>NZ_JBNJMW010000001.1:2790000-7590000 GCF_050936385.1 Streptomyces sp. CA-288835
AAGACCGTCATGTTCCGGCCGATTTCGCCGAGCCCGCCGAGTGGGGTGACCCGGAGGCCGCCCTCGGTGAGCTTCGCCGGGGGACTCAGTTCAGGATGCGGATGACTCAAAAGACTCTCTCCTCACCACGCACGCCACGTACCTGGCAGGGCACGTGGCGCGCATGACGTTCGTGCAGTAGCAGTTGTCTTGGTGGTGCAGGCCTTTGGCCTGCTGGTCGTACGTATTCAGTTGTGAAGTCTGTGATCAGAGCTGTACCCCGCCGGCGGCAAGATCGATCTTGAGCTGGGCGGTCTCCTCGGGGGAGAGTCCGACCATGGGCAGGCGCAGCGGTCCGGCGGGCAGGCCCTGGAGGGCGAGCGCGGCCTTGGTGGTCATGACGCCCTGGGTGCGGAACATGCCGGTGAAGACCGGGAGCAGCTTCTGGTGGATCTCAGTGGCCTTCTGGACGTCGCCGCTGGTGTACGCGTCGATCATGGCCCGCAGGTCGGGGGTGACGACGTGGCCGACGACGGAGACGAAGCCGACCGCGCCCACGGACAGCAGTGGCAGGTTCAGCATGTCGTCGCCGGAGTACCAGGCGAGGCCGGAACGGGCGATGGCCCAGCTGGCGCGGCCGAGGTCGCCCTTGGCGTCCTTGTTGGCGACGATACGCGGGTGCTCGGCCAGGCGCACGATCGTTTCCGAGTTGATCGGTACGCCGCTGCGGCCGGGGATGTCGTAGAGCATGACCGGGAGTGCGGTCGCGTCGGCGATCGCCGTGAAGTGCCGGTACAAACCCTCCTGCGGGGGCTTGTTGTAGTACGGCGTGACCGCGAGGAGGCCGTGTGCGCCCACCTGCTCGGCGGTGCGGGCCAGCTCGATGCTGTGGTGGGTGTAGTTGGTGCCGACTCCGGCGACGATGTGGGCACGGTCGCCGACCGCTTCCAGTACCGCCCGTACGAGGTCCGCTTTCTCCGCGTCGCTGGTGGTCGGGGACTCGCCGGTGGTGCCGTTGATGATCAGGCCGTCGTTGCCTGCGTCCACCAGGTGGGTGGCGAGCCGCTGCGCGCCGTCCAGGTCGAGAGTTCCGTCCGCCGTGAAGGGCGTGACCATTGCGGTGAGGACCCGCCCGAAGGGGGTCTGCGGAGTGGAGGTCGGAGCCATGGGTAACACGCTACTCGCTGCTCAGCGCGCGGTCTGCCCTCGGGTCGGGCGACAAGTCGCGACAAAGGTGGAGCCCGGCACTGCCTGCTCGGGGGTTCAGGCAGTGCCGGACCCGTTTGATCAGGCTAGATGAACTACTAGAAATGCCGCAATACGGACACTTCGCTCGGCTGACCCGTACATCTGTGCCGGATGCCGCGAGCGAGTGCGCGCTACGGCGCGACCCGGCCGTTGGCGTTGAACGCGGCATACGTGAGGGGCATGAGCTTGGCCCACTCCGCCTCCATCTTCTCGCCGACCATCTCGATCTCCCGCTGGGGGAAGGATGGCACCTTGGCGAGCTCATGCTGCGTGCGCAGGCCGAGGAAATGCATCAGGGAGCGGGCGTTGCACGTCGCGTACATCGATGAGTACAGGCCGACGGGAAGGACCGAACGGGCGACCTCGCGGGCGACGCCGGCGGCCAGCATCTCCTGGTACGCCTCGTACGCGTGCACATACGAGTCCTCCATGACGCGGCCGACGAGCTCCTGCTGGGCCTGGGTGCCCTCCACGAAGACGTACTTCCCGGGGCGGCCCTCCTGGACCAGCTTGCGGGACTCGTCGGGGACGTAGAAGACCGGCTGGAGCTCCCTGTACCGACCTGATTCCTCGTTGTACGACCAGCCCACGCGGTGGCGCATGAACTCGCGGAAGACGAAGATCGGGGCGCTGATGAAGAACGTCATCGAGTTGTGCTCGAAGGGGCTGCCGTGCCGGTCCCGCATCAGGAAGTTGATCAGGCCCTTGGAGCGTTCGGGGTCCTTCTGGAGCTCGTCCAGGGACTGCTCCCCGAGGGTCGAGACGCGGGCGGCGAACAGCACGTCGGAGTCGGCCGCGCTGTGCTTGACCAACTCGACGGTCACATCGCTGCGGAAGCCGGGCTTGAGGTCGTCGGCGGGGCTGTCGGTCACGGCTTGCGGGGTCCTTCCCATCGCTGGCTGGGCGGCGCCCACTCTACGGCCCGGCTCTGACAACGGGGCGTTCGGTGGCGGGCTGCGACATTCTTCGCCGAACTTCTGCGAATTCGGTGAAACGGGGCACCTTTTGGGGCGTTCGTTCGTCTGTCTTGTTGAGAACTATCCGTTCGAGTTCCCTGAGGAGAAGCAGTTTCCATGTTCCGTCGGCGCGAGCCTGTTCCGTTCGCCTTCATCGCCGAAGCCGACAAGTTCCGCAGTAATGTCACACCCCCGCCCCGCGAGCGTGCCTCCGCCTCGGAGGTGGTCGGGCGCTGGCTCATAGGCCTCACCGTCGTCGCCGGGCTGGCGGGCTCCCTGCTCTTCGGGATGCCCGCGCTGTCGCAGGATCAGTCGCCCGCTCAGACCCAGCAGTCCGAGGCCTCGAACAGCCGCTGAGCGCCGTCGGCGGCCGGGGGCTCATCCGGGCCCCCGAGGGTGGTGAGCAGGGACATGGCTAGGTAGCCTCACCAGGCACAGACCGTGCGTGGATTGAGTGAGGATCAGTCGTGCCCCTGCCCTTCCTGACGGCCGACCGCGCGTTCGACGAGGTGGCGGACGATCTCCCGCTGCCGTTCGACGACCGCGACCGCTGGCGACGCCCCTACCGGCCCGGTCCGTGGCGGGTCGCCATGGCGGCGCTCCTGCTGCTGCTCGCCTCGTACGTGCTGTTCGCGGCGGTCATCATCGCGGTGGCCGGCACGCTGGGCGGGGGCGCGATCGTCTTCGGTCTGGCGTTGTTCGTCATCGGCTGTGCGCTGCGGCTGTTGCGGGTGGGCGCGTGGGTGAGTGCGTCCGGGCTGCGTCAGGTGCGCTTCTTCACCACGCGTACGGCGCCTTGGGCGCAGGTCGTGGAGGTCCGCACGGTGCAGCAGCCGGTGCGCTGGCTCGGGCTGCCGCGCACGGTGCAGGGGCAGGCGCTCGTCCTCGTCCGCAGGGACCGGCCGGGCGACGAGCCGACGCGGTTGCTGACCACGCACAACGCGGACTTCCTGGGGCGCCCCGCGGCCTTCGACCGGGCGGCGGACGGCGTCGAGGTGTGGTCGGACGAGTACCGGCACGTGTGATCGACAGCGCGAAGGGGCCGGTCCGCGCAGGGCCGGCCCCTTCGTCGCAGCACTCGTCGTGCCGCCCAAGCTCAGGCCCGCACGGGCTTGCCCTCGTGCAGGGCGATGGCGCGTTGCATGGCCTTGCGGGCGCGCGCGGTGTCGCGGGCGTCGTGGTAGGCGATCGCGAGGCGGAACCAGCTGCGCCAGTCGTCGGGGGCGTCCTCGGTTTCGGCCTTGCGGCGGGCGAAGACCTCGTCGGCCGAGTCGCGGTCGATGCGGCCGGCCGGGGTGCGCTTCAACTCGTCGACGGGCAGGCCGCCTTCGGCGTCGAGGGCGGCGGCGAGCCGGTTGGCCTTCCGGACGAACTGCGTGTTCTTCCAGAGGAACCACAGGCCGATCACCGGCAGGATGAGGACCGCCACCCCGAAGGTGACCGTCAGCGCCGTGCCGGTCTCGATGAGCATGACCCCACGGCTGCCGACCAGGACGAAGTAGACGACGAGGACGGCGGCCGTGACGGCGTACGTGATCTTTGCGCGCATGCTTGTCGTCCGAACGCTCAGTTCAGGTCCAGGAAGTGTTCCAGGCCGAAGGTGAGGCCGGGGGTGTCCACGACGCGGCGTACGCCGAGCAGGATGCCCGGCATGAAGCTGCTGTGATGCAGCGAGTCATGGCGGATGGTGAGGGTCTCGCCCTCGCCGCCGAGGAGCACCTCCTGGTGTGCGAGCAGACCGCGCATCCGCACCGCGTGTACGGGCACGCCGTCGACGTTCGCCCCGCGGGCGCCGTCCAGTGCCGTGACCGTGGCGTCGGGCTGCGGGGCGCTGCCCGCGCGCTCCCGGGCCGCGGCGATGAGCTGGGCGGTGCGCGTGGCGGTGCCGCTGGGGGCGTCCACCTTGTTCGGGTGGTGCAGCTCGACGACCTCGACGGACTCGAAGTACGGCGCGGCGGCCTCCGCGAACTTCATGGTCAGCACGGCGCCGATGGAGAAGTTCGGGGCGATCAGCACGCCTGTCTCAGGCGAGGCGGCCAGCGAGGTGTTCAGCTGCGCGAGGCGCTCGTCGGTCCAGCCCGTGGTGCCGACCACGGCGTGGACGCCGTGACGTACGCAGAAGTCGAGGTTGCCCATGACCGAGGCGGGCGTGGTCAGTTCGACGACGACCTGGGCGCCGGTCTCGACCAGCGTCTCCAGTTTGTCGCCGCTGCCGAGGGCGGCCACCAGCTCCATGTCCTCGGCCGCCTCGACGGCTCGTACCGCCTCGGATCCGATCCGGCCCTTGGCGCCGAGGACCGCCACGCGCAGCTTGCTCATGTTCTTGATTCCTTAGTCGATGACTTACGCGACCGCGTCGTCCAGCCGGGATGCCTGCTTGTCCTTGAGCGGGCCGATGACCGACAGCGAGGGTCGCCGGCCCAGGATGTCGCGGGCCACGTCCCGTACGTCGTCGGGGGTGACCGCGGCGATCCGGGCCAGCATGTCGTCGACCGACATCTGCTCGCCCCAGCACAGCTCACTCTTGCCGATGCGGTTCATGAGCGCACCCGTGTCCTCCAGGCCGAGGACGGTGGAGCCCCTCAACTGGCCGATGGCGCGGTCGATTTCGTCGTCCGACAGACCGTGCTCGGCGACCTGGTCGAGCTCGTCGCGGCAGATCTTCAGTACGTCGTGGACCTGGCTCGGCCGGCAGCCCGCGTACACGCCGAAGAGTCCGCAGTCGGCGAAGCCCGAGGTGTACGAGTACACGCTGTAGGCCAGGCCGCGCTTCTCGCGGACCTCCTGGAAGAGGCGGGAGGACATGCCGCCGCCGAGCGCGGTGTTCAGGACCCCCATGGCCCAGCGGCGGTCGTCGGTGCGGGGCAGACCGGGCATGCCGAGGACGACATGGGCCTGCTCGGTCTTGCGGCCGAGCAGTTCGACGCGGCCCGCGGCACGGATGGCGCGCGAGCCGTTGCGCGGGGCCATGGGCGTGGCGTCCGGCTGCGTCAGGGCGCCTGCCTTCTCGAAGGCCGCGCGGACCTGGCGTACGACCTTGTTGTGGTCGACGTTGCCCGCGCAGGCGACGATGAGGTGCGTCGGGTCGTAGTGCTTCTTGTAGAAGCGGCGGATGCGGTCCGCGGTGAGGGCGTTGACCGTGTCGACCGTGCCGAGGACCGGACGGCCGAGAGGGCTGTCGCCGAGCATGGTGTGCGCGAACAGGTCGTGTACGCAGTCGCCCGGGTCGTCCTCGGTCATCGCGATCTCTTCGAGGATCGCGCCCCGCTCGACGTTCACGTCCTCTTCGAGGATCGTCGAGCCGGTAAGCATGTCGCAGACGACGTCGATGGCAAGAGGGAGGTCGGCGTCGAGCACGCGCGCGTAGTAGCACGTGTACTCCTTGGCCGTGAAGGCGTTCATCTCGCCGCCGACCGCGTCGATGGCGGAGGAGATGTCCATCGCGCTACGGCGGGAGGTGCCCTTGAAGAGCAGGTGCTCCAGGTAGTGCGTGGCACCGTTCAGAGCCGGCGTCTCGTCGCGGGAGCCCACATGTGCCCAGATGCCGAAGGTGGCGGAGCGCACGGAGGGCAGCGTTTCGGTGACGACGCGGAGGCCTCCGGGGAGGGTGGTCTTGCGTACCGTACCGATGCCGTTCTGGCCCTTGATCAGGGTTTGGGTACGGGCGACGGCCCGCGCCTCGGAGGAGGTGCGGGCCGTCGCCGTGGAGCTGCTCGACGTCACTTGTCGGTGTCGTCCTTCTTGTCGTCGTCGCCTTCGCCCTCGATCACGGGGATGAGGGAGAGCTTGCCGCGGGAGTCGATCTCGGCGATCTCGACCTGGACCTTGGAGCCCACACCGAGCACGTCCTCGACGTTCTCCACGCGCTTGCCGCCGGCGAGCTTGCGGATCTGCGAGATGTGCAGCAGACCGTCCTTGCCGGGGAGCAGCGAGACGAACGCTCCGAAGGTGGTCGTCTTGACGACCGTGCCCAGGTAGCGCTCGCCGACCTCCGGCATGGTCGGGTTGGCGATGCCGTTGATCGTCGTACGGGCCGCCTCCGCGGACGGGCCGTCGACCGCACCGATGTAGATCGTGCCGTCGTCCTCGATCGTGATGTCGGCGCCGGTGTCCTCCTGGATCTGGTTGATCATCTTGCCCTTGGGGCCGATGACCTCGCCGATCTTGTCCACGGGGATCTTCACGGTGATGATCCGCGGGGCGTTCGGGGACATCTCGTCCGGGGTGTCGATCGCTTCCATCATCACGTCGAGGATGTGGAGGCGGGCGTCACGGGCCTGCTTCAGGGCCGCGGCCAGGACGGAGGCCGGGATGCCGTCCAGCTTGGTGTCGAGCTGGAGCGCGGTCACGAACTCCTTCGTACCGGCGACCTTGAAGTCCATGTCGCCGAAGGCGTCCTCGGCACCGAGGATGTCCGTCAGCGTCACGTAGTGCGTCTCGCCCTCGATCTCCTGGGAGATGAGGCCCATGGCGATACCGGCGACGGGAGCCTTCAGCGGCACACCGGCGTTCAGCAGCGACATGGTGGAGGCGCAGACCGAGCCCATCGACGTCGAGCCGTTCGAGCTGAGCGCCTCGGACACCTGACGGATCGCGTACGGGAACTCCTCGCGCGTCGGCAGCACCGGCACGAGCGCGCGCTCGGCGAGGGCGCCGTGGCCGATCTCGCGGCGCTTCGGGGAGCCGACGCGGCCGGTCTCACCGGTGGAGTACGGCGGGAAGTTGTAGTTGTGCATGTACCGCTTGCGGGTCACCGGGGAGAGGGTGTCCAGCTGCTGCTCCATGCGGAGCATGTTGAGGGTGGTGACGCCCAGGATCTGGGTCTCGCCACGCTCGAACAGCGCGCTGCCGTGCACCCGCGGGATCGCCTCGACCTCGGCGGCGAGCGTACGGATGTCCGTGACGCCGCGGCCGTCGATGCGCTTCTTCTCCTTGATGACGCGCTCACGGACCAGGGACTTGGTCAGCGAGCGGTACGCGGCGGAGATCTCCTTCTCGCGGCCCTCGAACTGCGGAAGCAGCTTCTCGGCGGCGAGCGCCTTCACACGGTCCAGCTCGCTCTCGCGCTCCTGCTTGCCCCCGATGGTGAGGGCCTGCGAGAGCTCGTCCTTGACGGCTGCGGTGAGCGCCTCCAGGACGTCGTCCTGATAGTCGAGGAAGATCGGGAACTCGCCGGTCGGCTTGGCGGCCTTCGCGGCGAGGTCGGCCTGGGCCTTGCAGAGCACCTTGATGAAGGGCTTCGCGGCGTCCAGACCGGCGGCGACGATCTCCTCGGTCGGCGCCTCGGCGCCGCCCTTGACGAGCTGGATGGTCTTCTCGGTGGCCTCGGCCTCGACCATCATGATCGCGACGTCGCCGTCCTCCAGGGTGCGGCCCGCGACGACCATGTCGAAGACGGCGTCCTCGAGCTCGGTGTGCGTCGGGAACGCGACCCACTGACCGCGGATCAGCGCGACGCGGACGCCGCCGATCGGGCCGGAGAAGGGCAGACCGGCCAGCTGCGTGGACGCGGACGCGGCGTTGATCGCCACGACGTCGTACAGGTGGTCGGGGTTGAGCGCCATGATCGTGGCGACGACCTGGATCTCGTTGCGCAGGCCCTTCTTGAAGGACGGGCGCAGCGGGCGGTCGATGAGACGGCAGGTGAGGATCGCGTCCTCGGAGGGGCGGCCCTCACGGCGGAAGAAGCTGCCGGGGATCTTGCCGGCGGCGTACATCCGCTCTTCGACGTCCACCGTCAGGGGGAAGAAGTCGAGCTGGTCCTTGGGGTTCTTGGAGGCCGTGGTGGCCGACAGAACCATGGTGTCGTCATCGAGGTAGGCCACGGCGGAGCCGGCGGCCTGGCGGGCCAGACGGCCCGTCTCGAAACGGATGGTGCGGGTGCCGAAGGAACCGTTGTCGATAACGGCCTCGGCGTAGTGGGTCTCGTTCTCCACTAGCGTTTTCTCCGATGCTTTTCGTCTTTCGTCCCGTCCCGCCCGTGTGGCGGGTGGACGTCGGAGAAGCGCTCCGTCTGGTGCGGGCCGGTCTTCGATCGAAGCACCCGGGGCTCGCATTCCCCCGGGGGCCACTACCGAGGACCGGCGGCGGCGAGGCGCGCTTCTCCTCGTTCAGGTGTGGTGTCCGCTCCGTCGCTGTGCGCTGTCGCGGAACCACGTCGTGTCGTACGTCTTGTGTTGTGCTACCACACTACAAAGTGGCGGTGACACTCCGCACGTACAGCAAAGGGAGCGGCCCCCTCAGTGTGGGAACCGCTCCCTTCACGGCGTCTTAACGGGCGCCCGCCGCACCACGGCGGATGCCGAGGCGGTCGACCAGCGCACGGAAGCGCTGGATGTCCTTCTTCGCCAGGTACTGGAGAAGGCGGCGACGCTGACCGACGAGGATCAGCAGACCACGACGGGAGTGGTGGTCGTGCTTGTGGGTCTTGAGGTGCTCGGTCAGGTCCGAGATCCGGCGCGAGAGCATGGCGACCTGGACCTCGGGGGAGCCGGTGTCGCCCTCCTTCTGGCCGAACTCGGACATGATCTGCTTCTTCGTAGCGGCGTCGAGCGACACGCGTACTCCTCGTAGTCTTTTGATAGCCACCGAGTGCCCCTGGTCCACTTCTCAGGGGAGCTTCCGTTACTCGGGAGGCGGGGATCCGCTGGGCGCGTCCTCCAGGGCCCTGAGGGGCGATCCGGGGGTGCGTACACATACGGCCGTTACACAGGGTACCAGGAGGTTGCGGGCCCTCTGACCGGGGTTCCGGGAGTCCTGAGAGGCCGGGGCCGGTCCCAGTAGGGTGACGCGACAGGTCGTTCACAGGTCGGGAATTCGTAGGTCTGGAAGGGGTCGCTTCGCCATGGCCGAGGCAGAGGACAAGGACGTCAAGGCGCGCAAGGAGCGGGAGAAGAACGAGCTCTACGCCCTCGACATCTCCGGGGTCGAATGGCACAGCGCGCCGGGTACGGAGGAGCACGAGGAGCGGGTCGAGATCGCCTATCTCCCCGGCGGCGCGGTGGCCATGAGGTCGTCTCTCGACCCGGACACGGTGCTGCGCTACACGGAGGCGGAGTGGCAGGCCTTCGTCCTGGGCGCCCGGGACGGGGAGTTCGACCTGGAGCCGGCTCCGCACAACGGCGGGCTCCCTGCGGAGTAGGGCTCCGCGGTGGCTTGTTCGGGGCCGGCGGGACGAGCGTCCCGCCGGCCCCCACGTGTGTGCGGCGCGCCGCGAGGTCAGCTCGTCATCGACCGAGCCGTCGCGTACACGTCGAAGACGGCCAGTGCCAGCGGCACCAGGGTCAGCAGCACGAACCCCTCGGCGATCTCCAGGAAGCGTCCCCAGAACGGGGTGAGGCCGCCGCGCGAGACGATCAGGCCGATCGCCGTGACGAGCGCGGCCACCGCCGCGATCGCCGCGACCAGCCAGATGGTCCGGATGTCGAGGTCGGCGCGGTCGCCCGCGAGGGCAGCGCGGCCGATCGCGTCCGGCGGGTTGAGCGCCAGGCCGAGGCCGAGCAGCATCAGCGAGGCGAGGCCGCCGGCCAAGACGGGGGCGACCTGGGCGGTGTAGCGGAAGAGGTGGGCGCGCATCAGCAGGGCCACGCCGGTCGCGAGGGCGAGGAGCTGGGCCCACACGTTCGAGGAGAAGCCCAAGACCGCCGAGGAACCGACGGCGACCAGTGCGCAGCCGCCCACCAGGCCGACCAGGAGTTCGTGTCCGCGCCGCGCCTGGGCGGCCACCCGCTCGGCGTCGACCGGTTCGCGGGGGGTGGGGTCGGTGTCGTACGCGCTGCGCGGGGCCGTGTTCGGGGTGTCGAAGCCGATCGGGAGCCGGGCGAAGCGCATGGACAGGCCGGGCAGGAAGGCCAGGCCTCCGACGGCGATCGGGGCGCACAGGGCGCCGATCTCGGAGGGCGTCCAGTCGGCGAGGGTCGCCGCGAACACGGCGAGCAGGCCGATGGCGGAGGCGAAGACGAAGGCCACGAACGGGCCGTCCCCGCTCGGCGAGCACAGGGTGAGCAGGACCGAGGCCAGCAGCACCGCCGCGCAGGCGAGCAGGAACTGGAGCTTGCCGACGCCCTGTCCGTCGGCGAGCGGCAGCAGACCTGAGCCGCCTACGCCGACGTTGGGGAGGGCGCCGAGTCCCAGGGCGATGGCCGAGGCCCGGTCGTCGTAGACCCGGGCGCGTACGCAGGCGAGGACGACCAGGAGGACACCGGCGACCCCGGCGAGGATCCCGGGCAGGCTGTTCATGTCGTGGAGCGGGTCGCCCATCCAGGCCACGAAGGCGAGCAGGACGGCGAGTACGCCTCCTCCGACGAGGCCCGCGGCGCGCGTCAAGTCGCCGCTCCACAAGGTGCGTTCGCTGGTCACGGCGGAGGCGACCGCTTCGGAGACGTCGTCGAAGACGGCCGGGGGCAGTGACTCGGAGAAGGGGCGCAGCGTGAGGAGTTCGCCGTCGAGGATGCGCTGGGCGGCGAAGGAACGGGCGCTGTCCAGGACGGTGCCGTCGCGGCGGACCAGGTGGTAGCCGACGGGTGCGCTCTGGGCCGGGCTCTGCTGGGAGAGCCTGAGGATCTCCGGGTAGATGTCGGCGACCGGGATGTCGTCGGGCAGCGCCACGTCGATCCGGCTGTCGGGCGCGACGATGGTGACCCGGCAGAAGCCGAGACCCGTACCCGCCCCGGCCGGAGTCCCCGTACCGGGTCCCCCTCCGGTGGCTGCCGCCGAGGCCGTCATGCTCACCTGCTGCTCCCCCTCAGTGATGATTCTGTGTCGGCGATCCGGAAGTGGTCCGGAAGTCCTGGGCTCGTATGTGAATGCCCAACTGCTCCGGCTCAACTCCCGTGTGCTGACGCGAACTTCCGGCACCCTACCGTCCCTCGGTCTCCACCTGAGTCAGTAGGATCGCGCGGCGGCCTGCGTCCGCCCGACACGGGGCGGCGGACGGACTCCCGGCCGACCACAGAATGGGTGACAGTGAGCCACATCGTCGTGAAGCGCCCGCCTCGAGTGCTGCCGTCCGAAGTGTCCACACAGGAGATCATCCTGCAGCCTCCGCCCGAACTGCCGCGGGGCTACCAGGAAAGCGTGCTGATGCAACTCCTGCCGACGCTCGGCATGGGTGGCTCGGTGGTCTTCTTCTTCACGAGCGGGCAGCCGTTCATGCGGATCATGGGCATGATCATGATCGCCTCGACGATCGCCATGGCCGTCGCGATGGTGATCCGCTTCCGCCGCGGCAACCAGGGGCAGTTGGCGGACATGCGCCGCGACTACCTGAGCTACCTGGCACAGACCCGGCGCACGGCCGTCGACACGGCGAAGGCGCAGCGCGACGCGCAGTACTTCCTCCACCCCTCCCCCGAGCAGCTGTGGGCCCTGGTCGCCGAGGGCAGCCGCGTATGGGAACGCCGCCCCGGCGACGAGGACTTCGCCCAGGTCCGCATCGGCCTCGGCTCGCAGTCCCTCGCCAGCACTCTGGTCGCCCCCGAGACCGCCCCCGTCGAGCAGTTGGAGCCCCTGACCGCGGGCGCGATGCAGCGCTTCCTCGCCGTGCACAGCACCCTGGACGACCTGCCGATGGCGGTCTCGCTGCGCGCCTTCTACCACGTGACGATCAGCGGCGAACCTCAGTCCGTACGGTCCTCAGCGCGGGCCATGGTCGGTTCGCTGGCCGCGCTGCACTCCCCCGAGGACCTGCTCATCGTGGTCGCGGCGGGACGCGAGGACCTGCCCCACTGGGAGTGGGCCAAGTGGCTGCCGCACGTCCAGGCCCCCGGTGCCGTGGACGGCGCGGGCAGCCGCAGGCTGATCGACAGCGACACCCGCGAACTGGAGAACCTGCTCGCCACCCGGCTGACCGGCCGTCCGCGCTTCTACCCGAACGCGGCGCCGCTGCCGGAGGAGCCCCACATCGTCGTCGTACTCGACGGTCGATCCCTGCCCCCCGACTCGGTCCTGGCCAACCCAGAAGGACTGCAGGGCGTCACCGTCCTCGAGGTCGTACCCGGCGAACTCACCACGGGCGGCGGTGAGTTGTCCATCGTCGTACGACCCGAAGCACTCCACCTGGAGTCGGTGCACGGTGTCGCCTACGAAGGGACTCCCGACGCCCTCTCGTACGAGTCTGCCGAAGCCCTCGCCCGCCAACTCGCCCCGCTGCGGATGGCCTCCGGCGGGGACGACGACGAACCACTGCTCGCCAACTTGGAGTTCACCGACCTGCTGAACCTCGGTGACGCGGCATCCGTCGACACCCAGCGCACCTGGCGGCCGCGTTCGCTGGCCGAGCGGCTGCGCGTGCCGATCGGCGTCGGCGAGGACGGACGCCCCGTGATGCTGGACCTCAAAGAGGCGGCGCAGGAGGGCATGGGTCCGCACGGTCTGTGCGTGGGCGCCACCGGGTCCGGCAAGTCGGAACTGCTGCGCACGCTCGTACTTGGCCTGGCGGTGACGCACTCCTCGGAGACGCTGAACTTCGTGCTCGCCGACTTCAAGGGCGGCGCGACCTTCGCGGGGATGGCGCAGATGCCGCACGTGGCGGCCGTCATCACCAACCTCGCCGACGACCTCACCCTGGTCGACCGCATGGGCGACTCCATCCGCGGCGAACTCAACCGCCGCCAGGAGATGCTGCGCGACGCGGGCAACTACGCCAACATCCACGACTACGAGAAGGCGCGCGCGGCGGGAGCTGCCCTGCAGCCGATCCCCTCCCTGGTGCTGGTGATCGACGAGTTCAGCGAACTGCTGACGGCGAAGCCGGACTTCATCGAGATGTTTGTGCAGATCGGCCGTATCGGCCGGTCGCTCGGCGTGCACCTGCTGCTGGCGTCGCAGCGCCTGGAGGAGGGCCGCCTGCGCGGCCTGGAGACGTATCTCTCGTACCGGGTCGGTCTGCGGACCTTCTCCGCCGCCGAGTCCCGGGCGGCGATCGGCGTACCGGACGCCTATGAGCTGCCGAACGTCCCCGGCTCCGGCCTCCTGAAGTTCGGCACGGGCGAGATGGTGCGCTTCAAGGCGGCGTACGTCTCCGGGGTCTACCGCTCGGGCACGCAGCGGGCTTCGCTGGGCGGCGGCCCGCTTCCGGTGGACCGGCGGCCGGTGCTGTTCACGGCGGCCGAGGTGCCGGTGCAGTACGTGCCGGTGCCGCAGCAGCGCTCTTCGGCTCCGGACGGTCCAGAGGTCGACGACGCGCTCGCCGACACCGTGCTGGACGTGATCGTGCGCCGGCTGGAGGCGCAGGGCCCGGCGGCCCACCAGGTGTGGCTGCCGCCGCTGGACAGCCCGCCGTCCCTGGACGGGCTCCTGCCCGGACTCACGGCGGTGCAGGGCCGCGGCCTCACGCAGCCGGACTACGAAGGCGCCGGCCGCTTGGTCGTACCGGCGGGCCTGGTGGACAAGCCGTACGAGCAGCGCCGCGACCCGCTCTGGGTGGACTTCTCCGGCGCGGCCGGCCATATGCAGATCCTCGGCGGCCCGCAGTCCGGCAAGTCGACGCTCGTACGCACCCTGATCTCGGCGTTCGCACTCACCCACACACCGCACGAAGTCCAGTTCTACGGGCTCGACTTCGGCGGTGGCGGCATGTCGGCCGTGGCCGGACTCCCGCACGTGGGCGGGGTCGCCTCGCGGCTGGATCCGGAGCGGGTGCGGCGGACGGTGGCCGAGGTGTACGGGGTGCTGACCCGCCGCGAGGAGTACTTCCGTTCGTCGGGCATCTCGTCTATCGCGGAGTTCCGGGCGCGGCGGGCCCGAGGCGACATCTCGGTCACGGACCAGCCGTGGGGCGACGTCTTCCTGGTCATCGACGGCTGGGGCAACTTCCGTGCGGACTATGAGGCGATGGACCAGGTGATCCTCGACATCGCGTCGCGTGGTCTCGGTTACGGCGTCCACCTGATCCTCACGGCCTCACGCTCGATGGAGGTCAGGGCCAACCTCAAGGACCACCTGATGAACCGCCTGGAGCTGCGGCTCGGCGACACGATGGACTCCGAGCTGGACCGCAAGGTGGCCGCGAACGTACCTGCGGGCGTGCCCGGCCGCGGACAGGCCCCGCAGAAGCTGCACTTCATGGCGGCGGTGCCACGCATCGACGGTCTGACCTCCGACACGGACCTGGCGGACGCCACGGCGGCACTGGCGACCGAGGTCGCGCGACACTGGCAAGCACCCGGGGCGCCCGAAGTACGTTTGCTGCCCCGCGAGTTCCCGGCCGATCAGCTGCCTCCGGGCGACCGCTTCCCGCGCCGCGGCGTCGCCTTCGCCCTCGACGAGGACAACCTCGAACCGGTCTTCGTCGACTTCGAACAGGACCCGTTCTTCCTCGTCTTCGGCGAAAGCGAGTCGGGCAAGTCGAACGTGCTACGCCTGCTGATCAAGCAGCTGACGGAACGCTACTCGGGCGACGAGGCCAAGCTCTTCGTCATCGACAACCGCCGCTCACTGCTGGACGTAACCCCGTCCTCCCACCTGGCCGAGTACATCCCCATGTCCAACGCCATGGACCACCACGTCTCCGCCCTGGCCGACCTGATGAAACGCCGCACGCCGACGGCGGACGTGACGGCTCAGCAGCTGCGTGACCGGAGTTGGTGGCGTGGGCCGACGGTGTACGTCGTCATCGACGACTACGACCTGGTGGCCACGTCGAGCGGGAATCCGCTGGCGGGCTTGACGGAGCTGTTGCCGTTCGCCCGGGACGTGGGGGTGCGGTTCATCATCGCGCGGTCTACGGCGGGCGCGGGGCGTGCGTCGTACGAGGCGTTTATGCAGCGCGTCAAGGAGTTGGGTGCGCAGGGGGTCGTTCTCGCGGGTGATCCGGGTGAGGGCGACTTGTTGGGTGGGGTTCGGCCGCGGCCTATGCCTGCGGGGCGGGGGGTCTTTGTGTCTCGGCGGCGGGGGAAGCCGTTGGTGCAGGTGGGGTTGGTGCCGGAGAGAGTGTACTGAGGTGTGCGGAGGGCGAGTTTTGGTGCGCCGAGGGTGTGTTGAGATGTCGCGACCCGGAGGCAAACGAGCCGTCGGAAGCGGGGTATCGGGGCCGGCGAATTCTGCTGCTCTCGTGCGCGGCGGCGATGGTCGTGATGGCCGTGTGGTGGTTCACGAGCATTGACTACTTCGAGTCTGGTGGGCTTGAAGACTGATGCAAAAGGAAGTGTGGCAACGACTGCAGAACAGCACATGCACTCCAGCGGGGCCACCGCGCGCCGCCTGGGGGTAGGAGAATGGGGTTGTCCCGTACGTTGTTTGACGCAGGGGCGCGCGCATTCGTCCCGCTCGTGGGGTGCGGTGCTCAACGGGACGAGCCCGAGCGCGATGCCGAGGACCTACACCGGGCAAACCTAGCCGTTCTCCACTCGGTCGCTCTCGCGTTCGCCAAGGAGCTCGGCTGCGCGGGCAACACGGAGTTGTCGACCAAGCCGTCGTTCACGTGAATCAGACACGACTGCCAGCCTGCAGCAGAACCCGAGGAAAGCCGCGACCTTCCGGGGGAACTGCCTATGAGGACAACTGAGACAGGCGAAGCTCCGTGAAGGACGAGGAGCATCTCGCGCACTTCGACGGCCGTCGTCGTGTACACCTGCAGCTCAGCAACGTCGATTCGAGCGGGCTCGCCGCATCGAGTAGACGGCAAGTTCCACGCTGAGCCGCCGACCGCAGGCCGACCCGGCCCTCCCCTCGCCTACTACAACCACAAGTGGGGGACGAGCGTCGGCATCGCCGTCCACCCCCTCACTGCACGGTACATGCTGCTTGAAAAGGATGATTCCGCTCTACAGTTCAGGCGGCATCTTAAAGTTGGCCGGAAGCCCAGCGTTGGACTTGCACTCAAGCAGGCCAGAAAATGCACGGCTAGACTCGTACACGATACGAAGCGTGTCCTCCCGCGCTGCATCCTCGGACTCGGATGTTTCGTACCGGCTACGAACTTCTCCCCGCACCAAAACGGTCGCCCCGGCACCCGAAGCAAATTTCTCACTGGAGCACTCGAAATAAAGCACGCCTACCTTCACACCTGCGAGGGCCGCCTTCGCCATACGATATTCCTTGAAAATCGAGGCAGCCTCGCCCTTTTTAGGGATTTCTTGTGCTAGGGCGAACCTCACCTGCACTGAGTCGAGTCCCGCCGACCCTTTATGCGCTCCACAGAAATCCTCGTCGTCCCATTCACTCGCCGTTCCGGCATCATACTGCGCCACCAAGCCATCTGCCGCCCCCTGCGGATCCCCGAGAAAGGTGACCTTCACAGATTCAGGAATATCAGCGATGCGCTTCATGGCCGCTTTGGCCTGAGCACCAAGGATCTTGTCACAGGTCACTTCTGTCGAACTGGGGCTCGCCCCACCTTCGCTTTTCGATTCCTCGCTCTGGCAACCAGTCGTCGCGAGGACCGCAGCGATCGTAACCGACGCCATCACCCTAAGCTTTTGGAAGCACGCCACGCTGATTCTCTCCATTCGTCCCCTTCGTGTACCCGATTTCAAGAGCATCCTCCAGATCCTGTCCGAAATCTCCTTCATGCTTGACACGGTGATTTTCCATGAATCTTTCCATCGGGGACGCCGCGGCTGAACGACCGGCATCATAAATCGTGTTCCGCTGGTCCTGAATCGCGCTGGAGCTGTCCTGCTTCCCCGTCTCTGCACTGTCGCCGATTACACTGCCGATCTGCTGCGTCAGAGCGCCTTGCCCGGCATCCATGAAGACAGGAATAAGCGTGCCCGCCACACCCACGGCTGCCACCGGAGGCAGAAACGCGGCGCCCGCAGCGATCGCCACACCTGAGCCGAACTTGATCCACTCGGTCTTGGTCTGCAGGCTCTTGTTGTAAGCCTCGTCCTTCGCCAGACCCTCGGCCTGAACCTGATCCGCACGGGACTGATCGAGGATTCCTTGGATTTCCGCGCCGGTGCGCACAAGCTCCCGCGCCTGCGGCTCGTTGATGTGGTTTCCGTGAACCTGCGCTTCCAGCGCGCTCGTTCCGTAGATCTGCTGAGCTACGGAGATTTCCGAGTACGCGTCCGGGTGCTGCCCGATTGAGCTCAGGAACTTGATGGCGTTGCTCGATCCGAACTGCGCATGCCCGTCCGGGTTCTTCGGGGCGAACAGGCTGTCGTCCCTGTTCTCGTTCAGCCCCCAGTTCAGGTCGTCGATGTAGGCGGCGCCCATGCGTCCAAGGCTGTCGGAGATGGGTTCCTTGGCGTTCTCCGGGTTGCCATAGGTCTGTACGACTTTTTCCATAATCGCGGCCGAGGTCGCGTCCCGCGACGGAGTGGGCGTTGGGTCGTCGTACGCGTACCCCAGAGTCGCGGCTTCCAGGGCGTGTCCGAGAGCGTCCGGACCACCGTCCCGGGCATGCGCGGCTTCGTCGCCACCGGGGTGCACAAGGCTGTCCGCCGGCCACTCGAAGTCCTTCTTCGTCAACTCGTCGTAGTAGTTGTAGTCGAGCGTGGCGCCCTTCTTTGCGGTGCCGTCCTCGTTGTACACCGTCGGTGTCATGTCATCCGAGAAGAACTTCTTCGCCGCTTCAGGGCTGTGCCCGAGCCCCTCCAGAACGCTGGTGAGCGGGTCGTATCCTGCGCCCGCCTTGCCCGATGGGTTGAATCCCAAATCGAGGTCGGCTCCCCCGGTCACGGGCTTGCTGTTCATGAAGAAGTCGGGGTCCTTGTGGTGCAGTTGGACCACGTGTTCCGCGATCGGATTGATGAACTTCGCGTCATAGTTCCCGTTCCGCAGCAGCCCGCCGAGAATCTGGTACCCGTACGGAGAGTTCGGGGCGCCTGGGTAGAGCTCGATCGGCTGAGTACCCAGTTTCCTGAACTCGGTCCCCCAACTCGCGGGCAAGTGGGGTTTGTTGTCCGGATCGGTCGCCGAGGCGAGCGCTGTTCCCATGTTGCGCTGGAGCTGTCTGGTCAGTGCCAGCCGCTCCTTGTCGTCGCCTTCCGTACCGTCGAGGGACATACGGCCGTAGAATTCAAGGGACTTCTCGGGCCCTCCGAGGGACTTGTAGAAGGCCGTGCTGAAGTCTGCATCCCTCACATTCCACTTCATGATGGAGTTCAGCTCGGTGAACTGCTTGTCCGTCATCTTCGGACCGAGCTTCGCCAGCTCCGCCGCACGCTCAACCTGAGCTTCGTCGAGGGATTTATATGAGCCGTGTCCAGCGTTGTGTGGATCATTTCCGTGACTCTTGCGCAGCGCGCGGGCCACCGACGCATCGATCTCCGAGGCATGGGAGAGGATCCGACTGATCCGAGCCTCCAGCTCGGCCCTGGCCTCGTTCTCTTCCTCGGTGTGAACGTCAGCGTCGCCTCCGATATGCGGGTAAACGCAGTGGACGGTGCCGTCACCGTAGTCATCGACGCGGATCCCCCACTTCAGGACCTCGCCATGCGCGACCTTGATCTGCTTCTGCAGAGAGTTCAGTTCCCTATGAGCGTCGTCAAGGACGCGGTAAATGCTGTCCGCCTCCATGTGGAGGTCGGCGATCTCCTTTGTCGTCTTGGTGACGAAGCCACGCGTCACCGTGGCGTTCACACCAGCCCACCGGGCCTTGTCCGACTTGGCCTTCATCCCGTCGCGAGCGTTCGCCGCTGCAGTCTTGAGCTTGTCAACGGCGCTCTTCCATTCAGAGACAGCCGTGGCCAGCTTGCCGAGGTCCACCTCGACCAGGTCCATGTACTTGACGGCCACTGGACTGCTCTCCTACTTGAAGTACTTACTGAGCTCTGACACGGTCTCAGCCAAGCCGTCCCGACTACGCACTACAGCCGCGATCTTGGCGTCGTCCTCGGCGTGCAGCTTCTTGCTGTAGTCGAGGTGATTGGAGATGTGCGCACACGCCTGGAGCACCGCCTTGGACTGGGATGTCCAGATCTCGACCGTCAGTTCCAGGGCGCTGCCCATCGCGAACCCGTGCGACTTCAAAGAGGCGGCGGCCTGCATCGTCGATCCAGCGCCGTCCTTGTTCACGCCCGCGCCGCCTGCGATATCCGTCCCTGTGCGGAGACCTTCGTAAAGGGTGAACGCGTCATGGCCGACGGCGCCGAGGTCGTCCTGGTTGACCACCAGATCACCAGCAACGTCACCACCGCCTCCTCCCCCACCATCCGCTGCAACCTGGTTGAGCTGCATGCCTGTCGAGGCACGCTGGGCCGCGTCGGCCTTGAGCTGCTCCCACTCGTCCCAGGCCATATCCCTCGCGCCCTTTCCCGTGATCCCGTGACGTGTCAGTCCCGATCTCGACTGATCGCACAGCTTTCTGCCCTGCAGCCACAACTTACCCAGCGGCCATGACCGCCTGAGCAGTTGAATGTCAACTCGCATAAATACTTCACGCTTTATCCCAACCCGCACGTAACTGCACTGGCGCAACTACGATTTCTTTGTTCTCCCCAAGGAAACGCGGCCGGTGCAATACAGGGTGGGCACCTCCCGTGCATGCCCACCCTGTTTCCGCAAACCGTGCGCCCCTACTGGAAATAGCTCGCACCCTTCAAGTCGCCGCCCCGGTAGTCACCGCCGGCCGCCTGGACACGCTGCGAGATGTTGACCAGGGCCTGGTGGATGCCGCGTGCGTGCGTGTCCCACTCCTTGGACTTCTTCTGGAACTCCTGGTACGCCTCGCCGCCCCAGCCCGAGGAAACGTTGAGCACAGCCTGCTTCAGTGCCTCGAGGTCTTCCTCGAGCTTCTTGGCCTGATTGCCCAGCTCGGTGGCAAGCGCGTCCATGGTGCCGTACGTAACGGCAAGTTCGTCGTAGTGGACTCCGGACATGTTTCCCTCGCTTCTGTGAAGATTTCAGCCGGACTACGCAGCCCGGATAACGGTGCGACTCAAGGCCGCCGATGGCCCCTCAGTAGCTGTTGAGCGCCGAAGTCTTACCACCGAGATCGTCTACCGAGATCCGCCTGAGGTCGGCCTCGACCTGGGCTTCGAGGTTGCGCTTGTCGGTCTTGTTCAGGTTGATGCCCTCGAGGAAGTCGTCGAGCATCTTGCCGATCGCGACCATGTGCTGGTTGATTTCCGTCTGCTTGACGTTGAACGCTTGGGCGCCCTGTCCCCTCCAGGCCTTCTCGATCATGTCGATCGTGCCCTGCAGCTTCGCGAGGGAGGCCCTGATGTTGTCGTACCGATCGACGACCTCGGTCTGAAGCCTCTGTACGTCGCTGTCATTTAGAACGCGGTCTGCCATTTCGGCACTCCCTTTCCTGAGAGCTGTGGTTCATTTCTGCGCGCATCGCTGAATCGTGATGCGCTGGTCGTCGCGCTTGTGCACAGTTGTGGCTGGCCTGCGCCCGAACCGTCGTGTGCGACGGGTTCAACGTCGCGTGATTCGTCACGCGCCGCGCCGTGCACGAACCACGGCGAAGGCACCGGCTCCGATCACCACCAGAGCCCCGGCGGCTCCAAGAGCTACCCACAACACAGTGTTATCGGACGTCTCTGAGCTTGTTCTTGCAGCAGAAGTCCCGCCGTCTGAGGGGTTCTTGGGTGCTTTTGACGGGGCTGACGTGGAAGGTGAAGGCGAGGGGGACGAAACCTCGAGGCCAATACTGTTCTCGAAGCTGAGGGGGTCCTTGTTGGCCGGGCCTGGATCGATGTTGCTGTTTTCCAGCACCTTGCGGGGACGGGCCAGGCCGTAGCCGAGGTAGTTGCTCCGCTCGCCCTTCGGCCAGGTGCGGCCGGCGGTGTCGATCAGGCTGCGGAGGACCTGGTTGGCTGTCCAGTCGGGGTGGGCGGACCAGATGAGGGCAGCGGAGGCCGAGGCGATGGCGGTGGACATACTTGTGCCCTTTTGGACGCAGTATGACTGGAAACTCGCGTCGCACCACGCGGGCAAATTCAGGCCGGGAGCCGCCAGATCAACATAGTGGCCGTGCTCCGAGAATTCTCCGACCTTGCCATTCTCGTCGGCGGCAGCAACCCCGACGACGTAAGGATAGGCGGCCGGAAGGTCGATGAAGTTTTTGGATTCAGCTTCGTTGCCGGTGCTGGCGAACATCAACTTGCCCTTGGATTGGGCGTACTTGATGGCCTCCTCGTCGTCCGGGTCGCTGAAGTCGTCGCCGAAGGACATGCTGATTATTTGAGCATCGCTATCAGCGGCCGCTTTGATCGCGTCCGCGACCGAAGGCGTCTTCTTTATGTCAGTGGTGCTCTTCACGTCCGGGGTAATAATCACCCGGTAGGGGACGATCTTCGCGTCGGGTGCCAGCCCCTGCAAGCCGCCTCCCGCGCCAGTACCGGCAATCAACTCCGCCATAGTGGTGCCGTGACCCAGGTAGTCCTTGGTGGCGTTGTACGAGACCGACCGTGGCACTTCACCTTCCAACACCTGGCCCTTCAGCGACGAGGTGTTGGGATTCACGCCAGTGTCCAGCACTGCGACTTTGACAGCCTTGCCCGTGCTGATCTTCCACATGCCCTCGGCGTCCATCGCGTCCAAGTGCCATTGCTGTGATTGGACGTCGGCGGCCACCGCGCTCGGAGCCAACCCGGAAGACGCGATAGCGAAAGCGCCAAGTGCCGTGCACACAATGGACGCCCGCCTTCCAGCGCGTCCTGCGAAAGGCGCAGTCAATCTGCCACGGGGGCTGGTCCCTGTCATGACTCTGTAGATCCTCGCTCGTGTTCAGTCAGTCGCTGGCGGCGTGCTGCGTCGCTGGGTCTCGGGCTGACGTTGGTCCTGGCGGTCCTCGCGGTTGGTCTCGCGTCGACTCGCCCTCGGGCTTTGTGGGACTCCAGCACTGGCTCCGGCGGATCCGCCGTTCCTCCCTTCCCGAACTCGCCCGTTGGGTGTACCAACAACCCCGTCAGGATTGCTGGCAGCGGAGCGGACAGGCCGCACCGAACGAGCGCCGGGGGAGGCCTGCGGCGCGCCGATGACCCCTCGCTGCTCGATCTTGCCGACAGGTGCACGGGAACCGTTACTGCCCTCGGCGCCGACGACCGTCCCTCGGGGAACCCTGGAATTGGTTGATCCCGGAGCAGCACCGCTGATCGGCCTTCCTCCGACGACACCGTTGCCGTGCGCCGCCCCCGTCGGGCCCATGCCACGAGCACGGCCGCTCGCCGTTCCCCCTACGGGGCGAGGTGTTCCGCCGGAAATGCCTCGGCCCACGGGAGAGTTGCCGGCCGCCGTGCCACCGGCGCGGACCCCCGACGGTCCTGTAGCTGCGGCACGCCCCATTGGACCCGTAGCGCCGCCCCCTCCGGCGGTGCCGCCGAGAGCGCCTGCGCGGCCCTGAGACGAGATCGGCCCCGTGGCGCCGCGCCCGCCAACAGTGCCGCCGGGAGCGCCCGCACGGCCCTGAGCCGAGATCGGGGGCCTGCTTCCGGTCGTTCCACCGAAGCCCGAGGTTCGGCCGCTCTGCCCGCCGCGGGCAAGAGGAACCGGTCCCGAAGCGAACGGAAGAGGCGCCCCTCCGCTGGAACTGCCTGAACTGGTAACCGGCTGCGGCGAATTGGGCGTTGACCTTGCGGCTTCCTGAGGGGGCTGCAGAGTGCCTACGCTGTCGATCTCCGTACCGACGGTCCCATCCGAGGAAATAGACGAGCCGTCCACATGCTTGAGTAGCGGGGAGGTGTCAGCCGAACGGGATTGGCCTGCCACCGTGCCCGACGAGTCTTGTCCCGCCACCGCCGACTCGCGAAGGGCCCCAAGCCCCTCGGTGCCTTGCACTTCAGCGCCTGGCCCGCGGGGGGCCCTGTAAACCGGCTTAGGCACCCCCATATCCGGCATAGCCTCAAAAACAGGAGGCTCCTGCTGCGCCAGCATCGTCTCCGACACCTCGTAGAAGGACGACAGCCGGTTCATCTGGTTGATCGCCTCTTGGCGGTCCTTCTCGGCCTTGACCGCCGCCGCGTACTCCTCGTTGCCTTCAACTCGTTTGGGCGTCGGAATGTCCGCGACCGTCTTGGGGTCCAGCCGGGTGTCGCGGGGCGGCATGGCGCTGCGTACGGAGGCGAGGCCGGTCGCCGATGCCGTCATCTGGGTACCGGCGGCCTCTGCGAAGTCGGCGAGTTTACGGGCGTGGATGACGAGTTTGGCGCCCCACTTACGGAAGGCTTCGCCAGACTCGCCCTCCCAGTCGACCCGGCTGATGTGGCCCTCGAGCTCTCCGGCGGCGTCCTCGATAGCAGTCTGCGCATTCAAGAGAGCAGTGGCCGCGGTTTCCAGGTCCTCCGGTTTCGCGGACTCGACCATGTCGATCATGGCGTTCAGGTCGTGGCCCTCGAAGTTCGTCTTGCCGAACATGCGGGGGAGCTTCCCGCCGAAGGGGAGGAGGTCCACCTCCGCCAACTTGTTCGTCAGGTTGACGACATTCACCTGCCGAGCTGCTTGCTCTCTTTCCGCCTGATGCGGGCCCTGATTCTGCTGCTCGTCGCTCATCAGTACGCGCCCCCTGCCGCCTCGTTGTTGTCCTTCGGTGGGACCTGGCCATCCTTCGCCTCCGCCGCGTCCCTCTCCCGCTCTGCTTCGTCCTGCTGGCGGCGGATTTCAGCCTCGATCTCGTAGAACCGCCGCCGCTGCTCCTCTTCGAGGTTGCTGAAGTTGCCGTCCGCGCCCATGACGGCGATCTGCATCGCCTCGATCTGAAGCCCGAGGGTCTTGGAGAGTGTGGTGAGGCGTTCGTGGACGCGCTCGTACTGGCTGTGCAGGCCCTTTGCCTCGGCGAAGCCGCCGGCGCCGCTGAACGAGGCCTCCGAGAGAGCGTGCGCCGCGAGTTTCTGAGGACTGGCAGGTGAGCCGTCGAAGGTCGAAAGCACCGCGTCCACGCGCTTCTTGAAGGTTCCGAGCGCCTCCAGGCCGATCTTGAGGCCCTCCGCAGGCAGCATGCCTTCCCTCCCCGTTCCCCGTTTGTCAGCTGACGAGCGCTGTGCAGGCAGTGACCTGATCGACACACTCGATGACCACTGTAGTCATTGTGTAAATCGAGCCCAACTGAGCCTGGCGTTAGATCAGTTACGAAGTTGTCGAGGCAGCGTCAATCAGCCACGCTCCCAACTACCGTGAAGTGCCTGAATATTGGGCATGGCGACCCCGGTCGGCCTCCTCGCGTCCCACGGCAGATTTCCCTCCAAGGAGTGGGCTGCCTCGCGCGCCGCAACCTTTGCGATGCCAACGCGCGCACGTGGCCGCTCCCCCCCTGTGCCGCCCGCCGAGCCCCACCCCGCCGGGTTACTCCGCACATGGAACGAGACCCTTCGCCCAGTCCACGTTGTGCGGACCGTAGGTCGACACCACGAGACTGTTCGACAAGCTGACCGAAACCCAGCGCCCCGCCTTCGGGCACGGCCGGAAGCCTGGGCGGATTTCGTCACGTACGCGGCTTCCAGTGACTGACTGCCAGTTGGTCAGTGCCAGTCGAGGTCCTTGTGGATGGGGAACCTCACTTCCTTGCAGTCTCGTCGCTCGGTGACGTCGTCGACGTAGGCGCGGAAGAGGCTCTTCGCCCGGTCGACGATGACGGGGTCGTAGGTGTAGCTGATGGTCAGGGTGTGTAGGGCGGGCTTGCCCTCACAGGTGGAGGAAGCCCACAGGACCTCCGCGCCTTCGTTGACGCCTGCCGTCCCGGCTTCGAGGAACTTGTCGCCATCGCGAGTGTCGTCGTAGCCGACCGAGCGCGCATCCGGGCCGAAGTACGAGACGGTCCGCATCCACCAAGGGGAATGCGTGAGCGCGCTGTCCGCGTATTGAGCCCCTCTTCCGTCAGGTTCCTCATGGCGCGGACGGCTCCGGGACTCACGGCCAGCAGGCAGGGCTCCTCGGTGCTGCGGGAAGCTGTGGGGACCTCTAGCACGCGGTCGGGAAGGTGGCCTCGCCCGGAGTTCTTGATGTAACGGCTGTACCAGGCGCAGGAGTCGTGCGCGGCTGTCGCCGACTTGAGCGTGCGGCTCACGGGATCCAGGTCGGCGGGAAGAGCGCGGAGGCGGACGTCGCAACCGAGTTCGCCGACTGCCGCCGCCACGGCTTTGTGCGTGATGTCGGCCAGTCGAGAGAGATCCTCGTCGGACACCTCTTCGTAGTCGGCGCGTGCCGTGACGGTCAGCAGGTCCGGAACCGAATCCGAAGCAGCCGGAGCGCAGTCGGCCCGTACGGTGACGAAGTCGGCGCCGTAGACACCGAGGGTGCCGTCGCCCAGCGGCTGGCCTACGGTCCGGTCGGCCCGGCGGGTCACATCCCCCTCGTCCTCGTTCTTTTCCTCGCGCCCGAAGTAGTCGAAGGGCTCCGAGCCGATGGCGTCCCCCACGGAGTGCAGTGGCGTCGTATCGGAGGATGTCCGCAGGGCGAGGGTGAGCAATCCGTCCGACTTCCCAGGTTCGGGGACGCGATAGATCCGGCAGACGCCCGGCGGGTATTGCGGGTCGACCTCCCGGCCGTCCGGCTCCGCCCTCACCATGCCCCCGCGCAGGTCCATCACGTCCTCGCCGGGCAGGAGTCCGCCGCAGGCCTCGGCGATCTGCCGTTCACTGGCGGCGCGGTCACGCGTGTCGTCGTAGGTGAGCCAGAACGCCCAGACGCTCGCCCCGATGCCCAGCACCGCTGCGCCGCACCACAGGCGGGTCAGCCACGTCCGCCCTGGCTGCTCGTCCAGTCGGTCGTACTGGCGCATCCGCTCCCTCGTCTCGCGAGATCCGCCTGCGGCGCCGGCTGCGGCGTCTGGTGCTGTCATCGATTGCTCCGGAAAGGATCGAACTGCGGGGCGTCGCCGCCGCCATGCTCGACGACCTCGTCCTCGATGGTCGTCGCGTATTCGTCGATCCAGCGGGTGTCGGTGTCCTCGGCGTAGATGTCGCCGAGCCCGGAGCTGCCGTCCAAGGCGTCTGTGGCCCCCTGCACCGCGCTGGTCAGCTCGCTGTCGTCCCACGACGTGTCGTCGGAGACGCCGAAGCCCTGCACGCTGAGGAAGATGCCGTAGCCGGCCATGGCGACGAGCGCGACGCGGGCGACGGCGAAGAAGGCGTCGGGCAGTTCCTCGGCCGACGGATTGATGCCGGCGCGCCACGCCCGTATGCGGTCCGCCTTGATGCAGGCCATGGCCAGCAGCACGGCTGACAGAACGAGGGTCAGCACGTTCAATTTGGTCAGCGCGTCCATGTGCCGCCCTCCAGTTGCCGCCCCCGCCTTCGACGCGCATCCCTGATCGCCACAGCCGTGCCGCCCAGACCAGCGACAAGAACCACCGCCCCCACAGCCACATACGTAGCCAGCCGAGCGTTACGTTCCTCGGCCGTTTCGCCCACCTGGAACTTGGCCGCCGCCGGGGCTTCCGGCTTGCCCAGGCCTTGCCGAGGATTGGGGGACTCCAGTGGCTGTTCGTCCTCCGTCAGGGCTCGGACCGGGTCTACGACTCCCCAGCCCACATTGCGGTCATGGCCTGCGATCGTGCGCTCAGCCGTCTGCTCGATCTGGGCGACGATCTGCTGGGGCGTCCACGTGGGGTGCTTGGCCTTGATCAGGGCTGCGACGCCGGCGACGTACGGGGCCGAGAAGCTCGTACCGTTGTCGGAGCAGTGGCCGCCCTCCGGGACCGTAGAGATCATGTCTACGCCTGGGGCCGCCACGCCGACGAAGTCGCCTGCCTGGGAGAAGGAGGCGCGCTCGTTGTTGCGGTCGGAGGCAGCTACCGCCAGGACGCCCTTGTAAGAGGCGGGGTAGGTCCTCTTGGCGTTGCCGCCGAGGCCGTCGTTGCCTGCCGAGGCCACTACGACGATCTTCTGGGACAGGGCTTCGTTGATGGCCAGTTGCAGCTTGGGCGTCGGCTTCGTCGCGTTCGACGTGTCCTGGGAGATGTTGATGACGTCGGCGTCGGCCTGGATGGCGTGGTGGATCGCCTGCACCAGGGTGTCGGCTGTGCCGTGGCCCTCCTCGTCGTTCTGCTGGATCGGGATGATCTTCGCTTCGGGGGCCAGGCCCACGAAACCCGTGCCCTCGGCGGGGCGGGCCGCGATGATGCCGGCGACCTTGGTGCCGTGGCCGACCTCGTCCGAGGTGCCGTTCTCCTTGCCCCGCTTGACCGGGTTGCCGTTCTCGTCCTTGAGGTTCTTGTCCAGGAGGTTACGGCCGCTCTTCGCGTCGACCGCGTCCGTGAGCTGGGGATTCGTCACGTCGACGCCGGTGTCGATCACCGCCACCCGTACGCCCTTGCCCCTGGACTGGCTCCACAGTTCGTCCAACAACACCCGCTGGAGGGACCAGGGGCGGCCCGGGTATTTGCCGTTGGGGAACGAGCACTGGTCGGAGTAAGGGAGTTCGGCCGCCGCCGCGGGGGGTGCGAGGACGAGGGGGGCAGTCGTGAGCAGAGTCGCGGCCAGCACGGCGACCACGGTGTTCATACGTCGCATGCCGTGCCCCTTACGAACCCTGCGGCTGGCGTGCCGCCGTCGTCGACAGGCGTGGGCCCGTGGGCAGGAACTCCGACCAGGCGGCGGGGATCGGCGCGGCGTCGACGTCCTTGTAGCCGAGCCGGATCTGGGCCTGTTCGGCTTCCTGTTGGGCCTGCTTGCGGTCCTTGGCCGTCGTACCGATGCCCGCGTCGTCCGTACCGCTGTCGGCGTTGGACTGCAGTACGTAGCGCAGGCCCGTGTCCGTGACGAGGAAGACGGGGCCGGACTTGGTGTCCTCGCCCTGGAACTGGCGGTAGAGCTGGCCGGAACCAGGCGTGACGTACGCGCTGGAGGAGCCGGTGGGCAGCTTGGCCGGGAAGTCCGTGCCCGCCCAGGTGCTCAGGGTCGTGGCGCCCGAGCCGGAGTTCACGTCGCGCAGGACGTTGCAGACGGTGCTGCGGCTGCCGCGATTCCCGGAGGCCTCGTTGACGGGCTGAGGGTCCCCGGTCGGCCACGTGTACTCCGTGCCGAACGGCTTGCCCGGGACGATCGCGCCGGGGCTCATCTCCTTGGCCTCGTCGGCCTGGCCGAGCGAGACCAAGTCCTTGCTGAACAGCAGGAGTTGGGCCACGAAGTCCGAGACGGGGGCGACCCGGCCGGGCAGCACCACGTAGTACTGGTCGCTGTTCAGGTCGGACGACTTGAGCACCATGCCGACCCTGTTGGTCGTCTCGTCCAGTTGACCGGGGGCGTCGGCAGCGGCGCCCACCTGGTCGGTGATCTGGGGGAAGGAGATCGGGTCGCCCCGGTGGAGGGTGTCCAGCCACTCCTTGGACACCTTCTGCGGCTGCCGGTCGGAGCCGACGACGGCGCGCAGCAGCAGTTCGTCGCTCTTGCCGATGGGGTACGACCGTCCGCTCGCGTCCACTACATAGCGGTTCCCGTCCGGGCCCGCCACGTAGAGGAGTTGGCCGCCCTTCAGCTTCTCTCCCTTGTCCTCGGTCTCCTTCATGTCGCGGGAGGCGAGGACCAGGGCCGCCTTCTGGATCTCGCCGCCCGCGCTGGGGCGTTCGCAGACCGCCCAGCGCTTCTCGCTGCCCGCCTCGGACGCCGAGGGGAGGCGGTCGGGCGCGTACGGGATGCCGATGGTGACGCCGTGCGGGATCTTGCCGTCGTCGAGTACGGACTCCTCGACGGTCACCACATCGCCCTGGCCCTCGTCGAGGAGCAGCTTGGCGGACGCCATGTTGAGGACGGGGTGCAGTTGGACCTGCTTGCCGGTCTTCAGGACGACGTAACGCGTGGTCGAGTCGCTGGCGACGATCACCTTGGCCTTGGGCTCGTTCCAGCCCTTGGGCGCCGTGGGCTTGAACATGCCCCAGGCCCCGAAGACGGCGAGGACGATCACGCCCACGATGATGCCGGGAAGGACTCCGCGCAGCGGGCGGGGTGCGCCCTCCTCGGAGCCGTCGGGTGACGGCTGCAGAAAGGCCGCGAGCATACGGCGCTTCGCGAAGGTGTAGGCATTGAGCTGGTCGCGCCGAGATGCCATCTGTGCCTGTCTCTCCCCGTGTTCACATGGTCCGCGCTCGCCGGGGCGACCTGATCCACCGCCGTCCCCGCCTTCGATGTCAGAGCGGCCCCCTACTATGCCTGTTATCCGCGGGGACTTGTGGAGCGGGTAGGGTACTCGGGCTCTCAAGGGCCTTGTGCAGTACGGAAATAGCAGCGAGTTGTCAGCAAAACGGGGGGTTGGAATGGTGGCATCCGGAACGCGGGTCCGGTCCCGTGACCGATCACGGTCGCAGGGTTCGCCGGCGCCCCAGCAGACACCGGCGCGGGGACCGTCTTCGCCGGACGCGCTCCACTTCAGGGTGCGTTCAGGTCAGGCCGGGGCATTCCGGTTGCAACGATTCGTACTGTTTGAGATCGCGGCCGCCGTCCTGCTGGTCGGTTGGGTGATCGATCCGGTGGCCCTGGTGCCTGCGGCCGTCGTCGCAGTCGGCCTGGTGCTGCTCTCCTTCGTACGTCGCCGCGGCCGCTCCCTGCCCGAATGGCTGGGCACGGCACGGGCGTTGAAAGCACGTCAGCGCCGAGCGGCGAGTACGCCGATTCCGGAGGGCACGGAGCCGGGGCTCGCGCCGGCCGTGGAGTGCGACCCGAGTCTGCGGACGTATACGTACGTCGGCCGTGACCGGCGGCCGGTCGGAATCATCGGGGACGGCACGTTCGTCACCGCGGTACTGCAGGTGGAGGCCGATGCCACCGCGGTACGGGCCGAGCGGAACCGGCAGCCGCTGCCGGTCTCCCTGGTGTACGACGCCCTGGAGGTGGACGGGATCCGGCTGGAGTCGGCGCAGGTCGTGCTGCACACCCAGCCCGCGCCCGCGATTCACCTGCCCCAGCAGTCCGTGGCCGTCGCCAACTACGCGCCCCTGCAGGAGCAGACGGGTGCGCCGGCCGTGCGGATCACATGGATAGCGCTGAAGCTCGACCCGGAGCTGTGCCCGGAGGCCGTGGCCGCGCGCGGGGGCGGTCTCGTCGGCGCGCAGAAGTGCGTCGTACGGGCCGCTGATCACCTCGCGAGCCGGCTGACCGGCGCCGGGTTCCGGGCGAGGCTGCTCGACGAGGAGGAGCTGACCTCGGCCATCGCCACCTCTGCCTGCGCGAATCCGCTGGTGACGGCGGAGGCCGGGCGGGCGGAGACGCGGGAGCGGCGGACCGAGGAGACGGGCCGGAGCTGGCGCTGCGACAACCGCAGACACACCACGTACTGGATCCGCCGTTGGCCCACGCTGGGCGGTGAAAGAGCGCCGTCGCTGCCGCAGCTCCTCGCTCTCGTGACGGCCGTCCCCGCGCTGGCCACCACCTTCAGTCTCACGCTGACGCGCGGAGAGCGGCAGGAGGTCTCCATGAGCGGGCATCTGCGGGTGACGGGACGCAGTGACGAGGAACTCGTCGCCGCCCGGCGCGCGTTGCAGGGAGCGGCCCGGCACACGGGCACGGGGCTCGCCCGCCTCGACCGGGAGCAAGTACCCGGCATGCTCGCCACTCTGCCCCTCGGAGGTGCCCGATGACGTCGATGCCCACACGCGTGGGACAGGCGGCCACCGGTCGCGTCCAGCCGCAGCCCTCCGTCCCCGAGCGGGCGCGCGAACTGCTGCGCAGCGGCTTGGGGTTGATCGGTCCGCGGCATGCTCGGCACTCGCTGCCCGTCGACCAGTTGGACGCCCTCGCCCTCCCCATCGGTGACGACGGTGTCGTCGTCGGCGTGGACGCGGAGGGGCGCCCCTCGGTGCTGGGGCTCAACCGGCCGACTCCGTACGACGTCGTCCTCATCGGTGGGCTGTGGACCGTACAGGTCATCGCGCTCAGGGCGGCGGCGACGGGTGCACGGGTGGCCGTGGAGACGGGGCGGCCGCAGGCCTGGATACAGATGGTGCACGCCATGGGCGGCGGGCAGAACGGGTTGGCCGTGTACGACGTCGGGCGGGTGCCGCCGCAGGGCACCTCGGCCGGTACGCCCGTACTGGTGGTCCGGGACTGCGGTATGCGGCCGCCGCGCGGCCGGGTCGTCTCCGGGCCCTGGCAGTCGGTGCTGACCCTGCTGCCGTACCTCAGCCCGGTGGCTCCGCGGCTCGTGCGGCAGGCGCACCTCGTCGGCGTGCAGAGAGTCTCGCCGGACGAGGCGGCGGAGCTCGGCCGCACAATGGCGCTGCCGCGAGCGGAGGTGGAGTCCTTGCCCGGCCTCTCGGACGGCCTCACCCTCTGGTGCAGCGATCGTGACCGGCAGTACGTGATGACGCAGCCGACTGACGCCGAGACCGGATTGTTGGGTACGCCACGAAGGATGGATTGAGGGTTCGGATTTGCGAACCTTTGAACGGACTCGGGTGATTTGAACGCGGGTTACGGGGGGGCTCGATGTTCGCCTTTTGCGCGGATGTTCGCTGTTTGGCCAATCGCGTATGTCACTTCTGAGGCGGAGTGTGACGTAGTGGGTAGTTGCCGAGGGGCGGGCGGGCCTGCCGAGGGGGTTGTTGTGGTGATTAGGCTGGGTGGGGTGCGGCAGCAGAACCCGTGGGCGGGTCGGCCGCGTCACAGGGGGAGAGCCGGGCGGATCAGGCCGCCTCGGACGACGAGAACGGTCGCCCCAGTACGGCATGACGGTGCTCGACCACACCAGGAGGAATTGTGAACAGCGATCGGGACGGGATCCGCGGGGGCTGGGCCACACCCGGCGATGACCAGTCCGACGCCGAGTCCGCCGTCGAGACGACGGGCGAGTTCACCATCGATTACGCGCCGCCTGCCTGGTATACGCAGAATGCGTCGGGTAGTTCGGAGGAGGCGTCTCCTTCGCCGATTTCTCCAGTATCGCCGGTTTCTCCGGTCTCGCCGGTTTCTCCTGACTCCGCCGAAGGTTCCGCGGCTGCGGAGGGCGCTTCCGGTCCCGAGGGTTCGTCGGCTGTCGGTGGGCCAACGGCTGTGCCCAAGTTGCCTGTGGGGAATGGCTTCGAGCCGGCGTGGCGTACGTCCGATGCCTCGGCCGGCGCGCCTGCCGCTGACGCCGGTAGTCCTGCCGCTCTGCCCAACCTGCCTGTAGGGGGCGGTTTTCAGTCTCCTTGGGCTGCGTCTCCGCCTCCGGCTCCCGTTGCCGACGCTCCTGACGGGGGCGAGGAGGAGGACGCGGCGAACGGCGATCTGGAGAGTGGCGCCACCATGCGGATCTCCTCTGTCGCTCTTAAGAGGGAGATTCAGGAGCGGGCCGCGGGGGCGGAGGCCGAGGGCGCGGGCGCGGAGAGTGGCGACGGTTCGGCGACTGCCGAGGAGTCGGTTGCTGCCGCGGAGCCGGCGGTCGACGAGCCGCCTGTCGATGAGTCGGCTGGTGACGAGTCGGCTGGTGACGAGTCGGCTGTCGATGAATCCGTCGGTTCGGCTTCGGCTGAGGAGAGCGCTGGGCTTGAGGAGGAGGACGACTCCGTCGGCTCTGGTGAGGTCGAGGAAGTCACTGACGCCGACGCCGACGCGGAAGTCGGTGACGACTCGGATGCTTCGGATGCTGATGAGGTGGTGTTCGGGAGTGGGTCTAGTGACGTTGACGGTGGCGTCGATGGCGTAGACGAAGAGGAAGAGGTCGAGGGGGGCGACGCGGGGGCGTCCTCGGAGCGGGCGGTTGAGGGGTCCGGTGAGGCGGAGGACGAAGGTGACGTCGCGGATGAGTCCGCGGACGTTGTCGATCTCCCCCGGGTCGATGTCGTTTCCGAGAGTTCCGGTGAGGTTACCGAGGCCGGGGGCGAGGATCAGGCCGAGGACGACGACGTCAACGACGCAGTTCCTACTGGGGACTTGGAGCCCCAGGACGCAGAGCCCGAGGATGCCCGGCCGAGGGACGATGCCGAGCCGGAGGACGCTCCGCCAGGGCAAAGTGAGCCTGCGGACGCGGAACCTCAGGATGCGGGGCCTCGTGATGCGGGGCCTCAGGAGCCTCAGGACGCGGAGCCGCAGGACGTAGTGCCGGGGCTTGGTTCGGCGGGTGCCGGCGATGCCGTGCAGGATGCGCCTCCGGCGTGGGCTCCGCCGCCGTTGCCGCAGGGCGGGCTTCCGCCGTTGCCGCCCGCCTATCAGCCTGCCGCGCCCGCTACGGCGGCGCAGTGGCCCGCGTCCGCAGAGAGCGACAGCCAGGTCGAAGGCGGCGGACAGGCGGGGAGCCCGGCGCAGCCGCCGGTTCCGCCGCAGGGGCAGCCGTTCCAGCCGCAGGCACCGCAGCCTGCGCCTCCGGCTTGGCCTGCTACGCCGGGTACGCCTGCCGTGCCGGGTCAGCGTGCGGAGGCGGTGTCGGCGTCCGCTCCGGCCGCCGACTCCGCGCCTTCGGCGCCGAACGCCGACGGATCCGGGGCTGCTTCGGCTCCTGGACAGCCGGCGGGCCAGGGCTTCCCGCAGTTCGGTACGCCGCCTGGTAAGGCTCCGGGTCCGCAGGGCGGCAGCCCGGGTACGACTCCGGCGGCACCGCAAGGCAGCCCCGGCTTCCCACAGGCCGGGAGCCCGACTGCGCCTCCGGCCGCCCAAGGTGGTTACGGATTCCCGCAGCCGGGTGCGGCGACGACGGCTCCGCAGGAGAGCCCCGGCCAGCCCCCGGCTCAGGGTGGCTACGGGTTCCCGCGACCGGGCGCCGGCCCCGCTCCCCAGAACCCGAACATTCCGGGGCAGGGTGCGCCCAACACGTCTGGACAGGCTGGGAGTTATGGGTTCCCGCAGCCGGGGAATCCGGCTCCGGGCACGCCCGGCCAGCCTGTCGGCGGTCTCCCGCAACCCGGCACGCCCGCAAGCGACGCCATCTCGCCTGCCCAGCCGGGCGGTTACGGCTTCCCACAGCCGCCCGCGCCTGGACAGCAGGCGCAGGGTGCCGGTCAGCCTTCGGCTCCGGCGCCAGGGCAGGCCGCTGCTCAACCGCCCGCCGGCGCACAACCGCAGGCGCAGCCGCCGCAGGCACCCAGCCCTCAGGCCGGGTACGGATTCCCGCCGCCGGGGAGCGCCACTCCTGGCACACCGGGCCAGCCCCTCGGCGGACTCCCGCAACCCGGCACGCCCGCAAGCGACACCAACTCGCCTGCCCAGCCGGGCGGTTACGGCTTCCCACAGCCGCCCGCGCCCGGGCAGCAAGCGCAAGGCGCCGGTCAGCCCCCAGCTTCGGTACCGGGGCAGGCCGCTGCTCAACCGCCCTCCGCCGCACAGCCACAGGCCCAGCCGCCACAGGCACCCAGCCCCCAGGCCGGGTACGGATTCCCGCAGCCGGGCACACCCGGCGCGCCCAACCCTGCTGCGCCCAACTCGCCTGCGCAGCAGGGAGGTTACGGGTTCCCCCAGGCACCCGATCAGCAGGGACAGGCACCCGGTCAGCCCGGTGCCGGGACCTCCGCGCCGATGCCGCAGGGCGCGCCCCCGCCGCCCCACGCTCAGCCCCACCCCGGCCAGCCGTACCCGCCGCAGGGCGGCCAGCCTCTCCCGCAACAGCCGAACCCGCAGGCCGGGGCGGACCAGCACCAGGCCGGCGTACCGCATCCGCATCCGCACCCGCAGGGGCAGCAGCCGCCCATGCCCCAGCCAGGCCAGCAGGGGCAGCCGGGCGGGCAGCCGCCCGTCGACCCCCGGGCCGGGGCCGCCTGGCCGCAGGCCGTGCAGCATGATCAGCGGCAGCCCACGAACCCAGGGGCGCCGCTCGGGTACACGGCGGCCGTGGAGCTGTCGTCGGACCGGCTGCTCAACAACAAGAAGCAGAAGGCGAAGAGCGGGCGTACGGCGGCCGCGTCGTCACGGTTCAAGATCGGGGGCAAGAAGGAGGAGGCCGAGCGGCAGCGGAAGCTCGAGCTCATCCGGACGCCGGTGCTGTCCTGCTACCGCATCGCCGTCATCAGCCTCAAGGGCGGCGTCGGCAAGACGACCACGACCACCGCGCTGGGCTCCACGCTCGCCAGCGAGCGGCAGGACAAGATCCTCGCGATCGACGCCAACCCGGACGCCGGTACGCTCGGCCGCCGCGTGCGCCGCGAGACCGGGGCCACCATCCGTGACCTCGTCCAGGCGATCCCGTACCTCAACTCGTACATGGACATCCGGCGGTTCACGTCGCAGGCGGCCTCGGGGCTCGAGATCATCGCCAACGATGTCGACCCGGCAGTCTCAACGACGTTCAACGACGAGGACTACCGGCGCGCGATCGACGTGCTCGGCAAGCAGTACCCGATCATCCTGACCGACTCCGGTACGGGCCTTCTCTACAGCGCCATGCGCGGCGTACTCGACCTCGCCGACCAGCTCATCATCATCTCGACGCCCTCCGTGGACGGTGCGAGCAGCGCCAGTACGACGCTGGACTGGCTGTCCGCGCACGGGTACGCCGACCTGGTGTCGCGGTCCATCACCGTCATCTCCGGAGTGCGTGAGACCGGCAAGATGATCAAGGTGGACGACATCGTCAGCCACTTCGAGACGCGCTGCCGTGGCGTGATCGTCGTGCCGTTCGACGAGCATCTGGCGGCCGGTGCCGAGGTCGACCTCGACATGATGCGGCCGAAGGTGCGTGAGGCGTACTTCAACCTCTCGGCGTTGGTCGCCGAGGACATCGCACGGCACCAGCAGTCGCAGGGCCTGTGGACGTCGGACGGCAACCCGCCGCCGGTCGCCGCCCCGCCCCTGCCGGGCCAGCCCGCCCCCGGCCAGTTCCCGGCACAGGGCCAGCAGCCGCCCATGCCCCAGCCGGGCCACGCGGGTCAGCCGGGCCAGGCGTACCCACAGCACCCAGGTCAGCCTGGCGGTCAGCCGTACCCGCAGCAGCCCGGCGCGCAGCCGCAGCCCGGCCCTCAGCCAGGCGCGCAGCCGCAGCCCGGCCACCAAGCCGGCCCTCAACCCGGAGGCCAGCCTCAGCCAGGGGCCCAGCCGGGCGCCCAGCCCCAGCCAGGAGCCCACCCCGGCGTCCACCCCCAACCCCCCGCGCAGCCAGGCCACCCCGGCGCACCCGCACCCCAGGGTTGGCAGCCCCACCCGGGCGGACCCACTCCGCCCCAGCCCGGCGGCTATGGATTCCCGCAGCCTGGCCAGACCGCGCAACCCCAGCCGGGGCAACCGCCTCAGCCCGAGCCCGGCGGTTACGGATTCCCGCAGCCCGGCCAGGCAGCCCAACCCCAGCCGGGACAACCCCAGCCTGGGCAACCGCCTCAGCCCCAGCCCGGCGGTTACGGATTCCCGCAGCCCGGCCAGAACGCACAACCTCACCCCGGCCAGCCCGGCGCACCCGGCCACCCGGCACACCCCCAACCGGGCGCCCCCTTCCAACCCCCCGCCCCGGGCCAGCAGTTCCAGCCGGGTCAGCCCTTCCAGCCAAACCAGCCACCCCAGGCAGACCAAGGCCAGAACCAGAACCCGAACCAGGCCCAAGGTCAGAACCAGGGCCAAACCCCACCACCCCAACCCCCGCAGTAACCCATCCGGCCGAACCCCACCCGCCCAGTTCCACGCGAAGGGCCCGCCCCGTTTCCCAACGGCGCGGGCCCTTCGCGTACGCCCGCACAGACCCCCGTACAAGACCGGACACGCACCCCACCCGCCACCCCCGAAACACCCTCACACCAGCCCCGATCCCCCTCCCCGAGACCCATCGCCAGGCCCCCACCAGGCGCCCTTCACCGGCCTGGACCAATGGTCGTCAAATAGGCCTCAACTTGTTATTTCCGCAGGCCACATGGGGTGTATCCGCCGTTGACGCACTCCGAGCTTCGCTGATAAACACGCACACCAACTCCCGGTGATGACGCTAGGTCAGCGAGGTCTGCGAGCCATGGACACATACGCCCCGTACGACAGGACCAAGCGCACTCCCCGCCGCTGCCTCCACTCCCTCCGCCCTCGTCGCCTCCTCGCGGCCGCGGCCACCGCCGCACTCACCCTCACCGCTGGCCTCACCACCCCTCTCAACCCGGCACCCCAGCGCGCCCAGGCGGCGGACGACGACGGAAAAGACGTACTCACCGTCGCCGTGGCGCAGAGTGTCGACTCGCTGAGCCCGTTTCTGGCGACGCGGCTGGTCAGTACGAGCATTCACCGGCTCATGTACGAGTACCTGACCAACTACGACCCGAAGGACAACCGCGCGATTCCGGGTCTGGCCACCAAGTGGGAGCCGTCCGCCGACAAGCTCACCTGGACGTACACGATCCGGGAGAACTCCAAGTGGTCGGACGGCAAGCAGGCCACCGCCGAGGACGCGGCGTGGACGTTCAACAAGATGATGACCGACGACGGCGCGGCCACCGCGAACGGCAGCTTCGTCGCGAACTTCCGCAAGGTCACCGCCCCGAGCCCCACCAAGCTCGTCATCGAACTGAAGAAGCCGCAGGCCACGATGGCCGCGCTGGACGTGCCGATCGTGCCCAAGCATGTGTGGGAGCACGTCGGCGACTTCTCGAAGTTCAACAACGACAGGACGTACCCCATCGTCGGCAACGGGCCGTTCGTCGTCACCGACTACGCCGCTGACAGCTTCGTACGGCTGAAGGCCAATACGTCGTTCTGGCGTGGGGCTCCGAAGTTCGACGAGCTGGTCTTCCGTTACTACAAGGACCAGGACGCCGCCGTCGCCGCCCTGCGCAAGGGCGAGGTCTCCTTCGTCGCGGGCGCGCCCGCCCTGACGCCGGCGCAGGCCTCGTCCCTCGAGGGCGAGGAGAACATCAAGGTCAACGACGCGCCCGGGCGCCGTTTCTACGCGCTCGCGACCAATCCGGGCGCGCGGGCCAAGAACGGCGAGAAGTTCGGCGACGGACACGAATCGCTGCTCGATCAGAAGGTCCGGCAAGCCCTGTTCATGGCCGTGGACCGCAAGACCATCATCGACAAGGTCTTCCAGGGCTATGCGGTGGAGGGCGAGGGCTATATCCCGCCGCGTTTCTCGACGTACCACTGGAAGCCGACGGACGGTCAGAAACTGTCGTACGACCCTGACAAGGCGAGCCAACTCCTCGACCAGGCGGGCTACAAGAAGAACGCCGGCGGCAAGCGGGTCGGCAAGGACGGCAAGCCGATCAACTACCGCATTCTGTGTCACGCAACCGACCCCCAGGACAAGGCAGTTGGCAAGTACCTCCAGGAGTGGTGGGGCGAGCTCGGTATCGGCGTCACCCTCAACTGCCTGGACAACGTGACCGATCCATGGCTCGCCGGCGAGTACGACCTCGCCTTCGACGGCTGGTCCGTAAACCCCGACCCCGACTTCGTCCTGTCCATCCACACCTGCGCCGCGCTCCCGGCGACCCCCAAGGACACCGGCGCGACGGACAACTTCATCTGCGACAAGCGGTACGACGAGCTGTACGGGAAGCAGCTCGCCGAGTACGACGCGGCCAAACGGGCGGACCTCGTCAAGCAGTTGCAGTCGCGGCTGTATGACACCGGGTACATGAATGTCATGGCGTATCCGAACGCGGTCGAGGCCTATCGCACCGACCAGATCGAGTCGATCACGACGATGCCCCGGGACGCCGGGAACATCTACGGCCAGGACGGCTACTGGAGCTGGTGGTCGGCGACTCCGGCCGCCGTCGACGAAGCCTCCGAGGAGTCGAGCTCCGCGGGCGTCGTCATCGGCATCGTCGCGGGGGTCGTGGTCCTGGCGGGCGTCGGTTCGTTCTTGGGGATGCGCCGCCGCGCGACCGCCGAAGACCGCGAATAGCCGCCGCGCCACCGTGCCGCCGCTAAGCGCACCCGAGTGCCCCCCTCCACCGAGTGAGCCGAGTGAGAGTCCATGACCGTATGACCGCTGAAGCGACACCCTCGCTGGTCGAGAAAGCCGGGAAGACCGGGAAGACCGACGGCCCCGTCGAGGCCGGGCCGTCGGTCCGTGGGCCGCGGGCGCGCACGAGAGCCGCGTATCTGCGGTATGTGGCGGGCAAGGTGGGCGGCGCGGCCGTCTCGCTGCTCGCCGTCCTCGTCACCAGTTTCTTCCTCTTCCGGCTGATCCCCGGCGACCCGGTGAAGTACATGACGGGCGGGCGCCGGGTGTCGGCCGAGCAACTCGCCGCCTACCGGCGGGAGTTCGGCCTTGATCTGCCGCTGTGGCAGCAGTTCACGGAGTACTGCGGCAAGGCGCTCACCGGCGATCTCGGCACCTCGTACCAGTTCAACGCACCCGTCATCGACAAGATCACCGAGGCGCTGCCGAACACGCTCCTGCTCACCGGCACGGCGTTCGTCCTCTACACGGCGCTCGGCGTCTTCCTCGGTACGCGTGCCGCCTGGCGCCACGGCGGGCTCGGCGACCGGCTCAACACCGGTCTGGCGCTGACCCTTTACTCGATTCCGTCGTTCTGGCTGGGGCTGCTGCTCATCATCGTCTTCTCGGTGGGCATCGGCCCGATTCCGGGTCTCTTCCCGACCGGCGGCATGGAGTCGGGCGGCGAGGAGGGTTTCGCGTACGTCCTCGACGTCGCCCATCACCTGGTCCTGCCGGTGATCACGCTGGTCGCGGTGGAGTACGGGCAGACCCTGCTCGTCACACGGTCCGCGCTGCTGGACGAGATGGGCAGCGACTATCTGACGACCGCGCGGGCCAAGGGACTTCGGGACGATCTCGTACGCCGTCGCCATGCCGTGCCGAACGCGATGCTGCCGACCGTGACGCTGATCTTCGTCAATCTCGGGCGGACCGTCGCGGGTGTGATCCTCGTCGAGACCGTCTTCTCCTGGCCGGGCCTCGGCGGGCTCTTCTACCAGGCGCTGAGCGTGCCCGATCTTCCCCTGGTCCAGGGGCTGTTCTTCATCTTCGCGGCGGCGGTGATCGTGATGAACACGCTGGCCGACCTGATCTATCCGCTGCTCGACCCCCGGGTGGGCCGATGACAACCGAAGCAACTCCCCCGCCTCAGGCTGCGAAGGCGAGTCCGCGCGCACTCGCCCGGCAGCGCCGCCGTCACTCGGCGGCCCGCTTCTGGAAGCAGTACCGTTCGCACCGCGCCGGTCTCTTCGGCCTGGCCGCCCTCGTGCTCTTCGCGCTGGTCGCGCTGACCGCGCCGCTGACCATCGGCTCCGACGTGCAGAGCGTGACGGATGCGCCGGGCGGGCCGCTGGAGAGTCCGAGTGCCGAATTCCCGCTGGGCACGGACCAGTTCGGGCGCAGTCTGCTCGGTCTTGTGGTCTGGGGCTCGCGGGTCTCGCTGCTCGTGGGGCTGCTCGCGGCCGTGCTTTCGGTGGCGATCGGGGCACTCATCGGGATCACCGCCGGGCACTTCCGGGGCTGGTACGCGACCGCGCTGATGCGGATCACGGACTGGTTCCTGGTCATGCCGACGCTGGTGCTCGCGATCGCGCTCGCCACCGTGATGTCCCGTTCGCTCAGCACGATCATCCTGGCGATCGGCGTCACGACCTGGCCGACCACAGCCCGGCTGGTGCGCGCGCAGACCCTGGCCGTGGAGTCGCGGCCGTACATCGAACGCGCCAAGGCGCTCGGCGGCGGTCACTGGCACATCATGTCCCGCCATGTCCTGCCGAACGTCATGCCGCTGGTGCTGGCCCAGACGACGCTGATCATCTCCTCCGCGATCCTCGCCGAGGCCACGCTGGCATTCCTCGGGCTCGGCGATCCGACGGTGGTCTCCTGGGGCGGGCTGCTCCAGGACGCGCGGGAGGCGGGCGCGGTCAGTTCCGGGAAGTGGTGGTACCTCGTCCCGCCGGGTATCGCGATCGCCGTCGTCGCCCTCGCGTTCACGCTGTGCGGGCGCGCGGTCGAGTCCGTTCTCAACCCCAGGCTGGGGGTGGCCCGTTGAGGCTCCTGGAGGTACGCGACCTCGAAGTGACGTACGCGGGTGGGGCCGCCGCCGTGCGCGGGGTAGACCTCACCGTGGACGCCGGCCAGAAGCTAGGCCTCGCGGGTGAGTCGGGCTGCGGCAAGTCGACGCTGGCGCTCGCGCTGCTGCGGCTGCTGCCGTCCGGGACGCGGGTGTCCGGGGAGATCCTGCTGGACGGCGAGGACGTGCTGGGCATGAAGTGGGGGCGCGTACGAGCGGTACGGTGGGCCGGTGCCTCGATCGTGTTCCAGGGCGCGATGCACTCGCTCAATGCCGTACACCGCGTCGGCGACCAGATCGCCGAGCCCATCCTGCTGCACAAGAAGGCGACGCCCGCGGGCGCCCGCAAGAAGGCCGGCGAACTCCTGGAGCACGTGGGCCTTCCGGCGGCACGCGCGTCCGCGTACCCGCACGAGCTGTCGGGCGGCCAGCGCCAACGCGTCATGATCGCGATGGCGCTGGCCTGCGATCCCCGCCTGATCATCGCGGACGAGCCGACCACGGCGCTCGACGTGATGATCCAGGCCCAGATCCTCCGCCTGATCGAACAACTCGTCGCCGACCAGGACTTGGGCCTGATCATGATCAGCCACGACCTCGCGGTCCTGTCGGACACCTGCGACCGGCTCGCGGTGATGTACGCGGGCCGGGTGGTCGAGGAGGGCCCGGCGCGGTCGGTCTACGAGCAGGCCCACCACCCGTACGCCCGGTCTCTGTCGGCGGCGTTCCCCCGGATCGGCGACCCGGCCTCGCGCTTCGCGCCGCGCGGGTTGCCGGGCGACCCGCCGGATCCGGCCGCGCTGCCGTCCGGTTGTACGTTCCATCCGCGCTGCTCGGTGGCTCTGGACGGGTGCGCGACAGAGGACCAGACGCTGCGTGACGCGGCGCCGGCGCGCAGGGCGGCGTGCGTGCACGTGGGAGTGCCGGGGTCGGCCGGGGCAGACGGACGCGTCGGCGCGACGTCGGTCGGAGCCGGGGCCGAGGTCGGGCTCAGGATCGGGGTCGAGACCGGGGCCGAGGCCAGGGTCGAGACCGAGGCAGGCACCGCATCCGCCGCCGCCGAAGCCGTCGGAGAACCCGCAAGCGAAGCCGTAGGAGATGCAATCGAAGGCCCCGCCGGAGATGCCGTCGGAGAAGCGAGGAGCAGCACGCCATGACGAGCACCACTCCTCCCCCGCCCTCCGGGACGGCACCCCTCCTCAGCGCCGAAGGTCTGCACATCACCTTCCCCGGTCGCCACGGCGCGGCCCAGGCCCGCGCCGTCGACGGCGTCGACCTCGACATCCGGCCCGGTGAAATCGTCGCGCTGGTCGGGGAGTCCGGCTGCGGCAAGACGACGCTGGCACGCTCCTTGCTGGGGCTCGTCCGGCCGACCGCGGGCCGTATCGCCTTCGGGGGCAAGCCCCTCGGCTACTCCTCGCGCGCCCTCAAGGCGTACCGCAGACGCGTTCAGCTGGTCCTTCAGGATCCGAGCGGCTCGCTCAACCCGCGGCACACGGTGTACGACGCGGTGGCGGAAGGGCTGCGTATCCACGGGTACGCGGCTGACGAGCGGGCCGCGGTCGCCGAGGCCCTCTCCCGCGCCGGGCTGCGTCCCCCCGAGCGCTTCTTCCTCCGCTACCCGCACGAACTGTCCGGCGGCCAACGGCAGCGCGTCGTCATCGCGGGCGCCCTCGTCCTGGAGCCCGAACTCATCGTCGCCGACGAGCCGGTAGCCTCCCTCGACGCCTCCGTACGCGGCGAGATCCTGGCCCTCCTGCTGCACCTGCGCACCGAACTCGGCCTGTCCGCCCTCGTGGTGACCCACGACCTGGGCCTCGCGTGGAACATCGCCGACCGGGTGGCGGTGATGTACCTGGGCCGGATCGTGGAGACGGGACCAGTGGAGCAGGTGCTCACGGAACCCCAACACCCGTACACCCAGGCCCTGTTGTCCGTCCTGCCGGAGTCACCCGGCGATCCGGTCGTTCTCACCGGCGAACCCCCGGACCCCTCCCGCATCCCCTCCGGCTGCCGCTTCCACGCCCGCTGCCAGATCCTGGCGAGCGGAGAGGCCGAGCGCGCCTCCGTCGCGGACGCCTGCCGCGAACAGGACCTGCCGGTACTGGCCGGAGACGGCCGGACCCAGGTGGCCTGCCACTGGGCAGCGGTCGTCCGGACGGCGACCGTGGAGCCCGTCCAGCAGTAGCCGGCTTTGTCGATACGTCGACGGGGGCGCCCAGTGCTGGTGACAGCACCGGGCGCCCCCAGCCACGTACAACAGCCGCCTACTCCCCCTCGTACGCCTCCACCAGCTCCCGGCAGCGCTTCACGTCCTGGGCCATCGTCTCCAGCAGGCCCTCGAGGGAGTCGAACTTGGCCTGTCCGCGGACGAAGGCCAGGAAGTCGACCGCGACATGCAGGCCGTACAGGTCGAGGCCGACGCGGTCGATGGCGTACGCCTCGACGGTCCGCTCCGTGCCCTCGAACTGCGGGTTCGTGCCGACGGAGATCGCGGCGGGCATGGCCTCGCCCTGGGTGTGCAGCCAGCCGGCGTAGACGCCGTCGGCGGGGATCGCGGTGTGCGGGAGCGTCTCGACGTTGGCGGTCGGGAAGCCCAGCTCACGGCCGCGCTGGGCGCCGCGTACGACGACGCCCTCGACGCGGTGCGGGCGGCCGAGGATCTCGTGCGCGCCCTCGACATCGCCCTCGGCGACGAGCCGCCGGGTGAGGGTGGAGGAGAAGGGTTCGCCGCCGCCGGCCGCGCCGGTCACGTACAGGTCGACGACCTCGACTTCGAAGTCGTACGTCTTGCCCTGCTCGGTCAGGAACGCCACGTTCCCGGCGGCCTTGTGGCCGAAGCGGAAGTTCGGGCCCTCGACGACGGCCTTGGCGTGCAGCTTGTCGACGAGGACCTTGACGACGAAGTCGGCGGGCGAGAGCTTCGAGAACTCCGTGGTGAAGGGGAGGATGAGCACCGCGTCGACGCCCAAGTCCGCCATCAGCTCGGCTCGGCGGTGGTGCGGGGCGAGCAGAGGCGGATGGCTGCCGGGGCGCACGACCTCGCTCGGGTGCGGGTCGAACGTCACGACCACGGACGGAACGCCCAGCTCGCGCGCCCGGTCCACGGCATGCCGGATGATCAGCTGGTGTCCGCGGTGGACGCCGTCGTACGAGCCGATGGTGACGACGCTGCGCCCCCAGTCCTGAGGGATGTCCTCCAAGCCACGCCAGCGCTGCACTGTGACCGCTCCTCGTCGAAACCGCTTCCGTATTGGCTGCGTACCGATCGCCTCATACGCAGGTCTCTCATACGCAGGTCCAAGAGTGCCATGCCGCACCCGCTCGCCCAGCATCGGCATGGGGCCTGTGACGGGCCGCACCCGCCGGTCGGCCCCGATCAGCACTGGTCAGCCCCGGGTCAGCACTGGTCAGCACTGGTCAGCCGAAGACGGCCAGACTCTTGGCCTTGCCCTTCTGCTCCTCCACCAGCGCGAGAACCCGCCCCTCGTGATCGAACACCCCGACGGCGCCGGCTCCCGCGTACACCTCGGGAATCTCGAGCCGCACCCCGTTCGTCAGCAGCCGTGCCCGCTTCGCGTCGACGTCCCAGCGCGGGAACGCGGCCGCTGCCGCCTCCGCCAAGGGCATCACAGTCAGCTCCTCCTGGAGCTGATCGAGCGTGCGCGCGGAGTCCAGCTTGTAAGGGCCGACACGGGTACGGCGCAGCGCCGTGAGATGGCCGCCGACACCCAGGCCGGCGCCGAGATCGCGGGCCAGCGCGCGGATGTACGTCCCCGAGGAGCAGACCACCGAGACGACCAGGTCCAGTACGGGCGTACCGTCCTCGGCGACGGCGCCCCGGACGTCGTACACGGAGAACGAGGAGACCGTGACCGGCCGGGCCGGGATCTCGAAGTCCTCGCCCTCGCGGGCCCGCTTGTACGAGCGCACCCCGTCGATCTTGATGGCGCTGACCTTGGACGGCACCTGCATGATGTCGCCGGTGAGCTTGGCGATCCCGGCGTCGATGGCGTCCCGGGTGGTCCCCGAGGCGTCGGCGGAGGCCGTGATGTCGCCTTCGGCGTCATCGGTGACGGACGTCTGCCCGAGCCGGATGGTCCCCAAGTACTCCTTCTCGGTCAACGCGAGATGGCCGAGGAGCTTGGTCGCCTTTTCGACGCCGAGTACGAGCACGCCCGTCGCCATGGGGTCGAGGGTGCCCGCGTGTCCGACGCGGCGGGTCTTCGCGATCCCGCGCATCTTGGCGACCACGTCGTGCGAAGTGAAGCCCGACGGCTTGTCGACGATGACCAGGCCGTCGGGCGTCCGGTTGTTCTGGGTCATGCCGGGGCGTCGCCGTCCGTCTCTGCAGTCTCGTCTTCCTCGTCCGGCTTCTTGTAGGGGTCCGCGTCACCCGCGAAGCTGGCGCCGGCCGAGACCTCGCGTACCTTCGCGTCCGAGGCCCGTGCCTTGTCGAGCAGGTCCTCGATGGTCTTGGCGGTGTCCGGCAGGGCGTCCGCCACGAAGCTGAGCGTCGGCGTGAACTTCACGCCCGCCGCGGCCCCGACGGCCGAGCGGAGCACGCCCTTGGCGCTCTCCAGACCGGCTGCCGCCGCCGCGCGCTCCTCATCGTCCCCGTACACCGTGTAGAAGACGGTCGCCTCCCGCAGATCCCCGGTGACCCGGGTGTCCGTGATGGTGACGTGGGAACCGAGCCGCGGGTCCTTGATCCCGCGCTGCAGCTTCTGGGCCACCACCTCTCGGATGAGGTCCGCCAGCCTCTTCGCCCGCGCGTTGTCGGCCACTGGTCCGTCTCCCTCTTTCTTGCCTGTTCCGCGTATCCGCGGGTGCCCGCGAGTGTCCGCGTGCACATTCATCGTCGTGCACGGCGTGCACGGTCCATCGTCTTGCACGGCGTACACGGTCCATCGTCGTGCACGGTCAGTCGTCGTCGCCGTGCAGCCGCCGTCGTACGGACAGCAGTTCCACCTCCGGCCGGCCGGCGACCATGCGCTCGCACCGGTCCAGTACGTCCGTCAGATGCCCCGTGTCTCCCGAAACCACCGCAAGGCCGATCTCGGCCCTGCGATACAGATCCTGATCGCCCACTTCCGCCACGCTCACCGCGAACTTGCGCTGGAGCTCCGCCACGATGGGTCGGACGACGGAACGCTTCTCCTTCAGCGACCGTACGTCGCCGAGGAGCAGGTCGAAGGACAGAGTCCCCACGTACATGTTGTGTATCCGGATGTCCCGCCGGTACGGGGTAGATGACCCGCCAAGCTCTTGGCAGGGACGTCGAGAACGGTACAACGGGAGGCTGCCGCGCCTCGAGGGGGTTTTCGCCCCCGCCGCCCTTACCCGTCCCATACCAAGGGGCTCCGCCCCTGGACCCCGCTGGGGCTGCGCCCCAGACCCCGCGTCGGCCTGAACGGCCTCGTCCTCAATCGCCGGACGGGCTGAAAATCAGCCCGTCCGGCGATTGAGGAGCCGGGGTCCGGGGGCTGGCCCCCGAACGGGGTCCGGGGCGGAGCCCCGAGCGGGTCCCAGGGGCGCAGCCCATGGCCGGGGGCCAGGGCGGAGCCCCGAGTGGGGTCCGGGGCGCAGCCCCGAAGGGGGTGTGGGGGCGCACCCCCAGCGGGGTCCGGGGCAGAGCCCCGGGTGGGATCTGGGGCGCAGCCCCAGGGATGGGACGGGTAAGGGCGGCGGGGGCGAAAAACCCCGGTCGGCGCCACCCCCGCGGGAAGAATCCCGCGGGGGTGGCGCCAACCCAGTTCAGCGCGCCGCAGGCGTCAGCCGCGGGGCTTCTCGCGCATCTCGTACGTCGCGATGACGTCGTCGACCTTGATGTCGTTGAAGTTGCCGAGGTTGATACCGCCCTCGAACCCTTCGCGAATCTCGGTGACGTCGTCCTTGAAGCGACGCAGGCCGGAGATGTTGAGGTTCTCCGCGATGACCTTGCCATCGCGCAGCAACCGCGCCTTCGTGTTGCGCTTGACCTCGCCGGAGCGGACCAGCACACCGGCGATGTTGCCCAGCTTGGACGAGCGGAAGACCTCGCGGATCTCCGCCGTGCCGAGCTCGACCTCTTCGTACTCCGGCTTGAGCATGCCCTTGAGGGCCGCCTCGATCTCCTCGATGGCCTGGTAGATCACCGAGTAGTAGCGGACGTCGACGCCCTCGCGCTCCGCCATCTGCGAGGCACGGCCGGCCGCGCGGACGTTGAAGCCGATGACGATGGCGTCGGAGCCGGTCGCCAGGTCGATGTCCGACTCGGTGACCGCACCCACACCACGGTGCAGGATGCGGATGTCGACCTCTTCGCCGACGTCGAGCTGGAGCAGCGAGGACTCGAGAGCCTCCACCGAACCGGACGCGTCGCCCTTGATGATGAGGTTGAGTTCCTGCACCAGACCGGCCTTGAGGGCCTCGTCCAGGTTCTCCAGGGAGAACCGGACACCCCGGCGGGCGAAGTTGGCGTTCCGCTCACGAGCGGCACGCTTCTCAGCGATCTGACGGGCCGTACGGTCCTCGTCGACGACGAGGAAGTTGTCGCCGGCGCCCGGGACGTTGGTGAGACCGAGGACAAGGACCGGGGTCGAGGGACCCGCCTCTTCCACGTTCTCGCCCTTGTCGTCGAGCATCGCGCGGACACGGCCGTACGCGTCGCCGACCACCATGGTGTCGCCGACCCGCAGGGTGCCTCGCTGGACGAGGACGGTCGCGACAGCGCCGCGGCCACGGTCCAGGTGGGACTCGATCGCGATGCCCTGCGCGTCCTGCTCCGGGTTGGCCCGCAGGTCGAGCGAGGCGTCCGCGGTGAGGACCACGGCCTCCAGCAGGCTCTCGATGTTGAGGCCCTGCTTGGCGGAGATGTCGACGAACATCGTGTCGCCGCCGAACTCCTCGGCCACCAGACCGAACTCGGTCAGCTGACCGCGCACCTTGGTCGGGTCGGCACCCTCGACGTCGATCTTGTTGACCGCGACCACGATCGGCACACCGGCCGCCTTGGCGTGGTTCAACGCCTCGATCGTCTGGGGCATCACACCGTCGTTGGCCGCCACCACGAGGATCGCGATGTCGGTCGACTTGGCACCACGGGCACGCATGGCGGTGAACGCCTCGTGACCCGGGGTGTCGATGAAGGTGATCCTGCGCTCTTCTTCGTTGACCTGGGTGGCGACCTGGTACGCACCGATGTGCTGCGTGATACCGCCGGCCTCGCCCGCGACGACGTTCGTCTTGCGGATGGTGTCGAGCAGTCGGGTCTTACCGTGGTCGACGTGACCCATGACGGTCACGACCGGCGGACGCGGCGCGAGGAACTCCTCGCCGCCCTCGTCCTCGCCGAACTCGATGTCGAAGGACTCGAGCAGCTCGCGGTCCTCCTCCTCCGGGCTGACGATCTCGACGACGTAGTTCATCTCGCCGGCGAGCAGCTGGAGGGTCTCGTCGGAGACGGACTGCGTGGCAGTGACCATCTCGCCGAGGTTCATCATCACGGCGACGAGCGACGCCGGATTGGCGTTGATCTTCTCCGCGAAGTCGGTGAGGGACGCACCGCGCGACAGGCGGACGGTCTGTCCGTTGCCGCGAGGCAGCATCACGCCGCCGACCGACGGGGCCTGCATGGCCTCGTACTCCTGGCGCCTCTGCCGCTTCGACTTACGGCCACGACGCGCGGGACCGCCGGGACGACCGAAGGCGCCCTGCGTGCCACCACGGCCACCGGGACCACCCGGACGACCGCCGAAGCCGGGACGGCCACCGCCGCCACCGGGACCACCGGGACGACCGGCGAAACCGCCGCCACCGCCACCGGGACCACCCGGACGACCGGCGAAACCGCCACCGCCGCCACCGGGACGACCGGCGAAGCCGCCGCCGCCACCGGGACGACCGCCGCCACCGCCACCGGGACGACCGCCGCCACCAGGACCGCGGCCACCGGGGCCACCGCCGCCGGGACGCGGGCTACCGGCAGCAGGACGCTGCGGCATCATGCCGGGGTTCGGACGGTTGCCGCCGGGGCCGCCGCCGGGACGCGGAGCGCCACCGGGACCACCCTGCGGACGAGGCATGCCGCCCGGAGTCGGACGGTTGCCGCCGGGGCCGCCACCGGGACGCGGAGCGCCACCGGGACCACCCTGCGGACGGGGACCACGGTCCTGGCCCGCACCCTGAGGACGCGGACCGCCACCGGGAGCACCGGCGCCACCGGGGCGCGGGGCACCACCCGGACGGGGCGCCTGCGGGCGCGCCATACCGGTGGAGCCACCAGAGGTGAACGGGTTGTTGCCCGGACGCGGGCCGGCCGGACGGCCGCCCGGACGTCCGCCCTGGCCGCCGGGACGCGGAGCGCCCTGACGGTCACCGCGGTCGCCACGGCCCTGGCCGCCACCCTGAGCGGGACCCGGACGGGCACCCGGCTTCGGGGCACCGGGACGGGCGCCACCCGGACGCGGACCCGAAGGAGCCGCGGGACCCGAGGATGCCGCAGGTGCCGCGGGAGCCGACGGAGGCGCCGTGAACTCGGGCGCCGCAGGGGCCGGAGACGCCGGAGCGGGCTTCGGCGCAGGCGGCTTGGGACCCGGGGTCGGACGCGGCCCCGGAGTGACCGGTCCACCGGCCTGAGCCGCGGGCTTCTCCGCGGCAGCCGGCTTCGGGGCCGGCGGGCGCGGGGCAGCCGGACGGGCGGCCTGCGCCGGAGAGGGGGAGGCCGGCTTGGCGGGCGCGGCCTTGCGCGGGGCGGGCTTGCCGCCGCCGTTGCCCTGCTGGAGGGCGTCAGTCAGTTTGCGTACTACGGGCGCTTCGATCGTCGAAGACGCAGAACGGACAAATTCACCGAGTTCTTGGAGCTTGGCCATGACGACCTTGCTCTCAACCCCGAACTCCTTGGCGAGTTCGTATACCCGGACCTTAGCCACTTCGCTCCTTTTAGGTCCGGGTTGCGTCCGGACCGTCGCTACTTCATGGGCGTACTCATCGCGTGCTCATCGAGTGCTCATCGCAATCTCGACCTACTTCCAACTCGCGGGGTACCAGGGCCGCACGGGGGTTCCGTGCGACACGTCTTACGGTGTTGCCTTCTCGGCAACGGTCTTCTCGACAGCTAGGCGCAATGCCTCCGTGTCGAGCGGTCCCTGGGCACGCAGCGCCCGAGGGAACGCCCGGCGGCGGACCGCCAGGTCAAGACAGACCAGGGCGGGGTGAACATAGGCACCCCGGCCGGGCAGCGTACCGCGATGATCGGGGACGCACTCGCCCTCGATCGCCACGATGCGCAGCAGATCGTCCTTGGCCGCTCGCTCCCGGCACCCCACACACGTGCGCTCAGGGCATGCTCGGGCTGGCGTCCGGCCAGACACAATCAAGTCTACCTCCCCGCACCGACCTCACCCCTTTGGGGCAAGAATCGAACGGTTGCCGCGTATAAAACTGTCGTGATCTCAGCGACCTGGGGGCGTGATCTATTCCCTGCCCTGGTCGCCGGCCTGCTGACCGGTCTGCTCAGCGGTCTGTTCGGTGTCCGGACGGATGTCGATCCGCCACCCCGTCAGCCGGGCGGCGAGCCGGGCGTTCTGCCCCTCCTTGCCGATGGCCAGGGACAGTTGATAGTCCGGCACCGTCACGCGCGCGGAGCGGGCCGCGAGGTCCACGACCTCGACTTTGGAGACTCGGGCCGGGGAGAGCGCGTTGGCGACCATGTCGGCCGGGTCGTCGGACCAGTCGACGATGTCGATCTTCTCGCCGTTCAGTTCGGCCATGACATTGCGCACACGGCCGCCCATGGGCCCGATACAGGCACCCTTGGCGTTCAGGCCCGAACGGGTGGACCGGACGGCGATCTTCGTACGGTGGCCCGCCTCCCGGGCGATGGCGGCGATCTCGACGGACCCGTCGGCGATCTCCGGCACCTCGAGGGCGAAGAGTTTCTTCACCAGATTGGGATGTGTCCGCGACAGGGTCACGGAGGGACCGCGGACCCCCTTCGCCACCCGGACCACATACGACCTCAGCCGCATCCCGTGCTGGTAGGTCTCACCGGGCACCTGCTCCTGCACCGGCAGGATGGCCTCCAGCTTGCCGATGTCCACGAGTACGTTCTTGGGGTCGCGGCCCTGCTGGACGACGCCGGTGACGATGTCGCCCTCGCGGCCCGCGTACTCGCCGAGCGTCGCGTCGTCCTCGGCGTCCCGCAGGCGCTGCAGGATGACCTGCTTGGCGGTGGTGGCTGCGATGCGGCCAAAGCCGGTCGGGGTGTCGTCGAACTCGCGGGGCTCCTGGCCCTCTTCGAGGTCCTCGGGGTCCTCCTTCGCCCACACGGTCACATGGCCGCTCTCGCGGTTGAGCTCCACGCGCGCGTGGCGGCGGCTTCCCTCGGTGCGGTGATACGCGATGAGGAGGGCCGATTCGATCGCTTCGACCAGCAGGTCGAAGGAGATCTCCTTCTCCCGTACCAAGCCCCGCAGGGCACTCATGTCGATGTCCACGGCTACGCCTCCTCTTCCTTCTTGTCCTTGCGGCTGAACTCGACCTGGACGCGCGCCTTGGCGATCTCCTCGAAGGCGAGCCTTCTGGCGGTGGCCTTGCGCCCCTTCACACCGGGCACTTCGAGGTCCACACCCTCGTCGTCCACCTTCAGAATCCGGGCGACCACCTCGCCACCTTCGGCCAGCTGGAACTTCACCAGCCGGCCGATGGCACGTACGTAGTGACGGTGTTCCCTGAGCTCGCGCTCCGCACCGGGCGTTCCCACCTCGAGGGTGTACTCGCCCGCGCCCATCGCGTCCGTCTCGTCGAGCTTCGCCGAGAGCACGCGGCTCACATCGGCGATCTGGTCGAGGTCGGCACCTTCGTCGGAATCGACGGTGACGCGCAGCACACGCTTACGTCCGACCGAGTCCACTTCGATCTCCTCGAGATCGAGTCCCTGGGAGCTGACGAGCGGTTCCAGCAGTCCTCGCAGCCTCTCGCTCTGGGTGGTGCTCATCCGGGTGACTCCTCGGCCGCGTGTGCTGTTGTGGGTAGGTCGCGTGTCAGGTCAAAGGGTATCGGGTCCAGAAGGGTGTTGCCGTCCACCGGCATCACCGCGGGTTACCTTGATCCGGGCAGCCCAGCCACCCGGAGCTCCGGTCGCCGCCCTTCCTTTCGTACGAGTCTGCCGAGGACGTCTGCCTTGTCGTTCACCCCGCCGTCGCGCTCGCCCTCGGGGCCGCGCCGAAGGAGCCTGCTCGCCTCAGCCGCCGGTGCGGGCGCCGCGCTGCTCACGGGCTGCTCCGCCTCCGACTCCTCCTCCGAGACCACCAAGGAGGCCGCTTCCGCCGCCGATCGGGCACGCGCGCGTGCGGCACGGGACAGCGAGGGGCTCGCGGCGCGGTACGAGGCCGTGCTCGCCGCGCATCCGGCGCTGGCGTCGCGGCTGACACCGCTGCGGGCGGAGGTCGTACGGCATGCGAAGGCGTTCGGGGGCGGGAAGCGGGCCTCTGCCACCCCAAGCGCCTCGGCCTCTTCGTCTCCCGCTGCTTCGTCTCCTGCTGCTTCGGCGAGTGCTCCTGCCGCGAGTGTGCCGGCCCGGGAGGAGGACGCCCTCGCCGAACTCGCCTCGGCCGAGCGGGCGTTGGCGGACCGGCGTACGAAGGCGCTGGAGGAGGTGCCGGGAGAGCTGGCGCGGTTGCTGGCCTCGGTGGCGGCGGCTGGTGCGGTGCACGTGTACTTGTTGACGGAGGGCGGGAAGTGAGCGGGGCCCAGAATTCCGGGGATGCGGAGGCTTCGGCCGAGCTGAAGGCTGTGCTGGCCGCGCTGCGTGCCGAGCATGCCGCGGTGTACGGGTACGGGGTCGTCGGCGGAAAGGTCAGCGAGGAGCGGCAGGCTGAGGCTCAAGCGGCGTACGACGCGCATCGGGCCCGGCGTGACGCGCTCGCGCGGGCCGTGCGGGACCTGGACGGGAAGCCCGAACCGGCGGCGGCCGCGTACGCGCTGCCGTTCCCGGTGACCGACTCGGACGCGGCCGTGCGGCTGGCCGTCGAGTTGGAGGAGCGGGTGGCCGGGGTGTACTCGGATGTCGTACGGGCCGCCGGGGGTGAGCGGCGGCGTGATGCCGCCGAGGCCTTGCGGGAGGCTGCGGTGCGGGCGGCGCGATGGCGTGGCGGGAGCGTAGCCTTCCCTGGTCTCGCCGAGCGGGCCGCCCAGGCCGGGCCACCGTCGACACCCCGCACGTAACGCACCTCGGAGCACGGCGAGCGCGTCGAGCACATCGGAAGGGAACACTCGCGTATGGCTTTCGAACCGCCGCAGCGGCTCGTCCGGGCGCTCGGCGAGACGGCGCCGACCGGTGACGACTGGCTGGAGAAGCTGCCCGAGACGGCTCAACAGGCTGTCGCGGTACGCGAGTTGGCCGTGGAGCGGGTGCAGGTGCCCGGCGGGCGCAGCAGTCTTGTGGTGCTCGTGCGGCTGCCCGACGGGACCCCCGCCGTCCTCAAGCTCGCGCCGCCGCGGGCGCGGCCGGAGAGCGAGCGGGCGGCGCTGGCGCACTGGGATGGACGGGGGGCGGTACGGCTCCTTGAGGCGCCCGGTTCCCTCAGTCCCTCCTCCAGTCCTTCCACTCCCTCCGGGGCCGGGGGTGTGCTGCTGCTGGAGCGGCTGCATCCCGATGTGTCCGTACGGTCGCTGCCCGAGGCGAAGTCCATGCTTGAAGCGGCCGGGACGCTGCGGCGACTGTGGGTCGAGCCGCCTGCCGGGCACGCCTTCGAGACCGTGGCCGAGCGGACGGGGCGGCAGGCCGAGGCGATGCGGGCGTCCGCCGATGCGGAGGCGCTGCCGCTGGTGGACGCGGCGCTCGCGGTGCGCGAGCAGTTGCTGGCGGCTTCGCCGGAGGCGCGGCTGCTGCACGGCACGTTCCGCCAGAGCAAGGTGCTCGCCGGTGAACGCAGTCCCTGGCTGGCCGTGGGGCCCGATCCCGTCGTCGGCGAGTGCGCCTTCGATCTGGCCCGCCTGGTCCGCGATCGCGTCGAGGACCTGATCGCCTCGCCGTCCGGGCCCGCGACGACCCGTCGCCGGATCAAGCGCCTCGCGGAGTCGCTGGACGTGGACCAGGAGCGGTTGCGGGGGTGGACGCTGTTCCGGGCGGTCGAGTCGGGGGTGCGGGCTCGACGGGTGGGGCGGGGGCAGGATGCGGAGCTGTTGCTGGAGTTCGCGGGGTGGTTGTAGCGGGGTGGGTGGCCGTTGGTAGGGGCGCCCCCCGCCGCCCCTACCCGTCCCATACCAAGGGGCTCCGCCCCTGGACCCCGCTGGGGCTGCCGCCCCAGACCCCGCATCGGCCTAGCGGCCTCGTCCTCAAACGCCGGACGGGCTGAAATTCAGCCCCTTGGGGGTCCCCCCAGCGGTAGCTGGGGGAGTTTGAGGAGCGGGGGTTCGGGGGCTGGCCCCCGAAACGGGGTCCGGGGCGCAGCCCCGAAGGGGGTCTGGGGGCGCAGCCCCCAGCGGGGCCCGGGGCTGACCCCGGGATGGGACGGGTAGGGGCGGCGGGGGCGAAACAACTCGCCGCGCCCCCCTCGGCCTGGCGGCCTCGTCCTCAAACCCAGACGGGCTGCGGCCTCCCCGGCCATCGCGGGTGAGATGATACGGGCAAATGCGCCAATCGATTCGTTAAGTGCGTAGTAGTGTAAATTCACCCGTCTGCCGGACGGCGAATGGGATCCATATGGCCCGAAACGAACGGCTCGGTCAGGCTCCGCCGTCAGCGGCGGTGGAGGCGCAGGAAGCCGTCCGGATGCGCGTACTGAGTAACACGGGCGAGGGGCAGACCCAGGCAGAGGCGTTGCAGCTTGCGTTGCATCACGCGGTGGCTGATCTCGGTGGGCTGGGTGGCATGGTGCATCTGCGTATACCCGGTGACAGCCGGCCGTTGCACCTGGCGGCCGCGGGCGGACTGCCCCGGGAGTTCGCCCAGCAGTGGGAGACCCTCGGCTGGCAGGACGAGACCGCACCGATCCGGGCCCTGCGGGACGGCGCGCTCGTGTGGCTGCCCACGACCGACACGCAGGCCCGCGCCCTTCCAGCCGGCACCGGAATCGCGGCCGTACCGCTGCTCGCCGCGGAGGGCAGCTCGCTCGGAGTGCTCTCGGTCGTGACCGTGTCCGGGGTTCCCTCGGTCACGCAGCGGGACTTCCTCGAGGCGCTCGCACGGTGGGTGTGCGAGCGTCTGGCACATCCCGCCCCCACCACCGGCAGCCTCAACCCCGCCTGGTGGAACGTGGAACACCTGGCCGGGCCCCGGCTCCAGCAGGCACGCGAGGCGGTCCGCGTCGGTACCTGGGACCAGAACCTCCGTACCGGCGACGTGGTCTACGACGAGACGACGATGGCCATACTCGGCATCGACCCGGAGTCCTTCGACGGACGGGTCGACACCGTTGTGGAGCTCGTCCACCCGGACGACCTGCCGCGCGTCGTGGCCGCGGTGGAGCGGGCCATCCGGCAGCGCGGCGAGTACGCGGCGGAGTACCGGCTGTGCCGGCCGGACGGCAGCGTCGTCTGGATAGAGGCCCGCGCCCAGCTCGTCCTCGGCGAGGACGGCGAGCCGGCTCACTTCGTGGGCACCGTGTGGGACACGACGCAGAAGCGGGCGGCGCTGGACTCGGTCGGCCACTCCCTGCTGCACATGAGCGACGGTTTCCTCACGGTGGACACCGACTGGCGGATCGAGTTCGTCAACCTGCACGCCGAGCGCCTCCTCGGCCCCTCGCAGCAGCTGTACGGCCGCGTCCTGTGGGACGTACCCGATACCGAAGTCCCCGGCCTGGAGGACCGCTGCCGGCAGGCCGCCGCCACCGGCGCCCCGACCGGCTTCGACGTCCAGTGGCCGGCGAACGGGCGTTGGTACCACCTGCGTCTGGTCCCTTCGCCGGACGGGGTGACGGTGTACCTCACCGACGTCACCGAGACGCGGCTGGCGGACGAGCAGCATGCGGCAGCCCAGCGCGCCGCCGCCCGGCGCACCACGCACATCGGCCGCCTCAACGCGGCGCTGGCCGAGGCGGTCACCGTGAGAGACGTCGTCGATACGGTCGCCGAGCGGGTCCTGCCCCTGGTCTCCGCCACCGGCCTGTTCGTCGAGCTCGTGGACGGCGACAGCCTCCGGGTGGCGGGAAGCGCCGGGTACTCCCAGGAATTCCTGGACCACTTTCCCGAGAGGATGAGCCTGTCCGAGCACACCCCGGTCAGTGACGCCGTCCACCACGGCGCCCCGCAATACCTCTTCTCCAGGCGGGAGTTCCGCGACCGCTACCCGGAGTTCGCCGACCTCGCGTTCTCGGGAGGGAAGAACGCCTGGGCGTTTCTGCCCCTGATCGCCTCCGGCCGTCCCGTCGGTTGCCTGGTCATCTCCTTCTCCCGGCCGCGCCGGTTCAGCGAGGAGGACCGGGCCCTGCTGACCGCGCTCAGCGCGCTGATCGCCCAGGCCCTGGAACGGGCCCGCCTGTACGACGCCGAGCACACCCGCTCCCAGGAGCTGCAGCGCGGCCTGCTCCCGCCGGTCCTGCCCTCCCTGCCCGCCGTCACCGCCGCAGCCCACTACGTGCCGGCCACCGAAGGCCTGGAGGTCGGCGGCGACTGGTACGACGTCATTCCCCTGTCCGCCGAGCGAGTCGCGCTCGTCATCGGAGACGTCATGGGCCACGGACTGTCCGAAGCCGCCACCATGGGCCGCCTGCGCACCGCGGTACACACTCTGGTGGGTCTGGAACTACCCCCCGACGAGCTGTTCTCCCACCTGAATGACCTGGTCAGCGACCTCGGCGATGACTTTTACGCCACCTGCCTGTACGCGGTCTACGACCCCGCCGACCAGGTGTGCACCATCGTCCGTGCCGGGCACCCCCCGCCTGCCCTCCTCCACCCCGACGGCACCGTCAACTTCCCGCAGCTGCCTCAGAACCCGCCGCTCGGCGCGGCCACGCCGCCCTTCGAGACGGTGGAGCTGACGGTGCCCGAAGGAAGCCTGATCGTGCTCTACACCGACGGCCTGGTCGAGTCCGCGTCCCGTGACATAGACAGCGGCATGGCCCATCTGGCCAAGACGCTCACCAACGCCGAGATGCCCGATGGGCGCGGTCTGGGCGCCAGGACCGCCGACCGGGATGCCGACGCCCGGCAACTCGACCAGCTGTGCACCGCGCTCATTTCTGCCCTCGTCCCTGCCAAGGAGCAGACCAGCGACGACACCGCGGTACTCGTGGCTCGCACCCACGCTCTCGCCGCTGGGGACGTGGCGTTCTGGGAACTCCCCGAGGATCCGATCGCCGCAGGCCAAGCCCGCGACCACGTACGACATCAGCTCACCGAATGGCATCTGGACGAGCTCATCTGGACCACAGAGCTGATAGCCAGCGAGCTCCTCGGCAATGTCATCCGTCATGCGAGAGGCCCGGCCCAGCTGCGCCTCATCCGCAGCCGCTCGCTCATCTGCGAGGTCACCGACGGCAGTCTGACGACCCCTCATATTCGTCGCGCCCTGGAGACCGACGAAGGCAACCGCGGCCTGCAGCTGATCGCCGCACTCACCCAACGCTGGGGAACGCGCCACCTCTCCAATGGCAAGTGCATCTGGACGGAGCAGCTTCTGCCGTAGCGCCAGGGGCGGGGCGCGGCGATTTGTTTCGCCCCCGCCGCCCCTACCCGTCCCATCCTCGGGGCTCCGCCCCGAACCCCACCATGGGATTCCGCCCCTGGACCCCGCTGGGGGGCTGCGCCCCCAGACCCCCCACGGGGCTGCGCCCCAGACCCCCCACGGGGCTCCGCCCCAGACCCCCCACGGGGCTCCGCCCCGGACCCCGGCCATGGGCTGCGCCCCTGGACCCGCTCGGAGCTGCGCCCCGGAACCCGTTCGGGGGCCAGCCCCCGGACCCCCGGTCCTCAAACGCCGGACGGGTTGAATTTTCGCGGCCGAACTTTGTCAGCGCAGGCCCGCATCAATCAGCCCGTCTGGGGGCACCTCCCAGCGGTAGCTGGGGGAGTTTGAGGACGAGGCCGCTAGGCCGATGCGGGGTCTGGGGCGGCAGCCCCAGCGGGGTCCAGGGGCGGAGCCCCTGGTGGGTCTGGGCGAAGCCCAGGGGACGGGAATGGGTAGGGGCGGCGGGGGCGAAACAAACCCGCCGCACCCACGGTGCACAGGCCCCGCTACGCCGTCAGGCGAGCCACCGCCTCCGCCACCGTCAGCTCCTCGCGCTCCCCGGTGCGGCGGTCCTTGAGTTCCACGACGCCCTCGGCGGAGCGGCGGCCGGCGACCAAGATCTGGGGGACGCCGATCAGTTCGGCGTCCGTGAACTTGACGCCCGGCGAGACGCCGGCCCGGTCGTCCACCAGGACGCGTACGCCCGCCGCACCCAGCTTCTCCGAGACATCGAGGGCGAGCTCGGTCTGCAGGGCCTTGCCGGCGGCGACGACGTGCACGTCAGCCGGGGCGACCTCGCGAGGCCAGCACAGCCCCTGCCCGTCCGCCGACTGCTCGGCCAGCGCCGCCACCGCACGCGAGACACCGATCCCGTACGAGCCCATCGTCACGCGAACCGGCTTGCCGTTCTGCCCGAGCACATCGAGCTGGAAGGTGTCGGCGTACTTGCGGCCGAGCTGGAAGATGTGACCGATCTCGATGGCGCGGCCCATCTTGAGGCCGGTGCCACAGGCGGGGCAGGGGTCGCCCTCCTCGACGACGACCACGTCGAGGTAGTCGTCGACCTCGAAGTCCCGGCCGCAGACCACGTTGCGGGCGTGCTTGTCCGGCTTGTTCGCGCCGGTGATCCAGGCCGTACCGGGCGCCACGCGCGGATCGGCGATGTAGCGGACCTTGTCCAGACCCTGCGGGCCCACATAACCGCGTACGAGATCCTCACGGCCCACGAAGTCCTCGGCCGTCACCAACTCCACCACCGCCGGGGCGAGATGCTCGCCCAGCTTTCCGAGGTCGACCTCGCGGTTACCAGGGACGCCGACCGCGACGATCTCGCCGTCGACCTTGACGAGGAGGTTCTTGAGGGTGTCGGACGCCGTCACACCCAGGTGCTCGGCGAGGGTCTCGATGGTCGGGGTGTCGGGGGTGTCCAGCTCCTCGACCGGACCGTGCTCGACGCCTTCGACCGGCGCGAGCGCGAAGGTGACGGCCTCCGTGTTGGCCGCGTAGTCGCAGGCCGGGCAGTCCACGAAGGTGTCCTCGCCGGCCGCGGCGGGCGCGAGGAACTCCTCCGACGCCGAGCCGCCCATCGCTCCGGAGACGGCAGAGACGATGCGGTAGTCGAGGCCCAGGCGCGCGAAGATCTTCTGGTACGCCTCGCGGTGCAGCGCGTACGACTCGACCAGGCCCTCGTCCGTGGTGTCGAAGGAGTACGAGTCCTTCATCTGGAACTCACGGCCGCGCAGCACTCCGGAGCGGGGGCGGGCCTCGTCCCGGTACTTGGTCTGGATCTGGTAGAGGATCACCGGCAGGTCCTTGTAGGACGAGCACTGGTCCTTGACGATCTGGGTGAAGATCTCCTCGTGCGTGGGGCCCAGCAGATAGTCGGCGCCCTTGCGGTCCTTGACGCGGAAGAGGAGATCGCCGTACTCGTCCCAGCGCCCCGACGCGTCGTACGGCTCGCGCGGCAGCAGGGCGGGCAGCAGGACTTCCTGGCCGCCGATGGCGTCCATCTCCTCGCGCACCACACGCGCGACGTTCTCGAGGACCTTCTTGCCCAGCGGCAGCCAGGTCCAGATACCGGCTGACGTGCGGCGTACGTAACCGGCGCGGACGAGCAGCTTGTGGCTGAGCGTCTCGGCGTCCGCCGGGTCGTCGCGCAGTGTCTTGATCATCAACCGGGACATGCGCTGGACCTGGGCCATGATTCTTAACTCCTGCCGGATAACGGTGATGGCTAGGAGGTTAGCCGGGCGGTACCGGGCGGTGGAAATCGATTGGCGTCCCGGCACCTATCGCCTGCGGCGGAGGGGCAGGTGGGCGCCCATCACCGCGTACGGCTTCGGGGCGCTGGGGAACAGGACGTTGCGGGCCAGGTCCTCGTAGCCGAGTGAGTGGTAGAGGCCGCGGGCCGGGCTGTCCGTGTCGATGGCCGAGAGGATCGAGCGGGGCTGGGTGGCGCCGTCCGTGATGGTGGTGATCAGGGCGCGGCCGATGCCGCGGTTCTGGTAGTGCGGGTGGACGTGCAGCTCGGTGATCACGAAGGAATCCTCGAGCCAGGACTCGTGGCCCTGGCTGCGCAGATAGGGCTCGACGACGGTGGACCACCAGTGGGCGCGGTCGTTGGGCATGCCGTAGACGAAGCCGACGAGGCGGCCGTCGGGCGTGGTGGCGCCGAGTGCGCGGGCGCCGGGGTAGGTGAGATGCCGCAGCACGATCTGCCGCCGTACGGCGATCTCGTCCGCGCCGAGCCCGAAGGCCACGGCCTGCACGCCGAGCGCCTCGTCGATCCGCGCGGCCAGATCCAGCGGGCCGATGACGACTTCGTCGGGCGTACGAGAACCCTGGCCGGGGATGCGCAACATGACGGGGAGACTACCTTTGCGTATTGCCGAGGTGCGCCGGGGACGGGGTTGTCTTGTTGGCTGCGGGTTCGTTGTGGCTGGTCGCGCCCACGCGGCGGAGCCGCATATGTCACAGCCCCGCGCCCCTGCGGGGCGCGAGCTCTCAGAACAGCACGCTCATGAACGCGCCGATTTCCTGGAAGCCCACCCTCTGGTAGGTGCGTCGGGCTGCCGTGTTGAAGTCGTTGACGTAGAGGCTGGCTACGGGGGCCACGTCTGCGAGGGCGTAGCGGAGGACGGCTGCCATGCCGGGGGCCGCGAGGCCTTGGCCTCGGTACTCGGGGGCGACCCAGACGCCCTGGATCTGGCAGGCCTGTGAGGTCGCGGCGCCGATCTCCGCCTTGAAGATGACCCTGCCGTCGTGGCCGAGGCGGGCGAACGAGCGCCCGGAGCCTACGAGTTCGGCAACCCGGGCCTGGTACAGGAGCCCGCCGTCACCGGCGAGCGGCGAGATGCCGACCTCCTCCGTGAACATGGCCACGCAGGCGGGCATGATCGTCTCCATCTCGTCCTTGCGGATCCGGCGGACGTACGGATCCGGGGCGATGTCGGAGGGAACCCGGTCGGTGACCATCAGGGGCTGGTGGGGGCGGACCTCGCGGGCGGGCCCCCAGTTCGGCTCGAGGAGCCGCCACAGCTGGGCGGTGGCCTCGGCCGGGCCGACTATGGATGAGCAGCGGCGGCCCGCGCGACGGGCCCGGTCCGCGAAGGCGCGTACGGCTCGGGGAGTGGCGCAGATCGGGACCAGGTTGGCGCCGGCGTAGCAGAGGGACGTCAGCATGCCGTCCTCGTACCAGCCCCACATCTCGCCGCCGAGCCGCCACGGGTCGAGGCCCGCGATCTGCACCCGGGAGGTCACGAAGGCGTTCACGACGGGCTCACGGTCGAGGACGGCGAGCGCGGCGTCCAGGTCACTCGGTTCGAGGACCCTGGTGGTGGTCTGCGTCAACACGTACGGGGGCCTCACCCTGGGATCTGCTGATTCCCCGCACTGTACCTGGCGAAAATAGGCGCCGCCGCCCGATGCCGGAGCCCTCCGGACAGCCTGGGAGACGCGAGTGCCGGCCGTGGCGTCCGGGGCGGCCGTGCCGTACGCCCCGTCAGCCCGCCACCGAAACCGAAGGCTCCCCGGACGCGGCCCCGTCCGCCTCCATCTGCTCGGCGATCTTCATCGCCTCCTCGATCAAGGTCTCCACGATCTTCGACTCGGGCACCGTCTTGATGACCTCGCCCTTGACGAAGATCTGCCCCTTGCCGTTGCCGGAGGCGACACCCAGGTCCGCTTCCCTCGCCTCGCCAGGACCGTTCACGACGCAGCCCATGACCGCGACGCGCAGCGGGACCTCCATGCCGTCCAGACCGGCCGTGACCTCCTCGGCCAGCTTGTAGACGTCCACCTGGGCCCGGCCGCAGGACGGGCAGGACACGATCTCCAGGCCGCGTTCCCGCAGGCCCAGTGACTCCAGAATCTGGTTGCCGACCTTGACCTCCTCCGCCGGAGGCGCCGACAGGGAGACGCGGATGGTGTCGCCGATGCCCTCGCTCAGCAGCGCGCCGAAGGCGACCGCCGACTTGATGGTGCCCTGGAATGCGGGCCCGGCCTCCGTCACGCCGAGGTGCAGCGGGTAGTCGCACTGGGCGGCCAGCTGCCGGTAGGCGTTGACCATCACCACCGGGTCGTTGTGCTTCACCGAGATCTTGATGTCCCGGAAGTCGTGCTCCTCGAACAGCGAGCACTCCCACAGCGCCGATTCGACGAGTGCCTCGGGGGTGGCCTTGCCGTACTTCTGCAGCAGCCGCCGATCCAGCGAGCCCGCGTTGACCCCGATCCGGATCGGCGTGCCATGGTCCTTGGCGGCCCGCGCGATCTCCTTGACCTTGTCGTCGAACTGCTTGATGTTGCCGGGATTGACCCGCACCGCCGCACAGCCCGCCTCGATCGCGGCGAACACGTACTTCGGCTGAAAATGAATGTCCGCGATCACCGGGATCTGCGACTTGCGCGCGATGGTCGCCAGCGCGTCCGCGTCATCCTGCGTCGGACAGGCCACCCGTACGATCTGGCAGCCCGACGCCGTCAGCTCCGCGATCTGCTGCAACGTGGCCCCGATGTCCGACGTACGCGTCGTCGTCATCGACTGCACCGAGACGGGTGCGTCTCCGCCCACGGCCACGGTCCCGACCTGGATCTGCCGGCTCTTCCGGCGCTCGGCGAGCTTGATCGGAACGGACGGCATGCCGAGAGAAATCGCAGTCATCTGCTGTGCAACCCCAAGGTAAGGATCGGTCGGTCCCGAAAGCTGACGGGCTCCAGCCAACGAGATTACGGCACCCCCGAACACGGGAGCACATCCCCCGCACAGGCCGCCACAAGTCACCACATGACACGGCGACCGGGCTCAAAGCATGCCCGGTCGCCGCGAACTCCGCCTTACTAGGAGATACGTACCGGGTTAACGACGTCTGCCACCAGGACCAGCAGCGTGAAGCAGATGAAGATCCCGGCCACCACATAGGCCACCGGCATCAGCTTCGCCACGTCGAACGGACCCGGGTCGGGCCTCCTGAACACCTTCGCCACATTCCGTCGCAGGGACTCCCACAGGGCGCCCGCGATGTGTCCGCCGTCGAGCGGCAGCAGCGGGAGCATGTTGAACAGGAAGAGGGAGAGGTTGAAGCCCGCGACGAGGAACAGCATCATCGCGATCTGGTTCTCCGGCGGGATGTCGAGAGTGAAGACCTCGCCGCCCACGCGGGCCGCGCCGACCACGCCCATCGGGGAGTCGTCCTCGCGCGGGCCGTCGCCGAACGCCGCGTCCCACAGGGCGGGGACCTTGGACGGGAGGGCGATCAGCGACTCGACGCCGTTCTGCATCATGTCGCCCATGCGGTCCACGGACTGGCCGAAGGACTGCTCGACGATGCCGGATGCGGGCGTGAAGCCGAGGAAGCCGGCGTACACGTACTCGCCCTCGACATAGCCGCCGTCGCCGTCCGACTTGCTGACCTGGTTCCTGATCAGGTGCGTGTTCAGGTCGAGCCGCTCGCCCCCGCGCTCAACGGTGATCGTGACGTCCTTGCCGGGGTTGGCGCGGATGTCGTTCTGGAGGGTGGACCAGTCCTCGACGCGTGTGCCGTTGAACGCGATGATCTTGTCGCCCGCTTCCAGGCCGGCGGCCTTCGCGGGAGCGGCCTGGTCGCCCTTCTCGCACTTGGTGCGGTTCTCGCTCTGCTGGATGACGCAGTCGGAGACCTTGCCGACCGTGGTCGTCTGGGTCTGGATGCCGAAGGTCATCATCACGCCCATGAAGATCACGACGGCCAGGATCAGGTTCATGAACGGGCCGGCGAACATCACGATCACGCGCTTCCAGGGCTTGCGCGTGTAGAAGAGGCGTTTCTCGTCGCCGGGCAGCAGCTCCTCGAAGGACTGCGCACGGGCGTCCTCGACCATGCCGCGCCACGGCGAGGTGGAGCGGGCCTCGAGCCTGCCGTCCGGCCCTGGCGGGAACATGCCGATCATGCGGATATAGCCGCCGAAGGGGATCGCCTTGACCCCGTACTCGGTCTCACCCTTCTTCCGCGAGAAGATGGTCGGGCCGAAACCGACCATGTACTGCGGTACGCGGATGCCGAAGAGCTTGGCCGTCGAGAGATGCCCCAGTTCGTGCCAGGCGATCGAGAAGAGCAGGCCGATCACGAAGACGACTATGCCGAGGATCATCATCAGGGTCGTCATGCACCGGCCTCCGCCGTGGTCGTCTGCGCTGTGTGTCGCGCCGTGGTCTGCGTCTGCGTGAGTTCCCGGGCCCGGGCGCGTGCCCAGGTCTCCGCTTCGAGGACGTCCGCGACGGTGAGTGAGGTTCCCGTACGTCCGTTACGGGGCGTGCCGTGCTCCTCGACCACCTTGGTCACGGTGTCCATGATCCCGTTGAAGGGCAGGGCGCCCTTCAGGAACGCGTCCACGCACTCCTCGTTCGCCGCATTGAACACGGCCGGGGCCGTGCCCGCGAGTTCCCCCACATGGCGGGCCAGCCCGACCGACGGAAACGCGTCGTTGTCGAGCGGGAAGAACTCCCAGCTCGACGCCTTCGACCAGTCGAAGGCGGGCGCCGCGTCGGGGACGCGCTCGGGCCAGCCGAGCCCGATGGCGATCGGCCCGCGCATGTCCGGGGGCGTCGCCTGGGCGATCGTCGATCCGTCCGTGAACTCCACCATCGAGTGGACATACGACTGAGGGTGCACGACCACCTCAATCCGCTCGAAGGGAATGTCGTAGAGGAGATGCGCCTCGATGACTTCCAGCCCTTTGTTGACAAGGGTCGCGGAGTTGATGGTGATGACCGGACCCATGGCCCAAGTGGGATGCGCGAGGGCGTCGGCCGGGGTGACGTTGGCGAGTTCCGCCTTCGTACGTCCCCGGAAGGGGCCCCCGGAGGCGGTGACGACGAGCTTGCGAACGTCCGCTCTGGTGCCGGAGGCGAGTGCCTGGAACAGGGCCGCGTGCTCGGAGTCGACCGGGATGATCTGCCCCGGCTTGGCGAGCGCCTTGACCAGCGGGCCGCCGACGATGAGCGACTCCTTGTTGGCGAGCGCGAGGGTACGTCCCGCTTCCAGCGCGGCGAGGGTGGGCGCGAGCCCGATCGACCCGGTGATGCCGTTGAGCACGGTGTGACACTCGGAGGCGGCGAGCTGTGTGGCCGCGTCCGCTCCGGCGAGGATCTCGGGCAGCGGCTCCCCGTTCCCGTACCGCTCGCTCAAGGCTTTTCGCAGCTCCGGTACGACGTCCTCGCGGGCGACCGCGACGGTACGTACCCGAAGCCGCCACGCCTGCTCCGCCAACAGCCCGATCCTCCCGCCCGCGGCGGAGAGCCCGCTCACCCGGAACCTGCCGGGGTTGCGCTCCACGAGGTCGATGGCCTGCGTACCGATCGACCCGGTGGATCCCAGGATCACCACGTCCCGGGGCCCGTCCGAGGCCACGGGATCGAAGACAAGATGCGGATCAGCGAGGGGCGCTGGACTGTCACTCATCCCTCCATTGTGGCCGCATCGAGCTACCGACCGGACAGGGCGTCCCGTTCGCAGGCCTCTTACCTCCATGTGTCACAGGACAGAGCCATATCGGCACTTGTGAAGCTCAAGTGAAGAAAGCGTGATACTTCTTCTCCCTGAACACTGGACGACACCCAGGGGGGATCTCCATGCGGATACGCGCTGCCCTGCCCGCGCTCATCGGCGCCGTGGCTCTGACCGGCACGTTTCTCAGCACTCCGGCTCAGGCCGCCGGACGCGTCTTCATCTACCAGGTCTATTACGACAGCCCGGGCTCGGACAGAGGCTCCAACTCGAGCCTGAACGCCGAGTGGGTGCGGATCAAGAACTCGACGTCGTCGGCCGTCAACCTGAAGAACTGGAAGATCAAGGACGAGACGGGCTACACGTACACCTTCGGCAACGTGACGATCGGCGCCGGCAAGACGAAGAAGGTGCACACGGGCAAGGGCACCAACAACGCGTACGACAAGTACTGGGGCCGTGGCTGGTACGTCTGGAACAACGACGGCGACACCGCCTATCTCTACAAGCCCAGCGGTGCCAAGGCCGACGACTGCACCTGGGGTTCGCGCGGCGACTACCGCTACTGCTGAGCCGGGCGGGACCGCCGCTGCCGTCGGCGCGAGCCGTTACTTGCGCCGGCGGCGGTTCTTCGACCTGTTGGACTTGGCGGACTTGGCCGACTTCTTGGCGGGCCGCCGGGCCGGGGCCGCCTTCGTGCCCGTGACCGCTTCCTTCGGAGCCGAACCCGCCGCCGCAGCAGCGGACTTGGCAGGTGCCGGTGCCGCGTCCGAGCGGCTGAAGTCCCCCTCGACCACGCCTTCCGCCGTGTCCAGTGTGGGCGCGCTGAAGTGGAGGTCTTCGTCCCGCCGGCCGGCCTCCAGGGTCTCCTGACCGGCGCGGGCCTTGCCCGAGGCGTCGAGGTTGAAGACGTAGCCGACGGACTCCTCCTTGATGGCCTCCGTCATCGCGGCGTACATGTCGTAGCCCTCGCGCTCGTACTCGATGATCGGCTCGCGGCCCAGCGTCCAGCGCAGGCCGATGCCGTCGCGGAGGTAGTCCATCTCGTAGAGGTGCTCGCGCCACTTGCGGTCGAGGACCGAGAGGACGACGAGGCGTTCCAGGTCGCGGAGGGCGCCGGAGCCGAGTTCGGCCTCGCGTTCCTCGTAGCGGGCGTGGATGTCCTCGGTGATCGTCTCGATCAGGTCGTCGGCGGTGAGGTTCGCGCGCCCGCCGGCCTCGTCCTCCACGTCCTCGATGGTGACCTTGATCGGGTAGAGCTGCTTGAAGGCAGCCCACAGCCGCTCCAGGTTCCACTCCTCGGGGAAGCCCTCGGCGGTCTCCTCCGTGATGTACGCGCGGATGGTGTCGTCCATGAAGTGGATGATCTGCTCGCGCAGGTTCTCGCCCGCGAGGACCCGGCGGCGTTCCTCGTAGATCAGCGTGCGCTGCCGGTTGAGCACCTCGTCGAACTTCAGGACGTCCTTGCGGGACTCGAAGTGCTGCTGCTCGAGCTGGGACTGAGCGGAGGCGATGGCGCGCGTGACCATCTTGTTCTCGATGGGGACGTCTTCGGGGACGTTCGCCATCGCCATGACGCGGTCGACGACCTGGGCGCGGAACAGCCGCATCAGGTCGTCCTCCAGGGAGAGGTAGAAGCGGGAGGCGCCGGGGTCGCCCTGCCGGCCTGCGCGTCCGCGCAGCTGGTTGTCGATACGGCGCGACTCGTGGCGTTCGGTGCCGAGGACATAGAGCCCGCCGAGGGCGATCACCTCGTCGTGCTCGGCCCCGACGGACTCCGTCATCCGGTCGAGCGCGGCCTGGTACTCCTCGGGGTTTTCCTCCGGATCGAGCCCTCGCCCGTCCAGTTCCGCACGCGCCATCGCCTCGGGGTTGCCGCCGAGCATGATGTCGGTGCCGCGGCCCGCCATGTTCGTGGCCACGGTGACCGCGCCCTTGCGGCCGGCCTGGGCGACGATCTGCGCCTCGCGCTGGTGGTTCTTGGCGTTGAGCACCTCGTGCCGGATGCCCCGCCGCTTCAGCTGTGCGGACAGCAGCTCGGACTTCTCGACGGAGGTGGTGCCCACGAGGATCGGCTGGCCCTTCGCGTGCCGTTCGGCGATGTCGTCGACGATCGACGTGAATTTCGCGTCCTCGGTGCGGTAGATCTGGTCGGCGTCGTCCGCGCGGATCATCGGCCGGTTCGTGGGGATCGGCACCACGTGCAGCTTGTAGATCTGGTGGAACTCGGCGGCCTCGGTCATCGCCGTACCGGTCATCCCGGCGAGCTTCTCGTACAGCCGGAAGAAGTTCTGCAGGGTGATCGTCGCAAGGGTCTGGTTCTCGTCCTTGACGGTCACACCCTCCTTGGCCTCGATCGCCTGGTGCAGGCCCTCGTTGTAGCGGCGGCCCGCGAGGATGCGGCCGGTGTGCTCGTCGACGATGAGGACCTCGCCGTCGATGACGACGTAGTCCTTGTCCTTCTTGAAGTGCTCCTTGGCCTTGAGGGCGTTGTTCAGGTGGCCGATGAGGGGCGTGTGGTCGGACTCGTAGAGGCTGTCGATGCCGAGCTGGTCCTGGAGGTACTCGACGCCGCTGTCCAGGATCGCCACGGTGCGTTTCTTCGGGTCGTACTCGTAGTCGTGCGTGGCCCGCAGTTCGGCGAGGCGTTCCTTGTCCATCGGCGAGGTGAAGTTCTCCGCCTGGATGGCGACGCCCCGCATCCGCGTGACCATCTTGGCGAACGCCTCGTACCAATGCGTGGCCTGATCGGCAGGACCGGAGATGATCAGCGGCGTACGGGCCTCGTCGATGAGGATCGAGTCGGCCTCGTCGACGATCGCGAAGTGATGGCCGCGCTGCACGAGTTCCTTCTGCGACCAGGCCATGTTGTCGCGCAGGTAGTCGAAGCCGAACTCGGTGTTGGTTCCGTAGGTGATGTCGCCGGCGTACTGCTCGCGCCGCTCGGCCGGTGTCGACTGCGTCTTGATGACGCCGACGGTCAGACCCAGGAAGCGGTAGGCGCGGCCCATCCACTCGGCGTCGCGCTGGGCGAGGTAGTCGTTCACCGTGACGAGGTGGACGCCCTTGCCGGTCAGGGCGTTCAGATAGACGGGCAGGGTCGCGACGAGGGTCTTGCCCTCGCCGGTGTGCATTTCGGCGATATTGCCGAAGTGGAGTGCCGCGCCGCCCATGATCTGTACGTCGAAATGACGCATTCCGAGGGTGCGCCGGGAGGCCTCGCGCATCGCGGCGAAGGCTTCGGGCAGCAGATCGTCGAGGCTTTCGCCGTCGGCGTGGCGCTTTTTGAACTCGGGGGTTAGATCCCGTAGTTCGTCGTCGGTCATCCCCTCGAATTCCTCTTCCAGGGAATTGACCTGTTCGGCGATGCGCTGCAGCCTGCGCAGCATGCGTCCCTCGCCGGCTCGCATGATCCGGCCGGTGATGCGCTCGAGAGTGGCCACTGGAATTCCCCCTCGGCCCGATGGGGGGCGTCGACGTCCCCGAAGTCGATTCTGTGTCGCTCGCCTTCGGCCCGGCAAGCAACAGAATGACCACGGGGACGTCAGTGCACTCCTGGGGAAAAGGTCAGCGAATGGGGCGGTGGACGTTGTCCCGTTTCGCCGGCCCGGGAGTCGCGTCCGCGATCCAGGCGCCGTCACCGGAGGGGTCGATGACGCCCTCCTCCAGCCAGGTGTACGTACCGCCGAGGACGCCCTTGACCACCTTGTGGTCGAGGTCGTCGGTGTTGCTCCACAGCCGGCCGAAGAGTTCCTCGACCCGGATACGGGACTGGCGGCAGAAGGCGTCGGCGAGCTGGTAGGCCTCGCGGCCGTGCTCCCCGGTGGTGCGCAGGTGCTCGGCGCGTACGCAGGCCGCGCTCATCGCGAACAGTTCGGCGCCGATGTCGACGATCCGGCCGAGGAAGCCCTGCTTGGTCTCCATACGGCCCTGCCAGCGCGACATGGCGTAGAAGGTGGACCGGGCCAGCTTGCGGGCCGACCGCTCCACGTAACGGAGGTGACCGGACAGGTCGAGGTGGCCCTCCGGGTGGAAGTCCGCGTACGAGCGCGGGAGTTGACCGGGCCCCGCGACCAGCTTGGGCAGCCACTTGGCGTAGAACACACCGGCGTTCGCGCCCGCCTTCGCCTTGTCCTGGAGGGTCTTCTCCGGGTCGATGAGGTCGCCCGCGACCTTCAGATGGGCGTCGACGGCCTCGCGTGCGATCAGCAGGTGCATGATCTCGGTCGAGCCCTCGAAGATGCGGTTGATGCGCAGGTCGCGCAGGATCTGCTCGGCCGGGACTGCGCGTTCGCCGCGGGCCGCGAGGGACTCGGCGGTCTCGAAGCCGCGTCCGCCGCGGATCTGGACCAGCTCGTCGGCCATCAGCCAGGCCATCTCGGAGCCGTACAGCTTCGCGAGAGCCGCCTCGATACGGATGTCGTTGCGGTCCTCGTCGGCCATCTGCGAGGACAGGTCGAGTACGGCCTCCAGGGCGAAGGTCGTCGCCGCGATGAAGGAGATCTTCGAGCCCACGGCCTCATGGAAGGCCACCGGCTTGCCCCACTGCTCACGTGCGGCGGACCATTCGCGGGCGATCTTCAGACACCACTTGCCCGCGCCCACGCACATGGCGGGCAGGGACAGCCGCCCGGTGTTCAGCGTCGTCAGCGCGATCTTGAGACCCGCACCCTCCGGGCCGATGCGGTTGGCCGCCGGGACGCGGACCTGGTGGAAGCGCGTGACGCCGTTCTCCAGGCCGCGCAGGCCCATGAAGGCGTTGCGGTTCTCTACGGTGACGCCCTCGGAGGCGGACTCCACGACGAAGGCGGTGATGCCGCCCTTGTGGCCCTCGGACTTCGGCACCCGCGCCATGACGACGAGGAGGTCCGCGACGACGCCGTTGGTCGTCCAGAGCTTCACGCCGTCGAGGATGTACGAGTCGCCGTCCGGGACCGCCGTGGTGGCGAGCCGTGCCGGGTCGGAGCCCACGTCCGGCTCGGTCAGCAGGAAGGCCGAGATGTCGGTACGGGCGCAGCGCGGCAGGAAGGTGTCCTTCTGCTCCTGAGTGCCGAAGAGCTTCAGCGGCTGCGGTACGCCGATCGACTGATGCGCGGAGAGCAGCGCGCCGACCGCCGGGTTCGCTGAACCCACCAGAGCGAGCGCCTTGTTGTAGTACACCTGGGTGAGGCCGAGGCCACCGTACTTGGTGTCGATCTTCATGCCGAGAGCGCCGAGCTCCTTGAGCCCGTTGATCGTCTCGTCCGGGATCTGCGCCTCGCGCTCGATCCGGGCCCCGTCGATCTTCGTCTCGCAGAAGTCGCGCAGTTTGGCGAGGAACTCCTCGCCGCGCTGCGCGTCCTCGTCGGCGGGCATCGGGTGCGGATGGATCAGATCGAGCCGGAAGCGGCCGAGGAACAGCTCCTTGGCGAAGCTGGGCTTTCGCCAGTCCTGCTCACGTGCGGCCTCCGCCACCTGGCGCGCTTCGCGTTCGGTGACGGCGGGCTTCTTGGTTGGTGCGGACATGAGGGGCTTCACCTCGCCGCGAGTCGGGATCTTCGGAACAGTTTGGTTACTGGCCGGTGCTACTGGATCGTATGTACCCGATTACGGGCAACGCCACCAGTCCTGGCGCACCTCCCCGCCGGATGAGCTCCTCCGTAAGAGCCCGGGTTTCAGCCGATGTCCAGCAACTTGTGCCGTACGAGTGCCTGGGTGAAGTCGTCGAGATTGAGGGTGGCCTTGCTTGTCCTGCCGGTTGAGCCACACCATGATCTCGTCGGTGGACTGGTCCTGCCAGTCGGCGCCACCGGACAGGTGGAAGGTTGCCGCGGGATCCTTAGGCTGGGCCGAGCCGGCCCCGTTGGGGCGGCGCGCAAGGATTTTACGGGGCCGCAGGGCCCCGTCAGGGGCGCGGGGAACTGCGCGACCAGCCCAACACAACCCGCACACGCCCGCAAACCCCATCGAACCACCCCCGTAGGCGCCCTGCGAAACCGACGGAGTCGAAGCGCTTCGACAAAGTATGGACACGTAGCGTCCACCAAGCTACTGTCGAGCCACCCCCGCTCGAAAGCAACCAACACCCGCGCTGTCGAAGCGCTTCACACACCTTGGAGAGCTGGATGGTCACCCTCGCCGAGGTCGCCCAGCACGCCGGAGTCTCGGCCAGCACGGTGAGCTATGTACTCAGCGGCAAGCGATCCATCTCCGTGGGCACCCGGCAGCGAGTCGAGCAAAGCATCCAGGAGCTCGGCTACCACCCCAACGCGGGCGCCAGGGCGCTGGCAAGCAACCGCTCCAACATCATCGCGCTGATGGTTCCGCTCCGTACGGACATGTACGTACCCGTGATGATGGAGATCGCCATCGCGGTGGCGACCACCGCCCGCACCCACGGTTACGACGTGCTGCTGCTCACCGGCGAGGAAGGCCCCGACGCCGTACGCCGCGTCACCGGCAGCGGTCTCGCCGACGCGATGATCCTGATGGACGTCGAACTCGACGACGAGCGGCTGCCGTTGCTACGCGGCACCGACCAGCCCTCTGTCCTCATCGGACTGCCCGCCGACACCAGCGGCCTGACCTGCGTCGACCTCGACTTCGGTGCGACGGGCGCCCTGTGCGTCGAGCATCTGGCCATGCTCGGGCATCGCGACATCGCTGTCATAGGCGAGGCGCCCGCGGTCTACGAGCGCCACACGGGCTTCGCCGAGCGCACCCTCGACGGACTGCGTTCCCGCAGCCGCGAGCTCGGGCTGCGGCTGCTGCACCGGCCCTGTGAGGGCGGGTACGACGCGATGGCCGTGACCCTGGCGCGGATCTTCGACGAGCGCCCGGGCACCACGGGCTTCGTCGTGCAGAACGAGTCCGCGGTGGAGCCGCTGCTCGGGCTCCTGCGCCAGCAGGGCCGGGCCGTCCCCGAGGACGTGTCGGTGGTCGCTGTCTGCCCGGACCAGGTCGCCACGCAGGCATCGGTGCGGCTGACCTCCGTCGCCATCCCCGCACAGGAGATGGGACGCAACGCCGTGGAACTGCTGGTCGCCAAGCTCGACGGCCGCGGCACCGACGAAGTCGTCCTGATCGCACCGGAGTTGACGACACGGGCCAGCACGGGGCCGGCGCCCGCGAAGTCCTAGGCACCACCCGGTCACGGCCTCGCAAGGCACCCCCACCCCGCCTTAACTCCTGCAGGGAGCAGCCCACGTGAATCAGCCTGCCGAGACCCAGCCCCAGCAAGGGACGGTCAGCCTCGCCCAGTCCTCCCCCACCGTCGGCACGTTCCGCGAGCGCGACGGCGCCCTGGAGTGGAGCGGCCGTCAGGAGACCGTACGCGTCGAGCCATGGGGCCCGGACGCGGTGCGGGTCCGGGCGCGGCTCGGCGGCCCGGTCGTCGAGGGTCTGCCGGGCGCGCTGCTCGACGAGGCTCCCGCCACCGAGGCGAGCGTCAAGATCGAGGACGGGCGCGGTCTGCTGACCGTCGGCGCGCTCACGGTCGAGGTCACAGCCGAGGGCCTCCTGCGCTTCACCCGTACCGACGACGGCTCGGAACTCCTCACCGAGGAGCGCGCCCACTTCTGGTGGCCGGGTCCGCGCCTCTTCACCCCCGTCGGCAACGGCTACCACCGCCTTGAGCAGCGCTTTTCCGCGTACGAGGGCGAGAAGCTGTTCGGCCTCGGCCAGCACCAGCACGGGATGCTCGACCAGAAGGGCGCCGTCCTCGATCTCGTGCAGCGCAACGCCGAGGTCAGCATCCCGGTGCTCACCTCCAGCCGCGGCTACACCCTGCTGTGGAACAGCCCGGCGATCGGCCGCGTGGAGCTGGCGGGCAACGGCACGCGCTGGGTGGCGGACTCGGCGCGGCAGATCGACTACTGGATCACGGCGGGCCACCCGGCGGACGCCCAGCGCCGCTACAGCGCGGTGACCGGCCGTACGCCGATGCTGCCCGAGTGGGCCGCGGGCTTCTGGCAGTGCAAGCTGCGCTATCGCACGCAGGACGAACTCCTCGCCGTGGCAAGGGAGTACAAACGCCGCGGGCTCCCCCTGGGCGTCATCGTCTGCGACTTCTTCCACTGGACGCATCTGGGCGAGTGGAAGTTCGACCCTGCCGAGTGGCCCGATCCTGCGGCGATGGTGCGGGAGTTGGACGAGCTCGGCGTCAAGCTGGTCGTGTCGGTGTGGCCGTCGGTGTCCCCGCTCTCCGAGAACCACGACCTCATGGAGCAGCGCGGCTACTTCATCGGCACGCAGTACGGCCCGATGGCGCACGCCGACTGGCCCGACAAGGAGGTCGCCTCCACGGTCCAGGTCGCCTTCTACGACGCGACGAATCCCGAAGCGCGCGACTTCATGTGGTCGAAGGTCCGCGACAACTACCTCACGCCGTACGGCATTCAGTCCTTCTGGCTGGACGCCTGTGAGCCGGAGATCAAGCCGGGCTTCCAGGAGAACCTGCGCTATTGGGCGGGCCCCGGGCTTGAGGTCGGAAATCTCTACCCGCGCGAGAACGCCCGTGCCTTCTACGAGGGCATGGTGGCCGCAGGCGAGACCGAGGTCGTGACCCTCAACCGCTCGGCGTGGGCGGGCAGTCAGCGTTACGGCGCCGCCCTGTGGTCCGGCGACATCGGCACCGACTTCGCGACCCTGCGCCGCCAGATCGCGGCGGGCCTCAACACGGCGCTGTCCGGCATCCCTTGGTGGAACACCGACATCGGCGGCTTCCACGGCGGCGACCCGGACGATCCGGCGTACCAGGAGGTCATGGTCCGCTGGTTCCAGTTCGGCGCGCTGTCCCCGCTGATGCGTCTGCACGGCTTCCGCGACCCGGGCATGCCGCTCGGCCCGGCCATGACCGGCGGTCCGAACGAGGTCTGGTCATACGGCGAGAAGGCCGCCGCGATCATGGAGAAGTACCTGCGGCTGCGTGAGCGCCTCAAGCCGTACGTCCTGGATGTGATGCGTGCGGCTCACGAGGAGGGGCTGCCGGTGATGCGCCCGCTGTTCCTCGAGTTCCCCGAGGACCAGGCGACCTGGTCGGTGGACGACGCGTACCTCTTCGGCCCGGATCTGCTGGTCGCGCCGGTGCTGACGGCGAGCGCGACGGCCCGTACCGCCTATCTCCCGGCGGGCGCGCGCTGGACCGACGCGTGGACCGGTGAGACGTACGAGGGCGGCGCGGCCGTGACCGTCGACGCCCCGCTGGACCGCATTCCGCTGTTCCTGCGGGACGGTGCGCGGCTGCCCGTAGCGGAGTAGCCGCGTACACACGAGTGCGGCCGGGCCTGGGGAGGACCGGCCGCACTCTTATGTCTGGGCTTGCTCCTGGATCAACTGCTGCTGACGGTCAGGTTGTTGGTGCGGAAGTCCAGACCGCCGGACGACGAGGTGATCTCGTAGCCGAACTGGACGTCACCGATGGTCTCGTTGCCCATCCAGCCCTTGGTGTCCTTGATCCACTTGAGGATCGGGAGCATGTCGACGTTGCCGGAGTTCGAGTCCGAGGTGCGCAGGAACGAGAACACCTCGTTGGATCCGTTGCTGCCCTTGTAGACATTCCAGGTGTGGCCGCCGAGGGTGACGCTGCCCTGCGAGGTGCCGATCGGGCCGACGGCTCCGTTGTAGTTCACCCAGAGCATGATCTCGTAGTCGTAGTCGGTGTCCCAGATGTCGTACGAGGAGTTGTACGCGCCCGAGGACGGGACCGTGACGTTGTAGCTGCTGGTGAGCGAGCGGAGCGAGGTGATCGACTTGTTGATCACCTTCTTGGAGTTGGGGTAGGACTTGATGCCGCCGGTGTTGGGGTGGTTGGCCCAGGCGCCCCAGTTGGTGCCGGAGTTGGCCCACATGCACTGGCTGCCGGCTCCGGAGCCCCAGACGTTGTTGTAGAGCGTGTAGCCGTTGAGGCTGGTGTTGCCCCACTGGTCGCAGGAGTTCCAGACGGCGGCCGAGGCGGGCGCGGAGGCGAGGCCGATGGTGGCGCCGAGTGCGAGTGCGGGGGCGATGAGGGCCTTGGCGACCCTTCTGCGGGTGCGTGTTGCCATGGCTGTCCCTTCCATGGGTGGGGGGAAATGCTGTGGATCTACCACGCCTCCAGGAGGAGGTCGCGGTCTTCTCCGGCGCGCGGGGAGAACGGTCGCGCGGCCGGGATGAAGTCCTGGGTTCGGGTGTTCACGGCGCGAGCACCGCCGCTCCGTAGCGCGCCAACTCCACGGGGCCGGTGACCTGTTCGCCGGTGAGGAGGTCCCGGTGGGTGCCCGGCACCTCCACGGTGACCGTCTCGCGTCCGTGGTTGAACACGAAGAGCAGCTCGCCCCGGCGTACGGCCTCGACCTGCGCGGGAAGGCCGTCGAGTGGCGGCCGGACTCCCGCACCGGCCGCCACGTCCGCCAACAGGTCGCGGAGCGCGGGCGGTTCGGGCAGCGTCGAGACGTACCAGGCGCGCCCTTTGCGCAGCAGCGCCGGTAGACCGTCCAACTCGCCGCCCTTGTACGGGACGACCAGCTCGGCGTCCCCCGCCGCCTCAAGCTCCTCGGACCACAACGTCCCGCGGAAACCGTCGCATTCGACGCTCTCCTCGGCATCGAGCGGCCACCACTCGTGCAGCGTGCGAATGCCGAAGAGTTCCCGCAGCCGCGCGTCCATGCCGCCCGGGCGCACCCGGTCGTCCTCGTCCGCGACTCCGGTCAGGAATCCGCAGACGAGGGTGCCCCCGGCTCGTACGTACGACAGGAGATTGTCGATCGCGGCGTCTGTGAGCAGGTACAACTGCGGGACGACGACCAGCTTGTACGGGGACAGGTCGTGCTCGGGGTGGGCGAAGTCGGTGGTGAGGTGGGCCTCCCACAGGGCGCGATGCCAGGCGCGTACGACCTGCGGATAGTCGACCTCGGAGGAGAGGCGGCCGTCCTGGTCGCCCGCCCACCAGGCGTTCCACTCGTGCAGAATCGCGACATCGGCCTTTATGCGGCTGTCGGTCACTTCGGGGGCGAGCGCGGCGAGTTCGGCGCCGAGCCGTTTGACCTCCTGGTAGGTGCGTCCCTCCTCCCCCGCGTGACTGACCATCCCGGAGTGGAACTTTTCCGCGCCCTGCCGGGACTGCCGCCACTGGAAGTAGCAGACGGCGTCGGCGCCGCGGGCGACGGCCTGGAGCGACCAGAGGCGGTTCATGCCGCGCGGCTTGGGGTGGTTGACGCCCCGCCAGTTGACCGGTCCGGCCGCCTGTTCCATGAGCATCCACGGTCCGCCGCGGGCCTGGGAGCGCGTCATGTCCTGGATGAGGGCGCCGTTCTGGGCGCCGAAGGGGTCGCGAGGGTCCGGGTATATGTCGACGGAGACGAGGTCCTCCTCCTGGGCCCATCTCCAGGCGTCCTGCCCGACCCACATCGGCATGAAGTTGGTGGTGACCGGGATGTGGGGGGTGTGCCGGCGGACGATGTCGCGCTCGGCGACGTAGCACTCCAGGAGCATGTCGGAGGTGTAGCGCTTGAAGTCCAGTACCTGTGTGGGGTTCTTGAGGTAGTGGGCGTGGCGGGGTGGCAGGACCTCGTCCCAGTCTCCGTAGCCCTGGCTCCAGAAGGCCGTTCCCCAGGCGGTGTTGAGGGCGTCGAGCGTGCCGTACTTGTTCTGGAGCCAGCGGCGGAAGGTGGTGGCGGCCTCGTCGCCCCAGTCGTAGGTGCAGTACTCGTTGTTGATGTGCCACATCGTGAGGGCGGGATGGCTGCCGTAACGGGCGGCCAGGTCCTCGGTGATGGCGGCGGCGTAACGGCGGTACGTGGCGCTGGAGTGCGAGAAGTGCTGGCGGCCGCCCCACCACTCGGTGCGGCCGTCCTCGTCGCGGGGCAGGGTGTCGGGGTGCAGGCGGCCCATCCAGGGCGGGGGTGAGGAGGTGGGCGTGGCGAGGACGACGCCGATGCCGTTGTCGTGCATGAGGTCCATCAGCCGGTCGAGCCAGCCGAACTCCCTTGCTTCGGGCCGGGGTTCGAGCTTCGCCCAGGAGAAGACGCCGAGGGTGACGGAGTTGACGCCGGCCGCCTTCATGAGGCGTACGTCCTCGTGCCAGGTCTCCTCGGGCCACTGCTCGGGGTTGTAGTCGCCGCCGAAGAGGATGCGGCCGCGGGTGGCGTCGGCGAGGCTCGGCCTCTGGTGCGGGTGCGGGTGCGGGTGCGGGGGCATCAGGCCGGGTCCCCGTACTGGATGCCGCGTCCGTTGGTGGCGATGTAGACGCGGCCGTGGACGCGCGGGTCGCCGGTGATCGTCTCGCCGATCCAGCCCCACTGGTGGGCGTCGTCGTTGATACGGACCCAGGTCCTGGCCCCGTCGTCGGAGCGGAGGACGCCGGTGACGGACCCCGCCTCGATCGCGCCGACCTGGTAGATCGCGGGGTAGTCGGCGCGGCGGGCTGCCTTGCCGAAGCCGAGGCAGTGGGAGGAACGGCAGCTCGCGACCTTCGAGAAGGCGGCGCCGCCGTCGGTGGACCGGAAGAGGCCGTTCTCCTTCGCGGAAACCCACAGGTCACCGGTGCGTCCTGGGGCCGCCACCACCTTGAACTGGGCGTCCCCGGACGGCAGTCCGCTCGCACGGGCCGTGAAGGAACGGCCACTGTCAGTGCTGGCGTATAGCGTTCCTGTGTCGGTGTCGTATGCGTAGAAGAGCGTCGGGTCGGCCGGGTCGGCGACCGGCGTGGCGCCCTTCGGGAAGGAGGAGACCTCGGACCAGGTCGCGCCGTTGTCCGTGGAGCGGTGGACTGCGTACTTCGTGCCGTCCCAGTGCACGAAGGACCACAACAGCGTGCTGCCGTCGGCGTTGGTGGCGATCGGCCCCGGTGCGTCCTTGGCGATGTCCGGCTGGGCCTTGAAGGGCGCCCAGGTCCGGCCGCCGTCGTTCGAGTACGCGCCGTTGCCGTTGTCACCAAAGCCCGCCCGGACGACGTACGACGGCTTGGCCGCGGCCTGCGCGAGTCCCGTCGCCGACCCGAACACGGGGTTCGCCGCCATGCCGCGCGACGGAGACGCCGTGAGCCGCTCGTGGTACATCACGCCGATGTCACCGAGCCCGCTCAGCAGATGCGCCTCCCCGACCGGGGGCGAGATCAGCTGACGCACGGACGTCTCCTCCAGGCCGCGGATCTGTGGCGCCCAGCGCTTGAGGTCGCGGGTGCCGTAGACGGTCGCCCCGGTCCCGTACACGATGTGCTTCGAGTCGTACGGGTCCAGGGCGAGCGCCTGGATCCACCAGCCGAACTTCGGCTTGTCACCACCCCAGTTGAGGAAGGGAGTCTCGGATACGTCGAACACGGCAGCGTCCTTGAGGGACGTCCAGGTACGGCCGCCGTCGGTGGTCCGGAACAGTGTGTCGATGGCCGCCCAGCGGTTGTTGGTGGACACGACGACGGTGCCCGGGCGGCGGGCGTCGACGGCGACTCCGCCGTAGGCGAAGTTGTCCGCCGAGCCGTCTTCCGTGGTGCCGCCAGGCTGCACGGGGGTCACCTCGGTCCACTTGCCGGTGGCGGTGCGCAGCTTGTGCACGCTGCCGTCGGACTGGCCGTTGGGCCCGGGTGCGTCGGCGTACGTCACGTACAGCTCGTGGGTGTGCCTGTCGTACGCGGCCCGGATCGGGATCTTGACCGAGGCGCCGGAGGGTTGCCCGGGCACGGCCTCCCAGGTCGTGCCGTCGGCGGTGCGGTACAGGTTCGCCGTGCCGGACGTGCCGTCGCCGTCACCCCAGCCGGCGTAGACGGACCGCCCGGCCGCGACGAGGAACGTCACGCCCTGCCCGGAGGCGTTCGCCTTGGCCGGAAAGTCGGTCACGGCTGCCCAAGTGGCGCCCCGGTCGGTCGACTTGAGCAACCCGTCGTGCCGGGTGCCCAGCCACAGGGTGTCGCTGTCGCGCGGGTCGACGAGGAGACGTTCGCCGGTACCGCGCCCGTCCTCGTTGGCGCCGAGCTTCACGGTCAGGTCGGTGCGGGACCAGGTGGCGCCGCGGTCGTCGGAGCGCAGGACGGCTCCGTTACCGGCCCAGGGCTGGGCGTAGGTGCCGAGGGAGAGGTACAGCCGGTTCGGGTGCTTGGGGTCGACGGCCATCGCCTCCACACCGAGGAGGTTCCAGTCGTCCCAGCCGAGGTGATCGGTGAGCGGCGTCCAGCGGGCGGCCCGGTCGTCCCAGCGGTAGGGGCCACCGATGTCGGTACGGGCGTAGGCGAGCCCGCGCACGGAGGGGTGGAACAGCACGCCGGTGATGAATCCGGTACCGCCGATGACGACGTTGCGCCAGCGGTAGCGGGGGGCGCCGGCCGGCGATGGGGCGGGGGCTGGGGCTGCCTGTGCCAGGGGGCTGACGGCGGAGAGCGCGGCGGCAGCGGCGGTCCCGGCGAGGACGACGCGTCTGCTGGGGCTGGGCGTGCGCATGACATACCTCGTTCTGGGGGTGTGAAGGGCGGGGGGCGCCCTGTTCAAAGTCGGGGTTCGGGGCGCGCCCCTTCAGGGGCGCGGGGCTGTGTCAATTTGCGGCTCCGCCGCGCGGGCGCGACCAGCCACGAACGGCCCGCAGTTCACAACGGACCGGCAGCTCCGGGCTCGCCCCGCGGTTCGGCGCGGCGGGTTCAGGAGCCGGAGGAAAGCGGGCTGACCGGAGTCAGCCTTTGACCGCTCCGGTCAACATGCCCTTCTTGAAATGCCGCTGCACAAACGGCGAAAGCACAGCCACCGGAATAAGCGCCAGCACCATCACGGCCATCTGCAAAGCCAGAGCGGACAGCTCACCCGTGTTGACCTGGGCGGAGAGACCGACCGGCCGTTCCTGCTTCTGCACCAGCTGAATCATGACGTTCTGCAACGGCATCATGTCCTGGTCGGTCAGATAGATCGACGCGTTGAACCAGGCGCTCCAGTAACCCACCGCGTAGAAGAGCGCGATCACCGCGAGCACCGCACGGGACAGCGGCATCACGATCGTCCACAGGATGCGCCAGTCGCCGGCCCCGTCGATGCGGGCGCTGTCGATGAGTTCCTGGGAGATGCCCATGAAGAACGCCCGCAGGACAAGGATGTTGAAGACGCTCACCGCGCTGGGGAGGATCAGCGCGAGGTAGGTGTCGGTGAGCCCGAGCCCCTGCACCAGCAGGTACGTCGGGATCAGGCCCGCGCCGAAGAACATGGTCGCCAGCAGCGTCATCAGGATCCCGCGGTGGGCGAGCGAGCCGCTGCGCGAGAGGCCGTATGCGCACAGCACCGACACGGCCATGCTGAACAGCGTGCCGACCAGGGTCACTCCGACGCTGACCAGTGCGGCGCGCTGGACCTGGCCGCCGCTGAGGAGTTCCTGGTAGGCGACGAAGGTGATGCCCTTGGGGATCACCACCAGTCCGCCGGCCTCGTCGATGGTCTTCTTCGACTGGAGGCTGGTGACGATGACGATCCACAGCGGGAAGAGGATCGCCAGGCAGGCGAGGCTCAGGACGAGACCCTTGCCCGCAAGGCCGACCTTGGCCGGCTCCTCCTCCCAGACCGGGCGGGGAGGGGCCGCCCAGGGACTCGGCTTCTTCGCCGCCGGCTTCTCGTCGGCCGGCTTGTCGAGGACAGCGCTCACTTCTTGTACACCCCCTGCTCACCCATGAGATGGGCGACCTTGTTGGCGGTCAGCACCAGTGCCAGGCCGACGAAGCCCTTGACGAGTCCTGCGGCGGCGGCATAGCTGAAGTCCTGGTTGCGGATGCCGTTCCACCACACGTAGGTGTCGAGCACATCGGAGGCGGCGACGCCCACCGCCTGCCGTTGGAGCAGCAGTTGCTCGAAGCCGACGGTGAGGGCGTCACCGACGCGCAGCACCAACAGCAGAGCGATCACCGGGCGCAGGGCGGGCAGCGTGATGTGCCACATGCGCCGCCAGCGTCCGGCGCCGTCCATGGCGGCGGCCTCGTACAGGTCGTTGGAGACGGACGACAGTGCCGCGAGGAAGACGATGATGCCCCAGCCCGCGTCCTTCCAGACCATCTCCAGCGTGACCAGGTACTTGAAGGTCTCCGGGTTGGTCATCAGGTCGAAGCCCTCGTAGCCGTGCTGGCGGAGGGTCTGCGCGATGATGCCCGCGCCGCCGAAGATCTGCATGAAGACGGTGACGACGAGGACCCAGGAGAAGAAGTGCGGCAGGTACATGATCGCCTGGGCGAGCGCCCGTACCCGGGGCCTGACCACGCTGTTGATGAGGAGCGCCAGCAGGATCGGGATCGGGAAGAACAGGATCAACTGCAGGAAGAACAGCACGAATGTGTTCTGCACCGCGTGCCAGAAGGCCGAGTCCGCAAAGATCCGCTCGAACTGCTCGAAGCCGATCCAGGGGCTCTGGAAGATGGCGACGAAGCCGTTCTCGCTGAGGTACGGGTCGTAGTCCTGGAAGGCGACCACGTTGCCGAGGATCGGTACGTAGTTGAAGACCAGGATCAGCAGCACCGCCGGCAGGGTCATCAGGATCAGCGTGCGGTCGCGCTTGAACCGGAGCCGGAGGCTCAGCTTCCCCCGGTGCTTGTCCTCGCGCGACCGGGACCGCGACCCGGACCGGGATCGCGGCCGGAACCGGGAGCGGCGTCCGGCGCCGTCGGACGTCGCCGGATCCTCCGCGGGGGTCTTCGCCTCGGCCCTGGACCGGGGCACCGTGCTGTGGGACACGGTCTTCTCCTCGCCTCAGCCCCGGGTCAGTTCGCCGACCCGTTGTCGTCGAGCAGCTTCTTGTACCAGTCGCGCAGGTCGTCGCCGCCCTTCTTCTTCCAGTCGGACACGGCCTGCTGCACATCGCTGATCTTCTTGCGGCCGCGCACGACGTCGTCCTCGAGCTGCTCGAAGTCGTCGGCGAGGTTGGCCCAGCGGTTGGGCTCGGTGACGTACAGGCCGAAGAAGGAGGACTTCTTGGTGAAGGCGCCCATCCGCTGCTGCCACTCGACCATGCCCTTGGTGACCTCGGGGAAGTCGATGTTGGCGACGTACGGGGCGGGGTTGCCGGTGTAGTCGTAGGCGCCGTTGACCTCGTTGACGCCCTGGGTCGTCTTGACCGGCAGGCCCTTCTTGGTCTCGTAGTCGACGCCCTCGACGCCGTACGCGGTGAGCATGAACTCCTTGGTGCCGTACGGCGCGGCGCAGAAGTTGCAGAGGGCCAGGAAGTCCTTGATCTGCGTCTCGGTCGCCTTCTTGCTGATGAAGGTGAAGATGTTGGCGGGCTGGACCGCCCACAGCGTCGGGTCGCCGCCGTCCGGGCCGAAGTAGTCGAACGCGGCCATGTCGAAGTCCGGGTTCTGGGTGGCCTGTTCGGCGGTCTTGCCCCACCAGTCGGAGATGTTGTTGTTGTAGACCAGCACCTCGCCGGCGGTGAAACGGTTGCCCGAGGTGCCGCCGTCCTTGCCGCTGACCGCGTCCGGGTGGACCACCTTGGCCGCGTAGAGCTTGCGCGTCCACTCCAGGGCTTCGAGGTACTGCTCGGTCTCGACGCGGTTGATCAGCTTGCCGTCCTGCAGGTTCCACCACAGCGCCTTGTCGCTGCCCGACAGGCATCCGAAGATGTTGAACGCCGACCACTTCATGTCGTCGCAGGCCCAGAGCTTCGACTTGGGGTCGTTCACTTCCTTCGCCCAGGACAGGAACTCGTCGGGGCTGGTGGGGAGGCTGTAGCCCTTCTCCTTGAACAGGTCCCTGCGGTACATGGGCGCGATGTCCGTGACGTACGAGGCGGGCATCGGGATCGCCCGCAGCTGACCGCCGAAGATGCCGCGCTGCCAGGCCTCGGTGGGGACGGCCGCGAGGTTCGGGTAGTCCCTGACCTTGTCGCCGGACAGATACGGGCCGAGGTCGGCGAACTTGGCGTTGATGGCGCTGGGTATCCGGCCCATCATGTTCCAGCCCGGCACGGTCACCACGTCGGGGATGTTGTTGCCGGCGAGGACCGCGCCGAGCTTCTGGTCGTAGGTGACGCCGTCCTGGTTCTGCCAGGTGACGTCGACGCCGATGGCCTCGTTCATGGCCTTGTAGTACGGGTTGTCGGTCTTCGGCGGGGTGCCGAAGAACGGCGACAGGATCGTGAGCTTGCCGCCGCTGCCCATCTTCTTGGGCACCGACGTCTTCAGCTCGGCCGTGGGGATCGCCTTGGTGAAACCGGCCGCCGAGCCGTTCTTCGCCGGGATGTCGGGCGCCACCACGGTCGACGCCACATAGGCCGGGAGGAGCTTCGCGGCGTCCTTGCCGGACGTGGTGCCTTCCTTGCGGCCCTCCTGCGAGCCGCCGCAGGCGGACAGCAGCGGCACGCCTCCGGCCACCGCGGCGGCGGCGACCGCCGTGGAGGCGAGGAAGCTTCTCCGGCTGGGGGCGGAGGTGTTCGGCGTCATTGCGTCAACCCTTCATGGCGCACAGCAGGACACCCGGCGGAGAGGTCGTCGGCTGTGGTGTCTTGAGTGGAACTGGCTGAGCTGAAGCGAAGCTCGGAGGAACTGTGACCGCAGGTGCGGCCTGTTCGACCAGTCGAAGCGCTTCGATGTTGCTGCGAGGTTAAGTGAACACCCAAGGGTGCACAAGAGTCGTTCCGAACATTCCTCCGAGGCGCAAAGGACTGAACCTGTCTGATCTGGGCCTTGTAAGGCCCGAGAGGATGCGGAGATGTTGCCGCGGGATGTCTTGACACCCACCCTCCGGTCGAATGAGCATCGAAGCGCTTCGAAAGCTCTTCATCGCTCCTCCACAAAGGGATGCCAGCGTGACCGCACAAACGCCGCCTTTCCGCGACTCGCAGCTGCCGTTCGCGAAGCGCGTCGACGATCTCCTGTCGCGGCTCACCGTGGCCGAACGCGTCGCGCTGCTGCACCAGTTCGCGCCCGCCGTGGAGCGACTCGGCGTCGCCGCGTTCCGCACCGGCCAGGAGGCGCTGCACGGCGTGGCCTGGATGGGCCCGGCCACCGTGTTCCCGCAGGCGGTGGGGCTCGGCGCGACCTGGAACGAGGAGCTCGTACGCCGCGTAGGCGAGGCCGTCTCCACCGAAACCCGCGCGATGCGCGCCCGCGACGACCGCGTGGGCCTCAACGTCTGGGCCCCCACGGTCAACCTCTTGCGCCACCCCCTCTGGGGCCGCAACGAGGAGGGCTACTCCGAAGACCCCAAGCTCACCTCGGCGATCGCGACGGCGTACACCCGCGGCCTGCGCGGCGACCACCCCGCGTACTGGCGCACGGCCCCCGTCCTCAAGCACTGGCTCGCGCACAACAACGAGACGCAGCGGGACATCACCTCGTCGTCCGTCCGCCCCCGCGTCCTGCACGAGTACGACCTGCGCGCCTTCCGCGCGGCCGTCGAGGCGGGCACGGTGGCCGGCGTGATGCCCGCGTACAACCTGGTCAACGGCCGCCCCAACCACGTATCGCCGTATCTGAACGAGCACCTGCGCACCTGGACGGACCAGGACCTCCTGGTCTGCTCGGACGCGGGCGCGCCCTCCAACCTGGTCGACTCCGAGCACTACTTCGACACCCACGAGGAGGCGACCGCCGCCGCCCTGCGCGCCGGCGTGGACAGCTTCACTGACCACGGCACGGACAGCTCGAAGATCGTCGAACGCGTCCAGGGCGCCCTGGACCAGGGCCTGTTGACCGAGGCGGACGTCGATACGGCGGTCCGCCGCCAGCTCGCGGTCCGCTTCCGGCTCGGCGAGTTCGACCCGCACCTGGACCCGTACGCGGACACGAAGGCCTTCGACACCCCGGCCCACCGCGCCCTCGCCCAGGAGGCCGCGGAACAGGCGATCGTCCTCCTCAAGAACGACGACCTGCTGCCCCTCGCCGAAGGCACCCGCATCGCCGTGGTCGGCCTCCTCGCCGACGAGTGCAAGCTCGACTGGTACAGCGGCACGCTCATCCACCGTTCCACACCCCTGGAGGGCCTGTACGAGCGCTTCGGCGCCGAACACGTCGACTTCGCGGAGGGCGTGGACCGCGTACGCCTGAAGACCTCGGCCGGTACGTATCTGAGCGTGCCCCTCGCCGACGATGTGACCGACGAAGTCCGCGGCGCCGAGGGCGCGCTGGACCCGGCCCTCCTCGCGGGCCGCACCGACCTGCCCCCGCTGACCACCGACGTCACCGGTACGGACCTCGCGCTGATCGACTGGGGCGACGGCGTCCTCACTCTCCGCGCCCCCGACGGCCGCTACCTCTCCGTGGCCGACGACGGCTACGTACGGGCGTCGGCGGACCAGCCCGGCGGCTGGATCGTCCAGGAGACATTCCGCCTGGAACCCCTGGAACCCCTGGAACCCAGTGATTCCCACGCGAACGGGCACCTCCTGAAGCACCTGGGGACTGGTCGGTACGTCACTGTCGCCGCCGAAGGCGTGAAGGTTGCCGCCGACGATCCGCGCGACGCGGAGGTGTTCGAGGTGATCGTCACGGAGCGCGGCGAGGACGCGGTGACGCGGGCCGCCGCCACGGCGGACGTGGTGGTCGTGGTCGCGGGCAACGACCCGCACATCAACGGCCGCGAGACGGAGGACCGTACGACGCTCCGCCTCCCCGAGCACCAAGAGCGGCTGCTGCGGGCCGCGCGTGCCGCGAACGCGAACACGGCCTTGGCCCTCGTCTCCGCCTACCCGTACACGGTGGATCCCGAAGGCCTCGGTGCCTTGCTATGGACGGCCCACGGCGGCCAGGCAGCCGGCACCGCCCTGGCCCGCGTCCTGGCGGGCGACGTCTCCCCGGCCGGCCGCCTCCCACAGACGTGGTACGCCTCCGACGCGGACCTCCCCGATCTCCTCGACTACGACGTGATCGGCAGCCGCCAGACGTACCTCTACTTCGAGGGCACCCCGCTCTTCCCGTTCGGCCACGGCCTGTCGTACGCGTCCTTCGTCTACGACGGCCTTCAAGTCGAGCCGGGCGATGGCGCGTTGAAGGCCTCCGTCACGGTCAAGAACACGAGCGGAGTGGGCGCCGACGAGGTCGTCCAGCTCTACACGCGCGCTGTGCACCCCTCGGTCCCGCGCCCGCGCCGGGAGCTGGCGGCGCACCGCCGAGTCCACCTGGCCCCCGGCGCCTCCGCCGAGCTCGCCTTCGAACTCCCGCTGCACACCTTCGAGTTCTGGGATGTGGCACACGGCAGGTGGCGGCTGGAGCCGGGAGCGTACGAGGTGCTCGTGGGCGCGTCCAGCGAGGACATCCGCCTGCGCTGCACGATCGACCTCGACGGCACTCCCGCACCTCCCCGTCCGATCCTCGAACTCGGCCTGAACGCCGCCGACTTCGACGAGCAGCGGGGGGCAGAGATCGTCGACCGGACGAAGGTGTCGGGGGACGCGGTGACGCCGGCGGGCGGGAGTGAGGGTGCGGGTGCGAGTGCAGGCGCGGGTGCGGCCGAACTGCTCTTCCGGGCCTGCGACTTCGGGGGCGGTGCGGGTGTGGTTTCCGTCGAGGCGGCGGGTGAGGGTTCGGTCGAGGTGGCGCTGGTGGATGGCCGGGGGCCGACGGACGGCCGAGTGCTGGCGCGGCTGGACATCCCGGCGACAACGGGTCCGTACGACTACACCACCGTGACCGGGCCGGTGACGACGCACGTCACCGGGGTTCACGACCTGCACATCAGGCTGCGCGGCCGGGTTCGGCTCGCGCGCGTCGGCTTCTCCGGTTGAGGGTCCGGACCAGGTCGACGCACACGGAGGGCCCGGCACCGGAAGGCATCGGTGCCGGGCCCCTTCATCCCGGGATACGGGTTGAGCCTACATGAAAACGATTGTCACAAGCCAGGGGTAGCTGAGTTGTCGGCTTGTGGCCGAGTTGCGGGCTAGAGGCTGAGTCGTGGGCTTGAGGCTGAGTTCTGGGCTAGAGGTCGAGCCCGGTCAGCACCATGACTCGCTCGTAGGTGTAGTCCTCCATCGCGAACTTCACGCCCTCGCGCCCGACGCCGGACTGCTTCACTCCGCCGTACGGCATCTGGTCAGCGCGATACGAGGGGACGTCGCCGATGATCACGCCGCCGACCTCCAGCCCCCGGTGCGCGCGGAAGGCGGTCTGCAGGTCGTGGGTGAACACCCCTGCCTGGAGGCCGTACTTGGAGTCGTTGACGGCGGCGAAGGCGGCGGCCTCTCCGTCCACCTTCTGCAGGGTGAGGACGGGCCCGAAGACCTCCTCGCAGTACAGGGTGACGTCGGTGGGCACATCGGCGAGAACGGTCGGCGCGTACGTGGCCCCGTCGCGTTTGCCGCCGGTCAGCAGCCGGGCTCCCGCCGCGACCGCCTCGTCGACCCACGCCTCCACGCGCTCGGCGGCGGCTTCGCTGACGAGCGGGCCGACGTCGGTCACCTCGTCTGAGGGGTCCCCGGTCACCTGAGCCTCGACAGCGGCGATGATGCGGGGCACCAGCCGGTCGTACACGGAGGCGTCGGCGATCACTCGCTGGACGGAAATGCAGGACTGGCCGCCCTGGTAGTTGGAGAAGGTGGCGATACGGGTTGCCGCCCAGTCCAGGTCCTCGTCACTGGCGTAGTCGGCGAGGACGACGGCGGCGCCGTTTCCGCCGAGTTCCAGGGTGCAGTGTTTGCGCGGCACCGAGTCCATGATCGAATAGCCGACCTTCTCGGAGCCGGTGAACGAGATGACGGGCAGGCGCTCGTCCTGTACGAGGGCGGGCATGCGGTCGTTGGCAACGGGGAGGATGCTCCACGCTCCGCTGGGCAGCTTGGTCCCGGTTGCGCTCTCGGCTTCGGCTTCAGCTTCGGCGAGCAGTTCGCCGATCAACAGGCCTGAGAGCGGGGTCGCGGGGGCGGGCTTGAGGATGATCGGGACGCCTGCGGCGATGGCTGGGGCGATCTTGTGGGCACAGAGGTTCAGGGGGAAGTTGAAGGGTGCGATGCCGAGGACGGCGCCCTTGGGGAAGCGGCGCGTGACGGCCAGCCGTCCTTGTCCGGCGGGGTCGGTGTCGAGGCGCTGGGCCTCGCCGCCGTTGAACCGCCGGGCTTCCTCGGCCGCGAACCGGAACACGGAGACGGCCCTGCCGACTTCTCCGCGGGCCCACTTGAGCGGCTTTCCGTTCTCGGCGGAGATCAGGCGGGCGATCTCCTCGCCTCGCTCGCGGAGGCGGCGGGATACGTGGTCGAGGGTGGCGGCGCGGATGTGGGCCGGGGTGGCGGCGAACTCGTCACGGGCGGCGTGCGCGGCGGCGACGGCCTCGTCGACCTGCGCGTCACTAGGCACGCTCACGGTCCCGACGACGCGGCCGTCCCAGGGGGACGTCACCTCGAACGTGGTGTCACCTGTGGCCTGGCGGCCGGCGAGCCAGAAGGCGTGCGTGTCTTTCATGGGGTCCGGCCTTTCGGTTTGGGGTGGCGTTGTACGCCCCCACGGTAGGCCTGCCCGCCTGGGCGGGTCGTTTGTCCGGCCTGTACCACTCGCCGTGGTCGGTGCTCCACTTTGTCAGCTGTAGGGTGCGTACGGCGGTGGGGCGGCTGCGGGTTGAGTGTGGCTGGTCGCGCCCACGCGGCGGAGCCGCATATGTCACAGCCTCGCGCCCCTTGGGTTTGTGGTGGGTGCGGGGCCGCGTCGGGGGTGTCCGTCCTCGGACCGGCGCGCGTTGCTGTTGGCTGGTGGAGGGTGCCGGTGTTGGCGCGCCGGCCGCTGCGGGCGCACACCCCCGCCCCGTCCCCTTGCCGCCGCGGGCGGCTGCGGGGCCATGGGGGTCCGGGCTCCCTCCGGGCGGCCTTCCGGGCCGCGGGCTTGCCCGGGGCGCGGACTATTTCGGGTCGCGGGCTATTTCGGTTCGCTTGCTCGTCGGGGTGCGGGCAGTCGCAGGCTGTTTAGGGGCGCGGGGAACTGCGCGACAAGCCACGACGCACCCGCAGCCGCGACACGACTGTCACCCCCCACCCCGGTAGGCACCCCACCCACCCGCGGCAGGCGCGCACCCGCCGAAGGCACCCCACCCACCCGCCGGAGGCAGCGGGCCTGGGGCGCAGCCCCCCACGCGGCGGAGCCGCAAATTGATACAGCCGGGAAGGGGCGGGGCTGGGGAAAAATCCGCCTAACTGCCGGACGCGGACGTCTTCAGAGCAAGCCAAAGCTCCATCCGCGTATCCGGATCGTCCAGCGAGCGTCCGAGGATCTCCTCGACCCGCCGCATCCGGTAGCGCAACGTATGCCGATGCACCCCAAGGTCCGCCGCAGCCGCATCCCACTGCCCATGGCGGGACAACCAGGCCCGCAACGAAGCCACCAAGTCCCCCCGCCCCGTGGCGTCATGCTCATGCAACGCCCGCAACAAGCCGTCAGCGAACGCCCGCACGGCGTCGTCCGCAAGCAACGGCACCACAGACCCCGCCGCCAACTCCTCGTGCTCAACCAGCACCCGCCCCCGCCGCCGCGCAACGGACAGCGCCTGCTCGGCCTGCTTATAGGCAGCCGCCGCGGCAATGGGACCGGCGGGAGCCGACAGCCCGACCACCAGCTCGTCGTCGTCCCCGCCCTGCTCAGCGGAACCCCGCTCGGCCAGCAGCGCCTCCGCGTACTGGGCGCACGACGCAACCACCGCGCCCCCGTCAGCGGCCAACACCACCAGCCGCTCCCCATCGGGCACAACCAGCACGGCCTCCCCCGACCGAGCAGCGGCGGCCTCAACCACCTCCGCGAACCCAACCACCGGATCCCCCTCGGCTTCGGCCACGCCGACGTCGGCCCCCGAAGCCGAGGGTGAGGCCGAGACGAGCCCCCCACCCACACCCCGCCCCCGCGTCCCCGGCACCGCCCCAGCCTCCGCAAGGATCACCCGATACGGAGCATCGAGCAGCTCCCCGTACAGATCCCCCGCGGCGGCCCGCGCATGGTCCGGCTGCCCCGCCAGCAACATGCGCAGCACAGCCGCCCCGATCCGCTGCTCCGCGGCATACAACGACCGCGACCGCTCCGTCGTGAGCGTCAGCAGGGCGATCGCGGAATGCACGGCGTACCGCTCGGCCGTACCCAGCGCCGCGGCGGTACCCACGGCCAGCACCCCCAGCGGCCGCTTCCCCGTCCCCAACGAGTGCAACTCAACGCGGTCCTCGTCCTCACCCTCCTCGGAGGACCCCCCGACGACGGAACTGGCCGGCAAGGGACGCTCCCACAACCGCTCCACCTCGGCGGTGAGCAGAGCCGCCCGTCGCCCCGCCCACTCGGGCGCCGTCGCGACGACGGCGCCGGTCGCGTCGTACAGGGCGGCCCAGCCGTCGACCTGCGAGGCCAGCGCGGCCAGCAGGCCCTCGGGTCCCTCGCTCAACGCCCGCTTGGTCAGCTCGCGTTGGGCGGCGAAGCCGGCGGTCACGGCGCGGTACTGATCGGCGGCGATCGCGGCGGAGACGGCTTTGCTGATAGCGAGGAAAGGGGTGGGCCGCGGGACTTCGAGGAGCGGCAGACCCTCGCTCTCCGCGGCGTCGACCAGTGCCTTCGGGATCTCCTCGTAGTGGAGCCCGACGCCGAACCCGATCCCCGCAACCCCCGCCCCCGCGAGCCGCTTCACATAGCGCCGCATGGCCTCGGGGTTCTCCGCCTCCAGCTTGAGCGCGGTGATCAGGAGCAGCTCCCCGCCCTCCATGTACGGCACGGGGTCGGCGAGTTCGCTGGCATGGGCCCAGCGGACGGGCCGGTCCAGGTGCTCCTCGCCCGCGCGCACGGTGAGTTTGAGCGCCGAGTGCTGGACGAGCGAGGCGAGCGTCGGGGGCATGGGACCTTCAGGTCTTCCTGGCGAGGCCTTCACCGAAGCGGCGGAAGTGCCGTGACTGGCAGAGAGTGTGATCTTTTGGCCGCCACGTATGAACGACCTGTGTCGATTCTGCCTTACTGTACGGTGACCGCGTCACCTTATGTCCAGATGTCCTGCCACCTGTCGGACTGATCGGTCTCGGCGAAGTGAGGCACGCCCACGCCGCCGCGGGACCGCTCAGCCGCGTAGATCCACCAGCAGCGGCGGCGCATGCTCCCCGCGCACGCTCGTGAGCGACAGCACCGCATGCCCGGGCGGAACGGCGTGCGCCAGATCGGAGGCGGACCACCGCTCACGTTCGACCTGGCGGACGGTGACGGCCCGTGCGGTGGGGGCGCGTCCCGTGATCACGCGGCGCAGTGCGTGGGCGGTTTTGCCAAGCGGGGTCTCGGCGATGATCTGCCGGTCGGTGACATCCGTCGCCTCGGTCCACTCCTTGCCCCACACCTCGGCGAAGTCCTGCCCGTCCCAGGGGGTGAGCCCGGACAGCGCCATCCGGCAGCCGATCGCCCCGAGCAGCGGGGACCTGAGCGGCCGCGGCACATCGTCGAGCGTACGCAGGGTCATGACCACCCCGGCGTTGGCCGACCGCAGCCGCTGGACGCCTCGTACGGCCTCGGGAGTGACGACGCCCGTCGCGTCGTCCAGCACCAGACACGCGAACAGCGACCGGTCCTCGCGTACCGCCACGCTCGCCGTGAACTGCGCGAGCACCAGCCGCGCGAGGATCCGCGAGGCGTCGGCGTGACCGCGTTCGGGCAGGTCGATGCGGACCCGCACCGGGTGGTCCAGGGTGCGGAGGGAGAAGGGCCGGGACTGACCGGACGTATCGAAGAAACCGGCGAAGGCGGGCCGGTCCAGCAGTGCCACTCGATCGGCCAGTACTCCGCCGACATCGCCCGGCTGCCCCAACTGCCGTTCCCGGGCGTCGAGTTCGCGCAGCAGCGACTCCTGTCCGGCCTCCGTGAGCGCCTTGCGCAGCGCGCCGAGCTGGCCGGGCGCGCCGTCGAGGAGCTGCCGCAGTTCGGGTACGGAGGGGAAGCGCCCGTGAACCGCGCGATACGGCCCGAGGAGTTGGGCGAGCACGGTGGTGGAGCGGCGGTGGTCTCCACCGGGGTGCGGATCGGTGAGGTCGCCGACCAGTGCCTCGGCGAGTACGGCCGCCGCCTCGTCGGGGTCAGTGGTGCCGCCGTACAGGTCGAGGTCGTAGACGGACTCGGGGTTTCCGACCCGTACGACGACGTCATACGCGTCCGCTGGCCCGAGCCCCGCGCCCGCGGCACCGACCACGACGACGGCGGCCCGTCCGGCGAGCGCGTGCAGGCACAGCGACTCGGCGAGCGGCCAGACGACACCGCTGGTCTTGCCGGATCCGGCGGGGCCGACGGCGAGCAGGGAGGTGCAGAGGAGTTCGGGGCCGACGCCGAGTCCGGTGCCGCGGTAGGCGTACGGATTGCGCGGGTCGTCGGCGGTCGTGCCGAGCCGGACCTGCCCGGTGACGAGGTCGTGCTGGGCGAGGCGGCCGGGAAGGTCACGCGCACCGGAAGGGTGCAGACAGGCGGCGGCGCCGTCTTTGAGCACGGCGCCGGTGAAGGTGGCGAGACTGTGCCGACCGCTGCGTACGCCCTGCCAGGCGCGGGTGATGCGGGCATGGTCGACGTCGCGCATCAGCCCGGAGCGGGCCTCGGCGGCGAGCCGTTCGGCGGCTTCGGTGGCTCCGGCGTCGCGGAGGCCGGGCCACTCGGCGGGGTCCCGCTCGGGCGGCGGCGCGACCGGCCGCTCCCGCTGCCTTCGCAGGCGTGACGTGACGAACCGGCGCCATACCTCGCCCCAGCGGCCGAGGCGTCCGACACTGACCATGATCATCAGGGCCACGACGGTGTACCAGGTGTAGCTGAGAATGACGCGACTGTACGAGCCCGGCCCCGCCCAGGAGTCAGGAACCATCGCGTAGAGCGGCACCAGCCACCAGCCGCCCAGGTAGCCGTTCCACAGCAGTGACCAGATCAGCCATCCCACGAGGAAGGCGATCAGCGCGCCGCTGAGCAACTGCCGGTTCGAGACGACCTCCGGTTCCTCGTCCGGCCGCGGCCGGTGTCCGAATCGCCACACCCCCGGCGCCGCCTCGGGCCGTGGCGCCCGCAGCCAGGCCAGGAAGGCGGAGCCGTCCGGCATCGGCGGCGTGCCCGGCGCCTGCGCGGGCCGTGGTGGTACCTGAGGCGGCCCCGCCGGGCGCGGCACACGATCGGCGTGTGTGCCCCGTGCGTCCTGCGTGCCGTCGCTGTCCATCGCCCTTGTCCCCTGACCAGCCGTTCGATCCACCATCAGCGAGCCAATCTAATGCCCCCGCAGGGGGAGTTCACCGCATACCGGGCCGGGCGATGGCCGACCCCTCGGCCGCCGCCATGTCCACCGCGGACAACCCAGCAGGCCGACAACGCCCACATGGAGCATGCCCACTCCCCGGGCCCAGCCCTAGCGTGCGAAGGAAGAAACCGACTGTTCGTGCGGACCCGCCGCACCACCCCAGGGAGCCCTCATGAGCGCACTTCCGCAGGAGCGCCGCGTCATCACCGCCATCCCCGGCCCGAAGTCGCAGGAGTTGCAGGCCCGCCGCATTGCCGCGGTCGCGGCCGGTGTGGGGTCCGTACTGCCCGTGTTCGCCGCACGCGCGGACGGCGGGATCATCGAGGACGTCGACGGAAACCGGCTGATCGACTTCGGCTCCGGAATCGCCGTGACCGGCGTGGGCGCGAGCGCCGAGGCCGTGGTACGCCGGGCGAGCGCCCAGCTTCAGGACTTCACCCACACCTGTTTCATGGTCACGCCGTACGAGGGTTACGTGGCCGTCGCCGAGGCGCTGGCCGAGCTGACCCCAGGCGACCACGCCAAGAAGTCGGCCCTCTTCAACTCGGGCGCCGAGGCCGTCGAGAACGCCGTCAAGATCGCCCGCATCCACACCAAGCGCCAGGCCGTCGTCGTCTTCGACCACGGCTACCACGGCCGTACGAACCTGACGCTGGCGCTGACCTCCAAGAACATGCCGTACAAGGAGGGCTTCGGCCCCTTCGCGCCCGAGGTCTACCGGATGCCGATCGCGTACGGCTACCGCTGGCCGACCGGCCCCGAGAACTGCGGCCCCGAAGCCGCCGCGCAGGCCATCGACCAGATCAGCAAGCAGGTGGGCGCCCAGAACGTGGCCGCGATCGTCATCGAGCCGGTCCTCGGCGAGGGCGGTTTCATCGAGCCGGCGAAGGGTTTCCTGCCGGCGCTCAGCGAGTTCGCGCGGGACAACGGCATCGTCTTCGTGGCCGACGAGATCCAGTCAGGTTTCTGCCGCACCGGTCAGTGGTTCGCGTGTGAGGACGAGGGCATCGTCCCGGACCTGATCACCACGGCGAAGGGCATCGCGGGCGGCCTGCCGCTGGCCGCCGTCACCGGCCGCGCCGAGATCATGGACGCCGCGCACTCGGGCGGACTGGGCGGCACTTATGGCGGAAACCCGGTCGCCTGCGCGGGCGCCCTCGGCTCGATCGAGACGATGAAGGAGCTCGACCTGGCCGCCAGGGCGCGGCACATCGAGTCGGTCATGAAGGCACGTCTGGGCGTCATGCGGGAGAAGTACGACATCATCGGCGACCTCCGCGGCCGGGGCGCCATGATCGCCATCGAGCTCGTCAAGGACCCTACGACCAAGGAGCCGAACCCGGAGGCCACCGCCGCGCTCGCCAAGGCATGCCACCAGGACGGCCTGCTGGTCCTGACCTGTGGCACATACGGCAACGTGTTGCGCTTCCTGCCGCCCATGGTCATCGGCGATGAGCTGCTGAGCGAGGGCCTGGACATCCTGGAGCAGGCGTTCACCCGCATCTGAGCCCCATCTGAGCAGGAACTCTCTCATCCGGTTCCGCTACCGCGCGGAGCATGTGAAGAACGTGTGCGAGGTGCATGAGGGGAGGCCTATCGGTCTGTCGGACGCCGATCCCCTGTCGTAGGTTCTACCCAGATGAGAGATACACCCCGCCCACAGGGGACTGTGGGCGATACAGGGTCGAGGCCTCCCCAGCTTCGCCCTGGTCGTGCCCTCGCGCACACTACTGGAGCCTCCGGCTCCGGAGGGTCTCCTCACCGATCGGACCGTCGCCCGCCCCAAACCCCCCGGGGCGTGCGACGACCCGGTCTTTGCGGCCGCCTCGGAACTACCCCCCCTGTTCCGGGGCGGCCGACCTTTTCCCTCGCGGCTCTGACCCTGCTCTTCGCGTTCCTCACCTGGCAGGTCGCCGTCGACAGCCCACTGCGCCGCGCCGACGAGCGCCTCGGCCGGGCGATCGCGGACGGCCCGCTGCCGGACGGCTTCGCCGAACTCCTCGCGGATCTCGGCAACTTCACGGTCGCCGTCCCGGTCCTGATCGTGACGCTCGCGTACGTCGCCTGGCGCGCGCGTCGCGCCGGTACGCCCCGCTGGTGGCTGCCGCCGCTCGCGGCCCTGGTCACCATGGCCGCCGTACCCGCGCTGGTCGTCCCGCTGAAGGAGGCCGTGGGGCGCACGGGGCAGCCCGGCATGGCGGGCGACGGCTACTACCCCTCGGGCCACACGGCGACAGCCGCCGTCGCCTATGGAGCGGCCGTCCTGCTTCTGCTGCCCTGGCTGCGCGGCTCGTACGTCCGTCGTGAACTCACCCTCGGCTGCCTGGTGTTGGTCGGCGCCGTCGGCTTCGGGCTGGTCCGGCGTGGCTATCACTGGCCGCTGGACGTGGTGGCGAGCCTGGTGCTCAGCGCGATGCTGTTGATCGGGCTGAGGGCGTTCCTGCACTCCCGCCGCTAGCAGCCCGTACCTCGGCCGCCTCAGCTGTCGAAGCCGAGACCCAGTCTGTCCATCGTTCTCAGCCACAGATTGCGTCGGCCGCCGTGCGCGTCCGCCCTTGCCAGCGACCACTTGGTGAGCGCGATGCCGGTCCAGGCGAGGGGCTCCGGCGGGAACGGGAGCGGTTTCTTGCGGACCATGGCCAGGGACGTACGTTCCGTGCGCTCCCCCGCCAGCAGGTCGAGCATCACGTCCGCGCCGAAGCGGGTCGCTCCTACGCCGAGTCCCGTGTAGCCCGCCGCGTAGGCGACCCGCCCGTGGTGTGCCGTGCCGAAGAAGGCCGAGAAGCGGGAGCAGGTGTCGATCGCGCCGCCCCAGGCGTGGGTGAAGCGGACGCCCTCCAGCTGCGGGAAGCAGGTGAAGAAGTGTCCGGCGAGCTTGGCGTAGGTCTCCGGGCGGTCGTCGTACTCGGCGCGCACCCGGCCGCCGTACGGATAGACCGCGTCGTAGCCGCCCCACAGGACGCGGTTGTCGGCGGACAGCCGGAAGTAGTGGAACTGGTTGGCGCTGTCGCCGAGGCCCTGGCGGTTCTTCCAGCCGAGGGAGGCGAGTTGGGCTTCGGTGAGCGGCTCGGTCATCAGCGCGTAGTCGTAGACCGGGACGGTGTACGGGCGCACCCGTCTGACCAGGTTGGGGAAGATGTTCGTGCCGAGGGCGACGTGACGGGCGCGGACGCTGCCGTACGGAGTGCGTACGGCCATACCGGCGCCGTATGCCTTCAAGGTGAGCGCGGGCGTGTGCTCGTACACGCGGACGCCCTGCTCGACGCAGGCGCGTTTGAGGCCCCAGGCGAGTCGGGCAGGGTTCACGAGCGCTACGCCGCGGCGGTCGTGGAGGCCGGCGAGGAATGTCGGTGAGTCGACTTGTTGCCGTACGGCGTCGGCGTCCAGGTACTCGAGGCCGTCCGCGAGCCCGCGGTGCTCCAACTCCCCGTACCAGTCGCGGAGTTCGGCGACCTGGTACGGCTCGGTGGCGACGTCGATCTCGCCGGTGCGCTCGAAGTCGCAGTCGAGGAAGTAGCGGGTGACGGCTGCCTCGATGGCGTCGAGGTTGCGGGCGCCCAGCTGCTCGAGGGTGTGGATCTCGTCGGGCCAGCGGGCGAGTCCGTTGGCCAGGCCGTGGGTGAGCGAGGCGGCGCAGAAGCCGCCGTTGCGGCCGGAGGCGGCCCAGCCCGCCTCCCGGCCTTCGACGAGGACGACGTCCCGCTGCGGGTCGCGCTCCTTGGCGAGCAGCGCGGTCCACAGTCCGCTGTAGCCGCCGCCGACGACGAGCAGATCGCAGGTCTCGGCGGTGGTGAGGGCGGGCTCGGGGTGGGGTTTTGCGGGGTCGTCCAGCCAGTAGGAGCCGGGCTGGGCGTCGGAGAGCGACTTTGTCCAACGGGTCATGCCTTGTGTGGTCATGCCTTTTGCCTGTTTCGGCGGCCGCTGATGACCATTCCGGCCAGCACGATCAGTACGGCGACGATGAACATTCCCGTACCGATGACATTGATCTGGACGGGTGTGCCGCGTTGTGCCGAGCCCCAGACGAACATGGGGAAGGTGACTGTCGCGCCCGCGTTGAAATTGGTGATGATGAAATCGTCGAAGGAGAGCGCGAAGGCGAGCAGCGCGCCCGCGACGATTCCGGGGGCCGCGATGGGCAGGGTGACCCGGACGAAGGTCTGGAACGGTCCGGCGTACAAATCGCGTGCGGCTTCTTCCAGCTTCGGGTCCATCGACATGACGCGCGCCTTGACGGCTGTCACCACGAAGCTGAGGCAGAACATGATGTGGGCGATCAGGACCGTCCAGAAACCCAACTGAGCCCCCATGTTGAGGAAAAGCGTCAGCAAGGAGGCGGCCATCACGACCTCGGGCATCGCCATGGGAAGGAAGATCAGCGAGTTCACGGCGCCCCGCGCACGGAAGCGGTAGCGGACCAGAGCGAAGGCGATCAGTGTGCCGAGGACCGTGGCGCCGAGCGTCGCCCATGCCGCGATCTGCAGGCTGAGCGCGAGCGAACCGCACAGATCAGCGACCCCGCACGGATCGGTCCACGCCTCCGTGGAGAACTGCTGCCATTCGTAATTGAAGCGCCCTTTGGGGTTGTTGAAGGAGAAGACCGTGACGACGACGTTCGGCAGGAGCAGATATCCGAGCGTCAACAGGCCCGCGATGACGACGAGATGGCGCTTGAGCCAGCGTACGAGGGACATTTAGACCAGATCCTCCGTCCCCGACTTGCGAATGTAGAGCGTGACGATGATGAGGATCGCGGCCATGAGAATGAACGAAAGAGCCGCGGCCGTCGGATAGTCGAGCACCCGCAGGAACTGGCCCTGGATCACGTTTCCGACCATCCGGGTGTCCGTGGAGCCGAGCAGATCGGCATTGACGTAATCACCACTGACGGGGATGAACGTGAGGAGCGTGCCGGAGACGACACCCGGCATGGACAGCGGGAAGGTCACCTTGCGGAAGGTCGTGAACGGCTTGGCGTACAAGTCGTTCGCCGCCTCGTGGAGGCGTCCGTCGATGCGCTCGAGCGAGGTGTAGAGCGGCAGGATCATGAACGGCAGGAAGTTGTACGTGAGTCCGCAGACCACCGCGAGTGGCGTGGCCAGCACGCGGTCACCGGCCGTGAGGCCGAGCCAGCTCGTGACGTCCAGCAGGTGCAGCGAGTTGAGGGCGCCGACGACCGGGCCGCCGTCCGCGAGGATCGTCTTCCAGGCGAGCGTACGGATCAGGAAGCTGGTGAAGAACGGCGCGATCACCAGGATCAGGATCAGATTGCGCCAGCGGCCGGCGCGGAACGCGATCAGATAGGCGAGCGGGTAGCCGAGCAGCAGACACAGGGCGGTGGCGGTGCCTGCGTAGAGGACCGAGCGCAGGAACTGCGGCCAGTACTCGGAGATCGCGTCCCAGTAGGTCGCGAAGTGCCAGGTGACCTTGTAGCCCTCCTCCAGGGAGCCCGTCTGCACGGACGTGGAGGCCTGGTAGACCATCGGCAGCGCGAAGAAGATCAGCAGCCAGAGGATGCCGGGCAGGAGCAGCCAGTACGGGGTGAGGCGGCCTCTTCTGCGCGGGGGCTTCTTCTGCGGGGTGGGCACGAGAGGCGGTGGCGCCTCGGTGACGGTCGTCATGCCGAGGCCTCTTCTCCGACGGTCTCGACACCCGCGTCGATGTCCTGAGTCGCGTCCATCCCGAAGGTGTGCGCCGGGCTCCAGTGCAGGACGACCTCGGTGCCGGGGACGAGCCGGGCGTCGCGGTCGATGTTCTGGGCGTAGACCTCGAACTCGGGGCAGACGGGGCTGTCGATGACGTACTGCGTGGAGACGCCGATGAAACTCGTATCGGCGATCGTCCCGGAGATGCGGTTGCGGCCCTCGGGGATCGAGCCCGCGTCGTCGGCGTGGGTGAGGGAGATCTTCTCGGGGCGGATGCCGACGAGGACCTTGCCGCCGGTCGTGGTGGGCGCCGAACAGCGTGCGGACGGCAGGGAGAGCTTGCCGCCGCCTGCCTTGAGCACGATCTCGTCGCCGCTGGTGGTGTCTACCTCGGCCTCGATGAGATTGGAGGTGCCGAGGAAGTTGGCGACGAACGTGGTCTGCGGGTTCTCGTAGAGGTCGGCGGGCGAGCCGAGCTGCTCGACCCGGCCCGCGTTCATCACGGCGACCGTGTCGGCCATCGTCATGGCCTCTTCCTGGTCGTGCGTGACATGGATGAAGGTGATGCCCACCTCGGTCTGGATGCGTTTGAGTTCGAGCTGCATCTGGCGCCGCAGCTTGAGGTCGAGGGCGCCGAGCGGCTCGTCGAGGAGCAGCACCTTGGGGTGGTTGATCAGGGCGCGGGCGACGGCGACGCGCTGCTGCTGGCCGCCGGAGAGCTGGTGCGGCTTCTTACGGGCCTGCTCGCCGAGCTGTACGAGGTCGAGCATCTCCCCGACCTGCTTCTTCACCGACTTGATGCCGCGCCGGCGCAGACCGAAGGCCACGTTCTCAAAGATGTCGAGGTGCGGGAAGAGGGCGTACGACTGGAAGACGGTGTTCACCGGCCGCTTGTAGGGGGGCAGGTTCGTCACGTCCTGGTCTCCCAGGGACACGTTTCCCGAAGTGGGCTCCTCCAGGCCCGCGATCATCCGCAGGGTGGTGGTCTTTCCGCAACCCGAGGCCCCTAGGAGGGCGAAAAACGATCCCTGGGGGACGGTCAGGTCGAGTGGGTGCACGGCAGTGAAGGAGCCGTACGTCTTGCTGATTCCGGAGAGGCGGACGTCACCGCTGTTGTCGTTCGTCATGGAGGTCACGCCCCTGTCAGCTTTGCGAACTTCTCTTCGTAGGCCGTCTCTTCCTTGCTGCTCAGGGAGCGGAAGGAGCGCGACTTGGCGGCCATGGCCGCGTCGGGGATGATCAGCGGGTTGTTCGCCGCGTCCTCGTCGATCTTCGCGAGTTCGGCTTTCACACCGTCCACGGGGCATACGAAGTTGATGTACGCCGCGAGTTGTGCCGCCGGGCCGGGCTCGTAGTAGTAGTCGATGAGCCGTTCGGCGTTGGTCTTGTGGCGGGCCTTGTTGGGGACCAGCAGGTTGTCGGTGGAGGTCAGGTAGCCGCTGTCCGGGATGACGAAGTCCACGTCCGGGTTGTCCGCCTTGAGCTGGACGACGTCACCGGCCCAGGCGAGACAGGCCGCGAAGTCGCCCTTGGTGAGGTCGGCCGTGTAGTCGTTGCCGGTGAACCGGCGGATCTGGCCCTTGTCGACGGCCTTCTGGAGGCGGTCGATCGTCGCGTCGAAGTCGTCGTCGGTGAACTTCCCCGGGGCCTTGCCCATGTCGAGCATCGTCATGCCGACGCTGTCGCGCATCTCCGACAGGAAGCCGACGCGTCCCTTGAGCTTGGGGTTGTCGAGCATGTCGGAGACGGACTTCACCTCCTCCCCGTCGAGCGCCTTCTTGTTGAACGCGATGACCGTGGAGATGCCGGTCCAGGGATAGGAGTACGCCCGTCCCGGGTCCCAGTCGGGGTTACGGAACTGCTGGGAGAGGTTGGCGTACGCGGTCGGCAGGTTGGACGGGTCCAGTTTCTGGACCCACCCGAAGCGGATGAGCCTGGCTGCGAGCCAGTCCGTGACGCAGATCAGGTCGCGGCCGGTGTCCTGGCCCGCTGCCAGCTGCGGCTTGATCTTGCCGAAGAACTCGACGTTGTCGTTGATGTCCTCGGTGTACTTGACCTTGATGCCGGTGCGCTTGGTGAACGCGTCGAGGGTGGGGTGCCGCTTTTCGCTCTCGTCGACGTCCATGTACTCGGTCCAGTTGGAGAAGCTGATCCGCTTCTCCTTGGCCGAGTGGTCCTCGGAGTCGACCCCAGCGGTGTTCTTGGCCGCGGGGATGCCACAGGCGCTCAGCGTTGCGGCGCCACCGAGGGCGAGCGCGCCACCGGTGGTGGCCCGCAGCAGCGAGCGGCGGCTGAGGGAGGTCCGGCCGTTGCGTAGGTGGTCCATGTCGATCTCCTCCGCCGTCGCAATCCCCTCCGGGGAGGGGGTGGCGTGGCTCCAGCTCGATTTGAAGGCCGATCCTGACAGAGGGGGGCCTGTCCAACAAGTGATTCCGTTGTTGCCATTTTGGTTAAGCGACGGAATCGGTTGGGGTGGGGGTGCCTGGTGCCTCCGGCGGTTGGGCGGTTGGGTTCGTTGTCGGCTGCGGGCTGAGTGTGGTTGCTCGCGCCCACGCGGCGGAGCCGCATATGTGACAGCCTCGCGCCGCTTGGGTGGGTGGTGGGTGCGGGGCCGCGTCGGGGGTGTCCGTCCTCGGACCGGCGCGCGTTGCTGTCAGCTGGTAGAGGGTGCCGGTGTTGGCGCGCCGGCCGCTGCGGGCGCACACCCCCGCCCCGTCCCCTGGCCGCCGCGGGCGGCCCCGGGGCCATGGGGGTCCGGGCTCCCTCCGGGCGGCCTTCCGGGCCGCGGGCTTGCCCGGGGCGCGGACCATTTCGGGTCGCGGGCTATTTCGGTTCGCTTGCTCTTCGGGGTGCGGGCAGTCGCAGGCTGTTTAGGGGCGCGGGGAACTGCGCGACAAGCCACAACGCACCCGCACCCGCGACACGACTGTCACCCACCACCCCGGTAGGCACCCACGCACTCACGGGTGACCCCACCCACCCGCGGTAGGCGCGCACCCGCCGAAGGCGCCCCACCCACCCGCCGGAGGCAGCGGGGCCTGGGGCGCAGCCCCCCACGCGGCGGAGCCGCAAATTGATACAGCCGGGAAGGGGCGGGGCTGGGGAAAAGAACCCCTCGCCCGGCGGAGCCCCTAGCGCAGGCCCGGAGCTATGAGCAGCAGCACGAGCATGGCCACGCCCAGCGCGGCGCCAACCGCTCCGCAGATGATCCCGGCCAGGGCCTGGCCACCGTTCGTGGCCTCACCACGCCGCGCCTTACCCCGCCCGATCCCACCGAAGATCACCGCAAGAATGCCCGTGATGATGGCCACCGGCCAGAGGCAGAAGCCGACGGCCGAGACGATCCCCAGCACGAGCCCGGTCGTACCCATCCCGTTGCTCGGCCCCATAGGCATCCCGGGCCAGCCGTAACCGGGCCCGGCCCCCGGGGCGGCCGGGTAGTAGGCCTGCCCCGGGTAGCCATAGCCGTACCCATAGGGCACCTGCCCCGGCCCCTCCGGCGAGACGGGCGGCGGCGGAACGGGATCCCCGGACCCACCGCCCGGCCCCACGAACGGACCACCAGAGGCAGCCACCCCCGGCGGCACCACAGGATCGGCCCAGCCCTGGACACCCGGCGAAGGCGGCGCCCCCACCCCCGGCATCGAGGTGACCGTCGGCTGGTCATGCACGGAAGGCGCCCCACGCCCCGCATCCGGCGATGCACCCGCCTTGCCCAGAGGAACCCCCGGCTGAGAAGCCGCGCCCTGTGGCCCGGAACCAGGGGCTCCGCCCGCAGGAGCCCGCTGCTCGGGCGGAGCCCAAGGGTTCGGGGCACCGCCCCCCGGCGTACCCGGCGGCTGCGCGGCGTCGGACATACGCGGAGTCCCCTCTCTCGAACGTCCCGTCATGCTACGGCCGGACCACGCCCCCAAGACCCCGGCTTACGATGATCCACGCACCACCCGATCAGCCGATCACCCGCGCCCGCCGCACAAACGCAGGGCGCCGTTCCCGGGGAGGAACCCGTGACCGACCACCGCGACCCGAGCGTCCCGCCCACCGTGCCCACCGGGCAGGTCCCGCGCGACCTGCATACCTTCATCGCCGGGCTCCCCAAGGCCGAACTCCACGTGCACCACGTCGGCTCCGCCTCCCCCCGTATCGTCTCCGAGCTGGCCGCCCGCCACCCCGACTCCAAGGTGCCGACCGACCCCGAGGCGCTGGTCGACTACTTCACGTTCACGGACTTCGCCCACTTCATCGAGGTGTACCTGTCCGTCGTGGACCTCATCCGCACCCCGGAGGACGTACGCCTCCTCACGTACGAGGTCGCCCGCGACATGGCGCGGCAGCAGATCCGGTACGCCGAGCTGACCGTCACGCCGTTCTCCTCGACCCGTCGCGGCATCGACGAGGGCGCGTTCATGGCCGCGATCGAGGACGCCCGCAAGGCGGCCGAGGCCGACTTCGGGACCGTACTGCGCTGGTGCTTCGACATCCCGGGAGAGGCGGGCCTCGAGGCCGCCGAGGAGACCACCCGGCTCGCCACCACGGACAAGCTCCGTCCGGAGGGCCTGGTCTCGTTCGGGCTCGGCGGGCCCGAAGTCGGCGTGGCCCGGCCGCAGTTCAAGCCGTACTTCGACCGGGCGATCGCGGCCGGGCTGCGTTCGGTGCCGCATGCGGGCGAGACGACCGGTCCTGGGACCGTCTGGGATGCCCTCACCGAGCTGCGCGCCGAGCGCATCGGGCATGGCACGAGTTCCGCCGAGGACCCGAAGCTGCTCGCGCACCTGGCCGAGCACCGCATCGCGCTGGAGGTCTGCCCGACCTCCAACATCGCCACGCGCGCGGTCCGCACCCTCGACGAGCACCCGATCAAGGAGTTCGTACGGGCCGGGGTGCTCGTGACGATCAACTCCGACGATCCGCCGATGTTCGGCACGGACCTCAACAACGAGTACGCGGTGGCCGCCCGCCTCTTGGACCTCGACGAACAGGGTCTCGCCGCGCTTGCCAAGAACGCCGTCGAGGCGTCGTTCCTCGACCCGGTCGGCAAGGCGAAGCTGGCCGCGGAGATCGACACGTACACCGCTGCGTGGCTCGCGAACTGACCCAGCACAATGGGCCCATGCGCTCCGTGACTGCCGTGGCCCATCGCGGCGACCCCTATCGCGTCCGCGAGAACACGATCGACTCGCTGCGTTCCGCGCTCCAACGGGGCGCGGACGCCGTGGAGTTCGATGTGCGGCTGACCCGCGACAATGTGCCTGTGCTGTTGCACGACGCGACGCTGAAGCGGTTGTGGGAACACGACCGGCCGCTGCTCTCGCTCTCCGCGGACGAGGTGCATGGGCTCACGTCCGGTGGCGTTCCCACCCTGGAGGAGGCCCTGAAGGCGACCGATCACGGCCGCTTCATGGTCGATTTGCCGGGCGCCGCGAACCCCCGGGCCGTACGCCGGATCGTCGAGGTCATCCGCGATCTCGGCGCCGACGAGCGCGTGTACTACAGCGCCGGCGCCGAGACCATGCTCGCCGTCCGCGCCGCCGATCCCGCCGCGGAGATCGCCCTCACCTGGACCACGCTCGCGCCCCCGCGCCCCGTCCTCCTAGAAGCGATACGACCCCGCTGGCTCAACTACCGCTTCAGCCTGGTCGACCGCGCCCTCGCCGCCCGCGTCCACCGCGACGGCTACCTCCTGTCGGCGTGGACCCCCGACACTCGCCGCTCCATGCGCCGCCTCCTGGACGCGGGAGCCGACTCGATCACGACGAACCGCATAGACATGCTGTGCGCTCTTCGCGGGGTGAGGAGCGAAGCTCCCTAAGTCCTCACCTGGGACCTCTGTGGCACCGTCGCCGGATCAGTCGGCCTCGACCGTGTGACGTACTGCGGCACCGGCGCCGTGTCCTTGCCGTTGTCGCGTGTGAGGCCGTAGCGGATGGCGCCCTGGTCGGGGCCGGTGTTGATGTCCTTGTTCACCGCTTCCCAGTCCGTGGGGGAGACCGCGACGCCGTAGGAGGCGCCGCGTTCGTTCACGTTGAAGGTGACGGTGCCGTCGACGTAGAAGTACTCGTTCTGCCACATCTGCTGGGTGCCCTCCGGCAGGACGGTGAAGCCGACGTCCGGGCCGCCCATTCCGGTGGCGTAGCCGGGCCGGGTGCCGCCGGCGTCGTCCATCCGTCGGCCGCCGCCGGACGCGACGTGGAAGAGCTTGCCGCTCAGGCCCGTCCAGGTCGGCATGGTGAGGCCGCCGGGCCGGTCGTGCGGGGATATCTGCCAGCGCACGAGTACGTAGCCCTGGCCTCTGAGCGTCACGTTGCTGCCGCGGTGCTGCATCACGGCTCGCGGGCCGCCGGTGCTGGTGATGCCGGCCTCGGGTCTGCGCGGCAGCTCGGCGGGGCGCGCGTTCGGGTCGGGCGCCTGGTCGACGGCGTCGACGACAGTGCCGTACAGGCTGGCCCGTCTCGTCGGTGAGGGCGTGGGGGTCGGCGTGGGCGACGGACTCGGGCGGGTCGTGCTCGCCGCCGTGGGCGCCGCTACCCGAGGCGGCGGTGCGTCCGGCGGCTGGGTGACGACGTACGCGCCGCCCGCGGCCATCGTCGCCCCGGCCGTCACCGCCACCGCCGGCTTGGTGAGCGCGCCGACGATCTTGGCGGACCAGCCGACGGTCGTGACGGCCGTCGTCGCGGCGACCGCCGTCTTGCCGCCGAAGACCAGCGAGAGCGTGAAGCCGACCGGGACGGGGACGAGGGCGAGCCCGACGAGCAGGCGTTCGGCCGGTACGACCTTCTCGTGCCGCCCGGAGCACTGGCGGCAGTCCCGTATGTGCCGGGCCAGCCGCTTGCGCCATACCGAGTCGGGCTGTCCGTCCCAGCGGGCGGTGACCTCGCGCAGTTCGCCGCACGACGAGTCGAGCGCCCGCACGATGCCCCGCGCGGTCTCCAGGCGTGCCTTCATCCGCTGGACGCGTACGGCGGTGTGCTGCCGGCTGATGCCGAGGGCCGACGCCAGCTCGCGCCGAGTGAGCTCGCCCGCGACCTCCAGCCACCACAGCGACAGAAGCTGCCGGTCCTCGTCGTCGAGCCACCGCACCGCTTCCGCGACCTCGCGCCGTTGCCCCTCCAACTGGAGCCGCAGCACGGTCAGTTCGGCGAAGTCGGCGGCGTCGTGCGCGGCGTCCTCGGCCAGCGACTCGGACGTACGGCGGCGGGCCCGGTCCCGTATCTGCCGCATCGCGATGGCGACCAGCCAGGAGCGGAAACTGTCCGGATCGCGCAGCGAGCCGAGGTTGTCCACGGCCCGCAGCATGGTCTCCTGCACGACGTCGTCGACGTCGGCGTGACCGTTCAGCGCGCGGCCGACGATGTTGTAGACCAGCGGCAGCCAGCCCTCGACCAGCTCATCGAGGGCCCGCCGGTCACCGGCCTGCGCTGCCGCGATGGTCGTACGCCACTGCCGACCGTCCACGTACGTCCCTTCCCGCACACGTGTCATCTCCTACGCCGCCTTCCGGACGCACAATCTCAGCCATCGCTGTGAGGCATGGTGCCAGGTGGGTCTGCGTGCCACGCGTGCCGTGTGTGCACAGGAGACGGCGGAGACCTCACCGCGATAACAGTTTTTTGCACGGGTTCGGCCGACGGCCTTAGGGGAGACCCCTGACAACACCCTTGGCCCGCACGTCAGTTGACTGGGGGCCGACCCAGGGGCGGCGCCCTCCTCGGTGATGATCCGCATGGGCGGCGTACGCGCGGAGGATGAAGATCCACCCACCTTGAGGAGCCGCCCGATGCATATCCGTGTCCGTACCGCCTGCGCCGCTCTCGTCGTCCTCGGCCTGGTAGCCGGTCCCCTGGCCGGGGCGGCCGCCGCTTCCCCTGCCACAACGGTCGTACGGGAGGCCGCCGGCCCGAACGAAAAGGCCCTGCGCGACGCGATCGACAACCTGCCGGACGTGTCGGACAAGGGCGCGACGGCCGCACTCGTACGGGTCGGCGGCACGGGCGGCAGCTGGCACGGCAGCTCCGGCGTACGCGACCTCGCCACGCGTCGCGCCGCCCTGGAGCACGGGCGCTTCCGGGCCGGTTCCACTACCAAGGTGGTCACGGCGGCCGTCGTGCTGCAGCTCGCGGCCAAGGGGGAGGTGGACCTGGACGGGCACATCCAGACGTACCTTCCCGGCCTGTTCCCGGACGACTTCGACCCCATCACCGTCCGGCAGTTGCTGACCTTCACCAGTGGGCTGAAGCCGGGCATTTCCCTGGGCCCCGAAGACGGGGAGGGCTTCGAGAACCGCTACAAGACGCTGACGCCGGAGGAGGTCGTGGCCTCCTCCGTCGCCCAGGGACGCGCGTTCGATCCGGGCGAACGGCAGGTGTACGGCAACATCGACTACACCGTGCTCGGCATGCTCATCGAGAAGGTCACGAACGACTCGTACGAAAACCAGGCAGCCAAACGGATCTTCAAGCCGCTCGACATGCAGGACACATCCTTCCCGTGCGGACCCGACCCCCGCATCCACGGCTCCCACAACCGCGGCTACCAGAGACTCACCGACGGCCGCCTCGTGGACGCCACGGAGTGGAACATGTCGGACCGCTGGGCGGCGGGCGACATGATCTCCACGACCGCTGATCTGGAGCGCCTGCTCCTCGGCCTGTTCAGCGGAAAGGTCGTCCCGCTGCCCCTGCTGAAGCAGGAGATGCTCACGCTGCCGAAGGTCGAGGAAGGCGAGCCGACCATGAGCGCGGGCTTGCAGTACTACGAGAAGGACGGCCTCGTCCTCTGGCTCAAGTCCGGCTCCCGCCCCGGCTATCGCACGCTGATCGCCACGACTCCCGACCTCTCCCGCACTCTCGTCCACTCGATCAATGCGACCAAAGCGAAGTCCGTGGACATGAACCCGGTGGAGTACAAGATCCTCCGCGCCGCGTTCGACTTCTGAGCACGAGTGCGGGCCTGCGCCGTCCAGCGCAGGCCCGCACCGCTCAGCTCGTCGTGGGATCAGCCCAGCGACGTCATCACGTGCTTGATCCGCGTGTAGTCGTCGAAGCCGTACGACGACAGGTCCTTGCCGTAACCCGACTTCTTGAAGCCGCCGTGCGGCATCTCCGCGACCAGCGGGATGTGCGTGTTGATCCAGACGCAGCCGAAGTCGAGAGCCTTGGACATGCGCATCGCGCGCGCGTGGTCCTTCGTCCAGACCGAGGAGGCGAGGGCGTACTCGACGCCGTTGGCCCACTCGAGGGCCTGGTTCTCGTCCGTGAAGGACTGGACGGTGATGACAGGGCCGAAGACCTCCTTCTGGATGATCTCGTCGTCCTGCTTGAGGCCGGAGACGACGGTCGGGGCGTAGAAGAAGCCCTTGTCGCCGACGCGCTTGCCGCCGGTCTCCACGCGCGCGTGGGCGGGCAGCCGCTCGATGAAGCCGCTGACCTGCTTGAGCTGGTTCGGGTTGTTCAGCGGCCCGTACAGCACGTCCTCGTCGTCCGGCTGGCCCGTCTTCGTGTCGGCGGCGGCCTTGGCGAGCGCGGCCACGAACTCGTCGTGGATGGACTCCTGAACGAGGACGCGGGTGGCGGCCGTACAGTCCTGGCCCGCGTTGAAGAAGCCCGCGACCGAGATGTCCTCGACGGCCTTGGCGATGTCGGTGTCCTCGAAGACGACGACCGGCGCCTTGCCGCCCAGCTCCAGGTGGACGCGCTTGAGGTCCTTGGAGGCGGACTCGGCGACCTGCATGCCGGCCCGTACGGAACCGGTGATCGAAGCCATCGCCGGGGTCGGGTGCTCGACCATCAGGCGGCCGGTGTCACGGTCGCCGCAGATGACGTTGAAGACGCCCTTCGGGACGATCGAGCCGATGATCTCGGCCATGAGGACGGTAGAGGCCGGGGTGGTGTCGGACGGCTTCAGCACGACCGTGTTGCCCGCGGCGAGCGCCGGGGCGAACTTCCATACGCCCATCATCATCGGGTAGTTCCAGGGAGCGACCTGTGCACAGACGCCAACGGGCTCGCGGCGAACGATGGAGGTCAGGCCGTCCATGTACTCCCCGGCCGCCCGGCCCTCGAGCATCCGGGCGGCACCCGCGAAGAAGCGGATCTGGTCGACCATGGGCGGGATCTCTTCGGACCGGGTCAGCCCGATCGGCTTGCCGGTGTTCTCCACCTCCGCGGCGATGAGCTCCTCGGCCCGCTCCTCGAAGGCGTCCGCGATCTTGAGGAGGGCCTTCTGGCGCTCGGCCGGGACCAGGTCCCGCCAGGCCGGGAAGGCCGCGGCCGCGGCGGCCATCGCGGCGTCGACGTCCGCCTGCCCGGACAGCGGCGCGGTGGCGTACGCCTCGCCCGTCGCGGGGTTGACCACCTCGGTGGTCCGTCCATCGGCGGCATCGCGGAACTCTCCGTCGATGTAGTTGCGCAGACGACGCAGCTCAGTGCTCACTGCCGGCCCTCCTGTCGGGTGTCCATTCCTTGAGACACCCAGCCTAGTCCGAGGCTCCACGTTTTCAACACCCCCGATCGGCCCAGAACTGCGAAATCCGCAATTGCTAGCCATGCAAACAACGGATTTCATCGATCGAACCTTGCGGAACTGCCGATGTCTCATGCACAGTGAGCACGTGGTCAGTCGCAGCGCAGAGCCGAAGGGCTCCCAGGAAACCCGGTCGGGGAACAGCACTCCCCCGCTGGACTCCGTCTCCCTCGCCATCATCGAGCAGCTCCAGGAAGACGGCCGGCGGCCGTACGCCGCGATCGGCAAGGCGGTCGGCCTCTCCGAGGCGGCCGTCCGCCAGCGCGTCCAGAAGCTGCTCGACCAGGGCGTAATGCAGATCGTCGCCGTCACGGACCCGCTCACCGTGGGCTTCCGCCGGCAGGCGATGGTCGGCATGAACGTCGAGGGCGACACGGAGATCGTGGCCGACGCACTGAGCGCCATGCCGGAAGTCGAGTACGTGGTGATGACCGCCGGCTCCTTCGACCTCCTCGCCGAGATCGTCTGCGAGGACGACGACCACCTGCTGGACGTCATCAACAAACGCATCCGCGCCCTGCCCGGCGTCCGCTCCACCGAGAGCTTCGTCTACCTGAAACTCAAGAAGCAGACCTACATGTGGGGAACCCGATAACCGTGACCGAAAAGGACCTCAGCCGAACCGCGTACGACCACCTGTGGATGCACTTCACCCGCATGTCCTCGTACGAGAACGCGCCCGTCCCCACCATCGTCCGGGGCGAGGGCACCTACATCTACGACGACAAGGGCAAGCGCTACCTCGACGGTCTCGCGGGCCTCTTCGTGGTCCAGGCCGGGCACGGCCGGGTGGAGCTGGCCGAGACCGCCGCCAAGCAGGCGCAGGAACTGGCCTTCTTCCCGGTCTGGTCGTACGCCCACCCCAAGGCGATCGAGCTGGCCGAGCGTCTCGCCGGCCACGCCCCCGGTGATCTGAACAAGGTCTTCTTCACCACGGGAGGCGGCGAGGCGGTCGAGACCGCCTGGAAGCTCGCCAAGCAGTACTTCAAGCTGGTGGGCAAGCCGACCAAGTACAAGGTCATCTCGCGCGCGGTCGCCTACCACGGCACCCCGCAGGGCGCCCTGTCCATCACCGGACTGCCCGCCCTGAAGGCCCCGTTCGAGCCGCTGGTCCCCGGCGCCCACAAGGTCCCGAACACCAACATCTACCGCGCCCCGATCCACGGCGACGACCCCGAGGCCTTCGGCCGCTGGGCCGCCGACCAGATCGAGCAGCAGATCCTGTTCGAGGGCCCGGAGACGGTCGCGGCCGTCTTCCTGGAGCCGGTGCAGAACGCCGGTGGCTGCTTCCCGCCGCCGCCCGGCTACTTCCAGCGGGTCCGCGAGATCTGCGACCAGTACGACGTGCTCCTTGTGTCGGACGAGGTCATCTGCGCCTTCGGCCGGCTCGGCACGATGTTCGCCTGCGACAAGTTCGGTTACGTCCCGGACATGATCACCTGCGCCAAGGGCATGACCTCGGGCTACTCCCCCATAGGCGCCTGCATCATCTCGGACCGCATAGCCGAGCCCTTCTACAAGGGCGACAACACCTTCCTGCACGGCTACACCTTCGGCGGCCACCCCGTCTCCGCCGCGGTGGCCCTCGCCAACCTCGACCTGTTCGAGCGCGAGAAGCTCACCCAGCATGTGCTCGACAACGAGAACGCGTTCCTGACGACCCTGCAGAAGCTGCACGACCTGCCGATCGTCGGCGACGTCCGCGGCAACGGCTTCTTCTACGGCATCGAGCTGGTGAAGGACAAGGCCACCAAGGAGAGCTTCACGGACGAGGAGTCGGAGCGGATCCTGTACGGCTACGTCTCCAAGAAGCTCTTCGAGTACGGCCTGTACTGCCGCGCCGACGACCGCGGTGACCCGGTGGTCCAGCTCTCGCCGCCGCTGATCTCGGACCAGTCGACGTTCGACGAGATCGAGTCCATCGTCCGCCAGGTGCTGACGGAGGCCTGGACCCAGCTCTGAGACCTTCTGAGACCTGCTGTTGAGACCGGGTTCCGAGACCCGGCTCCGATCAGCTCTGATCTTCCTTTCGGATGATCAACACCGGCCCCGTTGCCGCCCGTTCGAGTGAGAATGGGCGGCAACGGGGCCGCGTACGTCCGGCCTCCCGGCGTCGAATCCCTAGCGTGCCCAGTGACCGATCGGCTCCGCCTTCGTTCCCCCGGACGGGGGGACTTCCTCCCGGTCCGGGGGGATTCCGCGGCATTTCTGATCCGAACCGAGGTGTACGCCCATGGTGGCTCCGCCGGACAACGACGTGCTCTGGGCACGTGCTCTGCATGTCAAGCACAACGGCTCCCCCGCGCTCAGCGGCGTCTCGCTCGGGGTTCGCGTAGGCGAGATCCTCGCCGTCGGCGGCCCGCGCGGCAGCGGCAAGACCACCCTGCTGAGATGCCTGTCGGGGCAACTCCTGCCGCAGCAGGGGGAGGTCTGGTTCAACAGCACGCCCGTGCACACCATGGGCCCGCACACCCGCGAACGTCTGCGCCGCGACCGCTTCGGCTGGATCGACCCGGCGCCCGTCCTGGTACCCGAGCTGAACGCCTGGGAGAACGCCGCGCTGCCGCTGATGCTGCGCGGCGCAGGACGCCGCCAGGCCAAGACCACCGCCCTGGAGTGGCTGGAGCGCCTCGACATCGGCGCTTGTGCCCGCCGCCGCCCGTACGCCCTGCTCCAGGCCGAGCGCCAGCGCGTCGCCATCGCCCGCGCGCTGGTTCCCGCGCCCACCGTGCTCTTCGCCGACGAGCCGACCGCCCCGCTGCACCGCGTCGACCGTGCGAATGTGCTGCGTACGCTCACGACGGCGGCCCGTTCGCACGGCATCACGGTTGTGCTGGCCACGCATGACGCGGACACCGCGGCCCTCGCCGACCGCAGGGTGTCGTTGCTCGACGGGCGGCGCGTGAACACCGTCCATCTGCCTCCGGCCGCCGAGACCGAGTCGGAAGGCCGGGCCGCGTGCTCGCTCTCCGCCTAGCCCGGGGCGCCCGGCCCGCCGTCCAACTGCGCCGTTTCCTGGTGGCGGTGGCGTCGGCGGGCACGGGCTTCCTGCTCCTGTGCACCCTGGGGTTCGCGATGGGGCACCCGCATGAGTCCTCGGACGCGGTCGTCCGGCTCGCGTGGTGTCTCGCGCCGCTCGCCGCCACGGTGCAGTTCGCGGTGGCGGTGGCCCGTACCGACCCGGCCACCCGCCCCCGGCCCGGGCTCTTCGCGATCGGCCTGGGACCGGCCCGGCTGATGCTGCTCGCGGCAATCTCCACGGCGGTGTCCTGCACGCTCGGTTCGCTGATCGCGCTGCTCTGCGTTCTCCATCTGCGGGGCGATCTGAGCGGTCTCCCCTTCGATGGCGAGGCCGCCGAACTGCTTGCCGGGGACCGGCCGTTGCCCCTCGCGGCCACGCTCACCCTGCTGGCACTGGTACCGATCGCCGCGTCGGTGGCGAGCGCGTTGTCCCTGCGCCCGCGCGGAGGCCGGCAATCCGGCGCTCGTACGACCTTCGGGACCGGCAACCAGGCAGCCGCCGCCGAAGCCGGCGGCTCCGCGCTCAGTGACGATCACCCCGACGACCCCGGCCCGCCCGAGCACCCGTACCCCGCTCCCGGTCCCACTCCCACCGGCCTGCCCTGGGGTGTGGCGGTGCTCGCGGCCGGGCTCGCCGTCGAGACGTACGCGAGTCGCAGCGGGCCCGCGTCCGGTCCTGCCCTGCCCGGCTTTCAGGCGGGCGGCTCCGCCGGAGTGCTCATCGGCTGGGCACTCACCACGCTGGGCCTGGCGATGGCGGGACCGGCGCTGACCCACCTCAGCGGCCGGCTGCTCCAGGCGGTGCGGCCGGGCGCGGTGCGGCTGCTGGCCGGGCGCATCCTCATGGAGGAGGCGGGGCGCATCGGCCGGCCGCTCGGCGTGGTGTGCGCGGTGGCATCGGGGGCGTACGCCATGGCCGCGCTCTATGCCGACGCGCGCCCCGAGATCGGGCCGCTCACCGTGCTGGGCGTGCTGATCGTGGCGGGCTGTGCCGTCGGGACGCTGCTGACGGCCGCGGTCGAGGCGAGGCAGGACCGTGCCGACACCACGGCGGCACTGCTGGGGCTCGGCGCCCCCGCCACCCTGCTGCGCGGCGCCGCCGCACTTCGCGCGGGTGCGCTGCTCGCCGTCCTCGGGCCGCTGACCTGGGCGATCGCGGGCCTGGCGGCTGTGCCGCTGACGGACTGAATCTTCCGTACGAGAAAAGTTCAGGACAGCCGATGATTTTTCGGCGAGGCTCTGGTCTAACCCTGCGAACGACAACTTGACCATACAAAAAGGGGAGAGACCGCCATGTACCAGCAGATGATCTTCGTGAACCTCGCCGTCAACGACCTCGACGTCTCGAAGAAGTTCTTCACGGCGCTCGGTTACGGGATCAACGAGCAGTTCTCCGACGAGCACTGCGCGAGCATCGTCATCAGCGACACGATCGTCGCGATGATCATGGACAAGCAGCGCTACGCGGACTTCACGAAGAAGGAGATCGCGGACTCCACGAAGACCAGCGAGGTGCTGCTGGCACTGAGCGCCGAGAGCCGCGAGAAAGTCGACGAGCTGGTCGACAAGGCGCTGGCGTCGGGCGGTTCCCCGTCGGGCGAGACGCAGGACCACGGCTTCATGTACGGCCGCGCCTTCGACGACCCGGACGGCCACACCTGGGAGGTCATGTGGATGGACCCGGCGGCCGTCCAGGGCTGAGGTCCAGGGCACAACGCGTTGCTTACGCGGTGACTCCTAGCATGGGCGGGTGCAGACTATGCCCGCCCATGCGGCTCACCACGAAGACAACGAGATCGAGACCCTCGAGGAGTTCGACGCGGTCGTCTCCGCTCGTGGGACTCTCTCCGGGTTCCGCGTTCAGGCCGTTGATCTGACGGACCGTACGCGGGAGTTGCTCACCACCGACACCGCGGGTGCTGTCTTCCTCGGCTGCCCGATGCGGGAGGAGGCGGCGGCGAAGGTCCGCGCGGCCGGCGCGCTGGTCTTCCCGCCCATACCGGGCCTGCCGTTCGACCCGTACCGCGGTCATGTCTACACGCCCGGCGAACTGTTCGCCTCACTCGACAAGGGCTACGAGCGGACGCCGGACGCCCTCGCCTACGCCTGGTTCCAGCAGACCAAGGCCGACGGCGACGTCTATGCGTCGATGCTGCGGGCCGTCCACGACGACTCCGTCTCCGACGCCCTCGACGAACTCCTCCGCAGGACGCGGGTGGTGGGCGTGATGGGCGGCCATGCGATGCGCCGCGGCACTGAGACGTACGAGGGTGCGGCTCGGCTCGGGCGCGCGCTGGCAAGGGCCGGTTTCACGGTGGCGACGGGCGGCGGCCCGGGCGCCATGGAGGCGGCGAACCTGGGCGCGTACGCGGCGCCCTACGACGACGCGATGCTTCAGGAGGCCTGCCAACTCCTCGGCAAGGCCCCCTCGTTCACGCCGTCGATCACCGAATGGGCACGGTCCGCCTTCGAGGTGCGCGAACGCTGGCCGAAGGGCAACCACTCCGTCGGGATCCCCACCTGGTTCTACGGCCATGAGCCGCCGAACGCCTTCGCCTCCCACATCGCGAAGTACTTCGCCAACGCCACCCGCGAGGACGGCCTCCTGGCCCGCTCGAACGCGGGCGTCGTCTTCCTGCCGGGCGCCGCCGGCACCGTCCAGGAGGTCTTCGACAACGCAACACCGAACTACTACGAGTCCCGCGGCGAACCGACCCCCATGGTCCTGGTCGACCGCGCCCACTGGACGGAGCGGCTGCCGGTCTGGCCGCTGCTTCAGTCGCTGGCCAGGAACCGCTCGATGGAGCCGCGGATCGCCCTCGTGGACCGGGTCGAGGAGGCACCGGAGGCATTGGTCCGGCTGGCTGAGGCAAGCGTGGGCTGAAGCCAGGGGGTAGGGCGGGCCGGACCCGTCACTCGAACGTGGCTCGCTCCAGCCAGAACCCCAGTAGCCCCGGTTCGCCCAGGACCTCCAACTTCCCGCCGTCCAGCGGGAGTCGGCGGTAGAAGGCGAGGAGTACGTCGGTGAGTGGCCCGCGTAGCGCAACTGTCGCTTTCTCGTGGTCGCGGCGCCAGGTCACGCCGTCCTCCGTGAGCTGGATGAACCACTCGGCGTTCAACTCGGCCGGGGTGTCGGTTGCGTGGAGGTGGATGCTGCGGCGTGAGCCGCGCAGTTCGCTTGCCGCGTGTTGCGGCATCACCTGCTGCGCGTACCGGACGATCTGCAGCCACTCGTCGATCGCGTCGGCGGCCAGCTCGGGTGCGAGCTCGTAGGGCGCACCCGCCGCGATCGCCGCGTCCGCGCGGTGGATCACCGTCTCCAGCGTCATGCGCCGCGCCCAGAAACCGGCCGTCCGCTCCCAGGACCAGGTCCAGGCGGCGGCGTCGGGCCCGGCGGTGCGCAGGGTCTCGGCGGTCTTCTCGGCGCCCTCGGCCAGCCAGGCGTCGAGGGCGGCGGGATCGTCGTGCTCGGGCCCCGCGAAGTCGGGCACCTGCGATTCCTGGACCTCCTCGGTCGCCCCCGTACGCACGATGTGCTCGACCCAGCGGTGCGCGCCGCCCACGTGCACGGCGAGTTCCCGCAGCGTCCAGTCCGGACACGTCGGGACCGTCGCTGCGAGATCGGCGCCCTTCAGGTGCTCCCTCAACAGCGCGGTCTGCGCGACGATTTCGTCGCAGTAGCGGTCATGTCCGAGATCGACTCCGAGTAGCGTCATGCCCGCACCCTAGGTGGCCTGATCCTGGTCCAGCACGACAATTTCCGCCGCGTCGAAGGCCACCCCGACCTGGTCCCCGGGCTCCGGCGCATCCCGCAGCGCGCACGCCGCCTCCAGGCGCGGCGCGTCCTCCGGCTGCAGATGTACGGAGACATGCGTGCCGCGGAACGTGCGCGCCGCGACCGTGCAGCGCAACCCCTCCGCCGGCGGTACGAGCCGTACGCCCGCGGGCCTGATCAGCAGCGTGACCTCGCCCTGCGGGGCACCGGCGGGCACCGGGACCTTGCCCCACGGCGTGTCCGCGGCCTCCCCGCTGACGCTCGCGTCGCCGGTCACGTTCTCGAAGCCGAGGAAGCGGGCCACGAACTCGTCCGCCGGCCGCTGCCACACCTCAAGTGGCGTACCGGACTGGGCGATCCGCCCGTCGCGCATCACCACGACCCGGTCGGCGAGCGCGAACGCCTCGCCCTGGTCGTGGGTGACGGCGAGCACGGTGGTGCCCAATTCGGCGAAGAGTTCCCGGAGTTCGACGACGAGCCGTTCGCGCAGAGAGCGGTCGAGCTGGCCGAGCGGTTCGTCGAGCATGAGCAGGCGGGGGCGCGGGGCGAGGGCCCGGGCGAGGGCGACGCGCTGCTGCTCGCCTCCGGAGAGGGAGGCGATGGCCCTGGACGCGGCTCCCGGCAGGCCGACGAGCTCCAGCAACTCCCGTACCCGTAGGTCTTGTTGTCTCTTCGACGCCCCGTGCATCCGCAGGCCGAAGGCCACGTTGCCGCCCACGTCGCGCTGCGGGAACAGCTGGTGGTCCTGGAACATCAGGCCGACGCCCCGCTTGTGCGCGAGGACACCGCCGAGGTCGCGGCCGTCCAGGAACACCCGCCCGGAGTCGAGGTGTTGCAGCCCCGCGACCACCCGTAGCAGCGTCGACTTACCGCTGCCGCTGGGCCCGAGCACGCACACGATCTCGTGCTCGGCGACGCCGAGGCCGACGGCATCGAGGGCGGTACGCCGACCGAACCGTACGGTCGCCTCATCGAGCGTAAGCATCGATTCCTGCGTGAGCCCCGCGTTTCGTAGGGGGATCGCGTCCCCCTTGTGGATCGCATCGCGCTCGGCCATCGTCAGAACTCCCCCGTCCGGTCGGTGCGGACGCGTTCGAGCAGGAGCAGCGCCACCGCGCACACCACCATCAAGATCGTCGAAAGGGCCATCGCCTGGCCGTAGTTGAGCTCGCCCGCGCGCCCGAGGAGCCGGGCCACGGCGACCGGCAGCGTCGGGTTGTCGGGCCGCGCGATGAACACGGTCGCGCCGAACTCGCCGAGCGACACGGCGAAGGCGAACCCTGCCGCGATCAGCAGGGCGCGCCGCACCATCGGCAGATCGACCTCACGCCACACCCGCCATGGCGAGGCGCCGAGCACGGCCGCCGCCTCGCGCAGCCGTACGTCCACGGCGCGGAGGACGGGCAGCATGGTCCGTACGACGAAGGGGACACCGACCAGCGCCTGGGCCAGCGGCACCAGGATCCAGCTGCTTCTCAGGTCCAGCGGCGGCTCGTCGAGCGCGATCAGGAAACCGAAGCCGACGGTCACCGCGGACACGCCGAGCGGGAGCATGAGCAGCGCGTCGAAGCCCCGTACGAGACGCCCGGCGTCCCGTCGGGTGAGGGCGGCTGCCGCGAGACCGCCGATCAGCAGGGCGAGGGCGGTGGCGGCGAGGGCGTACTGGAGTGAATTGCCGACAGCCTCGATGGGCGGGACGAGGAAGACGTCGCTCTCGCCGCTGGTCAGAGCCTTGTAGTACGCGAATCCGGGAGCGTCCAGCGAGCGTTGGACCAGCACGGCCAGTGGCAGCACGAGCAGTAGCGCGGCGGTGCCGAGGACGGAGGCGAGCAGCGTCCACTGGCCGGCGCCGCGCGGCCGTCGCGCGGTCACGGAGGCGTCGACCAGGCGCAGGGCCGTCTCCCGGCGTCGTACGGTCCATGCGTGGACCGCGAGTATCGCCCCCACGGCCACGAACTGGATCATGGTGAGCACGGCAGCGGTGGAGAGGTCGAAGATCTCCGAGGTCTGCCGGTAGATCTCGACTTCGAGCGTGGCGAAGGTGGGCCCGCCCAGGATCTGCACCACGCCGAAGGAGGTGAAGGTGAAGAGGAAGACCATGAGCGCAGCGGCGGCCACGGCCGGGCCGAGCGCGGGGAGCGTGACCTTGCGCCAGGCCGCGAACCGTGAGGCGCCGAGGACCCGCGCGGCCTCCTCTTGACGCGGGTCGAGTTGCGACCACAGGCCGCCGACGGTGCGTACGACGACGGCGTAGTTGAAGAAGACGTGCGCGAGCAGGATGGCCCAGACGGTGGTGTCGAGCCGTACGCCCCACAGCTCGTCGAGGAGTCCGCCGCGTCCGACCAGCGCCAGGAAGGCGGTCCCGACGACGACCGTCGGCAGCACGAACGGGACGGTGATGACGGCCCGCAGCAGCTGCTTGCCCCTGAAATCGAAGCGCGCGAAGACGTATGCGCCGGGGAGCGCGATCAGCAGCGTGAGCGCGGTCGAGACGAGCGCCTGCCAGGTCGTGAACCACAGGACGTGCCGGATGTCCGGCTGCGCGAGCACCTCGCCGAGCCGCCCCAACTGCCAGGCCCCGTCGACCTTCAGGCCACGGGCCACGATCGCCGCGACGGGGTAGGCGAAGAAGACCGCGAAGAACGCGACGGGCAGGGCCATGAGCCCGAGCCGCGCCGCGCTCTTCCCGGGAGCCGGTGTCCTGGGGCGTCCGGCCCTTACTTCAGTACGAGCGACGTCCACGACTTGACCCACTGGTCACGGTTCTTGGCGATGTCCTCGGGCGCGATGATCTCGTAGTCCTCCGCCGGGGCGCCGAACTTCGTGAACTCCTCGGGGATCTGCGCGTCCTCGCGCATCGGGTACACGAACATGTTGAGCGGCACGTCGGCCTGGAACTTCTTCGAGATGAGGAAGTCGATGAGGGCCTTGCCGCCCTTGGCGTTCTTGGCGTTGCTGAGCAGTCCCGCGTACTCGATCTGCCGGAAGCAGGTGCCGTAGGCGACGCCGGTCGGTGCGGTGTCCGGCTTGGGGTCGGCGAAGACGACCTCGGCGGGCGGAGAGGAGGCGTAGGAGACGACGAGCGGGCGGTCCCCCTTCGCCTTCTTGCCGGCGGCGGACCCGGAGAACTCGTCGTTGTAGGCCTGCTCCCAGCCGTCGACGACCTTCACGCCGTTGGCCTTGAGCTTCGTCCAATAGTCCTGCCAGCCGTCGTCGCCGTATTTTGCGGCCGTACCCAGCAGGAAACCGAGGCCGGGCGAGGAGGTGGAGGCGTTCTCGGTGACGAGGAGGTTCTTGTACTCGGGCTTGACGAGGTCGTCGAAGGACTCCGGCGGGGTCAGGTTGTTCTCTTCGAAGTAGGCCTTGTCGTAGTTGACGCAGATGTCGCCGAAGTCGACGGGCGTGACCCGCTTCTTCTGCTGGTCGATCCGGTACTCCAGGGGCAGCAGGTCGGAGTCCTTGGCCTCGTACGACTGGAACAGGTCGTTGTCGAACGCCCGGGACAGCAGGGTGTTGTCGACGCCGTAGAGGACATCGCCCTGCGGGTTGTCCTTGGTGAGGATCGCCTTGTTGAGGGCCTGGCCTGCGTCCCCGTCCTTGAGGACCTTCACCTGGTAGCCGGACTGCTTCTCGAAGTCGCTGATCACGCTCTTGGACGCCGCCCATGAGTCATGGCTGACGAGGGTGACGGTCTTGGACTCCGAGGCCCCTTCCCCGTCCCCGGAGTCGGACGACGTGCAAGCGGACAGCGTGACCAGACCGAGCCCGACGGCCATGGCCACGAACTTCTTGGTGGTGCTCACTGGATCCCTCCTGGGTTACCAGGAAGAGACGCGGCCCTGCCCGGGAACCTCTGAGTTCCCGGGCAGGGCGCAACAGCTTGAGTAATGACCGAACTTCCTACCCAGAATGACCTGGGCAAGGTTCAGAGGGTCTGCGGTCTGCTACCGCACTCTCAGCGCTGTGGCGCTCCCCTGTCGGAATATGTAGGTGTACGTACGGGGCAAGAGTACAGCCAGCCATTTCGCGACAGCTCCACGGCTCCTGGCTACCGTTCGGTCGCGGCGAGCTGTCCGCATGCCCCGTCGATCTCCTGGCCACGGGTGTCCCGGACGGTGACCGGCACTCCGTGCGCGGCAATCGCCTCGCTGAACGCCTTCTCGTCCTCCGGCCGGGAGGCGGTCCACTTGGAGCCGGGCGTCGGGTTCAGCGGGATCAGGTTGACGTGCACCGGCTTGCCCTTGAGCAGCCGGCCGAGCCGGTCGCCGCGCCACGCCTGGTCGTTGATGTCCCGGATCAGCGCGTACTCGATGGACAGCCGGCGCCCGGACCTGGCCGCGTACTCCCATCCGGCGTCGAGGACTTCCCGCACCTTCCACCGTGTGTTGACGGGTACGAGGGTGTCGCGCAGCTCGTCGTCCGGCGCGTGCAGCGAGATGGCGAGCCGGCACTTGAAGCCCTCGTCGGCGAGCCGGTGGATGGCCGGGACCAGTCCGACGGTCGACACGGTGATGCCGCGCTGCGAGAGCCCGAGCCCGTCCGGCTCGGGGTCGGTGAGCGCCCGTATCGCGCCGACGACGCGCTTGTAGTTGGCGAGGGGCTCGCCCATGCCCATGAAGACGATGTTGGAGAGCCGGGCCGGCCCCCCGGGAATCTCCCCGTCCCGCAGGGCCCGCATCCCATCCACGATCTGGTGCACGATCTCGGCGGTCGACAGGTTCCGGTCCAGCCCGGCCTGTCCGGTGGCGCAGAAGGGGCAGTTCATGCCGCAGCCGGCTTGCGAGCTGATGCACATGGTGACCCGGTCCGGGTAGCGCATCAGCACGGATTCGACGAGCGTCCCGTCGAAGAGCCGCCACAGGGTCTTGCGGGTGGTGTCCTGGTCGGTCGACAGATGCCGTACGACCGTCATCAGCTCGGGAAGCAGCGCCTCTTGAAGCTTGGCGCGCGATCCGGCGGGGATGTCGGTCCACTGCTCCGGATCGTGCGCGTACCGCGCGAAGTAGTGCTGCGAGAGTTGCTTGGCACGAAACGGCTTCTCACCGATCGCGGCAACGGCTTCCTTGCGCTCGGCGGGCGAAAGATCGGCAAGGTGCCGCGGCGGCTTCTGGGCTGCGCGGGGGGCGACGAAAGTGAGTTCTCCGGGCTTAGGCATGGCCATACAAGTGTCGCAGACATACGAAGAGGGGCTCGCCACCTGTGGACAACGAGCCCCTCACGCATGAATGTGCAGGTCAGCAGCGATACACAAGGGTCACCCAGAACCGACGAAGATCACCATCAGCAGCCACACCACCGGCGCCGTAGGCAGCAGCGAATCCAGCCGGTCCATGATGCCGCCGTGCCCCGGCAGCAGCGTCCCCATGTCCTTGATGCCGAGGTCCCGCTTGATCATTGACTCGCCGAGGTCGCCCAGAGTGGCGGTGACCGCGACCGCGAGGCCCATGAGCAGGCCCTGCCACCAGGTGCCGTCCTCGATCAGGAACTGCATGAACAGTGCGCCCGCCGCCATGGCGAAGCCGACCGCGCCGAGCAGGCCCTCGCGGGTCTTGCCGGGACTGATGCGCGGGGCGAGCTTGTGCTTGCCGAAGCGCCAGCCGACGGCGTACGCGCCCGTGTCACTCACCACGGCCAGCGCCAGGAACGTGAGGACCCGCTTTGCACCGTCGTCAGCGGTGAGCATCATCGCCACGAACGTGGCCAGGAACGGGATGTAGAAGGCCGCGAAAACCCCCGCCGTGACGTCCTTGAGGTAGCCGTCGGGAGGTTCCGTCATGCGCCAGACGAGGACGGCGAGTGCGGTGAGCGCCATCGCCACCCAGGCGCCCTCTGCGCCCCGTACGTATCCGGCGACGACCATCGCCGCACCGCCGAGCGCGAGCGGCACGAGAGGCGCCTTGATGCTCTTGCGCTCCTGGAGCCGCGAGGTCAGCTCCCACAGGCCGACCACGACGGCGACCGCTATGACGCCGACGAAGACGGCCTTGACGACGAACAGCGATACGACGATCACCGCACCGAGCGCGACGCCGACCCCTATGGCAGCACCCAGGTCGCGGCCCGCGTTCTTCTTCTGCGGTGCGGACGCCGGCTCTGAGGCGCTGGACATGGGCTCCTGCGACTGAGGCTGAGGATGCGGTTGGTGCTGGGGCTGGGGCTGGGGCTGGTGATGCGACGGGGCCCGGTGCGGCGGCGTCGACGGCGTCTCGTCGCGGAACAGGGGGCCACCCGACACGGCGGCCCCCCGGTCGTCATCCTGGTCTCCGCCATGCGCGGGTACGTCGGGCACGATGGGCATGGGGCGAGTCTGCTGGGCGTTGTGCGTGTCGTACGCGGGACCCGCCGGGGCAGCCCCCTGGGCGGGCCCCTGGTCGGACGGCCCCCAGTACCCGGCTTGTGGCGGCGCCCCCCAGGAAGAGTCGTTCATCAGACCTCGAGCAGCTCTGATTCCTTGTGCTTGAGCAGCTCGTCCACCTGGGCGACGTACTTCGCGGTGGTATCGTCGAGCTCCTTCTCCGCACGGCGGCCCTCGTCCTCGCCGACCTCGCCATCCTTGATCATCTTGTCGATGGCGTCCTTGGCCTTGCGGCGGACGGACCGGATCGAGACCTTGGCGTCCTCGCCCTTGGTCTTGGCGACCTTGATGTAGTCCCTGCGGCGCTCCTCGGTCAGCTCGGGGAACACCACCCGAATGATATTGCCGTCGTTGCTCGGGTTGACGCCCAGGTCGGAGTCGCGGATCGCCTGCTCGATGTTGCGCAGCGCGCTCTTGTCGAACGGGGTCACCACGGCCATACGCGGTTCCGGCACCGAGAACGAGGCGAGCTGGTTGATCGGCGTCAGTGCGCCGTAGTAGTCGGCCACGATCTTGTTGAACATCGCCGGGTGCGCACGACCGGTGCGGATCGCGGCGAAGTCCTCCTTGGCGACCACGACGGCCTTCTCCATCTTCTCCTCGGCCTCGAGGAGGGTCTCTTCGATCACCACTTGCTCCTGCGTGTCTTGAGTAGGCCCGGCAGCTGTTCCTGGTCGGGGTCGGCAGCCGGCTGCGTCGCGTCTTATTACTGCACGGTTCCCGACCGGCAGGACATTGTCCATCCCCCGGTCAGGGTCCGTCCTCCTGGCAGGGACTGCGCCTGTCAGGCCCGGCTGCCCTGATCACCCACGAGAGTGCCGATCTTCTCACCCTTGACGGCGCGCGCGATATTGCCCTCCGCCAGAAGCTCGAAGACCAGGATGGGCAGCTTGTTGTCACGGCAGAGCGTGATGGCCGTCATGTCGGCGACCTTCAGGTCCCGCGTGATGACCTCGCCATAGCTGAGCGAGTCGAACTTGACGGCCTCGGAGTTGGTCTTCGGATCGGAGTCGTAGACCCCGTCCACACCGTTCTTGCCCATCAGGAGGGCTTCGGCGTCGATCTCCAGGGCGCGCTGGGCGGCGGTGGTGTCGGTGGAGAAGTACGGCATGCCCATACCGGCGCCGAAGATGACCACGCGGCCCTTCTCCAGGTGGCGTACGGCACGCAGCGGGATGTACGGCTCCGCGACCTGCCCCATGGTGATGGCGGTCTGCACGCGCGAGTCGATGCCCTCCTTCTCCAGGAAGTCCTGAAGGGCAAGGCAGTTCATGACCGTACCGAGCATGCCCATGTAGTCGGAGCGGGCCCGGTCCATGCCGCGCTGCTGCAGCTCGGCGCCGCGGAAGAAGTTGCCGCCGCCGATGACGACGGCGATCTGGGCACCACCGCGGACGACGGCGGCCACCTCTCGGGCGATTTTGTGCACCACGTCGGGGTCGACGCCCAGTCCCCCGCCACCGGCGAACGCCTCACCGGAAAGCTTCAGCAGAAAGCGCCCCGCGCCTTTGCCGTGATCGCTCTTGTCGTCCTTGTCGGCCTTGGTGGTGGTCATGGAGATCTCGCCTCTTTTACGTGTCGCACATACGAAGAAGGCCATTGCCGGTGGGGTGTTCTCATCCCATGCGCGGCAATGGCCTCCTCGTCAGATCTGCTGTCGTCCGTCACGCACGCGCGCGTGCCCACGTGCGAGGACGACTGCTGTCGACCCTAGCGGGCTCTCGCGTGGAGCGCGGTACGGACTCAGATGCCGACCTTGATGCGCACGAAGCGCTTCAGGGTGACACCGGCCTCGTCCAGGACCTTCTGGACGGACTTCTTCTGGTCGAGCGCGTACGGCTGGCCGAGGAGCGTGGCGTCCTTGAAGAAGGCGTTGACGCGACCCTCGACGATCTTCGGCAGCGCGGCCTCGGGCTTGCCCTCGGCACGCGTGGTCTCCTCGGCGACCCGGCGCTCGCTCTCGACGACCTCGGCCGGAACGTCCTCACGGGAGAGGTACTTGGGCGCGAAGGCGGCGATGTGCTGCGCGATGCCCTTGGCGGTCTCGGCGTCCGGCTTGTCCAGCTCGACGAGGACACCGATCTGCGGGGGCAGGTCGGGCATGGTGCGGTGCATGTACGCGGAGACGTACGCGCCGGAGAACTGGGCGAAGCGGTCCAGGACGATCTTCTCGCCCAGGTTGGCGTTGGCCTCGTCGACGTACGCCTGAACCGTCTTGCCGGGCTCGATCTCGGAGGCGAGGAGCGCCTCGAGGTCGGCCGGGGAGGTGGCGGCGACGTGCGCAGCGAGCGCGTTCGCGGCGGCCTGGAACTTCTCGCCCTTGGCGACGAAGTCCGTCTCGCACTTCAGCTCGACGAGGACACCGGAGGTGTTGTCGTCGGCGATCAGGGAGACGACGGCGCCGTTCTCGGCGGAGCGGCCCTCGCGCTTGGCGACGCCCTTCTGGCCCTTGATGCGCAGGGCCTCGACGGCCTTGTCGACGTTGCCGTCGGCCTCGTCGAGCGCCTTCTTGCAGTCCATCATGCCGGCGCCGGTGAGCTCGCGGAGCTTCTTGACGTCGGCGGCGGTGTAGTTCGCCATGATCAGTGAATCTCTTCTCGGAGTTCGAAGTCTCGAAGTCGGCGTCCGCCGCTGATCGGGCGGGCGTCCACCGAAGATCTACGGTCTACGGGTGAACGGCGGGCGGCGCGCTGGCGCCGCCCGCCGTCACTTGATCCGTGACGCTGGAGTCAGGCCCGCGACGCGGAGGTCGAGGCCTACGACGCCGGGGTCAGGCCTGCTCGGCCTCGGCCGGCTTCTCGGCCTCGGCGGCGGGGGCCTCAGCGGCAGCCTCGGCGGGGGCTTCGGCAGCAGCCTCGGCGGGGGCCTCAGCAGCGGCGGGGGCCTCGGCAGCAGCGGGGGCCGGCGCCTCGGTGGTGGCGGTGGCCTCCTCGGCCTTCTTCTCGCCACCCTCGAGGAGGTCGCGCTCCCACTCGGCGAGCGGCTCGCCCGCGGCCTTCTCACCCTTGGCCTCGGCGGCGGCACCGGAACGGGCGATGAGGCCCTCGGCGACGGCGTCGGCGATCACACGGGTGAGCAGGGTGACGGAGCGGATCGCATCGTCGTTGCCCGGGATCTTGTAGTCGACCTCGTCGGGGTCGCAGTTGGTGTCGAGGATGGCGACGACCGGAATGTTGAGCTTCCGGGCCTCGCCGACCGCGATGTGCTCCTTCTTGGTGTCCACGATCCAGACGGCGCTGGGCACCTTCTGCATCTCGCGGATACCGCCGAGGGTCTTCTCCAGCTTGGCCTTCTCGCGGGAGAGGACCAGCAGCTCCTTCTTGGTGAGGCCGGAGGCGGCCACGTCCTCGAAGTCGATCTGCTCGAGCTCCTTCAGGCGCTGCAGGCGCTTGTAGACGGTCGAGAAGTTGGTGAGCATGCCGCCCAGCCAGCGCTGGTTGACGTAAGGCATGCCGACGCGGGTGGCCTGCTCGGCGATGGCCTCCTGCGCCTGCTTCTTCGTGCCGACGAACATGACCGTGCCGCCGTGGGCGACGGTCTCCTTGACGAACTCGTAGGCGCGGTCGATGTACGACAGCGACTGGAGCAGGTCGATGATGTAAATGCCGTTGCGCTCCGTGAAGATGAATCGCTTCATCTTCGGGTTCCAACGGCGGGTCTGGTGACCGAAGTGGACGCCGCTTTCCAGCAGCTCCCGCATCGTGACGACGGCCATGGCCGTACTCCTTGGTGTTCTCGGTTGTGCCGCGCGTGCCGGACGGCACCCGCGCCTGACGCCCGCGATGCGCCTGCCACTAGGGACCGAGGGGCGCTGACACCGGCTTTTGGGGCCCGATGTCGGGGCGTGCGAAGTCGACCCGGTGACCCGGATCGCCACCAGAAGTGTACGGGACACGCGAGGCACCGGGTGACGCCGATGTCCACAACCGCCCGGTACTCCACAGATCCTGGCCATGATCCACTTTTTCCCGCAGATCGCGGGACCGTTCTCGCATGCGAGCAGAACGATTCCGACGAGACCGACGACGTCAACGATGCCTTCGTACATGGCTGGCCTTGCTCTTGGGCCTGACGATGGCCGCCCTCGGCATCGCCTTACCCGCTGCCGGTGCACCGGCTCCCGGTGTCGCGAACGGCCCGGCACCGCCGGGAGCCGATGCCCCGGTTCCGGCTGTCGGCCGAGCCTGGCCTGTTGGGGTACGCCCGCCGGTGACCCGCGGTTGGGACCCGCCGACGACTGAGTACGGCCGAGGCCACCGTGGCGTGGACCTCGCGGCGCCACCGGGCACTGCCGTCCGCGCCATCGCCCCAGGCCGTATCTCCTTCGCGGGCAGGGTCGCGGGCCGCGGAGTCCTCTCGATCGAACTCGACAGCACCGGCGACCCTCCTCTGCGCACCACATACGAACCGGTACGCGCGACAGCGAAGAAGGGAGACGAGGTGGCGCCAGGCGACATCGTCGGCGTCGTAGAACCCACGGGCTCCCACTGCCAGGCATCCTGCCTGCACTGGGGCCTACTCCGAGCCGACACCTACCTGGACCCGCTTTCCTTGCTGCCCCCAGGGCTACTCCGCCGGGGCCCTTCACGCCTGCTCCCGGTCATCGGCGTACCGGAGGGGCCACCGACGTAGGGGGTGCAGTACTGACGTGGCTGGGCGTCGCGTCCAGACTGGCGTGGCCGGATGTCGCGCCCAGTTGACTTTTTTGCCGCAGGGGCGGAGGGGGAGGGCGGGAAGCCCGGAAGAGCGAACTCAGCCTCCAACCAGCCGAGAAGGCCCTTCCCTCAGCCCCGTACCCCCCGCAACGCCATCTTCACAGCGGCTTCAGTGATGGCGTCCGGGTCCTCGGCCGCGCCCAGCTCGATGCGCCGTACCGCCGCGTCCACGATGCCCTGCAGGAGCATGGCGGCCATACGGGGCTGGTCGTGGCCCATGTCCCCGAGCGCTTCCACGATCATGGCGACGAGGCCGCCGTGCGCGGCGCGGATCTTTTCTCGTGCGCCCGCGTCGAGTTCGCTCGCGGAGATGGCGACGACAGCCCGGTGCCGGCGGTCGCCGACCAGGGCGAGCTGTTGGCGGACATACGCCTCGACCTTGCCCTCGGGCGTCTGGGCCTGCGACATCGCAGCCTCGACCTCGGCCGCCCATACCGGGAAGTCGACCGCGCAGAGTTCTTCGACCACGGCCGCCCGCGACCGGAAGTACTCATAGACGGAGGACCGCGCGAGTCCCGTGCGCTCGGCGAGCGCGGGGAACGTCAGCGCCTCAGTCCCACCCTGCGACAGCAGTGATCGGGCCGCGTCCAACAGGGCGGCTCGCTGCATCGACCGGTGCTCGGCCACGGAGGCCGCTCGAATCCTTGGCACGCCTCCACTTTACGGATGGACCACCCTCGACGGGAGTGGCTCCGCATGACGGGGTCTGATCAGGACCTCTCGGCCCGGACGGTCCGAGGACGCCCCAACCGAGCCGATCCTTGACCGACACGTCGTCCCAACCGTGAGGATTCCCGGACCGGGACGACGTCCCGACCGAGAGGACCCCGATCGAGACGACGCCTCGACCCAAGGGAGCGGAGAGGGGCAGAGGGCCCGAGCCGGCCAAGTCGGCGGAAGCTGGCAGCTGTCGACCACCGTCACCAGCAGTCAGCGTCCGAAGCTCGCCAGCTTCGCCCGCAGCTGGAGCACCGACTTCGTGTGGATCTGGCTGACCCGGCTCTCCGTCACCCCGAGTACGTTACCGATCTCGGCGAGTGTGAGGCCCTCGTAGTAGTACAGCGTGACCACGGTCTTCTCGCGCTCGGGCAGCGTGTTGATGGCCCGTGCGAGAAAGCGCCGCAGCTCGCGGTCCTCGGCGACCTCCACGGGGTTGTCGGCCGCGGTGTCCTCGAGCGTGTCCATCAGGCTCAGCCGGTCGCCGCTCTCGCCTCCGGCGTGCAGCAGCTCCTCCAGGGCGACCACGTTCGCCAGCGACAACTGGCTGAAGACGGCGTGGAGTTCATCCACCCCGATGCCCAACTCGTCGGCCACCTCGCCCTCCGAGGGACTGCGCCGCAGCCGGGCCTCCAGCGTCGCGTATGCCCGCTCGACGTTGCGCGCCTTCTGCCGCACGGATCGCGGAATCCAGTCCAGGGCCCGCAGTTCGTCGATCATCGCGCCCCGGATCCGGGTGATCGCGTACGTCTCGAACTTGATCTCCCGCTCGATGTCGAACTTCTCGATCGCGTCGATCAGCCCGAACACCCCGGACGAGACGAAGTCCGCCTGCTCCACATTGGGCGGCAGCCCCACGCTCACCCGGCCCGCGACGTACTTGACCAGCGGCGAGTAGTGCAGGATCAGCTGCTCGCGCAACCGCTCGTCGCCCGTCGCCTTGTACGACCTCCACAACTCGTCGAGCGTCGAGGGCGCGGGCGGCCGCACGTCGCCGCGGGCAGCGGGGGGAACAGCCGCCCGGTCAGACCCGGAGGTGTGCTGGGGCATTCGTCGTCTTGTGCCGTTCTGCCGTGAACAGGGGGTGCCTGAGTGAGCTGTCGGTCCGAGGTCGAGGTGTTTGGCTGGGCTACTTGGCTGGCTCGATTGCCTGGGTTGCTTGGCTGGGTTACTTGTTTCGGTTGCTTGTCGGAGTCGGAATCCCCGTGAGCGTAGCGTGACTGGAGAGTTGCAGTGAGCGAAGAGCGGGGGATCCACCATGCGCAGATACGTTCCGCTGGGCGCCCCACAGGGTCACGTCCGTCGCCGTACGTGACCGTCGCGAGGCGCCAACTGCGGGAACTGCCAGGGACATCGGGGTGTCGCCCGGACGGGGGAACACGCTGGGTCAGCATCGCCCCCGATCCGGGTGGACGGGGATCATCGCCTCGCGTGTCAACTTCCAGCTGTCGCCGTGTCGTTCGACGTAGCCAAGTGACCGGAGTTCGTACAGCTTCCCGACCGCGTCGTCCTGCGTCGTCCCAGCGCCCCTGGCGATCTCCTCGGCCGTCGCGATCCTCCGGGCGGGCAGCGCGGCAAGCACTCGGCGGGCGTCCGGGTCCAGGAGGTCCCGCGGGAGCACCGGCCCGCGCCGGTCCGGCGCCAGGTCACCCATGTCGCCCACCAGCTCAGTGATCTCGGCGGCGTCGGTGACGAGCACCGCGTCCCCGCGCAGCAGTTCGTGCACACCGGCCGAGAGCCCGCTGGTGGCGGGGCCCGGCACTCCTATGGTGTAGCGCCCCAAGCGCTGTGCGGCGCGCGCGGTCACGAGTGCGCCGCTGCGGTAGGCGGCCTCGACAACCACCGTGCCGCGGGTCAGCGCCGCGATGACCCTGTTGCGGAGGATGAATCTGCTCGGCGTTGGGTGATCACCGGGTGGCAACTCTCCGATGACCAGGCCCTGTTCCGCGATCCTGGTGATCAACTGGGTGTGTCCGCGCGGGTACGGTTGGTCGACCCCGCAGGCGAGCACGGCGACGGTGGCTCCGCCGGCTCCGAGCGCACCGCGATGTGCCGCACCGTCGACTCCGTACGTAATCCCGCCAGTAGTCCGCCCCTCCTCCTTCTCTGGACTGAGCTCATCTCACCAGTTCAGAGACCTGAGCCGAACGAATCGCAGGCAACAGAAGTGTTGCTCATAAAATCAGCAAAGAGCCACCCGGAACGATCTTGAAAGGGCTCATGGTGTGTGCTGGCGGCGACGAGGCAGTGTGCGGACCTTGGCGGCGTCTGCGTCTCGTCCGGTTGCTGCGGCATGCTCCATCGAGAGCAGGTTCAAGGCTGCCGAGTAGATCTTGAGCCTGCCTTCGAGGAACCGACAATGGGCCTGAAGACCCTTGTGCTTTTCCTTCAGCTCCTCGAACTCATCGATGGCTCGAGCGTGCGTCGCGCGGGCAGCTGCGTCCTTGGCGACCTCGGCCTGGAAGAGCTCCTTGAGGTCGGTGTGCTGGTGGGTGAGGTACCAACGTTTGACATCAGCCTCGACTGCGAGTTGAGAGATGTTGAGACGTCCGCTGGATCGGTGCGGGGTGCCAGCGAACAGACGGTTCATGGCAGCGAGGATCGCTTGCCGGGTCGGGTCCGTCTCCTGGTCGAAGGGGAATCTGCTCATTCCGCCGCGCTTTCCTTGTGGGCGTCGAGGATCGCCTGCTGACGAGCCAGCTCGTGCCGCTCGCGTTCGTGGCGGATGGGTGGGGCGAGAGGGTCCGAGACGATCTCGGTGAGCTCGGCCACCTTCTGCTCGACGCATTCAATGTCGCGATCGGTCCGGGCGAGGTTGAGGCAGTTGGGCCGGCAGTCGTCAGTGTCCGGGGTGACCAGTGGGTCGTCGATCGTGCCGCGAAGCTGGCAGGCGGCTTTGTCGGGGGTCAGGACGCAGGTCATTCCGCGTCCGTGGTGGATCTGCAGGAGCCGGTTGCCGAGAAGGTCGCGGGCCTGGCGGTCGGACTTGAGCACACGGCCGGCAAAGACACGGCTGCCTTCGCTCACCCGGTGTCGGTAGGCGTCGGCGGCGGGGCCGCTGACGTGCTCGCCTGCGACGAGTGCCTGCTCGTCCTCGGCGAGACACTCAAGGCGGTAGAGCCATTCCTCGAAGGCGTACTCATCGGGGAAGCCCGAGTCGTAGTCGCCTGCATACCCCTGGAGCATTTGAGTGTAGGCATGGCCGTACTGAATCGAAGCGGCGATCAGGCCGCGGGGGCGACGCCGGATGAACCAGGCGAGGGTGCGGCGGAAGCGGCTGGCCGCGAGGCGTCCTCGCCCGTCATCAGGAATGAGGTCGGTGCGGCCGTGCCGGTCGCATTCGGTGTTGACCCAGTGGACGAACGCGGCCAGGTCCTCGGCGATCCTCTGGTCGCTCCGGGCTTCGCCCAGTCTCTTTCCGCTCTTCCGGCGCCTGTGGAAGGCCTCGATCCTGGTGGGGAACAGTAGTTGGTGCGGGTGGAGCCGTTCCAGGATGTCGATCGCGTCGGCAACGACTTCGATGATGATCCAGGGGTCGGCCCGGGCCTCTCCTGTGGGGAGCTTGTTGCCGTCCTGGTCCTCAGCGCCCTTGAAGTAGAGGCCGTGCATCAGCCAAAGGCCGACGGTGCCGTCACGCTCGACGCAGCCGCGTCGGAGGTTGAGGACTTCCCCCGCCCTTGCGCCGGACAGGTAGGCGATGATGACGAAGCAGGCGGTGCTCAGCAGCCGAGCCAGCTGGGGGGCCTCCCGGTAGGTGATCCGTTTCTCCCGCCAGGGCTGCCCGTTCCATTGGCCGGTGATCGGAGCATCCAGGTAAGTACCTTCAACGACCGGCAGCCCTGAGTCACGGATCAGAAGCCCGCTGGAGCTGTTCCGGAGCGACTGAGAGCAGTTCAAGATGGCGGCCAGGTGTGCCCAGGAGATTTCGAGTTGACCGTCGTCGTCGAGGTGCCCGGGTAAGCCTTCTCCGCCCCGTTTCAGCTTTTCGATATAGGCGATGACCTGCGGCTTCAACTCCCCGGCTTGGTGCCGGTGGGCTCTCGGTTTCCCGCTCGCGCGTCGACCTTGAGGGGTGCGGTCGTGAAGGTCGAGATACTCGGCGTGGGCGGCCAGGATGTCCTCGGCGAAATCCTCGGTGAACCGGAGGGCCCAGATCAGCAGCATCTGCATGGTGGGCTCGCCGATTCGGGGGGTGCGGTTGGCCCGGGGCCTATGGGTGCGTTCAAGGAGATCTTGCGTGTCTGCGCCGCCCCAGGGCGGGGAATCTTCAAGTCGCATCTGGGGCGGCAGGATGTGCCGGTGGGCCCAGAGCCTGCGGATCTCGACGAGGCGCCGGTAGCAGCGGTCCAAGGGCACCTCGTCGTCGACGAGCGCGATGAGGTAGTCGTCCAGGACAGCGTTTGTGACCTGGCAGAATTCGGTAATTCCGCGCTTGGCCAACCATTCCAGGATGAACCTCAAACCGTTGATGAACGAGTTCGCGATGGTTCTGGGCGCCATGCGTTTGGAGCCCGCTCGCCGGATGGCTCTGACGTCGGTGTTGTTCAGCAATTGCCAGACGTAGAACTTCGCGGCGAGCCTCAAGCCGGAGGGAAGCAAGGAGAAGTTCACGGTCATGGACTGCATGTGATCTTCGAAGATCGCCGGGTTGAGATCCCAGCGGTCGTCGCAGAACCGGGAGAGTTTGGACATGTCGGTGCCGGGCCGCAGGTCCCTGTTCTGCAGGACCAGCGTCTGCGGGGTGGGGACCGGGGTGCCGTCCGGGACTTCTCCCCAGTCCAGTGTCAGAGCGGGGAATGTCATCGCAGGTCGAGCTCCCGGTTCAAGAATCGTTCGACGAGGGCCCGGTCGTCGTCGGTGGCATCGCGGCGGGCGTCCTCGACCGCAGCGGCGTCGGCTTCCTCAAGCAGATCGGCCAGCTGGGCGAAGGGGGCGGCAAACCGCCGGGCCCACTGCAGTTTGTCCATCTGGTCCCGGCGCTCGGCGAGCCTGTCGTGGACCAGGACCTGAACGGGCAAGTGCCGTGGCAGCGCCCGTGCGCACTCGCAGTCGAGGCAGAGCATGAACGAGGCCGGGCAGGCCGTTCCCGGTGGTGCATGCGGGCCGTTCTTGTTGTCAGTGCAGGCGGACATGACCGTGTCGAGTTCGCCGGCGAGCATCCGCTTCAGGACGACAGGGTCGAGGCCTTGTTCCGCGGCGACCGCTTCCGGATCAGTGCGGGCCCGCTCGACGTCCTTCGCGGACATCACCGCCATCGAGCCGCGAGCCCGTGCCTTGGCTTCTTCTTCGGACAGCACCTTGGCGACGACCTTGCTGTATTCGGTGACGTTGCCGCGGTTGCGGGCCATGTACTGCCTCACCGCGGTCGTCTCAGTGTGGGCGACCGGTCGCTGGTGCAGTTCGATGTGCGTCAACCGCACCAGGCCAAGCTGCAACTGCAAGGGCACCGGTCGGTCTTCCTCATCCGGCTCGTCGGCCATCAGCCCCCAGACCAAGGCCCGTTCGTTGACCAGCTCGCCAGCTCGGCTGATGGGCCGGAATCCCCGTCCCACCCCCCTGCCGCCTGCTGCGAAGTAGCCGGTGAAGAGACGGTTGCCGCCGGCCAACGCTCTTGAGCGGGCTGTCAGCTCGTGCAACAGCATGTAGAGGCCGAAGGGGGTGTGTAGTTCGTCCCGGGCCGAGAGCTCATCGGGATTGTCCGGGACAGTGATCCAGTCCGGGATCTCCGTCAAGGCCAGGCTCATGTAGGCGCGACGTCCCCGGCGGGGCTTTTTGAGGTCAACGATCGTCGTGCTGGTCTTGCCGGTGTAGCCGTCCGCCCGGTGATGGGCTGCTGGCGCCTTCAGGATGACCTCGGGGTTCTCGCCGGTCAGCACTCCGAACAGGACGACCCCGGCGGCCAGTTCAGCAGGGCTAAGGTGAAGCCGGGTAACGATGTCCGCGACCGAGCCATGATCAGTGACCCAGGAACGTGGCCATTCCTTTCCGGCGTTCACCCCCTTCGCCTGGCGGACGCGCGGGACGTCACCGAACCGGTCCACCCAGTCCAGCAGCTCAAGATGCCGAGCCATCCGCCGATCGTCACCGGCCTCGACGTCACCCTGCCGGAATCGCTGCAGGAGATCCCGGTTGTCCCGGATCCGTCGTGCCGCGGCCCGCAGGTCGCCGCGTGCCGCGTCCGCGATCCGTTTGAACTCGGCCCGGCTGTAGCTCTCCCGCGGAGGGCTCGGCGGGCGTTTCGGAAGCGGTTCGGCCAGGCGGCCAGCCACTGCGTCGGTGATGCCTTCCGCATGGATCAGCAGGTGCTTGAGATCGTGCATGTCGCCTCGCAGCCCGCTGCCCAGATGCTCGCGGGACACGCAGAATCCGTCGATGTGCTCGGGCGTCAGATGCGAGATCTCCCGGGGCGGCCAGGGCGAGGTGGCCAGATGGCTGTCGAAGAGCTTCAGGACCTTGTAAACCCTGTGCATCGAGTCCAACGAGGTCAGACCGGCGCCGGGTGCCGTGCGCTTGACGAACGCCGCCACCAGCGCCTCCCGCAGCGGCGACTCCACCCGCAACACAGAGACGTCGTAGTCGTGGAACCCCTCGCCGTCCTCACTGAAGCACCGGACGATCGTCTTCTCATCGTCCGTGAGCAGACCATGGCGCGTCCTGGAACGGCCTGCGGGCAGCGAGGCCGACCGGCCCCGGCCGCTCACCTGGCCACCGCCAGCGGATCGGTGCGGACGCGGGGATGCCCGGTGAAGACGTTCGCCATGAACACCTCGACTGGGAAGCCCTCCGCATGGGCCAGCAGCAGCTCGACGTCGAGGTTCCTGAACGGCTCCAGGTAGATCTCCTTGGTCGTCTCGACCACCGCGTGCCCGAGCATCGTCTGCACCAAGTGCCAGACATCACCGAACTGGTCACGAAAGTCCCGCAGTTCGTCCTCGTTCAGGTGCCCGAGCCGGGCCGCGTGCACGAGCTTGCCGATCGAGTACCACTTGAGCGCGAACGAGTGACGAAGCATGTGGGCAGTGCAGGAGAAGGACTCCAGACCCAGATCGCAGATCCGACGGTTCGCGGCGTCGAAGGTGTGCTCCCAGCCCCGTCCCTGCCTCGGCAGGCCGTCCTCGTTCAGCCAGAGCGCCACCGGCTCCAGCCCGTACTCACCACGGCGGAACAGCCGCAGGCGCGTCCTTGGGCCGATGTCGTTCCAGCGTTTCGTCTCCGTGCCCCCACGAACGCCTTCCAAGGTCACCGACTCGGTGCCGTGCGTCTCCAGCACCAGGCGGCGATCCGCGATGCGCTCGTAACGGCCAGCCGCCTGGGCTCGCCGAACTGCCGCGGCGCGGGCACCCTCGACGTAGGAGAGCACGCCCTTCATCGCCGAGCGGGGCGTCCAGTACTGGTGCCCGTAGCCGCCTTTGGCGCAGGCATCCGCGAGGTCGCAGGTGTAGTAGCCGCGGCGCTGGCTATAGGCAGGCAGCTCCGGCAGCATCACGCTCGCCCATTCCGAGACCCGCAGCCCGTTGCCGTAGAGCCCGTCGGCGAACGCGACGTCCCGTTGTTCGTTGCGGCCCCTCCACCAGGGGTCGGGGCGCCCGGACAGATCCAGGCCACGCAGTCCCAGGTCACACCACCGGGTGTAGCCCCCAGGGTCCAGCCACTTGACGTTCTCCCGGCGGATGATGCGCGGGGCATCAAAGTCCTCGAACGGGTTGAAGATGCCGTACTCGCCGTGCATCCACTTGTAGAACTTCTTCAGCGCGGCGAGGTCCCGCGCGAACGAGTTCGTCTGTACCGACTGCTCGTTCTCGGGATCGGTCACGCGCCAGAACAGGAACTCCTGTGCGTCCTCTTCCGCGGCCTCCCACCAGTTGATCCCCAGCTGGACCAGGAAGTTCAGCCACACACCCACGGAGTAGGTGTAGTCCTTCTGCGTACCTTCATCGAGATTCCGCCACTTCGCGGACGCGAGGCACGAGTTGACCCGCAGATCAGGTCGCCCCTCCGGGCCAATGAGGAACCTCTGCCCGTCCCTGATCCCCGACCCGCCCGCCCACGAGGCAAGGCCCCCTGCCCGTCCAGGCAGCACGTCAGCAAGGTCGCCAGCAGGTATTCCAAGGTCAAGCCGGTGGACTTGCCAGCAGCGCGGATCGCGCTCAACTCCCGTCACATGTACAGAAACGAGCGCTAGCAACAACGGTCACTGGACACAGAACGTAGACGCCTCCGGACACTACGACCCAGCCCCGCTCTGCGAGCCCCGCGCCGAGGATGGCTGCCATATGGGCGCCGTACTCGGTGCAGGCCCGGGCGCCCACGACCGCGACGGAACGCAGTGCCCATATCCGCAGGTTGGGCCGCCCTCGTACCCATAGTCCGATGGGCCGCGCGTCCCCCAGGTCGTCGAGCTGCGCCGACCACTCGGGGTCGCCGGGACAGACGAACCGCATCCCAGCGTCGCGCGCGGCCGCCAGGTCCCGCTCCGGATCCGTCTGCTGGGCCCTGGCTCGCAGGCCCGCCCACCGTTTGTCCGTCACCCCTGGCAGCTGTTCTCCGTGTCCGAAGAGGCGCCGCACCACCTCGCCGGCCCCGAGTTGCCGGAGCCAGCGCCCGCAGACCTCGTCCCCGGGTTCGATGACGCGCGCGAGGAAAACCCGGTGGAGCCGCTCGTCGCCCACGCTCACACGCTCGCCGTCTCCATTCACCTGCTCATCCCCACCGCGCACGCGCTCATCGCCCCCTCTCAGGCGCCCATCCCCACCACTCACGCCCTCATCACCACCGCTGACGCGATCCTCGCCCCCGCTCACGCGGCCTTCGCCCCAGCTCACGCACTCATCGCCCCCGCTCACGACATCGCACCGATCGCCATCGGCACCCCCTGAGGCACGCCGGTGCGCAGTTGCAGGGCGAGGGCGACATCCGTTGCGTCAGGCCGGTCGTGGCCGACGAGGTCCGCGATGGTCCAGGCGACGCGCAGTACGCGATCGAGGCCGCGGGCGGTGAGGAGGCCGCGCTCCAGGCTGCGTTCGGCATCGTCCATGGCGCCGATCGACGCGTACCACCGGCTGCGCAGCTCGCTTCCCGGGACCTCGCTGTTCGTCCGCCATGGTGTGCCTTTGAGACGGGCCGCCGAGCGCTCCCTGGCCGCTCGTACCCGGTCGGCGACGGTCGAGGTGGCTTCGCCCCGCATTCCGAGGTCGGTCAGCTCTGAGCGCGTGACGCGGTCCACCTCGACCCTGAGGTCGACCCGGTCGAGCAGCGGACCGGAGAGCCGGGCCTGGTAGCGGCGGATCATCGGAGTGGAGCACTCGCAGGCGTTGCCCGTCTGCGAGAAGCGGCCACAGGGACATGGATTGGCCGCAAGCACCATCAGGAACCTCGCCGGGAAACGGACGACACCCGCGGTGCGCGCGATCACAACGTGTCCCGCCTCCAATGGCTGGCGCAGCGCGTCCAGCGCCCGGCTGCTGAACTCCGGGGTTTCGTCGAGAAAAAGAACCCCACGGTGAGACAACGACACCGCGCCGGGTCGTGCGATTCCCTGGCCGCCACCGACCAGCGCTTGCGTCGTGGCCGAGTGGTGTGGCGCGCAGTAGGGCGGGGTGTCGATGAGGGGCTTTCCCGGAGGAAGCAGGCCCGCGACGGAATGGACCGCAGTGACTTCCAGCGACTCCTGCCTGTCGAGCGGCGGCAGGATGGCCGGCAGCCGCTCGGCGAGCATCGTCTTGCCGGCACCCGGTGGGCCTTCCAGGAAAAGATGGTGCCCTCCGGCGGCGGCGACCTCCACCGCTGTCCGCGCCGAACGCTGGCCGACGACATCGGCGAGGTCATGGCCATGGTCGTGCTGTGCGACGCCCATGCTGTGCATCCCGGAAGCGGCGCGGGTGCCCGGCATGCGCAGGCCCGCGAGGAGCGGGTCGGGGCGGCCCGGTTCATCCGGTTCCTCTTCGGGGACCGGCTCGTCCGTGAGGACGGCGATCAGCTGGCGCAGGCTGCGGACGCCGAGCACCGAGACGCCGGGCACCAGTGAGGCCTCGGCGGCGGCGCACTCGGGGACCACCACCTGTTCGTATCCGGCGTCGGCCGCGGCGAGCACCGCGGGCAGTACGCCCCGTACCGGCCGCACCCGGCCGTCCAGGCCCAGCTCCCCGATCATCACGATGTCGGGGAGAACCCGGGGGTCGATCCGCTCGGAGGCTCCCAGGACGGCACAGGCGACAGCAAGATCGAACCCGCTGCCGCCCTTCGGTACGGAGGCCGGGCTGAGCCCCACCGTGAGCTTCTTCTGGGGCCATTCGCCGCCGGAGTTGACCACGGCCGCCCTGACTCGGTCCCTGCTCTCGCTCAGGCTCTTGTCGGGCAGTCCCACCAGCGTGAAGGCCGCGATCCCCGGTTCCAGGTCCGCCTGGACCTCGACGACGACGCCCTCTACGCCGACCAGTGCCACCGAGCACGTACGGGCGAAACCCATCAGGCCACCCCCCGTACGTGCTCGACGACGGGCGCGCCGCGGTCGGGGAGAAGGACGCCGACCACATCGATCCGTACGCCGCCGGGTGGCGCCCCTCCGTGTTCCTGCACCCAGCGCTCGGCCAAGCCCCGCAGCCGCTCCGCCTTGAGGGGCGTGATGCCGGCCATCGGGTGCTCGAAGGCACCGGCCCGGCGGGTTTTGACCTCGCAGACGACGACCGCGTCGCCGTCCCGGGCCACGATGTCGATCTCACCGGTCCTGCCACAGCGCCAGTTGCGCTCCAGGACCGTCATCCCGGCCTCGCCCAGCCGCCGCGCGGCCAGGTCCTCGCCGTACTTGCCGAGTGCGCCTCGTGCAGTGCGTGCGTTCATGTCGGCACCACCTCCGGCGCCAACGATGAGGGCAGCTCAGCAAGCTATTGGATCTTGGTGGACAAGTCTGGGCTTGTGGACAAGACGGCCACTCTTGTGAGTGATCAGCGACCGTCGGCACCTCCGGTCAGCGACCGTCGGCACCTCCGGATCACCGACTGCCAGCAGCTGCGGATCAGCTGCTCGGCAGCTCGAGGTCGCTCTTGTTCAGCTCCTCAATGTTCACGTCCTTGAACGTGAGTACTCGCACCTGCTTCACGAATCGAGCAGGCCGGTACATGTCCCACACCCAGGCGTCCGCCATGGACACCTCGAAGAACACCTCACCCTGAACCGAGTGGACCTGCATTTCATAGTCGTTCGTGAGGTAGAAGCGCCGCTCGGTCTCGATCACGTATTTGAACAGACCGACGACGTCGCGGTACTCCCGGTAGAGCTTCAGCTCCATCTCGGTCTCGTACTTCTCGAGGTCCTCGGCGCTCATGGCATGTTCCCCTTCAGCCGTGCGTCCCCCTATTGTGCGCCAGCCCCGCGAGCCCCTAGACGATTTCGGTGTCCAGGATCTCGGGCTTGGCCGGAGGACCCTCGTCGAGCAGCCTGCTCAGCAGCCCGGCGAGTCTGGTCGGATACACCGTCTCATGTGCCTGGAGTAGTTCCTGGCACGTCCACCAGCGTGCTCCTGCGACACTGCGCCGTTCCAGCTCGGTCAGGCCGAGGGCCTCGGTGACCGTCTGAGACGTACGGGCCAGGAAATACCATTCGTCCTGGTCCCAGCGGCGTCCCGCGAACGGGAACGAGCATGTCCGCCGCCAGAGCACCGGACCGAGCTCGACGTCGGTGATGCCGGTCTCTTCCGCGAGTTCCCGCAATGCGGCTTCTTCGCGCGTCTCCTCGCCTTCCACGCCGCCGCCCGGGGTGAACCACCAGTCGTCCGACGGATCCTCGGGCTCGTGGCCGTGCAGCAGCAGGATGCGGTCCCGCGGGTCGAGAAGCACCACCCGCGCGACCTTCCGCAGCTCACCGAGTCCCTCCCGCCCCTTGGGAGGCTCACCGAGATCCTGAGGCGCGTCAGCCGGCAAGGACCTGCTCCTTGGCCGGCGTAGCGCTCCGCCGCTGCGCCGCCCGCTTGGCGAGCGGCCCGTACGCGGCGCCGCCGAGGACCAGTACCGCGCCCGCCACGATCGCGGCGACGACCAGCCTCAGCGGCCCGGGCTGGGAGATGCCGCCGAGCGTCTCGAATCCGGTGGCTCGGTCCAGCACCCCATCCATGGGCCACACCACCGCGTCGACCCGCGCGTCCACCGAACCGCGCGGCACCGAACCGTTGCCGGCCTCCGTGAGATGGGCGGTCGAGTCGAGGGAGCCGCTGCGCTCGTCACCGAGAAGGAAGAGCCGGCCCTCGGGAACCTTGACCGTCGGGATCTTGTTCGCCCGGGCCTCGGAACCCTTGGCCAGGTACGGTTCGTCGATCTGCTTGCCGTTGACGGTCAGCTTGCCGTCCGTGCAGCAGGCGACCGTGTCGCCGCCGACCGCGACGACCCGCTTGACCATGGGGACGTTGCCCCAGCTGTCCTGCTTGAAGACGACGACGTCGCCACGCTGGACCTCGCTGCCGTCAATCCGCTCGGCGAGGATCCGGTCGCCGACCGCGATGGTGGGCGTCATCGATGCCGTCGGCACGGTGTACGGCTGGTAGACGATGGCGCCCCAGGCGAATCCTCCGAGGAAGAGCACACAGCCGAGGGCCACGGCCAGGTTCGACAGCTTGCTGCCGAGCCGTCCGTGGCCCTCGTCCGTACGACGTGTCTGGCTCATCCCAGTGCTCCCCCAACTCGGAGAATCGACCCCGGAGCCCTGGTTCCGGCTCTCGGAAGATCGGCGATCTGGGACGGCACCCTACCTGGCGGTAGCGCGCCCAGAAACCCTGGCGCTTTCGACGCTGATCCGGCGCCTGCGCCACAACACGAGGGGCACCGCGCCCGCGAGGCCGAGCGCGCCCGGAGCCGCGGCGCTGAGTCCCTGGTCGAAGGTTTCCGGCACCGGAAGCGTGGACCAGCGGGTCGGCGGCCAGGCGACCACGATGGCGCGGCCCACGACGTTGTCCACGGGGACGAAGCCCTTGTTGTCGTCCTGCTGGTGGTAGCGGGAGTCCAGCGAATTCTGCCGGTGGTCACCCATGACCCAGATTTTGCCCGTGGGTACCGTCTTCTTGAACTGGCCGCCCGAGTCGTCGACGCTGCACGGCGTGTTCCCGGGGTAGACGTAAGGCTCGTCCAGTTCCTTGCCGTTGACCTTCAGCGGCCCGGTGCCCTTGCACTCGATGGTGTCTCCGGCGACCGCGACGACCCGCTTGATGAGGTCCTTCTCGTCGGCGGACGGCATCAGGCCGATCCAGCTGAGGGCGGTCTGAATCGCGTTCGGGTTGGGGGCAGGCTCGCCCGCCAGCCAGCCGTCGGGGTCGTTGAAGACGACGACCTCGCCGCGCTCCGGCTCGGAGCCGAACCACGGGGTGAGCTTGTCGACCAGGACGCGGTCACCCTGCTGAAGGGTGTTCTGCATCGAGTCCGAGGGGATCGAGAACGCCTGCACCAGGAAGGTCTTGATCAGCAGCGCGAGGACCAATGCGATACCGATGAGGAGCGGGAGTTCCTTCCAGAAGGACCGCTGCTTCTTCGGCTTGGGAGCGTCCCCGTCGCCCTGATCGTGCCCGTCATCGCCGTCTCCGGCTCCGGAGTCACCTCCGGAGGGCACGACATGCTCAGTGGCCGGGGGAGCCGTCGTCTCGGGTCGCTCCGGTTTGTCCTCCGGACCCTCGTGTCCGGACCGTGCTCCGACCGCCAAATCCCCCACATCCACTCCTCACTCCGTGCCACCGACTGCGCCCGATGCGGCGCAGGCCCACCACTCCCATAACGAGCGGGAGTTCCGCAGGGCTCGGGAGCGGGATCAATCCATATCGATCCGCATTGGCCACCCTATGCGACGCGCCGAGGGCGGTGGTCGATCCGCCTGGCGCGTCGGGCACGGACGCATAGGTCTCCGGTTCGTCCAGGCCTCGCCAGTGGCCGATGGGCCAGGCGATGACCATGGCACGGCCGACGACCTCCTCTTCGGAAACGGTGCCGTTATAGGCCTCGTTGCGGTGGAAACGGGAGTCGGCGGAGTTCTCCCGGTGGTCGCCCATGACCCACAGACGGCCCGTGGGCACCTTCACCTCGAACCGGAAGGAGGAGGGTTTGTTGCCGGGATGGATGTAAGCCTCATTGATGGGCATGCCGTTGACGGTGACGCGGCCCTGGGCGTCGCAGCACTTGACGGTGTCGCCACCGACCGCGACGACCCGCTTGATCAGGTCCCGTTCGTTCTCGGAGGGCAGCAGGCCGATGAAGGTCAGCACCTGCTTGACCTGCTTGACGACGATGGGGTCGTCCTGCTTCGGGATCGGCTGCTCGTCCTCGAGCCATCCCCCGGGGTCCTTGAAGACGACGACGTCGCCACGGGTGGGCTTGGAGCCGAACCACGGGGTGAGCTTGTCGACCAAGACGCGGTCGCCGATCCGGATGGTCTGCTCCATGGAGCCCGACGGGATCACGAAGGCCTGGACGAGGAACGTCTTCAGGACGAGAGCTATGAGCAGGGCGACACCTATGAGGAGCGGAATCTCCTTGATCGCCGAGCGCTGCCTTCGCCGCTTGACCTTGCGGGCGAGCTTGCGCCGCTCGGCCCGGCCGGGGCCCACGCGGCCGCTCGTCGGCCGGTATCCGGTGGGCAGTCGGGTGTCGACGCGGTGGCTTCCGCGCGGTCGTCCTCGGTTACCCATACGCACCGACCGTGGTGTTCAGCTCGTTCGCCTCCGGGTCGGGCACGCGCGCGTAGATGTCGGCGGGGTTCAGGCGGGTCCAGTGGTCCGTGGGCCAGGCGATCCAGTCGGCTCTGCCGATCACATCGGTTACGGGGACCATGCCGCCGCCCGGTGAGCCCAGATGGTCGCGGGAGTCGCTGGAGTCGCCGCGGTGGTCTCCGAGGACGAACAGGGTGCCGTCCGGCACAACGACGTCGAAGGGCGCCTCGGACGGCTTGTTCCCCGGGTACAGAAACGTCGATTCGTCGACCGACCGGCCGTTCACCTCGATCCTCCCCTGCCTGTCGCAGCAGACCACATGGTCTCCCCCCACACCGACGACTCGTTTGATGTAGTCGGCGGCACCGAAATGGCCCGTGCCGTCGAACACGACGACATCGCCGCGGTTCGGCTCGGCACCAAAACGGTACGCCAACTTATTTACGAGAACGCGGTCCCCGATCCTCAATCCTGGCTCCATCGAACCACTGGGAATTTGGAACGGCTGCATCACAAACCGACTCAAAAGCAGCAGAAAAACCAAGCAGGCGAGCACTGTGAGACTGATGCGACCACCGGGAAGCCAGTCGGCTGTCCGGGACACCAACGAGAAACGCGACCGTCCTTCCGTCCCCTCTGTGGCCGAGATCTCCTCGGCTTCGGTGGGGCGGGAGGAGCGGTCGCGCTCCGTCGACTGTGCTTCGGCGTCCATCGGGCCAGATGCTATCCGGACCCGATGTGAACCCCGGCGCGAGCTCAGCTCTCGCGCTTCTCCTTGATCTTCGCGGCCTTGCCGCGCAGGTCGCGCAGGTAGTACAGCTTCGCGCGACGGACGTCACCGCGGGTGACGAGCTCGATCTTCTCGACGATCGGGGTGTGCACCGGGAAGGTGCGCTCGACGCCGACGGAGAACGAGACCTTGCGGACCGTGAAGGTCTCACGGACACCGGCGCCCTGGCGACGGATGACTACGCCCTTGAACTGCTGCACACGGGAGCGGTTGCCCTCGATGACGCGCACGTGGACGTTGACCGTGTCGCCCGGGCGAAAGGCCGGGACGTCGCTGCGCAGCGACGCGGCGTCGACGGAGTCGAGCAGGTGAGACATGATCGTCTGCTTTCTTCGCTGATGCCACAGGTCATCAACGGGAACTAGGTTTCCAGGAGGTGGGCTGCCGTGTCGGGGCGGGCGTCGTATCCCCCTGTGGCAGGGGCGCACGCTGGACGACGTACAGCAGCGGTCTATTCTTCCACGCCCTCTGGCCTGCGCCAAAATCGGCCGTAGGGCTTCCCCTCCGGATCCGGCGCCCAGCCCAGGATGGAGAGCATTTCGCGGTCCTTCTTGTCGAAGACCGAGGGGTCGCAGTGCTCGATGAGGTCCGGCCGGTTGGCTGCCGTACGCCGCAGGGCCTCGTCGCGGCGCCAGCGGGCGATCTTCCCGTGGTGGCCGCTGAGCAGGACGTCCGGGATGCCTCGGCCGCGCCACTGGGGTGGCTTCGTGTAAACGGGCCCCTCCAGGAGGCTCGCCATGGCGCCGGGTGCGAAGGAGTCGTCCCTGTGTGACTCGGCATTGCCCAGGACTCCGGGCAGCAGCCGGGCCACGGCCTCCGTGATCACGAGTACGGCCGCCTCGCCGCCGGCCAGGACGTAGTCGCCGATGGACACCTCGTGGACGGGCATCCGGGTCGCGTACTCGTCGATGACGCGGCGGTCGATGCCCTCGTAGCGGGCCGGCGCGAAGAGCAGCCAGGGGCGCTCCGAGAGCTCGACGGCGAGTTCCTGGGTGAAGGGCCGTCCGCTGGGCGTGGGGACGACCAGGGCGGGCTCGTGCGAGCCGGTCTCGTAGCCGTCCGCGAACACGGAGTCCAGGGCGTCGCCCCAGGGTTCGGTCTTCATGACCATGCCGGGGCCGCCGCCGTAGGGGGTGTCGTCGACGGTGCTGTGCCGGTCGTACGTCCACCGCCGCAGATCATGGACGTGCACATTCAGCTGTCCACGCGCGCGTGCCTTGCCGACGAGGGAGACGTTCAGGGGCTCCAGGTACTCGGGGAAGATCGTGACGACGTCGAGCCGCATTACGCCTCTTCTCCGGAGGGCGCGTTTTCGGAGGGCGCGTTTTCGGCATCCCTGGAGGAGACGATTTCGGCCTGGTCGTCGATCAGCCCCGGCGGCGGGTCGATGACCGCCCGCTGCTCCTCCAGGTCGATCTCCACGACGATCTCCGCGACGAAAGGGATCAACGCCTCGCTGCCGTCGGGCCGTTCCACCACGAAGAGGTCCTGCGAAGGCAGATGCGAGATCTCCGTGATACGTCCGACCTCGGCGCCGTCCTTCGTGACGACGTCCAGGTCCATCAGCTGGTGGTCGTAGTACTCGTCCGGCTCCTCGGGCATCTCGTCCGGGTCGACCTCGGCGATCAGCAGGGTGTTGCGCAGTGCCTCGGCGGCGGTCCGGTCGCGTACGCCCTCGAAGCGCAGCAGCAGCCGACCGCTGTGCACACGGCCCGTCTCGATGGTCAGCGGACCGGCCGAGGCGGGCTCCGTGGCCAGTACGGCGCCGGGCGCGAGGCGCAGCTCCGGCTCGTCGGTGCGTACCTCGACGGTGACCTCGCCCTTGATGCCGTGGGCGCGGCCTACGCGAGCGACTACCAGCTGCACTGTGTTCGGTCTCCTGTCGTGTGCCTACGGCACTACTCGTAGACGACTGCGGGCCGGGGACGGCCCAGTGGCCCTCCCCGGCCCGAGCCGGTGTTGCTTGTACGTCAGCGAACCTGGTCCACGTCGACGAGGTCGACGCGGACTCCACGGCCGCCGATGGCGCCCACGACGGTGCGCAGGGCGCGCGCGGTGCGGCCGTTGCGCCCGATCACCTTGCCGAGGTCGTCGGGGTGCACCCGGACTTCGAGGACCCGTCCGCGGCGCAGGTTGCGCGAGGCGACCTGGACATCGTCGGGGTTGTCCACGATGCCCTTCACGAGGTGCTCGAGAGCCTCCTCGAGCATGCTCAGGCCTCGGTCGACTCAGAGGAAGAAGACTCGGCCTTGGCCTCGTCCTTCTTCTCAGCCTTCTTCTTCGGGGTGATGGCCTCACCCTTGCCCTCGTCGTCGCCGCCAAGGGCCTCGAACGACGGACGGGCGGCCTTCTCGGCCGGCTGCAGCAGCGGCGGCGGGGCGGGCTCGCCCTTGTACTTCTGCCAGTCGCCGGTCTTCTTCAGGATGGCGAGAACGGGCTCGGTCGGCTGGGCGCCGACAGAGAGCCAGTACTGCGCGCGCTCCGAGTCCACCTCGATACGCGAGGGGTTCTGTACCGGGTGGTACAGGCCGATCTCCTCGATGGCCCGGCCGTCACGGCGGGTACGGGAGTCGGCGACGACGATGCGGTAGTGAGGCGAACGGATCTTGCCCAGTCGCTTCAGCTTGATCTTGACTGCCACGGAAGTGGTGTCTCCTGGTCTTGACGTGGTTGGGCACGGCGAGATTGCCGCGTGGGGTTGCGGTACCCGAGTGCCCGATGGACGCGTCAGCCGGAGGAGAGAGGGGTCCTGTGCGGCTGTCGAGTACAGCCAGCCATTCTGCCATACGTGGACGGGCATGCCGAACCGGGGCCGTGGCCGTCACCAGGACGGCCACGGGCGTCACCGGCCCCGCCCGCGGCGCCGCTCAGCCCGCTGCGGCGCCGACCACCTCGGGGATGCGGAACGGCTTCCCGCAGCCGCCGCAGACGATGGGTGCTTGGGCGAGGACCGACGGGACGACGCGGACATTACGCCCGCAGTCGCAGACCGCCTTGACCCGGACACCGCCTCCGGAGGAGCCATGCCTTGCGGCCGGGCCCCGGAAGCTGCGGGCCGTGTCGGCGGCGGTCGCGACTGTGTGCGCCTTGAGGGCGCGGGTCAGCCGCTCGATCGTCGGGCGGTAGCGCCGCTTTGCCTCGGGGCTGAGCGTGACCAGCGAGAAGCCACTGCTGGGATGCGGCTCCTCGGGGTGGTCGAGGCCCAACTCCTCGGCGATCGCCAGGAATCTGCGGTTGTGGTATCGGCCGGCGCGCGAGGTGTCTCGGACTCCTCGGGCGGCGGCGATGCCGTGGACTGCTTCGTGAAGCAGTCGTTCGAAGGAGAGCTCGTGTCCGCAGGCGGACGACGATTCTCCGATCAGGGACTCGGGCGCGGCAAGATCCGGCAGTTCGGGGTGGTGCCGCTGAATGTCGGCCCACGCCCCTGCCAGCTCTGCGGCGAGAACAGGTGGTGTCGTGCTCACGTCGTGACAACGAGCCTGAGTGCCCGTGTGTTCCTATTCCGGGGCATCCCAAATAAATTGCACGTACCCGTCAGTTGCCGCTGATACGTCCGGACGAGGGCGGGTGCGCTGATCTGCGGAGAAGCCTCACAGCTCATACCAAGCCGGTACGTAGTTATGCGTACGCCCCGGCAAGTAGACGATGTCCGCGCACCCGGGCACCTGAAGTCATCAGTTGCGCAAGGGGGCGTTTCAGCCGCTCTCGTCAAGCCTCAGTAGGCGCGCGCGACAACGGCGACGTTACCTGGTGCGTCCTCCGACTCGGGAACCGACCCGTCCTCCGCGACCAGGCACCGTACGGTCACCGCATGCTCCGCCAGCTTGGCCTCGCCTTCCGCGCCGAGAACGGCCCACTGGATCCGCGCCCAGCCGCCCGACGTGGCCGCCTCGACGGCCTCCTCGATCGTCGACACCTCAGCCGTACGGGACTCACGGCGCTCCCGCGACTGCCGCAGAAGCAGCGCCTGGTCGTCCTCCAGGGCGGCGGGAAGCAGGCCAGGAATCGCGTCGATCGCAACCGGCTCCTTGTTGCCGGGAATGCGCCGGGCCAGCATCGCGGTGCCGTTCTCCAGGTCACGGGGGCCGACCTCGATGCGTACGGGTACGCCCTTGAGCTCCCAGTCCACGACTCGGCGGCCGAACGGCAGGTCCGTGCGGTCGTCCACCTGGACGCGTACACCCACCGCCTTCAGCCGGTCGCCCAACTCCCGGACCTTGGCCAGAACCGCGTCATCGCCCTTCACGGCGAGCACGACGGCCTGGACGGCAGCGAGACGGGGTGGGACCCGGAGACCGTCGTCGTCGCCGTGCATCATCACCAGGGCGCCGATCATGCGGGTCGTCGATCCCCAGGAGGTCTGCCAGACCAGTTCCTGCTCGCCTTCTCTCGAAAGGAAGCGGGTGTTGAACGCCTTCGCGAAGTTCTGGCCGAGTTCATGGCTGGTGCCCAACTGGAGGGCCTTGCCGTCGCCCATCATGCCCTCGAGCGTGAGGGTGTTGATGGCGCCCGCGAAACGCTCCCTGGTGGTCTTGCGGCCCAGGACGACATCCATCGCGAGGGTGTTCTCCATGAAGTCCGCGTAGACATGGCGCTGGATGCGGGCCGCGAAATCACGCGCCTCCTCGTACGTGGCGTGCGCGGTGTGCCCCTCCTGCCACAGGAACTCGGTGGTCCGCAGGAAGAGGCGCGGACGCAGCTCCCAGCGCACCACGTTGCCCCACTGGTTGATCAGCAGCGGCAGGTCGCGGTAGCTCTGCACCCATTTCGAGAAGGAAGCGTTGATGATCATCTCTGAGGTGGGGCGGACGACGGCGGGCTCCTCGAGCTCCTTGCCGCCTCCATGGGTGACGACGGCCAGCTCGGGAGCGAAGCCCTCGACGTGATCGGCCTCCCTGGAGAGGTACGACTGCGGGATCAGGAGCGGGAAGTACGCGTTCTGGGTGCCCGTCTCCTTGATGCGGGCGTCCATGTCCTGCTGCATCCGCTCCCACAGCCCGTACCCGTACGGTCGGATCACCATGGTGCCGCGCACCGGACCGTTGTCGGCCAGCTCGGCCTTGGTGATCAGATCCTGGTACCAGCGCGGAAAATCGTCCGCCTGGCGAGTGAGAACAGGTGCCTTTGCCATGGCGCGAAGAGTACGGCGGCCACTGTCCCGATCGTCACCGAATTATTCCTCCGCACGCCAATCGGCCAGGGCGCATTGAGGCGCATACGGGTGGCACTCAAGCAGACGGCCTCAACCCCTGGACGCCACGGCGAGCGCGGAGTTTCCTGGCATACGGGGGGAGTGCGGAGCGCACTGCACGGGGGCAATGGAAACGGGGCACAGTAGCAACTCTCGGTGGATTGGGGCGCTTTATGACACCTACGCTCGTGCGGCAGCACCTGCCTCACGCTGGACCCACGTCCCGTGTGGACCCGTGCTCACGCGCGCGTGACTGGGCCGAGATCCAGGAACGGATGCTCGTCCCGCTCTACGAAGCCGTCTACGAACGACTCGAAGTAGGCCCCTCGACCCGCCTGCTCGGCCTCGGTTGCGGTTCCGGCCTCGCCCTCCTGATGGCGGCCTCACGGGGCGCCACGGTCACCGGTGTCGACGCGTGCACACCCGAACGGCTGGCCCTCGCGCGGGAACGCCTGCTGCCCGAAGCGTGGGGCACGCGCGCGCGTGCAGGCGCACGAGACGTACGGCTTGTCGACGGGCCCCCTGGGGAGGCCGAAAACGCGGATGCGCCCGCGTACAACCTGGTGACCGCCTTCGAACCGATCGGCTGCACGGCCGGCGACTCCGAAGGTCTCGGTGAACTCCTGAAGGCCGCGACACCGCTCGCCGCCCGCGGCACCCCGGTGATCCTCGTCGGCTGGGGCCCGCCGGAACGCTGCACCACCTCGTCCGTGCTGCGGGTCGCCACCAAACTGGCGGACCCCCTGCGCAGCCCGGGCAGCTGGCGCCCGGCTCGCCGCGACGACCTGGAGGAGGTCGCCCAGCGCGCCGGCCTGCGGCCCGACGGTTCCGGACGCGTGGCCTGCCCCTTCGGGTACGCCGACATGGACAACGCCGTACGCGGGCTGCTGTCGACCGGCCTCTTCGACGCGGCCGCCGCCGCGACCGACCAGGCCCAGGTCGACAAGGAGCTGACGGAAGCACTCCATGCTCATCAGCGGCACGACGGCACGGTGTGGATGCCGAATGTGTTCCGGTACCTGATCGCGCGCACGCCGTAGCGCAGATACGTCGCTGGGGGCGCCCTCCCGAAGAAGGGCGCCCCCAGCGACGTACGAGCGAATAGCGGGCGGGACTAACCCGTCAGCGCATGAACTTCTTGAACTCGTCGGGCAGTTCGAAGTCCTGCGGCTGCTGGCCGCCCGGCAGGCCCAAGGCGCCGCCGGCCTGGCTGGCGGCCTCGCGGCGGGCGGCGGCCTCCTGCTCCTGCTGCTTGCGCTTCATCGGGTTACCGGAACGCTGCTTGCCCTTGGCCTTCTTGGGCGCCTTCTTCGTCCGGCCGGCGCCGCCACCCGAGCCCGGCATCCCGGGCATACCCGGCATACCGCCGCCCTGGGCCATGCGGGACATCATCTTGCGCGCCTCGAAGAACCGCTCGACCAGGCCCTTGACCGCGCTGACCTCGACACCGGAACCCTTGGCGATACGGGCGCGCCGCGAGCCGTTGATGATCGTCGGCTCCTGGCGTTCGGCCGGAGTCATCGACTTGATGATCGCGGCCGTACGGTCGACGTCGCGCTCGTCAAGGTTGTTGATCTGGTCCTTGATCTGGCCCATGCCCGGGAGCATGCCGAGCAGCTTGGAGATGGAGCCCATCTTCCTGACCTGCTCCATCTGCTCCAGGAAGTCGTCGAGCGTGAAGTCCTTGCCCTTGCTGGAGGCCAGTTTCGAGGCCATCTTCTCGGCCTCTTGCTGCGAGAAGGTCTGCTCGGCCTTCTCGATCAGCGTGAGCATGTCGCCCATGCCGAGAATGCGGGACGCCATGCGGTCCGGGTGGAACGCGTCGAAGTCGTCCAGCTTCTCGCCGTTCGAGGCGAACATGATCTGGCGGCCGGTGACATGCGCGATCGACAGCGCCGCACCACCGCGGGCGTCACCGTCGAGCTTCGACAGGACCACGCCGTCGAAGCCGACGCCGTCCCGGAAGGCCTCCGCGGTGTTCACCGCGTCCTGGCCGATCATCGCGTCCACGACGAAGAGGACCTCGTCCGGCGAGACCGCGTCACGGATGTCCGCGGCCTGCTGCATCATCTCGGTGTCGATACCGAGGCGGCCGGCGGTGTCGACGATGACGACGTCGTGCAGCTTCTGCTTCGCGTACTCGATGGAGTCCTTGGCGACCTGGACCGGGTCGCCCACGCCGTTGCCCGGCTCGGGCGCGAAGATGCCGACGCCCGCGCGCTCGGCGACGACGCTCAGCTGGTTCACGGCGTTCGGGCGCTGGAGGTCGCAGGCGACGAGCACGGGGGCGTGGCCCTGGCTCTGGAGCCACTTGCCGAGCTTTCCGGCGAGGGTCGTCTTACCGGCACCCTGCAGACCCGCGAGCATGATCACGGTGGGCGGCTGCTTGGCGAAGCGCAGGCGGCGGGTCTCGCCGCCGAGGATGCCGACGAGCTCCTCGTTGACGATCTTGATGACCTGCTGGGCCGGGTTGAGGGCCTGGGAGACCTCGGCCCCGGCTGCCCTTTCCTTGACCTGCTTGATGAAGGCGCGCACCACCGGGAGCGCGACGTCCGCCTCCAGCAGGGCGATACGGATCTCGCGTGCCGTGGCGTCGATATCCGCCTCGCTCAGCCTGCCTTTCCCTCGGAGGGATTTGAAGGTGGCTGCAAGGCGATCGGAGAGAGTATCGAACACGGCGGCGTCGGTCCTCGCATCGGTGACGGGTATGGGTCGCCCTCCAGGGTATCTGGCCCGGCAAGCGAATCGTCCCTGCCCGCTGCAGTCAGCGGGCAGGGACGGAAACCCCGGTAAAACGCACCCCCTAGGTCACGCCCTCACTCCCGCAACGTCTCCTCCAGCGACCGAGCCACCGAAGCCGCCTCCTCGCCCGGCAAGGGCGCCCCTTCGGGACCCGTCACGTAGAAGGCGTCCACCGCGTTCGCGCCCAGCGTGCTGACGTGGGCGCTGCGCACGCGGACATTCGCGTCCTCCAGGGCCCGCCCGATGCGGTGCAGCAGCCCAGGCGCGTCATGGGCCCGTACCTCTATCACCGTGGCCCGCCGCGAGCCGACCGAGGCGACCGTCACCCGCGGCGGCGGCGCGATGATCCCCCGGCGCCGGGGATACGCGGCGTCCCGTTCGGCGAGCCGCCCCGCGATGTCCAGGGAGCCGTCGAGTGCGCGGACGAGGTCGGCGCGGAGCCGGGCGGCCTGCGGGAGCGAGCCGTACTCGGCGGCGACGCGCCAGTCGAGGAGCAGCACCGAGCCGTCGGAGCCCGGGGAGCCCTCGGAGTCCTGGACGGAGTCCGGCAGATCCAGCGCGCGCAGTTCCGCCGTACGCACGGTGAGCCGGTGCATCGCGAGCACTCCGGCCACGGCGGGCAGCACCCCGGGCTGGTCCGGCACCGCGATGAGCAGCTCCACGCCGAGGGGTTCGGGCTCGCCCGAGGGGTCCTCGGCCGGTGGCTCGGTCTGGGCGCGCAGGGACAGTACGGGGCTGCCGGTGCGGAACGCCTCGATGGCGAGCCGCTCCTGCTCGGCCGTGGGCGCGGCGCTCTCCGGCTCCTCCGGAGCGTCCCCGGCGAGTACGGCCGAGACGCGTTTGACCAGGTCGGCGACCAGGGAAGCGCGCCACGAGGACCAGGCGGCGGGCCCGGTGGCCAGCGCGTCCGCCTCGGTGAGGGCGTGCAGCAGTTCCAGCGTGCCCTGTGAGCCGACCGCGTCGGCGACCGAGCGCACGGTGGCCGGGTCTTCGAGGTCGCGCCGGGTGGCCGTATCGATGAGCAGCAGGTGGTGGCGTACCAGGGTGGAGAGCACGGCCACGTCATCGCGGTCGAAGCCGATCCGGGCGGCCACGTCGCGCGCGATGATCTCGCCGGCGACGGAGTGGTCGCCGGGCCAGCCCTTGCCGATGTCGTGCAGCAGCGCGGAGACCAGGAGGAGGTCGGGGCGGCCGACGCGGCGGGTCAGCTCGGAGGCCTGGACCGCGGTCTCGATGAGGTGCCGGTCCACGGTCCAGATGTGCACGGCGTTGCGCTGCGGACGGCAGCGTACGCGCTCCCAGTCGGGCAGCAGCTGGGTGATCAGGCCCTCCGCCTCCAGCGCCTCCCAGACATCGACGGTGGGGCGCCCGGAGCCGAGCAGGGTGACGAGTTGTTCGCGGGCCTCGGCGGGCCAAGGCGTGGGGAGCGGGCGGGCCGCGGCGGCCATCCGGCGGACGGCGTGCAGCGAGAGCGGCAGCCCGGACTGGGCGGCCGCGGCGGCGGCGCGCAGCGGCAGCACTAGGTCGCGGTCGGGGCGGGCAGCGCGGGCGAGGACGACCTCGCCGTCCTGCTCGACGACGCCCTCGGCCAGCGGGGACCGCTCGGGGGCGGGCTTGCCGCCGCCCAACATGGCGCGCAGGCGCGGGCGTACAGCGCGTGACTTGAGTACGCGCCCCACTTCACGCCAAGTGACGTCACTGGCGTACGAGATGACGCGGGCAGCCTCGTACACCTGGCGCAGCAGGGTGTCGGCGTCCAGCAGGCCGAGTTCGGCGGCGACCTGGTCCTGCTCCTGGAGCGAGAGCCGGTCGGTGGCGCGGCCGGTGGCGAGGTGCAGGGCGTCGCGGACGTCGAGTATCCGCTTGCGCGCGTCGGCGAGGCCCTCGCGCGGGGCGTCCGCGAGCCAGGAGGCGGCGACGGCGCGCAGGGCGGTGGCGTCGCGGAGTCCGCCGCGCGCTTCCTTGAGGTCGGGTTCGAGGAGGTACTGCAACTCGCCCTGGCGCTCGGCCCGTTCGGCGCACAGCTCCTGGAGTTCGGGGAGGCGTTTGGGCGCCTGGTTGCGCCAGTCGGCGAGGACGGCCGTACGCAGTCCGGCGGTCAGGCCGAGGTCGCCGGCGAGATGGCGGGCGTCGAGCAGGCCGAGCTGGACCTTCAGGTCGTCGCCCGCGGTCTTGCGCGCCTCGGCGGGCGTACGGACGGAGTGGTCGAGGGCGAGGCCGAGATCCCATACCGGGTACCAGATGCGGTCGGCGAGGGCGGCGACCGCGTCCGCGTCGGCGCTGCCGTCGTGCAGGAGCAGCAGGTCGAGGTCGCTGCGTGGCGAGAGTTCACCGCGGCCGTAGCCGCCGACGGCGACGAGGGAGACGCCGCGCAAGCCTTCGGCTCCGGCGTCGAACAGACCGGTGAGCCAGTCGTCGGTCAGTTCCGCGAGGGCCGCACGGCGCGGCGGCCCGGACCGCGCCCCCTCCTGGAGGAGGCGCAGCCGGGCCGCCGCATAGCCGCTGGGTCCCGAGTCCTCTGCTTCCGTACGTACGTCCGTACTCGTCACCCAGCGACTCCTGTTCTTCTTCTCTTACAGCGCGTCGGGTCCGCGCTCGCCGGTCCGGACCCGGACCGCCGTCTCGACCGGGATGGACCAGACCTTGCCGTCACCGATCTTGCCGGTACGGGCCGCCTTGACGATGACGTCGACCAGCTGTTCGGCGTCGTCGTCCTCGGCCAGCACCTCGATACGGATCTTGGGGACCAGGTCGACGGTGTACTCGGCACCGCGGTAGACCTCGGTGTGTCCCCGCTGACGACCGTAACCGCTGGCCTCGGTGACCGTCAGGCCGTGGACTCCGAAGGCCTGGAGGGCTTCCTTGATCTCGTCGAGCCGGTGAGGCTTGACGACTGCGGTGATGAGCTTCATGCGTCCACCTTCTTGGACTCCGTCGGTGCCGGGGCCGGAGCGGTGCTCCGAGCGGAGCCGCCGCCGGCGCCGCTGAAGTCGTATGCGGTCTCGGCGTGCTCGACCTGGTCGATGCCCGCGACCTCGTCATCCTCGCTGACCCGCATCCCGATCGTCTTGTCGATCAGGAAGGCGAGGACCGCGGAGGCCACGAGGGAGTAGGCGAGGACCGCGAAGACACCGGCGCACTGCTTCCAGAACTGGTCCAGGCCGCCGCCGTAGAAGAGGCCCGCGACGTCGGACTGGCCGCCGCCGGTGGCGAAGAAGCCGATGAGCAGGGAGCCGGCGACACCGCCGACGAGGTGGACGCCGACGACGTCGAGGGAGTCGTCGTAGCCGAGCTTGTACTTCAGGCCGACCGCCATGGCGCACAGCACACCGGCGATGGCACCGACGGCGATCGCGCCGAGCGGGGAGACCGCGCCACCGGCCGGGGTGATCGCGACCAGACCGGCGACCGCGCCGGAGGCGGCACCGAGGGTGGTGAACGCGCCGTGGCGGATCTTCTCGTAGGCGAGCCAGGCGAGTACGGCGGCAGCGGTGGCGACCTGCGTGTTGATGAACATCAGCGCGCCGACGCCGTCATCGTTGCCCAGCCAGGAGCCGGCGTTGAATCCGAACCAGCCGAACCACAGCAGACCGGCGCCGAGCATGACCAGCGGCAGGCTGTGCGGGCGCATCGGGTCCTTCTTGAAGCCGACGCGCTTGCCGATGACCAGGATGACGCCGAGGGCGGCGGCACCGGCGTTGATGTGGACCGCAGTACCACCGGCGAAGTCGATCACACCGAGCTCGAAGGCCCAGCCGCCGGCGCCCCAGACCCAGTGCGCGACCGGGAAGTAGACGAGCGTGGCCCACAGGGCGACGAACAGGGCCCACGCCGTGAACTTCACACGGTCCGCGAGCGCGCCGCTGATCAGGGCGGGCGTGATGATGGCGAACATCAGCTGGAAGACGGCGAAGACGTAGATCGGGATCGTGTAGCCGTCCCAGAGCTGCGTCAGACCGATGCCGCTGAGCCCGACGTAGTCCGACGACCAGCCGATGATGCTGCCGGAGTCGGTGCCGAATGCCATGGAGAAGCCGTACAGCACCCACAGGATGGTGACGATCCCCAGGCTGATGAAGCTCATCATCAGCATGTTGAGGGTGCTCTTGACGCGGACCATGCCTCCGTAGAAGAAGGCCAGGCCCGGTGTCATGAGCATCACCAAGGCAGAACAGATGAGCATGAACCCGGTGTTGGCGGCGGACAGCGATTCCGCGGCCAGGGTGATGGCTGGTGCCATCGGCGTCTCCTCGTCGTTGGTACGGCCCCGTGCGGGGGAAGCCTGAGCGGGCAGAGCGGTGGGCCGGTTATGCGCCATGAGATTGGCGCAGCGCCGTTTCCGTCGAAGCCCCTCGATGTTTCGCCGCCGTGACGAAGACCCCTCGCGTGTTACGCCTTGATGAACTGCCGGATGTGCGCTCGCGCGATCGTTATCGTGGCGCAACCTTCTGGCGAAGGCGGGCAGCCGACCGCGGCCTGCCATCCGATGACCTGGCGTGGGGAGCCGAGTCGGGCGGTAAGGGACGGCGGGCCGCGGCCGGGGCTTTGCGGGTCAGACCGCGTCGGCGGTCTCGGGCAGGTCCAGGGCCAGTTGCTCGGTCAGATCGACCACTTCGGCGAGGTCCCCGAAGTCGCGTACGGCCGTGTCGACGGTCTTTCGAATACGGGTGTTGACCCGCTCGGAGCGGACCTTCTTGGCGACCCTGAGCGCCTTCCTGGTGAGCTCCGCGCCCTGCTCGGGCTCGCGCTGCAGCAGGTGCACCGTGGCCATCCCGATGAGGTTGAGTGCGTACGAACGCTGGTGCTCGGTGTCCTTCGCGAAGAGGTCGACGGCCTTGCGCATCACGGGCTCGGCGAGCGAGGCGTAGGTGGGACTGCGGCCCGCGACATAGGCGAGGTCGCGGTAGGAGTGGGAGTTCTCGGCGTGCAGCTCCGCCTCGTTGAAGAAGCGGATCCAGTCGGGCTCGGGCTCGTCGAAATCCTCGGCGTCTACGAAGGTGTCCTCGGCCATCCGGACGGCACGCTTGCACTTGCCGGGCTGGCCCATATTGGCGTACGCCCGGGCCTCCATCGCATACAGCATGGACTGTGTACGAGGGCTCGCGCAGTCGCGGCCTCCGTACTGTGCGAGATGGATCAGTTCCAGGGCGTCGTCGGGCCGCCCGAGGTGGATCATCTGGCGGCTCATGCTGGACAGGATGTACGAGCCGAGCGGCTTGTCCGAGGCTTCCTTGGCGGCGTGCAGGGCGAGGACGAAGTACTTCTGCGCGGTGGGCTGCAGCCCGACGTCGTAGCTCATCCAGCCCGCCAGCTCGGCCAACTCGGCGGCGACCTTGAACAGGCGCTTGGCGGTGGCCTCGGGCTGGGGTTCCTGGAGGAGGTCCGTCACCTCGTGCAGCTGGCCGACGACGGCCTTGCGGCGCAGGCCACCGCCGCACTGCGCGTCCCACTGCCGGAACATGCCCGTGGTGGTCTCCAGCAGATCGAGCTCGGGCTTGGACAGCCGGCTGGCGCGGCGCACGCCGGACTGGGGCTCGGGTTCTTGGCGGGGGTTCGCGGGGCTGGGCACCAGCCAGCGCTGCATGGGCTCGATCAGTGACGCGCCGGCGGAGAGGGCCAGCGAGGTGCCGAGGAAGCCGCGGCGGGCCAGCATGAGGTCGCTGCGGGAGAACTCGCTGATCAGGGCGACGGTCTGCGGGGCGGTCCACGGCAGGTCGACGCCCGACACGGACGGTGACTGGTGGGCGGAGCGCAGGCCGAGGTCCTCGACGGCGACGACGCAGCCGAAGCGCTCGGAGAACAGCTCGGACAGGATGCGCGGGATCGGCTCGCGCGGGTTCTCCCCGTCCAGCCAGCGACGTACGCGGGAGGTGTCCGTGGAGATGTGGTTGGCGCCCAACTGGCGGGCCCTGCGGTTCACTTGGCGCGCCAGCTCGCCCTTGGACCAGCCGCTGCGCACGAACCAGGAGCCGAGCAGCTCATTGGGGCGCTTGTCAGCGTTCGTGGCGTTCGTCCCGCTTCCGCCGTTGCCGCCCACTGGCACGCCCCCATTTCTGAAACCACTTGTTGCGCTGTGTGCGCCAAGCCCTACCAGATTGCCGGTACATACGGTCGCCCGTCCGGCGGTTCTCACCTGTCGAACGAAGAGCCGACTTGCCTCCGGCATACTCACGAGTGCGAGCGTCCCCAGGAGTCGTGCACACACAGTAATCCTACGATCACCTCCCCGGCCATGGCGGAAGCGGAAACGCCACCATTCGCCACCCCTTCGAATGAACTCACAGTGGCCGGTCCGCGATTCACTTGACACAGGACGGCCAGGAGTGGCGGAACGGAGCACGCCGGGGCGCACGAAGCCAAGCGCACCACCCGCAGCGCTTCCGGGCGCGGCTTGACTCAAGTCGGCGCCGGGAACGCAGGGTTACGCTCCGAATCCGCCACGTAACCATCGGTGCGCTGAACCTGTTGGAGGGGGCATGGGCTTCACGATCGGCGGTAGCCGTGGGATGCGCGAGATCAGGCCCGGCTCACGTCGCCGCGGCCGTACGCCGGAGTGCACCACCGTGGCCGAGTTCACCGGACTGTGGGGCTGGGACGTGGTGCCAGGCGCCCGGGCGGCCGCGGGTTCCTGTTCCTGCGGCCGGGCCGACTGCGCGGCACCCGGCGCACACCCGCTGGACTTCGCCCCCATCATCCCGGCCGGTGCCACCCTCGACCAGGCGACCGAGGCCTGGGCCGACTTCCCCGGCGCCGCCATGATGCTCCCGGTGGGACGCGCCTTCGACGTGATCGAGGTCGCCGAACCCGCCGGACGCCGCGCACTGATCCGTCTCGAACGGATGGGCCTCCCGCTGGGCCCCGTGACGGCGACCCCGGACGGCCGCGCCCACTTCTTCGTCGCCCCCGGCACAGCGGCCGAACTGCCCGAGCTCCTCTACCGCATGGGCTGGGACTGGGACGACGCTAGCCTCGACCTGCACGGCCTCGGCCCCGGTACGTACATCACGGCCCCGCCCTCCGACCGCGCCGGCCTCGGCCCGGTCCGCTGGCTCCGCTCCCCCGCCCTCGACTCGGCGACGAAGCCGCCCGCCGCTCGCCTGCTGCTGGGGACGCTGGCTTACGTGGCGCACCGGTCGCGGGCGTAGCCGCACATAGCGAAGCGCCCGACCCAACTGCACCTTGGGACGGGCGCTTCTCCAACCACATACGGATTTCCGTACCTGGTCTCAGTCTCCGATAAGAGCGTCAACAAAAGCCTCCGGCTCGAACGGCGCCAAGTCGTCCGCGCCCTCCCCCAGGCCGACGAGCTTGACCGGAACCCCCAGCTCACGCTGCACCGCGATGACGATGCCGCCCTTGGCCGTGCCGTCGAGCTTCGTCAGAACGATGCCGGTGATGTCGACGACCTCGGCGAAGACGCGGGCCTGGACGAGGCCGTTCTGACCGGTGGTGGCGTCCAGGACCAGCAGGATCTCGTCGAGCGGCGCCTGCTTCTCGACCACGCGCTTGACCTTGCCGAGCTCGTCCATCAGGCCGGTCTTGGTGTGCAGGCGCCCCGCGGTGTCGATGAGCACGACGTCCGTGCCCATCTCCTTGCCCTCCTTGACCGCGTCGAAGGCCACGGAGGCGGGATCGCCGGCCTCGGGCCCGCGCACGGTGTACGCCCCGACCCGCTCGCCCCAGGTCTGAAGCTGATCGGCGGCGGCGGCACGGAAGGTGTCGGCGGCACCCAGGACAACGGTGCGGCCGTCCGCGACGAGGACGCGGGCAAGCTTGCCGGTGGTGGTGGTCTTGCCGGTGCCGTTGACGCCGACGACCATCACGATGCCGGGCTTGCTGGCCTCGGGCTCCGTCTTCACGGTGCGGTCCATATCGGTGCCGACCAGCTTGAGCAGCTCCTCGCGCAGCAGGCCGCGCAGCTCCTCGGGCGTGCGGGTGCCGAGCACCTTCACACGCTCACGCAGCCCCTCGACCAGCTCCTGGGTGGGCTGCACGCCGACATCGGCCGTGAGCAGCGTGTCCTCGATCTCCTCCCAGGTGTCGTCGTCCAGGTGCTCGCGCGAGAGGAGCGTGAGCAGCCCCTTGCCGAGCGCGTTCTGCGAACGGGAGAGCCGGGCGCGCAGACGCACCAGGCGCCCCGCGGCCGGCTCCGGGATCTCGATCTCGGGTGCGGCCGGACGTTCCTCGACGGCGACGGCCCCCGAGGCGTCCGGAAGATCCACCTCCTCGATCGTGCGGCGCGGTTCCTCGCGCGGCGTCTCGGCCTCGTCGCCGACGTGCGGCTCGGCCGGAGGGGCGGTGATGTCGGGCGTGGTGGGAGGCGGCGGGGGCGGCTGCTTCCGTCGGCGGCTGCCGACGACGAGCCCGCCGAGCGCACCGATCACGACTACGGCGATGACTACAAGAAGGATGACGATTTCCATAACGCCCCCAGTATGCGCGACCCTCCAGCCACCGTCTTTCTCCGCTCACGGACGCGCGCCGCCAGGCTGCGCGAGGTGTCTCCAGGGCGTGACCCCGCTGTCACGACTCTGGCCGTCTGACGCCCCGTCAGCTACCGTCCCCCTTCTCCGGCACCCCGCCCGAAGGAGGACCCGCCATGCCCGTGACGGTCGTACGTTTCAACCTGGTGGAGCCCGACGCGACGAGCGAATCCCTCAGCGCCCGCTACCAGGCCGCCCTGGAGATGGCCAAGTACGCCGACGACCGCGGGATGAGCACCGTCCAGACCGAGGAGCACCACGGCGCCGCCAACAACTGGCTGCCCTCCCCCTTCACCTTCGCCGGCGCGGTCTTCGGCGCCACCCGGCGGATCGCGGTCACGGTCTCGGCGATCATCGGCCCGCTGCACGATCCGTTGCGGCTGGCCGAGGAGATGGCCGTACTCGATCTGATCAGTGGCGGCCGGCTGGTGACGGTCGCGGGCATCGGTTACCGCCCCGAGGAGTACGCGATCTTCGACGTCGAGTGGAAGCGGCGCGGCAAGCTCCAGGACGAGCTGCTGGAGACGCTGCTCAAGGCGTGGACAGGCGAGGAGTTCGAGTACCGCGGCCGTACGGTCCGGATCACCCCGCGCCCGTACACCCGGCCGCATCCGCTGCTGCTGGTCGGCGGCTCCTCGCAGGCGGCGGCCCGGCGTGCCGCCCGGCTCGGGCTGCCGTTCTTCCCGAGCGCGCATCTGCCGGAGCTGGAGGCGTACTACAAGGAGCGTCTCGTCGAGTACGGCACGGAGGGCTGGACGATGATGCCTCCGGCCGAGACGCCGCTGCTGCACCTCGCCGAGGATCCGGACCGGGTGTGGGCGGAGCACGGCGAGCACTTCCTGCACGAGGCGCGGACATACGCGTCCTGGCAGTCCGGCGACATCCGTTCTGCGGTGAAGTCGGGGGCGACGACGGTCGACGAGCTGCGCGCGGAGGGTGTGTACCGGATCGTGACGCCGGACGAGTGCCTGGCCCAGGGCCTCGAGAACTACGTACTGCATCCCCTGTCCGGCGGGATGCCGGTCGACGAGGGCTGGCGCAGCATGCATTTGTTCTGCGAGAACGTACTGCCCCGGCTCAAGGCCGCGGAGGGCTGAGCCGGGCGAGAACGTACTGCCCCGGCTCAAGGCCGCGGAGGGCTGAGCCGGGGCAGTACGCCTTACGGGACGAGGAGAGGGGCAGCGGGGACTTGGCCCGTCTCCTCGAGTTCGGGTGCCTGTCGCAGGGCTATCCCATCTCCTCCAGCGCCTTGCCCTTGGTCTCCGTGACGAACTTGAGCACGAAGGGGATGGAGAGCGCGGCGAAGACGGTGTAGATCACGTACGTCAGGGAGAGGTTCCAGTCGGCCAGGGACGGGAAGCTCGCGGTGATGGCCCAGTTGGCGATCCACTGCGCGGAGGCGGCGACGCCGAGGGCGGCGGCGCGGATCTTGTTCGGGAACATCTCGCCGAGGAAGACCCAGACGACCACGCCCCAGGAGAGGGCGAAGAAGAGCACGAAGACGTGGGCGGCGATGAGTGCGACCCAGCCCTGGGTGGCCGGCAGCTTGCCGTCGACGAGGTCGAAGGAGAAGGCCCAGGCTTCGAGGGCGAGACCGAGGACCATGCCGACGGAGCCGATGAGCGCGAGGGGCCTGCGGCCGATGCGGTCGACGAAGATCATGGCGATCACGGTGCCGACGATGTTGATGATCGACGTCGTGAACGAGTAGAAGAACGACTCCGTCGGGTCGACGCCGACCGACTGCCACAGCGTCGAGGAGTAGTAGAACGCGACGTTGATGCCGACGAACTGCTGGAAGACGGAGAGCCCGATGCCGATCCAGACGATCGGCTTGAAGAAGAAGCTGCCGCCGAGCAGGTCCCTGAAGGTCGACTTGTGCTCGCTCTTCATGGCGTGCTCGATCTCCCGCACGCGGGCGTCCAGGTCGATGTCCTTGCCCTCGACCTCGGCGAGCACCTCGCGGGCGCGGGTCTCCTTGCCGGCGGAGATGAGGTAGCGGGGCGACTCGGGGATCGCGAAGGAGAGCAGTCCGTACAGGACGGCGGGGATGACCATCACGCCGAGCATGACCTGCCAGGCTTCCAGGCCCATCAGGGTGCCGCGCTGGTCGCCATCCGCGGCGTTGAGGATGCCCCAGTTGACCAGCTGTGAGACGGCGATGCCGATGACGATCGCGGCCTGTTGGAAGGAGCCGAGGCGTCCGCGGTACGCGGCGGGGGCGACCTCGGCGATGTAGGCGGGGCCGATCACGGAGGCCATGCCGATGGCGAAGCCGCCGACGATGCGCCAGAAGGCCAGGTCGTACAGCGCGAAGGGCAGTGCGGAGCCGACGGCGCTGACGATGAAGAGGATGGCCGCGATCTGCATACAACGGATGCGGCCTATGCGGTCGGCGATCCGGCCCGCCGTGGCGGCGCCGATCGCGCAGCCGATCAGCGCGATGGCGATCACCTGCGCGAGGGCCGCGGAGCCGATGTCGTAGCGGTCCCGGATGGCTTCGACGGCGCCGTTGATCACGGCACTGTCGTAGCCGAAGAGGAAGCCGCCCATCGCGGCCGCCGCCGCGATGAAGATGACGTGCCCGAGGTGTTCGGGATGAGCCTGCCGGGCTCCTGACTTGGGTACCTGCGCTGCGCTGGTCACGTGTACTCCTCGGGCCGCCGGCCTCGCTGCCGGGGGGTGGGCAAGCCCTTGAACTGAAGGTAAAGGCAACGTTTTCGAGGTTATTGCTTCAAGTTTTGAAGTCAACCGGCCCAGATGAGAGCAAGTCCATAAGCAGGTAAGGATTTTGTGTTCGTTGCTTAAATGTCGTGCCCATGTTGTGACCGCCACGCAACGCCGAGCGATCCGAGAGCGGGCGCAGCCGAGCTAGCGAAGCCGCTGACTGATGACCTTCGAGACCCCGTCGCCCTGCATGGAGACGCCGTACAGCGCGTCGGCGACCTCCATCGTGCGTTTCTGGTGGGTGATCACGATCAGCTGCGAGGCCTCCTGCAGCTCCTGCATGATGCGGATGAGCCGCTGCAGGTTGGTGTCGTCGAGCGCCGCCTCGACCTCGTCCATCACATAGAACGGGCTGGGCCGGGCCTTGAAGATCGACACGAGCATCGCCACGGCGGTCAGCGAGCGTTCGCCGCCGGAGAGCAGGCTGAGCCGCTTGACCTTCTTGCCCGGTGGCCGGGCCTCCACATCGACGCCCGTGGTGAGCATGTTGTCGGGGTCGGTCAGGATCAGCCGCCCCTCACCGCCCGGGAACAGCCTGCTGAAGACGCCCTCGAACTCGCGGGCCGTGTCCCAGAACGCCTGGGTGAAGACCTGCTCGACGCGCTCGTCGACCTCCTTCACCACCTGCAGGAGATCGGCGCGCGTCTTCTTGAGGTCCTCCAGTTGCTCGCTGAGGAACTGATGGCGCTCCTCCAGCGCGGCGAACTCCTCCAGGGCCAGCGGGTTGACCTTGCCGAGCTGCTGGTACGCCCGCTCGGCCGATCTGAGCCGCTTCTCCTGCTCGGCCCGCACGAACGGCCGGGGCTGATTGCGCGGGTGCTCGGGGTCTTCGGGCAGCTCTTCGCCCTCGGCGGGCGGTGAGGGCGGTACGAGCTGGTCGGGGCCGTAATCGGCGACGAGCCCCGCCGGCTCCACACCGAGCTCCTCCAGCGCCTTCGTCTCCAGCTGCTCGATCCGCAGCCGCTTCTCGGCACCGAGCACCTCGCCGCGGTGCACGGAGTCCGTGAGCTTGTCGAGCTCAGCCTTCAGATCGCGGCCTTCGTTCCGGGCCACGACGAGATCCTGCTCGCGCAGGGCCTTGGCGCTCTCGGCGGCGGCCCGCTCCTCCTCCGCCCGGCCCACCGAGACCTCGACGTGCGCGAGCAGTTGCCGCGCACCGGAGGCGACGGCCTCGGCGACAGCGGCCTCGTGTCTCAGCCGGGCCCTGCGCTGCTCGGCACGCGCGCGTGCCTCACGTTCGGCGCGCGCGGCCCGGTCCAGCGAATCGGCCCGCCCGGCCAGCCCTTTGACCCGTTCCTCGTGCGTACGCGCCTGGAGCCGGGCCTCCATCTCGGTCTGCCGCGCGTTGGCGCCGTCCGCGGCGAGCCGGTCCCGTACGGAGGTGTCGGGCTCCTCCTCGACGGGCATCTCCTCGGCCACGGCGAGCCGTTCGGCCAGCTCTTCGACTTCCTCCAGGGCCTTGTCGAGGGCCTCCTGCGCCCGCGCGGCCGCGGCGGTGCTCCGCTCGGCCTCGCCTGCCGCCCCTCGGGCCTGCCCCGCCAGCCGCCCGAGCTGCTGGGCGACCGCCGACCGCTCCCGCTCCCCGGCCCGCCGCCGCTCCCCCAACTCCTCGACGAGCGCGACCCGTTCCTTCCGCTGCTCGGCGGCGAGATGCTGCGCCTCGCTCAACTCCTCGCACCGCACAGCGAGTTCTTCCAGCTCCGCCGCGGCTTCGTCGACGGAGGCCTGCACCTCGAGCAGACTCGGCGCCCCGGCCGACCCTCCGTGCGCGAAGTGCGCCCCGAGCAGATCGCCTTCGGCAGTCACAGCGGTCAGCTCCGGCCGCGCACTCACCACGTCCTCGGCGTCCTCAAGGGTCGCCACCACGACGATGCCTCGCAGCAACCGCCGCACGGCGGGCATGAGTTCAGCGGGCCCGCGGACGAGATCAGCGGCGTACGAAAGCCCGTCGCGCTCCGGAGTTACGTCGCTGGGGGCGCCGTCGCCCGATGCCGGAACCGCCTCGGGTGCCCCCGCGAGCAACAAGGCGGCTCGCCCGGCGTCCTGCTTGCGGAGGAGGCGGATGGCGTCGGCGGCCGCGTTCGGGGTGGTGACCGCGATGGCGTCCGCCGCCGTGCCGAAGGCGGCGGCCAGGGCGACCTCGTAGCCCGCGGTGACCGTCAGGAGTTCGGCGGCCGGGCCCAGCAGGCCGGTGAGCCGTTCCTTCGCCGCGAGCAGGGCGCCCGTGCCGTCCTTGCGGCGCAGGCCGAGAGCCAGGGTCTCGTGGCGGGCCTGGGTGGCGGCCCGCTTGCGTTCCGCCGCGGTGGCCGCCTCACGGGCCGCCGCCAGGGCTGACTCCGCCTCCGCAAGCGCCGACTTGGCCGCCTCGTGCCGCTCGGCCAGCTCCGCGTCGCCCTCGTCCAGGCCGTCGACCTCGGCCTTGAGCGCCTCGTACTCCTCCTGCGCGGCGACCGCCCGCTCCTGGGCCTCGTCGCGAGCGGAGGCGAGGCGGTCGATCTCGGCCTGGGCGGAGGCGGCGCGTGAACGGGCCGCGTTGACCTGGCCGTTCAGCCGGGCGAGCCCTTCGCGGCGATCGGCGATGGCGCGGGCCACGTCCTTCAGCCGCCGTTCCTCCACCGCCAGTTCGCGTTCAAGATCGGCCCGGTGGGCAACGGTGTCCTCCAGTGCCCGTTCGGCCGCCTCGAGGGCCGCTTCGAGCTCGGCCTCCTGCTCCCGGATCCGTGCGGCCTCGCGCTCCATGTCCTCGGGATCACGCCCGCGCCGCTCCTCGGCGGGCACGGAGGTCGCGCTCTTGACGCGGGCGTCGGCCAGCGAGATCGTGCCGCGCACCCGCTCGGCCAACTGCGACAGCTCGTGCCAGGTCTGCTGCGCCCGCTGGAGCCGCGGGGTGAGACGCCGCACCTCGCCCTCGAGCTCTGCCTCCCGCTGGAGCGCCTTCTTCAGTTCGGCCTCGGCGGCGTCCTTGCGTTCCTTGAGCGCGGCCTCGTCGGCGATCTCGGTCTGGAGCGCCTGGCGGAGTCGTACGAGATCGTCGGCGAGCAGCCGCAGCCGGGCGTCCCTCAGGTCGGCCTGGATGACGGCGGCGCGGCGGGCGACGGCCGCCTGCCGGCCGAGCGGCTTGAGCTGGCGCCGCAGTTCGTCCGTCAGGTCCTGCACACGCGCGAGGTTCGCCTGCATGGCGTCCAGCTTCCGCAGCGCCTTCTCCTTGCGCTTACGGTGCTTGAGGACGCCCGCGGCCTCCTCGATGAAGGCCCTGCGGCCCATCGGATCGGCGTGCAGTACGGAGTCGAGCTGGCCCTGGCCGACGATGACGTGCATCTCGCGGCCGATACCGGAGTCGGACAACAGCTCCTGAATGTCCAGCAATCGGCATGTATCGCCGTTGATCTGGTACTCGCTGCCGCCGTTGCGGAACATGATCCGCGTGATGGTGACCTCGGCGTACTCGATGGGCAGCGCGCCGTCGGAGTTGTCGATGGTGAGGGACACTTCGGCGCGGCCGAGCGGCGGGCGCCCGGTGGTGCCGGCGAAGATGACGTCCTCCATCTTGCCGCCGCGCAGCGACTTGGCGCCCTGCTCGCCCATGACCCAGCTGAGCGCGTCCACGACATTGGACTTGCCCGAACCGTTCGGTCCGACGACACACGTGATCCCCGGCTCGAACCGGAGCGTGGTCGCCGAAGCGAACGATTTGAACCCTCTCAGGGTCAGGGCCTTGAGGTGCACGCCGCCGGACTCTACCTTCCGGGCCTGTCTCACTCCATGAACGAACGGTTTCGCCCATGAACGTGCAGGGCACACCAGACGTTAAAGAGGGTGAAAGAGTGCGCGGGACAGAGGCGGGGGCAAAAAGAAGGGACGCCGAAGCGTCCCTTGCAACACTGGTTAGCGGCTGACTCGGACAGCCTGATCACCGGCGGCCTTGTGGGCCCAAGTGGTCAGGTGAGCGCAGGCTCCGCCTGGGGTACGTCGATGCTCTTCAGGAGCTGTTCGTGAGAAGCGGCAGCCGTCAGCTCGTCGTTCTCGGCCTGGATCCGTACGAGCTCGGATTCCAGGTCCTGGACGCGCTGCTGGAGCCGTCGCATCTCGGCGAGGAGTCGCGGGTCAGAGCCGCCGACGTAACCGAGAAGCGCCTTTGCCATGATGGATGGTCCTCCACAATGAGTGACCGACCGAAGCGGTGTGGGTCGTGAGGGAATCGCACCCGTTGTGCTTGGCACTGTTCAGTTGTTGCTGCCGTTCTTACATGCCAAACAGCTAAGGTGCGCGGGGCTTTCAGCGTCTCACCAAAAAGTTTGACGGTCAACACGATCACGCCCCGTATTGACGGGCAACCCGGGGCGCGCGGCCTGAAAACGGGCGGCGCTGCGTCTCCTTCGGGGCCCTTAGGGCGTAGAGATCATCCTTGCTGCGCGAGCCTGCCACGGCAAGCGGTTCTTGGCAACCACCAGCTGGTTTCTGCCTCGGGCAGGTGCCCGGGGCCGCTCACGCTCCCCTGCCTGCGGTGTTGCGGCCCGTGACGAGCAGTGGATCTCAGCGGATGGCGAAGCCGTCGTAGCCGCCGCGGGGTGTGTCCCAAATCTCGGTGACTCCGTCGACCCGGCCGGGTGTGTCGTCTCCCCGTAGCCAGTCGAGCAGTCCCTCACAGCCGGCCCGCGGCCCCTCGGCGACCACCTGAACCCGGCCGTCCGGCAAATTGAGAGCAAAGCCACTCAGTCCGCCGAGCTCCAGCGCCTTGGCACGGGTGAACCAGCGGAAACCCACACCTTGGACGCTTCCGCGCACCCATGCCACGAGTCGCACATCGTCGTTCATGGCTGCACGCTAACCAGTCATTTGGCCTCTGAGCACTTCTTACTCTTGCGTCATGCGGTACCGTCCCGACGCAATGCACCTCACTCGTTCGAGTGGGGAACGTTGACTGCAAGATGAGGAAGGCCAGGAGATGGGACGCCACCGACGCTCCGCCGCCGGCCGCGCCGCCACAGGCCGCGCCACCGGCGTCACGCAAACGTACGGATCACACACCGGCGGCTACTCAACGGCCGACCCGGGCTACTACGTGACTGACGCCATCTCGGCGGCCGGGCAGGGCCGCTACCAGCATGCCCTCTACCCGCAGAACGATGCCTACACGCACAGTGACGCATATCTCTTCGCGACGGGCGACACCGCTCAGGGAAGCGCCGCCTACCTCTACGCGACGAGCGACGTCGACGCGTACGCCACGACCAGCTTCGCGTCCGTCCCCGGCCCCCGCGGAGGGGGCTCGCACCGCCGCCGTAAGAAGGTCAAGGCCGCGGTGCCGGTGCGCACCGGTCTGCTCGGCGCCTCCGCGGCCGTAGCGATGGGTGCCGTCGCGGTCGCCTCCGGGCTGATCCCGGGCGGTGGTGACACCAACACGGCCGGCGGCAGCAACGCGGGCAAGGTGCAGACCTCGGGCTTCCCGACCGACCTCGGCACGCAGGGCGGTGCGGACGGCTCCTCGGACGACCGCGACGACTCCGGTACGAGCCGCGACGCCAACCGTTCTCCCTCGCCTTCGCCGACGCCCACGGAGCCGACGAAGGAACCCACCAAGGAACCCTCCGCGAAGCCGACCACGAAGACTCCGGAGAAGCCGAAGCCCACTCCGCCGCGTGCGGCCACGAAGGTGCCCAAGCCCACCCCGCCCAAGGCGGTGTCCCCGCAGACCGCGGCGGAGGCCGAGGTGCTCAAGCTGGTGAACCAGGAGCGGGAGAAGGCGGGCTGCAGCCCGGTGACGGCGTCCAACACGCTCGCCAAGCTGGCTCAGTCCTTCAGCGAGGCAATGGCCGAGCTGGACTTCTTCGATCACACCGACCCGAACGGGGCCACCCCCTGGGACCGTGCGGATGGGCTCGGCATAGCGAACCTCGGCGGCGAGAACATAGCCCGCGGCCAGGCCGACGCCGAGGCGGTCATGGCGGCCTGGATGGAAAGCCCCGGCCACCGCGCGAACATCCTGAACTGCGACTTCAAGACCCTGGGAGTCGGCGCCCACTTCGCTCCGGGCGGCCCCTGGTGGACGCAGGACTTCGGCTACTGAGCTTCAGCTACTGAGCTCTAACTGCTGAACTTCGCCCGCTAGCGGTTTCTATTGGTTAGCGCCACCTGCCGGTGCGCGCTGCGCCGGAGTACGCTGAAGGTATGGACCTCACGGAGACACAGGACCTCGCGTTCGACGTGTTCTCCAAGGCGTGTCCCTCGCGGGGCACCCTGGAGCACGTCACGGGGCGCTGGGGCGGGCTCACGCTCGGGGCGCTGTACGAAGGCCCGTTCCGCTTCAACGAGCTGCGCCGCCGTGTCGACGGCGTGAGCGAAAAGATGCTGTCGCAGACGCTGCACGCCCTGGAGCGCGACGGTCTGGTGCACCGCGAGGCGCAGCCCACGAACCCGCCGCGCGTGGACTACGAACTCACGCCGCTGGGCCGCGAGGTCGCCGAGCGGCTGCTGGGCCTCATCCACTTCGTGGAGGGGCGCATGGGCGAGATCCTGACGGCACGCGAGCGTTACGACGCGACCCGCGGCACTCGCTGACAGCGCGGGCAGAAGTAGCTGGACCGGTTCATCCAGGGCCGCCGCCTGATCGCGGTGCCGCAGCGCCGGCACGGCTCGCCCTCCCGCCCGTACGCGTCGAGGGACCGGTCGAAGTAGCCGGACTCGCCGTTCACGTTGACGTACAGGCTGTCGAAGCTGGTGCCGCCGGCAGTGAGGGCCTCGTACAGCACGTCCCGTACGTGGCCGAGGAGTTCGGCGGTGCGCGGGCGCGTGAAACCGGTGGTCGGGCGGTCGTAGTGCAGCCGGGAGCGCCACAGCGCCTCGTCCGCGTAGATGTTGCCGACACCGCTGATCAGCGACTGGTCGAGCAGGGCCCGCTTGATGGTCGTACGTCTGCGCCGCAGCTTCTCGTGGAAGGCGGCATCGTCGAACTGCGGGTCCAGCGGGTCGCGGGCGATGTGCGCGATGACGTCCGGCAGCCCTTCGGGGGTGGTCGTGTGCAGGGAGAGCCCGCCGAAGGTGCGCTGGTCGACGAAGCGGAGCTCGGTGGTGAGGGTGTCGTCGAAGCGGACGCGGATGCGCAGGTGCTTCTCGTCGGGCGCGCCCTCCGGCTGCACGAGCAGCTGGCCGCTCATGCCGAGGTGCGCGAGTACGGCGCTCGGCTGGTCGGCGAGAGGCAGCCAGAGGTACTTGCCGCGCCGCTGAGGCAGCCCGATCCGGTGCCCCTTGAGCCGGGCTCCGAAGTCCTCACCGCCCGCGATGTGCCGGCGCACCGCGCGCGGATGCAGCACCTGTACATCGGCGATGATCCGCCCGCTGACCCAGCGCTCAAGCCCGCGCCGTACGACCTCGACCTCAGGAAGCTCGGGCACGGTTTCTCCTCCGGATACGTGGGCGCTCCGCCGACAGGGCGGCTTAGAACTGCGGGCCGTCCGTGGCTGGTCGCGCCGCGCCCGCAGCGTACCGCTGCCTCTCAGGCGGGCCGGGCCGGGGCTGCTGAACACGATCGCCCGTCCCCTTGGCCGGGGACGGGCGATTGGTGACGGCTATGGCCGTGTGTCAGGCAGGAGCCGTGTCCGACCCCGCGGTCGAGGGGACGCCGACGTCCCCGTCGGCCTCCGCGGCCGCCTTCGCGCGTTCGTCCGCGGCGGAGCGGATCTCCCGCCACGCGGACTCCGCGGCCTGCTGCTCCGCTTCCTTCTTGCTGCGGCCGGTGCCGGTGCCGTACGAGACGCCTCCGACGCGGGCGGCAGCAGTAAAGGTCTTCTCATGGTCCGGGCCGGTCTCCGTGACCAGGTACTCGGGCACGCCGAGCCCCTCGGTCGCGGTGAGCTCCTGGAGGCTGGTCTTCCAGTCCAGGCCGGCACCGAGATTCGATGACTTCTCGATCAGCGGGTCGAACAGGCGGTGCACCAGCTCCGCCGCCGAGTCCAGCCCCTGGTCGAGGTACACCGCGCCGATCACCGCTTCAAGGGTGTCGGCGAGGATGGACGCCTTGTCCCGGCCGCCCGTGCCCTCTTCACCGCGGCCGAGCCGGATGAAGGAGCCGAGTTCGAGCCCGCGGCCCACCTCCGCCAGCGCACGCGAGTTGACCACCGCGGCCCGCAGCTTGGCCAGCTGGCCTTCGGGCAGGTCGGGGTGGGTGCGATACAGCGTGTCCGTGACCACCAGGCCGAGCACGGAGTCCCCGAGGAACTCCAGCCGCTCGTTGGTGGGCAGACCGCCGTTCTCGTACGCGTACGAACGGTGGGTCAGCGCACGCACCAGAAGGGCGGACTCAAGCTTGTAGCCGAGCCGCCCTTCCAGAAGCGTGTGGGACGAGGCTGTGGTGTCCGCCTTTTTCTTGGCGTTTACGTCCGCCTTGGCGTCAGACATGAAGCCTCTCACCAGCCGCTCAGACCTCGAGGACCTGGCGCTTGTTGTAGGTGCCGCAAGCCGGGCACGCGATGTGCTGCAGCTTGGGCTCGTGGCAGCGCTCACACGCAACCAGGTTGGGGACCGCAGCCTTCCACTGCGACCGGCGGTGGCGCGTGTTGCTGCGCGACATCTTCCGCTTCGGAACAGCCACGGCTACTTCTCCTGCTTCTCGTCGACGCCCGATTCGGCGCCGCTGATCTCGTCCTTCTCGCCATCTTCGAGTGAACCGGCGAGTCCCTGCAGTGCCGCCCAACGGATGTCGACGGCGTCATGGTGGTGGCCAGGTTCGTCCGAGAGACGTACTCCGCACTCGGAGCACAGTCCCTCGCAGTCCTCCTGGCACACCGGCTGCATCGGCAGTGCGAGCACCACCGCATCACGCAGCACAGGCTCGAGGTCGAACAAGCCGTCCTCGATGAAAAGCCTGTCCTCGTCTTCCTCGGCGTCGTCGGCCGGTTCCGCCTTCGGGCGGCCCCGGTCATCGGCGTCGGGGTACGAGAACATCTCCTGGAAGTCCGCTTCGAGTTCCAGCTGAAGCGGCTCCAGACACCTTACGCACTCCCCCTCGGCGACGGCCCGGGCGGTCCCTGTGACCAGGACACCCTCCATGACCGACTCGAGCCGGAGTTCGAGCTCCACCGGCGCGCCTTCCGGCACTCCGATCACTCCCTGGATACCGAGGTCCTTGGGAGCGTCGACCGCGCGGGTCAGCCGCTGCAGCGCACCAGGACGTCGCCCCAGCTCGTGTGTGTCGAACACGAGCGGGTTGCGGTGGTCGAGGCGGGCGTTCAGGGCCATTCCTGCTTTCGATCTTGAAACTCAGTCGCCACCCCAGATGTTCCCGGGCAGCGTGGATCGCGGACGAACGCGCGACCGAAGAGCCAGGATACTGGACCTTGCGCTCTCGGCCCAATCCGGTGCGCACCGGCCGCCCAGGACGCCTGGCGTACGCCCTGTGGGCGCCCTTCGTCAGCGTCCGCCGCGCTCCTGCTCGTACTGACGCAGCTGCTCGGCGCTGATCATGCTCGTGTCGAAAAGGCTGGTCTCGTCGAGGGCGTGCGCCTGCGGCTCGGGCTGCTGCTGCCCGTAGGCCTGCTGCCCTTGGTTGGGGTCGTATCCGGCCTGCTGGGCGTTCGGGTCGTAGCCCTGCTGCGGGTACACGGCGTAGGGATCGGCCTGCTGCTGGTACGTGTACTGCTGGTCCTGCTGGCCGTATGGCTGCTGATAGCCGTACGCGTCGGACTGTTGCTGATACGCGTACTGCTGCTGGCCCTGCTGATCCTGGTGGCCGTACGACTGCTGCGCGGGAACGGCCGCGGCCGGTTCGGCGGGCGTCCGGGCGGGGGCGTCCGCGGGGGCCGCGAGGCCGTCCAGGTACTCGGCGTCGGTGGTGTGCTGCACGGGCGTCCCGTCGTCCGTGAGGGCGCCCAGGTCGTCGGTGGCGATGCGGCCGTGCAGCTTCTGGCGGCCGCGGCCGACGGCCTCCAGGGTCTTGGCGAGAACGGCCTCGAAGGCGCCGAGCTTGACGTCGACGTATTCATCGGCGTTGCGGCGCAGGGTCTGGGGGTCGTGGCTGCGCTCGGGGGCGTCCTCGTCCTCGTATCCGTGCTCGTCGAGGCCGGGTCCGGTGCCGAGGAGCTTCTCGCGGCCGCGGCCGACGGAGCCGAGGGTCTTGGTGAGGACGACCTCGAAGTTGGCGAGCTTGGAGTCGACGTAGTCGTCGGCCTCCGCACGGATCTCCTCCGCCTCCTTACGGGCCTCGGCGAGGATGCGGTCCGCCTCGTTCTGGGAGCGGCGGGCGATCTCGGTGCCGGAGACCAGCGAGCCGCGCTCTGCGTGCGCGGACTCGATGATCCGCTGGGCCTCCTCGCGGGCCTGCTCGACCAACTGCTCGCGCCCGCCGATGAGTTCCTGGGCCTGGGCGAGGGAGCCGGGCAGCGCCTGGCGCACCTCTTCGAGCAGGGAGAGCAGTTCGGCGCGGTTGACCACGCACGAGGCCGACATGGGCATCGAACGGGCGCTGCCGACCGCCGCGACGATCTCATCGAGCTTCTTCTGCACGTCCACCGGTGCTCGCCACTCTCTACAGCTGTGATGGAGACGGACGGATCGACTGTACGGCCACTCCCGCCCCATCCGACACCGGGTGACGCACTGTCAGCCCACAGGGACCGTCCCGGTCCCGTCCGAGTGCTGTCTCAGTCCTTCTTGAGGCGTTCGTTGAGGGCTTCGAGGACCAGCGGCGGCACCAGGTGGGAGACATCGCCGCCCCAGGCCGCGACCTCCTTGACGAGCGAGGAGGACAGGAAGCTGTAGGTGGGGTTGGTGGGGACGAAGAGGGTCTCGACTCCGGAGAGGCCGTTGTTCATCTGGGCCATCTGCAGCTCGTAGTCGAAGTCGCTGACCGCGCGGAGTCCCTTGACGATCGCGGGGATATCGCGCTGCTTGCAGAAGTCGACGAGAAGGCCGTGGAAGGACTCCACCTCGACGTTCCCGAACTCCGCGGTGACCTGGCGGATCAAATCGATCCGCTCGTCGATCTCGAAGAGGCCCTTCTTGGACTGGTTGATCATCACCGCGACATGCACGACGTCGTACAGCTTGGACGCTCGGGCGATGATGTCGAGGTGTCCGTTGGTGATCGGGTCGAATGACCCGGGACAGACGGCGCGGCGCAACTGAGGTCCCTCGCTCTCCAGTCCGGTCATCGTGCGTCTTCGCACGTTGAGGCGGCGCGACCGTACCAAAACGTCCCCTCGCCGTAACGACGGGAGCGCAGTGCCTCGAAGCCGCCGGGCCACCGGAATTCGCCGCCTCTAGTACTGCGTTCAACGGTGACGAGCGCTTCGCCCGCGAGCCAGCCCTCCGCACGGAGTGTGAGCAGGATCTCGCGAAGATCGTCGTCCGGGACGTCGTACGGCGGATCGAGAAAGATCAGGTCGTACGGGGCTGTCGGCGCCCCCGCGCGGATGATCTGCGCCGCTTTGCCGGATCTCACCTCGGCGCCGGGCAGCCCGAGCGTTTTCACGTTCTCCTTGAGGGTGCGCACCGCTCGGGCGTCGACCTCGACGAGGAGGGTGTGCCCGGCGCCGCGTGACAGTGCCTCCAGGCCGACGGCGCCTGAGCCGGCATACAGATCGAGGACGCGCTCGCCCTCCAGGGGGCCGCCGAGCAGGGACTGCCAGGTCGAGAAGAGGCCCTCGCGTGCCCGGTCGGAGGTGGGCCGGGTACGGGTTCCGTGCGGGACGGCCAGGCGGCGCCCGCCGGCCCGGCCGGCGATCACGCGGGTCATCTCTGTCCTTGTCGTGGAACGAGCGGTTGTGACGGTTCCAGTCTGTCAGCCCTTCTCCAGGAACTGCTCCCTCTCCTCGTCCAGCAAGGCCTGCAGAGCCGTGCGCAGGGCGGGCAGGCGCGTGAGGTCGGGGTCCGCGGCGACGACCGCGGTCGCCTCCTCGCGGGCCTCGGCAATGATGTCCTCGTCCTCTACGACGGTGAGCATGCGCAGCGAGGAACGCACGCCGGACTGGGCCTGGCCGAGGACGTCGCCCTCCCGGCGCTGTTCCAGGTCGATGCGGGACAGCTCGAAGCCGTCCAGCGTGGCGGCCACGGCACCGAGTCGGGCCCGGGCCGGGCTGGCCTCCGGCATCTCGGTGACCAGGAGGCACAGGCCCGCGGCGGAGCCCCGGCCGACCCGGCCGCGCAGCTGATGCAGCTGCGATACGCCGAACCGGTCCGCGTCCATGATCACCATCACCGTGGCGTTCGGGACGTTCACCCCGACCTCGATCACCGTCGTGGCGACCAGGACGTCCGTCTCGCCCGCGGCGAAGCGGCGCATCACGGCGTCCTTGTCGTCCGGCTGCATACGGCCGTGCAGCACCTCGACCTTGAGTCCCTGGAGCGGGCCCTTGGCGAGCTGGTCGGCGACATCCAAGACGGCGAGCGGCGGGCGCTTCTCGGCCTCGTCCTCGGGGGACTTCTTCTTGGCCGAGCCGTCCTCCTCGTCCCCGATGCGCGGGCAGACCACGTACGCCTGATGCCCGTTGGACACCTCCTCGCGTACGCGCTCCCACGCGCGCGTCAGGAAGTGCGGTTTGTCGGCGGCGGGGACGACATGGCTGGCGATGGGTGAACGTCCGGCGGGGAGCTGGTCGAGAACGGAGGTCTCCAGGTCACCGAAGACGGTCATCGCGACGGTACGCGGGATGGGTGTGGCGGTCATGACGAGCAGGTGCGGTGGCTGCTTGCCCTTGCCGCGCAGGGCGTCCCGCTGCTCGACCCCGAACCGGTGCTGCTCGTCGACCACGACCAGCCCCAGGTCGTGGAACTGCACCTTGTCCTCGATCAGCGCATGCGTGCCGATCACGATCCCCGCCTCGCCCGTGACGAGATCAAGAAGCGCCTGCCTGCGGGCGGCGGCACCCATGGAGCCGGTCAGCAGCACCACCTTGGTGGCCTGCTCGGCCCCGCCCAGCATCCCCCCCTCGGCCAACTCCCCCATCATCTCCGTGATCGACCGGTGGTGCTGCTGCGCGAGCACTTCGGTGGGCGCGAGCATCGCGGCCTGCCCGCCCGCGTCGACGACGGCGAGCATGGCGCGCAGGGCGACCATCGTGTTGTGGGTGACCGTGAAGTTGTCGGTGATGTAGGCATGGCTCGGATGAGCGACGCTGATGCACTGGACCGGCTTGCGGCCCACGTACTCGACGGCGCGGATCCCACGCCGGAACGTGTTGTATTTCGGCCGGGGGCGCATGCGGCCCGCTTTCCGGGCAAGCCGGAAGGGGACGAACTCCTCGGGCAAGGCAATCGACACGTTGAAGGCGGATTTCTTCGGCAGCACCCTCGCCCGGCCTCCAAGCGACCGGACCAGCCAGGCAACGTCATCGGCCAGCTGCCTGGAGACCGAACAGAATGAGACGCTCATGCCTTGAGCGTCCACGGTCCCATCCGTGTCCATCAGCCCCTGCAACACGGCAAGGCGGTCCTTGATCGACGTGTTCATGAAGACAGAGGGGAGAAACTTGTCGTGCGAGCTTGCCCCCCAAAGCCTCAGCGAACGCAGCACACTGATAACCGGATTCCTCCGTGTCCCGCCTTTCGGCCCGGACAGTCTGATGGTGTAGTCGCAGCGCGAGCCGGGCACCGGCACCAGCTCGCAATCCGGAACCACGGCGGAGCGCACAGCAGCCAGAATCTCTTCGTCGATCGTCGACACACGAAGGTTGTGTCGAAATGATCCATCGCCCAGAAGCAGTCCAAAAAGATAAGGATCCAGAGGCGGCATCGTGCCGTCGCTCAGGTCCACTGGCGTCGCTTCAGGCAGATACCACTTCGACGAGCCATTGGCCTTGTAGGTATCTGCTCTGATCTCCCGCGTGGTCAACACCTTCGGCGCCTGCCCCCGGTCCCAGGCACAACTCGTGCCCACGATCCACAGATGCTCGTCATCGCATTCCACGGCGGTGTCGTCGGACAGAATCAACCGCCAAACGTCCCGCTGGCCCTGCGGAAAGACTCCGTCCACCAGGGCAATTTCTCCCGTGGGAGTCACCACCGCATCACCCTCCGAGACGTCGCCCATTCTCTTGAAGCCTGTGGGCGTCAGGACCAGGGAGTCGAGTGGCTGCGCCTTTCCGGAACCCACCTCTCCCTGGAGCAGCCGGTGCATCGGGTGCTCGGTGGCCAGGTCGTCGAAGATCTCCTTGGAGACCTTCTGCTGGCCCTCGGTGAGGGTGAAGGGGAGCTTGGCGTCGAAGGCGGTGAGCAGGCCCTCCGGGGTGGGTTTGCGCGGGACGGCCGGGAGTTGGGCGTCCGCGTGGCGACGGCGGGCCAGGGCTACTTGGAGGACGAAGGCCTCGTCCCACTTGAGGCGGTCGCGGGCCTGTGTGTAGTCGGCCTTGGTGCGCGGCTGGTGGATCTTCAGGAGCGCTTCGGGAAGCGGGAGGAGATCACGGTCGTCCCTGAGCGAGTCCGGCAGCGGGTCGACGGCCTCCTGGGCGCTCGGCAGCACGGTCTGGACGGACTTGCCGATCTTCCAGGATTCCAGCTTGGCGGTGGCGGGGTAGATCGGGATAAGCGATCCGGCCCACTTGTCGATGGCCTCCTCGCCGTCTCCGCGCAGCAACTCGTAGGCGGGGTGGGCGAGTTGGAGTCGGCGGTTGAAGACGGAGACCTTGCCCGCGAACAACGCGCGCGTGCCCGGCAGGAGCTCCTTGTGGGGCTTGTGGGCGCCCTTACCGAAGAAGACCAGCTGGAGGCGGCCGCTGCCGTCCGTGATGGTCACTTCGAGGCGCTGGCCCTTCCCGCGCGGGGCCTTGGGCGAGGAGAAGGTGACCAGGCGGGCGTCGGCGACCTGGGCGACCACCGTGACGTGCTCGTCCATGGGCAGGTCGGCGAGGTGGGTGAGCTGGCCGCGCTCCTCGTACCTGCGCGGATAGTGGTGCAGCAGGTCGCCGACGGTGTGCAGGCCGAGGAACTCGGCCATCACCTTCGCGGTGGCGGGGCCGAGCACCTTCTTCAGTGGTTCATCTAGCGCGGGCACGAGATCCATTGCACACCACACCACTGACAACGCCGTATACGTCCCGGAATTCCGCTGGTCAGGCGGGTCCGTTCGGGCCTAGGATTGCGCGCTCCGGCCTTGTTCGCGGTCACCTCGCGGGACCGCCCGACCCCGCGCCGTCGCACGTCCCCCCACCGGCGCAGCGACGATGGACTCTCAGATTTCGGATTCTCAGAACTCCCAGGCATCTCAGTCACCCCATACGTTCCAGGTCGACCTGCGCGGACTTGTGGACCTGCTCTCCCACCATCTCTACTCCAGTCCCAAGGTCTACCTGCGCGAGTTGCTGCAGAACGCCGTGGACGCGATCACCGCCCGCCGCGCCGAGCAGCCGGAGGCGCCCGCCCGGGTGCGGCTGTTCGCGGAGGACGGCGCGCTGCGCGTGGAGGACTCCGGGATCGGGCTCACCGAGGCGGATGTACACAACCTCCTCGCGACGATCGGCCGCAGCTCCAAGCGGGACGACGGTCTTGAGTCGGCGCGCTCCGACTTCCTCGGGCAGTTCGGGATAGGCCTGCTGGCCTGTTTCGTGGTGGCCGAACGCATCCGGGTGGTCAGCCGCAGCGCACGTACGCCTGACGCACCGCCCGTCGAGTGGACGGCGACGGACGACGGCTCGTACCGGGTCCGTACGCTGCCTGATGAGGCCCGTACCGAGCCGGGCACAACCGTGCATCTGGTGGCCCGTCCGGGCGCCGCCGAGTGGCTGTCAGGGGAGCGTGTGCTGGCGCTGGCCCGGGACTTCGGGTCGCTGCTTCCGTACGACGTACGGGTGGGCGAGGAGGCGGTGACCGACCTTCCGGCGCCCTGGGATCGCTCGTACCCGTCTCCCGCCACCCGAAGGGTGGCCCTGGCGCGGCACTGTCACGACCAGTTCGGCTTCACACCGCTGGACTCCATCGACCTTGACGTGCCGCTCGCCGGGATCCGCGGCGTGGCGTACGTGCTGCCGTCCGCGGTCAGCCCGGCCCAGCGTGCCGGTCATCGTGTGCATCTGAAGGGCATGCTGCTCACCGAGCGGGCCGAACGGCTGCTGCCCGACTGGGCGTTCTTCGTGCGCTGTGTCCTCGACACGGACAGTCTGCGGCCCACCGCGTCCCGGGAGTCGCTGTACGAGGACGAGACCCTGGCGGCCGTACGGGAGGCGCTGGGCGAGCGGATCCGGTCCTGGCTGACCGGGCTCGCCGCGGGCGATCCGGAGCGGCTTGCGGCCTTCCTGTCGGTGCACCACCTGGGCGTGAAGTCCCTTGCGCGGCACGACAAGGAGATGCTGCGCACGATGCTGCCGTGGCTGCCCTTCGAGACGAGCGACGGACGGCTGTCCCTGGAGGAGTTCGCGTCGCGGCACCCGGTGGTGCACTTCACGCGGACCGTGGAGGAGTTCCGGCAGGTCGCCCCGATCGCCTCCGCGCAGGGCGTCGGGGTGATCAACGGCGGCTACACGTACGACAGTGAGCTCGTCGAGGCGCTGCCCTCGGTGCGCCCGGGGACGGTGGTCGCCGAGCTGGACGCCGACACGGTGACCGCGCACCTGGACGCGGTCGACCCGGCAGAGGAGCTGGCGCTGTCCGGCTTTTTGGGGGCCGCGCGGGCGAAACTCGACCCCCTGGGGTGCGATGTAGTGCTGCGCGCCTTCCATCCCCTCTCCGTGCCGGCGCTGCACCTGGACGACCGGTCGGTGCGTCACGAACAGGCGCGCGCGGACGCCGAGGAGCAGGCCGACGACCTGTGGGCGGGCATCCTCGGCTCCTTGCGCGGCAGCGCCCCGCGCGCGCGGCTGGTGCTCAACCACCTCAACCCGCTCATCCGGAAGGTCAGTTCTCTCGACGACCCGGAGTTGATCGGTACGGCCACGGAGTCGCTCTACGGACAGGCCCTGCTGATGGCGCAGCGCCCCCTGCGCCCTGCGGATTCGGCACTCCTGAACCGTGCCTTCATCGGCCTCCTGGAGTGGGCCACCCACAGCAACTCCCCGGAGGAGGGCGGCCGATGAGCGCGACCATGGACTTCGAGGCGCTGCGCCAGGCGATAGCCGAGAACTACGAGCAGCCGGAGGGCCCGGCCCGCAACGCGCGCGCGGAGCAGTTCCTTTCGGAGGCCGAGAAGCTGGGCATCCCGCTCGCCGTGATCGAGGCGCTCGGGCACCAGCTGAAGGTCTACAACTACAGCTCCGAGAGCGCCAAGATGTTCGTCCCCTTCGCGCGTCTGCTGCGCATGTGGGACGAACGGCCCGAGGACTTCGACGCGTACGAGACCCACTCGCTGCACTGGGTCTTCAAGTGGATGTCGTCCGGCATGCTGTGCCAGCCGCACATACCGCTCGCCTCCATCGAGAAGTGGCTCGGCGAGATGGAGCACCGCTATCGCCTCGCCGGGCACTCCGAACGGGCCGTGCGCAGTGCCGAGTTCAGCGTGGCCGCGCACGTCGGGGACGTGGTACGTGCCGAGCGGGCGTTCGCGGCGTGGCTGGCCGCCGACCGGGACAGCATGGCCGACTGCCACGCATGTGAGCTGCACGACCAGGGCTGGTGGCGGGCGCAGCGGGTCGAGGACGCCCGTGCGCTGGAGCTGTGGTCGCCGGTCCTGGAGGGCGAGTACACCTGCGCGCACGAGCCGCACGCGGCGCTGGCGTCCTCCTTGCTCCCGCTGCTGCGTCTTGGCCGCCTGGACGAGGCGCGTGCCCACCATCTGCGGGGCTTCCGGCTGGTGCGGTCCATGGAGAGCATGCGGAGCGCGTATGCCAACCATGTGGAGTTCTGCGCGCTCACCGGCAACGAAGCCCGCGGCCTGGAGTTGCTCGCGGAGCGTCCGGCGTATTTCACGGACTCCGGGGAGCCGCTCAGCAAGCTCGATTTCATGGCCGTGGTGGCGCTCCTGATGGACCGCGTCACCGAACTCGGCAGGGGCGACCAGCCGGTGCCCGGCCCGGCCGGGCGGAGCTGGACGGCACGCGAACTCGCCGCCCACGCGCGCGGGGAGGCACTTTCGCTGGCGGCCCGTTTCGACGAGCGCAACGGCACGCCGTACGTCGGCACTCGCATCCGGGAGCGAATGAGCCGACAGCCGCTGGTGGACCGGCTGCCCTTGGGCATACGGTCCCGGACCGTGACGGCTCCCGTGAGGCCCACGTCCGCCCCGCCCCCCACGGAGACCGCCGGAGCCGCACCCTCCGAGCCGGACCTGTCCGCGCTGCTCGCCGAGGCCCGTCGGCTCTCGGCCTCGCTGCACCCGGGGTCCGTGGCGGCGTGGGCCGCGGTAGCCGAGGCGGCCGGTGACGAGGAGCTGGCGCCCCGGGACCGCGCGGAGATGACCGACCACCAGGCGATGGGCCTCGGTCCCGAGGGCGTGGAACTGTTCGCCCGCGCCGCCGAGTTGTACACCGAGGCCGGCGACCCGGGCGAGGCCCTGGCGGCACGCGCGCGTGGAGCGTACGTACGGGCCCTCTCCGGCCGCACCGACGAGGCGCTGGCCGCGGTCTCGGAGCCGTACGAGCGGGTGCTCGGCCTCCTCGCGGAAGGCGGGACCGGCGTTCAGCAGGCGGCCTCCGTGCTGGTGGGGCGGGCCCGAATCCTGATGCAGCGGGTGCAGGAGGCGGCGGAGGAGCGCGAAAACGGCCTCTCCGGAGACGGGGGAGGCGAGGTAGACGAGGCGTTCGCCGCCGCGGAGTCCGCCGTGCGGGAGCTGCTGGCCCTCGCCGAGCCGCACACCGGGGACGACCTCCTGGTCGCCGCACGCGCCGCGGAGGCGCACGCCATGCTCGGGGAGCTCGCGGCGCACGCCGGGGACGTGGAGAGGGCCACAGAGCTGCTCACGCGGGCCTCGGAGGCGTTCGTGGCGGCCGGGCTGCCGTGGTTCGCGGTGGAGTACGAGGCCCGGCTCACCGGCATGGCACGCCACCTGGGCGACGCTGAGGCGGCGGAGCGGGCGGCCCGGGCGGCGCTGGAGCACGGCGGGCCGTACCTGGAGGCGACGGGCCATGCCCAGCTGCACCTCCAGCTGGCCGAAGTCCTAGGCGCCACCGGCCGGTTCGGGCCTGCCGCGGATCACGCACTGGAGGCGGCGTACTGGGCCGACGAGGGCGGCGAGGGGGCCACACTCGGCGCCTGGGCGCGGCATCAGCTCGGCGGCTTCCTGGTGAACCAGGAACGCTGGGCGGAGGCCGCGGAGGTACTGGAGTCGGCGCTGACCGAACTGGCCGCGGAGACGCACGGCGAGGGTGCGCTCGTACAGACCCGGTGGTGGCTCGGCGACTGCCTCGCCGAGCTCGGAGAGCACCGCGAAGCTGCCGAGCACCTGCTCCGGGCCGCCGAGATCGCCCGGCACTGGCCCGAGCAGCGCGACCACGCCACGCTCGCGCACCTCGCTGCGGAAGCCCTGGGTAACGCCGGGCTGCCCGACCAGGCGGAGCGCGCCTACGAGCGCGCCGGTGACCTGTGGCGCTCCCTCGGCAACGTCCACGGACTGGTCCGCTCCCTGCGGGCGCGCGCGTGGGTCGTGGCTCGCGAGGAGTGCTCCGGGCTCGACGCGGCACGGGAGTTGATGGCGGCGGCGGTCCAGGAGTGCGAGGTCGCCGTACCGGAGGACGACGCCGCCCGTGACCACCTCACCGCCGAACTCGCCGATACACACCGGCAGTTCGGTGACCTGATCGCCCGGTCCGTGGCCGGCGACGCCGACGACGAGTCGATCGAGGCCGTGTTCGAGGAGTCCCTCGCCCACATCACACGGGCCATCACGGGCTTCGCCTCCTTGGGCGAAGCAGGCCTCCACAGCCGTACGGGCGCCGAACTCGCCGCCGCCTGGCTGGAGGCCGACCTCGGGCGCCCCGAAGCGGCGGCGGCACGCGCGCGCGTGGTTCTCGCGGCGTACAAGGAGGCCGACACCACCGCCGATGACGACGAAACGGTGGCGTCCCGACGGGCGCAGGCGGAGGAACTGCTGTACATGACGGGAACGGAGGACCAGGAGCCGTAGAGCGCGCGGCCTGCCCATGCCCTCGGCTTCGGTTTCGGCTTCGGGGCTACTCCACGCCGATCAGCAGCAGCGCGCCCTGCCGACCGCCCCGGTACACCACCGTGTCGACGGCCAGGTAGGACTCGCGTACCCGGGCTTCGAGGTGGGCGGCGATCGTATCGGGAGCCTCGTCGCCCAGGACCAGGGTGACCATCTCGCCGCCCGCCGAGAGCATGCGGTCGAGGACGGTTTCGGCGGTGGCCGTGATGTCGGAGCCGATCACCGCTACATCGCCCTCGATGAGGCCCAGGATGTCCCCGGCCTGGCAGATGCCGGCACTGGTCCAGAACTCCCGTTCCGCGACGGCGAGTTCGGCGTAGCGGGTCGCCCCGGCCGCCGAGGTCATCGAGACGACGTCCTCGTCGAAGCGCCGCTCCGGCTCGTGCACGGCGAGCGCCGCGATCCCCTGCACCGCGGAACGCGTGGGGATCAGGGCGACCCGGACTCCGTCCGCGCGGACCTGCTCGGCCGCCGCGGCAGCCGTGTGCCGCAAGTCGGCGTCGTTGGGCAACAACACCACCTCGCGCGCGTGGGCCCGCCGTATCGCCTCGACGAGCTCTCCGCTCGCGGGCGGCTCCTCCGGGCGCGCGAGAACGGTCGTCGCGCCGGCTTCGGTGTACAGCCCGGCCAGCCCCTCTCCGGGGACCACGGCCACGACCGCGCGCTGCACCCGCTCACGCACCGGCCGCCCGGCGGCGCCCGCCATATGCGCGTCCCCGGCCCCGAAGTGCGTGATCCGGATCCGGTACGGCCGCCCGGCCTCGACGCCCGCTTCCACGGCCGCGCCGGCGTCGTCGACGTGCACATGAACGTTCCACAGCCCGTCACCGCCGACCACGACGAGCGAGTCACCCAGGGCGTCGAGCCGCTCCCTAAGCCGGTCCACGGCGGCGTCCTCCGCCTCCAGGAGGTAGATCACCTCGAACGCGGGCCCACCCTCCTCCGTAGCCGGGGTTTCGTCCGCGCACTCCCCCACGTCGCCCAGCGGCTCCACGGGGGCGTCCTCCACGCGCGCGTGCCCCATGAGAACCGGCACCGCCCCCGCGGCTACAGGCGCCTCCCCCGTGAACGTCTCGACCAGCGCCGCCAGTACGGCCACAAGCCCGCGCCCGCCCGCGTCCACCACTCCGGCCCGCTTCAGGGCCCCCAACTGCCCCGGAGTCGCCGCCAGAGCGGCCCGAGCCCCCTCGTACGCCGCCCGCGCCACCGACCCGCAGTCGCCCTCGGCCCCGGAGGCGGCGTCGGCGGCGGCCGAGGCGACCGTGAGCACCGTGCCCTCGACGGGATGCGCGACGGCCTGCCGTGCCGAGTCGGCCGCCTGCCTGAGAGCGAGCCGCAATCCCTGGCCGTCGGCACGGGCGGTCTCGCTGTCGGCGGCCAGCACCTGGGCCATACCCCGCAGCAGCTGCGCGAGGATCGTCCCGGAGTTCCCCCGGGCCCCGATGAGCGCGCCGTGCGCCATCGCCCGTACCGCGTCGGCGAGCGTCGGCCGCTCAACCGCCCCCGCCGCCTCTTCACTAGAAGCGCTGTAGGCACCGGAGGCACCGCCGGAGACACCGCTTGAAACGGCGGAGTGCGCCGCGAACACCGCCTCGACCGCCCCAGCCGCCGACTCCACGGTCAGATACAGATTGGTACCGGTGTCCCCGTCCGCGACCGGATAGACGTTGATCGCGTCGATCTCCTCGCGCGCGCGGCCGAGTGCCTCAAGCGCGAGTCCGCACCAGGCGCGCACCGCGAGAGCGTCCAATGCCCGCCCGTCTCCCACCGCCGCCCTCAACGGAGGCCCTTCGGGCCGCCCCTCCCTCTCTGGCACCTGCGGCACCTGCGCCTCCTTGAGCAGCGAACGTGGGACGCAGCGTAGACCCAGGTCAGGTTTCCGCCGGAAGTGGCCCGGGGCAGGCCCCCGGGCCGACCATGGTAGTTTCGTTGTACGGACGCAGTCGTTGTATGCTGCTCCGGTTGCCCGATCCGATCGGGCCTTCTCCCTGGCACCGCCACTCAGATCCTGGATTCCTTGATCTTGATCCCGGCATGCCGGGATCAACCGTAAGAGCATCTGAAGTCTTTGGAGTGACCCGTGGCTGCCAACTGCGACGTCTGCGGCAAGGGGCCGGGCTTCGGCAACAACATCTCGCACTCACACCGCCGTACGTCCCGTCGCTGGAACCCGAACATCCAGCGCGTCCGTACCGTGGTGGGCGGGACGCCGAAGCGCGTGAACGCTTGCACCTCGTGCATCAAGGCCGGCAAGGTCTCGCGCTGACGCTCTGCTAGCGCGCGGCCACTGCTGGTTCGCTGCATGGCCGGTCCACCGGAAGGTGGGCCGGCTTTTTGCTGCGCGCTCCGGGCAGACGCGTAAATGCTTACGCCAAACACGACGGCAGCGCGCCCACGTAAGCGTTGGCGTAAACGCTTGCGCAATCGTTTACGCGAACGTTTACGCCCGCCCCGCTCCCCAACGCCACCCATGGTCCACCGGCCCAATCCCGCCCCCCAGCGCGAACCCCGCCGCGATCGCCTCGGTCACGTACTCCTTGGCCGCCGCCACCGCCTCCGGCACGGACTGCCCCTTCGCCAGCCCCGAGGCGATCGCGGACGCGAGGGTGCACCCGGTGCCGTGGGTGTGCCGGTTCTCGAGACGGGGAGCGCGCAGCCAGTGCTCCTCGGAGCCGTCGGTGAGGAAGTCCACGGCGTCGCCGACGAGATGGCCGCCCTTGATGAGCGCCCACTGTGGCCCGTACGAGAGCAGGGCCGCCGCGGCTCGCCGCATCGCGTCCTCCGACTCGACCCGTACGCCTGTGAGTTGGGCGACCTCGTCGAGATTCGGCGTGGCCACGGTGGCGACGGGCAGCAGCTTCGTACGTACGGAATCCAGGGCGTCCTCGGCCAGCAGGGAGTCGCCGTGCTTGGAGACGCCGACCGGGTCGACGACGGCGGGCGCGTCCGTGCCACCGATCAACTCGGCGACCGTCTCGACGAGTTCGGCCGAGGACAGCATCCCGGTCTTGACCGCCTGCACCCCGATGTCGTCGACCACGCTGCGGTACTGGGCCCGCACCGCCTCCACCGGAAGCTCCCAAGCGCCTTGCACACCAAGGGAGTTCTGGGCGGTGACCGCCGTGAGCACGCTCATGCCGTGCACGCCGAGCGCGAGCATCGTCTTCAAGTCGGCCTGGATTCCGGCCCCTCCACCGGAGTCGGAACCCGCGACCGTCAGCACACGCGGCGGAGCGCCCCCGACGCCTGTGCCCCTGGCACTCCCGCCACCCTCGCCACTCATGACTCGATGTCCCCGAAGTGATCCCAGCCGCCCTTGCTGGTCCACGGCGCCCCGTCGACGGTGACCTGCGGGAGCGCCGAGGGGTTGAGGACCTCGCCGATCACCTTCCAGCGGGCGGGCAGCTTCACGTCCGAGGGGAAGGTGGCGACGATCGCGTGGTCCTCGCCGCCGGTGAGCACCCACTGGAGGGGATCGACGCCGACGGCCTGCCCGATGTCGTTCATCTGCGAGGGGATGTCGACGGCGCCGGAGCGGACGTCGATCCGTACCTTGCTGGCTTCCGCGATATGCCCGAGGTCGGCGATCAGCCCGTCGCTGACGTCCGTCATCGAGGTCGCGCCGAGCCCAGCGGCCGCGGGGCCCGCGTGGTACGGCGGTTCGGGCCGCCGGTGGGCCTCGACGAAGGCACGCGGCGAGCGGAAGCCGCGCGAGAGCACCGCGTGGCCGGCTGCGGACCAGCCCAGCCAGCCCGTCACGGCGACGACATCGCCGGGCTGGGCGCCCCCGCGGGTGACCGGCTCGTGGTTGCGCAGATCGCCGAGCGCGGTGATCGAGACCATGATGGTGTCACCGCGTACGACATCGCCGCCGACCACGGCCGCGCCCGCGACCTGGCACTCGTCGCGCAGGCCGTCCATCAGCTCGGAAGGCCAGGTGGCCGGGAGTTCGGCCGGGACGACCAAGCCGAGCAGCAGCGCGGTGGGTACGGCGCCCATGGCGGCGATGTCAGCGAGGTTCTGCGCCGCCGCCTTGCGCCCGACGTCGTACGCCGTGGACCAGTCGCGGCGGAAGTGCCGCCCCTCCAGGAGGATGTCGGTGCTCGCCACGACCCTGCGGTCGGGGGCGGCCACCACGGCGGCGTCGTCGCCCGGCCCGACGCGTACCGCCGGGGTGGTGGTGAGCCGTGAGGTGAGCTCCCTGATGAGCCCGAACTCCCCCAACTCGCCCACGGTTCCCTTCATTGTCGTACGTCTCCTTCTGTTACTGTCGCTGCCCGATCTGTTACTGCCGCTGCCCGGTCGCGAGCCGTCATCGACCTGGGTACGGTCGAGTCGACCGCCAACTTCTGTCGTCCATACACCTCGGCGTGCAAGATCGGCCCCCGCGGGTCTCCCCGCGGTGAGGGGCGACGCGATACCGTGGCGTTCCTTTTCCCCACATGATCCTCGTGGCCGCCCTGGAGGTTCCGTGGTACAGGCGTACATCCTGATCCAGACGGAGGTCGGCAAAGCGTCGACCGTCGCTGAGACGATCAGCAAGATTTCGGGGGTGATCCAGGCCGAGGACGTGACCGGACCGTACGACGTGATCGTGCGGGCCCAAGCCGACACCGTTGATGATCTCGGCCGCATGGTGGTCGCGAAAGTCCAGCAAGTGGACGGCATCACCCGTACCCTGACCTGCCCGGTGGTGCACCTGTAGCCCCCGTCTACCCTGTGCCGGTGAACTCGTTCCGTTCCCGGCTCTTCGGTCTTCCCGCCCTTGCCCTGCTGATCTCCGCCACAGGCTGCTCCTCCGCAGACGACAGCGCGTCGGCCGCGGTTCCCAGCCCGGACGCGAAGGTCACCAAGCTGTGCCAGAACCTGGACGAACGGCTGCCGCCGAAGGTGGACGGTCTCGACCGGGAGGATCCCGAGCCCCGGTCCACACTGACCGCGGGCTGGGGAGGCCCGGCGATCATACTGCGCTGCGGCGTGGAGCGGCCCGCCGAGATGCTGGACCCGAAGGCGTCCACGACCGAGGTGAACGGCGTGGCCTGGCTCGTAAAGGAAGAGGACGACGGCTCGTACGTCTTCACCACGGGCCTGCGCAAGGCGTACGTGGAGATCGGCTTCAGCAAGGAACAGGCCGCCAAGGGCGCGGGCCCGCTCGTCGACTTCGCGCAGCCCATCAAGAAGGCGATCCCAGAAGGGATCGCCGACTAGATCGCACTCTACGGAGGGGTCGCTAAGGCTCAGCGAAGGCCCGTTGACCGCCGCAACGCAGCCTGGACCAAGAGGTCCACCAACTCCGGATAACTGACCCCGCTCTCCTGCCACATCCGCGGATACATGGAGATCGGCGTGAAGCCCGGCATGGTGTTGATCTCGTTGATCACGAACTCGCCGTCCTCGGTGAGGAAGAAGTCCGCGCGTACGAGACCCTCACACGACGCCGCCTCGAAGGCCGCGACCGCCAGCCGTTGCACCTCGGCGGTCTGCTCGTCGCTGAGCGGCGCGGGCACGATCCCCGGGGCGGAGTCGATGTACTTCGCCTCGAAGTCGTAGAACTCGTGGGACTGCACCGGCGGAATCTCGGCGGGCACCGAGGCCCGCGGCCCGTCCTCGAACTCCAGGACTCCGCACTCGATCTCGCGACCGCGCAGCAGCGCCTCCACGATGATCTTCGGGTCGTGCTGCTGGGCCGTCGCGATCGCCTCCTCGAGGCCGCCCAGATCGTCGACCTTGGTGATGCCGATCGACGACCCCGCGCGCGCGGGCTTCACGAAAAGCGGCCAGCCGTGCTCGCCCGCGAAGTCGACGATCTTCCTGCGGGCCCCCGCTTCGTCGAGCTCCCACTCGCGGGGCCGGATCACCGTGTACGGGCCGACGGGCAGCCCGAAGGAGGTGAACACCCGCTTCATGTACTCCTTGTCCTGGCCGACGGCCGAGGCGAGCACACCCGAGCCGACGTACGGGACACCGGACAGCTCCAGGAGGCCCTGGAGGGTGCCGTCCTCGCCGTACGGGCCGTGCAGCACCGGGAAGACGACGTCGACCTCGCCGAGCGCCTTGGGGACCGAACCGGGTTCGCTGTAGACGACTTCGCGGTTGGAGGGGTCGACGGGGAGGATCACCCCGCCCTCTGCGGACTCGGCGAGCTGCTCCACGCTCGGCTGGCGCCGGTCGACGATGGCCATCCGCTCGGGCTCGTCCGCCGTGAGCGCCCAGCGGCCGTCCTGGGTGATGCCGATCGGCAGGACGTCGTACTTCGTCCTGTCGATGGCGCGCAGGACGGCGCCGGCGGTGACGATGGAGATGCCGTGTTCGGAGCTGCGGCCGCCGAACACGACGGCCACACGCGGCTTACGAGGCGTCTGCCCAGGGTTCTGGGGGAGGTTCTCGGTGCTCATATCGCGTTGAGGGTACCCGTAGGTAGCACGGCAAGTCAGCGCCCGCCGTGCTCCCGAGTGTCAGTGCCGCTCCGGCTTGGCGCTGCGCGCCATCAGCTCCTTGAGGGCGACCACCGGCGGCTTGCCGTCGTGGACGATGCCGACGACCATCTCCGTGATCGGCATGTCGACGCCGTGGCGATGGGCCAGATCCAGCACGGACTCACAGGACTTGACGCCCTCCGCGGTCTGTTTGGTGACCGCGATGGTCTCCTGAAGGGTCATGCCCTTGCCCAGGTTGGTGCCGAAGGTGTGGTTGCGCGAGAGCGGTGAGGAGCAGGTGGCCACGAGGTCGCCCAGACCCGCGAGTCCGGAGAACGTCAGCGGGTCGGCGCCCATGGCGAGGCCTAGGCGGGTCGTCTCCGCCAACCCGCGCGTGATGAGCGATCCCTTGGCGTTGTCGCCGAGCCCCATGCCGTCCGCGATGCCGACGGCGAGACCGATCACGTTCTTGATGGCGCCGCCGAGTTCGCAGCCGACGACATCGGTGTTGGTGTACGGGCGGAAGTACGGCGTGTGGCAGGCGGCCTGGAGGCGCTGGGCCACCGGCTCGTCGCTGCACGCGACCACGGCGGCGGCGGGCATCCGGGCGGCGATCTCCCGGGCGAGGTTGGGGCCCGTGACCACCGCAATGCGGTCCGCGCCGACCTTGGCGACGTCTTCGATGACCTCGCTCATCCGCATCGCGGAGCCGAGTTCGACGCCCTTCATGAGCGAGACGAGGACGGTGCCGGGCGCGAGCAGCCCGGTCCATTCGGCGAGGTTTCCGCGCAGCGTCTGCGAGGGGATCGCGAGCACCGTGAAGTCCGCGTCGCGGGCCGCCTCGGCCGCGTCCGTGGTGGCGCGGAGGTTCTCCGGGAGTTCGATGCCCGGCAGGTAGTCGGGGTTCGTACGTGTGGAGTTGACCGCTTCGGCGAGTTCGGCCCGCCGTCCCCACAGGGTCACCTCGCATCCGGCGTCGGCGAGCACCATGCCGAAAGCCGTGCCCCACGATCCGGTCCCGAAGACGGCCGCCCTGACGGGCTTGCCGGATGTCGTCACTTGCCGTGCCCCTCTTCCTGTTCTGCCTTTTCGTGTGGCCGCGTCTCATGTGCCCGCGCCCTGCGCCGCTGCTCGATGCGGACCTGTATCGGGTCGTACGGCGTCCGGGGTGCCGTCTCGCCGCGGATCACCTCCAGCTGCGCGGTGATCGCCGCCATGATGACCTCGGTGGCCTCCTTCAGGAGCTCCGGGGTCATCTCCTTGTCGTAGAAGCGCGACAGATCGACCGGGGGGCCCGCGAGCACGTGATGGGTCTTGCGGGGAAGGATGTTGAGTTTCTTCGCGTACGGCGGCAGCAGCAGGTTGGCTCCCCACTGGGCGACCGGAATCACCGGGCACTTGGTCTGCAGCGCGACGCGTGCGGCACCGGTCTTGCCGATCATCGGCCACTGGCCGGGATCGCGCGTAATGGTGCCTTCTGGATAGAAGGCGACGCACTCCCCGCGTTCCACGGCGTCGATAGCGGCTCGGAAGGCGCTCAACGCGTCGGTGCTCTCGCGGTACACGGGAATCTGTCCGGTGCCTCGCATCGCGGCTCCGATGAATCCCTTTTTGAAAAGCCCGGCCTTCGCCAGAAAACGCGGAACACGCCCGGTGTTGTACTGATAATGCGCGTACGCGAACGGATCCAGATGAGAATTGTGGTTCACCGCGGTGATAAATCCGCCCTCGGCCGGAATGTTCTCCATTCCACGCCAATCCCGCTTGACCAGAACCACCAGGGGTGGTTTGCAGAGGACCGCTGCGAAGCGGTACCAGAAGCCGATTCTGCGGCGGGTCACGCGGACACCTTCCTCTAGGGCCTGGTGGGGGCCGCACAAGTGTCGCTCCAGGCCGACGGTCTGTCGAGAACACCGTACGCCGGGACCCTCCCCCCGCCAGGGTGTCCGGCTCATCGTCCAGGTCACAATGGGCGCGACAAGAGAGGGACGGATCTCCGGTGCAGTGGACCTTGGTCATACCCCTGAAAGCCCTCACGCGGGCGAAGAGCAGGCTCTCGGACACCGCCGCCGACGGACTGCGGCCGGGGCTCGCCCTCGCCTTCGCGCAGGACACCGTGGCGGCGGCCCTCGCCTGCGCCGCGGTACGCGATGTGGCGGTCGTCACGGACGACGTGCTGGCCGGCCGCGAACTGGCCGCGCTGGGCGCCCGGATCGTCCCGGACGAGCCCGCGGGCGGCTTGAACGCCGCCCTCGCACACGGGGCATCGCTCGTACGCTCCCAAAGCCCCGAAAGCCCCCTGGCGGCCCTGAACGCCGATCTCCCCGCGCTGCGCCCCCTGGAATTGGCCCGCGTCCTCGACGCGGCCGCCGAATTCCCCCGCGCTTTTCTCGCGGACGCCGCCGGAACCGGCACGACCCTGCTGACCGCGTCCGCGGACCGCGAATTGCTCCCGATGTTCGGCCCGGATTCCCGCACCCGGCACCGGGCCTCGGGTGCCGTGGAACTCCCCCTGGACGCAGTGGATTCCGTACGCCAGGACGTGGACACCGGCGACGATCTGCGAGCGGCTCTGGCCCTGGGCGTGGGCCCGCGCACGGCGGCGGCGGTCGCGGCGCTGAACGTCGCCTAGGGTGGGCCTCATGCAGGCGACCGCGTACACGTACGACCCCGAGACCCGTAGCGGTCAGGTGCTGCTCGACGACGGCACCCCGGTGCCCTTCGACGGCCCGGCGTTCGAGGCGGGCGGGCTCAGGCTGCTCAGGCCGGGGCAGCGAGTACGGATCGAGACGGAGGGCGAGGGGAACGCACTCCGGATCACTCTGGTCACGCTGCAGACCCTCTGAAGCCCCTTGAACAGCCCCTGAAGACCCCCCTCAGGGCAGCCTGAAGACCGTCAAGGCCGCACCCAAGATCCCCAGGATCTGTGAATACGCCGCGGGCCGGGCTCTCTTCCGTGCGGAGCCCGGCCCGGCGCGTGAGTGTCCCAGCGCCCTGTCTACCGGCGGGCGGTGGTCTTCTTGGCGGTGGTCGTGCGCGCCGTCGACTTCTTGGCGGGCGCCTTCTTGGCGGCCCCCTTCTTGGCAGCGGTCTTCTTGGCAGCCGCGGTCTTGCCGGTCGCCGCCTTCTTGGTGGTGGTCTTCTTGGCCGCGGCCTTGGCGGGCGCCGCCTTCTTGGCGGTCGTCTTCCTGGCCGTGGTCTTCTTGGCGGGCGTGGCCGCCTTCTTGGCGGCGGTCCTCTTGGCCGCCGCCTTCTTGACCGTGGCGGCAGCGCCTCCGGACAGGCTGCCCTTGGGCGCCTTCTTGACCGCCACATCGTGCTTCGGGAGCTTCTTCGAACCGCTCACCAGGTCCTTGAAACCCTGGCCCGCGCGGAAGCGCGGCACGGAGGTCTTCTTGACCCGAACACGCTCCCCGGTCTGGGGGTTACGTGCATAGCGGGCCGGACGATCGACCTTCTCGAAGGAACCGAAGCCCGTGACCGAGACCCGTTCCCCTGCGACAACCGCACGGACCACGGCGTCCAGTACGGCGTCGACCGCGTCGGCGGCCTGCTGACGCCCGCCGACCTTGTCCGCAATCGCTTCTACGAGCTGCGCCTTGTTCACGTCTTCCCCTTCGGAGACATTGCCAGAACGAAAGTGTTCAAGCTTTTTCGCACGTTAGGCAGATATATACCGCAAATCAAACACGAAACGGGCTAATCACCCTAGTGCCGCAACGAACCAGGACTGTCGCGGAGTTCCTCAGAGACCTTCTTCGGGGAATCGCCCCTCATCGAGGTCCGCGGTGAACCGCTCCAGACGCCTCGTCGCTTCGGCGAGATCGTGCTTGGCCACGGCCGTAATGACCAGCAGCTTCCGGGTCAGCGCCATCCGTACGCCCTCCGGGACTTGCAGTGCGCGCACCCTTGCGTGCGCTTCCTTGAGTTGGGACGCGACCGCCGTATAGAGCTCGAGTTGGCCGTCGTGTTCCATGCACAGATTGTGCCATCTGGGGCGAGTTGTCGCCTGCGCAGGGTCAACTGCCGCCTGCCAGACGCTTCCCGCACACCTCAGCACAAGGCCGTGCGAAGGCTCGGTTACCCCAACAAGCCCCTTTGAAACAAGGGGAGTTGAAGCCATTCAGATCCGGCCGCTGACCTCGTCCTCCGGCACACACGGCAGTACCCCCAACCGTCCACGATTGGGGGTACTGAAGCCTGTTGAGCTGGCTGGAATCAGCCTTGCGGGCTCGGGTCCGTACGCTCTCCGCGCAGACTCCGTGCGTCCGCTCAGACTCGTTGCGTCCGCGGCTTGTAGGCGGGGCGCTTGGACTCGTACGTGGCGATGTCCGCCTCGTTCTGGAGCGTGATGCTGATGTCGTCGAGCCCGTTCAGCAGCCGCCAGCGGGCGTTCTCGTCGAGTTCGAAGGAGGCGGTGATGCCCTCCGCGCGAACCTCACGCGCCTCAAGGTCAACAGTGACCTCGGCCTCGGGGTCCTTCTCGGTGAGTTCCCACAGCGCGTCCACGATCTTCTGCTCCAGAACGACCGTGAGCAGACCGTTCTTGAGCGAGTTGCCGCGGAAGATATCCGCGAAGCGCGAGGAGATGACGGCCTTGAAGCCGTAGTTCTGCAGCGCCCACACGGCGTGCTCACGCGAGGAGCCCGTACCGAAGTCGGGACCCGCGACGAGGACCGTGGCGCCCTTGCGCTCGGGCTGGTTGAGGACGAAGGACGGGTCCTTGCGCCAGGCCTCGAACAGTCCGTCCTCGAAGCCGTCCCTGGTGACCTTCTTGAGCCAGTGGGCGGGGATGATCTGGTCGGTGTCGACGTTGCTGCGGCGCAGTGGGACGGCCCGTCCGGTGTGCGTGGTGAATGCTTCCATGGCCATGGTTCTCAGACTCCAGCGGGCGTACGGACGGCAGACTGATCGTTCAGATCGGCGGGGGACGCCAGGTGACCGAGCACGGCGGTGGCCGCGGCGACCTGCGGCGAGACCAGGTGCGTACGGCCGCCCTTGCCCTGCCTGCCTTCGAAGTTGCGGTTGGAGGTGGACGCGGAGCGCTCACCGGGGGCCAGCTGGTCGGGGTTCATGCCCAGACACATCGAGCAGCCCGCGTGCCGCCATTCGGCGCCGGCCTCCTTGAAGACGAGGTCCAGTCCCTCCTCGACGGCCTGCAGCCCCACGCGCGCGGAGCCCGGAACGACCAGCATCCGTACGCCGTCGGCGACTTTGCGGCCCTCGACGATCGCGGCGGCCGCACGCAGGTCCTCGATACGGCCGTTGGTGCAGGAGCCTACGAAGACGGTGTCGACGTTGATGTCGCGCAGCGGCTGTCCGGCGGTCAACCCCATGTATTCCAGGGCCTTTTCGGCGGCATGCCGCTCCGAAGCGTCCTCGTACGAAGCAGGATCGGGGACGGATGCCGAAAGCGGCGCTCCCTGGCCCGGGTTGGTGCCCCAGGTGACGAACGGCGCGAGAGAGGCGGCGTCGATGACGACCTCGGCGTCGAACTCCGCGTCCTCGTCCGACTTGAGAGTCTTCCAGTACGCGACGGCGGCGTCCCAGTCCTCGCCCTCTGGGGCGTGGGCGCGGCCCTTGATGTACTCGAAGGTGGTCTCGTCGGGGGCGATCATGCCCGCGCGAGCGCCGGCCTCGATCGACATGTTGCAGATGGTCATCCGGGCCTCCATCGAGAGCTTCTCGATGGCGGAGCCGCGGTACTCCAGGATGTAGCCCTGGCCGCCGCCCGTACCGATCTTGGCGATGATCGCCAGGATCAGGTCCTTGGCCGTGACGTCCTCGGGCAGTTCACCGTCGACCGTGATGGCCATGGTCTTCGGGCGAGCCAGCGGCAGCGTCTGGGTGGCCAGCACATGCTCGACCTGCGAGGTGCCGATGCCGAACGCCAGCGCACCGAAGGCTCCGTGCGTGGAGGTGTGCGAGTCGCCGCAGACCACGGTCATGCCGGGCTGGGTGAGGCCCAGCTGGGGTCCCACGACGTGGACGACGCCCTGCTCGACGTCGCCGAGCGGGTGCAGACGTACGCCGAAATCGGCGCAGTTCTTGCGCAGTGTCTCCAGCTGGACACGCGAGACCGGGTCCGCGATGGGCTTGTCGATGTCGAGGGTCGGGGTGTTGTGATCCTCGGTCGCGATGGTGAGGTCGAGACGGCGAACCGTACGGCCGCTCTTGCGGAGGCCGTCGAAGGCCTGCGGGCTGGTCACCTCGTGCAGCAGGTGCAGATCGATGAAGAGAAGGTCGGGCTCGCCCTCCGCGCGCCGGACGACATGGTCGTCCCAGACCTTCTCCGCGAGTGTCCTACCCATCGCTTTCCCTCCGGCCGGCCTGAATGGCGCCGACCCAACTAGAGACTTCGGGATGGCCGCGTCCGTCACCCCCGCACCGGACGTCTGCCGCCGGGCCCGATGGTCTACGGGCCGTTGTACGTACAGGGTGGCGCGTTCCACGGAAAATTGAACTTGCGTTTCACAGAGTGAGACGCGAGTATCGTTTCATGGACAACAGTAGCGGCGTCGGCGTTCTGGACAAGGCAGCCCTTGTCCTGAGCGCCCTGGAGTCCGGTCCGGCCACCCTCGCGGGCCTGGTCGCGGCGACCGGACTGGCACGACCCACGGCACATCGTCTCGCTGTGGCACTTGAGCACCACCGCATGGTGGCGCGGGACATGCAGGGCCGTTTCATTCTCGGTCCGCGGCTGGCCGAGCTGGCCGCCGCGGCGGGCGAGGACCGCCTGCTGGCGACGGCGGGTCCGGTCCTCACGCACCTCCGTGACGTCACGGGCGAGAGCGCCCAGCTCTATCGCCGCCAGGGCGACATGCGTATCTGCGTCGCCGCGGCGGAGCGCCTGTCGGGCCTCAGGGACACGGTCCCGGTCGGCTCGACGCTCACCATGAAGGCGGGCTCCTCGGCTCAGATCCTGATGGCCTGGGAGGAGCCGGAGCGCCTGCACCGCGGTCTGCAGGGCGCCCGCTTCACGGCGACGGCCTTGTCGGGCGTACGGCGCCGGGGCTGGGCCCAGTCGATCGGCGAGCGCGAGCCGGGCGTGGCGTCCGTCTCGGCGCCGGTGCGCGGGCCCTCGAACCGAGTCGTGGCCGCCGTCTCGGTCTCCGGGCCGATCGAGCGCCTGACCCGGCACCCGGGCCGGATGCACGCCCAGGCCGTCATCGACGCGGCGGCCCGCCTCTCGGAGGCGCTGCGCCGCACGGGCTGATACGCCGAGTCGATTCGACCGGTCGCTTCAACGCCGCAGCGACCGGCTGGAGTTGAGGTTGTCCTGCCGTTCAACTCGGCTCAGTTCAACTCGGCCGCGGGATCAATGCCTCGCAGCACCAACGCGAAGAAGCCCTCCCCTGCTGGGGAGGGCTTCTTCGTGACGTACCCCCGACCGGATTCGAACCGGCGCTACCGCCTTGAGAGGGCGGCGTGCTAGGCCGCTACACAACGGGGGCGAGGATCTTGCAAGCGTTTAATGTGCACCGCCGCAGATCCGAGCTGGTCTACCAGGACTCGAACCTAGACTAACTGAACCAGAATCAGTCGTGCTGCCAATTACACCATAGACCAATGTGGTTTAGACCAGTTCGTACCCCCGACCGGATTCGAACCGGCGCTACCGCCTTGAGAGGGCGGCGTGCTAGGCCGCTACACAACGGGGGCCCTAGCGATCCTGCATGAGATCCAGCGGGTGCGACCCGGACTGGCTCCCTGGGAAGGATCTGTACCCCCGACCGGATTCGAACCGGCGCTACTGCCTTGAGAGGGCAGCGTGCTAGGCCGCTACACAACGGGGGCTTTTGCAGATGAGCTCTGCGAGCTGGCCTACCAGGACTCGAACCTAGACTAACTGAACCAGAATCAGTCGTGCTGCCAATTACACCATAGGCCACTGAAACGCAACCCCCGGCGGGGATTTTGTCTTAGCTTGCGCTTCCCGGTTCCGGCCTGTCGGCCCGCTCGCGGTGGCGCAGGAAGAACATTACCCGAAGGTGGACGGCGCTCCAAAACGGGTATCGGCCGCAAGGAGTGCGGGGAGTTCGGCCAGAGAAGTGATGCGGCGCAGGCCGGCGGGGTGATCCGGAGCGGTCTCGGCGCCGGTGTCAGGGGCCTGGCCGGTGAGCGTGCTCACGCCCGTGCGGTCGATCCAGACCGAGAAGAGGCCCGCGCGGCCGCGCCCTGGCCGTCGATCTCCGGGTGATCGCCGACGTATGCGACCTGGTGCGGGGGCAGCGACAGTGCCTCGCAGGCGGTGTGGAAGGCGCGGGCTTCCGGTTTGGAGACGCCCAGCTCGGCTGCGCACAGCACCGTCTCGAAGCGGTCGTATACACCAAGGACGCGGAGTTTGCGGTCCTGGACGTGGAGGCTGGAGTTGGACAGGACGGCGTGTCGGTGGGTGGCGGCGAGCGTGTCGAGGGCGGGCAGCACGTCCGGGAAGAGCTCCCAGGCGGCTTCGTAGTGGGTGATGTACCGCTGGAACCAGGCGTCGGCCTCGGCGTCGGTCATTTCCTCGCCCAGGAAGACCCGCACTCGGTCGCGCCGCTGGTCCTCGAAGGAGGCCTCGCCTGCCGCGAACCTGGCCCACTGCTGGTCGGTGATCTTCCGCCACCGGTCGAGGGCCTGCTCCACGGAGGTGTACCCCTCGAGGCGGTCCTCGGCCGCGAGGTGTCCGCGCATTCCGGCGCGGTCGGCCGTGGAGTAGTCGAAGATCGTGTCGTCCACATCCCAGACCACGGCTCTGATCGTCATGGTGTGACCTTCCCCAGCCCCGCCCCTTCCCGAAACTGAGGGCTCCGCCCCCGGACCCCATGGGGACAGCTGACGCACGTTTCCAGCGGTTGCTGGACACGCTGGAGCGGCCCCGGCCCCTCTCGGGAGAGCTGACGCGGGTGCGGCTGCCGCCGACAGACAACACAGCGGGGCGGCACCTGGCGCAGGTCCCGCTGCGTCACGTCACAACGGCGGCAGCACCCGCGCACGTGCCGCTACAGCACGTACGAACGGCGGGCGGCACCAGGCTCACGTACCGCTGCACCACGAACGAACAGCGAGGCGGCACCCAGCGCAGTCCCCGCTGCACCACGTAGGTACGGCGGGGCGGCACCCGTTTCAGGTGCCGCCCCGCCGTAAGTGGTGCCCTACGCGGTCAGCTTGGCCAGGGCCGCGTCGATGCGGGTCAGTGTCTTCTCCTTGCCCAGGACTTCCAGGGACTCGAAGAGGGGGAGGCCTACCGTGCGGCCGGTTACGGCTACGCGGACGGGGGCCTGGGCCTTGCCCAGTTTGAGGCCGTGTTCCTCGCCGGCCGCCAGGACTGCGGCCTTGAGGGACTCCGGACTCGTCCAGTCCGCGGATTCCAGCTTTGCTCGGGCCGTGCTCAGGAGTGCGTCCGAGCCCTCCTTCATCGCCTTCGTCCAGGACGCCTCGTCCTCGACGGGCTCGTTCAGGAACAGGAAGTCGACGTTCTGGGTGATGTCGGACAGGACCGTCAGGCGGGTCTGGGCGTGCGGGGCGATCGCCTCCCACTTGGCCTGGTCGAAGTCCTCCGGCGCCCAGGGCGCGTGCGGGGCCTTCAGCCACGGGCCGCAGGCCTCGACGAAGGCCTTCAGGTCGAGCCGTCGGATGTGATCGGCGTTGATGGCCTCGCACTTCTTCAGGTCGAAGCGGGCCGGGTTCGGGACGACGTCCTTGATGTCGAAGGCCGCGACCATCTCGTCGATCGAGAAGACGTCCTGGTCGGCGGAGAGCGACCAGCCCAGCAGGGAGAGGTAGTTGAGCAGGCCCTCCGGGAGGAAACCGCGCTCCCTGTAGAGGTTCAGCGAGGACTGCGGGTCGCGCTTGGACAGCTTCTTGTTGCCCTCGCCCATCACGTATGGCAGGTGCCCGAAGGCCGGTACGGACTTGGCGATGCCCAGTTCGATCAGTGCCTTGTAGAGGGCGATCTGGCGGGGCGTGGAGGACAGCAGGTCCTCGCCGCGCAGGATGTGGGTGATCTCCATGAGGGCGTCGTCGACGGGGTTCACGAGCGTGTAGAGGGGCGCCCCGTTGGCTCGTACGATCCCGTAGTCAGGAACGTTCTCCGGGGTGAACGTCAGCTCGCCGCGGACCAGGTCCGTGAAGGTGATCGGCTCGTCCGGCATGCGGAAGCGGACGATGGGCTCGCGGTCCTCGGTCTTGTACGTGGCGAGCTGCTCGTCGGTGAGCGCGCGGCAGTGGCCGTCGTAGCCGGAGGGCTTGCCTGCCGCGCGGGCGGCCTCGCGGCGGGCGTCCAGTTCGGCTGTCGAGCAGTAGCAGTAGTACGCGTGGCCGGCGTCCAGGAGCTTGCGGGCGACGTCCTTGTAGATGTCCATGCGCTGCGACTGGCGGTACGGCGCGTGCGGGCCGCCGATCTCGGGGCCTTCGTCCCAGTCGAAGCCGAGCCAGCGCATGGAGTCCAGCAGCTGCTCGTACGACTCCTCGGAGTCGCGGGCCGCGTCGGTGTCCTCGATGCGGAAGACCAGGGTGCCGCCGTGATGGCGGGCGAACGCCCAGTTGAACAGGGCGGTGCGGACCAGGCCCACATGGGGGTTGCCGGTCGGCGAGGGACAGAAACGTACGCGGACGTTCGCGTTAGCCACGCTTGATCACCTTGTTGGTGAGAGTGCCGATGCCTTCGATGGTGACGGCGACCTCGTCGCCGACGTTGAGGGGCCCGACCCCTGCGGGGGTGCCCGTGAGGATCACGTCGCCGGGGAGCAGCGTCATGGCCTCCGTGATGTTCACGATCAGATCCTCGATGGGGTGGATCATCTCGCTGGTACGGCCCAGTTGGCGCTGCTGGCCGTTGACCGTGCACTGGATCGTCAGGTCGGAGGGGTCGAGATCCGTCTCGACCCAGGGGCCGAGCGGGCAGGAGGAGTCGAAGCCCTTGGCTCTCGCCCACTGCTTCTCGCGCTTCTGGACGTCGCGTGCGGTGACGTCGTTGGCGCAGGTGTAGCCGAGGATGACGTCCTTGACGCGCTCGCGCGGGACCTCGCGGCACATCCGGCCTATGACCACGGCCAGCTCGGCCTCGTGGTGCAGCTCCTGGGAGAAGGAGGGGTACGCGATCTCGTCGCCGGGGCCGATCACCGAGGTGGACGGCTTGAAGAAGGCGAACGGGGCGTCGGGCACCTCGTTGCCGAGCTCCTTCGCGTGCTCCGCGTAGTTGCGGCCGAAGGCCACGACCTTGTTCGGGAGCACCGGTGGGAGCAGCCTGACCTTGCTCAGCGGCAGCTTCGTACCGGAGAGTTCGAAGTCCGTGAAGGGGATGCCCTTGATGATGTCGAGGACGAGCCCGTCGGTCGATCCAGGAGGGCTGTCGCCCTCGACCGCGCCGAACGCGACGTTGCCGTCGATGGAGAACCTGGCGATGCGCACGGAAACCTGCGCCCCTCTACTGAGCCGGCCGGAGTATGACGCTCCAGGCTAACGCGGGGAAGGGGTGCGACCTCACGCGATTACGCGTGGGCCGTGGGCTCGTCCTCGACACTGAGTTCTGGACTCGGAGTCCTGGTTCTGGACTGAGTCCTGCCGCCGTCCTACTGCTCGGCGCCCGCGCCCACCGGGATGTCCACCAGGACGGTGCGGCGGGGGTTGGCGGTCTGGGCGGGGAGCTCGACGGCGTGCTCCTGCTGTTCCCGCCGCACCGGGATCTGCAGCTCGTCGGCGTCTTCGAGATGCGCCAGCGTGGTGCGTCGCGGATTGGCTATGTTCTGGAACATCAGCGTCTTCATGTGCGGTGTTTGACCCCGTCGTACGGGCGCCTGCGCGGCCAACGGCCGTCGTACAAGCGCGTGTTGTCGGATTTGCTGTACCTGTAAAGCCTCAGGCTAAACGTCCGGTTCCCCGGGAAAGTTGTGAAGGCCCCATGATCGCCGTGTGAGTTTCCTCACGAACCGCTCACCGAAACGGTCAATTCACGCCGAACTTTCACACTGACAAAGCGGGCATTTACCCCCTGAAGCCATCATTCCGCTGCTGATCATGGCGACTGGGACACGCCTCGCGCACGAGCGGAACGCCGGATTGTACCCGTTATGCGGGGGATCACTATCTACGACTCGTAACTCGGCCCTCACAAGGGGTCACGTTGGTCACAGCATGACCCTTGGCCCTTGTTGGAGATCCGGCACTGTGCTGGAATTCCACGAACCGCCGCGGGATCGAACCGGCGCACAGGGGGCGCAACGTAGCGCCGCATGGCGGCGGGATAGGGAGAGCAGCGCCGGTCACCAAAGACCGACAAAAGGCGCATTGCGCCGGTACGACGCCGACACCGTCCCAACCGTTCTGCGGAGGGACGCCTGGTCCAGAGGTTGCGACGCTAGTGCAGGGACGTTTCAAGAGGGATGGCAGCGCTTCGGCGGAGCCGGAGCCGCACGGCGGGACCGACCGCGGTTCGTCGCCCCAACGCGCCCAGAACCAAGGACCGGCACCGGCCGGCGACAGCGGTGATCGCGGCTCGCGCCCAGGCCCGGGAGGCCCGTCGGGCGGACCCGCCGCCCCGGCGCCCGCCGCTTCTGCGGCGAAGCCGAAGAGTCCAAGTGGCCCCGGCGCCCGAATAGCGCTGCGCAACTGGCGCATCTCCACGCGCCTGGTGTCGCTGCTCGCGCTCCCCGTGGTCGCCGCGACCTCGCTCGGTGCGCTGCGTATCAGCGACTCCATGGACGACATCCAGCAGCTCGACAACATGAGGCTGCTGACCGACATGACCAAGCAGGCGACCGAGCTGGCCGCCGCGCTCCAGGAGGAGCGCGACAAGTCGGCCGGACCGCTCTCGCACGGCGCCAAGCCGGACGAGCCCACGGTCAAGGGTCTCCGCGACAAGACGGACCGCGCGCTTGCCACCTTCAAGGAGGGCACGCGCGAGATCGACGACGTGGGCAACGAGGAGACCATCGGCGGTGTCCGCGACAATGTCGTCTCCATCACCACCGAACTGGGCAAGCTCAAGACCCTCCGCAGCGAGGCCTACGCGGACACCGAGAACTCCGCGCAGACGGTCGAGGCGTATCACCGGCTCATCGACCGGCTGCTGGGTCTTTCCCAGGACATGGCCCAGGCGACCAGCAACCCGGAAATGATCCAGCGCACGCGCGCCCTGACGGCCTTCTCCTCCGCCAAGGAGTACGCGTCCATCCAGCGCGCCGTGATCGCCGCGGCCCTGCCCGCGACCGACAAGACGTTCGGCGATCTCTCGGAGAACGACCGGCAGTACGCGGCCTCCGCGCTGGACAACCAGAGGTCCGAACTCTCCGGCTTCGCCAGCATCTACGAGGGCAACGCGGCGGCCCTGATGAGGCCGATCGAAGAGGGCAGCCCGACCATCGAGGAAGCCGACATCTACGCGCAGCGCGTGCTCGGCCGGGAGGACGGCCTGGAGCAGCGCCAGAAGCGCTCGTACCTGGACTGGATCGACGCCGACTCGGCCAAGATCCAGGAAATGTCCAAGATCGAGCTGACGCTGCTCAACCAGATGGAGCAGAAGGCCCGTGAGCTGCGTAACGAGTCCGAGCAGGAAGCGATCATCTCCGGTGCGCTGATCCTGCTCGTGCTCGGTGTCTCGCTCGTCGGCGCCTTCGTCGTGGCCCGGTCCATGATCCGCTCGCTGCGCCGGCTCCAGGACACCGCGACCAAGGTCGCCCAGGACCGGCTGCCCGAGCTGGTCAAGCAGCTGTCCGAGTCCGACCCGCAGGACGTCGACACCTCCGTGCAGTCGGTCGGTGTGCACTCCAAGGACGAGATCGGCCAGGTGGCCGCGGCCTTCGACGACGTGCACCGCGAGGCCGTACGACTGGCCGCCGAGCAGGCCCTGCTGCGGGGCAACGTCAACGCGATGTTCACCAACCTCTCGCGGCGCTCCCAGGGCCTCATCCAGCGTCAGCTGTCGCTGATCTCCGAGCTGGAGTCCCGCGAGGCCGACCCGGACCAGCTGTCCTCGCTGTTCAAGCTCGACCACCTCGCGACCCGCATGCGCCGTAACGGTGAGAACCTCCTCGTTCTCGCCGGTGAAGAGCCCGGCCGCCGCTGGACCCGCCCGGTCCCGCTGGTCGACGTGCTCCGTGCCGCCGCCTCCGAGGTGGAGCAGTACGAGCGGATCGAGCTGTCCTCGGTCCCGGCGACCGAGGTCGCGGGCCGGGTCGTCAACGACCTCGTGCACCTGCTCGCCGAGCTGCTCGAGAACGCCACCTCGTTCTCCTCGCCGCAGACCAAGGTCAAGGTCACCGGTCACGCGCTGCCCGACGGCCGCGTACTGATCGAGATCCACGACACCGGTATCGGCCTCTCCCCCGAGGACCTCGCGGCGATCAACGAGCGACTCGCCTCGCCGCCCACCGTGGACGTCTCGGTCTCCCGCCGCATGGGTCTGTTCGTGGTCGGCCGGCTTTCGCAGCGGCACGGCATCCGCATTCAGCTGCGGCCGTCCGACTCCGGTGGTACGACCGCGCTGGTCATGCTCCCCGTCGATGTCGCCCAGGGCGGCAAGAAGGCGCCGGGCAAGCCGGGCCAGGGCGTGGGTTCCGGCGGTCCGGCCGCCGCGCAGGCCGCGGCCGGTGTCGCGGCGGCCCGCCGCGGCGGGGCCGGCAGCGGTCCCGCGCTCGGCGCGGGTGCCGGTGCTGGTGCGCCGGGTGGCCCCGGTCGCCTGAACTCCGGGCCGCAGCGCGGGCAGGTCGGTGCGGGCTCGGGTCCGCGTCCGGCGCTGACCGGCAGCGACTCGGGCGGTCGTCCGGGTGGACCGGGCGGGCCGGGCGGCTCGCGTGGACCGCAGCCGCCCATGCCGCCCGCGCCCCCGCAGGGCAGGCCGGCTCCGGCCGGTGCCGCGCCGGGTGCGCCGCAGGGTCTTCAGGCCGCCGGTACGGGTACTCCGCAGGGCTTCGACGGTTTCGGCGACAGTGGCCGCCAGGAGGCGTTCGGCGCCCGTGGTCCCGTACCGCCGCAGCGGCGCCCCGAGAGCAACCACCCCGAGCAGGGCCGTCGTCCCGACGGGCAGCCGCAGCTGCCGCCGCCCGGTGGCCCGCGTGCCGAGCTGCCCGGGGGCAACCCCAAGCCGAAGGTGAGCAGTTGGAGCGACGAGCCGGGCCGGCGCGACCCGATGGACGCCCCGCGCGGCCACGAGGAGCCGGACGCGACCTCGCGCATACCGCGTGTGGACAACCGTCAGGGTCCGGGCTCGACCGAGGAGATCCCGCGGATCGACGACCGTCAGGGTCCGAGCTCCACGGGTGAGTACCCGCGGCCGGACTTCGACGCACCGCGTCCCGGTTCCGGCCCTGGTGCGGGTCCCGCCGACTTCGACATGCCGCGTCCCGGCCAGGGCACCGGGCAGTTCGTACGCCCGGATGTGTTCGGTCCGCCGAATCCTTCCGCCAGGCAGAACCCGTCCTCGACCGGCCAGTTCGCCCCTCCGGGCCGCGACGGCCGCCAGGACCAGCCCGCGAACGGGCGGACCCCGGCGTCCGGCTACAACGGTTCCGCTCCGGAGCGAGAGGGCCAGGGCGGTGGCGACACCGGACAGTTCGAGCGCCCCGGAGCCAACGGGACGAACGGTGCCAACGGCAATCGGCGCCCCCAGCGCCCGCAGCCGCGTCGGCGCCCATCGCTCCCGCCGCAGCCGTCGCAGCCCCCGCGCGTGCCGGAGCCGGAGGGTCTGCCCCCGGCGACGGGTCCCGGCGACGGACGTACGCCGCTGTACGACACCTTGGAGACCAACTGGTTCCACCAGGGCCAGAGTCAGGGGCAGGACCAGGACCAGGCCCGGAGCAACGGCTCCCGGACCGAGTCGGCGACCTCCGCGTCTTCGGCGTCCGCCATGGACACCCCGCCGCCGCCCAGCCGGGCCCCCGAGGCCCCGCAGCGCCGGGCGCCGGAGCCGGCTCCCGCCGTCACGTCGTCCTGGCGTGCCTCTCCCAATGATGAACTCGGCCGCCAGGCCGAGAAGGTGCGCCAGCCCACCGCGGGTGGCGTCACCGTCTCGGGTCTGCCGCGCCGGGTGCCCCGCGCGAACCTCGTCGCGGGGACGGCTCAGCAGCAACAGCACCAAAGCGGTCCGCAGGTCTCGCGTGCGCCCGATGACGTACGCGGCCGGCTGACCAATCTCCGTCGGGGCATCCAACAGGGTCGCCAGGCCGGTTCGGGCCAGACCGGCAGCTTCCCAAGCCCCACTCACCAGCAGGAGCGTTAGTTGAGCCAGATGAGCCAGGCAGCACAGAATCTCAACTGGTTGATCACCAACTTCGTTGACAACACCCCCGGGGTGTCCCACACCGTCGTCGTCTCCGCCGACGGACTCCTTCTGGCGTTGTCGGAGGGCTTCCCGCGCGACCGCGCGGACCAGCTCGCGGCCGTCGCCTCCGGACTGACCTCGCTCACCGCCGGTGCCTCCCGGATCTTCGAGGGCGGCACGGTGGCGCAGACCGTGGTCGAGATGGAGCGCGGCTTCCTGTTCCTGATGTCCATTTCCGACGGCTCGTCGCTCGCGGTCCTGTCCCACCCGGACTGCGACATCGGTCTCGTCGGATACGAGATGGCCCTGCTCGTCGACCGAGCGGGCGCCGTTCTGACGCCCGATCTGCGGGCCGAACTGCAAGGCAGCCTGTTGCACTAGAACTCCCCACAAGGCAAGACCCACCGTCAGGCCGCCCGTTCCCCCACCGGCCCTCTTCGACGGCACGACTGACCACTTGCTGTCCCGCCCGGAGGATTCATGACCCCGCCCACCGCCTCTCACGATCCGTACGCAGAGCCGTACGGGGACGAGGGCGACCAGCCGCTGGTACGTCCGTACGCGATGACCGGCGGCCGGACCCGGCCGCGCTACCAGCTCGCCATAGAGGCACTGATCAGCACGACGGCCGACCCGGCGCAGCTGATGGGGCTGCTCCCCGAGCATCAGCGGATCTGCCACCTCTGCCGTGAGGTGAAGTCTGTCGCCGAAGTGTCGGCACTCCTGTCCATGCCCCTGGGCGTGGCACGGATTCTCGTCGCGGACCTCGCTGAGGCCGGACTCGTCGCCATCCATCAGCCCGGTGGCGACGAGAACGCCGGCGGCCAGCCGGACGTGACACTGCTCGAAAGGGTGCTCAGTGGACTTCGCAAGCTCTGACGGAGGCCGGGCGACCACCTCCGCGAAGATCGTGGTGGCGGGTGGCTTCGGCGTGGGCAAGACCACGTTCGTCGGAGCCGTCTCCGAGATCAACCCGCTGCGCACCGAGGCCGTCATGACGTCCGCGTCCGCGGGCATCGACGACCTCACCCACACCGGAGACAAGACCACCACGACGGTGGCCATGGACTTCGGCCGTATCACCCTGGACCAGGACCTGATCCTGTACCTCTTCGGTACGCCCGGCCAGGACCGCTTCTGGTTCATGTGGGACGACCTGGTACGCGGCGCCATCGGCGCCGTCGTCCTGGTCGACACCCGGCGTCTCGCCGACTGCTTCCCGGCGGTCGACTACTTCGAGAACAGCGGACTGCCCTTCGTGATCGCCCTCAACGGCTTCGACGGGCACCAGCCGTACACCCCCGACGAAGTGAGGGAGGCGTTGCAAATCGGCCCCGACTCCCCCATCATCACGACGGACGCCCGGCACCGGGCCGATGCCAAGAGTGCGCTGATCACGCTGGTCGAGCACGCGCTGATGGCGCGTCTTCGGTAGCACCGAAATCAGCCATGCCATACGACACTTGTCGTAGAAGCCTCGGAGCCGGCTGTGTCCTTTGACACGGCCGGCCAGGCTGTTCATAACGTTTCGACAGAGAAATTGAGTGGCATCGACACGCGTCGCGGTCGCATGGTGCCGCTGTGCTCACATCGGCCCCGTCTTTTGGCGGGGCTCGCTCTTTATGACCGTTTTATCTGGGGTTTACGAAGCCCGGAATCCGCGGTTCCGAGTGTTTGGACGAGCACAGCCTGACGTGCTGGAATGCCTGAACTGCCCGGTAGCCCAGGGCTGGAAGACACACGCGGCACAACGTTGGTGCCGACGCCGAGAGGTTGTTGGTCGAGTGAGGCGAAGCAAGAACGGTCCCGAGCCGTCGGCGCGGGGCAACTTCACCCCGCCGCCGCGCGGAGCGGCACCCGCACCCGTGCCCCGGAAGACGGAGCCGACGGCGCCACCCGCGTCCAGCGGCAGCCGGTTGTCTCCGCGTAACTGGCGCGTACCGACCAGACTGAATGCCATCCTGCTCATACCCGTGCTGGTCGGCCTGGTCATGGGCGGCTTCAACGTGAAGGCCTCGATCGACACCTGGAACGAGGCCCAGGACGCCGAGAAGATCGCGCAGATCGTGGAAACCGCCTCGGAGTACGCGGCGGCCCTGCTGAACGAGCGCGACCTCTCCGCCGAGCCGCTCCTCAAGGAGAAGCGCTCCGAAGAGGACCAGAAGGTCATCGACCAGGTCCGCGCCACCACCAACAAGAAGGCCGACGCCTTCCACGAGTCCGTCGAGGGCATGCCCTCCGGATACGGCCTGGAGCGCCGGCTTCAGCTCGTGGAGAAGGCCGAGCCGACTCTCGCGAAACTGCGCGACGACGCGTTCAAAACGTCGCAGGACCCGGTGAAAACCGAAGAGGACTACGTCGACATCGAGCACTATTTGCTCGAGTTCACGAACGAGCTGGGTCTCGGCACCGGAAACATCACCAGCTATGGCCGGACCGTGTACGCCGTCGCGCTGGCCAAGGGCGCCGCCTCGCTGCAGCGCTCGATCGGTATGCACCTGCTCGTCAGGCCCAGCGAGGACGAGGCCATCTACAACCGGCAGCGGGTCGCGTTCACCTCCTACGCCTACCTGGAGGGCATCGCCGTCCAGGAGTACATCTCCGGCGGCACGGCGCAGGACGCCCAGAAGCTCAAAACGGTCATGGCGCAGAAGACCCAGGCGGGCCAGCAGCGGGTCGCCGAGGCCGAGCGGCAGGCCGAGGCCGCGGGCCGCGAGTTCGTGGCCCCGCCCGCGCTGGACGAGATGGTCCAGGGAGTCGCCGCCAGGAGCCCTGAGGACCTGGCCACGAAGGGCATCACCCCGGAAACCTGGATGGCCGCGTCCACAGCCAAGTTCGAAGGCTACGACCAGATCGAGAACGAGCTCATCGACAGGGCCGTCTCCGACGCGGGCGAGATCGCCTCCGACGCACAGCGCGACGCCATCATCAACGGCGCGATCGTCATCATCGCCCTGCTCGCCGCGTTCATCATCGCCTCGCTCATGGCTCGCCAGATGAGCCGCTCGATGCGCCAGCTGCGCAACGCGGCCTTCGGTGTCGCCGAGCAGCGCCTGCCGATGCTGGTCGACCAGCTCTCGCGTACCGACCCGGGCCGGGTCGACACCCGCGTCGCGCCCATCCCGATCACCTCCACGGACGAGATCGGCGAGGTCGCCCGCGCCTTCGACCAGGTCCACCGCGAGGCCGTCCGGCTCGCCGCCGAACAGGCCCTGCTGCGGGGCAACATCAACGCGATCTTCACCAACCTCTCGCGCCGCAACCAGTCACTGATCGAGGGCCAGCTGACCCTGATCACCGACCTGGAGAACAACGAGGCCGACCCGGACCAGCTGGAGAACCTCTTCAAGCTGGACCACCTGGCGACCCGTATGCGCCGCAACGGCGAGAACCTCCTGGTCCTCGCCGGCGAGGAGCCCGGCCGCCGCTGGGACCAGCCGGTCCCGCTGGTCGACGTGCTCCGTGCCGCCTCCTCCGAGGTGGAGCAGTACGAGCGCATCGAGCTGTCCGGAGTCCCGGAGGCCGAGATCCACGGCCGCGCCGTGACCGACCTCGTGCACCTGCTGGCCGAGCTGCTGGAGAACGCCACCACGTTCTCCTCGCCGCAGACCAAGGTCCGCGTCACCGCGACCCGTCTCCCCGACGGCCGCGTGATGATCGAGATCCACGACAAGGGCATCGGCCTCACCGCCGAGGACTTCGCGGACATCAACCACAAGCTGGCCAACCCGCCGACCGTGGACGCCGCGATCTCGCAGCGTATGGGCCTGTTCGTGGTCGGCCGGCTGTCCGACCGGCACGGCATCCGGGTCCAGCTGCGCCCCTCCGGCGAGCAGGCCGGTACGACCTCGCTCGTCATGCTGCCCGACGCGATCACCCATGGTGGTGGCGGCGACCAGAACCTCCAGGGCGACGAGTTCACCGTCTCGCAGATCATCCCGGAGCAGCAGCAGTCCTTCCAGGGCGAGAACTTCCAGGGCCCGCCCATGCGCACGGCCGCCGAGCTGGGCTTCGACGACAGCCGCTACGACAACGTCCCGGACGACATACGCGAGCTCGACCCCGTCGGCCGCTCGCTGATGCGCGAGGAACGCCGAGCGGCCCTCGAGGCCCAGTCGCAGCAGCCGGAGCTCGAAGCCGGTTCCTTCCGCGAGGACTACGACCGTCAGCAGCCCGGATACGACGACGGCCGGTCCGGCTACGACGGCAACCAGTCCGGCTACGAGCCCCAGCAGCCCGCCTACGACGAGGGCAGGCCCGCGTACGACGGCGCACCGGCCGCGTACACCGAGCAGCCCGCGTACGACCAGCAAACGGCGTACGAGGAGCCGCAGCAGCCTGCGTACGACGAGACGTACTTCCCGTCGAACCCGTCGAACGGCGGCTATCCGGAACCCTCCTATGCGGAGCCGGTTCAGGAGGAGCGGCCGCAGGCCCCCGGATCCTCGCAGGACAGGTTCTCGCCGTTCGAAGCCCAGTCCTACCAGGACGACTGGCCCCAGCAGGACGAGTACCGGAACGGGTATCAGTCCGAGTACGCTCCGGAAACGGAATCCACGCAGGCCGCTGACGTGGCCAAGCAGGACCGCGTAGGCTTCGATCGTCCGGGACCGGCCCCCTCCGCCGCCCACGAGCTGACCGACGCCGGGCTTCCGCGCCGCGGTTCGACCGCGAACGGCGCGAGCAGTCGGCAGCCCGTGAGCAAGGAAGCGCCGGCCACCTCGGACACCAACGGCAGCGGCAGCAACGGCAGCGGCGACTGGCGGTCGGCCAACGACCAGCGGTGGCAGCGCGCCGAACAGCTGAAGAAGCCGAAGGCGGGCGGGGTCACCTCCTCCGGCCTGCCGCGGCGGGTACCCAAGGCCAACCTGGTCGAGGGCACCGCCGAGTCGTCCCACCAGGGCGGCCCCCAGGTCTCCCGCGCCCCCGAGGACGTCCGGGGCAGGCTGAGCAACCTGCGCCGGGGCGTCCAGCGGGGACGTAACGCAGGCAGTGAAACGAACGGCCAGGGCTTCGGTCCTGATAGCACCTACAACCAGGAGCGTTAGTGTGAGCCCGATGAGCCAGGCGGCGCAGAACCTGAACTGGTTGATCACCAACTTCGTGGACAACACCCCCGGGGTGTCTCACACGGTGGTGGTCTCCGCCGACGGACTCCTTCTGGCGATGTCCGAAGGCTTTCCGCGCGACCGCGCCGACCAGCTGGCGGCCGTCGCGTCGGGTCTTACCTCGCTGACCGCGGGCGCGTCCCGCATCTTCGAGGGTGGCAGTGTGAACCAGACCGTTGTGGAGATGGAGCGAGGATTCCTCTTCATCATGTCCATTTCCGATGGTTCTTCGCTCGCGGTCCTTGCACATCCGGAAGCGGACATCGGCCTCGTTGGGTACGAGATGGCCCTTTTGGTGGACCGTGCCGGTACGGTCCTGACGCCTGATCTGCGGGCGGAGCTTCAGGGAAGCCTGCTCAACTAGCAGACAAGCGATGCATTTTGGCGTCCCGTGGCCGTAAGGTTTCGGACACGGCTATCCAGAGTGATGGGTGCCCGGCACAGTCGGAGGAGGAGAAAGTGGCAACACCCCCAGGCGGTTCGTCTTCGGGCAACTGGTCTTACGGTCCTGGCCAGGGCCAGGACCAGGGTGCCGGTGCGCAGAACCCGAACCGGTACAACTTCCCCTCCGCGCCCAGCCACCGGCAGCACCAGCCGTACGCGCCCCAGAGCCCCCAGGGCCCTGGTCCCTCGCCGTACGACCAGCCGTCGGCGCCGCGCATCCAGCCCGTACAGCCGCAGCGCCGCTCCCCTGAGCCGTCCCCTGCCGGCGGGGCCTCAAACCCTCTGGTGCGTCCGTACGCCATGACGGGCGGCCGCACCAGGCCGCGGTACCAGCTCGCCATCGAGGCGCTGGTGCACACCACCGCGCAGCCGCACCAGATGCAGGGCCAGCTGCCCGAGCATCAGCGGATCTGCAACCTCTGCCGGGAGATCAAGTCGGTGGCCGAGATCTCGGCCCTGCTCACCATCCCTCTCGGCGTGGCCAGGATTCTCGTCGCCGACTTGGCGGAGGCGGGCCTGGTCGCCATCCATCAGCCCGGCGGCGACGAGAACGCCGGCGGCCAGCCAGACGTGACACTGCTCGAAAGGGTGCTCAGTGGACTTCGCAAGCTCTAGCGGCGGTCCTTCCCGCTCAACCACCTCGGCGAAGATCGTGGTGGCGGGTGGCTTCGGCGTGGGCAAGACCACGTTCGTCGGGGCCGTCTCGGAGATCAACCCGCTGCGTACCGAGGCCGTCATGACGTCCGCGTCCGCGGGCATCGACGACCTCACCCACACCGGAGACAAGACGACGACCACCGTCGCCATGGACTTCGGCCGTATCACCCTGGACCAGGACCTGATCCTGTACCTCTTCGGTACGCCCGGCCAGGACCGCTTCTGGTTCATGTGGGACGACCTGGTACGCGGCGCCATCGGCGCGGTCGTTCTGGTCGACACCCGGCGTCTTGCCGACTGCTTCCCGGCGGTCGACTACTTCGAGAACAGCGGGCTTCCGTTTGTGATCGCCCTCAATGGGTTCGACGGCAATCAGCCGTACAACCCGGATGAGGTGCGTGAGGCGCTGCAGATCGGTCCGGATACGCCGATCATCACGACTGATGCGCGGCATCGGGCCGATGCGAAGTCGACTCTGATCACGTTGGTTGAGCATGCGCTGATGGCGCGGTTGCGGTAGCGCTGGCCGCGTGGAGCACGAAAGGGCGCCCTCTCCTTTTTGGAGAGGGCGCCCTTTTTCGTGTGTGCGGCCACCGGGCTGCCCCTACGGGGGGGTTGCCCGGGTGCGGGCCGTATGTGGCTGGTCGCGCAGTTCCCCGCGCCCCTTAAGGGGCGCTGCTGCTAGCGCCAGCTGTGTGGGGCCCGGAAGCCCGGCTCGCGCTCGAGGCGGCGCCAGCCGGCCTTGGTGCGGCCGCGGTGGGTCGGGATCGTGGGAGTGGCGGCTGCGCGGGCCAGGAGGATGGCCGTGATGGCGGCTACTTCCTCGGGCTCGGCGTGGCCCTTCTCGACTCGGATGTCAGGGGTGCTCATGGGCGTAAGTCTCCGTGAGTGAGGTTTCCGCAGGGGGACCGCAGAGTTACTGCGGCGGGTTTCCGTGCTTGCGGGACGGCAGATCGGCGTGCTTCGTGCGGAGCATCGCCAGCGAGCGGATCAGTACTTCGCGGGTCTCGGTGGGGTCGATCACGTCGTCCACCAGGCCGCGTTCAGCCGCGTAGTACGGGTGCATCAGCTCGGCCTTGTACTCCTTGACCATGCGGGCTCGCATGGCCTCGGGGTCCGCGGCCTCGGCGATCTGCCGGCGGAAGATCACATTGGCGGCACCTTCGGCTCCCATCACTGCGATCTCGTTGGTCGGCCAGGCGTACGTGAGGTCCGCACCGATGGACTGGCTGTCCATCACGATGTAGGCGCCTCCGTACGCCTTACGGAGAATCAGCGAGATCCGGGGCACGGTCGCGTTGCAGTACGCGTACAGCAGCTTCGCTCCGTGGCGGATGATCCCACCGTGCTCCTGGTCGACGCCGGGCAGGAAGCCGGGGACGTCCAGAAGAGTGATGATCGGGATGTTGAAGGCGTCGCACATCTGCACAAAGCGTGCGGCCTTTTCGCTGGCCTCGATGTCCAGGACGCCTGCCAGGGACTGCGGTTGGTTGGCGACGATGCCGACCACCTGGCCGTCGAGGCGGGCCAGGGCGCAGATGATGTTGCGGGCCCAGCGCTCGTGGATCTCCAGGTAGTCGCCGTCGTCGACGAGTTCCTCGATGACCTTGGTCATGTCGTACGGCCGGTTGCCGTCCGCCGGGACGAGGTCCAGCAGGACGTCGGAGCGGCGGTCGGCGGGGTCCTCGGAGTCCGTGTGGGGCGGGTTCTCGCGGTTGTTCTGCGGCAGCATCGACAGGAGGTAGCGCACCTCGTGGAGGCAGGTCTCCTCGTCGTCGTACGCGAAGTGCGCGACGCCGGAGGTCTCGGCGTGCACGTCCGCGCCGCCGAGGCCGTTCTGGGTGATCTCCTCGCCGGTGACGGCCTTGACGACGTCCGGGCCGGTGATGAACATCTGCGAGGTGTCGCGGACCATGAACACGAAGTCCGTGAGCGCCGGGCTGTAGGCGGCGCCGCCCGCACACGGGCCGAGCATCACACTGATCTGCGGGATGACGCCGGACGCCTTGGTGTTGCGCTGGAAGATGCCGCCGTAGCCGGCCAGCGCGCTGACGCCTTCCTGGATACGGGCGCCCGCGCCGTCGTTCAGCGAGACCAGCGGCGCCCCGGCGGCGATGGCCATGTCCATGATCTTGTGGATCTTCGTGGCGTGGGCCTCGCCCAGCGCACCGCCGAAGATCCGGAAGTCATGGGCGTACACGAAGACCGTACGGCCCTCGACCGTGCCCCAGCCGGTGATCACACCGTCCGTGTACGGCTTCTTGGCCTCCAGGCCGAAGCCCGTGGCCCGGTGCCGGCGCAGCTGCTCGACCTCGTTGAACGAGCCCTCGTCCAGCAGGAGTTCGATGCGTTCCCGGGAGGTCAGCTTGCCCTTGGCGTGCTGCGCCTCGGTCGCCTTGTCGCTGGGTCCGCGCAGGGCCTCCGCACGGATCGCGTGCAGTTCGGCCACGCGCCCGCGGGCGTCGGTGGGTTCTCCTGCGGCTTCTGGGGCGGAGGATCCGGCATCGTCCAAAACGGTCATGTAGCGACCTTACGAAGTCCACCGTCGAAACCGGGCCGTCGATTCCTCACAGTCTCCGGGTCGTTTTCCTGGTACCCCTGAACAGAACGCCAGGGGCATGCGGGTCAACCACCAGCTCAGGGGCGGTCTGGCTTGTTGGGGTTCTACAAAGGGGGCTACTGTGGCGTGCTGCACACGTCGGTGCGGGCGAACTCGTTCTTGGGTTGGTTCTCCTGCACACGCTGGACGTCGGCAAGGATGTCCTTGACGCTCTCATTCCCCCTGCCCTGGCTGTACCGGGCGAGGGTCAGCAGGGTCGCCTCGTAGAAGGCGTCGCGTACCGCGGGGGGCATCACGTCCGAGGCGTCCAGGCAGCGAGGGGTGTCTTCGGAGGTGAGCCGGTTGACGACTTCCCTCTCCAATCCACCTCTCTTGGAGCGGACCTTGTTGTTGGCGGAGAACACTCCGGCTTTGTCGGCCCAGGTTTGCTGGTGCTCTTTGGAAGCGAGCTCTCTCAGCAGTTTCTTGGCCTGAGGCCTGCTGCTGAACAGGGCGGCGAAGTCTCCGGTCACCTCGTGGGCCTGCACGCCGTAAGGACCGCGGGGCAACAGGTCGGCCGAGTCCGTGAAGTCAACATCCTTGGCTCTCTCGTTGAAGTCGACATCCTTGGCGCTGCCCTCGCTGTAGAAGAAGGGCGCGAAGGAGCCCTGATGCTCCAGCGAGCATCCCTTCTGGCTGAACAGGAGTCCATTGCTGTCGTCGTCGGCCCCCCGGTGGTCGGCGATCAGTGCCCGCGCGGCCAACCCCTTCTTGCCTTGCGTGAGCAGGTCACCCCAGGCATTCCAGGCGTCCATCACCGGCTTGTCGGTCCATTTCAGCTCGCCTCGCACCCATTGCTCGTACACCTTGGGTCCGGAGCCCTGTAGCACCAGGTCCTCGATCCAGTCGCTGCCGGGCCAGCCCGAGGGGCCGTCGTCGCCCATGCCCATGCACCAACTCGTTGGCGGTGCGGGCGATTTGGGTGGTTCGGTGCCCTTGCGATGCCAGACGATGCTCTTCAGGTCGGCTCTCAGCGGCACCCAGTACACGTCTTCCGTGCCTTTGCCGGAGGGCAGCCAAGGCGGGCCGTACTCGCTCTTCCTGTAGACGTCGCCCAGTTTCGCGAGGCGCCCCTGGTGGGCGTACTCGGCGAGTTCACCGAGGCCGGGCATGATCACGATGTCCGGGGGCTCGCCCGCCTGCACCTGCGAGAGCAGCACCTCGCGCTGCGCGGCGGTGCCCTGGTACTCGTACGGGATGCCGATGTCCTCCAGGAGCTCTTTGAACTCCTCTTCCTGGGAACTGGTCCAGGTGCCGAGGATGGTGACCTCCTCCTCGCTTTCCGTCTGGCCCGGCGCGGCGAGTTCGCAGCTCGATGCCGTGAAGAGCAGGGCGCAGGCGAGGAGTACGGTGCGGAACCTGGTCAACGGGCCCTCCAGTAGTCGGCGTTGAGCCTGCGTCCGATGCCGGTGGCAGGCAGGAGGAAGACGAGGATGCCGCCGCCCAGCGCGCCGTAGTACACCGAGTTCTGCCACTCGTGTGCGCTGAGTTCCTTGCGTACTTCCTGAGACTCTTTGGAGACCTTGGTCTGGGCGCCGTCGAGCCTCGCGCGCGCGTCAGTGGTGTCCTCCTTCGTTTCGCGCTCGGTCTGCTTCGCGACGGTTGTGATCGCGGTGAGCTTGTCTCGGGCGTTGTCCAGGTGCCGCTGGGTGACTGTCGTAGCGAGGAGTGGGACCACGGCGAGGGCGACGGTGAGTACGAGGGCGCTGAGCAGCCAGGGGTTGTAGTCGCGGCCGCAGCGGTCGCGCAGTACCCACAGCGCGGACAGCAGTGTCAACGCGAGGATCAGCAGGGCGAGTTCGGCGACGACCCAGCCCGTGTACCCGAGTACGCCCATCGTGGCGAGCCCCTCCGCGCGATACATCTGCCGGTCCTGAAGGTCATCCAGACGCGGCACCAAGCCGACCCCGGGGCGAGTGAGTAGTGAGCTCGCCACGGTGAACTTCTGGTCCTGCATGGGCTTGTCGTCGTGGTGATGGAGTGCACCGAGCGTGATGGAGTTGTCGTACGAGTCGAGCAGGCCATTGATCGTGCCGAGGTCGTCACTGGTCCTCTCGGCTAGCCGGGACAAGGTCTGGTCGGCCGCCGAGAGCTGCGACTGGTAGCTCTCCCTCGCGCCCGCCAGGCCGTCGAGGCCTCTCCCGACCGTGTGGCGGGCTTCCCAGTCGGCGCGCAGCAGCGCGAGCCGGGTCGCGGCCACGTCCTGCACCGCGGGGGCGGCCTGTGATCGCAGCCCGTCGGCGCTCAGCGCCACTTCGCGGTACGAGACCAGCAGCGCGGTGACCGCGACGACCGCTGCGAGGGCCATCGCCAGGAGGTGGAATTCCAGGAGTCTGCGGGTCCGGTAGCGGCTGAGTCGTCTGCGGTACGCGGCTGACGGCCCCGTCCCTGTGCGAGGGTCGGAGCCGGCCGGTGTTTCGGAGCGCTTCGTCGCCTGGTCGCTCACAGCAGTTGCCCTCCGCATTTGATGCAGTAGCGGGCCTCACGTCCCGCGGGGTGCTGACATTTCCTGCAGCGCGGGCCGCCGCCTGTCCTGATCGGGGTCTCGATCAGCGGTCCGCCGGGCCGAGATCCGGCCCACAGGATCTTCTGGCCAAGCGTTTCGGTGTTCACCGTGGCGTGCAGCCGGACCCGGCCCGCCTCGGCGTCGATGATGTCCGCGAAGACACGTATGTTCTCCAGCACACGCTCGACGCCGAGCCGCGTGGCGAGACGCGCGGCCTCGCCCAAGTGCCGCTCGGCGAGCTCGCGTTGCAGCGGATCGAGGGCGCGGAGGCCGGTGCGCAGAGCGAGGTGCATGGCCGTGACGTCCTGCATGCTGCGGACGCTTGCGCCGCCTTCCGGGGCCACGACGCAGGGGTTTCGCTCGTCGGCGCGATGCCAGCGGGCTATCACGGGCACGGACTGATCGCCGATGCTGACCACGGCGAACTGGAGGTCGGTCTCCAGCGGGTCGCCCTCGGCGTCCACGGCCAGGGTGAGCAGGTAGTCGCGGACACCGGACTCCCACTGGTACGTCGGGAACCGCCAGCGGTGCGGGCGTCCCGGCTCTCCCGGCTCGAACAGACCGCCGAGCCGGTGCGGCCGTGGCGCCTTCTCGCCGAGGGCGACCTGGCGGACGGCGAGCCGGGCGGTCACCTCGATGGGCAGCTCGGGGCTGTGCACCCGGCGCAGCCGCCGGATCGCCCCCGTGATCGCGTTGCCCAGCCGCTCCTCCACGAACTCGGCGGTGCCGTGCAGGCGTTCGGCGATGGTCAGCAGCGGCTCGGGCTCCCAGTCGTTGCCGATGGCCAGCACATCGCAGGTGAACTGCCCGGCACAGGCGTCGAGTTCCTCCTCCAAGCGAGTTTCGCCCGGGCCACTGCTGCCGTCGGTGATCAGCAGCAGATGACGTACGGACAAGGGGCGGGCGGCGAACAGGGCCCGGACCCGGGCCATCCATACGGCGTACCCGGCCGGGCGCGGGTCCTCCCGGTGGAGGGCGAGGCCTTGGGCCGCGAAGGCGGCGCGGCGCTTGTCGTCCGTGTCGGCTATGGCCCAGTCCTCGCCGCCGACCGGGTAGCACGGTTTCGGCTCGGGGCCGGAGCCGAGTACGGCGTAGGAGATGCCGTCGGGCAGGGCGCGCAGTGCTGCGGGCAGGGCGTGCCGAACGGTGTGGCGGCGCGGCTCGGCGACGTCGAGGGCGATGATCACGGCGAGTTCGACGGCCGGGAGTTCGGCGGGGGCACCGGTGTCGGCGATCTCGACGCGCAGATGGGTCTCAAACTGTGCGCTTCGATGCGGGCGCAGATCGCGTTCGTGATCGACGGAGAGCCGAATGTCCAGATGTGGCGGCCGGGTGGGGCTGCTCATGAGTCCTCCAGCACTCCTTCGCTTGGTGCGCTCATGTGTGCTTCGGCTGTGGCTGTCGCTGTGCCTGTGCGGGGTCGGGCCGGGGTCAGACGAGGGTCTGCGGTCGTATCGCGTGGGACAGGTCGACCAGGTACTCGTGCGCGGCGGCCGAGTCCTGGTGACGTACGGCCAATTGCCGGTAGTGCTGCTCCAGTTGCTCGCGTACGTCCCGCTCCGCGACCGACAGCGGGCGGCGCGGCCCGAGGCGGTCGCCGCGTGCGTACAGCGCGTCGAGCTTCCACTCATACAGCTCGGTACGCAGCCGCAGCGCCTCGTCCTCGGAGAGCCGCAGCTCGGAGGCACCCGGTGCCTGCTCGCCGACGCGCTTCAGCTCGTCGAGGCCGGCGTCCACGTCGGCGGGGGCGGGCAGCGAGTGTGATCCGGCGGGCAGCCGTGCGGCCCGGACGCGCAGGGCGGCGATGGCGGCCACGGTGTGGTCGAGCGAGCCGACGGGGACCCGGCCGAGCACGTCCAGGGCGGCCGCGCGGTCGCCGGCGCGCAGCGCGATCCGGGCCAGGCCCAGGGCGGCGCCGCCGTGCGAGCGGTTGCGGGCGAGTACGGACTCGTACAGCTGCCGAGCGGTGGGCTCGGCGCCCCCGCCCACTCCCGCTCCTGCCCTGGCCGCCTCGCTGAGCGCTTCCAGACAGTAGGCGAGCGCCAGTTTCGGCGCGTACTCGCCGGGCAGATCGAAGCGGACCTCGGTGAAGTGCTCCTGGGCCTCGGCGATTTGGCGCGTATCGTCGTAAAGGTCGGCGCGGCGCAGGGCGATCAGCCCGCGGTGCCACTGGAGCCGCCAGTCGCGTACGGCCCGGGGTCCGGGGATGGAGTCGGCTGTGTCGAGTTCCTCCTGGGCGCGCTCCAGGTCGTCTCTGCCGTCCCGGCCCACCAGGACCCGTACGTTGTGCAGGCAGATCTCCACCGAGGTGGGTCTCTCGGTGTCCTGGCTCAGGAGTTTGCCGGGGTCGTAGCCACTGCTTATCTCGAACTGGCTGGTCTGCGGATCGCCTGGATAGCGCCGCGGCAGCGGAAGATAGCGGGCGATTTCGGTGGGGGTGGGTGCGCCGAGGTCCAGGGCGGGCGCTGTGGGCGGGCTGTGCCGGTCGCGGCGTGGGCGGGCCAGCCAGTGGTCGAGCCCGGGCACCGTGCCGAGCCGCGCGCCGAGCAGCTGGGCGGACGGCCGGAAGTACGCGGAGGGCTCGGGCGGGTCGGTCTTGCCGCGCAGGGCCCGGATCTCCCGCAGCGCGCCGCGCAGTTGGCCGGCCATCTCCTGGGCGTCGGCGAATCGGCGGCCGGGATCCCTACGGGTGGCACGCTCGACGACCCAGTGGAAGGAGGCCGTGCCGAGCCCCGGTACGTCGTCGCCGACGGCATAGGTGGCCAGTTCGCGCAGGGTGACGCCGACGGTGTGCAGATCATGGGCGACGGTGAGGGTGGTGGTGTTCTCCGACTCGGGCGCCATATAGCCGGGGGTGACGTGGGCGGGCGGCTCGCTCTGGCCCTGCTCGCGCATCCCGCCGAGGTCGATGACCTTGACGCCGTCCTTGTGGTGCACGACGTTGGACGGCTTCAGGTCCCCGTACACGAACTGCTTCTCGCCCCCGGCGTGCAGATGACCGAGCGCTTCGAGGATCTGACAGCCGTACGTCGCGACGTGCTCGATGTCGAGCACGTACTCCCCTCGCCTGGTCTCCTCCATGACCGCTTGGAGGGTGCGGTCGCCTACGTCGTCCATGACGATGTAGCCGCCGGTGACCTTGCCGGACTTGTCGCGGTGGCTGACGAAGTCGCGGATCTGGACGATGCGGGGGTGGCGGATGGCGACGAGATTGCGGCGCTCGACGTCCGCGTGCTTGGGGCCGTCCTCCTCGTACCGGTTGAGCAGGCCCTTGACGGCGACCCAGTCGCGGAGGTTGTTGTCGCGGGCGAGATAGACCCAGCCCTGGCCGCCGTGCGCGATGGGCCCGATGATCTCGTACTTGTCGCCCAGCACAGCGCCGCGAGTCAGTTCGGGCCGGTACGAGTAGGGCGTGCCGCAGGCCGGGCAGTGGCCCTCTATCGGCACCGGTCCCTCGGTGTAGGGCGGGGCGAAGGTGATGCCGCACTCCGCTTTGGAGCAGGTCATCCGGATACGCAGCGGGCCTTCGGCGCTGATCAGGCGCTCCTCGGGGGCCCGCGGTTCGTGTTCTGGCAGGGCCAGCAGCTCCCTGGGGCCGAACTCCATGGGTTTCTCGGGGAGTTGGGGCAGGCCCGGGTCGTTCGTCGCGGCGCGACCGCACTCGGCGCAGTAGCCGGTGGGCAGGACGGCGCCGCCGCACGGGGCGCCGGTGAAGCGGCGGTGCGGGCAGGAGGTCATGCCGGTCCTCCGTGGGAGCGGAGGCCCGCGCGCCTGTAGAAGCTGAGGTCCGTGCGCAGCCTCTTGATCAGCTCGCGCAGCCGCTTCAGCCGCTCCTGTGGATCGCTGATGCCGTCGATCGCGCGGCGTTCGGTACGACGCAGATCGACCACCAAGGACTCCGAGCCCAGCGAGCCGCTGCTGACCACGCCTATCTTGACTGCGTGGTCGACCTCAAAGTTGTTCAGATCGGTGAGCAGCAGGTCCGCGTGGTCCTCGAGCGCGGGCGCCAGCAGTACGTCGCGGGCCGCCGTCCAGCCGGTGCCGCCCTCGGTACGGAAGACGATCAGCAGCCTGAAGCCCACTCTGCGCAGCCTGTCCAGAAGCTCTATCAACGGCCGGGGGTCGGGCTCCTGGTCCAGGCCGTCGACGGCGACAACGGGTCGTGGTGGCTTGGGCTTCTGGTCCATGCCGTCGACCGCGGCGACGGGTGGTTCAGGCTCGCGCAGCCTCACCGCGCCCGGACTGCGCCGGGTGCCGAGCAACCAGTCCCAGTACGCCAGATACTCTCGTCCAGGCGTGTACGCGATGTAGTCCAGGGCGCGGTCTGCCAGTGCGGGTCTGCTGGAGCGGCCGCCCTGGTAGCGCAGCTCGGCGCGGTGCAGCAGGAACTGCAGCGCGCGGTCTTTGCCGCTGTCCGGAGGCACGACGGTGATCTTCACCGGATCCTCGTCGGGGCCCTCGAACCAGGTGCTCAGCCGGCCCTCGAAGCCGTGGTCCCAGGCACCCGGACCGATCAACTCCTTGACCCTGGGCGACAGTTCGGCGATGCGCTCGATGGGGATGAGATACGAGAAGGCGAGCACGTTGTCCTCGGGCAGCGGCATCCCCCTGTCGCCGCGCCAGCTGACGATCAGGCCGACCACCCGGGGTGGATTCTGGTCGTCCGGCATGGTGCACACGGCGGCGCCGCTGAAGCCCCGGCGGACGACCCCTCTGCGGTGGACGGCGTCCACCTGCACCCACTCACCGCTCATGCCACCGATCGTGCCTTGCAGGGCCATGCCATCTTTGAAGCCCTTCGCGTACCCGGTGGCGTACACCGGGAGTCCGGCCCACATCCGGGGTTCCAGCGTGGCAGGGCGGGCCTGCGGGCGCGGGCTCTCCAGCCGGAGTAACGCGACGTCCTCGCCCTGCCCGTCGGGACCGGGCAGCCAGCCGTCCCTGGCGACGCGCGCCGCCACCGGTTCGATCTTCCGGTTCTCGGCGAACTCCACCCACATGACGTCGTTGCGGTCAGGCACCACGTGCGCACACGTCATCACGAGGTCCGGATCGATCAGCACGCCCGCACCGCACACCGGCCCGCTCGCGTCCCCGCGTCGCAGCCTCAACCGCCAGTCCGCTTGTAGCTCCCCCATGCCACATCAGCGTACGCGCGTCGCATGGCCTCTCCCTAGACCCGTGACCAGGATTGACCGGTCAACGAGCGGAAGTGGTACGGGAGATGACCTGGCGGGGACCGGAACCGGCCGGTCCGGCGCCCGAGGCCGCCGACGGTTCAATGTGCCCCGTATGAGCGACCCCGCGACTCTCATGTCCGCGCGGGGCCTGTCCGCGCGGGGCCTGTCCGCGCGGGGCCTGTCCGCGCGGGGCCTGTCCGCGCGGGGCCTGTCCGCGCGGGGCCTGTCCGCGTGGGGCCTGTCCGCGTGGGGCTCGAAATACTTCCTGAGACTTCCTGAGACCCGGAATACATCCCTTGCGAACCTCGTTGAAGATTAAACCAGCCTCGGTGCAGCGCCGAGGCTCGTCCCCCAAGGAGCCAGTCATGGGTCTCTTCAGCAACAAGGACGCCGGCGACACCACCACGGCCACCCCCGCCGCCGACCTGTCCGCCCTCACCGGCGACTACACCATCGACCCGTCCCACACCACCATCGGCTTCGTCGCCCGGCACGCCATGGTCACCAACGTCAAGGGCAGCTTCACCGACTTCTCCGGCAGCCTGCACCTGGACGGCACCGACCCGTCCCAGTCGACCGCGACCATCGACGTCAAGATGGACAGCATCGCCACCGGCAACGCCGACCGTGACGGCCACCTCAAGAGCGCCGACTTCTTCAAGACGGACGAGTTCCCGACGATGACGTTCCGCTCCACCAAGGCGGAGTCCCTCGGCGGCGACGACTACCGCATCACCGGCGACCTCTCGATCCTCGGCACCACCAAGGAGCTCTCCATCGACCTGGAGTTCAACGGCTCCGCGAAGGACCCCTTCGGCAACGAGCGCGTCGGCTTCGAGGGCAAGGCGGAGATCCTGCGCTCGGAGTGGGGCCTCACGTGGAACGCGGCGCTGGAGACGGGTGGCGTGCTCATCTCGGACAAGGTCAAGCTGAACTTCGACATCTCGGCGATCAAGAACGCCGGCTGATCCCTGGGGGTCTGTCTCTGCTCACGTCCCGTCACGGCCCGCCGCTCTGGGCCGGCCTTCCGGGCGGAACTCCTGCGACTTTTTTGTGTGCGTAACGTGCAACAGCCGTACCCGGTACGGCTGTTGACGCACGATGAAATTTCCTGGCGACCCGGCATGGGGAGTCCAGGGAAGTCCAGTTCCAGGAGAAGCAGTTGAGCACGAAGACGGGACCGCAGCGCTACCCCTACGCCAGCCGGAAGCACTGGTACCAGGACGAGTACGGCGGCGATGCGATGGAGGTCAACGCCGTAGTCCTGCACACCACGGAGGGCCGCACCCTGCCGGACTACGGCGGCGGAGCCTCGGCCCCGAACCTCACGGCGGTGCCGGACCTGTCGGCCAAGAAGCTGCGCTGGTACCAGCACTTCGACATCGAGACCTCGTCCCGCGCCCTGGTCAACGAGTCGGGCGGTGTGGAGACGAACGCCCTCAACGTCTGCCAGCTCGAACTCGTCGGCACCTGCGACCCGAGCACCCACGCCAAGTGGGAGGAGGCGGGCCAGTCACACATCTACTGGCCGAAGGCCCCCGACTGGGCCCTGCAAGGCGTCGCCCGCTTCCTGGCCTGGATGCACGCCGAACACGACGTACCCCTGTCCGGCCCGAAGGAGTGGCCCGCCTACCCGAAGTCGTACGGGAACGAAGGCGGGCAGCGGATGAGCGGCGCAGAGTGGAACGACTTCAAGGGCGTGTGCGGGCACATGCACGTCCCCGAGAACGACCACGGGGACCCCGGAGCGATCGACTTCTCCCAGCTCATCAAGTACGCGAAGGAGGCGCCGGACGCGAAGGCCGACGGGCAGGGCGAGCAGGAGGAAGGCTGGACGGCGCGCTTGACCGGGGCCTTTCGGCGCTGGACGGGTGCTGATCGGCCTTAGGGGCTGCCCGGCCCCGGCCCCGGCCGCCCTGGACCCGGGCCACCCTGGCGCCCGGCTGATCCCAGCTCAGCGATCGCCTTCTCCAGCCGAGCGGCCCTGACCTCCGGAGTCCTGGCCTTCAACAGCCCCAGCATGACCTGATACTGCCCGGTCCTGCCGAGCCGCTCGAAGGCCTCCTTCGCGCGGGGATCGCTTTCCAGCGCGGCGGTCAGGTCGTCCGGAACCGTGGCGTTGCGCTGCGACTCGTACGCAGCCGCCCAGCGCCCGTCCGCCTTGGCCGCCGCCACCTCCGCGAGCCCCCGGGGCCGCATACGCCCGGCCGCCGTGAGGGCCTCGACCTTGCGCACGTTCACCATGGACCACTCGCTGCGCGGCCGGCGCGGGGTGTACTTCTGCAGAAAGTGCGTCTCGTCATGGCGCCGCCGCTGCCCATCGATCCACCCATGGCAGAGCGCCACATCGAGAGCCTCCGCCACGGTGACGGTGGTCCGACCGGAGCCCTTCTTGGCGACCTTCAGCCAGATGCCGCGCGCAACCTCAGCGTGAGCACCGAGCCAGGCGTCGAGCTGTTCGGCGTCGTCGAAAACCTTGATCTCCAGGCCGTCGAGGGTGCCGTGGCGAGTGTCCATGGGTGCAGGGTAGAGCGCGAGTAGGACAGCTTCCGTCCTATAGGAGGCTCCCGTCCTATTGAGGCTGCTACTCCCCTCCGTACAAGCGCTCAAGATCCACCAGGACCACTTCACCCTTGGCCTCGGCGGCCCGTAGGTCATCCGTGAATCCCGCGCCGCTGTAACAGGTGAGCCTCACTGCTGACGTGTCGGTCCCGCGCCCCGCGAGCAGCGACTCGACGTGACGCAGGCGGTCGAGGTGTCCGACGCCCATGACCTGGTCCCACTTGGCCTCGCCGAGGGAGAGCAGGACTCCGTTGTCCTGGCCCACGGCGCCGCGTACGACCACGTCGATCTCGTGACTCGTCTGCGCGCAGCAGAGTCCGTCACCCTTCCTCGTGCGGGGTCAGCTCGATCAGTCCGGTCGTGCTGCTTCCCACCTCCATGAGGTTTGGCGAGGGAGGCCGTCGAGTTCTCCGCGGCCGGTGTACCAGAGGAGTACCTGGGTGGGGTCTCCGGGCGGGGCGGTGGGGACGAGCCGGTTGAGTACTGCTGCGCTCAGCGGTGCTGGTGGCAGCCAGGGCACGGACAGTCCCTGCGTGATGTCGTAGGTATGCAGCAGGGTTTCGGCGACGCCCATCGCCGCGAACCCTTCGGGGTCGCACGGGCCCCAGTGCCAGGCCCTCAGGGTCGGGTCGGCTGTGGCCAGGGCGCTGCTGAGCAGTCCGCCGCAGGCGGTGACGGCCTGGAGTACTTCGGCCGGCGAGGCAGTGGGGCGTACGTTCAGGTCGATGGGCAGGTAGGCGTCGGCGGGCTGTGCTGCCAGCTGCCCTGCGTAGGCCAGCAGGTCGTGGCCGATGTGGGCTGCTGTTTGCCAGCAGGTCCATTCGAGCGGCCCCGCCGGCACCGTCCAGTCCTCGGCGGTGTGGGGGCCAAGCACCCGCAGCATCTCTGCCACGGCGGCGTCGACGTCGTGATGGTCCATGCAGAGCTCCTCGCGGTCCGTGTTGTGGGAGTGGGCTGTGCCGGTTGCAGCACTAGCAAGTAGCTAGGCGTGCGTCAGTCGACGACCGGGTCCTCGAGTACCCGGATGAGCACCTGGCTCTGGAAGCCCTCGGGGTCGGGGCTGGACAGGCCGGCCATGGTCACCAGTGCCTTCCACAGGGCCCAGCCGCGGGCTCGGCGCCAGGTGTCGTCGGGGAGGCCGGCGGCCTCGCGGAAGGCCTTGCGCTCATCGCCCTCGAAGTACGTCCAGGCCATGACGAGGTCGCAGGCGGGGTCGCCTACGCCGGACGTGCCGAAGTCGATGACGGCGGACAGGGCGCCGTCGGTGGCGAGCAGGTTGCCGACGGCGATGTCACCGTGGAACCACGTCGGTGGGAGGGGCCAGGCCGAGGTCAGCGCGCTCGCCCAGACCGCCTCGCATGCGGCTACGTCGACGACTTCCTTGAGCTTTTCGAGGGCGGACTCGACCTGATCTCCGTAGGCGCTGGGGTGGCAGCCACGGAAGTAGGAGTGAACCCCGGCGGCCGGGCCCTGCCGGGCAGGGGCCTGGCGCAGAGCGGTCAGGAAGCCACCGAGGTCGCGGGCCAGCCGGGTTCGGTCGATGTCCGTTGCCGCCTCGACCGTCTCTCCCGGCAGCCAGCGTCGTACCGACCACGGAAACGGGTAGGCCGCCGCCGGGCGGCCTACGGCGACCGGTTCCGGCACGGGCAGCGGCAGGTGCCCGGCCAGGACAGGCAGCCAGCGGTCCTCCTTCTCGACGGCAGCCACGTACCCCTCCGCACTCGGCAGGCGTACGGCCAGCTGCTCGCCGAGCCGAAAGGTCCGGTTGTCCCAGCCCTGGCGTGCCACGGGCTCGACGGGAAGGTCGCTCCACTCGGGAAACTGGTCCGAGACCAAGGTGCACACGAGTTCCTCGGTGATGTCGATCACCGGTCCAGTCTGCGTGCCCTGTCCGCGCCGGGGCACGTGCTTTTCGTCAAGGTCCGGATGTGGGGCGGCCGTTGGGCGCGGGGACGTCGTTCTTGCGTACCGCGAATGGCGAGTTCGCTCACCCAGTGCAGTACGTCGTCGCTGCGCTCGGCCGCCGCCCAGTCGGAGAGGCCGTCGCGGATGAACTCGCGGGCCAGGCGGATCGATCGGCGGTCGCGGCGGTAGAACGCCTCGCGGGCGTGGAGGGGTTGTGGCCGGCCGCCGGAATCGGGGCGTTGCGACTCCGGTGTTGCCGCCCGTGTGACCGGCGTCGTCGAAGCGTCCGCCGCTGCCCGCTCCGTCCTCGCGTACGAGAATGTCCCGACGGTCCAGGGGCTCTCTCCGCGGAAAGCGTGACACTTTTCGGGAGAGTGTCACGCTTTTCGCAACTCGCCCTCCGGCAGAGGGGGTTCGCCGTCCGGATATTAACCCGGTGCGGGACCTGCCCTTCGCCCGTAGCCTTCCGCCATGACCTGGCTGCCCTCGGACTTCGTCCATCCCGTACGTGTTGAACTGCCCGGTGGGCAGTATCTCCGGCCGATCAGTGGAGCCGATGCTCCGATCGACTATCCCGCCGTCATGGGGTCGCGGGAGCGGTTGTGGAGCATCTTTGGGGAGGCCTGGGGGTGGCCTGCGGCGACCATCACGTATGAGGCGAACAAGGCGGATCTTGAGCGGCATGCGGCTGAGATCGAGGCTCATGAGTCGTTCAATTACGTGTTGTTCGACGCGGCGGGCACCACCGAGTACGGGTGTGTCTACATCGATCCGCCGGAGAAGGCGGGCGCTGATGCCGAGGTCTCGTGGTGGGTGGTGGACGACGTCGTCGGGAGTGAACTGGAGCGGGAGCTCGACGCGTTCGTGCCTCGGTGGATCGAGGAGGCATGGCCCTTTGAGCGGCCGCGGTTCATCGGGCGGGATCTGACGTGGAAGGAGTGGCTGGCTCTGCCGGATGTCGGCTGAACCACCCCCGGACCCTCAGAAGCGTTTGCCAGTACCAAGACGTCGCTGCGGCGGGACGGTGCGCCACACAGGGCGCAGCGACCAGAGAGTGAAGAGTGAGTAGACAGATGCAACCTACGTTCGTACTGGTCCACGGAGCCTTCGCGAACTCCTTCTCCTGGGCGCCGCTCCAGGCCGAACTCGGCCTCCTGGGACACCGTTCGGTCGCTGTCGACCTGCCCGGTCACGGCTTCGGGGCGACCTTCACCCGCGCCTATCAGGCGCCGCAGGATCTGGACGGGTTCGCCACCGCGCCCGGTTCGATCAAGGGTGTCACGCTCGCCGACAACGCCGCGCACCTGATCGGGATCCTGGAACGGGCCAAGCGGAACGGCCCCGTGATCCTTGTCGCCCACAGCCGTGGCGGCGTCACGGCCACGGCCGCGGCCAACGCGCGGCCGGACCTGATCGACCGCATCGTCTATGTCGCGGCCTGGTGCCCGGTCGCTCTCGACGTCGGCGACTACTACGCCGAGCCGGAGATGGCCACGTTCGACGCCGCTTCCCTGGCCCTGGCGATGGCCGGGAACCCCGCCGAACTCGGCCTGCTCCGCGTCAACTTCCGCACTGCGGACCCGGACGCCCTCGCGGCGCTCAAGGCGGCCTTCCTCGCCGACGGCACCGACGAGGAGTTCCTGACCTTCCTGAGCACCTTCCAGCCTGACGAGAACCTGGACGTCGGCGCCTCCACCGACCGGGCGCAGGCCGCGACCTGGGGGCGCATCCCGAAGACCTTCGTCCGCCTGGCCGACGACGCGAGCATGCCGCTCGCCCTGCAGGACCGGCTGATCCGCGAGGGCAACGAGCTGACGCCGGACAACCCGTACGACGTCCGCACTCTCGAGGGAAGCCACCTGAAGTGGCTGGTCGACCCGGCGCCGGCGGCCCGAGTCCTGGGCGAACTCGCCACGCTCACCACGCGTCCTGGGCCGCCTTCGTGAGCGGTGGACCCTGCGTCAGTTGAGGGGGCGGAGGGGGCAGAGCGATTGAGCGGGCGGAGGGGGCGTGCGATCGAACGGGGCGCCCCCGCCCGGGAATCGGACACGCGTGGCCGGAATTCGTGCCTTGTGGTGGCGTGCACCGCGTTCTCATAATCCTCCAACAGAAATCACCAGCTCATGCCGTTGAGGGCGCGATCCTCTGTTACTTCTTTGGCATGTGCCTGACATCCACGGATGTCATTCGACCCCCAACATCAACTCTCAACATCAGTGCCCAACCCCCCACGGAAGGCATCACGTTGAAGAAGCTGCTCAAGGCGTTCAAGAGATGTGCCGTTCTCGGCGCCGCCGCCCTCGCGATCGTCAGCCTTCAGCCCGTCAGCGCCACCGCCGCCACCCCGCCCGTCGTGGGCGGAACCCGCGCCGCGCAGGGTGAGTTCCCGTTCATGGTGCGGCTGTCCATGGGCTGTGGCGGTGCGCTCTACACCCAGCAGATCGTGCTCACCGCCGCGCACTGCGTGAACGGCTCCGGCAACAACACCAGCATCACGGCCACCGCCGGCGTCGTGGACCTGCAGAGCACGAGCGGCCGGGTCCAGGTCCGCTCCACCAAGGTCCTCCAGGCCCCCGGCTACAACGGCACCGGCAAGGACTGGGCGCTCATCAAGCTCGCCCAGCCCATCAACCTGCCGACGCTGAAGCTCGCCACCAACAGCCAGTACAACACCGGTGACTTCACCGTCGCCGGCTGGGGTGCGGCAACCCAGGGCGGGGGCCAGCAGCGGTACATGCTCAAGGCGACCGTGCCGTTCATCGACGACGCCACGTGTGAGGGCTACGGCGGTCTCTACAACGACCTCGTGCCGGGCGAAGAGATCTGCGCCGGCTTCGAGCAGGGCGGCGTCGACACCTGCCAGGGCGACTCCGGCGGGCCGATGTTCCGCAAGGACAACGCCGGTGACTGGATCCAGGTCGGCATAGTCAGCTGGGGCGACGGCTGCGCCCAGCCGAACGCTCCGGGCGTCTACACGGAGGTCTCCGCGTTCGCCTCGGCGATCGCTTCGGCGGCGGCTTCTCTCTGACGTAAGTCGGGCTCGTACGAGCGAACGCCCGGCGTAATGCTCGTACGGCCGACATTCGCCTCGTACGACCGAACAGGCCGGCCTAAGCCTCGTACGGCCGACGATCGCCTCGTACGGACGCACGCGGGTCCGGCGCTCTCCGCGCCGGACCCGTTTCCCGTTACCCGTAACCCCATTCGGGACGCCTCAGAAGCCGCCCCCGAAGTCACCCCCGCCGAAGCCGCCGTCGCCGAACCCGCCTCCGAAGTCACCGGAGGAGAAGTCCGCGCCGGAGACGTCGCCGCCCTCGTAGCCGCCGCCTCCGAAGTCGCCGTAGCCGGAGCCGTAGGTGGCCGCGTAGGACGGGCTGGCCATCATCGAGCCGAGCAATGTGCCGATGAGGAGGCCGGGGAGGATGCCGCCGCCGAAGTAGCCGCCGGCCCAGGGGCCGTAGGCGGGGCCCGCCTCCCAGTAGGGGCGGCGGCCGGTGGCGGTGTCGACCTCGCGGACGGCGGGCTCGAAGCCCTCGGCCAGGCGGGTGCGGTCGGCGGCGCAGACCGGGACGTCGCGGGGTGTGCCGCCATCGGGTGTCCACGTCGCGTCGGCGACCGACGGGCCGTGGCGTGGGTCGAAGAAGCAGGGCGCGCGGCGCGGGGGCGGCGGACGGCCCTCGCGGCGTGCGGCGAGCACGGCCAGCGAGAAGCGGCCGTCCTCCAGGGCCTGCGTGACCGCGCGCACCTCCTCGGGACGCTGCGCCGAGGCCATGAACGACTTCGCCTCTTCGTACGCGTCGAGGGCACGCTCGTAGTCGGCGCGCATCGCGTCGTCCGCGCCCTTCTCTGCGGGGTGGAAGTCCAGCCGGTCGAGCTCCTCGCCGAAGGCGGTGATGTCCTCGTCGACGACCACGCGCAGCTTCTCGAGCGCGGCCTGCCGCTCCTCTTCCTTCTTGCGGCGGCTGCGGCGTACGAGCGTGTAGGCGCCCGCGCCACCGGCCGCGAGCACGACGCCCGTTCCGATCAGCACGCCGGTCGGGTCGGCACTGTCGCCGTCGGTCCAGCTGCTGGGGGCGGAGCCGCCGACGTTGGCGAGGGCGCGGTCCGTGAAGTCGTCGAGCTGGGTCTCGGTGCTGTTCTCGCCCTGGACGCTGGTGACGAGGTTCTCCACGCCGTTCGGCGGCAGGACAGCCGCGTCGGCCTTCGCGTCGAACTCGTCACCGAGCCGGATCGCGTACAGGCCCGTGACACCGGTCGCCGTGCGCAGGTTCTGGAAGAGGTTCTCCTTCGGGAAGTCGGCTGGCAGCACCGCGACGAAGACCGGCTTGTCGGCGTCCTCGATGGTGTCGGCCAAGGCGGCGGCGTCGCCCTTCGACAGCTGCCCGGACATGGACGGGTCGACGTACACGGGGCTCTCCTTCAGAGCCTCCGCGACCGTCGAGACGTCCGTGGCGGCATCGGCGCGTGGGGCCCCGACGGAGAGCACCGCCAAGGCCGCGAACGCGATCACCAGTACGGTCAGTCCACGGTTGAGTGCGGCCTTCATACCTTCGAAGTTACTCCTGTGCGGCGCAAAGTGGGGTGGACGGTGCACGCCGGGCGCATGCACCGTCCCCCTGTGTCACGCCGCCGCGCCGTCACGTCACCCGGTACGCCGCCGTCTCGCCGTCACGCCGCCCGGTACGCCGCCGTCAGCTTCGCCACTGCCTGCCCGTACCGCCCGGCCAGCAGCAGCCGGTCGGCCTCGGCGAACGGCTTCGCCACCGCCTGGTTGATCCCGGAGCCGATCTTCTGCTGCACGAGCAGCCGCGCCTTGGTGACGATCTTGCGGCCCGCCTCCTCGGACCCGATCCGCTCGGCCACGGCCGCCGCGACCGCGAGGCCCTTCAGGGTCGCGGCACCGCCGCCGGGCGCCTTCGTCAGCGTCGTCAGGCCCCATCCGTACGGGAACTGCGGGTCGTACGCCGCGTCCCCGACGTTGATCGGCAGCTGTGCCTCCGACTTCGGCCAGGTGACGGGCAGCTGCCCGGTGAAGTCCCGCTTCCCGTAGAGCACGTCGGCGACGCCGTCGCCCTCCGTGCCCGGCAGCCAGGACGCGACCAGGGCGTCGATGTCGCCGAGCCGTTCGCCGATGAGCTGCGTACGGCCGGAAACGATCAGTACCGCGCACTTCATGGCGCCGCACACCTTGTCCACGGCGGCCTGGTCGGCGGCGCTCAGCACCATGTCGTGGCCGTTGCCGACATCGCCCATGCCCTCGGCGTACGGAGTCTCCCCGACGACGACCACGCCCACGTCATGGCCGGAGGTAGGAGCGGTGGCCTCCTTGGAGTATGTGATCGTGGAGCCCGGGGCGGCCTTCCGCATCCCCTCCAGGATGGTCGTCCCCTCCGTGATGTCCCCGGAGGAGCCCTGCCAGCTGATGGTCCAGCCGCCGGACTGGTTGCCGATGTCGTCGGCGTTGGACCCGGCGACGTACACCTTCTGCGACTTCTTCAGCGGCAGCACGCCGCCCGCGTTCTTCAGCAGCACCTGCGACTTGGCCGCCGCCTCACGCGCCACGGCCCGGTGCCCGGGCGAGCCGATCTTCGATGCCCCGCTGGTGTCGGCGTACGGATTCTCGAAGAGCCCGAGCTTGAACTTCTGCGTCAGGATGCGCGAGACGGCGTCGTCGATCCGCTTCTCGCTGACGCGGCCCGCCTTCGCCTCGTCCAGCAGTGCGCGATGGAAGTCCTTGTAGGCGTTCGGGACCATGATCATGTCGAGGCCCGCGTTGATGGACGTACGGACGTCGCTCGCGTAGTCCCCGGGAAGCTGGTTGATCGCCTCCCAGTCGCTGATCACGAAGCCGTCGAAGCCCATACGGTCCTTGAGGACGCCGTTGATCATGTCCGCGCGGGCGTGCATCTTCACCGCGCCCTTGCCGTCGCCGACGATGTCGAGCGAGGAGAACGACGGCATGACCGTGCCGACACCGCGGTCCACGGCGTCCTGGTACGGGGACAGGTGGACGGCCTCCAGTTCCTTCCTGGTGACCTTGGTGACGCCCTGGTCGATGGTGTACGTGCCGGTCGTGGACGAGCCGTACTCCGTGCCGCCGTCGCCGACGAAGTGCTTGGCGCTGGCGAGGACCTTGTCGTTCCGCTTCAGGTCCTTGCCGCTGGGCGCTCCTTGGAGGCCCTGGATGACCGTCGCCATGGACTCGACCAGGCCCGGGTCCTCGCCGAAGGACTCGTACGCCCTGCCCCAGCGGTCGTCGCGGGTCACACACAGGCAGGGCGCGAAGTCCCAGGGGATGCCGGTGGCGCGGGTCTCGGCGGCGGTCACCACGGCCGCCTTGTACGCGAGTTGGGGTTCGCGCGACGAGCCGAGGCCGATGTTGTGCGGCATGATCGTGGCGCCGGCGAGGTTGTTGTGGCCGTGTACGGCGTCGACGCCGTAGATCAGCGGGATCCCCAGTCTGGTGGACATGGCGGAGCGCTGGAAGGAGTTGATCATCTCGGCCCAGGCCTCGGGGGTGTTCGGCGTGGGCGTGGAGCCGCCGCCCGAGAGGATCGAGCCGAGGCCGTACGTGGCGATGTCGCTCGGGTCGGTGACGGCGCCCCGCTCGGCCTGGGTCATCTGGCCGACCTTCTCCTCCAGGGTCATCCGGGGGAGAAGGTCCGCGACGCGCTTCTTGATCGGCAACTTGGCGTTGAGATAGGGGGCGTCTTTGCTGACCCGCTGCGGTGCCTCGTCGGCAGCGGCCGACGAGGCTAACGGCAGCAGGCCCGCCAAGAGCGAGGCGGAGACGAGCAGGGCGGCTCTGCGCATGACTTTCCCTTCGGCCGGGCTTCGGTACGCCGGTGGTCAACTCTCGTACTGGCTCAGTCATTTGGGCAGCAGAACGAGAGTCAAGTGGCGTCCCAGAAACCCGTCAAGAGGTCATGCGGAACCGCTCCCACGCAGGCTCCTCCCACGCACGCTCACCGCACGAGCCGGTTCCGCCTCCGCGCAAGCCCGTTCGCCTCCGCACGCGTCACTGCGCGGGCTCGACCCCCGCCCGCAGCAGCCCGTACGTGTACGCGTCCTCGAGGGCCTGCCACGACGCGGCGATCACGTTGTCCGCCACGCCCACCGTCGACCACTCCCCCGCGCCGTCCGACGTGGAGATGAGGACCCGCGTCGTGGAGGAGGTGCCGTGCTTGCCCTCCAGGATGCGGACCTTGTAGTCGACCAGGTCCAGCTTGGCCAGCTGGGGGTAGATCTTCTCCAGGGCCACGCGCAGGGTCTTGTCCAGCGCGTTCACCGGACCGTTCCCCTCCGCCGTGGCGACGATGCGCTCGCCCTTGGCGAAGAGCTTGACCGTGGCCTCGTTGGCGTGGCTGCCGTCGGGGCGGTCCTCGACGATCGCCCGCCAGGACTCCACCTCGAAGTACTTACGGACCTTGCCCTCCACCTCCGCCCGGAGCAGCAGCTCGAAGGAGGCGTCGGCGGCCTCGTACGTGTAGCCCTGGAGTTCGCGCTCCTTGACCCGCTCCACGACCCGGCCGACCAGCTCACGGTCGTCACCGAGGTCGACGCCCAGCTCTTTCCCCTTCAGCTCGATCGACGCCCGGCCCGCCATGTCGGAGACCAGCATCCGCATGGTGTTGCCGACCTGCTCGGGGTCGATGTGCTGGTACAGGTCCGGGTCGACCTTGATCGCGGAGGCGTGCAGTCCCGCCTTGTGCGCGAAGGCCGAGACCCCTACGTACGGCTCATGCGTGGACGGCGTGAGGTTGACGACCTCGGCGATGGCGTGCGAGATGCGCGTCATCTCGGACAGCGCGCCCTCCGGGAGGACCTTCTTGCCGTACTTCAGCTCCAGCGCGGCCACCACCGGGAACAGGTTGGAGTTGCCGACCCGCTCCCCGTACCCGTTCGCCGTGCACTGGACGTGTGTCGCGCCCGCGTCCACCGCGGCCAGGGTGTTGGCGACCGCGCACCCTGTGTCGTCCTGGGCGTGGATGCCGAGCCGGGCGCCCGTGTCGGCCAGGACCGTGGCGACCACGGCCTGGACCTGGGCCGGCAGCATGCCGCCGTTGGTGTCGCAGAGCACGACCACGTCGGCACCCGCTTCCGACGCCGCCCGTACGACCGCCTTCGCGTACGCGGGGTTCGCGCGGTAGCCGTCGAAGAAGTGCTCGCAGTCGACGAAGACCCGGCGGCCCTGGGAGCGGAGGTACGCCACCGTGTCGCGGACCATCTCCAGGTTCTCGTCGAGCGTCGTACGCAGGGCCAGCTCGACATGCCGGTCATGGGACTTGGCGACCAGGCAGATAACGGGAGCGCCGGACTCGAGGAGCGCGTTGACCTGGGCGTCCTCGGCCGCCTTGCCGCCCGCGCGGCGGGTGGCGCCGAACGCGACGAGCTGGGCGTGCTTGAAGTTGATCTCCTGCCGGGCGCGGGCGAAGAACTCGGTGTCGCGCGGGTTGGCGCCCGGCCAGCCGCCCTCGATGAAGCCCACGCCGAAGTCGTCCAGGTGCCGTGCGATGGCCAGCTTGTCCGCGACGGTGAGGTTGATGCCCTCGCGCTGCGCACCGTCGCGCAGCGTCGTGTCGAAGACGTGGAAGTCGTCGTCGACGTGGGAAGGGCCGTAGTTCTCGTCGGTTGCGTCTGTCATCTCTACTGGCTCCTGTGTGGGATGCGGTCTACCGGAATGACCGGCTCCACCGCCCTCATGGTCCCTCACGCTCCGGTCCCGGCTGCGGTTGGGCCGGGAAACAGAAAAACCCCTCGCGGGTGCGAGAGGTCTGCGCGCGGGTCGAGGACGACGGTGTCCGGCCCGTACGTGGTCGTACGGGGCGGTCACTGCGGACCGGCGCGCCTGCTGCCAATAATCGTGGCGAACGAGAGCACGGAGGCAGTCTGGCACAGACCGCCCCCGTGCTCACCGGGTGTCTCAGTATGCGAACGTCATGTCACTCAGCGCAGGCGGCGGACGAACCCGTCGGAGCTGTCGTTCGTGTCGTCCGGCACCAGCTGGGCGGAGTCGCTCCCGAGGCCGAGAAGCCGGCTACCGCCACCGAACGACGTGACGTAGACCTCGCCCTCCGTGACCGGGCCGCCCGTGACGGACTCGCTGGCGAGCCGGGACGTCCCGGTGCGCAGATCCCGTACGTACACGTTCTCCTCTCCCTGCGGTGCCACGAACGTGTAGGCGACGTACCGGCCGTCGTCGCTGAGCTGGGACCCGAAGAGCCCCGCGCCGCCCTCGCCGTCATGGACGACACCCCGGGTCGCGTCCGTCCGCAGGTCGCGTACGTAGGCGTTCGTATTCGCGGCGCCTCCGGCCACCAAGTCGTCGCCCGTGTAGTCGAAGGCGAGGGTCCGGCCGTCCGCCGAGAGCGACGGGTCGACGGCGAACCTCTCGGCCGGGGACCCGTCCGGGGTGACATTGGCCTGCTCCTCGGCGCCCGTGCGGCGATCGTGCACCATCAGCAGGCCCGTTCCGCCGCGCACGTCGTTCTGCGTGTACGCCACGTAGCGGCCGTCGGCGCTCATGTCGAGGTGGTACGAGCCCCGGCCCGGGTGAGCGCGGTTGGTGATCCGCTCGATCGTGCCGGTGCGGCGGTCGGTGACATAGACAGCGGGATAGATGGGCTGGTCGCCGGTCTCCATCTGGCTGGGCCGGGCGTTGAAGGCCACGTGGCGTCCGTCGTCGGAGATCGCCGCGGATCCGTTTGCGTAGGAAGACATGCCTTTCGGTGTCTTGCTGACCAGTTCCGTACGGCCCGTGGCGCGGTCGTGGACGTACACGTCCTGCGCCCAGTCGACCGACGGCTCGGTCCAGTCGGCGAGGTTCGTGGCCGTCGAGACGAGAACCACGTACCGGCCGTTGGCGCTGATGGCCGCCGGCTTGGTCCCCCGGTCGGCCTGGGTGCCGTCCGTCGCGACGCTGACGCGTTCCAGCCGACCCGTGCGCAGGTCGCGCACGAAGGCGTCCTCGGCGTTGTTCGTGTCGCCCGGCACCAGGTTCCGCGCATCGGATCCGAAGGCGGCGTAGCGGCCGTTGGCACTCAGATACGGCCCCGACGAGCTGCCCGCCCCCTGCTCGCCGGTGGCCGACACGGTGACCCGCTCGATGTCCGGACGCGGCGCGGCCGACGCCGTGGTGGCGCTTACCGCGATGGTGCTCAGTGCGATCGCCGCAATGGACACGGCATGCATGGCTCTGCTCATGAACTCCCCCGGTTTTCCCCGTTGGTCACTGTTTCCCCCGGCCCAGTGCCGGGGCCCACAGGGATACAAACGCATCAGCGGTACGGGGTCAATCAGACGGTTTGCGTACAACCTGGACGGTGTGTCAGGCGTCCGTGCGCGTCAGGTGATCGGTGTTCCGGGAGGGTGAACGGCCGGTCCCCGCCCTCCAGTTGAGGAGAGCGGGGACCAACTGGGCTTCACCGCAAGGCTCAGCCGAGGTTGTGCATCCAGCCGTGCTTGTCCTCGCTCACCCCGCGCTGGATGTCGAGCAGCGCCTCGCGCAGCTTGACGGTGACCTCGCCGGGCTGTCCGCCGCTCTGCTGCCACTCGCCCGCGTGGCTCTTGACCGTGCCGACGGGCGTGATGACGGCGGCGGTACCGCAGGCGAAGACCTCGGTGAGGCTGCCGTTCGCGGTGTCCTCCCGCCACTGGTCGATGGAGACGCGGGCCTCCTCGGACTCGAAGCCGAGGTCGGCGGCGACCGAGAGCAGCGAGTCGCGGGTGACGCCCTCCAGGATGGAGCCCGTGAGCGTCGGGGTGACGATCTTGTTCCCGTACACGAAGTACAGGTTCATGCCGCCCAGTTCCTCGACCCACTTGTGCTCGACGGCGTCGAGGTAGCAGACCTGGTCGCAGCCCTTCGCGGCGGCCTCGGCCTGGGCGAGCAGGGACGCGGCGTAGTTGCCGCCGGTCTTGGCGTCGCCCATGCCGCCGGGGACGGCGCGCACGCGGTCGTCGGAGGCCCAGATCGAGACGGGCTTCACGCCGCCCGGGAAGTACGCGCCGGCCGGGGAGGCGATGACCATGAACAGGTACTCGTTCGCGGGCTTCACGCCCAGACCGACCTCGGTCGCGATCATGAAGGGGCGCAGGTAGAGCGACTCCTCGCCGCCGTGCGCCGGCACCCATGCCTTGTCCTGCTGGACGAGCAGGTCACAGGCCTCGATGAACGTCTCGACGGGCAGCTCGGGCATGGCGAGACGGCGGGCGGACCGCTGGAAACGCTCGGCGTTCTTCTCGGGGCGGAAGGTGGCGACGGAGCCGTCCGGCTGCCGGTAGGCCTTCAGCCCCTCGAAGATCTCCTGCGCGTAGTGCAGGACGTTGGTCGCGGGGTCGAGGGAGAGCGGCCCGTACGGCACGAGCTGCCCGTCGTGCCAGCCGCGGCCCTCGGTCCACTTGACCGTCACCATGTGGTCGGTGAAGTGGCGGCCGAACCCGGGGTTGGCGAGGATCGCCTCCCGCTCCGCGTCGGAGAGCGGGTGCGCGGAGGGCTTGAGCTCGATCGTGGGCGTCGTCATGAGTGGTTGTCCTTCACCGGTTGTCTAGTGCGGGCCGCGCTCACGCCCCACTGGCCGATGGCCAGTGTTAGGACGTCCGAGCTTTCCCTCAATCCGCGGCTCTGCGTTCGATTATCGCGTGAGCGGAGCCGTGGAGGATATGGGTGTGAATGCGGCCCAGGGGATGATGGTGGCACCCGGCGGGGCATAGGAAAAGCCGCCGGGTGCGGATGCGACCCGGCGGCTCGAGGAGTTCCGGCGGGTCAGCCGGATACTCGGGCGGCGAGCGCGTCGCCGATTTCGTCGGTCGTACGGGTCGTGGTGCCGCGCTCCGCGAGGTCGGCGGAGACGGCGTCCTCGATGCGGGCGGCCTCGGTCTCGTAGCCGAGGTGACGCAGCAGGAGGGCGACGGACAGGACGGTGGCGGAGGGGTCGGCCTTGCCCTGGCCCGCGATGTCGGGCGCCGAGCCGTGCACCGGCTCGAACATCGACGGGAACTCGCCGGAGGGGTTGATGTTCCCGCTCGCGGCGACGCCGATGCCGCCGGAGACGGCCGCGGCGAGGTCGGTGATGATGTCGCCGAAGAGGTTGTCGGTGACGATCACGTCGAAGCGCTCGGGCTGCGTGACGAGGTAGATCGTCGCCGCGTCCACGTGCATGTACTCGGTGGTGACCTCGGGGAACTCCTCGGCCACCTTGTTGAAGATGTTGGTCCACAGGTGACCCGCGAAGGTCAGCACGTTGTTCTTGTGGATCAGCGCGAGCTTCTTGCGCGGGCGGGCCTGCGCACGGGCGAAGGCGTCGCGGACGACGCGCTCGACACCGAAGGCCGTGTTGACGGAGACCTCGGTGGCGACCTCGTGCGGGGTGCCCTTCCTGATGGTGCCGCCGTTCCCGGTGTACGGGCCCTCGGTACCCTCGCGAACCACGACGAAGTCGATCTCGGGCTGGCCCGCGAGCGGGGTCGCGACACCCGGCAGCAGCTTCGACGGACGCAGGTTGACGTGGTGGTCGAAGGCAAAGCGGAGCTTCAGCAGGAAGCCGCGCTCCAGGACACCGGACGGAACGCTCGGGTCGCCGATCGCGCCGAGCAGGATCGCGTCGTGCTTCTTCAGTGCGTCGAGGTCGGCGTCGGTGAGGGTCTCACCGGTGGCGTGGTAACGCTTGGCGCCGAAGTCGTACTCCTTGGTCTCCAGCTTCACATCCTGCGGAAGGACGGCGGAGAGCACCTTCAGCCCCTGGACCACGACCTCTTGGCCGATGCCGTCACCGGGGATCACTGCGAGATTGAGGCTGCGAGACATGTCGGCACCCTACTCCTCCATCCCACGGGATGACACGGGACGTCCGCGATACGGACACGTATGTACGACTCACGTACGGCCCACCTACGACCCGTCGGCGGCCCGTCTGCGGCCCTTCCACGAGCCGACGGCTGACGACCCGACGGGTGACGCCGCATCGGCCCGTCAATCTCCGTTCAACCAGAAGTCAGGCCTGTGTTGGGAGTCGCTGGGCAGTTTTCCCACCATGACTGTTCCACCCGGCGCGTCACCGCCCGAGCACCCCGTCCCGAACGTCGGCATCCCCGAGCAGTTGGCCAGCCGTATGAGCATGGCCGAGCAGCACGAGTACCTGCGGGCGAGACTGTCGCGGCGAGCCCTGGTGACCGCGGGCGCCTTCGCGGGCGCGGGGCTGCTGTCCGGCTGTACGGGCGACGACTCGGCGAGCCCCGCGCGGACGACGTCCGCACCGGTGACGCATCCCGCCACCGGTCGCGTCCCCGGCTCCGCGGTCGCCCCCTTCGGCCGCCATCTCGCCTTCGGCGCCGACCCGAAGACGCAGATGCGGATCTCCTGGCAGGTGCCCTTCGCCGTCAAGAAGCCCTATGTACGGGTGGGTTCGAAGCCCTGGGACCTGAGCCGCAGGATCGACGCCGAGGTCCGGGACCTGCGCACCCCCTCCCTGTCGAAGAAGCTCCCCGCGGTCGAGCAGTACTACCTGCACGCCGCCCTCGACGGCCTCAAGCCCGGCACGACGTACTACTACGGCGTCGGCCACGAGGGCTTCGACCCGACGTCGGCCGAACGCCTGTCGACGATCGGCTCGTTCCGTACGGCGCCCGCGCGCCCCGAGCAGTTCGTGTTCACGGCCTTCGGCGACCAGGGCGTCAGCTACGACGCGCTCGCGAGTGACCAGGTGATCCTCGGCCAGAACCCGTCCTTCCACCTCCATGCCGGCGACATCTGCTACGCGGACACGACGGGCCACGGCAAGGACTCCGACACGTACGACGCCCGCGTCTGGGACCAGTTCCTCGCGCAGACCGAGTCGGTCGCGAAGTCCGTGCCCTGGATGGTGACGACCGGCAACCACGACATGGAGGCCTGGTACTCCCCCGACGGCTACGGCGGCCAGGCGGCCCGCTGGTCACTCCCCGACAACGGCTTCGATCCGAGGAAATCGCCGGGCGTCTATTCGTTCACGTACGGCAATGTCGGCATCGTGGCGCTGGACGCGAACGACGTCTCGTACGAGATTCCCGCCAACCTCGGCTACTCGGACGGGAAGCAGAGCGAATGGCTGGACAAGCGGCTCGGGGAGCTGCGCAAGTCCGTTGATTTCATTGTGGTGTTCTTCCACCACTGCATGTACTCGACGGCGACGCACGCCTCGGACGGCGGCCTGCGCGACGCCTGGCTGCCGCTGTTCAGCAAGCACCAGGTGGACCTGGTCATCAACGGGCACAACCACGTCTACGAACGGACCGACGCGATCAAGGACGGCAAGGTCGGCAAGCGTGTGCCCGTGGGCGCCTCGACCGATCCGACGCGCGACGGGACCGTGTATGTCACCGCGGGCGGCGCCGGCAAGAAGCTGTACGGCTTCCCGGACGGGGTGAAGGACAGCTACGAGGGCAAGGTGAACGACCGGGAGTCGGTCGACAGCTTCCACTGGACCAAGGGGAAGTCGGAGGACCCGGAGACCGTGGAGTGGTCCCGGGTTCGCTACACCGGCTTCTCGTTCCTCGCGATCGAGGCGGAGACCGGCTCGGCCGCCAAGCTCAAGGTGTCGGCGCTCGCGCAGAACGGCGGGCGCGTCGACTACTTCGAGGTGCGGCGCGGCAGTTGAGGCCCGCGCCGCACCACTTACGGGTTGCGGCTCCCGGAAGCTGAGGGCTCAGTGGCCCGTCGACGGCTCGATGGCTCAGTGGCCCGTCGAAGACCCGAGGGCTCAGTGGCCCGTCGCGCCGCCGTTGTCCCGGCGGTCGAGGGCGCGCTGAAGTGCGGCGGCGGCGTTCTTACGGTCGGACTCGCTCGTACGGGAGATGCGACGGACTCGGCGGGCGGTCGTCTCGGCCATGGAAATCGACTCCTTCATGGCGGCACGGAGTGCGGAAGGGGTTACGAGACGCCGGGTGGGGCGGGGAGCGGTGCCGCAGGGGTTGCCTGCCTAGGGCTCCGGCTCACGACCGCCATTCGCTTGATCGAGCGAGACGTTCGGCTCCTACAAAGCTAAGCGAGGACGGAGCGTCTGTCTCCACAATTACTTGGGCTTCCTACTATCTGAGACGGTAGATTGGATCAGACCCCTCTGCCAGCAGGAATCAGATACTCTGATTCCATGAAGACGATGACGGCAACCGACGTCTCCCGGAACTTCGCTTCGGTACTCGACCGTGCCGAGCACGGCGAGACCATCGTGATCACGAGAGGGGGCCGCAGGCTGGCCATACTGGCACCCGCACCCGCTGGTAACGGCGCGGCGCTGAGGGAGTTCCTCGCCGCGCACCCCGTGGACGAGGACTACGCCGAGGATGTGCTGTCCGCGCGCGAGGTCACGACAGATGAACTGGGTGCGGCATGGCCCGACGCCTGATCCTGGACACCGGCGTGATCATCCGCGCGGAGCGAGGGGGCAGCGGCCTCGCCGAGCTCCTTGCCGCGGACGACGACATCACCATCGCGGCCATCACCCTGGCCGAGCTGCAGCTCGGCGTCGAGCTTGCGGACGACATCCGACGGGCCGGGCGACAGGAGTTCGTCGACGGCATCCGCGCGCTGGTTCCGGTCGAGGACTACACGGCCGACGTAGCACGAGTGCACGCGCGTCTGCTCGCTCACGTACGCAAGGAGGGCAAGCCACGCGGGGCGCACGACCTGATCATCGCCGCCACCGCTGCCACCACCGCGCGGACCTTGCTCACAACGGACGGTAAAGCGGCCTTCGACGACTTGCCGGGGGTTCACGCGTCAACCCGTTGAGGGAGCGGGTTCCCTTCCCTCTGTACTGAATCCCCCATCAGCAATCCGATGTCTGATGCTGTCAGACTCCTTGACACCCCTCCTGAGCCCCTTCACGCTCACAGTCATCCGATGTCTGTGACAGGAGGGGTTCTACATGGCGGTCCAACCCCGGGCCCGCACCATCGTGTTGACGCTCTGCTCCGCACTGCTCGCCACCGCCACGGCGGCGCTTCCCGCTCGTGCCGAGGTGCCCGAAGACTCCGCGGCCGCCGCGTCCTGGGAGGTGCGCGGCCCGCACGGTTCCCCCACCGCCGTGGTGGCTCTCGACGAAGGGCGGCCGACGCTCAGCGTGAGACGCGCCGGCCGTACGGTCCTCGAACCGTCTCCGCTCGGCCTTGTCACCGAACAGGCCGACTTCTCCAAGGGCTTGGCCTTCGCCGGCCGTAGCGACCGCACGGTCAACGAGCGCTACACCATCCCGACCGGCAAGTCTCACCAGCGCGTTGCCCGGATGACCGAGTCCCGCTTCCGGTTCCGTACGGCCGACGGTGCCCGCATCGACCTGCTGACGCGGGTCGCCCGGGACGGCGTCGCCTACCGCTACGTTCTGCCGGGCGAGCACGGCGACGTCGTCCGCGAGGCCTCCGCCTTCACCTTCCCCGCCAACGCCGAAGCCGTCATCAACCGCTACCGTGCGGACAACGAACTCCCCTTCGTCCGCTACGAGTCGGCAGCCGCCGCACCCGAAGGCACGTACTCCATGCAGGGCCTCTTCAAGACGGACGGCGGCTACGCCCTGCTCGCCGAGTCCGATCTGACCGGCGACTACGCGGGCGCCCAGCTCAGCCACGCCGCCAACTCGCCGACGTACGGCGTGAGTCTGTGGAACAACGAGCCGGTCCAGACGGACGGCCCGCTCACCACGCCCTGGCGCGCAGTCGTCACCGGCGACCTGGCGACCGTCACAGAGTCGACGTTCACGGACGACCTGGCCCCCAAGTCCCGTATCCGCGACACCTCTTGGATCAAGCCGGGCCCGGCGCTGTGGACCTGGCTCGCGGGCGGCAAGGAGGCGGGGCAGAGCCTGGAGGCTCAGAAGAAGTACGTCGACTACGCGGCCGAGCGCGGCTGGCCGTACGAAGTCGTCGACGCGGGCTGGTACTACAAGCCCGGCGAGTGGGATGTCATCGATCCCGACTGGCAGACGAACAACTGGATGCCGGAGCTCGTGCGCTACGGCAAGGAACGCGGCGTAGAGATCCAGGTCTGGCTCCACTACACCCTGCTCACCGATCCCGCCGAGCGCGAGAAGTGGCTGTCCACGCTGGAGAAGTGGGGCGTCAAGGGCGTGAAGATCGACTTCATGGACTCGGAGTCGCAGGAGCGGATGCGCTGGTACGACGAAGCCCTGGAGGACACCGCCAAGCACCACCTCATGGTCAACTTCCATGGCTCCACGATCCCCAAGGGCATGCAGCGCACCTGGCCGCACGTCATGACGCTGGAGGGCGTCGGCGGCGAGGAGAAGCGCAACAACACGGCGGCACAGCTGGCCGCGCTGCCCTTCACCCGCAACGTCATCGGCTCCATGGACTTCACCCCGGGCGCCTTCCACCGCCCGTACCGCCCCAACGTCAATTCGGACGCGGGTGAGTTGGGGCTGAGCGTGCTCTACGAGTCCGGCATCCAGAACCTCGCCGGCACCCCGGAGTCGTACGAGGCCCGTCCCGAGGCCCGCCGCTATCTGGAGCAGCTTCCTACCGGCTGGGAGGACACGCGCCTGCTCACCGGCGACCCGGCCCGTTCCGCGGTGCTCGCGCGGAAAGCGCCGGACGGCCGCTGGTTCATCGGCGGCACGTTCGCGGGCGCGGCCCAGAACGTGGACGTGCCGATGCGGCTGGGCGCGGGCAAGTGGCTCGTGGAGACCGTGACCGACGGGCCGTCGGGCCTGGTCCGGGAGCCGCGCGTCGTCCGTGGCGGCGACACGGTCACCGTCCCGGTCGTGGCGGACGGCGGCTTCGCGGCCCTCGCCTGCCGCTGGTCCCCGGGCCGCACGACCTGCGACCGCTGACCGGGCCGATCGATACGGCCGATACGGCCGATACGGCCGATAGACCGATACGACACCGCCCCCGCTCCGAAGTCTCGGAGCGGGGGCGGCTGTTGGGCCGGTGAGGGATCAGCCCATGTGCGGGTACGTGTAGTCCGTCGGCGGAACCAGGGTCTCCTTGACGGCTCGGGTGAGGGTCCAGCGCTGGAGGTTCTGGGGGGCGCCGGCCTTGTCGTTGGTGCCGGAGTTGCGGCCGCCGCCGAAGGGCTGCTGGCCGACGACGGCGCCGGTGGACTTGTCGTTGATGTAGAAGTTGCCGGCCGCGTAGCGGAGTTTCTCCGCCGTGTACGCCGCCGCCGCGCGGTCGTTCGCGATGACGGCGCCCGTGAGCGCGTAGTCGGACACCGACTCCATCTGGGTCAGCATCTCCTCGTACTTCTCGTCGTCGTAGACGTGCACCGCGAGGAACGGACCGAAGTACTCCGTCGTGAAGACCTCGTTGGCCGGGTCCGAGCACTCGACGACGGTCGGGCGGACGAAGTAGCCCACCGAGTCGTCGTACGAACCGCCCGCGACGATCGTGCACTTCGGGTCCTCGGCGGCCCGGTCGATGGCCGCCTTGTTCTTCGCGAAGGCGCGCTCGTCGATGACGGCGCCGATGAAGTTCGAGAGGTCGGTGACGTCACCCATCTTAATGCCGTCGACCTCGGCCGCGAACTCCTCCTTGAAACCGGCGTTCCAGATGGAGGCCGGGATGTACGCGCGGGAGGTCGCCGAGCACTTCTGGCCCTGGTACTCGAAGGCGCCCCGGGTCAGCGCGGTCTTCAGCACGGCGCGGTCCGCGGAGGGGTGCGCGACGAGGAAGTCCTTGCCGCCCGTCTCGCCGACCAGACGCGGGTACGTGCGGTACTTGTCGATGTTCGCGCCGACCGTCTTCCACAGGTGACGGAACGTCTTCGTCGAGCCGGTGAAGTGGATGCCCGCGAGGTCGCGGTGGTTCAGGGCGACCTCCGAGACCGCCAGACCATCGCCCGTCACCAGGTTGATGACGCCCTTGGGCAGGCCCGCCTCCTCCAGGAGCTGCATCAGGAGGACGGCCGCGTGGGTCTGCGTCGGGGACGGCTTCCATACGACGACGTTGCCCATGAGGGCGGGCGCGGTCGGCAGGTTGCCGGCGATCGCCGTGAAGTTGAACGGCGTGATCGCGTAGACGAAGCCCTCCAGCGGACGGTGGTCGAGACGGTTCCAGACGCCCGTCGCGTTGGCCACGGGCTGCTCGGCGAGCAGGTCACGGGCGTACTTGACGTTGAAGCGCCAGAAGTCGATCAGCTCGCAGGGACAGTCGATCTCGGCCTGCTGAGCGGTCTTCGACTGGCCGAGCATCGTGGAGGCGGCCAGGGTCTCGCGCCAGGTCGTGGACAGCAGCTCGGCGGCGCGCAGGATGATCGCGGCGCGGTCGTCGAAGGACATCGCGCGCCAGGCGGGCGCGGCGGCCAGGGCCGCGTCGATCGCGTCCTGCGCGTCCTGCTGCGTGGCGTTGCGGAAAGTACCGAGCACGGCCTTGCGGTTGTGCGGCTGCACGACCTGGAACGGCTCGCCGCCGCCCATCCGCTTCTCGCCGCCGATGGTGCAGGGCAGGTCGATCGGGTTCTCGGCCAGCTCCTTGAGCTTGGCCTCGAGCCGGGTGCGCTCGGGCGAGCCGGGGGCGTAGCCGTGCACCGGCTCGTTGACGGGGGTGGGGACCTGGGTCACAGCGTCCATGGGTTCCGTAACTCCTTAACTGAGCGGTGGGGTCAGCCCTTGGTGAGGATCGAGCGAGCGAAGAAGCGCAGGTTGGCGGGTTTCTCCGCGAGCCGCCGCATGCTGTGCTTTCCCGGGGGACAACCCCCGGACCCCCGGCCGAAACTCCGTGTGTCTGTCATGTCTCAGCCTCGGGTCAGCATGCTGCGGGCGAAAAAGCGAAGGTTGGCCGGTTTTTCTGCGAGACGCCGCATGAAATAGCCGTACCAATCCGTGCCGTATGCCGTATAGACACGTACGCGGTGGCCCTCGGCGGCGAGCCGGGTCTGCTCCTCGCCGCGGATGCCGTAGAGCATCTGGAACTCGTAGTCGTCCAGTTTGCGTCCCACGCGCCGGGCCAGCTCCTGGGTGATGGCGATCAGGCGTGGGTCGTGGGACCCGATCATCGGGTAGCCCTCGCCCTCCATCAGGATCTTCAGGATGCGGACGTACGCCTTGTCGATCTCGGTCTTCTTCTGGAACGCGACCGACGCGGGCTCCTTGTACGCCCCTTTCACGATACGTACGCGGCTGCCGTTCGCGGCAAGACGGCGGGCGTCGGCCTCCGTGCGGTACAGGTAGGCCTGGATCACGCAGCCGGTCTGCGGGAAGTCCTTCCGCAGCTCCTCGTGGATGGCGAACATCGAGTCGAGGGTGGTGTGGTCCTCCGCGTCCAGCGTGACGGTGGTGCCGATGCGGGCGGCGGCCTCGACGACGGGACGGACGTTGGCGAGCGCCAGCTCATGACCGCCCGGAAGCGCCTGCCCGAACAGGGACAGCTTGACCGACATCTCGGCCCGCTCGCCCAGGCCGAGACCTTCGAGGTGGTCGATCAGCTGCAGATACGCGTCACGCGCCGCCGTGGACTGCTCGGGTGTCGTGATGTCCTCGCCGACCACGTCCAGACTGACCTCGAGGCCACGGTCGGTGAGGTGCTTGACGACCGGCACGACGTCGTCGACCCCCTCACCGGCGATGAACCGCTGGACGACCGGCTTCGTCACCGGGGCCGCCGACACCAGCCGGCGCATCTTGTCGCTGCGCGAGGCGGCGAGAATCACGGGTCCCAACACGGGGCAACCTCCACAACAGCGACCAGCAGGGGGCCGTAGCCGAACGTTCGCGGGTGAACGGAGCAGCGACGGCGCGGAGAACCACCGTGAAACTTAAGGATCCCTCCGATCGTGGGCCATCGACAGACGTCACGCATCCGTGCCCTGGATCTCAGACATCTGTATGAAGAGCGCGGGAAATGCGGGAGAATGCCCGAGTGAACGAGGCGAAAGGCGAGTACCAGGAACTGGTCGACGAGGTCTCGGAGCTCCTCGGCGCCCCCGCGACGCTGGAGAACCGGGACTTCGAGCTGATCGCCTTCGGCGCGTACGACAGTGACGTCGAGATCGACGAGTCCGCCCTCGATCCCGTGCGGACCCGCTCGATCCTCACCCGCCGCTCCACGACGGCGGTCCGCACCTGGTTCGAGGGCTTCGGCATCGCCCATGCCACAGGACCGGTCCGTATCCCGCCGACGCCGGAGGCCGGGGTGTACCGGGGCCGGGTGTGCCTTCCGGTACGTCATCGGGGGCTCGTCCTCGGTTACGTGTGGCTGCTCGCCGACGAACCGGGCCCCAGCGAGGAGCAGCTCGACGCGGCCATGGAGGTGACGGCCCGGATCGGCGACCTCCTCGCGGACGAGGCCCAGGCGGGCGCGGACCTGACCCGCGAGCTGCGCGCGGTCCTGACCGCCGAGCGCGGCTGGCCACGGGACATGGCGGTGGCGGAACTCCGTACGGCACTCGGCATACGCGGCGAGGGCCTCCACACGGTGGTCTGCGTGACCCCCTGGCCGTCCGCCGACCCGGACGACGCGCCTTCGGTCCGTACGATCCCGGGGGCGACGGCCCTCTGCACGGTCCCGTGGGGCACCACCGGCCAGAGCCTGGCCCTGCTGGTGCGACTGCGCTCGTCGACGGTGCTGACGCCGGCGACTTCGGCGGCTGCGCGGTTGTTGAGGGAGGCGGAGGGGATGCGGGGGGCCTCCGGCCGGGGAGCGCGGGGCGCCTCCGGCCAGGCGGCAGGAACGACGGGGGCCTACGGCCAGGTGGCCGGAACGCGCGGTGTCAACGCCGACTCGGCGGCGGGAACGCGAGGGGCCTCCGGTCCGGCGGCCGGAACGCGAGGGACCCCCGGCCCGGCGGAGGGAACGCGCAGGGCGGCCGCAGGCAGCCCGACGGACGGGGCACGGGAGGCCTCGGGCGGTCCGGCGGCGGGAGCACGCAGGACCTCTGGTCCGGCGGAGGGAACCCGCAGGGCCCCAAGTGGCCGGGCGAACGGGGCGCGGGACGCCTCAAGCGGCCCTGCAGCGGGTACGCGGGAGGCCTCCGGCGGTGCGGCGGCGGGAATCGCGGCGCCCCGTAGTGGCCTCGCCGAGCTGGGTGTCGCCTGGCAGGAGGCCTCGGCCGCGGCCGGTGCGGCGCTGGCCGAACCGGGGCTCGGCCCGATCGCCGAGTGGGCCTCCATCGGACCGTACCGCCTGCTGACGGCGCTACCCGCGGAGGCGGCCCACGACCCCGTCGTACGCCCCCTGCTGGACCCGGCGCACCGCGAACTGGCCCGCACCGCCGAGGCGTTCCTCGACTGCGCGGGGCAGGCGGGCCGTACGGCAGCCCACCTGGGCATCCACCGCCAGACCCTCTACTACCGCCTCTCCCGCGTCGAACAGCTCACCGGCCTGGACCTGGACGACGGCGAGGACCGCCTCCTGCTGCACATGACGCTGAAGGCGCACCGCCTCTGATTCCGCCTCTGATCTTTACTGGTCGCCACCGGTTCGACGCGATGGTTCGGCGGTGGCAGCGAGCAGGGCGGCGTCGTCGTCGACCCTGTCGGGGGTGTTCAGCAGCTCAAGGGCCCGTTCGGTGATCTGCTGCGGGTCGGTTCGGGCGGGGGCGGGCAGCGCGGCGCAGGTCTGGCGAAGGGTCGCCAGGCCGTCGTCCAGGGACAGCGCACGGTTCTCCACCAGGCCGTCGGTGTACAGCAGCAGGCTGGTGCCGGGCGGGAACGCCACGTCGCGGTCGACCGGGGCGCTGCCCAGTCCCAGCGGCAGCGCCGGGGGCAGCTCCAGGTAGGCGGTGTCGGCGGCTACCAGCAGGGGCGGCGGGTGCCCGCTCGCGGCGTAACTCAGACGGTGACGGTGAGGGTCGTAGACCGCGTACAGGCAGGTGGCGAAGCGGTCGGTTTCGAGCGACTGCAGGTAGGCGTCCAGCCTGGTCAGCACCTGGGCCGGGCCGGCGCCCTCCATCGCGAGGCTGTGCAGGGCGGAGCGGAGTTGGCCCATCACGGTGGCGGCTTCCACGTCGTGGCCCATGACGTCGCCGATGGCCAGCCCCACGGAGCCGTCGGGCAGGGCGAGCACGTCGTACCAGTCGCCGCCGACCTCGGCGCCGCGGTTGCTGGCCCGGTACTGGGTGGCCAGGCGAACCCCGGGCACCTGGGGCAGGCGGTAGGGCAGCAGGGCGCGCTGCAGGGTCAGGGCGAGGCGGCGCTCGTTGTGGTACCGGGTGGCGTTGTCGTAGGCCAGGGCGAGGCGGTGGGCCAGGTTCTCCAGATACTTGTGTTCGACGGCGGAGTACGCGCCGGTGTGCCGGACCAATACCAGGGCCCCCAGCGTCTGGTCGTGGGCGTGCAGCGGCAGGGCCAGCACGGCGGCGGGCGCCGGGTGCGGGCCGGCTGGGGCGGGGGCGGTGCCGTTGATCGCATGGGTGGCGGCGGTGGTCAGGTCCTCGTGGGCAAGAAGGGGAGCGCCTGCCATGTGTGCCGGGGGCGACTGCGACGGGTCGGGTGCCGTGACGGTGAGGTGGATGCTGATCTGGTCGGCGAAGTGGGGCAGCAGGATCTGGCCGGCGGTCTGCAGTATCTGGTCCGGGTCGAGGGTGTCGGCCAGCCGCAGGCCCGCGTCGGCCAGGGAGGCCAGCATGGCGAGTTGGTTGCGGGTCTCGGTCAGGGCCTGTTCGCGCAGCCGGGACAGTTCCAGCCCGGTGCGGACGCGCGCCAGCAGCTGGCGCGCGGAGAAGGGTTTGGCCAGGTAGTCGTCGGCGCCGGCATGCCGGCCCTGCACGGATTCCTCCTCGCCTGCGCGGGCGGTGAGCAGGACGATGGGCAGGCGGGCGGTGCGCGGGTGGGCGCGCAGCGCCCGGACCAGCTCGAAGCCGTCCATGCGGGGCATCATCACGTCGCTGAGCACGAGTTCCACCGGCTGGGCCAGGGCTGTCTCCACGGCGGCCAGACCGTCGGCGGCGAGCAGCACGTCGTAGTCGGGCTGCAGGAGCTGGGTGAGGTAGGCGCGCATGTCGGCGTTGTCGTCGACGACCAGCAGGCGGGGCCGGTGGGGGCGGTCGGTTTCGTACGGACCGGGGTCGGGGGCGTCGTGGGTCGCGGGGGCGTGCGGGGTGCGTGCCGCGGAGGTGGCCTCGGCGGGGGCAGAGGTGGCCGCGGCAGGGACAGGGGTGGCCGCGGCGGGAACAGAGGTGCCCGCGGCGGGAGCAGAGGCGGCCTCGGCGGGGACAGGGGTGCCCGCCGCGGGGACGGGGTCGGCCGCCAGCCAGCCCAGCGCCTCGTCCACAAATGCCGCGGCGCGGCCGGTCCGGCCGCCTCCGCCTTCCCCGGGGGTTTCGCCGGGGGATCCGGCGCCGACCGCGAGCGGCGCCGGACGGGGCCGGTGGGCGGCGGCGAAAGGAAGGTCCACGGTGACGGTGGTTCCCTGGCCGGGTCGGCTGTCCACGCCGACGGCGCCGCCGTGCGCCTCCACCAGGTCCTTCACCAGCACCAGGCCGAGGCCGCTGCCCTCGTGGGAGCGGGAGCGGGCGCCACGGACCCGGTGGAAACGCTCGAACAGGCGCGGCAACTCGTCCGCGGGGATGCCGGTGCCGGTGTCGGTCACGGTCAGCCGGGCCCGGTCGCCGGCCGCGGCCATCTCCACCCGGGCGCCGCCGGTGAAGGTGAACTTCAGGGCGTTGCTGAGCAGGTTGAGGATGATCTTCTCCCACATCTCCCGGTCCAGGGGCACCGGCTTGGGCAGCGGCGGGCAGTCCACCTCCAGCGTCAGCCCGGCCGCCTCGAAGGCGGAGCGGAACACCCCGGCCAGCTCGGCCGTGGCACCGGCGAGGTCGACCGGTTCGAGGGCAGGCCGCGTTTGCCCGGCCTCGGCCCTGGCGACGTCCAGGAGGGTGTTGACCTGCTTCAGCAGGCGCAGGGCGCCGCGCTCGGCCAGCTCCAACTGCTCGCGCCGCTCGGGCCGGTCCTCGTCGGCCAGGGCCTGCTGGAGCGGGCCCAGGAGCAGGGTGAGCGGGGTGCGGAACTCGTGGCTGACGTTGGCGAAGAAGGTCGTCTTGGCCCGGTCCAGCTCGGCCAGCGCCTCCGCCCGCCGGCGCTGCTCTTCGTGCGCGAGCGCGGCCGACTCATGCGCGAGCGCGGCCGACAGCGCCCCGGCCACGGCGGAGGCGAGTACCTCCAAGAAGTCGTGGTAGGTCCCGGCCGGAGGGAAGCAGGGGTTGAGGCCCACCACCAGGACACCCTCCACCTGGCCCGCGCCGTGCAGCGGCAGGGCCAGCGCCTCCCCGACCGGGATCCAGGTGGCCGCGGCATGCTGCCCGGCCGTCCTGCCGCCGGTGAACGCGGCGGCCGGCAGCGTGGCCGGGGCACCGTCGGCGACCACCTGCGCCAGCCGGGCCGCCACCTCCGACCCATCGGCCGCACTCGGCAAGTCAGTCTCGGCCGCCAACGGGAGCCCGGCGGAGGCCGCCGGCCGCCGCATCCCCGGCTCGGAGGCCAGGTACAGGCCCAGAAAGGGGATCTCCTCGGGGTAGGAGCCCGCCACCTCGGCGACCACACGGGCAACCTCGCCCGGGGTGGGCAGCCCGGCCGTGCGCGTGCCGATCTCGCTCAGCAGGCGCAGCCGGCGCTCGCCCAGTACCCGGCCGGTGGTCTCGGTGAGGATCTGCAGCACGCCGCCGACAGTGCCGTCGTCCAGCAGCACAGGCTGGAATGCGGAGTCGAAGTAGCACTGCTCCAAAAAGCCGTGGCGCTCGATGATGAGCAGCTCATTCGGGACCAGCAGGGGCTTGCGGGTACCGGTCACATAGTGGAAGTGGGAGCTCACGGAGTCCCAGACCTCGGGGAACACTTCCTTGTACGGCCTGCCGAGCGCCCAGGGGTGTTTGGCGCCGACAATGGATGTGGAGCCCTGGTTGTACAGCGTGGCGAATTCAGCCCCCCAGTACAGAGCCATCGCATGCTCAGAGGTGAGCATGAGGCGCAGGGTGTCCACCAGGGGCCCCGGCCAGGAGACGGCGGGCCCGAGCGGCGTCGCCGCCCAGTCGATCCCTGCCAGAAGCTCGCCGAACGCGCCGCCCTCGGCGAACACCCGGGCCGCCGCGGTGCGCGGGTCATCGGGCCAGGTCATCGAGAAATCTTCCTCCTGGCGCCTACGTGATCTACCCGCGCCCCAAGACTGCGGAAGACGGCCACTCGCTGCGGACCCCTCGGGCAGACCGGACGCCGGACCCGACGGTGCTGACTGCACTTCTGCCCGAATTGCAAGGTAAGAACAATTAAGAGCAGATTTATCCAGCAGTGTACGCCTGCCGCCGCACGGCGACGGCGACGATCATCGACTCGCAGTCCCGTGTGCGTACGAAGTCGCGGATCCTGCAACTGGCCTGCGACGACTCAGGCCAGAGACTCGAAGTAGGCCTTCTGGGAGGGGTAGTAGTCGTCGAACTCGGGGCGGGGCCCGTCCGTGCGGGCGGCGGTGAGCATGTCCAGGTAGTACTCCCAGCCGGGGCCGGTCGAGCCAAGGTCGTCCGTGGAGGTGAGGTGGTGGACCAGACGGAGCTCGGTGGTGCCGTCGGTCTCGGCCAGGAGCAGTTCCAGGGACCAGACGCCGGCCTCGTCCTCGGTGGTGACGGCGAGCCGGTGCGGCGGTTCGCAGGCCTCGATGCGCATCGGCATCCAGGGTGCCGACTCCTCGAAGGCCATCTGCGCCTCGATGGTGCGGCCCGGCCCCGCCTCACCGCGCCACGGCCCGAACCAGCGGGCCGTCCGCTCCGGCTCGGTGACGCTCGCCCACACGTCGGCGACGGGGGCGCGGTAGGTGCGGGTGAGGATCAGGTCGTATCCCATGGGTGTGGGTACGAGCCGCCCGGTGGGTTCAGGGGTCATGCCAGTCATGCTGTGTCCTCCCTGGAGTGGTGCGCGGTGTCGGCGGGCGCCGCCCGGCCGCGGTCCCGGCGCGTGCGGTGCACTTCGGTGTCGAGGGCCGCGAGGCGCGTGGCCCAGTCCGGGCGCCGGTCGTCGAACTGGCCGAGCCACGCGGCCAGTTGGCCCAGCCGGGAGCGGACGAGCGAGTAACGCCGGTGCCGTCCTACCTGCTCGTCCCGCACCAGACCGCTCTCCCGCAGCACCCGCAGATGACGGCTCACCGCGGGCCGGCTGATGCTGAACCGCGCGGCGATCTCGCCGGCCGTCAGCGGGGTGTGGCGCAGCATGACCAGGATCTCCCGGCGCACCGGATCGGCGACTGCTACGGCCACCTCGGTCAGTTCGTCCACACCCGGAAGCGTAACCGATGGGTTACACGTTGGCCAGAGGCCAGCCACCGACCCAGAGCCCAGTCAGAGATCAGCCACAGTTCAGCCAACCGAAGGTTGAATTTCGGACGGGATTACTGAAAACGATTGTCATCATGCTACCGTCATGCATACGCCCCCTGACCACCCCTTTTGACCACCCCTTTACCGGAGGGTCCCGTGCGTCTGCCCGCCCGCCTTCTCCCCGTCTCCGCGGTCGCCGCCGCCTCCGCCCTGCTCACCGGCTGCTTCTCGGGAGCGGCTTCGGACAGCTCCGCCGAGGGCGGCGAGAAGCGCGTACGCGTCGCGCACATGCTGCCGCCGCGCTCCGGACTCTCGCCGCTGTCCGACGACGCGTTCAAGCTGTCCCGCTGGTCGACCGCCGAGACGCTCGTCAAGCTCGACGCGGAGGGCGACGCCCAGCCCGCGCTGGCGACCAAGTGGCAGCAAAAAGGGAAGACTTGGACCTTCGAGATACGTGACGGCGTGAGCTTCCACGACGGTACGAAGCTCACCGCCGAGGCCGTCGTACAGTCGCTCACCGAGGCCGCCGGCGCCTCCCCCAAGCCCCGCATCCTCGACGGCGTGGACCTGACCGTGAAGGCCCAGGGCGAATCGGTCGCCGTTACCACCGCCACCGAGGACCCGCTCGTCCCGCAGCGGCTCAGCTCGCCGCAGCTGTCGATCCTGTCGGCGAAGGCGTACAAGGGGAAGACGGTCAACCCCCTCGGCGCGGGCACCGGCCCCTTCGAGCTGAAGAAGGTGAACGGCACCTCCTCCGCGACCCTCGACCGCTATGACGACTACTGGGGCGGCAAGGCCAAGTCCCCGGGAATCGACGTGAAGTTCGTCCCGGACGGCACCGCCCGCGCCGCCGCCCTGCGCAGCGGCGAGGCCGACGTCGTGGAGGCGGTACCGGTCTCGCAGGCCTCGCTGCTCGAGGAGGACCAGATCACCGAGGTGCCGATGCCGCGCACCAACACCCTGTACCTGAACACCTCCGAAGGTCCCTTCAAGGACGCCGCGTTGAGGGCCGCCGCCCGCGAGGCCATCGACGCCGAGTCGATCGTCAAGGGTGTGTACGAGGACCGCGCCGACGTCGCGAAGGGCCTGCTCGGGCCCGCTCTGCCGTGGGCCGCCGACCTGCGTACGCCGGTCAAGCGCGCCAAGGCCGGTGACCCGGCCGGCAAGACCATCACCATCGGTACCTTCACCGACCGCGCCGAGCTGCCCGAGGTGGCCCAGACGCTGCAACAGCAGCTGCAGAAGGCCGGGTTCAAGGTGAAGCTGGACGTCCGCGAGTACGCGAACATCGAGTCCGACGCGCTGGCGGGCAAGTTCGACGCCTTCATCCTGTCCCGGGCGACCGTGCTGGACTCCGGCGACCCGGCCGCGTACCTGTACAGCGACTTCGGCTCCAAGGGCTCCTTCAACATCTCCCAGCTGTCGGACAAGACGGTCGACGCGAGCCTGGACAAGGCCTCCGCGATGAAGTCCGGTGACGCGCGCAGGAAGGCCGTCATCGAGGCGGAGGCCGCGGTGCTCGCCACCGACGGCGCCATCCCGATGCTGCACGAGCGGGTCATCCAGGGCGACGCGGCGGGCGTCGTGGACGTCGCGCACGACCCGCGTGAGCGTGAGCTGATCACGAAGGACACCTACGTCAAGTGACGCTCGTGGCACGCCTGTTGAAGGCGGTGTGGACACCGGGCGGCCGGGCCGGAATCACCCGGCTCGGCTGCCTCGTCGCCGTCCTCGCCACCGTCGGACTGCTCCCCTGGCTCTCCGGCCGCGACCCGGCGCTCACCGTGCTGCGCGCCCGGTCCGCCGAGCAGGAGGCGACGCCGGAGGCGCTGGACGCGATCCGCGCGGACCTCGGCCTGGACGCGGGTCCCCTTTCCCTGCTGGGCAATTGGGCCTCCGGGCTGCTGCGCGGCGACCTCGGCACCTCGTGGGTGTCGGGCACCGACGTACTGCCGTCGGTCGTCGCCGGGCTCCAGGTGTCGCTGTCCCTGATGGGCGCCGCCCTCGGCGTCGGGCTGCTGGTCGCCTGTGCCCTGGTCGCGCCCGTGCTCGTACGCGCCCGGGGGTCGGCCGGTGCGTTCGCCGCGATGATCGTTGCGCTGCCCGAATTCCTGCTCGCCACACTCGCGTTGCTGGTGGGCGGGGTGTGGCTGGGCTGGCTGCCGACCTCCGGCTGGGTCGGCCCGCAGTACATGGTGCTGCCCGCCCTCGCCCTGGGCATCCCCGCGGGCGGTCTGCTCGGCCGCCTGGTCGCCGACGCGCTGCCCGCCGTGCTCGATGAGCGGTGGGTCGAACTGTGGCGGGGTGCCGGAGTCCGTCAGGCGCGCATCTCGGCCGCCGCGCTGCGTCGCGTACTGCCGCCGCTGGTACCGCAGTTCGGCATGGTCGCCGTCGGTCTTACGGGCGGGGCGGTCGCCGTGGAGGTGGTGTTCGCGGTGCCGGGCATCGGCCGTACGGCACTGGGGGCGGCCAAGTCGCAGGACCTGCCGCTGCTCCAGGGCTCGGTCCTCGCACTGCTCACGCTGGGCCTGGTCGCGGGCGCGCTGGCGGCTCTCGTACGGCGCCAGATGCTGGGCCCGGCGCTGCGGGACGCAGGACTGACGCTGCCCGCGGTCCGCCCGGTCCGCGCGCACCCGGCCATTCCGGTGGCGCTCGGAGTCGTACTCCTGACCTGCATCGGCTGGGGGCTGCTGCGCGACCCGTACGCCGTGGACACGACCGCACGTCTCCAGGCCCCGTCCCTGGCGTACCCGCTCGGCACGGACGGGCTCGGCCGCGATGTGCTGGCCCGGCTCGGGCACGGGGCGGCGTCAACGGTCGGTACGGCCGCCGCGGTCTGCCTCGTCGGCCTGATCCTCGCACTCGCCCTGGGCTTCGTACCGTCCGTGGCGTCCGGCGCCGCGGACATCGCCAACGCGCTGCCGCCGGTCATCGCCGGCATCCTGGTCGCCGCGGTATCGGGGCCCGGCACGGGGGGCGCGGCGTTCGCGGTGGCCGTGATCTCCTGGCCCGCGCTGTCGGCGCACGCGGCGGCACTGGTCCAGGAGGTACGCGCCTCGACGTTCCTGCACGCCCAACGGGCCATAGGCGCCACCCCGTGGTGGATTCTCACGCGTCACGTCCTGCCCTCCGTGGCGGCCCCGGTCAGCCGCCACGCGCTTTTGCGCCTGCCGGGCATCGCCCTGGCCCTCGCCTCGCTCGGCTTCCTCGGGCTTGGCGCCCAGCCGCCCGCTCCGGAGTGGGGGTTGCTGCTGGACGAGTCCCGCGCGTACGTGGAACGGGCCCCGTGGGCAGCACTGGCTCCGGCGGTCGCGCTGGCGATGATGGCGGGGCTGGCGGTGTCGTTGGCGGCTTATGCGGAGGGCGGTGCGAGGGGCGCGGGGGCCGCGGCTTCGGCCGGTTCGGCTTCGGGGCGCCGCGGCCGGTTGGCTGTCGCCTTTGCCTCGCTCCGTTCGCCCAAGAAGCCGCCCATGGAGTTGCCGAACGAGTCGCCCAAGGTGTCTCTCAAGGAGCCCGCCCGATGACCACACCGAGCAATACGCCGAGTACTGAAGTCCTCCTCTCCGTACGGGACTTGCGCATCTCCTTCGGCGCTGTCGAAGCGGTACGGGGCCTTTCCTTCGACGTACACGAGGGCGAAGTCCTCGCCCTGGTGGGCGAGTCGGGCGCGGGCAAGTCGCTGACGGCGCGGGCGCTGCTGGGTATGCCGCCGCGCGGGGCGTCGGTGACGGGGAGCGTACGACTGGGCGCGGACGAACTCGTGGACGCCCTCCGCTCCGTACGCTCCGCCCTCTGGGGCCGCCGCGTCGCGCTCGTCCCCCAAGACGCGCTCTCGTCCCTCTCCCCCGTACACCAGGTGGCCGACCAACTCGCCGCCGCCGTACGGTCCGTGGACGGTGTCTCCCGCAAGGAGGCGCGGGCCCGTGCGGTGGCCGCGCTGGAGGAGGTCGGCATCGCACCGGACAAGGCACGGGCGTACCCGCACGAGTTCTCCGGCGGCATGCGCCAGCGCGCGGTCATCGCCATGGCGATGCTCCACCAACCGGACCTGGTCATAGCCGACGAACCGACGACGGCCCAGGACCCGGAGACGCAGAAGCAGGTCCTGGACTTGCTGGCCCGCCGCACGGGGGACGCGGGCGCCGCGCTTGTCCTGGTCACGCATGACCTCGCGGCGGTACGGGACCATGCCGACCGGATGCTGGTGATGTATGCGGGGCGATTGGTGGAGGAGGGGCCGGTGGAGGGAGTGTTCGCGGGGCCTCGGGCGCCCTATACGGCGGGGTTGCTGGCATCCGTGCCCCGCCAGGGGCGCGGGGAACTGCGCGACCAGCCACAACGAACCCGCACGTTGTCCAATGCCCCACCCGCGGAGCGAATGCGGCGGCTCCCCGCCATAGCGGGAGCGCCACCCGCACCGAGTGCCCTCCCCGCCGGCTGCGCCTTCCAACCCCGCTGCCCCCTAGCGGACGCGACTTGTACGGAGCAACCCGCACCCGAAACCCAAGACGGCCGAACCGTCGCCTGCCACCACTGGCGCGAACTGCCCGACAACCCCGCCGAGTTGTTCCTGGAGTCGGTGTGAGCCAAGTGAACCAAGCGACCCAAGCGGCGAGCCCTCTCCTGGACGTGCGGGAACTCGTCGTCCGCCACGGCCCCCGTACCACCGTGGACCACGTGTCCTTCGACATCGCCCCCGGCGAGACACTCGGCCTCATCGGCCCCTCGGGCTGCGGCAAGTCGTCCACCGCCATGGCCGTACTGCAACTCCGCCGCCCCGACAGCGGCGAAGTCTGGTTCGACGGCCAGGAGTTGACGGCCCTGGACGACCGCCGGCTCCGGCCGCTGAGGCAGGCGATGCAACCCGTCTTCCAGGACCCGTACGGCTCGCTGAGCCCCCGCCACCGCATCCGCGACGCCATCGCGGAACCCCTGCGCGTACAGGGGACTTGGGACCGTACGACCGGCCCCGCCCGCGTGGCCGAGCTCCTGGAGCAGGTCGGCCTGGACCCGTCCCACGGCGACCGCCGCCCGTACGAACTCTCCGGCGGACAGTGCCAACGCGCCGGTATCGCCCGGGCATTGGCCTGCGAACCCAAGCTCCTGATCCTCGACGAACCGGTCTCCGCCCTAGACCCGTCCCTGCGCGCGGGAATCCTGAACCTCCTGGCCGAACTACAGGAACGCCTGGGCCTGGGCTACCTGTTCATCTGCCACGACATGGCACTCGTACGCCACTTCTGCGACCGCGTCGCGGAGATGCGGGACGGCCGGATCAGTCTTTCGTAGCCCTGGCCACCCCGGCGATCACCTGGCGCAGCCCCTCGGCGAGCTGCTCCGCGCCGGGCGCGGTCTTCGCGTCGAAGGTCCATTGCGCGATCAGACCCGTCATCAGGGTCACATAGAACATGCCGAGGGTGTCCGTGGTCTCGTCGGAGACGTCCTCCTCGCGCCCGCCCATGAGCATCGGAACGAGCCCGCGCGCGGCTTCCCGCTGCGCCAGCGCCAGGTGCTCGCGCACCTCGGGCATCTGGTCGCCCATGACCAGGACCTCCATGCTGAGGTGCCAGATCGATCCCGGATCCCGCATGGTGCCGATGATGTTCGACCACACCCCCTGGAACCGTTCGAGGGATCCTGGCTCGGTATCGCTCAGGGCCGTCCCGTCCCCCTCGAAGGCGTCGCCCATCCCCTCGACCACCGACACGTAGGCCTGCGCCAGCAGCGCGTCCTTCGAGCCGTAGTGATAGCCGATCGAGGCCAGGTTGGTCCCCGACTCCTTGACGATGTCGCGCGCGGTCGTGCGCGCGAACCCCTTCGCCAGCAGGCAGCGCTTGGCGCCTTCGAGCAGATCCTCACGGTGTCCCATGCGGGCCAGCGTACCGCTGGGACAGACAAGCGTCCTAGACCCACGTATTACACACTCGTACTAGACAAGCGTTTAAGACGCTCGTACATTGCTCGGCATGACGAATCCGACGAGCACGACCACCGACCCCGCGCCCCTTGCCGGCCGCCGCGAATGGTTCGCGACCGGTGTCCTGATGCTGCCGCTGCTCCTGGTCTCGATGGACGTCTCCGTCCTCTACTTCGCCATTCCGGACATCAGCGCCGACCTGGAGCCGTCCGGCACCCAGCAGCTGTGGATCTTCGACATGTACGCCTTCGTGCTCGCCGGACTGCTGATGACGATGGGCTCGCTGGGCGACCACATCGGCCGTCGCAGGCTGCTCCTGATCGGCGCGGCGGCCTTCGGCGCGGCCTCGCTGGTGGCGGCGTACGCGAACAGCGCCGAAATGCTGATCGCGGCCCGCGCGGTGCTCGGCATCGGCGGGGCGACGCTGATGCCGTCGACGATGGCGCTCATCCGCACGATGTTCACGGACCAGGCCCAGCGCGCCAAGGCGATCGGCCTGTGGTCGGGCGTCATGACGGCCGGCATCGCGCTCGGCTCGGTGATGAGCGGCTTCCTGGTCGAGCACTTCTGGTGGGGCTCGGTCTTCCTGGTGAACCTGCCCGCGATGGTCCTGCTGCTGATCCTCGGCCCGATCCTGCTCCCCGAGTCGAAGAACCCGGCGCCGGGCCGCTTCGACCTGCTGAGCGTGCCGCTGTCCATGGCCGCCGTCCTGCCGGTGATCTACGGCCTCAAGGAGATCTCCTCGGAGGGCTGGAACGTCCGCTACGTCATCTCGGTGACCGTCGGCCTGCTCTTCGCCGCGCTCTTCGTCCACCGCCAGCGCACCATCCCCTCCCCGATGATCTCGCCCGCCCTCTTCCGCGGCCGCGGCTTCGCCCCCGCCGTCTCGCTGAACCTGCTCTCCATGTTCGCGATGATGGGTTCGGCGTACTTCACCACGCAGTACCTCCAGTCGGTCCTCGGCAAGAGCTCCATGGAGGCCGCGCTGTGGGGGCTGCTGCCCAGCACGCTGGTCGGGATCGCCGCGCCGGTCGCCGCGCAGCTGGTGCAGCGCGGTGTAAACCGGGCGCACGTCGTCGCCGGGGGCTTCGTGGTCGCCGCCTGCGGTTACGGGCTGCTGACCGTCGCCGGCACGGACTCGTTGTGGCTGGTGCTGGCCGGGGCCGCGGTCATCGCCGCCGGAATCGTCGTCGTCATGTCCCAGATGATGGACCTGGCGCTGGGCACCGTACCGGTGGAGAAGGCCGGCACCGCCTCCTCGGTCCTGGAAACGGGCACTGAATTCGGCGGAGCGCTGGGCATGGCGGCCCTCGGCTCCATCGGCACCACGGTGTACGGCCACGGAATCCCCGCCTCGGCCCCAGGCCCGGCCCACGAGACGCTCGGCGGCGCCCTGGCCGTGTCCGCTCAAATGCCCGACCGTGCGGGCGAAGCCCTGGCGACGGCGGCCCGCGAGGCCTTCACCAACGGCATGCAAGCGGCGGCGATCGCCGCGACGGTGCTTCTGCTGGGGGCGGCGGTCCTGGCATCGGTGACACTGCGGCGGGTGCGGGTCCGTAAGCCGGAGGCCATGGAGTGCGCGAGCGCGTGCGAGTCCGAGAAGGCCCTCGCCTGAGCGCAGGCCTTCCCCATACGAAAAGGGTCCGAGCCACCTGCACGGTGGCTCGGACCCTTTCGTGAACGAAGCGTCAGACCAGGTTGACCGACCGAGCCGACGTCGCGCCGATCTCTTCCGCCAACTCGTTGAGCACGTTCTGCGGAACCGTGTCGTCCACCGTAAGGATCGCCAGCGCCTCGCCGCCCAGGTCCGTACGGGCGACCTGCATGCCGGCGATGTTGATGCCGGCCTCGCCGAGGATGCGGCCGAGGGTGCCGACGACGCCGGGGCGGTCGGCGTACTTGAAGACGACCATGTGGTCGGCGAGGGCGAGATCCACGTCGTACTCACCCACCGCGACGATCTTCTGGAGGTGCTTCGGACCGGCCAGCGTGCCGGAGACCGACACCTCCTCGCCGTCGCCGAGCGTGCCGCGCACGGTCACCACGTTGCGGTGGTCCGGCGACTCCGAGCTGGTGGTCAGCCGCACCTCGACGCCCCGCTCCTGCGCGAACAGCGGAGCGTTGACGTACGACACGGTCTCGTCGACGACGTCCTCGAACACGCCCTTCAGAGCGGAGAGTTCGAGCACCTTGACGTCGTGCTGGGTGATCTCGCCGTACACCTCGACGTCGAGGCGGGCCGCGACCTCGCCCGCGAGGGCGGTGAAGATGCGGCCGAGGTTCTCGGCGAGCGGCAGACCCGGCTTGACGTCCTCGGCGATGACGCCGCCCTGGACGTTCACGGCGTCCGGGACGAGCTCACCGGCGAGCGCGAGACGCACCGACCTGGCGACGGCGATACCGGCCTTCTCCTGCGCCTCGTCCGTGGACGCCCCGAGGTGCGGGGTGCAGACGACCTGGTCCAGCTCGAAGAGCGGGGAGTCCGTGCAGGGCTCCTTCGCGTACACGTCGAGGCCCGCGCCCGCGACGCGGCCCTCCTTGAGCGCCGAGTACAGCGCCTCCTCGTCGACGATCCCGCCCCGCGCGGCGTTCACGATCCGCACCGACGGCTTGACCTTGTGCAGCGCGTCGTGACCGATGAGGCCGAGGGTCTCGGGGGTCTTGGGCAGGTGCACGGTGATGAAGTCCGAGACCTCGAGCAGCTCGTCGAGGGAGAGGACCTTCACGCCCATCTGCGCGGCCCGCGCGGGCTGCACATACGGGTCGTACGCCACGACCTTCATGCCGAAGGCCGACATGCGCTGTGCGACGAGGGCGCCGATGCGGCCGAGGCCGACGACGCCGAGGGTCTTCTCGGCGAGCTCGACGCCGGTGTACTTGGAGCGCTTCCACTCGCCGTTCTTGAGCGCCGTGTTGGCCTGCGGAATGTGGCGCGCGGTGGCCAGGAGCAGGCCGCAGGCGAGTTCGGCGGCCGTGACGATGTTGGAGGTCGGTGCGTTGACGACCATCACGCCGGCCTTGGTGGCGGACGAGACGTCGACGTTGTCCAGGCCGACGCCGGCTCGTGCGACGACCTTGAGCTTGCCGGCGGCCGCGATGGCCTCGGCGTCGACCTTGGTGGCGGAACGGATCAGGATCGCGTCGACCTCGGCGATGGCCGGGAGCAGTTCGGCTCGGTCCGCTCCGTTGCAATGCCTGATCTCGAAGTCCGGGCCCAGGGCGTCGACGGTCGCGGGCGACAGCTCTTCAGCGATGAGTACGACCGGTTTGCCGTTGGCAGCAGTGCTCACGTGAGTCCTCACAGGTCCAATGCGGACGGCCGTCCCGACGGCCGCATGCGGTGGAGGGTGGTGGCCGCGTGGAAGACGCACGACGTTGTGGGCCTGACGCGTATGTATCTCAGCAGTCTAGTGCGGCTGCGGAGGCTGTCCTGCGCCTCCGCGGAAGGATCACTCATCCGTGGCTGCGCGCCGTGGACAAGCGGTTACCGGGGGTTCGGCAAAGGGGCCGCAGCGAATCGCTGCGGCCCCGTGCCTCAAGGCTTACGCCTCGTCGTCATTGACCCAGCTCATGAGCTTGCGCAGCTCCTTGCCGGTGGTCTCCAGCAGGGACTCGGAGTCCTGCTTCTTGTACTCGTTGTACTTCTTCAGGCCGCCGTGGTACTCGGCCATCCACTCGCGGGCGAAAGAACCGTCCTGGATCTCGGCGAGGACCTTCTTCATCTCGGCCTTGGTGGCGTCCGTGATGATCCGCGGGCCGGTGACGTAGTCGCCCCACTCGGCGGTCTCGGAGATCGACCAGCGCATCTTGTCCAGGCCGCCCTCGTACATGAGGTCCACGATCAGCTTCAGCTCGTGCAGGCACTCGAAGTACGCGATCTCCGGCTGGTAGCCGGCCTCGGTCAGCGTCTCGAAACCGGCCTTGACCAGCGCGGCCGTACCACCGCACAGGACGACCTGCTCACCGAACAGGTCGGTCTCGGTCTCCTCGGTGAAGGTCGTCTTGATGACGCCGGCGCGGGTGCCGCCGATGCCCTTGGCGTACGAGAGGGCCAGCGCGAAGGCGTTGCCGCTCGCGTCCTGCTCGACGGCCGCGATACACGGAACGCCGCGGCCCTCCTCGTACTGGCGGCGCACGAGGTGACCCGGGCCCTTGGGGGCGACCATGCAGACGTCGACGTTCGCCGGGGGCTTGATGAAGTCGAAGCGGATGTTCAGGCCGTGGCCGAAGAAGAGCGCGTCGCCGTCCTCGAGGTTGTCCTTGATCGACTCCTCGTAGACCTGCGCCTGGATCGGGTCCGGCACCAGGATCATGATGACGTCGGCCTCGGCGGCGGCCTCCGACGGCGTCACCACGCGCAGCCCCTGCTCCTCGGCCTTCGCCTTGGACTTGGAGCCCTCGTGCAGACCGACGCGGACGTCGACACCCGAGTCACGCAGCGACAGCGCGTGGGCGTGGCCCTGGCTGCCGTAGCCGATGACCGCGACCTTGCGGCCCTGGATGATGGACAGGTCGGCGTCAGCGTCGTAGAACAGCTCGGCCACTTTGGGTTCTCTCCTCGGGAGTGCAGGTGTTGCGTCCCACCGTATGACGGGGGGCGGAAGCGAAGTCTCGGGGTCTCGGAATACGGGCGGTCGGACGCGTTCCGACCGCCCGTTTGGCGTCTTAGGCCGACCGGTCCAGCGCGCGCAGCGACCGGTCCGTGATCGAGCGGGCGCCGCGGCCGATGGCGATCGTGCCGGACTGCACGAGTTCCTTGATGCCGTACGGCTCGAGCATCTTGAGCATCGCGGACAGCTTGTCGCTGCTGCCGGTGGCCTCGATGGTGACGGCCTCCGGGGAGACGTCCACGGTCTTGGCGCGGAACAGCTGGACGATCTCGACGATCTGGGAGCGCGTCTCGTTGTCGGCGCGGACCTTCACCAGAACGAGTTCCCGCTGAACGGCCGAGCCCGCCTCGAGTTCGACGATCTTCAGGACGTTGACGAGCTTGTTGAGCTGCTTGGTGACCTGTTCGAGCGGCAGGTCCTCGACATTGACCACGATGGTGATGCGGGAGATGTCGGGGTGCTCGGTGACGCCGACGGCGAGCGAGTCGATGTTGAAGCCGCGGCGGGAGAACAGGGCGGTGATCCGGGCGAGGACACCGGGCTTGTTCTCCACCAGGACCGAGAGCGTGTGCTTGGACATTTCTCTGTGTCTCTTCTCTGTGTTCTCGTCTCTGCGGTCTCGCTCGCTCAGTCGTCTTCGTTGTCGCCGAAGTCGGGGCGGACGTCCCGGGCGGCCATGATCGTGTCGTTCGAGGTGCCGGCGGCGACCATCGGCCAGACCATCGCGTCCTCGTGGACGATGAAGTCGACGACGACAGGGCGGTCGTTGATGGAGTTCGCCTCTTCGATGACCTTGTCCAGGTCGTCGGGGGACTCGCAGCGGATCGCGTGGCAGCCCATGGCCTCCGACAGCTTCACGAAGTCGGGGACGCGGGTGCCGGCGCTCGGCTGCTTGCCGTCCGCCTCCGGGCCGCTGTGCAGCACGGTGTTGGAGTAGCGCTGGTTGTAGAACAGGGTCTGCCACTGGCGGACCATCCCGAGGGCGCCGTTGTTGATGATGGCGACCTTGATCGGGATGTTGTTCAGGGCGCAGGTGGTGAGCTCCTGATTGGTCATCTGGAAGCAGCCGTCGCCGTCGATCGCCCAGACCGTACGGTCCGGCTGGCCCGCCTTGGCTCCCATAGCGGCCGGGACCGCGTAGCCCATGGTTCCGGCGCCGCCGGAGTTGAGCCAGGTCGCGGGCTTCTCGTACTGGATGAAGTGCGCGGCCCACATCTGGTGCTGGCCGACGCCCGCCGTGAAGATACTGCCGTCCGGGGCGAGTTGACCGATGCGTTCGATGACCTGCTGCGGCGAGAGCGAGCCGTCGTCGGGCTGGTCGTAGCCGAGCGGGTAGTTGTCGCGCCAGCGGCTGAGGTCCTTCCACCAGGCGCTGTAGTCGCCGGTGTTGCCCTCGCTGTGCTCCTTCTGCACGGCCTGGACCAGGTCGGCGATGACCTCGCGGGCGTCCCCGACGATCGGCACGTCGGCGGCGCGGTTCTTGCCGATCTCGGCCGGGTCGATATCGGCGTGGACGATCTTGGCGTACGGAGCGAAGCTGTCCAGCTTGCCGGTGACGCGGTCGTCGAAGCGGGCTCCGAGGGCGACGATCAGGTCGGCCTTCTGCAGCGCGGTGACGGCGGTGACCGAACCGTGCATGCCCGGCATTCCCACGTGCAGCGGGTGGCTGTCGGGGAATGCGCCGAGCGCCATCAGTGTGGTGGTGACGGGCGCTTCGGTGAGTTCTGCGAGGACCCTCAGCTCGCCGGTCGCGCCGGCCTTGATGACGCCGCCGCCGACGTACAGCACGGGCCGCTTGGCGGCGGTGATCAGCTTGGCGGCCTCGCGGATCTGCTTGGCGTGCGGCTTGGTCACCGGGCGGTAGCCGGGCAGGTCCATGGCCGGCGGCCAGCTGAAGGTCGTCTTCGCCTGGAGGACGTCCTTGGGGATGTCGACCAGGACCGGTCCCGGGCGGCCGGAGGCGGCGATGTGAAACGCCTGCGCGATCGCCTGCGGGATGTCCTCCGCCTTGGTGACCAGGAAGCTGTGCTTGGTGATCGGCATGGTGATGCCGACGATGTCCGCCTCCTGGAAGGCGTCCGTACCGATCGCCTTGGACACGACCTGCCCGGTGATCGCGACGAGCGGCACGGAGTCCATGTGCGCGTCCGCGATCGGGGTGACGAGGTTGGTGGCGCCCGGACCGGACGTGGCCATGCACACCCCGACCTTGCCGGTGGCCTGCGCGTAACCGGTGGCCGCGTGGCCGGCGCCCTGCTCGTGACGGACCAGGACGTGACGGACCTTCTTGGAGTCCATCATCGGGTCGTACGCCGGAAGGATGGTGCCGCCGGGAATGCCGAATACCGTCTCGGCGCCGACCTCCTCGAGCGAACGGATGAGGGACTGCGCACCCGTCATGTGCTCGGGCGCGGACGGCTGCCCTGAGGAACGGGGCCGCGGCTGCGGATGGTGGGCCCCGGTGGCCTGCTCGGTCATCGGCATTCTCTTCTCGATGCTGAGGGTTTTTGCGAGGTTTGTGCGGTGTGCGACTCTTGTACGGCTGGGCCTGTGCAACAAAAAACCCCTCGTGCCGTGAGGCAAGCGAGGGGAGCGCGTCGGGTGCGGTCGCTGGGAGTTCCGGTTCAACGATCCGGTCGTTCCCAGCTCAGCCGACGCGCTTTCCAAGTACGAGAATTCGGGTGCGCATGGCACAGACCCTCTCCCCGGCACACTGTGCCTGTCAAGTGGGTGGGACGGGAGTCTCATTATGTGAGCGGAGAGCCGTCCCTGTGGCGTACGCCCCCGAAGGGCCGCCGACCGTATAAGCACCGGAGCCTCCACCTGCGTAAACCCCGGCCACCGAGCCGCTCACGAGAACCGGCTCGGCCTGGTGGCCGGGCAGGGGGTAACGGCCGGAGGCCAGCGCGCGGCGCAGCCTGACCTCGTCGAGCGGTTCGGAGAACGCCATGCCCTGGCCATGGGTGCAGCCCATCTCGCGCAGGGCGACGGCCTGCTCGGGCCGGTCCACTCCGTCGGCCACCGACTGCAGTCCGAGATCACCGGCGATCCGGAGCAGCCCGCTGGTGATCTTGTGCAGCCGGGCCGACTCGACGACGCCCTCGACCAGGGAGCGGTCGAGTTTCAGTACGTCGACGGGGAGGCGCCGTAGCGCGGTGATCGTCGCGTAGCCGCTGCCGAAGCCGTCCAGGGCGATCCGGACGCCGAGACGCCTGAGCGCGCTCAGCCGGCGCTCCAGCTCGTCCATGGAGACCCGGGGGTCCGTCTCGGCCAGTTCGATGACCAGGGCACCGGAGGCCACGCCGTGCCGGGTCAGCAGGGCCTCGATGGAGCTGAGGGGCATCGAACGGTCGAGGAGCCGGCGGGCGCTCATCCGGACGGCGACGGGCACGGCGAGCCCGGTGGCACCGCGCTCGGCGGCCTGCTCGATGGCCTCCTCCAGTATCCAGCGGCCGAGTTCGGCGGTGCGGTCGCTGTCCTCGGAGACGCGCAGGAAGTCGGCGGGCGTGAGCAGCGCGCCCTGGGCCGAGCGCCAGCGCGCCTGCGCGACGACCGTCGTGATCCGGCCGGTGTCGAGACAGACCACGGGCTGGTGCAGCAGCGCGAACTCGCCGTCGTGCAGCGCGGCCCGCAGCCGGGTCGCGAGCTCCGCCTTCCGTACGACGTCCTGCTGCATCTGTGGCGCGTACAGCTCGACGCGGCCCTTGCCCGCGGCCTTGGCGCGGTACATCGCCAGGTCGGCGTTGCGCAGCAACTCGCCCGCGCCCAGGCCCGGTTCGGCGAAGGCGACGCCGATGGAGGCGGCCACCCGGACATCGTTGCCGTCGATGGAGTACGGCTGCGAGAGGGTGACGCGGAGCCGGTCGGCGAGCTCGAGGATGTGGCGTTCGCGCGCGGTGCGGTCGCGGGTGCCGTCGCCGACGATGAGGGCCGCGAACTCGTCGCCGCCGAGCCGGGCGGCCGTGTCCCCCTGCCGTACGGCGTCCTGCAGTCTGCGCGCGGCCTGGACGAGCAGCTCGTCGCCCGCCTGGTGCCCGATCGTGTCGTTCACGGCCTTGAAGCCGTCGAGGTCGATGAAGAGCACGGCGGTGCCGCGGTCGGAGGAGCGGCGCCCGGACAGCGCCTGCTGGACGCGCCGGGTGAACAGGGCGCGGTTGGGCAGGTCGGTGAGCGGGTCGTGCTCGGCGTTGTGCTGCAACTGGGCCTGCAGGCGCACCCGTTCGGTCACGTCACGGCTGTTGAGGATGAGGCCGCCGTGGTGCCGGTTGACCGTCGACTCGACATTGAGCCAGCCGCCGTCGCCGGACCGGAAGCGGCATTCGATGCGCGTAGTGGGTTCCTCAAGGGGGCTGGCGGCGAGGAAGCGGCGCACTTCGTGCACCACGCAGCCCAGGTCCTCCGGGTGGATGAGCGAGGCGAGTTCGGTCCCGACGAGTTCCTCCGCGGGCCGTCCGTAGACGCCGAAGGCGGCCGGGCTGACGTAGTGGAGGATGCCGTTCGGCGTGGCGATCATGATGACGTCGCTGGAGCCCTGCACCAGGGAGCGGAAGTGGCTCTCCGTCTGGGCCAGTTCCTGGGTGAGGGTGATGTTGTCGAGCAGCATGATGCCCTGGCGTACGACGAGGGCGAGGACGACCGTGCCGCCGGTGATGAGCACCACGCGGTCGACGCTGCGGCCGTTGAGCACGTTGTAGAGAATGCCCAACGTGCAGACGGCCGCGGCCAGATAGGGCGTGAGTGCCGCGAGCGAACCGGCGATGGGCCGGCCTGCCGGATGCCGACTGGAACCTCCTTCCTGGAGGGGCACCTGGGCCGGTTGTTCTGGCAGGGGTGCTGCTTGTCCCGGTCGGGGCCGTGGCACGTAGCCGGACACCACGCGCGTGTGCCCCTCTTCTTCCGTGTCCGTCTGTCCTTGTCGATGCCCCACCCAGGGGGCGTAGGCGAGCAGCAGCGAACCGGCGAACCAGCCGGCGTCGAGCAACTGGCCCGAGCGGTAGCCGTCGTGCAGCAGCGGTGAGGTGAACAGCGCGTCGCACATCACCGTCAGCGCGAGGGCTCCTATGGCGGTGTTCACCGCGGCCCGATGAACGAGCGTCCGCCTGAAGTGCAGCGCGAGGACCATGCTGATCAGCGCGATGTCCAGCAGGGGGTACGCCAGCGACAGCGCGGTGTGCGCGACACTCGGCCCCCCGGTCTTGGCCGTCTGGGCGAGCGCGAGACTCCAGGAGAGCGTGAGCAGCGAGCCGCCGATGAGCCAGGCGTCCAGGGACAGACAGATCCAGCCGGACTTGGTCACGGGCCGTTTGGCGAACACGAGGAGTCCCACGATGGCCGGTGGGGCGAAGCACAGGAAAAACAGGTCGGCGTAACTGGGGCTGGGTATCGGGCGGGACAGGACGACCTCGTACCAGCCCCAGACGAAGTTGCCCGCCGCCGTCATCGCGGAGGAGAGGGCGAACAGCAGCCAGGCAGGTCGAAAACGGCTGCGCCCGCGCCGGGCGCCGAGGAAGCAGGAGACGGCCGCTACGGCGGCGGCCGCGCTCAGCCCGAAGTCACCCATGATCAACGCGAGCGTCCCCGAGCCCCAGCTGAAAGCGCAGCCGAGGGTGTACGCCGCGCACACCAGGGCCAGCACCACCTGCGGGACCAGGCTCGTGCCGTCGGCGGTGAGGGGACGGCGGGCCAGCAGCGCCCCCTGGGAGCTCACTGTGCCCCTCCGGTCCGCGCCGCCCCCGAGTCCCTTTGGTCCCGGCCTGCCGATGGGGGTGTCCCCGCCCGGGCCGTGCGAGGCCGGTTCGTGGGTGAGGGTGCGTGCCACCTGCGACCGCTGTGCCTGTGGTGGTGTGGGTGGCTGTGGCCACTTCTGTGTGGTGCGTGGGAGGTTCGCCGTCGGCGGCCTCGCCGCGTCGGATCGTTGGTCCATAGGCCGTACATCGCCCGTCGCCCCCCTCACAGTCCACGTCTCGTCCCCGGCGCCGTCCGGTGCTCGGCGCATCCCCTGTCCGGACGATACACCAGTCTCGTCACTCAGGGACATAGTCCCTCTACTCTCCGTGACGACCAGCGGTGATACGTGAACCGACCGCAGTCAGGGGACTGCGGAGGGTGGTCGCAGAGGCTACGCGCCCGTCGTAAGGACCACGTTCCGCATCGGCTCCCGGTTCACAAAACGATGGAACTGGTCCACCAGGAGCCGCTCGGCGCGCGGAAAGAACGCGGATGTCGGGCCCCCCACATGCGGACTGATGAGCACTCCCGGCGCATGCCACAACGGGTGCCCCTTGGGCAGCGGTTCGGGGTCGGTGACGTCAAGTGCCGCTCGGATTCGGCCAGTTTCCAGCTCGGCGAGCAGCGCCTTCGTGTCGACGACGCCGCCACGGGCGACGTTCACCAGCAGGGCGCCGTCCTTCATCCGCGACAGGAAATCGGCACCCGCCAGGCCCCTGGTCTGCTCGGTGAGGGGGGTGATGAGCACCACCACATCGGCGTCCGGGAGGAGTTCGGGCAGTGCGGTGATCGGATGCACGGGCCCGCGCTCCGTCTCACGTGCGGAGCGCGCGACGCGCGCCACCCGCGCGACCTCGAATGGCGCGAGCCGGTCCTCGATCGCGGCACCGACCGAGCCGTAGCCGACGATCAGCACCGACTTGTCGGCGAGCGCGGGCCGGAACCCCGACCGCCATTCTTCGCGCTCCTGCCCGCGTACGAACTCGGGGATGCCCCGCAGCGAGGAGAGGATCAGCGTCAGTGTGAGCTCGGCCGTACTGGCGTCGTGCACCCCACGCGCATTGCACAACTGCACGCCTGTAGGCAGCAGTCCGAGACCGGGCTGGACGTGGTCGATTCCGGCCGACAGCGTCTGCACGACCCGTACGGACGTCATTTCGGCCATCGGACGCACCGAGATCTCGCTGCTCTTCATGTAGGGCACGACATAGAAGGCGCAGTCGGCGGGATCGGCGGGGAAGTCCTGCTCACCGTCCCAGAAGCGGTAGGTGAGGCCTTCGGGGCGGCCGTCGAGGTCGGCTGGATCAAACGGGAGCCACACTTCGGAAGTCATGCTCAGGAGGCTAGGCCAAGCATTGACAGACCCAGAGGTTAGTTTTGGGGGTCGGAAAAGGGAGGCACGGCCAGGTGGAGCGGAGGACGATCGGGGCTGCGGCGCTCGAGGTGGGGGCCGTCGGGCTCGGCTGCATGCCGATGAGCTGGGCGTACTCGGCTTCCCGGCAGCGGAGCGATGAGTCGCTACGGACCCTGCACACGGCCCTCGACCGGGGCTGCAGCCTCCTCGACACCGCCGACATGTACGGGCCCTTCACCAATGAGCTGCTGGTGGGCCGGGTGCTCAAGGAGCGGCGACCGGAGGCGTTCGTCTCCACCAAGTGCGGGCTGCTGGTCGGTGAGCAGCACATCGTGGCCAACGGCCGCCCCGGGTATGTGAAACGGGCCTGCGACGCCTCGCTGCGGCGGCTGCAGACGGACGTCATCGACCTGTACCAGCTGCATCGCGCCGACCCCGAGGTGCCGGTCGAGGAAACCTGGGGCGCGATGGCGGAACTCGTGGCGGCGGGGAAGGTACGGGCGCTCGGGCTGTGCGCGGTGGGCGCCCGCTCCGGCCGTCGCTCGGGGGCACACCTGCACGACGGAACGATCCGGCAGCTGGAGCGGGTGCAGCAGGTCTTCCCGGTGAGCGCGGTGGAGGCCGAGTTGTCGGTGTGGTCGCCGGAGGCACTGGACGGGCTGCTGCCGTGGTGCGAGGCACGCGGCGTCGGTTTCCTGGCCGCGATGCCGCTCGGCAACGGCTTCCTGACCGGCACGCTCACGCCCGGCGAGGGCTTCGAACCCGATGACGTACGCGCCCGGCATCCCCGCTTCACCGCCGAGATGATGGCCGCGAACCAGCCGATCGTGGCCGGTCTGCGCCGTATCGCACGGCGGATCGGTGAGGAGACCGGTGCGGAGGTCACTCCGGCGCAGGTGGCGCTCGCATGGGTGCTCGCGCAGGGGCGGCACGTGGTGCCGGTGCCGGGGGCGAAGCGGGAGCGGTGGGCGGCCGAGAACGCGGGGGCGGCCGGGCTGCGGCTGTCGGCGCGGGATCTGGCGGAGGTGGCGAAGCTGCCTGCGGCTCAGGGGTCGTGGGAGTGAGCGGGACGGGCTGAGCGCAGCACGGGGTCATGGCAGCACGGGCTCACAGCTCGAGTACAGGCTCACAGCTTGATGAGCGAGGGTGGTGCGGAGGGCTCGTAAAGGTCTCGCCGTGCTGCCCGGCCGGATCTCGTCGCATTTCGCGTTCTGAGATCGGGAACCTGTGAGGCGGTTGCGGTGTATGAACAGTAGAACCTGCCGCGTCGAAGGGATCCAGATCGTGCAACGTCGAGCTGTGACGGCCGTGTTGGCCGCCGCCTCCCTCCTGCTGACGGCCGGCTGTTCTTCCGGCGACGAGGGAGGGTCGGACGGCGGAGCGAACGCCGCCCCGAGTCGTACGGAACCGGGGTCCTCCCCCGGCGGGCAGGCGACTGGTGAGGCGCCGCCCGCGAAGGGCTCCGTGAAGGTCGTGCGGACCGTCGCCGAGGGTCTGAACACGCCGTGGGGCCTCGCGCCTCTGCCCGAAGGCGACCTGTTGGTGTCCTCGCGCGACGAGGGGACGATCACCCGGGTCGACACAAAGAGCGGCAAGAAGACCGAGGTGGGCACGGTGCCGGGCGTCGCCGCCGCCGGCGAGGGTGGCCTGATGGGGCTCGCCCTCTCACCGGAGTACGCCTCGGACCGCATGGTCTACGCGTACTTCACCTCGGCGTCCGACAACCGCATCGTGCGCATGCTGTACGACGCGGAGAAGCCGGCGGGTGAGCAACTGGGCGCTCCCGACACGGTGTTCAGGGGCATCCCGAAGGGCACGAATCACAACGGCGGGCGGATCGCCTTCGGCCCGGACAAGATGCTCTACGCCGGCACGGGCGAGCGGTACGAACCTGACCTGGCCCAGGACAAGGACTCCCCGGGCGGCAAGATCCTCCGCCTGACCCCGGACGGCGAGCCGGCGCCGGGCAACCCCTTCGACAACGCCGTCTACTCGTACGGCCACCGCAATGTGCAGGGCCTGGCCTGGGACTCCGAAAAGCGCCTGTGGGCCTCCGAGTTCGGCCAGCAGACCTGGGACGAGCTGAACCACATCGAGCCGGGCGACAACTACGGCTGGCCGGACGCCGAGGGCGAGTCCGACGACTCCCAGTACCACAACCCGATCGCCCAGTGGGGCGTGGCCGAGGCCTCCCCCAGCGGTATCGCCTACGCGGAGGGCTCCATCTGGATGGCGGGCCTGCGCGGCAAGCGCCTGTGGCGCATCCCCCTGAACGGCACGGAGAGGGCAGCCGACCCCCAGGCCTTCCTGGAGGAAGAACACGGCCGCCTGCGCACGGTGGTCTCGGCGGGCGAGAACAAGCTGTGGCTGGTCACCAGCGAAACGGACGGCCGGGGTACCCCGGAGGACGGGGACGACAAGATTCTTGAGCTGGAGGTGACGTAGCCGGGGGTGGCAGTAGCTCAGGAGCTCCGGGTGGACCTTCAGTCCCCGCCGGGGTCCGGCTTCGCGGGCGCCCCGGCGTCCAGTTCCGTGCGCCCCCGGACATCTGGTTCCGTGGGCACTCCGGCCTCCGGCTTCGCGGGCGACCCAGCATCCGGCTCCGTGGGCACCCCGGCGTCTGATTCCGTGCGCTGCCCGGCGTCTGGGTCCGCGGGCACCCCGGCTTCCGGCTTCGCGGGCGCCTCAGCGTCCGATTCCGCGGGCACGCCGGCGTCTGATTCCGCGGGAGCCTGACCAGGCAGCCGTACGACGACCTTGCCGGACGTGAGGTCTATCGGCCCCCGCCCCGGGTCGCTGTCCCCGGCGTCCTCGCGGGTCATCTCGAGACGGTTGCGCTCGTCCTGGGTGTGCTTGCGGCCGGGGGCGAACAGTTCCTCGAACATGTTGAACACGGCGCCTCCCTCGGCCCGGGGTCCTTACAGCCTAGGCCTCAGCCGGCCGCTTCAGCAGCGGGTGTCTCGGACGGGAACAGCCGTAGCCGGTGGGCCAGGGCCGCTGCCTCGCCGCGGCCGGAGACGTTCAGCTTGGCGAGGATGTTGGAGACGTGGACGCTGGCGGTCTTCGGGGAGATGAAGAGTTCCTCGGCGATGCGGCGGTTGCTGCGGCCCGCGGCGACCAGGCGCAGGACGTCGCGCTCGCGGCTGGTGAGGCCGAGCGCCTCGGCCGGGTCGGCGGGGGTGAGGGCTGACCGCTCCGGGGTCCCCGGGGTGTGCGTCAAGGTGAGGCGGGCGCGTTGGGCGAGCAGGGCGATGGACTCGGTGAGCGGGCGGGCACGGAGGTGGTCGGCGACGGCTCCGGCCAGGCGCAGAAGCTCAGTGGCGCGGTCGCGGGCGTCGTCGTCGCCCGGGCCGGAGGCCAGCAGGGACTCGGCGAGGCGGTGGCGGACGCGGGCCAGGTCGTAGGGGCGCTCAAGTGACTCGAAGGCGGTGACGGCGGCGGACCAGTCGGCCGGGGTGTCCCTGCCTTCGGCGCGCAGCAGTTCGGCGCGCACCCAGCGCTCGTACGCATGCCAGAGCGGCACGTTCGTGGCGAGTGGCTTGGCGTGCTCACGTATGCGCTCGATGTGCTTGACGCGGCCCTGCTCGGCGGCGGGCAGACCGCGGGCGTCGGCCTCCGCGGTGGCGGCGGCGAGGAGCAGCGGCCAGCCGTAGCGCTGGGTGCCGGGTGGCAGGCCGGTTTCCAGCGCGCGGTCGAGTTCGGCGCGGGCGTCGGGGAGGCGGCCCTGGGCGGCGGCGAGAGTGAGGGTGAGCCGGGCCAGCGGCAAGGAGTTCTGCGGCATGGGGTCATGGGTGCCGTATGCGTCGCGGGCGGCGGCCAGGTGGCGGCCCGCCTCTGCGAGATGCCCGCGGGCGAGCGCGATGTCGACGAGGCGCAGGAAGGAGCCGCCGCGCGGCTTGGCGCTCGGGAGGGCGTGCTGTGCATGCGTCGCGGCCTCACTGGCCTCGTCCCACTGGCCCAGCGAGTAGAGAGACTCCGAGAGGTTGTCCCACACCCAGGACTCCGACTCCAACAAACCCATTCTGCGAGTGAGTTCAAGACCGTCCCGCAGGATGCCGACGGCCTCCTCGGAGCGGCCGATGCCTTCCAGAATGGACGGCAGGTTCACATGACTGCGGCCCACCTCCCGGGCGGCCCCGATCTCGACCGACTGTCTCCGGACCTCGTACAACTCGGCGAGACCCGCCTCGATATCGCCCGATTCGACCATGAGGCCGCCGAGAGTGAGGCGCGCATTCAGCTCGATCTCGCGGGCGCCCACCATGCGTGCGTACTCCACGGCACGTTCGGCGTCCGTCAGGGCATCGGGCCCCGGGGTGTGGAGCATGGACCAGTTGGCGACGGACGTCAGGACCTCGGCGTGCACCTCCGAAGGCGGCAGACCTCTCACCAGCTCCTCGGCTGTGCCGAGTTCCTTCCAGCCGTCGCCGCGGCCCAGTGCCTGCACCAGTCGGGAACGCTGGGTCCAGAACCAAGCAGCGCGCAGGGCCTCGTCTCCGCCCTCCAGGAGGTGAAGGGCCCGCTTGGTGATCTTCAGAGCGCGCTCGCGCTCCCCGCAGTACCGGCCCGCGACGGCCGCCTCGGCCATCAGGTCGAGATAGGTCAGCGGCTGGTTCCCCGGGTCGCAGCCGCACGCAGGAGACGGGGCGCAGCCGCAGGGCGGATAGGCCTCGGTGTAGTCGACGGGGCGCAACTCGGCCCGCACGGCGTCGGGGGCGGAGTCCCACAGCTCCATCGCCCGCTCCAGGAGCCGCAGTTGCTCCGAGTGGGCGTGCCGGCGGCGGGCTGCCACGGAGGCTTCGAGGACGGCGGGCAGGGCCTTGGCCGCGTCGTTCGCGTGATACCAGTAGCTGGCCAGGCGTGCGGCGCGCTCATCGGCCGGTACGAGCGTCGGGTCGGCCTCCAGCGCTTCGGCGTATCGCCGGTTGAGGCGGGAGCGCTCGCCGGGCAGCAGGTCGTCGGCCACGGCCTCGCGCACCAGGGAGTGGCGGAAGCGGTAGCCGTCCCCGTCGGGTGTCGCGAGCAGGAGGTTGGCGCCCACGGCGGCCCGCAGCGCCTCGATGAGATCGTCCTCGGAGAGCTGCGCCACGGCGGCAAGCAGTCCGTACTCGACGGTGGAGCCGCCCTCGGCGACGATCCGGGCGACCCGCTGGGAACTCTCGGGCAGGCTCTCGACCCGGACCAGGAGCAGGTCCCGGAGGGAGTCGGTGAGGCCGGTGCGGCAGCCCTCGTTCGCTGCCACGGCGAGTTCCTCGACGAAGAACGCGTTGCCGTCGGAGCGCTCGAAGATCTCGTCGACCAGGGCGGGGGCGGGCTCGGAGGCGAGGATTCCGGCGATCTGTCGGCGGACTTCGGCGCGGCTGAAGCGGCCGAGTTCGATACGGCGGACCGTGCGCAGCCGGTCCAGCTCGGCCAGCAGCGGGCGCAGCGGATGACGGCGGTGGACGTCGTCGGCGCGATAGGTGGCGATGACGGCGAGGCGGCCGCTGCGGAGCGTACGGAAGAGGTAGGCGAGGAGATGGCGGGTCGAGGCGTCGGCCCAGTGCAGGTCTTCCAGGAGGACGACCACCGTGCGCTCGGCGGCGACGCGCTCCAGGAGACGGACGGTGAGTTCGAAGAGGCGGGCCATGCCCTCCTCGTCGTGCCGCCCGCGCGAGGTGTCGCCCAGCTCGGGCAGCAGCCGGGCCAGCTCCTCCTCCTGCCCGGCCGCCGCGGCGGCCAGCTCGTCGGGCAGTTGGCGGCGCAGAGCGCGCAGGGCGGTGGAGAAGGGGGCGAACGGCAGCCCGTCGGCGCCGATTTCGACACAGCCGCCGAGCACCACGACAGCGCCCTGACGGTCGGCCGCACCGGCGAACTCCTCGATCAGCCGCGTCTTCCCGACGCCCGCCTCACCGCCGACCAGCAACGCCTGTGGCTCGCCCGCGGCGGCGCGGGCGAGCGCGTCGTTCAGCACGTCCAACTCGTCGGCGCGACCGACGAAAACCGGACTGACGGACCTGGTCTCCACAACGCCGAGCATCGCACAGGGGTCTGACAACGCTGCAGCGATTAACGGCGCCCGCCTGTCCCCCGGCGCCGGCGCCCCGCCGGTCCCCAACTGCCCTGCATGGCGCGGCGGCAGCTCCGTACGGCGCGGTGCCGGGAGTCCCCCCGGACTCCCGGCACCGCTGGCACTTCCGGTCGCACTTCCGGCGCTCTTGGCGCCTTCCCCGGTCGCCATCACGCCGCGATCACGCCGCGCGTGCGAAGCGGTGGCGGCGTGGATATGGCCGGCGATTCACCTGCCCTTCGGTGTCGTCCTTCGCCGATCGGCGGGCGGCGCGGCGGGCGCGGATGGCCTCGCGCACCATCCGGTAGTTGTCGGCCTCGCGGATCATCTCGGCGGAGCGGATCTGCTGGAGCTCGTACGCGAACATCTCGTACCCCTCTTGAAGAAGTCGGTTTCGGGCCTCGCTTTGTGCGATGCCTCAACCTTCGTCTCCCAGGGGGGTCCGTCACATCGGGAGAGTTCCGCATCTTGCGCACGGGAGGGGCCTTAGGTCCGCCGTAAGAAGCTCGCGGCGGACCTAAGGCCCCTCAGGACGTGCGGTTTTCCAGACTGCTTCCCGGTGGGCGGTTCAGCCGGCGGAGGGCACGGAGAGCAGGACGTCGGAGTACTTGAGGGCGGCCAGCAACAGACCGATGACGCCGAGAGAGACGCCCGCCCAGGCGACCGACTTGATCCACGGGGCCTGCACCCGGTCGGGGTTCCCGAACGCGGGTCGCACCAGCACCACGACGCCGACGATCAGTGCGGCCACCGCGAAGAGCCCGCCCCACAGAGCGGTGGCCTGCCAGGCATCGCCGTAGAGCGCCTGGAGCTGCGTGGCGACGCTCGCGTTGCCCGCGGCCTGCATCTCCAGCTGGCCGGTGATCTCCTGTCGCGCGGAGGCCACCGTGCCGACCCAGCTGCCGGTCAGCGACACGATGCCGAGCCCGGCGGAGACGACGGCGGCGGCACCCTGGCCCACACCGGAGCCTCCGGCGGCCACACTCGTGCCGTCACCCGAGTCCGGGTGTTCCTGCTCGTCGTCCTGGTACACCTCGGCGTCGGCCTGGTCCGCGGCCGTGTCGCCGTCCTTCGTGAGCTGCACGTCCTCCTCGTCGCGCTTTGCGTCGGTGCCGGTGTGGGTGCCGGCCTCGTCAACTGTCTTGGATCCCATGCCCCGCACCGTACGGACGCTGTCTGAGAAGTGTCTTAATGATCGCCAAGGTGTCTTGAGGCGTCTTAGTGATCGTCGCGAGCTGCACGCGCGCGTGCGTCACGCCATTCCGGCGCGAGCACGGACCACACCTCGAGGTTCTGGCGCACGCCCCTGTAGGGGTAGCTCTCCCGGAGCACGCCGTCGCGGCTCATGCCCAGCCGTCGCGCCACGTTGATGCTCGGTTCGTTGGCGGTGGACGCCTGCCACTCGACCCGGTGGATGCCGCGCTCGTCGACCGCCCAGTCGATGAGGATCCGCATGGCGCGGGTGACGAGCCCACGTCCCGCGCCGGCCGGCTCAAGCCAGCAGCCGACCTCGCAGGTGCCCAGCTCGGCGTCGAAGTGCAGGAACAGCACACCGCCGACGAGCTTCCCGTCCAGCCACACGCCGTGCAGGCTGCCGGTGTCGGCGGCGCGCTTGTCGGCGTACGACTGGAGGAGTTCGCGCGCGGAGCCGGCATCCGTGGCGTTCGCCCCGAAGGGGATGTGCTGCCCGATGAACTCTCGTCCCCGCTCCAGGTGCGCCAGGAACTCCTCGGCGTGCCACGGCTCCAGGGGGCGCAGTTCGGCGCCGTCCTCACCCAGGGATATCGCGTACATCCTGCTGCCGCTCCTTCACGAGTACGTCCATCAGCGCACCGTCGCGCGCAGCCGGAATCGTCGCATGGGAGGGGATGGCAGGGCTGGAGTCGGGCGGCTCGATGCTGATGCGCGGCAGACGGCGGTCGAGCCAGCGTGGCAGCCACCAGTTGGCGCCGCCGAGCATGTGCATCAGGGCGGGCACCAGGAGCGTACGCAGGACGAAGGCGTCGAGCGCGACCGCGGCGGCGAGCGCGATGCCGAACATCGCGATGACGCGGTCGCCGCTGAGTACGAAGGCGAGGAAGACCGAGATCATGATCACGGCGGCGGAGTTGATCACCCGGCTGGTCTCGGCGAGGCCGACGCGGACGGCTCGCCGATTGTCGCCTGTCTCCAGCCATTCCTCGTACATCCGGCTGACCAGGAAGACCTGGTAGTCCATGGAGAGCCCGAAGAGCACGGACACCATGATCACGGGCAGGAAGGGTTCGATCGGGCCCGCGCTGCCGAGGCCCAGCAGTTCACTTCCCCAGCCCCACTGGAAGATCGCGATGACGACGCCGAAGGCGGCGGCGACGGCCGCGACATTCATCGCGGCGGCCTTCAGGGGTATGCCGATGGAGCGGAATGCGAGCAGCAGCAGGAGGCAGCCGAGAGCGATCACGACGCCCACGAAGAGGGGCAGCTTGCCGATGATGACCTCGGCGAAGTCGTCATAGCCGGCCGTGACACCACCGACGTGCAGATCGAGCGAGGTGTCCGCCTCGGCCCGCGGCAGCACGTCGGTACGCAGCCGGTCGACGAGATCGCTGGTCTTCTCGGACTGCGGCGAGGACTCCGGGATGACGGTGAGGTACGCGGTGTCGCCGCCCTGGTCGTACGTCACCGGGGTCACCGAGGCGACACCTTCGGTGGACCGGAGCGTTTCGTCGAGGTTGTCCAGGGCCAGCCGGTCCTGGCCGCCGTCGACCTCGGTGACGAGGGTCAGCGGGCCGTTGACGCCGGGGCCGAAGCCGTCGGCCAGCAGGTCGTATGCCTGGCGGGTGGTGGCGGTCTCCGGGTTGTTGCCCTGGTCCGAGGTGCCGAGGTGCAGGCCGAGGGTGGGCAGCGCCAGCACGGTCATGACGGCGAGGGCGACGACTCCGAGCAGCTTGGGGTGCCGCTCGACGAAGGCGGACCAGCGGGCCGCGAGCCCGGTGGGGATCTCCGGCTCAGGACCGTGCTCGTCCAGGTGCCGGCGCTCGCGGCCGCTGAGGGCGCGCATGCCGATGAAGGAGAGCAGCGAGGGCAGCAGGGTCACTGAGGCGGCGACCGTGAGCAACACGGTCAGGGATGCGGCGATCGCGACGCCGTTGAGGAAGCTGAGCCGCAGGATGAGCATGCCGAGCAGGGCTATGCACACGGTTGCGCCCGCGAAGACGACCGCGCGTCCGGTGGTGGCCACCGCGTTCCGCGCGGCCTCCTCGACCGGCAGCCCGCGCTTCAGCCCGCGCCGGTGTCTGGTCACGATGAACAGCGCGTAGTCGATGCCGACGCCGAGGCCGACCAGCATGCCGAGCATCGGCGCGAAGTCGGCGACGGTCATGAAGTGGCCGAGCAGCACGATGCCCGCATACGCCGTGCCGACGCTCACCAGGGCCGTGGCGATCGGCAGCAGCGAGGCGGCGAGCGAGCCGAAGGCGAGGAAGAGGACCACGGCGGCGACGACCACGCCGACGACCTCGGCGATATGGCCGCCCGAGGACTCGGTGAGCCCGATGGCGTTACCGCCCAGCTCGACCCGGAGGCCGTCCGCCTCGGCGTCCTTGGCGGTGTCCACGACCGCCTGGACGTGGGCCTTGTCGATGTCCTTGGACTGCTCGTCGAAGGTGACCGAGGCGTAGGCGGTGTGCCCATCGGCGCTGATCCGCCCGGCGGCCTGGCTGTCGTACGGGTCGGTCACGGAGGCCACGCCGGGCAGTTCCTCGATCTTGTCGAGGGTGCCCTTCATCGTCTGCTCGACGTCGGCGGCGCGTACGGAACCCGCGTCGGACGCGGTGTGCCAGACGATGGTGTCGCTGTCCCCGCCCATGTCCGGGAAGCTCTTCTTCAGCAGCTGGGCCGCCTGGCCGGATTCCGTGCCGGGCACCTTGTAGTCGTTCGAGTAGGCGGATCCGGCGGCCATTGCGGCGACGGTTGTACCGCCGAGCGCCAGGACCCAGAACAGAACGACAAGAAGGCGGTGCCGGACACACCAGCGTGCGAGTGCTGCCACGAACGAGCTCCCAGTGGGGGTGGGGACTGTGGATCTTTACCGGGAACCGCCGAGCAAAGAACACATGAGCAATACGTGGACAACTCTTGCAGGCCGTAGAGATCGTTAGCCGTTTTCGTGGACTTACTCACAGGAATGCGAGCGAGTTCACAGCACGCTTATGTGAACCCGCTCGCATTTCCCGGCGTCCGCCCCACGCGGCGAATCGCCGCCGGATACGCTCGCGCGTTTCAGCGGCAAGCAGTCGCGTATCTCAGCCGGACACGCTCGCGCGCCCGTTCTCGATATGCCCCATCAGCCGCCTCCGGAAGGCGGCGTCCCCGGCCGCGGTCACCTCCACGTCGTACCAGCCGTGGGCGTCCCGTGTGGCGTGCGCGAAGGCGACCGCCCGGCCCGGCTGCACGGTGAACTTCCGGTCTCCGGCCGCGGCTTCGGCGTAACCGAGTTGCCGGACGGTGAAGGTCAGCGGCCTGCTTCCGGTGTTGCGGAGCGTGAGGCGCAGGGCACGCGCGCCCGCATCGACGGCGGAGGCGAGCTCGGCACGCGCGCGGGTGTCTCCCGCGAACTCGCGCCGGAAGCCGTTCGGCCCGGTCACGGTGAAGTCGTACGAGGTCCCCCGCACCGGCACCTCCCAGGCGCCCTCCCGCTCGACGTCCTGGTGCTGCGGGTTCTTGAACTCGCCGGCGTACGGATAGAGCGCGAAGTGCGCGCTGGAGTGGTCGGCGTTGACCAGCCGTACCTGCACCTTTTCGTCCTGCACGCGCGCGTGCGCGTCGGGCTGGTACGGCAGCGGGCGCGCCGGGCGGGTGCCGGGCTCCTGCTGGGGCATCGACTGTTGCGCGGGCGGCTGGGGGTTCCAGCGGCCGGTGAACGGCGGGATGGCGCCGGGCTGTTCGGCCTCCGGCTGCGGGTGGCCGCGGCTGAAGTCGAAGGCGCCGGTGAGATCGCCGGTGACCTGGCGCCGCCACGCGCCGATGTTGGGCTCGCTCACGCCGGTCAGCTTCTCCAGGAAGCGGACCACAGAGGTGTGATCGAAGACCTCAGAGCAGACGAAGCCGCCGACGGTCCAGGGCGAGACGACCAGCATCGGGACGCGCGGACCGAGTCCGGTGGGCAGGTCCTTGAAGTACTCCTCCTCGTTCCCGGCGGCCGGGACGGGCGGGGGAACGTGATCGAAGAACCCGTCGTTCTCGTCGTAGTTGATGAACACGGCCGTGCGCCGCCAGACCTCGGGATGCGAGGCGAGCGCGTCGAGGACCTTGTAGACGATGGTCGCGCTGTGGACGGGCGAGGACACGGAGGGGTGCTCGGAGTCGACGGCCGAGGGCACCAGGTAGGTCACCTTGGCGAGCTTCCCGTCCGCCACGTCCTTGGCGAACGCTTCCGCCAGCTTGCCCGTGGGCACCCGCCGCAGCCCGCGCTCGAACAGCGACCGCTCCTCGGCACTCAGCGTGCCGACCCCCTCCTCCAGGACGGCCAGCAGCCGCTCACGCTCGGTCGCGTCGGCGGCGTCCCGGACCTTCGCGTAGAAGGCCTCCAGGTACGTGAACTCGGTCTCGGCCAGCACCTTGCGGGCGATCGCCTTGAAGGAGGTGAAGAACTCGACCTGGTTGTCGGTGAAGTTCTCCCACTCGGTGTACGTCTGCCAGCTCACGCCCGCCTTTTCCAGGCGCTCGGCGTACGTGCCCCAGTCGTAGCCGGGGTGGGTGCCCTCGTCGTACGCGTCGTTGTCGACGGCCCGGTCGCCGTTCGCCTCGTAGCCCGTCTTGCCGCTCCACAGATGGTTGCGGTTGGGGCTGGTGGAGGTGTGGATCGAGGAGTGGTAGGCGTCGCAGACGGTGAAGGTGTCGGCGAGCTCGTAGTGCAGCGGGAGGTCCTCGCGGGTGTAGTACGCCATGGTCGCGGGCGTCTTGGCCTTGATCCAGCCGTTCATCCAGCCGTCGTTCCAGGCGGTGCCGCCGCCGGTCCAGGAGTGGTCGAGCGCCCCGATGTACTGGAGGTCCTTCTGCTGTGCCTCGGCGGCCTCGCGCACGGAGAACGGCAGAACGGAGCGCGACCCGTCCGGCTGCTCGAAGACGGACGTCCCCTCGGGCAGACGGATCGCGTTGCGGTCGGAGAAGCCGCGGACGCCGCGCAGGGCGCCGAAGTAGTGGTCGAAGGATCGGTTCTCCTGCATCAGGATCACCACATGCTCGACGGCCTCGAGACCACCGCTCGGCGGTTCCTGCGCGAGCGCCTCCTGAAGGGAGGGCGGCAGGAACGAGCCGATGACGGCGGCGCCGAGCGCGCCGCCGCCGAGGGCCATGAGCCGTCTGCGGGTGATCTCCGGTGACGCTGACGAGGGTGACGAGGATGACAAGGCCGACCTCCCAGTCGAGACCAATGGTTCGCGAGTGACCCATTGACAGTCCGGCTGGGACCGTAGTGACGGCAGATGACGGACGGAAGTACCGGAACGGGCCGAGAGGCAAAAGGTCCGGAGTACGGGACCTGGGCTGCGCCCTTCCTGGACGGCGAGGTGCCTGATCCCTGAACGCCAGAACGCCGGTGGGGCTGGAGTGCTCCAGCCCCACCGGCGTTCAGACACGCTCCCGAGAGCTCAGCCCTCGACGCCCAGCTTCTGCAGGATCAGTTCCTTGACGCGCGCCGCGTCGGCCTGCCCTCGCGTGGCCTTCATGACCGCGCCGACCAGGGCGCCCGCCGCGGCCACCTTGCCGCCGCGGATCTTGTCCGCGATGGCCGGGTTGCCCGCGATGGCCTCGTCGACGGCGGTCGTGAGGGCGCCCTCGTCCGAGACAACCTTCAGGCCGCGCTTCTCGACGACCTCGTCCGGGGTGCCTTCGCCCGCGAGAACGCCTTCGATGACCTGACGGGCCAGCTTGTCGTTGAGGGAGCCCTCCTTGACCAGCGAGGTCACCCGGGCCACCTGCTCGGGGGTGATCGGCAGTTCGTCGATCGGGCGCCCCGTCTCGTTGGCGTTCCGGGCCAGTTCGCCCATCCACCACTTGCGGGCCGAGACCGAGTCGGCACCCGCCTCGATCGTGGCGGCGATCAGATCGACCGCGCCCGCGTTGAGGATCGACTGCATGTCGTGCTCGGAGATCCCCCACTCCTCACGCAGCCGGTTGCGGCGTACCCGAGGCAGCTCGGGCAGGCCCGCCCGCAACTCCTCGACCCACTCGCGGGTCGGAGCGACGGGGACGAGGTCCGGCTCGGGGAAGTAGCGGTAGTCCTCCGCCTCTTCCTTCACGCGCCCGGAGGTCGTGGAGCCCGTGTCCTCGTGGAAGTGGCGGGTCTCCTGGATGATCGTGCCGCCGCTGCTCAGGACGGCGGCGTGGCGCTGGATCTCGTAACGGCAGGCCCGCTCCACCGACCGCAGCGAGTTGACGTTCTTCGTCTCGGAGCGCGTACCGAACTTCTCGGTGCCGTTCGGGCGCAGCGACAGGTTCACGTCGCAGCGCATCTGCCCCATCTCCATGCGGGCGTCGGAGACACCGAGCGCCTTGATGAGCTCGCGCAGTTCGGCCACGTACGCCTTGGCGACCTCGGGAGCGCGCTCCCCCGCACCCTCGATCGGCTTGGTGACGATCTCGATGAGCGGGATGCCGGCGCGGTTGTAGTCGAGGAGGGAGTGCGAGGCTCCGTGGATACGGCCCGTCGCGCCGCCCACGTGTGTGGACTTGCCGGTGTCCTCCTCCATGTGGGCGCGCTCGATCTCCACGCGGAAGACCTCGCCGTCCTCCAACTGGACGTCCAGATAGCCGTTGAAGGCGATCGGCTCGTCGTACTGGGAGGTCTGGAAGTTCTTCGGCATGTCCGGGTAGAAGTAGTTCTTCCGGGCGAAACGGCACCATTCGGCGATCTCGCAGTTCAGCGCGAGACCGATCTTGATGGCGGACTCGACACCGGTCGCGTTCATGACCGGGAGGGAGCCGGGCAGGCCGAGGCAGACCGGGCAGGTCTGCGAGTTCGGCTCGGCGCCCAGTTCGGTCGAACAGCCGCAGAACATCTTGGTCTTGGTGCCGAGTTCGACATGGACCTCGAGGCCCATGACGGGGTCGTACGACGCCAGCGCGTCCTCGTACGACACCAGGTCGATCGTGGTGGTCACGGTGAAACTTCCCTCTCAGCCCAGCAGGACGTCGTCGTCGCCCAGCCGCTTCAGCTCGCGGTAGAGCAGTGCGAGACCGGTGACGACGCCGGCGGCGGTCACCACGGCGTCGACGAGCCGCAGTGTGTCGTTCTCGACGCGCGCCTTCTTGATCTGCTTGGCGACACCGATCGCGCCGAACGCGGTCGTGGCGATGGACAGGTACGTGCCGGACTTCGACTTCTTGAAGCCCTTGGCCTTCGACAGTGCCTTGCTCACAGCGACGGAGCCTCCTCGATCAGCGGGTGTCCCCACCTTTCCACGAAGGCGGCCTCGACCGCGGCGCCCACCTTGTAAAGGCGGTCGTCCTGCATCGCGGGCGCGATGATCTGCAGACCGACCGGGAGGTTGTCCTCCGGCGCGAGGCCGCAGGGCAGCGACATGGCGGCGTTGCCCGCCAGGTTGGTCGGGATGGTGCACAGGTCGGCGAGATACATCGCCATCGGGTCGTCGGCGCGCTCACCGATCGGGAAGGCGGTGGTCGGCGTCGTCGGCGAGACGATCACGTCGACCTGCTCGAAGGCCTTCTCGAAGTCGCGGGTGATGAGCGTACGGACCTTCTGGGCGCTGCCGTAGTACGCGTCGTAGTAGCCGCTCGACAGGGCGTACGTGCCGAGCATGATGCGGCGCTTGACCTCGTCGCCGAAGCCTTCCTCACGGGTGAGGGAGGTGACGTCCTCGGCGGAGCGGCTGCCGTCGTCGCCGGTGCGCAGGCCGTAGCGCAGGCCGTCGAAGCGGGCGAGGTTCGAGGAGCACTCGGACGGCGCGATCAGGTAGTACGCGGACAGCGCCAGGTCGAAGGACGGGCAGTCCAGCTCGACGATCTCGGCGCCCAGTTCCTTGAGGAGGGAGACCGACTCGTCGAAGCGCTGGACGACACCGGCCTGGTAGCCCTCGCCGCGGAACTGCCTGACGACGCCTACGCGCATACCCTCGACGCTGCCGTTGCGGGCGGCCTCGACGACGGGTGGTACGGGCGCGGCGATGGAGGTCGAGTCGAGGGGGTCGTGACCGGCGATGACCTCGTGGAGGAGGGCCGCGTCCAGGACCGTACGGGCGCAGGGACCGCCCTGGTCGAGGGAGGACGAGAACGCCACCATGCCGTACCGGGACACCCCGCCGTACGTCGGCTTCACGCCGACCGTGCCGGTGACGGCGGCGGGCTGGCGGATGGAGCCGCCGGTGTCGGTGCCGATGGCGAGCGGCGCCTGGAAGGAGGCGAGAGCGGCGGAGGACCCGCCGCCGGAGCCGCCGGGGATACGCGTCAGGTCCCACGGGTTGCCGGTCGGCCCGAACGCGCTGTTCTCGGTGCTGGACCCCATGGCGAACTCGTCCATGTTGGTCTTGCCGAGGATGACGACGTCGGCGGCCTTCAGCCGCTGGGTGACGGTCGCGTCGTACGGCGGGATCCAGCCCTCGAGGATCTTCGAACCGACCGTGGTCGGGATCCCCTTGGTGGTGAAGATGTCCTTGAGCGCGAGCGGTACGCCGGCGAGGGGACCGAGCTTCTCCCCCCGCTCCCGCTTCTCGTCGACGGCACGGGCCTGGGCGAGCGCGCCCTCCCGGTCGATGTGCAGGAAGGCGTGCACCTTCTCGTCGACGGCCTCGATACGGGCCAGGTGGGCCTCGGTGACCTGCACGGCCGTGAGCTCGCCGGCGGCGATCTTCTGGGCGATCTCGGCGGCGGTGAGCTTGATGATGGTGACGTTGCTGTCCGTCATGTCGGGTTACTCCTCCCCCAGGATCTGCGGCACCTTGAAACGCTGCTGCTCCTGGGCAGGGGCGCCGGACAGCGCCTGCTCGGGGGTGAGCGACGGACGGACCTCGTCCGCGCGCATGACGTTCGTCAGCGGCAGCGGGTGGGAGGTCGGCGGTACGTCTTGGTCGGCGACCTCGCTGACGCGGGCGACCGCGCCGATGATGTCGTCGAGCTGACCGGCGAAGTGATCGAGCTCTTCGTCCTTCAGCTCCAGACGCGCCAGCCGTGCGAGGTGGGCGACCTCCTCGCGCGTGATGCCAGGCATGCAGCGATCCTCAGGGGTGAGTGTGTGTGGTTTGCGCCAATCCTATGGCGCCGGTGCGGGTGGCTGCGCCCGGGTTTCCGTTCTGCCTCCCGCCCTGTGGAGCACCGTGCCCCTGAGGGGTCCCCTAAACGACCCGTCCCGGATCATCCGCCGCGGCTGCGGGCAGCGCGGCCCGAGGCCGCTGCCAACCCCTGGACCCGCGGGCGCGGAGCCACGCGGTCGTCTCCTCCGCGGGCATCGCCGCGGCGACCAGCCACCCCTGAACCGCATCGCATCCGAGGTCCCGGAGCCGCTCCCACGTCTCGTCATCCTCCACGCCTTCGGCGACGACGAGAAGCCCCAGCGAGTGAGCGAGATCGACGGTGCAGCGGACGATTTCGGCGTCCTCGGTGTCGATGGCCAGCCGGGCCACGAAGGACCGGTCGATCTTCAGCTCGCTCACGGGCAGCCGACGCAGATGCACCAGCGAGGAGTACCCGGTGCCGAAGTCGTCGAGGGACATCTTCACGCCGTGCCCGGTCAGCGCGGCCAGCGTGGCCGCGGCCCGGTGCGGATCCTCGAGCAGCACATGCTCGGTGATCTCCAACTGCAGGGCCCCCGCCGGGACTCCGTGCCGTGCGAGCCGCGCGGCGACCGACCCCGCGAACCCCGGCGTGTGCACATCCCGCGGCGACACATTGACCGCCACGGGCACATAAAGCCCTTGAGCCCGCCAGCGGGCCACCTGCCCGAGCGCCGTCTCCAGCACGTACTCCGTGAGGTGCGGCATCAGCCCGGACGACTCGGCGATCGCTATGAACTCGTCCGGCGGCACCTTCCCCCGCTCGGGATGCACCCACCGTACGAGCGCCTCGAGCCCGGCCACCTGCCCGTCGAAGCGGACCTTCGGCTGGTAGTGCAGCTCGACGTCCCCGGAATCCAGCGCCCGGCGCAGATCCCCCAACAGGCCGAGTCGGTCGGGGGTGTTGGAGTCCCGCTTGGACTCGTACACCTCCACGCCCGTACGGTCCCGCTTCGCCTGGTACATCGCGACATCCGCCCGCCGCAACAGCCCCTCCGCGTCCAGCGCGTGATCGGGGAAGACGGCGAGCCCGGCACTGGCCTCCAGTACGAGCGTCAGCCCGTCGAGGTCCAGCGGCGAACCGAGCGCGCCGACGAGGTTACGAGCCACCCGGGTCGCGGACGTCGTCGAATCAGCCACCGGCAGCAGTACGGCGAACTCGTCACCGCCGAGCCGCGCGGCCTCCGCCCCGCGCGGCAACGCCAGCCGCAGCCGATCCGCGATCTGCAACAGCAGCCGGTCCCCCGCAAGATGCCCCAGCGTGTCATTCACGGACCGGAATCGATCCAGGTCGATCAGCATCAGTGCGGAACGCGCACCGATCCGCTCGGCGTCCTCGAGCGCCGTCCAGGTCCGTTCGAGGAGCCACTGACGGTTGGGCAGCCCGGTGAGCGGGTCGCGCAGTTGTTCCTCAGCGCGGGCGCGGGCAATCCACAGACTGAAGTCGAGCGCGATCAGGGGGATCGCGAAGAGCGGCAGCAGTACGGGGAGGGACATGGCGACGACGCAGATCAGCGGGGCGATACCGAGCAGCGCCACGGCCACGAGCCCGTGTCTGACCAGGGCGGTGCGGGCGACGGTCGGCACTCCGGCACGGGGCGCATGGAGGTACCAGAGGAGCGCGCGCGTCACAGCGAGGTACGCGACGGCCACCAACACCACCTCGGGCGCGGTGTAGACGGTCCAGCTCTCCGGGTTCCAGGGCTCCTCCACGGACGGGACCCGGCCGAACACGGCGAGCACCAGCGCGCCGCCGCCGATGCCGAGGATGTCCACCGCGCCCTGCAGCACGCCCTGCCGCCAGCGGTGCCGGCGGGCTATGCCGACGAGCACGACGACGGTGAGGCTGACCATGCCCGCGGGCACCCAGCCGTACAGCAGCAGGACGGCGAGCGTGAGGGCCGCGCCGGAGCCCGTGCCGCCCCACCAGCGGGCGCGGCCGAGCGCCACGAGATGACCGACGATGATGCCGACCAGCACGGCGAGCGACCAGCCGACGGAGCCGGACGGAAAGAGCGCCTGGTGCCCCGATAGTCCCCGGAAGAAGCCCGCGCCGAGCACGAACCCGGCCGCCGCGACGACCGCGGTGGGCAGAGTGGGCCAGTACGTGTGCCGCTCGGATTCATGTCCCGGCAGCCCATGTCCGGCACCGGCGCTTCCCTGGCTGGATGCTCCCAGCCCGGAACCCGTGCTCCCCTGGCCCGGCATCCCAAGTGCGGGGCGGGTGTTGGAGCTCCCGAGCCCGGAGCGGGTGCCGGGGTTCCCGCGCCCGGAGCCGGCACTCATCTGGCCCTGCCCGCGCCCCTGTCCACGCGCGTCCGTGCCCGGCGCCTGCCCGTCCACTCCATTGCGCTGCCCGCCCACGGCTCGCTGGCCGACGGCCCCCAGGGACGCCCCCCATCTCCGCACGCCGGTCACCCAGCGTGGGCGCAGCCGTGAGTCCGGGGCGGCGCTCTCGGTCGGTTCCATTCCCGTCCCTCTCACAGCCGGCGGTGCCCACGCCACGCGGCCCGATGCCCGACACACCCTCAACGGCACCGCGTCTGAAAACTCTTCCCCCGCTCTTGACGAGCGGAAGATGCCCCAACCGCAGCTGGGCACGGCAGGCGCACATCTCAACAGTAGGCCGCAGAAGGCTTCTACGGGCACCGGTCGTCTACGGTTGCCCGAATGCGACCAGGCCACCCGCATGCATCTGGTATGCGCCGAACGGGTGGCCTTCAATCCCTACTCCTCGATCGGAAGTGCGACTTCAGCGGCTGCTTCCGGCCCTTGTTCGAGCAGAACGGCAAAGCCGTCCTCGTTCAGAACAGGCACTTTGAGCTGCATTGCCTTGTCGTACTTCGATCCAGGATTGTCACCTACGACCACGAAAGACGTCTTCTTCGAAACCGATCCGGTCACTTTCGCACCCCGGCTCTGGAGTTCCTCTTTCGCGACGTCCCGTGTGTGGTGTTCGAGCGTTCCGGTGACGACGACGGTGAGTCCTTCGAGCGGGCGCGGTCCTTCGTCCTCGCCCGAACTCTCTTCCGCCATCCGGACACCGGCGGCCCGCCACTTGCGCAGTATTTCCTGGTGCCAGTCCACCGCGAACCACTCTTTCAGGGAGGCCGCGATGATCGCGCCGACTCCCTCGGTGGCGGCCAGCTCCTCCTCCGTGGCCTGCTCGATACGGTCGACAGAGCGGAACTCGCGGGCCAGCGCCTCGGCCGCGACCGGTCCGACGTGACGGATCGACAAGCCGGTGAGGATACGGGCGAGCGGGCGCTGCTTGGCGGCCTCGATGTTCTCGAGCATCGCCAGCGCGTTCTTCCGCGGCCCGCCCTCCTTGTTGGCGAAGACCCAGGCCTCTTTCTCCTCACCGGTCTCCGGGTCCCGCTTCGGCAGGCCGCTGTCCTGGTCGAGGACGTATGCCTTGATGGGCAGCAACTGCTCGATGGTGAGGTCGAAGAGGTCGCCTTCGTCCTTCAGCGGCGGCTCGGCCGGCTCCAGAGGCTTGGTGAGCGCGGCGGCGGCGACGTATCCGAAGTTCTCGATGTCGAGCGCCTTGCGTCCCGCGAGGTAGAAGAGGCGCTCGCGCAACTGGGCAGGGCACGTACGCGCGTTGGGGCAGCGCAGGTCGACGTCGCCCTCCTTCATCGGCCGCAGCGGTGTGCCGCACTCGGGGCACTCGGCGGGCATCACGAACTCCCGCTCGCTGCCGTCGCGCAGATCGGCGACGGGGCCGAGGATCTCCGGGATGACGTCACCGGCCTTGCGCAGCACCACCGTGTCGCCGATGAGGACGCCCTTGGCCTTGACCACGTCCTGGTTGTGCAGCGTCGCGAACTCGACCTCGGAGCCCGCCACGGTGACCGGCTCCACCTGCGCATACGGAGTGACACGGCCCGTGCGACCCACGCCCACACGGATGTTGACCAGCTTGGTGTTGACCTCCTCCGGCGCGTACTTCCACGCGATCGCCCAGCGCGGGGCGCGCGAGGTCGAGCCGAGGCGGCCCTGGAGGGGGATCTCGTCGAGCTTGACGACGACACCGTCGATCTCGTGCTGCACGGAGTGGCGGTTCTCGCCGTAGTACGCGATGAACTCCCGTACGCCGTCGAGGTCGTCGACGACCTTGCTGTACGGGGTCGTCGGCAGGCCCCATTCGCGCAGCAGGTCGTACGCCTGTGAGAGCCGGTCGAGTCCGTCGAAGCCCTCTCTGGCGCCGATGCCGTGCACGACCATGTGCAGCGGGCGGGTGGCGGTGACGCGGGGGTCCTTCTGGCGCAGTGAACCCGCGGCGGCGTTGCGCGGGTTGGCGAAGGGCTTGTCTCCGGCTTCCACCAGGCGGGCGTTGAGCTCCTGGAATTTCTCCATCGGGAAGTAGACCTCGCCGCGGATCTCCACGAGATCGGGGATGCGGTCGCCCCTCAGGCGGTCGGGGATCTCGGCGATCGTCCGGACGTTCGGTGTGATGTCCTCGCCCGTGCGGCCGTCGCCGCGGGTCGCCGCGCGGGTCAGGCGGCCGTGCTCATAGGTGAGGTTGACCGCGAGGCCGTCCACCTTCAGCTCGCACAGGAAGTGGTGGTCAGACGTGCCGACCTCCTTCGCGACGCGCTCGGCCCAGGCCGCCAGCTCCGCCTCGTCGAAGGCGTTGTCCAGCGACAGCATGCGCTCGCGGTGCTGGACGGCCGTGAAGTCCGTCTCGTACGCCCCCGCGACCTTCTGGGTCGGCGAATCGGGGGTGCGCAGCTCGGGATATTCGTCCTCCAGGGCCTCCAGGGAGCGCAGCAGCCGGTCGAAGTCCGCGTCGCTGATGACCGGCGCGTCGTTCACGTAGTACCGGAAGCGGTGCTCCTCGATCTGCTCCGCGAGCTGGGCGTGCTTCTCCCGTGCCTCGGCGGGCACGGGCCCCGCAGTCGAGCCAGTCTGTGCGTCCTTGTCGCCGGCCACCGTGTCGTCCTCCCGTTACTCTGGGTTGTCCGCGAGGGATCTCGCCGCCTGGACGCAGTGGGCGAGCGCCCGGCGCGCGTACTCGGGTGAAGCACCCGCGAGTCCGCACGTCGGAGTGACCGTGACCGACTCCGCGAGAAGCCCCGGATTCAGCCCCAGCCTGCGCCACAGCGTCCTGACACCCATGACGCTACCGGCAGGGTCTGACAATGGGCCGTCCGTGCCCGGCACGATGCCCGCGAACAGCTTCGTGCCCCCTTCCACTGCTTCCCCGATCACGTCGTCGTCACGCTCGGTGAGGAGCCCGAAGTCGAAGGAGATCGCGGAAACCCCCGCCCGCCGCAGCAGGGCGAACGGGACATCGGGGGCGCAGGTGTGCACGACCACGGGCCCCTCGTCCTGCACTCCGGCCACGTCCCGCAGCGTGCTCTCGGCGACCTGGCGGTCCACGGACCGGTGGGTGCGGTAGCCGCTCGCGGTCTTCACCTGACCGCGCAGGACGGAGACGAGCGAGGGCTCGTCGAGTTGCAGCACGATCTCGGCGCCGGGCACCCGCCGCCGTACGTCCTCGAGGTGGGCGCGCAGTCCCTCGGCGAGCGATCCGGCGAGATCCCGGCACGCACCGGCGTCGGACAACGCCGCCTGGCCGTTCTTCAGCTCCAGCGCCGACGCGAGCGTCCAGGGCCCCACCGCCTGCACCTTCAGCGGCCCCTCGTACCCCTGCGTGAACTCCTCCAGCGCGTCGAGGTCCTGACGGAGCCAGGCCCTGGCCCGCCGGGTGTCCCGCCCCGGCCGGTCCCCGATCCGCCACCCGCTGGGCTCCACGCGCGCGTACAGCTCGACCAGCATCCCGGCGGTACGCCCGATCATGTCGGCCCCGGGCCCACGGGCGGGCAGCTCCGCCAGATACGGCATCCCTGTCTCCGGCCCCTCAAGGGTCCCGGTCACGGTCTTGGCGGCCTCCCGGGCGTCCTGGCCCGGCATCGACCCGATCCCGGTCGCGGGACCGGGCCTGAACACGCTGTTTTCGCTCACAACGGCAGCGTACGGAATCCGGATGTCGCGGTCAGCGCCCCGGCCGCACCGTCAGGTCGTGGACCTCCGCGTCCCGAGGCAGGTCCAGGGCCATCAGGATCGTCGTCGCCACCGACTCGGGGTCGATCCACTTCGACGGGTCGTACTCCTTGCCCTCCTGCTGGTGGACCTTGGCCTGCATGGGGCTGGCCGTACGGCCCGGGTAGATCGAGGTGACGCGAACGCCGTTCGCGTGCTCCTCCTCTCGCAACGAGTTGGCGAGGGCCCTCAGACCGTGCTTGGAGGCGGCGTACGCGGACCATTCGCGGCCGGCGTTGAGGCCGGAGCCAGAGTTGACGAAGATCACATGCCCCTGGGCAGCACGGAGTTGGGGCAGGAAGTGCCGGGTCAGCTCGGCGGGCGCGATCAGGTTGACGTTCAGCTGGTGGCGCCAGGTCTTGGGGGTCAGCTCGCCGACCGTGCCCAGGTCGATGACGCCCGCGCTATGCATGAGCGAGTCGATCCGGTCGGGCAGCGTCTGGTGCGAGAACGCCCAGGAGAGCCGGTCCGGGTCCGCGAGGTCGCCGACCAGGGTCTTCGCCCCCGGGAACTCTGCGGCCAGCTCCTTCGCCCGGCCCGCGTCGCGCGCGTGCAGCACGAGTTCGTCCCCGCGTGCATGGAGACGGCGGGCGACGGCCGCGCCGATACCGGAACCGGCCCCGGTGATCACATGTGTAGCCATGCCCGCCATGCTCGCATCACTGCTGGCCTAGCGACTCCTCCAGGTACGCCAGCGCTCCCACCGGCTCCTCGGCGAAGAACACCAGGTCGGTCAGCGGCACCGGCAGGAAGCCCTCGTCCTCCATGCGCCGGAACTGCTCCTTGAGGCCGTCGTAGAAGCCCGCCGTGTTCAGCAGCACCACCGGCTTGGTGGTGTGGCCGTGCTTCTTCAGCTCCAGGATCTCCGTCGCCTCGTCCAGCGTGCCGGTCCCGCCGACCATGATCACCACCGCATCGGCCTTCTCCAGAAGCAGTCTCTTCCGCTCCGCGAGGTCGCGCGCCACGACCATCTCGTCGGCCCCCGGCCGCGTCCTGGCCGCCAGGAACTCAACGGAGACCCCTATCAGCCGCCCACCCGCCTCCTGCACCCCGTCGGCGACGACCTTCATGAGCCCGACATCCGAACCACCCCACACCAGGGCATGCCCGCCCTTGCCGATGAGTTCGGCGAACTCGCGGGCGGGGCGCGTATAGCGCTCGTCGAGTTCGGCAGCCGAGAGGAAGACGCAGATATTCACGACTTCACCGTACTGGCCGCCTCTGACATCGCCGTCACGCGGAGCTTCGACTGACCGTGCGGCAGCTTCTCCCAGTCGTCCATGAACGTGGCCGAAAGGCCGTGTTTCGCGGCCAGTTGAACCAAAGTCTCGGTGCGGTAGTAGAAGTCCTCGTGCAGCACCTGGTGTTCGCGGCCCTCGGTCCGGTCGAAGGTGAAGTCGAACCATCCGCCGGGCGCGAGTACGCGGCCCACATTGGCCAGACACTGTTCGATGACGTCCGGCGGCGAATGCGAGAACACACTGTGCGCGTGCACCACGTCGAAGGACGCGTCGGGCAGGAAGGCGAAGGTCAGATCGTCCGTGAGCGTCAGATGGGGCAGCTTGTCCTGGAGGCCTTCGCGTACGAGGGTGTCCTGGGCCGCGATCAGGATGTCCGGCGAGATGTCGAGCCCGTAGTAGTTGCCGCTCTCCAGGTAGTCGATGAACAGCCGCCCGGCGCGCAGATTCCCGCAGCCGATCTCCAGCATCCTGTGCTGCGGCTTCAGCCCGTGCTTCACCAGGTAGTCGAACTGCATCCGCCCGAGCTGCTCCCACCGCTCGCGTGACGGATTGTGGCCCACCGCAGCCTCTGTGCTGCGCGCGGCGTCGGAGGCCATCACGGCCCGGTAGTACGCGATGTGGTCGCGATACCGGAGCCGCAGCCAGGCATCTCGCGCGGCCCGGCGGGCATACGGGGGCACCTTCTCCGGGTGCTTCAGCGCGTAAGTCACTTGATGGGCAAGGCTCTTGCGGTAGCGGGTCAGTCGCGTGGCTCCCATAGGGACTCCCGATCGGACGACGTCAGGGGAAGAATCCGCCGGCGGCATGCGCTGCACCCGGTGAGACCCCCACCCGAGGAGCCGGAACATGACCGCAGGCCACCGCATCGCCATCGAGCAAGGCACCGAGCACGTACGCGTGGTGCACGACGGACAGGTGCTCGCGGAGAGTACACGCCCACTGCTGCTGCGCGAAACAGGCTTCCCCGTGCGCTATTACCTGCCCATCGAGGACGTACGCACCGAATTGCTGACGCCCTCGGACACCCACACGCACTGCCCCTTCAAGGGCGACGCGTCCTACTGGTCGCTCCCCGGCGCCCCCGACTTCGTCTGGACCTACCCGGACCCGAAGCCGGAGGTCGCGGAGATCAAGAACCACGTGTGCTTCTACGAAGTAGAAGTCATCTGACCGACAAGGCCCACAGGCCGGCCATACCGACCAGGCCGATCAAGCAACCGCAGTCGTCGCCCGCACCGTAGTCGCGATCGTCGCCGAGCCCACCACGCGCGTGCCGTCGTACAGGACGATCGCCTGGCCGGGGGCGACGCCGCGGACGGGCTCGGTGAAGGTGACTTCCAGGGAGTCGTCGACGAGTTCGGCCGTGACCGTCGTCTCGCCTCCGTGGGCGCGGAGTTGGGCCGTGTACGTGCCGGGGCCGGTGGGGGCCGCGCCGCACCAGCGGGGCTTGATCGCCGTGAGGGCGCGGACGTCCAGGGAGGCCGCGGGGCCGACGGTCACCGTGTTGTTCACCGGGGAGATGTCGAGGACGTAGCGCGGCTTGCCGTCGGGGGCGGGTGTGCCGATGCGGAGCCCCTTGCGCTGGCCGATGGTGAAGCCGTACGCGCCGTCGTGGGTGCCCAGCTTGTCGCCCGACTCGTCGACGATGTCGCCCTCCGACTTGCCCAGCCGGTTCGCCAGAAAGCCCTGGGTGTCGCCGTCGGCGATGAAGCAGATGTCGTGCGAGTCCGGCTTCTTGGCGACGGCCAGGCCCCGGCGCTCGGCCTCGGCGCGGATCTCGTCCTTCGTCGTGACCGTGTCGCCGAGCGGGAAGAGGGCGTGCGCGAGCTGGCGATCGTCGAGGACTCCGAGGACGTACGACTGGTCCTTGGCCATGTCGGAGGCGCGGTGCAGCTCGCGCGTGCCGTCGTCGTTCACGATCACCTTGGCGTAGTGACCGGTGCAGACGGCGTCGAAGCCCAGGGCGAGGGCCTTGTCGAGCAGGGCCGCGAACTTGATCTTCTCGTTGCAGCGCAGGCAGGGGTTCGGGGTGCGTCCGGCCTCGTACTCGGCGACGAAGTCCTCGACCACGTCCTCCCGGAAACGCTCGGCGAGGTCCCAGACGTAGAACGGGATACCGATCACGTCTGCGGCGCGGCGGGCGTCGCGCGAGTCCTCGATGGTGCAGCAGCCACGCGCCCCCGTGCGGAACGATTGCGGGTTCGCCGAAAGGGCGAGGTGGACACCGGTCACGTCGTGGCCTGCTTCCGCGGCTCGGGCGGCGGCGACGGCGGAGTCCACACCGCCGGACATGGCGGCGAGTACGCGGAGGGGGCGCTGTGAGATCTCAGTCATAACCCTTCCAGGGTACGGGTCCCCGGGAACCGGGGCCCCCGGGTATCCGTTGGCCCTTTCATGGGAGAGGACTGGACGAATCAGTGGTCAGGTCTGCGGGCTGCGGACTCCCGGGAGGAGTCTCTGCCGGAGCCTCGGCAGGAGTCCCCTCGCAGACACCGCCGGGAGAAGGAGGACGGGCGGCCCATCGGCCGGCGGGCGCTGATCGTCGGTGGGGCCGCGGCTGCCGTGGGCGGGGCCGTTCTGGGCTGGGACCAGTTGACGCAGGACGGCGCCATGCGCGAGGGGATGGCCCGGGACATGTGGAAGATCCCTGGCATGCGCAAGCCGCGGAAGGAGGGGGAGGTCGACTTCGCGGGCGCCCAGTGGGTCGCCGCCTCGTCGGCGAACTGGCGGATGGCGGACCGGCCCGCGGACTACTCGATCGACATGGTCATCATCCATGTCACCCAGGGCAGCTTCGACTCGGCGGTGAAGGTGTTCCAGAACCCGTCCCACGGCGCGGCGGCGCACTACATCTTCCGCAAGGACGGGCACGTCGCCCAGATGATCCGTGAGCTGGACGTGGCGTACCACGCGGGCAACCGCGACTACAACGAGCGGAGCATCGGCATTGAGCACGAGGGCTTCGTGGAGCGTCCGGAGGACTTCACGGACGAGATGTACCGCGCTTCGGCACGGCTGACCGCCCGGATATGCGCGCGGCACAAGATACCCGTGGACCGGAAGCACATCCTCGGGCACGTCGAGGTGCCGCAGGCGACCCATACGGATCCTGGGGACGGCTGGGACTGGCAGAAGTACATGCGGATGGTGCGGGAGGCGCGCAGCACGCAGGCATAGGGCACGTCACGTTCCGTCAACACGTACTTCGTCAGCTGAGCCCCGCCGTCCTGGCCCGCTCCACCGCCGGTCCGATCGCCTTGGCGACCGCCTCCACGTCCGCGTCCGTGGAGGTATGGCCGAGGGAGAAGCGGAGGGTGCCGCGGGCCAGGTCCGGGTCGGTGCCGGTGGCGAGGAGGACGTGGCTGGGCTGGGCCACGCCCGCCGTGCACGCCGAGCCGGTGGAGCACTCGATGCCCTGAGCGTCCAGGAGCAGCAGCAGGGAGTCGCCCTCGCAGCCGGGGAACGTGAAGTGGGCGTTCGCGGGCAGTCGGCCCTCACTCGCCGGGTCGCCGCCGAGGATGGCGTCGGGGACGGCCTTGCGTACAGCGTCGACCAGGTCGTCCCGCAGCGCGCCAATCTCCCGTGCGAACCACTCGCGCTGCTCGGCCGCGGTTCGCCCGGCGACCGCGAACGCGGCGACGGCGGGCACGTCCAGCGTCCCGGAGCGGACGTGACGCTCCTGGCCACCACCGTGCAGGACGGGCACGGGACTGTACTCGCGGCCGAGGAGCAGAGCGCCGATGCCGTACGGGCCGCCGATCTTGTGGCCCGAGACCGTCATCGCGGCGAGTCCGGAGTCGGCGAAGTCGACGGGGACCTGGCCGAAGGCCTGGACGGCGTCGGCATGCAGGGGGATGTCGAACTCGGCGGCGACATCGGCCAGTTCGCGGACCGGCAGCACCGTGCCGATCTCGTTGTTCGCCCACATGATCGTGGCGAGGGCCACATCGTCGGGGTTACGGGCGATGGCCTCGCGCAGGGCTTCGGGGTGGACGCGGCCGTACGGATCGACCGGGAGGTACTCGACCGTGGCGCCCTCGTGTTCGCCGAGCCAGTGCACGGCGTCAAGGACGGCGTGGTGCTCGACAGGGCTGGCCAGGACCCGGGTACGGGCCGGGTCGGCGTCGCGGCGGGACCAGTACAGGCCCTTGACCGCGAGGTTGTCGGCCTCGGTGCCGCCGGAGGTGAAGACCACCTCGCTGGGACGTGCGCCGAGGGCTGCCGCCAGGGTTTCGCGGGCTTCCTCGACGGTTCGCCGCGCGCGGCGGCCGGCCGCGTGCAGGGACGAGGCGTTGCCGGTGACGCTCAGCTGCGCGGTCATTGCCTCGACCGCCTCCGGGAGCATCGGGGTGGTCGCGGCGTGGTCGAGGTATGCCATGGTGGCCCAATTCTAGAGCCCGCTGTTCCCTGGCTCCGCCGGGCCGGTCCGTCAGCCGCCGAGGCTCCACGACAAGGTGTTGTCCACCGACATGAAGGCCGCCAGGACCAGGAGGTCGGCGATGCCGAGGCCCAGGCCCAGGTAGGCGCGGCCGGGGCGGGTGGTGTTGCGGTAGAGGGCCACGGATGCCAGGACTATGGCGATGGGGCCCAGGAAGATGTTGAAGACCAGAAGGCCCACGAGTCCCAGGATGAAGGACGCCACGGCCATGCCATCGGCGTCGCGACGGACGGCGTTACGGCGCTGGGGCGCGGCGGTGGTCAGTTGCATGGGTCTGCTCCCAACAAGCGTAGGGACGTGGTCAATTGGTGTTCTCGCGACGGCGCGAGTGACGCTCGCGGACCGCGAAGACGGCCAGCCAGGCGCCGATGACCGCAGCGGCGACCAGAGTGAAGGGGAGCGGCGCGTGGGCCACGGTGCCCAGGACGACGCCCAGCAGCAGAAGTGCCGCGACGAGGAACAGCATGGGATGCCTCCCGTGGTCGTGGGGTCGTATGCGTTGCTGGATGAAGACCACTGTTCGGTGAACGCTTGTAGTTACAGCTGTTCACTGACTAGCGAGTCTAGCCCGTCCATGACTTTCCAAATCACAGAGAACAGTTGTTAACTGCATGGCATGAGTCACACCCTCGGCGTCCGTCAGGCCCAGAAGCAGAAGACGAGACAGGCGTTCCTGGACGCCGCGCTGACTCTGCTGGAGGAGCAGAGCCTCAGCAGTCTGGGGTTGCGCGAGGTCACCAGGGCCGTGGGCGTCGCCCCGACCGCCTTCTACCGGCACTTCCCCTCGACGGCCGATCTCGGGGTGGCCCTGGTCGAGGAGGCGCTGGGCAGCCTGCACACGATGATCGCCGGCACGGTGTCAGCGGCCGGCGACGGCGACGAACGTATCGAGCGCGCCGTCGAGCTGATCGCCCGTCACGTACGCGAGTACCCAGCCCACATCCGCTTTATCGCCCGCGAACGGAATGGCGGGGTCCAGAAAGTCCGGGCCGCGATCGCAGAGCAACTCGCCCGCTTCACCGAGGAGGTGAGGACCGCACTGGCCGAGCACCCGGAGTCGGCAGGCTGGAGCGACGACGACCTGCTGATGCTCGCAGGCCTGTACGTCGACCAGATGCTGATGACCGCGTCCAACCTCCTGGACGCGTCCCCCGAGGAGCAGGACCAGGTCCTCCGGGTGGCGACCCGCCGCATGCGCCTGATCGCGGTCGGCCGCCGACACTGGTTGGGGTGACATCCCCTCAGCAGGACGCACACGAAGGGCGCGTACGAAGCTGCCGTACGCGCCCTTTCGCCGCCCTGCGTTCAACAGGCCTGCGTGCAACAGGCCTACCTGCAATAGGTCAGAGCCTGACCCGCGCAAGCTGTCGCGACTGCGCCACCAGCCGGTCCGCGCTGTCCCAGACTTCGGCGTCCTCCTCCAGGAAACCGCCGGCGAGGTTGCGCGTCGTGATCGAGACCCGCAGCGGACCCAGCGCCGGACGGCAGCGGATGTGCACGGTCAGCTCGACGGTCGGAACCCAGCCGGACAGGCCCAGTTCGAAGGCGGTCGGCGGCAGCGCGTCGACCGCGAGAAGCAGCGAGAAGGGGTCGGCGTCCCGGCCGTCGGCGAGCCCGAACCAGGCCCGCATCTCCCCCTTGCCGGACGGCGAACCAAGAGCCCAGCCCAGCGTGGAGGGGTCGAGCTTGAGCATCAGCCGGTCGGTGATGGCGGAGCTGCCGGGGACGGGAGCGGGCGAGTCGGCGGGCCCGAAGCACTGGTCCAGCGGCGGAATCGCAGGCGGCTTCGCCGAGGTGCGTACGTCGTCGGGGAGCGCGTCCAGGTCACCATAGGAGGCGAGGACTCGGATCCGCTCGACTTCCCGGCCGGCGTCGTCGTACTGGAAGAGGGAGGCCTGACCCGTCGACAGGGTGCGGCCGGTGCGTACGACATCCGTGCGGACGACCGCCGGACCCGGTTCGGACGCGGTCAGGTAGTGCGCGGAGATGCTGAACGGGTCGCCGTGCGGCAGGGCGTCCGCGAGGGCGCGGCCCAGAACGGCCAGCAGGTAACCGCCGTTGACGGCGTTGATGATCGTCCATCCGGCGGACAGGTCGATGTCGTAGACGCCGGGTGCGCGGCGCGCGACCGCGGTGTCGCGGTCGAACTCGCTGTCGCCGATCGCTGCCTGTACGAGAGCTGCTTCTGACATGCCTGAACGGTACAACAACTAACTACTAAGCAGTAGCTTTTGAGATTTCAGCCACGTGACATCTCCCCGCGCACACAGAAAACGGGAGAGCGCGCACGCGCTCTCCCGTTTTCTGTCATGCCGCGGAAGCTACTCCTTGGAGGCCCCGGAATCCTTGGCGGTACCGGAGTCCTTAGCGGTACCGGAGTCCTTGGCGGTACCGGAATCCCCGGGCTCCTCGCCCGACGTCTCCCCCACCTGCGCCGCGACCGCAGCCGACGTCTCCGCCGACTCCGCGAGCACCTCGTCGGCCACCAGCGCCGCCGCTTCCTTCGCGGCGGTCAGCAGAACGGTGTCCTGCGGGGCCTGATCCTCGAAGTTCTCCGGGTGGTGGCAGGCCACCTGCTGACCGGGCTTCAGCTCGAGGAGCGGCGGCTCCTTGGTCGTGCAGATCTCCGTGGCCTTCCAGCACCGGGTGTGGAAGCGGCAGCCGCTCGGCGGCGAGATCGGCGAGGGCACATCGCCCTTGAGCAGGATGCGCTCGCTCTTGGCGGCCCGGCGCCGGGGGTCAGGGATGGGCACGGCCGACATCAGCGCCTTGGTGTACGGGTGCATCGGCGCCTTGTAGAGCGAGTCGCGGTCCGCGAGCTCCACGATCTTGCCGAGGTACATCACCGCGATACGGTCCGAGACATGGCGTACGACGGACAGGTCGTGCGCGATGATCACGTACGTCAGGCCCAGCTCCTGCTGGAGGTCGTCCAGCAGGTTCACGACCTGCGCCTGGATGGACACGTCCAGGGCGGAGACCGGCTCGTCCGCCACGACCAGCTTCGGGTTGAGCGCGAGCGCGCGGGCGATGCCGATGCGCTGGCGCTGGCCGCCGGAGAACTCGTGCGGATAGCGGTTGTAGTGCTCGGGGTTGAGGCCGACCACCGACAGCAGCCGCTGGACCTCCTTCTTGATGCCGCCCTCGGGCGTGACGCCCTGGAGCTTGAAGGGGGCCCCGACGATGGTGCCGATCGTGTGGCGCGGGTTCAGCGACGAGTACGGGTCCTGGAAGATCATCTGGACGTCACGGCGCATCGGGCGCATACCGCCGACCCCGAGGTGCGTGATGTCCCTGCCCTCGAACTCCACGGTGCCCGCGGTCGGTTCGAGCAGCCGGGTGATCAGCCGGCCCATCGTCGACTTGCCGCAGCCCGATTCGCCGACGACGCCGAGCGTTTCGCCGGACTTGACCTCGAAGTCGATGCCGTCGACCGCCCGCACCGCGCCGACCTGCCGCTGGAGCAGGCCCTTGCGGATCGGGAAGTGCTTCTGGAGCCCGGTCACCTTCAGCAGGGTCTCGCCGGGGGCGGCGTCCTTGGTGAGGGTCGTCCCCGCGGCCGGCTTCGGGCCCGCGCCGTCGCTCTGTGCGGATGTGGTCACTGCCGCGTCCTCGGGTTTCTCACTCACAGCTTGGGCGCAATCTCTTCGGTCCAGATACGCTCCCGCTGCTCCTGCGTCATATGGCAGGCGGCCCAGTGCTTGCTGCCGACCTCGGTCAGCTCGGGGCGGACCGTGCGGGTGACGTTGTCCTTGGGGACGTCCGCGTACGGGCAGCGCGGGTTGAAGGCGCAGCCCGACGGGATGTTGATCAGCGAGGGCGGTGAGCCCTTGACCGGGATGAGCCGCTCCTGCTGTTCGCGGTCGAGGCGCGGCATCGAGCCCAGCAGGCCCCAGGTGTAGGGGTGCCGGGGCTCGTAGAAGACCTTCTCGGCCGGGCCGCGCTCGACGCAGCGCCCGCCGTACATCACCAGGAGGTCGTCGGAGAGCTCGGCGACGACGCCCAGGTCGTGGGTGATGATGATGACCGCGGAGCCGAACTCCTTCTGCAGATCCCGGATGAGGTCGAGGATCTGCGCCTGGACGGTCACGTCCAGGGCGGTCGTCGGCTCGTCCGCGATGAGCAGCTCGGGGTTGTTGACCAGCGACATCGCGATCATCGCGCGCTGGCGCATACCGCCGGAGAACTCGTGCGGGTAGCCGTCGACGCGCTTGTCCGGCTGCGGGATGCCCACGCGGTCGAGCATCTCGATCGCGCGCCGCCGCGCGGTCTTCTTGTCGACGTCGTTGTGGATGCGGTACGCCTCCACGATCTGGTGACCGATCGTGTAGTACGGGTGCAGCGCCGACAGCGGGTCCTGGAAGATCATCGCCATCTCGCGGCCACGCAGTTTGCGTACGTGGTCGGGGTCGGCGGTGAGCAGTTCCGTGCCGTCCAGCCAGATCTCGCCGGAGATCTGCGCCTTGCGCTTGCCGTACTGGCCGGTGGTGTGCAGGCCCATGATGCCGAGCGAGGTCACCGACTTGCCGGAGCCGGACTCGCCCACGATGCCGAGGGTCTTGCCCTTCTCCAGCGAGAAGCTCAGCCCGTCGACGGACTTGACCAGTCCGTCGTCGGTCGGGAAGTGCACCTTCAGGTCGCGGACTTCGAGGAAGGCGGTCGGGGCGGGCGAGTCCTTCACGGGCTCGCCCAGCGCCGACCCGCTCTTGCTGAGTTCGGTCATGCGAGCCTCACTCGGGGGTCGATCACGGCGTACAGGATGTCCACGACGAGGTTGGCGACGATCACCGCGAGCGAGGTGATCAGCGTGACGCCCAGGATCACCGGGAGGTCCTTGTCGCTGATCGCCTTGAGCACGGCGGCGCCGAGGCCCGGCAGGCTGAACGTGGTCTCGGTCAGGATCGCGCCGCCGATCAGGGCGCCGAGGTCCATGCCGAGCATGGTCAGGATCGGCGTCATGGTGGAGCGCATGGCGTGCTTGCCTATGACGACCGGCTCGCGCAGGCCCTTGGCCCGGGCGGTACGGATGTAGTCCTCGCCCATGATCTCCAGCATCGTCGCTCTGGTGATACGGGCGTACATCGCCGCATAGAGGAAGGCGAGAGTGATCCAGGGCAGGATCATGCCGCCCAGCCAGCCGCCGAAGCTCTCCTCGATCGGGACGTATTGGGCGTCGAGCCAGCCGAGTCCGTAGCTGAAGATCGCCAGCGACAGCAGGCCGGTGAAGTAGATGGGGAGCGAGACGCCGGCTAGGGCGACGACCATCGCGCCGCGGTCCCACAGGGAGCCGCGCTTGAGCGCGGAGAGCACGCCCGCCGCGACACCGAACAGCAGCCACAGAACGGCGGCACCGAGCGCGAGGGCCAGCGTGACCGGGAAGCGGTCGGTGAGCACCGGCCAGATGGCCTGCTCGTTCTTGAAGGAGTAGCCGAAGCACGGCGCCGCGCATTCCGTTACGTCGCCGCCAGCCGCGTAGGTGCGACCCGCGAAGAGGCCTTTGAAGAACTCCCAGACCTGCACAAGGATCGGATCGGCGAGGCCGAGCTTCTGGCGCACGTCCTCGATGGCCTGCGGGTCGGCCTGCTTGCCCACGAACATCGTGGCCGGGTCCACACCCGCCCACCTGGGGACGAGGAAGAAGATGCAGAAGACCACCAGAATGATGACCACCAGCATCACTGCGGCGGCGAAGAGCCGCCTGAAGAGGTATGCGAGCACTGCTCTCGGCCCGGCGGCGGACCGTGGGCCACCGGAGGTCTTCCGGTGGCCCACGGGTTACGCCGCGCCGGCCTTCACCTGCCTTTCGTGCCGTATGGCGGGTGCGCCGGTCGGAATTACTTCTTGAGGCCCAGGTTCACGAAGTCGTACATACCGCTGTAGCCGTCGGTCGTGTACACGTTCGCCAGGTCGCTGGAGCGCCAGTTGATGAACTTCTCGAAGACGAAGGGCAGGTAGTAACCGCCCTCCATCACCTTGTGGTTGATCTCCGTGGCGATGGTTTCCTTCTTCGCGTCGTCGAGCTCCTTGACGTACTGGTCGAAGAGTCCGTCGATGGTCTTGTCCTCGATCATCGCGAAGTTGTTGTTACCGCTCTCCAGGATGTACTTGCTGTGCCACAGCGGCAGACCGTAGCCCTGGACGGACGGGAAGTCCGGGCCCCAGCCCATGATGATGATGCCGTAGCCCTTCTTCTTCACGTTCTCAGGGCTGCCGATGATGCCGGTGGTCTGCGCACCGTCGAACTGGTCGATCTCGGCGGTGATGCCGACCTTCTTCAGCGACGCCTGCAGCGACTCGGCGGTGGCCACCTCGACCGGCTTGTTGTTGCGGACCGCGATGGTGGTCTTGAAGCCGTTGGGCTGACCGCAGGCCTTCAGCTCTTCCTTGGCCTTGGCGGCGTTGCCCTTCTTGTTCTTACCGGCCATCTCGAACGGGTCGTACTTCTGGCCCTCGGAGCCCGGCACGGACGGCGGCAGCATGTTGGTGCCGATGTCGCCACCGGCGACCGGGCCACCGCGCGCGGTCTGCAGCGACTCGTGGTCGGCGCCGTAGATCACGGCGTTGCGGCAGTGGATGTTGTCGAACGGCTTGACCGTCTGCGGGAAGACCGCGTACCGGATGTAGCCGGAGACCGGGTTGTCCAGGTTGCCCTTGTGCTCCTTCAGGGCGGTGGTGCGGCCCTGCGGGGACATACCGGTCTGGTTGACGTCCAGGTGGTAGTCGCCGTTGATCAGACGCTGGTCCATGTCATTGGCGTTGGTGAACAGCGTCAGCGAGATCTTGTCCGGGTACGCCTTGCGGACCGGGTCCGAGGCCTGCTTCCAGTTCTCGTTGCGGACCAGGACCAGCTTCTTGTTCGGCGTGTACGACTGGAACTTGTACGGGCCGGACGAGAACGGCTTCAGACCGTACTTCGACTTGGTGTCCTTGTCCTGGCGGACCGGGGACGCCGAGGTCAGCGCGAGCATCTCCTCGAAGTCGGAGTTCGCCGCGGGCAGGTTGAAGACGATGGTCTTGTCGTCGGGCGTCTCGATCGCCTTCAGACCCAGCTTGTCCGGGGACGTGTCCTTGTACGGGCCCTTGTACTCGCCCTTCGGGTCGAGGACGTCCCTCAGGTAGACCGGACCGCCGGACAGCACGTCCTGCGCCCACACACGCTCGATGCCGTACTTGATGTCCTTGGAGGTGATCGGCTTGCCGTCCTCCCAGGTGATCCCGTCACGCAGCGTGTACGTGTACGTCTTGCCGTCGTTGGTGATCTTCGCCGTGCTGGTGGCGAGGTCCGGGGTGACCTCGGCGCCCTTGGCACCGGGCTCCGTCTTGTTGGTCACCAGCTGACGGCTGTAGTAGCGGGAGAAGTTCCACATGAAGCCGTAGTAGCCGCGCGTGGTGTCCCACGAGTCGGCGTCCTGGACGCCGGCGAACTTCAGCTCGCCGCCCTTCGCGGCCTCGGAAGCCTGGGCGACCTTGTTGTTCGCGGCGTCGAAGCCGGCCGCGCCGCCTTCCCCGCCGTCGTCGGTGCCGCCGCCGCCGCACGCCGCCGTGGCCAGCAGCGCAGCGGCCAAGGCTGCGGCGGCCACGGCCTTTTTACGCCGCCCTTTGGTGCGTTGGGTAATCACTCGGATCCTCCGTGTGTGTAGCGGCCCGCCGACAGATGACGGGCCCTGGGGGTACGGCAGTTCAGCGGGAACCCTTCGGATCCAGCGCGTCGCGCACGCCGTCGCCGAATAGGTTGAAGGCAAGGACGGTGATGAAGATCGCCAGACCCGGGATCACCATGTACATGGGGTCCGAGTCGTAGTAGTCGATCGCGCTCGAGAGCATCTGGCCCCAGGAGGCGGTGGGCGGCTTGACGCCCACGCCCAGGAAGCTGAGCGCCGCTTCGGTGAGGATGTTGGTCGGGATCATCATCGTCGTGTACACGATGATGGGCGCGACGAGGTTGGGCAGCAGTTCCTTGAACAGGATGTACACCCGCCCGGCGCCGAGACTGCGGGCGGCCTCGACGTACTCGCGCTCACGCAGCGAGAGCGTCTGGCCGCGCACCACGCGTCCGACATAGGGCCAGCCGAAGAAGCCGATCACCAGGATCATCACGAAGATGCGCACGCCCGTGCCGGTGAGGCCCAGCATCTGATTCGGCATCACCGAGACCAGCGCGATGATGAAGAGCAGCTGAGGGAACGCCAGCAGACCGTCCATCACACGGCTGATGATCGCGTCCAGCCAGCCGCCGAAGTAGCCGGCGAGCACACCCAGGATCGTGCCGAGCACCACCGCGACGAGGGCGGACAGGAAGCCGACCAGGAGCGAGATCCGGGCGCCGTAGACGATCCGGGCGAACACGTCGCGCCCGTTGACCGGTTCGACGCCGAAGGGGTGGTCCGCGCTGATGCCGCCCCAGGAGCCCTTGGGGGTCGAGAAGAGAGGGTCGATCAGGTCCTCGTGGTGCGTCTCGGGGTCCTGCCCGACCAGGTTGGTGATCACCGGTGCGAGCAGTGCGATCGCGATCAGTACGAGCACGACGACGCCGCCCGTCAGGGCCAGCTTGTCGCGCTTGAGGCGCTCCCAGGCGATCCGGCCGAGGGAACGCCCCTGTACGGCTTTGCCCTCGGCGGAGCCGGCGAGCACCGCCTCCTCGGCAGCACTCGGGGCCGCTTCCGCGGTCGGCTCGTGCAATGGTGCCGTCATCGTGGCAGCGACCCCTCTCAACCGGCTGTAGCCGGCCCCCACATGCCGCTTGTAAGCGGCGTGATCAGTCCGTCGTACACAGGGGCGAACACCCCCGAAGCCGGAGTCTTCAACGGTTCAGCGATCTGTTGCCAGACCTGGCGGTGAATGGATGCCTAAACGTGATGCTGTCTGGGACTTTCCGTTATCCGAACGGTATGCAACGGGGTGCGGACGCGGGACAGTTGATACTCAAGAGTCACACGCCGCGTTTACCCGCGTAGATCGGGACAATAAACCCGAACCGGATGCGAAGTCGAATCGAGGTCGAACAGAAGCCGAACGGAGCAGGTCCGGCGGGGTGAGCCCGCGTCAGCCGGGATCAGCCGGGGGCCGGGCAGAGTCCGACGGAGCGTCAGTACGAGGGTGGCAGTACGAGCCCGGCAGGACCAGAGGGCCTGAACAAGAGGTCAGTAAGAATCCGGGTAGCCGTAGCCGCCCGCCACCGGTGCCTGTGCGGGGGCCGCGTGGGCCTCGCGGTCGTAGAACGGGCGCGTCATGGCCCGCATCCACATGGCCACCGGGTCGTACTCGTCGGACATCGCGACGGTCGACACCGGCAGCCCTTCCGGTACGGCGCTGATCGACTGCTGCATCATCGCCCGCACCGAGTCCACGGCGGGCGGACTCGTGTCGTACACATCGAGGCCGATGGCCAGATACGGCGCCCCGAGCGCGGGCTGCACCCAGGCGCGGCGCAGCGAGCGCACGGCGGCGGTGCGATGCGCGTTCTGCGCGAGGAGGGCGTAGAACTGCGGGAGTTCGATGCTCGGCTCGGCCATCCGGAGCGGGCCTGCGGGCTGCCGCTCCATCCCGGTGGCGATACGGCGCAGGTCGAGCCAGGGGACGCCGACGCCGCCGCCGGGGGCGTGCGGATTCAGCCACAGGCCGTAGTGATCGGGGTAGAGGGTGCGGGCCACATCGAGGCCGTCGACGACTTCGTACGAACGGTTCCAGCCGCTGGCCGAGAGCTCCTGGGCGGAGGTGACACAGGGCGCGTAGCTGAAGCCCTCCACCTCCATGTTTCCGTACTGGGCGTCCGGTGAGCCGGCCTGGCCGTGCCAGAGCAGCATCCAGATCTGGCCACCGCCGGGGGTCGCGAGCGCCCGCAGGAGCGCCTCGTAGGCGTCGTAACGCCCGGGCGTGACCTGGCGCAGCATGTGCTCGACCTGCCCGGCCGCGATGCCGCTGGCGCTCACCTGTACCGCCCCTTCGTGAAGTTGACTCGGATATGAAACCAGCTTATGCGCTGCGCTGGCTGAACCGTTGTGAGCTGGCCTCCGCTGTAAGTGCCGATTTGAGCTCGGGGCTCCTTGTTGATTGCGGGCTGCGGGTCCGTTGTGGCTTGTCGCGCAGTTCCCCGCGCCCCTAGCGGGCGCCCCCGACGGGGCGCCCGCTATAGCGGGGCTTGGTAGAAGGGGCGGACCCGTTCTCGTAGCCACGTGGTTACTGGGTCTACTGCTGCTTCCAGGAAGACCAGGTTTACCGGCCAGGGGGATGGGGCTCGGGTTAGGGCTCTGCCCAGGGCGTCCAGGGGGCGGGCTCGGGCTTCCGGGTCCCAGGAGGTCAGTTCTACGCCTATGAACAGGACCGGGTCCGCTGTTTCGATGGCTGCCAGGCAGCGGCGGGCCGTTCTTACGGTGCCGGTGGCTTCGAACTCGGTCGCTGCGGCGTTGAGGAAGTCCACCGGGTCGTGCTGCCAGTCGGGCTCGTACAGGCGGACTCGGCCGCCGCCTGCGGGACCGTCCAGTTCGGTGCGGCCGGCTCGGCACAGTTCGGCAACGGCGGGCGGAGGGAGCGGGACGCCGACCGTGCCTTCCGGGTTCACCGCGATGCCCACCTGCGGCGGCAGTCCGCGTGCGAACTCGACGGCGGGCGCGATCGTGTACGACATGTGGTCGCCGGCGATCTGCCGGAGCTGCTGTTCCGAGCTGAAGACCGGGACGTACGCCTGTCCGTCGAGCTCCATCGCGGGCAGGTCCAGCGGACCGCTGTGCGGGCCACCGCCGTTCGGCAGGGGCACCCAGAGGAAGCTCCGGCCGAGGACCTCCACGATCCGCGCCCCAGCCGACGCCCCCGCCGGGGCGCCCAGGGACGCGGCGAGCACCTCCTCCAACTCGTTGCCGGGCCAGCCGACATGGGGATGAGGGTGCGCCTGTGCGGGGAAGTCCATCTGCCTCTACCACCTGCTCGAAAACCACTGCTGGCACAGCAACCGCTGCGCCGGAAAACCCTAGCGCCCACCAGAGCGACTGCCCGAGCTCCGGTTCGTTACCGCGCCCCTAAGGAGGCCGCAGGCCTCTTAGGGGCGCGGGGCTGTGACATTTGCGGCTCCGCCGCGATGGGGGTCCCCCCGCTCGAGCGGAGTCGAGAGTGGGGGAGCGACCAGCCACAACGCACCCGCAGCGGAGAACCGCCTCACCCAGCGGAGCGCCCGTCACCGAAGTCGATCCGCCGCAGCACATCCGCCGCCGACCGGTCGATGAGGACCGCCGAACCGCAGCCCTCCGGCAGGTCGCCCTTCTCCACGGAGCGCAACAGCCGCGCGACCGCGGCGCGGTGCCGGGCGAAGGCGTACCGGGAGACGCCGCGGCCGCGCTCGCGCTGGCCGTCCAGGGCCGTGTCCGGCGGGACGTCGAGGAGCAGCAGATGCAGCGTGCCGCCGCGGCGGCGGGCCTCGCGGGCGATCCAGTTGCGTACCCAGGCCTGGGTGCCGCAGTCGTGCACGACGACGCCCTCGCCGGAGCGCAGGGCGCGGCGCAGGCCCGCGTAGTGCGCGGCACGCACGAGAGGGCGGTAGACCGCGTACGGCAAAAACCGGGACAGGCGCTGGTCCCAGCGGTCGCGGGTGTCCTGCGAGTCGATGCGTACGCCCGTCACGGCGCGGCGCATCAGGGTCGACTTGCCGCTGCCCGGCAGGCCCGTGACGACGACGAGATCAGCCGCGCCGAAGCGCAGGCCGTGCGGACTGCGTCCCGCCCGCTCCCGTAGATCACGGACGACGGGCGCCGGGAACGGGCCGCACGCCTCCCTGGCCGGGGCAGCCGGGACAGCGGGCTGCTTGGGCAGTGCGACGGCGGCACCGGTCGCGTAAGCCGTGGTCCTGTTCACGCTGTTCGTCCTCCCCATCGGGTCGGGAGACCCATCCCCGTCGAGTGTAAAGAGAAGGTAATGCGCGCAGCCTTCCGTTTTCGTTCTTGCCCTGCCACAGGCCCGTCACAGATCACTGTGAACGCCTGTGGGCCCGCTGTGAATGACCCCCCTGCCGTGCCGCACCGATGCGTGCGATGATGTGCGCGCCAACTGCATACCGGCCGTTTGAATCCGCGCGGGAGAGTTCCGGGTACGTGTACACGAAGGTGTACGGGTGTCCGGGCGCCGAAGGAGCAAGTCCCTCCCTTGAATCTCTCAGGCCCCGTTACCGCGCGGGCGAGGCACATCTGAAAAGCGGGTCGTCTCCTGGTAGTCAGGGCGGCGGCTCCACCCACGGTGCAAGCCACTGACCGTACAGGTCATGGCGAACCTCTCAGGTTCCGATGACAGATGGGGAGGAACGACCTCGCCGTCATGCCTTGGGAGCCCGTCCGATGAGCAGCACCATTCCACGCCGCACAGCCCTCGATGCCCTGCATCGTTCGCTCGGCGCCACGATGACCGACTTCGCCGGCTGGGACATGCCGCTGCGGTACGGCTCCGAGCGCGACGAGCACCTGGCCGTCCGTACGAAGGCCGGTCTCTTCGACCTCTCCCACATGGGCGAGATCACCGTCACCGGACCGGAGGCCGCCGCGCTGCTCGACTACGCGCTGGTCGGGAACCTCGGCAGCGTCAAGGTCGGCCGCGCCCGCTACACCATGATCTGCCGCGAGGACGGCGGCATCCTCGACGACCTGATCGTGTACCGGCTCGGAGAGACCGAGTACATGGTGGTGGCCAACGCCTCCAACTCCCAGGTGGTCCTTGACGCCCTGACCGAGCGCGCCGCTGCTCGTGGGGGTTTCGACGCCGTCGTACGCGACGACCGTGACGCGTACGCGCTGCTCGCGATCCAAGGCCCCGAGTCCCCCACCATCCTCAAGTCGCTCACCGACGCCGATCTGGACGGCCTGAAGTACTACGCGGGTCTGCCCGGCACGGTCGCCGGCGTCCCGGCCCTGATCGCGCGGACCGGCTACACGGGCGAGGACGGCTTCGAGCTGTTCGTCGCCCCGGCCGACGCGGAGAAGTTGTGGCAGGCGCTGACCGAGGCGGGATCCTCGGCGGGCCTCATCCCCTGCGGCCTGTCCTGCCGGGACACGCTGCGCCTGGAGGCGGGCATGCCGCTGTACGGGCATGAGCTGTCGACCTCGCTCACCCCCTTCGACGCGGGGCTTGGGCGGGTCGTGAAGTTCGAGAAGGAGGGCGACTTCGTGGGGCGCGAGGCGCTCGCCGAGGCCGCCGAGCGCGCTGAGAAGAACCCGCCGCGCGTCCTCGTCGGCCTGGTCGCCGAGGGCCGCCGCGTCCCGCGCGCCGGGTACGCGGTCGTCGCCGACGGCAAGGTCGTCGGCGAGGTCACCTCCGGTGCGCCCTCGCCGACCCTCGGTAAGCCGATCGCGATGGCGTACGTCGACGCCGCGCACTCCGCGCCCGGCATGCCGGGTGTCGGCGTGGACATCAGGGGCAGTCACGAGCCGTACGAGGTCGTGGCGTTGCCGTTCTACAAGCGCCAGAAGTAGTCCCGCCCGCGGTTCGGCGGCACGCCGACGTGGCGTACGTTCCCGTGTGCCGTCTCGTATCCGCGTGTCGTGTCTCGTGTCGTATCCGCGGTCCCGTCACGCACGACAACCCGTTCATCACCCTTCCCCCGCGTACAGGAGAATTCAGGCCATGAGCATCCCCCAGCAGCTGCGCTACAGCAAGGAGCACGAGTGGCTGTCGGTCGCCGAGGACGGCGTCTCGACGGTCGGCATCACCGAGTACGCGGCGAACGCGCTCGGCGACGTCGTGTACGTACAGCTCCCCGAGGTCGGCGACACGGTGACCGCGGGCGAGACCTGCGGTGAGCTGGAGTCGACGAAGTCGGTCAGCGATCTGTACTCGCCGGTCACCGGTGAGGTCACCGAGATCAACCAGGACGTCGTGGACGACCCGGCGCTGGTGAACACGGCCCCGTTCGAGGGGGGTTGGCTGTTCAAGGTACGGATCGCCGAGGAGCCGAAGGACCTGCTCTCCGCGGCCGAGTACACCGAATTCTCCGGCTCCGACTCCGCCTCCTGAAGGACTCCTGACTGATGTCGCTTCTGAACCAGCCCCTGCACGAACTCGACCCGGACGTCGCCGCCGCCGTCGACGCCGAGCTGAACCGTCAGCAGTCCACCCTGGAGATGATCGCCTCGGAGAACTTCGCTCCGGTCGCGGTCATGGAGGCCCAGGGCTCGGTCCTCACCAACAAGTACGCCGAGGGCTACCCGGGCCGCCGCTACTACGGCGGTTGTGAGCACGTAGACGTCGTCGAGCGGATCGCCATCGAGCGGATCAAGGAGCTCTTCGGCGCCGAACACGCCAACGTGCAGCCGCACTCGGGCGCCCAGGCCAACGCGGCCGCGATGTTCGCCCTGCTCAAGCCCGGCGACACGATCATGGGCCTGAACCTGGCGCACGGCGGGCACCTGACCCACGGCATGAAGATCAACTTCTCCGGCAAGCTCTACAACGTCGTCGCGTACCACGTGGACGACGCGACCGGCCAGGTCGACATGGCCCAGGTCGAGAAGCTGGCCAAGGAGTCCCGGCCGAAGCTGATCGTGGCGGGCTGGTCGGCGTACCCGCGGCAGCTGGACTTCGCCGCCTTCCGCCGTATCGCGGACGAGGTCGGCGCGTACCTGATGGTCGACATGGCGCACTTCGCGGGCCTGGTCGCGGCGGGTCTGCACCCGAACCCCGTCCCGCACGCGCATGTCGTCACGACCACCACCCACAAGACGCTGGGCGGTCCGCGCGGTGGCGTGATCCTGTCCACGGCCGAACTCGCGAAGAAGATCAACTCGGCTGTCTTCCCCGGTCAGCAGGGCGGTCCTCTGGAGCATGTGATCGCCGCGAAGGCCGTCTCCTTCAAGGTCGCGGCCTCGGAGGAGTTCAAGGAGCGCCAGCGGCGCACGCTGGACGGCGCGCGGATCCTCGCCGAGCGCCTGATGCGGGACGACGTCACCTCGGCCGGCGTCTCGGTACTGTCCGGCGGCACGGACGTACACCTCGTCCTGGTCGACCTGCGCCACTCCGAGCTCGACGGCCAGCAGGCCGAGGACCGCCTCCACGAGGTCGGTATCACCGTCAACCGCAACGCCGTCCCGAACGACCCGCGCCCGCCGATGGTGACGTCCGGCCTCAGGATCGGTACGCCCGCCCTCGCCACCCGCGGCTTCACGGCCGAGGACTTCGCCGAGGTCGCGGACATCATCGCCGAGGCGCTGAAGCCCGTCTACGACGCCGAGTCGCTCAAGGCCAGGGTGTCCGCGCTGGCCGACAAGCACCCGCTGTACGCCGGTCTGAAGTAGGTCCGTACGTTCCGGGCGCCTTGTTCGGGCGCTTTCTTCGGGGCACCGCGCACACTGGACGTACGTGCGCGGTGCCCCACCCCATGCACCACCTTGTAGTTGAGGAGTCACCGTGGCCATCTCGGTCTTCGACCTTTTCTCGATCGGCATCGGCCCGTCCAGCTCCCACACGGTCGGCCCGATGCGCGCGGCCCGCATGTTCGCCCACCGCCTGAAGAACGAGGGCCTGCTGGCCCCGACCGCCTCGATCCGCGCCGAGTTGTACGGCTCCCTGGGCGCTACCGGCCACGGCCACGGCACCCCGAAGGCGGTACTGCTCGGCCTGGAAGGCGCCTCCCCGCGGACCGTGGACGTCGAGACGGCGGACGAACGCGTGGACGCGATCCGCTCCGAGAAGTCCCTGAACCTGCTCGGCGAGCGGGAGATCCCCTTCTCCTTCGACGAGGACCTGGTCCTGCACCGCCGCAAGACGCTGCCGTACCACGCGAACGGCATGACGCTCTGGGCGTACGACGCTGCCGGCGCCGAACTCCTGACGAGGACGTACTACTCGGTGGGCGGCGGCTTCGTCGTGGACGAGGAGGCGGTGGGAGCCGACCGCATCAAGCTCGACGACACGGTCCTCAAGTACCCCTTCCGTACGGGCGACGAGCTGCTGCGTCTGGCCCGGGACACTGGCCTGTCGATCTCCGCCCTGATGCTGGAGAACGAACGGGCCTGGCGCACCGAGGACGAGATCCGGGCCGGCCTGTTGGAGATCTGGCGGGTGATGCAGGCGTGCGTGGCCCGCGGCATGTCGCGCGAGGGCATCCTGCCAGGCGGCCTGAAGGTCCGCCGCCGCGCCGCCGTCTCCGCGCGCCAACTCCGCGCGGAGGGCGACCCGTTGGCCCATGCCATGGAGTGGATCACCCTTTACGCGATGGCCGTGAACGAGGAGAACGCGGCGGGCGGCCGCGTGGTCACCGCCCCCACCAACGGCGCGGCGGGCATCATCCCGGCCGTCCTGCACTACTACCTCAACTTCGTCCCCGGCGCCGACGAAGACGGAGTCGTCCGCTTCCTGCTCGCCGCCGGAGCCATCGGCATGCTCTTCAAGGAGAACGCCTCCATCTCCGGCGCCGAGGTCGGCTGCCAGGGCGAGGTCGGCTCCGCCTGCTCGATGGCGGCCGGTGCGCTGGCCGAAGTCCTCGGCGGCTCCCCGGAACAGGTCGAGAACGCCGCCGAGATCGGTATGGAACACAACCTCGGCCTGACCTGCGACCCGGTCGGCGGCCTGGTCCAGATCCCCTGCATCGAACGCAACGGCATGGCCGCCGTGAAGGCGGTCACGGCCGCCAAGATGGCCATGCGCGGTGACGGCTCCCACAAGGTCTCCCTCGACAAGGTCATCAAGACCATGAAGGACACCGGCGCCGACATGAGCGTGAAGTACAAGGAGACCGCCCGGGGCGGACTCGCGGTGAACATCATCGAGTGCTGAGAGGGCTCGCCCCCTTCTCTACCGTCCAGCCGTCCAGGAACACCTGAGGGCCACCCTTGAGGTAGCTGTGGAGGGCACTTGCGGTGGATCTCACGAACTCGCCGGGGATGGCCTCGACGTCAACCCAGCGCACCTGGGCGTGCTTGCGCGGTTCTCGGTTTTCGGGTTCGCCAGACCATTCATGGGCGGCGAAAACGACCGTGAGGAAGCCGTTGGGAGCTTCGACGCCCCAGGCGCAGTGGATGATGTGGGCGACCTTCAGCGACTCCGGCTTCACGGTGAGGCCGGTCTCCTCGTAGAGCTCGCGTACGGCGGTTTCGGTGATGGGTTCGCCGGGTTCGCTCTTGCCGACGGGGAGGTCCCACATGCCCTGGGCGAACTTGGCGTTCTGGCCGCGCTGGAGGAGGACGACGCGGTTGGTGGCCTTGTCGTGGACGATGACGGCGGCGACGAGCCGGGTCATCGATTCGAGGGCGGGCTTGAGGGCAATGGGCTCGTCCTCGGTTGACCGCTGAGCCACGGTTACGTCCCTTCGTCGGCCGGTGGATGGGCAGTTTAGGCTTTGCGCCTGCGTTCGACAGAACAGCCATACGAGGGTGAGGCGTCTGAAGTAAGGGAAAACCCAAGGTAGTTGCGGCTTTCCCGGCCCCCTCTTCCCTCTCCCCCACCGCACGGAGGATCCCCCCATGCTGCGCGGCATCGATGTCAGTTCCCATCAGTCGTCCTCGTACGACACCGATGGCCTGTCCTTCGTCTTCGTCAAGGCGACGGAGGGCCGTACGTACACCAACCCCAAGCTGGCTGCCCAGACGAAGAGAGCCCGCGACGCCGGCTGCGTGGTCGGCTTCTACCACTTCCTCTGGCCCGGCAACCTCACGGCCCAGGCCGAGTACTTCGTCAGCAAGGCCCCGGAAAAGGCGGGCGACATCCTCGCCGTGGACTGGGAAACGACGAGCGAGGGCACGCGTGCGAGCAACTCGGAAAAGGACCGCTTCATCCGGAAAGTGAAGGAACTGCGGCCCAATCACCGCACCATCCTGTATTGCAACCGGAATTTTTGGTTGAACCACGACAGCACCTCGTACGCGGGCGACGGCCTGTGGATCGCCGATTACGTGACTGCCGGCAAACCCCGCATCCAGGCCAAGTGGCGCTTCCACCAGTACACCGACAACCCGCTGGACAAGAACGTGGCCGACTTCAGCAGCAAAGCCGCACTGAAGGAATGGGCCCAGGGCGGCTGACCCGCCTACTCATGCGACAGGGTTCAGAGTTGGTGCCGCGTCCCGACGTCCCGGCGTCCTGACGTCCTGATGCAGGCGCTCGGCCGGGAGTCCCGGCCGAGCGCCTGTGTCAACTGCACGCCGACAGAGGGTCAGACCTTGGCGGGCGTCCGCTCCTCCTTCTCGGCGGGCGCGCCCTCGGTGAGGCCCAGCCGGCCGTGCACCGCGCGCAGCGGCTTCGGCGAGTACCAGGCCGTACGGCCGAGGAGGCGCATGGCCGCAGGGACCAGTACCCCGCGTACGGCCACCGCGTCGATCAGGATAGCCAGGCCGCTGCCGAGCCCGAACATCTGGATGAAGCTGACCTGGGCCGTGCCGAAGGCGAAGAAGCTCACCGCGAGCAGGCCGGCGGCCATGGTCACGATCCGTCCGGTGTGCGAGAGCCCGCTGGTGACGGCGGTCTCGGTGTCGGCGCCCGCGTCGTGCAGTTCCTTGATCCGGCTGGTCACGAAGACCTCGTAGTCCATGGACAGACCGAAGGCGATGCAGAACATGAGCACCGTCATGGAGGTGTCCATCGGCTGTGGCGTGAAGCCGAGCAGCGACGACAGGTGGCCGTCCTGGAAGATCCACACCATCACGCCGATGGCCGCGGTGAGGCTGATGGCGTTGAGGACCAGCGCCCGCAGTGGCTGCACCACGCTGCCGGTGAACAGGAAGAGCAGTACGAATGTGGTGACCGCCACGAGAGCGATGGCGGCCGGGAGCCGGTCGGCGATCGAGTCCTTGGAGTCGACGAGGCGCGCGTCGGTGCCGCCGACCAGTGTCTCGGTCCCGGCGGGCGGATCCACTGCCCGTACGTCCTTGACCAGGTCCTGGGCTTCGTCCGACTTGGGGGTGAGGCCGGTGACGACCGTGATCCGCTGGGCGTCGGGCCGACCTAGTGCGGCGTTCGCAGGCCCTGGCGGGGTGGCGCGGCCCTCGCTGAAGGTGCCGGCGGACGTCTCGACCCGTACGGCGCCGTCGAGCCGCGACAGCTCAGTCGCGTACGAGCGCAGCCCGTCCGCGGCCACGGGCCCCGTCGTGACGATCTGCACCGCCGATTCGTCGCTGCCGGTGAAGTCGCGCTGAACTTCGGTGGCGACCTGCCGGCTCTGGGCGCTTTCCGGCAGTACTCGCTCGTCCGGCGTGCCGAAGGTGACGCCGAGCAGGGGACTCGCGGCGAGCAGCAGGATCCCGAGGACCGGAAGTGCGGTCAGCGCGGGCCTGCGCATGACCGTGCGGGCCAGCCGGCCCCAGAAGGGCGCCTCGGCGCTGCGTACGGTCTGCGCCCAGGGCAGGCGGCCGCTGTTGACCCGGTGGCCGAGCACGGCGAGCAGCGCCGGGACGACGAGCAGGGCGCTGACGGCGGCGATGACCACCACGCCGATGCCCGCGTAGGCGAAGGAGCGCAGGAAGAACTGCGGGAAGACCAGCAGGGCGGCGAGTGCGGCGGCGACGGTCGCCGCCGAGAAGACGATGGTCCGCCCGGCCGTCCGTACGGTGTGCCGGAGGGCCTCGGGAACGTCGGCGCCCTCCGCGAGGTGCTCGCGGAACCGGCTGATCATGAGCAGGGCGTAGTCGATGCCGAGGCCGAGACCGAGGGCGGTGGTGAGGTTGATCGAGAACACCGACACGTTGGTGATGCTGCCGAGCACATAGAGCTCGGCGAAGGTGCCGACGATCGCGATCAGCCCGATGACCAGGGGCAGCAGTGCCGCGACGAGGCTGCCGAAGGCGATCACGAGCAGGATGAGGATCAGGGGTACGGCGATCGCCTCGGCCAGCGCGAGGTCCTTGGCGACCTGAGTGGGTACTTCGTCACCGACCGCGGCGTTTCCGCCGGCCTGCACACTCAGCCCGTTCCGATCGCCGGTGTACTCGTCGATGAGCGCCGAGGCGTTGTCGCCCTGTTCGGTGTCGTCGCCCTTGACGTGGGCCAGCACCAGCGCCGCGTCACCGTCCCGGGAGGTCAGCGTGGCGGCGCCGGTGTCCCAGTACGAGATCACGTTCGCCACGGTGGGCTCGCCGTTGAGCTCCGAGGTGAGGGTGCGGCCCGCGCGTTCGGCGTCGGCGGAACCGAGGTCGCCGTCGTCGGCCCGCACCAGCAGGACCAGATTGGTCTCGCCGCCGAACTTCTCGTCGATGAGCTCCTGGGCGCGGGTCGAGGGCGCGTTCGGATCCTCGAAGCCGCCGCCCAACAGCTTGCCGAACGCCCCGAAGCCGATGGCCCCCATCGCGACCACGGCCACCACGGTCAGTGTCAGTAGAAGTCGGCCCCGGTGCAGGGCCAGCTCGGAAATTCGATCAAACACGGTGATCGCCCCCAGATGTTTATGCTGTTAACATCGACGATGGCACAGGATGTTAACGGCGTCAACTTCGGCTTTCGGAGCAGGATGGAGTCATCAGGCAGGATGGAGCCATGGGAGCGATCACTGGCGGCAAGTCCCGCTACCACCACGGCGATCTCCGTAACGCGCTGATCGGGGCCGCCGTGGAACTCGCGGCCGAGGGCGGCCCCGAGCGGGTCGTCCTGCGCGAAGCGGCCCGCAGCGTCGGCGTGTCACCCACCGCCGCATACCGCCACTTCAGCGGCCAGGGAGATCTCCTCCATGCCGTGAAGGCCCGTGGCCAGCAGGCGCTCGCCGCGTCGATGACCGAGACCCTGAACGCACGACCCCGGCTCGACGACCCCGGGGAGGAGGCCGTGCGCAGGGCCGAGGCGATCGGGCGTGGTTACGTACGGTTTGCGATCGAGCACCCGGGGCTCTTCCGTACCGCCTTCTGCCGTACGGCCACGGAGGAGCCCGACGCCTTCACCGGCCTCGAAGCCCCCGACGACAGGCCGGAGTTCGCGGCGTTCGTGGAGCTCTCCGACACGCTCGACGCGCTCGTGGCCACGGGCCGGATGCGGCCGGAGAACCGGCCCGCCGCCGAGGTCGCCGCCTGGTCGACCGTCCACGGCCTCTCGCTGCTCATCCTTGACGGGCCCCTCGCCGGCCTCCCCGGCGATCAGCGCGACGCGGTCGTCGAACGCACCATCACCACGATCGTGGCGGGCCTTGTCCGATAGGTGTCGCGTCTCAGGGGGTTGGCTCCGCGGCCCCGCCCCTCACGCCAAAGACCCGTACAACCACGGAAGTTGAAGCCTCCTGGTTCAATGCGGATGTTTCGGCTCGCGAATTGTGCGAGAGGTATTGACGCTGTTCACCGGAACCTCAATCATCCCAATCGCTCGACACTTCGACCCTAGTTCGGCATATCGAACATTCAGGGCCGCACCACACCGGCGTCGGAACAGCCTCACGGGACAAACCGGAGCCGCATGCTCAAGGATGACGAGGTCCTTATGCACAGACGTAGTTTCAGCCACAGACATCCCTCTGCAGTACTCGCCGCCGCGGTTGCGGCCTTGGCCGCGTTGGCGGCGCTGCTCGTCGCCAGCCCGGCTCAGGCGGCCACCACCGGCGACTTGCGCGGTGTTGATTCCGGCCGCTGCCTCGATGTGTCGGGCTTCAGCCAGACCGACGGCGCGAACGTGCACATCTGGGACTGCCACGGCGGAACCAACCAGCAGTGGACGTTGACGGACAGCAACCAGCTGACCGTGTACGGCAACAAGTGCCTGGATGCCCGGAACGGCGGCACCACGCCCGGGACCCCGGTGCAGATCTGGACGTGCACCGGCACTGAGAACCAGCAGTGGCGGGTGAACCCCGACGGCACGATCGTCGGCGTGCGGTCCGGGCTGTGCCTGGAGGTCTCGGGCTGGGGTAAGGCCAACGGCACGGGGGTGCAGCTCTGGTCGTGCCACGGCGGCGCCAACCAGAAGTGGACCGGCCTGTCCGGGGCGAGCAACGCGTGTGCTCTTCCGTCGACCTACAGGTGGACCTCGACGGGTCCGCTGGCGGAGCCGGCGAACGGGCAGGTCGCGCTGAAGGACTTCGCCACCGTGAAGTACAACGGCAAGCACCTGGTCTACGCGACCACCTCCGACGGAACGAAGTGGGGCTCGACGGCGTTCAGTCCCTTCACGAACTGGTCGGACATGGGGGCGGCCAGCCAGACCGCGATGAACGAGCCCGTGGCGGTGGCGCCCGAACTGTTCTACTTCGCGCCCAAGAACATCTGGGTGATGGTGGACCAGTGGGGTCAGTGGCCGTTCTACTACCGCACGTCCAGCGACCCCACCAACCCCAACGGCTGGTCCGCCCGGCAGCCGCTGTTCACCGGCAGCCTCCCCGCCGGCGATGACGGCGCCCCGCTCGACCCGACCATGATCGCCGACGACCAGAACATGTACCTGTTCTTCGCCGGTGACAACGGCAAGATCTACCAAGCGAGCCTGCCGATCGGGAACTTCCCGGGCAACTTCGGCTCCTCGTACACGACGATCATGAGCGAAGCAAACAGGGACCTTCTGTTCGAGGCGCCGGAGGTCTACAAGGTCCAGGGCCAGAACCAGTACCTCATGATCGTTGAGGCGCAGGGTTCGAACCGCTACTTCCGCTCGTTCACCGCCTCCAGCCTGAACGGTCCGTGGACCGTCCAGGCCGGCAGCGAGAGCAGCCCCTTCGCGGGCCAGGCCAACAGCGGTTCCACCTGGGCCCAGGGCGTCAGCCACGGTGACCTGATCCGCAACAACCCCGACCAGACCATGACCATCGATCCCTGCAACCTGCAGTTCCTCTACCAGGGCCTCCCCACCAACACACCGGGGGGCACCGACTACCAGAAACTGCCGTACCGGCCGGGCCTGCTCACCCTGCAGCGCTGACCCGCCTGACCCACGGTGATCGCGATGTGGTGCGGTCCGCCGACGCGTAGACGAGCGGTTTACGGCGTGGGCAACTCCACCTGCTGACCGATACCCGCCGCCTTGAGGAACCCCAGCCGCGCGCCGGCTGGGGTTCCTCTCTTCCAACCGACGGACGCCGCCCCCATCCTCGGCTCACTTGGCCAGGTAGTTCCAGAACTCGTCGAACGAGAGGAGCTTGTCGCCGTTGAGGTCCCGGTCGGCGATCACGGACTCCGCCACGGACTCGGTGACGTTCCAGTCGCCGCCTTGGGCCAGGGCGGTCTTGAACTCGGCGGCGGTGATGAAGCCATCGCCATCCGTGTCAATCCGCTGGAACTGCTTACGTGCTTCCTCGACGTCCGCCACCGGGTCCGCCCCTTCGTACTGTGTGCTGTCAACCAAGTCCTGCTGTCGGAAGTCAGATTAACCGGCGGGCCGGGAACGGATCGCGGCGACCACCGCGGTGGAGTCTGGGGCCTGCCAGGCGTGGAGACTGAAGCCGGTGAAGAGGGGACCTCATGACTGACACGCTGCAGGGCATTCTCGATGCGGCGACCCGTGGGGAGTTCCCGCCTGCGGACGGCGGGGTCACCGTTGTGCCGCAGCATGGGCGGCGGGATGCGGGTGTCATCGCCTTCACCGCGCATTCCGTCGTGTTCACGGACGAGGATCCGGAGTGGGTGCGTTCGCTGCTGCGGTCGCTGGACTGCGATGCGCTTGCCGCGGCCATGAATCCGCGGTTTCTGGCGGCGTTCATGGACCGTACAGGCCGTACGACGGACACCATCGATCTGCTGGCCGTCGCCGCACCCGTGCCGGGTCCGCCGTCGCTCGCCCTGTCCGAGCTTCGCGACCCCGACCATCCCCGGGTCGCCCGCGCCCGCAAGCGGCGTGACGAGGTGCGCGTGTGGGCGGCCGACGGTGGCGTACTCGTCCTGGGGCGCGGGGTGGCGGGGCGGCTCGAGGTCGCGGTCGAGGTGGAGGAGTCCGTACGGCACCGGGGGCTGGGACGTGCGCTGGCCTCGGCGGCACGGCACCTCAGCGCGGGCGAACCCGTCTGGGCGCAGTTGGCAGCCGGGAACGCCCGTAGCGTACGGGCGTTTCAGGCGGCCGGGTTCCGCCCGGTCGGAGCGGAGGCGCTGCTCGTTGCGCAGTGAGCCGGGCAGTCGCCCGTGGGGCTCGCTGAAATACAGCCCGTCCGGCGATTGAGGACCGGGGGTGCGAGGGCTGGCCCCCGCACTGAGGTCCGGGGCGGAGCCCAGCGCGGACCCGTCAGTGGTGGTCCGGCGTCACCCTGATCTCGAACCACGTCGTCTTGCCGCGAGGCAGGAGGTCGACTCCCCAGCGGTCGGAGAGTTTGTCGACCAGGGTCAGGCCTCGGCCGCTGACGTCCAGGTCGCGGACGGGCATGAGGCAGGGCAGGCCGCGGGACGGGTCTCGGACCTCGATGCGGATCCAGCCGCGGCGGCTGCGCATGCGGAGGCCGAAGACGCGGGCGCCGGTGTGGCGTACGGCGTTGCCGACGAGTTCGGAGACCAGGAGTACGGCGTCCTCGGTGATCTTCGGGGAGAGTCCCCATTCACGCAGGACGACCACCTGGGTCAGCCGACGCGCGGTGGCCGCCGACTCGGGGCGGGACGGCAACGGAACCTCGGCCTGTGTGGGGTTCCCGTACAACTCCAGTGCCTTCAGTGCGCGTTCGTCCTCGACTCCGGGTGACCAACGCGCCGCGGTCGCACTCACGTGCCGCCGCGGCTGTTCCATACCCTCCAGCCCCGCCATGCCCCCATCATGGCCGCCCAGAACGCCTTTCGGGGCCGTTCCAGAGGAATACGCCCCCGGGAACCTTCCGTTCCAAGCCACCCGGAAGGCATATGCCACGGGTAGTACGCGAGACAGTGCGCACCGATTGACCTGCAAAGACAGCCCAGTTGAGGGCAATCGCCGACGGCCCCCGAGCAGGCGACCTCGAGTTCGACTCAAGGCTCATATAAACCGCCCCATCGGGGGACACCGGCGTACGACGTGGCGTCAACTGCCAGTTGATCAGAGCAAGTTGATCACCCGACAGGTCCGTCAGAGGAACTTGGCCTTCCCCGGCCCCTCCTCCACAAAGCTCCGCATCCCCCGCTCCCGGTCCTCCGTCGCGAACAGGCCCGCGAACCAGTTGCGTTCCACCGCGAGCCCGGTCTCGAGGTCCGTCTCCAGGCCCACGTCCACCGACTCCTTGGCGGCGCGCAGCGCGAGCGCCGGTCCCTTCGCGAGCCCCGCCGCCCACGCGTGCGCCTGCTCGTACACCTCGGCGGCGGGCACCACCCGGTCCACCAGGCCGAGTGTGAGCGCCTCGTCGGCCCTGACCATACGGCCGGTGAAGATGAGGTCCTTGGCGCGCGAGGGCCCGATCAGCCGGGACAGCCGCTGGGTACCGCCCGCCCCGGGGATCAGCCCGAGCAGGATCTCCGGCTGGCCCAGCTTCGCGTTGTCCGCGGCGATGCGGTAGTCCGCACAGAGCGCCAACTCGCAGCCCCCGCCCAGCGCGTAGCCGGTGACCGCGGCCACCACCGGCTTGGGGATACGGGTCACGGCGGTGAAGGAGTCCTGCAGCGCCCGGGACCGTACGACCATCGCCGTATGGTCCATGGCCTGCATCTCCTTGATGTCCGCGCCCGCCGCGAACACCTTCTCGCCGCCGTAGAGGACCACCGCGCGCACGTCCTCGCGACGCGTGGCCTCCTCCGCGAGCTCCTTGAGCCTGTCCTGCGTGGCGACGTCCAGCGCGTTCATGGGCGGACGGTCGAGACGGATCGTGCCGACACCTTCGGCGACTTCGAGATGCACAGTCATGAAGGCACCGTATCGGGGGGTCTGGGGGGTCGCCCCCCGAGGGAAGATGCAGCACGGGGACTAACGACAACGGGGCCGGTGTGCTCAGTCACAGCACACCGGCCCCGTCACAGCCAATCCGGACCCGTCACTCCAGGCTCGTACGTCCGGAGTCTCCTACCACTTGTCCCACGGCATGTTCCAGCCGTTGAGCCCGTTGTCCGGGTCGATGATCCGGTCCTTGGAGTTCTTCACGATCACCACGTCGCCGACCATCGAGCGGTCGAAGAACCAGCCCGCCGGACTCGAGGAGCTGCCGCCCTTCAGGTCGCGCAGGCCGATGCAGCCGTGGCTGGCGTTGTAGTTGCCGAAGGCGTCGCCGCCCCAGTAGTTGCCGTGGATGAAGGTGCCCGAGGTCGACAGGCGCATGGCGTGCGAGACGTCCTTGATGTCGTACTCGCCGCCGTAGCCGACCGTTTCGCCGTTCATACGGGTCATTTCGTGGCGTTCGCTGATGACCATCTGGCCGTTCCAGGTCTCGTAACCCGGCTTGCCCGTCGTGACCGGGATGGTCTTGATGACCTTGCCGTCGCGCTTGACCGTCATCTTCTTGGACTTGACGTCGACGGTGGATATCTGACTGCGGCCGATGGTGAACGACACGGTCTTGGCCTGCTCGCCGTAAACGCCGGGCCGGCCTTCGACGCCGTCCAGGTTGAGGTCGACCGTGACCTTCGTACCGGGCTTCCAGTATTTCTCCGGGCGGAAGTCCAGCCGGTCGTTGCCGAACCAGTGGCCCTTGACCTCCACCGCGGGCTCCGTCTTGATACGGATGGCCTTCTCGACGTCCTCGGGCTTGGTGATGCCCCGGTTGAAGTTGAGCGAGAAGGGCATTCCGACGCCGACCTTGGAACCGTCCTCGGGCGTGAAGATGCCGATGAAGGTGTTCTTCGGGGTCAGTGTCGTGAAGCTGGACTCTTCGGTCGCCTCGCGGCCCTCGGAGTCTTTGGCCGTCGCCTGGACCTTGTACTTCGTGTCCGACGCCAGGTGGTAGGTGGGCGTCCAACTCGCCCCGCCGTCAGTGATCTTGCCCTCGACGGCCTTGCCCTTGGAGTCCGCGACCTTGACCTCGGTCAGCTTGCCTTTGGCCGCGGATATCTTCAGGGCGCCGTTGGTGTCCACATCGTCGGCGCCGTCCTTGGGCACTATGGCCACGACCGCCTGCGAGGTTCTGGACTCGGCCTGGTCAGAGCCGCCCTTGTCCCCGTTCTTGCCGCCGTCGGAGCCCGAGTTCGAGTCGGACCCCCCTCCGCCGCCGCACGCCGTCACGGCGATCAGCAGCAGGCCGAGTATCAGCGCCAGAAGCCCCGTACGCCCTGTTCGTCCGCGCCCCCGTGCGCCAACCGACGCCCCCGATATCGGTCGCCCGATCTTCAACTTGCTTCTCCCCTCGCACGGCCCGTCAACCGGGCCCGCACTCCTGCGCGTCGCACGCGCGCACCGCGCCAATCAACCATATGACCAGCAGCGGTGGCTCCCCGTAGTTGTCACTATTCAGTCCCAAGTTCAGCTGAAATTGATCTCGTGTTCTCCCACCTATGTCCTTTTTATGTCCAGCCCATGTCCGCCTAATTCATGGCAGAGCCCGCCTTCCACTCCTTCCATGAGATGTTCCATCCGCCAAGTCCGTTGTCTGGCGCGACCATCTTGTCGTCGCTGTGCACGACTTCGACGACGTCACCGATCAGGCTGCGGTCGAAGAACCAGCCCGCCGGGCTCGCGGAGCTGCCGCCCTTCACATCGCGCAGGCCCACACAGCCGTGGCTGACATTGGCGTTGCCGAACACGCCCCGCGCCCAGTAGTTGCCGTGCAGGAAGGTCCCGGAGTCGGTGAGCCGCATCGCGTGCGGGACGTCCGGGATGTCGTACTCGCCCTTGCCGTCGGCGTCTTCGAAGCCGACCGTGGCGCCGTTCATCCGGGTCACCTCGAGCTTCTCGGTGACCACCATTTTCCCGTTGTACGTCGTCGTCTTGGGGGCGCCCGCCGTGATCGGTACGGTGGCGAGGAGTTCGCCGTCGCGGTGTACCCGCATGGTGTGCTCGGCAGCGTCGACGACGCTGGTCTGGTCGCGGCCGACGGTGAAGGAGTACGTCCGGTTCCGGAGCCCGTACACGCCGGGCGCGGCTTCGACGTGCCGCAGCCGCAGGGCGACGGTGACCTTCGTACCCGGCTTCCAGTACTTCGCGGGCCGGAAGTCCAGCCGGTTCCTGCCGAACCAGTGCGGGCGGATCTCGACGGCGGGACGCGCCCGCACCTGGATGACTCGCTCGACGGCCGCCCGGTTCCGGATCTCGCGGTTGAACTCCAGCGAGACGATCATTCCCGTGCCGACGGTCGACCGATGCTCCGGGGTGACGCGTCCGATGAGTCGCTCGCCCGGGCCGTACGTCCGCAACCTCGCGTGCCGCACCAGCCGCCGCCCGTGCCCGTCGAGGGCGACCGCGTGCACGGTGTACGCGGCGGCCGGCTCCAGCTTCCCGTCGCCGTCCGGCCGCCAGGTCATGCCGTCTGCTTCGATGCGCCCGGGCACTCGAAATGCCCGCGCGCCCCGGGACTTGGCGACCTTCACGGACTCCAGGCGCCCGGACGTGACCCCCACCTCCAGCTCCTGGTCGGGGCGTACGGGTCTGCTACCGGCGTCGGGCCGGATGTGGATCGCCTCCTCGGGTGAGCGGGGCTTGCCGCGCAGGCTGTCGAGCCCGTTGGCCGTGCAGGCCGAGGTCGTGGCCAGCAGCGCTGCCCAGGTCAGTACGACGGCCAGTGCCGACCCTGCGCGTCGCGCGCGCCTGTGTGCATCCATCACGTGCACTCAACGATCTGTCCGGTCGTGGGGAAACGTGAGTGCGAGCCCCGCTCTGGGCAGAACAGTGGGAAGGACGACGCGACGATGAGCCGACATGGCAGGGACGCCGTGAGCTCTTCTTGGCGCCGTTCAACCGAGCCGCTGGAGGTTGAACAGGTGTCGAGCGCACCCGAGCAGGAGGCTGAGCAGCAGGAGGAGCGCGTGCCGGGCGACGGGGTGCCCGGTGAGCAGGACCGCGCCCCTGCCAACGGGCTGCCCGTTTCCGCTCCCGAGGGGCGTGCCCCGTCCGCCGTGCTGAACGGCGCGGCGCGTACGGCGCCCGTCATGCCCGTATGGCCAGGTGCCCCGACCCCGCTGGGGGCCCGCTTCCGGGTCGGCCCCGACGGTGTCGCGGGCACCAACTTCGCGCTGTGGGCGGGCGGCGCGGAGTCGGTCGAGCTGTGCCTCTTCGACGACGAGGGGGTGGAGGTGCGGGCGCCGCTGACGGAGCTGACCCATGAGATCTGGCACGGTTTCGTGCCGGGCGTGCGGCCGGGGCAGCGGTACGGATTCCGGGTGCACGGCCGCTGGGACCCGTGGACGGGCGCCCGCTGGAACCCGGCGAAGCTCCTCCTCGATCCGTACGCGCGTGCCGTGGACGGCGAGTTCAGCTTGCCGCCCGAGGTGTACGGGCACGTCCGCGACTGGCCCCAGCAGCAGGTCGCCGACACCGTGCGGGACGACCGGGATTCGGCGCCGTACGTCCCGAAGGGTGTCGTCGTCCACGATGACGCACCCGACGACGAATGGGCGGACGACCGCCGCCCGAAGACGCCGTGGGCGGACTCGGTGATCTACGAGGTGCATGTACGCGGCTTCACCCGGCTGCACCCGGACATCCCCGAGGAACTGCGGGGTACGTACGCGGGGTTGGCGCACCCGGCGGCGATCGAGCACCTGGTGAAACTGGGCGTGACGGCGGTCGAGCTCCTGCCGGTGCACCAGTTCGCGCACGAGGACCATCTGCTGCGGCGGGGCCTGAAGAACTACTGGGGCTACAACTCCATCGGCTACTTCGCGCCCCACGCGGCGTACGCGGCCTCCGGGACGAGGGGCCAGCAGGTCGGCGAGTTCCGGCGCATGGTGCGCGCGCTGCACGCCGCCGGTATCGAGGTCATCCTCGACGTGGTCTACAACCACACGGCCGAGGCAAGCGAGTTGGGCCCGACGCTGTCGCTCCGCGGCATCGACAACCGCGGCTACTACCGGCTCCAGGACGACGCGCGCCGGTACGCCGACTACACGGGCTGCGGCAACACCCTGCACGTCGTCCAGCCGCACGTCCTGCGCCTGATCACGGACTCGCTCCGCTATTGGGTGACGGAGATGGGCGTGGACGGTTTCCGCTTCGACCTGGCGGCGGCGCTGGCCCGCTCGATGCACGACGTGGACATGCTGTCCCCGTTCTTGGCGGTCATCGCGCAGGACCCGGTGCTGCGGCGGGTCAAGCTGATCGCGGAACCCTGGGACGTGGGCTCGGGCGGCTACCAGGTCGGGGCGTTTCCACCGCTGTGGACGGAGTGGAACGACCGCTACCGGAATGCGGTACGGGACTTCTGGCGGGGCGCCCTGCCGGACGTACGCGACCTGGGGTACCGCCTGTCCGGCTCCAGCGACCTGTACGCCTGGGGCGGCCGCCGCCCGTACGCGTCCGTCAACTTCGTCACCGCCCACGACGGCTTCACCCTCCGCGACCTGGTGTCGTACGAGCAGAAGCACAACGCGGCGAACGGCGAGGGCAACCGGGACGGCACGGACGACAACCGTTCCTGGAACGGGGGTGTGGAGGGGGAGACGGATGACGTGGGCATACGTGCGTTGCGGCGCCGTCAGCTCCGTAACCTGCTGACGACTCTGCTGCTCTCGACGGGCGTGCCCATGCTGGTCGCGGGCGACGAGCTGGGCCGGACGCAGCGGGGCAACAACAACGCGTACTGCCAGGACAACGAGCTGAGCTGGGTCGACTGGGAGCTGCTGGACGACCCCGAGTGGCGGTCCCTCTTCGACCTCACGTCGCGTCTGATCGCCCTGCGGCATGAGCACCCGGTGCTGCGGCGGCGGGCGTTCTTCTCGGGCCGGGCCCATTCGACGGACGGGCTGCGCGACTTGGCCTGGTTCACGGCGGCCGGCACGGAGATGACGGAGCAGGACTGGTACGCGCCGTCCGCGACGGTCGCGATGTATCTCTCCGGCCGCGATATCCCTGGCCGGGATGGGCAGGGCCGACCGATCGTGGACGACAGCTTCTTGGCTGTCCTCCACGCCGGGGAGCAGCCGGTGGACTTCGTCCTGCCTGGGCCGCCGTGGGCGGAGAGTTATGAGGTTGTGGTGGATACGTCGCTGGAGGAGCAGGGGGTGGCGCCCGGGGTGGTGCATCGGGCGGGGGTAGGGATTTCGGTGCCGGGGCGGGCGGTGCTGTTGTTGAAGGTGGTCGGGTGACGGGTGCCTCCGGCGGTTGGGCGGTTGGGTTCGTTGTCGGCTGACGGTTCGTTGTGGCTGGTCGCGCAGCCGCGCGGGGTGCCTCCGGCGGTTGGGCGGCTGACGGTCCGTCGTGGTTACTCGCGCAGTTCCCCGCGCCCCCTAGGTGGTTGGTGGGTGCGGGGCCGCGGTCCGGTGCGTCAGCCCGTCGCCAACAGGGCATACGACCCCGTGCTCACACAGGGCGCAGGTATGCCCAGACCGAAGCTAAGCGACGGGCATAGGACGCACCGGCCCACGTCCCCTCCCACCGGCGGAAAGCCGCGGGTAGTCGGGGGCTGGTGCGTGGCGGCTGGCGAGCATGGCGACTGGTGAGCTTCGTGGCGGACGGTTCCGGGAGCGCCCCTTCAGGGGCGCGGGGAACTGCGCGACCAGCCACAACGCACCCGCAGCCGCGACACGACTGTCACTCCCCACCCCAGTAGGCAGCCACACATCCACGGGTGAGCACGCCACCCACCCCGCCGGAGGCAGCCGGGGTCTGGGGGCGGAGCCCCCAGTTTCGGGAAGGGGCGGGGCTGGGGAAAGGAAACCCTCCCCAACCTTCAGCCGCCGGACGCCTGCCCATGCCAGGACCCCCACAGCGCCGCATACGCCCCACCCGCCGCCACCAAACTGTCGTGCGTCCCCACCTCCGTAAGACACCCCGCCTCCATAACGGCAACCCGATCCGCGTCATGGGCGGTATGCAGGCGATGGGCAATCGCAATGACCGTCCGCCCAGCCAGCACGGCCGCCAACGCATGCTCCGTATGACGAGCCGTCGCCGGATCAAGAAGCGCAGTCGCCTCGTCGAGGATCAAAGTGTGCGGATCCGCCAACACCACCCGCGCCAGGGCGAGTTGCTGAGCCTGAGACCCATCCGGCCGATGCCCGTCGGGCCCCAACTCGGTGTCGAGCCCGGAGGCCAGCTCGGACACCCAGCCCGCACCCACCGCCTCAAGAGCCGCCCACAACTCCCCGTCACCAGCAGCCGGTTCGGCAATCAGCAGATTGTCGCGGACCGTACCGAGAAACACATGGTGCTCCTGAGTCACCAGCACCACCTGCCGCCGCAACTGCTCAGGCCCCAGCGCAGCAACCGGCACCCCGCCCACAGTCACCGCCCCAGAACTAGGCGCATCGATCCCCGCAAGCAGCCGGCTCAACGTCGTCTTCCCCGCCCCGGAAGGCCCGACGATCGCCAGCCGCTCCCCCGGCCGCACCGTCAGGTCCACCCCGCGCAACACCTCGCCCCCACGCTCGTACGCGTACCGCACCCCCGTGACATCGATCCGGTCGTCCTCCGGCGTGGGACAGGCCGCCGTCGAAGCCTGCGGCGCCCGCCCCAACCCCTCCACGCGGGCGAACGAGGCGCCACTGCTCTGCAACTGCTCGAGCCGCATCAGAATCGTGTCGAGCGGCGACTCGATCTGACGCAGATACAGCGCCGCCGCGATCACCGCACCCAGGCTCAGCAGCCCCCGCTCATGCAGGAAGCTGCCCGCCAGCAGCACCCCGGCCACGGGAACGACGTACGAGAACTCCACGACCAGGAAGAACACGGAGCGCAGGTACAGCGTGTACATCCGGGTGCGCCGGGACGTCTCGAGCGCATCCCGGCTCGCCGCGATCCGCCGCCCCTGAAGCCCGAAGGCTTCGACCGTACGGGCCCCGGCGGCGGTGGCCGCCACGATCTCGGCGACCTCCGACGTGGCGGCACCCTCGGCGAGATACGCGGTACGCGCCCGACGCAGGTACCAGCGCAGTACGAACCAAATGCCGACCTGCCCGAGCACCGCACAGGCACCGAGCAGCGGATCGAGGAAGAAGATCGCACCGAGGATGAACAGGCACTGCACCGTGGAGATCAGCAGCTCAGGCCCGGCGTCGCGCAGCGTGGTGCCCACCTGGGCGACATCGGCGGTTCCCCGCGCGGTCAGGTCACCCGTGCCCGCCCGCTCCACGACCGAGGCGGGCAGTGAAAGGGCCCGCTCGACGAACTGCTCGCGCACCCGCGCCAGCGTCCGCTCCCCGAACCGGTGCCCCACATACCGGGCCCACCTCGCCAGCAGCAACTGCGCCAGCGCGCACACCAGAATGGCGAGTGCCAGCCGGTCCACGACGCCGACGCCGCCGCCCGCCCTGACCTCGTCGATGATGCGGCCGAGCAGCCAGGGGCCGACGAGTCCGACGGCGGCGGCGAGCGAGTTCAGCGCGAGCACGGCGGTGAAGGCGCGCCCGTCGGCCCGGATCAGCCGCCCGGCCGCCCGCCGCACATCGGCCGGTTCGGCGATGGGCAGCTGACCGCTGGGCTGCTCGGAGTCCTGCCCGGTGGACTGCTTCGAAGTCACCGAAGTCACCGAACGGCCTCCCCTACACCCGCATCCAAGTCCCCGACCGCGTCCGCAGCCGCCTCTCCGTCGAGATCCAGGTCCCCGTCCTCGTCCTCGTCCGCATCGCGAGCCACCAGCGCCCGGTATCCCGGCTCCTCATCAAGCAGCCGACGATGGCTCCCGCTCGCCACCACCTTGCCCTCGACCAGGTAGAACACGGTGTCCGCCCGGTCCAGTACGAGCGGCGAAGTGCTGGTCACCACGGTCGTACGACCCGCTCGCTCGGCCCGCAACCGGTCCGCGACCGCTGCCTCGGTGTGGGCGTCCAGTGCCGAGGTGGGTTCGACGGCGAGCAGCACTTCGGGGTCGGCCAACAGCGCCCGTACGAGCCGTACGCGCTGGCGCTGGCCGCCGGACAGGCTGCGGCCCTGGGCGTCGACGGACGAGTCGAGTCCGTCGGGCAGGCCTTGGACGATGTCGTCGGCCACGGCCGTGTGCACGGCGCGTGCGATGTCCTCGTCGGCGGGGTCCCGGCTGCCGGACACCAGGTCCCGCAGTGTTCCCGCGAACAGGTCCGCCTCGTTGTCCGCGACGAGGATGCGCTCGCGGATCTGCGCCAGTTGGATCTCGTCGAGGCGTACGCCACCCCAGGTCGCCGCCGACTCCACGTACCGGCCGAGGCGGTCGATCACGGCCGCGGACTCGGCGGGGCGGGCACCGGCCAGCGCGGTCAGCCGGCCGGGTGCCACGCGTACTCCGGACTCCGGGTCGTGCAGCGGCGAGGGTTCCGCGGGGGCGTCCCGGGTGCCGTGGTCGGGGGCCGGCTCCAGGCGGAGGAAGGCTGCGACGCGTCGTGCGGACACCAGTCCGCGGCTGATGCCGTAGCCGCACTCCACGAAGAACGCCACCATCGGCACCAGGACGGCGACATAGCCGTACACCGACACCAACTCGCCCACGCTGAGCTGCCCTTGAGCCGTCAGCCGGGCCGCCAGCCAGGTCACCACGGCGAGGAACACCGTCGGCAGCCCGATGCCGAGTGCCTGGAGCCAGCTGGTCACGGCCCCGACCCGGTAGCCCTGGGCGCGCAGTCGCTGCGAGTCGCGGTGGAAGGCGTCGGCCACCAGCCCTTTGCCGCCCAGGCCGTTGAGGACGCGCAGTCCGCCCGCGAGGTCGCCGATCCGTGCTGTCAGCACGCTCTGCCGTTCGCGGTACGTGGTCTCCGTCCTCTGCAGCCGCCCGAGCAGCGGGCCGACGATGACGGCGATGACCGGAATGCCGAGCAGGATGACTCCGGCGAGGAGAGGCGAGACCGTCAGCAGCAGCCCGGCGATGGCCACGTAGGCGACGAGTGCGCCGACTCCGGGGCCGACCACGGTCAGGGAGCCGCTGATCGTCTGCACGTCGCCGACGCCGATCGTGACGACCTCCCCGGTCCCGGCCCGGCGTGACAGCGCTGCGCCCAGCCGGGCCGCGTGCCCGACTACGACCTTGACCGTGCGGAAGTTGGCGTCCATGCGGAGCTTGGTCATCGTGCGGTGCCTGATGATGCCCAGCCACGAGTTGAACGCCCCCACGCCGAGCAGGGCCGCGGACCAGCCGATCAGCGCGGCCCGGTCGCCCGGCTCCAGACCGTCGTCGATCGCGCGGGCCATCAGATACGGCGCGAGCGCCATCAGCAACATCCACGCGCTGGCCAGCAGCGCCCCGCCGGCAGACCGGCAGGGCTGCACCCTGACCAGCCACCACAAATACCGGCCGCCACTTCGGCAATCGGGCGTACCCGGATCCCCGTACGCATCGATCTGCCCCACCCGTTGCCCACCCTCCCCATCGACCGACGGCCATCAACCGACCGCTGACATGGCACATCGCCAGAGCGCGCCCCTAGACCAAGCTGTCCCGCCACGCCTGGTGCAGGTCCGCGAACCTGCCGGTCGCGGCGACGAGTTCGGCGGGCGTGCCGTCCTCGACGATCCGCCCGTGCTCCATCACCAGCACCCGGTCGGCGATCTCCACCGTCGACAGGCGGTGCGCGATGACGACCGCTGTGCGGCCCTTCAGGACGGTGGACATGGCGCGCTGGACGGCCCGTTCACCGGGGATGTCCAGGGAGCTGGTCGCCTCGTCGAGGATCAGGACCGCCGGGTCGGCGAGCAACGCCCGGGCGAAAGCGACGAGTTGGCGCTGGCCTGCCGAGATACGGCCACCCCTCTTGCGTACGTCTGTGTCGTAGCCGTCGGGCAGGGCGGCGATGAAGTCATGGGCGCCGAGGGCCTTGGCGGCGCGTTCGATGTCTTCGCGGGTGGCGTCGGGGCGGCCGATGGAGATGTTCTCGGCGACGGTGCCGGAGAAGAGGAAGGCCTCCTGGGTCACCATCACCACGCCGCGTCTCAGTTCGGGCATGGAGAGTTCGCGCAGGTCGACGCCATCCAGGAGGATGCGGCCTGCCGTGGGGTCGTAGAAGCGGGCCAGGAGTTTGGCGAGCGTCGACTTGCCCGCGCCCGTCGAGCCGACTACGGCGACGGTCTGACCGGCGAGCAGCGTCAGGTCGAAGTGGGGCAGCACCTCGCCGCCCGTGCGGTAGCCGAACCGGACGCCGTCGAAGACGACCTCGCGGCCCGGCTGTGCGGAAGCGAGCGCGGGCAGGGGCTTCGGCTCGGCGGGCTCGGGCACGGTGGGGGTCTGGGCGAGCAGGCCGGCGATCTTCTCCAGTGAGGCGGCGGCCGACTGGTAGGAGTTGAGGAACATGCCCAGTCGGTCGATGGGGTCGTACAGGCGGCGCAGGTAGAGGACCGAGGCGGCCAGTACGCCGAGCGCCAGCGACTCCGATGCCACCCGGTACGCGCCCCACAGCACGATCCCCGCGACCGTCGTGTTGGCGACCAGCCGGGACTTGACGACGTAGCGGGCCATTTCGAGCAGCGCGTCGCCGTTCTTGCGCTCGTGCCGGTGGTTGAGGACCCGGAACTCCTTGTCATTGGCGCCCTCGCGGCGGAAGGCCCGTACCGGCCGGATGCCGTTCATCGTCTCGGCAAACTTCACGATCACGGCGGCGATCGCGGTCGAGCGGACGGCATAGACGCGGCCAGCACGGCGGCGGTACTGGCGGATGAACAGGTAGAGCGGCGCGAACGACGCCACGGCCACGGCCCCGAGGCCCAGGTCGAGCCAGAGCAGCATCGCCGAGATGTAGACGAAGGAGATGATGACGGTGATGAGTTCCTGCAAGCCCTCGTCGAGCAGTTCGCGCAGGGACTCGACGTCCGTGGTGGAGCGGGAGATGAGGCGGCCCGAGGTGTAGCGCTCGTGGAAGTCGATGCTCAGCGCCTGGGCGTGGCGGAAGATCCGGCCGCGCAGGTCGAGCAGCACGTCCTGGTTGACGCGCGCGGACGCGGTGATGAAGGCGTACTGGAGCCCGCCGGAGGCCAGCGCGCACAGCAGGTACCCGACCGCGACCGCGATCAGCGGCCCGTGCCGGTTGTCGCGGAACGCGGGTACGGCACTGTCGATGGCGTACGCCACGAGCAGCGGCCCCGCCTGCACCGCCGCCTGCTGGAGCAGGAGCAGCAGGGAGGTGAGGGCGACCCGCGCCTTCATCGGGGCGAGGAGCGAGCGCAGGAGGGCGGCGGTCGCGCCCGGTGGGGTGGGGAGGGCGTCGCGGTCGAAGGCGTCGGCGGCCTCCGGGGGGTCGCCCGCGGGCTGGTCCTTGCGCGGTTCCTGGTCCGGCGCGGTGGTCGTGGGCGCCGCGGTCATCGGTGGTCCTCCTTTTCCGCGACGGTCTGGCCGTACGCGCCGGTCTCGTCGTACGCGCCGCTCTCAGCGTTCGCTTTCGGGTGGCCGACTTCCGGGTCGCCGACTTCCCTGTGATCGGCTTCCGGGGGTTCGGCCTCCGGGTGTTCCGTGCCGGACATCAGCCGGGCGTACTCGGCGTTCGTGCGCAGCAGTTCGTGGTGGGTGCCGGTCGCGGCGATCCGGCCCTCGGAGAGCAGGGCCACGCGGTCGGCGAGCAGGACTGTGGAGGGGCGGTGCGCCACGATCAGGGCGGTTGTCTCGGCCAGTACGCGGCGCAGGGCGGCCTCGACTGCGGCCTCCGTGTGCACGTCAAGGGCGGACAGCGGGTCGTCGAGCACGAGGAAGCGGGGGCGGCCCACGACTGCCCTGGCCAGCGCGAGCCGTTGGCGCTGACCGCCGGAAAGGCTGAGGCCCTGCTCGCCGACCTGCGTGTCGGTGCCGTGCGGGAGGGCGTGGGTGAAGTCGGCCTGGGCGATGGCGAGGGCCCGCTCCAACTCCCGCTGCCCCGCGTCGGGTTGGGCGCCCATGAGGACGTTCTCCCCGACGGAGGCCGAGAACAGGGTGGGCTCCTCGAAGGCCACGGCGACCTTGGAGCGCAGCTCCTCACGGGGCATCGCTGTGATGTCCTCGCCGTCCAGCGTGATCCGGCCCGACGTCACCTCATGGAGACGGGGGACGAGGGCGGTGAGGGTGGTCTTGCCCGAGCCGGTCGCGCCGACGAGAGCCATGGACTCGCCGGGGCGGATGTGGAGGTCGATCCGATCGAGTACGGGAGGAGCGTCGGCGGGCGCGTCGGGATAGCGGAACTGGACGCTGTGGAACTGGAGGCCGCCGTCGCGCGTAGCTGCGGGCAGTCGTGCCGCTGGGGCGGATCCCGACCCAAGGAAAGCGACACCTCGTACCGCCGAGTCGCGTGCCCCACTCCCCTCGCTCTTCGGACTCCCCGTACTCTCCGGCTCCGCGTCCATCACCTCGAAGTACCGCTCCGTCGCCGTCGCCGCCTCCTGCGTCATCGCCAGCAGGAACCCGATGGAGTCGACCGGCCAGCGCAGCGCCAGCGCGGTGGAGAGGAAGGCGACGAGCGTGCCCGCGGACAGCGCACCGTCCGCGACCTGCACGGTCCCGAGGACCAGCGCCGCCCCGATGGCCAGTTCGGGCAGCGTCATGATGACGGCCCAGATCGCGGCGAGCAGCCGGGCCTTGCGCAACTCGGTGCCACGCAGCGTCCCCGACAGTTCCCGGAAGGCCCGCGACTGGCTGCGGTGCCGCCCGAACCCCTTGATGATCCGAATCCCGAGGACGCTCTCCTCGACGACCGTCGTCAGATCGCCCACCTGGTCCTGCGCGAGCCGCGCCACATCGGAGTACCGCTTCTCGAAGACGGAGCACACGACGATCACGGGCACGACCGGCCCCAGGATCACAAGCCCGAGCGTCCAGTCCTGCCACAGCATGATGATCACGCCGACGACGATGGTCACGCCGTTGACCAACAGGAACGTCAACGGAAAGGCCAGGAACATACGCAGCAGCATCAGATCCGTCGTGCCCCGCGACAGCAGCTGACCTGAGGGCCAGCGGTCGTGGAAGGCGACCGGCAGCCGTTGCAGATGCCGGTACAGATCCGCCCGCATCGACGCCTCGACACCGGCCAGCGGCCGGGCCACCAGCCACCGCCGCAGCCCGAACAGCAGCGCCTCGGCGAGCCCGAGCGCCAGCAGAACCAGCGCCCCCAGCCACACCCCGCGCGGATCCCGGCCGGCCACCGGACCGTCCACGATCCACTTCAGGACGAGCGGGATCACCAGCCCCATGCACGAGGCGAGGATCGCGACGAACGCCGCCGTGAACAGCCGCGCCCGCACGGGCCGTACGTACGGCCACAGGCGCAGCAGAATCCGTACGACGGAACGGTCGCCGTCGCGGCGACCGGCGAGGTCCGGGTCCTTGGGATCCTCGGAGTCCTTGAGGTCCTTGTCCGTGAGGTCCTGGTCATTGGGGGCTGTGGGTGTGGTGGCCATCAGTAGTGAGCCTACGGATCGCCACTGACAGAGCCCACCGAGTTTCGGCCGGTCCCACACTCGTCCGGAAGTCCTAGGACCGGCTCGACCTGCGGAGTCGTAGGGCCGTATCAACCGATCGGCTGATGCCCCTTCGAGCGAGACGGCCGATGTGCGGCACCCTGCCGCCCGGGATCCTCGATGCATGACCAGCGAACCCGTCATCGAAGTCACCGGATTGCGCAAGTCGTACGGAGGGAGGGCCGTCGTCGACGGGGTCTCCTTCGCCGTCGAGGAGGGGGAGATCTTCGGCATTCTCGGCCCGAACGGGGCCGGCAAGACGACCACCGTCGAATGCGTGGAGGGCCTGCGCATCCCGGACGCCGGCCGCGTACGCGTCACCGGCCTCGACCCCGTCGCCGACCACGACGCCGTCAGCCGCGTCCTCGGCGCCCAGCTCCAGGAGAGCGAACTCCAGGAGAAACTCACCGTCCGCGAGGCACTGGAGCTGTACGCCGCCTTCTACCCGAGCCCCGCCGACTGGCGCCCGCTCGCCGAACGCCTGGGCCTCACCAGCAAGTTGGACGCCCGCTTCGGCAAACTCAGCGGCGGCCAGAAGCAGCGCCTGTTCATCGCGCTCGCGCTGATCGGCGATCCGAAGGTCGTCGTGCTGGACGAGCTGACCAGCGGACTCGACCCGCGGGCCCGCCGCGACACCTGGGAACTCATCGAGGACATCCGCGCGAACGGCGTCACCGTCCTCCTCGTCACCCACTTCATGGAGGAGGCACAGCGCCTCTGCGACCGGATCGCGGTCATCGACCAGGGCCGGATCGCCGCGCTGGACACACCCCGCGGGCTGATAGCCCGGGCCACGAACGCCACCCTCATCAGCTTCACGCCGTCGGTCCCGCTCGACGAAGGCGAACTGGCCGCGCTGCCCGCCGTGGCCTCCGTCGAGTGCAAGGACGGCCGGATCACGCTCGGCGGCACCGACGAGACCGTGAACGCGGTCATCACGCTGCTCGCCCGGCAGCACATCACGGCCCATCAACTCCGCGTCACCGACGCCACGTTGGACGACGCGTTCCTCGACCTGACAGGAGTCGCACGATGAGCAGCACCGCCGTACTGAAGGCCGAGGCCCGGCTCTTCGGCCGCGAACCCGGGGCGCACTTCTGGATCCTGGCGTTCCCCACCCTGCTTCTGGTGATCCTCGGCAGCATCCCGGCGTTCCGCACCACCCAGGACGACCTCGGCGGCCTACGGATCGTCGACACGTACGTACCGGTGACGGTGCTGCTCGGCATGATCGTGGCCGGTCTGCAGTCCCTGCCACCGGGCATCACCGGCTACCGCGAACGCGGCATCCTGCGCCGTATGTCGACGACCCCCGTGCGCCCGAGCGCGTTACTGTCCGCGCACATGGGACTGCACGGAGCCGCCGCTGTACTGTCCGCGCTGCTGGCGCTCTCGGTGGGCCGGATCGTGTTCGACGTGACCCTGCCGCGCCAGCCCTTCGGATACGTACTGGCGCTACTGCTCGCCGTGGCGGTCGCCCTCGCCATGGGCGCCCTGCTGTCAGCGCTGGCCCGCACCTCGAAGGCGGCGACGGCCGTCGGTACCGCGGTGTTCTTCCCGAGCATGTTCTGCGCGGGTGTCTGGATGCCGGTGCAGACGATGCCGGACCTCCTCGCCCGCATCGTCGAGTTCACCCCGTTCGGCGCGGCGGCCCAGGCCCTGAACGAGGCGGCGGCGGGGGACTGGCCGGGCTGGGACCACCTGGGGGTGCTCGTCGGCTGGACGGTGCTGCTCACGGCCGCGGCCGCGCGCTGGTTCCGGTGGGAGTAGGCGACCGGCCGTGCAGACTGGGGGGATGACCATGGTGCACTCGCAACTCGACCGGCGCTGGGAGCAGTTGCGCACCTGGGGGCCTTACGGGCTGCTCGGCATCGGTGTCGTCCTGTCGGCCGTCACCGTCGAGCTGATGGACGGCCCCGTCGAGTGGTACGCCGCCGGGGCCCTGGTCGTCGCCGCGATCGCCCTCCAGCTGTGGTGGCAGCGCACCCGCACCCACTCGACCCACCGCGGCCGGACCCCCTCCCGGGCAGGGACGGCGTACTTCGTCGTCCGCTGGGCGATCGCCTTCGCACTCACCTGGATCAACCCGTTCTTCGGGTTCTACGCCGTCACCGGCCTCATGGACGCCGACGAACTCCTCCCGGCCAGGTGGCGGCGGCTGGGACTGTTCGCCAGCGCGATCACCCTGGCCGGCTCGCAGTCCGGCGGGCTGCCGCCGAAGAACCTGACCCAGTTGATCGCGTTCATCGGGCTCCTGGGCGCCAATGCCGGCCTGCATATGGTGGTCGCCCACCTCATGGAGCAGGAGGACGAGCGCGCCCGCGCCAAGGCCGAGACCATCGCCGAACTCGAGCGCACCAACGCGGCGTTGCAGCAAGCCCTCGACGAGAACGCCGCCCTCCACGCCCAACTCCTCGTCCAGGCAAGGGAAGCGGGCGTCGCCGACGAACGACGCCGGCTGGCCGCCGAGATCCACGACACCATCGCCCAGGGCCTGACCGGCATCATCGCCCAGCTCCAGGTCGTCGCGAACGCCCCCGACCTGCCGACAGCCCGCACCCACCTCGACCGCGCCTCCGCCCTGGCCCGCCACAGCCTCGGCGAGGCCCGCCGCTCCGTACAGAACCTCGCGCCCGTGGCCCTGGAGCACGACGGGCTGCCCCAGGCGCTGAAGAAGACGGTCGCCGAATGGGCCGAACGGACGGGCGTACGCGCCGAGTTCACGACCACAGGCACCGCCGAGCACCTGCACGAGGAGGTCTCGGCGACCCTGCTGCGCATCGCCCAGGAGGCCCTGTCCAACGCCTCCCGGCACGCCCAAGCCGGCCGCCTCGGCGTCACCCTCTCCTTCATGGGCGACGAGGTCGTCCTCGACGTACGGGACGACGGCCGCGGTTTCGACCCCCTGACGCTCCCCTCCCGCAACGGCCACGGCGGCTTCGGCCTCGACGGCATGCGCGCCCGCGCCGAACGCATCGCGGGCTCACTGACGGTGGAGTCCGAACCAGGGCACGGTACGGCGGTGTCGGCTCGCGTACCGTTGGTGCGCCATGACCGATGACGCCACCATCACGCTCCTCATCGTCGACGACCATCCCGTCGTACGGGACGGTCTGCGCGGCATGTTCGAATCGGCACCGGGATTCACGGTGCTGGGCGAGGCGGCGAACGGCGTGGAAGCCGTAACCCTGGCCCAATCCCTGGACCCCGACGTCGTGTTGATGGACCTCCGCATGCCCGGCGGCAACGGCGTAGAGGCCATCGCCGAGCTGACCCGCCAGGGCGCCCGCGCCAGAATCCTGGTCCTGACGACGTACGACACGGACACCGACACCCTCCCCGCGATCGAAGCGGGCGCGACGGGCTACCTCCTCAAGGACGCCCCGAGAGACGACCTCTTCACCGCGGTCCGCGCAGCGGCAGAGGGCCGTACGGTCCTGTCTCCAGCGGTGGCATCCCGCCTGGTCTCAGCAGTCCGAACCCCCGCAGGCGAGCCCCTCTCAACCCGCGAACGCGAGGTCCTGACCCTGGTAGCCAAGGGCACCTCAAACCGAGAGATCGCCCGAGTCCTCTTCATCAGCGAGGCGACGGTCAAGACGCATCTGACGCACCTGTACGCCAAGTTGGGGGTAAAGGACCGGGCTGCGGCGGTGGCGGTGGGGTACGACCGGGGCATTCTGGGCTGAGTGCAGGACGGGTTCCCCTCCGCCGCCGGGGGCGGGGCGCCCTTTAGGGGCGCGGGGCTGTGACATATGCGGCTCCGCCGCGGGGCGCGACAAGCCACGACGAACCCGCACGCGCCCGCGAACCCAACTCCCCACCCCGGTAGGCGAACGGAGGCTGGACGATTTCCGGCCAACATCCGTTCACCCCACTGACATGCACACGCCCCACCTGGCACTCTTCACCTCACGCGACACTCCCGCACAGCTGCCGCAGGCAAACCCGCACCGCCCCTTCACCCGTCCGACAGGCCGCCCACGCCTGCCGAGACCCCCCACAAAGGAGCTTGTGTGACCCCCCTCTACGCGCGTCACAAGCGCACCACTCTGGCCATAGCCACCGCCGTCGCGGCCGGAGCCCTCCTCACCGCCGGTCTGACCACCGGCGCCACCGCCCAGTCCCCCGCCGAGCCGTCCGGCTCCACCGGCACGCAACTCGCGGCCGCCCCCGTCCAGTTGACCCCAGCAGCCCGCACAAGCCTGATCAAGAAGGCCGACGCGGCGACCACCGAAACGGCGGACGAGATAGGCCTCGGCGCCAAGGAAAAGCTGGTCGTCAGAGACGTCGTCAAGGACGCCGACGGCACGACGCACACCCGCTACGAGCGGACGTACGACGGACTCCCCGTCCTCGGCGGCGACTTGGTGATCCACGAGGCCAAGTCCGGGAAGACGGAGGGCGTGACGAGGGCGACGAAGGCCGACATCAAGGTCACCGACGTCACGCCCGACATCGCCAAGTCCGCTGCGGAGAAGCAGGCGTTGAAGGCGGCGCAGGCCGAGGGCAGCAAGAAGTCCGCGGCTGACAAGGCGCCCCGTAAGGTCATCTGGGCCGCGAGCGGCAAGCCGGCCCTCGCGTACGAGACGGTCGTCGGCGGCTTCCAGCACGACGGCACCCCGCAGGAACTGCACGTCATCACGGACGCCACCACGGGCGAGAAGCTGTACGAGTGGGAGGCGATCCAGACCGGTACGGGCCACAGCCAGTACAGCGGCGACGTCACCATCGGCACCTCACAGTCGGGCTCGACGTACCAGCTCAACGACCCGACCCGGGGCGCCAGCAAGACGTACAACCTCAATCGCGGTACGTCCGGCACCGGCACCCTCTTCACCGACGCCGACGACACCTGGGGCACGGGCGCGGCCTCCGACGCCCAGACCGCCGCCGTCGACGCGCACTTCGGCGCGCAGGTCACCTGGGACTTCTACAAGAACGTCCTCGGCCGCAGCGGCATCAAGAACGACGGCAAGGCCGCCTACTCCCGCGTCCACTACGGCAACGCGTACGTCAACGCCTTCTGGTCCGACGGCTGCTTCTGCATGACCTACGGCGACGGCGCGGGCAACGCGAAGCCGCTGACGTCGATCGACGTGGCGGCCCACGAGATGACACACGGCGTCACCTCCAACACCGCGGGCCTCAACTACAGCGGTGAGTCAGGCGGGTTGAACGAGGCGACGTCCGACATCTTCGGCGCGGCGGTGGAGTTCTACGCGGACAACTCGAAGGACGTGGGCGACTACCTGATCGGCGAGAAGATCGACATCAACGGCGACGGCACGCCGCTGCGCTACATGGACAAGCCCAGCAAGGACGGCGACTCGGCCGACGCCTGGTCCTCCAGCCTCGGCGGCATGGACGTCCACCACTCCTCGGGCCCGGCGAACCACTTCTTCTACCTGCTGAGCGAGGGCAGCGGCACCAAGACGATCAACGGAGTCACCTACGACTCCCCCACCTCCAACGGCTCCACCATCACCGGCATCGGCCGCGACAAGGCGGTCCAGATCTGGTACAAGGCGCTGACCGAGTACATGACGTCGACGACGAAGTACGCGGGCGCCCGCACCGCGACGCTGAGCGCGGCAAGCGACCTGTACGGCGCAACGAGCACGGAGTACAAGGCGGTCCAGGCGGCCTGGGCCGCCGTAAACGTGAACTGATCAGCTGACACCCAGCCGTTCACCGCACACACATGGGCAGCCCCCGAAAAGAAGGCGTTCCGGGGGCTGCCCTACGCTGCTCCCCATGCCCTCCACGGAAACGCCCTTCACGTACGACGACGTGGGCGCGACCCGCGAGAACCGCACCCCGCCCGGCTACCACCCCCTACACGTCAGAACCCGCATCGGCGAGGGCCGCAAGGTCTTCGAGGCCTCATCCCAGGCAGTCCTCACCTGGGAACTCCACCGAGCAATGGGCGTAGGCATCACCACCGAAGCCCCCAAGGCGGCCCCCGGTGTAGAACTGACGGTCACCCTCGCCGGCTTGATCAAGGCCCCCTGCCGAATCGTCTGGACGGTAGAAGAACCCCGCCAAGCCGGCTGGGCCTACGGCACCCTCCCCGGCCACCCCGAATCCGGCGAGGAAGCGTTCCTGGTCGAAATGACAGGCGACGGCACGGTCTGGCTGACGGTCAGGGCCTTCAGCCGCGCGGCAAAGTGGTACGCGCGGGCAGGCGGGCCGGCGACGCGGGGGCTGCAACATGCGTATGCACGAAGGTGCGGGGCGGTGTTGCGGCGGTTGCACGGGGGTGACGAGGTCTAGAGCCGGACGAGCCCGTCGATGGAGTCCAAGCCTGTATGCAGGGCGGGAGCCAAGCTTGTAGTCAGCAACAACACGCGGCTCCTCGGGTGTTCTGACGCGTAGAGCTCGTCTTCGTCATCGTCGCCCGGAATGGAGTTGGGCTGGATCTGCACGCGCCCATCGGAGTGGTCGGCTGTGTAGTAGACGCCTCGGAAGTAACTGTCGCGCTCGGTGAAGACCAGCCCGAGGCGACAGGTGACAAGCTGAGCCAACTCGCTCGGGCTGTGCGTGCTGGTGCCGTAAGTGGTGTATTCGGTCATGGTGGACAGACCTTATGCCGCAAATTGGCTGACGGTGCCGAAATTCGCTGGTGGACGTGGTGCGGCGACAGTTGAATGCCTCCGTGCGCGACTACTGGACGCCAGCTCATCATGCGGTTGAGAACGAGGACGCCAAGACGTTGGCCCAGCTACTGACCGACGGGGCGGATCCCAACGAGGTGTTCGCCAGCATGACCCTGCTGACCCATGCCATCGATGCGGAGGGCGACGGCGCCTTGCAGAGTGGCCGCCCCCTGACCGTGCACACCACTGCAGTGCTGCTGGCCTTCGGCGCCGATCCGGAACTCTCGGATCCCGATGGGCACACGCCGATGCACATGGCTGCGGAGTACGGCCATGACCTGGCGGTGAACCTGCTGCGGGAACACATCAGCAGGCGAGCCGCCGACAACAGCTGAGGATGCAGGGATCAAGCGAGGGCCGGGGAGGTGTTCGCAGAATCAGTGAACACACGAGGCGCCTATGCCCTTCAGGCGCTCAAACGAGCGGCATGTGAACACGATGGAGACAAGTGCTCACGCCGTGCGACAACACCCCACAGCCCCACCGCCACGCCATCTTCCACAACACCCGTCGGGCTCGCCTCACGTGAGCGCTCGCACGAAGGCCCGGAACACCGGCGGACCTATTAGCAGCACGGGCCCGTCCGGCGCCTTGGAATCGCGAACGGCCACGCTTGCGTAGGAGGTCGAGGTGAGGTCGGCGACCTCGACGCAATTCCCCCCTTGGTCGTTGCTGTAGCTGGAGGTGAACCAGCGGGCTTCGGTCAGTTCGGGGGCTGGGATGTGCATGGGGATCAGAACTCCTTGATGGCGTTGTGGATCAGAGTCAGGGACTCGCGGTGTCCTGGAGCGGTTGCCTGGAGGTCGCTGAAGGCTTCCTCGTATCGCTCGACGTCGTCTTCCTTGCGGGTAACGCCGGCGGCGGCCATGTTCTCCAGGTACACGATCGGTTTCAGCGGTTCCCTGAAGTGCAGGACGGCGAAGGACCCGTTCATCCCTGGATGAGCGCCAACCTCGAAGGGTACGACCTGGACCCGTACGTTCGGCAGCCCTTCGGCCAGCTCGGCGATGTGCTCCAACTGCCCCCGCATGACCTGCCCGTTACCCACCCGCCGCCGCAGGACGGACTCGTTCACGATCGCGGTGAGCTTCAGCGGAGACTGTGTGCGCCGCAGCACCTCCTGGCGGGTGAGCCGTACTTCGACGAGCCGGTCGATCTCGTCGGACCCGAGTCCGGCCATGGCACGCTCGTGGATGACCCGTACGTACGCTTCGGTCTGCAGTAGTCCCGGCACGAACTCTGCTTCGTACGTGCGAAGTTGGGTGGCGATCGCTTCCAAGCCCAGGAACGCCTTGAAGCCGGGCGGGATGACGGGCCGGTAGGACGGTGACTGCCACCAGTCCTTCTTGGTCTTGGTGACTACGGCGTATCCCTCGAGCACCGCTCGTTCTTCGGGCGAGGCGCTGTAGAGGTCGCACAGCGCTATGACGTCCGAGGGTGCGACAACGCCGTTGTCCCCGGTCTCCAGTCGCGTGAGCTTGGACGGCGCCCAGTAGAGCCGTCGCGCCACCTGCGCAGCCGCCAGGCCCTTGTCCGTACGCAACCGCCGTAGTTCGACGCCGAGTTGGAGTCGGCACAGAGCGGGCGTAGCGGACTCGATGGCTTCGTTCAATGCGTCCTCCTGGGGCAGCGACTTCGAGGGATCCGGGGAACGTTGCGCGCCGACGACACGCGTTGCCCGGGGAGTCGGAGTCTTCGTCGATTCTGCCAACACAACTGCCGTGGCGGGGTGTTGTTTCACGAAATCCAGTCAGCAGAATTCTGCGAAACGTGTTCTGCGGGCGATCCCGGGACGTCACGCTGCTCCTGAGCCGCTACGCAGGGTGCCTACTGGCGCACCCGCGGTGACCTCAATCATGCGCACCTCACGCACAAGGGCGCTCCGGGAAGGGCACGAGATGAGCACAGCCGAGCCGACGACGACCACGGCCGCCGTCACACCCCCGCAGAACGAATGGGCTCTGAGCTATCCCATGCTGTCCGCCACCGTGCGCTTGGCCCGTCTCCACACACGACGCCGGCTGACGCTCTGGGACTGGGAAGGAGACACCGAAGACGCCGCACTGATCACATCGGAACTCGTGGCCAACGCCGTACGCCACGCCAGGCACCCCGGGCATGAACTGTGGCTACGCCTCACGCACTTCACGGACGGCTCACTGTTGATCGAGGTCTCGGACCCAGTCCCGCAGTTCCCGAACTTCACCGAGGCGGTACCGCAGAAGGTGGCAGAGGAACAAGGACGGGGCCTGACCATCGTGCGAGCGCTGACTACAGAACTCACCTGGAGTCCGCGCCGACACATCGGCAAGACGGTCCACGCCCGAGTCGGTGCCGGATAGCACAACGGGATACGCCTTCGGGGCGCACGCCGGGAGTTGTTGGGCCACGCACACGTCGGCGCCACCGCCAGCGTCTACGCCCACGTCCGTCACACTCCGCCTCCAACGCGAAGCCATGACCGCACTCGGCAACGCCCTCAACCACCTCTGACAGACGCCTCACAACGGCGGCGAACACCCCGGTGTTCGCCGCCGTTGCCGTCGACTACTGGCGTCAGCATCCAACCAAAACAAATTTCGGTGGGGCTTCTGATCGCTCTTAAGAGGACGATTCAAGCTGCGCCCGAGCGCTGCCACTCAACTGAATCTACCGGTCGTATGGTGGTTCACCAAGCGCATGAATGAGACGATTGAGCACTTCCTTGACAGTGAAGTCCCATCCAGTCAGGTGCTGCCCACTCCAATTAATCCCTACCCGGAAGTCATCCTTGGCTAGATCCGGCAAAGCCGCATTTCGCCAATGATCCAGCGGCATTGAAACAGCACGAAATTGAGGACCCCATATCTGAGCGGCGCGCTGCGCACGGGCCTCCGATGACCAATAGGGAAATGCCGGTCGCCCAGAACTTGAAACCGGCGTCGGACTGCCGTCGTCATCTCGAACCCACCAAATGGTACGAGTCTGAACGATCTCACGGAAGAAGGCCGCCGCCTGCGCCCCACTTGTGCTCACTTGAAGCCTCCTAGATCGTCCCTACTTGAGCAGCACGCTTGGGCGCGGCGCCAGAGGGCACTGGCGCCACACCCGCCCGCAGCGTTAGTAACCGGGTGGGAGCCTACGGTATCCGCCGGGATCCATAATTGCATGATCCTCTGGCCATCGCGGTGTTAGCAACATACCGCCATCGCGCTCGGGAATAGGTTCATGACTCAGCTCCATTGATTCCCACGACCCGTCCGAGCGCTGCCGCTGTGGCGCCGATCCCCGCTTCATACGACCGATGTTCGCGGCACCGTATTGGTCTGCGGCGCCCGGCTCCGCCGCTTCGTTCTTCCAAAATCGCTTACGCATGGTGGACAAGGATGGCGCGACGCCATTCTTGTTGGGCTTGGAATAATCTTCGCCCAATTTCCAACGCCCACCGCAGTTGCTGTTATGAACGAGTACAGGTGTCTCGCCCGCCAGCACATAGTACGTGTGGAGGTCATCGACGGTGAGGTTGTAGGTGCGGGCGTGCTTTGTGAAGGCCTGGTTGCCGGTGACGAGGACCGTGTCGCCGTCGTCGGTGAGCAGGGTCATGCCGGAGAGCAGGTCACCGGCCTCGATCCAGGCGTTCTCGGACGGTGACCAGAAGGGGTGCTCGTAAGTTGCCGTCAGTTCTTCGACGCCGTCCTCGGTGGCGATGGACAGCTTGTTGAAGTGCTTGTCGTCCTCCGTGACGATCAGGTGGGTGACCTTGCGTGGGCCTGTCTCGCCGGTTTCGGGGTCGGTGGCCTGGACCTCGTCGCCGACTTCGACGTCCTCGATGTCCTTGGTGGTGCCGTTGGCCATCAGGACGTTGGTGCCGGCGAGGAAACACTTGCACCCCGCAGCACCCTTGCCACGAAAACTCGGCCTATGGGAGAAGATGGCGGCAAGGGCACTCGGCACCTGGTAAGCGTCGCTGGACGTGTTGTAGCCATGGCCGGCCGCCCATGCGTCGAATTGAGCCCCGTAGTCACACCCAGGCGACCCTGGCCCGCCCCCATCTCTGCAGTCGCCGTCGAAGATCCAGCCGGCGTACTCAGCCATGTACGGGGCATTGCTTACAGCTCCATAGAACGTCTCTCCAACACTGGAGCAGACTCCAGAGAGGAACCCCCAGGAACCACATCCCGTGTCGTTGTCCCCCGGCCCCTTTTTCAGGACAACCCCTGAGCCGTTTCCACTCTTGCTACCGCCGCTGTTGCTGGCAGTGTGGCCGGAGCTGCCAGTGGAGGCTGTCCCACGACCCCCGCCGCCCCCGCCCGGGCGGACCTGGTACTGGACGTTTCCGCCACGGTCGTAGCAGGCATAGTGCGTGCAGCCAGGGCCGTTGTCCGGTGTCCAGGCCGTGTCGGGGTTGCCCATGCTGCAGCCGTCGCAGAAGAGGCCGGTCGGGTCGGACTGGGTGATCGGGGTGTTGTTGGCGTAGCTGTAGCCGTTGAGGGACTGGTGCTGGTCGGCGGCCAGCACCGGGTCGACGCTGAGGAACTGCCCGAGGGCGGGGTCGTACTCACGCGCACCGATGTGGGTCAGCCCGGTGCCGACGTCGGCCGGCTTACCCAAGAACGCCTTGTCGTCCGGCCAGTTGGCGCTCTCCTCGCCTCGCGGCGCACCGAACGGCGTCGTGTACCGCTTCGTGACCGCGTACGTCGTTGCGTCCAGCGCGATGCTCGACGTGCCGTGATGGTCCGCCGCCAGGAAGTTCAGCTTCGAACCCGCCGTGCCGGCCGTCGCCGTGCGGACCGCGATCGTCTGGCCCGCCGCCGTGTAATACCGCGTGCCGGACAGGGCCTTCGCCGTGCCCTTCGTCGTCAGGCGGACTTCGGTCCCCCCGAGGTAGAGGACCGTGTCCCCGTCACCCACCGCCCGGCGGATCAAGAGCTCGCCGTTAGCGTCGTACAGGTAACTCGTCTGCGCGCCCTTGGCGTTCGTGGTCGTGGCGAGCTTGCCCTCGGCGTTCCAGGTGTGCTGCTGGGTGCCGGAGGTGACGGGCTCTGAGCCCAGCCACACCCCCGCGCTCCACTGCGGCTCCCAGTCCTTGTTGTAGACGACGAAGACTCCGGTGTCCTGGAGCGTGGCGAAGTGGCCCGAGCCCCAGGTCTTGCTGTCCCACAGGGGGTTGTTGTCCTTGTCGTAGACGACGAAGTTGCCGTCCTCCTGCATCGTGGCCCAAGCGCCCGCGTGCCCGGCGGTGTTGGTGTGCCAGGCCTGCTTCCCTGTTTCGCGGTCGTAGAGCGCCAGGTCGCCGTCCTCGCGCATCACCAGCCGGGCCCGCTGGGACAGGACCTCCTTGCCGGAGGTCAGCTTGAAGCCCGCCCGGAAGAACTGGTGCGACGTCGTGGCCGTACGCGCCTTGGTGTTGCCCGTCTTGTCGTAGGTGAAGGCCTCGGTTCTCGTACCGTCACCGGTCGTGGACACCTCCTTCAGCGCGTGCGGCTGGGCAGCGCCCGACCCGGGGTAGGTGTAGGTGCGCTGGGTGTCCTGGCCCTGCCGGCTCCCCAGACCGTGCTGCGTCTCACTCGCACGCTGCCCGGCCTCGGTGTACTTGTATGACGTCCAGTACGGCGCCTGACCGTCCACGTTGCCCGCCGTGCGACCTGACGCCGCACAGTCCGCGTTCTTCGGCGTCCATGCCTCCGTCAGACGGCTGTGACCGTCGTACGAGAAGCACTGGTAGTCGGCCTTGGTGGTACCACCCTGCGTGGTGCCGTCGAAGATCGACGTGACGTTGCCCGCGTCGTCCTGCGTGAACTTCAACTCCTGCGGCATATAGCCGTGCACGTCGTCGGTGACGTAGGAGCGGGTCAGGCGGCGGGTGCCCGCCTCGTAGTCGTAGTTGAGATACGCCTTCTTGTCCGAGCTGATGGAGGACGTGCCGACCGTGAGCTGACGCGTATCGCCTTGCGGAGAGTAGACAGCCCCGAGCAGGTAACCCGACTTGCCGTTGGACGTCAGCACCTGTCCGGTCGCGTTGTACTTGTACTCCACCGTCTCGGTGTCCAGGCCGCCGACTCCGGGCTCCGTGGCCCCCGCCAGCGTGCCGTCCAGTCTGTATGTGCTGCTGAACGACAGCTTCTTCGGAACCCCCGCCACGACCAGAGGATCGCTGTCCGGCAGGGCCAGCTCACTGCCGGTGGCGTGGTAGAGGTTGTCGTACTTGGTGACCCTCTGGGTGTACGCCTTGCCGGTCGCGCCGCCCTCGTAGCGCACCGCGGTGTCCTGCTGTCCCTTGGCGAGGGAGTCGTACGTCCAGGCGGCGAGCTTGTTGGCGTCCGTCTTCTCGGTCTGCCACATGCCGGTCTTGCGGTTCAGCTCGTCGTACCCGTAGAGCAGCCTCTTGTTCTCGGAGTCGAGCGTCCACTCGACCCGGTCGAGGCTGTCGTAACCGGTGGTCGTCCTGCCCTTGTCGGGGTCGCTCGCCGTGTCCTGACGGCCGAACAGGTCGTACGTGTACGACCACACGGCCTTGTCCGGACCCATGATCGTCTTCTGCTGGCCAGCCGGGGTGTAGGTGTAGCCGGTCGTCGTGTAATCGGTGCCGGTGGGCTGCGGGCCGCCGTACTCGCGGCGCTCGGTGGTCTGGCCGATCGCGTTCGTGACGACCGCGACGGCCTGGCCGCCCTTCGGGGCGGAGGTGGCGACCGTGTCGCCGGTGTAGGTGCTGGTGGTCGACCAACGCGTGACGCTGTGGGTCTTGGTGGTGACCGTGACGGGGCGGCCCGCGCCGTCGTAGGTGGTGTTGGTCTCGATCGGCGCCTGACCGCCGTCCACCTCTACGGGTTTGGTGGAGGGGGCGGACGTCTCGTCCCAGATGTCAGCGCGCGTGCCCACGGCCAGGCCACGGGAGTCGTACAGGGTCAGCGCGATCAGCCTGCCGCCGACCGGGCTCGGGGTCTGCACCTGGCGGGGGCGGAGGAGGGAGTCGTAGAACTCGTAGGTGGTGTTGTAGCCGGAGCCGTCGCCCTTGGTCGCCCCGGTGGACACCCAGGACATGCCGCTGCTGGTGACGTGGTAGCCGTAGACGTGGTTGGGCTTGGCGTCCAGGACGCGCAGCCGGTTGGGCAGCCACACCTGGGTGGTGCGGCCGAGGCTGTCGTACGTGGTCTCGGTGATCTTGCCGTTCGGGTCGGTGACCTTGGTCGGCGAGCCGGTCGCGAAGTCCACCACGGTGGTCGTCTTGTACGCCTTGGCGTCGCTGACGCCGGTCGACGTCAGCGGACCGGTCGCCGCGGGAACGTACTCCGTCTTCGCCGTCGTCAGGTCGTTGGTGTCCTTGACCGTCAGGATCCGGCCCAGGCTGTCGTACGTGCTGGTCGACACCTTCTGCCAGACGGGGCCGTTCGCCTCGGTGTACTGCCTGACCCGACCGGTCCACCTGGGCTCGCCCTTGATCGGGGTCTGCGACGCGCTCCAGGTGGTGGAGTCGTAGGCGGTGGCGGTGTCGGAGACGACATCGCCGGGGCGGCTCGCATCGGCCGGCAGGTCCAGTGCGTCGTCCGTGACCGAGCAGGCCTTGCCGGTGACGCGGGTACGGGAGACAAGGGAGTTGATGCCCTTGTCGGCGTTACGGGCGTACCAGGTGCGGCTGCACTTCTCGTCTCCCGCCACCGCGTTGTCGCCTTGGTCGTCGACGGTCTCGGCCATGCCGTAGTCGTCGAAGGTCGTCCTGACCGTGCGGACCCGGTCGTACGGGTCGAGCTTGCTGGTGATGCTCGTACGGGTGTGGGTGGCGCCGGTGCGCACGTAGTACGCCTCGGTGTCCGCGTACGACTTGTGCTGGGTGGCCGTCTTCTTGGACCAGGGGTCGTTGACCGTGCCGGAGACCTCGGCGGCTCCGTTGTAGGTCACCGATTCCCGGGTGAAGCCCGCGTACTGGTCGGAGTCGGTGATCTCCACGGCCTTGATGCCGGGGACCTTCACCGCCTTGCGTTTGTCCTTGTCCGGGGTCTTGCCGTCCGAGCCGAGGACGCGGTCGCCGTTCATGCCGCGCAGATAGACGCTGACAGTCTTCGACTGCGGGCCGTTCGGCGCCCCGGTGAGGTGGGTGACCCTGCCGAAGCCACGCCACACGGACCAGGTGCGCTCCTTCGCGGGGGTGAAGGGGTCCTCGTTGTAGTGCCAGGCACCGCCGCCGGAGTATTGGTAGGCGTGCTGCACCGCCTCCCCGCCGCCGTGCGGATCAGTCGTGGACACGGAGGTGACCGGGTACTTCTGGAACCAGTCGAGGACCGGGTTCTTCTCACCGTTCGGCGACCAGTAGACCGGGTAGCAGCGCTTGGTGTTCTCGTCGAGCTTGGGCTTCGCCCCCGCGGCCGTGCAGTCCGGGTCCGCGTAGCTGACGATGGTCTGCGCGCCCGTCTCCGAGGTGACGGTCTTCATGCGCGGCCGGTTGAGCGGCAGGATGTCGTCGCTCTGGCCGTCGACACGGTTCGCGCGGAACTCGTGGCCGAACTTCACGGGGTCCAGGGCGAGATCGGTGCCGCGTTTGCCGGTGTGCTTGATCTGGTCCAGCCACAGCGACTGGTCGGAGGAGTCGCCGGTGTCACCCGGGTCGAGGTACTTCTGGGTCAGCGTCCAGGCGTCGATCGCCTCGAACTTGTCCGTGGCGGTGGACGCGGCGTTCCACGCGTACGTGGTGATGCCGGTCATCCGCTTGCGCGTGAAGAAGGACGCGCCGACATTGCCGGTGCACTTGTCGCCGTCCTTGCACACGGCGTCGAAGGGCACGTCCGGCCAGTTGTCGCGGGTGTCCTTCGTCAGCGCGTCGCACCCCGTGCCGGAGGCCAGACAGCGTTCGGCGTACGAGAAGACGACCTTGTCGGAGGCGGCCGGGGAGCCGGAGAACAGGGCGCCGGCGCGCTGACCGTAGCGGATCTCCTTGAGGTAGCCGCCGCGGATGTAGCCGGTGCCGGTGGTGTCGTCGCCGAGCTTGTCATAGTTGTTGGTCTCGGCTGCGTACCAGTAGGTCATGGCGTTGGCGTGGGTGTCCTCGACGTAGTCGAGATTCCAGCGCCAGGCCTGCTTCTTGTCGCGCCCGGAGAAGCTGGTGCCGTCCGCGTATCCGGGCTCGCCCGCGTCATCGCCGAAGACCGGCACGGTCCAGACGGAGTTGGTGCGGTCGTCAGTCCCGGCGCCATCGAGCTTGTTCCGGCCGAAGACGTACTTGGTGCCGTCTCCGGTGGTGACGGTCCAGTGCTCGCCGTTGTCGTCACCGTTGTCGGCGCCCGTGGAGTGCGTGACCGTGGAGGCGTCGTCGTTCTTCAGCCGCCACTTGCCGCTGGTGTCGTCCTTGACCAGCTCGGTGGCCTTGCCGTTGAGCACGAGCGAGGCGTTGTCGTACTTCCAGCACAGGTCGTACTTCTCGTTCTGCCCGTCGTCGTCGCACGAGCCGTACTTGCGCTCGACGTACGAGGAGGTGATGTCGAAGCCTGCGCCGATCGCCGTGCCCTGGTTGTTGGTTGTGGCCGTCTGTCCGTCGAGGCTGCCGGAGTCGTACGAGATCGACAGGTCGGGCTTGGGGCCGGCCGCGGGCGGCGGTACGCGCAGCGGGTACGACCAGGTGAAGTTGCCGGACGAGCCGCCCGCGTCCCAGGTAGAGGACGACGACAGCGGGGTCGCTTTGTAGTCGCCGCCGCCGGACTGGGTGCCTGCGGCCAGGGCGAGGACGGTCGGGGTGTTCTGGGCCGCGAGGGTGACCGGCGCCGAAAGCTCCTGCGCCGTACGGTCGTTGGTGAAGTCCAGGGTTTCGCGCGTACGGCACTTCGGTGCGGCCTGGTCCGTGAGAGCGCAGTCCGGCAGACGCAGCAGTTGCAGACGCCCGGCCCAGTCACCGCCGTACGCCGACGCGAAGGCCTCGTAGTCCAGGGTGAGTTGAGCTGTTCCGGGATCTCCGGCGACCTGGAGCACAACGCCTCGTACGCCCAGCTTGTCGGTCGCCTTCTGGTCGAGGACCTTGACGGTGACCGAGTCCGTGGCCTTGCCCTGGGCCGACTTGGCGACGGTGATCGGCAGCGAGCCGGGCGAGGCCTTGGCGGAGCCCTTCGCGGGCAGCGTCACGGTGGCCTGTCCAGCGGTCGGCCAACTGACCTTCCGTTGCCGGTCTTTGCCGGCGCGGTCGGCGGCCGTACGGTCCGCCGCCTCCGCGCGCGCCACCGTGTCGGCGGCCTTCTTGTTGGCCTTCGCCGTGAGGGGGGTGACCTTCGCCGAGCGCGGATCCGACAGTCGCGGCTTGCCCAGCGGTTCGGGATCCGCCGCGAAGGCCACGGGGGTCAGCACCCCGGACAGTACGGCCAGACCCGTAAGGGTGGCTGCCCGGCGGGACCACCGTCCTGAACGGCTCATGACAGTACGACGCGCGGGTCTCGCGGTCCTGAACAGGTTCATCGCGTTTTCTCCTGCGCAACCGTGGATGACGGTGCGCTCAGGCATGGGCAGGCGAGGCGGCCCGCACGGGTCGGTGAGTTCGAAGGTCTGGAGCGGAGGGCGGAGGTCAGATGCTCAGGTGGTGTCCGGGTCGGCCATGACCTGGGAGCGGACCTGGTCCGAGGTCATCGCTCCGGTCCACACCCGCAGATCTCCGAGGTTTCCGAGGAGGTGGTTGCCCGTGGATCCGCCGACGGCGCCACGGCCCATGGCGAGTTCACCGCTGCCCTGCTGGGCCGCGGTGAAGTCGGCCGTGTCGATGTCGGGTTGCGGGTCCTGGCCCACGTAGAGGTGAAGCCTTCCGCTGCCGGAGTCGCTGTCCTCTTGGGCGTCGAAAACGCCGGTCAGCTGCACCCAGGTGTCGGTCTCCGCGAGATCCCCGCCGGGTACCTCGGCGGTCTGGGTGACCTTGCCGTCGGTCCCGAGGGCGGTCCGGGTGAACTTCCACTGGTAGACGTCGTCCGCGGGCTTGACCAGCCACAGCGCCCAGGACGACTCCCCACCGGTCCGCTGACCCGCCACCTGTGCGCGGTATCCGACCGATTTGGCCTTGAGCTTTTCGGCGTCCACCTGCACACTCGCCGAGACCGTGAACGATCCGCTCTCGTCGATGACGGGGCCCGCCGCCGATGCGTAGCCTGCCGTGCCGTCCAGGGCCAGGGCGTTGTCGTCTTCGTTCAGGACGGCGCCCGTGCCGGACAGCTTCATCGCGGGTCGCGGGTAGGAGGTCTGCTCACCGATTTCCGTTCCAGTGGCGGATGTCGCGTCCCACTGGGCCACCAGTTCGTTGGCCGGCTGGTTGTCCTGGAGGGCTCGCGCCTCCGCGGTGATCTCCTCGGGAGCAAGCGCACGTTGCCACACGGCGACCTCGTCCACGCGGCCGTGGAAGTACTGGCCACCGGGCGAGCGTCCGATCCTCAGTCCTCCGGTCGCCGTCCACGCCTGATACGCGGACGACCGGGCGTACAGGTTGATCGGCTCGCCCTGCGGACGGCCATTCACAAACAGCTGAACGGTGTCGTTCTTCGGATCCGTGTCGGGGATGCCGTCATCGCCTTCGGTCTTGAACACGCCCACGAGATGAGTCCACACATGCGGCACGGCAGGCTGCTCGGAAGGCGACCGGACCCACACCGGGCTGTCGACGTCCGTGGCCGAGCGACTGAATCCCCACCTTTTGTCACCCGGCGAGTACGACAGTCCCAGCGCCTGCCCCAGAGTTCCGGACGCCTCCGACAGGACGACTCGCGTCTCGTCGGTGTTCGTGAGGTACGCCCAGGCGGAGACGGTGTACGAGTCCTTCGTATTGACCACGGGTGTGGAGGTGGTGGCGTAGCCGGTCTGCTGACTGGAGTTGCTCGTGTCGTTCAGCCAGAGCGACTGATCGGCGTCGCCGCGGCGGGCCATGGTGGACCAGCCCACACCGGCGTTGGTGAGTGCGGCGGGATGCCGGTCACCGACGGTGGCGGTGTCCTGGGCACTACGAGCACTCGCGTCGCGCGTCGCGTCGTCGAAGTGCCAGCGTCCCGTCTCGGCCTGAGCCGGGGACACCTTGAACGTGAACTCCGCCGGGGCGCCCCATCGGTTGCGTACGTCCTTGGCCTCCACGGAAAGCGTCTGGGTTCCCGACAGCGGTGGAGTCACATTGGGCACCGTGGCGGTCGAACCCGTGACTTGCCTGGTGTTCGCTGCCGAACTCGTCAGCAACCGCCAGCGGTAACCGGAAATATCCCTGTCAGCACTGTTCGGCTTGAAGGTGAACGAACCGGCCACTCCCGGACCGCCGTGCCCCTCACACAGATTGGTCGTGCACACGGTGTACGGACCGCCGCTGGTGATCTGCGGTGCCTTCGGCGCGGTGGAGTCGACGTTGAAGTAACACCATGACGAATACGCCGAGTAAAGATCACCGCTCTTGCCGCCGTAGGCCCAGTGCGACTGCGTACGCGCCCGGTACCGATAAATCCCCCCGTCCGCACGGTCGTTGGTGCGCACTTTCTCCAGCGTGCCGTCGGGATCCCAGCCGGCATCCCGGGGGCGGAAATCGGACCATGCCGTCTTCCACGTACTGCCCTGTTTGTTCTCGACGATGAACTCGGCCTGCAGCGAACCCTTTTCCTCACCCTTGCCCGGCTGGACCTTGGTCTGTACGCGCGCCTGAACCATGGGATCCAGTCGCGTGACGATCAGTGGCTTGGTGGACGACTTCTCGCAGTACGCGGTCTGGCCGTCGCCGGGGATAAGGCCCACGTTCGTCGGCACACCCGGCCGGGGCACGTACGTGACCTGAAGCTCGGCGTTGTCGTCGAACCGCTTCCACGCTCGCGGATCGCGCTCGTCCTTGGCCCACAGCATCAGCGTCAGCCGGGAGAACTTGCCGTCGGCGAAGGCCCGTACGGTCGAGGTCAGATTCTCCTCCGGCTGTGCCGGATCGTCGTTGAACTCGATCCACTTGTCCGGCTGGTCCGGGCTGCAGTTGTCCCCTCGCCCGGCGGAAACGAGCCGGTCCCCCATGTGGTCGATAGTGGACGGGCCCGGCCATCGGGTGCCCTCGGAGATGTTGTTGGTGCGCACCAGGTTGAGCCACTTGGCATCGCAGTTGAACGACCACGTCTCGTACGCGCGGAACGTCGCGTCGAGTACGTACTTACCGCTCAGCTTGCCCGGCCCGAATTCGAAAAGCATGCGGTCGACGTAGTTCGCACCGCAGTAGAAGCCGTCCGCGCTGCCGCACCGGCCCACGCCCATGCTGCCGTTGAACTGCCAGAACCGGTCGCCGTCCGAGGAGATCTTCGTACGCTCCGAGCGGCCGAGGCCGACAGGTGGATCGATGTAGACGGGATAGACGGTCTTCGCGCCGCGCAGCAGATCGAGGTCGGGCTTCACTGTGACGGTGCCGGGCTCGACCTGGACCGGCAGTACGGCGCTGGCGTCGCCCGCACCGGGCTGTGCGGGGTCCTGCCCGGCGGCGGCTTCGGGGTCTTCTGCCGCACCGGCAGAACGCAGCAACTGGGCCTGCACACCGGTGTCCTGGCCCCCAGCGGAGTCCCACATCTGACCGGCGGGACCGTTGAACACGGCGTTGCCGTCCTCGTCGACGGCCCGCAGACCACCGCCGGCGCCCGGCACGACCTCAAGGCCGTTACCTGCTGCGCTGAAACGCAGCTGTTCCAGCTCCGAACTTCCCGCAGCTTCGGACGACTTGACCACCAGCACCTGCCGGTAGCCCTCGGCCGTGGCGGTCAGCTGCAGATCCACGCCCGGCAGGACTTCGGCGTACGTGGCGGTATCCGCCTCCAGCGTGGGCTCGGGCAGACGGCCCGGCCAGCCGAGCGCGAACGACCGCCCGCCCTGCCCCAGCCGAATCATTTCGCCGCCGTCTCCGCCGCCGGAGAAGGCCAGATCGACCACAGCGGACTTCGGCCCCACGCTGCCATCGGCCCGACGCGCCAGAGTGGCATCGATGTCCCGCCACGATCCGTCGGTTGTACGGGTCCGCTGAGGTTCCGTCGACTGCGTCAGCGTGAACGTCCCGTCCGGGTTCGTCATCGTCCGCGAATACTCGGTGCGTTGAGCAGTGTCTTCCACGGGCTCCCCGGCGGCAGCCGCACGCTGCGAGGCGCTCAGCAGCGGCGCCTTCGCAGGCGAGGCCGCAGCGGGCGACGCCGAGGACAACAGCACGGTTACCGAACAAAGAACAGACCACGCCGTCGCAACAGCCGCGAAACGGCGCAGACGTCTGCCCCGAACGCGCGCCTGTCTGACCCCCACCTCTGCGCCCACGATCCCCACCCTGGCGTCACAAATTCCCCACAGATTCGAGACGGAACATAAACGCACAACAATTCACACCGTCAAGTGTGATCCACATCACTCAGGGCAGGTTGTCCCGTTAATATGCGACATGAATGGGTGGCTATTCAGCCATGCGAAGGAAAGGCTGGAATTCACCTTCGAGGTCAGGTGAATTGCAAGGGAACAGAGAGAAAACTCGACGGGCTTCGCGTGTAAACACAGGACGGAGCGGCTTCCGTCAGGTCAACCTCAGTACGCGGCTGCGGGTGGCAGCAGGGATGGCGCCGCTGTCCGGCGGTCTCGGGGCATGTGAAGCTGACGGCATGACGGCTGAAGTACCGCGTCTGACCGCCACGGTTACCCATGAGGGCGGGTGGTACGTGGCCCGCTGTCTCCAGGTGGAGGTCACCTCGCAGGGCGAGACCATCGAGGAGTCTCTGGAAAACCTCGCGAGGCGCTGGCGCTCTACTTCGAGGATGTCCGATGAATCTGAACCTCCGAGGTGAAGCAGTCATCCGCGTCTGCTTTGACGCGGCTCTCACCATCCTGACCAGTGGGGATTGTGAACTGCGCGTCGAGGGCGAGGCGGTTCTCCACGTTCCGGGCGGGGATCGTGTGGCTTTCGATCCGTGTACGCCGGACATTGTGGCTCCCTATCTCGTCCGACTGGCCCGTGACGTGATTTCTCAGGCCGAGGTGGGAAATTCCGGGGAGCTTGGGTTGGAATTCGAGAGCGGCGTGAAGCTGACTGTCCAGCCCGATGACGATTATGAGGCCTGGGGACTCGTCGGGCCGAGGAGAAGGCGAGTTATCTGCACGCCCGGAGGGGAGATCGCGGTGTGGAGCGAGGAGTGAAGGAACGCAGGGGGCGGGAAGCTCCCGATGTTGTCGGCAAAGCATCCCCGTGCAGGGGGTTGGTCCGGGAATTGTGACACTTGCCGGGGCAAGTGTCACAATTCCCGGATCGCCTACCTGGGGCCCGCAGCGTCGGCCGCCGCGCCGCACGGCGCGCCAGCCCGCCGCTCAACCACAAGCCGAGGCATCCCCGTTCACCGCATCAAAACCCCCGCCGCCTCCACCAACTCCTCCGAAGGCACAGCCACCAGCCCCAACTCTGCGCTCGACGCGAGCAGTCGGTGCGTAGGCAGGATGCGGACCGTGTAGCCGAAGGGGCCTGTGCGGTCCAGGGAGAGGGGGCCCTCGTAGTGCCAGTGGCCCTCCTGATCCGGGCCGCCTGCTGGTTTGAGGGGGATCGCTGTGCCGTCCGTGATGCGGTCCTCCGCGTCTACTCGGCCTGAGACCGCCTGGACCTCGACGTCGTCGGGGGCCAGGTCGCCCAGGCCCACTTGGACGCGTAGGGACATGGTTGTGCCTAGTTCTGCCGTCGTCGTGGCTGCCGATGTCTCCACGTGGTCGACCGTTACGCGTGGCCATGCCGTGCGGATGCGGGACTTCCACGTCGCCAACTCGCGGGCGGAGGAGGGGTCCATGGAGCGGTGGGCGCGGGCTGCGGGGGCGTAGAGGCGTTCCACGTACTCGCGGACCATGCGGCCGGCCAGGACCTTCGGGCCGAGCAGGGTCAGGGTCTGGCGGACCATTTCGATCCAGCGGTCGGGGAGGCCGGCGGGGCCGCGGTCGTAGAAGCGGGGGGCCACGCGCTGTTCCAGCAGCTCGTACAGCGCCGACGCCTCCAGGTCGTCGCGGCGGTCCTCGTCCGTCGCCTCCGTGCCGTCCGCCGTGGGGATCGCCCAGCCGAAGTCCGGCTGGAACCATTCGTCCCACCAGCCGTCCAGGACAGACAGGTTCAGGCAGCCGTTCAGCGCCGCCTTCATGCCGGACGTGCCGCAGGCCTCCAGGGGGCGCAGCGGGTTGTTGAGCCAGATGTCGCAGCCGGGGTAGAGCTTCTGCGCCATCGCCATGCCGTAGTCCGGGAGGAACACGAGCCGGTGGCGTACGCGCGGGTCGTCCGCGAAACGCACCAGTTCCTGGATGAGGCGCTTGCCGCCGTCGTCCGCCGGGTGCGCCTTGCCCGCCACCACGATCTGGATGGGGCGCTCCGGGTGCAGCAGCAGGTCCAGCAGACGGTCGCGGTCGCGGAGCATCAGCGTCAGGCGCTTGTACGAGGGGACTCGGCGCGCGAAGCCGATCGTCAGGACGTCCGGGTCCAGTACGCCGTCGATCCAGCCGAGTTCGGCCGTGCCTGCGCCGCGCTGGCGCCAGGACGCGTGCAGCCGCTCCCGTACCTCCGTGACCAGCTGCTCGCGCAGCACTCGGCGCAACTCCCAGATGTCCTGGTCGGGGATCTCCGCCACGGCGTCCCAGCGGTCCGAGGCGCCGACCGTCAGGGCGTCCTCCGTGCGCTGCGCGCCGATCTGGCGGGCGCCGAGGCGGAAGACCTCGGGCGCCACCCAGGTGGGCGCGTGCACCCCGTTCGTCACGGAGGTGATCGGCACCTCGTCGGGGTCGAAGCCCGGCCAGAGCCCGGAGAACATCTCCCGGCTGACGTGCCCGTGCAGCAACGACACCCCGTTGGCGCGCTGGCCGAGCCGCAGGCCCATCACCGCCATGTTGAAGAGGTTCGGTTCGCCCCCCGGATACGTCTCCATCCCGAGCTGGAGAATCCGCTCCACCTCGATCCGCGGAAGCTCCGCGTCGGGGCCGAAGTGCCGGGCCAGCAGCTCCCGGTCGAAGCGGTCGATTCCGGCGGGCACGGGGGTGTGGGTCGTGAAGACGGTGCCGGCGCGGACTGCCTCCAGCGCGGCGTCGAAGTCCAGGTCGTCATAAGAGAGTTCGTGAATACGTTCAAGACCGAGGAACCCGGCATGCCCTTCGTTCGTATGGAAGACCTCCGGCCTCGCGTGCCCGGTCAGCCGGCAGTACGTACGGACCGCACGCACCCCGCCGATCCCCAGCAGCATCTCCTGGAGCAGCCGATGCTCGCTGCCGCCGCCGTACAGCCGGTCCGTCACGCCGCGCTCGCCGAGGTCGTTCTCCTCGACGTCCGAGTCGAGCAGCAGCAGCGGAACCCGGCCGACCTGCGCCACCCAGATACGGGCCCGGAGCGATTTCTCGCCGGGCAGGGCCAGGGAGACCTGCGAGGGCGTGCCGTCCTCCTCGCGCAGCAGCGACAGCGGGAGTTCGTTCGGGTCGAGGACCGGATAGTGCTCCTGCTGCCAGCCGTCCCGCGACAGCGTCTGCCGGAAGTAACCGTGCCGGTAGAGGAGTCCGACACCGATCAGGGGTACGCCGAGATCGCTGGCCGCCTTGAGGTGGTCCCCGGCGAGGATGCCGAGGCCGCCGGAGTACTGGGGCAGCGCGGCCGTGATGCCGAACTCGGGTGAGAAGTAGGCGATGGCGGCGGGCAGTTCGGACGACTGGGCCTGGGTCTGGTACCAGCGGTCGCCGGTGACGTAGTCCTTCAGGTCGTCGGCCGCCGCGGCGAGCCGCCGCAGGAAGCGCCGGTCCTCGGCCAGCTCGGCGAGCCGTCCGGGCGAGACGTTCCCGAGGAGGCGTACGGGATCGTTCTCGGAGGCGGCCCAGCGCTCGGGGTCCACGGACTGGAAGAGATCACGGGTCTCGGCATGCCAGGACCAGCGCAGATTGCGCGCCAGATCACTGAGCGGGTGAAGGGCTTCGGGGAGTACGGGACGCACGGTGAACCTGCGGATGGCCTTCACGAGCTTCCACCTTCACGGGGGCCTACGCGGCAGCGGTGCGCACATGCTTACGCGTGCGCGCCTTTTGTCACCCATGACGGTAGCGGGGCGGTGCCGCCGTAACCACGGCGCCGGTCGCTCCGCGAGGAGCGCAGTTCTTCGTCTGCGGGTCCGCTGTGGCTGGTCGCGCCCCGCGGCGGAGCCGCAAATGTCACAGCCCCGCGCCCCTAACGGGGCGCTCCTCCCGCGCCGGAGCTACAGAGGGCACCGCCCCAGCATCTCGTCGTACAGAACCCGGCTGGAAATCGCCGCAACCTTCACACGTAAAGCACGCGAGATATGGCCGATTCCGCCACGGCACGCGGCCTTGTGGCACGTCACAGCGCACGAGAGGCTGCCAGAGGCGATCCGACCTGCACCTGTCAGGGCACCGCGCAAATGCGGTCGGAGTACGTCGAGTTGAGGAGGGGAACTCACACATGGCAGTGACGCACAAAAGGCGTCTGTCCTGGGCAGGAGGCCTCACCGCGGTCGTTACGGCCGCGGTGCTTTCGGCCACCACCCTGCCCGCACAGGCCGCCCCACTGGGGCAGATACTCGGCGCCGACGCCCCCGGCTCCGTCAGTGGCAGCTACATCGTCACACTCAAGGGCGGAACGAAGGCCCCGTCGAACGCGGGTAAGGGCCTCGTCGAAAAGTATGGGGCGAAAATCAGCCACACCTACAGCACCGCGATCAATGGCTATGCGGTGAAGGTCGACGAGCAGCAGGCCAAGCGGCTGGCCGCCGACTCACGCGTGGCCGCGGTCACGCAGGACACCAGAGTCACTCTCGATCACACCCAGAAGAACCCGCCGTGGGGCCTCGACCGCATCGACCAGCCGAACCTGCCGCTGGACAAGAGCTACACATGGCCGGAGTCCGCGGGCCAGGGTGTGACGGCGTACGTCATCGACACCGGAATCCGCACCACGCACCAGGACTTCGGCGGCCGGGCGAGCTCCGGCTGGGACTTCGTCGACAATGACGCCACCGCGCAGGACGGCCAGGGGCACGGCACGCATGTGGCGGGCACGATCGCCGGCACGACGTACGGCGTGGCGAAGAAGGCGAAGGTCGTCGGGGTCCGCGTACTCGACAACGAGGGTGCGGGCACCACGGCCCAGGTGATCGCGGGCATCGACTGGGTGACCAAGAACGCCCAGAAGCCCGCCGTCGCCAACATGAGCCTGGGCGGCTTCGCGAACGCCCAACTCGACGCCGCCGTACGCAACTCCATCGCGTCCGGCGTGACGTACGCGGTCGCGGCCGGCAACGACGGACTGCCGGCCAGCCTGTACTCGCCGGCCCGGGTCCAGGAAGCGGTCACGGTCGGCGCGAGCGACCCGGCGGACGCGCGGGCGAGCTTCTCGAACTGGGGCGCACGGCTCGACCTGTTCGCCCCCGGCGTGGACGTCACCTCCGCGTCGAACGCGAGCGACACGGCGAAAGCCACCTTCTCCGGTACGTCGATGGCGTCGCCCCATACCGCGGGCGCGGCGGCGCTGTACCTCGCCGATCACGCCACGGCGAGTCCGGCCGACGTGAGCAAGGCGCTTGTCGCGCAGGCGGCGTCCGGGAAGATATCCACCGCTGGCCTCGGCTCGCCGAACAAGCTCTTGCAGGTCAGCAACCCCTAAGTAGTTGCGCATTCACCGACCGGCCTCGTCCGCCATGTATCACTGGACGGGGCCGTTCGTGTGTGCGGAGATACGCGCGAGTAGTTAACAACGTGCCGGATTGCCCACCCGATTAGGGTGGGAAGGCTCCCCCGTACGCCCAGCAGGACCCACCTCCCCACACCCCCATCCGCCCACCAACGTTGACGCGGACAGGAGCGGTCATGCCCGCCACGCACCACTCGTCATCACCTCCGACGCACAGCGCCACCACGCCTCCCGCAAACGGGGCGAAAGCCGGTCCTCCGCAGCAGGCGGCGGCCGAGAAGCCGGACCAGGCAGCGGCCGAAAAGCCCGCCAAGGCCGAGACCTCCCCCGCGAAGGCGGCGGAGGCCTCACCCACGAAGAAGGCAGCGGCCAAACCGGTGAAGGCCGCCAAGGCCACGCCCGCGAAGAAGACGGCAGCCAAACGGGCGAAAGCCACACCCGCCAAGGCCACACCCGCCAAAGCCACGAAGGCTACGAAAGCTGCCAAGGCCGCCAAGCCTGCGAAAGCAGCGAAGACCGCTAAGGCCACGACGGCGAAGGCCAAATCAGCGAAGGCCAAATCGGCGAAGACCGCGCCGCCGAAACCCGAGTCGCCACAAGCCGAGCCTTTGGCCCAGGCCGAACCCACAGAAGCCACACCCCTGGACACCACGACATCAGATGCCGCGGCACCGGACGTCACGACACCGGCCACCGCGCCACCGCACGTCACCGCACCGAACACCGCGCCCCCCGGCGACGGCCCCCTCATCGGACGTATCCCCGTCCTGGACGTCCGCCCCCTCGTGGCCTGCGGGCGCCGCCCCGCCAAGGCCGTCGTGGGCGAGGCGTTCGAGATCTCGGCGACGGTGTTCCGGGAGGGCCACGACGCGGTCGCCGCCAACGTCGTCCTGCGGGACCCGGAGGGCCAGGCCGGTCCCTGGACCCCCATGCGGGAGCTGACGCCCGGTACGGACCGCTGGGGCGCCACCGTCTCCGCAGCGAAGGAGGGCCGCTGGACCTACACCGTGGAGGCCTGGGGCGACCCGATCAGCACGTGGCGTCATCACGCGCAGATCAAGATCCCGGCGGGGATGGACACGGAGCTGGTCCTGGAGGAGGGCGCGCAGCTGTACGAGCGGGCCGCCGCCGGAGTTCCGGAGAGCCGGGGTCGCCGTGACACGATCCTCGCCGCCGCGGACGCCCTGCGCGACACCGCTCGGCCCGCCGCAGCCCGCCTCGCCGCCGCCCTGACCCCGGACGTGGACCACGTCCTGGCCCGCCATCCGCTGCGCGAATTCGTCTCGTCCTCCGAGCAGTTGCCGTTGCTGGTGGAGCGGGAGCGGGCGTTGTACGGCTCGTGGTACGAGTTCTTCCCGCGTTCGGAGGGCGCCGTCGTGGAGACGGGCAAGCCCACGGTCAGCGGCACCTTCCAAACGGCCGCCCGGCGGCTGCCGGCGATCGCCGCGATGGGCTTCGACGTGGTCTACCTGCCGCCCATCCACCCGATCGGCACCACGTTCCGTAAGGGCCCCAACAACACCCTGAACGCGGGCCCGCACGACGTGGGCGTGCCGTGGGCGATCGGCTCCCCGGCCGGCGGCCACGACGCCGTCCACCCCGACCTGGGCACCCTGGACGACTTCGACGACTTCGTCGCGAAGGCCGGCGAGCTGGGGATGGAGATCGCGCTGGACTTCGCGCTGCAGTGCTCCCCGGACCACCCCTGGGTGGACAAGCACCCGCAGTGGTTCCATCACCGCCCGGACGGCACCATCGCGTACGCGGAGAACCCGCCGAAGAAGTACCAGGACATCTACCCCATCGCCTTCGACGCCGACATGGACGGCCTGATCGCGGAGACGCTGCGGGTGCTGCGGTTCTGGATGGCCCACGGGGTACGGATCTTCCGCGTGGACAACCCGCACACCAAACCGGTCGTCTTCTGGGAGCGGGTGCTGGCGGACATCGGCCGCACCGACCCGGATGTGATCTTCCTGGCGGAGGCGTTCACCCGGCCGGCGATGATGCACACCCTGGCGCAGATCGGCTTCCAGCAGTCGTACACCTACTTCACCTGGCGCAACACCAAACAGGAGCTGACCGAGTACCTGACCGAGCTGTCCGGCGAAGCCGCGAGCTACATGCGGCCGAACTTCTTCGCGAACACCCCGGACATCCTGCACGCCTATCTGCAGCACGGCGGCCGGCCGGCGTTCGAGGTGCGGGCGGTGCTGGCCGCCACCCTCTCCCCCACCTGGGGCATCTACAGCGGCTTCGAGCTGTGTGAGAACACCCCGGTGCGGGAGGGCAGCGAAGAGTACCTGAACTCGGAGAAGTACCAACTCCGTCCGCGAGACTGGGAGTTGGCTGAGCGCGAGGGCCGTAGCATCAGCCCCCTCATCACCCGGCTCAACGAGATCCGGCGTGCCAGCCCGGCCCTGCGCCAGCTGCGGGATCTCTCCTTCCACCAGGCGGACAAGGAGGAGGTGCTGGTGTTCAGCAAACGGGCGGGGACGGACATCGTGCTCGTGGTGGCGAACCTGGATCCGCACCACACCCAGGAGGCCACGGTCTCGTTGGACATGCGGCGACTCGGCCTGGACTGGCACGAGACCGTCCCGGTGCGCGACGAGCTCACCGGCGCCACCTACCACTGGGGCAGTGCCAACTATGTGCGCCTCGAGCCCGGCAGGCAGCCGGCGCACATCTTCAAGGTTCTGCGACCGTCCTCACCGATCGGAGGGTCACCCACACCATGATCGTCAACGAGCCCGTTCAGGACACGTTCGAAGACACCCCCGCCAAGGACCGCGATCCGGAGTGGTTCAAACGCGCGGTGTTCTACGAAGTCCTCGTCCGCTCCTTCCAGGACAGCAACGGCGACGGCATCGGCGACCTCAAAGGCCTCACCGCCAAGCTGGACTATCTGCAGTGGCTCGGCGTCGACTGCCTCTGGCTGCCGCCCTTCTTCAAATCACCCCTCAGGGACGGCGGCTACGACGTCTCCGACTACACCGCCGTGCTGCCCGACTTCGGGGACCTGGCCGACTTCGTCGAGTTCGTGGACGCCGCGCATCAGCGGGGCATGCGCGTGATCATCGACTTCGTCATGAACCACACCAGCGACCAGCACCCCTGGTTCCAGGAGTCGAGGAGCAATCCCGACGGCCCGTACGGCGACTACTACGTGTGGGCGGACGACGACAAGCAGTACCAGGACGCCCGGATCATCTTCGTCGACACCGAGGCCTCCAACTGGACCTTCGACCCGGTCCGCAAGCAGTACTACTGGCACCGCTTCTTCTCCCACCAGCCGGACCTGAACTACGAGAACCCTGCCGTCCAGGAGGAGATGATCTCCGGGCTCAGGTTCTGGCTGGACCTGGGCATCGACGGCTTCCGTCTCGACGCGGTGCCGTACCTGTACCAGCAGGAGGGCACCAACTGCGAGAACCTCCCGCAGACCCATGAGTTCCTCAAGAGGGTGCGCAAGGAGATCGACGAGCACTATCCGGACACGGTGCTGCTGGCCGAGGCCAACCAGTGGCCCGAGGACGTCGTCGACTACTTCGGCGACTACAGCGTCGGCGGCGACGAATGCCACATGGCCTTCCACTTCCCCGTCATGCCCCGCATCTTCATGGCGGTGCGCCGCGAGTCCCGCTACCCGGTCTCCGAGATCCTGGCCAAAACCCCCGCCATCCCGTCCGGCTGCCAGTGGGGCATCTTCCTGCGCAACCACGACGAACTCACCCTGGAGATGGTCACCGACGAAGAACGCGACTACATGTGGGCCGAATACGCCAAAGACCCCCGCATGCGCGCCAACATCGGCATCCGCCGCCGCCTGGCCCCCCTGCTGGACAACGACCGCAACCAGATCGAACTCTTCACCGCCCTGCTCCTGTCTCTCCCCGGCTCGCCGATCCTGTACTACGGCGACGAGATCGGCATGGGCGACAACATCTGGCTCGGCGACCGCGACGCCGTGCGCACCCCCATGCAATGGACCCCCGACCGCAACGCCGGCTTCTCCTCCTGCGACCCCGGACGGTTGTACCTCCCCACGATCATGGACCCGGTCTACGGCTACCAGGTCACCAACGTCGAAGCCTCCATGAGCAGCCCCTCCAGCCTGCTCCACTGGACCCGCCGCATGATCGAGATCCGCAAACAGAACCCCGCCTTCGGCCTCGGCACCTACACCGAACTGCCCTCCACCAACCCCGCCGTCATCGCGTTCCTGCGCGAATACCAAGACGACCTGGTGCTGTGCGTGCACAACTTCTCCCGCTTCGCCCAGCCCACCGAACTCGACCTGCAAGCCTTCAACGGCCGCCACCCCGTCGAACTCATCGGCGGCGTCCGCTTCCCCGCCATCGGCGACCTGCCCTACCTCCTCACCCTCGCGGGCCACGGCTTCTACTGGTTCCGCCTACGCAAGGACATGGCGTAGAACAGAGGACGTAGAACAGATGGCGTAGAAACGTAGACCCGTGCCCCGCGCGGACCCCGCCATCGGAGTCCGCGAAGGGCGCGGGGAACTGCACGAAAACGACAGGCGGGGGCGGTTTTCACCGCCCCGCCCTGGGCACGCATCAGTAACACCCCGCGCACCGGCGCGCCCCGGAGGCGACCCGAAGAAACAGGGGAAAGGACGCGACGCCATGTCGGAAGCCGTCACCCGCCCCGCCACGACGAGCCCGGGTCTCCTCGCGTCCCTGGATCCGTTGTTGCGTGAGTGGCTGCCGAGGCAGCGGTGGTTCGCGGGCAAAGGGCGCCCGGTGACCGGTTTCTCGCTGGTCGCGGCGGTCGAGCTGCTGCCATGGAACGCGAAGCTGGGGCTGCTGCATCTGCTCGTACGCGCCCATCAGCCGCTCACTGCCTCCCACGGCGCCCAGCCACATCCCAGCGACTGCTACCAGCTCCTGATCGGCGTGCGCGAGACGCTTCCGCCACGGCTGGCGCCCGCGCTGATCGGCCACCCGGAAGAGGGGCCACTGGCCGGGCGGACGGTGTACGAGGCGCTGCACGACCCGCGCGCCGCCGATCTGCTCCTGGAGGCGCTGCGGACGAGGACGCAGGTCGGCGCGCTGCGCTTCGAGCGCGACACCCGGCAGGAGCTTCGGGACGATCTGGTGCCACGGGTGGTGACGGCCGAGCAGTCCAACTCCTCGATCGTCTACGGAGATACGTTCATTCTGAAGCTGCTGCGCCGCATCCTGCCCGGCGTCAACCCGGATCTGGAGCTGCCGATGGCGCTGGCCCGCGAGCACTGCCCGCGGGTGCCCGCGCCGGCCGGCTGGATGATCGGGGACCTGGACGGCGATACGTACGTCCTCGGTGTGCTGCAGCGCTTTGTGCGCGGGGCCACGGACGGCTGGGATCTCGCGCTGCGCGAGCTGGCCAAGGGCGAGGACTTCACCGGCGAGGCGCGGGCGCTGGGGCGGGCCACCGCCGAGGTGCACACGGCGCTGGCCCGTGCGCTGCCGACGGTCACGCTGGGCCACACGCAGATGGAGACGCTCGTCGACAGCATGATCGAGCGGCTGGAGGCGGCGGTCCAGGCGGTGCCCGCGCTGCGTCCGTACGCACCCGGGCTGCGGTCCGCGTTCGAGGCGCTCGCCGAGCTGGCGGCGGAGGGCGAGACCTGGACCGCGCAGCGGATACACGGCGATCTGCACCTCGGGCAGTGCCTGCGGGCCCCGGCCGGAGACTGGTCGCTGATCGACTTCGAGGGCGAGCCGTCGAAGCCGCTCACCGAGCGCCGGCTGCCCCAGCCGACCGCCCGCGACGTCGCGGGCATGCTCCGGTCCTTCGACTACGCCGCGCACTCCCACGAGCCGCTGGTGTCGGACTGGGCCGATCGCTGCCGGTCCGCGTACTGCGCCGGATACGCCGAGGTCAGCGGGCGTGACCCGCGCTCCGAGCCCGTACTGCTGCGGGCGTACGAGACGGACAAGGCGATCTACGAGGTCGTGTACGAGGCCCGGCACCGGCCCGACTGGCTGCCCGTACCGCTGGCCGCGGTGCACCGACTGGCCGGCGGTCTCGCGGCTCCCTGAACCGCCCCACCTCACCCCGCCGAGGAGACACCGCCTGTGACATCCCGCCCGGACCCAGCCGACCAGCAGCCGAAGAGCACGAAGGCCAAGGCCATGAACGAGGTACCCAAGCCAGGTGTCAGCCCTCAGTCCGCCCCGGGGGAGGACGCGCGGCCCGCGGGGGCCCCGACCGAGCCGCCCGGTGCGGCGGCTGCGGTGCCGCCCGGTGCCGAGGTGCGCCCCCTGGCCGTACTCGATCGCGGTGACCGGGAGCGGCTGCTGGGCGGGGCGCACCATGATCCGCATTCGGTGCTCGGGGCGCATCCGGTGGCAGACGGTGTGGTCTTCCGGGCGCTGCGCCCGTACGCGCGCTCGGTGACCGTGGTGACGGACGAGCTGCGGTCCGAGCTGCACGACGACGGGGAGGGCTTCTTCTCCGCGGTGCTGCCGCTGCGGGAGGTGCCGGCGTACCGGCTGCTGGTGGAGTACGAGGACACCGTCCAGGATGTCGAGGACCCGTACCGTTTCCTGCCCGCCATCGGCGACCTCGATCTGCATCTGTTCGGTGAGGGGCGCCATGAGCAGTTGTGGAAGGCGCTCGGCGCGGAGCCGATGGAGCACCACGGGGTGAGTGGCACCCGCTTCACGGTGTGGGCGCCGAACGCGCGCGGGGTGCGGCTGGCAGGGTCGTTCAACTTCTGGGAGGCCACGGCGTATCCGATGCGGTCGCTGGGCTCGTCCGGGGTGTGGGAGCTGTTCGTGCCGGGGCTCGGCGAGGGCGAGCTCTACAAGTTCGAGATCACGCGGCCCGACGGTTCGAAGACGATGCGGGCCGATCCGATGGCGCGGCGTACCGAGGAACCGCCCAAGACGTCCTCCGTCATCACCGCCTCGCACCACGAGTGGCAGGACGAGGAGTGGCTGTCCCGCCGGGCGGCCCGGCCCGCCCATGAGTCGCCGATGTCGGTGTACGAGGTCCATCTCGCGTCCTGGCGCCCCGGCCTGACGTATCGCCAGCTCGCCGAGCAACTCCCCGCCTACGTCTCCGAGTTGGGCTTCACCCACGTCGAGCTGATGCCGGTCGCCGAGCACCCCTTCGGCGGCTCCTGGGGCTACCAGGTCACCGGCTTCTACGCCCCCACCGCCCGCCTGGGCACCCCCGACGACTTCAAGTACCTCGTCGACGCCCTGCACCAGGCCGGCATCGGCGTCATCATGGACTGGGTCCCCGCCCACTTCCCCCGCGACGACTGGGCCCTGGCCGAATTCGACGGCCGCCCCCTGTACGAACACGAAGACCCCCTGCGGGCCGCGCACCCCGACTGGGGCACCCTGGAGTTCGACTACGGCCGTCGCGAGGTACGCAACTTCCTCGTCGCCAACGCCGTGTACTGGTGCGAGGAGTTCCACATCGACGGCCTGCGGGTCGATGCCGTGGCCTCCATGCTGTACCTGGACTACTCCCGCGAGCACGGGCAGTGGACGCCGAACGTCCACGGCGGCCGCGAGAACCTCGACGCCGTCGCCTTCCTCCAAGAGATGAACGCCACCGTGTACCGGCGGGTGCCCGGCGTCGTCACCATCGCCGAGGAATCCACCGCCTGGGACGGCGTCACCCGCGCCACCGACCACATCGGGCCCGGCGGCTTCGGCGGTCTCGGCTTCGGGCTGAAGTGGAACATGGGCTGGATGCACGACTCGCTCGGCTATGTGTCAAAGGAGCCGGTGCACCGGAAGTACCACCACAACGAGATGACGTTCTCGATGGTGTACGCGTACAGCGAGAACTACGTCCTTCCCATCTCGCACGACGAGGTCGTGCACGGCAAGCGGTCGTTGGTGTCGAAGATGCCGGGCGACTGGTGGCAGCAGCGGGCGAACCACCGGGCGTATCTGGGCTTCATGTGGGCGCACCCCGGCAAGCAACTCCTCTTCATGGGGCAGGAGTTCGCGCAAGGGGCGGAGTGGTCGGAGGCGCATGGGCCGGACTGGTGGCTGCTGGATCCGGCGTACGGGGCGGAGGCGGAGCACCGGGGTGTACGGGACCTTGTCCGCGACCTGAACTCGGTCTACCGGCGGACTCCGGCCCTCTGGGAACGCGATACGGATCCTTCCGGGTTCTCCTGGGTCACGGGTGACGCGGCGGAGGACAACGTGTTCGCGTTCCTGCGCTTTGACGCGGCGGGCTCGCCGTTGCTGGTGGTGTCCCACTTCTCGCCGGTGGTCCGGCACGAATACCGGATCGGGGTTCCGGCCGACGTCCCCGCGTGGCACGAGTGCCTGAACACGGACGCGGGTGGGTACGGCGGCAGCGACGTCACCACCCCCGACCCGCTGAAGCCGGACGCACAGGGCTGGCACGGGCGCCCTGCGAGCATCCGGCTTACGTTGCCACCGCTTTCTACGGTGTGGCTGCGGCCGGCCTGAACGAAAATAGGCGACGCCATATAATCCCTGCCGGTCAGATTCAGGCTCCGCCCCATTTTCAAGCTTGCACTTTCGAGCACATTTCAGCCAATTTCGATATTGCAGGCTTAACACGTTCGCTCCAACCGCATGATCTGCTTGCCCATTCCAAGTGATCAGGTATTGGAGCAACGTCATGTCTGATTCTTTCGATTGCGTCACTCAGTACGTCTTCCGAATCTGCAACGAGGAACAGCTCTGCGTCCATGCGGGCGATGCTGAGCACTGCGAGATCATGCGTCATCCGACATATGAGCGCCTTCGCGCCAAGGCCATCATGATGGAAGGAGAGCCCAAACCGACTCGCTTGTGGGAATCCATGGTGGCCATGGGTCGGCTTTATGACATGCGCGGCGACGACAAGTGGCGAATGATCGTACTGGATTGCGTCATATCTTCGCTCCGTGGGCGCTCACTGCGGATTTCCCGGGACCTGTACGTCGACCTGTCCGACGTACGTTCCGACATGTTCGAGGCAGGGCTCGCCACCTGGACGGAAACAGTTCGCGGCGTCCCCCCACGTCGCGTACCCGCGGTCATGAGGAAGACGGCAATCCGGGCCGCATACCAGCGAGCCACAGACCAGACGCGCGAAACCGTCTTCGAGCGTCCAGAGGACTTCCTCAACGAGGACGGCTTCCCAGAATTGTCAGGACTCAAAGCGTCATCGCTCATCCACGGCGCAGACTTTCGCAACCCTGCTGTTGCTGAGCAGCTCCGAGGCGAACGGAATGGAGCCTTGTTTCACAAAAACAACTGCATGAATTCCGTCACGCGATTTCACGAAGACATCCGCGCTGGCCGTCGACCGGACATCACGGCTCGCGCCGCCAAAGCACCCATGCTGGCTCGCAGCAATCCATTCGGGCCGAGCCACTATTATTACATCTCGGATTTCCTTCCACCCTTCATCGGAATGCCCGCCGCAGCAGAGGCACTCGGAATCCCCGAGTCCGCCGCGTATCACATGGTCAGGAAGGGCACGTTCCCCTGTCCTCCCACCCGAATGGGTCGGAGCCTGAAGGTTCCCGTGCGTCCCCTGATGCACTACATGGACATTCCGGATGTCATCGTCCACCCCGACGATGTGGAGAACGGGGCGGCCCACGCCAGCGGTCTGGCGAGGCAGTTCCGCGACCCTCGACGGGAATAACATCCGGTTTAGTCGCCCAGCTCCGTCTTCGCTGCCCCACGACGGCGGCAGGACAACGAAGACGGTCGGCTCACACCCTACGACTACCACTCAGGCCTGCTTAAGCCCCTTCGGCAGCGGACTCGTGTGCAGGACTCCGAGCCGCTGCGTGGCCCGGGTCAGCGCCACGTACAGATCGCTCGTGCCGTACCGCGACGGCTCCACCACCAGCACCGAGTCGAACTCCAGGCCCTTGGCCTGGCGCGGATCGAGGAGTACGACCGACTGCGTCAGGTCGGGTTCCTCGCCCGCCGTGACGCCGTCAAGGCGCGCGGCCAGCGACCGGTGCAGATCGCGGGGCGCGATCACCGCCAGCCGCCCCTCCTCCGGGGTCAGTTCGGCGACCGCCTTCGCCACGGCTCCGGGCAGGTCGTCAGTGGCCCGCGCCCAGGGCCGTACGCCCGTCGACCGCACCGAACTCGGCGGCTCGAAGCCGGGCTGCTCGGCGCGCACCACGGCCGCCGCGACGTCCATGACCTCGGACGGAGTGCGGTAGTTGACGGCGAGCCGGCTGTGCTCCCAGCGGTCCTGGACGTACGGGTGGAGGATGCCGGACCAGGAGCCGACGCCCGCCGCGTCGGCCGTCTGCGCCGGATCCCCGACCAGCGTCATCGAGCGCGTCGGGCTTCGCCGCATCAGCAGCCGCCACGCCATCGGCGACAACTCCTGCGCCTCGTCCACGATGATGTGCCCGAACGTCCAGGTCCGGTCGGCCGCGGCCCGTTCGGCGGCGCTGCGGTGGTCGTCCTCCTCGTGCCGCTCGGCCATCCGCTCGGCGTCGATGATGTCGTGCGCGGAGAGGACCTCACCCGCCTCGGGGTCATCCTCCTCCTTGTCCTCGAACTCGTAGGTCCGTGAGGCGTACGAGATGTCCAGCACGCTCTGCGCGTACGCCACTTGCTCCTCGCGTTCCCGCTCGGCCGCGGCCCGCGCCGGCCGGTCGTCCTCGCCGAGGAGTTCGGCGGCCTCGTCGAGAAGGGGCACGTCGGAGGTGGTCCAGGCGCGCGTCACCGGGCGCCGGATGGCGTCGGCATCCGCCTCGGAGACGTAACCGTCGGGCTCGGCGAGGAAGTCCGCGACGAGCCGCTGCGGGGTGAGGCGCGGCCACAACTGGTTGATGGCCGACCAGACTTCGGGGTTCTCGGCCAGCTCGTCGCGGATCTGGGTGATGTCGCTGACGTCGAGCAGGTTCGAGCCGTCGTACGGATCCGTGCCGATCCGCTCGGCGACCATGTCGGTGAGGATGTTGAGGATGTGGCCCTCGAAGATCTCGCGGGCGGCGTTGTGCGGCAGCAGCGCCTCACGGGTGCGCTCACGGGCGACGCGCACCAGACCGTCGTCGAGCAGCAGGATGTCCCGGTCGTGCTCGATGCCGATCACCGGGTCGGGCAGGGCCTCCCGGTCGCGTACGACGGCGGCCAGGACGTCCGCCATGTCGGCGCGGCCCTTCACGGCGGCGGCCTCGGGGCTGTCGGTCGCGGTCGCGTGCACGCCGGGGAACAGCTCGCCGACGGTCGCGAGCAGTACGCCCGTCTCGCCGAGCGAGGGCAGGACCTCGCCGATGTAGCCGAGGAACGCCGGGTTCGGGCCGACGATCAGTACGGCCCGTTTGGCGAGCAACTCCCGGTGTTCGTACAGGAGATACGCGGCGCGGTGCAGCGCCACGGCCGTCTTGCCGGTACCCGGGCCGCCCTCGACCACGAGGACCCCGCGGTGCGGGGCGCGGATGATGCGGTCCTGCTCGGCCTGGATCGTCCGCACGATGTCGCCCATACGGCCGGTGCGCGCGGAGTTGAGGGCGGCGAGCAGCACGGCGTCGCCGCTCGGGTCCTCGTGCCCGGTGCGCTCCTGGTCGCCCAGGTCGAGGATCTCGTCGTGCAGGGCGGTGACGGCACGGCCCTCGGTGGTGATGTGCCGGCGGCGGCGCAGGCCCATGGGCGTATGGCCGGTGGCGAGGTAGAACGGGCGGGCGACCGGAGCCCGCCAGTCGATCAGAATCGGGGTGTGCTCGGTGTCGTCGGCGCGGATTCCGATACGGCCGATGTGGTGGTGGATTCCGTTGGTGAGGTCGATTCGGCCAAAGCAGAGGGAACCGTCCACCGCGTTCAGCGCGGCGAGCAGCCCCGAGCGCTCGGCGACCAGGATGTCCCGCTCCAGGCGCGCCTGCTGCGGCGTGTGGCCCTGTGCAAGTGCGTCCGCCAACGCGGTCTCGGTGCCGCCGCGCAGGGCGTCGACGCGCGCGTACAACCCGTCGATGAATTCCTGCTCACGGCGGAATTCATCGTCCGGAAAATCGTTGTTTGACAATTCCACTCCCGGCCCGATATACTGTGCCTACTGAACTTCTCCGCGACCTAATTCGAGTGAAGTCGCGAACCATTCAATATACGCAAAGAAATCCCCTGCGGGCAATTCCCGCGGGGGATTTCTTGTTCGCCTGTCCTGTTCGCCTGCTGGTCACAGCACGTCGGACAGTTCCTCCAGGAGTCGTCGCTTCGACCTGGCTCCCACCATGGACTTCACCGGCTCGCCGCCCCGGAACACCATGAGCGTGGGCATCGACAGCACCCCGTACGCGTTCGTGATCTCCGGGTTCGTGTCCACGTCCAGCTGGACCACCTTGAGCCGGTCGCCCTCCTCGGAGGCGACGGCGCTCAGTACCGGCGCGATCTGCCGGCACGGTGGGCACCAGTCGGCCGTGAACTCCACCAGTACGGGCAGCTCCGCCCCGATCACCTCCGCCTCGAAGTCCGCGTCCGTCACTTCGGCCACGCCCGCTGCCTTGATCACCGCGTCCGCCCTCCCAGTTCGCATACGGGTTCCGGGCCGCCCGGAACCTCCGCCCCGGCCGCCAGCTCGTCGCGCGCCGCCTCCGCCTTCAGCAGCTGCTCGCCGACCTGCGCTCGTACGGCCTGCAACTCGCCGATCAGCGCGTCCAGTTCACCGAGCTTGCGCCGGTACACGGCGAGCGACGCGGGGCACACGTCACCCTCCGGGTGCCCGGCCCGCAGACACTCAACGAAGGGGCGTGTCTCCTCCAGCTCGAACCCGAAGTCCTGCAAGGTCCTGATCTGCCGGAGCAGCTTCAGGTCGTCCTCGTCGTACGTCCGGTATCCGTTGCTGCCACGCCGCGCGGGCAGCAGCCCGCGCGACTCGTAGTAACGCAGCGTCCGCGTCGTGGTCCCGGCCCTTGCGGCCAGCTCGCCGATTCGCATGCCTACGAACGTAAGCCTTGACGCCGACGTCAAGGCAAACGCCCACCGGGCGGCACCGGCCTAGTCGTCGCCCTCCTCGACGCGCCAGTCCTCGTCGCCCTGGTCAGCCTCGTCATCCGGGTGCTTGACGCCCAGGAGGCGGCGGGTCAGGCGGTCGCGGTCGGAGAGGAGTTCGTCTACCGCCGCCCGGAGGTCGGCGGTAGACGTGTGGTCCGCGTCGCGTTCCGCCGAGATCAGTACGGCGCGGCGTATGAGCTCCTTGGTGAAGGAGGCCGACACGCCCTCGGTGCGGGTGACGATCTCCTCGGTGATGTCCTCGCCGAGGTCGAGGCCGGCTCCGTACAGGCTGAGGAGCCGGGCGCGGCCGTCGGCGTCCGGGAGCGGGATCTCGACGGCGAGGTCGACGCGGCCGGGGCGCTGGACGAGGGCCGGTTCGAGGAGGTCGGCCCGGTTGGTGGTGAGCAGGAAGGCCACGTCGGCGTCGTCGCCGAGGCCGTCCATCTCGTTCAGCACCTGGAAGAGCAGGGGCTGGGCGCCGCCCTCGAAGTCGCGGGCCTCGGCGACCAGGTCGACGTCCTCGAGGACCACGAGGGCGGGCTGGAGCATCCGGGCGAGCCGGCACGCGGGGCCGATCGCCCCCATGCTCGTACCGGAGAGGACGACGGCCGTGAACTCCGGAAGGTGGGAGAGCAGGTAGCGGATGGTGTGGGTCTTGCCGGTGCCGGGCGGCCCGTACAGGAGCAGTCCTCGGCGCAGATGCTGGCCCGCCGCGCGCAGCCGTTCGCGGCGCCGGGCCACCCCGACGACCTGCCGCTCCACCCGCTCCAGAAGACCGGGCGGCAGCACGATCTCCTCGCGGGTCAGCGCGGGACGGCGGTGGAAGCGGAACGGTCCGAGTCCGTTGTCGAACTCCGAGCCCTCGAAGGAGAGGATCTGCCCGCGGAAGATGTTGTGCTCGAGCATCAGCGCGTCGATGTCGGCGAGCAGCCGGTCCGCGAACGCCTTGTCGGGGGCGAGGACTTCGAGCTCGACCTTGTTGCGTCCGTACTCGTCCGCAGGGCCGCGCAGCAGCAGCGCGAACCGCTCGTCGCCCTCCTGCCCGAGGTAGAAACCGAAGGAGACACAGGCGAGTTCGTCGTCCGGGGAGACCGGCAGATGCGCGTAGTCGACGGCTCCGACCACGAACCGGTCGTACAGGTTCGCCGATTCGAGGATCTCGCCCAGCGTGAGATCACCGCGGCTCTCCGAGCCGGTCATCCCGATCAGCTCGTGCGTCCGCCCCTCGACGGCGAACCAGCGCTCCAGGGCCAGATGGACATTCGGGAGTTCGTACGTGGGGTAAGCGGCCTTGACCACCGGCTGATCCCCAGGGGTCGCACCCAGATGCGCCCGGAGCCGCTTGGTGAGATCACGGTAGCCCTCCCTGCGCCTGGGCCGAGCGACCGCCAGAAGGAACTCGTGGAAGAGACCGTCAATCTCGTCCAACGAGTACGGCTCCTCCGTGTCCTCTGCGCCCTCCGTACCGACAACCACCGATTCGTCCCCCATGCGTACCTCCGTACAGTCCCGCAACATTTGCGGCTTCCCAGCCTGGGACTTGAGAAGGGAGAGGTCAAAGGCTTTTCCGGCGAAGTGAGTTGGGCCAGTGACAACAAGGGCTCAGCCCGGCCACCGGGTGGGATGGCCGGGCTGAGCTTGTGAACCGGACGGCTGGCGAGGGGGAGACATTCAGCCGCCCGGGGGTCTAGCGGGTTTCTTGTGGCTTTTCGGAGGGGCCCCGCGCCTGGTCGGTTGGGCTGCGCACCTTCGGGGCGCAGCCCCTAAAGGAGGCCGCAGGCCTTCCTTTAGGGGCGCGGGGAACTGCGCGACCAGCCACAACGAACCCGCAGCCGGGTGCCAACCCGCAGCCCTACGGCGGCGAACCCGCGGAGCGACTACGCCTTGGCGAGCTCCTTCTCCTCGCCCTCGCGAGAAGCCACCTCGTCCCCGGCGGGAGCCGCGTGGTCATCGAGAAGCGTCTTCTCATCGAACGGCAGCTGGCCGGCCAGCACCTGATCGACCCGCCCCCGGTCGATCTCCTTCGTCCACGTACCGATCAGCACCGTAGCCACCGCGTTACCCGCGAAGTTCGTCAGCGCACGCGCCTCACTCATGAACCGGTCGATACCGACGATCAGACCGATGCCGTCGACCAGCGCAGGCTTGTGAGAAGACAGACCGCCGGCCAGGGTGGCGAGACCGGCCCCGGTGACACCCGCCGCGCCCTTCGAGGCGACCAGCAGGAACAGCAGCAGCGGAATCTGCTCGCCGATCGACATCGGCGTACCCATGGCGTCGGCGATGAAGAGGGACGCCATGGTCATGTAGATCATGGTGCCGTCGAGGTTGAAGGAGTAGCCGGTCGGAACGGTGATGCCGACGACGGGCTTGCTGACGCCCATGTGCTCCATCTTCGCGATGAGCCGCGGCAGCGCGGACTCGGAGGAGGAGGTGGACAGGATCAGCAGGAACTCGCGGCCCAGGTACTTGAAGAACGTGAAGATGTTGAGGCCCGACACCACGCGCAGCAGCGCGGCCAGCACGATGAAGACGAAGAGGAAGCAGGTGGTGTAGAAGCCGAGCATCAGCACGGCGAGGCTCTTGAGCGCGTCGAGACCGGCGGAGCCGGTGACCGCGGCGATGGCGCCGAAGGCACCGATCGGGGCGGCCCACATCACCATGGCGAGGATGCGGAAGACGAGGCGCTGGATGTGCTCGATCCCGCGCAGGATCGGCTGACCGGTGTCGCCCATGGCCTGCAGCGCGAAGCCGGCGAGCAGTGCGATGAGGAGGGTCTGCAGGACCTCGCCGCCGGTGAAGGCGGAGACGATCGTGGTCGGGATGATGCCGAGCAGGAACTCCTCGGTGCTCTTGGCCTCGGTGACCTGCGCCTGGCCGGTCTCCTTGACCGAGTCGGTGACGGCAAGGCCCGTACCCGGGTCGATGATGTTGCCAACGACCAGGCCGATACCGAGCGCGACCAGCGACATCACCGTGAAGTAGGCGAGTGCGATGCCACCTACCGCGCCGACCTTCGCTGCCTTCCGTACCGAGCCGATGCCCAGCACGATGGTGCAGAAGATGATCGGCGAGATCATCATCTTGATCAGGTTCACGAAGCCGGTGCCGATCGGCTTCAGCTGGACCGCGAAGTCGGGGGTGACCAGTCCGACGGTGATGCCGAGCACCACCGAGATGATCACCGCGATGTAGAGATAGTGGGTGCGGTCCCGCTTGCCAGCGGGCTTGGTAGCTGCCGTACTCGTCACGGCTGCCTCCTTGACGTCATCGTCGCATCACCGGCGTGCGGCTCACGTCCGGGGGTTGCGGTGACTATCCCGTGGGCTGTGAGGCCGGTCACCCTTCCGTTCATTGAGTTCACGTGGATGACACAAGGCAGACTGATTCCATGCGTATCCCCCGGCCCCGCAGCCTGGCGGGCCAGCTCTTCGCCATGCAGGCAGTCCTCGTCGCCGTCGTGGTGGCCGGTTGCGCCCTGTTCACGTACGTCAGCGACCGCCGCCAGGCCGAGGACGCGGCGCGCCGTCAGGCCCTGGGCGTGGCCAGTTCCGTATCGGACTCGCCTTCCGTACGGGAGGCCATCCGCACTCCCGATCCGTCGGCGACTCTCCAGCCGTATGCGAACGAGGTGCGGCGCCATGCGCAGGTCGACTTCGTCACGATCATGAACACGAAGGCCATCCGCTGGACGCACCCCGACCCGGACCAGATCGGCCGGCCCTTCCTCGGCCACACGGAGCTTGCCCTCAGGGGCGAGCCGTTCACGGAGGTGTACACGGGCACGCTCGGCCCGTCCGTACGGGCCGTCACGCCGATCTACGACAACGGCCGCATCGTCGGCCTGGTCAGCGCGGGCATCCGGGTCGACGCCATAAGCGAGCGGGTGCAGGACCAGGTGACGGCGCTGTTCGGCGTCGCTGTGGGCGCGCTGGCGCTGGGCGCCGTGGGTACGTACGTGATCAATGCCCGGCTGCGGCGCTCCACGCACGGGATGAACGCGGGCGAGCTCAGCCGGATGCACGACTATCACCAGGCCGCGCTGCATGCCGTGCGCGAGGGGCTGCTGATGCTCGACGGGCAGTTCAAGGTGGCGTTGATCAACGACGGCGGGCGCGAACTGCTCGGGGTGACCGGCGATGTGGTCGGCCGCTCGGTGGCGGACCTCGGGCTGCCCGCCCAGCTGACGGGGGCGCTGCTGTCGACGGAGCCGCGCGTGGACGAAGTGCATCTCACCGCCTCGCGGGTGCTCGTGATGAACACCTCGCCGGTGTCGGGCGGCGAACGCCGCGGCACGGTCGTAACCCTTCGCGATGTGACCGAACTCCAGTCCCTGATGGGAGAGTTGGACTCGGAGCGCGGCTTCACTCAGGCGCTCCGCTCGCAGGCGCACGAGGCAGCGAACCGGCTGCACACGGTGGTCTCCCTGATCGAGCTGGGCCGCGCGGAGGAGGCCGTCGACTTCGCCACGGCCGAGCTGGAACTGGCCCAGGCGCTGACGGACCAGGTGGTCGCGGCGGTGAGCGAGCCGGTACTCGCGGCCCTGCTGCTGGGCAAGGCGGCCCAGGCGAACGAGCGGGGCGTCGAGCTGGTCGTCTCCGAGGACAGCAGCATCGACGACGGCCTGCTCCCGGACTCGCTCCCCGCCCGTGACCTGGTCACGGTGCTCGGCAACCTGATCGACAACGCGGTGGACGCGGCACAGGGCTCGGTCGGCGCCCGTGTCACGGTCACCGCGCTCGCCGACGAGGCGGTTCTTGTCCTGCGGGTCACCGACACCGGGGACGGCGTGGACCCGGCCCACGCGGAGGCGGTCTTCGAGCGCGGCTGGTCCACGAAACCGGCGGGTCCGGGCGGCCGAGGGCTCGGACTGGCGCTCGTACGGCAGGCCGTCAGCCGTCATGACGGGACGCTGACCGTGGCGGATGCGGAGGGGGGCGGGGCGGAGTTCGAGGTGCGGCTGCCGCTGCCGACGGCGGAATTGGGGCAGGCTCCCGAGGGGCGAATTTCGGACAAGGGGGATAAGGTCCACGCCGAGTAAGAGCCGATTCCCCAGCCCACCCCGCACGGAGGCACCGTATGAGCCACGGAGGCACCGCATGAGCACGCCCTCCAAGGACATCCGCGTCCTGGTCGTCGAGGACGACCCTGTCGCGGCCGACGCGCATGTCATGTACGTGGGACGCGTGCCCGGTTTCATCGCGGTGGGCAAGGCGCACACCGGGGCGGAGGCGCGGCGGGCGCTGGACCGGATGCCGGTGGATCTGCTGCTCCTCGATCTCCATCTCCCGGACGCGCACGGACTGCAGCTCGCACGCTCCCTCCGCGCCGCCGGCTATCACGCGGACGTCATCGCGGTCACCTCCGCGCGGGACCTCACGGTCGTACGGGAGGGCGTCTCGCTGGGCGTCGTGCAGTACGTCCTGAAGCCGTTCACCTTCGCCACCCTGCGGGACCGACTCGTGCGGTACGCGGAGTTCCACGCGGCGGCCGGCGAGGCCAGCGGCCAGGACGAGGTGGACCGGGCGCTCGCGACCCTCCGCGCACCGGGGCCCGCGGAGCTCCCGAAAGGGCTGAGCGGGCCAACGCTGGAGCGGGTGACCCGGGCGCTGCGGGACTCCACGGAGGGGCTGACCGCGGCGGGCGTGGCGGAGGCGGTCGGGATATCCCGGATCACTGCCCGGCGGTATCTGGAGCATCTGGTGGATGCGGGGCGGGCGGGACGGAATCCTCAGTACGGGCAGGTGGGGAGGCCGGAGTTGCAGTATCGGTGGATCAAGGGGTAGGCGGCGAGTGGCGGTTGGCACGGCGGCGGCCTCCGGTCCGGATCGCTCCCGGATCGCTCGACGGCTATCGGCGTACCGTCATGCAGAGGTGAACACCCCTGCGTACACCAGGAACTGGGAACCCAGCCCCGCGACAGCGAGCGCCTCCAGCACGGACACCGCCAGCAGGCCCCCGGTGACCTGACCACCGGCCCAATACACGACGAGCCCCGCCAACGGCACGACGCAGAAGGCGAGTAGATCGATCCCGCACTGGATGGCTTTGCGGGAGGCCCTACGAGAGTCAACGCGGTGGGCGGTCTCCCAGCCGAAGGCGCCTTCAGCACCGGCGAGTTGGGCCAGCCGAGGCCCCAACTCGCCCCGTACGTAGGCTCCGATCGCCGAGATCTTCTCGTCGTTCACGAGGTAGGTCCACCCGAGAACGACACACACCGGCGGCAGCGCGAGCAGCATCGACGCCTGCTTGGCCTGGGCGGCCGCGGCGATGACGGCGGCGACGACCGCGAGGGTGACGTACAGCAGGTTGTCGCGGAACCCGATCCGCGCCTTCTGCTCGTCCTTCACGCTCTCGTACTCGGCGATCAGCAACTGGCCTGTGGTGATGTCTTGTCCCGGCACGTCTCTGTCCCCCTTCTCGGCACCCGACGTCCCTGCTGGTCAGGCGACTCGGCAGTACCTTAAGCGTGCGCCGCAGGCTGGAGACACCGCGGGGATGTCCGTGCCAAGCCCAAGTCCAAGCCGCTGCAAGGTCATTGACCTGACCAGACCACCGCTCTTACGTTCACGATGCAGCCAAACTCGGCCACAACGACGTCGGCCAGTAGGAGGTCGTGCCCGTGCGCCCCACCGCCGCTCCTCTCCTCCTCGCAACTCTGCTCGCCGCCACCGCTCTCTCTGCCTGCGGCGGCGGCTCTGGAAGCGATCCGGACACCATCGAGGTCTCCTTCAAACAGTCCACGGACAACTCGATCAAGGTCCTGGACACCTACTTAGCCGACATGAAGAAGCAGTTCGAGAAGGCGAACCCGGGCAAGAAGGTCAAGCTCGTCCCGATCAAGGCGCCGGACTCGGAGTACTACACGAAGCTCCAGCAGATGCTCCGCTCCCCCAAGACGGCCCCGGACCTGGTGTACGAGGACACGTTCCTCATCAACTCGGACATCACGAGCGGGTACTTGAAGCCCCTCGACCCGTACCTGGAGAAGTGGAAGGACTGGGACCAGTTCATCGACACGGCCAAGGCGGCGGCCAAGGCCGAGGACGGCAAGACGTACGGCGTACCGGACGGGACCGACACCCGGGGCCTCTGGTTCGACAAGGGAATCTTCAAGAAGGCGGGCCTGCCGGAGAACTGGCAGCCGAAGACGTGGGACGACGTCCTCGAAGCCGCCCGGACCATCAAGCAGAAGGTCCCCGGCGTCATCCCGCTCAACGTCTACACGGGCAAGCCGGCAGGCGAAGCCTCCGCCATGCAGGGCTTCGAAATGCTCCTGTACGGGACGGGCAACTCGGCGAGCGAAGACGAAGACCCCCTCTACGACACCGCCTCCAAGAAGTGGATCACCGGCAGCCAGGCCTTCAAGGACGCCCTCACCTTCGTGGAGACCGTCTACAAGGAGAAGCTCGGCCCCGACGTGTCGGACGCCCTCGACCCGAACATCGCGACCCGGGTCCGCGGCGAGTTCCTCCCCGAGGGCAAGCTCGGCATCAACCTCGACGGCTCCTGGCTCCCGCAGGACTGGCTGGAGGGCAGCGGCCACGAATGGCCGGAGTGGTCGGAGAAGTTGGGCCTCGCGGCCATGCCGACCCAGCACGGCCAGGCCCCCGGCAAGGTGAGCATGTCGGGCGGCTGGACCTGGTCGATCCCGTCCAAGGCGGCCAACCCCGACCTCGCCTTCAAGTTCATCGAGACGATGCAGACGAAGGCGAACGCCCAGAAGTGGTACATCTCCAACTCCGGCATCTCGGTGCGGAAGGACGTCGCCGAGGACCCGGAGTACGTGAAGGCGCAGCCCGGCATCAAGTTCTTCACCGACCTCGTCTCGGTCACGCACTACCGGCCCGCCTACCCCGCGTATCCGAAGGTCTCGACGGCGATCCAGGAAGCCATGGAGGGCGTGACGACGGGCGACAGTTCGGTGGAGGAGGCGGCGAAAGCCTACGACGAGGAGCTCAAGTCGGCCACGGACAACCAAGTGATCAAGAAGTGAGCGAGAAGCGGGAGTTGAGCGAGGAGGTTGAGCGAGAAGTGAGCAGCCGTTCATGACCGCCGCGCCCCCGGCCGGTCCCGGCGTCGCCAAAACCGCGCCGGGACCGGCCGCCCCACCGCCCACGCCGAAGAGCCGCTCCCTGCGCCGCGCACTCACCCGCGCCCTCCCCGTCTCCCCCGCCGTCGTCCTCCTGGCCCTCTTCCTCGCGGGCCCCATCGCGTACTGCGCCTACATCGCCTTCACGGACCTCCAGCTCACCGGCCAGGCGGAGTCGTCGTTCGTAGGCTTCGACAACTTCCGTGAGGCATTCCAGGACGAGGCATTCATCAACGCCGTATGGCTGACGCTGGTGTTCACGGTCCTGAGTTCCCTGATCGGCCAGAACACGCTGGGGCTGGCTCTCGCCTCGCTCATGCAGCGCGCGTCAAAGCCCGTTCGTACGCTCACGGGCGGCATCGTGATCACGGCCTGGGTACTGCCGGAAGTCGTGGCAGGCTTCCTCCTGTACGCCTTCTTCCGCCGCGAAGGCACGTTGAACGCCATTCTGGACTGGCTGCATCTCCCGTCCCAGAACTGGCTTTTCACGCTTCCGATCCTGGCCGTCTCCTTCGCCAACGTATGGCGGGGCACGGCTTTCTCGATGCTGGTGTACTCGGCGGCGCTGAATGAGATCCCGAAGGAGATCACGGAAGCCGCGGAGGTCGACGGGGCGGGCGGCTGGCGCCGCATGTGGCACATCACGCTCCCGATGATCAGACGTTCCATCGGTACGAACCTGATGCTCAACACGCTCCAGACGCTGTCGGTCTTCGGCCTGATCTGGGTCATGACGAGAGGCGGACCGGGAAACCGCAGCCAGACCCTCCCCCTCTTCATGTACGAACAGGCCTTCCAGAAAAGCATGATCGGGTACGGGACTGCCGTGGCGCTCTTGCTTCTCGTGGTCGGTTCGCTGTTCTCGGTCGTCTATCTGCGACTGCTGCGGACGGAGGTCTGAGATGCCCGTGGCTCCGACCCTCAAGTCCCGCCGCGCCAACCGCCGTTACGCCGCCGACGTCGGCCTCCTCGTCGTAGCGGCCGCCTTCGTCCTGCCGCTGGCCTGGGTGGTCCTCTCCGCCCTGGACCCGGACGCCGGACTGCAGGTGAAGATCCCCGACGGCGTCACCCTGGACAACTTCGACGCCGTACTCGAACCCGACATCACCTTCACGCCCCTGCTCAACAGCCTGATCCTGTGCGGCGGGGCGACCCTGCTGACGGTCGTCTGCGCGGCTCTGGCGGCCTACCCGCTGTCACGGTTTCGGTCCCGGCTCAACCGGCCGTTCCTGCTGACGATTCTCTTCGCGACGAGTCTGCCGATCACGGCGATCATGGTTCCGGTGTACGCCTTGTTCGTGCAGGTGGAACTGATCGACACCATGCAGGGCACGATCTTCTTCTTCGCGGCTTCTCAATTGCCTTTTGCCATTTGGCTGATGAAGAATTTTATGGACGGGGTGCCGAAGGAGCTGGAAGAGGCGGCCTGGACGGACGGGGCGTCCAGCTTCCAGTCGTTGCTGCGGATTGTGCTGCCGCTTATGGGGCCGGGTGTGGGGGTGGTGACGGTCTTCTCGTTCGTGATGATGTGGGGGAACTTCTTTGTGCCGTTCATGCTGCTGCTGAGTCCGGATCAGATGCCGGCTTCGGTGAGCATCAATGACTTCTTCGGGAATCGGGGGACGGTGGTTTATGGGCAGTTGGCTGCGTTCTCGGTTATTTACTCGACGCCGGTGATTTTGTTGTATGTGCTGGTGGCGCGGCGGTTGGGTGGGGGGTTTGCTTTGGGTGGGGCTGTTAAGGGGTGATGGGGGTGGGGTCCGGATCCTTGTCCGTTCTGTCGGCGGAGTTGCGGGCTTGGGTGGCTCGGTCGGGGGCGTTGGCCCGGGTGAAGGCTTCGGCGGCCTGGAGCCAGCAGGCTCGGGCGTTAGAGGGGCGGTGGGCAACCTCGTGGGCGAGGGCCAGGCTGTGGAGGGTCTGGCCTGCCCCGTACCAGTCCTCGAACTCCCGGAAGATCTCCAGGGCCTTGCCGAACGCCTCGACCGCCTCCCCCGCCCGGCCCGCCTTCCGCAGCGCGACGCCGAGGTTGGTCCACGCCATGCCCTCGCGGTAGCGGTCCCCGGCCGCCTGGAACAGGTCGCGGGCGCGGGTGTGGGCCTCGACCGCCTCCCCCACCCGGTCCACCTCCCACAGCGCGACGCCGAGGCTGGTCCACGCGTCGCCCTCGCGGAGGCGGTCCCCGGCCGCCCGGAACAGGTCGCGGGTGCGGGTGAGGGCCTCGACCGCCTCCCCCACCCAGCCCACCTCCCGCAGCGCGAGGCCGAGGCTGGCCCACGCGACGCCCTCGCGGAGGCGGTCCCCGGCCGCCCGGAACAGGTCGCGGGCGCGGGTGAGGGCGTCGATCGCCTCCTCCGCCCGGCCCGCCTGCCGCAGGGCGCTGCCGAGGTTGGTCCACGCCCCGGCCTCGCGGTGGCGGTCCCCGGCGCGGTGGGCAGCCTCCCGGGCGGCCCGGCTCACGGTGATCCAGTCGTCGAAGGACCGCCGCCAGGACAGGTACTCCGCCAGGCATTCGGCCAGCCGCACCGCCGTGTCCGCGTACCGCTCCTCCCCTGCCCACTGCACCGCCGCCACCAGCCCGGCCCGCTCCCCGTCCAGCCACTCCAGCGCTTGCGCCCGGTCCGTGAACCGCTCCGGCTCCGGCATCCCCGGCAGCCACCGCAACCGGTCATCGGCGGCCTCCGCCCACCGGTAGTAGAACTCCAGCACCCGGTCCCGCGCCGCCTCTCCCTCCTCCCTGAAGCCCGTATCCCCCGCCGCCACACCCGCCCCGAACGCCCGCACCAAGTCATGCAACCGCCACCTCCCCCGCCCGTTCCCCCGCTCGACGAGATGGGTCCGCGTCAGCGCGTCCAAGGCACGGCTCGGCGGCGCGTCTGCCTCGGCCAGGACGGTGACGACCTCGGTGCTCACGTCAGGCCCCGGGGCAAGGGACAGCAGGCGGAGCAGGCGGGCCTGCTCGGGTGGCAGACGTCGGTATGACAGGTCGAAGGCGGCGCGGACACTCCGCTCGCCATCGTCGAGGTGGGTGAGACGGTCGCGGAACTCGGTGAGTTCGGCGACGAGTTCGGCTACGGGCTTGTCCCGGGCCAGCACCAGCAGAGCAGCCGCGATCTGGAGGGCCAGCGGCAGATGCCCGCAGCGGGAGGCGAGTTCCGCGGCTGCCTCGGCCCCGTCGGCGACTCGGCTGTCGGACGGGTCAGCGGTCCGCAGGGCGCGGTCGAGCAGGGCGTACGCCTCCTCCGGCGTCAGCTCGTCCAACGGCAGGAGCCGCGCGCCCAGTTGGGGCAACTTGTGGCGAGAGGTGACGAGTAGACGGTGCCGTTTGTCGCCGGGAAGCAGGGGGCGCACCTGCTCCGGTGAGGACGCGTTGTCCGCCAGGATCAGCACCGCGCCCCGCTTCCGGGCACGCTCGGCAAGGGTCGAACGGTAGAGCGCGGCCCGTTCGTCCGCGGTGGCCGGGATGTGCTCCGGAGCCGTACCCAGCGCACGCAGCAAGGCCTCCAGCGCCTGGTCCGCCGTGACGGGATCGTCGTCGTACCCGTGCAGGTCCATGAAGAGCACCCCGCCCGTGAACCAGCCCCTCCCGCACGCCTCGTGCGCCGCCTCCACCGCGAGCGCCGTCTTGCCGATGCCGCCGAGCCCGGACACCGCCGCGACCAACACGGCGGTCGGTCTCTCGGGCGCGGACGGGTCGAACGCGTCCAGCAGCGCACGCAGTTCGTCGTCCCGGCCGGTGAAACCGACCGCCCTCGCGGGCAGGGCGTCCAGTGCGGTGGGCGCGGGCCCGTGCTTGTGGTACTCCGCCTTAGCGGTGAAGGGACCGGTGACCTTGACTCCCCGGAAGTCGAGGTGGTCCCCGTCGTACTCGTTCGTCATCGCGCCGTCCCCCGTGCCGCCTCCGAACATCGCGTGACATCACGGTACGCCGCACTCACCTCGCCCAACACACGCTCTGGACAGGCAACTTGGCAGTACCGTTGAGAGCGTGCCAGAGACAATGCCCACCGTGGCGATCCTCACCGCGCTGTCCCTCGAATACGAAGCCGTACTCAAGCACCTCACGGATGTCGAGAAGCGGGAACACCGGCGGGGAACACGCGCCAGGCTCGGCCGGCTCCCCGGTACGCCCTGGCGGATCGCCCTGGTCAACATGGGTGAAGGGACGCTCACCGCTGCCTCGCTCACCGAGCGCGTGCTGTCGTGGCTCGAACCCGAAGCCGTGTTCTTCGTCGGCGTTGCAGGCGGTTTGAAGGACGACATTCAGATCGGCGACGTGGTGGTCGCGAGCAAGGTGTACGCCATCCACGGAGGCAAGCAGACTCCTGACGGCTTCCTGTACCGCCCAGAGGCATGGCGCGCGCCGCACCGCCTGGAGCAGGCGGCCAAGGACGCGCTCGGCGACAAGGCCCACTTCAAGCCGATCGCCGTCGGGGACGTCGTCCTCGCAGACAGCGAATCCGAGTTCGCCCGACACATCCGGACGAGCTACAACGACGCCGTCGCCATCGAGATGGAGGGAGCCGGAGTCGCCCACGCCGCGCATCTCGCGGGCGAGAGCGCCCTGATCATCCGAGGCATCAGCGACAAGGCCAACCCAGACAAGTCGACTGAAGACGCCGGGGGTTCACAGCCCCGGGCCGCCGCGAACGCGGCCAGGGCGGCAGTCGCTGTACTCCACGAGCTGCAACCGAAGGCGACTGCCTCGCAGCCTCGTGACTCCGACCCCCGGGAGCGTCCTTTTCGCAGCTCCACGGACGCCCCCACGTACGGCGGAGACCACATCGACTTCCGGGGGAGCACCTTCCCCGGCCCCTTCACCGCCAAGTCGGTCGGCCAACCACCGCAAGGCGACGGACAGTAGCCCAGGCGAAGGCCCGTACCACGGAACCAGTACGCCGCAGCAGTCCCACGGCCCGGTACCCACCGCGACCACCACCCTCCCGCCCCGCCCCCTCGGCTTCACCGGCCGATCGGCGGAAATGGACCGCCTGCTCCCCCACCTCGAACCCGCCCCGGACGGAGCCGCCGCGCTCCCTCTCCTCATCTTCGCCGTCACCGGCATGGGTGGCATCGGCAAGACGGCACTGGCGGTGGAGGCCGCCCACCAGGCCTGCGCGAAGGGCTGGTTCCCCGGCGGCACGCTCTTCGTCGACCTGCGCGGCTACGACGACGCCCCCGTCACCGCCGACCAGGCCGTCCTCGCCCTCCTCGACGCCGTCGGCGTACGTGGCCCGGATCTGCCACAGACGACGGCGCGTCAGTACGACACGTACCGCGCCCTCCTCGCCGAGCGGCAGGATCGGACGCTGCTGATCCTGGACAACACCTCGGACCCGTCCCAGTTCCTCCCTCTGCTGCCCGGGACGGACCACCACCGGGTGTTGATCACCTCCCGAGACCGCCCGGACTCCCTCCCCGTACGCCTCATCGACCTCGAAACACTCGCCCCGGACGACTCCGCCGCCCTCGTGACCCGCGCCCTCCACGATGCCGACGAACGCGACGACCGCCCGTCCCGGGAACAGGACGCCCTCCACGAACTGGCCTCCCTCTGCGGCCACTTGCCCCTCGCCCTCCAGATCGCCGCCGCCATGCTGCGCCGACGCCGCCATCGCGACATCGCCTCGCTGGTGACCGAGATCAAGGAGGCCGCCGACCCCACCGCCGTACTCGACAACGGCAGCCGCGGCACCGACCTGTACGGCCGCTCGCTCGTGCTCCGCCCGGTCCTGGAGACCTCATACCGCCGTCTCCCACCCGACCAGGCCCGACTGCTGCGCCTGCTCGCCCTCGCCCCCGGTACGGAAACGGGCGCCGAGGCCGTGGCTGCCCTGGCCGGCCTCGACATGGGGGCCGCCCTGGGCCTTCTGGAGGACCTCGCTGCCACCCATCTGGTTACGCCGGTCCAGGGCGGCGAGGGCTCGGCTTCCGGTGTGCGGTGGCGGTTGCATGACTTGGTGCGGGCGTTCGGGGTGGGTGTGGTGGCGGGGGATGCGGGCTTCAGGGAGGAGGGGGAGGCAGCGCGGGGGCGGGTGCTGGAGTTCTACTACCGGTGGGCGGATGCCGCCGATGACCGGTTGCGGTGGCTGCCCGGGATGCCGGTGCCGGAGCGGTTCACCGACCGGGCGCAGGCGCTGGGGTGGCTGGACGGGGAGCGGGCCGGGCTGGTGGCGGCGGCGCAGTGGGCCGGAGAGGAGCGGCACGCGGATGCGGCGGTGTGGCTGGCCGAATGCCTGGCGCGGTACCTGTCCTGGCGGCGGTCCTTCGACGACTGGATCACCGTCGGCCGGGCCGCCCGGGAGGCCGCCCACCGCGCCGGGGACCGCCTCGGCGAGGGCATCGCGTGGACCAACCTCGGCATCGCCCTGCGGCAGACGGGCCGAGCGGAGGAGGCGCTCGACGCCCACACCCGCGCCCGCGACCTGTTCCGGGCGGTCGGGGACCGCCACGGCGAGGGCAGTGCGTGGAACAACCTCGGCCTCGCCCTGCAGGAGGCGGGCCGGGCGGAGGAGGCGGTCGACGCCCACACCCACGCCCGCGATCTGTACCAGGTGGCCGGGGACCGCCACCGCGAGGCCGACGCGTGGACCAACCTCGGCCTCGCCCTGCAGAAGGCGGGCCGGGCGGAGGAGGCGATCGACGCCCACACCCACGCCCGCGACCTGTTCCAGGCGGCCGGGGACCGCCACGGCGAGGGCGCCGCGTGGACCAACCTCGGCATTGCCCTGCGGGAGGCGGGCCGGGTGGAGGAGGCGGTCGAGGCGTACGACAAAGCCCTGGAGATCTTCCGGGAGTTCGAGGACTGGTACGGGGCAGGCCAGACCCTCCACAACCTGGCCTTCGCCCACGAGGTTGCCCACCGTCCCTCCGACGCCCGCGCCTGCTGGCTCCAGGCCGCCGAAGCCTTCACCCGAGCCAACGCCCCCACCGAAGCCACCCAAGCCCGCATCTGGGCCGAAGAACAGGAATAGCCCCCGGCTCGCATCTCACCCCACCTCATCCCCCACCCCCGCATACCCCCGAGCCCCCCGCCAAGGCAAAACCGCCCACATCCGAGTCCCACCCCCAGGCTCCCGAGCTTCCCCGAACCCCCACTCCCCCTCACAAGCCCGCACCACGCACCCCAACACCCGCAACGCCGCCCGCCGCCGCGCATCACAAGCCGCCGCCAGCCGATGATGCGTATGCCGCGGATGCCCGTCGTAGAAGATCACCCGCAATGCCTCCTCCCGACAACGCAGCGACAGATACACCTCGGCCCCCGACGTGAACCGGCAAGCACACGCGGCCAGTTCACCCACCACCTGCACCGCCGCATCCGTCACGTCCTCCAGCCGATGCAACTGGAGGACCGCCCTGGTCGTCGCCCGAGCGATGCGAGGGCTGGTCAGATCGGCGGGAAGCGTGAGGCTGTACGCGAGGGTGTCGGGTGACGGTGACGGGGTTGCCACCGACACGTCGTCGACGACGGAGCAGACGGAGACGGCTGTTGCGGACATACGGAACTCCCTTGAGAACTCGGTGAATTGACGGACCTCGACGTCTCGACCCGACCGGCGGCACGTCTCCCTAACGCGAGCCCCCCCCCAGGGAAGGAGAACCTGGGCAGGCTCGCGCGACGCGCTTCCGACTACGTCGGGCCGTAAGCGACTCGTCACCGACTGTAGAGCTTTCAGTGGCACGCGTGCCACTGACTTCGAAGCATTGCCCCTCATGAGGTGGACCGGTGCGCAGCGCAAGGTGCAGACTGAGCCCGATCAATCGGGGAAGAAGGTGTCGATGCCGACACGGCCAGCGCCGACGGAACGTCAGAAGCGGCTGGGCGCTGAGCTGCGCAAGATGCGGCTCGCGGCCGGCCGGACCACGGAGTACGCTGCAGGGCTGCTCGGGCTGGACCGCACGAAGGTGTCCAACATGGAGTCGGGTATCCGTGCCACCTCGCCCGAACGGATCCGGATGCTCGCCAGCAACTACGACTGCGCGGACGAGGGGTATGTCGACGCACTGGTCGCCATGGCCGACGTACGCAAGCGGGGCTGGTGGGAGCAGTTCAGGGGTTCCCTGCCCCAAGGGCTTCTGGACGTCGCCGAGTTGGAGTGGTTCGCCTCGCGACTGCGGAGCTATCAGACCGTGCACATCCCCGGCCTGCTGCAACTCGGCGAGTACGCCCGCGCCATCTTCGCCGCCGCGCTACCGCCGCTGCCCAAGTCAGAGGTCGAGCTCCGCGTAGTACAGCGCATGCGACGGCAGCAGGTACTCGACAACGATCAGCCCGTCGAGTACGTCGCTTACGTCCACGAGTGGGCCCTGCGCATGCAATTCGGCGGGCGCCGCGCGGCCCGCGAGCAGTTGCTGCACGTGTGCGAGGCATCCGAGCGGGAGAACGTCGAGGTGCGCGTACTTCCCGTCGAGGCCGGGGCGTTCCCCGGTGCTGGGCACGCGGTGCTGTACGCCGAGGGCGCCGTACCCCAGCTGGACACCGTCCACCTGGACTCCGCGCATGGCGGCGAGTTCACCCACTCCGAGGCCCAACTCGCCAAGTACCGGGCTCACATGGACTGGTGGCATGCCCACACGCTGAGCCCGAAGGACTCGCGCGACCTCATCCAGACCATCGTCCGCCAGCTCTGAGGAGAGCCACCATGCCCGAGATCACCTGGGAAGAGCCCTTCTGCGCCGAAGGAAACAACTGCTTCCGCATAGGCACCGACCCCCAAGGCAACGCCTACATAGCCCTGGCCGGCCAAGAAGACCACTACCTCACCGACACCCGCGAAGCCCTCCGCACCCTCATCCGGGACATCAAGGCTGGAAAAGCCGACCACCTACTGTGAGCAGGGTCAGGGCTGGCGCGGTGACTTGCGCCCCGTTTCCAGTCCCCGAACCTGCTCAGCTCAGCTCAGCTCAGCTCAGCTCAGCTCAGCTCAGAGAGCCGACCACAGCCGTCTGAGGGATTGGGGCGTGTACGGCCGAAAGCCTCACCCGGTGAAGTCGAAGTCGGCACCGTGCACGAGACGACCAGCCTTCCGGAGGTGGCCGGGCAGTAGAGCTCTCCGGGGCAAGCCGCGCGCTGGCCCGGTCGCGAGGCAGTTCCCCAGCTTTAACGAGGGACGTCGACCAGCTTCCGCCCGGAATGAAGCTGAAATTTCCTCCCCAGACGTCCCCCGGCAGGGACCTGGACGGGGAAGTGGCCTGCTCAACGGTGGCGTATGTGGGTATGAGGGAGGCAGAACGGGGTTCCGGCTCCTGACCGGTGGTCGAGAAAGGCCGGGGGCGGTCCGGGATGGGGGGCTGGTGTGAGTTTTAAGGGTTTGCGGGTGCTGTATCTGACGGCGTCCTCGTATGGGGATCTCCGGGTGGGTGAGGAGGTCCGGCGGGTACGCGCGGGGGTGAGGGCGGCGCTACATCGCGATGCGGTGACGATCGAGCACCTGCCGGCGGCGACGTTTGGGGATCTGCTGGACGGGCTGACCCGGGTGGTGCCGCAAGTAGTTAGTTTCTCCGGGCACGCCGATGAGGGGTTCCTGGAGTTCGAGACCGGCGCGGACCGGCGCGGCGGCGGCCACCTGCTGGCGGCAGAGGTGTTCGCCCAGGCGATGCAGGCGGTCGATGACCCGCCGCAGTTGGTGGTGTTGAACGCGTGCAAGTCCCTGGCGCACCTGCAGGAGTTGGTGCGGGTGGTCCCGTTGGCGGTGGGGATGACCGACAGCATCGGTGATGCGGCCGCACTCGCGTTCGCCGCCCGCTTCTACGCCTCGCTCACTGACGGGCAGTCTGTCCTGGCCTCCTACCGTCTGGCCAAAGTCCAGATGGCCAGCTCTTCCAGCTCTGTAGCGGACGCTGATCTCCCGGTCCTGGCCCATGATCCGGCGGTGGATCCGTCCGCTGTCAGATTGGTGCTGCCACACCCTTCGTAGCCGGATCCGTTACCGGCTCGACCGGATCCGGAGTTCACCAGGCCGTAGACAAGGATGAACCAGTGCTGGTGGGAGTACTGCCGCTGGCAGCGGACTGCTTCCAGGAACGCGAGGTCTCCCGCAGGCTGGAGACCGCTCTGGCCGCCGGGCAGACAGCCGTTCTCACCGGCAGCACCCACCACAGTGGGGGGTCGGGAGTGCTGTCGGGAATGGGCGGGGTCGGAAAAACTCAGCTGGCCGCCGCCCACGCCCGCCGCGCCCTAGCCAGCCGAACGGCGGCGGTCGTGGTGTGGGTGACAGCCTCCTCCCGCCAAGCAATCATCGACGCCTACGCCCAGGCCGCCACCACTCTGGGTCTTCCCGGATGCGCTGGCACCGACCCACCGGCCGACGCTTCCCACTTCCTGACCTGGACCACCACCACCGGACGCTCCTGGCTGGTGGTCCTCGACGACATCCAGGACCCCAAGGACGTGTCGAAGCTGTGGCCGCCCACCGATGCGCGGGGGCGAGTGCTGGCCACCACCCGCCGCCGCGACGCCGCCCTAGCCGGACAAGGCCGGCGTCTCGTCTCGATCGACACCTACACCCCGGCAGAAGCCCGCGCCTACCTCACCGACCGGCTCACCTCCCACCACCGGGCCGAGCCAACTGAGCAGATCGACGGCCTCGCGGCTGATCTGGGGTTTCTGCCGCTGGCTCTTGCGCAGGCTGCCGCCTACCTCATTGACGACGGGATCGCGATCGCCGCCTACCGGGCCTTGCTCGCCGAGCAGACGCTCGAGGGCGTGAAGCCTGGCAGCCTTCCCGACGACCACGAACAGATCGTCGCCAGAACCTGGGCGCTGTCCATCGACCGTGCCGACACCGCCCACCCCGCCGGGATGGCGCGGCCGCTCCTGGAACTGCTGTCGGTCCTGGACCCCAACGGCATCTCCTATAGCGTCCTCACCAGCCCGCCTGTCCTGGTCCGCCTGGCCGTCGACACTCCTGACCTGGTTCGGAGAGGGCTACGGGTGCTGCACGGATTCAACCTCATCACCCATAACGACGAGGCCACCCATCGCGAGATCCGCGTGCACCAACTCATCCAACGCGCCACCTACGAAGCCCTCACCCCCGATCAACAACTCGACACCGCCTACCTTGCCGCCGACGCACTCCGGGAGGCATGGCCAGACATCGAAAGCGATGAACTCGGTGCCATCCTCCGCGCCAACACCACCGCCCTACGTGAAACCACCGGCACCGCCCTCTGGCAACGCAACAACAAAATCCACACCCTTCTATTCAAGGGTGCAAACAGCATCGGTGAGGCTCTGCAACCCGCATCCGCCGTTGCTGAATTCACTCAGCTCCACATCACAACCGAAGAGATTTTCGGTCCTGACCATCACAGCACTCTTGAGCTTCGGCTGAGGGCGACGTACTGGCGAGGCCGATCGGGAGACGAGGCTGGAGCGGTGGCAGCTTTCGAGGAGTTGCTGACCGACATGCTGCGAGTACTCGGGCCAGATCACCTTGATACCTTGGTTACTCGTTACGAACTAGCTAATTGCCGGGTGCATGCTGGGGACACAGACCGGGCTGTAGCTGAGCTCAAGAGCCTGCTGGCGGACAACACGCGAGTCATGGGCGCCCTACACCACGAGACACTCTCAACACGCTTTGGGCTGGCGCAGGCACTGCAGGCAGCTGGAGATCGCGCCGCCGCGGTCGCCATGTTCGAGGAACTGCTGGCCGATGACATCAGAGTCCTGGGACCAGACCACCCACATGTCCTGACCGACCGCTACACGCTGGCACTCCTCCATGAGAGCGACGCAGAGGTGATCGCGGCCCTCGAACATCTCCGGACTGATGAACTACGGATCCTGGGGCCTCGCCACCCTGACAGCTTCTCGACCCGACATGAACTGGCACGACGGCGAGTCGCGGTAGGTGACACCGCTGCAGCATTGGCCGACCTAGAGGAGCTACTCGCCGACCAGACACAGACTGTGGGAGCCGATCACCCCGCAACTCGCACCACCCAACATGAGCACCAGCAGCAGGCATTCCTGTACGCCCGCGCGCTGACCGAGCAAGCACACAAACTCGCCTCCTCCCACCACCATGAAGAGGCCATCACCAGCTACCAAGAAGCGATCCGCCTCAACCCCGACTATGCCGAAGCGCATGAAGGGCTGGGGAATCTCTTTCGTCAACTCGGCCGACACGAGGCGGCCATCACTGCCTACCGTGACGTGATCCGCCTGGGCTCCAATGATCCACAAATCCACCAAGATGTCGGCGATATACTCACCAGCCTGGGTCGCCATGGAGAGGCTCAAAGCGCCTATTGCGAAGCGAACCGACTCAAAAGCCTGGCCAGCAGACGACAAGGCGCTAGAGAGGCCGGGCGCGGGGATCATGAGGAAGCCGTCCTCTCCTACCGCGAAGCGGCTCGCCTCAACCCCGACGACGCCACCACCCACAACAGCCTCGGGGACTCGCTATGCAAGTTGGGGCGGTTCGCCGAGGCCGAGGCAGCCTTGCGGCGGGCGATCGAGATCAACCCCGACGACGCCACCACCCACAACAACCTCGGGTTCACGCTGTTCCAGTTGGGGCGGTTCGCCGAGGCCGAGGCAGCCTTGCGGCGGGCGATCGAGATCAACGCCGACTACGCCGTGGCCCACAACAACCTCGGGGTCACGCTGTTCCAGTTGGGGCGGTTCGTCGAGGCCGAGGCAGCCTTGCGGCGGGCGATCGAGATCAACCCCGCCTATACCCAAGCGCTTCGTTGGCTGGGGAGCGCGCTGTATGAGGTGGGGCGGTTCGTCGAGGCTGAGGCCGCCTTGCGGCGGGCGATCGAGATCAACCCCGACTTCGCCGTGGCCCATTTCTCGCTGGGGAGGGCGTTGTTGTTCCGGGGGTCGTGGGAGGAAGCGCGTGCAGAGCTGCGTCAGGGCGGGGCACTGCCGGAGGTTGAGTTGCTGCGATGGATCGCTGACCGCGCGGAGACAGCGCCAGGTGAGCGCTTAGGTGGGTCTCCAGAATCGGCCCTAGCGGCTCTGGAACAGCCCTTGTCGCCTGACGTTGCGAGACCGTCGGTGTTCCGATTGGCCGAGGTCAGGGCGCTGGCTCTGGCTGGCTGCGGTGACGCGGACGAGGCGGTGCGCACGCTGCGGGCGGCGATGGGTGAGCGCCGACCGTCGGACCGGTTCGCAAGGCCGCTGTATGACCTGCTGGCTCATCCGGAGCCGGTCGCCGGGCTGGTGGAGCTACGGGAGGTGTGGCGGGAGATCATCGCGGTGGATCCGTCGGCGGCAACTCCCGAAGACGACCGGGCTCCTACATGAACCGGAGACGATCAAGGCCGAGCACACGAGATCCAGCGCTCCGACCGAAGCGCGACTCCGGCACGTCATCCGGTACATCACCGCGAAGTCGCTCGCATGACGGCAGCCGGCCGGAAGGTCTCGGCCCTGCGCGGCGGCGACGTCGACCTCGCCCGGGCAGCCGATGAGTTTCTGTCGACATACCGGTCGTCAACCCCAACACCCACCGCGCAATTGGGGGCCTGCCCATCCAACTGGCCCGCGCCGAAAACTTCGCCGCCACCCTGCGCGCCCGGCTCGGCGCCTCCCGCCGTGAGTAGGGCGCCCCGGCCTGAATCTGCCATCAGTGGTTCGTCGTCGGTGGTTCGGGAGTCGAGCAGCCCTCAGGCGGACCCCTCCGGCAGCACCCCAGGCCGGAACTTCTCCACCCCCACCACATGCCGCACCCGCGTCGGTTCGATCAGCAGCATCACCCGCTGCTCCCCGGGCAGCAGCCACGGATACCGGTCCTCGCCGATGTACTTCTGCGCCAGCCGGTCCATGGCCCGCTCAGCCACCTCGCCCTCGACGAAACGTACGACCCGGCCCCGGATCTCCACGCGGTCGTAAGGGTTCTCGGCGTCATGGTGGGACAGCGAAACGTTCGGATTGCGCCGCAAGTTGTCGATCTTTACGCGGCCGATCGACGTGTTGACCATGACGTACGAGTCCTCGATGTCCGCCCACATGGGCGAAACCTGCGGTGTGCCGTCCGGGGCGACCGTGGCCAGATGCCAGAAGTTCGGCGCCAGGAGCCGCTCGCGAATGTGGCCGTCGATGCTGCTCATACCGGTGCCGCCCTTCCACCCTTGTGCTGCCCGCGAGCACGGGCACGTACGACGCCATCCTCCTGGCCGGGAGCGAGCGCTCGCCAGATGATCTTCGGCCAGCTCGGACACGTATCGGACAGGATCGGACGGACTTCCGAAACCGTAGAATCCGACAATCCGTGAGCCTGGCCGAACAGACCGTAGTCACCACCGTCCCGCACCCCTACGTTGTGCATGTGCACCAGTCGCCACCCCCCTCCCCTGAGCCCATCCCTCCCTTCAACGCTCCCGCCGCCCGCAGACTCCGCACCGCGCTCGGTATGGGACCAGAACACGTCGCGTACGGGATGCAGACCTCGTACGGACTGCCCTATGTGACACCCGACCTCGTCGCCGCCTGGGAGAGAGGCGTCGCGGCGCCCGGCAACGCCGAACTCGTGGCGCTCGCGGGCGTGTTGTGGTGCTCGCCTGCCGAACTCATCGGCGCGCCACAGACGTTGCGGGAGTTCCGGCTCGCGCGCGGTATCCCGGCGGAGGATGTCGCGCAGGCCGTCGGGCTCGAACTCGCCGTGTATCTGCGGATGGAGGAGAGAAACGAGTGGCGCGGCAACGAGCGTGCGTCCGCGGCCCTCGCCGAGATGCTCGGCCTCGCGCTGCCGGATCTCGTCACCGTCAGCGGACGCCGCCCGAAGCTCGCCGAGTTGCTGCGCAACGCGTGCTCCACACGCTGGCAGGCGTACGTACGTCCCGTCAGCAAGCTGTTACCGCTGGACCGGCGGCTCGTGGAGGACGTGCTCGAGTCGCTGTACACGGAGTACCAGCTGCAGATGGCGCCCACCATGAGCTGGGGCAACGGAACCGTCGCGGTCGAAGCGGGCGCGGCCCGGAACTACCTGGACCAGGTCGTCGACCACTTCTGGTCCACCGTCCAGCGCCACGCCCCATGAGCAGAGCCCGCTCCAGAACCCCGCTCTAGAACACCGACTCCGCCTCGTCCATCCGGTCCTTCGGCACCCTCTTCAGCTCCGTGACCGCTTCCGCGAGCGGCACCATCTCGATCTCCGTGCCCCGAAGCGCCGTCATCCGCCCGAACTCGCCCCGGTGGGCGGCTTCGACGGCGTGCCAGCCGAAGCGGGTGGCGAGCACGCGGTCGTACGCCGTCGGGGTGCCGCCGCGCTGGACGTGGCCGAGAATGACCGGCTTGGCTTCCTTGCCGAGCCGCCGCTCCAGTTCGTACGCGAGCGCCGTGCCGATGCCCTGGAAGCGCTCGTGGCCGAACTGGTCGATCTCGCCGTGGCCGTAGTCCATGGTGCCCTCGGCGGGATGCGCGCCCTCGGCCACGCACAGGACCGCGAACTTCTTGCCGCGGGCGAAGCGCTCCTCGACCATCTTGACCAGGTCGCCGGGGTCGAAGGCGCGCTCGGGCAGGCAGATGCCGTGGGCGCCGGCGGCCATGCCGGACTCGAGGGCGATCCAGCCGGCGTGGCGGCCCATGACCTCGACGACCATGACGCGCTGGTGCGACTCGGCGGTGGTCTTGAGCCGGTCCATCGCCTCCGTGGCGACGCCGACCGCGGTGTCGAAGCCGAAGGTGCGGTCGGTGGACGAGATGTCGTTGTCGATGGTCTTCGGTACGCCGACGACCGGCAGGCCGACGTCCGAGAGCATCCGGGCGGCCGTGAGCGTGCCCTCGCCGCCGATCGGGATGAGCGCGTCGATGCCGAACTCGCGCATCTCGTCCTCGGCCCCCTCGCAGGCCTCGCGCAGCCGGTCGCGCTGGAGGCGGGAGGAGCCGAGGATGGTGCCGCCGCGGGCGAGGATGCCGCTGACCGCGTCCAGGTCGAGGTTGCGGAAGCGGCCGTCGAGCAGTCCCGCGTAGCCGTCCTCGAAGCCGATCACCTCGTCGCCGTAGTGCGCGACGGCTCGGTGCACGACCGACCGGATCACTGCGTTCAGCCCCGGGCAGTCGCCGCCTGCGGTGAGAACTCCGATACGCATCGTGCTGTTTCTCCTGCTCGCTGCTTGGTACGTAAGGGCTGTCGGTACTTGTGAACTGTCGTGCGCTGTCGGTACGTGTGAGCCGGTCCGATTGTTTCACGAGGGATCTGAGTGGCCCTTGCCGACCGGTTCCCGGACAGCGATTTCCCGCCCCGCCGGGACGGGTGCCCTAACCATGCTCAGAGGTATTGTCAAGAGGGCACGCACCACGCCCACGATAGCGGCTGATTTTGACCAGTGAGGAAACGGAGAGCACACGTGACGCGCAGCGTGTACGTGACCGGGATCGACCGGGGCGACGGGCGCCAGGTCGTCGAGCTGGGAGTGATGGAACTCCTGACCCGACAGGTCGACCGGGTGGGGGTGTTCCGCCCGCTGGTCCATGACAATCCCGACCGCCTCTTCGAACTCCTGCGGGCCCGCTACCGGCTCGCCCAGGACCCGGCGACGGTCTACGGCATGGACTACCACGAGGCGTCCGCGCTCCAGGCCGAGCAGGGCACCGACGAGCTGGTCTCGGAGCTGGTGGACCGCTTCCACCGGGTGGCGCGCGACTACGACGTGGTCCTGGTCCTCGGCACTGATTACGCGGACACGCAGTTCCCGGACGAGCTGTCCCTCAACGCCCGGCTGGCGAACGAGTTCGGCGCCTCGGTCATCCCCGTCGTGGGCGGCCGTGAGCAGACCGCGGAGTCGGTGCAGGCGGAGACCCGTAACGCGTTCCGGGCGTACGACCATCTGGGCTGCGACGTCCTCGCGATGGTGGTGAACCGGGTGGCCCCGCTGGACCGCGCGGAGATCCACGCGGGCCTCGACTCCCGCCTCCCGGTGCCCTGTTACGTGCTGCCGGACGAGCCCGCGCTGGCCGCGCCGACGGTCGCCCAGATCACCCACGCGCTCGGCGGCAGGGTCCTGCTCGGCGACGACTCGGGGCTCGCGCGCGACGCGCTGAACTTCGTGTTCGGCGGCGCGATGCTGCCGAACTTCCTCGGCGCCCTGACCCCGGGCTGCCTGGTCGTCACCCCCGGAGACCGCGCCGACCTCGTCGTGGGCGCCCTCGCGGCGCACAGCGCCGGCACCCCGCCCATCGCGGGCGTCCTGCTCACCCTGGACGAGCGCCCCAGCGACGACGTCCTCACCCTGGCCGCGCGGCTCGCGCCCGGTACCCCGGTCGTCTCGGTGGCCGGCAACAGCTTTCCGACGGCGGCCGAACTCTTCGGCATGGAAGGCAAGTTGAGCGCGGCGACGCCCCGTAAGGCGGAGACCGCCCTCGGCCTCTTCGAGCGGTACGTGGACACCGGCGGCCTCCTCAGCCGGGTCTCGGCACCGAGCAGCGACCGCGTCACGCCGATGATGTTCGAGCACAAGCTCCTGGAGCAGGCCCGCTCGGACAAGCGTCGCGTCGTGCTGCCCGAGGGCACCGAGGAGCGCGTACTGCACGCCGCCGAGGTGCTGCTGCGGCGCGGTGTCTGCGAGCTGACGTTGCTCGGCCCGGTGGACCAGATCCGCAAGAAGGCGGCGGACCTCGGCATCGATCTCGTCAAGGCCCAGCTCATCGACCCGGCGACCTCCGAGCTGCGCGAGCGTTTCGCCGAGCGGTACGCCGCGCTCCGCGCCCACCGAGGTGTGTCCGTGGAGCTGGCGTACGACGTGGTCTCGGACGTGAACTACTTCGGCACCCTGATGGTCGAGGAGGGGCTGGCCGACGGCATGGTGTCGGGGTCCGTGCACTCGACGGCGGCGACGATCCGCCCGGCCTTCGAGATCATCAAGACGAAGCCGGACGCTTCGATCGTGTCGTCCGTCTTCTTCATGTGCCTGGCCGACAAGGTCCTGGTGTACGGGGACTGCGCGGTCAATCCCGATCCGAACGCCGAGCAGTTGGCCGACATCGCCGTCCAATCGGCCGCCACCGCCCAGCAGTTCGGTGTCGAGCCGCGGATCGCGATGCTCTCGTACTCGACGGGGACGTCCGGCTCGGGCGCGGACGTGGACAAGGTGCGCCGGGCCACCGAGCTGGTCCGGGCGAGCCATGACGAGCTGAAGATCGAGGGCCCGATCCAGTACGACGCCGCCGTGGAGCCGTCGGTCGCGGCGACCAAGCTGCCGGGGTCGGAAGTCGCCGGGCAGGCGTCCGTGCTGATCTTCCCGGACCTCAACACCGGCAACAACACGTACAAGGCCGTGCAGCGTTCGGCCGGCGCGATCGCCGTCGGTCCGGTTCTGCAGGGCCTGCGCAAGCCGGTCAACGACCTGTCCCGCGGCGCGCTCGTCGGGGACATCGTGAACACCGTCGCCATCACGGCGATCCAGGCCCAGGCCCAGACCCCATCTCCCATGACCCAGAAGGCTTCCGCCCTGTGACCGGCACCCGCGTCCTCGTCCTCAACTCCGGCTCCTCGTCGGTGAAGTACCAGCTGCTCGACATGCGCGACAGCAGCCGCCTGGCCGTGGGCCTCGTCGAGCGCATCGGGGAGGAGACGTCCCGCCTGAAGCACACCCCGCTGGCGAACGGCGGCCAGGCACGCGAGCAGACCGGCCCGATCGCCGACCACGAGGCCGCCCTGAAGGCTGTCGCGGAGGAGCTGGCCAAGGACGGACTCGGCCTGGACTCCCCCGAGTTGGCGGCGATCGGTCACCGGGTCGTGCACGGCGGCAAGCAGTTCACCGAGCCGACGGTCATCGACGAGCGGGTCCTCGCGGAGATCGAGCGGCTGATCCCGGTGGCGCCGCTGCACAACCCGGCCAACCTGACGGGCATTCGTACGGCACAGACACTGCGCCCGGACCTCCCGCAGGTGGCCGTCTTCGACACGGCGTTCCACACGACGATGCCGGAGTCCGCGGCCCGCTACGCGATCGACGTCGAGACCGCCGACGAGCACCGCATCCGCCGCTACGGCTTCCACGGCACCTCGCACGCGTATGTCTCGCGCGCGACGGCCCGGCTCCTCGGCAAGGACCCGTCCGAGGTGAACGTCATCGTGCTGCACCTGGGCAACGGGGCCTCGGCCTCGGCTGTCCGGGCGGGCAGGTGCGTGGACACATCCATGGGGCTGACGCCTTTGGAGGGGCTGGTGATGGGTACGCGGTCCGGAGACCTGGATCCGGCGGTCATCTTTCATTTGGCGCGTGTTGGCGGGATGTCCATGGATGACATCGACACTTTGCTGAACAAGAAGAGCGGCCTGATCGGCCTGTGCGGCGACAACGACATGCGGGAGATCCGTCGCCGCGTCGACGAAGGGGACGAGCGGGCGCGGCTCGCCTTCGACATCTACATCCACCGCCTGCGGAAATACATCGGCGCCTATTACGCGGTGCTCGGCCGGGTGGACGCGATCGCCTTCACGGCGGGGGTCGGCGAGAACGCGGCCCCGGTGCGCGAAGCTGCGGTCGCGGGCCTGGAGGGGCTGGGCCTGGCGGTCGACGCCGAGCGCAATGCCGCCCGGTCCGGCGAGCCGCGGCTGGTCTCGCCGGAGGGGGCGAGGGTCGCGGTGGCCGTCGTACCGACCGACGAGGAACTGGAGATCGCGACTCAGACGTACGCACTTGTGGGCAGCCTCTGAGGCGCCCGTGGGCGGTATTCAGGCCCTCAACTGAGCGGCATTCCGCCCTTTTGCACATTCCACAAGACGGAATATTCCGCAGTGAAACAAACCGTTAGGATCCCCCCATGCGCCGTTCCAAAATCGTCTGCACTCTGGGCCCAGCCGTCGACTCGCACGAGCAGCTCGTCTCGCTCATCGAGGCCGGCATGAACGTGGCCCGCTTCAATTTCAGCCACGGCTCGCACGCCGAGCACCAGGGGCGGTACGACCGTGTCCGGGCCGCCGCCGAGGAGACGGGCCGCGCGATCGGCGTGCTGGCCGACCTCCAGGGCCCGAAGATCCGGCTTGAGACCTTCGCCGAGGGTCCCGTCGAGCTTGAGCGCGGTGACGAGTTCACCATCACCACCGACGACGTACCGGGCGACAAGTCCATCTGCGGCACGACCTACAAGGGCCTGCCGGGCGACGTCGCCGAGGGCGACCAGGTCCTGATCAACGACGGCAACGTCGAGCTGAAGGTCCTCGAGGTCGAGGGCCCCCGGGTCCGTACGGTCGTCATCGAGGGCGGCGTGATCTCGGACCACAAGGGCATCAACCTGCCCGGCACGGCCGTGAACGTGCCCGCGCTGTCCGAGAAGGACGTCGAGGATCTGCGCTTCGCGCTGCGTATGGGCTGCGACCTGGTGGCGCTGTCGTTCGTGCGCGACGCCGACGACGTGAACGACGTACACAAGATCATGGACGAGGAGGGCCGCCGGGTCCCCGTCATCGCCAAGGTGGAGAAGCCGCAGGCGGTGGAGAACATGGAGGACGTCGTGATGGCGTTCGACGGCGTCATGGTCGCCCGCGGCGACCTGGCCGTCGAGTACCCGCTCGAGAAGGTCCCCATGGTGCAGAAGCGCCTGATCGATCTGTGCCGCCGCAACGCCAAGCCGGTGATCGTCGCGACCCAGATGATGGAGTCGATGATCACCAACTCCCGTCCCACGCGCGCCGAGGCCTCCGACGTGGCCAACGCGATCCTGGACGGCGCGGACGCGGTCATGCTGTCCGCCGAGTCGAGTGTGGGCGCGTACCCCCTCGAGACGGTGAAGACGATGTCGAAGATCGTCCAGGCCGCCGAGCAGGAGCTGCTCTCCAAGGGCCTGCAGCCGCTCGTACCGGGCAAGAAGCCGCGTACGCAAGGCGGTTCGGTGGCCCGTGCCGCGTGTGAGATCGCGGACTTCCTGGGCGGCGTGGGCCTGGTGGCCTTCACCCAGTCCGGCGACACCGCCCGCCGGCTGTGCCGCTATCGCGCGGTCCAGCCGATCCTGGCCTTCACCACGGACGAGTCCACCCGCAACCAGCTCACGCTGAGCTGGGGCGTCGAGCCGCACGTCGTGCCGTTCGTGAACAGCACGGACGCGATGGTCGACCTGGTCGACCAGGAGATGGTCAGGCTGGGCCAGTTCAACGACGGCGACACGGTGATCATCACGGCCGGTTCGCCTCCCGGCGTGGCCGGCACCACGAACATGGTGCGGGTGCACCACCTGGGCGGCTGACTCCGGTCGCGTTCCCGGATACGTATCCGAAGCGAGTACGCCACTGAGGGCGCCCCCCGCCGCGCAGGGGGCGCCCTCAGGGTGTGTACGGCTCCAGGCTCCCGGAGCCGTGGGGACGTGGGGACTAGCCGAGCGGCGTGCTGAACTGCTGCAGGCCGGGGACGGTCAGCGTTCCGCCGAACTGGGCGGCCTGGACCACCTTCACATTGGTGAAGTAGATCAGCGGGATGTTCAGCGGCGGTGGGTGCTCCGGGCTGAACGTGACCGGTATCAGACCGAGCAGGTTGCCGGAGATGCTCTCCGTGTACATGACCGTCTTGCCTTCACGGATAGTGGACGTGGTGCCCTTGCCCGCCTGCACATGGTGCTTGGCGCCAGCCCGCTTGTCGTCGACGGTCTGGTGCAGATCGCCGATGTCGGTGCCATCGGAGATCACGTACTTGAGGACCTCCTTGACCGTGCCGTTGGCGGTCTTCACCTTGACGACGCCCTGGTAGTCGGCGCCCTTGAGCAGCAGTGAGCTGGCCTCCAGCTGCCAGGGGTCGTCGGCGAGCAGCGGGATGCCCTTCTCGAGACCGCCCTCGTCCTCCGTGGCGGCCACGCAGTTCTCAGGGGCCGCGCTCTCGGACGGGCTGGGGGACGGGGTGGCCTCACCGGCCGCCTCCTCCGCCTTCTCCGCGGTGTCCTCGGCCGCCTCGGACGCCTTGTCGGTCACGTCCTTGGCCACGCCCTCGGCCTTCTCGGCCGCGTCGCCCGCCGTGTCCGTGACGTCCTTGGCGGCGTCCCCGACGGTGTCGGTCGCCTTGTCCGCGGCGTCCCCGGCACTGTCGCCGGCCTTGTCGGCCTCGTCCTTCGCCTTGTCCTCGTTCGCCGACGGGGAGGGGGTGGGCGACGGGCTGGCAGCCGCCTCCTCTTCCGCCTTCTCCTTGTCGTCGGGCGTGAAGAGGTCCTCCAGCGCCTTGCCGAGGCCCAGCGGGTCGAGCGGGTGGTTGCTCTCGGACGGGGAAGGAGACGGCGTCGGCTCGGCCGGCTTCTCGGGAGCGGGCTCGGCGGGCTCGGGCTCGGTCTCGGGCTTGTCGTCGGAACCTGAATCCGACGAAGAGCCGTTGTCCGACGAGCCGTTGCCCGTGGCGTTGCCGCCCGCGGAGTTGTCGCCCGAAGCGTCCTCACCCGAGGAACCCTGCTCTGGCTCTTGCTCCTTCTTGTCGTCGGACGCGGGGTCGCTCGTCGAGGGGGACGGCGAGGGCGAGGCGTCCTTGCCTTCCTCGGACTCCTCGATCGCGTCGACGCACTCCTTGTACTCGTCGATCGTCAGATTCTTCGGCGACGGCTTGTCGTCCGCCCGGGCGAGCGTCGGCGTGATGCCCATGCCCATGAGGATCGCCGTCGGCATCGACGCGATGGCTATCGCCTTGCCCGCGGGCATCTGCAGCCTCGTCAGCAAGGGCTTCTTGGGGGCTGCATGCCGCGGCCCGGTTCTCGCCCGGAGCTCTCCCGACTCCACGCGGTGGACCTCCTCAGGCACGGTGCCTCCCATTCGCCCCGTTGCTCGGGCTCGTTCCTGACAGATCGTTCGGCTCGCTCGCTCCGCCCGGCGTCATGGCCGCGGGAGCGCCTCCTTCGTCCGTACGGTCCGTCTTGGCCGGCTCCGCCGTGGGCTCCTCGCCGGGCGCCCAGGACACGGCCATGGCACCGCCGAACAGCGCGAGCAGGAAGCCGACGAGGAACCCGCCGAGGTTGGACACCGGGATGGACACCAGCGCCAGCAGGATCGCCGCCACGCCGGCGAAGACCCGTACATGCTTCTGGAACCACAGGCTGATCCCGAGCACGATCAGCAGCACGCCGATGATCAGGGAACCCGCGCCCGCGGTCGTAGCCATCGCCAGGGTCAGATGACCTATCTGGAGATTCGCGTACGGGAAGTACATGATCGGGATCCCGCCGAGCAGGATGAACAGCCCGGCCCAGAACGGCCGGGTGCCCCTCCAGGCGCGGAACTGCAGCCGCCTATCGGTGAACTGGCTGCGCGTGGCTGGAGTGTCGGCGCTCATGGAAAACAGCTCCCTGGAACGGCGTTGCTGTGAGAGGTGAAAGCTGGGGGCGTGGTGTGAGTGTGGGGGGTGGCGAGTGTACGGACCGGGTGGCACCGGACGGACGCCGAATGACGACATCCGACGGACCTGCGTACGGACTTCACATACGGACTTCAAAGACGAGAAGGAGGTGTGACGGGCGGGGAAGCGGGACTCCCCCACCCGTCACGGAGTGCCTAGTAGCACTCCTTGACGCCCGGGGACAGCTTCATCGTCAGCCCGCTCAGCTTGAAGGTTCCGGCAGTGGTCGCCCACGCCGTCTGCTTCACGCCCTTGAGCTGGACCGAGTCTGCCTGCTGCGCGAATCCGTACGGGTTCGCCTTGTCGCCCTTGGCGATGCCGGGACCCTTGTTGGCGTCTCCGGCGGCCACACCGATGTCGATGTTGCGGAACTCGGCGTCGGCCTCAAGGTCGGCGACGTCGATGTACAGGTTCTCCGCCTCGACCGGCGTTTCACCGGCACCGGCCCTGAGGACGAGGCTGACATTGCCGAGCACCGGGATGTTCGGCGTGACGACGGACTGGCACAGGTTCTTGATCGTCGCGGTCTTGAACGCCGAGACCGCGACGGGGTGCATCGCCTTCTTGCCGGAGAGGGTGTACCCCTCGTCAATGGCGCCGTACTGCGAAAAGCCTTGGCCATCAAGCTGATCGGTCGTCACCTTGAACGACTGACCCGACACGCTGAACGACGCGGCGAGAGCGCTGTTGGCCAGGGCCATGCCTATCGCGGCGGTCGCGGCCACGCTGGGCACCATGACCACGGCGAACCGCTTCCATCTCGTCCCGCCACGCACATGGGACTCCATATTTCCTCCTTCTCGGACGTACATCTCCGGCCCTGACGGCCCCCGGTCGGCGGCTCAGTCGGGCAGGGATGGGAGAAGTGCTACGTCCTCGGGAAGGAGAGCGCCCGTACTCAGAGGCGCGAAGGGCGCCCCAACACAAGCGATCACCCCCGAGCGACAACCACTGGTCGCGCCTGAACACTTCACGCACAACCTGCCGGACAGGCTCTGCCCGCAAGCAGAGACCCCCCTGTCCAAGGAGTGACGCCACTGCCGCCGCTCCTACTCGGTGGGGACCCAGTGAAACCCGTTGCCCCGATTGGCTGTCGGGAACGGGAATGGACCGAGCGTGGCCGATCGTGGTCCATTCGCGCCGCCGCCGCAAGGGGGTTCGTTACTGGCTAGTAACGGCCGGATAACCCTTCAACGACCCGCCGGTATCGGCCGACGACGCAGGGTGTCCCCTAGGTGAGTACCAAAACCATTGATCCTTGGACGGAATCCGACAGATCACCGTCCGTCACTTACTCCAAGTAACAGCGGCCGCGTTTACCAAGATTTGGTAAAACGCGGCCGCGGGGTCGCTCAGTCGACAAATCTCTCACTCACGCAACAGGGGTCACAGTGGTTACCCCGGTGGATCATGCGCAGATCAGGACCGGTCAGAACAAAGCACGGGCAAGTGCTCTGCGTGCGGCGGTCACTCGCGGATCGTCACTGCCGACCACCTCGAACAGCTCCAACAGCCGTACACGCGCGGCGTCCCGGTCGTCACCGACCGTACGCGCCACCGTGTCGACAAGCCGCCCGAACGCGTCCTCGACATGACCACCCACCAAGTCCAGGTCGGCGGCGGCGATTTGCGCCTGCACGTCAGCCGGCTTCTCGGCGGCGTCCTTACGCACCTGCTGCGCATCGGCGTTCTGCACACGCTGGAGCAACTCGGCCTGGGCGAGGCCCAGTTTGGCCTCCGTATTACCCGGGTCGTCACTCAGCACGTTCTTGTACGCCTGCACCGCACCGCCCAAGTCCCCCGCGTCCAGGGCCTGTACGGCGGCTTCGAGCAGCGCGTCGTACGGACCGGCCGGCACCGTGGGAGCCGCCTCGGCCTCGCTGCCCGGCCCGGCCTCGGCGTCCGCGTCGACCGTGAGGCCCGTCAGACCGAAGCGCTGCTCGGCGACCTGGATGAGCTGGTCCAGGGTGCCCCGGATCTGCTGCTCGGGGGCGGCGCCCTGGAAGAGCGGCAGGGCCTGTCCGGCCACCACCGCGAAAACGGCCGGGATCCCCTGGATCCCGAACTGCTGCATCAACATCTGATTGGCGTCGACGTCGATCTTGGCGAGGACGAACCGGCCGTTGTACTCGACGGCGAGCCGCTCCAGGAGCGGGCTCAGCTGCTTGCACGGCTCGCACCACTCGGCCCAGAAGTCGATGACGACGGGCACCTCGGTGGAGCGCTGCAGGACGTCCCGCTCAAAACCCGCCTCGTCTACGTCGATGACAAGGCTCGTGGCGGCGACAGCGCCTCCCCCGCCCTGCTTCGCCGCTTCGGCGCGCGACTGCTCCGCCTTCGCCTTGGCCTCCTGGGCCGCCTTCACCGCGGCGAGGTCGACGACTCCGCTCATGGACATGTTCCGTGGCTGCATGAGTTCATCTTCCCCCTTCCGCGTACGTACCGGAAAAGCACCATGAAAGCCGGGCCTGCCGCGAGGCGCTCGACGCCGGGTCCCCACCTGGCGCCGCGTGGTTGTCGCTGTGGCCGTCGCTGTGGTCGTCGCTCGTAAGCAGGCTTTCGCTACGACCCGTAGCGTAACTGGAAGGGAAACCCCCACGGAACCAACTCCCGGTGATCTCCCTCACCTTGCCTGCCCTTCTCAAGTCCCAGGAGCAGCCCGATATGGTCACCGGATGCAGACCCGCACTTGCGCCCCACGCGCCACAGGAGGCCGACCGCGCAGCGCCGCCGCGGACGCCGCGATCCTGGCGGCGACGCGGGCGGCACTGGTCGAACTGGGCTGGTCCAAGCTGACGTTGGGCGATGTGGCGATGCGCGCGGGCGTCGCGAAGACGACCCTCTACCGCCGCTGGTCCGGCAAGAACGAACTGGTCGTGGACGCGGTGGCCGCCCTCTTCGACGAACTCGAACTCCCCGACCGCGGCAACCTAGCGGCGGACGTCGAGGGCGTCGTCCTCCAGTTCGCGGCGATCCTGGCCCGCCCCGAGGCGAAGAGCGGCTTGATGGCGGTGGTAGCGGAGTCGATCCGCGACGACGCACTGCGCGACCGCATCCGCTCGTCGATCGTGGAACGCCAGAAACTCCTCGTCTTGGAAGGCCGCGCCCGCGCCCAGCAACGCGGCGAACTCCCGGAGGAGAACGACCCCGAAGCCGCGGCCCGCACCGCGGACCTCATCTTCGACGTCATCGCGGGCGCGGTGATACATCGGGCCCTGGTAAGCGCAGAGCCCGTCGACGCGGCCTGGACGCACAGCTTCACGAGGCTTCTGCTGAACGGCTTGACGGCGTCGGCGGCGACCTGAGACCTGCTCTGCCCACGGATCTCGCCGCCCAGTTCGCACGCTCGACGCTGCCCGCGAGGTGGCCGAGCAACTGCGGCGTGAACAGTGGCTGATCGTGGGCTGGGTGGGGGGCTGGTGTGCTGTACTTGGATGCAGAAGGTGCCGTCTGAGGACCGTGATGCTGTAGGCAGGCGGATGCCCAAGCTCACCAGGAGCCTGTCGGATGTCCCCATCCTGGTTGGGGATATCCGGCTAGCTGCTGAGCCACCAGAGAAGGTGGGCCCCCGCCGGAGCGGGTAACTCCGAAGGGGGCCCCGGCTCAACAGGAGCCTGTCGGATATCCCCAGCTCCGTGGGGGATATCCGGCTACCTGGTGAGCCACCAGAGCAGCCACCTCCTCGCGCGCTTCGCAGCCCGCTCCGGCAAGAGCCGGATCAGCCGCATGACGAGAGTCGGTTTCTGCTCCTCGTGACCGCCCATGTGGGGGCGCCCTCCCTTCTACGTGAGGCGGCCAGTCACGGTCCCGGGACCGCACTCGTCGGGCCGGGCCCCGAGGAAGCAAGGGGCCCGGAGCGAAGGGAGGACGCGCCCCATCGGGCGCGTCACGGGCTGAAGTCTACCGCCTCGAACTCACCTGCTGTGACGGGCACTTCACCATCCGTACGCGACGCCGGGCGGACAACGACTTTGGCCCGCACCTTTCGCAAAAGGTGCGGGCCGACGGGCCTACGTGTCGACGAGCTGTACCGCTCGCCAGCTCGAGGTCTTATCCGCACTCGTTGGCATCCGCTGCGGGAGTGTCATGAGACTGGTGGAGCGGATGCTTGGCTTCGCTTCCTGCTCCCCCGGCCCTTGGCCTGCCCAATGAGGGTCAGCCGGGCGGCAGCCGGGTCACCCGGTTTCCCGGGCGTCCTCGACCGCCTTCACCAAGCCGCTCGCCACAGCGAGGGCGTTCTCCCGAAAGAATCCGATCCGGATGTGAAACGACTCCTCCGAGGCGAACATGCTGCACACCGAGACAAGTGCGGCATGCAGGACATGCAGCTCCTCGACCGAGTACGTCCGCTCTTCGCCTCCGATGGAGTCGGCCAGGACCATGAGACGGTCCTTGTCCCAGCCCGTACGGATCTCGGGTGACGGGTGATGACTGACGAATGTCAGGACCTCGTCCAGGAGGTCTCGCTGCGCTCCCACGAACCGGACGGAGAAACCGGTATCGGCCAGCCGCACGAACGGCCTGTCCCTCATCGTCAGTTCCCACCGTTCTGCAAGACGTAGCGACCCTTGTCCACGTTCCTGTCGAACAGAGCCCTGTCGTACTGATAGGCGTGAATCATGTAGGAGTTCTCCACGACCAGGACGCCGCGAGCTTCATCGTAGGCGAGTCTCGACCCCTTCTCCGTGTCCCGGTAGGTGAGCTTGCCACGCCACTCGGCCAGGTAGTTGCCCAGAGCCCTGAGATCGTGGCCTATCCCCGGGATCACGTGGTCGAGGGCGTCGACGCTGCCGTCATGCATACGGCTTGCCATCCGGTCGACACCGTCGGCGACGTCCTCCCCGTGCTCCCACTCGATCTCCGCCCGCAGGTCCTCGCTCAGCTGCCCGTCGCAGTTGTGGACCAGGACCGGGGCGGTTCCGGCGACCACGTAGAAGGTGTGCAGGTCGTCGACAGTCAGGTCCCACACGGTCTGCGGGGCGGTGACGGCCCGCACGCTCACCACAGTGCCCGCTGCGCCGCTTCGAGTCCGGAGCTTCTCGCCCCCGTGCAGTTCAGATGCCAGCGCCCATCCGTGGTCTGCCACGTACAGCCGGTGGCCCGGAGTGGTGAGGATCCGTCCGCCGCCGGTGACCGTGATCTCTATGAGCTGGTCGACGTGGTGGGAGAAGGTCGCGGTGACGTGCGCCGAGCGCGTGGTACCAGTTTCCGGGTCGGTCGCCAGTACCTTGTCACCGTCGGTGATCGTGTTGATCGTCTTGCGCGAACCGTCGGCCAGCAGCACCCGCGTTTCCGCAGGGAAGCTGTTGACACGGCAGCTCGTGGCCAGGTCGTCTGCTCCCTTCTTCCCGATACCGGCGACGGCGTCGGGGTCCAGGCCGATCTCCTTCACGCCCTTCCAGGCGTCGCCGATGCCGGCTCCGGTCTTCAGCGCATCACCGAGCTTGGCGACGGCCTCGACGGCCTTACCGATGGCCTTACCGGGGATGAAGTTGGAGGCCGCCCACGCGCATCCGCCGGCGCTGCCGTGCCAGCAGTCCACGAAGTCCTGGACCAGCAACTCCTTCCCGAGCTTCAGGTAGGTCTGGACGAGGCCCTTCAGGATGTCCGCCTGAGTAAAGGTCCGGGTGACCTTCTTGGTGAGGCCCTTGAACGGCTGCGGCCCCAGGAACACCGTGTCCGACGCGGGGCACCCGGATTCGGTGGCCGGGACGTCAGGGTTGGTGCACTGGTAGAAGTCGACGGTCGCGTTGAACTTGAACGTGAACGTGACGGTGCAGCTCGTTCCGAACCCGGGCGGGAGTTCGCAGGGCTCGTCCTGCCTTGCGTCGGTGATTTCGATGCTGTCCTCGTCTACGACGTAGAACGTTCCGCCGATTCCCGTGCCGGCGCCCGAGGCGACCTGCTGGTTCGCCTCCTTCCGCGCGGCCGACTCGGCGGCCTGCTGCGCCGACTCCGCGTACTTCTGCGCGTCCTTCGCCGCCGCCTCGGCCGCCGTGGCTTCCTCGGCGGCGCGGGTGGCCGCCGCGCGGGCGTACTTCGCTGCCTGTTCGGCCTCGGATGCCGCCGTGCGGGCGGCCTCGGCGTCCAGGGCCGCCTGGTCGGCGGAGGCGCGGGCGTCCTTGGCGTGGCCCTCGGCGCGGCCGGCGGCTCGGTCGGCCGCTGCCGCGTCCTCTGTGGCCTGGCGTCCGTGCTCGATGGTGCGGGCCAGTGACTTCTGGGCTTCCGCCGCGTAGCCCGCGGCCTCGGCGGCGTAACCGTGCGCCTCCGTCGCCGACTTGCGGGCGGTGGCCGCGAAACCGGCGGCTTCAGCGGCCAGCGTGTACGCGGCCTTGGCGTCACCCGTCGCCGCGTTCGCGAGACTCTGTGCCTGCGCGGCGTTCTTCTGGGCGTTGGCGGCATGCGCCTCCGCGACGGCCTTCTGCTGCTCGGCGATCGTCTTCGACGACTGTCCGGTCAGGACGACGAGTCCGGCCGCGGAGTCGGTCGTGACATACGGCGAACCGAGCTGGATCGCGTCGTTCGCCGGAGCGGCGACCTGCCGCGCCGAGTTACCGGCGTCCTCGGCCGCCTGGGCGGTGGTGTACGCGTGACCGGCGGCGTTCGCCGCTCCTGCGACCGCCTTGGCCGCCTCCGCCTTGGACGCGTCGGCCTGCTTCTTCGCGTTGGCCGCGTCCTTCTCGGCGTCGTCGGCGAGTTTGTCCGCCGTACGGGCTTCCGAGGCGGCGTCCTGGGAGGCCTTGATCGCCTCGGCTGCCGTGCTCGTCGCCGTCCGCACCGCGGCGTCGGCCTTCAATTTGGCCGCCTTCGCGTCGTCGGCGTCGGAGCGGGCGCGTTTGGCAGCCGCCTCCGCGCGCGTCGCAGCCGCGTCGGCGTCGGCCGCGGCCTTTGTCGCCGCGTCCGCCTCGGAGCGGGCCGACCTCGCGGCCGTCTCCGCGTCGTCGGCGTGCCTGTCGGCCTCGTTCGCCGCCGCCCGCGACTCCTTCGCGTCGTCGGCAGAATCGTGGGCCGCGGCGTAGGCGTCCTTGGCGTCGGCCTTGGCACGCGCCGCGTTCGCCTTGCTCTCGGCGTCCCAGGCGTCGTCGCGCTTGCCCTGGGCCCGGTCCCGCGCGGCTTCCGCGTCCTGGCGCTTCTCACGTGCGGTGGTCTCGGCGGCCTCCGCCTTGCCCTTCGCCTCGCCCGCGGTCTTCGCGTACCCCTCGGCGTTGTCCTTGTGCCGGGCGGCGTCGGCCTGCTTCTGCGCGGCGAGTTCCTTCTCCGCCTTCGCGGTCTGCTCCTCCTTCTCCGCCGACAGCCGCTTGGCGTGCGCCACGGCGGCGGCCGCCTTCGCGTCCGCCTCGGCCTTCTGCGTCTCGGCGAGCTTGGTCTTGGCGGTGTCACGGGAGGTCTTGGCGTTCTGCGCCTGTACGGCGGCCGCGTCGGCGGCGGCCTTCGCCTGCGCCCTGGCCTCGTTGGCGGCGGCTGTACGGAACGCCGCCTTGGACGCGGCGGCCTGCGTCACCGCACGGGCGGCGATGGTGGCGCTGTCCCCGGCGGAGGCACGGGTGGCCGCGTACGCGGTGTCACCCGCCTTCGCCATGGCCTCCAGAGCGGCGGCCGACGCCTTCGTCACCTGGGCTTTCTGCTGTCCGACGAGCAGACCGCGGCCCCGGGGAGCACCGGCCTTGTCGGCGATCGCGTAGGCGGCCTGGGCGGCGGTGTCCGTGGTCGTCGCGGCCGTCTTCGCGGCGGTGGCCTGGGCCTTGATCAGGTCGAGCTGCTTCTTCGCCGCGGCCTGGGCGTCCGTGACACCCTTCTTCGCCTTGTCGAACTGGGCTTTCGTCGGATAGCTCAGGGAGTCCGTGCCCTTGTGACCGGAAGGCTTGATGTCGAACTTCTGCGGCTTGGTGCCCTTGCAGTCCCACATCCGCGCGTCACGGCTGTTGGCGTACGTCGCGAGGTCCAGGCAGTTGCCGGTGCCCGGGTTGTACAGGCGAGTAGTCGCGTGGGTGTTGTACTGCCACTTCTGGGCGGCGGTGTTGTTGCACGTCCAGATCTGCAACGTCGTGCCGTTCGCGGTGCCGGAGTTATTGATGTCCAGGCACTTGCCGGAGTTGACGTTGACCAGGGCCTCGCCGCGGATCTGCCACTTCTGGCCCGCGCCGCCGTTGCAGGTGTAGATCTGCACCGGTGTGCCGCTGTCCTTCTTGCCTCCGCCCACTTCCAGGCACTTGTCGGCGGCACCGTGCGCGTGGATGACCATCGGGCTGTCGCCGATCCAGCCAGGGCCTCCGGCGGACCAGTAGTCCTGCCAGCGGGCCAGCCTGTCCGCGATCCACGAGCGGCCCAGCATCTCGCCCATCGCCTTGGAGCCGGTCGTGAGGGCCTTGGTGGCGCCGACGTTGGCGTTGAGGATCTGGTTGCGCTGAGTGGCTTGCGCGGAGATCTCCTGCTGCCACTCGGCAGTCGCGTCGGCGACCTGCTTGCCGAGGACCTTGCTCGGGTCGACCGGCCCGCGCCAGGCGCAGGAGGCGAAGCGGGTCTTCAAGTCCTCGACGGTGATGCGGTGTTCGACGCTGCCCGGCTCGGGCGCGGTGCGCGGGAAGCCGCCGGAGGCGAGGAAGATACGGGCGTTGTCCTCGCCCGTCGGCTCCATGGACCAGTCCACCAGATTGCCCCATGCCTGGTGTTCGGCGAACGCCTGCTGCCACGCGGGACCAGACAGGGATGTGTCGGGATCCTTGGCGTAGAGCGGGGTGCCGAGGTCCTTGACCGCCTTGACCGTGGCGTCGTCGGCCTTCGGGGTCGGGTCCTCGTAGAACTCGCCCTCGTCCTTCCAGAACCGGTCCGAGATCCACTGGCTCAACCCGGTCTGCTCGAAGAAGCTCGGGCCCTTCCCGGTGGCTCCCGGCGGCCAGTGGAACCCGGTCTCGGTGAATCCGTCCGGAGTACTCAGGCCGTCCAGAGGCTTCTTCCACACATCGACGTACGCGTCGAGTGCCGCCCCCTCCTTGGAGGCGGCGGCCCTGTCCGTCTCGAACGCCTTCGCCAGCGGGGTGTCGGTCCAGCGCTCACGGTTGGCCGCGGTGTGCAGCTTGTCCGGCGTCTGGTTGAGCGCGTTCTGCGCCGTGGTGAACATGGCCGGGCCGCCCATACGCAGCACGTCGGCCATGAGGCACTGGTCCTGCCTCAGCTGCTCGGCCGCCTTGGCGTCGAAGCCGTCGTAACTGTCGGCCACCGGGCTGCCGTTGACGGTCCGGTCACCGGTCCCGTCCGGCCCGCCGACGACCGTGGCCAGCACAGCGAGCGCAAGCACCTGCGGAACAATTCGCACTAAGTGTCTGGTTCTTCGCTTAACAGGCACGAAGAACCCTGGTCTGGAACGCAAAAGAGCACCGTTCTTCACGAGGAGGGCAGGCGGAGGCACCCCGTCCGAGGACGTGGAAGCGCCGCGAGGGGGACTGAAGTCCGTACGGACCCGTACAGACAGAGGCGTCAGGCAGGCTGCAGAGCGTGCAGGTGCGCCGAACGCGGCGATCACCATACGCACGAGTAACCAGCGCGGGAAAGCGCTGACTTCGAGGCCGAGCCGCGTGGCGTGAAATCGCGCGCGGCTGTCAGCCACGCCCCGTCAGGTGCAATTCACGTGCTCACTCTGCGGATTATTTGTGTGCAACCTGTGAAGGTGAGACGGCTTCGAGCCCTCAGGGCCCCAGGAGATTGGCCGAATCCAGTCAAGCCGACGGATCACACAGCAAGGCACGTATCAAATCGGCACATGCGCACAAAAAGGCGGCGAGGGGACAACAACCCCTCACCGCCCTCAGCGGACAGCACCGTCAGCGCTAGAACCCCGCCGGCTCCGTATAGACCCCCCACTCCTCCCGGAGGGCGTCGCAGATTTCGCCCAGGGTCGCTTCCGCTCGTACCGCGTTCAGCATCGGCTCGATCATGTTCGAGCCGTCCCGGGCTGCGGCCAGCATGGCGGCCAGGGTGTCGCGGACGGCCGTCTCGTCGCGGCCCGACCTGCGGGCGGCGAGTGACCGTACCTGCTCGCGTTCCACCTCGTGGCTGACCCGGAGGATCTCCAGGTCACCGGTTACGGAGCCGTGGTGGACGTTCACCCCGACCACTCGCTTGTCGCCCTTCTCCAGGGCTTGCTGGTACTGGAAGGCGGACTCGGCGATCTCGCCGGTGAACCAGCCGTCCTCGATGCCCCGCAGGATCCCGGAGGTGATGGGGCCGATGGGGTGCTGCCCGTCGGGGTGGGCCCTGAGGCCCCGTTCCTTGATCTGCTCGAAGATCTTCTCGGCTTCGGCCTCGATCCGGTCGGTCAGCTGCTCGACGAACCACGAACCACCCAGCGGATCCGCCACGTTGGCGACCCCGGTCTCCTCCATCAGCACCTGCTGCGTACGAAGGGCGATCTCGGCCGCCTGCTCGGACGGCAGCGCCAGGGTCTCGTCGAGCGCGTTGGTGTGCAGGGAGTTGGTGCCACCGAGGACCGCCGCGAGCGCCTCGACCGCCGTACGCACCACGTTGTTGTACGGCTGCTGAGCCGTCAGCGAGACACCGGCCGTCTGCGTGTGGAAGCGCAGCCACTGCGCCTTCTCGGACTTCGCGCCGTACACGTCCCGAATCCACCGCGCCCAAATCCGACGCGCCGCCCGGAACTTGGCGATCTCCTCGAAGAAATCGACGTGTGCGTCGAAGAAGAAGGACAGGCCGGGGGCGAAGACGTCCACGTCCATGCCGCGGGACAGGCCCAGTTCCACGTAACCGAAGCCGTCGGCAAGGGTGTACGCCAGCTCCTGCGCGGCCGTCGAGCCGGCCTCACGGATGTGATAGCCGGAGACGGACAGCGGCTTGTACGCGGGGATCTTCGAGGCGCAGTGCTCCATCAGGTCGCCGATGAGACGCAGATGCGGCTCGGGCTGGAACAGCCACTCCTTCTGCGCGATGTACTCCTTGAAGATGTCCGTCTGGAGCGTGCCGTTCAGGACCGCCGGGTCGACGCCCTGGCGCTCGGCGGCCACCAGGTACATGCAGAAGACGGGAACGGCCGGCCCGCTGATCGTCATCGATGTCGTGACATCACCCAGCGGGATGTCCTTGAACAGGACCTCCATGTCCGCGGCGGAGTCGATCGCGACCCCGCAGTGCCCGACCTCGCCGAGCGCACGCGGATCGTCGGAGTCGCGTCCCATGAGCGTGGGCATGTCGAAGGCCACGGACAGACCGCCGCCGCCGTTGGCGAGGATCGACTTGTAGCGCTCGTTGGTCTGCTCGGCGTTCCCGAACCCGGCGAACTGCCGGATGGTCCACGTCCGCCCTCGGTAGCCGGTCGCGTAGAGCCCCCGCGTGTAGGGGTACTCCCCCGGCCAGCCGATCCGCTCGAACCCGTCATACGTGTCTCCGGGCCTCGGCCCGTACACCGGCTCCACCGGATCGCCGGAAAGCGTCGTGAAGTCGGCCTCACGCTTGCGTGAAGCGTCGTACCGGGCCTGCCAGCGTCGGCGGCCCTCTTCGATGGCGTCAGCGTCCATACCTTCGAATTTACTAGGACGTCCAAGTAAATGTCGATGGCAGACCGCCGTGGACTACGCCACGGCGGTGATGGGTCAGGCCTTCGCGACCGCGGCCGGGTCGTCCACGACCTTGGCCTCCAGCTCGCGCGTGACCTTGCGCTCCACGAAGAAGGCGGCCGTCGGCACCGTACCCGCGAGCAGCACCCACAGCAGCTTCGGCACCGGCCACTTCGCCTTGGAGCCCATGTCGAAGGCGAACACCAGGTAGACGACGTACAGCCAGCCGTGCGCGATGCTGACCACGCGCGTGAAGTCCGCGGCGCCGTCCAGGTCGAGCACGTACTTGCCGACCATCCCGATCACCAGCAGGACCAGCAGGACACCGGTGACGTAGGCCATGACGCGGTAGCGGGTCAGCACGCTTTTTTTCATGCGTACGAGCGTAACCGGCGGTTTCGTACGATCTTCGGGCGCCCCCGAGCCCCGTACGCCCTGCTGCTACGCCTCTTCGAAGTCGTGCGCGGCGATGCGCAGCGGCCGCAGCATCGCGAAGATCTCGGCGCACTCCTCCGCGTCGTACACCCCGAGCCCGAAGTCCATCGCCATCAGGTCGCGGGTGGCCGCCTCGACGACCTCGCGGCCCTTGTCGGTGATGGAGGCGAGCGTGCCACGGCCGTCGTTGGGGTTGGGCCGTTTGTCCACCAGGCCCGACCTGACCAGCCGGTCGACGGTGTTCGTCACCGACGTGGGGTGCACCATGAGCCGCTCGCCGATCTTGGACATCGGCAGTTCGCCAGCTTTGGAGAAGTTGAGCAGTACGAGTGCCTCGTAGCGCGCGAACGTCAGCCCGTACGGCTTGACGACCGCGTCGACCTCGGCCAGCAGGATCTGGTGCGCGCGCATGATCGAGGTGATCGCGGCCATGGACGGCACGGACCCCCAGCGCTGCTTCCAGAGTTCGTCGGCGCGGGCGATGGGATCGAAAGGAAGACTGAGCGGCTTCGGCACGGCAAAGACCCTACCGGCCGGTCATATCCTGGTCAGCCCCGTCTCGCGGATCGGTCCCCGACGCCCGGGGGTCGATCCCCGACACCCGCCGTACGTCCCGTACGCCGCACCTCCAGCGCCAGCAGTACGCAGCACACGGTGCCGAGCACCCCGGCTGAGCCCACCACCGTGCTGGCCGCGCTCGACGGGCCTGGAGGCCGGCGGCCGTCGGCGCCTGGCACCGGCCGGCCGCGTCGAGGGCATTCACGCCCGGCTGGCTGCGCAGGGGCCCGGGGGCCCTGGTGGTCAACTCCCGGCGCCCGCTGTTACGTTGACCGCGTGTTCCTCCTCTTGGCATAGGGCCTGCCCCGGCCCGCGATCGGCAGCGTGTCGACGCCGCCGTCGCGGGGATCAGGCGTCCCTGTTTGCCCCGGGCGCCCGTATCGGCGCCCTCTTCTTGAGGAACTTTTCGCATGTCTGCGTCTTCAGCGCGGCCTTCATATGCCGCGGTTCTGCGCATGCCCTATGCGAGCGCTCAGTTGTCCGAGCCGTCGTCGTCAACGTCGTGCGCGTCGGCGGCGTCCGCGTCATCGGCATCGGCGTCGGCGTCGGCGTCGGCGTCGGCGTCGGCGTCGGCGTCGGCCGAGTCCTGGTCGGCGGACTTGTCCGCCGTGACCTTGGCGGTCTTCAGGTCTACGTTCCACTCGCGCTCCGTGCCGCCCGAGGCGCGCGTCTCAGTGTCCCAGGCCTTGGACTTGCCGTCCTCGTCCAGGTCGACCGACGTGACCGTGCCCTTCGCGGCGGCGGCCTTCGCGGCCTCCTCCGCGGAGACGGACGAGCCCTTCAGGGCGGCGCGGACCTGCGCGGTGTCGGCGCCGTCCTCCTGCTCGACGTGCGAGCCGAGGACCTTGCCGGTCGCCGGGTCTATCTGGATGCTGTGCCAGGTGCCGCCCTTGGCGAGGACGTCGACGTCCCAGGCCGCCGGGCCGCCGTCGTCCGGGCCGTCCAGGTCGGCCGAGACCGCGGTACCCGGCGTGTGGCGGAGGGCGGAGCCGATGGCCTCGGCCGCCGTGACCTTGCCGGACGCACCCTGAGCGGCGTCGTCGGACTGGCCGGCGCCGGCCTGGCTGTCGTCGGCGTCACGGCCGTCATCGTCACGGCCATCGTCGGCGTCACGGGCGTCGTCGGTGTCACGGGCGTCGGAGCCACCGTCGTCCGTGTCACGACCGTCCGCGTCGCGGCCGTCGGTGTCGCCCGCGTCATCGTCACGGCCGCCGTCATCGCGACCATCGTCGGCCGGCCGCACGCTCGACGGCTTCGTCGTCGCCGACCCGTCGTCGCTCGTGACCGCGAGTGCCGTCGCCGTGCCGCCTCCCACGAGGGCCGCGGCGGCGATGGTGGCGATGACGATGTTGCGCTTCATGGGGTTTCCTCCCGAGTTGGTCTGCTACGCCGTGTTCCGACGTGGACCAATCTGCCGAAGGCCCGCTGAAGCGAAGCTGAAGCACCCTGAAGACCGCTTCAGGTTCGCCCTGCGAAGCTGACCCCATGCGCCTGTTGATCGTGGAAGACGAAAAGCGGCTCGCCCTGTCCCTCGCCAAGGGACTGACAGCCGAGGGCTTCGCCGTGGACGTCGTCCATGACGGCCGGGACGGCCTGCACCAGGCCGGCGAGGGCTCGTACGACCTCGTCATCCTCGACATCATGCTGCCCGGCATGAACGGGTACCGGGTGTGCGCCGCCCTGCGCGCCGCCGGTCACGACGTGCCCATACTCATGCTCACCGCCAAGGACGGAGAGTACGACGAGGCGGAGGGCCTCGACACGGGCGCCGACGACTACCTCACCAAGCCGTTCTCGTACGTCGTCCTGGTGGCCCGCGTGAAGGCGCTGCTCCGGCGGCGCGGATCCGCGGGCGCGTCCCCCGTGCATGTGATCGGCGAGTTCAGGGTGGACACCGCCGCGCGGCGCGTCTTCCGGGGCGAGGAGGAAGAAATCGCCCTGACCGCAAAGGAGTTCTCGGTCCTCGAGCAGCTCGTGGTGCGGGCCGGCGAAGTCGTCTCCAAGTCCGAGATCCTGGAGCACGTCTGGGACTTCGCCTACGAGGGCGACCCCAACATCGTCGAGGTGTACATCAGCACCCTGCGCCGCAAACTGGGGCCCTCGCTGATCCGGACCGTACGGGGGGCCGGTTACCGCCTGGAGGCAAGATGAGGCGGTCGCGCCCCTAAGGAGGCCGCAGGCCTCTTAGGGGCGCGGGGCTATGACATTTGCGGCTCCGCCGCGATGGGGGTCCCCCCGCTCGAGCGCAGCCGAGAGTGGGGGAGCGACCAGCCACAACCGGACCCGCAGCTTCGAACCGGCATCCCAGCCAAGCGCTCAGCGCCTCGCGGTCACGGTCGACCCCGTTGCCCCCGCAGATGCCCCGCGATCGGCGTCAGGGACTTGTGGAGTGCTTCCAGTTCCTCCGGCGGGATGAGGTCGATGAAGTGCCGCCGCACAGACGCCACATGGTGTGGCGCGACCTTCTTCATCGTGTCCATGCCGTGGTCCGTGAGCACGGCGTACAGCCCACGGCGGTCGGACTCGCAGTTCTCCCGCCGCACCAGGTCCGCGTTCTCCATGCGGGTGATCTGGTGGGAGAGGCGGCTCTTGGACTGGAGGGTGGCGGCCGCGAGGTCGCTCATCCGCATCCGCAGGCCCTCCGATTCCGAGAGGTTCACCAGGATCTCGTAGTCGTTCATTGTCAGGCCGAACGGCTGGAGGTCCCTTTCGAGCTGGTACGTCAACAACCTGTTGACCTCCAGGTGGGTGCGCCAGGCGCACTGCTCCGCATCGGTCAGCCAGGGCGTGGCCGTTTCGGTCTCCATGAATGGATTCTACCTAAGATGTTGAAAGGTGAACTTATGAGGGTTTTATTTAGGTGTCGGTGCGCACGCGTTCGATGTCACACTCCGCAGACTACCGCTCACAGCCCGAAGCGACGCTGTAGATCTCCCAGCTGTCCGGGAAGGCGCGGTGATCCGGACGGTTGCCCACCGGGTGCCCCGCCACCACCGGGTACCCCCGGCTCGTTCGGAGTCATCCCCGTCGCCTGCTCGGCCATCAGCGTCTCGCTGGACTGCAGCAATACCGTGCCGGCGCCCACGAACTCGAACTGGTGCTCCTCTCCAGAGGCCCCGCCCATGCCCGTCAGCGCACGCAGACCGCCCATCAGGCCTGTCATATAGCCGTGGTCGTAGTGATGGCACGGCGAGGGGCAGTCAGCCCAGCCGACCAGGGCCTGCGGATCGACCCGGATCGGCGGCTCCATGAACACCACCGGACCGTTCGAGGCGGCCACGAACTTGCCCGTACCGATGAGCGTCAGAAAGCCCGGCACGATCGACTGCTTGAGCGCGAGACTTGGCTGAAAAGCTAGGAGGTTGCCTGAGCGAATGGTCAGGTTGCCCTCCTCCAGATCGTACGAATTCACGTCGAAGGCCCGGTCGGCGAGCAGCATCTTGCCCGAGCCGGAGGCCACGACCCAGTCGCTTGCGTGCAACGGCGAATGAAATGACGTCCGGACAAGGCGGTCCAGTCGCCCGTGCCCGATGCCGTTGAACTCCATCGAGCCGTAGTAGGCGATCATCTTGCCCTTCTGCAGGAACCACTCGCTTCCCTTGAGCTCCACGCAGAAGGTGTAGTTGTTGACGTTGTCGTCGGACGGCAGCGTCATCGGGTCGTGGATCACGGGGCCCGTCCCCGGGTAGGCGGTCACAGCTTCTCCTCCGAGGCCTGCACGAACACCGCTCCGTTGCCGCTCAGCTCCAGTTGGAAGGCCTCGCCCGAGCCGCGGCCCACCATGTCGCGCCAGCCGAGCGCGGTGGACAGCTTGTTGCGTACGTCGCCGTGATGCGCGACGTACGCCTGCGGGTCGACGTGGACGGGGCGCTGCGGGGTGATCGGCACCTCGATGATCCCGCCGTGCGCCATGACGGCCACCGCGCCGTGACCCTTCAGGGTCGTCGTGAACAGCCCCTGGCCGGCGACCTGGCCGCGGACCATACCCATGACCCCGCCCTGCGAACCCATGAACATCGTGCCCTGCTCCAGCGTCCCGTCGAAGGCCAGCAGCCGGTCCGCCTCCACGTACAAGGTGTCGCCTGTGAGGTTGATCACCTCGACGTGGTGGCCGCCGTGCCCGAACAGGACGGTGCCCGAGCCCTCCACCGTCATCAGCGGCGCCGCCTCGCCCGCGGCCCGGCGGCCGATCATCGACATGACGCCGCCCTGGCCGCCCTGCATGTTCGGGGTGAAGGAGACCTCGCCCTTGTACGCGAGCATCGCGCCACGCTGGCTGAACAGCCGCTGCCCCGGCGCGACCGTGGCCTCGATCACCTTCGAGTTGACCTCGCGGAACGGCATCAGACCTCCCCGCCGATCGTGTTGCGCTCGCTGGGCTGTACATACACGAGCCCATCGCCCTCGAAGCGGATCTGGAAGGCCTCGCCGCCGCCCTCGCCCATGAACGTGCGGAACGTCACACCCGACTGGAACGACTGCCGCAGATTGCCCTGGTGCGCGATGTACGCCCCCGGGTCGACCGTCAGCGGATACTGCGAGCTGACCCGCAGCACCACCGCGGGACCGTCGGACATGATCGCCGCCTGGCCGTGACCCTCGATGGTCGTCGTGAAGAGGCCGTTGCCCTGCGAGGCGCCGCGCATGCCCGTGAAGGACGTGCCCGTACGCAGCGCCGAGTCCGTCGCGAGCAGATTGCTCGACTCGACGAAGAGCTTGTCGCCCTGGAGGGTCACGAGGTTGATCTCGCTCGCCCGGTCCGCGAACCAGCAGGTCCCGTGCCCCTTCACCTCCATCAGCGTCATCTGCTCGCCGGTGAGGCGCCGGGTCACCATCCCCCGTATCCCCTCCCCGCCGCCGCTCATCTTCTTGAAGTCCATCTGCCCGTCGTACGCCACCATCGAGCCGTTCTTCGCCTTCACGGCATCGCCGGTCATGTCGACGGCCAGCACCTTGCTGCCCTGGAGTCGGAACATCGCCACGGTGTGAAGGTAGCCGCCGGGCGCGGCCGGTGACAGATCCTCCGGGATGATCCCGACCCTGAGCACACCCTGATCGCACCGCAGGGGGACCCGTGCGGGACGCGTGGTCGAACCCCTGAACGCGGTTCGGCCCCCACGCCGGTCCGTGTCAGCGCCGGATGCCACAATGGGAGCCGCTTGTGCGTACGTTCACAAACCGCCGCAAAGCGTGACCCTCTACCGCCACTGCCATCGAAGGTGACTCGTGGACATCAAGACCGCCTCCGCCCTCCGCCGCCTCCGTCTGGTCTCCGCCCCCGAGGCGATCTCGTTCCTGCTGCTGCTCGTCTGCTCGGTGCTGAAGCGGACGACGGACTTCAACGCGGTGCCCGTGATGGGCATGATCCACGGTGTCCTCTTCATCCTGTACGTGCTCTTCTGGGCCGACGCGTGGAACCGTACGAAGTGGTCCCCGAAGACGGCGGCCCTGTACTTCATCCTCTCCGTCCTCCCGGCCGGCGGCTTCGTCGCCGAGCGCAAGCTGAAGCGTGAGGCCGAGAACGCGGTCATCGCGTCGCGCGCCCGCCAGGAAGGGATCGTCAACGCATGATCGTCGCCTTCTCCGTGACGCCGCTGGGTGTCGGCGACGACGTGGGCGAGTACGTGGCCGACGCGGTCCGTGTCGTACGCGAGTCGGGGCTGCCGAACCGTACCGACGCGATGTTCACGTCCGTGGAAGGCGAGTGGGACGAGGTCATGGACGTCGTCAAGCGGGCCGTCGCGGCGGTCGAGGAACGCGCGCCGCGCGTCTCGCTCGTCCTCAAGGCGGACATCCGGCCCGGCGTGACGGACGGCCTCACGTCCAAGGTGGAGACGGTCGAACGGCACCTGTCCGCCTGAGGCGTTCCGTCACTTGCTCAAGTCGGGCGCCGGGATCTTCGCCGTCGACCGTTCCTGCCCGCCCATGTCGAGCCGGAACGGCGGGTACTGGTCGGTCATCAGCGCGGCGTAAGCCATGACGCGGGCAACCCAGCGGGCCAGGCCGAGCAGGAAGTCGTAGAGGTGTCCCGGGTAGCGGGCGGTGAACGCCAGGATGACCACCGCGACCAGGGACAGGAACGGCATCAGGCCGCCGCCCCGCCACCCGTCCTCCCCCGAACCCCAGCCGCCGGCGAGGAACCCGACGACGATGTACTGCGGGATCGCCAGCAGCCACCACTTCACCAGGACAAGGCCGCGGGAGAGCCGCTCGGGGTAGGCGACGTCGAAATGCGCCGGATAGTCGGGTACGTCCGCGAGGGTGAACGGCGGGTACCGGTCCGTGCCGAGTGCGGTGTGGGCGTAGTAGGTCACGCGCCAGTTCCAGCGCATCACGCCGACGTTGAAGTCGAAGAGGGACCGCGGGTACCGGGCGGTGAACAGGATGGCGAAGAACGCGACGATCGTCACCAGCACGAACGCGATCCCCAGGAAGAACAGCACGATGTAGTGCGGGATGGCGAGCAGCCACTTCACCAGCCACATCCATCGGGACAGCCGGGGATCGAGCGAGGCTTCGAGACGGACAGGCGACGCGGGGGCAGGGGGCGCGGGGGCAGGGGGCGCGGTCACGTGGCGGGCTCCTTCCGGTCCCCCCGGTCGAGATGATCACCGTCAGGAACTCAGGCTCGCACGCGGCGCGGAAGCCTGCGACTCGTGGCCGCCGCCCCCTGAGGATGCCTCTCAGCCCTCCGTAATGCCCGCCACCAGCTCATCCGCCGCCCGGTACGGATCCAGCTCCCCCGCCACGATCCGCTCCGCGAGCGCGCCCAGGCGGCGGTCGCCGTGCAGGTCCCCGATGCGCTCCCGGAGGGCCGTGACGGCGATCGTCTCGACCTCGTGGGCGGCGCGGGCGAGGCGGCGTTCGGCGAGGACGCCTCGCTCCTCCATCCAGGCGCGGTGCTTCTCCAGGGCCTCGACTACCTCGTCGATGCCCTCGCCACGCGCGGCGACCGTCTTGACGATCGGAGGGCGCCAGTCGCCGGGGGCGCGGGATTCGCCCAGGCCGAGCATGTGGTTCAGTTCGCGGGCTGTGGCGTCGGCGCCGTCGCGGTCGGCCTTGTTGACGACGTATACGTCGCCGATCTCCAGGATTCCGGCCTTCGCAGCCTGGATTCCGTCGCCCATTCCGGGAGCCAGGAGCACCACCGACGTATCGGCCTCGGACGCTATCTCGACCTCCGACTGGCCCACGCCCACCGTCTCGACCAGGACCACGTCGCAGCCCGCCGCGTCCAGTACCCGGATGGCCTGGGGCGCAGCCCAGGCGAGTCCGCCGAGGTGGCCGCGGGTGGCCATGGAGCGGATGTAGACGCCGGAGTCGCCGGCGTGCTCGGACATCCGTACGCGGTCGCCTAGCAGCGCTCCGCCGGAGAACGGCGAGGACGGGTCGACGGCGAGGACGCCGACCCGCTTGCCCTGCCGCCGGTACGCGGTCACGAGCGCGGACGTGGACGTGGACTTGCCCACGCCAGGCGAACCCGTGAGCCCGACGACGTACGCGTTCCCGGCGAGCGGGGCCAGCGCCGCCATGACCTCGCGGAGCTGCTCGGACGCCCCCTCCACCAGGGAGATCAGCCGGGCCACGGCCCGCGGCCGGCCTTCCCTGGCCTGGGCCACCAGTGTGGGGACGTCCTGCATCACAGCTCCGATCCGATCCATACCGAGTAAGGACTAAAAGGCCGTTCAGCCCTTGGGTACCCGCACGATCAGCGCGTCACCCTGGCCGCCACCGCCGCACAGGGCTGCCGCGCCCACGCCGCCACCGCGCCGCTTCAGTTCCAGGGCGAGGTGGAGTACGAGACGGGCGCCGGACATGCCGATGGGGTGGCCGAGGGCGATCGCGCCGCCGTTGACATTCACCTTTTCCGTGGACACCCCGAGGTCCTTCATTGACTGGACCGCGACGGCCGCGAAGGCCTCGTTGATCTCGATGAGGTCGAGGTCCGAGACGTCCAGGCCCTCCTTCTTCAGGGCGTGCTGGATGGCGTTCGAGGGCTGGGACTGGAGGGAGTTGTCGGGGCCGGCCACATTCCCGTGGGCGCCGATCTCCGCGAGCCACTCGAGGCCCAGCTCCTGCGCCTTGGCCTTGCTCATGACCACGACGGCCGCAGCACCGTCGGAGATCTGCGAGGCCGAACCGGCCGTGATCGTCCCGTCCTTGGTGAACGCGGGCCGCAGCTTGCCCAGCGACTCGGCGGTCGTCTCGCCGCGGATGCCCTCGTCCTTGCTGAAGACGACGGGGTCGCCCTTGCGCTGCGGAATCTCGACGGGGGTGATCTCGGCGTCGAAGACGCCGTTCTTCTGGGCGGCGGCGGCCCGCTGGTGCGAGAGGGCGGCGATCTCGTCCTGTTCCGGGCGGGCGATGCCGAGGCGGGTGTTGTGCTTCTCGGTCGACTGGCCCATGGGGACGTTCTCCCACGGGTCGGTCAGACCGTCGTACGCCATCGCGTCGAGCATCTCGATCGCGCCGTACTTGAAGCCCTCACGGGACTTCGGCAGCAGATGCGGCGCGTTCGTCATGGACTCCTGGCCGCCGGCCACGATGACGTCGAACTCGCCGGCCCGGATCAGCTGGTCCGCGAGCGCGATCGCGTCCAGGCCCGAGAGGCAGACCTTGTTGACGGTGAGCGCCGGGACGTTCATCGGGATGCCGGCCTTGACCGCGGCCTGCCGCGCCGGGATCTGCCCCGCCCCGGCCTGCAGAACCTGGCCCATGATCACGTACTGCACCTGGTCGCCGCTGATCCCCGCACGGTCCAGGGCGGCCTTGATCGCGAATCCACCGAGGTCGGCTCCCGAGAAGGACTTCAGGGAGCCGAGCAGCCGTCCCATCGGGGTGCGGGCACCCGCGACGATCACGGAGGTGGTGCTGTTCGTTCCAGTCATGAGGAGCGATCCCCTTCCAGCTTGCACAGCTGAGGAGTGAACGAGGGTTTACTAAAATGTACTGAGCGGTAGGCCACCCGTCATCCGGCGGGGCGTGTGATCGCGCGCACGTTGCGTAACCGCGTGGGGCGCGCTGCACTAACACCATGTTGACGCGAATCGACCACATCGGGATCGCCTGTTTCGACCTGGACAAGACCGTCGAGTTCTACCGTGCCACGTACGGCTTCGAGGTCTTCCACTCCGAGGTCAACGAAGAGCAGGGCGTACGCGAGGCCATGCTCAAGATCAACGAGACCTCCGACGGCGGCGCCACCTATCTCCAGCTCCTGGAGCCGACCCGCGAGGACTCCACCGTCGCGAAATGGCTGGCCAAGAACGGCGAGGGCGTGCACCACATCGCCTTCGGCACCCCGGACGTCGACGCGGACGCGGCCGACGCCAGGGACAAGGGCGTACGTGTGCTCTATGACGAGCCTCGCAGGGGCACGATGGGGTCGCGCATCACGTTCCTGCACCCCAAGGACTGCCATGGCGTACTGACCGAACTGGTGACGTCCGCGCCCAAGGAGTCCACTGGTGAGGGGGCCGTTGAGTCGTCCGGGCACTGAGGTCCGTAAGTCATGGTCTGGGGACTTTCCGTCGGCCACTGCGCCTCGGACCCCGGATCCCCCGGCCGGAAAAGCAGGTTGGCCAGGCACCCGGGTCGATCGGGCCCGGTAGGGTTGGATGCGGTCGTCGCTCCGGGAGGGCGGCCGCGGGCCGGGGTCCGGGTTTCGGGGGACGAGCGTCGGGGCAGCAGCCCATGCTCCGCCGTTGATCTGACACCATTCCCCGGGGGCCCCGTTCGGCGGATGGACGGAGCTCGTTTGGAGAGACTTGCGACCAGGGGACGGATGGGACCGCGCAGTGCGGGGCTACGAACGCCAGGAGCGAGAGCCGGCGGCTGACGTCGACCACCTCTCTCGGTTCGAGGCCGAGATGGAACGGCTGAAGACCGAGCGGGAGAAGGCCGTCCAGCACGCCGAGGACCTCGGCTATCAAGTCGAGGTGCTGCGCGCCAAGCTGCATGAGGCGCGCCGCAATCTGGCGTCCCGTCCTGCCTTCGACAGCGCCGACATCGGCTATCAGGCCGAGCAGATGCTGCGTAATGCGCAGATCCAGGCCGACCAGCTGCGGATGGACGCGGAGCGGGAGCTGAGCCAGGCTCGCGCGCAGACCCAGCGGATCCTCCAGGAGCACGCCGAGCAGGCCGCCCGCCTCCAGTCCGAGCTGCACGCCGAGGCCGTGGCCCGGCGTCAGAAGCTCGACCAGGAGCTGGCCGAGCGCCGGCAGACCGTCGAGTCGCACGTCAACGACAACGTCGCCTGGGCCGAGCAGCTGCGCGCCCGCAGTGAGCAGCAGGCCCGCCGCCTTCTGGACGAGTCCCGCGCCGAGGCCGAGCAGGCCCTGGCCGCGGCTCGCGCCGAGGCCGAACGTATCTCCGCGGAGGCCAGGCAGCGCCTGGAGGCCGATGCCGAGGCCGCCCGCGCGGAGGCCGAGGCGCTGCTGCGCCGGGCCCGTACGGACGCCGAGCGGCTGCTGAACGCCGCGTCCACGCAGGCGCAGGAGGCAACCGACCACGCCGAGCAGCTGCGCAGCTCCACGACGAACGAGTCGGAGTCGGCCCGCCGTCAGGCCACCGAGCTGAGCCGGGCCGCCGAGCAGCGCATGGCGGAGGCCGAGGCGAAGCTCCGCGAGGCGCAGGCCGAGGCCGACAAGGTCCTCACGGAGGCGAAGGAGGCCGCGGCCAAGGCCCTGGCCAGCGCCGAGTCCACCAACGAGCAGCGCACGCGTACGGCGAAGGAGCAGGTCGCCCGGCTGGTCAGCGAGGCCACCAAGGAGGCCGAGACCACCAAGGCGGACGCCGAGCAGGTCGTCGCCGACGCCCGCCTGGAGGCGGAGAAGATCCTCGCGGAGGCCGCCGAGACGGCCCGGAGCGCCACCGCGGAGGAGACCGCCTCGCAGCTGTCCTCGGCCGCGCGTACGGCCGAGGAGGTCCTCAACAAGGCGTCGGAGGACGCCAAGAAGACGACCAAGGCGGCCACCGAGGAGGCCGAGCGGATCCGCCGCGAGGCCGAGGCCGAGGCGGACCGGCTGCGGGCCGAGGCGCACGACATCGCCGAGGAGCTGAAGGGCGCGGCGAAGGACGACACCAAGGAGTACCGCGCCAAGACCGTCGAGCTGCAGGAGGAGGCGCGCCGGCTGCGCGGCGAGGCCGAGGCCCTGCGGGCCGACGCGGTCGGCGAGGGCGAGCGGATCCGCGCCGAGGCACGGCGTGAGGCCGTCCAGCAGATCGAGGAGGCGGCCAAGACCGCCGAGGAGCTGCTCGCCAAGGCGAAGGCCGACGCGGATGAGCTGCGCTCGAACGCGACGACGGAGAGCCAGAAGCTCCGCACCGAGGCCATCGAGCGCGCCACGACGCTGCGCCGCCAGGCCGAGGAGACCCTGCAGCGCACCCGCGACGAGGCCGAGCGCAATCGCGCGGAGGCCGTCGAGCTGTCGGAGACCATCAAGGAAGAGGCCGAACGGGCCGCGCTGGAGCTGCGCGAGGAGGCCGAGCGCGCCGTCGCCGCCCGGCAGGCCGAGGCCGCCGAGGAACTGAACCGGCTCCACACGGAGACCGAGGCGCGTCTGGCCGCCGCCGAGGAGGCCCTGACCGACGCCCGCGCAGAGGCGGAGCGGATCCGCCGCGAAGCCGTCGAGGAGGCCGACCGGCTGCGCCACGAGGCCGCCGAGCGGCTCCGGACGCTCCAGGCGCAGGCCGAGGCGGAAGCCGAGCGGCTGCGCCACGAGGCCGCCTCCGATGCGTCCGCCTCGCGGGCCGAGGGCGAGGCCATCGCCGTACGACTGCGTTCGGAGGCCTCCGCCGAGGCCGAGCGGCTCAAGTCGGAGGCCCAGGACTCCGCGAACCGGGTCCGGGCGGAGGCGCAGGCCGCCGCCGAACGGCTGGCGGCCGAGGGTGCCGAGACGCTGGCCGTCGCCCAGGAGGAGGCCACCCGGCGCCGCCGCGAGGCCGAGCAGATCCTCGGGACCGCGCGCGAGGAGGCCGACCAGGAGCGCGAGCGGGCCCGCGAGCAGAGCGAGGAGCTGCTGGCCTCGGCGCGCAACCGCGTGGAGGAGGCCCAGGCCGAGGCCCTGCGCCTGGTCGAGGAGGCCGACCGGCGCGCCACCGAGATGGTGTCGGCCGCCGAGCAGACCGCGCAGCAGGTACGGGACTCCGTGGCCGGGCTGCACGAGCAGGCGCAGGACGAGATCGCGGGCCTGCGCAGCGCCGCCGAGCACGCGGCGGAGCGTACGCGCACGGAGGCACAGGAGGAGGCGGACCGGGTCCGCGCCGACGCCTACGCGGAGCGGGAGCGGGCCGCCGAGGACGGCAACCGTCTCAAGCGGGAGGCGCGGGAGGAGGCGGAGGCCGCCAAGTCCCTTGCGGAGCGCACGGTTTCGGAGGCGATCGCCGAGTCCGACCGGCTCCGCTCGGAGGCCCGGGAGGACGCGAACCGGCTCCGTTCCGACGCGGCGACCCAGGCCGACAACCTCATCGGCGAGGCCCGCTCCGAGGCGGAGCGGCTCCGTTCGGAGACGAACACGGAGGCGGAGCGGGTTCGCGCCGAGTCCGTGGCGAAGGCCGAGAAGCTGATCTCGGACGCGACGGGCGACGCCGAGCGGCTGCGCGCCGAGGCCGCCGAGACCGTTGGTTCCGCACGGCAGCACGCCGAGCGGGTGCGCGGCGAGGCGCAGCGGCTCAAGGCCGAGACGGAGGCGGAGGCCGAGCGGGTCCGGGCGGAGGCGCGCGAGGAGGCCGACCGCCTGATGGACGAGGCCCGCAAGGACGCCAACAAGCGGCGTTCCGAGGCGGCGGAGCAGGTCGACAAGCTCATTCGGGAGTCGTCGGCCGAGGCGGAGAAGCTGACCTCCGAGGCCCGGCGGACCGCGCAGAAGACCACGGCGGACGCCGAGACGCAGGCCGACACGATGGTGGGCGCGGCCCGCCACGAAGCGGAGCGGCTGGTCTCCGAGGCGACCGTCGAGGGCAACTCGTATGTGGAGCGGGCCCGTACGGACGCGGACGAGCTGCTGGTCGGCGCGCGCCGGGACGCCACCGCGATCCGCGAACGGGCGGAGGAGCTGCGCGACCGGATCACCGGCGAGATCGAGGAGCTGCACGAGCGGGCCCGCCGTGAGTCCGCCGAGGCGATGCGATCGGCCGGCGAGCGCTGCGACGCGCTGGTGAAGGCCGCCGAGGACCAGCTGAAGGAAGCCGAGGCGAAGGCCAAGGACATGGTCTCGGAGGCCAACTCCGAGGCGGGCAAGGTCCGTATCGCCGCCGTACGCAAGGCCGAGGGGCTTCTCAAGGAAGCCGAGCAGAAGAAGACCGCGCTCATCGCCGAGGCCGAGCAGATCCGTTCCGACGCCGAGCGCGACGCGAAGCGGATGGTCGAGGAGGGCAAGCGCGAGCTGGAGGTGCTGGTCCGCCGCCGCGAGGACATCAACGCGGAGATCTCCCGTGTCCAGGACGTCCTCGAGGCGTTGGAGTCTTTCGAGGCCCCCGCGAGCGGCAAGGACTCGGGGGTCAAGGCGGGCGCGGCGGCCGGTGCGACCCGTTCGGGTGGCAAGTCCTCGGAAAGCTAGCCAAAACGGCCGGTTTCGTACTCGCTCGGGGCCTGTGACACCGTGTCCTGGGTGCGCTGCGGACCGTTAGCCATCAAAAAGGGCGTCATTCTCCATACCAAGTCTGTCTTCTGCTCGATGACGCGCCGCCTTGACCCCTAGGATTCCACCTATCACCTCACCGGTCTCATTCGACAGGAACCCCATGAGCGACACTTCCCCCTACGGCTTCGAGCTTGTGCGGCGTGGGTACGACCGCGCTCAGGTGGACGAACGCATCTCGAAGCTCGTCTCCGACCGTGACAGCGCTCTGGCCCGTATCACCGCCCTGGAAAAGCGCATCGAGGAACTCCACCTCGAGACGCAGAACGCCCAGGCTCAGGTGAACGACGCCGAGCCGTCGTACGCGGGTCTCGGCGCGCGCGTCGAGAAGATCCTCCGCCTCGCCGAGGAGGAGGCGAAGGATCTGCGCGAGGAGGCCCGTCGCGCGGCCGAGCAGCACCGCGAGCTCGCCGAGTCCGCCGCCCAGCAGGTGCGTAACGACGCCGAGGCGTTCTCCGCCGACCGCAAGGCCAAGGCGGAGGACGAGGGCGTCCGGATCGTCGAGAAGGCCAAGAGCGACGCCTCTCAGCTGCGTGCCGAGGCGCAGAAGGACGCGGCGTCCAAGCGCGAGGAGGCCGACGCCCTCTTCGAGGAGACCCGCGCCAAGGCCGCGCAGGCCGCCGCCGACTTCGAGACGAACCTCGCCAAGCGGCGCGAGCAGTCCGAGCGCGACCTGGCCTCGCGTCAGGCCAAGGCCGAGAAGCGCCTCGCGGAGATCGAGCACCGCGCGGAGCAGCTGCGCCTGGAGGCGGAGAAGCTGCGTACGGACGCCGAGCGCCGGGCCCGGCAGACCGTCGAGACGGCTCAGCGGCAGGCCGAGGACATCGTGGCCGACGCCAACGCCAAGGCGGACCGGATCCGTTCGGAATCCGAGCGCGAGCTTGCGGCTCTGACCAACCGCCGCGATTCGATCAACGCTCAGCTGACGAACGTGCGCGAGATGCTCGCGACGCTGACCGGGGCGGCTGTCGCTGCCGCGGGCACGCCGGAGCAGGATGAGCCGATCTCTCGGGGAGTTCCGGCTCAGCAGTCTCGGTAAGTTCGGTTGTGGGTTAACTGCCGGCCGGTTGTGGCTGGTCGCGCAGTTCCCCGCGCCCCTTAAAGGGGCGCTCCACGAGCCCCCTGCTTTCAAGCGCAGGGGGCTTGTGTTTTACCCAGACTTGGTGGGAACCGTCAGCCGACCGTTATCCTCCTAAGCCTTACGGGGGCATGCGTCCCGACACACTGACCTGTCGATGGGTGCGGAGAATGATCGAGGCAGTCGGCCTGACTAAGCGCTATGGCGCGAAGACAGCCGTGTACAACCTTTCCTTCCAGGTGAGGCCAGGTGCCGTCACCGGCTTTCTCGGGCCCAACGGCTCGGGCAAGTCGACGACCATGCGGATGATCCTCGGCCTGGACAACCCGACCGCGGGGCAGGTGACGATCGGCGGCTATCCGTACCGGAGGCTGCCCAACGCCCCCCGCCAGGTCGGCGCGCTGCTCGACGCCAAGGCCGTGCATGGGGGCCGGCACGCGCGTAACCACCTGCTGTGCCTGGCGCAGCTGTCCGGCATCCCGGCCCGCCGTGTGGACGAGGTCCTCGGGGTCGTGGGCCTCCAGGACGTGGCGAAGAAGCGCTCCAAGGGGTTCTCGCTCGGCATGGGCCAGCGCCTCGGCATCGCCGCCGCGCTGCTCGGCGACCCTCAGGTGCTGCTCTTCGACGAGCCGGTCAACGGACTCGACCCCGAGGGCATCCTGTGGGTGCGCAACCTCATGAAGTCCCTTGCGGCGGAAGGCCGTACGGTCTTCGTGTCCTCGCACCTGATGAGCGAGATGGCGGTGACCGCCGACCACCTCATCGTGATCGGCCGCGGTCAGTTGATGGCCGACATGAACATCAAGGAGTTCATCTCGGCCAACTCCGCGGACTTCGCGCGCGTACGGACTCCTGATGCCGAACCGCAGCAGCGCGAGAAGCTGACGGCGGCGCTGACCGAGGCCGGCGGCCAGGTGCTGCCCGAGCAGGACGGGGCGCTGCGCATCATGGGCCTGCCGCTGCCCCGCATCAGCGACCTCGCGCACAGCCATGACGTACGCCTGTGGGAGCTGTCCCCGCACCAGGCCTCGCTGGAGGAGGCGTACATGCGGATGACGCAGGGCGCCGTCGACTACCGCTCGACCGACGACCAGCGCGCGGGCTTCCAGCAGGAGATGCCGCCGGGTGCCATGCCGCCGCCGCAGATGCCGGTGCCCGGGCAGGGCCAGCCGGGCTGGTACGCCCCGCCGCCGCCCCAGCAGGGCGGCCAGCCGTTCGCGATGCCTCAGGGGCAGCCCGCGGGCCCGTACGGGGCGCCGACCGCGCCCGGCGGCCCCGGCGAGCCCAACCCGTACGCCCAGGCCGCTCCCGCGCAGCCCGCCGCCGCTCCTGACATGACCAAGCCCGAGGACGCCCGATGAGTACGCCCCAGCCACAGATGCAGCAGCAGACGCAGCAGCAGGCCCCGCCCAACTGGCAGGCGGCGCCCGGCCCTTCGTACACCTCGCCGATCCCCATCACGCGTACGCACCTGGGGCATGCCATCGCCTCGGAGTGGACGAAGATCAAGTCCGTACGGTCCACCATGTGGACGCTCGGGGTCTTCATCCTGCTCGTGGTCGGCATCGGGCTGGCCGCCGGTGCGGCCGTCGCCGCCTCCTCGACGGATCTGGACGGCGAGCACCCGCTGTCCCTGGGCTTCTTCGGGCTGCTCCTCGGCAGCATGTGCATCATGACGCTCGGCGTGCTCACCACCGCCTCCGAGTACGGCACCGGCATGATCCGGACCACGATGACCGCGTGCCCCAGCCGCGCGCGGGTGCTGGTGGCCAAGGCGATCGTGTTCTTCCTGGTCGCCTTCGTGGTCACGGTGGTGTCCGCCACGATCGTCGCCTTCGCCCAGGTGACCATGCTGAAGGACAACGGCGCGGGCGATCCCACCGGTGAGGACTGGCTGAAGGGCACGGTCGGGATCAGCCTCTACATCGCGCTGCTCGGACTGCTCTCGCTCATCGTCGGCTCGCTCGTCCGACATTCGGCGGGCGCCATCACGATCATGATCGGGGCGCTGCTCGCTCCGCTGGTCATCGCGATGTTCATGTTCACGGCGTCCCTCGAAGGCGTACGCGACGCGCTCCTCGAGTACTCGATCCCGAACCAGCTCAGCGTCTTCTACTCCCAGTCCCTCAGCGAGACCGGCCCGTCCGGCTGGGACCCGCTGTGGATCATGCTGGGCGTGACGGCCGCGGCGTTCGTCGGCGCCTACCTCCTGCTGGAGAAGCGCGACGTGTGAGCCGTATGAACAGGGGCCCCAAGGGCCCTTAGAAACGTGGCGCGTTGCGGGACCGCTGCACCCGAGTGGTGCGGCGGTCCTTCGCGTTCCAGCAGGCCTTGTGCCAGTGGCGGCGGTCGTCCACGCCCGCGTGCTCCGGCCAGGCCACCACATGCGGGACCGCCGAGGGGATCAACTGCGCGCAGCCCGGGCACCGATACGTCTTGCCCTCGGCACTCGCGCCCGCGACGTGGCGTACGCTCCACGCCTCGCCCTGCCAGCTCTCCGAGGTCTGCCAGCCGCCGTAGCGGTCGGACCGGTCGCTCTGTTCCGCGGACGCGCTGGGGGCGCCCTTGGGACGATTGCGGCGCGGGGACACAGGACACCTCACGGCTTTACAGGGAGCACGGGCCGCATCCAGCCTACGCGGCGCAGCCATGGGTACACGTACCACAAAGCCCCCACAGACTCCGGCGTGACCGGCTCAACCTTCCGGCGTGACCGGCCCATTCTGCAGACAATCCGCCAATCTCCCCGCCAAGCCGTGTCTTTGGCACGTGTCAGACGGTTATGCGGGGCAGGGAGCCGCCTCGGCGCCAAGGAGGACAGGAGTGCGATGCGCATAGGAAGTTTTGTACTGGCGGCCCAGTTCCCGGGACAGGGCCACGGAGAGGCACTGCATCGCGCGGTGCGATCGGCGGAGGTCGCCGAGGAGGCGGGACTCGACGCGGTCTGGCTGGCCGAGCACCACTTCGTGCCGTACGGGACATGCCCGTCGGCCGTCACGCTTGCCGCGCTGCTGCTCGGCCGCACCCGCCGTATCCGCGTCGGCACGGCGGTCAGCGTGCTCCCCAACACACACCCCGTGGCGCTCGGCGAACAGGCCGCGCTGCTGCATGTGACGTCCGGCGGACGCTTCATGCTCGGCGTGGGGCGCGGAGGTCCCTGGGTCGATCTGGAGGTCTTCGGTGCGGGCCTCGAGGCGTACGAGCAGGGGTTCCCGGAATCACTCGATCTGCTGGTGCGCTGGCTGCGCGAACCCTCCGTCTCCAGTGCCGGCGAGCGCTTCAACTTCCGTGAAGTCCCGGTCGTACCAAGGCCGTCGGAGGATCTGACGGGCGCCGAGGGTCCGGAGGTCGTCGTCGCCTGCACCTCGCCGGCGAGCGTCCGGCTGGCCGCCGAGCGCGGTCTGTCGATGCTGCTGGGGATGCATGTCGGCGACGAGGAGAAGGCGGAGATGGTCGCGCTGTGGCGTAAGCACGCCAGGGCCGCGGGCCGCTCCCCCGAGGAGATCGCGGGCGCGGCGCACGTCTCGGCCGGTATCGCGCAGATAGCGGACCGTCGGACGGACGCGGTCGAGACGCTCGTCAAGGCGATGCCGGGCTGGCTGAAGCAGGGTCTTGAGGCCCATGTGACGGTGGACGGCCGCGCCCGGTCGATGCGGGACCCGCTGGCGTACACCGAACTGCTCTGCGGTCTGCACCCGGTGGGCCCGCCCCGGCTGTGCGCGGACCGGCTGGCGGCGACCTCGGAGCGTACGGGGATCACCCGCTTCGCGCTCCTGGTGGAGGGCTCGGGTGACCTGGCGGCGACGGAGGAGAACGTACGGCGGCTGGGAGCGGAGGTGCTGCCACGGCTGCGGTGAGGAGCTGGTGCCGGGACGGGTACGGCAGTTGGTGTGCCCGGCCGGTCGGCGGCGGGCGGGGTTCAACGCGCCCGCCTCGCGGGGAGCTTGCCGCCCCGTGCAAAAAATGCACCTCCCGCGTACGGGGCGGCAAGCCTGCGGCGTCGCTGCCTCAGCAGTCCCGGAACTCCGGGGACTGGTTCAGCAGTTGGCTGCGCACCGAGGTGAAGCGGGCCAGCGTGTCGTCAACCGACGCGTCAAGCGGGAACACCGCCACCCGATGGCAGTTCTGGAAGGCCAGCCGTACTCCGAAGTGCCGCTGCAGAGCGCCGCGTATCGCGTCACTCGCGAGCGCTCGCAGCAACTGGCCCCGTGCCTGCTCGTCCGGCGGCGGCGTCTGGTTGTCGGCGAAGTTTCCGCCGTCGACCTTCAGTTGGGCCACCAGGGAGCTGATCATCTCCCATGCGTAAGGCAGGGAAGTCCGGACGCAGTCGACGAATTCCGCTTCGTCGACCTCGCCTCGCTCGGCCTGTTCGAGTAGGGCCGGTGAGACGTCCAGCGACATGGGTTCTCCTCTCGCACCCCCTCCCGACAGAGGGGGTTGACGGACAGGGCGGGAGACCGCGACAACGGACAAGCTGACAACGGACACGCTGCGTACGCGCACCACGACCTCCCGTTCATACGGTAGGCAACTGTTCTTGATCGCACCAGGACATCTGGAACACAGCAGGGCGCCAATGCGCACACAACCGGCCACTTACGAACAGCATGTGCCATTGGCAAGAGGCGTTGACGATGGGCGAATCGCGTTCACCAGCGCCCGTCGAGTAGCGTTGCCGACCATGCGTCTCGTCATTGCCCGCTGCTCCGTCGACTACGCCGGCCGGCTCACCGCCCATCTCCCGTCGGCACCCCGCCTGATCTTGGTGAAGGCGGACGGCAGCGTCTCGATTCATGCGGACGACCGGGCTTACAAGCCCCTCAACTGGATGTCTCCGCCCTGCACGTTGAAAGAGGGGGACGGAGACGAGAAGGGCGTCTGGACCGTCACCAACAAGGCGGGCGAGAAGCTCATCATCACGATGGAGGAAGTCCTCCACGACTCCTCACATGAACTCGGCGTGGACCCGGGCCTGATCAAGGATGGCGTGGAAGCACACCTCCAGGAACTGCTCGCCGACCGCATCGAGACCCTCGGCGAGGGCTATTCGCTGATCCGCCGCGAGTACATGACGGCCATCGGCCCGGTCGACATCCTCTGCCGGGACGCCGAGGGACAGACCGTCGCCGTGGAGATCAAGCGCCGCGGCGAGATCGACGGCGTGGAGCAACTCACGCGCTATCTGGAGCTTTTGAACCGCGACCCGCATCTCGCGCCGGTACGCGGCATCTTCGCGGCCCAGGAGATCAAGCCGCAGGCCCGCGTCCTCGCGACCGACCGCGGCATCGGCTGCACGGTCCTCGACTACGACGCGCTGCGGGGCATCGAGGACGACAAGCTGCGGCTGTTCTGACGGACGGGACGTTCTGAGGCTTACGACGGCAGAGGGCCGGGTCCGCATGAAGCGGACCCGGCCCTCTGCCGTGACGTACAACTGCCGTGTCGTATGCGGCTGTCAGAACCCCGGCGTCAGATCACCGTCGTCAGATCGCCGCCCGTCGGATCGTCGCTCTCCGCCGGAGCGCTCGCGGTGGTCTCGGGCGGGCTCACCGGTGTGCTGGGCGCCGGGCCGCTGGCCGAGTTGTCCGGCGGCGTGGGGTCGTCCGGCGGCTCGACGGTCGGCGGAGTCGTCGGATCGTCCGGCGGCGTCGGCGTCGGGTCGTCCGGCGGCGTGGGGTCGTCCGGCGGAGTCGGGTCGTCCGGCGGAGTCGGGTCGTCCGGTGGCGTCGGCTTCGGGTCGTCCGCCGGCGGCTTGCTCGTGGGCGGCTTCGACGGCGACTTGGTCGGGTCGTCCGGGTCCTTCGTCCCGGTCGGGTCGTCCTTCGACGGCTTCTTGCTCGGCGTCGGCGTCGGATCGTCCGCGGTGCCCACGATGCCGTCCTCGCCCGGGTCCGGGGGCGTCGGACGGCTCGTGGAGTCCGAGTTGCTGTCGTCGTCCCTCACCGGCTGGTCCGCGCCGAGCCCGCCGCCGTTCTCGCCCGGACCGGCCGACGGGTTGACGCCGACCCTTTCCGAAGGCGGCGGGTTCTCGCCGTCCGAGGTGGCGCCGAGCGTCACCACGGTGCCGAGTACAGCGACGAGGAGCGCTCCCGCGCCCGCGGCCACCAGATTGCGCTTGGTGCCGTTCACCAGCCGCTTGACGCCGCTGGGCCGGTGCGAAGCCGGAGGCCCGGTCCGACGCGTGATCACCGTCGCGAGCTGGGGCGGCGTGGGCGGCGAGGCCGACGCGAACGTAGCCGGTACGCCACCAGGGGGCGACGCCGACTCCTCGTACCGCGCGTCGGACACCTCCTCGCCCGTCGTCGCCCCGAACCCGCCGGCCGGCGTGACACCCGTACGGTCGTCGACCAGCGCGAGGGCGCGGCGGCCTGCGGTGCTACCGCGCTTGTCCGCGACGGCGCCGCGCAGCCCGACGGAGGCCTCCAGCTCGGCGCGGGCCCGGTCGTACTGGCTGCCGCAGAGCGCCAGTATCCCCAACTCATGGTGGAAGTAGGCCTCTTCGGAGACCTCACCGGCGACCCTGGCCACCTCGGCTCCGGCCCGGAGTGTGCGCTCCCACGAACCCCAGTCGAGGCTCGCGGCGAACGCGGGCGCGACCGCACGGGCCAGCGCTACGGCGACGCTCTCCTCCTCGCCCTCCAACGGCGGCTCGGCGACCGACACAAGCCCGGTGAGCGCCGCGAGCACGGCGTCCGCCTCGGCGGCGACCCGCTCCGGCGTGACCGAAGGATGCCCGGCCCACCAGGCGTAGTGCTGGGCGGCGGTCTGCGCCCGCTCATGCGCGTCGGAGGCATACCCGTTGGCCGTCAGCTGGGTGTGCACGCCCGCCGCGAGCCGGTAGTGCGAGCCGACCGGCGTGACGAGCGCGCAGCCGACCAGCTCCGCGAGCGCCGCGTCCGCGTGCGTGTCCCCGACCAGCGCCGGCAGATGCGCCTGGTGCGGCACCTCGCCGCCCAGGGCGACGGCGAACCGCAGCGTGGCGCGCGCCGATTCGCTGAGCCGGGAGGCGAGCAGCGCGGCGGGTGCGGCGCCGTCGGCGAGCGAGGGCAGCGGTACGTCGTGGAGGTCGTCGGCGTCGAAGGGCGCGTCCACGGGCGCGTCCTCGTAGTAGCCGTACTCGTCGAAGGCGTTCGGGTCGGCGCGCAGTTGGTCGCGCTGCCGCAGCAGGGCGCCGGCCTGTACGAAGCGCAGCGGCCGTCCCTCGGACTCGAACCAGAGGTCGCCCGCCCAGTTCGCCTCGTCCTCGGTCAGTACGCGGCCCACGGCACGCTCGAGCAGTTCGAGCCCGCCGGCCCGGCCCAGGCCCCCGAGGAACACCTCTTCGAGGAGTGAGTCGGCGGACGGCGCGGCGACCTCGGGCGTCGCGGAGATCAGGAAGGCGCACTCGGGCGTCGCGTCGAGCAGCCCGTCGAGCGCGCCGCCGCCGAACTCGATGTCGTCGAGGACGACGACCGCGCCGATCTCCCGGACGAGCGCGAGCAGTTCGTCCGGCTCCGGCCGGTACAGCGGCGCGCTGTAGACGGCCGCGAAGAGGTCGTGCAGCAGATCGCCGACGGTGCGGCGGTAGCCGCTGAGACGTACGACGCCGTCCGGCGCGAGATCCGCGCAGTCCTCGGCGACGGCGTCCAGAAGCGCCGTACGGCCCGATCCCGACGGCCCGGTGAGCCGTACGGAGCGCCCGCGCGCAAGCAGGCGTACAAGCCGCTCACGCTCCTCCTGGCGCTCCAGGAGCGGCATCCGGGGCAGCGAGTGCCCCGGTGGTACGGGCGGCCGCGAGGCGCGCGCCAGCTCGGCTCGCTCCGCGGGTGTGAACTTCACCGGTCTGCCCGGCCGTTCGCCCGGCGGGCAGAGCTCTATCTCGCTGCCGTCGACGGGATTGACGGTGAGCAGGAAGTCACCGGACACGAGCTGGACGGTGCGCGCCAGTGCCGGCGCGTTCTGGCTGTTTCCCGGTGCGAGCGCCTGCGTGAGCGGATCGCGCGGCGGACGTTGTCGAGGCGTCCGGACGTCGTCGTCGCGGACGTGCTCTTCGGGTCCTCGGTTGTTCGTCGGGTCCATAGGTCCAAGCCCCCCAAAAGCGTTGTGTGCCGAGCCCCCCGGCCTGCTGCACACTGCGCTGTCGCTTCTGGTCCGGTGCCCGCTTACGGGTTGGTGAGGGTATAGCGGGCAGCCGAACCCTAAACCTTTGCACAGTATCTACGAACAGACGGGGTACGGCGCCGTCCTAGACGTCACAGCTTCATGAGGATTGTGTTCGCTGTGCTTTTCATGCAGGAGACGGCGGTCCGGTTCCTTGCGAAAGCCGGTTCTCGAGTGAGCGGCGGTACGTTCCTTCTGGAGGCGGCGGTCCGGCTCATACCCGGGGCAGCGACTCGACTCCGATGCCACCCTCGATCGCCAGGATCCGGTGCAGCCGGGTCGCCACCAACAGGCGTTGCATCTGCGGCGGGACGCCGCGCAGCACAAGCCTCCGGCCACACCTCCCCGCCCGTCGGTGGGCCCCCATGATGACACCGAGTCCGGTGGCGTCCCAGGAGTCCAGTTCTGACAGGTCGAGCACCAGGTCGCCGGCTCCGTCGTCGACGGCCGAGTGCAGGACCGTACGGGCGTCCGCCGCGCTGACGACGTCGAGGCGGCCCCCGACGGCCAGCTCGGCGTGGTCGCCCCTGATGTGCATATGCGCTCCCCGAGAGTGCGTTTCGTGTTCAGCGTCTTTCGTGCTCTTCCGTGTCCTGTGTTTGTGCCAGGACTGACTGCCGTACCGGGGCAGAAGTTGCCGTCTGTAAGCGAACCGATACCGAAACCACCCCGAAGGGTGATCACTGTAGGGGACGACAGAACGTCAGTAGGCGTAAAAGCCCTGCCCGCTCTTGCGTCCGATATCACCGGCGTCGACCATCCGGCGCATCAGTTCCGGAGGCGCGAACTTCTCGTCCTGCGTCTCCGTGTAGATGTTGCTCGTGGCGTGCAGCAGGATGTCCACGCCGGTCAGGTCGGCGGTGGCCAGCGGCCCCATCGCGTGACCGAAGCCCAGCTTGCAGGCGACGTCGATGTCCTCGGCGCTGGCCACGCCCGACTCGTACAGCTTCGCCGCCTCGACGACGAGCGCCGAGATGAGCCTCGTAGTGACGAAGCCGGCGACGTCGCGGTTGACGACGATGCAGGTCTTGCCGACCGATTCCGCGAACTCCCGTGCGGTGGCGAGCGTTTCGTCGCTCGTCTTGTAGCCGCGCACCAGCTCGCACAGCTGCATCATCGGGACCGGCGAGAAGAAGTGGACGCCGACGACCCGCTCCGGGCGCTCGGTGGCCGCCGCGATCTTGGTGATCGGGATGGCGGAGGTGTTGGACGCGAGTACGGCCTCGTCCCTCACCAGTTTGTCGAGCGCACGGAAGATCTCGTGCTTGACGTCCAGCTTCTCGAAGACGGCCTCGACGACGATGTCGGCGTCGGCGACCGCGTCGAGATCGGTGGTCGCGGTGATACGCCCCAAGGCCTCCTCGGCCGCATCGGCGTCCAGCTTCCCCTTGCTCACGAACTTCTCGTACGAGGCCTTGATGCCGTCGGTGCCACGGGTCAGCGCCTCATCGGTGACGTCCCGTAGGACGACGTCCCAGCCGGCCTGTGCGGATACCTGGGCAATACCGGAACCCATCAGTCCGGCTCCGATGACGGCAAGCTTCCGCGCCACAGTCCGACTCCCCTAACCCACTAACACGCTGCTTATATCTGCCTCTCCGGCGGACCTTAGCGCTCGTTAAGGGCTGTGTGACTAGTTAGTAATGCGCGTCACGTCTCAATGGACGGACATCACACCGGGAGGGGTCATTCCGGCGCTCGTACGGCGTAGTTGAGGACCTTCTCGCTCAACAGGTCCTCCATGTCGTCCAGGAGCAAGAGCACCTCTCGGGACACTTCGCCCGGTTTGCGCCCGGCGACCATTTCGCGGCCGATGACGCCCATCACCGTCTGGTGCAGCCAGTTGATCTGACCGGCGATCAGCGTGGGCATGGGGTCGTCGACAGGGGCGCCGGTTTCCTCGCGCAGGGTCGCCTCCAAGTTCTCCTGGACCTCCTGCTGGACGCTCCACAGCCTGGAACGCAAGGTGGGCGCCTCATGGATGACCCTCATGAACTGTTCGTAGCCCTCCATGAGACCGACGCGCGGCGAGACCGTCTCGACCTCCTCCCGCAGCTCGCGCAGTACGGCGGCAGCGGCCGACTCCCCCACGTCACGGCCGCGCACCCAACGCGAGAGTCGGTGGACCACGTCCTTGCTGCGGTCGAGGAAGAGGTCCTCCTTGGCGGGGAAGTAGTTGTAGACGGTGTTCACGGAGACGTCGGCCTTGTCGGCGATGTCCGCGATCGTCACGGTCACGAAGCCGTGCTCCACGAACAGCGACGTGGCGATGTCCGAGATCCGCTGCCTCGTCTCGCGCTTCTTCCGCTCCCTGAGCCCCTCTGCCATGCCTCCATCGTAGCTTTGCTGCGGTGAGGCCAATCTTGGGTCCAGACAATTTTTGGTGTTGTTGCAAAATTTCATGGACTCTGTTTTTCTTGGCGCATGGCAATCATCAGTACGGCCGGGCTGGCCCGGACCTTCCAGACGAAACAAGGCCCGGTGGAGGCGGTGCGGGGCGTGGACCTCACCGTTCAGCCGGGCGAGATCGTCGGCTTTCTCGGACCCAACGGCGCGGGCAAGACGACCACGCTTCGGATGCTCACCACACTGCTCGCGCCCACCGGGGGCGCGGCCACGGTCGCCGGCTGCGACCTGGTCCGCGAACCCGGCCGCGTGCGCGAGAAGACGGGCTATGTCGCCCAGTCCGGAGGCGTCGACCCGAACATCTCCGTACGCGAGGAACTGGTCACCCAGGGGCGCCTCTACCGCCTGACGAAACCTCAGGCCATCGCCCGCGCCGAGGAGTTGGCCAAGGACCTGGGCCTGACCGAGTTCCTGGACCGCAAGTGCGCGGCGCTCTCCGGCGGCCAGCGGCGGCGGCTGGACATCGCGATGGGCCTGATGCACCGGCCCGAGGTGCTCTTCCTCGACGAGCCGACGACCGGGCTCGACCCCGGCAGCCGCGCCGATCTGTGGGATCTGGTGCGGCGGCTGCGCGACGAGTACGGCACGACCGTATTCCTGACCACGCACTACCTCGACGAGGCGGACGCGCTCGCGGACCGGCTGGTGATCGTCGACAAGGGAACGGTGGTGGCCGAGGGCACGCCGGGCGCGCTCAAGCTCCAGTACGGCGGGTCACTCGACGCCACCCTCCAGGACACCTTCCTCGCCATCACCGGTCGCGGTCCCGTACCCGCCGACTCCACCCCCGTAGCCGTATAGGACCCCCATGTTTCTGCACGACACCGCGCTGGTCTTCGGCCGCTACGCCCGCCAGACGCTGCGCTCCAAGTTCCAGATGCTCTTCGGCATTCTCATGCCGCTGCTCTACCTGCTCTTCTTCGGACCGCTGCTCACCGACCTGCCGCTGGGCTCGCAAGGCTCGTCATGGCAGGTGCTGGTCCCCGGGCTGTTACTCCAACTCGGCCTGTTCGGCGCCTCGTTCAGCGGATTCTCGATCATCATCGAGAAGCAGACCGGAGTGATCGAGCGGATGCGGGTGACCCCGGTCAGCAGGCTGGCCCTGCTGCTCGGACGGGTACTGCGCGATGCCCTGCTCTTCGTCTTCCAGTCCGTGCTGCTGGTGCTCTCGGCACTGGTGATGGGCCTGCGCGCACCACTCGCCGGCGTCCTCATCGGCTTCGCCTTCGTGGCGCTGCTCTCCGTGTCGCTCGCCGCGCTCTCGTGCGCGTTCGCGATGACGGTGCGGACCCCGCAGGAGTTCGGTCCCGCCATCAACGCGATCGCGATGCCGTCCATGCTGCTGTCCGGTCTGATGCTGCCGATGGCCCTGGCGCCCGGCTGGCTGGACGTGCTCTCGCGGTTCATGCCGGTGCGCTATCTGGTCGACGCGATGCGGGACGCGTACGTCGGCTCGTACGCCACCACCACGATGCTGTACGGCGTGCTCGTGGCCCTCTGCTTCGCGGCGCTCGCCGTGACGGTGGGCACACGAGTGTTCCGGAAGGCCGGAGCGTAACTAGGCTGGTCACATGGTCAATCTGACGCGCATCTACACCAGGACCGGCGACCAGGGCACCACCGCCCTCGGCGACATGAGCCGGGTCGCCAAGACCGATCTGCGGATCGCGGCGTACGCGGACGCCAACGAGGCGAACGCGGTGATCGGTACGGCGATCGCCCTCGGAGGCCTGGACGAGGAGATCGTCAAGGTCCTCACACGCGTACAGAACGATCTGTTCGACGTGGGTGCGGACCTGTCGACGCCGGTAGTCGAGAACCCGGAGTTCCCGCCCCTCAGGGTCGAGCAGTTCTACATCGACAAGCTGGAGGCGGACTGCGACCGCTTCCTCGCCGAACTGGAAAAGCTCCGCTCCTTCATCCTCCCCGGCGGCACACCCGGCGCGGCACTGCTGCACCAGGCGTGCACGGTCGTACGACGGGCGGAACGGTCGACGTGGGCGGCCCTGGAGGCCCACGGCGACACCATGAACCCCCTCACCGCCACCTACCTCAACCGGCTCTCCGACCTACTGTTCATCCTTGCCCGGTCGGCCAACAAGGAGGTCGGGGACGTGCTCTGGGTGCCGGGGGGCGAGCGCTGAAGAGCCGCCGTGCCCTGACGGCGACGGTCAGAGCCTTCGATAGATGTCCCTGCGGTGTCCGACCTCGACCACCAAGATGATCAGCTTCCCGTCATCGATGGTGTAGGCGATCCGGTAAGCGCCAACCCGCAGACGGTACAGATCGTCGTACCCGGACAGCTTCTTCACGTCAGCGTCATCGCGATAGGGATCGTCACCGATGCGGCTGAGCGCGTGGAGGATGCGCAGGGCCGTCGTCTGGTCGATGGTGCGCAGCTGGCGTCGCGCGGCGGCGGTGAACTCGAAGGCGTATTTCACGCCACGTCCGTCGCGCCGGTCCCGAAGATGTCGGCGAGGACTTCGGCCATGGTCGCGCGCGGCTCGCCGCCATCCTCCTCAAGGGTCCGGATGGCCTTGCGGGCGAGGAGTTCGTCTGCGGCTGCTTCCAGCGCGTCGTACTCCTCGATGGGCACGATCGCGGCGACGGGAGTGCCACCTCGGGTGATGACCGTGGGCTCCCCCGCCTCGGCCTGGTCGAGAAGCTTCGCTAGGCCGGCACGGGCTTCGCGCACCGATACGGATTCATCCATGGCGCAAGTGTACCCATCTACGTGTACACACGGGTCGCCGGTGACGAAGCCCGGTCCATTCCTGGGGCGGAGCGGCTCAGCGGATCGTTGGCTTCTCCGCGTACGGGTCCTTCTCCACGTAACCGTGCGGGGCCTTCTTCGGCCACACCGTGTAGCCGAGTGCGATGAGCACGTTGATGCCGATCACGAAGAGCATCCTCGACTGCCAGGTGCGCAGGGACTCGGTGTCGCCGCCGGAGCCGACGTACCAGATCGCGGCCTGGAGCAGGGCCAGTGCGACGACCGCGGCGAGGATCCAGCGGGCCGCGGTCTTCCACTCGTGCAGCGCGCGGGCCATTCCGTACTTCGGCGGCTTCGGCGGCGGTGGGCCGCCTGCGTAGCGGTGCGCGAACTGGGCGTCTGCCCACTTGATCATGGAGTGGCCCAGACCCACGGTGAAGCCGATGTAGACGGCGGCGAGGCCGTGCTTCCAGTCGGGCTCGGCGCCGTTCTTGAGGTCGATCGCGGTGACGGTGAACAGCAGGACTTCGAGGAGTGGCTCGCACAGCAGCAGGGCGAGGCCGGTGCGCGGCATCTTGAGCAGATAGCGCGCGGCCAGGCCGGCGGCCAGCAGCACCCAGAAGGCGACTTCGCAGACGATGATGAGTGTGACGATCACGGCTTGCTCCTCTCGGTCACCTCTCCAGGCTCCCGGCGGCATCGGCCCGATTCGTCGTCACCGGTGACGAAACGGCACTGCATCCTTCGATGTAGCCGTGGACCGTTCCGCAGGATCAGGCGCCGGGCGCGGACGCCGTGTTGGATGGCTTCATGGCTGTACGACTGCCCCGCCCGCACCGCGACGACGTGCTCATCGCGGTGGGCGGGCTGCTCGGAGGGCTCCTGTTCTGGATCCTCGGTCTCTTCCCCCGTCTAGGGGGCGACAACGGCATCGTCCTGTGGTCCCCGGAGTGGGCGGCGCTGGTGCCGCTCGCCGTGATGGCCGGCTGTGAGTTGCTGCGCCGGACCATGCCGCGTACGGCCCTGCTCATCGGCATCCTCATGCTGACGGCCGACACGATCACGCGGGGCAACGTGGTCACCGTCGTGCTGTTCACCGACATCGTCTACGCGGCCGTCCTGTACGGCACCCCGGCCTCCGCCCGCCGCATCCCCTGGATCACCGGCCTGCTCACGGTGCTCGCCGCGGTGGTGCCCCTCGCGCTCTGGCGGAGGCCGGAGGCCATCCTGTTCGGCGTGGCCGTCGGCGTGGTGGGGCTCGCCCCCGCCTCCACCGGCTGGATCGTCCGCAACCACCGCGACGCCGCCGAAGCCGCCCGTCTGCGCGCCGAACAGACCGCCCTGCTCGCCGAGATCGACCGCACCCAGGCGGTCACCGCCGAACGCGCCCGGATGGCAAGGGAGTTGCACGACATGGTGGCCAACCACCTGTCCGCGATCGCCATCCATTCCACGGCCGCGCTCTCCATCGACGACACGGACACGACGAAGCAGGCCCTCGGCATCATCCGGGAGAACAGCGTCGAGGGCCTGGCGGAGATGCGGCGGCTCATCGGGATACTCCGGGACTCCAGCGGCGACACCGAGCCCTCGGCCGCCCCCACCCTGGACGGGCTCGGCGCACTCGTCGACACCGCCCGCACCAACGGCCTCGACGTCACGCTCGACAGCACGCCCATGAAGCTCCCCGCGCCGGTCGAGCTCGCCGCGTACCGCATCGTCCAGGAGTCCCTGACCAACGCCCTCAAGCACGCCTCCCCCGGCCGCGTCACCGTGACGCTCGCCCAGCAGGACGGCACCCTGAGCCTGCGGGTGACCAGCCCGTACGGGGACCGCGACGGCCCGAGCGCCCCCGGCTCGGGCGCCGGTCTGGTCGGCATGCGGGAGCGGGTCGCGCTGCTGGGCGGCACCTTCGAGGCCGGGCCCGAAAGCGCACCCGACGCGGGCGACTCACGCGACCTGCACGGCTCGCCCGAATCACGCGGCGGCAAGATCTGGACCGTACACGCCACCCTGCCGACCACCCTGGGAGGAACCGAATGATCCGCGTGCTCGTCGCCGAGGACCAGTCCGCCGTACGTGCCGGGCTGGTCCTCATTCTGCGCAGCGCGCCCGATATCGAGGTGGCCGGCCAGGCCGCGGACGGCGAGGAAGCGGTCGCCCTGGCGCGGGAGTTGAGGCCGGACGTCGTCCTGATGGACATCCAGATGCCCCGTCTCGACGGCGTCTCGGCCACCCGCCAGGTGGTCGACGAGGGCCTCGCCGACGTGCTCGTGCTGACCACCTTCGACCTCGACGAATACGTCTTCGGAGCCCTACGGGCCGGTGCCTCCGGCTTTCTGCTGAAGAACACCGAGGCGCAGGCTCTCATCGAAGCGGTCCGCACGGTCGCACGCGGCGAGGGCCTGATCGCGCCCGCGGTCACGCGGCGCCTGATCGCCGAGTTCGCCGCGAAGCCCGTACGGGGTCCACGGCCCGACCCCGCAGTCCTGGAATCCCTCACCCGCCGTGAACGCGAGGTGCTGTCCTGCCTCGGCGACGGGCTGTCCAACGCGGAGATCGCCGACCGCCTGGACATGGCGGAGGCCACGGTGAAGACCCATGTCAGCCGTCTGCTGGGGAAGTTGGAGCTGCGCAGCCGGGTGCAAGCGGCGGTGCTGGCGCAGGAGTTGGGCGTGTAACAAGCACGCCGCCGAGCACAGCCAGTGGTCTGGACCTATTGACCTATGGTCCAGACCTTTCTATTGTCCAGCGCACCCCCTCACACCGCTCTCAGCTCCCTCACCTCTCCGAGGAGTCCCCGCATGCGCTTCGGCCTCAGAGTCAGACACAGAGCCGTGGCAGGGTTCGCCACCCTGCTGCTCCCGCTCGCCGCCCTGGTCGGCCTCGCCGGTCCCGCCCAGCCGGCCACCCCGAACTCCGCCCCGGCTACCGTGGACGCCGTGGATGCCGCGCCCGCTCCGCCGCCGGAGAAGACCGTCAAGCTCGGTTACTTCATCCAGTGGGGCGTCTACGGCCGCAATTACCACGTCAAGAACCTGGTGACCTCCGGCTCCGCCGCCAAGGTCACGCACATCAACTACGCCTTCGGAAACGTCGTCGACGGCAAGTGCGCGGTCGGCGACTCATGGGCCGACTACGAGATGCCGGTCTCCGCCGAGAATTCGGTGAGCGGCACGGCCGACACCGCGGATCAGCCGCTCAAGGGCAACTTCAACCAGCTGCGCCAGCTGAAGGCCAAGTATCCGCACATCAAGATCCTCTTCTCCTTCGGCGGCTGGAGTTGGTCCGGCGGCTTCACCGAGGCGGCCAAGGACCCGGCGGCCTTCGCCAAGTCCTGCCACGACCTGGTCGAGGACCCGCGCTGGGCCGATGTCTTCGACGGCATCGACATCGACTGGGAGTACCCGGGGGCCTGCGGTCTGACCTGCGACACCAGCGATGCCACGGCCTACCGGGACATGATGCGCGCCCTGCGTACCGAGTTCGGCGCGAAGTACCTGGTCACCGCCGCCGTCACCGCCGACGCCTCGTCCGGCGGCAAGATCGAGGCCGCCGACTACGCGGGCGCCGCGCGGTACCTCAACTGGTACAACGTGATGACGTACGACTTCTTCGGCGCCTGGGCCGCGGACGGTCCCACCGCCCCGCACTCCGCGCTCACCCCCTACCGCGGCATTCCGCAGCGGGGCTTCACCAGCGCCGAGGCCATCGCCAAGTACAAGTCGCTCGGCGTGCCCGCGAAGAAGCTGCTGCTCGGCCTCGGCTTCTACGGTCGCGGCTGGACCGGCGTCACACAGTCCGCGCCCGGCGGTACGGCGACGGGGGCGGCCCCGGGCACGTACGAGGCGGGCTTCGAGGACTACAAGGTCCTCAAGACGTCCTGCCCGGCCACCGGCACCGTCGGCGGCACGGCCTACGCGCACTGCGGCAAGGAATGGTGGTCCTACGACACCCCGGCGACGATCCTCGGAAAGATGAGCTGGGCCAAGAAGCAGGGCCTGGGCGGCGCGTTCTTCTGGGAGTTCAGCGGTGACACCGGCAACGGCGAACTGGTGAAGGCCATCAACAAGGGCCTCAGCTAACGCCTGGTAACGACTAGCAACTCCTAGGCCACATTGACTCTCCCCCAGACTCCGTCCGGGGGGACCCCCATTCAACGAGACAGCAATTTAAGCCACATTGACTCGTTGCCCGGGCGGCGCTGCCTCCAGCCACGCGAGAAAGCCGGTCAGCGCGTCCTCGCTCATCGCCAGTTCGAGGCGCGTGCCCCGGTGGAGACAGGCGAGCACGATCGCGTCGGAGAGCAGCGCCAGCTCCTCCTCGCCCTCGGGGGCGCGACGGCCGGCCACCTCGATGGCCGAACGTTCCAGAATGCGGCGCGGGCGAGGGGCGTACGAGAAGACGCGGAACCATTCGATGCGGTCGCCGTTGTAGCGGGCGATTCCGTAGCCCCAGCCTTTGCCGCTGGTGTCGCTCTTCTCGGGGGTGTTCCAGCGGAGGCTGCAGTCGAAGGTTCCGCCGGAGCGCTGGATCAGTCTGCGGCGCACACCGAAGACGAAGAGTCCGGCCGCCGCCAGCAGGACCACCAAACCGCACACAGTCAGAGCGAGGACCATCGACACCGACCTCCTCGTCTCCTAGGTAACGGAAAGGGAAAAAGCACCCGCATTGCCGCAGCCGCGGCCCGGTCCGGAGAAGGCTCCGGTCCTGGCCGCGGCTGAGTCAAGTCCTGTGGCGCGCTGGTTTCAGCGTGCCGCCACCGCTCGCAGTCGGACGTCCGCGCGACGCTCGGCGGACGCGTCCGCGTCCGACTTCGCGCGCTCGAGCGCCCGCTCCGCACGCTGGACATCGATCTCGTCCGACAACTCGGCGATCTCGGCCAGCAGCGACAGCTTGTTGTCCGCGTATGAGATGAAACCGCCGTGCACCGCAGCGACGACCGTTCCACCTTCACTCGTACGGATGGTCACCGGGCCCGACTCCAGCACACCGAGCAGCGGCTGGTGACCGGGCATGACGCCGATGTCGCCGGACGTGGTGCGCGCGACGACCAGGGTGGCCTCGCCGGACCAGACACTGCGGTCCGCGGCGACGAGCTCGACATGCAGCTCAGCAGCCAAGGTGGGCTCCTCGGGTCACCACCCGGCGGTTGCTGCCGGGTGTTGGAAGTAAGTCTAGTAGGGGTCCGCTTGTCACAAGTGCCGGGCCCCGCCCCGCCTCTCGGCCGGGGGTCCGGGGGTCGCCCCCGGGAGATGCTGCCTAGGCGTGAGTGAGGGGGCGGGACGCGCCCGCCCCCTCACCGAGAACCAGAGGTTCAGGAGACGCCGAGCTCCTTGGCCTTCGCCTTGAGGTCCTCCAGGCCACCGCACATGAAGAACGCCTGCTCCGGGAAGTGGTCGTAGTCGCCGTCGCAGATCGCGTTGAACGCGGTGATCGACTCGTCCAGCGGCACGTCCGAACCGTCCAGGCCGGTGAACTGCTTGGCGGCGTGGGTGTTCTGCGACAGGAAGCGCTCGACACGACGGGCACGGTGGACGACGAGCTTGTCCTCCTCGCCGAGCTCGTCGATACCGAGGATCGCGATGATGTCCTGGAGGTCCTTGTTCTTCTGCAGGATCGTCTTGACGCGCATGGCGCAGTCGTAGTGCTCCTGCGAGATGTAACGCGGGTCCAGGATGCGGGACGTGGAGTCCAGCGGGTCCACGGCCGGGTAGATGCCCTTCTCGGAGATCGGACGGGAGAGCACCGTCGTCGCGTCGAGGTGGGCGAAGGTGGTGGCCGGGGCCGGGTCGGTCAGGTCGTCCGCGGGGACGTAGATCGCCTGCATCGAGGTGATCGAGTGACCACGGGTCGAGGTGATGCGCTCCTGGAGCTGGCCCATCTCGTCCGCGAGGTTGGGCTGGTAGCCCACCGCGGACGGCATACGGCCGAGCAGGGTCGACACCTCGGAACCGGCCTGGGTGAAGCGGAAGATGTTGTCGATGAAGAACAGCACGTCCTGCTTCTGCACATCGCGGAAGTACTCCGCCATGGTCAGACCGGCCAGGGCCACACGCAGACGGGTGCCCGGGGGCTCGTCCATCTGACCGAAGACCAGCGCGGTCTTGTCCAGTACGCCGGACTCGGTCATCTCGTCGATGAGGTCGTTGCCCTCACGGGTGCGCTCACCGACGCCGGCGAACACGGAAACGCCCTCGTGCAGCTTGGCCACACGCATGATCATTTCCTGGATCAGCACGGTCTTGCCGACACCGGCACCACCGAACAGACCGATCTTGCCGCCTCGTACGTACGGGGTGAGAAGGTCGACGACCTTCAGGCCCGTCTCGAACATCTCGGTCTTCGACTCGAGCTGGTCGAACTTGGGGGCCTTGCGGTGGATCGGCCAGCGCTCGCCCTCGAACTGCTCGTCGACGTTCAGGACCTCGCCGAGGGTGTTGAACACCTTGCCCTTGGTGAAGTCGCCGACCGGGACGGTGATACCCGTGCCGGTGTTGGTCACCGGGGCCTGGCGGACCAGACCGTCGGTGGGCTGCATCGAGATCGTACGGACCAGTCCGTCACCCAGGTGCTGGGCGACCTCAAGGGTCAGGATCTTCTTCTCGCCGGCCTTGGCCGGGTCGGCCACCTCGACGTGAAGGGCGTTGTAGATCTCCGGCATCGCGTCGACGGGGAACTCCACGTCGACGACCGGGCCGATCACCCGGGCGACGCGGCCCGTGGCAACGGCCGTCTCAACTGTCGTCGTCATTACTTGTCACTCCCCGCGGTCGCGTCGGCCAGGGCGCTGGCGCCACCGACGATCTCGCTGATTTCCTGGGTGATGTCGGCCTGGCGGGCCGCGTTGGCAAGCCGGGTGAGGTTCTCGATGAGATCCCCGGCGTTGTCGGTCGCCGACTTCATCGCGCGGCGCGTGGCGGCGTGCTTGGAGGCAGCCGACTGGAGCAGCGCGTTGTAGATACGGCTCTCGACGTAGCGCGGCAGCAGGGCGTCGAGGACGTCCTCCGCCGACGGCTCGAAGTCGTACAGCGGAAGGATCTCGCCCTTGGGGTGCGACTCCTCCGCCACTTCCTTGAGGCTGAGCGGCAGCAGGCGGCTGTCGACCGCCGTCTGCGTCATCATCGAGACGAACTCGGTGTAGACGATGTGGAGTTCGTCCACGCCGCCGTCCGCCGTCTCCGTCTCGATGGCCTCGATCAGCGGGGCCGCGACCTTCTTGGCGTCCCCGTACGAGGGCGCGTCGGTGAAGCCGGTCCACTGCTCCGAGATCTTGCGCTCACGGAAGTTGTAGTGGGCGACACCGCGGCGGCCGACGATGTACACGTCGACCTCCTTGCCCTCGCGCTCGAGACGGGCGGTCAGCTGCTCCGCCGCCTTGATGGCGTTGGAGTTGAAGGCGCCGGCCAGGCCGCGGTCGCTCGTGAGGAGCAGTACCGCGGCGCGGGTCGGGTTCTCCGCCTCCGTGGTCAGCGGGTGCTTGGTGTTCGAGCCGGTGCCGACCGCCGTGACCGCGCGCGTGAGCTCGGTCGCGTACGGCGTGGAGGCCGCCACCTTGCGCTGCGCCTTGACGACGCGCGAGGCGGCGATCATCTCCATCGCCTTGGTGATCTTCTTGGTCGCGGTGACGGATTTGATGCGACGCTTGTAGACCCGGAGCTGGGCTCCCATGAGTCAGGTCCCTTCCGTCGTCACTTGCCCGTAGCGGCAGGGGTGTCCTCGCCGAGCAGCTTGCCGTCCGCGGTCTCGAACTGCTTCTTGAACTCCGCGACGGCGTCACTCATGGCCGTGATCGTGTCGTCCGACATCTTGCCGCCCTCCTTGATGGAGGTGAGCAGGCCCTGCTCCTTGCGGTGCAGGTACTCCAGCAGCTCCTTCTCGAAGCGGCGGATGTCGTTGACCGGCACGTCGTCCATCCGGCCCGTGGTGCCGGCCCAGATGGAGACGACCTGGTCCTCGGTGGCCATCGGCTGGTACTGCGGCTGCTTCAGCAGCTCGACCATGCGCTGACCGCGCTCCAGCTGCGCCTTCGACGCGGCGTCCAGGTCGGAACCGAAGGCGGCGAACGCCTCCAGCTCGCGGTACTGGGCGAGGTCGACGCGAAGCCGGCCGGAGACCTGGCGGATCGCCCTGTGCTGCGCGGAACCACCGACTCGGGAGACGGAGATACCGACGTTCAGCGCGGGGCGCTGACCGGCGTTGAACAGGTCCGACTCCAGGAAGCACTGGCCGTCGGTGATGGAGATGACGTTGGTCGGGATGAACGCCGAGACGTCGTTGGCCTTCGTCTCGACGATCGGCAGACCGGTCATCGAGCCCTTGCCCATGTCGTCGGAGAGCTTCGCGCAGCGCTCCAGCAGACGGGAGTGCAGGTAGAAGACGTCACCGGGGTAGGCCTCGCGCCCCGGCGGACGACGGAGCAGCAGGGACACGGCGCGGTAGGCGTCGGCCTGCTTCGAGAGGTCGTCGAAGACGATGAGGACGTGCTTGCCCTCGTACATCCAGTGCTGACCGATGGCCGAACCGGTGTACGGCGCAAGGTACTTGAAGCCGGCCGGGTCGGACGCCGGGGCGGCGACGATGGTCGTGTACTCCAGGGCGCCGGCCTCTTCGAGGGCACCACGCACGGAGGCGATGGTCGAGCCCTTCTGACCGATGGCGACGTAGATGCAGCGGACCTGCTTGTTCGGGTCGCCCGTGCGCCAGTTGTCCCGCTGGTTGATGATCGTGTCGACGGCGAGGGCGGTCTTGCCGGTCTGCCGGTCGCCGATGATCAGCTGACGCTGGCCACGGCCGATCGGGGTCATCGTGTCGACGGCCTTGTAGCCGGTCTCCATCGGCTCGTGCACCGACTTACGGACCATGACGCCCGGGGCCTGCAGCTCGAGGGCGCGGCGTCCGGACGTCTCGATCTCGCCGAGGCCGTCGATCGGGGCGCCGAGCGGGTCGACGACGCGGCCGAGGTAGCCCTCGCCCACGGCGACCGACAGGACCTCGCCGGTACGGCTGACCGGCTGGCCTTCCTCGATGCCGTTGAACTCGCCGAGGACGATGGCGCCGATCTCGCGCTCTTCCAGGTTGAGCGCGAGGCCGAGGGTGCCGTCCTCGAACTTCAGCAGTTCGTTGGCCATGGCCGAGGGGAGGCCCTCGACCTTCGCGATGCCGTCGCCGGCAAGGGTGACCGTACCGACCTCCTCGCGCGAGGCCGCGTCCGGCTTGTACGCCTGGACAAAGTTCTCCAGCGCGTCCCGGATCTCCTCCGGCCGGATCGTGAGCTCCGCCATCTGGGTTCCCTGCTCTCCTTGTTGGGCCCGAAGTTTCAACTTGGGGGTCTGGGGGCGACCCCCAGGAATCCTCTGCACGGCCCAACCAGGGCCGTAGTACTGCCTGTTTACGTACGTGTATTGAGTTGCTGTCAGCCCGCCATACGGCGACTGGCGTCCTCGAGCCGGTCCGCGATGGAGCCGTTGATGACCTCGTCGCCCACCTGCACCCGGATCCCTCCGACGACCTCGGGGTCGACATCGAGATTGAGGTGCATCGGACGCCCGTAGAGCTTCGCGAGGGCGGCACCCAGGCGCCGCTTCTGCGGGTCACTCAGCGGGACCGCCGAGGTGACGACGGCGACCATGCGGTCTCGGCGCTCGGCAGCGAGCTTGGACAGGGACTCGAGTCCCGCCTCCAGGCTACGTCCCCGCGGCGCGGTCACAAGGCGCGTGACCAACCGCTCGGTTCCGGTCTTGGCCCGGCCGCCGAGGAGACTGCGCAGCAGCTCGGTCTTGGCGGCGGTGCCGGCGGCACGGTTCGTCAGCGCGGCACGCAGCTCGGTGCTGGAGGAGACGATCCGGCCGAACCGGAACAGCTCGTCCTCCACCTCGTCGAGCGTGCCCGCCTGCTGGGCCGCGGTGAGGTCGGCCGTGTTGGCCAGCTCCTCCATCGCGTCCACCAGGTTGCGCGGCTGCGACCAGCGGGAGCGCACCATGCCGGACACCAGGTCGACGGTGGCCTCGCCGACCTGGCCGCCGAACAGCCGGCCGGCCAGCTCGGCCTTGGCCTCGCCGGGCTGCGCCGGGTCGGTGAGGACCCGACGCAGGCTGATCTCGCGGTCGAGCAGCGCGGTGACGGCGGCCAGCTCGTCGGCGAGCGCGAGCGCGTCCACGGACGTGCTGTCCGTCAGCGCGTCGAGACGCTCACGTGCGGCAGCGGTTGCCTCGCGGCTCGCTCCGTGCGCTGTCATCGAGCCGCCTCGGCCTTCTCCTCGAGCTCGTCGAGGAAGCGGTCGATGGTGCGGCTCTGCCGGGCGTGGTCCTCGAGGGACTCGCCCACGAGCTTGCCGGCCAGGTCGGTGGCGAGCTTGCCCACGTCCTGACGCAGCGCGGAGGCAGCGGCCTTGCGGTCGGCCTCGATCTGGGTGTGACCGGCGGCGATGATTTCCTCACGCTGCCGCTGGCCTTCCGCGCGCATCTCGGCGATGAGCGTGGCGCCCTGCTCCTGCGCCTCCTGGCGCAGCCGCGCGGCCTCGTGCCGGGCCTCGGCGAGCTGGGCCTTGTACTGCTCCAGCACGCTCTGGGCCTCGGTCTTCATGGCGTCGGCCTCTTCGATGCCGCCTTCGATCGCCGCGCGGCGCTCTTCCAGAACCTTGTTGATGTTCGGGAGGAGCTTCTTCCAGAAGAAGAAGAACACGATGGCGAAGGCGATGGTGCCGACGAGCAGCTCGGGACCGGGCGGAATGAGCGGGTTCTGCTCACTCTCGGTCGCCAGCTGTACCAGGTTGGCGATCACATCAATGCCCTTCGTTGAAAAGTTGGCTCGTCAGGGTTCGATCATCCGTAGACGAACGGCATGACGATGCCGATGAGGGCGAGCGCCTCACAGAAGGCGAAGCCGAGGATCTGGTTGGCGCGGATCAGGCCGGCCGCCTCGGGCTGGCGGGCGAGGGCCTGGGTGCCGTTACCGAAGATGATGCCGACGCCGACGCCAGGGCCGATGGCGGCGAGGCCATAACCGACAGCACCGATGTTGCCTTCGAGGGCGGCGAGGGTCTCCATGGCAGCCATGCTGATTCTTCCTTCTCTTTCATGGACCGGCGGGGGTTGGCCACCGGACGTTCTTGGGGTCTTGCGGAGTGGCGCGGGCTCAGTGGTGCTCGGCGAGAGCGCCCTGGATGTACGAGCAGGCGAGGAGCACGAAGACGTACGCCTGGACGGCCTGCACGAAGAGCTCGAAGAGGATCATGACCATGGTCATGACGAAGGAGACACCGGCGGCCGGGATCATCCAGCTGTTCAGCAGGTACCAAGAGGCGACCGTGAACATGACCAGCATCAGGTGGCCGGCGAACATGTTGGCGAAGAGCCGGACCGCGTGCGTGAACGGTCGGACGAACAGGTTCGAGCCGAACTCGATGACCATCACGAGCGGGAGCACCGCGCCCAGCGACTTGTCGTAACCGGTGACGTTCTTGAAGAAGCCGACGAAGCCGTGCCGCTTGAAGGTCAGCGAGACCCAGAGGATCCAGACGATGCCGGCCAGCACAAACGGGAACGAGATGATCGACGAGACCGGGAACTGGGCCAGCGGGATCACGGACCAGATGTTCATGATCCAGATGAAGAAGAACAGCGAGACCATCAAGGGGACGTACTTCTCGCCCTCCTTTTTGCCGAGGGTCTCGTACACGATGCCGCGGCGCACGAAGTCGTACCCGGCTTCGCCGATCATCTGCAGCTTGCCCGGAACCACTTTGGCCTTACCGAAGGCCGCGTAGAAGAAACTGATGACGAGCCCCGTGGTGATGAGGGCGAGCAGCATCACCTTGTTGAACTCGAACCCCCCGACCGTGGCGATCGGCTTGAAGAGGAACGAGTGCAGGCCCGGAGCCGGGAAGCCGCAGCCGTTGTCGGACATGATCCGACAGCTCCAGTCAAAGGCGAGCTGGGTCTGTTCAGCACTCACCACGGGCTCCTTCGGCGTGACGCATAGGTACGGCAACCTCGTTGTGTCGGCGCGGCACGCAGCCGCGGTTCGGCACTGGACTGGTCTTACGGATGTGGGGGCGGCTGTGGGGCATTGAGCCTCGCGCTAGAGCAGGCGTCAGCTCGGATGCCCGCGCCCGCGATGCCGCAGTTGGCACCGGACGATAGCAGGAGGTCTTACGTGCGCTTATCCCGGCCCTACCTCTCACGACGAGTGCCCTGTCTTCTCGGGCTTGTCGCCCTTCGAGGACTCGGGTTCGACGTAGAGGATCTTGGCCTTCATCTGGGCCCAGGCTTGGGCGCCGATCCACGCGAGCGTGCCGGCGACCAGCGTGAACGCAAAGGCCTTGGGGTGGAACAGGGTCGTGTCCTTGAACGCGGCGACGAACATGAACAGCAGCAAAATCTGTGCCGTGTAGAGCATCAGACCCATGGCCTGGAAAAGATGCGGAAGCGATTTGGCCGTGCGCTGCAGAACGTAAAGCCCGAGCCCCATGAAGAGGATCACGACCAGCGTCGCGACGACCGCCCCGACCGCTCCCTTGCCCCCGACGACCACACCACTGACGACGGCAGCAATAGCGCCAACGCCAGCCGTGGGCACGGCGGCCTGAAGGAGAATCCGGGCGTCATTGGACGGCATGGCGGCAGCTCCGCTTACTAAAGGGGGCAGGGTGTCGTCATGGACGAGCGTAGTCCCGGGTGGGGAGGGAACCTCACGCCAATGGGCCGTCGCACTGCGGCCCTTCGGCTCATCCCCGAGTCTCGTGAACCGTATCACAAACTATTTGATGAGGTCTTTACCTGGTTGGTGTGCTCGGCGTCACACATGAGAGTGAACCCGCCCGTCTGTGCACGTACGCCGCCGAGTTTGTCTGGTATAGGAGCGGTTTGCGAAACCGTCAGCGAGACGATCCGGCCTTACGTCCGTCAAGGGCATGCGGACGATGGCCGAGAGCCGTCGCCCCGTTGACCCCAGAGACGCCCGCGGTGACCGGTGTGCGGCGTTCCTCACCAGTCCCAGCGGGCTCCCCGGCCTCACTGGGCGCGCTGCCGGTCGAGGCGCCGGCGGCACCCGCGTACGCGACCGCAGGCGCCCCCTGCACGCCCTCCACCGTCTCCTCGGCCACCGGACCACGGCGGCGGTAGCGCGGCGGCACGAAGCGCTCAGCCCAGGCCGGTGTACGCGGCGTGAAGCGCGGCAGCAGAAGCAGCACCAGGCCGATCGCGCTGAGGAACACGACGCCGAGCACGATCCACATGGACGCCGAGTTCACCGAGTACGCGAGGGCGCCGAAGGCGATCAGGGCCGACCAGAAGTACATGATGAGCACCGCCCTGCTGTGCGAGTGCCCGATCTCCAGCAGGCGGTGGTGCAGATGCCCGCGGTCGGCGGCGAACGGGGACTGGCCGCGCCAGGTGCGGCGCACGATGGCGAGCACCAGGTCGGCGGCCGGTACGGCGATGATCGTCAGCGGCAGCAGCAGAGGCATGTAGACCGGCACCGTCTGGTGCACGGCCTCCCTCTCGGACCCGGCGAACAGCGCCATCGCGTCGGGGTCGACCTGCCCGGTGATGGAGATGGCGCCGGCCGCGAGCACCAGGCCGATGAGCATCGAGCCCGAGTCGCCCATGAAGATGCGCGCCGGGTGCATGTTGTGCGGCAGGAAGCCGATGCACATGCCGATGAGGATCGCGGAGAACAGGGTCGCGGGGGCCGCGGACTCGAGCCCGTATCCGTACCAGATGCGGTAGGCGTACATGAAGAACGCCGCGGAGGCGATGCACACCATGCCCGCGGCGAGGCCGTCGAGGCCGTCGACGAAGTTCACGGCGTTGATGGTGATGACGACGAGCGCGACGGTCAGCAGCGTGCCCTGCCACTGGGTCAGCGAGACCGAGCCGACGCCCGGCACCGGCAGCCACAGGATGGTCAGGCCCTGCATCACCATGACACCGGCGGCGATCATCTGGCCGCCGAGCTTGATCAGGGCGTCAATCTCGAACTTGTCGTCCAGGACGCCGATCAGCCAGATCAGCGCGGCCCCGGAGAGCAGGGCGCGCGGCTCGTTCGAGTTCTCGTAGACCTCGCTGAGGTTCGTCAGATGGTCGGCGACCAGCAGGCCCGCGCACAGCCCGAAGAACATCGCGATGCCGCCGAGCCGGGGCGTGGGTTCCCGGTGCACGTCACGTGCCCGGATCTCCGGCATCGCTCCGGCCACGATCGCGAACTTCCGCACCGGCCCGGTCAGCAGGTACGTCACCGCGGCCGTGACGAGGAGCGTCAGGAGGTATTCACGCACAGGCAGTCCCCACAGGTCTCGCTGGCCATCTCAGCCCCACACCCTAGCTTTCGGCGCATACGGTTGGGAGCTTCCGGGTAGAGCAGATGGTTGCACGCGATGCTGTGTGCGGGTTTGCGCCTACCCACCTCTAGTCCGGATACGGCGGAAATCTTCCGGTCAGGTCCCGCACTTCTTCACGCACAAGGCGCCCGGCCGGTTCCTCGCGCAGCGCCCTGCCGAGCAGTACGGCGATCCGGGCCATCTCCGCTTCGCCCATGCCCTGCGTGGTGACGGCGGCCGTCCCCAGACGCAGTCCGCGCACGTCCGGGTGGGGCAGCGCACAGGTGTCGAGGACCAGACCGGCGGCGGCCAGCCGGCCGCGGGCGGTGCGGCCGTCCACGCCGAGCGGGGCGGGGTCGAGGGTCAGCAGGTGGGTGTCGGTGCCGCCCGTGGTGACGGCGAGGCCCTCGGCGGTCAGTCCCGCCGCGAGCGCCCGGGCGTTGGCGACGACTTGATGCGCGTACGCCGTGAAGGCCGGCGTCGCCGCCTCGCCGAACGCGACGGCCTTGGCGGCGATGGTGTGCATCTGCGCGCCGCCCTGGGTGAACGGGAACACCGCCCGGTCCACCCGCTCGGCCAACTCCGCGCCGCACAGCAGCATTCCGCCGCGCGGGCCGCGCAGCACCTTGTGCGTGGTGGCGCAGACGACATCGGCGTACGGCACTGGGCTGGGCGCCGCTCCCCCGGCGACGAGGCCGATGGGGTGGGCGGCGTCGGCGATGAGATAAGCGCCCACCTCGTCGGCTACGGCTCTGAAGGCGGCGTAGTCGATGTGCCGCGGGTAGGAGATGGAGCCGCACACGATGGCTTTCGGGCGGTGGGTACGGGCGAGCGCGTGCACCTGCTCGTAGTCGATGAGCCCGCTCTCCGGGTCGACTCCGTAGCCGACGAAGTCGAACCAGCGGCCGGAGAAGTTGGCCGGCGAGCCGTGGGTGAGGTGGCCGCCGTGCGGGAGGCCGAGGGCGAGGACCGTATCTCCGGGCCTGAGCAGGGCGGCGTAAGCGGCGAGTACGGCCGAACTCCCGGAGTGGGACTGCACGTTGGCGTGTTCGGCGCCGAAGAGGGTCTTGGCGCGCTCGACGGCGAGGCGTTCCGCGACGTCGACGAGTTCGCAGCCGCCGTGGTGGCGGGCGCCGGGGTAGCCCTCGGCGTACTTGTTCGCGAGCGGTGAGCCGAGGGCGGCCAGCACGGCGGGCGAGGTGAAGTTCTCGGCGGCGATCAGCTGAAGCGTCGTCGACTGCCGGTCCAGTTCCCCGATGAGGAGCTCGGCCAGCTCGGGATCCTGCCGAGCGAGCACATCGGCAGGCAGCAGGCCGTCAAGCGTGTGTGCGACCACCATGGTGGACTCCGGACCGGCAACCCCCTACAGGGCAGCCTGATATCGGCGGGAAGTAAGTCCAATGTAGAACCGCGTCCCCTGCTGCGCCCGTTGTTACGCCCGACCCGGGGACCCCCGGGAGCGCTCAGGTGCGGGCCGGCACTCCCGTCAGCGCCGTCACCACGGGATCGATCGCCTGCTGAATCTCGTCCCCCACCGAGCGGAAAAACGGCAACGGCGCCCCGTACGGGTCGTACACCTCGTCCGCCTCCACCGTCGGCGCCAGCAGCCACCCGCGTAGAGCCGCCGCAGCGCGGACCAGGGCCCGTGCGCGCGCGACCACTCCGTCCTCCAGGGGAGGCAGGGTCGCCGGGTCTATGGCCTTCACCAGGCGGGTGAACTCCTTGAGGGTGAAGGTGCGCAGGCCCGCCGAGTGGCCCATGGAGATGACCTGGGCCCGGTGGTCGCGGGTGGCCGTCAGGACCAGGTCCGCTCGGATGACGTGTTCGTCCAGGAGTTCCCGGCCCACGAAGCCGGAGGCGTCCGCGCCGAAGTCGGCGAGGACCGCTTCCGCGTTGGCCTCCATGGGGGCGCCCTCATGGCCCCAGGTGCCGGCGCTCTCCACGATCAGACCGCCCGACAGCGGGTCGCCGAGGCGGTCCGCCAGGGCATGGCGGGTCAGCCGCTCGGTGATCGGCGAGCGGCATACGTTGCCGGTGCTGACGTGGAGGATGCGGAAGGTGTCCCGGGGTAGCCCTGTGAAGGTCCCCGTATCGTCCCCGTTGCCTATGCCACGCCCCGCGTCAGGGGCCGTCAATTCGCCACCTCGAGGTCGGGTACCACCTTGCGCAGCTCCTCGGCGGACAGCGCGCCCGCACGCAGCAGAACCGGCACCTTGCCCGTGACGTCGACGATCGAGGAGGGGACGTTGCCGGGCGTGGGCCCGCCGTCCAGGTACACCGAGACGGAGTCGCCGAGCATCTCCTGGGCGGCGTCACAGTCCTCCGGCGCCGGATGCCCGGTCAGGTTCGCCGAGGACACGGCCATCGGACCGACCTCCGTCAGCAGCTCGATCGCCACCGGGTGCAGCGGCATGCGCACGGCGACGGTGCCACGGGTGTCCCCCAAGTCCCACTGGAGGGACGGCTGGTGCTTGGCGACCAGGGTCAGCGCACCCGGCCAGAACGCGTCGACGAGCTCCCACGCCATCTCGGAGAAGTCGGTGACCAGGCCGTGCAGCGTGTTCGGGGAGCCGATGAGGACGGGCGTGGGCATATTGCGGCCACGGCCCTTGGCCTGCAGCAGATCGGACACGGCCTCCGAGCTGAACGCGTCGGCGCCGATGCCGTACACGGTGTCCGTGGGCAGCACCACGAGTTCGCCCCGGCGTACGGCGGACGCGGCCTCGCGCAGCCCCGTAGAGCGGTCGGTCGCGTCGTTGGTGTCGTATCGCCGTGCCATTTAGGGAGCCTCCTCGTACACGTACTGCTGGCTTGAAGTCTTCGAACAAGGCGTGCCGAACGCAATGCCGCGCGCCGAGTTCACGGCATCGCCCTGCGGGCCGTGGCGAACCGCGGCCGGTTGTTGAGGTCGGGGTGGTCGGCAGCGTCGGCCCAGCCCCGCTCCTCGGTGAAGATCCACGGCACCTGCCCGCCCTGGGTGTCGGCGTGCTCGATGACGACGATGCCGCCGGGCCGCAGCAGCCGGTGGGCGGTGCGTTCCAGGCCGCGGATGAGGTCGAGTCCGTCCTCGCCCGAGAACAGGGCGAGTTGAGGATCGTAGTCCCGTGCCTCGGGCTGTACGTACTCCCATTCCGTCAGCGGGATGTACGGCGGGTTGGAGATGACGAGGTCCACCTGCCCGTTGAGGTCGGGGAAGGCGTACAGGGCGTCGCCCTGGCGCAGCTCGACCCTGGATCCCTCGACGTTCTTACGGGCCCACTGGAGCGCGTCCTCGGACAGCTCCACGGCGTGCACGCGGGAGCGCGGCACCTCCTGCGCCAGGGCGAGCGCGATCGCCCCGGAACCCGTACACAGGTCGACGATGAGCGGTTCGACGACGTCCATCGCGCGTACGGCGTCTATGGCCCAGCCGACGACGGACTCGGTCTCCGGGCGGGGCACGAACACCCCTGGCCCCACCTGGAGTTCGGTGTACCTGAAGAAGGCCCGCCCGGTGATGTGCTGGAGCGGCTCGCGGGCCTCGCGGCGGGCGATGACCTCCCAGTAGCGGGCGTCGAAGTCGGCGTCCTTGACCGAGTGCAGTTGGCCCCGCTTCACGCCGTGCACGAAGGCGGCGAGCTCCTCCGCGTCATTGCGCGGCGAGGGCACGCCGGCATCGGCGAGTCGCTGGGTGGCCTGGGCCACTTCCGCGAGCAGCACGCTGCGGGGGTTCGGGGGTCGCCCCCCAAAATGTTGCTGCACGCTGGTCCTCCGGGCTGAGCTGTTGTTCTGTCGCTACGAGGCTCTGGGCGGCCGTTACGCGGCGGCGAGCTTCGCGGCCGAGTCCGCGTCCACGCAGGCCTGGATCACCGCGTCGAGGTCGCCGTCGAGCACCTGGTCCAAGTTGTACGCCTTGAAGCCGACGCGGTGGTCCGAGATGCGGTTCTCCGGATAGTTGTACGTTCGGATCTTCTCGGAGCGGTCGACGGTACGGACCTGGCTGCGCCGGGCGTCGGCCGCCTCCTTCTCCGCTTCCTCCTGGGCCGCCGCGAGAAGCCTGGAGCGCAGGATACGCATCGCCTGCTCCTTGTTCTGCAACTGGCTCTTCTCGTTCTGGCAGGAGGCGACGACTCCGGTGGGAATGTGCGTGATGCGCACCGCGGAGTCGGTGGTGTTGACGGACTGGCCGCCGGGGCCGGAGGAGCGGTAGACGTCGATCCGCAGGTCGTTGGGGTTGATCTCGACGTCGATGTCCTCGGCTTCGGGGGTCACGAGGACACCGGCCGCGGAGGTGTGGATCCGGCCCTGGGACTCGGTCGAGGGCACACGCTGCACGCGGTGCACGCCACCCTCGTACTTCATGCGGGCCCAGACACCCTGGCCGGGCTCGGTGGCGCCCTGGCCGCCCTTGGTCTTCACGGCGACCTGGACGTCCTTGTAGCCGCCGAGCTCGGACTCGGTGGCGTCGATGATCTCGGTCTTCCAGCCGACGCGCTCCGCGTACCGCAGATACATGCGCAGCAGGTCGCCCGCGAACAGCGCGGACTCGTCGCCTCCGGCGCCGGCCTTGATCTCGAGGATGACGTCCTTGTCGTCGTTGGGGTCGCGCGGGACGAGCAGCAGCCGCAGCTTCTCGGTGAGCTCCTCGCGATGCTTCTCCAGCTCCTTGACCTCGGCCGCGAACTCCGGGTCGTCGGCGCCCAGTTCGCGGGCCGTCTCGATGTCGTCGCCGGTCTGCTTCCAGGAGCGGTACGTCGCGATGATCGGGGTCAGCTCGTGGTAGCGCTTGTTGAGCCTGCGCGCGTTCGCCTGATCCGCGTGCACCGACGGGTCGGAAAGCTTTTTCTCAAGATCGGCATGCTCGCCGATCAGTTCCTCGACCGCCTCGAACATCTCCCGCTCCAATGACGTACGAATTTAAGGGGCTGCACCATGCAAAGCGCCGGTCCCGAAGCCCCCTTGCGGGGACAACGAGGACCGGCGCTGTGAGGTCGCTACTTCTTGGCAGCGGCAGCCTTGCCGAAGCGGGCCTCGAAGCGGGCCACACGGCCACCGGTGTCGAGGATCTTCTGCTTGCCCGTGTAGAAGGGGTGGCACTCGGAGCAGACCTCAGCGCGGATGGAACCGCTCTGGATCGTGCTGCGGGTGGTGAACGACGCGCCGCAGGTACAGCTGACCTGCGTCTCGACGTACTCGGGGTGGATGTCGCGCTTCAAGGTGTCTCCTAGTTTCGGGAGGGCACCGGGTCGCTGCCGCGGGGTGCGGAGCGTGAACCGGGGCCGACGTACCAGTCTGCCATTGACTGGCGTCATCCCCCAAAACAGGGGGCGGGGCGCTTCTATTCCAGGCTGGCATCCAGCAGCCCGTCCGGCATTTGAGGACGAGGCCGTTCAGGCCGATGGGGGTCTGGGGGCGCAGCCCCCAGCGGGGTGCAGGGGCGGAGCCCCTGGTTACGGGAAGGGGCGGGGTGGGGGAAAGTCAGCCTTAGCCGACGACGCCCTTCGCGTTGCCCGTGGCCGTGTCCTCCGTGGCCGCCTTCGGAATCGGGCGGTCGTTCTTCAAGGCCTTCCAGACCATGTCGGCCTTCGACTTCAGCATGAGGACCCGGTTGCCGTCGGCCGGGTCGTACTGGACCGGCATCGTCACCATGGTCATGTTCGAGGAGCTGATGCCCTTGAGCCCGTTGGCGAACGAGGCCAGGTCCTGGACCGACTCCAGGTCCGAGTCGGTGGTGACCGTGTTCGTCGCGGTGTCGGCGAGATCCCACAGCTTCTTCGGGCTGGTCAGTACGCCAATGTCCTTGACCTGCTCGACCAGTGCCTTGATGAACGCCTGCTGGAGCTGGATGCGGCCGAGGTCGGAGCCGTCACCGACACCGTGCCGGGTACGGACCAGACCGAGGGCCTGCTCACCGGTGAGCTGATGGGTGCCGGCCTTGAGATCCAGGTGGCTGTCCGGGTCCGAGATGTCCTTCTTCGTGGTGACCTTGACGCCACCGAGCTCGTCGATGAGCTTCTGGAAGCCGCTGAAGTCGACCTCCATGTAGTGGTCCATACGGATCCCGGTCACCGACTCGACGGTCTTCACCGCGCAGGCGGCGCCGCCGGTGGAGTACGCGGAGTTGAACATCGCGCTCGACGAGCCCTCATGGGTCTTGCCCTCGGTGTCAGTGCACTCGGGCCGCTCTATGAGGGTGTCCCGGGGTATGGAGACCACGCTGGCCTTCTTGTGACCCTTGTAGACGTGCACGATCATCGCCGTGTCCGCACGGGCAGAACCGTCGTCGACACCGCCGCCCAGCTTCTTGTTGCTGCCGGAGCGGGTGTCGGAGCCGAGTACGAGGATGTCCTGCGAGCCATTGTCGACGTCCAGGGGCCGGTCGGTGCCGAGGGCCTGGTTGATGTCGACGCTGTCGAGGTTGTTGTTGAGCCTGAAGTACATGTAGCCGAGTCCGGTACCGCCGAGGACCACGACGCCCGCCGCGACCCAGGCCGTGACGAAGAGGGCCTTGCCGCGTGTGCTGCGCGGCTTGCGGCGGCGGCCCTTGGCGCGGCGGCGCGGGCCGCCGGGGCCGGAGGCTTCCGCGTTGCCGGAATCAGGCGTGCTCTCGGCAGACATGTGCTCCTCAGTCCTCGTCCGGTCGGTTACCCCCTGTGTGCAGGGTCAGGCATGGCACGTCAGTCATGACTGGTATGTCAGGACCCGTCACGTCAGACGTTGAAACCGAAAAAAGGGTTGCACAACGCACTGTGACCACTCTGTGGGCGAATGTGAGCAACCAGTGACCTACGAGGACGAAGTCCGCCCGCTCACCTGCGATTTCAGGCCAAGTCTGCGTCCTGTTCACGGTGGGTGGCGATCTTCACAGGTGTGGCGAAGGTCTCGCGCCGGGGGCCTTCAGGAACGTACAAACGCCCTGCCGAAACGGCTTACGAAAAGGGGCTGCCCCCGTCACGGACGTGACGGGGGCAGCCCCTTTTGCGATCAGAAAACGCTGACGTCAGTCGTTGCCGTTGCCCGGCATCGGCGTCGTCTTCTGGATCTGCAGCAGGAACTCGCCGTTCGACTTCGTCTGCTTCATCTTGTCCAGGAGCAGCTCGATCGCCTGCTGCTGGTCGAGCGCGTGCAGCACCCGGCGCAGCTTCCAGACGACGCCCAACTCGTCGTTGCCGAGCAGGATTTCTTCCTTACGGGTGCTGGACGCGTCCACGTCCACCGCCGGGAAGATGCGCTTGTCGGAGAGCTTCCGGTCGAGCTTGAGCTCCATGTTGCCGGTGCCCTTGAACTCCTCGAAGATCACCTCGTCCATCCGCGAGCCGGTCTCGACAAGCGCGGTGGCCAGGATCGTAAGAGATCCGCCGTCCTCGATGTTGCGCGCGGCACCGAAGAAGCGCTTCGGCGGGTACAGCGCGGTCGAGTCGACACCACCGGACAGGATGCGGCCGGAGGCGGGGGCGGCGAGGTTGTACGCACGGCCCAGACGCGTGATCGAGTCGAGCAGTACGACCACGTCGTGCCCCAGTTCCACCAGGCGCTTGGCGCGCTCGATGGCCAGCTCCGCGACCGTGGTGTGGTCCTCGGCCGGACGGTCGAAGGTCGAGGAGATGACCTCGCCCTTCACCGACCGCTGCATGTCGGTGACCTCTTCCGGACGCTCGTCGACGAGGACGACCATCAGGTGGCACTCGGGGCTGTTGACGGTGATCGCGTTGGCGATCGCCTGCAGGATCATGGTCTTGCCGGTCTTCGGCGGGGCCACGATCAGGCCACGCTGTCCCTTGCCGATCGGCGCGACCAGGTCGATGATCCGCGTCGTCAGCACCGCCGGGTCGGTCTCGAGACGGATCCGGTCCTGCGGGTACAGCGGCGTCAGCTTGTTGAACTCCGGGCGGCCACGGCCGAGTTCGGGCGCCATGCCGTTGACGGAGTCGAGCCGGACGAGCGCGTTGAACTTCTCGCGGCGCTCACCCTCCTTCGGCTGCCGGACCGCGCCCGTGACGTGGTCGCCCTTGCGCAGACCGTTCTTGCGGACCTGGGCGAGGGAGACGTACACGTCGTTCGGACCGGGCAGGTAGCCGGACGTACGGATGAACGCGTAGTTGTCGAGGATGTCCAGGATGCCCGCGACGGGGATCAGGACATCGTCCTCGGCGACCTGCGGCTCGGCGATCTCGTCGCGGCCACGGCGGCCACGGCGGTCCCGGTAGCGACCGCGACGGCCGCGACGGCCGCCCTCGAAGTCGTCATCGTCCTGCTGCTGACGGTCCTGGCGGTCCTGACGGCCGCCGCCCTGCTGCTGGCCGCGCTGCTGGTTGCCGCCGCCCTGCTGGTCGTCGCCCTTGCCGCGGCCGCGGTCCCGGTCCCGACCGCCTCGGTCGCCCCGGTCGCGGTCACGGTTGCCCCGGTCGCGGCCCTGGCGGCCCTGGCGGCCCTCGCCACCCTGGTCACCGGAGTCGGTCCTGGCCTCGCCCTGGGGCTGGGCCTGAGCGGGAGCCTCGGTCTTCGGCTCGCTCTTCGCCTCGGCGGTGACCGTCTCGGGGCTGCCCGCATCGGCGGTGGCCCGACGACGGCGACGCTCGGCCGGAGCATCATCACTGGCCGGCTGCCCGGGAATCTCGATCTGCTGCTGGGCCACGGCCTTTTCAGCCTTCTCGGCCTTGTCTGCCTTGCCCGCGCTGTCGGCCTTCTTCTCGCTCTTCTCGGCGGGCGCTGCGGAGTCGTCCCCCGTACGAGCCTTCGAGGTGGTCCGGCGCTTCGGCTTGGTCTCGGTGGCTGCCTCGGCGGTCTTCGCCGGGGCGCCCCCTCCTGCCTGCGCCTCTTTGATGACCTCGATCAGCTGGCTCTTGCGCATGCGCGCGGTGCCCCTGATGCCGAGGCCGGATGCGACCTGCTGCAGCTCGGCCAGCACCATGCCCTCAAGGCCGCTGCCGCGGCGCCGACGGGAGCCTGAAGCACCGGTGGCAGGCGCGGCGGAGGCGTCCGTGGCGGGCGCGGCAGCGGTCTCCTCGACACGTGCGCCCATCAGATCGGTGGTGTCGCTCACGAAGGGTCCTTCCCTGGAGCGGACGTCGGCCTGTCTGGCTCGGCGACCGGTTGTGCTGTCCGGCTTCGGTCCTGTGATGTGGACCGTGCCGGGGCGGTGGTCCGCCAAAAAGGCGGAGGGCATATCTGGTGATGGCGTTTCCGGGTGCCGTGACACTGAGGTGCGGTGTCGGCCGGCTCGGTCACGCCGGTTCCGGAGCGTGCTCAGGACTGCTCAGCGCATAGCGTCCAATGCGTGGCACAAAGCAGTTTGGGAGGCTCCCGGAAAGAGGTCTGTCCCGGACGGGGACACGAAGCACCTCGCCATGGTGGGGTCGGGTGCAGACTTGAGATTAACACTACCGGATCCAACAAACATTCCCCCTCTCCAAATCCGGCAACCGTGTCAGGTGGCAAGCGGCAGCACGCTCGCTCCCTGGGCATCGAGGCTCAGCCGGTTGGCCGCCCAGCCCTCGCCGGCCAGGCGGGAGACCTTGTCGGCGGTGGCTTCGTCGGCCAGTGCGAGCACGGTGGGGCCCGCACCGGAGATCACGGCGGGGATTCCGTCGGCCCGCAGCCGCTCCACCAGGGCGGCGCTCTCCGGCATGGCCGGGGCCCGGTACTCCTGGTGCAGTCGGTCCTCGGTGGCGGGCAGCAGCAGCTCGGGGCGCCTCGTAAGGGCCTCTACGAGCAGGGCGGCGCGGCCCGCGTTGGCGGCGGCGTCGACGTGCGGCACGGTGCGCGGCAGCAGTCCGCGGGCGGTCTCGGTGAGGACGGGCTTTCCGGGTACGAAAACCACCGGAACGATGGATTCGGCGGGATCCATCCTGATGGCGCGCGCGGCACCGCTCTCCATCCAGGACAGCGTGAAACCGCCGAGCAGGCAGGCCGCGACGTTGTCGGGGTGGCCCTCGATCTCGGTGGCGAGTTCGAGAAGCGCCTCGTCGTCGAGCTTTGCGTCGCCGCCTATGGTCACGGCTCGCGCGGTGACGATGCCCGCGCAGATCGCGGCGGACGAGGAGCCGAGGCCACGGCCGTGCGGGATGCGGTTCGCGCAGACGATCTCGAGTCCGCGCGGCTGTCCGCCCAGTAGATCGAAGGCGGTACGGAGGGAACGTACGAGAAGGTGAGTCTCGTCACGCGGGAGTGTCTCGCTGCCCTCACCTGCGATGTCGATGTGCAGTCCGGAGTCGGCCACCCGGACGACCACGTCGTCGTAGAGCCCCAGCGACAGGCCGAGGGCGTCGAAGCCCGGGCCGAGGTTGGCGCTGGTGGCGGGGACGCGCACCCGGACGGCGGCGGCGCGGAACGCTGGACCGGCCATCGCTCGATGACTCTCCTTGAGCTTGAGCTGCGAGATTGTCGAGATGTGTCGAAATCCTGCGAGACGAACGGAAGATCACGGAAGACCCGGCGGCCGCAGAGACGGCGCGGCACCGCGGCATATGCGGCGGGCGGGTTACGTACAGCCTATCGAAGGAAGGTTCCGTGGCGACATAGGGCGCACGGGAGGCGCACGATGCGTGTCGTAAGCCCCTTGTGCACCCCCTGTCAGGATTTGCAGGCCGGCGAAGCCGAGCGCCGCGCTTACGCGAGGCCCAAGCGCTCCGCCGCCGTTGCCGCGTCGACCGGGACCGTGACGGGCTGCGGGGCGCCCGCGACGGCCCAGTCCGGATCCTTGAGGCCGTTTCCGGTCACCGTGCAGACGATGCGCTGGCCCGGGTCGACCTTGCCCTGCTCGGCGGCCTTCAGCAGGCCGGCGACGGACGCGGCGGAGGCGGGCTCGACGAAGACGCCCTCCTGGGAGGCCAACAGCCGGTAGGCGCGCAGAATCTCACGGTCCGTCACTTCGTCGATGAAACCGCCCGATTCGTCCCGCGCGGCCAGTGCGAGCTTCCACGAGGCCGGGTTGCCGATACGGATCGCGGTGGCGATGGTCGACGGATCCTTGACCACCTCTCCGCGCACGATCGGGGCGGAACCGGAGGCCTGGAAACCCCACATTCGAGGGGTTTGCTGCGCGACTCCGTCGGCCGCGTACTCCGTGTAGCCCTTCCAATAGGCCGTGATATTGCCCGCGTTGCCCACTGGCAGGACGTGAATGTCGGGTGCGTCACCCAGCATGTCCACGATTTCGAACGCGGCTGTCTTCTGGCCCTCGATACGCACCGGGTTGACTGAATTCACCAGCGCCACGGGGTAGTTGTCGGACAGATTGCGCGCGAGCGTGAGGCAGTCGTCGAAGTTCCCGTCGACCTGGAGGATCTTCGCGCCGTGCACGAGCGCCTGGCCCATCTTGCCGAGCGCGATCTTGCCCTGCGGGACGAGCACGGCGGAGACCATTCCGGCCCGTACGGCATACGCGGCGGCAGAAGCCGACGTGTTCCCCGTCGAGGCGCAGATGACGGCCTTCGCGCCCTCTTCCTTGGCCCGGGTGATGGCCATGGTCATCCCGCGGTCCTTGAAGGACCCGGTGGGGTTCGCGCCCTCGACCTTGAGGTGAACCTCACAGCCCGTGCGCTCGGAGAGCACCTGCGCGGGCACGAGCGGCGTACCGCCCTCACGGAGCGTCACGACCGGCGTGCTGTCGGATACCGGCAGCCGGTCCCGGTACTCCTCGATGATTCCGCGCCATTGGTGGGTCATTGCTGGTTACTCTCCTTCAACCCGCATGATGCTGGCGACACCCCGCACGGTGTCGAGGTTGCGCAGCGCCTCGACGGTCCCGTTCAGGGAGGCGTCGGACGCGTGGTGGGTGACGACGACCAGAGAAGCCTCGCCGTCCTTGCCCTGCTGGCGAACCGTATCGATCGAAACGCCGTGCTCGGCGAAAACGGTCGCGACCTGGGCGAGAACACCCGGTTTGTCCGCCACATCGAGACTGATGTGGTATCGCGTGACGACCTCACCCATCGGTGAGACGGGCAGCTGGGTGTACGCGGAGGCGCCGGGTCCGGTGGCGCCGCTGAGCCGGTTGCGGCAGACGGCCACGAGGTCGCCGAGGACCGCGGAGGCGGTCGGCGCACCGCCCGCGCCGGGACCGTAGAACATCAACTGGCCCGCGGCGTCCGACTCGACGAACACGGCGTTGTACGCGCCGCGCACGGAGGCGAGCGGGTGGGCCAGCGGAATCATCGCGGGGTGCACGCGCGCGGTGACGGACCCTCCGTCGGCGGCCCGTTCACAGATGGCGAGCAGCTTGATGGTGCAGCCCATCCCCTTCGCCGAGGCGAAGTCGGCGGCGGTGACCTCGGTCATGCCCTCGCGGTACACGTCGTCGAGCCGCACGCGCGTGTGGAAGGCGATTCCGGCGAGGATCGCGGCCTTGGCGGCGGCGTCGAAGCCTTCGACGTCCGCGGTGGGATCGGCTTCCGCGTATCCGAGCGCGGAGGCCTCGTCGAGGGCCTCCTGGTAGCCGGCGCCGGTCGAATCCATCTTGTCGAGGATGAAGTTGGTGGTGCCGTTGACGATGCCGAGCACGCGGTTGACCTTGTCGCCGGCGAGGGACTCGCGCAGCGGCCGGATCAGCGGGATGGCACCGGCGACGGCGGCCTCGTAATAGAGGTCCTTGGTCTGCTCCTCGGCGATGGCGTGCAGGCCCGCGCCGTCCTGCGCGAGGAGTGCCTTGTTCGCGGAGACGACGGAGGCGCCGTGCTCGAAGGCGGTGGTGATGAGGGAGCGGGCGGGCTCGATACCGCCGATGAGCTCGACGACCACGTCGATGTCCCCGCGTTTGACGAGGGCGGTGGCGTCGGTGGTGATGAGCTCGGCCGGGATGCCCACCCGAACCTTGTCGGGCCGCCGGACGGCGACGCCCGCCAGCTCGACGGGGGCTCCGATACGGGCGGCGAGGTCGTCGGCGTGCGTCGTCATGATGCGCGCCACCTCTGAGCCGACAACACCACAGCCCAGCAGCGCCACCTTCAGCGGACGCGTACGCATCATCCGACCTCGTTTCCTCTTACCGTCACGGTGGATCCAGTCTCACTTACCAGACGGGACTTTCTATGCCATGTCCGGATCGTGAGATGTCTATTTCATTTCTCCGGCGGCCGATCACAGGAGATCTTCCGCCGGTTGTCCGCGTACGTCAGCAGGTCATCCGGCTGCGTACGTCAGTGGCTCATCCGACATCGAGACGCAGCAGGTCCTCCTCCGTCTCCCGGCGGACGATCACCCGGGCCTCGCCGTCCCGGACCGCGACGACGGGCGGGCGCAGCGCGTGGTTGTAGTTGCTGGCCATGGAGCGGCAGTACGCCCCCGTGGCCGGCACGGCGATGAGGTCCCCGGGCGCGAGATCGGCGGGCAGGAAGGCGTCGCGTACGACGATGTCGCCGCTCTCGCAGTGCTTGCCGACGACGCGTACGAGCATGGGTTCGGCGTCGCTCACGCGGGAGACAAGGGAGACGGTGTACTCGGCGTCGTACAGCGCGGTGCGGATGTTGTCGGACATGCCGCCGTCGACGGAGACGTACGTACGCAGTCCGTCGAGCGGCTTGATGGTGCCGACCTCGTACAAGGTGAAGGCCGTCGGCCCGACAATGGCGCGCCCCGGCTCGACGGAGATGCGGGGGGTGCGGAGCTTCGCGGACTCGCACTCGCGCGTGACGATCTCGTGCAGCGCCTTGGCGATCTCGTGCGGCTCGCTCGGGTCGTCCTCGCTGGTGTAGGCGATGCCGAGGCCGCCGCCGAGGTCGATCTCGGGCAGCTCGACGCCGTGCTCGTCGCGGATCTCGGCGAGCAGCTTGACCACCCGGCGGGCGGCGACCTCGAAACCGGCCATGTCGAAGATCTGCGAGCCGATGTGGCTGTGAATCCCGATGAGTTCGAGTCCGTCGAGCGCGAGGGCCCGCCGTACGGCCTCGGCGGCCTGCCCGTCCGCGAGCCCGATGCCGAACTTCTGGTCCTCGTGGGCCGTGGCGATGAACTCGTGCGTGTGCGCCTCGACGCCGACCGTCACCCGGATCTGCACGCGCTGCCGCCTGCCGAGCGACTCGGCGATGTGCGCGACGCGGACGATCTCCTGGAAGGAGTCGAGGACGATGCGCCCCACGCCACGGCTGATGGCCTCGGTGATTTCCTCGGTGGACTTGTTGTTGCCGTGGAAGGCGATGCGGTCTGCGGGCATGCCGGCGGAGAGGGCGGTGGTGAGTTCGCCGCCGGAACAGACGTCGAGGTTGAGCCCCTCCTCGTGCAACCAGCGCACGACGGCGCGCGACAGGAACGCCTTGCCTGCGTAGAAGACATCGGCGTCGTCCCCGAAGGCGGTACGCCAGGCGCGCGCCCGCGCACGGAAGTCGGCCTCGTCGATGAAGTACGCCGGGGTGCCGAACTCCTCGGCGAGCTTCTTCACATCGATACCGCCCACGCTGACGACTCCGTCGGTCGTACGGGTGACGGTCTGCGCCCAGACCTTGGAGTCCAGGGCGTTGAGGTCGGTGGGCGGGGCGGTGTAGTGCCCCTCGGGCAGAACATCGGCGTGACGGGGCCCGGCGGGGTGTGCGGAACGGCTCATGACTTGTCTTTCTTCGGCTCTCTCAGAGGTGTTCGGGTGCGTCGATGCCGAGCAGGGTCAGGCCGCCGGCCAGCACCGTCCCGGCGGCTTCGGCAAGCGCCAGCCGGGCCCGGTGGGCGGCCGAGGGTTTCTCGTCGCCGAGGGGGAGGACACGGGTGACCTCCTGGTAGCGGAGGAAGGCGTCGGCGATGACGACGAGGTGGCGGGCCAGGTGGTCGGGGGCGTGGCGGGTTGCTGCGGTAGCGAGGGCCGGGGGGTAGGCGGCTAGGGCGGTGAGGAGGGGGGGTGGGCCCGCGTGGTCGGGGTGGTGAGGGTTGTCGGGGTGGCGCGGGTTGTCGGGGTGTTCTGAGCGTTCTGGGCGTTCTGGGCGTACGTCGCTGGGGGCGCTGTCGAAGCCCAGGTCAGCGGCGTTGCGGCTGAGGGCTCGGGCGCGGGCGTGTGCGTAACGGACCCGGAAGAGGGGGTTGCTCTCGCGCTGCACGAGGTGGTCGGCGGTGATACGGGGCCGGTCGTGGGGGGCGGGGTGGAGAAGGGCCCAGCGGGCGGCGTCGGGGCCTAGGGGGGTGGGGTCGTTGGGGGCGGGTGTGGGGTGGAGGGTTATGTCGAGGGGGGTGGGGGCCTCGGGGGCCGGTGCGGGGCGGGGGGTCACGTCGACGCGGGCAGGAGAGCCGGGGCGGCTGTGGGTGTCGACGGTCACGGCGAGGGGGGCGGACGCCTCGGGGGCCGGTACCGGGCGGAGGGGCACGTCGAGGAGGGTGGGGGCCTCGGGTGCCGGTACCGGACGGGGGTTCACGTCGAAGGGGGCGGGAGTGCCGGGTCGGCTGTGGCTGTCGACGGTCACGCCGAGGGGTTCGGCCCATGCGGGGTCCGGCTCGGTCTCGCAGGACGTGTGGACGAGGGCGCCCTGTGAGCGGAGGATGCGGGCGAGCACCTGCCCAGTGACCGCTGCCCGCACATCGCAGGGATGGTGCAGCTGCACGACCTGCCCGCTCGGCTCCTCGGCGTGCCCGTACCGAGGGCCGCGCCGCAGGATGTCCCTGACCAGGGCCTCCGCTCCCCCGTCGAGCGTGATGTTGAGGAAGCCGGGCCCGGTGATCTCGACGCGTGCGACGCCCTCGGCCTCAGTGATGAGCGGCCGCAGGATCTCGGCGACGTGACGTGGCAGACGCCCGGCGGGCCGGGCCAGCTGCAGGGCCACATTCGTGGCGTAGTCACCGCATCCCCCGGGCCCTGGCGGCGCCACCACGGCCCGCGCGGGTACGGCCACACTGAGCTCACCGGCGTCCACAGCGCGGCGCACGGCGCACAGGACGGTACGGGAGAGCTCGACGGGGGTCACGGGGACAAGCGTATGGGAGGAGGGGGGTGGGCAAGCGAGCTGATTTGGGGAGGGTCCGGGATGTGGACGGGGGGATGTGGAAGGTGCTGGACCAGGGGGGCAGCGTACGGATTCGTGGGGCGCCGACCCGCCAGGGCCGAACCGTCACCCTCCGTCTCAGTTCCTCCTCAACCGCCGGCGCGCCCCGCACGCTCCACGCGCTCGGTCCCGCCGGTGGGTCCCGAAGGCCCGAGCGGACTCCCGAGGGACGCTCCCCCGCCTTGCCGCCCACCACCGCGCCGCTCCATCAACTGCCGTACGACTTGCACGAGTTCGGCAGGCTCGAAGGGCTTGGCCAGAAAGGCGTCCACCCCCACATCGAGCCCGCTCTCGACCTCGTACTGCGAACAGGCGCTGACGACGGCGAGGGGCAGATTCCGGGTCCGCGGATCGGCACGGAGCCGGGAGGCGGTGCGGAGCCCGTCAAGCCTGGGCATCACCACGTCAAGGGTGACGACATCGGGTCGCACGTGATGAACGACATCCAGACACTCGGCACCATCAGCCGCGGTCACGACCTCGAAGCCCTCCAGCTCGAGGTTGACCCTGATCAACTGCCGGATGACCTTGTTGTCGTCCACAACAAGCACCCGACCCGACGCGCCTGGCACAACTCGAGACTAGGTCCGCACCCCCGCCCGCGTCCGGCTTTTCCCCACTTCCACCCCGCCCGCGAGCCCGCACCCCCACCCCAAAACCGGTTCCTGAACCCCCCGAAAGAGCTGGTAGGGTTCTACCCGTCGCCGCACACACAGCGCCCGACACGCCCCCGTAGCTCAGGGGATAGAGCAACGGCCTCCGGAGCCGTGTGCGCAGGTTCGAATCCTGCCGGGGGCACCCTTTCTGAGGTGCCTGAAGACCCCGTGACCAGCGTGTTCGCTGTGTGCGGGGTCTTTGCGTGTGTGGAGCCGTATGCAGCGCTGAGCGGCCCTGTGTCGGCGTCCGTGGACTATTCGGGGACACGGTGTTCGCGATGCTCTCCGCGATTGTGGTGTCAGCCGATGACGGGGCGTTCCTCGGGCAGGGTGTGTCTGCGGTCTCGTCGGCGGAGTGCGAGGGCGCTGGCTAGGGTGATCGGGCCCACGCGGCCGATGAACATCAAAGCGATGATGGTGAGTTGGCCCGCCGCGGGAAGGCCGCCGGTGATGCCGGTGCTCAGGCCGACCGTGCCCAGAGTGACGACGACCGCGAAAGCCAAGGCGACGCCGCGGGTGGGGTGGGCGGCCAGCCACAACCACCGAGTCCGCGTCGCCGCACCCACCGCCACCAGCCGCCTCCCCTACCTTGAGACCGCGGTCCGACAGCGGCTCGTCACAGAGTGCGCCCGGTGGACACGGCCGCCCCCGCACAGCATCACTGCCGGGATGGGCCTTGAGGAACGCGGCACGTCGTCAAGGAAGCCTAGAGATCGGCGCGGCCCCCCGGTCGAACCACGTCCGCCGACACCGGCTCACTCTGGAGGACAGAGGGAGGACGGAGGGGAGGGAGGTGGGCGTGGATCGTTTGGTGCCGTGGTCGTTCCGGCTCGAGCAACCCTCGTGAGCGTCAGTCCGTCTTGCTAGATGCCTAGGTCGGGTCAGTGCACTTGCTGATGTTCCGGCTCAGGGCCAGAAGACGATGTGCCGAGTGCTTAGGTGAAGGTGGAGATGACGCATCTGAACACCGTGGTGACGTGGGTTGACGCACGTGAGGGGTTGCCTCCGAGTGGTGCACCGGTGGCAGCGGCGACCACGGGCCGGTATCCGGCTGACAGCGCCACCGAGTCCGATACGGCGTTGGGTGAGGAATTTTGGCTCGTAAGGCCAATGGTGTTCAAGAATCGGCATTTCAGTGAGGACGGGGTACAGCACAGGGACTGCTTCGTCGACTCCGACGGGTTTGTCCTTTTCCCCTACGGCCTCGGCTCTGATGAAACCGTGACTCACTGGGCTGAGCTGCCCACCCTGCCGGGCGGGACGACGCACGCCGTTCTCGGGGAAGACGTGCAGCCGGCTCTCCAGAACGCGTGGAGCGCTCGTCCCGCCACCTGACCCACTGGTGTCGTGAAACGCCCGCCAGTGCGGGCGGGTCGATCGGGGCGGCGTCGGTCGTCGGGCCCGCGATCGGTTCGCTTCATCGGGGCAGGTGGGCATGATCGCCGCTGACATACTCTGCGGCATGAGATCGATGGACCCGTTCCGCAAAGAAGCCCGCAGCCGTGACTTACCGGAGGACGAGGTCGAGCGGTGGCTCGGTACGGTCCGTCCCTGCGCGAAGCTGGGCACCGCCGGTGAGGCGCCTCCGGGCAGCCCGGTAGCCGGACGGCTCGGCGGGCTGCCGCCGATGCCCAAGGACGAACCCGTTCCTCGCCTGCCGTTCCTCGCCTCGGTCGACCTCGCGGCCATCCCGCCCGGCGCGACGGACCTCCCGCTCCCGAAGGACGGCACGCTGCTCTTCTTCGCGTCCACGGAGGACCCGTGGAGCGGCCGCGCATGGTCCCGGCTCGTCTACGTCCCGGTCGGCACGCCCGTCTCCGAACGCGGGCCGGACGGCGAGTACCCGCCTCGGGTCCTCCCCACCCAAGATCTCCATCTGATGATCGAGCCCTCGCTGCCCAACCGCGGCTACGAAACCGAGGAGTTCCCGCACGCCGGCGACCTGGGCGAGGTGTGGTGGGAGACCTGCGACGAGATGCAGGCGGACGGATCGGTGCAGGTGGGCGGCTACCCCTGGGTCTGGAACGCGGATCCCACCACGGACTACGACCACGGCCCGGGCGACTGGGTGCTGCTCGCCGAAATCGGCGGCGAGGACCTGACGGAAGGTGACCTGGGCATCGTCGACTGGGTGATCCGCCGGGACGACCTGGCCGCCCGTCGCTTCGACCAGGCTCGGGCCTGCTTCGACATGAGCTGACGCAGCCTCAGGTGAAGCGCATGCCCTCGAGCCCATACCCTCGGCCCTCGCGGACGCCGCGCGGCTCGGCTCCACCCGCACGCCCCGCGCGATCAGCTCGTACAGCCTGAAGGCGTACGACCACACCCGGCCGCGAGGCTTCAGCGCACCCGTTCCTCGACGGCATCAGCGGCCTCGACGCCGAGGGCAAGCCGATGGCCGAGGCCGCACTGTTGGCCAGCTGGCAGGGGTGCTGGTGCCGCCGCGAGGACCCACCTGCGGGCACCCTGTTGCGGGAACTTGTGACACTTGCACGTGCAAGTGTCACAAGTTCCCGCAACAGCCCCCACCCCCTCCGCCGACCAGGGCCGTTCTCCGCCGTGGGCCTACCGCGATGTGGTGAGCGTGTCGGGGGCCGTGCGCGGCAACGGTGTTGATCACTATCGTGGACGGGCGCATGCCGCGAGCGTCGTACGGCGTACGTCTGCTGGGCGGGCGGGAACCGGCCTGGGCGGGGCGGGGAACGGGAGGGGTCATGATGGACGGCGGGACCGCGTCGGTGCGGTGGCGAAACGTGCTGCGTGCGGGGGCACGGGCCGTGTTGGCGGGGGTGCTCGGGGCCGTCGCCGGCATCGTCGCCTACTCGCTCAGCCAGACAGGCGGGCAGAGTCTGTCCGTGACGGTCGGAGGCCTGCTGGGCGTTGCCGCGGCCCTCGGTGCCGACCTGTACCGCCGTTCCGTGCAGTTGACCGAAGTCCGTCTCGTCCTGCCGGGCAGCGAAATGACGTTCAAGGCGAACACCGACATGCGCCAGGCAGCCCAGCGGATGTTCTTCCAGGCCGCGACCCGTATCGCCACCCGACCGCTGGAGGACGGCAGCGGCAACCTGCGCGAGGCGCTCACGTCGCTCAAGACGCTGTTCGACCTGTACCGGGAGCCCCTGGAGTCGGGTGGGGCACCGCCCCCTCCGCCACATGGCGACTCGGTGCACGAACTGGTCCTGGACATCCTCAACTTCGAGCTGGCTCCCTTTCTGGCCGAGTGGCACCCCCGGCTCCAGGCCTTCGAGCAGGCACACCCCGACCTGGACGAGTCTGCCTGGCCCGACAACGCGCTCTTCCGCCAGGAGCTGCGTACCCTGCAACAGAACCTGCGCCCCTACTTCGTGGCTCTCGGCGAGATCGCGGGACTCCGCGATCCCGAGCGTCACCTGCGCCCGTCGGCGCGCCGTACGAGTCAGCCGGCGCCCGACTCCGTACGCCCCCTGCCCGCACAACGCCCCACCACGACAGGCACGACGGGCACGACGGGCACGACGGGCACGACGGACGGGGCGTCCCCTGCCGGCCCCAATCCCGCTGGCGACGCCACGGACGACGGATCACGCAGGGATGACAGATGACGGATGATGGGGCGGTGATCCCTACACGGCCGACCAGCGCGACGCCGCGGAAAGAGCCGTCGTGCACCTTTGCGTCCCCCGCATTCGGCACCCCCCCCCCGCTGTATTCGGGGCTGATCCCGTCACGGGTGCAGACGGCTCGGAGACGCGCTGAGGGCAGGAGAGGGAGTCCGTGTTCGTGAGCGCCTCGCCCGAGCGGCTCCCCTCCGAATGGGACGTGTTCGTCAGTTACAGCCGCTCCGCAACCGATCAGGCCGAGGCAGTGGTCGTCGCTCTGCGCGCGCAGGGGCTGAGGGTGTTCGTCGACGACACCGCCGTGGAGGACTTCACTTCGATCACCACCACCATCACCAGGGCACTGGCACGCGCCAAGGTGCTGCTGGCCCTGTACTCGTCCGACTACCCGCGGCGCCGTGCCTGCCAGTGGGAACTCACCTACGCCTACCTGGCGGGCCAGCGAGAGGGCGACCCCCGTCGACGTATCCTCGTGGTCAATCCCGAGCCGACCGCCGACCACATCCACCCGGTCGAACTCCGGGATGCCCGTTACTGGCCCTGGCGCGCCGGAGCCGAGGAAGCGAACCGGCTCGCCACCCGCGTACACGACCATGTGGCCGGACTCTCCGAGCCCATGGGGGTCCACACCGCCTCCCCCGTCGTCCCGTGGCTCCCCGCTCCCGCGCGCACCGGCTCGGCCCGCTTCACCGGCCGGCTCCCCGAGCAGTGGCGGATCCACACAGCCCTGCACCGCCACCAGGCACCGCTCGTGTCCCAGGCCGGCAGTGGCCGCACCGCGCAGCTGCGGGGCATGCCCGGTATCGGCAAGTCCCTCCTCGCGCAGGAATACGCGCTGCGCTTCAGCTCCGCCTTTCCCGGCGGCGTCTTCTGGTTCGATTTGCATGCCGAGCAGCCCGAGGGCCCCGGTGCCGTGGCCCGTGCCATGGATGCCTATGCCGACCAGGTGGCCATCGTTCTGGCGGCTCTAGGCATCGATGTGTCCGACACATCGATCACCTCGCTCTCGCGGCTGCTCAGCCGGCTCGCCGTTCACCTCGGCGAGCAGAACGCCCCGTGCCTGTGGGTCGTGGACGGGGTCCCGGACGGACTGACCGACAGCCAGTTCCACCAGCTGCTCGGACCCCATCTGCTCGCCGCCACGCTCGTCACCACGCGCTCCCTGCACTACACCGCGTTCGCCGAGCCCATCGACGTAGGCCCGCTTCCGGACGGCGACGGACTCCCTCTGATCACCTCGCGACGCACTCCCGACGACGATTCCGAGCAGCAGGCCGCCCTCGCCCTGGTCCACGATGTCGGCGGCCATCCGCACGCGCTCGACGTACTCGCCGACCTTGCGGCATCGACCGGCTTCGGCCATGCGCGCGACAGGCTTCATGCTCCAGGAGTCGATGTGCTCACCGGTTCGCCGCCCCGCGACCGGACCAACGGGCGGCTCGCGGTGTCCCTCCTCACCCGCCCGCTGACCGGGCACGGTCCGGTCGACGACGTCCTGCGTCTGCTCGCGCTGGCCTGCCCGGCACCACTGCACCAGTCCACCCTGGAGAACGTGCTCTCGGCAGTCTCTCCGTACGATCCCTGGGAAGCCGGTCCCCTGGTGGCGGAAGCCGTCGAGTCCCTGCTCGGCTCCGGCGCACTGCCCCCGGATCCTGGCCTGTCGCGTACGTGGACCATCCACCCGTTGCTCGCCCGCGCCGTGCGGCGACACGACGCCGACACCGCCCGACAGGAGGATCTCCGCCGGCTGCTCCTGCACACCCTGGCCGCCGTCCCCGCCACGACCGCCCCTCCCCCGCTTCCCACCACTCAGACCCTCACCGGTCCGTCGGCCAAGCGTCGCGGTCCGGGGCCCGTCGAGCGCGCCGCGGCCTTTGACCTCCAGATCGAACTGGTCACCCGCGTCGGCGTCCAGCCACTCGCCCCGGACCAGGGCTCGTTGCGCGAAGCCCTCACTTCGCTGCACGTCCTCTTCAGCACCACCCGGGAGGTACTCCACCGGGTCGCCGCCGAGACCGCGGCACCGCTCGTCCTGCCCCACATCGCCGCCGCCCTGGCGAACGAGCACCTCCGCCCCTTCCTCTCGTACTGGCACCCCGCCCTCCAACAGCACGAGGCCCGACGCCCCGACGGCACCAGTCCTACGGCGCATGAGCACACCTGGGACCGGGCCGCCGAGATGCGCACGGACCTCGACCGGCTGCGCCTCCCCCTCACGCGGATCGCCACCCGCCTCGCGGAACTGACCAGCGTCGATCTCCTCGCGGAACTGCCGCCGGATCAGCGATAGGCACCCATCACGCCCGCGGGGTGCTCGCTACCTCCGGCTGTCCGCCACAGTGCGGCCGCGAGCCACATCACGATGACGCCGACCAGGACGTGCAGCGCACTGTTGAGCAGGGAGTCGGGCAGCGAGGTCAGGAACGCGAACAGCGGCAGGACGACGGCGTACCCCCACGAGGGGATCCTCGGCAGGACGCGGGCCCGGATCATCGCGGCTCCGAACAGGGCGCAGCCCACAGCGAAGACCGCGGCAGAGCCGATGAGTGCGGGGATCGTGGGCCCGGTCAGGGTCTCTTCGATGACGTCGTCGTCGAAGTAGAACAGCACGAGGTTCGCGGCGAACGCGGCACCGCCGAACAGACCGAGCCCGACGAGGTTCACGGCGTGGGCGACCTCCCCGAAGCGCCCACCGACCGGGCCCTGCCGCCGGTGCAGCGCGGTGAGCAGCGGCAGCGCGAACGCAGTGGAGAGGGCGAGAGGGACGCTGGTCGCGGAGGTCTCCCCGGTGAACGCCTCGACCAGCCCGGGCAGGGCGATCAGCAGGCCGGACAGCAGCCCGCACAGGGCGCCGGCACGGAACGTAAATGCCGATGTCGATGCCAGTGTCGGTGTCGGTGAGGTGATGGATGAGGACATGAGGCCGCTCCGGGTTCTCGGTCTGGCTCGGACAGTGGGTCAGGGCCGTCACCGTAGGGAGCGGCGAGCAGGTGGCGGGAGGTGTGGGACGTCGGCCGTCCGGAGCCGGAAGTCACCGTTCTACGGGCCGCGTTGGGCCGTTCGGCATGTGCCGATCGGCCCGAACCGGCTGGAGTTTCGCGCCGATGTCCCTCGGCGGTCGTGTTCGGCTTGGGCGACGCTTAGCCTGGCTGCAGCGGGTTGAGGGGGTGCGCATGGTGGCGTATGGGCCCGTGCGGTGGGTGGCGCCGCTGCTGTACGGCGCGGTGCTCGTCGGCGGTGTGTACTACGCGGTGGCCGGCCTGGGCGACGACCCTGGACCGGCGGCCTGGCGGGTGTCGGGTTTTGTGGCCGCGCTCGGGGCGCTGTTCGCTCTGGAAGCGGCGGGACGCCACCGGCCCGCGGCGCGGGTGCCGCTGCTGCTGGCCCGGTGCGGGCTGATCGGCGCGGTCGTGTTCCTCGACTCCTCGGGCCTGTCCCAAGTGCTGTTCGTGCTGCTGCCGTTCACGGCCTACTTCGCCTTCGGCCGCACGACGGCGATCGCGCTGGGCGCGCTGTGCCTGGCCGGGCCGCTCATCGCGTACGTGCTGACCGCACCCGGCTGGTATCGCGACCTGGAGCGCGTGTCCGACCTGCTGATGCTCTCCGTCGGACTGGTGCTGGCGATCTCGATGGCCGCCGTGGCCGTCGGCGAACAGCGCGCCCGGCGCGAACTGGAGGCCTACGCCGCGCAGGTCGCCGAGCTGTCCGCCGCCGCCGAGCGCAACCGGCTGGCCCGGGACATCCACGACAGCCTCGGCCACCATCTCACGGCGATGTCCGTCCAGTTGGAGATGGCCTCGGACTTCCGAGATCTGGACCCCGACGCGGCCCGGCGGGCCCTGAACGAGGCGAGGCATTCGGTGCGACTCGCGCTGGGCGACGTCCGGCAGTCGGTTCGCGCGCTGCGGGACGAGTCGGCGCACCCCACGCTGGCGGCCGCGCTGGCCGGCCTGGCACACAGCGGTACGGCATCGCCGCGGGTCACCGTCGAGGTGAGCGGCGATGAGGACGGCTACGGCACGGCCGAGCTGACCGCCCTGTACCGGGCCGCGCAGGAGGGCGTGACCAACGCGCGCCGCCATGCGCGGGCCACACGGGTGACGGTCACGGTCCGCCTGGCCGAGGACGCCGCGCGGCTGGAAGTGACCGACGACGGCCGCGGCTTCGCGCGGGACGCGACCGTCACCGGGTTCGGGCTGCTCGGGATGAAGGAGCGGGTGCAACTGGTGGCGGGGAGCGTGGACATCGACAGCGGTCCGGACTCCGGTACGCGGCTGACGGTGACCGTTCCGCGCGGGAAGGCCGAGGAGAGATGAGTATGGACGACCACGAGCCGGCGCCGCCGGTACGGGTGCTGGTGGTGGACGACCAGCGGCTCATCCGGGACGGCATCGCCTCCCTGCTCTCCATCCGGCCGGGCATCGTGGTCGTGGGCACGGCCGTGGACGGCCGGGACGCCGTGGCGAAAACGCTCGAACTGGTCCCGGACGTCGTGCTCATGGATGTACGGATGCCGGAGATGGACGGGGTCGAAGCGGTGGCCGTCCTGCGGGGCCGGGCGCCGGAGTGCAGGGTGGTGATGCTGACGACGTTCGACGACGAGGAGTACGTCGTACAGGCGCTGCGGGCCGGCGCCCACGGCTACCTGCTGAAGGACCTGCCGGCCGAGGAACTCGCGCACGCGGTACGCCTGGCACACGCGGGCGTCACCCAACTCGACTCCTCGGTCGCCCGCCACCTCACCGCCGCGCTGCCGACCCCGCGCCCCACCGAGTCGCCGGCTGTCGTCCTGAGCCCGCGCGAGACGGACATCCTGCGGCTCGTGGCGCAGGGCCACACCAACCGGGAGATCGCCGCGCGGCTGTACCTCAGCGAGGGCACGGTCAAGAACCACGTCTCCCGCATCCTCACCCGTCTGTCCTTGCGCGACCGCACCCAGGCGGCACTCCGCGCCCGGGACCTCGGCTTGCTGTGAGGCCCCGGCGTGCCCCGGCCTGCACAGAAGCGGCGCGGATCACAAGGGCTGACGGGCTCGGCCGGAGCCGACCTGAGAGAGGCGGCGCCGGGTGAATCTGTGTTCCGGCCACGAGGCCGAACACCCCAGAGCACTCAGAGGCAGGGGCAATGTCAGACCCCTCTGCCACGATCGGCGCATGGGATTCTTCGATGATCTCGTCTTACCGGAGGAACCGGTCGCTGAGCGGGCCGTGTTGGTCCGGCTGGGACCGCCGGGGGAAGACGACGGGAAGTACGAGCCGCCCGTCGACAGGTTTGCGCCGGTGCTGCTGTCGCAGCTCGCGGTAGCCGGGGCCGGTCCGGACACGCGGGTGCTGCTGACGGGGTGGTCGCTGTGGCCGCGTACGGCCACCTTGCATCTGTCGGTCTTCCGCAAGACCCGCTGGCAGAGCCAGGACTCGCGCCGGCAGTCCGGGCTGCGGGTCGGCCTGCTGTTCTCCGACGGCCGCCGGGTGACCTCGTTGGACGGCACGGTGCGGCGGGGGGTGCAGTACACGACGCCCTCGGGGCAGGTGGCCGAGGCGTCGACGCGGCAGGCGGTCGGGCTGATTCCGCTGGATCCGGGGCTGCACCAGTCCCGCGGGCCCCGCTGGTCCCTCTTCAAAACCGACGTCGACCTGTATCTGGCGGAACTCCCACCGCCCGGCGAAGCCCAGTTGGTCGTCGAGTGGCCGGACGAGGGCATATCCGAGACGCGCACCCCGATCGACGTGGCGGCACTGCATGCCGCGTCGGCACGGTCACTCGAGGTGTGGCCGGGGATCGAGCCACCGGATCCGTCGGAGCAGCCCAGTTCCTTCGCGGTCCTGGAGATGAGCGGGCCGCCCGGCTTTCTGGCGCCGCCGCTGTCCCGGCGCCAGCGCGAGATGCTGCGCCGTCAGGAGGAAGAGCGCATGCGCTACGTGCCGCGGGCCGACTGGGAGCACATCGGTTACCGCGACTGGGGAGACGCGGCGCTGATCAGGGCCCGGCTCGACGGGGGCGCGCCGCCCGACGCCGTCATCAGATGGCCCGGCACCACCCCACTGCACCTGGCGGCGGAACAAGGGTCGGCGGAGGCGGTGGCCGCGCTCCTGTCGCACCACGCGGTGGCCGACGCACGCGACGAAGAGGAGCACACACCGCTGTGGTACGCCGCCTGTAACGCGGACGAGGGCAGCGTGCGCGCGCTGATCGACGCCGGAGCCGATGTGTGGACGCCGCAGACCGGGCCCTGGTCACCGGGCCGGCTGCTGCTGACCACGCCGCTCGCGCCGCTCGTCGCGGGCCTGCCGGGAGCGGTGGAGCTGCCCGCCGAGGAGGCCGCCGCCTTCCGGGCGGCGGACGAACTCATCGCGGCCTTCGGCGAGCAGGAAATGTGGACCGAAGGGCTCGGCATAGCCTTCGTACGAGGGCTGAGCGACGACGAGGTGATCCGACGGCTGGGCGCCGATCCCGCGCAGTGCCTGAGAGCAGAACTCGAGGACGCGCCCTTCGACTTGGACGACTACAACGAGTCCCTCCGCTATGTGGGCGTGACAAGCGTGCCCGGCGATCCCGGCGGCTGCGTGATCACACAGGAGGGGTACAGGCCGCGCGACGACGCCCTGCTGCGGGCGATCACGGCGGACACCAGCGCGTACGGCATCTACTTCAACGCCAAGGGCGGGACGTTCGGCACCCTGGCCCGCGACGGAGAGATCGTCGAGAGCGAGGAGATCGGCCTCCCGCCGTACGAGTCGGATCCCCCCGCCCACTGGCACTTCCGCTTCTGGCAGCGCAAGCACCCCTTCCCCCACGACGCCGACACCCTCGCCTACGCCTGCAGCGCGGCCGGCCTGCGGATCAGCGACGGCCGGAAAGCGGCAGACCGCCGCGGCCCACGCCGCTGGGTGCCACTGCCTGCGCGGCTTCAGCGCTGAGTGACCCATCGGTCGTTGCTCACGCTCGCGTGGGAATGCGTACGCACCGCTCCAGCGACGTGACGCCCAGACAGTTCCCGCACCTCTCTTGACACCTTTGCCGCACAGGAGGCAGTTTTTTATCGATACAAACCCGCCAGCGCCCACCATCTCCCCGGGAGTACCCCCGTGGCCAACGCCACCGCGATCATCAACCTCGACATCGAGGGCCCGAAGATCAACCGTCACGTCTACGGTCACTTCGCCGAGCACCTCGGCCGCTGTATCTACGGCGGTTTCTGGGTCGGCGATGACTCGACGATCCCCAACGAGGGCGGCATCCGTCTCGACGTCGTCGAGGCCCTGCGCGCTCTGAACATCCCCAACCTGCGCTGGCCGGGCGGCTGTTTCGCCGACGAGTACCACTGGAAGGACGGCATCGGCCCGCGGGACCAGCGACCCCGCATGGTGAACACCCACTGGGGCAACGTCGAGGAGAACAACCATTTCGGCACCCACGAGTTCATGGCCCTGTGCGAACTGCTCGGCGCCGAGCCGTACATCAGCGGCAACGTCGGCAGCGGCACCGTTCAGGAGATGAGCGAGTGGGTCGAGTACCTGACCCGTGACGGCGACAGCCCCATGGTGCGGCTGCGCAAGGCCAACGGCCGCGAGGAGCCCTGGCGCGTGAAGTTCTGGGGCATCGGCAACGAGACCTGGGGCTGCGGCGGCAACATGCGCGCCGAGTACTCCGCGGACCTGGCCCGGCAGTACGCCACGTACTGCCGCGATCATGGCGACAACAAGCTGTACCGCATCGCCTCAGGTGCCTCCGGCGACGATTACCAGTGGACCCGGACGCTGATGGAGCAGATCAACTGCTTCGGCTGCGAAGCCACCCCGCGCACCTTCTTCCAGGGAATCTCCGTCCATCACTACACGATGACCGGGACCTGGGATGCGAAGGGCAGCGCCACCGGCTTCGGCACGGACGACTACTACCGGACGATGCTCTCCGCCCGGCAGATCGACCGCATCCTCACCGGCCACTCCACCGTCATGGACATCTACGACCCTGGCCGCAAGGTCGGCCTGGTCCTGGACGAGTGGGGCACCTGGTGGGACGTCGAGCCGGGCACCAACCCGGGCTTCCTGTTCCAGCAGAACACCCTGCGCGACGCGCTCGTGGCGGGCACGCACTTCGACATCTTCCACAAGCATGCCGAGCGCCTGTACATGGCGAACATCGCCCAGACCGTCAACGTCCTGCAAGCGATGGTCCTCACCGACGGCGACGCACTGGTCCTGACTCCGACCTACCACGTGTTCGAGATGAGCAAGGGGCACCAGGACGCCGCTTCGCTCGGCGTCCATCTGCGCGCGGAGAACGCCCGCCGCCCGGTCGGGGACGCCGAGCTGGAGACCCTGTCCGCCTCGGCCAGCGTCAAGGACGGAACGGTACTGATCTCGCTGTCGAACCTCGACGCCGAGGAGCCCGCCGAGGTGACGCTCGACCTGCGCGGCCGCTCCGTCGGGGAGGCGACCGCCCGCATCCTGACCGCCGACCGGCTTCAGGACCACAACACCGCGGAGGCGCCGGAAGCGGTCTGCCCACGCCCGTACGACTCTCTGAAGGTCACCGACGGAGGGCTCACGCTGACGCTGCCGCCCCACTCGTTCCTCACCGTCCAGGCACCGCTCGTCTGACTCCGGCGGCGAGTGACCAGGTCTGCGGTGTAATGGGGCCCGGTGGGGCGTACCGCAGACCTGGGGTGAGCGTGGCAACGATTCAGGACGTGGCGAAGGCGGCCGGAGTCTCGGCGATGACCGTCTCCAACGTCATCAACGACCATCCCAACGTGCGCAAGGCGACGCGGGAGAAGGTCCTCGCCGCGATGGCCCGGCTCGACTACCGCGTCAACGTCGCGGCCCGCAATCTGCGCAAGGGCCGCACCGGCACGGTCGGTCTGGCCGTCCCAGAGGTGAACAGCCCGTACTACGGTCGCCTGGCCGCCGCCATCATCGCCGCTGCCGAGCGGCACAGCCTGCGGGTGTGCATCGAGCAGACCGGCGCCTCGCGGGAGAACGAACTGGACGCGCTGTCCCTGTCGCGCAACCGGCTCTACGACGGGCTCATCCTCAGCACGGTCGGCATGGGACCGGCCGATGTCGAACTGCTCAAGGTGGACTACCCGGTGGTCATCCTGGGCGAGCGGATCTTCGGCGGTCCCGTCGACCACGTGGCCATGCCGAACGTTGACGCGTCGGAGGCGGCCACCCGCCATCTGATCGAGCGGGGCTGCCGCCGCATCGCGATCGTCCGGGGGCCGGGGGGAGACTCGGTGGAGGAGGAAGTCGATGTGTCCAGCCTCCGCTTTGCGGGCTATCAGCGGGCGCTGCGGAGCGCCGGCCTGCCCGCCGACCTCGGCCTCGTACAGAGCCTGGAGACGCTCACGATGCGCGCGGGTGCGCTGTGTGCGCGGGAGATGGTGCGGAGTGGGCTCGACTTCGACGGGGTGTTCTGTGTGACGGACACCGTGGCGATGGGCGTACTGCGCGGGCTGGCCGACACCGGGGTACGAGTGCCGGAGCAGGTGAAGGTGATCGGCTTCGACAACGTCCAGGAGAGCGAGTACCTCATCCCTTCGCTGTCCACGATCGATCCGGACCACGACACGATGGCACGGCGAGCGATCGAGCTGCTGGCCGCACGGATCGAACAGACGGAGCCCGGGGAGCCGGGGGCGGACCGCGAGGAGTTCGTGAGCCGCTTCTCCGTGGTGGTACGGGAGTCGACCGGCGGCTGAACGGGGCGTGCGGTCGGCTCAGTTAGCATGATCCGCTCAAGGTCCGGGGGGATCTTGTGTGAACCCTGGGGGGATCATGCGAACGAAATCGGCTGTCGTGGCGGCCGCACTGGGCTGGTTAGTGGTGGGGGTCGCCGTGGGCGGCTGCTCGGCGGAGGGCGCCACCACTGAGGGCCCCTCCGCCAAACAGATGCTTGACGACGCGAACGACACGATGAAGGCGCTCAAGTCGGTGACCATCGACGGCGACATCACCGAGACCGCCGTGAGTGGCCCCTTCTCCACTCACCTCACGACCGATCTCAAGGGCAGGTGTGCGGGCAAAACGACCTGGGACACAGGCGCCAGCTTCGAACAGATCCGGATCGGCGCAACGGCCTACATTCGCCCGAACCGCACGTTCTTGGAGCAGGACGGCGAGACCGTGACCAACGCCGAGGAGTACGAACGCTGGGTCGAGACCCCCGTCGACCTAGTCGGCCCAGAGCTCCCGGACTGCACTCGGCCGTTCACCTCGTTCGGCAAAGCGACGAAGGGCCAGCCGACCAAGGTCAACGGCAGCGCGGCAATTCCGCTGGTGGTGACCGACAAGGAGGACAAGGAGGGCACCTACACCTTCTACGTCGCGTCCGAGGGCAAGCCCTACATCCTCAAGGTCGTCTACAAAGGCGCCAACCACCGGAGCACCACCACGTTCAGCGCCTTCGACAAGCCGTTGGATGTTCGTGCCCCGGCCAAGGGTGACCTGCTGTACGAGGACTGGTAGAACCGCGACGCCGCAAATCCCCCTGACGATGAAGGCGATCAAGGCCGGTCCGGGACCTGCTTGGCCAGAGAGCCGGCGTCCGCCTTGACCACGTACACCTCCCAGGGTTCCCGGCCGGGGCCGTGGACCCAGACCTTGTCCTGGAGGGCGTAGCAGCAGGTGGTGTCGTTCTCCTCGTCGGTGGGCAGACCCGCCTCGCTCAGGCGGGCGGTGGCGGCGTGGACCGCTTCGGTCGTCTCGACCTCGACGCCGAGGTGGTCCATGCGGGTTGCCTCGCCCGCCGTTCCTTCGATCAGGACGAGCTTGAGCGGGGGCTCGGCGATGGCGAAGTTGGCGTAGCCGTCGCGGAGTTTGGCGGGCTCGGTGCCGAAGAGCCGCGTGTAGAAGGCGACGGATTCGGCGAGGTCGGGGACGCGGAGGGCGAGCTGTACGCGGGACGTCATGGCGAACCTCCTTGGGTGGGTGGGGAGTTCAGCAGCCGCCGGTAGTTGCGGCCGGAGCACCGCCGCCGATCTGGAGGGTGGTCGGGGCCGGTGCGCAGCAGCCGCCGCCGGACTGTTCGGCGTTCTCCGGCTCGTCGAAGAGGCCCGCGCCGCCGCACACTCCGGTCTCGGGGAGGGTGAGTTCGACGCGCTCGGCGGCCTCCTGGTCGCCGGCGAGCGATGCCGCGATGGAACGGACCTGCTCGTAGCCGGTCATCGCGAGAAACGTGGGGGCCCGGCCGTACGACTTCATCCCGACCAGGTAGACGCCCTGGTCCGGGTGGGAGAGCTCGCGCACGCCGTGGGGGTAGACCGTGCCGCAGGAGTGGACGTTCGGGTCGATCAGCGGGGCGAGCGCGGTCGGGGCCTGGAGGCGTTCGTCGAGGCCGAGGCGGACCTCGGAGAGGAAGGAAAGGTCCGGGCGGAGGCCGGTCAGGACGATCACCTCGTCGACCGGGTCGAGACGGCGGCTGTCCTCGGCCACGAGGACGAGCCGGTCGTCCGCCCGCTCCACGGCCTGCGTACGGAATCCCGTGGCCGCGCTCGCGTGGCCGGCCTCCACCGCGGCCTTGGCGCGCAGGCCTAGGGCGCCGCGAGCGGGGAGTTCGTCGGCCTCGCCACCGCCGTACGTGCTCGCGCTGATGCCGCGTCGCAGGATCCACACCGCGTGTGTCCCCGCCTCCTCCCCGGCCAGGTCGGCGAGGAGCGCGAGGGCAGTGAAGGCGGAGGCGCCGGAGCCGATGACGGCGGTGCGCTTGCCCGCGTAACGGGCCCGTACGGATGGGTCGTTGAGGTCCGGGACTCGGTACGAGATGCGGTCGGCGGCCGTCTTTTCGCCGAGGGCGGGAAGGCCGTTCGCGCCGGCAGGGCTCGGGGTGGACCAGGTGCCGGAGGCGTCGATGACGGCGCGGGCGGTGAGCCGTTCCTCGGTGCCGTCGGCGGCCCGGACGTGCACCGTGTACGGCTGCTCGTCGCGACCCGCGTCGACGATGCGGTCCCGGCCGGCCCGGGCGACGCCGGTCACCGTGGCGTCGTAACGGACCCTGTCCCCCAGGACGTCGGCGAGGGGCTGGAGGTAGCGCTCGGCCCAGTCGCCGCCGGTCGGGTAGGTCGCGGCGTCGGGGCGGACCCAGCCGGTGTGGGCGAGCAGCTTCTCGGCTGCCGGGTCCACAAGTTCACCCCAGGTCGAGAACAGCCGCACGTGCGACCACTCCCGTACGGCACTTGCCGCGGCGGGGCCGGCTTCCAGGACGAGGGGTTCGATGCCGCGCTCTACGAGGTGCGCGGCGGCGGCCAGGCCGACGGGGCCGGCGCCGATGATCGCGACGGGCAGCTGGTCGGCGTGGGGCGCGTTGCTGGTGGGCGCTGGCACGGGGTTCCCCTATATCGATAGGCGTCAATCTCTTGTGCCCCAGCATGACACCGGGTTCGATGAGCGTCAACATAGACGCCCATCGAAGCAGTGCCACCGGAGGGCCGGACCGAAGCTGCGAGTCCGTCGTGGCTTGTCGCGCCCGCGCGGCGGAGCCGCAAATTGATACAGCCCCGCACCCCTGAAGGGGCGCCTCATCGCGCCGAACCTTGAAAAGGCCAGCTAGGCGCCTGGTTCGACGTATGTCAACATAGGCGTATGTCGAAGCTCAAGGCGCTGCCGCTGCTGGACCCCGAGGTCGCCGAGGGTGTCGTGCCCTGCTGCCCGCCGCTCACCGAGCGGCCCCTGACGGCCGAGGAAGCCGAGCGGACCGCCGCGATGTTCAAAGCGCTCGGCGACCCCGTCCGCCTTCGCCTGTTCTCGCTCGTCGCCTCGCACGAGGGCGGCGAGGCATGCGTATGCGACATCTCCAACGTCGGCGTTTCCCAGCCGACCGTGTCCCATCACCTGAAGAAGCTCAAGGAAGCCGGACTGCTCACCTCCGAGCGGCGCGGCACCTGGGTGTACTACCGGGTGGAGCCGTCAGTCATGGCCGCGATGGGGCAGATGCTGACCGCGGCCGCCCCCGTGGCCTGACCCGACCCGACCCGCGTTCTGCGGCTCATTCAGCCGATCGTCCGGGCATGAAGATGAGCGCCACCAGCCCCAGCCCGACCACCGCCCCGACGACCTGCATCGCGATGAACCCCGCGACCGAGCCGGGCGCGATACCCGCGAAGGTGTCGGTGAAGGCGCGGCCTATAGTCACGGCCGGGTTGGCGAAGGACGTCGACGACGTGAACCAGTACGCGGCGCCGATGTAGGAGGCGACGGCCACGGGGGCGTACTGCAGCCGGCCGGCGCGGGCCAGGCCGAAGATCAGCAGGATCAGACCCGCCGTGGCGACGACCTCGCCCAGCAGCAGAGGGCCCGCCGAGCGGTCGTGCGTGGACCACTTCACCAACGGCTCGCCGAACATCGCGTCCGCCAGGATCGCGCCCGCGATCGCGCCGACGATCTGCGCGGGTACGTACACCGCCACCTCGCGCGGCGTGACGCCCGCGCCGCCGCGTCGTGCCGTCCACCACTCGGCCAGCGTGACCACCGGGTTGAAGTGCGCTCCGGAGACCGGGCCGAGCAGGAGGATCAGGATGCCGAGGCCGAAGACGGTGGCCGTGGAGTTGGCCAGCAGTTGCAGGCCGACGTCGTCGGTCAGGTCCGTGGCCTGGATGCCGGAGCCGACCACGATCGCCACCAGCAGCGCCGTTCCTACGAGTTCGGCGGCGGCCCGGGAGACCAAAGGGTTACGCGGCGGGGTGGCACCCGGCGCGGGCGCAGGCGCGACGGAGGCGGGGTCGGCGGCGGACGTCGCAGCCTCCGCGCTCGTCGCGGCCTCCGCGTTCGTGGCGGCCTCGGCGGCGGTCACGGGCAGGCCCGCTTGTTCTGGGCGGCGCTGCGCGCGGACTCGGCCAGGTCGGCGAACTGACCGGCGAGCTGAGCGATGACGTCGGACTTGAGCCGGTAATAGGTGAACCGGCCGCACGGCTCCGTCTCGACGACCCCCGCCTCACGCAGCACCCTCAGATGGTTGGAGAGGTTGGTCTGCCGGGCACCCGTCTCCTCCACGAGGTGCGTGGTGCACAGCGTCTCTTTGGCGAGCAGGGTCACGATCTGGAGCCTGAGCGGGTCGGCCAGCACCCGGATCAGGTCAGTGTCGACTGACGTCATCATGGGCTGATACTGTCACATCAGCGGTGACTGACACCACCAGATGCTGATGTCAGCCCCGCCTGATGCCGACGCGAGACAAGACAAGAGAACAAGAGACAAGAGAGACCTCCTGATGTCCGACAAGCCCTCCGTGCTCTTCGTCTGTGTCCACAACGCCGGCCGTTCCCAGATGGCCGCCGCGTGGCTGACCCACCTGGCCGGGGACCGCGTCGAGGTCCGCTCCGCCGGCTCCAACCCGGGCGCCCAGGTCAACCCGGCCGCCGTCGAGGCCATGCGCGAGGTCGGCATCGACATCTCCGCCGAGGTCCCCAAGATGCTCACCGTCGACGCCGTCAAGGAGTCGGACGTCTGCATCACCATGGGCTGCGGCGACACCTGCCCCGTCTTCCCCGGCAAGCGCTACCTGGACTGGGATCTCGAGGACCCGGCGGGCCAGGGCGTCGAGGCCGTACGGCCCATCCGTGACGAGATCAAGAAGCTCATCGAGGGCCTGATCGAGGAGATCGCCCCGGAGCAGAAGACGGCCTGAGCGGCGGCGGGACCGACCCCACCGCCGCGTCCGCCCGTCCGCCAGCCCTCCCGTTCGTACGTCCGTCCGTCCGTCAGGAGTGGGTGACCTTGATGTCGGAGATGCGGACCTCGCCGTAGTTCCCCTTGGCACACGGGTCGGAGTTGTCGCAGTTGGCCTGGGTGTAGGCGCCGGCCTTGAAGTAGTTGGTGTCGCCGTCGTGCTCGATCGTGGTCTCCAGCTTGCCGTTGAAGTACACGTCGATCTCCCCGTCCTGCGCCACGAACTTGGCCTCGAACTCGGTGCCCAGTTTGTAGTTATCGGTGACGAGGTGGTGGCGGCTGTCGTCGCCGTCGGTGATGTAGAGCTTCTTGCCGTCGAGACGAAAGACCGTGACGTCGTCGTCCCCGCCGTGCACCTGCGCGCCGACCAGCTGCGGCTTCTCCTTGGGCAGCGCCATGAACGCCTCGTTGACCACGAGCGTGTGCTTGCCCTCCGTGGTGGACCACTCGGCCTCGTCCGCGCCGTTGTCGGTCATCTCCCGCAGCTCGGAGCGCGGGTAACTGGAGCCGCCGGTCGTCACACCGTTGACGGCGGCCCGGAACAGGACCGCGTCACAGCCGTCCTCGACCCGGAACCAGGGCTTGGCGGAGAAGGTCGCCAGCTTGGGCTGGGTGATCTCGGTGGGGTCCTCGTCGTCGCCGGTGGGCAGGGTCAGCTTCCAGTTCGTCAGGTCGAGGACGTCCGCCGGGTACGCGCACCGGGCGCCGGCCGGCTCGTACGAGGGCGACGTGGCGGCCTGCGCGGACAGCGTGAACGCGGCGGTCGAGACGGCCGCGGTGATGCCCGCCAGTACGAGCGTCCGGGTGCTGGGCATGAAGGGTTCCTCACGGTCGGGGACTGCGGTACGGGCCGACGCGCACCCTAAGCCGTCGCGCCCGGGACCGGTCCCAGAACCCCTGCCCTACAGACCGTCAACTCCCTTCAGAACCTGGACGATTCGGGTCGTACGAGGCCCGTCTGGTAGGCGATGACGACGAGTTGGGCGCGGTCGCGGGCGGCCCACCATGGATGTCCCGGCAGGGCCGGCTCATCGTCGTGCGGCTACTACGACTGCCGCTAGTCAACTACCCGTCGCTAAAGCGCTGGGCTTGCACAACGGGCATCACTGGGTGTGATGCTGCGTTTGCGTCCATCCCCACCCCGACGTTTCGGGGGTGGGTCAGGGGCCGTTGACTGGGCCCCGCGTCGCCACAACTCCCACGCGCGTGCGCGGATGTTGCGGGAGCCGTTCCGGTCTGCTTCACAAGCACCGAACGTACACACCTGCGCGAGGCAGAACCGTACGTTCGGAGTCGACCACCTGAACGAGTGACATGCAGGCCGTACGTCGACGCCTCGATCGGACGAGCCCGGCGCACGAGATGGCTGCCGCCAGGGTGAGCTGGGTACGGGTTCGCATCTGAGGCTTGCCTCCCGGTGAGGGCGACCGGGACGCCGCGTCAGCGCTCCGCTGGGTGCGGTTTCGAAGCTGCGGGTCCGTTGTGGCTGGTCGCCCCTTTCGGGGCCTGCGGCCCCTCAAGCCGGCACGGTGCGGCACCGGACATCGGCAGGTGCGCCGGAACCTGCGGAACCGTCCGCTACCGTGACCGGGCCGCTCGCAGCGTTCGCTTCTATCGTGGAAGCACACTGAACGGTCGGCGTCGAGGCGGGCAGCTCATGAGGGAACCGCAGATCGATTACGCGGCCGTTTTCCGGGCGCTTCCCGGCATGGTGGCGCTGCTCACGCCCGACCTTGTGTACGCCGACGCCAACGAGGACTTTCTGCGGCTGGCCGGGCGTACCCGTGAGCAGTTGCTGGGCCGCTATATCTTCGACGTCTTCCCGGAGAACCCGAACGACCCGGCCGCGGCCGGTATGCGGGAGACCAGGGAGTCGATGCTGCGGGTGGTGGAAACCGGGGAGCGCGACACCATGGCGCTGCTCCGCTACGACATCGAGGACCCCGAGCGCCCCGGCCACTGGCAGCAGCACTACTGGAGCCCCGTCAACGCACCCGTCCACGGCCCCGACGGGAAGGTAGTGCTGATCGTGCACCGGGTGGAGGAGGTCACCGAACTCATCCGCGCCCGCGGCGGCCCGGGCGGTGACCCGCAGGCCCGTGTGCTGGAGGCCGAGCTCTACACCCGCTCCCGTGAACTGCAGGAGGTCAACGAACGCCTCCGCAGGGCACACGCCCGCGAACGCGAGGTCGCGCTGGCCCTGCAGGCGGCGTTGCTGCCCGCTCCCCGCCCGCTCGGGAACCACCGGGTGGCCGTGCGCTACCGGCCCGCCATAGGGGCCTTGAACGTGTGCGGCGACTGGTACGACCTGGTCGAACTGCCCGGCAACCGCATCTCGGTCGCCGTGGGTGACGTGGTCGGCCACGGGCTCGCGGCCGCCTGTGTGATGGGGCAGCTGCGCAGTGCGCTGAGCGCGGCCGCCCGGGTCGCCGACGGTCCGGCGCAGGCACTGGAGGTCCTCGGCCTGTACGCCCGTTTCGTCGACGGAGCCGAGTCGACCACCGCGGTGAAGGCCTACATCGACTGGGACACCCACACCATCTCCTACAGCAGTGCCGGTCACCTGCCGCCGGCCCTGCTCCAGCCCGACGGCACCGTGACCTTCCTCGACGGGGCCACCGACCCGCCGCTCGGCGCCAGACCCGATCATGTCCCCCGTCCCCAGGCCGACCTTCCCTTCACCGAAGGCTCCGCCCTGGTCCTGTACACGGACGGCCTGGTCGAACGCCGCACCGAGGACATCGACACCAGCCTGGCCCGCCTCGCCGACTCCCTGACCCGCCACCGCAAGTCCGAACCCGAGCCCCTGGCCGATGCCCTCCTGGCGGACCTGCTCCCGTCCAAGGGCAGCACGGACGACACGGCCTTGGTCGTCATCAGCCTCTAGGCACCTCTAGGCAGGCTCACGCAGCGTCGGCCGTGTCGGCCGTCTCCACAGGTCCGGGCCGAAGACCTCGGGGGTGACAGTCGTGTCGCGGCTGCGGGTGCGTTGTGGCTGGTCGCGCAGTTCCCCGCGCCCCTAAAGAACCTGCGACTGCCCGCACCCAGAACAGCCAGCGAACCGAAAAAGCCCGCGACCCGGAAGGGCCAGCGCCCCGTACCCGCCCGCGCGGAAAAGCCCGGACCCCCGACTACCCGCAGCTTCCCCCCGGCGGGAGGGGACGTGGGCCGGTGCGTCCTATGCCCGTCGCTTAGCTTCGGTCTGGGCACAGCTGCGCCCTGTGTCAGCACGGGGTCGTATGCCCTGTTGGCGACGGGCTGACGCACCGGACCGCGGCCCCGCACCCACCAACCACCCAAGGGGCGCGGGGAACTGCGCGAGCAACCACCACGTACCCGCACCCGCCCAACCGCCGGAGGCACCCCCGCTGGGCTGCGGGACCAGCCACAATGGACCCGCAGCCGCCCCACCGCCGGAGGCAACCGGCAGAGAAAGGCGAACCCCCCATGGACCCCGCCCCGAGCATCACCCTCCGCCACCTAGTCATGGCGCTGGGCGACTCGATGCTCGAGGTGCAGGCCGCGCCCGCCGGGCTGGACGTGGAGATCCACGGAGTCGCCCTGCTCGACCCCGAGGACCCACCGACCGCCCACCCGGGCGACCTGGTCCTCGCGATCGGATCGCGAGGACGGGCCGCCTTCCCGGCCCTGCGCGCCGCAGGGCGAGACGGCGCCACCGCCGTCGTGGTCAAGCTGGACGCGCCCGCCCAGGCCGCGGGCCTCAGCGAGACCGCGACCGAGGCCGGCGTCGCCCTGCTCAGCCTGCGCGGCGAGACCCGCTGGGAGCAGGTCAGCGCGCTGGCCCGCGCCGCCCTGGACGACGCCCCGCCGGAGGATCCGGGCGCGGCGGCCGAGGAGGGCGACCTGTTCTCGCTCGCGCAGACCACCGCCATCCTGACCAGCGGCATCGTCAGCATCGAGGACGCCGCGAACCGCGTACTGGCGTACTCCCGTACCACCGACTCCGACGAGGCGGACGACCTGCGGCGGCGTTCCATCCTCGGCTGGCAGGGACCGGAGGCGTACCTCGCGAAGTTGCGCGAGTGGGGCGTGTTCCAGCACCTGCACTCCAGCGACGAGGTGATCGCCATCGACAGCCACCCGGAGCTCGGCATCCGCCGTCGGCTCGCGGTGGCCATCCGCTCCGGTGACCGGCAGCTGGGCACGATCTGGGTACAGGAGAGCTCGACCCCGCTGTCCGAACGCTCACGCCAGGCGCTGCTGGGCGCCGCCCGAGTCGCCGCGCTTCATCTCGTACGCCGTCGCCGGGAACTCTCGGACGATGTGACGCTCGTACGGACCCTGCTCGCCGGACTCATGGACGGCAGCACCGGACCGCAGCCGCTGGCCACCCACCTGGGTTTCGACGCGGCCCGCCCTGCCGCCGTGCTGGGCTTCTCGCACGGGACGACGGAGGCGTACGAGGCCGGGGATGCCGTCGCCGCCCCGGAGCTGGCTCACACCGAGGTCACCAACCTGGTGTCCGTGCATATCGCCGCCCGGCACCGCAGTTCCCTGGTCACCCAGGTCGACTCCCGTATCTACGTACTCCTGCCGCAGCTGCCCCGCAGCATCGACACGGACACCCTGCGCGGCTGGGCCCTGGAGATCACCGACGCGGCACGCCGCCACCTGGGGCTGCCGTTGCGCGGCTCGGTCGGGTGCCTGGTGCCGGGGCTCGGGGCCGTACCGGAGTCGCGTCGGGAGGCGGACCGCATCCTCGACGCCATGGTGAGCGCCCGGGTGTCCGCCGCCGTCGCCGCGCTGCCCGACATCCAGGCGGAAGTGCTGGTCAGCGAGATGCTGACGCTGCTCTCCGCGCACCCCGAGATACGGGATCCACGGCTGACCGCCCTGGTCGCGCACGACAACCGGCACCAGGGCCGCCTCGCCGAGACCCTGCTGACGTACCTGAACTCCTTCGGAGACGTACGGGCCGCCGCCGCGCAGCTCCACGTGCACCCCAACACCCTGCGCTACCGCCTGCGCCGGGCCGAGGAACTCACCGGTCTGGATCTCAGCCGCCCTGATCAGCGGCTGCTGGCGATGCTTCAGCTGAGGCTGCCGCCCACGGACTGAGTCCGGTTTCGCATTGGCCGTTCGTACAGCCATCGACGGCGAGTTTGTTCAGCCTTCACAAACCCGTAGCCCCATGTCCCCTCATACGCTTGCGCAAATCCAATTCCGCAAGTGATGCGGCCCACCTCCCACGAGGAGACGGAGCGAATCGCGGACGTGCTGGTGACGACCAACTCACCAGCACGCCATCCGGATACCGCGAACCGCACCGTGAACGCTTACGGGAATCGTCAGTGCCCTGACCGCTCTCCCCTGCGCACGCCCCCACGGCGCAGCCCGGCCCGCCCCATCCCCCGCCATCGAGGCGACCCGGCGTTCCGGGCAGCCACGCCCGCACGACACTCCCCCAACCACTCATCTGGATGTCGACATGACTACACGTCCCCCAGAACCCCTGGCCCCTGACACCGCTCCACCCGCCAGCGGTCAGCCCCCGGAGCAGGACGGTCTCAAGGCCGGTCTCAAGAACCGCCACCTGTCCATGATCGCCATCGGCGGCGTGATCGGCGCCGGGCTCTTCGTGGGCTCCGCCTCCGGTATCGCCGCCGCCGGACCCGGCATTCTCCTGTCATACGCGCTGGTCGGCGCCCTCGTCGTCCTCGTGATGCGCATGCTCGGCGAGATGGCCGCGGCCAACCCGTCCTCCGGGTCCTTCTCCGCCTACGCGGACCGGGCGCTCGGCCGCTGGGCCGGGTTCTCGATCGGCTGGCTGTACTGGTTCTTCTGGGTCGTCGTGCTCGCGGTAGAAGCGACCGCGGGTGCGGTGATCCTGGAGAGCTGGGTGCCGGCCGTGCCGCAGTGGGCCTGGGCGCTGATCGTGATGGTGGTGCTGACCGCCACGAACCTGGTCTCGGTCGGTTCCTTCGGCGAGTTCGAGTTCTGGTTCGCGGGCATCAAGGTCGTCGCCATCTCGGGCTTCATCGTGCTCGGCGGGCTGGCGATCTTCGGTCTGCTGCCCGGTTCCGACGCCGACACGGGATTCGCCAACCTCACCGCGCACGGCGGCTTCCTACCGGAGGGGCCCGGCGCGATCCTCACCGGCATTCTGCTGGTCGTCTTCTCCTTCATGGGCAGCGAGATCGTGACCCTCGCCGCGGCCGAGTCCCCGGACGCGCAGCGGCAGGTCGCCAAGGCGACCCGTAGCGTGATCTGGCGGGTCGGTGTCTTCTACGTCGGCTCGATCCTCGTCGTGGTGGCCCTGCTGCCGTGGAACGACCCCTCGATCGCCGAGAAGGGCTCGTACGTCGCTGCCCTCGACGCCATCGGCATCCCGCACGCGGGTCAGATCATGAACTTCATCGTGCTGACCGCGGTGTTGTCGTGTCTCAACTCCGGGCTCTACACGGCCTCTCGGATGGCATTCTCGCTCGGGCAGCGTGGTGACGCTCCGGCGTCCTTCGTGAAGACGAATTCGCGGGGTGTTCCGCAGGCGGCGATTCTGGCCTCTGTGGTCTTCGGGTTTGTGGCGGTCGGGTTCAACTATCTGTGGCCGGACACCGTGTTCCAGTTCCTGCTGAACTCGTCTGGCGCGGTGGCGTTGTTCGTGTGGCTGGTCATCTGTTTCTCGCAGTTGAAGATGCGGGGGATCATTTTGCGGGAGAACCCGGAGAAGCTTGTTGTACGGATGTGGCTGTTTCCGTATCTGACGTGGGCGACTATCGGGATGATCTCGTTCGTGTTGCTGTACATGCTTACGGATGAGAAGGAGGGGGGCGGGCGTAGTCAGGTGCTGTTGTCGGTGCTTGTGGCTGCGATCGTCGTCGCCATCTCGTTTGTGCGGGAGCGGTCGCGGCGGGACGCGGATAGCTTGGTTTCGCGGTAGCGCTGCCGGCTGGGGCGGGCGTGGGGTTTCTTTCCCCAAGCCCGCCCCTTCCCGTAACTGGGGGCTGCGCCCCCAGGCCCCCCGGGTCGCATTTCGGGTGCCGGTCCGTTTGTGGCTGGTCGCGCAGTTCCCCGCGCCCCTTACGGGGCGCGAATGTTGCCCATGTCGTGTGCCAGGCGCACGCTGGGCGTATGGCTGGTGGTGAAGGGCCTACCCTCATCGGTTCCGTGCAGCGGGCTTTGCGGCTGCTGGAGGCTGTCAGTGCGCATGAGAATGGGGCGCCGGCCAAGCAGTTGGCTCGCGAGACGGAGTTGCCGCTGGCCACCGCTTATCACCTGTTGCGGACGCTGGTGCATGACGGGTACGTGCGGAAGTTGGATGACGGCGGGTACATCCTGGGCGACAAGCTGGAGACGTTGCACACCGCTGGGCGTGGGCAGGCTCTGCTCAGTCGGGTTCGGCCGACGCTTGCCGCGTTGCGGGATGAGTTTTCTACCGCTGCCTACCTCACGTTCTATGAGGACGGTGAGATCCGGGTTGCCGAGATCGTCGACGGGCCTCGGGCGCCTCGGGTCGATCTCTGGGTGGGGTTCGAGGATGCCGGGCATGCCACCGCGCTGGGCAAGTCCGTACTGCGTGAGCTGGATGACGAGTCGCGCAAGGACTACCTGTCCCGGCACACCATGTCCGACCTCACGCCTCGTACCATCACCAGCCCTCCAGAACTGCTCCGGCGCGTCGACTCCTCGCCCGTGGCGCCGGCCGTCACGGATCTGGAGGAGTACACGCTCGGCACCGTCTGCGTCGCGGTGCCCGTCTACAGCGGGAACACGCTCGGCTCGCTCGGCGTATCTCTGCCGAAGGACCGGCTCTCCAAGCTCGAGGAGATCCGGGCGCGGCTGATCCCGACGGCAAGCCGGGTGACCAGGGGGCTTTCGCTCACCACGTGACCGTGGACCCTTTGCTCATCATCTGAAAACGCACTCCTTGCGGCAGCCCCTGTCCAGCCCGTTTCCTGGATGAACCGGACATTCCTGGGGGCGACCCCACGACAGGTGAGGACTGCGGACACCACATGACTCAGGCCCGACACCACGGTGGCGACCACTGGCCGATACGGCAGTTCAGCAAGCGAGTCGAGTGTCCTGGGGCCCGGCTGCGAGCCGCCGCGCACGTAGCCGCCAGTACGGTCGTACTGCCCGTACTCGTCGTCTTCGTCATCGTGCTCGTCGATCTGCTCGGCGGTTCGGGGATGATCTGGCTGCCGCTGCTGGCCGTCGGGCCCGCGCTGGCCGCCACCACCAGTGGGCCGCTCGGGGTCCTGGGGGTCGGGCTGCTCGCCGTGGGTCTTGGCACCGCGCTCGGCGTCCGTGACGGTGTGCCGAGTCATGAGCTGGTCGTCGTGCTGTCCGCCTTGGCGGCCGTCACGCTGGCGAGCGGGCTGGCCAGCGCGTTGCGCGGGCGTCGGGAGCAGGTGCTCGCCGCTGTTCGCTCGGTGGCGGAGGCCGCGCAGCATGCATTGCTCAAGCCCGTGCCGGCGACGGTCGGGCCGTTCCAGACGGCCGTCCGCTACAGCGCCGCTGCGGCGGAGGCCCGTATCGGCGGGGACCTCTACGCGCTGGTGCCGACGCCGTACGGGGTGCGTCTGATCGTCGGCGATGTGCGGGGCAAGGGCCTGCCGGCCGTGGGCACTGCCTCCCTCGTCGTCGGCATCTTCCGCGAGGCCGCCTACGACGAACCCGATCTCCTCGCCGTCGTCGACAGGATCGAACGGAGCCTGGCCCGGAACCTCGGCGGCGACGACTTCGTCACCGCCATCGTCGCCGGTTACCCCCGCGAAGGCCGCCTGGAAGTGGTCAACTGCGGCCACGCGCCTCCCCTGTTGGTACGCGACCGCAAGGCCGTCCCGGCCGAGCCCACGCACCCGACGCCGCCCCTGGGCCTGCGCGCCCTCACCGGCGAGGTCCCCAGCCTCCAAGTCCTGCCCTTCACGGACGGCGACCAACTGCTGCTCTACACCGACGGTGTCACCGAGGCCCGAGACCACAACCGCGACTTCTATCCCGTGGCCAAAGGCCTGGAACGGCACCTGACCGACAACCCGGACCGCACCCTGACCGCCCTCCACCAGGAACTGCTGACCCACGTGGGCGGCCGCCTGCACGACGACGCGGCCTTGCTGCTGCTCCGCAAGCCGACGGCTGCCGAGAAGACCACCGAGACGGCCACGGCTCCCGAGTCGGCCACGGCTCCGGAGTCGGAGGCGACCACCTCGCACGCTGAGACCACCTCGCGCACCGTCCCGCCCCACGCCCGCTCCTCCACCGAGAACGATGACGAGGAAGAGGGCGCGGACGAGGGCGCGGGCCGCAGCACCGACACCGCTACGACGTGACCGCGGCCGATACGTCCCCCTCAACCGTCGCGCCGGTCGCGCCCACCGCCACCGGCGCCGTCGGCAACGTAAGCACCATCGTGAGGCCCCCGCCCGGGGTGTCCTCGGCGTCGAGCGTGCCGCCCATGGCTTCGGCGAAGCCACGGGCGACCGCCAGCCCGAGGCCCACGCCGGCGCCGCGCGGGGCGTCGCCGTAGCGCTGAAACGGTTCGAAGATGCGGTCCTTGGCCTCGTCGGGGACGCCGGGCCCGCGGTCCACGACCCGTACCTCCACCCGCTCGCCGAGTGTGCTGGCGGCCACCAGCACCGGCTCCCCGTCGGGGCTGTACTTCACCGCGTTCTCAACGATGTTGGCGACCGACCGCTCCAACAGCCCCGGATCGACGGCCACCATGGGCAGCGTCTCGGGGATGTCGAGCTCCACGCTGTCCTCCGGCACGCCCCCCAACGCCATCGGGACGACCTCGTCCAGGTCGATCTCGCGGAGCATCGGCGTGACCGTGCCGGTCTGGAGGCGGGACATGTCCAGGAGGTTGCCCACCAGGTGGTCGAGGCGGTCGGCGCCATCCTCGATGGCCTCGAGGAGCTCGGCCTGGTCCTCCTCGGACCAGTCCACGTCGTCGGACCGCAGGGACGAGACCGACGCCTTGATCCCGGCGAGCGGCGTGCGCAGATCATGGCTTACGGCGGCCAGGAGCGCCGTACGGATGCGGTTGCCCTCCGCCAGTGTGCGGGCCTGTTCCGCCTCGGACTGGAGGCGCTGGCGGTCCAGGACCACGGCGGCCTGGGCGGCGAACGCGGCCAGCACCCGGCGGTCCTCGGCGGGCAGCACCCGGCCGGACAAGGCCAGCGCCATGTGGTCGCCGACCGGCATGTCGACGTCCGCCTCCTCGGGCCGCTCGACCAGGGGCCGGGGGCCGACGCTGCCCGCGCAGGTCCACGGATCGACGTCGCTCGTACGCTCCAGCAGGGCGACCGACTCCATGCCGAAGGTCTCGCGCACCCGCTCCAGCAACGCCTCCAGGGTGGTCTCGCCGCGCAGCACGCTGCCCGCCAGGAAGGAGAGGATCTCCGACTCGGCGCGCAGCCGGGCCGCCTGATGCGTACGCCGGGCCGCCAGGTCCACGACCGACGCCACCGACACGGCGACGCCCACGAAGATCGCCAGGGCGAGGATGTTCTTCGGATCGGCGATCGTCAGCCGGTGGACAGGGGGCGTGAAGTAGTAGTTCAGCAGCAGGGAGCCGAGGGCGGCCGAGGCCAGTGCCGGGAGCAGTCCGCCGAGCAGGGCCGCGGCGACCGTCAGCGTCAGGAACAGCAGTACGTCATTGGCGAGACCGAGACCCGGTGCGGCCTCCAGGAGCAACGTGAGCAGGGCCGGACCGCCGATGCCGGTCAGCCAGCCCCACATGGTTCTGGCGCGGCTGAGCCGGGTGCGCGGCATGGCGGCAAGACCGCGCCCCTTGCCCGCCTCGTCGTGCGTGATGAGGTGGACGTCCAGGTCAGGGCCAGATTCGCGGGCGACCGTGGCGCCGACGCCGGGCCCGAAGACGTACTGCCAGCCCTTCCTGCGGGACACTCCCAGCACGATCTGCGTGGCATTGACGCCGCGCGCGAACTCCAGCAGCGCGGACGGGATGTCATCCCCGATGACGTGATGGAAGGTGCCGCCGAGATCCTCGACGAGCGTGCGCTGGACGGCCAGTTCCTTCGGCGAAGCGGACGTCAGTCCGTCGCTGCGGCCGATGTAGACGGCGAGCACCTCACCGCCCGCCCCCTTCTCGGCGAGCCGGGCGGCCCGGCGGATCAGCGTCCGTCCCTCCGGACCACCGGTGAGCCCGACCACGATCCGCTCCCGCGAACCCCAGATCTTCGACACCCGGTGCTCACTGCGGTACTCGGTCAGATACTCGTCGACCCGGTCGGCGACCCACAGCAGCGCCAACTCGCGCAACGCAGTCAGGTTGCCGGGCCGGAAGTAGTTCGACAGGGCCGCGTCGACCTTGTCCGGCTTGTAGATGTTGCCGTGTGCCATCCGCCGCCGCAGCGCCTGAGGCGACATATCGACCAACTCGATCTGATCCGCCCGCCGGACGACTTCGTCGGGCACGGTCTCCTTCTGCCGTACGCCCGTTATCGACTCGACCACGTCACCCAGCGACTCCAGGTGCTGGATGTTGACCGTAGAGACGACATCGATGCCGGCCACCAGCAGCTCCTCGACGTCCTGCCAGCGCTTGTCGTTGCGGGAGCCGGGGATGTTGGTGTGAGCCAGCTCGTCGACGAGCGCGACCTGGGGGCGCCGGGCCAGCACGGCGTCCACATCCATCTCCGTGAAGAACGAGTCCCGGTACTCCAACTCCTTGCGTGGGATCTCCTCCAGTCCGTGCAGCATCACCTCGGTGCGCGGCCGTCTGTGATGCTCCACGAAGGCGACCACGCAGTCCGTGCCCCGCTCGACGCGGCGGTGCGCCTCGGACAGCATCGCGTACGTCTTGCCGACGCCCGGCGCCGCACCGAGGTAAATCCGAAGTCTGCCGCGTGCCATGGTGTCGTCTCAGTTCTCGAAGTCTCGGTCTCGCGAGGTCTCGGTGTCGCGAAGTCTCAGCGCTCGAAGCGGTAACCCATACCGGGTTCGGTGATGAGATAGCGGGGATGTGCGGGATCGGCCTCCAACTTCCGCCGGAGTTGGGCCATATAGACACGTAGGTAATTGGTCTTGTTGCTCTGCGATGCGCCCCACACCTCCTGAAGCAGCTGCTTCTGCGTGATGAGGCGTCCCGGATTGCTGACCAGGATCTCCAGCAGATGCCACTCCGTGGGCGTCAGCCGTACATCACGCCCGGCGCGCGTCGCCTTCTTCGCGACCAGATCGATGCTGAAGTCCTCCGTGGTCACCTCGACGGTCTCGGGCGCCACGGCCTCCGTACGGCGGACGGCGGCCCGCAGCCGGGCCAGCAGCTCGTCCATGCTGAACGGCTTGGTCATGTAGTCGTCGGCGCCCGCGTCCAGCGCGGCGACCTTCTCGTCGGAGGCCCGGCGCGCGGACAGCACCAGGATGGGTACGCGGGTCCAGCCGCGCAGGGCCTTGATGACGTCCACGCCGTCCATGTCGGGCAGCCCCAGATCGAGTACGACCACGTCGGGCCGGCGCATGGCGGCGAGCCGAAGGGCGGTGGCGCCGTCGGGGGCCGGGTCGACGCCGTACTGGCGGGCCTGCATGTTGATCACGAGGGCGCGTACGAGCTGTGGGTCGTCCTCGACCACCAGTACCCGCGTCATCGGCGTACGCCCTTCCTTTCGTGTCGGGAGTCGACTCGCACGGGGAGTCGGCCCGTACCGGACTCAGCCCTTGGCCACGAGATCTTTGAGCGCGATGTTGAGTTCGAGGACGTTGACGCGGGGCTCGCCCATGAAGCCGAGGGTGCGGCCTTCGGTGTGCTCGTCGACGAGCTTCTGGACTTGGGCGACGGAGAGCCCGTTCCGCTCGGCGACGCGGTGGACCTGGAGGTCCGCGTACGCCGGGGAGATGTCCGGGTCGAGGCCGGAGCCGGAGGAGGTGACGGCGTCGGCGGGGACCTGGGAGGGCTTCACCTTGTAGTCCGCGGTCGAGTTGTCCTTGACGACCTTGGCCTTGGCCTCCCGGACCCACTTGATGAGTTCGGGGTTGTCACCGGCGCGGTTGGTCGCGCCGGAAAGGATCAGCTTGTACTGGGTGTTGACCGAGTTCTCACCGAGCCCGTTGGCCGGCCGCGGCTGGAAGTAGTCGAGGCTGTAGCCCTGCTGGCCGATGAGCGAGGAGCCGACGACCTTGCCGTCCGACTTGATCTCCGAGCCGTTCGCCTTGTCGTTGAACAGCGCCTGGGCGACACCGGTGATGGCCAGCGGGTAGAGCACACCGCACACCAGCGTCAGTACGAGCAGCGCCCGCAGCCCTGCCCCCAGCAACCGGGCAGTGTTCGTAACCGAGTTGTTCATGGGGTCAGCCGATTCCTGGGATGAGGGAGATGAGCAGGTCGATGATCTTGATGCCGATGAAGGGGGTGATCAGCCCGCCGAGGCCGTAGATCCCGAGGTTGCGGCGGAGCATCTTGTCGGCGCTCATCGGCCGGTACTGCACCCCGCGCAGGGCGAGCGGTACGAGCGCGATGATGATCAGCGCGTTGAAGATGACCGCGGAGAGGATCGCGGAGTCCGGCGAGGCCAGGCCCATGATGTTGAGCTTGTCCAGGCCCGGGTAGACCGCCGCGAACAGCGCGGGGATGATCGCGAAGTACTTCGCGACGTCGTTGGCGATCGAGAAGGTCGTCAACGCGCCCCGGGTGATGAGGAGTTGCTTGCCGATCTCGACGATCTCGATGAGCTTGGTCGGGTTGGAGTCGAGGTCGACCATGTTGCCGGCCTCCTTGGCGGCCGACGTGCCCGTGTTCATCGCGACGCCGACGTCCGCCTGAGCGAGCGCGGGTGCGTCGTTCGTACCGTCACCCGTCATGGCGACGAGCTTGCCGCCTGCCTGCTCGCGCTTGATCAGCGCCATCTTGTCCTCGGGAGTGGCCTCCGCGAGGAAGTCGTCGACGCCCGCCTCGTCCGCGATCGCCTTGGCGGTCAGCGGGTTGTCACCCGTGATCATGACAGTCTTGATGCCCATACGGCGCAGCTCCTCGAACCGCTCCCGCATGCCCTCCTTGACGACGTCCTTGAGGTGGATCACGCCCAACACCCGTGCCCCGTCCGCGTCCTGGACGGCCACGAGCAGCGGCGTACCGCCCGCTTCGGAGATGCGGTTCGCGAGCGTGTCTGCGTCATCCGCAACAGTCCCGCCCTGCTCCCGCACCCAGGCGATGACCGAACCGGCCGCGCCCTTGCGGACCTTGCGCCCGTCCACGTCCACACCCGACATCCGGGTCTGCGCGGTGAACTCGATCCACTCGGCGTCCGCCAACTCCCCCTGCTGCCGCTCCCGCAGCCCGTACTTCTCCTTCGCCAGTACGACGATGGAGCGGCCCTCCGGCGTCTCGTCGGCCAGCGAGGAGAGCTGGGCGGCGTCGGCGACCTCGTCCTCGGTGGTGCCGCTCACCGGCAGGAACTCGGCGGCCTGCCGGTTGCCGAGCGTGATGGTGCCGGTCTTGTCGAGCAGGAGGGTCGACACATCGCCCGCCGCCTCAACTGCCCTGCCCGACATGGCGAGTACGTTGCGCTGCACCAGCCGGTCCATGCCCGCGATGCCGATCGCCGAGAGCAGCGCGCCGATGGTGGTCGGGATCAGGCAGACCAGCAGAGCCACCAGCACGACCATGGTCAGGTGCGTACCCGCGTAGTCCGCGAACGGCGGCAGTGTGGCCACGGCGAGCAGGAAGATGATCGTCAGCGAGGCGAGCAGGATGTTCAGCGCGATCTCGTTGGGCGTCTTCTGCCGGGCCGCGCCCTCGACCAGGTTGATCATGCGGTCGATGAAGGTCTCGCCCGGCTTCGTCGTGATCTTGATGACGATGCGGTCGGACAGGACCTTCGTACCGCCCGTGACGGCCGACCGGTCGCCACCGGACTCGCGGATGACCGGCGCCGACTCCCCCGTGATCGCCGACTCGTCGACCGACGCGACGCCCTCGACGACATCACCGTCACCGGGGATGACGTCGCCCGCCTCGCACACCACAAGATCGCCGATACGCAGCTCCGTGCCGGGCACCTGCTCCTCGCGGTCGTCCACGAGCCGCCGGGCGACGGTGTCGGTCTTGGCCTTGCGCAGAGTGTCGGCCTGCGCCTTGCCGCGACCCTCGGCCACCGCCTCCGCCAGGTTGGCGAAGATCACGGTGAGCCAGAGCCAGGCGCTGATCGTCCAGCCGAACCAGTCGCCCGGGTCCTTGAAGGAGAACACGGTCGTCAGCACCGAACCGACCAACACCACGAACATCACGGGGGACTTGACCATCACCCGCGGATCGAGCTTGCGGAAGGCGTTCGGCAGCGAGCTGACCAGCTGCTTGGGGTCGAACAGGCCCGCGCCGACACGCCCTTCTGGGGAACCCTTGTGCCCGGTAGGCACATCACTGTGCGGCGCGCGGGTCGGAGTGGTGGCTGCGGACATCGAGTCCTCTTCTTGCTTCTTGATGTCTTGCTTCGTGATGTCGGTGGTCATGTCGCCAGCCCCTCGGCGAGCGGGCCCAGCGCGAGTGCCGGGAAGTAGGTCAGACCGGTGATGATCAGGATCGCGCCCACCAACAACCCGGTGAACAGCGGCTTTTCGGTCCGCAGGGTGCCTGCCGTGGCCGGCACCGGCGTCTGCTCGGCGAGCGAGCCCGCCAGCGCCAGGACGAACACCATCGGCAGGAAGCGGCCGAGCAGCATCGCGATCCCGATCGTGGTGTTGAACCACTGCGTGTCCGCGTTCAGACCGGCGAAGGCCGAGCCGTTGTTGTTGGCGCCGGAGGTGTAGGCGTAGAGGATCTCGGAGAATCCGTGCGCGCCGCTGTTGGTCATCGAGTTGGCCGGGGTGGGCAGCGCCATCGCGAAGGCGGTGAAGACGAGCACCAGGGCCGGCGTGATCAGGATGTAGCAGGCAGCCAGCTTGATCTGGCGGGTGCCGATCTTCTTGCCGAGGTATTCGGGCGTACGGCCCACCATGAGGCCCGCGATGAACACGGCGATGATCGCCATGATCAGCATGCCGTAGAGACCGGAGCCGACACCGCCGGGCGCGATCTCGCCGAGCTGCATGCCCAGCAGGTTGAGGCCGCCGCCGAGACCGGTGTTGGACGAGTGGAAGGAGTCCACCGCGCCCGTCGAGGTCAGCGTCGTGGAGATCGAGAAGATCGACGAGGCGCCGATACCGAAGCGCTGCTCCTTGCCCTCCATCGCACCGCCGGCGATCTCGAACGCCGGGCCGTGGTGGGTGAATTCGGTCCACCACATCAGGCAGATGAAGCCGATCCAGATGGTCGCCATCGTGGCGAGGATCGCGTACCCCTGCCGCAGCGAGCCGACCATCCGGCCGAAGGTCCGCGTCAGCGAGAACGGGATCAGCAGGATCAGGAAGACTTCGAAGAGGTTCGAGAAGGGGCCGGGGTTCTCGAAGGGGTGGGCGGAGTTGGCGTTGAAGTAGCCGCCGCCGTTGGTGCCGATCTCCTTGATGGCTTCCTGGGAAGCGACGGCGCCGCCGTTCCACTCCTGCGAGCCGCCCATGAACTGTCCGACTTCATGAATCCCGGAGAAGTTCTGGATGGCGCCGCACGCGACGAGCACGATCGCGGCGATCACGGAGAGCGGCAGCAGAATGCGTACGACACCCCGGACCATGTCGGCCCAGAAGTTGCCGAGTTCACCGGTACGGGACCGCGCGAAGCCCCGTACGAGCGCGACCGCCACCGCGATGCCGACGGCCGAGGAGACGAAGTTCTGCACGGCCAGGCCGCCGGTCTGTACGACGTGGCCCATGGCCTGCTCGCCGTAGTACGACTGCCAGTTGGTGTTCGACACGAAGGACGCTGCGGTGTTGAACGCCTGGTCCGGGTCGATCGAGGCGAAGCCCAGCGAGCCGGGCAGGCTGCCCTGCAGGCGCTGCAGGATGTACAGGAAGAGCACGCTGACCGCGGAGAAGGCCAGTACGCCGCGCAGGTACGCGGGCCAGCGCATCTCGGTGTTCGGGTTGGCGCCGATGCCCCGGTAGATCCACTTCTCGACACGCAGGTGCTTGTCGGACGAGTAGACCCGGGCCATGTAGTCGCCGAGGGGTCGGTAGGCCAGCGCCAGCGCCGCGATGAGCGCGAGCAGCTGGAGCACACCGGCAAGTTCGGGGCTCATGTCGGGCGTCAGAACCTCTCCGGGAAGATCAGCGCGAGGACGAGATAGCCCAGCAGGGCGACGGCCACGACGAGGCCGACGATGTTCTCGACGGTCACAGCTTCGCCACCCCCTTGGCGATGAGCGCCACCAGCGCGAACACCGCAATCGTGGTGACGACGAAAGCCACGTCGGCCATCGGAGCTCCTGGATGAGGTACGGGATGCGGGAACGAACATGACTGTTCGAGGAAACATCCGCTCCGGCCGGATTCGGCGGCCGTTGACGGGTCCCATACGCGGGGGCGTCCGCCTTTGACGCATCTCTTACGGCAGCACTGCGCCTACGGGGGTGGTGGGTTCAGTTCATGGGCGACTGCGGGCCGTCTTGGCTGGTCGCGCAGTTCTCCCCAGTCCCACCCCTTCCCGAAACGGGGGCTGCGCCCCCGGCCCCCCGCCAGGGGGTGGTGGGTGACACTGCGTGTCGCGGCTGCGGGTGCTTCGTGGCTGGTCGCGCAGTTCCCCGCGCCCCTAAAAACCTGCGACTGCCCGCAGCCCGACGAGAAAGCGACCCGGAAAAGCCCGCACCCCCATGGCCCCGCTGCCGCCCGCGGCGGCAAGGGGACGGGGCGGGGGTGTGCGCCCGCAGCGGCCGGCGCGCCAACACCGGCACCCTCTACCAGCCAACAGCAACGCGCGCCGGTCCGAGGACGGACACCCCCGACGCGGCCCCGCACCCACCAACCACCCAAGGGGCGCGAGGAACTGCGCGACCAGCCACAACGGCGCCGCAGCCAAAACGCGCACGTCAGGCCCGCTTGCGGGCCGTCGTCTTCTTGGCGGCCGTCTTCTTCGTGGCCGACTTCCTGGCGGTGGTCTTCTTGGCCGCCCCCTTCTCGCCGGAGGCGGCGGCGGGCTTCTTCTCCGCCGAGGTCGACTTCTTGCCGCCGGTCTCCTTGGGAGACGTACGGGCCGTCTTACGGGCGCCGGTCCGGCGGGCGGAAAGCCGGCTGACCTCGGCCTCCTCCCCCGCCGCCTCCTCCTCGCCTTCCTCGCCACGAGAGGCGCGGGCCTGCCGAACGCTGGACTCCAGCGCGGACATGAGGTCGATGACCTTGCCGCCCCGGTCGCCGGCAGGCGCGGCGGGGATCTTCTCGCCGGAGGCCTTCGCGGCGATGAGTTCCTCGACCGCCTCGCGATAGTCGTCGTGGAGCTCCTCGAGGTCGACCTCGCCGAGCGTGTCCATCAGCGCGTCCGCGAGGTCGAGTTCCTTGTCGCGGACGGTGACGCTCGCGTCCGGCGTCGCGGACTCCGGCGCGCGGACCTCGTCCGGCCACAGCAGCCCGTGCATGGCGATGACGTCGTCGACGACCCGCAGCATCCCGAGCCGCTCCCTCCCCCGCAGCGCGAACTTGGCGATGGCCACCCGCCCGCTCCGCTTCAACGCCTCCCGCAACAGCGTGTACGGCTTGGCGGCGGGAACCCCGTTCGCCATCAGGTAGTACGCGGCGTCCATCTGGAGCGGATCGATGCGCTCGGCCGGGATGAACCCGACGATGTCGATCGTCTTCGCGGTCGGCAGCGGCAGCGCGGCCAGATCGTCGTCGGTGATCGGGATGATCGTGCCGTCCGGCTCCTCGTATCCCTTGCCGATCTCCTCGGACGCGACCTCCCGTTCCTCCAGCTCGCACACCTTGCGGTAGCGGATACGGCCGCCGTCCTCGGTGTGGATCTGACGGAAGGAGACCGAGTGGTGCTCCGTGGCGTTCACCAGCTTGATCGGGATGCTGACCAGGCCGAAGGAGATGGCGCCGTTCCAGATGGATCTCACGTCCGTCACCTTTCAGGTCGTTTCAGGTCGCTTTGTCCCGATACGTGGGATTCTCATCGTATGACGCCGATCACGGAGGTGGAGGGGCGAAAGCTCGCGCTGAGCAACCTGGGCAAGGTGCTCTATCCGGCGACCGGTTTCACCAAGGGCGAGGTGCTGCACTACTACGCGACGGTGGCGGACCCGCTGCTCGCCCACCTCCGCGACCGCCCCCTGTCCTTCCTGCGCTACCCCGACGGGCCCGACGGCCAGGTCTTCTTCGCCAAGAACGTTCCGCCGGGTACGCCCGAGTGGGTCGGTACGACGGAGGTGCCGCGGTCGGAGGGGGCGGCCCGGATGGTCCTGATCCAGAACCTCGCCTCGCTGATGTGGGCGGCGAACCTGGTCACGGAGTTCCACACCCCCCAGTGGCGTGCGGACACTCCCCACCTCGCGGACCGCCTGGTCTTCGACCTCGACCCGGGCGCGCCCGCCACAATCGTCGAGTGCTGCCGGGTGGCCCTGTGGCTCCGGGACCGCCTGGCGGCGGACGGCCTGCAGGCCTACGCGAAGACCTCCGGCTCCAAGGGCCTGCATCTCCTCGCCGCGCTGGAGCCGACGCCGTCCTCCGAGGTCACGTCATACGCCAAGTCGCTGGCGGTGGAGGCCGAGGCGGAGCTTGCCCCTCTGGTCACGCATCGCATGACGCGGAGCCTGCGCCCCAGGAAGGTCTTCGTCGACTTCAGCCAGAACGCCGCCCGCAAGACCACGGCGACCCCGTACACCCTCCGGGCCCGCCAGGCGCCCACGGTCTCTACGCCGGTGACCTGGCCGGAGGTCACGAGCTGCACCCGCCCCGCCGACCTGACGTTCCACGCCCCGGACCTGGCTGCCCGGCTGGATGAGCACGGCGACCTGTTGTCCCCGCTGTTCGACCCGGCCCAGGCCCACCAGCTTCCTTAGCCATCGGTGAGGTAGGCATCCAGCGCGGCGGCGCCGCTGAGCATGGCGCGGCTACGCGCCGAGAGGCGGGCGTGCCAGTCCTCCAGCGCCGACTCGAGCGGCGCGACGCCTCCGGCGGAACGGACCTGGGCGATCAACGGGGCGACCTGTTCGAGCAGGTAGCCGCCCCGTCGGAGCTGGTTGACCAGGAGGGCGTCGCGTACGTCGGCCGCGCTGTAGACCCGGTAGCCCGTCCGCGGGTCGCGGCGCGGCCGGACCAGGCCGGCGCGTTCCCATTTACGCAGGGTGGCCGGGCGGATGCCGAGCCTTCTCGCCAGGGGGCCGACGAACATCTCGCCGCGTTCCTGCGGTACGGGCTCGAGGTCGCGGAGCGCGGCTTCGACCGACTGGAGAGTGCGGCGGTCGTCGAGCAGTTGGGCGTGACTCTCGTCGATGAGCCGCAGTGCGTCCTCGGTGGCGCCCCGGTTGACCGCCTGCATGATCGCCGTGGACGTCTGATGGCCGTGTCCGGGCACGAGAGCGAGGAACGCGCGCAGGGCTTGCGCGTGCCGGGGCGTGTAGGTGCGGTAGCCGTGCGAGGTGCGTTCCGCGGCCGGAAGGATCCCGGCGTCCTCGTAATTGCGGACCGCCTGCGTGGACAGTCCGTGCGCTCGTGCCAGGTCGACCGGCCTGAGCCGACCACCGCTTTGAAGGTTTCGCCCCACTGTCCTGCCAATATCGACGAGAAGCTTCCATCGCTGGTTCAACGATACCGTTGAAGGCATGCCTGCTGATGTCACAGCCGCGGCTCATGCCGTGGACCCCGCAACCGTCATGGGGCTGCTCCCCGCCAAGCCACGCCTACTCGCCCTCGGCGAACCCACCCACGGCGAGGACACCCTCCTCGACCTGCGCAACGAGCTCTTCCGGCAACTCGTCGAGCAGGAGGGCTACCGGACCATCGCGATCGAGAGCGACTGCCTGATGGGCCTGGCCGTGGACGACTACGTCACCTCGGGCACCGGCACCCTCGACGAGGTCATGAAGCGGGGCTTCAGCCACGAGTGGTTCAACGCGTCCGCCCCCAACCGCGAACTGGTGCGCTGGATGCGTGCGTACAACGACGGCCGACCCGCGCCCGAGCAGCTCCGCTTCGCCGGCTTCGACGCCCCACTGGAGATGACCCACGCCGCGAGCCCCCGCCAGCCCCTCACCGCACTCCACTCCTACCTCGCAGCCCGGGTGGACGCCGACCTGCTTCCCTGCACCGCGGAAACCCTCAACGGCCTGCTCGGCGCCGACGACCGCTGGACAAACCCCGCCGCGATGATGGACCCGTCCCAGTCCCTGGGCCGGACGCCCGAGGCCAAGCAACTGCGCCTGCTCGCCGATGACTTGGTGGCCCTCCTCGACGCGCAGACGCCGCACCTGATCGCGACGTCCACGCGGGAGGACTGGCACCGGGCACGCCTGTACGGCCGTACCGCCACCGGACTGCTGCGCTACCACTACTGGATGGCCGACACATCCCCGAACCGCCTGGCCCGGCTGGGCGGTCTACGGGATTCGATGATGGCCGCCAACCTGCTCGCCCTCGCCGAACGCGGCCCGACCCTGGTCAACGCCCACAACAGCCACCTCCAGCGCGAAGGCACGATGCGGATGGGCGACCTGCCGGGCGAATGGTGGAGCGCAGGCTCGATGGTCAGCGCCCGGCTAGGAGAGTCGTACGCCTTCCTGGCCACGGCTCTCGGCACGATCCGCCACCAGGGGGTGGATACCCCGCCACCAGACACGGTCGAGGGGCTCCTGTACGCGCTCCCCCAGCAGCGCTACCTGGTCGACCCTCGCGAACTGGCCGCCACGCTCGCCGACGCGCCGACCGCGCCCCGCGAGTCCCCCTGGTACGGCTACGCCCCGCTGAACCCGGCACACCTGACCGGCACCGACGGCATCGTGTTCGTGAAGGACGCCGGGCAGAACCAGACCTAGACCCGCTCCCAGGTCCCCCGGTCCCGCGCCATCGCATGGAGCGCCTCGACGTCCGCGGGCTTCAGCACACCTCCCGTACGGGCCAGGGACGAGACGTCCGTGTCCTGAAGGACGCGTACCTCACGCGGCGTCGGCTCGACCGAAACCCTCGACGGCGCGAACAGGGCCAGCACCGGATGCACCTCCGCCGTCAGCGCGTACGAGGCCCGGTCCGCGACGGACCGGACCCGGCGCAGCAACGGCGACGGCTCCCGGCGGCCCACCGTCACCATGGGATCGGCCACCAGCACCCGCTGTTTACGGGCGTACAGCGTATGGACGGCGAACAGGCCACCCGGTCCGATCACCAGGTGGTGAAGCCGGTCGCCTCCAGGCAGCGGAACGGAGTGCAGCGCATGCCACCCCGCCCCCTCCAGCTCGTCCAGCGCCTCCCCCACCGCCAGCTCCGCGGAAAGCGCCCGCCGCCGGGGATCGGGCCTCAGCCGGTGCGGGGCGGACGGATCGCGGTCCAGGTCGATCTGGAGGGCCTCACCGGGCCGGTTGGGGGCGAGGTCGTCGTCCGGGTGCAGGGTGAGCCGGGCGAGTTCCGCGGGGGTGGGGACCGGCGGTGGCCCCACGGTCACCGGGCCGGTCAGAAACGGGCCGAGCGCGTCGAGAACGTCCTCGCGCCGGTCGTCGCTGAGCAGGTTGACCCGGCCCGCATCCCTGTCGTACCAGGCGACGTTCCTGCCGTCGGTGTGACAGACGTACAGCCGCTCCTGACCGTGCCGCCAGGTCGGTACAACGCGCAGTCCGCTCATGCACCATCACCCCAGACCATGGGAACAGGCGGGGTACTCCAGGGGCAAGAACCCGGTTACCTTTGTCACGACTTGAGCAGGAGGTGCCGTTGCGGCCCACTAGCAAGCGACCCGATGCGCCGGCTCCGGACGACCCGTGGAGTGAGATCGTGCCCGGCCTGTGGATGGGCGGGCATGAGTACGCGGACGGCTCCGGCGGGCTGAAATTCGCCGTCGTACGCGACGAGTTCGACCTCGTCCTGACCTTGCTCCGACTACCCGGCCACGGCCCCGACGGCCACGTGGAACACCACGTATGGCCGATCCCGGACGGCCCTCTCGACGGTACGCAGCTCGCCGGCGTCCTGCGGCTCGCACGGACCGCGGGCGAGGGGCTGACGCAGGGCCGCCGGGTCCTGGTCCGCTGCTACCACGGCTACAACCGCTCGGGCCTGGTCGTCGCCCACGCCCTGATCCGCGCGGGCCACACCCCCGACGAGGCGATCGGCCTGATCCGCAGCCGTCGTTCCCGGTGGGCGCTGCACAACGATCTCTTCGTGGAGTACCTGAAAACCGGCCTCGACACGGTCCGAGTCCTCGAAGAGCTGGCCGAATGAGCAGCCGAACGACTGGCTCAACGACCGGCTGAGACCGGAACGCACCCCGATGGCGCAGCAGGAGAGGCGACTCTCCGAGGTCGACTCATAGCGTGGCGATCAGTCACCAACAGTCACCCCTGCACCCTTCAGGAGGACTCGCCATGTCCCTGCGTTCCACTGCCACCCGCCTCGGCATAGCCACCGCCGCCGTCACCCTCGCCCTCGCAGCCCCCGCCCCCGCCTTCGCGAACGGCGAGGACAACGGCAACAACTGGGGCGGCTGGCAAAGCCGCCAGGACAACCCCGGCAACAACGCCAGCAACACGGGCCAGCCCAATGCCAATGGCAACGGCAACAACGCGAACAACATGGGCCGCCCTGACGCCAATGGCAACGGCAACAACTGGGGGCGCCCCAACAACAACGGCAACGGCACGGACAACCCCGGCAACAACGCGAACAACATGGGCCGCCCTGACGCCAATGGCAACGGCAACAACTGGGGGCGCCCGGACAACAGCGCGAACAACACAGGCCGTCCCAACAGCAACGGGAACGGAAACGGAAACAACTGGGGCCGCCCCGACAACGGCAACTGGAACCGCCCGGACAACAACGCCAACAACTCCGGCCGCCCCAACAACAATGGCAACGACTGGAACGGCCCCGACAACAACACCAACAACACGGGCCGCCCGAACAACAACGGCAACGGCAACGGCAACGGCAACAATTGGAGCCGTCCCGACAACGGCGGCTGGAACCGCCCGGACAACAATGGCAATGGCAATGGCAATGGCAATGGCAATGGCAACAACCAAGAGTTCACCGAAGGCCGTGTCACCGCGGTCGGCGGGCTGACCCTCCGCGACAGGCCGACCGCCGACAGCAGGCAGATCGGCTTCGCCCCCCAGGGCTCGACCGTACGCATCTTCTGCCAGACGCCGGGATCCACCGTCGACGGCAACCGCTTCTGGTACCTCCTCGCCGACGGCGTCTGGGCCTGGGGATCCGCCCGCTACATCGACACCTCCGGCCACGAGCCCCGCTCCTGCTGAGCCCGGCCCAACGGGACGGCGGTGCCCAACTCACCCGCTCACCACGGCCGTTGACGACGGCTCCCGGACAAGCGCGGCAGGCAGCGCCACGTACGCCGTGACACCCGAACCGGCAGTCGGCCGCAACTCCACATGGGCGCCGAGGCGGGAGGCGAGCGCACCCACCACATGGTGGCCGAGGAAGCGGGTGGGTGCCGTGAGGAAGGAGCCGCTGCCGGACAGCAGGGCGTTGGCCTCGGCCATACGTTCCTGGGTCATGCCGATGCCGCGGTCGACGATCGCCAGGCAGTACTCGGCGCCGTCCCGCCAGCCGTAGACCTCGACCGCCTGCTGGGGCGGGCTGAACATCAGGGCGTTCTCGACGAGTTCGGCCAGCAGATGGGACAGCTCGGCAACGGCATGGCCGCGGATACGGCAGGCCTCGACGTCGACGGCCGCCACCCGGCGGTACTGCTCGACCTCCGAAACGGCCGACTGCACCACCTCGGCGACGGTGACCATACCCGGCAAGGACCGGGCGGGAGCCTCCTCGCCGGCGAGAACGAGCAGGGACTCGGCGTTGCGACGCATCCGCGTGGCCAGATGGTCGAGCTCGAAGAGTTCGGCGAGGGCGTCCGGGTCGAGTTCCTGGCTCTCGAGGGTGGTGATCAGGCCGAGCTGCCGCCTGAGCAGCGTCTGGTTGCGGCGGCCGAGGCTGGCCAGGGACTCGGTGCTGTTGCGGCGCAGGACGGCCTGTTCGGCGGCGAGGCCCACGGCGGTGTGCTCGACGTTGCGTAGGGCGGCGGCCAGGCGGGCGATCTCCCGTGCGGTGCCCGGGAGTTGGGTCCGGTCTTGACCTTCCGATTCGCCCGGGTGGGGAGTGTCGGGGTCGGCCTCCTGGATGCGTTTGACGACCGTGGGCAGCCGAGTGCCCGCGACCGCGTCGGCCTCGTCGGCGAGGGCGCCGAGGGGACGGGTGATGGAGCGCGCGGAGATGACGGCGAGCGCGGTGGCCACGGCGACGATCAGCGCGCCCAGGCCGAGGAAGCCGCCGAGTTCGAGGGTGGCGGCGGCGCCGCTGTCGTCGGCGTCGGCGCGCACGTCGTCGCCAACGGTGCGCTGTACGTCGTGCAGATCGTCGACGACGGTCGTCATGTCCCGCCACCAACGGGCCGGCGCGATGTCCAGCCGCGACCCATCGGCACCATCCTCGGCCTGCGCCTCGTAGCCGCCGACGCGCCGGGCGGCCGCCGTCTTGAAGGCCGCGTCGAGGTCGGACTGCTGGGCGGGCGTGGCGAGTTGGCGGAACTGGCCGAGCGCGGCGAGGCGAGTGGCGCGGATCTCGGTGAAGTCGAGGTACTCGCCGCCGCGGAAGCGCCCGGCCGCGAACACCCCGTTGAGGGAGCCGCGTTCGAGGGCCACGGCCTCGGTGGCGCGGGCCAGGGCCTGTAGGGCCTGGACGCCCTCGGTGATACGGCGCTCGCCGTGGGCCGCACCCGCGGACTCGGCGTCGATGAGGGCGGTGACGGCCTTGGTGTAGTAGGTGAGAGTGCCGGCCCGGTCGGCGGTGCCGCCGTCGACGTCGGCGCGGGTCGCGGCGAGATCCACGAGAGGAACTTGGGCATCGTCGAGGGCGGAGGCGGCGGCGCCCGGCAGATCACCGCTCTCCTCCGAGAGCACCGCTCGCAGTGCGGCGGAGGCGTCGTCGGTACGGCCCCGCTGGTTCCGTACGTCGTCCTCGTACTCCTCCGCACCGCCCAACAGCCCGTTGGTGAGCCCGCGTTCGCGTTGCAGTTCTCGTACCAGATCCTGCACCCGCAGCAGCACGCCCACCTGCGCCTCGGTCTCCTGAGCGGCGGACCAGTCGGCGGCACGGTCGGCGACGCCCAGCCCCGTCAGTACGAGCAGCAGGCAGGTCGGCACGGCCAGCACGATGGCCATGCGCCCACGGATGGAGTTCCAGCCGGGAAGGGCTGGAAGGGTGGGAAGTTTGGTCAGCACGTTCCCCGTCATGCCCCGCGACGCTACGGACGGGCCGGTGAGGCGGCGGTTTCCCACCCGTAAGACATCGGTGCACAGGAACTCACCCTGCGTCAGCGGCAGTTGTGAGAAGCGGAGGTAAGGGGACGGGAGGCGCGGCCCCCCGGCGGCACGGCCTCCCCGGAGGGGCTGGGCTGCTCGGTCTAGCGACGGCGGCGGTTGACGGCGGTGAGGTCGATTTCAATGGGGAAGGGGACGGTCAGTTCGAGTTTGTCGTGGAAGATGCCAGTCGGGACGTACGTTGTGGTCGCGGGGTCGAGCTCGTAGACGTAGACCACGGGGAGTCCGTCGTTCTGCTCGATCCGCCAGTAGTTACTGATGCCAGCCTTGGCGTACTTCCGGGGCTTGGTCTCACGGTCGCGCTCCTCGGAGTCCTCGGACACGACCTCGACGGCGAGGACGACATCCTCGGGCAGAAGCCGCGTGTCCTTGGGCCCGGTATCAGCGCCGGCGCGGGCCACCAGGACGTCCGGCTCCGGGCGGTTGTGGCGGCCGAGCGTGACGGTGAATTCGCGGTAGACGTCGAACTCGTCCGGTGCCTGGTCGAGCAGTGCATTGTCCAGCATTCGAATCGTGCGCATGTGAAACGACGTCTGCGGACTCACGAAGACAAGGCTCCCGTCGATCAGCTCCGTGTGCGGAGGAAGGTTGGGAAGCTCGTCCAGGTCGTCGGCCGTCCAGCCACCCTGCGGCGGACGGACCCACTCGTAGTCGTCGTCCACCCCGTAGTCGCGTGCGGCACTCATGATCGCTCCCATGTGACGGTGTCTGCCGGGCACAGTCAGCGTACTCGGGGGAATATGCCGATTCGCCCGACGATCGAGTGATCAGCCCGCGCGGCGTTGACCCGCCTCAGCCGTCCGCCCCCGCCTCGATCGCCCCCTCCACCTCAGCCACCCGCACCCGCTCCTCCTCCGCGAAGCGCTCCGCGTCCAGCTTTTCCGCGATCTCCTCGTCCTGGGCCATCAGCAGATCCAGATTCGAGTTGCCCATCTCGAAGACGCCCATGTCGACGTATGCCTGTTGCAGGCGCTTGCCCCACAGGCCGATGTCCTTGACGCAGGGGACGATGCGACTGAAGAGCAACTGGCGGAAGAGGGCGAGGAATTCGGAGTGTTCGCTGTACTCCTCGGCTTCCCCCTTGGGGATGCCGAAGTTCTCCAGGACCTCGACGCCGCGCAGCCGGTCGCGCATCAAGTAGCAGCCCTCGATGACGAACTCCTCGCGTTCGCGCAGTTCGGCGTCGGAGAGCTGCTTGTAGTAGTCGCGGAGCGCCATGCGGCCGAAGGCCACATGGCGGGCCTCGTCCTGCATGACGTACGCGAGGATCTGCCGAGGCAGCGGCTTGTCGGTCGTGTCCCTGATCATGCCGAAGGCGGCAAGAGCCAGGCCCTCGATCAGGACCTGCATTCCCAGGTACGGCATGTCCCAGCGCGAGTCGCGCAGGGTGTCGCCGAGCAGGGACTGGAGGTTGTCGTTGACCGGGTAGACCAGCCCGATCTTCTCGTGCAGGAAGCGTCCGTAGATCTCCGCGTGCCGGGCCTCGTCCATCGTCTGGGTCGCGGAGTAGAACTTGGCGTCCAGGTCGGGCACGGACTCGACGATCCGCGCCGCGCACACCATCGCGCCCTGCTCGCCGTGCAGAAACTGGCTGAACTGCCAGGAGGCGTAGTGCTTACGCAGCTCGCCCTTGTCCCGCTCCGTCATCTTCGCCCAGTGCCGGGTGCCGTAGAGGGTGAGTGACTCGTCGGGGATACCGAGCGGGTCGTACGGGTCCACCTCCAGGTCCCACTCGATACGCCGCTGTCCGTCCCACTGCTTGTCCTTGCCCTTCTGGTACAAGGCGAGCAGCCGTTCGCGTCCGTCGTCGTACTCCCAGCTGAACCGTGCCGCACCGCTCGCGGGCACCTGCCAGAGGGGGTCTCCCGGGTCCTGGGCATAGAGGTCATACGTCGGCATGGTGCGCAGGCTCCCGCGTGCTAGACGAAGTGTCAACAAGTCTCACGCAAGGGATTGACGCGCTTGCTGACAGGCGGTCTCATAAGCGTTGACCACCGGTAACTCCCGTTGCCTGTCCGGATCTTCGAAGAGGTGGCTCGGCCATGACGACCGTGACGGAAGCCGACGCGCTCGAAGGCGTGCGCGATGCCCTTGGCCTGCTCAGGGACCGGGAACAGGTGGCCGCACGGCTGCTCGACGCGTCCGCGAAGCACTCCTTCGACCCCGACGAGGAGCTGGACTGGGACGCGCCGTTCGAGGACGGCAAGTGGTTCTGGCCGCCGGAGCTGGTGTCGCTGTACGGCACGCCTCTGTGGCGGCGGATGTCCGAGGAGCAGCGCATCCTGCTCTCCCGGCATGAGGCCGCGGCGCTGGCCTCGTTGGGGATCTGGTTCGAGATCATCCTGATGCAGTTGCTCGTACGGCATATCTATGACAAGGCGGCGACCAGTGCACACGTGCGCTATGCGCTGACCGAGATCGAGGACGAGTGCCGTCACTCGAAGATGTTCGCCCGCCTCATCAGCCGGGGTGGCACGCCGTACTACGCGGTGAGCCGCGTCCACCAGAACCTTGGCCGGCTCTTCAAGACGATCTCCACCACCCCCGGTTCCTTCACGGCGACGCTGCTCGGCGAGGAGGTCCTCGACTGGATGCAGCGGCTTACGTTCCCGGACGAACGCGTCCAGCCGCTGATCCGCGGCGTGACCCGGATCCATGTCGTCGAGGAGGCCCGTCACGTGCGCTACGCCCGTGAGGAGCTCCGCCGGCAGATGGTGACCGCGCCACGCTGGTCGCGGGAGTTCACCCGGGTCTCCTCCGGGGAGTTCGCGCGCGTCTTCTCTGTCGCGTTCGTCAATCCCGACGTCTATACGAACGTCGGGCTCGATCGCCGTGAGGCGTTGGCCCAGGTGCGGGCCAGTGCGCATCGGCGGGAGGTCATGCAGACGGGGGCTCGGCGGTTGACGGACTTTCTCGATGACATCGGGGTGTTGCGGGGTGCCGGGCGGCGCTTGTGGAGGTCGTCCGGGTTGCTGCCGTGACGCGGCGCGGGCCAGACGTTTCTTTTCCCCAGCCCCGCCCCTTCCCGGCTGTATCAATTTGCGGCTCCGCCGCGTGGGAGGGCTACGCCCCCAGGCCCCTTGGGTGGGCGCCTTCGGCGGGTTTGTGGGGTGGGCGGGTGCCTCCGGGAGGTGGGCGCCTACCGCGGGTGGGAGGGGTGCCTACCGGGGTGGGGGGTGACAGCTGTGTCGCGGCTGCGGGTGCGTTGTGGCTGGTCGCGCAGTTCCCCGCGCCCCTAAAAGCAAAAGCCTGCGACTGCCGCACCCCGACGAGCAAGCGAACCGGAAAAGCCCGGCCCCGGAAGGCGCCCGCACCCGAGCAGCCCGCAGCCCGGAAGGGGCCCGCGCCCGAGCAGCCCGTGCCCGGAAGGCGCCTGCGCCCCGGGCAAGCCCGCGGCCCGGAAAGCCCCGCCGGAGGGAGCCCGGACCCCCATGGCCCCGCAGCCGCTCACGGCGGCAAGGGGACGGGGCGGGGGTGTGCGCCCGCAGCGGCCGGCGCGCCAACACCGGCACCCTCTACCAGCCAACAGCAACGCGCGCCGGTCCGAGGACGGACACCCCCGACGCGGCCCCGCACCCACCACAAACCCAAGGGGCGCGAGGCTGTCACATATGCGGCTCCGCCGCGTGGGCGCGAGCAACCACAACGAACCCGCAGCTTCAAACCGCCGGAGGGCTACCCTGACCGATATGACCACCGCCCGCACATACCGGCGGCTCACCGTCGAGCAGCGGCGCGGCCAGCTGCTGGACGCGGCCTTGGAGCTGTTCGCCCGGCAGGTCCCGGAGGACGTGTCCCTCGACGATGTGGCGGAAGCCGCGGGGGTGTCGCGCCCCCTCGTGTACCGGTACTTCCCGGGCGGCAAGCCGCAGCTGTACGAAGCCGCCTTGCGCTCCGCCGCCGAAGAGCTCGAGCACTGCTTCGCCGAGCCCCCGGAGGGCCCGCTGACGAAGAGACTGGCGAGCGCACTCGACCGCTACCTCGCCTTCGTGGACGAGCACGACGCGGGGTTCAGCGCCCTCCTCCAGGGCGGAAGCGTCATCGAGACGTCAAGGACGACCGCCATCGTGGACGGAGTCCGCCGCGCCGCCGCCGAGCACATCCTGAGTCACCTGGATGTGAAGGACCCGGGGCCACGGCTCCGGATGACCGTGCGGATGTGGATCACCGCCGTCGAGGCCGCCTCCCTCATCTGGCTGGACGAGGAGAAGGAACCGCCGCTGGACGAGTTGCGCGACTGGCTGGTCGAGCAGTTCGTGGCCACGCTCGTGGCGACCGCCGGACGCGACCCGCAGACCGCCGGCGTCGTACGGGCCGCGCTCGCGATGGAGAGCGCCGAGGGACCGCTCGGCGACCTGGTCCACAGGGTGCTCCCCGTGATCGGCGACGCCCCGTTTGTGAGACTGGACCCGTGAAGAGCGAAGACACTCCCTTCGTGGGCGGGCCTCTCGACGGCCGCGTACTGCCGGTGCTGCTCGGCATGACCGGGCACCCGCCGAAGGTGTACCGGGTCCCGGTCCCGAACGCGGCGGGCGGCCCACCGACCGATCTCGTCTACCGGCGCATGCCGGCAGCGGCGCAAGGCAGAAAGCTCGCCCTCCACCCGGGGTGGAAGTACGAGTTCGACCCCGAGGGCAACAAGGGCGGCAAGGGCAGCAAGCTCAAGTGGCCATGGTCCAAGCCGGAGACCAGGCCGGACACCGCACCGGACGCCACACCGCACACCAAGCCACGCGCCACGCCGAGCACGAAGCCCGACACCGCCGACGAGTGACCCCCTTGCGCCGAACCGACCACTGCCCGCGCGAGCGCGACGCAGCCGTCTGATGCTCGCGGTACGGGGTGGAGGGGCCACCCCGTACCGGAGGTGAAGACGTGTCAGGAAGGCTTCTGCGTCTGGTCTGTACGGCGGCGATCGCAGCCAGCGCGGCACTCTCGCCGGCACTCACACCCGCACCCGTACCCGCGGCCGCAGCGGAACCCGCCGACCCCGGCGAACCCGCTGATCCCAGCGAACCCGCCGAGCTCGGCGAGCCCGGCGAGCCCGGCGAGCCCGGCGAGCCCGGCGAGCCCGGCGAGCCCGGCGAACGTCCCATCGCCGAGCTGCTGACAGACCTTCAGCGCCTCTACCGACAAGCCGAGCAAGCCACCGAGACCTACAACGCCACCGAGGAGAAGCTCAACAACCAACAAGCCGAGGTCACGAAGCTGAACCGGCGGCTAGCCAAGGCCCGGCTCTCCCTGCACGACAGCCGCAGCGCCGCCGCCCGGCTCGCCCGGCAGCAGTACCAGGGCAGCAGCACCGAGATCTCCCCGTACGTACGCCTGCTCCTCGCCCGCGACCCGCAGCACGCCCTCGACCAGGCGCATGTGATCCGGCAGCTCTCCAAGCGGCGGGCCGCGACGGTGAACCGGCTGACCGGGAACGAGAAGAGGACCGACAGACTCGCCCGCGCCGCCCGCAAGGCCCTCGACGGCCAACTCGCCCTCGCCGAACGGCAGAAGAAGGACCGGGACACCGTACGGAAGCGCCTCGAGGACGTCGAAGAACTGCTCGCCTCCCTCAGCGCGGAGCAGCTCGCCGAACTGGCCGAGCTGGAGAAGGCCTCGGAGACCGAGGCGCAGGAGGAGCTCGTGGCCTCCGGCGCGCTCGGCAGCAGCGCGGCTCGTCTGCCCTCGCAGAAGGGCGAGGCGGCGTTGCGGTATGCCGTGGAGCAGATCGGCAAGCCGTACGAGTGGGGCGCCGAGGGCCCGGACACGTACGACTGCTCGGGGCTGACGTCCGAGGCCTGGGGGTACGCGGGCGAGCCCATCCCCCGTACCAGCCAGGAGCAGTGGGACCAACTACCCCGGATCCCGCTGAGCGAACTGCGTCCCGGGGACCTCGTCGTCTACTTCCCCGAGGCCACCCACGTCGCCCTCTATCTGGGCGACGGCAAGGTGATCCACGCACCCCGGCCCGGCGCGAAGGTCAAGGTCTCACCGCTCGCGGCCAACCCCGTCCTCGGCGCGGTCCGCCCGGACCCGTCCGGGGAGCCCCTACGGCAGTACACGCCACCGAAGCTCCCCCCGGGCGCGACGGACGGATCGGACAAGGGATACGAGGGCTACGAGGGCGAAGCCCCATCAGTGGCTGACGCACCCGCCACCGACGCCAGATAAGCCTCGGTCTTCTCCGGCTCGTAGAAGAAGTTCTCGAAGTCCGCCGGGTCGTTGAAGCCGTTGGCGAAGCGGTCGGCGACCGGTGGGAGCTGGCCTGCCGCGCCGATGAGGTTCAGGACGTGCTCCGGCGGGGCGCCGAGCATCGCGTTGGTCCACTTGGTGACGTACTGGGCGGTGTCCCAGTAGCGCTCGAAGGTCCCCCGCATCCAGGCCTCATCGAACTGCCGCTCACCGCGCGAGAGGATCGAGTCCAGGTAAGAAGCGGCGCATTTCGAGGCGGAGTTGGAGCCCTGGCCGGTGATCGGGTCGTTCGCCACGACCACGTCGGCGACGCCCAGGACCAGTCCGCCGCCGGGGAGGCGGCCGACGGGGTTGCGGACGGTGGGGGTATAGCGGCCGGACAGTACGCCGTTCGCGTCGGTCAGTTCGACCTTGGTGGCCCGCGCGTACTCCCACGGCACGAACTTCTCCATGAGTTCCAGGGTCAGGGAGAGGTGTTCGGCCGGGTCCTTGACGCCCTGGAAGACGTCGAGCGGGCCGCCGGGTATGCCCTCCCAGAAGAGGATGTCGGCCCGCCCGGACGTGGTGAGGCAGGGCATGACGAAGAGTTCGCCGACGCCGGGGACCAGGTTGCAGCGGACCGCTTCGTAGTCGGGGTGTTCGGGGCGCGGGCCCAGGCCGTGGACGTACGCGACGGCCAGGGCGCGCTGCGGCGCGCTGTACGGGGAGCGGGCGGCGTCCCGGCCGAACATGGAGACCAGCTCGCCCTTGCCCGCCGACACCAGCACCAGGTCGTACGTACGGGAGAAGTAGTCGAGGTCGGAGACCGCCGCGCCGTGGACGACGAGCTGGCCGCCGCGCTGCGCGAACGTCTCCATCCAGCCGGCCATCTTCACGCGCTGGTCGACCGACTGCGCGTAGCCGTCGAGCCTGCCCACCCAGTCGATCGCCCTCTGAGTGGGGCCGGGGTCGTGCGAGCCGGGGGCGGCGACCGAGACGCCGAGTCCTTCGATCTTCGGGGCCTGGGACTCCCAGAAGTTCAGCTGGAGATCGCGCTCGTGCTGCAGGGCCGTGTGGAACATGCACTGCGTGGACATGACGCGACCGGCACGGATCTCGTCCGCCGTCCGGTTGGACATCAGGGTGACCTCGTACCCGTGCGACTGGAGTCCGAGGGCGAGCTGGAGTCCGGACTGACCGGCTCCGACGACGAGTATCTTCCGCATGCGGGTGATGTCTCCTACCTGCAACTACTGGCCTGGAACTACTGGCGACTACTCGGGGCTGACGGCGAGCGCGTGGCCGACGAGGGCCAGCAGGGTCTCGATCACCGAGATCCGGCGGCGCGCGTCCATGATCATGACAGGTATGTGTGCGGGCACGGTGAGGGCTTCGCGCACGTCTTCGGGTTCGTACCGCTCGGTGCCGTCGAAGTGGTTGACGGCGACGACGTACGGCAGTCCGCAGCTCTCGAAGTAGTCGAGCGCGGGGAAGCAGTCCTTCAGGCGGCGGGTGTCGGCGAGGACGACCGCGCCGATCGCCCCGCGGACGAGGTCGTCCCACATGAACCAGAACCGCTGCTGGCCCGGTGTGCCGAAGAGGTAGAGCACCAGGTCGTCGTCGAGCGTGATGCGGCCGAAGTCCATGGCCACGGTCGTCGTCAGCTTCTCGGGCGTCGCGGTGAGGTCGTCGGTGTCCTCGCTCGCCTCGGTCATCAGCGCCTCGGTCTCGAGGGGCGTGATCTCGGAGACGGCGCCGACGAGCGTGGTCTTGCCGACGCCGAAGCCGCCCGCCACCACGATCTTCGTGGCGATCGGGGCGCGCGTCGGGTCCGTCTGCCAGGCCTGGAGGTTCTCGTCCGCGTCCGGGACGGCTACGGGGCCGGCGACGGCCTCAGAGACGGCGGAGTCCATTCAGCACCCTTTCGAGCAGTGCGCGGTCCGGCTGTCCGGTGCCGTGACCGGTTCCGTAGACGCGGAGCTTTCCCTGGTCCGCGAGATCGCTGATGAGTACGCGGACCACGCCGAGCGGCATCTTCAGCAGCGCGGCGATCTCGGCGACCGTGCGCATGCGGCGGCAGAGTTCGACGATGGCCCGCATCTCGGGCATGACACGGGTGTTGAGCGAGCCGTTCGTCAACTCCCGCCGTTCCTCGGGGGCTTCGAGCGCCGCGGTGCTCGCGACGAAGGTCTCGACGAGCAGTACGTGGCCGAAGCGCGTACGGCCGCCGGTGAGCGAGTACGGGCGTACGCGGGCCGGTTTTCTGTCGCCGCCACGTATCGGAAGCTTGGGCGCCTGGCTGCTCACTGGGTGCTCCCTACCGACGCGTCCTCTATCGACTGGCGCAGCTCGCTGCGGAGTTCGGGGGTCAGGACGTGCCCGGCGCGGCCCACGAAGAGCGCCATGTGGTACGCGACGACGCTCATGTCGCAGTCCGGGGCGCCGTGCACGCCGAGCAGCGAACCGTCGCTGATCGACATCACGAAGAGGCTGCCCTCCTCCATCGCGACCATCGTCTGCTTGACGCCGCCGGAGTCCATCAGCCGGGCGGCGCCGATGGTGAGGCTGCCGATGCCGGAGACGACGGTGGCCAGGTCGGCGGAGGAACCCCTGGGGCCGGTGGGCCCGCCGGTGCCCGCCACCGCTACGGCCTCCGCGTTCCTCCCGGGGTCGGAGGAAAGCAGCATCAGCCCGTCGGAGGAGACCACCGCGACCGACAGGATGCCCGGCACCTCCTCGACGAGGTTCGTCAGCAGCCAGTGCAGATTGCGGGCCTCATTGCTCAGTCCGAAGGTACTCGGCGCCTTCAACTGCTTGCCTCCTCGACGGTGTCCCCCTGGACGTTGTCCCCCTCGGCTTCCACGACTTCTGGTGCGCGTTCCCCTACGGGTTCAGATGCGCGCTCGCGCTCCCCTGTGGGCGCCGCCTGCCCCGCGAGTTCCGCCTCGACGTCGCGGCGCCCCTCGATCGCGCCCCGGTGGAACCCGCCCAGCCTGCGGCGCAACGCCTCGGCATCCACAGACGCCGCACGCGGCCTGGCCGCCGGCCGGGGTGCGTTGACCTTGGGCGTCCGCTTGGGCAGCCCCTTGTCGGTGACCCGCTCGGGCTCGCCCTCGCCCGGCTCGGCCGCGACCTGCTGACCTGCGACCCGCTCGTCCGCGAAACGGTCGTGTGCGAAACGGTCGTCGTGGGCCCGCTCGTGGGAGTCGGGGCCGATGGCGTACGGGTCGGGGTTGCCGGCCTGCGCGGGGATGGCGATGAGCGCCATGGTGGTCTCGGGGGCGGAGGGGGCGGGGGGCCCGGGTCGCTCGGGGGGCTCGGCAGACTCCGGGGGCTCGGTGGGCGCTGGGGCCTCGGCGGACTCTGCGGGTTCCGCGGCCTCGGCGGGCTGGGCGGCTTCCGCGGCTGTGGGCTCGGTCTCCGGTGCGGAGGGCGCGAAGGGCGCCGCTTCGTCGCGTACGACCTCCCCGGCGCCGGTGTCCGAATCGGCCGACGCGAAGAGCGCGGCATCGTCCCGTACGACCTCCTCGCCGCCCCCACCGGAATCGGCAGGCGCAGAGGACGCCGCTTCGTCCCGTACGACCTCCTCGCCGCCCGCGCCGGAATCAGCAGGCGCGAAGGACGACGCCTCGTCCCGTACGACGTCCTCGGCGCCCGCGCCGGAATCGGCGCCGGCGCCGGTGTCCTCCCGTGCCGCCTCCTCCGCCGCCGCGATCAGCGGGTCCCGGCCCGCAGGGCCCGCTTGGCCCGCTTGGCCCGAACGGCCGTGCAGCACATTGGAGTTGGCCTCGGAGTCGGCGCCCGGGAACGACAGGGACTTAGCGCTGCCGAGTGTCGGGTGGGTCGCCGACGGGACCGCTATGGCTGGGGCGGCGGCCAGCAGTGACTTGGGCAGGACCACGACCGCCGCGATACCGCCCTGCTTCTGCTCGCGCAGCCGTACCCGTACGCCGTGCCGGTGTGCGAGCCGCGCTACCACGTACAGGCCGAGCCCGAGGCCCTCGCCGCTCTCCGGGTCGTAGGTGTCGTAGGCGTCTTCAGGGTCGAAGTCCGAGAGGCGGGTGTTGAGCTGGTCGAGGCGCTCGGTGGTCATGCCGATGCCCTCGTCGTGTACGGAGAGCATGACCTCGCCGCTCTCGAGGAGCCAGCCGGAGACCTCGACGGGGATGTCGGGCGGCGAGAACGACGTGGCGTTCTCCATGAGTTCGGCCATCAGATGGCTGATGTCGTCCGCCGCGAACCCGGCGAGGTGCGCGTGCGGCGGCAACGCGGCGATCCGTACCCGTTCGTAGCGCTCGATCTCGCTGACGGCGGCGCGGGCGACATCGACGAGCGGGACCGGCTCGGGGTGCTGGTGGCCGTGTTCGGCGCCCGCGAGGACCAGCAGGTTCTCGCTGTGGCGGCGCATGACGGTGGCGAGGTGGTCGAGGCGGAAGAGCGTGGCGAGCCGGTCGGGGTCCTGCTCGCGTTCCTCGAGCTGCTCGATGACGGAGAGCTGCCGCTCGACGAGGCCGAGGGTGCGCAGCGAGAGGTTGACGAAGGTGCCGTGGATGCTCTGCCGTACCTGCGCCAAGTGGGCGCCGGCCTCGGCGAGTTCGCGGCGCAGTTTGTCGCGTTCGTCGGCCATGACCTGCCGCCCGCCGATGAGGTGCTTGCGGTCGCTCTCCAGGGTCTTCAGCCGCTCGTGGAGGGCGACGGCGTGCGCGTGCAGGGCGTTTACGGAGCGTACGACCTGGGCGAACTCGTCGTTGCGGCCGGTGAACTTCACCGGCTCCTCGGCGGCCGGGTCGGCGGCGAGCCGGGCCGAGCCGAGACGGAGGACGGCGAGCGGGCGGGTCAGCGTACGGGCCATGGCCGTGGAGACGCCGACGGCGACCAGCATCAGGAAGCCGAGGAGCGCGATACGGATCTCCAGCGCGGTGACGTCGTCGTCGCGCAACTGGGCGAGATCCTTGGCCCGTTGGCTGTTCAGGGAGGCCTCGATGCCCCGCATCTGCTCGACGCGGGCGGAGAGCGCGGCGTCCAGTTTCTCGGTGTTGGTGCCGAGTTCGGACTCTGAGAGGGTCGCCCGGTCGACGAGGGTGGCGAGGTACCTCTCGGCGGAGGTGACGTCGGGGCCGGTCACCGTGGAGTAGTACGAGGCGCTGTCGGTGCTCGGCGCGCCGTCGTGGAAGTCGGCGAGCGCGGCCTGCTCGCGGACGTTCGCCTGCTGGGCGGCGGCGGTGAGGGCGTTGCGCGTCCGGGTGTCGGCCGTGGACGACGTGAACTTCCTGCTGGTCTCGCCGGTGGCCGGGTCGGTGACGGTCTCGGTCCTGGTGGGCACGTTCAGCGCGGCGAGGAGCAGTCCGCGGGTGGCGGCGGCCTGCTGGACGGCGGTGTCGAGGTCGGCGAGCGCGTGCGCGCCGGAGCCCGCGCGGGGTGGCAGCCGCTCGGCCAGGGTCTCGGCGAGGCCGTGGAGTTCGGCGATGGCGGCGGAGTACGCCTGATGCGCTTCGAGAGCGGTGCTCTTGCCGGTGAGCGCTGCTCTGCGAACGGAGGAGATCTCGTCGAGGTCCTTGCGCAGCTCGGCGGGCGCCTCCTCGGTGCTCAGCTCGTCGACCTGCCGGTCGACGCGGGCGCTGTGCCGCTCGGAGGGGCCTTCGCCGTCGGGGCGGCCGGCCGCGATGTAGGAGGTGACCTCGTCGCGTTCGTCGGCCAGCGCGTGGGCGAGGGTCAGCGCGTCCTTGGTGCGGTCGGCGAGGGTGACGAGGTTCTGGGAGTCGTTCAGGTCGCTGGAGGCGGTGACGATGGAGGGGGCACCGGCTGCGGCGATCGCGGCGGCCACCACAGCGACGGCGACGATCAGGCGGGTGCGTACGTGGGCAGGGCGGCCCTGTCCGGCGATTCCGGTGACTCTGGCGGTTCCTGCGGGGTCGGGGGAACCCGGCGTCCCTGCCGGGGAGTTCCGCGTGTGCTCCGGCGCCGCCGACGAGGCCGGTTCCGGGGAGCCCGGGGAGCCCGGCGTGCGCCCGGGGGCCTCTCCCGAGGCCGACTGACTGCCTTTGCGCCGAGGCCGCATCTTCTGCACCGATGCTCGCATTCTTGACTCGTTTACCCGTGGGCCCTGGTGACGGTCCGTCAGCGAACGTGTCGTCACCGTTACGGCTTCCGACCCTCCCAGTGCCGGTGGGCAGTGGCCGCGCAACGCCTGACCCGCCACCCAAAGGAGTGAACATCGGTGAGGCAGGGGTGGGCAAGTTCTTCTGGCCTGTGCAGCGACCTTGCGTGGCGGGCCGGGTGGACTCCCGCGGCAGCCGGTGGCAAGATGCGCCGCCGCGCTCCGGCGGAGCCCTTTATTCCGCCTCATTTCCGGCGGGTGACCTGCTCCTCCGCGCCAATTCGGCGACGATTGCCAGCCTTTGACGAAGCTTGTGAAGGGCTCGTGCAGACTGGCCGGATGCGCACGGAACTGATCTCGGTCCCCGGTGATCCTGCCCGCCCGAACGAGGACTACGCGGCGGCCGGGCTCCCCGCCTCCGGTCAGGGCGGTTCACTTGTCGTGCTTGACGGAGTGACTCCGCCGGCGACCGAGGTGGGCTGCCGGCACTCGGTCCCGTGGTTCACGGCACGGCTCGGCGGGGCGCTGGGTGAACTGTCCGCTTCACGGCGAGATCTCACCCTCGCCGAGGTGCTGGCGCAGGCCATCTCACGCACCGCAGACGCCCATCGCGCCACTTGTGACCTTTCTCACCCACGAACCCCTCAGGCAACTGTCGTCCTCGCCCGCTGGTCCGCGCATGAGATCGAGTACCTGGTCCTCTCCGACTCCGCGCTCCTCGCCGAGTCCCCCTCCGGCACGGTCACGCCCCTCCTCGACGACCGCCTCGCCCGCGTCCCCCGCGCCTCCCTGGCCACACACGCGATCACCGATGCGACGATCCGCAACAAGGAGGGCGGCTTCTTCACCGCCGCCGCGGACCCGTCGGTGGCGACCCGCGCGGTGACCGGCACGCTCCCCCGCGCCGAAGTCCGCACGCTCACCGCCCTGACGGACGGCGCCACGCGCTGGGTGGACAAGTTCCGGCAGGGCGACTGGGCGGACCTCGTCACGCTGGTGCGGAAGGAGGGGGCTCAGTCGCTGGTGGACCGGGTGCGGGCACTCGAACGGGGGGATACGGAGCGGGAGTTCCTGGGGCGGAGCAAGGTGCATGATGACGCGACGGTGGTGTACGTCGAGCTGTGATCCACCTGTACGCCCCTGCCCTCCCCGCAGTTCAGCCCTCGCTCCTCCGGTTCAACTGGTGAAGAAGCCGGGCCAGTTCAGCGACTTCCTTACGGTCCCAGTTCGCGAGCTGCCGCACGTAACGCGCCCGCCGCGCATCACGGACCGTACGGAACCGGGCCCGGCCCTCCTCCGTGAGGTGGACGAGCCAGGCGCGGCCGTCGGCGGGGTCGGGCTCGCGGGTGATGAGGCCCAGCTCTTCGAGGGCCCTCAGCTGCCGAGACATGGTGGCCTTGCCGACACCGATGAAGGCGGCAAGCTCGGTGGCACGCTGACCGCCCCGCTCGTCCAGGCGTGCGAGCAGCCCGTACGCGGCGGACTCCAGGTCGGGGTGAACCTCCCGGGCCATCTCCCCGGACGAGGCCCGCGCACGCCGCAGCAGAACGGTCAACTCCCGCTCCAGGGCCAGGAATTCCTGATCCACACCCTGCCCCGCCCGCAACGCCTGCCCCTCACCGTTACCACCCTCACCCACATCGGCCCCTGACTAAGCTGCACGATCCTGAAAGTTTCGCCGAAGCTTAGCCATTCCCGCAGCTCCGGGGGTATTTCCCGGACGTAGCGAAGACCCGGGCCCCGCAAGGGAACCCGGGCCTTCTCACCTCCCGGTGACGTCCGTCACGCCGCGACCGGAACCTCCGAACCCGCCCCGCGAGCCGCAGGCGACAACGCCAGCTCCAGCACCTGCCGAACATCCGTGACGGCGTGCACGTCGAGCTTCGACAGAACCTCGGCGGGCACATCGTCCAGATCGGCCTCGTTCCGCTTGGGAATGATGACGGTGTTGACACCGGCCCGATGCGCGGCCAGCAGCTTCTGCTTGACGCCGCCGATGGGCAGCACCCGCCCGGTCAGCGAGACTTCACCGGTCATCGCCACATCCGTACGGACGAGCCGCCCGCTCAGCAGCGAGGCAAGCGCCGTCGTCATCGTCACGCCCGCGCTCGGCCCGTCCTTAGGAACCGCGCCCGCAGGGAAGTGGATGTGCACGCCCCGGTCCTTCAAGTCGCCCACGGGCAGCTCGAGTTCGGCGCCGTGCGAGCGGAGGAAGGAGAGCGCGATCTGCGCGGACTCCTTCATCACGTCGCCGAGCTGACCGGTGAGGGTCAGACCGGAGGCACCCGTCTCCGGATCGGCCAACGACGCCTCCACGTACAGCACATCGCCACCCGCGCCGGTGACCGCGAGCCCGGTGGCGACACCGGGAACGGCCGTACGGCGCTCGGCCGGGTCCTGAGCGGACTCGGGCACATGGTGCGGCCGGCCGATCAGCCCGCGCAGATCGCCCTCGCCGACCGTGAACGGCAGCTTCCGCTCGCCGAGTTCATGCTGAGCGGCGACCTTGCGGAGCAGCCGTGCGATGGCCCGCTCCAGGTTCCGTACACCCGCTTCGCGCGTGTACTCACCGGCGAGCTTGCGCAACGCGCTCTCGTCGAGAGTGACTTCGGCCTCTTCCAGCCCGGCCCGCTCCAACTGCCGCGGCAGCAGGTGGTCGCGGGCGATGACGACCTTCTCATCCTCGGTGTAACCGTCGAGCCGTACGAGCTCCATCCGGTCGAGCAGCGCCTCCGGAATGGCTTCCAGGACGTTGGCCGTGGCGAGGAACACCACGTCGCTCAGGTCGAGTTCGACCTCCAGGTAGTGGTCGCGGAAGGTGTGGTTCTGGGCGGGGTCGAGGACTTCCAGCAGGGCGGCGGCGGGGTCGCCCCGGAAGTCGGAGCCGACCTTGTCGATCTCGTCCAGCAGCACGACCGGGTTCATGGACCCGGCTTCCTTGATGGCGCGGACGATACGACCGGGCAGCGCGCCCACGTACGTACGCCGGTGACCGCGGATCTCGGCCTCGTCGCGTACGCCGCCGAGGGCGACCCGTACGAACTTGCGCCCCATCGCGTGCGCGACGGACTCGCCGAGGCTGGTCTTGCCGACACCGGGCGGCCCGACGAGCGCGAGCACGGCACCGCCGCGCCGCCCGCCCACGACTCCCAGTCCACGCTCCAGGCGCCGCTTGCGCACGGCCAGGTACTCGGTGATCCGCTCCTTCACATCCTCAAGACCGGCGTGCTCGGCATCGAGGATCGCTTGGGCGCCCTGGATGTCGTACTCGTCCTGCGTGCGCTCGTTCCAGGGCAGCTCGAGCACGGTGTCGAGCCAGGTCCGGATCCAGGAGCCCTCGGGCGACTGGTCGCTCGACCGCTCCAGCTTGTCGACCTCCTTAAGGGCGGCCTCGCGGACCTTCTCGGGCAGATCGGCGGCCTCGACGCGGGCCCGGTAGTCGTCGGACTCCTCGCCGTCCTGCTCGCCGTTCAGCTCGCGCAATTCCTTGCGTACGGCCTCGAGTTGCCGTCGCAGCAGGAACTCGCGCTGCTGCTTGTCGACGCCTTCCTGTACGTCCTTGGCGATGGACTCGGCGACGTCCTGCTCGGCGAGGTGCTCGCGGAGCTGCGTGGTGGCGAGCTTCAGCCGGGCGACGGGGTCGGCGATCTCGAGGAGGTCGACCTTCTGGGCGGTGGTCAGGAAGGGCGAGTACCCGGAGTTGTCGGCGAGGGCGGACACGTCGTCGATCGCCTGGACCCGGTCGACCACCTGCCAGGCACCGCGCTTGCGCAGCCAGCTGGTGGCGAGGGCCTTGTACTCCTTGACGAGGTCGGTCACTTGACCGAGCAGTGGATCGGGCACGCTCTCGTCGAGCCTCGTCCCCTCGACCCACAGGGCGGCGCCTGGCCCGGTGGTCCCGGCCCCGATCTTCACCCGCCCACGCCCGCGGATCAGCGCGCCCGGGTCGCCGTCGGCCAGCCTGCCGACCTGCTCGACGGTTCCGAGCACACCCGTACTCGCGTACGTGCCGTCGATCCGCGGAACAAGCAGCACCTTCGGCTTGCTACTCCCACTGGACCGTGCGGCGGCCTGCGCGGCCTCCACCGCGGCTCGTACATCGGCATCGTTCAGGTCCAGGGGCACCACCATCCCGGGCAGCACGACCTCGTCGTCGAGCGGCAGCACGGGCAGGGTGAGCGGTGTGGACGTCGAAGTCATGGTCTCCCCTATGGCAGTCAAGTTGAGTTATGCAGACTCAATGCACAGGGGTTGTGGAATGTTCCCGCCGCCAAGGGCCGTTCGCTGTCAGCGATCACAGACACCTCAACGGGTGAACAAAGCCGGTGAACATTGATCACCCGAACGGCAGACTGACCCCATGACCGCACCGGACCCGGATCCCAAGGCCGACCTGCACTTCTACCTGCAGTCCGCCCGCGACGCCCTGCTCTGGAAGCTCGAAGGACTCTCGGAGTACGACGCCCGCCGCCCCCTGACGCCGACCGGCACCAACATCCTGGGCCTGGTCAAACACGTGGCAACCATGGAGCTGGCCTACCTCGGCGACACCTTCGGACGACCGTCCGGCGAGCCGCTGCCCTGGATGGACGACGGTGCGGAAACCAACGCGGACATGTGGGCCACGGCCGACGAGTCACGCGAGTACATCGTGGGGCTCTACCGGCGGTCGTGGGCCCACGCGGACGCCACGATCGACGCGCTGGCGCTGGACACGATCGGCAGGGTGCCGTGGTGGCCCAACGGCAGAGACGAGGTGACACTGCATCACGCCGTAGTCCGCATGATCGCCGACACACACCGGCACGCAGGCCACGCCGACATCCTCCGGGAACTCATGGACGGCACCGCAGGAATGAACAAGGGCAACGACAGCCTGCCGCCGGGCGACGCAGCGTGGTGGGAGAACTATCGAACCCGGCTGGAGCGTGCGGCTCGGGAAGCCGAACGGGACGCGTGACGTCGGACCAGGCAGACGATTGGGGCTGACGCCGGGAGTCGTTAGGCCATGATCGGTCCATGCCCGAGATCGTTTTGATGTCAGACCCGAAGATCGCCGCCATACCCGTGGTGGACTGCGGCGAACCGCTCCTCGACGTCCGGCTCCACGAGCCTTTCCCGATCGACATCGACGCCCGCAGAAATGATGCCTCAGGGGCCTTCGCCCACCTGCGGGAAGGCGTCCTGACCCGGCTCCTCGACGCACAAGAGCTGCTGCCGGACGGCGTCCGTCTGCTGTTCGTCGAGGGATACCGGCCACCCGCCTTGCAGCGTTCGTACTTCGAGGGGTACGCCGACGAGCTTCGGAGCAACAACCCCGACTGGACCCCGGAACAACTCCGCTCTGCCGCAAGCCGCTACGTGTCCCCTCCGGAGATCGCCCCGCACAGCGCCGGCGCCGCCGTCGACCTCACCCTCGTCACGGCCGACGGCCAGGAACTCGACATGGGAACCCGGGTGAACGCCAGCCCAGAGGAGAGCGAAGGAGCCTGCTACACCGCCGCCCCCAACATCGGCCCGGAAGCGCGAGCCAACCGGCAGCTTCTCGTTGATGCGCTGACGGCGGTGGGCCTCGTCAACTACCCGACCGAGTGGTGGCATTGGTCCTACGGCGACCGCTACTGGGCACTCGCCACGGGCGCCGACCACGCCGTCTACGGGCCACGGGAGCTTGCCTGAGGCGCCCGGGGCCGTCACTCACGCTGCGCGCAGCCACTCCTCGAGCACGGCGAAGTCCGTATCGACGAGGCCGATCGTTGAATCGACGCGGTGGAGAAGTGCCTGCCCTGGATGGTGCGTTGACACCCAGGTGCGATCGAGATCGGTCATCTCGTCGTCGACCCAGATGAACGGGCGTCCCGCCGCGGTCTCGACGAGGGCTCGGGTCTTCCAGTGCAGCCCGCCTGCCTCGTCTTCCTCCGGAGCGTCCGGCAGGTCCGCCACGGGAAGCTCGGGCAGGCCGAGCAGCGGAGCTATCACCTCGTTGGCATCGTCCATCCAGGCCGTGGCCCACACCAAGGTGCAGGACAGCGCCAGCAAACGCGGACCATGCGCGAGATCGATCTTCGCCAGCTGCGGATTCGACACGTCCTGCCAGGCGTCCCAGTCCTCGAGAACCGAGGGAAGACGCGCTCCCCCATAGGGCAGGAGCGTTCCATCGACGTCCAGAAAGAGCAGCGGGCGCTCCGCTTGTTCGGCTTGTTCGGCCATGACCGCAGGCTACGGACTACCGTCACCACATGACGACCGACTCGGCCTCGCCCGAAGGCCTCGCATCGTTGCCCAAAGCCGAGTTCGCCTTCCCCGGCCCGCTGCGCGACCGGCTTGTCGCGGCGATCCTCGACGGATCCAAGACCTCCACGACGCAGCTTCTTGTGGAGTACGAGCACGAGGGGGAGCCCCTCCCGGAGGCCGGGAGCCGTTCCGTGGTCCTCGACTCCGACGACCGGCCGGTGGGAGTCATCGAGTTGACCGGCGCCCGCGTCGTCCCGCTGGCGCAGGTGGATCTCGCCCACGCGGTGGATGAGGGTGAGGGATACACCAGCGTGGCCGAGTGGCGGGCCGGCCACGAACGGTTCTGGCACAGCGAGGAGATGCGCGCGGAGCTGCTGGACCCCGGCTTCACCGTGGACGACACGACGCCCGCCGTCCTGGAACGCTTCCGGCTCGTCTCCGACCTCCGCTCCGCCGGCTGACCTGCCGCCCCAGGTCGGTACCCGCCTCACGTGCCGCACCCGGTCGGCACCCGGCTCACCTGCCGTGCCTGGCCTGCACCGCCCTCAATCTCCGTGAAAGCGGCGCCCCCACCGTCGTACTCCCCACGCACCACCCCCAACTGGCCGCACTCCCGCACCACATCGAGTCGCACGCGCCCACCACGTGCCCCCGTGCACCGGCTGACCCTCCCCTCAAGGACTTGCCAAGATGGGTGCATGACCACCGCGTACGACAGCCCCGTAGCCCCCGTAGTCATAGACCGCCGCAACGGCCCGTACGGCGAAGTCGTGCTGCGGCGGCATGGCGAGTTGCTGCAGATCATCGCCAACGGGTGTTTTCTGATGGACACATCGGACGGGCGGTCCGAGCGGTTGCTCGTTGACGCCGCTCGGGATGCGCTGGACGGGCGGCCGGAGCCGAGTGTGCTGATCGGCGGGCTCGGGGTCGGGTTCTCGCTGGCGCATGCGGCCGGGGATCCGCGGTGGGGGCGTATCGCGGTGGTCGAGCGGGAGCGGGCCGTCATCGACTGGCATCTGGACGGGCCGTTGTCGGAGATCTCGGCCGTGGCGCTCGCGGATCCGCGTACCGAGATCGTCGATGACGATTTGATCGCTTATGTCAATGAGACATCCGACACATACGACGCGCTCTGTCTCGACATCGACAACGGGCCGGGATGGACCGTGACGGAGGGCAACGAAAGCCTCTATTCGGCGGCCGGACTCGCCGCGTGCGCAAGGGTGTTGAGGCCAGGAGGGGTGCTGGCCGTGTGGTCGGCCCAGCCCTCGTCTGATTTCGAGGGAAGGTTGAGGAATGCCGGGTTCCGGCAGGTGCGTACCGAAGAGATCCCGGTTGCCCGGGGCGTTCCGGACGTCGTACATCTCGCTGTCGGGCCTGGATAGCCGAGCGGTGGTCACTGCCCGTACTCTGCTGACCTGACGCAGATCATTCAAGCGTCAAGCGCAGTCATGGAATCACCCCCACGATTCCGGAAAGCACACCTCAGGGGCGGGCGATGGAGCAGACACACACCTCCCACAACGGCGCGGCGGCGACGCAGGGCGCACAGCGCCGGGTGCTGGTGGTCGAGGACGATCCGACGATCGTGGACGCCATCGCCGCCCGGTTGCGGGCCGAGGGATTTCTCGTGCAAACCGCCGGTGACGGACCGGCCGCCGTCGACACGGCCGAGGCCTGGCAGCCCGATCTGCTGATCCTCGACATCATGCTGCCGGGCTTCGACGGCCTGGAGGTCTGCCGCCGCGTGCAGGCCCAGCGCCCGGTGCCGGTGCTGATGCTGACGGCACGCGACGACGAGACGGACATGCTCGTCGGGCTCGGCGTGGGCGCCGACGACTACATGACGAAGCCTTTCTCCATGCGCGAGCTGGCAGCGCGCGTCCATGTGCTGCTGCGCCGCGTGGAGCGCGCCGTGGTCGCCGCGTCGACGCCTCGCTCCGGCATCCTGCGCCTGGGCGAGCTGGAGATCGACCACGCGCAGCGGCGGGTGCGGGTGCGCAGCGAGGACGTTCATCTGACGCCCACCGAGTTCGATCTGCTGGTCTGCCTGGCCAATACGCCGCGTGCGGTGCTCTCCCGCGAGCAGCTGCTCGCCGAGGTGTGGGACTGGGCGGACGCCTCCGGCACCCGTACCGTGGACAGTCACATCAAGGCCTTGCGCCGGAAGATCGGCGCCGAGCGGATCCGTACGGTGCACGGCGTCGGCTACGCGCTGGAGACTCCCACTCCTTGAGTCCGACGAGCCCGATCTTCTGAGGAGGCTGTTCCATGAGCGAGGCCGACGAGACGCGCGACGATCCGCGCAAGAGGGCGGCGAGCGGCTGGAGCGCGAGCCTCTGGGCGGGCGTACGGCCCTTCTCGATCAAGACGAAGCTCGGCGCGCTGGTCGTCGTCTCGGTCTTCATCACCACTGTGCTGATGATGATCGCGGTGCGCACGGAGACCGAGCTGCGCTTCATCACCGTCTTCTCGATGATCGCGACCCTGCTGATCACGCAGTTCGTGGCGCACTCGCTGACGTCTCCCCTGGACGAGATGAACACCGTCGCCCGGAACATCTCGCACGGCGACTACACGAGCCGGGTCAAGGGCGCCGACCGCCGCGACGAACTGGGCGACCTGGCCCAGACGATCAACCGCATGGCCGACGACCTGGAGGCCCAGGACCGCCAGCGCAAGGAGCTCGTCGCGAACGTCTCGCACGAGCTGCGGACGCCGATCGCCGGACTGCGCGCGGTCCTGGAGAACGTCGTGGACGGCGTCTCGGCCGCCGATCCCGAAACGATGCGTACGGCGCTGAAGCAGACCGAGCGCCTCGGGCGCCTGGTGGACACGCTGCTCGACCTGTCCCGGCTGGACAACGGCGTCGTACCGCTGCGCAAGCGCCGCTTCGAGGTGTGGCCGTATCTGTCGGGCGTACTGAAGGAGGCCAACATGGTGGTCTCCGCGCGCGGCGGCATCTCCTCGGGGTCGGGCACTCACACGCGTACGGACGTGCATCTGCACCTGGACGTGTCGCCGCCCGAGCTGACCGCGCACGCCGACCCGGAGCGAATCCACCAGGTCGTCGCCAACCTCATCGACAACGCGGTCAAGCACAGCCCGCCGCACGGCCGCGTGACGGTGAAGGCGCGGCGCGGGGAGTATCCGGAGTCGCTCGATCTGGAGGTGCTGGACGAGGGCCCCGGGATTCCGCAGTCGGAGTGGCACCGGGTCTTCGAGCGTTTCAACCGGGGTGGAGTCGCCGCACCGCACGGTCCGGGCAGCGACGGCGGTACGGGTCTGGGGCTGGCGATCGCGCGGTGGGCGGTCGATCTGCACGGCGGCCGGATCGGAGTGGCCGAATCCCAGCGCGGCTGCCGGATCAAGGTCACTCTTCCGGGGCTTCCTCCGCTCAAGGCTGACGCGGCGTTCGAGCCCGAGTCGCAAGAGCAGGGCGAGATGCACGGATTCCGCGGGGCATCCACAGGGCAACCGCGCTTGTTTCCCGCCATTTCCAGCACCGAAACACGCGTTTCGATGTGACTTACATGACGATCAACCCGCCCGGCCTGCATGCAGCGGCTATGGAGGCGTAGCCTTAATTCCCGCTGTCCATCACCTTGTGAAGCGGAAGAGGGCGGTTGCCGCCGTGTCGCCACAGTCCCCCAGTAACTCGAGCATCTCCACAGACGACCAAGCCGGGAAGGCCGGGAAGAATCCGGCCGCCGCCTTCGGTCCGAACGAGTGGCTCGTCGACGAGATCTATCAGCAGTACCTCCAGGACCCGAATTCGGTAGACCGCGCCTGGTGGGACTTCTTCGCCGACTACAAGCCGGGTGGCGTCGCCGCCTCGGCCACGTCGCGTACTGCGGCCGCGGGGGCCGCAGGAACCTCCCCCACGCTCGAATCCACTCGCGCGGGGGGACCCCCATCGACCGCTCAGGCCGCGCCCGCGGCTCCGGCTCCCGCCGCCCCGGCCTCCGCCGACGGCCAGGCTCCGGCCGCGCCCGCTCCGGCCGCCCCCGCGGCGCCGAAGCCCGCAGCCGCCGCCCCGGCTCAGGCCCCGGCTCCCGCCAAGCCCGCTGCCGCCGCCAAGCCGGCCGCCGCGAAGGCCGCGCCCGCCAAGGCCGCTCCCGCGACCGAGGCACCGGGCGGCCCTGAGTACGTACCGCTGCGCGGCCCCGCCGCGGCCGTGGCGAAGAACATGAACGCCTCACTGGAGCTGCCCACGGCAACGTCCGTGCGTGCGGTCCCGGTGAAGCTGCTCTTCGACAACCGCATCGTCATCAACAACCATCTCAAGCGCGCCCGGGGCGGGAAGATCTCCTTCACCCACCTCATCGGCTACGCGATGGTGCAGGCCCTCAAGGCCATGCCGTCGATGAACTACCACTACGCCGAGAAGGACGGCAAGCCAACCCTGGTCAAGCCGGAGCACGTCAACTTCGGCCTCGCGATCGACCTGGTGAAGCCGAACGGCGACCGTCAGCTCGTCGTCGCCGGCATCAAGAAGGCCGAGACGCTGAACTTCTTCGAGTTCTGGCAGGCCTACGAGGACATCGTCCGCCGCGCCCGCGACGGCAAGCTGACGATGGACGACTTCTCCGGCGTCACGGTCTCCCTGACCAACCCCGGCGGCCTCGGCACCGTCCACTCCGTGCCCCGCCTGATGCCCGGCCAGTCGGTCATCATGGGCGTCGGCTCGATGGACTACCCGGCAGAGTTCCAGGGCACGTCCCAGGACACGCTCAACAAGCTGGGCATCTCCAAGGTCATGACCCTGACGTCGACGTACGACCACCGGGTCATCCAGGGCGCCGCCTCCGGCGAGTTCCTCCGCATCGTCGCGAACCTCCTCCTCGGTGAGAACGGCTTCTACGACGAGATCTTCGAGGCCCTCCGCATCCCGTACGAGCCGGTCCGCTGGCTCAAGGACATCGACGCCTCGCACGACGACGACGTCACGAAGGCCGCCCGCGTCTTCGAGCTGATCCACTCCTACCGGGTCCGCGGCCATGTCATGGCCGACACCGACCCGCTGGAGTACAAGCAGCGCAAGCACCCCGACCTGGACATCACCGAGCACGGGCTCACGCTGTGGGACCTGGAGCGCGAGTTCGCGGTCGGCGGCTTCGCCGGCAAGTCGATGATGAAGCTGCGCGACATCCTCGGCGTCCTGCGCGACTCGTACTGCCGCACCACCGGCGTCGAGTTCATGCACATCCAGGACCCGAAGCAGCGCAAGTGGATCCAGGACCGCGTCGAGCGCGGCCACACCAAGCCTGAGCGCGAGGAGCAGCTGCGCATCCTGCGCCGGCTGAACGCGGCGGAGGCATTCGAGACCTTCCTGCAGACGAAGTACGTCGGCCAGAAGCGCTTCTCGCTCGAGGGCGGCGAGTCCGTCATCCCGCTGCTTGACGCGGTCATCGACAGCGCCGCCGAGTCCCGCCTGGACGAGGTCGTCATCGGCATGGCCCACCGCGGCCGGCTGAACGTGCTCGCGAACATCGTCGGCAAGTCGTACGCGCAGATCTTCCGCGAGTTCGAGGGCAACCTCGACCCGAAGTCGATGCACGGCTCCGGTGACGTGAAGTACCACCTGGGCGCCGAGGGCACGTTCACGGGCCTGGACGGCGAGCAGATCAAGGTGTCGCTCACCGCGAACCCCTCGCACCTGGAGGCGGTCGACCCGGTCCTGGAGGGCGTCGCGCGCGCCAAGCAGGACATCATCGGCAAGGGCGGCACGGACTTCACGGTCCTGCCGATCGCCCTGCACGGCGACGCGGCCTTCGCGGGCCAGGGCGTCGTGGCCGAGACCCTGAACATGTCGCAGCTGCGCGGCTACCGCACCGGCGGCTCGGTCCACATCATCATCAACAACCAGGTCGGCTTCACGGCTCCGCCGGAGTCCGCGCGCTCGTCGATGTACTCCACCGACGTGGCCCGGATGATCGAGGCGCCGATCTTCCACGTGAACGGCGACGACCCCGAGGCCGTCGTCCGCGTCGCGCGCCTGGCCTTCGAGTTCCGGCAGGCGTTCAACAAGGACGTCGTCATCGACCTCATCTGCTACCGCCGCCGCGGGCACAACGAGACCGACAACCCGTCGTTCACGAACCCGCAGATGTACAGCCTGATCGACAAGAAGCGCTCGGTACGCAAGCTCTACACCGAGTCCCTCATCGGTCGCGGCGACATCACGCTGGAAGAGGCCGAGCAGGCGCTGCAGGACTTCCAGGGCCAGCTGGAGAAGGTCTTCACCGAGGTCCGCGAGGCCGCCCAGGCTCCGGCCGAGGTGCATGTCCCGCAGCCCGAGGCGGAGTTCCCGGTCCACGTGGACACCGCGGTCTCCCAGGAGGTCGTGAAGCGGATCGCCGAGTCGCAGGTCAACATCCCCGATCACATCACCGTCCACCCGCGTCTGATGCCGCAGATGCAGCGGCGCGCGGCGATGATCGAGGACGGCACGATCGACTGGGGCATGGGCGAGACCCTGGCCTTCGGCTCCCTGCTGATGGAGGGCACCCCGGTCCGTCTGTCGGGCCAGGACTCCCGCCGCGGCACGTTCGGCCAGCGCCACGCGGTCCTGGTGGACCAGAACACCGGCGAGGACTACACCCCGCTCCAGTACCTCTCCGAGGACCAGGCGCGCTACAACGTCTACGACTCGCTGCTCTCCGAGTACGCGGTCATGGGCTTCGAGTACGGCTACTCCCTGGCCCGCCCCGAGGCGCTGGTCCTGTGGGAGGCGCAGTTCGGCGACTTCGTCAACGGCGCCCAGACGGTCGTGGACGAGTTCATCTCGTCGGCGGAGCAGAAGTGGGCGCAGACGTCCGGCGTCACGCTGCTCCTCCCCCATGGCTACGAGGGCCAGGGCCCGGACCACTCCTCGGCCCGCCCGGAGCGGTTCCTCCAGCTCTGCGCCCAGAACAACATGACGGTCGCCATGCCGACCCTCCCGTCGAACTACTTCCACCTGCTGCGCTGGCAGGTCCACAACCCGCACCACAAGCCGCTGGTCGTCTTCACCCCGAAGTCGATGCTGCGTCTGAAGGCCGCGGCGTCGAAGGCGGAGGAGTTCACGACGGGCGGCTTCCGGCCGGTCATCGGCGACGCGTCGGTGGACCCGGCGGCGGTCCGCAAGGTCGTCTTCTGCAGCGGCAAGGTCTACTACGACCTCGAGGCCGAGCGTCAGAAGCGCGGCGCCAAGGACACGGCGATCATCCGCATCGAGCGCCTGTACCCGATCCCGGGTGCCGAGCTCCAGGCCGAGATCGCCAAGTACCCGAACGTAGAGAAGTACCTCTGGGCCCAGGAGGAACCGGCGAACCAGGGCGCCTGGCCCTTCATCGCCCTCAACCTCATCGACCACCTGGACCTCGCGGTCGGCGCGGACATCCCGCACGGCGAGCGCCTGCGGCGCATCTCCCGCCCGCACGGCTCGTCTCCGGCGGTGGGTTCCGCGAAGCGGCACCAGGCTGAGCAGGAGCAGTTGGTACGGGAGGTGTTCGAGGCGTAAGTCTCGGGCGTACGTCCCTGAAGGGCACCGTCCGGAGGGCCCGGCACCGAGTTCGTCTCGGGGCCGGGCCCTCCGGCGTATCCGGGTGCGTGCGGGCCCGTACGGGCGCGTGCGGCCGAAGGTCCGGCTCCGCATAACCTGGAGACGTCAGACCTACGCCCCCAGGAGAGCACCCGTGTACTTCACCGACCGTGGCATCGAGGAACTGGAGAAGCGGCGCGGCGAGGAAGAGGTCACCTTCGAGTGGCTCGCCGAGCAGTTCCGTACGTTCGTCGATCTCAACCCGGACTTCGAGGTGCCGGTGGAGCGGCTGGCGACCTGGCTGGCGCGGCTGGACGACGACGAGGACGACGAGTAGGGCTCGCGACGCCCGTCGAATCCATCGGGACCCGTCGGGACCCGTCGAACCTGCGCATTCACCTCCTGCGAGATCACTGGAACGGGTGTCTTGACTTTCCGTGACCGCGATATATCGTGAATAACGGAAGACGCGATATGGCGCGACCGGTCTGGGCTAGTGCTGGCCGGTGCCGCCTGTCGCGATGTTCCGCAACGTCCGTTCGTTCGCGTCGAGGAGGTCAGCACCATGTCCGAGTGGTCAGTCGCCGAGCCCAAGAAGCTCACCTTCGATGACCCCGTGACGGAACTCCACGTGCGACTCGTCAACGGAACGGTGAACGTCGTGGGGGTGGACGAAGGTTCCACCCGCCTCGAGGTGACCGAGATAGAGGGACCACCTCTCGTGGTGACCCACAAGGACGGCACGCTCACGGTTGCGTACGAGGACCTGCCGTGGAAGGGCTTCCTCAAGTGGCTCGACCGCAAGGGCTGGCGCCGCGGGGCGGTGGTCTCGCTGGCGATTCCGGCGCATGCACGCGTAGAGGTGGGTGTGGTCGGCGCCGCCGCCGTGGTCTCCGGGGTGGATGGCCCGACGGTGGTGAAGGGCGTCACGGGAGACACGACACTCGTCGGCCTCTCCGGCCCCGTACGCGCCGACACGGTCTCGGGGAACCTGGAGGCCCAGGCCGTCACCGGCGACCTGCGCTTCAACTCCGTCTCCGGTGACCTCACCGTCGTAGAGGGCTCGGGCTCCAGCGTGCGGGCGGACTCGGTGAGCGGCTCGATGATCGTCGACCTCGACACGGACAGCCCCACCGACGTCAGGCTGAACAACGTCTCGGGGGAGATCGCCGTCCGGCTGCCGCACCCCGCGGACGCGGAGGTCGAGGTCGACACCGCGAGCGGCACCGTCTCCAACGCCTTCGACGACCTCCGGGTCAGCGGCCAGTGGGGCGCCCACAAGATCACCGGCCGCCTGGGCTCGGGCACCGGAAAGCTGAAGGCGACGACGGTCTCGGGTTCGATCGCGTTGCTACGGAGGCCTCCGTCGGAGGACGAGCCATGGGACGCCGATCCGAAGGACACCACTACGGGCACCGGCCCATCCGACGAGAGCCCCGCTGACTCCCCGTCCGACAGCCCGAACGACAAGAAGGGGCTCTGACATGCCTCCCGTCTTTGCCCACGGACGACTGCGGCTCTACCTCCTGAAGCTGCTGGACGAGGCGCCGCGCCACGGGTACGAGGTGATCCGGCTCCTCGAGGAGCGCTTCCAGGGCCTGTACGCGCCCTCGGCCGGCACCGTGTACCCCCGCCTGGCCAAGCTGGAGGCCGAGGGCCTGGTCACCCACACCACCGAGGGCGGCCGCAAGGTGTACGCGATCACGGACGCGGGCCGCGCCGAGCTGGCCGACCGCAGCGGCGAGTTGGCCGACCTGGAGCTGGAGATCCGCGAGTCGGTGGCGGAGCTGGCCGCCGAGATCCGGGCCGATGTACGGGGCGCGGCAGGTGACCTGCGCCGCGAGATGCGGGCGGCGGCGAGCGAGGCGCGCCGGAGGCCCAACTCGGGCGGCGCCAAGGGGTGGCAGGGGGAGCACGAGGCCGCCCACGGGGACTCCACGGAGTACATGGAGAAGGAGGCGTGGCGTACCGCGAAGGAGGAGATGCGCCGCGTCAAGCAGGAGTGGAAGGAACAGGCCAGGCGCGCGAAGGACGAGAGCCGACGGGCCCGCGAGGAGGCCCAGCGGGCGCGCCGACAGGCCAAGGAGGCGCAGGAAAGGGCGCGGGCCCAGGCTCAGGAACTCCAGCGCGTCGCCAAGCGCGTCCAGGACCAGGTACAGGACCACTTCGCACGGGGCGACTGGCCCACGGGCGTACGGGAGGGCCTTACCGAACTGGCCAAGGAATTCGGCGAGTTCGGGAAGGGCTTCGGGAAGGACGCCGGCGCAGGCCGGCCGGAGAGGGAGCGGACACCGGAGCCCGACTACACGGTCACCCCCGAGGACTTCCCCGCCGACTACGAACCCGCCTGGGCGCACGACGACTCGACCGGCGAACCCACCCGCGACCTCGACCGCCTCCTGGACCGCTTCCGCGACGACATCCGCGACGCGGCCCGCGACAACGGCGTGACGGAGGACCAACTGCGCGAGTGCCGCCGCCACTTGTCGACGGCGGCGGCACACATAGGGGTGGTGTTGCGGCCCAAGGGCTGAGCGGGGAGCCCTCGGGGTGCGGTGCCCTCGGAAGCGCCGGGCGCCGCACCCCAGTTGACCCTTCGCCTCAGCCGGCCTTGGCCTCGCCGCCGCCGTAGAGCACACGCCGCAGCGACGCGTACGTCACGCCATGATCGGCCAGCACCTCCGCAGGGACGCCGGGGCGGGAAGTGAGGGCGATCAGGAGGTGCTCGTCACCGATATGCCGGTCCTTGTGAGCGGTAGCGATGCGCAGGGACTCCGTAAGAAGGCTCTTGGCGCCACGAGTGAAAGGACGATGACCGCCGATGAACCCGGACCACCACCCCTTGCCGCGCCCCTTGTCCTTCCCGTCGGCCCCCAACGCGCCCACGCCATGGGCCTCTTCGACCCTGGAGACGATCTCCGAGAGGTCAACGCCAAGACCGGACAGGGCGTCCGCCTCGGCGCGCGACAGCCCACCCCGTCGCCGTGCCTCGGCCAGGGCCTCCTTCACGGACTCCTTCTGACGGTCGAGCCCCAGGGAGGCGAGAGCGAACGCCCCACGGCTGCCCTCACGATCGAGCAGAGCCAACAGCACGTGCTGCTCCTCAACCGTCTCCGCACCCATCCGCTCGGCGTGCTCGACCGCGCCCAGCACCACCACGCGGGCGTCCTTGGTGAACCGTTCGAACATCACTGCCTCCCGTACTTCTTGTGGACGGCCTGCCTGCTGACACCCAGTTCCGCGGCGATCTCCTGCCACGACCAACCCTGATTGCGCGCACTGCGCACCTGCACCGCTTCGAGCTGCTCCAGCAGCCGCCGCAAGGCGGAGACGGCCCGCAGCCCGATCCGCGGATCGCGGTCACCCGCGCGCTCGGCAAGATCTGTTGCTTCGGTCATGACGTCAACGTACGTTGACACACCCCTTGATGTCAACCGCGGTTGACATCAAGGGGTGTGCAAGGAACAGGCACGGAGGCAGACGCGTCAGGAGGCGGGGTTGAGGACGATCTTCCCGAACTGCTCACCCGACTCCATCCGCTCGAACCCCTCACGGGCACGATCCAACGGCAGGACTTCATCGATGACAGGACGCACACCGGTCGCGGCGCAGAAGGACAACAGGTCCTCCAGCTCATCCTTCGTGCCCATCGTGGAGCCGATGACCTTGAGTTCGAGGAAGAAGATGCGGGTCAGTTCGGCGTGCGAGGGACGGTCGCCGCTGGTGGCACCCGAGATGACGAGGGTGCCGCCGGGCTTGAGGGACTTGACGGAGTGGGACCAGGTGGCGGCACCGACGGTCTCGATGACCGCGTCCACCCGCTCCGGCAGCCGGGCACCGGACTCCACGGCCTCCACGGCGCCCAGATCCACGGCCCGCTTACGCTTCGCCTCGTCACGGCTGGTGGCGAAGACCCGCAGCCCCGCAGCCTTCCCCAGCACGATCGCGGCGGTGGCCACACCGCCTCCGGCGCCCTGTACGAGAACGGAGTCGCCGGGGCGTACGCCGGCGTTGGTGAAGAGCATGCGGTACGCCGTCAGCCAGGCGGTGGGCAGACAGGCAGCCTCCTCGAAGGAGAGCTCCTTGGGCTTCGGCAGTACGTTCCAGGCGGGTACGGAGACCTGTTCCGCGAACGTTCCCTGGTACCGCTCGGTGAGGATGGAACGCGGTTCCTTGGGTCCAACCCCGTGTCCCGTCTGCCCGATCACGGAGTGCAGCACCACCTCGTTGCCGTCCTCGTCGACCCCGGCGGCGTCGCACCCGAGGATCATCGGCAACCGGTCCTCCGGGAGGCCCACGCCCCGTAGCGACCACAGGTCATGGTGGTTCAGGGAAGCGGCCCTGACGTTCACGGTCGCCCAGCCGTCCCGAGCCACGGGGGCGGGCCGCTCGCCCAACTCCAGCCCGTTCAAGGGCTGATCCCGATCAATACGTGCAGCGTATGCAGCAAACATGTGCCGACCCTAACCGGCTTCGGTTCAGCGGGGCGCCCACGGGGGTGGTGGGTTCGGTGCGTGGGCGACTGCGGGTCCGTCGTGGGTGGTCGCGTAGTTCCCCCAGCCCCGCCCCTTCCCGAAACTGGGGGCTGCGCCCCCAGGCCCCCTGCCTCCGGCGGGGTGGGGGGCGCCTTCGGCGGGTGGGTGGGTTTGTGGGATGGGCGGGGTGCCTCCAGGAGCTGGGCGCCTACCGCGGGTGGGTGGATTTCCGGGTGAGTGGGGTGCCTACCGGGGTGGGGGTGACAGTCGTGTCGCGGCTGCGGGTGCATTGTGGCTGGTCGCGCAGTTCCCCGCGCCCCTAAAAGCAAAAGCCTGCGACTGCCCGCGGCCGGGGAGGCGCCCGCACTCGGGCAGCCCGCGGCCGGGAAGGCGCCCGCGCCCCGAGCAAGCCCGCGGCCCGGGAAGCCCGCCCGGAGGGAGCCCGCACCCCCATGGCCCCGCGGCCGCCCACGGCGGCAAGGGGACGGGGCGGGGGTGTGCGCCCGCAGCGGCCGGCGCGCCACCCCGAGCACCCTCTACCAGCCAACCGCAACGCGCGCCGGTCCGAGGACGGACACCCCCGACGCGGCCCCGCACCCACCACAAACCCAAGCGGCGCGAGGCTGTGACATATGCGGCTCCGCCGCGTGGGCACGACCAGCCACACTCAACCCGCGGTCGACAACGAACCCAACCGCCCAACCGCCGGAGGCGACGCCGGCGTCAACGCCGAGCGACACCCTCCGCCCGAGCGGCAGCGGCGACCGCCGCCGTGACCGCAGGAGCAACCCGCTCGTCAAACGGCGACGGGATGACGTAATCCGCGGCAAGGTCGTCCCCGACGACCGCAGCCAACGCCTCGGCCGCCGCGATCTTCATCCCCTCCGTGATCCGAGACGCCCGCACCTGCAGCGCCCCCGCGAAGATCCCGGGAAACGCCAGCACGTTGTTGATCTGGTTGGGGTAGTCGGACCGCCCGGTCGCCACCACAGCCGCGTACTTGTGCGCGACATCGGGGTGCACCTCGGGATTCGGGTTGGCCATCGCAAACACGAACGCGCCCTCGGCCATGGAAGCGACGGCCGGCTCCGGAACCGTACCGCCGGACACCCCGATGAAGACGTCGGCGCCGGCGAGCGCGGCCTCCAACGACCCCGACAACCCAGCCTTGTTGGTCAGCGCGGCAAGCTCCCGCTTGACCGGCGTCAGATCGTCCCGGTCCTCGGACACGACACCCTTGCGGTCCGCGACCGCGACATCCCCGAGCCCCGCCTCGAGCAGGAACTTGGCGATGGCGACGCCGGCCGCCCCCGCACCGGAGATCACCGCACGCAGATCCCCGAGCGACCGCCCCGTCAGCCGAGCCGCATTCCTGAGGGCGGCCAGCGTGACGACAGCGGTCCCGTGCTGGTCGTCGTGGAAGACGGGAATGTCCACCCGCTCCTGCAGCCGCCGCTCGATCTCGAAGCACCGGGGCGCCGAGATGTCCTCGAGGTTGACCCCGCCGAATGACGGCGCGAGCCGCACCACGGTCTCGATGATCTCGTCGACGTCCGTCGTGGCCAGAGCGATCGGCACCGCGTCGACCCCGCCGAACTGCTTGAACAGGATCGCCTTGCCCTCCATCACGGGGAGGGAGGCCTCGGGCCCGATGTCGCCGAGCCCGAGCACGGCCGTACCGTCCGTCACCACGGCCACCACGGACGACTTCCACGTGTAGTCGTGGACGAGTTCCGGCTGCTCGGCGATGGCGCTGCACACCTTCGCGACGCCGGGCGTGTAAGCGAGGGACAGGTCGTCCTTGTCCCGGACGGGAACGGTGGCCCGCACGGCCATCTTCCCGCCCCGGTGCAGGGCGAACGCCGGGTCGATGGAATCGAGAGGCTCGGCGCCGCCGTCCTTATCCGTACTGCCGTCGCTGCGAGGATTGACGATCTCCGCTGCCACTTGTTTTACCCCTTAAGTCTTGAACGGTTGAGGGTGTCCACTCCGGGTGAGGGGTGGGCGGGCACCGCGTATGTCCCTGATGTGACGGCTACGTACGGGTACGTACGGGCACATACGCGACGGGCGCGCCGCACACGCGCCCTGAGCCCCGGATGAGGGGTGTAAGGAACCTTCTTACCGGACGGACGCCGTCGCCGACGAGTCCATAACACCAAGGTCACATGACGCTGGCAGGAATTGTGCCCGTATACACAGACACATCCTGACAAGTCAGCAGGGCGCCGCAAGTGCGCAGAGGCGGCCGCTCGCATCGCGCGAAGCACCGAAGATCTTCCGGCCAGAAGGCGAAGAATCCGCACAAGATCCGGTCATGATCGACCGGTCCGGCACGGGTCGGGGGTCACCCGTTATCCGATTTTGACATAGCGGGCACCCTGAGGGGATCCGTCCGAATGGCAAGATTGCCGTCATCACACGAGGTCGCGACACCCACAAAGGTGTGTGTTCTCGTCGACCCATCGGCACTCCACCCTTCCGCCGGAGGAATCACCATGACCGCAAGCTCCACCCGTCGTACGACCGCCGCCCGCTCCCGGATGGCCGCGGTCGGTGCGATCGCGGTCGCCGGCGCCCTGCTACTCACGGGCTGCGGTGACCAGACCGAGAGCAGCAGCTCGGACAGCACCGACACCTCTTCGGCGAAAGCGGCCCCGCTGGCCGACAAGCTGCCGAAGGAGATCCGTGACGCGGGCGTCGTCAAGGTCGGTTCCGACATCGCGTACGCGCCGGTCGAGTTCAAGGACGACTCCGGCAAGACGGTCGGTATCGACCCCGACATCGCCGCCGCCATGGGCAAGCAGCTCGGCGTGAAGTTCGAGTTCGAGAACGGCACGTTCGACACGCTGATCACCGGTCTGCGTTCCGACCGGTACGACATCGCCATGTCCGCGATGACCGACACCAAGGACCGCCAGGAGGGCGTCGACTCCGAGACGGGCAAGAAGGTCGGCGAGGGCGTCGACTTCGTCGACTACTTCACCGCCGGTGTCTCGATATACACCAAGAAGGGCGACGACCAGGGCATCAAGACCTGGTCCGACCTGTGCGGCAAGAAGATCGTTCTGCAGCGCGGCACGGTCTCCGAGGACCTCGCCAAGGCCGAGGCGAAGAAGTGCACCGGCGGCAAGACGATCACCATCGAGGCCTTCGACAACGACCAGCAGGCCCAGACCCGCCTGCGCGGTGGCGGCGCCGACGCCGGCTCCTCCGACTTCCCGGTCGCCGCGTACGCGGTGAAGACCTCGGGCGGAGGCAAGGACTTCGAGCTCGTCGGCGAGCAGGTCGAGGCCGCCCCGTACGGCATCGCGGTCGCCAAGGACAACACCGAGCTGCGGGACGCGCTGAAGGCCGCCCTGGACGCGATCATCGAGAACGGCGAGTACGACAAGATCATCAAGAAGTGGGGCGTCGAGGACGGCGCCGTCAAGGAAGCCACCATCAACGGCGGCAAGTGACCGCGCGGCCGGCGGGCACTGAAAGGCAACACCCGTGACTGTTGACATCGACAAGACGGACGGACCGGCGGACACCCCGCCGGCCGGCCCGGAGGCCATCAAGGCCATCCCGGTCCGTCACTACGGACGGTACGTCTCCGCCGTCATCGCCCTCGCCCTGCTGGGCGGGGTCATCTACGCGTTCTCCCAGGGCAAGATCAACTGGGGCGCGATCCCGGACTACCTCTTCAACGACCGCATCCTCAGCGGCGTCGGCAACACGCTGCTGCTCACGGTGCTGTGCATGCTGATCGGCGTCGTCGGCGGCATCCTGCTGGCGGTGATGCGGCTGTCGAAGAACCCGGTCACCTCGTCCATCGCGTGGTTCTACATCTGGTTCTTCCGCGGCACCCCGGTCCTGGTCCAGCTCATCGTCTGGTTCAACCTGGGCCTGGTCTTCGAGTACATCAACCTCGGGCCGGTCTACAAGGACGAGTGGTCGCAGTTCATGACCCCGTTCCTGACGGCGCTGCTGGGCCTCGGCCTCAACGAGGCCGCGTACATGGCGGAGATCTGCCGCGCCGGCCTCCTCTCGGTCGACGAGGGCCAGACCGAGGCCTCGCACGCGCTCGGCATGAGCCACGGCAAGACCCTGCGCCGGATCGTCATCCCGCAGGCGATGCGCGTGATCGTGCCGCCCACGGGCAACGAGGTCATCAACATGCTGAAGACGACCTCGCTGGTGTCCGTGGTCCAGTACTCGGAGCTGCTTCGTGTCGCCCAGGACATCGGTCAGACGTCCGGCGCCCCGGCCGAGATGCTGTTCCTCGCCGCGGCCTGGTACCTGGTGCTGACCTCGGTCTTCAGCGTCGGCCAGTACTACCTGGAGCGGTATTACGCCCGCGGTTCCAGCCGTACGCTCCCGGACACCCCGTTCCAGAAGATCAAGGCGAACATGCTGTCCCTCTCCAACCGTCCAGGATCGACGCCGGGAGGTGCCGCATGACCGCCATGGTGAAGGCCGAGGGCGTCCACAAGTCGTTCGGCCCGGTCGAGGTCCTCAAGGGCATCGACCTGGAAGTACAGTCCGGCGAGGTCTTCTGCCTCATCGGCCCCTCCGGCTCCGGCAAGTCGACCTTCCTGAGGTGCATCAACCACCTCGAGAAGATCAACGCGGGCCGTCTGTACGTCGACGGAGAGCTGGTCGGCTACCGCCAGAAGGGCGACAAGCTGTACGAGCTCAGGGACAACGAGGTCGCCCTGAAGCGCCGGGACATCGGCATGGTCTTCCAGCGTTTCAACCTGTTCCCGCACATGACGGCTCTCGAGAACATCATCGAGGCCCCGGTCCAGGTCAAGGGCGTCAGCAAGGCGCAGGCGCGGGAGCGCGCGGGCCAGTTGCTGGAGCGGGTGGGCCTGGCCGACAAGGCCGGGACGTACCCCTCGCAGCTCTCCGGCGGCCAGCAGCAGCGCGTGGCGATCGCCCGCGCGCTGGCCATGGAGCCGAAGCTGATGCTCTTCGACGAGCCGACCTCGGCCCTCGACCCGGAGCTGGTCGGCGACGTCCTCGACGTCATGCGTGACCTCGCCGAGTCCGGCATGACCATGATCGTCGTCACCCACGAGATGGGCTTCGCCCGCGAGGTCGGCGACAGCCTGGTCTTCATGGACGGCGGCGTGGTCGTCGAGTCGGGCCACCCCCGCGACGTACTGACGGATCCGCAGCACGAGCGGACGAAGTCGTTCCTGTCCAAGGTTCTCTGAAGGTCCTCTGACGGTACGTACGAGATGGGGCGGTACGGGATGCCCGTACCGCCCCTTACTCATGTGCCGTCATGCCCCAACGTGCCGCCACGTCCTCGTCACTTGAGCGCGAGGACCAGCGCGTCCGAAGGCGAACGCCACACGGCCCGGGCCTCCGCGAAGCCCTTTTCGCGCAGCACGCGCGCGTGCCACTCGGCGGACGGGGTGTCGCCGTCGGCGTGCTCTCCGTAGATCTCGAAGCGGCGGGCGGTCGGCTCGGCGAGTACCGGATCCTGGGCGGCGAGCTGCCACCACTCGGTCCAGCCGAGTACGCCGGCCTCCTTGTCCCGGTTCATCCGCTCCTGCCGCTGCGCGCTCTCCGCTGCGTTGATCCTCGGCGTCGACTCGTCGATCATGTGGTCCGCGTTCATGAACACACCACCGTCGCGGACGAGTTCCGCGACCTGACCGTAGAGGGCCGCGAGGGGTTCGAGGTGCAGCCAATGGAGGGCGGTCGCGGTGAGGACGGCGTCGTACGAGTCGTACGGCAGCTTTGTCGTCCAGTCGGGGTCCTTCAGGTCGGCCGTGACGAAGGTGACGCGGTCGTCGTCGGCGAAGGTGCCCTCGGCGATGGCCAGCAGCGCGGGGTCGAGGTCGACGCCAGTGCTGACGGCCTCCGGGAACCTTTTCAGGAGCCGGGCCGTGATACTTCCCGTACCGCATGCCAGGTCGAGTACGCGCGGTGCGGGGCCGACCAGGGCCCCGACCATGTCGAGCATGACCCGGAAGCGTTCCTCACGGTCCGGGAGGTACCACTCCTGCTGCCGGTCCCAGCTCTCCTGCCAGGCATGCCAGTCGGCTCCGGTCACGGTGGTCATGGAAGCCCCTCCCCTCCAGGAGTAATACCCTGGAATCACAGTCAGCCATTACTCGCTCGCAGCACGACCATAGAGCGCCCTCGTAAGGACTACAAGTGGAACTGGCCTATTACTCGGACTACGCCGTACGTCTCGTCAACACCGAGGAACCGGCCCGGGGCAAGGACTCGCTCACCTCGGTCGAGGCCGTCCGCGACCTCTTCGGGGTCAACGCCTCGGCGGCCCGCCGCGCCACGGACGCCGACGTCACCCGCTTCAGGGGCGTACGGGCGCGGCTGCGGGCGGTCTTCGAGGCGGCGGACGGCGGCGACGAGACGCTCGCTGTTGACCTGCTGAACTCACTGCTCCTGGAGTTCCCGGTGAGCCCGCAGATCTCCGGGCACGACTTCCGGGACGACGACGGCCGCCCGCTGTGGCACATGCACCTGGCGGACCACCCCTCGAACGCGACCGCCGGCTATGCCGCGATCGCCGCGATGGGTCTGGCCTTCCACCTCACCGAGTACGGCGTGGACCGCCTCGGCCTGTGCGAGGCCGCGCCGTGCCGCAACGCCTACCTCGACACCTCGACGAACCGTTCCCGCCGCTACTGCTCGGACCGCTGCGCGACCCGCGCCAACGTCGCCGCCTACCGCGCCCGCAAGCGCCTGGAGGCCGACCGGTCGGGGAACACCGGCCGCGCGGCCGAGAGCGCCCAGCGCGCGACCGCGAGCGGCGAACGCTGACCCTCCTTCAGGGGCCGGTACCGGAACCATGCCTTTCCGAGGACGAATTCCTCGGGCACGGTCCCGTAGTCCGTGCTGTCCCCGCCCGCGTACGCGTTGTCCCCGAGCACCCACCAGCCGCCCTCGCGCCGCTCCACGGCGCGCTTGACGACCAGCAGGTCCTGCTGGAACGGATGACGCAGAACGACCACGTCTCCGGGCCTGACGCGCGCTCCGTACTGCACCACGAGCAGATCCCCGTGATACAGCGTGGGCACCATGGACGGCCCGGTCACTTCGGCCACCCCGAAAGGCAAGACAGCCCTCCCGCGCTCGGTCTCCTGCGACAGCTCCGGCATCACCGGCACCTCCCCGGTCCTATCCTCCACCAGTCTCAGTCTGACCCCGGACTTTTGTCCTAAGCCCATGGGGGCACTCGCGAAATCCCGTCCAGCACGGAGTAATGTCCCACCTGAGAAGACGATCACGAGGAAGGACAGCTCAATGCTCTCCCGCCTGTTTGCCCCCAAGGTCAAGGTCAGCGCACACTGCGACCTGCCCTGCGGTGTGTACGACCCGGCCCAGGCCCGTATCGAGGCGGAGTCGGTGAAGGCCATCCAGGAAAAGATGGCCGGCAACGACGACCCTCACTTCCAGGCCCGGGCGACGACCATCAAGGAGCAGCGCGCCGAGCTCGCCAAGCACCACGTCTCGGTGCTGTGGAGCGACTACTTCAAGCCGCCGCACTTCGAGAAGTACCCGGAGCTCCACCAGCTGATCAACGACACCCTGAAGTCCCTCTCCGCCGCCAAGGGTTCCACGGACCCGGCGACCGGCCAGAAGGCCCTCGACTACATCGCCCAGGTCGACAAGATCTTCTGGGAGACCAAGAAGGCCTGATCCTTGATCAGGCTCTCTGACCTGCGATTACGTTGGTTGCAGCGTCTCCCTTTCCGCACCCGGTCCTCGGGGCGCCGAGTATGGCGGCCACGACGGACCGGGTGCGTTCCTTTTTGTCCGGGCGCAGGTCAGCTCAGGACCAGCAGGACGGCCAGTGCGATCAGCAGCGAGTCGATCCGGTCCAGCAGGCCGCCGGAGCCGGGTAGCCAACTACCGGCATCCTTCGCCTGGGCGCCTCTTTTGATCATGGATTCGAGGAGGTCGCCTGCCGGGCCGCCGACCGCCGCCGCGACCGCCATCGGCCAGCTCAGCGCGGACAGCACGGCGAGCGCGCCGACGCCGGCCGCCGCCCCGGCCAGGGTCCCGCTCCATCGCTTGGCCGGTGACAGGGGCGACAGCCGCGGCCCGCCCAGCCGTTGACCGGCGAAGTACGCCGTGATGTCGGCGATCGAGACCGCCACGAACAGCGCGAGCGCGCTCGCCCCGAGCGGCACCAGCGCGGCCAGCACACTCAGCCAGGCCAGCCCGAGCAGACCGGTGCAGAGCCGGTGCAGGCCGTGGTCGGCGTCGCCGGACAGGAGCGGCACCGCGGCCACCGCGAGCGCCCCGATCGCGACCGCCCGGAGCTCCTGTCCGGGCGCCAGCCAGGCGGTCAGCACCACGCCTGCCACCGCCGCGGCCAGTACGACCCGGTCTGGCCGGCCCAGGTGCATCAGCCCGCCGAACTCCATCGCCGCGATCGCCCCTACGGCGATGGCGATGGCCGCGGCGCCCGGACTGCCCCACCAGAACGCGCCGGTGACCAGTGGCACTCCGACTGCCCAGGCGCACCACCGGATCAGCAGCTCCCGGCGCCGGGACGCCACCACCGCGAGGCCGCCAAGGGCCAGCGCCCCGCCGAGGTAGGGCGCCAGGGAGGCGACGGTGATCACCGGGCGGATCCGGCGGCGGGAACACCCGCAGGCATCGAAACTAGTGAGGCCGAACCAGGTCGCAGTACCTCCAGGGCGGCCTGAAAGCCGTCCACAATGCGCGCGTTCTCGGCGGTGTCCTTGACCGCGATGCGCACCGTGCGTCCCTCGTAGGCCGACGACAACGGCGACAGGTCGCGTAGGTAGACGTCGTGGCGGCGGCACTCGTTCACCACCTGTGCGGCACTCGGCCCGCCGGACGGCAGGGTCATGGTGAGGAAGTTCGCCACCCCTTCCTCGACCACGACGGTCTCGTCCAGCCCGGCCAGGTCGGCGGCCAGTTGCCGGCGCAGTGCGTGGGTGCGAAGCCAGCAGTCGCTGTAGTACGCCGGGTCGCGCAGGGCTGCCACGGCGGCCAGCTGTGCCGGGAGGCTGACCGGCCAGGGCGGTGTCCGCAGGCGTAGCTGGGCTGCGGTGGTCGGCTCGGCCACCAGGTATGCCGCGCGAAGACCGGACAGCCCGTACATCTTGGACAGTGAGCTGCAGACCACCACCCGTGGGTCCGTCGCGGCGAGGCCGGCGAGTGACTCGGTCAGGTCGACATAGCCCAGGTATGCCTCGTCGATCCACCAGCGGGTCCGGGCCGGCGCGGCGGCGATCACCGAGCGCAGCTCCGCGGCCGGTGCGTGGCGTCCCGTCGGGTTGTTCGGGTTGACCACCACCACGAGGTCGTAGCGGCCGGAGGCGACGGCAGCGGACAGCCGGGCCGGATCGATCCGCCAGCCGTCTTCGCGCCGCAGCCGGAACCGGTCCACCCGGCAGCCGATCACCCGCTCCGTGACGTGGGCGTACTCGCCGTAACCCGGGTCCATCAGGAGCACCCTGCTCTGCGGGGTCAGCCACTGGCCGAACGCCCGGAAGATCAGGTCCGATGAGCCGGCGCCGACCGCGAGCGTCTCAGTCGGCAGCTCCCGGGCCGCGGCGATTTCCGCCAGCAGGCCCTCGGCGCCGGTCGGCGGCGAGGTCCGGGCGGCCCAGGCCGGGTCTTCCGCGAGCGCCGCCCGCACCCCAGGAGCCGGCGGGAACCAGGCGTCCAGTACGTCGGCCGCGACGACCCGATGGCGCCGGTGCAGGCTACGGAAGTCCGTGCCGATGGCGGTGAACGAGGCGCCGCCGTGTTCGCAGCCGTCCGGCCGGGGTGCGAACGGCATGTCCAGCCGCCAGTCCACTGCGGACCGCAGACGTTCCAACAGGGTGCCGTAACGGTCCCTCGTGACCTTCGTCAGCTCGGTCACGCTGCCGGTCAGCACCTCGAACGTCAACGCACCGCTGTGGACGGTTCGGCCGACGGGGCGCAGGCCGGCGGCCAGGTACATGTCGAGCAGTTCGGTGCGCCCCATCGCCACCACCCGGCGACCGCCCCGGGCGGCGATCCAGCGCAGCGCCGCGTACATCAGCAGCGGTGCCGCGGCGGTGGTCCGCCAGCGCGGCTCCACGGTGAGGATGCGTACCTCGAAGAGCCCGTCCTCGGTCAGCAGCGGCAACTCGTCGCGGGTCAGGTACTTGTCCAGTGCGTACCGCCCCAACCACGGCGGAGTCAGGCTGACGAAGCCGATCCGGTCCGCGCCGCGCGCCGCGACCAGGTAGACGTTGTCGCCGTCCAGCCCGTCGCGCAGTCGGCCGGACGGAACCGGCGCATGCTGGCCCAGCTCCCGTGCGTACACCCGGTGGCGCAGTTCGTGGATCCACTCCAGATCCTCCGGAGTGGCAGCGCGCAGCTGCAGGTCACGTCCCATGAGCACCTCTTCCGACGCGGGCGGGCCGGTCCCATCGTGGGGAACGCGGGTCGGCCGCGACAGCGCCGAGCGACACAGTGCGCCTGAGTACGCGTACTCAGGCGCGGTCGCCCACCGCGTGCTCCGTCCAACGGGGGCCAGTGGCGGGCGAGTTGGTGGGGACCCTCAGTCGGACGGCGGCAGCAGCGTCCCCAGGGGCCCCAAGTCCAAGTTCAGGTCTTCCAGCCGCAGGTCGTAGCGGGCGCAGAGGTCCTGCATGCGGTCGTGGAGGAGCATCAGAGTCAGGCCTACGCGTTCTTCCTGGTCCTCTGTGAGGTCGTTGTTGTCGACTCGGTGGAGGGCCTGGCGTTCCATGAGCTGACGGAGGAGTTCGACGACGGTCAGGACGAGTTTGACCAGGTCGCGTTCGACGGTGTCCGGGTCGGTGGACAGGCGGCGGGCGGCGGTACGGGCTTCCGGGGGCGGGGGCATGGCGGCCTCACTGCGGCTGGGCGGCGGCGTCGACAGCGGCGGCGGCGACCGGAGCGATGACGGCGCGCAGATCGATGCGTACGAGGTCGACGTCGGCGATGGACAGGACCAGGTCGCCCGTGATGACGACGCCGCCCTGGAGGAGGCGGTCGAGGACATCGATGAGGGCGACCGGACGGTCGGCGACGGTGGCTGCGGTCATGAGACGGGTTCCGCGGGGAGGGAGAAGGAGTACGGGGCCCAGGGACCGGTCACTTCCACATGGACGCCCTGGAGGCCCTCAGCCGCTGCCAGGACGCGGGTGCGGAAGTCGCCTACCCGGTCCTCGGGGACGAGGTAAGCGTCATTGCTGACGTTGGGGCCGGGGGCCGAGCCGGCGAGTTCGCCACTCTGCGGGCGGAAGGCCACGCGGTCCACGGCGAGGGTGCCGGCGAGTTCCCTCAGGCGAGCGGCGGTGTCGGTGGCGGCCTGCCAGGCGTCCTCCGTCGAGCGCTTACGGCGGCGGCGTCCGGCCAGGTAGGCGCGGCCGACGCCCAGGCCCTTGGCCGGTTCGGGGTCGGGTGACTCGGTGTCGGGAGCCGCGTAGATCTTGACGCCGAGTTCCACGTGGCCCGTGACGCGGTCCAGCAGGGGCAGGAAGTCGTCGCGGCGGTCCTCCAGGGTCTGCCGTACGCGGCCCTCGTCGCGGTAGACGGTGACCAGGCGCAGCGGCAGCACGGCGATGCCGCGGCCGGTGAGCGAGGCGACCACCGCGTGGTGCCCGCGGGCCGTGGCCTCCAGCCAGTCCAGGTCCTCCAGGCCGGCTCTGACGGACGCCTCGTCGAACTCCGCGGCGGGGACGGTGCCGACGACCGCGGCGAGCGCCGGGGGGTGGTCCGGTGCGTCGTCCCGGGCACCATCCTGGGCCTCGTGTGCCTCGTCCGGAGACCCATCCGAAGTGCCATCCGGTGCGTCGTCGCCGAACTCCAGCAGGCGTATCGGTTCGCCCGCGACACCGCGCAGGTCCGCGACCGCACGGGCGGCCTCCGGGGTGCGGCGCAGCACGGCGTAGGCGTAGACGATGTCCGTCTTCGCGCCAGTGCCGGTGCCGGTTCCGGTTCCGGTGCCGACCTCGGTCTCGACGTCCGTCCTGAGGTCTGTCTTGAGGCCTGGCTCGACGCGGTCGTTGATCTCGGCGTCGATGCCGGCTCTGACCTCGGCCTTGATGCCGGTGCCGAAGTCGGTCTTCACATCGGTGTCCGTGGCGATATCGGTGTGCGTCATGAGGCAGGGCTCCTGTCGGCGGACCGCAGCGCGGCGATCTCCGCGCGCAGGCGTTCGTTCTCCTCGGCGAGGGAACGGACGGGATCCTCGGCCTCAGCAAGAGACCGCCCGTCCGGCCGCTCCTCGAGCGACGCGTCCGGCCGCTCGGCGACGGGCTGCTCCGCGGCACCGGAACTCGCCTGGGAAGCTTGGGAGGCCCGGGAGGAGAGGGTGGGATCGTGTTCCCACCAGTCGATGCCCATCTCCTTCGCCTTGTCGACGGAGGCGACGATGAGCCGCAGCTTGATGGTGAGCAGCTCGATGTCGAGCAGGTTGATCCGGATGTCGCCCGCGATCACCACGCCCTTGTCGAGGACCCGTTCGAGGATGTCGGCGAGGTTGGCGCCCTGCCCGCCCGGCCCCTGCTCGTACGGGGACGGAAGGCGGGACGCCGATCCGCCGAGCATGCCTGCCACCGGTTGCGTCATGGCCGCTGCCCAATACGTCGTGGCGTGACGCGTCGTTGCCCGATGCACCGAGGCGTGACGCGTCGCTGCCCAATACGTCGTGGCGTGACGCGTCGTCGCCCGATGTGCCATGGCGTGATGCCTCGTTGCGTGCTGCGTCGTGGCGTCATGATCCGGAGGCTCGTCTCCATGCGGTGATCTCGTCGAGTCGGTCCAGCAGTTCGTCCTCGCGGCGGTCGTACTCGTCCTCGTCGATCCGCCCGTCCAGCAGGGCCCGTTCCAGTTCGGTCAGGGCCTGTTGGACGGGGGCCGGGTCGTAGTACTCCGCTTCGGCGGCGTCCCGTACCTGCTCGGCGACCCACATCGTGGTGCGCAGGGGCGCGAGTGGCAGCGTGAGGATGCCGGTCAGCAGGCCCATGGGTCAGGCCGCGAAACTGTACGGGGGCAGGGGGCCGCGCAGCCGGAAGTCGTAGCCCTCGCCGAAGTCGCGCGCCAACTGCTGCCCCGCCTCGGTGAATTCGTGGGCGTGAGCGCGTGCGACGAGGAACGAGACGTTGAGGAAGTCGTCCTTCGCCGGAGGGCCCTCGACTCTGGCGCGGGCCAGCGAGGACAACTGCTGCACGACCTGTTCGGCCAGCAGCCGCTGCCGGGCGTCGACCTGCTTGGCCAGCAACTCGCCGAGGGCCACGCGGTCCTCGTACGTGCCGTTGCCGTCCCGGGTGAGCTCATTGAGTCTGCGGGCCTCTTCGGACTCGCCCAGCACCTCGCGCAGCAGGTCGTCCTGGGCACGTGCGGCCTTGAGGTTGAACTCAGTAGTGCCGTGCAGCTCGGCGAGTCTGCGCGTGTACTCCTCGCTCTTCTCCTCCAGCGCTCTTCCGACGGTCACACTGTCGGGGGCGAGCATCCCGAACCGCATGGGCAGCACCGCCCCGTCCGCCATCAGCCGCTCCTGCAGCTCCTGGTGGGCGGTGAGATCACGGCGCTTGGGGCGCAGCTCGGCGGGTGCGGGACTGACGACGGCGGCGAGAGAGCCGCGGACCACCGCGCTCAGGGAGCCGCCGATGCCGCCGACGGTCCGTAGTCCGTCGAGCCGCAGGGGATGGTCGGAGCCGGTGATGGCGTAGACGTACAGGGGAGGGTCGGGTGCCGGATCCGGGACCGGTGAGGCCGGCGCCGGGTGGGTCGGGGCGTCACTCACCGCGCCGCCCCCATTTCTGCTGCTCCTCCTCCTTGCTCACCGCTTCTTCCCCTCCTCGTCGTCGCCGCCGAAGAAGTCGCCGACCGCGTCGACGACGCCGTCTACGGCGCCGCTGATCGCGCCGTTCGTCGTGCCCCTGGCCCCGCTCTCGACCATGTCGCCGACGATGTCGGTGAGCCGGGCGGGCGCCTTCCGGCCCGACTCCAGGTCGAGCCGGTTGCAGGCTTCGGCGAAGCGCAGATAGGTGTCCACGCTGGCGATGACGATGCGTATGTCGATCTTGATCAGCTCGATGCCGACGATCGAGACACGGACGAACACGTCGATGACGAGCCCGCGGTCCAGGATGAGTTCGAGAATGTCGTAGAGCCCGGCGGTCCCCGAACCGCTGGAACTGGAGGCGGCAACGGGTTGCGTTCCGCTTGCTGTGGTCATGACGGTCACGGGTTCGGGTTCCCTTCGCTGTGCTCGCCGTTCCACAGGTACGTACGGGAGGCACAGCGGCCGTGTTCACGGGGGCGACCGAAAACCGCCGTCGGAAGCGGAAGTTGGAGCAGCGGACCGCCGGGGTCTACTGCCGGGGTCTCAACGCTTCTGGTCGAGTTGGCCGCGGGCGTAGCGGCGCACCCGTTCGTAGCCGAGGAGCTGTCCGCGCAGGTCCAGCGTGACGCGGAAGGTGGCCATGACGGTCATGGTGTCGGGAACCCGTACCAGCTCCACAACCTCCACGTCGGCGGTCCAGCCGTCCTGTGTCGGCCGGAGCGCGGAAACGGAATCCGGGGCGGTGCCGAGCAGTTCGGCGAGCTGAGCCGCCGCGCCGCTCATGGCCTGAGCGGCCGTCACACGGCCGTTACTCCCGGCCGTTTCGTTCGTGGAACCCGTCGGCGTGGCGCCTTTCACAGCGCGCTGCGTCCTGGGGGTCGTGGGTGCGTCGGGGTCGTCCGATTCTGTGCTTGCCATGCCCCTACCGTGCCAACTCCGGGGCCCATGTGGGGAGGGGATCTGCCGAAGATCCTGTGACCATCAGCAGCCACCACGCCGCCGACCTGCGCGAAGTTCCCCCGGGTTTCACCGATCGGCTCGCGATTTCAACCGCCCCACCCTTAGAGACCTTGCTCCCGCTCCCGGAGCGCCTCCAGCGCGGCAGCCCGCAGCGCGTCCCGCCCCAGGGCGGCGTACGTCGACACCGCGTCGTCGTAGGCCGCCTTGTCGGCGTTGCGGGCGGCTTCGCGGGCGCGGGCGGAGGACATGGTCGGCTGGAAGGAACGCAGGAAGCGGCAGCGTTCCGCGAGGGCAATCAGGCGGGCTCCCGAACGGATGGCGCCCCGGTCGAGGTCGACCATCGCGAGGGCCAGCAGGAGCGCGCCGCAGACGGGCAGATCCATGTAGTACGCGGGCAGCGCGGCGGTCGGCTGGGAGAGCATCGCCCTTGTCTTGCGCGGGAGTTCACGGACCAAGCCCTCCACGAGATCGAGGCGGCCCTGCTGCGCATGGGCGGTCACGGTGACGGCTTCGGCCTCCAGCGTCCACGGCTCCAGGCCGGTCGCCTCGCCCCCGAAGAGCGGACCGTCGGCGTTCGCCGAGGGATCGGCGGCACGCCGCCACACTTCGAGTCCGGCCTCGGCGTCCCCGCGGGCGATGAGGACCTCCGCCCGCAGCCCGAGGTCGTACATCCGCACCCCGAACCCCTCGTCCGCCTTGCCCACCGTCTGCTCGAGCCAGTACTCCGCCGCGTCGATGTCACCGAGTTGGAGAGAGGCGATCACCAGGGCCCAGCGCACCCCGGTGTCGTCGGCATCGGTGCCGAAGAGCTGGTCCTGGAGGCGCAGTGCGGTCAGCAGGTGACGCCGCGCTTCCTGGCCGCGTTCGAGCTGGACACACAGTTCGCTGACCCGGGCGTGGGCCATGGTCAGCATCCAGGGCGTCCCCCGCGGCTCGAACGCCTCCAGCATCCGCCGCGCCGTCCTGAGCGCCCCCTCCGGATCGTCCTCGCGCTCTCGTACGTAGCTCTCGGCGGCGTTCGCGACACCGGCCACCAGCGGCTCGGGACTGTCGCACAGGGTCGCGAGCGCGGTCGGATCGGGTCCCAGGATCCCGCTCACCACGATCGCCGCGGCGCGCACCAGGGTGTCCGGCGGGGCCGGGGGCAGCCTGCGCAGGACGGTCACCGCGCGCAGCGCGCGAGGGGTCGGGCCCTGCAGCGTCAGCACGTTGGAGGCGAAGAGGGTCGCCAGGGTCCGCGTGACCTCCACGAAGCCGGGCTCGGGCCGGAAGTGGGAGAGGGTCCGGCCGGTCTCCTCGATCAGCGCGATGGTGCGCTGGTAGCTGGAGTCGATGTTCCACAGCCCGGCGAGTACGGCGGCGACGCCCACGATCGCGGGCCGGTCATCGCGGACCTGTGCCAGCCGCAGCGCATGCAGCAGATTGTCCTGCTCGGCGCGGATCCGCTCCAGGCCCGCCACGGATTCGGCGTCGAAGGCCGCATCGTGGTGCGCCCTCCCGAAGTCCCGGGCCCACGCGAGGAATTGCCTCGTCACCCGCTCGCTCTCCCCCGCCTCCTCCCGCCGGGCGGTGCTGAACTCCCGTACGGTCTCCAGCATCCGGAACCGTACGCCCGCCACGGTGTCCCCGACCTTGAGCAGCGACTGGTCGACGAGATGCTCGAGCACCTCCAACACGTCCTCATCACCGAGGAGTTGACGGGCGGAATCCTCGGTGAAGCCGTCCGGGAACACGGACAGGGCCCGCAGCGCGGCCTGTCCGTCCGGTTCGAGGAGATGCCAGCTCCAGTCGACGACGGCGAGCAGCGTGCGGTGCCGCTGCGGCGCGTCGCGCGGGCCGCCGCGCAGCAGCGTGAAGCGGTCCTGGAGGCGGCGCGCGATCTCGTCGACGGCCATGACCCGCACCCGGGCCGCCGCCAACTCCACGGCGAGCGGCAGCCCGTCGAGGTGGCGGCACAGATCCTCAACTGTTCCGGCGGGCAGTTCGACGCCGAGCCGGGCCGCCCGGGCCCGCTGCCCGAACAGCTCGACGGTCGTCGGCAGACTCAACTCCGGGAGCAGATACACGGATTCGGAGGACAGGCCGAGCGGGGCCCGGCTCGTGGTGAGCACCCGCAGGTCGCGGGTCGTGGACACCAGGGCCCGTACGAGTTCGGCGGCGCCGCGTACCACCTGCTCGCAGTTGTCGAGGATGAGCAGCGCGGACGGTCCCAGGGCGCCCGCGATGCCGGCAAGCAGGTCGGTGGGCAGCCCGGCGGTACGTGCGAACTCGCCGGCGCCGAGGGCCGAAGCGACCTCCCCGGCCACGTCGTCGTCGGAGGTGACACCGGCGAGCGGTACGAAGTGCACGACCCGCTGCTCCGCCGCGCGGCCGACGGCATGCGCGAGCCGGGTCTTGCCCAGGCCGCCGGGCCCGATGACCGAGACGACCCGCGAGGACCGCAGCAGGCCGGCCACGGCGGCGATGTCGTCGTCCCGGCCGAGCAGCGGGTTCGGCTCGTACGGGATCCCGTGCCGGACCACGGGCGCCTCGCCCCGCAGCAACTCCTGGTGCAGGGCCCGCAGGGCGGGCCCGGGGTCGGTGCCGAGTCCGTCGCGCAGTCGACGGCGGTACGCGTCGTAGCGGGCCAGCGCGGCGGCCGGCCCCGCCGTGTCGGCCTCGCAGCGCAGCAGTTCGAGCAGCACCTCCTCGTCACGCGGCAACTCGCCCGCGAGCCGCGCGAGCGCCTCGACGGCCTCCGCGCGGCGGCCGAGCCGGGACAGGGCGAGCGCGCGGGCCCGCGTCAGCGCCGCGTACGCCGGGGCACGCGCCGCCCGCAGCGCGGACACCGGATCATCGTGTACGTCGCTGCCGCCGGCCGGTGCGCCGTCCCACAGCGCGAGCCCGGCCTCGGCGCGCGCAAGCGCCTCCGCGTGCTCGCACGCCCGGGCGTGCGCGGCGGCCTCGGCGGTGCACAGCAGCACGGCGGAGCTGTCGACCTGGTCCTCGGCCAGGGCGAGCCGGTAACCGGTCGCGGTGCTGACGACGACGTCAGGACCGAGCTGCGACCGCACCCGGGAAACGAGCACCTGAAGCGCCTTGGTCGGGTTCTCCGGCTGCTCCTCCGGCCACAGCCCGTCCACCAGCCGGGCCGTACTGGCCCCTACCCGCAGATCCTCCGCGAGCAGAGCGAGCAACCCGCGCAGCCGGGGCCCCGTGATCTCCCGGTCGCGATACGAAACCCGCGTCAACAGCGTCAACTCGATGGTCACCGCAGCAGATTAGCCAGCCCCGGCTTATTGGAATGCCGACCGTCCAGGCCCGACCTACGATCCCCCGATGAGCATCCGCTGGACGTACGCCTTCATCGACCGCCCCGCCGAAACCTACGGCCGGGCCTGCGACTTCTGGACGACGGTCACCGGAACACGCCTGTCCCCACCGCGGGGCGACCAGGACGAGTTCGTAACCCTGCTAGCGGAAGAATCGGAAGCAGGAGACGCCTGCGTAAAAGCACAGGGCGTCACTTCGGGCCCCGGAGGCGCCCACCTGGACCTGTGTCCCGAGGACGTCCCCGCACTGGTGGAGTCGGCGCTGCGACTCGGCGCACAGATGGTCGCCGACCTCCAAGGCGGGGCCGTACTCCGCTCCCCCGGCGGCCAGCTGTTCTGCGTGGTCCCCTGGCACGGCGAGTCGGTCCGACCACCGGCGACCCAGGCCCCCGACGGCTCGACAAGCCGCCTCGACCAGGTCTGCATCGACCTGTCCCCACCGGCGTACGACCGTGACGTCACCTTCTGGCCCGCCCTCACCGGCTGGAACGCGTACCCGGGCTCCCGCCCGGAGTTCCACATCGTGGAGTCCCCCGGCCTCCCCGTCCGCCTCCTCCTCCAACGCCTGGACGAGGCCCGCCCCACGTCGGCCCACTTGGACCTGTCCTGCTCCGACATGGACGCGACCCGCACCTGGCACGAGAGCCTGGGCGCCACGTTCGTAAACCGCGGCGCGGGGTGGCTGGTGATGCGAGACCCGGCGGGCGGTACGTATTGCCTAACGGCACGGGACCCGGCGACCGGGGGCCTGCCCGCCTGAGCGGCCTTGGGGAGGTCCAGTGCGGACGCGCCCGCCGGTGCGGTACGCGCCCCTGAAAGGAGGCCGCAGGCCTACCTTTCAGGGGCGCGGGGAACTGCGCGACCAGCCACAACGAACCCGCAGCGTCAAACCGGTTCTCATAGCGGAGCGCCCGGCTCCACCGCGGTAACCGCCGCCACCGGTATAGCCCCGTAGACATGCGGAAACTCCTCCCCGCCCGCCTCCGGAGCCTCGTACCTCACCGGCACGCCGAGCCGTTCAGGGTCGATGACCAGCACCACAAGGTCATCGGGCCCCTCGTACGCCCCGTACAAAAAGGCGGCGACGCGCGGCAGCTGTGCACGGGTCGAGCAGTGGATGAAGCCCTCCTCCTGGAGGGTGCGACCACGCGTCGACATCTCGTACGTGCCGGTCGCGCGGGCCGCGTCCCAGAGGGAGCGTTCGGTGATGTGCAGAAGCTCGGGCATGAGCGACACGCTAAGTGATGTCGCCGAGGCGGGCCGCACGGCCCCGGAGATAGCGCTGTTCGGGCAGGCTCAGGGTCTTGGCGGCAGCCGACTCATAGGCGGCGCGGGCACCCTCGGGATCACCGGCGCGCTCCAGGAGGTGGGCGCGAACCGCGTCGAGCCGATGCCCTGACGTCAACTCGGGCGCGAGCGCGTCCAGTTCGGCGAGTCCAGCACGCGGGCCGTGAACCATCGCGACGGCCACGGCACGGTTGAGCCGTTCGACGGGGCTGGGCACGAGGTGGACGAGGACGTCGTAGAGCCCGAGGATCTCGGCCCAGTCGGTACTGTCAGGCGAGTCCGCCTCATCGTGCACGGCGGCGATCGCGGCCCTCAACTGGTAGGGGCCCGGGCGGCGTTGAGTGAGGGCCCACGTCACCAGGGCCACGCCCTCCTCGATCTCCGCCTTGTCCCACAGCCCCCGGTCCTGCTCGTCGAGCGGAATCAGTTCGCCGTACGGGCCGGTGCGCGCGGCCCGGCGGGCGTCGGTGAGGAGCATCAGCGCGAGCAGGCCGGTCACCTCGCAGTCACCGGGCAGCAGCCGGTGCACCGTACGGGTCAGCCGGATGGCCTCGCCCGCGAGTTCGGCCCGCTGGAGGGAGGCTCCGGAGGTGGCCGTGTACCCCTCGTTGAAGATCAGGTACAGGACGTGCAGAACCGCGGGCAGCCGCGCCTCCCAGTTCTCCGGCCGGCCGAACCGCGCGCCCTTCACCTTCTGCTTGGCCCGGCTGATCCGCTGCGCCATCGTCGCCTCGGGCACCAGATGCGCGCGGGCGATCTCGGCCGTCGTCAGCCCGCCGACGGCCCGCAGCGTCAGCGCGATCTGGCCGGCCTGAGGCAGATCCGGGTGGCAGCAGAGGAAGAGCAGGGTCAGCGTGTCGTCCTCGGAGGGCGCGCGAGAGGCCCCGGGCGGCGGCGCGGTGAAGGCGTCGCGCGGAGTGAGCGCCGCCGCCTTCTCCTCCCGCAGCCGCCGCGCCTCCTCACTGCGCAACGCATCCGTGAGCCGCCGCGAGGCGACCCTGATCAGCCAGCCCCGCGGATTGTCGGGAATCCCCGACTCGGGCCACTGCCCGGCCGCGGCCAGCAGCGCCTCCTGTACGGCGTCCTCGGCGGCGTCGAAGTGCCCGTACCGGCGGACCAGCGCGCCGAGGACCTGCGGCGCATGCAGGCGCAGCAGGTCCTCGACCTCGGTCGTACGTCTCAAGCGTCTCCCCTGCTCAGCAATCGCCTCCGCCGTCGCCGACGGGCCGGATGACGACGGGGTACACGTTCGCGCCCTCGGGGACGGGGCACGAGATGACGCGCTCGGCGATCTCCGTGACTCGCTCCAGGCTCTCGCACTCCAGGAGCCAGTAACCGGCGATCACTTCCTTGGTCTCGCCGTACGGCCCGTCGGTGATCACGGGCTTGCCGTCCGGGCCCTTGCCGACCAGGCGGGTCTGGGCCGGCTCGGCGAGCCCCTGGGCGTCGATGAACTCGCCGGTCTCGGAGAGATCGTTGTTGATCGCCCCCATGTGCTCGTACATGGCCTGGATGTCTTCCTTGCTCCAGACCGGGGCACCGCCGGTGGGCTTGCCCGCCTGGGTCTCGTAGTCCGCCTGCGTGCCCTGCACCATCACCAGGTACTTCATGAGTCCGCTCCTTCGGCTCGGACCGCCCGTGGTGGGCGGTTCTCACAGGGGACGTCGGAGCCGGCCCGCGCTTCTCTACAGGCTCGCGGAAGTTTTCTTCAGGCGCGCGTGATGAGCGTCAGGAGTCCTGCTGCTCGGTCTTCTCGACCGCCGGTCCGGACTCCGTCGTGAGTACGGGCTCCGACTCGCCCTCTTCCCCCTCGTACGCCTCGCACTTGGGGTTCTTGCACGGGCCGGGACGCCACAGGGGCACGAACACGCCCAGGGTCTTGTGCCGGCGCACGACCTGGTCGACAGAGTGGCCGCAAACGGGACAGACGTACTCATCACTGGCCATGCATTCAGGGTATTGCGGTATGGCCGGGGCCGACAGATGAGCGACGTACTCGGGTTACCGCTTGCGCTGGTACGTCCGGACGAGGACGCCGTTCTTGAAGCTGCGCACCGTGTCGAGCGTGAACTCGGTGAGCGCGAAGGCGGAGCCGAACATCGGCATTCCGGAGCCGAGGACCAGCGGATACGTCTTGATGACGAGCTCGTCCACCTCGTCGATCAGCTCACCCGCGATCTTCGAACCTCCGCAGAGGTAGATGCCGAACTCGCTGTCCTCCTGCTTGAGTTCGCGGACCTTGCCGACGACGTCGTCCGAGATGATCTCGACGTTCGGGTCGGGCGACTCCTTGAGGGTGCGCGAGGCGACGAACTCCCTCATATGGGCGTACGGGCTGGTGACATCGATCGCCAGGGCCAGGTCGTAGCTGCCCCGGCCCTGGATGATCGTGTCGAACTTCTTGTTCTCCCGGTCATCGATGCCGAGCGCACGGCGGACGTGGGTCGGCAGTGCCTCCGGGTACTCGTTCCAGAACCACTCCATGTACTCCTCGTCGACGAACCGCGTGAAGAAATCCGCCTCGCCGCTCGGGGCGCCGATGAAGCCGTCGATCGAGCAGGCGATGAAGTACGTGAGCTTTCGCAAGTTGGTCTCTTTCCGTAGGGTGACTGCCGTCGACTGAACCACTCCATTCATAGTGCTTCACTTGTAGTGGTTGCAAGGGATTTCCGGCACGGAAGTCAACTGGGAGAGAGGATTCCGCATGGTCAGAAACCCGGAGCGCAGGGCCGCCCTGGTCGACGCCGGTGTGGAGGTGCTGGCGCGCGAGGGGGCGCGCGGGCTGACGTTCCGCGCGGTGGACGCCGAGGCCGGGGTGCCGGTGGGCACCGCCTCGAACTACTTCAGCAGCCGCGACGACCTGCTGCGCCAGATCGACATACGGCTGCACGAGCGGCTCGCACCGGATCCGGTGGTCCTGGCCGAGCTGATGAAGGCACCGAAGGACCGTGCGCTGGTCACGGCGTTCATGCACGACCTCATGGCGCGGGCGCAGGCGGACCGTACGGGCTATCTGGCGCTCATGGAGATGCGCCTGGAGGCCACCCGGCGCCCGGAGCTGCGGGCCTCATTCACGAAGACGGTCCGTGCGGACCTCGAGTACGCCATGGACTTCCACCGCGACGCGGGGCTCCCCGGCGGCGACGAGACCGTAACCGTGCTGTACCTCGCCATGCTCGGCCTGCTCCTGGAGCACCTGACCCTGCCGGGAGTACTGGAGGGCGTACTCCCCGGCGTCAGTGTCCCGGACGGCCTGGTGGAACGGATCGTGGCGACGATCGTGCCGGAGTCCGACGCAAGGTCGGGGGCCGACGCAGGGTCCGGGTCCGGCTCAGTGTCCGGGCAGCGTTAAGGGTGGGCGTGCCGGGCGCGTCCCGTCAGAAGCGCGGAGCCGGATCGCGCCACATCGGCCACATGGGCGGACCGTCCGGCAGGTCGAGCGTGCTGCCCATGAAGGTGAAGCCGAGGCGTTCGTACAGGGGGCGGCTGCGGGCGCTGCTCGCCTCCAGGTACGCGGGCAGTTGCTCGCGGTCGCAGCGGTCGAGTACGTGCTGGATGAGCGCCGTACCGAGGCCCTCGCCCTGCCGCTCCGGAGCCACGCCGATCATCCACAGGTACTCGTGTGCCGTGCCCGCCGGGTGTATCCCGGCCGTCAGCCGGGCGATCTGCTCGATCCGTTCATTGCCGGGATCGACTGCCTCACGCAGCTGCGCAGGCCCGTCCTCGTCGTCGTCCTCGTGGGCCTCCGCGGGCGTCGGCAGCCACAGTGCGCAGGCCGAACCGTCCTCGGTGACATCCACATAGCCCTCTTCCAGCACGATGCCGAGGAAGGCTCCCATCAGCAGGTGGTGCGTACGGCGACGGTCGTCCGCGTCGGGGAAGACCCAGCTGCTCACCGGGTCGTTCTGAAAAGCGTCGTCCAGAAGCCGCGTAACGGCCTCCCGATCGCCTTCCCCGGCTCTGCGAATCGCCACGCCCATTGCCCCGTACCTCCAGCTCAACTGCCCGTCTCCACCTATCCGTTGCAGCCTATGCGAACCGTATCCGCATCCTCACTCGGGTGGCCCGCTCGAAATGATCAGGATTGGATCTTCGATTGAGGGGCACACCGTAGGGCTGTCGGCCGGGGCCTTCGCCGACCGGATTCACGGACATTTCCGGGCGGGAACGCCAAGATCGGGCCGGGCGTTGAACCGGTGACGGACGAGCGACGAGGAGACAGCAATGGCAGGCTTCCTGGACCGCGCCAAGGAACAAGCGCAGCGCGGCATCACACAGGGCAAGCACAAGATCGACGAAGTGCAGGCGCAGCGGGCGGGCGGCGATCTGCTCAAGAGTCTCGGCGCGGCCTACTACGCCGAGCGGCATGGCACGGGCTCTCCCGACGCGACGCAGCGCGCTCTCCAGGCTCTGGAGAGCCACATCGCGACGCATGGCGACGGAGTACTGCGCTCCTGACGCGAACCGCCCGTACCGCCGGCCATGAACGGTCGAATAACGGTCAAGCTGACCGATTCGGCTCGCAAGCTGTGCGAACAAGTGGTCCCCGGTGGGGAGTTCCGGGTAAAAGCGGCGGTACGAGGCGGTCGCGATGGGTGGCCGTCGCGCCCCCATGTAAGGAGGCGGTCATGGCCTCACCCATGTCCGCGGGCAGATTCCTGCAGAGACTGCGGGACGAAGGGTGCACCGTCGTCGAAGTAGGCGACTGGGAGCATCACAATCGCAATCACAAGGGCCCTTGGGGCCCGGTCCATGGCGTGATGATCCACCACACGGTGACCCGGGGCAGCAAGCGTACGGTCGAGATCTGCCGCGACGGCTACAGCGGGCTGCCGGGACCGCTGTGCCACGGCGTCATCACCAAGGACGGCCGAGTCCACCTCGTCGGCTACGGCCGCGCCAACCACGCGGGCCTCGGCGACGACGACGTACTGCGCGCGGTCATCGCCGAGCGGAGCCTCCCCCGGGACAACGAGGCGAACACCGACGGCAACCGCCATTTCTACGGCTTCGAGTGCGAGAACCTCGGCGACGGCGAAGACCCGTGGCCGGCGGCCCAGTTGGAGGCGATCGAGCGGGCCGCGGCGGCGGTCTGCCGCCACCACGGCTGGAATGAACGCTCGGTGATCGGCCATCTCGAATGGCAGCCGGGCAAGGTCGACCCCCGTGGCTTCACCATGTCCTCCATGCGCGCGCGCATCCGCGACCGCCTGAACTGACGAGCAAGAACTGACGAGCACCCCAGTGCCCCCCGAAGCGCTCGACCTCGACCTCCTGCGGCCGCGGCTGCCGTCGCCGCTCCAGGCCGTCGTGGACGAGCGCTTCGCGCGTCACGGCATACGTCTGCTCCTCAAGCGGGACGACCTGATCCACCCGCATCTGGTGGGCAACAAGTGGCGCAAACTGGCCCCGAACCTGCGCGCCGCGGCGGGCCGTACGGTCCTCACCTTCGGCGGCGCCTACTCGAACCACCTGCGCGCCACGGCCGCCGCGGGCCGCCTCCTGGGCGTGCCCACCATCGGCGTGATACGCGGCCAGGAGCTGGCCGAACGCCCCCTGAACTCCTCCCTCGCCCGCTGCGCCGCCGACGGAATGCGCCTGCACTTCATCGACAGGTCGACTTACCGTTACAAGACCGAGCCGGCAACACTGGCCGCCATCCTCAGCGAGGCGGGCGCCGAGGACGCGTACGTGGTCCCCGAGGGCGGCAGCAACTCCCTTGCCGTACGCGGCTGTCGGGCCCTCGGTGAGGAGCTGCGCGGCCAGGCCGACGTCGTCGCGCTGGCCTGCGGCACAGGCGGCACCCTCGCCGGGCTGGCCGCGGGACTCGGCCCCGGCCAGCGCGCCCTGGGCATCCCCGTCCTCAAGGGCGGCTTCCTCGACACGGAGATACGCACCCTCCAGCACCGCGCTTTCGGCGGTCCGCGCGGCGACTGGTCCCTCGACGACCGCTTCCACTGCGGCGGCTACGCCCGCACCATCCCCGAACTCGACGCCTTCGCCGCCGACTTCGAGCAGCGCCACGGCCTGCCCGTCGAGCGCCTCTATGTCGCGAAGATGCTGTACGGACTCCTGACCCTCACGGAGGAAGGCGCCTTCCCGCCCGGCACGACCGTCGCAGCCGTGATCACGGGTGCGCCCTTCACCCCGTAACCGCTCATTACGCCGTAACCGGCCATCACCCCGCAGTCGGCCATCACCTCAGGTCGCCGACTCCCGGTAGGCAGCCGCCTCCTCCAGATCCAGCCGCCGCAGCAGCGTCCGCAGCATCTCGTCGTCGATATAGCGACCGTCGCGCAGCTTCACGAACACCTCCCGTTCGGCGCCGATCATCTCGCGCGCCAGGCGGCGGTATGTGTCGTCCACGGTCTCCCCGGTCACCGGGTTCACCGAGCCGAGCCGCTCCCACACGGCGTTGCGGCGGCGCTCCAGCACCGAGCGGAGGCGCTCGGCGAGTGGCGGCGGCAGGGCGTTGCGCTCGTCGTCGAGGAGTGCGTCCAGGCGCTGCTCTGCGACCCGGGAGGCCTGCGCCTGGGCGTTCGCCTCCGCGAGCGTCTCCGCCTGTGCGTCGCGTCCGGGCAGCTTCAGCCACTTGATCAGCGGGGGCAGCGTCAGCCCCTGCACGACCAGCGTCCCGATGACGGTCGTGAAGGTCAGGAAGAGAATGAGATTCCGGCCGGGGAACTTCTCGCCGCCGTGCATGGTCAGCGGGATCGAGAACGCGATGGCGAGCGAGACGACACCCCGCATTCCGGCCCAGCCGACGATGAAGGGCCCCTTCCAGCTGGGGTCCTCCTCCCGCTCCCGGACTCGCCGGAACAGCATGCGCGGCAGGAACGTCGCCGGATACACCCATACGAAGCGGGCCGCGACGACCACCAGGAAGAGGGCCACCGCGTACCAGAGGGCACGGACACCCTCGTACTCCCCGAGCCCCTGCAGAACGATCGGCAGTTGCAGACCGATCAACGCGAAAACCGCCGACTCCAGGATGAACGCGACCATCTTCCACACCGCCTCCTCCTGCAGCCGAGTGGCGAAATCGACCTGCCAAGAGCGGTGCCCGAGATAGAGCGCGACGACGACCACGGCGAGCACTCCGGAGGCGTGCACCTGCTCGGCGACCGCGTATGCGAAGAAAGGGATCAACAAGGAGAGCGTGTTTTGCAGCAGCGCCTCCTTGAGATGCGTACGCAGCCAGTGGATCGGCACCATCAACAGGAGCCCGATCCCGATCCCGCCGAGCGCCGCGAGCAGGAACTCGCCGATGCCGCCCGCCCAGGACGCGCCCTCCCCGACGGCGGCGGCGAGCGCCACCTTGAAGGCGGTGATCGCGGTCGCGTCGTTCACCAGGGACTCGCCTTGCAGGATCGTGGTGAGCCGCGAGGGCAGCCCGACCCGGCGGGCGACCGCCGTCGCCGCCACCGCGTCCGGCGGCGCCACCACCGCGCCGAGCACCAGGGCGGCGGTGAGCGGCAGGTCCGGCACGATCAGATACGCGGCCCAGCCGACGACGAGCGTCGCGAACAGCACGTACCCCACCGACAGCAGCGCCACGGGCCGTATGTGCGCCCGCAGATCGAGATACGAGCTGTCCGTTGCCGCCGTGTAGAGCAGCGGAGGCAGCAGCAGCGGCAGCACCACCTCGGGGTCGAGTTCGTACTCGGGCACCCAGGGGACGTACGAAACGGCCAGGCCCATCGTGACGAGCAGCAGCGGCGGCGGGACCGGGGTGCGGCGGGCCACACCGGCCACCGCGGCACAGCCCGCGATCAGCAGCAACAGAGGCATCACATGCATCGGTTTCGGCCTGCCTTCGTTCTTGAGCTGTTTTCGCCGCGCCCGTCGTAACCTGGCAATCATGAAACAGTGCACGCACACCGCTTCGCTGCCGCGTCCGGAACCCGGACCGCTCAGCGAGACCTGCATCGAGTGCCGTGCCGCGGGCACGCACCCGGTGCAGCTTCGGCTGTGTCTGGACTGCGGTCACGTAGGCTGCTGCGACACGTCGCCGATGCGGCATGCGACGGAGCACCACAAGGAGACGGGACACCCGATGATGCGCTCGCTCGAGCCCGGTGAGAGCTGGCGATGGTGTTTCGTCGACCACGTCATCGTGTGACCGAAGGATCCGTAAGATTCGACGGTCTGACGCCTGGGTACGTCAACCCGGCGCACGCTCTTCCCAATTGGGCCCGCAGACCCCTAGCCACTGTGCGTATAACTGTGTTTACTATGAGTGACGACAACGGGTTGGGGTCATGGGGACAGGAAACCTGAGAGCGCGGTAGCGTCACCGCTGAACCACGTAGCGCGTTACCCCGAGGGGCGACCCTCGGCCCCTGATAGAGCTTGTACCACCTTGGAGGTGAGGGTGTCCCAGTTCGCAGGCGAGCCCGCGACCCAGGACTTCGTCGAAGTCCGGCTGCCGGCTGCGGGTGCCTACCTGTCGGTGCTGCGTACGGCCACGGCCGGACTCGCGGCGCGTTTGGACTTCACCCTCGACGAGATCGAGGACCTGCGCATCGCGGTCGACGAGGCGTGCGCGATCCTGCTGCAGCAGGCCGTGCCCGGTTCCGTCCTCAGCTGTGTCTTCCGCCTGATCGACGACTCGCTGGAGGTGACGGTCTCGGCCCCGACCACCGACGGCCACGCGCCTTCGCGGGACACGTTCGCCTGGACCGTGCTGTCGGCCCTCGCGGGCAAGGTGTCCTCTTCGGTCGCCGACGACAAGACCGTTTCGATCAGCCTCTACAAACAGCGCGGCGCGGGACCCGGGCCGGCGTGAGGAATGGGGACGGGCCGGTGCGGGACGAAGAGCGCGGCACACGAGAACTTCCCGCTGAGGGCGCCGGCGGCCTGAGCGGGCCCCGGCGCATGGCGGCGGAGGGTGCCGACGGCATCCCCGAGCAGCAGGCCCGGCCGCACCCGGAGGACGACTCCTCGGCGGCCGGGGCGCCTCTGATCGGGGTTCCAGGGGGATCTCCCGGGACGGAGTCTGGGGGAGCGCCCCCGGAAGGGCGGCTGCGGGTGACGGGCGGGACTATGAGCGAGCAGCACGAGCAGCATGAGCGGAACGCGGGCGGCGCCGCCGAAGGCGCCACGGGCGTACAGCACGTCCAGCACGATCCCCACGACCGCAGCGGGGCTCGGGCCAAGTTCATCGAGCTGCGCAAACTGCCGGACGGCAGCCCGGAGTACGCGGAGCTGCGCAACCAGCTGGTCCGGATGCATCTCCCGCTCGTCGAGCATCTCGCGCGCCGCTTCCGCAACCGCGGGGAGCCGCTGGACGACCTCACACAGGTCGCCACCATCGGCCTGATCAAGTCGGTCGACCGCTTCGACCCGGAGCGCGGCGTCGAGTTCTCCACGTACGCGACGCCGACGGTGGTCGGCGAGATCAAGCGGCACTTCCGCGACAAGGGCTGGGCGGTGCGCGTCCCGCGCCGGCTTCAGGAGCTGCGCCTGGCGCTCACCACGGCGACCGCGGAGCTCTCGCAGCAGCACGGCCGCTCCCCCACCGTGCATGAGCTGGCCGAGAAGCTGGCCATCTCGGAGGAGGAGGTCCTGGAGGGCCTGGAGTCCGCCAACGCATACTCCACGCTCTCCCTGGACGTCCCCGACACGGACGACGAGTCCCCCGCGGTCGCCGACACCCTCGGCGCCGAGGACGAGGCCCTGGAGGGCGTCGAGTACCGCGAGTCCCTGAAGCCCCTCCTGGAGGACCTGCCCCCGCGCGAGAAGCGGATCCTGCTGCTGCGCTTCTTCGCGAACATGACCCAGTCGCAGATCGCCCAGGAGGTAGGCATCTCCCAGATGCACGTCTCCCGCCTCCTGGCCAGAACACTGGCCCAGCTGCGGGAAAAGCTGCTCGTCGAGGAGTAGGCGCCCCACTAAGGGCGGTCGTACGGACCTGATCTCGTACGAGGCTGAATGCGCCGGTTACTTCTGGTTCTGCGCGTTCCCGGGTCCGCGGATGCCGAGGGCCCGGGTCGTCTCCGGGTTCAGCAGGAACACCAGCGCGGCGACCGCGACGACGGCCAGGGCGATGCCCCCCGGGATGGCCAGACTGTCGGCCTGGAGGAGCGTCCAGGCCACCGGCAGCGCCATGATCTGCGTGATGATCGCGGGCCCCCGGCTCCAGCTGCGCTGCCTGAGCAGCCCGCGCGCGGCCAGCAGCGGCAGCAGCGCGAGCACGATCAGCGTGACCCCTCCGGTGACGGCCTGCTGCCGGTCGTCCGGTTCGCCGGCCAGCCCCATCACCAGGATGTAGACGCCGGCCGCGACCAGCGCGAGCCCTTCAAGAGCGGCCAGCGCCGCCGCGGCGGTCAGCCGCCCGGGGCGGGGGCCCGTCTCGGGTGCGTCCGATGCGTCCGGGGTGGGGGTCTTCGCAGCGCTCACTCCTGCAGGGTAGCCCTCGGCCCTCCTCCCCCGACCGCCTGATCCCCCCTCGGTATGGGCCGGGTACCACCAGGTAGGTACGCTGCATCGCATGCGTGCACTTCTCGTGGTCAATCCGGCAGCTACTACCACCAGCGCACGCACGCGTGACGTCCTGATCCACGCCCTGGCGAGCGAGATGAAGCTCGAGGCGGTCACCACCGAGTACCGCGGGCACGCCAAGGACCTCGGCCGGCAGGCGGCGGAGAGCAAGGACATAGAGCTGGTCGTGGCCCTCGGCGGCGACGGCACGGTCAACGAGGTCGTGAACGGCCTGCTGCACCAGGGCCCCGATCCGGACCGTCTGCCCCGCCTCGCCGTGGTCCCCGGCGGCTCCACCAACGTCTTCGCCCGCGCCCTGGGCCTGCCCAACGAGCCCGTGGAAGCCACCGGCGCCCTGCTCGACGCGCTGCGCGACGGCACGGAACGCACGGTCGGCCTCGGCATCGCGGCCGGCACTCCGGGCACGGACGACGAGGCGGTGCCGTCCCGCTGGTTCACGTTCTGCGCGGGCTTCGGCTTCGACGCGGGCGTCATAGGACGGGTCGAGCAGCAGCGTGAGCGCGGCAAGCGCTCCACGCACGCCCTTTATCTGCGCCAGGCGATGCGCCAGTTCCTGGACGAGCCCCATCGGCGGCACGGCATGATCACCCTGGAGCGGTCCGGTGAGGATCCTGTGTCCGACTTGGTGATGTCGATCGTCTGCAATACCTCGCCTTGGACGTATCTCGGCAATCGCCCGGTGTATGCGTCACCTAAGGCCTCGTTCGAAACCGGCCTCGACGTACTGGGTCTCAGCCGGATGTCCACGGCGGCGGTCGCCCGATATGCCACGCAGTTGCTCACTTCGTCCCCCGAGCGGGGGCCCCATGGAAAGCACGCCCTCTCCCTGCACGACCTGACGGACTTCACCTTGCATTCGAAGGTGCCACTCCCCCTTCAGATGGACGGCGACCATCTAGGGCTGCGTACGAGCGTGACGTTCACAGGCGTTCGCCGTGCACTGCGTGTGATTGTGTGAGCAGAAGGGGCTAAAGTCCTTTCACTCGAACGTTTAGGCCAGGATCCACCCCATGGAAGTACGGCTGTGACCTAGTCGACACCGAGGAATCAAAAAAAACTTTCCAGAAGGGGTTGTATCCGCCGCTGAGGTTTGCGAGTCTCTACGTGGCGCTCGGGGCGGCCCGCAGAATCGGCCCCACAGAGAGCCAGAACCCCTCCTCACTTCAAGGACGACACCAGTCCGTCTGGTAGTCGGCCCTTCACTTGTTGAGGGATTCGTGAAAGCGTTCACATTCACAAGCAAACCCGCATGTAATACCAAGGAGAGGTAGCAGCCATGGACTGGCGTCACAACGCCGTTTGCCGCGAGGAAGACCCCGAGCTCTTCTTCCCCATCGGCAACACCGGTCCTGCGCTGCTGCAGATCGAGGAAGCCAAGGCCGTCTGCCGCCGCTGCCCCGTCATGGAGCAGTGCCTGCAGTGGGCGCTCGAGTCCGGCCAGGACTCCGGCGTCTGGGGTGGTCTCAGCGAGGACGAGCGCCGCGCCATGAAGCGCCGCGCCGCCCGCAACCGGGCCCGTCAGGCCTCCGCCTGACAACCCACCCCGCAACAGCCTGAGCTTGGCGGCGCGTACGGCGAGTACGCATCTCCCGCCCCCGAGCCGCAGCGCGCAGTACCCGCCGATGCGTACGCGAATGAGCAATGCGCCTTGGATCACGGAGTGATCCAAGGCGCATTGCTGTGTTTGGGCTCCGTTGGAGGGGTGGTTTTTAAGCTGCGGATTCGTTGTGGCTGGTCGCGCCCCGCGGCGGAGCCGCAAATGTCACAGCCCCGCGCCCCTAGAGCGCTACCGCGCTCCTTAGGGCGCTGCGCCCCACGCGGCGGAGCCACACATCGACACAGCCCCGCGCCCCGTAAGGGGCGCGGGGAACTGCGCGACCAGCCCCCGCCGGCCCGCAGCCTCATCACTGCGCTTCCAGCGGAGCGCTCAGTGTGATCGGACCGGGATGTCCAGGATCACTTGCGTGCCTCGGTCCGGGGCCTGGACCATGTCGAAGGTTCCGCCCAACTCGCCCTCCACCAGGGTTCTTACGATCTGTAGGCCCAAGTTGCCCGAGCGTTTGGGGTCGAAGCCTGGGGGGAGGCCTATGCCGTCGTCCTGGACTGTTACCAAGAGGCGGGTCTGTTTGGTGGTGCCGCCGCGGACTGCCGAGACCTCTACTGTGCCGCGGTCGCCTTCGCGGAAGCCGTGTTCCAGGGCGTTCTGCAGGACCTCTGTGAGGACCATGGAGAGCGGGGTCGCGACCTCGGCGTCGAGGATGCCGAAGCGACCGGTGCGCCGGCCCGTCACCTTGCCCGGTGAGATCTCGGCCACCATGGCGAGGACGCGGTCGGCGATCTCGTCGAACTCCACGCGCTCGTCCAGGTTCTGAGAGAGCGTCTCATGCACGATCGCGATCGATCCGACGCGGCGTACCGCTTCCTCGAGGGCTTCTCGGCCCTTGTCGGAATCGATGCGGCGGGCCTGGAGCCGTAGCAGGGCGGCGACCGTCTGGAGGTTGTTCTTCACCCGGTGGTGGATCTCCCGGATGGTCGCGTCCTTCGTGATCAACTCGCGCTCGCGGCGCCGGAGTTCGGTGACATCCCGCAGGAGTACGAGTGAACCGACCCGCGTGCCCTTGGGCTTGAGCGGGATCGCGCGGAGCTGGATCACCCCGTCGTCGCTCTCGATCTCGAACTCGCGGGGCGCCCAGCCGCTGGCGACCTTGGCCAGGGCCTCGTCCACCGGGCCGCGGGACGGGGCGAGTTCGGCGGTGGTCTTGCCGAGGTGGTGGCCGACGAGGTCGGCGGCGAGGCCGAGGCGGTGGTACGCGGACAGCGCGTTCGGCGAGGCGTACTGGACGACGCCCTCCGCGTCCAGCCGGATCAGGCCGTCGCCCACCCGGGGCGAGGCGTCCATGTCGACCTGCTGGTTCGGGAACGGGAAGGAACCCGCCGCGATCATCTGCGCGAGGTCGGAAGCGCTCTGGAGATAGGTCAGTTCGAGGCGTGAAGGGGTGCGCACGGTGAGCAGGTTGGTGTTGCGGGCGATGACACCCAGGACGCGGCCCTCCCTGCTCACGGGGATGGACTCGACCCGTACGGGAACCTCCTCGCGCCACTCCGGGTCGCCCTCGCGCACGATCCGGCCCTCGTCGTGGGCGGCGTCCAGCATGGGGCGGCGGCCGCGGGGGACGAGGTGGCCGACCATGTCGTCCTGGTACGAGGTGGGGCCGGTGTTGGGGCGCATCTGGGCGACCGAGACGTACCGGGTGCCGTCGCGGGTGGGAACCCACAGGACGAGGTCGGCGAAGGAGAGGTCGGAGAGAAGCTGCCACTCCGAGACCAGCAGGTGGAGCCACTCGAGATCGGAGTCACCGAGGGCGGTGTGCTGGCGGACGAGGTCGTTCATGGAGGGCACGAGTGCGAGCGTACCTGGGCACTCGGACATGGCCCGAAAACATGGCTCGGCGAGCAAACGGCTGGGGGGTCCGGGGGTCGCCCCCGGAATGATGCAGCACCCGCGGGCCGCGGCGCCTGAGAGGGACCCTCAACCCTCCCGGCACCGCAGCCCGGAGCAGCAACGGCCGTGGGGTGTGCGGTCCCGGTCGGCCGAAGGATGAGGAGCCGGCGCAGTCAGGGCAGAGAGCCCCGGTTCCTCGGTCCGCCTTCCTGTGCGGGGAAGACGGAGGCTTGGTCGGTCAGACTGCTTGATCGTTCCGTTGCGCTTTCAAGCTTTGTCTCTGCAATTGTGGACTAGACCACTCCGCCATGTCTACGCGTTGGCGGATGTTTGTTGCTGTGTCTTTATCCAACAACCTCGCGCGCAGCATCCACCCCGCACCCTAACCCCGTACGGCTCAGGAGTGGGAGCGGATTGCGGTTCTGCTAGATTGGTCTAAACCACAGACGTCGTTGAGTCCCCCCTCTTTCAGATCTCCTTCGGATCCTTCAGAACGGCAGGCCCAGCGTGGAAGTTGTCATCGTTCCTGACGCCGCGGCGGGTGGCGAGCTCATCGCCGAGGCCATGGCGGAGCTGCTCAGGCGCAAGCCCGACGCCCTGCTCGGGGTGGCCACCGGGTCGACGCCGTTGCCCGTTTACGAGGCGCTGGCGGCGAAGGTGCGTGCCGGAGCCGTCGATGTCTCGCGAGCCCGGATCGCGCAGCTCGACGAGTATGTGGGGCTGCCGGCCGAGCATCCGGAGTCGTACCGTTCCGTGCTGCGGCGGCAGGTGCTGGAGCCGCTCGGGCTGGAAGCCAAGGCCTTCATGGGGCCGGACGGGACGGCGTCGGACGTACGGGCGGCCTGCGAGGCGTACGACAAGGCGCTCGAAGACGCGGGCGGCGTCGATCTCCAGTTGCTCGGCATAGGAACCGACGGGCATATCGGCTTCAACGAGCCCTGTTCGTCGCTCGCCTCGCGTACGCGCATCAAGACGCTGACCGAACAGACCCGCATCGACAACGCGCGCTTCTTCGACGGGGACATCGAGCAGGTTCCGCATCACGTCATCACGCAGGGCATCGGCACCATTCTGGACGCCCGGCACCTGGTGCTGCTCGCCACCGGCGAGGGCAAGGCGGACGCGGTGGCGGCGACGGTGGAGGGGCCGGTCGCCGCGGTGTGCCCCGCCTCGGCGTTGCAGCTCCACCCGCACGCGACGGTCGTCGTCGACGAGGCCGCCGCGGCCAAGCTGAAGCTCGCCGACTACTTCCGGCACACCTACGCCAACAAGCCGGGATGGCAAGGCATATAGGCGCATGAAGAGCCCCCGCAGGGCGCTCATGGGCGTCTGCGGGGGCACAGTCTCGGCGGGGTTTCCGGCCCTTAGGCCACCGGCTCTTCCTCCTCGGCCGGCTCGTCCTGGGCCCATAGGCCGGCCACCCACAGCGGCATGATCCAGTGGACGACGAGGACGGCGATGAGGAGGGGTGCGGCGTAGGCCTTCGGGGCGTCGCCGTTGACACCGCCCGTGATCAGCAGGGCTGTCGCCGCCGCGGCCAGGAGCAGGGTCGTCATCCGGTGGGCCCGGGTCACGACGCGGCTGCGTTCCGCCGACTGCCGCTCGTCCAGTACGTGTTCGCGCAGCTCCAGAAGGCCTCGGGTGGCACCGTTGATGATGCCGGTCGCGACCATCCAGGGAAGCAGCAGCACCGCCATCGCGGCGACGGGCCACAGCGGTTCGCCCTCTGCGAGGAACATGTGGGTCATCAGTCCGCCGATGGCCACGGTGAGCGTGATGTGCACGGCGACGGTCAGACGTCGGCGCGCCGCCGTGGCGTACAAGGCCTGGCCGCGGCGGTCGTTCATGAGCCGCAGCATGCTCCGGTCGTAGCGGCTCATCCGCGCTGTCGTCATGGCTGGTTCCTCCCGTAGACCTCGTCCGTGAGCGGCCGGAACGGTTCGAGGGAGAACAGGGCCTCGACCGGCAGATTGAAGAACTTCGAGATCTTCAGTGCCAGGTCGAGGCTCGGGTTGTACTGCCCCCGCTCGATGTAGCCGATGGTCTGGTAGTGGGCTCCCACTGCCTCGGCCAGGCTCTGGCGCGACACCTTCCGTTCGGCGCGCACCATGGCCAGCCTGTTGTGCACCTGCTCGCTCATGTATAAGAAGTACTACATTTGAAGGCAGCCTTACAACCCGCTTCGACGAATCGCCGTGCCAACCGCCCGCCTACAAGCCGGCGATGACCTCGGCCGCCGCGCGGCCGCAGACGCGGGCCGCGCCGTGGGTGGCGATGTGCAGCGCGCCCCGCGGTGGCGACTGGGGTACGCCCATCTCGACCACGATCGTGTCGGGGCGGGCGGCGAGGACGGTCTCCAGGGCCGCGGCCATCCACGCGTGGCGGTGGGCGTCACGCACCACGGCGACGATCCGCCGGCCTCCCGCGGCCGCGAGCGCTTCGGCCCCGGCCCGCTCCCCCGCGAAGCTCCCCGTCTCCGTACCCGGCAGCAGGCGCCGCAGTTCGGCGGCGACGCCCCACGGGGTCTCGTCGCCGACGGCGAAGTTGGCGACGGGGGTGAAGGCGGCGACGTACGGCGCCTCGGTGACCCGCGTGAAGTGTTCCGCGCGCGTCACGGTCAGCGCACGTCGCGCCGCGATCAGGCCGACGTCGGCACGGTGCGTGCTCCCGGAGTGCCCGGCCGACAGGGCACTCGGCCCCGAAGGTGAGCCCGACGCAGAAGCCGCTCCCCGCCCAGGTCCCGGCTTCTCCGACGAAGCCGTCCAGGCCGCCAGCGCCCGTACGCGCGCTGCCGCGTCGGCCAGCCGTTCCTCGGCCAGCTCGCCCGACCGTACGGCCGCGACCAGCGCGTCCCGCAGTCGCAGTACCGTCTCGTCGTCCGCGAGCCCCCCGCCCACACAGATGGCGTCGGCGCCGGCGGCGATCGCGAGGACGCTGCCGCGTTCGATGCCGTACGTGCCGGAGATGGCGCGCATTTCCATGCCGTCGGTGACGATGAGGCCGTCGTAGCCCAGTTCCTCGCGCAGCAGCCCGGTCAGGATGCGGGGCGAGAGGGTCGCGGGGCGGTCCGGGTCCAGGGCCGGGACCAGGATGTGCGCGGTCATCACCGCGCGCGTGCCCGCCTCGATGGCCGCACGGAACGGGGCCAGCTCCCGGGTCTGAAGGACCGGCAGCTCCGCGTCGATGCGCGGCAGCGCGTGGTGCGAGTCGACCGCCGTGTCGCCGTGGCCCGGGAAGTGCTTCGCGCAGGCGGCGACTCCGGCGGACTGAAGGCCGGAGACGTACGCGGCCGTGTGCCGGGCCACCAGGGACGCGTCGGCGCCGAAGGAGCGTACGCCGATGACCGGGTTGCCGGGGTCGGAGTTGATGTCGGCGGACGGGGCCCAGTTGAGGTTGACGCCGCAGACGGCCAGGCGGCGGCCGAGTTCGGCGGCGACCTCCCGGGTCAGCGCGACGTCGTCCACCGCGCCCAGCGCGTGGTTGCCCGGGAACGACGAGCCCGTACGCACCTCAAGGCGCGTGACGTCACCGCCCTCCTCGTCGATGGCGACCAGGACGTCGTCGCGCTCGGTGCGCAACTGGGCGGTCAGGGAGGCGAGTTGATCGGGTGAGGCGATGTTCCGGCCGAAGAGGCCGACCGAGGCAAGACCCTCCCCCAGCCGCCGGAGCAGCCAGTCAGGAGCGGTGGTGCCTGTGAAGCCGGGCTGCAGGACGGCCAGGGCGTCGCGGGTCAGAGTGGAGGTTCCATCGGTGAGTGTCGTCATCGGTGGCGTTATCCCTTCACGGCGCCGGAAGTAAGCCCCGAGGCCATCTTCTTCTGGACGAGCATGAAGAAGACGACCACCGGGAGAGCGATGAGTGTCGAGGCGGCCATCAGTGCGCCGTAGTCGACGCCGCGGGACGTGGTGAAGTTCATCAGCCACACGTTCAGCGTGTATTTGTCGTTGTCCTGGAGCACCACGTAGGCGAGCAGGTACTCGTTCCACGCGTTGATGAGCGAGAAGATCGAGGCGGCGGCGAGGCCCGGAGCGAGCAGCGGGAAGATGACGCGCCAGAAGGCGCCCATCCGGCTGCAGCCGTCGACCATCGCCGACTCCTCCAGCTCCTTGGGGATGTTGATGACGAAGCCGCGGATCATCCAGGTGGCGAAGGGCAGTGCGGAGACCAGGTAGATGACGATGACGCCCCAGTACTCGTTGAGCGCGCCCAGGCCGTTGAGCTGGATGTAGATGGGGATGAGCATCGCGGTCGGCGGCAGCAGCTGGATCACCAGAAGCGTGATCATGAACGCCTTGCGGCCGGTGAAGTGGAACCGTCCGATCGCGAAGGCCGCGATCGTCGACAGCACCATCGCCCCGACCACGGCGGTGACACAGATGATCAGGCTGGACTGGATCGCCGAGCCGAAGTTCGGAGCGTCGATCGCCCGCTTGAAGTTGTCGAAGGAGACCGAGGACGGCCACAGCGTCTGGTCGTAGCTGCGGATCTCGTGGTTGGGCCGCAGTGCGCTGACGACCAGCCAGTAGACCGGGAAGGCCATCACGAGCAGGGCGATGATGCCCACGAGGTTGTAGACGTGCCGGCTGTTCTTCTTGCGGTCCGGGCGGGGGGCCGTACTGGACCCCAGGCGGGCAAGCCGCCCCGGGCGCGTGGACGTCGTGGCGCTCACTCGACCTCTCCGATCTTGAGCAGTTGGCGCAGGTAGTACACGGCCACACCGGAGAGCAGCAGCACCGTGATGAGCGAGATGGCCGCGCCCTGGCTGAAGGAGTTGGACTCGAAGGCCTTCTCGAACGAGTAGATGCCCAACAGGCTGTACTCGGGCTCCGGTTCATTGCCGCGCATCAGGAAGACCTGGCCGAAGACGTTGAAGTCCCAGATCACCGAGAGCGTGGCGACCATCTGGAAGACCGGCTTGATGACGGGCCAGGTGACGTAGCGGAATACGCCGAGCGCGCCCGCGCCGTCCAGCGCCGCCGCCTCCTCCAGTTCCCTGGGTACCTGGGTGAGGGCGGCGTAGAGGGTGATGGTGACGAACGGGATGGCGCCCCAGATGACGACCGCGGCGATGATCAGGAAGCCCTGCTTGGGGTCGAGCCACCAGTTGTGGCCGCGGAAGTCCAGGCCCAGATACTTCGTCAGCACCATGTTGACGACGCCGTAGTCGGAGTCGGCGAACCAGCGGAAGATCGAGGTCGCCACCAGCAGCGGCATGGCCCAGGCGGCGACCAGCGCCGCGGTCAGGGCGAGCCGGATCCACGTACTCATCCGCTGCATGGCCTGGGCGAGGAGCAGCCCGGCGCCCATGGTGGTGACGACGCAGGCGACCATGAACAGCACCGTGCGCCAGACGACGTCCCAGAACTCGCTGTCGCCGAGGATGTTGGTGAACTGCTCGAAGCCGACCCACTCGGCCGCCTGGCCCGTCCACAGCTCCCGGCGGCCCACGTCCTGGAAGGACATGATCACCGTCTTGACGAGCGGCCAGACGAACACCGCGGCGATCGCCACGACCGTCGGGGCTATCAGGGCGTACGGCAGATAGGCGCCCGCCCGCTTCCTCGGCGCTCTCCGGGCCGGCGCCGGCGGGGTGTCGCGGTGCGCGGGCTGCGGAGGGACGGACACCGGAGGGGCGGGTGCTTTCATTTCGGCGGCACTCACTGTGCTGGCCTTCCGTTCGGACCGGAACCGGGGTGCGGGGACGGCGGACTTGGGGGATTGGCCCGCCGTCCCCGCAGGATCAAGGCGTCAGGAGGCCTCGTTGATCAGCTCGTCGATCTCCGCGTCGGCGGCCTTGGTGGCCTCCGCGACCGACGTGCCCTTGAGGATGTCGAGCAGCATCAGCTCGAGCGTTTCCTTCTTCTCGACCGCGGCCCAGCCCGGCGCGATGGGCGTGAACCAGGCGTCCGGCACGGCATTCGCGATCGGAGCCGTCTCCGGCTTGGCCTTCAGCGGTTCCAGCTGCTTGGTGTTGTTCGGCAGGATGTCCTTCTCGGCGAGCGCCGCCTCCGACTTCTCGCTGGTGAAGATCGAGATCCAGTCCTGTGCCAGGTCCTGGTTCTCGGACTTGGAGACGGTGGCCAGGTCGGAGCCGCCGATGAAGCTGGGCAGCGCCTTGCCGTTCGGGCCGGGCATGCCGGCGGTGACGATCTTGTCCTTCAGCTTGGGGTTGCCGTTGGCGGCCGGGTCGATGACGCTGCCGGACTCCCAGCCGTTGCCGTAGATCAGGGCCGTCTTCTTGTTGGCCATGACGTTGGCGTGGTCCTGCTCGTCCTTGGTCTGGTCGCCGTTGTTGTACTTCTTGACCAGGTCGACGTAGTGCTGGATGCCCTTCTGCGCCTCGGGCGAGGAGAGCGTGGCCTTCCACTTCTTGCCGCCCTCGTCGTACTCGGCGATCTGGCCGCCGTACGCGGCGACGTACGACATGGCGGCGTACCAGTAGCGGCCCGGCAGGTAGAGCGGCGAGAACGCCTTGTCCTTCTTGCCGTACTCGGCCTCGACCTGGTCCAGCGCCTCGGTCAGCTCGGCCTCGGTCTCGGGGAGGGTGGCCTTGCCGGTGGCGGCCTTGAACATGTCCTTGTTGTAGATGGCCACGCGTGCACCGGCGTAGTAGGGCACGCAGTACATCTTGCCCTCGTAGGAGCAGGTGTCCTTCAGGCCGTCGATCCAGGTGTCGGAGTTGTCGTACTTCTTCTCGTCGATCTCGCCGAGAGCCCCGTTGAGGATGTACGTCATGGTCTCGGTGTTGCCGAGCTCGACCACGTCGGGGAACTTGTCGCCGGACAGGGCGGCGTCGAGCTTCTTGGTCTTGTCGCCCCACTGCTGGTACTGGACGTTGACCTTGACGCCCGGGTACTTCGCGTTGAACTCGGTGTTGGCCTGCTTCACCAGCTCCGGCCAGCTCGTCTGGGCGTCCACCATCAGCCAGACCGTCAACTCGCCCTTGCGGTCCTTGGGATCCTCGGCCGCCTTGCTGCCGCCGCCTCCGCACGCCGCGATGGAGACCATCATGCCCGCGACACCGACGGCCGCGATGAGCTTGCGCTTCATGTCACCCCTCCTCGCCTGGCCACCAGTGGTGTAGACCAGTAGCCGAAGATTGGCCTAGACCTAGAGGGGTGTCAACGGCGAACAGGCCCGTCCGGACGTCCGTTACGAGAACTACATATTCAAGAACCTTTAAGCAGGAAAGTGGCAAAAAGAGCAGGTGGGCTCGCTAGCCCCGAGTGGACCACTTAAACGTGGTGGACTAGACCAGAGGTAATGGTGAACGGTATATAGGGGAGATCACGGAGCGTGCGGGGGACACTCGCACGACAGGCCGTGCCACGATGTGAGCCGTGCCGACGCGTACGTCGGCCGCATCGGCACCAGGAGCCGGGAAGGCATGAGGATGAGCACCGACGTGAGCAGTGCGGAGAACGAGGGTGGGTCCCCCATCCGTACCGCGCGTGTGCCCAAGTACTACCGCCTCAAGAAGCACCTGCTCGACATGACGGAGACGCTGCCGCCCGGAACGTCCGTACCGCCCGAGCGCACCCTCGCCGCGGATTTCGACACCTCGCGCACCACCGTCCGTCAGGCACTCCAGGAACTCGTCGTCGAGGGGCGGCTCGAACGCATCCAGGGCAAGGGCACGTTCGTCGCCAAGCCGAAGGTCTCCCAGGCGCTCCAACTCACCTCGTACACCGAGGACATGAGGGCCCAGGGCCTCGAACCCACCTCGCAACTCCTGGACATCGGCTACATCACCGCCGACGACACCCTGGCCGAACTGCTCGACATCTCGGCGGGCGGCCGGGTGCTGCGCATCGAGCGACTGCGCATGGCCAACGGCGAGCCGATGGCGATCGAGACGACGCATCTGTCCGCGAAGCGCTTCCCGGCGCTGCGCAGGTCACTCGTCAAGTACACGTCGCTGTATACGGCGTTGGCCGAGGTGTACGACGTCCATCTCGCCGAAGCCGAGGAGACCATCGAGACCTCTCTGGCCACCCCACGCGAGGCCGGCCTCCTCGGCACGGACGTGGGCCTGCCCATGCTGATGCTGTCCCGGCATTCGCTGGACAAGGACGGGCAGCCGGTGGAGTGGGTGCGATCGGTGTACCGGGGGGATCGGTACAAGTTCGTGGCTAGGCTGAAGCGGCCTCAGGAGTAGGACCCTCAAAGTCCCTGCGGGGCACGTCAGTTCGTACGACGTAAAACTACTGGTGCACGCGGTGTGGCGCTGTTCCCTCACCTCCTTTACGGTCCTCCCCGTCATCGCATGGACGGGAGGACGACCCGGTGCGCACCGCGAAAACTCGATCCATCGTCATCTGGACGCTCGTCGCGCTGGTGGGCGCGGCGGGCTGGGCCGTACTGGCGCTCTCGCGAGGCGAGGAGGTGTCGGCCGCGTGGATGGTGGCGGCGGCTCTCGGCTCGTACGCCATCGCCTATCGCTTCTACTCGAAGTTCCTCGCGAACAAGGTCCTCAAGGTCGACAAGACCCGGGCCACGCCCGCTGAGCGGCTCAACAACGGCATCGACTTCCATCCGACCGACCGGCGTGTGCTGCTCGGCCATCACTTCGCGGCGATCGCCGGCGCGGGCCCGCTGGTGGGGCCCGTACTGGCCGCACAGATGGGGTACTTGCCCGGCACCATCTGGATCGTCGCCGGCGTGATCTTCGCGGGCGCCGTACAGGACATGGTGGTCCTGTTCTTCTCCACGCGCCGCGACGGCAGGTCGCTCGGGCAGATGGCGCGCGAGGAGATCGGCCCGTTCGGCGGCGCGGCCGCCCTGCTCGCCGCCTTCGCCATCATGATCATCCTGCTCGGGGTACTGGCCCTGGTCATCGTCAACGCACTTGCCGAATCGCCCTGGGGCACCTTCTCCATCGCGATGACGGTCCCGATCGCCCTGCTGATGGGCTTCTACCTGCGGGTGCTGCGGCCGGGGCGGGTCACCGAGGTCTCGCTGATCGGCATCGCGCTGCTGCTGCTCGCGCTGGTCTCCGGCCGGTGGGTCGCGGAGTCTTCGTGGGCCGACGCGTTCACTCTGGCGCCCTCCACACTCGTGATCTGGCTGGTGGCGTACGGCTTCATCGCCTCGATCCTGCCCGTGTGGATGCTCCTTGCGCCGCGCGACTACCTCTCCACCTTCATGAAGATCGGCACCATCTTCCTGCTCGCGCTCGGCGTCATCGTCGCCCTGCCGACGCTGAAGATGGACGCGGTCACGGACTTCGCCTCCCGCGGCGACGGTCCGGTCTTCGCGGGCTCACTCTTCCCGTTCGTCTTCATCACCATCGCCTGCGGGGCGCTGTCCGGCTTCCACTCCCTCATCTCCTCCGGTACGACGCCGAAGATGATCCAGAAGGAGACGCAGGTCCGGATGATCGGGTACGGCTCCATGCTCATGGAGTCGTCGGTCGCGGTCATGGCGCTGATCGCGGCGTCGGTCATCGACCCGGGTCTGTACTTCGCGATGAACGCGCCCGCCGGTGTCATCGGCGACACGGTTCAGAACGCCTCGCAGGTGGTGGGGAGTTGGGGCTACCAGATATCCCCGGAGGACCTGGCGGCGGCGGCGCGGAACGTCGAGGAGGCGTCCCTGCTGTCGCGGACCGGCGGTGCGCCCACGCTCGCGATCGGTATCTCGGACATCTTCTCCCAGATCACCGGGGACAGTCTGCGCGCGTTCTGGTACCACTTCGCGATCATGTTCGAGGCGCTGTTCATCCTGACCGCGCTCGACGCGGGCACCCGCGTGGGCCGCTTCATGCTCCAGGACACCCTGGGCAACGTCTACAAGCCCTTCAAGAACGTGAGTTGGAAGCCCGGGCTCGTCATCACCAGCGCCATCGTCTGCGGCCTGTGGGGCTATTTCCTGTGGGTTGGCGTCCATGAACCGCTCGGCGGCATCAACCAGCTGTTCCCGATCTTCGGCATCTCCAACCAGCTGCTCGCGGCGGTCGCGCTGGCCGTCTGTACGACGCTGCTGGTGAAGTCCGGGCGCCTCAAATGGGCCTGGGTCACCGGGATTCCGCTCGCCTGGGATGCCACGGTGACGCTGACGGCGAGCTGGCAGAAGGTGTTCTCCAGCGATCCGCGCGTCGGCTTCTTCAAGCAGCGCTCGGTCTACCAGGACGCGATCGACCGCGGCGAGGTGCTCGCGCCGGCCAAGACCATGGACGACATGCGTACCGTCGTCACCAACTCCACCGTGGACGGCGTCCTTTCGGCGGTTCTCGCGCTGCTCATAGTGATCGTGATCGTGGACGCTGCCAGGGTATGCATCAGGCATGTACGCCGCCCCGCGCTGTCCACACTCAGCGAGGCACCGTACGTGGAGTCGAAGATCGTCGCCCCGGCCGGGCTGATCCCGACCCGCGAGGAGAAAGAGGAGGAACGTGATGCTGTCGGGGCTGCTCCGGGTTCTTAGGTCGGTGCGGTGGTACGTACGGGAGTTGACCGACGAGTCCGCGTACGACCGCTATGTCACCCATGTCCGCACGGCGCATCCGGACGCGCTCGTGCCGTCCCGCCGCGAGTTCGAGCGGGAGCGCACGGAGCGGCAGGAGTCGGATCCACGGCAGGGGTTCCGCTGCTGCTGATCACACGTAGTCGCCACGGAATGCGCACATTTATTTCCGTATTCCGGACGGGGGTTCCATGAGGCGGAACTGTCCCTTAGATTTCCTGCGCTTGCATCAGGTGATCAGTGAGGGGACGGAGCCGCGATATGTCAGAAACGACAGATGCGCCGGATGCGCCAAGTGCGTCAGAAGTGAATCCACCGGTGGTGACACCGGTGCGTGTGGTGATCGGCCTCTGCCTGTTCGCGCCGTTCGTGGCGATGCTCTGGGTGGGCTCGTACGCCAAGACGGATCCCACGTTCATCGGCATCCCGTTCTTCTACTGGTACCAGATGGCCTGGGTGCTCATCTCCACGGCGCTCACGATGATCGCGTACCAGCTGTGGCAGCGTGACCAGCGCGCCCGCAAGGCCGACCGGTCCGAGGCCTCCCAGAACGGGGGTGCGTCGGCATGAAGGACGGCGTGAACGGCGTCGCACTCGCCGTCTTCATCTTCTTCTTCCTGGCCGTCACGGTCATGGGCTTCCTGGCCTCGCGCTGGCGCAAGGCCGAGAACGAGAACAGCCTGGACGAATGGGGCCTGGGCGGACGGTCGTTCGGCACCTGGGTCACCTGGTTCCTGCTCGGCGGCGACCTCTACACGGCCTATACGTTCGTGGCGGTCCCGGCGGCGATCTACGCGGCGGGCGCGGCCGGCTTCTTCGCCGTGCCGTACACGATCCTCATCTACCCCCTGATCTTCACCTTCCTGCCGCGGCTGTGGTCGGTGTCGCACAAGCACGGGTATGTGACGACCTCGGACTTCGTGCGCGGGCGGTTCGGCTCGAAGAGCCTGTCGCTGGCGGTGGCCGTGACCGGCATCCTCGCCACGATGCCGTACATCGCGCTCCAACTGGTCGGCATCCAGGCGGTCCTCGACGTGATGGGCGTCGGCGGCGGCGAGAACACGAACTGGTTCATCAAGGACCTGCCGCTGCTCATCGCCTTCGGCGTGCTGGCCGCGTACACGTACTCGTCGGGTCTTCGCGCCCCCGCGCTGATCGCGTTCGTGAAGGACACCCTGATCTACATCGTGATCGCGGTGGCCATCATCTACATCCCGATCAAGCTGGGCGGCTTCGACGACATCTTCGCCGCGGCCAGCGACGCGTACAGCCAGACCAACGAGGCGACAGGGGCGCCGCGCGGCGCATTGGTCCCGGCCGAGGCGGGCCAATGGACGTACGCCACGCTGGCGTTGGGCTCCGCGCTCGCGCTGTTCATGTACCCGCACTCGATCACGGCGACGCTGTCCTCGCGCAGCCGTGAGGTGATCCGCCGCAACACCACGATTCTGCCGCTGTACTCCCTGATGCTGGGGCTGCTCGCGCTGCTCGGCTTCATGGCGATCGCGGCCGGGATCAAGGTGGAGAACGGGCAGCTGGCGATCCCCCAGCTCTTCGAGACGATGTTCCCCGACTGGTTCGCGGGAGTCGCCTTCGCGGCGATCGGCATCGGTGCGCTCGTACCGGCGGCGATCATGTCCATCGCGGCGGCGAACCTCTTCACCCGCAACATCTACAAGGACTTCATCAAGCCCGACGCGACCGCGGCTCAGGAGACGAAGGTTTCGAAACTCGTCTCGCTGCTTGTGAAGGTGGGCGCGCTCGCCTTCGTCCTGACCATGGACAAGACGGTCGCGATCAACTTCCAGCTCCTGGGCGGCATTTGGATCCTCCAGACCTTCCCCGCCCTGGTCGGCGGCCTGTTCACCCGCTGGTTCCACCGCTGGGCGCTGCTCGCGGGCTGGGTGGTCGGGATGGTGTACGGCACGGTGGCCGCGTACGGGGTCGCCTCGCCGACCCAGAAGCACTTCGGCGGCTCCAACGCGGAGATTCCGGGGCTCGGGGAGATGGGGTACATCGGGCTGACGGCGTTCGTCCTGAACGTGGTGGTGACGGTGATCCTGACGTTCGTGCTGCGCGCGGCGAAGGCGCCTGATGGTGTCGACGAGACGTCGCCGGGGGATTACACGGCGGATGCGGGGGATGCGGGGGTGCAGGTGGAGCTGCCGCCGGCTACGGCGGGGGCGGGGCACTAAGGGGGTGGGGCACTAAGGGGGTGGGGCCGGGGGGTGTTTCGCCCCCGCCGCCCCTACCCATTCCCGTCCCTGGGGCTCCGCCCCAGACCCCGGTCCTCAAACGCCGGACGGGCTGATTTCAGCCCGTCCGGCGTTTGAGGACGAGGCCGCCAGGCCGATGGGGGGTCTGGGGGCGAAGCCCCCAACGGGGTCCAGGGGCGGAGCCCCTTGGTATGGGACGGGTAGGGGCGGCGGGGGCGAACTCCCCCCAGCGGCACAACCGCCCGCCGCTACGCTGGTCACCGTGCCCCCTCCCTCACCGATCGTCCTCGACAGTGACCCCGGCATAGACGACGCCCTGGCCCTCCAGTACCTCCTCGGTACAGGGCTGTGGGACCTGAAGGCCTACACCTCCGTGGGAGGCAACCTCCCCGCCGAGCAGACTTACCGAAACGCCCGAGCCCTCGCCCGAGCAATGCGCATCGACGCCGACATACCGGTCCACCGAGGCGCCGGCCGCCCCCTGACCCGCCTCCCCTACACGTCCGCGTCCGCCTTCCACGGCAAGGCAGGCTTGGGCAACGAGACACTGCCCGACTCCACGGCCCCGCACCTGACGGAGTCCTCGGCGCAGGCGCTGCTACGACTGTCCCGCGAGTACGAGGGCGACCTCACCGTCTGCGCCACCGGCCCGCTCACCAACGTGGCGATCGCCCTCCTCGAGGACCCGGCCTTCGCCCACCGCGTCAAGAAGTTCGTGTTCATGGGCGGCGCCGCGCAAGTACCCGGAAACATCACCCCGGTCGCCGAGTTCAACATCTGGGCCGACCCGGACGCCGCCGAGGTGGTCGTCTCGTCCGGCATCCCGTTCACGATGGTCGACCTGGACGCCTCGCTCCGCTGGCTCCTCCGCCCCGCCGACCTGGCCGTCTTGGAGGCGGCGGGCACGGGCACGGCCCTGGCCGCCCGCCTGCTGCGGGTGTACATGGACGCGTACCGCCTCCACGGCGGCGGCGACGCCTGCCCGCTGCACGATCCGCTCGCGGTGGGCGTGTGCGCGGACGAGTCGTTCATCACGGCCGCGGAGGGCGCGGTCATCGTCGAGTCGGCGAGCGAACTCACCCGCGGCAAGACCGTGTTCGCCCCCGCGGGCGCCCACCGCGTCTACTACGCCGACTCCCCCACCCTCACCGCCCGCCTGTCCATCACGGGCAGCGTCGCGCTGGGCCCGGGACCCCGCGACTTCGTGAAGGACTTCGTGGCGACGCTGCAGCAGTGGCCGGGTGTGGGCTGAGATCCCTCACTGAACCCCCGCGCTGAGTCCCCGTACCGAGATCCCCGCACGGTGAGCCCGTACTGAGCCCCAGCGCAGGGAAAACCACAAGCCGCTGTCACACCCGTGATGCACACTGCACCGCATGGACATCGCGATCAGGCAAGCAGCCCCGGAGGAGTACGAAACCCTCGGTGAGATCACCGCGCAGGCCTATCTCGGGGACGGTCTGCTCGACTTCGGAGAGAGCGACGAGTACCTCGGCGAGCTGCGGAACGTCGCCAAGCGCGCCGCCGCGGCCGAGGTGCTGGTCGCCGTCGAGCACGGTCGCGTGCTGGGCGGCGTGACCTTCGTACCCTCCGGCGGACCGATGGCCGACATCGCGGAACCCGGCGAGGCCGAGATACGGATGCTCGCCGTCGCCCCGGAGGCTCGCGGCCGGGGCATCGGAGAGGCCCTCGTACGCGCCTGCATGGACCGCGCACGGGCCGAAGGCTGCGTAGGCATCGTCCTGTCGACCCAGCGCGCCATGCACGCAGCCCACCGCATCTACGAACGCCTCGGCTTCACCCGCACTCCAGAACGCGACTGGAACCCGATCCCCCACCTCGACGACCTGAACCTGCTGGCCTACGAGTTGGAGCTGTAGAAGCCGTCACCACACGCGCGAGTCTTCAACCTCCACTCGCGCGTCAGCGACCTCCGCCTGATAGGCAGGGTCGTTGCGCCACTCGTCCAACTCGGCGGCGGCGCGCCGGTATTGCTCACGCACGTACGCCTCGTGCACAGCCGTTCCGATCGCCTCCGCCGGAGTGACGCGCCAGGCAGCAGCCAGCTCTTCCAGCTCGCTATACGTCTCGTCGTCCGGGCGGAAGCTGATGGTCTCCGGCCTCATGGAGGCACCGTAACGCAACGCCCCGCGCCCGCGCGTCCCACCGAGGCTCCGCCACACCAACACAACATGTGGGGTGCACTCCCCAAGCCCAACACAACATGTATGCTCATCCTCGCTGCCGCCGCAGCGGAATCCGGTGCGAATCCGGAACTGTCCCGCAACGGTGTACTTGTGCATGTCTGTCCCCGGGACGGGCCGTGCGCGAGCGTCAGTCCGAGGACCTGCCGGCAGCGTGCCCAGGCCGGTGCGGCCCGGGTGACCATGACGTCCGGGCCTCGCGGAGTGGGCCGGTGGACGCGGCGTCCCGCTGCCACAGTGCGCGTACGCCCGTGTGCCCCCGAACCCCCTCTCCACGCTGGCCCCTTACCGAGCGAGGGAGAGCCCCACGTGACCATCGCGCCGGCCGATCCGGTCTCAGCGAACGCGCCCCTGGACCAGCAGCAGGACAGGGCCGAGGCCGACGGACCAGGAACCGCCCGCCCGTCTCCCACCACCGCCCTCAACGGAGGCCCTTCGGGCCGCCCCTCTGATTTGCTGCGGACCCTGACCGACCTCACCGCCGACCTCCCCGACACCGACCCCGGACGGGTCGCCGCCGCGGCGTTGCGCGTCCGGTCCGCCCGTGCGGACGTGGCGGAGCTGCGTGAGCTGGCCACCGAGGCGGCCGCGGGCCTGATCTCCGAGGACCCCGCCTATTCGACGCTGGCTGCCCGGCTGCTGGCCATCGGCATCGCGGCCGAGGCCGCCTCGCAGGGCGTGCGGTCCTTCTCCGAGTCGGTCGTGGCCGGGCACCGCGAGGGCCTGATCGCCGACCGCACCGCCGAGTTCGTACGGATCCACGCGGCTCGCCTCGACGCGCTCATCGACCCCGAAGGCGACGACCGCTTCGGCTACTTCGGGCTCCGTACGCTCCACAGCCGATACCTCCTGCGGCACCCGATCACCCGGAACGTCATCGAGACGCCACAGCACTTCATGCTGCGCGTGGCGAGCGGACTGGCCGAAGACGACAGCGCCCGGTCCGTCGACGAAGTCGCCGCGCTCTACCGCCTGATGAGCCGCCTCGAGTACCTGCCCTCCTCCCCCACCCTCTTCAACTCCGGTACGCGCCACCCCCAGATGTCGTCCTGCTACCTCCTCGACTCCCCGAAGGACGAGCTGGACTCGATCTACGAGCGCTACCACCAGGTCGCCCGGCTCTCGAAGCACGCGGGCGGCATCGGCATCGCGTACTCCCGGATCCGTTCCCGCGGTGCGCTGATCCGCGGTACGAACGGGCACTCCAACGGCATCGTCCCGTTCCTGAAGACCCTCGACGCCTCGGTCGCCGCCGTGAACCAGGGCGGCCGGCGCAAAGGTGCCGCGGCCGTCTACCTGGAGACCTGGCACTCCGACATCGAGGAGTTCCTTGAGCTGCGCGACAACACCGGTGAGGACGCCCGCCGTACGCACAACCTGAACCTCGCGCACTGGATCCCGGACGAGTTCATGCGGCGGGTCGACGAGGACGGCCTGTGGTCGCTCTTCTCGCCCTCCGACGTGCCCGAACTGGTCGACCTGTGGGGCGAGGAGTTCGACACCGCCTATCGCAAGGCGGAGGCGGACGGTCTCGCCAGGAAGACCATCCCCGCCCGCGAGCTGTACGGCCGCATGATGCGCACCCTCGCCCAGACCGGCAACGGCTGGATGACCTTCAAGGACACCGCCAACCGCACCGCCAACCAGACCGCCCTGCCCGGCCACACCGTCCACTCCTCCAACCTCTGCACGGAGATCCTGGAGGTGACGGACGACGGGGAGACCGCGGTCTGCAACTTGGGTTCCGTCAATCTGGGTGCCTTTGTCGATACATCGACCGATGATCTCGACTGGGAACGGCTCGATTCCACCGTCCGTACCGCCGTCACCTTCCTCGACCGCGTCGTCGACATCAACTTCTACCCGACCGAGCAGGCAGGCCGGTCGAACGCGAAGTGGCGGCCGGTGGGCCTCGGCGCGATGGGCCTCCAGGACGTCTTCTTCAAGCTGCGGCTTCCCTTCGACTCGGCCGAGGCAAAGGCCCTCTCCACCCGCATCGCCGAGCGCATCATGCTCGCCGCGTACGAAGCCTCCGCCGACCTCGCCGAGCGCAGCGGCCCTCTCCCGGCCTGGGAGAAGACCCGTACGGCCCGGGGCGTACTGCACCCCGACCACTACGACGTCGAACTCACCTGGCCCGAGCGCTGGTCGGCCCTCCGCGAGCGCATCGCCACCACCGGCCTGCGCAACTCCCTCCTCCTCGCCATCGCGCCCACCGCCACGATCGCCTCCATCGCCGGCGTCTACGAGTGCATCGAGCCGCAGGTTTCCAACCTCTTCAAGCGCGAGACCTTGTCGGGCGAGTTCCTCCAGGTCAACTCGTACCTGGTCAACGAGCTTAAGGCGCTGTGTGTTTGGGACGCCCGCACCCGCGAGGCACTGCGCGAGGCGAACGGCTCGGTGCAGGACTTCACCTGGATCCCCGAGGACGTACGACGGCTCTACCGCACGGCGTGGGAGATCCCGCAGCGCGGCCTGATCGACATGGCCGCCGCCCGCACCCCGTTCCTGGATCAGTCCCAGTCCGTGAACCTCTTCCTGGAGACGCCGACCATCGGCAAGCTCTCCTCGATGTACGCGTACGCCTGGAAGTCGGGCCTGAAGACGACGTACTACCTGCGCTCCCGCCCGGCGACCCGCATCGCCCGCGCGGCCGGTTCCTCCACGGCCGCGGCCGCCCCCATCCCCGTACAGCAGGCAGACCCGGACCCCGACGCCGTCGCCTGCTCCCTCGAAAACCCCGAGTCCTGCGAGGCCTGCCAGTGACCAGCACCACCCGAACCCAGAATCTCCTCGACCCGGGCTTCGAGCTGACCCTGCGCCCCATGCGCTACCCCGACTTCTACGAGCGCTACCGGGACGCCATCAAGAACACCTGGACCGTGGAGGAGGTCGACCTCCACTCGGACGTGACCGACCTCGCGAAACTGTCACCCGGCGAGCAGCACCTCATCGGCCGACTCGTCGCGTTCTTTGCGACAGGCGACTCGATCGTCGCGAACAACCTGGTGCTCACCCTCTACAAGCACATCAACTCCCCCGAAGCACGGCTCTACTTGAGCCGCCAGCTCTTCGAGGAGGCCGTGCACGTCCAGTTCTACTTGACGCTGCTCGACACGTACCTCCCCGACCCGGAGGACCGCGCCGCCGCATTCGACGCGGTCGAGAACATCCCGTCCATCCGCGCGAAGGCGGAGTTCTGCTTCAAGTGGATGGCTGCACTTGATGGAACAGACGGGGTGGAGAAGATCGACCGGCTGGAGACCAAGGCCGACCGCTGCCGCTTCCTGCTCAATCTCATCTGCTTCGCCGCCTGCATCGAAGGGCTCTTCTTCTACGGTGCCTTCGCGTACGTCTACTGGTTCCGCAGCCGCGGCCTGCTGCACGGCCTGGCAACGGGCACCAACTGGGTGTTCCGAGACGAGACGATGCACATGAACTTCGCCTTCGACGTGGTCGACACCGTCCGCAAGGAGGAGCCTGAACTCTTCGACGAGGAACTGGACCGGCAGATCACCGACATGATCCGGGAGGCCGTCGAGGCCGAGCTGCAGTTCGCGCGCGACCTGTGCGGCGACGGTCTCCCGGGCATGAACACCGACTCGATGCGCCAGTACTTGGAGTGCGTCGCCGACCAGCGACTCGTACGCCTCGGACTGGCGCCCGTCTACGGCTCCGAAAACCCCTTCTCCTTCATGGAGTTGCAGGGCGTTCAGGAGCTGACCAACTTCTTTGAGCGGCGGCCCTCGGCGTACCAGGTGGCGGTGGAGGGGACCGTCGGCTTCGACGAGGACTTCTGATCCTCCGGGCGTTCCTGCTCGGCCTCCCTGAGCTGACGGTCGATGCGCCGGTCGCGCGCGATTCCGATCGCGGCGGGGAGGACGAGCAGGACCAGGATCGCGAGGACGGTGACCATTCCGATGAGTGCTTCCATGCGTGTCGTATCCATGGACACCACTGTCGCGCCGATTGCTCCTTACCGTCAGTGGCAGGACTGCCGTACACCCTCGATTTCCTGCCACGCTTCCGACATACTGGCGGCATGCTGCTGTGCCATCCCGGGGGACACCCCCCGGACCCCCGGCCGAAGTCTCCGTTGACCTGCGCATCCATGCGAGGTGGATCATGCTGAGCAACGTGGCAGCGGTCCTGCTCGACGGTGTGCATCCCTTTGAACTCGGCGTCCTCTGCGAAGTGTTCGGCCTCGACCGCAGCGACGAGGGCCTGCCCGTGTACGACTTCGCGGTCGTCTCGGCGGAGGGCCCGGCGCTCAGCACCCATGTCGCCGGGTTCACAGTCTCCACGCCGTACGGGCTCGACCGGCTCGAAGAGGCGGACCTGATCGCCGTACCGGCCGGGAGCGACTTCATGGATCGCGCGTACCCGCCCGAGCTGCTCGACGCCCTGCGCCGGGCCACCGACCGCGGCGCGCGCGTGCTCAGCGTCTGCTCCGGCGTCTTCATCCTCGGCGCGGCCGGACTGCTCGACGGGCGGCGCTGCACGGTGCACTGGCGGCACGCGGACGAGCTCCGTCGCCGCTATCCGCGAGCGACCGTCGAGCCCGATGTGCTGTACGTCGACGAGGACCCGGTGATCACCTCGGCCGGTACCGCCGCCGGTATCGACGCCTGTCTGCACATCGTCCGCAAGGAACAGGGCACGGAGGTGGCGAACAAGATCGCCCGGCGGATGGTCGTGCCGCCGCACCGGGACGGCGGCCAGGCCCAGTTCGTCGAGCGGCCGCTGCCCCTGTCCCGGTGCGACACGGTCGGCGCGGTGCTGGTGTGGATGGAGCGCCACCTCGACGAGGAGATGACCGTCGAGCAGCTCGCAGGCCGTGCGCACATGTCGCCGCGCACCTTCGCGCGCCGTTTCCAGCAGGAGACCGGTACCACGCCGTACCGCTGGCTGCTGCGCCAACGGGTGCTGCTGGCCCAGCAGTTGCTGGAGGCGACGGACGAGACGATGGACGCGATCGCGGGTCGTACGGGGTTCGGGACCGCGGCCGCGCTGCGCCATCAGTTCGTACGGTCGCTGGGGACGACCCCGCAGGCGTACCGGCGCACGTTCAGGGGCCCGCAGGACAAGGAGCCCGAGGTCGCCTGAACGTGCGCCCGCCGGTACGCGGGTTCAGCGTGGTACGGCCTGCATCATCAGCCGCCTCGGCCGCAGCGTGATGCCCAGCCGGGTCGAGCGGTCCGCCCCGGGCGCGTAGTCCAAGCGCAGCTTCGGGATCAACGTCGCCAGTACGATGGCGAGTTGGGCCATCGCGAAGTGGTCCCCCGGGCACTTGTGGCTGCCGACGCTGAACGGAGCCATGGCGTACTTCGGGACGTCCTTGGCGCGTTCCGGATGCCAGCGGTCGGGGTCGAACTCCAGATGGCGCTCGTACGACCTCGGATCGCGCTGGATGGCCAGCGGACTATAGACGACGTCCGCACCGGCCGGAATGCGATACCCGCCGAGTTCGGTTTCGGTCTGTGCCCGGCGCATCAGAATCCAGACCGCGGGCCGCAGGCGAATCGCCTCGGTGATGACATTGTTCGTGTGGGTCAGCTTCCTGATATCGCCGAACGTGACTGTGCGATCACCCACCACGGATTTCACTTCTTCGCTCACTCGCTCCGCGTGTTCCGGATGCTCGGCGAGCAAGTCCAAGATCCACGCCAACGTGGCCCCGGTCGTTTCCGTGCCCGCCACGAGAACCTGGACGACTTGGTCGTGCACCTCCTGATCACTTATCGGTTCGCCATTCTCGTCCTTCGCCTCGAGCAGAGCCGTCAGCAAACACTCGGGCCTGTCCACGGCGGGCCGGCGCTCGGCGACGACTTCGTCGGCGAGCCGGTGCATTTCGGCCAGCGCACGGTCGAATTCGCGGTGGGACGGAATCGGCAGCCGGTAGAACGGGCCGAACGAGAGGACCATCCGCCGGAACATGCCCTCGAAGATCGTGCTGAGCGCGGTGTGCACGCGCTCGGCCAATTGGTCGGTCTCCTCGATCCGCAGCATGCAGCGGGCCATGACGCGGGCGGTGATGCGGAACGCCTCCGCCGTCATGTTGACCTTGTCGCCCGGCCGCAGGCGTTCGGCGAGGGCGTGCGCCTCCTCGGCCATCACCTGCTCGTACCGGGCGATCGCATCCTTGCGGAACGACGGCTGCATCGTCAGCCGCTGGCGCCGGTGCACGGCGCCGTCGGTGGTCGCGACTCCCTTGCCGAGCAGGACGTCCAGGGTGTCCCACAGCGGGCCCCCGATCCCGAAGTCGGCGTTGAGCGCCAGGGCTCCGGTGAGCTCCGGGGTGGTGACTGCGTACAGCGCCTTCGGGCCCAGCCTGATCCGTACGACCTCGCCGTGGTCGCGCAGCCGGGTGAGGAATCCCAGCGGGTCGCGCGCCATCTTCCAGCTGTGGCCGAGAACGGGCAGCCCGCCTCGGACGAGTGGGGGTTCCAGCGGCTCACGCGCCTCAGTGGGCGCGGGTTTCACGGACTCGACGGTCATTTCTCACCTGCCGCTTCATTGTTGACGTAGGGGGGTGTGGAGCGGTCGTCCCAGCTGTCCACCCGGTATCGGCCGGACTCGTGGTGGAACCAGTACACGGAACTGAACCAGTTCCGCATATTGCGCAGACACGCCCTCACGGCGGCCGCTAATGCGGCGCCGCGCGCGGATCCGTCGTCGAGCCGGTCCGCGTACCGCAATACCTCCTTTTCCACCCGAAGAAATTCGGTGATGGTGCCCTGGACTCGTCGCCTTACTTCTGTGACGGCCTCGGTCAGTGTCAGCCCTTCATGGTGAATGAGGCTGATTCCGAGATTATGGACTTCATCTCCCGCTATTTCCTTGGGGAGTGAGCACAGATCGTTGTACCAGGCGGCGAATTCCTGGCACAGCAAGGCCGCCCGCCGGTATGCGGGATTCTTCAGTACGGCCCTGGGGAGTTCGTACTCCGCGCTCGGTTCCAGCAGATCGAGCCAGATCCAGTGCGCGAAGGTCAGCCGCCGCAGAGTGAGATATTCCTCGACGGTGGGCACGATTCCCGTCGTACGATTGCGGAATTCCCGGTCGTACGCCTCGATGACGGCGTGGAAATGCCGCGCGAAGCGGGCGTTCCACCGCCTGCTCAGGAACGAATACAGCCGCACCATGCTGTCCGCGAACCCCGCGACCACGGGATCCCGGTGATGCAGATGGTCCTGAGGAGAGTCAAGGGCCGCGTGCAGCTGGTGTTTGAGGCGTCGCCAGGCCAGCGGCCTTTTGTGGATCACGTCACGGTCGTGCCGGTCGTCCCAGACGAAGAACCACGCGCTGTAGTCCGCGATCGCCTGGAGTACGTCGTCCGGCGCACCGATGTAGTAGCCGGCCATCAGGTCCGTGTAGCGCAGTTCATCGGCGTAAGCCGCGACCTTGTCGGGCGACATCAGGCGCTTTTCCAGTAGCCAGGCCCTGGTGTTCTTCTGAAGCCTGGGCCAATACGGATGGAGTTGCCGGGGAAACTCGGTCTCGATCACCGGGAGAGTGAGCGCCGGTGGAACCGCGACCCGGGTGTGCGTTGTTGCGGTGCTCTGTGAGAAAGCAGGCACGAACAAACCCCTCTCAGCCGCCTGTTGACATATGCCCCATTCGCTGCGCTGGGCATGTGTCGTTTGCGTATCCCCGCCCTTCCATGAAGCACGAAAACCGACTGTTAGGGAACAGATCTGCTCCCCTCACTACCCCATGGTGCCGAGAACGCCCTCTTGCGTGACTCATTTTGGTTCTATGAAGAACAAACGGGATCGAACGTCCGACGGACATACGAACGAAGCCTGGTCGGAAGGGATTTCCGACCAGGCTTCGTTGGCAGAGGGATGCATGGGGACGCGTTGACCCCAACTGTCATTTCCTGCCCCGGCCGTTCGGCCATCGTTCACAAGGCGGACGGCAGGGCACCGACAGCGGACGCGGACGGTCAGTCGTTGGCCACGACCGGATAGCGCGGCTCGTTCTCGGCCATCTGTCGCAGCGCGTCCTTGCGTTCACGCTTGGAGAGCCGGTCGATGTAGAGGTAGCCGTACAGGTGGTCCGTCTCGTGCTGGAGGCAGCGGGCGAAGTAGCCCGTGCCGCGCACCTTGATCGGGTTGCCCTTCTCGTCCTGCCCGGTGACCTCGGCGTAGTCGGGGCGGGCGAGCGGCGCGTACGCGGTGGGCACGGACAGGCAGCCTTCGTTGCTCTCGTCCAACTGGCGCTGGTCGGCGGGCAGTTCGACGAGCTTCGGGTTGCAGACCACGCCGACGTGGCGCTTGCCCTCGTCGTCCCCGCAGTCGTAGACGAAGACCTTCAGGTCGACGCCGATCTGGTTGGCGGCCAGGCCCACGCCCTCGGCGGTGCGCTGGCTGGCGAACATGTCGTCGACCAGCTTGGCCAGTTCGTCGCCGAAGTCGGTGACGTCCTTGCACTCCTTGTGCAGCACGGGGTTCCCGACGACCGTGATGGGCCGCGAGGTGCCGCGCTCGCGGTACGCCGCCTCGCGCTCCTCGCAGTCCTCGGTGTCGATGACGAAGCCGTCGTCGTCCACGGGGAGCACGCCCGCGTGCTGCTGATCGGTGTCCTGCTGCGCCATGACCGACGTATGCCTTCCTGGGATCCTCAAGAAAAAGTTCGGGTACAGCCTACGGCGCCATACGCGCCCCGAAGGGGCGCGGGACTGTGCCTACATGCGGCTCCGCCGCGTGGGCGCGACCAGCCACACACGGCCCGCGGCCGACAACGGTCCTTGGAACCCCTAACAAACCTCTTCGAGATCCCGCCAGTCCCGGGTGTCCGGACTGTCCGCAACCCACCCGTCCAACAAACCCCGCACCAGCGAGGCAGGGGCCGCAAGCCCGCACTCCCGCTCCGGCATCCACAGCTGCCCGTCCGTGCGATGCCCGAGCGGCCCCGGATGCCCCGGCTCACTGTGATCGTGCGGATCCAGATGCTCGCCGTCGCCCTCGTCGGACGGCATCCGGGACTCCGAGCACATACGGCACAGCAGCCGCACGGAGGACGACCAGTCCTCGGCGGCGAAGCCGGCGTCGGCCGCGAGCCGCTCCAGGGCGTCCCGGTCGTCCTCGGTCTCCGCTTCCAGGAGTACGACCCAGGTGGGGACCGGTGAGGGCGCCCACAGCTCGATCTCGTCGAACACGGGATACGCGTGCCCGGCGGCCGTGGTCCGCTCGCCGTGCGGTACCCCGTCGTGCAGGACGACCTCACCCCAGCGCCGCCCGGAGGACGGCAGCGGAATGGACAGCACCTCGATCCGGGCCGGGTCCAGCCGGCGCCCCCATACGACCTCGGCCTCGCCCTCGGGCGACAGCCGTACGGCCGCGCTGCCCAGCTCCATCCCCACCGGTTCTCCGGAGGCGGTGGCGCCTCCCCCGGGCTTCGGCCGAGTGGTGCCTCCGGGCACCTTCAGCCCGTACGCCTGCCAGGCCCGCCGGGCGAGGGGCCAGTCCTGCAGGGCGGTGGCCGCGATGCCCACGTTCCACCAGTCGGGCGCCCCGGTCGCCCGGTCGAGCAGTGCCACGGCCCTGAGGCCCGCGGCCCGCGCCTGTTCCCAGTCGTGCCGGAACTTGTGCAGCAGAGCGAGGTTGAACCAGGACTCGGACAGCCAGGGCTCCAGGTCCGCCGCACGCGTGAGCAGCGCTCCCGCGTCCTCGTACCGGCCGTCGCCTATCAGCGTGAACGCGCGGTCGGTGGCCTGCCGCCATGAGGCGGAGGGCCGGTGCCGTCCCTTGCCGAAGATCCTCATTCCCGCCTGCCAGTTCGTCGAAGAGCGTGCAGCCTCGGGCTGGACTGTGCCCCCTGTTGTCCTCTTCCTCGCATCCAACCACGTACGGCCGGACGGGCGCTCATTACCCAGGGGTTACCCAGCCAGGACGGGGGTCAGACCGCTCAACGCGACACGTCGGAGGCGAGCGCTTTGGTCAGCTGTTCAACTGTGGCCGGTGACTCGCGCTGGAACGCGGCGAGATCGAGCCCGTCGTCGCCCTTGACCGTGAGCAGGGCACGGTCGCCGACGGCGACGACGATGACGTGACCCGAACCGCAGCGGGCCACCACCTCGCGGAGCGCACCGACCCCGGCGGTATCGGCCATGCGACGTCCCACACCGAGGGTCGCGGCGGCAAGGGCGGCGACGGACTCGGGGTGAACGGTGTCGATGTCCGCGACGACGAGGAGGCCGTCCACCGTGGACAGGACGCTCTCGGAGACCCCCATCACCCTTTCACGCAGCGAGGTCAGAATGCCGGTCAGGGAATCGGGTGATGGGTTTTCGGTCATGGTTGGTGCTCCTTGGGTCCTGGCATATGCGGTGCTGATATGTTCGAGGCGTACTCGGCGGAGTCGGCCGGAGATTCCCGCCGGGGATTTCAGTCGGTATCCGGGAGGTCCCGCAGCGCCCGGCGGACGCGCCGCAGCATGTCGACAGAAGGCGCCTCGGCGGCCAGTTCCTCGGCCGTGAGCATCGACAAGAGAGCAGGCGGGAGTGCGGGCGCGGCCGGTGCGGCATCGCGTCTGGGCAGCGGTCGGCGTACGGGCAACGGTGGGGGCGCGGGTGAAGAACCGGCTTCGGCATCGGCATCCGGCGGAGGACGGGCGCTCGTAGAGGCGCTGCCTCGTTCGCGTTCTTGCTCCTGCTCCGGTTCTTGATCTTGCGCTTCTTGCTCTGATCCTTGTCCGCGTACTTGCTCTTGTTCTGGCTCTTGTCCGCGTTCTTGCTCTTGCTCTTGCTCTGTTTCTTCTTCGCGCTTGTGCTCTTGCTCGTCCGGGGGCGCGGCTTCTTCGCGTTCCCGGGGCTGTGCCGCTCGGTCGTCGTCGCTGCTCACTACCCTCCTTTCTTCTTCTGTCCGACGTCCTGTGCGGGGGACGCGCCGGGTCTACGCTTCGGCAGCGGCGCGGCCTCGGGGGGCCGTACGGCAGTGCTCCGTACGGCATTGGTCGGCTCGGCCCGCGGCACACGAGGCGCGGTGCTCGGCCGACCGTCGGCGGTCGTCCTGCTCCCCCACTGGACGATGCCCAAGGCCTCCATGCGGATCAGGTCGAGCATCACCGCGTACAGTCCGCGGCCCAGCGCGAAGGCGATGTCTCGTGGCGTACGACGTCCGTTAACGGTGTCGAGCACGTCCCGGTGCCGACGTGCGAGCCACCCGTCGGAGCCACGCGTCCCTGCACCGGCGACCGGGGAGGGCCGGACACGTGTCAGCTCGCCCGGCGGCCCCCACAGACGCGACAGCAGCGCCACGCGCCGGGAGGCCTCCTCGGTCAGCCGTCGTGGCTCGACGCCCGGCTCCGCGAGGAGTACGGGCTCCCGGTCGCCCAACTCCCAACTGCCCCGCGGACTCAGCGCCATGGCGAATGCCGCGTCGAACACGGCCGCGGTGCAGACGACTTCGAGTTCGGCGGCGCCGATCAGGCCCTCGGCCACCAGGTGTCCGCCCAGCCGGTCCGCGTCGGGCTCCGCGGCGCAGGCGGCCAGCCAGTCCTCGTCACCGATCCGCCTCGAGGTGAGCAGCGTCGATGTGGCGGTCGGAGCGCCCGGTGTCTCGATCGCGCCCACCAGCCCGTTCCGCAGGTGAATCGATCCGCCTGGTGTGCCGGAGACGCGCACCGTTCCGGTGAAGCTCTCCGCGCGAAGGCCCTGCAGCAGTGCGGGCACATTGCGTGCCGTGGGCGCCGTCACGCCAGTACCTCCGCGGCCCGGTCGCCCAGACTGCGCAGGGCCAGCGCCATATTGGCCCGGTCCCGGTCGAGGCCGGCCGCGAGGATCAGCGGATCACCCCCGGGTCGTACCACGGAGAACAGCACCTGATGACGTTTCGTGCTGGTGGTGACCACGCTCTCCAACTCCCCGTCGGCACCTGCCGCGCCCAGCCGTTCGGCGATGAGGGCGGCGAACTCGGAGACCTCCGGCCCGTCACCCGCCTCGGCGATGTCTCCCGCGGTGCCGTACGTCAGACCGGTGACCGCGTCGATAAGGGCGACGCCGGTGACTCCCGGGGAATCGAGGAGCCGGTCCAGGGAAGCCTGGAGCGCCGTACCTTTTTCCCCCATTCCCCCTCCACCTCCCTGGGCCGCACAGTACTTTGACTGTCAACTTCCATAACTCGCCACGAAGTTGACCGCTTACGACCCGTAAGCGCTTGCAGCCGATCGTAGTTGGCCGGACACCGACCGGTCAGCAGCACCGAGGAATTGGGGCAACGGCATGAACATCGACACCGCGCTGAAGGAAGCCATGGCGGTGGAGGGCGCGATCGGCGTGGCCCTCGTCGACTACGAAAGCGGCATGTCGCTCGGCACGCTGGGCGGCGGCCAAGGCCTCGACCTGGAGCTCGCGGCGGCCGGCAACACCGAAGTCGTACGGTCCAAGATGCGCACCCTGGCCTCACTGGCCATGGACGACGTGATCGAGGACATCCTGATCACGCTGGGCAAGCAGTACCACCTGATCCGGCCACTCACCAGCAGCAAGGGAACGCTCTTCCTCTACCTGGCGCTCGACCGGTCCCGCAGCAACCTGGCGCTGGCCCGGCACGGCCTGAAGCGGATCGAGAACGGCCTGGAGGTCTGAACGGGCCGCGCGACCAGACCCGCTGACGTACACCGTGATCCCTCGGGGGTCACGGTGTACGCGTATGTACGTGACGGGGCGGGAGGTCAGGACTCCTGCGGCGTCACCCGGGGCGCGGCCGTCACATCGTGGTCGGGGACGGTCTCGCCGGAGCGGATCATCTCGATACGGCCCATGACCTTCGACCGAAGATCGGTCGGCACGTCGTCATGGCCGCAGCACCGCTTGACCAGCTTCTTCACGGCCTCTTCGAGCCCGTACTTCTCCAGGCACGGCGAGCACTCCCGGAAGTGCTGCTTGTACTTGTCGCGATCGGCGGGCGGAATCTCGCTGTCGAGGAACTCGTAGAGATGATCGAGGACCTCACTGCAGTCCGTCTCGTGCGGGTCTCCGCAGCTCATGAGCCCGAGCCTTTCGCTTCGTTCGACTCTCCGACGCCGGCCGGGACCAGTCCGCGCTCACGCGCGTAGTCCTCGAGCATGCCGCGCAGTTGGCGGCGGCCCCGGTGCAGCCGGGACATCACCGTACCGATGGGTGTCCCCATGATGTCGGCGATCTCCTTGTACGCAAAGCCCTCAACGTCCGCCAGATAGACGGCGATGCGGAACTCCTCGGGGATCGCCTGGAGCGCTTCCTTCACGTCCGAGTCGGGCAGGTGGTCGAGCGCCTGCGACTCGGCGGAGCGCAGACCCGTCGACATGTGCGACTCGGCACGCGCCAGCTGCCAGTCCTCGATCTCCTCGGCCGCACTGCGCTGAGGCTCGCGCTGCTTCTTGCGGTACGAGTTGATGAAGGTGTTCGTGAGGATCCGGTACAGCCAGGCCTTCAGGTTGGTGCCCTCGCGGAACTGGTGGAAGGACGCGTACGCCTTCGCGTACGTCTCCTGCACCAGGTCCTCGGCATCGGCCGGGTTGCGCGTCATGCGCAGCGCGGCCGAGTACATCTGGTCGAGGAATTCCATGGCGTCCCGCTCGAAGCGCGCGTTGCGCTCGGCGGTCGACTCCGTACCGCTGCCCCGGCCCTCGGGCTGCTCCGCCTGGCCGTAGTCGGTCCCTGCGTCGGTCCCAGTGACCGGACCCACCTCCTCAAACGATGTCGTCGAACCGAAACCGGTCCCACTCGAATCGGAGGATAGACGACCTGTGGTCTGGGCGGCGCGCCGATTGGGTCCCCCGGCCGCCCGTACGGGGACGGTCTTTGCCGCATGCAGGACGGACCAGTCCAGGTCAGTTGCACCGGGACGGTTCGGGCAGATGGTCGAACCCATGCGGCGGACTTCCTCTCCTACGAACGGTAAGTACTCGGTGTGAGTACTACTGCCGCTCTCAACAGAGGCCGCTACCGCATCATTCCCGCCCCGTTGCGCGGGCCTATGCGAGTGACGCAAGCCACTTCACGACCCCCTCGGTGAGGATCCCCAGCGCCTGCTCCTGACCGATCTCGGCACGCTTGGGCACGGCGAAACCGTGATCGCCGTACGGCACCTCCACGAGGTCGTACGGACCTTCCGGGAACTCCTCCGGCTTCCCGAACGGGTCGTTGCCGCCCTGGACGACGAGCGTGGGCACACCGGCCCCGAGCAGCTCGTCGGCGCGCGACTTCTCCGGCTTGCCCGGCGGGTGCAGCGGGAAGCTGAGGGCGAGGACTGCGGCGGCGCCCAGTTCCCTGGCCGTACGACAGGCCACGCGGGCGCCCGCGCTGCGACCGCCCGCCACGACCGGCAGGCCGCCTCCGGCGAGGGTCGGCCAGATTCCGCGCCAGCCCACGTCGAGCGTCTTCGGCGCGGGCGCCAGCTTCTTGCCCGCCACCCGCCAGGGCTGCTCGACGAGGGCGACGGTCACGCCGTGCGCGGGGAGCTCGGCGGCGAGGGCGCGCAGATCCCGCGCCTCGATACCGCCGCCGGCCCCGTGGCTCGCGGCGAGCACCAGCCGCGCCTGCTTCGCCCTGTGCCAGGTGACACGGGCCGTACCCGCGTCCGTCTCCACAAGTTCTACGAGTTCATTGCTCTGCGTCACGTCAGAAGAGTGTGCCCTCTTCGGGCCCCTCCAGCTCTTTGAGCAGCTCGGGGCCGTTGTTGCGTACGTTGCTGACCGCCGTGGAGACGGGGTAGGCGCGCATCAGGCCCGGCGGGGGCGGCTCGAGCAGGGAGCGCAGGTCCTCGACGTCCGTGCGGGACGGGTCGAGCCAGGAGTCCCAGCGGTCGGGGGTGAGCATCAGGGGCATACGGGGGTGAATGTCGGCCAGAACGTGCGGGCCGTCGGCCGGGGCCACCGCGAGGGGCGACTTCTCCGCCTCGGTCGTGATGACGGAGCAGGTCACCCACCAGGACTGCGGATGGTCGTCGGGCAGCGTCTTGTCCCGCCAGAACTCGTACAGCCCGGCCATCGCGAAGACGGAACCGTCGGCGGGCAGCACGAAGTACGGCTGCTTGCGCGGCCGTTTCTTCTTGCCCTCGGCCTCCAGATCGCGCTCGGCCTTGCCGGTCACCCACTCGTAATAGCCGTCCGCGGGGATGATGCAGCGCCGGGAGGAGAAGGCCCGCCGGTACGAGGGCTTCTCGTGCACGGTCTCCGCGCGCGCGTTGATCATCCGGGCGCCGCCCTCGGGGGTCTTCGACCAGGACGGCACCAGGCCCCACTTGAGCCGGCGCAGCTGGCGAACCGGCTTCGGGTCTTCGGCGTCCTTTAGAGGACGGTCGAGTACCGCGTAGACGTCCTTGGTGGGGGCCACGTTGTAGTCGGGTTCGAACTGTTCCTCCGGCTCCCACTTCTCGACTTCAAAGATTCCTGCGAGATCCTCGGGCCTACGACTCGACGCATAACGTCCGCACATACGTGCCACACTGCCAGACTTGGCGCGACGACGAGGAGACTCCCGCACACAATGGACGCCATCGCAGCCACCTCCCTGGCCACCCTCTGGGACGAGGTGTTCGGCAGCCAGCCCGACCCCGACCTCTGGGTGGTCGGCGCCACCATGGTCGCCGCTCTCGCCGTGATCGTCCCGCACGGCCTGTGGCGGCTCTCGCGCAACGCCATCACCATCGCCCACGAGGGCGGCCACGGTCTGGTCGCGCTGCTCACCGGCCGCAGTCTCAGCGGTATACGGCTGCACTCCGACACCAGCGGCCTCACGGTCAGCCGCGGCAAGCCGACCGGTCTCGGCATGATCCTCACCGCGGCGGCCGGCTACACCGCTCCCCCGCTGCTGGGCCTCGGCGGCGCCGCGCTGCTCGCCGCGGGTCACATCACCGCGCTCCTGTGGCTGGCCACGCTGCTCCTGGTGGCGATGCTGGTGATGATCCGCAACGCGTACGGCGCCCTCACGGTGCTCCTCACCGGCGGCACGTTCGTGGCGGTGTCCTGGCTGACGGGCCCTCAGGTGCAGGCGGCGTTCGCGTACGCGGTGGTCTGGTTCCTGCTCCTTGGCGGCGTACGCCCGGCCTTCGAACTCCAGGCCAAGCGCAGCCGGGGCAATGCGGGCGACTCGGACGCGGACCAGCTGTCCCGGCTGACCCATGTCCCGGCCGGAATGTGGCTGTTCCTGTTCCACGCGGTGTCGCTGTGCTCCCTGATAGGAGGGGGCAGGTGGCTTCTGCAGGTCTGACGCACGGCGCGCCCCCCAATGGGGCGCGACCAGCCACAACGCACCCGCAGTCGTCAGACAACCGACCGAGCCCCTGCTTATAGAGTGGGTTCATGGCCCCGAACCCCGAGAACACCGCCCTCTGGCCCGCCCCGCACGCGAGCGGAGCCGTCGACGCGACGGTCCACGTGCCCGGGTCCAAGTCGGTCACCAACCGGGCCCTGGTGCTGGCCGCTCTCGCGGCCGAGCCCGGCTGGCTGCGCCGCCCCCTGCGCTCCCGCGACACCGTGCTGATGGCCGACGCCCTGCGTGCCATGGGCGTCGGCATCGAGGAGGGCGTGGGCCCGGACGGCTCCGGCGAGGCCTGGCGTGTCATCCCCTCGGGCCTGCACGGCCCGGCCACGGTCGATGTCGGCAACGCCGGCACGGTGATGCGCTTCCTTCCGCCGGTCGCCACGCTCGCCGACGGCCCCATCCGCTTCGACGGCGACCCGCGTTCGTACGAGCGTCCCCTGAACGGCGTGATCGACGCGCTGCGCGCCCTCGGTGCCCGTATCGACGACGACGGCCGTGGCGCGCTGCCGCTGACCGTGCACGGCGGCGGGGCCCTGGAGGGCGGGCCTGTGGAGATCGACGCGTCCTCGTCCAGCCAGTTCGTCTCAGCGCTTCTCCTGTCCGGTCCGCGCTTCAACCAGGGCGTCGAGGTACGGCACACCGGCTCGACGCTGCCCTCCATGCCGCACATCCGGATGACGGTCGACATGCTGCGGTCGGTCGGCGCCCAGGTGGACACCCCGGAGTCGGGCGGCGAGCCGAACGTCTGGCGGGTCACGCCCGGCGCGCTGCTCGGCCGCGATCTGACGGTCGAGCCCGACCTGTCGAACGCCCAGCCGTTCCTGGCGGCGGCCCTGGTCACCGGCGGCCGGGTCGTCGTCCCGGACTGGCCCGTGCACACCACCCAGCCCGGTGACAGGCTGCGGGAGATCTTCACCGAGATGGGCGGTTCCTGCGAACTGACCGACCGGGGCCTGGAGTTCACCGGTTCCGGCGCTATCCACGGCATCGAGGTGGACCTCGGCGAGGTCGGCGAGCTGACCCCCGGCATCGCGGCGGTGGCCGCCCTCGCCGACTCGCCGTCCACCCTGCGGGGCGTGGCGCATCTGCGCCTGCACGAGACGGACCGCCTTGCCGCGCTCACCAAGGAGATCAACGAGCTGGGCGGCGACGTCACCGAGACCGCCGACGGACTGCACATCCGCCCGCGTCCGCTGCACGGCGGCGTCTTCCACACCTACGACGACCACCGCATGGCCACCGCGGGCGCGGTCCTCGGTCTCGCCGTGCCGGACGTCCAGATCGAGAACGTGGCGACGACGGCGAAGACCCTGCCGGACTTCCCCGACCTGTGGACCGGAATGCTCGGGAACTGACGGGCGGACACGGACCATGCGCCGCTACGGCAAGCACACCGACGAGGACGACATCCGCACCCGCCCGGGCCGCAAGGGCAGCAGGCCGCGTACGAACATCCGGCCCAAGCACGAGGACGCCGCCGAAGGCATGGTCCTCACGGTCGACCGGGGCCGGCTGACCTGCCTCGTCGAGGACCGGGTGGTGTACGCCATGAAGGCCCGCGAACTGGGCCGCAAGGCGGCGGTCGTCGGCGACCGGGTGGCCATCGTCGGCGACCTCACCGGCAAGAAGGACACGCTGGCCCGCATCGTCCGCATCGAGCCGCGTACCTCGGTGCTGCGCCGCACCGCCGACGACGACGATCCGTACGAGCGCGTGGTCGTCGCCAACGCCGACCAGCTGGCGATCGTCACCGCCCTCGCCGACCCCGAGCCGCGCCCACGCCTGATCGACCGCTGCCTGGTCGCCGCGTACGCCGGCGGACTCGACCCGCTGCTCGTGCTCACCAAGTCGGACCTCGCCCCGCCGGACGAACTCCTTGAGCTGTACGGGGCGTTGGGGGTGCCGTACGTCGTGACCAGCCGTGCGGAACTGGAGAGCGGGGAGGCCGTGGACCGGGTGCGCAAGCAGTTGGACGGCAAGATCACGGCGTTCGTCGGGCACTCGGGAGTCGGCAAGACGACACTGGTCAACGCGCTCGTGGCCAAGGAGCGGCGGCGTTCGACGGGCGTCGTGAACGCGGTGACGGGCCGTGGACGACACACGACGACATCGGCGCTCGCCCTGCCGTTGCCGGATGATGACGGCTGGTTGATCGACACTCCGGGCGTACGGTCCTTCGGGCTGCACCACGTGGACCCGTCCCGGGTCATCCACGCGTTCCCGGACCTGGAGCCCGGGACCGAGGGCTGCCCGCGCGCGTGCAGCCACGACGAACCGGACTGCGCGCTGGACGAGTGGGTGGCCGAGGGCCACGCGGATCCGGCCCGGCTCTACTCGCTGCGGCGGCTGCTCGCTACGCGTGAGCGGCGCGAGGGCGACTGACGGCGGCGAACGGCGACTGATCGCCGGTGACCTCAGTTTTGTTTGCATCGCCGCCACGACGGTAAAGGCATAATCGCACCAAGCGGGACCTTAAGCCAGACGAAGCGGTCACGGAGCGTGGGAGGGCATCACATGGCGTGGCTGCTGGTTGTCGTCGCCGGTCTCTTGGAGACGGGCTTCGCCGTCTGCCTGAAACTCTCACACGGCTTCACGAGGCTCTGGCCGACAGTCGCCTTCGCCATCTTCGCCCTGGGCAGCTTCGGCCTCCTCACCCTCTCCCTGAAGAAGCTCGACGTCGGCCCCGCGTACGCGGTCTGGACGGGCATCGGCGCGGCCGGCACCGCGATCTACGGCATGATCTTCCTGGGCGACCTGGTCTCCACCCTGAAGATCGTCTCGATCACGCTGGTGATCGTGGGAGTGATCGGCCTGCAGCTGTCGGGCTCGTCGCACTGAGCGCCACTCAACTCACCACCCGCACGGTTGCGAGGGCGTCCCGAACCAGGCCGACCGTACCCCCCTCCCCGGCTGGAGCCAGCACACAAGACAACCCCAGCCGAACCACCAGCTCACAGGCCCGCGCCAGCTCCGCCGTCTCCGACTTCGTCGCCCCCACCGCCGTAAGCGAAGCAACCGCCCGGTCCCGTACCACCTGTACGAAGTCCCCCGGCGACGGCAGCGGCCCATCGGCCCGACGCTGCGCTGGCACCGGGGAGGAGGACGGCACGGCGGACAGGGTCGGCGACGGCAGCCGCTCGCTCCAGCACCCGGTGAGCACCGCCCGCACCAGCGGGTTCCCGCGAGCCGCCGAAGCGGTCCACTCTGCGATCGCCGCCAGCCGCTCGCGCGGCTCGCCGTGGCTCACCAGAGCGCGCTCCACGCCGGCGAGATAGGCGTCGGCCTCCCGCCGTACGAGGGCCCGCGCGAGCCCTTCCTTGCTGCCGAACTCGTTGTAGAGGGTCTGCCGGGAGACCCCGGCCACGGCGGCCACATCGACCATCCGCACCGCGGACCACGGACGGCGCGCAAGCGACGTATAGGCGGCGTCGAGGAGGGATTCCCGGGCTGCAGGCATCAGCGCCTCCCTGGGGCGATCGGCTCTGCCGCTCAGAGTTGACGCGGATGGGCGCACTGTCAAGGGTTCGCGGCGGCATCGAGGGGGCGTACGTCGCTGCCGTGCGCGCGGAGGACGTGATCACCGCACCGGCGGGGAGGTCCTGTGCCGACCACCTGGACGGTATGGCCCCCGGCCGAAGTGGGCAGATACGGTGCAGCCATGCCCGACTACCGCGATGACCTGCGCCTCGCCCACGTCCTGGCGAACGCCGCCGACGCCGCGACCATGGACCGATTCAAGGCGCTCGACCTCAAGGTCGAGACCAAGCCTGACCTGACGCCGGTGAGCGAGGCCGACAAGGCCGCCGAGGAGCTGATCCGCGGCCACCTGCAGCGGGCCCGCCCGCGGGACGCGGTCCTCGGCGAGGAGTACGGAGTCGAGGGCACGGGCCCGCGCCGCTGGGTGATCGACCCGATCGACGGCACCAAGAACTACGTACGCGGGGTGCCGGTGTGGGCGACTCTGATCGCCCTGATGGAGGCAGGCGAGGGCGGCTACCAGCCCGTCGTCGGTGTCGTCTCCGCGCCCGCGCTGGGCCGCCGCTGGTGGGCTGCGAAGGGGCACGGCGCGTTCAACGGGCGCAGTCTGTCCTCCGCGACCCGGCTGCACGTCTCGCGGGTCTCGCGGATGTCGGACGCCTCCTTCGCGTACTCCTCGCTGGGCGGCTGGGAGGAGCGGAGCCTGCTGGACGGCTTCCTGGACCTGACCCGCGAGGTGTGGCGCACGCGCGCGTACGGCGACTTCTGGCCGTACATGATGGTCGCCGAGGGCTCGGTCGACATCTGCGCGGAGCCGGAACTGTCGCTGTGGGACATGGCGGCGAACGCGATCATCGTGACCGAGGCGGGCGGCAGCTTCACCGGCCTCGACGGCCGCCCGGGCCCGCACAGCGGGAACGCCGCCGCGTCGAACGGCCTCCTGCACGACGAGTTGCTGGGCTACCTGAACCACCGCTACTGAGCCCGATCCGAGGCCGGTTGAGGCCACCGGCGCTCACCGGAAGACAGCGCCCCCAAAAGCGCTCGTACACGCCCTCTTGTTGACTCCCCTTTTAACTGCGACTCTGAGAGTCCCCCCACTTGTGAACTTGTGAATCCGTTAACGAACGGATTCGTAGGAGGTGGCTCCGTCCATGCTCGTCCGCGACGCCATGAGCACGGTGGTCCTCACCATCGGACCCGATCACACCCTCCGGCAGGCCGCCGCGCTGATGTCCGCACGACGCGTCGGCGCGGCCGTGGTCCTCGACCCCGACGGCACCGGCCTCGGCATCCTCACCGAGCGCGACATCCTCAACTCCGTCGGCCTGGGCCAGAGCCCGGACGCCGAACGGGCACACGCCCACACCACCACCGACGTCGTGTTCGCCGCGCCGTCCTGGACGCTGGAGGAAGCGGCGCACGCCATGACGCACGGCGGCTTCCGGCATCTGATCGTCCTCGACCATGAGGAGCCCATCGGCATCGTCTCCGTCCGCGACATCATCCGCTGCTGGGCTCCGCTACGGCAGCACGCACCGGCTTGAGCGGCAGAGCGGGCCGGAGCGCCATCAGGGAATCCGGCCCGCTCGCGTCGCCACTCTGGATAACGTCCAAGTCGAGTAGTGCTCCAAAATCACACCCGTTCGGGATTGGCTTCACCGGCTGTTAGACTGCGCTTTATGAGTGACCTGTTGGAACGACTGCGCGGACGCGGCTGGCGCATGACCGCGCAGCGCCGCGTCGTGGCCGAGGTCCTCGACGGCGACCACGTCCATCTGACGGCCGACGAGGTCCATGCGCGCGCGGTCGCCAAGCTGCCCGAGATCTCCCGCGCGACCGTCTACAACACGCTGGGTGAGCTGGTCTCGCTCGGCGAGGTGATGGAAGTCGCCACGGACAAGCGCGCCAAGCGGTACGACCCGAACGCGCATCGTCCGCACCACCACCTGGTCTGCGCCCAGTGCGGCGCGATCCGCGACGTCCACCCGAGCGGCGACCCCCTCTCCGACCTCCCCGACACCGAGCGCTTCGGCTTCACGGTCTCGGCGGTCGAGGTGACGTACAGGGGCGTGTGCCCGAACTGCGCGGCGGCCTGATCCATACGAACGACTCGATCCTTACGGACGACTCCTCGAAGCCCCGGCACCCCATGGGAGCCGGGGCTTTCTGCTGCGCGCGGACTTCCCGAATCTGACGGACCGTCATATCGTCGACGGCACCCACCAGTCCGTACCGCACTCCGCGAGGAGACACCGTGGGAGAGCCGCACCCGAAACTCCAAGCCACTGATCTGAGCCGGACCTTCGGCCGGGGCCCTTCGGCCGTGGATGCCCTGGGCCCGCTGGACCTGACCGTCGCTCCCGGCGAGTTCGTCTGCATCGTCGGCCCGTCCGGCTGCGGAAAGTCCACGCTCCTGCGGATCGCCTCGGGCCTGTTGCGCCCCAGCACGGGCGAGTTGGCGATCCGCACCACCAGTTCCCGCCCGGCCGCCATGATCTTCCAGGACTACGGCATCTACGACTGGAAGACCGTCCTCGCGAACGTCCGCTTCGGCCTGGACATCCAGCGCGTCCCGCGCCGCGAGGCGAACGCCCGCGCCCGTGACTGGCTTGAGCGCCTGGGCCTCGCGGACTTCGCCTCCGCGTACCCCGCCACGCTCTCCGGCGGGATGCGCCAGCGCGTGGCGATCGCCCGCGCGCTGGCCGTGGAGCCCGAAATCCTGCTGATGGACGAGCCGTTCGCCGCACTCGACGCCCAGCTGCGCATGATCCTCCAGGACGAGCTCCTGGAACTCACCCAGACGACCCGCACAACCACCCTCTTCATCACCCACAGCCTGGAGGAGGCGATCGTCCTCGGCGACCGTGTCCTGGTCATGTCGGCGCGCCCGGGCCGGTTCATCGCCGAACGCCGCCCGCCGTTCCCGCGCCCGCGCTCCGGCGAGGTCCGCTCGGCCCCCGAATTCACCGCCCTGAAGAGCGAGTTGTGGCAGCTGCTGCGCCCGGAGGCGGTGCCCGCATGAACACGGCCGTACGCAAGGAACGTACCGATGCGGCAGCCGTACTGGTCCGCCGCCCGGGCCCGCAGGAACTGCACCCCGTACGCACCCACCGCAGGCGCCGCACCCTGGAGCTGTCCCTCGCCCTCGCAGTGCCCCTGCTGCTGGTCCTGCTGTGGCAACTGGCCGCGGCCCAGGCCTGGATCGACGACCGGGTCTACCCGGCGCCCACCACGATCCTGGCCGACGGCTGGGACCGCGCGGCAGCCGGCGACCTGTGGCCGGATGTGTGGGCCACCCTCAAGCGCGTACTCGCCGGATACGCGATCGGCACGGCCTCGGGCTATGCGCTGGGCCTGCTGATGGGCTCGCTCTCCCTCGTACGCGCGGCACTTGAGCCGCTTCTGGACGCGCTGTACGTCGTACCGAAGCTCGCGCTGCTGCCGATCTTCCTGAACATGTTCGGGCTCGGCGAGGGACCGCAGGTGGCGCTCGTGGCGGCCACCGTCTTCTTCTTCGTGTGGATCTCCACGATGTCGGCCGTGATGTCGATACCGGCCGGGTATCGGGACGCGGGGCAGGTCTTCGGGGCCTCGTCCTGGCAGATGTTCCGGCATGTGCTGCTTCCGGCCTCGCTGCCCGCGGTGCTGGTGGGTGCGCGGATCGCGGCGGGGGTGGCGGTGCTGGTCATCGTCGCCTCGGAGCAGATCGCCGCGGCGAACGGTTTGGGCCATCTGATCTTCGACTCGCGGGCTCTCTTCCAGAACGACGTGATGTTCGTCGGGATCGTCTGCGTCGCCGTACTCGGCGTCGTGTTTTCCGAACTGGTGCGGATTCTGGGGCGGTTGCTCACTCCGTGGGCGCCGCGCGACCGGGGACGGGGGCAGTCATGAGGCGTTTCGCATACGGTGCCGTGCTGGCCGCGGGTGCGCTGTTGGTTTCGGCGGGGTGTGCCGCCCAGGACTCCGGGGAGGGCGCGGGGGCGTCCGAGCCGCGCACCATCAAGGCGGTGTCCGGCTGTGGGGAGGGGAGCTGGACGGATCCGGCGGACCTGGCGGCCGACCGCGCCCCCGCGCGCTGCGCCGAGGGCACCCCGGCCCCACAGCCTCTGACCGAGCGCCGGAAGCTGACGATCGCGACGGGCACACTCAGTGCGGAATATGTGGCTCCGCTTCAAGTGGCGGTGGCGAAGGGTGAGTTCAAGAAGGAGGGCCTGGACGTCACGCTGAAGGTGCTGCCGACGCCGGACGCGCTGCCGCTGCTCGCGAAGGGTGACATCGACGCGCAGTGGGCCGCTCCCGAGGCCGCCGTGATCAACGGCGTCAACAGCGGCTTCGACATCAAGTGGGTCGCCGGGAACTTCTCGCCCGACCCGAAGTCGAAGAGCGGCCTGTGGGTGCGGCTGAAGGACGGCGAGAGCGCGTCGCACGTCCCCATGGCCGACCGCAAGCTCGGCACGATGATCGGCAAGGGGTCGGTCATCGCGTACCCGATGAACAAGGCCCTGAAGAAGCACGGCGGCGGCCTCGACGAGGTCCAGTTCCAGGCGCTCGGCTCGGCCGACGTCCTCACCGCTCTGCAGAACGGCGGCGTCGACTCCGCCTGGCTCCTCGACCCGGTCTGGCGCAAGGTCGACGGCGACGACCGCTTCGCCTTCCTCGGGGGCCAGCCGGCCGGCGAACCCCTGGGCGGCATGCTGTTCGGCCCGAACCTGCTGACCGAGGACGTGGACGCGGGGGTCGCGCTGCTGCGGGCGTACATCCGCACGATCAACACGTACTTCGCCGACGACTACAAGAAGGACCCGGTCTTCGTGGCCGAGCTGGCCAAGCTCATGAAGACGGACCGTACGGTCCTGGAGTCGACGCCCTCCCTCCGCATGGACTGGGAGATCCGCGCCGGGACGACGAACCGCCTCCAGTCCGCGTACCGCGCAGCAGGTGTCTCGGAGGGGGACCCTCTCCCGGAGTCCCGCCTGGTCGACCGCGCGCTGTATGGGGAGGCGGTGGGCCACCGGCCGTAGCCGCACTCGCTCGTAAACAGACCGGAGGGCCGGAACCCTTTCGGATCCCGGCCCTCCGGCCTTCAGTAGCGGGGACAGGATTTGAACCTGCGACCTCTGGGTTATGAGCCCAGCGAGCTACCGAGCTGCTCCACCCCGCGGCGATGAACTGAACACTACGTCAACACCGCCGACCAGCGCAAATCGCTTTGAGTGTGCCCGTCTGTGGGCAGTCGTTCCGCAGGGCGGAACGGGTGGGCACAGACGGGCCACCGGCCTGCACCCGCCCACGAACCCCAAAGTCCAGCGCACCCCAAGGCGAACAGTTCCTCCTGAGGAGCTCTACGCGGACAGCTCCTCCTTCAAGGCGTCCCGCAGTCGAGCCGCCCGCTCAGACACCTCGTCAGGCCCCAGGGCCACCGCCCGATCAGCCCACCGCTGCCCCTCCGCAAGCTCACCCCGACGCGCGTAGACGAGGGCAAGCCGCAAAGCCGCCCGCCCATGCCCCGCATCAGCGGCCCGAGTCCACCACAGGGCGGCCTCCGGCTCACTCCCCTCCCGGGCAAGCAACAGCCCAAGATTGAACGCCCCGTTCCGAGACCCGGCCTCGGCCGCCTCCCGGTACCACCGGGCCGCCTCGACCACGTCCCCACGTGCGGACGCCAGCATCCCGACCCGCACCTGGGCCCGCCGGTGCCCCTGGGAGGCAGCCCGCTCGTACCACTCCTCGCACTCGCTCTTCTCGGTCGCCGGCTCCCCCAACTCATGCGCGGACGCGAGCGGGCGCCGGGCATCGAGCACGGCGGCCAGCCGGTACGCCGCCTCCGCGCTGCCTCCGCCCGCGGCGCAACGCAGATGCCGCTCGGCCTCCTGCTCGTCGCCGTCCCGCAGCCGCGCGATCCCGACCTGGAGCGCGGCCTCGGTGTGCCCGGCGGCAGCGGCCCGCTCGTACCACTTGAGGGCCGCGGCGTCCTCGCCCCGCCCGGCGTGCAGGATCCCGAGGTTGAACGCGGCGTCGACGCTGCCGGCCTCCGCGGCCTTGGAGAACCAGGGCTCGGCCCCGGCCGCGTCGCCGACCTGAAGCAGCAGGATCGCCAGCGCGTTGGCCGCCTCGCGGTGCCCCGCGTACGCCGCACGCCGGTACCACTGCTCGGCCTGCCCGGTCCGCCCCTGCTCGGCGCAGAGCAGCGCGAGGTTGTACGCGCCGTTCACATCACCTGCGTCCATCGCGGCGCGGTACCAGCGCTCGGCGGTCTGCGTCTCGCCGCGCTCGGCGTGCAGCGCGCCCAGGGCGTTGGCGGCGTTCCCGTCACCGTCCTGGGCAGCGCGCAGCCACCACACGGCGGCACTGTCGGTGTCGCCCGCGTCCCGCAGCAGGAACCCGAGCGCGCAAGCGGCGCGCGCCTCGCCGTCCTTGGCGGACGTCAGATACCAGCGCCCGGCCTCCTTCAGCTTCCCGCGCTTCTCCAAAATCACGCCGAGATGCAGCGCGGCCCTGCGGTGCCCGCGCGCGGCGGCCTGCCGGTACCACTGCTCAGCCTCGGCCATCACGGACAACCCGGCACCCTTGTCAGCCTTGTCTGCTGGATCGGCGGGCTTGTCGGTGCCGCTCTGCTTCGTGGACTGTGCGGGGACCCGTGCGGAATCGCCGGCGGCAGCCCGCCGGTCCAGGGCGCGGGCAAGCCGGTACGCCGCCTCCCGGTGACCCCGCTCAGCGGCGGCCCGCATCCATGCCTCGGAGGCACCGTCACCACGGTGCTCGAGGAGATCGGCGAGCGCGTACGCACCGAGGACGTGGCCCTGTTCGGCGGACTGGCGCAGCCAGTACTCGGCGGCGGGCTCGTCCCCGCGCTCACGGTGGTGGCGGCCGAGTGCGTGCGCGGCGGCGGCCGATCCGGCGACGGCGGCGATCCGCCACCAGCCGGCGGCCTCGTCGGCGTATCCGCGCTGGTGCAGGAGGACACCCAGGTTGTTGGCGGCGGCACGGTCACCGGCGGCGGTGGCAGCACGCAGCTGAGGCTCGGCTCCGTCGAGATCGCCGCGGCGCAGCAGCAGGCTTCCGAGGACGCTCATCGCTTCGACGTCGCCGGCTTCGGCGGCGAGCCGATGACGTGCCTCCTCCGCAGCCTCCCCGGTCTCGTCCCGGTCGGAGGGCTGCACATGTCGCCCTGTCTCCAACAGAGTTGCCTTGTCCCCCATAACGTCCATCGTCGCACCACCTGCAACCTGGGTACACCTGGTATACCGCAGCCAGTGAGGTCACTTCAGCGTTTTGTCGACATGCCCACAGAGAGACAAGTCAAACACAGATTTCTCAAGTCTCCCCGCATGGAGCGCCCTTTGTTGGGGCAGTCCTGGTCGAATGGGCGAACACACACACGACCCACACATGGCGAAGGGCCCGAATCCCTTGAGGATTCGGGCCCTTCGTCTTCAGTAGCGGGGACAGGATTTGAACCTGCGACCTCTGGGTTATGAGCCCAGCGAGCTACCGAGCTGCTCCACCCCGCGCCGTTGTTCGGCAACCGTATCACGGCGCGGGGTGGGTCTTTCGCTCAGTCAGCGGCGGCTGTCGGTCAGCCGCTTGCGCCGCTCCCTTCGGTGTCGCCGCCGCCGTTGTCCGCGCCCTCACCACCGGCGTTGTCGGGCTGGGACCGAGCTTCCGCGGCCCTTTGCAGCGCTTCCTCGAGGTCCTGCTGCGCCCGGCCGTATGCCTCCCAGTCGCCCTTCTTCAGGGCTTCCTGACTGGCCTCGTATGCCTTCTGGGCGTCGGCGACCGCCTCTTGGACGGTCTGATCACCCGCCGCCGGTGGTGGCTCGGTGGTGTCCTCGCCCTCGTCCGGTGGCGGCTGCGGGGTCGTGTCCTGTACCCCGAAGACCTTGTCCAGCGCTTGGGCGAGGGTGTCCTCGAAGGCGGTGGTGCCTCCGTACGACACCGCGACCTTCTTCAGCAGCGGGTACTCGGCGCTGCTGCCCTGCACATAGATGGGTTCGACGTACAGGAATCCTGCGTCCATGGGCACCGCGAGCAGATTGCCGAAGATCATGTTCGACTTCGACGTCTCCGCGTTCCGTGTGAACTCCTGGACCGCTGGGATCGAACTCAACTTGCTCTGCCACTGCACCGGTCCGTCCACCTCGGACTCGCCGGTGACTCTGAGCAGCCGCATCGTGCCGTACCCGTCGCTGCTCGCATCGGCGTCCACCGCCATGTACGCGGCCAGGTTCGGCCGTCCGCTCGGGGTGAAGGTGGTGGTCAGCGAGAACCGTTGCTGGTCGTCGCCGGGCATCTTCAGCGAGAGGTAGTACGGCGGTACGGCGACGCTGTCCTGACGGTTCGTCGGGTCGTTCGGCACCTGCCACACGTCACTCGCGTTGTAGAACTGGTCGGCGTTGGTGACGTGGTAGATGCCCAGTTGCTCACGCTGCACCTTGAACAGGTCCTGCGGGTAGCGCAGATGCTCCTTCAGCTCGGCCGGGATGTCGGCCTTCGCCTTCACCGTGTCCGGGAACGCCTTCTTCCACGTCTTCAGGACCGGGTCCTTCTCGTCCCACGTGTAGAGGTTGACCGATCCGTCGTACGCGTCGACGGTCGCCTTCACCGAGTTACGGATGTAGTTGACCTGGTTCTGCTGGGCGACGACCGCGCGCTGGCTGTCCTCGTTGGTCAGTGCGTCCGTGGTGGTGTCGCCGAGTGTGGTGCGCGAGGCGTAGGGATAGCCGTTCGTGGTGGTGTACGCGTCGACCACCCATACGACCCGCTTGCCGATGACGGTGGGGTAGGCGTCGCCGTCGATGGTCAGCCAGGGCGCGACCGCCTCGACGCGCTCCTTGGGCGTGCGGTCGTAGAGGATCTTCGAACCCTCGCCGATGGCACCGGAGTACAGCATCTGAGGCTCGCTGAACCTCGCCGCGTACGCTGCGCGGTTCAGCGGGTTCGACAGGTCGATGCCGCCGTTGCCCTTGTACTGGTACGTCTTCTGGCCGCCCGCCTCCTCGTAGTCGAGCTCCTTCTGGGGCCCGCCCACGATCGAGTACTGGGTGGTCTTCTCGCCGAAGTAAATGCGCTGCTCGTAGCCCTTGTTGAAGGTGCCGGTGGTGGGCATGCCCTGCTCGGTGAAGTCCGGCGAGCCTTCGGAACCCGGCTGGATCTGTGTGCCCTTGGCCGCGATCGCGCCGTATCCGTGCGTGTAGATGAAGTGCTGGTTGATCCAGTTCTTCTTGTCCACGCGGCTGAGGTTCAGCTCACGGAGACCGATGATCGTGTCCTGGCCGTTGTACCGGTCGATGTCCAGCGTCTTCGGGAACTGGTAGTACTTCCGCTCTTGTTCCAGCTGCTGGAACGTCGGCGAGACCACGTTCGGGTCGTTCAGCCGGTAACTCGCGACCGAATCGGCCTGAGTACGCTGCTGCTTGGCGTCGCCGCCAGTGCCGGTGCCCGAGATGTCATCGATCTTCACGCCGTCGATGCCGTACGCCTTGCGTGTGGCCTCGATGTTCTTCTCGATGTACGAGGTCTCCTTGGCCTGCTCGTTCGGCTTGACCTGGAACTGCTGCACGATCGCCGGGTACAGCCCGCCGATCAGCACCGCGGAGAGAACCAGAAGGCCGAAGCCGATCAGCGGCAGCTGCCAGGTGCGCCGCCACAGCGTGGCGAAGAACAGGAGCGCGCAGATCACGGCGATGCAGAACAGGATGGTCTTGGCCGGCAGGTATGCGTTGGCGTCGACGTACCTGAGGCCCGTCCAGTTGTCCGTGGCCTTGAAGTCGCTCGACTTCACGGCGAGCCCGTACCGGTCGAGCCAGTACGCGACCGCCTTCAGGGCGACGAACAGGCCGAGCAGCACGGAGAGATGACCCGTGGCCGCAGCCGTGGCACGCGCGCCGGGGCTGGTGATCCTGAGGCCGCCGTACAGGTAGTGGGTCAGCGCGGCGGCGATCACGCCGAGGATCGTGGCGGCGAAGCCGAAGCCCAGCAGGAAGCGGTACCAGGGCAGGTCGAAGGCGTAGAAGGAGACGTCGAGGTGGAACTGGGGGTCCTTCTGGTTGAAGGGCACTCCGTTCACCCACATCAGCCACGTACGCCACTGGCCTGACGCGGAGGCGCCCGCGATCAGCCCGACGAGGGCGGTGATCCCGAGCAGGATCCACTTCTTGTACGGGGCCACGCCCATGCGGTAGCGGTCCAGGCTCTGCTGCTCCATCGACATGGCGCTCAGCGGTGGCCTGAGCCGGTGGGCCAGCCAGATGTTCACGCCGACGGCCAGGGCCATCAGCACCCCGAAGACGAAGAACAGTCCGATCTTGGTCCACAGGGTGGTCGTGAAGACTGAGGAGTACTTGACCGATCGATACCAGAGCCAGTCCGTCCAGAACCCCGCGAACATGACGAACGCCATGGCCAGGACGGCCAGTACGCCCAGTGTCATGAGCAGCGTCCGGACGCGCCGGGACGGTCGGCCCACTCTGATCCGTGGCCCCGTCGGGCCTCCGCCGCGGTCCGGCATCTGGAAAGCCAAGGTGTGCACCTCGAAGTTCGGTCTTGGTCTTCGGCCCCTGCGAACGCAGGGCCACATCTATGCAACTTACTGATGCTTTACTCGGTTCCCGGTTCGGGGTGCGAACGAGGCAGGATTGTGACCATGTCCAACACCGCCTCCACAGGCACCCCCATGGCGGCCGGCCCGCTGACCCGTGCCGTCCTCGAAATCGACGAGTACGTCTCCGGGCTCGGCTGGGACCAGCCCGCACGGCTCTTCGCGCTGGTCGACACCGCTCAGCTGCGCTCCGAGGAACCAGGTCTCGCGACGCGTCTCGGTCTCCCCGATGACGCACCCGACGGCGCTCTTACCCCCATCGAACAGGAGGAACTCCCCGCGGGCAGCCCGCTGGACGAGTTTCTCGGCACCATCGCATGGCCGGACGCGGTGGCCGGCTGCGCGCTGTCCGTGGAGCGGCTGATGCTGCCGCCGTCCGCGGAGGCGTCCGTTCCGGAAGGTCTCGACGAGAAGCGTCTGGCGAAGTGGGTCGCCGAGCATCCCGAGCGCCAGGAGGTCCGGATGACCGTCGGGGTGCTGCGCGGCGGGAAGCGGGAGTCGGCGCTGCGGCTGCGCGAGAAGGACTCGGCGACCGAGGTCCTCACCGGCTCCGACCTGGTGCCGGGGCTGGCGGAGGCGCTGGCGGCGACGTTCGCCGAGTAGCACTCGTAGATCTTGACGCAGTACTGCATGAGCCGGCTCAGCTCTTCGTGCACTGGGGCAGGTTGTCGGTGTTGCCGCCGCGGATGTCCTTGAGGGCGTTCATCGCGTCGTCGAGGGTGTCGACCTTGACGAGGGTGAGCCCGTCGGGGATGTCCCGGGCGGCTGCCGCGCAGTTGTCCTTGGGCGTCAGGAAGTACTCGGCGCCCTGGGCGCGGGCTCCGACGGTCTTCATTTCGATGCCGCCGATGGGGCCGACCTTGCCGTTGTCGTCGATGGTGCCGGTGCCGGCCACGAACTTGCCGCCGGTGAGGTCGCCCGGGGTGAGCTTGTCGACGATGCCGAGGGCGAACATCAGGCCGGCGCTCGGGCCGCCGACGTCGGCGAGTTTGATGTCGATGGTGAACGGAAAGGTGTGGTCGGTCCCGGCCGCGATGCCGACGATCGCGCGCTCCTCGCCGTCGTCGTCCGACTTCGTCGTGGTGATGGTGATGTTCTCGGTCTTCGTCGCCGTCCGCTTCTCCTTCTCGGCGGCGGCCTGCTCCTTGGCGGGCACGATGGTGAAGACGACCTTCTCGCCCGGCTTGTGCTTCGTGACGAGCTTCGCCACCTCGTCGTACGCCTTGACCGGCGTACCGTCCACGGCCTTGATCACATCGCCCGCGTGCAGCTTGCCCTCAGCCGGGCTGTCCTTGAGCACGGAGGAGACGATGGTCCAGGACTTCACCGGGATGTTCCGCTCCTTGAGGGCGGCGACCTTGGCGGTTTCCTGGGACTGGCTGAACTCCTCGGCGTTCTCCTGCGTCGACTGCTCCTCCGTCTTGCCGTCGGGGTAGAGCGTGTCGTGCGGGACCACCTTGTTGTCGTGTGCCAGCCAGCCGTACACGGCCTCGACGAGGTTCATCTTGTAGTCGGCGCTCGTGACGCGGACCGTCGTCATGTTGAGGTTGCCGTCCGCCGGATAGGTCTTGCGGCCGGAAATCTGGAGCACCGGCTCACCGTCGTGCTCGCCCAGCGTGTTCACCGTCGGACCGGGTGACATCTCCGAGTACGGCACATTGATGAAGACCCCTGCGCACAGGAGCGCGATCAGCATCAGGGTGGAGGCGAGCATCGTCGCGGTGCGGCGTGGCATGGAACGACAGTACGGGACCACCCTGTCAGTGCACCGTCGGGGCCGCCCGTACGGGGCCTCAAGGGGCCTGGGTGCAGACATCCCAGGCGCCCTCGGTGCAGGTGGTCAGGCGTCCGTGGGTGACTTCTCCATGTCTCGCTCCTGGCCCGGCTGCTTCGCCAGGTGCGGCTTCTCCATGGCCTCGCGGAAGCGCATATAGCCCGCGAGTTCGGTGCCGTCCCCGATGGCCCTGCGGTTACGACCCACCCAGGTGCCCCACAGTCCGGCACCGATCGCGGCCAAAAACGGAATCAGCAACCAGGCGAGCGCCGCCATGCCGACCTCCCAACCCCGTGAAGCAACCGCAACTGACTGATCAGCAGATTAACCTTGCCCGTGTCCAACGCTCACGGCGGGGGTGCGGTTACGCAACCGGAACGCGCGCGTGCGCACGGGTCGGCAGGCGCACCCGTCAGCAGGCACCCACCCATTCCTCCGTACCGTCCGAGAACTTCTGGTGCTTCCAGATGGGCACTTCGTGCTTAAGGTCGTCGATCAGCTTGCGACAGGCCTCGAAGGCCTCGCCGCGATGGGGGCAGGACACGGCGACGACGACGGCAAGGTCCCCGACCCTGAGGTCCCCCACCCGGTGAACGGCCGCAAGCGCCCGCACCGGATACTCGGCCACCACCTTTTCGGCTATACGCCGCATCTCCGCCTCGGCACTGGGATGGCAGGAGTACCCGAGCGCGTCGACGTCCGCTCCCCCGTCGTGGTTCCTGACGGTCCCGACAAACAGCGCGGTCCCTCCGGAGGCGTCGTCCCCGACGGCTCGGAAGACCTCGTCCACGGAGAGGGCGGTTTCCCTGATCGCCAACAGCTTGACGGGATCCTGCGCCCCCTGCTCACCGGGGTGATCACTCATGGTTGCCATACGCCCAATCGTGCACCACGCCACTGACAACGCGGAACACAGTTCCTCCGGGCATACGGCCTTGGTGCGTGTACGTGCGTCAGATGCGCCGTCGGGCCTTCCGCACCCGGCGGACCACTGCGGCCGTACCGAGCAGCGCGACAGTCGCGCCCGCGGCTCCGGCGGCCGTGGCGTCCTTGCGGCCGAGGCGGCGTCCGGCCACCGTGTGTCGCCCGGCGACCTCCTCCAGGAGTTCGGCGAGGACCTCTTCGTTGGTCCACTGCGGGCGCCATCCGGCGTCGTGGAGCCGGCTCCCGCTGACCACCCAGGGGTACATCGTGTAGGCGAGGTCTCCGGCCGGCGAGGGTGTGAGCCCGATCCTGTGGAGCCGGGCGGCGGCGCCCAGGGCGACGGCCGAGGGCAGTTCCATCCGGCGGATCCCGCTCAGTTCCTCGACCTCCTCCTGCTCCAGCCAGCCGTCGCAGCCCACGGCCAGCTCCCCGTCGACCTTCTCCAGGACGGCGTACTCCAGGGCACTGCACAGGTCCTCGACGTGGCAGAACTGCCAGGCGGGCCGGGACCCGGCGACGACGAGCAGCCGGGGCGACTCGAAGTAGCGCGTGAGGGCGGTGTCGGTGCCTCCGACGAGCACGGCGGGGCGTACGACGGTGACGTTGAGGCCGGGATGCGCGCGGGGCGCCCGCTTCGCGAGCCGCTCGACCTCCATGAGGTCGCCGACTCCTGTGGCCTCCGCGGTGGCGCGCAGTTCGGCGTCTTCGGAGAGGGGCAGTTCGTTTTCGGGCAGCGCTCCGTAGACCATCGCCGAGGTGCACAGCACCACCCGATGCACCCCGGCGGCCGCGGCGGCGGTGAGCACGGTCTGGGTGCCCCGCACGTTGTACGCGGTGCGCGCCGCCGCGTCGGTCTCCAGGTCGAGGTCGAGCGCCAGGTGCACCACGACGTCCGCGCCGCGCAGCTTTTCGGCGATCACCGGGTCGCGTACATCGAGGATGTGCCACTGGGCGTCCGCGCACTCACCGCGCCGCTCGTCGATGGCGATGACCTGCTTGATCTCGTCGCTGGCGGCGAGCCGCTCGGTGAGCAGGGCGCCGATGCCGTCGGCGGCACCGGTGACCGCGACTACGGGACCACGTACGGTCGGACTGGTTGAGGGGTTTCGCGCTGCGCGAACCTGTGGATCTGGGGAACTCACCGGGCGTCTCCAGCGGTTGTCTTCAGTAAGGACGCGCGTGACGCGTACGAACCAGGTGGCATCCATCCTGCCGCAGCCCAGGAGTCGGCGAAGCATCGAGGCCCGAACCGGCCGCGGTGTCTACGCTGGGTGGTGTTGTCGGGCAGCCGTGCCGTCGGAGAGAACCGGCGGCCTTAACAGCCGAGGAATCCCGTGAGTGACACCCCATTCGGATTCGGCCTTCCGCCGGAGGAGCCGGACGACGGCGACGAGGGCAAGAAGAAGGACCAGCAGAGCGGTGGTGGCCAGGGACCGGCCAACCCGTTCGGTTTCGGGTTCCCCGGAGCCGGCGGACCCGGCGCCGACAACCCGCTCGCCGCGATGTTCGGTTCCATGAACCCCAATGATCTGGGCGCCGCGTTCCAGCAGCTGGGCCAGATGCTCTCGTACGAGGGCGGCCCGGTGAACTGGGACATGGCCAAGCAGATCGCCCGTCAGACGGTGTCCCAGGGCGCCCCTGACGGCAGCAAGGACTCCAGTGTCGGCCCCGGCGAACGCTCGGGAGTCGAGGAGGCGGTGCGCCTGGCCGACCTGTGGCTGGACGACGCGACGTCCCTGCCGTCCGGCGCCGGCTCCGCGGTGGCGTGGAGTCGCGCGGAGTGGGTGGAGGCGACCCTTCCGGTGTGGAAGGAGCTCGTCGACCCGGTCGCCGAGCGCGTCGGCGCGGCCATGGGAGATGTGCTTCCCGAGGAGATGCAGGCCATGGCGGGCCCGCTCATCGGGATGATGCGCTCCATGGGCGGCGCCATGTTCGGTACGCAGATCGGGCAGGCCGTCGGCGTGCTCGCGGGCGAGGTGTTCGGCTCGACCGACATCGGCCTGCCGCTCGGCCCGGCCGGCCGGGCCGCGCTGCTTCCGGTGAACATCGAGGCGTTCGGCAAGGACCTCGGCGTACCGAAGGAGGAGGTGCGGCTGTATCTCGCCCTGCGTGAGGCCGCCCACCAGCGCCTGTTCGCGCATGTGCCATGGCTGCGTTCGCACCTGTTCGGGGCGGTCGAGGGCTACGCGCGCGGGATCAAGGTCGACACGGCCAAGCTGGAGGACGTGGTCGGCCAGCTCGACCCGTCGAACCCGGAGCAGCTTCAGGACGCGCTCCAGCAGGGCATGTTCCAGCCGGAGGACACGCCTGCGCAGAAGGCGGCGCTGGCCCGTCTGGAGACGGCGCTGGCGCTCGTCGAGGGATGGGTGGACGCGGTCGTGCACGCGGCGGCGAAGCCGCGTCTGTCGTCCGCGGACGCGCTGCGTGAGACGCTGCGACGCCGCCGCGCGTCGGGCGGTCCTGCCGAGCAGACCTTCGCCACGCTGATCGGCCTTGAGCTGCGCCCGCGCCGGCTGCGGGACGCCTCGCGGCTGTGGGCCTCGCTCACGGACGCACGCGGTGTCGACGGCCGGGACGCCCTGTGGGCGCACCCGGACATGCTGCCGACCGCCTCCGATCTGGACGACCCGGACGGCTTCGTGCACCGCGAGCACATGGACTTCTCCGAGCTCGACAAGATGCTCGGGGAGGCCGCGGGCGGCTCCGCCGAGAAGCCGAACCTCACGAAGGACGAGGACAAGAAGGACGACGAAAAGGGCGACGGCGCCGAGTGAGCCTCCATGACGACGCGGTCCTCGTACTGAAGAGCTACGAGGGCCAGGAAGAGCTGCGCCAGGCGTATCTGGATCACCTTCAGGCTCATCCGGACGGCATATGGAAGGCCTGCGGGGCCGGACACATCACGGCGAGTGCCCTGGTCATCGATCCGGAGCAGCGGCGTGTGCTGCTGACGCTGCACAAGAAGCTGCGCATGTGGCTCCAGATGGGCGGCCATTGCGAGCCCCAGGACGCGACTGTGGAGGCTGCGGCCCTGCGTGAGGCCGGGGAGGAGTCGGGCATCACTGGTCTGACGCTGCTCCCGGGCGGGCCCGTACGACTCGACCGGCATCCGATCCCGCCGCCGTGCCACTGTCACTTCGACGTGCAGTACGCAGTGCTGGCGCCGGTCGCCGCGGTCCAGGAGATCAGCGACGAGTCGCTCGACCTGCGCTGGTTCGCGTACGACGAGGTGGCGAACGTGGCGGACGACTCCGTGGTGCGACTGCTCGAGGCCACACGGGCCAGGCTCTGAAACGGTAAGGGGCGGCCGCAATGGCGGCCGCCCCTTACAACTGCCTCCTGGGAGGCTCAACTCCAGACGTTGCCCTGGTTCTGCCCCCGGGCCCCCTGCTGGCCCACCCCGTACTGGGCGCCGAGGCCGGAGCCGATCGTCGCGTTCTGCGGCGGCAGCAGCTCGCTGGGCTGGACGAGTACGAAACCCTGGCCCATGAAGCTGAGCTCCCAGCCCTCACCGGTGTTGCCGCGGCGCCGGAACACTCCGGAGGAGTGTGTCTGGGCCTGCATCTGTACACGCAGACTCGTCGACCAGGCGACGATGGCGTCGGCGTCGCAGTTGACGAAGCGGTCGGGGGTGACCTGCATCATCAGCGGCATCCCCGAGGTCATCAGGGCGGCCTTGCCCCGCCCGGAGATGTTGAGCTGGTACTTGCCGGAGCCGGAGATGCCGTACTGGCTGTCCACGGCGATCACCTCGTGGTGCAGCGAGGAGTCCATGGCAAGGACGTAGCTGCTGTCCACAGTGAGGCCGTCCTGGTCCACGTCCACCACATGGATGTGCTGGGCGAGGTTGGCCAGATAGACGGTGCCCTGTCCATGGCAGCGCATCAGGTCGAGGCCCTCTCCCGTCTGTGCGCGGGAGCGCCGCTGACCGGAACTCTGGAACTCGGCGTCGAACTCCACCAGCCCCTGGTAGGCGACCATGGTGCCCTTGCGGGCGAGCACGTCGTCGTGGCCCTCCAGGGCGACGCGCAGCATCTGCTTGTTCTGCAGGCTGTAGCGCTCCTGGGACTGCTGCTCGTTGTAGGCGAAAAGCGGGCTCTGCATGATGTGTGGCTCCCCCTCAGCCCCGGAGTCGGAGGCGGTCGGTGCTGTCCTCGCTGGGCTGGACGACGACGATGCCCTGGCCGGAGAAGGCCATCTGGAACGCTTCTCCGCTGCCCCGCCCGATCAGCGACCCCGCCTTGAAGGTGCGCTTGCCCTTCACCTTGAGGTTCGGGGACCAGGCGACGAGCGCGTCCGGGTCGACGTACGTCTCGTCCTCCCCGCCGCCGCAGTCGACGACGATGGGCTTGCCCCGGGAGGTCAGCGCGACCCAGCCCTGCCCGGAGATCTTGGTGTTCCACAGGCCTTGTCCGGCGAATTTCGCCAGTCCCTTGACGCGTTCGACGCCCCACTGGAGGTGTGCGTCGAAGGCGAGCAGGTTGGTGGCGTTGACGGAGATTCCGTCGCCGTTGAGGTTGATGACGACCACGTTCGCTCCGTAGTCGGCCAGATAGAGCAGACCGTCTCCGGAGCACTTCATCAGGGGCGCGCCCTCACCGGTGGCCCAGTCGCGTGCGATCTGGCGCACGGCCGGCGGATTGGGCTCGTACTGGACGAAGCCTTCGTAGGCGACCATCGACCCCACGCGCGCGAGGAGGTCGCTTCCGCTCTGCATGGCGACCTTGAGCATGTGGTTGCCGTGGTTCTCCATGCGTGCGGCAACGGGTGCCGGGGCGAAGCCCGCGAGCTGCTGGTTCATAGGACGGGCTCCCTCAGACCTCGTACGGCTGGATGACGATGAAATTGCCGGGCGCGCCGCGGAATTGGAGGTTCACGCTCTCTCCGGTGTCGCCCGGGTAGGCGTTGCGGCGCATCCGCACCTGGCTGGAGACGATCACCTGGGAGGCGGCGGACCAGGCGACGACGGCGTTGCAGTCGGCGAACGTCGTCGGCGTGACCGGCAGCACCACGGGCGCTCCCTGAGTCTTGACAATGATCGTGCCGGTCCCCTGGAACTGCATCGTGAACAGCGCGCCTCCGGGGATGCCGTGTCCTTCGATGCGGCGAACCTCGTACTGGAGTGTCTCGTCGAACGCGAGAACGTTCTCCGCGGAGACGCAGATGGCGTCGCCCTGCAGCTCGATGGGGTGCAGCATGGCGGACTTCTCGGCGAGGAACACCTGGCCCTTGCCCGAACAGCGCATCAGCTGCATCTCCTGGCCGGTCGCGTTGCCCACGATCCGGCCGGAGAACCCGGCGCTCTTGTAGCTGAAGTCGACCTTGCCCTGGTAGAGCACCATGCTGCCCTGGCGGGCGAGCACGGGCTGGTCCCCGCCCATGCCGAGGTCGACACGGACCATCTTCTTGTTCTGCTGGGTCCAGCGCTGGCCGGTGGGCGCCTCCTTGTACGGCTGCAGCGCCGCGGCGACACCGGCACCGCCCTGGGGAGCGCCCTGCGGCACCGCGTACCCGGCAGGCGCGCCCGGAGCACCCGGCGCACCGGGCTGTCCCGGGACCTGGCCGAACGGCGGCTGCTGGCCGTACCCCGGAGGCGGGGTCGGCTGACCATAGCCGGGCGGCGGAGCCGGGGCCTGCGGTGCTTGAGGTGCTTGAGGTGCTTGAGGCTGTCCGTAGCCGGGCGGCAGAGGCGCGCTCGGGGCCGGCGGCTGCCCGTACGGGGCGGGAGCGGGCGCCGGGGGCGGTACGGGAGCGCCGCCGGGCGGGGTCATGGGCGCGGCGATGGTCGGCGCGGCGTGCACCGGCGGGGGCTCCGGAGGTGCCGGGGCCTGCGGCGGGGTGGCTGCCGGGGGCGGCGCGAAACCCTGGGCGGGCTGCGGCGCGGGAACCGGGGCCGGCGTGGCAGGGCCCGACGGGGCGCCGAACGCGGGCGGCGCGGTGGCCTGTGCGGGCGGTGCGAAGGACGGCGCGCCTGCCTGCGGCTGCGGTGCGGCCGCAGGCTCCTCCTCGGCGACCTCGCCGCCGAAGTTCTTCAGCAGCGCGTCGAGTCCGCCGTCGAAGCCCTGTCCGACGGCTGCGAAACGCCATACGTCCTTGAGATAGAAGTCGCCCAGCATCACGGCTCGTTCGGTGGAGAACTCCCCGCCGTCGAAGGAGTACCGGGCCACCTCCTCGCCGCCCGCGACGATACGGAGATATCCGGGGGCGATCTGCGACAACTTCCCGGCGCCGTCTAGCGTCGCCGTGAACGACAGCCTCTGGATCTGCGGCGGGATCCTGTCGAGCGTGACGCGGAAGGACTCCGTGTCGCCCGCCTGCGCTCCCAGGAGCTGAATGGACTCTTCAGGAGACTTCGGCTGGTTGAAGAAGACGAAGTACCTGTCGTCCGAAAGCCGTTCATCGGCGTCCAGACCGAAGCAGCTGATGTCGAAGGTCAGTCCGGGGCCGGTGATCTGCACGCCTACGTACAGATCGGTGCCCGCGGTGAGGTCACTGATCTTGGCCTTGTGGCCGCGTTGGAATTCCCTGGCCATGCGTAACGACCGTCCCCCATCCCGATGCGAGTGCGTCGCGCGTCAGGCTAACGGCAAAATCCGGCCGCGGACGAAGCCGGTACAGACCCGGTACACAATCCGTGCTTCCGGCCCGTACCAGCACAGTCGCGGCGCCGGGCCCTACTCCTCGCGCGCGGCGGGCAGATGGGGCAGCCGGTCGACGGCGACCACCCCTTCGAGATAGCCGCGGGCCCGTTCGGTACGCGGATAGGCCTCGAGGAGCTGCCAGAAGCCTGGCCCATGGCCGGGCACCAGCAGATGCGCGAGTTCGTGGACGAGGACGTAATCGACGACGTACTCGGGCATGCCCTGCAAGCGGTGCGACAGGCGGATGCTGCCCTCTGCCGGGGTGCAGGAGCCCCAGCGGGTGTTCTGGTTGGTGACCCAGCGAACCGAGGAGGGCCGGGCGAGGCCGTCGAAGTACAGGTCGGAGAGCCGGGCGGCACGCTCGGAGAGTTCCGCGTCGCCGAGTACCCGCTTGTTCTCCTGGGCGGCGAGCTTGTCGAGCATGACGCCCACCCAGCGCTGCTCCTCCGCCTCGGACATCCGGGCGGGGATCAGCACGACGGTACGATCGCCCTCGCGGTACGCGGAGACCGTTCTGCGTCGGCGAGTGCTCCGGCGGACCTCGATCGCGCTCGTCCCCGGGCCGCTTTGCGGCTCGCTCGTCGTGCTGCGCTGTGGTTTTCCGCGGTTCAGTGGGTCGGCGGACACGCCCCGACGGTACCCGTTGCGCATGCTGGAAGTCCCGCCTCCGGGACGGTTCGATGCCGATCCGCGCCCTGCGCGCCCGGTTTGCCCCTACTCCGTACGCCTGATTTGTACGACGAATACCCCCAGCCTGTGGATAACTTTCCGCACCCAACAGCCGATGCGTGCATGCTGGCAACCAATCGACCGGCGGAGCAGGACGAGCACCACCGGCACAACGGGGACGTACGGGGGTCTGTCATGCATCCGATGGTGAAACCCGCACTTCGGCGCGCCTGGCGCGATCTGAACACCGTGCAGTTCGGGATGGCACCGGCACATGCCATGGTGCTCGGCCCGATGGACACGGCGACGAGCAGCTTGCTGACCCTGCTCGACGGGACACGCGGGCTTCCTCTCCTCCGCGACGAAGGCAAGCGCATGGGTCTGCCCGACGCCCATGTCGACGGGCTCGTGGAGCGGCTGGCCCGGGCGGGACTGCTGGACGACGCGACGGGCGGCGGCCCGGACGCGGACGCCCTGCGCGAGAAGAAAGCGGCCTTGGACCGGCTACGGGCCGACCTCGCCTCCCTGTCACTGGTCGCGCCCAGCCCGGGCGAGGGCATGCGCCGGCTGGCGGCCCGCAGTTCCCTGCGCGTACAGGTGTGGGGCGCGGGCCGGGTGGGTGTGACCCTGGCGTGCGCGCTGGCGGGCGCCGGCGTAGGCCATGTCGGCGTACGCGACGGCGGCTCTGTCGAGCCCTGGGACGTCGCCCCGGGCGGTCTGCCCGTCGACTCCATCGGCGAGCGCAGGGAAGAGGCGGCACGCAGGGCCGTACGCCGGGCGGCTCCGAGCCGCCCACCACGGCGCGGCGGCGCACAGTCACCGCCCGACGAACAGGAGCCGGGACTCTCCCTGGTGATCCTCGCGCCACGGGACGGCCTGGCCGTCCACGCCCCTGACCCGGCCATCGCCGAGCCGCTGATCGCATCCGGGACACCGCATCTGTACGCCGGGGTCGTGGAGGGCACAGGAGTCGTCGGCCCGCTGGTCCTGCCCGGCGACACGGCCTGCGCGGGCTGTCTGGACCGGGCCCGCACCGACCGCGACCCGAGCTGGCCGCGCCTGGTCGCACAGTGGCGCTCCGGGCAGCCTCGCCAGGTGCAGGCATGCGATCTGACGCTGTCGGCCACGGTCGCCGGGCTGGCCGCGGGGCACGCACTCGCTTTCCTGGACGGCGAGTTGCCGTCCAGCGCGGACGCTCGCTGGGAGGCGTCGGTGCCCGGTTTCGACTGGCAGAGACGCCCCGTGTGGCCACATCCGGCATGCTCGTGCGGGACTGCGGAGAAAGCTATGGGGGAGCAGACCTCGGAGGACGAGAGGCCGCAAGAGACAATGGCCGGGCAACAGCCGCAAGCGGCTCGGCTGTCCGGTACTTGGAGGGCGCATGTCTGATCTTCCCCGGAAGGCGGTCACCCGGACCGCCAAGCTCGCCGCCCTACCGCTCGGCTTCGCCGGGCGGGCCACATGGGGCATCGGCAAACGGATCGGCGGGAAGTCGGCGGAGATCGTGGGCCGCGAACTGCAACAGCGCACGGCGGAGCAGCTGTTCAAGGTGCTCGGCGAGCTCAAGGGCGGCGCGATGAAGTTCGGGCAGGCACTGTCCGTCTTCGAGTCGGCGCTGCCCGAGGAGGTCGCGGGGCCGTATCGCGCTGCACTCACAAAGCTCCAGGAGGCCGCGCCACCGATGCCGACCCGCACGGTGCACACCGTGCTCGAGGAACGGCTGGGCGAGAACTGGCACGACCTGTTCGTGGAATTCGAGGACAAACCGTCCGCGGCGGCCTCTATCGGACAGGTGCACCGCGCGGTGTGGCACGACGGCCGGGAGGTCGCCGTCAAGGTGCAGTACCCGGGGGCGGGCGAAGCACTGCTCTCCGACCTGAACCAACTCAGCCGTTTCGCCCGGCTCCTGGGCCCGCTGATTCCTGGGATGGACGTCAAACCGCTCATCGCGGAGCTGCGCGACCGGGTGTCCGAGGAACTCGACTACGGCCTGGAGGCCCAGGCCCAGCGGGCGCACGCGGAGGAGTTCGCGGACGACCCGGACGTACTGGTGCCGGCCGTGGTCCACCAGTGCGAGCAGGTGCTGGTCACCGAGTGGATCGACGGGATCCCCCTGTCAGAGGTGATCACCGACGGTACGCAGGAGCAGCGGGACCGTGCAGGACAACTCCTCGCCCGCTTCCTCTTCTCCGGCCCGGCCCGCACCGGCCTGCTGCACGCCGACCCGCACCCCGGCAACTTCCGCCTCCTGCCCGACGAGTCCGGCGACGCCGACGGCAAGGACGGTATGGACGGCTGGCGTCTGGGCGTACTGGACTTCGGCACGGTGGACCGCCTCCCCGGCGGCCTGCCGGCGACCATCGGCGACTCACTGCGGATGACCCTCGACGGCGAGGCCGAAGCGGTCTACGAGCTGCTCTGCGAGGAGGGCTTCGTCAAGGAGTCGATAGAGCTCGACCCGGACGCCGTCCTGGACTACCTGCTCCCCATCATCGAGCCGGCCAAGGTCGACGAGTTCACCTTCACTCGAGGCTGGATGCGCAGCCAGGCCGCCCGAATCGGCGACCCCCGCTCCCCCGCGTACCAGCTCGGCAAGCAGCTCAACCTCCCTCCGGCGTATCTGCTGATACACCGTGTGACATTGAGCACCATCGGCGTGCTGTGCCAACTGGGTGCCACGGTACGGCTCCGAGAGGAACTCGAGGAGTGGCTGCCGGGCTTCGTGCCGGAGGACGCAGCAGCCCTGGAGGAGGGGGAGTCGGCGGCCGAGGCGTGAGGGTCGGGCGTCGGGCGGGGGCTGTTGCGTGTAGGTGCGTGGGGCGGGGATTGACAGGGGTGGGGAGGGGGCGGGGGGGAGGGGCCCCCAGGGAAGCACAACACACCGCGGGGGCCGGTCCGTTCGGACCGACCCCCGCGATCAGCGGTTGACCTCTACTGCCATTGCCGACGCCGAAGCCGTTGCTGCTGCTTCGGCTGTCGCGTCAACGCAGCCTTACTGCATGACCGCCATGGCCAGGGCGCGGCGAGCGCGCAGCGACGCGCGCTCGGCGCGGCGCTGCATCCGGCGGGCCGTCGCCAGGCGGATCGCCCGGCGCTCGGCCTCGGCGGTGCGCTGCCGCTCGTGCATATGCGCACGAGCCAGGGCTTCTTGGATGAGTTGCATCTCTCGGGTCCTGTTCTGACGCGAGTCGTTCGCGCCGGTGGTGGTGAAGTCTGGAATCGCGGAGCCGGCGGGCTCGCTGTTGGACGGCTTCATCGGGGCCTGATCCTTGGGGTCGTGCGTCAGGGGGCGATCGATCGTTCCTGTGGTGGTCATGCCGCGACCGGGTTCTTGCGCGGGCGGCCACGCGGCCGCTTCCGGGCGACAACGACACCCTGGACGAAGAGCTCGCCACCCCAGACGCCCCAGGGCTCACGCCGCTCCTTGGCGCCGACGAGGCAGGCCTCGATCAGCGGGCAGGTGCGGCAGAGGGACTTGGCGTACTCGACATCTGCCGGAGACTCGGCGAAGAAGACCTCCGGGTCGTTGGAGCGGCAGGGGACGGGTACGCCGAGGTTCTCGATGGCGTCGTCGAGCGCGGTGAGCGCAGTGAGCGCAGTGAGCGGAGTCAAGGTGGAGTCCTCCGTGGGGCCGGGCGGGGGGATCGTTTCGGAAGGCGGTACGGACGGGGCGTGCGCTTCGAGTTGCACGGTTCGTCTTCCTCGTCTGGTCGTGCCGGCCGGGTTGGCCGGTTGGCGGCTGGTACCGGGTTCTTTTCTTGTCCCGAGGCTCCTTCGCTCTGTCGTCCCTGGTCGGGGACAAACAGAAGGGCCGCGGATCCCGGGTGGGGTTCCGCGGCCCTGAAGGCGCCGGCCTGATCGCCGATCAGGCTGGATCACTCCAGGGTTCAGGCCCACGGAAGGCCCACATCGTGTGGTGCGTCTGCTTGGCGGCTCCGGCACCGGCGGCCGCAAAGGCATAGGCCTGCGCCTGCGCCTCTACTGCTTCCAGTGCCTTCATCGGTCGCTCATTGCCCTCACGGACGGGAAGACCCGCGAGAGACACGGCGGACGCCGGCCGGACGGCAGGAATGCCGGACAGACCGGTGCCCAGGTTCGAGACGTCGAGCAGGCACGTGGAGGCGACCGAGCGATCGGTCATTTTGACGGTGCTGATGGAGCTGGTGCTGATGCTGATCACTGGATTCGCCTCCTCTCGGCGTCTTGGGGGACCGGGGTGAGCCGGTCCGACGGTTATTAAGTACAGCACGGAACCAGGGCCTTGGAGAAGGCCGCCGCTTCCGTGCTTAAGAACCTATGGGGATTCCTGGGGCATGCGCAAACTATTTTCTCGACGAGTTTGCGTCAGTCGTCATCGTCTCCCTCTTCAAGCTCTTGACCTGCACAGATGGCCAGAACTTCGGTTCCGTAGCGGTTGAGCTTGCGGGCGCGGACCCCTGGGATGCGGGCAAGTTCAGCCGGAGTGGCCGGTACCGCTTCTGCGATGGCCATCAGTGTCTTGTCCGTGAAGACGCAGAAGTCCGGTTGGCCGCTGCGCTGTGCTTGGGCCGCTCGCCAGTCGCGCAGCCGCTCGTACAGTCCCTCGTCCATGTCGGAGGGGCAGTCGTCGCAGCGCATCAGTTTCATCTCACCGGCGTCGGTGAGGGTGCGACCGCAGACCCGGCAGCGGGCGGGCTGACGGGTCACCCGCCGCACTACGCCTTCTACGCCGCCGGCGACACCGTGCTCGATACCACCGGAGCCGCCGGCGCCGCCTGCACCGCCGCGGTTCGGGGCGGCGGAGGAGCCGGGGCGCAGTCCGTCGAGGAAGTGGCTGGGGCGGCGGTTGGGGCGGCTTCCGGGCGAGCGGGACAGCGCCCAGGAGATGGAGAGGTGTTGTCTGGCTCGGGTGACGCCGACGTAGAGAAGGCGGCGCTCCTCCTCGATCTGTTCCTCGGTCTTTGCGTACGAGATCGGCATCATGCCTTCGGCGACACCGACGAGAAGGACGACGTCCCACTCCAGGCCCTTGGCGGAGTGGAGGGAGGCGAGAGTGACTCCTTGGACGGTCGGGGCGTGCTGGGCGGCGGTCCGCTCGTCGAGTTCCGCGACGAGGTCGCCGAGTGTGGCGGCGGGCTTGGCGGCGGCGAAGTCCTGCGCGAGGTGGACCAGGGCGGCCAGCGACTCCCAGCGCTCGCGGACGGCGCCGGATCCTGCGGGCGGCTCGCTGGTCCAGCCCTCGCCCGACAGCACGGCTCGTACCTGCCCAGGCAGGTCCTCGGCGTCGTCCAGGAGGGCGTCATTGCTTCCGAAGCGGCCTGAGGCGCGCAGGCGGTGGATGGCTCTCTTCACTTCCGGGCGGTCGAAGAACCGCTCGGCGCCGCGCAGTTGGTAGGGCACCCCGGCGTCGGCGAGGGCCTGTTCGTAGGTCTCTGACTGGGCGTTCGTACGGAAGAGGATGGCGATCTCGCTCGCTGGGACTCCGGAGGCGATGAGGTCGCGGATGCGTCGGGCGGCGCCCTCGGCCTCGGCGGGCTCGTCGGTGTACTCGGTGTAGACCGGCTCGGGGCCCGGGTCGCGCTGGGAGATCAGCTCCAGTCGGTGTTCGGCGGCGCGGCCGCGGGCCTGGGCGAGCAGTCCGTTGGCGAGGTGGACGACCTGGGGCGAGGAGCGGTAGTCGCGGACCAGTTTGACGACGGTGGCGCTGGGGTGGCGGGTGCGGAAGTCCAGGAGGTGGTCCGGGGTTGCACCGGTGAACGAGTAGATCGTCTGGCTGGCGTCGCCGACGACGCAGAGGCTGTCGCGCTCGCCGAGCCATAGTTCCAGGAGGCGCTGTTGGAGCGGGCTGACGTCCTGGTACTCGTCGACCACGAAGTGCTGGTATTGGGCGCGGACTTCGTTGGCGATGTCGTGCCGGTCCTGGAGAATGCCGACAGTCAGCAGGAGGACGTCTTCGAAATCGATGACGCCGCGGTCGCGTTTGACGTCCTCGTACGCGGCGTAGAGCTGGGCGATCTCACTGGGGCGGCGCGGGGTTTCCCGGCCGGTCTTGGCGGCCGTCGCCGCATAGTCGGCGGGGATGGTCTGGGTGACCTTGGACCATTCGATCTCGGCTGTGAGATCGCGCAGTTCGCCCCGGTCGAGGCGGACTCCGCAGGCGGCTGCGGCGTCGGCGACGAGCTGGATCTTCCGGTCGACGAGCCGTGGCAGGCTGCCGCCGACCGCCTTGGGCCAGAAGTACTGGAGTTGGCGTAGGGCGGCGGAGTGGAAGGTGCGTGCCTGCACTCCGGAGGCGCCGAGCTGGCGGAGCCGGCCGCGCATCTCGCCGGCGGCACGGTTGGTGAAGGTGACGGCCAGCACGCTGGAGGGTTGGAGAATCCCGGCGCGCACTCCGTAGGCGATGCGATGGGTGATCGCCCGGGTTTTGCCGGTGCCGGCTCCTGCGAGTACGCACACCGGCCCGTGCAGGGCGGTGGCGACTTCGCGCTGCTCGGGGTCGAGGCCTTCGAGCACCGCGTCGGCAGAGTCCGGTGCCTGCGGGAAGAGGGTGGAGTGCGTTGCTGCTGTCACACGGCCATGCTGCCAGGTCGCCGATGACGGCTGTGCCGGTTGTCCACAGGCAGGCCTTGATAGTCGTACTAATGCGGCAGGCGTCACGTTGCGGGGCATACCCCGGGCGGGAATGGCGCTCCGGTCGCGTGCGTTCCCTCTCTGGACGACCTGATCCCCGAACCATCAGAGGAGCGCGCGAGACATGCAGGGCACTGTGACGATGTACAGCACGACGTGGTGTGGTTACTGCCAGCGGCTGAAGAAGCAGCTGGACCGTGAGGGCATCGCGTACACCGAGATCAACATCGAGCAGGACCCCGCGTCCGCGGCGTTCGTCGAGAAGGCGAATGGCGGAAACCAGACGGTCCCGACGGTCCAGGTGGTGCCCTCCAGCGGTGCCGCCGAGGTTGTGATGACCAACCCCAGTCTTGCCCAGGTGAAGCAGGCGCTCGGCGTCTGATTCCGGATAGGCCTAGAGGGCCGTGCCCGGTTTCGGCAGGGGCTTTCCGTACCAGAGCTCGATGAGGCGGGCCGCAATCGAGATGCCGTAGGGAGGGAGCACCTCCCCGGACTCGAAGGCGGCCCGTAGCTCTTCGCGGGAGAACCAGCGGGCTTCGTGGATCTCATCGCCGTCCACGTCGATGTCCGCCGAGGTGGCGCGGGCCATGAAGCCCAGCATGAGGCTGGACGGGAAGGGCCAGGGCTGGCTGGCGATGTACTCGACCTCGCCGACGGTGACGCCGGCCTCTTCCAGTACCTCGCGGCGTACCGACTGCTCTATGGACTCGCCGGGCTCGACGAAGCCGGCGAGGGTGGAGAACCGTCCCTCGGGCCAGTGCACTTGGCGGCCGAGCAGGATGCGGTCGTCGTCGTCCGTGACGGCCATGATCACGGCCGGGTCGGTGCGCGGGTAGTGCTCGGCGCCGCAGGCGGGGCAGCGGCGGATGTGGCCGGCTGCGGCGATCACGGTGCGTTCGCCGCAGCGGGAGCAGAAGCGGTGCAGGCGCTGCCAGTTCTCCAGGGCGACGGCGTGCACCATGAGTCCTGTGTCGCGGGGCGACAGGAGCAGGCCTGCCTCGCGCAGTCCGGCGGGGCGGGCGGACTGGTCCATGCGGCCGGGGAGCGTGTCCTTCTGGAGTGCGAAGTAGCTGACGCCGTCGTCGTCGGTGCCCAGGAAGTAGCGGTGTGCCTCGGTGAGGGGGGCTTCGAAGGAGGGGGTCATCACGAGTTCGGTGCTGCCGTCCTCCGTCTCGTCGATGAGGACCTGGCCGCCGGAGACCACGAACGCGCGGGTTGTGGGGTGGCTCCATGCCGCGGCGAGCCAGGCCTCGTCGAGCCGGTGGTGGGCGGCCCGGTCGATGCCGCTCGGGGCGGTGAGCGAGATGGGACGGTCGGCGGTGTGATCGGTCCAGGTGGTCACGGGTGCTTCCAACTCCCCCGGTGGAACGGGTATTTCAGTGGGACGTGCGGCAGGACTCGGCGGCGTTCGGCGGGCTCTTTCAGTGTGCATCGCGCCTGTTGTCCAGCTAGGCCGCTCCACAGGGCATGGGTGCGGCGAGGACGTCCCGGAGGTCTGCGGAGGGGCCCGCGCCGCTCTCGGCGGTCGGAATGCCGGTCGCCCGGAGTTTCGCGGCAAGCCTGTCGGCGCTGCGTCGTATGTCCGCCGTGCGCTCGGGCCGGGCCGACGGGATGCGCAGCCACTCGGTGGGGTCGCCGAGTAGGGCGGCGCGGTGGTTCTCGATGTACGGGCGGACGGCGCTGTCCGAAATCTTGCTCATGTCGGCGAGCCTATCCGCCCGCACTGACATGCTGGTCCGGCGGTTCGTCCGAGGACGGCTCCTCCAGGAGCAGCCGCTCCAGTGCGGCCCGGTCCGGCAGATTCTCGGGCCGTACGATTTCGCCGCCACGCACGTACAGGAAGGCGGCCTTGACGGACTCCAGGGGTACTCCGTGCTGCTCGGCCCAGGCGAGCCGGTAGAGGGCGAGCTGGAGGGGGTCGGCCGTGTGGCTGCGGTTGGTCTTCCAGTCGACGATCTCGTACGTCGTCTCGTCGCCGTCGCCTTCCTTGTAGACGGCGTCGATACGGCCTCGTACGACGCGTCCGGCGATCTCGAGCTGGAAGGGGGCTTCTACGCGGTAGGGCGTGCGGTGGGCGTACGGGGTGCGTTCGAAGGCGTCCTTGAGTGCCTCCAGGTCGCGTTCGTCCGCGATCTCCGCTTCGCTTCCGGGCAGTTCCTCCGGCTCCAGCATGGGCAGCCGCAGTTCTTCGAAGCGGGACTCCATCCAGGCGTGGAAGCGGGTGCCGCGGCGCGCGGCGCGCTGCGGGGCGCGCGGCATGGGGCGCGCGAGTTCCTGGGCGAAGGCATCCGGGTCGGCGGCCAGGCGCAGCATCTGGGAAGCGGTCAGGGAGATCGGCAGGGGCACGTGCGTGACGCCCGCGCGGGCGCGCAGGAGTTCTCCAGTGAGCGCGTCCAGGTCGCGGTCCCAGGAGGCGATGGTGCGGGCTTCCTCGGGGATGAGGGGCGCGGTCTCATTTGGGTGCGGGCGGGCGTCGGGGGCAGGCGTGGGGCGCGGGATCCTGGGTCGGTTCTGGGGCCGTGACGCCGGGGTGCCCGGGGGCTCGTCCGCGAATTCGGCTTCTCCGTAGAGTCGGTCCGCTTCTCCGTAGAGTCCGTCCGCGAATGCGGTGTCTTCAGGGATGGCCTCGTCGTCGTACGGAGCCTCGTCCGCGTATGGAGTGTCATCGGTATACGGAGCCTCGCCGGTGAAGTCACCGTCCCCGTAAGGGGGTTCGTCCTCCTCGGGCGGAGGGGGCCAGTCCGGATCATCGTACGGGGCTTGGGCGTCGTGCGCCGACGGGTGGGCGGCCTCGTGGGAGTGCTCGGACTCCAGGTAGGTCAGCACCGTTGCCGCGGCTGCTCGTCGGCGGGCCAGTGCCGCGTCGTCCAGCGGGAGAGGCCAGGCGTGATCGCCGGTGGCCTCGTGAAGCGCCGGGTTCTCCTCGCCCTCTTCGGGTTCGTCCGCCCAGGCCTCGATCTCGCCGTGTCCGGCCGCGCAGTGCTCGTACAGGGCCTGCAGGAAGCCGGACGGTCCGCGGGGCTTCTTCTGGGAGGGGCCCCACCAGTGGCCGGAGCCGAGGAGCAGGGAGCGGGGGCGGGTGAATGTGACGTAGCCGAGGCGGAGTTCCTCGGTGTGCTGGTGGTCCTTCATGGCCTCGTGGAAGGCCTTCATGCTTCTGGAGTCCCAGGCGTCGATGTCGGGCAGTGTGTCGGCGTCGCCGCGTAGTTCGTGGGGCAGGACCTTGCCCTGGGCGGTCCATTTCTCGCGGCCCTGGGTGCTGGGGAACGTGCCGGTGACCAGTCCGGGGACCGCGACGACGTCCCACTCCAGGCCCTTGGATTTGTGGGCGGTGAGCACCTTGACGGTGTTCTCGCCGCCTGGAAGGGCGTTGTCGAGGCCCTTCTCGTATTGGGCGGCTGTGCGCAGGAAGCCCAGGAAGGCGAGGAGGGTGGCCTCGTTGTCGTTGGCGGCGAAGGAGGCTGCGATGTCGAGGAAGTTGGAGAGGGTCTCCCGGCGGCGGGCGGCCAGGGCGTGCGGGGACGCGGAGAGTTCCACCTCCAGGCCGGTGGTGGCGAGGACGCGGTGTAGGACGTCCATCAGGGGGTCGGCCAGCGAGCGGCGCAGGTCGCGCAGTTCGGTGGCAAGCCGGGCGAACCGCACGCGGGCGTCCGGCGAGAAGGGCAGCCCGTCGTCGTCCCCGTCGCCCCCCAACGGAGTCTCCAGGAAGGTGTCGAGGGCGTCCGCGAGCGAAATCACCTCGGCCGGGTCGACGCCCTCGACGGCCGCGGCGAGCCTGCGGTCCGGGTCGTCGTCGGCGCCCACGCGCGCGTGGGACACGAGAAGCCGGGCGCGGCGCCCTAGGAGGGCGAGGTCGCGGGCGCCGATGCGCCAGCGCGGGCCGGTGAGGAGGCGGACCAGGGAGGCGTTGGCCCCCGGGTCTTGGAGGACCTCGCAGACGGCGACGAGGTCGGCGACTTCAGGGAGGTGCAACAGCCCGGAGAGACCGACGACCTCGACGGGGATGTCGCGGGCGACGAGTGCGCCCTGGATCTCGGCGAAGTCGGTCGCGGTGCGGCACAGGACGGCGATCTCGCCGGGCGCCTTTCCGGTGCGTACGAGATGGGCGATGGAGTCGGCGAGCCAGTCCAGTTCCTCGGCGTGGGTGCGCAGCAGCGCGCAGCGCACCATGCCGTCGCGTTCGGCACCGGGGGCGGGGCGAAGGGCCTCCACGCCCGTGTGCCGGGCGCGCAGGGGCTCCGCGAGGCCGTTGGCGAGGTCGAGGAGCCGGCCGCCGCTGCGGCGGTTCTCGCTGAGAGCCTGGCGGGTCGCGGGGCGGCCGTCGGCGTGCGCGAAGTGCTCGGGGAAGTCGTCGAGGTTGGCGACGGAAGCGCCGCGCCAGCCGTAGATCGCCTGGCAGGGGTCGCCGACGGCCGTCACGGGATGGCCGGTGCCGCCGCCGAACAGGCCCGCCAGGAGGATGCGTTGGGCGACCGACGTGTCCTGGTACTCGTCGAGCAGGACCACCCGGAACTCGTCGCGCAGGATGTCGCCGACCTCGGGCCGGGTGCGGGCGAGCGTCGCGGAGAGGGCGATCTGGTCTCCGAAGTCGAGGAGGTCGCGTTCACGCTTGGCCGCCCTGTAGTGGCCCACCAGTTCGGCCAGTTCGCGGCGTGCGGCTGCCGTCTCCGGGACCTTGCGCAGGTCGGCGTTGGTGAGTTTGGCGCTCTCCAGATCGCGCAGCAACGCGGCGTCGTACGCGCGCAGCTGCTCGGGCTGTACGAGGTGTTCGGCGAGTTCGGAGTCGAGCGCGAGGAGGTCGCTGACCAGGTCGGGGAAGGAGCGGGTGAGCGCCGGGTAGGGCCCTGGGGCCTCGCGCAGGACGCGGGCGGCGAGCTGGTAGCGGGTGGCGTCGGCGAGGAGGCGGGCGGTGGGTTCGAGGCCGATGCGCAGGCCGTGGTCGGTCAGGAGGCGGCCCGCGAAGGCGTGGTACGTGGAGATGACGGGCTCGCCAGGCGGATTGTCCGGGTCGATCACATCGGGGTCGGTGACGCCTGCCCTGATCAGGGCCTTGCGTACGCGCTCGGCCAGTTCGCCGGCCGCCTTGTTGGTGAATGTCAGGCCGAGGACCTGTTCGGGGGCTACTTGCCCGGTGCCGACCAGCCACACCACGCGCGCGGCCATCACCGTGGTCTTGCCGGAGCCGGCTCCGGCCACGATCACCTGCGGGGCGGGCGGTGCGGTGATGCAGGCCGTCTGCTCCGGGGTGAACGGGATGCCGAGGAGCTCCTTGAGCTGCTCGGGATCGGTGATACGTGCGGGCACCTCAGAGAGGCTAGCCGCGGCCACTGACAGCGGGGTGCGCATCGGCCGCCGGGCCGGAGGATGCGCTGGTCAGCACACGTGGTGCGCTTTGTCACTCCCGCTCTCGCTTGACGACGCGGCGCCTGAGGGTGCGGGCTTACTCGACCACGTGGCGTCCCTCGGGACGTGCGCTGCACGATGCCCGGAATGCGCAGTGCGTGCAGTGCTGTCCTGTGGTCGGTGTGAACCGCTCGTCGAGGACCTTGCCCGCGGCGGTGGCGAGGAGGTCGCCGATCCACTCCCCGGAGAGGGGCTCTTGGGCCTGCACCTTGGGCAGGGTCTCGCCGCCGTCCTTCCTGGGGGCGCCCTGGCGGAGCTGGACGAGTTCGGCGCCGCCAGGCTCGGGGCGCTCGCCTGCGAAGGCCTCGTCGACGGCGCCCTCGCGTACGGCGAGCTGGTAGACGGCGAGTTGGGGATGGTGGGCCACGTCGGCGGCGGTCGGTGCCTGTTTGCCGGTCTTGAAGTCGACTACGTAGGCGCGGCCTTCGGTGTCCCGCTCGACGCGGTCCATGGAGCCGCGGATGCGCACTTCGTAGGAGCCCGCTTCGAGGGTGACGTCGAAGTCGTGCTCGCTGGCCACCGGCGTACGGCCCGCACGGTCCAGCACATGCCACTTCAGGAAGCGTTCGAGCGCCACGCGCGCGTGCTCCTTCTCCTGCGCCGACTTCCAGGGCGCGTCGAAGGCGAGCGCGTTCCACACGGAGTCGAGGCGCTCCATGAGGACGGCGAGGTCGGCGGGACTGCGTCCGGAGGCGACCTCGTCGGCCAGGACGTGCACCACATTGCCGAAGCCCTGGGCGGCGGTCGCGGGGGCGTCGGCCTTCACCTCGCGGCCGAGGAACCACTGGAGGGCGCAGGTGTTGGCGAGTTGGTCGAGGGCGCTCCCGGAGAGCACGACGGGCTGGTCGCGGTCGCGCAGCGGGACCTTGCTCTCGGTCGGCTCGTACATGCCCCACCAGCGGTAGGGGTGCGCGGACGGCACGAGAGGGCGGCCGTCCTCGTCGCCGAGCGCGGCGAGCCGGGCCAGACGGCGGGCTGCGGCCTCCCTGAGAGTGTCCGAGACGCGGGGGTCGACGATCGTGGCGCGCAGCTCGGCGACCAGGGCGGCGACCGACAGAGGACGGCGGGGCCGGCCGGTGACGTCCTTGGGTTCGACGCCGAGTTCGGTGAGGAAACGGGACGGCTGGTCGCCGTCGTCGGCGGGGGCCTTCACGGCGGTGACGACGAGACGTTCACGCGCGCGCGTAGCGGCCACGTAGAACAAGCGGCGTTCTTCGGAGAGCAGTGCTCCGGGGGTGAGCGGTTCGGCGAGGCCGTCGCGTCCGATGCGGTCGGCCTCCAGGAGGGAGCCTCTGCGGCGCAGGTCCGGCCACAGTCCCTCCTGTACGCCCGCGACGACGACCAGGCGCCATTCAAGGCCCTTGGAACGGTGAGCCGTCATCAGGCGTACGGCCTCGGGGCGTACGGCCCTGCGGCTGAGCGTGTCGGCGGCGATGTCCTCGGCCTCGATCTCCTCCAGGAAGTTGAGGGCGCCGCGGTCACCCGTGCGTTCCTCGGAGCGTGCAGCCGTCGCGAACAGCGCGCACACGGCGTCGAGGTCGCGGTCCGCGTTGCGCCCTGCCGCGCCGCCGCGCCGGGCGGCCCGCTCCAGGCGCTGAGGCCACGGTGTGCCGTCCCACAGCTCCCAGAGCGCCTCTTCGGCCGTGCCGCCGCCGGCGAGGCGCTCACGGGCCTTGCGCAGGAGGGCGCCCAGACGCTGGGCTCCGCGCGCGTACGAGGGGTCGTGTGCGACCAGCCGCTCCGGCTCGGCCAGTGCCCGTGCCAGCAACTCGTCCGAGGGCGGCGGGACGAGGTTGCCCCCGGCGCGCTCCTCCTCGCGCAGCGCACGGCCCAGGCGGCGCAGATCGGCGGCGTCCATACCGGCCAGCGGGGAGGCGAGGAGGGTGAGCGCGGTCTCGGTGTCGAGCCAGGGCGCTTCCGAAGCGACGGCGGCCCCAGGCCCAGCCCCGGGCTCCGGCTCCGGCTCCGGCTCCGGCTCCGGCTCCGGCTCCGGCTCCGGCTCCGGCTCCGGCTCCGGGGCATCGTCGGTGGGAGCAGCGGTGACGGTGTCCGCGCGCGCGGGGGTGTCATTTCCCACAACAGCCCCGTCTCCGTCGGCGCCCGCCTCGGCTGTGGCTCCGGCCCGCTCGCTTGCCCCGGCTCCGTCCCGAAGTGCCGCCTCGGCCACCGCCTTGAGAGCCGTCAGCAGGGGCGCCACCGCTGGTTCATGGCGCAGGGGGAGGTCATCGCCGTCTATGTCGAGGGGGACGCCGGCCGCGGTGAGGGTGCGGCGGACGGTCGGGATGGTGCGGTGCCCGGCGCGTACCAGGACGGCCATCTCGCCCCAGGGCACGCCGTCCTCCAGGTGGGCGCGGCGAAGGATGTCGGCGATGTTGTCCACCTCTGTGCCGGGGGTCGGGTACGTGTAGACCTCGACGCGGCCACCGTCCCCTACGGGAGTCAGCTCCCTGTGGGCGCGGACCTTCTCCGCCGGGAGGCGGGTCAGAGGCATGCGGCGAGTCACCAGGCGCGTGGCGGCCAGCAGCCCGGCGCCCGACCGGCGTGACGTCCTCAGGACCTCGACCGGCGCGGGAGTGCCGTCCGCGCGCGGGAATGCCTCCGGGAACTCCAGGATGCCGTTCACGTCGGCGCCCCGGAACGCGTAGATCGACTGGTCGGGGTCGCCGAAGGCGACAAGGGTGCGGCCGGCCCCTCGCCCACCACCGCCCTTCTGCGGAAGCCCTGCGGGCTGCCCCTCTCGATTGCCCGCGAGCCCGTGCAGGAGCCGTACCTGCGCCGGATCGGTGTCCTGGTACTCGTCGACGAAGACGGCGTCGTACTGCGCGGCGAGCCGTGCGGCGACCTCGGGGCGGCGGGTGAGCAGCACCGCGCGGTGCACCAGTTCCGCGTAATCGAGCACTCCTTGCATATCGAGAACGTCGAGATACTCGGCGAGGAAGGTTGCCGCGGCGCGCCAGTCCGGGCGCCCGATGCGGGAGGCGAACGAGTCCAGCGCGTCTGGACCCAGCCCCAGTTCGCGGCTGCGGGCGAGCACCGCGCGGACCTCGTCGGCGAAGCCGCGCGTCGTCAGACAGGCGCGCAGCTCGTCCGGCCAGCGCACATGGGCGAGGCCGAGCCGCTCGAGGTCGGGCTGGCCGGCGAGGAGTTCCCGCACGGCCACGTCCTGTTCGGGGCCGGAGAGCAGCCGCAGCGGCTCCACGAACAGGTTGCTGTCCTGGTGGGCGCGGACCAGGGCGTAGCAGAAGGAGTGGAACGTCGTCGCCTGGGGCGCGCGGGCCGCTCCTATGCGCAGCGCCATGCGGTCACGCAACTCGACGGCGGCCTTGCGGCTGAACGTCAGCACCAGGATCCGCTCGGGGTCCGTGCCGCGCCCGATCCGGGCGGCCACGGACTCCACGAGTGTTGTCGTCTTTCCGGTGCCCGGACCTGCGAGAACGAGCAGCGGGCCCCCCTTGTGGTCAACCACCGCCCGCTGCGCTGCGTCAAGCAGAGGGGGATCCACCTGGACCGGTGGGGTACGCACCAGTCGGTAAGCGCCACGGTTCCCCTGCCGCCCCTGGTGGTGCGACAGGCGCCTGGTGGAGGAAGAGGAGCTCACGTGGTTCGCCGGTCCTGGTGGGTGTGCTGGTTGGCTTACTGCCGCGGGTGGGCGGCGGTGGCCGCGTGGTGAGGGGGATGCGCGCCGTTGACGCTACGCCCGCGAGAACAGCGGAAGGAGGGCTTCCGCTTCTTCCCTCCCATCCCTCAGGGCGCTTCTGCCCCCCGCATCACGAACGTACGCCATGCCACGGACGTGCCCAATTTCCCCCGTACAGGCTGCTGATCCCCCGTTTGGGCGTCCGATGGCGGAAGCTGTCAAGTGTGATGTTCTGCGCGATGCTCGCCGTCCCACCGCGCTCGCTTCATGTCGACGCGCGGCAGGTGGCCCTCGGAGGCTCTGCTCGCCTCCTTCAGAGGCGTGCCCTCCGCCTGGTAGTGGCCGAGGGCTTGCAGTTCGTGCCCTTGGAGCAGTACGCCGTCCGCGCGTATGACCCGCCACCACGGAACGGCTCCTCCGTAGAGGGCCATCACGCGGCCGACCTGACGCGGCCCCCCTTCCCCGAGCCACTCGGCGATGTCCCCGTACGTCATGACGCGGCCGGGCGGGATCAGCTCGGCGACCTCAAGGACTCGTTCCGCGTAGTCCGGCAGGGCGTCCGCCGGAAGGCTCTCCTCGCTCATCCGCCCCATCCTGCCGCACCCCACCGACAACGTGACGGGGCGGTGACCAGGCGTAAACCTCGCCCGGGAGCGGCACTTCGGGCAGACTGTGCGCCCCCGCACTGCCCCCTGATGCCCCTCCGTGTCGGTGGGGCGTGCCACCATCATGCGGGCGGTGACCGGTGATACGAGATCAAGAAGAGACGATGAAACAGCAGGGTGCGCACGCCGAAGACGCGAAGGGCACCGCTGAGGTTTCGTCGCGCCCGGACACCGTCGACGAGCCGGACGAGCACACCTCGGACGCGCACAAGAAGGGCGAACGCACCTCGGACGCGAACAACGCGAACAAGAAGAAGGACGTCCCGGCCGCCGACGCCCCGGACCCCGAAGCCGACGACGCCCACTCCGAAGCGGTCGAGGGGGACGAACCACTGCTCCCCGCGCGCGTGCACCGTCCCTCCGATCTGATGCGCCTCCTGGTGGGCATCCTCGCGGTCGCGGTGGTGCTGGGGATCGCCGCGTTCGCGCACGGCACGACGTCAGGACTCGCCCAGGACATCAACAAGGGCACCGACGAGGCGCCCGACCTGCTGAGCGAGGTCGCGGGTCTCGCGTCGAGCATCGCGATCCTCCTGGTGCCGGTCGCCTTCGCCATCGAGCGGCTGATCAAGCGGGACGGACTGCGTATCGCCGATGGTGTCCTGGCCGCCGTCCTCGCGCACGGGGTGACGCTCGCCACCGATCTGTGGGTCGCCGAGGCCGCCCCGGACTCGATCAAGAAGGCGCTCACGCAGCCCTTGCCGCAAGACATCCACGCGCTCACCGACCCGGTGCACGGCTATCTCGCACCGGTCATCGCATACATGACAGCGGTCGGCATGGCACGGCGGCCACGCTGGCGTGCGGTGCTGTGGGTGGTACTGCTGCTCGACGCCTTCTCCATGCTGGTCACCGGCTACACGACACCCTTCTCGATCATCCTGACGGTGCTGATCGGCTGGAGCGTGGCGTACGGGACGCTGTACGCGGTCGGCTCACCGAACGTTCGGCCCACGGGGCGGACGCTGATGGCGGGCCTGCGGCATGTCGGCTTCCACCCGGTGAGCGCCTCCCGCGAGGAGACACCGGAGTCCGCCGAAGGCGGCGACCGGGGGCGGCGGTACTTCGTGACGCTGGAGGACGGCCGGCCGCTGGACGTCACGGTGGTCGACCGTGAGCAGCAGGCGCAGGGCTTCTTCTACCGCGTGTGGCGGCGTCTGACGCTGCGGGGCATCACCACGCGCCGCAGCCTCCAGTCGCTGCGCCAGGCGCTGGAGCAGGAGGCGCTTCTCGCGTACGCGGCGATCGCGGCCGGAGCCAACGCGCCCAAGCTGATCGCCACCTCCGAACTGGGCCCGGACGCCGTGATGCTCGTCTACGAGCACACGGGCGGGCGCACCCTGGACTCGCTGCCGGACGAGGAGATCACCGACGAGCTGCTGCGCGACACCTGGCATCAGGTGCAGGCGTTGCAGTCGCGGCGCATCGCGCACCGCAGGCTGGCCGGCGACGCGATTCGGGTGGATCGTTCCGGCACGGTGATCCTCACCGATCTGCGCGGCGGCGAGATCGCGGCTGGTGAGCTGCTGCTGCGCATGGACATCGCCCAGCTGGTGACCACGCTGGCGCTGCGGGTCGGCGCGGAGCGTGCGGTGGCCTCGGCGGTCGAGGTGCTCGGCCCCGACACGGTCGCCGACTGCCTGCCGATGCTGCAGCCCATCGCGCTGACGCGCGCCACACGTGCGACGCTGCGAAAACTGGCCCGGGAGCGGGCTCAGCGGGAGCGTGAGGCCGTGCTGGAGGCCTCTCGGCATGCCAGGCCGGGGCGCGCACACGAGGAGGCTGAGGAAGCCACCGGGCCCGTCGTACTCGAAAAGCCCGACAAGAAGGCCGTACGGGCCGAGAAGCGCTCTGAGAAGCGGGCGATCGACGAGGCTCTGGAGGAGGCACGCGAGGAGGATCTGCTCACCCAGATCCGCCACCAGGTGCTGCTGATCAGGCCGCAGGCGCCGGTCGAGCCGGCCCGCCTTGAGCGCATCCGGCCGCGCACGCTGATCAGCTTCATCGCCGGTGCCATCGGCGCGTACTTCCTGCTGTCGCAGCTCACGCACTTCGAGTTCGGCACGATCTTCGACAATGCCGATTGGGGCTGGGTCGCCGCGGCCGTGCTCTTCTCGGCGCTGAGCTACTTCGCGGCAGCCATGAGCCTGCTGGGCTTCGTGCCCGAGCGGGTGCCCTTCCTACGGACCGTCGCGGCGCAGGTCGCCGGGTCCTTCGTGAAGATCGTGGCGCCCGCGGCGGTGGGCGGTGTCGCCCTCAACACGCGCTTCCTGCAGCGCGCGGGAGTGCGGCCGGGCCTGGCGGTCGCGAGCGTCGGCGCCTCACAGCTGTTCGGCCTGGGCAGCCACATCCTGCTGCTGCTCGCCTTCGGTTATCTGACGGGCACGGAGAAGACACCATCGCTGTCGCCGTCGCGCACGGTGATCGCAGGTCTGTTGACGGTCGCGGTGCTGGTGCTGGTGATGACCTCGATTCCGTTCCTGCGGAAATTCGTCGTCACGCGCGTGCGGTCGCTTTTCGCGGGTGTCGTGCCCCGCATGCTCGACGTGCTCCAGCGACCGCAGAAGCTCATCACCGGTATCGGCGGCATGGTGCTGCTGACGGCTTGCTTCGTGATGTGCCTGGACGCGTCGATCCGGGCGTTCGGCAGCGAGAACACGCCCACGCTCAGCCTCGCCAGCGTCGCCGTCGTCTTCCTCGCCGGCAACGCGCTGGGCTCAGCCGCCCCGACGCCCGGTGGCGTGGGCGCGGTCGAGGCGACCCTCACGTTCGGCCTGATCGCCGTCGGTCTGCCCAAGGAGGTCGCGGCGCCCGCGGTGCTGCTCTACCGGCTGCTCACGCTGTGGCTGCCGGTGCTGCCCGGGTGGCTGTTCTTCAACCATCTGACACGTAAGGGCGCGCTATAGGGCCTGCCCGGCGCATCGTGCCCTAGGCATGTCGCTCGTCACCGACGACCCTGGACGGCACATCCATCCGCTCACCCGCACAGCCTGCGCCCCGAGCGCCTCGTCCCCCGCGGCCTCAGGATGGGAGCATGCCGAATCCTTCCCGGCTGCGCGCCGCTGCCCTGGCCGCCGTCCTTGTGCTGTCCGTGACACTCGCCGGGTGTGACAGTGGCTCCGGCGACAAGGACGAGGACCTGGCAGCGCAGGAGCTGAGCTGGAAGGACTGCCCGGCACCGTCCAAGGCCCAGGGAGGCGGAGAGGCCCCGTCCGCTCTGCCGAACGGCGACAAGTGGCAGTGCGCGACGCTGAAGGTGCCCCTCGACTGGGACGAGCCCGAAGGAGCCACGATCGGGCTCGCGCTGATCCGGGCGGAGACCAGCGGCACCAGAGCGAATCGGATCGGCTCACTGATCTTCAACTTCGGCGGCCCCGGGTCCTCGGGAGTGGCCACCCTGCCCGCGTTCGCCAAGGAGTTCGCGCACCTGCGCACCCGCTACGACCTGGTCAGCTTCGACCCGCGCGGGGTCGGCGGCAGCGCGGGCGTGGAGTGCCAGAGTGATGAACGGCTCGACGAGTACCTCCAGCAGGACGCCACCCCCGACAACGCCCCCGAGGAGAGAGCGCTCCTGGAAGACACGAAAGCGTTTAACTCGGCCTGCGAGAAGAACTCCGGAAGTCTCCTTCCGCACGTGCGCACCACCGACGCGGCCCGCGATCTGGACCTGATGCGGCAGGTCCTCGACGATGACCGGCTGCATTACTTCGGCATCTCGTACGGCACCGAACTGGGCGGTGTCTACGCCCACTTGTTCCCCAAGAACGTGGGACGGGCCGTCTTCGACGCAGTCGTGGACCCGACGCGGAACCCGGAGGAGGGTTCGCTCGGGCAGGCCAAGGGATTCCAGCTCGCGCTCGACAACTTCGCCGAGGACTGCGCCTCGAAGCAGGACGCATGCCCGATCGGCGACACCGCACAGAACGTCAAGGACCGGATCGCCCGACTGCTCAAGGACCTCGACAGCCGGCCGGTCCCGGGCGTCTTCCCGCGCGAGCTGACCCAGTCCATCGCCGCCAGCGGCATCCTGCAGGCGCTCTACTCTCGGGATTACTGGCAGTACCTCACTGATGGGCTCCAGCAGGCGTACGCCGGTGACGGCACGGTTCTGATGCTGCTGTCCGACGCGCTGAACGGACGGAACGAGAACGGCGAATACAGCAACAGCGTCGCCGCCAACGTCTCCATCAACTGCGCGGACAACAAGGCGCGTTACACCACCGCCGAAGTAGAGGCGAAGCTTCCGCAGTTCCGCGCGGCCTCTCCCCTGTTCGGCGACTATGTGGCGTGGAGTCTGCTCGGCTGCACGGACTGGCCCGTGTCGGGAGCCGCCGACGACCCGGACGTGAGCGCCCCCGGATCGGCACCGATCCTGGTGATCGGCAACACCGGCGACCCTGCCACCCCGTACGAGGGCGCCCGCAGGATGGCGGACGAGCTGGGCAAGGGCGTCGGCGTCGAGTTGACGTATCGAGGCCAGGGGCATGGTGCGTACGGCAGCGGGAACAAGTGCGTGCGTGACGCCGTGAACGGCTATCTGCTGGACGGCAGAGTTCCGTCGACTGGGCTGGTTTGCTCCTAAAAACGCAGGTCACAGGGTTATCCACAGGCTTACGCGGCTTGAATCGCGGTCTGCCTACTATTGCCGGACCGTCATTCGCGGCTCGTGCGGATGACTTGCGAGGGGGTAAGGGGCACATGGTGCGTTTCGTACGATCCACGGCACTGGCCGCTGCCGCGGTGCTGGTCACCGGGCTTGCGGCGGGGTGCGGTGGCGGCTCGTCCGACGAGGGCAAAGACGACGGAAAGGCCAGCGCCCCACCGACCGCGGCGCCGTCAGGCCCGACGGGGGAGCTTCCGGCCTCGCTCACCTCACAGAAGCTCGACTGGGGCAGCTGCAAGGCCACTTCGGACGGCCCCGCGCCGGGCGAAGACTGGCAGTGCTCGACGCTCAAAGTCCCGCTGGACTGGGAGAAGCCGACGGGCGAGACGATCGGTATAGCTCTGATCCGCGCTAAGGCGACAGACGAGGACTCTCGCATCGGCTCGCTGCTGTTCAACTTCGGCGGCCCCGGTGGCTCGGGTATCTCCACGATGCCGTCGTACGCGGCGCTGACGTCCAAACTGCAGGAGCGGTACGACCTGGTGAGCTTCGACCCGCGCGGAGTCGCGGCCAGCGAGGGCGTGCGCTGTCGCAGCGACAAGGAGATCCAAGCCGCCGAGTCGGTCGACTCCACGCCGGACACCGCGGCCGAGGAGGCCTCGTACCTCAAGGACTCCGCCGACTTCGGTAAGGGCTGCGAGGAGGCGGCGGGCCCCCTCATGGCACATGTCTCGACGACCGACACAGCCCGCGACATGGACCTGATGCGGCACGTGCTGGGCGACCAGAAGCTGCACTACTTCGGCATCTCGTACGGCACTGAACTGGGCGGTGTCTACGCCCACTTGTTCCCCAAGAACGTGGGCCGACTGGTGCTGGACGCGGTCGTCGACCCGAGCGCGGGCACGGTCGGCCATGCCAAGAACCAGACGCGCGGTTTCCAGCGCGCCCTGGACAACTACCTCAAGTCCACCGGCCAGGACCCCGAAGAGGGCTCCCAGAAGATCGCTGACCTGTTGAAGAGGATCGACGCCGAGCCGCTGCCGACATCGAGCGGCCGCAAGCTCACTCAGACGCTGGCCCTCACCGGCATCGTGCTGCCGCTCTACAGCGAGCAGACCTGGGCCGGCCTCACCAGCGCACTGGATGCGGCGGAGCAGGGTGACGGTTCGGAGCTGCTGGCCCTCGCCGACAATTACAACGAGCGTGACGCGACAGGCCGTTACGGCACGACGACGCATTCACAACGGGTCATATCGTGCTTGGACGACAAGGAGCGGCCGACGCCCGAGGAGACCAAGAAGCTGCTCCCTCAGTTCCGGAAGATCTCGCCCGTGTTCGGCGAGTTCATGGGCTGGGACACGGCCGGCTGGTGCCACAACTGGCCGGTGGCCGGTCAGCACGAGACCCCGGAGGTCAGCGCGCCCGGAGCGGATCCCGTCCTGGTCGTGGGCAACACCGGCGACCCGGCGACACCGTACGAGGGTGCCCGCAAGATGGCGGACGAACTGGGCAAGGACGTTGGTATCGAGCTCACTTGGAAGGGCGAGGGGCATGGGGCGTACGGGAGCAGCTCCTGCGTGGACGGCACGGTGAACGCGTACCTGCTGGACGGGAAGGTGCCGGAGGACGGGAAGGTCTGCGAGTCGTAGCCCCGGCTACAGAAGCTAAAACAACAGGAAGGGGCCCGGCACACCCGGTGCCGGACCCCTTTCCGTACAGCCTGAGCCAGCGTCTAGTACACCGGCTTCTCGGGCTCGATCTGGTTGACCCAGCCGATCACGCCGCCACCGACGTGCACCGCGTCGGAGAAACCGGCGGACTTGAGCACGGCGAGGACTTCCGCACTGCGGACACCCGTCTTGCAATGCAGGACGATCTTCTTGTCCTGCGGCAGGGTCTCCAGGGCGGTGCCCATGAGGAACTCGTTCTTCGGGATCAGCTTGGCGCCGGGGATCGAGACGATCTCGTACTCGTTGATCTCGCGGACGTCGATGATCTCGATCTTCTCGTCGTTGTCGATCCACTCCTTGAGCTGCTTGGGAGTGATCGTCGAGCCGGCGGCCGCCTCCTGGGCCTCCTCGGAGACGACGCCGCAGAAGGCCTCGTAGTCGATGAGCTCGGTGACGGTGGGGTTCTCGCCGCAGACCGCGCAGTTGGGGTCCTTGCGGACCTTGACCTGGCGGTACTGCATCTCCAGAGCGTCGTAGATCATCAGGCGGCCGACCAGCGGTTCGCCGGTGCCGGTGAGGACCTTGATCGCCTCAGTGACCTGAATGGAGCCGATGGACGCGCACAGCACACCGAGGACGCCGCCCTCGGCGCAGGAGGGGACCATGCCCGGCGGCGGGGGCTCCGGGTAGAGGCAGCGGTAGCAGGGGCCGTGCTCGGACCAGAAGACGGAGGCCTGGCCGTCGAAGCGGTAGATCGAGCCCCAGACGTACGGCTTGTTGAGGAGCACGCACGCGTCGTTGACCAGGTAGCGGGTCGCGAAGTTGTCGGTGCCGTCGACGATCAGGTCGTACTGGCTGAAGATGTCCATCACGTTCTCGGCCTCGAGCCGCTCTTCGTGGAGGACCACGTTCACGTACGGGTTGATGCCGAGCACGCTGTCGCGGGCCGACTCGGCCTTGGAGCGGCCGATGTCCGCCTGGCTGTGGATGATCTGACGCTGCAGGTTCGACTCGTCGACCTCGTCGAACTCCACGATGCCGAGCGTGCCGACGCCCGCCGCGGCCAGGTACATGAGGGCCGGCGAGCCCAGGCCGCCGGCGCCTACGGCGAGCACCTTGGCGTTCTTCAGCCGCTTCTGCCCGTCCATCCCCACGTCGGGGATGATCAGGTGGCGGGAGTACCTGCGGACCTCGTCTACGGTGAGCTCAGAAGCGGGCTCGACCAGGGGTGGCAGCGACACGGGGACTCCGTTGGTCGGTCAATCACTACGGTTGTTCTTCGCGTAACACTGCCACGCCCCTCTTCATTCCGAGACACCCGTTCCGACCCGCGAGACGATTTCGTCCCAGTAGCCGGGCATGGTCGCCCAGGGGTCGACCCGGCCGCCGCGGTCCGTGCGGTCGGTGAAGTAGATCGTCGAGGCGCCCTGCCAGCGAGCTATGCGCAGCGCCTCGTCGAGATGCCCGCGGGGCACGCTGTGCACGAAGTGGCAGAAGCGCTGGGGCGGGTGGTCGGCGGTCCACTCCGCCACCTGCGACCAGCGGTATTCGCTCCAGGGGCCGCAGAAGGTCACCAACTGGTCGGCGAATTCGGCATATCCGGGATGCGGGTGGGAGCCGTGTCCGAGGACTATATGGCCCTCGCCGAGGAAGGCGCGCAGGGTTGTAGCCGTACGGCTCATCTCGGGGAGCGTTGTCCGGTCCGTGGGACAGCGGTCCAGATAGAAGCCGTCGACGCGGTACCAGTCGAGATACCGGTGCGCGTCCGATATCAGCTCACCGAAGGTGCGTGCGCCGTATCTCACATCGAGGTGTCCCAGGACCCGGACGCCCGCGTTGCGCAGTCGCCCCGCCGCGGCGAGGCAGTGCGGGTCGGGCCGGATGCCGGGACCGTCGGCGACGTTGAGGACGACCCAGTGCAAGGGGGTGCCGGGGCGGGTGAGTTGGCCCCATTCGAGAGGGGCGACGAGGGGGTGTGCATAGCCGGGGACGCCGAAGCCTAAGCGTATGTCGGTGCTCGCGGTGCCTACCGCGGTGCGGGTCAGATGCGGCATGCCGCCTCCATCCAGATATCGGCGAGGGACTCTTCGAGGTGGATCCGGGGCCGCCAGCCGAGCCGGTCGCGTGCGGTGCGCACATCGGCCTGCTGCCAGCTGCCGCAGCCGTCGGGATAGGGGTACGCGGCCGGGGCCGTGTGCTCGGATTCGGAGCGGGGGTGGCCGATGGACGGCCTGACGATTCCGGGCGGGGCGTCGAGTTCGTGCAGCGCACCGCCGTAGCCGGCCACGCGCGCGAGGACGGCGGCGGCGTCCCGGAGGCGTACGGCACGTCCGGAGCCGATGTTGATGACGCCCTGTGCGGCGGAGAGGGAGGCGGCATGGACGGCGCGCGCGACATCGCGTACGTCGATGAAGTCGCGCTGGATGCCGAGTCCGCCCACCTTCAGTTCGCCGTCGCCGGACTGCATGGCGCGGCGCATGGCCTCGGCGAGGCGGCCGAGGGGCGAGCCGGCGGGTGTCCCGGGCCCGGCGGGCGAGAAGACCCGCAGGACGACGGCGTCCAGGCCGGAGCCCAGGACGAGTTCGGTTCCGGCGAGCTTGCTGACGCCGTACGGGCCGCCGGGGCGCGGCGTCGCGTCCTCGGCCGTGCAGGAACCGGGCTGGCTGGGGCCGTACTCCGCGCCGCAGCCGATCTGTACGAGGCGCGCACCGCAGCCGCTGCGGCGCAGGGCCTCGCAGATGGTGGCGACGGCGACGGTGTTGTGCCGGGTCAGTTCGCGGGCGCCGCCTCGGGTGGCGCCAGCGCAGTTGATGACGACGCCGGGGTGCACCGCGTCCAGGAAGCGGGTCAGTGCGCCCGGGCTGCCGCTGGAGAGGTCGAACCGCACATCCGCGTCGTCGCCCCGGCCGAGCGCGGTGAGCTGCACGGCCGGGTCGGCGAGGAGTCGGTCGGCGACGTACCGGCCCAGAAATCCGTTGGCTCCGATCAGCAGCACCCTCATCGGGCGGCTCCCGGGGTGGATTCTCCGATACGGAGGGTGATCATCTCGTGTCTCCTTCAAGGGTGGTGCGATGGTTCGTCAGGGAGGCCCGTGGTGTCGGCCCCGCGGGAGGGCCGGGCTCGGCACGGAGGCCGGGTGGCGGGCTCGGCGTGCAGTTCACGGCGTCCCACCGTGGTGCGCGTGGGCCGAGGCCCGGGCGAGGGTCCTGGTCGCGTGGACCAGGAGTACGAGCGCCGCGGCCCCGCATGCGAGGGTCGGCACAACACCGGGCCCCCATGCGCCGACCACGGTCTCGATGGGAACGGCGAGGAACGAGCAGCCGGGCAGGCGGCCCGCGAAGACGCTCGCCACAGCCGTCACCTCGGCCGCACCGGCGGCGGCCAGTACGACGGCCGGGGCGTGCCGGAAGCCGTGCACGGTGAGCAGCCGGGCGAGCAGCAGGAGCGCGCCGAGGGCGCCGATTCCGGCGTACGCGGCGGGATCTGCGGGCTCGTCCAGCAGCGTCCCGCACAGTGCGAGCAGTCCGCCCAGGGCGCAGAGGAACAGCCCGAACACGCCCAAGAGCAGGGGGCGTACGGAGGCGGCGAACTCCTTGAGAGTTCGGCCGGCGGCCAGTCTGCGCCGGGCGCGTACGGCGAAGAGGTGGGCGCACCAGGCCGCCGGGGCGCAGGACAGGGTGAGGGCCGTCAGCGACGCGAGGGGTACGGGCCAGGGACTGTCGAGGTCACCGTTCGGCCAGCCGTGCGGGCCACCCGTGAGGGCGGAGCCGAGCAGGCCGTCACCGAGGAGGGCGTATGCGAGGAGCCAGCACGTCCACGCGCGCGTGCCCTTTGTCGTGCGCCACGCGTGCGGGGTGTGCAGAGGGCCGCGGCCAAGGGCCAGGCGCAGGCTCAGGGCGATGGCGAGTACGCCCAGGACGGCGACCGTGGCGGCGAGGTGCGGCCGGGCCTCGGTGAGGCGCAGCCCGGTCACCGCCGCCGCGCATACGGCGCCCGGCAGCAGGGCGAGGACGGCCCAACTTGCTTGCGCCTTGGGGAGTTTGACGGCAGGCACCCCTGGACTGGTCTCGCCGTCGCGGGGCACGCGCGCGTAGATCTCCTCGGCCAGCGAGAACACGTCACGGTGCCGGAAGCGGGCCACGGTTCGGTCAGTCACCCCGTGCGCCTCCAAGCCGGCCGCGATCTCCAGCGGATCCACGGCCCGGTCGCACAGCTCGCGGTGACGGTGCATCAGCGCTTTCACGGGGTCCACGGCGACCCGGCCGCCGGACTCGTCCGACGAACCCCGCGCACCCGGGACATCCGGGGCGCTCGGCGCTCCAGCCGTCACCAGCCACTCCTCGTCGGAAGCGACCACATCCCGCACAGCGGCACCGCTGGGCGCCCCCGGCAGGTCCACGTCGCGCTGGCGCCCGCTCATCGCGTCCCCTTCCCAGCGGGAACCGGCGCCTGAGCCGCGCCGGAACCGGCGCTCGCCGCCCCGGACTCAGGGCAAGCGCTCGCAGCCCCGGATCCCGGCAGAGCACCCGCAGACCCGGATCCCGGCCGCGTGCCCGCCGCCCCGGACTTCGCCGCAGCACCCGCCGCCCCGGAACCCAGCCGAGCACCCGCAGCCCCGGATTCCGGCAGAGCGCCCGCCGCCTCGGACCTCGCTGTCCCCGCAGGCCCGGGTCCCGGCCGCGCGCCCGCCGCCTCGAACCTCGCCACAGTCCCCGCAGCCCCCACGGCCCACCGCGGACCGCTCACCAACGCGTCCCGGGCTCCGGACTCGGCCCAGCGAGCCCGCACATGGGCCTCGGCCGGTACCGCGAAGGGCAGCGGTTCATCGGTGGCGGCTCGGCGGACCGGGCAGTGCGAGACGATCTCCAGGTAAATGCCATGAAACGCCGCGATGTTCTGCTCGACGGTGAACAGTTCGAGGGCACGCGCGCGTGCCGCCGCGCCGAGGAGTGCACGGCGCGCGGGATCGCGCAGCAGGGCGACGCACGCCTCGGCGAGCGCCCGCGGATTGCGCGGCGGCACCACCAGACCCGTACCGCCAATGACCTCCACGACCGCGCCGACGTCCGTAGACACCGTGGCGCGCCCGCAGAACATCGCCTCGACAAGGCTGTTCGGGAAGCCCTCGACGACGCTCGACAGCACAACCACGGCCCCGGCCGCGTACGCCTCCGCGAGGCTCGGCACCTCCGGCCCGCCGATCTCCTCGAACGACACAGACGACCCCGGCGCCCCCGGACTGCCACCGATGCCGCGTACGCCTCCCACCTCCTCATCGGGGAAGAGCCGCGCGGCCAGCATCTTGCAGTCCGCCCGATACGCGGCCCCAGCCGGCCCCTCGACAGGCGCGCCGATGATCCGCAGCCGCGCGTTCGGCCGTTCCTTGCGGACCGCCGCGAAGGCGTGCAGCAGCGAGACGAGGTCCTTGTCGGGGTCGATCCGCCCGACCCAGACCAGCGTGTCCGGATCGGCACAGTCCGCTCGCTCGCCCACCTCCGAGAAGGGCGACGCCTCCATGCCCGGATAGACCGTACGGAGCTTGGCGCGGTCGGCACCGCAGCGCTCCTGCCAGCGGCGGGCGTGCGTGTTGCCGGGCGTGATGAGGGCGGCCTGCCGGTACATCTCGGCCGCGAGCCGGCCATGGAACGCCGCGAGCAGCGCCCGCACCGGCCCCGACTCCTCGCGCGAGTCCAAGTAGTGCGCCCGCAACCGCACGCCGTACTCCGTGACCAGCAGCGGCACGCCCCAGAAGTGCCGCGCCAGCAACCCGGGCAGGGCCGCGGCTCCCCCGGACGTGGCGTGGCACAGGTCGACGGAGCCGAGTCCGTCCTGCTCGTGGTACCAGTCGAGCGACAGGGGGCGCAGGGTGCGCTCGATCCGATCGGCGACGGTGAGCACATCCGGTACGCGCGCCCCGCGCGCCGTGCGCAGTGCGCCGGGCGCGCGGCAGGCGCTCTCGAGGGCGCGTACGGCGGTTTCGGAACGCAGGGCCCCGGTCAGGCCGCCGCCCTCATCCCGGACGAGTTCGGCAAGCCCGTACAACGCACTGCCGAAACGGTCCGCCACATCCAATGAGCCATCCCCGGAGGCCGACCCGACGGTGCCCCCCATGACGGCATTCCCCGCACAGACGGCCGCCGCCAACTCCCCGTAGCACTCGGCGAACCGCCGCCGCGCCCGGCGGCCATACGCCACGCCGTCATCACCCGCGTTCCATAACGGCGCCGTGCGCACGCGGCCGACCTGGGGCGGCAGCTCGACGAAGCCCTCGTCCCGCTGTCGCTCGCTCCTGCTGAGCGCGTAGACGTCGAATTCGTGCTGCCCGAGCCCGCGTACGAGCCGGTCGCACCAGAGCCTGGCGTCACCGCTCAGATATGGATAGCCACCCTCCGTAAGCAGTCCGATGCGCACGAGTGCACCCCTGATCTTCCGTATGGGGAGCCGCCGTTGCCCGGCGACTCACAGCGGGACGAACGTACGCGGACATGACCGTGGCGCGATGGACGGTTGTCCATCGCGCCACCAAAAGGGGTGAACGGTCGTAACTTTCCCGTACGGATCGCGTTTCGTCGCGCTAAGAGATCAATCGCGTACGTGCCGCAAGCGTCTCAAGCCCCGGGAAACGGCCAGGGGTTGGCCCGGCACCGGATGCCGTCGTGCTCGAGGAACTTGCTCTGCTGTTGCATGACGGGCGCGAGTTCGCCGTCCTTGTCGCAGGTCACATGGCCGTAGCCGAGCCGGTGGCCGATCTCGTGGTTGATCAGCATCTGCCGGTACGCGTACATCTTGTCGCCGTACGTCTGGGCGCCCTGGGCCCAGCGATACGCGTTGATCATCACGCGGTCGGTGGCCGCGGAGTCGCAGGAGACGTTGTCCACGGTGGTGTCCAGGCCCGATTTGGCGCACCAGACCGCCGTGGTGCCGGGGCTGGCCAGCGTGATGACGAAGTCGGGCTGCCCGGTGGAGATCCGCTCGAAGGTACGGGCCCCGTCGTGGGCCCAACTCCGTTCGTCATTCAGGGTCTTGTGCACGGCCTGCGCGAAGAGGATGCCGTCGAGGCCGAGGCCCTTCTCGATGTCGACGCGGTAGGTGATCTTCTGTCCCGTGCCAGGCGCCTGGTCGATACCGCGGATCGCCTCGAATTCCCCGCCGCCCTTGAGCTTCGCGGCCAGCGGGTACTTCTTCGCCATCAATTGCGCGTACGACGGCGGAGTCGCGCCCTCCACCTCGGACGGAGGCGTCGGCCTGGTGTCGCCGCGCGCCGCGGCGTCCTTGGCTTCGCGGTCCGCGCCGCCCGCGGCCGGCGGGCGCGCGGAGGTGTCCTCACGCCCGTCGGTGACCACCTGCCCGGCCACGACAACGGCGAGCACGGTGGTGACGGCGGCGGCCGCGACCCCGGTGAAGGTCCAGCCCTTGCCGCCCTTGGCCTTCTCCGGCAGATACGGCTCCGAGGGCGCATCCGGCAGATAGGGCTCCGAGGGCGCCTTGTGCTCGGTTTCCGCGGGGTCGAGGTACCGGTCGGTGGAGTCGACGGCGGAGTTGTACGGGCCCGAGCGGAGCGCCTGGTCGCCGGTACGCGACGCGAAGACGTCGTCGTCCCGCTCGAAGGCGTCGACGTAGTCCTGGCGGGGACCCTGCGCAGAATGCGGCGCCTGCCGCTGCTGCGGTATGGCGGGCCCGGGCCCCGCGGCCTGCGATGCGCCCGGTCTCCCCGGGTACGCACCCTGAGGCGCGCCGTACCCGGGCGCCCCGCTGAACACCCCCCAGCCACCGCCGGATTCCCGCTGCTCGGGATGCGCACCACGGACTTGGGGGACACCGTGAGCAGGCGTGCCATCGGGGTACCTCGGAACGCCATGAGCGGGGGTCCCGTCAGGAAGCCGCGGGGCGCCATGAGCCGGCGTACCGTCAGAAAACCGAGGTACGCCATGAGCTGGCGTACCGTCCGGCAGCCGGTGAACCCCATGCGCCGGAGTGCCGTCCGCGTACTGCGGAGCCCCACGAGCCGGAGTGCCGTCCGCATACCGCGGAACTCCACCCGCAGGCGTCCCGTCAGGGAACCGCGGAACCCCCTGCGCATCCGGGCGCGGCACCCACCCGTCAGGCAGCCGAGGTACCCCACCCGCCGGAGTGCCGGGACCGCCGCCCCTCGTCGGTGGCGGCTGCGGCTGGGGTTGCGGTCCGGAGGGAGCGCGGCGGCGGCCGGTGGCCGGCTCCGGGCGGCCTCCCGCGACCACGGGGATGTCGGCGGTGTCGCCCTTACGGGCCGACCCACGTCGGCTGTGACGTCCCACGCGCCGCCTCAGCTCCCCGCACTCTTCGTTGTTCCGGTCTTCATGGTGCCGGTCGTCGCGCTGTCGGCGTCGGCCAACTCGCCGGTGTCCGCCAGAAGTTCCCGGATGGCGGTGGCCACGGTCTCGGCGTACTCCATCATCGCCACATGCCCCGCGTCCGGCAGCGTGAGCAGCCGGGAATCGCGGAAGGCCCGGGCCGCGCGCTGGGCCATGCGGAACGAGACGAGCTGATCACGGCCGCCGTAGATGAGCAGCGTCGGCGCGAGCACCCGCTCGGCCTGACGCCACAACCGGTGCTGGCCACCCAGCGTGTACGCGTTCACGATGCCGCGGGCCGAGCGCGCCATGGCGTCCCAGAAGTACGGGAGGGCGAGCCGCCGCTCCATCTCCTCGACCGCGTTGCGGAACGCTTCGGGGGTCACGATGGTCGGATCGCCGTAACAGAGCGCCATGACGCCTCGTACGCGCTGCTCGGCGGACCAGTCCTTGGTGAAGCGGGTGAAGGCGTTCGCGACCCCGGGCAGCGCCAGCAGCGCCGTCGGCACCGCCGAGCGCTGCACCAGGACCTCGGGCAGCGCGGGCGACACCAGTGTGAGCGTCCGGACGAGATCGGGACGTACGGCCGCGACGCGCGTCGTGACCGCGCCGCCCATCGAGTTCCCGATGAGGTGCACGGGACCGCGCTCGGCCGAGTCGAGATAGCGGATGACCGCGCGCGCGTGCCCGGTCACCGAGTAGTCGCCGTCGTCCGGTGGCGGTGAGTCGCCGAAGCCCGGCAGATCAACGGCCTCGCTGTCCACGAGGCCGTCCAGGAGGGGCATCAGCGCCGACCAGTTCTGCGAGGAACCGCCCAGCCCATGCACATACAGCGCGGACGGCAGCCCCTCGCGGGCCGGTGGTCTCGACCGGATCGTCAGCGTGATCCCGGGCAACCCGACCGAACGCAGCCGCTCCCCCGCCGCCACCCTGACGGCACCGACTTTCGGCGCGACAGAGGTGGCGAGGACGGACGGCAGTTCGGTCGAAGACATGGAGCAATGTTACGAGACGATCACGTGGTGGATCGTGTGTTCGCCATCACAAGTCCCCATCGAATTCCGTGAACCCGGCTGTATCGCGACGGATCGCCCTGGGATCGCGTAGCGACTCGATCCGCGCTCTCATACGCTTCCTGATCGAGGGCACACGTACTTGTGCAAGCAGGCACTCGCACCGCTCGGGAAGAGGACTCCATGACCGTCGACCCCACCGACCCCGAGACTCTCGACGAAGCCGATTCCACGACCACTGAATCCACCGAATTCGACGTGGAGGCCCCCGAGGCCGACGCCGCCGAACAGCACGCGGAGCTCGCACCCCACCGTGACGAGCCACTGACCGGCTCAAACGCGGGCAACCTGGCCGACGCGAACGAGGCGGACCGCGCGGAGCAGGCAAGGATCGTCGAACTCGACGAGGACGACTACCGGTGAAGACGCCGAATACGCCGAAGACGCCGACGACCACCGGCGAGGCGGATACGGCACGATGACCGGTGACCGCTCGGAGGCGGTCACCGCGTACTGACCTGCCCGGCATGCTCGTATTTGATGTGCTCTGCCCGGTTTTCAGCGGCGTCCGGTCCGTGAAATTCTGCCTTCGCACCGCGCACAGCACGGTTACCGAAAAGTACGATGGCCGCGCGGCGCACACCGCACGTGGACGATTTTGGGAGGCGGCGTGACAGCCATCGAGCAGACAGAGGCGGCACGCCCGCGGGGCACACGCCTGCCGCGCCGTGCCCGACGTAACCAGCTCCTCGGCGCAGCCCAGGAAGTGTTCGTCGCGCAGGGATATCACGCGGCCGCGATGGACGACATCGCCGAGCGCGCGGGAGTCAGCAAGCCGGTGCTCTACCAGCACTTTCCGGGAAAGCTCGACCTCTACCTGGCCCTGCTGGACCAGCACTGTGAGTCCCTGCTGCAGGCGGTGCGAGGCGCCCTGGCCTCGACGACCGACAACAAGCAGCGCGTACGGGCCACGATGGACGCGTACTTCGCGTACGTCGAGGACGACGGCGGCGCATTCCGGCTGGTCTTCGAGTCGGACCTGACGAACGAGCCCGCGGTGCGGGAGCGCGTGGACAAGGTCACATTCGAGTGCGCGGAGGCGATCTGCGACGTCATCGCGGAGGACACCGGCCTCTCGAGGGCCGAGTCGATGCTGCTCGCCTCGGGTCTGGGCGGACTCGCACAGGTGGTGGCGCGCTCCTGGCTGCACAGCGACCGCAGTGTGCCGCGCGACCAGGCGGTGCAGTTGCTGACCTCGCTGGCCTGGCGCGGCATCGCCGGCTTCCCGCTGCACGGCAGCGAGCACCACTGACGTCCCGCGAGCGGCGGGGGCCATCCTTTGTTCCCGTCCGCTGTTCGCTCCTGGCGTTCTTGGACGCAGCGTGTGTGTCCCCTCACCGGGCTAATGTGTGCTGCGTACGGCGCGGACGAACGCGCACATCAGTGACCGTCGGAGGGACATAGCCGTGGAGGTCAAGATCGGCGTGCAGCACGCGCCTCGCGAGATCGTTCTGGAGAGCGGTCAGACCGCCGAGGAGGTCGAGCGGGCGGTGTCCGAAGCGCTGGCCGGCAAGTCGCAGCTGCTGAGCCTCGTGGACGACCACGGCCGCAAGGTCCTGGTCCCGGCCGACCGACTGGCGTACGTCGAGATCGGCGAGCCGGCCCCGCGCAAGGTGGGCTTCGGCGCGCTGTAGTTACGTCGCGACAGGGCCCCGTGGCTTGAAGCCATGGGGCCCTTGTTCATGTCGGCCCTTGCGCGGACCCGCACTCTTCAGGCTCATGCGCTCTCATGCGATCCCCTCAGACGGAGCACAGATCACCCACAGGGAAGGATTGCCTTCCGGGGGCCACGGGTAAGACGGGCTACGACCGAAATGCACACGGCCGTGCGGGAGGGACCCCACCCATGTTCTTGGAAGCGCTCGGCTCCGTGATCCTCGGTCTGGCAGTCGCCTGGCTGGCCATGCACCGCCTGTCACACCGCCTGCCCGCCCGACGCCTCGTCCTGTCAACGGGAGCCGCCGGCGGCCTCTTCGGCGCGTTCCTCACCAACAGCGCGCTCAGCGGAGACCTACTGCTCACCCTCATCGGCGCCGCGACCGTAGCCACGGCGTCCGTCTCCCTGCTCCTCCGCCCGGCGGGAAGACTCCGCCGCCACTCGGCGACGGTGTAGACAGGGATCCTGACGGCTCCGACCCAACGGACGCCAGCTGAGGCGCGCCCCGTCAGGGGCGCGGGGAACTGCGCGACCAGCCCCCACGCACCCGCAGTCGAACCCGGTGCTCAGGCGGCCAGCCCCAACGCAGCCATCCGCTTCGTGTGCGCCTCCGTGATCCGCGAGAACATCCGCCCCACCTCCGCGAGATCGAACCCGTCCGCGACCCCGCCGACGAGCATCGTCGACAGCGCGTCCCGGTCGGCGACCACCCGCTGGGACTGGGACAGCGCCTCGCCCATCAGCCGCCGCGCCCACAGCGCAAGCCGTCCGCCCACGCGCGGGTCCGCGTCGATCGCGGCGCGTACCTTCTCGACGGCGAAGCTCGCGTGGCCCGTGTCGTCGAGTACGGAGAGGACCAGCGCCCGTGTATCGGAGTCGAGCCGTGCCGCGACCTCGCGGTAGAAGTCGCTGGCGATCGAGTCGCCGACGTACGCCTTGACCAGGCCTTCCAGCCAGTCCGACGGCGCCGTCTGCCGGTGGAAGCCGTCGAGCGCCGCGACGAACGGCTCCATCGCCTCCGTCGGCTCCGCCCCGATCGCGGCGAGCCGGTCCCGCAACTGCTCGAAGTGGTGGAACTCCGCCGAGGCCATCTTCGCCAGCTCCGCCTTGTCGGCGAGCGTCGGAGCCAGCTTGGCGTCCTCCGCGAGCCGCTCGAACGCCGCCAGCTCCCCGTACGCGAGCGCTCCGAGCAGGTCGACGACCGCGGCGCGGTACTGGGGATCGACGGAGGCCTTCGTCCAGTCCTGGGCGGCGACTCCGGTGTGTTCGGCGGAGCTGTCGGCGGCAGTGTCGGCGGTGTTGTCGGGCGTCGTCATAAAGCGCACAATAGCCCGCTCACAGCGAGGCGTAAGTCCCTGGTCAGCCAGTGTGACGACCACTACGTGACCAAATCGACCATCGCATATGCGCGATTCCGGGGTATGGTGGTAATGAGCCCGCTGAGCTGATCTACGTATCTCAACGGGCCATATGAATGAGGATGCCCGGTCGGTGGCCCGATCGGCTCCGACCCGACAGCTCTCCTCGTCCGTACGGCACAGTGCGTACGGCGTCCGGAGAGACCCTCAGCGGCAAGAGCGCTCGAGCGTCGGCAGTGGTCCCGTGCCACCAAGGCCCGCCTTTCAAGCGGCCGACGTCCCCGGCACGGTTCAACGACCCCCGCGCTCGCCTCGTGTCGCGTACACAGAAGAGGCAGCACCCTGACTACTACTTTCCGAGAGCTCGGAATCCTTTCCGAGACAGCCGAGGCGCTCGAAGCCGTCGGCATCATCAACCCCTTTCCCATCCAGGAGATGACGCTCCCCGTCGCCCTTTCGGGGACCGACGTCATCGGCCAGGCCAAGACCGGCACCGGCAAGACGCTGGGCTTCGGCCTTCCGCTCCTCGAGCGCGTCACCGTTCCCGCAGACGTCGAGGCGGGCCGGGCCCAGCCCGAACAGCTCACCGACGCCCCGCAGGCACTCGTCGTGGTCCCCACCCGCGAGCTGTGCACCCAGGTCACGAATGACCTGCTCACCGCGGGCAAGGTCCGTAACGTACGCGTTCTCGCCATCTACGGCGGCCGGGCGTACGAGCCGCAGGTCGAGGCCCTCAAGAAGGGCATCGACGTCGTCGTCGGCACCCCGGGCCGTCTCCTCGACCTCGCGGGCCAGAAGAAGCTCAACCTCAAGCATGTCCGCGCGCTCGTCCTCGACGAGGCCGACGAGATGCTCGACCTGGGCTTCCTGCCCGACGTCGAGAAGATCATCAACATGCTGCCGGCCCGCCGCCAGACGATGCTGTTCTCGGCGACCATGCCGGGCGCGGTCATCGGTCTCGCGCGCCGCTATATGTCGCAGCCCACGCACATCCGCGCCACGGCGCCGGACGACGAGGGCCAGACGGTCCGGAACACCGCGCAGTTCATCTACCGCGCGCACAACATGGACAAGCCCGAGCTGGTCTCGCGCATACTCCAGGCCGACGGCCGCGGGCTCGCGATGGTCTTCTGCCGTACGAAGCGGACGGCGGCGGACCTCGCCGACCAACTGCAGCAGCGCGGTTTCGCCTCCGGCGCGGTCCACGGCGACCTCGGTCAGGGCGCGCGTGAGCAGGCGCTGCGGGCGTTCCGCAACGGCAAGGTGGATGTGCTCGTCTGCACCGACGTGGCCGCACGCGGCATCGACGTCGAGGGCGTGACGCACGTCATCAACTACCAGTCCCCCGAGGACGAGAAAACGTACCTGCACCGCATCGGCCGTACGGGCCGCGCGGGTGCCAAGGGCATCGCGATCACGCTCGTCGACTGGGACGACATCCCGCGCTGGCAGCTCATCAACAAGGCGCTGGCGCTTGGCTTCAACGATCCGCCGGAGACGTACTCCACGTCCCCGCACCTCTTCGAGGAGCTGAGCATCCCGGCGGGCACGAAGGGCGTCCTGCCGCGCGCCGACCGCACCCGCGCCGGGCTCGCGGCCGAAGAGGTCGAGGACCTCGGCGAGACCGGCGGGCGTGGCGCACGCGGTCGCGGTGGCCGTTCCGCGGCTCCCGAGCGCGGGCGTGACCGCGACCGCGAACGCGAGCGTGAGCGCCCGGCGCGTACGCCGCGTCGACGTCGCCGTATGCGCAACGGTGCGCCGGTCGACGGTACGGACTCGGCGGCCACCGCTGAGGCTCCGGCCGACGAGGCGCGCAGCCCGCGTCGCCGTCGCCGGACGCGTGCCGGAGAGTCGGCCGAGACGGCCGTCGCCACGGCGGAGGGCACCGCGCCGGAGGTCACCGAGCCGGCAGCTGAGCTTGTGGAGTCGGCCGAGCCGAAGACACGTCGGCGTCGTACGCGCAAGACGGCGGAGACCGCGCAGGCCGTGGAGACCGTCGAGTCGGCGGCCACCGTCGTCGAGGAGGCCACGCAGGCCGCTGAGGCGACTGTGACCAAGCCTCGCCGCCGCACCCGCAAGGCCGCGGAAACCACCGAAGGCGCGACCACGGCGACCGAGGTGGCCGAGCCGACCGAGGCCCAGCCCCGCCGTCGTACCCGCAAGGCCGCCGAAACCGCCGTGGACACGGCGGACGGCACGGTCGTCGAGGTGGCGGAGACCAAGCCGCGCCGGACCCGTAAGGCGACGGCCGAGGCAGTGGTGGACACCGCCGAGGTGACCGAGGCGAAGCCCCGGCGCCGTACGCGCAAGGTTGCCGAAGTCGCCGAGGCAGGCATCCCCGCCCAGGCGACCGCGACGGAGGAGCCGGCGGCCACGCCGCGCCGCCGTACCCGCAAGGCGGCACAGGCCGCGCTGGACACGGCCGAGGGCACAGCGGTCGAGGTGGCGGAGACCAAGCCGCGTCGTACGCGCAAGACCACGGCCTCCGCCGAAGCCGCTGCGGACACCGTCGAGGCGACGGAAGCGAAGCCGCGTCGGGCCCGCAAGACCACGGCCGCTGCTGAGGCAGCCGTGGACACCGTCGAGGCGACCGAGGCGAAGCCCCGCCGCCGTACGCGTAAGGCTGCGGAGGTCGGTATCCCGGCTCAGGCGGCCGAGCCCGTCACGGACGACGAGGCGCCGACCAAGCCCCGGCGTACCCGTAAGGCGGCGGCCGCGCCCGCCGAGGCCGACGCGCCGGAGGCGGCGCCCCGCCGCCGCACCCGCAAGAAGGCGGCAGCAGCCACCGAGGCGACCGAGAGCTAAGTCTCTCTCCGACGGCCCGGCCCCAGCACTTGGGGCCGGGCCGTTGCCATTCCGGTAGCGGGGAAAGTCACGCGGCCCCGCACCCCGCCCGACAGCTTCCTTGGCTAGCCTCCTCCTCATGAGCAGGCCCGCCACCTTTGTCCCCCCGCCCGGCGCCCGTGCGTATCGGCTCGGCACCGCGCGCGGTGAGTTCGCCGTGATCGACGCCCCTGTGGCATCCGGCGTCGAAGCGAAGGGAACCGCGCTGCTGCTGCCAGGGTTCACCGGCAGCAAGGAGGACTTCATCTCCCTGCACGAACCCCTGGCCGCGGCCGGCTACCGGACCGTCGCCGTGGACGGACGCGGCCAGTACGAGTCGCCGGGCCCCAGAGACGACGAAGCCCCGTACGCGCAGGGCGAGTTGGCGCGAGACGTACTCGCCCAGGTCGAAGCGGTCACCGAGACGCCGCAGGAACGCGTGCACCTCGTCGGGCACTCGTTCGGCGGACAGGTCGCCCGGGCAGCCGTACTGCTGGACCCCACCCGCTTCCGCTCGCTCACGCTCATCGCCTCGGGGCCGGCCGAGATCTCCGCTTCGCAGCAGCTGCGGGTCAAGCTGTTGCGGGACGCGCTCGCCGTGATGGACATGGCGCAGGTGTGGGACGCGATCCAGGCGCTGGAGCCCCCGGAGGACGCGGCCGACCAGCAGGACCTGGACGCCGGACTCGAAGACCTTGAAGTGCTCAGGCAACGCTGGCTCGGCAACAGCCCTGCTCAACTCATCGCGGCGGGGCGTCAGTTGTGCTCGGAACCGGACCGCGTCGCCGAGCTGGCCGCCGTACCGATCCCCTTTCACGTCCTGTCGGGCGAGGAGGACGGCACCTGGCCTGTGCCGCTCCTCGACGACATGGCCGTACGCCTCAAGGCCCACCGCACGGTCGTACGCGGAGCCGAGCACTCCCCCAACACGGACCGCCCCCTGGAAACGGCCGAAGCCCTGGCCGCCTTCTGGAAGCAGACCGACCAAACCAGGTAAGGCCTCAGTACTGCGCCTGCAAGTGCCCCCAGAACCCGTCCCGCAAGGCCCGACGCAGATCCGCCTGGCCGCGTAGCGAGTACTGCAGCAGGCCCTCCGCCTCGACAAGGAGGTCCTGGTCGACGGGCCCGGGCAGATACGGATGCCCGGGCAGCAGATCCGCCAGTGCCTCCCGCCCCCGCGCGCCCAGCCACTGCGCGGCGACCTGGGCACCCACGAAGCGCACGTCCTCCCGTGTGGGCCGCGCCCCCGCCGAGGCTTCGTAGGAGGCGGCGGTCCGGCGGGACACGTACGGCTTGAAGAACTCCAGGTCGAAGGTCCGCTGGCTGTCGACCTCCCAGAGCAGCGGCTCCGCCTGGTTGCGTCCCTCCGGTGCCTCGATGCCCCAGAGGTGGACCCGCGCGCCGTACCCCTGCGCCGCCTCGACCGCGGAGACCAGGTCCTCGTCGCCTCCGATGAGGGCGGCATCGCTGATGGCGCGATGCCTGGCCAGTGACTCCAGGTCGCTGCGGATCAGGGAGTCGACGCCCTTCTGCTGGTTGTTGGCGTTGAGGTTGCCCAGCCGCACCTTGACGTCGGGCAGCTCGGCGATGGACTGCTGTTCCGCCGTGTGGATGCGGCGACGCGCGCCGTCGTACCAGTAGACGCGCAGCAGCCTGCTGTCCGCGAAGATCGTGCGCGCCCTGTCGATGAGCGCCTCGATGAGGCCTTCGGCGTCCAGATCGAAGGCCCGGCGGTCCTCCGTACCGGCGACGAGCCGCCCGGCGGCCGCGTACAGATAACCGGCGTCGACGAAGATCGCATGGGTCGACGGCGTCTTGGCCACCTCGGCGAGCACGCGCTGGAGCAGCTCGTTCGTGCGGTCCAGGCGCGCACCGAGGGCGGCCAGAGCGTCGGTTCCCGCGAAGTCGTCATTCATATGCGCCTCATTGTCGCAGGACGTCACTGTGTGAACACAAGCGGTCCAGTACCACCAAGTAATTAGGCGTGCGAAAAATTTATTTAGCGTAGGGAATGTTTGTCACTGGCATCCCGTTGACTCGTTGTGGAACCCGTGGCACAGACGCCCCATGTTCCACCTACCAGTAGTTCTCCTTCAGGAGGATGACCAGACGAAGGGAGAAGCCATATGCGCTTCGAAATCATGCGCCTCGACGACGTCGACGGCACGGCCGTGGACACGACCGTCGTGGACGCCGCCTCCGTCAACCGGATCGTGCAGCAGGCCGCCGCCATCGGCCAGCGCATCCTGATCCGCCCGGCCGAAGCCCCCGCCTCGTAACGCGCGGACGCCCGACAGCACACTTCAGAACCCCGTACGGCATCGATGCCGTACGGGGTTCTGCATGTCCGGCTCCGCTCAGCTCGACTGGATCACCTGCGTGACTCCGTTGATGATCTGCTGCACGGCGATCGCGGAGAGCATCATGCCCGCGAGCCGGGTCACCAGGACGACGCCGCCGTCCTTGATGACGCGGATGATCAGCAGTGAGTACCGCATCACCACCCACAGCACGACATGGATGGCGAGGATCGCCGTCCACACCGCCGTCTGCGCCGCGACGCCGTCGGCCTTCTGCACCGCGAGGATGACGGACACGATCGCGCCCGGTCCCGCGAGCAGCGGTATGCCCAGGGGTACGAGGGCGGCGTTGACGTCCTTGGTCTGCTTGGGCTCGTCCGTCTTGCCGGTGAGCAGGTCGAGGGCGATCAGCAGGAGCAGCAGACCGCCCGCGATCATCAGCGCGGGCACGGACACATGGAGGTAGTTCAGGATCTGGTGCCCGAGCAGCCCGAACACGGTGATCACACCGCCGGCCACGCAGACGGCCTGGAACGCCATCCGCTTCTGCACCCGCGCCGGCCGTCCGGACGTCAGCGCGAGAAAGATCGGGGTGATCCCAGGGGGATCCATGATGACGAAGAGGGTGAGGAAGAGTGAGCCGAAGACGGCGAGGTCGAACACGGTGAGCCTTGGTGTGGGAAGGGGTGCGACGGGCAGGGGCAGAGCCCCCGGGACAGGAGAGGGTCAGGCTCCCGCGGCCCCGCCCGCACCGGGCACCGGGAACGCCCCCGTGGCCCGTCGCGTGATCTCCCCGTAGATCTCGGGGTCCGTGGTGGACTCCCCGAGTACACACGTCTTGCGGCTGCCGTGATAGTCGCTGGAGCCCGTCGTCAGCAGCCCCAAGTCGGCCGCCAGGCCGCGGAGTCGGGCCCGGGTCGCCGGGTCGTGGTCCATGTGGTCGACCTCGATACCGTCGAGTCCGGCCGCCGTGAGCTCGGCGATCGCGGATTCCGGCACGGTCTGGCCCCGCTTCGAAGCGGCGGGATGGGCGAAGACGGTCACGCCGCCCGCGGCCTTGACCAGCCGGATCGCCTCGAAGGGGTCCGTCTCGTGCTTCTCGACGTAGGCCCGGCCGCCGTCGGCGAGCCAGTCGGGTGTGAAGGCGTCGGAGACGCTGGGCACGACGCCCAGCTCGACCAGCGCGGTCGCGATGTGCGGCCGCCCCACGGATCCGTCGCCCGCGATCCGCGCCACCTGCTCCCAGGTCACCGGCACGCCCAGCTCCTGGAGCTTACGGATCATGCCGTGGGCCCGCGGCACCCGGTCGTCGCGTACGAGCTCACGCTCGCGCAGCAGGTCGGGTTCCTCGGGATCGAAGAGGTACGCCAGCATGTGCAGACTCACGCCGTCGAGGCGGCAGGAGAGTTCGGCTCCGGTGACGAGGGTGAGGCCTTCCGGGACCGCGGCGATGGCCTCGGCGTGTCCGCGGGTGGTGTCGTGGTCGGTCAGCGCGACGACGTCCAGACCGGCCGCGGCGGCATTGCGCACCAGCTCGGCGGGCGTGTCCGTACCGTCGGAAGCGGTGGAGTGGGTGTGCAGATCGATGCGCACGTACGAGGACTCCAGGATCTGACCAGGCGGAAGGGGCACTCAAGGGTAACGAGAACCGCGCGCGTCCCCGCCCTGAGCCCCTACGGCTCCAGGATGCGCGGCGACAGCGCCCCGCACGGCAGCAGGTCCACCTCCGCGCCCGCGTCCCGCAGGTCGGTCAGTACCAGTTCGTCGTACATCAACAGGCCCGACTGCTCGGGCCAGACGACCGCCCACAACCACAGGCCGCGCGCCTCTCCGGCGAAGACGGCGCGGTCGTCGGGGGTACCGGAGACCAGCCAGAGGGGGGTCGGACGGCCCGCCGCGAGGACCTTCGCCTGGGCCGGCTTCTCGACGTTCATGTACGGGCCGGGGTCCGGGCCGTCGATTCCCGCGTACCGCGCGCCGAGTCCCACGCCGAGCTCCTCGGCGACGAGCACCAGCTCTCCTACGCCGCCGAGCGGGCCCGGGCCCGAGCAGGCCACGGCGGTGGCACGGCCGCCGCTGCGGTCGTCGCCCGCGAAGGCCGCACCCGTGAAGAGCCAGCCGACGGGCAGCGGCCAGGGCATCCACACCGGTACGCGCGCACGGTGCACCACGACGCTGAGGGCCTCGACGCTGGGCGGGATCACGGGCTGCAGTGGGTGCACGGGACCGTGCACATCACACTGCCAGGAGTCGGCAAAGAGTCCGGGAGCCCTGACCCGGCCACCACACTTCGGGCAACTGGGTTCGCCCCTCATAGGCCCCAACGGTCCTCCCCGGCTGTCGCCGCGTCAAGGACGATCACCCGTCCGGCGAGCCCCGTCGCCGCCGATTGAACGAGTGTGACATTCCCAACTGGACGATTCCAGCGAAAGGTTGGGTTCAGTCGAGAGACACGGACTTGCGTGACGGATCGCGCAGGTCGGTTCCGCCCGTGAGCCAGCGTTCCTGGAGGGCCGCCGCGCCGTGCACCCGCTTCCACGCCGCTTCGTTCGGCGTCATCGGAAGCAGCGGCAGGAAACGTACGGGATCGAGGGGCTCGTCCAGCTCCAGGTCCTCGACGAGACCGCCCGGCTCGGCGACCAGTACGGAGGTGAACGGGGCGCCCGGCCACAGGGGTTCGCCGACGTCGAGCGAGGCTCCGGGGGCCACGACCAGGCCCTCGACCTGCGGAGACGCGGCCAGTACGGCAAGCGGGCGGAGCACCTTGTCGGTGTCGGCGACGTCGGCGCGTACGGAGAGGACCAGCTCGGCGCGCGGGCCCTTGACCGGGTCGGCGAGGGCCGCCGTGGGGTCCGTCATCGGCTGGGCGGACATGCCGAGCGTGGCGTAGCGCACGAGCTTTGCCCCGGCGGATCCGCCGCTGAAACGGAGCACCTCGATGCGGTCCGTGCCGAGGAAGGTGACCGCTGCGCGCGCGTCCGGTTCGCCCAGCGCGGTACGCAACCGGGCCTCCACCAAAGGAAGAACATCAGCCATACGGTGAGCATAGGCTGCGCCTTTTTGGGGACTTCTGCCCTGGTTTCCGGGAGCGACAAAGGCGAAGCGGCGGCTTGACAGGCCGGTGGGCTGATAGTCTTGGCCGCTGGTCGGGGCAGCACGCAGAAGCGTCGCTCTCGAGTCCCGACGCACGGACACACTCCCCCACGGGGGATGGATCTCCCCTACGGGGGACCGGCCGGAGGAGGTGGGGCTCCATGGATCGAAGTCGACCGTGTAGTACTACCCGCTCTTCCGGCTGCTGAGTTCTCACAATCCGAGCTCTACTGGCTGCCGCCTCCCGTACTCGCGTCATGCGTGTCGGTGCACGACGGAAGAGCACTTCGTTTTTGCCTGATCTGTCTGATCTGTATCAGTAGCGAAGCTGCCACCGCGACGGTGCGGTGCTCCCCGCTTTGCGGACGTGCCAAACATCCCCGGTTTTCACAGGCCGGAGACCCCAGTCAGGACGTCCCCATTCCGGGCAGTTCCAACCGTTGCCGGCGGCTTCTACGCGAAGGAGCCTGCCATGTCGATGATCCGAGACCTGCGCGCCGCGGTCCGCCCCTCGCTGCGCAAGGACGGCGGCCCGTACGACAGCACACGCGAGGCCGGGACGAACTCGGCTGTCGTGGACTGCGCCATCTACCGCGACGGCGCCCGCGTTCCGTTCCCCGTCACCCTCACGCCGCACGAGGCGATGCTCCAGGTGCGCCGTGACGGCGGCTTCGCCTGGATCGGTCTTCACGAGCCCACGGAGGACGAATTCGCTGTCATCGCCAGCGAGTTCGGGCTGCACCCGCTCGCCGTCGAGGACGCGGTGCACGCCCACCAGCGGCCCAAGCTGGAGCGCTACGACGAGACGCTGTTCACCGTCTTCAAGACCATCCACTACGTCGAGCACGACGAACTCACCGCCACCAGCGAGATCGTGGAGACCGGCGAGGTGATGTGTTTCACCGGCCGGGACTTCTTCATCACGGTGCGGCACGGCGGGCAGGGCTCGCTGCGGGCGCTGCGGCACCGGCTGCAGGACGACCCCGAGCTGCTCGCCAAGGGACCGTCGGCCGTGCTGCACGCGATCGCCGACCATGTCGTCGACGGGTACATCGCGGTCGCGGACGCCGTGCAGGACGACATCGACGAGGTCGAGACGGCGGTGTTCTCGCCGGGGCGCAAGGGCGGGACCGCGCGCGGTGTCGACTCGGCGCGGATCTACCAGCTCAAGCGTGAGGTACTGGAGTTCAAGCGGGCGGTGTCCCCGCTGATGCGGCCCATGCAGCTGCTGAGCGAGCGGCCGATGCGGCTCGTTGACCCCGACATCCAGAAGTACTTCCGTGATGTCGCCGACCACCTCGCCCGGGTCCAGGAGCAGGTCGTCGGGTTCGACGAGTTGCTCAACTCGATCCTCCAGGCCAATCTCGCGCAGGCCTCGGTCGCGCAGAACGAGGACATGCGCAAGATCACGTCGTGGGCGGCGATCATCGCCGTACCGACGATGGTGTGTGGCGTCTACGGCATGAACTTCGACTACATGCCGGAGCTGCGCTGGAAGTTCGGGTACCCGCTGGTGCTGGGCATCACGGTGGGGATCTGTTTCACGATCCACCGCACGTTGAAGCGCAACGGGTGGCTGTGAGCGGGCCCGGACGCTGTGAGCGGGCCGGACTGGTCTGAGTGGGCTGGATACCCTTGCTGCCATGACGGATGAGCTGCTCGGCCAGGCCCTCGTCGAGGAGGCCACCAAGAAGTCCGCGCTGGTGTGGGTGCGGGGTGGTGGGTCGCCGCTGCCGGAACGGGCGCTGTGGCATGTGTGGTTCGACGGTGCGGTGTGCCTGGTCGGCGACGGGGGCGGGGAGCAGCCGTTGCCGGGGCTCGTCGATGGGGGCGAGGCGGTGGTGACCGTGCGCAGCAAGGACAAGGGCGGGCGGTTGGTTTCCTGGGTGGCCAAGGTCGTGGAGCTCGCTCCACGGTCCGCCGAGTGGGAGGCCGCGGTCGGCGAGCTCAAGGGCAAGCGGCTGAATGCGCCGGACGGTGAGGCTATGACTGAGCGGTGGGCTCGGGAGTGCCGGGTGCTCCGCTTGGAGCCGACGGGGGGTACGGCGCCGTTGCCGGACGGGTCGCTTGCGGCTGTGCCGGCGCCTTCGCCGGCGACTACGCGGCAGCCGGTCCCGGCGGGGCTGCATCGGCTGTTGTTCCGCAAGAAGCGGCGGTAGCTGCGCTGGCGGGGCGGTCTTTAAGGTGCGGGTTCGTCGCGGCTGGTCGCGCCCGCGCGGCGGAGCCGCAAATTGATACAGCCCCGCGCCCCTGAGAGGGCTGGGGCGTGTGTGCAACGTGCGGGTTCGTTGTGGTTGCTCGCGCAGTTCCCCGCGCCCCTAAAGGGGCGCTCGTGAACCCTTACGACTCCGGCAGTTGCTGCCCGTAATCCACCATCTCGTTCTTCGCCGGTTCCTCCAGGGGGAAGTCCTTGCCCCAGTCCGTCAGGCGGATCGTTCCCGCGTTGCCTGCTCGGGCCAGGAGTAGGGGGTAGGGCTTGCCCTCCAGGGAGACGTCCAGGGTGCCGCCTGAGCCCTTGTCGCCGGTGATGCGGATGGTGCGGATGCCGAAGCGTTCGTGGTGGCCGTCCGTGGCCAGGGTGCCGTGGAGGGTGAGGAGGCCGTCGAGGAGTACGTCCTTGTCGGTGAAGCCGGTGAAGCGCTGGTAGGCGGGGTCGCCCTGCGGGACCTTCACGTACTTGCCGTCGAGCTTTTCGGCGGCCTCCGCGTCCGCGTCGCTGTCCTTGCCTCCGCTGTCCTCGGCGCCCTTGCCGTCCTCGTCCGCCCAGAAGCCCGCGTCGGCCTTCAGGAACAGGTGCTCGCCGACCCGCAGCAAGCGGAAGGTCGTGTCCTGTGTGGTGACGGAACCGGTGCCGCCGTCGGCCTTGAGGCGCATGTCGAGCTTGTACGTACGGCCATTGCTGACGACCGAGCCGGAGAGGTGGACCGCGTTGGCGCCCCGGGCCGCCTTGTTCGTCCTGGCCTGGATCTCGTCGGCGGGGAGCTTGCCGACCCCGTTGGTGCCCGCGTTCGGGTCCTCGGCGCCGCACCCCGTCAGTCCTGTCCCCGTCACGACCAGTGCGCACATCGCGCTGATGAGTGCGGCCCGGTGGCTACGGCCCTGGGGAAATGCGGTCACGGGTGGGGGCACCTCTCGTTCGGGAGTCCTGGGCGGCGTACGGCAGCGTACCTGTGCCGTCCACGCACTCCGGAGGCAGTCCGTACGGGTCCGCCGCCGGGGCGGGTCCAGTCGGTACGGGCTAGCCTGAAGCCCGCAAATACGGATATATCGATAAGAGATCGGTGAGCAGGGAGGAGGTGTGCGGCATGGCCGCTGGCGCTCCCCGGATCTTCGTCTCGCACCTCTCCGGTGTCGCCGTCTTCGACCCGAACGGCGACCAGGTGGGACGGGTGCGCGATCTCGTCGCCATGCTGCGGGTCGGGCAGCGCCCGCCCCGGCTGCTCGGCCTCGTCGTCGAGTTGTCGACGCGCCGCCGTATCTTCCTGCCGATGACGCGGGTGACCGGCATCGAGTCGGGCCAGGTCATCACCACCGGCGTCCTGAACGTACGGCGCTTCGAGCAGCGGCCCACCGAGCGGCTCGTCATCGGGGAACTGCTCGACCGGCGCGTACATCTCGTGGAGACCGGTGAGGAGGTGACGGTCCTGGATGTGTCGGTCCAGCAGTTGCCGGCCCGCCGCGACTGGGAGATCGACCGGGTCTTCGTACGCAAGGGGAAGGGGGGCACCTTCCGGCGGTCCAAGGGAGAGACGCTGACCGTCGAGTGGTCCGCCGTGACCGGGTTCTCGCTCGAGGAGCAGGGGCAGGGCGCCGAGAGTCTCCTCGCCACCTTCGAGCAGTTGCGTCCGGCCGACCTCGCGAACGTACTGCACCATCTGTCGGCCAAGCGGCGTGCGGAGGTGGCCGCGGCTCTCGACGACGACCGGCTCGCCGACGTTCTCGAAGAGCTGCCCGAGGACGACCAGATCGAGATCCTCGGCAAGCTCAAGGAGGAGCGGGCCGCCGATGTCCTGGAGGCGATGGACCCCGACGACGCGGCCGACCTGCTGGCCGAGCTGCCGGAGGAGGACAAGGAGCGGCTGCTCACGCTGATGCGCCCGGACGAGGCGGCGGACGTACGGCGGCTGATGGCGTACGAGGAGCGGACGGCGGGCGGTCTGATGACCACCGAGCCGATCGTGCTGCAGCCGGACGCGACGGTCGCCGACGCGCTGGCCCGGGTCCGCAACCCCGACCTCTCCCCCGCGCTGGCCGCCCAGGTGTATGTGTGCCGCCCGCCCGACGAGACGCCGACCGGCAAGTACCTCGGCACGGTGCACTTCCAGCGGCTGCTGCGCGACCCCCCGTACACGCTGGTCAGCGCGCTTCTCGACGATGATCTCCAGGCGCTCCGGCCGGCGGACGCGCTGCAGGTGGTGGCCGGCTTCTTCGCGACGTACGACATGGTCGCGGCGCCCGTGGTCGACGAGAGCGGCTCGCTGCTCGGCGCGGTGACCGTGGACGACGTACTGGACCACATGCTGCCGGAGGACTGGCGCGAGACGGAGTTCCACCTGGATGTGGAGGCAGCTCAGGGGGTCTCGCATGGCTCCTGAGCGCGACCCCCGCGAGCGGGTCCCCATGGGTGTTACCGCCCGCCCGCGCATCCGGCTCGACCAGCCGCTGCCGCCGCGCCGCAGGCTGGTGCCCGAGTGGGACCCGGAGGCCTTCGGGAAGCTGTCGGAGCGGATCGCGCGGTTCATCGGCACCGGGCGGTTCCTCGTCTGGATGACCGTCGTCGTCATCGTGTGGGTGCTGTGGAACGTCGCGGCGCCCAACGGCCTGCGTTTCGACGAGTTCCCGTTCATCTTCCTGACCCTGATGCTCTCGCTCCAGGCCTCGTACGCCGCCCCGCTGATCCTGCTCGCCCAGAACCGGCAGGCCGACCGCGACCGGGTCAATCTCGAACAGGACCGCAAGCAGAACGAGCGGTCGATCGCGGACACCGAGTATCTGACCCGCGAGATCGCCGCGCTGCGCACCGGCCTCGGTGAGGTCGCCACCCGCGACTGGATCCGCTCCGAACTCGAGGACCTGGTCAGGGAGCTGGAGGAGCGATGGCCCGACGGACGGGTCGTATTCCCGGCGGAACACCCGCGCGGACGTGACGTAAGCGACCGCTGACAGGCTTTCCTGGGGTGGGCGGAAGCGCCGTACCATCGGTCGTATGGCTACGGAAGACGCGGTGCGCGCAGCGCTGGCGACGGTGAACGACCCCGAGATCCAGCGACCCATCACCGAACTGGGGATGGTCAAATCGGTGGAGATCGGGGCGGATGGCACGGTCGCGGTCACCGTGTACCTGACCGTCTCCGGCTGTCCCATGCGCCAGACGATCACGGACAACGTGACGAGTGCGGTCGAGGCGGTCGACGGCGTCACGCGCGTCGACGTCACGCTGGACGTGATGAGCGACGAGCAGCGCCGCGAGCTGGCGTCCGCGCTGCGCGGCGGGCAGGCCGAGCGGGAGGTCCCCTTCGCCAAGCCGGGCTCGCTGACGCGCGTGTACGCGGTCGCCTCCGGCAAGGGCGGCGTCGGCAAGTCGTCCGTGACCGTGAACCTGGCGGCGGCGATGGCGGCCGACGGCCTCAAGGTCGGTGTCGTGGACGCCGACATCTACGGCCACTCCGTGCCCCGCATGCTGGGCGCCGACGGGCATCCCACCCAGGTCGAGAACATGATCATGCCGCCGTCCGCGAACGGCGTGAAGGTCATCTCGATCGGCATGTTCACCCCGGGCAACGCACCGGTCGTCTGGCGCGGCCCGATGCTCCACCGCGCACTTCAGCAGTTCCTGGCGGACGTGTACTGGGGCGACCTGGACGTCCTTCTCATGGACCTCCCGCCGGGCACGGGCGACATCGCGATCTCGGTCGCGCAGCTGGTGCCGAACGCCGAGATCCTGATCGTGACGACGCCCCAGCAGGCCGCCGCGGAGGTCGCCGAGCGGGCCGGCTCCATCGCCGTCCAGACCCATCAGAAGATCGTGGGCGTGGTGGAGAACATGTCCGGTCTGCCCTGCCCGCACTGCGGCGAGATGGTCGACGTCTTCGGCACGGGCGGCGGCCAGGCGGTCGCCGACGGCCTGACCCGGACGACCGGCGCGACGGTTCCCGTGCTGGGCAGCATCCCGATCGACGTCCGCCTCCGCGAGGGCGGCGACGAGGGCAAGCCGGTCGTCCTGACCGACCCCGACTCCCCGGCGGGCACGGCCCTGCGCTCGATCGCGGGCAAGCTGGGGGGACGCCAGCGCGGGCTGTCGGGCATGTCGCTGGGGATCACCCCGCGCAACAAGTTCTGACGTCGTTACGAGGGTGGGGGCGCCGTCTCGCGAGACGGCGCCCCCACCCTCGTACTGTCTAGACGTACGCGGTGATGTCCTTGACCACCGAGAAGCCCAGGCCGTACGCGCTCATGCCTCGCCCGTACGCGCCCAGGTGGACGCCCTGCTGCGTGGAGCCCGCGAGGACCCAGCCGAACTCGGACTCGCGGTAGTGGAAGGACGCCGGGACCCCGTCCACGGGGAGCGAAAGGCTGGACCAGTCCGGGCCCGTCAGGTCGTCCGCGAGGACCCACGCCGTCTCGGTCTGCTGGTCCAGCCAGTCGTCGCGCAGAGTGTGGTCCATCTGGCCGGGCCACGTGCAGTTCAGCAGTCCCACGCCCGCGAGCCAGGCCGCGGAGGACACCGAGGTGGCCTCCAGGAGCCCGGTGCCGTCGGCGCTGCGCCGCACGGGGCTGGACGCGACGGTGACCACCACCGCGAAGCGCTCCTTGTCGTCCGTCGTGGACTCACTGCGTACGGACGGCTCGTCGCCGTGCCCGATCGAGCCGTGCTCCACGGCACCATCGGCCGAGGTGCCGACCTTCATCAGCCAGCGCGGTCCCGTGAAGGCCTCGTCGAGGCCGTACCACGGGAAGGGCGCCAGCAGGTAGCCGTCGACCGTGCGCCGGGCGGAGGGGACGGGTTGTCCGCCCTCCGCGTCCGACGCCTGCGCGCCTACCCGACTTGTCGTCTCCATTGCCCGGACGCCTCCTCGCTCTCGTCGGACCGAAACGGCCCGCCCCCCATCGGGCGTCCCTCCGGTCCGCACAACAACTAGGCAGGATAGCCACACGCTGACAGCGAGCTGTGAAACCGGTCGGCGGGTGGCTCGGGTACGCGTCTGCTCGCGCCGCTGTGAGCAGGGAGAACTCAGTGGTACGGGGTTCTTGTAGCTCGGGAGCAAACGGCTGAGGGGGCGTGCGCCTCGGGCGCGTACACGTCAGGTACGTACGCGTGCGCCTGGAGGCCCGTACGCCTCAGCTTGAGGCCCGTACGCCTCAGGTCGCGTCCGCGTCGAACGGGGGGCGCTCGGCCGGTTCGAGCTGCTCGCGCTTCTTCGTCATGTCGACGGTGCCGCCGGAGGACGGCGAGGTGGAGGAGGCGGCGGACTCTGAGTCGCGGCCGTGGACGGCGTCCGTGACCTCGGCCATCTCCTTCTTCAGGTCGAAGCCGTTACGGATCTCCTTGAGCCCCAGGTCGTCGTTGTCCAGCTGCTTGCGGATGAACGTCTTGGGGTTGAGGTCCTCGAACTCGAAGTCCTTGAACTCGGGGCCCAGTTCCTCACGGATGTCCGCCTTGGCGCTCTCCGAGAACTCGCGGATCTTGCGAATCGTGCGCGTGACGTCCTGGATCATCTTCGGGAGCTTCTCCGGGCCGAAGACGAGCACGGCAAGGACAACGAGCGCCACCAGCTCGAGGGCTCCTATGTCATTGAACACCTTGCAGCTCCTTGGGATGTCCTCGGCCTCGGCGGGATTCTTCCGTGGTCCGGGCCGGATCCACGGTACCCGCCGTTCCTGTCTGTCCGGTACTGTCCCGGCGTCTTACTCCTGCCGTTCCTGTCAGTTTGTGATGGGTTCCTGTTGGTTCCCGTCTGCTGTTGTCCCCTCTGTCACTCCGTTCGCTGTCGATCAGTTCCCGCTCAGTCGCCGTCGGCGGAGCCGAGGACGAGGCTGATCTTCCGCTCCTTGCCGTCGCGCTCGACGGTCAGTTCCAGGCGGTCGCCGGGGCGGTGGGCGCGGGTCTTGACGATGAGCTCCTCGCCGGAGCGGACGGGTCGGCCGTCGACCTCGGTGATCACGTCGCCCGCCTTGATGCCGGCCCGGTCGCCGGGGCCGCCCTTGGTGACCGGCGCACCGCCCTCGCCACCCTTGGTGCCGACGCGGGCGCCGTCGCCCGCGTAGTCCATGTCGAGCGTGACACCGATCACCGGGTGCGTGGCCTTGCCGGTGTTGATCAGCTCCTCGGCAACTCGCTTGCCTTGGTTGATGGGGATGGCGAAGCCCAGGCCGATCGATCCTGCCTGGCCGCTCTCCAGGTCGGAGCCGCTGTCGGCGGAGCGGATGGCGCTGTTGATGCCGATGACGCGGGCCTTGGAGTCGACGAGGGGGCCGCCCGAGTTGCCGGGGTTGATCGGGGCGTCGGTCTGCAGGGCGTCGACGTACGAGACGTCGCTGCGGTCGCCCGACTGGCCGCCGGCGGTGATCGGCCGTTCCTTGGCGCTGATGATTCCGGAGGTCACGGTGTTCTCGAGGTCGAAGGGTGCGCCTATGGCCACCACCGGGTCGCCGACCTGGACGTTGTCGGAGTTGCCGAGCGGCAGGGGCTTGAGGCCGCTGACGCCGCTCACCTTCACCACGGCGAGGTCGTAACCCGTGTCGCCTCCGACCAGCTTCGCCTTGGCGCTCTGGCCCCCGCTGAACGTCACGGAGATGTCGCCGCTCGCTCCGGCGGCATCCACGACATGGTGGTTGGTGAGGATGTGCCCGCGCTCGTCGAGCACAAAGCCGGTGCCCGTGCCCTGCGCGTCCGACCCGCTCACATGCAGGGTCACCACGCTGGGCAGCGCACTGGCCGCGATCCCGGCCACACTGTCCGGCGCCCGCCCCTTGGCCTCCGTCCCGGCCTGCGGCAACTCGACGTCCTCGATCCCCCCATTCCGCTCGAGATACGCCCCCACCGCGCCGCCGAGGCCTCCGGCCACCAGCGCGATGAGTACGGCTCCGAGGACCAGCAACCGCCGGACGCGCTTACGCCGACTGCTCTTGCTGTCGACGGGGGCGCCGTTCTGCTGGAGGGGGGCGGCGGCCCAGGGGTCGTAGTGCTGCCAGGGGGTGCTCGGGGGTTGGGAGGCTTGCGCGGGTAGGGGCACTTGGGCTGGGGCTTGGAGGGATTGCGGGGATTGGGCTTGGGTGCCCGAGGCCGAGCTCGGGCTCGGGTGGTGGTCAGGGGCCTGGGCCGGGTGAGGTACGGGCGCTGCAGGGGCAGGTAGGGGTGCGGGGGCGGGTGCAGGTATGTGGGCGCCGTGGGCTGGGCTTACTCCGAGCGCACTGGCGCCCTGGACCGCGGGAGCCGCTCCGGGCGCGCCGGTGCCGTGGACGTTAGGGCCTGCGCCAGGCGTGCCGGTTCCGTGGGCAGTGGCGCCCGCTCCGGGCGCGCCGCCGTGGACGCCAGGGCCCGCGCCAGGCGCGCCGACGCCGTGCGTCGAAGCCGCCGGGCCGACGGAACCGTTCTGCGGCGGAGCCGCCGCCTGTCCGGGCACGCCATGCCGGGTGGTCGTGCCGGGTGTGCCGGCGCCATGGGCTGGGCCCGCTCCAGGCACTCCGCCCCCATGGACGGCAGGAGCCGCTCCGGGCGCGCCGGTGCCGTGGACGTTAGGGCCCGCGCCAGGCGTTCCGACGCCGTGCGCCGGAACCGCCGGGCCGACGGAACCGTTCTGCGGCGGAGCCGCCGCCTGTCCCGGCACACCATGGCCGGTGGTCGCCCCATGCGTGCCGGTGCCGTGCCCCGGTGTCGGCGCCGGAACGGCCGTGCCCTGCGCGGGAGTCGTCCCCGGATGCTGGACCGGCGGCGCGGGCGCGTAGGGCCCGGGCTCCCCGTACGGAGGCGTGCTGTACGGATCCGGATCGTGCAGGGGCTTGGCCCGCTCACCAGACGCAGGGCCACCAGACACCGGACCACCCTCCGGCGCGCCACCCACCCCGTACAGCGCCCCCGACGGCTCACCGTCGCCCGCGCCACGTACAGGCGCGGCGCCCGCAGGCCGTTCCAGTTCGAAGTCGCCCTCGGTGTTCTCCCGGCGGAGTCCGCTCGTGGCGTTCTCCGGGTGCCCGACTGGGGTCGGGGCGCCTTCAGGCGTGGCTGGATTCGTCCCGTCCCCCGCGGAAGCGGAGTGCTTCCCCTCGTCCATGCTCTCCCCACACCTGGCCCGCGGCACGGCGCGTCGGCGGCGCCGCGGATTGTCGACTCCGCGCCCCGGGTCCCTCCGGTGGGCGCGGCCCATCCCTGGATTCAACCAGGTTCGCCGGCCGCCGCGCAGAGGGCGGGTTCAGCGGGCGGTGGGAGGCGAGGGGGAGGCGGACGACTCGGGCAGCGGCACGATGGCCGAAAGCCCGGGCATCGCGAACTGAGAGGTCGTCGCCCACGAGGCCAGCGTGACCGGCGGGTGCGTCTCAAGGGGACGTATGAGCGGGGACATCGCGGCTGCACCGCCCACCACCGGCGCGGTCAGCGCGTGCAGTGGACGCGCGTCCTGCTGCGCGGCAGGCGGGGGCATTCCCGGCAGCAGCGGCGCGGACACCGCGGTCGGCGCGACCTGCTCCGCGGTGAAGGAACGCTGTCCCTGGGCGAGCAGCGGCGCGAAGCCACGGCGGCGCTGCTCGGGAGTGGTCGCCGCGCCCGTGCCCGGCGTACGCGCCGGAGTCACATTGCTCCCCGAGCCGGACCCGGCCCGTGCCTCCGTGCTGTCGGGCACACCGGTCGACACTCCGCCGAGCGCGACCGCGGCCAGCGATACGGCCCCGGCCGCCACGAACGCGAAGCGCAGCCCGCGTGAGGCCGAACGATCGGCCTCACGTCTGCTGATGTCATGGATACGGAACCCGCGCTGCTCCGAGGGCAGCACGGCGGCATGCGGACCGCTCGGCACATACTCGAACGGGTCGTGCCGCACACCGAAACCCGAATCGTGCCGCACACCGAAGGCACCGGACGACCCGAAGGATCCTCCGCCCAGCCGGGAGCCGCCCCCGTCCCCGTCACTTCCCCCGGGCAGCCCCTGGAGGCGGGCCAGGAAGCTCTCGGAGGGCGGTGGTGGAGCCGCTTCCGCGAATACGTTCTTCAGTCGTCGCTGCTCATCTGCCTCGGCCTTGCACTTCGCGCACGTCGCGAGGTGGGCCAGGACGCGCTCACGCGCCTCATGACCGAGCTCCCCGTCCACCAGGGCGGAGAGTCGGTCTCCCAGGTGCTGCTCTGCCGGCGTAGGACGTGATCCACTCACGCGGTCGCGCCCCCTCCTCCCAGAGCGGGCACCCCGGTGACGACCAGGCCACGGCGCTCGGCGCGGGCCTCGGGCGACCGGTGGGCGAGGGCCTTGCGGAGCTGCGAGCGGCCGCGGTGGATCCGGCTGCGGACCGTGCCGAGCTTGACGCCCAAGGTCGCGGCGATCTCCTCGTACGAAAGCCCCTCGATGTCGCACAGGACGACCGCGGCACGGAATTCGGGTGCGAGGGTGTCGAGCGCCTGCTGGACGTCCGCGTCGAAGTGCGTGTCGTTGAAGACCTGCTGCGGGGATGGCTCACGGCTGGGCAGCCGCTCGGCCGCGTCGTCGCCGAGCGCGTCGAACCGGATGCGCTGCTTGCGGCGCACCATGTCCAGGAAGAGGTTGGTGGTGATGCGGTGCAGCCAGCCCTCGAAAGTGCCGGGCGTGTAGGTCGACAGGGAGCGGAAGACCCGGACGAAGACTTCCTGGGTCAGGTCCTCGGCATCGTGCTGATTGCCCGTCAGGCGGTAGGCGAGCCGGTACACCCGGCCACTGTGCATGCTGACGATCTCCTCCCAGGTGGGCGGAGTCCACGCCTGCGAGTCCGCGTCGGACGTGAAGGTCGCGGTCTGAGCGGAATCGGCAGCGCGGTACTTGTCAGCGGTGTCGGTCACGGATTTCGGCTCACCCGCGGATCTGAGCAGGCGCCTCAGCACCCCTCCTCGATCCCCAGGCGCAGCCGCACCTCCCCTGTCGGCTCTGGTGGTGTCCAGTGGAGCCCCTACCATAGCCACCTCGCCCGTTAGCTCCGGATAAGCGGTTTTACGAGAAATTGATACGCGCTTCCGCGATTGCGTCAGCACTTGCTCGGTGTCCTTGTCCATCGGCTACCCCCCGCGTCGTTCCGCACCCCTTTAAACGCCCGGTCCCATCTGCGGGTTCCCGACGCCAACGGATACAGTCACGCCCAGGCAACCACGGGGACGGGAGAGGGTCATTAGCGGCAACCGGCAGACGAGCTGGGCGTTCGCCGACGCCTTTGTCGCCGAGGACGAAGCGCTGCACTGGGCCCGGGACCGGGCCCGGGAGGCAGGGCTGCGCTCGGTGTCGCCCGGCACCGGCGCCGCGCTGCGGTTGCTCGCCGCCACCGTGGGCGCGAAGTCGGTGGCGGAGATCGGAACCGGAACCGGAGTCTCCGGAATTCATCTGCTGCACGGCATGCGGCCGGACGGTGTACTGACCACAGTCGACACAGAACCGGAGCGCCAGCAGTTCGCCCGGCAGGCGTTCCGCGCCGCCGGCTTCGCCAGTAATCGCGCGCGCATCATTCCGGGCCGCGCCCTGGATGTTCTGCCCCGCCTCGCGGACTCCGGATACGACCTCGTCTTCTGCGACGGGGATCGCCTGGAATATCTCGACTATCTCGCTGAATCGTTGCGCCTGCTGCGCCCCGGCGGCCTTGTCTGTTTCGAGGGCGTCTTCTCCAACGGCCGGACCGTGGACTCGGGCCCACAGCCAACAGAAGTACTGCGCCAGCGCGAGCTGTTGCGCACGGTCCGCGAGAACCAGGACCTCGTCCCCTCGCTGCTGCCGGTCGGCGACGGCCTGCTGTGCGCGGTCAAGCGCTGAGCCGTCAGGCGCCGTAGGCCTGGTTACGGGCCGTAGACCTGGTTACGTGTCGTAGACCTAGAACGACAGCGCCCCGGCACCAATCGCGGCGCCGGGGCGGCTCAAAACGTTCTGTCGCTCCCGCGTCAGCCGACGACCTTCTTAAGGGCGTCGCCGAGCGCGTCGGCCTCGTCAGGGGTCAGCTCGACGACGAGCCGACCGCCGCCTTCGAGCGGAACGCGCATGACGATGCCCCGCCCCTCCTTGGTCACCTCGAGCGGGCCATCACCCGTCCGCGGCTTCATGGCCGCCATGCTCGTTCCCCTTCCTGAAACCAGCTCATCGTCGCCGACGGCCCCTTCGAGGGCACACGTCCTTCTTCCCGGACACGCGTCACCGGCATCGAACACATTGCTTCCAGGCCATTATCCCGCATCTCAGGACCCGATGACCAACATCAGTCGGCATCGCTTGCGCAACGCGCTTGAGCAAAACCACTCAATTCGGCGATGTGGCTGCGATACTGCGCCACCGCTTCGACTTTCGGGCACCGGAATTCTTTGACGCAGGTCACATCTCTGAACGCAGCCCCTGCTCATGATCTACGCCATGCTGTCCTCGGACGACTACGAGACGCTACGAAGGCGACGAAAAAGCCGCGACACCGGAGGGGATCCACCATGGCCGACACCGTGCTCTACGAGGTGAGCGACGGACTCGCGACGATCACGCTGAACCGCCCCGACGCGATGAACGCGCTGAACATCGAGACCAAGGTCGCCCTCCGGGACGCGGTCCAGTCAGCGGCAACCGACGACGCCGTACGGGCCGTGCTGCTGACCGCCGCCGGTGACCGGGCGTTCTGCGTCGGACAGGACCTCAAGGAGCACATCGGGCTGCTGGCCGCCGACCGGGAGGCCGGCTCGGGGCAGACCATGAGCACCGTACGGGAGCACTACAACCCGATTGTGCGGGCCCTTACCGGAGCGCCGAAGCCCGTGGTCGCCGCGGTGAACGGGGTGGCCGCCGGGGCGGGCTTCGGGTTCGCGCTCGCGGCGGACTACCGGATCGTGGCGGACACGGCGGCCTTCAATACCTCGTTCGCGGGGGTGGCCCTGACGGCGGACTCCGGCATCTCGTGGACCCTGCCGCGGGTCGTGGGCCCCGGGCGCGCCGCCGATCTGCTGCTCTTCCCGCGGAGCATCAAGGCCCAGGAGGCGTACGAGCTGGGCATCGCGAACCGGCTTGTGCCGCCCGCCGAACTGCGTGCCGAGGCCGAGAAGGTGGCGCGGACGCTGGCCGAGGGGCCGACGGTGGCCTACGCGGCGCTGAAGGAATCGGTGGCATACGGGCTGACGCACTCCTTGGCGGAGACCTTGGACAAGGAGGACGAGCTGCAGACGCGGGCGGGCTCCTCGGAGGACCACGCGATCGCGGTGCAGGCCTTCGTCAACAAGGAGAAGCCGACCTACGTGGGGCGGTGACCTGCACCGACACCGCCTACTGGAGGCGTGCGACGCACGCCTCCAGGTGATCGTCGACCAGTCCGCACGCCTGCATCAGGGCGTACGCGGTCGTCGGGCCCACGAAGCGGATGCCTCGCTTTTTGAGGGCCTTGGAGAGGGCCGTCGACTCGTCGGTGACCGCCGGGACGTCGGCGAGGGTCTTCGGGGCGGGACGTGAGGCGCGGTCCGGTGCGTACGACCAGATCAGCTCGTCCAGCTCCCCGGAGGGCCAGTCGGCGAGCACGCGCGCGTTGGAGAGTGTCGCCTCGATCTTGGCTCTGTTGCGGATGATCCCGGGGTCGGCGAGGAGCCGCTCTTTGTCGGCGTCCGTGAAGGCGGCGACCTCGGCGATCTTGAAGCCGGAGAAAGCGGCGCGGAAGCCCTCGCGGCGGCGCAGGATCGTGATCCAGGACAGGCCCGACTGGAAGGCCTCCAGGCACAGCCGCTCGTACAGCGCGTCGTCGCCGTGGATCGGGCGGCCCCACTCCTGGTCGTGGTACGTCACGTAGTCGTCGGTCGACAGGGCCCAGGGGCAGCGCAGCGCTCCGTCGGGTCCCTTCAGTGCCTCGCTCACCGGTGGTCGTCCTCCGGGTGCTGCTCCAGTGAGGTGTCCCGGTCCGCTCTCGCTCCGGCCAGCGCGGCTTCCAGGTCGGCGATCCGGGCGTCGCGCTCGGCCAGTTCGGCGGCGAGGCGGCCGAGGGCGTCGTCGACGTCCGCCATCCGGTAGCCGCGGACGGACACCGGGAAGCGCAGCAGCTCCACGTCGCCGCGATGCACCGGGCGGTCCAGGGGCAGCGGGTCCACAAGGCGCTCCGGCGGGGCCTCGGGCAGGGCGGTGCTGTCGCCGCCGCCCACCACGGAGAGGGTCACCGCGGCGACGACCACGACGAGGGCGACGACCAGGAACAAGAACATGAACATCGCTGCGGTCCCCCACGCTCTGTCACCGGCTGCCACCGGCTGTTGCCGACGCGGCACACGTCGACACGGAAACTGTCAGGCTCCGATCGTGCCATGCGACTCTGACAGTTAGGGTCTGCCCGGCGGATCAAGTCGGAGGAGACTTACGGTGCCTGATGAGCGCGGGTGAGCGGGCTCTGGTGCGTGCAGCTGCAAGGCGGAGGATTGAGTCGACGCGGAGCGTCGGCGATTGACGACAACGCCGCAGATGTGCGTGCCAGAGCTCGCGTCTCCGGCATGATCCGCTGGGCAGGCCCTAGGTCACAGGCGGCCGATCCAGGTGGCGGAACGGCGACCACTGCGAACGACTGGGAGAGGTCACAGGGGATGCTCAGGCTGGGCGGGCGCGAATTCGACGCGCATGAGCCGGTGATCATGGCGATCGTGAACCGGACCCCCGACTCCTTCTACGACCAAGGGGCCACCTTCCGCGACGAGCCGGCGCTCGCGCGCGTGGAAGAGGCGATGTCAGAGGGTGCTGCCATCATCGACATCGGTGGGGTCAAGGCCGGTCCCGGGGAGGAGGTGACGGCCCAGGAGGAGGCGCGACGCACGGTGGGTTTCGTCGCCGAGGTGCGGCGTCGGTTCCCCGACGTGATCATCAGCGTCGACACCTGGCGGCACGAGGTCGCCGAGGCGGTCTGCGAGGCGGGCGCGGATCTGCTCAACGACGCGTGGGGCGGGGTCGATCCGCGGCTCGCGGAGGTGGCCGGGCGGTTCGGGGTGGGGCTGGTGTGTACGCACGCGGGGGGTGCGCGGCCTCGTACGCGGCCGCATCGGGTGGCGTACGACGATGTCATGGCCGACATCTTGCGGGTCACCCTTGGGCTGGCTGAGCGGGCGGTTTCGCTCGGGGTGCCGCGGGAGTCTGTGCTCATCGATCCTGGGCATGACTTCGGGAAAAACACTCGGCACAGTCTGGAGGCCACGCGGCGGCTGGGCGAGATGGTTTCCACGGGGTGGCCCGTGTTGGTCTCCCTCTCCAACAAGGACTTTGTCGGCGAGACCCTGAACAAGCCGGTCAAGGAACGGGTCCTTGGGACCCTGGCGACGACGGCCGTCTCGGCGTGGCTAGGGGCGCGGGTGTACCGCGTCCACGAGGTCGCGGAGACCCGCCAGATCCTGGACATGGTCGCGTCGATCGCCGGCCACCGGTCACCGGCGGTTGCCCGGCGGGGGCTGGCGTAGCCCTGGCGGGGTGACGCCGGGGAGGGTTCTTCGCCCCCGCCGCCCCTACCCGTCCCATCCCGGGGCGTTGCCCCGAACCCCACCAGGGGCTCCGCCCCTGGACCCCGCTCGGGGCTGCGCCCGAGGCCCCCGCCACAGGGTGGGAGTGACACTGCGTGTCGCGGCTGCGGGGTCGTCGTGGCTTGTCGCGCAGTTCCCCGCGCCCCTGACGGGGCGCTTCTGCCCAGCTCAGCTAACTGAGGCGGGCCAGCACATTTCAGCCCGTCCGGCGTTTGAGGACGAGGCCGTTCAGGCCGATAGCGGGGTCTGGGGCGGCAGCCCCAGCGGGGTCCAGGGGCAGCGCCCCTTGGTATGGGACGGGTAAGGGCGGCCGGGGCGAGAAAACCCCTCGCCCTACCTGCCCGCCTCCTTGGAGACCAACGCCACCGCCTCATCCACGTCATCCGTCAGATGGAACAACAGCAGATCCTGCTCCGACGCCTTCCCCTGCGCGATCAGCGTGTTCTTGAGCCAGTCCACCAACCCGCCCCAGTACTCCGTACCGAAGAGCACGATGGGAAAGCGCGTGACCTTCTGGGTCTGAACCAGAGTCAGCGCCTCGAAGAGCTCGTCCAGCGTGCCGAGGCCACCGGGCAGCACCACGAACCCCTGCGCGTACTTGACGAACATCATCTTGCGCACGAAGAAGTAGCGGAAGTTGAGGCCGATGTCGACGTACGGGTTCAGCCCCTGCTCGAAGGGCAGCTCGATGCCGAGCCCGACCGAGATGCCCTTCGCCTCGCACGCACCCTTGTTGGCGGCCTCCATGGCACCCGGCCCACCACCCGTGATGACCGCGAACCCGGCCTCCACCAGGCCCCGGCCGAGCGCGACCCCGGCCTCGTACTCCGGCGACCCGGCCGGCGTACGGGCCGAGCCGAACACGCTGATCGCGGGCGGGAGTTCGGCCAGCGTGCCGAAGCCCTCGATGAACTCCGACTGGATGCGCAGCACCCGCCAGGGGTCGGTGTGCACCCAGTCCGAGGGCCCGCCCGCGTCCAGCAGCCGCTGGTCCGTCGTGCTCGCCTGCACTTGTCCGCGCCTGCGCAGCACGGGGCCGAGCTGCTGTTCCTCCGGTGGCTGCTTCTTGCCCTCCGGGTCGCCAGTGGCCATGTCCGCTCCCTCCGCTTGCACGTCGTTCCACCCCAGCGTAGGTCTACGCGGGTTACGGAGGGGGTACGTCGGCATGTCCGCCATGAACCGCCCTCAGGTACGGGACAGGACCTCGGATACAGGACCTGAGATACGGGACTTGAGAAACAAGACCTCAAGCACAGGACCTTGGATTTGGATACGGGTCAGGATGTCAGCCAGGCCCGCAGCCGCTCCTCCCCTGCCAGAATCTTCCCCGTTTCGACCCGTTCATCCCGCTTGTGCGCCAAGTGCGGGTTCCCAGGGCCGTAGTTGACGGCGGGGACGCCCAGCGCGCTGAAGCGGGAGACATCCGTCCAGCCGTACTTGGGCTGCGGAGTGCCGCCGACCGCCTCCATGAACGCGGCGGCCGCCGGGTGGGACAGACCGGGCAGCGCGGCCCCACTGTGGTCGTCGACGACGAACTCCTCGACCCCGCAGTCCGCGAACACCTCGTGCACGTGGGCCAGCGCCTCCTCCTCGCTGCGGTCGGGCGCGTAACGGAAGTTGACGGTCACCACGCACTCGTCGGGGATGACGTTGCCCGCCACCCCGCCCTCGATCCGGACGGCGTTGAGGCCCTCGCGGTACTCCAGCCCGTCGATGACCGGATACCGCGGCTCGTACGAGGCCAGGCGGGCGAGGATCGGGGCGGCCGCGTGGATCGCGTTCGAGCCCATCCAGCTGCGCGCGGAGTGGGCGCGCTCGCCGCGCGTCTTCAGCAGCACCCGGAGCGTCCCCTGGCAACCGCCCTCCACCTGTCCGTCCGAGGGCTCCAGCAGTACCGCGAAGTCGCCCTCCAGCCAGTCCGGGTGAGCCTCGGCCACATGCTTCAGGCCGTTCAGGTGAGCGGCCACCTCTTCGTTGTCGTAGAAGACGAATGTGAGGTCTCGATTGGGCTCGGGCACGGTGGCCGCGATCCGCAGCTGCACGGCGACACCCGCCTTCATGTCGCAGGTGCCGCAGCCCCACAGCACGCCGTCGTCGTCGAGGCGCGAGGGCACGTTGCCGGCGATCGGCACCGTGTCGATGTGCCCGGCGAGGATCACGCGCTCGGCCCGCCCCAGGTTCGTACGAGCGACGACGTTGTTGCCGTACCGGTCGACCGTCAGATGCGGCAGGGCACGCAGCGCGCTCTCGACGGCGTCCGCCAAGGGCTTCTCGCTGCCGCTCTCCGAGGGGAAGTCGACGAGCCGCGCGGTGAGCCCGGCGGCGTCAACGGTGAGGTCAAGCGGGGTGTCAGCCATACGGTCGACCCTAGCGCGACGGCCCGGACCGCCCTCACGTCGACTGCTTTGAGACATCCCCCACAGCTTGTTGACCAAATGTCCATAGTCCGGTCATCCGACCCCGCGCCCTTCGCTACCTTGATGAGCGTGCGCGAACCCACCAGTAACGTCCGTCGCCGCCGCCTCCCGCGTTTCGGAACGGCGCTCGCGATGCTGCTCGCCCTCGCGGCGTACCTCACCTTCCAGTACGTCACCGGGGGCACGGGTGCTCCCCGCTGCACGGTCGTCTCGAACAGAGGGGGCGGCGCGTCGTACGAGTACGAGTTCACGGCGGAGCAGGCGGTGAACGCGGCGACGATCTCGGTGGTCGGCACCAATCGCGGCATGCCCGAGCGGGCCGTCACGATCGCCCTCGCGACGGCGCTCCAGGAGTCCGGCCTGCGCAACATCGATCATGGCGACCGGGACTCGCTGGGCCTGTTCCAGCAGCGGCCCTCGCAGGGCTGGGGCACGGAAACGCAGGTCATGGACCCGGCGTACGCGGCGAGCGAGTTCTACGAGCACCTGGCCAAGGTGCCGGACTACGCGGAACTGCCGCTCACCGTCGCCGCCCAGCGCGTACAGCGCAGCGGCTTCCCGGACGCGTACGCGAAGCATGAAACGGACGCCAGCCTGCTGGCCGCGGCGCTGACGGGGCGCGCGGCGGGCACGCTCACCTGCGAGGGACGCCCGGACATGCGGCCCGAGCAACGCCGGCAGGTCGGTCCGGATGCGGTGCGCGCCGCGCTGGTACGGGACTTCGGGCAGGACATGTTCCAAGCGGCGGGCGCGGAGCGGAAGTTGGGGCCGAAGACGGGCACAACTCCCTCTGATGCGTCATCCGGCGCGGGCGGTCCCGCGAACCCCCGCACCGTGACCATCCCCGTGCCCGACGCCCCGGCCACCAAGGGCGGGCAGCGGCAGCGCGGCTGGGGACTGGCGCACTGGGCGGTGGCCAACGCCTCCGCGCTGCACATCAAGCGGGTCTCGCACGCGGGCCGGGTCTGGATCGCCGGGAACACCCGCAGCGAGTGGCGCGCGGAGGCCTCGAAGTCCCGTAACTCCACGGACGAAGTCCGCGTCGTCACGGGGCGGTAGTACGCGTCCTCACCCGTTCGGAGGACACCGTGCGCGCCATGTCCACGGCGCGCACGGGACTTCGTACGCCCACGCGCGAATCGACCGAATCCCTTGGGAGTCAAGGGCGGTAAGGATTCAGCAGACTTTCGCACCGGGTGTTCTTTGCCCGGTTTTCTCCGCAGCCGATAATGCGACGCATTGCCAACTCTTTACGTCGGGCCACCGCAACCTTCGCGGACTTCGAGCGGTAGTCACTGCGTCCGAGCCCGGAACGATCAACTACAGCCGGTCAGCCGATACCCAGTCGGCCACCGCCAACTCCCGGGCCCGGTCGCACACTTCACTGTTTTCTCCCCGTCTAAGGAGCATCATGTCCCTCCCCCTGACCCGCCGGATCGCCCGTACCGCGCTGCTCGTCGCAGCGGGAGCGGCTGCCGGGGTCGGTGCGGCCGGCTCCGCCAGCGCGGCGCCCCAGCTGCCCGCCGCCCCCGACCTCGGCGGGGTGTCCTCGCTGGACAACGCGGGCACCACCGTCGACGGTGCCACGCAGTCCGCCACCGACCTCGCGGGCGACGCCGGCAACCAGGCCGTGCCGGGCGCGGACAAGACGACCGGCAAGGCCGTCAAGACCACGGGCAAGGCCGTCAAGCAGGCCGATGGCCTCACCAAGGGCAGCCTCCCTGGCCCGAAGACGCTGCCGGCGCAGAACCTGCCGCTCGGCTGACACCACGTACGTACGGCGAAGGGGTCCAGGTGCACGCCACCTGGACCCCTTCGCCGTACGTACGAGACCTACAGGCGCCCTACGGCTGCCCGTACCCGCTCATCCGTCGCCGTCAGCGCCACCCTGACGAACCTCTCGCCCGCCGGCCCGTAGAAGTCCCCCGGTGCGACCAGGATGCCCAGCTCCGCCAGGTGCGCCACCGTGTCCCAGCAGGACTCGTCCCGCGTCACCCAGAGGTACAGGCTCGCCTCGCTGTGCTCGATGCGGAAACCGTGCCGCAGCAGGGCCTCGCGCAGGGCCGTACGGCGGGCCGCGTAACGCTCGCGCTGTTCCCGTACGTGCGCGTCGTCGCCCAGGGCGGCGACCGCCGCGGCCTGGGTCGGCGCGGGCGTCATCATGCCGCCGTGCTTGCGGATCTGGAGGAGGTCGCCGAGGACCGCCTCGTCGCCGGCCAGGAACGCGGCCCGGTAGCCCGCGAGATTCGACCGCTTCGAGAGCGAGTGGACGGACACGAGCCCCTCGTACGAGCCGCCGCACACGTCCGGGTGCAGGACCGAGACCGGGTCGGCCTCCCAGCCCAGCTCGAGGTAGCACTCGTCGGAGAAGACGAGGATGCCGTGCTCGCGCGCCCAGGCAACGATCCGCGTCAGCTCGTCCTTGGACAGGACGCGGCCGGTGGGGTTCGACGGGGAGTTGAGCCAGAGGAGCTTCAGCCCGGCCGGGTCCAGTTCCGTCGGGTCCTCGTACGAGACGTAATCCGCGCGGGCCAGCCTGGCTCCGACCTCGTACGTCGGGTAGGCGAGGCGCGGATACGCCACCCTGTCCCCCGGGCCGAGGCCCAGCTGGGTCGGCAGCCAGGCCACCAGTTCCTTCGAGCCGACGACCGGTAGGGCGCCCCGGTGGGTAAGGCCGCGCGCGCCCAGTCGCCGCTCGCACCAGCCCGTGATCGCGTCCCGCAGTTCCGGCGTGCCCCACACCGTGGGATAGCCGGGCGAGTCGGCCGCGGCCACCAGAGCTTTCTGGATCAGCTCGGGCACCGGGTCGACCGGGGTGCCGACGGACAGGTCGACGATGCCGTCCGGATGGGTGGCGGCCGTCGCCTTGAAGGGCTCCAGCTTGTCCCAGGGAAAGGTGGGAAGCCGGTCGGAGACTGCGGACACGGGGTTCACTTTCTGCTTGGGCCGGGCGCTCGGCCGCTCTTGCCGCTTGGGCAAACGCCTCGGTCCCGTACGACGATCAAGGTGATCAGGGCGTACGGGACCGAGGCGGCGCGGATGCGGGCGCCGCTTACTGGTTCTGCGGCGGCAGCGCTGCGATGAAGGGGTGGTCGCGCTCGATCAGGCCGAGCTTGCTGGCGCCGCCGGGCGAGCCGAGTTCGTCGAAGAACTCGACGTTCGCCTTGTAGTAGTCCTTCCACTCTTCGGGAGTGTCGTCCTCGTAGAAGATCGCCTCGACCGGGCAGACCGGTTCGCAGGCTCCGCAGTCGACGCATTCGTCCGGGTGGATGTACAAGGACCTGGAGCCCTCGTAGATGCAGTCGACCGGGCACTCCTCGATGCACGCCTTGTCCTTGACGTCGACACAAGGCTGCGCGATGACGTAGGTCACGCTGTCGTTCCTCCTCGGTAGGGCGCTGGCGGGCCTCCTCAGGCTCCGCCGCCTGGCGCGCGGGAGCGCGGCGTCGTCGATGCCCGCACCTAGTATCTCCGTTCCCGGGCGTGATCCGAACAGGAGGGTTGTACTGAGCTGTGGATTTCTCCTCGCATATACGGCTCGAAGTCCGTGTCACCCCTGCTGACGTGGGCAAACGTGTCTCGGTACGGCAGCTGAACGAAGACGCCCCCAAGGGTGAGAGGTTCACCGACACGGTTGGCGTTCTCACATCATGGGACGCCGGTGTGCTGCTGATCACACGACGGTCCGGGGAGCGCGTCCGTATTCCGGAATCCTCCCTGGTCGCGGGCAAGGTGGTGCCGTCGGCGCCTGCCCGTCGCCGGGGCCCTTCAGCGTCGTACGAGGAGCTGGCGCGGGTCGCCTCGCGGGGCTGGCAGCCGGTAGAGCGGGAACCTCTCGGGGACTGGGAGCTGCGGGCCGCAGCCGGCTTCACGCGGCGGGCGAACTCGGTGCTGCCGCTCGGCGACCCGGGCGTACCGCTCGACGAGGCGCTGTCGCTCGTACGGGACTGGTACGCGGCCCGTGGTCTGCCCGCGTACGTCCAGACCGCGACCGGCGCCGAGGGCACGCAGGAGTTGCTGTGTGCGCAGCTGGAGGAGCGGGGCTGGACTCGAGAGGTGAGCGCCGAGCTGTGGACGGGCGCGCTGGCCCCGCTCGGCGACGTTCCGGAGCCCGAGCGTCCGGTGCTCCTGTCCCGTACGGCGGACGAGGCGTGGCTCGGCCGCTATCAGCGCAAGGGCATGAGCGAGGTGGCCCTCAAGGTGCTGGGCAGCGGGCCTTCGGTGTGGTTCGCGACGATGCCCGGCGACGATCCGGGTTCCCCGGCGGCGATCGGCCGCTGTGTGATCGACGGCCGCTGGGCCGGCTTCGCCGCGGTCGAGGTGGATCCGTCTCTCCGCCGCCAGGGACTGGCCACGATGGTGATGGGCGCCCTGGCCCGGCAGGCGATGACCGAGGGCGCCTCGGCGGCTTGGCTGCAGGTGGAGACGGAGAACGCGGGGGCGCGGGCGCTGTACGCGGGGATGGGGTTCGCGGCGCATCACACGTACCACCACTACCGGCAGCCGTAGCGCGACGGAGGTCGGCGGTGCGGTGAGACTGGTGGTTGGAGCCGCGCGGCGGTAGCGATCGGTGTGAAAGGGCACGAGGCACTTATGGGTCGACCTCATCCTCCCGGGCCGGAGCGGAGCGCCGCGTGGCGGCGGCGGTTCGCCGATGAGGCGCGGGCCGAAAGGCCCGATCTCGCGACGCTGTGCCTGCTCATCGGGGCCGAGGCGGACGGGACGCTCGACGAGGCGGGGATGGACGCCGCGCAGATCGAACTGGACCGGCTGGCCGGGGAGTTGCCGTTCCGGCCGGGCGGGCCCCAGGCCTGGGCCACGGCGCTGGCCGAACATCTCGGCGGACACTGCGGGTTCCGCGGGACGGCCGGTGACTACCAGCGGCTGGAGTCCTCGCTCCTGCACGAGGTGCTGCGGCGGCGGCGCGGGCTGCCCATCCTGCTCTCGGTGGTGTGGATGGAGGTGGCGCGCAGGGCGGGGGCGCATGTGTACGGGGTCGCCCTCCCCGGGCACTTCGTGGTGGGCTTCGGCCGTCAAGGAGCTGCGCCCGGTACTGACTTCGAGGACCAGGTGCTGGCCGACCCCTTCGACGGCGGGCGCGTACTGACCGGCTCGGATGCGGAGCTGCTCGTCGCGGGTGCCACCGGTGCGCCCCTCGACCCGTCGATGCTCACCCCCGCCGACCCGCTCGACGTCGTCCTGCGCATCCTCAACAACATTCGCGCCTGGGCCGCCGCCCGCCCCGAACGCGGCGACGTCGCCCTGTGGGCCGTGGACCTCTCGCTACTGCTCCCGTCCCACCCCGCCCGCCTCCGCTACGACCGCGCTCAACTGCTCGTCCAGCACGGCGACTTCCTGGCGGGCGCCACCGAACTCGACGCGTACGCCGACATCGTGGCCCCCGCCGACGAACCGGCCGCGGCCCGGGTACGCCAACAGGCCCGCGCGGCCCGCGCGATGCTCAACTGAACGGTGTGACTGTCGGCGCATGGGTCGCCGCTACGGCCGGCCATGTATGCCCATGCCAAAAACTGGTGGCATGGACGCGCCAAAGCGGCTATCTTGATCGCCGCTCGGCTCGACCCGCCGGGCACAACCAGTCACAAGGGGGAATCGTGATGCGCAAATTCCTCGTCGGCGCCGCCACCGCCACGGTCGCTGTCGCCGGCCTCTCCTTCGCCGCACCGGCGCAGGCGGCGCCGTCGGACGCGGAATCGGTCCAGGCGATCAATTGCATTGCCAAGGAGAGCGTACGGATCCGGCAGTCGAAGTCCACCAGCTCGCGCGCCCTCGGGCTCTTCCCCAGAGGCGCGGGGGCGGAGTGCGGTGGGGCCTCGGAGGGCGGAACCTTCAACGCCTGCGGCTACACCAACGGATACTTCTGGATCTCGATCAACTATCAGGGCATCAGGGGCTACGTGGCCCTGTACTGCATCAGGCGTCCATGACCGCGTGAACCCCGTGAAGGCCCGTCCTCCCAGGACGGGCCTTCACGCGTTCACGGATTCTCACGCCGACCGCGGCGGCCTCCGGCGGGCCTGGTCGCGCCCGGACAACCAGAGGTCAGTCCGGGTTCGTCTCGATGACTCCGATGCGCTGCTCGGGTGTCTCGCCGCGCAGAGCCTGGCGCAGCGCGGAGACGACGTCCTGGGGCGTGACCGCCGTCTTCTGGCCGTTGCCCCGCGCGATCGTCACACCATCGAAGGTGCTGCCGTACGCCGCCTTGAGCGCCTCGAGGTCGTACGTCTCCACGAGCTTGCCGTTGACGGCCTTGAAGCCGAGGATCTTCGGCAGGGACACGGGGCCGAACGGGATGCTGTGCGCCGCGTCGGTCTGAACGGTGACGCGTTCGGACATCGCCGGCTCCGCGAACTCCTTCATCATCCGGTCGACTTCGGCCTTCGTGACCGTGGGCTCCTTCGTCGTGGTCGGAACCTGAACGGTGCCCGGATCGCCGGTCGCGACCTGCGTGCGGTACGCCTGCTCGACGGCCTTCGTCGACTGGGCGATGGCGATGCCCTTGCCCGCCTTGCCGTACACGGGGACGGCCTTGCCCCCCTCGAACTTGATCGTGCCCTCGGTCGCCGTGCCGGCACCGCCGGCGGCGCGTTCCAGCGCGGCCCGTAGCTTCTCCTCGTCGACGGGCATCGACGGTTCGACGACGCGCTCGCCGCCGAACAGCGAACCGATCACCGACACGGGGTTGTAGTCGGCGCCCGCCGCGGACCGCACGGTGGCCTGGGTGTCGAACTGGAGGCCCGCCTGGTCCGGCTGCAGCGACACCGTCTCGCCGTCGACGGACAGCTTCAACGGCTGGTCCATCTTCTTCCCGAAGGCGTCGTCGAGCTTCTTGACGGCCTCGTCGCGGGTGCCGCCGCCGATGTCGACGCCGAGCACGGTGGTGTTCTTGGGCACATCGGAGTGGTTCATGAGCAACCCGGCGCCGTACGCGATACCGGCGACGCCCACCACGCCGACCCCCAGGAGCACCAGCTTGTTGCGCCCCTTCTTCTTCGGCTTCGAGGCCGCGGGCACGGTCGGCGAGACCGGCTCGGGCAGCTTCGGGGGCTGGTGCGGCATCGGTCCGTCGGAGGGCGCACCGGGCCCGAACGGGTTCTGATGCGCCGGTACGACGGGAATGCCGCTGGTCAGCGTGTGCCCGGAGACGTTCTCGCCGGGGCCGCCGCCGTAACCGGGGGGTTCGGGGGCGGGCTTTTGGGGGGTGAGGATCGCGGTGTCGTCGCTCATGCCGGCGCCGGGGGCGGCGGGGGTGCCGGTTGGGGTGCCGGATGCGCCGGGGCCGCTGCCGGGGCCGTTCGGGGTGCCCGGGCCGCCGGGGCCACCCGGGGAACCGGGAGTTCCCGGGCCTCCAAGGCCACGGGCCGGGGCACCGGATCCGCCGGGCCCGTTCGGGCCACCAGAACCGTTGGGATCACCAGGACCATTCGGCCCACTCAGGGAACCAGGGCCACCGGCGCCCGCGGACCGCCCCGGACCGCCGGAGCCGCCAGGACCGTTCGGGCCACCAGGCCCGTTGGGGTCGCCCGGACCATTCGGCCCACTCAAGGAACCAGGGCCACCGGCGCCCGCCGACCGCCCCGGACCACCGGATCCGCCGGAACCGTTCGGGCCACCAGGCCCGCTCATACCGCTCAGGGAACTGGGACCACCCTGACCCCCAGGGCCACCGGCCGGAGCACCGTATCCGCCAGGCCCGTTCGGGCCACCAGGGCCGCTCGGTCCACTCAGGGAACCGGGACCCCCAGGCCGCCCCGGACTGCCGGGTCCACCGGAACCGCCCGGACCATTCGGCCCGTCCGGCCCACTCGGACCGCTCAGGGAACCAGGGCCACCCGGCCCCCCACGACGCCCAGGGTCACCGGCCGACGAGCCGGATCCGCCCGGTCGGCCAGCGCCGTTCGGTCCACCGAAAGCCCCATGGCTCCCGGAACCTGCCTGACCCCCGATCCCGCCAGGCCCGCCGAAACTGTCAGGGCCTCCCTGGCCCCCCGGCCGCCCGGCACCGCCAGGCGCCGCCATCGGCCCGTCCCCGGTGACCGGACCACCGGTCGGCCCGGAGGGACCGCCCGGTCCGCCCGGTCCGCCCGGTCCGCCCTGGCCACTCCGGCCGCCTTCGGAGAAGTACGGCAGATCATCGCGCCGCGAGGCGTCGTCACCGGCCCCGTTCGCACCCTCCGCGTTCCCGGAGCCACTCCCGCTACCGGCTCCCAGCGGCCCCGCCGCCAGCACACCGGACACGTCGAAGGACCCGGTACCGCCACCATGACCCGGCGCCACAGCACTGGTGCCGCCCGCACCGGGCAGCCCCGCACCGTTCGTACCGTTCGCGCCACCGGGCCGAGGCGCTCCACCGGGACGCGTGCCCGCACTCCCGGGACGAGGGCCAGTAGCGCCCGGGGCACCCGAGCCCGTACCCGCCGAACCGCCGGAGGCACCCGCCCCGTTGGTCGAGCCACCGCCCTGACCGCCCTTGGGCGCACCGGACTTACGAGGAGCGAACCAGTCGCTCGTCTTCTCCTCGGCGGCGGCGCCGGAGCCGGAAGAGGGTGCAGGCTCGGGGGACTTGGGCGCACCCGAGGAAGCGCTCGGCCCCGGATCGGCCGCGGCCGAAGCCGGTCTGGCCGAACCCGCCGAGCCGGCCGACCCGTTCGCACCGTTCGTGCTCTTCGAGCCGCTGTCGGACTTCTCGGCGTCAGCGACGGGCGTCCGCACGACGACCGGCGGAATGGGCCTGGATCCAGGGATGTTGATCCGGATCCGCGTCGTCAGCGTGGTCTCGGTTTTGACCTCCTCCGGCCGTTCACCGGCGGAACGCCCCGCGTCGGCACCGTCTTCGGAACCCGTGGGGGTCCCGTACGGCGGCGTACCCGACGGGTAGGCGGTTCCGCCGCGCCCGTTGGGCCCGGAGGACGAACTGTCAGTTTCACGACTCAAGGCAGGTTCTCCCGATTGGCTCCGCCGCCCGTGTACTCGACCTCAACCTCGTTTCGGGCGGCTCGGCGGCGCGCACCACCATACTGGCCACCTCTGGCGCTTATCCGGCGACCGCTGAGGAAACCCACACCGGACCCCCACGCTCGTTCCGCGGCGAAGTAGTACGTCACTTGCCAAGTCGGGCGGTGGAGCCAGGTGGTTGCCGCCCCGCGCCAAGGGTGGCGCACATCACAGCCACAGCCATCCCGCCGAGCAGGAACAGGTAGGACCCGGCTCCCGCGGCGAAGAGGAAGTCGCCCTCCGGTCGGCTGGCGGTGAGCAGGATGACGGCGACCATCCACCCGGCCGCGGGCGCCACCGCCCCGGCCCGGCTGCCGAGCGCCCGCGCCCCGCCCAGAAAGAGCCCGGCCGCCCCAGCGAGCGCGAGCAGCAACCCGCCCGGGAACCAGCCGGATTGGACCAGGCCCCCGGCCGCCCCGATCACCGCACCCAGCGCAAACAGCCCCAGGTAGGCGGCAATTCGGACCCCCGAGGGCAGCGCCAACGGCTGCGCGAGCATGCTCCCCGCGCCACCGGAGCCGGAGCTGCGCGCACTCGATCTGTTCGCCCTGTTCGCCGTACTCATCGCACACTCACCTCAGAAGTCCCCGAAATTCCCGAAATCCCCGCAAACAGGTCTGTCTCCGGCGCCCCGGACGCCGCCCCACCCAGTTCACCCCGCACCAACTCGTAGTACTCCACGAGGAAAATCGGCTGCGCGAGCTGATTCGACAGCGCGAACCACGGCTCGACGACGTCGATCTGCGTGGCGTGTGCCCGCATCGCCGCGGCCTTGGCGGCGGCGTAGGCCGTGCCGTCGATCTCCGTCGTGATCAGGGTGTCGTCCACCACACCGGGCACGTCATCGACGGCGGCGGAGGCGGAAAAGGGCAGTTCGTCCAGTACGTCCTTCAGGCGCGCGAAGGCCTCTTCGGCGACGGAGCGTGGTACGCGGTTCCAGTAGATCTTCGCGATGGTCCAGGCCGTGCCGAGGTCCGGGCGGAAGTCCGGCTCGGCCGCCAGATCCGCGGCGCGTATCGCTACCCGGTGGGTCTGGATGTGGTCGGGGTGGCCGTAACCGCCGTTGGGGTCGTAGGTGACCAGCACCTGCGGCCGTACCTCGCGGATCACCCCGACGAGCTCAGCGGCGGCCTCGTCGAGGTCCGCCTGCCAGAAGCAGCGAGGGTCGTCGTTGTCGGGCAGGCCCATCATCCCGGAGTCCTGGTGGCGGCCGGGCCCGCCGAGGGAGCGGAAGTCGTACACGTCGAGGGCGTCCATAGCTGCCGCGAGTTCCGTGCGGCGGTGGCTGCCGAGGGCCTCGCCCGTCAGATGGGCGAGCTCGGGCGGAATGACCTCGCCGCGCTCGCCCAGCGTGCAGGTCACCAGGGTGACGTGGGCGCCCTCGGCCGCGTACCGGGCCATGGTCGCGCCGTTGTTGATCGACTCGTCGTCCGGGTGCGCATGCACCAGGAGCAGTCGGCGGCCGGGCAGTTCCGTCATGGGCCCACCCTATGAGCCACGGCGGTACACGGCTCCCTGGGCCCCGGCCGTACGGGGTTCAGCGGTTCCGCCCGTACGAGGCTCCCATGGCCCGTCCGTACGAGGCTCCGCCGTACCCAGCCCCCACGTGCCCACGGGCCCCCGGCGCATGCCTATGAAACGCGGCTCATGAGGCCGCTCAGAACTTGATGTCCCCGATCATGCCCGCGATGTTGTTCGTCACCTCGCTGATCGTGGGCGCGATCGTCGAGCTGGCCAGATAGAAGCCGAACAGGACGCAGACGACCGCGTGACCGGCCTTCAGTCCCGATTTCTTGACCAGCAGGAAGACGATGATCGCCAGCAGCACCACCGCCGAAATCGAGAGTGCCACGGCGGTTCACCTCCAAGGTTCCCAGGGACGCGTCGGGTCAGTACAGGTCAGTACGGCAGCCAGCGGGTTCATACCCAGGCAGCGCCATTGATCATAACTATCCATCCGCGCGCATCGATCGGCGCACGGCCGCACAAGGGGGCGCATGGCCAATATGGTCGGGGCATGACCACCGAGCCTCTCTCCTTTCCACGCCGGCAGGCGCGCACCCTGCGCTTCACGCTCGGCGCTCCCCGCGCCTTCACCGTGGCGCCCGACGGTTCCCGGGTCGTGTTCCTGCGGTCCCGCTCGGGTACGGACCGGGCGAATGTGCTGTGGGTCCTCGATGTGGCGGACGGCGAGGAACGCGTCGCGGCCGACCCGCAGGCGCTGCTGGGCGGCGCCACCGAGCGGCTCTCGGCCGAGGAGAGAGCGCGCCGGGAGCGCAGCCGGGAGGGCGGCGCGGGCATCGTCGGCTATGCCACGGACACGGCCGTGGAGTTGGCGTCCTTCGCGTTGTCCGGGCGGCTCTTCACCGCCGAGCTGCGGGCCGGTACGGCACGTGAACTGCCCGTTCCCGGCCCGGTACTTGACCCGCGTCCGTCCCCCGACGGACGGCTCGTGGCGTACGTCACTGGGGGCGCCCTGCACGTCGTAGGCGCCGAGGGCGAGGGCGACCGGGCGCTGGCGGAACCCGAGTCGGAGACGGTGACGTACGGCCTCGCCGAGTTCATCGCAGCGGAGGAGATGGGCCGTTCGCGCGGCTTCTGGTGGTCGCCCGAGTCGGACCGGCTGCTGGTGGCGCGGGCCGACGACGCGCCCGTACGCCGCTGGTGGATCGCCGACCCCGCGCGGCCGGATCAGGCGCCGCAGCAGGTCGCGTACCCGGCGGCCGGAACCGACAACGCGGACGTACGGCTCTTCGTGTTCGCGCTCGACGGGGCGCGTACGGAGGTCGTGTGGGACCGGGCGCGCTACCCCTATCTGGCACGAGTGCACTGGTCAGCGGCCGGGGCCCCGCTCCTCCTCGTACAGGCGCGGGACCAGCGGAGCCAGCTCTATCTGGCCGTGGATCCCGACACCGGGGCGACCCGGATGGTGCACGCGGACGAAGATCCACAATGGCTGGATCTTTTCCCCGGCGTACCGTGCTGGAGCCCCGGCGGGCACCTCGTGCGGATCGCCGACGAGGGCGGGGCGCGGGTGCTCGCGGTGGGGGAACGCCCGCTGACGGGACCGCAGTTGCACGTACGGGCGGTGCTCGATGTCTCGGACGACGATGTGCTGGTGTCCGCGTCGGCGGGCGAGGCGGCGGCCGCTCCCGAGATCGGTGAGGTCCACGTCTACCGGGTCAACGACCTTGGCGTGGAACGCCTTTCGCAAGAGCCCGGGGTGCACTCGGCGGTGCGTTCCGGCCCCGTGACGGTGCTCGTCTCGGCCGTCCCCGACCGCCCCGGCGCCCAGGTGCGGGTGCTGCACGAGGGCAAGGCGGCGGCGACTGTGGCCTCGTACGCCGAAGACCCCGGACTGAGCCCGCGCGTGAGCCTCACGGAGGCGGGTCAGCGCCGGGTGCCGTGCGCCGTCCTGCTCCCAACGGACCACACCGGCGGTCCGCTGCCGGTCCTGATGGACCCGTACGGCGGCCCGCACGGTCAGCGGGTGCTGGCGGCGCACAACCCGTACCTCACCTCGCAGTGGTTCGCCGACCAGGGCTTCGCGGTGATCGTCGCGGACGGGCGAGGGATGCCAGGCCGCTCGCCCGCCTGGGAGAAGGCGATCAAGGACGACATGGCCGCGATCGTCCTGGACGATCAGATCCACGCGCTCCAGGCACTCGCCGAACGCTTCCCTTTGGACCTCAACCGGGTCGCCATCCGCGGCTGGTCATTCGGCGGCTACCTCGCCGGCCTCGCGGTGCTACGCCGCCCGGACGTCTTTCACACGGCCGTCGTCGGCGCCCCGGTCACCGACCAGCGCCTGTACGACACCCACTACACGGAGCGCTACCTCGGCGACCCGAACCGCCAGCCCGAGGTCTACGCCGCGAACTCCCTGATCGACGACAACGGCCTGGTCGGCGCCGCCGAACCCGCCCGCCCGATGATGATCATCCACGGCATGGCCGACGACAACGTAGTGGTGGCCCACACCCTGCGCCTGTCTTCGGCGCTGCTGGCCGCCGGCCGCCCGCACGAGGTGCTGCCCCTCTCCGGAGTCACGCACATGACGCCACAGGAACAGGTGGCGGAGAACTTGCTGCTGCTCCAGGTGGACTTCCTACGCCGAGCTTTGAAGCTTGGCTGAGCTGCAAGAATCCGCCGAGCACCGCAACCATCAATTAAGGAACCACCACGAAGCACCAACCAGGTCCGCGAGAGTGGCGCCGGTTTAGGCGCAAAAAGAGGCGACCGGCCGGGGAGACATGGCGCGCCCCGGCCGGTCTACGGCACCCGCACGGCCGTACGTTGTTCAGACTGACGCGTCCGTATATCGGTATCGGGTCAGTGAAGTTGCTTACGTGTTAACGAAGTTGATGCGGGTTTGTGCCGCTATGCCGACTGTACGGGGCCTGAAGGTGCGCTTCTAGGGAACAGCGACTGCCGCCTTGGGGGCGGCGGCCAACCGCAGGCCGACCTCCACAAGGGTCCAACCGAGGCGGGTACGGAGCCCCCGGGGACGCCCGGGACGCCGGGCCGCGACGGCGAGGCGGTACGCGTCGGCTTCGGCACGGAGCTCGGCTGCGCGGGCGTGGTGCAGGACGAGGTGGGTCTCGGGATACATCGGGCGGCCTCTCAGTCCGTGCGGGTGGGGATGACGTGGGTGTGGACGCGGACCCGCTCGGCGTCCGGGGTGCCGTCGTCGGGGGCCAGCGCGCCGTAGCTCTCCACGAGGTCGTGCATCTTGCGGGTGAGTTCGAGGGCGAGTTCGGGTGTGAGCTCCAGCGTCCAGTCGCTCATGTCCGTGGCGCGCTGCCACGCTTCGGACCAGTCGTCGCGGGTGCCGATCCAGGTCGCCAGCTCCTGGGTGTGCTGGTTGGCGAGCTCGTGGAAGAGCAGGTCAGCGGCTCCGCGCACTTCGGGGTCACGGTTCTTGAGCAGCTCATCGTCGAAGCGCACGCTCGCGTGGATCGCCTTCCACCACCGCTCGCGCCCCTTGCCGTGCTCCGGCGCGTCCTCGACGAAGCCGTATGCGGCGAGCTGACGCAGGTGGTAGCTGGTGGCACCGCTGGACTCGCCCAGTTTCGCGGCCAGTTGGGACGCGGTGGCCGGTCCGTTGCGCCGCAGCGTGTTCAGCAGCCGCATACGCAGTGGATGCGCGAGTCCACGCAGCGAGCGGGCGTCGAGGCTGTGGACTTGCGGGTCCTGTGGCTCGTTCATGCGTACAAAGATAGCCTTACAAAGGATGCGTTGCAACGATTTCTTTGCAAGGCATCCTTTGCAAGGCAGCTGCGCCTCCCAGCACTCGCTGGAAGCGACGTCACATCCAAACGGCAGAGGGGCACACGCCCACCGGTCGGCAGTGAACCTTTCGGTCACAGCACCAGCCACGTCTAGCCCAACTTGCCCCGCTCCACACAGAATTCGTTGCCCTCGGGGTCGGCGAGTGTCACCCAGCCCCGGCCGTCCGGCCGGGTGTGGTCGGCGATCAGCCGGGCCCCGAGCCTGATCGCCCGCTCGACCTCCTCCGCACGGGTGCGCCCCTGCGGACGCAGGTCGAAATGCACCCGGTTCTTGACGGTCTTCGGTTCGGGCACGCGGACGAACAGCAGGCCCGGACCACCGGAGGGATCCGCGATGAGCGCCTCCGGGTCGCCGGGCTTGTCGTCGTCGGCCAGCGGCCGCCCGAGCAACTGGCTCCAGAACAGCGCGAGATCGTACGGATCTCCGGTGCAGTCAAAGGTGATGTGGCGGATGACGGGGTTCAACTGGCTCCTTCAGACGGCTTGTTGTGGCCGTGGCGAGCATTCCCCGGTCGCCGTGCCCCTGTCGAACGATTAATCGGTCCGGTTCGGCCCGCTCCTCTCCGGACGTGTACGTGAGGACGCGTGCGACCGCCGAACAGACGCCGTTCGCGAGAGGGCCCTACGGTGGAAGCATGGCGAAACACCGCATCACCATCACCGTCGGTCCTGGTGAGGACGCCGCGATCCGCGAGGCCGCGGCCGACTACGGTCTCGGTCTCTCCGCATTCCTGCGCACGGCGGCACTCGCAGAGGTGGCGCGGTGCCGGCGTGTCCGGGCCCGGTTCGCGGAGGTGGACGCGGTCAGCCGCGCTGCCGAGGAGAGCCCGCCCGACGACATCTCGCTCGCCGCCGCCCCCGAGGACGATGCCGCCATGGACGCCTACCTGGATGCCATCGACGGCGGCTTCGACACCCGAGGCAGCTCCGCCGGTCGACTCCCTACGGGACTTCCGGACGGCAAGCCCACGCTGTTGTGACGCTACGGCGGACTGGTCGGCGACAGTTCGAGCGGTTGATCGCAGGGATCAACTCCGCGAAATCACACCGGACTTGATCCCGACAAGCAGCGGCACGAGGGCGGACGGAGCAGCGGCGGCGACCGTACTGGGGGCTTCGATTTCACGGAGGTGCACGGTGCCGGTCGGGGCGAGGGCGAGTTCGACACGCTACGAGGGCCTCCGTCAGGTTTGCGGCTCGCTCCCTGTGTCGTCGGGTGTGACGGTGATGATGGCGACCGCTGCCGGGTGCGGCTGCGGCGCGTACACGTACACCACGGTCAGTCCAGGCATGTCCTCGCGTGGTTCGAGTCGGGTCCGGTACACGACCGTCTCGCTGTTGCCCTGCACCGAGCCGCGCCGTATGCCGAGCCTGGGGTTGTCCTCCAACTCTCGCCGCAGTTCTTCGACAGCCTGCTGGGCGACCAGACCGAGCATCTGGAGGCGTTTTGCCACCGAGGCCGTGATCACGGCGATGGCTCGGCTCACTCCTGGCTGCCTTTCTTGATCTCGGCGATGAGGTCGAGCCCCTCCTGTAGCGCATCGTCGAACTCGGGGTCGCTGAATGCGCGGATGCTGCCGGCATAGGTCTTGATGACGTCGGCGACCTGGTGGAGGTCGGTGGCCGTGGAAGTGTCCAGGGCGCGAGCGAGGTCGGCCTCAAAACTCTCGGCGTCGCCTGGGAAGCCTCGCCCGTCCCGGAGCGCGGCGCGGATGTCGGCCACGGTCCTGAGGTGCGGCAGTGATGCATGCGGTGTCTCGGCGTGCCGTGCACTCATGGATCCTCCTCGGGCCAGGTACGCGCCTACGACCATAGTCGCGCTCACGGGGCGATCTCGAGCTGGATGGCCGCACTCATGACGTCCTCGCACTGCCGCACGACAAGCGGCTCTACCGCCTGGACGCGCAGCGCCGGGCCTTCGTCCAGACCCAGCACCACCGCGGAGTAGCCCGCGTCGCACTGTTCGCTCCGTACGCTGACGACGACTCGCCACTCACCCCGCGCTCTCAGCCGATATCCAGGCCGCACCATGGCCGCAGCGATCTCCCTCCCGACGGGCTCGGGCACGATGTCCGGCGCCTTCAGCTCGACCCATACGGTTTTCCCGATCCCGCCCGCGCGCTCCTCGACGCCCCAGCGGTGAGCCAACGCCTCCACGAGCAGCAGCCCACGCCCGCCGGTCTCCTCGTCGCCGGGCGCCCGCACTTCGGGTCGGCCCGCGCCCGCGTCGCTGACCTCCAGCCGCAGCAGGCCGTCCTCCAGCGGTCGCGCGATCCGGACGCCCACCTGTCGGTCACTCGGTACGGGCACGCGGAGCGCGTTGGTCACCAGCTCGGAGAGCACCAACTCCGCGACTTCCAGGACGTCTTGACTCATGCCCCATTCACCGAGCACTGCGTGCGCCAGCGCCCGCGTTCTGGGCACGCTGCGACGGCAACGGGTTAGCCGGAAGGTGACTTCGTTCTGTGCAGTCATGACAGCCCCCAGAGGGTCGATGCGCGGCCGGAGCCCCACAGAGACGGCCAGTTGAGCCGTGGGACGCCGATGTCCATGCCCAGCAGGATGCATACGCATCACTCGAATCTGCAACGTTGCCAAATAAGATGGCAGCAATCTTCCACCTTTCGAGTTAATCCCGCCCGGCTGCATCCACGACTCTGCTAAACGTGTTGGCATGCCTGCCAAGAGCACCTCGCCGAACCCCTCCACCGTGCTCGGTCGCCAACTTGGCGACGAGCTACGTAGGTTGCGAGAGGCGGCCCAGCTGACCACCACTCAGGCAGCCGAGGCCCTCGACTGCACCAAGGGCAAGATCAGCCGGATCGAGAACGGTCGAGTGGCGGTCCGGCTTCCGGACCTGACCGCGATGCTGCATGCCTACGAGGCGGCGGACCCCGAGCTCCGTGAGCGGCTGAGTGCACTGGCCCGTAAGGCCAACCGCCGTCGCAGGCAGGGATGGTGGAATCAGTACGGCTCCGTTCTCGCTGACACGTACCGCGACTACATCGCGCTGGAAGCCATGGCCGGGGAGATCCGCACGTTTCAGGCGCAGCTTGTTCCCGGTCTGCTCCAAATCCCGGAGTACGTCCGTGCCGTGACGGTGGCCTCGCAGCAGTGGCAGACGGCAGACGAGATCGAGAAGTTCGTCCAGGTACGCCTCGCCCGTCAGGAACGACTCACTGGCGAGTCTCCCTTGCATCTCTGGGCCGTGCTGTCAGAAGCCGTCCTTCTCCAGCAGGTCGGTGGACCCCGGGTCATGCAGGCGCAGTTGGAGCACCTCCTGACCACCTCCGAGCATCCCAACGTGACCATCCAGGTCCTGCCGTTCTCCCGCGGAGCGCACGCGAGTATGTTCGGCCCGTACGTGGTTCTGGGCTTCCCCGAGGAGGCGGCGCTCGACGTGGTGCTGGCGGACAACCCGACCGGCTCCATCTGGCTGGAGCGGGAGGCAGAAGTCGCCCGCTACCAAGATCTGTTCGATGCCGCTCGCACGTCCGCGCTCTCTCCGGTGGAATCCCGCGCCATCATCCAACGCCGGGCCAAGGAGCACAGAGCATGAATCCCGCACGCCACAGCACGCCGGACCTGTCGGGTGCGAAGTGGCGCAGCAGCACCTACAGCGGCGGCAACAACGAGTGCGTCGAGATCGTGGACAATCTCCCCGCCCTCATACCCGTCCGCGACAGCAAGCGCCCCACCGGCCCCACACTCGCCTTCTCCCACAGGACATGGACCGCCTTCGTCGATCACCTGCGCTGAACGAAGCCCGGAGCCTCACGCAGTGAAGGCTGGGACCCACCGTGGGCGCGCCCAACCTCACCCGCGCCGCGCCCCCGGCCATCGACCCCGCCGATATGACGCCACGAGCGCCTGCTCGCTACCTTCAGGACATGGACTACGCGAAGATGCGCGCCATCGCGGAGGAGCTCACGGCGTACGCCGCGCACCTTGAGGGTTCCTGGACTGTGGAGATCGGCCCCTCTGGCCCCTTCCTCACAATGACGAGCACGTCGAAGCGCCGTCACGGCACCGTCCGCCGCATCCGCAACCAGCTCAACGCTCAACTCCCGGACACCCACCCCGGCTGCATCTGCGCGAACGGCCCCGAGATCGAGCACCCGGCCATCGGCCGCATGCGCCGACCAGACGCCGTAGTCATCCCCGAAGACGTACTCGACGAGGAGGGTCTCGCCGTCGACGCGACGCAGGTGCTGGCGGTCGTCGAGATCGTCTCGCCGTCCAACCCGAACAACGACTACGGCGAGAAGCTCACCGAGTACCCCGCCATGGGCATCGCCCACTACATGATTGTCGACCCTCGCACCGGCACCATCGAGGTGCACTCGGGCCCATGCAAGAACCGCTACCAGCACAAGGACCCGTACATCTTCGGAGACGCCGTGCCCTTCGGCCCCTGGACGGTGGAGACCTCCGCCCTTCGCCGCTACGGCAAGACCGGATCAGTTCCGCGGTGACGGGTCGATTCCAAGGGCTGGCAGGCAGTCGGGAACGGCGACGAGTTCGATGTCGTCGCGTCGACGCTCGAACCACTGGTCGCGCGTCAGCCTCCAGCATTTGATTTCTCCTGGCTCGCCCCGCCGGGTGTCCCAGCTGACGCCGTTCGGGACGTAGCCGAGGGCTTGGGAGACATGGTTCGAGGCGTGGTTGTCGGCGAACGCGTCGCTGGTCGCCTCGCGGGCCCCGAGCCCCTCGAAGGCCAGATGCAGCACTGCCTGGCGCATCTCCTTGCCGAAGCCGCCGCCGCGCACGTCGGGGCTGAGCCAGGAGAATGTGGAGACGGTTCCGAACGTGGCGAAGTCGGTGCCGATCAGGTCCTGCATGCCCACCGGCTCGCCGTCGATGACCACGACGAAGTAGAGGCGCCAGAAGCCGGCACTGACACGGCCTCGGCCCGACCAGACGCTCCGGAGCCAGCGCCACTCGCGTTCCGGGCTGTCCTCATAGAGGGACATCGGGTCGTCGAAGGGCCATGGCGGCCCCGTGGCCACGCCCTTGCGCACCGTTGGGACCAGGCGCTCCAGGAGCTCATCTGTCGCTCCGAGCAAGGACAGTCGGGGGGTGTGTACCTGCACGTTCAAGGGGGGATACGCGGACAGCGGCGAGGCAGTTGTCGGCATGGGCGAAACCCTAGGGCCGAGCCAACATGGCGTGCATCACATATTCGGTCGGGGCTGGGCCACCGGTTTATCCGTTGGCTTGAGTCTCTGCTGGCCCTGTAGGTTCCCGCCGTGAGTGATGTTGGCGTGACAGAGATCAGGCTCGCGGAGGCGGCGGACGCGGGGTTGATTGCTCGTATCCACATGGCCTCTCGGGTGGTGACGATGCCGTACCTGCCGCCGCAGAAGCGCAGTCACGACCAGGTCGCCCGGTGGATCGAGGATGTCCTGCTCAAGTCGTGCCGGACGTGGGTGGCGGTGCGTGATGGGGAGATCCTCGGCTATGCCGCTCTCGAGGGGGACATGCTCGAGCACCTCTATCTGCGACCGGACGTCCGCCGCCAGGGCATTGGCACGCTGCTGCTCGACGAGATCAAACGACACAGCCCTGACGGGGTGTCCCTGCACGTCTTCCAGCAGAACACCGATGCCCGCGCGTTCTACGACCTCCACGGCTTCACGGTCGTCGACACCAGCGATGGCCACCGGAACATGGAGAACCTGCCCGACATGACTCTGCGCTGGACACCGGCCAGTACCAGTACACGGTGAACCGCATCCCGGCGGGCGCCCTCGCGCGCGAACGGCTCGCCCTCCGGGCGGCAGTGGTGCGCGCGGGAATGTGACAGTCACCCCAGGGACTGTCACATTTTCGTGCGTTAGCCACCGCCTCCCGACGAATGCGTGGGGGTCAGGCCTTCGTGACCTTCGCGGAGGCGTCCCCCGCGGCGTCCTCCTCGAGTGCCTTCAGGGCCGGGTCCAGAACCACGTCCTCGTCCCGTGCCTCCGTCGTCGGCTCCTCCGGGAAGTGGCAGGCCGTCAGGTGGCCGCCTCGGTTGCCGGAGAGCTGGATCAGCGGGGGTTCCTCGCTGGCGCACTTGTCCTGGGCCTTCCAGCAGCGGGTGCGGAAGCGGCAGCCGGACGGGGGGTGGATCGGGGAGGGTACGTCGCCGGCGAGGCGGATGCGTTCGCGGTCCTCGGAGTCCTGGGTGGCGACCTCGGGGACCGCCGAGAGGAGGGCGTGGGTGTAGGGGTGCCGGGGGCGGTTGTAGATCGAGTCTCGGTCGCCGACCTCCACCACCTTGCCGAGGTACATCACCGCCACGCGCTGCGTGAAGTGGCGTACGACGGCAAGGTCGTGGGCGATGAAGAGGAAGGCGATGCCCAGTTCCTTCTGGACCTTCTGCAGGAGGTTGACCACCTGCGCCTGGATCGACACGTCCAGCGCCGACACCGGCTCGTCCGCGACGATCAGCTTCGGGTTCAGGGCGAGGGCGCGGGCCACGCCGATGCGCTGGCGCTGGCCGCCGGAGAACTCGTGCGGGAAGCGGTTGTAGTGCTCGGGGTTGAGGCCTACGAGTTCCAGGAGTTCGCGTACGCGCTTCTCCCGGCCGCCCTCCGGATCGATGCCGTTGACCTCCATCGGCGACTTGATGATGGTGCCGACGGTCTGCCGCGGGTTCAGCGAGGAGTACGGGTCCTGGAAGATCATCTGGATCTCGGACCGTACCGGCGCGAGCTGCTTGCGCGAGGCGTGCGTGATGTCCCGGCCCGCATACGTGATCTTGCCGGCGGTCGGCTCCAGGAGGCGGGTGATGAGCCGGCCGGCGGTCGACTTGCCGCAGCCCGACTCGCCGACCAGGCCGACGCTCTCGCCGACGGCGACGGTCAGGTCGACCCCGTCGACGGCCTGGACCGCGCCGACTTTCCGTTTGATCGGGAAGCCACCGTAGATCGGGAAGTGCTTGGTCAGACCCTCGACCTCGAGCAGCGTTTCGGCCGATGTCCCGGTGGAGCCCTGTTGTGCGGGGAGGGTGAGGTTGTCGCTCATGTCTCGGTTCTCCCTAGCGCAGCCGGGGCTGGATCTGGTCGATGAAGATGGTCTGTTTCTGCTCCGCCGTCAGATGGCAGGCGGCGGCGCGCCCTTCGGCCAGCGGCGGCCGCTCATCGGTACAGCGGTTGCCCGCAACCTTGTCCGTGAAGGTACAGCGCGGGTGGAACGGGCAGCCCGAGGGCGGGTTGAGCAGCGAGGGCGGGGTGCCGGGGATCGGCGTCAGCATCTCGTGGATGTTGCCGTCCAGGCGCGGCATGGAGCTGAGCAGACCCCAGGTGTAGGGGTGCTTCGGCTCGCGAAGGACCTCGCGGACGCTGCCCCGCTCCACGGCCCGGCCCGCGTACATCACCAGCAGGTCGTCGGCCATGTTGGAGATGACGCCCAGGTCGTGCGTGATGAAGATGATCGCTGTGCCGAACTCCTGCTGCAGATCCTTGAGCAGGTCGAGGATCTGCGCCTGTACGGTCACGTCGAGCGCGGTGGTCGGCTCGTCGGCGATCAGCAGGTCGGGGTCGCACATCAGCGCCATGGCGATCATCGCGCGCTGGCGCATACCGCCGGAGAAATGGTGGGGATAGTCGGCGAAGCGCACCTTGGGCTGCGGGATGCCGACCTTGGTCAGCATCTCGATGGCCCGCTCCTTGGCCTCCTTCTTGGAGGCGCCGGTGTGCTTCATGAACGGCTCGGAGAGCTGCCGGCCCACGGTGTAGTACGGCGACAGGGCCGTCAGCGGGTCCTGGAAGATCATCGCCATCTTGTTGCCGCGGAGCTTCTCGAGCTCGGACTCGGTGGCGGTGACGAGCTCCTTGCCGTCGAGGACGATCTCGCCGTCGACGGTCGTGGTCCGCGGGCTGTGCAGGCCGAGGATCGTCAGGTTGGTGACGGACTTGCCGGAGCCGGACTCGCCCACGATGCCCAGGGTCTTGCCGCGCTCGACGTCGAAGGAGAGGCCGTCGACCGCCTTGACGATGCCGTCCTCGGTGGAGAACTGCACCTTCAGATCGCGGACCGAGAGAAAGCTCTCCGGCCCGGTCGGGGCCGGGGCGTCCTCGGTCTTGGTCAGTGTGGTCACGGTGGTTGGTTCTTCCTAGGAGAGCCGGACGCGCGGGTCGATCCAGGCGTACACGATGTCGACGAGGATGTTCAGCATCAGGATGACGAAGGCTCCGACCAGCATGACGCCCATCGTCAGCGGGAGGTCCTTGTTGACCGCGCCGTCCACTGCGAGGCGTCCGATGCCCTGGAGCGAGAAGGTCAGTTCGGTGACCACACCGCCGCCGAGCAGCGAGCTGAGGTCGATGCCGAGGACGGTGACGATCGGGATGAGCGAACCGCGCCAGGCGTAGCGGAAGAAGACGTAGCGCTTCGGCATGCCCTTGGCCCGGGCGGTGCGCACGTGCTCCTCGGCGAGCTGCTCGATGAGGGAGGCGCGCGCCATACGCGTGTACTGGGCGGTGAAGATGGTGGCCATCACGGCCATGGGAATCCACAGCCCGCCGAGCCAGCCGAGCGGACTGTCCGTGAACGGCACGTACTTGGGGTCCTCCACCCAGCCGGTGCTGTAGACGAAGATCAGCAGCACGATGGGGCCGAGGAAGTAGATCTGGAACGAGCTGAGCACCATGGAGGAACCGGTGGCGACCTTGTCGACCAGCGATCCGCGCCGGTAGGCCGAGATCATTCCCGCGCCGATGCCGACGGTCAGGAACACGCACATGGCGCCGATCGTCAGCGAGATGGTCAGCGGGAAGCGGTCCATGATCGTGTCCCAGACCATGTCGCCCGAGTAGAACGACTGGCCCAGACACGGAGCCGGGCAGTGGCCGTCCGGGAAGTCGCGGCCCACCACGATGCCGGACATGAAGTCCCAGAACTGCTGGGCGATGGGCAGGTTGAGGCCGAGCGCCTCGCGGATGTCCTCGAGTCTCGCTGGGGAGCAGTCCCTGCCACAGGCCAGAGACGCGTAGTCGGATGGCGCGGCGACGAAGAGGAAGAAGGTGACGGCACCGATGAGGAACAAGGTGACGAAGGCACCGACCAAGCGCCGGATGATGAACTGAAGCATGGCGGGGGGCTGCTCTCTGCGGAGACGGAAGGGGCGGTTTCACGGAACCGCGAGGGTGCGCTCCGCCTGGTGCGCACCCCCGCGATCAGCCGTAGAGAGTTACGACTTCAGGAACAGTCGGGTGACGTCGATGTAGCTCGACTCGGTGCTGTAGCGGGCACCGCCGACGTTCGAACCGTAGAGCTGGAGCTGCTTGGTGTACCACAGCGGAGCGGCGGGGTTGATCTCCTCCAGGATGCGGTGGTGCGCTTCCTGCCAGGTCTTCTCCGCCTCGGTCGGCTCCTGGGTCAGGGCCTTCTTGATCAGCTCCTGGACCTTCGCGTCCTTGATGTGCGAGTAGTTCGGCGAACCGTCGGAGATCTGGTCACCGTCGTAGACCGGCGTGACGACCGTGCCCGGCGACGGCCAGTCCTGACCCCAGCCGCTGATGTAGATGTCGTACGGGTTCTTGACCTTGCCGATCTGCTCGTAGTAGCTCGCGGCGTCGATCTCCTTGGCGACGACGTCGATGCCGACCTTGGTCAGCGCGTCCTCGATGGCGACCTTGCGCTTCTGGCCCTGCTCGCTGTTCGCGTAGGCGAAGACGAGCTTCTTCTCGGCGGCCGGGACGTCCTTCAGGAGTTCCTTGGCCTTCTCGATGTCGCCGCTGGGGTTCTTCAGACGCTCGAACGGGTCGTAGTTCGGCTCGTAACCCGGGAGGGTCGGGGCGAACAGGTTCGGGGCGACGTCACCGCCGTACGCACCACCCTCACCGGCGATGAGCGACTTGGAGTTCGCCGCGTAGGTGATGGCGTCGCGGACCTTCTTGTTCTTGACCCGGTCCAGGTTGAAGTTCAGCACCTGCACGTAGGGCTGGTAGCCCTTGATCGTGCGCTGGTTGACGGACGAGGTGCTGATGACGTCCTGGATCGAGGTGGACTCGACGCTGCCGGCGAGCTGGATGGCGTTCTTCGCGTCGCCCTGGTCGGCGATCAGACGCTTGGTCTGGGTCGACTCGGTGACACCGAAGTCGAAGTTGAAGCCGTCCACGTACTGGTGGCGCACGGAGTCGGTCTTCGGGTCCCACTCGTCGTTCTTGACGAGCTTGAGGGACTTGCCGACCTTGTACTCAGCGATCTTGTACGGGCCGAGGGAGACCGGGGCCTTGTCGTACTTCTCCTTCGTGTCGGTCTCCTCCGGAACGATGGAGTAGCCCGGCATGGCGAGCGTCTGCGGCAGGTCCGGACGCGCCGTGTCGAAGTGGAAGACGACCGTCTTGTCGTCCGGCGTCTCCAGGACGTCGTCCGGCAGGTGCTTGTTGCCGAAGCCGCCGTCGGGCAGGGCCTCGCGGTAGGTCGGGCCGCTCAGCCAGGTCTGCAGGTAGGTCGGTCCGTCGAAGATGAACTTGGCGTAGGTGCGCTCGATGGTGTGGCGGATGTCGGCCGAGGTGATCTCGTTGCCGTTCTCGTCCTTGATGCCGTCCTTGAGCTTGAACGTCCAGGTCTTGCCGTCGTCGGAGGACTGACCGGAGTCGGTGGCGAGGTCACCGACCACGGCAACGCCGCCCTTTCCGTCTTCCTCGAAGTTGGTCAGACCGCGGAACATCAGGTTGGAGACCTGGCCGGCGTCGGACACGTAGATCTGCCCCGGGTCCAGGTGGGACAGGCCCTGCTCCTGGTAGACCTGGATGGTGCCGCCGGGCTTAGCTCCGGGCACCTCCTCGGCGGGGCCGTTCGACGCCGCGGCATCGGCATAGGTGACCGGCTTCGCCTGCGCCGCCGCCGCCTTCTGGTCGTCCTTGGTGTTCTCTTTGGAGTCCGTGCCCTTGTTCTCCGAGCAGCCGGTCAGCGCGAGTGAGCCGGCCGCGATCGCGACCACTACGGCGCGTGCTCTGCGCGAGGTGAGCGACTTCATGAGGCGTATGCACCTACCTGTCGTTAGTTATCCATGAGTACTGCCTGACGCGGCTGGTAGGCCGACGAGGGGGCGGCAGTTCACCCCCCACAAATGGACGATCAGCGCCCGGACTTGGGGTCGAAGGCATCCCGTACGGAGTCTCCGAGGAGGTTGAAGCACAGGATGAAGATCACCAACGCCACACCCGGGAAGAACATGAACGCCGGGTCCTGCTCGGCGACCTTGGCGCCGGCGGCGAACAGCCGTCCCCAGTCCGGAGTCGGCTCGACGAAACCGACACCGGCGAAGGAGAGGAAGGCGATGGTGAGGATGGTGCTGGGCAGCTGATACGTGAACTGGATCAGGATCGGCGAGACGATGTTCGGCAGGATCTCCTTGCGGACGATCCGCGCCGGCGACGCGCCGGACACCTTGGCGGCCTCGACGAACTCCCGCTCACGCAGCGACAGCACGGTGGAGCGGACGATGCGCGCCATACCCATCCAGCCCAGCAGCCACAGCACGATCAGAATCGCCACCGCGCGGAAGTACGTGGGGGTCTCCTCCCGCGGGTCCACGAAGAACGAGGTCACGACGGGCATGAAGGCGATGAAGAACAACTGCTGCGGGAACGAGAGGAAGAAGTCGGTGACCCGGCCGAGCCAGTAGTCGGTCCGCCCGCCGAAGTAGCCGCCGACCATGCCGATGATGACACCGGTGATCATCAGCAGCGTGGTCACGCCCAGCGCCATGAACAGCGAGGTGCGCATCCCGTACACGAGCATGGCGAACAGGTCGCGGCCGTACTGCGGTTCGACGCCGAACCAGTGGTCCCCCGAGACGCCGCCGAGGTAGCCCAGCGGCAGCCCGAAGTCGTCCAGTACGGGGTCGTCCGCGTACGTGGGGTCCTGCCCGTACAGCGTGTACGGGTTGGTGCCGCTGATCGCGGTGAGCAGCGGGGCGCACAGCGCGATCACGAAGTAGAAAATCACTACCCCGGCGCAGAACATCCCGGTACGGTCCCGCTTGAAGCGCTGCCACATCAGCTGGCCGGGGGAACGGCCCTCAAGCTTCTTGGGCACGACGACCTCCGTGGTCGCCGCCAGCTCAGGGTCCAAGGCGACCGACGGGCCGGAGCCCTCGGCCTTGGTTGGACTTGTCATGTGTGTTCTTCCCCCGGGGGACGGAAAGTTGAGCGCAGCACAGATACCGGCAGGTTCTGTGGTTTGGGGGAACTTTCGCCAAGGGAGTCAACGCGCGTCAAGCCCGGAAGACATAGGGATCTCCCTACCGTCAATATTTTGAGCAAAAATTGCGAAGACTGACACCTCATCGCGCTTGACAGGTGAGACGGGATTCCCCCATAACGGACATACAGGGAGTGTTTTCTGTTTACATGTCCGAAACTTGATCGATCGCTCTCCGATAGTCGAACGCCCCCTGACAGCGCGCGGACAGCACGCCCATGTGATCAGGCCACTACCTCCGCCGTACGGGGTTTGAGGGCACGCCGGAAACCCGGCTCTCCTCGCAGCGGAGAACCGGGTCAACCGGCCTTTCAGCAGCCCTCGGTGAAGGAGCGTCAGCCGTGCTTCGCCCGGCTGGCAGCCCGCGCCCGCTCCCGGCCGTCCAGGTTCACCTTGCGGATGCGGGCGGCCTCCGGGGTCACCTCGACGCACTCGTCGTCGCGGCAGAACTCCAGGGACTGCTCCAGGGAGAGCTTGCGCGGCGGGACGATCGCCTCGAACGAATCGGCCGAGGACGACCGCATGTTGGTGAGCTTCTTCTCCTTGGTGATGTTCACGTCCATGTCGTCGGCGCGCGAGTTCTCGCCGACGATCATGCCCTCGTACACCTCGGTGCCCGGCTCCACGAAGAGCACGCCGCGCTCCTGAAGGTTCGTCATCGCGAACGCGGTGACGGCGCCGGCGCGGTCGGCGACCAACGACCCGTTGTTACGGGTCTGGAGGGCGCCGAACCACGGCTCGTGGCCCTCGTGGATGGAGTGCGCGATACCCGTGCCGCGCGTGCTCGTCAGGAACTCCGTACGGAAGCCGATGAGGCCGCGGGACGGCACCACGAACTCCATGCGGACCCAACCCGAGCCGTGGTTGGACATGTTGTCCATCCGGCCCTTGCGGACGCCCATGAGCTGCGTGACCGCGCCCATGTGCTCCTCGGGGACGTCGATCGTCATGCGCTCGACCGGCTCATGCAGCTTGCCGTCGACCTCCTTGGTGACGACCTGCGGCTTGCCGACCGTCAGCTCGTAGCCCTCCCGGCGCATGGTCTCGACGAGGATCGCGAGCGCGAGCTCACCACGGCCCTGCACCTCCCAGGCGTCCGGACGCTCGGTGTCCAGCACGCGCAGCGAGACGTTGCCGACGAGCTCGCGGTCCAGACGGTCCTTCACCTGACGGGCCGTGACCTTGCGGTCCTTGACGGCCGCCTTCGCGTCGGCACCCTTGCCGGTGCCGCCACGACCGACCAGCGGCGAGGTGTTCGTACCGATGGTCATGGAGATGGCCGGCTCGTCGACCGTGATCAGCGGCAGCGCGACCGGGTTCTCGGGGTCGGCCAGGGTCTCGCCGATCATGATGTCGGGGATACCGGCGACGGCGCAGATGTCACCGGGGCCCGCCTTCTCGGCGGGCTTGCGGGTCAGCGCCTCGGTCATCATCAGCTCGCTGATGCGTACGCTGCTGACGCTGCCGTCCCGCTTGATCCAGGCGACCGTCTGGCCCTTGCGCAGCTCGCCCTGCTCGACGCGGAGCAGCGCGATACGGCCGAGGAAGTTGTCCGCGTCCAGGTTGGTGACGTGCGCCTGAAGGGGGGCCTCCTCGTCGTACACCGGGGCCGGGACGTGCTCCAGGATCGTGGAGAAGAACGGCTCCAGGCTGTCGCTGTCCGCCGGGACGGTGCCGTCCTCCGGCTTGGTCAGCGAGGCGACTCCGTCGCGTGCACACGCGTAGACGATGGGGAACTCGATCTGGTCCTCGTCGGCGTCGAGGTCCAGGAAGAGGTCGTACGCCTCGTTCACCACCTCGTCGATACGGGAGTCCGGGCGGTCCGTCTTGTTGATGCACAGGATGACGGGCAGCCGGGCCTGCAGCGCCTTGCGCAGCACGAAGCGGGTCTGCGGGAGCGGGCCCTCGGAGGCGTCGACGAGCAGGACCACCGCGTCGACCATCGACAGACCGCGCTCGACCTCGCCGCCGAAGTCGGCGTGGCCGGGGGTGTCGATGATGTTGATGGTGATGACGTCGCCGCCATCCTTCGGGTGGTACTTCACCGCCGTGTTCTTGGCGAGGATCGTGATGCCCTTCTCACGCTCCAGGTCGTTCGAGTCCATCATGCGGTCGTCGAGCGACTCGGCGGCATGCGCGGCGAAGGAGCCGGCCTGCTTGAGCATGGCGTCGACCAGGGTGGTCTTGCCGTGGTCGACGTGGGCGACGATGGCGACGTTACGAATGTCGTGGCGCGTGGCCATAGTGAGGCGCTTCTCCCGGGGTGAGTGAACGGCCGTCGCGCAGATCTTGTTTACGCGGGCCCTGCCGGGCGGAACATGCCACGGCCTTACCCCATCGTAAGGGGAGCTGTGGGAAGCAGGTCCCACAGCCCCTCATACGCGGAAGTGGGGGACGGGTCGGGCGCCGACTCAGGACGTCCGCTTTGTGCCCTTCTTGAGGTAGCCCATGTCCTCGTACACCGGTGTCTCGAAGCCGAAGGCACCCGCGTTGACCAGGTTCTTACGGGCCGCTACGAGCTGAGGGCGCTGGTAGAGGGGGATCGAGCCGGCGGCGGCCCAGATGCGGGCGTCCGCCTTGCGGACCAGGGAGCGGGACTTGCTCTCGTCCAGTTCGGCGGCGGCCTGGTCGAAGAGCTGGTCGACCTGGTCGGTGCCGACGCGGGTGTAGTTCTGCTCGACGTTGAGGGAGCCGTCCGCGGCCGGTACCGGCTTGGCGTAGATGGGGCGGGCGTCGGTGGCGGGGAAGGCGGACGCGGGCCAGGAGTAGAGCGCCAGGTCGTACTGGCCCGAGGCGATGTGATCCTTGAAGTAGCTCGCGTCGGAGACCTTGGAGATCTCCGTACGGATGCCGATGTCGTCCAGCATCCGCGCGATGCGCTCACCGACCGCCCGCAGCGACTCCGTGCCCGGCCCCGAGGGGAGTACGAAGCGCAGCGACAGCGGCTTGCCGTCCTTGGCGAGCGGCCCGGCCGCGGCACCCGCGGGAGCGGCGGTGCCCTTCGGCGCGTACGCCCCTGACGCCCCGCCGCGCTTGACCTTCCCTTCCTGCGCCAGCTCCTGCTTCTCCTCGTCGGACTGGTCGGACTCGTCGGCCTTCTCGTCCTGCGCGGCGGCCTGGTCGAGGAGCGCCGTACGCAGCTGGGCGATGGGCGCGGGCGCGAGCACGGCGGAGGTGCCGTACTCGGCGGGCTTGCCGTCGTCGCCGGAACCCTCAGAGCCATCGGAGCCTTCGGAAACCTCGTCGTACGACGCCTCGCCGGAGGCCGGGTCGTACGCCACACCGGGCTTGTTGTCCTCCCCCACGACGTACGTATCGTCATCGGACTTCTCGGAGTCCCCCGAATTCTCGGAGGCCTCGCTGCCGGCCCCCTTAGCCGCCTTCTCCCCCTTCTTCTCCTTGAGGGGCCCGCCCCGTTTCCAGCCCGCGTCCGCGAGCAGCGCCTGCGCCTCCTCCGTGTCCTGCTCGCCGAGGGCGCCGCTGTTGTCGGCGTACGCGGCCTGTCCGGCGAGGGCGAGATGGCTGCCGACGGGTTCGGCGGGCAGGCCGAGGGGCTGGAGTACGACCCTGGCGAGCTCGTCGCGGTCGAGGGCGCGGGCCACGGCGCGGCGGACGCGTTCGTCGGCGAGCGGGCCTTCGGCGCCATTGAGGGCGAGCTGCGTGTAGACGGGTTCCAGGGACTTGCGGACCTCGAAACGACGCAGGGCCGACTGCTGCTCGCGGAACTTCGTGAGCGCCTTGTTCCGCCGCTCGCGGGCGGTGGTCTCCTCGTCGGCCGCCTCCTCGTCGGAGCCGTTCGCGATCGCCCAGGAGCGCAGCGCCTGGGCGGGGGTGAGGTCGGCGTCGGGCCCGTGGGCGAAGGGTGCCCCGGCGGAGCCCTTGGCGTCGGCGGCGGTGGTGATGCGCCGGGCCGCGGAGGGGTCGATCTCGGCGAGGTCGAGCCGGCCGGCGGCGAGCGCGGCGGCGCGTTTGTTGCGCGGTACGGCGCGCAGGACCAGCTCGGAGAGCCTGGGCTTGTGACCCCACCAGCGCGGGTTGCGCTCCAGCCTGACGTAACCGGCCTTGCGGGCGATCTTGTCGATCTTGAAGGGGCCTGCGGTGACCTTCAGCTTGCGGCGGGCGCCGTCGTTGAAGGTGTCCGGGGTGCCCATCACGTCCTTCGGGTACAGCGGCGAGAAGAGCGAGCGCCAGTCCGCGTACGGCTTGCTGAAGGTGACCCGTACCTCGAGGTCGCTGTCGCCGCGTTCGATCTTCTCGATACGTTCGTAGCCGGCGTTGCGAGCCGTCCAGTACGCGGTGTCCTTGCCGGACAGGGCGCGCCACTGGGCGGCGAAGTCGGCGGCGCCGATCTCACGGCCGTCGCTCCAGACGGCCTGCTGGTTGAGCTTGTAGAGCACGACCTGCTGGGGCTCGCGCTCGACGATCTCCGCGGACTCCAGGTAGTCGGGGTTGCGCTCGGGCCGGCCCCGCTGGTCGATCCGGTACATCGAGGGCAGGACCGCGCCGGCGACCCGGGAGGTGGTGGCGTCGGCGTCCGCCTGGAAGGTGTTGAGGGTCGCCGGGACGGTGTCCACGGCCCAGCGCAGGGTGCCGCCGTCGGCGATCCGGTCGCGTTCCGCGGGGGCGATGTCCTGACCGGCGAGGGGCCGCCGGGTGGCCGGGTCCTCCTCGCTGCACGCGGCGAGAGAGGGCACCGCGAGCACGCCCGCCGTGAGGAACGCGACCGAGCGCATGGCCGCGCGCGGTCCGACGCCGTGGTGGGACATGACTGATACCTCCGGGGGCGGTTCTGATCACGTGGCTGAACGCACGGGTTGATCACTTGGGCGGAACACGCGGAATGTCGCGTTTGGTGAGTTAGATCACGTTTGGCCGTATTATGGAGTTGATCAGATCTATTGCCCTACTGAAGGGGCTGGCCCCCGAGTCACAGAGGCGCCACGGCGATGGGTACGCGAAAGCTCACCCATGCGGCCTAGCAAAGGGCGCACTGCCGACGGCGGGGGCGCGCGTGTGGCGTGAATGCGCGACACGATCGGTTAATCCATGCAGATCCCTTCACAGGGGCCGATGTGACGCGCGACACTCGCAGGCGCATGAACGTTGCCGCCTTGGGCCGGAGGGTCCGCGGAAGTGAGGGCACGCCATGTCCGTGCAAGACGACCTGACAACAGTCCAGCGCGCTCTCGACGACCTGTACCGGTCAGTGGGGCGCCTGGAACAGCAGATCGGTGGCGGTCTGGAGATGCGCCGTGTGCGCACCGACGCCGACCACCTGCGCGAGAGTGTGGCGCTGCTGCGCGAGGCCGCCCCCGGCCTCAAGACACCGCGGCGTCCCGACCTCGTGTCCATCCCCGACACCCCGTACGACAGCACTCTGTGGACGGACTCGGACGACGAGGGTCTCGGCGCCCGCGACCGGCACGCACCCTGATCCGACTGGAGTCCACCCCCTTGGCCACTGGTACGGAACCCGAACTGAACAGCGGCGGCGTAAGAACTCCCACGCGCGCCGCGATCGCCGCCCCGCATCTGCGGACGGACCGCTGGTGGCTGCAGCCCGCAGCCACCGCGGCCGGTCTGCTGGCTTTCATCGTCTACTCGACGTGGCGGGCGTTCGCGAACACCGACTACTACGCGGCGCCGTACGTCTCGCCGTTCTACTCGCCCTGTCTGGCGGAGAACTGCGAGCCGATGCGGGCGGGCCCGAACTGGGAGATCTTCGGCGGCTGGTGGGGCCTGTCCCCCGCCCTGCTGATCCTGATCTTCCCGCTGGGCTTCCGGCTGACCTGCTACTACTACCGCAAGGCCTACTACCGGGGCTTCTGGGCCTCACCCCCGGCCTGCGCGGTCGCCGAGCCGCACAAGAAGTACACCGGCGAGACCCGCTTCCCGCTGATCCTGCAGAACATCCACCGCTACTTCTTCTACGCCGCGATCCTGGTCGCCGGCATCCTCACGTACGACACCGTGCTCGCCTTCCGCGACGAGCACTACGAGTGGGGCCATATGGGTCTCGGCACCCTGGTCTTCCTGGTCAACATCGTGCTGATCTGGGCGTACACCCTCTCCTGCCACTCGTGCCGGCACATCGTCGGCGGGCAGCTCAAGCACTTCTCCAAGCACCCCGTGCGCTACCGGATGTGGCAGTGGGTCGGCAAGCTCAACGCCCGGCACATGCTGCTCGCCTGGGCCTCGCTGGTGAGCGTGGCGCTCGCCGACTTCTACGTGTATCTGGTCGCGTCCGGTGCCTTTGACGATCCGAGGTTGTTCTGATGCCCGTAGTTGACCGGCAGGAGTGGGACGTCGTCGTGGTCGGCGCGGGCGGCGCAGGACTGCGGGCCGCGATCGAGGCACGTGAGCGCGGCGCGCGTACGGCCGTGATCTGCAAGTCGCTGTTCGGCAAGGCGCACACGGTGATGGCCGAGGGCGGCATCGCGGCGGCCATGGGCAACGTCAACTCCGGCGACAACTGGCAGGTCCACTTCCGCGACACCATGCGCGGCGGCAAGTTCCTCAACCAGTGGCGGATGGCCGAGCTGCACGCGCAGGAGGCCCCCGACCGGGTCTGGGAGCTGGAGACCTGGGGCGCCCTCTTCGACCGTACGAAGGACGGGCGGATCTCCCAGCGCAACTTCGGCGGGCACGAATACCCGCGGCTCGCGCACGTCGGCGACCGTACGGGCCTGGAGCTGATCCGCACGCTCCAGCAGAAGATCGTGTCCCTGCAGCAGGAGGACTTCAAGGAGACCGGGGACTACGAGTCGCGGCTGAAGGTCTACCAGGAGTGCACGGTCACCCGGATCCTGAAGGACGGGGAGCGGGTCTCGGGGACCTTCTGCTACGAGCGGGAGTCCGGCCGTTTCTTCGTTCTCGAAGCCCCCTCGGTCGTGATCGCCACGGGTGGCATCGGCAAGTCCTTCAAGGTGACGTCGAACTCGTGGGAGTACACCGGGGACGGGCACGCGCTGGCGCTCCTTGCCGGGGCGCCGCTGCTCAACATGGAGTTCGTGCAGTTCCACCCGACGGGCATGGTCTGGCCGCCGTCCGTGAAGGGCATCCTCGTCACCGAGTCGGTGCGCGGGGACGGCGGGGTGCTGCGGAACTCCGAGGGCAAGCGGTTCATGTTCGACTACATCCCGGACGTGTTCAAGGAGAAGTACGCGCAGTCCGAGGAGGAGGGCGACCGCTGGTACGAGGACCCGGACAACAACCGGCGTCCGCCCGAGCTGCTGCCGCGTGACGAGGTGGCGCGGGCCATCAACGCGGAGGTCAAGGCGGGCCGTGGTTCGCCGCACGGCGGGGTCTTCCTCGACGTGTCGACGCGGATGCCCGCCGAGGTGATCAAACGGCGGCTGCCGTCGATGCACCACCAGTTCAAGGAGCTCGCCGACGTCGACATCACCGCCGAGGCGATGGAGGTCGGGCCGACCTGCCATTACGTCATGGGCGGCATCGCGGTCGAGTCGGACACGGCGGCGGCGCGCGGGGTGCCGGGGCTGTTCGCGTCCGGGGAGGTCGCGGGCGGTATGCACGGCTCCAACCGGCTCGGCGGCAACTCGCTCTCCGACCTGCTGGTCTTCGGGCGGCGGGCCGGGCTGCACGCGGCGCAGTACGCGACCGGTCTGGGCGAGCGGCCCGCGGTGGACGACGGCCAGATCGACGCGGCGGCGGCCGAGGCGCTGCGGCCGTTCTCCGCGGAGGGTCCCGAGGCGGGTGCGGAGGAGGCCGGACGGCCGCCGGAGAACCCGTACACCCTCCATCAGGAGCTCCAGCAGACGATGAACGACCTCGTCGGCATCATCCGCCGGGAGGCGGAGATGGAGTCGGCGCTGAAGAAGCTGGCGGATCTGCGCGTACGGGCGCGGCGAGCCGGAGTCGAGGGGCACCGGCAGTTCAACCCCGGCTGGCATCTCGCGCTCGACCTGCGCAACATGCTGCTGGTCAGCGAGTGCGTGGCGCGCGCCGCCCTGGAACGTACGGAGTCGCGCGGCGGCCACACCCGTGAGGACCATCCGACGATGGAGCGGGAGTGGCGGCGGATCAACCTGCTCTGCCAGCTGACCGATCCCACGGGCGGCTTGGCGGCCACGGATCCGGTACGCGGCCAGATCAGGCTCGTCCGCGAGACCACCGAGCCCATCCGCCAGGACCTGCTCGCCCTCTTCGACAAGGAAGAGCTGGTCAAGTACCTCGCCGAAGAGGAGCTGTACGAGTGAGCAGCTATGAGGCCCGCTTCAAGGTGTGGCGCGGGGACGCCGAGGGCGGTGGCCTGGAGGACTTCAAGATCGAAGTCAACGACGGCGAGGTGGTGCTGGACATCATCCACCGCCTCCAGGCGACCCAGACCCCGGATCTGGCCGTGCGCTGGAACTGCAAGGCGGGCAAGTGCGGTTCGTGTTCGGCGGAGATCAACGGCCGGCCGCGGCTGATGTGCATGACGCGTATGTCGGTGTTCTCGCGCGAGGAGACGATCACGGTGACTCCCTTGCGGGCGTTTCCCGTTGTACGTGATCTCGTCACGGACGTCGGCTTCAACTACACGAAGGCGCGGCAGGTGCCGTCCTTCGTGCCGCCCGCCGACCTCGGTCCCGGCGAGTACCGGATGATGCAGGAGGACGTGGACCGCTCGCAGGAGTTCCGCAAGTGCATCGAGTGTTTCCTGTGCCAGGACACCTGCCATGTCGTGCGGGACCACGAGGAGAACAAGCAGGCGTTCGCTGGGCCCCGGTTCCTGATGCGGGTGGCGGAGCTGGACATGCACCCGCTGGACGCGGCGTCCGAGAGCGGCCTCGACCGCAAGACCACCGCCCAGGACGAACACGGGCTCGGCTACTGCAACATCACCAAGTGCTGCACGGAGGTCTGCCCCGAGGGCATCAAGATCACGGACAACGCCCTGATTCCCTTGAAGGAACGGGCGGTTGACCGCAAGTACGATCCTCTGGTGTGGCTGGGGTCGAAGATCAGGAGGCGTACCTCCTAGGCCCTCTTGGACTGACTCCTGGACCTCTGAGCGGCCTCGGGGAAGCGGGTGTCCCCCTGTGGGGTGCCCCACTCCCCCGAGGCCGCTCAGCTGCTCCTAGAACAGGCTCAGCAAGGCCTCCGCCGGGTCGGCGAGGCCTGTGTCGCCGTTCGGCAGGGGGAGTTCGAACCAGACCGTCTTGCCGCGCGGCGTGCGGCGCGAGCCCCACGCCGCGCTGAGCAGCCCGACGAGCTGGAGGCCCCGGCCGCCCTCGTCCGTGTCGCGGGCGCGGCGGCGTCGGGGCTGGACCAGGCCGGCGTCCCAGACCTCGCAGACCAGGGTGCGGTCGAGCAGCAGCCGGAGCCTTATCTCGCCCTCGCCGTAGCGCAGGGCGTTGGTCACCAGTTCGCTGACCAGCAACTCCGCCGTGTCGACGAGGGGTTCGAGGTCCCAGCTCAGGAGCTGGCCACGGGCGTACTCGCGAGCCCGGCCCACACTGCGCGGCTCGCGCGGCAGGGTCCAGTCGCCGACGGACTCGGCGGGCAGCCCCTGGACACGGGCCATCAGGAGCGCGATGTCGTCCTCGCCGTGATGGGTGTCGAGGGTGTTGAGGACGTGGTCGCAGACGTCCTCGAGGGAACGGGACGTGTTGGCGCGCCGCGCCGCCGAGTGGGGGCCGGGTGACGGGTCGTCGGTCAGGGCGCCCACGAACGCCTGCAGGCCCTCGTCCAGCGGGTGATCGCGCGATTCGACCAGTCCATCCGTGTAGAGCGCCAAAAGAGAACCTTCGGGAAGCTCGACTTCCACCTCCTCGAAGGGCTCGCCGCCGACGCCGAGCGGCATGCCCGGCGGCACGTCCAGCATCAGCGCGTTCTCGCCAGGCTCCACAAGTACGGGCGGCAGATGGCCCGCGTTGGCGAAGGTGCAGCGGCGCGTGACGGAGTCGTAGACCGCGTACACACAGGTCGCGAGGTACACCTCGGAGAGGTCGGCGTCGCGCTGCGACTGGCGGCCCGCGGTACGGGTGGCCTGCTGGATGCCGCCGGGTGTGCCGAGGCCGCGGGCGATCTCGTCCAGTGCCGAGAGGACCTCGGCGGGTTCGAGGTCGAGCAGCGCCAGGGTGCGTACGGCCGTACGGAGTTCACCCATGGCGACGGCGGCGCGCAGTCCGCGGCCCATCACGTCGCCGACGACCAACGCCGTGCGGTGGCCGGGGAGTTCGATGACGTCGAACCAGTCGCCGCCCACCTCGGTCGCCGCGTTCCCCGGAAGGTAGCGGCAGGCGATGTCCAGGCCTGAGGCCTCCGGGTCGCCCGGGGGCAGCAGGGAGCGCTGGAGGATCAACGCGCGTTGGTGCTCGCGCCGGTACAGGCGGGCGTTGTCGATACAGACGGCGGCGCGCGCGGCCAGCTCGACCGCGAGCCCGCGGTCCCGCTCCCCGAACGGCTCGCTGCCCTTCGTACGCGAGAACTGGACCAGGCCGACGACCGTGTCGTGCGCGACCATCGGGACGGCGAGCGTGGACTGGATCAGGCCACCTTCCTCGCCCGGGACGGTCTTCGGGCGGGCGGTGCGCAGGGCGTCCGCGCACTCCGAGTTGAACGCGAAGTGGTGCACGGCGCCTACGTTCACCGGCTCGGGTCCGCCGATGAAGGGCGCGTCGGAGACGGCGCTGGCGACGGCGACCCGGCGCAGCTCGGCGCTGCCGTCGGCGAGCCCGGGAGGGGTCTCGTCGCCGGCCAGCAGCCCCTGGTAGAGGTCGACGGAGGCGAGGTCGCAGAAGCCGGGGACGGCCACGTCGAGGAGTTCGCGGGCCGTGGTCTCCAGGTCGAGGGAGTTGCCGATGCGCGCACCGGCCTCGTTCAGAAGGGCGAGATTGCGCCGGGCGGCGGCGGCCTCACGGGCGGCGGCGCGGCGCGCCGTGACATCGATACCCAGCCAGGCGATACCGATCGGCCGGCCCGCGCCGCTCTCCACGCGATAGAGGTTTACGGACCAGTTCCGGCGCTCGGGGGAGCCGGGCACGGTGCCCGTGACCTGCATGTCGGAGACGGATTCGCCGGTCTCCAGGACGCGGCGGAGCGTCGCGGAGACCCGCTCGGCCTCGTGGGGGACCAGATAATCCCTGACCCCGCGTCCGCGGTGGTCGTCCACGGTGCCGCCGAAGACCATGGCGAACCGCTCGTTGGCCCGACGGATCCTCAACTCCGTGTCGATCAGCAGAAAGCCGAACGGAGATTGGCCGAAAACCGCCTGCGCGGCGGCGAGATCCGTCTCGATTCCGCGCAGGGTGCGGACGTCCACGACGATGCACAGGGCGGCTCGCTCGCCCTCCTCCGTGCGCGTCGGCATGACGTAGACCTCGGCGAGTCCCTCCATGCCCGCACCGGACTCCGCGTCGTCCGGCACCCGGAAGGGGACGACACCCGTCCACTCCCGGCCGTCGAGAATCTCGGCCATCTTCCGCTGGCCGCGCTCACGCAGATCGGGGTCGACGAAGGCCTCGATGGGGTCCATGCCCACGGCCCGCTCGGACTTGATGCCGAACAGCTTCTCCGCGCGCAGACTCCACTGGTCGACGAGGCCGTCGGGGCCTATCGAGAACGAGGCGACCTTGATGTAGTCGTAGATCGAGCCGGGTGGGCTGCTCTGCCACACCACGCCGTCGATCTCGCCGTCGACGCCACCGAGCGGTGCGTCGGCCGACGCACCGGCGGCCATGGCGCCGGCGGTCGTCGCGCCGACGGCCATCGCGTCGCCCCCCGGAGCCCCGGAGTCCATGGATTCCTTGGACTCCCTCGACTCCTTGGACTCCGAAGTCTCCGTGGCCTTCGCTGGTATCTCGCTCACGCGAACCGTCCCCTCCAGCTCACCGCGTCCGGCATCGGTCACCGGGGGCGGCTGCCCGCAGTATCCAGCAGTACGGCGCCGCACAACACGGTGTTCACGATCACAGCACGGTCCCGATGTATTTAGGACCGGCCGCGACACACACTCCCAGTCTTCTAACCAGGGCGCACCCCGTCGAATCACGGACTTCTGTAAGCCTTCAGGACCGGACAGTTCCGCACCGTCCCCGTCGGCTCGCAGAACGTTTCCGCTCGGCCCGCGAGTGGCTCGCGAGCGGCTCGCGAGCGGCTCGAGTTCAGCCCGGCGGGGCCAGTTCGAACCACACCGTTTTGCCCGTCGCTCCGGGTCGGGTTCCCCAGCGCCGCGAGGAGCACGCCACGAGGTGGAGCCCGCGTCCGCCCTCGTCATCGGCGTGCGCGGCGCGCTCGTGCGGGAGGTCCGGCAGGGGGTCGGACACTTCCACGAGCAGGCCGTCGAGGGGGCCCGTGGGACGTACGAGGCGTACGTCGATGGGTCCCATGGCGTGCTGCAGGGAGTTGGTGACCAGCTCGCTGACCAACAGCGCGGTCACGTCACCCAGGGAATCGAGGCCCCAGGCGTGCAGCTGGCTGCGCACGAAGGAACGGGCGGTTTTTACGGAGCCTGGATCCGCGGGGAAGGTCCACTCGGCAACTTTGCCATCGGTGTGGATCACGCGGATCACTCCCGGGCTTGAAGCGGATGCAGTCCGGTTTCGTGGGGTTAATGGGGACATACCCGGTATGCGGGGCGCAGTACCGTGTGGTGGGGCTTGCTGTGGTGCGCACGGCGTGCGGGGGTCTGTTGCGCGTGCCGGGCGTGTGCCCGCGTGGCGGGTGGGGCGCGTGCCCGCGTGGCGTACGGGGTGCGTGCCCGCGTGACGTACGAGGTGCGTGCCCGCGTGACGTACGGGGCGAGGGGCCCCGTGGCGTGTCGGCGCGGGCCCAGCGGCCCCGTGCGCCACGGCCTCCTGCGCTTGCGCGCGTCGGCGTGCGGCGTTGTGTATGTCACAGGTGTGGCGGCATCCGCGTACCCCTCGGGGCGCGGCTCACGCCTCCCGTGCGGGGGCTTCCCAGGTGTGGCGGGCTACCTCCATGACGGCCGGTACGTCCTGATCCAGCCAGTCGACGTCCCAGATCTCGTCCTGGGTCAGCCAGCGCAACTCGTCGTGATCCTCAAGGGGTTTGGGGTCGGCGGAGCCGGGGAGCAGGCGGGCGGTCCAGACGTGGAGGGTGTACGGGGGCTTCAGGGGCCACTCCCCCGGGATGCGGGCGACTGGCTCCGCCTCTACGCCGAGTTCTTCGCGCAGCTCGCGTACGAGGGCGTGCTCGGGGGTTTCGCCGGGTTCGAGCTTGCCGCCGGGGAGTTCCCAGCGGCCGGCCAGGTCCGGGGGTGCGCTCCGGCGGGCGGCGAGGAGGCGGCCGTCTTCGGTCAGTACGGCGGCTCCTACCACCACGGTCCGTTCCGTCATGCGGTGGAGTTTATGGGGTGCCTACGGGGTGCCGTTTCGGCGGTTCTGGGGGTCGCCGCCGTTGATCTGATCGATGCGCTCGATCAAGTACAGGTGGTTGTTGTTGTGGTTCTGGCCGTGGCGGTCGAGGCGGTCTGCGATCTTCTCGGCCTCGATCCTGGTGGCGCATCGGCTGACGGTGTAGCGGTTGCCGTTGTCGTCGCGCCGCACGACGAGCCAGGGCAGGGTGCTGGTGCCGCTGTCGCTCATCGCGCTCCCCCTCTGCGTCGCGCTCCGCGTTCTGACCCGCCCCTTAAGGAAACCGCAATCCGCATATGCCCGAGCCTACGCCTAACCTTCACGCTGCGCGCATGGGTTTTAACAGATTGGGTTCGTGGATTGCGGGTCGCCTCCGGCGGTTGGGCGGTTGGGTTCGTTGTCGGCTGACGGCTCCGTTGTGGCTGGTGGCGCGCCCACGGGGTGCCTCCGGCGGTTGGGCGGCTACCGGTCCGTTGTGGTTGCTCGCGCAGTTCCTCGCGCCCCTGGGGTGGGCGCCGGGCGCCTGTGGGGCGTTGGGGGTCGGGGCCGCGTCGGGGGTGTCCGTCCTCGGACCGGCGCGCGTTGCTGTCGGCTGGTAGAGGGTGCCGGTGTTGGCGCGCCGGCCGCTGCGGGCGCACACCCCCGCCCCGTCCCCTTGCCGCCGCGGGCGGCCGCAGGACCATGGGGGCGCGGGCTCCCTCCGGGCGGCCTTTCCGGACCGCGGGCTGGCCCGGGGCGCGGGCGCCTCCCCGGCCGCGGGCTGCTCGAGTGCGGGCGCCTCCCCGGGCACGGGCTGCCCGGGTGCGGGCGCCTCCCCGGCCGCGGGCTGCTCGAGTGCGGGCGCCTTCCGGGGCGGGGCTTTTCCGGTTCGCTTGCTCGTCGGGGTGCGGGCAGTCGCAGGCTTTTACCTTTAGGGGCGCGGGGAACTGCGCGACCAGCCACAACGCACCCGCACCCGCGACACAACTGTCACCCACCACCCCGGTAGGCACCCCACCCACCCGCGACAGGCCCCCCGCCCACCCCAAGAACCCACCCACCCGCCGAAGGCGCCCCACCCACCCGCCGGAGGCGGGGGCCTGGGGGCGCAGCCCCCAGTTTCGGGAAGGGGCGGGGCTGGGGAATGCGCGACCACCCCCCACGGGCCCGCAGTCGCCCATGAACCGAACCCAGCACCCCCGTAGGCTCCCCGCCCCACCCGCCGGTGAGGTAGCCCAGCTACCGAACCGGCAGGTGATAAGACACCCGGTACCGGTCAGCCGGTACCACCAAGTCCGCCGTCTCCACCGGTCGGCCGGAGGCAAAGAACGTCCGCTGGATGACCAGCACCACGTGGCCGGGAACGCCGCCGAGGGCGGCGAGTTCCTCGGCCAGACCCGGCCGCGCGCCCACTTCCTCCGTGACGTTGTCCACAATGATGTCGATCGCCGCCATGCGTTCGGCCACGCCCATGCCCCCGAGAGGCCCCTCCTCGGGGAGCATCACGGGCGTACGGCCCGTGACGGCAAGCGGCTCCCACGACGTGGAGAGCATGATCGGCTCCCCCGCGTCCCGGAACACGTACTGCGTGCACATGACGCGGTCACCCGGAGCGATGGCCAGCCGCGAGGCGATGGCGGCGCTCGCCTCGGCCTGCCGGCTGTGCGACTCCCATGTCCCGCGCGCCTCGGCATCGGCCTGCTCCTGGCGGAAGGGCGTGGCGCCGGTCTCCGGCCGGTACCCGGAGCGGGCGATGCGGCGCGGCACGGGGCGCGCGCGGACGTACGTACCGGATCCCGAGCGGCCCTCGACCAGGCCCTCGGCCATCAGCACCTTGCGGGCCTCCAGGGCGACCGTGTCCGAAACCCCGTACTCCTGGCGGATTCTGGCCTGGGACGGGAGCCGGGTGTGGGGTGGCAGGGAGCCGTCGACGATCTTCTTGCGGAGATCACCCGCGACGCGGAGGTACGCCGGCTGCTCACCGAATGCCACTGGCCGCTCCCATCAGGTTGTACAGACAGCAACAGGGTGGCAACCGAGGGTTGTACTGAGCAAGTAAAGGCCAGAGAATCACTCGATGTGATGAAGCGGTGCGGGGTGGGTCTTTACCAGGGGCTTTCTCTCCGATATGGCTGAGCGTCACACCTCGGCGCCGCCGCCTCCGGCGTCTTCTCCGTCCTCGTAGTAGCTCGGCGGATCCGCGGCCAGGCCCAAGGCCTTGCGCGCGGTGACGGCCTGCTGAGGGTCGGTGAGGCTCGCGGCCTTCCCGTAGTGCAGGTAGAAGGTGTCCGCGTCGGTGGCCTTGGCGGCCTGCTGCCATTCCTTCCGGGCCGTGTCGAGGTCCTTGACCAGCGCGGTGACCGGGCCCTGCGCTTCGGCGTCCCAGTCGTGGGCGCGGAGCATGCCCACCTGTTCGGTCAGGGCGCCGGAGACGCGTGTCGCCCACTGCTTGTGACCGGGCAGGTCGTCCTCGGGGTACGCCTCCGCGGGCGCCGACTCCATCGCCTCGTTGTGGATCTGATCCGCCTTCAGGTACGCGAGCTGGTCGGCGTCGAGCGTGGTCTCGTCGTTGCGCAGTGAGCCGGTCAGGCCCGCCGGCGCGTCCGTGTTGCCGAACAGGCAGCTGATCTCGCGGTCGCCCAGGTCCCAGCTCTGGCGGGTGGGGGTGAAGTAGTAGATGGCGACGTTTTCCGGCACGGCCCAGGAGTCCATCGCGTACGCGTGCTGCAGCGTGTAGCACTTGTCGTCCGCGGCCTGGTTGATGGCGGCGTCTCCCGGGTAATCGCCGTTGTCCATTTGGAAGTTCGCGAAGACCTCGCCATCGTGCTTACCCGCGCACGGCACCTTTTCGACGTCGTACGCCATGCCCTCCAACGAGCCGCCCGGCGTATCGAAGCACTCGCCCTTGTCAACGGAGAAGGTCGCGCCCCCGCGTGCGCCCTCCTTGAAGCCCTCCCAGAACTTGGCCGCCCCGCCGCTCGCGAACGCGAACACGAGGAAGGCCGTGCCGAGCGAGGAGAGGATCATGCCGGCGATCGCCATTCCTTTGCCGCGCTCGCCCTTCCTGCTGATCTGGGCCAGTGCGATGAGACCGAGGATCAGCCCTATCAGCGGGAGGAAGCAGAGGATGCCAAGCACGAGTGCGGCGATGGCGAAGCCGTTGAGGGGAGCGGGAGGGGAGGGAAAGGGGGCGTACGGGGGGTGTTGGCCCCAGGGCTGATAGCCGTACGGTCCCTGTCCGGGGCCGGGTTGAGCGCCGTACGGGCCCGGTGGGGGCGGGTACTGGCCGCCTGGGGGCTGCTGGGGCCCAGGGGGCGGAGGTATGGCCACTAGTACCGTGCTCCTCGTCCGAGCGATGCGGGAACTGACGTACGACAGGCGCATCGTATGTGTGGGGCTGAGGGGGGGCGGAACGCGGATGACGAGCGCGTCAGGTGTGCTGGCCGGGACGACGGTCGGCGCGGTCAACGGGCTGACGGCGCGGTGGGCCGGGGCGGCGAGCGGCGGCACGGTTTTCTCGGCCGTCGGGGTCTGGCCGCTGCTCGCCTTTCTGGCGGACGGTGCGGGTGGGGCGGCGCGCGGCGAGTTGGCCGAGGCAATGGGGCTGCCTGCCGAGGAAGCGGCGGCCGCGGGGCGGGAGTTGATGGGGGCCCTGGGTGGGATGCGGGGGCTGGATTCGGCCCTTGGGTTGTGGACCAAGCGGACGTTGGAGTTGCGGGAGGCGTGGGCGAAGGGGCTGCCGGCGCAGACGCACGGGGTGCTCACGGGGGACGAGGGGGCTGATCGTGACGCCCTGGACGCGTGGGCGGTGCAGCGGACCGGTGGCTTGATCGAGCGTATGCCGGTTGTGCTGACGCCGGACACCGAGCTGGTCCTGGCGAGTGCGCTGGCCATGCGTACGCAGTGGTTGCGTCCCTTCGAGGAGTGGCCGGTGATGCCGCAGGCCGGGCCGTGGCGCGGGCGTACGTTCCTGGGGCTGCGCCGCAGCAGCGTCCTGCTGGACCGGGTCGGCATGGCCGAGACTCGGGAGGGGTGCCTTACCGAGCTGAAGGTGCTGGGCAGCACCGGTATCGATGTCCATCTGCTGCTCGGGGAGGAGCGGATGACGCCGGGGCAGGTGCTGGGTGCTGGTGTGGGCATTCTCGAGGGCACGCACTCGGTCGTGTCCGGGCCTCAACTCCCGTACGGGGACGTGGGACCCGGCGTGCGTGTCGAGAAGGTGCGCCGTATGCGGCCCCTGCCGCCGACGCTGGACGTGACGACCGTGGCGTACGACATGACGGCGCACCACGATCTGCTGGAACTGCACCGGATGTTCGGCCTCACGACGGCGCGCGACACCTCGCGCGGGCACTTCCCCGGAATCAGCGGCTTTCCGCTGGCCATCGGGTCGGCCCGGCAGTCGACCATGGCGAAGTTCGGCGCGCTGGGCTTCCGCGCCGCGGCGGTGACGGCCATCGCGGCCCGTCCCGGCTGCGCACCGCCCGAACCCCGCTACGTGACCACCACGATCGGCGCACGCTTCGACCGCCCCTTCGGCTTCCTCGCCGTCCACCGCCGCTCACGCCTCGTCCTCGCGGCGGGCTGGGTCACGGACCCGAAGCCGTACCGCGAGGACGAGGGTTACTGATGATGGGCTACTGCAGGTGCGTTTTTACTGATCAGGGCTCAGAACTGCAGTGCCCATGAGTCGATCCGGCCCGTGTCCTGCGCCGCGTTGTCGCTGACCCGGAGCTTCCATGTGCCGTTCGCGGTCTCCGAGGAGGCGTTCACGGTGTACGTGGTGTTGATGTTGTCGGCGGAGCCGCCCGCGCCGTAGGCCTTCAGCGTGTAGGCGGTGCCGTCGGGGGCGATCAGCTGGACCTGGAGGTCGCCGATGTACGTGTGGACGATGCTGACGGGCACGCTCAGGGCCGCGGGTGCGTTGCCCGTGACGCCGGTGACCGTGAGCGGTGAGTCGACGGTGGCGTTGTCGGCGATCGCGTAGTCGCCGCCGTTCTCGAAGCGTGAGCCGGTGGGCGGCGGGGTGGTGCCGCCGCTGCCGACGTTCAGGAGGCGGTTGGGCGAGCCGGTGCCGGGGCTGGTGACGACTCCGGTGGTGGCGGAGTTGACCAGGGCGGTCTGGACGGCGGCCGGGGTGGCGGTGGGGTTGTCCGCCAGGTAGAGGGCCGCTGCTCCGGCCACGTGCGGGCTCGCCATGGACGTACCGGAGATGGTGTTCGTCGCGCTGTCGCTCGTGGCCCAGGTGGAGGTGATGGAGGAGCCGGGCGCGAAGACGTCCAGTACGGTGCCGAAGTTGGAGTAACTGGCTTTGGCGTCGGTGTTGGTGGTGGCGCCGACGGTGATCGCCTCGGTGACGCGGGCGGGCGAGCGGGTCGAGGCGTTCGTCGACTCGTTGCCGGCCGCCACGGCGTAAGTGACGCCGGAGGCTATGGAGTTGCGTACGGCGGCGTCGATCGCGGTGTCCGTGGGGCCGCCGAGGCTCATATTGGCGACGGCCGGCTTGACGGCGTTGCTGGTCACCCAGTCGATGCCCGCGACGACCTGCGCGGTCGTGCCCTGCCCGGAGTTGTTCAGCACGCGCACGCCGACGATCTTCGCCTTCTTGGCGACGCCGTATGCGGTGCCCCCGACCGTGCCGGCGACGTGCGTGCCGTGGCCGTGGCCGTCCTGGGCGGTGTTGTCGTTGTCGACGGCGTCGTAGCCGTTGACCGCCCGGCCGCCGAAGTCGGTGTGGGAGATGCGGACACCGGTGTCGATGACGTAGGCGGTGACGCCCTCGCCGGCGGTGTCGTCGTAGGTGTAGCTCTGGTTGAGCGGGCGGGCCGCCTGGTCGATGCGGTCCAGGCCCCAGGAGGGCGGGTTGGGCTGGGTCGCGCTGATGGTGAAGGTGCGGTTCTGGACGACGGAGGCGACGGCCGGGTCGGCGGCGAACCTCTTCGCCTCGGCCTCGGTGGCCTCGACGGCGTAACCGTTCAGCGCCTTCTTGTACGTACGCTCGATGGTCGCGCCGTACTCCTTGGCGAGTGCCCTGCCCTCGGCGGAACCGGCCTTCGCGGCGTCCGCGTCGAGGGTCACGATGTAGCTGTTCGCGATCGTCCCGGGTGCGCCCGCGTACTGGACGGGACCCACGGGGGCCGCGGCGGCCTGGGCGGGGAGAGCGGTGACGAGGCCGGCGACGAGGGCTGTCGCGCTGATTCCGGTGGCGATTCCGGCAAGTCTTCGGCGGGCATGACGCATCACTGCCATCTGAGGGATCCTCCTCAATCGGTGGCGCGTTGGTGGGGGGTGGTGCCGGTGGAGCACACGCAGGTGGTGCGGGCTGGTGCGGGCACGCAAAAGAAGACAGGGTCATGCCAAGTTCGGTGACAACCCTGTGCGTCAGCCGAAAGATTGAGGCTTCCACAGGAATTGCACAAGGGCCCTGCACGGACGTAACTCAGGCGCCATCCGGCGGTCATGACACAACGTCACCAAACGACGCACCTAACCTGCGCACAGGACTCCACTGCCGGATCGCTTCTGCGGGAGGGGCGCGAACAGGGGTGGTGCATGCCGCCCTTCCAGCTGAACGCGAACGCTGTCGGCGGGTTCCGCCAAGTAGGGGTGAGACCGCCGACCGGCGGTCCGGAGACGGAGGTCTCGTGACCACGGACCTGGACGACGAGGAGCTGCTGGCCCGCGCGGCGCGGGATCCGGCAGCCTTCGAACCGCTGGTGGTACGTCACTCGGCGGCACTGCACGGTTACTTCGCGCGCCGTGCGCCCGGCGCCGCCGACGATCTGCTCGCCGAGCTGTGGCTTCAGGCGTACGCGACGCGGCGCGGGTTCGACGCGGGCCGGGGGCCTGCGCGGGCGTGGCTGTTCGGAGTGGCCAGAAACGTACTGTCCGCGCACTGGCGACGCGCCGTGGCCGCCCGGCCCGGCCCGCCGGGGACCGCCCGACACGACGACCCGTGGGAGGCGGTGGACAACCGTCTCGACGCGGCGGCCGTGGCACCCCGGCTGCGCGCCCGGCTCGCCCGACTGCCCTCCGACGAACGGGAGTTGCTCCTCCTGGTCGCCTGGGAGCAGCTGACGCCCACGGAGGCCGCCGCCGTGGTCGGCATACCCGCCGGGACGGCCCGCTCCCGGCTCCACCGGGCCCGTAACCGCATGCGCGCGGGCACCCCTCTCAAGCTGACTGGAGACCTGGCATGAGCGAGCACGACGACTTTCTCGACTTTCCCGGAGCGGACGAACTGATCCTGGCGGGGCGGGTGACGCCCCCGTCGGCGGAGAAGACGACGGCCGTACGGACGCTGCTGGCGCAGGCGGCCGAGCGCGACGCCCGGCTGTCGCGCACCTCGGACACCACGGTCGTGCCGGACGCCCCGGAGACGGGCACGGAGGTCGTACCCGCCGCCGCGCGCCGGGACGGACCGACGGCCGCGCTCGCGCCGCCGCCCGACGGGCCGGTGGTCGTCCTCACCACCCCCGGCCCCCTCGGAGAACTGGGCGCCGCCCCCGGGCGTTCCCGCATCACACGCCGCCGCCGCGTTCTGATCGCCGCGGCGGCGGTGGCCGCGATCGCCGTCGGCACCGTCGCCTACCCCGTGCTGGACGTGGGCGGAAAGCCGGCTTCGACAGCGTCGGCGGCCTCGGCGTTCCTGAACGACATGGCGGAGGTCTCGGAAGACGCCCCGGCGACACAGGCGAAGTACTGGAGGGTCCATGCCGAGACGGTGAAGGGCGGCAAGAAGCGGGCGGAGACCTGGTACGTCGACCGTGCGGGTCGCACCTGGATCGTGGGCGCGAACGGCAAGGCGCGCCAGTGGGCCGAGAACCACGCCAGGTGGCGGGTGGGTGGCCGGCACCTGATCTGGCCCGAACTCGACAAGCTGCCCACCGACCCGAACGCGCTGGCAGCACGCTTCGCGAAGGACCCCGCGGTGCGGTTCTCCGAGGTCGTGCATCTGCTGGAGTCGTCGCCCGCGAGCCCAGAGCTGCGTTCCGCGCTCTTCCGCGTCATCGCGGACACCCCCGGGGTGACGCTGACCCCGGGGGCCAAGGACGGCAGGGGCCGCTCGGGCACCGCGATCACGAAAGCGCTGAAGGTCATCTACACCCCTGCCGACGGGGGCAAGCAGACCTTCTTCTGGCAAACCGTCCGCTTCGTCATCGACCCGGAGACCGGCCACATGCTGGAGTCGAGCGGCACGTTCTCAAGGGAGAATCACAGCACATGGCTGGAGGTGGGCCCGGCCGACCGCATCGGCTGACCCCGGCGGCCCGGAACCGCTCCGGCCTCCGTACGTGGGACGCTCCCGGCGCGCGTGCCGTGCCGGGGCGTCCGCCGCCGCAGAGTCGGACGGTGATCCTTCGCCGTCCGCTCGCCCCTCTTTCGCCGCCGCGCTCCTCCCCCTCCCCCAGGCATCCGCCACGGTGGCGGCCGTACGAGCCGAGCACGAAAGCGCGGTACGTGCGGATCGCGCCGAAGGGCGATAAGCCGGGCGAGGCAGGGGAGTTGAGGATCCGCTGAGCGGGTCGAGTGAGGGAGCGGCCAGCCCCCACCGGCCCGCAGCAAACGAACGGCATATCCAGCGGAACGCCTAGGCGGCCAGGCGCTGCTGCTCCTCCTCGACTATGCGGCGGGCCAGGGTGCCGTCCGAGACGTCGACGGCGTCCGGGGTCGCCTCGGCGACGTCGCTGCGGCGGGCGTACGCGTCGAAGAGGCGGGACTTGTTCTCCAGGATGCGCAGCAGGCGGTCGTCGACGCTGTCCGTGGCGAGGAGGCGGTGCACCTGGACCGGGCGGACCTGGCCCATACGGTGGGCGCGGGCCACGGCCTGGTGCTCCAGGGTGGGTTTGACCTGCGGCTCGCAGAGGATCACGACGGACGCCGCCTGGAGGTTGAGGCCGACGCCGCCGGCCTCTATCTGGCAGAGCAGCACGGCGTGGCCGGCGGCGGCCGTGAACTCGTCGACCAGCTGCTGTCGGCGCACGGCCGGTACGCCACCGGCCAGCGGTCCCAACACGTCCTCCCCCAAGGCTTGTTGGACAACACCGAGTACGTCGCGGAAGTACGAGAACACGACCACCTTGAGCCCATTCTCTGCGGCCTCGGCCACCAGCTCGCGCAGGCGTTGCAGCTTCGCGGACTGCTCGGCGTTCGCATACGCGGCTCTGCGCATCGCCATGAAGTTCCCGGCGGCGACCGCCTCGCGGTACGCCTCCTGGTCGGCGGCGCTGAACTCCTCCCACTCGTCGACCTGGAGCAGCGCGGGCAGTTCGGTGAGTACGTCCTGCTGGTTGCGGCGCAGATAGGCGGGGGCGACGGACTTGCGGAAGGTGTTCGGGCCCGCGACCGCGTCCCCTCCCTGGATCTGGGGCACCAGCTCGGGCTGGAGGTAGCGGACGAGCGTACGGAACTCCTGGACGCGGTTCTCCATCGGCGTCCCCGTGAGGAACAGGACCCGTTCGCACCGGTCGGTCCAGGCGGCGACCGCGCGGGAACGGCGGGCGTCGGGATTCTTCACGTAATGGGCCTCGTCGACGACGAGTGCGGCCGGGGGTGCGGTCGCCCTGTCCGGCGCGGGCAGGCTGTGCAGCACGTCGAAGGTGGTGACCGCGACGCCGCCGCGCTCACTCCACTCCGCGTACGCGTGCCGCCGCTCGGGACCGTGCACGGGCACCGCCCGCAGGGTGCTGCGTGAGCGGATCTCGCGGGTCCAGTTGATCAGTACGCTCGCCGGGCAGACCACCAGGAAGTGGCTGTGCCCGTGCGCCGCCAGGTGCGCGAGTACGGCGATGGCCTGGACCGTCTTACCGAGGCCCATCTCGTCGCCGAGCACCACCCGGCGCTGTGCGAGTGCGAACCGTGCGCCGAAGGACTGGTAGCCGCGCAGCGAGACCCGGCGGTGCGTGTCGTCGAGGCCCTGCGCATGCACCCGCTCGGCCACCTCCGCCGGCAGGAAGCCCTCGGCGGCCGCCACGTCGGGAGCGCTGCCGGCGACTTCGGCGAGCTGGCTGTAGTACTCCGTGGAACGCAGCTCGAAGTCGACCCACGCCTCGGCCTCGGACGCTGACTCGCGCAGCAGATCGGCGGAGGCCTGCGCCAGCAGCAGTCGTACGTCCCTGGAATCGGCCGTCAGCTGATGCAGCTCCGCGACCGCGACGAGTGCGCTCTCCCGCCGGGCCTTCCTGGTCAGCGCCATCCGCAGCCGCCCACCGGCGGGCCTGGCCGCCGGAAGCAGCACCTTCAGCTTCCGGTCGAGTCGCTCAGCGGCGTCCACGGCGCGGCGCAGCTCGGGGCCCGCCTCGACGAGCCGGCGCAGCGCGATCACGAGGGCAGTGGTGCGGGGCTCCGGGTGATCGACATCGATCCGTACGGACACGGTCTCCTCGACCGCCCGGGCGATCTGCCGCGCCGCGGCGAGCGCCTGATCGGCGGTCTGCGCCCCCACCCCCGGAATCTGCCGCAACTCGAACCGGCTCGCCTCGTACACCTCGCGCACGGACCCGACCCCGGCCGCTTCCAGGGCCGCAATCCGCAACCGCCCCTCGGTGGCGTCCTTCAGCCGCGAAACGGGAATCCCCGCCAACTCCTCGACCACGAGCTCGGCTTGGATCGGCGCGAGGGCGGCCCGGATCTCCTCGACCGCCCGCCGGTGGTCGTCGAGCACGGCCCGAGCGTCGCGATGCAGCCGCTCGCCCCGCGCCAGAACCTGCCGCGCCTTCCGCCCCACGGGCGCGAACACGGGGCCGCCGTCCGCCCCCTCACCGAGTGTCATGCCGCCCCACTTGCCCCGTTCTTGTGCCGTGCCTGTGCAGTTCCTCCGCCGTCTGCCGCGATGAAGGCCATCTTTCCACGAGGGTCTGACAGCGACGGGTTCGTCCGGGACGGCGAACTTGCCCATGGTTGGCCCGGGGCACCTTCACGGGTCGGACTTCTGGCATTCACTTGTGGGTTCAATCGCCGCTCGGGAACTGGCGTTTGCTGCGCGAGGAGTTGCTGTGCACGCGATGCTCGTCCGCGACCCTAGGAGTGCTTGTGGCCTTCGTGCGCCGTCCGTTCAGAGTTGCTGTGAAGGTGTCGGTGGTTGCCGTTGCCGCGGCGGGACTTGTCGCTCCCGGTGGTGTCGTCGACCCGTACGACGATGCCGCGATCGCGGCTTCCACGACCGCCGTTCCTCGGCCGGTTGCCGGCTGGCAGCACAATCGGCTCGCCTCCGGTGTTGATCTGTATCAGGGGAGGATCTCGGGGCGTCCCGGTGCGGACCGCTGGACGGTCACGGTGCGTGCCGACGGTGCTCATCTCGCCACTGAGGAGGGCGCGGAGGCGTTGGAGGAGCGACTGCGTGGGGCCGGGTTCAGCGCTCGTAGTGAGCGGGTGGAGTGGCCGCGGGGTTCGGACCGTAGAGGGCTGGTCGGGGTGCGGGTCCGGGTGGGCGAATACGGCACCCGGGCCGAGGCCGATGCGCAGGGGCAGGCGCTCGCGGGTGCGGGGTTCGACGCGATCAGTGAGTGGACCGGGGCTGACGGTGTGCCCGGTACCGGTCTCGCCGAGGTCAAGGTGGCGGTCATCGACCCGAAGCGTTATGGCGGTGCGCTGGACGCCACGTATGGCAAGGGTGTCGCCGGGCGGGAGAAGGTGAGCGATATGGCCGTCGGCCAGGACGCTCTGCTCGGCGTCAACGCGGGCTTCTTCGTCATGGAGGGCAAGGACGGCGTACCGGGCGCCTCGGCCGGGATTGCCGCGTACGACGGGGAGTTGCAGAGCGCGGCGACCAACGGCCGGATCGCGGCGGTGCTGCGCGGCGACGGGCTGCGTCCGGAGTTCAAGAAGCTCCGCACGGAGATCGGCGTCCGAGCGGGCGGGGCGTCCGCGATCGTGGATGGCGTCAACCGCGTGCCCGGCCTGGTCCGCAACTGCGGTGGCGTCGGCGGCGACTCCCCGACCGAGCGGCCGCAGCACGATGTGACCTGCACCGATCCCGATGAAATCGTCGAGTTCACCGACGAGTTGGGCGCGAGCACCCCGGCCGGTGACGGTATCGAGGCGGTGCTCGACGCGAGCGGCCGGGTGCGGGAGGTGCGTCCGCGCGGCGGTGCCGTGCCGGATGGCGGCAGCGTTCTGGCCGGCATCGGCGAAGGAGCCTCCTGGCTGCGTACGCACGCGAAGCCGGGCAGCGTACTGAAGGTGCGGCAGCGGATCCTGGACGAGCGCGGCCGCCAACTCGAACTCGGCCCGGAGGACGACATCGTCAACGGCGGCCCCGAGCTGATGCGCGACGGAAAGGTCGCCGTGAACTACGGAGCCGACGGCATCGAGCGGATCGGCGACCGGTCGTTCGCGTACACCTGGGGCATCAAGCGCAACCCACGCATGCTCCTGGGCGTCGACCGGCAGGACCGCGTGCTCCTGGTCGCCGCGGACGGCCGCCAGCCCGGCTACAGCGACGGATTCGGGCTCAACGAAGGGGCGGAGCTGATGAAGTCGCTGGGTGCGGTGCACGCCATGGCCCTCGACGGTGGCGGTTCGGTCACCACGGTGGTGAACGGCGAGGTGATCAACTCGCCGTCGGACGGCACCGAGCGGACGGTGGGCGACGCGTTGCTGCTCACCCGCTGACGTGTTGGCGGCAGGCCGGTCCGTGGGGTCTGTCCCCCGTGCGAGCTACGCGCAGGTGTCCACCGAGTGGTGACGATTCCGGGCCGTCGAATCCATAGCGTTCTGCGCAGCCCGCGGCACTCCGGTCGCGGATCTTGCGTAGGAGTTCTGATGAGGCTGGTCTGGCAACTCGTGGCCGTCGCGGCGGTCGCTTTCCTCGGTGGTCAGGGGCTTGCCGCGGCGGAGGACAAACCGTGGCTCCAGCTGGCCGTCGGCGTCCCGACAGCCGTGCTCGCGGTGCTTGTCTACGGGTGGGTGGTACGGCGGACCGAGCGCCGCCCGTCCACGGAGGTGGCCCTGGAGGGGGCCGCGTCCGCGATGGGCCGCGGAACGCTGATCGGCGCCGCGCTGTTCGGAGCCGTCATGGTGAACCTCTTCACCTCCGGGTACTACGAGGTCGACGGCCTGGGCTCGGTGACGGGCGCGGTGGGGCTGTTCGGCTTCATGGCCGCCGCCGCGGTGACGGAGGAACTCATCTTCCGCGGCGTCCTGTTCCGTATCACCGAAGAACGCATCGGCACGTGGATCGCGCTGGTGCTGACCGGTGCGCTGTTCGGTCTGTCGCACCTGCTCAACCCTGACGCCAGCCTGTGGGGCGCCACCGCCATCGCCATCGAGGCCGGCGGCATGCTCACCGCCGCGTACGTCGCCACCCGCAGGCTGTGGGTGCCGATCGGCCTGCATTTCGGCTGGAACTTCGCCGCGTCCGGCATCTTCAGCACCGAGGTCTCGGGCAACGACACCCCCCAGGGTCTGCTGGACTCCGCGACGTCGGGCCCGGCGCTGCTCACCGGCGGCGACTTCGGCCCGGAGGGAAGTGTGTACTCGGTGCTGTTCTGCGTACTGGCGACGGTCGTGTTCATGTGGCTGGCCTACCGGCGTGGCCATGTGGTGCCCCGCCGTCGGCGCGCCGAGCGGATCGACGCCACCGCTAAACTCCCACGATGATCAGCCTTCGACGGGTCCCGGACTGGTGGCGCCGGTCCGACGTCACGGTCCGGGATCTCCTGCTCGGAGTACTGTGCCTCGCCGCATCGCTCCTGCCCGCGTTCTACACCCGCGGGACGCAGCTCGGCGGCGTGCCGGACCGTCCCTTCGACGCGCTGGCCGTCATGGCGATCGCCCTCGAATGCCTCCCGCTCGCCGTGCGCCGGCGGTGGCCGGTCGTCTGTCTCGCCCTGGTGTCGCTCGGCTTCGCCGTCGACCAGCTCCGCGGCTACCACTCGCTCGCGGGCACCGCGCTGCCCATCGCGCTGCTGAGCGTGGGGGCCCATCTGGAACGGCACCGGCGTACCACCGCGCTTCTCTTCTCAGCGGCGTATGTGCTGCTGGCGGTCGCGCTCTCCCGGCTCGGTTCGGGCGAGCCGCTGAGCGGGTTCGTGATGTTCTACCTGGCGCTGGTCCTCGCGTGGGGCATCGGGTCATGGCTGCGCTCCACCCGGGTCGCGGAGGCCGAACGCCGCCTCCGTATCGCCGATGACACCCGTACCGCCGAACGCACCCGCATCGCCCGCGAGCTCCACGACGTCGTGACCCATCACGTGACGGCGATGGTCGTGCAGGCCGAGGCGGCGCGCTACCTGACCGCCGCGCCCGATCGCCTCGACCAGACCCTGACCAACGTCACCGACACCGGCCGACGGGCCATCACCGACCTGCGGCACCTGCTCGATCTGCTCAACCCCGACCACGGCAGCGACCACCATGCCGAGGCCAGGACGCCGGCCGTCGGCCGACTGCTCACCCTCGTGGAGCAGACGCGCCGGGCCGGGCAGCCGGTGGAGTTCACCGAGGAGGGCACGCCGCCGGAATCGACCGGCAGCGCCGAACTCGTGGCCTACCGGGTCGTGCAGGAGGCCCTGACCAACGCCCTCAAATACGCTCACGGCAGCCGCACTTCGGTCCAGGTGCGCCACGCCGAAAGGGAGATCACCGTGGAGGTCAGTACGGACGGTTCCGGCTCGCAGGCCGCCTCTCCCGGCGGCAGCGGGCGGGGCCTCGCCGGTCTCCGCGAACGGGTCGACGTCCTGGGTGGCGACTTCAGCGCGGGCCGGCAGACAGCCGGTGGCTTCGTCGTACGGGCGCGTATACCTGCGGGGAGCCCGTCGTGACCGCGCCGATCCGGGTCCTGGTCTGCGACGACCAGGTGCTGATCCGCACCGGGCTGGTGACGATCATCGACGCTCAGCCCGACCTCGAGGTGGCCGGCGAGTGCGGAGACGGGCAGGCCGCGGTCGACCTCGCCGGCCAGGTGCACCCGGACGTCGTGGTGATGGACGTACGCATGCCGGTACTCGACGGCATCGAAGCCACCCGCCTGCTGGCCGGTGCGGGAGTGCCGCACCCCGTCAAGGTGCTCGTGGTGACCACGTTCAACCTGGACGAGTACGTCTACGAGGCGCTGCGCGCAGGGGCCAGCGGATTCCTGCTCAAGGACGCACCACCCGCCCAACTGCTCCACGGGATCCGGACGGTGGGCACGGGCGCGGCGCTGCTGGACCCCGAGGTGACGCGCCGGCTCGTGGGCAGGTACGCCGCCCGCATCCGCCCCGCCGAGGGCACCTCGCACGACATCCCGCTCACTCCCCGCGAGCTGGAGGTCCTGCGCCTCATCGCCAACGGCCTCTCCAACAGCGAAATCGCCGCGGCTCTCGTGATCAGCCCGGAGACCGTCAAGACCTTCGTCTCCCGCATCCTCACCAAACTCGACCTCCGCGACCGCGTCCAAGCCGTCGTGTACGCCTACCGCCAAGGCCTGGTCACCTGAACAGGCCCTGGCGCCACGAGATCGCCGTCCCGCTAGGGATGCAGCGGCAGCAGGATGCGGAACGTGGCGCCCGCGCCCGGGGCCGTGTCGATCTCCACCCGGCCGTGGTGGGCCGTCACCAGGGAATCGACGATCGCGAGGCCGAGGCCCGCGCCGCCTCCCTCTGCTCGGCCTCGGGCGGTGTCCGCGCGGTAGAAGCGGTCGAAGGCGCGGGCGGACTGTTCGGGTGACATGCCGGGGCCTTCGTCGGCCAACTCAAGGACCGCCAGGCCGTCTTGGGTGCCGACGCCGATCCGTACCGGGGTGTCGGGTGGGGTGTGGGCGATGGCGTTGCCGACGAGGTTGGAGGTCACCTGGCGCAGTCGCGCTTCGTCGCCTAGGACCGGTGCGCCGCCGGGCGGGCCGCCACCCGGGCCGGTGAGGGAGACCGGGCGCCCGGGGTCGAGCGCCCGCAGGTCGTGCAGGGCGTCGGCGGCCAGGGTGCGCAGGTCCATGGGGGTGAGCCGGAGGGGCAGATCCGCGGCGGCGGCGTCCTCGTCGAGGCGGGCGAGCAGCAGCAGGTCCTCGACCAGCCGGACGAGCCGGGCGGACTCGCGCTCGATACGGCTCATCGCGGCGTCGACGTCGGTACGTTCGGGCATGCCGCCCATCCGGTACAGCTCGGTGAAGCCCTTGATGCCGAAGAGGGGCGTACGGAGTTCATGGCTGGCGTCCGCGGTGAAGCGGCGCATGCGTTCGGCGGTGGCGGCCCGTGCGGCGTCGCCTTCCTCGATCCGGTCCAGCATGCCGTTGAGAGCGGCGGACAGGCGGCCCAGCTCGGTTCGGGTCGAGGCCTGCGTCGGGACGCGACTGGAGAGGTCGCCGCCCGCGATGGCCGCGGCGGTCGTCTCGATCCGGCGCAGCGGACGCAGCCCGGCACGTACGGCGAACCAGCCGACCACGCCGAGCAGCGCGAGCACCAGGGAGTCGATGACCAGTACGCGGACGCCGAGTTGACGGATCGTAGCGTTGACCTGGGCGAGTGAGCCGGCGACGACGACGCTTCCGCTGCCTTGGGCGGCCCCTGCCCGTTGTCCCTGCCGCTCGTCATCCGGCGCGCGCAAGGGTGCGGCGATCACTCGCCAGGCATCGCCGCCGTTCTCGGCCGGGGCCTCGAAGGGCTGTCCGCCGCGTGCGTCGACCGCCGCCGCGTCGAGCGTCGGCAGTTCGGGTGCGCTGCCGGTGGCCGGCCGAAGGATGCGCCGTACGTGTCCGTCCGGGGCGAGGTAGGCCAGGTAGACGTCTCCGGTCAGTTCGCGTTCCACGGTGTCGCGCACCTGTGGTGCCGTATCGCCCGGTGTGTCGGACAGGTCGGGCACGTTCGGCAGACGTGCCGCCACAGTGGCCGCGGTGTGCAGCCGGTCGTCCAACTGCTGGACCAGGCTGCGCTGGAGCAGGGCGACGAGCAGGGCGTTGCTGCCGAGCAGGGCCACCACGAGCAGCGACAGGGAGATGATCACCAGTCGGCCGCGCAGCGAGAGCCGTCCGCCCCGGCCGCGTAACCGCCATGCCCTCACGGCCGGGGCCTGCGCAGTACGTAGCCGGTGCCGCGCACCGTGTGGATCAGCTTCGGTTCGCCCGCGTCGATCTTGCGGCGCAGGTAGCTGATGTAGGAGGCGACGATGCTGTCGTCGCCGCCGAAGTCGTAGTGCCAGACCAGTTCGAGGAGTTGGGGCTTCGAGAGCACCTGCCCGGCGTTCTCCATGAGCACCCGCAGGAGGTTGAACTCGGTCGGGGACAGCTGCACGGGCTGCCCGCCCTGCGTCACCTGGTGGCTGTCGGGGTCCAGTTCCAGGTCGCCGACGATCAGCCGGCCGTCCGGGTGGCGGCCGCTGGTGCGGCGTAACACGGCCTGGATACGCAGGATGAGTTCCTCGAGGTTGAACGGCTTGGTGACGTAGTCGTCCCCGCCGGCCCTGAGCCCGCTGATCCGGTCCTCGGCCGCGTCGCGTGCGGTGAGGAATAGCACCGGCGGGTGGCCGGCTCCGGGAGCGGGGTGCCGCTCACGCAGCCGGCGTACGACCTCGAATCCGTCGACGTCGGGCAACATCACGTCGAGGACGATCAGGTCGGGGCGCCGGTCGCGGACTGCGTCCAGCGCCTCGGTGCCGGTCGCGGCCGAAACCACGTCGAACCCGGCAAGCCGCAGACTCGCCGACAGCAACTCACGCAGCGTCGGCTCGTCCTCCACTAACAGCAGCCGTTGCGATGTCGTCATACGTCCCGTCCCCGACCGATCGTCCCGCCCCACTCTTCCAACTACCGGCCCACTAAGCGCCCCGTAAGGGGCGCGGGGAACTGCGCGAGCAACCACAACGAACCCGCAGCCGCCCACCGCCGGAGGCACCCCGCGGGGCTGTGTCAATTTGCGGCTCCGCCGCGTGGGCGCGGCCAGCCCCCACCAACCCGCAGGTCCATTACCGCTCTCCCCGCCGGCTAGGCGTCCCGCTTGCGGAAGACGATGAACGCCGCCGTCAGCAGACCCGCCACACACCCCGCCATGACCATGAACCCGGGCCAGGGCCCCAGCAGTTCCGGATCACGGTAACCGGTGATGATCTGGCCCCCGGCAATGGGCGGCCAGTACTTCGTCACCCAGTCACCGACCGCTCCAGGCAGCGCCGGCGCGAACGCCTGCACGATCAGCATCACGCCGAACAGCGTCGTCACCGTCGCGGTCGTACTGCGGATCACGGTCCCGATCGCCAGCCCGAACAGCGCGGCCAGCGCCAGGTACAGGCCGCCGCCCCAGATGCCGCGCTGCGCCAGCCCGTCGGACAGTCCCAGATGCGGCGCGTCCGCCCCGGCCAGCGACGCCTGCCCGACAACAAACCCGGCGAGCGACACCAGCACCCCGACCGGCAGTGCCACGCCCACCAGCACCACGGCCTTGGCCGCCAGCACCCGGCCCCGGTGCGGTACGGACGTCAGTGTGCCGACGATCGTGCGGGCACCGTACTCGGCGGTGATCACCAGACCGCCGAGGAGACCGAGCGCGATCTGCGCCAGCAGGTAGCCGCGCAGACTGACGGCCAGGGGATCGAAGGTGGCCTGGTCCGCGGGCTCCATGTCCGCGTACTCGGTCCCGGCGGACGTGCCGTTCAGCGCGGCGAGCCCCACACAGAACGCGAGGGTGCCCAGCACCACGTACAGAGTCGACCGCATCGTACGAATCTTGATCCACTCGGCGAGCAGACAGTGCCGGAACGACGCCCGGTCGGTCGGCTTCGGGACCGCGGGTGAACGGCGCGGCCGTCGCCATCGCGCCAGCGCGCCGCCCCGTGCCCTCAGCTGCGTGTGCGTGACCCTCACCCGGACCCGCGTGGCAATCCGGCTCATCGGCCCGCCCCTGTCTCCGCCTGCTCCGGCTTCTCCACCGTCTCCGGCTTCTCCGCCGAGTCCGCCGTCTCCGCCCTCTCCGTCCGGAATTCCTGCGCGTCGCGCGTCAAGTCCATAAACGCCTGCTCCAAGGACACTTGACGTGCTGTCAGTTCGTGCAACTCCACATCGCCCGCCGCGGCCAGCGCCCCGATCTCAGCCGGTTCCAGACCGGTCACCAGCAGTCCGTCCGGACCGTCCGTGCGTACGTTCACGGCTATGGCCAGCATCCGGCGCAGCTCGGCGATCTGGGGGCTGCGGACCAGGACCTCGCGGTCGGAGTGCGCTTCGATGAAGGCCTTCATCGTCATGTCCGCGATCAGACGGCCGCGGCCGATGACGATGAGATGGTCCGCGGTCAGTTCCATCTCGCTCATCAGGTGGCTCGACATCAGCACGGCGCGCCCCTCGGCGGCCATCCGCCGCATGAGCGAACGGATCCACACGATGCCCTCCGGGTCGAGCCCGTTGAGCGGCTCGTCGAAGACCAGCACCGGCGGATCACCCAGCAAGGCCGCGGCGATCCCGAGCCGCTGCCGCATCCCGAGCGAGAACGTCCCGGCCCTGCGCCGGCCCACCTTCTCCAGGCCGACTTCCGCGAGTACGTCGTCCACCCGGCCGCGCGGGATGCCGTTGCCGGCCGCGAGCGCCAGCAGGTGGTGGTACGCGGTACGGCTCGGCAGCACCGCCCCCGGGTCCAGGAGCGCCCCGACCGCTTTCAAGGGCGCGGGCTGCTCGGCGTACGGCCGTCCGTTCACGGTGGCGGTGCCGGAGTTGGCGGCGTCCAGGCCCAGGATCATGCGTAACGTCGTTGATTTCCCCGCCCCATTGGGCCCCAGAAATCCGGTCACCTCCCCCGGGCGGACGGCGAAGGTCAGCCCGTCCACGGCGAGGACATCGCCGTACCGTTTGGTCAGCCCGCGAACGTCGATCATCAAGCCTCCAGAACCGATGGTGGTGTGCGGCGGTGCGCGCGATCACCGCACGCACCACCGAAGACTCACCCACCGGTCTGGGCCCGACCTGCACGAGTCTGAACGCTCCATGGGAACCGAGAGCCACATCCGCCGGAAAAGACCACTCCACGGCGCCCACCCCGCCGAGGACTCACACAGAACTCACAGAAAGCGGCGGCCCGGCAAGGCAGTTGGCGGAAGTCGCGTCACGCGACGGCGGTTCCCTCGAGCTCGACCATCAGGGTGGGGATCGCCAGCCGCGTCACCCCGAGCAACGTGCCGGGCGGCGCCACCGCGGCGGCGCCCAACCGCGCTGTCAGCACGCCGTAGTGCTGGAAAAGGAGATCGACGTCGGTCGTGTAGACGTTGAGCCGGACGAGGTTCGCGAGAGACATGCCGACCTCGGTGAGCACGGCCTCCAGATTGTCGATGCTCAGCGCCAACTGCGCCGCCATGTCGCCGTCATGCTCGGGCTTGCCGTCGGCGTTCATCGCGGTCTGGCCCGAGATGTACAGGGTGCGGGTGTTCCCCGAGACGATCTCGCCCTGGTTGAAGCCCATCTCCACCGACCAGGTCACCGGGTTGACCGCCGTTCGTTCCACTGCCACGTCAGCTCCATTCGATTCGTTTCGGCTCGTTTCGATGCGTGGGGGGAGTGCGTACGCGGCCATCGGCTCGGTAGCCGTCGGCTTCGACGTCGTGGGAACGAGCTTCGCAACAAAACATGACATCCACCGTCACGTATTTGGATAAAGTTCGCGCATGCGCGCTGACCGGTTGGTCTCACTGGTGCTGTTGCTGCGTCAGCGCGGTCGGCTGACCGCGGACACGCTGGCCCGTGAGCTGGAGGTATCCACCCGTACGGTGCTGCGCGATATCGAGGCGCTGTCCACGGCCGGTGTCCCGGTCTATGCCGAACGCGGGCGGCACGGCGGTTTCGCGTTGGCGCCCGGTTTTCGGACCGAGCTCACGGGTCTGAATCACGACGAGGCGCTTGCCCTGCTGACGGCCGGATCGGGGCGCGGCGAGTTGGTGTTCGGCCTCGGCTCGGCGCTCGCTTCGGCCATGCGGAAGGTGGTCGACGCGTTGCCCGAGAGCCACAGGGCCACCGCGAACGACGCGGCCCAGCGCTTTCTCGTCGACCCGGAGACCGATCTGCTCTCGCGTCGGCTGGTCACCGAGGAGGTGCCCGACACCACGATGATCGAGGTACGGCGCGCCGTGCTCGCCGGACACAAACTGCGCATCCACTACGCGGCCACGGGCCAAACCCCGCAGTGGCGCACGGTGGACCCGATCGGCCTGGTCACCGTGCGCGACCGGGCCTACTTGCTGGCGACGCGATCCGGCGAGGACCGCACGTACCGGCTGTCGCGGGTGCTGGGCGCCGAGGAACTCCCCGAAGCGGCAGAGCGACCGAACCGGGTCGACCTGGACCGGATCTGGCGGGAACGCTCCGCGCGGTTCCTCTCCGGCGGCGACCACATCACCGTGCTGGTACGGGTGAATCCGGCGCGGCGGGAGGAACTGCTGGACACCGCACTGGCCGTCCGCGCCGAAGAACCCGAAGCGGACGGCTGGCTGCGGTTGGAGGTGACGTTCCAGGACTCCCGCCACGCGGAATGGGCGCTGTGGCAGCTCAGCATGGACGCGGAGGCCTTGTCCCCGCAGTCGCTGCGTACGTCCCTACGCAACCGCGCGGCCGCGATCGCCACCCGCTACGGAGACTCGAGAGACTCATAGCCGCGCAGCGCCCGGTCGACCAGTGCGTCGGCGGCGCCCGTGTAGCGGGCCGGGTCGAGCAGTTCGGACAGCTGGTCGGGGGTGAAGCGGGCCGTCACCTCGGGATGGCCGGACAGCACCTCGCCGATCGTGCGCCCGGTGTCGGCGGCCTCGGCCGAGGCGGCGGTCAGCAGCTTCTTCGCCCGTACCTTGCCGAGCACCGGGGCGAGCGCCACCGTCAGCCGTTCGGTGACGATGGCGCCGCCGGTCAGTTCGAGATTGGCGAGCATTCGATCGGGGTGGACGATCAGCCCTTCCGCGAGTTCGACGGCCGTGTGTGTGGCCCCGCCCGTCAGCCGCAGCGCCTCCCGCAGCGGCTGCCACTCCGCGTGCCACGCCCCGGCGGGCCGCTCGTCCTCGGCGAGCATGCACTGGGCCAGTACGAGGGCATGGGCGGGCACTTGACGGGCCGCCGCCACGATCAGCGTGGCGAGCGCGGGGTTCCGCTTCTGCGGCATCGCCGAAGAGGCCCCGCGTCCCGCGGCCGCGGGCTCGGACACCTCGCCGATCTCGGTACGGGACAGCGTCTGCACATCGAGCGCGAACTTCCCGAGCGCTCCGGTGACCAGCTGAAGTACCGCGCCCAGTTCGGCGATCGGAGTGCGCACGGTGTGCCACGGCAGCACCGGTTCGGCCAGCCCCAGTGCCTCGGCGAAGGGGGCGAGCAGTTCCACGCCGCCCTCACCCACCCCGCCGTCCAAGGCCGCGTACTCGCGGTACGCGGCCAGGGTGCCTGCCGCGCCGCCGAGTTGGGCCGGTAGCGCGGATGCGACCGTACGGACCCGGGTCAGGGCGTCGGCGACGAGTTGGAGCCAGCCCGCTGCCTTGAGGCCGAGGGTGGTGGGCACCGCGTGCTGGGCCAGGGTGCGCCCGGCCAGGACGGTGTGGCGGTGGGTGTCGGCCAGCGCGGCCAGGGCGGTGCCGGTGCGTTCCAGGTCGGCGGCGATCAGGCCGAGCACTCTGCGGGCGACCAGCATGGCCGCCGAGTCGAGGATGTCCTGGCTGGTCGACCCGCGGTGTACGTACTCGGCGGCTGCCACGTCCCTGGCGGCGACCACCTCGGTGAAGGCGCTCACCAGCGCGACGACCGGGTTGGCCGCGGCCCGGGCCGCATGGGCCAGGGCGACCAGGTCGAGGCGGTCCGCGTGAGCCACCGAGGCGATCGCCTCCACCGCGGCGGCGGGCGTCAGCCCGACGGCGTGCTGGGCCCGGGCCAGCGCCACTTCGGCGTCCAGCATCGCCTGCAGCCATGCCTCATCGGTCACCTCGGCCGCGACGGGCGTGCCCGCCCAGGTCGGGGCGAGCAGGCCCGCATCGGTGCCCACGGACATCCCGTTCACGCTCTTCGGCCCCCTGCGCCTGTTGTCTGACGTACGGTCAAAGTACTGGCGGGCGACGCCACTTCGTTCCCCGTCATCCGCAGAGCCGCCCGCGCGATCGCGTCCGAGTCCTCCAGCGTCACCGAGCCGACGCCCGGCCTGATGCCGACCGCCGTCACCCAGCGCACGCCCTCCGTCGGCACCCCGAAGGCGAACCGGCGCGGATGCGCCCGGCCCACCGCGTCCACGAGTCGGGGCGGGCTCCCTGTCACCGCGAGTCCACCCGTCTCCCAGCCGGTCAGCCGGTACGGGCCGCACTGGCCGGCCGTCAGCAGCCCCCGCAGCAGCGGATTCGTGCTCCGCCGCAGATCGACAACGGGCAACCGCGCCTCGACCAGTGCACTCACCAGCACCGGAGGAGCGGACACCAGCTCCGCGTCCACGAGGAAACCGCCTTCGCGTGCCGAGGGCCGTACCCGCATCCGCGGACCGACCATGTGCAGCACCTCGGCCTCGATCAGCGCGATCAGCTGCTCGATCCGGAAGGCCGGCGGACCGATCGAGGTGAACGCGTTCAACGGCGTGTACCAGCCGTCCAGTTCGGCACGGTACGACTCACCGGAGACACCGCCGTGGTCGACCACCAGCCGGATCTCGTTGCGCAGATCCCGCAGGGCGTCCAGCGCGGCCTTCAGCGGCCCGCTCACATTGCCCAGCCGGGCCTCGGCGACATCCCGCCGCAGGTGGTCCAGCAGCCAGTGCCGGAAGTCGTCCCGGCCGGCGAAGGTCCGCTCGCCGTACGGACGCTCGATCCGCTGCCAGTCCCACCGCTCACCGGGCGGCACCGCGTACCGGTCGAGCAGGGCCGCTTCCCCGGCCCCGGCAAGACTGGCCCCCGCAAGACTGGCTCCGGCAAGACAGGATCGTACGAACTCGTCGGCGGCCCCGGGCCCGTGGGCGGCCAGGATCCACGCCTCGTGGTAGACGGTGCGGACCTCCCGGTCGATCAGCGGCCAGATGTCACGGCGAAAAGTGACGGGCTGCCCGCCGTCCGCCGTCCGCCGCAGCCCGGCGATGACCTCCGGGGTGAGGAACCGGGGGTGGTGGCGGCCGAGTGCGCCCTTCTCGTTCTCGCCCCGGGCGTGGTACGGCACACCGCGCCGCGAACCGGCGTACAGGATCGGCTCGTTGCCGCTCGGGAGGTACACGAGTCCGGACTGGCTCTCCTTGAACGTGCCGCCGCGGCCCTCGGTGAGCAGCGCCAGTTGGTCGAAGAAGTTCAGCCCAAGGCCGCGCAGCGCCACCCGTGTGCCCGGCGGGATGCCGCTCAGATCGGCGTCGGCCGGGTTGGCGGGACCCACATAGAGCAGGCCGTGCCGGTCGGCGAAGGAGCGCAGCTCCCGTTCCTCCCGGCTCGGGGCCAGCTCCCCGTGGCCGAGCGCCAGGACCACCGCGTCCATCCCGGACAGCAGGCCGCCGTCCTCCAGTGTCACCGTCTGCCGCCCGTCCGGGGCGTCGTCCAGCGCGACCGCGGTCGCCCGGTGCGTGTGGACCGTCACTCGGGGAGCTGCGGTGCGCAGAAGGTGTCGTAACACCCACTTCAGGTAGTGGCCGTGGAATGCCCGGGTCGGGTAGGTGTCCGGGCCGAGCCGCCGCGCCTCGTCCAGGACCCGGTCCTGGCAGCCCTCGGCGAACGCTCCCTGGCTGACCATGCGCGCCCACTCGTACAGGCTGGGCCCCGGCACCGACGGCCCCACGCAGTCCACGCTGTCATCGGTGAACAGGGTCACCTGGGAGGCGACCGTGTTCATCAGCAGCTCGCCCGGCTGGTCGGTACGCCATACCGCGCCCGCGCCGGGCGGGTACGGGTCGACGAGGTGGACCACGACCGGACGGGTGGCCCTGGCGGTGCCGTCGGCGTTGGCGCAGATCCGCTCCAGGACCGAGAGCCCGCGTGGACCGGCACCGATCACACAGATGACGAGGGCGTCACCGGGCCCGCTCTGTGCCGGCTCACTCTGTGCCGGCTCGGTCATTCCCCGCCCAGCCCGTCGCGCCAGCTGGGCCGCTGCGGCTTCCAGCCCAGCGTCGTACGGGCCCGGTCGTTGGACGCGCCGTGCGCCGCGGTGAGTTGATGGGTCATGTACCAGCCGAGCATCCGGGGTGCGAGTTCCGCCGGGATCGTACGAGGGGACGGGCCGGCCAGCGTGCGGGCGTAGTGCGGGAGCCATTGCGCGGCCGGGGCCGGGTCGTCGTCCGTCACATGGAACACCCCGGTGGCATCCGACTCGATGGCCGCCACCGTCGCCGCCACGGCGTCCTCCACATGCAGGAACGACATGATCCCGGCGCCGTCCCCGGGCAACGGGAACCGCCCGGCCAGCACCGCCTGCGCGGTCCCGCCGTTCCGTGCGTACGCGGTCCGGGGCCCGTACAGCGAGCCGTACCGCAGCACGACACCCGCGAGGTCCGGGCCACTGCCCAGGACCAGCCGCTCCAACTCGGCGACGGCTTGGACGGTGGATGCCCAGCCGGGGTCGGGGGCGTCCACATACAGCGGCACATCCTCGTCGACGACCGGAACCGAAGCCGGGGCCGCGGCGAAGGCGATGGACTGCGCGACCAACCGCCGCGCACCGGCCGCCCGCGCCGCCTCGACGAGGTGCGCGGTGCCCTCGGTGCGCAGCCGTCCGGTCTGTGCGAAGGCCCCCGGCGGGTCGTCGTACATCGACCGCAACGCCGTCATCTGATGGACGACCACCTCGGGCCGCGCGTCCGACACCGCCGACAACACGGCCTCGCGGTCGAGGGCGTCGGCGACCACGACCTGGTCCGCCTCCGGGGCCCGTGCCCGGGACCCCTGACGCACCAGCGCACTCACCTCATGGCCCCGCGCCCGCAACGCGCCCACCAGCGGATGTCCGATCACACCGGTGGCCCCGGTGACAAGTACACGCACTGCTCAATCCTCCGTAACGGGCGGGACGACAGGGGTGGCGACCCGCATCAGCAGGCGGCACGCCTTGTCCCCGTCCCGCAGACAGCTCTCGGCGCGGTTCTCCGTCAGGGTCACGCCGAGTCCCTCGGACCAGCCCGCGTGGATGTCGGTGCACGGGCACTGGTAGCCCTCCAGCGAACCTGACATCCGCACCATGGTGATGGCGAAGTTCCGCCGCAGGGTGAGCACGATCAGGTCGTCGCCCTCCACCTCGGTGGAGGCGTTGCGTAGTTCCGGCGGGAACATGCGGTCCCCGCAGTCGTCGTAGCGGCGGCGCAGTTCCTCCAGGTCCTTGCCGCTGTCACCGGTGCCGGACAGCGGGCCGCTCCGGCGTGCGACCTGCTGGGCGACCTTGAGGGCGACCTTGCGCATCGCCTCGGCGTTGATCTCGTTCGCGGCCTGCTGCCCGAACCGCTCGGCCACGCCCTGATACCAGTTGGCGTCGTGCTGCCACCACAGCCGGTACGCCTCCGATGCCCGGGCGCGGTGGTTGACTTCGCCGGCATCCGACCCCGTACTCATGCGTGCTCCGTGAGTTCCTTGGCGGCGAAGCGGTCGCGCATCACGCGTTTGAGGACCTTGCCGGTGGCACCCTTGGCCACGTCCTCGGGCTTCATCGGCACAGCCCGGGTCACCGGGGGGAAGCCGGCGGCCGACAGGACCGCGTTGACGCGCTCGGTCCACGCCTCGTCGCGGTCATTGCCGCTGGGGTCGTCGTCATTGGCGTTGTCGTGCGTGAGCTGGAGCAGCGCGTACGCCTCGGCCTCTCCGTCGCCGTCCCAGTCCGCCCGTACGCCCTCGGGGGCGACCCCGACGACGGTGCAGTCGGCCAGTTCGGGCAGCTCCCGCAGCAGCAACTCCTCGGTGCGGGTGCTGAACAGGATTCCGGCGCGGGTCCGGATGGCGTCGGTCGCCCTGTCCAGGTGGTAGAAGTTGCCCTCCTCGTCCTGGTAGGCGAGGTCGCCGGGCAGCCAGTAGCCGCCCAGCCGCATCCGGTTCCAGGTCAGTGAGTCGTTCCAGTAACCGGGCGTGATCGTCGGCGACTTCAGGCCGAGGCGGCCGATCTCCCCGGGCGGCAGCGGGGTGCCGTCCTCGGCGAGTACGGCGGCCTCGGCGAAGCTGAACGGCTTGCCGATGCAGCGCGAGTACGCGGAGGTGTCCTTGGTGTGCCGGTTGTGGAAGAGCGAGTGGCCGACCTCGGAGGAGCCGAGCCCGTCGATGAAGACGGAACCCTCGACCCGACTGCGGCGCAGAACCCCGCCGTCCCTGCTGATCTCCTCGCGAACGCCGTGCCGCACCAGGGCCCGGATATGCGACTCGTGCGCCGCATCGCCAGTGTTGAACCACACCTCGACGCTCGACAGATCACGGGCCGCCAGGTCCTCCCCGGCCATCTCACCGAAGGTTCCGGCGAAGGCCAGGACCGTGCTCGGCCGGAACTCCTCGATGGCGTCGAGCACTTCGGTGCCGCGCTGGCTGGAGAGCAGCTTGATGTCCGCACGCAGCAGCAGGCAGTACAGCAGGGTCGCGATGGAGGCGTTGTGCGGTCCCGGCAGCGCCACCAGGGTGCGCGCCATGTCGGCTCCGGTGGAGTAGCGCAGCCGGTGCACCTGCGAGTACATCAGCGTCCGGTGGCTGTGCGGCACGCCCTTGGGCATGCCGGTGGTCCCGGAGGAGTGCGAGATGATCACCGGGTCGGTGGGGTCGTGCCGGTACGGGTACGACATCGGCAGCCGCTCGCGGAACTCCGGCCCGATCCCGTCGGCGGTCACGCAGAAGCCGAGCCCCGTCTCCGGGCCCGACAGCACGGAGTGGTGCTCGGCGTCCGTGAACGCGCCCACCGCACCCTGACGGCGCACGTACTCGCGGGCGATCTCGGGGCGCAGGTTGCCGTTGACGAGCGACGGGATCGCACCGAGGGACGTCAGAGCCAGGTAGTTCACGGCGTTCTCGGCACTGGAGTGGGAGTGCACGGCGACCGGGTCGCGGGGCCGTACGCCATGGGCGGCGTACCAGCCGGCGTACGTCTCGACGGCCTCGCAGAGCTGACGCAGGGTCAATACGTCGGGACGGCTGCCGTCCGGTGCCTGCCAGCTGCCGTCCGTCCGCAGCACGGGCTCGTCGAGCGGGCGGTCGTACGCCTTCAGACGGTGCAGCACATTGCCGGCGCCGAGTTCGGTGTCGGAGCAGATCCGTGCCCGCTCCTGCCTACTGATGAGCATGGTTCTCCGTCTCGTTCCCTACTCGGTGGCGGCGGTGAGGATGAATGCGGGCGACCGGGGCTCGGTCACCAGGAGGTGGCTGCCGCCGTCCCGCAGCAGTCGCCGGTGGGCGGCGACCAGGTCGAACAGGCCCTGGATGCTCCCGGGATGCGCGCCCGCCCCTGTGCCGCCGGCGTCGTACGCCTCGGCCGACCGGACCGACACCGGTGCCTCGCCTCCGGGACGGCCCAGCAGCACCGCCGCCGCCAGGCCGGCGGTCGCGGGCAGGTCCGGGACGGGGGCCGGGCGGCCGCTGTCGGCGACTAGTTCCTGATACATGGCGGCCAGACGCTCGCTGCCGCCCAGCTCCACGCCCAGCACCAGGACCCGGTCCAACTCCGGGTCCTCCAGCAGCAGATCGGCCATGGCCAGCAGTTCGGCCACCGGGTCGTCGAGGGTGGAGAGGCTGAACGTCTGCCCCGTGATCCCGAACTCCTGGCTCGTATAGCCCAGTACGGCATTGGCGGTGGCCTGCATGAACAGCAGCGGGTTGTGGACCCGCCCCGACACCATGCGCTGGCTGGCCAGGTCCGCGGTGGTCGTGTCCCCCATCAAGGTGGCCAGCACCACGGCCGTACGGGCGCCGTCGCCGGGCCGTTCGGTGAGGCACTGCCTGCTGACGTCGAAGGCCAGCGGGCTGAAGGCCGACTCCACGAAGCCGGGGAGTCGCGGCAGCGGGATGTCCGCATCGGCCCCGGTGGCCTCGTCGGGCTCGGACCGACCGGTGCCATGGGTGGCGGTGGCGGTCGCGAGGATGCCGAGGGGCGAGCGGAGTACCGTCTTCTCGGTCGTCATGGCCGCTCCAGCACGAGTGCGGTGTTGGCGCCCCCGAAGGCGGCGTTGATGTTGAGGGCCCGGCGCAGGTCGGCCTGGCGCGGCTGGTTCGGTACGTAGTCCAGGTCGCACTCCGGGTCCGGGCGGCCGTATCCGGCCGTCGGCGGCAATACGCCGTCCATCAGCGCCAGCATCGTGATCACGAACTCCACGACGCCCGCCGCCTCCAGGAGGTGGCCGGTGGTGCTCTTGGTGGAGCTGACCGGAATCGACTCGACACGCTCCGGGAAGGCGGCCCGCAGTCCTCGGGTCTCGGCACCGTCGTTGTACTTGGTGCCGGTGCCATGGGCGTTGACATAGCCGAGGGTCGCGCCGTCCGGGTCGCCGGCGAGCCGCAACGCCTGCCGCGCCGCGCGGGCCAGACCGGCTCCCTCCGGGTGCGGCTGGGCGATGTGGTGGGCGTCGGTGGCCGCGCCCCAGCCCGCGATGGTCGTCAGCGGCCGGGCACCGCGCCGCCGGGCGTGCTCGGCGGACTCCAGCACGACGGCCGCCACGCCGTCGCCCAGCAGCAGGCCGGTGCGGTCGGCGCTGAACGGGCGCACCATGCCATCACGCGACAACGCCCGACCGGAGTCGAACTTGCCGAAGGTCTCCTCCTCCACCAGATATCCGCCCGCACAGACCGCCGTATCGATCCGGCCGGAGGAGATCAGCCGGCACGCGTGGATGATCGCGGCGGCGGAGGCGACACAGGCGTTGGTGAAGGTGAGGCGGGGGCCAGTGAGGTGGAGGCCTCCGGCCAGCAACTCGGCGAGGTGGGCGGGGACGGCGTCGGCGTACCGGGCCGTTGTGCCGTACGTGCCGTTCTCGCCGTACGAGCCGTCCGCAACGTCTGGGCCATTCGAGCCGTCCGCACTGCCCGGGGCTTCCGGGCCGTCCGCACCGCCCGGACCCTTCGGCTCACCCTCCCCGTCCGGCAAGGGCGTTGGGGACGAGGACTCGGCGGCGGCTCGCCAGTAGCGGGTGACGCTGGTGTGGTCCCCGGCGACGCCGAGCAGGACCGCGGCCTCCGTGCCCGGGCGCAGGCCGGCCATGTCGAGGGCTTCCGCGCCGCACTGGGCGAGTGCGTGCCGCAGCGCCCAGTCCTCGACCGCGTCGGGTCCGTCCGGGGCGGCGGCCGCCATCGGCGTACGGTACGGGCCGGTGTCGAACCTCGTGGTGGGCGTGAACGAGGGGACGCCCGCGAAGACCCCACGCCGGAGGGCCTCGGCGCCCGTACCGAACGCGGTGCGGACGCCGAATCCGGTCACCGTTACCTCAGCGCTCATCGCGGCCGCCTCCCTCCGCCCCGTCCGTCTGGGCGGCGCGCAGAAACTCGGTGAGCCGCCGGAGCGAGGTCAGCCCGGCGATGTCCTCGTCGGTGGGCTCCACGACCAGGCCGTAGCGCTCCTCGACCACATGCAGCAGCCACACCAACCCGAGGGAATCCAGGACCAGTTCGGCATCCTCGCCGAGGTCGTCGGGCAGCCCGGGGAAGATCTTGCGGTCCGACAACAGCTCCCGGACGGTGTCGATGGTGATGGCGGACACCGAGGAGTCCGCGTCGTTCGCCGTGGCCCCCGCGCTCATGCCTTCGCACCGCGCCGGACGACCTCGGCGACAAGTCCACCGAGGGTCAGTGAGGCCAGGGATTCGATATCGGTGTCCGGTATCTCCACCCCGAACCGCGACTCCAGCCGCAGCGTGAGCTCGATAAGACTCAACGAGTCCACATCCAGCCCACCGACGGTCACCGGACTCTCGTCGGTGATGCCGTCGCGGCTCGTCAGGATGTTCATCTCGTCGATGACAGAGGTCAGAACGAACTCGCGGATCTCGTCTTCCAAGGTTGAGGTACTCATGATCAGAATCTCCATTGAACGGTTCAGGTAAGTGAGTTGAGCGCCCCGAAGGGTGAGCTCTTCAAGCGGGCGCCAGGGGGCGCGCCCTTTAGGGGCGCGGGGCCGTGACATTTGCGGCTCCGCCGCGTGGGCGCGCCCCTTCATGCGGACGTCAACGGACGTGCCCCGTAGGGGCGCGGGGAACTGCGCGACCAGCCACGACGGGCCCGCGGACACCAAACAACCGCAACACCCCCAACTCACCCAGCGGAGCGCAGCGCTGCGGCGTTGCGCACCAGCTTCCCGTTGGACGTACGAGGCAAAGCCTCCAGAACCCGCACCACCCGCGGCAGCTTGTAGTCCGCCACCCGCTCCCGGCACCACCGCAGCAACTCCTCCCCGGAGGGAGGCTCATGACCCGCGGCCACAGCAACGAACGCCTCGGTCATGTCCTCATGGACCAGAACCGCCTGCTCAACCGCCGGATGGTCACGCAGCACGTTCTCGACCTCGGTGAGGTCCACCTTGAGCCCCCCGATCACGACGAGGGAGTCCGCACGCCCGTGCACCCGAACCGCCCCGGTGCCGTCCACCGTGGCCCGGTCCCGAGTGTGCAGCCACCCGTCCTCGTACTGGCTGCCGCCCGAGTCGAAGAGGTACGGCGACTCCTCAAGGGCGACATCCAGCTCGCCCTTGTGCTCCCGCACCACCACCCCCGGCGCGGCTCGCCCGACCGACGGCCGCAACGTACCGCCGACGTCCATGGCGACCACTCCGGTCTCGGTGGTCCCGTAAGACTCGCCGACAGCCACCCCGTACCGTTCGGCGAACCGTGCCGCAACCGCCGGAGGCATCAACTCGCCGCCCGACACCGCGACCCGTAGCTCCGGCAGTTCGGGAGGATCGATGGCGGCTGCGAGCAGTTCGTAGTGCATCGGCACCCCGAACAGGGCGGTGATCCGGTGGTCCACCGCCGTGCGCAGGATGTCGCGCGCCGAGACCCTGGGCGCGAACACCACGGACACCCCGGCCACCAGCGAGTGCAGCAGCCCGGCGATCAGACCGAAGCTGTGCGCGGTCGAACTGAGCAGCAGCAGCCGGTCGCCCTCCCCCGGCATCCCGGGAATCGCGGCGAACCGTTCCACCTCGGCGGCGAGCGAACGCGCGGTCCTGCCGATCACCTTCGGCCGCCCGGTGGAGCCCGAGCTGAACTGCACCAGCCGGTGCCCGGTGGTGGCGGCCAGGCCGGTGCCGTAGCACTCGGTGACGACCTCGTAGTCGGGCCGGAAACCGAACGTAGCCCGGACGTTGACACCGGCGCTGACCATGAACTGCGGCCGGCAGGTCGCGCAGAGCGCCTCCACCTCAGCCGGTTTCAGCCGGAAGTCGAAGAGCAGCACCTGGGCACCCAGCCGCCACAACGCGAGCAGCACCTCGACCTGGGTGAAGCTGGGCGGTGTCCGCAGGCCCACGGTGCTGCCCGGTCCGATGCCGTATCCGGAGAACACGGCGGCCTGCTTGCCGACCCGTTCCCGCAACTCGGCCCGGGTGACGGTCTCCTGCTGATGCGTCAGATACGGCAGCCCGTCGTCCCGCGCGTCGAACAGCCGCTGGATGAAAGGGCCCATCTCGTCGTCCACGTCATCCACGAGGTCCACGAGCGCGCCCATCAGACCTCCTTGCAGAACTCGCCGATGGGCAGGCCCACATGGCGCTGGTCCCGGGCCAGATAGCCGAGAAGCTCGTCACCGGTCTGCAGCTCGGTGACGTTGAGGACCTTCCCGCCCGGGCCGAGCACCCGTACATGCCAGTCGTCCTGCACCGTCAGGCTGACCAGTTGCCCGTTCTCGGCATGGGTACGGATCTCGAGCAGCGGCCGGGACTCGAGCTTGGCCCGGCCGACCACGACCCGCCGCGTCCGCCCGTCGGCGCCGACCGCCAGCAGCGCCATCCCGGAGCCGACCTCGCTCAGATAGCTGGTGCGGTTGTCGGGCCCCAGCGTGTACGAGTGCAGGGCACCGGCGTTGACCCGGAACGGCCTGGTCGGCATGTACGGCAGCGGATGCGTCTCGCTGCAGCAGAGCACGAACCCCGAGGAGTACGAGCCGACGAGGATGCCCTCGTCCTCATCGAAGTGCGAGCAGGTGTCCACGCAGACCCGGTCGCCGAGCCCGACGTGCCGGATGCTCTCCACGGTCAGCGTGGACAGCTCCAGTTGGGGTGTGGTGGCCTCCAGCAGCCGCGCCAGCGCGAACACTTCATCGGCGCTACGAGGCGAGAAGAGAACGCCGTCCGAACCACGCTCAAGAACGTCGAAGACGATCCCGGCTTCCTCCAGGTCGTCGACGACGGTCACCAGCTTGCCCTCGGCGGGCTCGGCCGCCGCGAGCACGATCTCCAGCGGGATCTTGGTCGGATCGGCGAAGTGGATGACGGTGTACGGCAACGCCATGGCACCCGCGCAGGAGAGCTGCAGGGTGCGGTCGTCCCGTACATCGACGAAGCCGGCGACGGTCGCACCCTCGGCGCCACTGGCACGGTGCTCCGCCGCGACCGCGTCCAGCTCTTCCTGGGTACCGAACTGCCGCAACAGTACGTCGATTCCGGCTGCGGCCGGGGAGGAGGCCGGAGCCGAGGAAGCGTCGGCGGCCGAGGACTTCGCCTCCTTGGCGCCGTCGGCGCCCTTGGCATCCTTCGAGCCCCCGGTGCTCTTGTCACTCGGCTTCTTCGCGCCGGCCGCAGCCGGACCCGCGGAGACCAGCACCCGGGTGATGGTCGGAGGCAGCGTCCCGAGCAGTTCAGCATCGGTGGCCAGGACTCCGGCCATCCGGGTGTGGACGGCCGCGTCCACCACCGCTTGGAGCTGCGGCTGTGGAACTTCACGGAGATCGATCCACGCGAACCTCATGCGACACCTGCCACGATCGTCGAATAGTGAGTCATGCCTCTGCCATCGTTTGTCGTTCCGTCTGGTGGACGCGTCGCCTGCCCGTTGTCACCCGGCGTGCTGCCGTCACCGCCACGGCCGTGCACGACCGCCGCGAGCCCGGCCACCAAAGAAGCGGGCGAGGGGGTCGAAAAGATCCGGCGGCCGACGGCCAGCCCCTGACAGCCGGAGGCCATCACCGCCTTGCCGTACTCGATGAGGTCGGAGCCGTCCGGGGGCCCTCCGGCCGCCAGGACGGGGATGGGGCTGTGGGCCACCACCTCGGCCATCCGGTCGAGCGGCAGGGCGACCGAGGTTTTCACCATGTCGGCACCCAAGTCCGCGGCGACGTTGACCAGATGGGCGAGGAGCGCGGGATCACGCGGGTTGTCGATCCGGGGACCCCGGGGGTAGATCATCGCGATCAGCGGCATGCCCCAGTTATCGCAGGAGCGGGCCACCGCCCCGAGGTCCGCGAGCTGCTGGCTCTCGGTGTCCGAGCCGATGTTCACATGGACGCTGACCGCGTCCGCGCCGAGCCGCAGCGCCTCCTCGACGTCGCCGACCAGCACCTTGGCATCGACATCGGCCGCGCAGGCGGTACTGGCGCTCAGGTGCACCACGAGCGCGCAGCTCTTGAGGATCTCCGGTGCGAGGGCCCGGGCCCGCCCCTTGTGGACGATGATCCCGTCGGCCCCTCCGCCGACCAGCGCCCGCAACAGATCGTCCCATTGGCCGGCGGGTACGAGCGGGCCGTCCGACACGCTGTGGTCGAGCGGGACGAACAGGTACCGGCTATCACCCGCCAGCGACAGTCTGCGCAGACGCAATGGCTTGCCAGCTTTCAGCATGAATAATGCACCTTCCCAGCCCAAAGGCTGCATGGAAAAGGTCCGGCAGCGGCTTGGATTGAACACTTCGGAATGTCGAACAGCATCATCCCGTTTGAGGCCCCGGTGTCCGAAAAACGATGGTCGTAGAACTTTCAAGTTTGGTCCCGCGTAAGCATTCACGGGTGATCGCCGGTTGGCAAGATGTGACCGTCGACGAATTTCTATGCCACATGCCGCAAGAATATTGACAGTGAATTGACAGGAATGAGGGGGTTGACGGCGCCGAGGTGTGGTGTTCGTAGCGGTTTGTGCGCTAAATGCCCAGAAGGTGGGCGCAGCGCGCCGTATGCGCACTGCGCCCTATCGCGCTCTACTCTGCTCGCAACCTATCGAGGCCTTATCTGTTGATGCCACGTGTCAGCCACGAGTCAATGGACGCTTATTCTTCCGTGCATCCCGCGTAGACCCCGGCGGCCCTGTTCGGTAAATCGGACGTGGCGTCATCCTTGTTGAAATTGAATTCCGCGGATTAGGGTGACAGGCGCACTCTGGTTCGTGTTGCATGCGAGGCCGTCCCCCTGGAACCCGGACCGTTCGCTCGCTCCGGGCGTACCGGAAGTGAACCCCCCATGCCCGATTCAACGTCGAAGACCGTTCCCGAGTCCGCTGGCTCCAGACCCGCCGCGGCACCATCGGCGGCAGCGAAGGGCGAGGCGCCGCGGGTCGCCGTCGCGAGCCTGATCGGCACCACGATCGAGTACTACGACTTCGCCGTGTACGGCACCGCCGCAGCGCTCGTCCTCGGACCCGCCTTCTTCCCCTCCGACAACCCCACCGCTTCCTCCCTGGCCGCGTTCCTCACGTTCGCCGCGGCCTTCCTCTCCCGCCCCCTCGGCGTCGTACTGTTCGGCACGATCGGTGACCGGCTGGGCCGCCGACGGGCCCTGGTCCTCTCGCTGCTGCTGATGGGAGTGGCGACGGTCGGCGTCGGACTCCTCCCGACGTACGAGTCCGCCGGACTCCTCGCTCCCGTACTGCTGGTGACGCTCCGTCTGCTCCAGGGCGTGAGCATGGGCGGCGAGTGGGGCGGTGCGGTACTGCTCGCCGCGGAGCACGCGCCACCCGGACGCCGCGCGCTGTACGCGGCCATCCCGAACGTCGGCCCCTCGCTCGGCTTCCTCCTCTCCACCGCCGTCATCCTGCCCACCCTCAACATCGCGGGCCAGGACGGCTTCGCGGACGGCGCCTGGCGAATCCCGTTCCTGCTCAGCGTCGTGCTCTTCGGGATCGGCCTGTGGGTCCGGTCGAGGGTCTCCGAGTCACCTGTGTTCAGCTCGGCGGCCGGCCCTACGGCATCCGCACCCGTGTCCCGCTTCCCGCTCGGCACACTCATCAAGCAGCACCCCGGTCGGCTCCTGCTCGGCACCGGCGCGGCGATCGGCGGCTCGGCCGTCTACTACCTGACGATCGTCTACAGCCTGTCGTACGCACCTCAGGCACTCGGCATCTCCCGGAACACCATGCTGACCGCAGCGAGCATCGGCGCGGCAGCCGGAATCGCCCTCACCCTCCCGGCTGCCAGACTGGCCGACCGGATAGGCCGCCGCCCCGTCATGCTGACGGGAGCCATCGGCAGCGTGCTGTGGGCCGTCCCGATGTACGCCTCGCTGAGCTCACGAAACGCCCTGCTGATCACCGGCGCGTACGCCATCGGCCTCATGCTGCTGGCCCTGATGTTCTCCCCCATGGCGGCCTTCCTCGCCGAACTCTTCCCCGCCCGCCTGCGCTACACCGGAGCCTCCGCCACCTTCATCCTCGCCAACACCCTCGGCGGCGGCTTCGCCCCCAGTATCGCCACCTGGCTGAACAGCCAGTGGGACTCCCCGCTGGTGCTCGGCTTCTACACCGGCGGCCTCTGCCTGCTGAGCCTCGTGTGCCTGCTGGCCCTGCCTGAGACTCGGGAGGACGCATTCGATTCCTGACGGGTCGGGTCGTATGCCTGCCGTCTACGGCTGGATCCAGCGCCGACGATGTCCTGACCCTGTGGCACCAACTCGCCGTGCTGCAGCGCCAGTTCGTCGTGCGCGGCGCGCGGTGCGCGGTGCGGTTCACGCGGGCACGCCGTAGTCACCCGTCGAGATCGGCTACCACGGCGTAGTGATCTGACGGGGCCGGATCGCCGGTGCCGGCCAGCGCCGTGGCCCGGAAGGCGAGGGGATGGCCGGGGGTTCCGGAGCGGGCAAGGACGTGATCGATCCGCCCATCGGCCAGCCACTCGTCGGGGCCGACGAACGGGTTGTCAGTGGTGAAGGTGTAACCCGGCTCACCGGGATGTGTGGTGGCCCAGGCATCGACGAGAGCCTGGGCCAGGGGCTGGAACTCCGGTGTGTCGGGCCGCGAGTTGAGGTCGGCGGCAAGAATGACCGGCAGCGGTCCGTCGAGCGCCGGGTCGGTGAGGAGTGCGGCCAGGGCGCGGTTCTGGGCGAGCCGGGCACTCTCACGTTCGGCCTGCCAGTCGGGGCAGGCGGTCACGACGTGCAGCGGGCCGGCCGGGTGGTCGAAGGTGACCACGAGTGCGGCCGAGGGTTCACCGAGTTCCGGTGGGCTGCCGTCGGGCCCGTCGGGCAAGAGGTGCAGCCGGTGCCTGAGGACGGGCCACCGCCCGAGCACCGCCAGGCCAAACCGGACATGCTCGGAGTCACCTGATTCGGGCTGTGGCATCCGGCTCCGGCCGAAGACCGCGTGAAGACCAAGTGACGTTGCCAACTCGTCGGCCTGGCCTCCCTCTTGAGTGCTCCACGTCTCCTGCAGGCACACGACATCGGCTTGCAGCGTCTCCAGGGTCGCCAGAATGAGCGGAGCCCGCTCGCGCCACGGCCCGAACCGACCCCAGACGTTCCAGGTCATTAGGCGCATCCCGCGAGACTAGTGCCTCAGGTCTGACGCTGCGTCACCTGACCGGTGAATGACTACGGCTGCCCAACGAGGACGGAGCTTCCGGTCCCCGTCCACCCTGACGACCTGATGCCGTAACCCTCTTGTGGCCCGAGGGCCATCGCCGCTCTTCCTGGCCTGAACGCCGTTGTTTGCGGTGCTTGATCTGTGGACGTTTTACGTTCTACTGTCCTTCGAACGCTCCCACTGTGCCGCCCGCTCCATCGTCGTACGGGGAAGGCGTGCACACCTTCTGTTCCCCCACATGTACGCGGTGCTCCTCCTCTATCTGTGAGGGATACAGAGCCATGCGAGGGTTTCTCACCACCAAGGCCGCCAGGCGCACCCTGCGTCCGATCGCCGACCTCATCGATCAGCGCATCGAGAGGCGAATCCGCCGCTCCATCAGGGACCCCGACGGGGAACTGCAGCGCGAGCTGGCGGCGCTGCGCCGGCGCCAGGAGCCCCTCGAGTTGCTGTTCAACGCCACAGGGCGCGGAGTGTCGCGACTCCCCGCCGACGTCCATCTCAAGCGCGGCATCGACGAGTTGGCGCTGATGACCGGGGACAGCGACGACGCGGAGCGCAATATCGCCCAGGCGTTCCGGTTGCTCATCGCCCTGGAGGCGCTCGGAGTCGGCCGGATCGCCGGCGGCACCATGAACATCTGCGGCAAGCTCGCCGCCGTACCGCTGCTCGACCCGCCGAACGACGAGATCCTGGAGATCGGGACCTTGTACGGAATGTTCGGCGCGGCCCTGATCCGGATGATGGAGCGCGCCGGCCGCGACCCGAGCCTGACGATCGTCGACCCGCTCGCCGGCCTGCAGCTCCAGCCTGGCACCACCGAGCGAGGCGACCCGACGGGCACACCCGTGCGCGGGCCCGCGGTGCGCACCAATCTGGCGCTGGCGGGCACGGCCGGAACCGCGGCCCGCATCCAGCAGGGCTTCTCCGAGGACCCCGAGGTGCGCGCCCTGCTCTCCGACCGCTCCTACGGAGTGATCATCATCGACGGCGACCACTCCGCCCCCGGCGTCCTCGCGGACCTGGCATGGGCCGAGCAGATCATCGCGCCCGGCGGCATCGTCGTACTCGACGACTTCGGGCACCCCAAGTGGCCCGGCATCAAAGAGGCCTACGACAAGCACATGGCCACGGACACCCGGCTGACCTACCTCGGTCAGGTGGCGAACTCGGGCTATCTGCGCGCGAGTACGGAGAGCCGGGCCGCCTCGGTCTGACGAGGGTCGCCGTGTGACGTCCGGGCAGGACACGGTCCCGGCCGCCGCTGCTGGCGGTCACGCGTCGGCCGGGGCCCCGCACGCGGGAGTCCGGCAGCAAATCGCCCCTTGACCTGCACAATTGCAGATCAGGGGGCGACTTCGACACGAAACTGCGCCTCCCGTGATGCTCCCCGTCACCGCAGCAGCCCGAACGTCACCCCCGCCACCACCGCGCCCAGCACCGCTCCCGCCACGACCTGGGCCGGGGTGTGGTCGCGCAGTGCGATGCGGGACCAGCCGACCAGGGCGACCAGAGGGTAGACGGCCAGCAGCCAGGGGCCGTAGTCGAGAGCGAGGATGGCGATGCTGCCGGAGGAGACGGCGGCGTGGACGGAGATCTTCCAGGTGAAGGTGATGGCCATGAGGACGACCAGTGTGCTGACCATCGCCGCGATGAGCGCGATCATGGCCGAGGGGGCGTCCAGGACGCTCATCAGCAGGGTGCCGGTGGAGACCGAGCAGATGATGAAGACCATGACCACGAGCCGCTGCTGCCGCTTGCCGAGGTGACGGTCGGCCCAAGTGCCGCGCCGGATACCGAGCTTGATGAAGAGCACCGGGATGACGGCCGCGAACAGCGCGCCGAACAGCCCCCAGCCGACGCCGGCCAGTCCGTCGGTGTGCCAGCCGACGAGCAGGGTGACGGCGAGGATCCAGTTCTTCGGCTCGAGGTGGTCGGTGACGAGCCGGGCGGCGCGGGACTCCGGCGGTGCGGCGGAACCGGGTTCGGTGCTGGTCGCTGGTGTGCTGGTCACTGGGGGACTTTCTACTGGGAGGCGAGATCGCTGTCATGCGCGCTGTGCCCGGACGGGCTGTGTCCGGACGGGCTGTGTCCGGCCGCGCTGGGCCCGGACGCGCTGGGCCCGGACGCGCTGGGCCCGGACGCGCTGGGCCCGGACGCGCTGTGGGCACGGACGAAGTCCCGTACGGTGTCGCCCGCCCGGGCCACCTCGATCCGCTCCAGCCACTGGGCCTCGGCTTCGAGATCGAGGTCGGCGTCGTCGGCGTCGTCGCCCGCGGAGCCGAAGGTACGGCGCTGGACGGCGTCGTCGGGGGCCCGGTCGGCGAGCTTGGCGTGGCGGGCGGTCTCGATCCAGCAGGCCTCCGCGAGATCCCGCCGCCCCGCGGGCACGGCGGCCTCGGCGGCGTCCCGCTGGGCGGCCGAGACGTACGGCTGGAGAGCGAGGATCGCATCGCGGATCTCGACGACCTGGCGGTGCAGCCGCATCCGCAGCTCCCGGCGGCGCAGCTCTTCGCCCAGCACGACCTCGGGGACGGCCTCGGTCAGGTCCTGCCACAGGGGGCGCAGCGCGCGCAGGTACCGCCAGTGCCGAGCCGCCCGCCAGGCCACTCCGACGGCCGGTACGGAGCTGCCGACGAGGATCAGGCCGATGGCGGCGTGCTTCATCACGTCCGTGACCGCGCTCGCGTCCGCGTCGCTGCCGGGTCCGGTCACCTCGGTGAGGCGCAGTACGAGGTAGACGGCGCGGGCCAGCGCGTACGCCACCCCGGCCGCCGTGCCCGCGCCGAGCAGCCGCAGGCCGGTGCGCAGCCAGCCCGCGCCCGCGTGCCGGCTGGAGCCCCAGAAGAGCCAGGTGGCCATGGCCATCGCCGTGCCCAGATAGGCGAACCAGACGAGCAAGTAGGCGGTGGCCGGGACGGACCCGGCGGCGCGGTCGAAGAAGTCCTCGGCCTCGGTCCGGCGCGGTACGAAGGCGAACAGCACGGTCAGGACGGCCATGGTCGCCCCGGTGGCGGCCATCCGGCGCCGTACTCCGGTGCGGCTGTAGGGCCGGGATATGACGTAGACGAACTCCAGGACGGCGCCCGCCGCCGTGATGCCCAAGTAGTGCTTGAACAGGGTCGACAGGTTGTTGATGCCGGTGCCGCCGTCGATGGCGTCCATGACGGCCGGAGTGCGCAGGGTCATGGCGAGCGTCAGCGCAGCGAAGGCGATCCACAGGGTGCGCTGTTTCGATGACCGTACGGCCGAGGGGGCACGCCAGACGGCGACCGTCCACAACAGGACCAGAACCACGGTGGTCATACGCGTGCCCTCACGATCTGTGGCCCCTGTGGTCCCTGTGGTCCCGGGGAGTGTCCGAGGAGGTGCGGATGGGGTGGCCGAGGGCATCGCCGAGCCGTTCCAGCACGGGGTTCGTGGTGGCTTCGCGATCGAGGATGCGATGGCTGAGAATCGTCGCGAGAAGTTCGGCGTCCTTCTCCTCGTTGTCGCTGTAGCTCGTGCGCCCGAGGATGTGCAGCACCTGGTCGAGGTCGATCCCGAGATCGTCGTCCTCGTCCTCGCCGGCGCCCCCGTCGTCCTGGCCGTCCGTGGCGCCCGGCAGCAACCGGGTGGCGTACGCGGGCCGTTCGGAGTCCGGCCCGCCATGGCCGAGGAGCAGGTGGGCGAGCTCGTGCAGCACGATCTGGAGCTTGTGCAGGGCGCTGGTCGCCGGCTCGTAGAAGATGAGGTCAGCTCTCTCGGTGGCCACCAAGACCCCGCAGGGCATGTTGCTGTCCGGGGCGCCCTCCAGGGCGACCAGGCGCAACGGACGGCCACGCTGGGCGGCGATCCCCTCGCACAGGGCGTCGAGGTCGAAGGGGCGCGGGATGGCGACCACGTCGGCGGCGGCCTCGCAACGGGCGCGGCGGCGCGTGATGTACATGCGGTCCTCGCTGGCCGAGCAGATCTTGGCTGGCCGTACGTCCCGGGTGTCCATGACATTCCGCCGAAGCGTTGTCCGCCAAACGGAGCGAACAGATGTCCGCGCGAGCCTAAGCGATGGTGTGCACACGCTCAAGTCACACCGAGGCGACCACCCCGCGCACCGGCGCATTCCGGCCGCGGGCGACTAGCACCTCAGCACGGAGCGTGCCGACCACTCAGCACCGCGCGTCCCTCGTGTACCAGGAGACCCGGGCCTCAGGACATCGCGTCCCTCGTGCGCCAGGGGTCCCGGGCCCCAGGCCCGACCCCAGACCCTCGGGGGTCCTTGCGGTATGAGCGCCCGATCAGGGCGCATGGTCCCTCAGGACTTCGCATCCCGGGTGCCGCGGCCGGGCGACGGCTCCGGCAGCCCCTCCAGCTTGCGTGCCTGATCGATGACTCCGCGGATCGCCTGGATGCTGCCGGCCGACAGGCCGTTCATACGCAGCGCGACATCCCGTACGTCACTGTCCTCAAGGATCTTCACCAGCTCCCGCTGAGCCCGGGTCAGCTCGACCCGTTCCTTGATCCGGGCGAGCTTGGCGTCGACCCGCTCGGCCACCGCGTCGTCGAAGAAGTAGGTCACGGGGACGCCGAAGAAGCCCGCGATCACGGTGAGGGTGCTGACCTTCGGATCGACGATCTCGCCCTTGCGGATCTTCTGGATCGTGGCATGCGACACCGTCGGCCCGTCCGGCCCGGCCTTTGTGCGGATCCCCTCGGCGATCTCCATATAGCTGAGCGGGCCCCGGTCGGCGGGATGGACCGTGCCGATCAGGTGGTCGAGCTTCTGGGCGATGGTGCGCCCGCTCGCCGGATTCCGGCTCTCCACCCGATCACCCCTTGCCGCTGACACCGTCGACAACACTGGTCGCTCATCGCGGCCACGCCTTCACTGCGCGCCTTCACTGTGCACCCAAGTTTACGGAGGAGGATAGCGGCGCGAGTACGTAAAGTCTGATTGACAAGCCGAAGGCACCTCGGCATGCTGAGGGAGTGCCCGTAAAACAAAGTAGATGGGCGCCGCGTGCGGTCCAAAACGGGGGAACGCATGCGGCACCCATCTACAACGGGGGGCGGGCCACGGGGGACGGGACGGGTCGGGAGCACGGGGGGAGCTCCCGACCCTGTGTGGTGCCCATCACGGGCGACCGCTTGGGGATGCGAAGCCCCCTGAAGGAAGCCCGAGACGGCACCTGGGCACCGAAGAACACGAGCCGCACTGCGCCGCATCTCACGAACCCAGACCTTGAACGTTCCGCCACAACGCATGGACCCGGGAGCGAATCACCCTCTGACCTGCACAAACACAGATCAGAGGGTGAGTTCGGACGGGTAGGAGGCCCGTCAGTCGTGGGGGGTGGCGATGGCGGCGAGGTGCGTGCCGGGGCGGACGGAGAGCCCGTTCATGTTGTAGATGATCTTTCCGGTGGCGATGGCGGTGATCTTGTGCTCGGCGCCGTCGACCGGATCGATGATGCGGCCGATGGTCTGTCCCTCGGTCACCTCGTCACCGGTGGCCGCGTCCGGGTACCAGAGGCCTGCGACCGCAGACTCGACCTCGCCGGTCCAGATCCAGTCGCGCGGCTGCACGGTCACCGGTGCGAGGTGCTGCGGCGCCTCGATGGCACCGAGGTGGTGCAGGATCCGGTACAGGGCGTCGAGCAGCCTGCGCACGGTGGCGGGGTCGCGGTCGCCGAGTTGCCCGGTCTCGACGAGGATGGCGGGGAGGCCCTGCCGGTTCGCCGCGGCGTGGCTGTTGCCGCCGGCCGGGCTGGTGCCGAAGATGACGCGCTCGTAACCGACCGCGTGGGCCATCGCCTTGTTCTTCGCGTCCAGCTCGTCGTCGCCGGTCAGGCGGTAGCCGACGAAGTCGAGCAGATGCTGGTCGATGCCGCCGCTGTGCAGGTCCACGTAGGCGTCGGCGCCGTCGATCACGTACTCGAACAGCCAGGCCGCCATCCGGTCGGTGGGGCCGCCGTCCTTGTCCCCGGGAAAGACGCGGTTGATGTTGACGCCGTCCAGCGGGGAGATGTTGAGCCTGCCTCCGTAGACGGCCGGGGGGTTGGCCACGGGGCAGATCACCAGCTGGCCGGCCACCTCGTCCGGTTCCAGCAGCCCGGCCAGGCGGGTGGCCGCGTCGACGCCGATGAACTCGCCACCGTGGACGCCACCGGTGATCACCACCCGGGGGCCGGGTCGGGATCCGTTGACGAGGATCAGGGGCACCTCCACTGTCGTGGAGCCGAGGTCGGCCGACAGGCTCCCGCGGGTCTTCTGGCCGGGCTCAGCCCTCAGCGCGCCGATGGTCAGGGTCATGGCTTTCCTCGTTCGGGCTCAGGCCGTGGTGCGGCCGTTTGTGGTGATGAAGTCGATCGGCTGGGAGGTGCGGCCTTCCAGGGCGAGGTCCGCGGCGATGTCGCCCATGGCGGGCGAGAGCTTGAAGCCCTGGCCGGAGAAACCGGCCAGCAGGACGATGTCGTCACAGCCCGGCAGGGGGCCGACCAGCGGCCTGGTGCTGTCGGTGTAGCCCTCCATGAAGACGGACAGGCGTACCGGATCGGGGTTCAGTCCGGGCAGGTGGCGCCGCACCACCGTGGTGAAGGACTTCAGTTCCTCCGGTGCGACGGTCCGGTTCAGGCGGTTCGGGTCGTCCACGGGCTTGTGGTGGGGCTGGGGCAGACCGAGCTTGACGGTCAGGCCGTCTGGGGACGGGATGCCGTAGAAGGGGATGTCGCCGCAGCGGATGAAGGCGGGACGCTCGGTGTCTGCCGGGTGGTCCTCGTGGGGCAGGAACCAGGCGCTGATCGCGCGGTAGACGTTCACTTCCCACGGCAGGTCGGGCAGCAGGTCGCCCGCCCAGGGGCCGGGGGTGACGACGGCGGCGTCGAAGCGCTCGGTGTCGGTGTCGGTGCGGATCTCCACGCCTCCCCCGGGGACGGGAGTGACTTCCCGCACCGGGGTGTAGCGGCGGATTTGGGCGCCCAGTTCCTCGGCACGTCGGGCCGCGGTCTGGACCGTCAGCTCGGGGCGGATGAAGCCCGCGTGGGAGTCGAGGAGCACCAGGTCTCCGTCGTCGACGCGGAACTGCGGGAAGCGCTTGGCCATCGCCTCGGCGTCGATCACCTCGTGTTCGAGGCCGTGCTCGGCGATGCCGTCCATGACGGTACGCATCTCGGGGTCGTCGGCCGGCCCCATGACCAGGGCTCCGGTCAGGCGGCGCAGTTCCCGTCCGGTCTCCGCCTGCAGCTGCTTCCAGAGAAGGTCGGCGTGCCGGACGAGCGGCACATAGCGGCTGTCGTGGGTCTGCACGCTGCGGAAGACCCGGGTCTCACCGCCTGCGGCGCTGCGGTCGTGGCCAGGCGCGAACCGGTCGTAGCCGACGACCTCCGCGCCCCGGGCCGCCAGCCGCCAAGCGGCCTGGCTGCCCATCGTTCCCACACCGACCACGGCGACACGCTTCCTGGCAGCTGACACGGGGGTTTCCTTTCGTATCGCCGGGCCGCAAGCTGGGTCCCGAGCGTGAGGATGCCTGGTGGCGACTTGGAGGGGGCGCGCCCTTGGAGCCCCAACGCTCGCATTCGTCCCGGGTGCGGGGATCCACCCCCACCCCACCCCTCAGACCCCTTCGCCGTGCCACATTGTGGTACACCGTGCTGGTATTTGGCACAAAGAGTGGCAGCGGCTCAGGGGGGAGTCAAGAGATCCAGCCGATGGCCGTGTGACTCGACCTCACCCCGCCCGTGACCTTGCTCGGTCGCTTCTTCTGGGCTCCCGGGGGCGGCTCTCGCTACAGGACGACCACGGGGGCCAGTTGGGATCGGATGGTTCCTGCGTGGGGCCGCAGAGAGCCGTCGAAGGCGGCGGATCCGATGGTGAAGGCGTCGGCTCCGGCTGATGCGAGTGCCTGTATCTGGTCGGTGCTGGTGATGGAGCCGGCGATGACCAGGCGGCCGGTGGTGGCGGCGCGGGCGGCGCGGACCAGGTCGAGTGGGTCGGCATCGGTGGCGCGATAGGCGAGAAGGTCGACGCCGGCGCAGCCCGCCGCTTCCGCTCGTCGGCAGTCGTCGGCGATGCGGTCCGGGTCGCCGGCGAGGCGGGTGGGGTGCCCGAGGGGTTCTCCGGCGAAGGGCAGGTAGCCGATGGACGTGCCCTGCAGGAGATCGAGGGTCTCCTTGATCCAGGTCCCTCCCATCAGCCAGTCGACGCCGAGTTCGGTGGCTGTCCGTACGGAGGCAAGGGCCTGGTCCCGGTCGGTGCTGACGACTTCGAGGTAGGTGGTGGCGCCCATGTCCTTGATGCGGGCGTGCAGTTGGGTGAGGGTGTCGCGGTCGACGCCGATGTCCTTGAATCCGATGTGGGTGATGCCGAGGTCCTTGATGGTGTCGAGGACCTCGAGGCAGTCGGTGACGGTGCGGTCGTCGCGGGTGAGCATGAAGATGAAGTCCACGGTGTCCTTCGGCTTTCGGTTCCGGGGTGTGAGTCGGTGGTCAGGGGCGGGCCGGTGCCCCTGCGGACAGGCGGTCGGCGTGAGTCAGGGCGGTGAGCAGGCTGGTGTGGTCGGCCGTGCCGAGACCCGCGATGTCGAAGGCGGTGCCGTGGTCGACGCTGGTGCGGACGAACGGCAGGCCGATGGTGATGTTGACGCCGTGTTCGATCCCGAGGTACTTGACGGGGATGAGGCCCTGGTCGTGGTACTGGGCGACCACGGCGTCGAAGGCCCCGGCGCGCGCTCGCATGAAGACGGTGTCGGCGGGCCAGGGCCCACTGGCCTGGATGCCTTCGCTCTGCGCGGCTTCGATGGCGGGGGTGATGATGTCCAGGTCCTCGCGGCCGAACAGGCCGTTCTCCCCTGCGTGGGGGTTGAGGCCGGCGACGGCGATGCGCGGGGCGGGCAGACCGCCGCGCTGGAGCGTGCGGTGGGTGAGGCGAATGATGTCGAGTTCGCGTGCGGTGGTGATCGCGTCGATCGCGGTGCGCAGGGACTGGTGCACGGTGACCAGGACGGTCCGCAGCTCGTCGGTGGCCATCATCATCGCGTAGTCCTTCGTGCCGGACAGGTCGGCGAGGATCTCGGTGTGCCCGGGGTAGGGCACGCCGGACATGCGCAGCGCTTCCTTGTTGATCGGCGCGGTCACCAGGGCCCGTACCTCGTGGGCCATCGCGAGCTGGATACCGCGGCGGACGTACTGGAAGGACGCCGCTCCCGCGCGGGCGTCGAGTGTGCCCCAGCGCAGGTCGGCCGGAAGGCCGTTCTCGGTGAGGACGTCCACCGTGCCGGGCGCGAACGCCGCCTGGTCGACGGATGCGATCGGGCGAACGGTGAGGTGTGTTCCGGCGACCCGGTCGGCGCGGGCGAGGACGCCCACGTCGCCGATGACGACGACGGGCACGGTGCGCCGGGGATCGGCACACGCCTTGAGGGTGATCTCGGGGCCGATTCCGCAGGGGTCGCCCATGGTGATGGCGATCGGGGTCATGCGTGCTCTCCTGGGTCGAGGGGATGTCGGATGAGGTGGCACAGGCGCAGGAGCGTGGCGTCGTCGCCGAAGCCGCCCGCCTTGATCAGCACGGGGAGGGGGAGCTGCCCGAGGAGCGTTCCGCGGGCGACGCCGGGTTCGGGTTCGTCGAGCAGGCCGATGCCGGTGGCACCAAGGGTCTGGAGCACGGTCGCGGCCGTTTCTCCCCCGGTGACGATGAGCGCGTCGATCGTGTGCTCTTCGGTGAGAGCCTGGACGACTGCTGCCAGCGAGCGGGCGAGTGCTTGTGCGGTCTGTGGCGTGTGGCGTTCTTCGGGTGTTTGCAGGGTGAGGACGGGGGCCGTCAGGCCGCGCAGCGTCTCCACTGCCGTGGCCGGATCGCCGCTGACGGTGATCCCTTGGACATCCGCCCGGGCGCGGAGCGCGGCCAGCTGCCGCCGGGTCGCCGGGTTGGCACTGCCGACGACGATCAGTGGGCGTCGGGCGGGCGCAGGCACCGAAGTAGCGCTGCCGGCAGCGTGTGCGCACCTTCGGGCCAGGGCGGCCGCCAGCCCTGGGGAGCCGACCCACAGCACGTCGTCGAGTCGCGGCACCGCTGCGACCAGGCGGTCGAGGTCGCCGTCTTCGGCGGCGGAGTAGACGATCAGGCCACCGTTGCCGATCAGTTCGGGCAGCTCGGCCGCCCGGCCCGGCCCTGCCACAACGGCCTCCGGGAACAGCGTCGCGAGGTCCGAGCACCGCACAGGGTGTACCGGGTCGCGTGCGAAGTCGCTCTCGTGGACCGGTACGCCCCGCACGTACTGGACCCCTTCCACCGTCACTCTGCCCTCCGCGGGGAAGGCCGGGGCGATGACGACGGTCCGCCTCCGCGATCCCGCCCATGCGGCCCGGACCTCTGCCGCGACATGACCGCGCAAGGTGGAATCCACCGTCTTGAAGAGCAACTCAGAGCCGGCAAACAGGCGGGCCGCCCGCCACGTACGCGAAGCGGCAGCCTCCTCGTCCAGCACCCGGCTCCCGAGGTCAACCGCACTCACGCCCACGGCGTGCCCCGGCACGCCTGCCGTGGCGGAGAGCAGGATCCGGGCGTCGTGCCCGGCCCGGCGGAACGGCGCGGCACCGTCCCCTGCACTGGTGAGGTCATCCGCCAGGATGGCGATGCCCGACCGCTCGTCGTTGCGGAATGTCATGCCCCACCTCTCCCTTGGTCAGCGTTTCCGTGACTGGATCTATAGTCAGGCAGGCAAAAGAGCTGGACAAGCGATTCATTCTCACAAGACCTGTGAGTAAAATTCACGTATGCGATGGTCGGGTCTACCTCCTCTGAATACTCTGCTGCCCTTCGAAGCGACCGTCCGGCACGCGAGCATGACCGCGGCGGCGCAGGAGCTGCATGTGACGCACGGCGCGGTGAGCCGACAGGTCCAGAACCTGGAGCGGTCCCTTGGGATATCGCTGTTCGAGCGGCAGACACGCGCCCTGCGCCCGACCCCGCAGGCGCGCCAGCTGGCGGCCGTCGTCAGAGACGCACTCGATCAGATCGATGCGGCCGCCCGGCAGATCGCACAGCGCACACCCGCAGGACCGCTCACCCTCTCGTGCGAACCGACACTCCTGATGCGGTGGCTCATTCCCCGGCTGCCCGATCTGGCCGCAAACGTGCCGGACGTCACCGTCCATCTGTCCGCAGGCGGCGGCCCCGTCTTCTTCGAGCGGGACGACATCGACCTCGCGATCCGCCGAGACGACTTCCCGTTTCCCGAAAAGGTGAGCCGGACCCGCTTGTTCGCAGAGAGGATCGGACCCGTCTGCCGACCCGATCTCGCTGCCCGCCTGACCGGCGCCGGCATATCGGAGGTAGCCCTTCTGCACACCGGTACACGACCGCAGGCGTGGGACGACTGGCGAGGCATCACCGGCATGAAAGCAGAGCCCGCCTCCCAGCAGACCCTGGAGCACTTCTACCTGACTCTCCAGGCTGCCGCGGCCGGCGTCGGGGTCGCGATCGCCCCGTATGCCGTCGTCCGCGACGACCTGGAGCGAGGGCAACTCGTCGCACCCTTCGGTTTCGTCCCCGACGGCACCAGCTACCACCTCCTCAGTCGTCAACCACCCGAGCAAGACGTACGCGTCCGCCGGCTGACGGCATGGCTGCGGGCCCAGACGACCCAGCTCGAAAGCGATTCCGAAGAGGTGTGACCACTGGGCTTGTCGGACCTTCGTTGCTTGGTGTCCCGTCTGGTTGCCGGCGCAGTTACTGAGGTTTTCAGGGCGGGGTCGGTGATGTGAAAACCAGGCCGGCTCTCGCCGAACGGGCGCTGTCTGCGCGAAGACGCCGGATCAAGAAGAAGACCGGCCTCTTGCGGTGAACCCGCGCCGGTCGCCCGCGCTCCGGTGCGGGCCTTCGCCCTCTGCCACCGCGCCGTACGGGCCCCTCCCGGCAGCGGCAATCCCGCGCAGCAGAAGGCTCACTCGGCGCTACGAGGTTCACGGCGCCGGTACGGCACCGATCTGCTGCATCACCCCGAGGAGATCGGGCTGGCCCCGTTCGCCGACGATCCGGCCGTCGGCCAGGTAATAGAAGTTCATGGCCTGCACCGAGATCTTGTTGCCGCTCGCCGGGATCCCGAAGAATTCACCGTCGTGGGTTCCCCGCATGGTGAACCGCGCGGCCACTGTCTCGCCTTCGGTGACCGTCTCCTCCAGCGTCCACTCCACATCCGAGAAGCCGCCGCGCATCATCCCGAGGACTTCCAAGTACCCATCGGGCCCCCGCAGTGGTTCCGGGTGGCTTGGCGCGTGGAACGCCGCGTCCGGAGAAATGACCTCGCGGGCGAGATCCTCGTTGCCCGTGTTGATGAACTCGACGAAACGGTTCATCACTGACTCGGTGGACTGCGATGGCATCTTGCTGTGCCTCTCCAGAGACGTTTGAGCGGGTACTTGCGAGCGTAACATCGAATCGATGTTCACATCGATTCGATGTTACGCGTGCGAAGATGGACTCATGCTGGAACTCGCGATACTCGGCTTCCTCGCCGAGGGACCCCTGCCCGGACACGAGCTGCGCCGCCGCGTCTCACAGCTGACCGGCTATACGCGGCCGGTCAGTGACGGCAGCCTGTATCCGGCGATCAACCGTCTGACCAGGGCGGGCTTGATCGAGCGGCGCGCAGACCCGGCCGCGGGGGCGGCCCGGTACGTGCTCAGCCTGACCGCGGCCGGACGGGCCGACATGCTTCAGCGCCTACGCAAGCCCGCCGACCACGAGATCACCGACTTCACCCGGTTCTACGTCGTCCTGGCCTTCCTCTCCCACCTGCCCGACGTGGCCGAACAGCACGCGGTGCTGCGCAGACGGCTGGAGTTCCTGGAAGAACCGGCGAGCTTCTTCTACGACAACGAGCGGCCCCTGCGTGCCGAGGAGATCGCCGACCCCTACCGGCGGGGCATGCTGCTCACCGCCCGCGCCACAAGCCGCGCCGAACGGACCTGGCTGCGCGAGACCCTCGGCGAGGAACCGCCCGCATTCGACACCGCATGCACCGACAGCGATCCACATGCGCCCGCCGCTGCCGAGAGCTGACTGCCCACGGAGGTACCCCCATGCTTGCTTCCTGGTACGACGACCAGGGCCCGGCCGTCGATGTCCTGCACGTCGGCGAACTACCTGATCCCGCCCCCGGCCCCGGTCCGGCATGAGGAGCGCGATCGCTTCTTGGTCGGGGCGCTCGGCGAGCGCGTGGAGCCGGTCCCGGAGCGTCGGGTTGCTGCGGATCGCACCCCGGAACCGGTCGCGATGCTCTTCTGGCACCTGCGCGAGCATCGCCTCGCGCATCTCCTTGAATTCCGCTTTGGGGAACGGCTTCTCGTCGATGCGCAGGCCGCGGTGCAGCACCTCGGCAGCGCCCACCGCCGTCAGGAGGTTGTTCTCGACGAAGCTGGTCGGCGCGTAGCGCAGGCCCAAGATCATGTTGGTCGCCGTCTGCAGGCGGCCGTGCGCCTCGCACCAGCGGGGCACGACCTCTTTGAACGGGAGCGACTCGCAGGTGAAGAAGACGCGGCGGTGGTCCGCGGCCTTTGCGTCGTGGTGGCCAAGCGCGGCGGGCGAGTAGAGCACGGCCGCGTGCCGGCGCGGCACGGGCCGGCCGTTCGGCAGGACCGACTCGGTCCCGGCCACCTCCAGCCGGAGCCAGATGACGCCGGCCGCGCGGTGCGTCGCCAGGGCGATCAGGTCCTGCACCCGGCTGGCAGTCTCCAGAGCCGCGCTCAGGTCGAACGGCTCGTCCCGTCGATCTTTCCGTCGGGAGCACCGAGGAAGCCCTCGAACACGGACGATGCCGCCCAGAGCCCCAGGTCTTCGACCGAGACCCCGGCCGCGGAGAATGCGGCGTCTTCCTCGCCGCTGACGTGCGCGCCGATGATCGCTGTCGTCGCCGCCACGGTCTGCTTGTCGGGGCTCTTCACCCGCGCGAACATGGTCCGCTTCCCGCCGGTGGGGACGCAGCCGAGGAGGGTGATCTCGCGCTGCTCGGCCGCGCCGGGGATGACGTCCCACGTCCTGGTGCCCTCGTGGTACGCGGTCACCCCAGGAGCAGGGTTCGACGTGATGCGGTCCTAGAACGCGCCGATCAACGAGAGGGAGAGGCCGCTCTCAGGGTCGTACGGAGCACGCCCGGGACCTGCTCGTCAGGGTCGTCCGGCAGCCACCACAGGCCAGCCCATTCGCCGGCCTCGTCAAGGTTCAGAGGATCGTCAGCCATCGTTCTCTGCTGCGGGGGACTACTTCTTCCCGCTTCCAGAGGTTCCTCCGTGCCGGAACTCCACCACATCCCCGTCCCGCATCACATAATCCTTGCCCTCCATACGCGCCTTCCCCTTGGCGCGCGCCTCGGCGACCGAGCCCGTTTCCACCAGGTCCTCGAAGGAGATGATCTCCGCCTTGATGAAGCCCTTCTGGAAGTCGGTGTGGATGACTCCGGCGGCCTCGGGGGCCGTGGCGCCCTTCTTGATGGTCCAGGCGCGGGATTCCTTCGGGCCGGCCGTCAGGTAGGTCTGGAGGCCGAGGGTGTTGAAGCCGACTCGGGCGAGTGTGGCGAGGCCGGGTTCTTCGGCGCCGACGGACTGGAGGAGCTCCAGGGCGTCCTCCTCGTCGAGTTCGGCGAGGTCCGCCTCCAGCTTGGCGTTGAGGAAGATCGCCTCGGCGGGGGCGACCAGGGCGCGCTGCTCGGCCTTGAAGGTCTCGTCGGTCAGTTCGTCCTCGTCGACATTGAAGACGTACAGGAACGGCTTGACGGTGAGCAGGTGCAGGTCGTGGAGGAGGGCCTCCTGGTCCGAGTCCTGCTTGATGCCCGCGGCGAAGAGGGTCTGTCCGGCGTCCAGGATCTCCTTGGCCGCCTCGACCGCGGCCACCTTCGGCGCCACGTCCTTCTTGATCCGCGACTCCTTCTGCAGACGCGGCAGGACCTTCTCGATGGTCTGCAGGTCCGCGAGGATCAGCTCGGTGTTGATCGTCTCGATGTCGTCCTTCGGCGAGATCTTGCCATCGACGTGTACGACGTCCTCGTCCCTGAAGGCACGGATGACCTGGCAGATCGCGTCGGACTCGCGGATGTTCGCCAGGAACTTGTTGCCCAGCCCCTCGCCCTCGCTCGCGCCGCGCACGATGCCCGCGATGTCGACGAAGTCGACGGTGGCGGGGAGGACCTTCTGCGACCCGAAGATCTCGGCCAGCTTCGCCAGCCGGGCATCGGGAACGCCGACCACGCCGACGTTCGGCTCGATCGTGGCGAACGGGTAGTTGGCCGCCAGCACGTCGTTCTTGGTCAGGGCGTTGAACAGGGTCGACTTGCCGACATTCGGCAGACCGACGATTCCGATCGTGAGCGACACGTTGCGACTTCCCGTAACTGAGATTGGAGGAGACCCGGGCGGACCGATCCACCAGTCTACGGCGTGTGTCGCCCCGGACCGGCGACGTATCGAACGCATGGCCAAGGTCGATCAAAGCGCGTGTCCCGGCAGCAATTCGACACATAAACCGACCTAAGTTGGATCAGTGGAGCAACACAGCACGCGTCCCCGTCAGCCCCGGCACCAGCCCCGGCCGCCGTCACGACCGCGAAGCGGCCCGCCCGTTCCCCCGCAGGCGGCGCGCGGCGGAGCCCGTACGCCCCAGCAGTTCCGACCAGGCGCCCCCCGAGGCCCGCTGCCCGTGTCCCCGCTGGTACGGGCGGTACGCAGGATGCCGAACCCGCGGCTCACCGGACTCGGCAGCGGCCTGTTCTGCCTAGCGTCGATGTTCGCGCTCGCCCTGCTCATCCGCCTGCTGTTCGGATCGTCACTCCTCGTCTACGGAGTGCTGTTCCTGCCGGTCTGCGCCCTGACCGCAATCTGGGTACGCCGAGCCGACCTCGTCACCGCACCCATCGCCGTCCCCATCGCGTTCGCCTTCGGCCTGCTGCCCATCGCCGACAGCGACGGAGGCTTCTGGGACGGGCTGATGGGCCTGTTCACCGCCCTCGCGATGCACGCGGGCTGGCTGTACGGCGGCACCCTGATCGCCGGCCTCATCGTGACCATCCGCAAGGTACGCATGATGAGCCGACGGGCGGCCCAGCGCCGGGCAGCAGCCCTGTCCCCGCGGCCTCCGGCCCAGAAGAGACGCCCGGCCCAGCCCAGGACGCAGGCGCTGCCGAGACGCCGCACGGCCTGAGGCGCGAGTCCGAGGTCCCAGGTCCCGTCTCCTGCAACAGCCGGCCCGCCCCCGTCTCCGACGAGCAACTCCAGAGTCGTACAAGACAGACCGCCACAGTCGTACGAGCCGGCGAGCCCCCGACCCCCCGACTCCCGACCGCTACCCGGCCTTCGCCGCCCGCATGGCCGCCCCCACGATCCCCGCATTGTTCTGCAACTGCGCCGGAACGATCTCCGCCTTGATGCCCTCGATCAGCGGCAGGAACTTGTGCGACTTGCGGCTGACCCCGCCCCCGATGATGAAGAGCTCGGGCGAAAACAGCATCTCCACATGGGCGAGATACTTCTGGACGCGCCGGGCCCAGTGCTCCCAGCTCAGCTCCTGGTCGTCCTTGGCCTTGGTGGAGGCATGCTTCTCCGCATCGTGGCCATGCAGTTCGAGGTGCCCCAGCTCCGTGTTCGGCACAAGGACCCCCTCTACGAAAAGGGCGCTGCCTATGCCCGTACCGAAGGTGAGGACGATCACCGTGCCCTGACGGTCACGCCCGGCGCCGAACCGCATCTCGGCCACGCCCGCCGCGTCCGCGTCGTTCAGGATCGTCACCGGGAGCCCGCCGAGCCGCTCGCTCAGCAGCTCACGCGCGTCGACGTCCACCCAGCCCTTGTCCACATTGGCGGCCGTACGGATGGTGGCGCCGCCGGTGACCACACCCGGGAACGTGACCCCGACCGGCCCCGTCCAGCCGAAGTGACCGACGACCTCCTTCACACCGTCGGCCACCGCGTCAGGGGTCGAGGGGTGCGGGGTGAGCACCTTGTGCCGCTCAGCCGCAAGGTCGCCCTGCTCCAGGTCCACGGGAGCGCCCTTGATCCCTGATCCACCGATGTCCACGCCGAAGATCTGCATGGGCCCACGTTACGACGTACGACTGACAGTCACTTCTCAGCCGTACCTTCCGCCTACTTTTCGGCCGTCCGCTCCGCCACCAGGGCCGCCGCCTCAGCACGCAGGTCGCGACGCAGTTCCTTGGGAAGCGAGAAGGTGATGGACTCCTCCGCGGCCTTGACGATCTCCACGTCCTCGAAGCCACGTCCGGCAAGGAACTCCAGGACCTGCTCGACCAGCACCTCCGGCACCGACGCACCCGAGGTGACACCGACCGTAGTGACGCCCTCCAGCCAGGCCTCGTCGATCTCGTCCGCGAAGTCCACGAGATACGCCTCACGCGCACCCGCGAGCTTGGCGACCTCCACAAGCCGCTTGGAGTTGGAGGAGTTCCGCGAGCCGACCACGATGACCAGCTCGGAATCGGCACCCATCTGCTTCACGGCAAGCTGACGGTTCTGCGTGGCGTAGCAGATGTCGTCACTCGGCGGGGAGATGAGCTGCGGGAACTTCTCCTTCAGGGCGTCGACCGTCTCCATGGTCTCGTCCACGGACAGAGTGGTCTGCGAGAGCCAGACAACCCTGGAGGGATCACGAACCTCCACGTTCGCGACATCCTTCGGCCCATCGACAAGCGTGATGTGGTCAGGCGCCTCACCAGAGGTACCAATGACCTCCTCGTGCCCCTCGTGACCAATCAAAAGAATGTCGAAGTCATCCTGGGCAAACCGAACAGCTTCCTTGTGAACCTTCGTGACCAGCGGACACGTGGCATCAATGGTGGCGAGCTTTCCCTCTGCCGCCTCCTCATGGACGACAGGCGCAACGCCGTGCGCCGAGAACATGACGATCGACCCTTCGGGGACCTCCGCCGTCTGCTCGACGAAAATCGCTCCTTTCTTCTCCAGGGTCTGCACGACGTACTTGTTGTGGACGATCTCGTGGCGGACATAGATAGGGGCCCCGTACTGCTCCAGGGCCTTCTCGACGGCGATCACGGCGCGGTCCACACCCGCGCAGTAGCCCCGAGGGGCGGCAAGCAGGACACGGCGGCCAGTAGAAGCAGTCATGCCAACCATCGTAAGGCCGCGCCCAGCACCCAAAGATCGCCGCTGCACACATCCGGGGGCGCGCCCCCGGGGCATGGAGGCGCACCCCCATGCCCCCGAGGCCGCCCACGGCGGGAAGGGGACGGGGCGGGGGTGTGCGCCCGCAGCGGCCGGCGCGCCAACACCGGCACCCTCTACCAGCCGACAGCAACGCGCGCCGGTCCGAGGACGGACACCCCCGACGCGGCCCCGACCCCCAACGCCCCACAGGCGCCCGGCGCCCACCCCCGGAGGTTGTCAGTCCAGCCCGTTACTCTCGGGCGCATGGCTGTGAACACATCCGCGGACGCCCCGCTCCCCGTCGGCGAGGTGTCACGGCTCATCGGGGGATGGATCGACCGGCTGGGCGCCGTGTGGGTCGAGGGTCAGATCACGCAGTTGTCACGCCGCCCGGGCGCAGGCGTCGTCTTCATGACGTTGCGCGACCCGTCGTACGACATTTCCGTGAGCGTCACCTGCTACCGCCAGGTATTCGACTCGGTGGCCGACATCGTGAGCGAGGGCGCGCGCGTAGTGGTCCACGCAAAGCCGGAGTGGTACGCGCCCAGAGGCCAGCTCTCCCTCCGGGCAGCCGAGATAAAGCCGGTAGGCGTAGGCGAACTGCTGGCCCGCCTAGAGCAGTTGAAGAAGGCGCTGACCAACGAAGGCCTGTTCGCCCCCGAACGCAAGAAGACACTGCCCTTCCTCCCCCAGCTCATCGGCCTGGTCTGCGGACGAGCCTCCGCCGCAGAACGCGACGTACTGGAGAACGCACGACACCGCTGGCCGGCCGTCCGCTTCGAGGTACGCAACGTCGCCGTGCAGGGCGTACACGCGGTACCCCAGGTCATCCAGGCGGTAAAGGAGCTGGACGTGCTGGACGACGTGGACGTGATCATCGTGGCGAGAGGCGGCGGCAGCGTAGAGGACCTGCTCCCGTTCTCGGACGAGCAGCTCGTACGGGCGGTCGTGTCCTGCCGTACGCCCGTGGTCTCGGCGATCGGCCACGAGCCGGACAACCCACTGCTGGACTACGCGGCCGACCTGCGCGCGTCCACACCGACCGACGCGGCCAAGAAGGTCGTGCCGGACGTAGGCGAGGAGTACGAGCGGGTGCGTTTCCTCCAGGACCGAGCGCGCCGCAGCGTCATGTCCTTCATCGAGCGCGAGGAGCGCGGCCTCGCGAACGCGCTGGCAAGGCCCTCGATAGAGGACCCGCACCGCATGATCGACGACCGCGAGGGCCAGGTAGCCGCACTGCTGGACCGCGCCCGGCGCTGCCTCGGCCACCTCCTCGACCGCGCCGACTCGGAGCTGTCGCACACGCACGCGCGCGTGGTGGGCCTCTCCCCCGCCGCGACCCTCCGCCGCGGCTACGCGGTCCTACAGAAGACCGACGGCCACGTGATCCGCACCCCCGACGAGGTGGCGGCCGAGGAACCACTGCGGGCGCGGGTCGCCGAAGGCGAATTCACAGTGATCCGGGCCGACTGAAAACGTGGTCCTCCCCCAGGGCCGGCCGGGGGTCCGGCCCGCGGCGGAGTCGCTGTCGGATGCCGCGCCCCGAGGAGAGCACAGCACTGTCCGAGTGGAAACATAAGGTGGGCGCATGACCAGCAAGGTGGACGAGGCACTCGGGTACGAGCAGGCGCGGGACGAGCTGATCGAGGTCGTACGCCGCCTGGAGGCGGGCGGTACGACGCTCGAGGAATCCCTGGCCCTCTGGGAGCGCGGCGAGGAACTCGCCAAGGTATGCCGCCGCTGGCTGGACGGCGCACGCAAGCGACTGGACGCGGCGCTGGCCGAAGAGGAAGCGGAGTCCTCCGCCGAAGCCACGGCCGAGGACTCGGCCGACGAATCCCAGTAACCGTCAGGACATCTTCAACGCCGCAGCCATCTTCGTAAGCTGCGCAAACGACGCCGTACCCGTAACCACCGTCGTAGCCCCCTCCTCCCGCAGAACCAGGGCGTCGTACTTGGACCCCTCGTACCGCGTCCAGGTCCGCCCCCCGATGCGCTCGGTGACGTCAGTCTCCTCGGCCCCCTGCCCGGCCTCGTCGATGAACGTAGACGGCTTCTGAGTGGACTGCTCGACCGCCACGTACTCCCCGTCGGGATCGTGGAAGCCAAGATGCCAGGCGTCGAAGTTGTCGCCCTCGAACCGCACTGACGTCGCCTTCCACTCCTTGGACAGGCCCTCCGGGGCCGCCACGGGATAGGTGGCCGCGCGGCGTGCCGTGAGGAGCTCCACGCGATAGTCCACCCGCTTGAGCGGAGGCTCGGACTCGTCATGGGGAATGAAGAGGTAGATGACTCCCGCGACGATTCCGATCAGGCCCAGGGAGAGCACCATGTCCCGGACCGTCTGCTTGCCTTTCGTACCTGCCACGCCCCTCATCGTCGCAGGTGTACTGGTCTGCTCATCCGTGGGGGCCCCTGCTCATTTTGTCGGACTGAGGATAGAGTCGCCGACAACCCTCACCGGCCGCCCACCCGTCTCCCACCACCGCCCTTCCAGGGACGCCCTACGGGCGCAGTTTTTGTCTCGTATCAGAAAGGTGCGCTCCGATGACCGAGAACCATCACCACCTGCCGTCCGAGCTCGAGGTCCCGTCCGAGGCCCCCGACCGCAACCTCGCCCTGGAACTCGTCCGGGTCACCGAAGCCGCCGCGATGGCCGCGGGCCGTTGGGTCGGCCGCGGTGACAAGAACGGCGCCGACGGAGCCGCCGTACGCGCCATGCGCACCCTCGTCTCCACCGTGTCGATGAACGGCGTCGTCGTCATCGGCGAGGGCGAGAAGGACGAAGCCCCGATGCTGTTCAACGGGGAGGCCGTCGGTGACGGCACCGGCCCCGAGTGCGATATCGCCGTCGACCCGATCGACGGCACCACGCTGACCGCGAAGGGCATGACGAACGCGATCGCCGTGCTGGCCGCCGCCGACCGCGGCACCATGTTCGACCCGTCCGCCGTCTTCTACATGGACAAGCTGGTCACCGGCCCCGAGGCCGCCGACTTCGTCGACATCAACGCCCCGGTGTCCGTGAACATCCGCCGGGTCGCCAAGGCCAAGCGGTCCACACCGGAGGACGTCACCGTCGTCATCCTCGACCGGCCGCGGCACGAAGGCATCATCAAGGAGATCCGGGAGACCGGCGCGCGCATCAAGCTGATCTCGGACGGCGATGTCGCGGGCTCGATCCTGGCGCTGCGCGAGGGCACCGGCATCGACTTGCTGCTGGGCATCGGCGGTACGCCGGAGGGCATCATCTCGGCCTGTGCGGTCAAGTGCCTGGGCGGCACCATCCAAGGCAAGCTCTGGCCCAAGGACGACGAGGAGAAGCAGCGGGCCGTCGACGCGGGCCACGACCTCGACCGCGTCCTGTTCACCGACGACCTGGTCTCCGGCGAGAACGTCTTCTTCGTCGCGACCGGCATCACCGACGGCGAGCTGCTGCGCGGCGTCCGCTACCGCGCCGAGACCGCGACGACCGACTCGATCGTCATGCGCTCCAAGTCCGGCACGGTCCGCCAGATCACCTCCGAGCACCGGCTGAGCAAGCTGCGCGCGTACAGCACGATCGACTTCGACAAGGCCAAGTAGCTCCGCCGGTTGTGCCATTAAATGCGGGCCGTGGATGAACTGCGGGTTCGTTGTGGCTTGTCGCGCAGTTCCCCGCGCCCCTAAAGGGCGCGAATGGGGCGCCCTCTTGTGCAGAGGGCGCCCCATTCGCGTCTCGGCTATCCAGCCGCCGCTATCTGCCCCGCAGTGGAGCGAGCCGCCTTCTTCAGTTCAAGATCCCGGCGCCGACGCCGGGCCAGGACCACGCGGCGCTCGGCGGCGGTGAGGCCGCCCCACACTCCGTACGGCTCGGGTTGCAGCAACGCGTGCTCACGGCACTCGACCATCACCGGGCACCGTGCGCAGACCCGCTTCGCCGCGTCCTCGCGGGACAGCCGGGCCGCTGTGGGTTCTTTCGAGGGTGCGAAGAACAGCCCGGCCTCGTCGCGGCGGCACACGGCCTCCGTATGCCACGGGGCGTCCTGGTCCCTCTCACGTACCGCGGCCCCCTGGGGCGGAACGGCAGCGACCTGCAGGGACTGATGCGGCGGATGCAGCACGGTCTACTCCTGACGACGGCTTCGCGAGCGAGCGACGATGCGACAAGGCCTACCCGCTGTGCGCGCGCCTATGCACTGAGTTCCGAAGCACGGGAGTTCTTCGCAGGTCCGAGCGGGTACGAGCGGATCAGTTCGCTCCGCTTGCCGCCGAAATGCCCCCGAGCTGCCGCCGAACAGCCTTCGAATTCGCGACCGTCAATGCCCCAGATGTTTGCGCAACTTGTCGTTCACACGGTCGAGGATGTCCTCAACCACCTTGCCGCGCTTGGGTTTTGCCTCAATGTGCCCCAAAAGCGCCAGCCCGTCCACATAAACCACGGGGGCGTCCTGTTCGCCCGAATCCAGCGTGCGGACCTCGAAATTGCCCAGTACACCGCCGCCGTTGCCGCGCAGCGAGACGTTCTCCGGGACGCGTATCTCCACGCTGCCGAAGACCGAGACGGCCTTGATGACGACCTGCCGGTGCTCGAAGATCGCCTCGCTGAGGTCTATCTCGATGCTGCCGAAGATGGCGTACGCATGGGTGCGGCGACCTATTCGCCACCGGCCCTTGCGCGTCGCGGAGCTCAGCACCGCCACCACGTTCTCGTCGGCAACCGGGGGCACCGCGCCCGGAGCGGGCTGGTTGGGCGGCGGCTGGTACGCGCGCGGGGCTTGCGTCCGGTGCTCACCGGGGAGGTCACGGACGAGCGGTTCGAGTTCGCCGACGGTCTTGGCGCGGTAGACCTCCTCGACCCGCTCGGCGTGCTCGTCCGCGGTGAGACGCCCCTCGGCGAGGGCCTCGCGCAGAATGTCGGCGGTGCGGTCGCGGTCGGCGTCGGAGGCGCGCAACTCGGTCTGAGGCGACGGCTCTTGGGTGGGGCGCTTCTGTAGGTCCACGACAGCAGCGTACCCAAACGCGATAGATCGCGACTAGGGGTGTGGACGACGAACTGAGCCTTACCTCACAAGCGAACTGTCAGACGCAGGTTCTACGCTGGTGGGCGCTGCCAACGGAGGCCAGCGGCTGCCATGTCGGCTGTCTGTCGAGTGAGGAATGGGCGAGATGCCTGAGTTCGCGTACACCGATCTGCTCCCCCAGGGAGAGGACACCACCCCGTACCGGCTGGTGACCTCCGAGGGTGTCTCCACCTTCGAGGCCGACGGGCGCACCTTCCTCAAGGTCGAGCCGGAGGCGCTGCGCAAGCTCGCCGAAGAGGCCATCCACGACATCCAGCACTACCTGCGGCCGGCCCACCTCGCCCAGCTGCGCCGCATCATCGACGACCCGGAGGCGTCGTCGAACGACAAGTTCGTGGCACTTGACCTCCTGAAGAACGCGAACATCGCCGCCGCGGGCGTCCTCCCCATGTGCCAGGACACCGGCACCGCCATCGTCATGGGCAAGCGCGGACAGAACGTCCTCACCGAAGGTGAGGACGAGAAGGCCCTGTCCCGCGGCATCTACGACGCGTACCTGAACCTGAACCTGCGCTACTCGCAGATGGCCCCGCTCACGATGTGGGAGGAGAAGAACACCGGCTCCAACCTCCCCGCCCAGATCGAGCTGTACGCGACGGACGGCGGCGCCTACAAGTTCCTGTTCATGGCGAAGGGCGGCGGCAGCGCCAACAAGTCGTTCCTCTACCAGGAGACGAAGGCCGTCCTCAACGAAGCCTCCATGATGAAGTTCCTGGAGGAGAAGATCCGTTCGCTGGGCACGGCCGCCTGTCCGCCGTACCACCTCGCCATAGTCGTCGGCGGTACGAGCGCCGAGTACGCCCTGAAGACCGCGAAGTACGCCTCCGCGCACTACCTTGACGAGATTCCGGCGGAGGGCTCGCCGCTCGGTCACGGCTTCCGGGACAAGGAGCTCGAGCAGAAGGTCTTCGAGCTGACGCAGCGGATCGGGATCGGGGCGCAGTTCGGCGGCAAGTACTTCTGCCACGACGTACGCGTCGTCCGCCTCCCCCGGCATGGAGCGTCCTGTCCGGTGGCGATCGCCGTCTCCTGTTCGGCCGACCGTCAGGCGACGGCGAAGATCACGGCGGAGGGTGTCTTCCTGGAGCAGCTGGAGACGGACCCGGCGCGCTTCCTTCCCGAAACGACGGACGAGCACCTCTCCGAGGAGGGCAACGTCGTCAAGATCGACCTCAATCGGCCGATGGACGACATCCTCGCGGAGCTCACGAAGTACCCGGTGAAGACCCGGCTCTCGCTCACCGGTCCGCTGGTCGTGGCGCGCGATATCGCGCACGCCAAGATCAAGGAACGGCTGGATGCCGGTGAGGAGATGCCGCAGTACCTGAAGGATCACCCGGTGTACTACGCCGGGCCGGCCAAGACCCCGGAGGGGTACGCGTCCGGGTCGTTCGGGCCGACGACGGCCGGGCGTATGGACTCGTACGTCGAGCAGTTCCAGGCGGCTGGAGGGTCCAAGGTGATGCTGGCGAAGGGGAATCGGTCGCAGCAGGTCACTGACGCGTGTGGTGCCCACGGGGGCTTCTACCTCGGCTCCATCGGCGGGCCGGCCGCCCGGCTTGCCCAGGACTGCATCAAGAAGGTCGAGGTCGTCGAGTACGAGGAGCTTGGCATGGAGGCCGTCTGGAAGATCGAAGTCGAGGACTTCCCGGCGTTCATCGTGGTGGACGACAAGGGCAACGACTTCTTCAAGGACCCGGCACCGGCGCCGACGTTCACGTCGATTCCGGTACGGGGTCCGGGGCTGGCCTAGGCGTTTTCCGCCCCCACCGCCCCTACCCGTCCCATACCAAGGGGCTCCGCCCCTGGACCCCGCTGGGGCTACCGCCCCAGACCCCGCATCGGCCTGGCGGCCTCGTCCTCAAACGCCGGACGGGCTCAATTCAGCCCCTTGGGGGTCCCCCCAGCGGTAGCTGGGGGAGTTTGCGGTAGCTGGGGGAGTTTGAGGAGCGGAGGTCCGGGGGCTGGCCCCCAAAACGGGGCCCGGGGCGTAGCCCCGTGGGGGGTCCGGGGCGCAGCCCCGAGGGGGTCTGGGGCGCAGCCCCCCAGCGGGGTCCAGGGGCGAAGCCCCTGACCGGGATCCGGGGCGGAGCCTCGAGCGGGTCCCCGGGGCGCAACTCCTGGCTGGGGTCCGGGGCGCAGCCCCTGGTGGGGTTCGGGGGCTGGCCCCCGAACGGGGTCCGGGGCGCAGCCCCGAAGGGGTCTGGGGCGGAGCCCCAAGACTGGGCCCAAGAGCGCAACCCCTGACCGGGATCCGGTGCGCAGCCCCCAGCGGGTCCCAGGGGCGCAACCCCTGGCCGGGGTCCGGTGCGCAACCCCGAGCGGGTCCCAGGGGCGCAACCCCTGGCCGGGGTCCGGTGCGCAACCCCGAGCGGGTCCCAGGGGCGCAACCCCTGGCCGGGGTCCGGTGCGCAACCCCGAGCGGGTCCCAGGGGCGCAACCCCTGGCCGGGGTCCGGTGCGCAACCCCGAGCGGGTCCCAGGGGCGCAACCCCTGGCCGGGGTCCGGTGCGCAGCCCCAGGTGGGGTCTGGGGCGCAGCCCCAGGGGACGGGAATGGGTAAGGGCGGCGGGGGCGCTATACCCCCCATGACCGACTACCGCATCGAGCACGACTCCATGGGCGAAGTCCGCGTCCCCGCACACGCCAAGTGGCGCGCCCAAACCCAGCGCGCCGTAGAGAACTTCCCCGTCTCCGGCCAGCACATCGAGCGCGCGCACATCGAAGCCCTCGCCCGGATCAAGGCGGCTGCCGCGAAGGTGAACGCCGAGCTCGGCGTGGTCGACAAGGACATCGCGGAGGCCATCCAGGACGCGGCCGGCGAGGTCGCCGAGGGGCACTGGGACGAGCACTTTCCGGTGGACGTGTTCCAGACGGGGTCCGGGACCTCGTCCAACATGAACAGCAACGAGGTCATCGCGACCCTCGCCAGTGAGCGGCTCGGCCGTGCCGTGCACCCGAACGACCACGTCAACGCCTCGCAGTCGTCGAACGACGTCTTCCCCTCCTCCATCCACATCGCCGCCACCGCTGCCGTCACCCGCGACCTCGCGCCCGCCCTGGAACACCTGGCCGCGTCGCTGGAGCGGAAGGCCGAGGAGTTCGCGGACGTCGTGAAGTCGGGGCGTACGCACCTCATGGACGCCACCCCGGTCACCCTCGGCCAGGAGTTCGGCGGATACGCGGCCCAGGTGCGGTACGGCATCGAGCGGCTCAGCGCCTCGCTGCCGCGGCTGGCCGAACTGCCGCTCGGCGGAACGGCCGTGGGCACCGGCATCAACACCCCGCCCGGCTTCTCCGCCGCCGTGATCGCCGAGGTCGCGCGGGCAACCGGGCTGCCGCTCACCGAGGCGCGCAACCACTTCGAGGCGCAGGGCGCGCGGGACGGGATCGTCGAGACGAGCGGACAGTTGCGGACGATCGCGGTCGGTCTGACCAAGATCGCGAACGATCTGCGGTGGATGGCCTCGGGCCCCCGTACCGGACTCGCCGAGATCAATCTCCCGGACCTCCAACCGGGTTCGTCGATCATGCCGGGCAAGGTGAATCCGGTCATTCCCGAGGCCGTGCTCATGGTCGCCGCCCAGGTGACCGGAAACGACGCCACCGTCGCCGCGGCGGGCGCGGCCGGAAACTTCGAGCTCAACGTGATGCTTCCGGTCATCGCGAAGAACGTCCTGGAGTCCGTACGCCTCCTCGCGAACGTCTCCCGGCTGCTCGCCGACCGGACCGTGGACGGGATCACCGCAAACCGCGAGCGGGCCCGCGAGTACGCCGAGTCGTCGCCGTCCGTGGTGACGCCGCTCAACAAGTACATCGGGTACGAGGAGGCCGCGAAGGTGGCCAAAAAGTCACTCTCCGAGCGCAAGACGATCCGCCAGGTCGTCCTGGAGTCCGGGTACGTCGAGCGCGGCGATCTCACCCTCGAGCAGCTGGACGCGGCGCTGGATGTCCTGGGGATGACGCGGCCGTAACACCTTGCGACCAGGCGCGCGAACCGTGACGCGCGCCGCAGCGTCGTATGTGCCAGGCACCTAAAATCCGGCCATGACAGAGGGTGGAGCGGTGACAGACGTGCAGACGGGCGGAACGGCGGCGTTCTGGGCGCCCGGGAGTCAGATCCTGTGGCGGTACCGGGAGAACGGCGGCCCGCGCGTCCACATCTGCCGTCCCGTGACCGTCGTACGGGACGACGCCGAGCTGCTCGCCGTATGGATGGCACCCGGCACCCAGTGCGTGCGGCCGGTGATCGCCGACGGCACACCCCTGCATGTGGAGCCGCTGGAGTCCCGTTACACCAGGCCGCGGACCGTACAGCGCGACCGCTGGTTCGGCACGGGCGTGCTGAAGCTGGCGCGGCCCGGCGAGCCGTGGTCGGTGTGGCTGTTCTGGGAGCCGGGCTGGAAGTTCAAGAACTGGTACGTCAACTTGGAGGAACCGCTGGTCAGATGGGCCGGTGGGGTCGACTCCGAGGACCACTTCCTGGACATCTGCGTGTACCCGGACCGGTCTTGGGGCTGGCGCGACGAGGACGAGTTCGCGCAGGCTCAGCGGGACGGTCTGATGGATCTTGAACTGGCCGAAGATGTACGGGAGGCGGGGCGGTCCGCGGTGGAGGTGATCCGCGCCTGGGGCCCGCCGTTCTCGGACGGCTGGCAGCACTGGCGCCCGGATCCGGCCTGGTCCGTGCCGTCATTGCCCGATGACTGGGACCGTACGCCCACTCATGTGTCCACATGAGACCCTTGTTGCGCCCCCGTGGTACAACCGTAGGATCGTCCTCCGCAAGGGCTGCACCGCAGCAACAACTCCCGCGGCATGCGCTGGGCTTGACCGTACGTCACCGAGGGGCGGCAGGACGTGAGCGAGGGGTACGAGGGGTACGGTCGTACGGCTGGGAAACGGCTGGACGGGCTGTCCCTGTCGGTGTCGCCGGCCGGGCCCGGCCCTGAGAGGCTGTCTGAGCATGCGGGAATTCCGTTCCTGGGGCACGTAATCCGGGTATCGGCATTCCTGCGGGACGAACCGCCATGGCGCGCAGCCCCGGACGGATGGATTCGACACGCGTGACGGAGCACCCCAACTCCCACGAGGGCCACCAGCCAGGAGCTGCCGGGCCCACCGCCCCCGCGGACCCCCGCGGGGCGCTGCTGCGTACCCCGGAGCCGCCCGGCCCGGGCTGCGGTTCCAACGCTTTACCGGTACAGAGCGGTCCGCTGGGCTCCCCCGCTTCCGCCGAAGCCCGCTCCGCCGCCACCGGTACGCCCGCGGGCGGCCACGGCACGCCCGCTCCCTCGGACGGCCACGGCCCGGCCGGGACGCCCGCGTCCGCGTCGGCGGGTCCCGAGCACGCCCAGCCGTCGGCCGCCGAACCCGATCCGCACCGGCCGCGCCCGGTGCCGGGGTCCATTCCGGCGCAGTCGGAGGCGCCCACCGTGCCGGACCGACGTAAGGGGCAGAGCCCGGCGCCCGGTACGCCCATGCCCATGCGGCGGGACGGCGACCGGCTGCGTTTCGTGGGGGCCGCCACCCGGCGGATCGCCCGCGGCATAGACCTCGACGAGATCGTGATGGGCCTGTGCCGGGCCACCGTGCCGACCTACTCGGACGCGATCCTCGTCTATCTGCGCGACCCGCTGCCGGTCGGCGACGAGCGGCCCACCGGGCCCGTCGTACTGCGGCTGCGGCGTACGGACCGTATCCCGGAGGACCGGGACACCGAGGGCTTCCTGCTGCCCGCGCTGCAGAGCGAGCCCGACCTCGGCGCGACGTCCGAGCTGTGCGAGGTGCGGCCGGGCGGCGCGCTCGCCGAGGTGCTGCGCGGCGTACGGCCCGTCTTCGCGGACGCGCCCGCGGCGCGCGCCGCGCTGCCCGAGCTGATCGGCGAGGAGCTGACCGTTCCGGGCGGCCAGCGGGCGATCCTCGCCCCGCTGCGCGGCCGCAGGCGCGTGATCGGCGCGGCGCTCTTCCTGCGCCGCCCCGACCGGCCGGCCTTCGAGGCCGACGATCTCCTCGTCGCGGCCCAGCTGGCCACGCACAGCGCGCTCGGCATCGACAAGGCGGTGCTGTACGGCCGCGAGGCGTACATCGCCGACGAGTTGCAGCGCACGATGCTGCCCGAGACGTTGCCGCGCCCGACGGGTGTGCGGCTCGCCTCGCGCTACCTCCCGGCGGCCGAGACGGCGCGGGTCGGCGGCGACTGGTACGACGCGATTCCGCTGCCCGGCAGCCGGGTCGCCCTCGTCGTCGGCGACGTGATGGGCCACTCCATGACCTCGGCGGCCATCATGGGCCAGCTCCGCACGACCGCGCAGACCCTCGCCGGGCTTGATCTGCCGCCGCAGGAGGTGCTGCACCACCTCGACGAGCAGGCCCAGCGCCTGGGCACGGACCGCATGGCGACCTGCCTGTACGCCGTCTACGACCCGGTCGCGCACCGGATCACCATCGCCAACGCCGGCCATCCCCCGCCCGTACTGCTGCACCTGGGCGGCCGGGCCGAGGTGCTGCGGGTGCCGCCGGGCGCCCCCATCGGCGTAGGAGGTGTGGACTTCGAGGCGGTCGAACTGGACGCGCCCGCCGGGGCCACACTGCTGCTCTACACCGACGGTCTGGTCGAGTCCCGGCTGCGCGACGTGTGGACCGGGATAGAGCAGCTGCGCGAACGGCTCGCCGCCACCGCGCAGTTGACCGGTGCGGACCACTCGCCGCCGCTCGAGGCGCTGTGCGACGAGGTCCTCGACATGCTCGGCCCGGGCGACCGGGACGACGACATCGCGCTGCTCGCCGCCCGCTTCGACGGCATCGCGCCCAGCGACGTCGCGTACTGGCATCTGGACCCCGAGGAGACGGCACCCGGCCGGGCCCGGCGCCTCGCACGGCGCGCGCTGTCCCGCTGGGACATGGAGGAGATGAGCGACTCCGTGGAGCTGCTCGTCAGCGAGGTCGTCACCAACGCCGTGCGCTATGCCTCACGGCCCATCTCGCTGCGCCTGCTGCGCACGGACGTACTGCGCTGCGAGGTCGGCGACGACGTGCCCCAGCTCCCGCGACTGCGCCAGGCCCGCGCCACGGACGAGGGCGGACGCGGCCTGTACCTGGTGAACAAGCTGGCCAAGCGCTGGGGCGCGACCCGGCTCAGTGCGGGCAAGGTGGTCTGGTTCGAACTCGGGGTGCCGTCCGCTTCGTAGCGGCGCAGGAGGTACGGGCATAGGGGCGGTTCCCCGGTCGGCCGACGGCCGGGGTGCCGCCCTCAGCGCATCCAGGACACCTTCCACAGGCACGCGTCGGGCTGTGCGGCGCGGGCCGCCCCGTGAGGGGTAACGATCGTTCGCCTGTCCGAGTGGAGTTGCGGGGCGTGCCGCGCCAGGCGCTTTGTGTGGCGCGGTCCGGCGCATGGAATGACTCGCCGGGGCTCAGATTCGGGCACCCGCAATCAGAACTCCGGGAGGATGCATGCCTTCTGCCACTGTCCGCCGCGCCATGACCGCCGGTGCCCTGACCGCCGCGTTCGCTCTTTCGCTGTCCGTCGCGGCCTCGGCAACGGCCACGGCCCAGGACGAGGACATCGTGCGGATGCAGTTCACGGGCTACACCACGAACGACACGGCCCCCAGGTTCATCAGCGCCGGCAAGAGCTGGACCACCTACTTGGACCTGTACACCCACCCCAAGAAGAAGTTCGCCGGTGACGCCAGCTCGCGGTGCACCGCCATCGAAGCCGAGAACAGCCTGTGGGCCGCCATCGGAGGCGATTCCTTCCGGCTGACCACCCAGTGCTCGCGGGTGCTGCGCCTCAAGGACGGGACGATCAGCCTCCACGACACGATCACCCGCGAGGGCAAGAAGGCCATCACCGCCAAGACCGCCATCGTCGGCGGCACGGGGCTCTACAACGACGCCGAGGGTGAGGGCTACATCACCCTGAAGGGCGACGAAGTCCACTTCGACCTTCACGTCGATGACTGACCGGTGCACCACGCCGCAGGAACGAGCTGCGTGGAACGACTCGCCCATGCTCCAGAAGGCCTGGGGCACTTTCTTCGGCCTGGAGGTCCCGTGATCAAGTCGGCTGTCCGTGGTGTGGCCGTCACCGCCCTCACCACCACACTCGTCCTTCTTCCGACGCTCGCACAGGCCGAGGAGACGGGCCAGGACGACAACGAGAGACTCAGACTGACGGGCGTCAACTGGCTCGATACGACGCCCAGATGGATCGATGTCGGTGACGACTGGTCGACCCGTTTGCAGCTGTACACCGAGAAGACCAGCGAGAAGACGAAGAAGCCTGACAAGGGGAAGGCGGAGAAGCGGGACAAGAAGCAGCTGGACACGGATCAGCTGCAGTACGTCGGTGACGGTGCGTCGGAGTGCAGCGCGGTCCGGGTTCATGAGGACGAAGACGTAACCACCGTGACCACGCAATGCACCCGCACGCTGCGCCTGAAGCAGGGGACGCTGAAGCTCAGCGACATGATCACGTACAACCCGGAGAAGGGCGTGACGGCCAAGACCGGCATCATCGGCGGCACCGGCCAATACCGCTCCGCCTACGGTGACGGCACCATCACCCTCGACGGCCGATACGTCTATCTGGACCTCCTCGTCGAAGAATGACGAGGGGAATAGCTGACACACCCCGTCGGTGCGGGAGACGCTTTACACGTCCCCGCACCGCCGTCGTTTCCGCCGCCTTCCCTCACGTGCCGTCATTCACTTATGCCGGAGGTTTTCTCAACGAGGCGGGTGAACACGATGAGCACTCCCAGGGCGGGAGGAAGGCTGGCCAGCGTCCACAGGACGAAGAATCCCGCCACTCCCCCGGCCATCATGCGCAGGGGCGTCGGTGCTTCCTCGGGAACTCCAGCCACCACCAGAAGGCAGATGATGGACAGGATGCCCATGGCGATCACCGTGAAGAACGGCCACAAGTAATTGGTGATGGGCAGGATGCGCGCCTTTCTCGCCTTGCGCAGAAAGGTGTTGTCGCAGGCGCGCGTGATCATCGCCAGGATGGCGAACACGGACCCGATGATGACGCCCACCATGGAGACGGCGACGCCCAGCGCCTCCTCGATCGGCAGGTCACCGTCATGCCCGAGCCAGGCGCCCCCCGCCCCGCCCAAGGTCGCGAACAGCGGCTCCCCCCACCACCAGCTCCGCACGCTCAGGTGTACGAGCTTCACGAACTCCTTGAAGTACTTGTCCCCCAAGGTGCGTCCGCTGGGTTCCTCCGGGTATGAGGCGTTTTTCTGGTTTCCCGTGCTCATGAAAGCCCCCACCCGACGGCGGCCACTCTCACCGAGCCGTGTTTTCGCGACTCAGTTCCTCGTCGAATGCACCCTCCTCACCGGCGGCGCGGAATTCCGTCATCGCCACCTCTGCACTTTTCCGCTTCCACTTCGGATCCGTACGAACTCATGTCACGTATCGCGTCATAGAGCGACGCGCAGCCGTCGGCGGGAGACTCCGCCTCTGATTCGGCTTCGGAAATCCCGGTGGCGTGGTCGGGGCGGGCCAGATTGACCTTCGGTTCGCGCGCGAGGCCCACAATGAAGTCGTGCGTGCCGACCGTGCGCTCGGCGAGCTCTCGAAGTGAACGATCCATGGCTCGTCCAACCTTTCATCTGCGTGCCGCATGGCGCCGCCGGGAACGGGCTAAACATGTGATCAACCATAGGCTCGTGCCACCGAACGGTCCCGCTATGGCGACATTTGGGTGAATATTGAGTGAACGCGGCGATTTGTGCAGCCCTACGCCGCCCCCACGTTGCCGACAGCCGGTGAGCGGCGTTCACTGCTGGGAGCGGCGGTCACTGCTCGGGCGGACACAGCAGTGCCCCGCGCCTCCGAAGAGGCACGGGGCACCGTTTTCGCTACGGGTTGACGGGGCCCGTATCCGCGCCGCCGTCTCCGCCGCCACCGTCCTCCGGGGGCGGCTCGGGCGGCGGGACCGGGTCCTGGCTGGGCTCCTCCGGCGACGGCGGCTCGATGGGCTCGTCCGACGGCGGATCCGCACTGGGCTGCTCCGGCTCCGGCTGCTCCGGCTGGGACGGGGGCTGCGGCGCGGGCTCCTCGGGCGACGGCTCCTCGGGGCTCGGCGACGGCTCCGGGGGCGGCGGCGGGGTGAACGTCGGCTGGACGCCCGAGCCCTGCTCCGTCTCCAGATCGAACTTGGTGACATTGCCCATCGCGTTGAAGGTGTACGCCGCCCAGATCGCGGCCGGGTAGCCACCGCCGTTGACCCGGCCACCGCCGGCCGCGCCCTGCAGCGAGACCTGACTGAACTCCTTGACCTTCACAGGCTTGTCTTTCCCGCACCGCGTGGTGCCCGCCTTGGCCGCTTCGCCGAACAGGCCCACCGAGGTGACGAGTTCAGGGGTGTAGCCGGTGAACCAGGCCGACCTGTTGCAGTCGGACGTACCCGTCTTGCCGGCGACCTGCTGGCCGTCACGCGCCGGGTTCTCGCGGACCGACGTCCTGGCCGTACCGTCGTCGACCACTCCGGTGAGGACCGAGCTGACCGTGTCGGCGGCCTCACGGCTGATGACCTGGTCGCCGATCGGCTCCGGGAGGTCGACCGTACGGTCCTTGTGCTCGACGCTCTTGATCACGGAGGGGGTGACCTTCTTGCCGTGGTTGGCGAGGGTCGCGTACACCCCGGCCATCTCCATCGGGCTCGCGCCCATCGAGCCGAGGGTCTGTGCGGGCACGGCCTGCAGATCCGCGTCGTCCATGCCGAGATCGCTCGCGGTCTTCATGACCTGCTCCATGCCGACGTCGACGCCCATCTGCGCGAACACGGAGTTGATGGACTTGTTCATCGCCGTCTGCACGGTGACGTCGCCGTAGTCGACGTCGTCCTCATTCGGGGGCTTGAACCCGACCTTCTTGCCGTCGTCCGTGACGGGGCGCTTGCTGGTGCCGTCGTAGTTGGTGTCCGCCGTGATCGGCGTGCCGTCCTGCGTCTCGGCTTCCTCCTCCACGGCGGCGGCGAGGATCACCGGCTTGAACGTGGAGGCGGGCTGGTAGTCGGTACGGGTCGCGTTGTTCGTGTAGTGCTTCAGGTAGTCCACGCCGCCGTACAGCGCGACGACCCTGCCGGTCTTCGGGTCGACGGAGACGGCTCCGGCCTGGACATCGGCGTCGACCTTGCGCTTCTCGGGGTCCAGCTTGCGGGTGAGCTGCGACTTGACGGCCTTCTCGAGCTGCGTCTGCTTCTTCTTGTCGATGTTCAGCTTGATGGTCCAGCCGCCCGCGTCGACCATCTTCTGGGCCTCGTCCGCGTCACTGGCCGTGCCCTGGGCGATGAGCTGCTTCCGCAGCTCCCTGTTGGCCGCGTCCCACAGATAGCCGTTCTGCCCCTCCAGGCCCGGCGCGCCCTTCGGCTCCTTGGGCACGGGGAACTTCAGGCCGTCGCGCTTGGCGGGGTCGAGCCAGTTCATCTCGACCATGTTGTCCAGTACGTACGCCCAGCGCTGCTTGACCAGTTCCTTGCCCGTGTCCGTGGCCTCGGACCAGTCGTACTGGCTCGGAGCCTGCAACACCGCGGCGAGATAGGCGCCCTGTGCGACCGACAGTTTGCTGGCGTCGACGCGGTAGTACGCCTGGGCCGCGGCCTGGATGCCGTAGGCGTTGCGGCCGTAGTAGCTGGTGTTGATGTAGCCCGCGAGGATGTCGTCCTTGGACGTCGTACGGTCCACCTTCAGCGAGATGACCAGTTCCTGGAGCTTGCGCGTGATGGTCTGGTCCTGCTCGAGGTAGTAGTTCTTGACGTACTGCTGCGTGATCGTCGAACCACCCTGCTTGCCCTTGCCGGAGAGGGTGTTGACCAGACCGCGTGCCGTGCCCCTGAAGTCGACGCCGCCGTCTTTGTAGAAGGTCTTGTTCTCGGCGGCGACGAAGGTCCGCTGGACGGACTTGGGGACCTCGGCGAGGTCCACGATCTCTCGGTTGACCTTGCCCGTACGGGCCATGATCGAGCCGTCGCTGTACTGGTAGACGTTGCTCTGCTTCTGGGCCTCCGCCGCTGCCGCGCTGCCCTTGGGCACTTCGATCATCAGGTACATCGCGACGAAGGCAGCCATACCGAGCAGGCAGAGGCCGAAGAACGAGCCCAGGACCTTTTTCCAGGTGAAGAAGCCGCGTATGCCGCTGCGCTCGGCGGAGCGCTTCGGGGCGGCGCGGCGGCGGCCACCGCCCTGCCGCGCCCGTCTCTCTTCCGCTCTTCCCATGGGTCCGATCCGCTCCGCTTCGCCTTCAGTGTCCGTTCAACTCACGCGTCACACAGGTGCACCATTCAAGTCAGCTCAGCAAACTAACACCACGCGTTGTGACATAGGACTGCCGATCCGGTCTTTTCCGGACGTGACAATCAGCACCCGTCAACACCGACCCCAAAGGAATCGACGGCCGAAAGCGGAAGAAGGTTGCCCTGCGCCCCTGCGTGTGAGGCGTCTCGCACCGGACGGTTCGGACCCTCTCGCCCCACGAGGACGCCCCCGCCGCGTGTAGCAGAACCGTGACAATCGGCCCCGACCTGCCCTCCCGTACGCCCTGCCGTGGCCTACACACGGCGCGTATACACGCGGTGTATACGCGGTGTGTAGAGTGCTCCGCATGTCCATCGGTCACACCCTTCTGGGGCTCCTGGAGTCGGGACCGCGTCACGGTTACGACCTGAAGCGGGCCTTCGACGAGAAGTTCGGTCACGACCGGCCGCTGCACTACGGCCAGGTCTACTCGACGATGTCGCGGCTGCTGAAGAACGGCCTCGTGGAGGTCGACGGCGTCGAGGCGGGCGACGGTCCGGAGCGGAAGCGGTACGCGATCACCGAGGCGGGCGTCACCGACGTCCAGCGGTGGCTCGCGACGCCGGAGAAGCCGGAGCCGTATCTCCAGTCGACCCTCTACACCAAGGTCGTCCTCGCGCTGCTCACAGACCGCAACGCCGTCGAGATCCTCGACGCGCAGCGCTCCGAGCATCTGCGCATGATGCGGATCCTCACCGACCGCAAGCGCAAAGGCGATCTCGCCGACCAGCTGATCTGTGACCATGCCCTCTTCCATCTCGAGGCCGATCTGCGGTGGCTGGAACTCACCGCCGCCCGCCTCGACAAACTCGCCGAGGCGGTGATCCGATGACCCCCGAAGGTTCCCTGCTCGCGGCCGTCGACCTGCGCAAGACGTACGGACCGACCGCCGCGCTGGACGGCGCGGAGTTCTCCATCCACCCCGGCGAAGTCGTCGCGGTGATGGGCCCGTCCGGCTCCGGAAAGTCGACCCTGCTGCACTGTCTCGCCGGGATCGTGATGCCCGACTCGGGCTCGATCACGTTCGACGGCCAGGAAATGACGACGATGAACGACGCCCGGCGCAGCGCGCTCAGGCGCTCGGAGTTCGGCTTCGTCTTCCAGTTCGGCCAGCTCGTACCGGAGTTGAGCTGCGTGGAGAACGTAGCCCTGCCGCTGCGTCTGAACGGCACCAACCGCAAGGCGGCCGAGCGCACCGCCCTGCAGTGGATGGAGCGCCTGGAGGTCGACGACCTCAAGGGCAAGCGGCCCGGCGAGGTCTCCGGCGGCCAGGGGCAGCGTGTCGCCGTCGCCCGCGCACTGGTCACCAGCCCGCGTGTGGTGTTCGCCGACGAGCCCACCGGCGCGCTCGACTCCCTCAACGGTGAGCGTGTCATGGACCTGCTTACGGACGCCGCCCGGTCCGCCAACGCCGCCGTCGTCCTCGTCACGCACGAGGCCCGCGTGGCCGCGTACTCGGACCGCGAGATCGTCGTACGCGACGGGAAGTCCCGGGACATGGAGCGCGTCGTATGAAGATGCGTCAGTGGTCGCGCGACCTCGGCATGGGACTCAGGTTCGCGTTCGCCGGCGGACGTGAGGGGTGGGTCCGGGCCCTGTTGACCGCGACCGGCGTCGGGCTCGGTGTGGCACTGCTGCTGCTGACCACCGCGCTCCCGAACGCGCTGGCGGTGCGGGAGAATCGAGAGGAGGCCCGCAACGACCTGCACTACGGCGACACCAACACCCAGGTGCCCGAATCGGACCGCTCCCTCCTGATCGCGCAAACGGATACGACCTTCCGCGAGACGGTCGTCCGGGGACGTGAGCTGAAGCCAGAAGGGCCGCGGGCCCCGCTGCCGCCCGGCGTCGACGAGTTCCCGGCGGACGGCGAGATGGTGGTCTCCCCCGCGCTGAAGGAGCTTCTGGAGTCCGACTCCGGAAAGCTGCTGAGGGAACGGCTGCCCCAGCGGATCACCGGCACGATCGGCGAGAGCGGGCTGATCGGCTCGGCCGAACTCGCCTTCTACCGGGGCACCGACGGACTCTCCGACCCGGGCAGCCGTAACGGGGTGGCTCGCATCGACCGTTTCGGCCCACAAGGGGCCGACGAGCCGGAGAGGACGGACCCCGTCCTTCTGCTGCTGATCCTCGTGGTCTTCGTGGTGCTGCTGATGCCGGTCGCCGTGTTCATCGCCGCGGCCGTACGGTTCGGCGGCGAGCGGCGCGACCGGCGGCTCGCGGCCCTCAGGCTGGTGGGCTCCGACAGCCGGATGACCCGGCGGATCGCCGCCGGTGAGGCGCTCGCGGGCTCGATGCTCGGCCTGGTCCTCGGTGCCGGATTCTTCCTGATAGGACGTCAGATCGCGGGCTCCGCCGAGATTCTCGACGTCAGCGTCTTCCCGAGCTACCTCGACCCGACACCCACCCTCGCCCTGCTGGTCGCGATCGCGGTCCCTGCGGCCGCGGTGGGGGTGACGCTGCTCGCACTGCGCGGGGTCGTCATCGAGCCGCTCGGCGTGGTGCGCACCGCCAAGCCGCCGCGGCGCCGGCTGTGGTGGCGGCTGCTGCTGCCGCTGGCCGGACTCGGGCTGCTGTACCCGATGATCGGGCAGGGCCGGGAGAACGGCGAGTTCAACCAGTACATGGTGACCGCCGGTGTCATCCTCCTGCTGGTCGGCATCACCGCGCTGCTGCCCTGGATCGTGGAGGCGGTCGTCGGGCGCCTCGGCTCCGGCGGCATCGCCTGGCAACTGGCCGTACGCCGCCTCCAGTTGAGCAGCGGCACGGCGGCCCGGATGGTCAACGGCATCGCGGTGGCGGTGGCCGGGGCGATCGCCCTGCAGATGCTGTTCGCCGGCGTCGAGGGCGACTACACGAAGAACACGGGTCAGGACCTCTCGCGCGCCCAGATGACGGTTCGCCTGCGAAGCGAGGTCCCACTGGCGGAGGCCGACCAGCAGCTGAAGCAGACCAAGGGCGTACGGCACACGCTCGCCCTGTCCGACGGTGCGGTGTCCGACCGAAGGAAGGACCCCGTGAACGCCGCGAACCTGACCGTCGGCGACTGCGCGGCCCTGCGCGAGGTGGCCAAGCTGCCCTCGTGCCGCGACGGCGACCTCTTCACCGTCGAGAACGCCGAGTACGACCCGAGCATGCCGAAGCTGGGCAAGCCCGGCCGGAAGCTCTACATCGACCCGTCCTACGCCGGTTCACGGGGCAAGGAAGTCGCCTGGACGGTGCCCCGGGGCATCAAGGAGGCCACCGCGGGCAAGGACCCGACGGGCTGGGCGCGCGAGGGCATCCTGGCCACACCGGGCGCCCTGCCCGCGAAGGCCATGCCGGCCCTCACCGTCGGGGTGTACGTCGGGCTCGACTCATCGGTGCCGGACGCCGGCGAGTACGTACGGAACACAGCGATACGACTCGACCCGCTCGCGGACTCCACGACCATGTCCGCGACCGAGCAGTCCCGGCGCTTCGAGTCCATCCGTACGGGCCTGTTCGTCGGCGCGGCCTGCGTCCTGCTCCTCATCGGCGCGAGCCTGCTCGTCTCCCAGATGGAGCAGCTGCGCGAGCGCAAGAGGCTCCTGTCCGCCCTGGTCGCCTTCGGCACCCGGCGCCGCACGCTCAGCCTGTCGGTGCTGTGGCAGACGGCGATCCCGATCGCACTCGGCCTGGCCCTCGCCTCGGCGGTGGGCCTGACCCTCGGCGCGGTCCTGCTGAAGATGTCGAGCGTCCCGGTACGCGTCGACTGGGAGAGCCTGCTGGCGATGACGGGCATCGGCGCGGGGGTCGTCCTCGTGGTGACGCTCTTCAGCCTGCCGCCGCTGCTGCGGCTGATGCGGCCGGAGGGCTTGCGCACGGAGTGATATAGGGGGCTCCGCCCCCTATGACCCCCGCTCCTCAAACGCCGGAGCGGCTCAAATACGGCCGGAGGGGGCCGCGCGCCGAGTAGGTACAGGGGCGCCGCCCTCTGGACCCGCTCCCGCAAAGCCGGAGGGGCGGGAAATACGGCCGGAGGAGCAGCGCACCGAGCAGCTACAAGGGCACCGCCCCTGTCCCCCGCTCCTCAAACGCCGGAGCGGCTCACATACGGCCGGAGGGGCCGCGCACCGAGTAGCTACAAGGGCACCGCCCCTGGACTCCGCTCCCGAAAAGCCGGAGGGGCTGAAATACGGCCGGCGGGGCAGCGCACCAAGTAGGTACAGGGGCACCGCCCCCTGGACCCCGCTCCCCAAAAGCCGGAGCGGCTCACATACGGCCGGAGGGGTCGCGCACGGAGCAGCTACAGGGGCTCCGGCCCTGTCCCCGCTTCCCAAGGTGCCGGAGGGGCTGAAATCAGCCCCTCCGGCATAGTGTTGCCGCATGGCTCTCGAGGTGCTGAAGTCCGCGATTCCCGACTACGCCAAGGATCTGCGGCGGAACCTCGACTCCGTGATCGGCGAAAGTCCGCTGCCCCAGCAGCGGCTCTGGGGCACAGTGCTGGCCTGCGCGATCGCCTCGCGCTCGCCCCTGGTGCTGCGTGAGGCGGCTCGGGAAGCCGCCGCGGCGCTGTCTCCCGAGGCGTTTACGGCCGCCAAGTCCGCTGCCGCGACCATGGCGATGACCAACGTCTTCCACCGGACCCGGCATCTGCTCTCCGATCCGGAGTACCGGAACCTGCGGGCCGGACTGCGTACGAACGTTCTCGGGCACCCGGGGGTCGACAGGATGGACCACGAGTTCTGGTCCCTCGCCGTGTCCGCCGTCAACGGCTGCGGTGACTGCCTCGACTCCCATGAGCGGGCGCTCCGCAAGGCCGGCGTGAACCGCGAGACGATCCAGGAGGCGTTCAAGATCGCGGCAGTGATCCAGGCGGTGGCGGTCACGCTGGACGCGGAGGCGGTGCTTGGCGCTCCGCTGGGTGCGTAGTCATGAACCCGCGGGCCGGTGGGGGCTGGTCGCGCAGTTCCCCGCGCCCCTTTCGGGCCTGCGGCCCTCAAGTGGGGCGCGGTACCGCGCCGGACTTCACCGAGGCCGCCTAGCGGAGTAGCCCCGAGGGCTACTCCGCTCGCGGCGTATCCGAAGGCGGCGCCTCCACCGGGGCCCCAGCCGGAGTCTCTGCCGGCGGCGGAGTCGGCCGCGGGCCCGCCCCCGGCGCCGCGTCCGTCGCCGTAGCCCCATGCGGTGCCGGAGAGTGTCGTAGCGACGCCTCTCGGGAGTGGGCGCGCAGGTAGCCGACCACCGTGTTCGTCACGGCGACCAGTGGTACCGCCACCACCGCGCCGCCGATCCCCGCTACCAGGCCGCCCGTGGCGACCGCGAGCACCACCGCGAGGGGATGGACGCGTACCGCGCGGCCCAGGATGAAGGGCTGGAGGATGTGGCCCTCGATCTGCTGGACCGCCAGTACGACGACCAGGGTCATCACGGCCGTGAAGACGCCCTGCGTCACCAGAGCGACCACCACCGCCAGCGCCCCCGACACGACGGCGCCCACGAGCGGGATGAACGCGAACAGGAAGATGAATACGGCGAGCGGAACGGCCATCGGGACATCGAGGAAGAAGATGCCGAGGCCGATGAAGACGGCGTCGATCAGGGCCACAAGGACCGTGCCGCGTACGTAGGCGGTGAGTGTCCGCCAGGCGCGCGGGCCCGCGCCCGCGACGCCGGGGCGGGCGGCGGCCGGGACGAGCTTGAGCGACCACTGCCAGATGCGTTTGCCGTCGTAGAGCAGGAACAGCGTCGAGAACATCGTCAGGAGGATGCCGGTCAGCGCCTCGACGATGACCGTGACGCCTTCCAGGCCCGCCGAGGTGATCTCGTCGGTGTTCTCGCTGATCGCCTCGCGCAGGTTCTGCGCGATGTCGTTGATCTGGTCCTCGGTGACATGGAAGGGGCTGTTGAGCAGCCAGCGGCGCAGTTCGTCGATGCCGTCCTGGATCTCGTCGGAGAGGTTGTCGATGTTCTCCATGACCTGCCAGGTCACGAACCACCCGATGAGCCCCATGATGACGAAGCCCAGGATCGCGGTGAGCGCGGTGGCGAGCCCGCGCGGCACCCCGGACCGCTGCAGCCGGGCCACCGTGGGCTGGAGCAGCGCGGTGATGAGCAGCGCCGCCACAAAGGCGAGTACGACGAGTTGTACGGCGCTGATGATCCGCATCAGCACCCAGAGGGTGCCCGCGAGAACGAGCAGCCGCCAGCCGGCCTCGGCCGCGACCCGCATCCCCCACGGCACGGCCGCCGCGGGATCGGGACGGGGAGGGGCGACGGCAGGGGCGTACGAAGGCGGGGGCGGTACGTGCTCGGGAGCGGGGGCCTCGGAGTCCTCCTGGATGTCCTTCTCGGCCTCGGCTCGGCGCCGCTCCTCCAGGCGCTCTCCCATGCGGGTGAACCCGGCACCGACGCGGCCGAGCCACCCTGGCACTCGCGACATGATCCGTCCTTTTCCCCCTGAGCCGCCCACCACTCCCCCCGGAGTTGTCGCGTCCGACCGTACATGCGGAAAGCCCCTCACCGAAGGACGGTGAGGGGCTCCGCGAGGTTGAGCGACGAGCGGGTCAGTACCAGTTGTTGGCCTGCCAGAATTCCCAGGCCCCGCACGGGCCGCCGTACCGGTCTTCCATGTAGTTGAGACCCCACTTGATCTGGGTCGCCGGATTGGTCGCCCAGTCGGCGCCGGCCGAGGACATCTTGGAACCCGGCAGCGCCTGCATGAGGCCATAGGCGTCGGAGGTGGGGTTGTCGGCCCGGTAGTTCCAGTCGGACTCGTGGTCGACGATGGCGCTGAAGCACTGGAACTGGCCCGCGGGGACCATCTGCCGCGCCATCGCCTGGATGTCCGCGACGGAGTACGAGGCCTGGGGCGCGAAGCTGGACGGGTCACGCGTCGCGGAACGGCTGGCAGCTTCCTGCCTGGCCTCCTCGCGCTCCTTCGCCTCCTGCGCGGCCTTCTTGGCGGCCTTCTGCTTGGCGACGGCGTCCTCGGCGGCCTTCTTGCGCGCGGCTGCCTCGGCGTCCTTCTTGGCGGTGGCGTCCGCCGCGATGGCCTGAGAGTCCGCCTGCTGTGTCAGGGACGCGGTCTGCACCTGGGCCTGCTGGCCCGCGGGAATGTCCGCGAGGAACGTCGAGCTGCCGACGAGTGCCTCGGCGTCTTCCGACGGGGCCTGCGTGGTATTACCCGAGGCAACACCGACGACACTGCCGACAGTGGTGACCGCGGTGGCCGAGGCCACTGCGAATCCCCGGACCGAAATCCGGCTCACACGGTTTCCTTCCAGCATCGCCCGCCGCGGTGACCCTGGCGGACGCAATCGTGCCCCTGGCACTGGCCTCCCAACAGCGGGGTCACGGGAGGCGCGGGCCCGGTGGGCAACTCCCTTGCGGGGAGCGCCGCTTGGTGCTCGGGCGGCATACGACGACAGTATGGAGTTCTTGGGGTGCTTCTGTTGTGCCGTACCGCTGGGGGTACAGGTGTGTCGTATGCGGGGCCTGACAGGACTGAGACTCTGCCGTAACCCGACGGCGGGAGGCAATTCTGTGGTGCGTGTGAAAGGTCACACCTTGTTTGGCCCAGGAGATATTCGGAAACCCGCACACGCCGAGGCGCCGCCCAACTAGGCTCACTGCCTTTGCTGGACGGCGCCAACTAGCGCGTAACCGCTATGAAGTTGAGCACTTCGGTCAGATCTGCCCGTCCTCCAGCATTTCCGTCACCAGTGCCGCAATCCGGGACCTCTCGGACCGGGTGAGGGTGACATGCGCGAAGAGCGGATGCCCCTTCAGCTTCTCGATGACGGCGACGACTCCGTCGTATCGACCGACCCTGAGATTGTCCCGCTGGGCCACATCATGGGTCAGAACGACCCGTGAATTCGCCCCGATGCGGGACAGAACGGTCAACAGGACGTTCCGCTCGAGGGATTGGGCCTCGTCCACGATCACGAACGCGTCGTGGAGGGACCGGCCGCGGATGTGCGTGAGCGGCAGGACCTCCAACATGCCGCGCGCGGTGACCTCTTCGATGACCTCGCGGCTGGTGACCGCCGACAGCGTGTCGAAGACCGCCTGCGCCCACGGGCTCATCTTCTCGGCCTCGGTGCCGGGCAGATAGCCGAGCTCCTGCCCGCCCACCGCGTACAGCGGCCGGAAGACCATCACCTTCTCGTGCTGCCGGCGCTCGAGCACGGCCTCCAGGCCCGCGCACAGGGCCAGCGCCGACTTGCCGGTGCCGGCCCGGCCGCCCATCGACATGATCCCGACGTCCGGGTCGAGCAGCAGATCCAGCGCTATACGCTGCTCCGCGCTCCGCCCCTTGATACCGAAGGCCTCCCGATCGCCGCGTACGAGACGGACGTTGCCCTCGGCCGTCATCCGGCCCAACGCCTTGCCGCGCTCGGAGTGGATCGTCAGCCCGGTGTGCACGGGAATCTCGGCGGCTTCGGGGACGAAGACATGCCCCTCCTCGAAGAGGATGTCCACCTGCTCACCCGGCAGCGTCAGTTCGGACATTCCGGTCCAGCCGGAGGAGTCCGTGACGGCGAGCTCCGCGCGGTACTCCTCGGCGAGGAGGCCGACGGAGGACGCCTTGATGCGCAGCGGCAGGTCCTTCGACACGACCGTGACATCGAATCCCTCGGCCTGCAGATTACGGGCGACCGCGAGGATGCGGGAGTCGTTGTCCCCCAGGCGGTAACCCGTGGGCAGCACGCTGGGGTCCGAGTGGTTGAGCTCGACACGGATCGACCCGCCCAGGTCCCCGATGGGAATCGGGGCATCGAGGCGGCCGTACTTCACGCGGTAGTCGTCGAGCAGACGCAGGGCCTGCCGGGCGAAGTAACCGAGTTCGGGATGGTGCCGCTTGGCCTCCAGTTCCGTGACCACGACGACGGGCAGCACTACTTCATGCTCGTCGAAGCGGTTCATGGCGTGCGGGTCGGCCAGCAGGACGCTGGTGTCGAGAACATAGGTGCGCCGGTCTGGCATACGGCGCTTTGTGCTGGTCACCACGGAAGGACGTACCCCCTCGGATGAGGTCGGGGAGCGACGGAGAGGAACTGGACCGGTCTCTGGCACCGATGCACGGGCCGAGGACCGGCCCTCCGCTTCGTCCGTACTGACCGCACGGTCGGGCTGGTGCAAAGGGCCTCCCGGGCGGACGGCCCCGTGCCGTCCGCTGAGATACGACACCCGTGGTTCGGGTGTCGACCTGGAGGGCTTATGCCCTGGATGAGGCGCGGCCATGCCACGGCATATGACGGCGAGCGCGTTAACTCCAGATGACATACATCACTGGGTCCGCACTGGGTCCCTACTGAGTACGCGGTTGAGTACGCCCTTGAGCGCGCCCTGTTCAGGCCCTTTTCCGACGAGTTGCCCGCGAGCTGCCGGCGGAGGCTCAGCCTCCGTAGCGCCGGTGTCGCGCCGCGTAGTCACGCAGGGCGCGCAAGAAGTCGACCTTGCGGAAGGCCGGCCAGAAGACCTCGCAGAAGTAGTACTCGGAGTGCGCGGTCTGCCAGAGCATGAATCCGGACAGCCGCTGTTCGCCGCTGGTACGGATCACCAGGTCGGGGTCGGGCTGGTCACTCGTATAGAGGTGTTTGCCGATCATGTCGACGTCGACACTCTCGGCGAGCTGCTCGATGGAGGTGCCCTTGTCCGCGTGGTCGAGGAGCATCGAGCGGACGGCGTCGGCGATCTCCTGACGGCCGCCGTAGCCGATCGCGACGTTCACCACTATTCCGTCGACATGGGCCGTGGACTGCTCGGCCTCCTTGAGGGCGGTCTGCACATGCGAGGGCAGGATGTCCGCCGTACCGACGTGATGGACGCGCCAGCGGCCGTCGGCGGCGAGGGTGCGGACGACGTTCTCGATGATCCCGAACAGCGGGACCAGCTCTTCCTGCGGCCGGTCGAGGTTGTCCGTGGACAGCAGCCAGAGGGTGACACGCTCGACATCGGTCTCGGAACACCAGCCGAGGAACTCCTCGATCTTGTCCGCGCCGGCACGGTGGCCCTGGGCCGTGGTGCTCCCCGCCGCCTTCGCCCAGCGGCGGTTGCCGTCCATGATGACCCCGATGTGCTTGGGCACCTGGTCGTGGTCGAGGTGGACCTCCACCCTGCGTGCGTAGACCCTGAGCAGCAAGCGGCGCAGGTTGTCGCGCAGGTTCACGTTATTAGTCAGCCCCTCCGTGCAGATGGCGATCCCCCGAGGGCGACACCCTACCGCTGTGGGGGCTGGGGGTACCCGGGTGTGCGCCCTGCGCGCGGGCCGAGGGGCGGTTTTCCGCCCCCGCCACCCTTACCCGTCCCATACCAAGGGGCTCCGCCCCTGGACCCCGCCGGGGCTGCGCCCCCGCCCCCCCTTCGGGGCTCCGCCCCGGACCCCGTTTCGGGGGCCAGCCCCCGGACCCCCGCTCCTCAAACTCCCCCAGCTACCGCTGGGGGGACCCCCAAGGGGCTGAATTTTGCGCGGCAAACGCCGGACGGGCCGATCTTGCTCGGCGACCGCCGGAGAGGCTGATCTAGCGGGGCCATCGCCTGGAGAGCTGATCTTGCGTGGCGGTAGCCAGAGGGGCTGTTTTGGCGTGGCCATCGCCCGAGGTCCGGGTTCGGCGCGGCCCTGAGCCGCGCGGCGGCGCCGATCGCCCGAAGTCTGGAACGGCGGCGGCTGAGCCTTGTCAGCGCGGGCCGGCACCAACCAGCCCGTCCGGCGCTTGAGGACGAGGCCATCCAGGCCGACGGGGGTCCGGGGCGAAGCCCCGAGCGCAGCCCGGGGGCGCAGCCCGGGGGCGCAGCCCCCACTCGGGGCCCGTGGGCGCAGCCGCTGAGTGCGGCCGGGGCCGGGCCGGTCGCCCGAGGGCTGATCCGGCGCGGCCGAGCCTCGTCAGCGCAGGCCCGCATCAATCAGCCCGTCCGGCGCTTGAGGACGAGGCCGTCCAGGCCGACGGGCCCGAGGCGGAGCCCCGAACGGGCCCGTGGACGCACCCCTGACGGGTTCCGAGGCGGAGCCCCGAACGGGCCCGTGGACGCACCCCTGACGGGTTCCGGGGCGGAGCCCCGAACGGGGGTCCGGGGGCGCAGCCCCCAGCGGGGGTCCGGGGCAGCGCCCCGGGATGGGATGGGTAAGGGCGGCGGGGGCGACCACACCCAGCCCCACCCGGATGTGGACAAAAAACGGGCCGGTCCGTGGGGGGGAGACGGACCGGCCCGAGGGGGGGTTTCCACCATAACCCTTCGTAAGTGCTGCTGCGTGCATCTGCATGAGATAACTACTCTCCGAAACCGTCCGACAACGCCGGGGTGGGTGCGGAGACGTTCATTCAGGGCCTGATCATGGCCGAATCACAACGGAATCCAAGGAGAACGAGTGGGATGAGGAGGAATTCAGGGGTTTCTGACCGCTTGCGGGGTCTTCGGTGACATGTTCTCCGGAGTCCTCCACAAGGGTGAACCACCCACCAACCCCACTTGACGCCAGTCGCTAACTTCGCAGCCATGCCCACCTTCACCACCCCGGACACCCCGACCCCCATCCCCCTGGAACTCGCCGAGTCCCGCCGCGCCCGACGCCACGGCCTCCTCGGCCGCGACGGAATCGAAGGTGCCCTCCTGCTGACGCCCGCGAGCGCGGTGCACACGGTGGGCATGCGGTTCGCGATCGATGTCGCGTACCTGGACCGGGAGTTACGTGTCCTGGCGGTGCGGACGATGCCTCCGGGACGTATCGGACGGCCCAGGTTCCGGGCCCGGCACGTGCTGGAGGCGGAAGCCGGCGCGATGGAGGGGTGGGGCCTGCGGCCCGGGGTGCGGGTCACCGTACGGGACTTCTGAGCGGGCCTTCCGGGTCCCGCCCGCGCGCAGCGCAGCAAAGAGGACAGAAACTGACCTCGTTCGGGACTAGCGTCGCCACCATGACTTCGAGGATCACCTGGGACGAGGCAAGCGCACGCCGCTATGGGCGACAACTGCTGCGTACGCCCGCACCGCCCGGCACACCACCCGCCGAGGTCGTAGCCACCCTGCTCGCCACCCACGCGCAGGTCCTCTCCGCGGCCGAACTCTCCGTGGGCCTACGACTCGGCGGCGCCACCCGGCAGGACGTACGCGCTGCCCTGTGGGACGACCGCAGCGTGGTGAAGACGTACGGCCCGCGCGGCACGATCCACCTCCTCGCATCCGCCGAACTCCCCTTCTGGAGCGCCGCGTTGACCGCGATCCCCGAAGGCCCGAGCCCGTTCCCACCGGATGTGCGGATGACGCCCGCGCAGGAGGACGAGGTGGTCACCGCGATCGGTGACGCCCTCGACGGGAAGCAGCTGACCATCGACGAACTGACCGAGGAAGTCGTCGCGCGCACCGGGCCCTGGGCCGGTGACCTGGTGATGGAGGCGTTCCAGGGCAAGTGGCCGCGCTGGCGCCAGGTGATGCACCGGGCGGGCCAGTCCGGCGCCCTGTGCTTCGCCCCCAACCGCGGCCGCAAGGCTACGTACACCCGCCCGCCACGCTTCGAGCCGCTGCCCGCGGAGGAGGCCCTCGCCACGCTCGTACGCCACTATCTGCACGCGTACGGTCCGGCCACCCCTCAGCATTTCGCCAAGTGGGTTGCCGGTCCGAAGAGTTGGGCCGCCGATTTGTTCGCCGCCCTGGCTGCCTCCGGTGGGATCGAGGAGGTCGACTTCGAAGGGTCGCCCGCCTGGGTCGTGGCGGGCGACACCGGCTTCCCGTCGGAGGGCGTGTGCGGGGTGCGCCTGCTGCCGTACTTCGACGCGTACGCCATCGCCGCGCAGCCACGGGAGCGAATGTTCCCCGGAGCCGCGTACCAGCGGGCGCTGGCGGGCGGGCAGGCGGGGAACTATCCCGTGCTGCTCGTCGACGGCGTGGTCGCCGGCGTCTGGCACCAGCGGCGGCAGGGCAAGCGGACGACGGTCACGGTGGAGCCCCTGGGGCGGCTGAGCGCGGCGCAGGAGCGGGAGCTGAGGGAGCAGGTGGATCGGGTGGGTGAAGTCCTCGAGGCCAGTGCGGAGTTGGTGGTGGGGAAGGTGACAGTCGGCCCGCACGCATAACCAGCCAGCTTGTCGACCACCGCTCGACCACTTCTCGACCGCTGCGACGGTTTCGACCGCTTGTCCGGCCGCGTCGTTACGATGACGTCATGGGCCACGGAGTGGATGAGAAGAGCACCCGCGAACGTCTGGACGCCGTGGGCGCCGTGGACGTCGCCGCCACGCTCCAGGCCCTGGCCACTCCCTCGCGGCTGCGCATACTGGCCCGCCTCCAGGAGGGCCCCTGCGCGGTCGGCGAACTCGCGGAGGCGGCGGGCCTCGAGCAGTCCGCCTGCTCGCATCAGCTCCGGCTGCTGCGGAACCTCGGGCTCGTCACGGGTGAGCGGCGAGGCCGGTCGATCGTGTACGCGCTGTACGACCACCATGTCGCGGAGCTGCTGGACCAGGCGCTGCATCACGTGGAGCACCTGCGGCTGGGCCTGCGGGACGAGACCTGAACCCCCGGTTCACGGTTTGCGGGCCTCGATGAGCTGGCGGGCGCTGTGGGTCACGAACGGGCCCTCCGCCTGTATCTGTTCGTGCAGGGTGCGCAGCCGGTCCCGGTACTGGTCGACGGTGAAGCCGGGCACCATCCACACGACCTTGCGCAGGAAGTGCACGACGGCCCCGATGTCGTAGAACTCCATCCGCAGCCGTTCCGCCCGCAGGTCGACGATCTCCAGCCCGGCGGCTTCGGCGTCGGCGCGCTCGCTGTCGGGGTGGCGGTCGGCGCCCTGCCCCTGCGGTTGCGGGCCGAGGAAGTACTCGACCACTTCGTAGGCGCTCCGCGGGCCCACGTGCTGGGCGAAGTACGTACCGCCCGGACTGAGGACACGCGCGATCTCGGCCCACTGCGGGGCGACCGGGTGCCGACTCGTGACCAGGTCGAACGTCTCGTCCGCGAACGGCAGCGGGGCGTCCTCCGGCGAAGCGACGACGACCGTGCCACGCGGGCGGAGCAGGGCGGTGGCCTTGGCGACGTTCGGCGGCCAGCCCTCGGTGGCGACCATGAGCGGCGGGAGCCGGTCCGCCGAGTTGAGGACTTCGCCGCCACCGGTCTGAATGTCGAGCGCGGCTTCGGCCTTCGCCAGCCGCTCCCCCATAGCCCTCGCGTAGCCCCACGACGGGCGCGCCTCGGTGGCCCGCCCCTCGAACCAGGAGAAGTCCCAGCCCTCGGTGGGCGCGGCTTCGGCTTCGGCGACGAGGTCTTCGAAGGTGGTGGGTGACTGGGGTGACTCGGGTGAGTGGGCTGACTGGCTCATGGGGCTGATCGTGGCAGCAGGTCGTCTCGGCCGGCGACTGGATTTTTCCGGCCACGACGACGGAACTCCCGCGTCACGGCTCGTAGCTGCCCCATGGGCCCATGGGTGATTGCCCTACGGAACGAGTGGCCGTACGTCCTCCGCGACGAACCGGACGAAGCCCTCGGGGTCCGGTTCGTCGGCGGTGGGCTGGAGGATCACGGTGTCGGCTCCAGCATCGATCAGGCGCTGTACGCCCTGGGCGACCGTGTCGGCGTCGCCGGCGGCTCCGAGGCCGGGGATCTTGTCCTCGCCCTCGGCGGTGAGTTCGGCCTTGAGGCGGGCCTGGGCGTCCGGGCCGGTGGCGGTGAGGAGGTAGACGACGATGCGGTGGGGGTCGGTGCGGGAGACCAACTTCCGCCCCTCGTCGATGAGTTGGCGAGCCTTCCGTACGCCCTCCGGCGGGGTGCTGGCGGTGAGCAGCGTACCGTCGGCGGCCTGGCCGGCCAGGCGCAGCGAGCGCGGACCGGTGACACCGGCGAGAACTTCGGGGGCGGTGGGCGGCGGCCAGTCGAGGGCGACGTCATCCAGCTTCACGTACCGCCCGTCGGTGGTGACGCGCTCGCCGCGCAGCAGGTCCCGTAGCGCATCGAGATACTCACGTAGCAACGTGACCGGCGACTCGGCCCGCGCCCCCACCTGCCCCATCCAGCTCTGCACCCCGTGCCCGACGGTCAGCGTGAAGCGACCGGGGAACAGCCGGTCGAGCGTGGCGGTCTCCATGGCCGTGACGGCAACGTTCCGCAGAGGCACGGGCAGCAGCCCGATCCCGACCCGCAGCCGCTCACTCCAGGCAAGCGCGGCGGCCGCGGTGGAGATCCCGCCCTCCAGGAAACAGTCCTCCCAGAGCCAGAGCTCTTCGAGTCCCGCCGCATCGGCGGCACGGGCGACGTCTCGCAACTTTTCAGGCGGCAACTGAGGGCGGAACACGGCACCGAGAGCAGTCATGACCTCTTCCTAACCCGAGATCACGACATGAACAACTGATTTTGCGCCGAGCGCAGACGTACCGACGTGGCGCAATCGCCCCATTGCCGCACGCGTGATCAACTCACCTGCCCCACAAGGGAGATGGAGACGACACCGATGGGAACAGGGCGGTATGTGGCGCCGACAGGCTCCGGCTCCCGGACCGGGTGACCCCAACGCCAGCTGCTACGCGGCCCGTTCGCCGAACGCCACCGTGTTGTGCCCGTCGGACACCACGTGGACGTCCACGGTGACTTCGAGGGCCACGGCCAGCCTGACGAGCAGGTCGGCGGTAACGGGCAGCAGCCCGCCCAGTTCGACGGCCTCCACGTCGTCGGCAGTCATCCCGAGTCGCTCCCCCAGCGCCGACTGCGAGAGCCCCAAGGCCGTACGCCGGTCGTACACGAGCTGCCCCAGGTCATGCGCCAACCGGATCTGCTCCCGCTCGGCCACGACCTCCGGGGGCTCGGTGTATCCCTCGGCGGCCTTGCGTTCGCGCGCCAGTCTCCAGCGGGTGTGGTTCACAGTTCCTCCCGGAAATCGCGCGTGAACTCGTCGTGCGCGGGACCATGCTCTGCCTCGCACAGCACCTTCGCTTGCTTGGCACGCTTGACCTCTGCTTCCTCCCGCATCCGGGTCTTTCTGAAGACCGTCAGCAGGACGATGCGCCGTTCAGGGGCCAGCCAGTACGTCACCCGTATGGCATTGCCGTCCTGGATGAACCGCAGCTCGCGCACGCCCTCACCCGGATTACGGGAGTGCGGCTCACCGAGCGTGGTCGGTGACGACAAGAGGATCTCAGCCTTCTCCTCGGCCTGCCGGTAGTGCTGGGGAGAGAGAGTTTGAGCCAGAACCTCACTTCTGGTTCAAGCTCGATCACATAGGGTTCGGGCACGCCGAAACCGTAGGCACCCGCGCGGGCGATCCGTTCGGTTTTCCAGTCGGCGTCACCCACAGGTGTGCCCCTGTCCCACGTAGGCCCTCGCACCCTTCACCGGCAGCATCGCCCACATGCGCGTCCCGCGCCCCGCTCGCGGGCCTCCCCAAAGCCCCAGTCACCGCCACATGCCCGGACCACGCAGGCCAGTACCCGCAGGGCTGCACGGCGTCTCGCGTCGCAGGCCGCCGCCAGGCGAGGGTGCGAGTGGCGGGGGTGACCGTCGTAAAGGATCACCCGGAGAACTCCCTCCCTGTAGCGGAGGCACAGGTAGACGTCCGTCGCGGGCGTGAACTGGCAGGCACAGGCGGTCAGTTCGCTCACCACTTGGACCGCCGCGTCCGTCAGGTCATGCGCTCCGTGCGTACGCAAGATCGTGCGGGTCGCCGCGCGGGCGACGGCCGCCGTGCGGCATCGCTCTCGTTGGAGCCAGTGCTCCTCAGCGGCGAACTGCACTCGTGCTGGATCGGCTGATCGGCGTCGGCTCTTCCGCCTCGGCCCGGTTCGGTGGTGGGGACTGTGATGCCAGGATCTCGATCAGTGCGGTTGTGGCGGGTGGGTCTGGTGGGTCGCCGTAGGTGGCGGCGTAGATGCGGCGGGCGTTGCCGGGGAGCAGTGTGGTGTGGATGCCCGGCGCCCGGTGGGCCTGCAACGCCAATCCGTTGAGGATGGCGACACCCATGCCGGCGGCTACCAGCGCCTGGGAGACGACCGTGTCGTCGCAGGAGTAGGCCATACGTGGTGAGAAGCCGGCGCGTTCGCATGCCGTGATCGTGGCGGCTCGGCAGCGTTCGCAGCCGCCGACCCATGCGGAGTCACGGTGGTCTTCGAGACGCTGGTCGGGCTGGTCGCTGACGAGGTAGAGGGGGTCGTCCAGCAGGTGGGTGAGCCGGAAGCCGTCCTCCTCCAGCGGAGTGTCGGCATGCCGGAATATCAAGGCGATGTCGACATGCCCCGAGCGCAGCATCTGCAGGCCCTCGACCGGGTGGGCATCGACGAGGTTCAACTCGATTCCCGGGTGCCTGCGGGACAGCTCGGTGGCTGCCTTCGGGACGAGGGTGCTGAGGACCGTTTGGAAACCTGCGAGTCGTACTCGTCCGGCACGGAGCCCCACGCGGGCGGCCAGTTCCACAGATGCGGCGTCCACTCGTCCCAGGATCTCGGTGGCCCGCTGCGCCAGGAGTTCGCCTTCGGGGGTGAGTCGGATACCGCGGCCCACTCGTTGGATGAGCTTGGCCTCGGTGGCGGCTTCCAGCCGCCCCAGGTGGTGGCTGACCGACGGCTGGGAGTAATGCAGCTCCGTCGCCGCTTCGGTCACCGATCCAAGGCGGGCGACCGCCTCCAGCACTTTGAGGTGAGTCAGGTTCAGCATTAATTAAGTTTATCTATGAGACCTGGAATGAATTGGCATTGGACGTCATGACAGCGGTGCGGTCATCATCGCTTCATGACCGAGCTGGTCCGACGTAGCTCGACCAGCAGGAGACAGACGTAGCCCGACCAGCAGGAGACAAAGGAGTCGCCAGCCATGTCACTCGCCCGCGTCCACAACTTCGCCATCTCGCTCGACGGCTTCGGCACCGGTGAGCCCCAGAGCCGTGACGCGCCGTTCGGCCACGCCGGGGAGCGGCTGCACGAGTGGATGTTCGCCACCGGGTTCTGGCACGAGAAGACCCGCCAACCCGGCGGGAGTCGCGGGCTCGACGACGCCTTCGCGCGGCGGTTCGAGCCCGGGATCGGCGCGGAGATCATGGGCGCCGGGAAGTTCGGTTACCCCGGATGGCAGGAGGACCCGGAGTGGAAGGGGTGGTGGGGGCCCAACCCGCCCTTCCACACACCGACCTTCATCCTGACCCACCACACCCGCCCGTCGATCGAGATGGAGGGCGGCACGACGTTCCACTTCCTCGACACGTCGCCCGCCAAAGCGCTCGAGACGGCTCGGGAGGCCGCGGACGGCAAGGACGTACGCATCGGCGGCGGCGCCACCGTGATCCGCGACTTCCTCGCCGCCGGGCTCATCGACCACATGCACGTCGTGGTGGTCCCGATCCTGCTCGGCCGCGGCTCACGCCTCTGGGACGGACTGGAGGACCTCCAGAAGGACTACGAGGTCGAGGCCACCTCCTCGCCGAGCGGGGTCATGCACCTGACGTTCACCCGAGCAGGGCTCTGAACCGCCTCGGTCATTACGTCCAGGGCACCTTTCGAGGCCAGTCCCGTCAAGATCATCCCACTCGTAGCAAACGCGACCGCCCGTGCATCGGGGCAGACTTGGCGGATGGAGACGAACGCCCCGTGGTCGCTGGCAGTTGCCTGGGACTGGATGGAGGAATGCGCGCGGTCCGCCGACGCCACAGTGCGAGGAGCCGATTCCTGTGTTCCTCCTGTCGCAGAGGAGTTGGTGCTGGCCGCCAGGGCGAGCGCGTTGAGCCAGTGGTATCCGTTCACCAGCCACAACTATCTTCGGTTCGAGGACAGCCCCGCGTTCTGGACGCCTGGCACACAACCCAACGTGCACGAGCTGACGGGGTCCATCTCCTTCGACACCGGTGGGCCGGAGGGCCGTCCCTCCTTCCGGGTCTGGAGCGGCCTCCTTCTCCGGAAGCCCGACCCCGTACTCGTACTCGCCACTCCGAACGCTGCCGAGGCCGTAGACGCACTGGTAGGGCTACTAACGGCTCACGGCGTGGAGAGCCGACCGTAGCGGCGTCTACGCAGAAGGATCACTGGGGAGCCACGGGCTTGGTCAACGATACGACGTTGCTGCTCGACCTCGACGGGGGACTTTGAAGACCCGACATGGCCGGCCGGGCGAGGGCGGCCTGGACCGGCTGCAGCGGTCGGGCCGGCGAGGTGCAGGCCAGGCGCCGATTCTCAGTTGGTCCAGACGACCGGGCTTTCGCGGTACGCGTCGCCCTCCTTGAACGAGGCGCCGATGATGGGCGAGCTTTTCGTGGCGCTGAGCGCGCAGGTCTCGTACGACGCGCCCTTGGTGGTGAACTCGGTGGGCGCGGCCTCGCGGTCGCACTTGCCCGGGATGTCACCGAACAGTACGACGCCCGTCCCGGCGCCACCTTCCAGCACACCGTCCAGCTTCAGCGACGCGTAGGCCAGGTCGGTGCCGCCGACGTTCTCCACCTTCATCTTGATGAAGTAGGGCGTCATTCCCTTTGCCTTCTCACCGAAGGGGGCCATGTCGGCCTCGGCGCCCTTCTCGATCGCTGTGACGGTTACGGCGATGGTGCCCTTCTTCTCGCTCGTGTACTCGAAGGGCAGGACAGCCCTGTCGCCGACCTTGAGTTCCGTGCCCGGCGCGGCGACGTCACCCTCGGCCGGCGGGGCACTGTCGTCGCCGCTGTCGGCAGTCGGGCTCTCGCTGCTCGGCGCGGACGAGGCCGGGGCCGGGGCTGACGCCGCCGGCGAATCCTGCGCCACCGGCTCTCCCCCGTCGCCGGCGCAGGCCGAAAGCCCGAGCCCCATGGTGGCCAGAGCAGCCGCGAACACGATACGTCCCTTGTGCACTACTACTACCTCACTGGTAACGAGAGCTGTCCGATACGGCAGCTTGGAACAGTCGATGGTTTCCAGAAATGACCGACCACACGGCCGGACATGCCAGAGCGGCTTCATGCGCGCCCGCCACGGCCGGTGTCAGCCCTGTATGACGGGCACAGTAGACCGGCTCGGTCGCTGAGTGTGCCGGTCGTTTGCCCCACAAGAAACGGCAGCCGCCTCGTCGGCCAGGTGTCTCGCAGCGGTGTCGTCTCCCGCCGCAGCCCGCAGCCGGGCGAGCCTTTCCAGCACACCCGCGAGCAGGTACGGGTAGTCGATACCCCGGGCCACCTCGACCGCGTGCTCCCCCTGGCCGATCGCGACTCGCAGATCATGGCGGTCGTACAGGCGGTGATCGAGCAGGTCGATGAGAACACGGGTCTCGAACATGGGGTCATGGAGTGCACGCGCGACCTCGACGCCTTCGAGGAGACGGCGACGCGCGTCGGCGTACTCACCTCGGGCCAGGTGGAGACAGCCCCAGGCGTGGGCCGTGTAGAACACGCCCGATGACCCGACCTCCCGGGCATACGCGGTCAGCTCGGTGAACGACTCCTCAGCCTCCGCCTGACGGCCGAGCGCGAGCTGCGCCTGGCCGAGCCAGTAGGTGTCCCGCGCGATCAGGGCCCGGATTCCCTGCTTCCTCGCCCCGGCGACGATCTCCGTGAGGACCTCTACCGCGGCCTCTGGCCTGCCCGCCTGTAGATGAGCGAGGCCAACCTGTGAGTACGCGTGCAGCGCCGCCGCAGCCTTTCGAAACGCGCCGCGTCCAGCTCGTCACGGTCGGCACGCAGCAGGTAGCCCTGGCCCTCCCTGGTGATGCGTCCTGAATCCCCCAGGTGCTGCCGGAGTCGGTGGACGTAGGTCTGCACGTTCTTGGCGGCACTCTTCGGCTGCCCCTCGCCCCAGAGCGCCTCCGCCAGCGCATCATCGGGGACCGGCCGGCCCAGCCGGCACAGCAGGACCGCCAGGAGCACCCGCCCTTTCGGCGTGCCCAGTTCCAGCGGTACGCCGGCCCGCCACACGGTCAGCGGGCCCAATACCCCGAAGTCCACAGCCGCCCCCGTCTTTCGACGGCAACTGTAACGGCCGCCGGCTCGTCACCGGCCCGACAGAGTGACGTCAGCCGCATCGGCCACTCGACGGGCTGTAGCCACCGTTGTCGCGCGTCTTGGATCCCCAATCCGGTGATGCCGAGCCGAACGGCCCAGCCCCGGCAACTTCCATGGTGGGCTGGGGACATGAACGTCACCGAACAGCGCGGCAAGGGTGAGGGCCCGGCCCGGAAGGTCAGGGTCCGCGTGTCCATGCCCGCGGGCCTCGTCGCCGCGGTGAAGGCGCGGGTGGGGGCGCGCGGGTTCTCGGCGTATGTCAGCGCGGCGGTGGAGCGGCAGATTCAGCGCGATCTGCTCGAGGAACTGCTCCAGAAGAAGGAGGCGGAGATCGGCTCGCCCGCCGCCGAGGTTCAGGAGGAGGCCGTGGAGGCCTTCGGTGAGGCCGAGCCCATGGCTGCGAAGGAACGTGCCGCGCAGGGCTACGAGGGAAGCGCGGGTCCGGAAGGGCACGCATACCGGGCCAGTTGACCCTTGAGTACTGCTCCTCGACCGCACGGGTCCAGTCGGGCAGTAACGGGAAGTTTTGGGACATCCCTCGGGGGCTCCACCTGTTCCAAACCTTCCAATCATCCCCCGGGCGGTCGTTGCGGGCCTCCCCGCTCGGACCTGTCGGCCTGAACCCGCCCTGGTTGCTTCGGAGTTGCGGCGATTCAGCCGCCCGCCCCGGGCCCCGGACCGGTTACGGGAAAGTGTGACACTTGACCCCTTCAGTGTCACATTTTCCGTAGCTCACCTACCCACCCGGCCGTCGGCCGCTGAGCCGGCCCGGCGTGCTGGCGAGGCGCGAGTGCGCCCACGCCCCCCCGGGTGACCCCGTTCCCCACCGCACCCTCGGCCGACCCGGGACACCCTTCCTCGGGCCGCCCGCTCGCTTCTGACCCGTGCTGGAGCGGCCCGAGTCAAGGGTCGGCCGGAGGTCGATCGGCGTAGCCGACGCGTAGCGCAGCGGAGCGCCCTTTACTCGGGACGTGGAAGCACGACACTGGCCAAGAAGCGGGCGGTCCCTACGGCAACTTGATCAGCTGACGTAGGCCCTCGCCCGCGTCCCGGCAACTCGCGGCGGCATGGCTTGCGAGCAGCCCAACCCGACCGGCCGACGCGTCAGCGCCGCTCAGTCGCCCTTCGGGAACGTCACCTCGACTCGGCGGTTCTTGCGGCGGCCCTGTTCTGAGGTGTTGTCTGCGATGGGGTAGTCCTCGCTGTAGCCGCGTACCTCGAAGGTGACGTCCGGGCCCAGGCCGGCGGCTGCCAGTTCGTCGTGGACCACCTCGGCCCTGTTCTTGGAGAGGGTCACACCATGGGCGTACGAGCCGAGGTTGTCCGTGAAGCCGAAGACGCGGACCTTCGTCGCCTTCTGCGCCTTGATCTCCTCCGCGATCGCCTGGATACGTGACCGGGCATCGGGGTTCAGTTTCGAGCTGTCCTTGGGGAACAGCACCTCCGCCTGCAGCGCGAACGTCACGTCCTCGTTCGTGTCCTCGCGACGTTCCTCGCCACCCAGGTCTTCGACGACCGACTTGATGTCCAGCACCCGCGCGGGCGCGAGCGTCGCACCGTCGGCGAGCTTCAGGCCGGGGCTGTTGGCGGCCACCTCCGGTGCTTGGGGGGTGGTGACGCTGCCCGGGGGTTCGCTGGGGTCGCCTTCGTCGGCGTACACGGGGGTCAGAGGGGTCATGAAGACGAGGGCGGTAGCTGTGGTTGCGGTGATCCGTAGGGATGAGGGGAGCGGCATGGTTACTCGCCCTCGGTGAGTTCGATGGAGGCCGGGGGCAGGGCGCCGACCTGGAAGTCGACCTTGGTGGTGTCTTCCGGCGGGGCAGGGAACTGGGCGTACCAGTCTGCCGATTCGCCTTGCCGAAGAGCCCCGCTGAACCTGGTGCACAGGCACCGTCCTTCGGTATCGCGAAGGATGAGGTACTTCTTCTTGCCTTCCTGGTCGACGAGGCTCGCCCCCGCGACGGACCCGCCGTTCTTGGCGAGTTCACGCTCGTCGCCCCTCCAGTCGGCCGCCACCCATGACCCGCTGCTGCCGTTCGTCACCGTGCCCTCAACGGTCACGAATCCCCCGTCGTCACGCGTGGCAGAGGTGACCTTCAGCGTGATGCCGTCGCCCGTGGCCTCGGCAAGCACCTGGTCCGGCTCGGCGGCTTCGGACTCCTTACCCTGGTCGTCGCCCTTGTCGTCGTCCTTGGCCGGGGCGGACGACGCTGCCTTGTCGGGCTGGTCGTCACCACCCCCACCGCAACCGGCCACCGTAAGGACCAGCCCAGTCGTGATCGCCACCGCGGTCAGTACCGTGCGGCCCTTCATGGTGTGCCGAAGATTCATCGGTCCGGCTTCCTTTCACTCAGCCAGTTGCACAGAGAACAGCACGGATGCGTCGGGAAGGTCGTCCAAAACGAAATCTTCGGGGTCGATCTCGATGGGTTCGCCGTCACAGTTGAGTTCGACGATGTCCGTGGGGTCGTCGGGTACCTCAAAGTCGCAGCGGGGCTTGATGATGGCCACGGCATCGGCCGTGGCCTGCATGTCCTCCGTGCCCGGAATGATCGACTCTCCGACCGTGTAATTCGTCTCGATCTCCACCCGGTATCCAGGAGAGTCGCCCTCGGCCCACTCCTCGATGGCCAGGACGGTCGCGTCGTTCTGGGCGGCCAGCTGCTCGGCTGCGGCTTGGGCTCCGACCCCGGTGGCCTCATTCGGATCGAGCCAGTCCAGCCAGTTGTCGTCTACGCCGATGGCGCCTTCCAGGCCCTCCATCAGCTCGTCGCGATCTTCCTGGGCAGCCGCCAACGCAGCGGCGTCCGCCGCAGATTGAGCTCCGTTGCGAGCGAACGCCGCTTGGGCAAACACAAAGAGTGCGACAGCAGCGAAGAGCAGAATCGCCGTCAGCCATATGTAGATCGGGAGAGTCTGCCCTCGGTCGCCGAAGTGTCGTCGAGCCGTCAGCCTCCGATGACGTCGTTCACGGCGTCGAAAATCGCCTGCGAGATGAGCCCGTCCAAGCCCAGCCCGTCGATCAGCGTAAAGATCCCCGCAATCAGAATCATCAGCCCCGCATACTCCACGAAGCCCGCCCCGCGATCCCGCTCGCTCCCCCGCATCCGGGAGACAACGGTCCGCCTCCACGTCCCGAGCCCGCGCTTGACGCCGTGCATCGACATCTTCGCCACCATGGCCGCTGTCCTCCCGTCCAACAACACCACTTCCGTCCCGCGCACCGTACGTGACACCCCGCCCACTCCGGGTGGGCCCAGGGACCCAACTTCCCAGGTCTGGAGTCATCGGTTCCACCCCCCGTGAGCCGTACCCAGCCAATAAGCGATCGCTTCGCTGCGCGAAGAACTGTGCAGCTTTGCGAAGATGCGGTTGATGTGGTTCTTGACGGTCTTCTCGCTGATGAAGCAGGTGGCGGCGATCTGGCGGTTGTTCATGCCGGCCGCGATGAGATCCATGACCTCCATCTCCCGTGAACTCAGTCCGAAATCCCGTCCGTTGTCGTCGCGGCCGTGGAGCCCCGCCGCGTAGGCGAGTCGGGCCTTTGACGACTGTGCCATAACTGGTTGCACGTGCGAAGAGAATTCGTTCGGTTCGTACGAAACGCTGAGCGATTCCGAGACAGTTTCAGAGGCGGATTCGGGGACCACCGAATTCGAGACAGTCGCGTCCGAAACGACAGCCGCGGCGGACGCTGTGAACGTAGGCCTACGGTCCTTCAAGTCCCGTACCGCCGTGATCAGTTCCTCCGCCGTGAACTCGCCGTGGACCAGATAACCCACCGCACCCAGGCGCAACGCCTCCGCCACCACCTCGGGTTCACGGCTGTACGTCAGCATCATCACCGGCGCCAGGCGCGCCAGCGAGGGCAGCGCGGTCAGGCCGTCGGTGCCGGGCATGCGTACGTCCAGCAGGACCACGTCGGGGCGGTCGCGACAAGCGGACGCTTTCGCCTCCGCTCCGTTCGCCGCCTGTGCGACGACCCGGATGTCGGGGTGGGCGTCGAGCAGGGCGGCGAGGCCCGCCCGTACGACCGGGTTGTCGTCGGCCACGAGCACTCGTAAGGGCGGGCCGGGAAGTGCCTGGTCAGGCATGTGCGGCCTCCTCTTGGGGCGTGTGTGAGGGGGGTACGGGCAGGGGGGTGCCCGGCTTTGTCAGGGGGAGGTCCACCTTGACCTCCGTGCCTCCGTGCTCGCCTCGGCGCAGCTCGATGCCCGCGCCGATCGACGTTGCGCGCTCCAGCATTCCCAGCAGACCGAAGTGGCCGGATTTCGCTAGGTGTTGTACGTCATCTAGGGATACGGACGTGCCGGTTCCGTCGTCTCGTACGGTCAGGTGCAGGGTCGAGGCGTCGGTTTCGGCGTCGACCTCGGCTTCGGCTTCGACATCGAGGGTTACCTCCACCTCCGTCGCGTCCGTCGCGTGGCGGTGCGTGTTCTCCAGTGCCTCCGAGAGGATGGCTAGGAGTTGGTGAGGGGTTCCGGGAGGGAGTACGAGGGTGGGGGCTGCCCGGTAGGCGAGGGTCGGCCTGATGCCCGTACGGGATTCGAAGTCGTCCAGTCTTGCCGTCAGTTCCGTTCGCAGGTCTGTGGGTGGGGTCGACAGGGCTGTGTGGTGGCGTAGGTCTGTCAGGAGGTCGCGGGACTCCGCCGCTGCTCGGCGGGCCGCCCCTGCCACCGCCGTCGCCTGGTCCTTCAACGCGCGCGGGTCCGTGGCGTGGTCGGCGGAGACCGCGAGGGCCTCTGCCGCCAGGGCCAGGCCGTGCAGGGTCTTGGCCACCGAGTCGTGCATCTCGCGGGCCAAACGCGCCCGTTCGGACTCGACTGCCTCCGCCACCGCGAGGCGGGAGTTGGCCTCCGCGAGTGCCTGGCTTGCGGTGCCGAAGTGGAACATCAGATTGCGCAGGGTTACGCCGATGATGCCGGCCGCGATGCAGAAGCCGGCGATGAGGAGGGTGCTGGCTCCTGTGCCGGGGCGGTGTTCCCAGGCCCTGAACACCGTGAGCAGGACGATGAGTTGGAGGCCGGTGAAGATGCCGGAGCCGCGCCAGCCGTAGAGGAGGCCGGAGAGGAGGGGGGTGCAGACGGCTGCGTAGGCGAGGGGGGAGGCCGGGGATGCCGTCAGCAGGAGGATCGCGCCGAAGATCAGGTCCACGGCCATGAGGGTGGGGTGGGCCAGGAGGCGGGGGGCGAAGCGGTCCCAGTCTCGGAGCATGGCGTATGAGCCCATGACTCCGAGTACGGCTGCGGCGAGTACGCCGTAGCGGGGTGGGCCTTGTGTCGCGTTGGCCATCGCGAAGGGGGCGCCGATTGCGATCAGGGTCAGGCGGACCGCGAATGCCTGGCGGCATAGGGCCTGTAGGGCGTTTAGCTGTAGGCGGACGCTTGGTGCCTCCGCGTCCTCAGCGAAATAGCCTGCGGCTCCCTTGGCAGTTTGGACGCTGCGGGTCCGTTGTGGCTTGTCGCGCAGTTCCCCGCGGGTGCCTCCGGCGGTTGGGCGGCTGCGGGTCCGTCGTGGCTGGTCGCGCAGTTCCCCGCGCCCCTGATGGGGTGAGGCAGTTCCGACACTGCCGGTCCGTCGTGGCTGAGCGCGCAGTTCCCCGCGCCCCTTAAGGGGCGCTCCAGACCAGGCCCGCTTCCAAAGCCCTGCCATCTCAACGTCCCAAAATCGAGCCGAAGTTCGTTCCCGAGCCCAAGAACATCCCCGTCGCGATCAGGATCATCGTCGCCGGGAGCATGAAGACCAGCGTGACCATCGTCGCCTTGGGGATCGTTTTCGCGGCCCTGCGGCGGGAGTTCTGGGCGTCCGTTCGCCTCATGTCCGTGGCCAGTTGGATCAGGGTGTCCGCGATGGGGGAACCCAACTCCTCGCCCTGTTGGAGGGCCGAGACGAACTGGGCCACCTGCTCCGACGAGTTGCGCTTGCGCAGCTCGTCGAAGGCCTGGCGGCGGCTTACGCCCATGTCCATCTGGCGCAGGGTGATCCTCAACTCGTCCGCCCACGGGCCCTCGTAGTGGTCCGCCACGCGGTCCAGGGCCTGGCGGAAGCCGAGGCCCGCCGAGACCACGACCGCGAGGACGTCGAGGAAGTCGGGGAGGGTGCGGTCGATGACCTCCTTGCGGTCGCGGATGGCCTGCCAGATGAGGGCGTCGGCGGCCAGCAGGCCGAAGGCCAGGGTCAGGGCCGCGAACAGGAGCTGTCCGTTGGTGTAGAAGACCAGGCCGAGTACGACGCCGAAGATGCCGTAGACCGCGCGGCGGGCCGCGTAACGGTCCAGGGTCAGTCCGCCGGGGTTGCCCGCCATGTCGATACGGCGGCGTTTGGCGTCGACGCGGCGCGGGCCCATCAGGCGGAGCACGAGGGGCGCGAAGCGCATGCCGAGGCGGTCGACCGCGGAGTCGGCCTGCGAGACGCGGGTGGAACCGACTTCCAGGGCGAGGGCCAGGTCGCCGGGGAGCTTGGCTTCCGCGCGGAGCATGCGGATGCCGAAGAGGAGGCCCGCGACGGCGAGGCCCGACAGGAGTGCGAGGAGCAAGGCCAGCAACGTAACTCCCCCTCACACTTCGATCTTGCCGAGTTTGCGGATGACGAAGAAGCCGACCGTGTAGAGGCCCATGGCGATGAGGACGAGGATCTGGCCGACCGGGGAGCCGGTCACCCGGGCCAGGGCGCCCTCGTTCGAGGAGTTGATGAGGAGGAGCGAGCCGAGGCCTAGAAGAGGCACCGTGAAGGCGGTCGCGTTGACCTCGGAGAGCATCGTGCGGACCTCGCGGCGGGTTTCCTTGCGGTCCTCCAGGGTCTGGGTGAGGTTCCGGAGGGAGTTGACGACCGAGCCGCCCGCCTTGTTGGAGAGGACCAAGGTGGTGACCAGGACGACCAGTTCGCGGGAGGGGAGGCGTTCGGCGAGTTCGCCGAGGGTGTCGTCGATCGAGCGGCCGAGGCTCAACTGGTCAGCGACGCGGGCGAGTTCCTCGCCGGCCGGGGCCTCCAGTTCCTCGGCGGCCATCGCCAGGGCCGTACGCAGGGCGAGGCCGGCGGCGGAGGCGTTGGCCAAGAGGCGGGCCACGTCGGGGAGTTGGTTGATGAAGGCCTCGATACGTTTCTGCCGCTGCCAGTTGAGGAAGATCGCGGAGCCCCAGACGCCGATCGCTGCCGCGATGGGGCCGAAGAAGGGGGCCAGGGCGGCGGCTGCGATCAGCCAGAGCGCTACGACGACGGCAGTGACGTACGTGAAGAACTCGCCCGCCGTCAGGTCGAGCCCCGTGGCCGAGAGCCGCATGTGGATGCCGCGGCCCAGGCGAGTGTGGCGCAGTCGGCGATCGACGGCCGCGAAACGGCGGGCGCGGCCCGCGGCGCTGCGGAGTGGGCCGCCGGAGAGGCGGTCGACGAGGGCCTGGCGCTGGGCGCGACCGGACGCGTACGTGTGCACGCCCGCGACGGCGAGTGTGCCGCACAGGACGGTGGCGCCGAGGGCGAGCAGGGTGGGGTTGTTCATGGCTCGCTCCTCTCAGTCGTGGTGGTGGTGGGGGTCATCCGATGGCCTGCCTCGTCTGGAGTACGTCGATGGCCTCGGCCACGCGGAAAGCGGGCGGCAGCGGCTCGCCCGCGACGTACAGCTTCTCCGCGACCGGGCGGGGCAGCGGGAGATGCTCGAAGTGGCCGTGGACGACGCGGTCGGGGCCGGTGGGGCGCGGCACGAAGCGGGTGACGGGGGCGATACGGAACTGTTCGCGGCCGTGCGAGATGAGCAGGGCGATCTCGGTGACCTTGCGGGAGCCGTCCGCGTGGCGGGCGAGCTGGACGACCACGTCCACGGCCGAGTTGATCTGGTCCTTCAGCGCCTCGAAGGGGATCTGGACCTCGGACATCGAGCCGAGGGTCTGGAGTCGCATGAGGGCGTCCTCGGCGGAGTTCGCGTGCACGGTGGCCAGCGAACCGTCGTGGCCGGTGGACATGGCCTGGAGCATGTCGAGGGTCTCGCCGCCTCGTACCTCACCGACGATGATGCGGTCGGGGCGCATACGGAGCGAGTTGCGGACCAGGTCGCGGATGGTGATCTGGCCTTTGCCCTCCACGTTCGGGGGGCGGGACTCGAGGCGGATCACGTGCTCCTGCTGGAGCTGGAGTTCGGCGGAGTCCTCGATGGTGATGATGCGCTCGTGGGCCGGGATGAGGCCGGAGAGGGCGTTGAGGAGGGTGGTCTTGCCGGTGCCCGTACCGCCGCTGACGATGACGTTGAAGCGGGCTCGGACGAACGCCGCGAGCAGCATCAGCATCTGCTCGTCGAGCGAGCCGAGGCCGATCAGCTCCGGGAGCGTGTACGCGCGGGGGAAGCGGCGGATCGTGAGGGTCGGGCCGGTGAGGGCGAGCGGCGGGATGATGACGTTCACGCGTTCGCCGGTGGGGAGGCGGGCGTCGACCATGGGGTTCGACTCGTCTACGCGCCGGTTGACCGTCGACACGATGCGCTCGATGGTCTGCATGAGCTGCTCGTTGGAGGCGAAGCGGAGGGGGAGCTGTTCTACGCGGCCGGCTCGCTCCACGAAGATGGAGTCGGGGCCGTTGACCATGATCTCAGTGATGGACGCGTCGGCGAGGAGGGGTTCGAGTACGCCGAGGCCGAGCGCCTCGTCCACGACCCGCCGTATGAGCTGGGACCGCTCGGAGGACGACAGGACCGGGCCCTCGCGGCTGATGATGTGCCCGAGCACCCGCTCAAGGCGCAGGCGTCGCTCGGCCGCCGCGAGGCTGGACATCTCGGCCAGGTCGATCTCTTCGAGCAGCTTGGCACGGTAGACGGCGACGAGGTGGCCGTCCTCGCGGCCGGCTCCGCCCTCTTCGGGGGCGGCGATACGGGCCTTGAGGCTCATGTCTTCAACTCCCTTCCGGGGGAGGGTCGTTCCGTACGAGGGTCAGCCGTCATCGTCATCGTTGGGCATCGTGGCCTTCTTCTCCACCTGCCAGCCCTCCCCTACGAACGGGATGAGCAGCGGGACCTGCACGGTCACCGTGGCGGTGGTCGTGTCGCCGCCTCCTTCCGGAGCGGATACGGTCGCGTCGAGCCAGTCGCTCATCGCGGCGTACCCGGCCGCCTCGCCCGCCTCGCCCTGGGAGGCGACCCGTGCGGCGGCGCGCGCGCCGGATCCGGCCTGGTTGGCGGCGTATCCGACCAGGCCCAGCTGGATGGCGGCCAGCCCGACGAGCAGGAGTATGGGCAGGAAACCGGCGAACTCCAGCATGGAGACGCCACGGTCATCCCTGGCACGCCTGCGCAGTTTCCGGAGTACGTTCATCCGTCGTCCTCTCCTTCCACGGCCGCACCCGCCTCGCCCTGGACCGTCCAGCCCGCGTCGAAGCCCGGGAAGAAGAGCGGGACTTCGGCTGTGACGCTGGCCGTCCAGACGTCGCCTTCCTGCGTGCAACCGATTTGGGCGCCCTGCCAGGCGTTGGGCAGGTGCTCCTGGCCCGCATCCGCACAAGCACCCTCCGCCCCCGCCCCAGAAGCGGCTGCCGCCGTAGCCGCCCGCGCCGCCTCGTCCGCCGCGTTCCCGGCCAGGGAGTACGTGTAGCCGTACAACACGCACTGCCACAGGATCGTCATCACGACCAGCAGCAGCGGGAACATCCCGGCGAACTCCAGCGTCACCGCGCCCCGGTCACCGCCCTTGCGACGCAGCGCCAGCGCGCCTCGGTCGCCGGAGGGCTTGCGGCGCTTGCCGCCGCCCCCTTCCTTTACGGCCACCAGGCCCAGCTCGCCTGCCAGGGCCCACAGCGCCTGCTTCACGGTCGAGCGGGCGTCCAGGTCCTGCATGCGGCCCGCGTCGACCACGGACTGGAGTTCCTTGAAGGCGGCGGGTACCGCGACGTGGGCCACCTTCGTGCCGGTGACGCGTTCGACGAGGGACGGCTGGATCTCCGTACCGCGTGAGGCGCGGTTGACGACCGTCAGGGTCTCCTCGGCCTTGCGGATCTGGAGGCGGTCCCAGAGGCGGACCATGCGTTTGGCGGCGCGGACGGCGACGACGTCGGGGGTGACCAGGAGGAGGGCCTGGTCGGCGAGTTCGACGGCGGCGGCGGTCGCGGAGTTCATCTGGGCGCCGCAGTCGACGACCACGACCTCGTAACGGGTACGCAGGGCCTGGAGGACCTGGCGGGCCGCCCGGTCGGTGACCTCCTCGCCGCGTTCACCCTCCGCCGGGGCGAGCAGCAGCCCGAGCCCGGTGTCGTGGGTGTAGACGGCGTCCTGGAGGACACGTGGGTTGATGTCGCTGATCCCGGCGAGGTCGGCCACGGATCGGCGGAACTGCACGTCGAGGTACGAGGCCACGTCGCCCGACTGGAGATCGAAGTCCAGCAGGGCGACCGTACGGCCCGATGCCCTTGCTGCGAGGGCGAGTTGGACGGCCGTCACCGTCGCGCCCACGCCGCCCTTCGCCCCAGTGACCGTGACGACGGTGCCGCCCGGCCCCGCGTACAGCTCCGGCGTACCGCTGCTGAGATGGCGCCGCATGCCGAGGGACCAGGCGGCGGCTGCCTGGACGCGTTCGGCGAGGGCGTCGTAGCCGAGGGGTAGGCCGATGATGCCGCGGGCGCCGGAGTCCATCGCCGCGGTCAGTACGCCCGTACTGGTGTCGGCGGTGATGAGCACGACCCCGACCGCCGGGAACCGCATCACCACATCGCGGATGACGTCCAGCGCGGACATCGGGCCTATCCGCTCATGGACGAGGACGACCTCGGGCAACTCGTCCAGGGACTCCGCCGCGAGCCGCGCCAGGGTGTCCAGGAGCGCCGTCGTGTCCGGGACCGGCGCGGCGGGTTCGGCGTCGGGGAGCTGGCTCAGCAGCGTGGAGAGGGCGCGGGCCGAGTCGATGTCGCCGACGGCCGGGAGGATGCGGATGGTCATCGGCACACCTTCGGGGCTGCATCCGCGGATGCGGCGGATGCATTCGGGGACGCCTTCGTGAGGGCTGAGCGCATCACGGCCTCCTACTTGTCCTCGTCGAGGGTGTACGAGCGGTCGTCGGGTGCGACGACGGTGTCGGAGCCGCCCGCGACCAGGGCGAGGCGTACATGGGTCGCGAACGACTCGGCGTAGGCGACGCGTTGGGTGTCGGCGGTGGTGAGGGCGAAGGTGATCGGGACGGCCTCGGTTGCGGTGCGGCGGCGGTCGTCGCTGTTCTGGGAGGGGTCGAGGGCGGTGAGTTTGCCGACGTCGATGACCCTGGCGTTCTCGACGATGACCTTCGACTGGTCCTTGCCGTTGTCGTTCTCGGCCTCGAAGGTGGCGTAGATGTTGACCCGCGCACCCGGGTTGATCTTGCCAGCCACACCGGTCGCCGCGTCGATCATGATCGCGATCTCCTGCTGGCCGGCTTCCAGCTCGGGCCGGTCCACGATCATGTCCTGCTGGAGCAGGGAGCCCTTCTCGAGCCGGGTGACCGCGATCTTGCCGCGGATCTCGGAGAGATCGGTGACGGCGGTCGAGGACAGCCACCGCTCCGGCATCTCGACCTTCTCGAACTGGTCGGCCGACAGCTCCCGGTAGGGCGCGACATCGCTCTTCAGGCGGTACGCCGCGACCTCTGGGCCGACCTTCGAGTTCACGTCGCGGATCACCGAGAGGACTCCGGCGAAGGCGCCTACGGCGCACAGGACCGAGAGGACCAGCAGGATGACGCCTCGGCGCTGGCGTGAGTTCACTGAAAGCTCACCTCGTAGGGACGTACCGGGTAGTTGAGCGGGCCATGCCTTTCCGGCCGGGGGTCTGGGGGTTGTCCCCCAGGGTGATGCAGCATGACGCGGGCAACCTCTATCGGGGGGCGGGGACAGCGGGGGTCGGGCGGTCGTGCCTGTTGCTCAAGTTCGGTTCGTGGTGCTGTGGCTCTGGCTGTTCAGATGTACGTACGTGACTTACGTAGTGCCTCGTGGCAAGGCGCGTACAGAAGAAGCTGCCCGTCCGGCGGCGTTTGGAAGCTCCGGCGGCGGGAGCAAAGGTGCCGCACAGAAACCGCATCGGTCGCCGATGAGTTCCAGGCCGCACCAGTGGCACTCCTCGCGCCGTACGGACGAGACCAGTTGGTAGAGCACGGACACGTCGTGCAGTCCCGCGGCGAACTCGGCGACCTTCCCCGTGCCCCACCAACGCGCGGACTCGGCGGGCAGCGGCACGGTGGCGACGCCCTGTACGCGCCAGGCGGGCGCGAGCGTCGTGGTGATCCAGTCGCCGGGCAGTTGCCCGGGCGCGATGAGCATCCGCGTGCCGAACTCGGGCCCGGCCAGCTTCTCTTCGGTTTGGCCGAGCCGTATGAGCTGGGGCCGCGGATTGGCCAGTACGGCGAACTGGGCGCCCGGCACCCACGACTTGGCGTGGGACTTGAGGGACACCGGGATCCGGTCGAGCTTGGCTACGGAGCCGAGCAGGGCGCCGGAGTAGATGTAGTGGGCGAGCAGCCGTGCGGAGGAGGCGAGCACGCCCGGGCTGAAGTCGCAGACGGAGAGCTGGCGGAGCTGCTGGGCGAGGAGGGCGAGGCCGAGCGGCGGCAGTTCGATGCCGAGGAGGGCGATGCGGTCGCTCTCGAGTACGGAACGTACGGCGTGCAGTCTCCGGGTGACATCGGTGGAGACGGACGCCGGGTATAACGCGATCACATATCCGTGCTGCTCGATGAGCCCGTGCATCCCCGTGAGGGAGCTTTCGAGGCTGTCGAGGGGCTGGACGGCGGCGGGCGGCGTCTGCCGGTCGTGCGTTGGGAGCACCAGATCGGAACTGGTGACTGCTATCGCGGTCGGCACGCTGCACACCACCCCGTCCACTGCGGCGGGGTGGACGACCACCGCCTCAGATCGCCCCTGTGACGTCGTCTTGCAGCAGAACCATATCCACGGCATGGCCCGATCAACACCGAATCTCCGAGATCAACTCACCGAAGGTGCAGGGTGATCGACACAGCGTGAAGCGCATATGCCTCAACTCGGCCGTATAGCGGGCGCGTTGAGGTCCGTGGGTCAGGGTTGGTCGCGTTGCGTTCGGTAACGGGGCGATGCCATGATCGCACTCATGTCTGATCACGGGGGAGACAGTGCGGGGACGGGACATATACGTAGGTCCCGGATCTGGGACTACATAGAGGATGCTGACGCGAGTACGAGCGTGAGCGCGCCTGCGAGCGCGGCCGCTGGCACGCCCGCCAGTACGTCCGCGCGCACACCCGCGCGCCCGACCGCGGGCGACGCTCCGGCGCAGGACCAGGACCTGGACCAGGAGCAGTCGCGAGCGCAGGAACAAGAGCAGGACCAGGCGAGCCGCCTCCGCCGCCGCGAAGCCGCCGCCCTGCTCGGCGAGTTCCGGCGTACGGCCGTGCTGTTGCCGCTCGGGGAGGACGGCTCCCCGCTGACCGCGGAGTTCGGCGGCATCCAGTGGATCTACGCCTTCTCTGACGAGGCGACGCTTGCCCGATTCGCCATCGCGAGGGGCGAAGGAGCACGGGAGTGGGCGTACGACCGTGTCCTGGGCGCCCGGTTGCTGGATGCGGCGATTCCCGCGATGCCGGAGCCGTACGGGGTGGCGCTGGATGTCGGCAGTGAGGGCGAGGGGGCGCTGTTTCCACCGGTGCGGGGGATCGTGCCGGACGGGGCCGCGCTGGACGCGGCGGACGGCGACCCCAGGGACGTACACGAAACGACTGATGGGAACGGGGAGTTCGCGCGGTGAGCGAGGGCGGCGGCGGTGGCGGTGGCGGCGACGGCGACGGCGACGGCGACGGCAGGGATCTGCAGGTTCAGGGGCTGGGCCTCATCACCGAGGGCATCACGCTGGCGCTGGACGAGTTGCGTGAGCTGGGGATGATCGGTACGGCGAGCGCGGGCCGGGGTTTCGCCGATCTGGCGCTGTCGGGGCTGGAGTTGGGGCACGGCGGGGTGACGTCGGCGCTCGACTCGTTCTGTGAGCGCTGGGAGTGGGGCGTGCGCTCGCTGATCAACGAGGGCAACAACTTCGCGCAGGCCGTGGGGCTTTCGGCGGGGACGTTCCACGAGACGGATCAGTACGTCGAGGGCGCGATGAAGATCGCGGCGAACTCGCTCTCGGGCAACCCGCACCTGACCGAGGACGAGGTCACGCAGATGGGCTGGGGTGACGTGATGAGGAACCACTCGCTCTCCGACCCCGACTACAGCGGGGAGTCCTTCGATCAGGCGTGGGAGAACAGCCAGCAGGGCTGGAAGGACGCCACCCGTGACGTGATGACGTCGGAGACACTCGGGCCCGTCGACATCCAGGGCATGACCGGCCTGAACGACGAGGAGTACGAGGCGTTGGTGGACCGGCAGGTCGGCCCGTCGCCCGAGGAGCGTGCGGCTGCCGCCGAGGCCCAGGCCGAAGGACAGCAGGGGGCCGAGGGACAGAAGAACGGGGACGCCGGCTGATGGGCGACTGGCGCGACGCGCTCAACAGCGGTCTCGGCAAGCTGGAGGACGGCTGGGACGCGGGCAAGGAACTCGTCGGCGAGGGCATCGACAAGGGCACCGATGTCGCAGGCGACGTCCTGGATTACGCCGGTGCCGAGGGTGTCGCGGACAAGGTCGAGGACTGGGGCGACGGGGCGGCCTCGGCGCTGGGCGCCACCCCGGGCGAGCGGCAACTCGGCGAGACCGAGGACGCGAATGAACTCGTACACGGCAACCCGGGGCGCATCCGCGAAAGCGCCAAGCATCTGAAGGACTTCCAGAAGGCCTTCGACAAGGTCGGCGGGGGTATGCGCAAGCTGGACTCCTCGCAATGGAGGGGCAAGGCGGCCGACACCTTCCGCGAGAAGTTCGCGATGCACCCCACGAAGTGGCTGCACGCGGCGGACGCCTGTGAGGCCGCCGCCAAGGCACTGGACTCGTACGCGGACACGGTCAAGTGGGCACAGAGTCAGGCGCAGGAAGCCGTCGACCTCTACAAGAAGGGCCGGAAGGCCTCCATCGACGCGGCGGACGCGTACGACAGGAAGGCCGAGGCCTACAACGCCAAGTTGAGGGCGAACGAGGATCCGGGCCCGAGGCCCGAGCCCTTCCAGGACCCGGGCAAGCAGGACATCGATCGGGCCCACGAGATCCTCAGGGAGGCCCGCCGCCAGCGCAACGACGCCGGCCGCACGACGGCCGAGTCGGTCAGGGCCGCGCTCAAGCACGCCCCGGCCGAGCCGCCGCCCCTGGACCAGCTCACGGCGGACGCGGGCGATCTGGCCAAGGCGACAAACATGGAGCTCACCCATGTCACAGGCGGCCTGATCAAGGGCACCGCGGGCCTCCTCACCTTCGCCCGCAGCATGAACGCGCTCGACCCGTACAACCTCACCCACCCCGCCGAGTACCTGCAGAACGTCAGCATGACGCTCTCCGGGCTCACCTCGACCGCCGCCCAGCCGGAGCGGGCACTGAAGGCCGCGTACGAGGGCTTCATGAAGGACCCGTCCGAAGGCGGCGGCCGTATCCTCCCCGAGCTCTTGGGCAGCAAGGGGACGGGGACGTTGCGCGGGCTGCTGCGGGGCGGGGCCAAGGAGGCGGCGGAAGGGGCGGCGGGGGCGGGGGCCAAGAACTCGGCGCGGGATGCGGTCGGGGACGATCCGGCCAAGCCTTCCCGAGAGCAGAAGGCGGTCGAGTCGAGCAACACCGACCCGATCGACCTCGCCACCGGCCGCATGTACCTGCCGCAGACGGACGTGACGCTGCCGGGCGCGCTGCCTCTGGTGTTCAGGCGTCGCGTGGAGTCCGGGTACTGCCTCGGCCGATGGTTCGGCCCGTCCTGGTCGTCCACGGTCGACCAGCGCCTCGAGATCGACTCCGAGGGAGTCGTCTTCGTCACCGAGGACGGCCTGCTCCTCTCGTACCCGCATCCGGCACCCGGCGTCCCCACGCTTCCCAGCCACGGCCCGCGCTGGCCGCTGGACCGCGTGGACGGCGGCTACACCGTCACCGACCCGCAGCGGCGCCGGGTCTGGCACTTCGCCGACGGCCGCGACGACCTGGCCGTCCTGGAGCACATCGCCGTCCTGGAGCAGATCGACGACCGCAACGGCAACTGGCTGACTTTCGAGTACGACGCCGAGGGCACCCCGCTCGGGATCGTCTCCAGCGCGGGATACGACGTACGTATCTCCACGGAGGCGGGCCGGGTCACGTCCCTCCAACTGGCCGCCGCGGAGCAGCCGTTGATGCGCTACGGCTACTCGGAAGCCGGAGACCTGACCGAGGTCGTGAACTCCTCGGGCCTCCCCCTGCGCTTCACCTACGACGAGCACGGCCGGGTGACGTCGTGGACGGACACGAACGATCGCGGCTATACGTACGAGTACGACGACCAGGACCGTTGCGTGGCGGAGGGCGGCACGCACGGCCACATGAGTCTGCGTATCGCCTACGACGGGACGGACCCGGAGACCGGCCTGCGCGAGACGACCACGACGACCGGCGAGGGCCACACCCGCCGTTTCCTGGTCAACGAGGCGTGGCAGGTGGTCGCGGACATCGACCCTCTGGGCGCGGTCACCCGCTACGAACGGGACCGCTACAACCGCCTCCTCTCCCAGACGGACCCGCTCGGCCACACGACGTCGTTCCGCTACGACGAAGCGGGCAACCTGACGGCGGTGGTACGCCCGGACGGCCGCGAGTCTCGGGCCGAGTACAACGAACTCGGGCTGCCGGTAAGGGTGGTGAACCCGGACGGCACGGTCGTACGCCAGACGTACGACGACCGCGGCAACCGCACGTCGGTGACGGCCCCGACAGGCCTGACCACGCACTTCACGTACGACGAGGCCGGCCACCTCACCGCCGTGACCGACCCGCTCGGGCAGACGACGACGGTCCGCTGCAACCGGGCCGGACTACCGGTCGAGATCACGGACCCGCTGGGTGCGGTAATCCGCTACGAACGTGACGCATCCGGCAGACCTGTCACGATCACGGAGCCCACGGGGGCGACGACTCACCTGGAGTGGACGGTCGAGGGCCACCTGGCCCGCCGTACGGCCGCCGACGGCACGTCGGAGTCGTGGACGTACGACGGCGAGGGGAACTGCACCAGCCACACGGACGCTGTCGGCGGCGTCTCGCGCTTCGAGTACACCCACTTCGACCTGATGACGGCTCGCACGGGCCCGGACGGCGTCCGCTACGAGTTCGAGCACGACATGGAACTGCGGCTGACGAGGGTCACCAACCCGCAGGGCCTGACGTGGGATTACGCGTACGACCCGGCGGGGCGACTGGTCACGGAGACGGACTTCGACGACCGCACGCTCACGTACGCGCACGACGCCGCGGGCCGCCTCACATCCCGCACGAACACCCTGGGCCAGACGGTGGCCTTCGAGCGCAACGAGCTCGGCCAGGTGCTGCGCAAGGACGCGGCCGGTTCCGTCACGACGTACGCGTACGACCTGACGGACCAGCTCGCCCAGGCAACGGGCCCGGACGCGACTCTGACACTGCTGCGGGACCGTTTCGGGCGGGTGCGCTCGGAGACGGTGGACGGCCGCAAACTGACGTACACGTACGACGAGTTGGGGCGCCGGACGGGCCGTACGACGCCGACTGGTGCGACGACGACGTGGTCGTACGACGCGGTCGGCCGCCGCACCGGGATGGTGTCTTCGGGCCGCGGCATCGACTTCACGTACGACGCGGCGGGCCGCGAACTGTCGCGGCGAATCGGCGAGACGATCACGCTGGAGCACGCCTTCGACCCTCTGGGGCGCCTGACGGAGCAGTCGGTGACGGGTGGCGACGGCAGTTCGGTGCAGCACCGGGCGTACACGTATCGCCCGGACGGGGGGCTCATCGGCATCGACGACCGACTGGCCGGCTCGCGTCGCTTCGACCTGGACGCGGCGGGCCGGGTGACGGCGGTCCACGCGGCGGGCTGGACGGAAACGTACGCGTACGACGAGGCGGGCAACCAGACCTCCGCCGCCTGGCCATCGGACCACCCCGGCCAGGAGGCAACGGGCCCGCGTACGTACGAGGGCACCCGCATCACCCGCGCCGGCAACGTCCGCTACGAACACGACGCGCTCGGCCGCATAGTGCTCCGCCAGAAAACCCGCCTGTCCCGCAAGCCGGACACCTGGCGCTACGAATGGGACGCCGAGGACCGCCTCACATCGGTGACCACCCCGGAAGGCACCCGCTGGCGCTACACATACGACCCCCTGGGCCGCCGCACAGCCAAACTCCGCCTGGCAGCCGACGGCGAAACGGTCCTGGAACGCGTCGACTTCACATGGGACGGCACAACCCTCTGCGAACAGACAACAACATCCACAGAACTGCCGAACCCGGTCACCCTGACCTGGGACCACCAGGGCCTACGCCCCATCGCCCAAACGGAACGGATCACGGCGGCGGAGGCACCCCAGGAGGAAATCGACTCCCGCTTCTTCGCGATAGTCACCGACCTGGTCGGCACCCCGAGCGAACTCGTAGACGAGCAAGGCGAGATCGCCTGGCGAACCCGCAGCACCCTATGGGGCACAACGGCCTGGGCGAGGGACAGCACCGCCTACACTCCCCTCCGCTTCCCGGGCCAGTACTACGACCCGGAAACGGGCCTGCACTACAACTACTTCCGCCACTACGACCCTGAAGCTGCCCGATACGTCTCCGCCGACCCGCTCGGACTCGCACCAGCACCGAATCCCACCACATACGTTTACAACCCTCACACCTGGGCTGACCCTCTTGGTCTATCGCCGAATTATCAGGTTGGACAGACTCTGGGCGACACGTCCAAATTGCAGGGATGGATTCCATCGCAGGTTCCCGCAGAATCTAGGGCCGTGCTGCAGGACATCCGAGAATTCGGCGTCGAAGCACAGGGAGCCGGCCCACAGCATATGGGCCCGTCGTTGCCCCGCCCGTTCGAAAACAGCGGAAAGGGCGGCGGCTATAGGCTTCCGGAATTCGACAGCTCGGGAAACCCAGTTCGCTACACCGAATGGGGAACGGTGCAATCAGCTCAGAATCCCAACTGGGGCGGAGAAAGGATCGTGACCGGATCTGACGGATCCGCGTACTACACTCCGACTCACTATCAGACGTACATCGTTATGGAGACGGGCCGATGAGCGACCTCTGGTGGGCCGACGAGGCGCCTTGGGTGCAAGTAATCCCCAACGATTCAACAGTTTCGGCCGTGGAAGCCCTTCCGCCGAGCGGTGCGGTCTATTCAGCGAGGATGCAGGGGCTGGAAATGACGGACACGGACGGAGTTTTCACTCAATTCTACGAAACCCTCCGCCTACCGAATTATTTCGGCTGGAACTTTAACGCACTACGAGACTGCCTGTTTGATCTCGGATGGTTGGAGGCTACACGGTATCTCTTGACCATCGACAACGCCGAGTTCATCCTCTCCGAGCATCCCGAAGAACGCGACATCTTCCTTCGGATCCTCGCAAGCTCTGCCCAGCACTGGGCAGCAAAACCCGGGTTCCCGGAGAGGGAGAAAGTAACCTTTCACGTGGTACTCCTATGCGCCCCAGACAGCTGCACGGAACTGAAGAATGAAGTTTCCGGCGCGTAGACGGTCACCTTGCTGTTTTCATTTGATTCAGTCCCGCGAAAAGGATAGAAAACCGCATGTCGTTCGGTCCTCCGCCCCCTAGTTTTGGGCCTCCCGTATCGCCTCCGTGGACCCCGCCAACCGAGATCGAGCAGGCGCTCTTCGAGGCCAAGGGGCGGGGTGACTGGCCGGCGTACTTCGATACGCTCGCGCGGAATCGGGTGTATTTCGAGATACGGCGGGACAAGGCAGATGCCGTGCCGAGCGCCATCTATCCCGTGTTCAGCCATGATGCTCGGACCGGAGGCCCGATCTGGACGGTGTACACCGAGGGGATGCTTCCCGCTCCGGAGCCGCACCGCGTGTTCGCCTGGAACGACCTCGGCTGGTTCAACCCGCGAGTGGGCGCCCACTGATCCTCCAATGATCGTGGTCAACCCCGGTAGTCCGTGCGAGGCGTTCCTGCCCTCTACGCCCCCGCACTCCGCGGCTTGGGCTCAGCATTCGGAGCGGGCGGGGGTTGTCTCGTACACGCCGGGCCTGCGTACCCTCCGCGTCGGCGGCCCTCTGCAAGGCCCCGTGGCTCACGGACTGGCCTGCGGCGCCCTGCTTTTCGTCCGGGACGGTTTCCCCTGGAATGCCATGGCTTATCACGGCCGGGGCTATCGCGGAGAGCGCAAGACACTCCAACAATGGTGGGGCGTCACCAGCTCTGCGGAATGGCAGCACCAGCAACGCACTCTTCTGGCACTCGATGGCGCCAACCCGGTATGGGAGTTCGCACTCAGCCTGCGCCGTGCCATCGCCCGTGACTTCGGAGGCTATATAGACACCTCCTACTGGCGGGATGTGGCCGCCAAAGTCCTGCGCCACCGTGATTCCGGCGAGACCGTGATCACCTCAGACGGTGTCACCAAGGCCGATCCTCGCCCAGAGGCGGAGACCGAGGCTCGTATCAAGGGCGTGCAGCATCTCATCGGCAGGATCACCCGCTACGAGGCGCGCTTCCGCGCCGACGGCATCCTCGACGAGAACCGCCATGTCACCTCCGTCGACGCCTGGGATCTGGGTCGCGCATCGGGCATGGCCCGGTGGGGTCTCGGCGCCCGCTACTGCGGCCTGAAGGAAGCCGAGTCCGCGGTCATCGAGGCGGGCCGGGCCGCGGCTCGCTCCTACCGCTCCTGGCAGGACTTCTCCGCCGGCTACATCCTCGGGCGCTGCCTCCATTTCGACGACGAGGAGTTCGGGGAGTGGTACGAGGACATGGTCTCGGCTCATCGGATTCTGATGTCCGAGCCCGGGAGTCCTTGGCTCAACATCCCGTTCAAGTAGGCCGCATGCGCCTGCCGCCGCCGGGCTCCTGGCTGAACAGCGATTGGAATCACAGACCGGGGACATCCCTGGCCCTCTTGAGTACCGAGCTGAACGCGTCCACCACGGCGTTGTGCCGCCTCGCGTGCGCCGCGCGGTCCGCCGGCACCAGCCGCGCGGCGGCCTGCACGGCGTAGGCGTCCGGATCACCGAAGGCGATCTGCGGGTGCTCTCCCGTATCCGCGCAATGCGCCGTGACGTCCTTGACCGCCTGGAGCACGACTGCCCGGTCCACGCCCGGCTGCATGGCCAGCCGTACTTGGAAACGCGCCATCCACTTTTCACGGTCCTTCTCCCTTGCCGCGTCCGTCGTCTGGCTCTTCTTCGCCACGTGCTCTCCCCGGTGATCAGCAGCCGACCGTCATGGAGTTGGACGCCGAGGCAGCGACCTGGGTTGCGGAAGCGAGAAGAGTTTCAGGTGACTGCATGGGGAGCCGCACCAGCTCTACCGACCGCTCCACTGTTACGGAACGTCACAGATCACGGGTTCTGGCGCTGCACGCGGGACTACCTACCAGTGGTCAGCGGCCAGTTCGAACCACACCACCTTCCAACCGGGCGTTCGGGAAGGGGCGGTGATGGGGTAGCGACCCCAGGAGTCCGCCAAGGTGTCTACCAGGTACAGACCCCGGCCGAAGTCGTCGTCGGGGGTGCAGGGCAGAGGGGCGGGGAGTTCGGGGTGGTCGTCCATGACTCCGATGCGTACGACTCCGGCGCGGGTGCGGAGTCTGACGGTTACCGGGCCGTCGGAGTGTTTTACCGCGTTCGAGACCAGTTCCGAGGTCAACAGCTCTGCCGTGTCGGCCAGTTCGAGGGAGCAGTTGTAGTCGAGGAGGGCCGTGCGGATCGTACGGCGGGCGATGCGTGGGGCTCGGGGATTGTTGGTCAGGTGGAGGTGGCATTCCCACGTGGGGTTGGGAGCAGGGGGCGGGGAGGCTGCGGGCATGCGGGGACTCCGTTCCGGGTGGGATGAGGTGAGGTGAAGGGGGTGGCGGCAGTCGGTGCCCCTCGCGGGCATGCTTCGGCGATGCGCCTCCAACTGCCGTGAGTAGCTTGCCGTTACTCAACGTAGAGCAGCGCTTGGTTACATTGCCACTTAGTCGAAGAAATTGACCCGTTCGTGGTCCGCTAGTACTGATGGGCGGCAACTGCTGGCGACCATCACGGAAGGAAGTCCATGCCACCGAGGACCACTCCCACGGAGCGTCAAAGGCGTCTGGGCAGCGAGTTGCGTCGGATGCGGACGGCCGCGGGAATGACGGCGGATCAAGCCGCCGGGCTGCTCGGGCTCGACCGGGCGAAGATCTCCAATATCGAGACCGGCATCCGCACCATCAGCCCCGAGCGGCTACGCACCCTCGCCTGCAACTGTGCCTGCTCGGACCAGGCGTACGTGGAGGCGTTGGTGAGCATGGCCGGGCGCAACGCCCGTGGCTGGTGGGAGCGTTACCGAGGTTCCCTCTCCCCCGGCCTCCTGGACATCGCCGAGCTGGAGTCGTACGCCGTACGCATGCGGACCGCCCACACCGCGCACATCCCGGGCCTGTTCCAGACCAGCGACCACGCCCTCGAACTCTTCCGGGCCGTGCTGCCGCCGCTGCCCGAGCACGAGATCGCCCTGCGGCTCGCCTTCCGCGCGGAGCGACAGCAGGTACTGGAGGGCGAGAACCCGCCCGAGTACGTGGGCATCGTTCACGAGGCCGCGCTGCGCATGCAGTTCGGCGGTCCCAAGGTGGCTCGCGCCCAGCTCGACCACCTGCTCACCGTGTCCGAGCGCCCGGCGGTCCGTTTGCTCGTCATCCCGTTCGCGGCGGGCACATTCCCCGGAGCCGGGCAGACCGTCAACTACCTCGAAGGTCCCGTACCGCAGCTGGACACCGCCCAGGTCGACAGAGCGCACGGGCCGGAATTCCTCGGCGAAGAAGCGCAGTTGGCCAAGTACCGTGCACACCTCGACTGGATGGAGCGCATCGCCCTCTCACCGGAGGCCTCGCGCGACTTCATCCGCGACATCACCAGCAGCCTGTGAGGAGAAGCCCGATGGATCACATCACGTGGGAAGAACCCTTCTGCGGGGAGGGAGCCAGCTGCTTCCGTATCGGCACCGATGACCAGGACAACGCCTACATCGCCATAGCCGGCGCCGAAGCCACGTACCTCACCGACACCCGCGAAGCCCTCCGCACCCTCATCCGCGACATCAAGGCGGGCAAGGCGGATCACCTGCTCTGACGGACCGGAGACAGGGCTTGAGCGGCTAGGGTGCTTCGTCGGTTCCGCTTGATCACCTTACGGAGATATCGATGAGCACACCGCCGCCCGCATCCCCTCCTCCGTTTTCCGGAGGGCCGTACTCGGCTCAGGGCGGGCCCGCGTTCCCTCACCAGCCCCCCGCTCCGTACCCGGCGTATCCGTATCCGCCGCAGCCGTACGCCGGGGCGGCACCCATGGGTGGACCTCCCGCCCTCGTGTGCGAGGTGTGCGGGGCCGGGCCCGCGGCGCCCGTAACTGTTCGCGGCCACCAAGGCATCATCGTGATCATGCGCTTCCTGCGGCGCGAGGGGGTGTTCTGCCGGACCTGCGGGCTGGCCGTCTTCCGGAAGATGCAGGCGGACACTCTGCTGCAGGGCTGGTGGGGTGCGCTGTCCGCCTTCATCACGCCCATCACCTTGCTGATGAACCTTGGCGCCCTGTCCGCCTTGCGCCGCATACCCGAGCCGCAGGGTCCAAGTTGGCGACCGCCGCTTGATCCGGGCAAGCCGGTGATGAAGCGTCCGGAGGGGCTGATCGCCGCCGTGCCGCTGGCGACCGTGGCGGCAGCGGTGGCCGTGGTGGTGGCGGCCGTTCCGGTGCTGTTCGTCATCGGTCTGGTCAAGGGAGACGACCGGCCGGAACCGCTCACGATCGGATCGTGCGCCCGCAACGACGGCTCCTGGAGCGACCAGGACCTGAAGACCGTGTCCTGCGGCTCGTCCGACGCGCAATTCCGTGTCACAGAACCGTCGGAGGCGGGTTGCCCCACCGGGGACCTGCTCGCCCACCGGGAGTACAGCGAGGATCAAGCGACCCTCCTCTGCTTGCATACTCTCGAGCGTTGAGGACACGCCGGCCTCGATTTCGGCTCCCCGGAACGTACTGGGCCTTCTCCTGCGGGCCGTTGCCGGGACGGGCGGGCTCGGTCTGCGTCCGTCTGCGTCAGGTGGGCCAGGAAGGGCTGGGCTCCGGACAGGCGGAGGCGTTGGATGTGTACGGGGGTGAAGCCGTGCCGAATGGCGGTGGTCAGGTTCTCGCGGTCCGGGAGGAGGAGTACTGCTGTGCCCTCCGGGGTGAGGACGCGGCGTAGTTCCGTCCACCAGCGGGAGGGGGTCGCCGCGAGCAGGCCGTCGGCGTGGGCCTGGGTGCCCCAGGGTGGGTTGCACAGGACGCGGTCGATGGAGTTGTCGGGGAGGGGGAGGCGGGCGGCGTCGGAGCGGCGGATGGTGATGGGCAGTTCGGCGGCGTTGGCTCGGGCCGCGGCGAGCGCGTTCTCGGACAGGTCGAAGCCTTGGAAGCGGGCGTCGGGTTGGGCCAGTGCCGCCTCGATCAGCAGGGTGCCGGCGCCGCAGCACGGGTCGAGGACGGTGTGGCCGGGGCGGATGTCGGCCAGTACGGCCATGGCGGCGGCGAGCGGTGGGTGCAGGGTGCCGGGGATCGTGTGCTGCTTGTACGGGCGGCGGTGCAGTGGTCGGTCGTCGAGGCGCAGCATGAGCGTGGCCCGCGTACCGTCCAGGGTCAGCCGCCAGCCACAGCCTCCCGGCGGGGGCGCGGTCCCCGTACGCCGGGAGTGGTAGGGGACGCCGAGGCGCCGCGCCAGGGCCTGGCCTACGACGTCCTCGGCGTCGTACCGGGTGAATGTGCGCCGACCGAGGAAGGAGGCCGAGACGTCTATGCCGGTGATTCGACGGGTCGGCGTCGTCCCGCCATAACGGAGGGACAGCAGTCGCTCGGGGTCGGCGAGTTCAGCCAGTTCAGCGAGTTCGTGCAGACGCTGTCGCGTCGTTCCGATGTCCGGGCGCTCGGCGGCCAGCAGGAACACGTCGTCCGCGGTACGCAGCGGCGGCGCGGACAGGTGCGTACGGAAATGGACTTCGCGGTGGCGTAGTTCGGTGATGGCGCCGAGTCCGGACCCGAGAACCTCGGCGGCGACCACGGCCTCCAGGCCGCGGAGGCAGCGCGCCACGAGGGGCGTGTGCATGGTGTTGTTCTTCTTCCACGTCAGCACTCGGGGCAGCGCTCCGCTGCCCCGCCTCGTCGGCGACGGGGGGGATCCTCGCTTCGCCGACGGCGCCTAGCGGAGGTGGAAGAAGTACGTCATGGGCGGGAGTCTAACTCCCCTGCGGGCCTGGCGACTTCGAGGGAGAGTCGCGCGAGAGGTCTTGACAACTCTATTGGTCTGGACCAGCTTGTACGGCCAGCGGTGGCCACCGTTCCCCACTCAACTCCCCCCACCGGAGGCCGAAATGAACCGCGTACCAGGCATGCCCGGATCCACCGGGTCCCCCGGATCCAGACGACGGCGGTGGGCGCGAGCCCTGGCCGCCCTGCTGACCGGGTCCGCACTCGCCTTCGTCGCCCTGGCTGCCCGGGCCCCGGCGGCGGAGCAAGACGCCGCCGCCCTGCCCAAGCACGCCGTCACCGGCTACTGGCAGAACTTCAACAACGGCGCGACGGTCCAGAAGCTCTCCGACGTCCAGCCCCAGTACGACATCATCGCGGTCGCCTTCGCGGACGCCACAGGGACGCCGGGCGCCGTGACCTTCAACCTCGATTCGGCCGGGCTCGGCGGCTACACGGTCGACCAGTTCAAGGCGGACATCAAGGCAAAGCAGGCCGAGGGCAAGAAGGTGATCGTCTCCGTCGGCGGCGAACGCGGCACCGTGTCGGTCAACGACTCCGCGTCGGCGACGAACTTCGCGAACTCGATCCACTCCCTGATGCAGGAGTACGGCTTCGACGGCGTCGACATCGACCTGGAGAACGGCCTGAACGCCACGTACATGACGCAGGCGCTCCGCTCCCTGTCCGAGAAGGCGGGCACGGAGCTGGTCATCACGATGGCGCCGCAGACCATTGACATGCAGTCGACGTCGAACGGCTACTTCCAGACGGCCCTGAACATCAAGGACATCCTCACGGTCGTCAACATGCAGTACTACAACAGCGGTTCGATGCTGGGCTGCGACGGCAAGGTGTACAGCCAGGGGTCCGTGGACTTCCTGACGGCACTGGCCTGCATCCAGTTGGAGGGCGGCCTGGCCCCGTCCCAGGTGGGCCTCGGCGTCCCCGCCTCACCCAGCGGCGCGGGCAGCGGCTACGTCCCGCCGTCCGTGGTGAACAACGCCCTGGACTGCCTGACCAAGGGCACGAACTGCGGCTCCTTCAAGCCGTCGAAGACGTATCCCGACCTGCGCGGCGCCATGACCTGGTCGACGAACTGGGACGCGGCGGCGGGCAACGCATGGTCCAACGCGGTGGGACCGCACGTCCACGGGCTGCCCTAACGATCACCACCGCAGCCACCCCCCGACCGTAGGGAGGGCGGCTGCCTAGCCCGTCGAGTCCGGCTTCCAGTCCTGGACGAGGAGCCCGAGCAGCACCTCGTCCAGGAACTCCCCCATCACCCAGGCCGAGGAGCGCAACACGCCCTCGCGGACGAAGCCGTTGCGCTCGGCAGAGCGCAGCATTGCGACGTTGTCCGACAGCGTCTCGATCTGCAGCCGGTGCAGGCCGCGCACGACGAAACCGTAGTGGCACAGCACCGCGACCGCGTCGGTGCCGTAGCCCTTGCCGCGGGAGGACGGCAGCAGTTCCAGGCCGATGTGCGCGGACCGGTTGTAGTCGTCGATGCCCCACAGGTTCGCGGCGCCGACCAGCGTGCCGCCGTCCAACTCCACCACGGAGAATTTGACGTGCCGCTGCTCCTTGTCGTCCACCACGAACGGCGCATCCTTCGAGCCGGACGTGATCGGCCGCCACGGCCCGCCTGAGGCCCGCGAGGCGTTGACGACGTCCTCGTAGAGCTCGGCCTGCAGGATCGGTATGTCGTCCTCGTGCCGGGCCCTGAGCCCGACCTTGCTGCCTCTAAGCATGCGAGCTTCCTATCCGACCGGGTCGGCCGGCAGCAATCCAATAACAGGCAACCTTCCGTGTCCGACCGGCAACCGTGAAACATTTCCTGGGGCCCACCGCATCAATGAAGTGAGGACGGTACGGGGGACGGCCGAGGGATCACGGGGGACGTAGGCATGAGACTGAGGAGCGAGGACGGCTACGCCGAGTTCGCTGCGGCGCGGGCCGGGCATCTGTACCGGTCGGCCTGTCTGCTCACCGGCGGTGACACCCATCTCGCCGAGGATCTCGTGCAGGAGACCCTCGGCCGGCTGTACGTCAGCTGGCGGCGGGTGTCGCGCGTCGGCAATCCGGCGGGGTACGCGCAGACCGTCCTCACCCGTACGTTCCTCGCCCACCAGCGGCGGCGCAGCAGTACCGAGCGTGCCACCGACGTCCTTCCCGACCTGGCCGATCCGCACAGCGCCGCCGATGACACGCCGTTGCGGATGACCCTCCTGGAGGCGCTGGGGCAGCTGTCCGCCAAGGACCGTGCCGTGGTCGTCCTGCGGTACTGGGAGGACCGCAGCATCGAGGAGACAGCCGACGTGATGAACGTCAGCTCGGCCGCCGTACGCACCCGCTGTGTACGGGCCCTTGGCCGGCTGCGGGTGCTCCTCGGCGACGGCCTCAGCGAGTACGCGGCCCGCTGAACGGCCACCGCGACCCAACACGTCCCCATTCCAACGACCTTGCAGAGACGGTGGTTTGCCATGCCCGTTGATGACCACGAGAGCTACGACGTCGACGCCGGCCTTTTCGAGGACCGGCTCGGTCTCGCCCTGCGCCAGGCCGGCGACTCCTTCGAGGCCGACCGGAGTGGCCTCATCGCCGCCGGTGAGGTACGCGGTCGCAGGCTCCTGCTGCGACGCCGGGCCGCCGTCGTGGGAGGCGTGGCCGCCGTCGCCCTCGTCGGGGTGGGCGGGACGCTGCTCGTGCCGTGGGGCGGGGCGGCGGACGGGCAGCAGTCCGTGGCCGGCCGCCGGTCGACACCGACGCCTCCCTCCGAGAACGATGGCAGGGTCTCCGGTGCCAAGCTGGTCCATACCCTCAAGAAGCTGCTGCCCAAAGGGGAGTTCAGCGAGGAACAGGGGCGGGGTACGGACGCGGAGCTGGGGCCGTACGCGCAGGTCGTGTTCGATGACGGCAAGGGCCCTGGTGCCGTCTCCGTCGGCCTGAACCGGGTCGAGCCGGGGAGCGAGGAGGCCCGTCAGTGGACTCAGTGCCCGGACAGGAACCTGATGTCGTACGAAGGCTGCACCTCGAGCCGGCTGCCCGACAACTCGACGCTGATGATCTTCCAGGGGTACGAGTACCCGGACCGCCGCGTGGACACGAAGCGGTGGACGGCCGATCTCGTCACCCCTCAGGGCCACCACATCAGCGTGAGCGAATGGAACGCCGCGGCGGAGAAGGGCGCTCCGGTCAGCCGGGCCAACCCGCCTCTGTCCACGGACCAGTTGAAGCAGGTGGTCACCGCCAAGGACTGGCGTACCGCCATCGACTCCATGCCCAAGAACCCGAAGGGCCAGGACTCCAACGGCCAGGACTCGAAGGGCCAGGACTCGGACGCCCAGGCCCCGGAGGACACCTCAAACACGCCTCCGGGAACCGACGGCGCCGCGATCGGTCAGACCCTCGCCTCCCTGCTCCCCAAGAACGTCGACGTGGTCTCGAAGGGCGGTCAGGAGACCGAGTACGCCTATCTCGTGGTCGACGACGGGAAGGGGAAGAGCTTCGTCCAGATCAACGTGCAGCCCGACATGTCCGATGTCGAGGACCAGCTCTTCGGGGCGGACGCGGAAACCCTGCCCGACGGCACGAAGGTCGCCACGCGTCAGGGTCCGGGCGAGCAGGGGGCCGAGGGCGTCGTCATGTGGACCGTCGACACCATCAGGACCAACGGCCTGCGGGTGGTGGTCAGCGCCTTCAACACCGGTAGGCAGCACGACCCCGCGACCCGCGAGACGCCCGCGCTCACGATGGAGCAGCTCAGGGATATCGCCACGAGCGAGAAGTGGCAGCAGCTCGGCTGAACGGCCCGAGGTCGATCCCGGCCCGAGCTCGAGCCGTGCCCGTCCCGCGAGCAGCCGCGTCAGAACAAAGCGTCAGGTCAAGGCGTCAGAAGAACTCAGACCACGGCTGGTCCCAGATCTGCTTCACGCACAGGACGATGAAGAGCAGGCCCGCGACTACCAGCATGCCGTTGCTGAGCGGACCGTTGCGCCATTCCCTCGGTGTGCGGGAGGAGTTGAGGAGCCAGACCAGGGTGAGGGCGAGGAAGGGGAGGAAGGCCGCGCCGAGGACGCCGTACAGGATGATCAGGCGGAAGGGCTGGCCCTCGAACAGCAGGATCATCGGCGGGAAGGTCAGCCACAGCAGGTACGCGCGGAACGGCCAGGACTTCTCGCGGGCGCCGGACGCCACCGCCTCACCCGACCCGGCCTCGGCTCCGGCCGCCGCCTCGTCGCCGGTCGCTGAAGCCCCGCGCCGCGCCCGGAAGCGCTCGACGAAGTCCGCGAACATCAGGCTGACGCCGTGCCAGACGCCGATCAGCGAGGTGAACGACGTGGCGAAGAAGCCGATGAGGAAGAACTTCGACGTCGCCGTGCCGTACTCGTCCTCCAGGATGTCGCCAAGCTGGATGAGGCCCTTGTCGCCGCTCGCGATGGCGACGTTCGAGGCATGCAGGAGTTCCGCGCCGACGATGAGCATGGCGATGACGAAGATGCCGGTCGTGGCGTACGCGACCCGGTTGTCGAGGCGCATCACCTTCATCCAGCCGGTGTTGGTCCAGCCCTTCGCGTTGACCCAATAGCCGTACGCGGCAAGGGTGATGGTGCCGCCGACGCCGCCGATCAGGCCGAGGGTGTTGAGGATGGAGTCCTTCTCGTCGGGAAGGACGGGGAGCAGGCCCGCGAAGGCGTCGCCGAGGTTCGGGGTGACGCGGATCGCCAGGTACACCGTCACCACGAACATGACGCCGACCAGCACCGTCATGACCTTCTCGAAGACGGCGTACTTGTTGAACCAGACGAAGACCAGGCCCACCAAACCGGTGAGGATGGCCCACCACTTGAGGTCCATGACGTCCGGGAAGAGCGCCTGGAGTGGCAGGCCCGAGGATGACATGGCCGCGGCGCCGTAAACGAAGCCCCAGATCACGACGTAGACGACGAAGAACCACGTCGTCCAGCGGCCGAGGCTCTCCCAGCCGTCGAACAGGGTGCGGCCGGTGGACAGATGCCAGCGGCCCGCCGCCTCGGCCAGGGAGATCTTGACGACGCAGCCGATGATGGCGGCCCACAGGAGGGTGTAGCCGAAGTTCGAGCCGGCGATGAGGGTCGCGACGAGGTCGCCCGCGCCGACGCCGGTGGCTGCGACCACGATGCCGGGGCCGACGTACTTCCAACTGGATTTACGCGGGCTGGAGTTGGCCTCGCCCGATGCCGTTTCCCCTGAGTTTCCCGCCGTCTTGCCGGTGTTTCCCGTGGTGTCCGCCATGCCGATCAAGAAAGCGCAAAGCGGGCGATGGCACAAGGGGGCATGCGCGTACGCGCGGTTGACTTCCTCCTGGTGGTGTTGACCCGGGCATGCCAGACCTTCACGATGAGCGCCACACGCGCACAGGCCATACACACGCACCCGCACACGTCTGAACGCCCGCACCCGCACGTCGCACTGTCCCACCCCCCGCTCCAACCCCCCACATTCCGGAGACCCCGGAAGTTCTGGAGAAACAAGGAGACTCAATGCGGCTACGCATAAGAGGCAGGCGCACCGCCTTCCTCGGCACCCTCCTAGCGCTCGCCCTCGCGGCGCCCATCGCCGCCACGACGGACAGCGCGTCCGGCACGCCCGACCAGGCCCCGGTGGCCTCGTCCGAGGCGGACCGCGAGATCCGCCAGTACGAGGTCCATATGCACTCGGACTCCAAGTCCCGTACGGCACTTCAGAAGTCCGGCGTCACGGTCGACGACGCCGACCAGCACACCGTGTTCATCTCCGGCCGCGCCGACCAGGTCAAGAAGCTGCGGCAACTCGGCTACGAGGTCACGCCGATGGGCGCCGTACCCGACCGGACGAACGGCGAGAAGGACGTACGGCCCCTCGACTTCCCCTCCGCCGACTCGCGCTACCACAACTACGCCGAGATGAACGCGGAGATCAGCCAGCGGCTCCAGGCGTACCCGAACATCATGAGTAGGCGCGTGATCGGGAAGTCGTACCAGGGCCGGGACATCGTCGCGATCAAGATCAGCGACAACGTCGCGACCGACGAGTCCGAGCCCGAAGTCCTGATGACCCACCATCAGCACGCGCGCGAGCATCTCACCGTCGAGATGGCGCTGTACCTGATCCGCGAACTGGGCGCCGGTTACGGCTCCGATCAGCGCATCACGAACATGGTCAACAACCGCGAGATCTGGATCCTCCCGGACCTCAACCCGGACGGCGGCGAGTACGACATCGCGACCGGGCAGTACCGCTCGTGGCGCAAGAACCGGCAGCCCAACAGCGGTTCCTCGTTCGTCGGTACGGACATGAACCGCAACTGGGCCTATCGCTGGGGCTGTTGCGGCGGCTCGTCCGGTTCGCCGTCCTCCGACACCTACCGGGGCTCGGCCGCCGAGTCCGCGCCCGAGGTGAAGGTCGTCGCCGACTTCGTCCGCAGCCGGGTCGTCGGCGGTAAGCAGCAGATCAAGGCGGGCATCGACTTCCACACGTACAGCGAGCTGGTGCTGTGGCCCTTCGGCTACACGAACGCGGACACGACCACCGGCATGACGGCCGACGACCGCAACGCCTTCGCCACGGTCGGCGGGAAGATGGGCGCCAGCAACGGCTACACCGCCGAGCAGTCCAGCGACCTCTACATCACGGACGGTTCGATCGACGACTGGCTGTGGGGCGACCAGAAGATCTTCGGCTACACCTTCGAGATGTACCCGGGGTCCGCGTCGGGCGGCGGTTTCTACCCGCCCGACGAGGTCATCGAGCGCGAGACGTCCCGCAACCGGGACGCGGTGCTGCAACTGCTGGAGAACGCGGACTGCATGTACCGGTCCATAGGCAAGGAGGACCAGTACTGCTGACGGTTGTGTGAGGTGCGTGAGGGTGCGTCCCCGGATCGGCTCGGGGGCGCACCCTCTTTTTGTACGCGCCTGTTGTACGCGGCTATTCCTGGAAGTACGCGTCCAGGACCTCGTCCAGCTCCTTCTCCCACTCCTTGACCTTGGCGCGGGAGGGGACGCGGAGCTCGACCGGGTACCAGCGGCGTTCGGGGGTGTGCACCGTGATCGTGTACCAGCGGCCGAAGCGCGAGGTCTCCGACTCGACGGCGCCGATCTCGTCCCAGCGGAACTCGGCCTCGTAGTCGTCCAGGCGCAGTCGTACGCCGCTGTGGTCGGCGGTGATCTTCGCGCGGTAGTCGGCGGCTTCGAAGACGGGGCCGTCGGTGGGGGCCGCCTCGGAGTCGTCCGACTTCGAGGCGGCTGCCTCCTCCGTCTCAGCTGCCTCCTCGGCCTCGTCCGGCTGATCCGCGTCGCCGGACTCCGCCGAGGCGCCCTCGTCGGAGACGTCGTCGGCCAGGTCGGCGGCCGTCTCCGTCTCCTCGGCGACCGTCACTTCCGCTGCCGCGGTCTCCTCGGCCGGGTCCGGGTCCTTGAGGCCCTTCGGCTCGGCAGGGCGCGGGCCCGTGATGCCGGGGACGAACGCCGGGTCGGCTGCCGCGCCTTGCAAGGGCTGGATGCTGGGTCCTCTGCGCTGCTCCACGGTGGGCAGTATGGCCGATGAAGCTGTGGCGTGGGGGGCCGGGGGCATCACTCGTGATCGAGGCGTGGCCGAGTCCGTACGGTCAGCCGCTACACGAACACACTCAGCGCCGCCGCCACCACGAACCCGGCGACGGACAGCACCGACTCCAGGACCGTCCAGGTCTTGAGGGTGTCCCGTTCGGAGAGGCCGAAGTACTTGGCCACGATCCAGAAGCCGCCGTCGTTGACGTGCGAGGCGAAGATCGAGCCGGCCGAGATCGCCATGATGACCAGGGCGATGAAGGCCTGGGAGTGGTCGCCCGCCGAGAGCAGCGGGGCCACGATGCCCGCCGTCGTCACGATCGCGACCGTCGCCGAGCCCTGGGCCACGCGCAGCACCAGCGAGATCAGGTACGAGAGCACGAGCACCGGCAGGCCTACGTCGTTGAAGGTGTCCGAGAGGGCCTGCGCGACCCCGCTGCCCTGGAGCACGGCGCCGAAGATCCCACCCGCGCCGACGACCAGCAGGATGTTGCCGACCGGCTTGAGGGAGGCGCTCGACACGGTCTCCAGGGACTTGCGGGACCAGCCGCGGCGGATGCCCAGGAGGTAGTACGCGAGCAGCAGCGCGATGGTGAGCGCGACGAAGGGGTGGCCGAAGAACTCGATCACGCTGCGGCCCGTGGACGGGTCGAAGGCGATGGAGGAGAACGTTGCCATCAGGATCAGGAGCAGCGGGGTGCCGATGATCGCGAGGACGATGCTCAGCGGGACCGGCTTCTCCGGCGGCGTGACGCCGTCCTTGCGCTGTTCCTCGGCGAGCGCGGCCTTCGCCTCGTCGGCGGCCTCGACCATGTCCTGCGGTACGGGCACGAAGAGCCGCCTGCCGATCCACGCGGACCAGGCCCAGGCGGCGAGCACGGCGGGCATGCCGCAGACGATGCCCATCAGGATGACCCAGCCGAGGTCGACCTTCAACAGTCCGGCGGCGGCAACGGGGCCGGGGTGCGGCGGCAGAAAGGCGTGCGTCATGGACAGACCGGCGAGCAGCGGCATCGCGTAGAGCACGATCGACTTGCCGCCGCGCTTGGCCGCCGCGTACACGATCGGCGCCAGCACGAAGATGCCGACGTCGAAGAAGACGGGGATGCCGAAGATCAGCCCCGTGAGGCCCATGGCGAGCGGGGCCCGCTGCTCGCCGAAGAGGCCCAGCAGCCTGGAGGCGAGCACCTCTGCTCCGCCGGAGACCTCGAGTACGGCGCCGAGCATGGTGCCGAGGCCGATGATGATCGCTACGTGTCCGAGGGTGCCGCCCATCCCGTCCTCGATGAGCGAGACGGCTTCGGATCGCTGGACGGTGCCGAAGAGTTCGGTGACGGAGAGTCCGGCTGACAGCCCGACGGCTATCGATACGGCGAGCAGGGCGACGAATGGCTGGAGTCTGACCTTGATGATCAGGAACAGGAGGAGGGCGATGCCGAGGGCGGCGATGGTCAGCAGACCGGCGGTGCCGTCTATGAGGAGGAGCAGGCCGCCGGTGTGGGGTGGGGTTTCGGGCATGTGGGGGTCCTCTGGGTGGGGGCATGGCGTTTTTGGGCAGGGGGGATCGCCGTACGGGGTGCGGGGTTTGTGTGGGGGGTGGTGCTTGTGGCTGCCCGGACGCGGGCTCGTCGGGGCTCGTCCGGGCTTGTCGCGCAGTGCCCCGCGCCCCCAAAAGAGGGGCGCGGGGGCGAAGCTCAGCTGTCCAGTACTGCCAGTGCGTCGATCTCGATCAAGAGGCCTGCCGGCAGGCCTACGTAAACCGTCGTGCGGGCCGACGGCGGCCCGCTGAGGCCCTGCTCCTCGAAGTACTGGTTGTAAATCGCGTTCATCTCGGCGAAGTAGTCCACGTCCGTCAGGTAGACGCGGATCATCATCACGTCGTCCCAGGTCGCGCCGCCCTCCTCGAGGACCGACTTGACGTTGGCGAGGGTCTGGAGGGTCTGGTCGCGGAGGGTCGGGCCCGCGGGGGTCGGCGGTTGGCCCTCCACGGCGGGCAGGAAGCCGACCTGGCCGGCTACCTGGAGGATGTTCCCCTTCTTGACTCCGTGCGAGAACTTCGCGGGCGGGGTGGTGTGGGTCTTCGGGGTGATGGCGATCTTTTCCGTCATGAGCTCGCTTCCTTGAGGTCCTTGAGGTCCTTGAGAGGGGCGGTGCCGGAGTACTCGTGGCTGATGGCCTCGGCCGTACGGCGCACCAGTGGGAGCAACGTGAGGAGTTCGTCGGCGGTGACGACGACGTTCGGGGCGGAGACCGACATGGCGGCGACGACGCGGCCGTCGGTGCCGCGGATAGGGGCGCCGACGCAGTTGATGGACTCCTCGTGGCCGCCGAGGTCGGTGGCCCAGCCCTGTTCGCGTACGATCGCCAACTCCTCCAGGAAAGCGCGGGAGTTGGGGATCGAACGGGCCGTGTACATCGGGTAGTCGAGCTTCTCCGCGAGGGCGCGACGCTCGGGCTCGGGCAGGTCGGCGAGGAGGAGTTTGGCGACGGCGGCGACGGTGATGGCGACGGGTTTGCCGATACGGGAGTACATGCGCACCGGGTAGCGGCTCTCGACCTTGTCGATGTAGAGGACCTCGCCGTCCTCGTACACGGCGAGGTGGACGGTGTGGCCGCACTGTTCGTTGAGTCGTACGAGGTGGGGGTGGGCGATCTCGCGGATGTCGAGGTTCTCGACGGCTTCCTGGGCGAGGGCGAAGAGGCGGGCGCCGAGGCGGTAGCGCTGGTCGGACTGGCGGTAGACGAGGCCGTGCTCGTGGAGGGTGCGCAGGAGGCGGAGGGCCGTGGACTTGTGGACGCCGAGGCGGTCGGCGACCTGGCCGAGGTCGGCGGGGCCTTCGGCGAGCAGCGGCAGGATGCTCAGCGCTCTGTCGACGGTCTGGCTCATGGGGTACGTACCTCCTCCTCGGCCCGATCGGCTTGCGTCCAGCCGGGGCCGAGTCGAAGTCTCCCCCACTCGTCGTCATCCAGGGCGACCAGTCGGTCGGCGTACTCGCGGGCGGGAGGTTCCCCGAGATCCCCCGGCACGGTGAGCACGGCGGCGGCCATGAGATGCCCGTGCCGGATGCGGTCCCGCACGGGGAGCCCGCGAAGGGTCGCGGACAGAAAACCGGCGGCGAAGGCGTCCCCGGCGCCCACGTGGGCGACGACGTCGACGCGGAGGGCGGGGACGTGGGTGACGGAGTCGGGGCCGTGGGTGACGGAGTCGGGGCCGTGGAGTCGGCCGGCCGCCGGGGACCCGCCCGCCGCCCGCGCCTTGTCGACGGCCGGGCCGGCTCCCGGGCGACGGACAGCACCGGCTTCGCCGGACGCGTCGCCGTACGACTCGTTGCCGTGGAACCAGCCGGCCGGGCCGCCTTCCGGACGGCGGACGGCCCCGGCTTCGCCGGATGCGTCTTCGCGCGACTCGCGCTGGAAGACGGTGGCGCCCCGGCCGCCTTCCTCAGACACGTCGTCGTGCGGCTCGCGTTCGAAGACGGTGACGCCCCGGCCGCCCTCCTTGACGACCAGCAGGCGCGGCTCGGGCAGCGTCGCGCGGATCGCCTCAGGGCCGCCGGTGACGCCCCAGGCGGCCTCGGCCTCGTCGGCGCCCACGAAGACGAGGTCGCTGCCGCGGGCGAGGTCGAGCAGGAGCCCGGCCGCCTCGGCCCGGTCATGCCAGAGGTCGACGCGGTAGTTGACGTCGAAGGAGACGAGGGGGCGGCCGGGGCGGGGAGCCGTGAGTTCGCGGAGAAGGGCGAGGCAGTCGTCGGAGAGCGCGGCGGTGATGCCGGAGAGGTGGAGCACACGGCCGGAACGGATCTCCTCACCCGGCATGTTGGCGGGGGACATCGCGGAGGCGGCGGAGCCCGTGCGGTAGTAGACGACCTCGGCGGGCAAGTCGCCCTCAGCGCCGCTGTCGGAGATCCCGGCCGTGTCGGAGACCCCGGCCCTGTTGGAGGCCCCGGCGGCGTCCGGTTCACGGAGATTCCCCGAGCCACGCACGCCGTCCGCGCCCCGCGACCCCTTCGCCCCGCCCACGCCCCGCGCAGGGCCCGCGTCCGCGGTGAGCGCCCGCTCCCCCGCCGTACGGAAGTAGATGCCCGTGGGCCGGGACGGGTCGGTCAGGACCGCGCTCGTGTCGACGCCGTGGGCGGCGATGCGTTCCACCAGGTGCCGGCCGAAGCCGTCCGCGCCCACCCGGCTGACCCATTTCACGGAGTGCCCGGCGGCAGCCAACCCGCACGCCACGTTGGACTCCGCTCCGCCGATGCCCCGGTCGAAGGACGGCACGTCGGCGAGACGCCCCGGCCGGGAGGGCAGGAACGTGACCATGGACTCCCCGAGCGTGACGACATCCACGACGTCCACAGCGTCCCCGGCGGCTTCGGCGGCTTCGGCGGCTTCGGCGGCTTCGGGGTGAGCGGGTCCGGTACGGGTAACGATGGCGGAGGCTCCTCGTGGGTTCGCGGGTCGCAGCGGCTCCGTTGACCCGGCGTTGGCCGAGATGTTAGACAGCAGTGAGCGCTATGCGCAATGAGCATTGCATATGTTGCAATGCCGTAGAAACAGGGAGGCCCCATGGCTGCCGGTACCCCCGCCGACCCCGCCTCAGAAGGCGCCCAACGGCTCTCCGCGCTCGCCGAGGAGCCCGTCGACCACCGCTTCAAGGGCCTCCCTCCCGACGCCGACGGCCTGACGATCGGCGAGCTGACCGCCCAGCGCCGCAACCTCTTCACCGACGGCTTCACCACCCCCGTCCTCGCCCTCTCCGCCGAGCGCCTGGAGCACAACCTCCAGCTCATGGAGACGTACGCGAACCGCCACGGCCTCGCCTTCGCCCCGCACGGCAAGACCTCGATGGCACCCCAGCTCTTCCACCGCCAGATCGAGTACGGGGCGTGGGGCATCACCCTCGCCGTACCGCACCAGGTCCGCGTGGCGCGTGCCTTCGGCATCCAACGCGTCTTCCTGGCCAACGAGTTGGTGGACCCGCCCGCGCTGAAGTGGGTCTCCTCCCAGCTCGCCGCCGACCCGTCCTTCCAGCTCATCTGCTACGTCGACTCCGTACGCGGCGTCGAGCTGATGGACGCGACGCTGCGCGCGTCCCGCAGCGGATCCACCCGCCCCGTGGACGTCGTCGTCGAGCTGGCCGCGGGCGACGGCGCCCGCACCGGCGTCCGTACGGAGGCGGAGTGCGCGGCCGTCGCGGACGCGGTGGCCGCGACGGACACGCTGCGCCTGGTGGGCGTGGCGGGTTACGAGGGCGAGGTGCCCGACGCGAACCCGGAACGCGTACACGCATGGCTCCGCCGCCTCACCGCGCTCGCCGCCGACTTCGACAAGGCGGGCCGCTTCGAAGGAGCAGGCCTGGACGAGATCGTGGTCAGCGCGGGCGGCAGCGCCTGGTTCGACGCGGTGGCCGACGTCTTCGCCGGGATCCCCGACCTCTCCCTGCCCGTACGGAAGTTGCTGCGCTCCGGCGCGTACGTCTCACACGACGACGGCCACTACCGCCGGATCACCCCCTTCAACCGCGTCCCCGAGGAGGGCGCCCTCCACCCCGCCTTCCGCCTGTGGGCGCAGGTCGTCTCCCGCCCCTCCCCCGAGCAGGCCTTCGTCAACGCGGGCAAGCGGGACGCGGCGTACGACCTGGACCTCCCCTTCGCCCAGGTGGTCCGCTCCGGCGGCGAAGAGCGCCCGGCGACCGGCATCACGGTCACCGGCCTCTCCGACCAGCACGGCTGGCTCCGTACGACTCCGGAGGCGGAGCTGCGCGTGGGCGACTGGGTCGGCCTGGGCCTCTCCCACCCCTGCACGTCCTTCGACAAGTGGCAGCTGATCCCGCTGGTGGAGGCGGACGGCACGGTGGTGGACTACGTCCGCACGTTCTTCTAGCCCACCCACCCGCCCTATTTTCGTCGGGGGCAAGCTCCCGACACCCCAGGTGACAGCGCCGGGGGCGCGGACAACCGACAGCTCGGACGGAGCCCGGAAAGGCGGCGCCATGGATCTCGTCATCCGCGACGCGGAAGTGGTCGACGGCAGCGGTGGGGACTCCTATCGCGCGGATGTGGCCGTCGCGGACGGCCGTATCACCGCGATCGTCAAGGAAGCCGCGGCGGCAGGGTGCCTGCGCCCCACCGCCACCCGCGTTCTCGACGCCGAGGGCCTCGTCCTCTCCCCCGGCTTCATCGACATGCACGCCCACAGCGACCTCGCCCTGCTGAGGGACCCGGACCACAGCGCGAAGGTCGCACAGGGGGTGACCCTCGAAGTCATCGGCCAGGACGGGCTGTCGTACGCCCCGGTCGACGACCGCACCCTCGCCGAGGTGCGCCGCGCGATCACCGGCTGGAACGGCCACGGCGACGACATCGACTTCACCTGGCGTTCGGTGGGCGAGTACCTGGACCGCCTCGACCACGGCTTCGACGGCGAGGGCATCGCGCTCAACGCGGCGTACCTCATCCCCCAGGGCACCGTCCGCATGCTGGCCGTCGGCTGGGACGACCGCGAGGCGACACCCCAAGAGCTGGACAGGATGCGGCAGTTGGTGGCCGAGGGGATGCGCGAGGGCGCGGTCGGACTGTCGTCCGGGCTGACGTACACCCCCGGCATGTACGCCAAGGACGCCGAACTCACCGAGCTGTGCCGGGTGGTGGCGGAGTACGGCGGCTACTACTGCCCGCATCACCGCTCGTACGGAGCGGGCGCCCTGGACGCGTACAAGGAGATGGTGGAGCTGACGCGCACCGCGAACTGCTCCCTCCACCTCGCCCACGCCACCATGAACTTCGGCGTGAACAAGGGGAAGGCCCCGGACCTGTTGGCGCTCCTCGACGAGGCACTCGCCTCGGGCGCCGACATCAGCTTGGACACGTACCCGTACACCCCCGGCAGCACAACTCTCGCGGCAATGCTGCCCAGTTGGGCGAGCGAGGGCGGCCCGGAGGCGACCCTCGCCCGGCTGAAGGACGAGGCCACCGCCGAACGGATCCGCCACCACATGGAGGTCGTCGGCGCGGACGGCTGCCACGGCGTCCCCATCGAGTGGGACACGATCGAGATCTCGGGTGTATCCAATCCGGCGCTTGCGCCCTACGTGGGCCGTACGGTCCAGCAGTCGGCGGACGAACGCGGCGAGAGTCCCTGGACGACCGCCCGCCGCCTCCTCCTCGACGACGGACTCGGCTCGACGATCCTGCAGCACGTCGGCCACGAGGAGAACGTCCAGCAGATCATGCGCCACCCCGTCCACACCGGCGGCTCGGACGGCATCCTCCAGGGCGACAAACCGCATCCGCGCGCGTACGGGACGTTTCCGCAGTATCTCGGCCGGTACGTAAGGGAGTTGGGCGTCCTGGGTCTGGAGGAGTGCGTCGCGCATCTCACCTCGCGCCCGGCGGCCCGGCTGAGGCTGCCGGACCGCGGGCTTGTGCGCGAGGGCTACCGGGCCGACCTGGTCCTCTTCGATCCGGCCACGGTCGCGGCGGGCTCGACGTTCGAGGAGCCGCGCACGCTCCCGACCGGCATCCCGTACGTCCTGGTCGACGGCCGTTTCGTCATCGAGGACGGCCGGCGTACGGACGTGTTGGCGGGGCGGGCGGTCCGCCGTACTGCCACGTGACCGCCCGCCGAAGACGTCATCGCACAAGCTACGGCTTGGGCAGGGTGCACCCGGGGCGGCTCAGGTCGATCTTGTTGTCGAGTCCGACGCAGGGGACGATGTTGTACGTCTGCTGCCCGTAGTTGATGCCCTCGCGGACGGTGATGTTGCCGCTCTCGTCGACCTCACAGGGGTTGTTGTCGGTGCAGCGGGCGCCGTCCTCGTTGCCGGTGTTGTTGACGGCGACGACCTTGCCGGTGGCGTCGTCGACGACGGGCGAACCTGACGTACCGCCGATGGTGTCGCAGGCGGAGGTGTAGCGGACCGAGTCCTTCCAGGTCCAGGCACCCTCGCGCAGGCGGTGCGCGAAGCCGTCGACGCTGCAGCTGTATATGCGCTTCCAGTAGCCGGAGACGACGCTGATGTCAGTTCCGGCGGTGGGGCGCGCGGCGCTGAGTTCCAGGGCCTTGATGTCGTACGAGTCCTGGATCTGCTGGTATGTGCTGGTCAGCTGGTACAGCGAGACGTCGGTGTCCGTCATCGTCGCGTACGCGATCTTGTCGGCGCGGAGTGTCGCTACGCGCGTACCGGCCGAGTTGAGCAGCCCGAAGCTGCGCGTGGAGGGCTGGTCGACGATGACCTCGCCGGGCTCCGGGAAGCCGGCTTCCAGGCAGTGGCCGTTGGACATCACGAGGGCGGGATCGTTCGCCTCCGAGTCGGGCATGCGCACGACAGAGCCGGAGCAGTTGCTGAGCGAGACCGTGCCGGCGAAGTCCACGGCCTGGGCCTTCGGCGCGGTGACGCGGGACAGGTTCGCCGTGGTGGACGTGACCGCGTCATGGGCCACCGAAGTGACGGTGTCCGTGTCCATGCCCTTGCCCGCGGTCGAGGCCGCGGGCTCGGCCGCCACGGCGGTTGCCGCACCGGCGGGTACCGCGCCGAGCCCGGCAAGAGCCAGGGCGCTGAGCGCGGCGACGAGAGGTTTTCTCATGTGGGGGTCCCCTCTTACGACTTGGGCGACCGGAGAATTTCCGGCCGCCCGCTGCATTGTCATGCGCATTGTGATCGTTAGAGGGGTGTAGGGGCAAGGAGTTGTATTACGCCGCCGGTTGGTGTTGGTTCACGCCGTACGGCCTGGCGGTTGCCGCTACTTGGGGCGCTTGGTGGCTCCCTGCCCGCGACCGGGGTTGCCATTCCCCTTGTCCGGCTCGGTCGTTGGGGCGGTGGGCGTGGTCGAGGGTGTCCCGGTGGTGGGTTCGCCGGAGCCATCGGACTCGTCGGACCGGGAGTCGCTCGGTGAGGGGCTCACCGCGGCCTGGTCCGAGTCCGAGGCACTGCCGGACGACGAGCCGTCCGAGGCCGTGGGCGGCGCTCCTGACGGGTCGTCGACCAACGGGGCGGTCGAGCCGGGTTCGTCCGTGGCCGATGAGGACTGCTGGGCCTTCGGCGCCTCCTGGTCCTCCTTCTCGGAGGACTCGGAACCGAAAAGCCCGGAGATCGCGACGGCGAAGATCCCGGCGACGGCCACACCGGCCGCCACGGCTCCGCGCCTCTTCGTCCGGACCCGGCGGCGGCGCATCAGCCGCTCGTGACGCCCTATGTCATCGGGTACGTCATCGGGTGCGCCATCGGGGAGATCCGCGTCCCCCGCGTTCGCCGCGCCCTCCGCGGGCTCGATGCGGACCGTGTCGTCGTACGTGTTCTGCCACCCGTGCGCGACCGCCGGGTCCGCGTACTCGTCGTACGGCGGAGCCGTGTCGCCGTGCGGGTGGTACACAGGCGGCGCGCCCTGGCCTTCGACGTTCTCCCGGTATGCGTCGTTCACGTCGTACTCACCGGCTGACTTATTCGCGGCATAGGCGTCGTGCGTACTTCTGCCGCGCTCTGTGTCAGGAACATGGTGGGGGATTGTAGAGAAAAGAGGGGCCTGTGGTGTAACTGGGGACGATATCCCCGCAAACCACCACGTCTCGCGTGGTGGAAAACACGTCCCACGGAGCGTTACGCGGCCGTAAGCTCGCGGACATGCAGGTGATCCAGTCGACCAAGCTCGCCAACGTCTGTTACGAGATCCGGGGCCCGGTTCTCGAGGAGGCGATGCGGCTCGAGGCGGCCGGTCACCGCATCCTCAAGCTGAACACCGGGAATCCGGCGGCATTCGGCTTCGAATGCCCGCCCGAGATCCTGGAGGACATCCTCCGTAACGTGTCGTCGGCACACGGCTACGGCGACGCGAAGGGCCTGCTCGCGGCGCGCAGGGCCGTGGTCATGCACAACCAGACCCTCGGCATCGAGACGGACGTCGAGCACGTCTTCATCGGCAACGGCGTCTCCGAGCTGATCGTGATGGCGATGCAGGGCCTGCTCGACGACGGCGACGAGGTCCTCGTACCGGCGCCCGACTATCCGCTGTGGACGGCCGCGGTGTCGCTGTCCGGCGGTACGGCCGTGCACTACCGCTGCGACGAGCAGTCCGACTGGATGCCGGACCTCGCCGACATCGAGCGCAAGGTCACCGACCGCACCAAGGCGCTCGTGATCATCAACCCGAACAACCCGACGGGCGCGGTATACGACGAAGCGATGCTGCGCGGCCTGACGGACATCGCGCGCCGACACAACCTGCTCGTCTGCTCCGACGAGATCTACGACAAGATCCTGTACGACGACGCCACACACACGGCGACCGCCAAGATCGCCCCGGATCTGCTGACGCTCACCTTCAACGGCATGTCGAAGGCGTACCGCGTGGCGGGTTACCGGGTGGGCTGGATGTCGATCTCCGGCCCGCGGGCGCACGCCGACTCGTACATCGAGGGCCTGACGATCCTGGCGAACATGCGGCTGTGCGCGAACATGCCCGGTCAGCACGGGGTGGTCGCCGCGTTGAGCGGGCGGCAGACGATCCAGGATCTGGTGCTGCCGGGCGGGCGACTGCGGGAGCAGCGGGATGTCGCACATGAACTGCTCACGCAGATTCCGGGCGTGACGTGCGTGAAGCCGAAGGGGGCGCTGTATCTCTTCCCGCGGCTCGATCCGAAGGTGTTCAAGGTCAAGGACGACCGGCAGCTGGTGCTGGATCTGTTGCGGGCTGAGAAGATCATGGTGGTGCAGGGTTCGGGGTTCAACTGGCCGGAGCCCGACCATTTCCGGGTCGTGACGTTGCCTACGGCGCGGGATCTGACGGACGCGGTGACTCGGATCGGGAACTTTCTTGATGGCTACAGCCAGCCGTGACGCTGCGTGAGCCTTTGACTCTCTTTCGCGAACCGGCTCAACTTTAGACTGAATCTAAGCTAGGATGGCTTCCTGTCAGAGCACAGGAGGCCGTCCCCATGTACGAACCGATCCGCACCAAGTCGGTCCACACGCCGGTCGGCAGCGCCGACTTTCCGCACCGGTCGCGGGAGGAGGAGCTGGACATCCAGCTCGCGGGGCATCTTGGGGCGTTGCTTGCGGTGACGGATGAGTTGCGCGGGCTTTCGCCGTCGGCGGACCTGGACGCGGCCGCCGAGCGGCTGGCTCGGGAGGTTTCACGCCTTCGGGGCGGTCGGCCGCCGGTACGCACGTCGGCGGGCGCGCACGAGCCGCGGCTGGTCGCGCTGCACGAGCGGGCGCATGCCCTCGCCGGTCGCGCGCTCGTCGTGGCCGCGTCGCGAGCGGATACGGCGGCGGCGATCCTCGCGGCGGAGCGCATGGATGCGCATGCCGCCGCGCTCGCTGGCGCCGCGCGGGAACTCGCCCCGCACTGAGCCCACCGGGCTCCCCTAGATCGGCCCCGGTCCGCGCGCACCCGCAGCGACGCGCGGACCGGGAGCCACAGGTAGTTCGAAGCTGCGACGCCGTCGTGGCTGATCGCGCCCCTTGGGTTCGTGGTGGGTGCGGGGCCGCGTCGGGGGTGTCCGTCCTCGGACCGGCGCGCGTTGCTGTCGGCTGGTAGAGGGTGCCGGTGTTGGCGCGCCGGCCGCTGCGGGCGCACACCCCCGCCCCGTCCCCTTGCCGCCGTAGGCGGCAGCGGGGCCATGGGGGTGCGGGCTTTTCCGGGTCGCTTTCTCGTCGGGCTGCGGGCAGTCGCAGGCTGTTTAGGGGCGCGGGGAACTGCGCGACCAGCCCCAACGCACCCGCAGCCGCGACACGCAGTGTCACCCACCACCCCCTGGCGGGGGGCCGGGGGCGCAGCCCCCGTTTCGGGAAGGGGCGGGGCTGGGGCAAAAACCCCCTCGGGGCCATACCGGGACCGGTGTGTCACCCCCCGTTCACCCCAGGCGCCGGGGAACTTTGGGTTCCGCGAGCACTCTCCCGGTGTGAGAAGAATCGTCGCAGTCGTCCTGGCGGTATTCCTCATCGGCGGAGTAGCAGCAGCCGTCGTAGCGGGCCGCGAAGACCAGGACAAGAGCACGGCAACGAAGACCGTGCGAGGAGTGATCGGATCGGAGAAGGCAGAGTTCTTCGCCGACCCCGACGTGGTGAAGGCCCTCGCTGCAAAGGGCTACACCGTAGAGACGGAGACGTCCGGTTCCTGGGCCATGGAAGGCCTGGACCTGAAGGGACACGACTTCGCGTTTCCGGGCAGCCAGGCGCCCGCCGACGAGCTGGCGAAGAAGTACGGCGTACGGCAGCCCCTGCCGCGCCCCTTCTACTCGCCCCTCGTGGTCGTGGCGCACCGCAACGCCGCCGAGGTGCTGGCCGCGAACGGACTCGCGACCGTCAACAAGGGCAACGGCACCCTGAACATGACCGCCTATCTGAAGGCGGCGCAGGCCAACAAGACGTGGCAGCAGCTCAAGGGCGCGGACAAGTACGGGGAGTTGACGGGGACGCTGTTCGTGTCGACCACCGACCCGACCAGTTCGAACTCCGGCGCGCTCTACCTCGCCGCCGCCTCGTACGTCGCCGCCGGCGGCCGGGTCGCCGCCGACACGTCCGCCGTAGGCGAGACCGCGCCCCTGATGCGCAAGCTGGTCAGCGTCCAGGGCGCCCAGCAGACCAGTACGGACGCGACGTTCCGGGACTTCATCAGCGGGGTCGGCAATCCGCTCGTCCTCGTCTACGAGTCCCAGGTCGCCTCGCTGCTCGTGCGGGACCAGTCCGTCGACGACCTGACCGTCCTCTACCCGGACACCACCGCCAACAGCGACCACACCGTCGTACCCCTCACCGAAGAGGGCCGGGCGCTCGGTGAACTCCTCAGCACCGACAAGGAGTTGCGCAAGCTGGCGGTGCGGCACGGGTTCCGGCCGCAGGGCGCGAGCGCGGAGTTCACGGCGGCGACCGCCGCCCACACCACGTATCTGAACCAGAAGCTGACCGGCGTCCGGCAGGCGCCCGTGCCCGCCTCCAAGGTGCTGCACGAGATGGCACGCCAGGCGCGGGGCTAGGGGGAAACCGCAAGTGACCAGTGACAACGAAGACTTCGTCCTCACTCCGCCCGCGCCCGTCGCGGCCGTGCCGAAGGACAAGGCCGGCGGGCTCGTACCCGTCGACGAGTCGGTCCGTACGGACATGGCGCGCAAGGCCGAGGAGTACGTCGGCGGGCTCGCCGCCCTCGACGCCCGTTCCCCCGAGTTCGCGGGGAAGATCGGGGAGATCGTCGCCCTCGGCTCGGGCGAGATGCGTTCCGCGTCCGCGCAGTCCAACCGCATGCTGGACCGTACGATCCGCAGCCTGCCCGCGAACGGTGAGGACGCCCAGTCCCGCGTCTCCTCCTCGCTCGTCGAGCTGCGCCGTACGGTCGAGGACCTGGACCCGCGCGACCTGCCCGCGAGCAAGGGCCGCAAGCTGCTCTCCAGGCTCCCCGGCGGCAACAAGCTGCGCGACCATGTCGCCAAGTACGCCTCCGCACAAGGCACGTTGAACAAGATCGTCGGCTCCCTGCGCGGCGGCCAGGACGAGCTGCGCCGCGACAACGCCGCCCTGCAGACCGAGCGCGTCCGCCTCTGGGACACGATGGGCAAGCTCCAGGAGTACGTCGTCCTGACCCAGGCCCTGGACGAGGCGGTCGAACGGCACATCGCCGGCGTCGAGGCCACGGATCCGGCACAGGCCGACAATCTGCGCGCCGATGTCCTGTTCCCGGTACGCCAGAAGCATCAGGACCTGCTCACCCAGCTCGCGGTGTGCGCACAGGGCTACCTGGCCATGGACGTCGTACGCCGCAACAACGAGGAACTCATCAAGGGCGTCGACCGTGCGGCCACCACCACCGTGTCCGCGCTGCGCATCTCGGTGATGCTGGCCTCCGCCCTCGACAACCAGCGCCAGGTCGTCGAGCAGGTCAACGCGCTGCGCGGCACGACGGAGGACCTCATCCGCGGCAACGCGGAGATGCTCGCCACGCAGTCCGGCGAGATCCAGCGCATCGCGGCGGACCCGGCGGTCGGCGCGGAGACGCTCCGCAGCGCCTTCCAGCAGATCTACCGGACCCTCGACACGATCGACCAGTACAAGGCCCAGGCCACGGAGACGATGGCCGCCACGGTCGAGTCCCTGACCTCCGAACTCCAGCACGCCTCCGCGTACTTGGAGCGGTCCCGCTCGCAGGGCGCGCTGGAAGGAGGGCTCGGATGAGAGGTCGCCACACCGCTCTGGCCGCCGTCCTGCTGCTGGCGGTCACCGCGTGCACGGGGAGCGAGAGCTCCGAGAAGCCCGGTCAGCCCGCCAAGGCCGAACCCGGCACCCTCCGCATCCTCGCCTCCAGCGAGCTGTCCGACATGGGCCCCGTACTGGAGGAGATCCGCAAGGACACCGGCATCAAGGTCGTCCCCACCTATATGGGCACGCGCGACGCGGTGGACCGGCTCGCCTCTGGGAAGGCGGACGGCGCGTACGAAGCCGCGTGGCTGGCCTCCAGCGACTACCTGCGCCTGGACGCGGCAGCCGCGCAGAAGGTCGTGTCCCAGACGCCGATCATGTCCAGCCCGGTGGCGATCGGTATGAAGCCGGAGACCGTACGCCGGCTGGGCTGGAAGCCCGAGGATGTCACCTGGTCGCAGGTGCACAAGGCGGTGGCGGCCGGTGATCTGACGTACGGCATGACGGACCCGTCCCGCTCCAACTCCGGTTTCTCCGCGCTGATCTCGGTGGCCTCGGGCCTTTCCGGCGCCCAGTCCGCGCTGACGGACGCGGATGTGGAGCGGGCGACGCCCAAGCTGGCGGAGTTCTTCAAGGGGCAGGAGCTGACGTCGGGTTCCTCCGGCTGGCTGGCATCCGCGTACGCCCGTCGCGGCACCGTCGACGCGCTGCTCAACTACGAGTCGGTGCTGATGACCATGCGTGGCGTGAAGGAGAACCTCACCGTGATCCGCCCCAAGGACGGCGTGGTCACGGCGGACTACCCGCTCGCCTCGCTCGCCGCCACCGACGAGAGCACCCGCGACACCGTGCGTCGCCTCACCGACGCCCTGCGCGCCCCGGACGCCCAGCAGCAGATCACGGAACGTACGGGCCGCCGTCCGGTCGTCGCCTCCGTGAAGCCCGCGCCGTGGCTCGACTCGAGCCGCCGCCGTGAACTCCCGTTCCCCGCAAGCCGATCCGTCGCCGATGGGCTCCTCGACGCGTACGAGAACAAGCTGCGCCGGCCCTCGCGCACGGTGTACGTCCTCGACACCTCGGGCTCGATGCGCGAGGAGGGCCGCCTCGGTCGGCTGAAGAAGGCGCTCACCGCGCTGACCAGCGACTTCCGTGACCGGGAGGAGGTGACGCTGATGCCGTTCGGCTCCGCCGTCAAGAGCGTACGGACGCATGTGGTGCGGCCCGAGGACCCGCAGACTGGGCTCGAAGGGATCCGCCGCGACGCCGAGGCGCTCACGGCCTCCGGGGACACGGCCATCTATACGTCGCTGGAGAAGGCGTACGAGCATCTGGGCGCCGATGACGACACGTTCACGTCGATCGTGCTGATGACGGACGGCGAGAACACGACGGGGGCGGGGCCGGAGGAGTTCGACGGCTTCTACGCCGGGCTGCCCGGTGAGCAGCGGGAGATCCCGGTCTTCCCGATCGTCTTCGGTGACTCCGACCGGGCGGAGCTGGAGCACATCGCCGAGCTGACCGGCGGCCGTCTCTTCGACGCCCGAAAGGGCTCGCTCGACGGTGCCTTCGAGGAGATCCGTGGCTACCAGTAATGACGTGAGTTTCGTGGCGAAGTCCTTCGCGTACCTGGAGTCCCGTAAGAACCTCACGGGGAGTGCGCTGGGGATTGTGGGGCTTGGGCTGACGTTCACGGGGGTGGCCGGGGCGTACTGGCCGGTCGTGGTCGCCGGTCTGTACGGCGCGGGCGCGCTCCTGGCCCCGCCGGAACGCCCGCCCCTGCCGGACTTCCCCGACCCGTCGGCCCAACTGGACGAGTTGCGCGACGACTTCGCCAAGCTGCGCGACTACCTGGCGGACGTCGAACTCCCACCTGCCGCCTCCGGCCGCCTCACCGAACTGACGGAACTCCTCACGGCGCTGCTGGCTCCCGGCTGGGTCACGGAGGTGCTCGCGCAGGATGCGGAGGGGGTGCATGCGTTGTCGCGTACGGTGCGGCAGGACGTGCCGGAGGCGGTGGACGCGTACGTGCGGGCCCGCTGGTGGACGCGCCTGACGCCCGGCGCGGATCCGCCGGAGCGGCACCTTGAGCGCCAGCTCGCGCTGCTGCAGGACGAGATGGAAACGCTGACGACGAGCCTCCGAGAGGTGGAGGCTCGTCGCCAGGAGTCGCATACGCGGTACTTGGAGGAGCGGTCGTAGGCGGGTACCTGCCGGTGGGTGCCTGGGGGGGTTCTTCGCCCCCGCCGCCCCTACCCATTCCCGTCCCCTGGGCTCCGCCCATAGCCCACCAGGGGCTCCGCCCCTAGGACCCCGCTGGGGCTTCGCCCCAGACCCCCACCAGGAGCGCCCTCGGGCCCAGTCCTGGGTCTCCGCCCCGGACCCCAGCGTGGGCCTGCGCCCGCGGGCCCGCTCGGGGCTGCGCCCCGGAGTCCAGCGTGGGGCTGCGCCCTCGGCCCAGCCCCGGGGCTCACTCGCCCCAGACCCCTTCGGGGCTCCGCTCGAGCGGGGGGGACTCCCATCGCGGCGGAGCCGCAAGTTGATACAGCCCCGCGCCCCTTCGGGGCGCGGACCCGCAGCCCTGGAGGGGCGCTGGCCCCGCTAGACGCCTCGTCCCCCCTCAGCCGAGGGAGCCCGGCACCGGATCCGCCACCAGATCCGGCGCCACACGCACCCGCCGTCGCGAACCGGCCTACCCGAACTCCGCAACGGCGCGCGTCACGATCGCCTCCAAGCGATCGTGATGCGCGCCCCGCCAGTACACGCGCCCACACTCCTCGCACTGCGCGAACACGTCGTACGACCGCTGCGTCCCGCCCTCGAGCCGGTCGGCGATCTCGTCCTTGACGGCCTCCTTGAGCAGGCCGTTGCAGGCCGTGCACCGAGTCCACGGCTTCAGCTCGGGCTCGAACCGACCCAGTACATCCCGGAGTTGGTCATCAGGACGCGTGCTGTAGACGAACGCCCCGGCCCACAGCTCGCGCCGGCGCAGCAGCCCGCGGTCGCGGCTGAGCATCACGCGCCGCTCGGCCGCCGAGCGTGCGGCGAGGGCCGGGTCGCCGATGTCGGTGGACTCGTACGCGGCGTCCACGCCCAGCAGCCGCAGCCGCCGGGCAAGCGTCCCCAGGTGTACGTCGAGCAGGAAACGCAGCGGCGCCCCCGGCACCCGCTGCGGCCGCTCAACGGCCCGCACCTCGACCGACTCGCCCGCCCCGGGCACGTACGACACGGACACCTCACGCCCGTCCACGACGAGCGCCCCGACCTCCGTCAACGGCACACCCAGCGACTCCACGACATGCCCCAGCGTGGAGACGCCGTCCGTAACAACCTCCGTGGCCCCCACCCGCCGCCCCTGCGGCACGAACATGCCCAGCTCGGGGGCGAACTCGACGTGGATCTCCGGTCCGTTCACGGGGTCAGGATGCCATGACCGCCGTACGGTGGCCGGGGCCTTTTCCGGCGCCCTGAGGTCATCGCCGGGTCATCCGGGTCATCGCTTGGGGAGGTCCTTGAAGGTGTCGAGGGTGCGGTCGAGCAGATCCAGTACGTCACCTTGGTAGTCGTGCTCGACCCAGTAGATGGTCGCTTCGAGGAGGGCGCCCATCAGCCCCATCGTGTAGACCCGTACCTCCAGATCGTTCTCGTCCCGGCCGGTGCGTTCCGCGACTGCTCGGCACAGCAGGCGGCCCGTGACGGACATGCTCTCCATGATCCGGGAGCGCACGGCCGGGACCTCCGTCATCAGGCGGAGGCGCAGCTTCATCTCGCGTTCCACGAAGCTCGGGTCGTCGGTCATCGCCATGGTCATCGACTGGCGGATGATGGACCGCAAGGAGTCGACCAGGCTCTCGTCCGCCGGACGCGACCGCAGCAGGTCCACGGCAAGAGGGTCGTACTCGTCGGTGAGGACGATGTCCTCCTTGGTCGGGAAGTAGCGGAAGACGGTGCTCGGCGAGACCTCCGCACGGTCGGCGATCTGCTCGACCGTCGTGGCGTCGTACCCCTGCTCCTCGATCAGCTCATACGTGGCGTTCCTGATCGCGATGCGCGTCTTGAGCTTCTTGCGCTCCCGCAGGCTCAGGTGCCGGGCGGCTTCCGGGAGGGAGGTTCGTGCCGTGGTCATCCCGTCATTGTCCGCCATCGGGTTTGGTACGAGCCATGGCCGGAACCTCGTCTTCCGCTTCCCCGTCCGCCTTGGCGGGCCGTACGTTCGGCAGCAGCGCCGCCGTCAGCAGGGCGGTCACCAGCGCCGCCATGCCGCACACCACCAGGACCGTGCCCATGCCGTCCACGTACGCGGCGTCGGCGGAGCGCGCGAGGCCAGGCAGCCCGAGCCGCTCGGCGACCGCGTGCGCGCCGGTCAGCGACTCGCGCGCCGCGTCCGCGGCTCCGGCGGGGAGGCCCGAGGTGTCGATCCGGTCGCCGTAGGCACCGGCGACCAGGCTGCCCAGCAGCGCGATGCCGATCGCACCGCCCACCTGCCGCAACGTCATCAGCAGCCCGGACCCGCTTCCGGCCTCGTCGCGAGGGATCCCGCCGAGCGCCGCGTCCATCGCGGGCACCATCGCGAGCCCGAAGCCCAGTCCCGCGATGGTCAGCCACAGCGCGGTGAACCCGTACCCGCTGTCCGCCTCGGTACGGGACCCGAGCAGCGCGGCGAAGCACAGCACCGCCAGGCCCGCCGTGACCACAGGCCGTGGCCCCATGCGCCGTACCAGCGGTGTGCTCATCCGGGCGGCGACCATCAGTCCGCCCATCATCGGCAGCAGCCGCAGCCCGGTGCCGAACGCGTCACTGCCCCCGACCTCCTGGAGATACGTCGGCAGCATGAACAGCAGCCCCGAGAAGACAAAGGTGCCGAGCGTCGCCGCCAGACTGTTGAACAGGAAACCGCGGTGCCCGAGCAGCTTCAGATCCAGCATGGGCCGCACGGCCCGGCGCTCCCGTACGACAAGGGAGGCCAGCAGCCCCGAGGCCAGCGCGAACGAGCCGAGGACCAGCGGACTGCCCCAGCCGCGCTCGGGCGCCTCGATGATGCCGAAGACCAGGGCGCCGAGACCGACCGCGCTGTACGCGGTGGACAGGACGTCGACGCGTGGCGATGCCGGGTCGCGGGATTCGGGCAGCAGGAAGAGGCAGGCGGCGATGCCGATGGCGACCATCGGAATGTTGATCAGGAAGATCGAGCCCCACCAGTAGTGGTCCAGCAGCAGCCCGCCGACGAGCGGCCCGAGCGGCATGCCCGCGGCCATCGAGGCGGTGACCGCCGCGACCGCCTTGCTGCGCTCCTCCGGCCCGAACATCGACGGCAGCACCGACAGCCCGAGCGGGATCACCAGCGCTGCGCCCACACCCATGACCGTACGGGCCGCGATGACCAGCTCGGGCGTCGAGACGAGGGTGCCGAACAGGGCTCCGGCGAGGAACACGAGGAGTCCCGCGATCAGCATCCTGCGCCGTCCGAAGCGGTCGCCGAGCAGTCCGGCGGGGAGCATGAGGGCCGCGAAGACGACGACGTACGAGTCCACGATCCACTGGAGCTCGCCCGTGCTGGCCTGCAGCTGCTCGGCCATCGTCGGCAGTGCGACGTTGAGGATCGTCAGGTCGAAGCCGAGGACGAGCATGCTCGCAACGAGGGCGCCGAGGGCCCACCAGCGACGTGGGTCGGGCCGGGTCTCGGCCCGTGGAGTGACAGCAACCATGAAATGAGAGTAGCTCTCAAAAGATGCCAGCTGTCAATGCGTGGGCGCGGGTACGCACGCAAAAGTGGCCGCGGCTCAAGAGCCGCGGCCACTGAAGGCAAGGTCGATGGAGCTACCCGTGCTGGTACGCCACGATCGAGATCCCGATGTAGTGCGTGATGAACGCGACCAGCGTGAACGAGTGGAACACCTCATGGAAGCCGAACCAGCGCGGTGACGGGTCGGGGCGCTTGAGGCCGTAGATCACGCCGCCCGCGCTGTAGAGCAGCCCGCCGACGATCACCAGGACGAGGACGGCGATCCCGCCCGTGCGCATGAAGTCGGGGAGGAAGAAGACGGCTGCCCAGCCCATCGCGATGTAGCAGGGGGTGTAGAGCCAGCGCGGGGCGCCGACCCAGAACACCCGGAAGAGGATGCCGGCGATAGCGGCGCCCCAGATGCCCCAGAGCAGCCACTGCCCCTTGGCGCCAGGCAGAAGGAACATGGTCAGCGGTGTGTACGTGCCCGCGATGATCAGGAAGATGTTCGCGTGGTCGAGCCGGCGCAGTACGCCGTCGGCCCGCGGTGACCAGTCGCCCCGGTGGTAGATGGCGCTCACGCCGAAGAGCAGGCAGGCGGTCAGGACGAAGATCCCGCAGGCTATGCGTCCGCGCGTCGTTTCCGTGAGGGCGGTCAGGACCAGGCCGGAGACGAGCACGGCCGGAAACATCCCGGCATGCAGCCAGCCCCGGAGCTTGGGCTTGGCCGGATGCGGCAGATGGGAGAGCGCGGCGGAGACGCGGCCGGCGGCCGGCGTGTCCAAGGGCGCGTCGGAGGCGGACGCAGTCATAGGCCGAATCGTACCTACGGAACCGTAAGTCCTGAATCAGTTCGCCCATGCGATAGGGGCCAAGTGGCTTTCCTCTCACCGGGGTTTGAGGGCCGGGAACTTCGGTCCGCTATGGCGAATTGGTAACGAAGTGGACAATAAACATGAAACCCCCGGGGGGAATGGCGTGGCGATGGTCACGTCTGCTCAGGTGTGAGGCGCTCTGGACATATGCGCGAACCCGTCGGATGATCATATGAGTGCGGTCGGCACCGGATGAGCGCCATGATCCAGACGAAGCATCCGGGCCGCGGCCCCCAAGGGGCATTCGACAACAAAATCCCTCATCTAGGAGCAACCGTGGCGCGCGACATCGCGGCTCCCCCTGCCGTTCCCACCAACCACCAAGAACTGATCTCGTGGGTCAACGAGATCGCGGAACTCACGCAGCCGGACAACGTGGTCTGGTGTGACGGCTCAGAGGCGGAATACGAGCGACTGAGCGAGGAGCTCGTCCGTAAGGGCACCTTCAAGAAACTCGACCCGATCAAACGCCCCAACTCCTACTACGCGGCCTCCGACCCCACCGATGTCGCCCGGGTCGAGGACCGCACCTTCATCTGCTCCGAGAAGGAGGAGGACGCGGGTCCGACGAACCACTGGAAGGACCCCGCCGAGATGCGGGAGATCTTCGCGGGCGAGCAGGGTGTGTTCCGCGGCTCGATGCGTGGCCGGACCATGTACGTCGTGCCGTTCTGCATGGGCCCGCTGGGCTCGTCGCTGTCCGCGATAGGCGTCGAGATCACCGACTCCGCGTACGTCGCCGTCTCCATGCGCACGATGACGCGTATGGGCCAGGCGGTTCTGGAGGAGCTCGGCTCCGACGGCTTCTTCGTGAAGGCCGTCCACTCGCTCGGCGCGCCGCTGGAGGAGGGTCAGGAGGACGTTCCGTGGCCGTGCAACTCCACCAAGTACATCTCGCACTTCCCCGAGTCCCGTGAGATCTGGTCGTACGGCTCCGGATACGGCGGCAACGCGCTGCTCGGCAAGAAGTGCTACGCCCTGCGCATCGCCTCCGTCATGGCGCGCGACGAGGGCTGGCTGGCCGAGCACATGCTGATCCTGAAGCTCACGCCGCCGCAGGGGGAGTCGAAGTACGTCGCTGCCGCCTTCCCCTCGGCCTGCGGCAAGACGAACCTCGCCATGCTGGAGCCCACGGTCCGTGGCTGGACCGTCGAGACCATCGGCGACGACATCGCCTGGATGCGGTTCGGTGAGGACGGCCGGCTGTACGCCATCAACCCCGAGGCCGGTTTCTTCGGCGTCGCGCCCGGTACGGGTGAGCACACCAACGCCAACGCGATGAAGACGCTGTGGGGCAACTCCGTCTTCACCAACGTCGCGCTGACGGACGACGGTGACATCTGGTGGGAGGGGATGACCGAGGAGACGCCCGCCCACCTCACGGACTGGAAGGGCAACGACTGGACGCCGGAGTCCGAGACCCCGGCCGCCCACCCCAACGCCCGCTTCACCGTTCCCGCCTCGCAGTGCCCGATCATCGCGCCCGAGTGGGAGGACCCGAAGGGCGTGCCGATCTCGGCGATCCTGTTCGGCGGGCGTCGTGCCACGGCGGTGCCGCTGGTCACGGAGTCCTTCGACTGGAACCACGGCGTCTTCCTCGGCGCGAACGTCGCCTCCGAGAAGACGGCCGCCGCCGAGGGCAAGGTCGGCGAGCTGCGCCGCGACCCGTTCGCCATGCTGCCGTTCTGCGGCTACAACATGGGCGACTACATGGGGCACTGGATCGACGTCGCCAAGGACAAGGACGCGTCGAAGCTGCCGAAGATCTACTACGTGAACTGGTTCCGCAAGAACGACGAGGGCAAGTTCGTATGGCCCGGCTTCGGTGAGAACAGCCGCGTTCTGAAGTGGATCGTGGACCGTCTGGACGGCAAGGCGGAGGGCGTCGAGACGCCCATCGGCATCCTGCCGACCAAGTCCGCCCTGGACACGGAGGGTCTCGACCTCTCCGAGTCCGAGCTGGACTTCCTCCTGACCGTGGACAAGGACGTCTGGCGCGAGGAGGCGGCACTGGTCCCCGACCACCTCAACACGTTCGGCTCGCACACGCCGAAGGAGCTGTGGGACGAGTACCAGGCACTGGTGAACCGCTTGGGCTGAACCGGGTTGGGTTCGCCCCCGCCGCCCCTACCCGTCCCATACCAAAGGGCGCTGCCCCTGGACCCCGCTGGGGGCTACGCCCCCAGACCCCCGCCATCGGCCTGGCGGCCTCGTCCTCAAACGCCGGACGGGCTGGTTGTTGCTGACCTCGACCGACAAGTTCGGCCGCGAAAATCCAGCCCCTCCGGCGATTGAGGAGCGGGGGTCCGGGGGCTGGCCCCCGAATGGGGTCTGGGGCGGAGCCCAGGACTGGACCCGAGGGCACAGGCCCACGCTGGGGTCCGGGGCGCAGCCCCGAGCGGGTCCAGGGGCGCAGCCCCTGGTGGGCTCTGGGCGAAGCCGAGAGTGGGGAGCGACCAGCCACGCCGGCACGCAGTCAAGAAACCAGCTTCTCCCGCAGGGACCCCGCATCCGTCACCGGTGCGTCGCACGTGAAGTGGCGGCAGACGTACGCCGCCGGTTCGCCCTCGACCAGTGGGCGGTCGGCGAGGAGCGGGAGTTCGTCGCTGCCGGGGGTGCCCACCGCGACGACCGCTCCCGGGGCGGTGGCAAGGAGGGCGGTGCGGTGAAGGTCCTTCGTCGCCGGGGCGTCCGCCGGTCCGACCACGGCCACCTCACGCGGCCCGTCGAGCAGGGCCTCCGCGGTCGCGAGCCCCCAGCCGATGAAGCGCGGCGCCCGCGGGCCGAGGGCCTTCACGACGCCCAACGCCCGCTCCGCGGCGGTGCGATGAGGCTCGGCGCCAGTCTGGGCCGCGTAGCTCAACAACGCACCGGCCGCCGCACTCCACCCGGAGGGCGTGGCGCTGTCGGTCGGATCCTGCGGGCGACGGATCAGCCGCTCGGCGTCGGAGGCCGTGTCGTACAAGGCCCCCGACTCCTCGTCCACGAACCGCGTCAGCACATGATCGAGCAGGAACCCGGCGAACTCCAGCCAGACCCCCTCACCGGTCACCGAAGCAAGCGCCAGGAACCCCTCGGCGACATCCGCGTAGTCCTCCAACACGCCCGCGTTCGCGCCGACTTGGCCGTCCTTCGACGTACGGGCGAGCCGGGCCCGCTCGTCCAGATGCAGACGTACGAGAAGATCGGCGGCACCGAGCGCGGCCTCGGTGAGGTCGGGGCGGTCGAAGTACGCGCCGGTCTCCGCGAGGGCGGCGATCGCGAGCCCGTTCCAGGCGGCGACCACCTTGTCGTCACGGCCGGGAGCGGGCCGCTGGGCACGGGCGTGGCTGAGCCGCTGCTTGATGGACTCGATCCGCTCGGCGTCGAACACGCCGTCCTGCTGCGGCAGTTGAAGGACGCTGGCTCCCTCCTCGAAAGTGCCTTCCTCCGTCACACCGAAGTACTGAGCGGCGATCTCGGCGTCCTCATCCCCGAGGACGTCGACGAGCTGACGGGGCGTCCACACGTAGTACGCACCCTCGACATGCTTCCCCGTACCGTCATCGCTGTCAGCGTCGAGCGCGGAGGCGAACCCGCCTTCGTTCGTACGAAGTTCGCGGACCATGATGTCGGCGGTCTCCAGGGCAACGCGACGGGCGAGGTCGGAGCCGGTGGCCCGCCACAGGTGGGCGTACACGCGACACAGCAACGCATTGTCGTAGAGCATCTTCTCGAAGTGCGGCACCACCCACTCACGGTCCACGGAGTACCGCGCGAACCCCCCGCCCAGCTGGTCGTAGATACCGCCACGCGCCATCCGCTCACACGTATCGGCGGCCATCTGCAACGCACCCTCGGCCCCGGTCCGCGCGTGATGCCGCAACAGGAACTCGATCACCATGGACGGCGGAAACTTCGGCGCTCCACCGAACCCACCACGCTGGGCGTCGTAATCCCGAGTGAGCCCGAGCAACGCCTGCGCCAGCTCCTCCTCACCGGGCACGCTCGCGTCCCCGTACGAGATCTCCCGCCCGGCAAGATCCCGCGCGATCTTCCCGGCAACGTCTGCGACCTCCTCACGCCGGTCGGCCCAGGCGCTGTGCACACCCTCCAGCACCTGCCGGAACGACGGCATGCCCTGCCGCGGCGCGGGCGGGAAATAGGTCCCGAAGTAGAACGGCTCGGCATCCGGCGTGAGGAAGACGGTCATGGGCCAGCCGCCCTGCCCGGTCGCCGCCTGCACGGCCTCCATGTAGACGGCGTCGACGTCGGGCCGCTCCTCGCGGTCGACCTTGACGCTGACGAAGTGCGCGTTGAGGTAGCCGGCGGTCTCCTGGTCCTCGAACGACTCGTGAGCCATGACATGACACCAGTGGCAACTGGAATACCCGACACTCAGCAGCACCGGCACGCCACGCTCACGCGCCTCGTCGAAAGCCTCAGCCGACCAGGGCCACCAATCGACAGGGTTGTCGGCGTGCTGGAGGAGGTACGGGGACGTCTCATGGGCCAGGCGATTCATACTCCCAGCCTCCCACGCGAACCTGGTTCCGCCACAGCAAGCGGAGCGCGGTGCGGATCACCGGGGCGCGATGCGGATCACCGGCCCGCACCGGGGGTAGGTGATGGGTCGGGCATGTGCGGATCAAGTCCGTACGGGTCAGTGTGGTCGGCTTTTGAGGGCGTGAACTTGGCAATGGCTCTCTCGCCTTCGCACTCCGTCCGCAGGACACTTGACCCGGAATAAGCCGTTGCCGGCGGAGGGGGACCTGACATGCGGGACAGCCATCGGGCTGAGGCCGAGCGGCTGTTGGCCCGGGCCGTGGAGGAGGAGGTTCGGCGGTCGGGCGGGCGGATCGACGGGAGTGTGCTGCTGTCGCGGGCGCGTGGGGCGCTGGACGCCATCGCGGGGACGGCGGCCGAGGAGTACGAGGCGTATACGAAGGCGCTGGACGAGGCGGAGGCCGGGCGGCTGACGTTCGGGCAGCGGTGGGCGCGTGAGGGTGCCGGAACTCCCCTGCTGGTCGCGGTCGTTGCCGCTGTCGCGGCCTGTGTGGCGGACCTGGCGTTCGGCACGAGTACGGGGACGGCGATCGGCGCCGGAGCCGTGGTCGGTGTGGTGGGCGCCGCGGCGACGGTGGCGAAGGTGACCGCTTCGCATCTGCCGGCCGCGAGTCGCCAGGCCGGGGCGCTGGGGCAGCCTGGCGGTCCTGAGCAGTTGCGGCTGCAGTGGCTGACGGCGCTGGAGGTGCGTGGTATCCGTCCGTTCCTGGACCAGCAGCGGGTGCTCAGCGCGTCGACCGGTCCGAAGCGGAAGGCGCCGCAGCTGCGGGGTACGGACAAGAGCGCGGCGGCGCGCAGACGCAGCGTGCTGGAGCGGTCCTTCGATCAACTCCCGGAGCCGGAGGGCCCGTTCGCGGGCCGTAGACAGGAACTGGGGCGGGTCACGCAGTGGGTGCACGCGGCCCGCGCGAGTACGGAGACCAAGCCGACGGTGGTCGTGCTGCACGGCGCGCCGGGCTCGGGTCGCAGCACCCTGGCGATCCGTGCCGCGCACTCGCTCAAGGACCAGTTCCGGGGCGCGTGCGTGGTGGACCTGCGCGGCGACAGCCCGGAGGAGCCACCGCTGTCCACCCGTGACGCGCTGCTGCATCTGCTCAACCGGCTCGGCGCCTCGCGTGAGCAGTTGCTGTTCCGGGAGCGTTCCTCGCCGGAGCAGCAGGTGCGACGGCTGAGCGAGCTCTACCACCAGCATCTGACGGGCATGCCGGTGACGATCGTGCTGGACGACGCGAGCGACGCCGAGCAGGTACGGACCCTGGTGCCCGAGCGTTCCGACAGCCTCGTCGTGGTCACCGCTCGCAAACCGCTGGATCTGCCCGACGACCTCCCCGCCTGGGTGCACCAACTCCACGTGGAGCCGCTGGACTCGGCGGGCGCCGAGGAGTTGCTGAAGGCCGCGGCGCAGGACGCCTCAGGTCCGTACGACGCCGAATCCTGCGACCGCGTACGGGAGTTGTGCGGCGGCCTGCCGCTGGCGCTGCGGATCGCGGGCTCGGCACTCGGCCCGCGTACGCATCGTCAGCTGGCCACGGATCTGGATGCGTACGGTCCGGTCGAGCCGGTCGAACGGGTGCTGTGGCTGCGTTACAGCGACCAGTCGGACACGGCCCGGCGGCTGCTGCGCCGCCTGGCGCTGGCCGGCCGCGCCTCCCTGGGTGCCGCGGCGGCGGCCGCCCTGCTGTCGACGGACGACGCGGAGGCGACCCGGCATCTGGAGGCGTTGTCGCGGGCCGGGCTTATCGATCATGTACGGGGCAGCCGTTACCGTCTGCACGATCTGGTCCGTGCCTTCGCGCAGGCCCGCCTGCTGGACGAGGAGGACCCGGCGGAGCGTACGGCCGCGCAGGAACGACTCATCGTGAACTACGGCGAGTTGGCGGACTCGGTGATCCGCCTGGTCGACGGCAAGACGTCGACGCGAGCGGACACCGTTGGCCCGCACGGTTTCACCTCGCTGGACGCGGCGCTGCGCTGGCTGGACGACGAGTCGAGCTTCATCACGGCGGCGCTGCGCCATGCGGAGGGCGTGAACCAGACGGCCGTACTGAACCTGCTCGGCGCCCTGTGCGACTACTGCCTGCTGCGCGGCGACCTCTACCGGCTGGGCGAGATCAGCGAGTTGACGCAGGCGGTCGACCAGGGACTGCTCATGCGCTCGGTCCAGTGGCGTACGGGTATAGCGGCCCGCCAGCTCGGCGAGCTGGACAAGGCGCGTACGCAGCTCGCTTCGGTGGTGGACCTGTACTTCGAGGCGCATCATGACGCGGGCGCGGCGAGGGCGTTGTGCTCGCTCGGCATCACGCTCCACCACCAGGGCAATCTCAGCGAGGCGGCGGCAAAGCTCCAGGAGGCCATGGACTTGCAGGCCTCCCCCGCCCTGGCGGCGGACCGCGCCTGGACGATGCACGCGTTGGCGGCGGTGGAGCGGGACCGGGCGCGTCTCGCCACGGCCCTGGATCTCCTCACGCAGGCGCTGGTCATGCACCGCCAGAGCGAGTCCGTGCACGGTGAGGCCTGGGCGCACTTCCAGCTCGGGCAGCTGGGCCTGCGCATGGGCGACGTACCGCGTGCGGAGGCGGAACTCCGCGAGGCCCTTGATCTGTACGGCCGCACCCGTGACCCGCGGGGTGAGGCCTGGGCCCTGACCCAGCTGGCCCGGGCCCGCCTGGTGGACGGCGACGCGTCCTCCGCCGTGGACGGTCTGCGCCAGGCGATCTCCCGTCATCGTGACAACGAGGACGCGCGGGGCGAGGCGTGGACGGTGTACTACCTGGGCCAGGCCCTGGAGGAGTCCGGCAATCTGGACCAGGCCGTGCGCGAACTGGAGCGTTCGCGGACGATGTTCTCCCGCATCCGGGACGTGTACGGACTGGCGTGCGCCCGCCACCACTCGGCCCGCGCCACGCGCGATCAACGGGCGGTCCAGACGGGCTCGTTGCGCAACTCCGGCTTCGCCCGCCAGCTCCTGGTGGACGCCCGGGCGGACTTCCAGCGCATCGGCGTGGCTCATGGCGAGGCGTGGACGTGCCTGGAGCTGGCCGTGGTGGACGCGGGCAACGCCCGTACACAGTCCGCCCTTTCGCTGTGCGACGAGGCGGCGAGCCTGTTCGCCTCGTACGGCGACCGGCGGGGCGAGGACTGGGCCCGCTTCCTGCGCTGCACCCTGCTGCCCTACGCCTCCCCGGGCGGCGCCGAGATCGGCACTGCCGTGGCCCAGGAGGAGCTGACCCAGCTTTCCCGCAGCAACCACCCGACCCGCGACGGAAAGCTCGACGACTACATCGAGGCGTACCAGCTGCTGCTGGAACGCGGCGTCGACCTGGACGCGGGCTGGCAGGTCTGGCGCTTGGGGATGGTGCCGAACCGGCATGCGCGGGAGGTCATGGGGGTGGCGGTGGCGGCTCGATCTTCGTAGGGGACGGCCGGGGCTTCGGCGGGGGCGGCTCAGCGACTTCATGACACCCAGTGGGTGTCATGAAGTCATGCCGTCACTCCAGCTCAAGCCGCTGAGCGCTCAGCCCTTCGCAGGCGAGGCCTTCCCCCCGGAACCGGCCTTCTTGTCGGAGGCGTCGGAGGCTTCGGAGGCGTCCCCCTTCGGGTCCTTCTCCTCCTCGAAGTCGACCTTGCCCATGTGCCGGTTCATCGACTTCATAAGCCCCCACACCGCCACGGCCATCACCGCGAACACGATGAAGCCGAGGACGCCAGGGGTCACCTTGTCCTCGTCCACCTCTGCCGCGAGGGGGACCAGGTGCGTCATTGCCAGGCTTGCGCTTGCGCTCATGTCAGGCATTGTCTCTCAGTACTGCCGGACGCCCGCGAAGAGGTCGTCCTCGGGGAGGGACGTATCGACGAGGGACTTCGCGAGCTCGTACTCCTCCGTCGGCCAGACCTCCTTCTGGATCTCCATCGGGACGCGGAACCAGCCCCCGTCGGGGTCGATCTGCGTCGCGTGTGCGATCAGGGCCTTGTCGCGGATCTCGTAGAAGTCGGCGCACGGAACGTGCGTGGTCAGCGTCCGCTCGTCGCGCTGGAACTCGTCCCAGCGCTTGAGCCACTCCCCGTAGGGGGACTCCATGCCGCGCTCCAGCAGCGCGTTGTGCAGCGCCTCGGTGCGCGGGCGGTTGAAGCCCTGGTTGTAGTAGAGCTTCTGCGGCTGGTAGGCCGGGCCGAACTCCGACTCCGGGTACTTCTCGGTGTCCGCCGCCCCCTCGAACGCCACCATCGAGATCTTGTGGGTCATGATGTGGTCGGGGTGCGGATAACCGCCGTTCTCGTCGTAGGTGGTGATCACCTGCGGGCGGAAGGAACGGATCTTGCGGACCAGTTCGCCCGCCGCCTTGTCGACGTCCTCCAACGCGAAACAGCCCTCGGGCAGCGGGGGCAGCGGGTCGCCCTCGGGCAGCCCCGAGTCGACGAAGCCGAGCCACTCCTGCTTGACGCCGAGGATCTCGCGGGCCTCGTCCATCTCCTTCTTGCGTACCTCGTGGATGTGCTCCTCGACGTACTTGTCGCCCTGAAGCTTCGGATTGAGGATGGAGCCGCGCTCCCCGCCCGTGCAGGTCACGACCAGCACGTCCACCCCCTCGGACACGTACTTCGCCATGGTGGCCGCGCCTTTCGACGACTCGTCGTCGGGGTGGGCGTGTACGGCCATCAGTCGCAGCTGGTCAGTCAAGATCGCAATCCTCGTCAGTCGGCGCCCCCGTATGTTTGGGCGCGATCGGCGGCTTCTATAGTGACCGAGATCGGGGGCGAAAAATTCCGGGGTCCGGCTCTTTTGCGCCCCGCAGAGAGGACGATCATGAGTACGGCGAGTGCGCAGCTTCCCGAGGGCCGCTACGGCCGCTCCGCGGACGAGCGTGCCGACCGCAAGCTCAAGATCATCGGAAGTGTCCTGGGCGTCGCTCTCCTCCTCCTCGTCGGCTGGTTCGCCTACCACTACGTGGGCGGCAACAAGATCAGCGCCGAAGTGATCTCCTTCGACACCTCCGCCGGCTCGGTCAAGGTGCATCTGGAGGTGCGCAAGGACGCGGACGCCGACGGCTACTGCACCATCCGCTCGCAGTCCGAGGACGGCGCCGAGGTCGGCCGCAAGGACTTCCGCTTCGACCAGAACGCCACGCGTATCGACAAGGTCGTCACGCTGCGTACGACGGCCCAGGGCACCACGGCGGAACTGCTCGGCTGCCACGCCGACTGACTCGAGGCTCGCGGCACACCGCTTGCGCCGTGGCTCGATCCGTACGCGCCCACTGGAATACGTCCGCGCTGACCTGCGCTGATGTGATTCTGATGGCTTATGTCCTCCCCCTTCGCCCGCTGAATTGTTAGGCTCGTGGTTTCGCCCTCCCCTGGAGGAACATTCTTCTGGGTAGGGCGATGCTTTGTATTCCCAGTACCGACGAGGAGCACCTGTGACCCAGACCAGCGAGAACGTCACCTGGCTGACCCAGGAGGCGTACAACCAGCTGAAGGCCGAGCTGGAGTACCTGTCTGGTCCTGCGCGCACGGAGATCGCCGCCAAGATCGCGGCCGCGCGCGAGGAGGGCGACCTGCGCGAGAACGGCGGGTACCACGCGGCCAAGGAGGAGCAGGGCAAGCAGGAGCTCCGGGTGCGCCAGCTGACCCAGCTCCTTGAGAACGCGAAGGTCGGCGAGGCGCCGGCGGCCGATGGTGTGGTCGCGCCCGGCATGGTCGTCACCATCGCCTTCGACGGTGACGAGGACGACACGCTGACGTTCCTGCTCGCCTCGCGCGAGTACGCGAGCTCGGACATCGAGACGTACTCGCCGCAGTCCCCGCTGGGCTCCGGCGTGAACGGCAAGAAGGTCGGCGAGGACGCCCAGTACGAACTGCCGAACGGCAAGCTCGCCTCGGTGAAGATCCTCGAGGCCAAGCCGTACACAGCCTGAGCCTGAGCTGAGCCCCCGGCCGAGACCTCCCTCGCGCCGGGGGTTTCCTCATGGCCGGGGGCTTCCTCGTGCGTCAGGCCGTCGCCGAGCGGTACTTGCGCACGGCCAGGGTGCGGAAGAGCAACAGGATCAGCAGCGACCACAGAATGGACGCGAGTACCGGGTGCTGCATGGGCCAGGCGTCGGGCGTCTTGAACCCGGGCGGCAGGTTACCGAACAGCTCGCGGCACGCCTGGACAGTGGTGCTGAACGGGTTCCACTCGGCTAGGTGCCGGAAGAACGTCGGAAGATTGTTGGAGTCGACGAAGGCGTTCGAGATGAACGTCAGCGGGAACAGCCAGATCAGTCCGCCGGACGTGGCAGCCTCCGGGGTTCGCACCGAGAGCCCTATGAGCGCGCCGATCCACGAGAACGCATAGCCCAGCAGGAGCAGCAAGCCGAAGCCTGCGAGGACCTTGCCTATGCCCTCGTGGGCACGCCAGCCGATGAGCAGGGCCACGACGGCGAGCACGACAAGCGTGAGCGCGGTCTGTACCAGGTCGGCGAGCGTGCGCCCGGTGAGGACGGCACCGCGCGCCATCGGCAGAGATCGGAAGCGATCGATGAGGCCCTTGTGCATGTCGTCGGCGATGCCCGCTCCGGCGCCGGCGGTGGCGAAGGTGACGGTCTGCGCGAAGATGCCGGCCATCAGGAACTCGCGGTAATCCTGCGACGAAAGCGAGCCGCCGACACTGATCGAGCCGCCGAAGACATACGTGAACAGCACCACGAACATGATGGGCTGGACCAGCCCAAAAATGATCATCTCGGGAATTCGGCCCATGCGAATCAAGTTCCGCCGGGCGACGACCAGGGAGTCCCGCACGGACTGGCCGATGGCGCTCCCCGGTTGTGCGACGCGCACGGTGTCGCTGCCGACACTCATGAGGTGGCCTCCTTCTTGGCCTCGTCCTTGTCCTGCACCGGCTCCTGCTTCGCCTTGGTCTTGCGGCCCTTGGCGTCCTGCACCCCGCCGTTCTCCTCGTCCCTGGCCTCGGCGAGGTGTCCCGTCAGGGAGAGGAAGACATCGTCGAGGGTGGGGCGGCGCAGGCCGATGTCGTCGATCTCGATGCCACGGGTGTCGAGCTCGCGGATGACCTCCGCGAGGAGCTTGGCGCCGCCGGTCACGGGCACGGTCAGCTTGCGCGTGTGCTCCTCGACGGTCGTCTCGCCCTTGCCGAAGCCCCGAAGCACCTCGGACGCGGTGGCTATGTGCTCGCGCTCGTGGACGACGACCTCTACGCGCTCGCCGCCGGTCCGTGCCTTGAGCTGGTCGGAGGTGCCGCGGGCGATGACGCGGCCGTGGTCCACGACGCAGATGTCGTGGGCGAGGTGGTCGGCCTCTTCGAGGTACTGGGTGGTCAGCAGCAGGGTCGTACCGCCGGAGACCAGTCGTTTGATGACCTCCCACAGCTGCTGGCGGTTGCGCGGGTCGAGGCCGGTCGTCGGCTCGTCCATGAACATGACGGGTGGCGAGACGACGAGCGCCGCCGCGAGGTCGAGTCGGCGGCGCATGCCGCCGGAGTACGTCTTGGCGGGGCGGTCGGCGGCGTCGGCGAGGTTGAACTGCTCGAGCAGCTCGCCCGCCCGCACCTTCGCGTCCTTCGCCTTCATCTGGTAGAGCTGGCCGACCATCTGGAGGTTCTCGCGGCCGGTCAGATACTCGTCGACCGCGGCGAACTGGCCGGACAGGCCGATCGAGCGCCGCACTTCGTTGGGGTTCTTGAGTACGTCGATGCCTGCGACGATCGCCTTGCCCCGGTCGGGGCGCAGCAGTGTGGTCAGGCAGCGGACCGCGGTGGTCTTGCCCGCGCCGTTCGGCCCGAGCAGGCCCAGCACGGTGCCCTCCGGGACATCGAAGTCGACGCCGTCCAGAGCCCTTACGTCACCGAAGGTCTTCACGAGGCCTTCGGCGTAGATGGCGCCTGGCATGTGATTTCTCCACGTCGTTGGGGTTTCTTCGGAAAGATGGGGATGGCGCACTTGGTTCTGCCATGAGTGACGACTGACACACCATAACGCGATGTATCGCGTCTCTCAACGGGTTTTTCCAGGCTGTGGATAACTAGGGCCATGACCTCAGCCGCCGGTCTGACGGGCTGCGGTCTGACGGGCTTCGGTCTGACGGGCTTCGGACCGACGGCTGCGAACTGACGGGCTGCGGTCTGGCGGACCGCCGGACGTCAGTCGATGACCGTGTACCCGGCCTTGCGCAGCGCCTGCCCCACCTCGGCGCAGTGCTCCGGCCCCTTGGTCTCCAGGTGCAGCTCCACCTCCGCCTCTGTGAGCCCGAGCCGCGGGTCGGTTCGTACGTGGCTCACATCGAGGACGTTAGCGTCCACCACTGACAACACCCCGAGGAGCGTGGCCAGGGCGCCGGGGCGGTCCGTCAGCCGCAGCCGGACCTGGAGGTAGCGGCCGCCCGCGGCCATGCCGTGCCGCAGGATCCGCTGCATCAGCAGCGGGTCCACATTGCCGCCGGACAGTACCGCCACGACCGGCCCTTCGAACTCCTCGGGCGTGCTGAGCAGTGCCGCGACGGGGCTCGCGCCGGCCGGCTCGACGACCAGCTTGGCCCGCTCCAGGCACAGCAGCAGGCCGCTGGACAGGGCGTCCTCGGAGACCGTACGGACCTCGTCCACCAGGTCGCCGACGATGCGGAACGGCACGTCGCCGGGGCGCCCCACCTTGATGCCGTCGGCCATCGTCGCCGGGTTGTCGATGGAAACCGGGCGCCCCGCCGCCAGCGAGGGCGGGTACGCCGCCGCGCCCGCCGCCTGCACGCCCACGATCCGTACGTCGGGCCGCAGCGACTTCACGGCGATCGCGATGCCCGCGGCGAGACCGCCGCCGCCGATTCCGACGACGATCGTGCGCACCTCGGGGCACTGCTCGAGGATCTCCAGGCCGACCGTGCCCTGGCCCGCGATGATGTCGGGGTGGTCGAAGGGGTGGATGAACACCGCGCCCGTCTCGGCCGCGTACTCCTGTGCGGCGGCCAGCGTCTCGTCGACCACCGTGCCGTGCAGTCGCACCTCGGCTCCGTAGTGACGGGTCGCGGCGACCTTCGGCAGCGGGGCCCCGGTCGGCATGAACACCGTGGAGTGCACTCCGAGGAGCGAGGAGGCGAGGGCCACGCCTTGGGCGTGGTTGCCGGCGCTCGCCGCGACGACTCCCGCGGCGCGCTCCTCGGGCAGCAGTCCAGCTATCCGCACGTACGCGCCGCGCAGCTTGAACGAGCCCGTCCGCTGCAGGTTCTCGCACTTGAAGTGCACGGGAGCGCCCACAAGCCCGGACAGATGCCTGCTGCCCTCCATGGCGGTCACCCGTGCCACGCCCGCGAGCATCTTCTGGGCGCCGCGCACATCGTCGAGGGTCACCGTCGGCAAGGAGTCAGCCGTGCTGTAGCTCATGACCACCAGTCTCGCAGCTCATGCCCCGCCCCACGGGCTGTGACCAAGCTCCGGCGCCTGTTTGCGCAGCGCTGGTACGGCCCGCCCGCCGTCCGCGTACTCTGTCCACCAACCCAGCCCCACGCATGAATAGAGCCCCCGGCCATGCCCACAACACCAGAAATGTCGATGGACATGACGACCGTCGGTGAAACCGGTCTTCTCGAATCGCTCCAGCACGAGGTGGCGGTGTTCGCCCGCCGTGCAGAACAGACCCGGCTCGGCGGGGTCGGGCAGGTCCGCAACTCCATGGACCGCGCCGCATATCTGCTGCTCAACCGCCTCGACAAGGAGGGCCCGATGGGCGTCAAGGCGCTCGCCGCGAGCATGGGCATCGACTCGTCGACGGTCACTCGTCAGGTCGCGCCGCTCGTGGACACCGGGCTCGTCAAGCGCACCTCGCACCCGGAGGACGGGCGTGCCGTGGTGCTCCAGCTGTCGCCGCGCGGGCTCTCGCGGCTGGAGGAAGTCCGTTCCTCCAGGCGGCAGTTGATGGCCGAACTCACCGAGGACTGGACGGCGGAGGAGCGGGAGGCGTTCTGCACCCTCCTCACGCGTTTCAACGTCGCGCTGTCCACCCGGATGGCCGCGGCCGCGGTGGACGGGGCCTCCGTAGAGGCGCCCTCGCCCTCCTGACGGCCCCCTCCTGAGCACCCGCATGCGTCGGCCTCTTGACCAAGGGGCCGTGCCTGGCCTCATATGAGATCGGGTCCCTGTACGCGATTTCCCTCGCCGTACGCCCCAGGGGTCCGGTTTCCCAGAGTCGGGAGGCGCGGTGCGAGAACGGCAGGCGTCCCAAGGCGCCCGCCGGGCCCGGGAGTTCGAGGCATTCGTCGCGGGCGCGGCAGGGCGGCTGCTGCATGCGGCCACACTCCTGACGGCGGAGTCGCCGCACGACAACCCACGCGCGCGGCGCCTGCTCAAGGCGTCCCTGGCCCATACGTACGCTTCCTGGGACCGGCTGCGCGGCGAGGACCCGTACGACCGCACCCGGCAGCAGCTGGCGGTGCGCTTCGCGCGCGGGGCCTGGCATCAGTACGGCGCGCTGAGCTGGCTGCACCTTCGGGGCGGGCCGGACACCGGCGGCGTACTGCACCGTCTCACTCCCCAGGAGCGGCTGGTCCTGGTGCTGCGCTACTTCGAGGGCGTGGCCGAGGAGCAGACGGCGGCGCTGCTGGGGCTGCCCCTGGAGCGCGTACGGGCGATCGGTGCCCGGGCGACGGCGAACCTGCTGCATCCGCAGCGTGAGGCGGGCCCGGCCGTGGCGAAGGTGGTGCCGTCATGAGCCCGATGGACCGCAGGGAGGGCGCCGTCCGCCGCATCCTGGAGGACGCGGCGCCCTCTGTACCACCCAACCTGCACGCGGACGTCGTACGGCGCGGCAACCGCATGCTGCGCCGTCAGAAAGCGGCCCGGCGGCTGCTGTGGCTGCTGCTGTTCGCGGCCGCCGTGGCCTTCGTGGTGTGGGCGTCGATGGCCCGGCCGTGGGTGGAGCCGCCGTCGGAGGTGACTCCACCGCTCACCGGCTGGTAGCCGCCACAGCGCCCGACGAGCTGGCCAGGCGGTGCGACGTCCGCCTGCCCGAGCCGACAGGAGCTGCGCTCAGCCCAGGGCCTGTGCGAGGTCCTGAAGGAGGTCATCGACGTTTTCGATGCCTACGGAGAGGCGTACGAGATCGGCGGGCACCTCGAGTGCCGAGCCGGCCGCGGACGCGTGCGTCATACGCCCCGGGTGCTCGATCAGGGACTCGACGCCGCCCAGGGACTCGCCCAGGGTGAACACCTTGGCGCGGTTGCAGACCTCCACGGCCGCCTCCTCGCCGCCCGCGACCTGGAAGGACACCATGCCGCCGAACGCCTTCATCTGCTTGGCGGCGACCTCATGACCGGGGTGCTCCGCGAGGCCCGGGTACAGAACGCGCGTCACGCGCGCGTGCCTGCTGAGCATCTCGGCGACCTTGGCGGCGTTCTCGCTGTGCCGGTCCATCCGTACGGCGAGCGTCTTGATGCCGCGCAGCACCAGCCAGGAGTCGAAGGGGCCCGCGACCGCGCCCATCGCGTTCTGGTGATACGCCAGTTCCTCGCCGAGTTCCTCGTCGTTCACGACGAGCGCGCCGCCTACGACGTCGGAGTGGCCGCCCATGTACTTGGTCAGCGAGTGCACCACCAGGTCGGCGCCGAGTGCGAGCGGCTGCTGGAGGTAGGGGCTGGCGAAAGTGTTGTCGACGACCAGCCTGGCGCCCGCCTCGCGCGCGATCTGGGCGACCGCGGCGATGTCCGTGATGCCGAGGAGCGGATTGGACGGCGTCTCCACCCAGACGATCTTGGTCTTGGGGGTGACGGCGGCCCGTACGGCGGCGGGATCGCTGGTGTCGGCGACCGACCATTCCACGCCCCACCGGGAGACGACCTTCGCGAAGAGGCGGAACGTGCCGCCGTACGCGTCGTTGGGGATGACCACGTGGTCGCCGGGGCTGAGCAGCGTACGCAACAGGCAGTCCTCGGCCGCCAGTCCGGACGCGAACGCGAGGCCGCGGCGACCGCCCTCCAGGGCGGCGAGGTTCTCCTCCAGGGCCGTCCTGGTCGGATTGGCGCTGCGGCTGTACTCGTAGCCGCCGCGCAGTCCGCCGACGCCGTCCTGCTTGTAGGTCGAGACCTGGTAGATCGGCGGGACGACCGCGCCGGTGAGGGGATCCGCGGTGTTCCCCGCGTGGATCGCCACGGTTTCGAAGTGCTGGCTGATGTGCCTGTCGCTCATGGGCACCGAGGGTAATGCGCTTGCGCGGATCGTGACGGCTGGAGACGGTGGCGGTGCCGGCACGACGGTGCGAGCGACGGTTTTCCACAGGAACTGCCGACCAGGTTGGCCAATTGTCGGACCCGTCTGGTTCGCTTGAGACATGGAGATTCTCTGGGTCCTGATGGCGCTGGTCATGATGGGCTTCGTCCTCGGGCCGATCTTGATGCGCAGGCGTGCCGGTGGTATCCAGCAGGTCGCTCCCGGCGACCCGGACGCGGCCGACCCGGCGAACTACGGCTTCCTGCGCCAGGAGGAGCTGGACATCCGTATGCCGGGCCCCGATCCGGACCTGCTGGAGGTCCTGGACCTGGTGCAGCACAGCCAGGACTACCGGGGAGCGTCGCAGCTCCTCGCCGGCACGGAGATAGACGGCGAGCTGCGCTGGCAGCGCGTGCAGGCCTTCGCGGGCGCCGCGTCGCTGGAGCTGCAGCAGCGCCCCGGCGGGGTCAGCGAGAGCCCCGGCGGACAGTGGCTGCGGGTCTGGCGGACCGAGAAGCCCAAGGACGCGGGCGGCGCGGCCGTGCACGCGGAGTTCCTGGTGCAGCAGGCGTGGCGTACGTCGACACCGGGCACGGACGAGTTCCGGATCATCATGGAGGAGGCGAAGTCGGCCTGCGACGAGGCGGCGCTGCTCTCCCCCGGTGACCCGATCCCGTACATCATCGAGCTCTCCGTGGCACGCGGACTGGCGTATCCACAAGCCGAGTTCGAGAAGCTCTGGCTGAAGATCCTCGACCGCGCCCCCGCGCACATGGGCGCGCATCTTGCGGCCCTGCATTACTGGTGCGAGAAGTGGCACGGCTCGCGCGAGACGGCGTACGCCTTCGCGGAAGCCGCCGCGGCACGCGCCCCGCAGGGTTCGCTGCTCGCGGCGATGCCCCTCTTCGCCGTCTTCGAGCATCTGCCGGAGGTCAACCTCGTCCAGGGCTTCTACCAGAGCGAGGTCGTCACCAAGGCGGTCCACGGCGCGCTCTACGCGGTGCACGCGGCCCGCCCGGACGACCCGATGCTCGCCCACGTACGCCATCTCCTGGTGTTCTTCCTGGTACGCGGCGAGCGCTGGGCCGAGGCGATGAGCCAGCTCGTGCATGTCGACGGCCACGTAGGGGCCCTGCCATGGACGCTGACGCCGGACCCGGCGGCGGACTACGCGGTGTACCGGGCGCTGGCGGTCGCGGGATACGAGGCGAACGGAGGGAACCCGGCGACGCTGCCGCGCTGACGGCCCGGTTGGAATTCCGGACGGGCCCCGTACGTTCACTGACCGGACCCACCGCCGAGGAGACCGCATGTTCCTGAACAGCCGTTCACCGCAGCTGCCCACCCCCGAGCAGGCCCTGCCCGGCCGCCCCGAGCCGGCCTACTCGGTGCCCGAGCGCCACACCGTCCTCGGCAACCCGCTCCTCGGCCCCTACCCCGAGGGCCTGGAGATCGCCGACTTCGGCCTGGGCTGCTTCTGGGGCGCGGAGCGCAAGTTCTGGCAGCTCCCCGCCGGCGTCTGGACGACGCTGGTCGGCTACCAGGGCGGCGTCACCGAGAACCCCACATACGAGGAGGTCTGCTCGGGCCTGACCGGCCACACGGAGGCGGTCCGAGTCGTCTACGACCCGTCGCTCATCTCGTACGAGCGCCTCCTGAAGGTCTTCTGGGAGTCCCACGACCCCACCCAGGGCTTCCGCCAGGGCAACGACGTGGGCACGCAGTACCGCTCGGCCATCTACACCCACACTCCGGAGCAGGAGACCGCCGCAGAGTCGTCCCGCGCCGCGTACCAGAAGGTCCTGACGGGTTCGGGCTACGGCACGATCACGACGGAGATACTTCCCGCGGAGGGGCGCCCGCTGTATCCGGCGGAGGGGTATCACCAGCAGTACCTCGACAAGAATCCGGCGGGGTATTGCGGGATAGGCGGGACGGGTGTGTCCTGCCCGATCGGTGTCGCCCAGGCCGACGGCTGACCTGAAAACACGACAGCCAACGCGTACAGCCCACGCGTACAACCAACAGGAAAGCGCCGGAGTCTTACCCCGGGATCCGTCATGGCCTCGCCGCGCAGATGCGGCGCCCGGCCTGGCTGGAACGACACGGAGAGTGGGTAGGCGAATGCCGCTGGCGCGCAGGCTGTTTCTGGGGAGCTTCACGGCGGGTGCGGTGACCGTGGCGGTGGGCGGCGCGGCATCGGCAGCCACGGATGGCGCGGCCGATGCCGCCGCGGAGGCGGCCGGCGTGCCCACGACGTTCGACGGACCCGTGTCGGCGGAGAAATTCACGACGAACTCCGCCGGGCTGTCCGCGTTCTTCAAGACGACCTCGGAGACGGAGCACGTCGCGACCCTCTATCAGGCCGGCACTTCCGGCACCGGGGTCGCGCTGAATGTCATCTCCGACAACCCGGACACCTCGGCCATGTACCTGTCCGGCACGGAAACCGGGCGCGGGACGCTGAAGATCACCCACAGAGGACGCGCTGACGGGTCGGACAAGAACGCTGCCGCTCTGTCGATAGACCTGCAGACGGCCGGGACTGCCGCACAGGGCATCTTCCTGACCGGGACCAACGGCGCGACCACCGGCAACCTGATCTGCCTGCGCAACAACGCAGGTCTGGACGACTTCGTGGTGAAGGGAACAGGGCGGATCGGAATCGGGATCGACCGTGCGGCCACGCCTCGCGCCCAGGTCCACATCGTCCAGCCGGCCGGCGCCCCGGCGGGACTTCTGGTCGAGGGCGTGGTGAAGATCGCGGACGCCTCGACGGTGCCGACGTACGTCGACTCGGCAGGTGGCGGCGCCCTGTACGCCGCGGGCGGGGCGCTGATGTGGCGGGGCTCGAACGGCACGGTCACGCGTATCGCGTCCGCCTGAGCGATCCAGACCCGAGACGGAAGCCAGACCGGAGACCATGGTGCAACTGACCCCGGAAGAACTCGTGTCGGAGTTCCACGACGCGGTAATGGAGCTCTACTTCGCAAGGAAGCGAATTGCCGCCCTGGAAGCGGAGAACGCCGCGCTGAGGGCCCGGCTTTCCCCGGCCGGACAGGGGGCTGTGGACGAGGGCGCTGCGAGCGCCGCCGACCCAGAAGGCCGCTGAAAATGTTGTTGTGGGGCTGTCCGGCCGGAGTCCGGGCGGCCCCTTTCGTCATGCGGTGTGGCCGGGGCTAGGTGCCTGCGCGCCCGTGCCACCGAGCCCGACGGGCTGCGTAGCCCCGAACGGGCCCCGGTTCGGCGACGCACAGCAGCGCGGACCAGCGGTGCCAGTGTGACTTGAGTGCCAATAGGGTGAGCCCGTGACTGCCACCCTGAGTTCCACGAAGACCCGCGCCGCGCTCCGCACATCGGCGCGTGTGTCCGCAGAGTTGCTGCTGATATTGGTGATGCTCGCGGTGACGCTGTGGGTTCTGGGCCAGATGTGGTCGGTCGTCTGGCCGCTCGTGGTCGGCCTGCTCCTGACCACACTGACCTGGCCTCTGACTCGTTTCCTGCGTCGTCACGGGTGGAAACCCGCCCTCGCCGCATCGGCCGTGACCGTGCTGTTCCTCCTGGTCGCGGCGGGCGTCGTGGCGTTGATCGCAGTACCTGTGGCGTCCCAGTCCGGCGAGCTGACCGACGGCGTGGTCGAAGGCATCCAGAAGCTGCGCGAGTGGGCCGCCGGTCCGCCGTTGAACATCGGGGACGCCGAGATCAACAAGGCCTTCGACACCGCGGTCGCCCGGGCTCAGGACGGCCTCGGCAGCATGGTCGGTACTGTCGTCACGGGTGTGAGCACCGTGGTCAACGGCGTGGTCACCGCCGTCCTGGCACTCTTCCTGATGTTCTTCTTCCTCAAGGACGGCCCGCGTTTCCTGCCGTGGCTCGCACGTCAGCTGCCCGGTCGGCTCGCCACCGACGTCCCGGCCGTGGCCGCGCGCGGCTGGGACACCCTGAGCTCGTTCGTACGCTCCCAGGCGGCCGTCGGCCTGATCGACGCCGTCCTGATCGGCGTGGGCCTGTGGATTCTGGGGGTACCGCTGGTGCTCCCGCTGGCGGTGCTGACCTTCGTCTCCGCGTTCGTACCGATCATCGGCGCCCTGTTCGCCGGTTTCGTCGCGGTTCTCATCGCTCTGGTTTCCAACGGCCTGACGGACGCGCTGATCGTGCTGGCCATCATCGTCGTGGTGCAGCAACTCGAAGGCAACGTGTTCCAGCCCATGATCCAGAGTCGTGGGCTTGGCCTCCATGCGGCCGTGATCCTGCTGGCGGTGACGTTGGGCGGCAGCCTGGCCGGCATCGTGGGCAGTCTGCTCGCCGTACCGATCGCCGCACTGATCGCAGTGGTCTGGAACTACGGGCGCGAGCAACTCAGCGACCCGTCACAGGGACCGCGGACCGACGAGCCGGACACAGGCCCTGCCGTCCAGACATAGCAGGCGCCTGCGTTTGGCCACCCGGCCGACGCTGCGGGATCGCCGCACGCAGGGCGGTCTCGATGCCGCCGGACCGCCACCCGACGCGTCAGCTGGTGCGCAGTGAACGGCAGTCGAAAATCAGTGGCCGCCTGAACCGGCCGACCCCAGGCTGTACGCCATGGAAGAACCGCAACGCGAGGTCCGTGCGGCCTACGCGGAATCCACGATCACCGTCTACCAGGCGTACTCCCCCGAAATCGGTCGGCCCGCGGTCCGGGAGGGCCGCTTCACCGCCGCGTGGAAGCGGGACCGGATGACGTGGATCAAGCCGTCGTTCCTGTGGATGATGTACCGCTGCGGCTGGGGCACGAAAGCGGGGCAGGAGACCGTGCTCGCTGTCGAGATCAGCCGGGACGGCTTCGAGTGGGCGCTGCGCCACGCGTGTCTTTCAAGCTACGTCCGCGGGGTACACGCCGACCAGGCCGCCTGGCAGCGTCAGTTGAAGCGTGCGCCCGCTCGCGTGCAATGGGACCCGGAGCGGGACCTGCACCTACGGCCCCTGCCGTACCGCTCCCTGCAACTCGGCCTCTCCGGTGAGGCCGTACGACGCTACGCGGACGAGTGGACGGTCTCCATCCGCGACGTAACCCCGCTCGCCCGAAAGATCCATGCCCTCGTCGGCGGCGGTGACCTGGACTCCGCGACCCGACTGCTGCCCCAGGAACGCCCGTACCTTCTTGGCGACGAACTCCTTGCCCACCTACGGGAATGACGGGCTGCTTCAATGCGGGCGTCGTGCTCTACGGGCATCGCCCCGATGTCAGCCGTCAAGGTCTGGGCTCGGCGGTCCGCAGGTTTGAGCTCGTCGAGGAGTCGGCAGGAAGCCGATGCAGTCGCCGGAGCCCGGTGCTTTGATGGATGGCATGACCGGCAGAAGCGTGGTCGTGGAGCGGCGCATCGCCGCAGGCCAGAGACGTGTGTGGCAAGCCCTGACCGACCTGGAGGGCATGGATCGCGTACTCAGCGGCGTCTCGAAGGTCGAAATCCTCACGGACGGGGCCTTTGACGTCGGCACGCGGTGGCGGGAGACCCGGCGCATGTTCGGCAAGGACGCCACCGAAGAGATGTGGGTGACCGCCAGCGAACCACCCGAGCGCTATGTGGTGGAGGCCGAATCGCGTGGCACCCGTTACGTCTCGGAGTTTCTGCTGCGGGCGGACGGCCCGTCGGCGACGACCGTCAGCATGACGTTCAGTGCCGAGGCACCAGGCGGCGTCATGGGCCTGCTCACCAAGATTCTTGGCGGCCTGGGTGCAAGGGCAGTGCGCAGAGCCATCGCGAAGGATCTCGACGACGTTGCCTCGTCGGTTGAGGGCCGCGACGGCTGACCCCCCGAGGGCGGCCTCTCACCGCCGCGTATACGTGAGCCGCTCGCCGCCCGCCAGTACGCGTACGAGTGTCTCGCCCTCGCGGCGCAGTGTGGAGGAACCGCCGAAGTCGCAGGGGCCGGAGGAGTTGGCGCGGTCGGCCTCCGGTGGGGCGAAGCGGATAGGGCGGTTCGCCTCGCCTGTGGAGACCAGGTTCATGTCGGCCTCGCAGTGGTTGCCGGCGCCGTCCGAGACCAGTGCGGCGGCCGGGCTGCCCACCGGCTTCTGCTCGATGGTCATCCGTTGCGTGCCGCCGCCGTCCAGGGGCCGCTGCCAGGTGCCGAGAACCCCTTCGGGGAGCTTCTCCGGTCCCGCGATCCTGCGCAGTTCGGCGGTACGGCCCGCGGCTTCCCAGCGGAGGGAGTCACCCGCACCTCGGGAGAGGACGTGCTCGCCGAGGGCCGAGCAGCTGTCCGCGGGGACGCTGCTGACGACCTTGGTGTCCAGCCGCAGCGACGTACCGCTGCCGTTGCCGTTTCCGCCGCCGGACGGCTTGGCGGTGAGGGTGCCGTCGCTCTTGCACTCGTAGTTCTTGCCGAGGCTGATGCTGGTGGCGACGATCTCGCCCACCTGCCCCGGCGAGACGGCGAACCGGCGGTACTGACCGGTGGGCTTCCCGTCCCGCTCGACCGAGCCCGCCCAGATGCCGACGAATTCCTTGGGCACGTCGGATTCCGGGCCGCCGCCGTCACCCGAGCCCCCATCCGAGGAGTCCCCGAAGGGCAACGGCACACCCGCGGCCGACGCGCCGAACACGGCGCCCGCCACCACCACGGCGGCGGCCCCCAGCGCGATCGCGACCCGTCGGCCCCTGCCCGCGCGACGAGGCCGCGGCGACGGATCGGGAGCCGAAGCCGCCTCAGCGGACCGGAGGTCCGGCTTCGGCACGACCTGCGTCCCCCACTCCGACCGTTCCGCCACGGGAGTCTCCTCCCAGGTCGCGGGGAAACCGGCGGGTGACGACGCAGACTCGCCCGACCCCGATCCCGATCCCGATCCGGGTGCCGATGCCGGTGCCGGCGCCCCCGACGCCGGCGTATCCGTGTCGAGCAACTCCACAGCGCTGCGCCCCAGTTCGGCGATGATCTGGGCGGGCAGCCACGGCGGCGACGAGGTGCCGGTCGCCACCGGCTGCACCCGTGCGGCCACCTCCTCGGGAGTCGGCCTGGCCGTCGGCTCCTTGTGGAGGCAGTCGGCGATCAGGCCCCGGAGCGGCTCTTCGATGCCCGTCAGGTCCGGCTCCTCCTGCGCGATGCGGAACATCACGGCGTGCACACCGCCTGAGCCGCCACCGCCGAAGGGGGTCTGGCCGGTCGCCGCGTACGCCAGTACCGCGGCCATGCAGAAGACGTCGGCGGCCGGGCCTACCGGCTCGTCCCTGATCTGCTCGGGCGACATGAAGGCGGGCGAGCCGACGAGCATGCCCGAGCTGGTCAGGGTCGAGCCGGGCACCGCGTCCAGCGCCCGCGCGATGCCGAAGTCGATGACGCGGGGGCCGTCGATGGTGATCAGGATGTTGGAGGGCTTGAGGTCCCGGTGGACCAGTCCGGCCCCGTGGATGTCCAGCAGGGCGCAGGCGAGTCCGTAGGCGAGGGTGCGTACGGAGTGGGCGGGCAGCGGGCCGTGCCCGCGCGGCGAGACGATGTGCTCGAGCGAGGATCCCGCGATGTAGCCGGTGGCCACCCACGGCGTTTCGGCCTCGGTGTCCGCGTCGAGGACCGGCGCCGTCCAGCGGTCGCTCACCCTGCGCGCCGCCGCCACTTCCAGCCGGAAGCGCTCGCGGAACTGGGGTTCTGCGGCCAGCTCCGGCTTGATGAGCTTGACGGCGACCGTGCGCCCGCCCTCCGAGCGGGCCAGGCAGACCCGGCCCATGCCGCCGGCGCCGAGGTTTCTGAGCAGCCGGTACGGCCCGACTCTGTCGCCGACCCCCACGTGGCCGGCATCGAAGTCGCCCGTCGCCGGCGTCGTCATCTGGCGTCTCCCCTCGGTCTGCGCTCCGCCCACTCTCCGCCACGAAGGTCACGAGTCGGCTGCCTATGAGCTTCCGTTAGACAGACAAGGACGCTACCCGCCGGGTTGATCCGTTGGGGCGGGGACCTCACCAGAAGCTCTGGGGAACACCGCGATCCGCCTTGCGCTGCGACAGCCACAGGGCGACCGCCTCTGAGATCGGCTGCCCGGTCTCCAGTTCGACAAAGCCGAACTGGCCGCTTTGATTGCACTCGAGGAACCACCAGATGCCGTCCTCGTCCTCGGCGAAGTCGAAGGCGGCGTACGCCAGTCCGGCAAGGGCGACGTACTCGTGCACCGGCTTGCCGACGCGTTCGGGCACCGGAACCGCCGCCCAGGTGTGCTCGGTGTCGCCGTAGCGCCCGTCGACCTGGTCCGGCTCGGCCGTCTTCCGTGCGGCGAACAGCCGGGTGCCGACACAGGTCAGACGAATGTCGGCACACTTGGGTACGTACCGCTGCAGCAGCGCGGGACCGGACGCGACGGCGGTGAAGTCCGCGTCGGGTCCGATCAGGGTGGTGGGCAGGGCGAGCCCGGGGTCATCGGGCGGCGGCCCCGAAGCGGACTTCACGACCACCTCCCGGTGCTCCTCGGCGAACTGCTGCGCCAGGCGCGGGGAGGTGGTGAACACAGTCGGTGGTACGGCAAAGCCGCTGAGGTGGGCCACCCTCAACTGCCATGGCTTCAGGCGGGCTTGATCGGCGTTGCACGGATGGTTCATCCAGCGCGCAGAGGCGGAATGGAGCATTCCGAACAGCGCCTGACGGGTCTCGGCGGTCAACCACGCCGAGGGGTGTGCCGCGTGCGCGGCCGGTTCGCCGGGCCTGCGCACCCATACGGAGCGCAGGCCTCCCATACTGAGCACCTGCCCGTTCTTCGACAGGTGGCCGTCGAAGTCGCCATGGGCGAAGTCGGCCGACAACACGGCTTTGTCCGGCAGGTCGGCGGGGTCCAACCGCATCATGGGGGTCCCCATCTCATGCAGCTTGGCCACCACCATGTCGGCGGTCACGTCCCCCTCGGACGTGAGGATGAGCACGGTCATTCGGTTATGGGGCGTCAGTCGTCGAAGTGCGTCGCGGAACCGGCGGTGGACGTCGTCGTGCCGAGCGCCAGGAGAAGCTCCGGGTCGCTGACGGCCGGGCGTCCGTCCGGTAGCACGTTCAGTTGGCGCGACGCGTCGAAGTGATACGGCGTCACCACGGGAGGAAGCCCAATGGGAACGGCGTAGTTGAGAGTGAACGGTCGCACGCGAAGCCTCCACGATCTGGCGTTGTCTGTGTGCAATCCCTTACGAGAGGAACGCGTAAGGAATTCATCACTTTCCGCCATATCAGGGTGAAGGCCGTCACATCACAGGCACCTCGTTCGCCTCCCCTCGCCTCGTTCGCCTCCTCTCGCCTCCCTTTGGCGCTCCCCTCGCCCTTCCCCCCTACCGCTTAAGGGAGAGCGCGAAGACGTGCGCCCTGGCTGACACGGGAGGAGCGGTCAGCGTGACGGCGACCAGTTGCCTGTTCGCGTCGAGTGCGATGGCCTGGTGGAAGACCGCCGCCTTGAGGTCCAGCGGCCCGGTGCGCGTATGGATCTGTCTGGTGGTCACCGCCGCCGTCTCTCCGGACTCGGGCCCGGACGCCAGCCAGTGGGTGAGCCCGAACGACGCGGTCTCGGTGGTTCCGTCGGCGTAGCGGAGCACCGCCGGTACGGTCACGCTCGCCGTGTCGCCCGCGCCGAGCACGTGCAGCTTCGTGTACGCGCCCTGCGGTACGGCGATCTCCTGCCCGGCGGCCACCACGTTGTTCTTCGTTCCCTCGCTGCCGTTGGTGAAGGAGAAGGCGATCCCGTTGTCCGTCGTCTGCCCGGTCTGAGGCAGCTGGGCCATGGGGTACGTACGCCCGGTGCCGTCGAAGTCCCCGTCGCCGTAGTACATCTCGGTGGTGATGCCGTCATTGTCGTAGTACGCCGTCAGATCGACCTGGGTGATGCTGCCGTTCTGCGGCAGCTCCGGCAGTCCCCACCGTTCGGCCGGCTCGGTCACCGTCACGGGGGCGACGCGCAGGTCGGGGCGCGAGCCCGCCGGGTACATCACCGCTTCCGCGCCGCGGTCCAGGTCCAGCTCGATCACGCCGTCGCCCAGGTCGCGCCAGGCGGGGGCGGGGCCGCCGACCCCGGCGACCGTGAGCCGTCCGGTCATCGAGTGGCGCACCCGGCACGGCTGCCCGGCGAGGCTGCGGACCCGCACCCAGCGCGTCGTGCCGCCCCGGCGGACGGCGCTGACGAGGAACGCCCCCTGGGTGCGGAAGTCGTGCAGCGTGACGTCCTGCCATGTCCGCGGGACGGCGGGAAAGATCCGTATCGTGTCGCCCCAGCTCTGGCAGAGCATGTCGTGCAGGCTCTGCGCGGCGGACAGCGGTGTCTCGACGACCGGCCCCGCCTCGTAGTACATGGTGTTGGGCTGTACGAACCGGGCGATCAGGTCCCGCAGATACGTCCGCGCGTCGTCGCCGCGGCCCATCTGGGCGGAGATCGAGGCGGCCCCCGTGAAGCTGTAGCCACGCAGAGCGCCCTCGAAGCCGATCCAGTGCTTCAGCGACCGTTCGATCAGGTCACGCTGCTCGGGCTGCTCCCAGTTGACGAGGTAGAGGGGGTAGACGGAGAGCATGTGGGAGTAGTGCCGGTGCGACTTCGCGAACGGCACACCGGCTCCGATCATGAAGCCGTTCTCGTCCACCGGATAGTCGGTGAGCCGCTCCAGCACGTCGCGCCACTTGGTCGCCAGATCGTCCCGTACGCCCAGCAGGTCGATGGTCTGCAGCAGGGTCGCACAGCTCCAGCGCAGCAGGGCCAGGTCGTAGTTGCAGTCGGGGGCGTTGCCGTACTCGGGCGAGTGGGTCGTCGGCAGGTGCAGGCGCCCGTCCTCACCCTCGTACAGGAAGTGCAGGTAGTAGTTGACGGCTCGGCGCAGCAGCGGGTACAGGACGTCCTCGAGGACGCCCCGGTCCATCGTGTGACGGTAGGTCAGCCAGACGTTGTGCAGCGCCCAGGGCAGGTTGCCGACCTCCGGAGTGGTGCTGACGCCGGGGATGGTGACAGTGCCGCTGGTGTCGCAGTTGGCGTCGGTGGCGCGGCGCACGCCCGCCGAGTCGGCCTGGTACTCAGGACGCAGGGCGCCGATCAAGGTGTCGGTGTGCTCGGCGAGGGTGCGTGGGACGGCGTCCAGTTCCAGGTGGTTGGAGCCGTGCACCGCCCAGTACTCCAACTGGACGTTGAGGTTCCACCACACGGCGGGCCAGGGGGTGGGCTCCAGCCAGGGACCGGTGGTCGCCATGACAGGCGCGTGCTCGCGAGCGGCGGAGGCGAGCTTGTAGAGCTGGATCCAGTAGAAGCTCTGCAGCATCCCGTCGGGGACGGAGATGAAGCTCTTGCGGTAGAAGCGGTGCCACCACTCGCGGTGGGTACGCACCAGGCTGGAGACGGGCAGCGCGGACGCCTTGCGGACGGCCGATCTCGCCCGGCCTTCGGCATCGGTGCCGGGGTGGGAGTGAGCGACCGCCAGGACGTACGCGCGTACGTCACCGAGTGTGCGTTCCCGGTAGGCGGTGGCGGTCTGGCCGCCCGCGACCAGCGACTGGACGACGACTCCCGTGCCGTCCTGCTCCCGCGTGGTCACCGGATCGGGGTTGGGCTCCATTCCGGCCGGAGGGTTTTCCCGCACGATGCGCGGGCTGACGGCCGGCGAGGGGACGAACTCCCAGCGGAAATCGCGCTCGCCCGCACTCGCACGCGCGGTGATCAGCAGCAGCGTACGGTCGTTGTGGACCAGGGCGCGCAGTTCGATGCTGCCCTTGTCCGTGGTGACCGTGCCGCTGACCTCGGCGTTCCACAGGTCCAGGCGCAGGTCGGCGCCGGTGATGGTCCCGACGGGACGCAGGCGGAGATTGCCGACGGGAAGGCGGGCCACACCCCAGTTGTGGCCGAACTGCGGCCGGTGGTCCTGGACTTCGCTGTGGTGCACGGTGAAGCGCAGGGCTTTCGCCCCGGGCTCCTGGTAGACGATCGAGCCGAGCAGGCCGTTGCCGAGGAACGGCCCCTCGTACCAGGCGCGCGGCACCCGCTTCCACACCGGGTCCTGTCCGGAGAGGAACTCCTGCCACTCACGGTCGGTGCGCATGCCCGTGAGGACCGCGGGAGCGGCCGCCGCTCCGGGCCGGCCGGCGGCCGCTCCGGCGACACCCGCTCCCGTCGCCACTGCTGTCGCCGCTCCCGTCGCGGCGCCGGCGGCCATACGGCCGAGAAATCCCCGTCTGCTGACTCCCATCATCGATCTCCGATCAATTGATTGATCCGATGAATCGGCTATGCGGGAGCGTAGGAAGTGACCAATGATGCGTCAACAGTGCGTCAGCAGAGGGAGCAGGATGGGACTTCATCCGATGAATTGAGGGTCGCCCCCGTCGGAGCGTTGAGTTACGACAGGTCTCCGCTCCCGTAAGGCCGCGTCAGAATCTCCAAGTTGTGGCCGTTCGGGTCGTCGAAGTAGGTGCCGCGGCCGCCGTCGTTCCTGTTGATCTCGTTGGCCCAGCGGTGGAACGGGTCCGCCCAGTACGTCAGACCAGCGGCCCGGATGCGGGCGAAGATCGCGTCGAAGTCGTCCTCCGAGACCAGGAACGCGTAGTGCTGCGGCGTGATGGGGTCGTCGGCGTCCGCGTAGTCGAGGGTGACGCCGTTGGGGATATGGACCGGGATGAACGGGCCGAACGGCGGGCTCACCTCCAGACCCAGGATGTCGGCGAGGAACTGGGCCGAGGCCTTCTTGTCGTGGGCGGCGACGATGGTGTGGTTCAGCTCGACAGTCATCGTGCGGACCTCCTCGGCTCGCCATTCAGCGACATTTCCACACTAAACGGCAGCACCGCGCCCTTTAAGGGGCGCGGTGCTGTGACATGTACGGCTCCGCTGCGCGGGCCCGACCAGCAGCAACGAGGCCGGGGCCGTCCTACGACCGGCTCAGATCGTCGCGGTGTCGATCACGAAGCGGTAGCGCACATCGCTGCTCTGCACCCGCTCGTACGCGTCGTTGATCTCGGACGCGCCGATCAGCTCGATCTCCGCGCCTATGCCGTGCTCCGCGCAGAAGTCCAGCATTTCCTGGGTCTCCTGGATGCCGCCGATGGCGGAGCCGGCAAGGGTCTTGCGGCCCATGAGCAGCGAGAAGAGGTTGACGGAGACCGGCTCCTCGGGGGCGCCGACGTTCGCCAGGACGCCGTCCGTGCGCAGCAGGGACAGGAACGCGCCGAAGTCGAGCGGGGCCGAGACCGTCGAGACGATGAGGTCGAAGGTACCGGCCAGCTCCTGGAAGGTCTTCGGGTCGCTGGTGGCGTAGTAGTGGTCGGCGCCCAGCTTCAGGCCGTCCTCCTGCTTGCGCAGGGACTGCGAGAGGACCGTGACCTCGGCGCCGAGGGCGTGCGCGATCTTGACGGCCATGTGGCCGAGTCCGCCCATGCCGACGACGGCGACCTTCTTGCCGGGGCCGGCGTTCCAGTGCTTGAGGGGCGAGTACGTGGTGATGCCGGCGCAGAGCAGCGGCGCGGCCACGTCGAGGGACAGGCCGTCGGGGATGCGGACGACGTAGTTCTCGTCGACGACGATCTTCTCGGCGTAGCCGCCGTAGGTGGGCTCGCCGTCCTTGTCGAGGGCGTTGTACGTGCCGATCATGCCGCCGCCGGTGCAGTACTGCTCCTGGCCGGCCTTGCAGTTGTCGCACTCGCGGCAGGAGTCGACCATGCAGCCGACGCCCACGCGGTCACCGACCTGGTACTTGGTCACGCCGGGGCCGACCTCGGAGACGATGCCCGCGATCTCGTGGCCCGGGACCATCGGGAAGACCGCCTCGCCCCAGCCCTCCTGCACCTGGTGGATGTCGGAGTGACAGATGCCGGCGAACTTGATGTCGATCAGCACATCGAACTCGCGGACCGCGCGGCGCTCGATGGTGGTGCGCTCCAGCGGAGCCTTGGCGGCGGGTGCGGCGTACGCAGCAACAGTGGTCATGCCGGGGGTTCTCCTAGCGGGGGTTTCGTGCCCGGCTGCCTTCTTTCCGTCCGGGCACGGAGTCCAGCCTGCCGGAGCGCCCAACATTTACCCAGGTCACGGCTTTGCGTACGTTCGCTGGTCCTACTACTGGCGGGGACAGGCTCGTGAGCGTACGACCGGACGCCGACCGTGAATACTGGACGCATGGACGCACAGCCCCATCCCGACCACGAGCCCGGCACGGGCCTGGACCGCCGCGCCGAGCTCAGCGAGTTCCTGCGCACCCGGCGTGCCCGGCTGAAGCCGGAGGACGTCGGGCTGCCCGACTATGGGCGGCACCGCCGGGTGCCGGGGCTGCGCCGCGAGGAGCTGGCGCAGCTCGCCGGGGTGTCCGTGGCGTACTACACGCGCCTGGAGCAGGGCAACGGCCGCAACGTCTCGGCGGAGGTGCTGGACTCCATCGCCCGCGCCCTGCGCCTGACCGATGCCGAGCACGCGCATCTGACCCACCTGGCGAAGCCGAAGCAGCACAAGAAGAAGCCGGCCGCGCCGACCCAGCACATACGGGTCGCGCTGCGTCAGCTGCTGGACTCGATCGACGGTGTTCCGGCGTACATCGTGGGGCGCCGCTCGGACATCCTGGCCTGGAACCGGATGGCCGCCGCGCTCTTCGGCGACTGGGCCGAGCTGCCCGCGCAGGAGCGGAACTGGGCGCGGCTGGTGTTCCTGAACCCCGCGTACCGCGAGCTGTTCGTGGAGTGGGACCAGAAGCAGTCCGACATGGTCAGCTTTCTGCGCATGGACGCCGGCTGTCACCCCGATGACCCGCGGCTGTCCGCCCTGGTCGGCGAACTCTCCCTCAAGAGCGAGGAGTTCAGGCGGCTGTGGGCCATGCACGACGTCAAGGAGAAGAGCCACGGCGTCAAGCGCCTGCGCCACCCACTGGTCGGTGATCTGACGCTGTCCTTCGAGGGGTTCCGCCTGATCGACGACGCCGAGCAGTCGCTGATCACCTACCACGCGGAGCCGGGATCGCCGTCGGCGGAGGCCCTGCGCCTGCTGGCGAGCTGGGGCAGGGACGCCACGCACGTGGGCCGGACCGCTCCCCAGGCTTAGGCCCTGTCTCCCCGATCTTCGCGGGCGCACGACGCCTGGCACGGCACCTCGCCGCACGGCCGCATCACCCAAGTACGTCCAGTACGAGGGCGATGCGGCCGCACGCCGATGCTCCCCCACTGCCTGAAGGGCGTGGGAGGTGCCCCCAGCACCAGACGCCGCGCGCTGATCCGCGAAGATCGGGGAGACAGGGCCTAGCACCCGCACGAAGAATCCGCAGAAGTCCTACGGCCGGTACGGCGGAGCCGCTCCCCACGTCCACTTCGGCACCGGCTGCTCCGCCGGAGGCTTCGCGTCCGGGCCCGAGAAGTACACCGCGAGCCGCGTCCCCCACTCCGCGTACGCGACGAACGCCGAGCGGAACTCGGCGTCGGTCGGCAGGCCCGCCTCGTCCGCCGCGTCCTGGAGGAGATTGACCCAGCGGCGGCGCTGTACCTCGGTGATGCCTTTGCCGAGGTGCTTGGCGACCATGTGACCGTGGCCGCCCTGCGTCTCGGAGTAGGCCGCCGGGCCGCCGAAGACCTCACCGAGCCAGAGCGCGACATGCGAGGCGTGTTCGGGATCGAGGCCGGCGAAGACGGGGGCCAGGACGTCGTCCCGTAGAACCTTGTCGTAGAAGACCTCGGTGAGCCGGGAGAAGGCTTCGGCGCCGCCCGCCCAGGCGTACAGCGTCGGCACGGCCGCACCCGTGCCGCGTACGGTGGTCGGCTTGTAGTGGCGCATCTCCTCGATGTCGCCCACGTACGGCCGGATCTCGGCGAGGAAGTCGGAGAACAGCTCCGACTTGCGGAAGCCCTCGAGGTGGTCCTCGCTCGAGGTCCAGGTGATCCGCAGGATGAAGTGCTCGAAGTCCTCCTCGCAGCGCGCCAGTTCGTAGTCGACGCACTGCGGGGCCGCGGCGAGATGGGCTGCGGCACGGGTGTAGGCGGCCAGGAACTCGGCCGACTGCTGCTCGGGGATGCGATACCGGATGTACTCGACGGTGTGGGCGGTCATACCCCCACAGAAACACGAACGGCCCGCCGGGACCATGAGGTCCCGGCGGGCCATCGTCTACCTACGCCCACCGCGTAGAAACCGGACGCGTCACATCCGCGCCGCGCAGTCCGCGGAAGCCGGCGGTCAGAGGGCCGAACCCGCCTTCCACTGGGCCCAGTCCAGGTTCCAGCCGTTGAGGCCGTTGTCCGGAGCGACGGTCTTGTCGCCGGTGTTCTGCACCACCACGACGTCACCGATCATCGAGTTGTTGTAGAACCAGGCGGCCTCGGTGTTCGGGTCGTTCGCACCCTTGGTGTCGTTCAGTCCGACACAGCCGTGGCTGACGTTGGAGTTGCCGAAGACGTCGTCGGGGCTCCAGTAGTTGCCGTGCAGGAAGGTCCCGGATTGGGTGAGCCGCATCGCGTGGGGGACGTCCGGGATGTCGTACTCGCCCTTGCCGTCGTCGTCCGTGAAGCCGACCGTCGCGCCGTTCATCCGGGTCTTCTTGAACTTCTCGGAGATCACCATCTCGCCCTCGTACGTCTTGTTCTCGGGCGAACCGGAGGAGATCGGAATGGTCTTGATGGTCTTGCCGTCGCGCATGACCTTCATCTGCTTGGTCTTGGCGTCGACGACCGAGACCTGGCTGCGGCCGATCGTGAAGGAAACCGTCTTCTGCTGGACGCCGGTGACGCCCTCCGCGCCCTCGACGCCGTCCAGGGCCAGCTTGAGGGTGACCTTGGAGCCGGCCTTCCAGTACTCCTCGGGGCGGCAGTCCATGCGCTGGGTGTTGAACCAGTGGCAGGCGACTTCCTGGCCGCTGCTGGTGGTGACCGTGATCCCCTTCTGCACGGCCTCCTTGTTGGTGATCTCCTTGTCGAAGTTGATCGAGACCGGCATGCCGACGCCGACCGTTGAGCCGTCGTCGGGTGTGAAGGTGCCGATGAAGCTGTTGGACGGGGAGACGGTCGTGAACGAGGCGTTCTCGTGGGCGGCGCGGCCCTCGGAGTCCTCGGCGGCGGCCGTGAGCTTGTACGTGGTGGACCGCTCCAGCTGAACGCTGGGCTTCCAGCTCTTCTTGTCGGCCGATATCTCACCCTCGACGGCGTCGCCGGACGAGGTCTTCATGGAGACGTCGGTGAGCGTGCCCTTGCTCACGGTGACCTTGGCGGCGTTGTTGATGGAGGCGTTGTCGCTGCCATCCTTCGGGGTGATCTTGATTTCGGCTTCGGAGCTCTTCTCGGCCGCCGCCTCGTCGGCCTTGGACTGCGAGGTGCCGTCCCCGTCGGCGCCGGACTTGCCGTCGTCGCCGCTCCCGCTGCACGCAGAGAGCACCAGCACCCCTCCGAGCAGTGCGGACGCGACCGTCAGGCCTTTGCGCCGCTTACTGTTCGTCATCACACGCTTCTCCATCGTTGCCGAATCCCCAAGACACCTGAGACTCCCCGTAACTTCTAGAAACGCCAAAACCGATGCATCCCGTTCCACATATGTCGCCGGTGTGGGGCACACCACGTCGGTACGACGTCGTACGACTGGTGCGGGTGTCGGTCAGCGCTCCCCCTGAGACGACAGAACCCGGCCTCCGGTTGCGGTCGTCCACCGCGACATCATCGTCGCCCGGGCACCGATCCGGCGAATCGGGGGCCCGATGTGCTCCGTCACTGCACCGACTTCACGCCATCACGGCCATCGATCGTGCGGCTCCCAGGTACCGTGACTTTCCTGAGACCCGCATCTTTCATTAGCATCGGTCCTCACGGCCAATTCGCCTGCACCGCAAGGGGATCGATACTCCGTGTCCGCCGCTCGTCGATCGCTGCTGACCGCCACCGCCGCGGGCACCCTCCTGGGTGCCCTGTGGTTCGTCCCGTCCGCCAATGCGACGTGGGACGGCCCCGCGGCGGAGGCCAGAGCAGAGCGGACCACGACGATCACGCAGGCCAAGCCCGCCTCCACCGACTCGACTTCCACCGACCAGTCCCCCCAAACCGAACTGGCCGACACCGGCGCCTTCGACACGACCCCGTACTTGGTCGGCGGCACGCTGTTCCTGGGCCTGGGGGCGGGCTTCGTCGTGTATTCGGTACGACGGGAGCGGGGCTGGGCTACAGGGGCGTACTAGACGCCTAACTACGGCTGCGCGGACGCGGCCCGCCCCTCCTGGCTCCTCCACCACCCCGGCGCGGCCGGGACTTCGGCTTCGGCTGGGCGGCAGCGGGCGCCGGCACCTCGATGACCACCGGCACGCCGGACGGCTCCCTGGCACCGGTGATCCGCGACAGCTCCGCGTCGCCGGACTTGACCCGTACCGTCCGCGGGCTGATCCCCGCGTCCGACATCAGCCGGGTCATCTCGCGCTTCTGCTCCGGCAGGACCAGCGTGACCACGCTGCCGGACTCGCCCGCGCGGGCGGTACGGCCGCCGCGGTGCAGGTAGTCCTTGTGGTCGGTCGGCGGATCGACGTTCACGACGAGGTCGAGGTCGTCGACATGGATACCGCGGGCCGCGACGTTCGTGGCGACCAGCGCGGTCACCTGACCGTTCTTGAACTGGTCGAGGGTGCGGTTGCGTTGGGGCTGCGAGCGACCGCCGTGCAGCGCGGAGGCCCGTACGCCGTTGGCCAGCAGCCGCTTGGTGAAGCGGTCGGCGCCGCGCTTGGTGTCCACGAAGAGGATCACGCGACCGTCACGGGCCGCGATACGCAGAGCGACGGCCTTCTTGTCGGTCTCGTCGATGACGTGCAGCACATGGTGCTCCATCGTCGTCACCGCGCCGGCCGAGGGGTCGACGGAGTGCACGACCGGGTCCGTGAGGAACATCCGTACGAGCTTGTCGATGTTCTTGTCCAGCGTCGCCGAGAACAGCATCCGCTGCCCACCCGGCTCGACCTGCTTCAGCAGCGCCGTGACCTGCGGCATGAAGCCCATGTCGGCCATCTGGTCGGCCTCGTCGAGGACGGTGATCCCGACCCGCGAGAGGCTGCAGTCGCCGCGGTCTATGAGGTCCTTGAGCCGCCCGGGCGTGGCCACGAGCACCTCGGCGCCGCGCCGCAGCGAGCCCGCCTGCCGGCCGATGGACATTCCGCCGACGACGGTGGTGAGCCGCAGGTTGACGGCAGTGGCGTACGGCGTGAGTGCGTCGGTGACCTGCTGCGCGAGCTCGCGCGTGGGCACCAGCACCAGCGCGAGCGGCGCCTTGGGCTCGGCGCGGCGCCCCGCGGTGCGGGCGAGCAGCGCGAGGCCGAAGGCGAGGGTCTTGCCGGAACCGGTCCGGCCGCGGCCCAGAATGTCGCGCCCGGCGAGGGAGTTGGGCAGCGTCGCGCCCTGGATCGGGAACGGCTCGATGACGCCCTGAGCCGCCAGTGTCTTCGTCAGCGCGGGCGGCATGTCCAGCGCGTCGAAGGACTCGACGGCGGGCAGCGCGGGCGTGACGGTCACCGGCAGCGCGAACTCCTGCGGCGGGGTGGCGGGCGACGACGGCTTTTTGCGTACGTTCCGGGCGCCGCCGTTCGCGGCAGCGGGAGCTCCGCCGCGAGCGCCACGGGAACCGCGAGCACCTCGAGAATTCGCCGGCCGTTTACCGGCAGGTCGTTCAGGGCGTTCGAATCGAGTCATGCTGATGGGGAATTCCTTCCTCTGGCAGTCCTGAGAGCTGCGGGCAAAGACCGGCTGGACGCGCGGACGGCACGAGCCGGGGCCCGCACCCGAAGGTGCGGACCCCGGCTCGCTTTGAGCGTGTCCCTAAGAATTAGGCGGGGACGATGTTCTCCGCCTGCGGGCCCTTCTGGCCCTGCGTGACGTCGAAGGTGACCTTCTGGCCCTCTTGCAGCTCACGGAAGCCCGAGGTGGCGATGTTGGAGTAGTGGGCGAACACGTCCGGGCCGCCACCCTCCTGCTCGATGAAGCCGAAGCCCTTTTCCGAGTTGAACCACTTCACGGTGCCTGATGCCATGTGTCATTTCTCCTGATAGGTGGGCCCCATCCGGAAATGACCGGGAAAACAAAACGCGCCTGAGAGAGGATTCCTTTCAGGCGCACAAAGTTAATGGGTACCAAAAACGTTTCGTTATGAACCCTAGCACAGATCCTGGCGAGGGCACGAGCTGCCGACGTGCCCCCGCTCACACCACCCGAAGGAACCTCGGAACCCCTACGCCAGCGGGCCCGTCACGGACTCGACCGCCGCGACCAGATGGCCGCCACGCACGAAGGCGTCGGCGGCCTCCAGATCCGGCGCGAGGAAGCGGTCCGGGCCCGGCCCCTGGACGCCCGCCGCACGCACCGCGTCGATGACCGCGCGCGAGGCGGGGGCCGGAGTGAGGCCCTCGCGGAGTTCGATGGCGCGGGTGGCGGCGTACAGCTCGATGGCGACGATCCGAGTGAGGCTGTCGACGGCCGTACGGAGCTTGCGGGCGGCCGACCAGCCCATCGACACATGGTCCTCCTGCATCGCGGAGGACGGGATCGAGTCGGCCGAAGCCGGGACGGCGAGCCGCTTCATCTCGCTGACCAGGGCGGCCTGCGTGTACTGGGCGATCATCAGCCCGCTGTCCACACCCGCGTCGTCCGCGAGGAAGGGCGGCAGCCCGTGCGAGCGGTTCTTGTCGAGGAGGCGGTCGGTGCGGCGCTCGGCGATCGAGCCGAGGTCGGCGGCGGCGATCGCCAGGAAGTCCAGTACGTACGCGACGGGGGCGCCGTGGAAGTTGCCGTTCGACTCCACGCGGCCGTCGGGCAGGACGACGGGGTTGTCGACGGCGGAGGCGAGCTCGCGGTCGGCGACCAGGCGGGCGTGGGCCATGGTGTCGCGGCCGGCGCCCGCGACCTGGGGGGCGCAGCGGACGGAGTACGCGTCTTGGACGCGCGGGGCGTCGCCCTGGTGGTGGCCGGTGAGGCCCGAACCCTTCAGCACGGCGAGCATGTTGGCGGCGCTGGCGCCCTGGCCGGGGTGCGGGCGGATGTCGTGCAGCTCGGGGGCGAGGACCTTGTCGGTGCCGAGCAGGGCCTCGAGGGAGAGGGCCGCGGTGATGTCGGCGGACTTGTAGAGGGTGTCGAGGTCGGCCAGGGCCATGATCAGCATGCCGAGCATGCCGTCGGTGCCGTTGAGGAGGGCGAGGCCTTCCTTCTCGCGCAGCTCGACGGGCTCGATTCCGTGTTCGGCGAGGAGCACACCGGCCGGGCGTACGACGCCGCCGGGGCCCTCCGCGTCTCCCTCGCCCATCAGCGTCAGGGCGCAGTGGGAGAGCGGTGCGAGGTCGCCGGAGCAGCCGAGGGAGCCGTACTCGTGCACGACCGGGGTGATGCCCGCGTTCAGGATGTCGGCCATGGTCTGCGCGACGGCCGGGCGTACGCCGGTCCGCCCCGAGCAGAGGGTCTTGAGCCGCAGGAACATCAGGGCGCGTACGACTTCCCGCTCCACGCGCGGGCCCATCCCGGCGGCGTGCGAGCGCACGATGTTGCGCTGGAGCTGGGCGCGCATCTCGGGGCTGATGTGCCGGGTCGCCAGGGCGCCGAACCCGGTGGACACCCCGTACACGGGTTCCGGCTTGGCCGCCAGCGCGTCCACGATCTCGCGAGCGGCGGCGAGCGCCGCCACGGCGTCCTCGGAGAGCTCGACTCGTGCTCCGCCGCGCGCCACGGCGAGCACGTCGGCCGCGGTGACACCGGCCGTCCCCACCACCACAGTATGCATATCCATATTCAGGAGCCTAGAGAGTGAATCGCCAATTGTCACGACCGCTGCCGGGCCGAGGTCCTTACAGGGCCACGCGTGGGCCTGGCGGTGCCCTGCACGGGGCATGAGTGGCGCCGTCCGTGGCACGCGGGTCCGTATGAACCACAGCGCCCTCCGTACGGATCACAGCACTCAGTGCACCGAACCGGTCACGGCCGTCTTCACCTGGAAGGTACGCCCCGGCAGGGAGGCCGAGTTCGAGCGGTGGACCCATGGCATCACCCGCAGCGCGTCGCGGTTCCCCGGGAACCAGGGGGTCGCCTGGCTGCGCCCCGAGGACGGGCACCGCTTCCACGCGGTGGTGCACTTCGCCGACCCGGAGCGGCTGTCGCAGTGGCTGACGTCCCGGGAGCGGGCGGACTGGCACGCGCGGATCGAGGGCATCGCCACCGAGATCAGCGGCGAGCGGCAGTCGACCACCGGAATGGAGACCTGGTTCAGCCTGCCCGGTACGACGGTGCAGTCCCCGCCCCGCTGGAAGATGGTGCTGACCACGTTCCTCGCGGCCTATCCGCTCGTCCTGCTGGTCCAGTGGCTGCTCGTGCCCTACACGACGAGCTGGCCGCTGCCGTTGCGCGCGGTGGTCTTCCCGGCGGTACTGCTGCCCACGCTGACGTACGTACTGATGCCGCGCCTCAGCCGCCTGCTGCGGCTGTGGCTCTATCCGTCGCCGTCGCCATAGGCGACCGAGGGCGGGAGCCTGGCGGGGTCAGGGTGTGCGGCCCCGGAACCGGCGCCGGTCGCCGGGCAACTCGGGCGGGAGCCGGGCAGGGTCAGGGTGTGCGACCCCTGAACCGGCGCCGGTCCCCCGGCAGCTCGGGAGGGGGCCGGTCGGCGAGCCGGACGACCGGGTCTTCGGCGCCGCCCTCGCGGCCCGCGACCACGGGCTTGGGGGAGCGGGCGGCCTTGGCCCGGTACTGGGCGGCGTCCGCGAGACGGAACAGGCGGCGGGCCGAGCGGACGGCGCCGATGGGGTCCCCGGTGGAGGCGATTCCGCACGCGACGCCCTCGCCGAGCTCCAACTCGGCCGCCCGGCGGCACAGTTCATCGGCGACGCGGACGACCTCGTCGGCGGCCGGGCCCAGCGAAAGCAGACAGAACTCGTCACCGCCGAGGCGGGCGGCGAGCGTGCCGGGGAGCATCGCGCCGCACAGCGAGAGGACCGAGCCGAACCGCTCCAGGAGCCGGTCGCCCGCGGCATGGCCCCGGGTGTCGTTGACGCGTTTCAGGCCGTTGACATCGCAGACCACGAGGCTGACGACCGCGCCGTCGGCGCGATGCCGCTCAAGGGCCTCATCCAGGCGTACGTCCACGGCACGGCGATTCGCTAGGCCGGTCAGCGCGTCCGTGAAGGCGAGCCGGCGGACCTCCTCCAGGCGTTCGGTCTGGGCGATCCCGGCGGCGGCGACCGAGGCGAGGACGGTCGCGAAGTCGGCGTCGGCACGCGCGAAGACGGGGGCTCCCGCCCGGCGGGCCACATACAGCTCGCCCCAGGCCCTGCCGTGCAGCACTATCGGCGCGACGACGCAGCAGCCGCGCCCGCGCCTGCGCAGCGCGGCGACCCTCTGGTGGCAGTACCCGGCGCGGTCCCCGGTCGGCCCCTCGGCCGTCTCCACCCAGGCGTTGGCCCCGCCGCCGGCCGCCCACCGCTCGTGCAGGAACTCCGTGATCTCGGGGAACTGATGCACCGGGTAGGCCTCGGCGTCGGGGTACTCCTCCTCGTCCGCCGCCCGCTCCCCCACGTTCACCAGCACCCGTAGCCGACCGAGTTCCCGCTCCCACACGGACACCGCGGCGAAACTCCCGCCCAGCGCGTGACAGGCGCCCACCGCGGCGGCATGCCACGACTCCTGCGGGGTGCGCGCGGCGGCCATGCCCTGCGCCAGCGCCACCACGGACCTCAGCCGCATATCGTCACCGCCCATTACTCCAGGTTAAGGATGTTTGCGGTGATTTGGGATACCGGGGCGCCGAACAGGGGTTTCTGGCTCTCCGGGGGCGGCACGGGGGCTCGGGGGCGCTTCGGGGGCGCCCCCTACTCCCCCGGCCAGTCCGGCGCGCGCTTCTCGTTGAACGCCGCGACTCCCTCCGCCCGGTCCCCCGAGAAGGCGACCGAACGCCATGCCGCGTCCTCGACCTCCAGGCCCGTACGCAGGTCCAGGCCCTGTCCGAGGCGGAGGGCACGCTTGGCAGCGCGCAGGCCTACGGGAGAGTTCGCGGCGATCCGTGCGCCCAGCGCGAGCGCCTCCTCACGGTCGCGGCCCGCCTCGACGAGGTCGTCCACGAGCCCCAGCTCCCGCGCCTCGGCGGCCTCGACGCGTCGCGCGGTGAAGACCAGCTCGGCCGCGCGTGCCGCGCCGACCCGGCGTGGCAGCAGCTGCGTACCGCCGCCGCCCGGGATCACGCCGACGGACACCTCGGGCAACCCCACCACGGCCGTACGGTCCGCCACGATCAGGTCGCAGGCCAGCGCGAGCTCGAAGCCACCGCCCAGCGCGTAGCCGTGCACGGCCGCGATGGTGGGCATCGGAAGGTCCAGTACGCCGGTGTACGCGGCCCGCGCCACCGGCCGCTGCCGCACCAGCTCGGCGTCCGTGAGCGAGTTCCGCTCCTTCAGGTCGGCGCCGACACAGAAGGCTCGCTCGTGGGTGGAGGTCAGCACGACCACGCGTACGTCGCGGTCGCCGGCCAGTGCCTCGCAGGCGGCGGAGAGGGAGCGGGCCATCTCGGTCGAGACGGCGTTCATGGCCTTGGGGCGGTCGAGCGCGAGCTCGGCGACGTGGGGGTGCGCGTGGTCGTGGGCGTGGCGTCGAACGGCCACGAACTCGCCGTAGCGCTGCTCCGGGCGCTGCTCGGCCATGGCGTCCTCCTTGGTTAACGAGGGTTAACTTGGGTGGCTCTGATCATCCCAGGGGGGTGCCTTCGGCGGTAGGGCGGGTGCGGGTTGAGTGTGGCTGGTCGCGCCCACGCGGGGTGCCTCCGGCGGTTGGGCGGGTGCGGCGCCGTCGTGGCTGGTCGCGCAGTTCCCCGCGCCCCTGGGTTGTTGGTGGGTGCGGGGCCGCGGTCCGGTGCGTCAGCCCGTCGCCAACGGGGCATACGGCCCCTTGCTTGCACAGGGTGCTGGTGTGCCCAGACCGAAGCTAAGCGACGGGCATAGGACGCACCGGCCCACGTCCCCTCCCCCCGGCGGGAAGCCGCGGGTTTCGTCGTGGCTGGTGAGCTTTGTGGCGGACGGTTCGAGGTGCGCCCCGTTAGGGGCGCGAGGAACTGCGCGACCAGCCACGACGCACCCGCAGCCGCGACACAACTGTCACCCACCACCCCAGTAGGCACCCCACCCACCCGCCGTAGGCGCCCACCCACCCCGCCGGAGGCAGGGGGCCTGGGGGCGGAGCCGCCAGTTTCGGGAAGGGGCGGGGCTGGGGCAAAAAACCCCTACACGCGAACCCTTTCGGGTGATGTGCGGCCGAACGCCGGAGGCCCGCGCGGCGACGCGCATAGCCTGCGCACCGCGACAGCGCGCCGGGGGCGCGTTCACTTGGGGGAGAGCACATGCGGGACGCGGTGGCGGACGGCCGGACAACGGTGCACGAGGCAGATCCGTGCAGAACGGAGCGCCCGCGCGGGCGCCATCGCAAGCCACGGCCCCGGCGGACGCTGGTCGCCGTGGGAGGGCTGGCGTTGGCAGCCGGGGCGCTGAGCCTGATGCGTCTCGCACCGGAGCCGCCGGGCGGAACCGGCGGAGGCGTCACGGCCACAGACATCGACCCCGCAGAGATCGAAGCCGCGGACATCGAACCCTCCGACATCGAGCCGACAGCGGTCGGGACCACGCGGGCTCCTGCCCCGGTCTCGGACACAGGGGGGTCCGCAGCCGAGGGCACCCCGACGCCCCGTACGTCCGCCTCGCCCGCTGCCAAGCCGCCTCCGAACCGCGGCGACCAGCCCGAGGGCCCCTCGGATCGAACCGTCACACCCGAAGCGCCGCTACCCACCCCGTCAGGCACAGCCAACCCGCACGACCCAACCGAAGGCCCCACACCCGCGAAGCCGCCCGCCGGCAACCCATCGCCCCCCAAACCCCAGCCCCAGCCACCGACCCCACCCCCCGGCGACCGAACCCTGTGCGTACCGATCGTGGGCCTCTGCCTGGACGCCCCTGGCTGAGACCTGGCACCCCGGCCGAGGCTCAGCCGTCCCTGCGGGTCAGCAGCCACGGCTCGACCACACCGAGCCCGCGCACCGGCCGCTGCCACATCGGCTGCAGCGCGAAGCGGTAAGTCGGTGGCTCCTCGCCCTCCTTCTCCGCCGCGGCAGCCGCTTCGGCGGCCTCCGCCTCGGATGCGGGCGCGTCACCCGTGCGCGTCAGCTCCTCCGCGAGCGCGCTGTCCACCAGGACAGCGTCCTTAGGGGCTATCGAGGTGAGCCGCGAGGCAAGGTTCACCGTCGCGCCGAAAACGTCGCCCATACGAGTCGTCACCGTGCCGAAGGCGATGCCGACACGCAGTTCGGGCATCGTCTCGTCGTTGGCCATGGTCTCGATGAGGCGAAGGGCGATCTCCGCGGCGACGCCCGGATCGTCGGCGGCGTACAGCACCTCGTCGCCCAGGGTCTTGATCAGGCGGCCCCCGTGCGCGGCCACCAGGTCCGCGGAGGTGGTCTCGAAGGCCTCGACGAGTTCGCCGAGTTCCTCTTCCTCCATGCGGCGCGTCAGGCGCGTAAAGCCGACAAGGTCCGCGAAGCCGACGGCGAGGCGGCGGTCGACCATCTCCTCGTCGTCCGCGGCCTGGACGACCCGCCCGGTCGCGGCGGCGAGCTGGCGCCGCCAGACGTAGACGAGGAACTCCTCCAGCTCGGGCAGCAGCAGCTCGACCAGGGGGTACGTCACTTCTGTGCGGGTCATGCCCGGCTCGGGCGGCTCGGTCAGGCCCTCCAGGAAGGAGTCGATCTGCCACTCGGCGAGGCGGGCGGTGGTCTGGCCGGTGGAACGGGCCACCTGGATCGCCATCGCCTCGCTCAGCAGCCCCGCCTCCACCAGACCGGCGAGCCGCCGCAACGCGAGTACGTCCGCCTCCGTGAGCGCCCTGGCCTGGCCGATGTCAGCGAAGCCCATCGCCCGCCAGAAACGTGACGCCAGGTCCATGGAGACACCCGCGCTGCGGGCCGCCTGGAACGGGGTGTAGCGCCGTTCGGCGCCGAGGATGAGCTGTTCCAGGCGGAGGGCGAGGGGGTCGTGGTCGTCGCCGGAGTCGTCCGGGTGCGCATCCACCCGGTCGTGTGCCTCGACCCGGTCGATCCGCGCGGCCGAGGCACCGGCGACGGCACCGGCGCCGCGCCCCGGCTCACCGTCGGAGGCGGGGTGTGCACCCGTGCCGGAACCCGAGTCGTCGACGGTCACGCCTGCTGCCCTTCCGATCTGCCACGGTCACTTTCGACCGGCCTCAACTCTACGGCAGGTGTGCTGTGGCTCACTCCTGCGCGGGCGAGCCCCAGTACGCCATGGCCCACACCAGAGTCGTACGACACGGTCAAGCCCCCGTTTCAACAGACGGGCTCGGGTACCCCACCAGTCGCATCGCTCACCTCGTGGCCCTTCCGAACCACAGTTCCGAACTCACTTCTCCCCCTCCGCCCGCAGATGCACGATGTCCCCCGCCCCGATCGGCTGCTGCACGCCTTCGCCCGTGGCCAGCACCAGCCGTCCGTCCCCGTCGACCGCCACCGCCTCACCCACCAGCGAGCGGTCCCCGGGCAGTTCCGCCCGTACCGTCCGGCCGAGGGTCGCGCAGCCCGCGGCGTACGTCTCCTGGAGGCGGGAGGTGGCGGGGTCGCCGCCGGACGCGCGCCAGTCGGTGTACCAGCGCTCCAGTGAGCGCAACACGGCCCGTAGCAGCGGGTCGCGGTCGGTGATCGGGGAGCCGGCGAGGGCGAGTGATGTTGCCGTGGGGACGGGGAGTTCGTCCTCGCGGAGGGTGACGTTGATGCCGATGCCGAGCACGACGCCGTCGTTTCCGGCGCGTTCGGCGAGGATGCCGCCGACCTTGCGTTCCTCGCCGCCAACGGTGAGCAGCAGGTCGTTCGGCCACTTCAGGGCCGTGTCGACGCCGGCCGTGCGGGACAGCGCGGTGGCCGTGGCGACCCCAGCGAGCAGCGGCAGCCATCCCCAGCGCTCGACGGGGACCTCGGCGGGCTTCAGCAGGACGGAGAAGAAGAGGCCCGAGCGCGCCGGGGCCGTCCACTGGCGTTCCAGGCGCCCGCGCCCGGCGTCCTGCTCCTCGGCCACGAGGACCGCGCCCTCCTCGGCCTTGCCGTCGGCGGCGAGGGCGACGAGGTCGGAGTTGGTGGACCCGGTACGGGACACCAACTCGACGCCGGTCCAGAGCCCTCCGTCCCGGACGAGGGCGCGGCGGAGCGCGGTGGCATTGAGGGGCGGGCGGTCCAGGTCGGACCAGGGGCCGTCGTCCCGCCGGTCATCGCGGCCATCGTTCGCATCTGAGTCATCTCGCGGCGTCATGCAACCCACACTAGGTGTGGTAAACGCCGCACTGCCGAACGGTAGGCACCGCACTACTCTACGGATGAGTAGCCAATCCCCCTTATGAGCACCTCACTCGCCACGTCCCCACTGAGCAGGCAGGGAGCCCCATCCCGATGTCCGAGCCGGAACAGCTGCAAGAGATCGACATCCACACCACCGCGGGCAAGCTCGCGGATCTGCGGCGCCGTATCGAGGAGGCGACGCACGCCGGCTCGGCGCGTGCCGTCGAAAAGCAGCACGCCAAGGGCAAGTTGACGGCCCGTGAGCGGATCGAGCTGCTGATGGACGAGGGCTCGTTCGTCGAGCTGGACGAGTTCACGCAGCACCGCTCGACGGACTTCGGCATGGAGAAGAACCGGCCGTACGGCGATGGGGTCGTGACCGGTTACGGCACGGTCGACGGCCGCCCGGTGGCGGTGTTCTCGCAGGACTTCACCGTGTTCGGCGGCGCCCTGGGCGAGGTCTTCGGGCAGAAGATCATGAAGGTGATGGACTTCGCGCTGAAGACGGGCTGCCCGTTCATCGGCATCAACGACTCCGGCGGCGCCCGCATCCAGGAGGGCGTCTCGGCGCTGGGCATGTACGGCGAGATCTTCCGCCGCAACACCCACGCCTCCGGGGTGATCCCGCAGATCAGCCTGATCGTCGGCCCGTGCGCGGGCGGCGCGGTCTACTCCCCCGCGATCACCGACTTCACGGTGATGGTCGACCAGACCTCGCACATGTTCATCACGGGCCCGGACGTGATCAAGACGGTGACGGGTGAAGACGTCGGCTTCGAGGAGCTCGGCGGCGCCCGCACCCACAACGCCACCTCGGGCGTGGCCCACCACATGGCCGGCGACGAGAAGGACGCGATCGAGTACATCAAGTCGCTGCTGTCCTACCTCCCGTCGAACAACCTCAGCGAGCCGCCCGCCTTCCCCGAGGAGGCGGACCTGGCACTCACGGACGAGGACCGCGAGCTGGACACGCTCGTCCCGGACAGCGCGAACCAGCCGTACGACATGCACACGGTGATCGAACACGTCCTGGACGACGCCGAGTTCTTCGAGACGCAGCCGCTGTACGCGCCGAACATCCTCACCGGCTTCGGCCGCGTCGAGGGCCACCCGGTGGGCATCGTGGCCAACCAGCCGATGCAGTTCGCGGGCTGCCTGGACATCAAGGCGAGCGAGAAGGCAGCCCGCTTCGTGCGCACCTGCGACGCCTTCAACGTCCCGGTGATCACCTTCGTCGACGTACCGGGCTTCCTGCCGGGCGTGGACCAGGAGCACGACGGCATCATCCGCCGCGGCGCCAAGCTGATCTACGCGTACGCCGAGGCGACCGTCCCGCTGATCACGGTCATCACCCGCAAGGCCTTCGGCGGCGCGTACGACGTCATGGGCTCCAAGCACCTGGGCGCCGATCTCAACCTCGCCTGGCCGACGGCCCAGATCGCCGTGATGGGCGCGCAGGGCGCGGTCAACATCCTGCACCGCCGCACGATCGCCGCCGCGCCCGAGGAGGAGCGCGAGGAGGTCCGCCAGCGACTGATCCAGGAGTACGAGGACCGGCTCCTCAACCCGTACGCGGCGGCCGAGCGCGGCTACATCGACGGCGTGATCATGCCGTCCGAGACCCGCTCCCATGTCGTACGCGGCCTGCGTCAGCTGCGTACGAAGCGGGAATCCCTGCCTCCGAAGAAGCACGGCAACATCCCCCTGTAGGGCACCAGTTGGGAGCGGTCATGATCAAGGTCGTACGGGGCAATCCGACCCCGGAGGAGCTGGCCGCCGCACTGGCGGTGGTCCAGGCGCGCGCCGCGGCGGTGGCCGCCGCCCCGTCCGGCGCGCCCCGCGAGCCGGGCGCCTGGGCGGACCCCGCCCGGGTGGCGATGGGCCGCCTGCCCGCGCCGGGGCCGAGGGCGTGGGGGCGTACGTACTGGCCCGGATAGGGGGCACGTGTCCTACGCAAGATGAGTACGGGTACTCAGGCGGCCGGGCCGGAGGCGGAGTCACGATCGTGGAATGCTGTGGTCCGACCCCGAGAACGAGCCGCCCAAGGAACTGCGCGACATGCAGGACATGTTGCGGCGGCTGGGGATTTTCTTGGCGTTGGCGATGGTGATCGCGATGATCGTGCTCGGCGTCATGTGAGCCGCCGCCGGTCACCGGGCGGTCGGTGACCACCCCGGACGCCCCTCGCTACCCTGGCCGCATGACTGATCAGCCGCGCCGTCGACTCGTCCTCGCCTCCCAGTCCCCCGCCCGGCTCGCACTGCTGAGGCAGACCGGCTTCGACCCCGAGGTCATCGTCAGCGGGGTCGACGAGGAGGCCGTGACCGCCCCCACCCCCGCCGAGCTGGCACGCGCGCTCGCCGAGGCGAAGGCTTCGGTCGTGGCGGCGAAGCCCGAGGTCAAGGGCGCCCTGGTGATCGGCTGCGACTCGGTGCTCGACCTGGACGGCGAGGCGCTCGGCAAGCCCGCGGACGCCGAGGAGGCCACCGCGCGCTGGAAGTCGATGCGCGGGCGCGCGGGCACCCTGCAGACGGGGCACTGCGTGTACGACACGGTGACGGGGCGGTACGCGTCGGCGACCGCGTCCACGGTGGTCCGGTTCGGCGAGCCGACGGACGCCGAGATCGCCGCGTACGTCGCCTCGGGCGAACCCCTCTACGTGGCCGGGGCATTCACGCTCGACGGCCGCTCGGCGCCGTTCATCGAGGGCATCGACGGGGACCACGGCAACGTCATCGGAATCTCCCTGCCGATGCTGCGCCGCCTGCTGGCCCAACTGGGCGTCGGCATCACGGAGTTGTGGACGCCTCGGGAAAGCTGACGCCGATCAGGAGGCCGCGGGCGCCGTAGGCGTGACCGTGGAGCCCGGCCCGTCACCCTGCTCAGGCACGGCATCGGAGACGTCGGTCCCGCCTTCACGGTCGTACGCCATGAAGATCAGCACGATCAGCCCGCACACGACCATCATGAAGGCGAACGCGCCCCAGCCCACCAGTCCGACCGCGAACGCGCCGAGCAGGCCGTGCACGACCGCCGCGCTGATGAGCACGATGCGGCCGAGGCCGGCGGGGGCGCGGTCGCGCAGGGCGACGCGCAGTGCGACGAAGCCGCAGAAGGCGAAGTAGAGGCCGAAGATCAGACCCGCGACCTTCGAGGACACGGACATCATCCCCGCGTCGAGCCCCGCGAGGGACATCTCCTGCCGGTCGACGACGACTCCCATGAACCAGTTGACCAGTGCGATGCCCACCGCCTCCGCGAAGAGCACGATCGCGGCCACCCAAGCCACCGGCCTGCGTACCACCGGCTCACCCACTTTCCACTGCCGTTCGAGCGAGGCTTGCGTTACCCCTAGTAGCGTTTGATACATCGCGAACGCTACTAACGGGTAAACGTCGGGACAAGGGATCTACCGCAGGCAAAGATTCGTTCGCCCATTCGTAGGAACTCCACAAAGAAACGGAGTGGCCCGCAGCACGCTCTCACAGAGACCTTGGCCACATCAGAGGGCTAGGGTTCTTGGGAAGCCCCCTGCGTACCGCGGTGCGACAAGGGATTTCGCGGGCGAGCAGGCCTCGTATCACGCTCCGTGTGGGCAAGCTCACCATCGGGGATGGGTCGAAACGACGTGTCGGCAGTCCCTAAACTCGGCTTGTTTCAAGGAGAGGGAGCCAACGTGCGCAAGGTGTTGATCGCCAATCGTGGCGAAATCGCTGTCCGTGTCGCCCGGGCGTGCCGAGACGCCGGTATCGCGAGCGTGGCGGTGTACGCCGAGCCGGACCGGGACGCACTGCATGTGCGGGCCGCGGACGAGGCGTTCGCCCTGGGCGGTGACACTCCAACCACCAGTTACCTGGACATGACCAAGGTGCTCCAGGCGGCCAAGGACTCGGGGGCGGACGCGATCCACCCCGGATACGGCTTCCTCTCGGAGAACGCGGACTTCGCCCAGGCGGTCCTCGACGCGGACCTGATCTGGATCGGCCCGCCCCCGCAGGCGATCCGCGACCTGGGCGACAAGGTCGCCGCCCGGCACATCGCGCAGCGCGCGGGCGCCCCGCTGGTCGCGGGCACCCCGGACCCGGTGAACGGCGCCGAGGAGGTCGTGGCCTTCGCCGAGGAGCACGGCCTGCCGATCGCGATCAAGGCGGCGTTCGGCGGCGGCGGCCGCGGTCTGAAGGTGGCCCGCACCCTTGAAGAGGTCCCCGAGCTGTACGACTCCGCGGTGCGCGAGGCGGTGGCGGCCTTCGGCCGCGGCGAGTGCTTCGTGGAGCGCTACCTGGACAAGCCGCGGCACGTGGAGACCCAGTGCCTGGCCGACCAGCACGGAAACGTGGTCGTCGTCTCGACCCGTGACTGCTCCCTGCAGCGCCGGCACCAGAAGCTGGTCGAGGAGGCCCCGGCGCCGTTCCTCACCAAGGAGCAGAACAAGCAGCTGTACGCGGCCTCGAAGGCGATTCTCAAGGAGGCCGGGTACGTCGGGGCCGGCACCGTGGAGTTCCTGGTGGGCGTGGACGGCACGATCTCCTTCCTGGAGGTCAACACCCGTCTGCAGGTGGAGCACCCGGTCACCGAGGAGGTCACCGGCATCGACCTGGTCCGCGAGATGTTCCGCATCGCCGACGGCGAGGAACTGGGCTACGACGACCCGGCGATCCGCGGCCATTCCTTCGAGTTCCGCATCAACGGCGAGGACCCGGGCCGCAACTTCCTGCCCGCCCCCGGCACGGTCACGACCTTCGCGCCGCCGTCGGGTCCGGGCGTGCGGCTGGACGCGGGTGTGGAGTCCGGCGCGGTGATCGGCCCGGCCTGGGACTCGCTGCTCGCCAAGCTGATCGTCACCGGGGCGAGCCGTGAGCAGGCGCTGCAGCGGGCGGCCCGTGCGCTGGCCGAGTTCCAGGTCGAGGGCATGGCCACGGCCATCCCCTTCCACCGCGCGGTGGTCGCGGACCCCGCGTTCACCAGCAACCCCTTCCGGGTGCACACCCGCTGGATCGAGACCGAGTTCGTCAACGAGATCAAGCCCTTCGCGGCTCCGGTGGACACGGAAGCGGACGAGGAGCCGGGGCGCGAGACGGTTGTCGTCGAGGTCGGCGGCAAGCGGCTGGAGGTCTCGCTGCCGTCCTCGCTGGGCATGTCCCTGGCCCGTACGGGTCTTGCGGCGGGCGCCAAGCCGAAGCGGCGCGCGGCGAAGAAGTCGGGGCCCGCCGCGTCCGGCGACACCCTTGCCTCTCCGATGCAGGGCACCATCGTCAAGGTGGCCGTCGAGGAGGGCCAGGAGGTCAAGGAGGGCGACCTGGTCGTCGTCCTGGAGGCTATGAAGATGGAACAGCCGCTGAACGCGCACCGCTCGGGCACCATCAAGGGCCTGGCTGCGGAGATCGGCGCCTCGATCACGTCGGGCGCGGTGATCTGCGAGATCAAGGACTGACACCTCCGGCGGTTGGGGCGGGGAGTTTTCTTTCCCCAGCCCCGCCCCTTCCCGGCTGTATCAATTTGCGGCTCCGCCGCGTGGGGGAGCTGCGCCCCCAGGCCCCGCTGCCTACGGCGGGTGGGTGGGTTCGTAGGGCGGATGGAGTGGCTCCGGCGGGTGTGGGGTGCCTACCGGGGTGGGGGGTGACAGTTGTGTCGCGGCTGCGGGTGCGTTGTGGCTGGTCGCGCAGTTCCCCGCGCCCCTAAACAGCCTGCGACTTCCCGCACCCCCGACGAGCAAGCGAACCGACAAGCCCGCACCCCGACGAAACCGGCACCCTTCCGCCGGTGGGAGGGGACGTGGGCCGATGCGTCGTATGTCCGTCGCTTAGCTTCGGTCTGGGCACAGCCACGCCCTGTATCAGCAAGGGGCCGTATGCCCCGTTGGCGACGGGCTGACGCACCGGACCGCGGCCCCGCACCCACCACCCACCCAAGGGGCGCGGGGAACTGCGCGACCAGCCACAACGGACCGTCAGCCGCCCAACCGCCGGAGGCACCCCGCGGGGCTGGCGCGACCAGCCACAACGGCGCCGCAGTCGACAACGAACCCAACCGCCCAACCGCCGGAGGCATCAGCGGCGCCGCATATCCGCAACCCGCGCCCGCTCACTCTGGGGCTGATCCCCAAGCACCCCCGCGGTGCTCCGCAACTGCGGCCCCCCGCCGGGGACTTGACCCCGCCGCGGCCCGGGCAGCGGCACATCCCGGCGCGGCGGCGGCTGACGCCCCGCAGAGCCCGCCGGCCCCGTGTCACCGCCCGCCCCACCCGAGCCGGCCACAGCGATCTGCACGCCCTGATCCGCCAGCGCCTGCAACTCAGTGACCGCACGGTCGTCATGACCGGGCGGCTCGTCCGTGACCAACCTCGTGATCACATCCGTAGGCACCGTCTGGAACATCGTGTCGGTGCCGAGCTTGGTGTGATCGGCGAGGACGACGACCTCCGCGGCGGCCTGGACCAGCGCGCGGTCGACGGACGCCGACAGCATGTTGGACGTGGACAGGCCGCGCTCGGCGGTCAGTCCGCTCCCGGACAGGAAGGCCCGCGACACCCGCAGCCCCTGCAAGGACTGCTCGGCGCCGCTGCCCACCAACGCGTAGTTGGAACCGCGCAGGGTGCCGCCGGTCATCACGACCTCGACGCGGTTGGCGTGGGCCAACGCCTGAGCCACCAGCAGGGAGTTGGTGACGACGGTCAGCCCGGGCACCCGCGCGAGCCGGCGGGCCAGCTCCTGCGTGGTGGTGCCCGCCCCTACCACGATGGCCTCGCCCTCTTCGACGAGGCTCGCGGCGAGATCGGCGATGGCCGTCTTCTCGGCGGTCGCGAGATGTGACTTCTGCGGAAAGCCGGACTCTCGCGTGAACCCGCCCGGCAATACCGCACCGCCATGCCGGCGGTCGAGGAGTCCTTCTGCCTCCAGTGCGCGCACGTCCCGCCGTACGGTCACTTCAGAGGTCTGGACGACGCGGGCGAGCTCACGGAGCGACACGGCCCCGTTCGCTCGCACCATTTCGAGGATCAATTGGCGACGTTCTGCAGCGAACACGAAACTGACAGTAACCCCAACGACCGTCTGCTTTCAGCAGTTTGCGCCGAATAACAGAAGTTGTTCGCACGGCAGCACGGAAAGTGGTATACGCGTCCACTCCCGCTGTCCACGGCGCCTGAAGAAGCGACAACTCCCCGTGACCAGCGAGGAGTTGCTTTCGGCCGTCAGGCGTCGAGCTCGGTCTTGCGGGTGTGCAGCTGCCGGGCCACCTCGGCGATCGAGCCCGAAAGGGATGGGTACACGGTGAAGGCGTTCGCGATCTGTTCGACGGTCAGGTTGTTGTCGACCGCGATCGAGATCGGATGGATCAGTTCCGATGCGCGCGGCGAGACGACGACTCCGCCGACGACGATCCCGGTGCCCGGCCGGCAGAAGATCTTCACGAAGCCGTCCCGGATGCCCTGCATCTTGGCGCGCGGGTTGCGCAGCAGGGGCAGCTTCACGACCCGTGCGTCGATGACGCCGCCGTCGACGTCCGCCTGCGAGTAGCCGACGGTCGCGATCTCGGGGTCGGTGAAGACGTTCGAGGACACGGTCTTCAGGTTGAGCGGGGCGACCGCGTCGCCGAGGAAGTGGTACATGGCGATACGGCCCTGCATCGCCGCCACGGAGGCGAGCGCGAAGACTCCGGTGACGTCACCGGCTGCGTACACCCCCGGAGCCGTCGTCCGGGACACCTTGTCCGTCCAGATGTGCCCGGACTCCTTCACCTTGACGCCGGCCCCTTCGAGACCCATGCCATGGCTGTTGGGGATGGCGCCGACGGCCATCAGGCAGTGCGAGCCGGTGATGACGCGCCCGTCGGACAACGTCACCTCGACCCGGTCGCCCACGCGCTTGGCGGACTGGGCTCGGGAGCGCGCCAGGACGTTCATGCCCCGCCGCCGGAACACGTCCTCCAGGACGCCCGCGGCATCGGAGTCCTCACCCGGCAGCACACGATCACGGCTGGATACGAGGGTGACCCGCGACCCGAGCGCCTGATAGGCACCGGCGAACTCGGCACCCGTAACGCCGGAGCCGACCACGATGAGCTCCTCGGGCAGCTCGTCGAGGTCGTACACCTGGGTCCAGTTCAGGATCCGCTCGCCGTCCGGCTGTGCGTCGGGCAGCTCACGGGGATGTCCGCCGGTGGCGATGAGTACGGCGTCGGCGACGAGCGTCTCCTCGCTGCCGTCCGCGGCCCGCACGACGACCTTCCGGGATCCGTCCAGAGCCTGCTGCCCGTCGAGCCGCCCGCGTCCGCGCATGACCCGCGCACCGGCGCGCGTCACAGAAGCCGTGATGTCGTGCGACTGGGCGAGCGCGAGGCGCTTCACCCGGCGGTTGACCTTGCCGAGATCGACTCCGACCACCCGGGCGGGCGTATCGATGTGAGGAGTGTCATCGGCGACGATGATGCCGAGTTCCTCGTACGAGGAGTCGAAGGTGGTCATCACCTCGGCGGTCGCGATCAGGGTCTTCGACGGCACGCAGTCGGTGAGCACCGACGCGCCGCCCAGGCCGTCGCAGTCGACGACGGTTACCTCCGCGCCGAGTTGGGCGGCCACCAGGGCCGCCTCGTATCCGCCGGGTCCGCCACCGATGATCACGATCCGAGTCACGTACTCCATTGTCCCGTACGCCCCACCGTGCATCCGCCCCGGGGGCCTGCTCTCGGTGCATCTGTTGCAGGAGAGGCGCGCGCGTCGCTGCCGTACCCTCAACCCCATGTCGCTCTACGCCGCATACGCCGGCAATCTCGACCCGCGGCTCATGACGCGCCGGGCCCCGCATTCGCCGCTGCGCGCCACCGGCTGGCTCAACGGCTGGCGGCTGACCTTCGGCGGCGAGCACATGGGCTGGGAGGGCGCGCTCGTGACCGTCGTCGAGGCACCGCGCTCGCAGGTGTTCGTTGCGCTGTACGAAGTCGCTCCGCTCGACGAGGACTCCCTGGACCGCTGGGAGGGCGTCGGCCTCGACATATACCGGCGGATGCGGGTCCGTGTGCACACGCTGGAGGGCGAGGAGCCGGCGTGGGTGTACGTGCTGAACGGCTACGAGGGCGGGCTGCCTTCGGCGCGCTACCTGGGGGAGATCGCGGACGCGGCGGAGTCGGCGGGGGCGCCGCACGACTATGTGATGGAGCTGCGGAAGCGGCCTTGTTGATCCAGGGTGCGTTGATCGTTGGGTGCGTTGACCCATGGGTGCGTTGATCCTTGGGTGCGAGGCAGCGTTCCCGGGCTGCCCCGCTCAGAAAGGACCTCAGAAAAGACAACGATCGCCAACCTGTGACCCCCAGCATCTACGCGCGTAGGCATCTACCAGCTACCCTCATCGCGTGAACGCTTCTCTTCTTCCGGACGACATCCACGGCGACCCCTACGCCGCCGCCGACGCCGCCGCCTCGCGCCTGCGCGAGCTCACGGGCGCCGAGACCCACGACGTCGCGCTCGTGATGGGCTCCGGCTGGGCACCGGCCGTGCACGCCCTCGGTTCCCCCGAGGCCGAGTTCCAGGTCACCGAGCTGCCCGGATTCCCCGCGCCGGCGGTCGAGGGCCACGGCGGCAAGATCCACTCGTACCGGCTGGGCGACAAGCGGGCGCTCGTCTTCCTGGGCCGCACCCACTTCTACGAGGGGCGCGGTGTCGCCGCCGTCGCGCACGGGGTACGTACCGCTGTCGCCGCCGGTTGCAAGACGGTCGTACTGACGAACGGCTGCGGGGGGCTCCGCGAGGGGATGCGGCCCGGCCAGCCGGTACTCATCAGCGACCACATCAACCTCACGGCTACGTCGCCGATAGTCGGCGCCAACTTCGTCGACCTGACGGATCTCTACTCGCCCCGGCTGCGCGCCCTGTGCAAGGAGATCGACGCCTCGCTGGAGGAGGGGGTGTACGCGCAGTTCCCCGGGCCGCACTACGAGACGCCGGCGGAGATTCGGATGGCTCGGGTCATCGGGGCGGATCTTGTGGGGATGTCGACGGTGCTTGAAGCCATTGCGGCGCGTGAGGCTGGGGCGGAGGTGCTGGGGATTTCGTTGGTCACGAATCTTGCGGCCGGGATGACGGGGGAGCCGCTGAACCATGAGGAGGTTCTGCAGGCGGGGCGGGATTCTGCTGCGCGGATGGGGGCGTTGTTGACGCGGGTGCTGGATCGGATTTGACCGTTGCCGGCGGACGGTCAGTGTGGCTGGTTGCGCAGCCGTGCGGGGTGCCTCCGGCGGTTGGGCGGGTGCGGCGCCGTTGTGGCTGGTCGCGCAGTTCCCCGCGCCCCTTAGGTGCGTGGTGGGTGCGGGGCCGCGGTCCGGTGCGTCAGCCCGTCGCCAACAGGGCATACGACCCCTTGCTGGTACAGGGCGCAGGTGTGCCCAGACCGAAGCTAAGCGACGGGCATAGGACGCACCGGCCCACGTCCCCTCCCACCGGCGGGAGAGTGCCGGTTTCGTCGGGGTGCGGGCTCCCACCAGGGGCGAGCTTGTTCGGGGGCCGGCGTCCGGGGGTCGGCTTGTCCGGGCCGCGGCTGCCTTCCGGGGTGCGGGCTTGCTCTGGGCGCCGGCGCCTACTCCGGGCGCGGGCAGCCGCAGGCTTTTCAGGGGCGCGGGGAACTGCGCGACCAGCCACAACGGACCGCAGCCGCGACACAATTGTCACCCACCACCCCGGTAGGCACCCCACCCACCCGCGGAAGGCGCCCCACCCGCCGGAGGCACTCCACCCACCCCACGAACCCACCCACCCGCCGGAGGCAGCGGGGCCTGGGGGCGGAGCCCCCAGTTTCGGGAAGGGGCGGGGCTGGGGACAGAAAAACGCCTCCCCACCCACCCAGTTGTGGACCAAACGAAAGAGGTTGACCCACGTGCAGGACGAACTCGTCGCGAGGGCCAAGGCGTGGCTGGCCGAAGACCCCGACCCGGAGACCAGGGCCGAACTCGCCCAGCTGATCGACGCCGGGGACACAGCGGAGCTCACCGCACGGTTCAGCGGCACCCTCCAGTTCGGCACCGCGGGCCTCAGAGGCGAACTCGGCGCCGGCCCCATGCGAATGAACCGCACGGTGGTCATCCGAGCCGCCGCAGGCCTCGCCGCCTACCTCAAGGCCAAGGGCCACAACAACGGCCTGGTAGTCATCGGCTACGACGCCCGCCACAAGTCGGAGGACTTCGCCCGCGACACCGCCGCGGTGATGACCGGCGCGGGCCTGAGGGCAGCCGTACTCCCCCGCCCCCTCCCCACCCCCGTCCTCGCCTTCGCCATAAGGCACCTCGGCGCGGTCGCCGGCGTGGAGGTGACCGCCAGCCACAACCCGCCCCGCGACAACGGCTACAAGGTCTACCTCGGCGAGGGCTCCCAGATCGTGCCCCCGGCGGACGCCGAGATCGCCGCACAGATCGAGGCGATCGCGAGCCTGAATGACGTACCGCGCCCGACCGACGGCTGGGAGATCCTCGCCGACGAAGGCGACGACAGCGTTCTGAACGCCTACCTCGCCCGTACGGACGCCGTACTCGCCGCCGACTCCCCCCGAACCGCCCGCACCGTCTACACGGCGATGCACGGCGTCGGCAAGGACACCCTCATCGCCGCCTTCGCCCGCGCGGGCTTCCCGGAACCCGTCCTCGTCGCCGAACAAGCGGACCCGGACCCGGAGTTCCCGACCGTCGCCTTCCCGAACCCGGAGGAACCGGGCGCGATGGACCTGGCCTTCGCGAAGGCCCGCGAGACGAACCCGGACCTGATCATCGCGAACGACCCGGACGCCGACCGCTGCGCCGTGGCCGTCAAGGACAGCGGCGACTGGCGCATGCTGCGCGGCGACGAGGTCGGCGCCCTCCTCGCCGCCCACCTCGTGCGGCGCGGCGCCCGCGGCACGTTCGCGGAGTCGATCGTGTCGTCCTCGCTCCTCGGCCGTATCGCGGAGAAGGCGGGTCTCCCGTACGAGGAGACCCTGACGGGCTTCAAGTGGATCGCCCGGGTGGAGGGCCTGCGGTACGGATACGAGGAGGCCCTCGGCTACTGCGTGGATCCCGAGGGCGTGCGGGACAAGGACGGCATCACCGCGGCCCTGCTGATCACGGAACTGGCCTCGCAGCTCAAGGAGCAGGGCAGGACCCTCCTCGACCTCCTCGACGACCTTGCCGTCGAGTACGGTCTGCACGCCACCGACCAGCTCTCGGTCCGCGTGGACGACCTCTCCCTGATCGCAAGCGCGATGCACCGCCTCCGCGAGCAGCCGCCCACCCACCTGGCCGGCCTGGCGATCACGAGGTCGGAAGACCTGACGAAGGGCACGGACAAACTCCCGCCCACGGACGGCCTGCGCTACACACTCGACGGTGCCCGCGTCATCGTCCGCCCCAGCGGCACAGAGCCGAAGCTGAAGTGCTACCTGGAGGTCGTCATCCCGGTCGCCTCGCACTCCGACCTGCCCGAGGCGCACGAGAAGGCGACCGCTCTCCTGACGGCCATCAAGCGCGACCTGTCGGCGGCAGCGGGCATCTGACGCCGACGGGGTCCTGGTGCGGTCTCACCTCAGCGCCATCACCGCCACCACCCAGCCCAGCGCCAGCACGACCGTCAGCGGCCACAGCGGGCGCCCGCGTTCGGGGGCCGTGCTCTCGCCCGTGGGGCGCAGGGCGGGGTCCGTGCGCATCGCGCTGAGTTCGGCGGCCAGGGCGTCGTAGGGGTGGACGAGGCCGCGGGTGCGTTCGAGCCAGCCCCAGTGGGGGGCGGCGACGGCCCAGTTGTCGCCGCGCCAGCGCAGCTTGAGTTCGAAGCGTTGGCGGCGTACGGAGCGGAGGTCCTCCCAGGGGACGTGCTGGGGGCCGCGCAGGCCGGTGACCCACAGACCGGTGCGGTCGGCGGTGATGCGCCAGGCCAGTTTCACGGGGACGCGGACCGCGCCGTAGACCCCTAGTACGACGACCAGGGCCAGCTTCCACACGGCGGTGCCCGGTTCGGTGGACCAAGGCCAGCAGAGCCAGACGCCCCAGGCCACCAGCACCGCGGCCGCCAGCCAGTCGAGCCACCCGGCATGCCAGCGGCGGACCGCGACGGGCGGCTGGGTTCCGGCCAACTCCCTGGCCTGCTCCTCCAGTTGGCGGCTCTGTGCTTCCCGGGCCTTCTCGCGTTCGATGCGTCGGCGTCCCGCGCTCAGCGACAACGGGCGTACGGGGCCCGTCGACCACTCGATCAGCGGGGGCTGGGCCGGGTCCACGTCGGCGCTGAGGACGAGGACCTCGGCGCCGTCGTAGGGCACGCCGAAGAGGACGGCTTCGCGGACCGGGCCCGGGGTGTCGGCCTCCACGAACTCCAGGAGCCGCTCGAGCTCCTCGTCGTCGGTCTCCGTCCCTTTGGCTTCCGCATCGTCCTCGTCGGCGCCGTCGTCCTCGTCGTCATCGTCGAACGAGGTCAGGTCGACGGTGAACAGGGGGCGGATGGCCCGCACGTCGTCCGCCGCGTACACCTCCGTGCTGCCTTCCACGTCGTCGCGCACCAGGACGCGCAGTACCGGTGCGGGTTCACGGCGCAGTTGAACGGCCCGGTGCCGGGCGAACCAGGCCGAGGACAGGGCGGTCGCGCCGAGGCCGGCCACGAAGAAGGCGGCGGCCCAGGCGCCCCGGCGGTCGTCGGCCGAGCTCCAGAGGCCCGTGGTGGCACCGGTCAGCACGCCGAGGGCGAGGACCACGAGGCCGAGGTTGCGCAGGAAGCTGCCGCGCCGCACCGGTTCCTCCGCGTCGGGCAGCCACGCCGTGACACCCTCGGCCGCCTCCAGCGCCCGCTCGTACTGTGTGCTCCGCGCGCGCAGACGTACGGCGACGACCGCCCAGCAGGCCACCACGACGAACACGAAGAGCGCGGTCACCACCCACGGCTGCGACGGTGCCTGGAACGCGAGCGCGAGGAGCAGCGCGGGCGCCCCCGCCCAGACGAGCTCGGGGCGGGCGAGCACCCACAGGACGTACACCGCGAACGCCGCCGCGAGGAACGGCCACAGCCCGCCGAGCAGCACGGCCCAGCCACCCGCGCACAACGCGAACGTGGTCGCTCCGGCCGCGACCGACCTGCGTACGCGCAGGAACGTCCAGCGCGGCGGCAGCGCCGCCGACCAGACCCCGGCCTGCCCGGCCGTCCAGTCCCGGCAGCCGTCAGGTATCGCCGTGGCGGGCAGCCGCAGAGGCTCGTCGTACGACACATCTACTCCCTCGGTGCGTGGCTACGCCGGTGACGCCTGGACCGGTCGGGTCCGGACACCCGCAACGGAACATCCGTGACGGGACACCCGGACGGCGAAGGCAGCCACCACCCTCTCGTACGGGCCAAAGCGCCCATCTCCTCAAGATCCGGGGTGTTGCGTACGGCCTCAGGGGCCCCTGAGGCAGCCCGAGCCGTCAGCCCATCGCCAGGAGGATGGCCAGCAGTACCGCACCGGCCAGGGCCGGCGCCAGGACCTCGTAGGCCCATCGCACCGACGGCTCCCCCTGCGCCCGCTTGTCCGGCCCTCGCGCCACCACCAGTTCACGCAGCTCGTCCATGATCTGGTCGGTCTGGGCGCGCACGGGTCCGGTTGGCTCCGGTATCCGTGACGGACGGACGTCGGCGCCCTGCTTGTCCGCGCGGGCCTGCCGCCGCGCCGCCTTCTTGCGGGCGCGCAGCGAGACGGGTATCGCCCACAGCTGGTACTTGGTGCCGGTTTTGTCGAGCACCTCGTTCGAGTAGCCGGAGCGCAGGGCCTCGACGGTGCCCCAGGGCAGCACGATCACGCGGAAGGGGTTGCGGATGCGCAGCCGGTCGTCGTTCGCGAAGACGGCCGGGCGCAGAGTGAAGGCGACGACAAGTGGGACGAAGAGGATCAGCCCGGCGAGCGCCAGCCACGGCGTCCGGCCCTCGCCGACGATCAGCGCGTCGATACCGAGCCAGCCCGCGATGGCGAGCAGCAGCACACCGCCCGCGATGGCCGAGGGAGAGCGATAGATCCGGTCCCTGGACTCCGGGAGCGAGGGCCGCGGGGGCGGCGTCGACGACGTGGACGGCGAGGATGGTGTGGGTTCCGATGAGTCCGCCGACTCAGGAGCGGCCGGGGATTCCGGCGGCTCGGGCGCGCCTTGTGAGTCCGGAGAGCCAGGAGAAGCAGGAGAAGCAGGGGAACCTGAAGAGCCCGACGCATCCGAGGCTTCCGGAGCCTGAAGGGGCTCCGTCGGTCCCGAGGAATCCGGAGCATCCGAGGCATCCGGAGCCTGAGGAGAGTCCGTACGTCCCGAAGAGTCCGTACGTCCCGAAGAGTCCGTACGTCCCGAAGAGTCCGTACGTCCCGAAGAGTCCGTACGTCCCGAAGTGCCCGGAGCATCCGAAGATCCCGGGGCCTCCGGGGATGTGGAAGATCCCGAGGATTCCGGTGGTGGTGGCTGATGGTCCGGGGTCGTCATGGTCCCGATTCTGCCCGACGCCTCTGACAACGCTCATCCGCGGTCACCGAGCTCTCGAAGAGCGCTGCGCCAAGCTCTGGAAGACCCGCCGCGCCCATCTCTCGATGAACCCCGGAAAGCCCGGGGACTGTACAGCCGCTACGCGCGTAGATATGCTCCCCTCGTGACCATGCCCACCACAGCACCAGCCGCACACGCACTCGGCGACGTAACCGCGTCCGACAGCACGCTGCGCCGCTTCCTCCACGGGCTGCCCGGAGTCGACGCGGTCGGCTTGGAGGCGCGCGCCGCCTCGCTCGGTACCCGTTCCATCAAGACGACGGCGAAGGCGTACGCCATCGACCTCGCCATCTCGATGGTCGACCTGACGACCCTGGAAGGCGCGGACACCCCGGGCAAGGTCCGGGCGCTCGGCGCCAAAGCCGTCCACCCCGACCCCACGGACCGTACGACCCCCGCGACGGCGGCCGTCTGCGTCTATCCCGACATGGTGGCCACGGCCAAGGAGGCCGTCGCCGGTTCCGGCGTGAAGGTCGCCTCCGTCGCCACCGCCTTCCCGGCCGGGCGTGCCGCGCTCGACGTGAAGCTGGCCGACGTACGCGACGCCGTCTCGGCCGGGGCGGACGAGGTCGACATGGTCATCGACCGGGGTGCGTTCCTCGCGGGGAACTACATGAAGGTGTACGACGAGATCGTCGCCGTGAAGGAGGCCTGCGGGACGAGCGCCCGCCTCAAGGTCATCTTCGAGACCGGCGAGCTGTCGACGTACGACAACATCCGGCGCGCCAGCTGGCTCGGCATGCTGGCCGGGGCCGACTTCATCAAGACCTCCACGGGCAAGGTGGCGGTGAACGCGACGCCCGCGAACACCCTGCTCATGCTGGAGGCGGTGCGCGACTTCCGTGCGCAGACCGGGGTACAGGTCGGGGTGAAGCCCGCGGGCGGCATCCGCACCAGCAAGGACGCGATCAAGTTCCTGGTCCTGGTGAACGAGACGGCGGGCGAGGACTGGCTGGACAACCACTGGTTCCGCTTCGGCGCCTCCTCGCTCCTGAACGACCTGCTGATGCAGCGCCAGAAGCTGGCCACGGGCCGTTACTCCGGCCCCGACTACGTGACGGTGGATTGATCATCATGGCTTCCGTATTCGAGTACGCGCCGGCCCCCGAGTCCCGGTCCGTCGTCGACATCGCGCCCTCGTACGGCCTGTTCATCGACGGCGAGTTCGTCGACGCGGCGGACGGCAGGGTCTTCAAGTCGATCTCGCCCTCCACCGAAGAGGTCCTCTCCGAGGTCGCCCAGGCGGGCACCGAGGACGTCGAACGCGCAGTGAAGGCCGCCCGTAAGGCCTTCGAGAAGTGGTCGGCGCTGCCGGGCTCCGAGCGTGCCAAGTACCTCTTCCGTATCGCCCGCATCATCCAGGAGCGCAGCCGCGAACTGGCCGTCCTGGAGACGCTGGACAACGGAAAGCCCATCAAGGAGACGCGCGACGCCGATCTGCCTCTTGTAGCAGCGCATTTCTTCTATTACGCGGGCTGGGCGGACAAGCTGGAGCACGCCGGCTTCGGTGCGAATCCGCGGCCCCTGGGCGTCGCGGGCCAGGTCATCCCCTGGAACTTCCCCCTCCTGATGCTGGCCTGGAAGATCGCCCCGGCCCTCGCGACCGGCAACACGGTCGTCCTGAAGCCCGCCGAGACGACTCCCCTGTCGGCATTGTTCTTCGCGGACATCTGCCGCCAGGCGGGCCTCCCCAAGGGCGTCGTCAACATCCTTCCGGGATACGGCGACACAGGCGCGGCCCTGGTCGCGCACGAGGACGTGAACAAGGTCGCGTTCACGGGTTCGACGGCGGTCGGCAAGGAGATCGCGCGGACCGTCGCGGGCACCCGTAAGAAGCTCACTCTCGAACTCGGCGGCAAGGGCGCCAACATCGTCTTCGACGACGCCCCCATCGACCAGGCCGTCGAGGGCATCGTGACCGGCATCTTCTTCAACCAGGGCCAGGTCTGCTGCGCGGGCTCCCGCCTCCTCGTCCAGGAGTCGATCCACGACGAGCTCCTTGACTCCCTGAAGCGCCGCCTGTCGACCCTGCGTCTCGGCGACCCGCTCGACAAGAACACCGACATCGGCGCGATCAACTCCGCCGAGCAGCTGGCCCGTATCACCGCGCTCACCGAGCAGGGCGAGGCGGAGGGCGCCGAGCGCTGGTCCCCGGCCTGCGAACTGCCGTCCTCCGGCTACTGGTTCGCCCCGACGCTCTTCACGAACGTCACCCAGGCGCACACCATCGCCCGCGACGAGATCTTCGGCCCGGTCCTGTCCGTCCTGACCTTCCGCACGCCGGACGAGGCGGTCGCCAAGGCCAACAACAGCCAGTACGGCCTGTCGGCGGGCATCTGGACGGAGAAGGGCTCCCGGATCCTGGCCGTTGCGAACAAGCTCCGCGCGGGCGTCGTCTGGTCCAACACGTTCAACAAGTTCGACCCGACCTCGCCGTTCGGCGGCTACAAGGAGTCGGGCTTCGGCCGCGAGGGCGGTCGTCACGGCCTGGAGGCGTACCTCGCCCCGTCGAGCCCGGAGGGCGAGCGATAAATGAGCACAGTTGATGCAAGGCTCAGTGTCTTCAAGACCTACAAGCTGTACGTGGGCGGGAAGTTCCCGCGTTCCGAGAGCGGCCGGGTGTACGAGGTGACCGACTCCAAGGGCAAGTGGCTGGCCAACGCCCCCCTTGCGTCCCGTAAGGACGCCCGTGACGCCGTTGTGGCGGCCCGCAAGGCGTTCGGCCCCTGGTCCGGCGCCACGGCGTACAACCGCGGCCAGATCCTCTACCGCATCGCCGAGATGCTGGAGGGCCGCAAGGAGCAGTTCGTACGGGAGGTCGCGGAATCCGAGGGCCTGTCCAAGGCGAAAGCGGCCGCCCAGGTGGACGCCGCGATCGACCGCTGGGTCTGGTACGCGGGCTGGACCGACAAGATCGCCCAGGTGGTGGGCGGCGGCAACCCGGTGGCGGGCCCGTTCTTCAACCTCTCCTCGCCCGAGCCGACGGGCGTCGTCGCCGTCCTCGCCCCCCAGGAGTCGTCCTTCCTGGGCCTGGTCTCGGTGGTCGCCCCGGTGATCGCGACGGGCAACACGGCGATCGTGGTGGCGTCCGAGAAGTCTCCGCTCCCGGCCCTCTCCCTCGGCGAGGTCCTGGCCACCTCCGACCTCCCCGGCGGCGTCGTCAACGTCCTCTCCGGCCGTACGGCGGAAATCGCGACGCCCCTAGCGGCCCACCAGGACGTCAACGCGATCGACCTGGCCGGCGCCGACGACGTACTCGCGAAGGAACTGGAGATCGCGGCAGCGGACAACCTCAAGCGAGTCCTGCGTCCACAGCCTGTGGATTACACGGAAACGCCCGGCACCGAGCGCATGACGGCCTTCCTCGAGACAAAGACGGTCTGGCACCCGACGGGTTCGCTGGGCGCGTCCGGTTCGTCCTACTGACGTCGGTCGAGGTGTGACGCAGTTCCCTGCCGACCGGACCCCGCGGGGGTCGGCAGGGAGCTCTCGATGGCGCACACTGGTGCCTCGTGAGTTCTCATCCCCCGATACCCACCCGGGTCGTGCTGCTGTGCGGCCCCTCCGGTTCCGGCAAATCCCTTCTCGCGGCCCGCTCCGGGCTTCCGGTGCTGCGGCTCGACGACTTCTACAAGGAGGGCGATGATCCGACGTTGCCGCAGGTGGCGGGGAGTTCGGACATCGACTGGGACCATCCGCTGTCCTGGGACGCGGACACGGCCGTCGCGGCGATCGCCGAGCTGTGCCGCAGGGGGCGTACGAAGGTTCCCGTGTACGACATCTCCCTCAGCGCCCGTACCGGCGAGGAGACCGTCGACATAGGGCGGACCCCGCTGTTCATCGCGGAGGGCATCTTCGCCGCCGAGATCGTCGGGCGCTGCCAGGAACTCGGTGTGCTGGCTGACGCGCTGTGCCTGAGCCGCGGTCCGGTGCGGACATTCCGCCGCCGCTTTCTGCGGGACCTCAAGGAGGGCCGCAAGTCCGTACCGTTCCTGCTCCGCCGCGGCTGGCGCCTGATGCGCGCCGAACGCTCCATCGTGTCCCGCCAGACGTCCCTGGGCGCCCACGCCTGCGACAAGGACGAGGCCTTGGGTCGGCTCGCGGCAGCCGCTGCGGGAAGGTGCATAAAAGCGAAGAACATCGCAACCATCAATTGAGGAACCCCGACGGCGAGCAACCAGGTCCGCGAGAGCGGCGCCGGTTTAGGCGCAAAGGGGAGCGCAACCACCTCCGCGAGAGCGGCGCCGGTTTAGGCGCAAAAAGGGAAAAGCGGGACTGGATGGACCCCCCGGCCCTCCAGTCCCGCTCCCTTTTCCCCGTTGTCCCCCGTTTTCCCCGTGATCCCCCGAGGTCCCCCATTGACCCCGTTGATCCCCCCGGTAGTGCTCCCCCGTTATGACCCTGTCCGCCACTCCCCCCAGAGTGACGAACAGCCCCCGTGCTTCCCCCGTACTTTCTTTCCCCCGTTGCCCTCGGGCGGGCCTGTCAGGCGACAAGCTCCCCGAAGGACTCCTCCTCGTCACGGCCGAAGCTGAGGACCTCGTCCTCGCGCAGCCGGCGGAGCGACCGCCAGATGCTGGACTTCACCGTGCCGACACTGATGTCGAGGATCTCCGCGATCTCCGGGTCCGTGCGGCCCTCGTAGTAACGAAGGACCAGCATGGTGCGCTGGAGTTCGGGCAGCCGGGCGAGCGCCTGCCACAGGACGGCGCGCAGCTCCGTGCCGCGCATCGCGTCCGTGTCGCCGGCCGTCTCCGGCAGCTCCTCGGTCGGGTACTCGTTCAGCTTGCGGCGGCGCCACGCGCTGATGTGCAAGTTCGTCATGGTGCGGCGGAGGTAGCCCCCGACCGCGGCCTTGTCGCTGATCCGGTCCCACGCCTTGTACGTCGAGAAGAGGGCGCTCTGGAGCAGGTCCTCGGCCTCGAAGCGGTCACCGGTCAGGTGGTAGGCGGTTGCGTACAGGGAGGCGCGGCGCTCCTGGACGTAGGCGGTGAACTCCGCCTCCGACACCGAACGACGCTCCCCCGAGCCCTCCCCGTACGTGGATCCCCCGTTGCCCCCCACCGGATGTGCGTCAACCACCGTCATGTACGACCCGGTGTGCTGACGCCCGGTGCCGCGAGCGCACCCCCGCCCGCTCACGGCACCGGACTTCTCGGTGTTGCGTGTGACGTCGTGGAGACGCGTGACAACTGCGACCGCGCTAGTGCTGGTGCTGTGCAGCGTGTTCATCTCGCGCCCCCCGTCGTGGAGTTCCGGTTTCTCGGCACTGCTCTGTGGTGCTGGTCTGTTGTGCTGTTCTGCGGTGCTTCCTTGCCTGTGACGAGAAGCTTGCCTACGCGACTTCATGACGGTGTCAGCCGACTGTCACAGGCGTGCAACAGGGGTGAGGGCCAGGCGCAGCACAGGCTGATCACAGAGAAGCGTCGTACGGCTACTCATCCGGTATCTCGGACGCTCACTCCTATGGGCGAGATGTGTGGGAGCGCTCCAGGAGTCGATACAGCGCCGTGTCATGGGACAGAATGACGTCCGTGCCTTCCCTGTTGCTGATCGAGGACGACGACGCCATCCGTACGGCCCTGGAGCTGTCGCTGACGCGCCAGGGGCACCGTGTGGCCACCGCTGCCACCGGCGAGGACGGTCTGAAGCTGCTGCGCGAGCAGCGGCCCGACCTGATCGTGCTGGATGTGATGCTGCCCGGCATCGACGGGTTCGAGGTGTGCCGGCGCATCCGGCGCACGGACCAGTTGCCGATCATCCTGCTCACCGCCCGCAGTGATGACATCGATGTGGTGGTCGGGCTGGAGTCGGGGGCCGACGACTATGTCGTCAAGCCGGTGCAGGGGCGGGTGCTGGACGCCCGTATCCGGGCCGTGCTGCGGCGTGGCGAGCGGGAGGCCAACGACTCGGCGACGTTCGGCAGCCTGGTGATCGACCGCGCGGCGATGACGGTCACCAAGAACGGCGAGGATCTCCAACTGACGCCCACCGAGCTGCGGTTGCTCCTGGAGCTCAGCCGCCGGCCCGGACAGGCGCTGTCCCGCCAGCAGTTGCTGCGACTGGTGTGGGAGCACGACTACCTCGGTGACTCGCGGCTCGTCGACGCCTGTGTGCAGCGGCTGCGCGCCAAGGTGGAGGACGTGCCCTCCTCGCCGACGCTGATCCGTACCGTGCGCGGCGTGGGATACCGGCTGGACAGTCCTCAGTGACACAAGCGCAGGACAACCTCCGCGGCTGGGCCGCGGCGCGCAGGACGATACTGGCGGGCCTGCGGTTCACGAGCCTGCGACTGCGCCTGGTCGTCGTGTTCGCGCTCGTCGCGCTCACCGCGGCGGTGTCGGCGTCGGGCATCGCGTACTGGCTCAACCGCGAGGCCGTGCTGACCCGTACGCGGGAAGCGGTGCTGCGCGACTTCCAGCAGGAGATGCAGAACCGCGCGAGCGCGCTGGCACTGCATCCGACGCAGGAGGAGCTGGAGGGTGCGGCACGTCAGATGGCGAACAGCCCGCAGGGGTTCAGTGTGCTGCTGATCGCCGAGGACGAGGCGGGGTCGACCGTCGTCGGCAACTCCGATCTGGACGACTTCTCCCTGGACGACGTGCCGAAGTCCCTCCAGAAGGCGGTGAACAGGGAGCAGGAGCTCACCTCGGGCAACGAGCACCCGCACCACCTGTACTGGCAGCAGATCCGCGACGGCGGCCATCCGTATCTGGTGGGGGGCGCGAAGGTGATCGGCGGCGGGCCGACCGGCTACATGCTCAAGTCCCTGGAGCCGGAGGCCGAGGATCTCAACTCCCTTGCCTGGTCGCTGGGGATCGCCACCGGGCTCGCGCTGATCGGTTCGGCGCTGCTCGCTCAGGCCGCCGCGACGACCGTGCTCAAGCCGGTGCACCGGCTCGGCACGGCGGCCCGACGGCTCGGCGAGGGCAAGCTGGACACCCGGCTGCGGGTGTCGGGCACGGACGAACTCGCGGATCTGTCACGGACGTTCAACCGTGCCGCGGAGGCGCTGGAGAAACGGGTCGCGGACATGAGCTCGCGCGAGGAGGCATCCCGCCGCTTCGTGGCGGACATGTCGCACGAGTTGCGTACGCCGCTGACCGCGATCACGGCCGTGACCGAGGTCCTGGAGGAGGAGCTCGACGCGGAGACCGGCAGCGTCGACCCGATGATCGAGCCCGCCGTACGCCTCGTCGTCAGCGAGACGCGGCGGCTGAACGACCTCGTGGAGAACCTCATGGAGGTCACCCGCTTCGACGCGGGCACGGCCCGGCTCGTCCTCGACGATGTCGACATAGCCGACCAGATCACCGCGTGCATCGACGCGCGGGCCTGGCTGGACGCGGTGGAGCTGGACGCCGAACGCGGCATCACCGCACGTCTCGACCCGCGCCGCCTGGACGTGATCCTGGCGAACCTGATCGGCAACGCCCTCAAGCACGGCGGCTCCCCGGTGCGCGTGTCCGTGCGCGAGGAGGGGGACGACGTGCTCATCGAAGTGCAGGACCACGGGCCTGGCATCCCCGAGGAGGTCCTCCCGCACGTCTTCGACCGCTTCTACAAGGCGAGCGCCTCCCGCCCGCGCTCCGAGGGCAGCGGCCTGGGCTTGTCCATCGCCCTGGAGAATGCGCACATCCACGGCGGCGAGCTCACCGCCGCCAACTCCCCCGATTCGGGCGCCGTGTTCACTCTGAGACTGCCGCAGGACGCCACGGTCCTGATGGAAGAGGAAGAAGACCGGCGGGAGCGGGGAAGCCGGGGGAACCGGAAGAAGAACGGCAAGTCCGGTGAGGGCGACGGCTGCCAGGGGTCCAACGGAAAGGGCTCCAACGGTTCCAAGGGGGAGGCGCGATGAGCGTACGCGGCTCAAAGGGCGTACGTGGCTCAGGGGGCGTACGCCGGTTGCGTGCCGTTCTGCTCGCGGTGCCGTTGCTCGCCGTGGCGCTGGGCGGGTGCGGGATCCGGCCGACGGAGGTGCCGACGGAGTTCGGGCCTGCGCCGTCCCGGTTGTCCTGTACGGCGAGTGGACCGGATCTCGGTACGCAGTCCCCGGGCGGGATCCTCGTCCAGGTCTTCCTGCTGTGCTCCTCGCAGTTGGTGCGGGTCGACCGGATCGTGCGTGTCACCGACGGCACCACGGAGATGGACCGGGTGCAGTCCGCGCAGGCCCTCCTCGACCAGCTCGCCGCGGAGCCGACGGACACCGAGCGGCAGGCGGGCTATATGACGGACGTCCGGGAGGGCATGACGGTCGCGGAGCCGCGTCCCGGGGACCCGAAGGGCGCGCTCCGGCTGAGCACCGAGCCCGCTGCGCTCACGTCGTATGCGCTGGCCCAGCTCATCTGCACGTTCAGCGCCTCGGCCGCGGCCTCCGACGGCGGCGCGGTCCTCCTCGGCGGCCCCGGCACGGACCCCGTACGCCGCTACGAGTGCACACCGGAGGTCCTCTCCAGGCCGGGCACCGAGTCCCCGCCGTCGACGGAGGTCGGCCGGCCCTGAGGCCTGGGCCTGTGGCCAACGCCTCAGCCGTATTGGGTAAGCCCTTGCGACACACGGAACCGATCCTGCCGGAGGCCGCGTCTTGGGGGGCGTGCAGCGTCAAGGCTCAAACGGCGGCAGCGTCGGGTTTCGCATCCGTGCGGCGGGAGGTGTTCTTCTCGTCGCACATCTCGCGCTTGTCGCCTGGCTCACGCTGCGTCCGCTGGACGTGCCGTGGGTGAGTGCCGCGAACCTCCGTCCGTTCGCGAGCATCAGAGCCGATCTGGCCCTGGGTCCTGAGGCGGCGGCCCGCAATATCGGCAAGGGCCTGCTGCTGCTCGCCCCGCTCGGCGTACTGCTGCCCATGACCCGCGGCAGCCTGGCCGTCTCCCCGCTGCTGTCCCTGCTCCGTACGGTCGCCGCGGGCGCCCTGCTCTCCATGGCCATCGAACTGCTGCAGACCGGGGTTCCCGGCCAGGTCGTGGACGTCGACTCGCTGCTGCTCAACACCGTGGGAGTGGCCCTGGCCCATGTGGCGGTCGTCCCCGCAGCGCGCGCCGTGCTACGCCGCCGGACCGAGACACGGCACAAGACCGCCCTCCACAGGGAGGAAGCGGCTCAGGGTCGGACCCCGACGATTCCCAGGGTCGGGATAGCTCCGTAGAGCGACGCTTTGCCCGCTTCGTGTTCGTAGTGTGGAAGGCAGATGAGGCAGCCACAGGGGAGGCCTCGGACGCTCACGAAGGAGCCGGAAATGAACCGCCTTGCCCGCCCCACGAACGGCCGGATGATCGGCGGAGTGTGCGCTGCGCTGGCAAAGCGCTTCGGCACCTCCGCGACCACGATGCGCGTGATCTTCCTGGTGTCCTGTCTGCTGCCGGGTCCGCAGTTCCTGCTGTACATAGCGCTGTGGATCCTGTTCCCCTCGGAGGGCAAGACGGCTCGTACGGCCTGGTGATCCACGCACCCCATACGCACGTACGCCGATGGGGCGCCCCCCGGATTCGAGGAGGCGCCCCATCGGTGTGTGCACGTGCGGGCTCAGGCCACGGGAAGTCCGCTCACACGGGGAGGCCGCTGACCGGCAGACCCTGCGTGGGCAGACCCTGCGTGGGCAGGGCCTCCGTGGGCAGGCCGTGCGCGGGCAGCGCCTCCGTGGGCAGGCCCTGGGTCGGCACGCCGCCGAGCAGCGGGCCCGTGGCGGGAGCGCCGCCGACCAGGTCCTTGACGGGCGCGGTGGGGTCGGCGGCCAGCGTGGCCGGGTCCACCGCGGTCAGGGCACCCTCGGCGGCCGGCTGGGCGGTGCCCAGACCGCCCGCGACCGTCTCCTGGCCCGCGGCAAGCGACTCTCCGCTGCCGGCGGGCAGCGTGTGGGCGGCTTCGCCCGGCACCACCGAGGTGACGGTGTCCACGGCCTTGGCGGGGTCGGGCACGGCCGGGGCCGCATTGGCGGCACCCGCGCCGACGGCGGCGAAGGCGGCGCCGAGAGCGGCGACACCGAGGGTCTTGACAGCAGACTGCTTCATTTTCGTCTTCGTCCTTGCGCTGTGACGGATCTCGAGCGGTTCGAAACCGTAATCACGTGGCAGAGGGCCCCGCAAACATCGAAAAGCGGCCGGGACGGCATGCGCCCGACCGCTTCCCCTACGACCCGATCAGCTCTCCTCGACCACAGAACCGCTGGTCGAAGCGGTCTGCCGGAACAGCCACTGGGACTTCAGCTCCGCATAACCGGGCTTGATCACGTCATTGATCATCGCCAGCCGTTCATCGAAAGGAATGAATGCTGATTTCATCGCATTGACTGTGAACCACTGCATGTCGTCGAGCGAATAACCGAATGCGTCGACAAGGTGCTCGAATTCCCGGCTCATGCTGGTGCCCGACATCAGCCTGTTGTCCGTATTCACGGTCGCCCGGAAGTGCAGCCGTCGCAGCAGCCCGATGGGGTGTTCGGCGTACGAGTCGGCGGCGCCCGTCTGCAGGTTGGAGCTGGGGCACAGCTCCAGCGGGATGCGCTTGTCGCGTACGTACGAGGCGAGGCGGCCGAGCTTCACGGAGCCGTCGTCGGCGACATGGATGTCGTCGATGATGCGTACGCCGTGGCCCAGCCGGTCGGCGCCGCACCACTGGAGGGCCTGCCAGATGGAGGGCAGCCCGAAGGCTTCGCCGGCGTGGATCGTGAAGTGGTTGTTCTCCCGCTTCAGATACTCGAAGGCGTCCAGGTGACGGGTGGGCGGGTAGCCGGCCTCGGCGCCCGCGATGTCGAAGCCGACGACGCCCACGTCGCGGTAGCGGTTGGCGAGTTCGGCGATCTCCAGGGCGCGGGCCGCGTGCCGCATGGCGGTCAGCAGGGCACCGACGCGGATCCGGTGGCCGCTCTCGCGGGCCCGCCGCTCGCCTTCCCGGAAGCCCTCGTTGACGGCTTCGACGACCTCTTCGAGGCTGAGCCCCTTCTCCAGGTGCTGCTCGGGCGCGTACCGCACCTCGGCGTAGACGACGCCGTCCTCGGCGAGATCCTCGGCGCACTCGGCGGCGACCCTGACGAGGGCGTCGCGCGTCTGCATGACGGCGCAGGTGTGCGCGAAGGTCTCCAGATACCGCTCCAGGGAACCGGAGTCGGCGGCCTCGCGGAACCAGACGCCGAGCTTTTCGGGGTCGGTCTCGGGGAGGTTCTGGTAGCCGCTCTCGCGGGCGAGATCGGCGACGGTCCCGGGGCGCAGGCCCCCGTCGAGGTGGTCGTGCAGCAGGACCTTGGGGGCCCGGCGGATCTGGTCCGCACCGGGAGTGTGCTGGTGCTGGGTCGTCATTTCCGAATTCTAACGCCTACGCGCGTAGATCCCCTCTTCGGGAGATCCGTCGATACGTAACGGTGACCCCGCGGACGAATGACGTACACCCTTGCTTCTGACAATGTTCTGTCATGGCACAGCAAGCGACGCCGGTTCGCAGGGCCCGGCTGGGGCGGGCACTCGGCCCGGAACCGACGGCGGTGAGCGGCGTGGTGCTGCTGCTGCCGGGCGGCGAGGAGACCTCCGCCCGCAGGCCGTCACCGATGCTGTCGACCGCCTCCGTACGCTCGCTGGGGCGCCGCCTCACGCGCGCGGGGCGCACGGACGGCCTAGTGGCGCACGTCGTGCATTACAGATTCCGCGGCTGGAACGGCAGCGAGGCGCATCTCGCGCACGATGCCGCGTGGGCCGCCGACGAGGTCGTACGCCGCTACGGGGACGTACCCGTGTGTCTCACCGGGCTCGACATGGGCGGGCGGGCCGCCCTGCACGCGGCCGGGCACAGCGCCGTCAACTCCGTACTGTCGCTGTCACCTTGGCTGCCTGAGGACGATGTGGCGGCGCCCGAGGAACCCGTGAAGCAGCTCGGGGGGCGGCGAGTGCTGATCGTGCACGGGACGATGGACGCGCGCAGTGATCCGGAGTTGTCGTTTCGGCTCGCTGCGCGGGCGAAGAAGGCGAACCGGGACATCTGCCGGTTCGAGGTGCACTCCGATGGGCACGGGCTGTCCCAGCATCGGGAGGAAGTCCTCGCGCTGGCTGAGGACTTCGTGATGGGGGCGTTGTTCGGGCGGGGGTTCTCGCGGCCTGTTGAGGATGCGTTTGCGGCTCCGCCTCCGTTGGGGTTGCGGATGCCGTTGGCTGCTGGGTTCGGGAAGTCTTTGCGCCGGTGAGACCAGTCGCCGTATCAGTCCGGGAGCAGGTTGCCCCTTCTCGACAGTAGGAACTTCTTGAAGGCTGCCACCGGTGGGGTGTCCGGGTGGCCCTCCAGCCAGGCGACTCCGATCTCGCGGGCCGCTCGTGGGGCGGTGACCGTGAGTTCGACAACTCCTGGGCGGGGTACGGCCGGTGGGGGCAGGAGAGCTACTCCCAGCCCCGCCGCCACCAGGCCACGTAGCGTTTCGGCTTCCTCGCCCTCGAAGGCGATACGGGGGCGGAAGCCGGCCTCCTTGCAGAGGTCGTCGGTGATGCGGCGGAGGCCGTAGCCGGGTTCCAGGGTGACGAAGGTTTCGTCGGCGGCCTCGGCCAGGCGGACGCGTTTGCGGGCGGCGAGGCGGTGGTCGGCGGGGATCACGAGGCGCAGCTTCTGCTCGTCGAGGCGGCGGGCCGCGAGGTCGGGGGCGTCCGGCACCGGGGACGTGAGGCAAAGGTCCAGTTCGCCCGAGCGCAGCCGCTCGATCATGGCCTCGCCGTAGTTCTGTACGAGGCTGAAGCGGACGCGTGGATGGTCGGCCCGGAAGGCGCGGATGAGCCCGGGCACGGTTTCGGAGCCCATGGTGTGCAGAAAGCCGAAGGCGACCTTGCCGGAGGTGGCGTCGGCATCGGCCCGTACCGCGTCGGCCGCCCGCTCGATCTCGGCGAGCGCCCGCTCCACGGAGGTGAGGAACGTACGCCCGGCGGAGGTGAGCGAGACCGTACGGCCCCGGCGGGCGAACAGGTCGACGCCCAGGTCCTGTTCGAGGCGGACCATGGCACGGGACAGGGTGGACTGCGGGACCTGCATCTCCTGCGCGGCGCGGGTGACGTGCTCGGTGCGGGCGACTCCCGCGAAGTACGCCAGGCGTGGGGCGAGCAGCGCGACGATGTCTTCTGTGTCACTGGATGGTGACAGGTGAGGCTCTGACCTCTGCTGATGCTTCATGGGAACGATTATGACGATTCCATGCATTGGACGGATGAGAAGGCGTTCCTTAGGTTCGAGGCATGCCTTACGTCAGTACCCAGGCGTCCACCACCATGGGCGCCGCCTCGACTGTTTCCGTACCTTCCGCCGCCTCCGCCACCGACTCCCGTATGGCTCCGGGCGGGCCCGGCTACCGCCGGATGAGCTTCGCCCTGTTCCTCGCGGGTGTCGCGACCTTCGCGCTGCTCTACTCCACGCAGGCTCTTCTTCCCTTGATCTCCGGCGACTTCGGGGTGACGGTGAGCGCGGCGAGCTGGACGGTGTCGGCTGCGACCGGGGCGCTGGCGCTGTTCGTTCTGCCGATGAGCGCGCTGTCGGAGCGGTTCGGGCGGCGTACGATCATGACGGCGTCGCTGGGGATCGCGGTGACCGTGGGGCTGCTGGTTCCCTTCGCGCCGTCGGTGGGCTCGCTGATCGCGTTGCGGGCGGTGCAGGGTGCGGCGCTGGCCGGGCTGCCGGCTTCGGCGACGGCGTATCTGGCGGAGGAAGTGCGGCCGAAGGCGCTGATCACCGCGATCGGTCTGTTCGTCGCGGGCAACAGTGTCGGCGGGATGAGCGGGCGGGTCATCACCGGGTGGGTCGCGCAGGAGTGGGGCTGGCGGGTCGCCGTCGGCGCGATCGGGCTTGTCGCGGTGGCGTGTGCGGTCGCGTTTCGGCTGTTGCTGCCGGCGCCGAAGCACTTCAGGGCGGGGTCGTTGCGGCCTCGGGTGCTGGTGCGGACGGTTCGCGGCCATCTCTCGAATCCGTTGCTGCGGCGGCTGTACGCGATCGGGGCGCTGTTCATGACGGTGTTCGGGGCCGTGTACACGGTGATCGGTTACCGGCTGACCGATGCCCCGTTCTCGCTGCCCCAGGGGATCGTCGGGTCGATCTTCCTGGTGTACCTGGTGGGTACGGTCTCGGCGTCGGCCGCGGGCAGGCTGGTGGGTCGGCTTGGGCGCCGGGGCGCCCTCTACCTGGCGGGTGGCACGACGACGCTGGGTCTGCTGGTGTCGCTGGCGGACTCGCTGGTGCTGGTGCTGCTCGGGCTGGTCCTGATCACGGCGGGCTTCTTCGCGGGGCACGCGGTCGCCTCGTCGTCCGTGAGCCACGCGGCGAAGGAGGGGCGCGCGCAGGCTTCTGCGCTGTACCAGTCCGCGTATTACGTGGGGGCCAGTGCGGGCAGCACGCTGGGGGCCGTTGCGTTCCACGCGGGGGGCTGGGGCGGGACGGTTGCGCTTGGGCTGCTGGCGGTGGTCGGGGTTGTGGGGATCACGGTGGTGGGGTCGCGGGCGGCTCGGGGGCGGGCGCGGCGGTTGGCGGTGCCGGCGCACTGAGGTCGGCGGTGCGGGCCGGGGCGGCGTCGGGGTTGGTTTCGCCCCCGCCGCCCCTACCCGTCCCATACCAAGGGGCTCCGCCCCTGGACCCCGCTGAGGGCTGCGCCCCCCCAGACCCCTCGGGGCTACGCCCCGGACCCCGGCCGGGGGCTGCGCCCCTGTACCCGCTCGGGGCTCCGCCCCGGACCCCGTTCGGGGGCCAGCCCCCGGACCCCCGCTCCTCAAACGCCGGAGGGGCTGATTTTTTCAGCCCGTCCGGCGTTTGAGGACGAGGCCGCCAGGCCGATAGCGGGGTCTGGGGCGGCAGCCCCAGCGGGGTCCAGGGGCAGCGCCCCTTGGTATGGGACGGGTAGGGGCGGCGGGGGCGAAACACCTCTGGCCTGGGCGTTCGCGTACTCCGGGGGCCATTGTCAGTGGGCTGCGATAGCTTCCGAAGTGCGGCGCGCAAAGGTGCGTGCGATGGAAACAGCCACAGGGGTGGGTTGGCATGAGCGACGGCACGGTGACGACGGCGGATCTCGACGTCCGGCTGGAGAAGCACCGGGTCGAGCTGACGGGGTACTGCTACCGGATGCTCGGCTCGTCCTTCGAGGCAGAGGACGCGGTGCAGGACACACTGGTGCGCGCCTGGCGCAGCTACGACAAGTTCGAGGGCCGCTCCTCGATGCGCTCGTGGCTGTACCGGATCGCGACGAACGTATGCCTGGACATGCTGACGGCGGGCAACAAGCGGGCCCGCCCCATGGACCTGACGGACTCGACGCCACTGGCGCAGGCGGCACTGACCCCGCGCCCGGACAACACCTGGCTGGAACCCATGCCGGACAACCGTGTACTGCCCACACCCAGCGACCCGGCCGAGGCGGCGGTGGCCAAGGAGTCGGTGCGGCTCGCCTTCATGGCCGCCCTGCAGCAACTGCCGCCCAAGCAGCGGGCCGTACTGATCCTGCGCGAGGTTCTGCAGTGGAAGGCGAGCGAGGTCGCCGAGCTGCTCGACACCACGGTCCCCTCGGTCAACAGCGCGCTCCAGCGGGCCCGGGCGACCCTCGCGGAGCGCGATGGCGCGGCGGCGGAGGGCGCCGTCTCCGACCCGCTGGACGAGGAGCAGCAGAAGCTTCTGGAGCGCTATGTGGCGGCGTTCGAGGGGTACGACATGACGGCGCTGACGGCGCTGCTGCATGAGGACGCGGTGATGACGATGCCGCCGTTCGACCTGTGGCTGAGCGGACCCGAGGACATCACGGGCTTCATGACGACGCTCGGCGCCCCTTGTGCGAACTCGCACCTGGTGCCGGTCGAGGTCAATGGCCTGCCTGGCTTCGCCCAGTACAAGCCCGATCCGGAGAACGGCGGCTATACGCCCTGGGCCGTGCAGGTGCTGGAGATATCAGGGGGCCGGATCGTGGGGTTCCACTGCTTCCTCGACACGAAGCGGTGGTTCCCGCTCTTCGGGCTGCCCCTCCACCTCGAGGCTGATCCCGACCAGGCCGAGCAGCCCGCTTAGCGCGGGGTCCGGATCGCGCAGCCGTATCCGGCCCCCCGCCCGGCGTGCGGCGAGCTGGAGTCTGGCCAGTACGTCGACGGTGGTCAGTCCGGGCGGAACGAGGCCCGCGACATCGCAGACCACGACTCCGGCACCGGTGGCCTCCAGTCTCGCGCGCACGTCCTCGCACAGCCGGGGCACGTCATCACGGGTGACGGAGCCGGGCAGCACGAGTACGGCGGGTGTCATGGAGTTCACGAACGGTAGACCGGGCGGCGGCACGGAACTCATCGCCGGGCCGGCGTGAGATCGCTTCGTCCAAGGTCACATTGACCTTGGACGGGCGTACCCCGGAGGGCTTGGTGAGCTTGTTCAGCCGAAACGGACAGCCCGGCTCAGGCGATGCGTTCCAGCACCACCGGCGCCGCCGCGAACTCCGCTCCCTGCGCCCCGACTTCGTACGAACCCTCGACCGCCTCCAGGGCGTACGCGAAGCGTTCCGGAGTGTCCGTGTGCAGGGTCAGAAGCGGTTGGCCCTCCACCACCGTGTCGCCCGGCTTGGCGTGCATCTCCACGCCCGCGGCCGCCTGGACCGGGTCCTCCTTGCGGGCGCGGCCCGCGCCCAGGCGCCAGGCGGCGAGGCCGATGCCGTAGGCGTCGAGGCGGGTCAGTACTCCCGAGGAGGGGGCCGTCACGATGTGCTGTTCTCTCGATGTCGGCAGGGGTGCGTCCGGGTCGCCTCCCTGGGCCGTGATCATGCGGCGCCATACGTCCATCGCCGAACCGTCGGCCAGGGCCTTGGCCGGGTCCGCGTCCCGTACGCCTGCAGCGTCGAGCATCTCGCGGGCCAGGGCGAGGGTCAGCTCGACGACATCGGAAGGGCCGCCGCCCGCGAGGACCTCCACGGATTCGCGGACCTCCAGGGCGTTGCCCGCGGTCAGGCCGAGAGGGGTCGACATGTCCGTCAGCAGGGCGACCGTGCGTACGCCGTGGTCCGTGCCCAAACCGACCATGGTGGAGGCGAGTTCGCGCGCGTCCTCGAGCGTCTTCATGAAGGCGCCCGTGCCTACCTTGACGTCCAGGACCAGCGAACCCGTGCCCTCCGCGATCTTCTTCGACATGATCGAGGAGGCGATCAGGGGGATCGACTCGACCGTGCCCGTCACGTCCCGCAGCGCGTACAGCTTCTTGTCGGCGGGGGCCAAGCCGTCGCCCGCCGCGCAGATCACGGCGCCGACGCCGTCCAGGACGTTCAGCATCTCCTCGTTGGAGAGCAGTGCCCGCCAGCCCGGGATCGACTCCAGCTTGTCGAGGGTGCCGCCGGTGTGGCCGAGGCCGCGCCCGGACAGCTGCGGGACCGCCGCGCCGCAGGCCGCGACCAGCGGTGCCAGCGGAAGCGTGATCTTGTCGCCGACGCCGCCCGTGGAGTGCTTGTCGGCCGTCGGGCGGGACAGCGAGGAGAAGTCCATGCGCTCGCCGGAGGCGATCATCGCCGCGGTCCAGCGGGCGATTTCGGCACGGTTCATGCCGTTGAGCAGGATGGCCATCGCCAGGGCGGACATCTGCTCGTCGGCGACCTCACCGCGGGTGTACGCGTCGATGACCCAGTCGATCTGCTCGTCGCTGAGCGCACCACCGTCCCGCTTGGTGCGGATGACGGAGATGGCATCCGCCGACAAGAGCGTCATGGCTTTCCTTCCAGGGTTCACAGGCACTTGGGGAGATGGCGGTCACTTGGGGAGATGGTCCGGCCCGAAAGCCTGGGGCAGCATCTCGGACAGCGGCACGATCCCCGCCGGGGTCTCCAGGAGCAGATCGGGGCCCCCGAACTCGTACAGCAGCTGGCGGCAGCGCCCGCACGGGACCAGGATCTCGCCCCGGCCGTCCACGCAGGTGAAGTGCGTCAGCCGGCCGCCGCCGGTGAGCTGGAGCTGCGAGATCAGGCCGCATTCGGCGCACAGCCCGAGCCCGTACGAGGCGTTCTCGACATTGCAGCCCGACACCGTGCGGCCGTCCTCGACCAGGGCCGCCGCGCCGACCGGGAAGCCCGAATACGGTGCGTACGCACGGGACATGGCCGCGCGTGCCGCTTCCCTGAGGGCTTCCCAGTCGACGGGGGGTGTCACTTGCCCTGGCCCTTGCGATACGGCATGCCGTTCGCCCTCGGCATGCGCAGACGCTGCGCGGACAGGGCGAGGACGAGCAGCGTGATGACGTACGGCGTGGCGGAGACGACCTGGTTCGGGACCTCGTCGGTGACGGCGTACCAGGTGAAGACCAGCGCGCCGACGGCCAGGGTCAGCACGGCGGCCACGTACTTCTTCTTGATCACCAGCCAGATCGCGCCGATGACCAGCAGGATCGCGGCGAGCAGCAGCAGGGCGTGGACGTTCTCGGCGCCGCCGCGCAGGTTGAGGCTGTCGGTGTAGCCGAACAGGCCGGCGCCGATGGCCAGGCCGCCGGGCATCCAGTTGCCGAAGATCATCGCGGCGAGGCCGATATAGCCGCGGCCGCTGACCTGGCCCTCCAGATAGAAGGGGTTGGCCACGATGGAGAGGAAGACGCCGCCGAGGCCGGCCAGTCCGCCGGAGATGATCACGGCCAGGTACTTGTACTTGTAGACGTTCACGCCGAGCGATTCGGCGGCGACCGGATTCTCGCCGCAGGAGCGCAGGCGCAGACCGAAGGGCGTACGCCACAGGATCCACCAGGTGGCGGGGACCAGCGCGACGGCGATCAGGGTCAGCCAGGAGACGTTGGTGACCAGTCCGCCGAGCAGGCCCGCGATGTCGGAGATCAGGAACCAGCCCTGGCGGTTGAGGTCGATGAGCACGTCGGAGAGGCCTGGCACCGTGAAGTCGCCGAGGGACTCGACCTGCGGGGACTGCTTGCCGGAGCCGCCGAAGGCGATCGGGGCCAGGTAGCGGGTGGCGCCGAGGGCCAGGATGTTCAGGGCCACACCGGAGACGATGTGGTTGACGTTGAAGGTGACCGTGACGATCGCGTGCAGCAGTCCGCCGACGCAGCCGCCGATGATGCCGACGAGGATGCCGGTCCACGGACCCCACTGGTAGCCGGCCCAGGCGCCGAACCAGGTGCCGAGGATCATCATGCCCTCGAGGCCGATGTTGACGACACCCGCGCGCTCCGCCCACAGACCGCCGAGACCGGCGAGACCGATCGGGACGGCCAGTTCGAGGGCGGTGGACATCTGGCTGACGTTGGTGATGCCGTCGGCCCCGGTGATGATGCGGACGATCGAGGTCAGCGCCAGGGCGCCCGCGATGACCAGCAGAAGGACGGGGAGCGTGAGCCGGCGGCCGCCGGGTGCCGCGGGCTGCAGCTTGGGCTGGTTGACGTCGGTTGCGGTGGTCATCGGCCCGCCACCTCCTTCTCGGTGGTGTTGTCAGGAGTGGCGCCGAGGACGTGGCCCGCGGCGAGTTCCGCGCCGACGCGGCGCTGCTGGCGGCGCAGACCCCATTCGCGTACGGCCTCGTACGAGACGACGACCGAGAGCACGATCAGGCCCTGCATGATGACCGCGATTTCCTTGTCGTAGTCGTGGAAGTCGAGTTCCGGCGAGGCCTTGTCGAGCCAGGCCCACAGCAGGGCCGCGAAGGCGATGCCGGTCGGGCTGTTGCGGCCGAGCAGGGCGATGCCGATGCCGAGGAAGCCGATGCCGGTCGGGAAGGCCAGGCTGTAGGTGTGGGTGTCGCCGAGGAGGATCGGCAGCCCGGCGAGGCCGGCCATGCCGCCGGAGAGCAGCATGGCGGCGAGCACCATGCGCTTGGGGTCCACTCCGCTGGCCGCGGCGGCGGACTGCGAGGCACCCGAGGCGCGCAGGTCGAAGCCGAAGCGGGTGCGGTTGAGGACGATCCAGTAGGCGATGCCGAGCAGGACGGCGAGGACCACCAGGCCGTAGATCTCGCCGGCGGCGCCCAGGTCGATCCCGGGCACCCAGCCGGACTCCTTCATCTCGCCGGTCGTGTTGTTGTTGCCGACCTTGACGCCGAAGACGTTCGGCAGCCACAGGTAGGCGATGACGGAGGTGGCGATCGCGTTGAGCATGATCGTCGCGACGACCTCGCTGACGCCGCGGGTGACCTTCAGGACACCGGCGATACCCGACCAGAACATGCCGGTGAACACGGCGGTCAGGAGCAGCAGCGGGATCTGCAGGGCCGCCGGCAGCGCGACATGCGCGCCGACGATGGCGGTCATCATGGCGGCGAGCTGGTACTGGCCGTCCACGCCGATGTTGAACAGGTTCATCCGGAAGCCGATGGCCACCGCGAGCGCCGCGATGTAGTACATCGAGGCCTGGTTGATGATCAGCACCTGGACGTCGGAGAACGTGGCTTGCTCGAACATCAGCGAGTACGGCTCGACCGGGTTCTTGCCGGAGGCGACCAGCACGATCGAGGTCAGGGCCACGGCCACGACGAGCGCGATGACCGGACCGGCCACCGCGAGGAGCAGCCGCTCCTTGTCGAACTTCTTCATCAGCGGGCCTCGTCTTCCGGGGCTTCTGCCTGCTCTTCGAGCTGCTCTGCGAGCTCTTCGTTCTCGAGGTGTCCGGAGGCGGCGCCGGTCATGGCCGAGCCGAGTTCCTCCGGGGTGATGGTGGCCGGGTCGGCGTCCGCGACCAGCCTGCCGTTGTAGATCACCCGGAGGGTGTCGGAGAGACCGATCAGCTCGTCCAGGTCGGCGGAGATCAGCAGCACGGCCAGGCCCTCGCGGCGTGCCTCGCGTATCTGGTCCCAGATCGCGGCCTGCGCGCCGACATCCACACCGCGGGTGGGGTGGGCGGCGAGCAGGAAGCGCGGCTTGTGGCTCATCTCCCGGCCGACGATCAGCTTCTGCTGGTTGCCGCCGGACAGCGAGGCCGCCGTGACGTCGATACCGGGCGTACGGACGTCGTACGCCTCGACGATGCGCCGGGTGTCCTCCTGCGCGGACTTCGGGTCGAGCCAGACGCCCTTCGCGTTGGGCCGCTCGGTGACATGGCCGAGGATGCGGTTCTCCCAGAGCGGGGCTTCCAGGAGCAGTCCGTGGCGGTGGCGGTCCTCGGGGATGTAGCCGACGCCCTGCTCGCGGCGCTTGCGGGTGGGCCAGTCGGTGATCTCCTCCTCGGCCAGCTTGATGACGCCGGAGTCGGCGTGCTTGAGGCCGATGAGCGCGTCGACCAGCTCGGTCTGGCCGTTGCCCTCGACTCCGGCCAGTCCCAGGACCTCGCCGGCGTGGATGGTGAAGCTGATGTCGTCGAGCAGGGCCTTGCCGCCGGGGGCTTCCAGGCGCAGGTCCTCGACGGTCAGTACGGGGCGGTCGGTGACCGTGGACTCCGCGGTCTCCGGGGTCGGCAGCTCGCTGCCCACCATCAGCTCGGCGAGCCGGCGCGGGGTTGTCTCGGCGGGCACGACCGTGCCGACCGTCGTACCGCGCCGAATGACCGTGATCTCGTCGGCGACCGAGAGCACCTCGCCCAGCTTGTGGGAGATGAAGATGACCGACAGGCCCTCGGCCCGCAGCTCGCGCAGGTTGGCGAAGAGGGCGTCCACCTCCTGCGGCACCAGGACGGCGGTGGGCTCGTCCAGGATCAGCGTGCGGGCGCCGCGATAGAGGACCTTGAGGATCTCCACGCGCTGGCGGGCGGCCACACCGAGTTCCTCGACCAGGAGGTCGGGGCGCACCCCGAGGCCGTACCGCTCGGAGATCTCCTGGATCTTGCGGCGGGCCTTGCCGCCGATGCCGTACAGCTTCTCGCTGCCGAGCACGACGTTCTCGAGGACGGTCAGGTTGTCGGCGAGCATGAAGTGCTGGTGCACCATGCCGATGCCGCGGGAGATGGCGTCGGCGGGGCTGTGCAGGGTGACCTGCTCGCCTTCGATCGCGATGGTGCCCTCGTCCGGCTTCTGCATGCCGTAGAGGATCTTCATCAGGGTCGACTTGCCGGCGCCGTTCTCGCCGACGAGCGCGTGGACGGTGCCCTTGTGGACGCTGAGGTGGATGTCGTGGTTGGCCACGACCCCGGGGAATCGCTTGGTGATCCCGGCGAGTTCGACTGCGGTCACCTGACCGCCCGCCGCCTCGGCCGGAGGGCTGCTGGACGCGTTGATGGCGCACTCTCCTGGGGAAGGGGGTCGTCTACGCGCGCCCCTACGGCATCGGATGAGGGGGCGAATCTCCGCCGACAACGGGGTACGGGGAGCCAGACTCCCGGTACCCCGTTCGGCGGAGGTAACCCCGCGGTTACCAGCGGCCACTCGGGGCCGCCGCACTGCTCGTGGTCCTGCCGGATCAGCTGGTCTTGACCTTGATCTCGCCGCTGATGATCTTCTCCTTGGCCGTCGTGATGGCTGTCTGGAGCTCGGTGTTGTTCTTGAACTTCGGGTTCGAGTCCGCGAGGCCGACCTGACCTGCCTTGAGATCGCCCCTGACGATACCGGTCGCGGGTTTGCCGTCCTCGACCGACTTGGCGAGGTTGTACACCGCCTTGGCGACGTCCTTCGTCGCCGAGGTGAGGATGTGGTTCTTGTACTTGGCGAGCGCCTTCTGCTCGTACTGGTCGGAGTCGACGCCGATCGCCCACACCTTGTTGGTGGCGGCGGCCTCGATCACACCCTGGCCCGAGAGACCCGCCGCCTGGTAGACGACGTCGGCCTTCTTCTCGATCTGGGACTCGGCGGCCGTCTTGCCCTTGTCGGGGCTGGAGAAGCCACCCTCCTCCGCGGTCTGCGTCAGATACTGCGAGAGCACCTTGACCTTGGGGTTCGTGTCCGCGACGCCCTGCTTGAAGCCCGCCTCGAACTTGTGGATCAGCGGGATGTCCACCCCGCCCACGAAGCCGACCGTGTTCGTCTTCGTGGACTTGGCGGCGGCGACACCGGCGAGATACGAGGCCTCCTCCTCGGAGAAGACCAGGTCCGCGACGTTCTTCGCCTCGATGGTGGCGTCGTCGACGATGCCGAAGGTGGTGTCCGGGAACTTCTCCGCCGCCTCCTTCACAGCCGTCGCGTAGGCGTAGCCGACGCCGACCACCGGGTTGTAGCCCTGCTTGGCCAACGACACCAGGCGCTGCGTCTTGTCCGCGTCCGTCTCACCCTCGGTGGGCTCGACGTCCGTGGTCTCGTAGCCGAACTCCTTCTTCGCCTGCTCGAGGCCCGCGTACGCCGCGTCGTTGAAGGACTGGTCGCCCTTGCCGCCGATGTCGTACGCGATGGCGAGGCCCTGGTTGCCGTCAGCCTCCGAGGAGGCCGAGGTCGAGGTGCCGCCACAAGCGGTCAGAGCGAGGGCGAGAGAAGTGGTCGCGGCGCCTGCGAGAGCTAGGCGGGAAACCCGGCGCATGAGTTGGTGCTCCTGTCGTACAAGCGCCTCACGTAAGACTCTGGCGCTGGCTTCGCCGCAGAGTAACGCGCGTAGACCTACGAGAAAACCCCTGCCGTTCACCTTGTTATCCGGCCGTGAACAACATCGCGGGCCCGGGCGAAAGACGAGCAGGCGGGCGCCATGGGCGCCCGCCTGCCTCCCCCAGTCGTGCCGCGCAATCGTTACTCGGTCTTGACCTTGATGGAGCCGTCGATGATGGCCGCCTTGGCCTTGTCCACCGCGTCCTTGAGGCCCGCGACCTTGGCGTACTCCGGGTTGGTCTCGGAGAGGCCGACGCCGTCCACCTTCAGGTCGAAGGTCTGCACGCCGGTCAGCGGCTTCTTGTCCTCGACGGACTTGGCGAGCGCGTACACGGCGCCGCCGACGTCCTTGAGCGCCGAGGTCAGGATGTAGTTCTTGTACTTGGCGAGCGCCTTCTGCTCGTACTGGTCGGAGTCGACGCCGATCGCCCACTTCTTCTGCGTGGCGGCGGCCTCGATCACACCCTGGCCGGAGAGACCGGCGGCCTGGTAGACGACGTCCGCGTTCCGCTCCAGCTGGGACTCGGCGGCGGCCTTGCCCTTGTCGGGGCTGGAGAAGCCACCCTCCTCGGCGGTCTGCGTCAGGTACTGCGAGAGGACCTTGACCTTGGGGTTCGTGTCGGCGACGCCCTGCTTGTAGCCCGCCTCGAACTTGTGGATCAGCGGGATGTCCACACCGCCCACGAAGCCGACCGTGTTGGTCTTGGTCGCCTTGGCGGCGGCGACACCGGCGAGGTACGAGGCCTCGTTCTCGGCGAACACCAGGGACGCCACGTTCTTGCCCTCGACGACCGAGTCGACGATGCCGAAGCTGACCTTCGGGAACTTCGCAGCGACCTCCTTCATCGCGGGGCCGTACGCGAAGCCGACACCCACGATGGGGTTGTAGCCCTGCTTGGCCAGCGAGGTCAGGCGCTGCACCTTGTCGGCATCCGTCTCACCCTCGGTGGGCTCGATGTCGGCCGTCTCGTACTTGAACTCCTTCTTGGCCTTGTCCAGGCCGGAGAAGGCGGCGTCGTTGAAGGACTGGTCGCCCTTGCCGCCGATGTCGTAGGCGATGGCGAGACCCTTCTCGCTGTCGCCCTCGCTTCCTGCTTCACTACTGGTGCCGCCACACGCCGTGGCAGCGAGCGCGAGCGACGCGACCCCCACCGCGACCCGGGTCAGTTTGGATATCCGACGCATCCCGAAGTTCCCCATTCTCAATAGCCCCGCAGTGGGTGCTGAGTTCCGCGCACAGTAACGCGCGTAGACCCTGCGGGGAATGGGGTACCACTGGGCTGTTATCCATTCGTGCCAATGGCCGGTTAAGTCCTTGTCACCTTCTCGGTCGTGAACGGCTGAGTGGTGCGCTCGATCCGTTCGCACCTCGTCGCGCTCCCGACTGCCCCCTACGACGGGACGGTCACGGGTCGCATCTCCCACCCTTCGGCTATGCCGGTGGCGGGACGGGCATGGCGACGAATGCCCACGCCGAGCGTGCGCGATCACGCACGTTGACCCCGGCGACGACATCGGCCGGGCCAGCGAGCCCGCACCGACGACAGCAGAAATGATCGCGAGTGGGCCGGTTGGCCCGCTCGGTGTGCCCGCAGCGCGGGCAGCGCTGCGAGGTGTAGGCCGCGTCCACCTCCACGAAGGGCACCCCGGCCCGTTTGGCTTTGTAGGCGAGGTGCTGTCCGAGCTGGCGGAAGGGCCAGGAGGAGAGCGTGCCCCGCTGGTCGCGCCGTAGCCGTACCCGCTCGCGGATCCCGCCGAGTTCCTCGACGGCGATGCCTCGACCGGTGCGTTGCGCAACGGACACGATCTCCTTGCTGATCTTGTGGTTCACCTGCGTGGCATGGCGTTTTTCCTTCTGAGCGCGGCGGGCGAGGCGGCGGGTGGCCGAGCGGGTCTGCTTGGCCTGGAGTTCGGCGCGTTTGCGGGCCTGCCAGCGCCGGTAGCGGCCCAGACGACGCCCCTGGTGATTGGTGCCATCGGAGGTGGTGGCCAGGTTCACGATGCCCCGGTCCACGCCGATGAAGTCCACCGGCTCGTACACGTCGGGTTCCGGGATGTCGCAGGTGGCGATCAGGAACCACTTCCCGCCGCGCTGGACGAGGTCGCTCTCGCCCTTGCGGTGGGCTACGAGGGTCTTGAGCTGGTCGGGCGAGCAGGCGAACCGGATCCCCTTCATCCGCCCGTCCACGGTCCAGATGGAGACGGTGCATGCGTCGTACCGCCAGGACAGGCAGCGGTCGTCGAACGGCTGGGCCGCCTCCGGGCGGAACACGATCGGCATGCTGACCGCCTTGCGGCGCCGCCTCGAGGTGGGCGGGCCGAGGGTTCCGGCCCGCAGGTTGGCCTTCAGGGTCGTGTAGGCATCCACGACCTTCTTCACGACCCGCACCACCGGCTGCGCGGACAGCCCGAACGTCGCCTTCAGGTCCGTGTACACCTCCTTCTGCAGGCCGTTGCGGTCCTTGAGGTTCTTGGTGAAGGCCACCTGCGAGGCGTAGGCGGCCGCCCGGTTGCAGGCATGCAGAGTCGCCTGAAGGGCCGACGCCTGCTCGGGCGTCGGCAGCAGTTTCACCTGCACCACCAGCTTCATGACATCGGACCGTAGTGCGACCACCGCACACACGGTCGCCATTCGCGCGACGATCACCACAACCGGTGACCTATAGGGCAGGTGTTCGCACCCCTTGGCCTCGCCGGGCAGCAAGCAGACACGGCGACGCTTCGCTTCGCGGCCTGTCGACGATCACCTGTCCGCCGGCGTCCGGTCCCGCTTGTCCGGCCAGCTTCCACACGTGTTCCCCGACGTGGGCTCGCGCGGCCCGGATCGTCCCCAGAGGTAGCCCGAAACGCCCTGACGGGGCTGTTTCCTGCAGTGAGGCCGCTCGTGGCAGATCGCCGACGGTCACGGCGCGGCGCTCAGGCCGCGGGGTTGAGAGGGCGGCCGCCCCAGCGGATGCCTTTCTCGCTGCGGATTCGGGCGCGTTCCCGGCGCTGGGCGGCCAGGACGTCGGGATGGCGGGCGTTTCCGGTTGCGCCAGTGCAGGTAGTGGTGCGGCGCGCGGGTTTGGGCGGTGTGGTTGGGGTGGTTGGAGTTAGCGAGGGTGAACTGCCGTAGCGGCCCGAAGTGCCCCTCGATGGGGTTGGCCCCAGACGCGTTGGTCGGCGTGAAGCAGAGCTCGACCTTGTTCCTGGCCGCCCATCGGCGGATCTTGCTGCCCTTGTGGTTGGAGGGCTTATCGAGGATGACGTAGATCGGGGCGCCGTCCGGGCGGACGGCCCGGATGCTCTTGAGGACGGCGAGGCTGTGACCTGCGCCCTTGCGAAGCCGATTGACACCCCAGAGCGTGTCGTCGCCGACGGAGTAGCAGCCGTGGAAGTAGCGCACTCCGTGGATGCGGTGGAAGGTGGCTGGGAGCCGGCCGGGCTTGCCCTGCCTGGCACAGCAGGTCCCGGCGGTCGGGCGTATGCCGAGTGCGTCGAACTCGTCGAAGGCGAAGGTGCGGTCGGGGCGCTCGTGGAGGGCGTACTCGATCCGGTCCAGCTTGGCGTCCTTGTCCGGGTCGGTGGATTCCTTTCCACGTCTTGGTCCGTTGAAAGGTGGTCTGGCGTCGGTTGAGCAGGCACCGCAGGGTCTCCCGGCCGATGCGTAGGCACCGTCCCGGGGCTCTGTGTATGTAGGCGGCGAGTTTCCGCACCGACCGGCGCGTGAACGGTAGGCCGAGCAGGCTGGGGCGGATGGTGGCCTTCTGGATGACGAAGTCCTAGTCGCGACGGTCGAGCAGGCGGGGACGGCCTCCCGCCCACTTAGGGTCCAGACAGGCCAGCCCCGTCTCGTTGAACTTGTGGACCACATCGCGGACGGTATCCTCGTCGGCCTGCACGAGCCTGGCGATGACTGGGACGGTCCCGCCGACCGAAGCCAGCACGATCATCGCCCGCCGATAGCGGACCGTGTTCGTGCTGCCGCGGCGCACCTGCCGTCGCCTGTCCAAGGACTACTACCTGCGCGTCATCTGCTTCGCCATGGCCATGCTTCTCCTGCACCGCCATGCAAGATCAGCCCGCTGGCAGCCTTATCAGACGACCTCCACAGGCCTGGTTTACGGCGTCGCGTCGAGGAGAGCGGTCGCCGTGAAGAGCTCGACACCGACCGTGATGGCGTGCTCGTCCGCGTCGAAATCGCCCTGGTGCAGATCGCGTACGCCCCGCTCGCCGGGCGTCCGCACGCCCAGTCGGGCCATCGCGCCGGGCACCCGCTCCAGGTACCAGGAGAAGTCCTCGCCGCCCAGGCTCTGCTCGGTGTCCTCGATGGACTGGGCGCCGAAGCGGGTGGCCATCGCCTCGCGGAGCAGTTCGGTCGTCATCGGGTCGTTGACGACGGGCGGGACGCCGCGGATGTAGTTGATCTCCGACTTGGCCTTGTAGAGGTTGGCGATCTCGTCGATCGCGGCATGGACGAGGTCGGGGGCGGCCCGCCAGGAGTCGAGGTCCAGGCAGCGCACGGTTCCGGACAGCTCGGCATGCTGCGGGATGACGTTGCAGGCGTGCCCGGACTCGATACGGCCCCAGGTGACGGCGAGTCCGCTGCGGGCGTCGACACGGCGGGCGACCAGGGCGGGCACGTCGGTGACGACGCGGGCGGCGGCGGTCACGAGGTCGGTGGTGAGGTGCGGGCGCGCGGTGTGTCCGCCGGCGCCGTCCAGCGCGACCTCGAGCCGGTCGCAGGCCGAGGTGATGGGTCCGTGCCGCAGCCCGATGCGTCCCGCGTCGACCCGCGGGTCGCAGTGCACGGCGACGATGCGTCCGACACCGTCCAGGGCCCCGGACTCGATGGCGTCGGGCGCACCGCCGGGCAGGACTTCCTCGGCGGGCTGGAAGATCAGCCGTACGGCACGCCGCAGCAGCCCCTTCTTGTGCAGCTCGGCGAGGACGAGTCCGGCGCCCAGCACCACCGTCGTATGGACGTCGTGTCCGCAGGCGTGCGCGCGGTCGGGGACGGTCGAGCGATATGCGCAGTCGACCTTCATGTCCGGGATCGGCAGCGCGTCGATGTCGGCGCGCAGGGCGAGCATGGGGTGCGCGGGGTCCGGTTCGCCGATGTCACAGATGAGCCCGGTTCCGATGGCGAGCACGCGGGGCCGGAGGCCGGCGCGCTCCAGCCGTGCCTTGATCGCGGCGGTGGTACGGAACTCCTGGTTGCCGAGCTCAGGGTGCATATGGAGGTCTCGGCGGAACGCCACGAGTTCCGCGCGCAGGCCCTCCGGGAGCGTGCCGGGGAGCACGGCTCCACCGGTCGTTTCGGCCTCGGACTCTAGGGACATCACTTGGTTCACCCTTTGAAGGGTAGGGCGACTAGGGGGCCGACTGCCCCACGATCAACAAAAATTCAGCCAGTCAGGCACGAAAACCCGGCCACACGCCGCATACATATCGGTGGCGATGGGTAAACTCGCCCGCCTTTCGGCCCGGCCCGGGACCTCCGGTGCCGCCGATGGAGGCCGGACCTCGGTGCCTGGTCTTCTACGCATACCACGCATCCGCATCGCGGGCAGTTCTGCTCACTTTCCGGGACGCCCGCCCGTGGGCGCGCCGCCCCTCCCGCCCCGAAGCCGACGTTCGGCCGAAGAACGAGTGAACCGCGGCCACCGACCCCATGCCGCGCAGTATCGTCCCCGAGCGTGAGCGAACCGGACTTCATACGTGACACGCGCGCGTCCTACGACTCGATAGCCGCCGAGTACGCGGACCGCTTTCCCGACGACCTGGCGCATAAGCCGCTGGACAAGGCGCTGATCAACGGGTTCGCCGAGCTCGTGCGGAGCGCCGGGGTCGGACCCGTGGCCGATGTCGGATGCGGTACGGGGCATGTGACGGCGTACCTCAGCAGCCTGGACACGCCCGTGTTCGGGATCGACCTGTCGCCGAAGATGGTGGCGATGGCGCGGCAGGCGTACCCGGAACTCCGTTTCCACGTCGGCTCGATGACGGCCATCGACCTCCCGGACGACGTGCTCGGCGGAATCGCGGCCCTGTACTCCACGATCCACATCCCGGACGACCAACTCCCGGACGTCTTCGCGGAGTTCCACCGCGTCCTCGCCCCCGGCGGCCATCTGCTGCTCGCCTTCCAGGCGGGCGACGAGCACTTCGAGCTGACGGAGCGCTTCGGCCACACCATCTCGCTGGGCTATCACTGGCGGCGCCCCGAGAACGTGACCGAGCTCATCGACAAGGCCGGACTCGTCATGCACGCCGAGGTCATCCGCGAGCCGCACGAGAACGAGAAGTTGCCGCGCGCTTTCCTGCTGGCGCGCAAGCCCCACTGAGCGCCGGCATTGGGCTCGCACTGAGCCCGCGCCGGCCCGCCTCAGATCGCCATCTGGGCCTACCTCAGATCGCGGTCGTCACCGCCGACAGCCGGTGGACGTCCCGAGCCGTCCCCGTGACCCCCGACAGGAAGCCCTGCGCCCGCGGGGAGGCGGTGGCCGTGAGCCAGGCCGGGTCGATGTCGAAGACGGCGACGCGGACTTCGGTGCCGACGAGCGCCAGCGGGAGGGTGTGGACGACCGTCGAGGGGAAGCTGAGGATCGTACGGCCTATGGGGCCGCGGCGGGCGATCAGTTCGAGAGGGAGGTCCGGGCGGACGATCTCCAGGCCGGTTTCGACGGCCAGCCGGTGGAGTTTCTCGGTGCTTTCGCGGCGGTGCGCGAAGTAGCGGGTCGCGCCGTAGGTCTTGGTGAGGCCCTTCACCGCTTCGACGTAGCGGTCGGGGTCCACAACGCCCGTCTCCACCAGGGAGGTGCCCACGAGGTCGGCGCCCTTGGTGAGGCGCGGCGGGCCGAAGCGGGCGCGGGTCCAGGAGAAGTCGTTGGCGGTGACGTGGACGCCGTGGGGCGTCTCGGTGATCGGCATGGAGGAGAACACCTCCACGCGACGCCCCGAACCGGGCGTGAGCCGACGTCGAGCCGAGGCCGAAACCGGCCCGAACACCAGGTCACGCGGCCCAGGCCGCCCGCCGCGTCGGTGCCAGCGCACCAGCCGCTCACCACGGGCGAGCTGTGAAACGAACTCCATCGTCGCGGTCCCGTCGTCCACGACGACGAGATCACGAGCGCGGGTAATAGTGAGCAGAAGCTGCACGTAACGGGAGAACGGATCCCCCATGACGATCCGCTTGGCCCGCCGCAACATGGGCGCCAGCCCGCCCACGGTGTGAAACGGCGCGGTAGCCCCACCCCGAGCCTCCTCCCACCGCACCTCATGCCCCTCGCCCCGGGCAAGCTCCGCCATGCGGCGCAGCTGGCCACGGGTCATGGGGTCGTTGGGCGAGAGCACGACGAGGGTGAGCCCGGTGTGGACCACGTCGGCGGCAGTGCCGGGCGCGGGCCCGTCCGCTGGGCGGGCGGCCTCCGGCGCAGATCCGGGCAACGCACTATCGGCCGGACGGGTGGCCCCCGGCTGCTCGCCGAACGCCTCCCCCGGCGTAAAGCCGGGGTCTGGTCCGCCGACCGGGCCGGTGTCCCCCGGCCGGGCCGTCGACGCCGACTGCGCTGCGGGCGTCGCCCCCGCACCCCCGGACGCGGGCGCCGCTCCCCCGCCCCCCGCGCCAGGCGCAGCCCCGCCCGACTCCCCCGACGCCCGGAGGGCGTCGGCATGTGCCCACTCCAGGACGTTGAGGAGTTGGACCGGGCTCTCCACGAACGCGAGGGTGTGTGGGGAGGCCGGGCGGGGGCCGGCTGATCCGGCGCGGGGGCTCATCGACGTATGACCGTCGCTTCCGTGAGTACGGACTGGGGGATCCGTGGATACGGACTGGTGGTGGCCGGGATCAGACCGAGACCGGCTCGCCCGCGGCGGCGGCGATCTCCGCCTCGGCGACGACACCGGAGACGCGGCGCAGCTTCTTCATCGGGCCGAGCTCGGAGTCGTACACCTTCTTGATGCCGTCGCCGAGGGAGGCCTCGATGGTGCGGATGTCGCGGACGAGGCGCTGCAGGCCCTGCGGCTCCACCGACGCGGCCTGGTCCGAACCCCACATCGCGCGGTCCAGCGTGATGTGACGCTCGACGAACGTGGCGCCGAGGGCGACCGCGGCGAGCGTGGTCTGCAGGCCCGTCTCGTGGCCGGAGTAGCCGATCGGGACGTTCGGGTACTCGGCCTGCAGCGTGTTGATGACGCGCAGGTTGAGCTCTTCGGCCTTCGCCGGGTACGTCGAAGTGGCGTGGCAGAGCAGGATGTTGTCCGAGCCCAGGACCTCCACCGCGTGGCGGATCTGCTTCGGCGTCGACATGCCGGTGGAGAGGACGACCGTGCGGCCGGTGGCGCGCAGCGAGCGCAGCAGCTCGTCGTCGGTCAGGGAGGCGGACGCGACCTTGTGGGCCGGGACGTCGAACTTCTCCAGGAAGGCGACGGCCTCGGTGTCCCACGGGGAGGCGAACCAGGCGATGTTCTTCGACTTGGAGTACTCGTCGATCTGGCGGTACTCGTCCTCACCGAACTCCACGCGGTGGCGGTAGTCGATGTAGGTCATGCGGCCCCAGGGGGTGTCGCGCTCGATGTCCCACTGGTCGCGCGGGGTGCAGATCTCCGGGGTGCGCTTCTGGAACTTCACGGCGTCGCAGCCGGCCTCGGCGGCCGCGTCGATGAGCTTGAACGCGTTCTCGAGCTCACCGTTGTGGTTGATGCCGATCTCGCCGACGACGTAGACGGGGTGGCCCGGGCCGGCGGTCTTCGAACCGAAGGTGCGCAGACGGGAGTTGTTGCTCATGGTGGAGAAGTTCCTTACTTGTCGAGGGAGTCGAGAGAAGGACCGAGGATCCAGCTGGCGATCTCTCGGATCGCGCCGTCGCCGCCAGGAACGGTGGTGACCGCGCGTGCGGCGCCGCGCACGACGTCGTGGGCGCTCGCGACCGCCACGGGCCAGCCCACGAGGGCGAAGCACGGGAGGTCGTTGACGTCGTTGCCGACGTAGAGCACGCGCTCAGGCGCGATGCCCTGCTCCTCGCACCACTGCTTCAATGCGAGGTCTTTCCGGTCGATGCCGTGGAGCACCGGAATCTTGAGCTTCCGGGCTCTGGCGGCGACGACCGGGTTCTGCTCCGTGGACAGGATCAGCATCGTCAGGCCGCTCTTGCGGAGGGCCGCGATACCGAGTCCGTCCCCGCGGTGCACGGAGACGAACTCCCGTCCGTCGGAGTCGATCAGCACCCTGTCGTCCGTCTGGGTGCCGTCGAAGTCGAGGACGACCGCGTCGATGTCGGCGGCGGTCGGGAGGGTCCCGGGGCGGTTCGCGTCGAAGAGGGGCGCGAGCGCCCGGGCGCGGGCGAGGTCGTGCGGGTCGTCGATCTCCAGCACGCGGGCCGGGTCGGTGCGTACGAGTTCCGTACGGCCGAAGAAGCGGTGCTTGTGCTCGCGGAGCCCTGCGGCGTTCATGGCGTACGCGGCGCCGGTCTCCAGCAGGTCCTGCGGCCGGTCCTGGCGGCGCGGGCGGAACGACTTGTCGTGGTTGACGCCGTACCCGCCGTCCGTGGCCGTGGTGTTGGCGACGGTCGTGCCACCGCCGACAGCCTGGGTGGCCTGGGTGTCGACCACGGCCGGGTCGTCGTCCGCGTCCCGCCAGATGAAGCCGTGGAAGGGCGCCACGGTCAGCGCGGTGTCCGCGCCGTTCTCCACGACCGCGCCCACGACCCCGTCGAGGTCCTCGCGGACGATGAACGGGCTGGTGCACTGCACGAGGAGCACCACGTCGACCGCCGCGCCGTGCAGCGCCTCGTGCGCGTCCATGGCGTGCAGGACGGCCGCCTCGGAGGTGGCCGTGTCGCCGGCGATGGCGGCGGGGCGCAGTACGACCTCCGCGCCGGCCTCGCGGGCGGCGGCGGCGATCGCCTGGTCGTCGGTGGACACCACGACGTCCGTCACCAGCCGGGCCGCACGGCACTCGCGCACCGCACGGGCCACCAGCGGCACACCGCCGACCGGGAGGAGGTTCTTGGCGGGGACGCCCTTGGAGCCGCCCCTGGCGGGGATCACCGCGAGCACGCGGGGTACCGAAGTGGCTGGGCCCGCTTCCGAGTTGGACATGGCATGTACTCCTTGCGAGGGGTTCGGGGCGCCCGCGCCCGTCGGCTCGGGGGCGCTCACAGCTCGCCCATCCGGCGGATGACGGGCGCCACGCGCTGCACCCCGTGCCGGTAGGCACCCCGCGCCGCCCGGCGCACGATCTGCCGTACGGGTCCCGGCTCGGTGTCGGCGGCGGGTGCGCCGGGCAGCGGGCTGCCGTCCGGGGCGAGGTGGTGGCGGGCGAGGATGCCGGGCAGATAGCCGGGGGCGGTGACGGGCGTGTAGTAGGGGGCGAGGGAAGGGAGTTCGCCCTTGTCGAGCAGCTCGGCGATGCGCGTACGGGCCGTGTCGAAGGCCCTCTCGTACGAGCCTCCCTCGGCGGCGACGCCCTGCCGGGCCACCCACTCCTGGTCGGGCGAGGGCTTGTGCCCGGTGTCGAGCTGGTCCCAGGAGGCGAGGCACCCGGAGCCGACGAAGTGGTGGTTGCCCAGCGACTCGCGCACGCCCAGGTCCGTGAGCAGGACCGTGGGGATGCGCCGGTGCAGGGATTCCAGCGCGGCCGTCGAGCTGACGGTGACCAGCAGGTCGGTGCGGTCGAGGACCTCGCCCATGTGCCCGTACACGAGGCGGAAGTTGGCGGGCAGGTCCAGGCGCTGCGCCAGCTTCTGGTAGGGCTGCTCCTCGATGTGCGTGGTGTGCTCGCCGGGCTTGGAGCGCAGCTTCAGCAGGACCTCGCGGTCCGGGTGCAGCCGTGCGTGCTTGACGAGCCGCTCCAGCAGGTACATACGGTCCTTGCGGCTCTCCGGCACGGAGGGCTGCGCGGCGAAGACCACGGTGTACGGGTCGTGCTTCTCGTACGCGGCTCCGCCGAGGAAGGGCAGCGCGACCTCGGTCACGGAGGAGGCGTCGGCGCCCACTCCCTCGTACACGGCGGTGAATCGCTCCGCGTCCTGGCGGGAGTTGGCGAGGACGAGGTCCGCGCCGTGCCGCAGCAGCAGCCCGTCGGCGAGCTTCTCGTAGACGACGCCGACGTAACCGGTGACGACCACGGGCCGCTTCGTGCGCTCCCGCCAGGCGTGCCCGAGTCCGTGCAGCATCGCCTGGACGGCGCCGCCGACGAGGGCGAGCACGACGATGTCGTACTCCGCTTCCCGCAGGGTTCGCAGGAATTCGACACCGGTGACCTCGCGGAGCGAGTCCGCGCGGACGCCGACCTCTTGGAGCTGGCGGGCGGTGGGGGTCGCACGGCCGCGCAGGAGATAACCGTCGAGGCGGATGTCCGATTCGGCCGGTGCGATGCGGTTCGCGGTGAGCGCGCCCCATTTCCACCGGGTATCGGAATCCGCGAGAACGGCTACTCGCAGAGAGTTCGAGGTACTTGCTGGCACACCGAAGACGCTAGGAAGCGATTCCGAGGCGCAGCCCAACCTAAATGCAACAAAGGGTTAACAGCACATCGCCGAATGGCGAATCAGGCCCGGATCCGCGCAGGAAAAGGCTGGGTTCACCATTCCGCCACGCGTCGTTCACCTGACATCTCACCATCGGTCAAGACGAATGCCGGGCCGCCGCCTAACGTCACGTGGGTGGTCAAGCTCTCCGTCATCGTGCCGTTCTACAACGTGCAGCAATACGCACCCGACACCCTGAGGAGTCTGCGTGCCAACGCGCGTCAGGACTTCGAATTCATTCTCGTCGACGACTGCTCGCGCGACGAGACACCGGACATTCTCGCGCGCGCGGAGCGCGAGCTCCAGGGTGCCGTGTACGTCAGACACGAGCAGAACGGGGGTCTGGCGACCGCGCGCAACACGGGGATCGACGCGGCACGCGGCGAGTATCTGACGTTCCTCGACGGCGATGACTGGCTCGCGCCCGGGTACTACGAGCAACTCCTCGCCGCCATCGAGGACTTGGGCGTCGACTTCGTCCGTACCGACCATGTCCAGACGACCGCGCGGGCCCGCTCGATCCACCGCTTCCCGCACGGCAGGCGCGGTGTCGTGCTGAACCCGCGCGAGGCGATCCTGCCCGCCGACCGCTCCACGGCCGTGGACTACGCGTACGCCTGGGCGGGCATCTACCACCGCCGCCTGGTCGACCGGGGTGTGCTGCACTTCACCGACGGACTGCGCACCGCCGAGGACCGGCCGTGGATCTGGAAGCTGCACCGCGAGGCCGAGTCGTTCGGTGTGGTGGGACTGCTCGGCGTCTTCTACCGGCGCGGGGTTTCGTCCTCGTTGACGCAGATCGGGGACGTACGGCAGCTGGATTTCATCCGCGCATTCGACCAGGTCGTACGGGAAACGGCCGAGGACCGGGAGGCGGATAAACTCCTGCCGAAGGCCGTTCGGACCTACTGTGCAATTATTTCCCATCACCTGGGTTCCATCGAAAGGTTCGAGCCTCCCGTGGCACGGAAACTGAAGTCGATGAGTGCCGTCGCATTGCGGCGTATGCCGCAGGACGTCCTCGACGAGGCCCTCGACTCCATGGACGTACAGCGCGCGACGCGGCTGCGCCGGCTGCGCCGCCGTCCGGTGTCCGCGGGGGTGGCCGCGTGACCACCCAGATCTTCATGGCGTCGACGCTGTACGGCACGGCGACGCTGGCGGCGGCGGTCGACGCCGACTGCTTCCGCCCTGCCGACCGGCGCATCCTGCTGGTCTCCAACAACTCGGCGACGCCCGAGACTTCGCCGGGCATCGACGAGATGCCCGGCTTCGAGCGTCTGCGCGGCCGGTTCGACGAGGTGGTCTCCTGGAACGAGACCATCTCCCCTTTCCACCCGGGCGGCTGGTCGCCGCGCATCAACGACGTACCGCTGTGGGAGCGCCATCTGCGGCTCGCCTGGAACCTCGGTGACGACGACATCGAGCTGGCCGTCGAGTCGATCCAGGTGAACCCGGCGCTCGGCGTCGCGCAGATCTTCACGGGCGCGCCCATCACGGTCTACGCCGACGGTCTGATGAGTTACGGCCCCACCCGTAGCAAGATCGACCCGCTGGTCGGCACGCGCATCGACCGGCTCCTCCACCTCGACCTGGTTCCGGACCTGAAGCCGCTGCTGCTCACCGAGTTCGGCGTCGAGCCGGAGATCGTGCCGACGGACGCGTTCACCAAGGTGCTCGCCGAGCTCATCGACACGGGTGACGAGTTGCCCGTCATCGAAGAGCCGGCCCTGCTGCTCGGCCAGTACCTCTCCGCGCTCGGCATCCTGACCGCCGAGCAGGAAGAGGACCTACACGTACGGATGCTGAAGGGCGCCGTCCAGCTCGGCCACCAGCGCGTGGTGTTCAAGCCGCACCCCAGCGCACCCGCCCGCTGGTCGCGCGCCCTGGAGAAGGAGGCCGAGAAGCTCGGCGCCGACCTCACGGTGCTGGACACCCCGGTCCTCGCCGAGGTCCTCTATCAGCGGATGCGGCCCGCGCTGGTCGCCGGCTGCTTCTCCACGGCACTGCTCACCGCCTCGGCGCTGTACGGCCTTCCCGTCGCCCGGATCGGCACGGAGACGCTGCTGGAACGTCTCACGCCGTACGAGAACAGCAATCGCGTCCCCGTGACGATCGTGGACGCCATGCTGCCGGAGCTGACGGACCAGAAGGCGGTCACCGAGCAGCGAAAGGGGCTCGGCACGGACCAACTGACCGAACTGCTGCGGGCGGTGGGCTACGCCATGCAGTCCAAGATCTACCCGGATCTGCGACCGGCCGCCGAGCGGTATCTGTCGCGCCACCTCAACGGCCATACGTGGCGCTACTTCAAGCGCCGACGGCTCACCTCGCTGGCCCTACCCGGCGCGGTGCCGACCCAACTGGCCTTCATCCCGCGCAACGCCACCGTACGCCGCGTGGCCCGTCGCGCCCGATCGCTCAAGAGGGCAACTCTCGGATGACTTCGGTCAACACAAAGCCCGCCCCGACGGCCTCGTCGGAGGCTGGCACCTCCCCCCACAGCACCTCCCCCCACGGCACTGCTCCCCACAGCACCGCCACCGTCAGTACAGGAACGGGCGGCACGCCATCGCCCCGGATCATCGCCCGGCCCCGCGCCTCGCGCCTTCGCGCGCTCGACGGACTGCGGCTGATCGCCGCGCTGATGGTCGCCGCCTACCACTACGGCGGCCGCGACGGCGAGGTCGCCAAGGCCTGGGGCTCCTCCGCGAAGTTACAGTTCCCCACTCTGCATGAGTGGTTCGCGTACGGCTGCCTCGGCGTACACATCTTCTTCGTCATCAGCGGCTTCGTCATCTGCATGAGCGGCTGGGGACGGCCGCTGCGTTCGTTCTTCGCCTCGCGTGCGTCACGGCTGCTGCCGTCGTACTGGGCGGCGGTGATCCTGGTGACGATGGTCTTCGCGCTGCCGGTGGTGGCGTACAAGGCCGTCTCACCGAGCGACGCGCTGCTGAACCTGACGATGATGCAGCAACCCCTGGGCGTGGACCGGGTGTTGGGCGTCTGCTGGACGCTGTGGGCGGAGGTCCGCTTCTACGCGCTGTTCGCGCTGTGCGTCGTCATGCCGGGCGCGAACCGCCAGGGCATCATCCTGTTCTGCGCGGGCTGGACCATGGCCGCGGCGATCGCCCAGGCGGCGAACGAACCGCTGCTCGACCTGGTCCTGATGCCCGAGTACGCGCCGTTCTTCATCGGCGGCATCGGCCTCTACCTCATCCACCGCGACCGCCACGACGCGTACGCCTGGGGCATCGTGGGCGTCAGCTGGCTGATCGGCCAGCACTACGCGGTGTCCAGCCTGTGGCACGCCCCCAACCCGGACTTCTTCTCCTACCGCACCTCGTCCGGCATCATCCTGGTCGTCACCTTCGGCTTCATCGCGGTGGCCGCGATCGCCCTGGGCTGGCTGAACTGGGCCCACTGGCGCTGGCTGACGGTCGCGGGCGCGCTGACGTACCCCTTCTACCTGGTCCACGAGCACCTCGGCTGGGTAGCCATCAAGGCCTACCACCAGACCCTGAACATCCCCTCGTCCGCGACCTTGCTCCTGACGATCGCCACGATGCTGCTTCTGGCGTGGCTGCTGAACCGCCTGGTCGAGGACCGCATCGGGCCCCGACTGCGCTCGGCACTGTCGAGGCCTCGCCGCTGAACGGACCTTCGCCGGACGGGTCTCGCTGATTGCTCGTCAAGAGCCTCGCAGCGTCGCGTCGATCCCGGCGATGATCGCTGCGAGGCCTTCCTCGAAGCCGCGGTCGTGGTCGCGGAACATCTCCTCACCCGCGGCCACGGCGAGCGGGTACGCGGCGAGCCGTTCGGCACGGGCCGCGAGGTCGTAACCCTCGCCGCCCTTGGCCGGGTCGGGCCCCATCGCCTGCTCCTCGATGACGTAGCCGATGGTGTAGCTGGCCGCGGTGAACCAGGCACGGGCGGCGCGGGCCGGAGTGAAGCCCTCGTTCGTGAGCACCCGGAGGTGGCGCTCCATCGGCTCCGCGTACGAGATGTCCGTGAAGTGCGTACCGCTGTACACCTTGGCGCCGTCGCGGTAGCGCAGCAGATGCGCGCGCAGTCCGCGCATCGCGGCGCTGACAGCGTCCTGCCACCGTGCCGGAAACTCGCCGAGGTCGGCGTTCATCCGCCGGAGCATCTCGGTCGCCATCTCGTCCAGCAGCGCCTGCTTGTCCTTGAAGTGCCAATACAGGGCGGGCGCCTTGACGTCCAGTTCCTTGGCGATGGCGCGCAGGGTGAGACCTTCGAGGCCGACCTCGTTCAGCAGCCGTAGCGCGGTGTCGGCCACCAGCGCCCGGTCGATCTTCTTCGCCACAGCCACGTCCGCACCCTATCCGGACCTCGTCCAGCGGCACCCCTTGACAACTTAACAGCGTTAAGGAGACCCTCACTCCATGGAACTTAACAGCGTTAAGGAAAGCGCCACCGATGTGCTGGTAATCGGCGCAGGCCCCACCGGCCTCACCCTCGCCTGCGACCTGGCCCGGCGCGGGGTACACGCCCTCGTCGTCGAGCGGGCAGACGGACTCTTCCCCGGCTCGCGCGGCAAGGGCATGCAGCCGCGCACGATGGAGGTCTTCGACGACCTCGGCGTACTGGACGCGATCCGCGCGCATGGCGGCCCGTACCCCGCCGGGGTGATCTGGCAGGACGGGAAGCGGCAGGGCGAGCACCGGATGTTCGACGAGGTGGCCCCCACCGAGGCGGTTCCGTACGCCGGGTCGTGGATGGTCCCGCAGTGGCGTACGCAGGAGATCCTCTTCGCGCGGCTGGGTGAGCTGGGCGGAGGCGTGGCGTTCGGGCGGGAACTGACCGGGCTCACGCAGGACGCGGACGGCGTGACGGCGACCTTCACGACCGGCGGCCCCGTGCGGGCCCGGTACGCGGTGGCCGCCGACGGCGGACGCTCCACCGTGCGCCGACTGCTCGGCATCGGCATGACCGGCGAGACGGTGGACCCGAGCCCGACGCTGGTGGCGGACGTCCGCATCACCGGACTCGACCGCGACAACCTGCACATCTTCCCGCCCGCCGACGGCGAGGGTTTCCTGGCCGTCTGGCCGCTCCCGGGCATCGAGGACTTCCAGCTCGTGGCCAACTTCGAGGACCCGGCCGCCACCCCCGACCTGTCTCTGGAAGGCATCCGCAAGCTCGTCGCCGCCCGCACTCATCTCGAGCCCGACGCCGTGACCGAGGTCCGCTGGGCCTCGGACTTCCGGCCACGTGCCGCGATGGCGGACCAGTTCCAGGAGGGCAGGGTGTTCCTCGCGGGGGACGCGGCCCACGTCCACTCACCGGCCGGCGGCCAGGGCCTCAACACCAGCGTCCAGGACGCGTACAACCTGGGCTGGAAGCTCGGTGCCGTCCTGCGGGGCGATGCACCGGACTCCCTCCTCGACTCGTACGAGGAGGAGCGGCTGCCGGTGGCGGCCGGGATGCTGGCCCTGACGACCAGCGTCCACCGGGGCGAGACCCGACGCGGCGAGGCCACGCAGCAGCTCGGCCTGGGTTACCGGGGCTGCTCTCTGGCGGTGGAGACCCGCACCGATCTCCCGGAGGACGCCTTGCAGGCGGGCGACCGCGCTCCGGACGGCAGGCGGGGCGGCGTACGGCTCTTCGACGCGTTCCGGGGGCCGCACTGGACGTTGCTCACGGTGGGCAGGAGCCCCGAACTTCCGCACCTGGACAGCGACTTGGTGCACACGATCCACATCCCACCGTACGAGCCGTACGGCACCGGCGTGTTCCTGATCCGCCCGGACGGGTACGTCGGCTGGGCAGGCGAGACGGCGGAGGGGCTGGCCGAGTATTGGGCCCGGTTCGGCGCCCGCCGCCGGTCAGCGAGTCACCGGGCTCAGAACGCGTCGCTCGGCACGTAATTCCCCCAAACCTCCCGCAACGCGTTGCACACCTCGCCCACCGTCGCGCGAGCCCTCAGCGCGTCCTTCATCGGGTAGAGGACGTTGTCCGTGCCCTCGGCAGCCTTCTTCAGCTCCGTAAGCGCCGCGTCCACCGCCCCCTGGTCCCGCTCGGCCCGCAGCTTCGCGAGCCGCTCCGCCTGCTGGGCCTCGATCGCCGGGTCCACCCGGAGGGGCTCGTACGGCTCTTCCTCGTCGAGCTGGAAGCGGTTGACGCCGACGACGACCCGTTCGGCGGCGTCCGTCTCCTGGGCGATGCGGTACGCCGAGCGCTCGATCTCGCCCTTCTGGAAGCCGTGCTCGATGGCGTTGACGGCGCCGCCCAACTCCTCGACCTTCGCCATCAGTTCGACGGCCGCGGCCTCCACCTCGTCCGTCATCTTCTCGATCACGTACGAGCCCGCGAACGGGTCGACCGTCGCCGTCACATCCGTCTCGTACGCCAGCACCTGCTGCGTACGGAGCGCGAGGCGGGCGCTCTTGTCGGTGGGCAGGGCGATGGCCTCGTCGAAGGAGTTGGTGTGCAGGGACTGGGTGCCGCCCAGCACGGCGGCCAGGCCCTGGACGGCGACGCGGACCAGGTTCACCTCCGGCTGCTGGGCCGTCAGCTGCACGCCCGCCGTCTGCGTGTGGAAGCGCAGCATCAGCGACTTCGGGTTCTTCGCGCCGAACTCGTCCCGCATCACCCGGGCCCAGATGCGCCGCGCCGCACGGAACTTGGCGACCTCCTCCAGGATCGTCGTACGCGACACGAAGAAGAAGGAGAGGCGGGGGGCGAAGTCGTCCACGTCCATCCCGGCCGCGACCGCCGTGCGTACGTACTCGATGCCGTCCGCCAGCGTGAAGGCGATCTCCTGCACGGGTGAGGCGCCCGCCTCGGCCATGTGGTAGCCGGAGATCGAGATGGTGTTCCACTTCGGGATCTCGGTCTTGCAGTACTTGAAGATGTCCGCGATCAGGCGCAGGGAGGGCTTGGGCGGGAAGATGTACGTGCCGCGCGCGATGTACTCCTTGAGCACGTCGTTCTGGATCGTGCCCGTCAGCTGGTCGGCGCTGACTCCCTGCTCCTCCGCGACGAGTTGGTACAGGAGCAGGAGCAGGGAGGCAGGCGCGTTGATCGTCATCGACGTGGACACCTTGTCCAGCGGGATCCCGCCGAACAGCACCCGCATGTCGTCGATCGAGTCGATCGCCACGCCCACCTTGCCGACCTCGCCGCTCGCGATCGGGGCGTCCGAGTCGTGGCCCATCTGGGTGGGCAGGTCGAAGGCGACGGACAGACCCATCGTGCCGTTGGCGATGAGCTGCTTGTAGCGGGCGTTGGACTCGGTGGCCGTGCCGAAACCGGCGTACTGGCGCATCGTCCAGGGGCGGCCCGTGTACATCGACGGGTAGACGCCTCGCGTGAACGGGTAGCGGCCCGGCTCTCCCAGCTTCTCGGCCGGGTCCCAGCCCTCCAGGTCGTCCGGCCCGTACACCGGCTCGATGGGCAGTCGGGACTCAGACTCGCGCGCCATGGTGTGTGCCTCCGCTTGCTTCACATACTCGCCAGTACAGACGACCCTCGCCACGGACTGTAGTGGTGGCCGTGCGACCGGTGGAGAGTCCCAGGCTAGGAGCTTGCTCACAGCCCGGACGAGACCCCGGTCACAACCGCGTGCAACCACGCGCCCGGTCACCACCATGCCCCGTAGTTCGCGCCCAAGCACCCCCGGGAAACCTCTCAAAGTGCGCGGTGAGCAACGGGGGGACCAAATGCGTACTCCAGGCATGTGGAGATCAGTCACGGCTGTCGTGGTGCTTGCTGCGGTGAGCGGCTGCACGGTCCAGACCGCCGGTACGTCCGGCCCGTCCGGTACGTCCGCCGAGCCGGACCCGATACACATCTCGACGGCGCCGGTCGAGACCCCCGACGACCCCAAGCTCCCGAGTCCCGAGAAGCCTGCCCAGCCCGCCAAGGACGACGAGGCCACGAAGCCCCCGGCGCCGCCTCCCAAGGTGCTCTGGGCGCGCGGCGACCAGGGCAGAGACGTACGCGAGGTGCAGGCCCGGCTGCGTCAGATCGCCTGGTTCTTCCAGGCCCCGACGGGGACGTACGGCCCGGCGACGGTCGCCGCCGTCAAGGGCTTCCAGGGCAAGCGGGGGCTGCCGCAGACCGGGCAGACGGACTCCGTGACCTGGCGGCGGCTGCTGAACATGACGTCCGAGCCGGGCAAGTGGGAGCTGTACGCGGCGGGCGACCAGCCGGCTGCGAAGCCCGACCCGCGCTGTATGACGGGCCGCGTGATGTGCATCAGCAAGACGAGCCGCACGCTGCGCTGGATGATCGACGGCAGGACCCTCTCGACGATGGATGTGCGCTTCGGCTCGCAGTACACGCCCACGCGGGAAGGTCGGTTCAACGTCACCTTCAAGTCGCGCCACCATGTGTCGACGCTGTACGACACCCCCATGCCGTACGCCATGTTCTTCAGCGGCGGCCAGGCGGTCCACTACTCCTCGGACTTCGCGGCGACCGGCTACAACGGCACCTCGCACGGCTGTGTGAACGTTCGGGACGAGGCGAAGATCGCGGCGTTGTTCGCACAGGTGAGGAGCGGCGACAAGGTCGTCGTCTACTGGTGAGCGCCGGGGTCGGGAGGCGGCGAGGAGAGTGGGGCGCGGGCGGGACCGGGGGAACGTGTCCCGCCCGCGCCAATGTGCACTGAGCCATGGGTACGGGGGGAACCCCGGCTCGTGCGCCAGCCGATGACCAGTCGGCTCACTTAATACTGCGCTACCGCCGCCAAAAGTGTCACACCCTGCGCAGCAGACCTTTGCGGGCGTGCGAAAACGCAGGTCAGGGCCATGATGGAGTAAAGGATCGCGGAGCCGTGCCGCCGGCTGAGGCCAAGGTCCACGTCTCTCCGCCGGGAGTGGTCACCTGGACGGAGGTGGAGGTGCGGGCCGGGATGGCACGGCGCCGGACGTCGCGGGTCGGGGCGTCGCCGGTCGGCGTGAAGTAGGTCGGGGTTATGTCACCGGGCTCGTCGTCGTTGCCCTTCCCGTCCTTGCCGCCCTTCCCTCCCTTCCCCTTCTTCTTGTCGCCACCAGGGTGGTCACCGTCGTCGGAGTCGTCCCCGTCGTCATCCGAGCCCTGCCCGTTCCCTTGGGGCGCGTCGTCGTGGGCTTCGGACTGCTTGAGGACATTCGTGCAGTACTGCTGTACGCGCTCGGGCCCGCTCGCCGCGTCCTCCAGGCTGCGTCTGCGGTCGGGCGCGAGTTTCTTGCCGTCGCGGACGTCCCGGCAGTCGGCGGTGACCTTCTTCCACCAGTCCTGGGAGCGCGCCTCGTTGCCGGCGTCGCCCCCTCCGGGCTGCGGGGTCGTGTTCCGCGGCGTCTTCTCGGGCCTGTCGTCGGTGCCCGGAGCCGAGGGGGAGCCGTCGCCGGTCGGGGCGCCCGCGTCGCCGTCCGGTTCCGGAACCGCGGGGGCGCCGCCCCCTGTCTTGCCGGGGGACGGGGTGATCAGCGGACGCCTCGGCTTTTCGGGCGCGGTCACCGTCGCCCCGGGTTCCGGATCGTCGTCGGTGAACGGCAGCACTCCGGGCGTGGCGACCGCCGCCCCGCCGAGCATCCCGGCGGCCAGCGTGGCCGCGAGCCCGTAACGCAGCGGGCGGGCCAGGCGGGACCGACCGCGACGATCCGCCGAGGCACGGTCGAGGCGGACGAGTCCCGCGTCGGCGGAGCTGGCCGTGTGGCGGTGCCCGAAGGTCGCGTGCTCCTCGTCGCGGACGGTGCGCGCCTTGCGGAAGGCGGCCAACGCATTGGCCTCGCCCGGGAGTTCCGCGCTGGTCGGCGGGAGTTCGGCGGTCAGCGCGCCCAGTGCGCGGACGAGCCGGTCGGCCTGATCGCGGTCGTCGGCGCCGACGCTTTCGAGTGGCTCTCCGCGCAGCAGTCGTTCCGCGGCACTGCGGTCCAACCACTTGTACTGCTCGTCGGCCATCACATGTCCTTCTGCGTCCGCGAACGCATATGCGTCACACCTGCGGACGACACCGCGTCGCTGCGCGGCTCTCTTTGGGGTGGTACGGCGCTCAGGGCGCCGGTGGATTCCGGATCCGCGCCGAGCAGCTCCGCGAGCCGCTTCAAACCGCGGTGCGCCGCCGTTCGGACGGCTCCCGGGCGCTTGCCCAGCGTCTCGGCGGCGGTCTTCGCGTCCAGGCCGACGACGACGCGCAGTACGACGGCCTCCGCCTGGTCCTGCGGGAGCTGGGCTATGAGGGACAGCGTGTGGCCGGTGGCGAGCGCCTCGATGGCCTCACCTGCGGTGTCGGACTCGGCCGCCCGCCCGGTGAGCTCGGTCTCGTCGCCGCCGATCGCCGGGCGCCGGCCGCGCATCCGTATGTGGTCCAGGGCGCGGTTGCGGGCGATCCGGGCCGCCCAGCCGCGGAAGCGGTCGGCGTCTCCGCTGAACCGTTCGAGATCGCGGGCGATCTGCAGCCAGGCCTCGGATGTGACGTCCTCGGCGTCCGGTTCGCCGACCAGCGTCCGTACGTAGCCGAGCAGCCGTGGGTGCACGGCTCGGTACACAGTCCGGAAAGCGGTCTCGTCCCCGTCCTGTGCCGCAAGCACCGCGGCGGTCAGCTCCGCGTCGTCCCCCAGCACGCGCGCCCCTTTTGCGCCTAAGCCGGCGCCGCTCTCGCGGACCGGGTTCTCGCTGTCGTCGTTCCTCAGTTGTTGGATGCGGTCCTGCCCCGCATCCGGCGCGAAATGCACGGTACGGCCAGAAAGCACCTGGCGTCCATGTGCGTACAACGTACAAGCAACTCGCTCCGAGCCGGGGTGTGACAGAAAACGCACCTCCGGCGCTGTAGAGAGTACGGGTCGCCGCGCGGCCCGTGCCGCGCGACGGTCGGGGCCTCTCCTGTGGGGGGTGGCGGCCCCGGCCGTTGCCATCGGCCGTGGTCACGTTGCCGTCGCAGACCCCGGGCCACACACTTTCTCCGGGCACACCACCATTTCTCCCCCGGCACACCGCCGTAGTTCTCCGGCCGCATCGCCGCATCGGGTGAGTGGCCGATCGGTGCCGGATCAGTCCTTCGGGCCCTTGGTGGGGTCGTCGCCGGGTTCCTTCGAAGGTGTGACTGTCTTACCGGGCTCGCTCGGCACGGTCGGGTGATTCGGGGCGGCCGGCTGGCTCGGAGTGGCCGACTGGTCCGGAGCGGTCGGTTGCTTCGGGGTGGCCGGCAGGTCTGGTGTGGTCGGCTGATTCGGAGTGGTCGGCCTGTCGCCCGTATGGGGGTCCGATGAGCCCGGCTTCTTGACCGGCTCACCTGACGGCCCGGCCTCGTGGTCCCGTGCGGAGGACGCACGGTCGGAGGGCGTGGCCGAGGAACCGTCGCTCTGCCCGGGTGCCCCCGGGCCGACCGCGGGATCCTCCGCGATCCGGTCCGGCGCGCTCTTCGAGGGCCGCGGTACGTCGCCGCCGTCGTCCGGGGTACCGATCGAGCCGACCGAGCCGATCGACGCGATGGCCACCCCGCCGAGGGTCGCGCTCGCCAACAGCGCGGCCAGCGTCGCCCGCAGCGAGCGCCCGAGTCTGCGGTGGGCCCGCGGCCGCCAGTCGTCCCGCCGCCGGGTGCGCGCGCGATGGGCTCCCGACTGGCGGGCGGTGCGGAAGGCGGCGAGGGCACGGTCCTCGGCGCGGGGGTCGAGGGAGTCGGCGCGTACGGCGGCGGCGAGGAGCTCTTCAAGGGTGGGTGCGTCGTGTCGTTCACCCATGTCCGCGTCCACCCTTGCCCAAAGCTCGGTTGCCGTTCATCCCGACTCCCCCAGCGTCCTCGGGCCGTCATCCGTCACACCTTCGGCGCCCAACTGGCGAGCAAGCGTCTTCAAGCCCCGGTATGCGGCAGTACGTACCGCTCCAGGGCGCTTGCCCAGCACACGCGCCGCGGCGGGACCGTCGAGGCCGACCACGACCCGCAGCAGCACGGCCTCGGCCTGGTCGCGCGGCAGTCGCGAGACCAGCTCCAGGGCGTGCTCCGTGGAGATGGTCTCCAGCGCCTGCTCGTGTGTGTCGTGTCCGCCGGGGAGTCCGAGGACGTCCTGTTCCAGCGCCGACGGCCGCGGCCGGGTCTTCTGCCGCCGCAGATGGTCGAGCGCCCGGTGCCGGGCGATGGTCGCGGTCCAGCCGCGGAATCCGGCGCCGTCCCCGCGGAACCGCCCCAGATCCCGGGCGATTTCCAGCCAGGCGTCCGAGGCCACGTCCTCCGCGTCATCGCCGACCAGGCCGCGCAGATAGCCGAGCAGTCCGGGCTGCACCAGCCGGTACGCGACCGAGAAGGCGTCCTCGTCGCCCTCCTGCGCCCGCGCGACGGCCATGCCCAGTTCCCCGTCGGCCGCCTGTCCGCGGCGGGGTTCGCCTGCCTGGCCCAACACTGTCCTCGTTCGCACCGAGTTCGTACCGAGATCCGCGCCACGCGTCATGGATCACCTCGAAGGCGTGCCCTGGGCCTGCCCCCCGAGACGATCAGCGCCGGGACGTCCAGAAATGTCACAGCGCACACATATGGGGCAGCCTTCTGAGGTCGCCTCTCAGACCCGCCCGCGGGCCCGCCGGGACACGACCGCGCGCAATACGCGCCGCCCCTCCGTCGACAGGTCAAGCGCCTGCCGCAGACTCGCGGCGCCGCCGCCGGACAGCAGTTCGAGTATGGCGATCTGGCGGCGCAGTTCGGCGGCGACGAGGGGCGACATGTCCTGCGTACGGCCCTCGCGGCGGGCCGACACCGAGGCCGCGCCGTCGTCCGCGGCGTCCAGCAGCCGGTGCACCTGGAGGGCGGCTACGGAGCAGGCGTCGGCCCATTCGCGCAGGTTCTCGGCGGAGCGCTCCACGGGCGCGGCGTCGAGCATGCGATGGGCGAGCGCGGCGGCCTCGCCCTCGGAGGCTTCCAGGGCATCCGGAGCCTGAGAGGCGTCCAGCTCCGCCCGGGCCCGCTCCACGCGCTCGCCCCAGTTCCCGGCCTCCGCGCCCTCGGCGAGGCTCGCCCACAGCGGGCGCAGTACCTCGTCGTCACCGCCCAGCAAGGGTATGCAGCGGTCCAGGCATGCCAGACCGCTGGCGGCGAGACCGCGTTCGTCGGCCTGAGCGATCAGTTCCACCAGGCTCATCCACGCCTCCCTACGGTGGGGCGCCTCTTGTTGCGGAGCCCGCACTTCCCCTTACTGCGTCCTCCGTGGCCAGAGCGTCACAGTACGGAGTGGCCGGATCTGGCCGCCACTCAGCCGCGCATCACCCCGAGCCGGTCCAGGAACTGGAAGAAGAGCATCTCGGCCGACGGGTCCGCGTCCGCCGTGAACACCTCGAGAAGCTGCTCCTCCTCCGCCGTACGGCCCGCCGCTGCGGCCCAGGCCACCGCCCGCTCGGCGGCGTCGCGCGGCTCAAGGAAGTAGTCCTCGACCGTCAGCCCGTTCTCGGCATCCCCCACATAACCGGCCATCGCGTCCCGCGCCAGGCAGGTCGTCCACGCCACGCTCTCCGGCGCGGCGGCCTCGACGATCACGCAGGCACTGTCCATGACGTACCCGAAGAGCGCGGGCGCGCCCGTCTCCTGAGCGAGGTGGCTCATGCTCCCGACATCACCGGTGCCGTCCTCGATCGGGTACTCCCAGACCTGCCAGCCGTCGTCGGCCCTCTCGTGCAGCGTCAGCCCCTTGGCCTCCGCCAACGCGTCCAGCTCGGCGAGTGGTGACTCGCTCTTGCCGACGACGTAGTACCCCCAGTAACCCATTCCGGCTCCCCCGGCATCGCGGATCTTCTCGGGCTCAAATCCATCACAGTCGCACGACCGTTCGCTACCTAAACGGTCAACTCATCCCAACCGCACCGACTCGGCATCAGCCCAGCTTCTGAGCCAGTTCGGTGAACTCACCCCATGACGCTCCCGGCGTCCGCGGATCCCACAGCTTCTGCCCCAGCGCCCGCACCGGCATCCGGATCCCCGAGGCCACCTGGTCCTGGGTCTGAGAGTTCGCGAGATCGCACCAGACCGCGAAGGAGCCGCCGAGGATTTGGTCGTCATACTCCTTGGAGACCGGGGTCGTGCCACGCAGGACGAGGGGGGTCCACTGCTCGTAGATGCGCTGGCCGGTGGGGTAGACGAACTGGTTGGGCTGGCCGAGGACGTAGTAGAGGAACTCGTCGTTGTAGTTGATCACCTCGCGGCCCGCCCGCAGATACTCGGCCGGCTCACGGGCGCCGATCTCCTTGCCCGTCCAGTACGCGACCTGGATGTCGTCGGCGGGCTGGACGGCACCCCCGGCGAAGAAGCCGTCGTTCCAGGCCCGCGTCGTCCGGTCGTGCCCCCGCATCAGCTTGGCGCGGTCGTTGAGCCAGCCGGTCGCCAGGTCCGCGACGCCCGCGTTCGCCCCGTACTTCTTCTGCGCGGCCGCGGCCAGCTGCGGATAGGTCGCCTCGGGGTTGGAGACCATCAGCGCCCGGTACTCGTCGGCGCCGAGGTGCCAGTACCGCCCGGGAAACAGCTCCGCGTACTCGTTCAGCAGCTCGTCCACGAGGACCGCCGCGGCGGGCTTGGAGATGTCGACGGTCCCCTGCGGGGCAGAACCGCTCGCGCTGCGCAACTGCAGCTCGGGGTGGGCGTCGAGCACCGCACCCAGGTGGCCCGGCGAGTCGATCTCGGGGACGACGGTGATGTGCCGGCTCGCGGCGAGGTCGAGGATGCGGCGCACCTCGGCCTTGGTCAGATGCTGCTCCGAGACGACCTCGGGGTGCTTGTCGGACTCGATCCGGAAGCCCTGGTCGTCGGAGAAGTGCAGGCCGAGCTGGTTGTACTTCAGGTCCCCCAGCTCGCGGATCCGGTCCTCGATCCACCCGGCCGTGAAGTGCTTGCGCGCGATGTCCAGCATGAACCCGCGCTGCGGCTTCGCCGGACTGTCCCGTACGACCCCCTCGGGCGCCGCACCGTCCGCCCGCACCGCCTGCTTGAGGGTGCGCGTCCCGTAGAACACGCCTGCGTCGGCGGGCCCGCTGATCCGCACCCGCCCGTCCCTGACAGCCATCGTGTACGACTCGGCTCCGGCCTTCTCGTCGGTGAGCGCCAGTTGTACGTCCCCGGCGCGGGCCTCGCCTGTCCCCGCGTACCGGAGCTTCAGCTCCCCGGCGAGCAGCCGCCCTTCGTCCGCGAGGTCGGCGTCGTTCACGACCACGCGGCTGGCCCCGGCCGGACGCCAGCCGGGTCCGCGGGCGGGGGTGTGCTCGCGTACGGCCGGGATCGTCCGCGGCGTCGTCGACATCGGATACGTACGGCTGGGGGACGGCGAGGCCGCGGGCGGGTCGGTGGGCTGCTGTGTCATCGCGGAGTTTCCCCCGTTCGGCCACAGAGAGACCGTCAGGGCCGCGGCGGCCGCCACGGTCACTCCGGTCCCGACCAACAGAGGCCTCTGGCTCCCGGACAGCTGGGCCTTCCAGCCCGTCATCGCCCGGCGCCTACGCCCGTTCACCACAGATCACCCAATCATTTGCCTTGCTCGTGCCCCCGTAATCCTGGTCTTGACCCAGGCCCTCAGCTCACCACGCCACCGTCCACCACACGATCCGAAACTCTGCCGTCCGGGTGAAATTCGGGCATCCGACGGACACCTTCCGTCAGCCTCGATAGCGTGAACGTCACATCTCACACTTGATCCACTCCCGTTTCATACGTGAGGCACCCACAGGAGCTTCACCGAACCGCCGAGGAACCCACGCTGCCTTCGCACCGTCCTTCTCGCCACTTCGGGCAGGTCGTCGCCCTGCCCGGGCAGACCCGCTCCAGACCGAGCCCCACAGGCCTGGAGCGGTTCAACGCCGCACCCGCTGAAGCGGCCGAACGGGCCCTGCTCGCCTGCTGCGGCAGCCACCGCTGGGCCCGCCGCCTCGCCGCCCACCGCCCTTATCCGGACCTGGCCGCCCTGCTCGCCGCGGCCGACGAGGCGGCGTACGACCTGTCTCCCGCCGACGTCTCCGAGGCCCTGGCCCGCGAGCCCCTCCCGCAGATCCCCGCCGACGCCCAGTCCGTGGCCCATACGGCCCTGAGCGCGGCCCACGCGGCGTACGAGGCCCGCTTCGGCCATGTGTTCATCATCTGCCTCGACGACATGTCCCCCGAGGAAGCTCTCGACCAGGTGCTCGCCGCCATCCGGTCACGTTTGGCGAACGATCCCGAGGAGGAACGTTGCCTCACGGCGGAGGAGCTGCGGGGCCTTGCCAGAGGGCGCCTGTCGCGTATGGCCCGTGCGGGGGCGCCCCTCCCTCGGTAGCCGACCGGTGCCTTTTGGATCACATCGGGTAGGCCCGCTGTAAGCATCCCGACAGCACGTCGCTACGATGGCCAGGGCCGGTGGACCGTACCCGGCCGGGCCCGACCGACAGCACAAGCCGGCGCGGCCCCGATCCCCGCTCCCGGAGGAAATTCCGTGCCGGCTGGAACGCTGTACCGCGGCCGGGAAGGAATGTGGTCCTGGGTGGCTCATCGAGTCACCGGCGTCCTCATCTTCTTCTTCCTGTTCGTCCACGTGCTGGACACCGCTCTCGTCCGTGTCTCCCCCGAGGACTACGACAACGTCGTAGCCACCTACAAGACGCCGATCGTCGCGCTGCTGGAGTACGGCCTCGTCGCCGCGATCCTCTTCCACGCGCTCAACGGTCTGCGGGTCATCGCCGTCGACTTCTGGTCCAAGGGCCCGCGCTACCAGAAGCAGATGTTCTGGACGGTCATGGGCATCTGGGTCGTGCTGATGATCGGGGCGCTGTACCCGGTTCTCGGCCACGCCGTCCGCGAAGTCCTCGGGAGCTGAGCCTGATGTCCACTACTGAGAAGAGTGCCGCCTCCGGCATCGGCCCCGTCGAAGGCGCGGGCGAGCTGGCGTACAGCGTCGACAACCCGGCGCCGTACATCGAGGCCCCGCGGCAGCGCACCAAGAAGACCCCCAAGTCGACCCGTGGCAACTTCGAGATGGCCGCATGGCTGTTCATGCGGCTGTCCGGCATCGTCCTGGTCGTCCTGGTCATCGGCCACCTGCTGATCCAGCTCGTCCTCGACGGCGGCGTCTCCAAGATCGGCTTCGCCTTCGTGGCCGGCCGCTGGGCCTCGCCCTGGTGGCAGACCTGGGACCTGCTGATGCTGTGGCTGGCGATGCTGCACGGCGCCAACGGTCTGCGTACGGTCATCAACGACTACGCGGAGCGGCCGAACACCCGGCTGTGGCTCAAGGGCCTGCTCTACACCGCCACGGTGTTCACCATCCTGCTGGGCACGCTGGTGATCTTCACCTTCGACCCGAACATCCGCTAGATCCGGGGCTACGAGACCAATGAAGATCCACAAGTACGACACAGTCATCGTCGGCGCGGGTGGCGCCGGCATGCGCGCCGCCATCGAGTCGACGAAGCGCAGCCGGACCGCGGTGCTGACCAAGCTCTACCCGACCCGCTCCCACACGGGCGCCGCGCAGGGCGGTATGGCCGCCGCGCTGGCGAACGTGGAGGAGGACAACTGGGAGTGGCACACCTTCGACACGGTCAAGGGCGGTGACTACCTGGTCGACCAGGACGCCGCCGAGATCCTGGCGAAGGAGGCCATCGACTCGGTCCTCGACCTGGAGAAGATGGGCCTGCCGTTCAACCGCACGCCGAACGGCACCATCGACCAGCGCCGCTTCGGCGGTCACAGCCGCAACCACGGCGAGGCCCCGGTCCGCCGGTCCTGCTACGCGGCCGACCGCACCGGCCACATGATCCTCCAGACGCTGTACCAGAACTGCGTCAAGCACGGCGTGGAGTTCTTCAACGAGTTCTACGTCCTGGACCAGCTGATCACCGAGGTCGACGGCGTCAAGAAGTCGGCGGGCGTGGTCGCGTACGAGCTGGCGACCGGCGAGATCCACATCTTCCAGGCGAAGGCCGTGGTCTACGCGTCCGGCGGCTGCGGCAAGTTCTTCAAGGTGACGTCGAACGCGCACACGCTGACCGGTGACGGCCAGGCGGCCGTGTACCGGCGGGGCATTCCGCTGGAGGACATGGAGTTCTTCCAGTTCCACCCGACCGGCATCTGGCGCATGGGCATCCTGCTGACGGAGGGCGCCCGCGGTGAGGGCGGCATCCTCCGCAACAAGGACGGCGAGCGCTTCATGGAGAAGTACGCGCCGGTCATGAAGGACCTCGCCTCGCGTGACGTCGTCTCGCGGTCCATCTACACGGAGATCCGCGAGGGCCGTGGCTGCGGCCCCGAGGGCGACCACGTCTACCTCGACCTCACGCACCTCCCGCCGGAGCAGCTCGACGCCAAGCTCCCGGACATCACCGAGTTCGCCCGTACGTACCTGGGCATCGAGCCGTACACCGACCCGATCCCGATCCAGCCCACCGCGCACTACGCGATGGGCGGCATCCCGACGAACGTCGAGGGTGAGGTGCTGCTCGACAACACCACGGTCGTACCGGGCCTGTACGCGGCCGGCGAGGTCGCCTGCGTTTCGGTGCACGGCGCGAACCGGCTGGGCACCAACTCGCTGCTCGACATCAACGTATTCGGCAAGCGGGCCGGGATCGCCGCGGCGGACTACTCCCAGAAGGCCGAGTTCGTCGAACTGCCGGAGAACCCGGCGGAGTTCGTGATCGGTCAGGTCGAGATGCTGCGCGACTCGACCGGCACCGAGCGGGTGTCCGAGCTGCGCCGCGAGCTCCAGGAGACGATGGACGCCAACGTGATGGTGTTCCGTACGGAGCAGACCATCAAGACGGCGGTCGAGAAGCTCGCCGAACTGCGTGCCCGCTTCAAGAACGTCTCGGTCCAGGACAAGGGCAAGCGGTTCAACACCGACCTCCTGGAGGCCATCGAGCTGGGCAACCTGCTCGACCTCGCCGAGGTCATGGCCGTCTCCGCGCTGGCCCGCAAGGAGTCGCGCGGTGGTCACTACCGCGAGGACTACCCGAACCGCGACGACGTCAACTTCATGCGCCACACCATGGCGTACCGCGCGGTGGGCGACGACGGCACCGAGTCGATCCGGCTCGACTACAAGCCGGTCGTCCAGACCCGCTACCAGCCGATGGAGCGTAAGTACTGATGGCAACCCCGACCCTCGAGAAGGAAGACGCCAAGCCTGAGCCGGGCTTCGCCGACTCCCCGTACATCACGGTCACCTTCCGGATCCGCCGCTTCAACTCGGAGATCTCCGCGGAGGCGACCTGGGAGGACTTCCAGGTCGAGATCGACCCGAAGGAGCGCGTCCTCGACGCGCTGCACAAGATCAAGTGGGACATGGACGGGACGCTGACGTTCCGCCGCTCCTGCGCCCACGGCATCTGCGGCTCGGACGCCATGCGGATCAACGGCAAGAACCGGCTCGCGTGCAAGACCCTGATCAAGGACATCAGCCCCGAGAAGCCGATCACGGTCGAGCCCATCAAGGGGCTTACGGTCCTGAAGGACCTCGTGGTCGACATGGAGCCGTTCTTCCAGGCGTTCCGCGATGTGATGCCCTTCCTGATCACGAAGGACACCAACGAGCCGACGCGCGAGCGTCTGCAGTCCGCCGAGGACCGTGAGCGCTTCGACGACACGACGAAGTGCATCCTGTGCGCCGCCTGCACGTCCTCGTGCCCGGTGTTCTGGAACGACGGCCAGTACTTCGGCCCGGCCGCGATCGTGAACGCCCACCGCTTCATCTTCGACTCGCGTGACGAGGCCGGTGAGCAGCGGCTGGAGATCCTCAACGACAAGGACGGCGTGTGGCGTTGCCGTACGACGTTCAACTGTACGGACGCCTGTCCGCGCGGGATCGAGGTCACGAAGGCGATCCAGGAAGTGAAGCGGGCGCTGATCACTCGCCGTTACTGAGTTCCTGTACCGAGTTCCTGTACTGAGTTCCGCGCGTACGAGGGCCCCGTCTCCCGGTGGAGACGGGGCCCTCGGCGTACTGCGGGCTGTGAGCGGGTGTCAGCCTGAGCTGCGTGTCAGCCGCGCAGGACCCGGCCATCCTTGTCGGTGCGGTCGTTGCTCGTGAAGAACAGGATCGCGTCGATCAGAGCCCAGATGCCGAGCCCACCACAGGTGAGCAGCTGAGCGACGCCCACGCCGACGGAACCGACGTAGAAACGGCCGATGCCAAAGCCGCCCAGGAAGAGCTGGAGAACGCCCGCGACGACCTTGGACTTGTCGGAGTACGGCCGACCCTGCGGGTCGAAACCGAACGGGGCGTCAGGGGTGGGGACAGACATGCGAGTTTGCTCCTGGCATACAGAGGATTGCGGAACGGAATGTTCCGAGCGGTACGCAGGAGAAAATCCCGCAACAAACCGCACGCATGCGCATGTGCTCGTTCCCCCTGCGGATCATGAAGCCTAGGGGGGCGGAGGGGGTGGAGCGAGACGGGTGAGGTGATCGTATTCGTTCCGTAACCCTTGACTGAAAGGTCACTTGACACTTACCGAAGTCCGGTGTGAGTCCCTTCAGGACGGCGGAGCAACGTCGTTTACGGCTCGACCGCGTGGGCGCACCTCTTCAGGCGGGCGCCAGGGAAACGCGCCCCTTCAGGGGCGCGGGGCTGTTTCAATTTGCGGCTCCGCCGCGTGGGCGCGACCAGCCACGACGTGCCCGCAGTCGAACTCCATGTCCAGCGGAGCGCTCAGTGCAGGTTGCGGACCACGGTCCATGCAACCGCCACAACAAGCACCAACGCCTGGGCGACACGGCCGAGTTCAGGCCGCCACCGTCGGCCGCGCAGGCCCTCGACGGCCCACCGGCCAAGCAGGGCCAGCGCAAACGGCGAAGCCAGCAGCAGAAGCCGGTTGTCGTGCCACGCGGCGCTGAGGTGACCGTGCATCAGGTCATACACCATGCGAGTCCCGCCGCAGGCCGGGCACAGCAGCCCGGTGACGACCCGGAAGGGGCATTGCGGCAGCAGATGCCCCGGCTCGTGCGGATCGGTGCCGTAGAGATACCAGGCACCGGCGACCCCGGCGACGAACACGGCAAGTGGCGCCGTCGCCGGGTGCCGCAGTACGGATCCGGGCGCGGATCCGTACTCAGCCACGCAGGATCCGCCCCTGGGCGTCCGTGTTGTTGCTGCCGGTCAGCAGGATGATGCCGTCGATCAGAGCCCAGATGCCAAGCCCACCGCAGGTGAAGAGCTGGGCGATACCGATCCCCACGTGGCCGATGTAGAACCGGCCGATGCCCAGCGACCCCAGCGTCAGCTGGAGCACTCCGGCGACGACCTTCGACTTGTCGGAGTACGGCCGCCCGTAGGGGTCGTAGCCGTACAGGGCGTTCGGGTCACCGGTGTACATGCCGGGCTGCGGCGGCATGGCACCCGGCGGCGGGTAGCCGCTGCCCTGCGGGTAGCCGCCGCCCTGCGGGTATCCGTAGCCGGGCTGCTGCTGATACGGCCCCGCCTGCTGGTACGGGCCCTTCGGCGGCTCGCCGGCATACGGGTTCTGCCCCGGCCCCGGATTGGGGTTGGCGTTCGGATACCCGTACCCCGGCGGCTGGTTGGGGGGCTGCGGGGGCTGCTCAGTCAAGGCGACGACTCCTGTGTTCCGGTGCTCCGGTTGACCCGGGACGCGAAAAATAGACACGACCGCTCGTCATGTTGTCAGGCTGAACCTGGCGACGGCCAGCCTGGGTTGCGACTTGCCCGTACAAATGACCACGTGCTGCCCGTACGGGTGGTTGCACCGATCTCACAACTTCCGCGCACGCAGGTCGAGTTGCTGTGGCTGAGGGGACGCCTGTTACAGACTGGGCCCATGGCACCCCTGGCACCCCTGAGGAACACCGCCGCCGCGCTGGCAGCCGCCACCGCGCTGCTGCTCGCGATACCCCCAACGGCCTCGGCAGGCCCCGCCCCGCACGACACGCACAGCACGTACGGCACGCTCGTACGGGAGAACTTCGACCGCCTCCCCCTCGGCCCCGTCACCGAGGGCCGCGGCTGGACCACCGACGCGGAGGGAGGCACGCTGACCGTCGCGCCGAGCACCACCGGCCACGGCCGCGAACTCCGTATCCGTACGGAGGGCAACGGCCGCGCCTTCCTCGTCCTCGACGACCTCACCCTCCCCGGCAACAGCGCGTGGGCCCGCCTGCGCCTACGAGTGGCCGACTTCCCCACGGCCCCCGACTGGGCCCACTGGACCATCGCGGAGGCCTCCGGCTCCGACTCCCCCACCCTGGTCCGCCCACTCGGCGGCCAGTACGCCCCCACCGACAAGGGCAACTTCTGGGGCGTAGGTTCGGATCTGGGCCCCACCGGCGACTGGACCGCCTGGAAGACCTCCTCCCCCGCAACGGCCGGAAAGTGGCAGTGCGCCGAGTTCCACCTGGACGCCACGGACAACCGAGTCACGGTCTACCTCGACGGCGTCGAACAGCCCGACCTGACGGTCTCCACCAACAACCACGGCGGCACAGACGACGACTTCGTCTTCCCCACCTTCAACAAACTGAAGCTCGGCTGGCAGCTCTACCAGTCCGACCCCACACCGCCGTCGTACGACATCCGCCTGGACGACATCACCGTGAGCACGCACCGCGCGGGCGGCTGCGAGGCCTGAGCTGGGCGTCGGCTCAGGGTCTACTAGGCCCAGAGCCAGAGTGGCTGGACCACCTGGCCCGGCGCCGGAAGAAGGAGGAACCGAAGTGACCAGCTTCCACTCCTGGGACGAGGTCAAGCACGAGGTCTTCGACACCGATGACCTCGAAGACATCACCGTGGGCGCCCGGCGCATGGTGGCCGAGGCGCGCGCACAGACTTGCGGAGATGCGCATGCCCCCCCAGGGGCGCGGGGCTGTGACATATGCGGCTCCGCCGCGATGGGGGTCCCCCCGCTCGAGCGAAGCCGAGAGTGGGGGAGCGACCAGCCAAGACGACCCCGCAGCCGCTAACGAACCCTCTTCGAACCGCTCTCCCAGCGGAGCGCCTAGGCTCTGTCCTCGTGCCAGCAGCGAAAGACAGTACGAGTGCGGATGGGTCCGCGGGCTCACAGGAACCGCGCCCATCCCGTACGCCCGCCAAGAGCGAGCAGACGCGTGCCCTCATCCTGGAGACGGCGATGCGGCTGTTCCAGGAGCGGGGTTACGACAAGACGACGATGCGGGCCATCGCCAAGGAGGCCGGGGTCTCCGTCGGGAACGCGTACTACTACTTCGCCGGCAAGGAGCACCTGATCCAGGGCTTCTACGACCGGATCGGCGCCGAACACCAGGTGGCGGTCCGGGCCATCCTGGAGAGCGAGACGGGGCTGGAGGCCCGGTTCGCCGGGATTCTCAAGGCGTGGCTGGACGTCGCCGAGCCCTACCACGAGTTCGCGGTGCAGTTCTTCAAGAACGCCGCCGACCCCGACAGCCCGCTCAGCCCCTTCTCGCCGGAGTCGGAGCACGCGCGCGTGCAGGCGATCGGCGTCTGCCGAGAGGTACTGAGCGGCTCCAAGGCCAAGGTTCCGGCCGAACTGAGAGACATCCTCCCCGAGTTGCTGTGGCTCTCCCAGATGGGGCTCGTCCTGTACTGGGTCTTCGACCGCACCGAAGGCCGCGAACGCAGCTACCGCCTCGCCGAACGCGGCGCCCGCCTCACCGCCCTGGGCATCTCCCTGGCCCGCTTCCGCACGCTGCGGCCCCTGGTCCGCGAGGTGCACGAACTGTTCACGGACTTCCTGCCGGGCATGACGAACGCACTGCCCGATCCGAAGAATCCGAAGAAGAAGCCCGCCCAGGACACGACGAAGAGGCCCAATCCGTAAGGGACTTGGGCCTCCTCGCCGAGCACATGAGCGGGCGACCAGCGGCCAGTAGCGGTCAGTTCACCGCGTCCACCTCGTCCTCCGCCAGCTCCACGTCGTACACCAGCGCACCGTCTCCCACCGTCATATGGCGGGCCAGTGCGGCATGCCCGGCAGCCATGGCCGACAGGAGGTACGAACCCGGCCCGGGCACCGAGACGATGTACGAGCCGTCGGCCAGCGAGGTCACCCGGTCCAGCCGGAGGCCGCCGCCCTGGGAGTGCAGGGTCAGTACGGCGCCCTCGACCGGCTCCCCGTCAGCGCCGCGCACGAAGCCGTGGACCACGGTGGAGTGCGCCTTGTCGTCGGGCACGCGCGCGTGGGGCACGTTTTCGGCGGCCACGGTGGCCCCGCCGACCTCAAGGGCCTCCTCCCGCGGCTCCACCGCGAGATGCGGCAGCCGCTTCTCCAGCCAGTCCGGCAGCCACCAGTTGGAGTTCCCCAGGAGGTGCATCGCGGCCGGCACCAGTGCCGTACGCAGGATGAACGCGTCGAGTGCGACCGCCGCGGCCAGCCCGATGCCCGCCATCGCGCCCTCCATGTCACCGCTGAGCACGAAGGCAGAGAAGACGCAGATCATGATCAGGGCGGCGCAGTTGATGACCCGGCTGGTCTCGGCGAGACCGACCCGAACCGCCCGCGCGTTGTCCTTGGTGTGCACCCACTCCTCGTGCATTCGGCTCACCAGGAACACCTGATAGTCCATCGACAACCCGAAGAGCAGCGACAGCATGATGACCGGCAGGAAGGCGGTGATCGGCCCCTCCTTGCCGACGCCGAGGAGTTCCGTACCCCAGCCCCACTGGAAGATCGCCACCAGCACACCGAAGGACGCTGCCGCGGCGATCAGGTTCATCAGGGCGGCCGTAAGCGGCACCACCAGGGAGCGGAAGGCCACAAGGAGGAGCAGGAAACCGAGCGTGATGATCGCCGCGATGAAGTACGGCAGCCGTTCGCCGGTCACGGATGCGAAGTCCTTGAAGATGGCGGTCACTCCGCCCACATGGGCCTCGGTCCCGGACCCTGGGATCACGTCGTCGCGCAGCCGGTCGATGAGCTGGTCGGTCTGCTCGGACTGCGGTGATGTGGTCGGCACGACCTGGATCACCGTGATGCCCTGGGCGGGCGGCGCGGCGACGACCTGAGCGACACCCTCCGTCTCGCGGATCGCCGAGACGAGCGCGTCCGTGTCACCGCGTTCCGCGACCACCTGGAGCGGGCCGTTGAAGCCCGGCCCGAAGCCCTCGGCGAGCAGGTCGTACGCCTGTCGTGTGGTCGTCGACTCCTGATGGTTGCCCTGGTCGGTGGCGCCGAGCCGGAGCGACAGGACGGGCAGCGCCAGGATCACCATCGCGACCAGTGCCGTGACGGCGACCGAGCGCGGGCGCCTCTCGACGAACACGGACCAGCGTGCGGCGAGGCCGCTGGCCTCCTCGGACTCCGGTCCCGCGGCGGCGAGCCGGCGCCGCTGCCTGCGGCTGAGGACACGCATGCCGAGCAGTCCCAGGAGCGCGGGCAGCAGGGTCGTCGCGGCCAGGACGCTCAGGACGACCGTCAGCGAGGTCGCGATGACCACGCCGTCCAGGAAGCGCATGTTCATCACCAGCATTCCGGCGAGCGCGATGCACACCGTGCCGCCCGCGAACAGCACCGCCCGGCCCGAGGTGTTGAGGGCCGTGACGGCCGCCTCCTCGGGTTTCATCCCGCGCAGGATGCCCTTCCGGTGCCGCGTCACGATGAACAGCGCGTAGTCGATACCGACGCCGAGGCCGATCAACGAGCCGAGCAGCGGGGCGACTTCGGGTACGTCGGTGACATGGCTGAGCAGCGAGGTCGCCATCAGGCCCGTACCGAGCGCCGCGATCGCGACGACGAGCGGCAGCAGCATCGAGAAGAACGAGCCGAAGGCGACGAAGAGGACCACGGCCGCGGCCACTACGCCGACCAGCTCGGCGATGCCCGTGGGCGGCTCCTGGACGCGGGTGATCGCCTGGCCGCCCAACTCCACCTGGATACCGGCGCGTTCGGCGTTCTGCGCCGTGTCGACGACGTCCTCGACGAGTTCCTTGGGCACGCTGTTCGCCTGCTCGGTGAAGGTCACCTGGGCGTAGGCGATCCGCCCGTTCTCACTGATCTGTGCGGCACCTTGGGCGGCGTACGGGCTGCTGACCTCGCCGACGCCCTCCATGCGCCCGATCTCCTCGAGCGCGGGCTCGATCCGGGAGCGTACGGACTCGTCCCGTACCGTCCCGTCATCGACCTTCCACACCACCGTGTCGGTGTCGCCCGAACTCTGCGGGAAGGCCTTCTCCATCAGGTCGTACGCGCGTGTGGAGTCCGTGTTCGGGAGGGAGAAGCTGTTCGCGTAGTCCGTGCCCGCGGCGGAACCCGCGAAGCCCACGCCGAACAAGGCCCCCACCCACAGCAACAGGACCACCAGCCGGTGCCGATAGCACCACCGAGCCAATGTCGCCACGCCTCAACGCTCCTTAGTCGTCGGTCGGTTGGTCCCCCAGGTCCTGCGGCTCAGCATCGACGGCGGGACGCGGGCGTGGACACGGCAGCGCCATGACTCTCAAGGAACTCCAAAGTGCGCGGCGGCCCCGATGTCAGTGCCCCGGCCGATACTGGGGGACATGACCGCTCACATGGGGCACGAGGGGGAGACCGGGGACATGAGCGCGTACGACGGGGCCACCGTCCTGGTCGTCGAGGACGAGCCCAGCATCGCCGACGTCCTGGCCATCGCCCTGCGCTACCACCGCTTCGAGGTGATGACGGCGGGCACCGTCCGCCAGGCCCTCAGCCTCGCGGAGCGCACACGTCCCGATGCCGCGCTCCTGGACGTGATGCTGCCGGACGGCGACGGCCGGGCGCTGGGCCGCGAACTGCGCGAGCGCCAGCCCGACCTGGCGCTGGTGTTCCTGACGGCACGCGACGCGCCCGCGGAGATCGTCGGCGCGCTCGGCTTCGGCGACGACTACATCACCAAGCCGTTCAACATCGACGAGGTCGTCGCCCGGATCACCGCGGTCCTGCGCCGCACCCGTCCCGCCGACGTCCTCCCCCAGCGCCCGCCGCTGTGCTACGGCGACCTGGAGCTGGACGAGACGACGTACTCCGTGCACCGCGCGGGCCGCTCGGTGGAGCTCACCCCGACCGAGTACGCACTGCTGCGCTTCCTGGTGCGCAACGAGGGGCGGATCGTGCCCAAGGACCAACTCCTGCGCCATGTCTGGCAGTACGAGCACTCGGCCGAGTCGACCGTCGTGGAGACGTACATCAGCTATCTGCGGCGCAAGCTCGACGTCCTCGGCGCTCCCGTGATCACGACCCGCCGGGGCGTGGGATACGGGCTCGCATGACGATCCGGCGCCGTTGTGGCCGAGGCATCCACTCGCTGCGCGGCCAGCTGACGCTGGCGAACGTGGCGTTGCTGGCACTGGGCATGGTCGTGGCGACCGTGGTGAGCCTGATGGCCATGCGGACCTACCTGCTGGACAGCGTCGATACGCAGCTGATGGCGACCCGCGAATCGATCGGTGAATCCAAACTCACCCTCAAACAGGTCGACTCGCTGAGCGCCCTTGCCGCCGTACGCGCCCGGGTCTCGCCCACACCCTCCGACAAGGAGGCGGACGCCGACTCGTGGGTGCAGGACGGCATCTTCGTAGCGGTGGACGATCAAGGGCGTCCCACGCCCATCGGCCCCTTCCAGCCCACCGAGATCCAGCGCGCGCTCGCCGCAGCGGTGGACGATCCGGCCGTCCTCGTCGGCGACGAGGAAGCGCACGACCTAAAACTCGACGACACCCCCTACCGGGTCACCGCCGCGCCCCTCGCCGACGGCACCACGGTGCTGATGGCCAGGTCGACCGGCTCCGTGCACGAGGTGATCCGCAAGGCGGTCGCACTCGACTTCTTCGTGGGCGCTCTGCTGCTCGCGCTGCTCTGCGTACTGACGATGCTCAGCGTGCGGCGCCGGATGCGACCCCTGGAGGACATGGTGGAGACCTCGTCGGCGATAGCCGAGGGGGATCTGACCCGCCGGGTGCCCTCCAGCCGGCATCCCACCGAGGAGGTCGAGCAGTTGCGGCTCGCCCTCAACTCGATGCTGCACCAGGTCGAGTCCGCGTACCGCACGCGCGAGCGCAGTGCGGCCCAGCTGCGCCGTTTCGTCGCGGACGCCTCGCACGAGCTGCGTACGCCGCTGTCGGCGATCCGCGGCTATCTCCAGCTGTACGACAAGGGGATGCTGCGCGAACCGGACCAGCGCAAGCGGGCCTGGGACCGGATGAACGGCGAGGCCGACCGCATGGGCCGCCTCGTCGACGAGCTGCTCACCCTGGCGCGCCTGGACCAGCAGCCCGAACTGCGCTTCAAGAACGTCGACTTGAGCCGTCTCGTGCGCGACGCCGCCGAGGACCTGCGGGCCCAGCAGCCCGACCGGCCGGTGACGGTGGACGCCGACGGCGCCCTGCTCGTCCAGGCCGACGAGTCGGGGTTGCGGCAGGTCCTCGGCAACCTCGTCGGCAACATACGCACACACACGCCCGCCGATGTACCGGCCACCCTCGCTCTGGAACGCCAGGACGGGACCGTACGACTGTGTGTCGCGGACGAGGGGCCGGGGCTGGCGGAGGAGGACGCGGCGCGGATCTTCGACCGGTTCTTCCGGGCGGGCGGCGGCGCGGGCAGCGGCCTGGGCATGGCGATCGTGCAGGGCGTGGTGACCGCACACGGGGGCGAGGTCGCGGTCCGGACGGCTCCGGGCAAGGGGCTGGCCGTGACGGTGACATTGCCGGGCCGGACACGCGGCGATGGCTCATTGGGTGGCTGACGGGTTTCGGGGAAATGCGCTGCAGTACCGCGCCCCGTAAGGGGCGCGGGGCCGTGTCGATATGCGGCTCCGCCGCGATGGGGGTCCCCCCCCCGCTCGAGCGGAGTCGAGAGTGGGGGAGCGACCAGCCCCCACCGGGCCCGCAGGTTCACCACCGTGCTTCCAGCGGAGCGCTTACGCCTGCCTGGACGCCAGTTCCACGACCGTGATGTCCGACGGCGCGCCCACCCGCGTCGGCGGCCCCCATGCGCCGGCGCCCCTGGAGACGTACAACTGCGTGTCGCCGTACCGCTCCAGGCCCGCGACGGTCGGGTTGGCGAGGGCCGCGACGAAGTTGCCGGGCCAGAGCTGGCCGCCGTGCGAGTGGCCGGAGAGCTGGAGGTCCACGCCGTGGTCCACGGCGTCGTGGATCTGCACCGGCTGATGGGCGAGCAGCACGCATGCGCGTGCCCGGTCGCGGTCGCCGAGCGCCTTCTCGTAGTCGGGCCCCTGCCCCTCGTCCTCGCCCGTCACGTCGTTGACACCGGCGAGATCGAAGCCGGGCAGCTCCGTGCGCACGTTCTGCATCGGCGTCATGCCCAGTTCGCGTACATGCTCGACCCACTGCTCGACACCGGAGAAGTACTCGTGATTGCCGGTGACGAAGTACGAGCCGTGCCGCGCCTTCAGCTGAGCCAGCGGCGCGGCGGCGGGCCCGAGGTCCTTCACGGAGCCGTCGACGAGGTCGCCCACGACCGCGATGAGGTCGGGCTGAGTGGAGTTGACGGTGTCGACGACCCTCTGGCAGAACCCTGGCCCGAGCACCGGCCCCAGGTGCACGTCGCTGACCACGGCGATCCGGAACCCGTGCGCGCTGCGCGGCAGTTTGGCCAGCGGCACGGTCACCCGCTTCACCTTCGGCCCGCGCAGCACGCCGTACGTCCCGTACCCGACCGTCCCCAACGCGGCGGCGGCAGCGGCGCCACCGACCACACGGGAGACGAAGAGACGCCGGGAGGGCCCGCTGGCCGCCGCTCCGGACGTGGCGGCATCGGGTGTGCCCGCGGCCCCCGAACCGCCGTCAGAAGCGCCCTCAGCCTCGCCGTCACCCTGTCCTTCGGAAACGGGCGCCGTCGCGCCGGAGCCGGGCGGCCCCGTCCCCGCTCCCACGACGGCGTCGGGCCCGGCGACCGCCACCGGCACTCGCTCGCCCGCCACGTCCGTTGCCTCAGGTGTCTCGGGTGCTGAACGCCGCTCGACGAGCCGCCGTACGAGGGGCCGTACGAATTCGCCCACGAGCAACGCGATCAGGAGATAGAGCACGATCGCCAGCCACAGGAACCCCGGCCAGCCCAGCACCTGTTGGAGCCAGAACGGAGCCCCGCCCCGCTCGGCGGTCATCGCCACGACGAAGAGCAGCGGACCCGAGATGAACACGGCCGCGCCCGCGCGCCGGGCGAGCCCCGGCCCGGCAGTCGTGTCGCGCACCAGACGGCGCCACATGTACCAGTGCACGACGCCGAAGAGTGCCAGCACCATCAGAATGATGAGCACAAAGACGATGACCACGCGGAGCTCCCGTTATGACGTGCGGTGAATGGCGCGAACTCCGCGCAACCCGATGAACCCGACGACCGTCCCAAGGACAAAGGAGATAACGGCGAGCGTCAGATGCACCCAGAAGTACCCGGTCGGCTCGCCGTCTTCGAAGGCGAGCCCACTCCCGTCCGCCACCAGGTTCTTGACGAAAGTGATCCAGATGACCCAGCTCCACACCCCGAAGGCGAGCAGGAACCAGGAGACGGGACGGCTGAGCTTCATACGTTCAGTATCGCTGCCGTCGAGCGGTGACCGCGTCCGGGGTGAGGAGACCCACAGCGGAGTGGGCCGTAGTGGAGAGGACCGCCGTGGTGAGGGCGGCAGTCGAGAGGGCGGTGCGACTTCCCGTCCGGGGCCAGGTACGTTCTCGTCCGTGTCCGCCATGAAAAAGACCGCCAAGTCCTCCTTGCTGGTCACTTCCGCCACCTTGTTGACCTTGTCGCTCACCGCGACCGCGATCGCCACCGGGCCCGCTGTCGCGGACGGAACGCCGACACCGAGTCAGAAGGGGACTCCGAAGGCCAGCGCCTCGCCGAGCGCCACACCCCCGGCGGACATGTCGACCGTGGGCGGCGCCCAACTCGGCAAGGCGGGCACCCAGGTGAACCTCGGCACCGGCGCCCCAGTGCTGCCGAAGGACCTGAGCGCACGCTCCTGGGTCGTCGCGGACGCCGAGTCCGGCGATGTGCTGGCCGCGCACAACGCGCACTGGCGGCTGGCCCCGGCAAGCACCCTGAAGATGCTGTTCGCGGACACGCTGCTGCCGAAGTTCAGCCAGCGTGACGAGAAGCACAAGGTGGTGCCCTCCGATCTGGCGGGCATCGGTCCGGGCTCCAGCGTGGTCGGCATCAAGGAGGACGAGACGTACACGGTCCAGGACCTCTGGCGCGGCGTCTTCCTCTCCTCCGGCAACGACGCGGTACGCGTCCTCTCCGCGATGAACGGGGGCCTCGACAAGACGGTCCAGGAGATGAACGCGCACGCCGAGGAGCTCCAGGCCCGCGACACGCACGTGGTCAGCCCGGACGGCTACGACGAGGTGGGGCAGGTGTCATCGGCGTACGACCTGACCCTGATCGCGCGCTCCGGCCTGCAGAAGAAGGACTTCCGGGACTACGCCTCTACTGTGCGCGCCAAGTTCCCCGGCGAGACGAAGAAGAACAAGAAGGGCAAGAAGACCCGCACGTCCTTCGAGATCCAGAACACCAACCGGCTGCTGACGGGCGCGGGCGGCCTCGGCGTCTACAAGGGCATCGCGGGCGTGAAGAACGGCAACACCTCGAACGCGGGCTCCACGTTCACCGGTGTCGCCGAACGTGACGGCAAGGTGCTGCTCGTCACGGTCATGAACCCCCAGAAGGAGGAGAACAACGAGGTCTACAAGGAGACCGCTCGCCTTCTGGACTGGGGTTTCCAGGCGGCCGACAAGGTGCAGCCGGTGGGTGAGCTGGTGCCGCCGAGGAGCGCGGACACGGGTACGGGAGCGCAGCCGGACGCGGAGGCTTCCGGGGAGGCGGGCGGCTCCGGTGACGGCAGCCCCGTCGCCGCCTCGGCTCAGGAGGCGGGGTCGGGCGGCATCGGTGTCGCGCTGGGGATCACCGGGGGCGTGCTCGTACTCCTCGCGGGCGGGGCGTTCCTCGTCAACCGCCGCTGGCCGCTGCCCGACCTGGTGCGCCGCCGACCACGCCCCTGACGTTCGCCCCTTCGGTGCCCTCGGAGGAGTCGCCCGAGGCGTCGTCGGAGGAGCCTTCTGCGGGGGCGTCCGGGGAGTCGTTCTTCTGCGTCGCCGTCCAGGCGGCGCAGAAGAGCACCAGTTTCGCGGTGAAGTTGATCCACAGCAGCAACGCGACGGGCACCCCGAAGGCGCCGTACATGCTCTTCGAGGCGACACCGCTGATATAGCCGCTGAGCAGCAGCTTCAGCAGCTCGAACCCGACGGCGCCGATCAACGCCGCGGTGAACAGCCGGCGGCGGGTCGGCTCGACGCCGGGCAGCAGCGTCAGGACGTACAGCAGGAGCAGGAAGTCGGCGAGGACGGCGATGGCGAACGCGGCGACCTGCAGCAGCGCGCTGCCCCAGCCGGCCTCATCGATGCCGAGCTGCCGGGCGGTCCAGCCGACCATCGTCGCCGCTACAGCGGACGTGGCGATCGTGACGAGCACGGCGCCGCCGAGACCGACGAGGACCCCGGCGTCCTTGGCCTTGCGCAGTACGGGGTTCTCATCGGGCTCAGGGAGCTCCCACACGGCCCGCAGGCACTCGCGCATGGAGCCGACCCAGCCGATGCCGGTGAACAGCAGCAGGGCGCCCGCGATGACGCCGACGGTGCCGGCGTTGTTCACCAGGCCGCCGATGTCCAACTGGTCGGAGATACCCGGGATCTGCTCGGCGATCTTGTCCTCGAGCTCCCGCTGCCCCTTCTCGTCCAGAGTCGCGGCGGCCACCGCGGCGGCGACGGTGATCAGCGGGAAGAGCGAGACGAAGCTGATGAACGTCATCGCGGCGGCGAGCCGTGTCCACTTCACGCGGTCCAGGCGTTCGTACGAGAGCCACGCGTGCGTGGCCATCAGTCGCGTGACGATCGGCCCGACGCCGGGGAGCCTTTTCAGCCAGTCCATGATCCGAACCTGCCCCCTATGCCGATGCCCAATGTCCGGGTACCCCAATTGCGCTCACCAGTCGGCCACCTCCAGGGCGTACATCCCGAGCCACGCCCCGCCGATCAGGGCGAGCGGGCTGTCGCGCAGTACGACCTCCTCGGGCTCGCCCGCGGTGCCGCGGTCGGCGAAGACGGCGTACCGGAGGACGGCGAGAACGAAGGCGACCACCGAGAGCTGTCTCCAGGGCAGCACACCGGTGTGCGGCAGGCCACCCTCCTCCAGGGCCCAAAGGCAATAGCCGAGAACGGCGACGCCGGCCGCGAGCTGCCAGACGAACCGGAGGTAGCCGGTGGTGTACTCGGTGAGCAACGCGCGCGTGGCGCCCGCTTTTCCGGCCATCTGCACGGCTTCGGAGTACCGCTTGGCGGCGACCACGAACAGCGCGCCGAAGCCCGTGGTGATCAGGAACCAGCGCGACAGCGGGATGCCGAGCGCGACCCCGCCGATCATCGCGCGCATCAGGAACCCGGTGGCCACCACGACAAGATCGACGACGAGGACGTGCTTGAGGCTGACGCAGTACGCCAGTTGCATGCCCAGGTACGCGATCAGCAGCGCCGAGATGACCGGCGAGCACAGGAACGCGGCGGCGGCCGGGGCGACGACGGCGAGGGCGGCCCCGACGGCGTACGCGACCGGTACGGGCACGTGCCCGGCGGCGACCGGACGATGGCGCTTGACCGGATGGGCGCGATCGGCGTCGACGTCCTCTGCGTCGTTGATCAGGTACACGGCGGCGGCGCAGGCGGTGAACAGCACGAAGCAGAGCGCGACTTGCGTGAGCGCGTGACGCGAGAAGAGTTCGCCGGCGGCGGCCGGAGCGGCGACCACAAGGACGTTTTTGACCCACTGTCTGGGACGGGCTGCCCAAAATAGGCCTCTTAGGAGGCCGATTTTCTGCGGGCCCGGCTGCGGCTGAGACACGCCCTCCAGGAGAGCCGTTTCCGTCATGGTCGCGGCCTCCTGTTGTACGCGAGGCGGGGCGCCAGCATCCAGCCGGAGCCGAGCCGGGCGGTGAGTGCGCCGAGGGCCGCGCCCGCCGCCACATCCGAGGGGTAGTGGACGCCGGCGACCAGTCGCGAGACGCACATCGCGGCGGCCAGCGGCAGCACCGGACGCGCGCCCAGTGCTCCATAGGCGACGGCCGCCGCCGCTGCCGAGGTGGCGTGCACGCTGGGGAAGGAGTGCCGGCCGACGGTACGGACCAGGGGCTCGACATGCCCGGGGCGCGGTCGGCGCACAAGGCGTTTCGCGCACATGCCGACCAGGTGCGCACCGGCGGTCAGGGCCGTGCCGCGCAGCCAGGCACCACGCCGCTCACGGTCCACGGCGGCGCCCAGGAGCCCGGCCGCGAGCCATAGCGCGCCATGCTCTCCCGCCCGGGACAGGGCGCGGGCAGCGGCCGCGACGCGCGGGTCCGTACCCCAGCCGTGGAGGGCGGAGAGAAGCCGTCGGTCAAGGTCGTCCATGCCGATCCACTGTTCACGGCGACCATCCCAGAACTCCGGCGATATTTGACGACATCCCATTAATCACCCGTTTCGGCGAGAGTATTGACCCTTCGGATGTCTCCTGATCAAAGGCCCATATATGGGCGATACGGTCGCCGGTATGCCCGCCGATTCCACGTCCACTGTCGCCTCTGCCTCGTCCGCCGTCCGATCTGCATACGCCTCCGTCTCCGATGTCGCCCCCGTGCCCGTCACAGGGTGGGGCCGCACCGCCGCCACGGCCACCCGCCTGGTCCGCCCTCGTACGTACGAGGAGGCCGCGGCGGCCGTCCGGGCATGCGGGGCCCGTGGGGGCATCGCACGGGGGCTGGGACGGGCGTACGGGGACGCGGCGCAGAACGCGGGCGGGGCCGCGTTCGACATGACGGGCCTTGACCGGATCCACGCGATCGACGCGGACGGCGGGACGGTCCTGTGCGACGCCGGGGTCAGTCTGCACCGGCTCATGCAGGTCCTGCTGCCGCTGGGCTGGTTCGTGCCGGTGACGCCCGGGACCCGCTATGTGACGGTCGGCGGGGCAATCGGCGCCGACATCCACGGCAAGAACCACCATGTGTCCGGGTCGTTCACCCGCCATGTGCGCGCCCTGGAACTGCTCACCGCCGACGGCGAGATCCGTACGGTGGCCCGTGGCACGCCTCTCTTCGACGCCACCGCGGGCGGCATGGGCCTGACGGGCATCGTCCTCGCGGCGACCGTGCGACTCCAGCCCGTGGAGACCTCGCTCATGTCGGTCGACACTGAACGCGCCAAGGACCTGGACGACTTGATGGCCCGCATCACGGCCACCGACCACCGCTACCGCTACTCGGTCGCCTGGATCGACCTGCTAGCCCGCGGTACGTCGCTGGGTCGCTCGGTACTGACACGAGGGGACCACGCTCCTGTCGAGGCACTGCCCGCACGCGCGCGTAGAGACCCACTCGCGTTCCGCCCTGCTCGCTTCCCTGCCGCCCCGTCGCTCGTCCCCGAGGGCTTGCTCGGCCGCACGACGGTCGGCCTCTTCAACGAGCTCTGGTACCGAAAGGCGCCACGCGCGCGTGCCGGTGAACTGCAGAGGATCTCCGCCTTCTTCCACCCCCTGGACGGTGTGCCGCACTGGAATCGCCTCTACGGGAGGGGCGGTTTCGTGCAGTACCAGTTCGTCGTCGGATACGGCCAGGAGGGCGCCCTGCGGCGGATCGTGAGCCGGATCTCGCGGCGCCGCTGCCCGTCGTTCCTCGCCGTGCTGAAGCGCTTCGGGGAGGGCGATCCGGGCTGGCTGTCCTTCCCGGTGCCCGGCTGGACGCTCGCCTTGGACCTCCCCGCGAGTCTGCCGGGACTCGGCGCCTTCCTGGACGAGCTGGACGAGGAGGTCGCGGCGGCCGGCGGACGCGTCTACCTCGCGAAGGACGCACGGCTGCGGCCCGAGCTGCTCGCCGCGATGTATCCACGGCTCGATGAATTCCGGGAGCTGCGCGCGGAGTTGGACCCGGCCGGAGTGTTCACGTCGGATCTGTCGCGGCGCCTCGGACTGTGAGCCGTACACGGAGTCCGGTTTTCCAACCCACTTCTACAGGAGCTCGATTTTCATGAAGGACGCCTTCGGAGCCCCCCAGTCCCTGCTCGTCCTCGGTGGCACATCCGAGATCGCGCTCGCCACCGCGCGCCGTCTGATCGCCCGCCGCACCCGCACGGTCTGGCTCGCGGGCCGCCCCTCGCCCGCCCTGGAGTCGGCCGCGTCCGGGCTGCGCCAGCTCGGCGCCGACGTACGTACCGTCGCCTTTGACGCGCTCGACTCCGCCTCCCACGAGTCCGCGCTCGGCCCGGTCTTCAGCGAGGGCGACATCGACCTGGTGCTGCTCGCGTTCGGCGTCCTGGGCGACCAGGCACGCGACGAGAACGAGCCCGGTGCGGCCGTACGCGTCGCCCAGACCAACTACACCGGCGCGGTCTCGTCCGGCCTCATCTGCGCCAAAGCCCTCCAGGCCCAGGGGCACGGCTCCTTGGTGGTGCTCTCCTCGGTCGCCGGAGAACGCGCCCGCCGCGCCAACTTCATCTACGGCTCCAGCAAGGCGGGCCTCGACGCCTTCGCCCAGGGCCTGGGCGACGCGCTGTACGGCACGGGCGTCCACGTCATGGTCGTACGCCCCGGATTCGTGCGCTCCCGCATGACGGCCGGCCTCCCGGAGGCCCCTCTCGCGACGACTCCGGAGGCGGTGGCGACGGCGATCGAGGTGGGCCTGCGTCGACGCTCCGAGACGGTATGGGTGCCGGGGTCGCTGCGCCTGGTGATGTCGGCGCTGCGGCATGCGCCGAGGGCGGTGGCCAGGCGGCTGCCGGTGTAGTCGCCGCGTGCGGTCGGCCTCAGCGTGTGGGCAACGTGGTGTCGTTCTGCGTGGGCGCGCTCGCCTGCGGAGGTACGACCGCTCCCCCGAACACGAAGTCACGGAGCCTGCGCCACACCCCGTCGGCGCCCTGCTCGTAGAGCGAGAAGCCGGTGCACGGCCACTGGGCCTCGTACTCGGACAACTCCTCGTACGCCCGGTCCATCGCCTCGTCGTCGATGCCGTGCGCGACCGTCACATGCGGGTGGTACGGGAACTGCAGTTCGCGTGCCACGGGGCCGGAAGCGTCCCGGACCTGCTTCTGCAGCCACGTACAGGCCTCGGCCCCCTCGACGACCTGGACGTATACAACGGGCGACAGCGGGCGGAAGGTTCCTGTGCCGCTCAGTCGCATCGGGAAGGGGCGCCCGGCGGCCGCGACCTCGACGAGATGCGCCTCGATCGCGGGCAGCGCCGAGTCGTCGACCTCCGTCGGCGGCAGCAGCGTGACATGGGTGGGGATGCCGGTAGCGGCGGCGTCGCCGAAGCCCGCGCGCCGCTCCTGGAGCAGGCTGCCGTGTGGCTCCGGGACCGCGATCGACACACCGATCGTTACGGTCCCCACGTCGTCTCCTGTCGTTGTGCTTGCTGTTGTGCTTGCCGTTGTGGTGGTGCTTGCCCTGGACTTCCGGGTCTTCAGGATGCTTCTGGCGGGCACGGATGGCCACCGGTCCTGTGTGTTCCCTGTTTCCGTACGGCTTACGACTGTACGGCCGTCGGGCCCGATCCCGGGTGTCAGTGCCTCGGTCAGTGCTTGGCGGGCAGGAAGCCCACCTTCTCGTACGCCTGGGAGAGCGTCTCCGCGGCGACGGCACGCGCCTTCTCCGCACCCTTGGCCAGGATCGAGTCGAGTGTCTCCGGGTCGTCCAGATACTGCTGCGTACGCTCCCGGAACGGCGTCACGAAGTCGACCATGACCTCGGCCAGGTCCGTCTTGAGCGCACCGTAGCCCTTGCCTGCGTACTTCTGCTCCAGTTCCGCGATACCGGCTCCGGTGAGGGTGGAGTAGATGCTCAGCAGGTTGCTGATGCCGGGTTTGTTCGCGGCGTCGTAGCGGATCTCCGTGCCGGTGTCGGTGACCGCACTCTTGACCTTCTTGGCGGTCGCCCTGGGCTCGTCGAGGAGGTTGATGAGGCCCTTCGGGGTCGACGCCGACTTGCTCATCTTGATCGACGGGTCCTGAAGGTCGTAGATCTTCGCCGTCTCCTTGAGGATGTGCGGCGCCGGGACCGTGAACGTCTGCCCGAAGCGGCCGTTGAAGCGCTCGGCGAGGTCGCGTGTGAGCTCGATGTGCTGCCTCTGGTCCTCGCCGACCGGCACCTCGTTGGCCTGGTACAGCAGGATGTCCGCGACCTGGAGGATCGGGTACGTGAACAAACCCACGGAGGCCCGGTCCGCGCCCTGCCTGGAGGACTTGTCCTTGAACTGGGTCATACGGGATGCCTCGCCGAAACCGGTGAGGCAGTTCATGATCCAGGCGAGCTGGGCGTGCTCGGGGACATGGCTCTGAACGAAGAGCGTGCACCGCTCCGGGTCGAGCCCGGCGGCCAGCAGCTGGGCGGCGGCGAGCCGGGTGTTGGAGCGCAGCTCGGCGGGGTCCTGCGGAAGGGTGATCGCATGCAGGTCGACGACCGTGTAGAACGCGTCGTGGGTCTCCTGCAGGGCCACCCACTGACGGACGGCGCCGAGGTAATTGCCGAGGTGGAACGAGCCTGCTGTGGGCTGGATTCCGGAAAGCACGCGAAGAGGACGCTGCATGGCGGAGCCATTCCCCTGAGGGTGGTGGTGGGAGACGGGCGGGCGGTCAGAGGCCATGGGCTCATTCTCTCAGGTGTCGGGAGTCGCTCCGGAACTGGTCCGAAACAGATGGGAACCGATCCGTCTCCGGCGGTGTAACAAGAGTGTGAGGACGCGGGAGGGGGGCCGCATCGTCGATGAGGCCGCGGTGATCGCACGTGTACGCGACGGAGAGCCGGAGGCGTATGCGGAGCTGGTGCGTGCCCATACGGGCATCGCACTCAGAGCGGCCGCGGCACTGGGCGCGGGTGCGGACGCGGAGGACGTGGTGCAGCAGGCCTTCTTCAAGGCGTACTGCACCTTGGGGCGCTTTCGGGACGGCGCGGCATTCAGACCGTGGCTCCTCTCGATCGTCGCCAATGAGACGAGGAACACAGTGCGGACGGCGGTGCGCCAGCGCACGGTCGTGGGGCGTGAGGCCGCGCTGGCGGAGGCTGAGCCGGTGATACCGGAGTCGGCGGACCCGGCGGTCGCGGCACTGGAGGTCGAGCGCCGGGCGGCGCTGCTGGCCGCCCTGGACCGGCTGAGCGAGGAGCATCGGCTGGTCGTCACGTACCGCTATCTGCTGGAGATGGACGAGCCGGAGACGGCCCAAGCCCTGGGCTGGCCACGCGGGACGGTCAAGTCCCGGCTCAATCGCGCCTTGCGCAAGCTGCAGCGACTGCTGCCGGATTTCCAGCCCCGGGAAGGAGGTGATGAGCATGAGTGAGTCGTACGAGCACGGGGGCGCGGAGTCCCCGGGTGGTCGTGCCCCCGACGAGCCGGGGCGTGCGCGCCGGAACGCGGACCGGCTGCCCGAGGAGTTGCGTGCGCTCGGGCGGTCGCTGGATCCGCCGGGTGCGAGCGGGACCGAGTCGATGGTCGAGCGGGTGCTGGGGCAGATACTGGCCGAGCAGGTGCCGGTCCCGGTGGACGAGCCATCGAGATCGGCTACGCGAATCCGGTCGGCTCGGCGGTGGGCGCGACAGCGCTGGCGTTCGCTGACCGCCGCGCTGTGTGGACTGCTGACGGTGCTGGTGCTCACGCCTCCGGTGCGGGCGGCGGTCGTCGACTGGTTCGGCTTCGGCGGCGTCGGGGTGCGGTACGAGCCGTCGGGGCCGCACGCCTCTCCGTCTCCCGTGCCGGGCTGCGAGCAGGGCCTGAGCGTGGCCGGAGCTGCCCGGCGAGCGGGGTTCGAGCCGCTGCTGCCAAGGGAGTTGGGGCACCCGTCGGCGGCACAGGTGTCGGCCGACCGCCGGGTCCTGTCGCTGTGCTGGGACACCGGGGACGGTGAGGTGATACGGCTCGACCAGTTCCGGGCGACGCTCTCTCCGCTGTTCTGGAAGTCGACGACGGTGCCGTACGAGCCGGTCGCTGTGAACGGCGACTCGGGCCTGTGGTTCGCCGAGCCGCACCGCCTCGAGCTCGCCTTGGTCGACGCCGGCGGCCACGAGTACGCCAGGACGGTCCGCACGGCTGGGCCGACGCTGCTGTGGCAGCACCACGGGGCGCAGCGGGCGGAGCAGCGGACCCTGCGGCTCGAGGGTGTGGAGTCGCGGGAGCGGGCGGTGGCTGTTGCGGAGTCCGTGGAGTAAGGGCAGTGAGTCGAGGCCGTGGAGCAGGGGGCCGTGTGGTGCGAGCCCATGGAGCAGGCGTCGTGAAGTGGTCGGAAGTCGTGCGGGCCGAGTGGGAACCTCGGCGGGTCGAGCGGTGTACCAGAAGTGACGGGGTGCGGACGGGCCGCATCCGGGATCGACTGGGGGTCCGATGCGCAGGGTTCGTGAACTGACGGCGGCAGCCGGGGCGTTGACGGTGGGGGTCGCTCTGGTACTGACAGGGGCGTCAACCGCGGTGGCGGGCGGGCCGACGAGTGTGCTGCTCGTATCACCCAACAGCGGGGAGACGGCGTCGCTGTACAACAACGACGAGGAATACATGCGCCTCAGGGACCTGCTCCCCCAGGAGGGCGGCGACCTCGAGAAGTTGCAGGAGAAGCCGCCGGACCCCAACTCCATAGGCGGCCGGATCAACATCACGTGGATGATCCATGACGTCAGTCCCTGGCGGGTGGACATGGTGCACCCTGACGTGACGGGCTCCCGGAACGTCTGGATCTCCACGCAGATCACAGCGGGGCCTGAAGCGGCGCAGCCACCGAAGGAGATCTGGCACAAGTCGGAGAGGCCCGACGAGCTCCGGTCCCTGCTCACCGACCTCGGCGTCATGAGCAAACACCCGGAGGGGTCAAACCCGGATTCAGGGCCGCAGGAAGAGTCGGACGACGCATCGGCCGCGATGCCGCCCGACGCCGCCAGGAAGACCCCGGTGACTACGGCCGCCGCAGGGGCAGACGACGGAACCGACTGGTGGTGGGCGATACCGGGTCTGGCAGCGGGCCTGGCCCTGGGCTCCGGCGGCGGCCTCCTGATACGCCGTGCACAGCACGACTCCGGGCCGCCGCGGGAACCACGACAGGAACTGATCGATTTGTGAGACGAGCAGTCGCCTCCCTTGGCGTCAGCCCAGGTCGATCTCCGGGTACAGCGGGAAGCCGGCCACCAGGTCCGTGGCACGGCGGGAGATCTCGTCCGCGATCTTCGGGTCGAGCACGTGCTGGGCCTTGGAGGGAGTGCCCTTGGCGGTGGTGCCGGGCTCCGCGGTCGTGAGGACCCGGTCGATCAGGCCGGCGACCTCGTCCATCTCGGCGGTGCCCAGGCCACGCGTGGTGAGGGCGGGGGTGCCGATGCGGATACCGGAGGTGTACCAAGCGCCGTTGGGGTCGGCGGGGATGGCGTTGCGGTTGGTGACGATGCCCGAGTCGAGCAGTGCGGTCTCGGCCTGGCGGCCGGTGAGGCCGTAGGAGGTGGCGACGTCGATCAGGTTGAGGTGGTTGTCGGTGCCGCCGGTGACGAGGGTGGCTCCCCGCCGCATCAGGCCTTCGGCGAGGGCGCGGGAGTTGTCGACGACGGCCTGGGCGTAGTCACGGAACTCGGGGCGGCGGGCCTCGGCGAGCGCGACGGCCTTGGCGGCCATGACATGAGGAAGGGGGCCGCCGAGCACCATGGGGCAGCCGCGGTCGACCTGGTCCTTGAGGGAGTCGTCGCACAGGACCATGCCGCCGCGCGGGCCGCGCAGCGACTTATGGGTGGTGGTCGTGACGATCTGGGCGTGCGGGACGGGATCGAAGTCGCCGGTGAGGACCTTGCCGGCGACGAGGCCCGCGAAGTGCGCCATGTCGACCATCAGCGTCGCCCCGACCTCGTCGGCGATCTCACGCATGATGCGGAAGTTCACGAGACGGGGGTAGGCGGAATAGCCGGCCACGATGATCAGGGGCTTGAACTCACGAGCGGAGGTGCGCAGGGCCTCGTAGTCGATGAGGCCGGTGGCGGGGTCGGTGCCATAGGAGCGCTGGTCGAACATCTTGCCGGAGATGTTCGGGCGGAAGCCGTGGGTGAGGTGGCCGCCGGCGTCCAGGGACATGCCGAGCATGCGCTGGTTGCCGAAGGCCTGACGGAGCTCGGCCCAGTCGGCCTCGGAGAGGTCGTTGACGTTGCGGACACCGGCCTTCACGAGCGCCGGGGCCTCCACGCGGTCGGCGAGGACCGCCCAGAAGGCGACGAGGTTGGCGTCGATGCCGGAGTGCGGCTGGGCGTAGGCGTGCTGGGCGCCGAAGAGTTCGCGGGCGTGCTCGGCGGCGAGGGCTTCGACGGTGTCGACGTTGCGGCAGCCGGCGTAGAAGCGGCGGCCGATCGTGCCCTCGGCGTACTTGTCGCTGAACCAGTTGCCCATGGCCAGCAGGGTGGCCGGAGAGGCGTAGTTCTCGGAGGCGATCAGCTTGAGCATCTCGCGCTGGTCGGCGACCTCCTGGCCGATGGCGTCGGCGATCCGGGGCTCGACGGCGCGGATCACTTCGAGGGCGCTGCGGAAGGCGGTGGATTCGGTGGAGAGGGGCGCAGACTTGTCGGACATGAGGGACCTCCGGACGTGGCGTTCACGGTTCGGCCCAGGCGCACGGCACTTGTTCGTCACGGGCCGCTCCCCGATGGTCGGTCCCATCCCAGCGCGCCAGTCACGGCCCGCCGATCAGCCTACCGGGCCCGCCCATCGCCATACCCCCGAGTCCACCATGCGAGCGATGATGCGAGGCGGACGCGAGCGACGATGGGAAGGGGCCGCAAACCCGCCCAGACACCCCGGATACCCCGGGTCACCGGATAACCCCGGACCCCCTGGATCCCAGAGCAAGCGTGCCGAGAGGAGGCGGGAGTTCCCGTGACGCGTACGGAGGTGTTGATCGCCTCGGCCGAAGCGAACAGCGCGCACAACTACCACCCGCTGCCGGTCGTCGTGGCCACGGCGGACGGGGCGTGGATGACGGATGTCGAGGGGCGCCGTTTTCTCGACCTGCTGGCCGGATACTCAGCGCTCAATTTCGGGCACCGCAACAGACGGCTGATCGATGCGGCCAGAGCGCAACTGGAGCGGGTGACGCTGACATCGCGGGCGTTTCATCACGACCGCTTCGCCGAGTTCTGCGCGCAGCTGGCGGAGCTGTGCGGCATGGAGATGGTGCTGCCGATGAACACGGGCGCGGAGGCGGTGGAGTCAGCCGTGAAGACCGCGCGGAAGTGGGGCTACAAGGTCAAAGGCGTGCTCGACGGGATGGCAAAGATCGTCGTGGCGAGCGACAACTTCCACGGGCGTACGACGACGATCATCAGCTTCTCCACGGACCCGGAGGCACGGGCGGACTTCGGGCCGTACACACCGGGCTTCGAGATCGTGCCGTACGGCGATCTGACCGCGATGCGCGAGGCCGTCACGGAGAACACGGTCGCCGTGCTGCTGGAGCCGATCCAGGGCGAGGCGGGGGTGCTGGTGCCGCCGGCCGGTTATCTCGCGGGCGTACGGGAGTTGACGCGGGAGCGGAATGTCTTGTTCATAGCGGATGAGATCCAGTCGGGACTGGGGCGGACGGGCAGGACCTTCGCATGTGAGCACGAGGGGGTGGTGCCGGACATGTATGTGCTGGGCAAGGCGCTTGGGGGCGGGGTCGTGCCGGTGTCGGCGGTGGTGTCGAGCGCCGAGGTGCTGGGGGTGTTCCGGCCCGGGGAACACGGTTCGACGTTCGGCGGCAATCCGCTGGCCTGTGCGGTGGCGATCGAGGTCATCGCCATGCTGCGGTCCGGGGAGTTCCAGGCGCGGTCCGCGGAGTTGGGTGAGCATCTGCATCGTGAGCTGGCGGTGTTGCGCGATACGGGCAGGGTGACGCAGGTCCGGGGGCGCGGGCTGTGGGCGGGGATCGACATAGCCCCGGCCTACGGCACCGGCCGGGAGGTCTCCGAGAAGCTCATGGACCGGGGCGTCCTGGTCAAGGACACCCACGGCGCCACCATCCGGATAGCGCCGCCACTGGTGATCAGCAAGGAGGACCTGGACTGGGGACTCGCCCAACTCCGGGCCGTACTAGGCGTCTAGGGACCCGGGCTCGGAGAGGCGGGCCAGGCTCAGAGGATCACATGTGGCAGGAAGCGGGCGTACTCGTCCGTGATCAGGCCGGTGGACTCGCGGATGCCGAGGCCCGCCGACTCGTCCTCGACGACCCAGGCGCCGAGGACGACACGGTTGCCGTCGAAGGAGGGAAGGGGGGCCAACTTCTGGTAGCAGCAGGGCTCTTCACGGATCACGGGGGCGTTTCCGGGGTCGTGGACCGTGACGCCGGCGCCCTCGCGGCCGAGGAGGGGCTTGGCGACGTAACCCGTCGTGGTCGCCAGTTCCCGTGGGCCATCGAGGTAGGCCGGGAGGAGGTTCGGGTGGTCGGGGTACAGCTCCCAGAGGATGGCGAGGAGGGCCTTGTTGGACAGGAGCATCTTCCAGGCGGGTTCGATCCACAGCGTGGAGCCTGTGCCGCCGCCGTTGTCGAGGCTGTCCAGGACGTGCCCGCCGAAGCGGTCGGTGGTCAGCCATTCCCACGGGTAGAGCTTGAAGCAGCTGCGGATGAAGCGGAGTTGCTTGTCGACGAAGCGGTTGGAGAGGCGGTCCCAGCCGATCTCCTCCATGGAGATCCAGTCGGTGTCCAGGCTGGCCTGTTCCGCGGTCTCCTTCAGATACGCGACGGTCATCAGGTCCTCGCCGAGTTCGTCGGCGGCGGAGTGCGCGAAGTAGAGAGGGCTGCCCGGTGGGAGGAGGGCGGACTGTTTCTTCCAGGCGTCGACGAGGCGTTCGTGGAGGGAGTTCCACTGGTCGGCGCCGGGGAAGCGTTCTTCCATCCAGAACCACTGAGGGCTGGCGGCCTCGACCAGCGAGGTCGGCGTATCGGCGTTGTACTCCAGGAGTTTCGCGGGGCCGATGCCGTCGTACCGGAGGTCGAACCGGCCGTAGAGAGAAGGGAGTTCGGACCGCCGGTGCCAGGCCTCGGCGACCGCTTCGGCCACCCGGGGGTCGGTGATGCCGAGGTCGGCGAAGCGGTCCTGCTCGACGATGTGCGCGGCGGCGACCAGGCACATGCGGTGGAGCTCTTCGACGACCTCCTCCAGGGCCTCGACCTCGGGGAGGGAGAAGACGTAGTGGGCGGACTCGTCCCAGTACGGGCGCAGGGAGTCGTCCGGGTAGCGGGTGAGCGGATAGATGAGGCCCTGCTCCTCGACGGTCTGCTGCCAGCCGGGGCGCGGGATGAGGGTACGGCGTTCCATGGCGGTTGTCATCGGGCTCGGTCGCTCAGCCGCCCGAGCTGCTGTCGCCGTCGCCGAAGCCGCCGCGGTCCACACTGAAGGAGCCGCCGTCGACCCAGCCGTTGCTCTCCTCGCCGCCGTAGTACCAGGCGTCGTCGGCGGAGCCCTTCCGGCTCTTGCGGCTCTTGCTGCTCCCGGAGCCGGTCGACTTGCAGTTCTTGTCGGAGACGACCTTGTAGCCCTTGGCCGCGTTGTAACTGTCGCGGTCGACGCAGCGCTTGTCGGGGTCCGAGGAGCAGGAGGTGAGTGCCACCGCCAGAAGTCCCATGCCGCCGAGCACGACCGTGCCCGAACGCAGTTGCTGTCGTGAGTCCGCCATGTCCGCTCCCCCGTGACCGTTCGTTCTGTAACCGGTCGTGACCGTTCGCTGTCAAGTAATCCACCGTCAGCTTATCGATCCGATCCCGGCAGCCGTGATCGGGCCCTGGCCGCAATTGGGCGCTAAGGGAGAACCCTGCACAATGCGTCCAGGGCACCCGTCCACGCGTGGTCCGGAGGTGTGCCGTAGCCCACGACAACGGCGTCGTACGGTTCAGCCGCAGCGTCCGCGTGGCGGTAGCGGGTCAAGCCATGCAGCAGCAGGCCCTGCCATGCCGCCGCCCGGACCACCGACTGCTCAGTGCCGGGCGGAAGTTGGAGGACGGCGTGGAGGCCGGCCGCGATACCGGTGGCCCGCACCGACGGGGCGCGGGACGCGAGCGCCGCGACGAGCTGGTCGCGGCGGCGGCGATAGCGCAGCCGGGACGCGCGGACGTGACGGTCGTACGCGCCCGAGGTGATGAACTCCGCCAGGGCCAGCTGGTCCAGAACCCCACACGACCAGTCCGTCCCGCCCTTCGCCGACACGACCTCCGACGCCAGCGACGGCGGCAGGACCAGCCAGCCGAGCCGCAGCCCCGGTGCCAGGGACTTGCTCGCGGTGCCCACATACACGACGCGGTCCGGGTCGAGGCCCTGGAGGGCGCCCACCGGCTGACGGTCGTAACGGAACTCCCCGTCGTAGTCGTCCTCCAGGATCAGCCCGCCGGTCCGCCGCGCCCAGTCCACGACGGCGGCCCGCCGCTCGGGCCGCAGCGCCACGCCCATCGGGAACTGGTGCGAGGGGGTGAGCAGGACCGCCCGTACGTCGGCCAGGGCGTCGGAGCGCGTACCCGCCACGGCTGCCGCCCCCGCCAGGTCGCCGGTGCACGTCCCCAGTTCGTCGAACCGCAGCGGCACCGTCCGCAACCCCGCCGCCTCCGCCACTCCCCAGTGCACGTCGAGCCCGTACGACTCCACGGCGAGCGAGCTCAGCCCTCGTTGCCGCAGGACAGCGGTGAGCAGCCGCAGGCCGTGTACGAAGCCGGAGCAGATGACGATGCGGTCGGGGTCGGTCCGTACACCGCGGGCGCGGGCGAGGTAGTCGGCGAGGGCGGTGCGGAGTTCGATGCGGCCCCGTGGGTCGCCGTAGCCGAGGGCGTCGTGAGGTGCCGCGGACAGTGCGCGGCGGGCCGACTTGAGCCACTCGGCGCGGGGAAAGGAGGCGAGGTCGGGGTTGCCGGGTTCGAGGTTGTGCGTCGGTCCGCGGGGCGAACGAGGCCGGGGCGCCGTTGCCGAGTCCGGCGCCACCGCGGCCCGTTCCGCGACCCGCGTGCCCGAACCCTGGCGCGCGGTGAGCCAGCCCTCGGCGACGAGATCGGCGTACGCCTCGGCGACCGTGTTGCGCGCGATGCCAAGGTCGGCGGCAAGCGACCGCGATGACGGCAGCCGCGTCCCAGGCGCGAGCCGCCCGCTCCGCACCGCCTCACGCAAGGCGTCGGTGAGCCCTCGGCGCAGCCGGGAGCCGCCCACTTCGAGATGCAGATCGACACCCAAAGTGGCCCAGGTTTCCTCCATGGAAATGGACCATACTCCTGGGCTATTCGAACCGTAGGGTCACAGTCATGACGACGAACGAGACGACCGACAACACGACCAGGAGCACGACCGACTCCACCTCGTACGTCCCCGAACACGCCCCCCGGCTCGCGTGGGCCAAGCTCGCGCCCGACGTCTACAAGGCCATGACCAGGCTGGACACGGCAGCCCGGCAGGGCGTCGACCCCACGCTCCTCGAGCTGGTGAAGATCCGCGCATCGCAGATCAACCACTGCGCGTTCTGCGTCGACATGCACTCAAAGGACGCGCTCACGGCGGGCGAGAGTGTCGAGCGGATCATCCAGCTCAGCGCGTGGGAGGAGTCGCAGCACTTCTACACGGCGAAGGAAGTCGCGGCGCTCGCGCTGACGGAGGCGGTCACGGTCCTGACGGACGGTTTCGTGCCGGACGACGTGTACGACGCGGCCGCCAAGCAGTTCGACGAGGCCGAGTTGGCGCACCTGATCGCCGCGATCACGGTGATCAACGCATGGAACCGGTTCGGCGTGACCTGCCGTATGGTCGCGGGGCACTACCAGGCGGGCCGGCACAAGTGACGGCTCGCACGCAGTTCTTTCCGCCGGGGTGCCACACGTGGTGACCAAGGCCGAGACCTTCCGCTCTCTGCACCAGGGCCGCGCACCGGGCGATCCCCTGATCCTGCCCGGCCCGTGGGACGCCGCCAGCGCACGCGTGTTCGCCGAGGCCGGTTTCCCGGCGCTCGCGACACCCAGCGCGGGGGTCGCCGCCTCGCTCGGATACGAGGACGGGCGCACCCCGGCGGACGAGATGTTCGCGGCGATCGCCCGGATCGTACGGTCCGTCGACGTGCCCGTCTCCGCAGACATCGAGGATGGCTACGGGCTCGCCCCCAAGGAGCTGGTGGAGCGGCTCCTTGAGACGGGTGCCGTCGGCTGCAACCTCGAGGACTCGCACGAGGGCGTCCTCAAGGACCCGGCGCGGCACGCCGACTGGCTGGCCGAGGTACGGGCCGTCGCGGGCGACCGGCTGTTCGTCAACGCGCGTGTCGACACGTTCTCGCGCGGGGTCGCCGATCCCGAACGGGCCGTCGAGCGGGCCGCGTTGTACGTGGCGGCGGGCGCCGACTGCGTGTACCCGATCGGCGCCCCGGCGGATGCCCTCCCGGCGCTCCGGGCCGCGATCCCGGGTCCGATCAACGCCTACGCGCGACTGGAAGGTCCCGCACCGGCAGAGCTCGGCCGACTCGGGGCCACACGCATCACGTTCGGTCCCCGTCTGCAGCGCCGCGCCACCGAGGCGCTGACCGGCATGGCCCGAGCCCTGCACGACGACTGGCTCGGCCAGGCGCGCGCCGCAGCGCAACGCCTGGCCGACGAGAACCTCTCCGCGGAGCCGAACGCCTGGTGAGCGTCACGGACACCTGCTGACGGTCACTCGGACAGCCACGTCCGCCAAGTCGATTCGTGGCTGTCCACCCACTCCTTCGCCGCCTCCTCAGGAGTCAGCGAGTTGACGTGGCCATCACTCGCCACTGCCGAGCAGGTCCACACACTTCTCGCCGACCATGAGTACCCCGATCATCGGGTTCACGGCGGGCATCGTCGGGAAGACGGAGGCGTCGGCGATTCGGATGCCGTCCAGGCCGCGGATCTTCAACTGGGGGTCTACTACAGCGAGTTGGTCGTCGGGGGCGCCCATTCGGCAGGTGCCGGCCGGGTGGTAGACCGTGTGGGCCACCGAGCGCGCGTACACGCTGAGCTCCTCGTCGCCCGTGACCTCGGGGCCGGGGGCGACCTCGCGCTTCAGCCAGCCTGCCAGCGGTTCGGACTTGGCGATCTCGCGGGCGATCCTGATGCCGTCGACCAGGGTGCGACCGTCGTAGTCGTCCTCGTCCGTGAAGTAGCGGAAGTCGAGAGCAGGCTTCTCAGCCGGGTCGGCGCTCGTCAGATACAGCCTGCCGCGGCTGTGCGGCTTGGGGATGTTGGGGGTCATGGAGACGCCGTGAGCAGGGCGTTTGTACCCCAGGCGCTCCGGGTTGTCCGTGAACGGGATCTGGTAGAAGTGGAACATCAGGTCAGGACCCGGATGGTCGGGATCGCGGCGCACGAACAAACCCGCGTCGGAATCCATCGCGGAGTTCTCGGGGATCGGCCCGTTCGTCTCCCAGACGATCACCGATTCGGGGTGGTCGAGCAGGTTCTCGCCGACGCCGGGCAGGTCATGCACGACGGGAATGCCGAGCGCCTCCAGGTCGCGGGCGGGCCCGATACCGGAGTGCATCAGCAGCCGCGGTGAGTCCACGGCGCCCGCGCACAACAGGACTTCGTTCTCCGCGCGTACGAGGATCTCCTCGCCGTCCTTGGTCCGTACGTGCACTCCGCGCGCCCGCGTCCCTTCGAGCTCCAGCCTGTACGCCCAGGTCTCCAGCAGGATCGTCAGGTTCGGCCGGTCCAGGAAGGGGTGGAGGTACGCGACCGAGGCGGAGGACCGCTTGTTGTTCTCCGGGTGGTACGCGAGGTCGAAGAAGCCGACGCCCTCGCTGAACGGCTTCTTGTTGAAGCCGTCCACGCGCGGCACGTCCAGCGCGGCCTGGGCGGCGTCGACGAAATCGCGGGCGATGGCGTTCCGGTCCTTCTCGTCGACGGCGACGATGTTGTTGCGCAGCCGGGCGTAGTACGCCTCCATCGGCACCGCGCCCCAGCCCTTGGCCCCGCTCGCCTCCCACTCGTCCCAGTCGGACGGCAGCGGCTTGAACGCGATCAGCGTGTTGTGCGAGGAGCAGCCGCCGAGCACCCGGGCGCGGCTGTGCCGGATATGCGAGTTGCCGCGCGGCTGCCGGGTCGTCGGATAGTCGTAGTCCAGCTCCCCGCCGAGCAGCCCCATCCAGCGGCGCAGGGTGAGAACGTCCTCGCGGTCGACGTCGCTGGGGCCGCCCTCGATCACGGCGACGGTGACGTCCGGGTCCTCGGTCAGGCGTGAGGCGATGACGGAGCCGGCGGTACCGCCGCCGATGACGACATAGTCGTACGTGTGCTGCTCAGGCATGGGGGAGTACTCCTCGGGGTCGTACAAGGTGCTGCGCTTGGCGGTTCCTTGGCGGGGTCAGGGGCGGGGGCGTCAGCCCGCGAACCACCGCACCGGCTTCGGCGCGAGGTTCTGGTACACGTGCTTGCTCTCGCGGTACTCGTCGAGACCGGTGGGACCCAGCTCCCGCCCGACGCCGCTCTTTCCGAAGCCGCCCCACTCCGCCTGCGGGAGGTAGGGGTGGAAGTCGTTGATCCAGATGGTGCCGTGCCGCAGCCGCGCGGCGACGCGGCGGGCCCGGCCCGCGTCGGAGGTCCAGACGCCGCCCGCGAGCCCGTACTCGGTGTCGTTGGCGAGCGCGACGGCCTCGTCCTCCGTACGGAACGTCTCGACGGTCAGTACGGGCCCGAAGACCTCCTCGCGTACGACCTTCATCTCGCGGTGGCACTGGTCGAGGACGGTGGGCTCGTAGAAGTAGCCGGTCGCGGGCCGTTCCGCCGACGGTTCGGGCCGCTTGCCGCCGGACCGCAGCACCGCGCCCTCCGCGAGGGCGGAAGCGACGTACGCCTCGGTCTTCTCCCGCTGCTGCTCGGAGACGAGCGGACCGCACTCGACGCCGTCCTCGGTGCCCCGGCCGAGGCGGATCTTGCCGGCCCGGCGGGCGAGTTCGGCGACGAAGCGTTCGCGTACGGACTCCTCGATGATGAGGCGTCCGCCGGCGGAGCAGACCTGGCCGCTGTGGATGAACGCGGCGTTCAGGGCCTGGTCGACGGCGGTGTCGAAGCCTTCCTCCGTGGCGCAGGCGTCGGCGAAGACGACGTTGGGGTTCTTGCCGCCGAGTTCGAGGGCGACCTTCTTGACCGTGACGGCGGCGGCCTGGGCGACCTTGATCCCGCTGATGAGACCGCCGGTGAAGGAGACGAGGTCGACACCGGGGTGCTCGGCGAGGCGGGCGCCCACGGTGTGTCCGGGGCCGGTGACGATGTTCGCGACGCCGTCGGGCAGCCCGGCCTCCTGGAGCAGTTCCACCACGGCGATCGTGGTGAGCGGAGTGATCTCGCTGGGCTTGACGACGAAGGTGTTCCCGGCAGCGAGTGCGGGCGCGATCTTCCAACTCGCTTGCAGCAGCGGATAGTTCCAGGGCGTGATCATGGCGCACACGCCGACGGGTTCATGCACGACAACGCTGTGGATGTCCTCGGACCCGGCATCGACGACCCGTCCGCCGCCCTCCCCCACGACGAGATCGGCGAAGTACCGGAAGGCGTCGGCGACACAGTCGATGTCGACGCGCCCCTCTTCGAGCGTCTTGCCGGCGTCCCGGCTTTCCAGCAGCCCGAGCCGCTCACGATCGCGTACGAGGAGATCGGCGACGCGACGCAGCAGGGCGCTCCGCTCTACGGCGGGGGTGTGGCGCCAGGGCCCTTCGTCGAAGGCGCGGCGGGCGGCCTCGATGGCCGCGTCCGCATCCCGTCCGTCACCCTCCGCAACCACGGCGAACGGCTTGGCGTCCGCCGGATCGAGCACCTCACGTGTCTCCCCGGAGACGGCCGCGCGCCACTCCCCGCCCACGTGAATCGTCTGCTGCGCCTGTCGCTCCGCTGGTCCCGCCATGGTCGGTGCTGCCTTCCGTTCCTGTACGCCCCTGCGGCACAGCCGTGCCACTTCCGAGGAGCGGTGTGCCCCTGCCCCGGGCAGGACGTTTCATGCCCGTCCCCGCCAGTGTGCCGCGTCACTATGAGAAACGGCTCCTGTTACACGGAGCCCTTTCCCTGACCTGGGGCTTCGCCCCAGACCCCCGCCAGGGGTGGTGGGTGACACTGCGTGTCGCGGCTGCGGGTGCGTTGTGGCTTGTCGCGCAGTTCCCCGCGCCCCTGAAAAGCCTGCGACTGCCCGCACCCGGAAGGGGCCCGCGCCCCGAACCCGCCCACGCGGAAAGCCCGCGCCCCTACTACCCGCAGCTTCCCGCCGGCGGGAGGGGACGTGGGCCGGTGCGTCCTATGCCCGTCGCTTAGCTTCGGTCTGGGCATACGAGAACCCTGTGTCAGCACGGGGTCGTATGCCCTGTTGGCGACGGGCTGACGCACCGGACCGCGGCCCCGCACCCCCACGAACCCAGGGGCGCGGGGAACTGCGCGACCAGCCACACTCAACCCGCACCCGCCAAACCGCCGGAGGCACCCCGCACGGCTGCGCGACCGGTCGGAGGGGCGGGGACCCTCGGGGCCGTCGGGCCCGATGCGGACCAACCGCTCGACGCGGGTGACGCGAAAGCGGCGGCCCGCGACACTCGCCACGTTGCTGCGCTTCTCGTCGAGGCGGTCGGCGGCCCGCGCGTACTCCTCGCGTGCGGCCTCGTCGAGGCGAAGCTCGAAGGGGCCCATGACGCGCAGATACGAGGCCAGAACGTCGCGCGCGGCCCGGGGCGAGCGATGCGACGCCCCAGGATTGTGCGGCTTCCAACTGCCGTCCACCCGCTCGGAGATCATGAACACGGCGGGGAGGAGGACACCCCCCGGATGGGTCGCCAGAGCCCGCCGCGCGTCGTCGGCGACGTCCGGCGGCGCACCCGGAACGACGCCGACGAAGCGAACCAGGTCCAGCTTGAGGATGCCGTCGGCCAGCCCCGTACCGGTGTACGGGTCGATCACCTGGCCCCGGGGACGTACATGATCGGCGTCGAGCGGATCGGGATCGGAAGGGCGCGGCGGCTCGGGGCCGTTGCCGCCCATGCGGATGAACCGCGAGGCGCGGACGATCCTGAACCGGCCGCCCAGAACGGTCAGCTCATCGACGACCTCGCGGTCCATGCGCTTGGCCGCAGCCATCCACTTGCCCCGGGCGCTCGCGTCCCCGGCGTCCTCGGCCTCCTTGGCGCTGCGCCGGAAGTGCGAACCCAGCATGTCCCGCGCCCCCTGCGGCGTATCGCTGCCGTAGTCGGACAGCTGCCAGCCGCCCTGCTCGCACTCCCGCGCATGGAAGAACTCGGGAATCCCCACCCCCAGCAACTGCGGGTACCGCTCCCGTGCCTGCCAGGCCTCCTGCTCGGCGAAGGCCGCGATCGGCCCTTCCTGCGGAGTCACCCGGAACGTCAGATAGCCGGGCACTTCATCTGCGTAACCGCTCACGTACGGACTGTGCCCGCTCGGCTCCTGCCCCCGCCACCCACTTCCGACAACTCCTAGACGCACTCCACACCTTTGACTACAGTCAAAGAAATATGGAGCCAGTGTCCACAGAGCATGTGACCACCCTTCGCCGCTTCAACCGCTACTTCACCCGCCGCATCGGCGCCCTCGACGACCACTACCTCGGCCAGGACCGGCCCCTCGGCGAGGCCCGCCTTCTGTACGAGATCGGGGACGGGGCCTCGCTCCGCGAGCTGCGCAGCCGACTCGGCTTGGACGCCGGGTACCTGAGCCGGATGGCCAAGGCCCTGGAGACACAGGGGCTGGTGCGGATCACCGTGCATCCGCAGGACACCCGGCTGCGGCTCGCGGAGCTGACCCCGGCCGGACGCGTCGAGGTGAAGGAGCAGAACCGGCGGGCCAACCGTCTCGCCGAGGGGCTGCTCAGCGGGCTGACGCCGGCCCAGCGCGAGCAGCTGACCGAGTCCCTCGGCACCGCCCAGCGGCTGCTCAGGCTCGCCGCGATCACGGTCGAGCTCGTCGACGGAGCCGCCCCGGACGCCCGTGCCTGCCTCGACGCCTACGCCGCCGACATCGACGCCCGTTTCCCCGAGGGCTACGACCGGGCGGCCCTCGTCCAGCCGCACGAGGTGTCGGGGGACACCGGCGCCTTCCTCATCGCGTACGAGGAAGGCCGAACGGTCGGCTGCGCGGCTCTGCGCCGGCTCGAACCCGGCGTCGGCGAGATCCGGCATGTCTGGGTGCACCAGGACGCCCGCCGCCTCGGCCTCGCCCGCCGACTGCTCGCCGAACTGGAGCGGCAGGCGGCAAAGCTCGGCTACGGAGCCGTACGCCTCGACACACACGCCACACTCACCGAGGCACAGGCGATGTACCGGGCGTGCGGCTACACCGAGATCCCCCGCTACAACGACGACGTGTACGGGGCGTACTTCTTCGAGAAGACGCTGCCCAAGCCGCCCCTCACTCCGTGACCGGCTCCGGGCAGACCATGGCCGGTGGACAGAACCAGGTCAACGCCGTTTCCAGGACCTGTCGTTCGTCGTCGAAGCCGTCCGACTCCGGGCCGTAGACGGTGATCGCGTACAGCTTGCCGTCCAGGGATTCGAAGCGGTGGTCGACGACGTGCCAGGTGCCGATCTCCTCCTCGCCCTTGAGGGAGTCCGCGAGGTATTCGAGGCGGGCGGCCGGGCGGCCGCCGTCCTCGAGGCTTTCCAGGGAGAGCTGTTCGAAGCCGTCGGGCTTGGCGGTGCCGGCGGACACGAACTCCTGGAGCGAGTCGTCCGGGCTGGCCTCCAGCACCTCGTAGATCTGGAGGCGGCGGGAACCGTCGGTGCTGCGGTAGTTGACGACGTCGAAGCCGTGGAGGGAGTCGGACGTCTGCCGGTTCGCGACCCAGTCCTCCTTGACGGCCACACGGAAGCCTTCCTCGTCCTGCACGGGCTCGTATTCGGGGGGCAGGGTGGCCGTCTGGCTCGGGGACGCCGGGTCCCCGGTGTCCGTACCACCGCTCGGGTCGCCGTTCGTCTCCCCGCTCTGTCCGGGTGCCGGCGTCTCGCGGGCCGTGAAGTACCCCTGCGGTCCCGGCTCGTCCTTCCAGCCCAGCGCCCAGGTGCCGAAGGCCAGTGAGCAGACCGCGAGGACCGCGACGGTCCCACGCAGCGCCTGGCGCTGGCGTACTTCGTCGCGCCGCTGGTCCACGACGATCTGCTGTTCCTCTTCGGGCCCCGCCCAGTCCTGGCGGTCGGCGTCGAAGACCCTCACCATCGTTGGACCTTCACCATCGTTGTCCCTCTGACATCGTCGTCTCTCGGGCTCAGCCGAGCAGTTGAGTGATCGCCTGGGTGACGGCGGTCACGGACGCGGCGGTCGCCGCGGCGGGACCGTAGTCCGCGAGACGGTCCCGGACCCGGGTGAGCGGTCCTGGCGTGCTGCGCCCGGTGCGGGCGATCTCGCCCTCCACTTCGGCCAGTTCGGCGCCAAGTGCCTCGCTCTCGGCCGTACGCTCCTGCCGCCCGAGTTCGGTACGCAGCGCCCGTACGGTGGTGAGCAGCTCCCCGTACCCCGGGTCGGCAGTCACGGCCGTGTAGTTGACCGACTCGGCCTTGCCGTGGTCGCCGAAGGCCTGGGAGCCCCCGCTGATCGAACCGATATGGATCTGCGGCCCGCCGCCCGACCCCCCGCTCGCTCCCCCGTCGGTGCTCATACCGTGCTCCTCTCCGTGTGCGTGGCCTGGCCGTGCGCGCCCGTGGCGAGGGCGCCGCCGGACATCTCCTTGATGTAGAGCCCGCTGTTGTGGATGTTGGTGATGTTCTGCTCCAGGCGGTCGGTGCGGTAGCCGTGGGCCTGGAGGGCGTCCCGTACGCCTTCGCCGATCCGGTCCTGGAGGGTCCTGATGTAGCGGGCGACGTCCATCTCCTGGAAGAGGGACAGCGCGTCGGTACCGGCCAGCTCACGCAGCGAGACCAAGGGGGCGTCGGGCGCGGCCTGTTCGGGACGGGCCGACCACTGCCGCAGTGCGGAGCCCAGGGTGCGCAGGGCCGCGATCCCGGTCGCCAGACCGACCGCCGGGGCGTCGACGAGAGCGCGGACGGCATCCCGCACGGGGCCCTCCGGCGGACGCCCCACGATGGCGTCGACCTGCCGGAACTCCGGCACGATCGGCCCGAGCACATGCGGCACCACTTCGAGTACGAGCATGCCGCCCTGGGTGTGCACCCGGACCAGCAGCGAGACGACGACCTGCTCGTTCCAGGCCCCCACCCTGATCCGCAGGAAGTGCCGACGGGCCTCCCCGCCCTCCCCCACGGACTCGGCCAAGTGCCGGTCGACCTGCGCGGACTCGTACACACCCGCGGTATGGGAGTCGTCCGGTCCGATGACGAGCGGCTCGTCGCGGCCCACACCGGACGGAAGGTAGACGAACTCCTCGATCTCCAGCTCCCGCAGCCGGTCCCGGCTCCCGTCCCCGGCCGACGTCTTCAGCGCCCGCAGCCGAGGGGTGATCATGTCGATGACCTCGCGCGCGGTGAGCTGCGCGGCCTCCGGCCGGGGCGCCGGTACGCCGTTGCCGCTCTCCCCCGCCTCCCTGCGCCGCAGTTCCAGTACGACCGTCCAGGGCTTACGGGGCACTCCGGCACCGACGAACGGGCGGTTGACGTCGTAGAGCGTGAGCGAGGCGTCCTGCTCCCGGCGGATGCGCTCGGCGAGGGCCTCGTAGCGGCCGGGCAGGCCGGGGTCGGGCGTCTCGGCGAACGTCTGCCGGGCCAGCGCCATACGCAGCGTCTGCTTCCGATGCCACTGGTGGCGCCAGACGACGACGGCGAGCAGCAGCGGGAAGATCACGGGGTACGGGTTGTCCTTTGCCCCGGCCCAGGCCTGCACCCAATACACGAGGCAGGTCAGCCAGGCGAACGCAACCCCCAGCCAGCCGAGGCGCCGATTCAGCCAGGCCAGCGCGGGCGGCAGCTTCAGCCGCCGCACCATGGCGGTGTCCGAGCCCCGGCCGGAGATAATCCGGGCGCACCACAGCAGCAGGACGACCGAGGCGTACGACATGGTCCAGGTGCCCGGCACCAGCCCGCCGAACAGGCCCGGCGCCCCCAACTCGTCCCCGTAGTCCGACCCGAAGACTCCCCGGACGTAGTCGACGAGGGACAGTCCCGTGTCGCCCCCGACGCTGTCCTCCGTGGTGTCCTTGATCATCACCACATCGCTGACCAGGAACCCGATCCACACCGCGAGCAGCAGTAGGGCGATCAGCACCTCGTCGCGGCGGGCGCGCAGCGCGTGCGCGAGGACGGGCAGAACGTCCGCACCGAGCGGCGGCGCCACCGGGCGCTCCGGGTGCCCGACGAGTTCGTCGATGACGCGCCTGCGGAACCCCGCGTCCAGGTGGGCACCCGCGCACAGCAGCCTGGTGGCCTCGGTGTGGCCCCAGCGCCGCCTCGACGGTTCGCTTCCCATGCTCCCGACACTCCCGTTTCCCGCAGGCGCATACCGGCTGCGCATACCGGCTGCGGGCGAATTCCATTGATGGACAAGGGAGTTGACGCTAGCGAAGAGATCACGGAGACGGGAGAGGCGAACGGAAATGCCACCCGAACAGGTGAAGCCTTCCGCATCGGCGCATGAGCGTTGCCGTACGCGGGGAAAGCACGAGCCCGCACGGCCGGGTGTGGCCGTACGGGCTCGCGGAATACTGCGGAATGCCGGGGTCGGCTCAGGTCAGCCCTTCTGGCTCTCAGACCCTCAGACCAGAATCCTCAGATGAGGCCGAGACCGCGGACGGCCTCGCGCTCCTCCTCCAGCTCCTTCACCGACGCGTCGATGCGGGCGCGGGAGAAGTCGTTGATGTCGAGGCCCTGGACGATCTCGTACTGGCCGTCCTTCGCGGTGACCGGGAAGGAGGAGATCAGGCCCTCCGGGACGCCGTACGAGCCGTCCGACGGGATACCCATCGACGTCCAGTCGCCCTCGGCCGTGCCGTTGACCCAGGTGTGGACGTGGTCGATGGCGGCGTTGGCGGCGGAGGCCGCCGAGGAGGCGCCACGGGCCTCGATGATGGCCGCGCCGCGCTTGGCGACGGTCGGGATGAAGTCCTCGGCCAGCCACTTCTCGTCGTTGACGGTCTCGGCGGCGTTCTTGCCGGCGACCGTGGCGTGGAAGATGTCGGGGTACTGGGTGGCGGAGTGGTTGCCCCAGATGGTCAGGCGCTTGATGTCGGCGACCGAGGAGCCCGTCTTCTTCGCGAGCTGGCTCAGCGCGCGGTTGTGGTCGAGGCGGGTCATCGCGGTGAAGCGCTCGGCCGGTACGTCCGGGGCGGCGGCCTGCGCGATGAGCGCGTTGGTGTTGGCCGGGTTGCCGACGACGAGGACCTTGATGTCGTCCGCGGCGTGGTCGTTGATGGCCTTGCCCTGCGGCTTGAAGATGCCGCCGTTGGCCTCGAGCAGGTCGCCGCGCTCCATGCCCTTCGTACGGGGGCGGGCGCCGACCAGGAGGGCTACATTCGCGCCGGCGAAGGCGACGTTCGGGTCGTCGGAGATGTCGATGCCCTGAAGGAGCGGGAAGGCGCAGTCGTCGAGCTCCATCGCCGTGCCCTCGGCGGCCTTCAGCGCCGGGGTGATCTCCAGGAGGCGCAACTTGACCGGCACGTCCGCGCCGAGCAGCTGGCCGGAGGCGATGCGGAAGAGCAGGGCGTAACCGATCTGGCCGGCCGCGCCGGTGACGGTGACGTTCACGGGAGTGCGGGTCATGGCGTTCTCCGTATGACAGCTGGCGGTGGGGCGGCACTGCCCCGGACTTTTGATCGATCTCTTGGCGTCAAGAGAGATCCAGCGATCAGGCTATCGCGCATCCGGGATCTCGGACCTCCGGGTCCGTGTGGCCCACCCCACAAGCCGCTCCGCGGGCCGAGCCACGGAGTGGCGGCCGCCGGTCGGGAGAGGGGGTGACGGCGGCCGCCGGGTGGGGTGCCGGCTTATCGGGGCCGGGAGGTGGGTGCCGTCCTCCCGGCCGGTGCCGGATCCCGTGGGGGTTGGGGTTCGCCTGCCCCCGAGTCGGCGACTCATTCCTGTTGTTCGCCCACCAGGAGGGCGAGTTCGGTTCCCGGTCGACTGCGGACCCGTTGTGGCTGGTCGGACAATTCCCCAGCCCCGCGACTGCCTCCGGCGGTTGAGCAGGGCGCCTACCGGGAGGGTGGGTTCTGTTTCATGGGCGACTGCCGGTCCGTCGTGGCTTGTCGCGCAGTTCCCCGCGCCCCTAACGGGGCGCTCCCCGAACCGCCCGCCACAAAGCTCACCAGTCGCCTTGCTCGCCAGCCACGGCGAAAGCGGCACTCTCCCGCCGGGGGGAGGGGACGTGGGCCGGTGCGTCCTATGCCCGTCGCTTAGCTTCGGTCTGGGCACACCAGAACCCTGTGTCAGCACGGGGTCGTATGCCCTGTTGGCGACGGGCTGACGCACCGGACCGCGGCCCCGCACCCACCAACCACCCAAGGGGCGCGGGGAACTGCGCGACCAGCCACAACGGCGCCGCAGCCAAAAACGAACCCAACCGCTTAACCGGCGGAGCCAGTCGTGCACCCTTCCTCGCCAGAGGCCAACGTGGCGCAAGCCTTCACATCAGCCTCGTCCTTCACCGCCACCATCGGCGTATACGTGTCGGTGTCCACCTTCACCCGACCCGTCTGCTCCGCCGCGCCCGCCGTGCTGATCTGGACCTCGTCGCCGACCGCGGCCTGCGTGATGCGGGCCCAGGCGGCTCCGCAGGTCTCGCTGTAGCGGACCTCGATGAGGGCCGTGCCGACCGAGACGCTGTCGGTGGTCGTCGCCAACTCGCCGCCGCAGCCCATGTTCTCGGGGTCCTGGCCCGTGCAGTCCTTGCCGCTGCACTCGACACCGGACGGCAGGTTCTTGCTGACGGTCGGGGTAGGGGTCGGCTTCGCCTCGTCGCCGCTCCCGCCACCGCCGGGGTCGGTGAGATAGAGGGCGGCCGCGATCATCACGAGCGCGCCGACGACACCCGCGAGGAACATCGTGACCCGCCGCTTCCGCCGCGGAGCGTCCGGCGAACCACCGGAGCGCGGCGGCCGGGCGTCCTCGGGCGGCCCTCCGGCCGGCCCGGACGGCCCGGTCGGCGCGGAGTACCCGGACTGCGCGGACTGTCCGGACTGTCCGGGATAACCCGACTGCCCGTACTGACCCGGCTTGCCGGACGATCCAGCCGATCCGTACTGACCCGGCGGAGGAGCAACCCCCCAACTCCCCGCACGGGGAGCCGAAGGCGCACCAGGAGTGGACGTACCAGACCTACCGGACGAACCAGCAGAACCCGCCGAGCTCGAGGAACCCGACGAACCCGACGACTCCTGCTGCGGAATCCGCCCCAGGAACGACGTCGGCGCGTCCCCGCCGGACGAAGGACTACGCGGCGGCGCCGAGGATGCGGCCCCGGCGCCCGCCGACTTGGGCGGAGCCGCAGCGGCTGCCTTGCTCGCCGCCGGCTTGCCTCGGCTGCCGCCCTTGGCCTTGGGAGGGTTGGGGCCCAGCTCCCCGAGCGCGGCGCGCGCCTGGGAGATCCGTATGGCCTCCATGGTCATGTCGTGGCGCATCTCCGAACGGCTCCACGCCCGCTCGGCCAGCTCCCACATCGTGGTCAGGTGGACCGGATTCGTGCCGGTCACCTCGGCCAGCGCCACGATCGCGCCCTTGGGCGCGAGCAGCCGGCCGTTCAGGTACCGCTCCCAGGATGTCTTGCTGTAACCGGTGCGGTCGGCCACGGCAGCGACGCTCAGCCCGCTGCGGTCGACAAGTCGACGCAGCTGGCTGGCGAACTCCCTGACCTGCGGATCGAGTTCATCCGGCAAGGCCCTCCAACGAGGCATTGCTCCCCCTCTTCCCCCCGTGCGTGCTTTTCTTTCCTCGCGCGTGACGCCCTCTGCCGAGTCCCCGTCCGGCCTACCCACAGGGATGCGCGGAGCCAGGATCTCAGTTCCCCGGGTGTGGGCGCACAGGAGCATTTCGAGCCGTGGGCATGCACCGTTGCACGCCCGCTGGTATGCGGTCCAGTGTCCCACCGAGATCCCGTGCGACCTGCTTGACCCCCCTGGTCAACGCACCGGACGTCCCGGACCATCCCGATTGCCCACGTTATCCCTGCTGTTGGACGTGATCAGATCAAATCCCCGAACTTGTCAATACATCGACACAACGGGAACACATACACGACATCGCCTGTCACTAGTGAACCGGAAGCATCAGAGGAATCGCATACCTACCGGCGGGTGAAGTACAGATCGTTACGGGACACGTCGCACTTCTGGCACGAGGTACCGGAACGGTCACCTCCGTGCCACAGGGAACTGACAGGTATTGAAGCCCTGTTGGCGCGCCCATGACTCTTGAGCACAGGCGGCGTCCGTCCTCGCTCGGGGGAGTGGACGGGCGCCGTCGGCACCCGCCGAACCCAGACTCACGTACCGATGCAAACCAGGCGCAATCCGGACGCATTCAGGGTGCAAACCGGGCTCAGGCCTTGATGCAGACGCGCTCACCCTTGGCCGGAATCAGGCAGACACGGGTCCCGGCCGGGTCGTCCGCGGGCGTCATCGTCGTCGCGAGATAGCGGGTTGTGTCGTTCCGCACTTTCGCCCGTACTTCCTTGGGGCTGGCCCCGGAGCGGGTCAGCTCGACCCGGTCCCCGATCCGCAGCCCCGTCGCACGCGCCCACACCGCGTCGCATGCGGTGCCGTGGCGCAACTCCACGCGCTGTCCGTCGGCGAAGGTGCGCTGAGCGGCCGTGGTCACCATGTTGTCGCCGCCGCAGCCCATGTCGACGGGGTTCTGGCCGTCGCAGTCGCGTCCGGTGCAGCCGGGCGAGTACGTCGGGCCGGATGAGTACGTCGCTGGGGGCACCGCGCTGTCCGCAGACTGGTCCGGCAGCAGGAGCACCGCGGCGCACACCCCGGCGGCGACGACCGCGCCCGCGCCGAACGCCACCCGGCGTACCCGGCGGCCGTGCCGCACACCGGCCTCCGCCTCCGCCTCTTCCTCAGCCTCCGCAGCGCTCCTCCCCCGGCCGCTCCACTCCGCGTCGGCCAGTTCCCACAGCGCGAGGAGCCGTTCGGGCCGCTCGCCCGCGACCCGGCAGAGGGCAACGACAGCGTCGTACGGAACGGGCTTCTCGCCATTGAGATAGCGAGCCCAGGAGGACTTGCTGTACAGGGTGCGGGCGGCGAGCTCGCTCAGGCTCAGGCCCGCCGCTTCCCGTAACCCCCTCAGGTCTGCGGTCAGTTGGCTTACTTCCGGAGTCACTTGCGCAGCTCCCGCCAGGTGTCCGGGCCGACGATGCCGTCCCGGGCGATCTTGCGCTTCTCCTGGAACGCCCAGGCCGCGCGCTTGGTCTCCTCGCCGTACACCCCGTCGATGTCGCCGAGGTCGAAGCCGTGCCGGGCGAGCAGGCACTGCGCCTCGACGACGTCCCAGCCGACGTGGTTGATGTCGAGCAGCACCTGCTCGGAGGCGCTGTACCCGGCGTACAGTCCGCCGTCCTTGCGCGAGATGTCGCAGTCGTACGTCTGTCCGCGCCGGTAGCTCTCGGCGGGGAGCGCGGTCTGCTGACCGGAAACGCCCTGACCGGGACCGCCGGAGTCGTCCTGCCAGGACAGGCCGACGATCGTCCCCGCGCCGAACGCGACGAGCAGCGCGGCGACGGCACCGAGGACGAGGCGGGGGCGCGGGCGCCGCCGTACGTCGGGTGGGTCGCTCGAGCGACGAGGTTCGGTCGCCATTCGCAAGGCGGAGGTTCGCATGGTGACCGTGCGCGAGGCGGCGGTTCGCGTGGTGGCGGCCGGCTCCTCCTTGGGCTCCGCCTCGGCACCGGAGGCCCCGGGAGCCGTCTGGCGCGCTCCCTCCGCCACCTCGTGGAGGACGAGCAGCCTGGTCGGGTCCGTACCGCAGACGCGCGCGAGTTCGGTCACGGCCCCGCGGGGAACCGGCTTCTTGCCGTTGAGCCAGCGCTCCCATGACGAGGAGCTGTACGTGGTCTTCGCCGCGAGCGCGGACAGGCTGAGTCCGCTGCGGTCCTTCAAACGCCGCAGCTGAACGATGAGTTGCCGCTCCCGCTGGTCGAGCGAGTCGGGCAGTTCCTTCCAGCGCGCCATGTCGCCACCCCCCGTGATCGTTTGGCGCGTGCGTACGTATATGAGGTTGCGTCAGATGGGAGGACGTTCACGCAGGGGTGATGCGGTTGCGTCCCGCAAGGGCACGTTACCCAACCGGAACGGCATCCCCTGTCCCACCCGATTGTCATTGGCCATGGCATCCCAGCAGGTCAGAGCGTGGGACGTCCCCGCTACCCCCGGAAACCCCGCCGGATCTGGCGGCTGACATGGCCGGGACGGCACGGTTGGTGACAAGCGGTTCACCAGCATCACGACGTCGTACGTCAACTGCTGAGGCCGCGGCACCACATGTCCACTGAGCCACCGTGGGGAAACACGGAGGCCCGCACTCCGACTCGGGGGAGAGTGCGGGCCTCCGCCATGGGCGCTCGTGCTCAGCGGACCGTGTAGCGCAGGATCTCCTCCAGGAACGGGATCTCCAGCTTCGGTTTGGGCTGGATCATCAGCGCGAGCAGCACGATGGTCACGCCCAGGACGCCGTACGTGACGAGGTCCGTGAAGCGGGAGCGGACGGCGAGCATGCCCACGCCGGGCAGCGCCCAGCGCAGTATGCCGGCCGCGAGCAGTGCCACTCCGATCAGCAGCGTGCCGTAACGGAAGACGTCGAACGCGGTGAGCAGCAGCCCGAGCCCGACGGTCCCCGCGACGGTGAGCATCGGCCACTGCCGCGCGGGCGCGGGCGCGTCCCCGGACGCGGCGCGCCCTCCGCCCTCCGGGCGTGCGGTGTCCTTGGTGACCCGCGGAAAGCGCCGAGTGGTCCGCTGCGGCTGCCCGTCGGGGCCGACGGTGCTGACGGCGTCCCGGGTGACGATCGCGCCCTCCCGCGGCAGTTCGTCGCCCGCCTCGGCGGAGTCCGCACCGCCGTCCTGCGACGACTCGGCGTCCTCCTGCTCCACACCCTGCGGCTGCGCGCCCCGCGACTCTCCGTTCCGCGACGGGTCGGCGGACGCCTTCGGGGCCTCCGCGGAAGCGGAACGCGAACCGGAACCGGAATCCGGCTCGGCGGCACCCGCCCGCGTCGCCGCCGGCGATTCGCTCGCGTCCCGGTTCTCCGTCGTGTCCCGGTTCTCCGTCGTGTCCCGGTTCTCGGTCGTGTCCTCAGCCGGCACTGCGTTCCGCCGCCTCGACCACGTTGACGAGGAGTTGGGCCCGGGTCATGGGGCCGACTCCGCCGGGGTTCGGGGAGATCCAGGCGGCGACCTCGGCGACTCCCGGATGGACGTCGCCGACGATCTTGCCCTCGGCGCTGCGGGAGACGCCGACGTCGAGGACCGCGGCGCCCGGCTTGACGTCCTCGGGGCGGACGAGGTGAGCGGAGCCGGCCGCGGCGATGATGATGTCCGCCCGCTTCAGGTGGGAAGCCAGATCACGCGTACCGGTGTGGCACTGCGTCACCGTCGCGTTCTCGCTGCGCCGGGTCAGCAGCAGCGGCATCGGGCGGCCGATCGTCACACCCCGGCCGACGACCACGACCTCGGCGCCCTTGATCTCCACGCCGTGTCGACGCAGGAGGGTGAGGATGCCGTTCGGCGTGCAGGGCAGCGGCGCCGGCTCGTTCAGTACGAGACGGCCGAGGTTCATCGGGTGCAGACCGTCCGCGTCCTTGTCCGGGTCCATCAGCTCCAGGACACGGTTCTCGTCGATGCCTCTGGGCAGCGGGAGCTGGACGATGTATCCCGTGCAGGCCGGGTCCTCGTTGAGCTCGCGGACGGCCGCCTCGATCTCCTCCTGCGTGGCGGTCGCGGGCAGCTCCCGCTGGATCGAGGCGATACCGACCTGTGCGCAGTCGCGATGCTTGCCCGCGACGTACTTCTGGCTGCCGGGGTCATCGCCCACCAGCACGGTCCCGAGACCGGGCGTGATGCCCTTCTCCTTCAGGGCCGCCACGCGGACGGTCAGATCGGACTTGATCGCGGCTGCGGTGGCCTTGCCATCGAGAATCTGGGCGGTCATGAACCCATCCTCCCGGATGACCGGCCCATCGTTCCAATCAGGTCGCTCCATGGCCTCCCTTCAAGATCGGCGATGTTGCGCCGCGCCGTCAGCGGACTGCCCGCTCAGCAGAAGCGGGCGAAGGAGCCGCGGCTGGGGAAGGACGTCTCACACGCGGCCCATCCCGCAGCTGTGCCGCGCAGCCGGCCATGGCGACGACCAGCAGCACCGCGCACCGCAGGGTGGCATCGCTCCAGTCCGGATCACCGGGTATGAGAAACAGCTCCAGGCCGTCCGGCAGGAACAGCGCCGCCACCACGAGGAGCGTGAGCGCGGGCGCGGCTATCAGGCTGCCCGCTCCCTCCGCCGAGCGCCGCACACCGAACAGGGCGAGGGCCAGCGTGCCGACGGCGAGCGTCAGGGCTTCCACCGCAAGCCCGCCGACAGGGAACGACTGCCGTGCGTCGGCCGCCACCCCCAGCCGGGCGAGGCCCGCCGAGGCACCCCAGAAGAGTCCGAAGGCCAGCAGGCCCACAGCCATCCGCAGCCCGCTCCGCAGCCATCGCGAAACAGGCACCACCACGGTCGTCCGGACCGCGGGATCGTCAAGGAGGCAGGCAAGGCCGATGGCGGTCAGTACGGTCGCGATCCGCAACAGCACGGCGGCCGCGTCCGGCTGGACGTGCGCGGAGAACAGCGCGGGGCAGGCCGTACCGGCCACGCCCACCACGCCCGCGCCGACCAGCGGAAGGGTGCGGGCAGCCCGTAGGTCGGGCCCGAGGAGCGTACGCAGCACCGCACCCGTGGAAGCATTCACTCGCACCTGCTCTCCTCACCTTCGGGCGCGGCCGGCGGAGTCGGGACGCCCAGGAGGGCGGCCGCCTCGTCGATCGTGGTGTCCGGCGCGGTGAGTTCCGTCCACGACTGCTTCACCTTGGCGCCGACCTCGGCGTCGGGCCGCGTCAGCAGGGTCCGTACGAGGTCCAGTTCCCGCCCGTCGACACCGAAGCCGGTGGCGGCGTCGAAGGTGTTGAGCGCGAGACCGCCGAAGGATCGCCCGGCCAACGAGTCGTAGGCCTCCCGGGTCTCGTCGGTCGCTTGGACCGCGAGCCACAGCGTGATCGCCCCGCGAGCACGGCAGATCGCTTGGTTCTGGGGATATGTGGGGGCTTCGCCGGTCATCGCGCGGTGCGCGAAGCTCCCGGCGAAGCCGAGCATGTGGTCCCCCGCGAGATCGCTGTGCGTGCCCCAGTCGGTCCCGATGGGGACGGCGCCCGGCGTCCCGGCCGCACGGTCGTCGGCGGCCCACCGCGCCACCGGCAACGGGGGTACGACGCCCTCGTCCACCGTGTTCAGGAAGACGTGCTGGCGTACGGAATACCGCTTCTCCCGCACGTCCTGCGGCACCCAGCGCAGCACTCCCCCGGTCACCTCCGCCCACTGCCGATGCCTGTCCTTGAACTCGGGGAAGGCGCAGTAGTCGATGCCGTCGCGTTCGACACACACCTGCTGCGACGACGGGGCGTTCTCGGCGCTCGTACGGGCCTCACGCACCTCGTCCGGCAGTCCGCGCTGCTGTGCGAAACCCGTGACGAGCACCGCGAGCAGGGCGACTCCGGCCGTCGCCTTGAACGGGGTCGAGCGACCGCCCGCGCGGAGCACCGCCACCGCGGCCACCAGTATCACCAGGGCGGCCAGATAGAGCAGATGCCAGCTCACGGGACGGTAGGTGAGCGAGGTGGGCTGCGGTGGAACGCCCTCGTCCTCGATGCCGACCAGACCCCACCACCGCGCATCCGACTTCGCCTGCAGTGCGCCCACCACCGTCATGATCCCGAGCGCGGCAATGGTGAGCGGCGCGGCCACCACGGACCGGACGACGCGGGCCGCCAAGACGCCGATGGCTCCGGCCAGGAGCACCACGAGCGGTCCGGTGGCGAGCTCCGCCACGGAGGGTCTGCCGACCGCCGCGTCCTGAGCGGCCGCGTATCCGATGCGGGCCCCGGCCAGGACCGCCGACAGCACGGTCACCGGCAGCAGGGCGAGCAGCAAGGCCCAGGTGCGCCGCCAGGGCGGAAGCACCAGGAGGTCGAACATCGCGTCGGTGCCGTGCCGGTACGAGCGGAGTGCGGCGAGGTTGGCCGCGAGCAGTGTTCCCGCCGCGATCAGCAGGAGCGACAGCTGGGTGTAGCGGTCCTCGTCGTGCAGCACCGGATAGCGGTCGTCGCCGGAGTACGCGCCGTACGTCCACTGGACCAGGTACAGCGCGAACGCGGCGAGTACGGCGGGGTGCCGCAGCAGCCGTACGGCTTCGGCGCGGGCGAGCGAGCGCGTGGCGGCGGCCGCCGCGGAGGGGGCGGAGCTTTCGGCACGCACCGGGGTCTCGGTCATCGTGCCGCTCATGCCGCGGCCCCCTGACCGGCCCGCCGTCCGGTGTCGTCGAGGAGCAGCAGATAGCCGTCCTCCAGTGCCGGGTCCACGGTCGCGGCACCAGGCGGCGGGCTTCCGATGTTGCGGAACGTCCCGTTGCCCGTACGCCATCCGGCCAGCGCCTGCGGGTCGCGCTCGGCGCTGCTCCACACCCGGCCCTGGGCGACGGCGTTCAGGCCGACCGGATCGCCGTCGAACTTGACGACGCCGTGGTCGAGCACGACGACGCGGCTGCACAGGGCGGCGACGTCCTCGGTCTGATGAGTGGAGAGCAGGACGGTCCGCCCCTCTCCGATATCGGCGATCAACTCGCGGAAGCGCAGCCGCTGTTCGGGGTCGAGGCCGACGGTCGGTTCGTCGAGGATGAGCAGTTCGGGCTCGCCCGCGAGGGCCGCGGCGAGCACCACCCGCTGCTTCATACCTCCCGACAGCGCCCGGATCCGCTTGCCGCGCTGCTCACTGAGGCCCACGGCATCGAGCACCCGGCGCACCTCGTCGTGTCTGCGGCCGCGGTGCGTCATCTCCTTGAGGATCGCGACGTAGTCCACGAACTCGAAGGCGGTGAAGTTCGGGTGGAATCCGGGGTCCTGCGGCAGGAAGCCGAGGTGCCGCCTGATCTCCGTCCGCTGACGGGGATCGCGGGGATCCCGACCCAGCACCCGGATCTCCCCGGCGTCGGGGTCGAGTGCGGTGGCCAGGGCCCGCAGCAGGGTCGTCTTGCCCGCGCCATTGGGCCCGAGCAGGCCCGTGACGCCCGTCTGCAGCGACAAGGACACGGGTTCGAGCGCGACAGAGCGCCGGTAGCGCACGCTCAACTCCCTTACCTCGACGGTGTGATCGGTCATCGGGCAGTCCCCTGTCGGTAGGCGGGCCGGTCGAATGCGGTACGGGAGAGCAGCACGGCCGCCGAGGCCATGGCGAGCACCGCGGCCGAGGCCATCTGTCCCGTCGCGCTGAAGACCGCGTCCGAGTCGTGGGTGGCTATCAGGACGGCGAGCCAGCCGGCCCCGGTCGCGCCGGCCGCCGCCGTGGAATCCATACGTGCCGCCAGCGCGAGGCTCACGGCGGTGAGCGCACAGCCGGGCAGCAGCCACCCGAAGGTGGCGAGGCCGAGTCCGGGCAGGGCGAGACTGGCGGCGCCCGTAAGGGCTATGCAGGTGCCGAGGACCACCGCGGTGCGCAGCAGCACGAGCCGGAAGGCTCGTATGGGTGTCACCAGGCCCATCTCGTGCGCGGGGTCCCAGCGCCGGCCGTAGGAGACGGCCACTCCGGCGACGGGCAGCAGCGGCGCGAGACCGAGGAAGAGCACCGGCGTCCCGGCCGGCTCGGCGAGGCGCGCGATCAGCGCGGCAAGCAGCAAGGTCAGGGCGGCGGCACCCACCCAGGACGTACGCAGCGCCGGAGTCGCCGCGACCAGGCGCGCCACATGGTCCGGCACTCCGAACCGGAGCAACAGCCGCTCCGCCCTGCCCGGTACGGGTGCGTCGATCGCCACGTCGATGCGCTGCCAGAAGGTGTCCAGGATCTGTGGGTCGGTGTGGCCGTACAGCCGTGAGCGGCAGAGTGGACAGCGGTCGAGGTGCGACTCGACGGCCCGCAGGGCGTGCGGCGGCGTCTCACCGCGCGCATAGCCGCGCAGCAACGCGTCAGGTGTGTGCGGGTCAGGAGTGTGGTCGTCAGGTGTGTGGTGATCTGGTGTGTGGTGGTCAGGACTCTCCTGCGGCAATCCCTGCTGCGTCATCCTCGCCTCCTCTCCAACCGGGCCGCGACCGCGACCCCTCGAGTTCCCGCTTGAGCAACTTGCGGGCGCGCATGGCACGCGTCTTCACCGTGCCGGGCGGTACCCCGAGGACGTTCGCGGCCTGCCGCACCGTCAGGCCGTCGACCACCGTCGCCTGCATGACATGCCGGAGCTCCACGGGCAGCCGGGCCAACGCATCGGCCAGATCGCCGTGCCGGCCGCCGGCGAGCGCCTTCTCCTCGGCCGACGGTTCGACGGGCGTACGCAGCCGCTGCAGCGCCTGCTGCAGCCGCGAGCGGGCGCCACCCGCGCGGGCCTGGTCCGCGAGCCGCCGGGAGGCGATGCGCCACAACCAGCCGCCCATGTCCGCGACCTGCTGCTGCCGGCCGGCCGCACACGTGCGCCACAGGTCGCAGAACGTCTCCTGCACGATGTCGTCGAGCAGCGAGTCATCCGCGCAGCGGTGCCGCAACCGGCCGATCAGCCAAGGCGCGTAGTGACGGTAGAGCAGCCCGAAAGCATCGCGGTCCCCCTCGGCGACAGCCGCCACAAGGTCCGCTTCTGCCTCCGAATCGCGCGGCTCCCCCATCACACCTCTTCGTCGTAACGGCCCGCGCTTCCGGTTCACACACCCGATGTGACCCCCGTCACAACCGGGTCTCGAACTCCGCCCAAGATCACCGAGGTTGCACTTGCACAACGCATATGGAATCCGTCTGGACAAATAAGCGGCGCGTTAAGGACGATGACGGTCACAGTGCCGCGGGCAGTACCGGGGGGACGGGCCGCATCTGTAGAACTTTCCTCCGAAATGTGCCGCGTCGTCCCCGCACTTACGTCACGACGGAGGAAAGACGCCATGAGTTTCGGCGACCCGAACAACCCCTACGGTGCGCCGCAGGGCCAGCAGCCCGGATACCCGTCCCAGCAGCCCCCGGCTCAGCCCGGCTTCGGCGCTCCGCAGGGACAGCCGGGTTACGGCTACCCGCAGGCGCCGCCCCTCCAGCAGCAGCCGTACGGCGGCTACCCCGGCGGTCCGATGGAGATGCCGGGCGGTGTGAAGGCCGCGCGCGTGATGCTGTTCGTGATCGCCGGTCTTCAGGTGATCGGCGCCATCCTGATGGCGCTCTCCGCCGCCGCGTTGCAGGCGGCCAAGGAGGACCCGACTCTCCAGAACGAGGTCGAGTTCCAGCAGCTCGCCGACTTCTCGACACCCGTGCTGTGGCTGGCGACCGTCGGGGTCCTGGCCTGGGGCGTCTTCGCGGTCGTCCTCGGGGCGAAGATGGGCAGCGGCGGCGGCGGTATCCGTATCGCCGCCTTGGTGTTCGCCGTCATCACCGCGGTCCTGGGCATCTACCCGTTCATCCTCGTCGGCCTGGTGCACACCGTGCTCGCGATCCTCATCGCGGTGTTCGTGGGCCGGTCGGACGGCGCCGCCTGGTTCAGCCGCCCGCGTCACTGAGCCGCAGTTGACGCCGTGAGCACGAGGGCGTTCTCCGGAAGGCAGTTCCGGGGAGCGCCACTTGCATGTGCGCATGGTCGACCGGTGAATCGGCCACGGTCCCTCGTATCCATCGAAGATCAGCGATGTTGCACTTGCACAACTCCTCCGGGATCTGGCTGGACAAATACGCCTGGCCTTTAGAACGATGAGCGCGCAGTGCCGCGGGTAGTGCACGGGGGACAGACCGCGATCAGCTCGATCTTCGATCTTTCCTCCGTACAAGCCGCGTCGTCCCCGCACTTTCCAACGGAGGAATCACCGCCATGAGCTTTGGCGACCCGAACAACCCGTACGGACAGCCGCCCCCGCAGGGTGGGCAGCAGCCGTACGGCTACCCGCAGCAGCAGCCGCCGCAGGGCCAGCCCGGTTACGGCTACCCGCAGCAGGCCCCGCAGGGTGTCCCGCCCCAGCAGGGTTACGGCTACCCCCAGCAGCCCGGCGGACAGTACCCGCAGCAGGGGCAGATGTACGGCGGTACGCCCCCCTATGCCCACTGGGGTTCGCGAGTGCTCGCGACACTGGTGGACTCGCTCGTCCTCCTCGTCGCCTACATCCCCGTGGTGATCGGGGCGGCGATCGGTGACTCAGTGGGGGCCATCCTCAGCGTCATCGGCTTTGTCATCATAATCGGCGTGGCGGTCTGGATGATCATGCAGGAGGGCAAGACCGGCCAGACCATCGGCAAGAAGACCATGGGCATCCGACTGCTGCGAGAGAGCGACGGCCAGCCACTCGGCTTCGGCATGGCATTCGTCCGCCGCATCGCCCACTTCCTCGACGGCGCCGCCTGCTACATCGGCTACCTGTGGCCGCTGTGGGACGACAAGAAGCAGACCTTTGCCGACAAGGTCTGCAGCACGGTGGTCGTCAAGGTCTGAGCCTGACGGGCGCCCTCACGCCACCTACGCCAAGGGCCGTGTCCTACCCTGCGAGGGAGGGGCACGGCCCTGGCGCGTTGCGGCGCACGTCGCCTGCCGGCGGGTCCGAGGGCAGCACTCGATGTCACCCTCGCGAAAACAACTCGCCCCGGATTGCGGCGAACTGAAGAATGACGGCCATGCAGACTCGACAAGCGTCACCTGATGACGCATCAGCGGTCGCCGGCGTCTATGTGCGCTCCTGGCAGGCGGCCTTTGCGGGTCTGGTTCCCCAGCACTACCTCGATGCCATGGACCAGAACCGCGAAGAGGCCGATTGGAAGGCACGCATCGCGGAGGCCCAGTGGCCGCGGACGGGATTGCTGGTAGCCGAAACCGAGGCAGGCATCGTCGGATTCGCGAGCTTCGGCCCGTCTCAGGAGACCCCTGCCGTCGCGGAAATCGGCACGCTCTACGCGATACCCGAGGCCTGGGGCACCGGGATCGGAAGGCAGTTGATGCAGGCCACTATGAGGACCCTGGGACAGGCCGACTACACGCAAGCCACCTTGTGGGTCCTGGAGGCCAACGAACGGGCCCGGCGATTCTACGAAGCCGCAGGCTGGCGCCCGGACGGAACGGCCGTGGAGGACACGACCGGCGGCGCCTCTCTCAACAAGTTGCGTTACCACCGCCGCCTCAGCTGACGCCGGAGTCCGCGAATCGCGATTCTGACGGTGCCCTTCCGGGTCACTGAACGATGTCGTGCCAGGGGCCCTCGGGCGCCAGCGCTCGGAGTACGGCCGGTAGTTGTGGCGGTTCGATTCGGTCCGGTAGCGAGTTCAGGTCGAGCCATGTGAGCCAGGCGTGGCCGTGGAGGTTGGCTCGTTCGTCGGGGAGCAGGCCGGTTTGTGACAACTCCGGTTGGTGCTCGGTGAAATGGGCTACGAAGAAGTGTTCCTGGCCGACGTACCGCTTGCCGTTCCACCGCACGTCGCGGTCGACCGGTACCGAACGGTCGAGGACCGCGGCGGGGTCCAGGCCGGTTTCCTCGGCCAGTTCGCGACGTGCCGCTTTCAGCGGGGTCTCGCCGGGTTCGATGCCCCCGCCGGGCGGCTCCCAGAGCCGTGACCCGTCAAACGGGTCGCGCCAGTGGAGAAGGAGGAGGCGGTGGGCGGCGTCCAGGCAGATCACCCGCGCTGCGGGCCGATGTGTTGTCTCCACGATTCCGACACTAAGCGGTGTCTCGTCGTGTGACCGATGAGTTTGCCGTGCCGCTGCGGTCTGTCTCGGTAGCGCTGCACCACACCACACGACTTGGAGCAAACGTGATCATCATTGCCGGAAAGCTGTACGTGGACGCTGCCGCCCGCGACGCGTACCTCGCCGGGTGCTCGAAGGTGATCGAGCAGGCCCGGGCCGCCCCCGGCTGCCTCGACTTCGCCCTGTCAGCCGACCTGATCGAGCCGAATCGGATCAACGTGTACGAGCGTTGGGAGACGGACGAGGACCTCGAACGCTTCCGCGGCACGGGCCCCGAGCCCGAGCAGACGGCTCAGATCCGCGACGCCGCGGTGAGCAGGTACCGGATTTCCGGTGTCGAGGCTCCATAGGCGATCAACTCGTCGGTACGTCGCCGCCCTTGATCGCGGTGATGAAGGGAGCCCAGGCGTTCGCGGGGAAGAGGAGGGCGTAGCCCTGGGGGTTCTTCGAGTCGCGGACGGGGACGAGGCAGGGGAGGTCGTCGCGGACCTCGACACAGTCCCCGCCGGAGCCGTTGCTGTGGCTGCTCTTGCGCCAGTGCGCGGCGCCGGGGAAGCCTTCGGCGACTTCCACACAGTCCCCGCCGTCGCCGTCGCCGTTGCTGTAACTGGACTTGCGCCAGCGGGCGGCGCCGACGAAGCCCTCGGCGACCTCCACGCACTCTCCGCCGGAGCCATTGCTGTAGCTGCTCTTGCGCCAGACGGCGGCGCTCAAGTCAATCTGCTTGCTTGCCATTTCGATAGTCCTCTGCCGCTTCCTCGATCATGGCGAGGGACGCCTCAGGCGGCAGTGCGGCGGCCCTGAGCAGATCGTACGACCTGCGGTACTCCTCCACGAGGGCCGGATCGTCGATGGTGTCACCGCTGTGCAGAGACTCCGTATACGCGAGCGGAGGGGCGTCCGGGAAAGTCATGATCATGGCCGTGCCGAGCATGAAGGGATGCGGCCCACTGTTCCACGGAAGGATCTGTGGAGCGATCCGGTGGCGCCTCGCCAGCGCCGCGATGCGGTCGAGCTGTTCGGCCATCTCCTCCGGCGGCAGGATGGGGTGGCGCAGGATCGACTCGTGCAAGATCGCCCAGTACAGCGGCTTCTTGTGGTCGTTCTCGAAGAGGCGAGCCCGCTCCATGCGGGCGCTGACCTTCTCCTCCACCTCATCGTCGGGCGCCAGCGGATGCGTGGCCCGCACCACCGCACGCGCGTACGCGGCCGTCTGCAACAGGCCGGGCAGAACCGTTGGGGCCCACACCTCAATGGTCTTCGCGTGCTTCTCTGCCTCCAAGGCCCGCTCGTAGTACCCAGCGTGCCCCTTCCGCTTGGCCTTCCGTACGTCCTCGCACCGTCGCCCGAAAAACCCATCCGTCTTCAGCACCCGGTCCACATGTCCGGCGAGGTCCTCGGGCATTCTCCGCTGGCCCCGCTCGATCTCGCTCAGGTAGGTAGGGGCGTAGAAGCTGCCCTCCACCGTCTCCTGCAGCGTGAGCCCCATCTCCTCCCGCTTCCACCGCAACTCCTTGCCGTAGAACTCGGGAACGCTCGCTGAACCGTCAATGTCCTTGCGCGCAACCATCGTTGACCACCTGTTTCCACACCCAGGGCCGTGGACCCCAAACCCCTTTTACGGTACGCCGCCTGACGTCAAGGTGTGACGAGTTCGTCACACAACGCACAGGAAGGCCTGCCGCCATGACCCACCACGGCGACCCCCACGACGTACAGGAGTACGTGGAACAACTCCGCACCGCGCTCGCAGCGCACGGCATCACGTTGCCGTCCCTCGGCGTAGAGGCGACAACCTTCGCCGGAACCTACCCACCCCGCCACGGAGGCCTCGTCGCGCTCGGCAACTGCAACACCGCGACCGCCCGCAAGCTGGCCGAGGCCCTGGACAAGGCGGCGGGCAGCCGGTGAAGCCCCTGGTCCTCGAACTGCTCGCGGTCCCCAAGGCCGTTCCCGAGGTACGGCGCGCTGTGCGCGAGTACCTGGCCCGGCCCTGTCCCGAAGTGCAGCTCTGCGTCAGTGAGTTGCTGGCGAACGTGATCAATCACCTCGGCGAGGGCACCCCCGTGACGGTGCGTCTGGCCCGTACGGACGGTGGCCGGGCGCGGCTCGAGGTCAGCGACCCGGACGCGTACGCCTGGCTCATCCGGCGTCGACCGGGGCCGGACGACGAGACGGGCCGCGGGCTCCTGCTGCTCGACGCGGTCGCGCTGCGGTGGGGCGTGGATCAAGGGACGGGCGGCAAGACGGTGTGGTGCGAGCTTCCGCAAGGCGCGTGAACAGGGGTCGTCCCGTTCGCAAGCAGGCAACGGGTGAACATCAGGCGAACGAACAGTGATTGATCCGCGTGGCTTAGTTCTGTTGCGCACTCAACGGCCGTGTCCTCGTCGCGCCGCCGCGACATGTCCCCAGTAACACGCCTTAGTCTGACCCTCGTTGGGCCAGGAGGAGGGGGACTACTCCATGTACAGCGTCATTGTGGTGCCGCCGTGCGGCACTGGATCGGACGACCAGATCAAGCTCTCGGCGGGTGAGCGGCTCACCTTCGGCCGGTCCGAGGCCGGCAACGGGCTTGCGATCGCACACGCAGGGGTCTCCCGGATCGCCGGGGAGATCACCGCGCACCGGGCCTTCTGGATCCTGAGCAACCTCAGCCAGGAGCAGACCTACGTGGTGGAGAACCCGGAGGGCGCGGGCGAGCACATCAAGGTCGCTCCGGGCCGTCTGGACGCGCCCGTGTCGTTCGAGTTCTCGCGCGTGGTACTGCCCGCGGCGGGCGATCTGCTCAGCTTCGACGTGTGGGCGCCGCGCCACACCTACCGCAGCGCGGACCGCCCAGGGCTCTCCGGCGCCACCACGGCCCAGGCGTTCGCCCTCGACCGCACCAAGCGGTACTTCGCGGTGCTGGCCGCCCTGTGCGAACCGCGGCTACGCGGTGAGCCCCACGCCCCGCTGCCCACCGTCGACCAGCTCGTGGAACGCCTGCGGCACACCTGGCCCGCGGCCAACCGTTCCTCCGTCTACTGGAACATCGACTACCTGGCGGTCAAGCTCCGCCTGAGACCCGCCCCGGACACGGCGGAACCCGGCCCACGCCTCTACGGCAAGAAGGAGTCGCTGGTCTCGCTCGCGCTCCGTTTCGACCTCGTACGGGAGGACGATCTCGTCGTCCTCGCGGCGGTCCCCAGCGAGGTGGCGCGGTGAACGGACCCTCGTACGCCGTCCCCGTTCCGAAGGGCTACCGGGTGGGCCCCTGGGAGGTGCGCGAGCCGCTCGCGTCGGGCGCGTTCGGCAGCGTCTACGCGGCCCGGCGCACCGGTGATGAGGGCGGGGGCGACGGCGGGGAGACCGTCGCCGGCCAGGGAGCCGGCCCGCTGCCCTGGCACGCGGCGCTCAAGTTCCTGCCGACGGGCACCCGTACCCCGCGCCAACTACACCATCTGCGCGAACTCGCCCATCGCGAACAAGAGTTGCTGAAGCGGCTACGCTCACCACGGCTGATCCGGATGTACGAGGCGCTGACGGTCGACGACCCTCAGCACCCCGAACTCGACGGCGCCACCGTCCTCGTACTGGAACGGGCCGAAGGTTCGCTCGCAGCGCTGCTGGACCGGTCGCCCACTCCGGAATCCGGTCCCGGCCTGCTCGCCCAGGTCTGCGAGGGACTGCACCAGTTGCACGCCGCGGGCTGGGTGCACGGCGATCTCAAGCCCGCCAACGTCCTGCTGATGAAGGACGGTTCCGCCCGTCTCGCCGACTTCAACCTGGCCGCGGAGATGGAGGGCACCCACGCGTACGCCCCAGCCTTCGCCACCCCCGACTACACACCACCGGAACTGCTCTGGTCCGAGATCAGCGAACGCGGTCAGCAGATCCGCCCGACCGCCGACATCTGGGCCTTCGGCGTGCTGGCCCACCTCGTCCTGACCGGTGTTTTCCCCCTGCCGGGCGGCATCACGGAGGCCCGCCGCGACGCGACGGTGCGATACGCGCGCGGCGCCGAGGAACTACGCCTGGCCCCCGAACTCCCCCCGGACTGGCGGGAGATCATCACGGACTGCCTGGCCCCGTCGCACGAGGAACGCGCCGCCCGTTGCACCGACACAGCCTCGCTGCTGCGCCGGGTGGAACAGGCGGCCGGAACCACCCGCTCGCCCCGCCTGCCCCGGCTCCGCCCGCGCAAGTGGCTCCGCCCCGCCCTGGCGACCGGCGTCGCGGCGGCCGTGCTGGCGCTGGCCGCGACAGTGACGTACGCGATGCGGGACGACGGGCCGACGTACGGCTATCACCGCTGCCCCTTCGGATCTGTCTGCTTCTTCAGCGAGGAGTTCGGCATGGGCGAGATGTGCAGTTGGAAGGGCGACGACGCCGACTGGCTGTCGGGGAAGGAGACCTGCATGTGGACCCGCGACCGCCCAGTGAAGTCGATCTTCAACAACGGCGACGAGGCGACAGGCCTCGGGGGCGTGGCCTACTACCGAGGTCGGGACTTCACACCTGTCGGCGAGGACATCACCCGCAAGAACTCCCGCAACCGAACCGGCTGCACCGCCCAACGCGCCCAAGGAAACCTGGCGGGCACCTACGCACCGCTGTCCCATAGGTGGATCGAACACTGCGGGGACGGGGCTGCTGACTGACACCGTCGCGCCGAGGCGACAGGGCTATAGGGATGCCCCTTCCCCTGCTGCCCTAAAACCTTAGAGGTTCTGCCCCGGACCGGAATCCCTCACGCTGGCACGGACCCGCAGGGGCACGCATGACCTGTCCCTGCACAAGTAAAACGGGAGGGAATCATCGTGCGTAAACCTAGGAAGAACGCAGCCGTGACGCTCGTCGTCGCTCTTCTGGCGGTCATCGGCTTCGCGGTGCCGATAACCGGTGCCGCCCCTGCGGAAGCGGCGACGTGCACGTACAAGACATTGAAGTACTACCCCGGGTCGGCGATCAGCAAGGTTCGGTACGGTCAGATCAACGTCAAGTTCAAGCTGTGCGGCTCCAATCCGGACAACTGGACGGCCAGCACCTCGTCCTGGACGAACGGCACCGGGGACAACTTGGGGATCTTCATCAAGAGGGCCGAGATTGACGAGACCTCTCAGACGTCCGGGGTCAAGAAGTGGCTGTTCGAGGGCTTTCTCCAGTCCTGCACGCCACGCGTCGGCTGGCCCTGCGCCCAGTCTTGGGGCATCACCATCAAGTACCACGTCGACAAGTCCCGTACGGGCCAGCCGATTCTGTGGCCGGGCACACCCACGGTCAACGCCGTTGGAGTAGCAGTCTTCCGGACTCCGTGAGCCGCTGTTCCTGCCGTACCGCCGCAGAGTTACTCAGACCAACGGCTCGACGCAGAGCAGCCGTTGGTCTGAGACGGCGGCAGGACCCATGAGCTCGCGATAGCCTCGGGTAACTGTTGTGGCACAAAAGCACCTTGTGAAGGAAGACCACCCGGGGGACCCATGTCAGACCAGCGACCCGAGTCGCCGCACTCGTCGGCGACCGGGAACGCCGCGCTGGAGCAGGCCGGTGCCACCCCGCTGCAGCCCTCGGATCCGCGGCAGATCGGCCCGTACGTACCGCTGGGGCGGCTCGGCAGCGGCGGGATGGGGCGGGTGTATCTGGCGCGGCCGATCGACGACGGGGCGGGGCTCGCCGCGGTCAAGGTGATCCGGCCCGAGTACGCCGAAGACGCCGACTTCCGGCGGCGGTTCGAGCGCGAGGCGGCCGTGCACGCCCGGGTCGGGCCGCCGCACGCGCCGGAGCTGCTGGGTACCGGGTTCCAGGACGAGCTGCTGTGGATGGCCACGCGGTATCTGCCCGGCCTCAGCCTCACGGATGCCGTCAAGGAATGCGGTGTACTGGAACCGGCCGGCGCCTGGCGCCTCGTCGCGGAACTCGGCCGGGCCCTGTCGGCGTTGTCCGCCGAAGGAGTCGTACACCGGGACCTCAAGCCGTCCAACGTGATCCTGTCCGAACAGGGCGCTCACGTCATCGACTTCGGCATCTCGCAGGCCGTGGACGCCAGCGCGATCACCGGCACCGGCAACCGCGTCGGCACCCCCTCCTTCATGTCCCCCGAGTACCTCAGGGAGGGCCGCTGCGACACCGCCTCGGACGTGTTCTCGCTCGCGGGCACGCTCGTGTACGCCACCACCGGGCACGCTCCGTTCGGTGACGGCACCGGAGTCGACGTACTGCACCGGGTCGCGTACGAGGAGCCCAACGCGGAGATCATGCGCGAACTCGAGGCCATGGACGCCTCGTTGGCCGACCTGCTCGACACCTGCCTGACCAAGGATCCCGCCGGGCGGCCGAGCCCACAGGAACTGATCGAGGCGGCCGAGGCGTACGGCGACAGCAGCTCCACGCCGCCCCCTTGGCAGACGCCGCTCGACTCCCGTCTCCTCGACCGCCGCCAAGCCGCCGAGGTACTGCGGCACGCCTCCGTCCAGCAGACCGGTCATTTGCGCACGCCTACGCAGGGGGCTGCCCCTGCTCCGGGGCCGGGGTTCGGGCCGGCTACGCCGCCGGGGTCGTACGGGGCGGGGGCGCCGCAGACACCTCCGGGTGCGTACGGGGTAGGGGCACAGACACCGCCGTACGGCTCTGGATCACAGACTCCACCGGGTCCGTACGGTGCGCCGACGCCTCCGGGGCAGTTTGGTCCGCCCTCGGTTGGCTTACCGCAGCCGGGGTCCACGACCGGTCATCCGCCGGACGGCGGGCAAGGGAATGGGGGCGGTCGCGGGCGCGGTCGCAGGAAGGTGTACTTCGCCGTCGTCGCGGGGCTTGCGGTGTGTGCCGTCGCCGTGAGCGCATTCCTGCTCACCCGGCCGGCGAACGAGGACACGGAAGCGTCTTCGTCGCCTACGGCCTCCGAGACCCGCACCCCCGATGACAAGGCGAGGGCACCGCTGCCCAGCGCCTCCGATTCCTCCCCCTCCCCCAGCAAGGAGAAGGAAGAGAAGGAGGACGGGCGCGACAAGGAGAGCGCCTCCCCCGGAGGGGACGGAGCTGGAGCCGCGGGCGGGGGCGACGCGGACGGGGAGCAGGACAGCACGCCTACGGCGACCCCGTCGGCCACACCGTCCAGCGGGAACGGCGGTGGCAGTGGAGGGAGCGGTGGCGGCACCACACCGGGCCCCTCCCCGACCAGGAGCACGGCCGAGCCGGCCAAACCGCCGTGGATCACCCAGTGCACGTACTACTCCGGCACCCAGCTCACGCAACTCGGCGACAAGAACCGCCGGGTGACGCAGGTGCAGTGCATGCTCACCAAACGCGGGTACGGCGTCGGGGCCGCGGGCGTGGACGGCCAGTTCGGCCAGGCCACCTTGCGGGCGGTGAAGCGGTTCCAGGGCGCCAAGGGACTGAGCGTCGACGGCGACGTGGGGCCCAACACCTGGGCGGCGCTGCGCAGTAGGACGTAAACAGTCAGTAGGACGTAACGGAAACGGGAACGGAACGGCCCGCCGGTGGTGCACCGGCGGGCCGTTCGCGCTTCCAGTCAGTGACCGTGTCCGCGTCAGTGGAAGAAGTGGCGCGTCCCCGTGAAGTACATCGTGATGCCCGCCTTCTGCGCGGCCTCCACGACCTGCTCGTCACGGACCGAACCGCCCGGCTGGACGATGGCCTTGACGCCGGCGGCGCTCAGGACATCGATGTTGTCGGGGAACGGGAAGAACGCGTCCGACGCGACATACGAGTCACGGGCCCGCTCGGCCCCGGCGCGCTCAACGGCCAGCTTGCAGGAGTCGACCCGGTTCACCTGCCCCATCCCGACCCCGACCGAAGCCCCGTCCTTCGCAAGCAGGATGGCGTTGGACTTCACGGCCCGGCAGGCCCGCCAGGCGAAGGCCAGGTCCGCCAACTCGTCGGCGGAGAGGGCCTCGCCGGTGGCGAGGGTCCAGTTCGCGGGGTCGTCGCCCTCGGCCTGGAGTACGTCCTTGACCTGGGCGAGACCGCCGCCGTCGATCGGCTTGAACTCGGCCGGGGGCTGCGGGCCTTCGGGGCAGCGAAGGACGCGGATGTTCTTCTTGCGGGCGAGGACCTCGACCGCGCCCTCCTCGTAGTCCGGGGCGACGATGACCTCGGTGAAGATCTCGGCGACCTGCTCGGCCATCGCCACGGACACCGGACGGTTGACGGCGATCACACCACCGAAGGCGGACAGCGGGTCGCAGGCGTGGGCCTTACGGTGCGCCTCGGCGACGTCCGCGCCGATCGCGATGCCGCACGGGTTGGCGTGCTTGATGATCGCGACGCAGGGCTCACTGTGGTCGTACGCGGCCCGGCGCGCGGCATCGGTGTCCGTGTAGTTGTTGTACGACATCTCCTTGCCGTGCAACTGCTCGGCCTCGGCGAGACCGCCACAGCCTCCGGTGTACAGAGCGGCGGGCTGGTGCGGGTTCTCGCCGTACCGGAGCACGTTCTTGCGCTCGTACGTGACGCCGATGAAGCCCGGGAACTCCGTGCCATCGCCCGCGTAGTCTCCGGCGAACCAGCCCGCGACCGCCACGTCGTACTCGGCGGTGTGCCGGAACGCTTCTGCCGCGAGCCGCTTGCGGGCCGTGAGGTCGAAGCCGCCGTCCGCGACCGCCTTGAGGACGTCGCCGTAGCGGTCAGGGCTGACGACGACCGCGACGGAGGGGTGGTTCTTGGCGGCGGCGCGGACCATGGAAGGCCCGCCGATGTCGATCTGCTCGACGCACTCGTCGGGCGAGGCGCCCGAGGCGACGGTCTCGGTGAAGGGGTAGAGGTTCACGACGACGAGATCGAAGGGCTCGACGCCCAGCTCGGTCAGCTGGTTGCGATGGTCCTCGAGGCGCAGATCGGCGAGGATCCCGGCGTGCACGCGCGGGTGCAGCGTCTTGACGCGGCCGTCCAGGCACTCGGGGAACCCGGTGAGTTCCTCGACCTTGGTGACCGGTACGCCGGCGGCGGCGATCCGGCCGGCCGTGGAACCGGTGGAGACGAGCGCGACCCCGGCCTCGTGCAGCCCGCGGGCGAGGTCCTCGAGCCCGGTCTTGTCGTAGACGCTGATGAGCGCACGCTTGATCGGGCGCTGTGTGCCTTCCGTGGTCACTTCGGCGGTCACGGGATAACTACCTTTCGTCCCTCGATGCGATAGCCGTGACGGGCGAGCCGCCCCACGACATCGACGAGCAGCCTTCGTTCGACATCCTTGATGCGCTCATGGAGAGCGGCACCTTCGGCCTCGTAGTCCTCGTCCCGGACCTCGACCACGCCCTGAGCGATGATCGGGCCGGTGTCGACGCCGTCGTCGACGAAGTGGACGGTGCAGCCGGTGACCTTCACGCCATACGCGAGGGCGTCGCGGACACCGTGCGCTCCCGGGAAGCTGGGCAGCAGCGCGGGGTGGGTGTTCACGAACCGGCCGCCGAAGCGGGCCAGGAACTCCTTGCCCACGATCTTCATGAACCCGGCCGAGACGACCAGATCCGGCTCGTACGCCGCCGTGGCCTCGGTCAACGCACTGTCCCACTCTTCCCTGGTCGCGTGGTCCTTCACGCGGCACACAAAGGTGGGAAGTCCCGCGCGCTCGGCCCGCGCGAGGCCCTCGATGCCCGTACGGTCTGCGCCGACCGCGACGATCTCGGCCCCGTAGATGGCACGCCCCTGCATCGCGATCGCGTCGAGGAGAGCCTGCAAGTTCGTACCTGATCCGGAGACCAGCACGACGAGGCGCTTGGCCACGGGATTGGCGGCCACGGCAGGGCCCTTTCTCGGGAGAGCGTTTGTAGGGTCGTACGAATGCTTCACGCCCCCTGATACGGGGAAGTCTACGAAGCGGCCGACCGTCAGCAACGATACCGGCACAGCGTTCGGCCCTCTTGGGACGGGGGCGTGGCCGGAAGGTAGCGTCTGGGAAGCATCCGCCGGGGAACACGGTCCAGGTGGGGGGAACGCCTCTGCCGCACGGGACGTTGACCAGGGGCGGGGACGAAACTCGGAGGGCGGGACGGGAACGGAAACCTCGACCTGCCGCTCGCCGTATGCTCCACCCGCTTGCTTCACCGCCCGCTCGACCAGCCCGAACGATCGATATCGCTCCACCGCTCACCAACATGATTCGCAGACTTGATCCGCAAGCTTGATCCGCAGACCTGATTCGCCAAGGGGAAGACGCACACCTGATGCCGGACCGCAGCCTCCGACTCCTCCCACTCCTTCCCTCCCTCGCGTCCGGCCCCTCGGGGGTCGCGGAGGGAGGGGGGCGGGGTGCGTACGTCCCGTCGTTCTCGCCGCTCCCGTCGATCTCGTCGATCCCGTCCTTCCCCTCATCGTTCCCGTCCTTCCCGTCGTTCGCTTCCGACCGGCCGTCGGGGGTCGCGCCTGTGCGGGGTGGCGGGCGCGGAGGACTGCTGCTACGGGAGCGGCACTCGTCGTCGTCGGCCACTCCGCCGCGGGAGGGTGAGGGGGCGGAGGGTGGTTCGGGTTCCTCTGGCGCCTCCGGTGCATCCGGTGCCTCCGGTGGTGGGGACTCGTCGTCGCAGGGCGGGCAAGGGGCGCCTCCGCCGGCGGACGACAACCCCTTCGCGCCTCCGCCGGAGGGCTCGCCGGACCGGCCGTGGCAGCCGCGTCGGCCCGCGGACGGGCAGGGGTCTGACGAGGGGCAGAGCGGCAGTGGCGGGCACTCCCCCTGGGGCAGCCAGTGGAGCGACCGGCAGCCGGGGCCCGCGCAAGGCGGCGGTTTCGGTGACCGGCCCGGTGCCTCCGGTGGCCCCGGCGGGCAGGGCGGCCCGGAAGGATCTGGCGGTCCCAACGCAGCTCCGCGCTGGGACCCGACGGACCCGATCCAGCGTCGCGCCCGCTATGCCCTGCTCTCGGGCATATGGGCCTTCTTCTTCGCGCTCTTCAGCTGGCCGTATGTGGCGCTGCTGCTCGGTGCGCTGGCCCTGTACTGGGGCATCAGCACGCTGCGCGCCAAGCCGCGCACGCCGGACCCGGACACCCCGGCGCCCCCGCCGGGCGCCCGCCCCCAGACCACGGCGGCGATCAGCGGCCTGGTCACCGCGTCGCTGGCGCTCGCCATAGTCGCAGCGGGTTTCACGGCGCAGCTCGTGTACCGCGACTACTACACGTGCGTGAACGACTCGCTGACCAACACGGCGAGGGAGTCCTGCGACAAGCTCCTGCCGGAGGAGTTGCGGGGGTTGTTGGGGTCGCGTAGTTGAGGGGTTCCCTGCCTGCGGCGGTTGGGTGCGTTGTCCCCTGACGGTTCGTTGTGGCTGGTCGCGCAGTTCCCCGCGCCCCTAGGTGGTTGGTGGGTGCGGGGCCGCGGTCCGGTGCGTCAGCCCGTCGCCAACAGGGCATACGACCCCGTGCTTCCACAGGGTCCTGGTGTGCCCAGACCGAAGCTAAGCGACGGGCATAGGACGCACCGGCCCACGTCCCCTCCCCCCGGCGGGAGGGTGCCGGTTTCGTTGTGGCTGGTGACCATGGCGGCTGGTGAGCTTTGTGGCTGGCGGTTCGGGGAGCGCCCCGTTAGGGGCGCGGGGAACTGCGCGACAAGCCACGACGGACCGGCAGTCGCCCATGAAACAGAACCCACCCTCCCGGTAGGCGCCCTGCTCAACCGCCGGAGGCAGTCGCAGGGCGGTGCCCATATGCGGCTCCGCCGCGTGGGCGCGACCAGCCACAACGCACCCGCAGCCGCGACACGCAGTGTCACCCACCACCCCCTGGCGGGGGGCCTTGGGGCGCAGCCCCAGTCATGTCACTCCCCACCCCTGGCGGGGCCTGGGGCGCAGCCCCAGTTTCGGGAAGGGGCGGGGCTGGGGAAGAAAACCCTCCCACCCCAGCGGCCTCGGGAGCGAAGGGGTCGACCGATTCGACGGGATCGACCGGCAGGAAGTCGTATGGCTCGAGGCCGGCGTCCTCCTCTGCGACCCGCGACACCTCCCGCCGACGGCGCCGGGGCAGCCGCAGCCAGTCGGGCCAGGACGCGGACCAGGATGCGGGCCACAACTTGCCCGCATCCTGAGGCGGGACCTCGGATTCGCGGGCCTCCCCGCGCGGCCCGCGCAACCGCCACGCCCGCAGCCCCACCGCCACCGGCACCCCCACCCCCGCAACCCACCCAACCGCCGCAGACCCCGTCTGCCACCAAACAGGCCCGAAGTCGGCCAGCACGGCCACCCCAAGCGACCCACCCGCGAGAGCGGCAAGCACCGCGAGGCCGACCCCACACAAACCCGCCGCAAGCGCCACGGTTCCAGCGACCCGCCCACGCGACCACACCTCACCGCGCTCAGCCGGATCCCCCACGTCGCCCGAGCCCCCACCCCTCGGCACCCCCACCCCCACCGCAAACCACGCCACCACCACTCCCGCAACCACCGGCACCGCCACCACGGCCCAGTGAAGCGGCGTCCCCGCCCCCGCATCCGGCAACGCCGCAAACAGAGGAAAGCGCGGCAGCAACGGCGCGGCCGACGAGGCCAAGGGATCCGTCCCGTACCCGGCCCCGAGAGCAAAGCCGGGACCGAGCGCGTACGCCGCCCCCCACACCGCCGCGTTCGGCAACAAAGCCAGCGCCAGCAGGAGTACAGCAACACGCCCCGACCACGCCTCGGTGAGCTCCAGAACCGAGGCCCGCGCCAACGCCCCGTCCCAGACCAGCGCCACGCCCACCAGCAAGGCCCCGCCTCCGACAAGCACCGCCACCCCGGCCCCCGCCGCCCGCCCGGCGGCCCCGAGAACACCGTTCGCGACGAGATGGCGTACACCCTCGGGAAGGGCGCGACGAACGAACGGCGGCAGGGGCCCGCCGGGCCGCCCGTACGCCGTCCACACCCCCGCCCCCGCCACGGCCGTGACGAACAGCGGCGGCCACACCACGCCCACCGTCAACGTCGGCCGCAACACACCGCCCAAGGCGTACAACACGACCGCCACCCCGACCACCAGGTAGCCCACGACCACACCGCCCCACGCACTGCGAGCGGTAGGCATCGGGCCCCGGCCGTCACCCTCCGCCGCATCGCGGCCCGCCCGGTGCAGCAGCCAAGCCGGCAACGCGACCAGCAGCAGCGGTGTGACACCGACCGGCGCGGGCACACCGGAGAGCGTCTCGATGCGGACGAACTCAACGCCGTGCGCCAGCAGCCACAGAGAAGCGGCCATGTGCAACGCCCCGTGGGGACCACTGTCCGGGTAGGGCGAACTGATCCACAGAAGCATCACGAGCACGGCGAACAAGCCGAGCCCCAGCCCCGCAGCGAGAACACCACCGACGAAACCGGCAACCGCTCCGGGCAACCATGGAGGCCAGGACGGCGGGATCGGATCGCGGTCGGTCAGGCGCGTCGGATGGCCCGGCTTGACCGGCGTCGCCGGCTTGGCCGGGTGTCTCGAGTAGGCCGAGTGAGTCGGGTGAGTCACGTCGCCATACTCCCAACGCCACACACTTTCCCGGCGTAATGGGCGAACTCTGGACGCGTCGCTCAAAATGCGTTTTATGCACTTTTACGTCTGGAGGGGCGCCCAGTGACACAAAGCCCTGCCAGAAGCCCCGCCAGCCCGCTGCCGCCCCCCACGGAACGTCGCCGCCTCCGCCAGTCCCGCTCCCTGAGCCAGGCCGAGGTCGCCGCCAGAGTGGGCGTCACCCCCAAGACGGTCCAGTCCTGGGAGACCGGCCGCACCACGCCACAGGGACGCAGGCGGGAAGCATACGCACGGCTGTTGCAGGAGTTGGCGGGCCCGGCTCCGGTCGCTGCCAAGGCTGAATCCAAGCCCGAACCAGTGCCCGTCGAGCCCGTGCCCGAGCCGCAGGCCCGACCTGCGGCCGAGCAGGAGCCCGTAGCCGAGGCCGAACCCCCCGCCCTCACCCCCGCCCGAGCCTTCGACGCGCTCTACGAGTTCTGCGCCCCCAGCCTCGTACAGCAGACGTATCTCCTCACCGGACAGCGGAAGTTGGCGCGCGAGTCCGTGGACCGTGCGTTCCAACTGGCGTGGCAGCGCTGGCCGGAGGTGGCAGTCGACCCGGACCCGGCGGGCTGGGTTCGGGCGGTGGCGCACGAGTACGCGCTGTCGCCCTGGCACCGGCTGCGCCTCTGCCACCGGCGCCCGGACACACCGCCCGCCACCCCGAGCGACCGCCGCCTGCTCTCCGTACTGCTGAGCCTTCCGCCCCCGTACCGGCGCACGCTGCTCCTCCACGACGGCCTCGGCGTGGGCCTCCCGGAGACCGCGGCCGAGACGGAGGCGAGCACCGTCGCGACGGCGAACCGCCTGCTGCACGCACGCGAGGCCATCGCCGAGCACTTCCCGGACCTGACGGATCCCCAGGAGCTACGACGCCGCCTGGCGAGACTGTCGAAACTCGCGGACAAGGAGCGCCAAGGCCGACGGTCTGCCCCCAAACCCGCAATGGTCCGCACGAGCAGCGAACGCCGAGCCCAGCTCTGGACCCGCGCAGCCATCGCCTGCACCACACTGCTCGTCGCGGCGACGGCCGTCACCGTCAAGACAGCCCCGAGCCACTACGAACCTCCGGTACCCCCCGGCGAAAAGATCCACGGCGTACCACCCCGAGCAGTCCCCGGCACCCTCTCGACCAAAGAGCAGAAACTACGAGCAAAGCTGAGGTCAGAATCAACGAACGGCGCCGAAAGACTGCTCCCAGAAGGCCGTTAGCGCGCTGCGGGCAGTCGTCCCGCAACCGCTGCGGGCAGTCGTCCCGCAACCGCTGTGGGCAATCGTTCCGTAGGGCGATGGGGGTCCCCCCGCTCGAGCGCAGCCGAGAGTGGGGGAGGGTGGGCACAGCAGCGCAGCACCGGGTGCCACCCCAACAAGGCCCCACCCCGGGAAACGCAAGATGGGCCCGCCCCACCAAGGGGTACGAGCCCACCCAACGTTCAGCTGAAGAACCTGCTCAGCCAGCCAGAATGGCGCGCGCCAGCTTCGCCGTCTCAGTCGGCGTCTTGCCCACCTTCACACCGGCGGCCTCAAGGGCCTCCTTCTTGGCCGCGGCCGTACCCGAGGAACCAGAGACGATGGCGCCGGCGTGGCCCATCGTCTTGCCCTCGGGCGCGGTGAAGCCCGCGACGTAACCGACGACCGGCTTCGACACATTGGCCTTGATGAAGTCAGCCGCACGCTCCTCGGCGTCGCCACCGATCTCACCGATCATGACGATCAGGTCGGTGTCGGGGTCGGCCTCGAACGCGGCGAGCGCGTCGATGTGCGTCGTACCGATGACCGGGTCGCCACCGATGCCGACGGCAGAGGAGAAGCCGATGTCACGGAGCTCGTACATCATCTGGTACGTCAGCGTGCCGGACTTCGAGACCAGGCCGATGCGGCCCGGCTTGGTGATGTCGCCGGGGATGATGCCGGCGTTCGACTGACCGGGAGTGATCAGACCCGGGCAGTTCGGGCCGATGATCCGCGTCTTGTTGCCCTTCTCGACCGCGTAGGCGTAGAACGCGGCGGAGTCGTGGACCGCGATGCCCTCGGTGATCACGACCGCGAGGGGGATCTCGGCGTCGATGGCCTCGACCACGGCGGCCTTGGCGAAGGCCGGCGGTACGAAGAGGACGGATACGTTGGCGCCCGTCTTCTCGATCGCCTCGGCGACCGTGCCGAAGACCGGGATCTCGTTGCCGTCGATGTCGACGGAGGTGCCGGCCTTGCGCGGGTTCACGCCGCCGACGATGTTGGTGCCGTCGGCCAGCATGAGCTTGGTGTGCTTCATGCCCGTGGCACCGGTCATGCCCTGGACGATGACCTTGCTGTCCTTGTCGAGGAAGATAGCCATGGTGGTCTGAGTCCCTCTTCCTTACTTCGCAGCCGCGAGTTCGGCGGCCTTGTCGGCCGCGCCGTCCATGGTGTCCACGCGCTGGACGAGCGGGTGGTTGGCGTCCGACAGGATCTGCCGGCCCAGCTCCGCGTTGTTGCCGTCGAGGCGCACGACCAGCGGCTTGGTGACCTCTTCGCCCTTCTCGGCGAGCAGGGCCAGGGCCTGCACGATGCCGTTGGCGACCTCGTCACAGGCGGTGATGCCACCGAAGACGTTGACGAAGACGGACTTGACGGCCGGGTCGCCCAGGATGATCTCCAGGCCGTTGGCCATGACCTGGGCGGAGGCGCCGCCGCCGATGTCGAGGAAGTTGGCGGGCTTGACGCCGCCGTGGTTCTCACCGGCGTACGCGACCACGTCGAGGGTGCTCATGACGAGACCCGCGCCGTTGCCGATGATGCCGACCTCGCCGTCGAGCTTGACGTAGTTGAGGTTCTTGGCCTTGGCGGCGGCCTCGAGCGGGTCGGCCGCCTCCTTGTCCTCCAGCGCCGCGTGGTCCGGCTGGCGGAAGTCGGCGTTCTCGTCGAGCGAGACCTTGCCGTCGAGGGCGATGACCTTGCCGGAGGCGACCTTGGCGAGCGGGTTGACCTCGACGAGGAGGGCGTCCTCCTTGATGAAGGTCTCCCACAGCGTCACCAGGATGTCGGCGACCTGGTCGGCGACCTCGGCCGGGAACTTCGCCTGGGCGACGATCTCGCGGGCCTTCTCGATCGAGACGCCCTCATTGGCGTCGACCGGCACCTTCGCGAGGGCGTCGGGGTTCTCCTCCGCGACGACCTCGATCTCCACGCCGCCCTGTACGGACGCCATGGCGAGGAAGGTGCGGTTGGTGCGGTCGAGGAGGTACGAGACGTAGTACTCCTCGAGGATCTCGGGAGCCGTCTCGGCGATCATCACCTTGTGGACCGTGTGGCCCTTGATGTCCATGCCGAGGATGTCCGTCGCGCGGGCGACGGCCTCGTCCGGGGAGCCGGCCAGCTTCACGCCGCCGGCCTTCCCTCGGCCGCCGACCTTGACCTGGGCCTTGACGACGGACTTGCCGCCAAGACGCTCGGTCGCCGCGCGCGCCCCCTCAGGCGTGTCGATGACTTCACCGGCCAGCACCGGTACACCGTGCTTGGCGAAGAGGTCCCTCGCCTGGTACTCGAACAGGTCCACGCGCGTCCGTCCCTATCAGGTATCTCGCGGTTCGTTGGTCTGCGTGGGCGTGCCGCGAGGGCAACGTGACTGCGCGGTCACCAAGAGGGCGTGGGCACGGTGGCCAGCACGCGGCATGTCCGTCTGGCAGGTTATCGCCGCTGACCGTGGGGTCGTAAATCGCAGATCACACCTGAGCGGTGATTACGGTCACAGATGCGGGTCCGATGTGGCTCTGATCAGGGCCTCACCAGGCTGGGGTTGGCCTGGTGAGGCCCCTGTAACAGCCCCTGAGGAACGCGCGAACAGCCACTCAGGGGTTGCGGGGCGGACGGTCCCCACCCCATTGGGGACCACCCGCCCCTGTCCGCGGGTTTTCGGTCGGCCGGCCGATGGATTTCGGCTGCCCGGCTGGTTCCCGCGGAGTCGGTCGGGTGCCGTACGGCTGGGCGTACGGCAGTCCGGTCAGATGCCGAACGCGGCGCCGTACGCAGTGCCGTGTGCGGCGCCCGGCAGGTAGCTCGGGGTGACGGACTCGGCGACGCCCTGGGCGCCGGTGGCCGCGTTCTGGACCAGCGGTCCGCCTGCGGTCTCGACGGTTCCGGTCAGGTCCTGCGCGAGGGGCCCGGCCTGTCCGGCGACATCGCCCGCGAACGGGGAGACCTCACAGGCAACGCCGTCCGCGAAGGGCTGCACATCGCCCGTGACGCCGTACGCGAACGTCGTGGCACTGCCGCCGACGCCCTGCACGACGGGCTCCGCGTAACCGACGACGGCGTCCACGACCGGCTGCACTGCCCCGCCAACGCCCTCGGCGAACGGCGGCACCTGCCCGGCGACACCCTGCGCGAACGGGCCGGCCTGGCCCACCACTCCGTACGCGACCGGCGGTACGTCACCAACAACGCCGTCCGCGAAGGGCCGCACCTCGCCGACGACACCGTCCGCGAGCACGCCCGCGTCACCCGCGGCCTGCCCGGCGACGGGCACGACACCGTCCACGGCGGTACGGGCGACCGGCGGGAGCACGGAGGCCGCGGTGTCCTCGGTGACCTGGCCGACGAGGCCGGTCGCGTAGGGGGTGGTGTCGCTGACGACGCCGTTCGCGTACGTGTGTGCGTTGCCGGCGATGCCATGTGCGTACGGGGTGGTGGCCTGGGTGACTCCGCCTGCGTACGTCTGTGCTTCGCCCGCGACACCGTGCGCGTGCGTCTGCGCGTCGGCCGCGACTCCGTAGGCCAGCGCCGTCGTCTCGGCGATGGCCTGGTTGGCTACGGGTACGGCGTCGTTGATGGCCTGGTTGGCGATCGGGGTGACGCCGCTGACGGCCTGGCCTGCGACCGGCGCGACGCCGTGGAAGGCCTCGTTCGCGACGGGCGTGACGCCGTGGACGGCGTCGGCGGCGAAGGGCGGGAGGGTGGAGGCGGCGGTCTCGCTGACGACCGGGGTGGCGGTCTCGTGGATGCCCTGGACCGTGGTGGGGAGGGCGATGACGGTGGCCTGCGCCTGGGCCGGGGCACCGTTCACGGTCTGGCGGGCGGTGTCGGCCGTGGTGCGGACGGGGGCGGTCGTGCGGCCCGCGGACGCGACCGTCCGGTCGGCGGTGGCGACCGTCTGCCGGACCTGGGCCCGGGCGTCGGACGGTACGCCCGCCCCGGTGCGCTCGGTGGCCGCGAGCCTCGTCTGCGCGGCGGCGAGCGCCTGCTCGACCTCCGGGGCGAACGTCGACAGCGGGCCGAAGAGGTAGTCGACCTCGCCCTGCGGGCCAGCGGCGTCGGAAACGGCGTGCGCCGCCTCGGACTTGGCCTCCTGCGCGGCCGCCTTCGCCCGGGCGATCTCGTGGGCGGGCAGAGCGGGCAGTTCGGCTTCGACGTACTGACGGGCCTGGTCGGCCGCCTTCGTCCTGGTCTCTGCGGAGGCGGTCGCCTTCGCCTTTGCGGTGGTACCGGCGACGGCGTCGTGCGCCTTGGCCGTCGTACCGGAGGCGGTGTTCTGCGCCGTGGCGGTCGTGGCGCCGGTGATGTCGGCGATCTTGTCGGTGACGGTGGATGCGTCGGAGGCGGTGGCGGAGGCGTCGGAGACGTCGTGCAGGACGTCGTCGGCCACTTCGCCGACGGGGCTGTCGGCCTCTTGGGCCGCGTTGCCGACCGCGTCGTCCACGTCGTCCACAGACAGGGACGCGTCGGGTACCGAGGCGGTCGACTTGGGCAGTTCGTCAGCGCTGGCGACGGCTGAGCCGAGCGCCCACGCGCCGGTGACTCCGGCGGCGATGACGATGGAACGGCGGATGTTCTTGTGCATGCGTGCTTCAGATCCTTCGGGATACCGAGACTTGATGACTTCGGGAGTGGGGGGCTTCCGGTGTCGGATGCGGCGCCGAGTCCCTTAGCGGTCCGGGGAGTTGAGGACCGGTGGGGTCAGCAGCGGCTCCGGTCCGGATCCCGTTGGCTGTGTCCGGAGATCAGAGGGATGTCCGGACGACGGGCAGACCTGTTCCGCCCCCGCGCGGCAGGTCAACGCGGGAAGGACTGCCCTAGCCGGGGAATACGGGAATGTCCCGGTACCTGTCCCTGGTCTCGGCCGCGGTCACCGCCGCGGCGATACCGGGCACCAGCCTCAGCTGAGCCCGGTTGCTGAACGCGACGGCATGCGCGTCGCCATGCCGCGGCGAACCGTTGTCCGCCGCGGAACCATGCCCGAGCGCACCCTTCGGGGCACCCTCGTGCTCCTGGTGCGCGGGCGGCTGCGCGGCACCCCGCGCACCCTCATCGTTGTCGTGCACACCGGCACCGGGCGCCGCGTGACCGCCGCTGAACTGCGGCCCGTACGCGCCCATGGAACCGTCGCCGGACTTCTCTCCGGTGTCCTGCCCAGCCGACCCGTTCTCGTCCGCGGCCCCACCGGGCACCTGCGGCTGCGAACCCACCGGCAAGGTCTGACCCGGCTGAACGGGTAGCCCCGGCAGGTGCGGGAGTGCGGGCAGTTCAAGCCCGGGAAGTAGGGCCAGGGGCGGCCACCAGGGCGACCCGGGCGCTTGGGGCTTGGCGGTCCCAGCGCCCACGACCTGTTCCACCAGGCCATCTATCGGCCGTACGACGCCAGCGGTGGCCGGGCGTATGACCTTGTCGGTGACGGGCCGAACGACCTGCTCGGCCACCGGGCGTATGGCCTGCTCCGTGACGCGGCGGACGACGCGGTGGACTCCGTCGCTCACGGGGTCGTTCGCCGGGCGGGTCGTCTTGTGGACGGGGGCCAGGGGGTCGACGGTGCGGGGGCGGGCCGGGGTCTCAACGCCGGGCTTCGAGCTGGTGCCGGGGTTGGCACCCAAGCCCCGAGCGGCGCCCTCACTCGGGCCGGCACCCTGGCCCGGAGCGGCGCCCTGGCCGCGGGCGGGGCTGGCACCTTCTGGGCCGGCTTCGGCTTCGGAGGAGCCGCCCGCTTCGGAGGAGCCGTCAGCTCCGTGCGAGCCGTCCGCTTCGGACGACGGATCGCTGAGGCCGACGAGGCCGCTGAGCCCGTCGAGTACATCGCGGGATCGGCTCCCGCCATGTCCGCCGGAGGGTCCGGCCCCGGTGGCTTCAGCCCCGGAACCGTCCGGAGTCGCCGTCCGCTGCTCCGGACCCAGCCGCTCCGCCCCCGCCTGCTTCACGCCCTGCGCAACCGCTCCGACCGAGCCCGTGACCACGCGCTCGGCCGAATCCGTCACCGACCTCACGACGCCGGTCGCCGTCACACTCGAAGTCACGGTGTCCGCACCGTCCGCCGCGTCCGCTCGTTCCCCGCACAGCAACCCGAGCACGAACAACCCGCCCACTAGCAACCCCACTTGCAGGGCACGCCGCCCGGCCGCCGTGCGCGTCATGCGCAGAGCGGCACCGGGCAGTGCGGCTGACAGGGTCGACACGGTCAAAACGGGGAGAGCCTCCCGTGCGGCGGGACGAGGCGGGTACGACGGGTACGAACGGGCGGGGCGGCACACTGCGCACCGTTGAAGTCGCGACGATCCTTGCATGCGAGTCGGGAGGTTACGCAAGCCCCCCGTGCCCGTTGGACATTCATGTCCGGTTTCCTCCAACTAGCCCCGCGCGGCCCCTTTTTACCGTACCGGGCTTCCGGTGTCCGGTATCGGCAGCGGGCGCTTCTCGATCGCCGCCGCCATCACCTCCGGGAACAGGTCGGGCGTGCACGCGAACGCCGGTGCGTCGAGCGCCGCGAGCGCCGCCGCATGCTCCCGGTCGTATGCGGGCGCCCCCTCGTCGGACAGCGCGAGCAGCGTCACGAACTGCACCCCGGACGCCTTCATCGCCGCTACCCGCTTCAACATCTCGTTCCGTATGCCTCCTTCGTAGAGGTCGCTGATGAGCACGACCACGGTGTCGGCGGGGCGGGTGATCTGCGACTGGCAGTACGCGAGCGCCCTGTTGATGTCCGTACCGCCACCGAGCTGGGTGCCGAAGAGGACGTCGACCGGGTCGTCGAGCTGGTCGGTGAGGTCGACGACCGCCGTGTCGAAGACGACGAGCCGGGTGTTGATGGACCGCATCGAGGCCAGTACGGCGCCGAAGACCGAGGCGTAGACGACGGACGCCGCCATCGAACCCGACTGGTCGATGCAGAGGATGACCTCCTTCTTCACGGACTGGGACGCGCGCCCGTAACCGATCAGCCGCTCCGGCACGATCGTGCGGTACTCGGGCAGATAGTGCTTGAGGTTGGCCGAGATCGTGCGGTTCCAGTCGATGTCGTGGTGGCGCGGTCGGCTGATACGGGCACTGCGGTCCAGGGCGCCGGTGAGCGTGGCCCGGGTACGGGTCGCGAGCCGCTTCTCCAGATCCTCGACCACCTTGCGTACGACGGCACGTGCCGTCTCCTTGGTCGTCTCAGGCATCGCCTTGTTCAGCGAAAGCAACGTGCCGACCAGGTGGACATCGGCCTCCACCGCCTCCAGCATCTCCGGCTCCAGCAGCAGCGTGGACAGCCCGAGCCGGTCGATGGCGTCCCGCTGCATGACCTGCACCACGGAGGACGGAAAGTACGTCCGTATGTCCCCCAACCACCGGGCGACCGACGGCGCGGAGGCCCCCAGCCCCGCCGACCGGTCCTTCCCTGTCCGCCCCTTGCCGGCGCCCCCGCCCCCGTACAGCGCCCCCAACGCCCCGTCCATCCCGACGTCCTGCCCGGTCAGCTCACACCCGGTACCGTCCGCCTCCGCCCCGCCCAGCACCAGCCGCCACCGCCGAAGCCGCTCGTCGGAGGCACCGGCCTCGACGGCCGCACCGGCCCGGCCCGTCGCTTCCGTGCTCATCGGCCCACCCCCGCAAGGTCGTTGTCGTTCCGGTCGTTGTTGTGTGCGGTGTCGTCGTGTGCGTCGTTGTCAGGTGCGTCGTCCACGTCCGCGTCCTGCTCGTCCAGGCCAAGGAGCAGGCGCAGCATCGGGAGGACGGCGTCCGCGCGCTCGGTGTCGAGGTCGGGGGCGAAGCCGGGTATGGCGGAACCGGTGGCCGCGGCTCGCTCCCGCGTCCCCGGCCCGCGTCGCACCAACTCGCCGAGCGTGCGCCGCACCCCGGGTTCGTACGCCGAGAAGGTCCGCCGCAGCAGAGGCAGTACGTCCGTGAACGCGTCCCCCGGCACCCCGGTCAGCCACGCGTCGACCAGCCCGAGCAGCCGCTCGTCGTGCACCAGCAGCATCCCGCCCCCGGAGCCTCCACCGACGAACCCCTCAATCCACGCCGCCGCATCTCCCGGCGCAGTCCCCGGCGACAGCACAAGCCCCATCAGCCGCGCGGCCTCCCCCTCCGCCAACTCCCCATCGTCCAGCAGCAGTCGAACGGCCCGCCCCCGAATGACTCCCGGGATCGTGTCGCGAACGGAGAGCGTACGCAGCACGGTGTGCCAGCGGTGGCGTATGCCGGAGCGAGGGCCGGCGTCGGAATCGGGGTGGGCATCGGCGCCGACGTCGATCTTGGTCTCTGGCTCGGCGTCGGCCTCGGCCTCGGCCTCGGCCTCAGTAGCGACCTCAGCGTCTGCCTCGCAGCCAGGCCTCGCGTCGGCTTCCGGACGGGGGCCTGGACCGGTCCCGGTGTCCTCTGCCGGGGAGGCATCCCCAGCCGCTGGGCGCGGCCTCGGGCCGGATGGTTCCGCGCCGACCGCCGCCGCCACTGCTCCCGGACGCGAGTCCGAGTCGGCTCCCGCAGACGTCTCCGTATGGACCTCCCCCAGCAACCCCACCGCCCCATGCACCGCATCGACATGCCGGCGCATCTCCTCCGCGGCGTCCGTGTCGAGGGCCGCGCAGGCCGGAGGAAGACCGACGAAGACGCGCTCGGCGAGGCCCGCGGCGACCTCGGCCAAGGCGTGGGTGCCCGTGCCGCGTACGTCGCCGTAGCGCAGGGACCGGACCAGGGCGGGGAGAGCCTGCGCGAGGTGGCCGACGTCCGCATCGAGGGCCGCACGGTCGGCGAGGATCCGCATCACCACGGGGAGGGCGTCCGGGAGTTCGGCGAGGAGGCAGCGCTCAGCGAGGGTCGTGACATCGACCAGGGCACCGGCCGCGACGGCGTCCGCCTCGGCCTTCGCGGTCGCCGCAGCCAGCACCGTGGTGCCCCACACCCCGGCCTCGGCAACCCGCACCGCCAACTCCGGCTCCCAGCGCAGCCGCCAGGTCTCCCGGAACGTACCCGTACTCCCCCGCGACTCCGCCGGCGTCCCCCACGCGATGCCGAGGAGGCGCAGCCGGTGCAGGAGCCTGCTGCGCTCGGCGTCGTTCTCCTTGCGCAGGTCGAGCTCCAACTCCCGCTCCAGCGCCTCCGGTTTGAGCCGCAACCGCCGCTGGATCCGGGCCAGGTCCCGCTGCAACGGCACCGCGGGCGCCGACTCGGGCACCTCGCCCAGTACGTCGCCGACGACGAGCCGGTCGTGCACGAGCGCGAGCGGAACATCCGAGCCCTCGCACATCACAGCCCGTACGGCATCGGTGGTCTCGGTCAGCCCCGGCAGCGGGCGGCCCCGCATCGCGGCGAGCGTGTCGGCGAGCCGCACCGCCTCGATGACATGCGCCGACGACACGATCCGGTCCTCGTCGCGGAGCAGCCCGGCCACCTTGGTCATCCAGCGCTCGATCGGCCGGTCGGGGGCCCTGAACAGGTGCCCGTACCAGCCGGGCGAGTCGATCCCCGCGCCGTAACCACTCACCCGCGCGAGCCGCCGGTGCGTCCACGGCACCCACGTCATGTCCACCTTCGCCTTGGGCAGGCCCTTGAGCAGTGCCTTGTCAGCGGCGACGGTGGCCTTGTGCCGCAGCGCGGGTACATGCCAGGCCCCGCACACCACGGCCACCTCGTCCCCGAACTCCCGCTGCGCCGCCCGCACTTGGAGCCGCATATACGCCTCCCGTACGAGATCCCGCTCGTGCCCGCCGGTCCCGTACACCTCCCGCAAGGCACCCATGGCCTCCCCCAGCACCTCGAAGGGCCCGAACGCGTCCGAGCCGCGGACCCCTCGGTGCTCGATCACGTCCTCCCACCACCGCTCGGGATCGTCGTACCCGGCGGCCTCGGCGAGTACGGCGAGCGGATCGATCCGGAGGGCCTCCTCGGACGCATCGCTGCCTGGTGTCGCCGACGTATCCGGTGCTGACGTCTCCGGCGCCTCGGGCCCTTCCGGTGCCCCGGACGCGCCTGGCCCGTCCGGCACCGCGGACGCGTCTGACTCGTCCGGTGTCGCGGAGGCGTCGGGCGCCTCCTCCTGCCCCCAAGCCAGCGTGTGCGTGGCGGGGAGGTCGATGAAGCGGGCCGGAACCCCGTTCTCCAACGCCCAGCGGATCGCCACCCACTCCGGGGAGAACTCGGCCAGCGGCCAGAACGCCGACCGTCCCGGCTCGTCCACTACATGCGCGAGGAGCGCGACGGGCGGCCGCATGCCCTCCTCGGCGGCCAGCACGATCAACGCGTCAGCCTCCGGTGGGCCCTCGATCAGTACCGTCCGAGGGCTCGCCGCTTCCAGGGCCGCCCGCACGGCCCGCGCCGAACCGGGCCCGTGGTGCCGCACCCCGAGCAGCAAGGGACCCGTACCGCGCCCGTCACCTTCTGCCCGCGCGGCCTGGGGAAGGGATCCGTTCACGCGCTCACCTCCCGGCAGGCGCGGTAGAAGTCCTTCCAGCCGTCGCGTTCGCGGACGACCGCCTCCAGGTACTCCTGCCAGATGACGCGGTCGGCCGCCGGATCGCGGACGACGGCGCCGAGGATGCCGGCGGCGACGTCACTCGCGCGCAGGACGCCGTCGCCGAAGTGGGCGGACAGGGCGAGCCCGTTGGTGACGACGGAGATGGCCTCCGCGGTCGACAGTGTGCCGCTGGGCGACTTCAGCTTCGTACGGCCGTCGGCGGTGATGCCGTCGCGCAGCTCGCGGAAGACGGTGACGACGCGGCGGATCTCGTCGATGCCGTCGGGCGCGGTCGGCAGATCGAGGGAGCGGCCGATCTGGTCGACCCGTCGCGAGACGATGTCGACCTCGGCGTCGGCGCTCTCCGGCAGCGGCAGCACCACCGTGTTGAAGCGGCGGCGCAGGGCGCTGGACAGGTCATTGACGCCGCGGTCGCGGTCGTTGGCGGTCGCGATCAGGTTGAAGCCGCGTACGGCCTGCACCTCCGAACCCAACTCCGGTATCGGCAATGTCTTTTCCGACAGGATCGTGATGAGCGAGTCCTGTACGTCGGCGGGGATACGGGTCAGCTCCTCGACGCGCGCCGTCATCCCCTCCGCCATGGCGCGCATGACGGGGCTCGGCACCAGCGCGTCGCGGCTCGGGCCGTTGGCGAGCAACTGCGCATAGTTCCAGCCGTATCGGATCGCCTCCTCCGGCGTGCCGGACGTGCCCTGCACGAGCAGCGTCGAGTCGCCGCTGACGGCCGCAGCCAGGTGCTCGGACACCCATGTCTTCGCCGTGCCGGGCACGCCGAGCAGGAGCAGTGCCCGGTCGGTGGCGAGTGTGGTGACGGCGACCTCAACGATGCGGCGTGGGCCCACGTACTTCGGTGTGATCACCGTGCCGTCCGGCAGGGTGCCGCCGAGCAGATACATCGCGACGGCCCAGGGCGACATCCGCCAGCGGGTCGGGCGCGGGCGGTCGTCCTGCGCGGCCAGCGCGGCGAGTTCGGCGGCGAACGCGTCCTCGGCATGCGGCCGCAGCGCCTCGCCGTTCCCTCCTGTGGGCGCCTGCGCGGACGTACGCACGCCGGCGCTCGTGTTCGCGGGCGCGGACTGGTCGCGGCTCGGGTCGACGGACGTCGGTTCGACGGAAACAGGCATGGCTAGGTCCCCCTCCAGCTCGGCCGGGTCGGCCGCTTCGGATCTGGTGTCCACCTTGCACCACACCACTGACAACGCGCTCTGACCTGCGCAAATGCCCTGGCGAGGGCCGATTGTCAGTGGTGGGATCTACCTTCGATGTCATGACTCAGCAGGGGGTGCGCTGGACTGCGGATCAGGTGCTGGCACTGGCACCTGACTCCGCATCACGCAAAGCGGGAAGCAAACTCGGCGCGGCAGGACCGTGGTCGGAGGCGGGCAGTTCTGACGAGGGGACGGTATGGGGACTGTGCAGGGGCAGCGGAAGCAAGCCGTATCAGACGGTCATCGACCTCACGGATTCCACGGGGCCCGCGTACAAGTGCAGTTGTCCGAGCCGCAAGTTCCCGTGCAAGCACGCGCTGGGACTGCTGCTGCTCTGGGCGGGCGAGAGCGGGACGGACAGCTCGGTGCCGCGCGGGCAGGCGCCGGACTGGGCCGAGCAGTGGATAAAGGGGAGAAGGCAGCGCGCGGAGGAGAAGCGGACGACGAGCGGGCCGTCCGGCGCTCCGGCGGGTGATCCCGAGGCGGCGCGACGCCGGGCGGAGCGGCGTGCCGAGCGGATCACGGCGGGCGCGACGGAGCTGGAGCAGCGGCTGACGGATCTGCTGCGCGGCGGCCTGGCCGCGGCGGAGCAGGCGGGGTACGGGCTGTGGGAGGAGACAGCGGCCCGGATGGTCGACGCGCAGGCACCGGGACTGGCCGCGCGTGTACGGGAGTTGGGGGCCATTCCGTCCTCAGGTCCGGGCTGGCCGGTCCGGCTGCTGGAGGAGTGCGCCCTGCTTCACCTGCTCGACCAGGGCTGGCTGCGCCGCGAGAGACTGCCGGAGGGACTGGCGGCGACGGTCCGTTCCCGAATCGGGCTGTCCGGCTCGGCGGACGGGCCACCCGAGCGCGACCACTGGCTGGTCCTCGCCCAGTACGACACGGCGGACAGCCGCCTCACGACCCGCCGCATCTGGTTGCACGGAGCGCAGTCGGGACGCACGGTCCTGCTCCTGTCCTACGGAGCTGCCGGGCGCGCCCCCGAACTGGCACTGCCCGTCGGGCTGGCCCTAGACGCGGAGGTGTCGGCGTACCCGGGCGCGGGGCAGCTGCGGGTGTCCCTGGGCGAGCAGTTCACGCCGCCTGCTCCCGTGACGCTCCGCCCGCCGGGGGTGAGCGTGGCGCAGGCGGCGGCCCGGTACGGCGAGGCGCTCCGGGACGACCCATGGCTGGACTCGCACCCGGTGACGCTGGCCCGCGTCATACCGACACCAGATGCCGACTCCTGGCAACTGGCGGACGCCGAAAGCGACCTGGCGCTCCCCCTCACCCCGGCCGCCCAGTCCCGCTCCGGCCTGTGGCGGCTGGTCGCCCTGTCGGGCGGGGCCCCGGTCACGGTCTTCGGGGAATGCGGCCACCGCGGCTTCACACCGCTCACGGCATGGCCTGAGGGACCGGGAGAGGCGGTGCCGCTGTGCTGACGCCACGGCCAGGTCTCGCCCCGCCGACCAGCTCACCCGACCCCCTCGGCTGTCGCCGTCCTGCGCGGCCGGGCACCCCTCCCTCTACTCCATGCGGAAAGGGACGCACATGAACAGCCCTCTCACTCCCACGGACGCATCCACCGGGAACTCCTGGGAGGAGCTCGTGACCGTGGCGCTGCTCGGAACCGAGCGGCGTACGTTGCCGGGGATCGCGCCCGGACGAGAGGCGCCCGGAGCCCTGCTTGACGCGGCGGCTATACAGACGGTTCGGCGGCGGGCCGGACTGCGCCCGGGGCGGGCGACGGCGCGGCCGGAGCCAGCGGCACAGGACCCGCGCCCGGCGCTCCCCCGCCCCGCCGCGCGCAGGCTGGCGATGCTGCTCGCCGACCGGCCCGGCACGGGAGGCGGCGGCCGCAGAGGAACGGCGCCCGACCTCATGGAGCTGCTACCGCAGTGGCTCGCCCTGGCGAACGAGCGCGGGTTCGCGGCACCCCCGGAGTTGCTGCCCGCGCTCCTGGACGCGGCCAGGGGGCGTACGGATCTGCGGCCGGCGGCCCTGACTTTCGCGGGTCCGCGTGCGCTGTGGCTGGCACGGCTGAACCCTGACTGGAGGTTCGCGCTGCGTGCGACACCGGGCGGCGGTGCAGCGCTGCCCGGGGCCGAAGAACCGGAACGGGCAAAGCAGTTGTGGCAAGAGGGCCTGTTCGCCGAGCGGGTGGCACTTCTTGCGGCGATACGGGCACGGGACGCGGCAGCCGCGCGCGAACTGCTCGCCACGACCTGGGCGACGGAGCGGGCCGAGGACCGGCTGATGTTCCTCGACTCGCTGCGCACGGGGCTGTGCGCGGCGGACGAGCCGTTCCTGGAACAGGCGTTGGCCGACCGGAGCCGCAATGTGCGGGCCACGGCAGCGGAGTTGCTGTCCGCGCTGCCGGGTTCAGCGCTCGCCGGGCGGATGGCGGACCGCGCCGGCTCGTGCGTGGCCGTCGACCATACGGGCGGCGAGCCCACGATCGTGGTCGAGGCGCCACATGAGTGCGATGCGGGCATGGAGCGCGACGGGGTGGTGGCCAAGGCGCCGACCGGACGGGGTGAACGGTCCTGGTGGCTCGGCCAGTTGGTCGAGGCAGCCCCGCTCGCCACGTGGTCCGAGCGACTCGGCGGGCGTACGCCGGAAGAGATCGTGGCCTTGCCCGTGGCGGACGACTGGCAGGGCGAACTACATGCCGCGTGGTGCCGGGCGGCGGTGCGGCAACGCGATCCGTCCTGGTCCAGGGCGCTGTTGGGGCCACCTTCCGCGCCGGAGGCCGGAGGGCCGGGGGCGGTGTCGCTGGCCGAGCGGGCCAAGCTGCTCAGCACGTTGGGCTCCGCCGAGCGGGCGGAGTGGGTGGCGGGGTTCATAGCGGTGCACGGGTTGTCCGAGGCGTTTCAGTTGCTCGGCGTCTGCGCGACCCCCTGGGCGGGGGGCCTGGGCAGGGCCGTCGTGGACGCGCTCAACATCGCGCGGGACGCGGGGAGTTATCCGTGGAGTTTCAGCGGCGTCATGGGGCTCGCCGAGCGGTGCCTTGACCCTTCGGAAGCGGACCGTCTCGATGCGCTGACGGCTGTGCCTGACGAGCCGGAGAACGCGTCGCCCGGTGCCGGGGGCTACTGGGCGGAGTCGTTCCAACGCCTGGTAGGCACGTTGCGCTTGCGCGCGGCCATGCGAGCTGAGCTCCGCGGTTGAGAAGGGGGCGCCTACCGGGTGGGGGTGGGTTCAGTTCGTTGGCGACTGAGGGTCCGTCGTGGCTGGTCGCGCCAGCCCCGCGGGGTGCCTCCGGCGGTTGGGCGGGTTGGGTTCGTTGTCGACTGACGGTTCGTTGTGGCTGGTCGCGCAGTTCCCCGCGCCCCTAGGTGGTCGGTGGTGCGGGGCCGCGGTCCGCTGCGTCAGCCCGTCGCCAACAGGGCATACGACCCCTTGCTGACACAGGGCGCAGCTGCGCCCAGACCGAAGCTAAGCGACGGACATACGACGCACCGGCCCACGTCCCCTCCCACCGGCGGAAAGCTGCGGGTAGTAGGGGGTGCGGGCTTTTCGGGGCCCTTGCTCTTCGGGGGTGCGGGCAGTCGCAGGCCTTTCAGGGGCGCGGGGAACTGCGCGACCAGCCACAACGCACCCGCAGTCGCCCTCGCAACCGAACCCACCCTCCCGGTAGGCGCCCCTGCTCAACCGCCGGAGGCAGCCGGCTGTCGAACGTTGGCTCGGACCCAGTCCACGATCGACGCCGTCGTCGCCCCCGGCGTGAAGATCTCGGCGACACCCTTCTCCTTGAGGGGCGGAATGTCCGCCTCAGGAATGATTCCGCCGCCAAACACCTTGATGTCCGACGCCTCGCGCTCCTTGAGGAGTTCGATGACGGCGGCGAAAAGCGTGTTGTGGGCGCCGGAAAGAATGGAGAGCCCGATCGCGTCCGCGTCCTCCTGGATCGCGGTGTCGACGATCTGCTCCGGCGTCTGGTGGAGGCCGGTGTAAATGACCTCCATGCCCGCGTCACGCAGGGCCCGCGCGATCACCTTGGCCCCACGATCGTGACCGTCGAGCCCTGGCTTGGCCACCACCACGCGGATCGGGCCGGCTGCCACACCCATCACTGTTGCCTCCATGTGCCGACTTCCGCCCCGCCGAGAAACGATCTCCAGCGAACCGGACTACAGAAATCCGTATCTAGCAAAAACCTAAATCGACCTGTTACCGTCCCGCACCGGCTTGTATCGACTGATAACACCTCAAGACGCTGACGGCGACTCGTCGCAACCGCTTTATGTGAGCGACATGTCACCTCACGTCAGGTGTACCCAGCGGCACAGCCGCCCCGCACCGCGCCGGCCGGGGAAGTGAACGAACGTTATCGCCACCATCCCGCAACCGGCAGTTTCGCGGTGTAGACCGAGGGGGAAATCACACGATGGGACAAGTTCGCCGCGCACCGATCCCGCACCCTGGGGCACATGGGCCACAGCCGGGCCGGGCGCAAGGGGAGCCGCCACGAGGTCGCCGCACCTCCGCGCCGCCAGCCCGGCGGCCGGATGGTGCGGCGTATCGGCGATCGCACGACGACGGGAGGATCCGTCGTTCCGCGGGCGTGATGCTCGCCACGTGCGCACCGCCGTTCTCCTCGTCGGCGGCTTTCCATGAGGGCACACGGGGGACAGAGCCGTCCTTTCGTGTGCCGACGGGAGGTCGGCCATGAAGGTCACCAGGGCAGTACTGCCCTTTTATCCGCTTTTGCCGCTCTGTCAAAGGCTGTTGCCCAACAGACTGGCCGGACTCTCGCTGACTCTCTTGAAGGCCACGGCCCTTGAGGTCGCGATCCTCGCGGGGCATCTGATCCTCTACCCCACGGGCATCGTCCAGGAGCGCCGCCCGGGCGCCGCCTCGCCCTCCCCGGCTCCCAACCTTCCCTCCGCCGCGCTTCCGAGGCCCCGCCGCGCCCCCGACGACCTCGATTCCGGGACCGCGGCCGACACCGACCGTGACGCCGAGGCCCACCGCCTGCCCACCCGGCCCAAGCCCCCGGTCGTCCTCCTCCACGGATTCATAGACAACCGCTCGGTGTTCGTGCTGCTGCGCCGCTCCCTGGCCCAGCACGGCAGGCAGCAGATCGAGTCGCTCAACTACTCGCCCCTCACCTGCGACATCCGTACCGCCGCCGAGCTGCTCGGCCGGCACATCGAGGAGATCTGCGAGCGCACCGGTCAGCAGGAGGTGGACATCGTCGGCCACAGCCTCGGCGGACTGATCGCGCGTTACTACGTACAGCGGCTGGGCGGCGATGCCCGGGTACGGACGCTTGTGACCTTGGGCACACCGCACTCGGGCACGAGCGTGGCACCGCTGATGAACGCGCATCCGATCGTGCGGCAGATGCGGCCCGGCTCCGACGTGCTCGAGGAGCTGTGCGAGCCCGCACTGGGCTGCCGGACGCAGTTTGTGAGCTTCTGGAGCGATCTCGACCAGTTGATGGACCCGTTGGAGACGGCCTGCGTCGAGCACCCCGATCTGCTCGCACAGAACGTGCGGGTGAGTGGCATAGGTCACCTCGCCCTGCCCGTGCACCCGGCGGTCGCAGCCGGCATACGGCAGGCGCTCGATATGGACGAGACCGCGGGGACCGCTGCCGCCGCCCGCACCGGCGGACTGACCGTGGCGTAAAGCACAACGCGCCCCGAGGCCCCGGCCGAGCCCCCGGGGAACACCCGCATGCCCTCGAACGTTCATCGAACGAAAGGCCAAAGTCGCGCCCACAGTCCGCCGAAAGGCGGCCGAATGCCCGTTTCCCCAGCGGGTGATGACGGCCGAAGATTGTCGCGCCCGCCTACCCCCGGGTACAGTCACCGCACTGCTCTGCCAGCGCCCCTGTTGTCGAGGCGAAAGAGAAGTTGGTGAACGACCGTCACCCGTCGGGGACCGTGCCGCCCCCGGCCGCGGCTCCCGAAGCCGCCTCGACGCACTTTGCGTCGTTTGGCGAGCATGGGGTCCAGCACGGCGACTTCACCACGTACGACGCCTACGCCGCCACCGGTTTTGACGCGGCACCCACCGGCATCTACGACACCTATGGCACACCGGGCGCCTGCGCGGCGCCGCCCTTCGAGGCCACGACGAGTTTCGAGACCGATCCCCTCTTCGGCGATCTGCCGGGCAGCGGCGGCACGGGTTCGTACACGTTCACCGGCAGCCATCAGACGCTGAACTACGACGCGTACGCGGCCCAGCACCACGCCGCGTACGACACCGGCGGCCATGACGCGACCGGCCTGTGGACGGACACCTCCGTTCAGCAGCCGCTCATCGGGATCCCGGCGCAGTCCACAGGCCCCGACATCAGCGGTCAGTGGGACGCGAACGCCTGGCTGCAGGCCGAACCGCTCGACCAGGCCCAGCAGTGGAACACGCAGACCTTCGACTCGGGTGCGTACGACGCCACGGCTTGGAACTCCGACGGGGGCGAGCAGCACGAGTCGTACGACCAACGCGCGCCGCACGAGTCGTACGACCAGCAGGCCACAGCGATTTTCGAGCAGGTCACATACGACCAACAGGCCGCCATAGGGGACGAATTCGCCCCCTCCGACGACCACCTGGACTCGGACACCGGCGCCGGTATCAGCACCGGCAGCCACGACGAACTCCCTCTCCTCGACGGCCCCGAAGCGCCCGCCCCGGACGCCACCGCCGTCCTCCCGGCCCCCCGCCCGGGCTCCCGCACCGCGGCCCGTGCCGCATCCCGCTCCCGCCGCCGTACCCCACCCAAGCGTTCCGCCCTGCTGACGGTCGCCGTGCCGTCCGCGTGTGTGATGGGCGTGGCCGGGATCGCGGCGGCGTCCGTGGGCAGTGGGGGCGGGAACGAGAGCAACGAGACGACGGCCGCGACCGGCACGACGGCTGTGCAGCCGGCGACCGCCAACAACAAGCTGGACACCCAGCTCGAGAGCCTGACCGCGGACGCGGACGACTTCGCCGACCGGGCGAGCCGTACGCAGGAGCGGATCGATCTCAAGGCCCAGCAGGAGGCCGAGAAGAAGCGGGCGGCGGCGGAGGCGGCGCGCAAGGAGCGGTTGCGTCCGAAGTTCGCGGTGCCGGTCGAGCAGAAGGGGCTCAGCGCCTACTACGGCCAGGCCGGCATCAACTGGATGTCCGTGCACACGGGCATCGACTTCCCCGTCTCGTACGGCACGACGGTGATGGCCGCGACGGACGGCGTCGTCCGTACGGAGTGGAACAGCGCGTACGGAAACATGGCGATCGTGACCGCGAAGGACGGTACGGAGACGTGGTACTGCCACCTCTCCACCTACAAGGTCGCTTCCGGGACCGAGGTGAAGGCCGGCGACCCGATCGCGTACTCCGGCAACTCCGGCAACTCGACGGGCCCGCACCTCCACTTCGAGGTACGCCCTGGCGGCGGCGACGCGATCGACCCCCTGCCGTGGCTCCGCAGCCACGGCCTCAACCCGACGTGACGGCGTAAAAGAACCGCCCCGCCCTGTCGCTCGGCCACCAAGCCCGTAGGGCTACAGCTTCTCCACCGGCGCGTACCGCAGCAGCAGCCGCTTCGGCTTGGTGTCCCCGAAGTCGATCGTCGCCTCCGCGTTCGACCCCGTGCCCTTCACGCCGACCACCGTGCCGAGCCCGAACTGGTCGTGGGTGACCCGGTCCCCCACCGCCAGCGACACCACCGGCTTCTCCGTGGCACCGCCCCGCCGCGTGGCGAAACCGGACGCGCCCGAGGCCGCCGAGCGCGAGGAGGACAGGGAAGCCGCCACACCCGCCGCGGGGCCGGAGGCCACCGCTCCCATGGACCCCTTCCGCTTCCACTCCAGATGGGTGTCCGGGATCTCCTCCAGGAAACGGGACGGCGGGTTGTATGAGGGCTGCCCCCAGGCGCTCCGCATCGAGGACCGCGTCAGATACAGCCGCTCCCGCGCGCGCGTGATGCCGACGTACGCGAGCCGCCGCTCCTCCTCCAGCTCCTTGGTCTGGCCGAGGGCGCGCATATGCGGGAAGACGCCGTCCTCCATGCCGGTCAGAAACACCACGGGGAACTCAAGGCCCTTGGCGGTGTGGAGAGTCATGAGCGTGATGACGCCGGAGCCGTCCTCTTCCTCGTCGGGGATCTGGTCGGAGTCGGCGACGAGCGCGACACGCTCCAGGAAGTCGGAAAGCCCACCTGACGCCTCGCCCTCGCCGGCCTCCTGCTCGAACTCCAGGGCCACGGCGGCGAGTTCCTGAAGGTTCTCGATACGGGTCTCGTCCTGCGGGTCCGTGGAGGCCTGCAACTCGGCCAGATAGCCGGTGCGTTCGAGCACGGCCTCCAGGACCGTGGCCGGGCCCGCGCCCGATTCGACGATGGTCCGCAGGTCCTCCATCAGCGTGTTGAACCGCTTGACGGCGTTCGTGGAGCGGGCCGCCATGCCGTACGCCTCGTCGACGCGGCGCAGCGCCTGCGAGAAGCTGATCTTCTCCCGCGAGGCGAGTGCGTCGATCATCGCCTCGGCCCGGTCGCCGATGCCCCGCTTGGGGACATTGAGAATCCGCCTCATCGGTACGGAGTCCTCCGGGTTGGCGAGAACCCTCAAGTACGCGAGGACGTCCCGGACTTCCTTGCGCTCGTAGAAGCGCACGCCGCCGACGACCTTGTAGGGCAGGCCGACGCGGATGAAGACCTCTTCGAAGACACGGGACTGGGCGTTCGTACGGTAGAAGACGGCGACGTCGCCCGCCTTCGCCTCACCGGCGTCCGTCAGCCGGTCGATCTCGTCGGCGACGAACTGCGCCTCGTCGTGCTCCGTGTCGGCGACGTAGCCGGTGATGCGCGCGCCTGCGCCCGCGTTGGTCCACAGGTTCTTGGGGCGGCGGCTTTCGTTGCGCTCGATGACCGCGTTCGCGGCGCTCAGGATCGTCTGTGTGGAGCGGTAGTTCTGCTCCAGGAGGATCGTCGTCGCGTCCGGGTAGTCCTCCTCGAACTGGAGGATGTTGCGGATGGTCGCGCCGCGGAAGGCGTAGATGGACTGGTCGGCGTCACCGACGACACACAACTCGGCGGGCGGCACGTCGTACTCGCTCGGGGGTACGTCCACGGGGTGCTCGGAGGTGCCGACGAGTTCACGTACGAGGGCGTACTGGGCGTGGTTGGTGTCCTGGTACTCGTCCACCAGCACGTGACGGAAGCGGCGGCGGTAGTGCTCGGCGACGTCCGGGAAGGCGCGCAGGAGGTTGACCGTGGTCATGATCAGGTCGTCGAAGTCGAGGGCATTCGCCTCGCGCAGCCGCGACTGGTACATCGCGTAGGCCTGGGCGAGGGTCTTCTCGAAGCCGTCACTCGCCTGGGCGGCGAAGTCCTCCTCGTCGATCAGCTCGTTCTTGAGGTTCGAGATCTTGGCGCTGAACGACTTGGGCGGGAACCGCTTCGGGTCGAGGTCCAGGTCGCGGCAGACCAGGGCCATGAGGCGCTTGCTGTCGGCGGCGTCGTAGATCGAGAACGAGGAGGTGAAGCCGAGCTTCTTCGACTCGCGCCGCAGGATCCGTACGCACGCGCTGTGGAAGGTCATCACCCACATCGCGTTCGCACGCGGGCCGACGAGGTGCTCGACGCGCTCCTTCATCTCGCCCGCGGCCTTGTTGGTGAACGTGATGGCGAGAATCTGGCCGGGATGCACCTTGCGCTCGCCGAGCAGGTACGCGATCCGGTGTGTGAGCACACGGGTCTTGCCGGAACCGGCACCGGCCACGATGAGCAGGGGGGAGCCGGAGTGCACGACCGCCGCGCGCTGGTTGTCGTTCAGCCCCTCCAGGAGCGCGGCCGCGTCCACATGCGGACGGGGGGCACCATCGCGGTAGTACGCCTCCCGGTCCGGCGGCACGTCGAACTTCCCGCCGAACAGATCGTCCGGAACCTGCTCCGGTACGTGCTCGTCCTCGGGCGGTGGCGGGGGCTCTTCCTCGTGGTCCCGCGAGGGTTTGAGGTCCGCCAGGAAGCTGTCATCAAAGAGGCTGCTCATCGCTCTCCGAGTCTAGGCTCCCCCACTGACAGCTCGCCGCCGCCCTGAAAAGCTGTCCGGGAAAACCCTGAGAACTCCGCTCGTACGAGACTGCCGAGGGCCCGCCCGGATTTCTCTCACCCTCCAGGACCGTCCCGTCACGGTCGGCGACGGATCATGGAGACTGAGGCTAAGGTCACGAAAACGTATCGGACAATTCGCTCATCAACCTTCACAGGAGCCACACGAGTTGGTTAGCTTTCGCAGTGGGCCGCTCGACCCCCACCGGCGAACGTCGCCGGGCCGTGCGGCTCCCGCCGAGTCCGGTACGCCTTTGTGGCAACCCGGAGCCGGGGACCCACCGACCTTGGGGTGAATCGGTCCAACTCCCTTAGGGGACAAGGACCGTAGGGCAAACCTTCCGAAGCACACGCCCGAACCCGACAGCTAACTCGGTAGGCGGAGCACGGAAGGAGTCGCCTTCGTGGCGCCACACCGCAAAGCGCGGTCGTCCAATCCCAAGGGCATACGGACCCCTGCCCTCGCCACCGCCGCTCTCACCTCGGTGGCCCTCCTGTCGCAGACCGCGAACGCCTCGCCCTCCGCGGAGCCGAAGCCCAGTCTCGACGAAGTCCAGAAGAAGGTCGACGACCTCTACGCGCAGGCGGAGACGGCGACCGAGAAGTACAACGGTGCCAAGGAGAAGACCAGCAAGCAGCGCAAGAAGGTCGACAACCTCCTTGACGACGTCGCCTCCCGCACGCAGAAGCTCAACGAAGCACGCGAGGAACTCGGTACGTTCGCCACCGCGCAGTACCGCACGGGCACCGCCGCCCCGGACACCGCGGCCATGCTGCTCGCGGACAACCCGCAGGACTACTTCGACCAGAACCAGCTGATGGACCGGCTGACCAGCCGCCAGCAGCAGGCCGTCGACGACTACGCGACGCAGCAGTCCGAGATGACGCAGATGCGTCAGGAGGCCTCCGAGAGCCTTCAGTCGCTCACCCAGACCGAGAACACGCTGAAGTCGTCCAAGGCGACCGTTCAGCGGAAGCTCGCCGAGGCCCGCCAGTTGCTCTCGCAGCTGACCGCCGAGGAGAAGGCGCGGCTCGCGGCGATCGAGCGGGAGCAGCGCGAGGAGGCCCAGCGCAAGGCGGAGGAACTGGCGCGGCAGCAGGCCGCGGAGGAGCAGCGCCGCCAACAGCAGCAGGCCCAGCCGGCTCCCGCGCCCTCCACCGGCGCGGGGACCTCGACCGGCACGGGCACTTCCGCGGGCGCCTCGACGGCCAAGGGCGAGAAGGCACTCGCCTTCGCCCGTTCCCAGACCGGCAAGCCGTACGTCTGGGGCGCCTCAGGACCGGACTCCTACGACTGCTCCGGCCTCACCCAGGCCGCCTGGAAGGCCGCCGGCGTCACCCTCCCGCGCACCACCTGGGACCAGGTCAAGACCGGCACCCAGGTCTCGGTCGCCAGCGCCCAGCCCGGAGACCTCGTCTTCTTCTACGACGACATCAGCCACGTCGGCCTCTACCTCGGCGACGGCATGATGATCCACGCCCCGAAGCCCGGTGCGTACGTCCGCGAGGAGTCGATCTACTACATGCCGGTCCACAGCGTGGTCCGTCCGGCGTGAGGCACGCGCGCGTGGACCCCATTTCGGGGTGCACGCGCGCGTGAGCCGTTTTTGGGTTTTTGGGGCTCTTCATGAGGCCGTGTTTCGAGGCTCCCCATGAGGCCGTTTTCGCGGACCTTCGGGCCGTCAGGTCCAGAGCACCGCGATGAAGACGTTGGCGGTGGTCAGCCCGCCGACCAGACCGAACGAGCCCTTGTCCACCTTCTCCTCGTCCCGCTTCACGTACACGAGGCCCAGGATCACGATCAGCAGCGCCAGCTTGACGCCGATCTTGATGTTGTTGACCGTCTGGTCGTCGGCCTGGTTGAGGCCGACCAGGATCACGCCCGTGACGAGCATCGTGAACGCGCCGTGCAGCATCGCGGGGCCGAAGCGGGCCGTGCCCCCGCCCATCGCCTTCATCTGGGTGAAGAAGCCGCCAAGGAGTGCGGCGATACCGATGATGTGCAGCGCGACGAAGAGATGGATGAGTACGTCCATGAAGCCGGAGCCTAACCGGGGGCTCGCATACGGCCTCACACCGCCCCGGGCGCCTGGGGGCGCCCCGTACGGGCCCTGACGGGGCCCTGACGGACGCCGACGGCCGCTGACGGCCCCATAGCACCGCCGCGCCGCTCGGACCTCTACGACCCCGGCATCGGTCAACGCCCCGCGTCAACTTGGCGGCTCCAGGCCAGGATCACGATCGCATACGGTCACCACGCGGCGCACTGACGACAGTTCCGTACATGCCGTTACCAGGCGCGCACGCTCAGGTTTAGCGTCCTTCCCCAGGTGACCGGCTCCCACCCGCCGTCCGGACCAGGGGCGGCAGCCGGACATCACCGCCGAGAAGATCCGGCGGCGTCCCGCTCCCCCTGTGCGGGCCGCCGCCGGACGCGTGACCGGCCCGTTCGGGAAGGAAGTGTGTCCAGGTGGCAGCGCACCGCAAGCCAAGACAGCGCTCGCTCGGTGGCAATACGGCCCGTACCGCCTTCACGATCGCCCTGGCGGGCGCGGCGAGCGCGACCTCATTCGACGGGGCGGGTTACGCCGAGCCGCGGCTGACGCCGGAGCAGGTGCGGGCGAAGGTCGACAAGTTGTACCAGGAGGCGGAGGTCGCCACCGAGAAGTACAACGGGGCGAAGGAGAAGGCCGACAAGGCGGAGGCCCGGGTGGACTCCCTCCAGGACGAGGCCGCCCGCCGGACGGAGCGGCTCAACTCCGAGCGGGACGCGCTGGGTTCGGTGGCTGCCGCGCAGTACCGGGACGGTGGCCTCGACCCCGCGCTGCGGCTCTTCCTCTCCTCGGAGCCCGATCAGTACCTGGACGAGGCCGCGTTCGCCGAACGCGCCGGCAGTCGGCAGGCCTCGACCGTTTCGCGCGTACGGGGCCAGCTGCGGGAGATCGAGCAATTGCGTGGGGCCGCCCATGTCGAGCTGGCTTCGCTCAAGTCCCAGCAGGCGGCGCTGAACCGGCACAAGAAGACGGTCACCGGGAAGCTGGGCGAGGCTCGGCGGCTTCTGTCCCGGCTGACGGATGAACAGCGCGCGCGGATCGGCGCGGATGACGCCGCCACGGCTCGCGCCTCGCGCTCCTCCGCCTCGCCGGAACCAGGATCGGCTGTCGGAGCACCCAACTCGCGGGCTGCGGCCGCCATTTCGTACGCGTACGAGAAGCTCGGCAGCCCGTATGTGTGGGGGGCCACCGGGCCCGATGCCTTTGACTGCTCGGGGCTCATGCAGGCCGCGTATCGCTCTGCGGGGATTTCGCTGCCTCGGACGACATATGGCCAGATCGAGGCTGGGGAGCGGGTTTCGCGTGGCGATCTCCGGCCTGGGGACCTGGTGTTCTTCTACTCGAGCATCAGTCATGTCGGGCTTTATGTGGGCAATGGGCAGATGATCCATGCGCCTAATCCTTCGGCGCCGGTGCGGGTCGCTTCGCTGGATGAGATGCCGTTTGCGGGGGCCGCGCGGGTGGTGTGAGGTTGTTTCGTCGCCCCCGCCGCCCCTTCCCGTCCCATCCCTGGGGCTGCGCCCCAGCCCCCGCCAGGGGGTGGTGGGTGAATGTCGTGTCGCGGCCGCGGGCTCGTTGTGGCTTGTCGCGCAGTTCCCCGCGCCCCTAACGGGGCGCTTCTAATCTGTCTTCTGCATGCTCACGGCAGACGCCGGCGAATACCTCTCCTTCAGCCTCGTGACGGCCCGCAAGTACTAGTCGCAACCGCCATCGACCGGGCGGGTCAGACCAGTCGTCGTGCCGTCGCCCATCGGGTCAGCTCGTGGCGGTTGGACAGTTGGAGCTTTCTGAGGACTGCCGAGACGTGGGACTCCACCGTCTTCACCGAGATGAACAGTTGCTTGGCGATCTCCTTGTACGCGTACCCGCGAGCGATGAGGCGGAGGACCTCGCGCTCGCGTTGGGTGAGGCGGTCGAGGTCCTCGTCGACGGGCGGGGCGTCGGTGGAGGCGAAGGCGTCGAGGACGAATCCGGCCAGGCGCGGGGAGAACACCGCGTCGCCGTCCTGGACGCGGAAGACGGAGTTGACGAGGTCCGTGCCGGTGATCGTCTTCGTCACATAGCCTCGCGCGCCGCCCCGGATGACGCCGATGACGTCCTCGGCGGCGTCGGAGACGGACAGCGCGAGGAACCGTACGGGCTGCTCGGCATCCGCCATCAACGGGGCGCAGCGGCGCAGGACTTCGACCCCGCCGCCGCCCGGAAGGTGCACGTCGAGGAGGACGACCTCGGGCCGGGTCGACGTGATGACCGAGACGGCCTGGTCGACGTCGGCTGCCTCCCCAACCACCTCGACACCCGTCCGCTCGGTCTGCCCGATCTCCGCCTGGACCCCCGTACGGAACATGCGGTGATCGTCGACGAGAACCACTCGGACTCGCCGACCGGGCCCAGCGTCCGCCGAATCGGGCGTGGCCGTCGGGTCGTTGGGCTCGGCGGCGGCCTGCGGCGCGTCGGCTGCGGCCGCGCCGGTGCCCATGGCAGGGCCGTCGGCCGCGCCCGCGCCGGTCGCGCCACCGCCCGGCTCGACCGTTCCGGCCGGCTCGTTCGCGTCGCTCATGTCTCCGCCCTCTCCATCTCCAGCTCGACCTCCGTGCCGCCGTCCGGTACGGCGCGCAGCCGGGCCGTGCCGCCGTTGCGCTCCATGCGGCCGATGATCGATTCTCTGACGCCCATGCGGTCGGCGGGTATCGCATCCAGGTCGAAGCCGGGGCCGCGGTCCCTGACGGACACAAAAACCGTCCTGCCCTCGACCTCGGCGTAGACCTGCACCGCGCCGCCCTCGCCACCGTACTTGGCCGCGTTCACCATCGCTTCCCTCGCGGCCTGCATCTGGGCCCCGATTCTTTCGTCGAGCGGGCAGTCGCCGACGACCACGACCTCTATGGGGACACCGTGCTTGTCCTCCACCTCCGCCGCACTGCGCCGGACCGCCTCGGCGAGGGTGTCCGGCTCGTCGGCCTCGTCCTTGCCAGTGCCCTCCGGTTTGTAGAGCCAGTTGCGCAGGTCGCGCTCCTGGGCGCGGGCGAGGCGGCGGACCTCGCCCGCGTTCTCCGCGTTCCGCTGTATCAGCGTCAGGGTGTGCAGCACCGAGTCGTGGACATGGGCGGCCACCTCCGCCCGCTCCTGGGCACGGATACGCATCAGCCGCTCCTCGGAGAGGTCCTGGGTCATGCGTACGAGATAGGGGCCGGCGAGCAGCGCTATGCCGACGAGGACAGCGAGCGCCGCCTGCAACACCGAACCGAGGTGGGCCGCGGAGCCCTGGAGAACGAATATCCCGGAGACGCCCACGGTGACCAGCAGGACTCCGGCCGCGGAACGGGCCAGCGTCAGCGTGCGCCGGTGGCGGCCGACCTCCACCCAGCGGGCCCGCCGCGCATTGTCCGCCTGGCGCCAGACCAGGGCCACGCCCGCGCCGACGAGGACGACGGGCCAGAGATACAGCTTGGCCCCGCCGCTCAGGTCCACATTGCCGACGAAGATCATGGCGATGACGACCATCGCGAGCAGCGCGACGATCTGGCCCTTGTCGGGCTTGCGGGCGACGAGTCTGCGGCGCCCGTCGGTGGAGGTCTCGGTGACGAGAGCCGGAGGCCGCCCGGTGTCCACGCCTCCGACGCCGAGCGGCACGAAGAACCAGAACGCGGCATACAACAGGGCCCCGAGGCCCTCGGCCATGAACAGTCCGACGAAGACCAGCCGCACCCAGACCACCGGCAGCCCGAGATGCCCGGCGAGCCCCCGCGCCACACCACCGAGCCAGCGTCCGTCGCTGCTGCGGTAGAGCTTGCGCGGCGGCCGCGGGTCCTCGACGGGCACAGCTGCGGCTTCCGGCATGCCATCGATATTCACACGCGAGGCGAGCCAGGACATCAGGGTCGACCCCCGAGACTCCCCTGATCTTCGAAGCCCAGGGCATCTCGGGGATCAAGGGCCCGATGCCTCGGGGACGATTTCAGGGTTCGGCCAGGGTTGTCCCGACTGCCGCCGGGCCGTCGCGCCCGTCACCATGGACCCATGACAGATCACACGCACGCCGCGACGGGTCCAGTGCCCGGCTCCGGCCCGGGCCCCGGCGAGGCTTCGCCCACCGGGCCGCGGGACACGGTGCCCGCCGCCGGCGCCCCGGCCGCCGCGGGTGAGGAACCGCGCGCGCGCGGGGGCCCGCCCGCGCCCGGGGATCCGGTTGTGCCCGAGGTTCCGCAGAAGTTCCGGCGCGACCGGCGGCACAAGATGCTGGGCGGCGTGTGCGCGGGGCTCGGGCGGCAGTGCGACATGGACCCGGTGATCTTCCGCATCGGGCTCGCGGTGCTCTCGGCGAGCGGCGGCATCGGCCTCATCTTCTACGGCTTCGCCTGGCTGTTCGTGGCCTACGACGACGAGGAGGAGAACGAGCTGCGCAAGCTGCTCACCGGCCGCGTGGACGGCCAGGCGCTGACGGCCGTGCTCTTCGCGCTGGTCGGCTGCGGAGTGTTCCTGTCCATGCTGGGCAACGGCGGGGTGCTCACCTTCGCCACCACGCTCGCGCTGGTACTCGCGGGCGCCGGTTACTGGTCGCGGCAGCGCGGCGCCCCCGGCCCCGACCCGCTCGCCGCGCAGGCGGTCGCCGACGCGCCACCCGAAGCCCAGGCACCGCCCGTCCCCGCCTCCTTCTCCTCCTGGTGGCGCGACCCCATCGTCAAGGACGGCACATATGTAGGAGGCACGGGCTATCTGTGGGGCCCGAGTGACACCCGGGACCGGGACATCGCAGCGGCGGTGAACATCGCGCAGGGCAACTACCGCCCAGACATACGCGCCCGCGAGCCGAAGCCGCGCGGCCCTCGCTGGATCGGCGGCTGGGTGTTCCTGCTCGCCTTGCTGGCGGGCGCCATCGGCACCGGCGCGACCTGGGAGGAACACGCGCTGGGCACCAGCCTCCAGGCCGGCCTGGCGGGCGCCCTCATCGTCCTTGGCGCAGGCATAGCGGTCAGCGCGTTCCTGGGGCGTACAGGGGCGGGGTCCGTCTTCCTCGCGATCATCACCTCGGCCCTGCTGGCCTGCTCGGCGGCGCTTCCGAAGGACATCAGCACCCACTGGGTGCGCACGAACTGGACACCGGCCGCGGTGGCGGACGTAAGTCCGGCCTACGAACTCGGCACAGGCGTCGGCACACTCGATCTGACCCGGATACCCCTCGCCAAGGGCCAGACCGTGACGACAAGCGTCGAGGTGGGCGTGGGCCGGCTCAAGGTCGTCGTGCCCAAGGACGCGACCGTGAAGCTGAACGTCGAAGTGGGCGTCGGCGACATCCAGTTCCCCGGCGACGGAAAGCAGGACGTGGACGTGGCCCCCGGCAAGTACGAGGAACGGACCCTCAAGCCCGCGAGCAACACCAAGAACGGCGGCACGCTCGACCTCACCCTCGAGGTCGGCGTCGGACAGGCGGAGGTGGCCCGTGCTACGTCATGACTTCCAGCCCGGCCGACTGATAGCGGGCGGGTTCCTCACACTCACCGGCATCATCTACGCCGGCGACGCGGGCGGACTCTGGGAGACCCCTTGGTTCGCGGTGATCCCTCTCGTCACCGGCGGCCTGTTCCTGGCGGCAGCGGCGGGCACGGTGACCCTCGCGATACGCCACCGCCGCAAGAGCCTCGCTTCCCGGGAGCCACGGGAGGCGCCGACGCAGAGCTGAAGGCCGGGAGCTGCGGGAGCTGGGCCTGATCGCTGGAGGCCCTGGACCTAGCCAGTCCTAGTACGCGCCGGCTCGCTGCCTTCGGCGTGCGCGCAGCATCGAGTCGATCGAGAACACCGACGCGCCGGCGAGTACGAGGGGGAGCCAGGCCATCAAGTAGGGGAGGTCGTTGCCGTAGTAGTACGGGTCCGAGGGCCAGCTCACGGTCAGCCAGAGGCTGAGGGAGATCATGGCACCACCGAATGCGGCGAGGCGGGCGAACAGCCCGATCAGCGTGCCGATACCGACGGCGAGTTCACCGAGGGCGATGGCGTAGGCGAAGCCGACCGGGTTCTTGAGGGAGAGGTCGACGAGTTCCGGGATGGCCGAGGAGTCGCGCACCGTGCGCATCATGTCGCCGATCGAACCGGAACCGGCCTCCGACATGAACGCGCTGTCGGTGAGCTTGTCGATCCCCGCGTAGATGAAGGTGACGCCTAGGAAGACGCGCAGCGGTAGCAGGGCGTAACGGGTGGCTGCGTCCCGCCAGTCTCTGCCTCCGCCGTCGAGGTAACCGGAGTGCGTATCCATCCGCATACCGTGAGCCATCGCACTCCGCCACCTCTCACCGAGACAGTTCGCCCCTCAACAGACCATACGTAGCCCTTGAGCGGGCGGCTCAACCGCGGACGTAACTTTTTACCTCCGGCGGTCGAGCGGGATGCCTCCGGCGGAGGGGCGGTTGGGTTCGTTGGCACGTGCGGGTTCGTCGTGGCTTGTCGCGCAGTTCCCCGCGCCCCTAAAAAGCCTGCGGCTCCATTCAGCCAAAGCCACAACGGACCCGGCTCCCTCCCGCCGGTGGGAGGGGACGTGGGCCGGTGCGTCCTATGCCCGTCGCTTAGCTTCGGTCTGGGCACAGTTGCGCCCTGTGTCAGCACGGGGTCGTATGCCCTGTTGGCGACGGGCTGACGCACCGGACCGCGGCCCCGCACCCACCGACCACCTAGGGGCGCGGGGAACTGCGCGACCAGCCACGACGGCGCCGCACCCGAAAACGAACCCAACCGACGGAGTCAAACGGAGTCAATCCGTCACATCGATCGCGTACCGGTTCGTCTCGGCCCCCGCCGCAGTGACCACCTGCACCTCCACACGCCCCGGCTCCACATCCGCGGGCACCGGCACCGTGAGAACCGCGTCGGACGGATTCCGGAAACCCCCGGCCACGGGCACGAGCGGTACGTGGACGTGGACGGAACCGATCCGGACCACCATCCGCGACAGGCGGTCGGCCGTGTGCGCACCCGGTGGCACGAAACCGGCTCCACGGATCTCGATGTCGTCCCCGGTGCGGATCGGCGCGTCCAGGTCGCCGGCCTCGCGGGACCGGACGACCGAGTGGATCACCGGGCGCCCACCCTCCGCGTACTTGGCGGCGACGTAGGTCGCGGCCGAGACCAGCACGACGAGCGCCAGCCCCCACGGCAGGTCCGGCAACTGTTCGGGCCGCCGGGCGAGCCGTACCGCCGCGAACACCAGCGCGGCGCCGGCGATCACGACGTACTGCGTGTCCGCGAAGTTGCCCCGGCCCGAGTCGTCGGTCAGCAGGTCGGCGGCACGCGGACGGTCGGCGCGTATCTTCTGCAGGCGCTGACCGAGTACGCGCAGGCCCACCACCCGCCGCACCAGCACAGCGATCCCGCACACCACGGCGAGGACGGTGACGATGCCCGCGCCCCGGGCGAGTTCGAGCCCGGAGATCAGCGCGTCACGTTCGCCCGGTGAGGAGGCGCCCGCGAGGCGGCCGGCCAGTACCAGCACGGCGTAGACGACGAACACCACCCAACTCGCAGCCACCACACGGGAAGTGGACAGCCGGTTGTCCTCGCCGATGACGGGCGCCAGCGCGCCCCCGCGCGCCCGGTGGAACCACGACGCCCCGACCAGCAGCCCGCCCACGACGACCGCGGCGAGGAAGCCGGCGGTCCGCGCGGCGGTCCAGCCCGCCCCGATCGCGGTGAGGGCCTGCGCCAGAAGCAGGGCTCCGACGGCTCCCGCCACCGCAAGGGCCGTACGCCGCCACAGCAGCGCCAGCCATGCCTCGCCCTCGGCCCGGCTCCGCTCGGCGACGAGGTCGGCGGACTGGGTCAGCTCGTCCGACACCCACTGCCGCGAGGCCCCCGCCGAGTACGCGACCGCGGCGGGCAGTCCCCGGCCGGAGGCCAACTCGTCCCGCTTGGAAAGGAATGCGGCAACGGCTCGTCGATGTCCTTCGCGCGCCCCCTGCGGACAGTCCCCGCAGGTGCAGCCCCCTTCGTGCGCGCCCTGTTCAGCCTCCTGCACCGCCACCGCCCGCTGCCGCCTTCCCGCACCGCTCCGTAGAACCAACTCGTAGAACCAGCCCATAACCGCAAGTACCAAGCACCGGGATTGTGCCGTACGCCACTGCGGCCTCACCCGGCAGGTCCGCTCAGCGGCGGCGAACCCCGCAACCCCCACCGGCGGGCCCGTCGCCCCAACCGGCATCGAACCCCCGCCCCCGTGTTGACCCGGCTGCGAGAATTTCCCTATGGCCGAGATCATCCAGCGCGACGGGACCTGGGCCTTCGACGGCAACACGGTCCGGATCACGCCGGGACTCCACCGCTCCGTACCGCTGTTCCGGCAGACGTACGGAGAGATCGCCGTGCCGCTCGAAGCGGTCGCGAGCGTCGTCTACGAGCCCGAACGCAAGCGTGGCCGGCTGCGCCTGAGACTTCGCGAGGGCGCCGACCCGCTGCTCCAGGCGACCGGTGGCCGGCTTCCCGACGCGGCGGACCCGTACCGGCTGACGGTGGATCTCGACCGCTCGGGCGTCGCCGAGTACGTCGCCGAGGAGATACGCCGGGGGCTGCTCCTCGAGCAGATCCCGAAGGAGCCGGCGAAGGAGTACCTGCTGCCAGGCCCACCCGTGCCAGTGTCCGTCCGGTCCAGCGACGGCACGGTGTCGTTCGACGGGAACCAGGTCCGGATCGACTGGAGCGACACCTCGGACCGGGTGAAGCGGGCGACGGGCCCGCGCATCATCGACGTACCGGATCTTGTTCAGGTGGAGTGGTTGCCCAACTCCGGTTACGAGGACGGGTTTCTGCGCTTTGTGACGCGCGAGACGGCGTTCTCCAAACTCCCGCCGGAGAAGGACCCGTTCGCCCTCGACCTGTGGGGCAGCGCCCGCCGCGATCTGCTCACGGCGCTGGTCGCCACCGCGGTCACGGCCCGGCTTCCGCATCCGTCCAGCCGCACCGGCGAGTATCTGCCCGCCGACGCGCCCCGCCTCCCGTTGACGGCCAGGGACGCGGTACCAGCCGAGCCGCAGGCCGAGAATCACGACGTACTTCTGCGCCGACTGCGGGAGTTGGGCGAGCTGCACCGCGAAGGCGTGCTGACGGACGAGGAGTTCGCGGCGACGAAGGCCGCCGTGCTCCGCGACTTCTGAACGCAGGAAACCCGAAGGTCACGACAGCAGATCCGGCTCACTTCGGCTGATGTCCTGCCACAGCGGCTGATAGTTGATCCATGCCACCAGGTCCCCGCCGAGTTGCTCACGTGTCGCCACCGCCTGCCGGTGGTCGATGAGCACGGGCCGGCCCGCCGCGCGGGCGATGAGCTGGACCTGGGCGGAGCGTTCCATGGACAGGAACCACCAGGCCGCCGCGTCGACCGAGTCGCCGACGGTCAGCAGTCCGTGGTTGCGCAGCACCAGCGCCTTGCGGGAACCGAGCGCGGTGGCGATCCGCCGCCCTTCCTCGGCGTCCACGGCGACACCGGTGTACGCGTCGTACAGTGCGTGATCTTCGTAGAAGGCGCAGCTTTCCTGGGTGATCGGGTCGAGGAGTTCGCCGAGTGCGGCCAGGGCGCGCCCGTGCACCGAGTGACAGTGTGCGACCGCGACGACGTCCGGGCGGGCGGCGTGCACCTGGGCGTGCACCGTGAACGCCGCCTGGTTCACGTGATAGCGCCCCTCGATCACCTGCCCCTCCCCGTTGGCCATGACAAGATCGCCGACCGTGACGTGTTTGAAGGGCATCCCGAACGGGTTTACCCAGAAGCAGTCGCTGAACTCCGGGTCGCGCGCGGTGATATGGCCGGAGACCCCGTCCTCGAAACCGAGCCGCCCGAAGATCCGCAACGCCCCGGCGAGTCGTTCCTTGCGATGCCGCCGTTCGTCGTCGAGCGACTCGTGCATCGGCGGCATGGCGAAGCGCAGTTGCTCGGTGGGGCGGGGCAGGGGCGGCGTGGGGCCGTGCATATGTCCTCCAGCCCAGAGGTACGGACTTGTTTGCAGCCCGGAAGTTACCGTCAGTCAGCGCAGGAGAACAGAGATGTTCGTGAAGAGAGTGCACAACCGTTGTGCCGAGTCGCGGGTCTGCGTGTCTGCGAGAGTGGGACCGACTGCTCAGTCGGGCACGGTCCGCTTAGGCACAATCCGGCCGGGCCATCAGGAAAGGCGAACAAGATGAGGGGAGGCATGAACAGAACCGAACGCCGGATCGCCGACATGCTCCGGCAGATCGCGACCCGGGACGTCGTCGTACTGAACGACCTCGGCGGCTCCCCGCGCAGACTTGCCGCGCTCACCTATATCGCCGTCCAGTACGGATTCCGGTACGGGGAGACGCACAGGCACGGCCAGACGCTCCAGGTCCGCCTGATCCGCGACAACCGCCCCGAGGCACGCGAGCGGAGCACCGCCGCGCTCAGCAAGCTGGCGGCCGGCCGCACGCCCGGCATGCGCCCCGGCACCCTCAGGCCCCTTCCGGACGCGGCGCCCGCGGTCGGGCTGATCAGGGCCCGGATCGAGTTCGATGCCATGGACGACGACCTCGACTGGCACCGGAAGGCCGGCTTCATGACCGCCAGCGCGGCCCTGATGACGCTGCTGCTGATCCCCGTGGGCTGGCGAGCATCGCTCTGCGCCGGCGCCGCGATGGGCCTGGTCTTCGCGGTCTTCCTGCGCCTGGAACTCGGACGCAAGGACCGGCTCGAGCGGCGCCTCAGGGCACATGGGCTGCTCTGACACACACCACGCCTCAACCGCTGCGCGCACCGCCCCATCGCCGTTCTTCACCACCCTTCAATAGCGGACAGGCCGCACTTAAACAGCGACAGAAGATGTCTGGTTTCGGCGTCAGACTGGTCGTATGACGCCGAAACCGAACCCGAGCCAGGCACCGAACTGGGCGGCCTTCACCGCAGCCGAACCCGACCTCGCCAAGCTGACCGAGGAACGCTTCGGTGCCTTCACGCACCACGTCCTCGCGACCCTCCGTAAGGACGGGTCGCCACGCACCTCAGGGCTCGAAGTCCAGTTCAAGAACGGCGAGTTGTGGTTCGGCATGATGCCCGGCTCGCAAAAGGCACTGGACCTGCGCCGCGATCCCCGCTTCGCGCTCCAGGCGAACTCGGGGCCCGGGACAGAGATGGGGGGCGGCGACATACGAATCTCTGGACGGGCCGTCGAGGTCACCGATCCCGAGACGATCGCGCTGTACACGGAAAAGCCGGAAGAGGCAGAACCGCCGGGGTTCCACCTCTTCCGCACCGAGCTGACAGAGGTCGTACGGACCTACGTCGAGAACAACGCGTACCTGGTCGTGCAGATCTGGAAGCCCGGCCAACCCGTGCGCTCCGTCAAGCGCGAGTGAGCCACAGCCCGAGTGAGTCACCGGCTCCGGAGCGTCACTCCCACTCGATCGTGCCCGGCGGCTTGCTCGTCACGTCGAGGACGACGCGGTTGACGTCCGCGACCTCGTTCGTGATCCGGGTCGAGATCTTCGCGAGGACCTCGTACGGCAGTCGCGACCAGTCGGCGGTCATGGCGTCCTCGCTCGACACCGGGCGGAGCACGATCGGGTGGCCGTACGTCCGGCCGTCGCCCTGGACGCCGACGCTGCGCACGTCCGCGAGCAGCACGACCGGGCACTGCCAGATGTCGCGGTCGAGGCCGGCAGCGGTCAGCTCCTCGCGGGCGATGGCGTCGGCCTCGCGGAGCAGGTCGAGGCGTTCCTTGGTGACCTCGCCGACGATGCGGATGCCGAGGCCGGGGCCCGGGAACGGCTGCCGCTGGACGATCTCGTCCGGCAGGCCCAGCTCCTGGCCCACCATCCTGACCTCGTCCTTGAAGAGCTTGCGCAGCGGCTCGATCAGCTGGAACTCGAGGTCTTCCGGGAGCCCGCCCACGTTGTGGTGGGACTTGATGTTGGCCGTGCCGGTGCCGCCGCCGGACTCGACCACGTCCGGGTAGAGGGTGCCCTGCACGAGGAAGGCGACCTCGGGGCCCGCGTCCGCGATGATCTCGGCCTGCGCCTGCTCGAAGACCCGGATGAACTCGCGCCCGATGATCTTCCGCTTCTCCTCGGGGTCGCTGACCCCGGCGAGCGCCTTGAGGAAGCGTTCCTCGGCGTCGACGACCTTCAGCTGCACACCGGTGGCCGCGACGAAGTCCTTCTCGACCTGCTCGGTCTCGCCCTTGCGCATCAGACCGTGGTCGACGTACACGCAGGTCAGCTGCGAGCCGATGGCCTTCTGTACGAGGGCGGCGGCGACGGCGGAGTCCACGCCGCCGGAGAGACCGCAGATCGCGCGCTTGTCGCCGACCTGCTCGCGAATGGCGGCGACCTGTTCGTCGATGACGTTCCCGGTGGTCCAGTTCGGGCTCAGCCCCGCGCCCCGGTACAGGAAGTGCTCGAGCACCTGCTGGCCGTGCGTGGTGTGCATGACCTCCGGGTGGTACTGGACCCCATACAGCTTCTTCTCGTCGTTCTCGAAGGCGGCGACCGGGACGACGTCCGTGGAGGCGGTGACGGCGAAGCCCTCCGGGGCCCCGCTGCACGCGTCGCCGTGGGACATCCACACCGACTGCTCGTCGGGGGTGCCCTCGAAGAGAGTGGAGCCGGACTTGGAGACATGCAGGGGCGTACGGCCGTACTCGCGGGCACCCGTGTTGTCGACCGTGCCGCCGAGGGTCGTCGCCATCAGCTGGAATCCGTAGCACATGCCGAAGACGGGGACGCCGGCTTCGAAGAGCTCGCGGTCCAGGCGGGGGGCGCCCTCCGCGTACACCGACGAGGGGCCGCCGGAGAGGATGATCGCCGCCGGGTTCTTGGCGAGCATGTCCTGGACCGGCATGGTGCTCGGCACGATCTCGCTGTAGACCCGGGCCTCGCGGACCCGTCGGGCGATGAGCTGGGCGTACTGCGCACCGAAGTCGACGACCAGGACGGTGTCGGGGGCGGCTGGGGTCGCTGATGACACGGGTTGCCTTCCGGCGGTTCGCTGAGGGGCTGTGCTGCCGAGTCTAACGGGGTGTGCGGGGACGACGTCCCGTCTCCGGCTTGGACCGCGTCCGGCAAGCGTGCATACTGCTCCCATGCTCACGCACCCGACCTTCGTCTTTACCTATGGCAACCGGCCCACCGGCTGCCATGGTCGTGCTGCTTGAGCTACTGACAAGCGACTTACCAGGCGCCCCGGGCCGACAAGGTCCGGGGCGCCTGACGTTTCCGGGGCTTGCCGGTCCAGGGCGTCGCCGAAGAAGAGGAGCCCGACATGGGTGACGTACTCGACAAGACCGGTGCCCGTACCGATGCGGCGGCCGACGTGATCAGCGGTGCGCGGGAGCGGATCGACGCGCTCGACGACCGGATCATCGGTCTCGTACAGGAACGCATGGCCGTGTCTGCCGTGATCCAGGAGGAGCGGATCGCGTCCGGCGGCCGACGCGTGAACCTGTCGCGGGAGATGGAGGTCCTCGGCCACTACAGGGAGGCGCTGGGCAAGCCCGGTACGTCGCTGGCGATGACCTTGCTGGAGCTGTGCCGGGGCCGCATCTGAGGCCCCGACGATTCCGCGTATCCCCAATCCCCGTATGTGAGTTCCGCGTACGCACGTACCCATGGCCGGTTCCCCGGAAATCGCGTGACCGCGTCGCGGCGCGCTTCGTTGGTGTCGGTGTCCGTGCCAGCCAGGGGCGGCCCGAAGAAACCACGCGTGGCTCCGCTGGAGCGATGAGGCGTACGGACGTGCGTCGTGGGACCTCGCTCCAGCAGATGTGACCGGACTGCAGGGGACAGCAGCCCGGTCACGGACCAGAGAAGGCCGGCTCCGGGGACGCCCGGAGCCGACCGGCCGAATCTGTGTGAGAGCGGTCGAAACGGTTGCGAAGGCCTCCGCCCATCGAGCACGATGCGTAGAGCAGTCCCAAATCGAACAACCCACCCGAGTCCCAGCGCAGACAACCGCATTGCATCGCCCGACTGCCAAAGGTCTACACCACTGGCGCTACCCATGTGCTCCGGGGCGCAAGACCGGCAGACAACCGCACCACCACCGAACCAGCGGCGCTCCCCCCGGCGCCGCTCCTCAGGCACCGGCGCTGCCCTGACGTCGGTGCTGACCGGGAAGGGCCCCGCGGATCCCCCGCCGCGGGGCCCTTCGCATGCCCGAAGCCCTGCGCTTCCCCGTCAGGTCCGCGAGGCGGTGCCGCATGTCTCCGTACCGGAGTTCTGGATGTCTCGGCTGCGGTCGTACGGGTCGACCTTGGGCCCGGTCGGCTTCGTCGTCCCCTTGGTGGGGACCGAGTCGAACCGCGGGTGCATGTAGCCGTCGTAGATGCCGCAGCCGGTGTTGGCGAGATCCTGGTCGTAGCGGGCGATCACCAGTTTGCCCGGGGTGAGCCGGAAGCGCGTCGGATCGGCCAGCTCCGTCTCGAGGACGCGGCGCGCGATGACGCGGGCCACCTCTGTGGAGTCCGGGTCGGCCGGGGCCAGCGCGTAGACGAAGGTGTAGTCGGCGCGGATGACGACCGACCCCTTCTCGTCCCGTTCGAAGCTCATACGGCCACGGGTCTTGACCACATCGCCGACGAGCCGCACCTCGTCCTTGTCGAACCGGCTGAACATCAGCAGCGGATCGTTCTGCTTGTCCGGCTTGCGCAGCCAGGACCGCACGTCGGAGAGCATCCCGGGCTGCTTGGGGTCGAGGGTGCCGAGCACGGTCTCGGGGGTGCCGCCGAGCAGGGTCGTACGGTCGATGTTCGCGTCGACGAGCAGGGCCTTGGTCTGCTTCAGGGCCCGGCCCACCTGGTCCTTGCTGAACGAGCCGACCGGCTTCGCCTCCGGCAGCACGATTCCGGCTTCCCCGTCGGCGTACCGCTCGGCCGGAGATCCGGCGAACGGCCGGTCCAGGGTGGGCGTTCCGGGAGCGGCGGAGGGGGCTGTGGACGGGGGCGCGGTCTCCTCAGGCAGCGGAGCCGCGGATTCCGTGCCCGTACCGCCCCAACCGCCCGTGCCGAACAGGTCGCCGGGCAGCAGCGACGGCTTCATGGCGACCAGGGCGATGGCGAGCACGAGGGGTACGCCGATGATCGCCCAGAGCTTGCTGCGGCGGGCGGGCCGCACGTTCATCCCCTGCACGGGGGGACCGGTGCGCCACCCCGGCGGCCTCTCGCCCCGCGCGTCCTGCTGACGCAGCCGCTCCGTCACCATGCGGGCTCGTGCGGAGGGCTCCTTGGGCGCGTTGGAGGCGCTGATGCCCAGCTCGCTGTCCCGTAGGAACTTCTCCCACTCATCGTCAGTGGGACTCTTGGGGTCCTCGGAGCCCCGCGGGTCCTCGGACGGCTTTTCGGCCACGGCGCTCGCGCCTCTCCCCCTGTCAACTGCCCACCCCCGATGGGCAGACGAGCCTTTCTAAGCCGTGGCCGAGGGAGTTCACAAGTCGAGTACGGAGTTCATGGATGTGACTCAGCCCACATAAGAATCCCGTGAAATCGAGGACAACCATTCACAGGATTCCCGGGTCTCACTTGCGGAACCACAGCCCCACCGCGGCTCGTACGCGGAGGGCGTCCACCTACATCTCGTACCGCGACGTCGCGGTACGCCGGACTCACCGAGGTCTTGATGAAGCTTCGCCGTGCCATGGCCGCTGCGGCCGCGACGGCCGTCATAGCTCCGCTCGCGCTGCTGTCTGCGCCCGCCGCGTTCGCTACCACGGGCGATCCGAGCACGAAGACCACCACGGAGTCCGCGACGCCGACGGCGACGCCGGCGACCGAGCCGACGGCGACGCCGACGACCGCCCCCACGGCTACGACGACGGACCCGACGGCTCCGACGACCGCCCCGACGACGACGCCGGCCAACCCGACGACGGGCCCCACCGACAAGCCCTCGGGCAAGCCCACGGACAAGCCCACCGAGGACGAGACCGACCCCGCGGAGCCCACCGAGGAGCCCGAGCCGGAGCCCTCCGTGTGCGCGGACTCCAAGGTCGACGTGACCATCACTGGTATCCCCGGCAAGATCGCCGCGGGCAGCGGTTGGCACAAGTTCTCGCTGAACGTGGCCAACAACTCCGCCTCCACCCTCAACGACCTCGACTTCTTCGCCGGGGCCTCCGCCGACAAGAACGGCGACAACCTGTTCAAGAGCAAGCAGGTCCAGCTCCAGGCCTACAACCCCCAGGACAAGACCTGGGAGAACCTCAACGAAGGCGGCTACGCGGTCGGATACGTCGGCTACACCGACGAGCTCAAGCCCGACTACGAGGTCAACATCCCGCTGCGCATCAACGTGAAGTCCACCGCCCCGGTCGGCGCGGGCTTCTCGCTCGGCGCGAGCATCTACGGCGACGCGGACGCCGAGTGCACGGGCTTCGGTCAGATCTCCTACAAGTTCCAGATCGTGGCCGCGGGCACCAACACGGACGGCACCAAGCCGCAGGTTGGCGGCAAGGTTCCGGTCGCGAACGAGAAGCCCAACAAGAACGAGACCGCGAAGGTGAGTGGCAGCCTCGCCGAGACCGGTTCCAGCTCGGCCCTGCCGATGATCGGCCTCGTCGGCGGTGTCGCCGTCGTCGCCGGAGCGGGCGCGGTGTTCGTCGTGCGCCGCCGCAAGACCGGTGCTGACGCGTAAACGCTCCGCTGGAAGCAGGGTGATGAAACTGCGGGCCGGTGGGGGCTGGTCGCGCAGTTCCCCGCGCCCCTAAAGGGGCGCGACACGCTGCACGCAAGAGACGAAGGACCTGCGCTCGGAGGGGGGCGCAGGTCCTTCGTCTTTCCCACAGGCCATAGGCCTACTGCTTCGGCGGCACCGTCGGCATCCCCAGGAACGGCAGTCGCAGTGCACCGAAGGCGTCCGGCGGGACGACCGGCGAGCGGGGTTCGACCGGCTTCAGGCGTTCGTACGTGGCTCCCGGTGCCGGACGCGGATCCGCGTCGCCCTTGTTGGGCCAGTACGACATCGCGCGCTCGGCCTGGGCAGTGATGGTCAGCGACGGGTTGACGCCGAGGTTCGCGGAGATCGCGGCGCCGTCGACGACCGAGATGCCCGGATGCCCGTACAGCCGGTGGTACGGGTCGATGACGCCTTCGTCGGCGGACGCCCCGATCGGGCAGCCGCCCAGGAAGTGGGCCGTCAGCGGCGTACCCATCAGCTCGCCCACATTGCTGCCCGCGAAGCCGTTGATCTCCGCGGCGATCGCCGACGCCGCCTCCGAAGCCGCCCGGATCTGCTTGGGGTTGGGCGCCCCGTGTCCCTGACGAGCCGTCAACAAGCCCTTTCCCGCGCCCTTCGGCTTCAGGTAGGTCGTCAGGGAGTTGTCGAGGGACTGCATGACGAGGCCGATGATCGTTCGCTCCGACCAGCGGCGGTTGGACAGCGAGCGCAGCACGAGCAGTGGATGCCGGGCCGCGTGGGACAGAAAGCCGAGCACCCTCGACGACCCGTCCGCGTACGGGACTTGGACGATGGACAGGCCGCCCATCGAGTTCGAGCCCTTGCCGTAGCGGACCGGCTCGATGTGCGTGTTCGCGTCGGGGTGGATCGAGGAGGTGATCGCGACGCCGCGCGTGAAGTCGACCTTCGCCGCGCCGGTGACCTTGCGATAGCGCCGGTTGTCGGTCTGCGCGCCGACCAGGGCCTCGGAGTTGGTACGGGTCAGATCGCCCAGCCTGCTGGAGAGGTACGGGAGTTGGCCGCCCGCCTTCATCCGGTGCAGCAGGGTCTGCGTGCCGTACGTACCGGCCGCGAGGACGACCCGGCGGGCCCTGAAGACCCGTCCCTCGCCCTTGCGTTTCTGGTCGGTCGGGAGAGTGGCGACGGCGTACCCGCCCTGCGAGTCGTCGGTGACGGACACGACCGTCGTCATCGGGTGGACGACGGCGCCCGCCTTCTCGGCGAGGTACAGATAGTTCTCGACGAGGGAGTTCTTCGCGCCGTGCCGGCAGCCGGTCATGCACTCCCCGCACTCGGTACACGCCTTGCGGGCCGGGCCCACGCCGCCGAAGTACGGGTCGTCGACCTGCTGTCCGGGCCCGGCCTTCGCGGTCCCGTCGGCGTCCTCGCCGTCACCGAAAAACACGCCGACCGGCGCCAGATGGAAGGTGTCGCCCACGCCCATCCGCTCGGCCGCGGCCTTCAGGTGGACGTCGGACGGCGTCATCGTCGGGTTGAGCCGCACGCCGAGCACGCGCCGCGCCTGGTCGTAGTACGGCTTCAACTCCTCCTGCCAGTCGGTGATGTCCTTCCACTGCGGGTCCTCGAAGAAGGGCTTCGGCGGTACGTAGAGGGTGTTGGCGTAGTTCAGCGAACCGCCGCCTACGCCCGCGCCCGCCAGCACCATGACGTTGCCCAGGAGATGGATGCGCTGAATGCCGTACATGCCGAGTTTCGGCGCCCAGAGGTAGTTCTTGAGGTCCCAGGAGTTCTTGGGCAGCGACTCGGGGGTGAAGCGGCGGCCGGCTTCGAGGACGCCGACGCGGTAGCCCTTTTCGGTCAGGCGCAGGGCGGTGACAGAGCCGCCGAAGCCGGAGCCCACGACGATGACGTCGTAGTCGTACGCATCCTCTGGCACCTGCGTTCTCCTCTTTGAGTGTGCAGTGCGGGCCGTGTGTGGTTGCTCGCGCTCACGCGGCGGAGCCGCATATCGATAGAGCCCCGCGCCCCTAAAAGGGGCGCCCCCTGAGCCGGAGTTCCTACCGGAACCCGAGTGCCTTCATCACCCGCAGACTCCGGCTCATGAACTGCGCGTACTTCTCGTCGTCCATCCCCAACGACGGCGCCATCGGCAGCAGTCGCTGATGCGCGATCGTCTGGGCCTCGGTGTACTTGAGGATGCCCTCCGAGCCGTGGCGGCGGCCCAGGCCGGAGTCCTTCATGCCACCCATCGGGGACTGGACGCTGCCGTATGCGGAGGCGTAGCCCTCGTTGATGTTGACCGTGCCGGTGCGGAGGCGGGCGGCGACATCGGCGCCGCGGCGGCCGTTCCTCGTCCAGACCGAGGCATTGAGGCCGTACGGCGTGGAGTTGGCCTGCTCGATCGCCTCGTCCTCGTCCTTGAAGCGGTAGATGGAGACGACCGGGCCGAAGGTCTCTTCATTGCAGACGGCCATCGGCGCCTCTACGCCGTCGAGGATCGTGGGCTCGAAGAAGTACGGGCCTATGTCCGGGCGGGCCACTCCGCCCGCGATCACCTTGGCGCCCTTGGCCACGGCCTCGTCGACGTGCCGGGTCACGGCCTCGAGCTGGCGCTCGCCGGCCAGCGAGCCCATCTCGGCGCCGTACGACAGGGACGTACCGAGCCGCATCGCCTTGGTACGGGTGGCGAACCGTTCCAGGAAGGCGTCGGCGACGGACTCGTGGACGTACAACCGCTCGATGGAGACGCACAGTTGACCCGCGGAGGAGAAGCAGGCCCGCACGGCGCCCGCCGCGGCCTTCTCGATGTCGGCGTCCTCGAGGACCAACATGGCGTTCTTGCCGCCGAGTTCGAGGGAGACCCCGACCAGGCGGCCTGCCGCGCTCTGGGCGACCTCGCGGCCGGTGCGGGTGGAGCCGGTGAAGGAGACGTAGTCGGCGTGCCGGACGATCTCCGGGCCGATGACCGGGCCGTCGCCGATGACGACCTGGAACACCTCGATCGGCAACCCTGCCTCGATCAGCAGGTCACGGGCCCACAGTGCCGTCAGGCAGGTCTCCGTGTCGGGCTTCATCACGACGGCGTTGCCCGCGACGAGGGCGGGCAGCGCGTCGCCGACCGAGAGCTCCAGAGGGTAGTTCCAGGGCGCGATCTGCCCGACGACGCCGCGCGGCTGGCGCAGTTCGGTGACCTTGGTGAGGGTCGGCACGGCGCCGGTGTGCCGCTTGGGCCTGAGGTACGAGGACGCCTTCCTGCCGTAGTGACGGGCGGCCACCGCCACCGCCTGCACCTCTTCGTGCGCGTGCAGCCGGGCCTTGCCGGTCTCCAGCTGGATGAGGTCGAGGACTTCGGCCTGACGCTCCAGCACCAGGTCGTGGAAGCTCAGGAGTACGGCGGCCCGCTGCCGTACGGGCACCTGCGCCCAGACCGACTGCGCCGCACGGGCCTGCTCGAACGCCTTCTGTACGTCCTCGGGGGTGGACTCGGGCAGATCGGCCAGCTTCTCGCCGGTGAACGGCGTGTGGTTGGCGGTGCGACCCGAGCCGGGCACGCCCTTGGTGAGCTGGGCGATGAGCTCCGGCGTGACCACGTCGGCGGCCGTGCGGGCGCCCTCGGGGGCGGGGGCAAGGGGGTTCGTGCCGGTCTGTACCGGGGCCTGCGAGTCCGTCATGAGGCGCAGCGTATTCCGGCCCGAAGACTTTTGGTACCCGGTGGTAACCCACTTCACGGACTGCACACATCGCGCCAGTGGCCGCTGGCGGAGAACACCCTGATCAGGACGTCAGCCCACCATCGACTTGCCGACCTTGAGGCGATCACGCGCGCCCTCGAACAACGAGGCGCCGCGTTTCTCGTCCTTCGTGCCCTTCGGCATGTCCACGCGCAGTTCGTAGTACTCCTTGGCGTCCGTGGCGATCAGCAGCTGCATCACGCGGTACTTCTCCTCCTTCACCTCGTACTCGGTGTCGAGGAGCCTCGCCTCGTAGCCGTGGAACGTGGTGGGTTCGGACAGCGTTTTGGCGAAGTCGTCGGCGTAGGAGAGCGTGGCCTCTTCCGCCCAGGAGTCCATGGGCGTCGGCGCAGCGTCCTCGCGGGTCAGCCGGAGTTGGACAGCGTTGTCGCCGTAGGTCACCGAGCGGGAGGGGTTGCGGCGGTCCGCGCCGGTGTCGTCGCGGTCGGCCAGCGGAGTGCCGACCGGTACGGACACGATGGCGTCCAGGTCCTTCTCCGGGTGGATGGTCCAGCCGTTCACGGTCCTGGCCGAGGGGGAGGCGGACGCCGAGGGGGTGGCCCCGCGGTTCTGCGCCTCCGCCCTCGGGTCGCCGCCCCGGAAGGAGATCCCGAGCCAGATGCCGCCGCTGAGGAGAACGGCACCGGCGACGGAGGCGGCGAGGAGACGAAGGCTGGGGCGTCGTCGGCGTAAGGAGTGATGGTCGGGCGCCGTCGGGGACGGCAGGGATCCGGCGGGCGGGGCTCCGGCCGTCTCGGTTCGTGCCATGTCCGGCGATGGGAGTCCGGTTCGTACGGTCTCGGTGTAGCCCGCGAACTGCGGTGAGGCGTAAGGGGGTTGCGGCTGCCGGGGTGGGTCGGTGAGGACGGGAACGGTCCAGCCCTCGGCGACCGCCTCCAGCACCGCCGCGCTCTTCACGGCGTCCGGTCGCTGCCCGGGGTCCTTGGCCAGCAGTTGGGTGATCAGGGGTCCGAGGTCCCCGGCCTGCCGCGGTTCCGGCGGCTCGTCGGACAGGATCGCGGCGAGCGTGGACTCCACGGCTGTACGGCGGAAGGGGGACCAGCCCTCGACGGCGGCGTACAGCAGAACGCCCAGGGACCAGAGGTCGGAGGCGGGTCCGGCGCCCTGGCCCGCCATGCGTTCGGGCGCGATGAACTCGAGCGAGCCGACGAACTCGCCGCTGGCGGTGAGGGATTCCTCGCCCTGGATATGCGCGATGCCGAAGTCGGTGAGGACGACGCGGCCATGGGAGCCGAGCAGCACGTTGGCGGGCTTCACATCCCGGTGCACGATCCCGACGGAGTGCGCGGCGTGCAGTGCGCCGACGACCGCGAACCCGATGCGCGCGGTGTCGGCCGGCTTGAGGGGGCCGCGCCGCAGTACGTCCTCCAGCGAGTCGCCCCGGATCAGCTCCATGACGATCCACGGCAGTCCGTCCTCGACGACGACGTCATGGATGGCTACGGCCGCAGGATGGTCGACACGCGCGGCGGCCCGCGCCTCGCGGTAGAGGCGATTGGCAGCGCGCTGGTGGGCGCCGTCCCGGGGATCCCCGGGCAACCGCGGCTGCTTGACGGCGACTTCGCGCCCCACGAGCTGGTCCACGGCGCGCCATACGGTGCCCATACCGCCGGAGCCGATGCGCTCGGCCAACCGGTAGCGGCCGCCGATCAGCCGCCCCTCCTCAGTTGTCATGCACCATCAGTATCGTGCGGCCTCAGGGCTTGTCGACGTCGAGTTTCGCGATGGCGGTTTCGGCAACTTCGCGACCACGCTCGGTGAAATCCCCCTTGCCGGGATAGTCGATCCACAGCTTGTAGAGGTCGCCCGACTTGGTCTTGTAGTAGAAGATGCGGGCCTCCCGCGGGCGGGGCGTGTCGGAGTCCGTCTGGTCGTCGACGTAGGTGACGACGTTCTCCGCCGCCTTGCCTTCCTTGTACGACGTCTCGGTGGTCTCGGCCTTGGGCGCGGGCGACTCCGCCATGTTGCTGAACGCGCTGTCGTCCACCTTCTCCATGGCGTCGGCGTCCTGGTACGCCTCCGAACTGGCGGTGCCCGCAATCTCGTTGAGGCTGTCCTCGGACTTCTTGTACAGGTACAGGCCGATCGAGACGGAGTAGCTCGGGTCCGTGTACGTCACCCAGTGGGTCTTGTCCGTGGCGCGGTCGGGCACGCCCCGTACGTAATCCGGGGGCGCGGCCAGCGTCGCCGCCACGTCCTTCTCCTTGTGCGTCTTCCAGCCGTCCGGCACGGGCCCCGCGAACGGGTTGCCCATCTGCAGGAACGCGGTGACCGCCGTCGCCAGGACGAGCCCGGCGGCGATTCCGATCCACCCCTTGCGGCCGATGCGTATCGACTTGCCGCCGGGGGACGCGTGTTGGACGACCTTGGTCTCCTGGGGCGGCTGGGCGGCCTTTTCCAGGAGCTGGCGGACCTGGGCGGCGTTCGGGCGGCGGGCCGGGTCTTTGTTCAGCAGGGTGTTGATGGCGTCGGCGAGCGGGCCCTTGGCCGCGTTCGGGGCGGCCGGCGTGGCGTTGAGGACGGACTGGAGGGTGGCGGGGGTGTTGTTGCGGCGGAAGGGCGAGACGCCCTCGGTGGCCGCGTACAGGACGACGCCCAGCGACCACAGGTCGGAGGCGGGGCCCGGCCGCTGCCCCAACACCCGCTCGGGCGCGATGAATTCGGGCGAGCCGACGAAGCCGCCGGTGTCCGTCAGGTTGGTCTCGCCCTCGATCTGGGCGATGCCGAAGTCGGTGAGGACGACGCGGCCGTGCGGGCCGAGCAGCACGTTGTCGGGCTTGACGTCGCGGTGCAGGATGCCCGCGGCGTGCGCGGCCTCCAGCGCGCCGAGGACGTCGAGGCCGATCTTCGCCGCCTCGCGCACGCCGAGCGTGCCCTCCTGCAGCGCGGCGCCCAGCGAACGTCCATGCACCAGCTCCATCACGATCCACGGCTGGCCGTCCACCACCGCGACGTCATGCACGTTTACGACAGCCGGGTGGTCGAGCCGGGCGGCGGCACGCGCCTCGCGGCGCATGCGCTCGAAGGCGTTGGCACGTTCGCGTTCGGGAAGATGATCCGGTACGCGGGGCTCCTTGACGGCGACCTCGCGGTCCACCGTCTCGTCCTTGGCCCGCCATACGGTGCCCATGCCGCCATGGCCGAGCTTGCCGAGCAGCCGGTAACGGCCGGCGATCAGACGACCGGTGCCGGGCTCCTGCGGCACCTGCTGCTCGGGCACGACCTGGGTGGGCGCCGCGTGCGGAGTCGCGTACGGGTTGCCCGGATACGGGACGCCGGCGGGCTGCTGCGCACCGGGCTGATGTCCGGGCACACCCGGCTGCGGCGGTTGCAGACCAAAACTGGTTGGCTCATTCGACCCGTAAGGGGCTCCCCCGCTGTTGCTCATAGGACCCATCTCTATCGCGCCAGATGGCGAGCTTCCACCCCTGATGCCCACCGGTCACAGACCCGTGACCCAGGACGTTCCTTATATCCCCTTTACGGGATTCTGGGCGGCCGGTCCGGCGACCGAGTCGTGTCCACGGTGGACGTCGGCGAGCGCGTGCCGGTCACCGAGGGCGTAGGGCTCACCGGCGCACTCGTACCCGGACTCGTACCGGCGCTCGTCTCGGGCGCCGAGCTCGTGGGCAACGGCGTACGGTCACCGTCCCCGCCCCCTCTCATCAGCAACGCGGCGGCCGACACCCCCGCCCCCGCCATCGCGGCGACCAACGCGGCCGCGATCAGCGCGCTCCGGGCCGGCAGCCTCGACGGCAACGGCCGCGAGGGCGAGGGGATCCGGGGCGGCGCGGTCACCGGCTGCCGCTTCGATACGTCCCGCCGCGCCGGCGTGGGGCTGGGAGGCACCGGTGGCGTACGGCCCGTGTCGAGAAACGCCCGCAGCATCTGCTCCGCCTCCGCGGAACCGAGGCGCCGGTCGGGATCCCGCTCCAGGAGCCCTCGTACGACGGGCAGGATCGGCCCGGCCTCGTCCGGCGGATGGATCTCGGCGGCGACCACCGCGTGCAGAATGCCGCCCAACGAGTCGCGGTGGAACGGCGATTCGCCGCTCAGCGCCGTGCACAGCAGCGCGCCGAGCGACCACAGGTCGGACTCGGGTCCTGTTCTGGCCCCGGACATGCGCTCGGGCGCGGTGTACTCGGGCGAGCCGACGAACGCTCCGTTCTCGGTGAGCGTCGGCGCGCCCGCGACCCGGGCGATCCCGAAATCGGTGAGCACGACACGGCCGTCATCGGAGACGAGGACGTTTGCGGGCTTGAGATCACGGTGCAGTACGCCCGCGCCGTGCGCCCTGCGCAGCGCGCTGAGCAGGGCGATGCCCAGCCGCGCGGCCTCGGTCGCGTCGATGGGCCCGTGTGCGGCGATCCGGTCGGCGAGGGAGCTGCCCTCGATCAACTCCATGACCATGTACGGGCGTTCGTCGTCCTCGACCACATCGTGCACCACGATGATGTTCGGATGCTCGAGCTGCGCGACGGCCCGCGCCTCCCGCAGCGTGCGCTCGCGCTGCGAGCGGGACTCCTCCGCCGGGAGCGACGGGTCGACGGCGAGTTCCTTGACCGCGACCTGCCGGCCGAGCAACAGGTCCGTGGCCCGCCATACGACGCCCATGCCGCCCCGGCCGACCGAGTTCTCAAGCCGGTAACGACCCGCGATGACACGGAGGTTCTCCCCCTCGGTCCCCATGCGCCCCATCATGCCCCACAGGTGAGCGCCTGCTAGGGGGCCCGGAGGCCGGGTGGCCGAAGCGCGACGGTTGACAAAGCCCGGTGGGCGCCGAGGTCGGAGGCGGGGTGCTCGAGCGGGCCTCGCGTCGCGCGGGCTCAGCCGGCCGTGTCCGCCGTGGGCCGCCAGCCCCTCAGGATGTTGTCGAACTGACGGCGGGCCTGCTCCCAGTCCGCCGCGGGCGCCGACATGTAGATCGCGTACTCGATACCGTCACGGCTGAGATACATCTCCTCGATGGCCCGCCGCGGACCGGGGAACGGGGTGTCCTTCGCCACCGCCGTCCAGGTGAAGTCCCACAGGGCGCCCGGACGGTCGCGGAACACGTTCTCCTCCAGGCTGACCTGCCGGTAGTTGAGCAGCCGCTCCTGCAACTGCTGCTCCAGGTCGATCACGTGCTCGTACGGCGTGGGGAAGTCCGGGGACTCGTCGACGGCGATACGGACGAAGTGTTTGCCGCCGTCGGGCGTGTAGTCGACCTGAAAGTCGTCCACCGTCTTCCGCTTCCAGGCCTTGCTCGGCAGAGCGAGGCTGAACCCCTTCGGGTCGTCGACCCGCACCCAGCTGTCCGGGATCCCATCCGAGGGCGCCTTGTCCCCGCTCTCCGGCGAGGGCTTCACGGGTTCGGAAGACGAGGACGACGCGCCGGACCTCCACTCGTCCGCGTACCGCATCACCGCGGCACCGCCTCCGCCGACGAGCGCGGCCAGGACCACGACGAGGGCGAGGGTGCGGCCACGGCGGCGGCCTCGCGTGCGGGCCTGTCCCGGCGGCGGTTGGTACGTCGGATGGTGCGGCTGGTGGTTCGGGGCGTGGCTCGCCGGATGGCTCGACAGGTGGTTCGGGGTGTGGCTCGTCGGGTGGTGCGAGGTGGCGGCGGCCGGATCGGGCGCCGGCCGGCCATCGATGCCGTAAGTGCCGCTGATGGTCGGCGCGTTCGACATGTGCACCGTCGGCACATGGTCCTCGGCCGCACTCGGCCTGCGCCCCTCGGCGGCCTCGGCGAGCATCTGCTCGGCCTGCGCCGCGTCGGGCCGATCGGCCGGATCCTTCTGCAGCAGGGCGTTGATCACGTGGGCGAGCGGGCCCGCGTTCTGCGGCTCGCCCGGCTCCTCGTCGACCACCGCCTGCATGGTGGTCAGCGGTGTCGTCCGCCGGAACGGCGACCTGCCCTCGACCGCCGTGTAGAGCGTGGCGCCGAGCGACCACAAGTCGGAGGCGGGACCGGGGTCATGGCCGCGAATGCGCTCGGGCGCGAGATAGTCGACCGAGCCGACGATCTCGCCGGTCCGCGTGATCGTCGTGTCCCCCTCCACCTGCGCGATGCCGAAGTCGGTGAGCAGGACACGGCCGTCCCGGGAGAGGAGTACGTTGCCGGGCTTGATGTCGCGATGCAGTACGCCCGCCGAGTGCGCGGCCCGCAGCGCACGCAGCACCCACAGCCCGATCCGTGCCGCCTCCCGGGGCTCGACGCGCTGCGCGTCCTTGACCGCGTCGGCCAGCGAGTGGCCCTCGACCAGCTCCATCACGATCCATGGCCGACCGTCGTGCTCCAGCACGTCGTGCACCGTGACGACGGCCGAGTGGTTGATCCGCGCGGCCGCGCGCGCCTCCGCCCGGGTACGGGCGAGCAGTACGGCCCGATCGCCCTCGGACACGTACAGCGCGGCCGTCAACTCCTTGATCGCGACGGCCCGGTGCAGCACCTCGTCATGCGCGCGCCACACCCGGCCCATGCCGCCGCTCCCGATGGAGTCGACGAGCCGGTAGCGATCCGAGAGGAGCGCGCCCTGCATCTGATTCACGTTTCCCCGCAATGTTCTTGACAGGCCCAGACTAGGGACCGGTCCTCGAACAGGGGAACCGGCACGGCCACTCGGTACCGCACTGTGACGGTTGAGCCTTGTACGTAAAGGACGGGGCCGCAGGAACTGGCAGTAACCGCCGGGCTGGTGGGGCGATCCGGCGGGGGCCCCGTGCCCTCAACAGGTGACCTGTCCTCCGTACCGTCAGCCGGTGATCTGATACGTGGTCGACGCCTGCTCGAACAGCCGCGACACCTCGTCCCGCTCGGCCTCCGGACCCCGCAACTGCACCACGTGGTAACGGCCGTCGGCGAGGATCGCGAGATTGCGTACGTAGATCTCGCGGCCCTCGGCGTCCTGCCAGGTGAACTGGCCCTCGGCCATGGCCCGTCCGCCCACGTCGATCCGCCGCATCCCGCTGGACGTGGCCCAGGTCGAGTCGCGGAACGGCTGCAACTCGCGCTCCTCCTCGCGCTGGTACGTCATCGGATCGTCGCCGTATTCACTGGCGGTGTCGCGCCCAGGCACGATCAGCAGCTCGAATTTGCCCTGGGAGTAGATGACTTGACCACTCCCGTTCTTGGGTGTGCGATCCCAGCCGCGCGCGACCGCGACGCTGAAGCCCTCGGAGTCCTTACGCAGGGTGAAGCCCTGCGGCAGCTCGGGGCCGGTGGTCTGCGTGCCGGAACTGGACGACTGGCTGGGGCTGTTCTCCTTGCTCGGCGTGCTGCTCGGGGTCTCGTCGGACCCGGGATCCGTGCCCGCGTTCCCGTCCGTGCCGGGGTTCGGGTCGGTGTCGGACGAGGCCGCGGGTCCGGGCCCGGCGGCGCCTGGCTGCACACTGCTGCTCGCGTCGGGCTCGGCCTTGGGCATGAAGACCATGGCGTACGCCACGGCCGCGGCCAGCGCCAGCAGGATCAGTAACAGCAGGGTGCGGCCCAGGCGGCGCGGCTTCGGCGCCTTCTCCTGCCGCTTGTGACGGGCCTGCCGCTCGGGCAAGCCCGCGCGACGCTTGCGGACGATCTCGCCCCGGCGGCGTACGACGGGCAGACGCGTCGCATCCAACGGCGGCGCCGCCACGACATGCGTCCCCGCCTCCGGCTCGGGCGCCGACCGTACGAGCGAACGCAGCCAGCCGCGCAGCTCCTCGAAGTCCAGCCGCTCGGTGGGGTCCTGACGCAGCAGCGACTCCACGACCGGCCTCAGCGGCCCGCACTCCTCCGCGAAGGCGGGCGGCTCCGCGCAGACCAGCTGCACGAGCTCGGCGGTGTTCTCCTCCGGATACGGCGCATGCCCCTGCACGGCCCGGAAGAGCAGCGCGCCCAGCGCCCACAGGTCGGTCGAGGGGCCGATCGGCGCCGCCAACTGCCAGTTCTCGTGCACCGGCCCGGCCTGCTCGGGCGCCCATCGCTCGGTGACCGGTCCCACGACAGCCATACGAGCCTGACGGGCCCGCTCGGCGGCAAGGGCGGTGGTGGGGCCTCGGTGAGGGGCGCGTTCGGGGACGAGGTGGGTCCAGCGGGTGGGCTCGGAGGAGGTGTGCTGGTCAGGGGCCTGGGGATCGGTGCGGTGGTCGGTGGGCTGGGTGGGTATGCCGGTCGTCTCGGGGGCGGCACCGCTCCCCGGTACGTCGGTTCCTGCGCCCGATGCGCCAAATCCGTTGCCCGGTATGCCTGTTCCGCCGCCGTTCGCCTGGCCCGGGAGCGCGGGGCGGCCCTGGCCTTGGCCCTGGCCGTTGCCGGGCAGCGCGGGGGCGCCGGCGCGCGGGACGGCGCCGTGCCAGGGGTTCGGCCCGCCCACTCCGTACGGGTCGGCGATCTGGCCGGGCGGCGCCGAGTGCTCCACGCCGTACGCGGAGGTCTGCCCGGCCTCGGCGTCACCGTCGGCGGAGGGCCGGGGCCGCGGGCCGGGCAACGCTGCGTTCTCTCCGTGCCGTCCGTGCTGCCCTTGCTGTCCGTCCCGCTGCTCCTCGTGCACGCGCGCCGCGGCCCGCGCACCGGCGCGGTAGGCCGCGATGGCTCCGGCCCGGGCCGCCCGCACGTCATTGGTCGGCTCCAAGGCCCGCCGCCCCGCGACCGGGGGCTGCGCCACGGGCGCCACGGCTCCATGACCGCCGGGCGCCGCCTCTACGGCGGACCGGTCGCCACCGGGGACGCGGGTGTGGGGAACAGCGGGCGAGCCGTAGTGACCGGGGCTGCCCGACTGACCGGGTTGACCGGGATGTCCGGGCGGACCCGACTGACCGGGCCCATGCTGTCCGGGCTGACCGGATGGTCCGTACGGGCCCTGCGAACCCGTCCCCGTCGAACCCGCGGCCGCACCGGAAGCGGAACCGGAATCGGCCCCCTCAGGGCCCCCGTCGCGCTCACCCTCCGCAACCGGCACCGGGTCGTAGCCGCACAGCGCCTCCTCGGCCGCCCCGGCCGCGAGCCCCGTGAGCATCACCCGGCCGTCGTCGCAGACCAGCACCGTACGCACCGTGATGTTCCGGTGCACCCAGCCGTGCGCATGCAGCACCCGCAACGCGGTCAGCACATCGGCGGCGACCTCGGCGGCCCGGTACGGACTCAGCGGGCGCTCCGCGAGCAGCGCCGCCAGCGGCCGGGCGGGCACCAACTCGCTCACTATCCACAGCGACCCGCCCTCGGCGAACACGTCGAAGACCTGGTCAAGCCGGGGATGGTCGGGTATCTGCGCCGCCGCCTGCGCAGCCTCGATCGCCCGCCGCACGGCAGGCTCGGTGGGCCGCCGCGTGGGCCGCGCGGCCGACCTCCGTGCCCCGCCGTCCCGCGCCACGAACCCGTCGGGCAGACCGTCGGCGTCGATCACCTCCGCCTCGACGACCTCGGGCAACGGCACCTGCCTGACCAGCACTTCCTGCCCGCTGTAGGTGTCGAAGGCCCGGCTCTCGGCGAATTCGTACTCGTCCGAAGGCGGCAGCGGAAGGCGGTAGCGGTCGGCGAGTACCCGTCCCGCATAGTCGTCCACGATGCCTCCCCCGGCCACCCGGTCGGTCAATTCCGCTCGTCATGCGTCCCGTTGTGGCCGCATATCCGGCTGCGTACGGTCCGCAACCACTCACGATACGTGCCGGAGGCAACTCGCAGTGAGGGGATGCGAGATCTCAAGACTCCCGTATCCCTCTTGTATCCCTCAGGCCTTCGGTTGGAACGTCCGCGTGAGTGTCTGCCAGGTGTCCCGGCGAAGCTCGCTGTCCCACGTCGAGGCCTTCGCGGTGTACATCAGCGCGTGACCGAGCCGGTTGTTGACGACGAACCCGCGGTCGATCGAGCGGTACTTGGTCCCGCCCTCCGTAAACGTGAACTCCCAGTCCGCCGCGTTCCAGCCGCGATAGCCGACCTTCTCGATACGGATCCGCTGGTACTGCGACCGCCCCATGAACTGCTCTTGGTTCTTCCAGTCCGCCACGGGGTCGTCCTTGGGCGTGGACGTCCAGGCGACCAGCAGCTCCTGCCCGTCAGGACCGGCGAACCTGTCCCCGCTCGCGCTCGTGGACTGGTACTTCCACCCCTTCGGCAGCCCGATCGAGTACCCCTGGCTCCCCTTGTGCGTCGACGCGGCGATGTCCTTCGAGCCCTCGCCGCCTTCGTTCGCCCCACCGGACCCGCTCGGCGTCGGGCTCGGTGTGCTTCCCGTACTCGGGTTTCCGGAGGCTCCGGCAGCGGACTCCGGCTTTTCGCCGCCGTCCGTGCCCGTACCGTCCTTCTCATCCTGCTTGGTGTCGCTCCCGGCGTTCGCCCCGCTGGACGCGGATTTGTCGCCTCCGCCCTTGTTCCCCTGGGCTCCGGCATTGCCATCGCCGTCCAGCACAACCGCGAGAATCGTGCCGAGTACGGCGAGCGCCACGACCACCGCGACGATCGCCAACGTCCGCCGCGACACCACATCGCTGAGCGGCGCCCTGGGGGTGGTGGGCGACGTCGTCCCGCCCCCTGCCCCCGAAGTCGCGCTTGCCGCAGGGGAGTTCGCTCCGGGGGAATTCGTTTCGGCGGAGCTCAGTCCGACGGCGACTTTCTCATCGTCCTTCGCGGATACTCCGGCCTTGGCTTCGGCCTTCTCTCCGGCAGGCTTCTCCCCGGCTGGCTTCTCGCCTACGGCCTTCTCTCCGCCGGACGCCTTCTCGCTCGCAGCAGCCGCGCCCTCCGCGGAGGAACCCGACGAACCCTTGGATGCGGCGGACTCGGCAGAGTCGGCACGCTCGTCCGAGGTTGCGGACTCAACGGAGCTCGCGGACTCGGCGGCCTGATCCGAGCCGGCGGACTCGGTGGAGTCAGCGGACTCAGTGGAGCCTACGGAGCCGTTGGAGCCGGCGGAGTCCTCGGCCGAACCGTCAGGCTTCCCGCGCACCCCGGCCACCGCCGCCGAGGCCGCCCCCGCCGAAGCGGCAGCACTCTTCCGTACGGAACGAAACGCCCCGAGCAGCCGCTCGGCCGCCTCCTCGCCCTTCTTACTCGCCTTGCCCGGCCTGCTCCCGGCACCACCTCCCGAACTCCGCTTCTTCGAGTTCTTCGAGGGGGCCTCCGGCACGTCCGGCAGAGGCACGACCTTGGTCGCCTCCATCGGCTCCGGCTCCGGCTCGGGCTCGGTCTCCTTGGGCTCGGGCGCGTGGATCACCTCGGTGAGCATCGCCCGTGCACCCGCCTCGTCGAGCCGCTGCTCGGGGTCCTTCACGAGCAGCCCGTAGATGACCTTCTCCAACGGCCCGGCGTTCTTGGGCTGTTCGAGCGGCTCGGTCATCACGGCGGTGAGCGTCGCGATGGCGGAACCCTTGTCGTACGGGGGCACACCCTCCACCGAGGCGTACAGCAGGCCGCCGAGCGACCAGAGGTCGGCGGCGGGGCCCGGCTTGTGGCCGCGCGCCCGCTCGGGCGAGATGTAGGAGGGCGCTCCGACGAGCATGCCGGTCGAGGTGATGGACGGGTCGCCCTCGACCTGCGCGATACCGAAGTCGGTGAGCACGACCCGGCCGTCCTCGGAGATGAGCACGTTCGACGGCTTCACGTCACGGTGCAGGATGCCCTCGCGGTGCGCGGCACGCAGTACGTCGAGGACGGCGAGACCGACTTCCGCGGCGCGCTTGGGGGTGAGCAGCCCGTCCTCACGGATCGCCTCGGCGAGCGACTTGCCTTCGATGAGCTCCATCACGATCCACGGCCGGTTGTCCTCGTCGACCACGTCGAAGACCGTCACCGCGCCGGTGTTCCGGATCCGCGCGATCGCCTTGGCCTCGCGCAGGGTGCGCGTGATCAGCCGCCGCTTCTCGTCCTCATCGATGCTCGACGGGAACCGCAGCTCCTTGACGGCGACCGTCCGGCCCAGCGTCTCGTCCTTGGCTCTCCACACGGTGCCCATGCCGCCGCGGCCGAGGACTTCCCCCAGCCGGTACCGACCGGCGAGGAGACGTTCATCCTTGTCCTGACGAGATGTCCCGTCCCGCTCCGGCTCCGACATGCGTCCCCTCATGCAACCCGCCCCGACAGAGCCTCCATTGTCCCTCACCCGACGACCAGTCAGCGCCCAGGGTGCCCACAAGCGGAATGCGCCATCCGCAACCCCCGCGAGAACGCCGCGCTACAGCGGCACGATGTCCGGCGCCCCCAGCCGTGCCGCGTCGGCCGTCAGGTCGTCCGGCTGCCGCTGCGACTCCCGCTCGGCCTCCACCCGCTTCTCGTAGTGCTGCACCTCACGCTCGATCTGGTCCTTGTCCCAGCCGAGCACCGGCGCCATCAGCTCCGCCGCCTCCCGCGCGCTGCGCGTCCCGCGGTCGAACGTCTCTATCGAGATGCGCGTACGCCGGGTCAGTACATCGTCCAGGTGTCGCGCCCCCTCGTGCGAGGCGGCGTACACGATCTCGGCGCGCAGATAGTCCTCGGCGGCCGGCAAGGCCTCACCCAGTGAGGTGTCCTTGGCGATGAGGTCGAGCACCTCCTCGGCGAGCGCCCCGTACCGGTTCAACAGGTGCTCCACGCGCACCACATGGAGCCCGGTCCGCGCGGCTATGCGCGCCCGCGCGTTCCACAGCGCCCGGTATCCCTCGGCGCCGATGAGCGGGATGTCCTCGGTGACGCAGTCGGCGACGCGCTGGTCGAGGCCGTGCACCGCCTCGTCCACCGCGTCCTTGGCCATTACGCGGTACGTCGTGTACTTGCCGCCCGCCACGACCACGAGCCCCGGCACCGGATGCGCCACGGTGTGCTCGCGCGACAGCTTGCTGGTGGCGTCCGACTCCCCGGCCAGCAGCGGCCGCAGCCCCGCATACACCCCCTGCACGTCGTCACGTGAAAGCGGCACCGCCAGCACGGAGTTGACGTGCTCCAGGAGATAGTCGATGTCCGCGCTGGACGCCGCGGGATGCGCCTTGTCCAGGTCCCAGCCGGTGTCCGTCGTGCCCACGATCCAGTGCCGCCCCCACGGGATCACGAACAGCACGGACTTCTCGGTCCGCAGTATCAGCCCCGTAGTCGAGTGGATCCGGTCCTTCGGCACGACGAGATGGATGCCCTTGGACGCCCTTACGTGGAACTGCCCCCTCTCCCCCACCAGCGCCTGGGTGTCGTCGGTCCACACCCCCGTGGCGTTGACGACCTGCTTGGCGTGGATTTCGTACTCCCCGCCCGCTTCCACATCCTGCACCCTGGCACCGACAACCCGTTCGCCCTCACGCAGGAAGCCGGTCACCCGCGCCCGGTTGGCGACGTTCGCGCCGTACGCCGCCGCCGTGCGCACCAGGGTTGCCACGTAGCGGGCGTCGTCCATCTGCGCGTCGTAGTACTGCAGTGCCCCGACCAGCGCGTCCTTCTTCAAGCAGGGAGCCACACGCAGAGCACTACGGCGGGTCAGGTGACGATGCATCGGCAGCCCGCGTCCATGGCCACGCGCCATCGACATGCCGTCGTAGAGCGCGACGCCCGATCCGGCGTACAACCGCTCCCAGCCCTTGTTCTGCAGTGGATAGAGGAACGGCACGGGCTTGACGAGGTGCGGCGCCAGCCGCTCCAGCAGCAGTCCGCGCTCCTTCAACGCCTCACGTACGAGCGCGAAGTCGAGCATCTCCAGATAGCGCAGTCCGCCGTGTATGAGCTTGCTCGACCGGCTCGATGTGCCCGACGCCCAGTCACGCGCCTCGACCAGGCCGGTGGACAGCCCGCGGGTCGCGGCGTCCAGCGCGGTGCCCGCGCCGACCACACCACCGCCCACGACCAGCAGATCCAGCTCGTGCTCGGCCATCGATGCGAGTGACTCGGCGCGCTCCGCCGGTCCCAGTGCCGCTGTCCTCACCGCTGCCTCCCGCTGTTCGTCGAGCTGGCCTCATCTGTTCGGCGAGGCTCGGTCCACATCGCCCACGCTCAAAGTCTGACGGCCTTCCCCGACTTCGGCCACCACCCACCGCCAGCCTGTGGACAACCCTCGGCGACTCGCAGGGAATCACCACCAGCCAATCCCGCAAATCGGTCATATTTACTCCTAGTCTGACATTGCGCTCGCCCGTTCTGTCCACAGGGCTTGCGCCGTTGTCCCGCCTCGGCTATTGGGAAGGACGGCCCACCGCCATGCCCGCAGATCTCGCCGTCATCGGCCTCGGCCAGCTCGGCCTGCCCCTGGCCCAGGCCGCCGCCACCGCCGGCATCCCCACGCTCGGCTACCAGAGCGGCGCCCCCGCACCGCTGTCCGCCGCCGAACTGCGCCGGATGCTCGCGGCGGGCTTCCGCCCGGCCACCGACCCCGCCGAACTCGGCCGCGTACGCACCGCCGTCATCTGCGCACCCACCCCCCGCGGCACGGACGGCGGCCTGGACCTGTCCCAGGTGACCGCCGCCGCGAGCACCCTGGCCACATGGCTGCGTCCGCACACCACGGTGATCCTGGAATCCCCCGTGTACCCGGGGACCACGGAGGAATTCCTGCGGCCTCTGCTGGAAGAGGGTTCCGGACTGCGCGCGGGCCGCGACTTCCACCTCGCCTACTCACCCAGCCGGGTCGACCCGGGCAACCGCGACCACACCCCGGCGAACACCCCGAAGGTCATCGGCGGCCTCACCCCCGCCTGCACCGAGTCGGCCGCCGCCTTCTACGGCCGGCTCACCGACAAGGTGGTACGCGCGCGTGGCCCCCGCGAAGCGGAAACAGTGCAGCTCCTGGAGACCAACTACCGGCACGTCAACATCGCCTTGGTCAACGAAATGGCCGTCCTCTGCCACGAGTTGGGCGTCGACCTGTGGGACGTCATCCGCTGCGCCGAGACCAAACCCTTCGGCTTCCAGTCCTTCCGCCCCGGCCCCGGAGTCGGCGGCCACGCCGTCCCCCGGGACCTCGCGGGCCCCAGAACCCGCGCCCTGCGCATGGTCGAACTGGCCCAGCAGGTCAACGACCACATGCCCCAGTACGTCATCCAGCGCGCGGCCACACTCCTCAACGAACACGGCAAGTCGGCCCGAGGCGCACGCGTACTCCTCCTCGGCGTGACGTACAAACCCGACCACGCCGACCAACAGGGCTCCCCCGCCCGCGAGATCGCACTCCGACTGATGGAACTGGGCGCCGCCATCACCTACGACGACCCGTACGTCCCCTCCTGGAGCGTCCTGGACCACCCCATCCCCCGCGCGGACTCCCTCTACGAGGCCACCGCCGACGCCGACCTGACGATCCTCCTCCAGCACCACCGCACGTACGACCTCCAGGGGCTTTCGGTGAAGGCGCAGTTGCTGCTGGATACGCGGGGGGCTACGCCTACGGGGGCGGCGCATCGGTTGTGAAGGGGGGCGCGTGCGGGGGGTGTGCTTCTGGGGCTGGTGGCGGGTGGGGCGGGTCCGCGGCTAGCGTGAGGGCAGGTGGAGCCACCGCAGTGGCTGCTGCGGCAGGCTCCTGGATGGTGAACGGAGTGTCCGCCCCTAGTTCTCGTGGGGGCGGCCGCTCTCCAACCGAAGATCCGCAAGGTCACCACGTCCGGCAGCCAAGCCGCCCGACGACGGATCCGGTACCGTACAAAAGGGTGGAGCCCACCGCAGGGGTCACTGCGGCAGGCTCCTGAAAAGTGAACGGAGTGTCCACCCCTAGTCCTCTTGGGGGTGGCCGCTCACCTTCCGTAAATCCACAAGATGCACCTCCTCCGGAACTTCACCATCCGAAGACGGATACGGTCCCAGCGGGTGGGCTTGCGGTGACGACCCATGGGTGCGCCCCCTTCCATGACGCCGCCCAATAACCCGGTGGACGGTCCATTTGGAGCTCGGGCCGGGCCCCGAGGGCCGGGGTCCGGAAACGTTCTCCTTGGAAGGGGGCGCCCCCGAGAACTGGGGCGCCGATCACGGACACTATCGCCCCACTACGCCCGTTCAGCCCACATTCGCCCCAAACGCAACCACGCGCCCCCCTCTCACAACTGGCGCTCCCACCAGTCCACTTGGGCACAGCAAAGGGGCCCGGTCGCCCACACAGGCAACCGAGCCCCTCCCTCCGCTCAAGCCGAGCGCAGCGTCACGTCACCGCTTGTGCTGCGAGTCCGCCACCGTGACCTCGACCCGCTGGAACTCCTTCAGCTCGCTGTACCCGGTGGTCGCCATCGCCCGCCGCAGCGCCCCGAAGAAGTTCATGGAGCCGTCCGGCGTATGGGACGGCCCCGCGAGGATCTCCTCGATCGTGCCGACCGTGCCGAGGTCGACCTTCTTGCCGCGTGGCAGCTCTTCGTTGACGGCCTCCATGCCCCAGTGGTGGCCCTTGCCGGGGCCGTCCGTGGCGCGGGCCAGCGGGGAGCCCATCATGACGGCGTCGGCGCCGCAGGCGATGGCCTTCGGGAGGTCGCCGGACCAGCCGACGCCGCCGTCGGCGATGACGTGGACGTACCGTCCCCCGGACTCGTCCATGTAGTCCCGACGGGCCGCCGCCACGTCCGCGACCGCCGTGGCCATGGGCACCTGGATGCCCAGGACGTTGCGCGTGGTGTGTGCGGCGCCGCCGCCGAAGCCGACCAGGACACCGGCCGCGCCCGTACGCATCAGGTGCAGCGCAGCCGTGTACGTGGCGCAGCCGCCGACGATGACGGGGACGTCCAGCTCGTAGATGAACTGCTTCAGGTTCAGCGGCTCGGAGGCGCCCGAGACATGCTCGGCCGACACCGTCGTACCGCGGATCACGAAGATGTCGACGCCCGCGTCCACGACGGCCTTGGAGAACTGGGCCGTGCGCTGCGGCGAGAGCGCGGCGGCGGTGACCACGCCCGAGTCGCGCACCTCCTTGATGCGCTGCCCGATCAGCTCCTCCTTGATGGGAGCCGCGTAGATGTCCTGGAGGCGACGCGTCGCGTTGTCGACGTCCAGTTCGGCGATCTCGTCGAGGAGCGGCTGCGGGTCCTCGTGCCGCGTCCACAGGCCTTCGAGATTCAGTACGCCGAGGCCTCCCAGCTCGCCGATGCGGATCGCGGTGGCCGGGGAGACGACCGAGTCCATGGGGGCGGCCAGGAAGGGCAGCTCGAAGCGGTAGGCGTCGATCTGCCAGGCGATCGAGACCTCCTTCGGGTCTCGCGTACGGCGGCTGGGGACGACGGCGATGTCGTCGAAGGCGTACGCCCGGCGGCCGCGCTTGCCGCGCCCGATCTCGATCTCAGTCACGTTCTGTGGCCTTTCCCTCTTCGTTGCAGCGTCTTCCAGTATCACCGACGCCCGTGAGCCGCAGGGGCGCGGCCGGTGTCGAGAGGCCGAGCGCGCGGAGGCCCGAAGGGTTGAGCACGGTCGGCCTCTCGACACCGGCTTAGAGCGCCCCGGAGGCGAACCGACAGGCGGCAGGGGCGGCTCCGGAACCTCCGGAGCCGCCCTCATCGTGCTGCACGCGCGCGTGGATGCCGATTCCGACGTCGTACGACTACTTGTTGCGGCTGTAGTTCGGCGCCTCGACCGTCATCTGGATGTCGTGCGGGTGGCTCTCCTTGAGGCCCGCGGAGGTGATCCGTACGAAGCGGCCCTTGGTCTCCATCTCGTCGATGGCGGCCGCGCCCACGTAGCCCATGGTCTGGCGCAGACCGCCGACGAGCTGGTGCAGCACGTTGGCCAGCGGGCCGCGGTAGGGCACTTGGCCCTCGATGCCCTCGGGCACGAGCTTGTCGTCGGCGGCCACCTCGGCCTGGAAGTAGCGGTCCTTCGAGTACGACCGGCCCTGGCCGCGGGACTGCATCGCACCGAGCGATCCCATTCCGCGGTAGGACTTGAACTGCTTGCCGTTGATGAACTGCAGCTCGCCGGGCGACTCCTCGCAGCCGGCGAGGAGGCTGCCCAGCATCACCGTGTCGGCGCCGGCGGCGAGCGCCTTGCCGATGTCGCCGGAGTACTGCAGGCCGCCGTCACCGATCAGCGGGACGCCCGCCGGACGGGCCGCGAGGGACGCTTCGTAGATCGCGGTGACCTGGGGGACGCCGATGCCGGCGACCACGCGGGTCGTGCAGATCGAGCCGGGGCCCACGCCCACCTTGATGCCGTCGACGCCGGCGTCGATCAGGGCCTGGGCGCCGTCACGGGTGGCGACGTTGCCGCCGATCACATCGACGCGGACGCTCGACTTGATCTTCGACATCCAGCTCAGGGCGTTGCTGTTGTGGCCGTGCGAGGTGTCGACGACCAGGAAGTCCACGCCGGCCTCGGCCAGCGCCTGCGCCCGCTCGAGCGCCTCGGGGCTGGCGCCCACGGCGGCACCGACGATCAGGCGGCCCTCGGCGTCCTTCGCGGCGTTGGGGTACTGCTCGGCCTTGACGAAGTCCTTGACCGTGATGAGGCCCTTGAGCACGCCCGCGTCGTCGACCAGGGGAAGCTTCTCGATCTTGTGGCGGCGCAGCAGCTGCATGGCGTCCGGGCCAGAGATGCCGACCTTGCCGGTGACCAGCGGCATCGGGGTCATGACCTCGCGCACCTGACGGGAGCGATCGGTCTCGAAGGCCATGTCGCGGTTGGTGACGATACCCAGCAGCTTGCCGCCGCCGTCGGTCACCGGGACACCGCTGATACGGAACTTGCCGCACAGCGCGTCCGCCTCCGCGAGCGTCGCGTCCGGGTGCACCGTGATCGGGTCGGTGACCATCCCGGACTCGGAGCGCTTCACCAGGTCGACCTGGTTGACCTGGTCCTCGATGGACAGATTGCGGTGGAGTACGCCGACGCCGCCCTGTCGCGCCATGGCGATCGCCATACGGGACTCGGTCACCTTGTCCATCGCCGCCGAGAGCAGCGGGATGTTCACGCGCACGTTGCGGGAGATGCGGGACGAGGTGTCGACCGCGCTCGGAAGCACTTCCGACGCGCCCGGCAGCAGCAGCACATCGTCGTAGGTCAGCCCGAGTGTCGCGAATTTCTCGGGCACTCCGTCGACGTTGGCAGTCATGACACCTTCCCCAAATGGCCTTGATCGGTGCGGATGTCCATGCTAACGGCGAACTGGGGGGTCTGATTCCACACCATGGCTGCTCCGCCGCTTCGTCGGTTCGTACGGGCCTGGTGGCTTCGTCGTTCACCACCTGCGCCGACTCCCGTGAATCCAGGGATCCCGGAAGCCGGTCCTACTGCTCGGCCAGCGCCCTCAAGCGGCTCAGCGCCCGGTGCTGGGCGACCCGGACCGCTCCCGGAGACATCCCCAGCATCTGCCCCGTCTCCTCGGCCGTGAGGCCCACCGCGATCCTCAGGAGCAGCAGCTCACGCTGGTTCTCCGGAAGGTTCGCCAGGAGCTTCTTGGCCCACTCGGCGTCGCTGCTGAGGAGAGCGCGCTCCTCGGGGCCGAGGGAGTCGTCGGGCCGCTCGGGCATCTCGTCCGAGGGCACGGCCGTCGAGCCGGGATGGCGCATCGCGGCGCGCTGCAGATCGGCGACCTTGTGCGCGGCGATGGCGAAGACGAACGCCTCGAAGGGGCGTCCGGTGTCCTTGTAGCGCGGCAGTGCGAGCAGCACCGCCACGCAGACCTCTTGCGCCAGATCCTCGACGAAGTGCCGTGCGTCACCCGGCAGCCGGGACAGCCGGGTGCGGCAGTAGCGCAGCGCGAGGGGATGGACATGGGCGAGCAGATCGTGCGTGGCCTGCTCGTCACCGTCGACGGCACGATGCACGAGCGAACCGATTGCCCCTTGGGCAGTGGCCGCCTCGTCTTCGCGCATCGGTCCATGGTGCCTTGGCGTCGTCTGTTCCGTGGCACCGCGTCCGTTGTTGTGCACCGAAGCGTTATGAGCAGGTGCGCCGGAACTCATCTCCTGCGCCCTCCCCTCCCGCTCGATCGACTCGTCCCCGAGGAACTCCACACCTCAAGGATGCGGCATCCTCGCCGAAACGAGCAGCGGGCACCTGTCGGGCCCTCTCTCCACCCCCGCCCACCACACGGCAGGCGGGGGTTTTCCTACCCCCGCTGCACTTCACCTAACGAACCAGGCCCCACCGGAATCCGAGCGCCACCGCATGGGCGCGGTCCGAGGCGCCGAGCTTCTTGAACAGACGCCGCGCGTGGGTCTTGACGGTGTCCTCCGAGAGAAACAACTCACGGCCGATCTCCGCGTTCGACCGGCCGTGGCTCATGCCCTCGAGCACCTGGATCTCACGTGCGGTGAGCGTCGGCGCGGCACCCATCTCGGCCGAGCGCAGCCTGCGCGGGGCGAGCCGCCAGGTCGGGTCGGCGAGTGCCTGCGTCACGGTCGCACGCAGCTCCGCGCGCGAGGCGTCCTTGTGCAGATAGCCACGGGCTCCTGCGGCCACGGCGAGCGCGACCCCGTCCAGATCCTCGGCAACGGTGAGCATGATGATGCGCGCACCGGGATCGGCGGACAACAGCCGCCGGACCGTCTCCACGCCGCCCAGACCGGGCATGCGTACGTCCATCAGAATCAGGTCCGAGCGGTCGGCGCCCCAGCGGCGGAGGACTTCCTCGCCGTTGGCCGCCGTCGTCACACGCTCGACGCCGGGCACGGTCGCGACCGCGCGGCGCAACGCCTCTCGGGCAAGCGGGGAGTCGTCGCAGACGAGGACCGATGTCATGACTGTCCTCCGCGGCTCTCACAGCTGCTGCGCGTCACCTTGAGCCTCCAGGCTGGTACGAATCGTCACCTGTGCGGTCGATACTCGCCGACGGATTCTGCCGTCCGACCGAGCGTTTGTTCCTTCAACCGCCTCAGCACACTCAACGACGGTCACTCGAAAGAGTTACGGGGCGGTGAGCCACCTTCGGCACTCTACGTGAGGGTGCGGACACGGTGCAGACAGCCGCCGAGGACCCACAAGGTTTCATCACAAGGCATGCCCCATTCAGACGTTTTTCTTCCCATTCGCTGGTGTCTGTAGCTAGATTCGCAATGAGTCATATTTTCATCTCCTTAGATCGTCTACATGCGATCATGGGCAGGTATCCGCCTGAACGGCCACAAGGGGACAACGCAATGGCAGATTTCTCCCGCCTTCCCGGACCCAACGCGGATCTGTGGGACTGGCAGCTCCTCGCGGCCTGCCGTGGAGTCGACAGCTCCCTGTTCTTCCACCCGGAGGGCGAGCGCGGGGCAGCCCGGAGCGCTCGCGAGAACTCGGCCAAAGAGGTCTGCATGAGGTGCCCGGTACGCGCGCAGTGCGCGGCGCACGCGCTGGCGGTGCGCGAGCCGTACGGGGTGTGGGGCGGACTCACCGAGGACGAACGCGAAGAGCTCATGGGACGCGCCCGCAACCGGCTCGTCTCGGCCTCGGCGCCGAGCGGAGGCGTCGCGTCGAACAACTGAACGATCGAAGGAACGTTTCTGCACAGGCTGTGCACAACAGCGGATGCTCTGCTGGGGGACGCGCTGTATTCAGCGCGCCGCGGCGCGGGCCAGCTCGTTCAGCGTGGCCGCCACCGCGGGAACTTGGGCCAGATCGGGCAGCGTGAGCGCGACGATCTCCCGCCGGAGCGCGGGCTCCACCGTCACCGTGCGTGCCCTCTTGGGGCGTACGGACTCGATGGCCAGCTCCGGCAGAACGGCGACGCCGAGACCCGCACCGACCAGACCGACCACCGCCGGATAGTCGTCGGTCGCGAAGTCGATACGAGGGGTGAAGCCGGCGCTCTCGCAGGCCTCGACGAGCTGGCCGCGGCAGCGGGGGCAGCCCGCGATCCACGGGTCCCCGGCGAGTTCGCCAATGGCGACCGACTTCGCACCGGCCAGCCGGTGCCCCTCCGGTACGAGCCCGACGAGCCGGTCGCTGAGCAGGGGCCGTACCACCAGGTCGTCCCATTCCTCGGCGCTCGCCGCCCCCTCGTACCTGAAGGCCAGCGCCACATCGCAGTCGCCCTCTCGCAGCATCGCGACCGAGTGCGGCGGCTCGGCCTCCTCCAGGGAGACCCGGGTTCCGGGGTGTGCGGCGCGCAGGGCGGCGAGCGCGGTCGGTACGAGCGTCGAGCTGCCGCTGGGGAACGAGACCAGGCGGACCCGGCCCGCGCGCAGGCCCGCGATCGCGGCGACCTCCTCCTCGGCGGCGGTGAGGCCGGCGATGATGCCCGCGGCATGGCGTACCAGCGCCTCCCCGGCCTGCGTCAGGCGCATTTCGCGGCCCGTGCGGATCAGCAGCGGGGTACCGACGGAGGCTTCCAGGGCCTTCATCTGCTGGCTGACGGCGGGCTGGGTGCAGCCCAGCTCGCGCCCCGCCGCCGAGAAGGAGCCGGTGGCGGCCACGGCGCGCAGCACACGGAGATGACGGGCCTCGATCATGTCCTGAGCATAAGCGCATCTTGGGTACGTAGCTGAATATTGCGTCGCGCCTTTGGTCACCCTCGCCTAGCGTGCTGGCATGAAGCTTCTGTCGTTGAATCTGGGCCGGCCCGAGGTCACCGAGCACACGGATCAGCCGGAGCGCGTGACCGGGATCGACAAGCGGCCGGTGGGCGGGCCGGTGCGGGTGGCGGCGCCTGGGCCCAAGGGGGTCGGTGCCAGCGGGGTGGCCGGCGACGCCGTGTGTCATACGAAGCATCACGGTGGGGATCACCAGGCTGTGTATGCCTTCGCGCGGGAGGATCTCGACGACTGGGAGCGGGAGTTGGGGCGCACGCTGACCAGCGGCACCTTCGGCGAGAACCTCACCACGGAGGGGCTCGATGTGTCCGGCGCGAAGATCGGGGAGCGCTGGCGGATCGGTTCCGAGGTGGTCCTCGAGGTCACCAGTGGGCGGATTCCGTGCAACACCTTCCAGGGGCATCTCGGGGAGAAGGGGTGGGTCAGGCGGTTCACGCGGAAGGGGGCGCCAGGCGCGTATCTGCGGGTGATCGAGCCGGGGGAGATACGGGCCGGGGATCCGATAGAGATCGTGCACCGGCCGGATCACGAGGTGACCGTCGCCTTCCAGTTCCGGGCGGTCACGACCGAGCGGGAGCTGCTGCCGCGGCTGCTCGCGGCGGGTGACGCGCTGCATCCGGAGGCGATCGAGAGGGCGCGGGCCTATATGGCGCGGCAGAGTTGACGGATCGTCATCCCGGTGGGGCGGAATTCGGGAATCCGATGCGGTCGGGCCGACGCGCACTCCATAACCTTGGGGCATGACAACGGCTCTGATTACGGGATCGACCGCGGGCATCGGTGCCGCCTTCGCGCGGCGCCTGGCCTCCGACGGCCACAACCTCGTGCTGGTGGCGCGTGACAAGAAGCGGCTCGGTGAGCAGGCGACCGAGTTGCACGACCGGCACGGCATCGAGGCGGAGGTGCTGTCGGCGGACCTGGCGACGGACGACGGCATCGAGGCGGTGGCCGCCCGCCTCTCGGACCGTAAGCACCCGGTCGACTTGCTGGTCAACAACGCCGGCTTCGGCAACAAGGGCCGCTTTCTGGACGTACCGATGGCGGACGAGCTGACGATGCTCAAGGTGCACTGCGAGGCGGTGCTCCGGCTGACCTCGGCGGCGACGGAGTCCATGCGGGACCGGGGGCGCGGGGGTGTCGTCAACGTCGCGTCGGTGGCCGCGTTCCTGCCGCGTGGCACCTACGGGGCGTCGAAGGCCTGGGTCGTGCAGTTCACCCAGGGCGTGGCGAAGGACCTGGCCGGGTCCGGGGTCCGGCTGATGGCGCTGTGCCCCGGCTTTGTGCGTACGGAGTTCCATGAGCGGGCCGGGATGGGCACGGACAACATCCCCGACTGGATGTGGCTCGACGCCGACAAAGTGGCCACGGCGGCCCTCGCGGACCTGGCCCGCGGCAAGTCGCTGTCCATTCCCGATCCTCGTTACAAGGCCATCATGGGCTTGGTGAAAGTGGCCCCGCGCGGTCTGCTCGGCGGGGTCAGTTCGAGGGCGGGAAGGAAATACGGGCCGCAGTAACACCCGGTCGCCACCGCATTGCCCCTATTCACGTCGCTAATTCAACTAAGACATCCTTGAGTGATTTTCACTAAAATGGGGGATTCAGCCGGAGTCAGGGGGGCTGGAGGCGGCGTCATGACCTTTGTGCAACTCATCGACTGCAAGACGAGCCGGTTCGACGAGGTGAACCGGCTGATGGACACCTGGGTCGAGCGGACCAAGGGGAAGCGGACGGCGACGCACAGTCTGATCGGCCAGGACCGGTCCGACTCGTCGCACATCATCGAGATCGTCGAGTTCCCGTCGTACGAGGAGGCGATGCGGAACTCGAATCTGCCCGAGACGGACGAGGTCTTCCGCCAGCTGGTGGCGCTCTGCGAGGAGATGCCGACGTTCACGGACCTGGATGTCGTACGGGACGAGCAGCTGTACGCGGCGAATATCCGCAAGCTCTTCGAGACGATCGGCACGAAGGGTGAACTGCCCCCGCTCAACGACCTGATCGCGGAGAACTACCACGACCACGATCCCGCCAACGACCAGGACACCATCGGACTCGACGCGATGCGGCGCGAGATGGGGATGTGGCGCGGAGCGTTCGACTTCACGTTCACCGTCGAGGACCAGATCACCCAGGGCGACCGGGTCTGCACGCGCTGGACCTGGAACGGCACCCACAAGGGTGACTTCCTGGGGATTCCGTCGACCGGCAGGACGGTCAGCATGACCGGGACGACCGTCTTCCGCTGCCAGGAGGACGGCAAGATCGTCGAGGGCTGGTGGCAGTACGACCGGCTGGGGCTGATGGCCCAGCTCGGGGTGCTCGACCAGCTCGAAATCTAGGGCGAATTGAGAGAGGCCCGGTACCCCGCGCGTGGGGTACCGGGCCTCTCTCCGGGCGTCGTCAGGGACGTACCGCCCTACCGTTCGTCAGCGCTCAGTGGGAGTGACCGTGGCCGTGGCCTCCGGCCTCCGGCTCCTCCTCGGCCGGCTTCTCGACGACCAGGGTCTCGGTCGTCAGAAGCAGGGAGGCGATGGAGGCGGCGTTCTCCAGGGCGGAGCGGGTGACCTTGACCGGGTCGATGACGCCCTGCTTGACCAGGTCGCCGTACTCGCCGGTCGCGGCGTTGAAGCCCTGGTTCTTGTCGAGCTCGGCCACCTTGGAGGTGATCACGTAGCCCTCGAGGCCCGCGTTCTCCGCGATCCAGCGCAGCGGCTCGACGACGGCCCTGCGGACCACGGCGACACCGGTGGCCTCGTCGCCGGTCTTGCCGAGGGAGCCCTCGAGGACCTTCGCGGCGTGGACGAGCGCGGAGCCACCACCGGAGACGATGCCCTCCTCGACCGCGGCGCGGGTCGCGGAGATGGCGTCCTCCAGACGGTGCTTCTTCTCCTTGAGCTCGACCTCGGTGGCCGCGCCCACACGGATCACGCAGACGCCGCCGGCCAGCTTCGCGAGGCGCTCCTGGAGCTTCTCGCGGTCCCAGTCGGAGTCCGTGGTCTCGATCTCGGCCTTGATCTGGGCGACGCGGCCCGCGACGTCCTCGGACTTGCCGCCGCCGTCGACGAGCGTCGTGTCGTCCTTGGTGACGGTCACGCGGCGGGCTGTGCCCAGCACGTCGAGACCGACCTGGTCGAGCTTGAGGCCGACCTCCTCGGCGATGACGGTGGCACCGGTGAGGGTGGCCATGTCGCCGAGCATCGCCTTGCGGCGGTCGCCGAAGCCGGGGGCCTTCACGGCCACCGCGTTGAACGTGCCGCGGATCTTGTTCACGACCAGGGTCGACAGGGCCTCGCCCTCGACGTCCTCGGCGATGATCAGCAGCGGCTTGGAGGAGTTGGTCTGGATGATCTTCTCCAGCAGCGGCAGCATGTCCTGGATGGAGGAGATCTTGCCCTGGTGGATCAGGATGTACGGGTCGTCGAGGACGGCCTCCATACGCTCCTGGTCCGTCACGAAGTACGGCGACAGGTAGCCCTTGTCGAAGGCCATGCCCTCGGTGAAGTCCAGCTCGAGACCGAAGGTGTTGGACTCCTCGACGGTGATGACACCGTCCTTGCCGACCTTGTCCATCGCCTCGGCGATCAGCTCGCCGACCTGCGGGTCCTGGGCGGAAAGCCCGGCGACGGCGGCGATGTCGGCCTTCTCGTCGATCGGGCGGGCGGTCGCGAGGAGGTCCTCGGAGATCGCGGCGACGGCCGCGTCGATGCCCTTCTTCAGGGCCGCGGGGGACGCGCCGGCGGCGACGTTCCGCAGGCCCTCGCGTACCAGCGCCTGGGCCAGCACGGTGGCGGTGGTCGTACCGTCACCCGCCACGTCGTTGGTCTTGGTCGCCACCTCCTTCACCAGCTGGACGCCGAGGTTCTCGTACGGGTCCTCGACCTCGACCTCGCGGGCGATGGTGACGCCGTCGTTGGTGATGGTGGGCGCGCCGAACTTCTTGTCGATCACGACGTTGCGGCCCTTGGGGCCGATGGTCACCTTGACCGTGTCGGCCAGCTTGTTGACGCCGCGCTCGAGGGCGCGACGGGCGTCCTCGTCGAACTTCAGGATCTTCGCCATGGAGCTGAGTCAGTCCTTTCGGAAAAAACGAACCGCGCCCCCGGCGCCCGGCTTCTTAGTGGTCGCAGGGGGCCAGGGGCGCGGTTCAAAGCAAACCTGGGTGAATTACTTCTCGATGATCGCGAGCACGTCGCGAGCCGAGAGGACGAGGTACTCCTCGCCGCTGTACTTCACCTCGGTGCCGCCGTACTTGCTGTACAGCACGATGTCGCCGGTCTTTACGTCGAGCGGCAGGCGCTCGCCGTTCTCGAACCGGCCCGGGCCCACGGCAAGGACGACGCCCTCCTGGGGCTTCTCCTTCGCAGTGTCCGGGATGACCAGGCCCGAGGCCGTGGTCTGCTCGGCCTCGACGGCCTGGACCACAATGCGGTCCTCGAGCGGCTTGATGGCAACCTTGGAGCTGGCGGTCGTCACGATCCGACCTCCCCCTTCGGAGATCTCACGGGGTTAACTGTCTGAGGTGGCGACCAGGTCGATCCGTCGTCGCGGGTGCCGGACCTGCCCGTCGCGTTGTTGGCACTCTCCAGTGGGGAGTGCCAGACCTGAGACTATGACCGCGATTAGCACTCGGTCAAGCGGAGTGCCAATCGCCTCCGGCGTGTTCGGGGGTTTGGGCACCCTGCGTTGGTGCCGGCGTCCTCTGGGGGCTTCGCCCCCAGACCCCCGTATCGGCCTTCGGCCTCGTCCTCAAGCGCCGGACGGGCTGAATATGGCTGGGCCGGTTGGAGATCGCGCGCCGACTGCGCCCCCGCCCCGCCTCCGAGCCCCGCAGAAGGCCTCAGAGGTAGTCCTCCAGCCTTGCCACCGTGAAGCCCTGCCGCTGGATGTGGTTCAGCATTCGCGTCGTCGTCTCCGCGAGGGTTGCGCCGTCGCGGCCCTCCGGGCAGTGGAGGATGTCGCCCGGCCGTAGGCGCTTCGCGTCGCTCCACAGGACCACCGCTGCTACTCCGCAGTCCGCCGCCGCTCTGAGCGTGTCGTGGTTGTAGGCGCCGTACGGGGGGCGGAACAGGTGGGGGCGGATTCCGAAGCGGTGCTTGAGTTTGTCCTGTTGGCCGCAGATCTCGGCTCGTTGGCCGGCGTAGGGGAGGCCGGGCAGGTAGGGGTGGTCCAGGGTGTGGTTCTGGACGCTTGCGCCTGCCGCGCGCAGGCGGCCGAAGTGCGCGTATCCCGGTCCTACGACGCTGTCCGTGAGGAACATGCTGACCGGCAGCCGGAGTTCGCGGACCAGGTCGACGAACCGCGGGTCGCGCTCGGCGCCGTCGTCGAAGGTCAGGAAGACGACCTTGTCGCGGGTGGGGACACGGTCGACGACGGGCGGCAGGCCGGGACCCGCGGGGCGTACGGCGGGGCGGGCGGGTGGTTCCGGTGCCGGGGCGAGCGGGGCGGGGAGGCCCCAGCGACGGTACGTCGCGGCCGGGACGCTGTGGGCGCCCACCGTCGATGTCGCCTTCTTGTCGAGCCTGTCGAGGTGTTCGGCCGGGGCGATGGGCCGGGCGCAGCCGGTGGCGCCTGCGGCCAGCAGTGCGGACGTGAGTACGGCCGTGGCCAGGGCGCGACGGAGGCCGACTTTGCCATCTTGTCGTACCGATCGCATGGCCCCGGATCCTCACAGGCCATGAGCCGTACGAGCCCGCCGACACCGCCACCGGGCGCGTACCGTCCACCGACTGGCCCACAATGGGGCTGTGGACGATCACGACCCCCTGGCCTCCTTCGCCGCGCTGCTCACCGACCGCGGACGGTTTCTGCTCGACGAGGTGCGGGAGGTCGAACCGGCGCAGGAGCTGGCCGTGGCCACGCGGTTGCGGCGGGAGCATCCCGCTGAGCTCGTGTCCGCGGCCATCGCGCAGGCGCGGTGGCGGCAGCGGGCGGTGGCGAAGTTCGGGGGCGCTGACGCCGGGCGGATGTTCTTCACCGCGAACGGGGTCGAGCAGGCGACTCGGGCGACGGTCGCGGCGTACCGGGCGAAGCGTTTCACGGAGCTCGGCGTACGGTCCGTCGCCGATCTCTGCTGTGGCATCGGCGGGGACGCCATCGCCCTCGCCCGCGCGGGGGTACGTGTCCTGGCTGTCGATCGCGACCCGCTGACCTGCGCGGTGGCGCGAGCGAACGCCGACGAGCTGGGGCTCGGCGACCTGATCGACGTACGGGAGGCGGATGTCACGGAGGTCGATACGTCCTCGTATGACGCGGTCTTCGTCGACCCCGCGAGGAGGGGTGGACGAGGGCGGATCTTCGATCCCGAGGCCTATTCGCCGCCTCTCGCCTGGGCTATCGACGCGGCTCACAAGGCGCCTCGGGCCGCGCTGAAGATCGCGCCCGGGATTCCGCACGAGGCGGTTCCGGGTGACGCCGAGGCCGAGTGGGTCTCGGATGCCGGGGATGTGAAGGAGGCGGTGCTGTGGTTCGGCACCGAGCCCGGGCTTGTGCGTGCCACCCTGCTGCCGGGGCCGCGCAGCCTGCGTGGGCGCGGGCTGCCCGATCCTCAAGTGCGGCCGCCGGGGCGGTACTTGTACGAACCCGACGGTGCCGTCATCCGCGCGCACCTGGTCGCGGAGGTCGCAGACGAGGTAGGCGGCGGGCTGCTCGACGAGACGATCGCGTACGTCACCGCGGACGCCGCGACCCCGACCCCGTACGCCACCGCCTATGAGATCACCGACCAACTCCCCTTCAACGTAAAGAAGTTGAAGGCGCTGCTACGAGAGCGCGGGGTCGGCACCCTGACCGTCAAGAAGCGCGGCTCAGCGGTCGAGCCGGAGGAACTCCGGCGCAAGGTGAAGCCGCAGGGGCCGAACTCGGCAACCGTGTTCCTGACGCGAGTGAAGGGAGCTCCGACCATGTTGATCGGGGATCCCGCCCAACGGCAGAAGCCCGCTTAGCCGTCCAGTTGCGCCAGTGTCGCGTTCGACGGACCCCTGCGGGAGCGTTCGTCGCGTGCCACGTCCTCCGCCGCTCCCAGCACTCGTACCGCGTTCTGCCAGGTCAGCTTGGCGAGGTCGGGCTTTGACCAGCCGCGGTTCAGGAGTTCGGCGATGAGGTTCGGGTAGCCCGAGACGTCGTGCAGGTCGTCGGGGGTGAAGGCTGTGCCGTCGTAGTCGCCGCCGATGCCGATGTGGTCGATTCCGGCGGCCTCGCGCATGTGGTCCAGGTGGTCGGCGACCGTCGCGGCCGTGGCGACCGGGCGGGGGTGCGCGTCCTCGAAGGCGCGGTGGACCTTCATCGCCTCCGAGGTGGTGTCCAGGGGGTGGAAGCCGTGCTCGCGCATGTTGTCGTCCGCCGCCTCCGTCCAGTCGACGGCCGCCTGGAGGACGAACTTCGGGACGAAGGTCACCATCGCGACGCCGCCGTTGGCCGGCAGGCGTTCCAGTACGTCATCCGGGATGTTGCGGGGGTGGTCGCACACCGCGCGTGCGGAGGAGTGGGAGAAGATCACGGGCGCGATGGTCGTGTCGAGGGCGTCGCGCATCGTCGTCGGGGCGACGTGGGAGAGGTCGACGAGCATGCCCTCGCGGTTCATCTCCCGGACCACCTCGCGGCCGAAGGCCGACAGGCCACCGACGCCCGGCTCGTCCGTCGCGGAGTCCGCCCAGGGGATGTTGTCGTTGTGGGTGAGGGTCATGTAGCGGACGCCCAGCGCGTACAGCGCCCGTAGCGTGGCGAGGGAGTTGGCGATCGAGTGGCCGCCCTCCGCGCCCATCAGCGAGGCGATGCGGCCCTCGCCGCGCGCCGCCTCCATGTCGGCGGCCGTCAGCGCTGCCCTCAGGTCCGCGGGATGGCGCGCGATCAACTGCCGTACGCAGTCGATCTGTTCGAGGGTGGCGGACACGGGCTCCGGCAGGTCCGAGCGGACGTACACCGACCAGAACTGGGCGCCCACGCCGCCCGCGCGCAGCCGCGGCAGATCCGTGTGGAGGTGCGCGCTCTGGTCGGCGGAGATGTCGCGGGCGTCGAGGTCGTAGCGGACCTGTTGGCGCAGGGCCCAGGGAAGGTCGTTGTGCCCGTCGGCGATCGGGAACTCCCGCAGCAGTTCCCGGGCTTCGTCCAGGGACGTCATGCTCTCAGCTCCCCGAACCGAAGCCGAAGCCCGCGGCGCCCTCGGTCTTGGCGCGCAGCCGCTTGCCCTTCTCCGAAGCCTGGTCGTTCAGCTCCTGCTGGAACTCCCGCATACGGCCGCGGAGTTCCTCGTCGTGGGTGCCGAGGATGCGGGCAGCGAGCAGTCCGGCGTTGCGCGCGCCGGCGACCGACACGGTGGCGACCGGCACTCCGGCGGGCATCTGCACGATCGACAGCAGCGAGTCCATGCCGTCCAGGTGCTTCAGCGGCACGGGCACGCCGATCACGGGCAGCGGGGTCACGGAGGCGAGCATGCCCGGCAGATGGGCGGCCCCGCCCGCACCCGCGATGATCACCTTGATGCCGCGGTCGGCCGCCTCCTCGCCGTACGCGATCATCTCGCGCGGCATCCGGTGCGCGGAGACGACATCGACCTCGTACGCGATCTCGAACTCGTCCAGGGCCTGGGCCGCCGCCTCCATGACAGGCCAGTCGGAGTCCGAGCCCATGACGATGCCGACGACGGGCGACTCTGGCGCAGTGCTCATTCGGTGATCGTCCCTCTCAGGTATGCGGCTGCGTGACGGGCGCGGTCGAGGACGTCGGCCAGGTCGTCGCCGTAGGTGTTGACGTGGCCGACCTTGCGGCCGGGCTTCACGTCCTTGCCGTACATGTGGATCTTGAGCTTCGGGTCGCGGGCCATGCAGTGCAGGTACGCGGAGTACATGTCGGGGTAGTCGCCGCCGAGGACGTTCACCATGACCGTCCACTTCGCGCGCGGGCGCGGGTCGCCGAGCGGCAGGTCGAGGACCGCGCGGACGTGGTTGGCGAACTGGGAGGTGATCGCGCCGTCCTGGGACCAGTGGCCGGAGTTGTGGGGGCGCATGGCCAGTTCGTTGACCAGGATGCGGCCGTCGCGGGTCTCGAAGAGCTCCACGGCGAGGTGGCCTATGACATCGAGTTCCTTGGCGATGTTCAGGGCGAGCTGCTCGGCCTTCAGCGCCCGCTCCTGGGGGAGGTCCGGGGCGGGGGCGATCACCGTGTCGCAGACGCCGTTGACCTGCCGCGACTCCACGACGGGGTACGCGACCGCCTGGCCGTGGGGCGAGCGGACGACGTTCGCGGCGAGTTCCCGTACGAAGTCGACCTTCTCCTCGGCGAGCACCGGGACACCGGCGCGGAAGGGATCCTCGGCCTCCTCCGCGGACTCCACGACCCACACGCCCTTGCCGTCATAGCCGCCGCGGACGGTCTTCAGGACGACCGGGAAGCCGTCGCCCTCCTCCGCGAACGCGGCGACATCGGCCGGGTCGCTCACGATCCGGTGCCGTGGGCACGGCACCCCGATCGCGTCGAGCCGCTCGCGCATCACACCCTTGTCCTGGGCGTGCACCAGAGCGTCGGGGCCGGGGCGTACGGGAATTCCGTCCGCCTCCAGGGCCCGCAAATGCTCGGTGGGCACATGTTCGTGATCGAAGGTGATCACATCGCAGCCCCGCGCAAAGTCACGCAGCGTGTCGAGATCGCGATAGTCGCCGACGACGACATCGCCGACGACCTGCGCCGCGGAGTCCTGCGGGGTGTCACTGAGGAGCTTGAATCTGATGCCGAGCGGGATGCCAGCCTCGTGCGTCATACGCGCGAGCTGGCCTCCGCCGACCATGCCGACTACCGGGAAAGTCACGCACCCAGGGTAACGGCCATGCCGGGGCGCCTCAGCCGCGCTCATGATCATCGAAACTTCCGCATGCTCATCACATACTGGCCACATCTTCGGGCTCTGCCCAGGACTGGACCAGTCGGGCTGGATAGCATGGTCGAGTCGACGAAGGTTGACGAAGTTGGCGTATCCGACGAGACGGGGGCTGGGCGACACCATGGGCAAAGGTGGTTCACGCGGGGCACATGCCGCGCCGCGCAGCGTGGTACGCCAGCGTATCGACCGGCTGACACGGGAGCTCGCCAAGTTCGGGGTGGTCGGCGGCCTGGGGCTGGGGGTCAATCTCCTCGTCTTCAACCTCGTCCGCAGCACCACGGATCTGCAGGTCGTGCGGGCCAGTGTGATCGCCACGGTGGTGGCGATCGTCTCCAACTACATAGGCTTCCGCTACTTCACCTACCGCGACCGCGACAAGAGCGGCCGCACCAAGGAACTCTCGCTCTTCCTGCTGTTCAGCGCCATCGGCCTGGTGATCGAGAACGGCATTCTGTACGTCGCCACGTACGGCCTCGACCTCGACAGCGCCCTGCAGAGCAACTTCTTCAAGTTCCTCGGCATCGGTATCGCGACCCTGTTCCGCTTCTGGTCCTACCGCACCTGGGTGTTCCGTTCGCTCCCGGCCCGCGAGGCCGTGGCCAGTGCCGAATCGTTCCTGACGCCGGAGGCCCTGCTGGCGGAGGACCGCCCGACCCGGCAGTTCACGCGCGTTCGCTGACCCGGCTATCGAACCGTCTCCGGCTCCTGCCCCGCCGACGCCCGCTTCTTCGGCGTACGGGACAGGAACAAGCCGAAGACCGGCGGCTGCGCCTGGAGCATTTCGAGCCGTCCGCCGTCCGCCTCCGCCAGATCACGGGCCACGGCGAGGCCGATACCCGTCGAGTTTTGGCCACTGATGGCCCGCTCGAAGATCCGGGCGCCGAGTTCGGCGGGGACTCCCTCGCCCTCGTCGGTCACCTCGACCACGGCCTGGTTGCCGGTGACGCGGGTACGCAGAGCGACCGTGCCGCCGCCGTGCATCAGCGAGTTCTCGATCAGGGCGGCGAGCACCTGGGCCACGGCTCCGGGCGTACCCACGGCCTGCAGATGCCGCTTGCCGGAGCTGACGATGGCGCGGCCCACGCTGCGGTAGGCGGGGCGCCATTCCGCGAGCTGCTGGTTGATGACCTCGTCCAAGTCGAAGGTGACGGCCGAGCCGGTGCGCGGGTCGCGCGAGTTGGTGAGCAGCCGCTGCACCACGTCCGTGAGGCGCTCGACCTGGCCGAGCGCGATCATCGCCTCCTCCTTCACCGTGTCCGGGTCGTCGGTGAGCGTGATCTCCTCCAGGCGCATCGACAGGGCGGTGAGGGGCGTACGGAGCTGGTGGGAGGCGTCGGCGGCCAGTCGGCGTTCGGCTGTGAGCATCCGCGCGATGCGCTCGGCTGAGCTGTCCAGCACATCGGCGACACGGTCCAGCTCCGGCACTCCGTACCGCTTGTGGCGCGGACGCGGGTCCCCGGAGCCGAGCCGCTCGGCGGTCTCCGCGAGGTCGGTCAGCGGGGAGGCGAGCCGGTTCGCCTGGCGGACGGCGAGCAGGACGGCGGCGATCACCGCGAGCAGGGCGACGGCGCCGATGATCAGGAACGTACGGCCGACTTCACGGGTGATCGAGGACCGCGGCTCCTCGACGACGACCGTCTCGCCCTCCTCACCGACGGCCTCCTTCGACTGGATGACCTCGCCGGTGGGCTTGGTGCCGACCTCGATCGGGTCCCGGCCCGGAATCTCGACCCGCGCATAGCGCTGGTCCGTGACCTGGTCCTCGAGTATCTCGGCATTGATCTGCTCGTCCCCGAGAATCCGGCTGTCGACGATGCTGGCCAGCCGCAGCGCCTCCAGATCCACACGTTCCTGCGCACTGGCACCGATCGTCCGGGTCTCCACGATGACAAGGGAGACCCCGAACACAGCGATCACGACAAGGACCACGGCGAGAGTGGACTGAATAAGACGGCGACGCACGGGGCCCTCCGAGCTGCTGGTTTACGAGGTCCAGTGTGCCCCTGGGCGCCGCACTGCTCCGGAGTGGGTTCAGCTTTTCTCGAAGCGGAAGCCGACGCCCCGTACCGTCGCGATGTACCGAGGGTTGGCCGCGTCGTCACCGAGCTTCTTGCGCAGCCACGAGATGTGCATATCGAGGGTCTTGGTGGAAGACCACCAGGTCGTGTCCCACACCTCGCGCATCAGCTGGTCCCGCGTGACGACCCGCCCCGCGTCCCTGACCAGCACCCGCAGAAGATCGAACTCCTTGGCCGTCAGCTGGAGTTCCTCGTCACCCATCCACGCCCTGTGTGACTCGACGTCGATGCGCACCCCATGCGTGGCGGGCGCCTGCTGCGGCTCCGCGGCCCCGCGCCGAAGCAGCGCCCGCACCCGGGCGAGCAGCTCGGCAAGGCGGAACGGCTTGGTGACGTAGTCGTCGGCGCCCGCGTCGAGCCCCACGACGGTGTCCACCTCGTCGGCGCGCGCGGTGAGGATGAGGATCGGGATGGTGTGCCCTTCGGCACGCAGCCGGCGGGCCACCTCCAGTCCGTCCATACCGGGCAGCCCGAGGTCGAGCACGACCAGATCGACGCCACCCTGAATACCGGCGTCGAGCGCGGTGGGCCCGTCCTGGCGTACCTCGACCTCGTAACCCTCCCGACGCAGAGCGCGGGCCAGCGGCTCCGAAATGGACGCGTCGTCCTCGGCGAGCAGTACTCGGGTCATGGACTGATGGTAGTCCGCGACGGACAACCCCCGCGGCCGAAGATCGAGATCTCACCAAAAGCTCCGCAGGGTGCCTCCGGCGGTTGAGCGGGTGCGGCGCCGTCGTGGTTGCTCGCGCAGTTCCCCGCGCCCCTGGGTTCGCTGGGGTGCGGGGCCGCGGGCCGGTGCGTCAGCCCGTCGCCAACAGGGCATACGGCCCCTTGCTCACACAGGGTTCTGGTATGCCCAGACCGAAGCTAAGCGACGGGCATACGACGCACCGGCCCACGTCCCCTCCCGCCGGTGGGAGGCTGCGGGTAGTTGGGGGTGTGGATACTGCTAACGAAGGCGACGTCGCGGCATGAACGTGAACACCGCACCGCCCAGCAGGATCGTCGTGCCCGCCAGCAGGCCGAGCGCCCGCAGCAGACCGTTGTCGTCGGAGCCCGTGTCCGCGAGGCCGCCGCCTGAGGACGCGGGGCCTGCCCCCGACGTACCGGAGCCGGAACCCGAACCGGAGCCCGAGCCACCCGCGGCCCCGCCCGGTTGCGACGACGTATCCAGCGTCAGCGAAACCTCACTCTTGGCCGGCGTACACGTCGTCGTCGTGCCCAGTGCCTCCACCGTCAGCACGCCCGGCGACAGCGTCGACTCGCCGTCCGCGCCCGGCTTGTACGTGCCCTTGAGGTCGGGAACCTCGATCGGGTCACCCGACTTGATCGGCTCAGGGTTCGTCGGGCCCTCCACATGCACCGTGCCCTTGTCCGCGCCGCCCAGCACGACCTCCATCGAGGGCTTCACGGAGTCCGCCGGGATGTCCGCGGGGCTGTCCATGACCGACTTCTTGAACTGCACTGTCAGCCCGAAGTTCCCGCCGTCCTTCTTGGCGTCGATCTGTACGGGAGAGGTCGCGTTCTTGTCCCCGATCGGTGTCTTGCACTCGTAGGGAATCTCGACCTCCTTGCCGGTGAACTCGGTCTGCCCGCCCCCGGAACCGCCGGAGTCCGAGCCACCGGAGCCCGACGAACCGCCCCCGCTGCCACCCCCGGTCGCGCTCTCGGAAGGTTCCGAGGGAGACGACGGAGGCGTACTCCCGGTCGGCAGCCCCGTAGGCACCTCGGTCGGCACCGACGGGACGCCTGTCGGCAGCCCACCGGTCGTCCCGCCCGAGTCCCCGCTCACCTTGATCGTCGCTGCGGACTTCACGGCCTCCTTGGGCGTGCACTTGGTGTCCGCGGACACCGGCTTGTTGACGTTGACGTTGTACGCGTCCGGGGTCAGCGTGACCTCTCCGGCCGTCGTCAGCTTCAGCGTGCCCTTCATGTCGGAGAGCTTCATGTCGCTGTTCTTGGGGATGGCGGGGTTCTGCCGCGGCCCCTCCATCGCGATGTCCGCAGTCTGCGCGCCGCTCGCCTTGAGGGTGCCGGTCGGCTGGACGGTGTCCTTCTCCAGGTCGATGAGGTCGGGGTTCTTGGAGGCGGCCTGGACGAACTTCCAGGTGATCTGCACCTCGTCCCCGACCTTCGCCTCGGCGGGCGCGGTGATCTCCACCTTGGTCGTGCCCTGCACGGGATCCATCCCGGAGATCGCGGGCGGTACGCACTCGGTCTTGTACGACACCTCGGCCGCCTGCGCCGGCGCCGCCGTCACCCCGAGCAGGATGCCCGCGCCGCCGAGCATGAGCGCGACTCCGGCCGCGCTCGCTCTGGTGGGCTTCCGCACCCCAAATCCGCCGTCTCCTGGCCGGACTCTCCGTAGCGTGCTCACGAGTTTCCCTTTCTGGTGGGGGTCGAAGGGCTGTTCTCTTGCGGTGCGGAGAGCTGACCGGCCTCGGTTCCCGGAGCGCTGTCCGGGGTGAACCACGGCAAGGTCCGGTTCGTACTGGTGTCGCTGTCGGCGTCCGCGTGGGGGGACGACGCCGTGGACGAGAAGCTCAACTTTGGCATGCGTACGGTGACTTCGGGCAGCCGCAGACTCCGGCGGGGACCGGCGTGCCCGCCGCCGCTCCTCGGGCGGGATCCCCAGCGTCCGGCCGGCCTCGACCTGCCCTGCGGACGTACGCGGTCCACGACGGCCATCCCGATGCGGAACACGGCGCCCGGTACGACGATGAAGAGCAGGATCCAGAAGAGCGTCACGCCCCAGGGGCGGCCCACGCCCCAGGGCTGTTCGGCGAGCACCTTGCCGCCGTACTTCACCGAGACCGTGTAGTCGCCGTGTGCGCCGGCGGACAGCTCGACGGGCAGCTCGATCTGCGCCTTCTTGCCGGGCGCGATGGTGCCGCGCCACTGCTGTTCCTCCCACTGCGGGGCGAACACGCCGTGTGAGGTGCCGACTTGGAAGACGGGATCCTTGACGGGCAGGGAGCCGACGTTGCCGACGGTGAAGACGAAGTCGCGGGACGGCGGCGCGCCGAACCAGGTCAGCACACCGCTCGACCCGTCGAGCCGGGTGTCGGTGAGCACCGAGAGCCGCCCGCTGGTGTCCTCCTTCGGCAGGGGCTCGACCTCGTGCCCTGCCACCAGGAACGCCGCGTCCGCGTCCGCCTTCTGGCCGGTCACGGTCGCGACGTGCACCACGCACGGGCACGGCTGCGGCGGCTCGACGACGGGCAGCTTCTTGCTGAACGCGCCCTTGTCGTCCGTGGTGACGGCCCTGCCGTCGGCGTTGGCGCAGGAGTTGGTGCCGCCGATGACGCCCCGGTCGGGCGAGGACTGGCCGCAGATCAGCATCATGAGGATGGCGTCCGGGCGCCATCCGGAGCCGGTCACGGTGATCGAACCGCCCGTCCCCGCCTGGGACTTGGACAGTTTGACCTCCGGTTTCCCGTCCGCGCCCGTCGCCACCGCGCCCAGAGGGAGCACGAGCAGCGCGAGCACCGCCACCACCAACGCCGGAATCCGCACCTTCCCGCTCACGTCACCGCTCCCGTCAACTCGACATCCGTACGCGGCTGTTCGCGCCCACCGGATCCACCAGATCCACCTGGCCCGCCGGGTCCACGGGGCTCGCCGGACTCCTCGGCGCGCCTTCGACGTCGTACGAGCCAGCCGGCACCGCCCGCACACAGGACGAGCCCGACCGCCAGGCCCGCGACCGCGCCCCAGGGCACGAACCGCGCCGTCGTGCCCGCCTCGTCGCGCGCCCCGTCCGCTGCCGTGACCGTGAGCCGGAGGTCGACCGAGTCGAACGTGGGCCGGTCGGGCCAGGGCTCGCGGAGGGTGACGCGGCGGCCGGGGAGCAGTTCGACGGGGAGGGTGCGCGGGGCGCGGTCGAGCACCTCGCCGAACAGTCCGTCGGCGCGTACGGCGAGCTTCGGGGTCAGTACGGTGTTGCCGCGGTTGACCAGGTCGTACGAGATCCGGCCGTCCCGTACGGCCACGTCCTCAACCGTGAGCGCGGACAGGGTCGGGCCGGCGACCCGCAGCTGGACGCGTACGGCGGCGGACCGACCGCCGCCGCTCGCGACGATCGCGCCAGGGTGGTCGCCGGGGATGACGCTCTCCGGGACGCCGATGGTGAACGGAACGTCGGCACGCGTCCGCGCGGGCACCTTGACAGTCTTCTCGGCGAAGGTGATCCACGCGCCGGTGTCGCGCGGCTTCGCCCGCAGCGCGAAGCCGCCGCCCTCTGCGCTGTTGTCGGCGTCCGCGCCCCGCAGCCGTACGGTGAGCGGCTTGTCGTCCGGGTTGATCACCGACACCGTGTCCTGAAGGACCGCACCGGGCTCGCCCTCCGCGTAGAAGGAGGGCCGCCCGTCCCGGCCGCCCGCCGAGGGCACGACGGACCAGCCCTCGTCGGCCACGGCGTTCGGTGCGGCGCCGGGCAGGCCGAGCAGGACTGCGGCGGCGAGAGCGAGGACACAGAGGCCACGGGCGGCGGACTGCACGGATGTCACGGGCGGCTCCAGAGGAACGTCACAGCTGCTGGTGCGGCGTACGGCAGTGGGCTCGTCCTGCGCGTACGCGAGAAGAACGAAAGGTCAGCGCGGCGCCTGGTTCCGTCGGGTCAGCCACAGCACTCCGGCCGCTCCGGCGAGGATCACCGTGCCGCCGAGCGTGCCGAGGGCGATCGCGTTGTCCTCGGGCCCGGTCTGCGGGAGCTCGGCGCCGGCGCCCGCGCCGCCCTCGGGGGCGGTCTCCGACGAACCGCCGCCGCCACCCGCGGCCTTGACGTCCAGGCTCAGCGCGGGACCCGGATCGTTGCCGGGCTCACAGGTCGTCGTCGTACCGAGCGCCTTGATGGTGAGCACGCCCGGCGTGAAGGTGACCTTGCCGCTCTTGGACGGTGTGTATGTACCGCTCAAGTCGCTGACCTTGATGGGGGTGTTGGCAGGGATCGCCTCCGCGTTGGGAGGGCCCTTCACTTCGAGCGTGCCGCTCTCGGCGCCGCCCAGCTTGATGGTGGCGCTCGGGCTCATCGCGCCCTTGCCCAGTTCGACGGGGCTGGACGAGACGCCCTTCTGCCACGACATGGTGATCTTGTAGCCGTTGCCGCTCTCGGCGCTCTTGATGTCGATGGGCGAGACGGCGGACTTGTCACCGATCGGCGTCTTGCAGTTGTACTCGACGTCGACGGCCTCGGCCCAAGCTGCGGGGGCGGCCATCAGCACCGCCGAGCCTGCCAGGGCCGCGGCGAACGCGAGCGCGGCGGTTCGTTTCTGGTACGTCCGGTATGACACGGTCCCCTCATTCCTGACGGCACATCAGATCGGCCGTCAAGGTACGCCCGGGGCCTTGTGGAGGGAAGACAAAGGACGCGCCGGATCTCGATCGATCCGCCGCGTACGACGATGGTTTCGAACTTGCGGTAACCCTTGGTGGGGGTTACTTCCGGCTAAGCGGGCGCCCCGAGCTCCGCCCATACCGTCTTGCCCGCCACCCCTGGAGCGCGGACGACCCCCCAGTCCAGGCACAGCCGCTGCACGATGAACATCCCGTGGCCGCCGGGGCGCCCGGCGCGGTGCGGGGTGCGCGGAGTGGGCTGGCCGGCGCCCCGGTCGGAGACCTCGACGCGCAGCACCTTGTTGTCGCAGGCGATCCACAGCTCGTCCGGGCCCTCGGCGTGCAGGCAGGCGTTGGTGACGAGCTCGGAGACGACCAGCAGTACGTCCTCGGCGGCGGCCCGCCGGTCGGCGGTCGCGGCGGGCAGCCAGCCCCACGCGTACAGCGCCTGGCGTGCGAAATCACGGGCGAGGGGGACGACCCCGCTCGCCCCGTCGAGGTTGAGCCGACGGACCTGACGGGCGGCCGGGCGCGCGGACCCGTCGTCTCTGGCCTCCCCCGAAGCGCCGCAGACGCCCGCCTCCGGGCCGCGGTCGCCCGGCGGGTAAGGCCGGGTGGTGCTCATCAGCGCTTCACCTCACCGATTCACCAGTTCTCGATTCAAGACTCAAGACATTTCAGAAAGCTCAGGACACTCAGGATTCGGGACTGCCGCGCGCTTGCCGTTGGCCTTGCTGACATATTCAGGATGTCTCCTGCCCGGCCGATCCGTCAGAACACCCACTGATTCGTCGTGAGCACTGTGACGCTGATAACGCGCCGATCACACAGAGACAACTGAGCCATAACTATGCACACCGCAGCCGGGCGGTTACTCACCGGGGGTCTGATCGAAAACGCTCTGGAGGGTGCGACAGAATGCGACAACTCACGCGGAACGCATCGAGGACACAGAGTGCGCCGAGCGTGTCATGTACCGGCGATCACTCGCGCAGTGCCGCATCGAGCGTGTCATGCACAGTGAAGACGGCTGCCGCACCGGTGATCTCGAACACCCGGGCCACGACCGGAAGCATCCCGGCGAGATGGACCCCGCCGCCCGCGTCCTCGGCCTTGAGCCTGGCGCCGAGCAACACGTTCAGCCCGGTGGAGTCGCAGAACTCGAGCCGCGAACAATCCACGACGAGGCGTGCGAACCCGCGCTCGAGGCAATCCTCGAGCGGTACTCGCAGCAGATCGGCGGTGTGGTGATCCAACTCACCCGCCGGGGTCACGACGGCGCTTGAGCCCTCTTCCCGCACCTCGACCAGAAGCCGGCCCGATTGTGCGCTGCCGACCGTCCCGCGGTCCATGCCGTCTCTCTCTTCCGACCGTCGTGGCTGATGACTGACGCTCTTGAACACTACGCCTTCCCTACGACCACGACTCCTGCCGTGCGGTTCCTTCCCTACGACCTCTCTACGACCTTGCCACACCCGAATAACCGCTCAGAGTGGGACATTTCTTCAACAAGCGCACTTGCGGAGGGCTGACGAAAGCGGGTAGGGCTAGTAGGGACACGAATCAACACGGCCGGCTTTGGAGGCGCCGCACACCGCAGTGCACGTATTGGCATCGGCGGCCATATGCCGAGAACGATGGAGGACATCATGTCACCCCGGCTCGACGCATCGCAGACCCCCCAGGCGACGTCGACACCTTCTCCAGAACAGGCGGATCTCGTCGAGGAGGACCTCGACGGACTCGCCGGCCTTCCGGAGATCCCGCCGTACGACGAGGTGGGGCCGGTGGACGCACGGGCCCTTTCCAAGACCCTCTTCGAGCGGCTGGAATCCCTGGAAGAAGGCACGCACGAGTACTCCTATGTACGCAACACCCTGGTCGAACTGAACCTCGCTCTGGTGAAGTTCGCCGCCTCCCGGTTCCGCTCCCGCAGCGAGCCGATGGAGGACATCATCCAGGTCGGCACGATCGGCCTGATCAAGGCGATCGACCGCTTCGAGCTCAGCCGTGGCGTGGAGTTCCCGACCTTCGCGATGCCGACGATCGTCGGCGAGATCAAGCGTTTCTTCCGCGACACCAGTTGGTCGGTGCGCGTGCCCCGCCGACTCCAGGAACTCCGCCTGGACCTGGCCAAGGCCGGCGACGAACTGGCCCAGCAACTCGATCGCGCTCCGACAGTGGGAGAGCTGGCGGAGCGTCTGGGCCTGTCGAACGACGAGGTCGTCGAGGGCATGGCCGCGTCCAACGCCTACACCGCATCTTCACTCGACGCCCAGCCGGAGGAGGACGACTCCGAAGGCGCCCTGGCCGACCGCATCGGCTACGAGGACCACGGCCTGGAAGGCATCGAGTACGTCGAGTCCCTGAAGCCCCTGATCGCCGAACTCCCTTCCCGCGACCGGAAGATCCTCTCCCTCCGCTTCGTCGCCAACATGACGCAGTCCGAGATAGGCGATGAGCTGGGCATCTCCCAGATGCACGTCTCCCGCCTGCTGTCCCGCACGCTGGTACGCCTCCGGAGAGGCCTGACGGTCGAGGAGTAGCGCTCCGCCGCAGGTGGGGCCACCAGAGGTGGCCCCAACGCACGTGACGGTGAAGCTCGTTGATGGCGCCCGTACGAGGTCCCGCTGAGCGGGGCTCGGCGGGCGCCATCATCACAAACAAGCCACGCAAACATCGTTACTGGCGGAAACCCCTACCCTCTTCGACCTCTTCCCACCACTATGACCCCACCCCATACCAATCGGTACGCCGAGGTGCCGACGGTGGCGAGGCGGGGGCAAGAGGGGGGAACGGGGATGACTCGGGCGCATCAGGGCGACGAGAACCACGCAGGAACAACCGCAGGCGCGAAGGCGAACGCGGGCGCCGGCCCGCACACCAGCACGCCCGACACGCAGCTCACCGCGCTGATACGCGCCGACGCCGCCACCGCGTACCCGGCGCTGCGCGAGCTGCGCCTGCGGCACCGGCCCGCCGTGCTGGCGTACGCGCGGCTGTGTGCCATGGACGAGCCCGGCGCACGCCGACTCACGGCCCAGGCGTTCGCGCTGGCCGCCCGCGAGACGGCGCGCGGCGTCGAGCCGCGCGGACCGTGGCGGCACAAGCTTCTGCTTCTGGTCACGCGCGTGGCCGCCGCATGGGCCACCGACGACCGCGGCAACCGCCTCCATCCGGACCTGCTGACCCACCTGCGCGAGACGAGTGCCGACGACCGCGAACCGCCGATGCTCGCCGCGTTCCACAGCCTTCCGACCCGTGTCCAGGGCCTCGTCTGGTACACGGTCGTGGACGAGGAGCCCGACGCCGGAGCGGCCGTCTACCTGGGATTCACGCCGCAGGACGTGACGTACGGGAAGGAGCCGGCCTTCCAGTCGCTGCGTCAGGCCTGTCTGAAGGCCCGGCTGGCCAGCTCCGGCGATCCGCGCTGCCAGGGCTTCCGGCGACTGATCGAGGAGGCGGTGCGCCCCGAGCATCCGCGGTACGGAATGGATCTGGACGCCCACATCTCGCAGTGCGCGCACTGCGCCGCCGCGTACGAGGAGCAGTGCGCGCTGCGGGACGCCCCGCGCACCGCGTCGGCCGACGGGCTGCTGGTGTGGGGCGGCGCGGCTTACGCCTCGGACGGATCCACCGCGCCTGGTCGTGCTTCCCGGCGCGCCCGCACTGCCAGGCACTCCCGGCCCCGGACCCGGACCACCGCGGCAGCGGCCTGGCTGCCGTCGCGACGCTTCGGGCTCGCCTCGGCGGCGTTCGGCATCGCGGTGGCTCCCCTGCTGATGTACCTGCTCTCGTCGAACAGTTCACAGCCCCAGCGCGCCGCCAACTCCGTGCCCCCACCCGCGCGGCCGTCCGCGGTGACGGTGACGCCGACGATCTCGGCGACGTCGTCCCCGTCGCCTTCACCGACGCGCAGGACCAAGTCCCCTGAACCGACGAAGACTTCGAAGCCCCCACAACCCTCCAGGACGCCGCGTCCCTCGCCCACTCCCGAGAAGCCGAAGCCCCCCGCACCCCACCCGCCCAACGGCGCCTACGCCCAGGTGGTGAACGCCGGGTCGGGCCTGTGCCTGGACATCGACGGCGCCCCGCAGAACGGCACGGACGTCGACGCGGCCACCTGCACGTCCTCTCGCGACCAACGGTGGCGGGTCGACTCCGGGCGCGGCGTGCTGCAGTCGTACGCATACCCCGGCTACTGCCTGGACAGCCGTGGCTCCGTCAGCCGTGGCCTCGGCATCTGGGAATGCGACGCGGTCTACGGCCCCAACGGCCGGAACCTGACGTTCACCGTGGGCGGCGACGGTGTGATCCGCCCGGCGATCGCCCCGGACCACGCGGTGACCGCGTACGGGAACCGCCTCTTCCTGATTCCGGCGCAGGGGCGGGACGAGCAGCGGTGGACGGCGGGGGCGGCTCCCGCCTGATGCCGCAACCGATGCCACACCTGGTCTCGTGCTGGTCTCGTGCTGATCAGACCTTGCGGACGCCTCGCCGCCACACCTCGCTGACCAGCGGTACGCCCGGGCGGTAAGCCAGATGCACATGGCTCGGTGCGTCGAGGAAGGCCAGGTCGGCGTACGCGCCCGGGGTGAGGTGGCCGATGTCCGTGCGGCGGAGGGCTGCCGCGCCGCCGGCTGTCGCCGACCAGAGCGCCTCGTCCGGTGTCATCCCCATGTCCCGTACCGCCAGTGCGATGCAGAACGGGACGGAGGAGGTGAAGGACGAGCCCGGGTTGCAGTCCGTGGAGAGGGCGACCGTGACGCCGGCGTCGAGGAGGCGGCGGGCGTTCGGCCACTCGGCGCGGGTGGAGAATTCGGCGCCGGGGAGCAGCGTGGCGACGGTTCGGCTGTTCGCCAGGGCGTCGATGTCCGCGTCGGAGAGGTGGGTGCAGTGGTCGGCGCTCGCGGCGTCGAGTTCGACGGCGAGCTGGACGCCGGGGCCGTACGAGAGCTGGTTGGCGTGGATGCGCGGGTGCAGACCCGCCGTCTTGCCCGCCGTGAGGATCGCACGGGCCTGGTCACCGTCGAAGGCGCCCTTCTCGCAGAAGACGTCGATCCAACGGGCGTACGGGGCACAGGCGTTGAGCATCTCGCCGGTGACGAGGGCTACGTACGCCGCCGGGTCTTCGGCGTAGTCGGGGGACACGATGTGCGCGCCCATGTACGTGACCTCGTCCGTGTGCCGGGACGCGATGCGCAGGGCGCGGGACTCGTCCTCGACGGTGAGGCCGTAGCCGGACTTGGTCTCGAAGGTGGTGGTGCCCTGGCGGAGGGCCTCGGCGAGGTAACGGGTGAGGTTGCGCTCCAGTTCCTCGTCGCTCGCCGCGCGCGTCGCGGCCACCGTCGTACGGATGCCGCCCGCGCTGTAGGGCCGGCCCGACATACGGGCGTTGAACTCCTGCGTGCGGTCGCCCGCGAAGACCAGGTGTGAGTGGGAGTCGACGAAGCCCGGGATCACCGCCCGGCCGCCAGCGTCGACCCGATTGTCAGTGGCGGGTGCTTTCCTTGATTCACCGGTCCATGCGACGCGGTCGCCTTCGATGACGACGGCCGCGTCCTGGATCAGACCGAGGGGGGAATTGTCACCGAGGGAGGGGTCGTTGGTGACCAGGCTGGCGATGTTGGTGATGACGGTGGTCGGACTGCTTGTGGGGATGCTCGTCGGGCTGCTCATGTCGTCCTCGCGGGGGCGCGGTTCGGCGGTCGTCGTCAGGCGCGCAGGGCTTCGACTGCCTGCGCGAGGGCTTGCGGCACATCGGGGACGAGCGTGTGGACCCCGTCTCGTACGACGTGCCGGCCGGCCACGATCGTGTGCCGTACGTCCGCCGCTGTCGCGGCGAATACGGCCGTCTCGGCGCCGAGCCTGGGCAGCGGCCCCGCTGTCCTGACCGAGTCGAGCGCGACAGTCGTGAGGTCGGCGAGCGCGCCGGTCTCGATGATGCCCGCGTCGTCCCAGCCGAGGGCAGCATGGCCGCCCGCCGAGGCCGCCCGCAGGAGAGCAGCCGCCGTCCAGTGACCGCGTGTACGGGTGCGCAGGCGCTCGTTCAGCTCCATCGCGCGCGCCTCTTCGAGCAGGTCGATGACGGCGTGGCTGTCGGATCCGAGAGAGAGCGGCGAGCCTGCTTTCTGCAGGGCGGCGGCGGGGCCGATGCCGTCGGCGAGGTCGCGTTCGGTGGTGGGGCACATGCACGTGCCGGTCGTGGAGTCGCCGAGCAGCGCGATGTCCTCGTCGGTGAGGTGGGTGTTGTGGACGCCCGTCGTGCGCGGGCCTAGCACGCCGTGGTCGGCGAGCAGCCGGGTGGGGGTGCAGCCGTGCGCGGCCCGGCAGGCGTCGTTCTCCGCCGTCTGCTCGGACAGGTGCACATGGAGCGGGGCCCGCCGCTCCTCGGCCCATCGCGCCACCGTGGCCAACTCCCGCGCGGGCACGGCCCGTACGGAGTGGATGGCCGCACCGATCCTCAGGTGATCCCGGTCCTTGAGAACTGAACAGCGTTCCGCCCAGGCGTTCGCGCTCCCGTCGGAGAAGCGGAGCTGATGGGTGTTGGGCGGCTGTCCGAAGCCGGAGGAAATGTAGGCGGTGTCGAGGAGGGTGATACGGATACCGGCTTCGGCGGCGGCGTCGATGAGCGCCTCGCCCATCGCGTTGGGGTCGGCGTAGGGGGTGCCGCCGGGGGCGTGGTGGACGTAGTGGAACTCGCCGACACAGGTGATTCCGGCGAGCGCCATCTCCGCGTACACCGCGCGGGCGAGGGCGTGGTACGTGTCCGGGGTCAGCCGGTCGGCGGTGGCGTACATGACCTCGCGCCAGGTCCAGAAGGTGCCGGAGCCGACCTGGACGGTGCCGCGGAGAGCGCGGTGAAAAGCGTGCGAGTGGGCGTTCGCAAGACCGGGGATCGTCAGCCCGCGGAGCACCTCGGCGCCCGGCGGCGGGCTGTCGATGCCCGTACGAACGGCCGCGATCCGGCCGTCGGCGACCTCGACGGCCACGCCTGGCTCGACGAACGAGTCGAGCCAGGCGTGCTCCAGCCAGTACGTCTGCGTGCGGGGGCGGGGGTGTGGGTGGGTCACGTGCAGGCCAGCCCTTCCAGTACGTCGGCCAGGGCGAGTACCCCGGCCACGCAGTCGTCCTCGGTGGCGTACTCGGCCGGGGAGTGCGAGACGCCGGTGGGGTTGCGCACGAACAGCATGGCTGTGGGGATGCGCCCGGAGAGGATGCCGGCGTCGTGTCCGGCGCCCGTGCCGAGGACGGGGACCTTGAGGTCCGTGCCGGTTCCCAGGATGCGGGCGAGTTCGTCGCGCAGGGCGTGGTCGAACTCGACGACGGGGGTGAACGACTCGCGGACGATGTCGAGTTCGATGCCGTGGGCGTCGGCGTACTCGCGGGCCGACCGCTCGATGCCGCTGACGACGGTGTCGAGGCTCGCCTGGTCCGCGGCACGGGAGTCGAGCCAGCCGCGGACGAGGGAGGGGATGGCGTTGACGCCGTTCGGCTCGACGGAGATCTTGCCGAAGGTGGCGACGGCACCGGCGAGTTGGGCTTCCCGGCGGGCAGCGAGCACGGTCTCCGCGTACGACAGCATGGGGTCGCGGCGGTCCACGAGCCGAGTGGTCCCCGCGTGGTTGGCCTCACCCCGGAAGTCGAACCGCCACCGCCCGTGCGGCCAGATGGCGCTGGCGATCCCGACCCGGTCGCCTGTCAGGTCAAGAGCACGCCCTTGCTCGACATGCAGCTCGACGAACGCCCCGATCCGGTCGAGCCGCTCCGGGTCCGCCCCGATGGCGTCCGGGTCGTACCCGGCACTCTCCATCGCCGTCGGCAGGCTGACACCGTCGGCGTCCCTGAGCCGATGCGCCTGCTCGACGGTGAGCTCTCCGGCCGCGAGCCGCGACCCGACACAGGCCAGCCCGAACCGGGCACCTTCCTCGTCCCCGAAATTCACGATGGCGAGAGGCTTGCTGAACTGCACGTTCCTGCTCCGCAGTTCATCCAGCGCGGCGAAGGAGGACACGACACCGAGGGGACCGTCGAAGGCGCCGCCATCGGGGACGGAGTCAAGATGGGACCCGGTGACGACAGCGCCCCCGGCCTCGGGATCCCCGAGCCAGGCCCACTGATTCCCGTTCCGGTCCACCTCGTAGGCAAGCCCTCGAGCCCGGGCCTGCGCCTCGAACCAGGCCCGACACTCGACATCGGCCCCGGTCCAGGCGAACCGCCGGTAGCCACCGGAGGCGGGGTGGCGCCCGATGGGGCTGAGGTCACGCCACATCTCGTGGAACCCAACCAGCCCGTCCGGCGATTGAGGACGAGGCCGTTCAGGCCGATCGGGGGTCCGGGGGCGGAGCCCCCAGCAGGGCCCGGGGGCAGCGCCCCCAGTTTCGGGAAGGGGCGGGGTTGGGGAAGAATCCCGCCCCCCACCGACAGGCAAGCTCACTCGCCCTCCCGCATAGGCACCCGCACGCCCCGCTCATCCGCCACCGACGCCGCGATGTCGTACCCGGCGTCCACATGCCGGATGACACCCATCCCCGGGTCATTCGTCAGCACCCGGCGAATCTTCTCCCCGGCCAGCGCCGTGCCGTCGGCCACGGACACCTGCCCCGCATGGATGGACCGCCCCATCCCCACTCCGCCCCCATGGTGAAGGGAGACCCAGGACGCCCCCGACGCGATGTTCACCATGGCGTTCAGTAGCGGCCAGTCGGCGATCGCGTCGGAGCCGTCCAGCATGGCTTCGGTCTCGCGGTACGGGGAGGCCACGGAGCCGCTGTCGAGGTGGTCGCGCCCGATCACCAGCGGCGCCGCCAACTCCCCGCTCGCGACCATGTCGTTGAAGCGCTCACCCGCCCGGTCCCGCTCCCCGTACCCGAGCCAGCAGATCCGCGCCGGAAGCCCCTGGAAGTGCACCCGCTCACCCGCCATCTTGATCCAGCGGTGGAGGGACTCGTTCTCGGGGAAGAGGTCGAGGATCGCCTTGTCGGTCTTGGCGATGTCCGAGGCCTCACCGGACAGCGCGGCCCACCGGAAGGGGCCCTTGCCCTCGCAGAACAGCGGCCGGATGTAGGCGGGCACGAACCCGGGGAAGGCGAACGCCCGCTCGTAGCCGACGAGTTGGGCCTCGCCACGGATGGAGTTGCCGTAGTCGAAGACCTCGGCACCGGCGTCCATGAAGCCGACCATGGCCTCTACATGCCGGGCCATGGACTCGCGGGCACGGGTAGTGAACCCGGCGGGGTCCTTGGCCGCGTACGAGGCCATGTCGTCGAAGTCCACGCCGAGCGGCAGGTAGGACAGCGGATCGTGGGCCGAGGTCTGGTCGGTCACGATGTCGACGGGGGCGCCCTCGGCGAGCATGCGCGGCAGCAGTTCGGCGGCGTTGCCGAGCAGCCCGATCGACAGCGGGCGCCGGGCGTCGCGCGCCTCTACGGCCAGTTGGAGGGCGTGCTCGAGGGAGTCGGCCCGTACGTCCAGGTACCGGTGCTCGATACGGCGCTCGATGGCCCGCGGGTCGCAGTCGATACAGATGGCGACGCCGTCGTTCATCGTCACGGCGAGCGGCTGGGCGCCGCCCATGCCACCGAGTCCGGCGGTGAGTGTGATCGTCCCGGCGAGCGAACCCCCGAACCGCTTGGCGGCGACCGCGGCGAAGGTCTCGTAGGTGCCCTGCAGGATGCCCTGCGTACCGATGTAGATCCACGAGCCAGCCGTCATCTGGCCGTACATGGTGAGTCCGAGCTGCTCCAGGCGCCGGAACTCCTCCCAGTTCGCCCAGTCGCCCACGAGGTTCGAGTTGGCGATGAGCACGCGCGGCGCCCACTCGTGGGTCTGCATGACGCCGACCGGGCGGCCGGACTGGACGAGCATCGTCTCGTCCTGCTTGAGGGTGCGCAGCGTACGGACCATGGCGTCGAAGGAGCGCCAGTCGCGGGCGGCCTTGCCGGTGCCGCCGTAGACGACGAGCTTGTCGGGGTGCTCGGCGACCTCGGGGTCGAGGTTGTTCTGCAGCATCCGCAGGGCGGCTTCTTGCTGCCATCCCAGGGCGCTCAGTTCCGTACCGCGCGGTGCTCGGACAGGGCGTGGTCCTGACATGGGCTGCCTCCCGGCGGGCTGATTGCAGAGATATTCACATCCTGGCTTGATGAATAGAACTAGTCAATACGCCCCCTGCGTCGGCGTCGGCGCCGTACGGGTGTTTGGCTGGAATCCATGACGGCATACACAGGGGACACGCACCCATCGGGCGAGGCGCAAGACGCGGCGGATACGGCGGCAAACGGGGCCGCGCGACGGGACAACGCCGTCCGCGCGGCCGTGGAGCAAGGGCTCGTGGGCCCCGCCACTCCCCTCGTCGGGCTCCTCGACATCACCGGCATCCGCAGCTCGGCGGCGGCACTGCGCGCGGCCTTCGACGCGGTGGTCGCACCGGGTACGCCCGTGCTGCACGCGTTCGCGGTGAAGGCGACCCCGCTCGTGCCGGTACTGCGGCTGCTGCACGAGGAGGGCCTCGGCGCGGAGGTGGCGAGCGCCGGCGAACTGGCTCTCGCCCGCGCGGCCGGGGTGCCCCCGTCCCGTACGGTCCTCGACTCCCCGGCCAAGACCCCGGCGGAGCTACGGGAGGCGCTGGCGCTCGGCATCGCGATCAACGCCGACAACCCGCAGGAGCTGGCCCGCATCGACGGCCTGGTCCAGTCGGCGGCCACCCGGTCACCCATCGGGCTGCGGGTGAATCCGCAGGTCGGCGGGGGTTCGATCGAGGCGCTGTCCACGGCGACGGCGACCTCGAAGTTCGGGGTGGCGCTGCGGGACGAGGGGGCGCGCGAGTGGGTCGTACGGGCGTATCTGGACCGGCCGTGGCTGACCCGGCTGCACGCGCACTCCGGTTCGCAGGGGATACCACTGGAGCTGCTGGCGCGCGGGGCGGCGCAGACGTACGAGCTCGCCGAGGAGATCAACCAGCGCGCCGGTCGCCGGCAGATCGACACGCTCGACATCGGCGGCGGGCTGCCGGTGAACTACCACTCGGACGCCCAGAGCCCGGCCTACGCGGAGTACGCGCGGCTGCTGGCCGAGACCGTGCCGGGGCTGTTCGACGGGCGATACGGGCTGGTCACGGAGTTCGGACGGTCACTGCTCGCCAAGCACGGGGTGACGCTGGCACGGGTCGAGTACGCGAAGAGCGCCGGCGGGCGCGCGATCGCGGTGACGCACGCGGGCGTGCAGGTGGCGACCCGCACGGTGTACGCGCCGGCGACGTGGCCTCTGCGGGTGGAGGCGTACGACGCGAAGGGGCGCCCCAAGGCCGGGCCCGAGGTCGTACAGGACGTGGCGGGTCCCGCCTGCTTCGCGGGTGACCTGCTGGCAGAGGGGCGTGCGCTGCCGCTGCTCGAACAGGGCGACTACGTGGCCGCGCTGGACACGGGGGCGTACAACTTCGCACACCACTACGCGTACAACTCGCTTCCGCGGCCGGGGATTTACGGGTTCGGGCCGGACAGGGAAGGCGGGGTGCGGTTCGCGACCGTACGGACTCCGCAGACTCTGGAGGAGATCGTGGCGGAGTCGGGCGGGGGCCATGCGGGCGGCCTGTCGGAGCTGTAGTCACCGGAAACGGCGCTCGGCGCACATCGCACCCCGGCGCACGAGCGTGCGCCGTGCTTCAACTCAGCCATGCGTGGGCGCCGGATTGACGCAGTGGCACGCGGCTCCGGACCCGGCGCCCGGAGCCATCTGCCCACGTCAGACCACCATCGGCAGCCCGGGCATCAACGCACCCCGCCACAAGGCCAGTTGACCCACCTTAGTCAGCGGGCGCATGTTCCGCTGGAAAATGCCAGAACGCTCACCTCTCGCGCACACGGTGCGTAGCTTCTTCGTCACCGAGCCGTACCCGAGGCGGGAGGGGAGCCCAGGTGCCCGGAATCGACGAGTGTCTGCTGGAGGCCATGAGGCTGCCCGGTGCCCTGGGCGCCGCGGTGGTCGACTGGACCAGCGGCCTGGCACTGGGCACGGTCGGGGACGCCCCGGGCGGTGACCACGAGACGACCGCGGCGGAGGCGGCGGAGCTGGCGCGGCTCGCGGCGGAGCACCGGGCGTTCGCACCGGAGGCGGGACCGGACCAGGCAGCGCAGGACCCGCCGGTCGAGGACCTGATCATCAGCAACGTCGACACGTACCACGTCCTGCGGTTCGTGGCGACGAGCTTCGACAGCAGCGTCTTCCTGCACCTGTGGCTGGCCCGCTCGGACGGCAACCTCGCGCTGGCCCGCATACGGCTCGGCGAGATGGCCGGACGGCTGGTGCTGGGATGACCGTGGTCAGCACGCCTCCGCCCAGACTGCCCTTGCGGCGCCGCTCGTTCGGCCCCGGCGTCTCGCCGATGCTGCGCCGGCTCGCCGAGGAGCGTGCCACCGGGGTACTGCTGCGCGAGCGCGGCGCGCTCCATCTCATCGACGGCCGGGTCACGTACGCCGAGAGCCCGGAGAGTCCGGGGCTCGATGTGCTGCTCACCAGCGGCGGCGTTCTGGATGCCGGGGCTTGGCGGGAGGCGGTCGCGAGGGCCGGGGCGGACGGGCAGGTCGGGCGGTTTCTGGTGGACAGCGGCCGGGTGGCCGAGGGCGTGCTGGAGCTGTGCCACGTGGCGGCGCTGTTCGACGCGGCGTACTTCGTTCTGGGGCCGTCCAGCGCCCCGGCGCGCTTTCGGTACGAGGCCGCGCACTGGCTCGGGCCGGTACGCCCCGTACCGGTGGCCGCCCTGGAGCGCGAGACCCTGCGCCGCCGTGAGCTGCTGCACCGCATCTGGCCCGACCCGGCGACGGACACCGCCCCGCTGGTACGGACCGACCGTGCCGCCGAGCCGCCGGTCCCGGCCCGCCAGGAGGCGGTACTCGACCAGGTCAACGGGGTCCGCACGGCCGCCGACATCTCTCTCGCCCTGGGCCGCCCCGCCTTCCACACCCTGGTCGAACTGCGCAGGCTCGCCACGGCGGGCATCGTGACGACGCCTTCCCAGCCGCCCAAAAAGCCCAAGGCGGTCATGGCGCACCAGCAATCCCGGCGGTCCCAGGCATCCCAAACGCCCCGGCTACCCGAGCCACCGGGGCCACTCCGAGCGGACCCGGCCCCCGAGCACCCGCCACCCGCCCTGGACCCCGCGTCAGCCCTGCTCATCCAATCTTCGGCCGACCCCGACGTCGCTCTGCTGCGCCGCCTGAGAGACGCCCTGGAGGCCCTGTGATCCGCGCGCTTCGACAGCGTGCCGAGAGGAGACTGCTCATGGCGGCGGAGGCCGAAGTCCTCGACGAACTCCACCGGTTACGGGCCCGCGTACCTCAGCTGACCGGCGCGCTCGCGGCCAGCGTCGACGGCCTGGTCATCGCCCAGGACACGCCGGGCGTGGAACCGGAGGGCCTGGCCGCGCTGACCGCCGCCGCACTGGGCGTCGCCGTGCGGCTGGCGGACGCCACCGGCCGGGGCGACCTCCGCGAGCTGCTCGTACGCGGCACGCACGGCTATGTGGCGACGTACTCGGCCGGCTCCTCGGCCGTACTGACGCTGCTGGCGCAGGACCGGGTCAACGTCGGCCGCCTGCACCTGGAGGGACGCCGCGCCGCGACCCGTATCGGCGAGCTGGCCGACGCGGCAACGGCCCGCACCGCACGACCTCCGCGAACCGCTGCAGCCACCGCCGAAGGCAAAGCCCTACCGAAGGCCACCTCCACGACCAAGAACACGACCCCGACCCCGACCTCGACCACGGACAAGTCCGCACTTCCGACGCGCCCCGCCAAGCCCCCACGAGCCAGAACCCCACGGACCACACAGACCGCCCAGTCCGCCTCGCGAGCTGCGCAGACCGCAGGCAGCGCACAGGCAAACGGGCGGAGCACCAACCGGACCACCGGCCGAACCACCACCAACACCCCTACCACCAACGAGAGTTGAGAGGACCGCACACCATGGCCAACACCGAAACCACGCTGAAGGAAGCCCTCGCCTCCATAGAGGGCGCGACCGGAGCCGCGCTCGTCGACTACACCAGCGGCATGGCGCTGGGCACGTTGGGCGGCAGCAAGAGCTTCGACCTCAACGTCGCCGCCGCCGGCAACACCGACGTCGTACGCGCCAAGCTCCGCACCATGGAACACCTGGGCCTGAAGGGCGAGATCGAGGACATCCTGATCACCCTGTCCGACCAGTACCACCTGATCCGCCTGCTCACCGGCCGCGGCGGCAACGGCCTCTTCCTCTATCTGGTCCTCGACTCCAAGCGGGCCAACCTGGCGATGGCACGCCACCAGTTGAAGAAGATCGAGGCGGACCTGGAAGTCTGACGGCCTGACGGAACCTCAGGTGAAGCTCTGAGAATCGCACCCGCACGCATCCCGGCCACACGACCGGGCAGAACTCCCCCGGACGGATCACCGACCGGGGGAGGTTCTCTTGTCCACCACCGAAACCACCACGGGCGCGCAGTCGCCCGCCGAGGAACCGGGGCTCAAGCGCGCCATCGGCCCCAAACTGCTGGTCCTGTTCGTGATCGGCGACATTCTCGGGACCGGCATCTACGCCACCACCGGCGCCGTCGCGGGGAAGGTCGGCGGGGCGTTGTGGCTGCCGTTCGTCATCGGCTTCGTCGTGGCGATCCTGACGGCGGCGTCGTACGTCGAACTCGTCGGCAAGTACCCGAAGGCGGCCGGGGCGGCCCTCTACACGCAGAAGGCCTTCAAGGTCCCGTTCATCACCTTCATCGTCGCCTTCATGGTGATGGCCTCGGGCCTGTCGTCCGCGAGTGCGGCGGCCCGCGCGTTCAGCGGCGACTATCTCTCCGAGCTGACGGGAGACGCACTCCCGCCGACGCTCATCGCGATCTGCTTCATCCTGCTCCTCGCCGGCCTGAACCTGCGGGGCGTTTCGGAGTCGGTGAAGACGAACGTCGTCCTGACCCTGGTCGAGCTGACGGGCCTGGCGATCATCCTCGCGATCGGCGCGTACGCCGTGCTGACGGGTGATGGAGAGCCGTCCCGGCTGGGCGAGTTCGAGGCGAGCGGCAGCGGATACGCCCTGATCACCAGCGTGTTGGGGGCCACGGCGCTGGGCTTCTTCGCGTTCGTGGGCTTCGAGGACTCGGTCAACATGGCGGAGGAGACGAAGGATCCCGTACGGACCTTCCCGCGGGCGATCTTCATCGGGGTGGCGGTGACGGGCACGATCTACGTGCTGGTGGCGCTCGTATCGTCGCTCCTGGTCGACCACAAGGTGCTGGAGGGATCCAGCGGGCCGCTTCTCGAGGTCGTGAAGGCAGGCGGCGTCGACTTCCCGCACAAACTCTTCGCGCTCATCGCGCTGTTCGCCGTCACCAACTCCGCGCTGATCAACATCATGATGGCCTCACGCCTGTGCTACGGCATGGCCAACGAACGCATCCTGCCCCGTGGCATGGGCCGCGTTCTGCGCCGCCGCCGAACCCCCGTGGTCGGCATCGTCTTCGTCACCGTGCTCGCGATCGGCCTGGTTTCCACGGGCGAGATCGAGGGCCTGGGCGACACCACAGCGTTCCTCCTGCTGTGCGTCTTCGCCGTGGTCAACATCGCGGTCCTGGTCCTCCGCCGCGACCCCGTGGACCACGCCCACTTCCGCACCCCCACGTTCCTCCCGGTCCTGGGCGCGATCACGGCCCTGATCCTGGCCAGCCCGCTGGCCGACCGCCCGGCGGACGTGTACATCCGCGCGGCGGTACTGCTGGCGATCGGCGTGGGTTTGTGGGCGGTGAACAAGGTGGTGCTTCGGGTACGGGGCGAGGAGTAGTAGGGGGCCAGGGGCCGGGGGCAGCGTCCCTGCCCCCGGCCCCTGGCCAACGGCTGACGCTCGGCGGTGGGCCGCAGGCCAAGGCATGCCTGGCCGATTTCACGGCCGCGGCCTGCAGCCGCCAACGGCGAGCACCCCCACAGGAAACCCGCACAGGACAGCCAAGTTGAAACGGGCGGTGCGTGGGTGGGAGAAGAAACCCACCCACTACACCAGCACGCCACCCCGACGCCGCGCCCCACCCGGCGCGGCGTCGCCCGCCGCGATCCCGGTGGCCCGGTAAGCCTTCACCCGCTTACCCGCCGGGGCACCCGCCCCACGCCCGAGCCAGTCGACGCGGACCCACAGCAACTCCTCGCGGCCGCGCTCAACGCTGCCCAACCACGCCGCCTTCAGGCGCAGCCCGACGCCCGCACCGGCGAGCAGCATGCCCCCGGCCGCGGGCACCGCGAACGCACTCCCCAGCGCGGCCAAGAACGCGAGCAGCAACCACCACCGATGCCCCCGGCGCCAGTTGCGCGCGGTCACAGCCCGGTCCTGGAGCACATCGTGTTTGCCCGCTCGGGCAGCGGCGCCCGCCAGAGCCACGTACCGCTTCCTGCGCAGCAACGCCACCAAGGCCGCCACGACGAGGAACAACGCCGCCCCCGCCATCACCCCGATCCGACGCCCGGTCACCCCCGGAACCGCCAGGCCGATGCCCGCGGCCAGCACACCCAGCCACCACATCGGCGCAGCCCCGGCCCGTACGACGACGGCCACCCGAGCCAGTCCCTGACCTCCGCGCGTCACCTTCCCGCCTCCTCGTCCGAAGGACCGCAATCTCTTCGGCCGCGCAGGTTAGCGACCGAAGGTGAGACGAGTCTTAACAAGGCGACCACTCAACGAACAAGCCCTCTACTCAACGAACAAGCCCCGCGCCGCCGCCCGCCCGTCGAACTCCTCCAACCGCGCCTGCGCGTCCGGAAGGTCGTCGCACATGGCCTCCAGCAGCACCCGCCCGAGCAGCATGGGCGCACAGGCCGTGTCGAAGGCGAGCCCCGTACCCACCGCGGCGGGCAGCAGCAGATCCGACGCCTTCGCCACCGGCGCGAACGCCGAGTCCGCGACGGTCACCACGGTCAGCCCGGCCTCCTTCGCATACGCCAGGGTGTCCACGACCTCGCGCGGATGACGCGGCAGCGCGAAGCACAGCAGAGCCGTGGCCCCGGCCCGTACCGCCGAGTCGATCCGGTCGTGGACCATCGTGCCGCCCTCGTTCAGCAGCCGTACGTCCGGATGGACCTTGGCCGCGAAGTACGAGAAGCCGTACGCCTGGGACGCCGCCGCCCGCAGCCCGAGCACCGGCAGCGGACGGGACGCCGCGAGCAGCCGCCCCGCGCGCTCCACCGGCCGCGGATCGGCCAGTACGGAGGCCAGATGCCGCAGGTTCTCGATCTCGGCCTCGACGGCCTGTTGGTACTCGTTGTACGAGGCGGTGTCCGTGACAGGACCGGTGGGCGCGACCTCCCGCAGGTGTTTGCGCAGCGCCGGGTAGCCGTCGAAGCCGAGGGCGACGGCGAAGCGGGTGACGGAGGGCTGGCTGACACCGGCGAGTTCGGCGAGTTCGACGCTCGACAGGAAAGGCACGTCGGCGGCCCGCCGCACCATGCAGTGCGCGATACGCCGCTGCGTCGGCGTCAGCCGGTGCCCCTCGAAGAGGGCCTGCAGCCGCGCGGCAGGACTGTCCGCCGCCTTCATGTCCCTGTCCACGCCCGCGTCTCCGTCCACACCCGTCGTCGTGCCCGTATCCCTGTCCACGCTCATGCCGTGCTCCCCCTCCAGATGTCCGTGAACCGGTCGAGCAGTGCGGCCGCCGCCGTCACATCGTCCGTGAGCGGCCGGTCGGTCTGGTCCGCGTCGAGCACCGACTCGGCGAGTTCCAGCGCCCGGCCCACCGGCAATTCCGGGCCCGGCCGCAGCTCACGCTGCCGCAAGGCCCGTACGGCGGCGACGAGTTCGCAGCCGACGACGAGACGGTACGCGTCGCAGGCGCGCAACGTCTGACGTGCGGCGAGCGAGGCGAAGCTCGCCTGCTCCTCGACGCCTCGGGAGAGTACAGCGTGGCCGAGCGAGGCGGGCGCGGAGAAGGCACGCAGATCACCGAGGGCGGCCCCGGCGGCGTACTCCAGGATCATCACGCCGGAGGACGCGGGCTCGGGGTCGGCGAGGAAGGGGCGCAGCCGGGTGTAGGCGGGTTCGTTCAAGGTCGAGAGGCGGGATGTCGACAGCCGCGCGACCTGGGTGAGGGAGAGCCTGAAGTGGTCGAGGGCCAGGGCGAGTCCGGCCTGGTAGAAGCCGCCGTGGTGGTATGCGGCCATGTCCTCGGCGGAGATCAGCGGGTTTTCGGCGGCGGCGTTGATCTCGACGGTCAGCACCTCTTCGAGGGCGTCGGCGGCGTCGAGCGCGGGGCCGTGGATCTGGGGCAGACAGCGGAATCCGTACGGGTCCTGAAGGCGCCCGAGCGGCGGCGTCGGCCGGTCGGCGGCACCGATCAACTCCCGCATACGGCGCGCCACTTCGGCCGTAGCGGGATGCCGGCGCGCGGCGTGCACGGGCGCCGCGTACGCCTCGTGCGAGCCGTCCACCGCGAGCAGGGACAACGCGGCCACGACCTGCGTGGCCCCGATCAGCCCGCGCAACTCATGCAGGGCGAGCGCGGCCTGACCGAGGGTGAGGGCGTTGCTGCTGATGAGGGCGAGCGCGTCGTTGTTGTCGAGCGGCTGCGCCTCGGGAGCGCCCGCGGCTGGCGAGCGCGCTCCCTGCGCGTCCAGTCCTGGCTCGCGCGCTCCTTGCCGGTCCGCACCCTGCCCGCGCACTCGCCGCGCGTCCGCCTCCGGCCCGTGCGCTCCGAGCCCGGCTGCCCCCGGCCCGTGCACTCCCAGCCGGTCCGTTTCTGGCTCGCGCGTTCCCTGGCCGTCTGCCTCCAGCCCGTGCGCTCCCTGCCCATCGGCCCCCGGTCCACCCGCTCCCGCCCCACGCCACCCGACCTCAGCCTCCCGCCATGGATGCTCCCCCGCCAACGCTAGCCCCACCTGGGCAAGGGCCGCGATGTCCCCCGTGCCCACCGAGCCGAACTCGTTCACGACCGGGTACGCCCCGGTCTCCAGTGCCTCGCACAGTGCCGTGACGACGGTGGGCCGTAGGCCCGCGCCGCCCGCGAGCAGCTGATTCGCCCGTACGGCCAGCATCGCGCGCACCTGCCGGGCGGGCAGCTCCGCGCCGATCGCCCCGGCGTGGCTGCGCAGCAGGCGCAGACCGTGGCCGGCCGCCGCCTCGGTCGGCACGTCCTCGTTGCGGTTGGCGCCGACGCCGGTCGAGCGGCCGTACACGCGCCCGGTCGCGGCGATCCGCCGGGCCGCGTCCCAGGACTCCTCGACGCGCTTCATCGCCTCGGTGCCGGGGACGGGCCGGGCGGCTCCGTCGGCGAGGCGCACGATGTCGGCGACGCCGGTGCCGTACCCGTCGAGGACGACCAGACCGGGCGTAAGGGCGCCGGAGTCCGAGTCGGCGGCCCCCGGAATGTCCACGATCCGAGACGACATCACGCACGAACTCCCCTCAAACTCAGACATCCGATCTTGCCTGGCGGTCATCTGTAACCGGCGTTTTACGTCGGAGTGTTGACAACCTATTCAGACACCAAGAACTCTGCATGACGATATGCATGCCGGGCAAGGGACACCACATGATCCAGTTCGATGCGGTCCACAAGCGCTTCCCGAACGGCACCACGGCGGTGCACGACCTCTCCCTGGAGATGCCCGAGGGCGGCGTGACCGTCCTCGTGGGATCTTCCGGCTGCGGTAAGACAACGACGCTGCGCATGGTCAACCGGATGGTCGATCCGACCTCCGGCACCATCCGCGTCGGCGGCCGTGACGTGCTGGAACAGGACGCCGCGGAACTCCGCCGCTCCATCGGTTACGTCATCCAGCAGTCGGGCCTGTTCCCGCACCGCACGGTGCTCGACAACATCGCGACCGTGCCGCTGCTCCTCGGCTGGGGCCGTAGAAAGGGGCGGGCGCGGGCGGCAGAGCTCCTGGAGACGGTCGGTCTGACGGCCGAGGCCGGGAAGCGCTACCCGCACCAGCTCTCCGGCGGCCAGCAGCAGCGCGTCGGCGTGGCCCGCGCCCTCGCCGCCGACCCGCCCGTCCTCCTCATGGACGAACCGTTCGGCGCGGTCGACCCCGTCGTCCGCACTCAGCTCCAGGACGAACTGATCCGGCTCCAGAAGGAGTTGAGCAAGACGATCGTCTTCGTCACGCACGACGTCGACGAGGCGGTACGGCTAGGCGACCGCATTGCGATCTTCCGCACCGGCGGCCACCTCGTCCAGTGCGCGGCCCCCGCGGAGCTGCTGGCGCGCCCGGCGGACGAGTTCGTGGCGGACTTCCTGGGCGCCGAGCGAGGGCTGAAGCTCCTGTCGCTGACGACGCTCGCGGACGTACCGCAGGCACCGGCGCCCGAGGGCGGCACCTGGAAGCTCGTCCTGGACGAGGCACGCAAGCCCCAGGCCTGGCGCAGCGAGGACGCGGAAATCCCCGTACGACCCCTTCGGGACACCGACTCCCTGCTCGCCGCGCTCAACGAGTCCATCGCCTCCCCGACCGCACTGGTGGCACGTGTCGACGCAGAAGGCGTCCTCACCGGCGTCACCTCCCGCGCCGAGATCCACGAGCACGCGGGCGAGGCGCACAGCGCGCACAGCACATCGGGCGCCGCCGTATGAGCATCGACTGGTCGTGGATCGGCGACCACACCGACGACCTCACCACCCTCACCGTCTCCCACCTCCAGGCCGCCCTCTCCGCCGTCTTCTTCGGACTGCTGATCTCCCTCCCCCTGGCCGTGGTCGCCCACCGGATCCGCCCCCTGCGCGGCCTCCTCCTCGGCCTCTCCAACGTCCTGTTCACGATCCCGTCGATCGCGATCTTCGTGCTCCTGCTGCCCGTGAGCGGACTCACCCGCACCACCACGGTCATCGGCCTGACGATCTACACCCTCGTCGTCCTGCTCAGGAACACCGTCGAGGGCCTGGACTCGGTACCGACGAAGACCAAAGAGGCCGCGAAGGCCATGGGCACCCGCCCCTTCCGCACCCTCCTCACCGTCGAACTCCCCCTGGCGCTCCCGGTGATCATGGCGGGCGTCCGTATCGCGACGGTCATGTCCATTTCGCTCGTCTCCGTGGCGACCTACATCGGCGACGGCGGCCTCGGCCAGCTCTTCACCGACGGCTTCCAGCGCAACTACCCCACACCGGTGATCGTCGGCGTCGCCCTCACCCTGCTGCTGGCACTGGTCGCGGACGCGCTGCTGGTCGCCCTCCAGTACGTACTCACGCCATGGACCCACCGGAAGCAAAGGGCGGCCTGAGCCCATGTACGAACTCTTCAAGAACCTCGGCAACTGGCTGGTCAGCGGCGAGCAGTGGTCCGGCTCCGACGGCATCGGCCACCGCCTCGCCGAACATCTCCAGTACTCGCTCCTCGCCACCCTCGTGGCCGCCGCGATCGCTCTCCCCCTGGGCCTGCTCATCGGGCACACCGGACGCGGCGCGTTCGTCGCGATCAACCTCTCGTCCTTCGGCCGCGCGCTCCCGACCGTCGGCCTGGTCGTCCTGGTCTTCCTCGCCAGCGGACTGTCGATGTGGCCGGTGTACGTCGCACTGGTCGCCCTCGCCGTCCCGGCGATCGTCACGAACACATACGCGGGCATGAACGCCGTCGACCCCGACGTGAAGGACGCCGCGCGCGGCCAGGGCATGCGCTGGCACCAGGTCCTCTTCCAGGTCGAGCTGCCCCTGGCGCTCCCCCTGATCATGACCGGCCTGCGCCTCGCCCTCATCCAGGTGGTGGCGACGGCCACCATCGCCGCGTACGTGTCTTTCGGCGGCTTGGGCCGGTACGTGTTCGACGGCCTGGCCCAGCGCGACCTCGTGCAGGTGCTGGGCGGCGCGGTGCTGGTCGCCGTGGTCGCCGTAGCCCTGGACCTCGCCCTCTCCGCCCTCCAGCGCGCCCTCTTCCGCCACCGCCCGGCCTAAGGCCTAGGAGCACCTCTGATGAACCGACGCACCCTCCTCGGCGGCCTCTTCGCCGCCGCCTCCGTCCCCGCGCTCGCCGCCTGCAGCAGTGGCATCACCTCGCTCGACGGCGAGGGCGGCGCCGGCACCGGTGGCGGATCCAGCAAGAGCGGCATCACCATCGGCACCGCCAACTTCACCGAGAACCAGGTCCTCGGCTACCTCTACGCGGCCGTACTCGACGCCGCGGGCGTCAAAACGACCGTCCGCCCCAACCTCGGCACCCGCGAGATCCTCATCCCCGCCATCAAGGGCGGCGACATCGACCTGCTCCCCGAGTACCAGGGCGCACTGCTCCACTACGTCGACCCCAAGTCGCAGGCCACCGAGGAGGGCGAGATGCAGAACGCCCTCGCGATGGCCCTGCCCGCCGGGCTCCAGGTGCTGCCGTACGGCAAGGCCGAGGACTCCGACGCGTTCGCCGTCACGCGGGAGACCGCCGAGAAGTACGGCCTCGCCTCCCTGGCCGATCTGAAGAAGCAGAACGGCAAGCTCGTCATCGGCGCCGCGCCCGAGGTCAAGACACGCGAGGTCGGCGTGGTGGGTCTGAAGGACGTGTACGGGGTCGAGTTCAAGGAGTTCAAGTCCCTTGATTCCTCGGGCCCGTTGGTGAAGGGCGCTCTCAAGAAGGGCGACGTGGACGTGGCGAACCTCTTCACCACCGACACCGACATCCAGGAGAACCAGTGGGTCGTCCTCACCGACCCCAAGAACCTGATCCCCGGCCAGCACATCGTCCCCTTGATCGCCGACCGCAGGGCCGACTCGACCGTCCGCAAAGCCCTCGCCGAACTCGGCAACGTCCTCACCACCGCGGACCTCACCGAACTCAACCGCCAGGTCGACAAGGACAAGAAGGACCCCGAGGACGTGGCGAACACGTACGCCGAGGAGAAAGGTCTGACGGCATAGCGGCCGGGAGCCCCGGCAGGGCGGCAGCCGGGTGACGGCCGGGGGCACGGCCCAGCGCGGACAGGGGGGGCTAACCCCAGTGCCAAGCGGGCCCGGGCTCCTTACGGTGAACACATGACCGGTATGGATGCCCGCGACGCCGAACTCAAAAAAGAACTCGACGCCACCCTGCACGCCCGCAGGGAACTGGGCGACGAGTACGACTCGGCGCTGGTCGACTCCTTCCTGGAGAAGGTCGAGCAGCGCATGGACGGCGCCATCGAGCGCCGGGTACGACGACAGCTCGCGGAACAGCAGATGGTGGTGGCCCGGGGCGCACGTTCCCCGCAGTCCAACGACTCCTGGGGCGAGCGCTTCGGCTTCGGCATAGTCTCCCTGGTCCTCGCGGTCCCCCTGTCCGCAATCGGCGGAGGAGTCGCGGACCTGCCCGGCCTCCTCATCGCCTGGACGGGCATCGTGGGCGTCAACGTGGTCCAAGTGTCCCGCCATACCCCGCTGTTCGGCCGCGGCAAGGCCAAGTCGAGCTCGGACTGGGAAGACTGACTTCTCCGCCGTAAAGGGGGGCGCTTGTGGGTGACCCCCGCGCCGTACGGGGAATCGCGCGCGTAGAAAAAACTATGCGCGGGGACCGCCGCACCCCCGTGAACGGGGGGCGGGACGACGGCGGTCCCCGCGAGGGACGCGGGCCGGGTCAGGGCCGGGCTTACGCGTCCGTGGCGTCCATGGAGGTCCGGGAGCCGCTCCGGAGGTCCTTGGCGCCGTTCGGCGTCGGCCCGAGCGGGGAGCCGCTCCCGCCCTTGCCGACATCCACAACAGTGCCGGACCCGTGTTAAGCCGGTGCTGCGCGGACGTGACGCGCTCGTACCACTTCCGCGAAGTTCCGCACGGGTCACGCGTGCCGGAAGTTCCGCTCCGGCACGCGCAGTTCACCGGAATTCCTACTGCCGGTTGCTCTTCGCCAGGAAGGACAACAGGTCCTGACGGCTGACGACCCCGGTCGGCTTGCCCTCGACCAGCACGATGGCCGCGTCGGCCGCCCCGAGTACGGACATCAGGTCGGCCACCGGCTCACCGGAGCCGACCTGCGGCAGCGGCGCCGACATGTGCTTCTCCAGCGGGTCCTCGAGGGAGGCCGACTTGCTGAACAGGGCTCCCAGCAGCTCCCGTTCGACGACCGAGCCGACGACCTCGGCGGCCATCACGTCCGGGTGTCCGGCGCCCGGCTTGACGACCGGCATCTGCGAGACGCCGTACTCGCGCAGCACCTCGATCGCGTCCCCGACCGTCTCGTCCGGGTGCATATGGACGAGGGAGGGGATGGTCCCGCCCGCCTTGTCGCTGAGCACATCACCGACACGCGCGCTGGGCCCGCTGTCCTCCAGGAAGCCGTAGTCAGCCATCCACTCGTCGTTGAAGATCTTGCTGAGGTACCCGCGCCCACTGTCCGGCAGCAGCACGACCACCACATCATCCGGCCCGAGCCGCGAGGCCACCTTCAGGGCCGCCACGACGGCCATCCCGCAGGACCCGCCGACGAGCAGCCCTTCCTCCTTCGCGAGGCGTCGCGTCATCTGGAAGGAGTCCTTGTCGGAGACGGCGACGATCTCGTCCGCGACGGTCCGGTCGTAGGCGGTGGGCCAGAAGTCCTCGCCGACGCCCTCCACGAGGTACGGCCGCCCGGATCCGCCGGAGTACACGGACCCCTCCGGGTCGGCGCCGATGACCTGGACCCTGCCGTCACTCGCGTCCTTCAGATACCGCCCTGTACCGGAGATGGTGCCGCCCGTCCCGACCCCGGTGACGAAGTGCGTGATCTTCCCCTCCGTCTGCTCCCACAGCTCGGGGCCGGTGGAGTGGTAGTGCGAGAGGGGGTTGTGGGGGTTGGAGTACTGGTCGGGCTTCCAGGCGCCGGGGGTCTCCCGGACCAGCCGGTCGGAGACGTTGTAGTACGAGTCCGGGTGCTCGGGGTCCACGGCGGTCGGGCATACGACGACCTCGGCGCCGTACGCGCGCAGCACATTGATCTTGTCGGTGGACACCTTGTCGGGGCACACGAAGATGCACTTGTACCCCTTCTGCTGCGCCACGATGGCGAGCCCGACACCCGTGTTGCCACTGGTCGGTTCGACGATCGTGCCCCCGGGCTTGAGGGCTCCGCTCTCCTCCGCGGCCTCGATCATGCGCAGGGCGATGCGGTCCTTCACGGAGCCGCCGGGGTTGAAGTACTCGACCTTCGCGAGGACGGTCGCCTGGATGCCGGCGGTCACGCTGTTGAGCCTCACCAGCGGGGTGTTGCCGACGAGGCTGATCATCGAGTCGTGGAATTGCACCGTTGTCTCCGGAGCTGAAAAGGGGTGGTCGGGGTAGTTGCCGTCAGCCTAAGCCCCCTACCGGGCGTTCACGCTGTGTTGAGATTGGCCGACAGCCTCCGCGGGGCAAGCAGAGGATGTACGGGTTTGAGGAGGTGGCGGCTTCGCATGTCGAGCTTGTCGAGGGCGAGGGTGGCACGGCGGATCGCGGCGGGCGCGGCGTTCGGCGGCGGTGGGATCGGGCTGTTGGGCGCGGCGACGATCGGTCTGGTGCTGGCCGAGGTGCAGTTGGCGAAGCGGCAGGTGGGGAACGGTCACAGTCCGCATCCGCCCAGCGCGGACGGGCTGTACGGGCGTGCGTACGCGGCTGCCGGTGCCCCCTTGCGGCTGACCATGCTCGGGGATTCGACGGCTGCGGGGCAGGGTGTGCACCGGGCTCGTCAGACGCCGGGGGCGCTGTTGGCGTCGGGGCTCGCGGCGGTGGCCGAGCGGCCTGTGGAGTTGCGGAACGTGGCGTTGCCGGGCGCTCAGTCGGACGACCTGGACCGCCAGGTCGTCCTGGCTCTCGGGGACCCGGATCGGGTCCCCGACGTATGCGTGATCATGGTCGGCGCGAACGATGTCACGCACCGTATGCCCGCGACGCAGTCGGTTCGGCATCTGTCGGCGGCGGTGCGTGCGCTGCGTACGGCCGGTGCCGAGGTCGTGGTCGGCACCTGTCCCGATCTGGGCACCATCGAGCCCGTGCAGCAGCCGCTGCGGTGGCTGGCCCGGCGGGCCTCGCGGCAGCTGGCTGCGGCGCAGACGATCGGCACGGTGGAGCAGGGCGGGCGGACGGTGTCTCTGGGGGACCTGCTGGGTCCGGAGTTCGCGGCCAATCCGCGGGAGTTGTTCGGTCCCGACAACTACCACCCCTCGGCGGAGGGTTACGCCACGGCCGCGATGGCTGTGCTGCCGACGGTGTGCGCCGCGTTGGGCTTGTGGCCGGCGGAGGAGGAGCGGCCGGATGCGTCCCGCCGCGAGGGCTTCCTGCCGGTGGCTCGGGCGGCGGCGGAGGCGGCCTCCGAGGCCGGTACGGAGGTCGCGGCGGCGGTGCCGACGGGGCCGCGTGGGCCATGGGTGCTGCTGAAGCGCCGGCGGCGCCGCCGGGTGCCGGCTACGGACCCGGCGCCTGCCTCCGGCGGTTAAGGGGTTCGTTGTCGGCTGCGGCGCCGTTGTAGCTGGTCGCGCAGCCCTGCGGGGTGCCTCCGGCGGTTGGGCGGGTGCGGGTGCGTGGGTGGTTGCTCGCGCAGTTCCCCGCGCCCCTTGGGTGCGTGGTGGGTGCGGGGCCGCGTCGGGGGTGTCCGTCCTCGGACCGGCGCGCGTTGCTGTCGGCTGGTAGAGGGTGCTCGGGGTGGCGCGCCGGCCGCTGCGGGCGCACACCCCCGCCCCGTCCCCTTGCCGCCGTAGGCGGCTGCGGGGCCATGGGGGTCCGGGCTCCCCCCGGGCGGCCTTTCCGGACCGCGGGCTTGCCCGGGGCGCAGGCGCCTTCCGGGGCGAGGGCTTTTTCGGGTCGCTTGCTCGTCGGGGTGCGGGCAGTCGTAGGCTTTTGCCTTTAGGGGCGCGGGGAACTGCGCGACCAGCCACAACGCACCCGCAGCCGCGACACAACATGTCACCCCCACCCCGGTAGGCACCCCACCCACCCGCCGTAGGCACTCCACCCGCCGGAGGCAGGGGGCCTGGGGGCGCAGCCCCCCGTTTCGGGAAGGGGCGGGGCTGGGGAAAAGGAACCCTCACCAGCAGCCGGCGGAGCGCCAAGCGAGCGCTTAGTAAAAAGCGGTCGGGGTCACACGGCTACACGCGTGACCTTGACGGTACGTGCGGGTAACTTCCTTGACAGGCCTGTCAAGTCACACTCGTACGCCATACGCCAATGGAGCCGTAATGCCCGAAGCCGTGATCGTCTCAGCCGCCCGCTCCCCGATCGGCCGCGCCTTCAAGGGCTCGCTGAAAGACCTGCGCCCGGACGACCTGACCGCCACGATCATCGAGGCCGCCCTGGCCAAGGTCCCGTCGCTGGACCCCAAGGACATCGACGACCTGATGCTCGGCTGCGGCCTCCCCGGCGGCGAGCAGGGCCACAACCTCGCCCGCATCGTGGCCGTACAGATGGGCATGGACCACCTGCCGGGCTGCACCATCACCCGTTACTGTTCCTCCTCGCTCCAGACCAGCCGCATGGCCCTGCACGCCATCAAGGCCGGCGAGGGCGACGTGTTCATCTCGGCGGGCGTGGAGATGGTCAGCCGGAGCGTGAAGGGCTCAAGCGACGGGATGCCCGACACGCACAACCCCCTGTTCGCCGACGCCGAGGCCCGTACCGCCGAGGTCGCGCAGAGCGAGGGCGCCGACTGGCACGACCCGCGAGAGGACGGCCTGCTCCCCGACCCGTACATCGCGATGGGTCAGACCGCCGAGAACCTGGCACGTCTGAAGGGCGTCACCCGCCAGGACATGGACGAGTTCGGCGTCCGTTCGCAGAACCTCGCCGAGGAAGCCATCAAGAACGGCTTCTGGGAGCGGGAGATCACCCCGGTCACCACCCCGGACGGCACGGTCGTCGGGAAGGACGACGGTCCTCGCGCGGGGGTCACGCTGGAGGGCGTTCAGGGTCTGAAGCCGGTCTTCCGGCCGGACGGCCTCGTGACCGCCGGCAACTGCTGCCCGCTGAACGACGGCGCCGCCGCCCTGGTGATCATGAGCGACACCAAGGCCGCTGAGCTGGGCCTGACGCCGCTCGCCCGGATCGTCTCCACGGGTGTGACGGGCCTGTCTCCCGAGATCATGGGGTACGGCCCGGTCGAGGCCAGCAAGCAGGCGCTCGCCCGCGCCGGTCTGACCATCGACGACATCGACCTGGTCGAGATCAACGAGGCCTTCGCCGCCCAGGTCATCCCGAGCTACCGCGACCTGAACATCCCGCTCGACAAGCTGAACGTCAACGGCGGCGCGATCGCGGTCGGCCACCCCTTCGGCATGACCGGCGCCCGGATCACCGCCACGCTGATCAACTCCCTCCAGTTCCACGACAAGCAGTTCGGTCTGGAGACGATGTGCGTGGGCGGCGGCCAGGGCATGGCGATGGTCATCGAGCGCCTCAGCTGAAGCACGTACGGGTACAGCAGGTGAACCCGGCGTGACCGAAGCGGCCCAGATCCCAGCACCCCCGGGGCTCTGGGCCGTTTTGTGATCCAATCTCGCCCAGGATGTGACCTATCTCCCTGTGGGATGTGATGTACGCAGGTCAGGGCCGTCCATCCGGGAAACTCCGGGCCGAATATCCTGTCCATTTCGTGACGTTACGCACTGACAGGTGGATAGTCCGCCCTTCAAGCTGATGTAGGAAGTCGGGGGTCGACTTTGAAACCGGGAGTACGTCAGTGAGCGCCATCCCTCTTGCCCTACTGCTCACCGCGGCCGCCGCCCTGGCCGTGGGCGTCGCCACCCTGCGCGCCGTACTCGGGCTGCGCCGGCAGCTCGCGTCCCTGCACACGGAGCTCACCGCGAGCCGTGTGGCGGGCCCGCGTGCCGTGGTGCCCCCGGCCCGCTCGGCCTCGGACACGGACGAGATACGTGCTGCCGTCGCCGAGGCGCTCGCGGAGGAGCGGGAGCGGGAGCTGGCCGAGGCGCGGGCGTTCTGGGCCGCCCAGGAGGCGCGTGACGCCTCTGACGCCCCCACTCTGCTCGGTCTGCCGGACAGCGAACTGTTCCTGCCCCGGCAGTCGGACTTCGCGGGCCTGGACCACCTGGAGTCGGTGACGGAGCCCGGCGCCGACGCCGAGGAGCTCGCCGCGGACTCCCCCGAGCTGGCCGCGGCCCGCCGCCGCCACCCCTCGCACCCCGACTTCGTACCGGTCCAGTCACCGGTCGTGAACGACCACGAGCGTACGGTCGCCTGCCTGGAGGACCTCGCGGAGTCCCGTACGGAGCTGACCGACGTCCGCCCCGGCCCGCTGGGCACCCTCGATGTCTACGTCTTCGCCAACGGCACCACGCTCTGCATGACCCCCGGCCACCGCGAGACCGCCGAGCAACTGGCCGCCGCCCTCCAGAACGGCGAGACCCCGGTCCTGCTGGGCGGCTCGGGCATCTCGGGGGCGTACGCCCTGACCTTCGCCTGCGGGGAAGAGAACGTCTACATACTCGCGGACCGGGTCATAGCGTCGCTGTAAGGGCCCGTGAGCCTCACGCGCGCCGGGAGCGGAGAACTACACCCCGGCGCGTTTCTGCGCCTCCTCGACGAGCCGCAACGCCTCCGCGAGCTCCTCTTCGGATCCCAGTACGACGGCCAGATCGTGCCCGGCGACCATGATCTGGTCGGCGGCGGCGAACATTCCCGCGTCGGGCATCTCCCGCAGCGGCCCCTGAGGGTCCTCGAGCCGCTGGGCACGTAGCGCCAACTCCCTTGCCAGGCCCAGTGCTTCGGCCGCCGCACCCCTCTGGAGCCGACTCTGCGGAGCGGCCCGCAGCCGGTCGGCGAAATGGTCCACGGCACGGGTGAGGGGGGTGGTATCGAGCACGCCGCGAGACTACGCGCCTTAACCGGACTGTTGCCAACACGCGAACCCTCAGGCACCGTGACTTGAAGGACCGGCTTACATCCCATGCGTCCGGAGGCGCCGATGTCCCAAGTCTTCTCCGAGGAGACCCACCGCAACATGCTCGCCCGCATCCCCCATTGCACCGGTCGTGAAGTGTCCGACTGGCTGCGCACCGTCGATGATGGCCCCGCTCTCTTCCGCTTCGAGGAGAAGGTCAGCTGGCTCCGCGCCGAGCACAACCTCGCGTACGGCCACGCCAAAGCGATCATTCACGAGTACGACCTGAGGAGGGCCGCGCGCAAACTGCTTTGAGGCGCGCACCAGGGAGAACCACGACGAAGGGCCCGTGAACCGGAGGTTCACGGGCCCTTCAGCCGCTACCGCCCGGTGGTGGTCCGGGCGGCACGGCCCTGCTAATCGTCGCCGCTGAAGATGGCGACCAGGCGCAGCATCTCGATGTAGATCCACACGAGGGTCATGGTCAGGCCGAACGCGGCCAGCCAGGACTCCTGGCGCGGAGCGCCGTAGGCGACGCCGTCCTCGATCTGCTTGAAGTCGAGCGTCAGGAAGAACGCGCCCAGGACGAGCGCCAGGATGCCGACGATCGCGCCCAGCGGGCCCATGCTCCGCAGGCCACCGTCCGGCGCGATGCCGAACACGACCAGCAGCAGGTTGACCGCCATGACGAGAATGAAGCCGATGGCGATCGTCATGCCGATGCGTGCGTACCTGGCGGTGACGCGGATCCAGCCCGCTCGGTAGACGAGAAGGGTGGCACCGGCGATCGCCATGGTGCCGAGCACCGCCTGGAAGGGCGCGCCCGACCAGCGGCTGTTGAACATCTCACTGATCACGCCGAGGAAAACGCCCTCGAAGGCGGCGTACGACAGGATCAGTGCGGGCGAGGCCTTGCGCTTGAACGTCTGGACCAGTGCCAGCACCATCGCGATGAGCGCGGCGCCGATGGCCAGACCCCAGCTGCTCGGCGAGACCGGCAGCAGGGCCCAGGCGAGGACCGCGCCGACGACGACCGTGCCGAGCGTCATGGACGAGCGGGCGATCACGTCGTCCATCGTCATGCGGTCGGCGGCGGGCGGGGCCTGCGGCGGGGCGCCGTGCTGGACGTCCTGCGGGGCGTAGGGGTTCTGTGCGTACGGATTCTGCGCGTACGGGTTGCCGCCCTGCGGGGCGTACGGGGAGCCCTGTGCGTACGGGTTCCCCTGCGTACCGACAGCGGGGCCCCCGGCCTGCGGCTGGGCGTTGAAGCCCGCGTAGCCGTTGTCGCGGCTGAACCCCCGTCGCGAGAAGACCGGGTTGCTGCTCCTCATTTCACTCCTCCATGGCCACCCTGCGTGGCTCTGGCTCAAGAGTAATGGGTAGGCAAAGGAATGCCTCTAGTGCTTGGGGAGGATCTTTCCTCTGTTGTGACCGGGAACGCCAGTGTTCAATCCAGCATTCCCAGCACCGTTACAACGCCGGTACGGCCTCTTCCGGTTCCCTCGATCGTGGTGCGTCGGACGGGTCACTCCAGCGGGAAGCCCGTGTAGGACTCGGCGAGGTCCTGTTCGGCCGAGCGGGCGGCGGCGATCCGGTCGAGCCGGGCGAGCTGGATGCGGTCCTCGAAGGGGGTCGCGTCGGGCATGCGGTGCAGCAGGGTCGTCATCGCGTACGAGAAGCGCTCCGCCTGCCAGACGCGGCGCAGACAGGTCTCGGAGTAGGCGTCGAGGCGCTCGGCCGAGCCGGTCTCCTTGAGGTGGCCGAGCGCCCGCGCGAAGGTGACGACGTCGCCGACGGCGAGGTTCAGGCCCTTCGCTCCGGTGGGCGGCACGATGTGGGCGGCGTCCCCGGCGAGGAAGAGCCGGCCATGGCGCATCGGCTCGTGGACGTACGAGCGCATCGGCGTCACGGACTTCTGCGTGATCGGGCCCCGCTCCAGCTTCCAGTCGTCGGCCGTCTCGAAGCGGCGCTCCAGCTCGTCCCAGATCGCCTCGTCGCTCCACTCCTCGGCTTCCGTTCCCTCGGGCACCTGGATGTAGAGCCGGGAGACCTCGGGGGAGCGCATGCTCAGCAGGGCGAAGCCGCGGTCGTGGTGGGCGTAGACGAGTTCGTCGTGCGAGGGCGGTACGTCGGCGAGGATGCCGAGCCAGCCGAAGGGGTACGTCCGCTCGAAGACCTGCGTGAGCTCCTCGGGGATCGCCTTGCGGGCCACTCCCCAGAAGCCGTCGCAGCCGACGACGTAGTCGCACTCCAGGACGTCCTCGCGCCCTTCGTGCCGGAAGCGCACGCGCGGGCTGTCGCTGTCCGCCCCCTCCACGGCCAGCGCCTCCGCCTCGAAGAGCAGCGGGCCGCCCTCCTTGAGCTGGAGGGCGATGAGGTCCTTGCAGACCTCCGTCTGCGCGTACACCATCACCGACCGGCCGCCGGTGAGCCCGGGGAAGTCGACCCGGTGGCGCCTCTTCGCGAACCGCAGCTCGATCCCGTCGTGCCGCAGCCCCTCGCGGTCCATGCGCTCACCGGCGCCGGCCGCGCGCAGCACGTCGACCGTGCCCTGCTCCAGGATTCCGGCCCGCTGGCGGTGCTCGACATACGCACGGTCGCGGCTTTCCAGGACGACCGAGTCGATCCCCGCGTTGTGCAGCAGCCGCGCCAGCAGCAGTCCGGCCGGTCCGGCCCCGATGATCCCGACGGTGGTACGCATCGGCACGCCCCTTCGCGCTGTTCGAGCGGTGGTGTAGTGTGGAGGTTGTTCGTCCAGTGAAATTTACTTCACTAATCTGCTGAACGTGAGTCTCCGACGACGTACGGCCGCTGTCAACGGGTGCGTGATGTGAAGTCTTCAATGCACGATGCAGGCAAAACACGGGCCCGCAGGAGGTCGGTGGTGCCCGGAGCCGGACTTGAACCGGCACGCCCGCGTAGGGGCAGCGAGGTTTAAGCTCGCCGTGTCTGCATTCCACCATCCGGGCAGGCCATTGGCTCCGCATTTTGAGGTTCCGAGCCTATCGGGGCGCATCGCTCGAACAGCGGACGGTCGGCTCGATGTTGTCTTATTTTATTGACGTCTGAGGGTGCATCAGCCCACCGTACGGGCGATCGGCACTTGCCACGAGCCCTTTCACAGGCGGCTCGTGTCACCCGGGGAATGACGTGAATTCACCGCCCGAACGAGCGTCATCCGACGAACCGTCACCGATGCCCCGGTCGGGGGCGCTGTCAGGGGCAGGGGTCATCCCCAGGTATGACACCGGGGCGTACCGTCCGACCGAAGTCGCCCTTCAGAACCAGAACAACGGGTGACTACACGGCGGTGACCGGCCGCGACGATGGAAGCCACGTTCCCCACCCGTCGTCGTACCGACAGGAGCACTGATCCGTGACCACCACCACTCCCTTCGCCGGACCCGCCACCGCCGTGGCCGCGCGCGCCTCGGAACTGTCGAAGGTCTACGGACAGGGCGAGACCCAGGTGGTCGCCCTGGACCGGGTCTCCGTCGACTTCCGGCAGGCCGAACTCACCGCGATCATGGGTCCTTCCGGGTCCGGCAAGTCCACGCTGATGCACTGTGTGGCGGGCCTGGACTCGTTCTCGTCCGGCTCCGTGCGGATCGGTGACACGGAGCTCGGCTCCCTCAAGGACAAGCAGCTGACGAAGCTTCGGCGGGACAAGATCGGGTTCATCTTCCAGGCGTTCAACCTGCTGCCGACGTTGACGGCGCTGGAGAACATCACCCTTCCGATGGACATCGCGGGCCGCAAGCCCGACAAGGAGTGGCTGAACTCGGTGATCGGGATGGTGGGGCTTGCCGACCGCCTCTCCCACCGGCCCACCCAACTGTCCGGCGGCCAGCAGCAGCGGGTCGCGGTGGCGCGGGCGCTCGCCTCCAAGCCGGAGATCATCTTCGGCGACGAGCCGACCGGGAACCTTGACTCGCGCTCGGGTGCGGAGGTGCTGGGCTTTCTGCGCAACTCCGTACGGGAGTTGGGGCAGACCGTGGTGATGGTCACGCATGACCCGGTGGCCGCGGCGTATGCCGACCGGGTTGTGTTCCTCGCGGACGGGCGGATCGTCGATGAGGTGTATGGGCCTACGGCGGATTCGGTGCTGGATCGGATGAAGCAGTTCGATGCCAAGGGTCGGACCAGCTGACGCTGCCTGGTTGTGCGGTTGTTGGGGCTGCGCCCCAAGCCCCCCTCCCAGGGGTCGTGTCTCGACTGCGGGTCAGTCGTGGCTTGTCGCGCCCACGCGGCGGAGCCGCAAATCGATACAGCCCCGCGCCCCTAAAGGGGCGCGCCTCCTGCTGCCCGCGGTTGGCCACCGGCATACGGCCCCACTCGCCCACCAGCCTGTTCTCCCTCCCCTCTCCTGGACTGAGAAGACACCATGTTCCGTACTGCCCTGCGCAACGTGCTCGCGCATAAAGCCAGGTTGTTGATGACCGTGCTCGCCGTGATGCTTGGCGTGGCGTTCGTGTCCGGCACTCTGGTTTTCGCCGACACGCTCTCCAACGCCTTCCGCAAGCAGTCGGCGAAGAGCTACGACGACGTCGCGGTCTCCGTCACCTCGCACGCCAACTCGGACGACCCCGAGGAAGAACCCGGCCTCTCCCGGAAGACCCTCGACAAGATCTCCGCCGTGGACGGCGTCGCCGGCGTGGACGGCCGAGTCGAGGGCTTCGCCGGAGTCGCCGACCCCGACGGGAAGCTGATCGGCGTCGGCTGGTCCAACAAGGGCTCCAACTTCGCCCCCGGCAAGGACGGCAAGGACAGGGCCTACACGTTCATCGACGGCTCGGGCCCGGTGAAGGACGATCAGATCGCCCTGGACAAGGAATCCGCGACCAAGGGCGAGTACAAGGTCGGCGACCGGGTGCGGGTCGCGACCAACGGACCGGTGAAGGAGTACACCCTCAGCGGTGTGTTCACCACCGAGGACGGCGCCGTGAACGCCGGCGGCAGCCTCGTCCTCTTCGACACCGCGGTCGCCCAGAAGCAGTACCTCAAGCCGGGCTACTTCGAGAGCGTCACCGTCACCGCCGCCGCCGGCGCGTCCGACGCGAAGATCCTGGACGCGGTCAAGCCGCTGCTGCCCGACACGGCCGTGGCCCAGACCGGCCAGGCGCTCGCGGACGAGCAGGCCAAGAACATCGAACAGGGTCTGGACTCGCTCAAGCAGATCCTGCTCGGCTTCGCGGGCATCGCGCTGTTCGTCGGGATCTTCCTGATCTCCAACACCTTCACGATGCTGGTCGCCCAGCGCACGAAGGAGATCGCCCTGATGCGCGCCGTCGGCGCATCGCGCAAGCAGATCACCCGCTCGGTGCTCGCCGAGGCCGCGGTGGTGGGCCTGGTCGCCTCGGTGATCGGCTTCGTCCTGGGCATCGGTCTCGCGGTCGGTCTGCGGTCCGGAATGGCCGCGTTCGAGATGAAGATTCCGGACGGCCCGCTGATCCTGTCCACCACGCCCGTGCTCGCCGCGCTCGGCGTCGGTGTGCTGATCACGATGTTCGCCGCCTGGCTGCCCGGCCGTCGGGCCGCGAAGATCCCGCCGGTGGCTGCCATGAGCAGCGTCCACGCGGTGGCGACCACCAAGTCGCTGGTGGTGCGCAACTCCATCGGTACGGCCATCACCGGCCTCGGCGCGGCCGGGATCGTGCTGGGTGCCTCGACCGGCGGCGGCGACGGCCGGACGTACATCGGGGCGGGCGCGTTCTTCGCGCTGGTCGGTGTGATCATCCTGATCCCGCTGCTGTCCCGGCCCGTGATCGCGCTCGTCCGTCCGCTGCTGGTCGGCCCGTTCGGGGTGTCCGGCAAGCTGGCCGGCCAGAACGCGGTCCGCAATCCGCGCCGTACCGGAGCCACCGCCTCCGCGCTGGCCATCGGACTGACGCTGGTGACCGGCCTGTCGGTGCTCGGTGTCACGGTCGGCACGGCCATCGACAAGATGACCACGGACAACATCAAGGCCGACTACATGGTCTCGATGGCGAACGGCGGGGACCTCGACCAGTCCGCACTGACGGCGCTGGAGAAGGCCAAGGGCGTCTCGGCGGTCTCGCCGCAGCAGGACACCTACATCGACATCGGTGACGACTTCATGGCCGCTGGGGCGGTCACGCCGGGCGACATCGAGCAGGTCCTGAACGTCGACGTCGTCGCCGGCAACATCGACTCGCTCGCGAAGGGCCAGGTCGCGGTCGCGGAGAAGACGGCCAAGAGCAAGGGCTGGAAGCCCGGCGACAGCCTCTCTGTCGCCTTCGCCGACGAGAAGAAGGCCAAACTGACGGTCGGCGCTGTCTACAAGGACAGCGAGTTCCTCAACCCCATGCTCATCGACACCAAGGTCGTGAACCCGCACGAGGTGAAGCCGTACATCCTGCAGATCTTCGTGAAGGTCGACGGCGGCCAGACCTCGGCGAACGAGAAGGTCCTCATCGACGCGCTGGGCAACAACCCCGCGATGCAGATCATGGACAAACAGGACATCCGCAACGAGTTCGGCGGCGCCATCAACACGATGCTGAACGTCATGTACGGCCTGCTGGCGATGGCCCTGATCATCGCCGTGCTGGGCGTCGTCAACACGCTCGCGATGTCGGTCTTCGAACGGCAGCAGGAGATCGGCATGCTGCGGGCGATCGGTCTCGACCGGCGCCGGGTGAAGCGGATGGTCCGGCTGGAGGCCGTGGTCATCTCGGTGTTCGGCGCGGTCATCGGCATCGGTCTCGGCTCGTTCCTCGGCTGGGCGATCGGCGAGACCATCGAGAGCTCGATCCCGGGCTACGCGCTCGTCCTGCCCTGGGACCGGATCGGGATCTTCCTGGTGCTGGCCGGTCTGGTGGGCGTCCTGGCCGCGCTGTGGCCGGCCCGCAACGCCGCGAGGCTGAACATGCTGAACGCGATCAAGACGGAATAGACAGGCGTACGCGCACAAGGGCCCCGTTCCCCAGAGGGAACGGGGCCCTCTGCGTGTCAGCCCCAGGTACGCGCCCGCAGCGGCATCCCGGACGCGCCGGATTCGGGTGTCCGGACGGCGAGGACCTGGTTGACGCCGATGCGGTTGCGTTCGAAGGCGACGGCGGACGCGGCCATGTAGAGGCGCCAGACGCGGGCGCGGCCGGGGCTGGTGAGGCGGACCGCCAGCGGCCAGCCGGCCTCCAGGTTGGCGACCCAGTGGCGCAGGGTGAGCGCGTAATGCTCGCGGATCGACTCGACGTCCCGCACCTCGAACCCGGCGCGCTCGAGTTGCGTGACGGTGCTGCCGATGGGCGCGAGTTCGCCGTCCGGGAAGACGTACGCGTCGATGAACTCGTCGACCTCGTACGCCGATTCGTCGCGATGCGGACGACGTCCGATCTGGTGGTTCAGGAGCCGCCCGCCCGGCTTGAGCAGGGCGAACAGGGTGCGCGCGTATTCCAAGTACCGTTCGCTGCCGACGTGTTCGGCCATGCCTACGGAGGAGATCGCGTCGTACGGACCGTCCGCGACGTCTCGGTAGTCCTGGACGCGGATCTCGACGCGGTCGGTGAGCCCTTCGTCGGCGATGCGCTTACGGGCGTACGCGGCCTGCTCGTGCGACAGCGTGACGCCGACGACGCTCACGCCGTGCTCGCGGGCGGCGTGGATGGCCATCGAGCCCCAGCCGCAGCCGACGTCCAGCAGCCGCCCTCCCGGCTTCAAGTCCAGTTTGCGGGCGATGAGTTCGAGCTTGTCGCGCTGGGCTTCCTCGAGGGTGGCGTCCGGGGTGGGCCAGTACGCGCACGAGTAGACCATGGACGGGCCGAGGACGATCTCGTAGAAGTCGTTGCCTACGTCGTAGTGGTGGCTGATGGCTCGTCTGTCGGTGCGCTTGGTGTGCAGGTGGGAGCGGCGGCGCACCTCCTCGCGGGGCGGGGCGGGTGGCAGCGGGGGCCACGCCATCCGTACGAGCCCGCGTACGGCGGCCCGCGCCTCGGGATCGCGCAGTGTCTCGCCGAGGCTCTTGGCGTCCTCGTCGCGCTCCCAGACGAGCCCTGACATCAGGTCGAGGGCGGTGTAGAGGTCGCCGTCCACGGTCAGATCACCGGCGACCCATGCCCGGGCCAGCCCCAACTCCCCCGGCTTCCACAGGAGTCGGCGGATTGCGCGGCGATTGCGTACGACGAGGGCGGGGGCACCGGGGGGACCCGCTTCCGAACCGTCCCAGGCGCGCAGACGCACCGGGACCGGGGCCCCCAGGAGCTGTTCGAGGAGAGTCTTGAGCCGCAGTGCGGCGTCCTGCATGGCGCACACCTCCGTGACGGTGGATCCCGAAAGTCCAACACCACGTAAACACTGCGGAGGCTTTAGCGCAGTCCCGCAAAAGCGTTACATCTACGCAAAATGGGGGTGCGGGTTGGGGGGTGCGCCCCCGCCGCCCCTACCCGCCCCATACCAAGGGGCGCTGCCCCTGGACCCCACTGGGGGCTGCGCCCCCAGACCCCCCACGGGGCTCCACCCCGGACCCCGGCCATGGGCTGCGCCCCTGGACCCGCTCGGGGCTCCGCCCCGGACCCCGTTCGGGGGCCAGCCCCCGGACCCCCGCTCCTCAAACGCCGGACGGGCTGATTTTTCAGCCCGTCCGGCGTTTGAGGACGAGGCCGTTCAGGCCGATCGGGGTCTAGGGGCGCAGCCCCAGCGGGGTCCAGGGGCGGAGCCCATGGCGGGGTCTGGGGGCGCAGCCCCCAGCGGGGCCCGGGGCTGGCCCCGGGATGGGACGGGTAGGGGCGGCGGGGGCGAGGAAAAACGACGAAGGAGCCCCCCGCACCACGGATGGCGGGGAGCCCCTTCGGGTCGCGCAGGGAGCGGAGGTCAGGAGGCCTTGGCCTTCTCCTCCGACTTGGTGCGGGTGGCCGGCGGGAGCTGGGCCTCGGCGGACTGGGCCACCTTGGGCGCCGGCTTGGCCGCCTCGTAGAACTCCTCGCGCGGAGTCTCGATGGCCCCGAGCGAGACAACCTCGCGCTTGAGGAACATCGCCAGCGTCCAGTCGGCGAAGACCCGGATCTTACGGTTCCACGTCGGCATCGCAAAGCCGTGGTAGCTGCGGTGCATGTACCAGGCCAGCCGCCCCTTGAGCTTGATCTTCATCTTGCCCATGACGATCATCGCGACCCCCTTGTGGAGGCCGAGCCCGGCCACCGCACCCTTGTTGGCGTGCGAGTACTCCTTCTGCGGAAAGCCCCGCATACCGGAGATCACGTTGTCGCCGAGGATCCGCGCCTGACGCAGCGCGTGCTGCGCGTTCGGCGGGCACCAGGCGTTCTCGACACCGGCCTTGCGGGCGGCGACGTCCGGCACCTGGGCGTTGTCGCCGGCGGCCCAGATGTAGTCGGTGCCCTGGACCTGGAGAGTCGCCTGGGTGTCGACGTGACCGCGCGGGCCGAGCGGCAGACCGAAGCGGGACAGGACCGGGTTCGGCTTGACGCCGGCCGTCCACACGATGGTGTTGGAGTCGACCTCGAGGCCGTTCTTCAGCACCACGTGGCCGTCGACGCAGGAGTCCATGGAGGTGGAGAGGTACACCTCGACCCCACGGGCCTCCAGGTGCTCCTTGCCGTACGTGCCGAGCTTGGGACCGACCTCGGGAAGGATCTTGTCCGCGGCGTCGACGAGGATGAACCGCATGTCCTCGCGGGACACGCTGGTGTAGTACTTGGCCGCGTCGCGGGCCATGTCCTCGACCTCACCGATGGTCTCGGCGCCGGCGAAGCCACCGCCGACGAAGACGAAGGTGAGCGCCTTGCGGCGGACCTCTTCGTCGGTCGTGGAGTCCGCCTTGTCGAGCTGCTCCAGCACGTGGTTGCGCAGGCCGATGGCCTCCTCGATGCCCTTCATGCCGATGCCCTGCTCGGCGAGGCCGGGGATCGGGAAGGTGCGGGAGACCGCGCCCATCGCGATGACGAGGTAGTCGAAGGGCAGCTCGTACGCCTCGCCGACCAGCGGGGCGATCGTGGCGACCTTGCGGTCCTGGTCGATGGTGGTGACCCGGCCGGTCAGAACTTCCGCCTTGGGCAGCACGCGTCGCAGCGGGACGACGACGTGCCGAGGCGAAATGCTGCCGGCGGCGGCTTCGGGGAGGAAGGGCTGGTAGGTCATGTACGACCGGGGGTCGACGACCGTGACGGTCGCCTCGCCGTAGCGCATCTTCTTCAGAATGCGCCGAGCTGCGTACAGGCCTACGTACCCACCGCCTACTACGAGGATCCTGGGACGCTCCGTGGTGCTCATGCCATCGAGTATCCACCCGCCAAAGGGGGGTAGCTCGTGCGCCCCTTCACAAGCTCCATCGCACCCTCTGCTACACTGCCCGGCTCGCATTCCCGGCCCCCGCCTCCACGGAGGAACCATGGGGTGCTTTGGGGCGTTGTCAACACCGCGTGAGCTGCTCTTTGGGCCTGCGAGCCAGGTGAACCAGTCGTCTGATTCGCCGTCTCCCGCCGCCCGCGAAAATTGTTCTGCACCTCCGCGCCGGAACCCCGTATGGCTCCAGGGGCGCCTCGGGACGTAAAAACCTCCCTCAGCAGGGTCGATTTCCTTGTGAAGAACTTCACGAACTTTCTCGACGAGACGTTTCCGAGGGGCTTCTGGAGCCCCTCAGGCGCGCTCATACGTTACCGGAGCCGCTCAGGGGAGGCTACCTGCGGGTAGCTTAGCGGCCCCTTGAAGAGCTACTGAAGGGCTACTGAAGGTCCTCCGCGGCCTTCCACGCGATCCCATCAAGGATGTCGTGCTCGCTCACGACGACCTCCTCCGCACCGATCCGTTCCATGATCGAGAGGAGTAGGAGGGCGCCGGCGCCGATGACGTCCACCCGGCCCGGGTGCATCGAGGGGATCGCGGCGCGCTCGGCGTGGGTGGAGGCCAGCAGGGACTCGGTGATCTCGCGGACGCGGGCGTACGGGACCCGGGAGTGGTGGATGGCGCCCGGGTCGTACGCCGGGAGGTTCTGCGCGATCGCCGACACCGTGGTGACGGAACCCGCGAGGCCGACCAGCGTGTGGGCCTCGTGCAGCGGCACGCTCTGCTCTACGAGATCCAGAGCCGCCTCGATGTCGGCGCGCATGGCGTCGATCTGAGCGGGAGTCGGCGGATCGGCGACCACCCCGTCATGCACGAGGTGGCGTTCCGTCATGCGTACGCAGCCGATGTCGACCGAGCGTGCGCCGCGTACGTGGTCGTCGCCGACGACGAACTCGGTGGAGCCGCCGCCGATGTCCACGACCAGGTAGGGCTTGGCGAGGTCCGTCCGGCCGCTCAGTTCCTTGGTCGCGCCGGTGAAGGAGAACTCCGCCTCCTGGTCACCGGTGATGACCTCGGGCTCGACACCGAGGATGTCCAGGACGCCCCGTACGAAGTCGTCGCGGTTCTCGGCGTCCCGGGATGCGGAGGTCGCCACGAAACGGACGCGCTCCGCTCCGTGCTCCTTGATGACCGCCGCGTACTCCTTGCAGGCGGCGAACGTCCGCTCCAGGGCCTCGGGCGCGAGGCGACCCGTACGGTCGACGCCCTGGCCGAGGCGGACGATGGTCATCCGCCGGTCCAGGTCGACGAGTTCACCGGTTCCGGGGTCCGCGTCGGCGACCAGGAGGCGGATGGAGTTCGTACCGCAGTCGACGGCGGCGACGCGTGTCACTTCTCGCCACCTTCCTCGTCCTGAGTTTCCTCAACACCGATGAAGCCTCCGCCGTTGGCGCCGAGCTTCAGGAGGTCGTCCTGGGACTGGAACGGCATCACGCACGGCCCCTTCCACCACCACTCGGGCAGCATCGCGAGCGCCTCGTCGCCCAGCGGGTTCACTCCGGGGCCCGCGGCCAGGGAGTGGGCCACGAGTACGTGCAGGCACTTCACGCGGTCCGGCATGCCGCCCGCGCTGGGGAAGCCCTCCAGGACCTCGATGGCGTCGCGGCGGGCTAGGTAGTCCTCGTGGGCGGCGCGGTACGCGGCGGCCAGCTCGGGGTCCTCGGCCAGGCGTTCCGTCATCTCCTTCATGACACCGTTCGCTTCGAGGGTGCCGATCGCGGAGGCGGCGCGGGGGCATGTCAGGTAGTACGTCGTCGGGAACGGCGTACCGTCCGGCAGTCGCGGCGCTGTCTCGACCACGTCGGGCTGACCGCACGGGCAACGGTGCGCGATCGCGCGCAGACCGCGCGGCGGGCGGCCGAGCTGCTGCTTGAAGGCCTCGACGTCCGCGTCGGTGGGCTCGGTTCGCGGAGTGGGAGGCGGGGGGGTGTCCATAGCCGTCTTTCTCGTCACGTTCAGCATTCAGCACATTCAGCAATCACTGGTCGGCGCGGTCGGCCTTGTCGACCCCGTCCCAGACATTGGCGTACCAGGGGCGGGCGGCCGCCCCCTGCGTCGTACGCGACTTCTTCGCCGCGTTCGGATCGATCATGATGTAGCCGGTCTCGCCCGGCTTCACGTAGTGCAGGCGCTCGCGGATCCGCTGCTCGGCGTACGCGTCGTCCTGCCAGCGTGCCTTGAGGTCGCGCAGTTGCTCGACGCGCTCACGGGCCTGCTGCCGTTCCCGCTCGAGTTCGGCGATCTCGGCGCGCTGGGAGACGTACTGCCGGGTCGGATACGCGAGGGCGACGACGAGGGTGCACAGGACGAGGGCGAGGAGTGCGGCCCGCCCGGTCAGCCGGGAACGGCGGGCCTGGCGCCTGGTCTGGGAGCGGTAGACGCGTGCCGCCGTCTGCTCGCCGAGCAGCCGCAGCCTGGTCGCGGTGGAGAACCGGTCCCGGTCCTTCCCGGCCATGTCATGCCTCCCCTGCACCCACACGCGTACGTCCCCGCACACGGTACGGGACCGCGTACGGGGACGTAGGCAAGGAGGTGCCTGCAAGCAGGTCAGCCCTTGTAGCGGGGGAACGCCGAGCGGCCCGCGTACACCGCGGCGTCGTCGAGGATCTCCTCGATGCGCAGCAGCTGGTTGTACTTGGCGACGCGGTCCGAGCGGGCCGGGGCGCCGGTCTTGATCTGGCCGCAGTTGGTGGCGACGGCGAGGTCGGCGATGGTGACGTCCTCGGTCTCGCCGGAGCGGTGGGACATCATGCACTTGAAGCCGTTGCGCTGGGCCATCTCGACGGCGTCCAGGGTCTCGGTCAGCGAGCCGATCTGGTTGACCTTGACCAGCAGGGCGTTGGCGGAGCCCTCCTCGATACCGCGGGCCAGGCGCTCCGGGTTGGTGACGAAGAGGTCGTCGCCGACGATCTGGACCTTGTCGCCGATCTTGTCGGTGATGACCTTCCAGCCGGCCCAGTCGTCCTCGAACAGCGGGTCCTCGATGGAGACGAGCGGGTACGAGGCGACGAGGTCCTCGTAGTACTCCGTCATCTCGGCGGCCGAGCGCTCCTTGCCCTCGAAGACGTAGACGCCGTCCTTGTAGAACTCGGAGGCGGCGACGTCGAGGGCGAGGGCGACCTGCTCGCCGGGCTGGTAGCCGGCCTCCTTGATGGCCTCGATGATGAGGTCGAGGGCGGCACGGTTGGACTCGAGGTTCGGGGCGAAGCCGCCCTCGTCGCCGAGGCCGGTGGACAGGCCCTTGGTCTTCAGCACCTTCTTGAGGGTGTGGTAGACCTCGGCGCCCCAGCGCAGCGCCTCGGAGAAGGACTCCGCACCGATGGGGGCGATCATGAACTCCTGGATGTCCACGTTGGAGTCGGCGTGCGAGCCGCCGTTCAGGATGTTCATCATCGGGACCGGCAGCAGGTGCGCGTTCGGCCCGCCCAGGTAACGGAACAGCGGGAGGTCGCTGGCCTCGGAGGCGGCGTGGGCGACGGCGAGGGAGACGCCGAGGATGGCGTTGGCGCCGAGCGAGCCCTTGTTGTCGGTGGCGTCCAGGTCGATCATGGCCTGGTCGATCAGCCGCTGCTCGGTGGCGTCGTAACCGACGAGCTCCGGGCCGAGCTGCTCGATGACGGCGAGGACCGCCTTCTCGACACCCTTGCCGAGGTAGCGGTTGGCGTCTCCGTCGCGGAGTTCGACGGCCTCGAAGGCGCCCGTGGAGGCGCCGGACGGAACGGCGGCACGACCCGTGCTGCCGTCGTCGAGGCCAACCTCGACCTCGACCGTGGGATTGCCTCGGGAGTCCAGGATTTCCCGGGCTACGACGACGTCGATGGACGGCACGAGCATCTCCTTCTGGGATGTGACGCGGTGACGCGGGCCGCTGGGCCCGCACAGCGCGAAGCCGCGGCGGCTCCGCGATGACGAGCCTAACCGGCTCCGGGCGATCGGCCAGCCGTCCGCCCCTCGCATGGACCGAACCGAAAGTAAATTGTTTCCGAACGGAACAAAGCGAGGGCTGGACAAGTAGAGGGACGAGTAGGGACGAGCAGGGGACGAGTAGGGGGACAGAAAAGTCCCGCACCGGTGCGTACGGGGGAAGACGCACCGGTGCGGGACTGTCCGGGGGCTCAGCTTCGGCCGAGTTGGGGGACTCGGCTTCGGCCGAGCTCGGGGCTCAGCTGACGCCGCGCTGGGGGCTGGGCTTCAGCTGAGCCGGGGGCTCGGTGTCAGCTGAGGTGCAGCTGCTGGCCCGGGTAGATGACGTTCGCGTCGTCGACGATGTCGTCGTTCAGCTTGTGCAGCTTCTGCCAGCCGCCCTTGACGTCGTTCTCCGAAGCGATCGCGCTGAGGGTGTCACCCTTGACGACCTTGTACTCGCCGTCGCCCTTCTTGACCTTCTTGCCGGTCGGGGTGGTGACGGTCTTCTTGGCAGCCGGGCGGTCCGCGGAACGCGAGGCACGCTCCTCCTGGGCCGGCGCGCTCTGCTGCTGGGACTGCTGGGTGTTCTGCTGCGCGGCACCGGAGTCCGAGCCGCCGCCGTTGTACGCGGCGTTCGACAGCCCCTTGCCGCAGACCGGCCAGGCACCCTTGCCCTGACCCGCGAGGACCTTCTCGGCGATCTCGATCTGCTGGGCCTTGGAGGCCTGGTCGGCGGTGGCGGCGTACTTCGTGCCGCCGTAACCGGACCAGGTGGAGGCGGAGAACTGCAGACCGCCGTAGTAGCCGTTGCCGGTGTTGATCTTCCAGTTACCGCCCGACTCGCACTGGGCGACGGCGTCCCACTCGGAGGCGGTGGCGGCAGAGGCCGTACCCGACACCATCAGCGGGGCGGCGATGGCGGCACCGGTGACACCGGCGAGCGTGGCTATTTGGCTGGCCTTGGACGGGCGACGGTGCTTGCCCTTGCCGGAAAGCAGCATGAAGAGATCCCCTCACCGACGCCTACGAGGTGAGCTGTCGGGTTCGGGCCTGGTGAGTTGCCCGGCCGTACGGATCGCTCCGCACGACTTCACCCCAAGCCGCACCCGGTCTCGACGACCGGGCCCGGCACTTACCTTGGGTCCCCCGCTCCTGCCTACGGCGCTTTACGCGACGACTGTTCCCGTACGGACGTTGGCAGGATTCGGCGTGACGTCCGTCGGGGCCCGCTGTGGCGAGCGGTCACGACCGTAAACATGCGATCCGCCGAATTTCAAAGTCGATCAGGCCCTTTGAGATCCATGTCTCACTCTCATCAAACCGGACATCTGGCCCGAACTGCCGCCGCTTTTGGTCGGGTTCGGCACCTTGCACACCCCTCAGTCTGTGCCGAGTTCAAGGCGCTGACCGGGAAGGATGAGATCCGGGTCGGCGCCGACCGTGTACTCGTTCGCTGCATACAACCCGGCCCATCCACCTTGGAGGCCATGGGAGTCGGCGATCGCCGAGAGACTGTCACCGGAGCGGACGGTGTACGAGCCGTCCTGGGCGTCCGCCGCCTCGCGCGAGGCGTCGTCGCCACGGGAGGCGTGCCGGCCGGTGGAGTCGTCCGTACGGGAGTCCTCGGCGCCCTCTTCGGCACTGTCGCCACGGTGGCGGCCGGTGCCCTCGTCTGTGTTTGTGCTCTCACTCTCGCCGCCCGAAGAGTCGGCGTTTTCGCCGGAGTTGTCCGAGTCGCCCTCGTTCGTCGTGTCCGTCGGAGGGCTTGGCGAGCTCTCGGGGCTCGGCGTTTCGGCTGTGGAATCGCTGCCGGAGTCCTGTGAAGTGCCGGTGGACGATTCGGATGTACCGGACGAGTCCGAGTCGGCGGACGTATCGGATGAGTCGGACGCACCCGACGTACCGGATGAATCACCCTTTACGGAGCCGCCACTTGACGTCTGCCCCGAATCGGAGCCGGAGTCCGAGTCCGCGCCCGAACCCGCCTCCGACCCGGAGCCGGTGTCCGAGCCGGTGCCCGAATCCGCCCCCGAACTCGACCCCGACTCCGCCTCGTTGGACGGAGTCGGGCTCGGAGCGGGCGAGTCCTGCGCCAAGCCCGTATCCACGTCGGGCGAGTCGGAGTTCTGCGTGAGGCCCGCGACGAGTCCGCAGGTCGCCCAGGGGCTCGTGCCCCGGTCTGCGAGGACCTTCTCGGCGACGGCTATCTGCTGCGAGCGACTCGCCAAATCGGCGCTCATCGCGTAGTCGAGACCGCCGTACTGCTCCCACTCCTCCTGGGTCATCTGGAGGCCGCCGTACTGCCCGTTGCCGGAGTTGGCGCTCCAGGAGCCGCCGCTCTCGCACTCCGCGACCGCGTCCCAGGTCGCATCACTGGCGGCACTCGCGCCGCTCGCCGCGAGCAGAGGGATCGCGAGGGCCGATCCGGTCACCCCCGCCGCCACCAAGAGAGCCGGTGCCTGACGGGGGCGACGGTGTCGACCGTTCCCGGAGAGCATGCGGTTGCCTTTCACGCGACAGTGGGTGACCTGGGTGTGACCAATGAGACTGCTGAGGTGCGCTTTCGCGAGAACCTAGTGGGACTCGATCACTTGTCACCAGTAGATGTAGCGCAGATCACGTAAAGATCACGGACTTGAGAATACGTCACCTTTGAGCTGGGGGTTCGTCAGTTGCGAGACGGTACCGTCACCTCGTGAACGCGCCGCATATCCGACCCGAACTCTTCACTTGGGAGTTCGCCACCGACCCGTACCCCGCCTATGCGTGGCTCCGGGAGCATTCGCCCGTGCACCGCACCACGCTTCCCAGCGGCGTCGAGGCGTGGCTCGTGACCCGGTATGCGGACGCCAAGCAGGCCCTGGCCGACCAGCGACTTTCCAAGAATCCCGTGCACCATTCCGAGGACGCCCACGGCAAGGCCAAGACGGGCATTCCGGGTGAGCGCAGTGCCAACCTCATGACCCATCTGCTCAACATCGATCCGCCGGACCACACACGGCTCCGTCGGCTCGTCTCCAAGGCGTTCACCCCGCGTCGCGTGGCCGAATTCGCGCCTCGGGTCCAGGAGTTGACCGATCACCTCATCGACCAGTTCGCGCCCAAGGGCTCCGCCGACCTCATCCACGAGTTCGCGTTCCCCCTCCCTATCTACGCGATCTGCGATCTGCTCGGCGTCCCGCGCGAGGACCAGGACGATTTCCGGGACTGGGCGGGGATGATGATCCGGCACGGCGGCGGGCCACGCGGCGGGGTCGCGCGGTCGGTGAAGAAGATGCGCGGCTATCTCGCCGAGCTGATCCACCGCAAACGGGAGGCACTTCCGGCCACCCCCGACCCCGGCGAAGACCTCATCTCCGGGCTCATCCGCGCCTCCGACCACGGCGAACACCTCACCGAGAACGAAGCCGCGGCCATGTGCTTCGTCCTCCTCTTCGCCGGCTTCGAAACGACCATCAACCTCATCGGCAACGGCACATACGCGCTACTGCGCAATCCGAAGCAGCGCGGGCAGCTACAGCAGTCGATAGAGCGTGGCGAACAAGAACTGCTCGACACAGGCATCGAAGAGCTACTCCGTTATGACGGCCCGGTCGAGCTGGCCACCTGGCGCTACGCAACCGAGCCTCTCGAAATCGGCGGGCAGCGCATCGCCTCCGGTGACCCTGTGCTCGTGGTCCTCGCCGCCGCCGACCGTGACCCCGCCCGCTTCAGCGAGCCGGACACACTCGACCTCTCCCGCCGGGACAACCAGCACCTCGGCTACGGACACGGCATCCACTACTGCCTCGGCGCCCCCCTCGCCCGCCTCGAAGGCCGCACCGCCCTGGGCACCCTGCTGCACCGCCTGCCCGATCTCCGGCTGGCCGCCGATCCCGCGGACCTGCGCTGGCGAGGAGGCCTGATCATGCGCGGGCTGCGCAACCTTCCCGTGGAGTTCACAGCCGTACGCCCTTGATGGTGGCCGTCCTCGGGAGTTCCGCGTCCGCCGCTTACCTCACTCCGAGCCCTCCGTCGCCCGTATCGCATCCCGGTAAGCCCGCGCGGCAGCCCGCAACGCCGCCTCCGGGTCCACCCCCTCCGCCTCGGCGCGAGCCGCCATCGCCAACAGCTCGTAACCGACGCCCTCGCCCTGCGGTATCGGCACCTCAAGTCCCGCTGTACGTACACGAGATGCCAGCTTCGCCGCCAGGGCCAGTCCGGGCTGGCCGAGCGGCACGCCCTCCGTCACGGACGTGCGCTGCTTTTCCGCCGCCTTGGTGCGCAGCCAGTGGGCCTTGACCTCTTCGGGGGTCGTGGCGGTTTCGTCGCCGAAGACGTGGGGGTGGCGGTGGATGAGTTTGGTGACGATGGTGGCCGCCACGTCGTCCACCGAGAAGGGCTCCTCGGGATCCTCCTCCGCTATCCGGGCGTGGAAGACGACCTGGAGCAGGACATCGCCCAGTTCCTCACGCAGTTCGTGACGGTCGCCCTCCTCGATCGCCTCGACCAGTTCGTACGCCTCCTCGATGCCGTATTTCGCGAGGCCCTTGTGGGTCTGCTGGGACGACCAGGGGCATTCGGCGCGGATGCGGTCCATGACCTGGACGAGGTCGAGGAGGCGGGCGCCGGGGAGGTCGTACGAGGCGGGGAGCAGTTCGAGGTCGGGCATCTGGACGCGGCCGGAGCCGGCCAGGCGGGCGAGCCCGTCGGTCAGTTGGGGCTCGCCCTCGCCTGTGGCGACCACGGTCACCGTGTGGCCGCCGGCGCAGGCGTCGACGAGTTCCTCGGCGGTCGGGGCGGCCTCGTCGACCTTGACGCCCGCCTCGCGCAGATACGGCAGCTGGGGGTGGGCGCCGTCCGCGCACAGGACGCGGTCGGCGTCGTGCAGGGCCTGCCAGGCGGGCCAGGACAGGAGTCCGGGCGCGACGCGATGGCTGGTGGTGAGCAGGACGATGCGCCCCGGGCTGGATGCGTTCACCCCTCGAACGTAACCCACGCCACTGACAACAAGGTCAGCAGAGGCAGCAGGTGGGGACAGCGGTTACGCGGTCTCCTGGCTGCCCGCCTGCGTGACCTGGCGCAGCCACGGCAGCTTGGCCTCGACGCGGCTGTTCTTCTCGGGGTCCCAGGTGCCGTAGCGCGGGTTCAGGTCGACGTCGAGCTTCTTGGAGGCGTCGGAGAGGGCCTTCCAGAAGGCGGGGCCGCTCGTGTCGGTGCCCAGCTGGGCGGCGAGTTTCTGGGCCTCGAGCTGGAGGCGGAGGTTTTCGTCGATCCGCTCCGGCGGAATGCCGTACGTCTGCAGCCAGTCCCTCTCCAACTGCTCGACGCCACCCGGCTGGTCCTCGAGCTCGCCCCGGACCTTCGTGACCTCCTTGCGGGAGACGGTCACCCCGGCGTCCTGGGCGGCGCTGTGCAGTACCCGGTCGAGGACCATGTTGTTGAGGATCTCGCGGGTGAGGCCGCCGGACTGGGCGATGGCCTGTTTGTACTGGGCGTCATTCGGGATGGCGTCCCGCTGCGCGGTGCGCACCTCTTTCACCCGGTTCTCCAGCTGGGAGACCGTGATCCGGTCGTCGCCGACGACGGCCGCGGCACCGGGATGCGCCTCGTCTCCGCAGGCGGTGAGGAGGGGCGCCGCGGTGACGAGCGTGGCGGCGAGGAGGAGCGCGGTGCGACGGCGGCGGTGCAAGGAAGACCTCCTGGGGAGAGCTTGTGCGGCAGTGCACAAAGTCTTGCGGTGATCGATGGTAGGCAGGGGACCGGCTCTCGGCCACCCATTCGACCCAACGATTCGCCAGGAGTTCCGTACTGCCCCGAAGTCGCTACGACGTCCCTAACCGCGCACTTGGCCCAGCCACTGCAAGGTCCGGCGGATCTCCGCGGCCATCGGCTGCGCCGGGCCCTGGAGGCGTTCCACATCGACGAGCAGTCGGGAGAGCGTCGCGTGGGCGGCGCCCCGGTCGCCGACGGCGAGCAGGAGGTGGCCGATACGGCGGCGCACGTCGTACGAGAGCTCGGGGTCGCCGGCCACGTACTGGTTCTCGTAGTACGGGAGCAGGGACCTGTACTCGGCGAGCGCGGCGGCGGGTTCGCCGAGCTGCTCGAGGCACTGGGCGGCCTCGTAGCGGAAGCGCAGGGACTGCGGGTCGGCCTGGCCGGCCTCCTTGGCGCGCTCGTCGGCGAGGCGGCGCAGCTCGGGCAGGGCGCGGCGGAACTGGCCGTCGTCCATCAGCGTGGCCGCGTACTGCTTGCGCAGGGTGCGGACGACGGTCGAGTGCTCGCCGTGCCGCTCGGCAGCGGCCGGGAGGATCGAGCCGAGGATGTCGACGGCCTGCGTGATACGGCCCTCGTCGAGGAGCCGCTTGACCTCGTCGACGGCGCCCGCGACATCGGGCTTGTCCACGGCGGGCGTGGCCTGCGGCTGGGCTGCGGGAGTGCGGGCCCGGTCGGGCCAGGGGGCGTGCGGGCGCAGGAAGGGGCGCGTCGGGTCGAGCGGGCCGACGCTGGGGATTCCGCGCGCGGGGAGCATCGGGAGCATTTGCTCGTACGTGTCCTGCGCGGACGCCGGGCGGTGCTGCGGGTCCTTGGCGAGCAGGCGCAGGACGAGGGCTTCGAGCGGCTCGGGGACCTCGGGGCGCAGTTGGCGTACCGGGACGGGCGGTTCGTAGAGGTGCCGGTGGAGCACTCCGAGGGCGGTGGAGCCGGAGAACGGCACATCTCCGCTGAGCAGTTCGTGCAGCAGCACGCCCAGCGCGTACAGGTCGGTGTACGGGCCGACCGCGCCGCCCATCGCCTGCTCGGGCGCCATATAGGCGGGGCTGCCGATGGGTGAGCCGGTGTGGGTGAGGCGGGTCGTGTCCGTGTCCATGACGGAGGCGACACCGAGGTCGAGGACGGTGACCGTGCCGTCCTGCTTGACCATGACGTTTCGGGGCTTCAGGTCGCGGTGCACGATCGGCACGGCGTGCACTGCGGACAGTACGGCGCACAGCTGGGCGGCGACCGCGACGGCCCACTGCCAGGGGTACGGATTGCGCTCGGCGAGGTGGCCGGAGAGGTCAACCCCGTCGACGTACTGCATGACGAGGAACAGCTCCTCGCCCTCGGTGCCCGCGTCGTGCACCGTGACCAGGCCGGGGTGGTCGACCTGGGCGGTGACGCGGCACTCCCGTACGAAACGGCGGCGCAGCTCGTCGGCATCCGCGCCCGCGACCTTGTCGGGGCGCAGCAGCTTGACCGCGACGCGACGGTCCAGGCGCTGGTCGTACGCCGTCCACACCTGGCCCATGCCGCCCTGGCCGATGAGCGAGGACAGTTCGTAGCGTCCGGTGATCACACGTCCCGACGCCACGGTCACCTGCCGTCCTCGTGCTTGCGGAGGTAGTCACTCAGCTCGTCGAGCTCGGCGCGCACCTGGTCGATGCGGGCGGGCGCGGGGCGCTGCGGGGGCGGCGGGGTGGGAGTCGACTGGGGTTGCGGAGGCCCCGGGACGGGTGTGCCGGCGTACGGCTGCGGGGTGGGCGGCTGGGGGCCGGGCGGCTGCGCGGCCGACGGTGCCTGCGGGTAGCCGTAGAGAGTCGTCTGCTGGGGCGGCATGTGGGTCATCTGCTGGGGCGGCACGTTGCCCGTGACCAAGGGCCGCCCGTAATGGCCGATGTCCACGACCAGGAAGTAGATGGCACTGGCGAGGCCGTTCAGCAGCAAGAGGATCAGGCCGAAGCTGCCGGCCGGGGAGGTGAAGCTCTCGGTGTTGTCGGTGCTCATGAGCGCGATGGCGAAGGTCCAGATCACGATCGAGGCCGCGAAGGCCCACCACTCGCGCTTGCGACGGGTCACCAGAGCGGCCCGCAGCGTGGCCGGCCAGGGGAGGAAGCCGCAGGTCATCAGGGGCAGCGCCACGAGGATCACGCGCAGCGTCACCACCGTCCCCGACGAGGGCGGTCGCGGCGGTGGCGGCACGTAGCCGTGGCCGTGCATGGATGCTCCTGATGACCTGATACCAGCAGACGTACGAATGTGAAGACGAGCGTATAGGCCGACACCGACAACGGTCCCTGCCTGTACCGAACCGTTGTAACGCCAAGCGCAGACGGAGCTACTCAGTCCGCATGGAACCGCTCCGGCGCCGTCGTCGGACTCCCTCCCGAGGGAAGCTTCTGCCCCGGGCAACCGGTCAACACCCGCTTCATGGCGGCCTTCTCGGCCTCGGTGACCCACAGCCCGTACTTCTTCTTCACGGCCACCTGCCCCGCCACATACGTGCAGCGGTACGCCTTGTTGGGCGGCAGCCAGGTCGCCGTGTCACCGTCGCTCTTGCTGCGGTTGGTGCTCGCGTCGACGGCGAGGAGGTTGAGCGGATCGTTGGCCAGGGCTATTCGCTTGCTGGGGTCCCACTGCTGGGCGCCCTTCTGCCAGGCGTCCGACAGGGCGACGACGTGGTCTATGTCGACCTGACTCCGGCCGCGTACGAACGTCACGTCCTCGTTGGTGTACGGGTCCGGGTCGAGCTTCCCCGAGCCGACCTCGCAGTCACCGTCCCTGAACTTCACGTCCTTCAGATCCCGTTTGAGTATGTCGTCCCGGGTCCCGCAGCCGTTCGAGTCGGTGTCGGCCCAGGGGCTGCCGAACCTGTCGCGGTCGTACCCCGTCCTGGGCGCCCTCCCCTTGACGGTCAGCGAGTCGACGGCGGCGAGGGCCGCGCCACCGGCCGACTGCCCGGAGCCCGCCGAAGCGGACGGCTCCACAGGCTCCTCACCTCCGGGCGCTTGCCCGGAGCCCGCCGAAGCGGACGGCTCCGCGGACTCCTCGCCTCCGGCCGACCCCGTACTCACCGCGCTGCACCCGCTCACGGCAAGCAACACGACCGCGACCCCGGCCCCTCTGGTCCAGAGCGTCACGCGCGCTCCCCTCCCCATGACTCCCGGGATCTGCCCTGGCCGGGCGGTTCCCGCTGTGTTCCTCACGGTAGCGAGCGAGAGGGCCGGGCAGTGCGGCCGGATGCCTTCGGGGATGCTGTTCCGGTCGCGACCGGACCGACGCAAAGGAGCACCGCATGGCATCCACGCCGCCCGCCCCGCAGACTCTCAGCGGCGTCCTGATCTCCGAAAGCCTCCGCGTGGGCGCCGAGTTGAGCGGCGTTCCGCTCCAGGTCACGAAGCTTGAGCGCATCGCGGTGGGCGACGCCAACGCCGATCAGCCGAAGCACTGGACCCTGCTGCACTTCCGTGCACCTGAGGACACGGCCGGCCAACTCGCCGAGGGACTAGCGAACTGTCTGGCACCGACCGGCGGTTGGTACGTCGACTTCAGCACCACGACCGAGGTGTACGTCGTCTTCGCCGGCCGAGTCTTCCGCTACGCACGCGGTGACGCGGCGGCGCGCGCCGAAGTGCAGGCGTACGCCCGGTCGGTGGGCGTACCGGAGACCCAGGTGGACTGGAAGGGCTGAGCCGGACGCAAGGTCCGGCCCAGCCCGCCCCTCACGACCCCAGGATCGAAGCCAGGAACTCCCCCGTCCACCCCAGCAAATCCCGCCCGACCAGCGGCTTTCCGCCGACCTTCGCGGTCTTCGGGCGCGGGACCAGGACCTGGTGGACGGCGGGCTTGATGACGACGCCCGGGTACAAGCGCTTGACGCGCAGCTCCTGGGACTCCCTCAACTCCACCGGTGCGAAGCGGATGTTGTTGCCCTGGAGGACGATCTCGGCGACGCCACACGCCCGCGCGAGCATGCGGAGTCCGGCCACCAGCAGGAGGTTCTCCACCGGCTCGGGCAACTTGCCGTAGCGGTCGACGAGTTCCTCGCGTACGGACTTGATGTCGTCCTCGGAGTTCACCGACGCGATCGCCCGGTATGCCTGGAGGCGCAGCCGCTCGCCGGGCGCGTAGTCGTGCGGGACGTGTGCGTCAACCGGGAGCTCGATCTTGACCTCCAGCGGTGCCTCTTCCTCGACTCCGCCTTCCAGCGACGCCCGGTAGTCCGCGACCGCCTCGCCCACCATGCGTACGTACAGGTCGAAGCCGACGCCCGCGATGTGACCCGACTGCTCGCCACCCAGCAGATTGCCGGCGCCGCGGATCTCCAGGTCCTTCATGGCCACGTACATGCCCGCGCCCATCTCCGTGTGCTGGGCGATGGTCGCCAGCCGCTCGTGGGCCGTCTCGGTCAGCGGCTTCTCCGGCGGGTACAGGAAGTACGCGTATCCCCGCTCGCGGCCACGGCCCACCCGGCCGCGCAGCTGGTGCAGTTGCGAGAGGCCGAAGTTGTCGCCGCGCTCCACGATCAGCGTGTTCGCGTTGGAGATGTCGATGCCGGACTCCACGATCGTGGTCGACACGAGGACGTCGAACTTCTTCTCCCAGAAGTCGACGACGACCTGTTCCAGGGCCTGTTCCGACATCTGGCCGTGAGCGGTGGCGATGCGCGCCTCGGGGACGATCTGCCGGAGCCTGGCCGCCGCGCGGTCGATGGACTCGACGCGGTTGTGGATGTAGAAGACCTGCCCCTCGCGCAGCAGTTCGCGTCGGATCGCCGCGCCGATCTGCTTCTCCTCATACGGCCCGACGAAGGTCAGGACCGGGTGCCGCTCCTCCGGAGGCGTCGTGATCGTGGACATCTCGCGGATGCCCGTGACCGCCATCTCCAGGGTCCTGGGGATCGGGGTGGCCGACATCGTGAGCACATCCACGTTGGCCCGCAGCTTCTTCAGCTGCTCCTTGTGCTCGACTCCGAACCGCTGCTCCTCGTCGACGATCACGAGCCCCAGGTCCTTGAACTTGGTCTCGGCGGAGAACAGCCGGTGCGTGCCGATGACGATGTCCACCGAGCCGTCCCGCAGCCCCTCCAGGACGGCCTTCGCCTCCGTGTCCGACTGGAAGCGCGACAAGGCCCGTACGTTCACCGGGAACTGGGAGTAGCGCTCGCCGAAGGTCCCAAAGTGCTGCTGCACCAGCAAGGTGGTCGGTACGAGCACGGCCACCTGCTTGCCGTCCTGTACGGCCTTGAAGGCGGCCCGTACCGCGATCTCCGTCTTGCCGTAGCCGACGTCGCCGCAGATCAGGCGGTCCATCGGGACCGTCTTCTCCATGTCCTCCTTGACCTCGGCGATGGTCGTCAGCTGGTCGGGCGTCTCCGCGTACGGGAAGGCGTCCTCCAGCTCGCGCTGCCACGGGGTGTCCGCGCCGAAGGCGTGCCCCGGGGCTGCCATCCGCGCGCTGTAGAGCCTGATCAGGTCGGCGGCGATCTCCTTGACGGCCTTTTTCGCGCGCGCCTTGGTCTTCGTCCAGTCCGCGCCGCCCAGGCGGTGCAGCGTGGGGGCCTCGCCGCCCACGTACTTGGTGATCTGCTCCAGCTGGTCGGTCGGGATGTAGAGCCGGTCGCCGGGCTGGCCGCGCTTGGCGGGGGCGTACTCGACGACCAGGTACTCGCGGGTCGCGCCCTGCACGGTCCGCTGCACCATCTCGATATAGCGGCCGACGCCGTGCTGCTCATGGACGATGTAGTCGCCCGTCTCCAGGGAGAGCGGGTCAATGGTCTTGCGGCGCCGGGCGGGCATGCGCGCGCCGTCCTTGCCCGCCGCCTTCTGACCGGTGAGGTCGGTCTCCGTCAGGACGGCGAGCTTCAGGGCCGTATCAACGAAGCCGAACTCGATCGAACCGCACGCCACCTGGACAACGGACGGCGTCAGCTTGCCGAGGTCGGACTCCAGGCGGGCCGCGATGCCCTCGCCGCCGAGGACCTCGACCGTACGGGCGGCCGGGCCGTGGCCCTCGGTGACGAACACCGCACGCCAGCCGTCCGCGAGCCAGCCCTTGGTGTCGGCGAGCGCCCTGGCGGTGTCGCCGCGGTACGCCTCCGGGGCGTGCATGCCGAGCTTCAGCGAGTCCCCGTTCGTGTCGTCGATGGACTCGTCCGCCGCGAAGGGCGAGACCGACCACCACATCATGTCCAGCTCACGGGCCCGGTCCCGGACGTCCGCGATGGACCACAAGGAGGCCGCGCCGACGTCGATGGGCGCGTCTCCGCCACCCGCGGTGGCGGCCCACGACGCCTGCAGGAACTCCTGCGAGGTCGCCACCAGGTCCGAGGCCCGCGTCCGGACCCGCTCCGGATCGCATACGACGGCCATGGAGCCCTGGGGCAGCACGTCGAGGAGCAGCTCCATGTCGTCGACGAGTACGGGAGCCAGGGACTCCATGCCCTCGACGGCGATGCCCTCCGCGATCTTCCCGAGCAGCTCGCCCAGCTCGGGATGCGCCTCGGCCAGTGCCGCCGCCCGCTCCCGGACCTCGTCCGTCAGCAGCAGCTCGCGGCAGGGCGGCGCCCACAGGCCATGCGCGGCGATTTCGAGGGACCGCTGGTCGGCGACCTTGAAGTAACGGATCTCCTCGACATCGTCGCCCCAGAACTCCACGCGCAGCGGGTGCTCCTCGGTGGGCGGGAAGACGTCGAGGATCCCACCCCGTACGGCGAACTCGCCGCGCTTCTCGACCAGTTCGACCCGGGAGTACGCCGCTGCCGCCAGCGCCTCGACGACATCGCCGAGGTCGGCGCTCTCGCCGGTCCGCAGCGCCACCGGCTCCAGGTCGCCCAGGCCCTTGACCTGGGGCTGGAGGACGGAGCGCACGGGCGAGACGATGACCGAGACCGGGCCGGTCTCCGGGTCGTCCGGGCGGGGATGGGCGAGCCGCCGCAGGACGGCCAGCCGCCGACCCACGGTGTCGCTGCGCGGGGAGAGGCGCTCGTGCGGGAGGGTCTCCCAGGACGGGTACTCCACGACTGTGTCGGGGGGCAGCAGGGACCTGAGGGCCGCTGCCAGGTCCTCGGCCTCGCGGCCCGTGGCGGTCACCGCGAGGACCGTACGACGGGTTTCGCGGGCCAGCGCGGCGATCGTGAAGGGACGGGCCGCCGGAGGCCCGACCACGTCGATGTGCATCCGGTTGCCGTCCGTGGCGGCCTTCACCGCTTCGGTGAGAGCGGCGTCCTTGACGACGGCATCGAGCAGACCGTGCAGGCTCATGAAGGGGCTTCCATCCGAGGTTGGGCAACGCGGAACGCCCGACACGTCGTACGGGCCGGGGGTGTCCTAGGGTACGTCGGCTCGGTCACGGGTGCCGGGCCTGTGGATAACGTCTGGGTTCCGGGGGGAGGGAGCCGGACCGGCGCCTCTTCGTGGGTTTCGGGCGGAGGAAGCCGGGCCAGCGCCCCTTACTGGGGGCACACACCGCAGAGGTACCGTCTCAGTTCGAACCCTTGGCCCCACCGCCCGAGCGCCCCACCGCCCGACCGAAGGACCGTCCCCGTGCAGGGAGCCCCCGTCGCCGCGTCCGAATCCGACCGGACCGCGCAGGACCCGCCCCGGAGTGCGGCTCCGGTCGAGCCGTCCCGTGACCGGGGGCTCCGCCGCCTGCTGGACGGGCGGCGGGATCCGTACATGCTGGCCGCGGTGCTGTTCGTGGCGTACGCCGTGGTCTCCATAGGCCGGTACCTGCGGCTGGGCAACCAGTCCTGGGACCTCGGCATCTTCGAGCAGGCCGTGCGCGCGTACGCGCACTTCCAGGTGCCTGTCGTGGATCTCAAGGGGCCCGGCGCCAACGTCCTCGGCGATCACTTCAGCCCCGTCACCGCGCTGCTCGCCCCCTTCTACCGGCTCTTCCCCTCCCCCGTCACGCTGCTCGTCGCCCAGGCCGCGCTGCTGGCGCTGTCCGCGATACCGGTCACCCGGGCCGCCGCCCAGCTGCTCGGACGCAAGCGCGGGCTTGCGCTCGGTGTCGCGTACGGGCTGTCGTGGGGCATTCAGCGGGCCGTCGACTTCGACTTCCACGAGATCTGTTTCGCCGTTCCTTTGATCGCCTTCTCGCTGGAGGCGTTGCTGCGGCAGCGCTGGCGGGCCGCTCTGTACTGGGCCCTGCCCCTGGTCCTGGTCAAGGAGGACCTTGGTCTGACCCTCGCGGCCCTCGCTCTGGTCGTCGCGCTGCGGGCCCGGAAGTCGTCTCGGCGGACGGCCCTGTGGGCGCTCGGGGTCGCGGGCTTCGGCGTGTTGGCCACGGTGGTCACGATGACGCTGGTCATACCTGCGTTCAACACCACGGATGCCTACGACTACTGGAGCAAGGTCAGCGACTCGAGTGGGCCCTTCGACGGGTTCGACACCAAACTCCGTACCCTCGGCTGGTTGTTGATCCCCACCACCGGGCTGCTGGCCCTGCGTTCCCCGCTTCTGCTGATCGTCGTGCCGACGCTGGGGTGGCGGTTCTTTTCCTCCGATCCGCATCACTGGGGTACGGATTGGCACTACAGCGCGGTTCTGATGCCGGTTGTTGTGCTCGCGCTGGCGGACGCGCTTGCCTCTGCGCGGCACAGTGCTCGGCCGTGGTTGCGGTCGTACGCGCTTCATCTGCCGACCGCGGTTGTCTCGGCCGCGCTGGCGCTGACGACCACGCTTCCGGTGGGGGCGCTGACCGAGTCCACGGCCTATAGCGTGCCGGCGCATGTTTCCGCCATCGACAGGCTGCTGGGGCGCATCCCTGACGGCGCCACCGTCGAGTCCAACATCGGGCCGATCAGTCGGCTCACCTCTCGGTGTCGGGTCTTCTGGATCACCAACACGCGTGGGGTGACGCCGGACTTCATTGCGCTGGACAACTCCTCCGGACGTTACGAGGACCCTGTGGGGTACGTCCACGAGTTGCACCCTCGTGCGGAGTACGTCGTTGCGGGGTCCGCCGAGGGGTATCTGGTGCTTCGACGCGAACGGTGACGTCTGCGGCGGTCTGGGGGCGGGGTTCCTTTCCCCAACCCCGCCCCTTCCCGAAACTGGGGGCTGCGCCCCCAGGCCCCCTGCCTCCGGCGGATGGGTGGGCGCCTACGGCGGGTGGGTGGGTTTGTGGGGGTAGGTGGGGTGCCTACCGGGGTGGGGTGTTGGGATCGTGTCGCGGCTGCGGGTGCGTTGTGGCTTGTCGCGCAGTTCCCCGCGCCCCTAAAAGCCTGCGACTGCCCGCGGCCGGGAGGCGCCCGCGCCCGAGCAGCCCGTGCCCGGAAGGCGCCTGCGCCCCGAGTAAGCCCGCGGTCCGGAAAGGCCGCCCGGAGGGAGCCCGGACCCCCATGGCCCCGCAGCCGTCCACGGCGGCAAGGGGACGGGGCGGGGGTGTGCGCCCGCAGCGGCCGGCGCGCCAACACCGGCACCCTCTACCAGCCAACAGCAACGCGCGCCGGTCCGAGGACGGACACCCCCGACGCGGCCCCGCACCCACCACAAACCCAAGGGGCGCGAGGAACTGCGCGACCAGCCACACTCAACCCGCAGCCGCCCAACCGCCGGAGGCACCCCCGCGCAAAACTGAAGGAGCCCGGCGCCCCCAGCGCCGGGCTCCTCCCCCCCCGTACCCCCGTCCACAGCAGCCTGCGCAGCTACTCCGTAGCGATCGCGTTGAGCACGTTCATGCGGCCCGCCCTGAACGCCGGTACCAGTGCCGCGAACAGGCCCACGAACGCCGACCCCAGGAACACCCCGATGATCGTCGGCCACGGAATCTCCAGGACCTTCAGGCCCTCCAGGGCGAGGAGCTGCTGGGCGGTGGCGCCCCAGCCCATGCCCAGGCCGAGGCCCAGGAGGGCGCCGAACAGGGCGATCACCACCGACTCCAGGCGGATCATGCGGCGCAGCTGACGGCGCGAGAGGCCGATCGCCCGCATGAGGCCGATCTCCCTCGTCCGCTCCACCACCGACAGCGCCAGGGTGTTCACCACACCCAGGATGGCGACGATGATCGCCAGGGCGAGCAGGCCGTAGATCATGTTCAGAAGCTGGCCTATCTGGTCCTTCAGCGCTTCCTTGTAGTCGGTCTGGTCGCGGACGGTGTACTGCGGGTAGTCGTCCAGCGCGGTCTTCAGCGACTTGTACGCGGCCGCTTCCTGGCCGTCCTTCGCCGAGGCGAAGACCATCTCGTCGAGCGGCATCTTGTCGGCGGGGACGTACTTGGCCATCGTGTCGATGGATGTGTACATGGCCCCCTGGTCGATGACGGCCTCACTGCTGGTGATCGCGCGGACCGTCAGCCGGGCCGGCTCCCTGCCGGCTTCGAAGGCGACGGTGATCTTGGAGCCGAGCTTGATGCCGTGGCTCTTGGCGAAGTCCTCGTGGACGGACATCGAGTCGGGCCGGTAGGCGTCCTTGAGGTTGCCGGCGACCGTCTCGGTGTTCAGGTCCGTGGCGTAGCTCGGGTCGGCCGCCGTGATGGCCGTTTCCTTGAGTGTCTTGCCGTCGGGGGTGGTGAAGTCGGCCTGGCTCCACTTGTACTCGGTGACTCCCTCCAGGCCCTTCGCCGACTTGGCCGCCTGCACCGCCTGCGGCGTGATCAGCTGACCGCTGTCGGACTGGATGATGAAGTCCGTACCGACGGTCTTGTCCAGCTCGTCCGTGGCCGACGCGACCATCGACGAGCCGACCACCGACAGGCACGCGACCAGCGCGAGGCCGATCATGAGCGCGGCGCCGGTCGCCCCCGTACGACGCGGGTTGCGCAGTGCGTTCCGCTCGGCCATCCGTCCGACCGGGCCGAAGATCCGCAGCACCACGGCGCCCAGCACCCGCACCACGCCGCTCGCGAGCAGCGGGCCGATGACGACGAAGCCGATCAGCGACAGCACCACACCGCCGCCCAGCCACATCGAGCCCTCGCTGGCCTTGTCGGCCTGGGAGGCGAGGTAGAGGCCGTAGCCGCCCGCGCCCGTCAGGACCAGGCCCAGCAGGGCCCGTATGACACCGGACTTGGCGTCCACCGGGGCCCCGGAGTCCCGTAGCGCCGCCATCGGCGAGACCTTGCCGGCCCGGCGGGCGGGCAGGTACGCGGCGAGCACGGTGACCACGACGCCGAGCAGCAGGCCAACGACCGGGGTGGTCCAGGCGACGGTGAGGTCGTCGGTGGAGAGGTTCATGCCGGTGGCGCCCATGAGCTTCATCAGGCCGATGGCCAGGCCCACGCCCGCTCCGACCCCGAGCACCGAGCCGAAGACCCCGAGGAGCAGCGCCTCGGCGAGCACGGACCGGTTGACCTGGCGGCGGCTCGATCCGACGGCCCGCATCAGGCCGATCTCGCGGGTCCGCTGGGCGACCAGCATCGAGAAGGTGTTGATGATCAGGAAGATGCCGACGAGGAAGGCGATCCCGGCGAAGCCGAGCATCGCGTACTTCATCACGCCCATGAACTCGCCGACGTCCTTGGCGTTGGCGTCCGCGACCTCCTTGGCCGTCTGGATCTGGTAGCCGCTGTCGAGCGCGGCCGTGACGTTCTTCTTCACCTGGGCGTCGCTGAAGCCGGAGGCGGCGGTGACGTTGACGTTGGTGTAGACGCCGGTGTCGCCGACCAGGGCCTGCTGCGCGGTCTTCGTGTCCAGGTAGAAGATCGCGGCACCCGGGTTGGTGACCTCGAACTCCGCGAAGCCCGAGACCTTGGCACGGTGCGTGCCCACCGCCGTGATGACGCCGATCTCGTCGCCGAGCTTCAGGTGGTGCTTGTCGGCGGTGTCGGCGTCGACCATGATCTGGTCCGGTCCGCGCGGGGCGTTGCCGGAGGCGATCTTCATCGTGCGGGCGTCGTTGGCGTTCCAGTTGCCGACGATGGTCGGAGCCCCGCCCGAGGGCGAGAGGCTGTCCTTGTCGGCGTCGACGACGGTCACCGAAGTGGAGAAGACGGTGCCCTCGGCGGACTTGACCCCCTCCGCCTTGCGCACCTCGCCCAGCACGGAAGCGGGCATGACCGGCGGCTTGCCGTTGTCGGCCTGGGTCTCACCGGTGTCCGAGGCGCCCTTGGCGCTGACCTGGACGTCGGACGAGGTGGCCGCGAAGAGCTTGTCGAACGTCGTGTTCATCGTGTCGGTGAAGACGAGCGTGCCGCAGACGAAGGCCACCGACAGCAGGACCGCCACGGCCGAGAGGGCCATACGTCCCTTGTGCGCGAAGAAGTTGCGCATCGAGGTCTTCATGACGGTCATGACGTACGCCCCCGGGCGTCGAAGTCCTTCATCCGGTCCAGGACGGTTTCGGCGGTGGGCTTCCACATCTCGTCGACGATCCGGCCGTCGGCCAGGTACAGCACCCGGTCCGCGTACGAGGCGGCCACCGGGTCATGCGTCACCATCACGATGGTCTGGCCGAGCTCGTCGACGGAGCGCCGCAGGAAGCCGAGCACCTCGGCGCCGGCGCGGGAGTCGAGGTTCCCGGTCGGCTCGTCACCGAAGATGATCTCGGGCCGTGCGGCCAACGCCCGTGCCACGGCGACGCGTTGCTGCTGACCGCCGGAGAGCTGGGTCGGCCGGTGCTTCAGCCGGTCGCTCAGGCCGACGGTCTCGACGACCTGGCTGAGCCATCCCCTGTCCGGCTTACGGCCCGCTATGTCCATGGGCAGCGTGATGTTCTCGAGCGCGTTCAGCGTCGGCAGCAGGTTGAAGGCCTGGAAGATGAAGCCGATCCGGTCCCGGCGCAGCTTCGTGAGCTTCTTGTCCTTGAGGCCGGTGATCTCCGTCTCGTCCAGGTAGATCTGCCCGGAGGTGACGGTGTCGAGGCCGGCGAGGCAGTGCATCAGTGTGGACTTGCCGGACCCCGAGGGGCCCATGATCGCGGTGAACTGGCCCCGCGCGATGTCCACGTCGACGTGGTCCAGGGCGACGACTCGGGTCTCCCCGGACCCGTACGCCTTGACGACCTGCCGCGCCCGCGCGGCAACGGCCGTTCGCCCTCCAGTGCCCCCGTGCCTGGGAATGCTTACAGCCGTAGTCACGGTATGTCTCCTAAGTCGGTCAGCAGGTGGCACGCATCATCTGCGTGCTCCAGGTGTTCTGCGTGCTCTGGGTGCGCTGCTACGTGAATGAGTCTGTCGGCGGGAGGGGGTCCGGCGCGCTGGTGCTCAGCGCAGTCTTTTCCTGGGGTAAACCCCACCTCCGGAGCTGCGGTACACCGCCCTCAGCGGCGTAAAGCCAGGTTAAGGAGGGGGCAGGGGGCGTCTCGTCCTCCGGCGGTACGAAGCCTCCCCGGGCCGTAGTACGGAGGTACCCCTACGGGATCTCCACCCGGCGGCGGAGGGGTACTAAGGGTCGGCTGCACCCTTGAGGCCAGTCGGCGTCATCCCTCCCACATACCTCCCACAGGTTGAGGCTGAAGTGGGAGAGTGTCCTCCGGCAGATAGATGCAGGGGGAAAGGAAATCCGTGAGCCAGGAGGAAACCCAGGGACCGGGGCCCGGGCCGGGACCGAGGCCGGACACCGACGCACCGTCCGCGCCATCGGCCGCCGGGCCGGTCGACCCCCGTAAACGCCGTGCCGTCGTCGCCGCCCTCATGCTCGCCATGGGCCTGGCCGCGCTCGACTCCACGATCGTGTCGACCGCCGTACCGCAGATCGTGGGCGACCTCGGCGGCTTCTCCGTCTTCTCCTGGCTGTTCTCGGGCTATCTGCTGGCCGTGACGGTCACGCTGCCCGTCTACGGCAAGCTCTCCGACACCTTCGGCCGTAAGCCCGTACTGATCGCGGGCGCGGCCATCTTTCTGCTCGGCTCCCTGCTCTGCGCGCTCGCCTGGAACATGGCGGCGCTCATCGCCTTCCGTATCGTCCAGGGACTCGGCGGCGGCGCCCTCCAGGGCACCGTCCAAACGCTCGCCGCCGATCTCTACCCCCTGAAGCAACGCCCCAAGATCCAGGCGAAGTTGTCCACGGTCTGGGCGACCTCGGCGGTCGCGGGCCCGGCGGTCGGCGGCGTCCTCGCGGCGTACGCGGACTGGCGGTGGATCTTCCTCATCAACCTGCCGGTCGGCGCGGTGGCCCTCTGGCTGATCGTCCGTCACCTGCACGAACCCGCGCGGACGCCCGGCCCCCGTCCTCGTATCGACTGGGCGGGCGCGCTCGCGGTCTTCGCGTGCGGCGGAGTACTGCTGACGGCGCTGGTGCAGGGCGGAGTGGCGTGGCCCTGGCTGTCCGCTCCCTCAATCGCCCTGCTGGGTACGGGACTTGCCCTCGTCGCACTCACCGTGGTCATCGAACGCCGGGCCGCCGAACCGATCATCCCCGGCTGGGTCTGGCGCCGCCGCACCATCGCGGCGGTCAATCTGGCGCTCGGCGCGCTGGGTCTGCTGATGGTGGCGCCGACGGTCTTCCTCCCGACCTACGCCCAGGCGGTCCTCGGCCTCGCACCGATAGCGGCCGGATTCGTGCTCTCCGTATGGACGTTGAGCTGGCCGGTGTCGGCGGCGCTCAGCCAGCATGTGTACCGCCGGATCGGTTTCCGCAACTCGGCGCTGATCGGCATCGGCACGGCCGCTCTCCTCCTGCTCGCGTTCCCGTTCCTGCCGTACCCCGGCGAACCCTGGCAGCCGGCCCTGCTGATGCTGCTGCTCGGCGCCGCGCTCGGCCTGTTCCAACTCCCCCTGCTCATAGGCGTCCAGTCGATCGTCGTCTGGTCCGAACGCGGCACGGCCACCGGTTCCGTACTCTTCTGCCGCCAGACCGGCCAAACCCTGGGCGCGGCCCTCTTCGGAGCCGTCGCCAACGGCGTCCTGGCCACCCGCCTCGGCGGCGCCGGCGACCTGGACGCGATCACCCGCTCCCTCGACTCGGGCACCCTCTCGGACCACGTCCGCCACGCGGTCGCCGACGCGGTCCACGCGGTCTACTACGGAGCGGCCTGCGCAGCCGGACTCGCTTTCCTGGTCCTGCTGCTGATGGCACCGCGCCGCTTTCCGCTGATCAAGAACGCCACCGATTCGTGACCGGCCCCTCTTGTTCACCTGCCGTCCGTACTCTTCGCCGGTCCGCACGAGACACGAGACACGAGTGCACCAGGGGCGCAATGAGACACATGACGGTCGATGCGCGTGACCTCATGGTCACGGCTCAGGAGGTCGCCAGGCTTCGGGACGCACAGCAACTCGAAGTCAGAGACGTCGCGTTGGCCGCGCTGATCCTCCACGTCCGCCGTTCGGCGGAGGAAGTGGAGGGCCCGGGCTCGGCGGAGGCGTGCCTCTCGCCGGAAATGCTGCCGATGGCCGATGAAGTGCGGGAGATCATGACCTCCGGCGAGGGTGACCTCCGGAACTCCGAACTCATCGAACTGGCGCGGCGGGAAGGATCTGAACTCGCCGAGTATCTGGGGCCGGTATGGCGGGCCACAAAGGGTTACTGACCTGCCTCGTCCCTCCCGGCCGGGCGCTCTGCTCAGAAGGCTGGAAGGCCCGTCAGAACACCGGCTGCCCGATACCCAGCAGGTTCCCCTCGCTGTCGCGGAACCAGACGGCGCGTTCGCCCTTTGCGCCCTTGCTCGGATAGTGGCCGTCGATGTCCGCGATCCCGTTCCTCGTCCGGAAGCCGGGCACGTCGACCTCCTCGAACACCACGCCGCGCCGCCTCAGCTCCGCCACGACTGCCTCGATGTCGTCGACCTGCCACCCCATCTGCGTGAAGGTGCCGGGAGACGCTCCCGTCGACTTGAACAGCGCGAACTCCGCACCTCCGCACCGGTACAACAGCCCACCGGGCCGCTCGTCGACGGGCTCCAGACCGAGCTGCTCGGAATAGAAACGCCGCGCCCGGTCCAGGTCCTGAGCGGGAAGCCTGGTCGCGACGCTTCCCTCTGCCAGAAGGTTCCTGTCGTCTGCGTTCATGATTTCAGTGTGTCGTGAGGGGGTGGGCCGGACATGCTTGCCTTGGGCGATGACACAACGAGAAGTGCCTCTGGCGCCTGTTCGGCCTACGACTGCGACCGGGGACCACCTGGCGGGCCTGGGATCCCTGCTGATACGGCGACGCAGCACGCGCAGTTTCAACTCGCTGCCGCTGGCCTTCGACCAGCTCACCCTCCTGGCCTGGGCGGCCCAGGGACGAACCGCCGACGGGCATCGCGTATGCCCGTCGGCGCACGCGTTGCACCCCCTCGGCCTCACCGTGGTGGCGGGCAACGTGGACGGGCTGGCCGCCGGGGCCTACCGGTACGACGCCGAGCGGCACGTACTGACCCCGGTCGCCGATGGCGATCATCGCGACCGCGTTGCCCGCACCACCCTCGTCGACCACGACTGGTTGCGACACGCGGCGGTCCTGCTGCTGCTCAGTGGCGACATGGACACGGCCACGCGCCACTTCGCCGACCAGCCGCCGCAAGGCCGACGGGGACGGCGGTACGTATGGCTGGAGGCGGGTCATGCCAGCCAGAACGTCTATCTCCAGGCCGCCGAGTCAAGCCTCGGCGTGGTACTCGTCGCCGGTTTCGACGACGACCGGCTCCTCGGCCTCACCCCCGCGATCGTGCCCTCTGGACAGCACCCGTTGGCACTGCTGGGGCTGGGCCACCCGGCCGACCTCGACAAGTGAGCGGCCTTGGTGCGGCGCTCAGGGATTCCCGGGTGGCATCGCTTGCTTGGCGCGCTCCTGCCTGCCCGCCGCGCGGCGTTCTCCCAAGCTGACGCCCCACGATGCCAGTGCGATGCACAGGGGCAGATACAGCACCAGCAAGTCGGAGGCACCGGCGGCCGTGACGAGAAACCACAAGGACACGGCGGCGGCAAGCAGTGTTGCGGGGAGCCCCCGGCGCCAGGGGGGTAGGTGACTCATCAGGACGACTGACCAGGCCATCCAAGCGAAGATGCACAGGATGGCAATGCCGAACATCATCTGAGGCTCCACACGATTCAGGGCGAGCGTCGCGATCGAGGCGCTGAGGTTATCCCCGAGACGCGGGGACCGGTCCCCGCCTCTGGACTGGGTTCGGCCCCTCCCGACTCACGCGGCCAGTTCTGGCCGCGAACCGTTCGGCCAGGTCTTGCTCGACGACTGCCGCAGTCCCGTCGGGCCGGGCGCGGGCACCGTCCCCTGCCCCTGCCCTTGCCCCTGCTGCATCAGCGGTCGCGTGGTCCGGCCCGTCCGGCTGCGGCGGCCGGTGAACACGTAGAGGCGCAGGACGATGAAGCGGCCCGCGCCGGCGAGGCCGGAGGCGCTGAGGTAGACGATCTGTTCGGTCAGTGTGTCGGCGGAGGGCTGGGCCAGGTGCAGGACGTACACGGCGACGCTGGTCGCCAGGTACGCGGCGGTTGCCGAGCCCGCGGACTGCCAGTGCTCTCGCCAACCCGCGCTGCGGCCTTTGGCAAAGGTGAAGCGGGCGTGCAGTTCGGTGCACAGCAGGGTGGAGGCGACGGTGATGATCGCGTTCGAGACGGCCCAGGGCATGGTTATGGCCAGCAGCGTTACCGCGAAGCTGGACAGGACCCCGACGCCTCCTCCGGATATCACAAACCGTAGGAAGGAGGCGACGGGGCCGGGGGTGGCCGAAGTCGCCGTCTCGGGCTTCTGTGCGAGTGGCGACTTCATGGCGGGTTCTCCTTTGTTGATGAAAGGTCAGAGGCTGCGGGCGGTGATGTCGCCGTGGGCCGTGGTCGCGTGGATGGTGAGGCTGGCGGCGGCGCCGTCGGTGTTCTTCAGGGAGTTGTTGAGCCGGCCGTACCCGGTGGAGGCGTCCAGGGAGGCGGAGACTCCGGCCGCGGCGCCGACCGACACATCGCCCGCCTGGGTGCGCAGCGTGACCGTGCCGGAGAAGGCCTCGGCGATCTTGATGTCGCCCTTCTGGGTACTGATCTCCGCCGAACCGCCCAGGCGGCCGACGGTGACGTCACCGGCGGAGGCGGTGACCCGGACACTCGCGGCCTCGTCGATCTCGACCGGGCCGTGTGAGCCCTCGAAAGCGACGTCGCCGAGCCGCCCGACGCCCCGGAACTCGGCGCTGGCCGCCTTCGCCTCGACCCGCGAACCGGTCGGCAGGTGAACGGTCACCTCGACGGAGCCCGAGGGACCGAAGTACTGGTTCTTCGCCTCCGGAGCCTGGATCCGCAGGACGCCATCGCCGTAGGCGACCTCGAAGTCCTCGGCCGCCTTCACGTCGCGGCTCTTGGACGCGTCCGCGGGCAGGACCTCGACCGTGGTGTCGGCCCGGTCTGCGGCGATGAACTTGATGCGCCCGGCGGGGATGTCGAGGACGGCGGCGATCGGGGCGGGGGTGGTGAAGTTCTGCATCGTTCTCTCCTTCAGTTCCTTGTTTCTGACAATAGAAAAGCTACGTTGCGTTCATAGTTCTGGCAACAGACTCGTTGCGCACCATCGACATTACTGCAGGTAAAAAGCTAGAAATCGTTGCAACGGCTCTGAAATTAACGCAACATCAGCCGACCAGCTCGTTGCAATGAATGGAAGTGAACGCTAGACCAGAGGCACCCAAGGGCCACGCAGGCGACCCGCGCCGCCGCGCACGACACCGGAAGCCGCCCCACCGTTTACGTTCTCGTCGCGACTGACCAATGGGGCAACACGGGTTAACGGGGGTAACACCCGAGGTCAGCGAAGTAAGCGCGCACCGACCAATCAGTTTGGTGAAAAGAGCAGCGCATCCGGAGGGCGCCGAGTAGCGTGCGTGGCTCGTTCCCGCCCATGCCCATCCACAAGATTCCCTGCGGCCCGCACGTACTCGCGTACTCGGGCCCGAGCCACGCAAGGAAGACCGGGATGTCCTACGACCCCTCCCCGTCGTACCCAGTACCACCGCCGCACGACTCGTCGCCCTCGTACTTCACCTATCCCTGGGCACCCGACCCGCAGCCGGACCCCGAACCCGCGCGCACCCGCCCCCAGCACGTCGCGCTCGGCCACCACAGCGACATCCGCGTGCTGCGCACCGCGTACCGGTGGCAGCGGCGCGTGGCGACGCTCACCGCACTGGGGTACTTCACGCTGTTTCTCGTCCTGTCCGCGTACGCGCCGGAGTTCATGACGCAGGAGGTCACCGACGGGCTGCCCCTCGGACTACTCCTCGGGCTCATCCAGGTGCCCGTCACCTGCGCGGCCATCGCGCTGTACGAGTTCACGGCCCGCCGCGGCGTCGATCCGATCGCCGAACGGATAAGGAAACAGGCCGAGTTGGACGCCAAGCGGGCGGAGGGCGACCGATGACCGGGTTCAGCAATTCCTCGCAGGCGATGTCACTGGTGGCGTTCACCGTCATCGCCACCATCACGCTGCTGCTGTGCGTGATGACCGGCCCCGACCGCGACGACCTCGACGAGTTCTACACCGGCTACAGCTCGATGTCCCCCATGCGCAACGGCCTCGCCATCGCGGGCGACTACATCTCCGCCGCGACGGTGCTCGGCACGGGCGGCGTGATCGCGCTGTTCGGATACGACGGGGTCGTACTCGCCCTGAGCACCGCCCTCTCCCTGATGCTGCTGATGTTCCTGCTGGCCGAACCGCTGCGCAACGCGGGCCGGTTCACCATGGGCGACGTGTTCGCGCGGCGGATGCCGGGACGCTCCGTACGCATCGCGGCCTGCGTCGTGACGCTGGCCGCGCTGATGCCGATGATGCTCGTCCAACTCGCGGGCACGGGCGATTTGTTGGCGTTTCTCCTCGGCTTCTCCAGCGACTCGCTGAAGACCGGCTGCATCATCGGGCTCGGCACACTGATGATCAGCTACGCGGCGATCGGCGGCATGAAGGGCACCGCGCTCATCCAGATCCTGAAGATCGTGATGCTGCTCGGCTCCGGCGCCGTCATCTCCGTACTCATCCTGAACCAGTTCGACTGGAACCTCGGCGGCCTCTTCAGCACGGCGGCGGAGAGCAGCGGGGCGGGGCCGGCGTTTCTCAGCTCGGGGCTGCAGTTCGCGGGCGGGCCGAGTCCAAAGCTGGACATGATCACCTCAGAGCTGACGGTGGTCCTCGGCGCCGCTGTGCTGCCGCACATCACCATGCGCATGTACACCGCGGGCAGTGCGCGTGAGGTGCGGCGGTCGATGTCGTGGGCGGTGCCGGCCGTGGCGCTGTTCGTGCTGATCATCACGGTGGTCGGGTTCGGTACGGTCGCCATGATCGGGCGGGACGCGATCACCGCGGTGGATCCGCAGGGCAACACCGCTTATCTGCTGGGCTCGCGGGCCGTGTTCGGATCGGATGTGTCGACGGCCGAGACGCTGTTGTTCACGACCGTCACGACCGCGATCTTCCTGACCGTGCTCGCGTCCGTGGCCGGGATGATCCTCGCCTGCGCCAACTCCCTCGCACATGATGTCTTCGCGCACGGCCGGAAGCAGTTGTCGCCCCGGCGCGAGATGACGCTGGCCCGACTGTCCGCGGCGGCGGTGGGCGTGCCGACGATTCTGCTGGCCACACTGGTCCAGCACCGCAGTCTGCAGCCGCTGGTGACGCTGTCGTTCTGCCTCGGTGCTTCGGCGATCGCGCCCGCGCTGGTGTACGGGCTCTTCTGGCGCCGCTACACCCGGGCGGGGCTGCTCTGCACGCTGATCGGCGGCTCGGTCAGTACGTTCGTGCTGATGACCGGGACCAACCTGGTCTCCGGGTCACCTATTTCGGCGTTCCCCGACCATGACTTCACCTGGTTCCCGTTCACCACGACCGGGTTGCTGTCCATTCCGCTCGGCTTCGCCTTCGGCTGGCTGGGGACGGTGCTTTCCGGACGGCGACAAGCGGAGGAACAGCGCAGGCAGTACGAGGCGGTCGAGGGGTGGATTCTGGCGGGTGTGGTCCGGCGAGAGCGCTAGCCCTCATTCCCCCGTCAGCTCTCATTCACCTGTCGACTGGCCCGTGAGCGTCACCAGACTGTCTCGTACGTGGTTCATGTGGGCCTGCATTTCATCCCGCTGGTCCGCGTGGGCGCGGAGCAGGCGTTCTGTTTCGTGGGCGATTCTCGTTTCGCGGGCCTGGGCCTCTGCCAGGATGGCCGCGGCCTGGGACTCCGCTTCCTCTTGGAGGTGGCGGGTCGCGGACTGGGCCTCGGACAGGGCTCGTTCGGCTTCGGCCAGGGTTGCCTCCGCGCGGGACAGTTGCGGGGCGTGCCGTTCGTCGATGGCGGCCCCCTGTTCCTCTGTCGCGCGGTCGAGCTCCGCCAGGCGGTCGGCGTGTTCCTTGGCCTGCTCGGCGAGCTTCGCCTCCGAGCGTTCCCGCATGTCGCGCAACGCGGCCACTGCCTCGCCGCGCTGTTCCTTCGCGTCCAGGCGTGCGGCGATGAGCAGTTCGTCGGCCTCGGCCTGGGCGGCCAGCAGGCGCTGACGCGCTCGTTCGTCGGCCTCGCCCCGTACCGCGTCGGCCTCCGCCTGTGCCGCCTCGCGTACCCGGTCGGCCTCGGACTCCGCCTCCTCCAGGGCACTCCTCGCGTCCCGGTGCGCCCTCTCGCGGACAGCCGCCGCCTCCTCCTTGACGAGTTCGAAGAGCCGCGCGGCACCTTCGCCGAGCGCCTCGTACGTCTGCGGAGGGAGCCCGGCCACCCGCTCGGCCAGCCGGCCCGCCTCCGCCTCCATGTCCTTGGCCAGTACGGTCAGGCGAGCGGCCCGTTCCCAGGCGGCGTCGCGGTCCTCGGAGAGTTCCGTGGTGTACGCGTCCACCTGTTCGGGACGGTAACCACGGCCTCGTACGGCCATGAAGCCATGAGGCGACACCGATGCGCCCGTTGCGCTGCTCATCCTCGAATCCCCTCTTCGGCGGCGTACAGCATGATGTGCCGCACATCCTGGTAGATCAGACGGAAGTGTTCATAATGCGACACTCCGCCCGTTCAGTCAGTAAGGGCCGGATGGCAAAAGGGGTGGAATGAGAAATAAGGGGTGGGATGAGGAATAGGGGCCGGATGACAAAGGGGCGGGCCCGGTCGGTCGACCGGGCCCGCCCCTTTGCGGAAGGTGAGGTCAGAGCAAGCCGTCCCACATCTGTTCCAGCAGCACCGACCACCAGCTCTCCGGCGAACCGAGTGCCGCCGGGTCGAGGGCGGCGAGCTGGGCCTGGAAGTCGACGGTCCAGCGGCCCGCCTGCTCCTGGTTCAGGCCGAACCGCAGGCGCCACATCCTGCCCAGCAGCGCCAGGCTGCGGGCGAACTCCGGAAGTCCTGTGTTCACGAACTGCGGCGGTACGGGTGCGCCGCCCGGGCCCGCCTCGACCGGGACCGCCACGATGTTCGCCGTGCCGTACTGGACGCAGATCGCCTTGCCGAAGTCGCTGCCCATGACCAGGTACGAGCCCGCGTCCGAGGCCGGCTGCACCCCGCGGTCCTGAGCCAGTTCGGCGAGCGTCGGGACCGGGCGGCCCGGCTGGGCCTGGGCCCAGAAGAACGGGTTCATGTCCACGGGCAGCCCGGCCACGACCAGGGTGTGCGCCACGATCGGGGGCACTCCCTGCCGGGACACGGCCGCCTGGTCGAACCGGAAGATGCCCGGTCCGAACGCCGCCGCCAGCTCCTGACCGATCGCCTCCGGCGGGATGGGCGGCGCGGGCTGCACCGGCGGCAACGGCGCACGCACCGGTGCCGGCCGGGCGGGCCCGTCCGCGACCTGGTGCAACTCGCCCTGGTGCGCGAGGAGTTGAGCCATGCCCTGCTGACGGCTCGCGTGGTCCGTGCCGTACGGGGCGATGCTGGTGATCCTCGCCTGCGGCCAGCTCTCGCGGATCATCCGCGCGCAGTACGCGCCCGGCAGTTCGCAGGACTCCAGCTCCGTGTGGAGCTCCAGCACCTGCTGAGGGGGCACGTTCATCGCGCGCAGCTCGTGCAGGATCTGCCACTCCGGGTGCGGGGTGCCGGGCGCCGAGCGGCGGATGAGCTGCTGCTCGGAGCCGTCCTGCGCGCGGTAGCGGAGTACGGCTTGATAGCCGGGGCCGACGGTCGGCTGGCCGCCCTGCGGGGGGTAACCGTAGGCCGGGGGCTGTCCGCCCGGCATGGGCTGACCGGGCATCGGCTGACCGGGGGTCGGTCCGCCGCCCGGGCCCGGCATCGGGGGCTGGCCCGGCATCGGCTGACCTGGTGTCGGGTGGCCTGGCGCGGGCTGCTGGGGTGGCGCACCCGGCGGCATCCCCGGAGCCTGCGGCGGCGGGGGCGCAGCCGGGCCTGCGGGACCGGGACCGGACAGCACCGTCTGCTGGTGATGGACTCCAGCGGAGGGCGTACCGCCCGGAGGGTTCGGGGCTCCGGGGCCGCCGGGCCGGCCGTGCTGACCAGGGGCACCCGGAGCGCCGGGTGGCTTGGGCGCACCCGGGGCGCCGGGGGCACCCGGCGGTTGCGGTGCGCCGGGGCCGGAGCCGGGACCGGAGCCGGAGAGCATGGTCGCCGCGTGGTGGACACCACCGGCGGGCGTACCGCTTGGCGGGTTCGGCGCACCCGGCGGAGGCGTACCCGGCTGGCCGGGGGCACCGGGCGGGCCCGGAGGCTTGGGGCCACCGGAACTGCCGCCGGGCTGGTTCGGGTCGGCGAACATCGTGGGCGCATGGTGGACGCCACCCGAGGGCGTACCGCTCGGAGGGTTGGGAGCACCGGGTCCGCCAGGCGCACCCGGCTGTCCGGGCCCCTCGGGCCCGTCAGCGTCAGGGGGGAGCTGCGAGACGAGCTGCGTAGGTACGTACCCGCCGCCCCCCGAGGAACCCGGCGCACCGGGCCCGGACGGTGCGGACGGACCGCCCGGCCGCGCCCCCGGCGTCCCGGGCGCACCCGGCGGAGGCGGCGTAGTCGCGCCACCACCACGCGCCCCACGCGGCGGCGACTGCGCCTTGCTGGTCGCGGCGTCAGCGATGTCGCCGGCATTCGGCGCCAACGGCCGCCCCGGCCCGCCCGAACCGCCGGGCGGCTGCGGGGCATTGGGCCCGGCGGACGGCGGCGTACCCGGAGCGCCACCGGGCGCCTGCGGGTACCCGTACGACGAAGGGGGAGGCGGCGGAGTACCGGGCGCTCCCGGAGGCGGGGCTCCCTGGGCGCCGGGGCCCTGGGGATACCCGTACGACGAACCGGGCGGAGGCGGTGTTCCGGGCGCACCAGGCGGCGGCGCTCCCTGCGCACCACCCGGAGCCGACGCACCAGGGCCCTGCGGAGACCCGGACGCCGAACCAGGCGGCGGAGTGCCGGGCGTACCCGGAGGCCGTGCTCCCTGCGCACCACCCGGAGCGGACGCACCGGGACCCTGCGGATAGCCGTACGACGAACCAGGCGGCGGTGTTCCAGGAGCAGCCGGTGCACCCGGCGGCGTCCCCTGCGGAGCACCCGGCGCGGACGCACCAGGACCCTGTGGATACCCGTACGACGAACCGGGCGGCGGAGTGCCGGCCGCACCCGCCCCCTGCGGACCACCGGGCGGAGGCGTACCCGGCGCACCCGGCGTCTGCTGCCCGTCGACCGCCGGAGCCACCGCCGTGCGCGGAAGCTGGCTGCCGCCCTGCATCAGGGCGGTCTTGGCGTCCGGTGGCGTGGGCGGCGGCGTCCTACCGTCGTCGGGTTCGCTCAGCGGCGGTGAGAACACCGTCGCGGGCAGCGGCACCGAACGGTCCTCGCCCGCGTCGGCGTTGGTGTCGGTCCCGGCCCACGGTGTCGCCGCGCCAGGCGTACCGGGCCCGCCGCCGGAACCCGACTCGGACCCACCCCCGGCGGACGGCCACGACGGCGCACCGGGAGCGGAGGACCCGGACGGCGACGTACCGGACGGCGAACTCCCGCTCCCCGACGCCCCGTTGGCGGCCCCGGCATCAGCGGCGGCGGCGGCCGGACGGGCCCCCGCCCCATCAGCCGAACCCGAAGACGAACCGGATGAGCCTGAGGACGAACCCGACGAACCGGTCGCCCCCGAAGGCGAACCGGTCGAACCCGCCCCCGCCCCTTCCCGCCGATCCGGAATCCCCATCCGATCCGCCGCCTCCTGCAACCACTCCGGAGGAGTCAGCAGGAACGACGTCTGGTTCAGATCCACCCGCGCCGGAGGCGCCGGTGCCGGCTCGGGTGCCGCGTCCGGCAGCCCGTATTCCTCCTCGTACCGGCGGATCACCTCACCCACCGGCAGCGAGGGCCACAGCGTGGCCTCCCCGCTGTCCCGCGCGATCACCAGTCGCTGCGCGCCGCCGTCGGAACGCGGGCCCTCGGCCCGGTCCTCCGCCCAGACGACGAAGCCGAGTTCGAACTCCCGCACCCGCACCTCGCGATGCTGATACGAGGGGACATCACCGTTGATCCACTCTTCCGCGCGCTCCTGCGCCTGCGCGAAGGTCACCATCGGACGCTCACTCCCCCACCGAAGAGACGGACACGGCTCGCGCGAAGCCGCCGTCCACCATCAGGTTCGCCACGGTCTCCAGCTCCGGCGGATTGCCCGCCAGCCGGCCCAGGAACTCGTCGAAGTCGTCACCACAGGGCAGCAACAGCCGCTGCACCCGCTCGGCAGGCGGCCACGCGTCCTGGTCACGCGCGTCGTCGAACGCGCAGAACCACACCGACCCGACCTGCTCGCCCTTCACCTTCACCGCGAGCAACCCGCCCTGCACAAAGCCGACTCCCAGGTAATCCTTGGTGAGGTGGTCGCGCAGACACTTGTTGACGTACACGAGGTCGTTCACGGCCGCCTCGTCGCGCACCGTGAAGAACGGCTGGTCGACCAGCAGCCCCAACTCGGCGTCCAGCGCGGCCCCCACCGGAGCACAGCCGCCCGCCGCCTTCAGAAACGTGCGATAGGCGCCTGGAAGCCGGTACCCCAGGTCTTCCTCGACGCCCTGCACCAGCTGCTCGCTCACCGCGACCGACGTCTTCGGCAGCCCGAAGTGCACCGGCCGCGTCTCCTGCAACGGCCGCGTACCCCTCTTGTTCTGGTCGACCGCCGCCGTCGCGAGCCCGCCGTGGTGCCGGAGCAGAGCCTTCACCTCGACCGGCACCAACTCCAGCCGCCGCGTGCCCGGCACGTGATGCCAGGTCCAGCCGTGTGGAGTCGCCACCGCCGGGATGGTGTCCCACAGGTCGTGCCCCGTGGCCGCCATCGCCGCGTTCGCCGATACGTAGTCCGTCAGCCGCAGTTCATCGACACCGAAGCCCTCGGGCGGCTCGGCGATCTCCGCCGCGGCACGCGCATAGTCCGAGAAGTCGGGGTAGCCGTACTCGTCGACCCGTACACCTCTGGGGTGACGGGCAGCCCGGACCGGATCCGGAAAATGTACGACCTGCCCGGCATAGGCCGCGTTCGGCGGCGCGGCTTGCTGCCCGAGCCGACCTGTCGTCATGGCGGTTGCCCCCTGCGGCGTTCCGATTGGATCGTGGTTGCCGACAGCCTATGCGGTTGTACGACACCGGTCACCGGGCCTCCGGTTCCGCCCGCCGAACACCGACCCTCCACCACCGTGACCTGCCGTCACCCCGCCGTGACCCTGCGACGAAGAACACGCGTGTCGGGTGACCTCAGCTTCCGCACCAGCCTCGGAGTTTGGCACTCTGTCCCCGCACCCGGGGGTCGCGACCACAGCGGCCACACCGTGGGGATGGGGAGGAAACAAGATCATGAGCGCTACGCAGACGGGCAGATCCGGTGACCCACGGGTCGGCTGGAGCACCACCGAACGACCTCACGCGCCCACCCTCCAGCACCGCCGCGACGGCATACTCCCCACCGTCGCCGCCGCCCTCTCCGTACGCGGCGCCACCCTCACCGGCACCGCCGCACGCGGCGACCAGCTCCCCGAACTCCACCCCCTCGTACGGGACTTCCTCGACACCCTCACCAGCGCCCAGCGCGACCGCTTCACCGGCCGCTGCGCCGAGACCATCCTCATCTCCCGGCACCTCGGCGCCGCCGACGCGGCCCGCTCCAAAAGAGCCGCCCGCAAGCCCATGACCAACAGCGAAGCCCGCAAATCCCTCAAAAACGCCAAACTCACCGCCCGCTACATCCGCGAGGACGGCGACCCCCTGCACGGCGGCTTCGCCACACCCTGCCGCTCCTGCGCCGCACTCAGCGCCCACTTCGGCGTACGGATCGTCGACCCGACGACACCGGAGAAGTGAGCCTTCCCACACGTACGCCCGTAATGATCCACAGCGCAGGAACGCCGCACAGACGAACGTAGGACCCATGCACGCCGACCGCTCCACCTCCACGACCCGCTTCCCCGTACCCGTCGACGCCGCACTGCGCGCCGCCGGATGGCAGCCGGGCCGCTGGGACATAAGGCAGGCCGAGTACTGGGCCGACGCCCTGCGCAACCACGAGTCCCCGGCCGGACACCGGCACGCCGTGTTCCCGGCGGCCGTCGAAGCATGGGCCGAATTCGGCGGACTCCATGTGCCCGTCTCGGGGCCAGGCCGCCAGGTCGCCCCGTCCCCCCTCCACCTCGACCCGCTGCACGGCCTGCACATGGCCCGTACGCTCGCCGACCTCGGCCGCGCCCTGGACGCCCAGGTCTGCCCGCTCGGCGAGGAATCCGAGAGCCGCGCACTGCTCGCGATCGACTCCGAGGGCCGCGTCTACACGCTCGACCACACGGGCGACTGGTACCTGGGCCCGGATGTCGACCAGGCGCTTACGGGGCTGCTGTCGGGCATCGAGCCGGTACGGCTGACAACGGGCTGACGCCCCTAGGGCTCGTACGTCCTCAGCCCTCGGCCTTCAGCCTTCGGCGGGAATCACCGCGGACACCCGGAACCCACCCGCATCCGTCGGCCCCGACACGAACACCCCGCCCAGCGCGGCAACCCGCTCCTTCATGCCCACCAAACCGTTCCCCCCGCTCGGCAGACGCGCACCCGACGCCGCGTCCGGCTCCGGCGGCGGCTCGTTCTCCACCTGCATCGCGATCTCCGCCGAACGATGCGCCAGCCGCACATGCGTCTTCGCACCCGCCGCATGCTTGTGGACGTTCGTCAACGCCTCCTGGACGACGCGGTACGCGGTCTGCTCGACCTCCGGCGCATACGCACGCGAATCGCCGTCCACCGACAGATCCACGGCCATACCAGCCGCTGCCGACTGCCCGAGCAACTCGTCCAGATCGGCCAGGCACGGCCCGTCGCCGCCCTCGTCGTCGACGGCCCGGGACGCCGCGGCAGCCGCCGCCGCACCCACCGCCGCGAGCGGCACCGGCTGCGTACGAGGCGACAGGCCATCCCCCGTACGCAGGACCCCCAGCATCTCCCGCAGTTCGGTCAACGCCTGCCGGCCCATGTCCCCCACCAGCGCCGCGTTCTTGACCGCCTTCTCCGGATCCTTCCGGGCAACGGCCTGCAGAGCCGCCGCATGCACCACCATCAAGCTCACCCGGTGCGCGACCACGTCATGCATCTCGCGCGCGATCCGCGTCCGCTCCTCGTTCCGCGCCCACTCGGCCCGCTCCTCGGCCCGCTCGGCCAGCAGCTGCAACTCCCGCTCCAGGGAGTCCGCCCGCTCCCGCAGGCTCTCCATCAGCCGCCGCCGCGCGCCCACATACAGACCGAGCAGAATCGGCGGCGCGGTCAGCCCCAGCGAGGTCGTCAGCGACAAGAACGGCACGGCCCACTCACCGAACGCCGCATCACCGCGTGCGACACCCTGATGCGCCCGCACATACGCGACGATCAGCACCCCGACCATCGACATCGACGCCAGCGCACCGATGATCCGCCGCGGCAACTCCGACGCGGCCAGCGTGTAGAGCGCGACGATCCCCATCAAGAAGCCCATCGCGGCAGGCGTGATCGCGATCGACACCAGCACGACAGCAATCGGCCACCGACGCCGGAACAGCAGTACGGACCCCGCCAACACCCCGAAAACCGCGCCCACCGGTTCCGCCAACCCGGCATCGCGCGCGAACTCCACACCCTCGAACCCACACTCGACAGCAGACGCCAACGCCAGCCCACCATCGAGCCACGCACTACGCTGCCGCACCCACCACCACGGCCCCGTCCCGGCCGCGGTGTGGTCTTCCCCCGTCGTGGTCATGCCTCCAGCCTACGGGCGCCCGCACCCGGTTTTCCGGTGACTTTTCCGCACTGGCCTACACCACTCCTCGTGCCTCAGCATCTGAGTGCGGCGCGGTGCCAAGTTGTATCGTCGCGTGGAAGGCGCCTGGTACGGCATAGTGTTGGGTGCCCACACGGCGACCTGGCCGGATGTCCGGTTCGGTCGGCTTCGTTCCCCCGTGGTGTAATTGGCAGCACTGTGGCTTTTGGTGCCATCTGTCCGGGTTCGAGTCCTGGCGGGGGAGCCCTGCTCGGTTCGGGGCCTGGCCCAAGAAGTTGGGGTCAGGCCCCGCTCACATTTCCCCCGCACGACCCCCCGGTATCCTGCGGATGACCAAACCCCACATCCGAAGCCGAAGGGCACACCCGTGAGCGCCAACCGCCCGGCAGCCGTCGTCGTACTCGCAGCGGGTGAGGGCACCCGTATGAAGTCGGCCACACCGAAGGTTCTGCACGACATCTGTGGCCGTTCTCTCGTCGGTCATGTACTCACCGCCGCACGCGAGTTGGAGCCCGAGCAGCTGGTCGTCGTCGTGGGGCACGCCCGCGAGAAGGTCACCGCGCACCTTGCCGAGGTGGACCCGGGGGTGCGCACTGCCGTTCAGGCCGAGCAGAACGGGACCGGGCATGCGGTGCGGATGGGCTTGGAGGAGTTGGGCGGCGGCGTCGACGGGACCGTTGTCGTCGTCTGCGGGGACACTCCCCTCCTCAGTGGCGAGACTCTGCAGAAACTCGCCGCCACGCACTCCGCCGACGGGAACGCCGTCACCGTGCTGACCGCCGAGGTCCCGGATGCGACCGGGTACGGGCGGATCGTGCGCGACGGGGTCTCCGGAGCCGTGACGGCGATCGTCGAGCACAAGGACGCCACCGAGTCGCAGCGGGAGATCCGTGAGATCAATTCGGGTGTGTTCGCCTTCGATGGGCAGCTGCTGGCGGATGCGCTCGGGAAGGTTCGTACGGACAACAGTCAGGGTGAGGAGTATCTGACCGATGTGCTCGGCATCCTGCGCGAGGCCGGGCATCGGGTCGGGGCGTCCGTGGCCGGCGATCATCGTGAGATCGCGGGGATCAACAACCGGGTGCAGCTTGCCGAGGCGCGTCGGATTCTCAACGACCGGCTTCTGGAGCGGGCGATGCTCGCCGGGGTGACGGTCGTCGACCCGGCGACCACCTGGGTCGATGCCACCGTGACGTTCGAGCAGGACGCGATCGTGCATCCGGGCACTCAGCTGCACGGTGCCACGCATCTGGGCGAGGGTGCAGAGGTCGGCCCGAATTGCCGTCTCACGGATACGCGGGTCGGCGCGGGGGCTCGTGTCGACAACACGGTGGCGTACGGGTCGGAGGTCGGTCCGGAGGCGTCCGTGGGTCCGTACGCGTACTTGCGTCCCGGTACCCGTCTCGGGCTGAAGGCCAAGATCGGCACGTACGTCGAGACCAAGAACTCCTCGATCGGCGAGGGGACCAAGGTCCCGCATCTCTCGTATGTCGGGGACGCGACGATCGGTGAGTACACGAATATCGGTGCCGCGAGTGTCTTTGTGAATTACGACGGTGAGGCGAAGCACCACACGACCGTGGGTTCACATTGCAAGACGGGTTCGGACAACATGTTTGTGGCGCCTGTCACGGTTGGGGATGGCGCGTACACCGCGGCGGGTTCGGTGATCACGAAGGATGTGCCGCCGGGTTCGCTGGCCGTGGCCCGGGGCCAGCAGCGGAATATCGAGGGCTGGGTGGCGCGGAAGCGTCCGGGGAGCGCGTCCGCGAAGGCGGCTGAGGCGGCTTCCCGGGAGGCCGAAAGCGAAAGCTGACCAGAAATCGGCGCGTCTGCGACGGCGTACCGTGATAGGTGCACATCCGCACACCCGGCTGGGATCACCGTTGGCGACCGGCTGAGATACCTCTGAGGAGACAGTGCTGTGACCGGGATCAAGACGACCGGCGAGAAGAAGTTGATGTTCTTCTCCGGCCGCGCACACCCCGAGCTTGCCAAGGAGGTTGCCGAGCAGTTGGGTGTCGGGGTTGTCCCGACGAGGGCCTATGACTTCGCGAACGGCGAGATCTATGTCCGTTATGAGGAGTCGGCGCGAGGTGCGGACTGCTTTGTGATCCAGAGCCACACGGCTCCGATCAACCAGTGGATCATGGAGCAGTTGATCATGATCGATGCTCTGAAGCGGGCTTCCGCTCGGAGCATCACCGTGATTGTGCCGTTCTACGGTTACGCCCGTCAGGACAAGAAGCACCGGGGACGTGAACCGATTTCGGCGCGTCTGGTCGCGGATCTGATGAAGTCGGCGGGTGCGGACCGGATCCTGACGGTGGATCTGCACACGGACCAGATCCAGGGCTTCTTCGACGGCCCGGTCGACCATCTCTTCGCTCTGCCGCTGCTCGCGGACTATGTGGGCAAGAAGGTGGACCGCACGAAGCTGACCGTGGTCTCGCCGGACGCCGGCCGGGTGCGGGTGGCGGACCGGTGGTGTGACCGGCTGGGTGCGCCGCTGGCGATCGTGCACAAGCGGCGCGACAAGGACGTGGCGAATCAGGTCACGGTGCACGAGGTGGTCGGTGATGTCGCGGGCCGGGTGTGTGTGCTGGTCGACGACATGATCGACACGGGTGGCACGATCTGCGCCGCGGCGGACGCGTTGTTCGCGCACGGTGCGGAGGATGTGATCGTGACGGCGACGCACGGCGTGCTGTCGGGTCCCGCCGGGGACCGGCTGAAGAACTCGAAGGTCAGCGAGTTCATCTTCACGAACACGCTGCCGACGCCGGGTGAGTTGCAGCTGGACAAGATCACGGTGTTGTCGATCGCGCCGACGATCGCGAGTGCGGTGCGTGAGGTGTTCGAGGACGGCTCGGTGACGAGCCTGTTCGACGACCAGTAGGCCGGTCAGTAGTTGGCCGGTCAGCAGGCCCGTTGCGGGTCTGAAGATCGATTTCTGGTACGGCCTTCCCGCCGCGTAAGCTGTCACAGTTGCTCGGCGAGGGAGGCCGTACGGCGTTGTGAAGGCGCTGGTACGGCGGTCCGTAATCGACGCGCTCTTCGTAGCAGGCCGTTGTGTATGGCCGGGTGACCACGTTCCCCCCTATCTACGAGGAGTGATGAGCATGGCCGAGGTGAAGCTCGCCGCCGAGACGCGTACCGAGTTCGGCAAGGGCGCGGCGCGTCGTATCCGCCGTGAGAGCAAGGTTCCCGGTGTCCTGTACGGCCACGGTGGCGACCCGATTCATCTGACGCTGCCGGGTCACGATCTGCTGCTGGCGCTGCGTACGCCGAACGTTCTTCTCGCCCTCGAGATCGAAGGCAAGAAGCGGCTGGCGATTCCGAAGGCCGTTCAGCGTGACGCGATCAAGGGCTTCCTGGAGCACGTGGACCTGCTGCTCGTCCGCAGTGGCGAGAAGGTCAACGTCGAGATCTACGTGCACACCGAGGGCGACCTGGCTCCGGGTGCCTTCCTTGTCGAGCATGTGCTGAACGCGCTGCCGGTCGAGGCCGAGGCCACGCACATTCCGGAGTCGGTGACCGTGTCCATCGAGGGCCTGGCGGCTGGTGACTCGATTCTGGCGAAGGACGTCCCGCTGCCGGCCGGTACGAGCCTTGCCATCGACGAGGATGCGGTGGTTCTTCAGGTTCTGGCCGCGCAGGCGGAGGAGCCGACTGAGGGCGAGGGTGAGGGCGAAGGCGAGACCGCCGAAGCCTGATCCTCCGGGGGCTGCCCTTCGCCGTACCGCTTCTGCTGAGGCGCCCGGCGTTTGGGGCTGTGCCCACCCGTTCCGCCCTGCGGAACGATTGCCCACAGCCTGTAGCCGCCGTTCCCTTCGGGGAGCGGCGGCTCTGCGCGTATGAAGGAGATATGCACGTGACTAGTGATGCAGGAGCCCCTTGGTTGGTGGTGGGGCTGGGTAATCCGGGGTCCGAGTATGCGGGGAACCGGCACAACGTGGGGTTCATGGTGGCTGATCTGCTGGCGGAGCGGATCGGGGGGAAGTTCAAGCGGGCCGGGAAGGCGCAGGCTCTGGTGGTGGAGGGGCGGATCGGGCCGCCTGGGCCGGGGAGTCGGCGGGTGGTGGTGGCCAAGCCGATGTCGTACATGAATCTGTCGGGTGGGCCGGTGAACGCCCTGCGGGAGTTCTACAAGGTGCCGGTCGCGAACATCGTCGCCATCCATGACGAGCTGGACATCGACTATGGCGTGCTGCGGCTGAAGCTGGGTGGTGGCGACAACGGTCACAACGGGCTGAAGTCGATGACGAAGGTGATGGGTTCGGACTATCACCGGGTGCGGTTCGGGATCGGGCGGCCTCCGGGGCGTATGCAGGTCGCGGATTACGTGTTGAAGGACTTCTCCGCGGCGGAGCGCAAGGAACTGGACTACTTCGTGGACCGGGCGACCGATGCGGTGGAGTGTCTGGTGATTGATGGGCTGGAGCGGGCGCAGAGTACGTACAACTCGTGACTTGTCCCCCGGTGTGATCCAGTCGGAGTTGACCGAGCGCAGGGCGATGGCCAAGGATCGCCGCCATGTCTGCCCTCATGTCCCGCCCGAGCGCGGGTTCCGCGCTGCGGTTCGGGCGGATCGCGGCCATGGGGACGGTTGCGGTGCTGCTGCTGATTGCCGGGGTTTGGGCGTCGTGGGGTACGGCGCAGCATGTGATGCTCACCAAGGGGCGTGAGCGGGGGACGATGACGGTCACTCGGTGCGCGGACGATCGGTGTACGGGGTCGTACGCGCCGGTGTCGCCGGGGTCCACTGCGCGTGAGCGGGTGACCATCTCGAGCACGGTGGTGGTGGACAAGGGTGAGACGTACGCGGTGGTGGTGAAGCCGGGGAGCAACGAGGTGGTCCGCACGGGGCCCGGCGGGCTGCTGTACGCGTGGGTTCCGCTCGGGGGTGCGATGCTTCTGGCTTCGCTGGTGGTGGCTGGGGGGCTGCGGTCGGCTCGGTTTGCGTGGCTGTTGGGTGGCGCGGGGTTGACGCTGCTGACGGCGGCGTTCGTGGCACTGTGAGGGGGGTTCGCCCCCGCCGCCCTTACCCGTCCCATACCAAGGGGCTCCGCCCCTGGACCCCGTTTCGGGGGCCAGCCCCCGAACCCCCGCTCCTCAAACGCCGGAGGGGCTGAATTTCAGCCCGTCCGGCGATTGAGGACGAGGCCGCCAGGCCGATAGCGGGGTCTGGGGCGCAGCCCCAGCGGGGTCCAGGGGCGGAGCCCCTGGTGGGGTTCGGGGCAACGCCCCGAGGATGGGACGGGTAGGGGCGGCGGGGGCGAGAACCTCCCTGCCGCCCCTCCAAGCCGTCCGTCACCCCGTGTTACGCAACCCCGCCGCCACCCCGTTCACCGTAAGCAACAGCGCCCGCGACAGGAGCGGATCCGGGTCCGCGCCCGAAGCCGCCGCGTCTCGCTGGCGCTTCAGCAGGGCGACCTGGAGGTACGAGATCGGGTCCAGGTAAGCGTCCCTGATCGTGAAGGTCTGCTTCAGGACCGGCTGGGCGTCCAGGAGTTCGCGTTCGCCGGTGATCCGCAACACCTCGCGGACGGTCAGTTCGTGTTCGGACTTGATCGTGTCGAAGACGTGCTTCAGGTCATCCGGCACCAGAGTGTCCACGTAATGGCCGGCGATCCGCAGGTCCGTCTTGGCCAACGTCATCTCTACGTTGGAGACGAAGTTGCGGAAGAAGTGCCACTGTTCGTGCATTTCCTCCAGGACCGAGTCCAGGCCCGCCTCGCGCAGCGCCTTCAGGCCGGAGCCGACGCCGAACCAACCCGGCACGATCTGCCGGGACTGGGTCCAGCCGAAGACCCACGGAATGGCCCGCAGCCCGTCGAGGCCCGCGCCGGAATCCGGCCGCCGCGAGGGCCGGGAGCCCAGGTGGAGTTCGGCGAGCTGGTCGACCGGCGTGGAGGCGAAGAAGTACGCGGGCAGGTCCGGGTCCTCGACCAGGCGCCGGTACGCGGCATGGGCGGCGTCCGAAACGACGTCCATCGCCGCGTCCCAGCGCGCGAGCGCGTCGCCGGGCTGGCGCGGGGCGGTGTGGAGGGCGGAGGCCTGGAGCGTGGCGGCGACGGAGAGTTCCAGGTTCTCCCGGGCCAGCGCGGGGATCAGGTACTTGTCGGAGATGACCTCGCCCTGCTCGGTGACCTTGATCTCGCCTTCGAGGGTTCCCCAGGGCTGGGCGAGGATCGCGTCATGCGTGGGACCGCCGCCCCGGCCGACGGTGCCGCCCCGGCCGTGGAACAACCGCAGCCGTACGCCGTACCGGTGGGCAACGTCGCGCAGCCGCCGCTGGGCGCGGTGGATCTCCCACTGTGAGGTGGTGATGCCGCCGAACTTGGAGGAGTCGGAGTATCCGAGCATGACCTCCTGGACGTCGCCGCGGAGCGCGACCAGCCGCCGATAGGAGGGGTCGGCGAGCATGCCTTCCAAGATGGTGTCGGCGGCGCGCAGCTCGTCCGTCGTCTCGAGGAGCGGCACGATGCCGATCTTCGCCCAGCCCGCGTGCAGGTCCATCAGCCCGGCCTCGCGGGCGAGGACGGCCGCGGCGAACACGTCGTCCGCGCCCTGGCACATGGAGATGATGTACGACTCGATGACCTCGGGCCCGAAGACCTCGAGCGCCCGCTTGACCGTCTCGAACACCCCGAGGGTCTTCTGCCCGGCCGCGTCCAGCGGGGCCGGAGTCGGCGCGAGGGGCCGGCGGGAGCGCAGTTCCCTGGCGAGCAGCTTGTGCCGGTACTCGCGCGGCATGTCCTCGTAGCGCCAGGACTCCTCGCCGAGCCGGTCGAAGAGCTGACCGAGCGCATAGTGATGGGCGTCGGCGTGTTCCCGTACGTCCATGGTGGCGAGCTGCAGGCCGAAGGCGGCGAGCGTGCGGATCGTACGGTTCATACGGCCGTCGGCGAAGAGGGCGCCGCGGTGTTCGCGCAGGGACGTCTGGATCAGGGTGAGGTCGCGCAGGAGGGCGGAGGTGCCGAGGTAGTCGCGGCCTTCCTCGTGCGGGATGCCCTTGGCGAGGCGCAGCTTGGTGTTCTCGAGCTTCTGCCGGATGCAGGTGGCCTTGAGGCGGTAGGGCTCTTCGGCGTTGAGGCGCTTGTAGCGGGGGCTGATCTCGGGGAGGTTTTCCAGGTCGGCCTGGAGGGAGTCCAGGAGTTCCTGGGTGGCGCCCGAGTAGCGGATGGAGTTGGAGAGGAAGCCGCGGAGTTCGTCGATCATCTCCAGGGCGTCGTTGATGCCGTGCTCGTGCTGGAGGATCAGTACGTCCCAGGTCACCTGGGGGGTGACGTTCGGGTTGCCGTCGCGGTCGCCGCCGATCCAGGTGCCGAAGGTCAGCGGGCGGGTGTCGTCGGGCAGTTGGACGCCGACGCGCTCCAGTTCCGCGGTCAGATCCTCGAGGACGTCGCCGACCGCGCCGGCGTGCAGTTCGTCGAGGTAGTAGATCGCGTTACGGGCCTCGTCTGCGGGCTCGGGGCGTACGACGCGCAGTTCGTCGGTCTGCCAGACGAGGTCGATGTTCTCGGCGAGACGGGTGTCGTAGCGGCGGCGGTCCGCCTCGATGACGGGGGTCTCCAGGAGGGCGGCGATCCGGCGCAGCTTGTTGAGGACGGAGCGGCGGGCGGCCTCGGTCGGGTGAGCGGTGAAGACCGGGCGAACATTCAGGTTCCGTACGGTCGCGCGCAGGTGCTCGGGGTCGGCGTCCTTGAGCCGGTCCGCGGTACGGGCGAGGAGTCCGCCCTCGGCGGCCCGCTTGGCGCGCAGTTCACGGCCACGGTGCACCTGCTCGGTGACGTTCGCGAGATGGAAGTACGTGGAGAAGGCGCGCACCAGCTTGGCGGCGGTCTCCAGTTCCGTGCCGCGCAGCAGCTCGGCGGCGGCCTCGCCGTTCTCGCGGGTGAGGCGGCGCACCCTTTCGACCAGTTCGAGGAGCTCGGGGCCCTCCTGGCGTACGAGGGTCTCGCCCAGCAGGTCGCCCAGGCGGCGGATGTCGGCGCGCAGCTCACTGCTGGTCGTGGTGGTCTGGTCGTCGGCACTGCTCACAGGTGCGGCTCCTTGCAGTGGTGAAGCTCGTCTGGGGGCTCGGCTGAGTGGACGCCCCGGGAGCCGTCGGCCTGCGGCAGCGCTGGCCGCATAGCAGGAAGGCATCCGGGAACTTAAGAAACAGAGCGGACCGCGCTGTCCGACCGATTCCAAGGATAGGTCTCGATGCGGATGCGCAGACTCTCGGCCTCTTGCCGCCGGGCTGTGCGCTGCCATACTTACGACGCCGTAGGTTACGGAACCGTAGGCATGACAAACGGCTCTGTATGCCCGTACATCCGGCATCGTCACAATCCACGAACCCCACAGGGGACGCCCCATGACCACAAGCTCCGATGTGATCGACGACGCCCCGAAGGCGCACAACGACACCCCGATCCCCTCCGCCACGCTGGGCGGCGAGCAGAAGCGTTCGATCGAGCAGATCACGCTTCTCCTCTTCATCACCGTCCCGTTCCTCGCGCTGCTCGCGGCCGTACCGCTGGCCTGGGGCTGGGGGGTGAGCTGGCTGGACCTCGGTCTGCTGGTGTTCTTCTACTACCTCGGCTGCCACGGCATCACCATCGGTTTCCACCGCTACTTCACGCACGGCTCCTTCAAGGCCAAGCGCCCGCTGCGGATCGCGCTGGCGATCATGGGCTCGATGGCGGTGGAGGGCCCGCTGGTCCGCTGGGTCGCCGATCACCGCAAGCACCACAAGTTCTCCGACGCCGAGGGTGACCCACACTCCCCGTGGCGCTTCGGCGAGACGGTCCCGGCGCTGATGAAGGGCCTGTGGTGGGCGCACATCGGCTGGATGTTCGACGAGGAGCAGACGCCGCAGGAGAAGTACGCGCCGGATCTGATCAAGGACGGGGCGATCCGTGCGATCTCCCGCCAGTTCCTCCTCTGGGCGGGGATCTCCCTGGCTCTCCCGGCGCTGGTCGGCGGTCTGGTCACGATGTCCTGGTGGGGCGCGTTCACGGCCTTCTTCTGGGGCTCACTCGTTCGCGTGGCGCTGCTGCACCACGTCACGTGGTCGATCAACTCGATCTGCCACGCCGTGGGCAAGCGCCCCTTCAAGTCGCGTGACCGCTCGGGCAACGTGTGGTGGCTGGCCGTACTGTCCTGCGGTGAGTCCTGGCACAACCTGCATCACGCCGACCCGACCTCCGCCCGGCACGGCGTGGAGCGCGGACAGGTGGACTCCTCGGCGCGGATCATCCGCTGGTTCGAGATGCTCGGCTGGGCGTACGACGTGCGCTGGCCGTCACGCTCGCGTATCGATTCGCGCCGGGACCCGGAGGCGAAGCGCTCCCGAGGTAAGCAGGAGACCGCCGAGGCGGCATGATTGACGGCGTGGCCGACTCCAGCACATCCAGCAACGAAAAGCCGCGGCGTGCGCGCCGGACCCGGATGACGGGGGCCGAGCGGCGCCAGCAGCTGCTGGAGATCGGCCGCACGCTCTTCGCCGCCAAGGGCTTCGAGGGCACGTCGGTGGAGGAGATAGCGGCGAAGGCCGGGGTCTCCAAGCCGGTGGTGTACGAGCACTTCGGCGGCAAGGAGGGCCTGTACGCGGTGGTGGTGGACCGTGAGATGCGGCGTCTGCTGGACATGGTGACCAGCTCGCTCACGGCCGGCCACCCCCGCGAACTGTGCGAGCAGGCGGCGTTCGCGCTGCTCGACTACATCGAGGAGTACACGGACGGGTTCCGCATCCTCGTCCGTGACTCCCCCATCCCGCAGTCCACGGGTTCCTTCGCCTCGCTGATCTCCGACATCGCGACACAGGTCGAGGACATCCTGGGCCGCGAGTTCAAGAGCCGCGGCTTCGACCCGAAGCTCGCGCCGGTGTACGCCCAGGCCCTGGTCGGCATGGTCGCCCTGACCGGACAGTGGTGGCTGGACGTACGCCGCCCGAAGAAGGCAGAGGTGGCCGCCCACCTGGTGAACCTGGCTTGGCACGGCCTGGACGGGCTGGAGGCCAAGCCGCGCCTGATCGGGCACCGGAAGAGCTGAAGGGGAGGGCTGAGGAGGCCGGGCGTTCAGTCGGCCCCCTCAGCCCGCCCGGCCTCAGTCGTCCTCGACGTCGCGGGCGCTCAGTGCCAGGTCGTTGGTGGCGGAGAAGTACGGTCTGATCCGGGTGCTGCCACGCTCGGGGTGGTCGAGGACCGTCGCCGGTACGACATCCGTCTTCTTGCGCTCCACGATGTCTCCGCTGATCCGGCCGACCGGGATGGTGCCGTCGGCGGTGGACAGCCGCAGATCCCAGAGGTCCTGTTCCCCGGTGCGCCGGGCCATGACCTCCTCGTACGGGACCGTGAAGCGGAAGCTGTCGGTGCCTGCGGGACGGGCGGCCACGGAGAAGTCGTACGCGCGCTCCGTCCGGGACACCGCCTGCACCGTGACCCCAACCCCACTCGCGAGGCCGTGCACCACAACGGTGACGGACACCGAGCGCTCGCCGGCCTCGATCCGCTCGACCTCGGCATGGGCGGGCCGCAGCCAGGTGCGCAGGGCGAGGAAGCCGTCGGCGGTGGTGTAGGGGATCCACGCGCTCACGCCGTCGGGCTCGCGGACAGCGATGGATCTTCTGAGCAGCGGCGCCTGCTCGACGAGCCGTGCGGTGAGCCGCGTACGGGAGCCGTTGCCACGCGGGGCGACATAGCAGTCCCAGCGGCCCTCGGCGAGGCTGTGCTCGGCTCGGTGCAGGGTGACGCGGGCGCCGGTGTCCGGGGAGTCCGGGTCCGGGAGCACGGGGAGGCGGACCTCCCGCTTGGCCGGGTCGCGGCGCAGCCGGAGGACGAAGTCCAGTGGTCCGGCGGGCAGTTCGGCCACCTTCAGCAGGACGGTCAGACCGCCTTCCGCGGTCGCGCGGGCATGCGCGGCGGGCGGCGGAGTGTTCTCCGGGAGCGCGGTGGGCGCGGCCGGGCGGGTCCTGACGGTGCGGCTCAGGCGTCGGACCAGGGCCGTGCTTCCGCGGGCCAGGGTGCGGCGGCGCTTGCGGGAGAGTTCGTCGAAGAGCGCTTCGTAGCGGCGGGCGATGACGGAAGGGGCGTAGGTCGCGGCCTTCTCCCGGGCCCCGGCGGACATTTTGTGGCGCAGTGCGGAGTCCGCGACGAGGCGCTTCAGTCCGTCGGCGAAGGCGTCGACGTCACCGGAGAGGGGTACGAGCAGTCCGTCCTGGCCATCGGTGATGATCTCGCCGGGCCCGTGCGGGCAGTCGGTGGCGACGACCGGGACGCCGCAGTGCATGGCCTCGACGATCGTCATGCCGAAGGACTCCATGTCGGAGGAGACGGCGGCGATGGCGCCCTTGGCCCACTCGGTCTCGATGGGCGACACGGGTCCCATGAGGAACGCGCGATCGGACAGCCCGAGCCGCTCGATCTGCTCGCGCAGCCTCGCCTTCTCCGGGCCGCGCCCGTAGATCCGCAGAGTCCAGCCGGGATGTTCCGCGGCCACCTTGGCGAAGGCCGAGACCAGCCGGTCGTACCGCTTGACGGCGATGAGGCGTCCGGCCGCCACGATGACGTCGGAGTCCAGGGAGGAGGGGAGGACGGCCGGGGTGCGCACGCCGTTGGGTACGCAGACGATTCGCGTCGTCACCTCAGGCAGTGCGGCGCGGTACTGCGCGGCGTCCGCCTCGGACACGGTGACGAAGGCGTCCAGGGCCGCGACGGCTCGGTTCTGGTGCTCGCGCAGCAGGTCGCTGTGGGCGTCCAGGCTCAGGTGCTCCTGGCCGATCCGCAGGTAGCGGGGCCGGCCGTCGCGGGCGAGGTAGCCGTTGAGGTCCGGGCGGGTGGCGATCACCACGTCGGCGTCGGTGTCCTTGAGGTAGCCGCCGATGCGCGCGTCCTGGAGGCCCGAGTACGGCAGCTTCAACGAGTACTTGGCCGCTCCCGTGTCCGGGAACATCGTGCAGGGCTGCCGGGTGAGCTCGTGTTCACCCTCGTATCCCGGGCTGTCCTCGCGCATCTCGATCAGCGAGGTCAGCCGGACGCGCGGGTCGAAGGGGAGCGCCGGCTCATCCTTCACGCAGTGCACGCTGACGACCTCGACGTCGTGCCGTTCGGCGAACGCGGCCGAGAGATTCGCCGTGGAGCGGATGGTTCCGCCGATTCCATACGCGTTGTTGATCAAGAAAGCGATCTTCACGGCGTTCTCGGCTTCACTCGAACAATCCGGAGTCTGGGTACCACCGAAGAATTCCTTTCAGGAAGCGGAGCCGCTCCGCGGAAACAACAACAGGGCAGGCTGAAGCCACCAGAAAAAGGCAGCAAAAAAGGATGGCAAGAATCATCACGCCTGGTCACAGACCCCCCTGCGGCTTTGAACCATAGCAAACGCCACTTGAATTCACAGCGAAGTAACAGTGACGTATGGCATACGTTCGGCGGGTCGGCTAGAAAGCGGAACGGTTCGATCTGATGAGCGGGGAGGGGAGAAAAGGTTGCGCCAGAAACAAGCCAGTTATTTGGCCAGCTATGAAGCCAAACGCAGCGGAACCGTCTCCAAGAGCTCCGCCGCCATCCGCGCAGCGGACCCCGCCGTCTCCCCCGCTATTCGACGGAACGTCTCCTGGGCCTGCCGGGCCGGCCACTCCGGAGGGAGATGCTGCACAGGCAGCCGAGGATCCGTACGGATGATCCGCAGCCACTCGGCAACCAGCCGCAGCCGCGTCGCGACCGGATCGGCCGGCGCCGGCACGGCGGCCCACCGCTTGTCGAAGGCGACGTACCGCGCCGCGATGCTCTCCAGGTCCCAGCTCTCGCGGATCATCAGGCCGACGTCGGTGAACGCGTCGGCGCGGGCGTGGAAGACCTTGACGTGGGCGTCGAGCCCGAGTTCGGAGACGGCGTCGCGGACGTCGGCGTGGCCGGGGGCGATCCACAGCCCGCTGTAGAGGGCGCCGAATCCGGACCAGGTCAGCCGGGACCGCAGGTCATGGCGCTGGCGTTGCCAGGATTCCGGGAGGGAGAAGCCGAGCAGGGTCCAGGTGCCGTCCCAGTCCTCGTTGACCGCGCCGTCGCGCCAGATGCGCTGTCCGCCGTCCTCGAGGATGCGGGACGCCTGCGGGGTGAGCCCGAAGAACATCTTGCGGCCCTCGCGCTGGCGCCGCAGCAGGCCCCGGTTGACCATCCGGGTCAGCGTGGAACGTACGGCCTGCTCCCCCGTCCCGACCCGGGCGAGCACGTCGATGATGCTGCCGGAGTAGACGCACAGGTCGCCTTCCTCCAGGACGTGGTTGCCGAAGAAGGTGAGCACGAGCGACTGGGGGCGCAACTGCGGGGCCTCAACGGTGTCCGTCGTGTCCGTCGTGGCCGTCATGTCCAGGTCGTCGTCCTCCACAGCGGTAAAGGGTACGACCGCCCGCGCCGGCGACAGCGCAGGCGGCCGTACGCACGCGTCACCGGCCGTCGCCGGGATGCGCCAGGTCGTACGGGCGGGGATACGGCGCCGGCCGGTACGGGATATAGCGGGCCGGAGTCGTGGGATCGGCCGCGGCGGCGGTGGCGTTGAGCGACGCCGGATCCGTGCCCTGCCAGCGCCCCTTGTCGAGCCGCTTCTCCAGGGTGTGCAGGGCGGCCGTCTGCTCGGCCGGGCTGAAGGTGCAGTGGCCGGGGTTGTCGACGTACGCCTGACGCAACAGCGCCGACGAGCCCCCGGCGGTGGCGGCCCTGCGGTAGGCGCTCTGGACCTGTACGGGGACGAGGGCGTCGCCGGTGGTGTGGATGGTGAGCTGTGGTTTGTGCAGCCGGCCGGTGAACGCGCTGGTGCGGCTCATCCAGTCGACGGCGGCGGGGTCGGCGCTGATCCGCGGGGCCCGGTTCAGGGCGCCCAGGTCCTTCTTCAGGGACAGACCCGCGTCCTTGTAGAGCTCGGTGACCTCCTTGTACACCGACGACCGGCGGAGCATCTTCGTGTAGTCGACGCCGGTGTTCCAGGACATGTTGCCGCCGGCCCGGCTCTCGGCTTCCTGGCGCCAGCTGAACGCGGGCAGGCTCAGCATTCCCTGGAGGGCCTGGTACTGGTTGGCCTGCTGGGTGTTCCAGTCGTCCGGGGCGGGCTTGGGCTGCGAGGGGTCGTTCCAGCCTGGGAGGTTGTGGAGGGCGGCGGCGAGGGCGATGCGGGCGCGGCCCTCGGGTGTGGCCTGGGCGTCGGTGACGGTCGCGCTCATCGTCTCGGCGGCGGCGGCAGCCGAGGCCTGGTCGGGGAAGCCGACGAGGTCGACGGACGAGCCGGGCGCGAGCAGGGTCTTGAGGGCGAAGACGGGGTCGAGGGTGTTGTTCCAGTTGGCGACGCCGCCGTGGACCAGCCCGCACATGGCGAGCGAGCCGTCGATGCGCCCGGGGTGCCGTTCGGCGATGGCGGTGGTGACCAGTCCGCCGTACGACTGCCCCCAGGCGAGCGTGCGCCGCGCCTTACCCGCTCGCTCGGTGAACACGTCGAGGGTGGCGAGCTGGTCGGGCACGGCGTCCGTCACCGCCCAGCCGTTGGTGGCGTACGAGGAGCCGATGAGCGCGTACCCCTTCTCGAGGAGAAGCGCCTTCGTCGCGTCGTCGGGCGCGTTCTGCGCGGCGAGGGGCGAACCGACGGGCCGGTAGCCGTGGCTGAAAAGCAGCACGGTGCCGTTCCAGTCGGCGGGCTTGTCCATGACGTACTTGGCGCCGGACGGGAGGGTGCCCTCGATGTGCTCGGCGGGTGCGTCGGCGGCCAACGCGGAGGCCGTCGGGACGGCGGAGGCGGCGAGCAGGAGGGCGACCGCGAGAGCGGTGGCGCGCGCCGATGACGTACGAGCGCGGGTGCGGGGGGATGCGACTAAGGGCCGGGGCATCGCGGTCTCCCTTGAGTGGGGGGCGGGACACCGCGAAGGTAGGCGTGCTCATGGTGGCGGTCAACATTCTGCACAACATTGCCGCCGGGGCGTGGGTGACTGCCGTTGCGGCTCGGCGGGATCAGGCGCAGCGGGATCAGGCGTCCGCCTTCCGCGCCACCGCGAAGATGCGGCGGAAGGGGAAGACCGTGCCGTACGGCGCAGGCCGGTAGGCCTCGCGGAGCAGGTCGCGGTACTCGGCGACGAAAGCCTCCGCCTCCTCGCCCAACTCCGTCAGGACCGGGCGCAGACCCGTGCCCTTCACCCAGTCCAGGACCGGGTCCTCGCCCGCCAGGAGATGCAGGTACGTCGTCTCCCAGACGTCGGCCTCGCAGCCGAGTTCGGTGAGGGCCCGGAGATAGCCGGCGGGCTCGTGGACCGCGTCGTCGTGGCGGAGGGTTCCGGCCAGGCGGTTCTTCCAGCGCGCGGACTGGGCTAGTTCGCGCATCAGGCGGTGGCTGGGGGCGTCGAAGTTGCCGGGCACTTGGAACGCGAGGGTGCCGCCCGGGGCGAGGCCGTCCACCCAAGCGTGGAAGCGGGATACGTGATCCGGTACCCACTGCAGGGTGGCGTTGCTGACGATCAGGTCGTACGGCTCTGCCGGCGCCCAAGTCCCGGCGTCCGCGGCGGCGAAGTCGAGGTGGCCGCCGCCCGGTGTGGGGCCAGCGAGGGGTTCGGCGCGGGCGAGCATCTGGGGTGAGTTGTCGAGGCCGGTGATGTGCGCGGTGGGCCAGCGGTCGGCGAGAAGGCGGGTCATGTTGCCGGGGCCGCAGCCGAGGTCGGCGATGCGGGGCGGGTCGGTGGGCAGGTCCGGGACGCGGGCCAGGAGGTCCACGAAGGGGCGGGCGCGATGGTCCGCGTGGCGCAGGTATTGGCTCGGATCCCAGGCGGGAGCGGCGGCGGCAGGCATGGCGGGGCCTCCTTGAAGCGAACCGAGAGGGACCGGCGGGAACCCTCAGCCTCACACCCTCACTATCTTGACGTCAAGAGACTTCACATCGACACAACCACTACACTGATCGCTATGGAGGACGAGGTCGATCGGCTGGTCGCAGCGTGGCGCCGGGAGCGCCCGGACCTCGACGTGGAGCCGTTGGAAGTGCTCAGCCGGGTGAGCAGGCTGGCCCGGCATCTGGACCGCGCACGCCGCCTTGCGTTCTCCGAACACAGCCTGGAGCCCTGGGAGTTCGACGTCCTTACGGCGCTGAGGCGGGCCGGGGCTCCGTACCAGCTCTCCCCCGGCCAGTTGCTGACCCAGACCCTGGTGACGTCCGGCACGATGACGAACCGTATCGACCGGCTGGCGAAGAAGGGCCTGGTGGAGCGCCTCCCCGACCCCAACGACCGCCGGGGCGTGCTGGTGCGGCTGACCAACGAGGGGCGGGACCGCGCGGACCAGGCGCTCGCCGCGCTCCTCGACCAGGAGCGGGCGCTGCTGGCGGAGCTCAGCAGCGCGCAGCGCGGTGAACTGGCCGGGCTGCTACGCCAGTTGACCGCCCCGTTCGACAACATCCCCGGCTAGGTCGACGGGACCGACTCCGGCGCGGCGGGCAAGCGCCACGGCGGCGAGGGTGGAGTGGACGCCCAGTTTCCCCAGCACGTTCTGCATATGGGTGCGGACGGTGTGCGGGGACAGGAAGAGGCGCTCGGCGACGGCCTTGCGCCCCAGGCCCGCGACCATGCACCGCAATACCTCGCGCTCGCGCGGTGTGAGGGACTCGACGAGCTGCTCGCTCTCGGTGCGGTGCTTGCGGGCGGCGGTCAGCTCGCGCAGGACGCCCGTGAGCAGGGCGGGCGGGAGATGCGTCTCGTCCCGCAGCACGCCTCGTATGACGGTCAGAAGCCTCGACAGCGAGCAGTCCTTGGCGACCCAGCCCGAGGCTCCGGCCTGCAGGGCGAGGGCCGCGCGGCGCGAGTCGTCCTTCTCGGCGAGGACGACGGTACGGACGCCGGGGTGGCCCGAACGGACGCCCGCGACCAGGGATATGCCGTCGACCAGGCCTTCTTCGTTGTTGTCGTGCACGGAGACGGCCGGGCGGACGCCCGGCACATTGCCGCCCAGGTCGGCGTCGACGAGCAGCACGTCGAATCTGCGGCCTTCCGCCGCCGCGCGCTCCATGGAGCGCAGCGCGGCGGGGCCGCTGCCGGCCGCGGACACGTCGACGTCGGGCTCGGCGGCCAGGGCCGCGGCGAGAGACTCGGCGAAGATGCGGTGGTCGTCGACGACCAGGACACGGATGCGAACCACTGAAACCCCCACTGGTCGGGGGACGACCGACGCAGGTACGGCGCCCGGAGTGTTCCGGGACCCCGAGGACCCCGGGACGGGGGAGCCGCAGCCACACGGCCGCCGCCGTGCTGGAACTGCTACCCCCACTCCGGGCGTCGTACCCGACTTCTCTCGCCCCCTGATCAACACCGGCCCCCACCGGTGCTGCTCATCAGGGTAAGGCCGGGGGGCGGGAGCGGAAGAGGATTTGCAGAACTGATTGTCCAGCACGTTTATGGTGAGGCTTATGTTTCGTATTGAGACAGGAGTCGACAAAGAGTTCAGCAAGTTGCTGCGTTCCCGACTCCGGGACGCCAACACGGCGGCTTCTCCCGTACTCCGTGCTCTCCGCGGAACCCCCGACGAACGCGAGCTTCCGCTCCACCTCTGGGCGCTGGACGAGCAGGGCGAGCTCGCGGGCGGCCTGGTCGGCCACACCTGGGCGACGTGGCTGCACGTCACGTACCTCTGGGTCGACGCCCCGCACCGCGGCACGGGCCTCGGCACCCATCTGCTGTCCCGCGCCGAAACCCTGGCCCGCACGGAGCGTGGCTGCCACGCCGCCCGCCTGGAGACGTGGGACTTCCAGGCGCCGGAGTTCTACAAGAAGCGGGGCTACGAGGTGGTGTGCGTGATCCCCGACTATCCGCCGGGGGTTACGGAGTACACGCTGACGAAGCGGTTGGGCTGACGAGGGGTTTTCGCCCCCGCCGCCCCTACCCGTCCCATCCCCGGGGCTAGGCCCTGAACCCCACCAGGGGCTCCGCCCCTGGACCCCGCTCGGGGCTCCGCCCCGGACCCCGATTCGGGGGCCAGCCCCCGGACCCCCGGTCCTCAATCGCCGGACGGGCTGAATTTCAGCCCGTCCGGCGATTGAGGACGAGGCCGCCAGGCCGATAGCGGGGCCTGGGGCGCAGCCCCAGCGGGGTCCAGGGGCGGAGCCCCTTGGTATGGGACGGGTAGGGGCGGCGGGGGCGAAGAAACCCCGAGCTCAAGCCACCCGCCGCGCCCCCGCCGAAGGCACCGCCGCGAACACCCGTGGTGCCGTGAACCCCGCCGACGCGAACGCCTCTTCCACCGCCTTCGCGACCGTGCCCGCATCCGAGGCCTCGACCAACACGATCGCCGAGCCGCCGAAACCGCCGCCCGTCATGCGGGCGCCCAGCGCGCCGGCCTCGTTCGCCGTCGAGACGACCAGGTCCAGCTCCGGGCAGGAGATGCGGAGGTCGTCCCGGAGCGACGCGTGGCCGTCCGTCAGTACGGGGCCGATCGCTCGTACGTCGCCCGCGTCCAGCAGGGCGATGACCTGTTCCACGCGGTGGTCGTCCGAGACGACGTGGCGTACATAGCGGCGTACGCGTTCGTCGGACAGGCGGGACAGCGCGGCGTCCAGGTCGGCGTACGCCACGTCCCGCAGGTGGGAGACGCCCAGGATGCGCGCGCCCTCCTCGCAGCCCTCCCGGCGTTCCGCGTACTCGCCGTCGCCCAGGGCGTGCTTGACGCGGGTGTCGACGACCAGGAGTTGCAGACCGTGGGCGGGCAGGTCGAAGGGGACCTGGCGGATGGAGAGGTCGCGGCAGTCGAGGTGGAGGGCGTGGCCCTCGGTGCAGCAGGCGGACGCCGTCTGGTCCATGATGCCGCAGGGGACGCCGACGAAATCGTTCTCCGCACGCTGGGAGACGCGGGCCAACTCCGGTCCCGTAAGGCCGAGTTCGAAGAGGTCGTTCAACGCCAACGCCGTCACGACCTCCAGCGCGGCCGAGGAGGACAGGCCGGCACCCGTCGGCACCGTCGAGCTGAGGTGGATGTCCGCGCCGGTCACCGTGTGGCCCGCCTCGCGCAGGACCCACACGACGCCCGCCGGGTACGCCGCCCAGCTGGTGTTCGTCAGCGGTGCCAGCTCGTCGACGTGCAGCTCGACGACCGGGCCCTCGATGTCGGCCGAATGCAGCCGCAGCACGCCGTCGTCGCGGCGCGAGACGGCCGCCACCGCGGTGTGCGGCAACGCGAGGGGCATCACGAAACCTTCGTTGAAGTCCGTGTACTCGCCGATCAGGTTGACCCGGCCGGGGGCTGCCCAGACTCCCTCGGGAGCCGTCCCGTACAGCTCCTCGAAGCCTTCCCGTACGCCCACCTACTGCTCCTTCGACACGTTCTGTGCGAACGCCCACGCGTCCGCCACGATCCCCGCGAGATCCGCGCGGGACGGGTTCCAGCCGAGCCGTTCGCGGGCCGTCTGCGCGGAGGCCACCAGCACCGCGGGGTCGCCGCCCCGGCGGGGGGCAGCCACCTCGGGAATCGGGTGCCCGGTCACCTGGCGGACGGTTTCGATGACCTCGCGGACCGAGAAGCCGTTGCCGTTGCCGAGGTTGCAGATCAGGTGCTCGCCCGCGACGGCCGCGTCCAGCGCCAGCAGGTGGGCCTCCGCCAGATCCGCGACGTGGATGTAGTCGCGGATGCAGGTGCCGTCCGGCGTCGGGTAGTCGTCGCCGAAGACGGAGATGGCCTCGCGCCTGCCCTGGGCGACCTGGAGGACGAGTGGGATGAGGTGCGACTCGGGGTCGTGGCGCTCGCCGCAACTGCCGTACGCGCCCGCCACGTTGAAGTAGCGCAGCGACACCGCGCCCAGGCCGTGGGCGGCCGCCTCGCCGCTGATCATGTGGTCGACGGCGAGCTTCGAGGCGCCGTACGGGTTCGTCGGTGCCGTTGGCGCGGACTCGACGATGGGGGTTTCCTCCGGCTCGCCGTACGTGGCGGCGGTGGAGGAGAAGACGAGCTTGCGGACGCCCGTGGTGCGCATGGCCTCAAGGAGGGCCATTGTGCCGCCGACGTTGTTCTCCCAGTACTTCTCGGGCTTCACGACCGACTCGCCGACCTGCGAGAACGCGGCGAAGTGCAGCACGGCGTCGAAGGAGGAGTCCAGCCACTTGGCGGCATCACGGATGTCGCCCTCGATGAAGGAAGCACCGGTGGGCACACCCTCGCGGAAGCCGGTCGAGAGGTTGTCGAGGACGACGACCTCGTGGCCCGCCTCCAGCAGATGCTGTGCGACCACACTGCCGACATAGCCCGCACCGCCGGTGACCAGGTACTTCCCACTCATGAACTCGCTACCTCTCGCAGTCGCTGGGCCGCGGTCTCCGGCGGCACGTCGTTGATGAACACGCTCATGCCGGATTCGGAACCCGCGAGGAACTTCAGCTTGCCGGAAGTGCGGCGAATGGTGAAAAGCTCCAGGTGGAGCGCGAAGTCGTCACGGCTGACTCCCTCGAACTCCTCCAGCGTGCCGAACGGCGCCTGATGCCAGGCGGAGATGTACGGCGTCGGAGGCTCACCCTCGCCGAAGATCCGGTCGAAGCGCCTCAACAGTTCCAGATACACCCGGGCGAACTCTGTGCGGGCGTCCTCATCGAGTCCCAGAAGGTCGGGCACCCGCCGCTTCGGGTAGAGGTGCACCTCGTACGGCCAGTGCGCCGCGTACGGCACGAAGGCCACCCAGTGCTCGGCGTCCAGCACGATCCGGTCGCCGTCGGACAGTTCGCGGGCGACCACGTCGTCGAAGAGGTTCTCCCCGCCGGTCGCCTCCTTGTGCGCGGCAAGTGAGCGCAGCATCAGGGCCGTACGAGGGGTGGTGAAGGGGTACGCATAGATCTGCCCGTGCGGATGTCCGAGCGTCACGCCGATCTCGGCGCCGCGGTTCTCGAAGCAGAAGACCTGCTCCACGGAGGGGAGATGGGACAGCTCGGCGGTGCGGTCGGTCCAGGCCTCCAGGACGAGGCCTGCCTGTTCCTCCGTCAGATCCGCGAAGGACGCGTCGTGGTCGGAGGTGAAGCAGACGACCTCGCAGCGGCCGGAGTCGCCGGCGAGGGAGGGGAAGCGGTTCTCGAAGACGGCGACGTCGTACGAGGAGTCCGGTATCTCGCTGAGCCGGTCACCCTCGGACGGGCACAGGGGGCACTCGTTCGCCGGCGGGTGGTAGGTGCGGCCCTGGCGGTGCGAGGCGATCGCGACCGAGTCGCCGAGCAGCGGATCGCGGCGCACCTCAGACGTGGTGACGGTCGGGTCGAGCGGTCTGCGGTCGACCGCGTCGCGGACCGCGTCATCGCGCGCGTCGTAGTAGATGAGCTCACGACCGTCGGCCAGCCGGGTCGAGGTCTTCTTCACGGAACCGAGCCCTTCCTCCTGCGCCGCGCTCTCTAGGCGCACTCATCCAACAGAACTGAACACAATAAACCACAATTCCTCACGCCAGTCAACATCACAATCAAACAAAGATCCCCATCGCGGCTGTTCAATTCTTGAAGCGGGAGGCGTAACTTCCGCCCTGATCTGTGCACGCAACGAAGCGAGTTCATATGCAGACCCCCACAAATCTGCCCCCCACCCATCTCGCTCAAGAACTCCGACTCCCCACCAACTGGCTCGACTACACGATCCTGGCGATCTACTTCGTCGTCGTCCTCGGCATCGGTTTCGCCGCCCGCCGCTCGGTCAAGACCAGCCTCGACTTCTTCCTCTCCGGGCGCTCCCTGCCCGCCTGGGTCACCGGTCTCGCGTTCGTCGCGGCCAACCTGGGCGCCACCGAGATCCTGGGCATGGCCGCGAACGGCGCACAATACGGCGCGTACACCGTGCACTGGTACTGGGTCGGCGCCATCCCCGCCATGGTCTTCCTCGGCCTGGTGATGATGCCCTTCTACTACGGGTCGAAGGTGCGCTCCGTACCGGAGTTCCTGCTGCTGCGCTTCGACAAGTCGGCGCATCTGCTCAGCTCGGTCCTGTTCGCCTTCGCCGCGATCCTCATCGCGGGCGTCAACCTCTACGCCCTCGCGATCGTCGTCGAGGCGCTGCTCGGCTGGCCGGAGTGGGTGTCCATCGTGGTCGCCGGCTTCTTCGTCCTCGCGTACATCACCGTCGGCGGTCTGTCCTCGGCGATCTACAACGAGGTGCTCCAGTTCTTCGTCATCCTCGCCGCGCTCATCCCGCTCACCCTCCTCGGCCTGAAGAAGGTCGGCGGCTGGGACGGCTTGACCGACTCGCTGACGCAGAGTCACAGCGCGGACTTCGTCACGGCGTGGGGCGGAACCGGCATCGGCAACGACAACCCGCTCGGCGCCAACTGGCTGACCATCGTCCTCGGCCTCGGCTTCGTCCTCTCCTTCGGCTACTGGACGACCAACTTCGCCGAGGTGCAGCGCGCCCTGTCGGCGAAGAACCTCAGCGCGGGCAAGCGGACTCCGCTGATCGCCGCGTTCCCGAAGATCTTCATCGTCTTCGTGGTGATGACTCCGGGCCTGATCGCCGCCGCCCTCGTCCCGAACATCGGCACGCCGGACTCGGACCTCACCTACAACGACGCGATCCCCTATCTGATGGAGCAGTTACTGCCGAACGGTGTGCTCGGGATCGCGGTGACCGGTCTCCTCGCCGCGTTCATGGCGGGCATGGCGGCCAACATCTCCTCCTTCAACACGGTCTTCACGTCCGACATCTGGGCGAAGTACGTGGTCAAGGGCCGCGACGACGCGTACTACCTGCGCTTCGGCCGGTTGATCACCGCGATCGGTGTACTGGCCTCGATCGGCACCGCGTTCCTGGCGTCGTCGTTCTCGAACATCATGAGCTACCTGCAGACGCTGTTCTCCTTCTTCAACGTGCCGATGTTCGTCGTCTTCATCATCGGTCTGTTCTGGAAGCGAGCGTCCATGAAATCCGGCTTCTGGGGCCTGCTCGTGGGCACGACGGCAGCGATGGTGAACTACTTCGTGATCTACAAACAGGGCGTCATCGACATCCCCTCCGACCAGGGCGCCAACTTCGTCTCGGCGATAGCCGGCTTCGTCGCCGGAGCGGTGGTGATGTTCGCGGTCTCGCTCTTCACGGCACCGAAGCCGGAGGCCGAGCTCCAGGGGCTGGTGTACGGCACCCGCTCCCCCGGCATGGACGAGCCGCCCGCGGCGGGCGACGAGGCCTGGTACCGCAAGCCCGCCCTGCTGGGCTGGGGAGCGATCGCCCTGGCCGCGGCCTGCTACATCCCCTTCTCCTTCTGACCAGCGGAGCTGAGGTACCACCATGAGCGACTACGAGTACCAGCACGAGGTCGAGGAGTTGGAGCGCAAGTCCGCGACCGCCGCCCGGCTCTTCGACATCCGCCGCATCATCGGCGGCCTCTTCATGATCTACGGCGTCATCGTCACGATCGCCGGCCTCACGGTCTCGGACGCGGACCTGGACAAGGCGGAGGGTGTGAACATCAACCTGTGGACGGGGCTGGGGATGCTCGCCCTGGGCCTGTTCTTCCTGGTGTGGCTGAAGCTGAACCCCACACCGCCCCCACCGGACGTACCCCTGCCGGACGATACGGAGCACCGCGAAACCCAGTAACCACCGCGTCTGGGGCCGGAGTTCAGTAGCCAGTCCGCGGTCGAGCAGCCGGTGACTCCGCCGGTCGGCAGGGTGGTACCTGCCGACCGGCGGGCCGCTTGACCGGCAACGTACGTTCCGGCTCAGCCTCCGAACACCTCCGGTGGCACGCCCAGTTCCTTGGGTCCGACAAGCCCGAACGAGGGGCCTCGGGTGAGCCAGAGCACCATGGGCAAGGACCGGTCGGGGTATCGGCGGCTCATTTCGCGGGCGATGTCCGCGATGGGTACCCGTGGCTTGGCTACCTCCTGGTAGTCCTCCAGCCAGGCGCGGGTGTCGTCGATCACCTCTTCCCCGCCCACCGGGCCATGGCCCGGGACCACGATCCGGTGTTCTCCCAGCGCCCGGACCTGCTCCAGGGCGGTGAGCCATGACGCGGGGTTGTTGGTGTCCGCCATGTAGCAGTGCGAGTGGTGGTTCAGCAGGTCCCCGGCGATCAGGGCTTGCGCGTCGGGCACGTGGAAGGCAGTCGCGTGCACCGTCTCGGCCACCGGGAGGTCCACGAAGACCACGGCGTGCCCCTCCAGGGAATAGCTGTCCCCGGTCAGTGGTTCGGGCACCGGCATCTCGTCGGGGATCTGGTCGCCGAAGGCTTCCTGCCAGTGCAGGCGTTTGGCCGGCCACTCCAGGATCCCGTCGATGACGCCCTGCCGGGCCAGGATCGGGACGTCGGGGAAGGCGGAGGCGATCTCACCCATGCCGCCGTAGTGGTCCGGGTGCGCGTGCGTGATGAACGCCGCCTTGAGCCGCTTACCGCTGTCACGGACGCGGTCGGCGAGTTCGCGTGCCTCGTCGAGGACGAACTGCACGTCGATCAGGATCGCGTCGTGCTCGCCGCTGATGAGGACGCAGTTCGGCGACAGAGCCGGTTCGGATCCCGCGAACACATCGAACCGAAGCCCGCCTCGCTGCTCCGAGAAGATAGTGGTGAGCATGGGTCATTCCTCTCTGACCGGCCCTTTTCGTTCCACTCGGTGCGTGGCATCCTCTGAGCCGTGCGGTAACGCTAAGGAAACCTGGGAATCCGTGACATGACTGGGAGCGCGCCGTTTCCGGCACCACAGCGCAGCGACGACGCCGGCGCGGACGTCGAGCGGCGCTTCACCACGCTCGGCCTGGACCATGGCCAGTGGGACTACTGGAGCGAGGTGACCCGTACGGCGTTCGTCGCCATGCGCGCGGCCGCGCTGCCCGGCGCGGTCCCCGTCTCCGCGCAGCACGGCTTCGCCGCTTCCGCTGTCGCCCGGGTGACGGGCGGGCTGCTGGTCAGCACCGTGCGGGCGGATCCGCACGAGGCCGCCCGTACGCCTGACCTGGTCAGGAGAGCGGCAGGCGAGGACTTCTTCCTGACGCTGCTCACCGAGGGGTCGGGCAGGCTCCGGCAAGGCGACCGCGCCGCCGAGGTGGGTCCCGGCGACTTCGCCCTCGTGGACAGCGCCCATCCCTACGTGTTCCGCTTCGACCGCCCGTTCCGCTCGGTGGTCCTGCAGATACCCCGCGCGATGCTCACCTCCCGCTGCGCCGTCGCCGAGCACGTCACCGCCGTACCGTTCCGGACCGCACGCGGCATGGGCGCCTTCGTCAGCCCCGTCCTGTGCGCCCTGGCCGAACAACGCCATGACCTTGACGAGGCGACCGCCGCAGCGTTCATGAGGAACCTTCTCGACCTCCTGGCCACCGCGTGCGACGCCCTCGGCTCGGACGTCTCCGGGAAAGCGAGTGCGGCCGTTCACCGCCGTGATCTTCGGCGGGCCAAGGCCTACCTCGCCGACCGGCTCCACGACCCCGGGCTTACGCTGCTCGCCGCCAGCCAGGACCTGGGCTTCTCACTGCGTTATCTGCACGAGTTGTTCCGCGAGGCCGACACCACACCGCGCGCATGGCTCTACGTCCAGCGGCTCGACCGCGCCCGCGCGATGCTGTCGGGAGACGGACACGACGCTCAGAGCATCAGCAGCATCGCGCTGCGCGTCGGGTTCAAGGACGCTTCCCACTTCTCCCGGGCGTTCAAGTCCCGCTTCGGCACCAGCCCCGCCACCTACCGCAGGACGGCCGCAAGGGCACCGTAGGGAACCCCCGTCCCGGCCGCGATGAGCCGCGTGGTCCTCGCCCTCCGCGACGCGGACCAGGACCTCGACCTCACTTCTGGGTGTCGGGCACCGGATGTCACGTATGAAGTTCGGCCATGTGACCTGTCCGTGTCAACGGGCGTGCAGGGATGAATTGCCATCCGCAGGAAGCCACTTTGCCCGTTAAAGGAAGTGTTACTGCGATTCGCCCGTCGCCAGACATCGCATGTATGGCGACTCCCCGCCTGACTTTTCCGGTCACGCGGGCTACTGCTGCGTAGGCATTGACGCGTCTCCCTTCCCACACTTAGCGTCTGCCCGACCTTACGAACGCCGTTCGATTTATCGAACACACCACAGGATGCCACCTCCCGCGCGACGAACTGACCCGACGCCGACCGGGATGCCGGCGCCTTCACGGCGACCCCCACCCCCCCACCCGCCAACCGCCCACGCAGCCTGCGAACGGTTTGCTCCAGTCGACCGTCGAGATCCCCCTCCCACTCCCGGCGCGTGCGATGCGCGGCGGACCTCACCCGCAACCCCCCGGAAGGCCACATGAGACTCCTCCAACGAAGCGTCGCCGGTACGGCCGCTGCCGTTCTCGCCGGCATCGGTTCGATCACCGCGGTGCCCGCATCCGCCGCCGAGCCGGGGAGCTGGACCTCGGTCCAGCCCGGTGCTCCGCAGACAGGCTGTGACGGCGTACGCGCCACTGTGGCGCTGGACGCGAACGGCGCCCTCTCGCTCGGCGCGAGCTGGAACTGCCGCCAAGCTCTGATACCCGCTCCGATCGGGCTGGTGACCAGCCAGGCCGACTTCACCACCGGACTGGACTTCGTCAGACGTACGGATACGCCCGTCTCGTACAACTACAAGGTCAAGGCGGGGAAGTCCCAGGACCGGACGCGGTCCGCGACCGAGACGCGACTGGTGTTCGCGAAGGGCTCCGCGCAGATGACCGTGCACGTCCGCACGTCCGCGGACGGTGTGGCGCTGCGCTACGAGCTGCCGTCGGGTGCGACGGTGCTGCGCGAGGCGACCTCGTTCGAACTGCCGACCAACGCCCAGCTGTCCCGGCAGGAGTTCACTCCCGACCACGAGAAGGGTTACGTCACCTCTCCGGTCGCCGACGTCCCGACGGGCTCGTATGACATGGGCATGTTCACCCAACAGGCCAACGGCGCGCGCGTGCTCCTCGCCGAGTCCGGTGTGGACGGAGGCTATTCGGGCGGCCGGTTCGCCCACACCCAGGGCACCGGCCGGTTCACCGTCGCGCTGGCCGACGCGCAGATCGCGCGATCCGGCGCGTTCACCACAGCGTGGCGCACCGCCGCCATCGGCAGCACGGCGACGATCGTGGAGTCCACGCTGGTCGACGACGTCGCGCCCGCGTCAAAGATCTCCGACACCTCGTGGATCAAGCCGGGTGTCGCCGCGTGGCCGTGGCTGGACGGCATGGAGCCCACCCAGCGCGACCTGCCCAAGCTCAAGCAGTGGGCCGACTACGCCTCCTCGCAGGGCTGGCCCTACCTCCTGGTGGACGCCGGCTGGAAGAGCAACCAGTCGATCATTCCCGAGCTCGTCAAGCACGCCCGGGCCCGCGGCGTGCAGGTCATGCTCTGGTACCACTGGAACGATCTGGACACCGCCGCTGAGCGGGACGCCGAGTTCACCAAGATCACCGGATGGGGAGTCGTCGGCGTCAAAATAGACTTCATGGGTTCCGAGGCCCAGGCCCGTCACCAGTGGTACGACGCGGCCCTGGCCGACACAGCCCGGCACAAGCTGATGGTCGACCTGCACGGCTCGCGCCTGTCCGTCGGTGTCCACCGCACCTGGCCGCACGTGCTGACCAATGAGGCCGTCCGGGGCGAGGAATACCCCGGTGGGCGGAACATCGGGCACGTGGCCGCGCTCCCGTTCACTCGCGGCCTGCTCGGCCCGGCCGACTACTCGCCGATGAGCTTCCAGCAGCGCAACCCGAACAGCGACGCCGCCGAACTCGCCCTCACCGTGCTCCTGGACAGCGGCATCATGCTGCCCGGCGGCCGCGTCTCGGACTACCAGGCCCGGCCCGAGGCACAGCGGTGGATGCGCATGCTGCCGGCCCTGTGGGACGAGACGAAGTACGTCTCGGGCGACCCGCTCGCCGGCGGGGTCATCGCTCGCCGCAGCGGCGACCGCTGGTTCGTCGGAGGGTTCAGGAGCGGCGGCGCCACCACCAGCAGCTACCCGACCACGTTCCTCGGCTCCGGTACCTGGCACGCGGAGATCACCACCGACGGCTCCAACGGCCTGAGCCGCACCAGCAAGGTCATCAAGGCCGGTGACACGCTGAGCGTCCCGGTGGTCGCCAACGGCGGCCATGTGGTCAAGCTGACCAAGGTCCCGGCCGTCCCGACCGGGAACCGCACGGTGGCCATCGCCGGCAGCAGCCACGTACTCGACGTGAAGAGCGGGAGCCTCGCGAACGACGCCGAGATCATCCGCTGGCCCAGCGCCGGCGGCGCCAACCAGCGCTTCGCGTTCGTGCCCCTCGGCAACGGATACACGCGGATCGTCAACCAGGCGAGCGGCAAGGACGTCGTCATCCAGGTGGCCTCCCGCGACGCGGGCGCGAAGGCCGTCCAGTACCCGTACGAAGCCAACGCGAACACCAACGACGAATGGCTGGCGGAAGACGCGGGCAACGGCCGGATCCGGCTCCTCAACCGCCACAGCGGTCTCTACCTCACCGCGGGCAACGCCCAGGGCGACCGACTGGAGCAACGCCCGTACGGCGCCGGCCACCAGACGTTCACCGTCTCCTGAGGCCGCTGAAGGAGACAGCCATTTAGCAGTACACATCCCAAGAGTCCCGGCCCGCTGGTAGGCGATCTACCTTGGGCCGGGACCTCGTGGCAGGTGCCGCCTTCCCCGGCGGCGGAGAAGGCAACGACTGCCAAGGCATACGCTCCGGCGTCCTCAGTCCGGCGGCTCCGGAAACCGTTCGCTGACCGGGCCCGCCCGGTCCAGCAGCCCCGTCCGCGCCGCCAGCGCCGCCGCCTCCAGGCGCGAGCCCACGCCCAACTTCATCAGTACTCGCTGTACGTGCGTACGGGCCGTGCTCGGCGCGATCCCCATCCCGGCCGCGATCAGCCGCGTGTCCTCGCCCTCCGCGACCCGGACCAGGACCTCGACCTCCCGCGGTGTGAGCATCTGCAGCAGACGCTGGCCCTCGTCGTCCGGCTGGACGGCCGGGTTGAGGAGTTCGCTGAAGGCGCCCTGGAGCAGTTGCGGGGCGACCGCCGCCTCCCCCGCGCGGGCCTTCATGATGGCGCGCTCGACGCCCTCGATGCGTTCGTCGTGTCGTACGTAGCCCGAGGCGCCGGCGGCGAAGGCGGCCGCGATTCCCCGTGGGTTCGGCACCGGGCCGAGGACCAGTACCGCCACCTGCGGGCGTTCGCGTTTGATCTTCACCACCGGGTCGAAGATGCCCGGTTCGGCGGGTGTCGCCGTACCGATCAGGCACACCTCGGGTGCCCTCGTGATCACCAGTTCCGCCGCCCCCGCGGCGGGCGCCGCCGCGGCGAGCACGCGGTGTCCGCGCAGCTTCAGAGCCGAGGCCAACGCCTCGGCGAGCAGACGGTGGTCATCGACCACCATGAGCCGCACACCCATCGAGCCCAACCCCCCAGTTCCCCCAGGTCCCCAACTGGTCCCCCATGGACAGGAGCCCCCCCCGGCTCTCCATCCCCCGGAAGCTACACGCTTGTTCGACGTTGCGCTTCCCCTACCGGTGAGAAGTGCCCGGATTGCCAAAATTCCTCGCATTCGCGAGCGAGCGAGGAAACGATCGAGGACAAGCGTAGGCCCCGCCCCTGAGCAGGGACGGGGCCTTGATCCACGTAGGGACGCCTTGATCGTCGTACGACCGGAAAGGGCCGCCTCTCGATCGCCGTACGCCCTACTGCGCGCCGAATCCGATCGCCGTGTACTTCTCGCCCGTGGAGGACGTGGGCTTGCTGATCAGGTCCTGGCCCATGAAGAGGCGGCCGTCGGTGTAGAGCATCTCGGACGACTTCGGGACCATGCTGCTGATCGCGTTGCGGACCTGCTCGGAGGCCGGGGTGACCAGGAGCTTGGTCTGCTCGAAGCTGCCGCCGTTGATCGAGACGACCTCGGAGCCCTTGTCGTAGGGGCCCTGCTTGTACGCGATGATGTTGCCGCCGTCCATCCGGATCGGGAAGATCTCGTAGCCGTCACCGGCGTCGGCGCGGTCGCCCGCGGTCTTGCCGGTGGCCAGCGAGAAGGAGATCACCTCGTTGGTGCGGCTGTACTCCTTCGTCCCGTCGTGCTGCCTGGTCGGGACGTAGAGCTTGTCGTTGCCGACGAGGATGCCCTTGCAGTCGTGGATCTTGCCGACGCCGCAGTCGTGGTCGTACTTCTCGTCCTCCATCGCGATCTTGGTACGGAGCTTGCCGCTCTCATCCAGCGAGAAGATGTCCGAGGTGCCGGTCCCGGTGGGGTTGTCGGGGTCGGATTCCACACCGAACACGACCGGCTTGGTGGAGATCACCTTGGCGTTGTCGATGCCCGCGGGCAGCTTGTACGTCCACTGGACGCTGCCGTCCTTGGGGTTGAGCAGCTGGACCTCGATCTTCTCCTCGCCGAAGTCACCGCACTTGCGCACGGCGACCAGCTGCTCGCCTCCGCGGTAGCCCAGGTCCTCGCACTCCTCGACCTTCGGCTGCCACAGGATCTTGCCGGTCGTGAGGTCGAAGCCCGCGCCGCCGTCGAGGCCCGCGCCCACCGCGACCGTGGTGCCGGTGATGCTGGCTTCCTCGAACTTGGCCTTCTCGCTGCCGTCGCCCACGGACTTGGTCCACAGCGGTTTGCCGGTGTTGAGGTTGAAGGCCGTGACCTCGGTGCAGCCCGGGTACTTGTTGGTCTTGCTGCGCTTGGATCCCTCGGAGATCACCACGGTCACACCGTCCTCGGTGATCTCGGGCGAGGCCGCGCAGCTGAGACCCTTCAGCGGCATCGTCCAGGTCTCCTTGCCGGAGGCCGGGTCGTAGCCGATGACCTCGTTGAGGCCGGCCTTGGCGTACACCTTGTCCGTCAGCCAGGAGCCCCCCACGCTCCAGACCTCGTCGTCGGGCACCTCGGCCTGGGGCACCTGGAAGAGGACCTTGGCGCTGGTGCTGGACGGCACCTTCTCCGAGCCGCCCCCGTCGGGAGCCTCCTTGCCGGAGTCGCCCTTGCCGTCCTCGCCACCGGTGCCGCCGGACGAACCGGAGGCGTCGGGCTTGTCGTCGCCGCTCGTGGTCGTGTACCAGATTCCGCCACCCACGATGAGGCCGATGGCCAGGACAGCCGCGACGATGATCATCAGCTGGGCGTTGAGCTTGCGTCCGCCGCCCGGCGCCTGCGGCTGGAGCGGCATCGTCGAGGGCTGCGGGTAGCCGTACTGGGGCTGCTGGCCCGGGTAGCCGTAACCGGGCTGGCCCGGGGGCTGCGTCTGCGGATAGCCGTACGGCTGGGGCGGGGCCGTCGGGGGTGGAGTCCCGGGGGCCTGCGGTGCCTGCGGGTAGCCGTAGCCGGGGTTCGGCGGAGTGCCCTGCTGCGGATGGCCCTGCGGCGGGGTCGGCGCACCGAAACCGCCAGGCGGCGGGCTCTGCGGGGCGCCGAACCCACCCGGAGGCGGGTCCTGGGGAGCCCCGAATCCGTTCGGCGGCGGGTCCTGCGGGGCGCCGAAACCACCGGGCGGGGGGCTCTGCGGAGCCCCGAAACCACCCGGCTGCGGGTCCTGGGGTGCGCCCGAACCGCCTTCCTGCGGCGGCTGGTTGGGCGGCGGGGGCGGCGGCTGACTCATGACGGGTTACCTCGGAAAACTCGGAGAAGAAGAAGGAGAAGGGAGGAGCGGGACGAGGGCCGGCGGGTCACTTGCCGTAGGCCAGCATCAGCTTTTCCTTGGTCTCGTCACGGCCCGACAGCCGGGTCGTGGAGATGTAGAAGCGCCCGTCCACGTAGTCCACGTCCTTCGAGTAGAAGCCGCTCTCGATGTCCGCGGTGCCCTGCGGGTTCTGCAGCAGCTTCTTCGGTGTGTGGGAGCTGCCGCCCGTCGGGATGGACACGACCCGGCCGCCCGAGTCGTACGACGGCTCGATGTACGCGAGGAGATTCGTGCCGTCCATCTTCATCGGCAGCATGCGCTCTTCCACCGGGGACTTGGTGCGCCACTTCTCCTTGCCGGTGGCCAGGTTGATCGCGACAACCTCGTTGGCGCCGGTCTTCGCGTCGGTCGGCAGGTAGAGGGTGTCCTTGTCGGCCGCGACGCCCTGGCAGCCCTGCAGATCACGCGAGAGGATCGCCCAGCCGCACTCCGGTGCGAAGGACTCGTCGATGTCGACCTGCGCGGTCACGTTGCCGTTGTTCAGCGTGGAGATGTTCCACTGCTTCTTGTCCTCGTTGGTGAGGTACATGACGACGGGATCGGTGGAGTAAGTACGCGCGGCCTGCCAGCCCTTGGGGACCTTCCAGGTCCACTTGGCCTTTCCGGTGGCCGGGTCGAGTTCCTGCACCTCGTCGTGCTCGTTGTCGCTGCCGGCCGCGCAGGACGAGACGGCGACCAGCTTGCTGCCGCCCGCGAACGCGGCCGGGAAGCAGGCCGCGCCGTACCGCTTCTTTTCCCACAGCTTGTCGCCGGTCTTGACGTCGTAACCGACGCCCGACTGCCCGCGGCCGACCACCAACGTGCCGTCGGTGACGGTCAGTCCGAGCTGGAGCATGCTGTCGAAGAGTTCGCCCGCCGGGATCTCCTCGGTCCAGCCCTTCTTGCCGGTGTTGAGGTCGATCTCCATCAGCTGGTTGCAGTCGGCGGCGTCCTTGGCGCCCTCCTTGTACGCGACGACGATCTTGTCGTCGGCCGTCTTCTCCGGAGTGACCGAGCAGATCTCCTGCGGCAGCGTGATCTCGGGCCAGGCGGGCTTGCCGTCGCTGACGTTGTACGCGAAGACCTGCTTGTACGCGGCCTTCACCGCGGTCTTCTCGGTGATCCACATACCGGGGGCGTCGGCACCGGAACCGGGCGCGTCCGGCCCCTCCTTGTACCAGAGCACCTTCGATTCGCCCGCCTGACGGCCCGCGTTGAGGTCCTCGGGGTCCTCACCACCGTCGCCGTCACCGTCGCCGGGGTTGATCGGGTCCTCGCCCGCGGAGGGCTTGGCGCCAGCACTCTCCTTGGCTTCGGGCTTCTTGTCGCCGTCGCCGGACACAGCCCACACGGTGCCGCCGATGATGAGGGCGGCGGCCAGCGCGGCTCCGATGATGATGGCGGGCTTGCCCTTGAAGGGGTTGCTCGAGCCGCCGCCCGGCGGGGTGCCGGGCGGGCCGGGGAACTGGGGCTGCTGCGGGTAGCCGTAGCCGGGCTGGCCGTAGGGGCCGGACTGCTGAGGCTGTCCGTACGGTCCTGGCTGCGGGGCATACGGTCCCGGCTGGGCGTACGGGCCAGGCTGCTGACCGTACGGACCCGGCTGGTTGTACGGGCCGGGCTGCTGGGGGTAGCCGTAACCAGGCTGCGGCGCGGGCGGCGTTCCCGGAGCGCCGCCCTGGGGCGCGCCCTGCGGAGGCGGCGGCGCTTGCGGCGGCTGCGCGGGCGGCGGAGGCGCTCCCTGCCCCGGGTGCTGTCCACCCGCAGGATCCTGTGGAGCTCCGAACCCGCCCTGTGGCGGCTGGTTGGGCGGCTGGGACATCAGCGCGTTCCCCCTTCATCACTGATTTTTAGCCACGCCTAGAAGTACGTAGTGAATACGGAGTTGTACTCAGCGTCGTACTCAGACAGTTCAGACAGTTCTCAGACGGTTCTCAGACGGCCCTTTCTATCACCATGTCCAGATCGAACTCAGGGCCGGTCCATCCCCTGTTCCCAAGGGAGGACCGGCCCGTGATGCCGTCGTTACGCTCCTTCACGCACTCTTCACGCGTCGTCTGCGAGCTCCAGCCAGCGGGTCTCCAACTGCTCGCGTTCGGTGGCCAGTTCGCGCAGGTCGGCGTCCAGTTCGGCCACCTTCTCGAAGTCTGTGGCGTTCGCGGCGATTTGGTCGTGCAGTTTCTTCTCGTTCTCGGAGAGCTTGTCCAACTGCCGCTCGATCTTCTGGAGTTCCTTCTTCGCGGCGCGGGCGTCCGCGGCGGAGATTCCGGGCTTTTCGGCGGGGGGCGCCACGGGGGTACGGGCGGCCACGGCCTCCTCCATCTTGTGCCGCCGCTCCAGGTACTCGTCGATCCCGCGCGGCAGCATCCGCAGCGTCGCGTCGCCGAGCAGCGCGAACACCCGGTCCGTGGTCCGCTCGATGAAGAAGCGGTCGTGGGAGATCACGACCATGGAGCCGGGCCAGCCGTCGAGGACGTCTTCGAGCTGGGTGAGGGTCTCGATGTCGAGGTCGTTGGTGGGCTCGTCGAGGAAGAGGACGTTCGGCTCGTCCATGAGCAGCCGCAGGAGCTGCAGCCGACGCCGCTCACCACCGCTCAGATCGCCGACCGGCGTCCACTGCTTCTCCTTGTTGAAGCCGAAGGTCTCGCAGAGCTGACCGGCCGTCATCTCGCGTCCCTTGCCGAGGTCGACGCGGTCGCGGACCTGCTGCACGGCCTGCAACACCCTGAGGGCCGGGTCGAGTTCGGACACCTCCTGCGAGAGATAGGCGAGCTTCACGGTCTTGCCGACCACGACCCGTCCGCCCGCGGGCTGCCGCTCGCCCTCGCTGTACGCGGCGTCGGCCATCGCCCGGAGCAGGGAGGTCTTGCCCGCGCCGTTCACCCCGACGAGGCCGATACGGTCACCCGGGCCGAGCTGCCACGTCACATGCTTCAGCAGCACCTTCGGGCCGGCCTGCACGGTCACGTTCTCGAGGTCGAAGACGGTCTTGCCGAGCCGGGTGGAGGCGAACTTCATCAGCTCGCTGCTGTCCCGCGGCGGCGGTACGTCCGCGATCAGCTCGTTCGCGGCCTCGACACGGAAGCGCGGCTTGGACGTACGGGCCGGAGCCCCGCGACGCAGCCAGGCCAGCTCCTTCCTGACCAGGTTCTGCCGCTTGACCTCCTCGGTGGCCGCGATGCGCTCACGCTCGGCGCGCGCGAAGACGTAGTCGGAGTAACCGCCCTCGTACTCGTACACATCGCCCTTCTGCACGTCCCACATCCGCGTACATACCTGGTCGAGGAACCACCGGTCGTGCGTCACGCAGACGAGCGCCGACCGCCGCTCCCGCAGATGCTTCGCCAGCCAGGCGATGCCCTCCACGTCCAGGTGGTTCGTCGGCTCATCGAGAATGATCAGGTCCTGCTCGGCGATCAGCAGCTTGGCGAGCGCGATACGCCGCCGCTCGCCACCGGACAGCGGCCCGATGACGGTGTCGAGCCCCTGCGGGAACCCGGGCAGATCGAGCCCGCCGAACAGTCCCGTCAGTACGTCCCTGATCTTGGCGTTACCGGCCCACTCATGGTCGGCCATGTCCCGGATGACCTCGTGCCGGACGGTGGCGGCGGGGTCGAGCGAGTCGTGCTGGGTGAGCACCCCGACGTTCAGCCCGCCGGAGTGCGTGACACGCCCGGTGTCGGCCTCCTCCAGCTTGGCGAGCATCCGGATCAGCGTGGTCTTGCCGTCACCGTTGCGCCCGACGACGCCGATCCTGTCTCCCTCGGACACTCCGAGCGAGACACCGTCAAGCAGGGCACGGGTGCCGTACACCTTGCTGACGTTCTCGACATTGACGAGGTTGACGGCCATTTCTCTCCTGACGCGGGGATCGATCAGCCTTCAAGCGTAGGCCCTCCGGGCGGGGGGCCGGGGGTGCGGGTGTTGTCACTCTTTGTGATGACGTGATCGGGAACGGGCCGCTACCGTGGACGGCAGGCAGCAGGATCCCGTCCATGGGAGGAACCATGACCGCCGAGTCCGTAGAGCAGCGCTGCCAGTGGCCGCTGCCACCAGAGGACGGCTACACAGTGGACGACCTGTTCACGCTGCCTGATCTCCCGCCGCACACAGAGTTGATCGACGGGAGTCTGGTTTTCGTGAGTCCGCAGCGCCGCTTCCACGCCAATGTGATCGACCTGCTGGTCAGCGGCCTGCGTATGGGGCTGCCCTCCGAGTTCAGGGTCAGTCGGGAGATGACCGTGATTCTCGACAACCGCAACGGTCCCGAGCCCGATGTCAGCGTGATCCGCGCCGACGCGGTCACCGGGCCGGACCAGACGAGCTACCACGCGAAGGACGTGTTCCTGGCCGTCGAGGTCGTGTCACCGGACTCGGAGTCCCGCGACCGTACGACCAAGCCGCAGAAGTACGCCGCTTCCGGGATCCCCAACTTCTGGCGCGTCGAGCGCGACGGAGCCGACAGCAGCCCGGTCGTCCACGTCTACGAACTGGACGCGCTCACCAACGCGTACGTGCACATGGGAATGCACCGCGACCGGATCGCGGTGGACAAGCCCTACCCCATCGACATCGACCTGACGGCGATCGACCAACTCTGAGGCCCGCCCGGGCCTCAGACCACCGTCGCCCCCGGTGCAGGAGCCGTCGTCACGCGGGTCGCCCGACAAGTCCCCGAGGCCAGGAGCGCCTCCGAGACCGTGGTCGCCGAGTTCCTGTCCACTGCAAGGAACGCCGTTGTCGGGCCCGAGCCGGAGACCAGGGCGGCGAGGGCGCCGGCGGCTGTGCCTGCAGCGAGGGTGTCCGCCAGGGATGGGCGCAGGGACAGGGCTGCGGGCTGGAGGTCGTTGGAGAGGGTGGTCGCCAAGGCCTTCGGGTCGCCCTTTGCCAGGGCGTCCAGGAGGGGCTCGGACGCGAGGGGTTCCGGGACCTCGACGTCTTCGTTCAGGCGGTCGAACTCCGCGTAGACCGCCGGGGTGGAGAGGCCGCCGTCGGCCACCGCGAAGACCCAGTGGAAGGTGCCGCCGACCTCCAGCGGGCGTAGTTTCTCGCCGCGGCCCGTGCCGAGGGCGGCGCCGCCGATCAGGCTGAACGGTACGTCGCTGCCCAACTCGGCGCAGATGTCGAGGAGTTCGGCCTGGGGGGTGTTCGTACCCCAGAGGGCGTCGCAGGCGAGGAGTGCGCCGGCGGCGTCGGCGGAGCCGCCTGCCATGCCTCCGGCTACCGGGATGTCTTTGGTGATGTGGAGGTGTACGTCGGGGGCGAGGCCGTGGCGGGCGGCCAGCTTCTGGGCTGCTCTGGCCGCCAAGTTCGTGTGGTCCAGGGGGACTTGAGCGGCGTCCGGGCCTTCGCAGGTGATGCGCAGCTCGTCCGCCGTCGTCGCCGTGACCTCGTCGTACAGGCCGACCGCCAGGAAGACGTTCGCCAGGTCGTGGAAGCCGTCGGGGCGGGCTGCGCCCACGGCCAGTTGGACGTTGACCTTCGCCGGGACGCGTACCGTCACGCTCACTGCTGTCCGTGCTCCTTGTTCTCGGCGATGCGGGCGAACTCCTCCACCGTCAGGGCCTCGCCCCTCGCCTGCGGCGAGACGCCCGCCGCGACCAGGGCCGACTCCGCTGCCGCCGCGGAACCCGCCCAGCCGGCGAGCGCGGCCCGCAGAGTCTTGCGGCGCTGGGCGAAGGCGGCGTCGACCACGGCGAAGACCTCGCGCCTCGACGCCGTCGTCTTGACCGGCTCGGCGCGGCGGACGAGGGATACCAGCCCGCTGTCCACGTTCGGGGCGGGCCAGAAGACCTTCCGGCCGATGGCACCGGCCCGCTTGACGTCGGCGTACCAGTTGGCCTTCACCGACGGCACGCCGTACACCTTCGAACCGGGCGCCGCGGCCAGCCGGTCGGCGACCTCCGCCTGCACCATCACGAGGGTGCGCTCGATGGTGGGGAAGGTCTCGAGCATGTGCAGCAGTACGGGGACGGCGACGTTGTAAGGGAGGTTCGCGACGAGGGCGGTGGGTGGGGGGCCGGGGAGTTCGGTCACGTGCATGGCGTCGGTGTGCACCAGCGCGAACCGGTCCGCCCGCTCCGGCATGCGTGCCGCGACGGTGGCAGGCAGCGCGCCGGCCAGTACGTCGTCGATCTCTACGGCGACGACGCGGTCCGCCACCTCCAGGAGGGCCAGCGTGAGGGACCCGAGCCCCGGGCCCACCTCGACGACCACGTCCTCCGAGCGGACGTCCGCTGTACGGACGATGCGGCGGACTGTGTTCGCGTCGATGACGAAGTTCTGGCCGCGTTGCTTGGTGGGGCGTACGCCGAGGGCCGCGGCGAGTTCGCGGATGTCGGCGGGGCCCAGGAGGGGGTCGGGGGTGTTGCTCACGGTGGCCAGCGTACGGCGCGGTGGGCGGGGGTTCTTTCCCCAGCCCCGCCCCTTCCCGAAACTGGGGCTTCGCCCCAGGCCCCCGCCAGGGGGAGGTGGGTGACAGTCGTGTCGCGACTACAGGACCATCGTGGCTGGTCGCGCAGTTCCCCGCGCCCCTAAAGAGCCTGCGGCTGCCCGCACCCGGAAGAGCAAGCGAACCGAAGAAGCCCGCGCCCGCAAAAGCCCGCGCCCCGGAAGGGGCCCGCGCCCGGTACCAGCCTGGGCGGGAAAGCCCGGGCCCCCTACTACCCGCAGCTTCCCTCCGGCGGGAGGGGACGTGGGCCGGTGCGTCCTATGCCCGTCGCTTAGCTTCGGTCTGGGCACACCAGAACCCTGTACCAGCAAGGGGCCGTATGCCCCGTTGGCGACGGGCTGACGCACCGGACCGCGGCCCCGCACCCACCAACCACCCAAGGGGCGCGGGGAACTGCGCGACCAGCCACACACAACCCGCAGCCGCGACACGCAGTGTCACCCACCACCCCCTGGCGGAGGCCCGGGGGCGCAGCCCCCCGTTTCGGGAAGGGGCGGGACTGGGGAAAGAAACCCTCCCCAGCCCACCCGCAGGGGTCACGTGTGAAGCCGAGCCCCGCAATGCGGCCAAGGACTAGCCCCCCGCCGCACATACAGCTTCTTCGCCCGATACGTCTGCTCCGCCGCAGGCGCATCCTGGGGGCGCCCGGTACCACCAAGGCTCTGCCAGGTTCGCGTATCGAACTGGTAGAGCCCGCCGTACGTTCCGGACGGATCCACGGCGTTCGGCCGGCCCCCGGACTCGCACGCCGCGAGCGCACTCCAGTTGAGCCCGTCGACATCCCCCGGAGCCCCCGGCAAAGGCTTGGTGCCGATCTTCACCAACTGGGTGCGAGGTTCGTGAACCACCTCGGAGTCCAGCCGCCGCGGCTTGGAACGGACACCGTTGACCGTGCGGTGGGCGTAAGTGACCCGCCGCATCCCGGGCTGGCCCGCCCGCTCGACAACCTCGGTGCCCCGAAACAGCGAGGCATCCAACGTCCGCCGCACCCCAAACGCGATGGCCTCCTCCCGAACCTCCTTCGTCCGCGTGATCCGCAACACCGTCACCGTCTGCCCGTCCCGCGGAAAACTGCCCGGCGGAACGGACGTGGTGTCCTGCCCCCGCAGCGTGATCCCGGCCCCCTCCACGGCCTCACGAACGGTCGCGGCGTTCGTACGGACCGTCCGCGCCCGCCCGTCCGCCATGACCGTCACGGTCCGCTCGGTACGAACGTCGAGCGTCAGCCCCTCCAACCCGATCCGCCGGGAACGCGGAGCCGAAACGTACGCGCCCTCCGCCCGCACCCCGAGCTCCCGCAGCGCCCCGTCCACGGTGCGCGCCGTAGTCCACACGGTGCTCCGCCGCCCGTCGAGGGTGAGGTGCAGCGGGCGCCCGTAGCGGATGGCGACGTCGTCCCCGCTGGTCAGCGGCGTACCGGGAGCGGGCGCCACGACGTCATGGGCGCCCACCTCGACGCCCTCCTCGGCGAGCAGCTCGTGCACATCGTCCGCGAAGGTGTGCAGCATGCGCGGCTTTCCGTCGACGGTCAGCTCGACCGCCTTGTCATCGGCGACGAACGCCGAGGTACCGCCCGCCAGAAAGGCGACGACCAACGCCCGCGGCACCAACCGCCGCACCGCCTGCGGCCGCTCGGCGGCCTTCTGCCGCCGAGCCGCCCGCCGCGCCTCGGCCCGCCCACCGAAGGCACCGGGCAACTCGAGCGTGGGCGGCAACGGGCAGTGCAGCTGCGGCTCGGTGGCCGCTTCGGGATCGGCCTCGTAGCCGCCCTCGTGGTCGATCTCGGGGTCGGGCTCGTGACCGGCCTCGTGGTCAACGTCATGGTCGGCCTCATGGCTGACCTCGTACTGGGTCTCGTACGCAGGCCGATACGTATCCACGTAACCCTGCGGATCATCAGCGGCGTACGGCTCATCGTTCAGCTCATCGTCCGGCTGATCGTTCTCGTACGCCGGGCCATACGTCTCGTACTGCGAAGTGCTCACGACGACACGCTCCAGGGGGTCCTCCGGATCGGGCGCGGAGAACCTAGCGGAGGGACCGTCACTCTCCAAGGCGCCACGACTACGTTGTGTCGCCGCGCGACCCGGGAATGCGCCCCCTTGGGCGTTATGCGTCAGTAATCGAAGGCACGCTTCGTGTTCGCCGCGAGGGCCGTCGCCAGCGCGTCCTCGTCCAGACCGCGTACGGCGGCCATCGCGCGGACCGTGACCGGAATGAGATATGGGGCGTTAGGCCGTCCGCGGTACGGCGCGGGTGTCAGGAACGGTGCGTCCGTCTCGACGAGGACGAGTTCGAGGGGCGCCACGGCGAGGGCGTCGCGCAACGGCTGGGCGTTCTTGAAGGTCATGTTCCCGGCGAAGGACATGAAGTAGCCGTTCTCCGCGCACAGTTCGGCCATCTCCGCGTCGCCGGAGTAGCAGTGGAAGACGGTGCGTTCGGGGGCGCCCTCCTCCTTCAGAACGCGTAGCACGTCGGCGTGGGCGTCACGATCGTGGATGACCAGCGTCTTGCCGTGTCGCTTGGCGATCTCGATATGGGCCCGGAACGACCGCTCCTGCGCGGCCTTGCCCTCGGGTCCCGTACGGAAGTAGTCGAGCCCGGTCTCGCCGACCCCCTTGACCTGCGGAAGTCCCGCGAGCCGGTCGATCTCGGCGAGCGCCTCGTCCAGCGCGCTGTCGCCGCCGGGCTCGCGGGCGCCCTGCCGGGACCATCCGTCGGGGTCGCCGTGCACGATGCGCGGCGCCTCGTTGGGGTGCAGGGCGACGGTCGCGTGCACGGCCTCGTACTCCGCGGCCGTCTCCGCCGCCCACCGCGAACCCTTCAGGTCGCAGCCGACCTGTACGACCGTCGTCACACCGACCGCCGCGGCCTTCGCGAGTCCCTCCGCGACCGTGCCCGACTGCATGTCGAGGTGGGTGTGCGAGTCGGCGACGGGCACGCGGAGGGGGTCGGGGAGGGGCGGGGCTTCGGCGTTGGAGGGCATGCCCCGATCCTACGAAGGGGCCGCGGCGGCCCTCACCCCGCCTTGCGGTGGTGGAACGGGTGGAGCAGATCGGACAGGTGCCAGTGATGGCGCTCCTCGGGCTCCGCGGCCCCCGACGCCTCCGTGGACTCGGCCTCGGGCCGCTCCGCCTGGCGCGGCACCGAGCGGGAGCGGCGCGGGTGCAGGGAGTTCATCGCCGAGGACACCTGGCCGGCCCGCATGATGCGTACGACATGGTTGTCGCAGTTCTGGCAGGTGGGCCGACTGAGCGGCGACGGCACGACGTCTCCATCGGCCACGTACGTCACGAACTCGTGGCCCTCGGCGTCGAAGTGGTGCTCGATCTCGTACGACTGCTCCCAGCCATGCCCGCACCGCATACAGGCGAACGAATACGACTCGTGCACAACAGCCATCTCACTCATGCCAGCTCCTAGGGTCCGCTGGTCTGACGCCTCCGGGGGAGCGGAGGCGGGGAACGGGTACGTCCCGTCACCCAGTGGACTCTCCGGGCGGGTCAAGTGCACGGAACCTGCCGACTATTGGAGACGCCTTGGCACTTCTTTGTCCGGGGGCACGAATAGCAGGGCTGAGCTTTGCCTGCGCGGGGGCCACCATTTACCGCGCCCCCGAAGGGGCGCGGGGAACTGCGCGAGCAACCACGACGGACCCGCAGCCCGGGTCAATCAGCAACAAACAACGGCGCTAACCGGAGGTCTTCGCGGCCACCACCGCATCAAAAACCTCCCGCTTAGGCCGCCCAACCTCGGCCGCAACGGAGGCAATGGCCTCCTTACGCCGCTCCCCCGCCTCCTCCCGCACCCGCACCCGCCGCACAAGCTCCGCCGCGTCCACTTCCTCGGCCCCCTTCTCCGGCGCTCCCTCCACAACAACCGTGATCTCCCCCCGAACCCCCTCCGCGGCCCAAGCGGCCAGCTCCCGCAACGCCCCCCGCTTGACCTCCTCGTACGTCTTGGTCAGCTCCCGGCACACGGCGGCCCGCCGGTCACCCCCAAATACCTCAGCCATCGCGGCCAGCGTGTCGTCCACCCGATGCGGCGACTCGAAGTACACAAGCGTCCGCCGCTCCCCCGCCACCTCCCGCAGCCGCGACAACCGCTCCCCCGCCTTCCGAGGCAGAAACCCCTCAAAGCAGAACCGGTCGACCGGCAACCCGGACAACGCGAGCGCGGTGAGCACGGCGGACGGCCCGGGCACAGCGGTCACCCGGATGTCGCGCTCGACGGCCGCCGCGACCAGCCGATAGCCGGGGTCGGAAACCGACGGCATCCCCGCGTCCGTGACAAGCAACACACGCGCCCCACCGGCCAAGGCATCGACCAGCTCGGGCGTACGAGCCGACTCGTTCCCCTCGAAGTACGACACGACCCGCCCGCCCGGCTGCACGCCCAGCGCCTGCGTCAGCCGGCGCAGCCGCCGCGTGTCCTCGGCGGCGATCACATCGGCGGCCGTCAGTTCCTGGGCCAGCCGGGGCGGCGCGTCCGCGACGTCCCCGATGGGAGTGCCTGCGAGTACAAGGGTTCCTGTCACGGTTCCATCCTCGCAGGGCCGATAAAGAGGCCTCGCACAGAAGGGTTCCCTACGATGGCGCGGTGACCAGTACCGCGTCCCACACGGACATCCGGAAGGAACAGGGCGTCGAAGAGCAGCGGCCGTCGTGGCAGCTGCGGCTTCGCCGGTTCGGCTACACGAGCCCGGCGAGAAGCGACGTCCGCGACCGTCTGGTGCCCGCGTACGCGCAGCCCAGCCCGCGCGTGTGGGCGGCGTTCGGGCTGTCGAAGCCGACCGCCGCGCTCGTGGTGCGCTGGTCGGCCTGGGCGGGCCCGCTGCTGATCACACTCCTTGCGGGCCTGACGCGGTTCTGGAACCTGGGCAGCCCGAAAGCGGTGATATTCGACGAGACGTACTACGCCAAGGACGCGTGGGCGCTGATCCACCGCGGATACGAGGTCAACTGGGCCAAGGACGCCAACGAGCTGATCCTGCAGAGGAACGGCGACGTCTCGATCCCCTCGGAGGCCGCGTACGTCGTCCATCCGCCGGTCGGCAAGTACATGATCGGGCTCGGCGAGTGGCTGTTCGGGTTCACGCCCTTCGGCTGGCGGTTCATGACGGCCCTGCTCGGCACGCTGTCCGTGCTGATGCTGTGCCGGATCGGCCGCCGTCTGTTCCGCTCGACGTTCCTCGGCTGCCTCGCGGGCGGCCTGATGGCCGTCGACGGGCTGCACTTCGTGATGAGCCGCACGGCGCTGCTCGACCAGGTGCTGATGTTCTTCGTGCTCGCGGCCTTCGGCTGCCTGCTCATCGACCGGGACAGGACGCGCGCACGCCTCGCCGCCGCTCTGCCACCGGACGAGGACGGAGTCGTACGCCCGGACGCGTACACGGCGGAACACACCCGGCTCGGCCTGCGTCCCTGGCGCTGGGCGGCCGGCCTGATGCTGGGCCTCGCCATCGGCACCAAGTGGAACGGCCTGTACGTCCTGGTCGCGTTCTGCCTGCTGACGGTCCTGTGGGACGTCGGCTCACGCAGGGTCGCGGGCGCCCGGCACCCGTACAAGGCCGTCCTCAAGCGCGACACGGGCCTGGCGTTCGTGGCGACCGTGCCGGTGGCGATCGTCACGTATCTGGCCTCCTGGACCGGCTGGATCCTGTCCCCCTCCGACGGCACCGGCGCGTACTTCCGCAACTGGGCGGCCACCGAGGGCAAGGGTGGCAACTGGACCTTCCTGCCCGACTGGCTGCGCAGCCTGTGGCACTACGAGCATCAGGTGTACGAGTTCCATGTCGGCCTCACCTCGGCGCACACGTACCAGTCGAACCCGTGGAGCTGGATCGTCACCGGCCGCCCGGTCTCGTACTTCTACGAGTCCCCGCAGCCGGGCAAGGACGGCTGCCCCGTCGACGCGGGCGAGAAGTGCGCCCGCGAGGTCCTCGCCCTCGGCACGCCCCTGCTGTGGTGGGCCGCGGGCCTCGCGGTTCTCTACGTACTGTGGCGCTGGTTCTTCCGCCGCGACTGGCGCGCGGGGGCGATCGCCTGCGGTATCGCGGCCGGCTATCTGCCCTGGTTCATGTACCAGGAGCGCACGATCTTCTTCTTCTACGCGATCGTTTTCCTGCCGTTCCTGTGCCTGGCCCTGGCGATGATGATCGGCGCGATCCTGGGCCCGCCCGGTTCGAGCGAACGCCGCCGCGTGGCGGGCGCGGCGACGGCAGGCGTCCTGGTCCTGCTGATCGCCTGGAACTTCATCTATTTCTGGCCGATCTACACCGGCCAGGCCATCCCGATAGACACCTGGCGATCACGAATGTGGCTGGACACCTGGGTCTAGCTGGACAGACGCACCACGATGGTCCGGCACCTTGCCGGACCATCGTGGTCATTGTTGGTCGCTAGTGGCCGTTGCGGGCCGCCCTCGGACGGCCCGGAGACGGCCCGACCACACACAACAAAGGGCCGTAGCTGCAAGTCAAGACAGCCCTGTGAAGTGGAACAACACAGCGACTATGACCATGCAGCCAGCAAACCCGCCGCCGCTCGCGAACGTGCACCTTGGCCACGTCAGGCCCCCTGCCCGCGCAGCGGAGTACGCCCCAGCCGCCACCAATAGGGAGAAGGCCATGGCGGCGACGATGTTGAGTACCGCACCCGTATCGGGCGCAGCAGGGAGACCAAGCGCGTCAATCACGCTCCCGCAGGTAACAACGCTGGCGACGATGCCGCCACCAGCCGGAAACAACGCAAGCGCGGGGGCCAGCCCATCCACACGAGCAACCATGAAAGCGACAAGTCCTACCAGCAACGAAATGAAGGTCACCGCGCAGATGAGCGCAGGCATAGCCGATGATGTATCGCTCACAGGCACTCCCTGAGGCACAGTTGCCTAGCGGGCGAACGCAGGCATGGCAGTGAAGCCCCAGCCGAGGTCCGACCCGAGGCGTCCTGAACAATACCGAAAAACATGGAACGAAGGGAACGCGAACTGATGGCACGGCGCATGAGGCCGGTAGCGGCGGACAGCCCACCAGCTCTCGCCAAGCTCGCAAGCGAGCTGCGAGAGTTGCGCTCGAACGCCGCGCTGTCGCTTCGCGAACTCTCTGAAGCAACCCGCTACAGCCCCGCATCCCTGTCTCGCGCGTTCAGCGGGCAGGCTCTACCCGGTCCGGCCCTGGTGAGACGAATCGTCGAGGCATGCCAAGGTGACACGGAGCACTTTGACCACTTGTGGCGGACGGCCGCGAAGGAGCGCAGCGACCGGGAAAGCCCGTCCACAGACCAGGCCGAGTCACTCCTCGCGGCCATCTCAGAGCTCTACAACCAAGCTGGACGCCCCAGCCTCAGAGAGTTGGCGAACCAAACGGGCCAGGCTCGAAGCACCCTGCAGCGAGCACTCACCTCTCCAACATCAACAAGTTGGGAGCGGCTTGAGGCCCTCAGTGCAGCAATGTTGACGCAGGTCACTCCCCAACAGCGCGACTCACGGCTTCGCGCCATCCGACAGTTGTGGGTCGAGGCTCACCAGCCAGCTGGCGCCACCGAGAACGTCGGTGAGGCAGTGACGGAACTCCATCGTCTGGTCGCCGCAATCGAGGAAGCCCAACAGCGGGCTGTCAGATCGGAGTACCGACTACAGGCGCTTACGGAGTTGCTACAAGAGCAACAGTCAGAGATGCGCCAGCTGACACAGCGCATCCGCGAGCTGGAGGAGGAGCGCGACGCGTTGACGTTGCGCTCGAAGGAGCGTCCGTAACGGGTCGGTCCTCGTTCCGGCTTCTATCGAAGGCACCTCCGAATCCCGGCGGTGCCTTCCCCGGCCCTCTGATAGGCGTCACGATTCAGCAGATTTACAGTCTGCTGGGAGGCACCTGCTCATCGCTTGCCTGAGCAGCAGAGATAGACAAGCGGAGGAGGCAAAACCCGTTTGCCGTCCACTCCTCGTCCAGAGAGTGGACTACGCGACAGCGCCTCAGCTGTTCTCGGAACGAGCGCCGCCAGAGCAGCACAGATTCCCAGTCCACATCGCTGCCCGTTCAGATGCCCGGGGTCCTTACTTCGTCCTATTCCTCAAGAACGCTGTAGCGAGATCAGCCGACCCTCCTGAATAGTTGAAGTGAGGGCATAGGTAGTCGTCGCTCGGGTCCTTGCTTGCCACGACGCTGTGACAGCTTGCCAGCTCGGCGACCCGACGGGCCGGGTCGAGATTCTGGTCACAGACAGGATCGTTTTTCGCACACAGCGAGAGGGTCCGTTCCCGAAGCTTATGGGCCTTTTTCAAGGCTGGATCGTCCCAGCCTGGGGGCACCCATGTGGGGTCGCCGAAGAGGGCGATACCGCTGATTCGATCTAGCAGCTCGGGCGGCAACAAAGCAAGCGCCGCTCGGACCACAGCGGCCCCCTGCGAGTATCCAGCCAGGACAATCTTCTGGTTAGGACATTCAGCTTGAGCGCGGATCACGGAAGCAAGTTGCAACGCAGCCAATTGCGTACTGATAGGCAGCTTATTACTGCGCCCTAGCTTAGGGTCGGTGTCGAGCCAGAAGCGTGTTGCGTCATCAGCAGGATAGGGGATTCCGTACACCCCCGTGTCACCATTTGATGCGGCATTCAAGCTGTTGTACATATTGGTCATCGCCGAAGGCTGCTCTTTCGTGCCTCCAAGGTTGTTAGCCCCCGGATCGTTCTTCTCTCCGGAACCACGGGCAGCGATCAGATACGAGCCTTTCGAGCAATCTTTTTCATGGGGAAGTGGGGCCCAATCTTCATTTTTATGCTTTGGCGCCAGAGCACTGATCGCGGCCAAGGCTAGTCCGCCCTTCGTCAGCTTCTTCAGCTTCTCCTGGACATGTCCCGGCGGACTCGGATCTTTCGCCAACTTCTCCAGTTGCTGCCGCAACGGCTTCGGCACATTCCCGTCCTTCGCCAGCTCCGTCAGCGTCTCCTTCAGACTTTCCGGTGTCTGCGGGCCCGTCGCCAGCTTTTCCAGCTTGACCGTAAGGTGCTCGAAACTTTCTTTCAGTTCAACCAACTTTTTGTTCTGCTTTACGGATTCCTCCTTGTGCTGCTTCTTCAATTTCTCCGTTAGGCGTTCAAGCTTGTGTAGAATTCCCTCTATTTCATCTTTCACCTCCTGCGGCACCTTCGGGTCCTTCAGCAGACGGTCCAACTTCTCCGCAATCTCGGTCAATCCCTCAATCGTCTTCAGATATTTCAGCCCCTTGATCACCTCTCGCAATTCACCCTTTAGCGCCTTCGGCAAATGGGATTTACCGCCCGCAAGTTCCTGCAACTCTTTCACAGGTTCGTTCAGCTCGTCGGGCACCTGGGGATGCTTCAACTCGTCCAGTTCCTTCTTCAACTCCTCCTTGACCTCCTTTGGGACATCCTTGTCCTCTATCAAGGCCTCAACCTTCTTCTCATCCTCCTTCTTCAGTTCCTCGGCCTTCTTCTCTTCCTTCTTCTCTTCCTTCTTCTCTTCCTTGCCCTCTTCCTTCTTTTCCTCGTCCTTCTTCGGTTCATCCGACGTCGGCGGCTCCGGAGAAGGAGGCGGGGGCGGCTCCGGCGGGGAAGGCGGCTCCGGAGGCGGGGGCGGCGAAGACGGCTCCGGAGGAGGCGGCGGGGGCGGCGGGGAAGGCGGCTCCGGAGGGGAAGGCGGCTCCGGAGGAGGCGGCGGGGGCGGCGGGGAAGGCGGCTCCGGAGGAGGCGGCGGGGGCGGCGGGGTTTGATCCGGCGCTGCGGCTGCAGCTTCGGAGACGGCTTGGGGTGCTGCCACAGCACTGGTCACGCCAGTTGGCAGCGCGAGCGCCGCAGCCAAGCAAGATGCGCCAACAAGGCGGGACGCTTGTCGTCGAGCGATTCTGGCCACGATGTTTCCAGGTGCGCTTGGCAGTGCGATGGGTTGCCGTTGTGGACTCAGCTCTTGCCAGTCACGAGGGCCTACGTCACCGGAGGCCGATGGCTCGACGGTGCGAGGCGCTACAAGACCCACTCTTCACGCACTCGGTGCGTCGCGCAACGCGAGCGCCCTGCCCTGGCTGACGCCAGGGCTGTCAGCACGAGGGCTAAGAACGAGCGCGAGCCTTAGCAGCCGACGTGCCACCAACGTCCCGTTGCAAGTCCGAGATGTGACCGGGCGCTTTGTCTCTCTACCCCGCTACGCTGGTACGCACCACCTCAGGATGGAGAGTGCCCCACGAATGGGACCGAAGACAGCGAAGGTCTACGAGACGATTCGTGCACGGCTCGCGTCGGGCGAGTACGCCCCCGGCGACAAGATGCCGTCAGAACGAACCCTCGTGGAAGAACTCGGCATCGGCCGGACTGCGCTGCGGCAAGTGCTCACGCGACTCGTGGCGGAAGGCGCCCTGGAAGTTCGAGGCCGGAGTTCGTACCGGGTCCCTGGCGCGGTGAGCGTCAAGACACCCGAGGGACTTGAGCCTTGGCGCATCCACGGTGAGCGGGACGTCTATGACAACCGTTGGGTCAAGCTCCAGCTGTGGGACGTGGAACCGCCCGGCGTGGAGCGGTTCGAGCATCACGTGGTGAAGCTTCACCACGTCGCCGTCACCGCAGTTCTAGACGACCAGGACCGCGTCCTGATGATGTGGCGGTACCGCTTCGTCCCACGGCAGTGGGGTTGGGAACTCCCGGGCGGCATCGTGGACGAGGGGGAGGACCCCGCGGACACGGCGCTACGGGAAGTCGTGGAAGAGACGGGTTGGCGGCCGAAGTCCGTGGAGCACGTCGTCACGTATCAGCCCATGGTCGGCATGGTCGACTCGCCTCACGAGATCTTCGTGGGCCACGGGGCCAAGCAGGTTGGTTCGCCGACGGACCTGGAAGAGGCAGGACACATCGAGTGGGTGCCCCTGGCCGACATTCCTGGGCTGATGGCTCGCGGTGAGCTGATGGGCTCCGGCACCCTCGTGGCCCTGCTCCACATCCTGGCGAGCCGCGGCAAGCAGGGGCTTACAGCCGCGCACTGAGCTGGTCGACACGGCGGCGCTGCCGCACCGAACCTGTGCGGCTCGCCAACAGCCGCGCCTGCCTGAGGTGGGTGTTCGCGTCGTCATACTCGGCTCGCGTGATGTGAGCCTGTACGAGGTCAGCGTGTAGTCCGGCTTGCGCTCGGACAAAGGTTGGGTCCATCACGTCTAAGGCGTCGTACAGGCTCGTCACCGCGTCGTCGTCGCCCAGCAAGGCAAGGACATTGCCCTGCCATCGGGTCAGATGGGCGCCGTTGAGGAAGATGCTCAGCATGTCCGGGTCTCGGGCCTCAGAGCCGGACGGGATGCTCGCCATGGCCGCATCGAGCGCGCGCCGGCTGTCGTCCGACATGCCGTCGACATGGGCGCACATCTCGGCTTCGGCCGCGTACAGCCATGCTCGGAGACGAGGAGATCCGGCGCGGCCGAGGGTGCGTTGCGCATCGCGTACCAGGTCGACACCGAGAGACGGCCGGCCAGCCTCGCACAGCACGTACGCCTGCTCTGCCATCGCGTGCGCGAGGTACATCGGCTCCTCAGCGTCGCGCGCTGCCCTCTTCGCAAGTTCGTAGTGCCGCCAAGCTCGTTCGACCGCCCCCGAGTCGATCGCCTGCCATGCGGCAAGGGTTGACGCCCCCGCGAGCGCAAGCGCCACGGGTTGGCGCGCACTCGGGAGTACCGCGAAGTTCAGCGCGTCTTCCAGGGCTGCAAGGTGCCCTGTCATCTGGTCTACGAGAGCGGACGCGCCCCTCTGGCGATCCATGGTTCGCAGTAGCTCAGTCTGGTCGTTGAACGCCTTCACCATGGATTCGCTGACGCTGCTGGCCGAATCGATCCGGCTCAGCAGTTCGTCGTACCCATCGGCCATCGACGGAGCAACCGTGAGCGGGCCGCCCCTCAGCTCTGCGTCCGTGACGCCGAGAAGCTGCCGCAGGATCGCCGCGTAGTGGTCCGAGATGGTGCGCTTGCCGTTCTCCCACTCGGACACGTACACACGCAAACTCGCGGTCGACGCAACGTCGGTGAGGTGCTGTCGGGCGTACTGCTCGATCTCGCGGACTAACCGCTCTTGAGACCAGCCACGCGCCGCTCGCGCACTCCGAAGTCCCGTGCTCACAGGCCACCGTCCGGCGATAGGTCCACTCACTGACCTTCTCAGCATGCCTCACATCGCCGCAGGTCAACAGGGGTTAACAGGACGGGAGTTAAGTCCTGTTGGCTACCGACCCCCCACCTGGAGCGGTCTTCTGGAGATGCACCGAGGCGGGCAACCACCACTCGAACCGGCGAAGCCTCTTGACTCTGGTGCGCACCAGATGCATCCTTCTGGTGCGCACCAGATTACGGGTTGCTTCCGATTCGCGGTGCGCAAGCAGAGGGCGGGGACGCTGCAATCCCGCTAAAGGCCAGGGGACAGGGCTTCGGCCCGACTGGCGAGGTGGCCCGGTGACCGCGAGCAACGGCCGGAGGGTGGGGACGCGGTCCCCCTTGCAGCAAGTCCATGTACGCAATTCGGAGAGGGGTTTCGGTGAGTCAACGACAGCAATGGGCGTCGTCGTGGTCGACCGGCCGGCGGCGCCTGTGCATCACCTCCGGTCCGTGAGCGGAGCGTGTGCTCGCGGCCAAGCCGGTCGACTCTCTACCACCATCGCAGCGGCTATCGCTGCGGCCGGTTGCCTCCTTCGCCCGTCCGGGCCGCATCTCGCGGCGCCGTACGGGCGGGGCAGAGGGGAGCCGGGAAAGACCCGAGCTCACATCCGAGAGGACACCTCCATGGCGAAGAACCACACCACGTGGGTCAGTTACAGGAGTCTCGGCAACGCAGCGCACCACTTCAGGTGTTCATGCGGCGCCATGGGCCGATCCACCCTCAGCAGCGCACGCGCTGCGGTGATGGCGCAGGAGCACAAGCGCCGCCAGCGCTGACCAATTTCCCCCATCAACGGCGCGGCCCCGGAGGTGCAACTCCGGGGCCGCTTTCGGGCCGTACCACCCTGAGAGGAACCACGACCCAATGAACCACATCGTCACTGTTCAGGACGCTGTTACCGCGTTCGCCGACTTCATGGAGCCGACGGATGCGGAGCTAGACGCGATCGAGCAGGAGATGCCGCTGATCCTGGCGGCCGTCGACCTGCTCGATGCGCAGATCATCACCCTCGACCGCACACCGACCGAGCTGGACACCCGCCGCATCCGCCGGGCCCGCCGCCGGGTACTGGCCGAGGGCCGGGACCTGGCCAACCGCACCGTCGGCGTCGGCCTCCCGGAGGTGGGAGCGTGAGCGCCACCGACCAGAACCTGACGGCCGCGCACGCTGAGGTGAAGGCGGAGATCGCGCGGACGGACACCAAGACGGGCCTGCTGCTGGCGTTCGTCGGCGCGGTGCTGGCCGGTGCGTGGACGATCGCCCGTGACCTGCCGATGAACCTGCCCGCTTGTGTGGTGGGCGGGCTCGGCATGGCTGTGCTGGTCGCGGCTGCGGGTCTGCTGCTGCGGTCGACGCGCCCCAACCTGCGTGGCCGGCACGGCTTCCCGCTGTGGGCCACCCTCACGGCGGACGAGATCAGCGACGCCGTGTCCCGCGATCTGGCCGCCGACATCGCTGGTCTGTCCCGGCTGACGGTGGCCAAGTTCACCTGCCTGCGCCGCGCGGTCGACCTGACCTGCGCGGGCGGCGCGCTGCTCATCCTGTCCGTCGTGTTCGCCCTGGGAGGTGCGGCGTGAGCGAAACCCGCAAGCCTCTGACGAAGGTTCAGGTCGGTGTGCTGACAGCTGTGTTCGTGCCGATGCTCGCCACGGGCGTGATTGGCGGTATCGGCACGTACAGCAACATCGGGCACGCCTACGGCAAGGGCACCGCGCTTGGGGCCCTTGCCGCCGGTGAGGGTGCCACGGCTGTGCTCGCCCTGGTGTTGCTGGGGTTGACCATGCTGGGCCAGTCCTCCCCGCGCGTCGTACGGGTCGGGCTGTGGGCGCTGCCGGCCGCCGCGTCGGTCATGGGCGCCATGGCCGCGCCTGACCTGGGCCGCACCGTCATCTACGCACTGACCCCGATGGGCATGTCCGTGTCGGCGGAGGGCATGGCGTTCCTCGCCCGCCGCATCGTGGTCCACACCGATGGCCGCGACGCGGAGAACGAGCGGCGCACCGCCGACATCGTGCAGGCCCTCGCCTACCACCAGGCCCGTGCCGCCCACCACCCCAGTGACCGGATCAAGAAATGGTCGGAGCGCAAGTCGTGGCGTCTGGCCCGCAAGGTCGGCGTCGGGGACACGGCGCTCGGATCGAGGCTGCTGGAAGTCCAGCGCGACCGCGTCACCGCCGGTGCGAACGCTGCGCTCCTGTCGATGTTCGGCGGCACCGACCCGATTCCCGCCCCGGTCACGAATCCGGAGGAATCCACCGAGACCACAAGCAATCGGTCTACGGCTGACCTCCCGGTATCGGCCCCGGCGCCTGCCGTGGCGACGGTGCTGCGGGTGCCCGATCCGGTGGCGGTCGACTTCGGGAAGTCGGCACTGCCGCTCAAGCCGGTACCTGCCATCGCCCCGACTCCGGTCAAGGCGATCGAGCGGCGCACGGTGCCCGCTGAGGCGCCCCGATCGCGTCGGGCGACCGGTCGGGTTCCGGATGCGGCCCGCTCGCCCCGGCCGAAGCGTACGGCGGCTCAACTGCTCGATGAGGCGCGGCGCGTGACGGCCGGTTGGCCGGACGCGAAGGTGACCGCCGAGGGCATCCGCCGTGAGGTGCACACCTCGCCTGCCAACGCGCGCATGCTGCGCGACACGCTGAAGGCTGAGCGCGCCGTCCAGGCCCCGTGATGGGCAGGGCGTACGCCAAGTACTTCGACCCCACCGGCACCCGCTACGGCATTCCCACCTACCCGTGGAAGTACGCCCCGGACGGCTACGCCACCCGCCGTGACCTGCGCAAAATCGGCCTGCGTCCGGGAGGACAGCCAGTGGCAGCACAGATCATGCTGCCGCGCTACCGGCGCCCGCCGCTGGTCGGCTACCTCTACCGCATCGACCTGGCCAAGCCGGTACGGCCGATGACGTCGCGCAAGTGGGGCGCCCTCGCGCTGGCCATGCTCGCCCGCCGCACCTGCCCCAACTGCCAGGTGGTCTACAGCAAATGCATTCCGACCTCGCTCGGCATGTGCGTGCTGTGCGCCTACCCCGACACCCCCACCCCCACCCCCGCCTCCCCGAGGAGTGCCTGACCATGGCCAAGCCCAACACCCGCCGCCTGGACCGCGAAATCGAACTCACCACCCGCAAGCTGGAAGCGGTCCGCAAGGGCGAGATGTGGCCGCTCACCGGCGCCGAGCGGCGCCGGGTGCTGACGGCTCTGGCGGGCGGCTCGTACCGCGTCCTGCGCGGCAAGAGCACCGCCCGCGCCGAACGCCAGGAGGAGCAGGTGGCAACCGCCGCCGAAACCCGGCTGATTGCGGAACTGGCCGCGCTTCAGGGCGAGCGTCAGAGGCTGATCACCGAGGCCGCCCGCGCCAAGGCCGCGAAGAAGTCCTCGGGGTGGTGGTGACCATGCCCGCACGGGAGACGCCTCCAGGCGAGTGCCCGCAGTGCTGGCAGCACGCCCACGACCGGCGCGCACACCGCCACCTCGGCCCGCGCGAGGACTGCCCGCAGTGCGTGGACCACATGATCAACGGCCACCCCTACCTGGTGCCCAAGAAGAAGTCGAGCTGGTGGTGAGCGTGGACCGCCGTTGCCCCGCTGCCCAGCCGCAAGACCCCACCCCCTGCGTCGGCCCGGTCGTGGTGACCGTGCTGGACGCGGGCAACGCCGGCGCCGACGGGTGCGAGCACCACGGCGCGCGGCTGCTGGCCTCCCTCGACGGCGGACGCGTCTACGCCCTCCCCGACGCCCCGCCCGGCGTTGCCGTGCGGGTCTTCACGGCCGCCGCCGGGCTCCGTCCGTTCTGCTGGGTCGACGGCGCGCGCATCGAGCCGTCGCAGCTCAGCGACATCGAGAACCAGGCCCGTCAGGGCCGCTGACCCGCACCGTCTACCCGTCGGGGTGGCCGCCCCTGCCACGGACCCGGCCACCCCGACACCTTCCCCTTCAACTCCCACCCCGTTCGGGGCAGTCAGGAGAACTCCCAGCATGTCCGACAACGTCGTACGACTCCACAAGGGCCCCGAACCCCCTGCTGCGGAGGTGCCCGTCACCACCCTGACCGTGGTGTCCGACCCGCCCACCGCGCCGATGCCGAGGGTGCCGTTGTGGGTGCGCTCCGGGCGCGCCGTCAAGCGCATCGCCACCCACGAGCGGACCACCACCACCGTGCGCGCGGTGGCCCGCCACGGCCTCTACACGCTCAACGGGGGCCGGATCGTGGCCCGCCGCACCTGGGACGGCCGCACCGGCGCCCGCTACGAACGCATGCTCCGCGCCGCCGAGGCCGCCGGGAACTACGAGGTCGCCGAGGAGTGGGAAGAGCGTCTTCAGCGCTTCCGTGAGGCGCGCCACCGCCGCCGCATGGACCTACTGCACTCCCCGGCAGACGCCGCCAAAGGCGTGGCCGTGGGCACCGGGATGGGCATCGGGGTCCTGGTCGCGCTCGGCATCGTGATGGCCCTGAACTCCAAGGAAGTCGGTGATGTCATCACGCCGTTGAAGGCGACCGTTGACTTCATCGCCGCGCTGATTCGGATCGTGCAGGTGGTGTGGGGTCCGGCCATCACGATCGGCCCGTTCCTGGCCCTGCTCGCGCTGTGGGCGGTCGGCAGCAAGCAGCAGGCCGCACCGCAGTGGGCGCTGCCCGCGAACGTCCGCTCCGGCGAGGGGGAGCCCATCACCCCGTCGATCGTCGTCAAGGCCCTGCGGGATCTGGGCATCCCGGCGATGCGCAACGCCATCAAGGAGATGGGCGACGCGGGCGCCTCGATGCTGTCCCCGATCAAGATTGCCGGGTGTGGTGTCGAGCTGGACGTCACGCTGCCGTCCGGGGTGTCGACGAACGAGGTGCAAAACCGGCGCCGCAAGCTCGCGGAGAACCTGACCCGGCACGAGCACGAGGTGTTCATCACGATCCCCGAGGCCGCCCGCACCGTGCGGCTGTGGATCGCCGACTCCGGCGCGCTGGATGAGCCGATCGGGCCGTCTCCGCTGGTCACCGACGAGACGCTGACCGCCGACTACGCCAAGGGCACGGCCCCGTGGGGTCAGGACCTGCGCGGCGACGCGGCGGCCCTGAGCCTGTATCAGCGCCACCTGCTCATCACCGGCCTGTCCAACCAGGGCAAGACCGCCGCGCTGCGCTCGCTGGCTCTGTGGCTCGCTTTGGATCGGTCGGTCGAGTTCTGGATGGGTGACCTCAAGGGCGCCGGCGACTGGAACATGTTCGATGGGCTCGCCACCCGGCTCATCCAGGGCCCGACAGACGACCACGTCATCCAGGTCACCGAGATGGCCGAGGACGCGGTGGAGGAGATGAACCGCCGTCTCCAAGCGCCGCCCGGCACGATGTTTCCGCCGCTGATCGTCATCGTGGACGAGGCGCAGGTCGCGTTCATGTGCCCGGTCAAGGACGAGGACAAGCGGCCCTATGGCGGGTCCAGCTCCAACTCCCGGTACTTCATGGCCGCCCGGAAGATTCACAACCAGGGCCGTGCGGTGAACGTGCTGCTGTGGCAGGGCACTCAGGACCCCACCGACCAGAACCTTCCCAAGCTGGTGCGGGAGGGTGCGCACACGCGGGCCTCCCTCGCGCTGGGCACCGAGTCGCAGGCCCGTATGGCGCTGGGGGACAAGGCCGTCGACGGCGGCGCCGCCCCGAACCTGCTGCGTCCCGGACTGGACAAGGGAACCCTCGTCATCGCCTCGGACGGCATCGAGATCCCCAAGGGGCAGTCGTCCATCACGGTACGCACGCACTACATCAGCACCGATGACGCGAAGGTGATCGCCACCCGCGCCAAGGCGATGCGCGACGGCGTCACCACCCTGCACGTCATCGACCGCGGGGCCGACCGTGACCCGCTCGCCGACATCGCGAGCGTGCTCGGGGACGCCTCCCGCCTGCGCACCCAGGACGTTCTCAAGCGGCTCGCGATGCTCAACGAGGACGCCTACGGCAAGTGGTCGTTCATCGACCTCAAGCGCGTCCTGGACGGCACCGGAGCCGAGCCCTACAAGTCCGACGGCGTCATGGTCGTCGGCCGTGACCGCATCGCGCGCGCTCTCGCCAACCGGCCGGATACGGATTCCGCTTCCGCCGCCGAGTGACAGGGAGGCGCGCCCCGTCGGGGCAGGGAGGCAGGGAGAACTCCCTGAACGCCTCCCTGCCCCGCCTCCCTGGCCCTGACCAGCATCAATGATCCATCAGGGAGGCAGGGAGGCCCGCAGGTCAGCACCCCTGAAACCCCCTCCACGCGCCTCCCGCAAAGGGGTGTCCCTGCCTCCCTGACCGGCCCTTCGAAGGGATTCCGCATGTACCCCGAGCACGCCCGCCACGCGCCCGCTGAGCGGGCTGTGGAAGTCCACCAGCCCACCCCGATCACGCCCGTGCAGGCGGCGCCGATGGTGCCCGTGCAGCCGAGCAGCGTCCCGTCCGTGGCGAGCGTCGTCCTGCCCGACGGCCGCGTCGTCACCGGCTACGCCATCGAGCCCGCCAAGCCCGAACCGCCCGCCGCCAAACCGGCCGTCTCCCGCACGGCGGTGAACATCGCCCTCGGAGGGATCGGCTTCGGGGCCGTGTGCGGCGGGCTGTTCCTGCTGACCACGTTCATCGCCGCACTGACCGCGCTGATCACCCAACTGGTCATCCTGGCCGCCGTCATCTTCGGCGGCTGGATCGCCGTGCAGGTCTTCAGCGCGAGCGGCCACAAGAGCGGGACCACGGTCAACATCCGCAAAGCGATCTTCAAACGCAACCACTTCCACGGCTGACAGGAGGCCAACACCCGTGCTCCGACTCCGCATCAAGGTCATCGGCTGCCCCCGCCGGGCGCTCGCCCTGACCGACACCCCTGCCCCCGACTGCCCCAACTGCCAGGGAGCGGGCGGCACCGAGTCCTTCTATGGCGACTACGACACCGGCGAGTACGCGGGCAGCGACTGGGACCTGTGTTCCTGCTGGACCGGGTGGAGCCTGCCCCTGCTGCCCCTGCCCTGGTGGCTGCGGCGTACCCCGCCCGGCGGCTACAGCAACGAACCGCCCTTCTGAACCCCGAGAGGACCGCCATGTTCGAGATCCGCATAATCTGCGACCACCCGGACGTGCCTCACGTCGCCCAAGCCATCCTCGGCGCAGTCGACGCCACCTCCGTACGCCGCTTCCCCACTCGCGACCGCGCCAAGACGCGGCTGTACATCACCGCCGAGCAGCGCGGCAGCCACGACGAATGCACCGCCTGCCTCGAAGACGGCATGGCTCTGTGGCTGCTGCCTGACGGCAGTGAGCAGCGGCGACCCTGCACCGGCCTCGACTACGAGGACCTCCACGCCGCAGGCCTCACCGCCTGCTCGCGCCAGCGCGAGCCCTGGCACCGCAACACCGACCGATAGCTACGCCAAGGGCGGCCCCCCTCTCGCCAAAGAAACGGGGCCGCCCTTGCCAACCAGTCCGCAACAGACCTGTTGGAGGCATCCAGCATGACCCAACCCACCGACAACAGGCGAGAGGCCCTACTGGCCGCCGCCCTGAACGCCGCCGAACGCGGCTGGCACGTCTTCCCCCTCCGCCCCGACACCAAGCGCCCCGCCCTGCACGGCGAAGCCACCTGCCCCGGCACCGGCCCCTGCGCGGCCGGACACCAGAAGTGGGAACAGCGGACCACCACCGACCCGGACCGCATCCGCACCACCTGGTCGCGGGCCCCGTTCAACGTCGGCATCGCCACCGGCCCCTCCGGGCTGCTCGTCGTCGACCTCGACAAGCCCAAGAGCACAAACAACAAGGGCAGTTCGGACGCGCCTGACGGCGCGACGACCTTTCGAGCGCTCTGCGAGCGCACCGGCCACGCCGTCCCCGACACCTACCGGACCCGGACCGCGAGCAGCGGCCAACACCTGTACTTCACGGTGCAGTCGGGGGTGCGACTGACCAACACGGCAGGCACCATCGCCCCGTTGGTCGACACCCGCGCCTGGGGCGGCTACGTCGTCGCGGCAGGCAGCATCACCCCCGCCGGACCCTACGAGCCCGTCAGCGGCTCCGTGGCGGCTCCGCTGCCCGCGTGGCTGCTGCGGCTGCTGGAACCGGCTCCCGCACGTCCTGTCGGGCCGCTCAGGCTCCCGGCGGTCAGCGGCGACCGCGCGGCCGTGGCCGCACTGGAACGGGAGTGCGCCGTGGTCTCGGCGGCGCCGGACAAGCAGCGCAACATCACGCTGAATCGGTGCGCCTTCAAGGTGGGGCGGTTCGTTGCATGGGGCGACATCCCCCGGCACGTGGTCGAGGAGGCCTTCCAAGCGGCTGGAGAGGCGCGGGGACTCACCGCTGCGGAGTGCCGCGCCACGATCCGCAGCGCTCTGGACGGCTCCATCCGCAAAGCCCGCCCTCGGGATGCGGCATGAGCACCCGACCCCATCCCCCCTTGGAAGGCCACAGTCCCGCGAACCGGCCGCAAGCCGCCCAACAGGCTTGCCACGAGGCGGCGTTGGGCGCCCCGAAGGGCGTCGCCGAAGGCGTCCGAAGTGCCCTTCGCCCTGACCCGCAGACCGGCGACGGACGCTACCCCGTGGCGTGGCTGCACATCGTGGCGCCGCGCGGTGTCGTGCCTACGGCCACTTCGAAGTGCCTGTGTGGCAGAAACCGAACCGCGGTTGGCCGCAAGCGGGTGCTGGCCCTGATCGACGACCACACCGCCCACCGCGACGCATGCCCGCTCCGCACTCCCCAGGAAGGGAGGGACGCCGCATGACCGACCACCCCACCCCCGAGGAACTGCCCGCGCCGTCCAACCCCATGGCCGTGGCCCGCCGCCTGCTGCCCGACTGGCAGACCGAGGACGGACAGCTCATCTACCGGCGCTGGCGCGCGTCCTGGATGCGCTGGAACGGCACCTGCTGGCGCGAGATCGACGAAGCCCAAGTACGCAAAGCCATGTACGAGCGGCTTGAGCACGCCGTCTACCGGGCCCCCACCAAAGACGGCCAGACCGAAGAACGCGACTGGGCACCCACAAAACCGAAGATCAGCAACCTTCTCGACGCGCTCGGCTCCATCACACTCCTGCCCACCGACACCGACGCGCCCGCGTGGCTCGACAGCACCGCCGCGAGCGAGCCGGACGGCGGTCCGATCGTGGCGTGCGAGAACGGCCTGCTCAGAATCCGCGACCGCGCACTGCTGCCGCACACCCCCGAATTCTTCAACCTCGTGTCCGTCCCGTTCCCCTACAACCCCGCCGCCACGGCGCCAGAATGGGAGCACTTCCTATCCGAGGTCTGGCCCGACGACCCCGACGCGATCACCGCCCTACAGGAGTGGTTCGGCTACATCCTGTCCGGCCGCACCGACCTCCAGAAGATCCTGCTCATGGTGGGTCCCTCCCGATCGGGCAAGGGCACCATCGCGCGGGTACTGAAAGCGCTGGTCGGCAAGAAGAACCTCGCCGGCCCGACGCTGGCCGGACTGGGCACCAACTTCGGGCTGTCGACCCTGGTCGGCAAGTCGCTGGCCATCATCTCCGACGCCCGGCTGTCCGGCAGCGACAACAGCCAGGTGGTGGAGCGACTGCTGACCATCTCCGGTGACGACACCATCGACGTCGACCGCAAGTACCGCGAGCAGTGGACCGGCAAGCTGCCCTCCCGGCTGATGATCCTGTCCAACGAACTGCCACACTTCGGCGACTCCTCAGGCGTCATCGCCAACCGGTTCATCCTGCTCAGCATGCGGGTGTCGTGGCTGGGCAGAGAAGACCCCACCCTCACCGACCGCCTCATCGCCGAGATGCCCGGCATCCTCAACTGGGCACTGGACGGACTCGCCCGACTCCAGCAAACGGGCCGGATCACAGAACCGGCCTCCAGCCGCGACGCGGTCACCACCATGCGCGACACCGCCTCACCCACCAGCGCATTCGTCCGCGAACGCTGCACCACCGGACCCACGTGCAGCGTGCCCGTGGACACGCTGTGGACGGTCTGGCGGGAGTGGGCCGAGGACAACGGCGTCCGCCCCGGCACCAAGCAGGTCTTCGGCCGCAACCTGCTCTCCGTCATTCCCCAACTCAACCGGACCAGGCCACGCGACGCCTACGGCCGACAGGTGGCGACGTACAGCGGGATCGCGCTGAACGTGTCCGAACCACATCTGCCTGAGTCGTGACTCATCGCGGCTCAAACCCTCGCCAACCCGCTTTGAGTCGCGATGAGTCACGACTCAAAGCAATGTGACTCCAACACGTGGAGGACGCAGTGCCACGGTCCGCTGTCCTGGAGGAGACCGACTCCCGCGCCACCCTGCGGGGCGGTCTTCCTGACCGGTACCTCACCCCTGACGACATCGCCGAGGTCTTCGGCGTGCCTGTCGAGACCGTCTACCAGTGGCGCAAGAAGCGGACCGGCCCGCCCGGCTTCCGCATCGGCAAGCACCTGCGTTACGACCCCGCCGACGTGCGCGCCTACGTCGCCCAGTGCAAGGCCGACAACGCCGCCGCCTAGCCGAACACCCACCAGACACAGCAGGGAGAGCCGCCCCGGCGGCTCTCCCTGCTGTGTCTCGAGAGAGGACCGCCGCCGCATGGCAGGCCACATCCAAGACCGCTGGTTCAAGACCGAGACGACCGCCGACGGCAAGACCGTCCGCGTCAAGACCGACCGCCACGGCACCGGCATGCGCTACCGCGCCCGCTACGTCGGCCCGGACGGCACCGAGAAGAGCAAGAGCTTCCCCGACCGTCAGAAGCGTCTCGCTGAGCAGTGGCTCGCCCACATCGAGGCCGACATGTCGCGCGGTCAGTACGTCGATCCGCGCGCCACACGGACGACGTTCCGGCAGTACGCGGAACGCTGGGTGAAGACACACACCGGCGAGATCAACAGCCGCGAAGCTGCGGAGCGTCGGCTCCGGCTGCACGCCTACCCTCACATCGGCTCACGCCCGCTCGGCTCGTTCAAGCCGGAGCACATCCGTGCCTGGATCGCGGCCCTGGAGGACACAGTGCCGGCGGAATCGCACCGCCGCATCATTGTCGGGACCGTCTCGGCAGCACTGAGCGCAGCGGTCGACGACGGTCTGCTGAGCAAGAACCCCTGCCGCGCGCGGACGGTACAGATGCCGAAGCCGGGCAAGCCGCGCGTCACCCCGTGGACGGCAGCACAGGTCTTTGATGTCCGGGCCGCGCTCGAACACCGCTTCCGGGCCGCCGTGGACGTCGGGGCCGGATGCGGCCTGAGGCAAGGTGAGATCTTCGGCCTGTCGGTGGACGAACTCGACTACGAGGGCGGTTGGCTGACTGTAGGGCACCAACTCAAGCGCATTCGCGGCAAGTACGTGTTCGCGCTGCCGAAGGGCGGCAAGGTCAGGGAGGTGCCCCTTCCTAAAGCCGTGGCCACCGTGCTGCGGGACCACTCCAGGAAGTTCCCGGCGGTCGACGTGACGCTTCCCTGGCGTACGCCGGACGGTCCCCTCGTAACGAAGCGGCTCCTGTTCAGCGGAGCCGAGGGCAGGCACGTGCGTGTGAGCAATTTCAACTCCCACCATTGGAAGCCCGCTCTGGCCGCCGCAAGGATCATCCCCGAGGCGGAGGCAGGCCAGCGGTATGCGTCGGCGCGCGAACACGGCATGCACGCTCTCAGGCACTTCTACGCGTCCGTGCTGCTGGACGCGGGCGAGAACATCCGGGCGCTGAGTCAGTACCTGGGTCACGGCGACCCGGGGTTCACGCTCCGGACGTACACGCACCTGATGCCGAGCAGTGAGGGGCGGACGCGGAAGGCCATGGACAGGTTGTACCTGGCGTCCACACCCAATACGCATGGCCCGGAAGAGCACGAGGCAGCGTGAGTCCACTCCGGTTGTGGCTGGCTGTCGCTCCGCAACGGCAGCCAGCCCGTCGTCAAACACTCTGCCCATAGGACATTGGGTAGGGAGAATGCTGCAATGGATCAGGAAGTCGCTGGAATAATCGCCGGTATCGCTGGACTCGTCGGCGCCGGTGTTGGAGGCCTTGCTACCGCCTACGGGGCGCGCGTCGGCGCGCAGAAGACCATTGAGGCCACGCACCTACAGGTTGAGCGTCAATCGACGGCCGAACACACTCACTGGATACGCGAGCATCGCAGGCAGGTATACGGCGACGTCATGGCATCGCATGCCAAGTTCCTGGCGACAACGGTCAATCGGGTAATCGAGCTTCGCGAGGGCCGACCGCAGCCCAGTGAGGATCACCAACGTTTTAGGGAACACTGGCTCGACCTCGTTGAGACTACCGCGCGCGTCGACCTATGGGGGCCTGGGGACGTGCAGGCCCAAGCGCAGGCACTGCGCGGGGCGGCAGGAGATGTGAACGTCGCGCTTGCCGGGTGGTCTGACGCACTCCGCGAGGACCGGACAGGCGACGTCTCAAATCGTGCCCAAGACTTCGAAGCCGCGAGTGAGGCCTTCGCCGAGGCATGGGCTGCCTTTGTTAGTGCGGCTGTGCAAGCGCTGCAGTTCTAGGCGATCAGGCTCAGCGACGGCCCCATGACGGCCCGGACAGCTCCCGCGGCTCACGAGCAGGAACAAACCGCCTGGTCAGTGTCAGTGGAGGGGCAGTAGCCGTGACTTCATCTATTTCTGGCCGATCTACACCGGCCAGGCCATCCCGATAGACACCTGGCGATCACGAATGTGGCTGGACACCTGGGTTTGAAGGGCGATCTGAGGCGGTCCGGGGGCGGTCCCGGGACAGGAGGCCTCGGCTTAACAATCGGGGAACACCGGCCACACCGGCCCCTCCTCCCGCATACAGTGCGGTAGATGACCACCTTTCTGAACATGTTCAGAAAGGCCATGGGGAGGGGATCGCGCTATGCGCAAGGGGGCTAAGACCGCCATTGTGGGCGGGGTGTTCGCGGTGATGGTCGGGGGTGCCGGATACGGCGCTTTCAACATCGTGTCGGCGATCGCGGGGGGCTCGGACGCCACGGGCGAGAGGGTGAAGACCGGTCCGCCGTCGAGTGACGAGGTCAAGGAGACCAGCGCGACGTTCTTCGCGGCCTGGGAGCAGGGGAAGGCGGCCAAGGCCGCCGAGTACACGAACAACGCGGGCGTGGCCCAGCCCCTGTTCGCCGGCTATCGCACCGAGGCGCATCTGACCGACGTGAAGATCACGCCGGGTACGCCGTCGGGCGGGAAGGTCCCGTTCTCGGTCGCGGCGACGGTGTCGTACGAGGGGAAGAGCAAGCCCTTGTCGTACAAGAGCGAGCTGACGGTCGTACGCGGGGACACGACGGGCCGGGCGCTCGTCGATTGGCAGCCGACCGTGCTGCACCCGGATCTGGCGGAGGGCGACTCCCTGGTCACGGGTGAGGCGGCGAGCCCGCCGATCGAGGCGGTGGACCGGAACGGCACCGTGCTGAGCAAGGAGAAGTACCCCTCGCTGGGGCCGATCCTGGACCAGCTGCGGAAGAAGTACGGCGACAGCGCGGGCGGCACCCCTGGTGTCGAGCTGGCGATCCGGAGCTCGGACGAGGAGGTGGCCGACAAGACGCTTCTCACGCTCGCGAAGGGCGAGCCGGGCAAGCTGCGTACGACGCTCAGCGCGGGCGTGCAGGCCGCCGCGGAGAAGGCGGTCAAGGAGTACTCCAAGTCGTCGGTGGTCGCCGTGAAGCCGAGCACCGGGGAGGTGCTGGCGGTCGCCAACCACGGGTTCGGCGAGTTCAACGCGGCGTTCCAGGGGCAGCTGGCGCCGGGCTCCACGATGAAGATCGTCTCCGCGGCGACGCTGATCGACAACGGCATCACCAACGCGACCGGACCCGCGCCCTGCCCGGACACGGCGCCCTGGCAGAGCCAGACGTTCAAGAACATCGAGGGCATGGAGCCCAACGAGAACGCGACCCTCTCGGAGAGCTTCGCGCGCTCCTGCAACACGGCGTTCGTGAAGTACGCGGACTCGGTGCAGGTCGACTCGCTCACGAAGGAGGCGCAGGAGCGCTTCGGTCTCGGCCGGGACGACTGGAAGACCGGCATCGCGTCGTTCGACGGCTCCGTCCCTGCCTCCGGGGGCCCCAACACGGCGGCCAACATGCTCGGCCAGGGCGAGGTCCAGATGAACCCGCTCAACATGGCCTCGGTCACCGCGACCGCCATGACGGGCACCTTCCGGCAGCCGGTGATCGTGCCGCAGAGTCTGGACGATCGTGAACTGGCCATCGCGAAGGGCCTGGACGCGGGTACGGTCGCGCAGCTGCGCCAGATGATGAACCGCACCGCGGTCAGCGGCACCGCGGCCGAGGCGATGAAGGGCCTCGGCGGCGGAAACATCGGCGCGAAGACCGGTTCAGCCGAGGTCGACGGGCGGAAGACGTCCGACAGCTGGTTCACCGGCTACCGCGACGACATCGCGGCGGCGGCCATGGCGCAGGAGGGCGGCCGGGGCGGCGACGTGGCGGGCCCGATTGTCGCAGCCGTGCTACGAGCGTCCGCCTGAGGTCCCGTCTGTCACACGGGGACCCTAGGCTGTTGGCTCTCGTTCTCTAAGTGGAACGTGGGAGTACTGAGGCAACAGCGGAGGAACGGGAGCCGTGGGGAACAGGGGACGCGCCGGAGAGCGCGGCAGGACGAAGCCCGCCGTCATCGGGGGGATGATCGCCGTGGTCGTCGGTGGGGCGGGGTTCGGCGTCTACACCGTGTACGACGGTGGGGCGGCGGCCGACGACAGCGCGTCGACGGCCGCCGAGCGCAAGGCGGCGGCCGTGAAGAAGGGCCCGCTGTCGGCGGCCGAGGTCAAGTCGGCGGCCACGACGTTCCTCACGGCCTGGCAGAGCGGAAACGTCACCGAGGCCGCCGCCGCCACGAACGGCAAGGCGGCGGCCCGTACGCTCCTGACGGGCTTCGGCAAAGAGGCGCACATCAAGGATGTGACGCTCACCCCCGGCACCAGAACCGGCACGAAGATGCCGTTCTCCGTGAAGGGCACCGTCTCCTACAAGGGCCAGACCAAGGCCCTCGCGTACGACTCCCAGCTCACCGTCGTCCGCGGGGCCGAGGACGGAGAGCCGGTGATCGACTGGCAGTCCGCCGTCGTCCACCCGGACCTTCAGGACGGCGACCGGCTGGTCACCGGGGAGGCCGGGACACCGCCGGTCAAGGCGCTCGACCGGGACGGCGGGGAGCTGACCGCGGCCAAGTACCCGTCCCTGGGGACGGTCCTCGACGGCCTGCGCGAGAAGTACGGCAAGAAGGCCGGCGGCAAGGCGGGCATCGAGCTGCGGGTGGTCCGCAAGGGCTCCACGGCCGACTCCGCCAAGGCGACCGAGGGCGACGAGGCAACCCCCGACAAGACGCTGCTGGAACTGAGCAAGGGAACGCCCGGCACGCTCCGTACGACCCTCAACCCGAGCCTCCAGGCGACCGCCGAGGAGCAGGTTTCCAAGAAGCCCAAGGCCTCACTGGTCATGACCAAGGCGTCGACAGGCGAGATCCTCGCCGTCGCGAACTCCGGCCGCGGCTTCAACACCGCCTTCCAGGGCTCCCTGGCGCCCGGTTCCACGATGAAGATCATCTCGGCGTCGCTGCTCCTCGACAAGGGGCTCGCGTCGATGGACAAGCAGCACCCGTGCCCCAAGTTCTCCACGTACGGCGGCTGGAAGTTCCAGAACGACGACAAGTTCGAGATCAAGGGCGGCACCTTCAAGGCGAGCTTCGCGCGCTCCTGCAACACGGCCTTCATCAGCCAGGCCAAGAAGCTGAGCGACGACGATCTGACGAAGCAGGCCCAGGAGGTCTTCGGGCTCGGCAAGAACGACTGGTCGATCGGGGTGTCCAGCTTCGACGGCGCGGTGCCGGTGCAGTCGGACGCCCAGATGGCGGCCTCGCTGATCGGTCAGGGCGCGGTGCGGATGAACCCGCTGAACATGGCGTCGGTCGTCGCGACGGCGAAGACGGGCACCTTCCATCAGCCCTACCTGGTGTCTCCGGACGTCGACGACCGCAAGTTGGCCAAGGCGCCCCGTTCGCTGTCCTCGTCCACGCGGGCGCAGCTGCAGGAGATGCTGCAGTACACGGCCGCGGCGGGAACCGCCGCCGAGGCGATGGCCGGCCTCGGCTCCGACTCCGGCGCGAAGACCGGCTCCGCGGAGGTCGACGGCCAGAAGAAGCCGAACGGTTGGTTCACTGCGTGGAAGGGCGACTTGGCTGCCGCCGGCGTGGTGCAGCAGGGCGGGCATGGCGGCGAAGCCGCTGGGCCGCTTGTGGCGGCGATGCTTAAAGCGGGGAGCTAGGCGCTCCGCTGGGAAGCACGGTCACCACTGCGGGTCCGTTGTGGCTGGTCGCGCAGTTCCCCGCGCCCCTAAAAGGAAGGCCTGCGGCCTCCTTTTAGGGGCGCCGGGCCTGGCTCAGTGAGCCACCGGCGCCCCCGCCATATACGTCCGCCTCAAGAAGCGGATCAGCGCCTTCTCGTCGAACTGGACCACCGCCACCCCCTCCGGCGAGTGGAACTCCATCACCGTCTGGACCCGGCCGCACGGCCATATGCGTACGTCGCCGGACGCGGCCGGCGTGCGCAACCCGCGTTCGAGAAGGTCGCGCGCGACAACCCACTCGTGCCGGCCGGGAAGCGTGACGCGCACCTCGGCCGGCTCGGCCTCGGGGTCGTAGCGGAGGGCTACCGGTACGGCGGGCGCTTCCTGTGCCGAGTCCGTGACGATGTGGGCGCGCGCGTACTGCTCGACGGCGGACATCGGTCGCTCCTTCGCCGGGGGCCCAGAGGAACCCTGTGAGAACCCTTTGTAGTGATTTCTATCCAATGTCGCATATTTTCTGGATTGCGCTCCCAAGATGTCGGCGGAGCTATTGATGGAAACCTCGCTCTTGCAAGCCGTTCGCAACAAGGCACTATCATCAAACGGTTAGCCAGCCGGCCGGACCCCGGAAGCGGAGCCCCTCCATGCACGTGCCCGACGGATTCATCAACGCCCCCGTCTCCCTGGCCACCGGAGTCGTCGCCGCGGGAGCCGTAGCAATCAGCCTGCGCGGCGCCCGGCGCGAACTCGACGAGCGCACCGCGCCGCTCGCGGGCCTGGTCGCCGCGTTCATCTTCGCCGTGCAGATGCTGAACTTCCCCGTCGCCGCAGGCACCAGCGGCCACCTCCTGGGCGGCGCCCTGGCCGCGATACTCGTAGGCCCCTACACGGGGGTCCTCTGCGTCTCGGTCGTCCTCCTCATGCAGGGCATCCTCTTCGCGGACGGCGGCCTCACCGCGCTCGGCGTGAACATCACGATCATGGCGGTGGTCACGACGGTCGTGGCGTACGCCGTTTTCCGCGGCCTTGTAAAGCTCCTGCCCAAGAAGCGCCGCTCCATTACCGTCTCCGCGTTCATCGCCGCCGTGCTCTCCGTGCCGGCCGCCGCCGCGGCCTTCACGTTCGTCTACGCGATCGGCGGCACCACGGACGTACCCATCGGGCAGGTCCTGACCGCGATGGTCGGCGTCCACGTCCTCATCGGCATCGGCGAGGCCGCGATCACCGCGCTCACGGTCGGCGCCGTCATCGCCGTACGACCGGACCTTGTGTACGGCGCGCGCGGACTGACCGCCCCGCTCAAGCTCCGCGTGAACGGCGAGCTGGTCGACGCCCCGGCCGCCGAACCCGTCCCCGTCCCCGTCGCCGCCCGCTCCCCCCGCAAGGTCCTGCTCGCAGGGCTCGCCGCCTCCCTCGTCCTCGCCGGTTTCGTCAGCTTCTACGCCTCCGCCAGCCCCGACGGCCTGGAGAAGGTCGCCGCCGACAAGGGCTTCGACGCCAAGGTCGAGGACCACGCCGCCGCCGACTCACCGCTGGCCGACTACGGCATCGAGGGCATCATGAGCTCCCGTCTCTCCGGCGGCCTCGCGGGCGTGATCGGCGTGGGAGTCACGGCGGTCGCGGGCACGGGCGTCTTCTGGGCCGTCCGCAAGCGCCGTACGACCGAGACCTCGCCCTCGTCAGTCCCCGAGAACGTCTGACATGGGTGCGGGCCACGCGCACAAGCTCTACCGGCACGGGCACTCGCCCGTGCACGCCCTGCCGCCGCACACCAAACTCGCGGCCGTCTTCGCCTTCGTCATCGTCGTCGTCTCGACCCCGCGCGAGGCGATGTGGGCCTTCGCGCTGTACGCACTGCTGCTGGCGAGCGTGGCGTACGCGGCCCGCGTACCGGCCGGATTCCTGCTGAAGCGGCTGCTGATCGAGGTGCCGTTCGTGGCCTTCGCGGTACTGATGCCGTTCGTGGCGCAGGGCGAGCGTGTGGACGTACTCGGCATGTCCCTGAGCGTGAACGGCCTGTGGGGCGCCTGGAACGTACTGGCCAAGGGCACCCTCGGCGTCGCCGCCTCCGTACTGCTCGCCTCGACCACCGAACTGCGCGAACTCCTCCTGGGACTACAGCGGTTGAAGCTTCCGCCGCTTCTCGTGCAGATCGCCTCCTTCATGATCCGGTACGGCGACGTCATCGCGGACGAGATGCGGCGGATGAAGATCGCCCGCGAGTCGCGCGGCTTCGAGGCCCGTGGCGTACGGTCCTGGGGCGTCCTCGCCAAGTCGGCGGGCGCGCTGTTCATCCGGTCGTACGAGCGCGGGGAGCGGGTGCATCTCGCCATGGTGAGCCGGGGTTACGCCGGTTCCATGCCGGTCATCGACGAGGTGACCGCGTCCCGGGCGCAGTGGTCGTACGCCCTGGCCCTGCCCGTCGCCGCCCTCGTCGTCTGCGTGTTGGGATGGACCTTGTGACTGCTTCTCTCGAGGTCTCGGGCCTCGCCTTCGCGTACCCCGACGGCCACCAGGCGCTGTTCGGCGTCGACTTCACCGTCGCGCGCGGTGAACGCGTGGCGCTGCTCGGGCCGAACGGCGCCGGGAAGACCACGCTCGTACTGCACCTCAACGGCATCCTCAGCGGCGGTACCGGCACCGTGACGGTCGCCGGGCTGCCCGTCGGCAAGCAGCACATGGCGGAGATCCGGCGGAAGGTCGGCATCGTCTTCCAGGACCCGGACGACCAGTTGTTCATGCCGACGGTGCGCGAGGACGTGGCCTTCGGGCCCGCGGCGGCCGGTCTGAAGGGGCCGGAACTGGAGGCGCGGGTGCGCACGGCACTGGAGCGGGTCGGCATGGAGGCCTTCGCGGATCGTCCCCCGCACCATCTCTCCTTCGGGCAGCGGCGCAGGGTGGCGGTCGCGACCGTACTCGCGATGGAACCGGAGATCCTCGTACTCGACGAGCCGTCGTCCAACCTCGACCCCGCCTCGCGGCGCGAACTCGCCGACATCCTGCGGTCGTTGGACGTCACCGTGCTCATGGTCACCCACGACCTGCCGTACGCCCTCGAACTGTGCCCCCGCTCCCTGATCCTCAGCGAGGGCGTGATCGCCGCGGACGGCAAGACGGGCGAACTGCTCTCGGACGAGGAGCTCATGCGGGAGCATCGCCTGGAGCTGCCGTTCGGCTTCGATCCGGCCTCCGTGACAACGGGCGCGTGACGCTCCTCAGGTCTGCCGCCGGCGCCTAGTCGGGCTCGGCGTGTTCCTCTGGGCGAGGGGCGGGAGCCGACGGCCTGGTGCGAACAGGCATGCTCAGGGACGCCACCCGCTCGGCCAACGCGCCCGCATTCCCGGCAACTTCATGCACCAACTCGGTACGCGCCCGCCGCCCGCCACGGTAGGAAACCTCCATGGTGGCCAGCGAGAGGGCCACGGCGATCAGCACCGTGACGGCGAGGGCGACATGGATCCGCGTCGTGGCCAGACCCGCCGCCCGGTAGGCGAAGCCGGTCTCCAGGGCCGACGCCGCGACGAGCGTCAGCCACAGCGCGTAGAAGCTGAGAAGCCAGGGGTGGTCCTGGACCAGCCAGGCCGCTCGGGACCGCCTCGCCTCTTGGGTCACCCGGGTCAACGCGCGGCCGATCTCAGCGAGTTCCCACTCGGCCTTCTCCCGCTGCTCCCGCGAGAGTGGCCGCAGCCATTCGTTCATCCGGAGTTCGAGCCGGGTGACCGCCCTGCGCAGCTCGCGCCGGTGCACGGGGCTGGGCAGGCCCTGCGGCCACCTGGCCCACAGGTCCTTCTCCCGCCGCTCGATACGGATGGACGTGGCAGCCGCGCGGCCGACGCCGATGAACGCGCACAGCACCACGAACAAGGACCCCTGGACACCCGCGTCGCCCTGCGTGGAGAAGGCGCTGATCAGCACGGTGAGGAGCAGCGCCAGTGCCACCGGCCACGTCTTGCTGACGTACGCGCGCTGTTTGACCCTGTGCGTCTCGCGTTCCAAGGAGTCGACCGAGCGGCCGAACGGGCCGCTGACCAGGCCGATCGACACCAGCGGCGCGCACATCAGCAGGCAGCACCACCCGACGACGTACAGCGTGAAGGGAGGTTCGTCCGTCCGCACCCAGTCGTCGCCCCAGGGGATCGCGGGCACCCCGAGCAGGATGACGGCCGCGAGTACCGCCGTACCGGCTCCGAGCCACCACCCGGAACGGGGTCTGTGTGGCGGTGGCGCCGGGATCGGCTGCCACGTCGGGGCCACATGGGACTCGAGTACGGCGATCAGTTCCGTCAGCTGGGCATGGATCTCCTCCCTGCGCAGACGGTGGGCCTGCCGGTGGGCCAAGTCCCGTATACCGTCAGGGAGTTCTGACGACAGGGGTGGGGCGGCGTCGTCCAGCAGGAGGGGGATGACGGTCTTGCCGCCGCGCAGGGCCTGCTCGATCTCCAGGCGCACCCAGTCGTCCTCTCGGTCCAGCCGCCGGGTGCCGGCCTCGTCCCGCGCCTCGGTCCAACCCTCATGGACGACGACGAGCAGGACCTCGCAGTCCGCGACCCGGTCCCGCAGCGCGTCCGGATATCGCTGCCCCGGCACGATCGACGCGACATCCCGGAACACCTGGTCCTCACCGAAGTGGCGTTCGAGCCGACCGTACAGTTCCCGCACGAGGTCCGCGTGATCGCCTCTGCGGTAGTTGATGAAGACGCCGCCCACGCGGCACACCCTAGATCGACAGGACGGGACCATGGACGCGAGAGACGAGTTCTGCCCCTTCTGTGACATCGTCGACGACCCCCGCAAGGCGCGCGTGCTCTACGCGGACGCGCACACCCTGGCCTTCTTCCCGCTGACGCCCGCGACGCAGGGGCACACCCTCGTCGTACCCAAGGCGCACAGCACCGACCTGTGGGCGATGGACGAGACTGCGGCCCAACGCCTGTTCCGCACCGTCCTGTTGGTGGGCCGGGCGTTGCGTACGGCCCTCGAACCCGACGGCATGAACGTCATCAACTCGGCGGGCACCGCGGCCTCGCAGACCGTGTTCCACACCCATGTGCACCTTGTGCCACGCCGACCCGGTGACGCCATGGGGCTGAACTGGCCGGCGGAAGGCGAGGGTTACCAGGGGGAGCGCGATGAGGACGGAGCCGAGTCGGACGCGCTCGCGGCCCGCCTCCGCGAGGCGATCGACCGCCAGAGACGGTGAGTTCACCGACCGCCTGCGACGGTGACTTCATCGGCCGCCTGAGACGGTGATTTCACAGCGCGATGGCGACGACAGCGAGGTCGGCGATCAGCAACGGCGCGTAGAACAATGCCAGCGTCGGTGTCAGCCAGACCTCCGGCCAGGGCATGCTCGAGAGATACGGCCCGACGTTCATGGACAGCACCTCGACCGTGCTGTTTGGGCGCCGGACATCGTCGTAGAGCCGCCGGAAGGCCCTCTCCTGTCGCAGGAAGAAGCAGTCCAAGTACCAGAAGCAGAACAGCGGCACCACGCCGACCGCCGCGATCTGCCAGCTCGACCGGCTGCCGGCCAGCGCGAGCAGACCCACGGCCAGGGTCAGGGACCAGCCCTTCACCAGGAACGAGTTGGTCCCCATGCGCGTGATCGTCGCCTGGATGAATTCCAGATGCTTGATCCGGTCCGCGTCCAACGGCACGCGCGCGCCGGTGGTCCCACCGTCCGCCCCCTCGCTCAGCGCAGTCACCGGCCTCCCCCTCGGTCAATTCCCGCACTTCATCGTAGTGGTGAGGGACTCGGCACGTCGGGCGTGGAGGATCACAGTGACAATGGGGCCGTGACGAACAACGAGACCACAGGCACGCGCGACGGCTCGCTGCTGCTGGACGACCAGCTGTGCTTCGCGCTGTACGCCGCCCATCGCGCGGTGACGGCCGCGTACCGCCCGCTGCTCGACGAACTCGGCCTGACCTACCCCCAGTACCTCGTCCTGCTGGTCCTGTGGGAGCGCGGCGAGACACCGGTCAAGGAGCTGGCGACCGCCCTGCGGCTCGACTACGGCACCGTCTCGCCGCTGCTGAAACGGCTGGAGGCGGCGGGCCTGGTCCGGCGTGAGCGGTCGGCGCGAGACGAGCGGTCGGTGCTCATCGCGGCGACGGAGCGCGGGGAGGAGCTGCGGGAGCGCGCGGAGTGCGTACCGGGTGCGCTGCTCATGGCGACGGGGCTCGGCGGGCCGGAGATCGCGCGGTTGCGCGAGGACTTGTGGCGACTGGCGGAGAAGGCGGAGGCCGCGGCGGCGGACCGTACGCGCTGATCTCGCGTTACCCACGGTTGCTACCCCCCGGTAACAGAGGCTCTTCCGCAGCGAAGTACCTTGTGCACGATGCACTTGTGCGCATGGGTTTCTGGGGGAGGCCAACCATGACTGACGACACCACCACTGTTGTCGACACCCGTCCAACGAAGATCATGTACGTCGCCGAGGCCACCGCGCACGGCGGCCGGGACGGCTACGTCACCAGCCAGGACGGCCAGATCGAGCTGAGGGTCGCGATGCCGCCCGCGCTCGGCGGGGACGGCAACGGCACCAATCCGGAGCAGTTGTTCGCGGCCGGTTTCAGCGCCTGCTTCCACAACGCGCTGGTCCTCGTCGGCCGCCGCTCCGGCTTCGACCTCACCGGCTCCACGGTCGCGGCCAAGGTCGGCATCGGCCCGAACAAGCAGCGCGGCTACGGACTCGCCGTCGCCCTCAGCGTCTCGCTCCCCGTCCTCGACCCGGACATCGCCTCGAAGCTCGTGGACGCGGCGCACGAGGTCTGCCCGTACTCGAACGCGACGCGCGGCAATATCGAGGTCACGATCCTGCTGGGCTAGGAATCGCGGGCGGTGGGCGGGTGTTGCCCCTACTGTCGGCTGTTTCTGGACGGGAGTACGGGCGTGGACGTGAACGGCACGGTGGCGGAGGGCTTCGAGCCGGTCAGGGACGCGTTCGTACGCAACTTCACGGCGCTCGGGGAGTGGGGCGCGGCGGTGGCCGTGTACCGGGACGGCCGCAAGGTGGTCGACCTGTGGGCCGGGCTGCGGGACGTGACGGATTCCCCCGCCCCCTGGGAGCACGGCACCGCCCAGATCGTGCGCTCGGCGACGAAGGGCGTCGCCGCGGCCGTACCCCTTCTCCTGCACCAGCGCGGCCAGTTGGACCTGGACGCGCCGGTGGCGGAGTACTGGCCCGAGTTCAAGGCGGCGGGCAAGGACCGGGTGCTGGTACGGCAGGTGCTGTCGCACCGGGCCGGGCTGCCGGTACTGGACCGCCCGCTGACACCGGCGCAGGCGCTGGACCCAAGGCGGGGCGCGGAGGCGGTCGCGCGGCAGGCCCCGGTATGGGAGCCGGGCACGGACCACGGCTATCACGCGCTGACGTTCGGCTGGCTCGTGGACGAGCTGGTCCGGAGGGTGACGGACCGGGGAGTCGGGCAGTGGATCGCCGAAGAGATCGCCGCCCCACGGGGCTTGGACCTCTGGATCGGCCTACCGGACGCAGAGGCGGCCCGCGTAGGCCGAGTCGGCCGACTCGAAACCCCTGCAACCGCCGGCGGCTTGCGCACACGCCCCAAACGCACGGTCTCGGAGGCGTACGAGAACCCGGAGTCACTGACCCGCCGAGCCTTCGCCGCAATCACCCCATTCCCCGACCAGAACGACCCCGCGTACCGCGCGGCAACACTCCCCGCCACGAACGGCATAGCAACGGCAGACGGCCTGGCCCGCTTCTACGCCTCCCTGATCACCGAAGTAGACGGCGCACCACTCCTGTTCACCCCATCGACCCTGGCGGCGGCCCGCACGAAGGAATCCACGGGCCCGGACCGCGTCTTGGTGATCAACACCCACTTCGGCCTCGGCTACATGCTCCACAGCCCAGCCTCCCCCTTCCTGTCCCCCGGCTCCTTCGGCCACCCGGGCCGAGGCGGCGCCCTCGGCTTCGCCGACCCCGAATCCGGCATCGCGCTCGGCTATGTGACGAACGGCTTCCGTAAGACGGTTACGGCTGACCCGCGGGCGCAGGCGCTGGTGCGGGCGGTACGGGTGGCTGCGACCGTGTAGGCGCCAGGCCTCACCCCGCGTGCAGCATTAGCCCGATACCCACGACGAGGAGGGCGGCCGCGGCAACTCTCGGCGCCCCGAACCGCTCCTTGAAGAACACCGCGCCGATGGCCGCACCGACGATGATCGACGATTCACGCAAGGCCGCGATGGGAGCGAGCTCCGCTTTCGTCTGGGCCCACAGGACGAGGCCGTACGCCGCTACGGAAAGGGCAGCGCCCAGTAGCCCCACCCCCGCGAACGGCCGCAGTACGCCCAGCAGTTGACCACGCCAGCGATACAGCGCGTACGCCGGGACCGCCACGCCCTCCACCGCCATCAGCCAGGCGATGTAGCCAAGGGCGGAGCCGGAGGCCCGTACGCCCAGGCCGTCGACGACCGTGTACGCGGCGATGGTCAGCCCGGTCGCGAGCGCGGCGCCGATCGCCGCCCAGTTGGGCCGGTGGCCGCGCAGCCCCCACAGGGCGACCCCGGTCAGGCCCGCGCACGACACCGCGATGCCGGCCGCCGCCCAGCTGTCGGGGACCTCGTGGGCGAAGATCGCCGCCAGTACGGTCACGACCAGCGGGGCGGTGCCGCGTGCGATGGGGTAGGCCTGGCCGAAGTCGCCCAGCCGGAAGGACCTCATCAGCAGGACGTAGTACGCGACGTGGATGAGAGCCGAGGCGATCAGGTACGGCCACGCCGCGGCCGCCGGGAACGGCACGAACGGCACCATGGCCAGCCCGATCAGCGTCCCGCCGCCCGCGATCAGCGTGAACCCGACGAGCTTGTCGGTGATCTGGTGCGCGATCGCGTTCCAGCTCGCATGGGTGACGGCGGCGAGAAGGACGGCTGCCGCGACGAGTGGTGTCACTCGGACTGCTCGCGTACGTCCACCAGTGCGGCGCCCGCGTGCGCGATGAGGGTCTTGGGGTCCATCGGGAAGACGGTGTACGGGGTGCCCGCGGCGGCCCACACGACATCGTGGTCGAGCAGTGAACGGTCCGCCAGGACACGGGTCTTGGTGCGATGCCCGAAGGGCGGTACGCCGCCGATCGCGTACCCCGTCGTCTCCCGCACGAGGTCCGCCCTGGCCCGCGTGACCTTCTCGGCACCGAGTTCACTCCGGACGAGCTCCAGGTCAACGCGGGACGCCCCGTCCATGAGAACGAGGACCGGCACCCCGTCCGCCGCGAAGATCAGCGACTTACAGATCTGGCTCAACTCGCATCCGACCGCCTCGGCGGCCTCGACGGCGGTACGGGTCGCGTCCGGAAAGCGGCGGATCTGAGCGGGCAGGTCATCAAGCCCTAGCTCACGCAGGGCTTCGGCGAAACGAGGATGGGCAGCGTTCTGCTCTTCAGCGGCGGTCATGCACGGCACGCTAGCGGCGCGTGTACGGAGCATGCGACCGAGTTCTCCGCTCGAGGATGCGCACCGGGCACTTCCCGCGTCAGCAGCGCGAGGCCGGTCGCCCACAAGGATGACAACCGCCAACTCGGCTGGATTTTCGACTGGTTGGCGGGCATATGCTCGCCGCGCAAATAACCTCAGACATGCGACGGCCCCCGTCCGGGACTGCAATCCCGATCGAGGGCCTGACCACCAGGAAGCAGGAGCCTTCCCGATGGATGCGCAGAACCCTAGCGCGCACCCGTGCGCCCAGGCGCGACCGTGCACCACGCCGTCCCGGCCTGTTCCGGATTCGCGACGGCCGCGACCGCGCCCTCCACGCCCCGGCCCCGGCCCCGGAACCCAGCCGCTGTCGCGACTGCCGCTCCGGTCAGAAGGGGGCCGCCTAGCATGGACGTGACGATCCTTGCCCCTGGGCACAGACCACGAGGAGCGAGCGCCATGACCATCGCCTCTGACGACGCGCGGCCCGACGCTCACCACCGTTACCAGGCGATGCGTGAGTTCCTGGAGTCGATGGACGACACGCTTCCCGGCAAGTTCGAGATCACCAAGGAAGGGATCGTCCACGACATGATGGCGCCCATCGGCCCTCATGAGATGACCACTCTGCACATCCGGAAGCGCCTCGAGAAGGTCATGCCGGAAGAGCTGGTCGCTCATACGGGAACGCCTGACGTGGAAGCCGAATCCGAGGGGATCATGCGCCACCCTGACGTCATGGTGATCTCCATGGAGGACATGGATGTGCCGGGTTCCTTCGATCCGCGCACGCTCATCGCCGCCATCGAAGTCGTCTCGCGCTCCAACCCGGACAACGACTGGGTCAGCAAGGTGCGCGACTACCCCCTGCTCGGTATCCCCATCTACGTGATCTTCGACCCGCGGACGGGAGAGGGCGCAGTCCTTTCCAACATCCACTCGACCCCGAGCGGCCCGCGCTACGCCACCCGTAAGGACTTCGTGTACGGCGAAGACGTCACCATCGCCGAGTGGACGATCTCCACGGAGAACCTGCCGCGCTACTCGAAGCAGTAGCGCGGCAGGTCGGTTCAAGCGCAAGCAACAGGGCGCCCCACCAACACGTGGGGCGCCCTGTCCGTAGAGGTCAGGCCTCAGGACCGTAGCTTCAAAGCCGCAGCCTCAGACCCGTACCAACTCCCTGTCCTCGTCCGTGTCCTTCGGGCCGTCCTTGTCGAGGGTGCGGAGGCCCTCGCCCTCGACATCGACGTTCGGGAGGGCGCGGTCCAGCCACTTCGGGAGCCACCAGGCCTTCTTGCCCAGCAAGGCCAGGACCGCGGGGACGATCGCCATGCGGACTACGAAGGCGTCGAAGAAGACCGCTATCGCCAGGCCGAAGCCGATCATCTTGACCATCGACTCGCTGGAGCCGATGAAGCCGGCGAAGACGGCCATCATGATGATCGCGGCGGCGGTGACGACGCGGGCGCCGTGTTCGAAGCCGGTCACGATCGTCTGGTCGGGGCTTTCGCCGTGGACGTGGGCCTCGCGCATGCGGGTCACGAGGAAGACCTCGTAGTCCATTGCCAGGCCGAAGACCACGCCGACCATGAAGATCGGCATCATCGACATGATCGGGCCGGTCTCCTCGACGCCCAGCAGGCCGGACAGCCAGCCCCACTGGAAGACCGCGACGACGGCGCCGAGCGCGGCCAGTACCGAGAGCAGGAAGCCGAGGGCCGCCTTCAGCGGGACCAGGATCGAGCGGAAGACCACGATCAGGAGCAGGAACGCCAGGCCGACCACCAGCGCCAGGTACGGGACCAGCGCGTCGTTGAGCTTCTGCGAGACGTCGATGTTCATTGCCGTCGTACCGGTGACCAGTACGTTCCCGTCGGTGCCCGACTTGACGGCGCCGTCCGTGTCACGGATGGCGTGCACCAGGTCCTCGGTCTGCACCGAGGACGGCTTCGAGTCCGGGATCACGGTGATCGTCGCGGTGTCGCCGGCCTTGTTGAACTGCGCCGGAGTCACGGACGCGACGCCGTCCAGCCCCTTGATCTTGTCGGTCGCCGCGGTGGCGTCGCCCTTCGGGTCGTCGCTGGACTTCCCGTCGTACACGACCATCAGCGGACCGTTGAAGCCGGGACCGAAGCCCTCGGAGAGCGTGTCGTACGCCTTGCGCTGTGTCGTCGACGTCGGCTGCGAACCGTCGTCCGGCAGGCCCAGCTCCAGCTGTCCGACCGGGACGGCGGCCACGCCGAGCCCCACGACACTGAAGAGGAGTACGGCGATCGGCCGGCGGACGACGAAGCGAGCCCAGCGGGTCCCCACGTTCGGCTTGGGCTCGGCACCCGCGGCAGCCCGCTCCTCGGCCTTCCTGGCGGCCCGGCCGCCGCCCAGCAGCTTGCCCTTCTCCCCCGCGGGCCTGACCTTGCGGCCCGCGTAACCGAGCAGCGCCGGGACCATGGTGAGGGCGATGAGTACGGCGATGGCGACGGTGCCCGCGGCCGCGATGCCCATCTTGGTCAGCATCGGGATGTTGACGACGGCCAGGCCGACGAGGGCGATCACCACGGTGAGTCCGGCGAACACCACCGCGGAGCCCGCCGTGCCGACGGCCCGTCCGGCCGCCTCCTCGCGCTCCCTGCCCTGCGCCAGCTCGGCCCGGTAGCGGGAGACGATGAACAGCGCGTAGTCGATACCGACGGCGAGGCCGATCATCATCGCGAGCGTGGAGGTGGTGGTGCCGAGGTCGAGTGCGTCCGCGAGTGCCGTGATGGACGCGACGCCGATGCCCACCCCGATCAGCGCGGTCAGCAGCGGCAGCCCGGCCGCGACCAGCGAGCCGAAGGTGATGACGAGGACGACCGCGGCGACCGCGATACCGATGATCTCGGTGGTCCCGGTGTGCGGGACCGCCTGGAGCGCGTCACCGCCGATCTCCACGGTCAGCCCGGTGTCCCGCGCGTCCTGCGCGGCCCCCTCCAGGGCGTCCTTCGAGGAGTCCTCGAGCTCCATGCCGGGGACCTTGTACGACACCTGCGCGTACGCGGTGGTCCCGTCCTTGCTGAGGGACTTGGTCACGTACGGGTCGGTGACGGAGACGACCTCGGAGCCTTTGCCCAGCTCCTTGACGGTGTCCTGGACGGCCGCCTTGTGGTCCGCGTCCGTCATCTTCTGGCCGCCGGGCGCCTCGAAGACGACCCTCGCGGTCGCTCCGTCGGCGCTCATGCCGGGGAAGCGCTCCTCCAGCAGGTCGAAGGTCTTCTGCGCCTCGGTCCCGGGGATCGAGAAGGAACTCGACCCCGCCACCGGGGCACTGGCGGCGCCGACACCCGCGAGCGTCAGCAGCGCCACCCATATCAGGGCGACGAAGTGCCGTCGCCGGAAGGCGAGTCGGCCGAGTTTATAGAGGAAGGTAGCCACGAGGGAGTACTCCCGGTCAGGTCGTGGGGTGGAACAGGGCAGGGGTCATCAGCCCGACGACGAGAGCGGTGACGTCAGGTGCAAGTGGGTGACTCTGGAAGGTGGTTGAGCTGGTTGTGCTGATTGAGCGTCAGGCGCCGAGGGCGGGGAGGACCACGGCGTTGACGTACGAAAGGAGGAACTCCTGGGTCGGCGGCAGTCCGTCGATCAGGTTCCGGGCGACGAAGGCGCCGAGCATCATGTGCAGCACGTATTCGATCGCGGGGTTGTCCGCACGGATCTCACCCCGTTCGACGGCACGCTGCAGCACCTTGTTGATCTCGGCCATCTCGGGCTCGATGAGCCATTCCCTGAACTCCTGAAGGAGTTCGGGGCTGTTGTGGACCGCCATGACCAGGCTCCGCATCAGCGCGGTGTCCTGCTCCATGGAGCAGTCGTCCTCACGCACCGCCATGGCGTGGAAGTCGCCCCGCAGGGAACCGGTGTCGATCTCGGCCGGGTCGATCCGCTTGTGATGCCGGAGCGCCTTGGCCACCAGCTCGGCCTTGCCGCCCCACTGGCGGTAGAGCGTCGCCTTGCTGGACCGGGTGCGGGCGGCCACGGCGTCCATGGTCAGGGCGTCGTAGCCGACTTCCCGGAGCAGGTCGAGCACGGCCCCGTACAGCTCGGCCTCCCGCTCGGGCGTGATCCGACTGCGGCGCACCGTCGCGGCTTCAGCCATCCCACTCACCTCTCCTGCTCCCACGTCCGGAGCGCCAGGCTACAGACCCACGCATGCAGGCCTACAGACCGCGTTCCGAACGAAACGGTTTCGTACGCCTATGACGATACCCCGCCGCACGTACGAAACGAAACCGTTTCGTACGTGTCCCGGCTCACAGCAGGCCCCGTCAGGGGCGCGGGGAACTGCGCGAGCAACCACAACGCGCCCCGCAGCCGCGACACGCAGTGTCACCCACCACCGCCTGGCGGGGGCCTGGGGCGCAGCCCCAGCTTCGGGAAGGGGCGGGACTGGGGAAAGAAACCCACCCACAAGTTGCCGCGCCCCCTCCCCCGACAAAGCATGAGTAGGTGAGCGACAAGCACAAGAACCAACCCGCCCCCGGCTACCTCCGCTACCCCCACCTAAGCGGCGAGCGCCTGTGCTTCGTCGCCGAGGACGACCTCTGGGTCGCCCCCCTCAACGGCCCCGGCCGAGCCTGGCGCCTCACCGTCGACCGTACGAAGGTCGGCCACCCGCGCTTCTCACCCGACGGCCGCCACATCGCGTACACGACCTGGCGCAGCCTCGACCCGGAGATCCACCTCGCCCCGGTCGACGGCGGCCCCGCCAAGCGCCTCACCTACTGGGGCAGCCCCGACACCCGCGTCTGCGGCTGGAACCCCGATGGCGACATCCTCGCCGTCGCCTCACACGGCGAGCCCTTCGCCCACTACACCTGGGCCTACAAGCTCCCGGTCACCGGCGACCCCGGCGGCAAGCTCCCCTGGGGCCCGGTCTCGCATATCGCGGTCGCCGACGTCGCCGGCGAGCACAAAACACTGCTGCTCACCGGCACACCCCCGCACGAGCCCGCCTCCTGGAAGCGCTACCGCGGCGGCGCCACCGGACGCCTCTGGGTACACGGGCAGCGCATCCTCGACGACCTCGACGGGCACCTGGACGCGCCCATGTTCGTCGGCGACCGCATCGCGTTCCTCTCCGACCACGAGGGCGTCGGCAACCTCTACTCCTGCCTGCACGACGGCTCCGACCTGCGCCGCCACACCGACCACGACGCCTTCTACGCCCGCCACGCCGCCAGCGACGGCACCCGCGTCGTCTACCAGTGCGCGGGCGAGGTGTGGATCGTCGACGACCTGTCCGCCGACTCGGCACCCCGCCGCCTCGAGGTGCGCCTCGGCGGACCGCGGGCCGGGCGCCGCCCGTACCAAGTACCGGCCGGTCTGCACGTCGACGGGATCTCCGTGGACGAGACGGGCCGGGCCAGCGCCGTCGTCGTACGTGGCAGCCTGTACTGGCTCACCCACCGCGACGGCCCGGCGCGCACCATCGCGGACACTCCGGGCGTACGCGTACGGCTGCCGGAGATGCTCGGCTCGAGCGGGCGGCTGGCGTATGTGACGGACGCGGAGGGCGAGGACGCGGTCGAGATCGCATACCTGCCGCGCGCGACCGGCACCGGCGCACCGCGCCGACTCGCCTCCGGCCGCCTTGGCCGCGTACTGGAACTCGTCTCGGATCCGCAGGGCGAACGGCTCGCAATCGCGTCCAACGACGGGCGGCTGCTGCTCATCGACGCGACCGAGAAGCCGGAAGGCGGCGAGGTCGGCGAGGTCACCGAGCTGATCCAGTCCATCAACGGGCCCGTGCGCGACCTTGCCTTCTCCCCCGACGGCGCCTGGCTGACCTGGTCGCACCCGGGCATAGGCCGGTCCCTGCGCCAGATCAAGATCGCGCGCATCGAAGGGCCGAGAGCCGAAGGCCGGCCAGTACACACGATCGTGGACGTCACCAACGGCCGCTTCGAGGACGAGGGACCGGTGTTCACGCGGGACGGCCGCTTCCTCGCGTTCCTGTCCTGGCGCGGCTTCGACCCGGTGTACGACGTGCACACCGGCGATCTGTCCTTCCCGCTGGGCTGCCGCCCGTACATCGTTCCGTTGTCGTCCGCGACACCCTCCCCCTTCGCACTGACCCCCGAGGGACGCCCGGCCGCGGGCGGCCTGGATGTGGTGGAGGACGAAACCGGCGACGGCGCCGCGGTCACGGTCGAGACCGAAGGCTTGGCGAATCGCGTAACGCCGTTCCCGGTGCCCGCCTCCAAGTACTCGGCGCTGTACCCGGTCGAGGGCGGCGGCCTGGTCTGGCTGCGCTGGCCGATCTCCGGCGCGCTCGGCGAGACCTTCGTCAACCCGGCCGACACCTCCGGGCGGCCCACGCTGGAGTACTTCAACATCAGCAAGGCGAAGAAGTCCGAACTCGTCGACCACCTCGACTGGTTCGCGGTCAGCGGCGACGGCTCGCGGCTCGTCGTCGTCGACGAGGGCGATCTGCGGGCCGTCCCCTCCACCGAGTCCGGCGACCTCGACACGACCGTGTGGATCGACTCGCGGCGCATCGTGCACCACGTCGACCCGGCCGCCGAGTGGCGCCAGTCGTACGAGGAGGCGGGCCGCCTGATCCGCGCGTACTTCTGGGAGCCGAAGATGTGCGGCATCGACTGGGACGCGGTCCTCGACCAGTACCGGCCGCTGGTCGAACGGGTCGCCTCCCCCGACGAGTTCGCGGATCTGCTGCGCGAGGTCCTGGGCGAGCTGGGCACCTCCCATGCGTACGTCACTGCCGCGCGCCGCAACGAAGGGCCGCCGCACTACCAGCGCGCACAGGGCCTGCTGGGCGCCAACTTCCTTCACAAGGACGGAAGTTGGGCGATCCGTCGCATCCTGCCCGGCGAGTCGTCCGACTCCAGGGCCCGTTCACCGCTGGCCGGTACGGGCATCCGCGAGGGCGCCGTACTCACCCACGTCGACGGACGGCCGGTCGATCCGGTCGCCGGCCCGTATCCGCTGCTCGCGGGGGCGGGCGGTACGACGGTGGAGCTGACGTTCGCGTCGGCGGACGGCGAAGGGCATGCGCGCCGGGTCGCTGTGGTCCCGTTGATCGACGAGCGGCCGCTGCGCTACCAGGACTGGGTGGCCAAACGCAGGGAGGTCGTACGGGAGTTGAGCCACGGCAAGTGCGGCTACCTGCACATCCCGGACATGGGCGGCTCGGGCTGGGCCCAGTTCAACCGCGACCTGCGCATGGAGATGTCCCGTCCCGCCCTGATCGTCGACGTACGCGGCAACGCCGGCGGCCACATCAGCGAGCTGGTCGTAGAGAAGCTCACCCGCACGATCCTGGGCTGGGACGTAACGCGTAACGCCCAGCCGGTGTCGTACACCTCCAACGCCCCGCGCGGCCCGGTCGTCGCCCTCGCCGACGAATCGACGTCCTCGGACGGCGACATGATCACAGCCGCCTTCAAACTCCTCAAACTCGGCCCGGTGGTAGGCCAACGCACCTGGGGCGGCGTAGTAGGCATGACCGGCCGCCACCGCCTAGGCGACGGCACAACCATCACGGTCCCCATGAACGCGGCATGGTTCGACGCATACGGCTGGTCGGTAGAAAACCACGGCGTAAGCCCGGACTTGCCCATACTCCGCACCCCCCTGGACTGGGCAGAGGGCCGCCACGCCCAGTTGGCCGACGCCGTGCACTTGGCCCTGAACCTACTGACGGACCATCCGGCGGCAACTCCCCCGGACCACCACCACATTCCGGACCGCAGCCGCCCAAACCTCCCACCGAGGTGACCGCGCGCCGCACGCGCTGTGGGCAATCGTCCCGCACCGCTGTGGGCAATCGTTCCGCAGGGCGGAACGGGTGGGCACAGCCAACAGCACCGGGCAACGGCTTAGCACGGCCCAGCGACAGCAAACGCAAGGGGCGCCCTCCCCAAAGAGAGGGCACCCCTACCGAGTCAGCCCGACTCAGATGTCGTAGTCCTGATCGAGCCGATCCTGCTCCTCCTGCTGCGCCCGCCGCGTCGGATCCTGTTCCTGCTGACGCCGCCGCCGAGCAGCCTCCTCATGCTGAGTCCGCTCCCGCTCCTCCGGAGTCATCCGTGACCGACGCTCCCGCTCCTCCGGCGTCATCCGGCCACGCTCACTCTCCCCGCGGCCACTCGTCTTGCCCTTCGCGTTCTGCTGAAGCTTCTCGGCCTTGTCCTGGAACTCGTCCTTCATGCCCATGAGATTCACTCCCGTACTGGGTGAGGGGATGGGGCCTCACTCAGATTCACATGGACCGACAAAGCGCGCATTTCGGTCAGTTACGTTCGGTTACGCACCGCATCGTGCCCCGCATCGCGCGCCGCCTCATCAGCCGCCCCACCCGCACCGACAAGCCCCGTACGGATCTTCCCGAGCCGCGGCTCGAACCGCCGCATCTCCCGCCGCCCCACCGTCGCAACGAGCCCTGGCAGATAGCCCCGTACACCCTGCACGCCCCGCAGCCACCACTGCCCGTACACATGACTCGACCGCCGCTCGATCCCGGCCACGATCCGGTCGACGGAGGGCCCCAGCGGATAGGTCTTGCCGGCCGGCCACGGCATCCGCTGCCTCAACTCCCGCATCACGTCGTCCTGATCGGCCCCGCGCACCATGTCGGTGTCGGTCCACGACAGATAACCGACCCCGACTCGTACGCCCTTGTGGCCGACCTCCGTGCGCAGGCTGTGCGCGTACGCCTCGACGCCCGCCTTGGAGGCGCAGTACGCGGTCATCATCGGCGCGGGTGTGAGCGCGGCGAGCGAGGCGATCTGCAGCAGATAGCCGCGGCTCGCGAGCAGGGCGGGCAGGAAGGCGCGGGCGGTCACCGCGGAGCCGATGAGGTTGACCTCGATGACGCGGCGCCAGGCCTCGGGGTCGGAGCCGGCGAAGGTCCCGCCGGTCGCGACGCCCGCGTTGGCGACGACGATGTCGACCTTCCCGAACCGTTCCTCGACCTCGGCCGCGACCTGGACCATCGCTTCGTGGTCGGTGACGTCGGCGTACCAGTGGCCGCCCTCGGTGTGCAGCCGCCCGGCGACCCGCTTCAGCTCGTCCGGCTCAAGGCCGACCAGCGCGACCTTCGCACCGCGCGCGGAGAGCTTGCGGGCGAGGAGTTCGCCGACGCCTCGCGCCGCTCCGGTGACGACGGCGACCTGCCCTTCCAGGCTTGTCCCGCTCCCGCTCCTCATGCGCCCTCCTTCAACCCGGCCCGCACATAGGCGGCCGCGAGTTCCCGGATCCGCCCGTTGACCAGCTCGGGCGCCTCGATGGGGGTCATGTGCCCGATCCCGGGCAGCTCGGTGAGTCCGGCGCAGTCGGGCAGCGCGGCGGCCATCGCGCGCGCGTGGACCGCGGGAGTCATCCGGTCGGCCGTGCCCACGATGACGGCCGTCGGCATGGTCAACTCCCGTACGGCGTGGTCGAGTTCGAGTGCGTCCAGTACGTACGACCAGGCGTGCCGCACCCGGCGCGGACACGCGTGCACGATACGCGCACACGCCTCCACCATCTCGGGCGCCGAACCGGGGCCCATCGTCGCGTACTTGAGGATCCGCCGGGCGATCGGCGTGACCGGCCCGAGCGGCGCTCGCGCCCCCAGGATGCGCCGGGTGAGCCAGAACCGCAGCCGTCCTGCCCGCAGCGGCACCACCAGCGACTCGGTGACCAGCCGCGAACTGCCCGTACTGCACAGCAGTACGGCCGCCGCATGGTCCCGCAGCCGCTCCCGCCCGGAGGCGGCGATCACCGTCATCCCGCCCATGGAGTGCCCCACGATCACGGCCTTCTCGCCCGACTCGAGGGTGGCCGCGAGCACGGCCTCCAGGTCGTCGGCGAGCGCCTCCGTGGTGCACGTGGTGTGCGCGGGACTGCGGCCGTGTCCGCGCTGGTCGTACGCGATGACCCGGTGGTCGGCGGCGAGGTCCCGTACCTGCGCGGCCCAGTAGGCGGTCGAGCAGGTCCAGCCGTGTACGAGCACCACGGCGGGCCCGTTTTCGGGTCCGTGCACCTCTACGTGCAGCCGGGCGCCGTCGGCGGAGACCGCGGTCAACTCCCTTACGGGGACGGGCGGGGAGTAGGGACCACTCTTCACATGCGTCAGTCGGCTCACGCGCCGGCCTCCACCTTCTGCTCGCCTCGGATGTCGTCCTGCTCGCCTCGGATGTCGTCGGTACGGGTCCGGGGCTCCCGGAGTACTTCGTACTCCCCCAGGTTGACGCGTCGTGTCGCCCTGCGGAACTCCGCCGTCGTACCGGGCCAGATGGTCGTGTTGCGGCCGTTCGCGTCGAGATACCAGCTGGTGCAGCCGCCCGTGCTCCACACCGTGCGCTTCATGCGCTCCTGAACCCGGTCGTTCCAGGCGCTGACGGCGCCCGGGCGGGCGTCCAGGGCGACCGGTCCGCCGAGGACGTCCAACTGCCGCAGATAGTCGGCCATGTAGTTCAGCTGGGACTCGATCATCAGGATCATGGAGTTGTTCCCGAGACCCGTGTTCGGGCCGATGATCGACATCCAGTTGGGGAATCCGGCGGCGCTCGCACCGCGCAGCGACTGCATGCCGTTCTCCCAGGCCTCGGCGAGGGTGCGGCCGTCCGCGCCCACGACGCGCTCGGCGATCGGCAGGTCGGTGACATGGAAGCCCGTACCGAAGACGATCGCGTCGGCCTCGGTGCGGCTGCCGTCGGCGGCGACGACGGTGCTGCCCTGGATCTCCGCGAGCCCGGAGGCGACGACGTCCACATTGGGCCGGGCGAGCGCCGGGTAGTAGTCGCTGGAGAGCAGGATGCGTTTGCAGCCGATGCGGTAGTCGGGGGTCAACTTGGCCCGCAGAGCGGGGTCCTTGATGGCGCGGGCCATGTGCAGCTTCGCGAGCTGCTCGACCAGGCCGAGCTCGCCCGGGTGCTTGGTGAACGCCTGAACCTGCAACTCCCGGATGCCCCACAGCAATCCGCGCCGGGCCTTAGCGGTGAACGGCAACTGCCGGTGCACGAAGCGCTCGGCGCCGCTGATCGCCCGGTCGACGCGAGGCAGCACCCACGGCGGGGTGCGCTGGAACAGGGTGAGATGGGAAATCCTGGGCTGGATCGCGGGCACGATCTGGGCTGCGGAGGCGCCCGTACCGACGAATGCGACCCGCTTGCCGCGGAGGTCGTAGTCGTGGTCCCAGCGGGCCGAGTGGAAGACCTTGCCGGGGAAGGTGTCGAGCCCGGGGATGTCCGGGATCCGGGGCTCGGAGAGCGGCCCGGTGGCGGAGACGACGACATCGGCGGTGAGGTTGCCGCTGCTGGTCTCGATCTCCCAGCGCAGCCGTTCGCCGTCCCAAGTCATCTTCTTCACCTCGGAGTTGAGGCGGAGGTGGGGACGGAGCCGGAAGACATCCGTCACATGTTCCAGGTACGCGCGGATGTGCTCCTGCCCCGAAAAGGCGCGCGGCCAGTCGGGGTTGGGGGCGAAGGAGAACGAGTACAGGTGGGACGGTACGTCGCAGGCGCAGCCGGGATAGCTGTTGTCCCGCCAGGTGCCGCCGACGCTGCCGGCCCGCTCGAGTACGACGAAGTCGGTGATCCCCTCCCGCCGCAGCCGCACGGCGGCCCCGAGCCCACCGAACCCGGACCCCACCACCGCCACGCGCACATGCCGCACATCCGCATCTTCGCGCTCGGCCATCCCTACGCCTCCCTGGTCCATCCTCGCCCTGCCCCGTGCGACCATGCCAGTGAACACTGGCGCAATGGGGAGAGTAAGGGGAACGCCACACTCCTGGGTAGGCCCGGAACCGAAGAAGTTACTGGCGGTACAACATAGGCATAGGCTGATTGCGTGGCTGAGGGATCGGGAAAGCGGGGACAGGCGAGCTCCGGACAGGGGACCTCCGGGCCGGGAAAGCCGGAGCCCGGCAAGCGGGAGTACCGCATGGAGGAGCTGGCCAAAGAGGCCGGCATCACGGTGCGCACCCTGCGCTTCTACCGCGAGCGCAAGCTGCTTCCGCCACCCCGCCGCGAGGGCCGCATCGCCTGGTACGACGACGACCACCTGGCCCGCCTCCGCACGATCTCGGCCCTCCTGGAACGCGGCCACACCCTCAGCGGCATCGCCGAACTGGCCGAAGCCTTCGACAACGGCCGCGACGTCGGCGAACTGCTGGGCCTCGGCGCCCCCACCGAGGAGATCCCGGTCCGCCTCTCCCCCGAGGAACTCGCCGACGCCTTCGGCGACCAGGCCACCTCCGAAAACCTCGCCGCCGCCCTGGACCTCGGCTACCTCGCCACAGACGGCACCGACCTCGTCCACATCAGCCGCCGCCTGCTGGACGTCTCGGCGGCCCTGGTACGCGAGGGCATCCCCCTCGCGGAGGTCCTACGGACCGGTCGCCGCGTACGCGAACACGCGGACGCCCTGGCCGAGTTGTTCACCGGCCTGGCCCTCACGCGGGGCGCCTCTCCGGCCGACCTGGAGCGCTTGCGGCCGCTCGCGAAGAGCGTGGTGGAGGCGGAGCTGTCGATGGCGCTGGACCGGCGCGTGCGGGAGGCTGAGCAACGGCCCTCGGGGTCCTAGAGGTTGTAGACGACGGTCACGGGCGCGTGGTCCGACCACCGCTCCGCATGCGTGGCCGCCCGCTCCACGTACCCCTTGACAGCCTTGGCCGCGAGCCCCGGCGTCGTGACCTGGTAGTCGATGCGCCAACCAGTGTCATTATCGAAAGCGCGCCCACGGTAGGACCACCACGTGTACGGCCCTTCGACGTCTGGATGCAGGGCCCGTACGACATCCACGTACCCGCCCTCCGTCTCGTCGAAGACCGTCGTGAGCCACTCGCGCTCCTCCGGCAGGAACCCGGAGTTCTTCCTGTTGCCGCGCCAGTTCTTGAGGTCCGCCTCCTGGTGGGCGATATTCCAGTCACCGCAGACGACGACCTCGCGACCGCCGGCGGCGGCACGCTCCTTGAGCGCCTTCAGATAGGCGAGGAACTCCCCCATGAACCGGATCTTCTCGTCTTGCCGCTCGGTCCCGACCTCGCCGGAGGGCAAGTAGAGGGAGGCGACCGTGACGCCGGGCAGATCGACCTCGACGTACCGTCCGCTGCCGTCGAACTCGGCGGATCCGAAGCCGACTTGGATGCGGTCGGGCTCACGCCGCGTATAGACGGACACCCCCGCACGCCCCTTGGCGGCGGCGGGCGCGTGCACGACATGCCAGCCGTCCGGCTGCCGAATGCCCTCGGGCAACTGCGGCGGCTCGGCGCGCACCTCCTGGAGGCACAGCACATCGGCGGAGGTGCCCGCGAGCCACTCCACGAAGCCCTTCTTCGCGGCGGCCCGAAGCCCGTTCACATTCACAGAGGTCACAGTCAGCACAGCACTCTCCTACGCAACAGGGAACGTAGGTTACTGCGCGAGCGCCCCGTACTCGCTTCGGGTGAGGCAAACCGGCGCGTGCGCCCGGCCGGTCGTGGCGGCGGCACGAGGCAGCAGCCCGGTGTTTGGCTTTTGCGGGCCGATCGCACCCCTCGAGTCGGCCGCGGCCCACGGCAGGGCGGCCCGTGGGAAAATGGGTCGCCACCCCGTAGCGCATAGAAGTACGATACTCGGCATGAATATACGCCGCGTCCCCTTCGACCACCCTGACGCCGTCAAGCTGAACGACCAGGTCCAGGCCGAGTACGCCGTGCGTTACGACGACGAGGGTGACGTAACTCCCCTCGATCCGTCGATGTTCGAGCCGCCGCTCGGCCTGTATCTCATCGCGTACGACGCGCAGGACCGGCCGGTGGCCACGGGCGGTTGGCGCTCCCAAGACGCGAACGACGAGGGCTACTCGGACGGCGACGCGGAGATCAAGCGCATGTACGTGATCGAAGAGGCCCGCGGCAACGGTCTCGCCCGTCGCATCCTCTCAGCCTTGGAGGACGACGCCCGCGCGGCCGGCCGTACCCGCATGGTCCTGGAGACGGGCACGAAGCAGCCGGAGGCGATCGCCCTCTACACGTCCAGCGGCTACGAGCCCTGCGCCAAGTTCGGCCACTACCGCTTCCACGACTTGAGCAGGTGCTTCGCGAAGCCCCTGTGAAGCAGCGGGCTTTGATGGGGTGTCAGGCGCGCAGGAAGGCCAGTACCGCCAGCACTCTGCGGTGGGTCTCGTCGGCCGGAGGCAGGTCCAGCTTGGTGAGGATGCCGCTGATGTGCTTGCCGACGGCGGCTTCGGACACCACGAGTTCGCGGGCGATCGAGCCGTTCGACCGGCCCTCGGCGATCAGCGCCAGGACCTCGCGTTCACGCGGAGTGAGCCGCTCCAGCGGATCGCGGCGGCGGCGCAGCAGTTGGCGTACGACCTCGGGGTCGATAACCGTGCCGCCGTCGGCGACCTCGGTCAACGCGTCCACGAACTCCTCCACCTGCCCGACGCGGTCCTTGAGCAGATAACCGACGCCGGTTCCGTCGCCGGAGTCGAGCAGGTCGGCGGCGTATCTGCGCTGGACGTACTGGCTGAGGACGAGAACGGGCAGCGTGGGTCGCGTCTCGCGCAGCCGTACGGCCGCGTGCAGGCCCTCGTCCTGGAAACCGGGAGGCATCCGGACGTCCGTCACCACGATGTCCGGCCCGTGCTCGCCGACCGCGGCGACCAACGCCTCGGCGTCGCCGACGGCCGCGACCACCTCGTGCCCGTAGCGGGTGAGCAGGCCGATCAGCCCGTCCCTGAGCAGCACGCTGTCCTCGGCCAGGACTACACGCAGGGCTCGGGCCGGTCGGTCAACTCGGTCAGCTCGCAAGGGATCTCCACGCGCAACAAGGTCGGTCCGCCGGGTGGGCTGGACAGGGAAAGTCTGCCATCCAGTACTGACACCCGGTCCGCGAGTCCGGTCAGCCCGCTGCCGCTCCCGGCGTCCGCGCCGCCCCGCCCGTCGTCGCGTATCTCCAGGACCAGCCGCCCGTCGCGATGGCCGCCACCGACCTCGGCACAGTCGGCCCCGCTGTGCTTGTCGACGTTGGCGAGGGCTTCGCAGACCACGAAGTACGCGGCTGCCTCGACCGCTTGGGGCAGCCGCCCGGGCAGTTCCAGGCTCACGTCCACGGGGGTTACGGAGCGGTCGGCGGCGTCCGCGACGGCCGCCTGGAGTCCGTAGTCCGCGAGGACCTGCGGATGGATGCCGTGGATGAGTTCACGCAGCTCGGCGAGGGTCTTGCCCGCCTCGTCGTGCGCCTTGGCGAGCTGGTCGGCGAGGGGGCCGGGCGGGGCGTCGAGGCGGGCAAGGCCGAGGCTCATCGTGAGGGCCACGAGCCGCTGTTGCGCCCCGTCGTGCAGATCGCGCTCGATACGCCGCCGCTCCGCCTCGAAGGCGTCCACCAACCGGACGCGGGAACGCGCCAGTTCGACGACCCGCGCATCCAGGTCGCCCTCGCGGGAGCCGATCAGCAGCCGGGCCAGCGCGGCCCGCGCGCCCGCCGCGACCCCGAGAACGTAGGCGCACAGGCCCAACAGCACGAGCCCGAGGACGGCGACGCCGAAGGCGACCGGCCAACTGGTGACCGTCCACTGCTTGAGCACCTTCGCCTCGTGGCCGTCGCCAACTATCGCCATCAACAAGGGAGTTGAGGCCACAGACACCGGCAACAGCAGCGCGACCGTGAGCACCAGGACGTCCACCGGCCACAACAGCCCTGCGAACAGGAGCGCGTACCCGAGCTCCCGCCAGGTCGCCCGCTCCCGCAGCCGCGTCGTCAGCCAGGCCCACAGACCGGGTTCGGCGGGTACCCGGTGCTGCTCCGGCACCGGCTCCAGATCGACCAGCCGCAGCCTGAGCCGCTCGACGCGCGCCACCGGCAGACCGGCCAGGGCCACTCCGACCAATAGCGGCAGCCCCACCAGCACAACGGCAAAGACCCCGCCGACCACCGCGAGTATCACGATCGCCACCAGGGCGGCGGCACCGGTGATGGCACCGGTGACCAGGTAGCCGACAGAGCGCCAGGGCCACGCCGACAGAAGGTAGCTGCGCCTGGTCATGGCTTGCCACACGGTGCGGGGCTGCGCGGGGATCGCGGGATGCATGGGGATCACCGTATGAGCGGCGTATGTGCCGGTGCCATCGGTCCAGGGTCCGGATCGGAGGTAGGCCTGGCCCTACCTCAGGTCTCGCCTCTGCCGCACTGCGCTGCTGTGCCCCCACACGGTTTCGTGAAGCCATCCCGAAACCGGATCACCAGATCGAGGCCAAGCTGTGCTGAGAATCGCCCTGCGCACGCTGCGTACCCGCTGGACCGCCTTCGTCGGCAGCTTCGTAGCCCTCTCGTTGGGCGTCGCGCTGATCGCCGTGATGGGCCTGGCCCTGGCCTCCTCACTGGACGCGCCCGAACGCCGACCCGAGCGGTTCGCCGCGGCACCGGTCGTCGTGCAGGGCGCGGACACCCTGCGCGTGCCCACCGCGAACGGCGACGAGACGCGCCAACTCGCGCATCCGCGCGCCGTACCGGACGAGGTCATCGCGCGGCTGAAGGGGCTTGGGACAGTCGTCGAGGACCGGTCGCTTCCCGTACGGTCCCGGGGCGGCCCCCGCGAACTGGTGGGCCATCCCTGGTCGACGGCGACCTTCACCCCGTACGAGCTGAAGACGGGCCGCGCGCCGCGCACCGCCGACGAGGTCGTCCTGAGTGGCGACTGGGCGCGGCCCGGCGAGCGCATACGGACCGACCGCGGCACCGTACGCGTCGTCGGCACCGTCGCCGGGCGCGGCTTCGAGAACGCCGTGTTCTACACCGACGCACGCGCCGCCGAACTGTCCCCGCGCAGCGTCCAGCTCATCGTGGACGCGGACGCGGCGGCCGTACGCGACGTGGTGCGCGGCAGCGGCGTACAGGTGCTCACCGGGGACGCGCGCCGTTACGCCGATGCTGATCCCGAACGGGACAGCGAGGCGCTCACCGCGATGAACGCCCTGTTCGGCACGGCGGGCGGGGTCACCGGCTTCGTGTCGGTGTTCGTGGTGGCGTCCACCTTCGCGTTCGCGGTGGCCCAACGGCGCCGGGAGTTCGGGCTGTTGCGTACCGTCGGGGCGACCTCCGGCCAGATCCGGCGCATGGTCTTCGCCGAGGCCCTCGTGATCGGGGTACTCGCTTCGGCCGCCGGGTGCGTACTCGGGGCGTACGGTGCGCCGTGGCTCGCCGAGCGGGTGGTCGACGGCGGTCTCGCGCCGGGCTGGTTCACGATCGGCGATCACACCTGGCCGTACCATCTGGCCTTCTGGACGGGCCTGCTCGTCGCAGTGTGCGGGGTGCTGGCCGCTTCCTGGCGGGCCGGGAGGACCGCGCCGACCGAGGCGCTGCGCGAGGCGTCCGTCGATACGCGGACGATGACGTGGGGCCGCGGGCTGTGCGGCGCGGCACTGCTGCTCACCGCCGCCGTGACGCTGGTGATGGCCCTGTTCAGCGATCCGGGCGACCTGCTGCACCGCAAGACGTACATCAGCCGCACCATGCTGCTGATCACCGCGGTAGCCCTGCTCTCCCCGGTCCTGGTGCGTCCGCTGACCCGCGTGCTCGCCTGGCTCCCGGCTCAACTGCCGGGCGTGATCGGCAGGTTGGCACGCGAGAACGCCGCCACGGACGTACGCCGCACCGCCGCCGTCGCGGCCCCCGTCCTGGTCACCGTCGCGCTGGCCGGCTCCCTGCTGGGCGCTCCCGCCACCCTGAACGAGGCGAAGGCCGCCGAGATCCGCGAGCAGACGGCCGCCGACTTCGTGATCAGGGCTGCGGACGGCGGCTCGGGCTTCACTCCGGCGACGGTGGCGCGCCTGCGCGAGGTGCCCGGAACCGTGGTCTCCGCGACCTCGTCGAGCGCCGTGTACACCCTGGAGGAGGGCGTGGCCCTCATCAAGTCCGAGGCCCGCGCCGCCGATCCGCGTACGCTCGCCGCGACCACCCACCTCCCGGTCACGGCCGGCAGCGTCCGCGGCCTCGACGATGACTCGATCATCGTCAACGAGGAGTGGGAGAAGCACACGGTCGGACAGCGCGTGGACGTCTGGCTCGGCGACGGCACGAAGAAGTCCCTACGGATCGCCGCCGTACTGTCCATCGGCACGGGCGACAACGGCGTCTACGTCACGCCACGCAACGCTCCGGGCGCGACGGTCGACCGAGTGGACGTGACCCTGGCGAAGGGCGCCGACAGATCCGCGACGGCAAGGGCCCTGCACGCGTCGGTGCACGGCACGGGCGCCGAGCTCCTCACCAACTCCGAGTGGATCCAGTCGAGTTACCCCGAACCCAATCGCACGACCAGCCTAGGCATCCTCCTGGTCCTCGGCATCGCCCTGCTCTACACGGCCATCTCCCTCACGAACACCATGATCATGGCCACCTCAGACCGCCCCCGCACCCGCGACCTGGCGTCGTTGCGCTTGGCCGGCGCCACCAAGGGCCAGACCCTGCGCCTGGTCGCCGCCGAATCCCTGCTGGTGGTAACGGTAGGAGCCGTACTCGGCCTCATGACCACAACCCTGAACCTGCTCGCAATATGGACCGCCCTGACCCTCCTGTCGGCCCCCGCCCGGCTCCAGATCCCTTGGCCGGCCCTCGCCACAACGCTCACGACGTGCGCACTCCTCGCCGTGCTCTCGGCACTCGCCGCCGCGGGGGTGGCTTTGCGGCGTGGGGCGGTGGGGTTGGCGGGCGTGCGCGAGTGAGGTCGGTCCGGATTCCGCACCAGGGCAAACCCCCTGCTTGCCGCCCCCCTCAGACGTGCCGGTGATAAGCCTTGTTGGCGATGCGCCAGCTGCCGTCGACGCGGACCAGCAGGAAGATGTCGGTGAAGGTGTCGGCGCCGTGCCACAGCGTCATCGTCGCGGTCGCGACGGTGCCGTGGACGTCGACGGCGTCGATGCGGCGGGAGCGGGTCGGTTCGTCCGGGGCCGGGCGGCCGGGGAAGCGGGCGCAGTAGTCGTCCAGGCGCCACGAGACGAATACGCCGTCCCGGATTCCCTCGATGTGGGCGGTGGCCAGGAACGCGTCGCGGAAGTGCGCGGGATCGCCGGTGGCGTGTCCGCGGGCGTAGGCGCGGAGCGGTTCGAGCACGGCATCCTCCACGGCGGGGACCGTGGCGGCGATGGCGATGTCGGTCGTGTGTGATGCGGTCATACGGGCCAGAGTGGTACGGGACGATGGCTGCGACAAGCGCAGATCTCGCAGGCTAGCTCTGCGAGGCACGCATACCTGCTGGGCATACTGGCGCCATGGAACTGACCGTGTGGCGAACCTTCGTGACGGTGTGCCGACTCGGCTCGCTGTCGGCGGCGGCAGCCGAACTCAACCACACACAGTCGGCCGTCTCCCGGCAGATCGCCGGGCTGGAACGGCAGCTCGGCGTGCCGCTGATGGAGCGTCATGCCCGCGGTGTTCGTCCGACGCCCGCCGGCGAGGTGTTCCGGCATCGCGCCCTGGCCACGCTCAACGAAGCCGACCGCGCCGTTCGCGCCGTACAAGACCTCCGTGACGGGGCGTTCAACCGACCGCTGGCCGTCGGTGCAACACCCTCGCTGGCCGCAGGAGTTGTCCCCGAGGCCATCCGGGCCCTGCTGGAGCAAACCGGGCCCCTCCAGTGGATCCTGCTGCCGGCCCTGAGCGCGCAACTGCACGACCGCGTGATCAACGGCGATCTGGACATCGCCGTCGTCACCGACGCACCACCAGGGCTCCCCGATGACCCGCGGGTCGAACGACGCTTCCTCGGCCTCGACGACATGGCCGTCGTCCTGCCCGCCGGCCATCCGCAGGCCGGGTCCGACCCGGTGCACATCCAGACGCTGGCCGACCAGACCTGGGTCGAGGACAACGACGGCTCGGCGGCCCTACTGCGCCAGCACGCCGCCCGAGCCGGAGTCACCGCCCGCATCGACCTCACCGCAGCCGACCTGCCCGGCAAGCTGGCCCTGGTCGCCACCGGCCACGCCATCGCACTGATCCCCGGGGTCCTGACGCGCGCACTACGAACCGACGTCACCGCAGTGCCCCTCGTAGATCCCCCGACCCGCGGCATCTACACGATCACACGCCACCGCAACCCCCACCCCTCAGCAGCCCCCCTGCTCGCCGCGCTCACCACAGCCTTCACCTCGGTCCACCCGACCGCACCCGGACCTCGCGCCGAGTCCAGAAACGCAGAGATTGCAACGCCTGTGGAGACGCCACTCCAGGCTTGAGTGTGCAGTCAGACGGTTCGCCTGGTTCTACAGGTCGCTTACGAGAAGCCGGTAGCCGACATCGAGTGCTTCGCGGTCGAGCAGGTCGGCATGGCGCTGGTGCCACCGGCCGGAAGACAGGTCGTCAGACAGCCGGGCCAGGTCCGGCCGGATGACCTCGTCGCCGGTCTGGGCGAACAGCGAGATACCGGCCCGCATTTTCGGGTCGAGGTATGCCTCGGGTCGGCGCCAGAAGGCGGCGAGGAATCCGTCTGTGCAGTTTTGCGGGATGGGGGCGGCTACCTGTTCCGGCCGGGCCGGAAGATCGAGGCCACTCTGCGCACGCGGCAACGTGGATCACACTGATCACACCAGCTACAGCCCACGACGTGGACTACCGGGCATCAGGACGTGTGAACGCCTGCCTGTGCGGCGAGGCGGTCCGGGTTGGTGGTGAGCCAGTCGTAGCTGATGCTGTTCCAGAACGAACACTGGTGTCGATCCGCGTACAACTCGGACTTCAGGGCCTGGCTGTCATCACCGGGCAGCAGAGACATGTACTTGCCGCTGCGGTATGACGGCCAGGCTGCCAGTCCTCCGGTCGCGGGGTTCGCGTGCTTCACGAACGCGCCCCAGTAGCGCACCATCGCCTTGGACAGCTGCTGTTGCTCCGGAGTCAGCGACTTCGAGGTCTCCATGGGCCACAGGTAGCCGAGCTCGCTGGCATGTGGGGCGCCGGAGTCGAAGCCGGCCGGAGTCGTCGCGAGGGTGGGTGGGTGCGGGTCGTCGAACTCGTAGAAGTACGTCTTCGGTTGCCGAGTGGCGAACTGAGCCGCGAGTTTCTGGTACTGGCAGCCGCCGAGTCCGTAGAAGACGCTGCTGTCGCCCCACAACGTGCCGATGGCGTACGTCGCTGTGTACGGGCTGTCGTAGGCGCTGTAGGGGTAGCGCGCGAGTACGGCGTCGGCCTGTGCGCCGAACTCCAGCCTGACCGCCCGCTCGTACTGACTCTTCGTCGCGTTCGCGAACGGCAGTGCCCATTGGCGCACCTCGTCGCGGGTGCTGCCGATGAGGAGGGGCACATTGTGGATCCGGCCGGTTCGTACGGCAACGCTCGGCGCGAGGGGCAGTTCGGGAACCCCGGACACGGGAAGGGGACCGGTCAGGATGCCGCCGACGAAGCCGCTGTCGGCGGCCCGCAGTTCGGTTGCCGACTTGCCCCGTAGACAGGACACTCTGGTCGCCGGAACGGAACAGCCGACGGCCGCGGCGTAGGCATCGCCCTTGGCGGTGGCCTGTGCGACCGTGAGGCTCGGGCACCCGCCGCTCTGGATGATTGCACCGGCGAACAGATTGCGCGCCGGAGGCGAGGACAGCAGAGCGCAGACGGAGTGGCCGCCGGCCGACTCGCCCGCGATGGTCACGCGGCCCGCGTCCCCTCCGAAGGCACCTACGTTGCGCTGCGTCCAGCGAAGAGCCGCCTCCTGGTCGAGCAGGCCGTAGTTGCCCGCACCCTGCCTGCTCAGCCCGGGCACGTCGAGGAAACCGAAGACGCCCAGCCGGTAGTTGATCGTGACGACCACTACGTTGTTGGCCTTCGCGATCTGCGAGCCGTCGTAGAGGTCACCGGCACCGCTGGAGAAGCCCCCGCCGTGGATCCAGAACAGCACCGGCAGCGGGCGGTTCGTTCGCCGTTCGGGGGTGTAGACATTGAGATACAGGCAGTCCTCGCTCATGCCCGGGCCGGTGCTGGTGGGCGACTGCGGGCAGCGCGAGCCGTACGCGGTGGCCGACCGCGGGCTCGACCAGGCGGAAGCGGGTGCGGGAGGCTGCCAGCGTCTGGTACCGACCGGTGGCGCGGCGTACGGGATGCCGAGGAACCGATCGACCCCGTCCGCCGTGGCTCCCGCGACCGAGCCTTTGTCGGTGGAGATCGTCAAGGGGCGAGGGGCCGCGGACGAAGGTACGGCCGATACAACGGTCAGCAGGGCGAGCAGACTCACAAGAGCCGCAAGTTCCCGTCGAACAATGGAGCGCACTGAACCTCCCGAGAGGCAGGAGCGAGCGGGAAATCCACATGCTCCGTTTCGAGCAACGGGTGTGCAACGCAGCCAGTCCGCTCAACGGACCTGCACCTTCGCCTGACCGTGTGGGCCGACCAGCAGGGCCTGCCACGGGACCCGGGAGTGTGGCTGCGCACGGAGACGATCGACGCCTTCATGCTGTCCGGCTGCACCGGCCTGGACGGATCCACGGTCCAGATCTGCCGCACCTGGCTGCGACGCACCCGCGAGGCGCTGGTGTGGGTACAGCGTGGAGAGGCTCCGCCCGTGCGGATCTCGTCCCGAAGGAACCCGCAACGGCCTTACGACAAGGGCGAGTTGGCCGAGATCGACAACCCAAACACCGGCCGGCCCCGGGTCAGGTCGCCCAGACGCTCCTCGTCGCCATCCTGGTCACCGCAGGAAACCTCGACATTCTCGAGACCTGGCTCAACCAGCGCACCGGCGCCCAACTCAGCCACTTGGACTGCGACTACGCCGATCCCAGCCACCAGCACGGCCAGAAGCAGAGCCGCCCGCGCAGACCGGACGGCCACCGCCGTCCACCACAGATCGCTGAGCGGGAAAGACCACACAGGACCTCGGTCAGCCCCGGCACCCCGGGGCTGACAGCGATGGGCGCGACAGAGAAATACAGCGCGGCGGCGCGGCCACCCCCAAGGATCGCCGCCATCCACCACCCCGAACAACCTCGAACAGACCCCGGAAACGACGAAGATCCCGCACGATCATCATGATCGCCGGGATCTCGTCAACCGACCCTGAGCTAACTCAAGAACGGCCGTGCGTGGACCTGAGGGGATTTGAACCCCTGGCCCCCTCGATGCGAACTACGGGCACGATGGTCGCTGAGGCCTGCCCGGCTGGTCAGTCGGTCGTCTGAAGGCTGGCACGGTCGGCTGCGGGCGCGGTGGTTGCTGTACTTCGCTGCTGTACAGCACCAGTTTGGAAGACGCCGTATGCGGGTCGCGGCCGTGCCGCACCATGGCGATGTTCCCTCACGGCACCGAAATGGGACGGTTCACTTCCCGCTGTCCTCGGCGAGGGTGTGGGCGACAAGGGCGTTGGCGTGGCCGTGGCCGAGTCCGTGTTCGGCTTTGAGCCAGGAGACGAGTTCCATGTGCTTCGTCAGGGGCGACGAACGTATGAGGTCCTTCCACTCCGCTATGGGGCGGCCGTACTTCTTTTCAATCGAAGGGAAGTAGCTCGCAGGACCCTTCACGGATTCAGTCATGTCGTCAGTGTCCCATCGTCGTGTGTTGAGTGGATGTGCGCTCGATATGACCGGAGAGGAAGGATGAAGTGATCGGTTCGACGCGAGTGACCTGAGTCACACCATCCACCAGGTCGGCGGAACGACTTTGGGCGGGAGCTGCCATGGGGCGAGTGATCATGGCCCCGTAAGCTTCCGGCGCGTCGGGCAGTCTGTGGACCTGCCCGTTAAAGCACGACGTTGGGGCCATGATCTTCGAGGCTCGCGCCAAAGTGGCTGGCTAAAGTTGTGGAGCCGACCGCCCCAGCCACAGCGGGTTTGCCTTCTTCGTCCGCAGCTCGTAGCGCGCCGCCGGGCGCGGCCAGCCGGGGCGGAGACAGGAGGCAGGCCGCGCCGCAGCGGCGGCGCGCGCCCGCGCCGTGCGCGGGCCTTGATGACGTAGGGAAAGTCTGTCCGCGATCACGCTCAGTCGGCAGGTGAGACGTAGCAGATGGCTTCGATCTGCTTGCCGTCGCCATAGGCGTGCCTGGAGGTTCCGATGCGCTGCATCCCCAAGCGCTCGTAGAGCCGAATGGCTGCTGTGTCCTTGGCCATGACGTCGAGCACCACCCGTAGCCCGCGTTCGCGAGCGTAGGTGTTCGCTGCCTGCATGAGCCGTTCGCCGAGTCCTTCATGGCGCGCTTCCGGTGCGACGAACAGGCGTGCGCCCACAGCCAACTGGGCTTCGCCGTCCTGACTCTTGTCGAGCCAGGGAGCCGCACCATGCCAACAGCAGTGATCGAACGGAAGTGGTACACCACACGCGAAGTCGCCGAGATGCTCGGCTATGGCCTCTCCAAGACCAAGATGCTGGTCCTGACCGGGGAGATCCGCTCTATCAAGGACGGCCGTAACCGCCGCATTCTGCCCCGCTACGTAGACGAGTACATCAAACGCCGTGCCCAGGAAGCCGAACAGGAGTGTTCGGAATGAGCGGCAAGCGTGGCAACGGCGAGGGTTCGATCTACCCGTACAAGAACGGCTTTGCCGCGTACGTCTGGGTCACCACTCCGGACGGCAAGCGCAAGCGCAAGTACGTCTACGGCAAGACGCGCGAGGAAGTCCACGACAAGTGGATCAAGTTGCATGCCGAAGCTAAGAAGGGGCCGGTAACAACATCCACGCCGACGCTGGCCCAGTACCTCACGCGGTGGCTCCGGGAGGTCGTAGAGCCGGATCTGAAGCCCAAGACCGCCGAGACCTACGCGATGCACGTTCGGCTCTACATCGTGCCGGGACTGGGCTCGAAGCGGCTCGACAAACTCACCGTGCGCGACGTGCGGAACTGGGTGAACGCACTGCTCGCTGATCTCTAAGAACGTCGCGGCCCTGGTCAAGGTTCGGTCGGCGCGCAAGACGAAGCGGCATCCTTGGTCCGTGGAAGAGGCGCGGCAGTTCCTCGAAGCCGCGAGTACAGCTCATGATCCAAGCACCTCGGGAAGCAAGATCCAAAGTAGTTGCTGTACTTCGCTGCTGTACGGCACGCAAAAGCCCCTACCGGTGATCACCAGTAGGGGCTTTGAGCTGCGGTGGACCTGAGGGGATTTGAACCCCTGGCCCCCTCGATGCGAACGAGGTGCGCTACCAGACTGCGCCACAGGCCCTTGCAACGAGGGAAACTCTAGCATCCGCGTCCGGGTGCTTGGAAATCCGTTCCTGGCTGGTCAAGGGTGGGGGTTCTGGGGCGTTGCCGCTCGCTTGCCACGTGCTTGTCACTCGTTGGCGGCGCGTGGCCGGTCGCCGTCCTCGTACTGGTCGAAGAGCGGAGTGCGGCCCCGTTCGCGGGCCCGGCGGGCCGAGGCGGCGCGGCGGGCATCCGCGGCACCGTCCGAGTCCGCGTCGGGGTCGGACGGGTCGTCCTCCGGCGCCGGAGCCGCCCCGGCCGCCTGCGCCTGGGCCGCCTGGGCCGCGGGGCGCTCGGCCGCGCTGGAACGTGCCGAACTCCACGCGTCGGGTGCGCCCAGATCGACGCCGGCCGCGGCGCGCGGGGCGACGGGGGCCGTCACGTACGTCGGCAGCGGTACGGGGACGGGGTCCCAGCTGTCGCCGCCGGCCGGACCGCGTCGGCGTTCGCGCTGCTGGTCGACCCACTCCGCGTGGTCGGTCTGCTCGACGAGGGCACGGCGGTCGGCGGCCAGTGCGGAAAGGCCGGGGTCACTGGTGGGCTCCGGTCCGTCCTCCGGGTCGTCCGCGGCGGACGGCTCGGCGGGCGGTCGCCGCCTCGGCTGGCGTTCCCGCAGCCGCTGCGCCGCGGCCTCGGCGCGCCGACGGTCCATCGTGTACGTGAATCGCCGCCGCTCCTGGGAGCGCAGATACGCGATGTAGACGCTCAGCAGTATCGCCGGCACCCCGGGCGCCCACAGAAACGCGAGCCCTCCGACAGCCGCCACGATCGCGCCGAGCGTGAAGGCGAGGAAGAGAACCGTCGTCGTACGCCGTCGGCGCGCGAGCACCTTCGAGCGCCGGGCGCGCGCGGCGGCCTCCGCCGCGGCAGCCCGGCGCGAACGAGCCGAGGAGGAGGACGAGGCCGAGGACGAGGACTGCGTCGGGGACGCTGACGGCTTGGCGCCGGGCTTCCCTCCCGGCTTCGCCCCTTGCTGAGGTACCGGTCCGGCCCCGGCCGAACGGCCCGCCTGCGACGCCGACTTGGCACCGGGCTTCGACGCACCCGCCGATCCAGTCCTGGACGCCGAGTCGGCCGCCCGCTTCCCTGAAACGGCGGCCGAAGCCGAAGGACCGCCCTCCGCCTCGGACCGCCCCTCACCGCGTACGCCCCGCGCATCGTCCCGTACGTCCGCGACCTTGCCCCGTGCCTCGCGCCGGGTCTGGGGCATGGCGAAGGCCCGGGCGTCCACCGAGTCGGTGTGGACGTCCGGTTCGGCGTCGTGCTCCCCCTCTTCGGAGGAGCGCGCCCGCAGGTCCTTGGCGTATCGGCGCTCCATCGCCGCCCGTCCGGACAGCAGCCGGATGGCGGTGCTGAAGCGTTCCGTCGGACGAGCCTCATTCAGCTCGTCCTGCCTACGGAGCCACATGGGCACCAAGTAGGCGGCCCAGGCCCCGACAATGACTGCGTAGATGAGGCCGCTGCTGCTCACGCCTCACACGGTAGAGGGGTTTGCGTGAGGCCATCTGCCAATTCCGCCGGTGTGTCGCACGATCTGGCTGATATTTCGAGCTTTTTTGCAGCCGATGCGATCAGCGGGCCACCGGGAGCGGGAAATTAATGCCCGAGGACGGTCGATCACCGGTCATTTTCGAACACGCATTTCATTTGGGCGATGTCAGTCGGCGTTTGGCGGTGTTAGGCCGTGTTCCGCGGGGTGTCCCGCGGTGAGTTTTCGGACGTGTTCCGGGAGCGTGTCCGCTGCCAGCGGCTGAGCAGGCCCTCGGGGACCTCTTCTGCGGTGAGTGCGAAGACGAGGTGGTCGCGCCAGGCTCCGTCGATGTGAAGATAACGTGGACGAAGTCCTTCATCGCGGAATCCGAGTTTCTCCACGACCCGGCGGCTGGGGCCGTTCTCGGGGCGAATGCAGACTTCGATGCGGTGCAGTCCGACGGTGCGGAAGCAGTGGTCGACCGCGAGAGCGACGGCTGTCGGCATCACTCCGCGTCCGGCGACCGCCTCGTCCACCCAGTAGCCGATATGGCCCGAGCACATCGAGCCCCAGGTGATTCCGGCGACGGTCAACTGCCCGACGAGCCGCCCCTGATACTCGATGACGAACGGCAGCATCCGGCCCGCGTTGGCCTCGGCGCGCAGATGCCGGACCATCTGGCGGTAGGTCGGGCGGTGCGTTATCGGTCCGGTGGGAGTGGGCGGCGGAATGGTGGCTTCCCAGGGACGCAGCCAGTCCCGGTTGCGCCGGTTGACGTCGCGCCAGGCTCGGTGGTCGCGCATCTTTATGGGCCGGAGGACGACATCTCCGTCCACCAGCTCGATCGGCCAGGATGGGCTGTTCAGCTCGCACCCCCACTGCCGCTGGGTCTGGGGTGATCGCCACCGCGGAGCTGGTCCACCGCGTGGATCAACAGGGGCCGCAGAACGGCGAGTCCATCCTTGACCCCGCCGGTGGAACCCGGCAGGTTCACGATCAGCGTCCGCCTGGCGACTCCGGCCAGCCCCCGGGACAGCGCCGACGTCGGCACCTTCTCCCTTCCGAACGCTCTGATGGCCTCCGCGATGCCCGGCACCTCGTAGTCGAGGACGCGCCGGGTCGCTTCGGGGGTGCGGTCGGTGGGCGAGATACCGGTGCCCCCGGTGGTCACGATGACGTCGTACCCGGCCTCCATGCCCTCGCGCAGAGCGGCCTCCACAGGGTCCCCGTCGGGCACGACCTGGGGTCCGTCCACCTCGAAGCCGTACGAGACGAGCCCCTCGGCGATCAGCGGGCCGCCCTTGTCCTCGTAAACGCCTGCGGCGGCACGGTTGGACGCCGTGAGGACCATGGCGCGATACGTCATGTCCGGCTCCAGTCGCCCGACTTGCCGCCCGTCTTCTCCTCGACGCGTACGTCCGTGATGACCGCCCCCTTGTCGACCGCCTTGACCATGTCGATCACGGTGAGAGCCGCCACGCTGACCGCGGTGAGGGCCTCCATCTCCACCCCCGTACGGTCGGTGGTCTTCACGGTGGCCAGGATCTCGACGGCGTCTTCCGCGACCGACAGATCAATCTTGACACCCGACACTGACAACGGGTGGCACAGCGGAATCAGGTCCGGTGTGCGCTTGGCGCCCATGATGCCCGCAATGCGGGCGGTGGCCAGTGCGTCGCCCTTGGGCAGGCCCTCGCCGCGCAGCAGCTCGACCACCCGGGGCGAGACCAGGACCCGGCCGCTGGCGCGGGCGGTGCGCGCGGTCACGTCCTTCCCGGACACGTCGACCATGCGGGCGGCACCCGCCTCGTCGATGTGGGTCAGTCGGTCGTTGGTACTCATGGCGCTCCCGGTCGGGCCTGTTGTGCGCGACACGGTACCGCCATCCCGGCCCGGTCAGCCGAGGAGTACCACCTCGACCTCGGTGCCGGGCTCCACGGATTCCACGGTCTCGGGGACCACGATCAGCGCGTCTGCGCGGGCGAGGGCCGCGATCAGGTGGGAGCCGGCGCCGCCGACGGGGGTCACCTCTCCGTCCGCGTACAGCCCGCGCAGGTATTGACGGCGTCCGGCGGGCGAGGTCAGCGCCTTGTCCGTCTGCAGGACCGCCCTGGTCGTGGGCCGGTGGATGTCGTCGACGCCCATCAGGGTGCGGATCGCGGGGCGTACGAACAGCTCGAAGGAGACGTACGAGGACACCGGGTTGCCCGGCAGCGCGAGCAGCGGGGTGTGGTCGGGGCCGATGGAGCCGAAGCCCTGGGGCTTGCCGGGCTGCATGGCGAGCTTGCGGAACTCGATGCCGCTGCCGGGCTCGTCCTCGTCGCCGACGGACTCCAGTGCCTCCTTGACGACGTCGTACGCCCCTACGCTGACGCCGCCCGTGGTGACCAGGAGGTCGGCGCGGATGAGCTGGTCCTCGATGGTGGCCCGGAGGGTTTCTGCGTCGTCGGTGACCGCGCCCACACGGTAGGCGATGGCTCCGGCGTCGCGGGCGGCGGCGGTCAGCGCGAAGCTGTTGGAGTCGTAGATCTGGCCGTTGCCCAACTCCTCGCCGGGCTGGACGAGTTCGCTGCCGGTGGACAGGACGACCACGCGCGGGCGCGGGCGCACGCGAACGGTCCCGCGGCCGATCGCGGCGAGCAGCGCGATCTGCGGCGGTCCGAGGATCGTGCCCGCTTCCAGGGCGCGGTCCCCGGCCTTGACGTCGCTGCCCATCGCGCGCACGTGCGCGCGTGCAGGTGCCGGACGGTGTACCTGGACCTCTCCGGAGGCGCCCTCGGGGGCCGCGCTGTGGGCGCGCATCCGGGAGACGGGGCCCTCGCCGAGGCCGCCGTCGGTCCATTCCACGGGGACGACGGTCTCGGCGCCCGGCGGCAGCGGGGCGCCGGTCATGATGCGGGCGGCCTCGCCGGGGCCCACCTGGAGTGGCTCGGCGGGACCCGCCGCGACGTCCCCGACGACCCTGAGGACGGCCGGGAACTCCTCGCTCGCGCCCGCGACATCGGCGACCCGGACCGCGTACCCGTCCATCGAGCTGTTGTCGAACGGCGGCAGGGAGACCGGCACCGTGACGTCCTCGACCAGGACACAGCCCTGGGCGTCGAGGAGTTGCAGCTCGATGGGTTCGAGGGGACGGACGGTCGTGAGGATGTCCTCCAGGTGCTCGGTCACCGACCAGAGGTGGTCCTGGCCGGTGACGCGGGTCGCGGCGCTGCTCAAAGTTGCTACATCTCCTCGGTGACGTAACTGCGAAGCCAGGTCCGGAAGTCCGGGCCCAGGTCTTCACGTTCGCACGCGAGCTGGACAATGGCACGCAGGTAGTCGCCTCGGTCGCCGGTGTCATAGCGGCGGCCCTTGAAGACGACGCCGTGCACGGGTCCGCCGATCTTCTCGTCGGCGGCGAGCTCCTGGAGGGCGTCGGTGAGCTGGATCTCGCCGCCGCGGCCCGGCTCGGTCTTGCGGAGGATGTCGAAGACGTGCGGGTCGAGAACGTAGCGGCCGATGATCGCGTAGTTCGACGGGGCGTCCGCCGCGGACGGCTTCTCGACCAGGTCGTGGACCTTGACCACGTCGCTGTCCGCAGTGGTGTCGACGGCCGCGCATCCGTAGAGGTGGATCTGCTCGGGCGCGACCTCCATGAGGGCGATCACGCTGCCGCCGTACTGCTCCTGGACCTCGACCATGCGCGCCAGCAGGGGGTCGCGCGGGTCGATCAGGTCGTCGCCGAGGAGGACGGCGAAGGGCTCGTGGCCGACGTGCGGGGCGGCGCACAGGACGGCGTGGCCGAGGCCCTTGGGGTCGCCCTGGCGCACGTAGTGCATCGTCGCGAGGTCGCTGGACTCCTGCACCTTGGCGAGCCGGCTGGCGTCGCCCTTCTTCTGAAGGGCCGATTCCAGCTCGTAGTTGCGGTCGAAATGGTCCTCAAGGGGGCGCTTGTTGCGGCCCGTGATCATGAGGACATCGTCGAGGCCCGCGGAGGCGGCTTCCTCGACCACGTACTGGATCGCCGGCTTGTCGACGACCGGCAGCATCTCCTTGGGAGTGGCCTTGGTGGCCGGCAGGAACCGGGTACCGAGGCCTGCTGCGGGGATGACAGCCTTGCTGATCCTGGGGTGTGCCTGAGTCATGCCGGTCACCTTATCCGGTGCCTATGGTCGGAATATGTGGCTCCGGTTAATTCGCTCTCATATGAGCGCATCAGCAAAAATACGGGAGCGAACTGTGAGTCGACCGAGACCAGATGCGGAGCCTGGCAAGCGAATGTTGCGGCAGGAGTTCCTCCTGGTGAGAAGCCGGTTGACGGCTGATGACGCGGAGGAAACGGAAGCCGCGCTTGTCGCTCGCGCCCTGGAGCTGCCCGAACTGACGCAGGCGCGAACCGTGGCGGCGTATGTCTCCGTGGGGAGTGAGCCGGGTACGCGCGCGCTGCTCGACGCACTGCACGCGCGCGGGGTACGTGTTCTGCTGCCGGCCCTGATGGCGGACAACGACCTGGACTGGGGTGCGTACGACGGCGAGGGCTCGCTGGCCCGCGTACAACACCGGGGAAAAATGGCCCTCCTGGAGCCCGCGGGCGAGCGCCTGGGACCGGATGCGGTGCTCTCGGCCGATGCCGTCCTGCTGCCGGGGCTCGCCGTGGACGCGCGCGGGATGCGGCTCGGCCGCGGCGGCGGGTCGTACGACCGGGTGCTCGCGCGGCTGGAGGGGGCGGGGGCCGATCCGGCTCTGGTGGTGCTGCTGTACGACTCCGAAGTGGTCGATCGGGTCCCTGAGGAACCGCATGACCGGCCGGTGCACGCGGTGGTCACCCCTTCGGGAGTACGTCGCTTCCGCCGCCGCCCGTAGAGACTCGACTGCCTGTAGAGGCTGATCTGCCTGTAGTGGCCGATATGCGAAATGGCCCTCCACGCGCGCGTGGAGGGCCATTTTCACCGCGAGGCCTGTCGAAGGCCGACCGGCTCAGGGCTTCAGCACCAGCGTGTCCTCGGTGTTCTCGTCGACCGCCCGCTCTGTGGAGACCCAGTCCAGGAGTTCGCCCTTGGCCCACTTGTCGGTCTGGTCGATGTAGTGCTCGTTGTAGGCGTGCCCGGAGGCGCCGGTGAGGTTGATCCACTTCGATTTGTCGAAGTCGTCGAGGTTCACGACCATCCGCATCGACGGCACCCAGACCACGGTGTAGCCGCCCGCGGCGTTCCAGCCGGTGGCGCTGACGGCGGCCTCGCCGCCGCCCAGGTTGTACGGGCCGCGGTTGAGCATGAACTGCAGGAAGCCGGGGCCGTCGGTGCCCATGGTCTGGTTCTTCAGGTACAGCCGGTGCAGGCGGCCCCAGTTCCAGGTGTCCATGTCCTTGCCGAGCTTGGCGGTCAGCTCCCAGCGGGCGTCCTCCAGGGCCCGCCCGAAGAGCTCGTCGCGGTTCTTGGCCGGCTTGTCGGTGCGGTTGCCCGGCGCCTTCCACCAGTCGTTCTTCTCATCGTCGAGGATCGACCTGACCACCTCGAACCAGCGGTCGCCGCCGTCCGGCTGCGCACTGTCCGCGTCACGCTCGCCGCACTCCCGCACCCGCCGGTCCTCGTCGGCCGGACCGGTGGTGTCGACCGGCTCGACGTACAGGCACTGCCCCTCGACCCGCAGCTCCTTGGGCAGCTTGTTGCCGAACGCGAGCTTCAGGATGTTGCGCCAGACCGCGTTGAAGTAGGCGGCGGCGGCCGAATCGGCGTCCTGGGTGTAGTTCCAGCCCTCCAGGAGCTTCTGGCCGTCCCGTACGTCCTTGTCGGCGACGTCGATCTTGAGCAGCAGAGGTACCAGGAGCTTGGCGATCTCGCTGCTGTTGTCGAGCTGCATCTGGCGCATGTCGTCGGTCGAGACCTTGCCGCCGCCCTTGAGCTTCGACTCGATGAGGTCGGTTATCCGCTGGCTGCGTGTGCCGTAACCCCAGTCCGTGGTGAGCGTGTAGGGGTACTTCTCCTTGTCGACGACGGCCTGGTTGGCGGTCACTATGTAGCCGCGTTTCGGGTTGTACTCGTAGGGCAGCTCGGACTGCTTGATGTAGCCGGTCCACTCGTACTCGGAGTCCCAGCCGGGCGACGGGAGCGAGCCGTCGCCCGCACCGCGCTTCGGGATCCTGCCGGGCAGCTGGTAGCCGATGTTGTTCTGCTGGTCGGCGTAGATCAGGTTCTGCGAAGGCACGTCGAACAGGGCGGCGGCCTTGCGGAAGCCGTTCCAGTCGGTGGCCTTGTTCATCGCGAAAACGGCGTCCATAGAGGTGCCCGGCTCCAGGGCGGTCCAGCGCAGCGCGATGCCGTAGCCGTCGCCGCGGTCGGGTGCGTCCTGGTCGACGGTGGCCTTCTTGCCGACCTTCACGAGCTCGTCGTCACGGTCGGAGAGCAACGGCCCGTTGTTGGTCTCCCGGACGACGATCGACTTGCTGGAGCCGCCGGCGACGTCGATCTTCTCCTCGCGCGTGGTGAAAGACCTCACCTTGCCGTCGTACTCGTAGCCGTCCCCGGTGAGCTTCTCCAGGTACAGGTCGGCGACATCGGCACCGGAGTTGGTCATCCCCCAGGCGATGTTCTGGTTGTGGCCGATGATCACGCCCGGCAGGCCCGCGAAGGTGTACCCGGAGACGTCGTACTGGCACTTGTCGGAGACGCCCCTGCAGTGCAGGCCCATCTGGTACCAGACCGACGGCAGCGACGGCGACAGATGCGGATCGTTGGCGAGAAGCGGCTTGCCGCTGATGGTGTGGGCGCCGCCGATGACCCAGGAGTTGGAGCCGATGCCGTTGCCGTTCACGCCGACGGCCGTGGGGACGTCGTCCAGTTCGTCGTAGAGGCCCGACAGCTGGCTCTGGAGACCGTCCGGGGCCGTGGCGCCGCCGGCGAGCCCGGAGCCCCCTTCGGAGGCGTTCGTGCCGCCGCTCTGCTCGTACTCGTCGGTAGTCCGGTTGTACTCGCCCTCCTGGACGATCGTCTTGTTCCGGTCGTACGGGTACTGCGGGTACAGGTCCTCGATCTGCTGCGGGCCGAGGCGGCTGGTCATCAATGAGCGGTCGATTTCGTCCTGCATGTTGGCGCGCAGGTCCCAGGCCATCGCCTTGAGCCAGGACACCGAGTCGACCGGAGTCCACTCCGCGGGCTTGTAGTCGTTGGAGAAGCCGAGCGCCGCGTACTCCAGGGAGATGTCGTCGCCGTCCTTGCCCTTGAGGTAGGCGTTGACTCCCTTGGCGTACGCCTGGAGGTACTTCTTCGTCTCGGCCGAGAGCTTGGTCTTGTACTCCTCCTCCGCGACACGTTTCCAGCCGAGGGTGCGCAGGAACTCGTCGTTGTCGACCTGGCCCTTGCCGAACATCTCGGAGAGCCTGCCGGACGTCATGTGGCGGCGTACGTCCATCTCGTAGAACCGGTCCTGCGCCTGGACGTAGCCCTGCGCCATGAACAGGTCCTCGTCGGTATCGGCGTAGATCTGCGGGATGCCGTTGGCGTCACGCTTGACGTCCACCGGTCCTGACAGACCGTCCAGTTCGACCGATCCCTTGGTCTGCGGGAAGGAGGCGCGCACGGTGCCGATGGTCCAGAACGCCCCGAAACCGACGCCCCCGATGATGGCCAGAACCAGGACGATCAGGATCAGACGGGCTCTGCGCCCCTTCTTCCTGCCGGACTTGCCGCGCGTCTGACCGGAAGAAGAGGTGGTGTTGGGGGGCATCGCTGTCCTTGCTGTCCTCACGCGAGCGGCAGGCGGGGCCGTGCTTTTGACTGAACGCAGGAGCAACCATAGGTCAGGGCCCGACGCGCCCTGACGCGGAGTCCGGAACGTGCGGCTCAAGGCGATCGGGGCCACATCTCCGATCGTCAAGAAAGCGTCAAGAGTTAGGTAAAGTAACGAAGTACTTGCATGGCCGAGAGGGGAGCACCCGCTGACTGTCCACCACCTCAACCAGCTCCTGCTCGTCTGCTCTCTCGTTCTGCTCGTCGCGGTGGCAGCGGTTCGTATCTCCTCGCGCAGCGGGCTCCCCAGCCTGCTCGTCTACCTGGGCATCGGCGTCGCCATGGGGCAGGACGGCGTCGGCGGCATCCAGTTCGACAACGCCGAACTGACCCAGGTCTTCGGGTACGCGGCCCTGGTCGTGATCCTCGCCGAGGGCGGTCTCGGCACGAAGTGGAAGGACATCAAGCCGGCGCTTCCGGCCGCCTCGTCACTGGCGCTGGTGGGGGTCGCGGTGAGCGTCGGCGTCACGGCCACTGCGGCCCACTACCTGATCGACCTGGAGTGGCGGCAGGCGCTCATCGTCGGCGCGGTGGTCTCCTCGACGGATGCGGCGGCGGTCTTCTCGGTGCTGCGCAAGGTGCCCCTCCCCGCGCGCCTGACGGGCATGCTGGAGGCCGAGTCCGGCTTCAACGACGCTCCGGTGGTCATCCTCGTCGTCGCCTTCTCCACGGCCGGTCCGGTGGAGCACTGGTACGCGCTGATCGGCAAGATAATCCTGGAGCTGGCCATCGGGGCGGCCATCGGGCTCGCGGTGGGCTTCGTCGGCTCGTACGGGCTGCGCCATGTGGCACTGCCCGCCTCCGGCCTCTACCCGATCGCCGTGATGGCCATCACGGTCATGGCGTACGCGGGCGGGGCGCTCGCCCACGGCAGCGGCTTCCTCGCCGTGTATCTGGCGGCGATGGTGCTCGGCAACCAGAAGCTGCCGCACTGGCCGGCCACCCGCGGCTTCGCCGACGGGCTCGGCTGGATCGCCCAGATCGGCATGTTCGTCCTGCTCGGCCTGCTTGTCACGCCACATGAACTGGAGGACGACTTTTGGCCCGCGCTGGCCATCGGCCTGGTGCTGACCGCGGTGGCGCGCCCCCTGAGCGTCGTGGTAGCCCTGCTGCCGTTCCGGCTGCCGTGGCGGGAGCAGGTCCTGATGTCCTGGGCGGGGCTGCGCGGCGCGGTGCCCATCATCCTGGCCACGATCCCCATGGTGAGCGGCATCGAAGAAAGCCGTCGCATCTTCAACATCGTCTTCATACTGGTCGTCGTCTACACCCTCGTACAGGGCCCGACTCTGCCCTGGCTGGGCCGGAAGCTGCGCCTGGACAAGTCCGCCGCCGAGGCGGCCGACCTGGGCATCGAATCGGCGCCCCTGGAGCGACTGCGCGGACATTTGCTGTCGGTCGCCATCCCGGAGGGGTCGAAAATGCACGGCGTCGAGATCAACGAGCTGCGGCTGCCCCCAGGGGCCGCCGTCACGCTAGTCGTACGTGACGGTGAATCGTTCGTGCCACTGCCCACGACAATCCTGCAACGCGGCGACGAACTCCTCGTGGTCGCCACGGACCCCGTCCGGGACGCGGCCGAGCGGCGACTGCGGGCGGTCGGGCAGGGCGGCAAGCTGGCGGGGTGGCTCGGGACGGGCGGGAACGGCACTTCGTAGGGGGATGCTGTTCGGGATCTGGCTTTCCCAGGGGCACGGTGATTGATACCTGTACGATGAAGGCGCACTCAGATCGATCCACCTCTGCCTGACGCAGAGCTGGCGCGACCGTATGGCGGCCGCTGCCCTTCCAGGGGCCCGGTATCTACCGCAGTTCCGCGCAAGAGGACAGCTCTCGGCGCCCCCCGCAGGGTGAGCCGAAGGGGCGCGTCGGTGATGAGGGCGCGAGCGCGCGGAGGCCCGAAGGGTTGAGCACGGTCGCGCCCTCATCACCGACTTGAGCGCCCCGGAGGCGAACCAGCAATAAAGGGGTCGCGCTACCAGGCGGCAGAAAGGCACGGCCGTGGCATCCACGGTCACCTCCGAGTCCGCCAGGACATCGGTCACCTCCCGCCCCGGATACGGGCAACTGCTGCGCACCCGCGGCGCCTGGACGTTCCTGCTCCCCGGCTTCGCCGCACGGCAGCCGTTCGCGATGCTGACCCTCTCCATCGTGCTGCTCGTGCAGCACACCACCGGCTCGTACGGGGCTGCCGGCGCCGTCGCCGCCGCGACCGGTGTCTCCATGGCGCTGTTCGCGCCCCTCACCGGTCGTCTCGCCGACCGTCACGGGCAGCGCACCGTCCTGGTGCCCGGCATCCTCGTCCACACCGTGGCGGGTCTCTCCCTGACGGCGCTCGCGCTCGCGGACGCTCCCCTGTGGACGCTGTTCGCGGCGGCCGTCCCCACCGGCGCCTCCGTGCCGCAGATCGGCCCCATGGTGCGGGCCCGCTGGGGCGTCAGGCTCCAAGGCTCGCCCCTGATGACCACCGCGGCGGCCTTCGAGTCCGTCACCGACGAGCTGACCTTCGTCCTCGGCCCGCTGCTCGCGACCGCCCTGTGCACCACCGTGGACCCGGCGGCGGGCCTGCTCACGGAGGCCGCGCTGACCCTGGTCGGCGGTCTGCTGTTCGCGGCCCAGAAGAGCACTCAGCCCGCTGTACGTCTCGACGGGCACGCGCGCGTGGAGCACGTTTCCGCTGTCTCGGTCCCTGGAGTACGCGTCTTGATCGTGGCCTTCCTGGGCATCGGTTCCGTCTTCGGCGGTCTACAGGTCTCGCTCGCCGCGTTCACCGAGTCGATCGGCGAGCCCGGCCTGAACGGCGTCCTGTACGGCACCTTCGCCGCGGGCAACATGCTCTCCGGGACCGTCTGCGGCGCCATCGCCTGGAAGAGGGCTCCTCGCCGGCGTCTGGTCATCGGGTACGCGGCACTGGCCCTCACCGCCACCGGTCTGCTGACCGCGCACTCCGTGGTCGCCCTCGCCGGGGTCGGCTTCCTGGTCGGCATGTGCGTGGCGCCCGCCCTGATCACCGGCTACACCATGGTCGACGGCCTGGTTCCGGCAGGTGCCCGCACAGAGGCCTTCACCTGGCTGACCGGCGCAGTGGCGCTCGGACAGGCGGCGGCCGTCACCGTCGCCGGGCAACTGGAGGACCGCCTCTGGGACGGCGCCGGTTTCCTCGTCCCGACGGTCGGAACGCTGCTGGCTCTGGCGACGCTCGTGGCCTTGCGCTCGAGGCTCACGCCCAGGCCGGTCGGACGGACCGTCGCACGTGGCGTCGGTCACCGCGTACCGCTGGCAGTGGACTGAACGCGAGGAATAGGTCACTATTGATGGTCGTTAGCACTCATCGAGTGAGAGTGCCAGGAGGAAGACAAAGTGCCGACCTACCAGTACCAGTGCACCGCGTGCGGCGAGGGCCTCGAGGTGGTGCAGAAGTTCACCGAGGACGCCCTGACCGAATGCCCCAACTGTGATGGCCGCCTGAAGAAGGTGTTCTCCGCGGTCGGCATCGTCTTCAAGGGCTCCGGCTTCTACCGCAACGACAGCCGTGGCTCCTCTTCGAGCAGCTCGACTGCCAAGTCGTCCTCCTCGTCGACTGCCGCCGCCTCGACCTCGTCGTCCTCCACGACCTCGTCCTCCTCGGACTCGTCGTCGTCCGGCACCGGCACCTCCTCGAGCAGCAGCTCGGCCGCGTAAGGCTTTCTTACGAGACCCTGTCGTCGTACGACGGCGGGGTCCGCGGCGTTTCCGGGCCCGGTTAGGGTGCGGTCATGGCGAACACGGAGAACGCCGAGATCGGCGTCATTGGCGGCTCGGGCTTCTACTCCTTCCTCGACGACGTGACCGAGATACAGGTGGCCACGCCCTACGGGGCGCCCAGCGACTCCCTCTTCCTGAGCGAGATCGCCGGGCGGCGGGTCGCCTTCCTCCCCCGCCACGGCCGCGCCCACCATCTGCCGCCGCACCGCATCAACTACCGCGCGAACCTGTGGGCGCTGCGCTCCGTCGGGGCGCGTCAGGTGCTCGGGCCCTGCGCGGTCGGCGGGCTGCGTCCGGAGTACGGGCCAGGCACGCTGCTCGTACCGGACCAGCTGGTGGACCGTACGAAGTCCCGGGAGCAGACGTACTTCGACGGGATGCCGTTGCCCGGCGGCCAGGTGCCGAACGTGGTGCATGTGTCCCTGGCCGACCCGTACTGCCCCGTCGGGCGCGAGGCCGCGCTGGAGGCGGCCCGCGGCCAGGACTGGGAGCCGGTGGACGGCGGGACGCTCGTGGTGGTCGAGGGGCCGAGGTTCTCCACCCGTGCCGAATCGTTGTGGCACCAGGCGCAGGGCTGGTCGGTGGTCGGCATGACCGGGCACCCCGAGGCGACGCTCGCCCGTGAACTCGAGCTCTGCTACACGTCGTTGACCCTGGTCACCGACCTCGACGCGGGGGCCGAGACCGGCGAGGGCGTCTCGCACGAGGAGGTGCTGCAGGTGTTCGCGGCGAATGTGGAACGGCTGCGGGGTGTGCTGTTCGACGCGGTGGCGGGGCTGCCCGAGAACGGGGCGCGGGATTGCCTGTGCGCGAAGGCGCTGGGCGGGATGGATCCGGGGTTCGAGCTGCCGTAGGGCGGGCGTGGGGGCTTGGCCGGGCGGCTGGCTGCGCCCGGGTCGGCTCTGTGGACGGCTCGCTGGCTCCGCAGTCGGCTCGATGGCAGCTTGGCCGGCTCGGTGGTGGCGTGGCTGGCTCAATGGCTTCGTGGCCGGCTCGGTTGGGGGGGCGGAACTTCCCCTTCGGGTGAGCGAGTTGTCCACAATCGGCCGGTTGTCCACGGGCCCGAGCGGGATTCGGCGCGAGGCCGCAATCTGGCATCGCAAGCCGAAATCCCGACCGCTGGTGGTGGTTCCCGTGTCGCTACTCCCTTCCTTTCCGCGCCCGTTGGGCACGGACGCGCCCGGTACCTGCGAGGTACCGCACTTCACCCCCGTGCGGGTGCGTGGCGGGCGGTATCAACTGCGGCGGCTCGTACGGCACAAAAGGCGGGCCGTGGCCGCGGGGCTCGCCGTGACCGCTGCCGCGCTGGTTGCCGCGGGGCCGCGGGACGCCGGCCGGGCGCGGGCCCCCTCCGCCGGTACACCGCCTGTCGCGGCGGAGTCGAGAGTGGCGGACGATCCCGTACGGAAGCGGCGCGCCGTCGAGATGGTGACGGCGCCGGTGCGGATCGCCGACGGCGCGACGGTACGGCTGTTGCGGCCGGGCGATCGTGTCGATGTCGTCGCGGCTGAGGAGTCGGCGGCGGGTGGCGGCGATGCCCGGGTGGTCGCGCGCGGGGTGCGGGTGACGAAGGTGCCGGAGGCCCTGGACGGTGTGGCCGAGGGCGGTGCGCTGGTCGTGCTGTCCGTGCCACGGCAGACGGCGGTGCGGCTGGCCGGAGCGGGGGCGACCTCGCGATTGGCGGTGACCCTGTGCTGAGTCTGTTCAAGAGGATCACCGGCTGGCTGTCAAGTCCCTCGTTTTGTCTGGGGCATTGGGCGGGCATGCCACGCCCTGCCGTAGGTTGCGGAGCTGTTTGTTCCACAACTCGTACGGCTGAAGAGGGGCTCCCTGGTGAGCGAGAACAAGAAGGATCCGAGCCTCTGGGAGGGCTTCAAGACCTTCCTGATGCGCGGGAACGTCGTCGATCTGGCAGTAGCGGTGGTCATCGGCGCGGCCTTCACCAACATCGTCAACTCCGTGGTGCAGGGGATCATCAACCCCCTGGTGGGGGCGATCGGCACAAAGAACCTGGACAACTACAGCTCCTGCATCAAGGAACCCTGCAGAGGCACTGGCGCCACCGCGGAGGGCGTCCGGATCATGTGGGGCTCGGTGCTCGGCGCGACGCTCTCGTTCGTGATCACCGCCGCCGTCGTCTACTTCCTGATGGTGCTGCCGATGGCCAAGTATCTGGCCCGGCAGGCGGCCCGCCAGAAGGAGAAGGAGAGCACCCACGAGGTCATCGAGGTGACCGAGCTGGAGGTCCTCAAGGAGATCCGCGACGCCCTGGTGGCACAGCGCGGGTCCGGGCATACCGAGCGATAGCGACTGCTGCTCGTCGGGCCGACCAGGCTCAAAGGTGGTGGGCTCAGAAGTGGTGGGCTCAGAGGTGGTGGGGCGGCTTCTCGTCCAGGAAGCGGGCCAGATCTCCGGCGCTGTCACCGCTGGGCCGCTCGCCCCACCCGCGGTCCGTGTCGTCCTCGGACTGCCGACTCAATGGGTCATCGAAGACCAGCGCGGGCTTGCGGGAGTCCCGGAGGGCCGGGGCCACGCCCTCGGAAGGCGCAGGCTGGGGTTCGGGGACTGTGGTGCTGCTCATTCGTTCAGGGTACGGCCCTGGGGGTGAGACTGGGTGGCATGACAGTTGGCGCTCTGACAGATGTAGCCGGGCTGCGCGTGGGGCATGCCACGCGGACCGGCGGCGGTTGGCTGACCGGCACGACGGTGGTCCTGGCTCCGGAGGGCGGTGCCGTCGCTGCCGTGGACGTCCGCGGCGGCGGCCCCGGCACCAAGGAGACCGATGCCCTCGATCCGCGCAACCTGGTGCGGAAGGTCGAGGCACTGGTCCTGACCGGCGGCAGTGCATACGGACTGGACTCGGCGGCGGGCGTGATGGCCTGGCTGGAGGAGAGAGGGCGGGGGGTGCGCGTCGGGCCCGACCCGGCGCATGTGGTGCCGGTCGTCCCGGCGGCCTGTGTCTTCGACCTGGGGCGCGGCGGCAACTTTCGGTCCAGGCCCGATGCGGCGACCGGACGCGAGGCGGTGGCGGCGGCAGCGGCGAGCGAGTTCGGTGCGCCGGTCCAGGAGGGATGTGTGGGCGCCGGCACGGGAGCGGCGGTCGGGAGCATGAAGGGAGGGATCGGCAGCGCGAGTGCGGTGCTCGACTCGGGTGTCACGGTGGCGGCGCTGGTGGTGGCCAACGCGGCGGGGTCGGCGGTGGATCCGTTGACGGGGGCGTTGTACGGGGAGCTGTTTCAGGGACGTATGACGTACCCGGCGGAGGAGGTGCATGAGGCGGCGCGGGTGCGGCTGGCCGAGACCGCGGCGAAGAACGGCGCTCCCCCGCTGAACACCACGCTCGCGGTGGTCGGCACCGACGTGGAGTTGTCGAAGGCGCAGGCACAGAAGCTCGCGGGGACGGCACACGACGGCATCGCACGCGCCGTACGGCCGGTGCATCTGCTCAACGACGGGGACACGGTGTTCGCGCTCGCCACAGGTGCGCGTCCGCTGGCGGAGGAGAACCCCCTCGCGCTGAACGGGATCCTCGCGGCCGGGGCGGATCTGGTGACGCGAGCGATAGTGCGGGCGGTACGGGCCGCCGAGTCGGTGGAGGGGCCGGGTGGGGTGTGGCCGGCGTACGGGGAGCTGTATGGCGGGTTGCGGTGACGGCCGTGAGCGAGGGGTGTGCGTGCCTGAGCGCACGGGAAAGGGGCGTATGCCCCCTTCTGACCAGGGCGGATTGAGGCTGTGTCAGGGCGTGCGGGAACTCCTCACGCGGGCTCCACGTTTTCTGTGCGTACGTTTTCTCGGTTCCCGGACATGATGTCCGACTGAGGGGCTACGGTATGCACCCACAAGGTGACATGCAGCAACGCCGGGAGAAACCTTGAGCGTTCCGTACGAGACGGCAGCGTACGAGCCACCCGAGTCGCCCGAGTCTCCTGAGGAGCATCTCGCGCGACTCCTCGGCCGCGCCCTGAACTCCTTCGAGCTCTCCGACGAGACGATAGGGCTGCTCGACTGCGCGCTGGCGCACGACAGTTCGCTGCACTCCGCGCACCACAGTGCCGGACTGCACCGCGAGACGTACCGGCACACGTGGCTGCTCGCCGACGGTTCGGCGCTCACGCTGTGGGAGCTGGTCCACAACACCGGGCCCGGCAGCCATGTGGAGCACGAGGTGTACGAGGACCGGGAGGAGCTGCGGACGGCGACCGCACGCTTGCCGCTGCCGCCGGATGAGCCGGAGTTCGAGATGCCGACTCTGGCCCTGCTGGCGCCGGTTCCCGAGCCTCGGCATGTGTACGTGCTCGACGACTCGGCGGACCACGGGCGCCGGTTGCTGCGCCGCGCCGAGAACGCGGATCGGCCCGGCGAGGACATGGCCGAGCTGCTGCGGATGGCGTTCGCGCACGAGATCACGCAGGCGTTTGGCCGCCCTTACGGTGGGCGGGGCGTGGGCTTCTCGCTCTACGAGCATGCGTTTCTGTTGCTGGACGGGCGTGAGCTGTCCCTCTGGGAGGTCGAGCACACGGCGACGCCGGATGGGCGGCACATGTGCGAGGTGTATGTGACGGAGGACGCTGCGCGGGACGCCATGGAAAGGCGTGCCACTGGCTCCGCCGGTTGAGCAGGGCGCCTACCCGGGGGGTGCCTCCGGCGGTTGGGCGACTGCGGGCCCGTCGTGGCTGGTCGCGCAGTTCCCCGCGCCCCTGAAAAGCCTGCGACTGCCCGCACCCCGACGAAACCGGCACCCTCGCTCCGGTGGAAGGGGACGTGGGCCGGTGCGTCCTATGCCCGTCGCTTAGCTTCGGTCTGGGCATACCTGCGCCCTGTATCAGCAAGGGGTCGTATGCCCCGTTGGCGACGGGCTGACGCACCGGACCGCGGCCCGCACCCACCAACCACCTAGGGGCGCGGGGAACTGCGCGAGCAACCACAACGCACCCGCACCCGCCCAACCGCCGGAGGCACCCCGCGGGGAACTGCGCGACCAGCCACCACGCACCCGCAGCCGACATGCGTCAGACGGGCTGTGGCCCGGGACGAAAGTCCCGGGCCACAGCCCGTCTCTTGGAGTGGAGCTCAGGCAGCCACCGGCTCCTTAGCCTTCGCTGCCGAGACGCCGGAGGCGTCCGCCTCGCCGTCCGGCTTTGCCTTGCGCATGCCCTTCAGGGCGATCACCAGACCTGCCGTCACTGCCGTGCCGGCCGCGATGGCCAGCAGGTACAGGAACGGCTTGCCGATCAGGAACGTGACCCAGATGCCGCCGTGCGGCGCGCGGAGGGTCGAGCCGAAGGCCATGGTCAGCGCGCCGGTGACAGCGCCGCCCGCCATGGAGGCGGGGATGACCCGCAGCGGGTCGGCGGCGGCGAACGGGATGGCGCCCTCGGAGATGAACGAGGCGCCCAGCACCCACGCGGCCTTGCCGTTCTCGCGTTCGGCCGTGGTGAACAGCTTCTTGCGAACCGTGGTGGCCAGGGCCATCCCGAGCGGGGGCACCATGCCGGCCGCCATGACCGCCGCCATGATCTTCATCGCGGAGCTGCTCGGGTCCTGGACGGCGATACCGCCCGCGGCGAAGGCGTACGCGACCTTGTTGACCGGGCCACCGAGGTCGAAGCACATCATCAGGCCGAGCAGGACGCCGAGCAGGACGGCGTTGGTGCCGGAGAGGCCGGAGAGCCAGTCGGTCATGGCCTCCTGGGCCTCGGCGATCGGCTTGCCGATCACCACGAACATCAGGAAGCCGACAATGATCGAGGAGATCAGCGGGATCACGACCACTGGCATGATGCCGCGCAGCACTGGAGGGATCTTGATCCTCTGGATCCCGAGGACGACCGCACCGGCCAGCAGACCGGCGGCCAGGCCGCCGAGGAAGCCGGCGTTGATGTTGAAGGCGATCATGCCGCCGACGAAGCCGGGGACGAGACCGGGCCGGTCCGCCATGCCATACGCGATGTATCCGGCGAGGACGGGGATCAGGAAGTTGAAGGCGACGCCGCCGATCTGGAACAGCAGCGCGCCCCAGCTGTCGACCTGGCCCCAGTTGAAGACCTCGGTGACCGGCTTGGCCTCGTTGATCTGGTAGCCGCCGATCGCGAAGCCGAGGGCGATGAGCAGACCGCCCGCGGCGACGAACGGGACCATGTAACTGACGCCGGTCATCAGCCACTTGCGGAGCTTGGTGCCGTAGCCCTCGCCGGGCTCTCCGGTCCGCTCGACCGGCGTACCGCCGGGCTTGGCGGCCGCGGTGGCCTCGCCGCGTTCGGCCTTGGCCCGGACCTCGGTGATCAGTTCGGCGGGCCGGTTGATGCCCGCCTTCACGCCGACGTCCACGGTCGGCTTCCCGGCGAAGCGGTCCTTCTCCCGTACGGGCACATCGTGGGCGAAGATCACGCCGTCCGCGGCGGCGATGACGGCCGGGTCGAGCCGGTTGAAGCCCGCCGAGCCCTGCGGCTCGACGACGACCTCGACGTCGGGGTTGTCGCGGCCCGCGTTCTCCAGCGCCTCGGCAGCCATGTACGTATGCGCGATGCCGGTGGGGCAGGAGGTGACGGCGACGATGCGGAACGGCCGGCCGCCGCCGGACTGGGCGGAGTCGGTGCCGTCGGTGCTCGGCGCCTCGGCCGCCACGCCGACTGCGGAAGCCTCCGCGCCCGGCGCCGGGGCCGGGCCGTCACCGGCGGTCGTCGTCCCCGTGGCCGAGGTGTCCGCGGCGGCCTCGGCGGAGGCCGCTCCTGCCGGGGCCGCCGCGGAGTCTGTGGTGTCTGCGGAGTCTTCGGTGGTGCCCACCGTGGTGGCGACCTGCGCGGTCACCGCGGGCTCGTTCCCGCGGATCAGGGCGGCGGCGCCCTCCGGGTCGTCCACCGCCCGTAGCGCGGAGGTGAACTCGGTGTTCATCAGCTGCCTGGCCAGCGACGACAGGATCGTGAGGTGGTCGTCGTCGGCACCGGCCGGGGCGGCGATCAGGAAGATCAGGTCGGCGGGCCCGTCCGGAGCGCCGAAGTCGATCCCGGCGGCGCTGCGGCCGAAGCCCAGCGTCGGCTCGGTGACGTGTTCGCTTCGGCAGTGCGGGATGCCGATGCCGCCGTCGAGGCCGGTCGGCATCTGTGCCTCGCGGGCGGCCACGTCGGCGAGGAAGCCCTCCAGGTCGGTCACCCGGCCCTTGGCCACCATGCGCTCGGCGAGGGCGCGCGCCGCCGCTTCTTTCGTATCGGCGGACAGGTCGAGGTCGACCAGGTCCGCGGTGATCATCTCGCTCATCGCGGGCTCCTTCGCACGCGTATCGCCCGGGGGATGTCATGGGCGGGGACGGGGGTGCTGCCTTCAGACCGGCTGCGTTCAGACCCGGTGCGTTCAGACAGGCTGCATTCAGACCGGCTGCATTCAGATGTGTCGCGCTCGACCGTGACCGAATTGCCGGAAGTGTCACATACGTCGAGGTCAGCGGGGAAGGCGGAGGCGGGGCCGGGGAAGCCCCGCCTCCCCGTGGCTGCGGCGGGGAGGGGCAGGCCCCACCGCTTCAGGGCCGATCCAGGGGCCGTACGAGGCATACGAGACGTACGGGCTGCGGAGGCCGAACTAGCGGTAGCGGTAAGGAAGTTCATGAGACCGGCTCCGTGAGTACGCGGTCGACCGGAACCGTCGAGGTGACGGTCACGGCGTCCGGGTCGAGGTCCGCCGGGCCCGGCATGACGCTGCCGGGGAGCTGGACGGCCGCGGCGCCGTGGGCGACGGCGGAGGCGAGGGCGTCGGGACCGCTGCCGCCGGCGATCAGGAAACCGGCGAGCGAGGAGTCACCCGCGCCCACATTGCTGCGGACCGTGTCGACTCGCGCGCTGCCGAACCACACGCCCGAGGCCTCGACGAGCAGCTGCCCGTCCGCGCCGAGGCTGGCCAGCACCGCACCGGCGCCCCGTTCCCGCAGGTCCTCGGCGGCCTTGACCGCGTCGCCGATGGTGGCGAGGGGGCGGCCGACCGCTTCCGACAGTTCCTCGGCGTTCGGCTTGACGACGTCGGGTCGCTCGCGCAGGGCCGCGAGGAGGGCCGGTCCCGACGTGTCCAGGGCGATCCGGGTGCCGGCGGCGTGCGCCCGGGCAACCAGTGCGGCGTACCAGGAGGGGGCGAGGCCTCGCGGCAGGCTGCCGCAGCAGGCGATCCAGGAGGCGTCGCGGGACTGGGCCCGTACCGTCTCCAGGAGCAACTCCTCTTCGGCGGAGGTGAGTTCGGGTCCGGGTGCGTTGATCTTCGTCAGTACTCCGTCGGCCTCGGCGAGGGAGATGTTGGAGCGCGTCGGCCCGGCGACCGGGACCGGCGCGACCTCTATGCCCTGCGCGTGAAGCAGGTCCGCGACGAGTGAGCCGGGGGCGCCGCCCAGCGGCAGTACGGCGACGGTGCGTCGGCCGGCCGCGGTGACCGCCCGCGAGACGTTGACGCCCTTGCCGCCCGGGTCCATGCGTTCGCCGGTGGCCCGGATGACCTCGCCGCGGTCGAGCGAGGGAATCTCGTAGGTCCGGTCGAGCGAGGGATTGGGGGTGACGGTGAGGATCATGCACGCACCACTTCCGTGCCGCCGCGCTTGAGGGCGGTGGCGTCTTCAGGGCTCAGCCCGCTGTCGGTGATCAGAACGTCCACATCGGCCATGGCACCGAAGCGCGCGAAGTGCTCCTGGCCGTGCTTGGCGGAGTCGGCGAGCAGCACCACCCGGCGTGCGGCGGCTGCCGCAGCGCGCTTCACGGCGGCCTCGGCGAGGTCGGGCGTGGTCAGTCCGTAGTCGAGGGAGAAGCCGTTCGTGGCCAGGAAGACGACATCGGCGCGGATCTCGCCGTACGCCCGCAGCGCCCAGGCGTCGACGGCGGCGCGCGTACGGTGCCGCACGCGCCCCCCGACGAGGTGGAGCTGGATGCCCGGGTGGTCGGCCAGGCGGGCCGCGATGGGGAGGCTGTGCGTCACGACGGTGAGCGTGGTCTCCAGCGGGAGGGACCCGGCGAGCCGGGCGATCGTCGTGCCCGCGTCGAGAATCATCGTGCCGTTGCTGGGCAGTTCGGCGAGCGCGGCCTTCGCGATGCGGTCCTTCTCGTCGGCCGCGGTGGTCTCGCGCTCGGCGAGGTCGGGCTCGAAGTCGAGCCGGCCGGCCGGGATGGCACCGCCATGAACCCGGCGAACGAGCCCCGCGCGGTCCAGCGCCTTCAGGTCCCGCCGGATCGTCTCGGCCGTGACCTGGAACTCCTCGGCCAACGACACCACGTCCACGCGGCCACCGTCACGCGCCAGCCGGAGAATCTCCTGCTGCCGCTCCGGTGCGTACATGTCCGTTCGCCTCCGCTCATGCCCGAACGTGTGGTTTCACTCGTAGAGTACGCCCGGATTTCAGCCATGTAAACGGGTGCGGAAGTAAAAGTGGGCACGAACGGACATCGTCCGGAAGGAGCCAGCAAGGCAAGGGCGTGGGTCGCGTAGCACCGGTCACGGGACAGCCGTCAGGCCCGGTCCCAAGTGGGACCGGGCCTGTGACTGAGCCACGTCGGCGTGAACTGATCGCCTCAGCCCACGAGTTCGGGCTCCTTGTCCGTGGCGACGGCGGGCGTCGGCTCGGCGCCCTCCACGTGCTGGGCCGGGCGCTTCGGCAGGGCGAACATCAGCAGGAAGATGGCCGTCATCACCGCGGCGACCCAGATCAGCGCGTTCTGGAAGGCGTCGACGAAGGCCGCGCCCACCTCGGCCCGCGGCAGGTGGTCGGACATCGTGCCGAAGAAGACCACGGACACCAGGCCGAGCCCGAGCGCGTTGCCCATCTGCTGGACCGTACTGATCAGGCCGGACGCCGAACCCGAGTGCTCGCGGGGCACCTCGGAGAGGATCGCGTCCGTCAGCGGGGCCACGATCAGGCCCATGCCCACGCCCATGACCACCAGGGGAAGCGCCATCTGCCACGGGGCGATGGTCAGGCCGTACCGCTCGGACTCCCAGATGTAGATCACGACACCGAGGGCCATGATCAGCGCGCCCGCCTGGAGCACCTTCCGCCCGAACCGCGGCGTCAGCTTCTGCACCGACAGCCCGGCCGCCAACGACACCGCGATCGAGAAGGGGACGCCCGTCAGTCCGGCCTTCAACTCGCCCCAGCCGAGGCCGGTCTGCATGTAGAACGTCCACACCAGGAAGAAGATGCCCAGCGCGATCCCGAAGACCGTCTGCACCGCGATGCCCGCCGCGAAGCTCTTCACCTTGAACAGGGAGAGCTCGATCAGCGGCGAACCGTCCCGCACGGTCTTCCTCTTCTCGTACGCCACCAGCGCCGCGAACACGACAAGCGCGCCGCCCATCGAGACGTAACCCCACATCGGCCAGCCCAGCTCACGACCGCGGATCAGCGGGTAGAGCAGCATCAGCAGGCCGAGGGTGACGAGGGCGACGCCGACGAGGTCCAGCTTTAGGGCGTGCGGGGCCTTGGACTCGGTGATGTAGCGGCGGCCGAGGATGAGGCCCGCGATGCCCACCGGCAGGTTGATGAGGAAGATCGGCCGCCACTCGAGCCCGAACAGGTTCCACTCGGTCAGCAGCGCGCCCAGCAGCGGACCGGACACCGCTCCGAGTCCGACGACCGCGCCGAACAGGCCGAACACCTTGCCGCGTTCGTGCGCCGGGAAGGTGGCGTGCACGATCGACAGCACCTGCGGCACCATCAGCGCGGCCATTCCGCCCTGGAGGATGCGGGAGGCGACGAGCATGTCGGGATTCACCGCGAAGCCGCACAGCGCGGACGCGAGCGTGAATCCGCCGATGCCGATGAGGAAGAGGCGCCGTGGATGTCGCCGAGCCGCCCTCCAGTGATCAGACCGGCGGCGAAGGCGAGCGCGTATCCGGCCGTGATCCACTGGATCTGGCCGTACGACGCACCGGCCTCCCGCTGGATCGAGGGGATCGCGATGTTGACGATCGTGACGTCGACCAGATCCATGAAGGCCGCGGTCATCACGATGGCGAGGGCGATCCATCGCCGCCGGTCGGCCTTGTCGGCCGGACTGTTGAGAGGGGTCTCGGTGGAAGTCATGCTTCGAAGTTAGAGGTCTAGTAGGTCAGATCGTGTCCTACTGGTCGGGCATCCTCGAAGTAGCCAAGAAAACGGAAACGCTGAGAGGGAGACACCCCATGACCACCGACACTCCGGCCCGGCTTCTCACGCTCCTCTCCCTCCTCCAGACCCCGCGCGAGTGGCCCGGCGGCGAGCTCGCCGACCGCCTCGGGGTGTCACGGCGGACCGTACGGCGGGATGTGGACCGGCTGCGGGAACTGGGATATCCCGTGCAGGCGACGATGGGCGCGGACGGCGGATACCGGCTGGTCGCCGGGAAGGCCATGCCGCCGCTCGTGCTCGACGACGAGGAGGCGGTGGCGATCGCGGTCGGGCTGCGGGCCGGTGCCGGGCACGCCCTCGAGGGCGTCGACGAGGCCTCCGTACGGGCGCTCGCCAAGCTGGAGCAGGTCCTGCCGGGCCGGCTGCGCCACCGTGTCTCCACGCTTCAGGCCGCGACCACTCCCCTGACCAGCGGGGACGGGGCGAGCATCGCGCCCGAGACGCTGACCGTGATGGCCTCGACGGTCGCGGGCCATGAGCGACTGCGGTTCGCCTACCGCTCGGGGGACGGCACGCCCTCGAAGCGCCTGACCGAGCCGTACCGTCTGGTGTCGACCGGCCGCCGCTGGTACCTCGTCGCGTACGACCTCGACCGCGAGGACTGGCGTACGTTCCGCGTCGACCGGGTCTCCGACCCCTTCGCGACGGGCGCCCGCTTCGCGCCGCGCGAGCTGCCGACGGGGGATGCGGCCGAGTATCTGCGGCAGTCGATGTACGCATGGCAGCAGACGTACGAGCTGGACGTGACGTTCGCGGCACCCGCGGACTCCATCGCGGCCCGCCTGCCCAAATGGCTCGGTGCGCCCGAGCCAATCGACGACCAGAGCTGCCGGCTCCGGGCCACCGTGGGGGACTCGGTGGAGTGGATGGCGGTGCGGTTGGCGATGGTGGACTGCGAGTTCACGGTGCATGCACCTGTGGAACTTGTGCAGTGTGTACGGGACTTGGGGGGGCGCCTTTCTCGGGCGGCGGGCCCGGGCTGACGGCTCCGCCGAGGGGGCCGGTTCGAACCTGCGGGTTCGTTGTGGCTTGTCGCGCCCACGCGGCGGAGCCGCAAATTGATACAGCCCCGCGCCCCTAAAAGGGGCGCCATCCTCCCCTTACTTCACAGGTCCCCCTCAGCCTGTAGGGGCCGCAGGACCTGCCCCCGTGACACAATGTGTCCACAGGGTCACCCCGGGGTTCAGGTCCGGGGTGGCCCTTCTTCTATCCCCATCCCGCTACAAAGATGGAGCCGAGCCCCGGCGCCAGGGGGAGAGGCGCCGGAGGCTCGGCTCTGGGGAAGTCCCGGCGCCGGGGGGGATAGCGTCGGGACTTGGTTCTGGGAGCCCTCGGGGCTTGTGCCCGGGCTCGAGCGGTTGATGCGGGTCTGAAGCGTGTGGTGTGCGACTCATCGCGAGGCGGTGGCCGAGCGTTACGCCGCCGCGTCGAAGCCGGTCTGGCGGGCCAGCTTCTTCAGCTCCAGCAGTGCGTGCTTCTCTATCTGGCGGATGCGCTCGCGGGTGAGGCCGTGCTCCTTGCCGACCTCGGTGAGCGTGCGCTCGCGACCGTCCTCGATGCCGTACCGCATCTTGATGATCGAGGCCGTGCGCTGGTCGAGCCGTCCGATCAGGTCGTCGAGCTCCTCGCTGCGCAGCAGGGTGAGTACGGACTGCTCAGGCGAGACCGCCGAGGTGTCCTCGAGCAGGTCGCCGAACTGCGTGTCGCCCTCGTCGTCCACCGACATGTTCAGCGAGACCGGGTCACGGGCCCAGTCCAGGACGTCGATGACGCGCTCCGGGTTCGAGCCCAACTCCTTGGCGATCTCCGCGGGCTCCGGCTCCCGCCCGTGCTCGCGGTTGAACTCGCGCTGCACTCGGCGGATCCGGCCCAGCTCCTCCACCAGGTGGACGGGGAGCCGGATGGTGCGCGACTGGTCGGCTATCGAGCGCGTGATGGCCTGACGGATCCACCAGGTCGCGTACGTCGAGAACTTGAAGCCCTTGCGGTAGTCGAACTTCTCGACCGCGCGCACCAGGCCCGCGTTCCCCTCCTGGATCAGGTCGAGGAGCGGAAGCCCGCTACGGGGGTAGCGGCGGGCGACCGCGACGACCAGGCGCAGGTTGGAGCGGATGAAGATGTCCTTGGCCCGCTCGGCGTCGGCCACCAGCGCTTCCAGTTCCTCACGGGAGGCGTCGGCCTTGGCGTCGGTCACCTCACCGTCGAGGATCTGCTGGGCGAACACACCCGCCTCGATGATCTGGGACAGCTCGACTTCCTTGGCGGCGTCGAGCAGCGGTGTACGCGCTATCTCGTCGAGGTACATGCCGACCAGGTCCCGGTCGGCGATCTCGCCCGCGCGAACGCTGCGTACCGCGTCGGTCTCGCCAGAGGCGGACTTGTGACGGGCGACGGCACGGGTTGCCATGCGTGCTCCCTTGCGTGGTGGGCTTGCGGGTCATCTGTGGGGGTTCGGCCACCCTTCCGGGTGCCCTGCATCCGATGGATTCAACGACTGGAATCCGGACAGAATTCCCAACCTGCCCCTCAATTTTTCTGATCTTGCAGTACCCTGTGCCGCCACAAAGGGAGGCCAGATGTCGTCGAAACGTACAGAGGTGCTGGTCAGACCGGGAGTCGAGGATGACCTCGTCGCTCTCACCGACCTCTACAACCACTACGTACGCGAGACGCCTATCACTTTCGATACCGCGGTCTTCACTCCGGAAGAACGCCGCCCTTGGCTGCTCTCCCACCCTGAAGACGGTCCGCACCGCCTGAAGGTTGCCGTGGACGTGGACTCACAGGAGATTCTGGGTTACGCCACATCCAGCCTTTACCGAGCCAAGCCCGCCTACGGCACCTCCGTCGAGGTCACCGTCTACCTCGCCCCGGATGCGGGCGGGCGCGGCATCGGCACGCTGCTCTACAAGTCCCTGTTCGAGGATCTGGCTCACGAGGACCTGCACCGGGCATACGCGGGGATCGCCCTGCCGAACGAGGCCTCCGTACGACTCCACGAGCGCTTCGGTTTCCGCTACGTCGGCACGTATCGCGAGGTCGGGCGGAAGTTCGGACGGTACTGGGACGTGGCCTGGTACGAGAAAGAACTCTAGGGGCTCCGCTCGTACGGGAACACCCTTCAGCCGGACTGCACCGACTGCTTGGCCATGCTCAGCCGAACTGCACCGACCGCTTGGCCATGCCCACCCAGAAGCCCTCGATGACGGACTTCTGGTTCTTCAGTTCGCCGGCCGCGTCCGCCGCGCCCATGGTCACGAAGAGCGGGGCGAAGTGTTCGGTGCGGGGGTGGGCGAGGCGGCCCGCCGGGGACTTGCGCTCGAAGTCGAGCAGTCCGTCGATGTCACCGGCTTCCAGGGCGGCGCGTCCCCAGTCGTCGAACTCGCTCGACCAGGAGGGCACGCCGCCGCCCGTGTGCCGCAGGGCCGCGAGGTTGTGCGTGAAGAAGCCGGAGCCGACGATCAGGACGCCCTCGTCGCGCAGCGGTGCCAGCTTGCGGCCGATGTCCATGAGGCGGACCGGGTCGAGCGTGGGCATCGAGATCTGGAGTACGGGGATGTCGGCGGCCGGGAACATCTCGACGAGCGGGACGTACGCCCCGTGGTCGAGGCCGCGGTCGGGGATGTCCTGTACCGGGGTGCCGGGGGCACGCAGCAACTTGCGTACGGACTCGGCGAGTTCGGGGGCGCCGGGAGCCTCGTAACGGACTTGGTAGTAGTGCTCGGGGAAGCCCCAGAAGTCGTAGACGAGCGGGATGGTCTCGACCGCGCCGAGGGCCAGTGGGGCCTCTTCCCAGTGGGCGGAGACCATGAGGATCGCCTTGGGGCGGGGCAGGCCGGCCGACCAGGCGGCGAGTTCGCCGGGCCAGATGGGGTCGTCGGCCAGCGGCGGGGCTCCGTGCGAGAGGTAGAGCGCGGGCATGCGCTCGGGGGCGGAACGCTCCTCGGTGGCGGCGGACATGGCGGCGGCTCCCCTCCGGGATCTCGTGATCGACCTCAGCACTTGAAGCCGTACTTGAAACCTAAACTTATCTGAAAAGGACAATAGCTCCCTTTCGTTTAAAATTCAAGGAGGGGTCGTCTACAGTAGATACATGGATACGGCACACGTTGAAGAGCCGCGCTGGCTCAGCGATGAGGAACAGCTCGTCTGGCGTGCGTATGTGCACGCCACCGCCCTCCTCGAGGACCACCTCGACCGTCAGCTCCAGCGCGACGCCAAGATGCCGCACATCTATTACGTTCTGCTCGCATGCCTCAGTGAGGCACCGCACAGGCGACTGCGGATGACCGAACTCGCGATGAAGATGAAGATCACGCGGTCCCGGCTCTCGCATGCCGTCGCCCGGCTGGAGAAGAACGGCTGGGTGCGGCGCGAGGACTGCCCCTCGGACAAGCGCGGACAGTTCGCGATCATCACGGACCAGGGCATGACCGTCCTGAAAGAGGCCGCGCCCGGTCACGTCAACGCCGTCCGCCGGGCCATCTTCGACCGGCTCTCCCCGGACCAGCAGAAGGCCTTCGGCGAGGCCCTGCAGATCATCGCCGAGGGTCTCGAGCCGAAGGATGCTAGCGCGGATTTGCCCTGGCTTCGCTAGGCGCTCGCCAGGCCTCCGGAATGTATGTCGGACTGCGGGTCCGTCGTGGCTGGTCGCGCCCCGCGGCGGAGCCGCAAATGTGACAGCCCCGCCCCTAAAGGGGCGCATGGATCTGCCCGGCTCCACCGCTCATGGAGCCGGGCAGATCCCGGATTCGTACGTACGAAGTCGTCCCCACCACTGCGTACGTACGAGGGTCAGTGGGAGACCCCGTGCCGTCCCGTCAGTGGGCGACCACCGGGACCGGCAGCTCGTCCTCGGCCTCGTCGCCCGTGCCGGTGGGCGTCGCCGACATGTCGGGCTTGCCGGCGTTGACGAGGGTGCCGACGATGACCGCGGCGAGCACCAGCATGCCGACGGCGAACCAGATCGCGTTGGTGTAGCCGTGCACCTGGCCCTGGAGCTGGACCAGCTGCTGCTGGGAGCGGGAGGTCGCGGAGCCGATGTTGTCCGCGATGTAGGAGGTCGTGGCCGACGCGGCGATCGTGTTCAGCAGGGCCGTGCCGATCGCGCCGCCCACCTGCTGCGAGGTGTTGACCATCGCGGAGGCGACACCGGAGTCCCGGGGCTCGACGCCCAGGGTGGCCAGGGACATGGCCGGCATGAACGCCGTACCCATGCCGAGACCGAGCAGGAGCATCGCCGGCAGGATGATCGAGGCGTACGACGAGCCGATCTCCAGCTGCGTCATCAGGAGCATGCCGACCGCGGCGACCAGGAAGCCGGGGCCCATCAGCAGCCGCGCGGGAACGCGGGTCATCAGACGCGTGCCGATCTGGGTCGAGCCGACCATCATGCCGACGATCATCGGCATGAAGGCGAAGCCGGTGCTGATCGGCGAGTAGCCCTTCACGATCTGCAGGTAGTAGGTCAGGAACAGGAACGTGCCGAACATCGCGATGATCGCGATACCGAGCGAGAGGTAGACGCCGCCGCGGTTGCGGTCGGTGATCACGCGCAGCGGCAGCAGCGGGGCCTTGACGCGGGACTCGACGAGTACGAAGGCCGCGAGCAGGACCGCGGAGGCGACGAACATGCCGACGGTCACGGAGTCGCCCCAGCCGTCGGACTCGGCGCGGGTGAAGCCGTAGACCAGCGCGACCAGGCCCAGGGTGGAGAGCAGAACACCCGGGATGTCGAGCGGGTTGCGGTTGCGGCCGCCCTCCGGCTCACGGATGACGAAGTACGCACCGGCCGCGGCGACGATCGCGAACGGGATGTTGACGAAGAACGTCCAGCGCCAGTCCATGTACTCGGTCAGCACGCCGCCGAGGATGAAGCCGACGGCGCCGCCACCACCGGCGATCGCACCGTAGATACCGAACGCCTTGGCGCGCTCCTTGGCGTCCGTGAACATCACGGCGAGCAGGGAGAGCGCGGCGGGCGCGAGCAGTGCGCCGAACACGCCCTGGAGGGCGCGGGCGCCGAACATCATCGCCTCGTTGGTGGCCGCGCCGCCGAGCGCGGAGGCTGCGGCGAACCCGATGAGGCCGACGACGAAGGCCCGCTTACGGCCCCACAGGTCGGCGATCCGGCCGCCGAAGAGAAGGAGACCGCCGAACGCGAGGGCGTAGGCCGTGACGACCCACTGCCGGTTGCCGTCCGATATCCCCAGGTCCTGCTGGGCGGAGGGCAGGGCGATATTCACGATGGTCGCGTCGAGTACGACCATGAGCTGGGCGAGCGCGATGAAGACGAGCGCTTTCCAGCGGTTGGGATCGGAAGCCGGCGCCTTGGTGGCGGTGGCCTGGTCTGTTTCAGACATGGGGGTACCCACTCCGGTACTTCGTAGCGAAAAAAGATGACGTAAAGGGACGATCCGTCGGTGACGTCTTCGTCGGTGACGGCCGGAAGTCTTTGTGTGAGTCGTGAGTTGTGAGTCGTGAGTTGTGAGTCGTGAATTGTGAGTTGTGAGTGGTGACTTGCGCTGGGCGCGGAACTAATCGCTCAGGCTCGTCGCAGGTCCTCCAAGGTGGGGGCCGCGCCGGGCAGTTCGGACCGGGCCGGTGTCCGCAGGCCGTCCAGGAACAGCTGCAGATGACGGTGTACGAACCGGTCGTGCGCCAGACACATGGCGCCCGCCGGCGGCCGGGAGAGCTGGGATACGGAGATCATCAGGTCTCCGACACCCACGTCCCGGCGCAGTTGCCCGGCCTCCTGGGCGCGCTCCATGAGCTTTTCGACCAGCCGCTCCATCCGCTCGCGCGCGGCGACCAGATCCGGGTGCTGCTTGTCGAAAGTCTCGATCATCATCGGGCAGAGCGCGCTGACCCGTTCGTCGGCTGAGACGTGGACGAAGCGGGACAGCGCCTCGAAGGCGTCGCCGCTCGTGGCGAGCATCTCCTCGGCCTGTTCGGAGACCCGGTTCATGACCGAGCAGACGACCTCCCGCACGAGTGCGTCGCGGTCCGGGAAGTTGCGGTACACCGTGGCGTTGCCGACGCCGGCCCGGCGGGCGATCTCGTCGAGCGGCACATCGGGGCCGAACTCGACGAACATCTCCCGGGCGGCGGTGACGATCCGCTCCCGGTTGCGCAGGGCGTCGGCGCGCGGCCGGGGCGCCTTGCGCTGCTCGGGGGTTGCGGTCTGCACGGCGTACTCCTGAGTGCTGATGGTTCGCGATCCGGGGAAGGGCTCCCCGTTTCGCTCGGACACAGGTCTAAACGGGGAGACGCTCCCCGGATATTTCCCACCTGAGGAATTTTTCTGTGATCCAGGCCACAGCCCTCCGGAGGCCCACGTTCGGTCTCCTCCAGCGCGCGCCCGACCGGCGGCCGGAACAGGGTGATCGCACAGGGTGCAGCCGGAAACAGCAGGCTGCCTGGAGCGAAAGGCCCCCTGCATGCAGCCCGCCAGCCGCCGGATACGTTCGCGCCGCCGCATAGCCGCCCTCGCATCCATGACCCTGCTGACGCTGGTGGTCAGCACCTCGGCGGACAGCGGCCGACTGCCGGCCGACTCGCTCACAGCGGCGGGACCGGTCGCGACGGCCCGCCCGGCGGCGCTCAGCCCGTGCAGGATCAGCGGCGCGGTGGACGTACAGCTCTCCGAGGGCATCCCGACCCCGCCCGGCTACGCCCGTTCCACCGGCACCGTCCGGGCCCTGAACCTCATGGTCGACTTCTCCGACGCCCCCGGCCGGGGCAGCGCGCTCGACCGCTACCGGGAGTTCTTCCCGCAGACCACCCGCTGGTTCCGCACCAGTTCGTACGGCCGTCTCGACTACCGCCCCTCCGCCCCCGTCCGCGACTGGCTGCGCATGCCCAAGCCCTTCAGGGCGTACGGGATAGAACGCGGCGCCCCCTTCGATCCCGCGTACCGGAAGCTGGTCGAGGACCTCGTCTCCGTGGCCGATCCGAAGGTGGACTTCAAGGCGTACGACCTGCTGAACGTCCTGGTCACCCCGAACGCGGGCCCTTCTGCCCTGGACACCGTCCTGTCGGTGACCTTCGCGGGCAACGCGGAGGCGCCGGTCGCCGACGGCGCGCCCGTCGCCAACGCGTCCTTCATCTACAGCCGCCAGGACGACGGCTCCGGCTCGTACGACAAAACCGGCTACCGCGTACTCCCCCACGAGAACGGCCATGTCTTCGGCCTGCCCGACCTCTACACCCAGGACGGGGGCGGCGCGGTCGGGCACTGGGACATCATGAGCGAGGACTGGGGAGCCGGTAACGACCTGCTGGCCTGGCACAAGTGGAAGCTCGGCTGGCTCGACAACGACCAGGTCGCCTGCGTGACCGCACCCGGCACCAGCGAGCACGTCCTGACTCCGCTGCCCGAACGCGGCGGCGGCAAGCTGGTCTTCGTGCCGCTCGACGCCAAGCGCGGGTACGCGGTCGAGCTGCGCACCCCCGGCGGCAACGACGAGGACGTCTGCAAGCCGGGCGTACTCGTCTACAAGGTGGACGCGGACGTCGACACCGGGCACGGCCCCATCCATGTGGTCGACTCCACCAAGGGCAGCGGGGGGTGCACGCGCAGCCCGAACGTGCACGCGGAGTTGTCGGACGCGGCGTTCGGGCCGGGGCGGCAGTTCAAGGACGTACGGGAGGGGATCCGGATCCGGGTCGGGGAGAGTGACGGGGACGGGAAGGCGCGGGTGTACGTGACGCGTCGGTGAGGTGGGGCGGCTCCGGCTGGTAGGGCGGTGGATGGTCGGCGGTGGTTACGGTGTTCCACACACCGCCACGGAAAGCCGAGAACCCCAGAGCCCATGTCATCGACCGACCTCACGCCGGCACCCGGCACCCCCGATGCCGACGCGCCCGTGCCCGCGGAAGCCGTCGCCCCGCTGATGCGCGGGATCGCCGTGCTGCGCCGGCTCACCGAGGCGGGCGGGACGTCGAGTCTCAGCGGCCTTGAGCGGTCCACGGGGCTTGCCAGGTCCACCGTCGACCGGATCGTGGCGACGCTGGAGCGCATGGGGTACGTACGCCTGGATGGGCGAGACGCCGTGCTCGCGCCGCTGCTGATGGAGCTGGGCAACGCCTATCTGGCCGCGCTGCGGCTGCCCCGGCTGCTGGACGGGCGGGCCGACGCGCTCGCGGACGAGCTGGACGAGTCGGTGTCGCTGGCGGTCGCCGACCGGGACGGGATCCGGTTTATCCACCAGGCGACCCGGCGGCGCGCGATGTCGCTGAGCTTCCGGATCGGCGATCTGCTGCCCGCCGAACGCACCGCGCCGGGGCCGCTGTTCGCCACGGAGTGGAGCGAGCAGGACTGGGCGCGGTGGCGCGAGCGGCGGGCCGCGGATCCCGAGGACCGGGGTTTCCCGGCTTTGCCGCCCGCTGAACGGCCCACCGCGGACGGGGAGTTCGAGGAGCGTACGCGGGAGGCGGGCGAGCGGGGGTGGGCGCTGGACGACCAGTTGATCGAGCCGGGGCTTGTCGCCGTCTCCATGCCCGTACGCGAGCACGGTGGCGGGCGTATCGCCTGCGTGGTGAGCGTGGTGAGTCACACCAGCCGGCATACGGCGGACTCGTTGCGGGAGACCTTGCTGCCTCGGTTGCGGGAGACCGTGCGCGCGATGGAAGGGGATCTGCGCGCCGGTCTGGGGGCGGCCATCGCCGTTCCTCCGGCCGCTCCGTCCGGGCTCGCGGTCTGGACGGGGGCGTCGAAGCAGGAGCTGGGCCGGGAGTTCGTCGAGTCGCTGGCGCGCGGGCTGACGGTGCTGACGTCGTTCGGCGAGGGACGCGCCGAGCTGACGCTCACGGAGGTCGCGCGGGCTACAGGGCTCGCGCGCGCGACGGCTCGACGGGCGCTGATCACGCTGGAGCACCTGGGGTACGTCACCTCGCACGGGCGGACTTTCGCGCTGACGCCGCGCGTCCTGGGCCTCGGCTTTCCGCCGCTGTCGCGCACGACGCTCCCGCAGATCGCGGGACCGTACCTGGCCGAACTGGCTGGCCTGCTGCACGAATCGGCTTCGCTGGCGGTCCTGGCGGGCGACGAGATCCAGTACACGGCGCGTGTCGCCACCAGCCGCATCATGAGCGTCAACATCACGATCGGGACCCGGCTGCCGGCGTACGCGACCTCACTGGGCCGCGTGATGCTCGCGGACCTGTCCCCCGCCGAGCGCCCCGCCCCCGCCGTGCCGGTGTTGACCCCGCGCACGATCACGGACCCGTCCGCGCTGACGGCCGTCCTGGATCGCGTACGACATGACGGCTACGCCCTGGTCGACGAGGAACTGGAGGAGGGCCTGCGCTCCATCGCCGTCCCGGTCCGCGACCGCACGGGCAGGGTGGTGGCCGCGGTGAACGTTGCCATGCACAGCTCGCGACGCACTCCGGAGCAGTGCGTCGCGGAGGTGCTGCCTCAGCTGCGTACGACGGTGGACGCGATCGAGGCGGACCTGCGGGTGGCTGGCCGGTTCACCCGCGTACCGGCGTCGTGAGCCGGACGGCGCCGTACGTCGCACCATGAAGTGAGAGCAGCGTTCCCTTCGAAGGGCTGATCCACGTGCCGAACGCAGACAGGGCCGACGGTGAAGTGGGCGAAGTGACGGACGAGAGGCCGCTGGGCTCCAGGGCGCCGGAGTTCATCAGGCGCTCGCGGCCGCTGCACCTGGGCTGGCGGGCCGGTGTCCTGCTGATCGGCCTCGCCGTCGTCGTCGTGGGGGTGATCCTGCTGCCGCTGCCTGGGCCCGGCTGGCTGGTGATCTTCGCCGGAATGGCGCTGTGGGCCACCGAGTTCGCCTGGGCGCAACGCATCCTCCGCTGGACCAAGCACAAGGTCACCGAGGCCGCCCAGCGCGCCATGGACCCGCGCGTCCGCCGCCGGAACCTCATCCTGACCGCGGTCGGCGTCGCGATCTGCGCGGCACTTCTGTCGGCGTACGTGTGGAAGTACGGCTTCGTCATGCCGTGGGGGATCAACCGCTGAGCTGTGCACCTGCCGGCCCGAGTCGGCGCCCGGAAGTCACTTACCTGACGCACCTCTTGACGCACCGGGCACGTGCGCCCCAAGGTTGAGCCGTTTCCGGACGTAAAACGTTGCCCACAAAACTGGCGCCGCTTTGAAACGATTCAGATTGGAGATCGCATGCTACGTAGACGCTCGCTTTTCCTCGTACTCCTGAGAGGCCTGGTCGTATTCGCCGTGGTCGAAGGCCTATCGGTCCTGCCGGCGGCCGCCTCCCCCGCGGCATCGGATTTGGAGGCGCCGTTCACCGTGAAGGCCCTGACCACCAACGGCCGGGTGGACCCATTGGGCATCGATGCCGAGGACCCGGTCTTCGGCTGGCAGTCGATGTCGACCAGACGGGCGGCCTCGCAGAAGGCTTACGAGATCCAGGTCGGGCGCACGCCAGGGGCTACCGATGTGTGGTCGTCCGGCAAGGTGGCATCCGACCGCCAGGTCGGCGTGCGGTACGGCGGTCCTGAGCTGAAGGCGGGCACGCGCTACTCCTGGCGCGTGCGTGCCTGGGACGACAAGGGAGTCGCGAGCCCTTGGAGCGCGCCCGCGCACTTCGAGACGGGCCTGCTCAGCCCTGGCGACTGGGACGGCGCCCAGTGGATCACGCGCCCCACCGCCCCGAGTGAGTTGGACAAGTGGACTAACTACACCGCCACGGTCGAGTTCGAGCTCGACAGCTCTGCCTTCGGGATGTTCCTGCGTGCCCCGGATGTGAGCAACGGCTACATGTGGCAGTTCAGCGTCACGGGCTCCACTCCGATGCTGAGACTCCACCAGCAGGTCAACGGCACGTACTCCGTAGTGCAGCAGGTGGATCTCGCGCCCCACGGGTTCACCAACGCGAGCCTCCTCGACGGCCGGCACACCGTCCGCTACGACGTGGCGGGCAGCACCATCAAGACCACCCTCGACGGCAAGCTGGTCAACACCTTCACGGACTCCACGTTCGCCAAGGGCTACATCGGCTTCCGTACGCACTCATGCTGCGACGAACGCGGAACCATCCACGAAACCGTCGTGACCAGCGCCGACGGCGACACCCTGCTCGACACCGACTTCGCGTCCGGCCGCAACCCGTTCACCGGCGGTGACATCACCGACTCCGCCCTCGTCGTGTCCGGCACCACGGACGCCCTCTACCAACCCACGGCCCGGCCGCAGCCGCTGCTGCGCAAGGACTTCGCGACCAGGACCGGCAAGAAGATCGCCTCCGCGCGCGTGTACGCGTCCGCCCTCGGCCTGTACGAACTGGAGCTCAACGGCAAGCCGGTAGGCGACCAGGTGCTCGCACCCGGCTGGACCAACTACCACAAGCGCATCCAGTCCCAGACGTACGACGTGACGAAGCAACTCGCCAGCGGCGACAACGTGATCGGCGCATCCCTGGCCGACGGCTGGTGGGCCGGCAAGGTCGGGCTCGGCTGGAGCCGCCAGTACGGGGACACCCCCGCGCTCGTGGCGAAGATGCGTATCACCTACACCGACGGATCGGTCCAGTGGATCGCCACGGACGGTTCGTGGAAGGCGGCGGACGGGCCGTACGTGAAGGCCGACCTGCAGGACGGCGAGACGTACGACGCCCGCCTGGCGCCCTCGGGTTGGAGCCGGCCGGGATTCGACGACGCGAAGTGGGAGCCCGCCGCGAGCCTTGAGTCCCGTACCGCCCTCCTGGTGCCACAAAGCGACGAGCCGGTGCGCCGCACCCAGGTGCTCAAGGCCCAGAAGCTGACCGAGCCCACCACCGGAACGTACGTCTACGACCTCGGCCAGAACATGGTCGGAGTCTCCCGGCTGACCCTCACCGGCTCCGCCGGCCAGACCGTCAAGATCCGTTACGCGGAAGTGCTCAACAAGAACGGCACCCTCTACACCGACAACTTCCGCAGCGCCAAGGTCACCGACCGCTACACCTTCGCCGAGAACGGAACAATCACCTACGAACCCACCTTCACCCAGCACGGGTTCCGCTACATCGAGATCACCGGGGTGACCGAGCCGCCCGCGCTCTCCGACGTCAAGGGCGTCGTCTGGGGATCCGACCTCCCGTCCACCGGCACGCTGAAGACCTCGGACGGCATGCTCAACCAGCTGGTCAGCAACATCTCCTGGAGCCAGCGCGGCAACTTCCTCTCCATCCCCACCGACACCCCCGCCCGCGACGAACGCCTCGGCTGGACTGGAGACATCAGCCTGTTCGCGCCGACGGCCAACTACCTCGTCGACACCCGCGCGTTCCTGTCCCACTGGATGGCAGACGTACGCAACTCCCAGTACGGGAATGGGGACTTGCCAGCGGTCGTACCGACACCTCAGGGCCAGTTCGGCGAAAGTGGTGTCGGCTGGTCCGACGTGATGATCACCGTGCCGTACCACGTGTGGCGCGCCTACGACGACACCAGCATCCTGCGCGAGAACTACCCCGCCATGCGGAAGTTCTTCCAGTTCGTGCGCGACAGCGCCGGAGCGGACCTGCTCGAGCCCGGCCGCACCACGTTCTTCACCAACGACTGGCTACACCTGGACGACCCGACCGAGCAGGGCATCCTGGGCACCGCCTACTACGCCGAGAACGCCCGCATGATGGCCGAGGTGGCCAAGGCCCTGGGCGATGACGCGGCGGCGTCCGAGTACAGCAAGCTCTCCACCGACATCCGCGACGCCTTCACCAAGGCGTACGTCGCAGCGGACGGCACCGTGATGCGCAACTCGCAGACCGGTTACGCGCTGGCCCTCGGCATGGACCTGATCTCGGATCCGGCACTGGTCGAAAAGGCCGGCGAGAAGTTCGTCGCCAAACTGGCCCTGACCGACTACCACTTGAGGACCGGCTTCATCGGCACACCGCTGCTGCTGCCCGCGCTGAGCAAGATCGGGCGCGACGACCTGGCGTACAGGATGCTGCTGCACAAGGACTACCCGTCCTGGGGCTACGAGGTCGCCAACGGCGCCACCACCATGTGGGAGCGCTGGAACTCGATCATGCCGGACGGCAGCTTCGGCCCGGTCGACATGAACTCCTTCAACCACTATGCGTACGGGGCCGTGGGCGACTGGATGCTCCAGAACATCGGCGGGCTGTCGGCGCTCGAGCCCGGCTACAAGCGCTCCCGCATCGCGCCGGTGCCCGGCGGAGGGTTGACGGAGGGCTCCGGAAGCCTCAAGACCGTCTACGGCCTTCTGTCGTCCAAGTGGAACGCCGCCCGCGACGGCGAGTTCGACCTGAAGGTGACGGTGCCGGTCAGCACCGTCGCGGAGGTGCACGTACCGGCGAAGACGCGTGGGGCGGTGACCGAGGGCGGTCGGTCCGCGGACGCCGCAAAGGGCGTCCGGTTCCTGCGCATGGAGGACGGGGCCGCCGTGTTCGAGGTTGGGTCGGGCTCGTACAGCTTCGGTGTCCGTGGGTAGGGCACGGCGCGTGTGGGCGACATGAGTAACTGACGGCGCTCTCCTGCCAGTTCGGGTTCCGGCTGCTGGCAGGAGAGCGCGTCACCGTCCTGCTGGGGACGGATCAGGTGAGGGTCCACTTCTGGTTGCTCGCCGATTACGGCATCCACACGACGGGGTGACAGACCGTTGACCAGGGCTATCGCGTCGCCCCACCCACACAATCCGCCTCTTGTCCTAACTCTTGACACCTTCTCGCGGCCGCCTATAGCGTCTCGCCGACTTTCCGAACACTGTTCTATATATCGGACATGGATCGCTGACACTCGCCCGCTCACCACCCCACCTGTTGTGTGAGCGGCCGCCGCGTCGGCCTCCTCGTCCGCCACCTCCTCGACCGCACGAAGAGCCGACCACCACCGATCTCCGGGCCGCGACGGGAACGGCCCTAACGCCCCCACGCCTGCCTGTCTGTCATGGGCATGCAACTACCTCCTCCGTATGCGTACGAGCCGCCCCGGCGTCGTTCGTGACCCCGCTGAGCCACTCGGGCGTGGCTCCGTACTCGCCCTGTCCGAGCGGCGAATCGACGCGGAGTCGCGCGTCGTTCGGGCACACGAAGAAAGGCAGGAGACCGCCATGTCCCCGTTTCTCGCACGGCTGGCGGCGATCTGGATCGCCGCCTGTCTGCTGTTCACAGGCCAGGCCCTGACCGCACCACAGCAGGCCGATGCCGCCGACCCGGGCTACCTGATGACGCACTTCGTCGGTGAGGGGGAGACCGGCCAACAGCTCTACTTCTCGCACAGCACGGACGGTTTGCGCTGGAAAGACCTCAACGGCGGCGGTATGACCCTGCGTTCCACGGTGGGCACGCGGGGAGTTCGCGACCCCGCACTGGTCCGCTCCCCGGGCGGCGACAAGTACTGGATCATCGCGACCGACCTGTGCATCGACTGCGGCCAGTCGTGGGACGACGCCATCAACCGCGGAAGCCGCAACCTCGTGGTGTGGGAGTCGACCGACCTCGTCAACTGGTCCGCGCCGCGGCTGCTCAACGTCGCCGGAGCCATCCCCGACGGCCGCAACGCCTGGGCACCGGAGGCGATCTGGAACCCGGCCACCAACGACTACGTCCTGTACTGGGCGACGAACGTGCCCCTCAACGGCAAGACGAAGCACCGTATCTATTACGCCCACACCACCGACTTCCGCACCATCACCACCCCGAAGATCTACATCGACCGCCCCGGCACCCAGGAACTCATCGACACCCAGATCGTCGAGATGCCGGCAGGCGTCGGCAGCCACCGCTACGTACGGGCCTCCGGCGACGGCCAGCTCACCCTCGAAGGCAGCAACTCGATCCTGGGAACGTGGACGCGACTCGGCGATCTCTCCGGCATCGGCCTGACCGGTTCCCAGGTCGAGGGCCCGATGTGGTTGAAGTTCCGGGACCGCAACGAGTGGGCCCTGTACCTCGACCAGTACGCCTCAGGCCGCGGCTACATGCCGGTCACGACGACCAACCCGTCTGCCTCCGGCACCTACCGCCTCCCGGCGTCGGGCAGCTACGACATGGGCGGCAACAAGAAGCGCCACGGCTCGATCCTGACCCTGACGGCCGCCGAGGAGAGCCGCGTCCTCACCCGCTGGGCCGACACCCCGGCCAAGCGGCTCCAGTCGTTCAACTTCCAGGACCGGTACGTACGGCACGCCGACCTGGACGTACGCATCGACCCCAACGTCAGCCCAGCCGATGACGCCCGCTTCCGGCCGCGGCCCGGCCTGGCGGGCTCCGGCACCGTCTCCTTCGAGTCGGTGAACTTCCCCGGCTACTTCCTGCGCCACTCCAACTACGACTTCCAGCTGGTCCGCAACGACGGCACCGCCCAGTTCGCGGCGGACGCCACCTTCCGCCAGGTCGCCGGCCTGGCCGACGCGACCTGGTCGTCGTTCCAGTCCTACAACCACCCCGACCGCTACATCCGCCACTACGCCTACCAGCTCCGCCTCGACCCGATCACCACCGCGACAGCCCGAGGCGACGCAACGTTCCGCGCAACGAACTGACGGGTCCAGCCACCCTCAACGCCCACAATCCCGCACCACAAGCCCCAGAGACCCCAGGTCAGAAGCACTCCAGCCCACCGCCCCACTCCCCCGCCCCAATACGGAGACCCCTCGCCAGCACACATCCGCTACGCTATCCCTGGTCAATCCGGCCTTCGGGCCGCCGTCGGCCTTCGTAGCTCAGGGGATAGAGCACCGCTCTCCTAAAGCGGGTGTCGCAGGTTCGAATCCTGCCGGGGGCACAGTGCCTGACCAGGCAATATGAATCGAACAGCCCCCTCGAAATGATCTTCGAGGGGGCTGTTTCGTGGCCAGGAGGGGCTGTTTCGTGGCCAGTGGGACCAATGTGGGACCGAGGCCAGCGGCAGCGTGTGTGCTGAATATGTGCCGACTCGCTCCGGCCCCGTTGCAGCTCACAGCCCGGTTACGCGGCTGATTCCTCTTCGGCGGCTGGAGGCTCGGGGTCCGGAACGGCCTTGGGGCGTCGTGGCGCCTCGTGGCCAGGCTTCTGCTGCGCCTTGCGTGGAACGATTGCCACGGGCACGTCCGCGGCCTCCTGCTCGAGCTGCGGGAGGACGCTGGTGTAGGTGTCGGCGGTGAGCTTGTACGAGGAGTGCCCCAGCATCACCTGGATGGTCTTCATGTGAATGCCGGCCGCGAGGGAGAGCGTCGCGGCGCAGTGGCGCAGGTCGTGGAGGCGGATCGGGGGCAGCCCGAGCTTCTGGATGAGCCGGTTGAAGATCTGGGAGAGGTACTCCGGGTGGTACGGGCGGCCGTCCTCCCAGGTGAAGACGCGGCCGGAGTCGACGTAAGGCCCGTACTTCTTGGGCTCCTTTCGGTGCTTCTCCTCCCACTCCGCGCGCTCGGTCTGCTGACGGCGCCGCCAGAACTTGAGGAGCTGGTGCGTCTGGCTGTCGAGCCGGATGGTGCGGGCGCCGTTGTCGCTCTTGGGAGTGTCCTCCCAGACGTCGTAGGAGGCGGCAACGAGCTGTTCGCTGATGTGGACGGTGCCGAGGGTCATGTCGGTCTCGCGCCAGGGCAGGCCGCAGGACTCGCCAAGGCGGGTGCCGCGGAAGACCATGAGATGGAACATCGGGTAGAGCCGGTGCTCGGCGACAGCGTCCAGGAAGGCGCCGGTCTGCTCAGCCTCCAGACCATGACCGCTCCCGACTTCTCCCCCGTCTCGCGCCAGTGGGCGACGCGTTCGTCGGTCCAGACGAGCGGCTTGGGCGGGGTGTACTTCGGTAGGACGACGCGCCTGGCCCAGTTGTCGCTGATGAGCTTTTCGGTGTTCTTCGCGTAGTCGAGGGCGGCGCTGAGCTCGTTCTTCAGCTTGAGTTGGGCGCCGGGGCCGGTGATGTACCTCGGCTTCCTTCGGGCCTCGCGGAGCTTCTCCTTGGCCGCGTTCCATTGCTGGCGCAGTTCGGGCGGGCGCGGCTTGAGGGCATCCTTCCAGGCACGGTGGGCGGCCTCGCACTCCAGCCTGGCCAGCTCGGCGGCGTCCCGGTTGGCGGCGTGCTGCTCGTTGTCGCGCCAGATCTGCTCGAACATCTCCTGCAGGTGCCGGGTGCGCAGGTCCCGCATCTTGATCTGCCCCAGGGCCGGGATGAAGACCCGGTGGATGTGGTCGCGGTAGCTCTCGCGGGTGGAGCGCTTGAGGTCGACGCGTTTGTCGAACCAGCGGAGCAGGAAGTGTTCGACGGTCTCGTCGGAGAGCACGTCGATGCCGTCCTGCGCTTCGTCCCATAGCGTCTGGGCTTCTTCCTCTGCCTTCTTCTTGGTGAGGAAGCCTCCTCTGCGGACTCGGCGTCTCTTGCCGTCCGGTCCGGGCGGCAGGTCCATGGTGAAGTACCAAAGGCCGTGGTCGCGCTTGCCGAACAGAGGGCACTCCGTCCCGAGTTGCCGCTGCTTGGGGTTGCCGTCGTCGTTGAGGACGGGTTCGCCGTCCTCCCCCAGGACGGGCCCTCTGCACGCGCAGCGCTTGTAGACCGAACCCTTGAACACAGTTCCCCTCCTGTGTGCCACTTGAGCTGCCAAGCGAGGGAGATCATATGTGGAAGCAGAACGCCGTCTCCCATCTGCTTTGACAGACAGGGACGCACGCACTGGCACCGATCCCCCATCGACGTGGGCAGGTAATGAGGCGACCAGCCCCTGAAGAACCCACATATGTGGTGGCTTACATGAGCCCTATTGCTCGTGACCATCAATGCAGATCTTGCTCGGCCGCCGAGAGAGAACTTAGACTCCGTCGGCACTTCCTGGGAGGCGCGGGGGCGGAACAGGAGAGTCTGACCATGCGAGATCGAAAAGATCCGGCCATCCGGCACGCGTCGTCGGCGGTGGTGCGTCGATGACCCGGGACGAGGTGCTCGCGTTGCCGGTGACGGTCGACGTCCTGACGGCGGGCAAGGCGTTCGGCTTCAGCAGGAACACAACGTACGAGCTGATCAAGTCCGGCGAGTTCCCGGTGCCGGTGCACCCGTACGGCAAGGGCAAGCGCAGGGTGCTCACTTCGGAGCTGCGGGATGCCCTCGGAGTGCGACCGTCGGATTAGGGTGCGCTGTCCCTTGGAGTAGTCGGCGGCGTGTCAGCTACCTCGGGCACGCTGTCTGCCACCTGCGCTCGCTCAGCCCTGGTCGGGTCGGTCGAGTCCGAGATCAGTTCCGCGACGCGCAGGGTGCACTCCCACTCCGTCATCTGGCCCTTGATCACCACCAGGTACGACTCCTGGTCGGCGAAGCGGTACACCTGGCGCCACTTCTCTCTGATCCTTTTGTTCGGCAGGTACGTGTGGACGACAGCGTGGAGTTCCTCCAGTGCACTGTCCTTCGTTCCCAGCCCGCGGCGGATGATCTCGGTCCCGTAAAAGTCAGGGTTGCTTCCGCACTGCGCGATCACGGCCCAGTTGCCCACGCCTGCTCCCCCTTGGCACTGGCGGCATCGACGCCAGTCAGCCACAGCCCTGCCGCCTGGGCAAGGGGTCCGGTGACGCGGCATCAGCTCGTACCCATCCCAACGCCGACTCCGCAAGCCCCTTTCCCCAACAGCGAGTTGGCACATGCCGAGGCGCCCGGGACAATCCAGTAACCGATCTTCCCGTTGTACAGTCCGCCGTGCAGCTGCTGACCTCGGTTCACAGCCGAGTCTCAGATGTAGGGGTGACAATGCTGCGTTTTGGCATACCCTGCGCGTAGGAAGCAGGGGGATTTTGGCTGGAGAGTACATGAGGGCGTACGGGCATGAGACGGACGGCGTCACCGCCGTCCCCGAGGAGGCCGCCTACCTGGCGGCGGTCGCCAGGCTTCTCCTCGAGGAGGGGAAGCCTCTCACCGAGGCCACCGAGTGGATGACGAAGAACGCCGGACCGACGGTATCGGGGCGGCCGTGGTCGCCCACCACGCTGCGCCGCCGTCTGCGGAATCCGGCGATCGCCGGCCTTCGGGAGAACGCCGAGGGCGAGCTGGTCCCGGGCCCGGCCGAGCCGCTGATCGACCGCGAGACGTTCGATGCGCTGCAGGAGCTGTTCCAGGAGAACCAGAAGAGCCAGGGCAGCAAGTCCCGGCACGTGCACTACCTGTCCGGCGGCCCGGCGACCTGCGCCTTGTGTAAGCAGCCGCTGGTGGCCCGGTCCACGGCGAACGGCGGACGCGGGTACGTGTGCGAGGTCTGCGGCAAGGTACGGATCTCCGCCGAGCCGTTGGACGAGTACATCGGCGAACGCGTCGTCGCCCGGCTGGCGAGCCCTAAGCAGCTCAAGCGGCTCGCCGCGTTCCGTGACCGGTTGGCCGCGGAGGCGCGGGAGGCGGAGCGCTTCCAGAAGGAACTGCGGGGGCACAAGGAGGAGTTGGCGCAGGCGTACGGCGGCAAGGAGCTGAACCTGAGCGAGTTCCGGGCGGCGAAGGCCGCGTTGGAGAAGCGGCGGGGTGAGGCGATGGCGGCCGTACGACGGGGCAAGGCCCTCGAGGAGCTGCCGGAGTTGACCCCGCAGGGCGTCGAGACCTGGTGGAACGAGACCGCGGGCCGCGAGCAGCGCCGCAACCTCATCCAGCTCACCGTGCGGGAGGTGCGCGTGGGTCCGGCGACGGTGCGCGGGTCGCGGAAGTTCGACGAGGCCCGGTTCGAGATCTTCTGGCAGTAGCGGGCTGCCTGCGCTTCGGCTTGGCTGCCGACCCTTTCAGCGAGTGCTCCCGCACAGGTCACTCATTGCGCGGAGTGGGTGGATCATGACCGCCGACCCGCTGGCCGCGCTACCGGACCCGGCCGGCATGTCCGACGTCGAACTGCAGACCGAGGTCGCTGCACTGATAGACGCCGACGCGGCCTCAGCGCGTCGCTGGGCCTGTGACCGCCAAGACTGCGACGACCCGCCCCACGAGGGCTGGCTGCACCACCACGCCCGCGGCAGCCAGGTCACTCCTGAGAGTGAATGGACCTCATGGCTCCTCCTCACTGGACGCGACTGGGGAAAGATTCTGGCCGTCAACACACTCATCCCCACGCCGGGCGGCTGGAAGAAGAACGGCGAACTCCGCGTCGGCGACCAGGTATTCGACGAGTTTGGGCGCCCGTGCACGATGATGGCGGTGTTCGATGCCGTGCCCGACTGCGCGTATCGGCTGCACTTTTCAGACGGCACGACGATCGACGCCTGCGCGGACCACCAGTGGGTCACATGGGACTCGGCGGCCCGCAAGGCGCTGAACCGATCTGCCGGGACTGATGGCCAGTTCCCGGAAGATTGGCCGTCCTGGAGAGCTCCCGGCCGGTGGGGCAATGGACGGTCCGACGGCAGAGGGCCTCGCGTAGTGACCACGCAGGAGATCGTCGATACCATCACCGTCGGCAAGCGCGGCGACACGAATCACGCGGTACCGACCTGCAGACCACTGGAACTTCCTGAAGCTGAACTCCCCGTTGATTCCTACCTGTTTGGTGTCTGGCTGGGGGATGGCGACAGTAGGCAGGCGATCATCACGTCGGCCGACGAAGAAATCCCCGCCGCGTTCGAAGCTGCTGGCCACCCGGTGCTCCAGGTGGAGCATCGCAAGGGATTCTGCCCTCGTTGGTCGATCAGCGGGCTGCTTCCGCGGCTTCAAGCCCTGGGCGTGCTCGCCAACAAGCACGTACCGAGCGTCTACCTGCGGGCCTCCCGGCAGCAGCGCATGGATCTGCTCGCGGGCTTGATGGACGCTGTTCCTTGACCCCAAGGTGCCCGGAGCGCCGACAGCGACCGCAGACAGGCGACTCAGTGGGAGGCGCTGGGCGTCCGATGACCCCGGCTGCCAACGCGCGCAACCGGGGCCAGGGCGGCGTCAGCCCTCGTCAGACATCAGCTTGTCGCGGAGATCGTCCAGTGTCCGCCCGTCGGGCAGCCGCCAGAGCGTCCAGCCGTTGATGGCACTTCCGGTCACAGCGCTGGCGGCCTTGGAAGGTGACTGGAAAGGCGTTGCCTTCCCCTCAACGATCAGCTGCCCATCCGGCTGGACGATCGCCTTGGCGGACCGCTTGGCACGGGTCTGGCGGAACGTCAGCACGTCGTTGGCTCTGAGCAGTCCTGCCGTCATGAGCGGGGCAAGGGGCCCAATCGGAGGTGCTGAAGTGGCCTTGGCGGTACCTGCGCCTCCGCCGAGCGACACGTTGACCTCGACGGCCCCTTCCGCGCCAACCGCAGCGATGTGCGCCAACACTTCCGGGTCGAAGTGGATGGTGAGTGTTGCGATGTAAATCCCCTCCTCCGCTCGTTGGCCTGAAGCCAACTCTACTGTCTGCGTTCCACTCTAGTGCAGAGTAGACAGCAGAACTAGGGATGCGCGACACAGGGTGGCGTCACCGCTCCAAGAACCCTGCCCGCAGGTCTTAAGGAGTCATCTCGCCGGTCCACGCCCTGAGGCTGCTCTCCTCAACACCTCCGGCGGGCACCAGGGGATACCCGCCGCCCTCACCCACGAACTCGCGGCATGGCGGACCGCCGTCGCAGGCCGGGCACAGCCTGGACGGACATACTCCTGGGCACCATCCTGGTGGCCCTGGGCCGTGTCTCGGGCCCCGCCGACCGGGCACCCTGGAGGCTCTGCGCCGCCGCGTGCACGCCTGCTTCCTCGCACCGCAGACGAGTTCCCAGGACTGGCCAGGGACTCAGCGCCACCGATGCGGCGCTTCAGTGATCCTCCGGGCGACGCGCCCACGCGCCCGGTGACCAGTGGTATTCGGCTGTGCCCGAAACGCCTGGTGCCGGTCGAGGGATTCCATGGACCATGAGGGCGCCGTCTTACTGATCCAAACGCCTGGGCACAGGGCTGAACAGAAGGGCAGGACATGAAGAGCCTCTGGAAACGCGCACTCGTGACCGGAACAGCGGGGATCGCTCTCGCCGGCGGAGTCGGTCTCGCGACTGCCTCACCCGCGGCGGCTGCAGAGCGTAACGTGCTGCAGTGCAGCGCCTGGATCTCGGACGATGTCGCCATCGGCGACTGCTACAACCCCGGGACGCAGCTGCACGCGTTCTCCGTACGCGCTATCTGCGGCTGGGGCCCCGACGCCTACTCGAATTGGGTATATGTGAAGCCGGGCACGTGGGCCGCCATCGGTGTCCGCTGCGGCCCGTTGACCGCCGGCGTCGGCGGCGTGGCGATCGAGTACGGCGGCTGAGCGTCCCAGGACGCCCAGATCCATCAGAAGCCCCTCGAAGGTCGATGAAGGTCTTGGGTTCTGGCCCTGCCGCGTGAGCGGCAGGGCCAGACTCGTCATGCGCGATGGGCGAGATGGTCGGGCCGGACGTATGGGAGACCTGCCGGGATCTGATCCCGGCCGGGAGTGTGTTCGCGTTCTTGGCCGAGCTTCGTGGCGAGCTGTTCCCGGCTGAGATGTTCGCGAACCTGTATCCGTCGGCGAACGGACGGCCGAGCATGCCGCCGCAGATCCTGGCCTTCACCAGCATCGCCTGCACACTCATCTGCTACCGCCGACTCACCAAATGACATGACTTCTTATTGCGAGATCACGACGGGCAGCCTGCCGGACGGTTGGGGGAGATCATGAATCGAGTGAAATACGTGCCGTCGTTGCGTCGCACGCCGAACTCCACGTAGCAGCGGAAGCCGCTGTCTGCGGCAACGACGGTCGCTGAACCTGGGCCTGCAGTCCTGCGCGCCGTTTGGCGCACTGGGCCGTTCCACCTCTCGACGTAGACAATGCGGATTCGCGAACTACAATTCCCAGTTCCGGACGAGGCGGTTGCGATGAGGCCCGAAGGTGACCCGGGCGCTCCGCCCAGCGGCACGAACGAGCCGTGGGACTCAGCGCACTGGTTGGTTCCCAGACGGACGTTGTTGTCGTCGTACTGAATGGTCCGGTCTCCGGAGGCCGCCTGCGCCGGCACCGCCACCAGCGATGCTGATGTCCCGACTGCCAGGACTGCCGCCATCCCGGCGAGTGCTCGTTTCATCCCCATGACTTCTTACCTTCCTTGCAAGGGTCGGCTGGATCGGTTCGCACAAGGTGTAGCGGCTCAGGCGTTGTTCGGGTTCGGAGCAGTGGTCCGAACAAACAAATCCTGAAAATGTGGCGGGCTACCACGGCGCTCGTGAGCCAATTCAGCGAGTCATGTCGCTCAGTCACAGGTGAGGTGGGTGCGGGCCGAGCGGCGGCATTAGACACCGTTTCCTTTGGTGCTTGTCGGCCGTCAGCGTTGTCTTGTCACTGCGGCGTGAGAGCCTCCGGGCATGAGTTACGACTTGGCCGTGTGGGAAGGAGAGCAGCCAGCGGATGACGAAACCGCTGGCCGATCTTTCACGGACCTCTTCGACCGCTACCTGGACACAGAGGTGAGCGATCCTCCGACCGAGCGCATCGAGGCTTACGTCGCCGCGCTTGTGGAGCGGTGGGGTGACGTGACTGAAGATCTGGAGGACGCCTCACCCTGGGCTGCAGGACCGTTGATCGGCGGGGCCGGCGGTCCGCTCGTCTACTTCCCGATGAGTTGGAGCATGGCTGAGGAGGTCTCTGCCTGGGCAGCGGCCCTCGCGGACTCAATGGGACTGGTCTGCTTCGATCCTCAGCAGAATCGGCTCAGGCCCTGACGGTCCTGGTCAGGCGGCGATATCCGATCAGAAATGCTGCCAGGCCGACGAAGGCGAGGAAGTGTTCCGGCTTCCGCTCGTTGCGGCGGTGCAGGCGTCTGCAGCCTGCCAGCCAGGACACGGTCCTCTCGACCACCCAACGGTGACGGCCGAGCCGCGTGGACGACTCGATGCCCTTGGCGCGCGATGCGGTGGCGGATACCTCGTCCACGAAGCCATTTCCGCAGGTGGTCGTAGTCGTAGCCCTTGTCGGCGTGGAGCTTGGCAGGACGACGGCGGCGGGGCCCACGACGGGAGCGGACGGGCGGGATCCCGCGCACGAGCGGCTGAAAGGCAGCGGGTCGGGAGCCAGCGCGTACGACCGACTGAAGACCGCGGTCGGCGAACTCGCCGACACCACCGCCGACGCCGACACCCGCACCCGTGCCCTGAAGGACGCCCTCGACCTGCTCTCCGGCGGCAGCATCTCCCTCCAAGCCGCTGAGGCGCGTCAACAGCGCGATCCTCGACGTGAACGAAGCCCTGGACCACGACATCGACAAGGCCAACGGCTTCGGCAGGGCCCTGCTGAACAACAACGGCACGCTGAACACCACCACCCGCAACGGCCAGCAGCTCTACCAGTCCCTCACCTCCCTGAGCGACGCAGCCGCCGACGCGTCCGTATCGGCGTACGCCCTCGCGCAGCAGAACGGGAAGCCGCTGCCCGAGTCCCTGGCCGCCGCCCGCACGCAGATGGACAAGGCGCGCACGGCCGCTGTCCGGGCCGCTCAGGGTTACGGGCTGACGCGCGAGCAGGCCGAGGCGGTGGCCGACAGTCTCGGGTTGATGCCGTCGAAGGTCTCGCTGCTGCTGGAGACCGAGGGTATGGACTCCACGCTGGCCGATCTCCTCGCGGTGCAGGCCGAGTTGACCGGCTGCCAAGGGCGACCACGATCGAGGGCACCCCGCCCGTCGTGAGAGCGTGGCGGCATGTTCAGTCGTCCTCAGGGTCCGAACGTCCTCTGCGCGCGTTGGGACAGAGTTGGCAGACCATGCCTTTAGCACGGTTCGCAACGGCATCCTCGACAGCGTGGCCAGCGGGACAGAGCCACCACACCACGCGCCTGGTGTGTGGCGTCACCTGGTCAGGAGTGAGATCGCCGTTGAGAGTCGAGTGCCACTGTGCTGCCAAATCGGGCCGAAGAGTGGCGAGGCTGGTCGCCTCGGTGGCATAGCGACCCGAGCAGAATCCGCATCCCGTTCCCTTGGCTGTGCGCTGATCAATTCTTGCCTGCCATACATGCCCCGCGGAGCAGAGCCACCACACTTGCTTGCCCGACACTCCAGTCACCTGTTCCGGGGAGAGATCACCATTCAGTGCCGGGTGCCACTCTTGCGCGACCTTGGGGTATTTCGCTGCGAGAGACTTGGAACCGTAGTGCCGGGCACGAAGGGAGTTGGCTAAACGGTCGCCACTCTCCTTGGCAACGGTCCGCCCTGCCGCGACATAGGCGAGCGCGGCCTCGCACGCAGCTGCCGAAGGCAGGAGCGCCTCGTCGACCATCTTCTGCAGGACAGCCGCGGCAACAATGGCGTCACATGCCGGTCGAGCACATACTGAAGCTCCGCGAATGCCCTGACCTCCAGCTCGGATACGCCAATCAGTCCGCATTTGCTGCACGAGCTGCCGCTGGACCTCTTGAACACCATGGCACGCCACTCGTGCCCTCTGGCACAGCGCCACCAGACGTTGCGTCGTGCCCCGTACGGGACTTGTTCGGGGGTGAGATCGCCGTTCTTGGAGGGGTGCCACTCAGCAGCAAGTTCCGGGTGACGCGTGGCGAGGTCATTGCCGTAGCCAACCTTCTGGTTTGCGCAGTACGGGCATCCGGAGCGTGCCCGTCCTGTTCGGTTGGCGATCACCGCTTCCCACTCGTGGCCGCACAGCCCCAACCACCAGACATTCCGGTTCGATCGAGGAGCAACCAAATCGGGCCGCAGGTCGCCGTTTCGTGTCGGATGCCATTCGTGTGCGATATCCGGGGACTTCGTAGCCAAGTCATTTCCGAAACCCACTTTGCGGCTTCCGCAGTAGGGGCAACCGCATCCGCCGCGTCGCGTGTGGACGACCGCCTCCCACTCGTGGCCGCACTTCCCGAGCCACCACACTTTTCGACTCGACCCTGCGGCGACCGAATCCGGGGTCATATCTCCGTTTCGGGTGGGATGCCACTCACTCGCGACGTCAGGTGCCGCTGAGCGGCGGCTGACCTTTGTCGGCTGCGTCATGACGCGATGATCTATGACGGCTCGTGGCAGCGCGCATTTTCCCAACTTTCCACTGCATGGAGTGAGTTCGACCTTCGAGAACCGCCCAGTCGCGGCATGGCCTATAAACGCCCGTCTTCATCCTGCCCGGAAGTTCAGGTTGTCACCACACGTAAACAGCACCTTCCGATCGGTACCATGCTCGTCATCGTCACCTCGGCTCAGGCCACTCCGCAGCAGGTCGGCGCCGAGGTCATGCGCCGACTGCGTAACGCTCAGAGGGGAGGCCGGTTGTGATGGCGGGGCTCGGTGATTGGCAGATCGAGATGGCCGGAGTGCTGATCGGTGCCAGGACTGATGTACCGGCGAGCGAAGTCGAGGGTCTCGGTATCCCCGAATTTCGTACACAGGATGTGGATAACCCGGCCGGAGACGGCGCGTTCCCCGGCATCGACCTCTACGCGGCCCGGACCATCCGCATCGAGGCGGGTATCCGCACCGCAGGCAACCCGGCTGCGGCCCTCGACGTCCTCGGCCGCCTCCAGCGCGCCGCCGACGATCCTGCCGTACGGACAGACTCGAGCGCGCAGACGGTACTTCGCCTGCGCTGGCCTGGCCGCACAACTCGCCGACTCTACGGCCGACTTCGCCGCGAGGAAGCCACCAGCACTGCGAAGGCCGTACACGGCTGGATCCCGCTCGACCTCGAGTTCGCCGCCCTCGACCCGCGCTTCCACGCCGACGAAGCCTCCGCGCTCACCCTCGCCCTGGCCGCCGACGGCCTGGGCGGCTTCCGCGCCCCATTGGTCGCGCCGCTCACGACGGGCGTGGCGATCCCTGACGAACGGCGCGGCTGGGTACGTAACGACGGCGACCTCCCGGCCTGGCCATCCCTCTGCATCACCGGCCCGTGCACCGACGGCCGGTAGCCAGACCGGCCGCGCGTGATCGCTTGCTTTCGTCAGGTCCACAACACGCGGCCGCCCCGTCAGGGTGTGGCCGAATGTGATTGCTAGGTTGAACACTGATCCGGTCGATCACTGCTGACCACAGTGAGCGCCGGACGGCGATACGCCGATGACGCAAAGGGGGACAGGGGAGCATGCCTGAGACGTCCGAAGACGTGTTTTCTGGCCATGTGCTCGAGTGGCACCGCGACGCGGGGTGGGGAGTTCTTGCCTCCGATGCCCTTCCGGAGAGGGTGTGGGCACATTACTCGGCTATCCAGGTTGAGGGCTTCCGCGAATTGACCGCTGGTCAGTCTGTCACTTTCTCGGCCGAGGAGGCCGAGCAGGATGAATACCACTGGCGCGCCGTGTGCGTCTGGCCCGAGGCCGGAGCACGCCGCCAGTCAAACGGGGATGACGGTCCGGGCTACTCATCGAGCCTGGACATCGACTTCGATTCCTGATCGCGCATCGGTTTTACCGACCGGATCAGTCCTATCAGTCACGCAGAGTGGCCGGATGGTCTCTGCTGCTGTGCGTAAGCAGACAGGAATCTCGTGTCTTTCATATCCACCAGAAGAGCCGCTGCGGTCAGCTCGGCGGCGCTTGCCGCGGTTCTCGCTCTCGGTGTCGTCCCGGCCAACGCCGCGGTCAACCAGGCCAAGCACACGTTCAAGTTGTCCGACCCGGACTACAAGCGCACAGACCGCAACGGCACTTTCACGGGACAAGTGAACATGGCCGGCACCGTCGGCAGGCCGGCCCACATGGCGTGGTCTTTCCGTATCTCTCCGGCGGTACGGGCTATCGCGACGGGGAGGATGACGTGCACGGCCGGCCATATGCAGCTCCCCTACCATGACCGGCACACCAACGTCGCCGTCAGCTACTTCTGGCACTCGTCGGTCCCCAACAACCGGCGCAACAAGGAGTACACGCTGTACGGAAGCTGCAAGTTCCGCGTGAACGTAGGCGGCCGCCCAGGAACCGCGAACCTCGGCTTCAGTTTCAAGTACTCGTTGTTCGACGGGATCAGCAGGTCCTCCGCTGCTCAGGACGAGACCGCCGTCGAGGACTCCTCCTACGCCAGCGAGCTCGACATCGCCTACGACTCCTGACACACGTCGGCTCTCTGCACATCATCCAGACGATGTGCAGAGAGCCGCGTTGTCTGCACCGGAGCTTCCGCCTGGCCTGGTGTTTCGCGAGGCCGGGGTGGCGTTCCTGTGATGCGGTAGGCTCCGCGCGCTGGGCGACCCTCCGCCCTGCCTAAGGAACGGCTTCGCTCCGAGGGGCCGCCAGTTGGCTCCTGGCGCAGTTCAACTGCACGGAGGCGCGGGGACTTTGGATCAAGGTCTGGGCGACTCGGACGGTTCCTGCGGCATCGGTGAAGGGATCTCAGCGGGAACTTTCTCGCCGTACCTTGCTGAGCGGCTCATCGACGGCAGGCAGCCCGGAGCGGAACCCTTTCCTCAAGTTCTCCTCAGGAGTTTGATCATTTACTTGTTGTGTGCATGACCTGCACATACTGTCTCCAGGTACTTGATCGCCACGGGGGCGGTCCACCGGAAGGTGTTACATGGGCATCAGTTCACGGCGCGCTGCGACCGGCGCTGCCACAACTGCCTTGCTTTTCTGCTTCGGAACTGCGGGCACTGCCGCCGCTGAGGAAGCGCCCGACGTCCCGGCCATATCTGCCGACCAGACGACGGAAATCAACGACAGACAGGGCTGGGAGGACGACACGGAGCAGCCGGTTCACGAGGGAGTGAAGCCGCTCCGGTGTGACGGTCCGTCGACGTGGTACCTCATCACGTCGAAGAAGGCGTACCACATTCCTTCGTGGTGGAACGGCACGAAGTTCAAGGACGGCCCGGGCGGAACGATGATGGTGTCCGTGACCAAGAGCGGCACCGTCGGCCTCGAAATCTCGGGCTCGATCGAGTGGGAATCGAATGCGATCATCTCCAAGGCCAAGGCTACGGTCAGCACCAAGATCACTGGCAGCGTGACCATCGCCACCGGCCACAACTACACCCACGAGATCAAGAGGAACAAGTACGGCCACCTGCAGTACGGTTCATGGGGATACAAGCTGACGTGGAAGAAGTACCGGGCCAGCGGTAACGGCTGCGACGGCGTCGAAATCGGCAGGGGCAAGGCGACACTTCCCACCTCCGAAACCGGCTGGAAGTACTGGGAAACCTCGACATGACCAATGTGAGCTCGCGGGCCTGGTTGGCCGGATGCGTCGTAGCGGCATCAGCACTGCTGCTCACTTCTTGCACTTCCGGCAGCGGGGATGACAACGCCGCCGACTCTTCTTCCTCACCTACGCCGAGCGTTTCGCCGACGGCTCCGGGGGCGTTGGAGGAAAGGCTCACCAAACAGGCTCAGGCGGCTCTCGCCGACGTCCATAGCGGAACGATGGTCGAGGCCGGAGCGGAGCGCGTGACCGACGGAATCCACACCGAGCCCACCCTGAGCAAGGGCAAGACCTACACGCTCAACCTGGTCTGCTTCGGCAGCGGAAGCGCGCAATTGGCATTCACACCGGCGAGCACCGGCACGAAGACCACAGTGCCCTGCGATCAGTCGGTGGTAAAGCAGCGGATCACCGCACAAAAGCCGATTCGCATCGACGTCGACGGCACCAAGGGGTCGACCGGCGTAATCGCCTGGCAGATCGACGCCATCTGATCCAGAGACACAACTGAGCGCCCTCCAGCATGACCCGTGGAGGGCGCTCAGTCTGCTGGCATGCCCGGCTCCACCCGAACAGCAAGCGTCTGGAGTACCGCCGCAGGTGCGGATGGTTCCTTCCGAGGGGTAGGCTGCGCCGCTCGATCGAGATGACCCTCCATCGCGTTGGAGTTCACCGGCAACACACAAGAGGGACCGCCAGTTGGCTCCTGGCGCTGTCCAACTGCACGGAGGTGCGGGGGAGAAAGCGTCCGACGTGGCCGAGCCACTGTCCGCAGACCAGTTCCTGGCCGTCCTGAAGAAGTCCGGCGTCCGCGTCTTCGAGCACGGCAACTGGCGCACCCACAACCGTAACCACAAGGGCACCTGGGGCCCGGTACACGGCGTCATGATCCACCACACCGGCCCGTACTCCACCGAAGCCGGCATGGTGGAGCTCTGCCGCACCGGCTACACCTCCCTGCCCGGCCCGCTGTGCCACGGCGTCATCGACCGCTCCGGCACCGTCCACCTCGTTGGCTACGGCCGCGCCAACCACGCCGGTTCCGGAGACGACGAGGTCCTCAAGGCCGTCATCGCCGAGAAGCCCGTGCCACCGGACAACGAGGCCAACACCGACGGCAATCCGCACTTCTACGGCTTCGAGTGCATCAACACCGGCGGCGGACAGGCATGGCCCGCGGACCAGCTGGAGGCCATGCACAAGGTCAGCGCAGCCCTGTGCCGAGCGCACGGCTGGACGGCGCGCTCGGTCATCGGCCACAAGGACTGGCAGCCCGGCACGCCGGACCCCGCGGGCATCGCGATGGACGACTTCCGTACGGCAGTTGCCGAGCTCCTCAGCACCAAGCCGGCCCCGGACGCGGACGACGAGCCGGAGTACGCGCCGTTCCCCGGCGCCGACTACTTCCGCATCGGCCGACGCTCCGCCCTGATCACCGCGATGGGCAAGCGGCTCGTCGCCGAGGGCTGCGGCAAATACGCCAAGGGCCCCGGCCCCAACTGGACCGACGCCGACCGCCGCTCCTACGCCGCCTGGCAGCGCAAGCTCCGCTACTCCGGCGATGACGCCGACGGCATCCCAGGCACCACGAGCTGGGCGAAGCTCCGCGTCCCCAATCCCTGACCCACGCCCCGAGAGGACCTCTGCCCCATGGCCACCATCAACAGCGCGTCCAAGCTCGTCGCCGACATCGCCGAGCGCACCGCACTGACGTACGTCGAGGCATTCCTCGGCCTCCTCCGCGCCTCCGGCACGACCAACCTCATCGCCCTGTCCGCACTTGGCCAACTGCTTGGCACGGCGCTCGTGCATCTTCTTTGAGACTTCGTCCACCGCCACCTCCATCAGGACCGTCCACCCCGTCCCCAGCGCCCACCACACAACCGGCGACCAGCGCGGTGAACGACTCCAGCCGCAGACGCTGACCGGTAAGCGGGCGGAACATAGCCGACGATCGGCCGCCTGTACCTCGTTCGCGTTGAAACGCCGACGCCTGGGAGGCCAAGCGGCGGCGCCGGGAACAGCCGGTCCGGCCGGCGCGGTTGCATCGGCCGAGGGGCCGGCGCCGCACGGGCGGGGAACTCGGAGGCCACAAGGTCGTCCGACCCGCCAGGATCCGGGCCCAAGGTTCGCGGTATGCCCGCCGCGCACTCGGAGCAAGACGTATTTCTTTTCTGCAGGAGGACTGTTTCATGACTGACCGGCCCTTGACGCTCATGGCAGTACACGCCCACCCCGACGACGAGGCCACCGGAACCGGAGGGGTCCTCGCGCAGTACGCGGCGGAAGGCATCCGCACGGTTCTCGTGACGTGTACCGACGGCGGTTGCGGTGACGGACCGGGGGGCGTCAAGCCGGGCGACCCCGGACACGATCCGGCCGCCGTCGCCTTGATGCGCCGTCAAGAACTCGAAGCGAGCTGTGGCGTCCTGAAGGTCAGCGATCTGGAGATGCTGGACTATGCCGACTCCGGGATGATGGGCTGGCCGAGCAACGATGCCCCCGGATCCTTCTGGCAGACCCCTGTGGAGGAAGGCGCGGCCCGACTTGCGGAACTCATGCAGCACTACCGACCCGATGTGGTCGTCACCTACGACGAGAACGGCTTCTACGGCCACCCCGACCACATCCAGGCCCACCGCATCACGATGGCGGCGCTGGAGATGACCGCGCTGACACCGAAGGTGTACTGGACCACGATGCCCCGCTCGGGGATGCAGCGGTTCGGGGAGATCATGCGCGAGTTTCATCCGGACATGCCGGAGCCGGATCCTGCCGAGGCCGCCGCGATGGCCGAGATCGGCCTCCCAGACGATGAGATCACCACGTGGGTGGACACCACCGCGTTCAGCGGTCAGAAGTTCGACGCGCTGGCCGCACACGCCAGTCAGGGCGAGAACATCTTCTTCCTCAAGATGGGCAAGGAGAGGTTCGGCGAGCTGATGGGCATGGAGACCTTCGTACGTGTCCAGGACGCCACCGGCGCGGCCGTACCCGAGAACGATCTCTTCGCCGGACTGCGCTGATCCACCCATCCGGAGCGGAGCTCGGGAAAGCTCGTCGACCGCACGGCACGATCGAGCGCGTCACACACCCGGAGACTTGTCCACGCGAGTTCCGCTCCGGCAGCCCGCGACCAGATCGGCAGGCCCTCGCCGACGACGTCGACGCGTGCCCGCACTTCTGACCCGACACCGCGCTCGTCGCACAGGTGGGAGACCTGCGAGCTGCTGACTCGGAGGGTGCGCGACAGCCCAGGTCACAAGCCCAGCGGTCTGCTCCGATCAAGACAGACCGCCGAAGAAGCGACACGAAGCTGAGGCTCCGATGTCCGACACGCCGTGAGGCAGGGGACACCCTGGTCGACACCGAGGACGGCAACACCGTCTCCGAGCGCATCCGCGACTGGTGCCGCCGCACTCGACCGCGTGGGGCGCGCACGGTCAGGGTCTGTCCCCCCGCCAGGGGGACAGACCCTGATATGTCAGCGGCGGCTGACGAGGCACATTTCGAGCCGCCCCTGCTCACGCGGCACTTACGGCCCTTTGCGTTCGGGCCTTGGCGAACTGAACTGGTCTACGGCTTCCACATCCAGAGCAGCACCGTCACGCCACTGGAGTGGTCGGTGCACGTGTAGTCCGTCCAGCGTGGGTCGTTCACCAAGTCCTTGCCGGCCTCATGGCAGTTGGCGTAAGTCCAATACCAACTGTGGTATTCCCACTGCCCTTGAGCGGTGAGCGGGGCTGGTGCCTTCTGCGCAACGGTCGCGGAAGCGGTTTCGGGCTTTTCCGCGGCCTGTGCCGCTGGTGCCATGAGTGGACCGACGACCAGGGCGGAGCCCAACGCCGCCGTGGCCAGGGTCTTGCGAAGGTGCATGGTTTTCCCCCTCAAAGGGTGTACCTGGTGAAAATTCCGGAATACGCCGTCTCCCAGCAACTGCCTGTGGCGAATTCCTGTGGTCATTCATGGTTCCGTCCCGCCGCGTGTAAGTCCTCGGCACAGCGTGCACAGGTACTTAACCCTGCTTGCACACCGACGAACTGAGCGCCGCTCGGCGGTGGTCCCGGGGTGGCACGCCGTATGCGGTACGGAAGGCGCGGCTGAAGTCGGCCGGGTGGGTGAATCCCCAGCGATTGGCGATGGTCTGGATGGCGGTGGCGCACTGCGTGGGGTCGGCGAGGTCGGCGCGGCACCGCTCCAGGCGTTGGGCGCGAATCCACGCGGCCACGGTGTGCCCCTGCTGCTCGAAGAGGCGGTACAGGTATCTGAGCGAGATGTGATGGGCCGCTGCGATCATGGCCGGGCTGAGTTCCGGGTCAGCCAGGTGCTGCTGGATGAACGCCTGAACGCGCAGAAGCAGGGCGCGCGGGCGGCTCTCGGGCGGCACGGGGCTGTCGGCTTCGAGTTCGTGGGCGAGCAGCGCGGTGACCAGGTCGAGCAGGACCATGCTCAGACGGGAGGCATCGGCCGGCCGATAGGTATCTGTCTCTTTGATGAAGCGGGTGAGGAGGTCGGCGAGCATGGCCCCGACTCCCCCACGCCCGGAGAGGCACCGGGCCACCAACTCGTCGACCCTGGTCTCCGGGAGCGGCAGAACCGCCCGCGGGAAGCGGACGACGACCGCGTCGACCCTGCCACGGGTATTGGCTCCCTCGTAGGGCCGCGAGGTGTCGAGGAGCGCGAACTGCCGAAAGCCGATCGTGGTCTCCCGGTTCGCCTGGGACAGGTCCGTCTCTCCGGTCAAGTTCAACCGCAGGTGGTACAGCTCCGGATCCGATCGCCGGATGTGCCTTGGTGTTCGGTAGGCCCGTATGGACGGAATGGACGTATGAGAGACGTCGACGGCGTCGAGGTGCACGCTGCCTGCGGCTGCGCGGAAGTCGTCCTCGTGGTCGCAGCGGATCTCCATGGGCACCGACCCTTGGTCGGACATCACACGCCACGCCTCGAACCGTTCCGCCGACGGTAGGTCATCGGTCCGGAATAGTGTCCTGATCATCATTTCCCCCGTGCTGTGGGTCAGCTTGGACAGGCCGTACGAAGTTCGAATAAATGACCGCTGAACGTGTCGGGCATGGCGGCAAAGCGCTTCCCGTACCGCGTGCTCGGAGAGCCGGACGCCGTTATCTCCGGGAACCCCTACTGGCTGCTGCCGACCGTGCTCGGGCTCGCCGAGGACGGAACATGGGAGTACCTGCCGGGGCGGCTGAAGGAGTACAAGGCTGCGTGCGCGTACCACGATCCAGGAGGGTGTTGCCCGGATTCGGGCGGGCGAGCGCGAGCAGATCAAGCCCCGCGGGCGCAAGCCGTCTGCCGAGCCCAAGCCGACGCCGACGCCCTTGCCGGAGGCGCGGACGTTCCGGCCCGGCCAGGACTCGGCGGAGGATGGCGCAGCGTTCGCGGCGGAACTCCTGAACGCCGGCTTCTCCATGACCGTACGGCCGAGGCGCTGATCCCGGGCGGGGTGCTGTTGCGCAGCACCCCGGCCGCGGACGACGGGCGGCTGGATCCGTACACCACCGTCTGACTGGCCTGACACCGTGCTGGCGTACTGGCGGTCGCGAAGGTGGAGCAGCGGTGGAACGTGCGAGCCGCCGGTACGCGGTGAGCGGGGTCAGCAGTTACGGACGTACCAGACCGGGTCCCAGTTCTGGTCGATGTTGTGGGACCCCTCCGGGGTGAAGCGTCTGAGCTCCCCCATGTTCTGGTCGTAGAAGTACGAGGTGACACCGCCCGTCTGAGCGTCGTAGAAGTTGCCCCAGCCCTGCCAGTAGTGCAGCGCGTACAGCTGGCAGGTGTAGAGGAAGAACACCTTGTAATCCACGGTCGTCGGATCCCAGACGACGAGGCAGAGGTTTCCGCTGGGGCACGTGTAGTCGTCGCCGGGCCGGCCGTGCTCCGTGCGGACGGCCGGCGTGATCGTCGGGGACACCGCGGCTGCCGACAGCGTCGACGCGGGCGCCGCCGGCAGCGTCAGGACCTGGTTCAGGTCACGGTCCGGCGGAACCGCCGCCTGTGCGGGACCGGCCGCGAACACTGCCACCAGTGCCAGCAACAGGGCGCCGAGGACGCCGAGAAGGGAACGTTGTTTGTTGCACATGCCCTCAAACCCCCTGCCAGAACGCTGCGTTGACCTCCCCACGCTGTTGCCGTAAACGTCCCCGGCGCCACAGGTTGAAGTTCTGCCTTAAACGGAAGCCGGGGCGCCGTTGAGAAGGGCCAGGCCGACGGGGGTAATGGTGTGCAGGACGTACTTACTGCGGCGGACGCTCAGCAGCAGTCCCGCCCGGCGGAGTACGGCGGTGTGCTGGCTGGCTGCCGCGCCGGAGATGCCGAAGCGCTGAGCGAGTTCGCCGGTCGTGCGGCCGGTGACGACGTCCGCAAGGATCGCGGCGCGGGTCCGGCCGAGCAGCGCGCCGAGTTCCGCGCCGTGGGCGGGGGTGCCGGGGTGGGCCCAGCCGGGAGTGTGCTGGATGGGGTAGACAAGGACTGGGGTGCGGTCGGCGGCGGGGTGCGCGAGCATGACGGGTCTTCGACGGCAGAAGAAGGAGGGTTGTAACACCAAACCCCTTCCTCCCAGGCGGAGTTCGCGGTCGACAGGGTAATCCGCCTCCAACACCGGCGGATTCCAGCGCAGGACCGGGCTGAAGTCGGCCAGCAGCCCCTCGGTGCCGCCCGCCAGTACCACGCGGGCGCGCATCGAGTGGTCGGCGTCGACCTGGGCCCGGACGTGCCGCCAGACGGGGGCGAGCATGCGCCGGTGGTAGTCGTGCAGGGCGGTACCCAGGCGGCGCAGGTCCTCGGGCGCGCCGTCGGCCAAGGCGCGAACCTCGGTGGGCAGCGGTGAGCGGGAGCGCCTGGGAGACGCGGCGAGCAGGGCGAGGTCGGCGCTGAGAGCGGAGCGCGGGGTGCGGAGCACAGTGTCGACCGCGAAGTCCAGGTCGGTCGCGCCGGCCAGGTCCGGGGTGAGGAAGTCGGGAGAGTAGCCGTGGGACGGCAGCAGCGCACCGAGCAGACCGTCCGCCGGGCCGAGGCGGGGCCTGACGAGCCGCCGCCACTGCCCGAACACCGGGCCGCTGTCCTCGCTGATCAGGACCTGGAAGCTGTTGGTGATCTCCCAGAGGGGGTCGGGGGTGGCGGCGACGCGGACACGCGCAACGTCTTCGTTGGTGAAGTGAACCCGCAGCATGGAGGGTCTCCGATGGTGGGAGGTCATCGGGTGGCTGACGTGGATGGCGGTGCCTCACGACGGTGACCGAGACCAGTGGTGCGAGCAAGGCCGCATTCGGTCACTTGTTCCCCGAACCGGATTCCCCCTCCGTCGAGGACGACGGCGTCTTACGTCAGCGGCTGGCGCGCTGCACACCGCGGATAGCGCCGCCCTTCCACACCACAGCACCGCAGGGGGCCGCGCCCACGACATCGTTGGCGGCCCCCTACCTCACCCATACCTGAACCAGGAGAAAGGCACCTCTGTGCTCACCTTCACCCTCGGCAGCGGACCGGTGCCCTCGAGGCGGCCGAATTCGCCGACTTCGACACCGGCCAAGCCGTCTACGCCATCACCGGCATCGGCGCCTTCACCCTCGGCTGGGACCCCGACCACCACCCCGAAGCCGACCAGGACCCGATGGAGGAAATCCTCCACGTCGCCTACGGCACCGGGCCGCACGGCTTCACCATGGACGAGGCCCCGGTCCTGACGGCGTCAGCTCGCCGGCACCGAGTCCTTCGCCCGCACCGCTCTTCCAGCTGCTCACCGACCTGGCACACCTGCCGAAGTGGCTGCGGGCCTGGTGCTGCACGAGCCGCTGAGTGGGGTGCATGGGAGGTCGGTACCAAGTCGCGGGTCGTGATGCAGATGGGGCGGCAGAAGATCGAGTGCACCGAGACCATCACGCGCCGGGATCCTGCAGACCTGCGCGAGATCCCGATAGGGAACGTCGTTCACTTCGACCGCGAGATCGTCGGCGAGGACATGTGGAGCGCCGTGCGCGACCGGCTGACCGAAGCCGGTCCGGAGAAGACGCTCTGGGTGAGCGAGAGCGAGTACCGGTTCAGCGGCGTGCTGATGCGGGTGGTAGGGGGCCTGAAGCCCGGTGCCTTCCGCAAGCAGTCGCAACCGCACATGCAGGACTTCAAGGCGTTCGCCGAGCTGGGAAAGGACGTCCGCGAAGCGAAGGACTGATCTGCTTGCGGACGGCGGTCGTCGACGACAAACCCCGATTCGGGAGCGCGTCAGCGGTTCAGAAAAATGGCCGGGTCAGAACGGGGCGACGCTCCTCAAATACGAGGACGAATCAGGCGCCCCTGCGTTCGCCAGAAGTCGACCGCGGATGCCCCTCGCTTCGGGAGGGGTCCCGGCGGCGCCTGGGATGCTCGCCCGCATGATGACACGTCGAAAGTCCGCAATCGGTCTTGTCGTTTGCCTCGTGATCGTGCAGATGGCGAACATGCCGGCCAGCACGCTTCAGCCTTCGGCGCTCTGGAGTGACCTCGGCCTGATCGGCGCCATCGTTTTCCTCGTCCTGCTGTGCGTCGGCCCGAGAAAGAAGCGGGAAGGAAAATGACGCATCCATCCATCGCCGCTCCCACAGATGAGTTCGGCACTGTCCGACGGTCATACTCCGCGACAGCCGGTCGAACCCAGCAGAGGAGCAGCACATGGTCATCGTCGCGGGGCACATCGTCGTCGACCCGGACCAGCGTGGACCGTATCTCGCGAACTGCGTGAGCGTTGTTGAACAGGCCCGCCGCGCACCCGGCTGCCTCGACTTCGCCCTCACCGCTGATCTGGTGGAAGTCGGCCGCATCAACATCTTCGAGCGCTGGGAGTCGCAGGCCGCAGTCGAAGCGTTCCGAGGCAGTGGACCTAGTGACGAGCAAAGCGCTGCGATGCTCGCCGCCTCGGTGGCCGAGTACGACATCGCGGGCGTGCGTTCGCTGACCTGAAGAAGCCCGGGCACCAACTCGCAACTCCCCCACACACCGGCGCCCCCAGCAATCGGGAAAGCCAACCCGCCCGCGAAGGTGGAGCGGTGCTCACCAAAAATGGGATCCGCGCCTCTACCAGTACCTCAATTCGGCGCAGAACACAGGCAGTTCCCGTGTCGGCCTCGCGAGGACGCGACGGGGACAGAACGGGGACACGCCCCCTCCGACGGGGACACAGCGGGGACGTAGCGCGTGGTACACCTCGGTAGTTCCGAGGAGTCTTCGGGACTCGATGGGACAGTATCCGCGCAGGTCAGAAGCCATATTGACGCCCCCTCACCCACACGCCCGGCTTCCTGCCTGATCAGCCAACTCCTGCCCTACCAGACCCAAAACCGATCTTGGCTTGCTCCTAAAGCGGGTGTCGCAGGTTCGAATCCGGATGCAGTCTCGGGGTTCTCGTAGCGGCTCAGAATAAATAGTTTGGCTCTTTAATCCCTTAACGGATGTTTGGCCGCGCGTCAGAACTGTGAGGTCGGTGGAGCGGCTTCGAGGCTCGCGCCAAAGTGGCTCCGTAAAGCCGTGGAGCCGACCGCCCCAGCCACGACGTACCCCTTCTCTCACGGCAAGTGGCTGATCGCTGTGCGCGCGGCACGGGCACCGGCCGGGCTGGAGCGGGGCGGAGACAGGAGCGCAGGCCCGGCCGGGGGCCGTGCCGCGCGCGGTGAGCGGAGCGAGCCGCCTCGAACCGCGCGAACCGCGCTCGACGCGGTACTCGCCGGCCTGGTCGCCGACGGCCTCATTCCCAAGCCCGACGGCCGCTGAGGGGGCGAAGGCGGAAACAGCGACCCGCTGCCCGGCGCACAGCTGCGCCAGGCGGCGGAAGAATGGGACCATTGCCCACGACGTCGCCCCGCATCCAACCAGATGAACCGGGGGCGAAACGCACATCTCAGGCCGAGCCGATGCAGCATGCGTGACGGTGCCCCGTCCTCCCGATGTGGAGGACGGGGCACCGTCATACCCCCGCCGTGGATCAGCCCCGGACGTTCTTCAACAGCACCTTCACGTCGTGGCCCTTGTGCCAGCCCGTGTCCACGAGCGGGCTGTGGTGGCTTTCGGTGCCCCAGACGTAGTACTTGTGCCACGACTGGTGCCACTGGCCGTTCAGGTTCGAGCCCGTGGCCGTGTATACCTGGGCGACCTTGCCGTCGCGCTTGTTGTCCCAGATGTAGAGCTGGGCCTTGGTCTGCGTGTTCAGGCCGCTGTACCGGTCGCACTCGCGGTACTTGACCCCCGCGGCGTTGTCGTCGACCTGGATGTTCCGCCAGTCCGTGCAGGCCCCCTCAGCCGCGCTGACGTCCGACGGCGAGGCGACGGCCGCTGGCGCCAGTGTGGCGGTGGCCGCCGCGGCGAGCGCCGCCGCGCCCAGTGCAATGCGCTTGCGTACGTTCATGTCTTGCCGGTCCTTTCCGGCCACGGGCCTGGTCCCCCTGTTGGGTCCCCCGACGACCCGCGGTCCTGGCGGCTCCGGTGGTCTGCCGGCGCCGCCTTGGTGCTGGTCCAAGAACCTACGGCGTCCCGCACCCCGCGGTCGTCCCGCGCTGGGTTGAAGTTCGTGCCCGCCCCGGGCGGTAGCTCCGAGGTTCCTGCAACTTTCGCGGTACCGCGGAAGTTTGACGCCCATCCACCGGAACCGGCCTTACGCTGCTGCGATGCGGATCCGCCCCCTCGCCGTCGACGCGCTGATCGCGGCGGCGCTGACCAGTGTGGCCCTGCTGCTGGGGCCGGAGGCCGAGCGCCAGGGGCAGAACCCGCTCGACGTGACCGCCTACGCGCTGGTGGTCCTGGTCCATCTGCCGCTGGTGCTCCGCGGCCGGGCCCCGGTCGTGGTCTGCTGCCTCGTGCACGCCACCTGGCTGGTCTACATCACCGCCGGCTACTGGCCCGTGGTGTGCAGCTTCGGCCCCATGCTCGCCGTCTACACCGTCGCCTCCCTGCGAGCGCTGCGCGTCTCTGTCCCCTGCGCCGCGCTGATGGGCGGGGTCTGGCTCTACGCGGGCGCGGTGAGCCACACCGACTCGTGGCCGTCCGTCGTCGGGCAGGCCGTGGTCTATCCGGCGGTGCTGTGGCGGTTCGGCGTCGTCGCCCGCCGAACGACCGAGCTGACCCGGCAACTGCGCCGGGAACAGGCCGAGCGGGCCCGGCGCGAGGTGGCCGAGGAACGCGGCCGGATCGCCCGCGAACTGCACGACGTGGTCGCCCACCACATGTCCGTGATCTCCGTGCAGACCGGTCTCGCCCGGTTCGTCTTCGACACCGACCGGCAGACCGCGCGTACCGCGCTCGACACCATCGACGCCACGGGCAAGGAGGCCCTCGACGAGCTGCGCCGCATGCTCATGGTGCTGCGCGCCGACGACGACGGCGCCCCGGCCGCCCCGATGCCGGGCCTGGCCCGCCTCGACGAGATGGCCGAACGCGTGCGCACCGGCGGGGTCCCGGTCGCCCTGGCCGTCGAGGGCACCCCGCGCCCGCTGGCCCCCGGTGTGGAACTGTGCGCCTACCGGGTGGTGCAGGAGGCGCTCACCAACGTCCTGAAACACGCGCCCGGCGCGCGTGCGGAGGTATGGGTGAGGTACGAGCCGCATCACGTGACTGTTTCGGTCACGGACGACGGAGAGGGGGTGATTTTGGACAGAGTGCAGAGCGACGGCGGGCATGGCTTGCTTGGCATGCGCGAGCGGGCCAAGCTCTACGGCGGGCAGATCAGCATCGGCCCGCAGGAGCAAGGTGGCTTCGCCGTGCGGCTGACCCTGCCGACCTCCGCGCGGGCCGCAGGGCGGGGGGACGACGCCACCACATGACCACCGTGCTCGTCGTGGACGACCAGTACCTCATCCGGGCCGGACTGGTCGGGCTGCTGCACGCCGCACCCGGCATCGAAGTGGTCGGCGAGGCCAGCGACGGCGTGGACGCCGTGGCGCTCGCCGCCGAGGCCGCCCCCGAGGTGATCCTGATGGACATCCGGATGCCCGGCATGAACGGCATCGAGGCCACCGAACGCATCCTCGCCCAAGCCGCCGATCCGACGCCCCGCATCCTGGTGCTGACCACGTTCGACCTCGACGAGTACGTGTACGGGGCGCTGCGCGCCGGAGCCTGCGGGTTTCTGCTCAAGGAATCCGGCCCCGAACGGCTGCTCGCCGCGGTGACCGCGGTCGCCGGTGGTGACGCGCTCTTCGCGCCCAGCGTCACCCGCCGCCTGGTCGAGGCGTACGCCCGCCAGACCGCATGCGAACAGCCCGCGGACCTGGAGGCTTTGACCTCCCGTGAGCTCGAGGTGCTGAAACTGATCGCACGCGGCCTGTCCAACCTGGAGATCGCCGATCGCCTCTACATCAGCGAGGCGACCGTCAAGACCCACCTCAACCGCACGATGACCAAACTGGACCTGGACAGCAGGGCACAAGCGGTAGTGGTGGCGTACGAATCGGGGCTTGTGACCCCGGGCGGATAGCGGCCAGGTGCTCTGGCAGCCCCATGCGCCCGGAGGCTCCGTTCGGCCTCGCTGCGGCGGCACGGACCGGCCATCACCGTTTGTCATGCAGGCATCAGACACAGCTTCTGAGCTTGTTCTTTAACCTGAGCGCAGTCGGGCGCGCAGGACTGCCGCACCGTCCCCCTCAAGGTCCTCGCAGGCCGCTGCGCGGCCTGCCATCCCCATCACCAGCGAGAGGGTCGGCCCCCGGAGCAGATCCCCCGAGCCGGTACTGAACGGTCCGTCAGTGGCCTCGACCCGCAAGCCCGCGATTGCAGTGTTGCTCGCGACAGTGAAATCGCGGCTGGCGAAGAACCGGGCCACGGCGGTCGTCGTGGCCACCGGGGGTGTCCGCACAAGACCCAATGGCCGACGGATGTCCTCGCTGTGGACGACTATTTCGCCCAGCCAGGCCGCAGTATGTCCTGTCGGTCCGGCAGGCCCGGTGACAACATCGCGAAATCGCCGCAAGGTCTCTTCAGGCGTAGCACCACGGTGCTTTGCGAGTCGTCGGTCGTTGTGCAGATCGGAGTCGAACCGAGCGGCCAGCATGCTCAGCAGCCAGCGCCACATCCTCGTGCTGGCACCTGCCGTCAGATGGGCTACGACCTCCTCCACGGTCCAGCGTTCACACAGTGATGCTTTCGCCCACTGGGCCGCGCTGAGCCCGGTGAGGTCTTGAGCGAGCGCGGACCGCTCGACGTGAATCGCCCTTTCCAGAGCTTCCCGGGTTTCCAGAACGTGTGGTTCAGCCATAGGACAGCCTCCAGAGATCGGGTGTCCTCCATCAGACTCCTATCGCCGCCCAAACTCATCGACTGCACCCGCGTAGCGAGCCGAATTCGACCTTCCAGTGTCGAAATGAGCCTCGAACTAGGCCGCTCACCTGGGCGTTCGCCGGACACTGGAGCGGCCTTCGTCTGATCATGTGCTCCGACCAAGGTGCACCGATCGAGACGAAGGCCGTGAAGTGAGTCTGCTGCCTGACGCAGGTCCCGGGGAAGCGTTCGCGCAAGCGTCACGCTTCCGGGAGGACTTATTCGACTGCCTGACCGCACACGGGGACGAACTGTTCGAGCTCGTCGACGCGTTGCTGTGCGCGGACGGCCCGGTGACCTCGCCGGTGGACCTCACACTGGTAGCCGAGCACCGGCGCGGGCACGGCGCGATGTACGAGGCGTTGAACAGCGGGAACGTGGACGTGCCCCGGTTGCGGCAAGTGCTCGCCGGTCTGCCGATGCCGCGGGCCGCTGACGGGCGCCTGGTCCTGGCGGTCGACGTCAGCAACTGGCTCCGCCCCGACGCGCCGACCAGCGCGGACCGCCTGTTCTGCCACGTCTACGGCCGCAGCGGACGGTCCTCGGACCAGTTCATCCCCGGCTGGCCGTACTCCTTCGTCGCCGCCCTCGAATCGGGCCGGACGTCCTGGTGCCAGCTGCTGGACGCCGTCCGTCTCGGACCCGAGGACGACGTCGCCGAGGTCACCGCCACCCAGCTCCGCCGTGTGGTCACGGACCTGATCGAGATGGGCCGCTGGCACGTCGGCGACCGCGACATCCTCATCATCTTCGACGCTGGCTACGACGCCCCTCGCATGGCCCATCTCCTCGACGGCCTCCCGATCGAGGTGCTGGGACGGATGCGCTCCGACCGCGTCATGCGACGGCCCACGCCTTCGCTCAAGGAGTACGCCCTGTCCTACCCCCAGGGCGGGCGACCGCCGAAGCACGGCAAGGAGTTCCGCTTCGCCAAGACGGAGACCTGGGGCGAGCCGGACGCGGCCACGACGCAGGTCACCGACCGGTACGGCACCGCCCGCGCGATGGCCTGGGACCGCATCCACCCCCGGCTGACCACACGCTCCGCGTGGATCGACCACACCGGCGAACTCCCCATCATCGAAGGCATGCTGATCCGCCTCCAGGTCGAGAGCCTGCCCGGCGGCGGCGACCCACTGCCGCTCTGGCTCTGGTCGTCCGCCACCGGCCTGAACAGCGCGGACGTCGACGTGCGCTGGCAGGCGTTCCTACGGAGATTCGACATCGAGCACCTCTTCAGGCTGATAAAACAGACCCTCGGGTGGACCCGTCCGAAGCTGCGAACCCCCGAGGCCGGCGAGCGCTGGACCTGGCTGATCATCGCCGCACACACCCAGATCCGCCTTCTGCGCGAGGCCGCCGCCGACTTGCGGCGGCCGTGGGAGAAGCCCGCCGAGCCCGGCCGGCTTACCCCGGCCCGAGTCCGCCGGGTGTTTCGGAACCTCCGCCCGCTCCTGCATTGTCCGGCCCGTGCACCGAAACCCTCAACTCCCGGACCTGGAAGGCCACTTGGCTCGAAAAACCGGCGGTCTGCCACCCGCTACGACGTGGGCAAGACCGTGAAACGACCCGAGAGCATCATCGAACGAAACCGACTCAGACCATAAAGAACAAGCTGAGGGTCATCTATGGCCCCAGCGGCCGGTCGAATTTGGAGCCACCGGCCTGGTCGTACTGCCGGATCACGAGATGTCGGCCAGGGTGGGCCGCCTGGATCTGGGCGCAATGGTCGACCACCGTACCGAGAGATCCTTTGCGCCCTGTCCCGAACCCGAGGAGTTCCCCCGTAGTGACGTCATGGACTCGGTAGTGGATGTCTTCCTTCAACGGGCTTGCCACCGTGAGTGGCTCTCCCTGCCAGGAGTCAGTCACTCTCTTCCTTCCTGATCACGTCGCTGAGTGAAGGGCACGTGGGCTAGGAGGCAATTTCCCATTGAGCAGCCGATCCCCCGGAGCCAAACAGGCCGTCGAATCGGCGAGCAAAGCTCCCAGAAATCAAGAAGTACGGCGCCCCGAACCGGCGATGCTGTGTGGGCCTTCCTGCCCTGCGATGAGAACGTCGTGCGGCGCCAGCACGTCGAGATCGTCGAACACGTAGTAGACCGGGAGTCGTGTCCACGCGACGAGCTGCAAGTGGGCGTACACAGCTGCTCGTTCGACGGCGTGCCGACCAGTGCTCCTGCCGGTCATGCGACTCTTGCAGTCGATCAGTACGAGATCCTTACCTTTCGCTGCAATGAGGCCAGGGATCCACCTGATGAAGCTGTCGGTTCCCCGAAGAGCATCTTGGAGTCTCTTGGTCAGCAGACCCTGCCCCCAGGGGTTGACTTCCCACCCGCGCAAGGTGAGTTGTTCAGCGACGTATCGCTCGTGAGCGTCGCCTACCGCTTTCCGCTGCTGAAAGCTCGCCATGCCTGCAGTGTGGCCCGCCCTGCGGGATACGTAACTCGACGTGGGCTGAACCCGGCCAGTCCAATTCTGTCTCAGTAGTTATCACTGCGTCCGGGTGAGTCCGTGGACGTCCGGCTGTGTACGGCTACCTTCAAATCAAGTTGGCCGAAAGTCGCCCGCAGAACTACGCTTTCCGAGAGGCGGCTTCACGTTGGAGTGCGTTGCCTTTCCCGAGCTACAGGTATCAGCGTGGCCTGTTACTCGGTGGCTGCTGTGCAGCATCGGCGCCGTCGCCCGCATCGCCGGCCTGCTCCACCTCGGCGACCACGTCACCGGCCGCTGGGGCCAGCCCATCGAGGCCTCCACCATCGAGCGCGCCATCGCCATCGGCGAGTACTACACCGCACACGCCCTTGCGTCCTTCGACCTGATGTCGGCCGAACCGGCGGTGGACGACGCCCAGGCCGTGCTCGACTGGATCACCCGCTCTGGCCGAGCCCAGTTCAAGGCCAAGGACGTCGTCGCTGGCTGTCGGCGCTTCAAAACGGTCGCGTCCGTGTGCTCGGCGCTGACTGTGCTCGAAGAACACGGATTTGTGCGTGCACTGCGCTCCGAGCGCAGCGGATCACGGGGACGCCAGCCCGCGGTTACCTACCGCGTCCACCCGGACGTCACCGCCACCTAACGCCGCGAAAAGGCCCGCAACAGACTTGAGTTGGCGGTCCTTGCTTCAGGCCCTGAGAGCTTGTAGCACGAGCATGATCAATGATCCTGCTACAAGCTCTCGGGGGTGAATCTCGCCTAGCGGATGAACGTTAATTCGCAGGTGGCGCCTCGTCGGCCTGTGTTGAGGCACTCTCACGACGTGTTGACCAACGGTGTGTCCTCCATCGCCCCTCGTCGTAATCACGAAGACCACGGAGCGATGAACAGAGATGAGCCAACAGCAGTGATCAAAGTCAAGATGGAGCTGGTTACTCCCGAGAAGGCGCAGAAGTGGCTCAGCGAGAACAACCGCGGCAACAGACCTCTGAGCGCCACACATGTGTCATCGCTTGCACGCGCTCTGGAGCGCGGCGAATGGCGCATCCATCACCAGGGCATCGCCTTCACTGCTGACGGACGTCTGCTCGATGGACAGCATCGGCTCGCCGCCATCGTCCAGGCGAGGAAGCCAGCAGAGCTACTCATCGCTCGTGGCGTCGATCCTGCCACGTTCTCAGTCATGGACACAGGGAAGCGGCGGACAGCCCGGGACCTGCTGCACCTTGAGGGCGAGCGGAGGACGCAGCACCTCGCCGCTGCGCTCAGGGGGCTCCACCTGTACCGGACCGCGCCCAAGATTGGATGGCTCGGACCGTCAGCGACGATCTCTCATGACCAGTTGAGGAAGGTTCTCGACGACAATCCAGGGATTCGCGAGGCCCTGGAAGCAGGCATGAACCTCAACCGAGAAGTCCGCATCACGGTTACCGCGGCAGCAGTCGGCATCTACGCAACGACCACGGATAGGCCGGACGTCGCGAACGACGAATGGCTGGACGGGCTGATGACCGGCGCAAATCTCAAGCGCAACGACCCTCGGTTGATCCTGCGCAACACCATGGCTGCGCTGAAGCAGGGGAAGTCAAGCCGCAAGCGTGACGACTCAAGGGAGCACCTCACCTACTACTTGAAGGCGTGGAACGCCTGGGTCGAAGGGCGCTCGATCAAGATCCTTCGCCGAAATGCCAATGAAGCTCTGCCTCTCGTGAGTCTTCTGGGTAGGACTGGCGGCACAGCTCACGAAGAGGGTCGGCTCCTCTAATCGCACAGTGCGAAGTACTGCTGTCGCAGGGGAGTTGGGCGCGGGTCGCTTCCAACTCCCTCACGCATCGCGCTTCGTCTTGCGAGCGCCGCGATAGCGGCCCGGTCTGTTCCCCAGGCCTGCTCCGTTCAACGGCAGCAGCGACTCCAGACGCGCACCCTTCACCCAGGCACCCAGGAGGTCCCGGTGCAGCGCGACGATGTCGTGCCGGAGCGCGAGCCCCATCGCGTCCTTCGTGAATGTGCGGCAAGTGGTCACGAACAAAGCGACCTCGGCCTTGTGCTCCAGCCTCGCCGTGCCCACGAACTTCTGCATGTCCTCGCTCGGCACCGACCGGTGCGGCGCATAGTGCTTGCACTGCACAACGAGGCGCCGACCGTCCGACATACGGCCGACGACGTCCGCGCCGAGGTCCCCTTTCCTGCCGCTTACGACGACGTCCGTGCACCCGTCGCGACGGCATAGTTCGGCGACGTACACCTCGAATTCCTCCCACGGCAGGGCGTCGACGGCCGCCATCGACATCTCCCGTGCTTTGCGTTCCTCCTCTGCACGCCAGCGACGGTCACCGTCGCGCGCGGCCTTGTGTACCCGCCCCAACCACCATCCGGCGGCTCCAAGTGCGCCGGTCCCCAGCACGCAGACGACGTACGGCCAGAGGGTGCTCCAAGCCCACGCCAGGAGCACCACGATGGCCAACGCCAACAGAGCCCCCCACTTACGAAGTAACGCAGCCCGCGCACCACGCCGGGATCGCCGCCGTCGACCCGCCCGTGCAGCCATATCGCCCGCCCCCCTCGTGCCGCCCCTTCGGGCAGTGTGAGAAACGGGCCGGAGGGCCACAAGAAGGCGTTATCGGACAGGGACAGCACCGGACTGGCTGATTTGCCGAGAGCTGTTCGGGGCGATGCCGCCGCGGCTCCACGGTCAGCCCGCCACCCTGCGCGTACCGCATGCCACCGGCCTACCGCAGGGATCACCCCGACAACAACCCGAAGACATCAGTAACTACCTGACGGCCTGGGCCGGAGTCGTTCGCCCTTTACGTCAACGGCGTCGGGCAGCGTCTGCGGCATTCCTGTCGGGCCGCACGGAAGATTCAGTGGACGGGGCCGCGACCTGGGCCCTGAAATCCTCCGCGCGGCAACTCATTGCGGTCCGGGCGCGCCGGTTGCTTCAGTATCCGGTGGCTGCGGAGTTCCGCCGACCCCTGACCGTGGGGGCGCTGGGGTCAGCGTTTGACGCGGTTACGGACGGCCAGGACCGCCAGGCCCAACAGGACAGGCTCGGTCACGCGGGACGCCATCTCGATGTAGGTGCCGGTGGTGGTCAGGTCCTGGCCGGAGGAGCGGAACACCACCGAGTTGAGCGTGACGTTCAGGGCGTTCTCGAAGCGCTCGCCGGTGAACCGGTTCCCGGTGGTGTTCTGCGGGTCTACCTTGTGAACCGTGGCTCCCCCGGTTCACCTACGAGTTGGCGATGCAGCACTCACCAGCGCTGTCCGTAGTTTCCTCACATAAACAAGCATCGACAGTGAAAGTGCCTACGAAGAGAGGCGGCGCTTCGAGGCGCTGAACCTCCAGAACGCCAGCAGCGCCACACAGCGTCTGCGCAGCAGCCTCTACGCCTCCGCAGCGCCGTTCCCTCCTCGGTCATGTGGGCCGCCATCGACGGCCGCCGCTGCGACATCGCCAAGGCGCACATGTGTGAGGCCCAGGCCTCGCCGAGATGCAACTCGGGCCAGGCCGGAGCCTCCATTCGAACCGGAGCGGTTCACGGGGAGCATTCGGCATGCCCAGGCGGGATAGAGCCGTATCGTGAGAAAGTGGCTCGTCCCGGTAGCGTCGGGACGAGCCACTTCCGTTCTGGTCCGGGTCAGGCGTCGCGGCGTTGGAAGGCCGTCGCCGCCGCTGCCGTCTTCGCCGTGACCAAGGCGAGGAAGACCACGCCGCCCACCAGCGGGCCCAGTTGGGCGCTGCTGTCCATGAGGGTGGTGCCCGCGTCCGCTGCGCTGGTCATGGCACTGCCCGCGGCGAAGGGCAAGAACATCGCGGCATGCTCCAGCACCGACTGGCCGGAGTTTGCCAGAACCGCGCGGAGCATCGGCTCCAGCACGAAGGGGACGGCCAGCAGGATAAGCAGGGCCGCGGTCTGGGAGCGTATGAGCGTGCCCAGGGCGACGCCCGCCAGGCCCCAGCCCACGATCAGCAGCACCTGCCCCAGGTGGACGCGGACCAGGAGCGCTGCCGATACATCCGTCAGGGATTCGCCGGCCAGCAGAGGGAGGGCGACGGCCCAGGCCACAGCCAGGTTGGCGAGCGCCAGCACGACACTGACGGCAGCGATCGATGCGACCTTGGCACCGAATGCGACGGGTCGGCGGGGAGTCAGGGCGAGGGTGGTGCGGATCGTGCCGTACCGGTATTCGTGGCCCATGGCGAAGACCCCGAGTGTGCCGGCGATCACCGGCGTCAGCGGAGACTTCGTCAGCATGATCACGAGGAGTTCGGAGACCGGTAGGGCCTGTCCCTGATCCGACGACATGTCCTTGATCAGGGCCCCGAAAGCCAAGGCCAGCAGGGCAGTGACGATCAAGGTGACGGCTGCCATCCACCAGGCGCTGCGCAAGGTCCGCAACCGCCACCACTCGTAAGCGAGGGCTGTCATCATGCCGTCACCTTCTCCTGGCCGGCCGGCTGAGCGTTGTAGTCGGTCTGTTCCGCCGAGGCGCGCAGGTACGCGGTCTCCAGCGTGGAAGTGCGGGCGACCAACTCGTAGACGAGGATCCCGAGCGGCGCGGCGATCTCAGCTATGCGCCGCTGCGTCAGTCCGCGTACGACGACCAGATCGGCTTCCCTCTCCACCACCGTGCCTCCGTCCTCCGCCACGGCCGTGGCAAGTCCCTCCGCGTCGGAGCTGCGCACGAGTACCGCTTCCAGTTCGAAGGAGCGGATGAACTCGGCCAGGGGCAGGTCGGCGAGGAGCCGGCCGCGGCCGATGACGACCAGGTGGTCGGCGACCGCCTCCACCTCGGCGAGCAGGTGCGAGGAGATCAGTACGGAGTTGCCGGCTGCCGCATACCGGGTCAGGAACTCCCGGAGCCAGTGGATGCCCTGCGGGTCCAGCCCGTTCGCGGGCTCGTCCAGGATCAGCATGTCCGGGTCGCCCAGCAATGCCGCGGCAAGGCCCAGCCGCTGGCACATGCCCAGCGAGAAGCCCTTGGGCCGGGCGGCGGCGACCGAGGTGAGCCCAACCTGCTCCAGCACTTCGTCGGCACGGGAGACCGGCAGCCCGGCCCCCTTCGCAAGCATCCGCAGGTGGTTGACAGCCGTCCGGGCCGGGTGGAAGGAACGTGCGTCGAGCATGACCCCGACACGGCGTGCGGGCTGGGCCAGTGCACGGTACGGAACACCGTCGAAGAGGGTTTCTCCTTCACCCTCGTCGAGTCCGAGCATGAGCCGCATGGTGGTCGACTTCCCGGCACCATTGGGGCCGAGGAAGCCGGTGACCTTCCCAGGTTCCACGCGGAAGGAGAGGTCCTCCACGACCGTCTTCTCGCCGAATCGTTTCGTGAGGCCGCGGGCCTCGATCAGTGCCATGACTCTCCAGAGAGCAGGGTTCGGTCCAGTACAAAGTCGGCCGTCACGGCCAGGGCAGCGGGCGCCGTGTGGCTGATGAGCAGGACGAGACGGTCGGCGGCCCACCCCGACAGTTCCTCGGCGATCTTCTCCACGCCCTCCTGGTCGATACCGTTGAACGGCTCGTCAAGGACGGCGAAGTCGAATCCGCCGAGGGTGCAGACGACGTACCAGAGCTTGCGGGTGTTGCCGGTGGACAGCGTCTTCGCAGCGTGGTCCAGCCATGGCTCCAGCCCCAGCCCCACGGCACGGTCCAGGCCGCCCTTGGGATCGATGCCGCGGCATCGCGAGGTGAAGACGATGTGGTCCCGAACCGTCATGTCGGGGTACAGGGCGGGCTGGGTGCGGCAGATCCGGCGTCCGGACCGGGCGGCCGGGCTGCTCGCGTCCAGGCCACCGACCCGTACGCTGCCCTGCCAGGGCAACAGGTATCCCGAGCAGAGTTCCACCAAGGTGGACTTGCCCGAACCGTTGCCGCCCCGCAGATGTACCAGCCCCGGTGCGCCGAAGGAGAGCGAGAGCCCAGTGAACACGGGACTGCCCTCCGCATAGCCCGCTGTTACATCGCGGATCTCAAGGGCAGGGTTCTGATCCGACGGCCGATGCACGTGATCGCTCCTCCGAAGAGACAGACGCTGTAGAAGGCAGCCAGTAGCCGCAGGGGCAGGGGGTACGCGGTGCTGCCCGCGAGGGCCGGCAGGGCCAGCCCGATGGAGACACACGCCACGAACACGCCCGGCGCGCTGGTGCCATCCACCAGCCGCTTGGGTGCCGAGGCCAGGGATTCCGCGATCAACGAGGCGGACATGACCCCGAGTCCCAGGAACGGCAGCTGCCACAGCACCGTGCCGTTCACCAGGCCCGCGGCCACCGCCACGCCCGTGGCCAGGAGTACCGCGTGGGCGGTGTGGTAGAGCGTGGCGCTCACCGCGATATGGCGATGGGAGAGCAGGTTCTCCCAAGCGAAACGAAGCTGAGGGCCGAGCGTGGTCGGGCCGCTGGTGGCCAGCACCAACTCCACACAGCCCAGCATCAGGACGAAGCCGAAGGCGACCGCGGTACGCGTCAGAGGCCGTTCCGCACCGACCGGCAGCGGCAGCAGCCCGCTGCCGGATGCGTGTACTCCGGCCAGCAGCAGTACGGCCATGAGCAGAGCCGCATAGATCCGCTTGACCATGGGAGCGGTACGGCCGGAAGTGAAGTGCCGGTGCAGGACCGGGAGCAGCGGCAGCCGCGCAAGCCGGAAGACCATGGCGGGCACGGTGGCGGACTGGGTGGAAGGGCGGATGGCGAACGCGTTTCGGTCCAGGTGGCGGAAGTCGCGTGCGAAGCGGAGCAGGGCGGCGGCTGTCAGGGCCGCGCAGGTCGCCGTTACGGCGATGGTCAGCGGCGCGACCACGCCCGTACCGGAGGTCACGCCCACGCCTGAGCTACCGCCTCCGCCCACACCTGCCGTACCTCCCGCCCAAGGGCCATCCAGCAGCATCCCCGTGGCCAGGCCCGTGACGAACACGACGAGGCCCAGCGCCGCGAGCACACCAGGCCCGGCGGGCACTGCAGTACCGGCACGCGTGGCCAGCCGGGCCGACACGGCCAGCGTGAGCGCGCACAGTGCCAGCGGCACGCAGATCAGCCCTGGCGTGAGCGAGCCGGCCAAGGAGTCCTGAAAGACGAACAGGAAGGCCGCGTCCACAGTGAGCAGGGCGGTATGGAAGTAGAGAATGCGGGCGGCGCAGTACACCAAGAACACATCGCGAGCCCTGATGTCGAGGGCCCGGAAGAAGGGCTCGTTCGGGCTGCCGCTGACACTGTGGCGTCGCCGGGAGAACGCCTCGCGCAGCAGATACACCCCGCCCCCATACAGGTTGGCGAGGAGGAAACCGCCTGCCAGGACCGGGCCGGGCAGCTCGGTCGTCCGGTGCAGCAAGTGCGCCCCGAGGAGGGTCCCGGCCAGCAACACAGGGACCGTCACAACGCTGCCCATGGCGCAGAGCACCCGGAAGACCTGCATGGGCATGCTCCAGCCCAGCGAGTTCAGCCGCTCGAAGAGCAAAAAGTCGACGGTGTTGCGCAGGCCGGACTCGGACGTACGGGGTGAAGGCATCTCAGAAACGGTTCCGCGGCCGGTTCTCCGACGCCTCCGCCCGAAGCACGGTCACCCGTACGCAGACCAGGAGGGACACAACGATGGACAGACCCAGCGGGACCTTCAGCGGCAGGCCACCACCCGAGGCACCAAGGGCTGCTGCATGGCAGGCGGCCGCCGGCAGGAACGCCACCAGGGCCGCCCGGTGCGAGGGCTTGCGCAGCACCAGCACAATGAACAGCGGTACGGCCGCGCCGAGCACGGCGAGGGCCGACAGCAGCCACGCGGGCGTACCCGGCGCCCGGGTGTCCTCGATGAACAGAACGGCGGCGGACACCGCACCGGCGAAGGCCACGACGGCTGCGGCAGCCCGTTCGACGGTCAGCTGTGAGGTGGTGGGGGGCATGGCTCTCTCTCACTCAGCCTTGCCGTCAGACCGCGAGGGAGAGTCCCGCGAGCCCGACGGTGAAGGCGTAGGTAGTGATGATCTTGCGTCGATCGAGCCCGACCCAGTCCTTACGGAAGAGGATGGGTGCGCTCAGGGCAACCAGCAGGACGTACAAGTAGTACCAACCGGTTGTCTTGGGGGACGAGATGGCGAGCGCCGAGCAGACAAGGTGCACGGGGAAGGTGCACAGCAGGGCGATGACGAACCCGAGCCCGAAGCCCAGGTCCCGGCCGGCCTGCCGCCGCATGGTGAGGACGTTTCGCTCCACCACAGCGGCGAGTGAGTAGAAGACAGCCAGCAGCATCATCGACAGGAACACGGCCAGCAGCAGACCGATGTTCACTGCCAGTGCCTCCATGCTCTTGTCCTCGACCTTGCCCGCCATGTCGCTGTCCCGCAGCTGCTGTCGGACGGTCTCGTGCAGCGTGGGCAGCCGCAGCAGGACGGCAGCGATCGTCAGCCCGTAGGCGATGAGCCAGAAGACTCGGCTCGTCGGTCCAGGCCGGCGGACCTTCCGCGGCTTTCCGTCGGCGCCGTGTTCCAACTCCGCGGGCACGGCCGTTGTAGGCACCGCCATGTTGTCATTCCTCCAATCCCCCTCGCCTAGCGAGCGGCTATCACAAGTGACTCCACCAGTGCCGCGACCAGAATGACCGCGACCGCGACGCCGAGCGTCTTGAGCGAGAGCGCGACGGAATCGGCGTACGCCCGCAGCGGCGATCTGCCGTCCTCCACGCTGCTGCGCAGGGCGTTTGCCACGCCCACCACTACCGGCAGCATTCCGGCGGTGGCTGCGAACAGCAGCCCGAGGAATTCGATCGGCGCGTACAGGACGATGGAGCCCAGCGCTTCCTGGAATCCGGCGGTACGGGCTGCCGCTCCGAATGTGGCGCCGATGTACGCGGCCATCAGGCCGAGTGCCACGACGGTGGAGAATCCCGCGGTCAGCACACCGGAGAACAGCAGCATCGCGGCCCCGGTGTTACGGAGCACGATGGGACCGAGTGAGTCGGTGAAGGGCGCCGCGGCCGACTGAGCACCGGGCCCCGACCAGACACCGTCACCGCCCCCTTGGTCCATGCTCATGTAACCCAGTGCGATTCCTGTGCACAGTGCCGCCAGGGACACCGAGAACGCGATGGCGACCATACGCCTCGTAACGTCCCTGGCGGCTGTGCGAGTTGCCTGTGAAATGGTGACTTCCCAGCTACTCGGTCATGTCAACTAGGCGACGGCGACCGTCTTGCCCCACTTGGTGATTGCCCACTTGGCAGTCGCGATGACCGCGCTGGCGATGCCGCCGGACACCAGGGCCATCGCGGCGGCCAGGACCCAGCCGCCGACCTCGATCGCGCTGACGATCTGGGAAGCGACCGCGGTCGACAGACCGAACATGCCAGCGACGTACATGACGCTGATGCCGGCGAAGGCCAGGCCGATGACGCTGATGGCAGCGGCGGCAGCCGTGGCGCCGGCCGTCTTACGGGTGGCGAACGAGCTCATGATGGATTACTCCCTCGAATCACATTGGATGAGGCCGCGACTCCCGTGCGCCGATCCCGTAGCGGTAGCGTCGATACGGGAACTCGAAGCCTTCGTGCGCTGTCACACGGATACTCGGGCCGAGAACGATCATGGCGTTCAGTCGGATCCACCGGTACCTCCGGGTGACCCCCTCCAGGTGGAGGTCTGTTGGCCGGCTCAGCCATCGGCCGGTGGGTGACCGCCCCGCCGCAGCCATGCGGCCCTGGCGAGAAACCCTCCGTCAGCGCTGGCTGAGGCACCCTGCGGCCACTTGCTTGGCCGAGAGCGGGCCCAGGCGGGGAATCTCACATGGATCACGCCGTGCGGAGCGTCCCTGCCTGCGCATCACTCACCAGACTTCGCTGGTGGGCCCGGACCGCCGCCTGCACCCGATTGGCCACACCCAACTTCCTCAACAGGGCACTGACATGGTCCTTGACAGTGGTGGTGCCGATGTGGAGTTCCTTGGCGATCTCGGTATTGGAGAGGCCCTCGGCAAGAAGTTCGAGCACTTCCCGTTCTCGCGCCGTGAACTCCTCCGTTTCGGCACGCCCCGTGTTCGCAACCCAGTCGGCGCGGGCCCTGGGCTCCGTCGGGATCGGGACCAACCGCGCGCTCTCGCTTCCGGCAGACGTACTTCGCCCGCTTCCGCAGGTCACGTACCCATGGATCAAAGTACGGGCCATCCTGGGGTCGATGACAGCGTTCCCCTTGACCAGCTCCCTGATTGCGTACTCCAGCTGCTCCGGGACGGTGTCCTTGAGGAGGAAGCCCGCCGCCCCGCCGTGCAGCGCCGCCAACATGTGCTCCTCGGCGTCGGAGGCAGTCAGCATGGCGACGACCGGCGGCCGCTTCAACATGCGCAGCTCCGCCAGCGTCTTGCGGCCGTCGCGGTGAGTCATCCTGACATCGAGCAGGACCAGGTCCGGTTGCCAGCGCTTTACCTCACCAGCGGCTTGTGCCCCCGCGCAGGCAGCCACGACGCGCACACCCCGGAAAGTGTCGAGGACTCTTCTGGCTCCTTCCCGTATGAGGATCTCGTCGTCGACGATCACCACTCGTATGTCCAATTCGCGCATTCTTCCCCCGTACAGAATCTGTGACTTCGCTCTGCCTGCGGTGGGGCAGGGTCAGGGCACTCCACCAGGCGTTCGCATGTGAACCATCTCAGGACCCAGAAAGCAGCACATGTCCTCGGCCGGAATGATGCCCCCGGGCATCGCGTCGAGGGCGTCGGCCTGCGCGCGAGCGCGACATGATGCGGCAACCGAGCTGTCGTGTCACGGGCTTCGTTCCTCGGGGTCGAAGGTCGTGTTCCTGGTGGGACGGTTAGGAGACCCCCGGAAGGGACGTCCGATAACAGAAATTGCAAGCAGACGACTGGCAGGCATGAGCGGAGGGCGACGCCATGGATGTCACAGGGCCGTGGGTCCGCACGACGTGGACGAAGTCGGCTTGCTGGTGGCCAGTTCAAATGCGGTGCGAGCCGCAGGCTCGACGTCTTCACCGTTGCCGCGCGGCAGGCAGGTCGAGCTGACGGGCCAACCGTTCATCGGGCGAGCGGAACTTGTTGGCCCCAGGTCGTGCAACTCGTCACTCTCCCCAAGGCCGGCCTCCCTAGGAGGCGTTGAGCCCGGCTGGGCCGAGGCGGCGTCGCCTCGATGGCCAGGGGCGCGCTTCGGTGGCCATCAAGTTGCGGGGCGCGACGTCAGCAGGCAGAGGGCGGGCCTGCTCCTGGGACTGTCCCGCGGGGCTAAGTGCTGTCAGTGAAAGGCTCTCCGAGACGTCCCACTGGTACGTTCCACCGTCGCGACGCAGATCAGCAGAAAAGGGGATCGTGGTATGTCCAGCGACCGGCTCATGCGCATCCACAGCGCCGAGTTCCAAGCCATGGCCGAGAGGGTCCTGCAGGTCACCGAACTCACCTCCCGCCTGAACGTCCTGCCCTTCGAGGACGATGCGGGCAAAGCGGAACTGTTTGAACAGATCCTCGGCAAGCCCCTGCCGACGCGAGTGACGATCTATCCGCCCTTCTACACGGACCACGGCCTCCACCTCGACCTGGCCGAGCGCGTGTTCATAAACCAGAACTGCACGTTCCTGGACTACGCCGGCATCCGGATCGGCGAGCGCGTGATGGTCGGCCCGAAGGTCACGTTCATCACCAGCGGCCACCCGGTCGATCCCGAGGAGCGGCGGCTGTACCTCACCGGCGCGCCCATCGACGTGGCGGAGAACGTGTGGATCGGCGCCGGTGCCACGATCCTGCCCGGCGTCAGCATCGGCCGCGATGCCGTGGTCGCCGCCGGCGCGGTCGTGGCCGATGACGTTCCGCCGGCCAGCCTGGTGACCGGCACCAAGGCAACCGTGAACCGACGCTGGTGACGACCTCTCCGGTGCCACACCGGGCCAGGGATAACCCCGGAGGCTCGTCCGCCGACAATGCGCTCGCGCGCTCGATGGCCCTGGGCGCCTGCCTGGGCATCCTCGTTGACGGATCGCTGCGGCAGTACGAGCGCGGCGAGCCCGCTTCTACCTGATGGCGTGTCAGACGATGGGTGAGGATGCTTCCTTCGGAACATCCTGAGCATCCGGAACATCGGGCACCTTGGCGGAGGCGGGCGCGGGGGCCGGCGGGGCCGGGGTTTCCATGCGGTCCAGGTGGAGGGCGCGGTGCAGGGTGCGTAGGGGGGACGGGGCCCACCAGTTGGCTGTGCCTAGGAGGGCCATGAGGGAGGGGACGAGGAGGGCGCGTACCAGCGTGGCGTCGATGAGGACGGCGAAGGCCGCGCCCAGGCCCAGTTCCTGGATGAACACCAGACGGGAGAGGGCGAGCGCGCCCACCGGGATGCAGAACAGGACGGCGGCCGAGGTGACGATCCCGCCGGTGCGGGACAGGCCGTGGGCCACCGCCGTCCGGTTGTCCATGCCCTGCGACCGGGCCTCCTTGATACGGCTCAGCAGGAAGACGTTGTAGTCCGTGGAGAGGCCGAACGCGAGCGCGAAGACCAGGACGGGTGTGGTGGCCTCCAGCCCGGTCTGGGCGGAGAAGCCGAGATTGCCCTCCTGGAACACCCACACCAGGAAGCCGAACGCGGCGCTGGTGGACAGCAGGTTCATCACGAGGGCCTTCAGCGGCAGCAGCACCGAGCCGGAGAAGGCGAAGAGCAGCAACAGGGTGACACCGGCCAGGATGCCGCCCGCGAGAGGCAGGGCCTCGGCGATGCTCTGACGCTGTGCCAGGAAGTCCGCCGTCGTGCCGGTGTAGCGGGCGGGATACGGGGTGGACAGGTCCTGGACGGTGCCCACGGCGTCCTTGGCCCCCTCGTCCAGGGGGTTGTCGGTGAGTACGGCGTCGATCTCCCAGTGCCGGTCGTCCAGTTGGACGGGCGTGCCCACCGACTCGACGCCCGGAACCGCGCCGATCCGGTCCGTGTAGTCGGTGAGCCGCGACGTGTCCGGGGTGCCGTCGGTGGTCAGCACGATCTGCAGGGGCGAGGTGGCCGGGGCGTCGTACTCCTTGTCGAGCACGGCGGCCACCTTGCCCGCGCTGGTCTCCTCCGGCAGGAGTGTGGGGTCCACACCGGTGAAGCGGACGCCGAGCAGCGGGGAGGCCATCACCAGCAGTACCGCCGTGGCCAGCAGGGCGAAGGCCGCGGGGCGGCGCATCACCGCCTGGGCCATGCGGTACCAGCGGCCTTCGGTGGCCCGCGCGGAGTCGGCCGTCCGCTGCCAGCGGCGCGGGGCGAGGGAGTTGATCCGCCGGCCCAGGAGGGCCAGCAGCGCGGGCAGTCCCAGGAGGGCGAACAGGGCCGCGGACACCACCGTGATGACTCCGGCCAGGCCCATGGACCGCAGATAGGGCTGCGGGAAGGCGATCAGCGCGGCGAGCGCCGCGGCCACCGTGAGCGCGCTGAACAGCACGGTACGGCCCGCGGTGGCGACGGTCCGCAGTACTGCTTCCGCGCCGGGGCCCCGGTCGGCCAGTTCCTCGCGGTAGCGGGAGACGATCAGCAGGCCGAAGTCGATGGACAGGCCGAGGCCCAGGGCGAAGGCCAGGCTCATCGCGCCGGTGGAGACGTCCATGAACTCCGTGGCGACCCGCAGGCCCGCCATGGTGAGCAGCAGGGAGACGATCCCGCCCAGCAGCGGGATGAAGGCGGCGACCAGCCCGCGGAAGACCAGGAAGAGCACCACCAGGATGACCGGGGTGGCGAGGAGTTCGGCCTGTGCCAGGTCGGTGTCCGAGACCTCGGCGACCTGGACGTGACCGGCAGTGGCGCCGCCGAGCAAGGCGCGGCCACGCAGGGCTGGGTCGTCGTCGATGGCCTGCTGGAGCTCCTCCTCGGCCCGTACGCTCCGCTGGTCCGTCAGGGACCCGACGGCGCCCACGACCACGGTGCTGCGCCCATCCCTGGAGATCAGCGCGGTGCCCCCGGGAGAGGTGTAGTCGACCACCTGCTCGACCTCGGGACGGGACCGCAGGAGCGCCGCGGCGGCGGCGACCGCCTTCGGCGGGGTGGTGGTCGCCTCGACCGGTTCGTCGGTGCGCACCAACAGGACATGGCCCTGCTGGGGGTCGATGCCCGTGGCGCGCTCGATGACCTCGCGGGCCGCGACGTTTGCGCCGCCGGGATCGTCGTAGTCGGCCTTGCCGTTGGAGAGTCTCTCCGCCACGGTGCCGCCGTAGACGGTGGCCAGGGCGGTGACCAGGAGGGACAGCAGGAGCACGGCGATCCGCCGTCGGTGCAGGGCCGAGCCCAGAGCGGAGAACATGGGGGTTTCCTTCCTTCGCGCCCGTGGGGGCTTCAGCGCGCACACCCAGACTCGGACAGGGCGCTGAAATCTCACTGAAGCGGCCGGACACAGTCCCTGTGGAGCGGCGCTGGGGGCTCGCTGGAGCCGGGGAGTCGAAGGGCTGCACCGGTTCCAGCCCACCGGTAGCGTCGGTCTCCCGCTCCTCCTCACAACTCACCGCCGGCCCCCCGGACTTACCCGGGTAGCCCGCGCGCCCGGAAAGTGCGAGGCGGGCCCTGGCGGCACCGGCCCTTTCCTCGTCCCGTACGGGACCATCTCGCCGCGCTCCCGCGGTTCGCCCCTGGTTCGCCCCTGGAAGGACTCTCATGCGCCGTATCTCGTCCACCGTGTACATCCGCGCGACCGCCGACCAGGTATGGGCGGTCCTCACCGACTTCGAGCGGTTCCACGAGTGGAACCCCTTCCTCGTCGAGGCAGCAGGGCGGGCGGTGCCGGGCGCCCGGCTCACCCTGCGCTTCCAACTGCCGGGCAGCGGACGGCAGATGGTGTTCCGGCCGACCGTGCTGGAGAGCGAACCGGGGCGGCTGCTGCGCTGGCGCGGCCGGTTCGGCGTACCCGGCGTCTTCGATGGAGTGCACAGCTTCGAGCTGAGCCCGCGCGACGGCGGTACGCATGTGCTGCAGACCGAGCGCTTCAGCGGACTGCTCGTGCCGTTGGCCGGTTCCGTCATCACCCCGTCCGAGCAGGGTTTCCGGCACCTCACCGACGCCCTGAAGGCCAGGGTGGAGTCGTCCGGCGTTCCGTCACGAGACCTGGACTGAGGGGTCCTTGCAGCCTGGCCCCAGACCTGGACCGGAACCCGGACCGGCCCGCCGTACCTCGTCACCCGCTGTCTGCAAGGGGAGCTTTAGTCCGCGGTCCCACGATCGACCGACCATGACTTTCCCTGGAGAGGCAGCAAAACGATGACAGCAGAGCTGACCGCACAGGTGTGCGTGGTCGGAGGGGGACCCGCCGGGCTCACCCTGGCCGTGGAGCTCGCCAAGCGTTCCGTGTCCGTGGTGGTCCTGGAGCAGAGCGGACACTTCAACCGGTCGTTCCGCGGCGAGTCGGTGTCCCCGGACTCGGTGTGGCTGCTCGACCGGCTCGGACTGCTCGACCGGCTCGACGGAACGTACGCACAGATGCACCACATGGAAATCCTCGACTCCGGCAGCACCGTGCTGGGCGTCGATTTCGCCGACTTCCCCTACCCCCACCCGTACCCGGTGGAACTGCCCCAGCCCGCTCTGCTGTCCGCCCTCGCCGACGCCGGACGGGAGCACCCGGGTTTCACGCTGCGTCAGTCGGCCACCGCCGTGGGCCTGCTCAGGGAGCGGGGCGACAGCGGCCCGGTGACCGGGGTACGCGCCCGCACGCCCGATGGCGAGCTCGTCGTGCGGGCCGGCCTGACGGTGGCGGCCGACGGGCGGTTCAGCAAGGTCCGGGAGATGTCCGGGCTGCCGTACGACAAGCAGCCGCTGGACCGGGACGTCATCTGGCTGCGGCTGCCCTTTCCTCGCGAGTGGGACAGCCATACGTACCGCATCCGCATCCGGGGCGGCGAGCACGGCCTGTTCATCCCCACCCACCCGGACAGCGTGCGGGTGGGCCTCAACATCGCCAAGGGCGGCCTGAGGGATCTGCGCGCCCAGGGTCTGGGCGCGCTGCACGAGCGCCTTGACCGGCTCGCTCCCGAGCTGTCGGCGTCTGTGCGCAAGGAGGTGCGGGCCTGGTCGGACACCTCGATGCTGGACATCTTCACCACCGTGGTGCCCCGCTGGTCCATGCCCGGTCTGATCCTCATGGGCGATGCCGCACACACCCTGACCCCGATCCTCGGACAGGGCGTCAATCACGCGATCATCGACGCCGTCACCCTGGCGCCGCTGGTCGACGAGGCGATGGCCGACGGCGGCGGCACGGCCGCACTGGTACGGGCCGGCGAGCTGTTCCAGCGCTCGCGGGAGGAGGCGGTACGACTCTCCCGCGCCCTCCAGCTGCGCCAGGAGCGGCTCTTCGCCCTCGACGGGCGGCTGGGCGGTCTGGCCCGCCGGTCCCTGTACCGGATCGTGGACCACAACCGGGCGCTGCAGCAGCGGGTGCTGGCCAGGGCGTACTTCCAGGTGCAGGAGCCTGGTCCGACCGTGGCCCCGCGGGTGGTGCGGCGGCCGGCCTCGCACGCCTGATCGCCGGCACGGGACAGGTCACGACAGACCGCTGCCCGGGTCCCCCGTCGGGGACCCGGGCAGCGGCGCGTTCACCGGCGGCGGTTCACCAGGTGACGGGCAGACGGCTCAGGGCGTGGACCATCATGCCGCTGGTCATGGAGAGGTTGCCGACCTCGTCGGCCAGGCTCAGCCGGGGGAAGCGGCGGATCAGTGAGGAGACGGCGATCTGCAGCTCGGCGCGGGCGAGTGCGGCGCCCAGGCAGAAGTGCGGGCCGTGGCCCAGCGCCAGGTGAGCGGTGGCCGAGGTCCGCGAGGGGTCGAAGGCATCGGGCGCCTCCCCGAAGCGGGCCGGGTCCTGGTTGGCGGAGGCGACCGCCGCGATCACACCGCTGCCCTTGGGGATGGTGGTGCCCGCGATCTCCACGTCCTCCAGGGTGACGCGGAACGGGCCGCCGTCGCCGATGGGGTTGATCCGCAGCAGCTCCTCCACCACGTGGTCGATCATCTCGGGCCGCTCCCGCAGCGCGGCCAGGTGCTCGGGGTGCCGCAGCAGGGTCAGCACACACTTGCCGATCATGCTGACCGTGGTCTCGTGCCCGGCCACCAGCAGCGTGATGCCCATGGTGATCAGCTCGTGCTCGCTGAGCCGGTCTCCGTCCTCGTCGTGGACGGAGACCAGGGCGCTCATGAGGTCGTCGGCGGGCTCCTCGCGCTTGCGCTGGACCAGTTGGGCGAGGTACTGGACCATCGACATCCGCTGTTCCATGACCTCGTCGGCGGTGTGCGCGGTGAGCGAGACGAAGGCGTCGGACCAGCCGCGGAAGCGGTCCCGGTCCTCGAAGGGCACGCCGAGCAGCTCGCAGATGACCATCACGGGCAGCGGGAACGCGAAGACGGGGTTGAGGTCGACCGGCGGGGACAGCTTCTCCATCTCGTCCAGCAACTCGTCGGTGAGCTCCTGGATCCGCGGGCGCAGGTTCTGCACCCGGCGCGCGGTGAACTCGCGCGAGACGAGCTTGCGCAGCCTGGTGTGCTCGGGCGGGTCCATCGTGAACAGGCTGCCCGGCATAGGCGGGGCCGCGGTGAGCCGCGGGGCCCCCTCGGCCAGCATCGCGGCCCGGCTGAAGCGGGGGTCGGCCAGAACGGTACGGACGTCGTCGTAGCGGCTGACCACATATCCCTCGTCACCGCTGGGCAACTGGACCTTGGCCACGGGGCACTTGGCACGCAGTTCATCGTAGACGGGTGGCACCTCCACCGCCGAAGGGCGGTGGAAGGGGTACTGCAGTGCCGCGTCCGTCTCGGTCTCGGTGGCGGCGGGGGGCGCTGAGGCGGTGTCCATCGGGTGGCCTCCAGGGCTTCGGAGTTCGCAGACATGTCGGGCTGTCAGGTGACAGTCGCAGGAGTGCCTTGCGCACCGATAAAGGCCGTCTGATGAGACCGGTGCGGCAGACCCCGCCGCGCGCATGCGGCAGGCCCGCAGCCCCCGGGGGAGGAGGGGCTGCGGGCCTTGAGTGGTACCGCTCGGGTTCAGCGCTGCCAGCCGTCCGGTGTGCGCAGGCCGAAGCCCAGCGCGCGGGCGAACGCGATGCTGGTGAGCCAGCTCATTCCGAAGGTGAAGGGGGCCGCGATGTCCTCCGGCGCGTCCCCGAGGAACGTGAAGACGACCATGACGGCGAACGGGATCACGGCACGGTTGAGCAGGTTGTGCAGCGGCACGGCCCGGGGAGCCAGCTGACCCGGCGCGTGTGCCTGGCCCAGCCCGGCAAGCCGGGCGAGGAAGGGCACGGCCGCGCCGAGGGCGGCCCCCGGGATCACCCAGCCCATGTGCTTGACCACCTCGAAGACGTCCCAGAGCAGGAGCACTGCCCCGAGGACACCCCAGGCAAGGCGCAGCGGAGCCGGGGTGGAACTCCTCGTCGCGCCCGTGGGTCCGGTCATCACCATTGCATCTCTCCTCGGTGTCGAGGCGGTTCGGCCAGGCCGGCCGTCCTGGCCGTGGAAGCGCTTGCGGCCGTACGAGCCGTCCTGGCCGTACGACACGAGTCGTCGAACAGTGGAGTATCCGGCGGGTCGCTGGAGAACCGCTGAAGCCGCAGGTGGCGGGTGCATTCTTCCCACCGCCGACGCGGTCACTCCCCGCTGCCCGAGGGCTCCCAGTCCGGTACGTCGAGGATCTCCAGTACGGCACAGGTGCAACTGAAGCCCGAGCCGCCGCCGACGAACAGCACCCGGTCGCCCCGGCCCAACTCCCGGCGCTCCACCAGGTCGTTGAACCCGGCGATCTGGTCGCCGGCGCCCAGGTGGCCCACCTTGCGGGCGAACTCCCAGGTGGACCGCTCCACCGGCAGGCCGAGCAACTGCGGCACCTGCCACTCCAGCCGGCTGCGCCCGCTGGCCAGGGTCACCACCCGGTCCACGTCCGTCCTGCCGATGCCGGCGTCGGCCAGCACGGTGTCCACGACCGTGTTCATCACCGCCGCGACCCGCTCCGTGGCCTCCCGGACGCTGCCGTGGGCGCGCGCGTAGTGCCCCACCCGGCCCAGCAGGTCCAGGGGTTCGCCCGAGGGCAGCGGTCGCAGTCCGGGTCCGCGCACCACGGCCTCCAAGGAGTTGTCGGCGCCGGTGGCCGTGGACAGCAGCCGGGCGAAGCCGCCCCGGGCGGACAGCAGCAGCGCGGTGCCGCCGTCGCCGTACACGAAGCCGGGTTCGCTGCTCCAGCGCTGCACCAGGGGTGCGCCGAACCGGTCGGCGGTGGTGATCATCGCGGCTCCGGCCCCTGGGCGCGCGGCGACCTGGCGGGCCGCGATCTCCAGCGCGCCGAGGCCGCCGTTGCACTCCTGCTCCAGGCCGAAGGCGGGCACGCCCCCGCGCAGGGCGTGCCCGGCCACGTACGAGGCGGCCGGCCACATCTCGACCCCCTGGAACCAGATGCCGCTGTGGATCAGCAGATCCACGTCGGACGCGTCCAGTCCGGAGCGCTTGAGCGCGGTCGTCGCCGCTTGGACGGCCATGTCCGGAGGGGCCATGGACTCGTCGGCGACGGAGACGGACAGGATCTCGTCCGCCGCGTGCTGCTCCGTGTCGTACGCGCCGGATTCCAGGGCCGACCGCGCGTACTCGGGCTCGCCCAGCCACACCCCCGTCCCCGCGACGTACACGCCTTCCCACTGCATGGGGTCTCCTCTCGGGTCGGTGACGGGTGGTCAGGCGGACCCGACGGCCTGGCGCAGGGTGGACACGACGTGCCACAGCGTGGCCGGGGTGGCGAAGGTGGCTGCCACCAGTTCGGCGTCCGGGATGGAGATCCCGTACACCTCCTCCACGCGGACCAGGACCTCCACCATCGCGAGCGAGTCCAGTCCCGCCGCTTTGAGGCTGGTGTCGGGCGTGAGGGCGCCCTTGGCGGCGAGCCGGGGCAGGACCTCGTTCAGCAGCGTCTCGAATGCCTCGTCCCAGGGCACGGCCGTCTCGTCGGCCGGTCCTGCGGGCACCGTTCCCGGTCCCGTCGTCGTATCGGTCATGGCGGTGGTGTCCTCCGTACGGGATGCGGTGCTGTGGGGTTCGGCGGTGCGGGGTTCGGCGGTGTGGCGGCGCAGGGCCAGGCGGGTGGCGGACACGGTCTCGGCGCCGTCCACGACGACCTCGACGGGGGCCGGGTGGCCGAGGAATCCGAGCAGGCTCGCGGACAGCCCGTAGGCCCCCACGTTGGGGAAGACCAGCAGGTCTCCCGAGCGCACGCCCGGCAGCTCGGCGGCGCGGGACAGGACGTCGGCGGGCGTGCACAGCGGCCCGGCGAGGGTCACGTGGGACGGTCCGTCGGTCCCGGTCCCGTCCGGCGCCCGGTCGGGGACGGTCAGCGGCTGGGCGGAGAGCGGCAGGAGACGGCCCAGGCCGGACAGTCCGCCCAGATGGTTGATGCCGGAGTCGAGCACCGCGTAGGTGTTGCCGCGGCTGTTCTTCACATCGGTGACGGTGACCACCAGCCGTCCGCTGTCGCCGACCAGGTAACGCCCGGACTCGAAGGCGACCACCGGTTCGCCGTCCCGCCAGCCCGGGAGGTGCTCGTCGAGCACGGTGGTCAGCGCGGTGCGCAGGCCCGGGTATACGGGCCGCTCGCCGGGGGTCGCGTACGGGGCGGCGAACCCTCCGCCCAGGTCCAGCAGGTGCAGCGGGATGCCGAGTTCCTCACGGAGCTGTGCGGCGGTGCGCACGCTCTGGGCCAGCTCGGCGAGGAGACCGTCTTCGTCCCGGGCGTTGGTGAGCGGGAAGAAGTGCATGCCGATGATCCGGACGCCCTTCACCAGGAGCCGGGCCCCGTGCTCCGCCAGGTCGTCGAGATCGAACCCGAACTGGGACGGGCCGCCGGTCATCCGCAGCCCGGCCTGGCCGGGAGCGCCGGCGGCGTTGATCCGCAGCACGCAGTCCGCGGTCACGCCCCGGGCGTCCGCGGCGGCCCCGATCCGCTCCAGGTCGCCGAAGGACTCGGCGGAGAAGGTGCGCATCCCCGCCGCGATCGCCTCGTCGAGTTCCGCGGGGACCTTGCCGGGACCGGAGTACATCAGCTCCGCCGCCGGGTGGCCCGCCTCCAGGGCGGCGGCCAGTTCCCCGCGTGAGGTCACCTCGGCGCGGGCCCCGCCCCGGCGCAGTTCGGCGACGAGGTCGGGGTGCGCGTTGGCCTTCAGCGAGTAGTAGACACGGGACGGCTGGGGCAGGGCCGCCCGCAGGTCCTCCAGGGCGGACCGCACTCGGGCCAGGTCGTAGACGTAGAGCGGGCTGCCGTACCGGTCGACGAGACGCCGGAGCGTCTGCTCGTCGCCGGGGCGCCCGGTGAGGTCCTGGTCAGTGGACATCGGTGTCCTCCATGAGCCGCCGGCGCAGCTCCTTGCGGTCGGTCTTGCCGTTGGGGGTGAGCGGCAGGGCGGTCAGAATGTGGCATTCATCCGGAACCTTGGCCGCTTCGAGGCGCTCGCCGAGCCGGGCCAGCACCTGTTCGCCGGTCACGTCCGGGGTCTCGGGGACGACGAAGAGGGCCATGTCGCGGTCGCCCTCCGGGACGAGCAGCGCGGACTCCCGTACGCCGTCGATGTCCAGCACGGCGGCCTCGATCTCGACGGCGCTCATCCGCGAGCCGCGCCGTTTGAACAGGTCGTCCCTACGACCCTGGAAGTAGACGTGCCCGTCCTCGTCGAGCCGGCCGTAGTCACCGGTGTGCAGGGTGACCGGGCCGCCGTCCGGGGCCTGGCGGAAGCGCTGGGCGGTCTGCTCCGGGGCCCGCCAGTAGCCGGCCATCACGTGCGGGCCGCGCACCACGATCTCGCCGGTCTCCCCCGTCGGGAGGACTCGCCCGTCGTCGTCGACGACGAGGACCTCGGTGCCGGGCAGGGCGGGCCCGACCGAGCCGGGGCGGGCCAGGTCACCGTCGGGCTCCAGGATCGTGATCCGCTTGCACTCGGTGGTGCCGTACATGGGCGCCACCGACGCGCCGGGGAAGGTCTCCCGGAGCGAGGCGATGAGCGGGGCGTTGAGCGCGGCCCCGGTATTGGTGAACAGCCGGATCCGGGTGGGCCGCGGGTCACGGAGGGCGAGCTTCACCAGCAGTTCGCCCAGCGACGGCACGAGCGGTACGACGGTCGCGCCGTGGTCCCGGGCGAAGCCCAGCAGGCGTGCGTGGTCGGCAGGTCCGGACAGCAGCAGTTCGGCGCCGGCCAGCGCGCCGAGCAGGACCTGGTAGAGGCCGTAGTCGAAGGAGAGCGGGACGGCGGTGAGCACGATGTCGTCCGGGCGGTAATTCAGCCGGGCCTGGATGGCGCGGGCGGCGAACGCCACAGGACCGTGCGGACAGGCCACCGCCTTGGGCAACCCGGTACTGCCCGAGGTGTAGATGAGCAGGGCGAGCCGGTCGGCGGGGACCTCGGTCTCGGTACGGGCGGCCGGGTCGGCGGGTCCGGACAGGTCCAGCTCGGTGGCGACGGCGACCGGCACCTCCGAGGGCCACGTCAGACCGTCGGCACCGGTGCGCTCCCCGCTCTCAACGACGATCAGCGAGGGCTGGGAGTCGGCGAGGACCGCCCGCAGGTGGAACGCCTTCATGCCCGGGTTGATCGGCACCAGGACGGCTCCGGCCCGCCAGGTCCCGTAGAGCAGGGCGGCGAACTCCCGGATGCTGTCGACGCGGGCCAGCACCCGGTCGCCGGGCCGGATGCCGTAGCCGTCGAGCACGCGGGCGAAGGAGTCGGCGGCGGCGTCGAGTTCGGCGTAGGTCCACCGTCCGTAGCGGTCGCGCACAGCCGGGGCGTCGGGGTGCCGGGCCACGGCCGCCGTCAGGAAGACCTCGGCGGCGTTCTCGACGCGGGGGGCGGTCTCGGTGCCGACGGCGTTGTCGATCAGTGCCGTGGCGGGGAGGGATCCGATCATGGTCGCGGTCATCGCTGCTCCTCGGGTGACTGCGGGCCGGCGGCCGGGGACACCCAGCCCGGTGTGTGGAGGATCTCCAGGACGGCGCAGCTGGCGGTGCCCGGGCCCGCGGAGAGCATCAGCACGCGGTCGCCCGGACGCAGGGCCCCGGTCTCGGCGAGGTCGTTCAGCGCGGCGAACTGGTCGCCGGCACCGAGGTGTCCGGTGCGCCGGCCGAACTCCCAGGTGGTGCGCTCCTCCGGCACTCCCAGCAACTGCTCGGCCTGCCACTGCATCTTGCTGCGGCCGCCGGTGGGGATGACGGCCCAAGCCAGGTCCGCCGCCAAGGTCCCGGCCTCCGCCAAGGCGTCGTCGACGGCGCCCTTGACCATGGCGACCAGCCGGTCGGTGGCCTCCCGGATGTTGCCCTGGGCGCGCATGTAGTGCGCGAACCGGGCGGCGTGGTCGTACGGCTCCTGCGTGGGCAGCGGGGTGAGGCCGGAGCCCCGGGCCAGCGCCTCCATCCGGTTGTCGGCGCGGGTCACGGTCGACAGCACGCGGGCGAAGCCGCCCCGGTTGGAGAGCACCAGCGCGGTGCCGCCGTCCGCGTACACGAGCCCCGCCTCCGCGGTCCAGCGGTTGATCAGCGGCTCGGCGAAGCGGTCGGCGGTGGTGAGCACGGCCGCGGCCTCGTCCGGCTCGGTGGTCAGATGACGGGCGGCGAGTTCCAGCGAGCCGATCGCGGCGTTGCACTCCTGCTTCACCTCGAACGCGGGCACGCCCGGGTGGACGGCGTGGTCGGCCACGTACGACGCCACCGGCCACATGGTCTGGCCCTGGAACCAGACGTAGTTGTGCAGCAGCAGCCGTACGGTCCCGGCGTCGAGACCTGACCGCTTGAGGGCGGTGGTGGCGGCCTGGACCGCCATGTCGGGGGGCGGGACGTCCTCGCCCGCCACCCGGACGGACAGCAGGCCGTCCGCCTCGAACTGCTCGGGGTCGTACTCACCCGCCTCCACGGCGGCGCGGGCGGAGAAGGGTTCGGGGAGCCAGGCCCCGGTCCCCGCCACGTAAACGCTTTCCCAGCGCATGGTTCTCCCATCGTCGGTTGGCTCACCCACGGACGGCCGGGCATCCGAGCCGCACGGCCGGGCTCCTGGGATCCGCCCTGCTGGGATCGTGGGGGTTGGTGCTTTGGCCTGGCTAAAGACGGGGGTGGGGCAAAGGGCGACGGCCACGTGACACGTGAGCGTCTGGCTCACCTTCCCCGCCCCTGCCCGCGCCGCGTGCCCCTGCCGGGGGCATGCGGCGGGCGAACACGTGGCCCGGGGAGAGCGCGGAAGGCAAGCGGGGATGCGGTGTCGGCGGCGGCTCGAAGCAGGACCGGTCTGTGCCCCGGCTGCCGCTGCGGGGCAGCCGGGGCACAGACCGGGCGGACGGCGCGCCGGGGGACGCGGCGCCGTCAGCCGGCGGTGGTCGTGGTCGCCTCCCGCGGAACGCCCGAGGCGGAGCCGGAGTCAGAGTCGGAGTCGGCCGGGTCCGGTGGGGCCAGCGAGTGGGTGACGAGGAGGACGCACAGGATGAGGACCAACGGCACGCACATGGCCGCCCGGTAGGAGACGGCCGCCCCGACGGCCCCGACCAGGGGCGGGCCGATCAGGAAGCCCACGTAGTTGAAGAGGTTGACGCGGGCCACGGCGGTGTCCACCGCCCCCGGCAACCGCTGCGCACCGACCACGAAGAGCTGAGGAATGATCACGGACAGCCCCGCCCCGAGAACGGCGAAGCCGAACGCACCGGTCAGGGGTTCCGGCGCGGTGGCGACGACGGCGAAGCCGCAAGCGGAGAGCAGGGCGCCCGCCCGCACCACGGCCACTGTTCCCCACCGCTGCACCCAGCCGTCCCCGAGACCGCGGCCCACCAGGGTGGCCGCCATGTAGAGGGCGTACGGCACGGTCGCCATCGCCTCCGAGCTGTGCAGGGTGTCCTCAAGGAACTTGGCGCTCCAGTTGGTGGCGGTGGAGTCGGCGACGACGGCCACGGTCATGATCAGACAGAGGGGCAGCAGCGGCCGCCACGGAACCGCACGCCGTCGAACCGGCCCAGTTGCAGTACTCGGGGACGAGGACCCAGCGACCGGCTCGGCGGCGGCCCGGCCTTCGGTCGCCGTGTCCGGTCCCTCTGGTCCGCCCCGCCGCCGGGTGAGGTAGGGGCCGACCGCCACCGCGGCCGGCAGCAACAGGGCGACCGAACCGGCGAAGAGGGTGAGCAGGGAGAGCTGCCAGTGGGCTCCCGACCAGGCGAGTACTGCGCCGAGGATGCCGCCTAGGCTCGCGGCACCGTGGAAGCCCAGCATGATGCTGCGCCCGTACTCGCGCTGGATCCCGATGCCTGTCATGTTCAGGCTCGCCTCCAGCGCGCCCACCACCAGCCCGAAGACGCCCAGGCAGACCGCGAGCTGCCAGAGGGCCTCGCCCGCCCCGACCCCGGCCAGTGCCAGACAGACCACGGGCTGGAGCACGCGCAGCACGACGGGGGCGGGGACCCGGCGCACCACGCGTGAAACGGTGACGCTGCCCACGCCGGCCAGGATCGGCACGGCGGCGAGGAACAGCGGGAGCGCGGCGTCGCTGAGGCCGTACCGATCCTGTATCGCCGGGATACGGGTGACCAGCAGGGCGAAGACCGCGCCGTGGACGAGAAAGACCAGCAGCAGCGCGGAGCGGGCCTGTCGCAGCCGTACCGGGATCTCCATGGCACCTCCTTCGGTGATCGCCGCCACTCGTCCGAGGGCAGCGCCGGGCGTGACCGTATGGAGTGCCGCTGAAGGGCCGCTTGAGCGGCTGGCGTGGCGTACGGACCGTGGGCCGTACGGGCCGTCGGGCGTACGAGCCGTCGGGCCCGGGGGCCGTGGGGCGTACGGACCGTAGGGCGTACGGGCTCTCGAAGGGCGCGGACGCGCAGTGGCGCCGCGCCGCAAGTCCCCCTTCAGCGGGCCCCGGGAGGGTGGCGGCGACCGGTGTGCCCGCTTTCGATGACGGAGGACCGACAGATGCACAGCCCCGAATCCGCGGATCCCCGACGCTGGTGGATCCTCGGTGTGCTCTCCCTCGCCCTGTTCGCGATCGTGCTCAACAATGGCCTGCTCAACGTGGCGATCCCGGCGATGATGCGGAGCCTCGACGCCGACGTCGGGCAGATCCAGTTCATCGTGGACGGCTACGCCCTGGCCCTCGCCGGGGCGCTGCTCACCGCCGGGACGCTCTCGGACCGGTACGGGCACAAGCGCGCGACCCTGCTCGGCACGACCGTCTTCGGCGTGGGTTCGATGGTGGGCATGACCGCGGACGGGTCCGGCCAGCTGATCGCGGCACGCATCCTGATGGGGCTGGGGGCGGCGTGCATCATGCCGGGCACACTCGCCGTCCTGGTCGCCGTCTTCCCTCCGGCCGAACGGGCCCGGGCGATAGGTGTGTGGAGCGGCTCCTCCGCGCTGGGAGTCGCGGCCGGTCCGGTGGTCGGTGGCGCTCTGGTCAGCCACTTCTGGTGGGGGTCGATCTTCCTGGTGAACCTGGTTCCGGTGGCCGTGGTTCTGGTCGCCGGAGCTCTGCTGCTGCCGGAGTCGTCCGACCCCTCGCCGCGTCGGCCCGACCCGCTGGGCGCGCTCCTCGGCACGGGCGTCATGGTGGGGCTGGTGTTCGGCACGATCCAGGCGTCGAAGCACGGCTGGGCCTCCGCGGGGCCGGTCGCCGGCTTCGCGGTCGCCTCCGTCGCGGCTGTCTGCTTCGTACTGTGGGAGCGTCAACACCCGTACCCGATGGTCGATTTCGCCCTGCTGCGCCGGGCACCGTTCATCGGGGCGAGCGTGAGCATCCTTCTGCTGATGTTCGGTCTGGCGGGCACGCTCTTCGTACTCACCCAGCGACTGCAGTTCGCCTTCGGGTACGGGGCTCTGCAGGCCGGGCTCGCGGTGATGCCGGTGGCGTTCGCGGTGCTGCTCGGCACGCTGGTGTGCCCGGCGGTGGTCCGCCGCGTCGGTCCGGGCGGGAGCGTGGCCGTCGGCCTGGCGACCGGGGCCGCGGGCGTGCTGATCCTCGGCCGGGTGGGCGACGGTTATCCGCCGGTGCTCGTCGGACTGGTCCTGGCCGGGGTCGGCTTCGGGCTGGCCATGGGGCCGACTACGGACGTCGTGATGTCCCTCGTGCCGCCGGAACGGTCCGGGGCGACCGGCTCGCTGGACATGACCATGCAGGAGTTCGGCAACGCGCTCGGAGTCGCCGTGGTCGGGAGCGTGCTCGCCCACAGCTACACGATCGGCATGTCGGAGTCCGGTCTGCCCCCGGCGGCCGGGCGCACTCTGCAGAGCGCCCTGGCCCTCGCCGACCGTGTCGGAGGCGACACCGGCCGGGGCATCGCCGCGACCGCGAGGGCCGCCTTCGACCACGCCGCCGGCGTCGGCCTGACCGTGGCGGCAGCCGTCGTGGCGGGCGGCGCGGCGGTCGCCGCGCTGCTGATGCCCGGCCGTGGCGGTCTGCGGGACGCGCCCGGGCCGGCCGGCGCCGGGCATTCGCCGAGCGCGCTCGGCGAATCGGGCACGCCGGACGGGACCGGCACACCTGGCGGCGCCGGTGTGCCTGCCGAAGCCGGTGCGTTCAGCGAAACCGGCGCGGCCGGCAGGGTGCGGCAGGGCTAGGCCCTGTCTCCCCGATCTTCGCGGGCGCACGACGCCTGGCACGGGCTCCCCCACGCTCGGCTTCGCTCGCGCGGGCGGTGCCCCCACCGCCGCACGGCCGCATCACCCAAGTACGTCCAGTACGAGGGCGATGCGGCTGCAAGTCCGGCCCGGGTGGTACCGCCCTCCGGGCCCGGGCCACCGACGAACGGCCGCCTTCCCTCGGTGTGTTCGAGGAGAGGCGGCCGCTTCGCGGGAGTCCGGTGGTCAGTCGCCGGACGCGCCCACCAGGTCCATGCCGAGCAGGCCGGCGGTTTCGGCGTAACGACTCAGTACGTCCGAGAGCCGGTCGAGAAAGACGTTCTCCTGTTCCCGGATGAAGAAGTGGCCGCCCGGCACCACCAGGGTCTCGCTGTCCCGGGTGGAGTACAGCGACCACTCCCGTATCTCCGGGACGGTCACCAGCCGGTCGTCCACCCCGGCGAAGGTGTGCACCGGAATCGGCAGCGGGGTACGGTCCACGCTCCCGGCTCCGTCACAGAGCATCAGGTCGCCCCTGACGACGGGCAGCAACGCCGCCAGCCAGTCCGGGCGGTCCAGCAGTACCCGGGGCAGACCGCCCAACACGGCCAGGCCACGCACCAGTTCCCTGTCGTCCGCCCGGTAGCAGCGGGTGATCGGCGGGGCCGGAAGGTGCGGGGCGCGGTGGGCTCCGAGGAGGAGGGCGAGGGGCAGCCGTTCGCCACGGGCCCGGCGGTGCTGAGCCAGGGCGAAGGCGACGAGGGCGCCCATGCTGTGCCCGTACAGCACGTGGGGACGGTCGAGTTCCTCGCCGAGTTCCCGGTCCAGGTCCGCCACGAGCGCGGAGAGGTCCGTGAAGCGGGGCTCCGCCATCCGGCCCTCGCGGCCTGGCAGTTGTACCGGCAACACCTCCACCTCGGCTCCCAGCCGGCGCTGCCACCCCGCGTAGGCGGAGGCGCCGCCGCCGGCGTAGGGGAAGCAAAACATACGGAGGCGGCCGTCGTGGCCCGTGCCACCGCGCCTCAGGTATCGCGTCATAGTGCCCGGAACTCCTCTCGGTTCGCGGTGGCCACCGAATGACCGAGGCCCGCAGTGCCCACAGCGTCGGGAGCAGCGCTTAAGGGCCCCTTGCACAAGGACCCCTAAGCCCCGCCAAACGGCACGGACCGGGGCCGACCGCGCCGACCGGGAGAAGGGCCCCCGTCCCGCGGCGGACAGCTCGCCGGGGCGGGGACAACCGGGCAGGGTGTCGCCGGGCGGAGCACGCCTCAGCCAGAAGCAGACGCTGGCCAGGCCGGCTCAGCCAGAAGCAGACGCCGACCAGGCCGGCTCAGACGGAAGCAGGCGTCATGGGCGGGACGAACCAGTCGTCGCCGTCGGCCGCTGTCGGGGCCGGTGACTCCAGGGTCGGGTCGGCCTGCAGGATCGCCTGGTGAAGTCGCTGGAGCCGGGTCGACGGCTCGAGTGCCAGTTCGCGGATCAGGGAGCGGCGCAGCCGCTGGAAAGCGCCCAGGGCGTGCGAGGGCCGGCCGCAACGGTACAGCGCCAGCATCAGCTGGGCGTGCACGGTCTCGTGCAGCGGATGCTGGGCGGCCAGGGCGGTCAGCTCGCCCAGCAGCGCGGCATGCCGGCCGAGCCGCATATCGGCCTCGATCCTGGCATCCAGGGCGCCGAGCCGGGTCTCCTCAAGACGCACCGCCTCGATCTCCAGGGCCCGGCCGATCTGCACGTCGGCCAGGGCGGGCCCGCGCCACAGCGCCAACGCCTGGTGCAGCAGCTGCGAGGCCTCGCGCGCGGCTCCCTCACGGAGCGCCGTCTGCCCAGCCACGCACAGCTTCTGGAACTCCGTCGCGTCGGCGGGCCGGGCCACGTCCAGCGCGTAACCGCCATAGCGGGTACACAGCACGTCCTTGGGCCCGCGCACGGCGGTCGGGCCCAGCGCCGAGGCCAGCATGCGGCGCAGCTGACGTATGTACGTCTGGAGCGTGGCGGGCGCGGTGCGCGGCGGCGCGTCCCCCCACAGTTCGTCGAGCAGGGTGGAGACGGTCACGACCTGGCCCGCGTGCAGCGCCAGCAGGGCGAGCACCTGACGGGGCTTGGCCGCGCTGGGTACCACGGACGTACGGTCGAGCTGGGCGACGAACTGCCCCAGAACCCGGATCTCCATCTGGTTCTCCCTCAGGCCACAACCGCTCGGCTTCCTAGGCGCTCAACGATGGCACGGCGGCCCGTACCGCCCCCAGTGAGCGCTTCATCGGCCGCACATGAATCACCAAGGTGACGGCCCATGACGGATTCACATGAGAGCCATTAAAGGAACACTGTCCTCAGCGGCCCGGACGCCCGAACAATTCTGTGTGCCGATCCACTCACGACGGCTCCCGATCCACACACAGGTTGAATGCGGAGGCACCGTGTACAAAGGCTTCGTTCTCGCTCCCGTGGGCACGTCCGGTACGGACGACCCCGGGGTCACCGGCCCCCAGTCCGGCCGGGACCTGCGACTCGTGGAGTTGGTCGCACACACCTGGCTGGAGCCGGGGCTCTCGCAGCGCTACCGGGCGGATGCCCGGTCGGTGCTCGACGAGTTCGGTGTCACGCTCGCCTCGGACGAGCAGCCTCCCGCACTGCCCGAGAACCCGGCGTGCGAACTGACCATCGAGGAACTCTCACGGCCGACGACCGCGCATGCGGTGGGCTGCTTCTGCCTCAACGCCGACGACCTGCCTCCGGGACCGGCGGGCGAACTCACCATCGAGGAACTCTCACGCCCGACGACCGCGCATGCGGCGGCCTGCTTTTGCCTCAACGCCGACGACCTGCCTCCGGGACCGGCGGGCGAACTCACCATCGAGGAACTCTCACGGCCGGCGACCGCGCATGCGGCGGCCTGCTTCTGCCTCAACGCCGACGATCTGCCTCCGGAGCCGGCGTCCGGCACCGCTCCTGCCGCGCCCCGGGCGGTCCTGCGGTGACCGCCGTCTTCGGCGAGCGCTCCACACCCGCGACCACATCTGCGACGGCAACCGCACCTGCACCCGCGAAGGACGACCGGCGGCGCGTGGGGTTCCGGAGTCATCTGAGAGCGGAGGTCGTCGCCGACGACGCTGCCTATCTGTTCTCCGACCGAGGGGTGACGGCCCTTCAGGGCGACCGTATCGAGGCACTGGTGCCGCTGCTGGACGGCACCAGGGACCTGCCGTCCGTCCTGCGCGACGCGGCCCCCGAGATCCCTCCCGAGCGGGCGGGCCAGCTGATCGGGCGGCTCGCGCAGGCAGGTCTCGTGGGGTATTCGGGACCCGACCCGGTCATCGCCGACGAGACCCACGACTCCGCGCGGGGGCCCGCCCGCGCGTACTGGGAACTGGCCGGACTGGACGGCACGGTGGCCCTCCGGCGACTGACCGCCTCCCGGATACGCGTCCTGTCGGTGGGCGGTGCGGGCACCGAAGGGGTGCTGGGGGCGTGCCGGGCGGCCGGGCTCGCGGCGACGGCCGGTGAGGGGGGCGGCGGAGCGGTCCGTACGAGTGGAGCCGACCGCACGGCCGGAACAGACCTCGCCGGTCTGTCCCTCGTCGTCTGCGACGACTACCTGAACCCCGAGTTGCGCGAGATCGACGCCCTGCACCGTGCCACAGGGCTGCCCTGGCTGCTGGCCAGACCCGGTGGCTCCACCGCCTGGGTCGGGCCGGTGTTCCAGCCCGACTCCGGTCCCTGCTGGTCCTGTCTGGCCCACCGGCTGCGCGGCCACCGGCTGTCCGAGGCCCCGGTACGGCGGGCCCTCGGCCTGAGCGGGCCGGTTCCCCGGCCGGCCGCGCAGGTGCCGTGCTCCGTGGCCGCGGCCACGGAACTCACCGTGCTGGAGGCGGCGAAGTGGCTGGCCGGCTACCGCCATCCGGGCCAGTCCGCAGTCCTCACCCTGGACACCCTTTCCCTGACGACTCGTCACCACGAGCTGCGCAGCCGCCCCCAGTGCCCGGACTGCGGCGACCCCGGTCTGGTCGCGCGGCGGGTGCGGCAGCCTGTGCGGATCGTCTCCCGGACCAAAATCCCGTACGGCGCAGGCGGCCACCGGGCGGTTTCCGCTCAGGAGGTCCACGACCGGTACCGGCATCTGGTCAGCCCCGTGACCGGGGTGATCGAGGACATCCACCGCGATCCCCGGGCACCGGAGCCCCTGCACTGCTATCTGGCCGGCCGCAATCCCGCGGTGGGCGGAACCGACCTGGCACGGCTACGGGCCGGTCTGCGTCAGCTCAGCGGCGGCAAGGGCGCCACCGCGCTGGATGCCGAGGTGAGCGCCATGTGCGAGGCACTGGAGCGGTACAGCGGCACCCTCCAGGGGGACGAGCCGCGGACCCGGGACAGCCTGCGCGGCCTGGGTGACGCGGCCGTCTCGCCGGACGCCTGCCAGCTGTTCGCCGCCCGGCAGTTCCGCGACCGCGACCGGTGGAACGCCCTGCACAGCTCGTTCCATTACGTTCCCGAACCCTTCGACGACCGGACCCCGGTCGACTGGACTCCCGTGTGGTCGTTCACCGAGCAGCGGCAGCGGCTGCTGCCGACCGGGATGCTGTACTTCCCGGGCGCGCCCGACGGGGCGGCGGGGCCGGTGGCCGGCCGCCGCTCCCTGCGCGCCGACTCGAACGGCAATGCCGCGGGGAGCAGTCTGGAGGACGCGATCCTGCACGGCTTCCTGGAACTCGTCGAGCGGGACGCGGTGGCCCTGTGGTGGTACAACCGCACCCGGCAGCCCGGCGTACGCCTGGACGGTGCGGACGGCTTCGGCGACGGCTGGACCGGGGAACTGCTCGGCGCGTACCGGGACCTGAACCGGGAGGTGTGGGCCCTGGATCTCACCTCGGATCTCGGCATTCCGGTGTTCGCCGCGCTGTCACGGCGCACCGACAAACCGGCCGAGGACATCATGCTCGGGTTCGGCGCGCACTTCGATCCGGTCGTCGCGCTGCGCCGTGCCCTGACCGAGATGAACCAGTTGCTGCCCGCGGTGGCCGGTGCCCGGCCCGACGGCGGCGGCTACGGTTCGACCGCCGCCGAGCTGCTCGGCTGGTGGTGGGGCGCGACCCTCGGCAACCAGCCCTACCTGGTGCCGGATCCCGAGCAACCGGGGCGTGGTACGGGCGACTTCGGCTATCGGTACCGCCCTGACCTGCGCGACGACATCGAGGCCGTCATCGGACTGCTGCGCGAGCACGGCATGGAGCTGCTGGTGCTCGACCAGACCAGGCCCGACATCGGGCTCCCCGTGGTGAAGGTCGTCGTGCCGGGGCTGCGCCACTTCTGGGCCCGGTTCGCCCCCGGCCGGCTGTTCGACGTACCGGTGCGGCTGGGGCGGCTGTCCGCGCCCACGCCGTACGACGCCCTCAATCCCGTTCCCCTGTTCGTCTGATGTTCGTCTGAGCCTGTTCGTCCGAGCCCCACGGTGTCCCCCACCACCGTCGACCATCCACTACCAGGAGCCCCCCATGTCCGCCGAGAGGTCGTTCAGCACAGCCGTGACCGCGCAGGCCGAGAGGCGCTGCGTCTCCTTCTGGTCGCTCCGTGAGGACGTCGTGGTGGACACGAGCGGTCCGAGCGGTTCCGTGGTGCTCTCCGGACGGTGGGGGGAGGTCCGGTTGCGCGGGGCGGGCCCGGCGGTCCGTGAGGCGCTGCGCCGGATGAGCCTCGGCCCGGTCTCGCTGGCCAACGCGGTGGACGAGCCGGCGGCCGACGACGCCGTGCGCCCCTCCTCACCCGGAGGGCGCACGGCCGGGCCGGCCGCCGGGGGCCCCGAGGCCGAGATCCTCGCGGTGCTGCACCGGCTGCAGCACCTGGTGGTGCGCTCGCTGAGCCTGGAGGAGTCGGACCAGCTGCTGATGTCGGTGGTCCCGATCGCCCAGTCGGCCCGTTACCTGCCGGTCGCGGCCGGCCGGCACCATCCTGTGCGGCTGTCCCGCTTCGCGTTCCTGCGCAGCGAGGGCCAGGGCTTTGTCCTGGAGTCCCCCGCGTCGCTGTACCGCGTAGTGATGCACGGCCCGGAGGCCGCCTTGGTGGTCAGCATGCTCGGCCGGCCGGTCACCGTGGACGCGATGGCGGCCGCCGTACCGCTGGCCGTCCCGGCGATCGCCGGCATCGTCGCGCATCTGCTGGCGACCGGCATGGTGGTCCCCGCCGAACAGCCGTCACCGGTGCCCGGCACCGGGCCCAACGGAGAGGGCGCCCACGGCGATACCCCGCTCAACGGCGGCGCGGTCCCGCACTTCGCCGAGGACCAGGATCCGGCGCTGCTGTCGTGGTCCGCCGTCGACCTGCTCTTCCACAGCCGCTCGACGCTCGGCCGGCACGACGCGGACTTCGGCGCCACCTACCCGCTCGCCCACCGCATGGCCCCCGCTCCGGCCGTCAAGCCGCTGCCGGAAGGACCGCGCCTGCCCCTCGCCCGGCCCTCCCTGAGTGAGGTGGCGGCGAGCGATCCCCCGCTGACCACCGTGGTCGAGGAGCGCCGCAGCATCCGGTCCTACGGCTCCACCCGGCTCACGGCCGCCGCGCTGGGCGAGTTCCTGTACCGGGCGCTCAGGATTCGCAGCGTGTACGAGTCGCGCGGCGCGGGCCGGTACGAGGAAGCCTTCACCGACCGCCCCTATCCCAGCGGCGGCCGCGCCTACGAGCTGGAGTTCTATCTCACCGTCCGGGACTGCACCGACATCCCGCCGGGCACCTACTACTACGCCCCGCTGGAGCACTGCCTGGTGCGACTCGGCGACAGCGGGACGGACTCGACGCTGTCCGAGCGGCTCGCGGAGGCGCAGATCGCGGCCGGGCTGGCCGCGCCACCCGCCGTGGTCATGACCATCACCTCGCGCATCCACCGCCTGTCCTGGAAATACAGCGGCCTGCCCTACGCACTGACGCTCACGCACGTCGGCGCGGTGATCCAGAACCTGTATCTGATCGGCACCGCGATGGGCCTGGCTCCATGTGCCCTGGGCAGCGGCGACATCGAACTGGCCGCCCGCGCCACCGGCACCGACTGGCGGATCGAGCCAAGCGTCGGCGGCTTCATCCTGGGTACACCGTCCGAGCTGCCACCAACTCCCACCATTAATCACACAGTTGGCGCATGAGTCCTACACATACCCCTTCTTATTTCAACAACCCCGCATACACTGACAGCACTTGATCCAGTACGCGTTGTGGGGGCGTTCATGAGGGCAGCCGCGCCGTTTTCGGGGAGAGACGGCGACACATCCTTACGGGACCTCTCCACAGGCGGCGCCGGTGGTGCCGCCCTGTCGGCGGTGGTTCGCGCGCTGGGCCTCAACGCCCCGCCGCCCCGGCTCGCCCTGAGTCTCGTACTGATCGTCGAGTGCGGCTTCGTCCTGGTGGGCTTCCTGAACATCCTGGACGCGGAGCCGAGCGCGTTCACCCTCGTCGCCTCGGGCGTCGGCTTCAGCCTCATCTTCCTTCTCCAGCTGGTCCACTCCTCGTACCGTCTGCGGCACTTCCGGGCCCGCTGGTACCGCTGGACCCTCACCCTGCAGGCCTTGCTGACCTATCTGCCGCTGTTCGCCCTGGGGTTCGGGTGGGGCGGCATGGCCGGGTTCCTGGGCGCCTCCCTGTTGCTGGTGCTGCGGCCCGTGGTGGCCTGGCCGCTGTTCGGGCTCGTCGCCGCGGCGGCCGCCGTCACGGGGCCGATGCTGGGCATGAATGCCGCGACCTCGGTCTACATCGCCGTCGCCACCGTGCTGACGGGGCTGATCGTGTACGGGCTGACCCGGCTCGCCCAACTCGTGGTCGACGTGCAGACGGCACAGATGGAGCTCACCCGGCTGGCCGTCACCCAGGAACGGCTGCGGTTCGCCCGGGACCTGCACGACCTGCTCGGCTACAGCCTGTCGGCCGTCACCCTCAAGAGCGAACTGGCGTTGCGCCTCGTACCCGCCGACCCCGAGCGCGCTCAAGAGGAACTGAAGAGCATCCTGGAGATCTCCCGGCAGGCACTGGCCGACGTCCGCACGGTCGCCCGCGGCTACCGGGACATGTCGCTCACCACCGAGGCGGTGTCGGCGCAGGCGATCCTGGAGGCCGCCGGCATCCAGGTGACCGCGGACTTCCGCGGCGAGCCCGCCGAGGACGAGGTGAACACCATCATGGCCACCGTGCTCCGGGAGGCCATCACCAATCTGCTGCGCCACAGCAAGGCGGAGCACTGTCGGCTCGAGAGCTGTACGACCGACTCGGGCGAGCTGGTCCTCACCATCGCCAACGACGGGGTGCAGTGGGCCCCGGACTATCCTCAGGACCTGCCGGGGATCGTGGACGGCAGCGGCCTGGGGAACCTGCAGTTCCGGCTGACGAAAGTCGGCGGCAGCCTCTCGTCCGGACTGGACGACGCGGGATGGTTCATCGTGCGGGCCGTGGCCCCGCTCCGGCAACCGACCCGCGGCGCCGGGTGAACGGGCGCCGTCCCCGAGTGCGCGACAACCACAACGGACCCGCAGCCGACCACCACCAACAACCCGGCGGACGAGACCGACCCGCCCCGTCACCTCACAGCCAGCCGCTCTCCCGGGCCACCCGGATCGCGTCGACCCGGTTGCGTGCGTTGAGCTTCGTGACCACCGTCGTCAGATAGTTCCGCACCGTGCCCACCGAGAGGAACAGCCGGCCGGCGATCTCCGCCGCCTCCGCTCCGTCCGCGGCCATCCGCAGTACCTCCGCCTCACGGGGGGTCAGCGGATTCTCGCCGTTGTCGAAGGCCGCCAGGGCGAGTTGGGGGTCGATGACCCGCCGTCCCGCCGCGACCTGCCGCACCGCGTCGGCCAGTCGGTCCGCCGGCGCGTCCTTGAGGAGGAACCCGCTCACCTGGGCCGCGAGCGCTTTGCGGAGTGTCCCCGGCCGGCCGAGGCTCGTGAGGATCAACGTACGGCACGAGGGCAGTTGTTCCGCCAGCTGGGCCGCGGCGCTCAGTCCGTCCAGACCGGGCAGGTCGACGTCGATGACGGCGACGTCGGGGGTGCAGTCCAGTGCCGTACTGACGATGCGGTCGCCCCGTTCGACCTCCGCGACGATCTTCAGGTCGCCCTCCAGAGCCAGCAGAGCCACCAGTGCTCCACGGACCATGTGCATGTCCTCGGCGAGCAGGATGCGTATCAAAATGCTTCCCCCGTCAGGCTCGGACGGCCGGACCGATCTATTTGACGGGAACATTACTTGACGGAGTGTTTGTCCGGGGAGCTCCACCGAGCAATTCCTTTAAAGTTCAACCCCACTGTGCCACATCAAGGCGCATGGCCGTGGTGACCGTCTCCTCCTGTACGGCTTCCACTGCGACCGGAGTGGTGAAAGTGCCCAGTTCCTCGTCCCAGCGGAATCCGTCCACGGTCGCCCGCAGCCTGGTGATCCGGTCCAGCTCCGCGTAGTCCGTGAAGTCGGTGGCGATGGAGGCGACCGACAGGCTGTACGGGTCGAGGGCGTGCAGCCGGGCCACGGCGGCGACGGCCAGCTGGCGCGCGGCCTCCATCTGCAGATGGCCCGGCACATGGTCCAACGGGTGGTCGAAGACGTGCGGATGGCTGGTGTCCACCACCAACTGGCAGGAGAACCGCCCCGGTTCGGTGTCCGCGGCGGGCTGGGTGACGAACACGTTCCGGGCGTCGCGCCGCCCCACGGCGCACGGTTCGGCCGCCGTGAAGCGCGGCAGCAGGAAGCCGGGGTGGTCGGGCACCTGCCGCCTGCTCCGCATGGCCAGGTAAGCGGTCTTGGACAGGATCAGCAGCCCGCCCCCGCCCCGCATCGCGGTCCGTCCGTCGACCTCGACGTCCCCGGTGTAGCTGAACCCCTGCACCCGGCCCGCCCGGTTGCGGCGGATCCGCACGGCCATGTTGATCCGCGCGTCGGCAGGCCGCCGGCCTATGCGTAAAGGCTCGAACGCGGTCGTACGGAGTGCGAGGTCCCGGAAGATGAACGCGGAGTCCAGAGGCACCCCCAGATGGCGGTGGGCGACCAGGACCCCGGCCTGACGCACCACCTCCACCAGCAGGGTGAAGTCGTACAGCGGGGAGTTCTCCCCGATCAGATGGGCGCGCGGGAGCTGCGCGGCCACGACGAAGCTGTCCTCGCCCGTCTCGGCCGAGTCGGTGACGAAGACCTCGGCTATCGAGGCTCTGTGCACAAGGGTGCGGGGAACGGTCGCGTCGTAGCTCAGCTCCACCTCGGCGTTCCGGGGGCGCTCCGGGGTCGTCCCGGACGCGGCCGCGGATGTGGGCGTGGACGTGGCCGCAGTCGTGGGCGTAGACGCGGACATGGGGATGGTCATGGTCAGGGTTGATCCTTCCAAGGAGGTGCCACGATCGGTGTGCCGGGCCGCGTGAGGGGTCCTTGCACTATGAGCGTCCGATCAGGGCGCGTGGTCTGGTGCCGTGCATCGCAAGGCGCCGGAAGGTCCTCGATGGGGGTGCCCCCGCTCGAGCGGAGCCGAGAGTGGGGGAGGAGCTACTAGGGCCTTTCGGCAACGCGGCGAGGTGCGGTGCCAGGCCGCGCGACCCGGACGGGCATAGTGCAAGGGCCCCTCAGGGCCGTACGGCCGGAACCGGGGTGACACGTGGCGGACGGGACGGCAGCCGGTCGAGGAGCGCGTCGAGACCGGCCGGGCCCGAGCGGGCCGCGACGACACCATCGGGCCGCAGGTACGCGCACCACGGGGACCCGGAGCCGCCGGGCGCTGCACCCGCCTCTCGTGCGACGGCGAACCCGGCGCCGTCCCGCGGGAGTTGACCGGGAGCCGGGTCCGCGGGCCGAATCCACAGCACCCGCACCGCGTCCCCCGCACCCCTCTCCGCCACGATGGCCGCGGCTCGCGCGGCCAGTTCCCCGGCGGCCTGGTCGCCATGCAGCAGCACGGTGTGCCGGCCGGCCGACAGATAGGCGTGGAGCGACACCGCCGTCGTGCCGTGTACCGGGGCCAGCGCCAGGTCGGGGGCGCGCCGTCCGAGCCGCAGGATGCCCGGCACGGCCGGGGCGCCGTCGAGATCGGCGACCGCCGGGCTCCCGGAGTGGTCCAGGTCGAGCTGGGCGAGCAGCGGGATCGCCTTCTTCTCCAGCAGGCCGGTGGCGGACAGCAGCCGCATCACCGTGTCCCGCAGGAGCCGCGCCGCCGGACTGCGCAGCAGCCACATCCGGGTCTGCTGGTCACCGTTCGCGACCGCCCTGACGGATGCCGGACGGCGTTCCGCCTCGTAGCTGTCGAGCAGCGCCGGATCAGCGCCGCGTACCACGCTCGCGAGCTTCCAGCCCAGGTCGTAGCCGTCCTGGATGCCGGTGTTGAGCCCCTGGCCGCCTGCGGTGGTGTGGGCGTGCACCGCGTCGCCCGCCAGCAGGACCGGACCCTCGCGGAACCGCGGGGCGACCTTGGCGTGTACCCGGAAGCGGCTGGACCACCAGGTGCCGTGCAGACGCAGCCCGCCCGGGCCGCGCTCGTGGAGGAGCCGCTGCAGCAACTCCTCGGTGGGCGGGTCGGTCTGCCCGTCCGGCTCCATGTCGAAGAAGACCCGGTGGCCGTCGGGCTGAGGGACGATCACCAGCACCCCGTCCGGTGTGATGTGGTGCTGCACCTCGGCCTCGGCGGCCGCGCCCTCCAGTCGGCCGTCCCCGATCAGGAACATACGGTCGAAAGTGTGCCCCTCGAAGGGGATGCCGACGCTATCGCGCACCAGGCTGCGGGCACCGTCGGCGGCGATCAGCCAGGGCACCGTCACCGTCTCCTCGCCACGGGCCGAGCGCAGGGTCAGGGTCACCGACTGCGCGGAGCCGCCGCTCACGGACTGCGCGGGACCGCCGCGGTTCACGGTCACCGCCGTGGCCTCGGTCTCCCACTCGACGGTGCCGCCGAGTTCCGTGAGCCGGGCGTGCAGCGCCTGCTCGGTGACCGGCTGCGGTACGCAGAGAGGGCCGGGGAAGGCGGTGCCCGTCAACCCGCCGAAGCGCGCCCCGGCGATGCGTCGGCCCTTCGACCAGTACGACGCCCCGGCCAGCGGTAACGCCACCTCGCGGATCTTCTCCGCGACGCCGAGGCGGTCCAGGCATTCCAGGGCACCGCTCCACAGCACAAGACCCTTGGGCGCGATGCCGGGACCGGGGCGCCGGTCGACGACGCGGCAGGGCACGCCGAGGTCCCACAGCACGCAGGCGGCGGTGAGCCCGGTGGGCCCGGCGCCGACGACCAGAACCGGTGCGGTCATCGCGACCCACCTCCCGTGGCTCCGGCGGGCACGGCCACGGGGCGGTGGAGCAGGGCCGAGATCTCGCGAACGGCACTGGCGGTGTCGGCGAACCGCACGGCGCGGATGCCGAGTTCGGCCGCGGCCTTGCAGTTCTCCTCCGTGTCGTCGACGAAGAGGCAGCGCTGCGGGGTCGTGCCGAGCCGGTCGAGCAGGATCCGGTAGATGGCCGGGTCCGGCTTGCGTACGCCCTCGCGGTGCGAGTCCACGACGACGTCGAAGAGTTCGTCGACGGGGAGCTGGGCGCGCCACAGCGGCTCCCACTCACGGACGTTGTTGGTGAGCAGGGCGAGCCGGTACCCGTCGCGGCGCAGGGCACGCAGAAACGCCAGGAACGGCTCGTTGGGGCGCCGGCCGCGGAACCACAGCTCGCCGAAGCTGTGCCCGCCGGCGAGGATCCGGCCCGCCTCCTCGGGCAGTTCGGCGAGAATCCGGTCCACCATCTGCCGCTCCGTGATCGCGCCGGTCTCCAGGGCGGCCATCGGTGTCTCCCCGTGGCGTTCCGTCGCCGCCAGGAACGCCTGGGCGAGGTCGCCCGCCTCGATCCCGGCCAGTTCGGCGAAGGCGGCGAAGGTCTCCACGAGCGGGTTCGTCAGCACACCGCCGTAATCGACGACCACCGTGTCGACGGCCATGTCGCTCCCTTCTCTGAACTCTCTCAGCACAACGCGGCGTACCGACCACGCCCGCGACGCGGATGGTTGTGCGGATGTCATCGGACTGCTCCCCCTTGCTCCGGTTAGCGGTGGTTCCGTCGTTCCCGGCCGGTCGGGCGGTTGCCCGACCCCGATCCGGCGTCCGCCTCACGCGGTGCCCCGGACGCTAACGACGACCGCTTGCGCCCCGCCAAAGCGAGTTCGGCCGCCAAAGCGAGTGCGGGAGGACCCTGGAGGTCCCCTGCCAAAGCGAGTGCGGGAGGACCCTGGAGGTCCCCTGCCAAAGCGAGTGCGGGAGGACCCTGGAGGTCCCCTGCCAAAGCGAGTGCGGGAGGACCGTGGAGGTCCTCCCGCACTCTCAACTCGCGTCGGTGACAGCGTCAGTCGGACGGCTTCCCCACCACCGCGTGGACCACGGCCGCCGGTTCCCCGGCCTCTGCCTCCCGCACCGGTGCTTCCGCTGCGTCCGGTGCCGGAGCGGGTCGTACCGAGCCGCCTTCACTGATGCCGAACCGCGCGTGCAGACGGCGGAGCGGCCCGGGTGCCCACCACGTGGCCCGGCCGGTGAGCGACAGGACCGCGGGCACCAGGAGCGTACGGATCACCATCGCGTCCATGAGGATCGCGAGAGCGACGCCCAGTCCGAGCATCTTCGTGTTGGTGATCCGGGAGGTGCCGATGGCCACCATGACGACCGAGAGGACGAGCGCGGCGGCGGTGATGACACCCCCGGTGCTGCGGATCCCCTCCACCACGGCGGCCTTGTGGTCGAGTACGCGCTCCCGTTCCTCCTTGATCCGGGAGAGCAGAAAGATCCCGTAGTCCATGGAGAGCCCGAAGGCCAGGCAGAACATCAGCACCGGCAGCGCCGTCTCGATGCTCCCGGTCGGGGTGAAGCCCAGCACACCCGAGAGGTGCCCGTCCTGGAAGACCCACACCACGGCCCCCAGCATCGCGGTCAGACTGAGCGCGTTGAGCAGCACCGCCTGCACCGGCACCAGCACACTGCCGGTGAGCAGGAACACCAGGACCAGCGTGGCGAGCACGATGATGCCGACGGCCCACGGCAGGCCCCGCCCGATGGCGGACTGGCTGTCGATCAGGGCCGCGGTCGTCCCGGAGGTGTACGTCGCGAAGGGCGCCTCCACTGCCCGTACGCCCCGTACCAGGTCCTTGCCCTCGTCGGAGACGGCCTCCACGCCGGGCACCACGGTGAGGTAGGAGATGTCGCCGGAGGTGCGGTCGGGCTGTGCCGGCCCGGCGGACCGGCCGTCGCTGTAGCGGCCCGTCGGCGCGTCCACCCGCAGCACACCGGGGAGCCGGGACAACTGCTCGGCGTAGCCGCCGAGTTCAGCGGCGGGCGCCTGCCGGGTGACGACCTCGATCGCTCCGGTGGGGCTGCCCTGGAAGCCGTCCCTGATGTGCTCCTGCACCACCCGGGACTCGGCCGACGAGGGCAGCTGCCGGTAGTCGGCGGTGCCGAAGCCGACGTTCAGGAAGGGCGCGCCGAGCAGCAGCAGGACGGCCAGGGTGCCGGTGGCCACCAGGGGCGCACGCCGCATCACCCACCGGGCCAGCCGGGCCCAGCCGGTTCCGGCCTCGGCGGGCTGCCGCTGCTCGCGGGAGCGGCGCCGGACGAGCTTGCGCACGTCGAGCGCGTCGATCCGCCGGCCCAGGACGGCGAGCAGCGCGGGCAGCACGATCAGGGCCGCGGCGGCCGCCAGGACCACCACGCTGATCCCGGCGTACGCGAGGGAACGCAGGAAGTACAGCGGGAAGACCAGCATCGCGGCGAGGGACACGGCGACCGTCGCGGCCGAGAACAGCACCGTCCGCCCTGCGGTGTTGAGGGTGACGGCGAGCGCGGTTGGCGTGTCCCGGCCGGTCGCGAGCTCCTCCCGGTAGCGGCGCACGATCAGCAGCGCGTAGTCGATGGCGAGGCCCAGGCCGAGGGCGGTGGTCAGGTTGGTGGCGAAGACGGAGACGTCGGTGAAGGACGTGAGGACCCGCAGCACCGCGTTGGTGCCGAGGATCGCGATCACGCCGATGCCCAGCGGAAGCAGGGCGGCGACGGCACTGCCGAAGACCACCATGAGGATGAGCAGCGTGATCGGCAGCGCGATGGCCTCGGCGCGCAGCAGGTCCTCACTGATGAAGGTCTGCTGCTCGTGCTGGACGGCGACGCTGCCCCCGATCCGTACGGTGAGGTCGCCCTGCCGCCCGTCGAAGCGCCCGGCGACGCGGTTCTCCAGCGTGCGCTCGGCCGCCAGCTCGTCGCCGGTGAGCCGGGCCACCACCAGGGCCTCCCTGCCGTCCTTGGAGCGCAGCGCCTGGGAGCCGGTGTCCCAGTAGGAGGTGACGCCGGTGACGCCCTTCTGTTCGGCGAGCCGGGCGGCGAGTTCCCGTCCCTGACGCGCCACGTCGGCGTCGTCGACCCGGCTGTCGGTCCGGGCCAGCAGGACGAGGTTGGGGCGGGCGCCGGGGAACTCCCGTTCCAGGATGTCCGCGGCGTACGAGGACTCGGAGGCGGGGTCGACGACACCGCCGCTGCCCCCGCTGCGCAGCCGGTCGGCCACGCCGCTGCCCAGGACGACGGCCCCGGCCAGGAGGATCACGGTGAGCACGAGCAGCAGACGGGCCCGGTCACCGGTCAGCCGGGCGAGGGCGGTGAACAGACCGCGGGGCGGCGTGGTTTCGGGCGGCGGGGTGTCATGGGCTACGGGTGGCATGGGGACTCCCGGGAGATCGAGTGTGGGCCGTCAGCGGCGGCGCAGGTGGAACTGGCCGGGCGTGGAGGACGGGGTGCCGGTCAGGATTTCCCGGAGCCCGCCACTGATCACGTAGTCGCCGTACGGGGTCACGGCGACGGTCGTGGGGTCCTCGACCGGCCAGGTCTGGTCCTGCACCGTGCGCGCGGTACGCCAGTTGTCGGTGGACCGCAGCACCACGACCGCGTCCCTGCCCGCACGTCCACCGGCCAGCGACAGGTCGTTGGCCGCGACGACCAGCGAGCCGTCCGGGCGCAGCGCGATGCCGTCGACGGAGGTCGGCGCACGGTCCAGCCGGACCTCGCTGATCACCGGCCGCGCCGACCGGGGACGGTCGATGCGGAAGAGCCGGCCGCCGTCGTACTTGCCCATGAGGAGGTATCCGGCGGGGTGGTGGACGATGCCGTTCGGTCCCGTGTCGGCGGTGACGAAGCGGTCGTCGCTGATCACCTGGAGGACCTTGCCGTCGCGGCTCACCACGCTGACCGTGTCGACCCCGGTGTCGGTGACGTAGATGGTGCCGTCACGGTCCACGGTGACGTCGTTGGCACGCGGCTCGGGCTGCCCCGCGGACAGATCGACCAGGTGCTGTACGGCACCGGTGGCCAGGTCGAAGACACCGACGCCGGAAACCGGGGGCAGCGAGGGGTCCACGACGCCCAGCTGCCGGAAGAAGTAGTCGGTGTACGCGGCCACTATGCGGCCCCGGGGAGCGTCCACCGCGATGCCGAGCACGGAAACCTGGGCGAACGGGGCGACCAGCGGAGTGACCGAGCCGTCCGCCTTGACCACCGAGATCGTGCCCTGCGCACTCGACCCCACGAGGAACGCCTTCCTCCGCGGATCCCAGGCGACGCCCTCCGGGTACAGGCCCGGCGCGGTGACGGAGAGGGTGCGCGGCAGCGGGCAGCGGGCGGACTTCGCGAACGCCGGCAGTGGTGTGGCGGCGAGTGCGCCGCCCACGGCGCCCGCGGTGGCGAGTCTCAGCACAGTGCGGCGGGAGGCCGGAACTGACGCGTTCATTGTGTGCTCCTTCAGAGACGGTTCAGAGGTGGTGACGACCAGGCGGTGGCGAAGACGGGTGATCGGCCGGCTGATGTGCGGCGCGGCGGAACGGGCGGGCCGGCCGTCCGGCGCCCGTCGCCGGCGGGAGAAACCACCGAGTCCGGCGGCCACCGGCCTGCAAAAGCGTCCCGATCCGCTCTGGAGAACCGCTGAACCGCCGCTGTAACCGGGCACCGACCCGGGCGGAGGCGGGCGGAGGCGCGCTTTGGCCTGCCGCAAGGCACGCTGCCTAGCGTCCCCGTGAGTCAGCGCACGCAGCCGGGCCGGACACCGGAGAGCCAGAGGAGACAAGTCTCGTGACGGTAGACACCGTGGACATCGAAGAAGCCGAGCCGGCGCCGGCCGGGATCAGCACCAAGTCCGTCCGCCGGCTGGATCGGGTCATCATCCGGTTCGCGGGGGACTCGGGTGACGGCATGCAGCTCACCGGTGACCGCTTCACCTCGGAGACGGCGTCCTTCGGCAACGACCTGTCGACGCTGCCGAACTTCCCCGCCGAGATCCGCGCACCTGCCGGGACCCTGCCGGGCGTCTCGTCGTTCCAGCTCCACTTCGCCGACCACGACATCCTCACCCCCGGCGACGCCCCCGACGTCCTGGTCGCCATGAACCCCGCCGCTCTCAAAGCCAACATCAGCGACGTACCACGCGGCGCCGAAGTCATCGTCAACATCGACGAGTTCACCAAACGGGCGATGCAGAAGGTCGGCTACACCACCAACCCTCTCGACGACGGCTCACTCGACGGCTACCGCCTCCACCCCGTACCCCTGACCACATTGACCGTCGGGGCACTCAAGGGATTCGGCCTCTCCCGCAAGGAGGCCGAGCGCAGCAAGAACATGTTCGCGCTGGGCCTGCTGAGCTGGATGTACCACCGGCCGACCGAGGGCACCGAGAAGTTCCTGAAGTCGAAGTTCGCCAAGAAGCCGGACATCGCGGCGGCCAACATCGCCGCCTTCCGCGCCGGCTGGAACTTCGGCGAGACCACCGAAGACTTCGCGGTCTCGTACGAGGTCGCCCCGGCCACGAAGGCGTTCCCGACCGGTACGTACCGCAACATCTCCGGGAACCTGGCCCTGTCCTACGGCCTGATCGCCGCCTCCCGCCAGGCCGACCTGCCGCTGTTCCTCGGCTCGTACCCGATCACCCCGGCCTCGGACATCCTGCACGAACTCAGCAAACACAAGAACTTCGGCGTACGGACCTTCCAGGCCGAGGACGAGATCGCGGGCATCGGCGCAGCGCTGGGGGCGGCGTTCGGCGGTTCGCTGGGCGTGACGACGACCTCCGGGCCGGGCGTGGCGCTGAAGAGCGAGACGATCGGCCTCGCGGTCTCGCTGGAGCTGCCGCTGCTGGTCATCGACATCCAGCGCGGCGGGCCGTCCACCGGTCTGCCGACCAAGACCGAGCAGGCGGATCTGCTGCAGGCGATGTACGGGCGCAACGGTGAGGCACCGGTCCCGGTGATCGCCCCCCACACCCCGGCCGACTGCTTCGACGCCGCCCTGGAAGCCGCCCGCATCGCCCTGACCTACCGCACCCCGGTGATGCTGCTGTCCGACGGCTACCTGGCCAACGGCTCCGAGCCCTGGCGCATCCCGGACATCGATGAACTCCCGGATCTGCGCACGCAGTTCGCGCAGGGCCCGAACCACACCCTGGACGACGGCACCGAGGTCTTCTGGCCGTACAAACGCGACCCGCACACCCTCGCCCGCTCCTGGGCCATCCCCGGCACGCCCGGCCTGGAGCACCGCATCGGCGGCATCGAGAAACAGGACGGCACGGGCAACATCTCGTACGACCCCGCCAACCACGACTTCATGGTGCGTACGCGCCAGGCGAAGGTCGACGGCATCGACGTACCGGACATCGAGGTCGACGACCCTCACGGCGCGCGCACGCTGGTACTGGGCTGGGGCTCGACCTACGGGCCCATCACCGCCGCTGTACGACGGCTGCGCGCGGCCGGGGAGTCCATCGCCCAGGCACACCTGCGCCACCTCAACCCGTTCCCGAAGAACCTGGGAGAGGTCCTCGCACGGTACGAGCGCATCGTCGTACCTGAGATGAACCTCGGTCAGCTCGCCACCCTCATCCGGGCGAAGTACCTGGTCGACGCCCGCTCGTACAACCAGGTCAAAGGAACACCGTTCAAGGCCGAACAGCTCGCCGACACATTGCGGGAGACGCTCCGTGGGAACTGAACTACGCCTCCAGGCAAAGGACTTCAAGTCCGATCAGGAAGTGCGCTGGTGTCCCGGCTGCGGTGACTACGCGATCCTCGCCGCGGTCCAGGGCTTCATGCCGGAGCTGGGCCTGGCCACGGAGAACATCGTCTTCGTCTCCGGCATCGGCTGCTCCTCCCGCTTCCCGTACTACATGAACACGTACGGGATGCACTCCATCCACGGCCGCGCCCCCGCCATCGCCACCGGCCTCGCCACCTCGCGCCGCGATCTGTCCGTCTGGGTCGTCACCGGTGACGGCGACGCGCTCTCCATCGGCGGCAACCACCTCATCCACGCCCTGCGCCGGAACGTCAACCTCAAGATCCTGCTCTTCAACAACCGCATCTACGGCCTGACCAAGGGCCAGTACTCCCCGACCTCCGAGGTCGGCAAGATCACGAAGTCCACGCCGATGGGTTCGCTGGACGCACCCTTCAACCCGGTCTCACTGGCCATCGGCGCGGAGGCGTCCTTCGTGGCACGCACCGTGGACTCCGACCGCAAGCACCTCACCGAGGTCCTGCGCCAGGCCGCCGCCCACCCCGGCACGGCTCTCGTCGAGATCTACCAGAACTGCAACATCTTCAACGACGGCGCCTTCGAAGCCCTCAAGGACAAGCAACAGGCTGAGGAGGCGGTCATCCGGCTCCAGCACGGCCAGCCCATCCGCTTCGGCACGGACGGCGCCAAGGGTGTCGTACGGGATCAGCCGACAGGTGACCTGAAGGTCGTCACCGTCACGCCGGAGAACGAGCAGCAGATCCTGGTCCACGACGCGCACTCCCCGTCCCCCACAACGGCGTTCGCCCTCTCCCGCCTGGCCGACCCCGACACCCTCCACCACACCCCGATCGGCGTCTTCCGCTCCGTCGACCGGCCCGTCTACGACACCCAGATGGCCGACCAGCTCGACACCGCGGTCGAGCAGAACGGCAAAGGCGACCTGGCCGCGCTCCTGGCCGGCGGGGACACCTGGACGGTCGCCCGATCCGCCTGAGCCGCCTGCTCCGCCGTAAAGCCGTATCCGCAAAGCCGTATCCGCCTGATCCGCCGTATCCCGGGGAGGGACAGCATGGCCTATGTGATCGCTCAGCCCTGTGTCGACGTCAAGGACCGGGCGTGCATCGACGAGTGCCCGGTCGACTGCATCTACGAGGGTCCCAGGAAGCTCTACATCCAGCCCGACGAATGCGTCGACTGCGGTGCCTGTGAACCCGTCTGCCCGGTGGAGGCGATCTTCTTCGAGGACGACGTCCCGGCCGAGTGGAGTGCGTACCGGACGGCGGACGCCGAGGTCTTCGCCGTCCTCGGGTCGCCCGGCGGGGCGAGCGCGGCCGGTCCGCTCCCCACCGACCATCCACTGGTCTCCGCACGGTCGGAGCAGGCCGCATAGAGCGTCGCCCCGCCGGGATCCGACCGTGGACGGCTGGATACCGCTTTGGTTCAGCCCGGTTCCAGGCCAGGTACAGGCCGATACCAGGCCAGGTACAGGCCGATACCAGCGGTCCGGGACACCGTGGAGGCGGTGGCGGAATCCTTTCGCCACCGCCCTGTGGCGTTGTGCGCGCCGACCCACGTACCACCCCGCGCACCCCGGGGGACCCGAGAAGGAGCTCAAATGGACATCGCTCTCACGCCTCAGCCCGCCGCGTCCGCACCGGACCCGGAGGGGGTCACCGCACCGCTTCACCTGCTGCACAGACCGGCCACTCCAGAGGGCTTCCTGCTGGACGCCACCGCACCGGTCGAGCAGCACTTCGCGCTCTCCGCCGAACTGCCCCGCGAGCATGGGACGTTCAACGACGGGCCGGGAACCTTCCACGATCTGCTCTTCGTCGCGGAGACCCTGCGCCAGGCGACGCACTTCGTCGCCCACCAGTACTTCCGGGTTCCCCCCGAGCGCCCCGCGGTCTTCGTCTCCAGCGGCCTCGACGTCCTCGACCTCGACCCGTGGCGTCGTAGGGGCCAACCGGCCCACATCACCCTGGGCATCACCCTGACCCCCGTGGACGTGGTCAACGGGATACCCCGTGGCCTCGACTGCAGCGGCGACGTGGCGATCGGCGGCGTCAGCTGTGGGAGCGCGTCCGCGCGGCTTCAGTTCCTGATGCCCAAGGTGTACCGGTCGCACCGCGAACAGGGGCGCCAAGAGAGCCTCCGGAGCACCGCACCGGTCGTACGCCCCCTGACCTCCAAGAGCTCAGGGGGCGAGGGGGAGCGGACCGCGGTGCGGCCCGAGCTGGTCGGGCGTGACAGCGCGCGGAACGTCGTCGTGGGACCGCCGCTGCGGGCCACCCATGGGGAGTTCGTGTTTCCCGTGGCTCCCGAGCCCGGCCACGAGGTCTTCGGGGGCGATCCCAAGGGCCATGTCCCCGGTCCGGTGTTCCTGGAGGCGTCCCGGCAGGCCTCGCTGCTGGTCGCCGCCGAACAGCACGGGTTCCGGCCCGCGCACGCCGTGCTGACCCGGTGGCGGGTGTCCTTCCGCGGTTTCGGGGACGCCGACCTTCCGCTGACCTGCGCGGTCACATCGGAGGATCCGGTCCGCGACGACGCCGGCCGCCCCACCGTCCGTACGCGGCTCTCCTTCAGCCAGGGCAGCCGGGTCCTGTGCACCGCCTCGGCCGTCCTGCTCCAGGACTGCTGACCGACGACGACCGCCCGAGCCGGGCTCGCTCCCCCCACCTCCCCCACCGCACCGCTCCCCCACCTCTCGCGCCATGACAAAGGAGCCCTCCATGCGTTTCCGGGTACTGGGGCCGGTGAGCCTGTCGCCCCGCACGCCCTCCGCTGCGAAGCCGCGCGCGCTGCTCGCCACCCTTCTGGTGCAGGCCGGTGAAGTGGTCCCCGTGCACAGCCTGATCGACGAACTGTGGGGGACCGAACCGCCGCGCACCGCCACCACCACCCTCCAGGTGTACGTGTCCCAGCTGCGCAAGGTGCTCGCCGACGGCAGAGGCGGGGAAGTGAACGGGGACGGAAGCGGGGGGCACGCCGGCGAGTTGCTGACCCGGGCGCCCGGCTATCTGCTGCAGGTTCCCGAGCGGGAGTTCGACCTGCCGCGCTTCGAACGGCTGCGGACCGAGGGCCGTACGGCATATCAGGAGGGGGACTTCGCTCGCGCCTCCCTGCTGCTGCACGACGCTCTCGCCCTGTGGACGGGACCGGCACTGTCGGGGATCCCGCACGGCGTACGGCTGGAGTCCGCCGCCATCCGCCTCGACGAGCTGCGGATGGCGGTCCTGGAGCAGCGGATCGTCGCCGACCTGCGGCTGGGCCGTCACCAGGAGCTCGCCGGGGAACTGCTCGCCCTGGCCAACGAGCATCCCCTTCGGGAGACCCTGCACGGGCACCTCATGGTGGCGCTGTACCGGACCGGGCGCGGATCCGACGCCCTGAGGGTCTACGGCAGGCTGCGCCACTCCCTCGTGGAGGAACTCGGCGTCGAGCCGGGCCCTGGCCTCTCCCGGCTGCACGAACGCGTCCTGCGCCGGGATCCGTCACTGGACTGGCACCCGCCCCGGGACACGAGCCGCACCAGTGGGAACGAAGCGGACCGGGACGCCGGCCCGGCACGGAGCACCGTACGAGACACGGCACCGGGCAACGAGGCCTCCCAGCGCGCGCCGGGGTCGGCCGACGGGCCGCGACGGCCCGTCCCCGCTCCGCCGCCGGTACTGCCCGCCGCTCCTTCCGGATTCGTCGGCCGCCACGAGGAACTGGCCCACGGAGAACGGGCGTTGCGCGGCGGCGCCGGCCGGCCGCCGGTGCGGGTGCTGACCGTGTCCGGTCCTGCCGGTGTCGGCAAGACCGCGCTGGCGCTGCAACTCGCGCACCGGACAGCCGACCTGTTTCCGGACGGTCAGCTGCTGCTGGGCCTGCGCGGACCGCACGGCCGCCCGCTGACCGCCGCGCAGGCCGGGGCGACCCTGCTGCGCCGTCTCGGTGACGACACGCCCGGCTCCCCGCCGGCCGATCCCGAGGAGCTGACGGACCGGCTGCGGCGGGCCCTGTACGGGCGCCGACTGCTGCTCGTCCTGGACGACGCGGCGTCGGAGGAACAGCTACGGCCGCTGCTCCAGTCCGCCGCGGACTGCGCGGTGATCCTCACCGGCCGCCGCAGGATCGCCGCGCTCGACGGCGCGGAGCACCTGTTGCTGGACGCGGTGCGGCCGGACGAGGCGGCGGAACTCCTGATCGCCGCCGGCGGCGAGCGGATGGCGCGGGACCCGGTGGCGGTCGCCGAGATCGCCCGGCTGTGCGGCTGCTTCCCGCTGGCGCTGCGGGTGGCGGCGGCGGCCCTCACGGCGCGCCCGCACACCACACCGGCCGCGCTCGCGGGGCGCCTGCGCGACGAGCGGACCCGGCTCGGCGTCCTGCGCGAGGGCGATCTCGACCTCCGGTCCACTCTGTTGACGGGGTATCAGGAAATCGGACCCGCTCTGCAGCGGGCGTTCCGTCTGCTGTCCCTGGCCCCGGCGCCCGACTTCGCGGTGTGGACCGCCGCGGCCCTGCTGGACACCGGGCGCGCGAGGGCGGAGGACACGGCCGAGGAGCTCGTACGGGCCCAGCTGCTGGAGGCCCGTACCGACGGGCAGGCGGTCCGTTACGCCTTCCACTCGCTGCAGCGGGTGCTGGCCACGGACCTGGTGGCCGAGGAGACGGACAGTGCCCGGACGCGACGGGACGCCGTCGAGCGGCTGGGCCGGGCCTACGGAACCCTGGCCCGGTACGCGGACCGGCAGCTCACCCCGGGACGGGACTGGAGACCGCCCCCCGCACCCACACCCGCGGACACGGGCACGGGCACGGGCACGGAATGCGACGCCGCCGCGATCGTCGGCGCGAACCCGCTGCGGTGGTTCCGTGAGGAGGCCACGGGCCTGGTCGAGATGGTGCGGCAGACCCACGCGGTCGGGCTCTGGCCCCTCGTGTGGCAGCTCGCGGGAGCCGCCGCCGGGTACTTCCACGCCTGCGCCGCCTGGGAGGACTGGGAGGAGACCCACCGCCTCGCGCTGGACGCCGCACTGCGGGCCGGCGACACCGAGGCGGAGGCGGCGATCCGGTACTCGCTGGGCGACCTCGCCTGGCAGCGCCGCGAGGCCGACCGGGCGGTGCGGCACTACACCGCTGCCAAGGACGCGTTCGAGCTGGTCGGCGACCGGATCGGGGCGGCGCGCTGCCGCATCGGGGTGGCCGACATCCTGCTCGGCCAGGGCCGGCTCGGGCCCGCCGCGCGCCGTTACGGGCGGGCGCTCGCCCTGTGCTCCGCGGGAGGGGACCTGCGGGGCGAGGTGGCGGCGCTGAACGGGCTGGCCCTGGTCAACCTGCGGCGCGGCCGCACGGAGGCGACGGTACGGCAGCTGGCACAGTGCCGGCGCACCGCGGAACGGCTCGGTGACCGCCGCTGGACCGAGTACGTCCGCCGCACCGCGGCCCGCCTGAAGACGGGCACTCCGCGCCCACCTGCCCTCACCGCCCACGCGGTCGAGGTCCGCCCGGGCATGTGGCTCATCAGCCCGGCCACCCTCGTCGGAGCGGGCGCCGCCTGACGCGTGGGCACAGTGAGAGCCCTCCGGTCCCTCGGCAAGGGACCGGAGGGCTCTCACTGTGCCGGGACGCCTGCGAGGCATCCGCCCGCGGCGCCCCGTTTGTTGCGGCACCCCGTGGGCTGCGGAGCCCCGTTGGCGCGGGCGGCTGCCAGCGCGGCTTTGCCGAGGCCGGCGGGCCTCAGCCCGTGGCGCGGCCCGGGGTGGAGCGGGTACGGGGGCGGGTGCGGGTCTCGGCGCGGCGGGTGCGGAGCAGCTGGCGCCACTCCTCGGCGCTGAAGCGGGCGGGCTCGGTGCGGGCGATGAAATCGTGGAGCACGCCGAGGAAGCGTTCGGGGTCCGTGTGGAAGGGGAAGTGGCCCGCCTGCTCGAAGATCTCCAGCCGGCTGCCCGGCATGGAGACATGCCCCAGGCCCGCGTGGATCGCCGGGACCACCATGTCCCGTCCTCCCCATACCAGCATCGTCGGCATGCCCTGGGTCAGATAACAGCGGTCGAGCAGGGTGCCGACCTGCCCCCGCCAGTCGACGACGGCCCGCAGGGTGCGTACGAAGGCGCTGCGGGAGCTCGCGTCGGGCAGCGCGTCGACGACCCGCAGCAGATCCGGAGCGTCGACCCCGAGTCCGGTGTCGAGCATCTTCAGGATCCGGATGAGTATCCCCAACTGCCAGCGCACGGTGGGCAGTTGGGAGGCCATGAGCAGCAGTTCGGCGCCCGGCAGCGTGGCAGCACGCAGCAGCGGGGAGACCTGGCGGCCGATGCCTCCGCTGCCGACCAGCACCAGACGTTCGGTGCGCTCCGGGAACTGGTAGGCGAACTGCGCGGCCACCGCACCGCCGAGCGAGTGCCCGACGAGCGTGGCCCGCTCGATGCCGAGGGCACTGAGCAGATCCCGCAGCCCGTTGGCGTACGCCCCGGGAGAGTAGTCGCCACGCGGTTTGTCCGACGCCCCGTGACCGAGCAGGTCGGGGGCGACCACCCGGTACCGGGCGGCCAGACCCGGGATGACCTCGGCCCAGGTCGCGGAGGAGTCCCCGATGCCGTGGATCAGCACGATGGCCTCGCCCTTGCCCGCCATCCGGTAAGCAAAGCGGTAGCCGTGCATGTGACGGGTGCGGACACGGACTTCGTTGCGGCCCACCGCGCGGGGCTTGGGCCTGCCCGGCTGCCGGCTGGGGGTGAAGGGCGAGCGGGCGGTGAACGGCGTGTCGTCCACGGGTCAGGCCTCCTGCGGTATCGGGCGGTGGTCGGAGACGGGGCGAGGGGGGACGCCGCCACCGGGTGCACCCTCGGCTCCGGGATCGGGATCCGGATCGAGGCCCAGCGACGCCAGGGAACGCCACGGCTGCGCCCGGCCGGGCGTCCTGGCACGCCAGGGAGCGGACGCCTGGGCCGGAGAGGAGGTTGAAGGGAGGGTGCTCACGGACGACATGACAGCCACCTCTGGGTCGGTGTGCGAAGGAACGCCCCGGAAGCGGGGCCTGTACTGCTTCCGCGCGGCGTGGGGGAACGAGGGCCGGGGTGCGCGGCATGGAGGAGCGGGGGACGGGACGCGCGGCGTGGGGGGAACGAGGGCCGGGGTGCGAGATCGGGGTGCTCACTCGGCGGGGGCCACGCGCGGCCGCTGCGGTGCGGCCTCGGCAGCGCCGGTGGTACCTGTAGCGGCGGCAGGACCGGACGCACGGTTCGCGGCGCCGGTGACGACATGACCGGACGGGCCGGTCGGTCGGAGGTCCCCCGAGCCGGAGCGCTCTGCCCCGCCGGCACCGGCACCCACCGTGCCCGCCACCCCCGCACGACGGGCGGCGGGCAGCGGGCGGACGCCGCGCGCCTTGTTCGTCACGCGCGCCCGCAGCAGCGACCCGATCAGCCACTTGCGCATGGCGCCCAGGTGCGCGGGGGAACCGTGGACGTCGTCGAACTCCTTGAAGCGCACGCGGGGCAGCGCGCAGCCGAGCAGCTGCCGTTCCGTGGGCGGGATGATCTCGTCCCGGGCACTGACCACGTACCCGACCGGAACGTCCACCCCGCGCAGTACGTCCGGGCCGAGCGCGAAGTCCTGGAGCAGTACGCGCAGTTCGTCGTGGTCAGCCGCACCGGTGAGCCGGCGCAGTGTCTCGACGGTGATGGCGGGCACCCGGGGCCACCAGACGGGATCGGTGAAGAACCCGGCCACCGGGGCGCCGACGGTGTGGATCGAGCGGATGCGCGTGTCCTCGGCCGCCGCACGCAGCGCGAGGTGGCCGCTGAAGCTGAGGCCGAGGACGGAGGTGTCGGACACCCGGGCGCGGCCGGCCAGCCGGTCCAGCAGGAAGGGCAGCAGCCGCCAGGAGTCCGCGTGGTAGCGCAGGGTGTTCTCGCCGACCCCCGGCATCTCAGTGGCGACCGCCGCGTAACCGAGGCGTGAGAGCCGGGGCAGGAGGGGCGCCCACTGCTCCTTGACGCTGACGATGCCGCCCATGATCAGGAGCAGCGGCCGTGACCGGCGGGCGTCGAGCCCGCTCGCCCAGCAGGCGACCCGGCCGTCGGGGTGGTCGAGGACCACTCGTTCGACGCCCCGCCGACGCCGCCAGTCGTCGAAGGTCCGTACGCATTTGTCCTGGGCCCTCCGGCGGTCGTCGTCACCGTGGTAAGGGAAGCGGGCGAGGGCGTAGCGGCGGCAGGCGTCGAGGGGGCGGCCCGCGAAGGCCAGCCGGTCGGCCTCCGCGGTCCACACCCGCGCCCAGGACGCGGGGTGTCCGGGTTCGTCGTTGGTGATCCGCGGCAGGACGGCCGCGACCTGGCGTTCGCTGATGCCTTGGCCGCGAGCGTGCAGCCGCGCGAATTCCTTGAGCTCTCCGAGATGGTCCATGGCTGTTCTCCGTCTCCTCCGGATGCGGGGGCGGTGCCGGGGGATGCGGCCCGGAGGGCTCGGAGGCCTTCCTGGTCGTACCGGCTGCGGGCGGGGCTGTCCGGTCGTGGGGAGGCGGGGCGCACGTACCGGGAGCGGGGGACGTCCCCCGGGCAGGGCGCCCCGCCTGGAAACGATGCTGCCCGCCTCCGCTTAAGGGGCCCTTGCACCGTGTCCGCGCGGGTCCCACCGGCGGACCGGCCCCACGCGCAGGGCGGCGCGCCGGGCCGAAGAGAAGCCCCTCGAAGCCCCTCTTCGGACCGGCGCGCCGCCGGTCCCGCTCACCAGCCCAGGAGGTCGTCCTCTCCCCCGGTCCCGTCGTCGGGCTCCACGTCCTCGCCGAGCGCCTCCGCCAGGGCCGCGACCACATGCGGATCGAGCATGGTGCGCGCCGCCGTGTCCTGGGTGCCGCCGAAGCCGGCGTCGCTCACCGCGACGCTGACGACGTAACCGCCGTCCACCGAGAAGGTGCGGAACTCCCATTCGACGCCGGTGCCGGGTGCCCCGTCCGGGGCCAGGACCCTGGCCGGCTGATGCTCGCCGCCGAAACCGAAGTCCGTGAACCGGAATCTCAGCCCCTGCCCGATCGCCTTGCTGTAGGCCTCCTTGAGCGTCCACAGACGCACCAGTGCGGGGCCCCGTCGCCGCTGAGGGAGCCGCTCCAGGACGGTCATCTCGTGCGGTGTGCAGACGTGGCGGTGCAGCCCGCGCGTGTAGAGGGGGCGGTCCGCCCGCTCGGCGTCCACCCCGATCAGCCCCTTGGTGGTGAGCCCGATGAGCAGCAGGTCCTCGGTGTGGCTGAGGCTGATGTCCACCGCGTCGTAGCCGCGCAGAAAGGGGCGGCCGGTCGGGCCGTACCCGAGTTCGACGGCCTGCGGGGGCACCCGCAGCGCCACCGCGGCAGCGAACTTCAGCAGCACCCGGGAGGCGGCGAACCGCATCCGCACGTCCGGGTGCGTCATCTCCAGATACCGGTCCCAGTCCCGGCCCAGCAGAGCACGCAGCCGCGGCCCGCCCGCCCGGTCCGGCCGCCAGTCGGCGAGCCGGGCGTGCAGCACCGCGACCGCGTGCTCCTCCAGATCCGCGCGCACCCGGTCCCAGGCTCCGTCACGGCCGGAGATCTGAACCGGCTCCCCGAACGAGGAGCTGGGTGCCGTCCTCCTCCGCGCCGTCATCGAAGCCCTCCAATGCCTGCTTGAGATCACCGAGTACGTCGGCGGCGGCGGCCCCGTCGATGACCCGGTGGTCGAAGGTGAGTCCGAGCCGCATCACCGGGGCCACGGCAAGCTGCCCGTCGCGGACGACCGGCCGGTCCACGACGCGCCCGGCGCACAGGGTGACCGCGGTGCCACCGCTGGAGTGGAAGCCGTCGACCGGGCGATGGCCCAGCGAGCTGACCGCGACGGTGCCGAGGACACCCGGCCGCTTGACCGGGTCGCGCAGAGCGGCGGCGAAGGCCAGCCGCCCGAGCGGCACCGGCAGCCGGCCGAGCAGCCGGACGCCGCGGAACTCGGGCAGTCGCTCGGTACCGGGTCCGCGGTAGCGGTCGACGCGCTGCTGGATGTCGTCCAGACCGGCGCTCTCGAGGGCGGGCAGCAGCGCGGACAGCACGGTCCGCTCCCCGTCCACGGTGCGGTCGAGCGCCAGCTTGGCGGTGACCTTGGCGAACCGTACGGTCCGTGGCCCGCGCAGTCCGAACCACCGGCCCGGGGCCAGTGCCGCGTTGGCCTCCGGGTGGCGGTGCAGTACCCGGCCGGTGGCGTGCAGCAGGTAGGTGACGACGGAGTAGCGCAGGCCGGCGGCCCGGGCGGCGGCCCGGTGGGCCTCGATCCGGGTCATGTCGACCTCGGTGTCGAGGTGTACGGGCCGCTGCCGGGCGGCGTGTTCCAGGAAATACAGGGTGTGCCGGCGCCGGCGCTCGGGGTGTGCCCGGGCGGGGGACGAGCGGGTTCCGCCGGGCGGGGACGCAGTCATGCCGGGGCCGCCAACCGGTAGATCTCGCGGAGGCTGCGGGCCTCCAGCAGTCTGCCCACGGGCAGCGAGCGGCCGGTGGCCTGCTCCAGGGCGGTGACCAGTTTCAGCAGGTACAACGAGTCCCATTCGGGCAGTTGGTCGAGATCGGCGGAGACCTGGTGCTCCTCCAGCGGCATGCCGAGCTCGTCCCTGACGAGGCGGACGAATTCATCGATGGTGTGCATTCGGTACGGCCCTCCGGGGCGGGTGCGTGCGGACGTCAGATCTTTTCGAGCGCGAAACCGGACTTGATCCACTTGCTGGACTCGACGGCGACCGCCAGCGCGCGCTGGCCTTGGCCGATCTTCCCGATCAGCGCCTCCAGTTGGAGGAACGGCAGGGCGTTGCCGTTGTTGCCGGTGTCCGCGACACAGGACACCTCGACCGCGTCGGGCAGATCGAGTTGCTCCGCGATCCGCCGCGTCATCCGGCCGGACAGCTGGGGCGGCAACAGGAAGTCCACCTGCTCCGGTGACCAGTCGAGGTCCTCCAGCAGCTCCCAGAGGATCTCCACGGCCATGACGGGGACGGATTCCTCGATGGCCTTGTAGTCCTCCCGTACGGCCTGGCGGTCCTCGTACCGGTCGGCGAGCCCGAACCAGTCGATGACCTGGCCGGGCTCCCGGCCCAGCCCCGTGAACCGGTTGAGCACGCGGCGCACGGCCAGCCGCTGTCCGCGCGGCACCGAGGAGACCACGGCGGCACCCGCTCCGTCCCCGAAGAGCACATAGTTGACGAGATCGCTGGGGGCCGCGCCGGACAGGTCCCGGTCGAGGTCCAGGTGCTTGCTGCAGACGTCACCGCCGATCACCAGACCGGTCTGGTGCCCCCCGCCGGTGACCAGGGTGCGGCCCAGCTCCAGGGCCTGTACGGCGCCGGCACAGCCGGACTGGAGCTGATAGGTGGGGATCTGGTCCAGGCCGAGCTGGTCGGCGACGTGGTTGACGGTGGCGGGCATGAGATGGTCCGGGGTCGCGGTGCCCATGACCACGAAGTCGATCTCGTCCGGGGCGAGTCCGGACGCGGTGAGGGCCTGCTCGACGGCCCGGCCGCACAGATCGGCGAGCGACCAGCGCACCTCGCCGCTCTCCAGATCCCGCGCGAAGTGCCGGGTCCGGGTGCCGATGAACACGTCGATCCACTCTTCGCTGACACCGAGCGTCCTGGCCAGCATCGCGTTGTCGACAGGGTCTCCGGGGAGAGCGGTACCGACGCCGGCGAGGTAGGCGACGGGGGGCGAAGGGGCTTGCTGGGACGACTGGGGTGACTGCATGGGACAGGTCCTTCCTTTCCGGGCTGCGGAGGGTTGTGCGGTGCGGGACGGGTCGCGCCCCATGGGGCCGCGGGGTCAGCCACAGCGGGCCTGCGGCTTCCCGACCGCGATTCCGGCGGAGCGCTTTCGGGGGGCGTCTACGCGACGGCCGACCCGACCCGGTCCCTGAGATAGCCGACAAGATCACCGACGGAGGACAACCGCGGCAGCAGATCCTGCACACTCATCGCCTCCAGCCCGCTCAACCGCTCCTGGATCCGGTCCTTCAGCTCCATGACCATCACCGAGTCGAATCCCAGGTCCTCGTAGAGCAGGGACAGCGGCGACACCTCGTCAGGGGCGTATCCGCCCACCTCCGCGACGGCCTCGACCACGGCACGGGCCACCGGATCCGCTGTCTGCTCCTCCCCTGCAGGCGTCCGCACGGCCGTGAGGACGGCGCCGCGTCCGTTCGGGGCCGGCTGCTCCTGCGGGTGCGGCCGCACGGTGTGCGCGGGGTCGGGCACGACACCGATGTCCGCCGCGGGAACGGCCCGTACGGGGGTGCGGGTCCAGAACCGGTGGGCGTCGGAGAAGGCGTACGGTGCCAGCCGCTGCGGCAGCCGCTCCTCCTCCGGGTAGGCGGTGTCCCACCGCGGGTCCAGTCCGCTGCGGAAGAGTTCGGCCACGGCTTCGGCGAACGCGCGGCCGTCGCCGTCCTCGTGCGGCACCGGGGCGACGGTGTGCACCCCGGCCCCGGCGGCGGAGCGCAGGGCACGCGCCATGCCGGTGAGTACGGGCCGGGGGCCGACCTCCACCAGGTGGGTGGGCCCGGCCTCCAGCAGCCGCGCCATGGCGTCGCCGAACAGGACGGGGGCGCTGATGTGCTCGGTCCAGTACTTGGCGTCCATCGGCTCGGCCTCCAGCAGCCGTCCGCGCACGGTGGAGTACACCGGGAGCTTGGGGACGCCGCCGCCGATCTCGTCCGCGAGCTCGGCGAACCTGTCCAGCATCGGCTCCATCAGCGGTGAGTGGAAGGCGTGGGAGACCTCCAGGCGCCGCGTTCTGACGCCCCGTCGGCCGAGCACGTCCTCGATCCGTCCGAGCGCCGCCGCGTCCCCGGAGAGCACGGTGGCACGGGGGCCGTTCACCGCGCCCACCCCGACGAGGGGTTCCGCGTCCACCAGTTCGGTCAGTTCCGTGAGCGGCGCCCGTACGGCGAGCATCCCGCCGCCCTCGGGCAACTGCTCCATGAGGGCGCCCCGGGCGGCGATCAGCCGGGCGGCCTGTTCCAGCGGGAAGACCTCGGCGAGTACGGCGGCGGCGTACTCACCCACGCTGTGACCGAGCAGCAGCGCGGGCGGCACGCCGAGTTCGGTCAGGCTCGCGGCCAGGGCGTACTCGACGGCGAACAGCGCCGGCTGGGTCCAGCCGGTGCGGTGCACGGCCTCGTCGCCGGAGAGCAGCAGATCGCGTACCGAGCCGCCGGTGTGCGGGGCGAGTGCCGCGTCGGCCTCGTTCAGGAACCGCCGGTACAGCGGCGACTGCCGGTAAAGCCGGGCGGTCATCGCCGGGTACTGCGATCCCTGCCCGGTGAACAGCAGGGCCACCTGCGGTTTCCCCGTGGGCTGGCCGGCGAGCCGGGCCAGCAGGTCGTCGTCGGTGGCGGCCTCGCGCAGCCCCGCGGCCAGTTCGCCGGTGTCGGCGGCGGGCAGCGCGAAACGGTAGCGGTGGCCCGTCTTCGCCCGGTTGCTGCTCCAGCACAGCGGTCCGACCGGCGTCCTGCGCCGCTGTATGGCGTCGGCCTGCACCATCAGGTTGCGGCGCAGCGCGTCCAGCGAGGGGGCGGTCAGGGTGAACACCCCGGTTCCCAGTCCCGTGGCGCCGCCGCCCTGACCGGTGTGCCCGGACTCCGGGTACGGCGCCTCGGGGCGTGCGGCGTGCGGGGGCGCCGACTCCAGGAGGGCGTGGGCGTTGGTGCCGCCCATCCCGAAGCTGCTCAGGCCTCCGATCGTCGGCCCGGAGCGCAGCCGCAGCGGGGCCTTGAGGAGCCGCAGTCCCTGCTGGGCGAGTTTCAGGGCCGGGTTCTCCTTGACCGCGAAACGGCTGGCGGGAACCACCTTGTGGTGCAGCGACAGGGCGACCTTGATGAGGCCCGCGATGCCCGCCGCACCCTCGGTGTGCCCGATGTTGCCCTTGACGGAGCCGACGGCCAGCGGACGCCCGGAGCGGCCGGAGTGCAGGTGGCCGAGGGCCTTGACCTCGATCATGTCGCCGAGGACGGTGCCGGTGCCGTGGGCCTCGGTGAAGGTGACCTCGGACGGCTCGACACCGGCCCGGCGGTAGGCGGCGGCCAGCACCTCCTGCTGCGACCAGCGGTTGGGGGCGGTGATGCCGTTGCTGCGGCCGTCCTGGTTGACGGCGGTGCCGCGGATCACCGCGTACACCGGCTGGCCGTCGGCGACGGCGTCCTCCAGCCGGCGCAGCACCACCGCTCCTACGCCCTCGCCCCGGCCGATGCCGTCGGCGTCGGCGCTGAAGGGCTTGCACCGGCCGTCGGGGGCGGACAGTCCGGCCTGGGTGTAGAAGATGCCGAGTGCCGGGGTGAGTGCCACGTTGACGCCCGCGGCGATCGCGGTGTCGCACTCACCCGCCAGCAGGGCGTTGCAGGCGAGGTGGACGGCGACCAGCGAGGAGGAGCACGCGGTGTCCACCGCGAGGCTGGGGCCCTTGAGGTCGAGGTGGTACGAGATCCGGTTGGCGGTCATGCAGTAGCCGTTGCCGGAGCCGAGCTGGGCGGTGACCCGGGCGTAGTCGGTCATGTGGAGCTGCGCCCACTCGTTGCCCATGATGCCGACGAAGACGCCGGTGTCGGTGCCGGCCAGCCGCTGCGGGGCGACGCCGGAGTCCTCGACGGCACGCCAGGCGCACTGCAGCAGCAGCCGCTGCTGTGGGTCCATCGCCGCCGCCTCGCGCGGGGAGACGGTGAAGAACTCGTTGTCGAAGGCGTCCGGGTCGGAGATGAAACCGCCCTCGGTGGTGTTGGAGTGTCCTTCCTCGCCGGTGGGCGAGTGGAAGTCGCGGGCGTTCCAGCGCTGCCCGGGTACCTTCTCCACCCCGTCACCGGAGCGCATCAGCAGGTCCCAGTAGGCGCCGGGGTCGGGCGCCCCGGGGAAGCGGCAGTCGATGCCGACGATGGCGACGGGCCTCATCGATGACCGCCTTCCATGGCCCTCAGCTCCTCGACGAGGTGCCCGGCCAATGCCTCGATGGTCGGATAGTCCCAGGCCACCGTGGGTTCGAGTACGAGGTCGAAGTCCTCCTCGATGTCACCGCACAGGCTCAGCGCGGCCACGGAGTCCAGCCCGTACTCGGCCAGCGGGACGGTGGGCTGGATCTCGGACGGCGTCCGCTTGAGGTACAGGGCGATCCGGTCGGCGAGCCACCTGCTCAGCGACTCGACGGTGTGTGCGGTGTGCTCGGTGTTCGCGGTGCGGTCGGTCGCGGGAACAGACATGGGGTAACTCCTCGGTGAAGGCGCGTCAGGTCCGGCCGGCCGGCGGTCAGCCGGCCAGCGGGGTGTCGTAGAGGTCGTAGCTGCGGCGTTCGTGGAAGCGCCGGAGCACTTCCTCGTGCACCCGGCCCTCGCACCCGGGCGGCAGGTCGGCCGGGCGCTGCCCGAGCCGGCGGGCGAGCCGGTGCAGTGCGGCGGCCACCCAGGCCGGGTCGGCCAGGAAGGGGTCGTCGCCGTCACGGGCCCCGCGCCAGACACCCAGGACGGACGCCGCCGCGAGGAACACCGCGTAGCGGTCGGCGAGCGCGAAGCTGGCCGGGCTGGCGAGTGCGGTGCGGTCCTGCGGGGAGAGGTTCAGGCTGTCCTCCTGGAGCTGACGCAGCTGGTCCAGCATCTTCATGACGAGTGCCTGCACGGCGAGTTCCTCGGGGGAGCCGCTGGGCAGGTCGTCGGCGGCGGCGACGAGGGAGGCACTCAGGCTGTCCCGGCCGCTGGCCAGGGCGAGCCGGTCGAAGGGGATGCCGGGCAGTTTCTCCAGGGGACGGAACAGGCTCTGCGGGGCCTCGTCCCCGGAGAACCAGGCACGCCGGGCGAGCCGGGACAGCTGCGGGATGATGGTGGCCTGACAGGCCGCCGAGCCCGCGTGGCCGAGGCTGAGCACCGGCAGGTCGCGTACGTGCTTCTGGAAGAGGCCGAACTCGCCCTCCCGTACGTAGAACCGCGCCCCGAGCACGATCGACAGGTCGTACATGGTGTCCGTGAGCATCTTGGGCACCAGGTACTTCACGGCCGCCGCGTACACGCTGGTCTCGGCGGGCAGCAGGTGCACCGCCCGGGTGCCGACCAGCGAAAGGCTGTCGCAGATCAGCAGGTCGAGGAAGGCGCCGGTGAGGGTGGCGGAGGCGTGCGGGATCTCCATGACCGACCGCCGGTACAGCTGCCGGCCGACGGCGAACCGCACCACCGTGCGCAGGCTGGTGTCGAGGGCTCCGATGGCCATGCTGGGCACCGCGCTGCGGGTGATCTGGAAGGAGCGCAGGGCCAGTTCGACGCCCTGGCCGCGGGCGCCGACCAGGGTGCTGTCGGGTACGGGGCAGTCGGTGAAGTCCAGGCCGGACAGCCTGCAGCCACGCACGCCGACCGCCTGGTAGCGGGGGAGGACCTTGAAGCGGTCCCGGTCGAGCTGCTCCCGTTCCGCCAGCAGCACCGAGTGGCTGCGGCTGCCGGGGCTGTCGTCGGTACGGCTGAACAGGGTGAAGGCGTCGGCCCGGTCCGCGTTGTTGATGACCTCCTTGCGACCGTGCAGCCGGAAACCGCCGGGCACTGAGCGGGCCCGGAACTCGTTGCGCACGAAGTCGTTGCCGTGGGGCAGTTCGTGGTAGGCGACGGAGACCTTGGAGCCACCCAGCAGCAGATCGGCGAGCCTGCGCCGCTGCTCCTCGCTCCCGGCCGTCCATACGTTGACGGCGGCCATGAACGACGTGATGCCGTAGCCGAGCCCCAGCGCCACATCGCGCCGGAACACCTGCCGCATCACCCGGACGAGAGAGTCCAGCCGGTCCAGTCGCCCGCCGAACTCACGGGGCACGAACTCGGCGTTGAGCACCAGGTCGTCCAGGAGCCGTTCGCCGGCGGCGGGCAGTTCCCCGGCCTCATCGGCGGCCAGCAGCCCTGCGGCGCCGAGCGGGTTGGCGGGGTCGTGGGGATCACCGAAGCGGCTCTCCAACTCGGCGACCCTGGCCCGGACCGCGCTCTCCTGGGCAGCCGGATCGTTGATTCGGGCGGAACCGGCCGGGGCTGCCGTGCCGTGCGGCCCCTGAACCGCGGGTTCACTCAGCATGACGTCCCCTCGGAAGTCCGGGTACCGCCCACGGCGGCCCGGGTGTCGGTATGTACGTACGAAACAGCGGCCCACGAACCGTCGCCGCCACCGCCGGCTACATCAGCGGCCACGACGGCACCGCCGGAGGAGCCGGCGTGCGGAGCAGCACCGCCGGACGAGTCGGCGTGCGGGGCCGCACCGCCGGATGAGTCGGTGTGCGGAGCAGCACCGCCGGAAACCTCGCCCTGCGCGACGGCGCCACCGGGCACCCCGGCCCGTGCAACGGCACCACCAGGTGCCGCAGCCTGCGGACGAGCGCCGTCAGGTGCCCCGGCGTGCGAGGCCGCACCGCCGGATGCCGCGCCCTGCGCGACAGCGCCACCGGACACCCCGGCCCGCGCAACGGCACCACCAGGTGCCGCAGCCTGCGGACGAGCGCCGTCAGGTGAATTGGAACGCGGACAAACACCGCCAGGTGCCCCGGCGTGCGAGGCCGCACCACCGGATGCCTCGGTGTCCGAGGCCGCACCTGCGGATGCCTCGCTCTGCGGCGCGGCGCCACCGGGCACCCCGGCCCGCGCAACGGCACCCCCAGGTGCCCCGGCAGGCAGCGCGGCGCCCCCGTGCAGTTGGAACGGCAGCAGCGAGAACAGTTCGCCCTCGGTGCGGGCGGCCCGCAGCCGCTCCAGCAGCGGGGCGTAGGCGTCGGGCTCGCCCGTGTCGGGCTCGCCCAGCCGTGCCAGCAGCCGGTCGAGTACGGGCCGCAGCCACACGCCGTCGCGCCACAGCGCCCCGGTGCGGCCCGTGCTCGCGGCCCGGTGGTTGTGCGCCCAGAGGCCGAGGCAGGCGGCGCCGGCCAGGCACAGGCTGTACTGGCGGGCGATGTCGAAGGCGGCGGGCGGGACGTCGGAGACCACGGTGCGGTAGGCGTGCATGGCCTCGTGGACCCGGCCGGTCACGGCGAGCAGCCGTTCCGCCGTGGCCAGCGCCTCCTTGAGCTCGGGGCTCCGGGCGGCCTCGGAACGCAGCGCCGCCACGGAGTCCGGCAGCGTGGCCATGATGCCGCTGCCCCGCCGGGCGACCAAGGACAGCCGCGCGGGGTCCAGCGGCGGCAGCGGCGTGGACAGGTCGAACGCCCGGACGGCGCCGGCCGTGTCGCCGCCGCCCCGCTGCCAGCCGCGGGCCAGCGAACGGAACTGGTTGACCAGGGAGTTGAGGTTGACGAGGGTATTGCCGTCGAAGAGGCCGACGATGCGGTGGTCGCGGTCGACCTTCTGGAACATGCCCCGGGCGTGGACGTCCTTGAGGAAGGCCCGTGCCCCGAGCAGCCGGGTCAGCTCGCCGATCACGGCCTCGGTGCCGGTGGGCACCAGGTACTTGGTGACGGCGGCGGCCACGCTCAGCTCGTCGGGGACGGTGTGCACGGACCGGGCCGCCACCGTGGCCAGCGCCTCCCCGGCCAGTACGTCGGCCGCCGCGCAGGCGAGCACGTGCCGGGCCTGCGGCAGGTCCACCAGATGCCGCCCGAACAGCTCGCGCCGCTCGGCGAAGTCCAGGGCGATACGCAGCGCGTGGTCGGCCGCGCCCAGCGACAGCGAGGCGCACATGGTGCGGGTGAGCTGCAGCGCCTTGAGCACCGTCTCGACGCCGCCGCCCTCCCCGCCGACCGCCGCGTCCGCGGGCACCGGCGCCCTGTCGAACGCGATCCCGCTGATGTCCGCGCCCCGGATGCCGTGCGTACGGATCTTGTCCAGGCACCGGTAGTGCTCGCCCTCGGTGAGCCGCCGCTTGTCCACCAGCAGCACGGTGAAGCCGCGCGGCCCGCCGTCCGGGGCGGTGCGGGTGAGGACGGAGAGCACACGGCCCCGGGTGGCGTTGTTGATCAGCCACTTCTCGCCGCTGATGTGCCAGCCGCCCCGGCCGTCGGGCTCGCCCCGTACGTCCCCGGCGAGCAGGTCGCTGCCATGGGCACGCTCGGTCAGGGCCAGCGAGACCGGCACCCCCGCGCGGATGTCCGCGGCGAGCCGGCGGGCCTGCTCGGCGGTGCCGGCGATCCAGACGCACACCCCGCCCAGATACGTCTTGCCGTGTCCGACGGCGACGGTCAGATCGCGGCGGGCCACCACCCGCATGACCTGCATGACGGTCTCGTAGTCGGTGAGCCGGCCACCGTACTCCGCTGGGATGTAGAACTCCTGGAGGCCCCAGTCCTCCAGCACCCGGCAGATACCGGCCGGGAACTCCTCGTTCTCGTCCAGTTCCAGGCAGCCGGCGTGGGAGAAGTCCGTGTCCGGGTCCTCGGGATCGCCGAGCAGCAGCTCCAGCTCCTGCGCGACGCGGTAGGGAGGATGCTCCATGCGTCAGCCCACCGGAACCAGGGCCGGGCCATCGGCTGCCTGCGCGTCCTGCGCGCCCCGTTCGACGAGCGCCCGCACCGCCGGGTCCAGTACGGAGTACAGCGCGGTGACCGCTCCTTCGAGGAACAGCTTCCGCATCAGGGTCCGCTGGATCTTCCCGCTGGTGGTCCTGCGTACGGTGCCGGGGCGGACGAGCAGCACATTGCCGGCCGGAACGGCGAACTCCATGCCGATGTGCCGCTGGACGTCGGTGGCGATGCTCTTGAGGTCGGCACCCGCGGCGGCGGCCCGGATCTCGTGGACCACCACCAGGTGCTCCTGCCCATCGGTGTCGACGGCGAAGACGGCCCCCGCACCGATCGCGGGATCCAGGCCGCGTACGGCGCTCTCCACGTCGTACGGGTAGATGTTGCGGCCGTTGATGAGGACCATCTCCTTCAGCCGGCCGGTCACGAAGAGCTCGCCGCCGCCCAGGACGCCCATGTCGCCGGTGCGCAGCCAGGTGCCCAGCTCCTCCTGGCCGGCGATCCGGGCGCCGAAGACCTCCGCGTTCACCTCGGGCCGCTCCCAGTAACCGGAGGCCACGCTGGCGCCGCGTACCCAGATCTCCCCGACCTGGCCCTCGGGCCGCTCGACGAGGGTCTCGGGGTCGACGATCCGCACCTCGAAGTCCTCGGCCAGCGCGACACCGCTGCTGACCAGGGTCCGTCGCGAAGCGCCCAGGTACGGGCCCTCCAGGGTGCCGCGCTCCAGTCCGGCCGCGTCCACCTCGCGCAGCAGCGCGCCGCGGGTCTTGGGGGTGCCGGTCACCAGCAGGGTGGTCTCGGCCATGCCGTAGCAGGGGAACATGGTCTCCGGCCGGAACCCGTACGGCCCGAAGCGCTTGGTGAACGCCTTCAGGGTCTCGGCCCTGACCGGTTCGGCGCCGTTGCAGGCCGTCCGCCACGACGACAGATCCAGGCCCTCCAACTGCGCGTCGGTGACCCGGCGGACGCACAGGTCGTACGCGAAGTTGGGGCCGCCACTGGCGTTCACGCCGTACTCGCTGACCAGCTCCAGCCAGCGGACGGGCTTGCGCAGGAACGACACGGGGGGAATGAGCACACTCGTGGTGCCCAGCCACAGCGGCTGGAGGATGTGCCCAATCAGCCCCATGTCGTGGTAGAAGGGCAGCCAGCCGCCGATCACCGAGTCCGCGGTGTTGCCGGTGGAGCGGGCGATGGCCGCCTCGTTGGCGAGCAGGTTGCCGTGCGAGACCATCACGCCCTTGGGCGTGCTCGTGGAACCCGAGGTGTACTGCAGGAACGCCAGGTGCTCCGGGCCCAGCCGCGGGTCGCGCCAGGCGCCCGCGTCACCGACGGTCCCCTGATCCGTGGCCAGGCACATCACGTCCGAGAAGCCCTCGGCCGCCAGCCACGCCTCCACCTCCGGGGCGTGCTCCGCGAGGGTCAGCACCGCGCCGACCCGGGCGTCGCGGACGATCCCGGAGACCCGCCGGAAGTGCTGGCCCTGCTCGGAGGGCAGCGGGGCGGGCACCGCGACGGCCCCGGCGTAGAGGCAGCCCACGAACGCCTTCACGAAGTCCAGGCCCGACGGGTACAGCAGCAGGACCTGATGCCCCGCAAGACCTCGCTCCTGCAGCCAGGACGCGATGTCCTTGGCCGCGCGGTCCAGCTCCAGATAGGGCAGCCGCTCGGGCTCCTTGCCCCGCACTCCATCCGCGAGGAACACGAACGCGTCCGCGTCACCCCGTTCGTCCGACCGCGTCAGCACAAGCTCCGCGAATGAACCGAATTCCGCCACCGTCATTCCCCTTGCCTCGAAGCGCCTCGTATCGCGTTGAAACCAGTTGACCGACTCACCGACCGACTGACCTGACCTGACCGACTGCCCGTCGGAGCTGTCGTGCCGATCGTCGGCCCCGCCTCTAAAGCCCCTCTTGCGGCTCCGTCACCAGCCCTCTCGCGAGTCCGTCACCAGCCCTCGCGCGGCTGTGTCACTCCCGTCGGCCGGGCCCGTCCTCCACCCGGCCGGGATCCTCCAGCTGCGCCCACAACTCCCGTTCGCGCGGGGAGAGCGGCGCATCGGCGACCAGTCGCTCCGGATGGGCGGGCGGCGGCTCGTCGAGCGGGAGGACACCGACCGGGGTCCTGGAGCCGTCGTCGCCGAGCCACCACTGCTTCGCCTGGTCGACGGAGGCCGGAGGGACCATGCCGAAGATGACGGCGAGCGCGCCGAAGCCGTCCACCAGGAACGTGACGATCCCCCGCCAGACCCGCCGCGCCGCCCGGCGCACGGACCACCGCCCCATGCCGGGCCAGGCCGCCACGCCGCCCGCCTCAGGACGACCGCCGGCCGAAGTCCGCCGTCAGACGGACGTGCGCCGGCGGCGTGGGCAGGTGATCCTCGGCCAGGTCGTGCCGGAACGACACGGTGCCGTCCGCGTCCTCACCCGTCTCCGCGAAGCCCATGGACGGGTACAGCTCGCGCACCCGGTGGTTCTTGGCGGTCGGACGGTAGCGGGCGCGCACGGCGCCGGCCCCGCGGGCCCGGGCCTCGCGCAGAACGGCGGCCAGGCAGGCCTGTTCGATGCCGCGGGCGAACACCCGGCAGCTCAGCAGCATGTTGTCGATGTGCCAGCCGTCCGGTGCGCCGACGTCGCTCACCAGGATCACCCCCACCAGTCCGTTGTCGCCGAACCGGTCCGCGGAGCGGATCGCGAGCACCAGCCCGTCGGAGGACTCCCGCCGGGCCCGTACGTCGGCCTGCTGAAGCCGCTCGGTCGTGAGGTTGAACTGGTTGGTGCGCAGCGTCACCTGGGAGACCCGGGCGATCTCGTGCTCCGCCACGGGCGAGAGGGTGACCTCGACACCGAGTTCCGCGAGGTATTCCTCCATGGAGCCCGCCCGCTCCAGGAGGTCCTGGCGTGCCCCCTCCGTGCGGTACTGCGTCGCCCGGGCGCGGTCCTCGGCGGTCAGCTCCCGTACGTCGAACCAGCCGTCGGCGAGCAGCCGCTCGATGTGCAGGGCAGGTTCCTCGTCGAGCCGGACCACGGCGACCCCGGGCAGGCTGCGGGCCACCAGACCGCACTCGAACGGCGAGTCGTCGGCGAAGACGAAGCTGTCGACACCGAGGTTGAGCCGACGGGCGATCTCCAGCAGATTGCGGTCCTTGGGTTCCCAGTTGGCGGTGATCTGGACGAAGTCGGCCTCGCGCAGCACCATGTCGGGGTGCTCGCGCAGCACGTTGCGGACCGGCTCGCTGTCGTTCTTGCTGCACACCGCGAGCAGTACGCCCTGGGCGCCGATCTGGCCGACGGCCTTCTGGAACCGGCCGAACGCCTCGCCCCGGTAGGTGGTCGCGGCGGCGATACCGTCCGGACCGTCGTCGCCGAGGATGCCGTCCCACAGCGTGTTGTCCAGGTCGACCACCAGCACCTTCTTGGTGCGTCCGCGCAGCGCCCGGGCCAGGTGGCCGACCTCGCGGGCGTAACCGGCGAGCAGTTGCTCGCCGAGCTGCACCTTGGCGTAGGCGGCGAGCCGCGGCTCGTTGACCGGTCCGGAGGAGGCGATCAGCGGATCGAGGTCGACGACGTGGACGCGGTCGTGCACGGCCGACAGCCGCAGCAGCCCCGCGTTGAACTCCCGCCAGACGACCCCGAGCCGGGCCCGCGACCGGGCGTCGACCAGGCGGCGAAGCTGGGTGCGCAGCAGCGGCACGGTGTTGAGTACGAGGGTGCCGTTGCCGTGCGTGACATAGCGCTCCGCGAGGTTCTGGACCAGGGCCAGCTTCGCGGCGGTGACCCGCTGTGCGTCCTCCACCAGCCAGGGGTGGGGCAGCTCGTCGAAGACGACCTCGGGGTCCAGGACGCACAGCGCCAGCTCGGCACCCGAGGCGTACAGCTCGCTACCGGTGTCCTGAAGATCGCGGAACCACGAGTCGTAATCGCCCTCGTGCAGCTTCAACAGCAGGCCGTGGCGGGCGAGTTCAGCGGTCAGCGGGGCTGTGAGCCCACTGAGGGTGGAGTGGCCGGTGACCGCGACGGAAAACGTCTCGGTGCCGGGGTGCTCGCGCAGCACCTCCTCCGGGTCGAGGCGGGCGAGCAGCTGTCCGGCGCGCACCAGGTCGGGCGCGGGCGGTCCGGCCGGGTCCCCCGACCCGGCCAGCTCGGTCAGCAGCCCGGGCACCTCGTCGTACGCGCCGATGAGGCGTCCTTCGGTATGGAGGGCGCGCAGCCGGTCCAGTGGTCCGGTCCGCTCGCCCACGGCGGTGCTCGCAACCGTGGCCATGGTGTCTCCATTCACTGAGTCGCGCATCGCTCGGCATCCCCGTGGGCGGTCCACGACGCCGATACGGCCCGCGCCCCGTCCCGGGCACAGGCCCACCACCCTTGGCGGTGGCCTGACCGACCCTGCCGGGCCTGTCTTAAGCCGCCCTTGAGCGAGAGGGAGCGTCAGTGACGATGGAGCGCCGCGCTCGGACACGAAGCCACAGCGCCGGCTGCGGCAGGGCTCTCTGAGCGAGTCGCCTCGTAGGCGAGGGACACGAGAGCGGCCCACCACGTGTATCAGGTGGGCCGCTCTCAGCCCTCGCGGAGTTCGTCTCCGTACTGCCCGGTGGCGCGCCCGTCAGGCGCCCAGGTCATTTCCATGATGGGACGTTCGTGGGAAGGAGCTTCTTGAAGTCGCGGTCGAAGCGGGCAGTCGTTGCGAAAGTCAGCAATAGGCCGCGTGCGTACGCGGTGTGGGTGCCGTCGCCGAGCTGCGGGTGGTGCGCCCCAAGCCAAGTCCGTCTACGACCAGGCGCTACGCCAGGTCCACCGGGGCCCTGCACGCCGTCTCAGTCCCGCGCCGCCCCGGCCAGGGACAGGTCCCAGTACGCGGCGTACCGGCCGGCGCGCCGCAGCAACTCCTCGTGGCTGCCCTGTTCGACCACCCGCCCGGCGTCCAGGAAGGCGACGCGGTCGGCCCGGCGCACGGTCCCCATGCGGTGCGCCACCAGCACCACGGTCCGGCCCGCCATCAGCTTCTCGATGCCGGCGTGCACGGCCGTCTCGTTCACCGGGTCCAGGGCCGAAGTGACCTCGTCGAGCAGCACGATCGGCGCGTTCTTCAGCAGTGCGCGGGCGATGGAGACGCGCTGCCGCTCGCCGCCCGACAGCAGGGCCCCGCCCTCGCCCACGTCCGCCGACCAGCCGCCGGGCAGCCGCTCGATCACCTCGTCGAGACGGGCCGCGGCGGCCGCGGCGCGTACCTCGGCGTCGGTGGCGTCCGGGCGGCCGAGGCGCACGTTCTCCTCGATCGTGCCGTCGAAGAGGTAGACGTCCTGGAAGACGATGGCGATCCGCGCCATCAGCGCCGCGGTGTCCATCTCCCGTACGTCCAAGCCGCCGATCCGCACCGCGCCCGCGTCGACGTCGTAGAAGCGGGCGAGCAGTTGCAGCAGCGTCGTCTTGCCTGCGCCCGACGGCCCGACGACGGCGAGCCGTCGGCCCTCGGGTACGGACAGCGTCACCCCGTCGGCGACCGTGCGGTCGCCGTGCCGGAAGGTGACCGCGTCGAACTCGACGTCGTGGCAGGACGGTTCGCGCGGCACGCGGGGCTCCGGCAGCGGCTTGGTTCCCAGGACGTCGTCTAGGCGGGTGAGTTCGGCGCGGGCGGCGCGAATGCCGCCACTCATCTCGGCGAGGGACAGCAGCGGGTCGGCGCAGCGGGCGGCGAGCACCAGGACTGCGAGCACCTCGGCCGCGCCGATGTCGCCGCCTAGGGCGAGGTACGCACCGAGTGCGAGCAGCGCGGTGAACGCCGCCTGCACGGTGACCGCAAGACCCAGCACACCTGGCAGCGCCGAAAGGGTGGAGCGACGCGAGGCGCGGCGCAGCTCCTCCAGGGAATCGTCCAGCAAACCGAATCGCTCGCCGGTGCGGCCGCCGGCGCGCAGCACCGGCTGGGCCTGGAGGTACTCGATGACGCGGCCGGTGGCCGCGCGCTCGCGTGCCACGCGCTCCGTGTCGGTCGCCGTCGTCGCGCGGGCCGTACGCAGCTGGACCGCGGCTACCAACGGCACAGCAGCCAGGCCGGCGAGCCCCAGCTGCCAGTTGAAGGCGAGCATCACGGCGACGATCGTCAGCGGCGTCACACAGGCGTAGATGAACGGCGCCAGCAGGTGCGCGATCACGCTCATCGCCTGCAACACGCCCTGACTGGCGAGGACGGACACCTCGCCGGTGCGGCCGGGTTGGTACCAGCCGATGGGCAACCGGGCGAGGTGTTCGCCCAGGCGCTCGTACATGCCGTGCAGCATCGTCGTGCCCACGCGGAAACCGGAGCGGTCGCTGACGTACCGCAGCGCGGCATAGACCGCGACCGCCGCGCCGAAGGCAGCCAGCCAGGGCCGGGCGTCCTCGGGTGTACTGCCGAAGAGCGCGCGCAGCACGAGCACCAGCAGTGCGTACGACAGTCCCTCGGCGAGGGCGGTCGCCGTCATCAGGGCAACGGTGCGGCGCACCGGCCCGGCGTACTCGTGGCCGAGCACACGCAGCAGTGTGCTGATCATCGGGCCTCTTCCCCTTCCATGGCACCGGCTTCCATGGCACCGGCGTGGATCTTCCAGAACTCGGCGAACGCGCCGCCCCGCGCGAGGAGTTCCGCGGTCGTGCCCCGCTCCACGATCTCGCCGTCGCGCAGCATCACGACGGTGTCGGCGTCGGCGATCGTCTCCAGGCGGTGGGCGATGACCAGCGTCGTCCGCTTCTCCCGGGTCTGCGCCAGCGCCTCGCGCACCGCCTGCTCGGTCTGCGGGTCGGCGAAGGCGGTGGCCTCGTCGAGGACCAGGACGGGGGCGTCTGCGAGCAGGGCGCGGGCGATCGAGACGCGCTGCGCCTCGCCGCCGGAGAGGCGGGCGTCCTCGCCGATCACCGAGTCGTAGCCGCGGGGCAGTTCGAGAATGCGGTCGTGGATGCTCGCCCGGCGGGCGGCGCGGACGACGGCGTCGCGGTCGGCGTGCGGGACGGCGAGGGCGATGTTGTCCGCGACCGAGGCGTGCAGCAGCCGGACGTCCTGGAAGACGAAGGACACCCGCCGGTACAGCTCCTGGCTGCCCACCTCACGCAGGTCGACGCCGCCGAGGAGCACGGAGCCGTGCGTCGGGTCGTAGAACCGCGGCAGCAGCTGCACCAGCGTGGACTTGCCGCTGCCGGACGGCCCGACCACGGCCGTGGTCGTCCCCGGCTCCAGCACCAGGTCGATACCGCGCAGGACCTCGCGCCCAGCCGCGGCACCCTCGTACCCGAAGCGGACGTCCCGCAGCTCCACCCGGTGTCCCTCAGGCGCCACCGGCCGTACAGGCTCGGGCAGTGACGGCTCGGCGAGTACGTCCCGGATGCGGCCGACGGCGCGCCGCGCGGCCTGGAGGTCGTCGAAGCCGTGCCCGAGCGCGGCCACGGGCGCGGTCAGCCCGAGGCCGAGAAGCAGGAAAGGCAGCAGGTCCGCCGGGGCGAGCCCGCCCCCGGTGATCCGGTACGCGCCGCCGACCAGCACTGCCAGCAGCACGAACGGCGGCGACAGCGCCACCTGCATCCCGGCGGCGAGCCCGGACAGACCGCGCACCATCCGGTAGAAGCTCCGGGTGAAGTCGCCCACCGCGGTACGGAACGCGCTGTGCGCCCGCTCCGACCCGCCGAACGCCTTCACCACCGCGATGCCCTGCACGAACTCGACCACCGACGCCGAGATCCTCCCCATCGCGGCGTCGAACTCCTTCTGCTCGCGCAGCCGCGTAGGGGTCATCATCAGCGGCACCAGCGCGACCGCCAGCAGCACGGGGATCAGCGTGATCAGTGTCAGCCGCCAGTCCACGGTGAGGAGGTAGCCGAGCGAGACCAGCGGCACCACGAAGGCGGAGACCAGCTCGCCCGGCGTGTGGGCGATGATCGGGTGCACGGCGCTGACGTCCTCACCCACCAGCTTCGCCAGCTCCCCGTTGCGCCGCCGCGCCAGCCAGCCGATCGGCACCTGCCCGAGCCGCGCGGCGAGTTGCCGGCGCAGCGACAGCTGCACCCGGGTGTCGAGGAGGTGTCCGACGCCGGACGAGGCGGCCGTGAACAGCAGCCGTACGAGCAGCCCTGCCGCGCCCGCGATCACGACGTTGCGCACGTGCCCGTCGTCGGCCGGCCCCGGTGCCAGCAGCGTACGGCCGAGCTCGACGACCGCGAGGAGCGGCGCCAGGCCGGCGACGGCGCCGATGACCTGAAGGACGACGACGACGGCGAGGCCGCCCGCGTACGGGCGCAGCAGACGGGCCACGCCCGGTGGTGGCAGCGCGGTGGTTCCGGTGGAAGTCATGCGCTCACCTTCGCCGCGGGTGCGGCCCGCTGGATTGGAGAAATGTTCCGTCCGGGCGGGGCCCGTAGCATGGACGCATGTCAACTGCCGTGCGTCAGCGCGTCGTTACCCCCGTGTGGGAGGTCACGCGCCCGGCCCGGCCCGGCCGCGTACCCGGCGTCGTCCTGGCGGGGCTGCGCGACCGCGGCCCGGCTCCGGTCGACCACCGGCTCGACCCGCACCCCGTGCTGACGCTGGCGCTGGCCTGCGGCGAGGCGGCGCTCGGCATCGACGAGTCGACGGGGCGGCAGCACCGCGGCAGCCTTGTCACCGGGCTCGGGTTCGGCGTCGGCGGTGCGGCGCGGGTGCGGGCCGCGAACGTCGAGTGGATGCAGGTGCGCTTGTCCCCTGCTATCGCGCGCGCCGTCCTTGGCGTGGGCCCTGCTGAGCTGGAGAGCTCCGTGGTGGCCCTGGACGACCTGTGGGGAGAGCGGTGGGCAGCCCGGCTGCGCGAACAGCTGGCCGGGACCCCCTCGTGGGAGGAACGCTTCGCGCTCGTCGAAGCGTTCCTCGCCCGGCTGTCCGCCGCGGGGCCCGCCATCGAGCCGGAGTTGGCCTGGGCCTGGGACCGTATCGTCGCCGGGCACGGCCAGGTGCGGGTCGAGGAGCTGGCCGACGAGCTGGGCTGGAGCCGCAAGCGCCTATGGTCCCGCTTCCACGCGCAGCTCGGCCTGCCGCCCAAGCGCGCCGTGAAGCTCGTCCGCTACGACTGGGCCGCCACCCGCCTGGCCGGGGGCCAGGCGGCGGCCAGGGTCGCGGCCGACTGCGGCTACGCCGACCAGTCGCATCTGCACCGGGACGTCGTGGCGTTCACCGGCGTGACCCCCGCAGCCGTGGCCGGCCAGTCGCTCATCGCGCCGGCCGACATGGCGTGGGTGGACCACGTGCCACGCCTCTAGGGCCCATGGGGCCATGCCCCGCCGCCCGTTTCGACGGGCCGCACCGGCCACCGCCGCCAACCGGCGGAGAGACCCGAGGTGGACGAGTTCCCGCGCGGAGTACGGATGTACGGTCCCGTCACCGGCGCCGGCAGCCCGCTCGCGCCGCCGACACGGGCGACTCCGGCTGAACGGCGGCTTCGTGGGCCGGTGCGATCTGGTCATCGCGCACAAGGGACCACCCACGACGAGGCCGAAGCCCTGTGCGGCCAGTGCGAGGCAGCCGTCCAAGCCTGCCCGGACACAGAGGTGGGTCCCCTCGGCAGGACCACCAAGGTGGAGGCAGCCCCCACCTCCAGAACTCGCTCCCTGGGAGGCGATCGCCCAACGCGTCCCCGCGGGTGAATGGCCGCGAGTGGCCGTAGCCGACGTCGAAAGACCCGCTGGGGGTGCCGGACGGCCGGACGGTCCTTGGACGATCCGTGATCGTCCAAGGACCGTCCGGCCCAGCTCCGGGTCTTGGCACTTGTGCTTGTGTCAGCGCCAGTGGCCGATTTCGACGTTCTCCAGGACGCCCAGGGCATCCGGCACCAGGACTGCCGCCGAATAGTAGGCCGTGACCAGGTACGAGATGATCGCCTGCTCGCTGATGCCCATGAAGCGAACGGACAGGCTCGGCTCGATCTCGTCCGGGATGCCGCTCTGCCTGAGCCCGATGACGCCGGCTTCCGACTCGCCCGTACGCATGCAGATGATCGATGTCGTGCGGGCCTCGGAGATCGGGATCTTGTTGCAGGGGAAGATCGGCACACCGCGCCAGGCGGGCACCTGGTGGCCGTTCACCTCCACCGTGTCCGGGTAGAGACCCCGCTTGCTGCACTCCCGTCCGAACGCGGCGATCGCCCTGGGGTGGGCGAGGAACAGCTTGGATCCACGGCGCCTGCTGAGCAGTTCGTCCATGTCGTCGGGGCTGGGCACACCGGCGTGTGGCTGCAGCCGCTGGTCGTACTCACAGTTGTGGAGCAGGCCGAACTCGCGGTTGTTGACGAGTTCGTGCTCCTGGCGTTCCTTGAGCGCCTCGACGGTGAGCCGCAACTGCTGCTCCGTCTGGTTCATCGGCTGGTTGTAGAGGTCGGCGACCCTGCTGTGGATCCGCAAAACCGTCTGCGCGACGCTCAGTTCGTACTCGCGCGGGGCCGGCTCGTAGTCCACGAAGGTGTGCGGCAGCAGGGCCTCTCCGACGTGGCCGGCCGACAGGTCGATCGCGGCCTCCCCGTATTTGTTGGTGCGCTGCTCGGGAACGGACCGCACCTGCTCCAGGTGGGCGTGGAGCGATGCGGAACGGTCCGCCAGTGTCAGGACATCCTGCCGGGTGAGGGCGAGAACGGTGCAATGGGTCAGGGCACGTGCCGTGAATTCCCAGATGCCGTCGGAGGCGGTGAGGCATTGGTCGCCGAAGTACGCCCCGTCGGCCAGTACACCTAGTACCGCGTCATCTCCGTAGGGCCCGGAGCCCACTTTCTCGACCTTGCCGTGCGCCAGCAGGAACACCGTGTCCGCCTGGCTGCCGAAGGAGGCGAGGACCTCCCCGGGCTCGTACTCCTGCTGCCGGCAGCGCCGCGCCAGTTCGCCGAGCACCTCGAGGTCGCCGTAGTCCCGCAGCGTCGGAAGCTCCCCCAGCTCGGCCGGGATCACCTCCACCTGGTCCCCCGTCTTCACGAAGGTCACGCGCCCGTCCCCGACCGCATAGTTCAGCCGGCGGTTCACCCGGTAGGTTCCGCCTTCCACCTGGACCCAGGGCAGCATCCGCAGCAGCCACCTGGAGGTGATCTCCTGCATCTGCGGGACGGACTTGGTGGTGGTGGCCAGGTTCCGCGCGGCCGACGTCGCCAGGCTCTGCTGGCTCCGGTCCTGCTCCGTGCGGTTCTCGCTACCCGCCTCGACCGACATGTATTTCCCCCAAGCGATTGTGATGGAGAATCAGTTTTTCGACAGTTTTTCGACGTGCTGAAAAAGCGTGACATTTAAAACCGGCGCTTTGCCATAACTCAAACGAGTGGGAATGAAATGCCACCGAACGGGCACCACCGAGCATTCCCCAGAGAGTTACTTCCGCTTTTACGGGCTCTTTTCGGGCATGAAATTGCTCCCGCATGACAGGGCCGGGATACGAGCCGCTGAGGTGCCGAGACCTGTGGGACGGGTGGGCGGGCCGGTCCAGCCACCCACCGGGCGGCGCAGCTCGGCCTCCTCGTACCGGTGGCATTGCTGGTGCCAGATGAGGATTCCGGCGAGCCAGTGCTTGAGCTCCTGTGCGTACCCGGTGAGCGTGGCCCGTGTGCCGGAGTCGAGATTCAGCTGGTCGAACATCTCCGGCAGCTCGGTGGACACCACGCGCTCGAACTCCCGCATCCGCGAGGTCATCAGATCGGCGACGATGCCGAGCGCTTCGGTGAGGCCGCAGTCGAAGAAGTCCTGGACGACGAGAACGGCGTTGTGGATCTCACCCTCGAACTCGATCTCCTTCTGGTACGAGTACAGGTCGTTGATCAGGGCCGCGTAGTCCGCCGCCGAGTTCTGCATCGCCTGGACGGGACGGCTCCGGTACGCCTCCGGCGGCACCGTCCGCCCGTGGGACAGACGGCACAGACTCATCGTGAGGTCCGCCCCGAAGGTCTTGCGCCGCATCTCGATGTAGTCGACCGGGTCGGGGATGCGGTTCTCCGCCGCGTTGCACAGTTCCCACACCCAGCTGCCGGTCATGTCCTCGATGGTGCCGCGGAACGCGCGGCGTGCTGCGGTCGTCATCGGGCCGGCCGTACGGGACCACAGGTCCGCGAGCCCGCGTTCCAGCGCGTTCGCCGGGGTGGGGACCGCCGTGGAGTCCACCGGCATGAACGCGGACAGCCGCTCGTTGCACAGCCTGGCGCCGGTGATGTCGGACCGGGGTCCGAACACGGCGGGGTAGTAGTCGTCGGCGTACGTTCCCCAGGTGAGCCAGTGCGTCGTCAGGTCCAGCTCTTCGGGGGAGGCGTCCGGATGGATGCCCGCCGAGCACAGGGCGAAGTCGAAGGCCCGCAGCTTGTGTTCGTCCCAGATGCCGGGACCGGGCACGCCGGGCAGCGGCTCCAGCATCCCCATCGTGTGGGCCCAGTCGACGACGTGCTCGCGTGAGTCGTCCAGATGAGGACTCAGCTCTGTGGTGAACGGCATGTACAGCTCGGGGACGGGGACCGGCCCGACCCGCTGGAACGGCACATGCGCGTGGCTGCGCAACCGCTGCGGCATCGTCGCCGCAACCGAGGCCGTGATGCGGGCCGCGGAGGTGCCCAGACCGGTCGGACCGTGCAGGACACCTGCCAGGCCGCCCGCCGGACCGCCCGGGATGGCTGACGCGCTCGCCGTGACCGGTGAGCCTGCGGCCGTTGAGCCTGCAGTCGTTGAGCCTGCGGTCGTTGAGCCCCCGGCCGCGCCGTTCATATAGCGGCTGGAGCGCATGTGCCATTCGTGGCCGCCCGCCTGCCAGTCCTGGAGTCCCTTGACGTAGGCCAGGACGTCGGCGCAGGACTGCGGGGGCAGGCCGTGCTCGGCGAACAGCGGTGCCAGCTCGGTCAGCGCGGTGTGCTCGAACTGCTGCAGCCGAGAGGTGAGCAGCTCGTTGACGGCGTCGGCGGCCTGCTGGGTGTCGCAGCCCAGGAACTTCTCGAAGACCAGTACGCCGTTGGAGAGTTCACCCTCGTCCTCGATCTCCCGCTGGTAGGAGAACAGGTCGTTCCGCAGGTGCACCGCGTCGGAGAAGGCGTCCCGGAGCACGAGCATGGGACGGCAGGCCGCGATCGGCTCCGGCACCTCGGCGCCCGCGGCGTACTCGACGAGACCCGCGGACCAGGGGGCACCACCCACCTTGCGCCGCATCTCGATGTACTCCAGCGGATTGGCGACACGGCCGTCGGAGATATTGCGCAGCTCCCACAGGGATTCCTCGAGCAGAGCTTGCGTGCTCGTCGCGAACCGGCGGCGCCAGTCCTGGGACATGGCCGGCACGGTGCGGGCCCACAGGTCGGCCAGGCCGCGCTCGACCGCGCTTTCCGGCTCCGCGGGCGCACCGCCGGGCTCCATCGGCATGAAGGCCGGCAACCGGTCGAGGTACGCGCGGGCTCCGGAAAGGTCCTGGCTGCGCTTGAAACGCCGTAGGAAGTCGTCGTCAAAGAAGAACACCCACACGTACCACTCGGTGACCAAGGTCAGCTCGGCGGCCGGGGCATCGGGATGGGTGTACGAGCACAGCAAGGCGTAGTCGTGGGAGTCGAAGTCACGGCTGTCCCAGACCTCCGATCCCTCGATCATCCCCATCCTGCGGGCCCAGGTCTTGGAGTCCTTCCGCACCGTCTCCAGGTGGGGGCTGAGCCGTGCCGGGTACGGCTCGTAGAACGCCGGAAGCTTGAAGGGCTGTGACATGGTCTGCCTCTCGTTCCTCTCTGTGGAGGTGCTGCTTTCCGGATGCATCGCGCTTTCGGACGACGGGCCGTCCGGGACGGCGCCGTGGCCGTGGCCGACGGCGGTCAGCGTGCGGTTGAGTCGACGGCGGTCAGCGTGCGGTTGAGTCGACGGCGGGGAAGAGGTCGAGGAAGGGGCCGGCCGCCGTGCCGGCGTCCCGGCTGAAGGGCGAGTCGAATTCCCAGATCAGGAAGAGCAGGAAGGCGATCAGGGCGCTGAACAGGCCGGCGAGCAGCAATTCCGGTGGGGAGGTGCGGATCTGCAGGGTGAAGATCATGCCGATCGTCACCAGCGCGCCCGCGATGAGACCGAACCAGACCACGCCCGGCATCGCCCCACCCGCGCTGTCGCCCCGGGAACCCCGGGCGTCATCGGCCACGGCGACCTGGTCGACCATCGGCTGGTAGGCCCGGTCCTCCTGGTCGGTCCGCGGTTCGTAGCCGGCGACGTCCTTGCGTACCCGCGAGAACAGTTCCGTTCCCCGGTCGGACAGTTCGCCGCGATCGGCCATGACCTGCCACTCCTCGTCGACCACGTACCGCACGTAGGCGTCGATGTCCTTCTTGATGCGGTCCCGTACGGCCGCCGGGTATGCCTGGGCACGCTCGTTGACCTCGTGCAGGGCCTGGGCCTCGGCGCGTACGTTCTCATGCGCGGCACCGCGCGCCTCCCAGCCACCGGCGATGGCGAGTCCGAGCACGATCGCGTAGACAACGCCGATCATCATGGTCATGTACTCGATGACATCGGGTGTCTCGGTGGGATCGTCGTCGTCGGGGATACGCCGGTGCCTGAGCAGGGTGATGGCCAGAACCACCACGCAGGCCGAGGCCATCACCAGGGCCAGGACCAGCCATTGCGACATGGAGCCTCCGTAGAGCGCGGCAGGGTCGGTGGGGTGGGGTTTGCAGTGGGGCCTGGTCCGGTCGCTGCGTTGCAACCTGTGGCGGTGGTGAGGGGGCGCGAACCGGGTGGGCGCCACCTTCGATACGGGCCCTAACGGCCGCGCCCGCCGCCCCCGGACGAGGAACGTGTGCGCAGGGCCGCCGCGGCCAGTACCGCCGGAGCGATGAGCAGCAGGGCCAGGGTCATCAACGGGGTCCCTTCGCGTGTCGCTCTGCGCGGCGGGGCCTGGTACGTCCGGTGCTTGACGGGTTGCGGGGCCGGCGCCGCCCGCTCCGGCTGTTTCGGCTGCTGGCTCGGCGTACCGGCCGCCTTCGAGGGGTGCGGCCGGGTCGGCACGGGAAGCGCGGGCGGCGGAGCCGCGGCCCTCGGTGGTGAGGGCGTGGGTGCCGGGGAGGTAGGGGTGGGGGCAGGTGGCGTGAGGGTGGGGGCAGATGAGGCAGGGGTGGGGGCAGGAGGGCTCGGGGACGAGGGCTCAGGACTCGGAGTAGGTGGGGGCGGCGTGGCGGGCGGCCTCTCGCACGGTCCCTTCCATACGAGGCCCAACTGCAGCTGGGGCGCCGTGCGCGCTGTCACGGCCACGTACGAGTGCGGGCAGGCGTCACACCCCACGGTCAGGAGGGAGTGGCTGCCCTCGGTGTCAACGACGATCCGACGGCATCCAGGCGCGGGCCCCGCCGTCACTTCGACACGTACACCGTGGGGCGGCGGGTTGTCCGTGTCGGCCGACTCCGCCCGCACCGCACCACTCGTGAGTGCGACCGAGCCCAGCACGACAACGGCGGCGACGCTCACTCGCGTCAGTCCCCCGCGGGCCGACCTGATCCCCCACTCCGTCATGTCTTCAAGACTGTGCAGGCAGACCTGCGGGCAATCGGGATACGTCACGCACCCCTCGGACGAGCCATGCCACGACCTGCTGTACGAATAGACAGGAGCCCGGGGATTGTGATTCAGCGACGTCCTCGTTCTCGCCCGGAGCAGCCGTCGGCTGCCCGGCGCGGCGTATTCTGCACCCGTGGAACTGCGCTTCGAGACGCGCCAGTCGGACTCGCCGTGGGTCGACGCCGTGTGGACCTGCACGAGCGAGCAGGTCTCGGCGATGACGTCCGTCGCGGGGGTGCGCTGGGGGCTGGTGTTCTGGGAGCAGGGCGGCCGGGCGTATGCGGGCGTCACCGGTCCCGAGACCCGGACCGGCACGGCGCCGGTGCCGGAGGGCGCGGCCTTCACGGGCGTCGAGTTCGCCGTGGGCACCTCGTTGCGGGCCGTGCCCACGCCCGCGCTGGTCGACGGTGGCGTCGAGCTGCCCGACACCACGCGCCGGACGTTCCGACTGGACGGCGCGCGCTGGGAGACGCCCGGACCCGACGACGCCGAGGCCCTGGTCGAGCGTCTCGTCCGGGCCGGGATCGTGGTCCGTGACCCGCTCGTCGCCGAGGTGCTGCGGGGGCACCGCCCGGCCGTCTCGGGGCGCACGGTCGAACGCCGGTTCCGCGCCGCGACCGGGCTGACGCGGGGTGGCGTACGGCAGATCGAGCGGGCCCGCACGGCGGCGGAGCTGCTGGCGGCCGGCCACCCGGCCGCCGATGTCGTCGCCAAGCTCGACTACTTCGACGAACCGCACCTGGCCCGGGCACTGCGCTCCTACGTCGGACGCACCGCCGGGCAGCTGCGCGAGGGCGCCGGCGGCGCGATCGCCCTCGACCTGGATCAGCGCTTGACGTCGTAAACGAGCTTCAGGATCCCGTTCGCGTAGCTCTCCGATTCCCGCAGCGTCAGCATCTGCTTGTCCCGGTCGGCCCGGCCGAACAGGCTCTTCCCGGCACCGAGGAGCACGGGGAAGACGAGCAGGTTGTACTGGTCGATCAGGCCGGCGTCCGACAGCCGCCGGGCCAGCTCCGCGCTCCCGTGGATGAAGATCGCGCCGCCCTCGCCCTCCTTGAGCGCGGCGACGTCCTCGGTCGAGCGCAGGATGGTCGTCGGCCCCCACCCGTCGACGAGGGCATCCTCGGACAGCGTGCTCGACACCACGTACTTCGGCAGCTCCTTGTAGGCGGCGTGGTCCTCCGAGCCGGGCCAGACCCGCGCGAACGCCTCGTAACTGCGGCGGCCGAACATCAGCGCCGTAGTGTCGGCGAGCTCCTCGCCCTTCAGCGACCAGGCTTCCGGGACGAACTCGAGGTCCTTGAACACCCAGCCGCCGCTGCGGTGCTCCTCCCCCGGCCCGCCGCCGGGCGAGTCCACGACGCCGTCGAGCGACATGAAACCGGTGTAGACGAGGTCACGCATGGTGCTGTCTCCTCCTGATCGGGCGAGCTGCTGGAGCCCACGCTAGATCGCGGCCACGGCGGCCGTCTTGGACGGAAACGACAGCGGCCGGCTTGGCGGCACACCTATCGGTTCCGCCAGGCCTACTCCGAATCCGCACCCCCGCCCACGCCGACGCTGCGGCCCTCGGCCTGCCGAATCCGCTTACGAGACCGAGACGCGTGCGGGCGAACTGGATGCCGTGATGACGATTGACGTGGCACCATCAGGTCGCCGGACACCCGCGAGTCCGTGTCCCCGGGCCCGCGGGGCGAAGAGGCGGAGCCGACGACCGGCAGCAGCAACTCCTGAAGGATGTGTCCATGCGGCGGACCCTGAAGACGTCGGACCCTGTACGAGCCCGGTCCCTGCGCAGGATGCTCATCGCATTCCTGGTTGCCGCTGTTGCCACCGCCCTGGTGATGGGCGGCATTGCAGTGTCCAACGCGGTGAACCAGCCAGAGCTCCGGATACGCGGCATCCCCAGCAACGGCGTGCTCAACGCCGCCGCGCTTTCCAAGGGCACGCTCACGGTGGACACCGAAGACACGGACGGCAGCGGCGACGATGCGACCCTGAACAGTGAGGCGCTGCGCAATGTCGAGGTCAGGCTGAACGGCGAGATCGTTCCCACCCTCTGGGTCGGAAACCACCGGGTGCTCGATGCGGCGGCGTTGCGGGACGGGAACTACGAGCTGACGGTGACCACCGACCTGGGCCTGCTCTGGAGCGAGATCAGTCTCAGTCGCCGCTTCATCGTGGACACCACCAAGTCTTGATCGTTGGAGCGTGACCGTCAGCGGACGTGCGCGTCACTCCTCACCCGCCCCGTTCGACGTCGCGCCGACGATGAGAAGTACACCCATCACGACGTTCCATACGCTGAGCCAGGTCGGCATATCCAGGACGCGATGCCCTCCGATGCCCATCACAACGAGATAGAACCCGGACATCCTCATGAAGTGCGGCGGCACGCGGCCCCCTCGTCGAGCCGTACGGATGACTGATGACTGATGTCTGCGGAATCGGCGAAATCCGCGTATCTCAACGCGACATCGGGATGGTTATCGGGCCTCGACAGCTATCGCACTTCGGCAGGTAGGGATTGTCGCTGGCTTCGAGTGCGCAGTTCGCGCAGAGCAACCGGCCGCATGCGGTGCAGATCAGGGCTATGCCATCAAGTGCGCCGTCATGACTGACCGTCACGGACGACGGGGACTGGAGCCTGATTCTGAGTCCTCGGGCACAACGGCCGCACGCGACCGTGTCGCCGTTGACCAACCCATGGTCCAACCACGGCTGTTGACCGGCCCGACCGGCCGGAGTCACAGACCGAGCAGACCGCGCAGACTGAGCAGGCTGAGCAGCAGGCGGCGAGAAGCGCCTTCGCCTCCGGAACAGAGCCACTTGGACCTCCGCTGGGTCGGGGATTCCAGTGCACCAGGGGTCGCCGGGGACCGGTCCCGGACAGGACCACCCGCCACGGAGGAGATCTGCGTGACGTGGATCACCCCTCATGGATTTCGGATCCCTGTAAGAAGTCGGCCGCTGCGCGCATTGCTTGGTAACAGAGTCGATATGAGGGGACGGCGCATGACACATGCCCAACGTTTCCGGGACATTTATGAGGAGTGCTATCCGCGCGTCCTCGCCTACACCACGAGCCTGGTGGGACGGCAGGTAGGAGAGGACGTCACCAGCGAGACCTTCGCCGTGGCCTGGCGGCGAATGCGGGACATCTCGCAACCCGCGCTGCCCTGGCTCCTGGGGGTGGCCCGCAACCTGGTGCGCGAGTTGCGTCGCCGGGACAGCCGGCAGTACGCCCTCGCCGCCGCGGAGGCGCAGCGCATCAGCAGCGGTGCCCGGACCGACGTCGGCGACGTCGCGGCAGACGTGACCGATCGCGAAGCCGCGCTGCAGGCACTGGCGAGCCTGTCCGACGCCGACCGGGAGCTGCTGACGCTCATCGCCTGGCACGGGCTGAGCGCCAAGCAGGCCGCACGAGTCCTGGGTTGCACCACCGCGACGGTGACCGTCCGGCTGCACCGGGCCCGCCGCCGTCTGGAGAAGGCCCTGGAGCCGGCGTATCCGGCAGATACGGCACCTGCACGGGGGACGGCACCCGCACGTGAACCGAGACCGGTACCTGAACCGATGTCCATACAGAGGCCGGCATCCGCGCAGCAGACGAACTCCGCACCACTCGCCCAGACCCCGCACCGCACTGATCGCAACGGAGCACTCACATGAAGAACACGCAGGAACGGTCCAGGCGACCCGACGTCATGAAGGTGCTCGCGGACGCCCGGCCCGACGAGCTGGACCCGTCCAGGCTGGCGGACACCCCGCGGCAGCGCGAGGACCTGGCACGCATCATGGCCGGCGCGACGGACAGTAGCGCGGCACGCTCCCGGGTGTCGGGGTTCCGGGCGCCGGGGCGGCGCTGGGGCGGGATCCGGCCGCTCGGGACCGTGGTGGCCCTCACCGCCGTCGCGGCGTCCGCGGTTGCCGTGACCACTCTCGACGGGGATCCCTTCGGCGTGAACCCGGGGGCACCCCCGCAGACCTCCTCCACCGCTGCGGCGCCGGGTTCGTCGGCGTCGGGCGGCCAGGGTGACGTCCAGGTCGACGGCCGCCTCGAACTGCTCAGCGTGGCGAAGAAGGCCGAGACGCCGGCTGCCGAAGGAACGTACTGGCAGACCACCACGCGCTCGGAGAACGTGAACCTCGTCAGCGCGACGGGAGGCAAGGGGGAGCTCTTCGCCGTACGCGACACGGCGACCTCCCAGTGGTCGGTGGGCGTGCGGCCGGGAACAAAGAGCCTGATGGTCTCCGGTCTGGACGCCGTGATCGCCCCCCGGACCAAGGAGGACGAGGCACGCTGGCGGGCCGCCGGCTCGCCCGAGACGATGGAGGCCGAGGTCACGGGGAACGAGGCAGGCGGCACGCTCGGGTACACGATGGGAACCCGGCCGCCGATGGTCATGCGGACGGACGCCGACGACAAGATCTACGCCCTCGGCCCGCACAACGTCTCGTACCAGGATCTGCGTGAACTGCCCTCCGATAGCGGCGAGTTGCGCCGAGAGCTGGAGAAACTGCACGGAGAGGACAGCGGAGCCGAGGCCGGCGTGGGACGCACGGCGTACGTGCTGCGGCAGGCGGCCAACCTCATCACGATGCCGGTGGAGCCCGCGGTCCGGGCGGCCGCGTACCGGGTGATGGCGGAGATGCCCGGCGTCCGGGGGCTGGGGAGTGTCAGCGATCCGCTGGGGCGCAAGGGCGCCGGTTTCACCTTCCCCGGCACGTCAAAGACCCCGCTGGGCAGCGTGGAGCAGCGGCTGGTCGTGGACCCGTCCACCGGCGCGATGCTCTCCGAGCAGCTCGTACTGGTCGAACCGTCCGCCAAGGCCCAGAAGGCGGGTCTCGACGCGGGCACGACGGTGAACTACACGGCCACGACCCGGATGAGCTGGGGCGAGAGCCAGATCACCGTGCCGAAGAACGCTCAGCGGTGAGCGCGTACGACCCGTCGGAACGCCCGCCGACAACAGCACAGGATCCAGTAGGACCACAGGAGAAACAGGAAAGATGACAACACCCGTACGACGGTTGGCGTCACCCGCCACCCGTGTGGCCACCGCACTCGCGGCCTGCGCCATCGCACTCACCCCGTACGCCGCGCAGGCGCAGCCGCAGGCACCAGCGCCGGAGCCGGCCGAGCGGCAGGCCGCTGCCCCCGCGAAGGCGCCCTGGAAACTCGAATTACCGACGTCCTCGGCGGAGTCGACCGGCTTCTACGACGTCACCGCGACGAGCCGGACCGACGCGTGGGCGGTCGGCGGGAAGGCGGACGAGTCCTGGACTACGGCTCCGGTGGCCAAGCACTGGGACGGCACCCGGTGGAGCGATGTCCCGCTCGCCGGGACCGGTGGCAGACCCGCGACGTTGGAGGCAGTGGCCGCCTCGGGGCCGGACGACGTCTGGGCGGCCGGCACCTACACCGACATCGAAGTCGCCGCTGCCTCATCAGCCGCCCGGACGCAGGAGGGCCGCAAGGCCGACCGGCTGCCGGACACGCTCCTGGAGCGGCTGCCGGACACCCTGGCGGACCGGCTCCGCGAGGGCTCCGCGCTCCCCGAGGCCTCCGGCTCGATCGTGCTGCAGCACTGGAACGGCACCCGCTGGAAGTCGGTGTCGCGTCCGGGGCCCGCCGAGGGCTGGATCCGTTTCGTCCTGGACATGGAGTCGGTGCGCGCGGACTCCGTATGGCTGACCACCATGGACTGGAACCCGACGGCGGACCCCGACGACCCGGACCAGGCGTACTCCGGGATGCTGGAGCACTGGGACGGCCGCAAGTGGAGCCGTACGGCACTGCCCCAGGCACCGGACGGCAAGCCCGTACAGCCCTTTGACATCACCGGCACCGGCCCCAACGACGTATGGGTCAGCGCCGAGGCCATGGCGGACGGTGTCTCCACGCCCCTGCTCTACCACTTCGACGGCCGACGCTGGACGGTGAAGACCGTCCCCGTCCCCTTCGAGTACAGCGCCGGCTGGGTGGCCAACCACGTCGTGTCGACCAGGCGCGGAACGGTCCATGTCTTCGGCAAGACCAACGATCCAGGGGTGCCGAACGGGCTGATCTCCACGCGCTGGGACGGCCGCAAGTGGCAGGAGATACCCACCCCCGGGATCGACGAAGTGAACGCCTCGGGCGCGGACGGCTCGGGCGGCGTGTGGGTCGGAGGCTGGGCGCCCCAAGGCAGCGCCCACACGCTGCTCTCCCGCTGGAACGGCACCACCTGGACCGACGAGGAACTCCCGGCAGAACTCACCTCGACGAGCGGAGGCAGCACGGTCTACGGCATCGCAGGCATCCCCGGCACCCGCACCGTACTGGCCTCCGGCACCGCCGAGTGCACGAGCATGACGGACGTCTGCGGCCTGCTGGCCTCCCGCGGACTCCGCTGACGAACAAGCCCTGACGGCAATGGACAGCCTGTGGCCCGCACCCGTGCGCGGGCCACAGGCGCACGTGCGCGGGTGACCGTCAGCGGGCTAGGTGTGCCGCTAGGGGGCGGTGGATCCCGTAGAACTGGACGCCAGGCAAGCCACATTGACGGTCCCTCAGGACCTGTTTGCCGCCACAGGCAAGGCAACTCCCTTGCCCTGCGCGGGATTCGCGAGCTGGGTGTGGGTGACCTTCGCTCCCGTACCCGACGACGTCCTCGAAGAGATCGTCGATACGGTCTTCCTCCCCCTGGTGCGCTGACCGGCAGGCGTCGACGCAGGGCCAGGTCAGGAATTCACATCGACCAGGGCCGGCGAAATCATCTCGTCGGCGGCCAGCGGTGGGCCGAGTACGACTTGGCCGTTCGCGGCGGCGGCTTTACCCAGGTCCGCGGGGGTGATGGCCCAGTCGGCCGGCTTGGGGCGGGACTTGTCCCAGCCCGCGTCGCGGAAGAAGCCCTCCATGCCCGAGGGGGTGGCGATCGCGAGCATGTCGACGTTGTCGGTGGTGAGGCGGTACGCGTGGGGGATGTTGCGGGGCAGGAAGGCGATGCCTCCCTCGGTGAGTTCGAACCGTTGGTCCCCGACCCAGATCAGGCCGCTGCCGCGCAGCATCACGAAGATCTCGTCCTCGTTGGGGTGCACGTGTACCGGGGAGGCCGTGGCGGTCGGCACGGTGGAGCGGAACACGCTCAGCTGGCCACCGGTGTGCCGCGCGTCGAGCAGCACCTCCATGAGCCCGCCACCGAGCCACTCCAGTTGCTCATGCTCGCCGGCCTGGGCCACGTAGGGAGAACTCACTGCGATGCGATCCTTCCGCGATTCGACTGATGATCACCGTGGAACTGGTGATCAACGCGGACGCTATGTGGGGTGCCCCGGTGCGCGGTATCCCAGAATTCTGGGATCTTTGGGAGGGCGTTAGGCTGCGCCGGTGCGGAGGTTGCGGAGCGACATCGAGCGGATATGCCGGCTCGGTCTGGACTCGCAAACGCTGCGCTCCCGCGTGGCCGCCCGGCTGGGCGAGGATGTCCCGTACGACGCGTACTGCTTCGGCGCCATCGACCCGTGGACGCTGCTGGTCAGCGACGACGTCTCCGAGGGCATTCCGCCCGGCAGCGCGCAGTTGGCGTCGCACAACGAGTACCTCGTGGCCGATGTGGACAAGTTCGCGGACCTGGCGCGGACCGGCCGTACGGTCGGGATTCTCAGTGACAGCGTGGGCGGTGACCTGCCGCGCAGTGCCCGCTTCCGTACGGTCCTGCCGGTCATCGAGGCCCAGCACGAGCTGCGTGCCGTGTTCGTGGCGGACGGTGAGTGCTGGGGCGCGCTGGCGCTGTTCCGGCGGGGCGGCCGGGCGGACTTCACACCGCGGGAGGCGGCGCTGTTACGCGCGATGTCCCGGCCGGTCGCGGTGGCGCTGCGCCGGGCCTGTGTCGACGCCACGCCCCTCGCGCCGCAGGCTCCGGCCGGCCCCGGTGTCCTGGTGCTCGACGCCGAAGGCCGCACCCTGGTCGCTAACGAGACGGCGCGGCACTGGCTGGACGAGATCGGCCCGCTGGCCCCGTACGAGGTGGCGGCGGCGGCCCGGGCCGGTCGCGGCGAGGAGGCGTATCTGCGCGTACGGTCCCGCACGGGACGTTGGCTGTCGCTGTGGGGCTCCCCGCTGGACGGAGACCCGCACTCCGGCGCCTCGGTCGTCATCCAGCCGGCCCCGGCCTCCGGCATCACCGGGATGCTGGCCCTCGCGTACGGGCTGACGGTCCGGGAGCGGGAGATCCTGGAGCAGGTGATCTCCGGCCGCTCGTCGACGGGAATCGCCTCCGCGCTGAGCGTGTCCCCGTACACCGTGCAGGACCATGTGAAGTCCCTCTTCGCCAAGTTCGGCGTGCGCAGCCGCGGGCAGTTGGTGGCGCGTGCCCTGGGCCATCCGCCCATGGAAGCGCCCCACACCGCGTGAACCGGCCGGCCGACCGGCTGGCTGGCTGGCTGGCTGGCTGGCCGCTGGAGGCTGCGGTCAGCCGGGAGGGGTTGGGAGCTGCTGCGGGCGTACTGAGCGGGAGTGACTTTTGGTGAATGGGAGTGAGTGCCGAGGCCGGATGTCGTTGGTGCCGCCCGGCGCCTGTGCCGGGACGGTCATCCATGCCGTGGGGTGAGTTCTCGGTCTCCGTTCTTCGGGACGGGAACTGGGGTTCTTGGGTCGAATGGGTGACCTTTGCGGGTGCTGCTCGTTGACTGCCGTGACGGGATCTTCGACCGGGCCGGGGTGAACGGGTGGGCGGGCTGCGGGAGTTGGCGGCGTCGTTCGTGGTGCCCGTACCCGCTGGGGTGGCCATCCGGGACCGACTGCGGGTGTCGCAGACAGATGCGGCGGTGCTGGCCGAGGTCGGGGTGTTCCTGGGTTCGTTGGCCGCGGGTGATCTGGCGGAGCGGTCCTGGCAGGGCCTGGGGCACGATGCCGCCTCGTGGGCGGGGCGCAAGCGGGAGCTGACCAGTCAGTCGTCGGCGCGCTGGGCAGGCAGCATCACCAAGGCCACCCATGACCAGTGGGCGCTGGCGAGGCGCGGGCAGGCTGCCCATCTGACCTGGCTGCGTGGGCAGATCGCCGCCATCGAGGCGCGGCTGGCTAGGCCGCTGGGCGCCAAGGCGGACAAGCGAGAGGGGCTGGCGCGGGGCTACGGCTCGCGCCCCGAGTGGCATGCCAAGTCCCGCCGCAAGCATGCTTTGCAGGACCGGCTGGCCGCAGTGGAGGCGGACTGGGCGGCGGGCCGGGTCCACGTGGTGCGCGGCGGCAAGCGCCTGGCGAACGCCCGCCACCACTTGGAGGCGGCCGGGCTGAGCGAGCAGCAGTGGCGGGAGCACTGGCAGGCGGCGCGGATGTTCCTGACCGCCGACGGGGAGTCCGGCAAACGCTTCGGCAACGAGACCATCCGCATCACCGACACCGGCCAGCTCTCCCTCAAGCTCCCGGCGCCGCTGGCCCACCGGGCCAACGCCCCGCACGGCCGGTACGTGCTGGATGCGACCGTAGCGTTCAAGCATCGCGGGCGGGAGTGGCGCGACCGGATCACCGCCAACCGGGCGGTGGCCTACCGCATCCACCACGACGTTCTCCGTGGCCGTTGGTACGTGACCGCCTCCTGGCAGCGCGCCGCTGTACCGGTCCTCCCACTCGACGCGGCCCTCGCGCGGGGTGTGGTGGGCGTGGACATGAACGACGACCACCTCGCTACCTGGCACCTGGATGTACACGGCAACCCGGTCGGTGAGCCGCAGCGCTTCTTCTACGACCTCTCGGGCAGCACCGAGCACCGGGATGCACAGATTCGGCATGCGCTCAGTCGGCTGCTGCACTACGCCCAACGTTGCGGGGCCGCCGCGATCGCCCTCGAGGACCTCAACTTCACCGACGGCAGAAGCCGGGAGAAGCACGGCCGCAACAAACGCTTCCGCCGCCTGCTCTCCCGCTTCCCCACCGCGAAACTCAAGGCCCGGCTCGTATCGATGGCCGCCGAACAAGGCATCGCCATCGTCGCGGTCGACCCGGCATATACGAGCAAGTGGGGTGCCCAGCACTGGCAGAAACCGCTGACCACCCCACGACGTGAGATGTCCCGGCACGATGCGGCGAGCATCGCAGTCGGGCGACGCGCCCTCGGGCATCCGATCCGGCGACGGACGGCACCGCCCCCGCAGCACCAGAGCGATGCTGCGGGGCATCGGACCGTCCAGGCCCGACCGGAGACCCGAGGGCGTGAGGAACCCCGCCCCCACCTTCCCGGACCGCGCACCAGATGCGCGCCGCCCGGCGGTGGAGCGAAAGCGGGCGACCAGCGTGCCCAACACCGTTCGGGGCACACGGCTGAGCACGAGTCCTGGCACCAGGACTCACTCCCGCTCAGTCTCTAGGAACGGTCACCGAGATCGACACCGGCACGCTGAGATCAGCGGAGATCAAACGGCCGGCGGCCGCCGCCGATGTGCGTCGAAGGCGGCCGTCATCCGGGCCGGCGTCTCCCCGTACTGCTTTTTGAAAGCCCGGATGAAATGGCTGCTGTCGGAGAAGTGCCAGCGCGCCGCGGCTTCCGCGATGGTCGGCCTGCCCCATGGGGTGAGCAGTTCGTGCCGGGCGCGTTCCAGTCGTCTGCGGCGGATGTAGGCCGCCACCGGCTCTTCGACGGTGGCGAAGGCGCGGTGCAATGTGCGTATAGAGACGTTCAGTTGGCGTGCCAGCCACCGAGGCGAGAGGTCGGGGTCCGTGAGGTGCTCGTCCGCGAGATCCATCGCGGCGCGGGCGAGTGCGGGGGCCAACTGGGGCTCGGTGTCGTCGAATTCGTGTCGCACGGCGGCTCTTACGAGTTCGAGCAGGGCGTCGCGTGCGCCGCGTACGCCTGCCCCGGTGAGGCCGTGCACGGTCTCGCGGACCATGCTCGCGTGGGCCATGAGCATGCGCATCTCGCTGGAACGGGCCGAACCGACGATCTGCCTGCCGTGCCTGCCGCCGGTTGTCCGCCCGAGCACCGCGGTGGGCAGGATCAGTACCGTCGCCCGGGCCCCGGGCGCCACGTCGAACAACGAGGGCGGGTTGTTGTGCCGGGCGATGAAGGACCCGGCCGGAACCGTGACGCTCTCACTTCGCCCGTCCAGTGCGGCGAAGCGCCAGGAGCCGTGCCGCATCAGATGTACGAGCACCCGGTCGTCGCATTCGCGGGCAGTGGCCGGACGCCCGAGGAAACGCTCGCTGTAGACGTCCGCGATCACCGCGTCGTGCAGATTGGCGGCCTGGACGTTGATCCGGAAATCGCCGGTATCGCCGACGTCGAAGGCGGGCAGGGGTAACGCCACGCCCGTTTGTGTCTCCCACTCCTGCCGGAAGACCTCGAAGCCGTTTCTGGCCGTTCGCGGCTGCGTGACGTCTGCCGTGAACGTCCTCCCCGGCCGGCTCCCCGTCATGACCCTCTCACCGTTGCCCTTTTCGGTTAAGGCACGGAAATCCCATGGATGTGTCGCTCAGTTGCAAGCGCCCCCACACGAACCCGAACAAAATTACAGGCCTCTGGGACACGAGAGGCACGAGGTACGGATTCCATGACCGAAACGACCACGACTCACGCGGCAACGGACGCGGGCGCCGGCGACCCGGCGGCGGATGTCGCGAGCCTGATGCAGATGATCGCCGGTGGCGCGATCCTCCAGACGCTGCACGCGGTTGCCGAGCTCAACATCGCCGACCACCTTGCCGATGGAGCACGCACGGCGAAGGAGGTGGCCGAGCGCGAAGGCAGCCATGAGCGATCCACGTTCCGTCTGATGCGTGCCGCCGCTTCACTGGGAGTGCTCAGCTACGAAGGGTCGGGGCGGTTCGGCCTGACCGGGCGGGGCCAGATGCTGCGTAGCGACGTGCCGGGCTCCCTGCGTTCCTTGGTGCTGATCCAGGCCGGGGAGTCGCACTGGCAGCCCTGGAGCCTGTTCCCCGAGGCGGTGCGGCAGGGCACGAGCCAGGCGAAGAAGGCGCTGGGCGCGGACGTCTTCGACTACTACGCGCGGCCGGAGAAAGCCGACGAGGCCAAGCTGTTCGCCGAGTCCATGCGCGACCTGGCCGGCATGGTGACCCAGGGCATCCTGGCCGAGGCCGACACCAAGGGCCTGTCCACGGCGATCGATGTCGGTGGCGGCGACGGACACCTCGTACTGGCGCTCATGGAGGCCAATTCCGCTCTGCAGGGCCAGGTACTCGACCTGCCGCACGCCATCGATGATGCGCTCCAGCAGGCCGAACGGCGGGGCCTGTCCGACCGTTTCTCCGGTGTGCCGGGCGACTTCTTCGATGAGGTACCCAGCGCGGATCTCTACCTCCTCAAGACCGTGCTCCACGACTGGGACGACGAGCGCTGTACGACGATCTTGCGCAACTGCCGTTCCGCGGCGGGCGAAGGCGGGCGCGCCCTGGTGGTGGAAATGCTCGTCGACCAGGAGATCGGGAAGCCCGACTTCGCCACCATCGCGGACGTGACCATGCTCTGCGTCACGGGCGGCATCGAACGAGACCTTGACGAATTCGACGCGCTCTTCGAGGCCACCTGCTGGCGCCGCGGCAAGACCTACCCCGTCGGCGGCGGCTACTTCGCCATGGAACTCGAGGCCATCTGACCAGCAGGACGGAACCCCAGAGTTCCAGGAGAATGCCATGTCAACAATTCTCATTACCGGTGCCAATCGAGGTATCGGCTACGAGACGGCCCGAGCCCTCATAGCCGAGGGCCACACCGTATGGCTGGGCTGCCGGGACAAGGCCCGAGGGGAGCGCGCCGCCGACGAGTTGGGCGGGCGATTCGTACGGCTCGACGTCACCGACGACGCCTCCGCCCAAGCCGCCGCCGCGACCGTCGGCCGACTCGACGTACTGGTCAACAACGCGGGCCTGCTGGAACCGCCGACGCACATCGGAGACCTCACGTCCGACCTCGTGCACCAGATTTTCGACACCAATGTCTTCGGTGCCGTACGCGTCACGACGGCCTTTCTGCCTCTCCTCGCGGAGTCGGAGCGGCCGGCGGTTGTGAACGTGACCAGCAGCATTGGCTCGTTGGCCAAATCGGCCGATCCGGACGACGAATTCGCCGCCTACCCGCAGGATGTGTATCGCGCTTCCAAGGCGGCCCTCAATATGTTCACCGTCCAGTACGCCAAGGCATATCCGGCTATGCGGATCAATTGCGTGGACCCGGGTCTGACCGCGACCGACATGATGGGCGGTCAGGTGGGCCAGCCGCCGGCCCAAGCGGCCGCGACCGTCGCCAGGGTCGCTCTCCTCGGCCCGGACGGCCCGACGGGACAGTTCCTCGGCGCCGACGGGGTCGTACCGTGGTGACCGGGAACGCGAAGCCCAGCCGGGACGCGAAGCCCAGGGCGCCCATCACCGACACCATCGACCGCTTCGTCGACAGCTTCAACGTCCAGGACCTCGACCTCGCCATGTCCTTCTTCGCGGAGGACGCCGAGTACCGTCCCGGCGACGGCGCCGTCCACCGCGGACCCGCACAGATCCGCGCCGCGTTCGTGCCGATCTTCTCGGGGAAGTTCGGCCTGGTCACCTTCGACGAACACGACCGGCTCATCGACGAACAGCAGCGTCGGGCGGCCATCCGCTGGACCTGCCGCCTCGACCTGGCGCCCCAGCACACCCGCGGCACCAAGTCGGTACTGCGCTGGGCCCTCCGCGCCCGCTACGGCAGCCGGATGCACTGGGAAGGAACCGACATCTTCCACTTCGACGAGGAGCTGCGCATCACCGGCAAGTACACCTACGCGAGTTTCCGCCGGCCCATCATGCTCAAGGGCTGACCACTGACCGTCTGGTGCTACGTCAGCCAGGGCGCCCCCCGCGCCCTGGCTGACGTCCGCTCAGGCGACCGTCGCCTCGATGACCGAGTAGGGAGTCGACGTCGGTACGACCCTGTCGATGCCGACGCCGGCGGCGTTCAGCAGCGACTCGTACTCCGCCCGGGTCCGTTCCATCCCGGGCGCCATACCGAGCATCGTGAGGTCGCTCATCTTGGCCAGATGCGGTTCACCGCCGTCCGGCACGACGGCCTCGATGACCAGCACCCGCGCTCCGGATCCGCCCGCCTTGGCCACGGACTGGAGCAGGCGCACAGCGGAGGCGTCGTCCCAGTCGTGAAGGATGGCACTGAGTACGTAGATGTCCGCGGCGGGCACGCTGTCGAAGAAGTCACCACCGATGACCTCGACCCGGCCCTCGAGCCCCCGGGCGGCGACGTTGGCCCGCGCCGCCTGCGTCACCGGCGGCAGGTCGAACACGATCCCTCGCCGGTCGGGCAGGTCCTTGATGAGTTCGACCAGAACACTGCCGTCCGCTCCCCCGATGTCGGCGACGAGCTCACCGGCAGGCAGGCTGTAGTCGTCGAACATGCCGGTACGAAGGCCCTTGGTGACCGAGGCCATCGCATCGCTGAGCAGCTGCGCCCGGTCCGGGTTCTCGGTCACCCAGTCGATGAAGGGCTTGCCGAAGTGGTGGTTCGCGGCGGGCTCGCCCGTCTTGACCGTGTGGAGCAGATCGCCGAACGGCGCATAGTGGGTCTCCATCCACATGAGCGCCACCGCGTGCAGCGAATCGTCGGCGTTGCGGGACAACGTCGCGCCGATGGGCGTCAGGGACACCTCGTCACCGTCAAGGACGAACACCCCCATCGACGCGAGCGTGCGCAGCAGACGGCGCAAGTGCTGGACCTGCGCGCCGGACCTCTCCGCCAGTTCGCTCACCGTCAGCGGGCCGCCGGCCTCGTCCAGCATCGTCGGCACGTCCAGCTTGGCGACGACGTAGACGGCCTGGGAGACCTGAAAACCTCCCGCCATCTGCAACATGACATCAGTCGGCTTCGGCACCGGCATCGGCGGGTTCATCAGCGCTCTCCTCTTTGTCCTCATTTATGCGTAGCACCCGGAACCGCCCTGGGTTTGCCACTCCCGCCGAAGCTTAGGAAGGCCGGCGCAGCACGGCCTTGAACCACAGCGGCATCAGAACGGAACATCCGCGCCACCAGACAACGTTGTCCAATCGCATGGAGGTAGACGATGAACAACGCTGCACCGAAGACCGAGGGGTCGCGCGGGGCGTTCTTACTGGACTCGACCCGCGCGGGCGCCGGGCCGCGCGGGTTCGAGGCCTTACAGCGCGAGTGGGAGTCGAAGCTCGGCGCCGTCTTCCGGCTGCCGGCCTTGAGCCCGGACTCGATCGGGGACTTCCGGGTCAAGGCCCGCGGCGCCAGGGTGCGCGACGCGGCGATCGTCGATGTCCACGGCGCGTCAGGCGCCCGGGGAAACGCCATCCTCGGCAACGTCGAGGATCAGGTTCGGATGCAGGTGGTACGGCGCGGCGCCTGGACGGTGGGTGACCCGCGCGGTCGCGATGAACAGACCGTACCGGCCGGGCAGTTCCTCCTACGGCACGTGGGGCGGCCGTCGCAGTTCGAGTCGGCGCCGCACACGACGGCGAAGCTCCTCTTCCTGCCCGCTGAGATGCTCGGACCACTCCTCGGGAATCGCAGCGTCACCGGGCCGGTGGACGCACCCGAGCTGCGTCTGCTGGTGGCCCACACGAATATGGTCCACGCGACCATGGCCGACCTCAGCCCGGCCGGTGTGCAAGGGGCGCACAGCGCCCTGATCGAGCTGGCGAAGGCGGTGGTGCAGGGGCAGTTCGACGACACAGAACCCCGGTTGGCTCCCGCACTCACCCAGGCCGCGAAGGACGTGGCCAACAGCCACCTCGCCGATCCCGAACTGTCCCCGGCGATGCTGGCGCGTCAACTCAACGTCTCCGTACGGACCTTGCAGCGGGCCTTCGCCACAGCCGGAGACTCGGTGGCCGCCTACATCCGCGGGCGCCGCCTGGAAGAAGCCCGACTCGCCCTCACCGCTCCGTCCGGCCGCTGGAGCATCTCCGAGCTCGCGGCCCACTGGGGCTTCGCCGACAGCAGCCACTTCATCCGCGCCTTCAAGAAGCAGTACGGCCAGACACCCGCCGAGTACGCGGCCTCGACCAGGCCCGCCAAACCTGACCCGGCAGCGGACCGAGGCTGATTGTCAGTGGTGCGCGGTTGAATGGGCGCGGCCGAACCGATCCATCCGGGGGACGACGGCCGACTGGGAGAGAGGTGGACTCCACCATGGGACTTGTGACGCTCGACCTGCCCGCGCCGACCCAACTGCGGGGCCGCTGGGCGGCGTTCGCCGCGGTGTTGGCGGCTCGGGGATGGGGATCCGGGTGCTGTGCGCGCGCCTCCGTCTGGCACTACGACGACGGGGGCGGCAACTGGGTGGACCTGTACCACCTCGGCGAGGACCGCGCGGTCATGCTGGGCAACGACCATGAGTACTCGGAGACGTACTACGGCCCCGCGGCGGAGTACTTCGGCGAGGAAGAGACCGACCTGCTCGCCGGGGCGCCCGACTGGTGGCGGCCGGTGGTGTCGCGGGCGATGGCGACGGACGAGTACGTGGGTTTTGTGTACGGCTTCGACGGCGCCCGGTGGCAGCGCGCCGAGTACGACCTCCCAGACGGCTTCCTCAGCGTCGGCCTGCCCGCCCTGAACGATGACCGCATCCACAAGAGCGTCATCTCGCACACCCGGGGAGCGCCGGGACTCGGCGGGGCGGAGCCTCCTGCGGACGCCATCGACGCACTCATCGCGGCAGACGGCGACGTCACGGAGGCCCACGTGACCGCCGTGATCGGCAAGGGCGGCTGGGACGCGGCGGCAGGAGCGGCGGCGGCCCGGGAGTTCCTGGCTGTCTGAGCCCAAGCAACAACGCCACGCACCGGAGTCGCCTAATTGTCAGTGCTCAGTGCCAGTTCGCGGCGTCGTACATGTACACCACCAGAGCGCGGCCCTCGGCGCGCGAGGCGGCGCGGGCCAACTCGGTTGCGGCGGCGTAGTCGTACGCGTCCTCGGCGGCGGTCATCTCTGTCGGCGATGTCAGGACCCGGTATCCGCAAACGCTGCGCTTCCAGTTGTCCAGGTACAGCGTCTCGCCGGCGGGCGTGTCCACGGGGTCGACGTGAGGGTTGCGATGCAGTACCGGCCATTCCCGTACGAGGTCACCATGGCGGTGGATGGCCACCTTCTGGGCCATCCGCAGGATCTTGTAGCCCCACGGGACATACAGGTGCAGCTCGCGGTAGCCGAACCAGTCGGGATCGGTGAACGCCGAGGTGGGCCGGTGGCCGCCGAAGAGGACGTACTGCGTCTCGGTGCGCTCGCTGTCGAAGGGATCGAGACGGTCCGCCTCATCCGGCGGGTAGGGCCAGTAATCCATGCTCCCGATGCTGCCAGGCCCCACTGACAACGCCGGGCGCGTGATGGAGTCAGGCGCTGAGTGCGGTGCGCAGCGTGGACGCCATCAGCTCGATAGCCTCCTTCGCGGCGGGCACCGGACCGGTGTGGGTGAAGTAGTGGTCGACGCCCGTGAAGACGCGGTGGGTGACCGTGACCCCCGCGGCTTCCAGAGCCTTGGCATACGCGTCGCCCTCGTCGCGCAGGCGGTCGTTCTCCGCGGTGATGACCAGGGCCGGCGGCAGACCGGCGAGGTCGTCGGCGAGACCGGGCGAGACGAGGGGATGTGCGCGTTCGGCCGGGTCCGGAATGTAGGCGGCGGTGAAGACCCGCATGAGGTGGGGGCTGAGCAGCGGCTTGGCGATGGGGGAAAGCTTGGTGGCCGGGTCGGCGACCTGGTCGAGCGGCGCGGAGTCGATGATCTGAAGCCGGGGAGTGAAGGTGCCGCGGTCCCGGGCCATGCGGCACACCCCGGCGGTGAGGTTGGCTCCGGCGCTGTGTCCGCCCACGGCGAGGCGCGAACCGTCCCAGCCGCCCGCGGTGCCGTTGTCGGCGACCCACGCGCAGACGTCGTACGCCTGCGTGAGGGGGGCGGGATACGGCCGCTGCGGGGCGACGTCGTAGTCCACGTTGATCACGACGCAGCCGGCGGTGGCCGCGATGGAGCGGCACATGTGGTCGTCCTGCTCGGGGCGGCGCACGACGAAGCCGCCGCCGTGGAAGTTGACGTACACCGGGGCGGGGGTGGCGGTGGAGGCCGGCGGTCGGTACACCGTGCAATTCACCGGTCCGGCGCCCGTGGGCACCTCGAGGGACTCGGTGCGCTTGGGGACGTCCGTGAAGCGCAGATCCTCGTGTACGCGGCTCATCATGCCGCTGAGCAGCAACTGGATGCCTCTGGCCTGGACGTCGGTGCTGAAGGGCATGGTCCCACCACCTATCACTGCAACGTTAAATTAACAGGTTTCCTGATGATGAGGCCTTGACTCGCATCGCGCAATGGAGACGTCTTGCGCGAGACCGTTCCTGATGTGAGGTAGCTCTCACTTGACCCCATTTATTGAAAATGGTTTTCAAACCCCTAGAATTGCCATTCAAGTGCAGCCCCTCTCTTGACTCATGCATACGCTGTACACATAAGGTGAGCCTTGCCTAATCATGACCGATAATCGCCCATAGGAGATGGCATGACCGGACGGGGGACGGGCGTCGCGCGGAGTGCGGCGCCGCGGGGAGCGCTGACGGGCTGGCTCCGATGTCGTGAGCCGCGCCCGCAGGCGGCGACCAGGGTGGTCTGCCTGCCGCACGCCGGGGGCGCGGCGAGCTTCTTCGGCCCGTGGACGAAGGACATGGCCCCCGATGTCGAGCTGTGGGCCGTGCAGTATCCGGGAAGGGAGGATCGATTCACCGAGCCGTTCTCGACGAGTGTCGAGAACGCGGCCGCCGCGGTGGCCGAAGCCCTGCTTCCGTTCCGCGACCGCCCTGTTGTCCTCTTCGGGCACAGCCTCGGAGCGGTCGTGGCCTATGAGACCGCCCGGCTGCTCGAGGAGTCGTACGGACAGCCCGTGGCGCACCTGGTCGTGTCCGGCCGGCGGGCCCCGTCGGACTTCGTGGGCGGCGACACTCACCTGCTGCCCGACGAGTCCGTGGTCGCCGAGTTGATGCGGCTGGGCGGCACGAGCGAGGCCGTGCTGAACAGCCCCGCGCTGCGCGAGGCGTTCCTGCCCGCCATCCGCAACGACTTCCGGCTGGCGGAGACCTACCGCCACCGGCCCGGAGCACCGCTGAGCTGCCCGGTCACCGCCGTCATCGGCACCGAGGACACCGAGGTGAAACGCGAACAGGCCCTGAGGTGGGCCGAGCACACCTCGGGCGGCTTCGAGCTGCACGAACTGCCCGGCGGCCACTTCTATCTCGTGCCGCAGCGGCAGGCGGTGCTGAAACTGCTGGCAGCCTGCCGCGTCCCGGCCTCCTGAGGCGGCCCCCGGGGCACCTCTGCCCCTTAATGCGCCGCCCTCCCCCTCTCTGTACGCGCCCGATCGATCCAGGTCCGGTCCTGTCCGAAAGCTGCCCATCGGGCAGGCCGCCGCACGAAGGAGACGCAGTGAGTCCGACCCCCGGCTATGTGGAGCGCCGTGTCCCGGCCGCCGGTGATCCGGTCGCCACGGCGGCCGCGCTCGCGGTGACGGCGACCGGCCCGTACGTCGGGTACGAACGGCACGGAACCGTCGCGTGGGCGGAAGGGGAGCACATCTCGGTCTCGGTCACCGAGCGCGGTGCCGTGCTGCGTCCCGCGGGCGGGCGGCCGGAACAGCGGGTGCCCGGGCGGCCCCTCGACGCGTTCGCCGAGGCGCTGTCGCTCGTCGAGATGAGCGGCTGGAGGGCGTACGGCTGGGCGGGGTTCGACCTCGCCCACGTTCTCTCGGGTGCCACGCATGGCGCCGCGAACGGGTCCGGGCTTCCGGAGCTGGTGCGGCTCATGGTGCCGAGCCGCGAGATCCGGCTGGACGGAGGCACGGCCCTGCTGCGTGCCCAAGACCCGGACGGTCTCGACGAGTTGGAGCTGCGTCTGGCCGCGGCGCGCGTGCGGGCGGACTCGTGGATGCCGGCCGCCGGCCCTGAGGTGGCGGCGGATGTGGAGGGCCATGGCAGCGAGGAGTACCGGACCGCGGTGGCCCGTGCCGTGGCCGACATCAGGGCGGGGCTGCTGGAGAAGGTGATCCTGTCCCGGACGGTGCCGGTCCGTGGCCTGCTCGATCTGCCCGCCACCTATCTCGCCGGGCGTCGCGCCAACGCTCCCGCGCGGTCCTTCCTGTTGCGGCTCGGTGGCTGGGAGGCCGCCGGGTTCAGCCCCGAGATCGTGGCCGAGGTGACGGCCGACCGGCGGGTGCGTACGCAGCCGCTGGCCGGGACGCGGGCCCGGCACGGGCTCGCCGATGCCGACCTGGCGCTGCGGGAGGAACTTCTGCGCGACGCCAAGGAGGTGTACGAGCACGCGGTCTCGGTACGCCTTGCGGCCGACGAACTGGCCGAGGTATGCGTGCCGGACACCGTGTGCGTACGGGACTTCATGACCGTGAAGGAGCGCGGCAGCGTTCAGCACCTCGGTTCCGAGCTGACCGGTCGGCTCGCCGACGGGCGGCACTCCTGGGAGGCGTTCGGCGCGCTGTTTCCCGCCGTGACCGCCTCCGGAATACCCAAGTCCGCGGCCTGCGAGCTGATACGGGGCGCCGAGCCGGAGCCGCGCGGACTGTACAGCGGGGCCGTGCTCACCGCGGGCAGCGACGGCTCGATCGATGCCGCGCTGGTGCTGCGCAGTGTCTACCGGCAGGGCGGCCGCACCTGGCTGCGCGCCGGGGCGGGCATCGTCGCCCAGTCCGACCCGGACCGCGAACTGGAGGAGACCCGGGAGAAGTTGCGCAGCGTCTCCCGTCATCTGGTGCCCGTGGCAGGTTCGCGGGAGCCGGTCGCGTCGGCCCCGGCGCACGTGCGGGGGCGCGTATGAGCGGGGCACCGCTGCGGGTGGTCGTGGCCGGTACGTCGTTCGGGCGGGTCTATCTCGACGCCGTACGGTCCGCGCCCGAGCACTTCGAGCTGGCGGGCGTACTGGCCCGGGGCAGCGCGTACTCGCGGGGGTGCGCCGAGCGGCATGGCGTACCGCTGTACACCTCAACGGCCCAGGTTCCGGAGGACGTTGACGTCGCCTGTGTCGTGGTGCGCTCCGGGGCGACCGGCGGGCCCGGCTCGGACCTCGCGCAGGCGCTGCTGAGGCGCGGTGTCCACGTGCTGCAGGAACACCCCGTGCATGCCTCCGAGATCGCCGAGTGCGTACGGGCGGCCAGGGCGGGCGGTACCGCGTATGCGGTGAACACGCTCTATCCCGACCTCGCGCCCGTACGCCGTTTCCTCGCGGCGGCGGAGGTGGTGCGGCGGCGGCAGGAGGTGCGGTTCGTCGACGCCGTGTGCAACAGCCAGGTCGCGTATCCGCTGCTCGATGTGATCGGGCGGGCGGTCGGGTCGCTGCGTCCCTGGTCCTTCACGGAGCCCGTGGCCGGGCAGCCGTTCAGCAGCCTGCATGCCGTCGTGGGCGGGGTGCCGGTCACCTTGCGGGTGCAGAACCAGGTGCACCCCGAGGACCCCGACAACCACTCCTACCTGATGCACCGCATCGCGCTCGGCTGCGAGGGCGGGGTGCTGACCCTCGCCGACACGCACGGGCCCGTGCTGTGGAACGCCCGCCTGCACGCGCCCCGCGACGCCACCGGCCGGCTGGTGATGGGCGGCGAGGGCACCGACCGCCTCAAGGAGCCCAGCACCACCGTCCTGGGCCCGGCCGCCACCAGCACCCTCCATGACGTATTCGCCGGGCTGTGGCCGGATGCCGTACGACGCTCCCTGCTGCGGCTGCGTGACGACATCGACCGCCCGGAGCGGCGGGCCCGCAGCGGTCAGTGGGCGCTCGGTGTCTCCCGTGCCTGGGCCGATCTGACGGGACGGCTCGGGATGCCGGAACTGATCCGGCCCGCCGAGCCGGAGCCCCTGCCCACCGCCGAACTCGCCGCCGCCGTCGAAGGGTTGGAGCCGTGAAGCACACCGAGTCCCCGGCCCGCCGGTGCAGCCATGTGCTGGTCCGCGTGGACGATCTGCACCAGGCCGTACGGGACTACCGCGAGCTGGGCTTCGAGGTGCACTACGCCACCGCCGAGGACAAGGCGCAGCACGCGCACGTCTGGTTCCCCGAGGGGCCGATCATCGAGTTGCTGACCACCCCGGCGAACGCGAAGTACTTCAAGTGGCCGATGACGCTGATCGGCGGCCGGGGTTCCGGCGAGCGGATGGTCCGCTGGTCGCGCGAGCCCGAGGGGTTCGTCGACGTGGCGCTGGTCACCGAGGGGCCGGACATCCGCGCCGATCTGGCCGAACTGCGGGGCGCCGGTGTGCCGTTCGGCCGCGCGGTGCCGTGGAAGCGGACGCCGCCCGGGGGTCTGACCACTCGCTTCCGGTTCGCCTACCCGCGGCGGGACCGGCTGCCGTTCCTGGTCACGCCGTACGACCCGCCGCTGCACCCCGCCACGTCGGAGCACGCCAACGGTGCCGAGCGCCTGACCGGCGTGGTGATGGGCGTACGGCCAGAGGACCGGGCGGCCGTGGAACGCCTCGTCGGCGGCGACCCCGCCTTCGAACTGCAGGCGGCCGAGGTCACCGGCGTACGCGCCATCCGGATCAGCGGTCTGGCCGAGGACCCCGATCCGGCCCTTCTGCACGGCGCGACCGTCTGGGCGGTGCCCTCATGAACCGCCCGCACAGCTCCCCTCGTACGACGGCTCCCCCCTCCGCGCTCGTCGCACCGCTCCCCTCGTACGCCCGCACCATCACGAAATGCTCCGGAGGTCACCGATGCCCCTGCCCCGCCGCACCCTGATCCGCTCCACCGGAGCCCTGCTCGGCACGGTCGGCGCCGGCTCCCTGCTCGCCGCCTGCGGCGGCTCCTCCGACTCCCCCGGCGCCGCCAACAGCCCCACCCCGCAGGCCACTTCGGGCACGCCGCGCAAGGGCGGCACTCTGCGGGCCGTGTTCGCCGGTGCCGGTGCCGAGGAGTCGCTGGACCCCTTCGGCGGGTCCTCGCCCGCCGACTTCGCGCGCAACAGCGTCATCTATGACTCGCTGTTCGTCCTGAAGGAGGGGGCCCCCGAGCCCGCCCTGGCCACCGCCGCCGAACCGGCCGCCGACGGCATGTCCTTCACCCTGCGGCTGCGCAAGGACGTGCTGTGGCACGACGAGTCGGCGTTCACCGCCGACGACGTGGCCTACAGCTTCCGCTACATGAGCTCGCCCGACCGGGCCGCGCCGAGCGAGCTGCAGATGTACTTCGACATGCAGAAGGTGACCGTCAAGGACGCGCACACGCTCACCGTGCGCACGCTGCAGCCGATCGGTGACCCGGCCACGATGCTGGCCTCGTTCCCCGCGAAGATGGTCAAGAACAAGGCCACCGACTTCTCCGCGAAGAAGGCGATCGGCACCGGCCCGTACCGCGTCGCCGCCTTCGAGGCGGGCCGCGAGACCCGTCTGACCCGGTTCGACCAGCACTGGGGCGGGGCGTCGCCCGCCGACGAGCTGGTGTTCTCCAGCGTCTCAGACCCGCAAGCCCGGGTGAACGCGGTCCGTACCGGACAGGCCGACTACGCCGGTGACATCCCGTTCAGCACCGCCAAGGCGGGCGTCGGCGGCTCCGGCATCGCGATCCGCACCGCGGGCGCCGCCAACCGCACCAGCTTCGCCTTCGTCCTCAACGCGAACCGCGCCCCCTTCGACGACCCGAAGGTGCGCCGGGCCGCCCGTCTCGCCATCGGCCGCACCCAGCTCGTCGAGACGGTGCTGCTCGGTTACGGCGCGCAGGGCAACGACCTGTTCTGCAAGGGCGCCCGGTACTTCAGCGAGGCCCGTCCGCTGAAGCGGGACCTCGACGAGGCGCGTCGGCTGGTGAAGGAGGCCGGGGCCGACGGGGCGAAGGTGGTGGCCCGTTCCGCCGAGTACGAGACCGGCTACAACGACTCCACGAAGCTGTTCGTCCAGCAGTTGCGCGAGATCGGCCTGGACGCTCAGGAACAGGTCGTGTCGATCGCGGAGTTCTTCGACCCGAAGGCTCTCGCCGAGGTCAACTCGGTGACGTTCTCCAGCAGTCCGCTGCCGCTGCCCGTCATGTACGGGCGGCTGGCCGCCTACCCCTCGTTCACGCTGCCCGACAAGGAGTTCCAGGGCGCGCTGAAGGAGGCGATGGCCGCCACCACGGACGAGAAGCGGCGCACCGCCTGGGCGAAGGCGCAGGACGTGATGGCCGACCGGGGCAACACGGTGGTCTGGGGGCTCGCGGACATCCTCAGCCTGGCCCGTACGAACGTGGCGGGCATCGAGGTGCACGACCAGGCCAAGTACCCCTACCTCGGCAAGGCCGGTCTGGCGTGAAGCTGCTCGCCGGGCCGGTCCGGCGCCGTCTCGCCCTGCGGGTGGCGACCGGCGGCGCCGTACTGGCCGTGCTGTCCTTCCTGGTCTTCGTCGGCGTCGACCTGCTGCCCGGCGACCCCGTCACCGCGCGCCTCGGCCCGAACGCGACGCCCGAGCGCGTCGCCGAGATCAAGGCGGCGCGGGGCCTGGACGAGCCGGTCCTCACCCGGTACGCGCACTGGCTCGGCGGTCTCCTCCACGGCGACCTGGGCACCTCGGCGTCAGGAAAGCCGGTCTCCGGCATGCTCGCCGACCGCATCGGCAACTCGGTCCTCCTGGCCGGGCTGTGCGTCCTGCTGCTGGTCCCGGTGTCGCTGGCGGCCGGGCTGTACGCGGCGCGGCGGCCCGGCAGGGCCGCCGACCGGACGGTGTCGGCGGGATCCCTGATGTTGGTGTCCGTCCCCGAGTTCGTCGTCGCGAGCGGGCTGGTCCTGCTGTTCGCGGTCGGCCTCGGGGCGCTGCCCGCAGTGTCACTGATTCCCGCCGGGGACAGCCCGCTGCAGCACCCGCGGATGCTCGTGATGCCGGTCCTCAGCCTGCTGCTGGTCGCCGCCGCCTACGCGATTCGCGTCATCCGGGCCTGCGCGGTGACCGTACTGGCCGGGCCCCAGGTGGAGTTCCTGCGGCTGACGGGGGTGCGCGAACGCACCATCCTGCGCACGGCTGTTGTGCCCGCCGTGCTGCCGGTCGCGGTGCAGGTGTGGCTGGTCACCGGGGTGGGGCTGGTCGGCGGGGCCGTCCTGGTGGAGAAGGTGTACGGGTATCCGGGCATCGGTGAGTTGCTGGTGAGCGCGGTGCTGGGGGGCGACCTGCCGGTGGTGCAGGCGCTGGTGATTGTGCTGGGGGCGGCGATGTTGCTGGCGCTGGTGGTTGCTGACTTGGCTGTGGTGCTGCTTACGCCGCGGTTGCGGACGGGGGGTGCCGGATGAGCCATATCAACTCAGTGAGTTGGATCAGCCGCGTGCGCGGAAGAGGCCGTACGAGTCGCAAGGGGCGCCGGGGGGCGCACGTGTGGCGGGGGCTGTTCGCCGCGGGGCTGCTGCTGGACCTGCTCGTCGAGCTGGCGGTCGTACTGCTGACGGCCCGGCTGCGGACCGGAGCCGTCGTATGAGCCATATCAACTCGGTGAGTTGGATCAGCCGCGTCCGCGGAAGAGACCGTACGAGTCACAAGGGGCGCCGGGTGGCGTACGTGTGGCGGGGGCTGTTCGCTGTGGGGCTGCTGCTGGTCCTGCTCGGTCCCGAGCTCGCGCCGCATTCGCCGACCGCCACGGTCGGGCCGCCCTACGCGGCGCCCGGGAACGGCGGGCCGCTCGGCACCGACCATCTCGGCCGGGACGTTTTCTCCCTGGTGCTGCACGGTGGACGGCCGCTGTTGCTGACGGGGCTGCTCGCGGTCGCCATCGGCAGTGTGCTCGGTGCGGCGGCCGGGCTGGTCACCGCCCTTGTCGGCGACCGGCATCGCTGGGCGCGGACGTTGCTGATGCGGCCGCTGGACGCGTTGGCCGCCGTACCGCCGGTGCTGTTGCTTCTGCTGGTCCTCACCGCGCTGCCCGGCCGTACGGGGCTGGTCACCGCGATCGCTTTGGCCGGGGCTCCGTTGTCCGCCCGGGTGGCGCACGCGGCGGCGGAGCAGGTTGTCGGGCGGGCCCATGTGGAGGCCGCGGTTGCCCGCGGTGAGAGCTGGGGGTGGCTGCTCGGGCGGGAGGTTCTGCCGCTCGTGGCCGGGGCGTTGCTGGCCGACGCAGGTATCCGGTTCACCGGGGCCGTGTACCTGGTGGCCGCCGCCGGGTTCCTCGGGGTGGACGGTTCGTCGGGCGCCGACTGGGGGCTGCTCATCGTCGAGGCGCTGCCTGGAGCGGCCCTCCAGCCCTGGGCGTTGCTCGCGCCGGTGCTGGCCGTGGCGCTCGTCGCCGTCACCGCCAACCTGGCGGCCGACTCCGCCGGTCACCGTTCCCGGAGGGTGCTCGCATGACAACCGGCTTCCTTGTTGTGGAGGGGCTGCGCCTGGAGACCGGCGACGGTGCGGTGTTGGATGGGGTGGACTTGTCGCTGGCACAGGGTGAGGCGCTTGCCGTTGTTGGCGCCTCCGGTTCCGGTAAGACCACGCTGGCACTTGCGCTGCTCGGGCATCTGCGGGACGGCATCCGGCATACCGGTGGGCGGGTTCGCGTGCGTGGGGCGGACGTTCTGCCGCGTCCGCCGGCCGGGGTGCGGGGTGCGCTCCTCGGGTACGTCGGCCAGGATCCCGGCGCTGCGCTCAATCCGTACGGCAGGATCCGTACGACGCTGCTCACGGCGGCGGGGCGCGTCCCGCGCAGTGAACGGGATGTGACGGTGCGTCGGCTGTTGGAGCGCGTCGGGCTGCCGGGCGGCGCGGACTTTGCCCGCCGTTATCCGCACCAGCTGTCCGGGGGGCAGCAGCAGCGGGTCGTGCTCGCTGCGGCTCTGGCCCGCGATCCGGCCGTCCTGGTTCTGGACGAGCCGACCACTGCGCTCGACCCGTTGGCCAAGGCCGAGGTGGTTCGTGAGCTCAGGGCGCTGCGCGAACGCGGTATCGGGATGGTGTGGATCAGTCACGACCTGACCGCGGTGGGAGGGTTCGCCGACCGGGTGGCCGTGCTCGACGGGGGGCAGGTTGCGGAGGAGGGTCCGGCGGAGCGGGTGCTTACCGCGCCGGAGTCGGCGGCGGGGCGGCGGCTGGTCGCCGCGCAACGCTCCGCCGAGCGCTCCGCTGGAAGTGCCGCTACAGGAAGTGCCGCAGCAGGCCCTCGAGAGTCTGCGGCGCCGTCTGGGCTGGTCGCGCCCCGCGGCGGAGCCGCTAATGGACGCAGCCCCGCGCCCCTACGGGGCGCTACCGAACCGCAACGTACCTCGCCCGACCTGCTTAGCGGGACGGACGCGGACCCCGATCCGTCGCCGGAACCAGTGGTGCCGGGCCAACCGCCCGGGGACGGCGGCCCGACCGACGACAGTCGGCACGCCGAGCCGCGCACCGCCGAGCGCTCCGCTGGAAGTGCCGCGACAGGATTTGCCGCAGCAGGCCGTCGAGCGTCTGCGGCAGCGTCGGGGCTGGTCGCGCAGTTCCCCGCGCCCCTTCGGGGCGCTGCCGAACCGCAACGTACCTCGCCCGACCTGCTTGGTGGGACGGACCCAGGCCCCGGCCCCGAGGCGAACGCCCCGAACTCCATGCCCGCCGCCAGCGGCCCCGCCCTGCAGGCCTCCGGCCTCGTCGCCCGCCACGGCCTCACCACCGTGCTCCACGGCGTGGACCTCACCGTCGAGCAAGGTGAATGCCTGGCCGTGCTGGGTGTCTCCGGCGTCGGCAAGAGCACCCTGGCTCGCTGCCTGACAGGGCTGCACCCAGTCGCCGACGGCACCGTGAGGCTCCACAACACCCCGCTCGCCCGTGACGTGCGGCGGCGCAGTCGGGCGGAGCGGGCCGGGCTCGGGCTGGTGGCACAGAACCCGGCGGAGGCTCTGCACCCTCGGCAGGACGTGCGTACCGCTCTTGTGCGGCCGCTCAAGCGGCTGTGCGGGGTCACCGACCGTGCCGAACTCGACGTACACGTACGGGAGTTGCTCGAGTCCGTTCATCTGCCGGCGGAACTCGCCTCCCGGCTGCCCGGGGAGCTGTCCGGTGGGCAGCGGCAGCGGGTCGCGTTGGCGCGGGCGCTTGCCGGGCGGCCGGCTGTGCTGGTGTGCGACGAGGTGACCTCCGCGTTGGACACCGTGGCTCAGGAGGGCGTGCTGCGGCTGCTGGCGGAGTTGCGTGAGCGTACCGGGCTCGCCGTTCTGCTGATCACCCATGACGCCCGGGTCGCGCAGACCGCCTCGGACCGGGTGCTCGTCCTCGCCGACGGGCGGGTGGCGGCCACCGGCCCCACCGAAGCGCTGCTGAGCCCCGGCACCGACCCCGAAGAGCAGGCGGCCCGGCTGCTCACCTCGACCGCGACCTCGACTGCGAACGCCGCCGAACCGACTCCGTACGACACCGACCGAGGAGCCACACTCGTATGACCGCGACCGAGCTCATCACCGAACTCAGGGCCCTGGGCATCGACCTCTGGGCGGAGTCCGGACAGCTTCGCTTCCGCGCCCCGCAGGGCGTGCTCACCGAGGAACGCAAGGCCGCCCTGCGCGCCCACAAGGAGACCGTCCTGGAACTGCTCGACGAGCAGAACGCCCAGGAGACCGTCACCGCCGACCCCGAAGCCCGCCACGAGCCCTTCCCGCTGACCGACGTCCAGACCGCGTATCTCCTGGGCCGGCACGACCCGTTCGGGTACGGAGGCGTCGCCTGCCACGGCTATCTGGAGGTGACGTATCCCCGGCTCGAACCGGCCGAGCTGGAGGACGCCTGGAACCGGCTCGTCGCCCGGCACGACATGCTGCGCGCCGTCGTCGAACCGGACGGCTGGCAGCGCGTGCTGCCCGAGGTGCCGCGGCTCCAGATTCGCCTCACCGACCTGCGGGGAGCCGAGCAAGCCGTGCTCGGCGAGCATCTCGCCTCCGTACGGGACGAGTTGGGCCACCGGATGTACGACACGACCGCCTGGCCGCTGTTCGAGGTGCGGCTCACCCGTACCGACGACGGCGACGTCCTGCACATCTCGCTCGACTCGCTGATCGCCGACTGGGCCAGCGCGGGCATCCTGCTCGACGAGCTCGACGTACTCCTCGGAGGTGGTGAACTCCCGCCGCTGGACGTGCAGTTCCGGGACTACCTGCTCGCCGAGCGCGGGCTGCGCGACAGCGCCCGCCACCGCCGCGACCGCGACTACTGGCTGGCCCGCGTCGACGAGCTGCCGCCCGCGCCCGAACTCCCCCTGCTGACCGGCGCGTCGACTCCCAAGACCCCCGAGACTCCAGAGACTCCCGAGGTGCGCTTCGATCGGCACCACCTCCGGCTGGCCGCCGACCGCTGGCAGCGGCTGTGCGAACGCGCCCAGCAGCACGGCATCACCGCATCCACGGCCGTACTCGCCGCATACGCCACGGTCCTGGAACGCTGGAGCCGACAGCCCCGCTTCACCCTCAACCTCACCCTCCTCAACCGGCTGCCCCTCCACCCCGACGTGGACCGCATGGTCGGCGACTTCACCTCGGTGAACCTGCTCGAGGTCGAGGGCGGGGCCGGGGTGCCGTTCCACGAGCGGGCCGCCGCGATCGGCACCCGGCTCTTCGCCGACCTCGACCACCGGCTGTACTCGGGCGTCGAGGTGATCCGGGAGATCGCCCGTCGGCGCGGACGCGAGGCGGCCCTGATGCCGGTCGTGTTCACCGGGGCGATCGGCCTCGGGCCAGGGGGAACAGCGAAGAAGGAGCAGAAGGAGCGGCGGACCGGGTACGGCATCACCCAGACGCCCCAGGTCTTCATCGACTGCCAGGTGACGGACGACGCCTACGGCCTGGAGGTCAACTGGGATGTGCGGGAAGGGGTGTTCCCCGCGGGCCTGGTGGAGGACATGTTCGCCGCGCTGGGCCCGCTGCTCGGCCGGCTCGCCGACGGCGACGAGGCATGGCAGAACGTCGAGCCGGTCGGGCTGCCTGCCTGGCAGGGCGAGGAGCGGCGCCGGGTCAACGACACCGCGCGCCCGCTGCCCGAGGGACTGCTGCACGAGCCCGTACTGCGGCAGGCCGAGCACGCCCCGCACGCGCCCGCCGTCATCACCCCGGCCGGGACACTGACGTACGAGGAACTGCTAGCCCGGGCGAACGGCGTGGCCGCCGCCCTGCTGTCGGCACCCGAGCCGGTCGTCCCCGGCGACCGGGTCGCGGTCGTGATGGACAAGGGTGCCGAACAGGTCGTGGGTGTGCTCGGCGCGCTGTTCGCCGGCGCCGCGTACCTTCCCGTGGATACCACACAGCCCGCCCTGCGCCGCAACAAACTGCTCGGCGACGCGGGTGTGCGCCATGTCCTCACCCAGTCCTGGCTCGCCGAGCAGGAGGAGTGGCCGTACGGCGTGCGCGTGATCGCCGTGGATGAGGTGGACAAGGTGGAACCGGCGGTCCACCAACCCGTCGTCGTGCCCGCAGACTCCCTCGCCTACGTCATCTACACCTCGGGCTCCACGGGCGACCCCAAGGGCGTCATGATCAGCCACCGGGCGGCGCTCAACACGGTCGTCGACATCAACGAGCGGTTCGCCGTCACCGGCGGCGACCGGGTGCTCGGCGTGGCGCAGCTCGGCTTCGACCTGTCCGTGTACGACGTCTTCGGCACACTCGCGGTCGGCGGCGCGCTCGTCCTGCCGGGGGCCGAGCGCCGTTCCGACCCGTCCCACTGGGCGGAGTTGATCGCCGACCACGGGGTCACCGTGTGGAACACCGTTCCCGCGCAGCTCCAAATGCTCGCCGACTACCTGACGTCCGAGCCCGGCGAGGTCGGTTCGCTCCGCCTCGCGCTGCTGTCCGGCGACTGGATACCCGTCACCCTTCCCGACCGAATACGCACCCTCGTGCCCGACCTCAGCGTGATCAGCCTGGGCGGTGCGACGGAGGCGGCGATCTGGTCGATCCATCACCCCGTCGAGCGGGTCGATCCGCAGGCGCCGAGCATTCCCTACGGCACTCCCCTGGCCAACCAGGGTTTCCGGGTGCTGGATCAGGCGTTGCGTGACGCGCCCGCGTGGGTGCCCGGGGAGCTGTACATCACGGGCGCCGGGCTCGCGGAGGGTTACTGGGGCGACGCGGAGCTGACCGACGGCCGCTTCTTCCTCCACCCTGTGGACGGCCAACGCCTTTACCGAACCGGCGACTTGGGCCGTTATCTGCCCGGCGGCGAGATCGAGTTCCTGGGCCGTGAGGACAACCAGGTCAAGATCCGCGGGCACCGTATCGAGCTGGGTGAGATCGAGGCGGCGTTGCTCGCCCACCCGAACGTCGGGGCCGCCGCGGTCGTAGCGGCCGGGGAGCGGCACGACGACCGGATGCTGCTCGGCTTCGTCCAGCCGGCGGACACCCCCGCCACCGACGAGCCGGACGGGACGGATCGGATCACAGCGACCGACCGGATCATCGCGACCGCCCGCGCCGCCGCCGACCGGGAGACCGGCGGGCTCGACGCCTCCGCCGTCGCGGACCACGTACGGCGGCTGCACGAAGCCTCGCTCGCGGCGATGCTCAACTCCCTGTGCGAGCGTGGCCTGTTCGCCACCATGAACGAGGAGCACTCGGCCGAGGAGATCCTCACCTCAGCGCACGTGGCCGAACGGCACCACTGGCTCGTACGCCGGTGGCTGGCCGCCCTCACCGACCACGGGTGGCTGCGCCACGACCCCGCCTCGGACCGGTACGCGCGGCTGCGGACGACGGACGCCGGTCAAGTGGCCGCCGCTTGGGGGGACTTCGCCGAGAGCGTCCAGGCAGGGTTGTGCACGCCCGAGTTCGTCACGTACCACGAGCAGCACGTGGAGCGGCTGCATGCCCTGCTGGAGGGTGAGCAGGACCCCTTCGAGTTGCTGTTCCCCGAGGGTCGTACGGACGTCGCGCTGGCGCTGTACGCGGACGACTCGATCGCCCGGTACCTCAACCAGGGGGCGGCGGCGTTCGTCAACCGGGTCGCGGCGGCCCGCGAGGAGGACACCCGGCTGCGGGTCCTGGAGACGGGCGCGGGGACCGGGGCCATGACCTCCCGGATCGTGCCGCTGCTGGAGGGGTACGACGTCGACTACCACTTCACCGACATCTCGGCGTTCTTCCTGGCCGCCGCGCGCGAGGCCTTCGCCGACCGGCCCTGGGTGCGCTTCGGGCGGTTCGACCTCGACGCCGATCATCGTGCGCAGGGGCTGCCCCCGAACTCGTACGACGTCGTCGTCTGCTCCGGCATGCTCAACAGCGTCCGCGATCCGCGTGCCGCGCTCGCCACAGCGAGCGAACTGCTCGATGGGGACGGCTGGTTGGTGTTCACGGAGCCGACCGGGGAGCATCCGCATCTGCTGCTGACGCAGGGCTTCATGATGGAGCCGGAGGGCGGGGACCGGGCGTACGGGCGTAGCAAGTTGATGTCCCGGCAGCAGTGGACGGCGCTGGTCAAGGAGGCCGGCGGGGAGCCGGTGCTGTGTCTGCCGGACGACGGTCATGCGATGGTGGCGCAGGGCATGCATCTGTTCGCGGCGCGCTTCAAGAGCGGGCGGGCGCGGGTGAGCGCCGAGGAGCTGGGGGGCTTCCTGGGCGAGCGGCTGCCCTCGCACATGGTTCCGGCGCAGCTTCAGGTCGTCGACGCGCTGCCGGTCACCGGCAACGGCAAGATCGACCGGAGGACGCTGGGCGACTGGCGGATCGCCGTGCCCGACGCGTACGGCAGCGGGACGGACGGCTCCGAGGCAGGTGAACTGGAGGGCAGGCTCGGGCAGTTGTGGGCCTCGTCGCTCGGGCTGCCGCAGCCGGTCGGGCCGGGGGACAACGTCTTCGACCTGGGCGCCGACTCCCTCGTACTGGCCCGGGTCGCCGGACGGCTGCGGGAGGAGATCCCGGAGGCGGCCGACGTACCGTTCGACACGCTGCTGCGGCAGATGCTCAACGAGCCCACCATCGCCTCGCTCGCAGCCTCCCTGCGGTCCAGTGCCCCGGCCGCGCCTCAGGAAGGTGAGCCTTCAGGTGGCACGACCGGCTCCACCGGGGTTGGTGGACTGCTGGGCCGCCGGGCCGCGCGCAGCAACGCGCTGATCATCCCGTTCGGCGGCGAAGCCCCCGACGGAGACGACGGGAGTGACGGGCGTCCGGCGCGCGTGCTGTTCCACGCGGCGCTGGGCACCATGGACTACTTCCGCGCCCTGGCTAAGGAGTTGGTGGCGCAGGATCTCGGTCCGGTGCTCGGGCTCGCGGTCGCGGATCCCGAGGAGTACATCGCGGTGGAGCCGCGGGAGCTCATCGCGCGGATCGCCGACGACTACACCGAGCGGCTGCTCGCCGAGGGCCACACCCGTTTCCAGCTCATCGGGTACTGCCTGGGCGGGCTGACCGCCACCGAGGTGGCCCGCCGCATGCTGGAGCGCGGGGTGGAGGACGTCGACCTCACGCTCGTAGACAGCATTCCGATGCTGGTCGACACCGACGAGGAACTCGCCCTCGAAGCCGTCTTCGTCCCCAACCTCAATCTCGATCCGGCCGAGGTGGTCTTCGGCGGCGAGGTCGAAAGTGCCGATATCTACCGGGCGTTCGAGCTGCTGACCCAGCAGCATGGCGGCCGGGTGCCGGCCGGGGCCATGGCCGAACTGTCCGGCGATCCGGGCCTGGAGGCCGTGGCAGCCGCCGTACGGGAGCAGAGTGCGATCCCGCAGGAGGAGCGGCTCGCCCGGTATGCGCGGCACTCGGCGGGGCAGGCCGGGGTGCCGGTCGGGCCCGAGTTGATTCCCGCGCTGTACCGGGTGTTCCGGCACAGCGTGCTCGCCGCGCATATCGAACCGGAGCCGTATCTCGGTGACATGACGTTCCTGCGGGCCTTGGAGGAGCAGTCCTTCGGGATCACCGGCGGCGTCGGCCATCTCGCCCAGCGGTTCTGGGAGAAGACGTGCGTCGGCGGCTTCGACGTGATCGACGTACCGGGCAACCACTTCACCGTCATCGAGCCCCCGCAGGTCACCGAGGTGGCCCGGCACATCGGCGCACGGCTCGACGGAGGACGCCGGTCATGACATCCACCACTGCCACCACTGTGGAGAGCCCCGAGCGGGCAGAGGAGACAACGGTCGCCGAAGCCGGGCACAGCCCCTCGCTCGAACCGAAGGACGCGCAGGCCGCGTTGCGTGAACTGCGGCGGCCCGTCGCCGGGTTGACCCGGGCGGGCATCGTCCTCGGCGGGATCGGCGCGCTGAGCACCCTGGTCCCCTTCATCGGCATCGCCGAGCTGGCCAAGGACCTGTTGCGGCCGGGCGGCGTCGACGGAGGTGAGGCGGCGGGCACGGTCGTGGTCATCGTGGTCGGCCTTGCCCTCGGCTGGACCTGTACGGGCCTGGCCCTGTGGCTCACGCATATCGCGGACGCCCGCCTCCAGGCGCTGCTGCGCCGCCGGATGGTGGACCGGCTCGGCCGGGTCGAACTCGGCTGGTACTCGGCGAACACGTCGGGCCAGGTGCGCAAGGCCGCTCAGAACGACCTCACCGACCTGCACCACCTCGTCGCCCACCATGACGTCGAGGTGGCGGGCGCGCTGGTTCTGCCGCTCGGCGGGCTGACGTACCTGTTCTGGCTGGACTGGCGACTCGGGCTGCTGGCGATGGCCACGCTGCCCGTGTACGCGCTCGCGTACGGCTGGATGATGCGCGGCATCGGCGACAAGCTCCAGCAGATGGACACCGCGTTCGGGCAGGTGAGCGCGGCCATCGTGGAGTTCGTGCACGGCATCGCGGTGGTGAAGTCCTTCGGGCAGACCGGCCGCGCTCATCGCGCGTACCGCGAGGCCACCGGCTCCTTCGGCGAGCGGTACGCGGGGTGGGTGCGCCCGATGCTGCGCCTCGAGGCGTCCACGTCGATTGCGCTGTCCGCGCCGGTGGTGGCGCTGGTCAGCCTGGCGGGCGGGGTGTGGTTCGTCGACCGCGGCTGGGTGGCGCCGATCGACGTGCTCGCCGAGGTGCTGGTCGCGCTGATCGTCCCCACCACGCTGCAGACCATCAACTCGGGCTTCACCGCACGCGGTGCGGCCCGCGGGGCGGCCGGCCGGATCACCGGGCTGCTGGACACGCCTGTCCTGCCGGTGGCCGAGCACCCGGTACGGCCGAGCGGGCACCTGGTGGAGTTCGACGACGTCACGTTCTCGTACGGCGACGACGGCGCGGAGGCCGTACGCGACGTCAGCCTCACCTGCCGACCCGGCACGGTGACCGCGCTCGTCGGCCCGTCCGGCGCCGGCAAGTCGACGCTGGCCAAGCTGCTGTTGCGGTTCCACGACGTCACGGGCGGCGCGATCCGGGTCGGCGGGGCGGACGTACGGGAGATCGCGCCCGAGGAGCTGTACCGGACGGTGGGCTTTGTGCTGCAGGACGTGCAGTTGCTGCACGGCACGGTCGCCGAGAACCTGCGGCTGGGCCGCGCGGACGCGACGGACGAGGAGCTGGTGGCCGCCGCCGAGGCCGCGCAGATTCACCACCGGATCACGGAACTGCCGCGCGGTTACGAGTCGGTGGTGGGCGAGGAGGCCCAGTTCTCCGGTGGCGAGGGCCAGCGGCTCGCGATCGCGCGGGCGCTGCTCGCCGACACTCCGGTGCTCGTGCTGGACGAGGCGACGGCGTTCGCGGACCCGGAGTCGGAGGCCCGTATCCAGGACGCGCTGTCCGCCGTCGCGGCGGGTCGCACGGTGCTGGTCATCGCGCATCGGCTGGCCACGATCGTCGGCGTCGACCAGATCGCCGTACTGGACGGGGGGCGGGTCGTCGAACTCGGCGCGCACCAGGACCTGTTGGCGAAGGGCGGGACGTACGCGCGGATGTGGGAGGCGTACGGGAGTACGGAGCCGGGGGTTGGCATGACGGGGCCAGGCATGACGGGGCCAGGCATAACCGGACCGGGGGCGGGCCCCGAGCCCTCCGAGCCCTCCGAGCCCTCCGAGAGGAGCGAGGCATGATCCGGGACCTGGAAAGGATCCTCGGCCCGGCCAACCGTGGTGCGCTGCGCGCCTATCTGGCCTGGCTGGCCTCCTACGCCGTACTGCAGGGCGTAGCGATGACCCTGCTGGTGCCGGTGCTCGACGCGTTGCTGCGGCGGGACACCGGAGAGGCGCTGCGGTGGATCGCGGTGATGGCGGCGGTCGTGGCGGCCACCTGTGTGGCCCGCTATGTGCAGGCGATGAAGGGCTTCGGGCTCTCCCTGACGACGCTCGGCACGCTGCACGAACGGCTGGGCGACCATGTGGCGCGGCTGCCGCTGGGCTGGTTCTCCAGCGAGACCACGGGGCGGCTGTCGAGGAGCGCGACCGGCGGGGTGCTGACCGTGACCTCCGTGACGGCGCATCTGCTGGAGCCGGTGGTGTCCGGCATCCTGACCCCGGCGACGATCGCGGTCGCCCTGTTCTTCCTCGACTGGCGCCTCGGTCTGACGGCGGTGCTGTGCGTGCCGCTCATCGTGCTCACCCACCGCTGGTCGGCGGCCGCGGTGGGCCGGGGCGAGGAACGCGCCGACGCCGCCGCGACGGTGGCCGCCAGCCGGGTCGTCGAGTACGCCCGCAACCAGCAGACCCTGCGTGCCTTCGGCCGCGCCACCGGTGGCTACCAGCCCCTGGAGGACGCGATCGCCGCGCAGCGCACCGCGGGTGGACGCTGGCTCGCGGAGACCTTCCCGAAGATCCTCGCGGGAGGGCTCGCGGTGCAGCTCGCCTTTGGCGCGCTCATCACGGTCGGGGTGCTGCTGGCCACCGGCGACGCCATCGAGCCGGTACGGCTGATCGCGCTGCTCGCCCTCACGGCACGGTTCACGGGTCCGCTGGCCGAGGTCTCCGGCCGTGCCGGGGCCCTGCGCATGGCGGGCAACGATATGCGGCGGATCGCCGACATTCTCGCCGAGCGTCCGCTGGAGGAGCCGGAGCGTTCGCAGCCGCTGACGGCGCCTGGAGAGATCGAGTTCGACCGCGTCGGCTTCGGCTACCGGCCCGGTGAGCCCGTGCTGCGGGAGGTGTCCTTCCGTGTCCCGGCGCACACGATGACGGCCGTCGTCGGCCCCTCGGGCGCCGGCAAGACCACGCTCACCCGGCTCATCGCCCGCTTCTTCGACGCCGACACGGGCACGGTGCGGGTCGGCGGCGCGGACGTACGGGAGCTGTCGAGCGAGGACCTCATGGCTCAGCTGTCGCTGGTGTTCCAGGACGTGTACCTCTTCAACGACACGCTCGAGGCCAACATTCGCGTCGGCCGCCCGGACGCCACCGAGGCCGAGGTACGCGAGGCCGCCCGGCTCGCCGGCGTCGACGAGATCGTGGCCCGGCTTCCGCAGGGCTGGGAGACCCGGGTCGGCGAGGGCGGCATGTCGCTGTCCGGCGGCGAACGCCAGCGGGTGTCGGTGGCCCGCGCCGTCCTCAAACGGGCCCCCATCGTCCTGCTCGACGAGGCCACCGCCGCCCTCGACCCCGAGAACGAGCAGTACGTACAGAGGGCCCTGCGCACCCTCATGGCCCACTCCACGCTGCTGGTCATCGCCCACAAACTGCCCACAGTGGTGGCCGCCGACCAGATCCTCGTCCTCGACGACGGCGGTGTCGCCGAGTCGGGCACGCACGAGGAACTCCTCGCCGCAGATGGCCGCTACACCGCCTTCTGGAACGAACGGCGGCGCGGCGAGGGCTGGCGCCTGGTCCCCGCCTCATCGGATACGGGAGGCCCGCGACCGTGACCAAGGAACTGCTCGCCGCCGACGGCCGCAACACCGGCTTCTGGAACGAAAGGCGGCGCGGCGACGGCCGACGCCTCGTCCCCGCCTCATCCGACGCAGGAGGTACGCGCCAGTGACCACCCGCAGAATCGGCATCATCGGCGGATACGGGGAAGTCGGTGCAAGCGCCGCCCGCCTGCTGTACGGCTTCGGCCTCGGCCCGCTGCGCATCGGCGGCCGGGACGCCGAAGCCGCCCGCCGCCTCGCCACCGTGGAACTGTCCGGCGCCGACGGCCGGGGCCGCCCCGCCGCCGAGCACGGGCCCGTCGACTTCACCGACGACGCCTCCCTGGCCGCGTTCGCGGAAGGCTGCCGCGTCCTGGTGAACTGCGCCGGACCGTCGTACCGGATCGGCGACCGCGTCGCGCGTGCAGCACTGCGCGCCGGGGCCGACTACGTCGACGCGGCCGGCGACGAGCCGTTGCACGCACAGCTCGACGACGCCGAGTGGGCCGCCGCCGGACGCTCGGCGGTCCTCTCCGCCGGGCTCCAGCCCGGGCTCACCGGCCTGCTCCCCCGCTGGGCCGCCGCCCGCGACTTCGACGAGGTGCACCGGCTGTCCGCGTACCTGTGCGTACGGGACCACTTCACGGCGACGGCCGCCGAGGACTACCTCCAGGCCGCCGCCGAGGGCCGTACGGAGATGCTGGCGGCCTGGCGGGACGGGTCCCGCCGTTCCGCCGCGTCCGTCAGGGCCGCCGGGGCCGAACTCCCCTTCCTCCCCGAGCCGTTGACGCTCCTGCCCCACCTCGCCCCCGAGGCAGAACGCCTGGCCCGATCCCTGGGCCTCCGGCACGGCGACTGGTACACGGCCCTCACCGGCGAACACACCGGCCGCGCCTTCGACCGCATCCACACCCTGCCCCGCGCGGAGGCCGTGACCGCGCTACGCACCGCAAGCCGCCTCGACCTGGCGGGCCGCGCACCCTTCGTAGGCCTGGTGGTGAGCCTGGACGGCGAGCGACAGGGCCTCCCCCGCTCCCGTACGACGGTGCTGCGGGCCCGCTCCAACTCCGGCCTCAGCGGCGCCGTCACCGCCCTGACCGTGATGGCGGCACTACGCGGCGAGGTCCGCCCGGGCCGGCATTACGCCGCCGAGGCTCTGGACCCCGAGGCCACGTTGGGGCGACTGCGCTCGGCCGGTGCGGCGGCGGGGCTGGAGGGGCTGACGGTGGTCGACGGCGCGTACGGGGAGCCGGTCGCGGTCGAGGAGGGGGTCCTGTGAGGCACATACACGTACCCGCGGACGCGTCACCGGCGCTTCCCGGGGAGGCCCAACTCTCCGAGCACGCCCAGCTTCTCGGACAGGTCCAGCTTCTCGAAGCGGCCCATGCGGCCGGCCTGGCCGCCCTGCGCTCACTGGCCGCGGCCGACCGCGCGCACGGAGAACCGATCGCGGTCGAGGAAGGTGCCCCGTGAGCCACACACACGTACCCGCGCACGCGACGCCGGCGCTTCCCGAGCACACCCAACTTCCCGAGCACGCCCAGCTTCTCGAAGCGGCCCATGCGGCCGGCCTGGCCGCCCTTCGCTCCCGGAACCCCGGTGTCGATCCGGCGCGGCTGCCCGAGGCGATGCGGGCCCTGGGGTGGGTCAGTCTTGCGGCCGTCGGCTCGTTGCTTGTGTCCAGCGGGGCTCTGCGGACGGGCGGTCCGCCTCGCTCCCCGGGCCAGATCATGGACGCCCTGGCCGTGGCTCCTCGGCATGTGTGGCTCGTACGGCGGTGGTTGGAGGTGCTGGCGGAGGACGGCGTCGTGGTGCGGTCCGCCGACGGGCGCCGGTTCGGGCTGAGCCTGACCGCTCCCGTGGCGGACGGGGAAGCGGAGGATGCGCTCGAGGGGACGTACGCCGCCCTCGGGTTCCCGCCCGTCATGCCCGCCTTCCACCGCACCGCGCTCGGTCGGCTGCCAGAGTTGCTGCGGGACGAGGTGACGGTGCAGCAGTTGCTGTTCCCGGACGGGGACGCGTTGACCGCGCTCGCCGGGTACCAGACGAGCGCGGTCGGTGAGTACGTCAACGCCGCCGCCGGGCACGCCGTACGGGAGGCGGCCGAGCGCCTGCGCTCCCGCCGGGTGCGGATCGTGGAGCTCGGCGGCGGCGCCGGCGTCTGCACCGCGGCGGTGCTGCGCGCGCTGCGCGGCGTGGACGCCAACTACCTCTTCACCGACGTCTCCCGGCTGTTCACCGTGACCGCCCAGCAGCGGTACGCCCGCGAACTCCCGGGCCTGCGCTGCGCGTTGCTCGACATCGACGAGGACTTCGCCCGGCAGGGACTGCCGCCGGGGAGCGCGGACGTCGTCCTCGCGGGCAACGTCCTCCACAACGCCGTCGACGCCCGTACGTCGCTCCGCCGCATCCGGGAGCTGCTGGCGCCCGGCGGTCGGCTGGTGTTCACGGAGTCCGTGGGCGAGAACCGGGCGGTGCTCACCTCCATGGCGTTCCTGCTCTCGCCCGAGCCCGGCAGGCCCCGCGTGGGCAGCGGCGACCGGCGGCGGGAGACCGGCAGCGCGTTCCTCGGCGCGGAGGAATGGGACGAGGAGCTTCGGGCGGCGGGTCTGACCCCGTTGGGTTCGCTGCCCGATCCCGACTCCCCGCTTGCCGCGGTGGGCCAGCACGTGTTCGTCGCCGACGTTCCCGCGGAGGGCGCTTCATGACGCAGCTACGTTCCGTTGCCGCCGGGCTCGAACGGCTCGGGGACACACCCGCCCTGATGAACGGCCGTACGGTCCTCTCTGGGGCACAACTCCTGGCGCAGGCACGCCACTTCGTAAGAGGCGAAACCTCCCCGAACGAGCCCGAGGCGTTGTACGCACGCCTGGCGTCCCTACTCATGAACAGCTCTGAACCGACCGCCGAGTCCGACGAGTTCGTAGACCTCGTGGAGCGACTGCGTCAGGCGTACGGCGACGACGTGCGCAAGGTCGCGGTCTTCGGTGACTACGCGGGCGCGGGCGGCGACGCGGCGCTGGCGGCCTGGGCGGCGGGCGCGGCCGTGGTGTGCGGGCATGACGCCCTGTCCCCCGCCAGGGCGCTGGCCCTTCTGGAACACACGGGAGCCGACAGGGCGTTCCTTCCCGCCGCCCTGCTGGACGCGCTCCCGGACCATCCCTCCGCGCCCCTCACCGACCTGCACGCGCTGTCCCGCGTAGTGCACTGCGACCAGCCGCTCCCGGACGATCGGATCTCCCTGGTCGCGGGCACCCTGGGCGTCACGGTCGCGCACGTGCCACTCCCCGACAGCAACAGCGAGGATTGCGAGACCGATCTCGTAGAGGCCGCGCAAGCCGCCGCTGAGCGAGGTGTCGGCGGAATCGATCTCGAAGGCGCGGTTGCCGCAGTACGCGCCGTGGGCCGGGCGGCCCTGCTGTCCATGCTCAACTCCCTTTATCGCCAAGGCCTGTTCGCTGCCTCGATCCCAGAACCAGGCCCCGGACACAGCGAGCCCAAGGTGCCGCCCGCCGCCCGGATCGCCGAACAGCACCATGGCCTCGTACGCCGCTGGCTCTCCGTACTGACCACCGAGGGTCTGCTACGCCAAGAAGGCGACCGCCCCCAACCCACCCTGTCCGCCGACGAGTTCACAGGCCCCGCCCTCGACCACGCCTGGGACGAAGCCGAGAAAGCATGGCGAGCCACGCTCGGCTCAGCCGACACCGTGGACTACGCGCGACGCAGCGCCGGGCACCTCCCCGACCTGCTGACCGGCACGACGAACGCCGTATCGCTGCTCTTCCCGGAAGGCGATACGACCCTGGCCGAGTCGCTCTACCGAGAGAGCGTCACCGCCCGCTACCAACACCACGCCGTAGGCGGCCTCCTGGCCGCCATCGCGACGCGCCACCCACGCAACCGCCCGCTACGAGTCCTCGAGGTAGGCGCCGGCACCGGCGCCACAACCGAGCAGGCACTACCCGCACTGACGGCCTCCGGCGCCGACGTCACGTACCTGTTCACCGACGTCACCCCCTTCTTCCTCCAACAAGCCCGCCAATGCTGGGGCACAACCCCCGGAGTCGACTTCGGCCGCCTGGACATCGACACACCGGCCCACCAACAGGGCTTCGCGCCAAGCTCGTTCGACGTCGTCCTGGCCGGAGGCGTGCTCAACGCCGCCCGCGACACCGACGCCTCCATCCGTTCGCTGGCCGGGCTGCTCGTGCCCGACGGCTGGCTGGTGCTCACCGAGCCGACGGCGGAGGAGTACTGGGTGATGATCACGCAGGCGTTCCTGATGGTCGACGCCCAGGACGCCCGCGCCCGCACCGGCGCCACCTTCCTCTCCCTGGACCAGTGGCGCGAGGTCCTCGACTCGGCGGGCCTCACCCGGGTCGTGGACCTGCCCGAACCGGGCCACCCGCTCGAACCCCTCGGCCACCGCGTCTTCGCCGCCCGCCGTCCGGGAAGCCCGGACAACCCGGGAAGCCCAGGCAATCCGGGAAGCCCAGGCAACTCAGCCCGCCCCCAGCACTGAACCGCACCGCGCCCCAAGGCGCTCCCCACATCACGAAACGTCATGAATCGTCACGACATCAGGAGGTGCCAGCATGGCCGACGGTTTCCTGGACGGCTTCGTCCCCTGGCCGAAGGACACGGCCGACCACTACCGCGCGAAGGGATACTGGCAGGGCGGGACCCTCGGCTCGATCCTGCGGCACGGCGCCCGCAGGTGGCCGGACCGCACCGCCGTCACCGACGGCGAACGCCGTTGGACTTACCGGGAGTTGGACCAGCAGGCCGACCGGCTCCGGGCGGGACTGCGCGCCCGCGGCATCCGGTCCGGTGAACGCGTCCTGGTCCATCTGCCGAACATCGCGGAGTTCGTGCCGCTGTGCTTCGCGCTGTTCCGGCTGGGCGCGGTGCCCGTGCTCGCGCTGCCCCCGCACCGCGAGACCGAGATCGTGTCCCTGGCCAGGCTCTCCGGCGCCGTCGCCTATGTGACCCCGGACGAGCACGCGGGCTTCGACCACCGGCCACTCGCGCGCGCCCTGCGCGAACAGGTCCCGGCCGTACGGGAGGTGATCGTCGTCGGCGACGCCGCGGAGTTCACCGCGTACGACGCCGTACTCGCGTCCGCTCCCCCGGAATCGACGGGCGGGCGCGGCCTGGAGCCGGACCCGTCCGAGGTGGCGGTACTGCTTCTGTCCGGCGGCACCACCGGACTGCCCAAGCTGATCGCCCGCACCCACGACGACTACCACTACAACGTACGGGCCAGCGCCCAACTCTGCGGCTTCGACGAGGAGACGCGCTATCTGGCCGCCCTGCCGATGGCGCACAACTTCGCCCTGGCCTGCCCCGGCATGCTGGGCGCCCTGTGGGCAGGCGGCACCGTGGTGACCTGCCGCAGCGCCGCCCCGGACGAGGCGTTCCGGCTGATCGAGTCCGAACAGGTCACCGCAACCGCCCTGGTACCGCCGCTGGCGCTGGCCTGGCTCGACGCGGCCGAGCAGGGGCGGGCCCGGCCCGGCACGCTCAAGCTGCTCCAGGTGGGCGGCAGCCGGCTGAAGGAGGAGAGCGCCCGCCGGGTGCGCCCGCTGCTCGGCTGCGAACTGCAGCAGGTGTACGGGATGGCGGAGGGCTTGCTGAACTTCACCCGGCTCGACGACCCGGAGGAACTCGTCCTCACCACCCAGGGCCGCCCGCTGGCCGCCGACGACGAGGTACGGATCGTAGACCCGGACGGGAACGACGTACCGGACGGCGAACCGGGGGAACTCCAGGTCCGCGGCCCGTACACCATCCGTGGCTACTACCGGGCCGAGGAGCACAACGCGACCGCCTTCACCCCGGACGGCTACTACCGCACCGGCGACCTCGTCCGCCGACTGCCCACCGGGCACCTGGTGGTGGAGGGGCGGGCCAAGGACGTCATCAACCGCGGCGGCGACAAGGTCCCCGTCGAGGAGGTGGAGAACCATCTCCTCGCCCACCCGGCCGTCCACGACGTCGCCCTCGTCGGCATGCCCGACGACACCATGGGCGAGCGCACCTGGGCCTGCGTCATCCCCAAGGGCACCCCGCCCACCCGCCGTGACCTCATCGCCCATCTCACCGCCCGCGGCGTCGCCGCCTACAAGCACCCCGACCGAGTGCGAATCGTGGACGACTTCCCGCGCACCGGCCTCGGCAAGGTCAACCGGCGGGAACTCGCCGCCCGCCTCCGCCAGCAGCAGTGACCCGACTTCCCGCCCAACACCAGGAACACGAGGAGGCCCAGGTGGGCAGCCCCACGCACGATCTCGTCGAAGAGGCACACGATGAGGCAAGCGATCTCGTCGAGGACGCACGCCGACAGATAGCCGAGCTGCTGGACGAGCCCGAGGGCTCCATAGCGGACGACGACAACCTGATCGAGATCGGGCTCGACTCGATCTCCCTGATGAAAGTGGCCAGTTCACTGCGCGCGGCGGGCTCCGACGTCGAGTTCGCCGACCTCACCCGCACGCCCACCCTCGCCGCCTGGCGGCACCTCCTGGCGCGTACCGCCACCACCGCCCCGGACAGTGAGCCCGCTCCCAGGGTTGATCTCGCCGCCCCCTTCGAGCTGGCTCCGATGCAGCACGCGTACTGGGTCGGCCGGGCGCGCGGGCAGCGGTTCGGTGGCGTCGGGGCGCACTTCTACCACGAGTTCAGCGGGCCCGCCGTGGATGCCGAGCGGCTGGAGCAGGCCGTACGGGCGCTGCTGCGGCACCATCCGATGCTGCGGGTACGGGTCGATGAGGACGGGCTTCAGCACGTTCTGCCCGAGCCGCCGTGGCCGGGGCTGACTGTGCACGACTGGCGGTCCGCGACACCGGAGGAGGCGGAGCGCGCGCTGTTCGGCCTGCGCGACCGGCTCTCTCACCGCTGGCTCGACATCACCGTCGGCGAGGTCTTCGACGTCCAGCTGTCGTTGCTGCCGGACGGCACCAGTCACACCCACGTCAACCTGGACATGCTCGTCGCGGACGCCATGAGCTTCCGCATCCTGCTCACCGACCTGGCCCGCCTGTACGCCCGCCCCGACGAGCAACCGGCACCCGTCGGCTACGACTTCCCCAGCTACCTCGCCGCCCGCGCCACCCGCCGCGCCGACGCGCACGACCGGGCCCGCGCCTGGTGGCGGGAACGCCTGGCCGACCTGCCCGCGGGCCCCGCCCTACCCCTGGTCGACGACGCGCTCGACGGCGAGCACACCCGCGTGACCCGGCGTCACTTCCGGTTCACGCCCGAGCAGCGGGCGCGGTTCACCGAGCGGGCCCAGCGGCGCGGGGTCACGCCCGCCATGGCGGCGGCGGCCGTGTTCGCGGAGGTGATGTCCGCGTGGAGCGAGCATCCCCGGTTCCTGCTGAACCTGCCGCTGTTCGAGCGGGAGAGGTTCCATCCGGACGTCGACCGGGTGGTGGGCGACTTCACCAACTCCGTACTCCTCGCCGTCGATACGTCCCGCACCGCCCCCTTCACCGATCGCGCCCGGCACATCCAGTCCACGTTCCAGGACGCCGCCGGGCACAGCGCGTACTCCGGAGTCGAGGTACTGCGCGACCTGTCCCGCGCCCACCGCGGCGAACAGGTGCTCGCGCCCGTCGTCTACACCAGTGCGCTGAACGTCGGGGAACTGTTCTCGGAGGAGTTCCAGGAGCACTTCGGGCAGCCCGAGTGGGTCATCTCCCAGGTGCCGCAGGTCTGGCTGGACGCCCAGCTGTCGGAGGTGCGGGGCGGTCTGCTGGTCAACTGGGATGCCAGGGAAGGGTTGTTCCCGCAGGGCATGCTCGACGCGATGTTCACCGCGTACCGGGCCTTGTTTGAGCTGCTGGCCGACGAGGGAACGGACGCCGCGTGGGACCGGGCCGTGCCCGACCCCGTGCCTGGCGGCACGGCGACTGCCGATGATGCGGGCGGCGGCGGCCGTTCCCGGGTGGTGGACGCGCGGGGGCGGACCCGTCCCGAGCTGGTGCCCGGCGAGCTGGAGGTCGACGGGCAGCCGACGGGAGTACGCGCCCGGTATTTGCCCGGCGGCCGCGTCGATGTGCTCGGGGTGAGCCGGGGGCAGTCGCCGGTCACGGGGGCGGACCACGGCCTCGGGACCGACGTCGAGCCGACAGACCGTCGCCCCGAGGCCGACTCCACGATCCCCGGTGACAATCAGCCTGTTGGGGGTCCCGCCAGCGGTAGCTGGGGGAGTTTGAGGACCGGGGGTTCGGGGGCTGGCCCCCGAAACGGGGTCCGGGGCGTAGCCCCGAAGGGGGTCCGGGGGCAGAGCCCCTGGCTTCGGGAAGGGGCGGGATTGGGGAATGAACCCTCTGCAGCAACCCCGTGCATCCCCACCGACCTGGCCGACCCGGCCGTAGAAGGCGGCGCCCCCCGCGGCCCGGTCGAAGAGGCCGTGGCGGATCTGTGGGCCGAGATCCTCGGCGTCTCCGGCATCGACCGCCAGGACAGCTTCTTCGTGCTCGGCGGCGACAGCCTGCTCGCCACTCGTTGCCTGAGCCGCCTGCGCGCCGCCGGCTTCGAAGGCGCCGAGATCACCGCGCTGTTCGAGCACCCCGAACTCGCGGACTTCGCGGCCCAGTTGCGGCCGGGCCAGCCCGACCAGCAGGCGCCCGCCGCCCCCGTACTGCGCCCCGACCCGGACCACCGCCACGACCCCTTCCCGCCGACCGATGTGCAGCGGTCGTACTGGCTGGGCCGTGCCGAAGGCTTCACCCTGGGCGGGATCGGCTGCCACTTCTACCGCGAGTACGACGTCACCGGCCTGGACGTGCCCCGCCTGGAGGAAGCCGTCAACCGGCTGGTCGCCCGCCACGAGATGCTGCGCGCGGTCTTCGACGAACGGGGCGACATCCGCGTACTCCCGGAGGTTCCCCGCTTCACCGTGCCCGTCACCGAGGCGAAGCCGGACGAGTCGGAGCCCGGCGACGGGGAACCCACGGCCCTCGCCGACCTCCGCGAGGCCATGTCCCACCAGGTCTTCGACCCGTCCCAGTGGCCGCTGTTCGACATCCGCGTCGTACGGCACGGGCGTCGCGCCCGGATCGGCATCGGCCTGGACAACCTCGTCCTGGACGCCCTGAGCGTCCTCACCTTCTACGCCGAACTCGGCACCCTCTACGAGAATCCGCGGGCCGAACTCCCGCCCGTAGACCTGTCGTTCCGCGACTACGTCCTCGGCGTATCCCCGGATCCGGACGCGCTCGCCGCCGCCGAGAAGTACTGGCTGGAGCGCGTCGAGAGCCTGCCGCCCGCCCCGGCGCTGCCCCTGCGCACCGACCCGGCGCAGGTGGCGAAGCCGCACTTCACCCGGCGTACGGCCGCGCTCGATGCCGAGCGGTGGGCGGTGCTGTCGGGGCGTGCCCGCGAGCATGGGCTGACGCCGTCGGCCGTACTCCTGTCGGCGTTCTGCGAGGTGCTCGGCGCGTGGAGCGGCCGGGAGGACATGACCCTGACGGTGACGCTGTTCGACCGGGCCGAGGTGCATCCCCATGTGGACCGGGTACTGGGCGACTTCACCTCGCTGATGCTGGTGGCGTACGAGCCCGGGGGCGCCGACGCCTGGCTGGCGCGGGTACGCAGGCTGCAGGAGCGGCTGTCGAAGGACCTCGCCCACCGCGAGGTCTCGGCGGTGGACGTGCTGCGGGAGCTGTCGCGCCGGACGGGCCGTCAGGAGGTGGCGGTGCCGGTGGTGTTCACCAGCGCGCTGGGTGCTGTCACCGAGTTGGCCGCGCGCCCGAAGGAGCCGTTCGACCAGCAGGTCTGGGGCATCTCGCAGACCCCTCAGGTGTGGCTCGACCACCAGGTCGTCGAGGTGAACGACGGTCCCGACGGCCCCTGGGTGTCGCTGAACTGGGACGCGGTCGAGGAGTTGTTCCCCGGTGGCGTGCTCGACGACATGTTCGCCGCCTATCTGCGGCTGCTGGACCTGCTGGGCACGGCAGACTGGCAGGCCCCGGTGCCCGAGCTGCTGCCACCCGCGCAGCGCGAGGTCCGTGCCGGGGTCAACGCGACCGGAGCGGAACAGCACACCACCCTCCTCCACCACCCGTTCTTCGACCACGCCGCCCGGCAGCCGGACGCGGTGGCCGTCATCTCCGGCATTTCCGGTCAGGCCACGGTCCGTTACGGCGAACTGGCCGACCAGGCCCTGCGCATCGCCACCCTGCTCGCCTCCGCCGGCGTCCGGCCCGGCGACCTGGTCGGCGTGACGCTCCCGAAGGGGCCGGAGCAGATCGCCGCCGTGCTCGGCGTCCTCGCGGCGGGCGCGACCTACGTCCCGGTCGGCGTCGACCAGCCGCCGCTGCGCCGCGAACGCATCTTCCGCACCGCCGGACTGACCGTTGCCCTCACCGACGCCGCCACGAGGGACGCCGGGGACTGGCCGGCCGGCGCACGCCCGCTGCTCGTCGAGGACGCCGCTCGGTGTGCACGCGCCGAAGGCCTCGTGGACGTGCCCGGCTCCCAGCTCGCGTACGTCATCTTCACCTCGGGTTCCACGGGCGAGCCCAAGGGCGTCGAGATCGCCCACTGGGCTGCGGCGAACACGGTCGAGGACATCAACGAGCGCTTCGGCGTCGGCCCCGAGGACCGGGTACTGGCCGTCTCCGCCCTGGACTTCGACCTGTCGGTGTACGACGTTTTCGGACTGCTCGGCGCCGGCGGAGCGGTGGTCACCATCGCCGAGTCCGAACGCCGGGACGCGCACCGCTGGAGCGAGTTGGTCCGCGCGCACCGGGTCACGGTGTGGAACACCGTGCCGATGCTGCTGGACATGCTCCTCGTCGTACGGGAGGACCAGCCGGCGTCCGCGGATCTGCGGCTGGCCATGGTGTCGGGCGACTGGGTCGGCCTCGACCTGCCCGGCCGCCTCGCCGAGACCGCGCCCGGCTGCCGCCTGGTGGCCCTCGGCGGCGCGACCGAGGCGTCGATCTGGTCCAACGCCTTCGAGGTCGAGCGGGTCGATCCCGAGTGGCGGTCGATCCCGTACGGCTATCCGCTGCGCAACCAGCGCTACCGCGTCGTGGACGAGCGGGGCCGCGACTGCCCCGACTGGGTCGCGGGCGAACTGTGGATCGGCGGCACGGGCGTCGCCGACGGCTACCGCAACGCACCCGACCTCACGGCCCGCCAGTTCGTCGCGACGGACTCCGGTGAACGCTGGTACCGCACCGGCGACCTCGGCCGCTACCGCCCCGGCGGCCTGCTCGAGTTCCTCGGCAGGCGCGACCACCAGGTCAAACTCCGCGGCCATCGGATCGAACTGGGCGAGATCGAGACGGTGTTGGCCGGGCATCCGGGGGTGGAGCACGCGGTTGTGGTGGTCGCCGGGGAGGGGGCGCGGCGACGGTTGGTGGGGGCGCTGGTGCCTGCCGGGGCTGGGGCTGGGGTCGAGGCCGGAGCCAGGGCCGAGGCCGGAGCCGGAGCCGGAGCCGAGGCCGAGGCCCTCGTCGGAACCGGGGCCGTGGTCGGGACCGGGGCCGGGGAGCAGCCCGGCCTCGACCCGGCGGAGGTGCTCCGCTGGGCGGCGGACCGCCTGCCCGCCCACATGGTGCCCGACCGCCTGACACCACTCCCGTCACTGCCGCTGAGCACCAACGGCAAGGTGGACCGAGCCCGGGTACGGGAGCTGGCCGCCGACCAGGATCCCGTACGCGCTGCCGGTGAACCCCCGCAAGGCGACCTGGAGTTGGCCCTGGCACGGCTATGGGCCGACCTCCTCGACACCCCGACCGAAGCCATCGGCCGCGACGACAGCTTCTTCACCCTGAGCGGCGACAGCGTCCGAGCCATCCGCTTCATCGAACGCGCCCGGCAGGAGCTGCGCGCCGAGGTGCCCCTGGCCGAGTTCTTCGCCGGGCCCACGATCCGCCGGATCGCGGAGCTGGTGACCGAGTCCGGCGGCTGGGAGGTCCTGGAGGAGGGCGTCCTCTGAGCGAACACCTCCGGTGAGCGCACCTCCGGGCCGGACAAGCGCCGTTCCGGGCCGGAACACACAAGACGCCTGTGGGCGCGAGCAGTTGCTGCTCGCGCCCACAGGCGTCTTCGTTCGCTCGTACGTCGCTGGGGGCGCCCTTCTTCGGGATGGCTCCCCCAGCGACGCATCGGGATACGGCGTACGGCCGCGTCCCGATACAGGTCGCAGGCCAACGGCGGGGAAGCTCGGGGCGCTTGGGGTAGGCCCCGGTGTCATAGCTCAGACACCAGCCGCAAAGTAGCGGATGATCACACGCTCGCCGCCATGGCGGCCTTCTCGTCGTGCTCGCGCAGCATCCGCATGACGGTGGCGGGTGAGGGGTGCTGGCCCTTCTTCGTGCCGGTGGTGATGACGAGCCGCTTGGCGATGTCGCGCAGGCTCATCTCCTGGTCGCGCAGGTGGAGGGCCATGGACAGCATGGACTCGTCGGTGACGCCCGCGCCGCCGATGGTCTTGCCGCGCTGGCGCGCGGACTCGTGGCCTTCAAGGGTGCGGTCGCGGATGTACTCGCGCTCCATACCGGACATGGCCGCCAGCACGGTGAAGACGATCCCGGAGGGGTCGTGCGAGCCCTTCAGTTCCCCCGTGAGGAACTCCAGGCCGACGTCGCTGGCCTTCAGCTCTTCGGCGAGCATGGCGAGTTCGATACCGCGACCGAGCCGCTTGTGTTCGTGCACGACGAGGGTGACGGCGACGCCGGAGGAGCGAATCTCTCCGGCGAGCTTCACGACGGCGTCCAGCTCGGGGCGCCGGGTGGCGCCGGTGGAGATCTTCTCTGAGAAGACGCGGGTGACCCCGACTTCGGCGAGGGAGTCGAGCTGTGCGTCGAGGGGCTGCCGGGTGGTCGAGGCGCGCGCGTAGCCGAGGCGGACGTGCCCGACCGGTTCGGCGCTGGCGCTCACCGGCTGGAGCAGCTCGGTCCATACCGACCCCGGCTTGCGTACGGCCGGGGTCGGCACGCTGAGCGCCTTGGCGAGTTGGGGCACGAGGCGGAAGCGGGCGGTGTGGTACTGGATGGCCACCTTGCCCTTGCCGGTGCGGCAGGGGGAGCCCGCGGGGGCGCCGCAGGTGGACCGCCCGGCGGGCGGGTGTTTCACGAGCGACCACCTATGAAACAACCGACCGCGGAGCCGCACGGCCGGGGCACCCGGATCCGATGTCAGGTCCAGCACAACGCGGTACGGGATCACGGCCTGTCAAAACTTCTCCTCGACATTGATCATTGCCCCCAGGCGCGGCCGGGAGGGGCTACTCGCTGTCCGGACCCGGCGCATCGATGTATTCGGCGAGGCGGGTCAGGGCCTCCTCGATCCTGGGCAGGTCGCCTGTGACGAGGTAGTCCTGAATGAGCCCGGAGACGGCCGCGGAGATGAGGGTGGCATCGATGCGCGCGGCCCGCGCTCCCCAGCCGTATGCCATGAGCTGGTGAGCAATGAAGTCGATCCACTCCTCGATCATGCGCGGGTGATGGCCGCTGATGCGTCCGCTCGACAGCAGCCCGAAGATCTCGTAGCCGAGGCGGACGAGTGGGAGTGCCTCCGGCCTGATCTGCCAGTGCCAGAAGGCGAGGATCCCTGCACCCGGCGAGCTCGGCGGCGCCTGGGATGCCCACTCCTGCAGCGCCTCGCGTTCCTGTTGGTCGAGGTGGTCGAGGACGGCGGCGAGCAGGCCGCTCTTGTCCTTGAAGTGGTAGGTGAGCACGTAGGTGCTCTGCCCCAGCGCCTTGGCCAGCGGACGGAAGGAGAGGCCGGCCATGCCGTGCTCGGCCAGGTGGGCGACGACGGCGTCAAGGAGTTCCGTGCGGCGGGTGTCAGGGGCCTGGGGCATCGGGGCCTTCTCTCTTCGGTTGCTTGGGAGCCCAGCCTAGATTACAGTCGTCATCAATAACGACTGTTATCCATAACGGCCGTCATCCATATGCCTGTCATTCACGACTCGGGAGACTCCTGTGGCGCCCCCTTCGTCCCTGCGCGCATTCCTCGCCCGGCACCGGCGGGCCGCCATCGCCGTACCGACGGCTCTGACGGTTCTCATCGCCGGCCCCTGGGCGGCCACGGCGGCCCTCAGCCTCCCGTCCCCCCTCTCCCTCACCCGTCTGTCGAACACCCCGCCCTCGCAGCAAGGCACCCTCTTCCCGGCCCGTACAGTGTCCGCGTCCACCAAGCCGGCACCGCTGCCGGAAGCCCCGGTGCCGCTGCCGGTCACGGTGCCGTGGAAGGACGGGCGCAAGGACACCCGGCAATTCCTGACGGACACCCACGCCAACGCCTTCCTGGTCCTGCGCGACGGCCGCCTGCTTCACGAGTGGTACCGCGACGGCGTCGACGCCCAGACCCGTCACGGCTCCTGGTCCACCGCGAAGTCCGTGATCTCCCTGATGGTCGGACAGTCCATCGCCGCAGGACACCTGAGCGAGGACGACCTCCTGGTGGACCTGCTGCCCGAACTCAGAAAGGGCGGCGCCTACGACCAGATCACCGTGCGCCACCTGCTGGACATGACCAGCGGCATCGACGTGAGCGAGGACTACAGCGGCATACCCAGGACCGGCACCCCGCGGATGTACCTCACCACCGACCTGCCGAACTTCGTCAAGGACAACCGCGCCCTGCGCTTCACCCCGGGCAGCAAGGCCGAGTACCGCAGCGTGGACACCCAGCTCCTGGGCCAGATCCTGCACCGTGTGGAGGGCAAATCCGTGGCGGCGCTACTCCAGGAGCGCATCTGGCAGCCCATGGGCGCAGAAAACGACGCCACCTGGAACCTGGACCGCGAGGGCGGGACGGAGAAGTCCTTCTGCTGCCTGAACGCCACCGCCCGCGACTTCGCCAAGATAGGACAGCTAGTCCTCGACAACGGCCGAGCCGGCGACCGCCAGATCGTCCCCCAAGCCTGGATCGACCGCCTGAGTACCCCCGCGGTGACGATGGCCGACGGATGGAGCTACTCCGCCCAGTGGTGGCATCCCAGCGGCGCCACGGGCGACTTCAGCGCGGTAGGCGTCTACGGCCAGTACATCTACGTCAATCCGGCCGAGAAGACAGTGATCGTGAAACTCAGCGACCACGGTACGGAACAAGACGAGCAGGAAACCATCGACGCCATGCGGGACATCTCCCGCAACCTGCGCCGCTGAAGCCCGTTCCCTTTCCCGCCGACCCGAGAAAACCCTCCCCCCAGGCAGCCGACCTCCGCGAACAACACCAGCCCACACGAACACGGAGATCCGCAGCCGGACCATGGCTGTACCGATGCTCCCGAGGCAGTTCTCTTCCAGGTCCTGCGGTACCTGCCCAGACGGCCAGCCGCCCGGACACGCGGCCGGCCGTCCCACGTTCCCGCCTCCCCAGTGCCGTCAGATCTCCTTGACATTCGCCAGCCAGTTGATCGCCAACCGCCTCCCGAACCCGCCGACAAACGCTGTTCCCGAAGATGCACGAAGCCACCGGAGTTAAGTCATGAGTGCGATTCACCCCTTCCGCGTCCTGCGCGCCACACCCCTGTGGATCGTCAACGGCGTGATCACAGGCCTACTCGCTCTGCTGTTCACCGTGCTGTACGTCGGTGCCAACATCGATCCGGTCGGTCACATGAAGAAGCTGCCCGTCGGTCTGGTCAACGCCGACAAAGGGGCTGCTGTCGATGGCCAGGAGACCAACCTGGGAGCGCGGATCACCGAGTCGATCATCGAGTCCACTGCGAGCGCAGGCGAGATCGACTGGAAGGTGATGGACGAGAAAAGGGCGAAGGAGGAGCTCGGCGAGGGCAAGCTCTACGGCGCGCTCGTCGTCCCGGCCAACTTCACCTCCTCGACCACCGCACTGACCAGCACCGCGACCACCGGTACCCCGGCCCGCCCGACGCTGACGGTACTGACCAACCAGTCCGCCGGCAGCGTGGGCTCCAGCCTGGCCCGGGCGGCGACGACGCAGGCGGCCGAGAACGCCTCGCTCCAGGTGGGCAAGGAGCTGACCGCCCAGAGCGGGACCGGGCAGGCGAAACTGCCCGTCGCGGCGCGCGTCCTGCTCGCCGACCCGGCCGCCGTCACGGTCAAGGACGGGCATCCCCTCGACTCACACAGCGGCCTGGGCATGACGGCGTTCTACTACGCGCTCGTCCTGGTGGTCTGCGGCATGCTCTCCGCCAACGTCATCAGCGGCCAGGTCGACCACGCCCTCGGCTACACCCACAACGACATGGGCCCGCTGCGTCTGCACCGCCCGCTCATCCAGGCCACCCGGGTACAGACCCTCGCCATCAGCAGCACTCTCATGGCCGGTCTGTCCCTGCTGATGGGCACCCTGGTCATGGCGGGCGCGGTCGGCATCATGGGCATGGACGCCGCCCATCTGCCGCTGCTGTGGCTGTTCTCGGTGTGCGCCATCGCCGTCACAGGGATCGGCGCGCTCACCCTCCTCGCCGCCTTCGGTACGCCCGGCATGCTGGTGGTCACACTGTTCTTCATCGCGATGGCGGTGCCGACGGCCGGCGCCGCCACGCCGATCGAGGCGCTGCCCGGCTTCTACCGCTTCCTCGCGGAGTTCGAGCCGCTGCGGCAGATCACCGACGGTCTCCGCTCGATCCTCTACTACGACGCCCGGGCCGACGCGGGCCTGACCCGGGGGTGGGTGATGATGGCGGTCGGCCTCGCGGTCACCACGCTGTTCGGCTTCGGCACGACCAGTTGGTACGACCGCAAGGGGCTGCACCGCATCCCGGCCGAGAAGAAGCCCGAGAAGACCGCCGTGTCGGCGTGATGTTCCTTGTCCCTTGGGTTCGTTGGGCCCGCTGGGAGCCTGTGTCTGCCCCGCCGTTGCTGGGCCTGGGGCAGGCATGGTCGACCCGCGCGCAGGGCAGAGCTGACGGATCAAAGGACCGCGCCCCGCCCGGGAGCGCCGTACGCCCCGGCCGGGGCGGCGTAGAGGACCTGGCCAGCGGCAACCGGCGAGGGCCCGCAGGCCCTTCAGGGGCGCGGGGCTGTGACATTTGCGGCTCGCCGCGGGGCGCGACCAGCCACCACGAACCCGCAGACGAGCTCAGCGCTGGTCGCCGGCGCCAGCCACCGAAGCGCGGCGGGCCGCGCGGGCGCGCCCTCGGAAAGGACGCGGCCCGCCTTCCTGCCGTGAACCGTCAGGCAGGTGCCTCCGCGGCCTGCTCCTCCGGGACCGCCACCGCCAGCCGGTCCTTGCCCCGGATCAGGACCAGCGCGACCACCGCCCCGACCATCGCCACCACACCCGCGATCAGGCTGATCTGCGCCAGCCCATCCGTCAACGCGCCCCGCGCCGCCTCAAGTACGCCCTCCCGCGCCGCGGGCGGAAGTCCCTGCGCGAGTTGCTCGAACTGCCCCGAGGACACGGCCTCCCGCACGCCGTCCTGGGCCGCGGACGGCACCCCGAGCTCGGTGAGTTCGGCCGACGAAAGCCCGTCGCCGATGCGGGCGCTGAACAGGGCGCCGAGGACGGCGACCCCGGAGGCCGTGCCCAGCGGGAAGAACGTGTTCGTCATGCCGGAGGCCATGCCCGCGCGTTCGGGCGCGACCACGTCCACCGCAAGACCCATCAGCGGCGGGAAGACGATCGCCCCGCCCACCCCCATCAGGACCAGCCCCGGAAGTGCCGTCGTCCACGCGTCCCCGGGGCCCATCCCCACCAGCGTGAACAGGCCGACGCCCACCAGGGCGGTGCCGAGAGCCATCACCACCTGGACCGGCATCAGCTTCTGGATGACCGCGCTGAGCGGTGCCACCAGCATGATCGGCACGGTCATCGCGAGGAGGCGCAGCCCGGTGTCCAGCGGCGAGTAGCCGAGCGCGCCCGACAGCCACAGGATCAGATACGGCAGTACGCCGAAGGAGATCACCCGGCACACGAAACTGAGCAGGATGGCCCCGCTGAACGAGGGGATGGCCATAAGCCGGATGTCGAACATCGCCCGGTCCTTCAGCCGCCACTCCCACCAGACGAAACCGGCGATCAGCACTGCCCCGCCCACCAGCGGAGCGACCGTGCCCGCCTCGGTCCAGCCGTCCTCGGGACCGGCCACGAGCCCGTAGTTGATCCCGAGCAGAGCGGCCACGGCGAGCACCGTACCCACCATGTCGAAACGGCGGCCCGCCGACCCCACCGCCTGGACATCGGCGTTCTCCCGGACCCGCAGCAGCATCCCCACGATGACGAACCCGCAGACCGGCAGGTTGAGGTAGAAGATCCAGCGCCAGTCGAGCCCGTCCACCACGAGCCCGCCGATCAGCGGCCCCATGGCCGCGGCCGCGCCGCCCGCCGCGGAGAACGCGCCGATCGCCGACTGCCGCGCCCGACCGGTGAACGCGCCCGCGATCAACGCCAGCGCGGTGGACAACACCAGCGCCCCACCGACGCCCTGAATCGCACGCCCCGCGATGAGCCAGCCGACACTCGGCGCCGCACCACAGACAAGCGAGGCCAACGTGAACACGGCCACGCCGACCAGGAACACCGGCCGGCGGCCGATGCGGTCGGATATGGAGCCGGCGGGCAGGAGCAGCGCGGCGAACATCAGCGTGTAGCCGTTCACCACCCACTGCAGATCCCCGAGTTGGGCGTCGAGATCGGCCGCCACCTGCGGGAGGGCGACGTTGACGACGGTGATGTCGAGAGTGATCAGTACAGCGGCCAGACACGTCATCGCGAGCAGCCAGCGGCTGCCGCCGTCGGGGGACGCGGAACCGGCCTCCGCGGTCGGAGCCTTGTCGTTGTCCGCGTCCGGGGACCGTTCGGTCATGGGCCACCTCTCAGAGCCTTTGTGTACTACGTACACTAAAGGTCAGAGCGCCACAACGGGCAATGAGGAAGAGGAACTTCAGGCCACGGGGACCTCACTCGCACCCACGTCACATACCGGTGCGACGACGCGGAATCAGCGCGGCAGCAGCCCGTCGATCAACGCGTCCAACCCGGCCCGGAACGCCCTGCCGGCAGCCCCCGGATCCAGGGGCACATCAGCCATACGCCGAACCCGCGGCAGCTCTTCCGCCCCGGACCTCAACAACAACCCCAGCCTCTCGCGACGGGCCGCTGGCAACGTCGCGGGCAGATTGGTCAGATGCCCGAAGGTGAACCACCACAGCGCCCAGTACGCATCCACGGCCTCCCGCTCACCGAGCCCCGCCCGCTCGAGCAGCTCCAACACCCGCTCCAGATACGGCAGTACGGCCGGCCCGAACAGCTCACCGCCGCGCAACGCCTCCACCGCCCAAGGGCTGGCAGCCAGATGGTCACGCAGTCCGACAAAGGCAAGCGCCAGCAGCTCCCGGGACTCCCCGCCCTCTGGCAGACCCGGAAGGTGCCGAGCCACATCATCGAGCATCGCGACGACCAGCTCACGCTTGTCCGACACATGCCGGTACAGCGCCATCGGCGACACACCGAGCTCAGCTGCCACCCGCCGAATCGTGACCGCGTCCAGCCCCTCCTGCTCGGCGATCCCCCGCCCGGTATCCACAACCGCCGCCCGGCTCAACGCCCCCCGCCGCCTGCGGCGATACGGCACTCCGCCCCCCACGCCCGCTGCACTCGACATGCCGAAACCCTAAACGAACCTCCTGCACCCGCCCCGTCCGGCCCAACCATTCAGGATGCTCCGCAGGCCCCCAGCGGTGTTGACCCCGACATGCAGAATGACCACATGACGAAACGGGGAGAAGAGGACGGGTCCAACGACTCGTCCACCGACAACGCGCTCGCACTCTGGATACCCCTTGGCATGGCCTTCGGCATCCCCCTCGGGGTGCTCGCGGACAATGTGGGTCTCGGGATCGCGCTCGGCCTGGGATTCGGGGTGGTGGTCGGTGTCATCCGAGGGCGAACGCAGCAGCAGCGCGACGAGGCTCCGGGCGACGACCTCTGAGGTGAGGTGACTACGGGCTGAGCGACGGCAGGCGAACTCCCGCTGGAATTCGCCAGACTGCCGACCCGCCGCCCGATCGCCGACTACCGTACGAACATGCCGCGCTACCCACTGCGGTCGCATGAGGAGGAGCCCGATGTCATCGCCCTGTGACCCCAAGTACGCACCCGTCGGCGACATCGGCGGAGCGCTCATGATGATCGACTCTCGACTCAAAGCCATCTACGACAGCAAGACCGAGACCGATAGCGAGAGCGACGCCGAACAGCAGCAGATGGTCGAGCAGTTCGCCGCGTCCTTGGGCCCCACGGGAATCGACGAGCTGCTGGACGGCACGGGCACGCTCATCTACTCGTTCATGGAGTGGCTGCGGAAAGCCTGCGAGGACCACGACAAGGACGTCATCGAGTACGTGGTGCCCGCCCTCGTGGCGACGATGCGCATGATGCCCAAGACCTTCCGCCCCGAGGTCATCCCCACCATGGCCGGCCTCCTCATCGCCGCGGGCACCGGCCTCAGCCCCAACTTGTGGCGCGAACAGTACGGCCCCTGGACCGACGCCGAGATGACTCCCCTGGAAGCCACAGCCGTCCTCCTCGCGGAACACATCAACAGGGTCACCGACGACCAGGACTTCGCCACCCGCCTGATCACCGAGGCCTTGACCAGGACGGATCAGACGAACCAAGGGTGACGCGCATCGGCCCGAAAAGAGCAGACTGCGACGCACGCAACGTGCATACTTGAAGTATGGCAACCCGGAAGATCACCATCACCGTGCCGGAAGAGCTAGTGGAATCAATCAAGGAACGCGTCGACGCGCGCGGGGTGTCCGGCTACATCGCCGCCGCCGCCGCTCACCAGGACGCCATGGACCGACTGCGCGAGTTGGCCGGACACCTCGAAGACGAGTACGGCGCCGTGACGGACGAAGAGCAGCAAGCAGCGCTGGACCGCATCGCCGCCATCGACGGCTGGCATGACGAGCAGCGTTCGAGTTCGGACGAGGCCGCGTGAGCCGCACCGCCCGAGCAAAGCTGCACCGGCCGCGACAGCGCGTCTTCGTGTTCGACTCCGAGGCTCTTTCCAAGGCGGTTCAGGGCGATCGGGAGATGGCCGCGCTGATCAAGACGGCTCCGCGGCTGGACATCCCGATCGTGACCTCGGCGCTCACGACCTTGGAAGCATGGGACCCTCGCGAAACGTCGAGGCAGGCACTGTGGAACTGGACGCTGTCCCGGATCCGCGTCGTGCACACGGACGACCAGGTGATCGCCATGGCGCGCGACATGCTCAAAGCAGCCGGCCTGCATGGGCATAAGTACGCTATCGACGCCGTTCCGGCGGCCGTGGCCGGGCGGGAAGCCACGCAGGGAGCTCAGACAACTGTCTTCACCTCCGACACCGACGACATGAATCAACTTCTCGCGGGGCACTCCGTACGAGTCGAGAAGGTCTGACGAGACGCCCTCCCCCAAGACGCGCCCGGAGGCGCCGTGGGCATCGGCACAGCCCTCGCCTGGAGCTCCAGCGTGCTGGCCAACTCCCTTACGGTCGGGGTGCTAGGGGTTCTCATAGGGGTCGCCGGAGCGCTGGCGGCCCATGCGGTGGGCAGTACCGGACCACGACTTCACGCGCAGCCGACGGGCGTTCACCACCGGCTGGCCGTCATGGCCGTTCCGTCCGGCTCGGCCAGGGTCAGTGGGGCTCGGAGAGCAGCGCGTTGAGTTCCGGGAAGGCCATGCCGTCGGCGAGGGAGTCGTAGCCGCCGGTGCCGAAGAGATCCTTCGCGGCGCGGCGGGCTGCAGCGTAGGCGACCTGTGCCACGCCCGATCCGAGACTGACGCGGGCCACGCCTAGGGCGCCGAGCTCGGCAACGGTCGGGGTGCCGGGGCCGGCCATGACGTTCAGCGGTACGGAGATGTCCCTGGCCAGCGCCGCGATGGTGGCGGTGTCGGTGACGCCGGGGACGAAGATGCCGTCCGCGCCCGCATCGACGTACATGTGCGCCCGGGACAAGGTTTCCTTCAGGCGGGTGTCCGGGTCGCCAGGCCCGGACAGGAAGGTGTCGATTCGGGCGTTGAGGAACAGGTCCGCGCCGGTGCGGTCGGCGGTCTGCCGGGCCGTGGCCAGCCGCGCTGCGAGCTCTGTCGGAGGTCGGGTGCCGTCCTCGATGTTGACGCCGACAGCGCCCGCCGCGAGCACCCCGGCGATGGTCTCGGCAACGTCAGCGGCGTTCTTGCCGTACCCGCCCTCGATGTCAGCGGTGACCGGAACCGCGACGGCAGCGACGATGCGGCCGATCAGTTCCAGCGCCCGGTCCCGGGGAAGGATGTCGCCGTCTGGACAACCCAGTGACCAGGCGACGCCGGCACTGGTCGTGGCGATCGCGGAGGCGCCCGCGGCCTCGATGACGAGGGCACTCGCGACATCCCAGGCGTTGGCGAGCGCGAGAGGCTCAGTGGGGGTGTGCAGGGAGCGGAAGAGGCGGGCGTTGTCCGGCTGTGTGACGATCATGCGCGCAGTCAAACATCGACTGCTGCCCTCCTTCTGGCAAGAATCCGACTCAGACGTCGGCCCCACCCGCGGCATCTGACGCACCGACACGCATGGGCCCCGGCTCCGGAGTCCACGCCCGAACGGGCCTCCGGAGCCGACCACTTAGGTGGCTCGACTGGCACGAGCGGGGTCCCCCGGCAACAGCCGGGAGACCCCGTCGGATGTGCCAGGCCGGGCTCAGTTCTTGCCGAGCAGGCGCCAGATCTGGTTCTTCTTGTTGGTCAGGGTGCTTGCCGGGTCGCAGGTCCACTGGTGGATCTTTGCTCCGGGTGCCGTCGAGATTTCGCTGACGTCGACGCACTTGCCGCTGTGCACGGCGGTCAGTTGGTAGTCCTTGCTGTTACCCAGGGCGGTGACGGGGTTGAGGGTGAACATCTGGTTGGTGGCGCCGTTGCAGGTGTACTGGAGGACGGCGGCGCCGTTGGCCGTGGAGCGGCCCGAGACGTCCAGGCACTTGCCGCTGTGCTGGTTGACCACCGTGTAGGTGTTCGCCCGGCCCGCGACCGGCTTGAAGTCGAACATCTGCTGGTAGCCGCCCTCGCAGTGGAACTGCTGGTACTGCGTGCCGTTGGCGGTCGACAGGTTGGTGTCGTCCAGGCACTGGTTGCTGTGCTGGACGGCCGCGACCGTGGAGATCGCGGTGTTGGACGGCGGGAGCAGGGTGACGGTGTAGCCGTCCCTGGAGTCCGTCCACGGCACGGTGACGGAAGCGGAGTTGCCGCTGACGGTCAGAGTCTGGTCGGAGACGGTGACCGGGCCGGACACGGCGGCGCCGCCGTTCTCCGGGATACGCTGCACGACCGCACGGACGCGGCCGTTCTCGACGACGGAGGTGGTGTCCAGGCGGTTGAGGCCGACGGTGACGTTGCCGGTGTTGCCGTTGCTGCCGAGCAGGATCTTCGCGTTCTTGGCGGTGTTGTCCTTCGTCGCCAGGCCGTCGGTGCCGGTGCCCGGGGTGACCTTGACGACGTTGCCGGTCTGCGAACCGTAGTAGCGGTAGAGGAACCACTCACCCCGCGGCTGGTACTGGCCGGTGCTGGTCTTGGTGAGCAGGCTCGCCATGAGGTCGTGCAGGTTGGCGTCACCCCAGTTGGCCCGCAGGCCGTCGACTCCGGCGCGCTCCAGGCGGGAGATGTACCAGCCGCCGCGGCCCACGTTCTGCTCGGAGCGAGTGGCGTACTCGTTGACCTGGAACGGGCGGTTCGTGGTCAGCGACCGGGCCGCCAGCTTCTGCCGTACGACCGGAACGTCGTTGACGGGGTCGCCGGGCAGGTCGTGCCAGCTGAAGATGTTCGGGACGACGTTGTTGGCCTTGACGTAGTCGAGGTAGACGTCCCACCAGGCCGACACGGAGGGCTCGGTGGGATCGCCGGCGGTGCTGGGGCCGGAGATGACCGCGTTGGGGAACGCTGCCCGGATTTTCTGGTAGGACCGCTTCCACATCGCCAGGTACTGGGACTGCGGCCGGTCCCAGAAGGGCCTCCAGTCGGGCTCGTTCCAGATGTCCCACTGGACGTCGGTCATGCCGGCCGCCTTCGCGTCGGCGATGAGGCGGTCGTAGAAGGCGTCGAAGCTTGACCAGTCGCCGTTGTCTCCCGGGTAGGTGCGCATGATCTGGCCGTCGGCTCCCCAGATGTCATGCGGCAGGATGATGAAGGCCCCGCCGAGCGACTTGGTGCGCTTGTACTGGGCGAGGGTGGAGTTCCAGCGGCGGTCGTACTTGCCGTTGACCCACCCTCCCGTTGCCTGGCCGTCCAGCTGGGCGCCGCCGGACCGCATGAACTTCCACTTGATGTCCTTGAAGAAGTGCTCCTGGGGAAGCGAGCCGTTCTCCGTCATTCCGTAGATGGTGCCCGAGGCGCGGTAGGTGGGGGCGCCCCCGGCGGTGGAGAAGTCGACGGCCACGGTGGTGTCGGCGGCCTGGGCCGAGGTGCCGGGCAGGGTGACGGCCGCGACCGACGCGAGCAGCGTGGCGAGCGCGGTGGTCCTGCGCAGCCGGCGGCCACCTGCGGAGCCGGGCTCCGTGGTGCCTCTGGCCGGTGGGAGGAAGCGGGACATGTGCATGTGTTCTCCAGAGGGGGTGGGTGCTGCCCGGACCCCGGTGGGCCCGGGCGGTCTTCGGCAGCCGCCGTCCTGGCGGGGTGCCGCGGTCGGAGTTCGTCAGTGCCGCCGAGGAGAAGGCGACGTCGGCAGGAGGTGAAGCTCGGGGGTGGTCACCCCCGGGGCGAGACCGCATGGACGCAGCGTTACCAGCCGCTCATGCTGAGGCGGCAAGCTGCTGCTGGTCCCGCAGCACGGAGTGCCGCTCTGCCCGGCGAGGGTCGGCGAGGGTCGGCGAGGGTCGGCGAGGGTCGGCGACTCGCGCATGCCCAAGAGATGCTCGACATGTCGAATCTTGTTCGGTGAGCGTGAGAGCGGGGCGGCGCTCTCCGGGCCGTGGTGGCCCGGAAACTTGTGGCTTGCCCTGTGCGTCAGCCCTTGCCCTGGAGGCGCCAGATCTGGTTTTTCTTGTTGTTCAGCGCGCTCGCGGGGTCGCAGGTCCACTGGTGGATCTTCGCGCCAGCTGCGGTCGAGATTTCGCTGACGTCGACGCACTTGCCGCTGTGGACGGCGGTCAGTTGGTAGTCCTTGCTGTTGCCCAGGGCGGTGACGGGGTTGAGGGTGAACATCTGGTTGGTGGCGCCGTTGCAGGTGTACTGGAGGACGGCGGCACCGTTGGCCGTGGAGCGGCCCGAGACGTCCAGGCACTTGCCGCTGTGCTGGTTGACCACCGTGTAGGTGTTCGCCCGGCCCGCGACCGGCTTGAAGTCGAACATCTGCTGGTAGCCGCCCTCGCAGTGGAACTGCTGGTACTGCGTGCCGTTGGCCGTGGACCGGTTGGTGTCGTCCAGGCACTGGTTGCTGTGCTGGGCGACCGCGACCGTGGAGATCGCGGTGTTGGACGGCGGGAGCAGGGTGACGGTGTAGCCGTCCGCCGCGTTGGTCCACGGCACGCTGACGGAAGCGGAGTTGCCGCTGACGGTCAGAGTCTGGTCGGAGACGGTGACCGGGCCGGACACAGCGGCGCCGCCGTTGTTCGGGATGCGCTGCACGACCGCACGGACGCGGCCGTTCTCGACGACGCCGGTGGTGTCCAGGCGGTTGAGGTTGACCGTGATGTTGCCGGTGTTGCCGTTGCTGCCGAGCAGGATCTTCGCGTTCTTGGCGGTGTTGTCCTTCGTCGCCAGGCCGTCGGTGCCAGTACCCGGGGTGACCTTGACGATGTTGCCGGTCTGGGAGCCGTAGTAGCGGTACAGGAACCACTCACCCAGCGGCAGGTACTGGCTGCCGGTCTTGGTCAGCAGGTTGGCCTGGAAGTCGTGCAGGTTTCCGGCCGAGGCCCAGTTGGCGCGCAGGCCGTCGGCGCCGGCCCGCTCCAGACGGGAGATGTACCAGCCGCCGCGGCCGGGGTTCTGCTCGGTGGTGCTGGCGTACTCGTTGACCTGGAACGGACGGCTCGTGGTCATCGACCGTGCCGCCAGCTTGGACCGGACGGCGCCCGCGTCGGTGACCGGGTCACCGGGCAGGTCGTGCCAGCTGTAGATGTCGGGTTCGACGTTGTTGGCCTTCACGTAGTCCAGGTACGTGTTCCACCAGGCGCTACCCCCGGACGCGGGCTTCCCGGCGGTACTGGGGCCGACGACGACGGCACCCGGGAAGGTGGCTCTGATCTTCTGGTAGGCGCGCTTCCACATCTCCAGGTACCGGGCCTGCGACGGCGCCCAGAAGGGAGCCCAGTCGGGCTCGTTCCAGATGTCCCACTGGACGGTCATGTTGTTGGCCTTGACGTCCCCGATGAGCTGGTCGAGGAAGGCGTCGAACTTCGTCCAGTCGCCGTTGTCGCCCGGCCAGCCCTGCGTGGTGGTGCTGTCGGATCCCCACAGGTCGTGCGGCAGGATGACGAAGGTCCCGCCCAGCGCCTTGGTGCGCTTGTACTGGGCGAGCGTGGGGGCCCAGCGGGTCTGGTAGGCGGCCAGGCTGGTGCCGTAGCCGCCGTTGTTGAGCTGGGCGCCGCCGGCCCGCATGAACTTCCACTTGATGTCCTTGTAGAAGTGGTCCTGCGGCAGCGAACCGTCCACGGTCATGCCGTAGATCGTGCCCGATGCTCCGTAGCCGGGGGCGCCTCCGGCCTCGGAGAAGTCGACGGCCACGGTGGTGTCGGCGGCCTGCGCCGTGGTGACGGGGAGGGCGACGGCCACGACCGACGCGAGCAGCGTGGCGAGCGCGGTGGTCCTGCGCAGCCGGCGGCCACCTGCGGAGCCGGGCTCCGTGGTGCCTCTGGCCGGTGGGAGGAAGCGGGACATGTGCATGTGTTCTCCAGAGGGGGTGGGTGCTGCCTGGGTGGGGGGCGCCCAGGGGTCTGTCAGCCGCCGGTGTGTGCGGCGGATGCGGGTGCGGCGTGCCGGAGCTCGTGGGCTTCGGCGAGGAGGAGGTAGCTGCTGGCGGTCCAGGTGTAGGCGCGGTCGCGCAGACCCGCCCCGGTCAGGGCGTCGAAGTTCTCGGCGAAGCCGTTGGTCTCGCACAGGGCGCGGAAGCGGGCGCTGATCTCGTCCGCGAGGCGCACGTGGCCGGCGCGGCGCAGGCCGTCCTCGACGAGGACGGTGGCGGGAGCCCAGATCGGGCCGCGCCAGTAGCCGTCGGCCAAGTAGTGCGGTGAGGTGGGCAGTTCGGTGGCCAGGCCGAAGGCGGTCAGGTGTGCCTCGATACGTTCGGCCAGTACGCTGCTGACCCCCTCCGGCAGATACTCGCCCAGCGCGATCGGCATCAGGTCGAGCAGGCTGGAGGTGCTCCAGGTGTCCCCGCTGTGGACCGCGCGGGCGACGAACCGGTCGCCGGTCCAGAGCTGGTCGAGCATCGCGGCCTGGGTCGTGTCAGCCGTACGAGTCCACTGCCGGGCCTCGTCGGAGCGCCCCAACTCGGTGGCCAGAGCGGCGAGTTCACGCAGCTGGAGGATGAGGAAGGCGGCCAGGTCGGCGGTGACGATCACCCGCTGGGGGTCGAAGGTCGTGGCGTTGTCCCATCCGCTGTCATTGCCGTGCTGGTAGTGCGGCAGGGCGGCGCCGGGTGCCCGCCGGGCGGTGAGCCAGAAGTCGGTCCAGCGGCTCAGCCTGTCGTACGTCTCGGCCAGTACCGCCCGATCGAGGGGTTCGGGGAGGCGTCGGCGCAGCTGCCCCAGGGTCCAGCCGTGGATGGGCGGCTTGACGAAGTTGTAGAGGACCTCGGAGTGGGTGACCGAGTCGGGCAGCGCCCCACTGTCGTCCTGGTGGTCGAAGGGCAGCGAGAACTGGTCCCAGGCCAGATCGGGTGAACCGGGGGCCAGGGCAAGGGCGTTGAAGCAGTGGTCCCAGCTCCAGACCTTGTCCATCCAGTGTTTGGACATCAGTACCGCGGGCCGGGTGACCAGGCCCGCCGGGCGCACGGTCGCGGACCACACCACGTAGGCGGCGAGTTCGGCGGCCGGCGTGCCGGACGAGCGCCAGGGCGCCACCACGTCGGCGAACTCGGCGAACGAGCGCTGCGCTGCCGCCACGACTTGGTCGAACGTCGCCGAGGAGGTGAAGGGCCGCCGCGCCGAGTCCAGCTCCTCGACGGCGATCTCCCAGGCGCCGCCGGTCCCGTCGGCCCCGTCGACGTCCGCGGTGACGGTGACGCCGCGGTCGCCGCTGCCGAGAGCCTCCGTGCCGGACGATTCGGCCACGGCACCGGACAGCACGGTGATCCGATAGCGGCGACCGGTCTCGTACGAGGTGAGGATGTACGCGCCGTCGACCGGGTCGCGGTAGAAGTAGCTGCCACTGAACGGGGTCAGGGTCTTCGCCGCCGCGGCGACGCGCAGGTCCAGCGCCTCGCCGCGTATGCGGACGGTGTCCGGTGTCTCGTAGGCGAGCTCGATGTGCCCGTCCGCACCGGTCCAGCTGAGCAGACCCGGTGTCGCCTCCACGCGGGTCTCGGCCCGGTCGCCCGTGGCCGCGTCGAGGGGGACCAGACGCAGGACCGCGTGCATGCCGTTCTGGTGCGAGACCAGGTGGAGGTCCTCGGCGTACGTCTTCTCCGCCACCACGGGCGAGATGTCGAACCAGGATCCGTACGTGCTGAACGGGATGTCACGGATGGAGAAGGCGGGTCCGGATCGGGCCGCGGTCATGAGGGGTTACTCGATTCTTCAGCGGTGGAGGTGGAGGTGTGCCGGTGGTCAGGGAGGAGGTCAGTCCTTGACGGCTCCGGCGGTCACGCCCGCGGCGACGTAGCGCTGGGCGAGGACGAGGATCACCGCGGCGGGCAGCGAGGCCACGACGGCGGTGGCCATGATGGCGTTCCACTCCTGGTTGTTGTTGCCGATGTACTGGTAAATGCCGAGGGTGATCGGTTCGTTGGCACCGCCGTTGACCAGGGTGCTGGCGAAGATGAAGTCGGACCAGGACCACAGGAACGCGAACAGCGACACCGTGACGATCGAGTTGCGGCTCATCGGCAGCACGACCGACCAGAAGGTGCGCAGGGGCCCGGCTCCGTCCATCTGCGCGGCCTGAAGCAGTTCGCTGGGGATGCCGGACATGAACGCGGTGAAGATCAGAACCGCGAAGGGGACGGCCAGGGTGGAGTCCGCGACGATCAGACCGGGGACGGACTGGAGCAGGCCGAGGCTGAGGTAGATGGCGTAGAAGCCCATCGCCATGATGATTCCGGGGATCATCTGGGCGACCAGGAAGAGGAAGCTGAGCACTCCGCCGCCGCGCGGGCGCAGCTTGGCCAGGGCGTAGCCGGCGGGCGCGGCCAGCGCCACGGTCAGTACGACCGCGCCCAGGCCGATGACCAAACTCGTGGCGAGATACGGAAGTTGCTGGTCGAGGACGGCACGGTAACCGTCCAGCGTGCCGTTCATGGGAAACAAGTCGGGGGGCGACTTGCGCATGTCCTGGTCGCGGGTGAAGGACACGTTCAGCATCCAGTAGACCGGGAAGAGCATGACGGCCGTGAGCGCGAGGCCCGTCGCCGTCTGCCACCAGGTGGTCCGGCCCCGGCGCGGACGGGGGCGCGGTCGTGTCGTGGTCACGGTGGTCATGAGGCGTACTGCTTTCGCTGGACCCTCAGGTACACCAGGCCGAAGACCAGCGCGGCGACGACGAGCAGGTTGCCGACGGCCGCACCGGGGCCGAAGGCGGGGACCAGGTTGCCGAAGCCGAGCTGGTAGGACCAGGTGGCGAAGGTGGTGGACGAGTCGGCCGGGCCGCCCTTGGTCATGATCCAGATGATGTCGAAGACCTTGAGCGTGTAGACCAGGCCGAGCAGCAGGGTGATGGCGGACACCGGGCGCAGCAGCGGGAAGGTGATGCGCCAGAAGCGTTGCCAGGCGTTCGCGCCGTCGAGGGCCGCCGCCTCGTACAGGCTGGCGGGGATGGACTGCAGACCGCTGTACAGCACCACCAGGTTGAAGGGGACGCCGATCCAGACGTTCGCGATGATCACCGAGGTCAGCGACCAGGACGGCGAGGTCAGCCAGTTCACCGCGTCGATGCCGACGGCGTGCAGGGCGGCGTTGACGACACCGGAGTCGCTGTTGAGCATCCACGACCAGGTGGAGGCCGACACGATGAGCGGCAGCAGCCACGGTACGAGGAACAGGGCGCGCAGCGTCGCGGAGAGCCGGAAGTGCTGGGTGAAGAAGACCGCGAGGGCCAGGCCGATGGCGTACTGGAAGACCAGCGACACCACCGTGAACACCACGGTGTGCAGCAGTGCGGGGGCGAACGTCGGGTCGTCGAAGACCGTCTGATAGTTCTCCAGGCCCGTGAACGGTGCGTCGCCCTGGACGAAGGAGCGGACCGTGTAGTTACGAAGGCTCAGGTCGACGTTGCGGTAGAGCGGATAGGCGTAGAAGAGGACGAGGTAGAGGGTCACCGGGGCGAGGAATCCCCAGGCGGCCAACTGCTGGGAGGTGGGACGGCGCCGTGGCGCCGTGCGCGGCGGGGGCGGCGCGGCGTGGGCCGCCCCCTTCCGGCTCTGCACGGTCCGACGGTCCGGCAGCTGTGTCGTGCGGTTCATCAACAGGCCCCGGGTTCCGGTTACTTGACGGCGTCCTGCGCCGCGGAGAGCGCGTCCTTCGGCGACTGCGACCCGCTCAGGGCCGACTGGACCGCCTTCCACATCTGCTCGGAGATCTTGGGGTACTTGGTGCCGAGGTCGTCACTGGTACGTCCCTTGGCGGCCTTGACGGCGTCCACCCAGGGCTCCAGCTTCGGGTCGGCCGCGACCTGCTTGTCCTGCACCTCGCCGGTGGGCGCGACGTACGACAGGGTGGTGTCGGTGTCGAGGAGGTTCTGCGAGTTGGTCAGGCAGGCCACGAGCTTCTGCGAGGTGGCGTAGCGGCCGGTCTCGCTCTGCACCGGGATGGTGACGAACTCCCCGCCTGTCGGGGCGGCGGCGCTGCCTCCCTTGGCGGCCGGTACGGGGATGACCCCGTACTTGAAGCCGGCCTTCTCGGCGCCCGCGAGCTGCCAGGTGCCGTTCTCGGCGAAGGCGTAGTCGCCGCTCGTGAACTCCTGCCAGCTGGTGGTCTGGGTGTTGTTGATCACCGAGTTGGGGGCGTAGCCCTTCTTCAGCCAGTCACTCCACAGCTTCAGCGCCGAGACGCCCTCGGACGAGTCGAGTTCGGTCAGCTTCGCGCCGGAGCCCCAGAACCACGGCAGGAACTGGAAGCTGCCCTCCTCCGTGCCGATCGCGGAGAAGGTGATGCCCTTCTTGCCCGCCTTGTCGACCTTCGCCAGCGCCGCCGTCAGCGAGGCCCAGTCCTTCACCGAGGCGATGTCCACGCCCGCGGCCTTGAGGACCTCCTTGTTGTAGTACAGGGCCAGGGTGTTGGCGCCGATCGGCGTGCCGTACGTCTTCCCGCCCGTCTGACCGGCCGCGAGGAGGTTCGGCTCCACATTCGAGGTGTCCAGCTTGTTGTCGTCGGTCGTGGTCAGCACCCCGCCCTCGGCAAGGGTCGACACCACGGGGTTGTCGACGATGAGCACGTCGGCGGAGTTGTCCTGCTGCGCCGCCAGCAGCGCCTTGTTGGTCAGGTCGCTGGTGTCGTACGCCGTCCGCTTGATCTTCACGCCGGCTTCGGTACCGCAGCTGTCCAGCAGCTTCGCCCACGCCGAGCTCTTGTCGAACTGCGGGTACGGGTCCCAGACGGTGTACGTACCGCCGTCCGCCGACTTCGCGGAGGTGTTGCCTTCGCCTGAGGAGCATGCGGCGGTGGAGGCGGTGAGGGCGACGACGGTTATGACCGCGGCGGTGAGACGGCGCCTGGTGGATCTGTTCTTGGGGCTGTTCATGGGGCTGTTCCTCTGGTTTTTGGCATGGGCGTGCCAGGGAGGGTGGTGATGGGTGAGTGAGAGGGCTTCAGGCGGCCGAGCGGCCGGTAAGGCGGTTCGATAGGGCGGTTCGGTAAGGCGGTTGAGGGCGCGCGAGGGGAAGGGTGGGGGACGCGGAGGGTGTTGGCGGAGGGTGTTATTGGTCGGAAGGGCGGGCGTCAGGGGTCATGTCAGGTGGCATGCCGGAGCCGGATTCAGCCCGTACGTCGCCGGGGTCAGCCGGTGCTGGCGGGTCCGGGGCTTGCGGGTCCGGGGCCTGCGGGCCCCGTGCCTGCGGGCCCCGTGCCTGCGGGCCCCGTGCTGGCACGCAGTGAGATCGGTGGCGCGAGCAGGTGGTGCCGGGCCGGTGCGTCGGGGTGGTCGAGCCGCTCGACCAGCAGGTCGACGGCGAGGCGGCCCATCTGTTCCGCGGGCACGTCCGCGGCTGTGAGCTGCGGGTTCACCGTCTCCGCCCACCGGCTGGCGACGACCCCGGTGACGGAGAAGTCGCGCGGCACATGGCGGCCGGCGTTGGCCAGCCCCCGGTAGAGACCGCCCAGCGCGGCCTCGTTCAGCGTGACGAGCGCCGTGGTGGCCGGCTCGTCGTACAGGATCCGCTCCAGACAGGCCTGGCCGGAGGATGCGTCATCACCGCAGCAGTACGTACGGCTGGTGACTCCGCGCTCCGCCGCGGCCTTGGTGAACCCTTCGAGCCCACGGTGAGCGGATTCGTATCCGGCTCGCAGGAGCTGTTCGGGCCGGTTGACGAAGGCGATCGTGCGGTGCCCGAGGTCGGCGAGGTGGTGGACGCAGGCCTCCGCCAGCGCGGTGTGGTCCAGCCCGACCCACCAGTCGTTCTCCGGATGTGCCGTGCGGCCGATGGCGACGGCGGGCAGGCCCACCGAGTTGAGGTGCTCGAACCTGTCGTCATGGAGCCGGAGTTCCATCAGGATCGCGCCATCGACCCGACGCTCACCCAGGAGCCGCTGGAACGAGCGGTCGCTGTCCATACCGCTGGGAGAGAGCAGCACGTCGTAGTCCTTGGCCGCGCCGGCCTCGACGACACTGCCGATGAAATCGAGCTGCATGCCGGTGTAGTGGTTACCGGCCGGCGGGAAGACCAGACCGATGGTGTTGGTCCGGCCGTTGGCCAGGGCGCGCGCACTCGCGTTGGGCTGGTAGCCCAGCTCGTCGATGACCCGCTGGATCTTCTCGCGGGTGCCGTCGGACACCGGCCGTTTGCCGCTCAGCACATACGACACGGTGCTGCGCGAGACACCGGCCCGCTTGGCGATCTCACCAATGTTCACGGCACTCCTTGCTCGAACTGCCCGAACCGGTTCGACAATCTCGGGGAGGAGACCATCGTCGGCCGCTGGCGCTGAGGGCTTTATACCGATGGCGACCGGCTGTCGAACCGGTTCGCGTGAAGTGAAGGTAAGTTCAAGCCACAGGGCTGTCAATGCCTCTGCGCACTTCCCGTAACAGCGACGAAACCTCGCCGAGGCGGCACTCACTCTCGCCGGCGACCCCACATATCGCCTACTACCTGCGGAGATCGCTGTCTCGTGACTCGCTCACTCCGGGCGGCCGACCGACGCACCGCAGGTTTCTGTGTCGTGGGTATTGCTGGCCGCTTTTGGTCGGTGCTAGCTTCCCGATCCGGTTGGAGTTCGAACCGGTTCGACCTCGTTGGCGGGCGCATGGATCCCTCGCGGCGCGGTTTCCCCGTACGCCATTCACCGGGCCCACGGCGGCACATGGTTCCCGTACGCCCGCTCGTACGACATCGCCGCACCTCGCAGTCGACCAGGCCGCCGATCCGCTCCCCCGGGCCGGCGTTCTGGTGCGCCGGGCCGAGCCGAGCCGGGTCGGGTCGGGTCTGCCAGGGCCGTTAGGCGTCGGGTCTGCCAGGGCCCCCAGGTACGGGCTACGCCGGGAAGAGTTCGGGCAGCAGTCGGTGGGCGTCGGCGCGGGCCGGTTCGAGCGCGTCGACGGGCGCCGACGAGGCCGGCCAGCGCAGCGTGAGGCCGATGTCCGCCCAGTCGCCGACGGTGGCCAGGAACTTGTCCAGTGCCGGGTTGGACAGCCCGCGGGCCTGCAACGGCGCGATGTGCCGGACGAAGAACTCACCGATGCGCCGCTCCACATCGGCGGCCGCGGCCGGATCCGTGGTCATCAGCCGGTACCACGCGACCGCGCCGCGGGGCGACATGGCCGCGATGTTGGAGTAGCTGCCGTGCGCGCCACGGGCCAGCCCGGAGGCCAGCAGGTGGCCGGGCACGAAGATCGACAACTGGGGCACGGTGTCCGCCATGGCCGCGTACCAGGCGGCGTCGCCACCGGCCATCTTGACCCCGATGAGCCGGGGGACCTCGGCGGCTACCCGTCCCAGCAGCGGCGGCGGCACCTGGGTCTTGGCGTGCGGCGGGTTGTAGAGCACCAGCGGCACGTCGCCTGCGGTCTCGGCGGCACCGACCAGAAAGCGCACCACCTCGTCGTCGCACAGTGGGACCCAGTCCGGCAGGATCACCTGGATGGCACCCGGTCGCAGCGCGGCCGCGCGCCGGATGCGATCGAGCATCGTCGGGGCGGCCGGATGCGAGGCACCGATCTGGTACGGCAACCCGGCCGCCTCGCACCGCCCCGCCAGCACCGCGTTCACCCGGTCGAACTCGGCTTCGTCGAGGGTGTGGAACTCGCCCGCGGTGCCGTGGGCGTAGACGCCGTCGACACCGCTGGTCAACAGCACGTCGAGCTGACCCGCCAGCCGTTCCCAGTCGATGTCGCCCCGCCCTTCGACGGGGAGCAGAAGCGTGCCCCACACTCCGGTGACCTGGTCCGCGGCCAGTGGCTTCATCGGGGCTCCCTCCGGAGGGGCGAGTTCAGCGTCGGGCCCGACCCGGGCTCATGTCGGGCCCGACCCAGGGCCCATGAGGATGCCGCACCGAAACGCACGCCGACAGACGGCCCGAACAACTCGCCAGACTTGCACGAAAGAAAGTTTCACCAAAGAAAGTTTCATCAAAGAAACTCTCCTGGCCATCCGTGCGAGGCAGTCCCGTCTGCCAGAGACGCACAGAGTTTCCGCGTGAGGCCTGCATCAGCTGCGGGCGGCGACAGCGTTCCCGGAAAGCTGGATCGAGGCGGCGGCGACGCGAATAGCGGTGGTAATGAACTGGCGTCGTCCGAGACCGTACGAGCTCATGGAAGATCCTCCTTTGGACCTGATTCGTTCAGTTTCCGGGGGTGGGGGTGGGGTTGGCGTCCGTGCTCGGTTCCTTGATCACGAGCGGATGCAGCTCCCATGCGTCGACCGCGAAGCCGAGGCGCGTACCCGGTGCGCTGCCGGCCTGCAGGCGCCACGGCCCCTGGCCTGTCGGGTAGAAGCGCAGGGTGAGGACCTGGCCGGTGGTGGTCAGGAAGATTTCGGCGATGGAGTGGTCGACGATCACGCGCAGGTCGACCGGTCGATCGGCCGGGCAGGGCATCCGGTAGGAGCCGCGGCGAGCCCGGGGGTCCAGTGAGGCGTGGGCACGGTCGACGACCAGTTCGCCCGCATCGGCATCGAGGTGGATGTCGAGGTACTCGGAGCCGTCCGGCGCGGTGAGCAGCCGCAGACCGGCGTTTCCGGTTGGCTCCAGACGGGCCGTCAGGTCGAAGGCGCGGCCCACGCTGCCCAGGTCCACCGGCTGCGGGCCGTGCGTCGCGCCTTCGGCGTGGAGGGTGTGTCTGCCGCGCAGGGCAAGCAGTTCGGTGGCGGGCTGCTGGCGCAGCGAACCGTCGTCGTCGACGTGGATCTCGCGGGGCAGGGTGAGGACGCCGGCCCATCCGTCCGCGAGGGCCCAGGCTTCGTCGCGGGCTTCCCATGACCAGCCCCACAGGAGCCACCGGTTGCCGGGTGCGCGCAGCAGGGCGGGGGCGTAGCAGTCGGGGCCGTAGTCGGCGGGTACCGGTGGGCCGGCCTCGAAGTGGCCGCCGTGCTCTTCGCCGATCAGGGCTGCGACGCTCTGCGGGCCGGTCGGTAGGTTCCATGCGCTGAAGATGAGGGCGCCGCGTCCGTCGGCTGCCGTTGCCGGGAGGTACTGGGGGCATTCCCAGCCCTCGCCGGTGTCCAGTTCGGTGCCGCTGATCGGCTCCTTCTCGCGGGCCGCGAAGGGCCCCCGGTACGTCCAGGTCTCCAGGTCGGGTGAGTCGTACAGGAGGGCCGCGGCGCGGCCGTCGGCGAGGGCGGCGCCGACCAGCATCCGCCAGCCGTCGCCGTCCTGCCAGACGTACGGGTCGCGGTACATGGTGCAGCCCTCGGGCAGCTCCGGGATGAGCAGTTCGCCCCGCGGGCCGAAGCTTCTGCCGCCGTCGTCGGAGACGGCGCAGGTGACCGGCTGGTGCTGGAACGAGCGGGCCTCGCGATGCGCGGAGTAGAAGGCGACGAGACGGTCGCCGTCGGAGACGGCGTTGCCGGAGAAGCAGCCGTCGGCGTCCAGGCCACCCGGGGTCGGGGACAGGGCGATCGGCAGCGGCTCCCAGGTCAGCAGGTCGGGGCTGCGGAAGTGGCCCCAGTGCACGTTCGCGTGGTTCGCTCCGTACGGGTTGTACTGGTAGCACACGTGGTAGTGGCCGTCGTGGAAGACCAGCCCGTTGGGGTCGTTGATCCAGTTGCGGGGCGGGCGCAGGTGCGCCACGGGGCGGTGCGGATCACGGGGTGGGGTGGACACACGCGTGCCTTTCGGTGTTTCAGAGTGGACCCGCCCCGCCGGCCTTCGGATGAGCGGGGCGGCGGGCCGGCGGGGCGGGGGTCTTCAAGGCCGTACAGAGGCCGTACAGCCCGTACGCGGCCTTCAGTTCAGGATGCGGAAGCCTGTGCTCAGCTGCTGCTCGCGCCGTGAGCTGGGGCCGACGCGGAGTGCGAACTCACCGGCTTCGACCACGCGGCGGTTGTCGGCCGTGACGAGTGAGCACTGCGCGGCAGGGATGCTGAGGCTGACGTCCAGGCTTTCGCCGGGCGCGATCTCGACCTGGGCGAACCCCTTCAGCTCCTGCTCGGCCCAAGTGACGCTGGTGGTCAGGTCGCTGACATACGCCTGGACCGTCTCCAGGGCCGGGCGGCTGCCGCTGTTGGTGAGCCGCACCGTCGCGTTGATGGTCCCGTCGACGGGGACGTCCGTCTCGTGCACGACCAGGTCGGAGTGCGTGACGGTGGTGTAGCTGAGGCCCTCGCCGAACGCGAACAGGGGGTCCTGGGTGAGATCCGCGTAGCGGTGCCCGTGCTGGCCTCGTACCTGGTTGTAGAAGACGGGCTGCTGTCCGACGTGGCGTGCGAAGGAGACGGGGAGCCGGCCGCTGGGTTCGACGAGTCCGAGGAGGAGTTCGGCGAGGGCGCGGCCGCCGCGCATGCCCGGGTTGAACGCCTCGATGAGTGCTGCCGCGTTCAGTGCCGAGTCCGGGAGGGTGCTCGGCTTGGACTGGGCGAGTACGACGATCATGGGTGTGCCGGTGGCGGCGACCGCGTCCAACAGCGCGATCTGGCCTCCCTGGAGGTCGAGCGTGGCCGTGGAGCGCACCTCGCCGGTGAGGGCGATGGTGTCCCCCACGACCACGACGGCGTAGTCGGCGGCCTCTGCGGCAGCGGTGGCCTCCCGAAGCTGGGCCTGGTCGACCGGGGCGGGGGTGAAAACGCTCGGCTGTGGCTGGCCGTCGGGCCCGGTGGACCACCCCCCGTCCTGGTCGGGGCTTTCGATGTCGGCTCCGCGGGCGTAGGTGATGGTCCAGTCGGCGGGTGCGACGGCGTGAAGACCGTCGAGCACCGTCTCAACCGACGCCCGTGGATGGCCCTCAGGCATCCACGGAACCTGGCCGGAGGCCCCCGCCCAGTCGCCGAGCATGGCTTCCGTGCTGTCGGCGTTCGGGCCGATCACCGCGATCGTCCGCGCTGTGCCCTGGCTTGCGGCGCGGCCGGTTCCGTCCTCCCGGGACAACCCGCCTTCGAGGGGCAGGAGCCCGTCGTTGCGCAGCAACACCAGGGAACGACGGGCGGTTTCGAGGTTGAGGTCGGCGTGTTCGCGGCAGCCGATCACCTGCGCCTGCCGCTCGGGGTCGGGTGTGCGCGGATCCTCGAAGAGCCCCAGCTCGAACTTCAGCCGCAGAACCCGCCGTACCGCGTCATCGATCTCCTTCTCGTCGACCAGGCCGCGGACGACCGCCTCCTGCGCGCCCTCGAAGAACTGCGGCGTGGCCATGATGAGGTCGTTCCCGGCGTTGACGGCGACCGCCGCGGCCTCGGCATAGTCGGCGCAGGTTCGCTGGTCGTAGACCATCCGGCCGACGTTGTCCCAGTCGGTCACCAGCGTGCCGGTGAAGCCCCACTCGCCCTTGAGTACATCGTTGATCAGCCAGTCATTGGCGGTGATGGGCACCCCGTCGATCGACTGATACCCGAGCATGAAGCCGCGAGCGCCCGCCCTTACCGCCTGCTCGAACGGGGGCAGGAACCACGAGCGCAGCTTGCGCGGGCTGAGATCGGCTTCGCTCGCGTCGCGCCCGCCCAGGGTTTCGGAGTAGCCCGCGAAGTGCTTGGCGTACGCCAGCACGGCTGTCGGGTCGCCAAGACCCTCGCCCTGGTAGCCACGTACCATCGCCGCCCCCAACTCGCCGATCAGGTACGGGTCTTCGCCGAACGTCTCGTTGATCCGGCCCCAGCGCAGGTCGCGGGTGATGCACAGCACCGGGGAGAACGTCCCGTGGATTCCGGTCGCCGCGATCTCGGTCGCGGCCACACGGGCCACCCGGTGCAGCAAGGACGGATCCCAGCTGCAGGCCATGGCCAGCTGGGTCGGGAAGATGGTCGCGCCCGGCCAGAACGAGTGGCCGTGGATGCCGTCGTCGGCTGTCAGCAGCGGAATGCCGAGCCGGGTCTGCCGGGCCAGTTCCATGGCCTGAGGCAGCAGCTCTGGCGACACATGCAGGACCGATCCGGCCAGCTTGGCCGACACGATGTCGTCCAGGTCCCCGTGTTGGGCGTCGAGCATCAGCAGCTGCCCGACCTTTTCCGGCAGCGTCATCCGTGGCAGCAAGTCCTCGATCCTCGCTTCTACGGATGCTTCCGGATCCAGGTACGCCGCAGAGCGGACCGGCTGTCCCACGTTGTTCTCCAAGAGATGAGTCGTCACAGATCAGAGAGTTGATGGGCCACGGCAAGCGCTTCGTCACGCGAACGCCGCCGTCCGGCACGGCGGGGCTCGCGCGCCGTCCGCCCGCCGCCCCGGGCGGGACCGGTGCGGCACAGGGCGGCGGGGAGGGCGTCGGGCTGTCACTTCAGGCCGGTGGTGGCGATGCCCGCCACGAAGTGGCGTTGGAAGAGGAGGAAGACGATCATCACCGGGAGCAGGACGACGACGCTGCCGGCGAGCAGGATGCCGAAGCGGGTGAAGTCCTGTCCGCTGCTGGCCAGGGCGAGCCCGACCGGCAGCGTGTACTGGTCCGCGTTCTGGGCCACGACCAGCGGCCAGAGGAAGTTGTTCCAGGAGCCGAGGAAGGTGATGATCCCCAGGGTGGCGAGGGCGGGCTTGGTCAGCGGGAGGATGATCTTCCAGAAGATGGCCAGTTCGCGGCAGCCGTCGACGCGGGCCGCGTCGATGAGTTCGTCGGGCAGGGTCGAGATGAACTGCCGCATCAGGAACACCCCGAACGGGGTGGCCAGGAACGGCAGGATCAGCCCGAGCACGGATCCGGTCAGCTGCATGTTGGCCACCAGCACGTACAGCGGTACGAAGGTGACCAGGCCCGGCACCATCAGGGTCCCGATGACAAGCATGAACACGGCGCGCTGTCCGCGGAACTCCAGCTTGGCCAGGGCGTATCCGAGCATCGAGCAGAAGATGATGTTGCCCGCGGTGACGGCGAGAGCCACGACTACCGAGTTGGTGAACATCGTCGTGAAGTCGAGCCTGCTGAACAGTTCGCCGTAGTTGGCGGTCGTGGGCGCGCTGGGGATCAGAACGGGCGGTACTTTGCGGATGTCGGCCTCGGGTTTGAAGGACCCGGAGAGCATCCACAGAAACGGCGCGATCATCAGCAGCAGGGCGCCGACGAGCGGTACGTACAGCCAGGGTTGGCCCCAGGTCTGCCGGGTGTGGCGGCGTCGTAGTGCCCGGTCCGTGCCCGGCTGCGCAGGCTGAAGAGTGGAGAGGGTGCTCATGGGGCATCAGTCCTTGTCTCGCAGCACGCGGAACTGCAGGACGGTCAGCGCGATGATGAGGACGAAGATGACGTAGCCAGCGGCCGATGCGACTTCGTAGTTGCCGTTGCCGAACTGGTTGTAGGCGTACATCGTGGCCGACAGGGTGGAGTCCAGCGGTCCGCCCTGGGTCATCACGAACGGTTCGTCGAAGAACTGCAGATAGCCGATGCCGGTGGTCACCGCGGTCAGCAGCAGGGCGGGGCGCAGCAGCGGGAAGGTGACCCGCCAGAAGCGCTGCCACGCTCCGGCGCCGTCGAGTTCGGCCGCCTCCATCAAAGACTGGGGTACGGACTGCAGCCCGGCGAGCATGATGATCATGACGGTGCCGAGGTTGCGCCAGACGGCCATGAGGATCATGACGGGAAGGGCGAAGCGGGTGTCGGCCAGCCAGGCCGGGCCGTCGATCCCGACCCAGCCCAGCATGGTGTTCACCAGTCCCGTACGCGGTTCCAGAAGTGTCTTCCAGACCACCGCGATGGCGACGATGCTGGTGATCACCGGAAGGTAGAAGCCGACCCGGAAGACGGCCCGGAAGCGGCGGATGCCGCGGTCGAGGGCGACCGCCGCCGCGAGCCCGGCGGCCAGGGTCAGGGGCAGGCCGACCAGGACGAAGACAGCGGTGTTACGCAGGGCGTGGAGGAACTGATCGTCCTGGAAGAGCCGTACGTAGTTGTCGAACGCGACGAACGACACGTTCAGCGGGGTGCGCAGGTCGGCGCTCTTGGTGTCGGTCAGGCTCATTAGCAGCGACCAGGCGACCGGCAGCAGCATGAAGGCGAGGAACAGGGCAAGGAAGGGCACGGCCAGGGTCCAGGCGGCCCGGGTCTGCCTGCCGCGCGCCGTGCGGCCCAGCACGGGGCGCCGGCTGTCGGCGCTCCTCTTCGGCCCGGCGGTGCTCTGCTGACCGGCGTCGCCCCGTTCGGGGAGGGTTTTCGTGGACATGGATGTCATCCGTCCGTACGAGGGGTGCTCACGCGGCGGCGCTCAGCGTCCGGCGCCGATGCTGGTGGCCTTGGACTGCAGCGCCTTCTGCACCTGCGCGACAGTGGCCTTGCCGAGGGACAGCTTCTCCAGCTCGGAGTCGATGGCGTCGGCGATCTGCTGCCAGGTCGTGATGGCGGGAGGCGCCTTGCTGACCTTGAGCTGCTCGTCGAACGCCTTCATCTTCTCGTCGTTGCTCAGCTGCGCCTCGTCCCATGCGGCGGGCGAGGGGGGCATGGCGCCGCTGTCCTTGGCATAGGCGGCCAGGTTGGCGGGCTCGCTGAGGAACTTGGTGAACTTCCATGCCGCGTCAGAGTTCTTGGCGTCCTTGAACACCGCCAGGTCGCTGCCGCCGGCGAACCCGGCCGGCTGCTTGGAGTACGGCAGCGGCATGGTCTTCCACACGCTCTCCAGCTTCGGGGTGTCCTTACGGAGACTGCCGACGACCGAGGGGCCCTCCTGGTAGGTGGCGTTCTGTCCGCCCTGGAAAGCGGGCAGGCTCTCCGTCTTGTCGGTCGGCGCCAGGCCCTGCTTGGGGATGCTCGCGTAGTGCTTCAGCGCCTCGGCGACCGCGGGCGAGTCGAAGGTGAACTTCTTGGTGCTCTCCTCGTAGATGTCACCGCCCTGCTGCCAGACCAGCGGCAACCAGAAGATCCAGGAGTTGAAGCCGATGTTCCACCCGGTGGCGTTGCGCATCTTGGGGTTCTGCTTGCCGGCGGTGTCCTGGATGGCCTTGAGGTCCTTCACGTAGCCGTCCCAGTCACCGGCCAGGGCGCCCTTGATGCCGGCCTTCTCGGTGAGGTCGGTGCGGTAGTAGACCACCATGGTGTTCGCGATGAACGGCACACCGTAGGACGTTTCCTTGTACTTCGTGGTGTCCCACTGGCCGGGATAGAAGTCCGACGACTTGATCGACGTCGGGGTGGCCTGGAAGCCGTTCATGGCGGCCAGCTCGGCCATCCAGGTCGTTCCGATCACGGACATGTCGGGGACGTTGCCGCTGGCGATCGCGGTGGTCAGCTTGTCGTGGGCGGCGTCCCAGGGCACCGGGGTGATCTTGACGTCGACGTCGGGGTTCTGCTGCTCGAATTCCTTGGCCAGGCTGACGAGGGACTTGTCGGTGTCGCCCATGGACCACATGACGACCTTGCCCTTGGCCTTGCCCGCGCCGATCTCGGCAGGCGCATCCTTGCCGGGGCCGGAATCCTCGCTCCGGCCGCAGCCGGTGGCCACCAGGGCTGCCGTGACGGTGACGCACAGGGTCTGGAGAGTTCTGACGGTGTGACGGTTGGTGATACGCATCGTGCGGCTCCTTGCCGTTGAGCGATACAGGCGCGGGGGCGAAGGGTGAGAGCGGGGTGTGCGAGGCGCACCGTTCGGTGTCCCGGATCGGGACGCGCGGGGGGAGGGTGCGTGTGGGCATGGCGGCGTGAACGCAGGCGCAGCCGCGGGGCGCTGCGAGAAGTTGCGAGGAGGCGAGTCCGAAGAGGTTCGCCGAGGTTTCAAGGAGAGAGGCTGCAAGGAGCCGGGGGCGGTGCGTCACCGGCAACGCACCGCCCGACCCGCGAGGGGCGCCATCACTTACGTATCGCGATGACGTTCCGTCAGTTCGAGCCCGGCGCTAACGTCGAGCCACGGATCACGAGGCTGGTGGGAATGATGCGCGAGGCGGCGGCCTCCGGCGATCTCCGCACATGGTCGAGCAGCAGACGCGCCGCCGCCTCACCCATCTCCCGCATCGGCTGGCGGACGGTGGTCAGGGCCGGATAGGTGTACGACGCCAGCTCGACGTCATCGAACCCCACCACGGCGACATCCCCCGGAACCTTGAGGCCGGCCTCGTGCAAGGCCGCGAGCACCCCGGCCGCCATAGGGTCGTTGTGCCCGAAGACCGCGTCGAACTCCACACCGTCCGCGAGAGCTTGCGCGACCGCGCTCCGACTGCTTTCGAAACGGAAGTCGCCGCAGATGACGCTGCGTTGGCCGAGTTCGATCCCGGCCTGCGCATAGACATCGACGAAGCCGCCCAGCCGTTCCTGAGTACAGCCGTACTCATCAGGACCGGTCACCACCAGAGGGCGGTGGCGGCCGAGGTCCAGCAGGTGGCGCGCCGCCTGCTCGCCGCCCTCCCGGTTGGTGGTGGCCACGTAGGGGAATCCCGGCCGCTGGAAGCGGTCGTCGATCAGCACCACCGGCAGCCCCGCTTCGTGCAGTTCCGTGATGGTTCCCATGGCCCCCTCGGGCTCTACCACCAGCAGACCGTCGAACGACTTGGCAGCGACCTGCAGGCCCAGTCTGCGCAGTGACTCCTCACCGCGGTTCACGGTCAGCATCCGCAGTCCGAAGCCCTCGGTCTCCAGCGTCGAGACGACCGACTGCACGATGCCGGCCCAGGCCCAGGCCATATCAGGGACCAGCATGCCGATCATCTGCGTCGTACCGCGTGCGAGCCCCACTGCCCCGGCGCTCGGCACATAGCCAAGTTCCGATATCGCGTTACGGACCTTCAAGACGGTGTTCTCGTTGATCTCGCCCTTGCCGTTCAGCACCCGCGAGACCGTCGTCTTGCTGACGCCGGCCCGCGTGGCCACGTCGGCGATCGTGACTCCCATGTCACCTCCCCTCCCTTCCTGCAGAGGCGGAAGACGTTCCTCCCGCACCGAAGGGCCGATCGTACAGAGACCCGTGCAACCGGTACCGGAAGCGGTCCCGGAACCGGTTTCGGTACCGGTTCCGGCAGTGAAGCACCGAGAGGCCAGAGCGGTCAACACCCCGGAAACAACTCGTTAACTGGCCCACCTAACCGCCCTGTTGACCGCCCTGCCGGCCCGTAATGAAGCAATCTCGCCCGCACCCGTTGACGTACTGGCCGGATTGGGCTTCATAATCGGGGCACTCGATGTCATCGATGACACAAGTCATCGTTGACACCCTTGGCCTACGGCGTCGACGTCGGTATCGGCCTGGGGTGTCACTTTTCGGTCCGTCCGCGCCGGAGCCGCAGTCACCGCTGCCCGGACGACCGCGGGACTAGGAGACACCATGAGCTCTGTACGCGTATCCCGGCATGCCCGCATGCGATTGGTGGCGGCGGTGGCGACGGCCTGCGCCCTGTCCGCAGCCTCGCTCGCCCCCCAGGCGGTCGCCGCCGACACCCGGCCGTACTCCGAGACGTACAGACCCCAGTTCCACTTCACTCCGAAGAAGAACTGGATGAACGACCCCAACGGCCTCGTCTACTACAAGGGCGAGTACCACCTCTTCTACCAGTACAACCCGAACGGCAACTCCTGGGGCGACATGTCCTGGGGGCACGCGGTGAGCAAGGACCTCGTGCACTGGGAGGAGTTGCCGCTCGCTCTGTCGCACGACGACGAGGAGATGGTGTTCTCCGGCAGCGCGGTCGTCGACTGGAACAACACCACCGGGTTCGGTACGAAGAAGAACCCGCCCATGGTGGCGATCTACACCAGCGCTTACAAAGAGGGCGGCAAGCAGGCCCAGTCGCTCGCCTACAGCACCGACCGCGGCCGCACCTGGACCAAGTACCAGGGCAATCCCGTCATCGACATCGGCTCCAACAACTTCCGCGACCCCAAGGTCCAGTGGCACGCGCCGACCAAGAGCTGGCTGATGACGGTGTCGCTGTCCGCCGAGCACAAGGTGCGGTTCTACTCGTCCAAGAACCTCAAGGACTGGGAGCTGCAGAGCGAGTTCGGGCCGGCCGGTGCGACGGGCGGCGTGTGGGAGTGCCCTGACCTGTTCCCCCTCGCGGTCGACGGGGACCCGGACAACATCAAGTGGGTCCTCGTCGTCAACATCAACCCCGGTGGTATTGCGGGCGGTTCGGCCGCTCAGTACTTCATCGGCGACTTCGACGGCAAGAAGTTCACCGCCGAGGACAAGGGCTCGTACACCCCACCCACGGGCACGGTGGTGCAGGACTTCGAGGGCGCCGGCTTCGGTGAGTGGACGACGACCGGGTCCGCGTTCGGCCAGGGACCGGCAGCGGGGGCGGTGGGCGGGCAGGAGGGCGTGGAGGGCTTCGACGGGAAGGGCCTCGCGAACAGCTTCCACGGCGGTGACGGCGCCACCGGCACGCTCAGCTCGCCTGAATTCACCGTTGACAGCCCCTACTTGAACTTCAAGATCGGTGGCGGGCGGCATCCGCACGAGGCCGGAACCGTCATGGACAGCACTCCGCCCAAGGGCACTGTCCTCGCCGACTTCGAAGGCGGAACGTACGGCGAGTGGACGGCGACCGGGGACGCGTTCGGCACCGCACCGGCCACCGGCGCCCTCCCCGACCAGCAGGGCGTGTCCGGCTTCCTGGGGAAGGGCCTGGCCAACAGCTTCCTGAAGGGCGACTCCAGCACCGGCACCCTCACGTCGCCCGAGTTCACCATCGACAAGAAGTACATCAACTTCCTTGTCGGCGGCGGCAATCACCCGGCCGGCTCCGATAACGCGACTGCGGTTGAACTCCTCGTGGACGGCCAAGTCGTCCGCAGCGCCACCGGAAAGGACGCCGAGGCTCTTAACTGGGCGTCCTGGGACGTCGGCGACCTCGCCGGCAAGAAGGCGCGGATACGGATCGTCGACGACAACACCGGCGGCTGGGGCCACCTCAACGTCGACCACATCGTGCTGTCCGACACCCAGGCCCAGCGCGTCTCCACAGAGACGTCCGTCAACCTGCTCGTCGACGGCAAGTTCGTCCGCAGCGCGACCGGCGCCGACAGCGAGACCCTGGACTGGGCGTCCTTCGACATGCGCCCGTACGCCGGCAAGAAGGCGCAGATCCAGGTCGTCGACATGAACACGGGCGGCTGGGGCCACGTCCTGGCCGACCAGTTCACCGCCGCCGAGAAGCCCGCCAAGTCGGTTGTGCAGCGCGCCGATTGGGCCGATTACGGCAAGGACTACTACGCGGCGGTGTCCTGGGAGAACGCCCCCGGCGGCAAGCGCTACATGATCGGCTGGATGAACAACTGGGACTACGGCCAGTCCGTCCCCACATCCCCCTGGCGCGGCGCGCAGAGCGTTCCGAGGGAGATGGCCCTGCACACCGTAGACGGCCAAGTCCGGCTGACCAGCAGGCCGGTGGACAGCGTGAAGTCCCTGCGGCAGCTGCGCCCGGCCACCGCGTCCGGGATCACCGTCAAGAACACCTCCAAGCCCCTGACCAGCCGTGGGGCCAAGGGCAAGGCGCTCGACATCGAGGCGACCTTCTCCCTCAAGGACGCCGACCGCTTCGGCCTCAAGGTCCGCACCGGCACGGGCGGCGAGGAGACCGTCATCGGCTACGACACCACGACCCAGGAGCTGTACGTCGACCGCACCCGCTCCGGTGTCGACGACTTCAACAGCACCTTCCCCGGCGTCCAGACCGCCCCCCTGAAGGCCAAGAACGGCAAGGTCAAGCTCCGTATCCTCGTCGACTGGTCATCCATCGAGGTCTTCGGCGGCAACGGCGAAGCCGTGATCACCGACCAGATCTTCCCCGACCCCTCCAGCACCGGCGTCGAGCTCTTCGCCGAAGGCGGCACCGCCACCCTCGACCACCTGCGGGCGTGGCAGCTGAAGTCCATCTGGCGGTGACAAGTCCCGGGTCCGCGCGCCGGTAGGCCAGGAGCGGCTTCCGGCGCGCGGCTCTCGGCTCATTGGATCCCTGTCGCAGTTCCGATGCAGCAGGCAGGATGATCGTCGTGATCCATGCCTTGGATGAAGGAGCGTTCCGCTGTGACGCATGCTCACGAGGAAGAAGTCCTGGCCCGCATCGCCAAGGGGCTCGTCTACACCGAGTCCGAAGCGGCCTTCCAGGCCCCTCGGCGCCGCACCGAGCAGATCTTCGAGTACAACCACACACCACCGAGCGACACGGAGAAGCGTCGATCGTTACTCGTCGCGATCTTCGGCTCGGTCGGTGAACGCACGGTGCTGCTGCCGCCGTTCCACGCCGGGTTCGGCAGCCACGTCCACATCGGCGACGACTTCTTCGGGAACGTGAACCTCACGTTCGTCGATGACGTGGACATCCGCATAGGCAACGGTGTCATGATCGCGCCCAGCGTCACCCTGACCACGACGGGACACCCGGTGCATCCCTCGCGACGCGTCGACTTCGGACGGTTCTCGGAACCGATCGTGATCGAGGACAAGGTGTGGATCGGCAGCAACGCGGTGGTCCTGCCCGGCGTTCGCATCGGATACGGGTCGGTCATCGGCGCCGGCAGCGTCGTCAGCCGCAGCATTCCCCCGATGACCGTCGCGGTCGGAACCCCTTGCCGGGTGGTCCGCGCCATCACGGACGAGGACCTCACCACACGTACCGCCCATTAGCGCCGGTGGCGGGGGACCACGACCACCAGCACCGTCACTCGGGACGGGCAAGCACCTTAGCCTTGACGGCAGGTCAGCAGTGTTGGTGCCCGCTCCAAAGCCCAGAAGAACACAATCGCACGGGCTTTCCGACCGTGCATCGTCTATCAGGCGTCGTCGGGACTGCCCTCGAGGGATCCGCCTGCGGCTGTACCGTCAAGTCGACCTGAAGTGTTAACAGTTATCACTTTGCCGAGGCCCGAGTCGATACCGCACAGGGGTGTTGACAGACTGCGATCCGCCCCTATCAACTGTCATCTGTCAACACTTTGCCGCCGCAGTCGGCGGCGTGGGACCCACTTGTGGCCGTGGCGATCACGTCATCGGTCAGCTCTGAACGGACGGGAGGTACGCATGCCTGGCACCCTTGAGCGCGGCCTCGCCGTCCAGCTTGTCGAGACGCTTCGCGAGCGACTCCTGAGCGGCCAGATCGCGTCTGGCACCCGGGTCAACGAGGCTGTGATCGCCCGGGAGTTCGGCATCAGCAGGGGACCCCTGCGCGAAGCGATCCGGCAGCTCGTCAGTGAGGGCCTCCTGGTGCACCGCCCCAACAAGGGCGCTGTCGCGTTCGAGGCCCAGCCGGATGAGATCGAGGCGCTCTTCGAGTTGCGCTCAGCACTCGAGACCGCCGCTGCGCGCCTGGCCGCCGCACGGCGCGACCGCAAGGACATCGCCGCGCTGCGCCGCGCCTGCGAACGGTCGAGGAAACACCTCGCCGCAGGCCGCGAGCTCGCGCACCGCATGGACCTCGACTTCCATCGCGCGGTGCTCGACGCTGCCCGCAGCCCCCGCATCACCGAGCAGGTGTGGCGGGTGCATCAGCAGATCATCGTGGTGCGTAGCAGGCACGACGTGGCCGCGTCGCACACCGACGCCTCACTGGCCGACCACGACCAGCTCGCGGAGGCCATCGCCGAGGGCCAGGTCGAGCGTGCCGCCGAACTGATGGAGCTCCACCTCGACCGTGTACGACTGCAGATGATCACGAGCATGACGGGCAACGACGCCCACCGCGACTGACGATCCCCGTCCGGCGCCGCTGCTCTCCCCTTACCGCTCCCGGCCCTCTTCTCGTTTCCACGCCGCCACTTCCTCCCTCATGCCCTCATCCCCGTCTGCCGGCACATCCGGCTTTGAGGAGCACCGTCGCCATGCCCGAAACGCCCGTCGCAGACGGTGCCACGCCGCTGCCCGCGCCGCACACCGACGCTCTTCCAGGCAGCTCTGCTCATCGTGCCCACAACAGACTCCCAAGGCCCTCCTCCGACTGACTCCTCTGACGGAACGTCGGCTGCAGGACATCGTCCGGGCAGTCGGAGTCGGTTGGAGGGCCCGCACGTCCCGCAACGGCCAGGCCCGGTGGGAAATCCGCCTCATCGGGACCTGCACGACAGCCGCAGACCCCTATGAAGTGCTCATGAAAACGACCCGATCTGACGGAACATGCTGGAAGGGAAACACACACATGCGACCTGCGAAACTGATTCTTCCCGTAGCGGCAACGGCCGCGGTGGTGGCCACAGCGATCGCCGTGCCGCAGGCCGAAAGGTCGGCCTCCGCTGCCGACAGCAGCCAGCCCGCTGCCCAGCACACGGCGCAGAAGGCCGGCGGAAAGCCCGCGCCGGAGGCCAAGGACGTCGTGCTCGCCGTGCACGGCGGCGCCGGAACGGCACTGGACCCCGCCACGACCTCACCGGAGGTCGAGAAGGCATACCGCGACGGGCTCAGCGAGGCCCTGCAAGCGGGACAGAAGGTACTCGACCGGGGCGGCAACAGCACCGACGCCGTGCAGGCGGCAGTGGAGAAGCTGGAGGACAACCCGCTGTTCAACGCCGGAAAGGGCGCGGTGTTCAACGCCGACGCCGGACACGAGCTCGACGCCTCCATCATGCGCGGCTCCGACCTGAAGGCAGGCGCCGTCGCCGGGGTGCGCAACGTGCGCAACCCCATCCAGGCGGCCCGCCTCGTGATGGACAAGTCGAACCACGTCATGCTGGCCGGGGAGGGAGCGGACGACTTCGCCGCGCAGCACGGGCTGAAGACGGTGACCCAGGACTACTACTTCACCCAGGCCCGGTGGGACGCCCTGATGAAGGCGAAGGCTGAGGAGGCGGGCGACAAGAGCGCCGCCAAGTCCAAGGAGGCCCTGGCCGACGAGCAGTCCAAGGGCACGGTCGGCGCGGTGGCGCTCGACCGGGGCAAGGACCTCGCGGCGGCGACGTCGACCGGCGGACTGACCAACAAGCTGCCCGGCCGGGTGGGCGACTCGCCGATCATCGGGGCCGGCACCTACGCGAAGAACGGGACCGTGGCGGCGAGCGCCACCGGCGCGGGTGAGGTATTCATCCGAGGCGCGGCGACGTCGACGATCTCCAACCTGATCGAGTTCGGGAAGATGAACGTGCCCCAGGCGGCGTACCAGGTCCTCGTCAAGCGGCTGCCGCAGCTCGGCGGGACCGGCGGAGTCATCGCGCTCGGACCCGACGGCACCTTCGACGCCCCGCACAGCAGCCCCGGCATGCTCTACGGCTACCTCACCAAGGACGGCACGATCAAGACCAAGATCTTCCCGGACGAATCCCCCGCCAACTCCTGACTGGGCGCTCGGTGGCGGCCCCGGGCCGGGTCTCGGACACGAGCGCCTGACTCGGGGCTGATCGGCATGGCCACAGCCGTCCGTCTACCGCGGTGTCGGCAGCGGCTCGAGGAAAGTCAGTACGGAGCCGTCCTCCTCGATCAGCGGAGTGAGCGCGGCGTTGAACGGAGCGCCGTACGGGGCGTTCAGGTGTGCCTTGAAGGCGGCCTCGTCCCGGTAGGCCTCGAAGATCCAGTAGGCGCGTGGGTTGGCCGACTTGGTGTAGACGTCGAAGGCCAGGTTGCCTTTCTCTTCGCGCACCTTCAGGGCGTACTCCCGGATCAGGCGGGCGACCTCGTCCTCCGCTCCCTCTCGGGCGGTGAACTCGGCGAGCAGGGTTTTCGTCATGGCTGCGGGTCCTTGTCCGTGGGTGGAGGTCAGTGGGTGGAGTCGCTGCTCTTCTCGTGAACGCGGTGGCGGAACGGGCACGGTGCGGGCAGTCGCCGAACGGCTTTCGGGCGGGCGGCCGTCGCGGGCGTTGCCGATTTGTGTCCGGTACTAGGCATTGACGTTGCGTGGAAACGGAGTCCATCATCCTGGCCAAGCAGTGTCAACGATGACATAAGTCAACGATGACACTGCGGGACGGCATGCCCCGATGCCGGCCGCTCGCCCGCAATCCCGCAGGAGTCGTTCATGTCACGCATCTCTCGTCTGCCGTCCTCCTTGATCAGAGCCGCTGCTTGCACGGGTGTCGCGGCCCTCGCCCTGACCGCCTGTGGATCCGGATCGGAATCGGGCACCGCGAGCAGCGGTTCGGGCGACGTCAAGGTCGGTCTGATCACCAAGACCGACACCAACCCGTTCTTCGTGAAGATGAAGGAGGGCGCGGAGAAGTCCGCGAAGGCCGAAGGCGTCGAGCTCATGACCGCGGCCGGCAAGTTCGACGGCGACAACGCCGGTCAGGTCACCGCCATCGAGAACATGGTCGCCGCCGGCGTGAAGGGCATCCTGATCACCCCGAGCGACTCCAAGGCGATCGTGCCGGCCCTCGAGAAGGCCAAGGCCCAGGGTGTCCTGGTCATCGCCCTGGACACCCCGACCGAGCCGGAGAGCGCGGTCGACGCCCTGTTCGCCACCGACAACCTCAAGGCCGGCGAGCTGATCGGCGAGTACGCCAAGGCGGCCATGAAGGGCAAGGACGCGAAGATAGCGACCCTCGACCTGGCGCCGGGCGTCTCCGTCGGCGTCCAGCGGCACAACGGCTTCCTGAAGGGCTTCGGCATCAAGGAGGGCGACCCCTCCGTCGTCTGCTCCCAGGACACCGGAGGCGACCAGGCCAAGGGCCAGACCGCGATGGAGAACTGCCTCCAGAAGGAACCCGGCATCAACGTCGTCTACACCATCAACGAGCCCGCCGCGCTGGGTGCGTACACCGCGCTGAAGGCCAAGGGCCGGGAGAAGGACGTGCTGATCGTCTCCGTCGACGGCGGCTGCACCGGGACCGAGGCCGTCAAGGGCGGCACGATCGCCGCCACGTCGCAGCAGTACCCGCTGAAGATGGCCGCCGAGGGCGTCAAGGCCGTCGTGACGTACGCCAAGGACGGCAAGAAGGCGTCCGGTTACACCGACACCGGCGTCACTCTCATCACCGACAAGGCACAGGACGGGGTCACGTCCAAGGACACCGCGTACGGGCTGGAGAACTGCTGGGGCTGAGCCGCCGGCCCCTTCAACTGCCGCCGTAGCTACGGCCGTTGACGCCGTACGCCCGCCGTTGCGGCCGTAACTCCCGCCGCTGCCGCCGTAGTTACCGCCGTTCGAAACCCCTCAGCGGGGCGGCCGTCCCCCTCCTCCCCGACCCGGGCGGCCGCCCCCTCTCGTCCTCTTGCCGACCGACAAAGACTTCAGTCTTCCGACAAGGACCCGCATGACTGCCACGTCCACGCCCCCGAGCAAAACCTCGCCGTACGCGGAGCTCAAAGCGCCGACCACGGCCCGCAGACTGCTCATGCAACCGACCACCGGCCCCCTGGTCGCTCTCCTCCTGGCCTGTGTCTTCTTCTCCTTCTCGACCGACCAGTTCCTCACGGGCGGGAACTTCTCGCTGATCGTGCAGCAGGTCATGGTCGTCGGCACCCTCGCCATCGGCCAGACGCTGATCATCCTCACCGCGGGCATCGACCTGTCCTGCGGTGCGGTGATGGCGTTCGGCAGCATCGTGATCGCCAAGATGGCGGCCGAGGGGTCTCTGCCGCCGCTCGCCGCGATCGCGTTGGGCCTGGTCGTCTGCGGCGGTTTCGGTCTGCTCAACGGGGCGCTGGTGCAGAAGATCCCGCTGCCGCCGTTCATCGTGACCCTCGGCATGCTCAACGTGGCGTTCGCGCTGACCCACATCTACTCCGAGGAGCAGACGGTCACCAACCTGCCCGGCCCGCTGACGGCGCTCGGGCAGACCTTCCCGCTCGGCAAGACCGACATCACGTACGGGTCGCTGGTCACCATCGCCCTGTTCCTCTTCGTCGCGTATGCGCTGAGCAGCACCAGTTGGGGCCGGCATGTCCACGCGCTGGGCAACAGCCCGGAAGCGGCCCGGCTGAACGGCATCCGCACCTCCCGCCTGACCATCGGCGTCTACACCGCGGCCGGCGTCCTCTACGGCATCGCCGCCCTGTTGCTCATCTCCCGTACCGGAGTCGGCGACCCGCAGGCCGGGCAGACCGACAACCTCGACAGCATCACGGCCGTCGTCCTCGGCGGCACCAGCCTCTTCGGCGGACGCGGATCGGTTCTGGGCACGTTCATCGGCGTTCTCATCGTCGGCGTCTTCCGCAACGGCCTGCAGCTGATGGGGGTCGCCTCCATCTACCAGACCCTGATCACCGGTGTCCTGGTGATCCTCGCGGTGACCGTCGACCAGCTCTCCCGGAAGAAGGCCCGATGACCACCTCAACTCCGACCCCTGTTCTGCAGGCCCGCGGTCTGGTCAAGCGCTACGGCCATGTCACCGCCATCGACGGTGCCGACTTCGACCTGCTGCCCGGTGAGGTCCTCGCCGTCATCGGCGACAACGGCGCCGGCAAGACGAGCCTCATCAAGGCCCTCACCGGCGCGGTGGTTCCCGACGAGGGCGAAATCCGCCTCAACGGGAAGCCCATCGCCTTCTCCGGCCCGCAGAGCGCCCGTGCCCACGGCATCGAGACGGTGTATCAGGACCTCGCGGTGGCCGCCTCCATGGACATCGCCTCCAACATGTTCCTCGGCCGCGAACTGCGCCGCCCCGGCGTCCTCGGCACTGCCTTCCGCATGCTCGACAAGAAGCGCATGCGCCAGGAAGCCGCCGAGCACATGGCCGACCTGAAGATCGGCCTGCGCTCGCTGACGCAGTCGGTCGAGACGCTCTCCGGGGGACAGCGGCAGGCCGTCGCGGTCGCCCGTGCCGTCGCATGGGCTCGTAGCGTCGTCGTCATGGACGAACCGACCGCCGCCCTCGGCGTCAAGGAGTCCGGGCAGGTCCTCGACCTCATCCGCCGGGTCCGGGACAAGGGCATGCCGGTCGTCCTGATCAGCCACAACATGCCGCACGTCTTCGAGATCGCCGACCGGATCCACGTACACCGGCTGGGCCGGCGCGCGGCCGTGATCAAGCCGTCCGACTACTCCATGGCCGAGGTCGTCGCCATCATGACCGGCGCGCTGACCGTCGACGAGGCCGGAGATACTGTCGTGGCGGATTCCGCGGCGGCCAAGGCCGCGGGAGTCCAGGCCAGCTGACGACCCGACGGAAGCAACTCACGGGTTCCGGCCCGAGCAGGAACCCGTGAGTTACGAGCGCAGGAGACCGTTTCCGCCATGGCAGCGAACCGCCGCCCCACCCTGGCCGATGTCGCACGAGAAGTCGGCGTCAGCGCCAAGACCGTCTCGCGTGTCCTCAACGAGGACGGACCCGTCTCGGCTCAGACGCGGGAACAGGTACTCGCCGCGATGGCCAGGCTGGGCTTCCAGCCGAACCTCATGGCGCGCAACATCCGCGTCGGCGGTCCGGACACCACCATCGGACTGGTCATCCCCGACCTCGCCAACCCCTTCTTCGGGGCCGTGGCCCGCGCCATCGAGGACACCGTCCGCGACCGGGGCCTGACCCTGCTGATGGGTTCCTCCGCCGACGACCCCGACCGCGAACGCGCGTTGACGGACAAGTTCCTCGCCCGGCGCGTGAGCATCCTGATCGTCGTGCCGTCCGTCGGCGCCGACCACTCCCACCTCAAGTCGCACCGTACGGCGGGGCTGCCCGTCGTCTTCCTCGACCGGCCGGGAGTCGGCCTGTCCACGGACAGTGTCGTCAGCACCAACCGCACGGGCGCCCACGAGGGCGTCGCCCACCTCATCGCCCACGGGCACCGCCGCATCGGCTTCGTCGGCGACCTGCCCGTCAAGCTGTACACGCGTCGCGAACGCTTCGCCGGCTATCGGGCGGCCCTGGAAGAAGCCGACATCCCCTACGACCGCTCGCTGCTCGCCAGCGCACACGACCAGCCGGGAGCGGAGGCCGCGACCGCCCAGCTCCTCGAACTGGCCGATCCCCCCACGGCGTTGTTCGCCGGAAACAACATCATGGCGCTCGGCATCGTCGCCGAACTCGCCCGCAGCAAGCGCAAGGACGTCGCCGTCGTCGCCTTCGACGACGTCTCCCTCGCCGAGGCACTGGAACCGGCCCTGACCGTCGTCGCCCAAGACCCCGAAGAACTCGGCCGGAGCGCCGCCTCCACCGCCCTGTCCCGCCTCGACGGCGACCGCTCCCGGGCTCGCACCATCACCGTTCCCACCCGGCTGATCGTCCGAGGCTCGGGGGAGCAGCCCGCGCCCAAGCCGTAAGCGGCCTCAGGGTGGCTTGAGTTGGGCCTTGAGCAGGCAGGTTTTCCGGGCGTACGGCTACGCGAGCCCGTCCGCCCCTCCCTCCACCCACACCCGCACGTGCGACGGGTGCCCCGCATCCATGTGCACGGTGTTCGTGGCTACGGCGGTGCGGCGGGCCGCTGCCTCGGGGGTGCCGGTGTTGGTGTTGACGTCGAAGCGGGGGAAGTTGCTGGAGGAGATGTCGAGGCGGATGCGGTGGCCGGCGGTGAAGCGGTTCGCCGTGTCGGGGGCGGTGACCTCGATCTCGTACACCTGGCCCGGAGTGAGCAACTCCGGCTTCTCGGTGGAGCGGTGGAAGCGGCAGCGGGCGATGCCGTCGGTGAGGTTCATGGCGAAGCCGTGCGGATAGTCGGCGTTGGGCGGGTGGACGTCGATCAGCTTGATGGTGAAGTCGGTGTCCGGGGCGGTGGTCGAGATGTGGAGCCTCGCCGACACCGGGCCGGCCAGCACGACGTCCCGCTCGAGGGGTGGGGTGCTCAGGCTGATCACGTCCGGGCGGGAGTCCAGCGGCAGATACGGCTCGCGCGCTCCGTACACCCGGGCGTCCGGGGCGTTCTGGTCGTAGGCCCCGCCGCTCATCACCGGCTCCCCCGAGGTGACTTGGCCACCCATGGTGGGGACCGGGTGGCGCGGGTCGAAGTCGTACGTCACCGATGCGGCGGCCACCGTGGGCGGGTTGACGTCGAGGGTGCCGTCGGCGGTGAGGTACAGGTCGACCGGTGCCGTCGCCGTCGGCGGCCACCAGGTGTCGGCGCGCCACTCCCCGCCGTGCCGCATCCGCCCGGCCGCGTCCCGCCGCCCGTCACCGCCGCCCATCAGGAAGTACTGGACCGCGGGGAGGTCTGAGTCGCTCGCCCGGCCCAGCGCCCGGTCGAACCAGCGGCTGCGGAACTCCAGGTAGGACGGGGCGAGGTTGCCGTCCAGTGGCGCCCGCGGGCCGAAGTCCACGTCTCCGGCGTACGTCTCGCAGCGGCGCCCGTGCGTCCACGGGCCCATGACCAGGTAGGCGGGGGCCGACTTCAGCTCGCGCAGGGCGGTGAAGTTCTCGATGGTGGAGCGGACGTAGGGGTCGTACCAGCTCCCTATGTGCAGGCTCGGCGCGTCCGGGAAGCGGTCGTAGAAGCCTCGCCCGTAGATCGCCGGGTTGCGGTAGTAGTCGCCGAAGGTGTCCTGGCGCCACTGCTCCAGCAGGAAGTCCTCGTACGCCGCCAGATGCCGCAGCGGTGTGCAGCCCGGCCGCCACGGCATCGCGCCGAACCAGCCCGCCACGTCCACCCGTGACAGTGCCTCGGACAGCACCGGATCCGCGGCGGCCTCCGGGCTGGTCACCGCCTGCCGCAGGGTCCAGGTCACCTGCTTCAGCTCGAAGGCGCCGCCCATCCGCATCCCCGCGTCGTACGCGGAGGAGAAGCCGCCCGAGTCCTGCACCATGGCGGCGAGCCCCTCCACCCCCTCGGCGGCCGCGGCCGCCTGGACGTGGGCCGAGTAGGACACGCCTGTCATCACGACCCTGCCGTCGCACCACGGTTGGTTCCTGAGCCAGGCGATCGTGTCGGCCCCGTCCGGGCCCTCGCCGAGGTACTTCACGAACGTTCCCTCACTGTCGCCGCGGCCCCGGCAGTCCTGGCGTACGACGTGGTAGCGGGCCTCGGTGAAGTGCCGGGCGATGTCCTCGGGTTGCGGGACCGGTGCGTCGCCGCGGTCCTGGTCCGAACCGCGCTGCGCACGCCGGCCGTACGGGGTGCGCTCCAGCAGTACGGGAAGCACGGTCGTTTCCGGCGCGGGTGAGGCGGAGTACAGGTCGGCGGCGAGATGGACGCCGTCCCGCATGGGGATGCGCAGGGTGCGGCGCCACAGGGCACCGCCCCGGAGGGGTTCGGGGCGGTGGGCATGGGGGGCGTCAGTGTCGTACGAGGTCACTCCCGTGACGCTAGGCAACGGCCCGGAACATGGCGATCACTTGACGTCATCAGGTCAACTGTTCCGCCGGACGGTGACGGGACCGGACGCGGGTCCTACTGTCAGCGCAACCCGGGAACGCCCCGCGTTCCCTCCCGGCGGATCGTGCCCGGCTCCGGGCTCCCTTTCGCACCACTGCTCGCGGCCCAGCCGCGCCATGCCCCCGTTCCCCTTCCCCGTCTCCTCCCCTTCCCCGTCTCCTCCCCTTCCCCGTCTCCTCCCCTCCCCCCGCTTCCCTTCCCCCCTCTTCCGTCATCTCCCAGTCCTCACAGGAGGCCGCCATGAGCACACCCGACACCCGCCCCGAGGAGGTGCAGGCCGCCGAGCCCGACGAGGGGGGCCGTGGCTCCCGGCTCCTGGACCTGGTCGAGCGCGCGGGCAACGCACTGCCGCATCCGTTCTGGCTGTTCTGGATCCTGTGCGGGGTCGTCGCCCTCGCCAGCTGGGTGCTGAACGTCTCCGGGCTGCGGGTCGAGGACCCCTCGTCGGGTGATCAGGTCGGCGTACGCAACGCCCTGTCGGCGGACGCCGTACGGGACCTGATCACGGGCGCCGAGGAGTCCTTCGTCACCTTCGGCCCGCTCGGCATCGTGCTGATGGTGATGCTCGGCGTCGCGGTCGCCGAACGGTCGGGGCTCTTCGAAGCCTTGGCCCGTCGCATGCTGTCGGGCCTGTCCCCGCGCACCGTCGTCCTGGGCGTGGCCCTGGGCGGCGTACTGGGGAAGTTCCTGTCCGACTCCGCGTATGTGGTCCTCATCCCGCTCGGGGCGGTGGCCTTCCGTGCGGTGGGCCGCTCCCCCATGCTCGGCATGATCGTCGCGTTCGTGTCCATCAACGCGGCGGGCGACGCGAATCCGCTGATCGCCCCGGGTGACGCGCTGTTCGCCTCCGTGGCCACCGAGGCCGCGCACCTCGTCGACAAGGACGTGACGGTCCGGGCGACGGACAACATGTACTTCACCACCGTCTCGGCGTTCGTCCTGGCCGGCACCATCGCCCTGGTCGTGGACAAGATCCTCGCCAAGCGCGAGCACCGCCTGATTCCCGACGCGGACCTGGAGGCGGCCGCGGCCCAGCAGGTCGTCGCGGCCGGGGTCGACGACGCCACCGAGCGGCGGGCCCTGAAGCTGACCGGCCTTGCCGTGCTCGCCTACGCCACGCTGATCGTGCTCGCGATGCTGCCCGCCTCGTCGCCGCTGCGCGGTGAGGGCGGCGCGATCGTGGAGTCCACCTTCATGAACGCCATCGCCGTCTTCCTCACCGTCTTCTTCCTGCTGATCGGCGCCGTGTACGGGTGGCTCACCGGGCGGATCAGCGGGAGCCGCGCGATACCGGAGTTCATGGCGGACGGGGTGCGCTCGATCGCACCGCTGCTGGTGCTGTTCTTCGCGGTGTCGCAGTTCCTCGCCCTGTTCAAGTGGACCAACATCTCGACGGTCGTCGCCGTCGAAGGGGCGGATTTCCTACGGGAGTTGGGGGCGCCCACGCTGGTGCTGTTCTCCCTGCTGATCGTCGCGGTCGCGTTGATGAACCTCGTCATCACCTCCGGTTCCGCGCTGTGGACGCTGGTCGCCCCCGCCCTCGTACCGATGCTGATGCTGCTCGGCACGAACCCGGCCACCACCATGGCGCTCTACCGCATCGCCGACTCCTGCACGAACTCCATCACGCCGATGAGCACGTCGTTCATGCTCTGTGTCGGCTACCTGCAGACGCTGCGCCGCAAGGCCGGCATCGGCACCCTGGTCTCCTTCACGCTGCCCCTCGCCATGATCATGCTGTTGGTGTGGGTGCTGCTGTTCTTCGTCTGGTACCTGCTGGGCATCCCGCTCGGTCCTGGCGCACCGGTTCGGTGAACTCCCGCCGTACGCTGACGGCGTGAGCATCGTCCTCGACCTCGGAGGGCTCGGCCCCGCGGATGTCACCGCCGGGCCCTCCGCCCTGTCGGAACTGATGGCGAGCCTGCACGTGCTCGCCGAACCCGAGCACCACCCGGAGGCCGCCGGCTGGGCGGCCCGCGCCGCCGCGGCGGGACCGGAGCTGCACGAGGAGCTGTCCGTGTTCGCTCCGCTGTGGGCCCGCTTCCGCTGCCGCCTCTTCTTCCCCCGTACGTTGCCGCCGACGACGGACCTCTACGGCGAACTGGCGGCGATCGCGGCCTTGCCGACGGAGGACTTCCTGGAGCTGGTGGCGCCGGGCGTTCTCGGCACCAACGTGCTGCCCGTGCCGCCGGCCCGCGAGCTCCGCTCCGGCACCACCGCCGCGGAGGACTACGTACGCCGCTGCCTGCGCCGCTCCTACGCCCGCGGTGAGCTGGCCCGGCAGCTGGTGGCGGCTCCGCTGGAGCTACGGGACCGGCTGCTGGCGGTGTTGCGGGCGGCCGACACGGCGTTCTTCGCGGAGGGTTGGAGCACGCTGCGGCCGGCCCTGGAGGACCACGCGCGGGAGGTACGCCGCCGGCTGGCGCAACGCTCGCCCGCGGACGTCCTCACCGAGCTGCTGCCGACAGCGGCCCGGGTCGGCCCCGGGGAACGGGTCCGGCTGGACAAGCTGCAGACCGACGAGGTGAAGGTGGCCCCGCGCCCCCTCGTCCTGGTCCCCTCCGCCCGGGTGTGGCCACACCTGACGGTCAAGAACGAGCACCCGTCGTGCGTGGTGGTGCAGTACGCGGTACGCGGCACCACCCCGGCCGGACAGCTGACCCTGCGGGACCTGCACCACCGCCTGATGGCCCTGACCTCGCCCGCCCGCATGGAACTCTGCCGCCACCTCCTGGGCGAACCCATCACCACCTCAGAACTCGCCGCCCGCCTAGGCTCCACCGAACCCCAGGTCTCCCGAGCCCTACGCACCCTGCGAGAAGCGGGCCTGCTCCGCTCCACCCGAGACGGCAAGCTGGTACGCCACCGACTCGCCACGGACGTCATCCAGCGACTGGGCCACGACGTCCTCGCGACCGTGGCGCGGTGAACCGCCCGGCGGGCAAAGCGCGTCCTCCGTCCGAGCGAGGAGGTCCTGTGGTCGTACGAGGGGTGCGCGACGCGCAAGAACGGCGACGTGGGCGGCGGTGGGAGTACGGGCTCGTCGCGTGCGCCCTCTGCGTTGCCGGGCTGCTGGTCCTGCATACCGCCGTGCCCAACTGGGTTGGGCGTCTTGGGAGTTTCCTGGAGACGTTTCTGCCGTGGCTGGGGGTGGCCGTGCCGGTGCTGGGCGGGGTCGCGCTGCTCAAGCGGTCGGTGGTGGGGCTGCTCGCCTGTCTGGTGCCCACGCTTGCCTGGCTCTGGATGTTCGGCGGGCTGTGGTTCGGCTCGTCGCCGGGCTCGTACGACCTGACCGTCGTCCAGCACAACGTGGCCGACGACAACTCCGAACCCTCCGCCACCGCACGGGCGCTGCTCGGCGCGCGCGGCGACCTCGTGGCCGTACAGGAACTGACGCCCGCGGCGCGCGCCGCGTACGAGGACGTCCTGGGCGGCTCGCTCCCCCACCGGGCGGTACGCGGCACGGTTGGACTCTGGTCCGCCTACCCCCTGTCGGACGTCCGGCCCGTGGACATCCGCCCCGCGGGCTTCCCCGACAGCTGGCAACGCGGACTGCGGGCCACGGTCGCCGCGCCCGAGGGCGAGGTCGCGGTGTACGTGGCCCACCTGCCGTCGATCCGCCTCGGCGCGACCGGCCTGGCGTCGGCGGCCCGCGACGAGAGCGCGACACTGCTCGGGAAACGGATCGCGGCCGACCCGGCCGAGCGGCTCCTGCTCGTGGGCGACCTCAACGGCACCGTGCAGGACCGCGGGCTGGATTCACTCACCTCCCAACTGTCCGCTCCCGACGAGGGGTTCGCGTTCAGCTGGCCGACTTCCGTGCCGGTGGCGCGGATCGACCACGTGCTCGGCAAGGGGACGGAGGTGACCGAGGTGTCGACCCTGGACTCGACCGGAAGCGACCACTTGCCGATCGTCGGCCGCGTACGTCTTGACATGACGCCCACCGTCCCGTGGCCCAACTCGCCGAACTCATCGCCCCGTTCCGCCCTTACCTCCGAGGTAATCGACGCTCCGTCAGCATCCCGGCAGGCTGTGCCCCATGACGACTGACACCACGCACACCGCCACCGAAACCGCTGACGCCACCCGAGCCACCGTCCAGAAGTTCCTCGCCCTCCGTCTCGCCGGGGATATCGAGGGGCTCACCGCGCTCTTCGCGGACGAAGTCGACTGGATGCTCGCCGAGAATCCTGTGGTCCCGTGGATCAGGCCCCGCTCCACTGCCGCTGAATGCGCCGCTCAGGCTGCGGAGTTGGCCGAGCACACCGTGGCTGAGGACGCCCGCGCGTCCGTCGACACGATCCTCGTCGACGGCGTCGATGCCGTTCTGATGGGGCACCTCTCGGGGACCGTCCGCGCGACGGGCAAGTCCTTCGCGGGTCCCTTCGCGCTGCGGCTCAGCGTCGAGGATGGGCGGATCACCCGGCACCACCTGTACGAGAACAGCGTGTCGATCGCTGCGGCGTGTACTCCCTGACGCAGAGGCTCAGGCTGCGGTGTACCCCAACTGCCGCCGCATGTACGGGGTCATGAGGTTCTTCGCTTTGGCCAGGGTGCTGGTGCGGCCGCCCAGGACCGCTGTTTCGCCGCCTGGTACCGGGAGCATAGTTACTCCGTCTGCCGGGCCGAAGGGGACGATCAGTGGGGTGCGGTGGATCGGGCGGTAGAAGCGGGGCTCCTTGCGGTGCTTGCCCGAACTCTGGAGGTACATGCGGATGTTGTGGGCGGCCAGGTCTGCTTGGGCGAGTGCGGCGGGGGTGAGTTTCAGTTCGCTGATGTTGTTCACGTCGCCTACCGCGAAGACGTCCTTCCAGCCCTCTACCCGGAGGGACTTGTCGACCTTGACCTGGCCGGCCGGGTTCAGCCAGTCGCCGTGTCCGGCCAGGCGGAGCCAGAGCGTGTTGGGGGTGGTGCCCGTGGTCCAGAAGGAGAGGTCGGCTTCGATGATGGTGCCGCGGGCGTCGCGGTAGGTGCCGAAGTCGTAGCCGGGGGACATGAAGGAGTCGAGCCGTACCTCCACCTCGTGGGACTCCAGCCAGGAGCGGGCCTTGCGCCCCGCCCGTGCGCTGCCCGTGGAGTCGAGCAGCGCGGGACCGGAGTGGGCGAGCGTGACGCGGGCGTCCGGGCGGGCCAGCCGTATCTCGGCGGCGAGTTCGACGCCGGAGGGACCGCCGCCGACGACGAGGGCATGCTCGGCGTGGGCGATGTTCTGCTGGTGCTCGGCGAACGACTTGGCCGCCTCTTCGGGCGTCGTGCCGGTGAAGCGGGCCGGTTCGGGGTAGTCGGCGCCGGTGGCGATCACCACCACGTCGTACGGCAGCCGTTCACCCGTGGCGAGCGCCACCTGCCGTTCGGTGGTGTCGATGCGGACCACCTTGCCCACGGCCACCTGGCCCTTGGTGAGCAGTCGGTCGTACGGGATGAAGGGCGCCCCCGTCCACTCCGGGTCCACGCCCGCGCGCAGTGAGGCGATGCGGTGGAAGAAGACCTCTTTGCGGTCCACCAGCGTGACGCGCGCCTGCCCGTCCAACCGTTTCGCCAGACGGACGCCCGCATAGCCGCCGCCGATCACCACTACGTCGCGGTCCCGCACGTCAACTCTCCTGTGCCTTGTGGGGGTAACGGGGCCGCGACACATGCCGTCGTGTTTCGGCAACCCGACTGCTGGCGAGCGTATGACTTGAAACTTAAAGTTGCGGTTTTGTTTGGTGTGAATTGTGTGAAGTGACGTGACGAATGAGCCGATGTATGGCCCGTCTCGAGGAACGGTCCTGACCGGGCGGGCGGATTCTGCCGCTTCGGCCCCCTTCCCTTCGGGACCCCTCCCGGCCGACCTGGACCACTGTGAAGCTGACGTATGGACCGGGGAGAGGGAGAGGGCATATGGAGTTGCAGGAAGTCGAGGTGTTCATCGCGCCGGACGGGACCACCCGGATTGAGGTGCGCGGAGTCGCCGGGGCGGGGTGTCTCGATCTCACCGAGGATCTGGAGAAGGCGCTCGGTGGAGAGATCGTGGAGCGTGAAATGACCGCGGAGGCACAGGAGTTGCTCCAGGAGCGGGTCGATGAGCGGCTGCGGCGCGGGCCGGGTTCATGAGCGGACGGCAGCCGCCGGGCCGACCTCAGCCGGGCCAGCCCCAGCGGGGGCAGCCTCAGCAGCGGGGCCTCCGCCTCCACGGCTTCGAGCCGTACAGCGCCGCCAACGGGCCCGGCACCCGCGCCGTGGTCTGGGTGCAGGGCTGCACGCTCGGCTGTCCCGGGTGCTTCAACCCCGAGACCCATGAACGGGGCGTCGAGCGGGGCCTCGAGGAGACGCCCGTGGACGAGCTGTTCGAGCGCATCCGGAGTCTCGGTGACCGCATCGAGGGGGTCACGATCAGCGGCGGCGAACCCCTCCAGCAGCGCGAACCGGTCCTGCGCCTGCTGGCCCGCATCCGCGCCGAAACCCCCCTATCCGCCGTCCTGTTCACCGGATACCGCTGGCCGGAGGTGACCCGTATGCCGGACGCCGAGGCGCTGTTCGCGAGCGTCGACGTGCTGCTCGCCGGGCGGTACGAGTCCGCGCGGCGCATCGCCCGCGGTCTGCGGGGGTCCGCCAACAAGACGGTGCACCTGTTCGGCGACCGGTACACGCTGCACGATCTCGAGGCGGTACCGGACGCGGAGGTGGTCATCCACCCCGACGGCCGGCTGACCCTCACCGGCATCGACCCGTTCGCCCCTGCCCCGGTGCCCGCGGATCCGCCAAGCGCTCGGCTGGAGGCGCAGTGATGACGCTGCGGGCCGGTGGGGGCTGGTCGCGCAGTTCCCCGCGCCCCTTGGGGGCCTGCGGCCCCCTCGATGCGCGGTATCGCACCGGGCTTCCCCGAGGCCGCGTTGATCAACATCAGCCATTCGACATCGAGGTACCGAGTGACGAACGACCATAGCCGCATGAGCTTCGACAAGAATGGCCGCCAAAGTGCCGCCGCCAACGGCCAGTTGACCTTCGAAGCCGAGCTCGACCTCTTCCTGCGCGCCCGCTACACGCTCATAGTCGTCGTCACCCTCGAAGAGGAACGTGCGCTGCAGGCGATCGCCGAGGTCTGTGAGCGTGGGCGGCGGCCCTGTCTCGCCTGGGATCTGGCGGACGGGTTCGAGGCGCTCAGTGGCAAGCCCGGCAACCTGCCCACCGCGAAGGATCCGTTGACCGTGATCCAGCAAGTGGAGAAGGCGGACGGCGACATCACCTTCGTACTGAAGGATTTCCACGACTGCTGGTCCAACCCCCAGGTGAAGCGGAAGCTGCGCAACACGGCGCAGCGGCTGAAGTTCACCCGTAAGTCCATCGTCGTCATATCGCCGACCCGTACGGTCCCCGAGGAGCTCAAGAACGAGACCGAGGTCCTGGAGCTCCCGCTGCCCGACAGCCGCCAACTCGACGGCGTACTCAGCGGGTTGACCAAGACGCCCGGCATCAAGGTCGATCTGACGCCGGGCGGGCGGGAGAAGCTGGGGCAGGCGGCGCTCGGTATGACCGCCGCGCAGGCCGGGCGCGCGTACGCCAAGTCCATCGTGCGCGACGGCGCGTTGGACGATCGGCACATCGAGTCCGTCGTACGGGAGAAGAAGGAGGTCATCCGGGAGAGCGAGGCGCTGGAGTTCTATCCGGTGCACGAGACCCCGGACGACGTGGGCGGGCTCGACGTACTGAAGCAGTGGCTACGGCTGCGGGAGCGCGCCTTCACTCAGGAGGCCCGGGATTACGGGCTGCCGGCGCCCAAGGGCATGGCGCTGATCGGCATCCCGGGCACCGGCAAGAGCTTGACCGCGAAGATGATCGGCGGACTGTGGCGGCTGCCGCTGCTGCGTCTGGACGTCGGCGCGCTGTTCGGCTCGCTGGTCGGCGAGGCGGAGGAACGCACGCGCCGGGCCCTGCGCCTGGCCGAGACGGTGGCGCCGTGCGTGGTGTGGATCGACGAGATGGAGAAGGCGCTCGCGCACGGCGGCGGCGACTCGGGCACCAGCACCCGTGTGTTCGGAACGATCCTGACGTGGATGCAGGAGAAGACGGCGCCCTGTTTCGTCGTCGGTACCGCCAACGACGTCTCCAGCCTTCCGCCGGAGGTGCTCCGCAAGGGCCGTTTCGACGAGATCTTCTTCCTCGACCTGCCCACCGCCGAGGAACGCGCCGAGATCTTCTCCGTGCACCTGCGCAAGCGGCGCCGCCTGCCGAGTGACTTCGACATCGCGACGCTGGCCGCGCGCTCCGAGGGCTACGTGGGCGCCGAGATCGAGCAGACGATCGTGGACGCGATGTACGTCGGGTTCCACCAGGACCGCGAGTTCACGACGGACGACATCCTCGCCGCGCTCGCCCGCCAGGTGCCGCTGTCGGTGTCCCAGCGCGAGACCATCGGGGCGCTGCGGACCTGGATGCGGGAGGGTCGCGCACAGTCCGCTTCCTTCGACGAAGCGGTCGAGGCGGAACGGCAGTTCGTGGTTCCGCTGGAACCGCTGGGTCCCTGACAGGTCCGGGCCCCCGAAGGCCCCAACTCCCTTATCCCCCTCAAGGTTCACTTCCTGGAGGTCCTCCATGTCGCACTTCACCACCATGACCACCCAGATCACCGACCCGGACGCCCTGCGCGCCGCGCTCGCGGACGTCGGTTACGGGGACGTCGAAGTCCATGACACCGCCCAGCCGCTGTACGGCTACCAGGGCGACCAGCGCGCCGACCGCGCCCATGTCATCGTCCGCCGCGCCCATATCGGCTCGGCCTCCAACGACATCGGCTTCCTGCACCAGGACGACGGCCGCTACCTGGCGGTGATCAGCGAGTACGACCGCAGCAAGCACGACGAGACCTGGCTGGGAAAAGTGACCGCCCGCCACGCCTACCACCTCACGGCCAGCACCCTGGAAGCCCAGGGCTTCAGCATGGCCGAGGAGACGGTGGAGCGGGACGGGACGGTCAGGATGGTGCTGCGGCGGTTCCAGTGAGCGTCCCCGAAGGGACCGAATGAGTCAGACCATGTGAGTCAGACCGTCGGCTCGAGGGGCTCGGTGAGGTCCGGCAGGGTCGGGAAGTCGGGGAGGTCGGGAAGCCCCGGGTAGCTGCTCCCGCTCACCATGTACGCGCAGTTGGTGTACTCGTAGCCGGGTTCGATGCTCATGCCGTCGGCCTCGTTCGTGACGTCCTCCGTGTCGTCGCCGGCGTACTTGATGAGGGTGTGGTACTCGCCGGCGGGCAGGTTGAGAAAGTCGGTCGGGTAGTAGGTGGAACTGTTCTTGCAGGCGACGTCCTGGGCCGCCGCCCTGCTGGAGTACTTGGTGCAGCCGTCGCAGGCCGCGAGGGTGATGCGGCCGGTGACCGGGCCGGTGTAGAGGAACTCGACCGGGGTCGGGGAATCGTTGCTGATCTCCAGGGGCATCTTGGCGCCGCCCGGACTACGGAACTGCGGCAGCTTCTTGCCCGCCTCCGGCCGCTCCTCGGCGATCTCCGCGGCGATGGCGATCTTCCAGGCGCGCTTCGCGTTCTTGTTGTCCTTGTACGTGTCGGCGAAGGCGCTGAGCGTGGCGGCCGCCGCGCCGAACTTGTCGTCCTTGAACTCGTCGACCCCGCAGGCGTACGTGCCGGACTCCACCGCGTTCTCGGCGTCGGTACGCAGCCCGTCGCCGGGACTGCCCTCGGGCAGGCCGCCCACGGTCGTGCTGATGGCCTGCAACTTCTCGTTGGCCGGGCAGGGGTCGTTGCCCTTCAGCGCCTTGGACTGGTCGGCGATCTTCGCGCTGACGGCCGGTCCGACCTTGGCGGCCGGTTCCGAGTCGGCGAAGTCCCGCAGGAGTTCGGCCAGTTCCCCGCCGTTCGCCGTCGATGTGGTCGCGGCGTCGGAGCCGAGGTTCGTGATGCCGCACTCGTAGAGCGAGGTGGCGAGGGGCTCCTCGGGCCAGGACGTGAGGGAGCCGAACTGCATGCCCTTCATCCGGTCGGGCACCTTCCACAGATACCGCAGCGGTTCCAGGGCCTCGCAGTACTCCTTCTCGCGGTACGGCGCGGCGACCTTGTCGTAGAACCGGTCGAGGCTGTCGGGGACGCGGTTGGCCGCCCGGCTGCCGGGATGGTCGTCGCCGAGCGCACGGTAGGCCTTCAGCGCGCGCTCGTAGTCGTCCTTCGCCTCGGCGAAGCCGCCGTCGCGCTGCGAGGCGGTGGTGACCAGCCGGTCCGTCTTGTCGAGCCGGTCGAGGAGCATCTGCTGGTACGCCTCTTCCCGCGCCGCCTCGTACCCCACCGCGCTACCGGCCGGCACGACGAGCAGCGCGAGCCCGAGCCCGGCGGCGACCATCGGCCGCACCGGCAACGTCAGCCGCGTACGGCGTCCCAGCCACGCCCCGTGGGCTGCGGCCACCACCAGTACGAGGCCGTACGCCCACACCGCCCCGCCCGGCACCCCGTCCGGGTCGGCGGGCAGCGCGGCCACCAGCAACCAGCCGGTGGCGATCCAGCACAGGGCGGCCTGCGGCCAGCGCCGCATGAATACGTACCCGAGCCCGAGCCCGCTGAGGTTGAAGAGCCCGGCTGCCGCGGCCCGCCACGAGTCCGGCGGCGCGGCATCCTCGGGCTCGTCCTCCGGCAGCGTGTAGGTCAACCACTCGGAGGCCGGGGGGACGGAGGGCGGGCTTTGGGGGAGCGGGGGTGGGGGTGAGGACGGGGGCGCGGGCGGCAGCGGAGGTACCACCGGCGCAGACGCCGCGGGCCCGGGCGGTGCCGGAGGTACGTCGGGCGCGGACGGAGGTGCGTCCGGCGCGGACGATGCGGGCCCGGCCGGCACCGGAGCTTCCGACGCGGAGGACGCAGGCTCGGGCCACGACGGAGGTACGTCCGGCACGGTCGATGCGGGCTCGGACGACGCCGGGGGTACGTCCGGCGGAGGCGGCGCGGACGACGCAGGCGGCGCGGACGGAGGTACTTCCGGCGCGGAGGACGCCGGCTCGGGCGACGACGGCGGCGCGTCGGCCACGGACGATACGGGCTCGGGCGACACCGGAGGCACGTCCCGCGGAGGCGGCGCGGACGACGCAGGCTGGGGCCCCGGCGGAGTCGCGTCCGACGGAGGCACTTCCGCCGGAAGCGGCGCGGACGACGCAGGCGGCGCGGACGGAGGTACTTCCGGCGCGGAGGACGCCGGCTCGGGCGACGACGGCGGCGCGTCGGCCACGGACGATACGGGCTCGGGCGACACCGGAGGCACGTCCCGCGGAGGCGGCGCGGACAGCGCGGGCTCGGACCCCGGCGGAGGTGTGTCCGACGGAGGCACATCGGCCACGGACGATACGGGCTCGGGCGACACCGGAGGCACGTCCGACGGATGCGGCACAGGCTGAGACCCCGACGGAGATACGCCCGGCGGAGGCGGCGCGGACAGAGCGGGCTCGGACCCCGGCGGAGGTGCGTCCGACGGAGGCACATCGGCCACGGACGATACGGGCTGGGGCGACGACGGAGGTACGTCCGTCGGAGGCTCGGGCGGTGCCGGAGTTACGTCCGGCGGTGGCGGCGAAGGCGGTGGCGTGTCCTCTGGCTCTGGTCCGCCGCTCGACGGCTCTTGTGTGCCACCGGCCCCCGTTGGCTCTTCGGACCCACTCATACCGACTCACTCCCCCAACTGCCGTATGGACAGGACATCTTGCCCCATTTACAGGTTCCTTATGCTCCCGCAGGTCACTGGGGAGGGGTCCCGAGCGGGACGAAGAAATGCTGAACGGAAGGTGACCGCACGATCACCCTCGCGCACGCGAAGGAGCGCACAGCCGAGCCCTCCGGTCGATAATCGATGCATGGCCCATGCGTACCGTCCGTGCCGCCGCCTGCTCGACGATGTGCTTGCCGCGGGCGCCCCCTATCCGCTCGCCCTCACCGGCGGGTACGCGGTACGGGCACACGGGCTGGTCGAGCGGCTGAGCCAGGACTTGGAGTTCGCCACCGAGAGTCCTGAGGCGCTGGGGAAGATCGCTGCCGATGTGGGCGCGGCGTTGGGGGAACGGGGCTGGGAGGTAAGGGCGTTGGACGCGGAACCGCTCGCCGCTCGGCTGATCGTCGCTGAGCCGGGCGGCATCGCGGAGTGCGAGTACGAGGAGTGCGAGGTCGATCTGTACAAGGAAGCGCTGTGGCATCCACCCGTACAGACCGAGTACGGGCTGACCCTCTCCCTCGAAGATGTGGTCGGGACCAAGGTCCGCGCCCTCGCCGACCGCGGCCTCGCCCGCGACCTTGTCGACGTACACGCCGCCGCGGACCATTGGACCCGCCCCGAACTCGAGGAACTGGGCCGCCGCCACGCCCCCGACACCTTCGACCTCACCGATCTCCAAACCCGCCTGGTCGGCGCGGAGTTGATCGACGACTGGCAATTCGCCGCCTACGGACTCGACGACGAGGCGATCGGAGACCTGCGCCGCTGGGCGCAGGAGTGGGCGGACGACATCGCGGAGCGGCTCATGGAGATGGACGTTCCGGAAGACGAATGACCGCACCGAGCGAGTGCGGTTACGGCTACGGCCCGGGGGGTGGGGAGGCTGTTGCGGGAAATTGTGACACTTGACCCCTCGAGTGTCACAATTTCCCGCAACAGCCTCCCCCTGCCCTGACGAGAACCTCGCCCGCCGGCGTCCGGTAGTACAGCACCGACCGTCCCGCCCGCCGCCGTTGGACGAGTCCGGCGTCGAGCAGGATCTTCAGGTGGCGGCCGACGGAGCCGAGTCCGTGGCCCGTGACCGCCACCAACTGGCTCGTACTCAAAGGGGTGTTGAGCAGGGCGAGTACGCCGGCCCGTGCGGGGCCGAGCAGCCTGTTGAGGCTTTCGGGTGCGGCGGACGGCTCGGCTCCTGCCAGCGCGCCCGAGCACGGGTACACGACCGCATACCGGTGCGGCTCCTCCCAGGAGACCCAGCCGTGCCGCTGGGGCGTGACCGGGACGAAGAAGAGTTCGGCGCCGGAGATCTCGCGGGGCGGGTATTCGTGCAGGTTGATCTGGAGCCGGTTCTGGCCGAGCCAGCGCATGCCCGGCCGCATGGCGTCGAGCGCGGCGGCCCAGCCGCCCTGGCTCAACTGGGCGGTACGGGCGACGACATCGGCTTCGAGCACGCGTCGCCGCCGGTCCCAGTAGGGGCGTACGGCTTCGGCCCATACGTACTCGAGCAGGTCCGCGGCCCGGGCCGGAAGGTCGTCGCGGTCCTGGAGGATGCGCGGCAGCGGGTCGCCGCGCCGGGCGTGCGGGCCGCCGCCCAGGGCGATGGCGAGGTGGGCGCGGGCGGCTTCGGGCGACGCCTCCCGTACGCGCGCGACCTCCGCCTCGAACTCCTCCGGTTCTCCGGTCGGGGTCGGCGTGAGGAAGTCGGCGATCCACGCCTTGCCGAGACCGGCCCGTACGACGGCCGCCGTCACAGGACCAGCGGCCAACCGCCTTCTGTACCCGGCGAGATGGGCATCGAGCCACGCCCGCTCGCCGGGATGCGCGGCCGTCCCCGCGTGCAGCAACTTGAGACCGGCGAAGGTCTCGGCGAGCGGGGACAGCACGAAACGGCTCCCGGCGAGGGTGTCGGCGTTGACCTGCCACCACCCCATGCCTGCCTGCCCGCCCCCGGTCTCGTGGTTTCGCCTCAGTGCGAAACATTAACGGCCGGGATCCGGACGCTCCGAGACTCCGCTCATGCGCTCCTACCGATCCCTGTTCCGCACACGGGAGTTCACGCCGCTGTTCCTGACCTCCCTCGTCCAGGTCGCCGCGCAGACGATGAGCGGTCTGGCCCTGGGCACGCTGGTGTACGCGGCCACCGACTCGCCCCTGCTCTCGGCGCTGAGCATGTTCGGCCCGTCCCTGGCCCAGGTCCTGGGCGCGACCACGCTCTTGTCGGCGGCCGACCGGCTGCCGCCCCGGGCGACGATGACGGGCATGTCCCTGGCGTTCGCGGCGGGTACGACGGTCCTGGCGACGCCCGTGCCCCTGTGGGCGCTCTTCGCCCTGATCCTGCTGCTGGGCCTGGTGGCCTCGCTGAGCGGAGGAGTCCGCTGGGGTCTGCTGAACGAGATCCTGCCCAAGGACGGTTATCTGCTGGGGCGTTCGGTCTTCAACATGGCGAACGGGCTCACGCAGATCACCGGGTACGCGACGGGCGGCGTCCTGGTCACGCTCCTGTCCCCGCGCGGCACGCTGCTGACGGCAGCCGCGCTGTACCTCGCGGCTGCGATCACGGCCCGCGCCGGCCTGACCCGCCGCCCGCCCCGCGCGTCCGGCCGCCCCTCCGTGGCCGAGACCTGGCGCACGAACGCCCGCCTCTGGTCGTACGCACCCCGCCGCAACGTCTACCTGCTCCTGTGGATCCCGAACGGCCTGATCGTCGGCTGCGAGTCCCTGTACGTCCCGTACGCCCCCGACCACGCGGGCCTGCTCTTCGCGTGCGCGGCGCTGGGGATGTTCGTGGGGGACGTGACGGTCGGCCGCGTCCTCCCGCCCCGCGTACGGCAACGGTTCGGCATCCCGTTGCTTCTGCTCCTGGCCGCGCCCTACCTGGTGTTCGCGCTGCGGCCCGGGGTTCCGGTGGCGGCGGTTGTCGTGGCCGTGGCCTCCGTCGGCTTCGGCGCGAGCCTGGTCCAACAGGAACGGCTGATGTCCCTGACCCCACCCGAACTCAGCGGCCACGCCCTGGGGTTGCACTCCGCCGGGATGCTCACGATGCAGGGAGTGAGCGCGGGGCTGGCGGGGGCCGTGGCCCAACTGACTTCGGCGGGCATGGCGATGGTGGTGATGGCCACCGTGTCGATCGCCCTGACGGTGGCGTTGTCAGTCGCGGTCGCGCGCGAGCGTGAGGAACGACGTCCAGGTGGCGGGGGTGACGGTGAAGAGCGGGCCGTCAGGGATCTTGGAGTCGCGGATGTGGATGGCTGAGGGGTGGGTGGCCACCTCGACTCAGTCGCCCCCTGTTCAGTGCTGTAGCTGGACTTCCGCCAGTCGTAGGCGACTTCGAGGCAGGCGCCGCCCTCGACGGTGGCGGACAAGTGGGGCGTGGCCGAGCGGGACCCCGGGAAGATCGTCTGGTGCGAGTTCGGGTCCGCCATGTGTGAGGGCCGACACCAGGTGCAGAAAGCGTAAAGAGCGGAACTGTTGCCGCCGCCGCACCGCTCTCCTCGTACGTGAACATGCGCATGGTCAAGGTCAACCTGACGATCGCCGCTTTCCTGGTCTTTTTCGTCACCGTGGCAGGCCTTCGGGCCGTGATCGACTCCGGTAAGACCTGGACGTACGACAAGGTCTTCGAGGAGACGGGCGAGTTGTACGACGTGATGGCGACCGCCGACGACGACGTCTGGGTGGCGGGCGACAGCTTCCTGCTGCACGACGACGGCACGGGGTGGCAGCGGCGTCCCCTGCCGGCGTCGTTCGGGGGCGGCCGCTTTGAGCAGGCGCGCTTCGACGCCGTGGGCTCCAACGGCATCCTGCTCACGGCGAGCACGGAGGAAGAGGAAGGGGAAGCGCCGCACATGGCCCGCTGGGACGGGACGCGCTGGACGGCGTTGCCCGAACTGCCCGACGGCCACCCGGCCGCTGATGTGCGGGCTTTCGCAGCGGACGACATCTGGGTCCTCGATGGCGACGCGGGCGCGTCTCACTGGGACGGCGCCCGCTGGACTGCCATGGACCTGCCCGTCGCCGTCACCTCACTCGACGGCGTCGCGTCCGACGACCTCTGGGCGGTCGGCTACCACTACCCGCACGGCCCCGACGAGGGCCCGGGCGCCCAGCCCGCCACCGTGCACTGGGACGGCCGCGCCTGGAAGCCCGTACCGACGCCGGAGTACCACTACTCGGTCCCGGCGCCCGAGCAGCTGGCCTACTTCACCGAGGTCGTCGCGTTGGCGAAGGACGACATACGTGTCTACGGCGACCACACCTCCATCCCCGAGGACGACGAACCCGACCCCCCCGATGAGGCCATCCGGCTGCGCTGGAACGGCACCGGCTGGATCAAGCTGCCGAACTCGGAGGGGGTGTGTTCGGATCGCGGCCGCTGGGTCCGCGACGGTGACCGCGGGGTGGTCCTCAGTGCGAGCCGGTACATCACCGCGGGCGGCAACTGCGAAGGAATCTCGCGGTCAGAGCTGCCGGACGCGAACTGGGTCGAGTCCGGCGTACGGCCGTCGATCCGGCTGAACGCCATCGCGGCGGTCCCGGGGACGGACAAGGTCCTCGGCGTCGGCTCCGCCGAAGCCACCCATGACGGCGGTTCTACGAGCAGATCGGTGATCGTCAGCCTGAAGCGCTGACAGCCCTCAGCGGGCCACGAACTGCGTGAGGATCGCCTGGACTTCGTAGATGTCGACGCCCTTGGTGAAGGTCTTCTCGATCGGGGCCGGGGTGCCGGAGATCCAGATCTTCAGCTCGGCGTCGAGGTCGAAGTGGCCGGCGGTCTCGACGGAGAAGTGGGTGATGCTGCGGTACGGGACGGAGTGGTACTCGGTCTTCTTGCCGGTGATGCCCTGCTTGTCGATGAGGATGAGGCGGCGGTCGGTGAAGAGGATGGTGTCGCGGATCAGCAGGTACGCGGCGTACACCTGCTCGTCCATCCCGAGCAGTCGCGCGTACTCGTGCTGAGCCTTTGCCGGATCGATGGTGTGGGCGTTTCCGAACAGTGCCATCTGAAGTCCCCCAGTGCGTGGTGAAGTTGGCGGCCGCGTACCGCCAACTCGCTCTTCCTTCAGTGTCGCAGGGCGGCCCGTCAAATGACGTTGACGGTGTCGAGGAAGCGGGCGGCGAGGTCGGTGTCGCCGGTGAGGGTCACGTCGCGGTCGCGCCAGGACGAGCGCTGCGTGCCCCAGTCGGGGAAGGTCAGCGCGGGGGCGGTGATGTGCGCGGCGACCTTGCCGTCGAACGGAGCCAGGCCGCCTGCCTCGTCGATCCACCAGGTCCCGCCGCCGGGGCTGGTGAGTGTGAGTGCGACGCGGGCATCGAGTCCGGCGACCGGCGCCTGCGCGACCTGATTGCTCAGTACGGCGATCATCCACGTCAGGACCGCGCGCATCCTGTCCGCATCGGTGGGCGGCGCGGGTCGGCCGAGCGCCGGGGCCATGTCGTGGCGCAGGTGGGTGTGATGGTCGAAGACGAGTGCGCCGGCCATCAGCAGACCCAAGGGGTAGCGACCGAGTTCGGCCAGCGGCGCCCGCACTCGGGCGGCGGGCGTGCATCTGACGAAGTCGAGGATCGTGGTGGCTCGCCGGCTGGCGCGCTGGTACTCGGCCATCACCTTGGCGCGGCTCCAGTTCCGCCGTCGGTCGACGGGGTCCTCGTTCGCCTGTTCCAGGCTGGCGGCGAAGCTTGTGCGCAGCCCGGAGGGTACGTAGAAGTTCCGTGCCGTCGCACCGATGTGGGCGACGACGTCGGCGATGCGCCATCCGGCTGCCGCGCTGTGCGCGGTCCATTCGTCGTCGGTGAGGCTGCTGGTGAAGTCCAGCATCTCGGTGCGTTCGGCGCGCAGGGCGGCGGCCATGTTCGGCAGGTCGGCGGGGGGCAGGCGCTTGCTCATGTCGTTGTCTTCTCTGGTGGTGAGGCGGGGCGGCGGATGGCCTGTACGGCGGTGTCGTAGAGGTCGGAGATGTCGGCCTGTCCGCCCAGGCGCATCCACTCTTCTGTTGCCGCCTGGAGGCAGGTGATCGCTGCGGCCGCGATCGCGCGGGCCTGCAGAGGGCGGTGGTCGGAGTCAGGCAGTCGCGGCTCGATCAGCGGCGCGAACAGGTCCTGCCAGCGGGCCTGCTTCTCGGCGTGGCCGGCGCGCAGGGATTCATTGCCGAACAGCAGGGTGACCAGCTCGAGCCGACGCTCGAGGGTGGTCTCCATCTCCTCGAGCGCATGGAACGCCGCACGCAGCGCCGTCCACGGGTCCTCGTCGGCCGGGCGCTCGGCGAGCCGCGCGGCGATCAATTCCCCTTGCTCGGAAAGGCCGTTGAGCGCGAGGTCTTCCTTGTTGCGGAAGTAGTTGAACAGGGTGCGCTTGGAGACGCCCGCCGCGGCGGCGATCTCCTCGAGGGTCGTGTCGTCGTACCCCTTGGCCGCGAACAGTTCGAGCGCGGTCCGGGCTATCAGCGCGCGAACCACCGAGCGGGTCTGCTCACGAAGAGGTGCTGGTTTCTGAGCCATGCACCGATGGTACATCTCTTCGCGTTATGCAATCTCTTGCACTCAGTGCAAGAGTGTGCGTAGAGTGAAGCTATGAGCAAAATCGACTATCGCCGCCAGACCGTCATCGTCACCGGAGCCAGCTCCGGGCTCGGCGCGGAATTCGCCCGCCAACTGGCCCGTCGCGGCGCGGATCTCGTACTCGTCGCCCGCCGCGCGGACCGGCTCAAGGACCTGGCCGACGAACTCACCCGCGCCCACGGCGTCACGGTGCACGTCGTCGCCCGCGACCTCGGCCAGCCCGACGCTGGCCGCACGCTGCGCGCCGAACTCGAATCCCGTGGCATCTACGCCACCGGACTCGTCAACAACGCCGGCTTCGGCAGCCACAACGCCCTCACCGACGAGGACCCGGACCGCCTGCAGAGCATGATCGCGCTGAACGTCAGCGCACTGGTCGACCTCAGCCGCGCCTACATCGACCCGCTGACCGCCACCGACACCGGCATCCTGATCAACGTCGCGAGCCTGCTGGGTTTCCAGCCGACCCCGTACCTGAGCGTCTACGGCGCCACCAAGGCCTTCGTCCTCAGCTTCACCGAATCGCTGTGGGAGGAGAACCATGGCACCGGCCTACGCGTCCTCGCCGTGTGCCCCGGCGCCACGAAGACCGAGTTCTACGACGCCGCCGGCAGCGAGACGGCCGACTACGGCACGAAGCGAGTCACCCCCGAACACGTCGTCAAGACGGCCCTCGACACCCTCGACCGCCGCTCCGCGCCCCCGTCCGTGATCACCAACGGCCGCCCGCTCGCCCTCGCCAGCAAGATCCTGCCGCGCCGCCTGACCGTCCGGATCATGGGCCGCATGGCCCGCCCCTAACCGGAAGCCGCCGCTCTCGGCGACCCGTTCCACGTCCCAGGCGGCATTGCTCCTCCATCGTCCCCACCAGTAGCAAAGGACCACCATCGTGACCATCACAGAAGCCACCCCACAGCCCACCGACGCGGAGCGCTTCGGCCACATCCTCGCCGTTCAGCGCGCTGCCTACCGCCGCGACGGAGCGCCCTCACTGGCGGCGCGGCGCAACGACCTGAGCAGGTTCAAGGCGGCGCTGATCGCCCGGCGCAGCGCCATCGAGGAGGCGATCAACGCCGACTTCGGAAACCGCTCGCGCCACGAGACCGCGATGATGGAGCTCCTAGGCGTCGTCGAGGGCATCGGCTACCTTCAGCGCAATCTGCGTCGGTTCATGCGCCCGACCGGCCGCCACACCGCCTTGCACATGCGTTGGGGCACCAACCGCATCGAGTACCAGCCGCTCGGGGTGGTCGGGGTCATCTCACCGTGGAACTATCCCGTCAACCTGTCGCTGATGCCAGTCGTCACCGCGATCGCGGCCGGCAACCGCGTCATGCTCAAACCGTCGAAGTTCACCCCGGCGACGAACACCGTGCTCGCGTCGATGCTGAGCGAGCTCTTCCCACAAGAGCAGGTCACGATCGTCAGCGGCGACGGTTCCGCGTTCTCCTCCCTGCCCTTCGATCATCTCGTCTTCACCGGCAGCACCGAGGTCGGACGAGCCGTGATGAAGGCGGCGAGCGAGCACCTCGTCCCCGTCACGCTGGAACTGGGCGGCAAGTCCCCGACCATCGTCGCCAAGGGACACGTAACCGACCGGACCGTGTCCGACATCGTCTTCGGCAAACTCCTCAGCGGCGGGCAGACCTGCATAGCCCCCGACTACGCCCTGGTGCACGAATCCGAGATCGACACCTTCATCGACAGCTACGCCAGACAGGCCAAGGCCGCCTACCCCGACGGCCCGACCAGCAAGGACTACACCTCGATCATCAATGACAAGCAGTACGCGATCCTCACCGACCTGATCGAGGACGCCCGCAGCCACGGGGCACGGATCATCGAAGTCGGTCACCGGCCGGGCGAGGCCGCCCACCGCCCGCACACCCTCGCACCCACCGTCGTACTCGGCGTCACCGACGACATGCGCATCGCCCACGAGGAGATCTTCGGCCCCATCCTCCCGATCTTCCCCTACCGCGACATCGACGACGCCATCGACTACGTCAACGCACGACCCCGACCGCTCGCCCTCTACTACTTCGGCAACAACGACACGGACCGGCGCAAGGTACTCGACCGCACCACCTCCGGCAACGTCACCATCAACGGCACCATCATGCACATCGGGCAGGACGACCTCCCCTTCGGCGGCGTCGGCGCCAGCGGAATGGGCAAATACCACGGCATCGAGGGCTTCCGGACACTCAGCCACCCCAAGGGCATCTACGTACAAGGCCGCTACAACGCCGTCCGCCTCCTGTACGCCCCCTTCGGCAAGCGCGCCGACGCACTCCTCAACTACTTCCTTCGATAACCGGCGGCTTCCGCCGCCAAGGCCCCGTCAAAGTCCCATCAATGTCCCGTCAAAGCCGCGGCGCGCCCGTCACCGACATCACCAGCGAATACAACGACGTCGTCGCCGTGATGAACATGCGGTTGTTCTTCGGGCCACCGAACGTGATGTTGGAGACCGTTTCGGGGATCAGCAGGCGGCCGATGAGGGTGCCGTCGGGGTCGTAGCAGTGGACACCGTCGTCGCAGGCGGCCACCCACAGGCGGCCCTCGTCGTCGAAGCGGATGTTGTCGAAGACCCCGCCGCCGGGGCGGCACTCGGCGAAGACCTTGCCCTCGCCGAGCGTGCCGTCGTCGTGGACGTCGAAGACGCGGACCTGGTTGAGGCGGGTGTCGGAGACGTACAACTGGCGCTCGTCCGGGGAGAGTACGAGCCCGTTCGGGCCGCGGAAGCCGTCGGCCGCCAAGGTCACGGAGCCCGTCGCCGGGTCGAGGCGGTAGACGTTGCAGGCGCCGATCTCGCTCTCCGCCCGGTGCCCCTCGTAGTCGCTGAGGATCCCGAAGTCGGGGTCGGAGAACCACAGCATGCCGTCGGAGCGTACGACGGCGTCGTTGGGGCTGTTGAGCCGCTTGCCGTCGTAACGGTCGGCCAGGACCGTCACCCGCCCGTCGTGCTCGGTGCGCGTCACCCGCCGGTTGCCCTGCTCGCAGCTGATCAGCCGGCCCTGGCGGTCGACGGTGTTGCCGTTGCTGTGGCCGGCCGGTGTGCGGAAGACGCCGACCGTGCCGGTCGTCTCGTCCCAGCGCAGGAGGCGGTCGTTGGGGATGTCGCTCCAGATGACCTGGCGCCAGGCGGGGAGGTAGAGCGGGCCCTCGGCCCAGCGGCAGTCGTCGTACAGGCGCTCCAGACGCATGTCGCCGAGCGTGCAGCGGCCGGTGCGGAAGCGGTCGTCGAGTGTCTCGTAGATCCCATTCACCCTCGTCACGCGGGTGACCTTACCCAGCCCGGTTAGCATCCGGGCATGACCACTGACGAATCATCCGTATCCGTGTACGACGTCGACATCGATGCCCTCCAGGGCGGCTCCGCCGACCTCGGCCAGTACAAGGGCAAGGCCGTACTCATCGTGAACGTGGCCTCCCGCTGCGGCCTCACTCCGCAGTACGCGGGGCTCGAGCAGCTGCACGAGCGGTACGCCGCCCAGGGCTTCACCGTGCTCGGGGTGCCCTGCAACCAGTTCATGGGCCAGGAGCCCGGTACGTCCGAGGAGATCGCGGAGTTCTGCTCGGCGACGTACGGCGTGACGTTCCCGATGACCGAGAAGGTCGAGGTGAACGGGGAGGGGCGGCACGCGCTGTACGAGCGGCTCGTGGCGACCGAGGACGCCGAGGGCCACAGCGGCGACATCCGCTGGAACTTCGAGAAGTTCCTGCTCGGCCGCGACGGCACGGTCCTCGCCCGTTTCTCGCCGCAGACGGAGCCGGAGTCCGCGGAGATCGTGGCGGCGGTGGAGAAGGCTGTCGCGTAGCGCCACTTGACCGGTCCGCTTGACCACTCCGCTTGACCTTGCCCCTGGGGCAGGGATCACCGTCCTCGTCACCGGGCGGCAGTCGCCCGGTGACGGAGGATGGTGCCGTGGACGAGAACCTGCTCACGATCGGCGCGTTCGCCGCCCGCGCGCGGCTCTCGCCGAAGGCGCTGCGGCTTTACGACCGCCTGGGCCTGCTGACACCGGCGTACGTCGACGAGACCAGCGGCTACCGCTACTACCGCGAAAGCCAGGTCGAACGCGCCCGCCTGGTGTTCCTGCTGCGTCGGCTCGACATGCCGCTCGCGCGGATCGCCGAAGTGATGGCGGAGGCCGACGGGGTACGGGCCGCGGACCTCGTCGCCGCGTACTGGGCGGACGTCGAGGAACGCCTCGCCGGGCAGCGCACACTCGCGCACTACCTCCGTGGACGGCTTTCCGGAAGGAGTTCCGAGTTGTACGCGAAGTTCGAGGTCCACACCATGGACGTACCCGAGCAGTGGGTCATCACGGAGAAGCGGCACACCGTCGAGGACGAACTGCCCACCTGGATCCCGGCGTCACTGGGGCGGCTCGAATCGGCCGCCGAGGAGTGCGGCGGGATGACGGGCGCGTCGTTCGTCGTCTACCACTCCGAGGTCGCGGACGTGAGTGACGGCCCCGTCGAGACCTGCGTACCCGTAGCCGACCCGGACGCGGCACGCGCCTGGGCAACCGAGCACGCACGCGCCTGGGACGCGGCGGCCCGCCTGGAGCCCGCCCGCCGCGTCGCCTACACCCGCATCACCAAGTCCCAGGTAGAGGCCCCCCAGATCCACGCGGCCTTCGAGGCCGTAGAGGCCTGGATGGAACGAGAGGGCCTGGACTACGCGGGCCCTTGCCGCGAGATCTACTTCGCGGACTGGGACAAGGCGGGGCCAGAGGACGAGGTGTGCGACGTGGCGTTTCCGATCTAGGAACTCGGGGACAGGCTCAAGCACGGGGTGACGGCTTTAAGCACAGGGTGCCGGGAGCGCCCCTTCAGGGGCGCGGGGCTGTGACATTTGCGGCTCCGCCGCGATGGGGGTCCCCCCGCTCATGGGGGTCCCCCCGCTCGAGCGAAGCCGAGAGTGGGGGAGAAGCCGAGAGTGGGGGAGCGACCAGCCCCCACCGGACCCGCACCCCGTCACCGAACCTGCGGAGCACGACTCCCAACCCCGAGGAGCGCCTCCCGCATCTCCTCGGGGCACCCCGTGCCACGCGGCAGCTGGTACCGCGCCGCGAGGCGATACGTACCGGCCCGCGGAGCCACCAGCTCCGTCCACTCGTCGCCCTTCGCGTCCTCCTCCGCCTCCATCAGACACCCGGCGACGTTCTCGAACGACTTCGGAGCGTCCTCGTCGACCTCCCGCAAGGCCTTGGACTCCTCCGTCTCCTTCGGAGGCGTGACGCTCTTGCCCTCGGCGTCGACCAGGCCCAGCCACGGCGAGTACGGGACACGTATCAGCACCCGCCCCGCCTCCTTCACGCGGATCGTCATCTCGTCCTGCCCGGCCCGCAGGACGACGGCGGGCGGGTCGGCGAGCGGCGTGGGATCGGTGACCTTGAAGAGCTGCCAGTTGGCGTCGCCCCAGACCTGCTTCAGATACGGCTGGCCGCGCTGCACGAGCTCGCGTTCGCGCTCGCCGCCGTCCCCGTCGAGTTCGTCCTTGGGCAGCACGACGTAGTGGACGGCCCAGCGCTTGAGCCACTCGTGATAGTTGGCGGAGTTCAGGGTGTCGTCGTAGAAGAGCGGGTTGCGCTCCATGTCGGCCTGCCGGTTCCAGCCGCGCGCGAGGTTCACATACGGCGCGAGCGCGGACGCCTCACGGTGCGAGCGGGCCGGTACGACCTCTACGCGGCCCTTCTCGGCGCCCACCTCCTGGAGCTGGTCGACGATGGGGGCGAGCTCACGCGCCCAGGACGCGGCGGGCATCGCGTTGATGGTGTCGTCCACCGCCTTGAAGCCGATCCACACGACGAACCCCACGCAGGCCACGACCAGCGCGTACCACCTGCGCGAACGCGGCACCGTGAACGGCAGCGCCGCCAGCAGCACGACCCCCGCGAACAGCATCGCGAGGCGCGTGATGTTGGACCCGATCTGCGAGCTGATCAACCAGACGAGGACCACGGCCAGCCCGTACACCCCGGCCGTGATCCGGACCGTCTTCCACTCCTTGGGGACGAGGAACACGATGAAGCCCGAGAACAGGAAGGGCAGCACGACCGACCCGAACATCATCGGCTGCGTACCGGAGAACGGGAACAGCCACGCCGACACGCCCACGACGGCAGCGGGCGCGAGCCCCAGCGCGTACGCCCCCGGCCGCCGCTTCTGCAGGAACAGCGCCACGGCGACCAGCCCCACGAACAGCCCCGCCACCGGCGACGCGGCGGTCGCGATCGCGGCGAGCGGGGCGGCGCACAGGGCCTTGGCCCAGCGCTTGTAGCGCCAGCGGTAGGGCCAGCAGAAGACGACGGCGGTCGCGCTCAGCGCGAAGACCATGCCGAGACCGAAGGTCACCCGGCCGGACACGGCGTTGCAGAAGAGCCCGAACACGCCCATCAGCGCGGGCCACTTCACATCCCGTACGGCCCAGCTGCGCATCAGGATCAGCGTGAGCAGGCCCGCCGAGACCGTCCCCGCGATCATCATCGTCGGCCGCACACCGAGCACCGACATCAGATACGGGGACACGACGCTGTACGAGACGGGGTGCATGCCCCCGTACCAGGCGAGGTTGTACGCCGAGTCCGGATGCCGCCCGACGAACTCCGCCCAGGCGTCCTGCGCCGCGAGATCGCCCCCACTGTTGGCAAACGTGAAGAACCAGACGACGTGCAGCACACCGGCGAGCGCGGTGGCGAGGGTGGCGGGGTGGCGGAGGAAGCGGGCGAAGGGGGTGGGGCCCGTCGGGGACGTCGGGGGTGCGGCGGAGTCGCGGCCTTCCCGCGCTGCGCGGCTGTCGCCACCGGTCTCGTCGCGGCTGCGGTCGTGGGCCTCTTGAGGCTCTTCTCGGGTGCCGTCGTGGGTCTGGTCGTGGCCCTCGGCCTCCCGCGCATGCTCGACTATTCGCGGGCCGGCTCCTCGGCTCGGCTCGGCGTCTTCGGCGTGCGTCGACTCCGCTGTCGCCACGTAAAAGGCACTCCCCGTGTCCCGTTGTTCCGCTCCCGGCCGGGTCCCACGCCCGGCGAGCAACCCCGATCCTTGCGACGCTAGCACGCACCCCGCCGACGGTCGCCCGGGCGGGGCTCGGCACGTACGCCACGCTGTGTGACCGGGACGTACGTGCCGTCTACGCACCCATGGGGCGCGGCAGAAGCCCTGCTCGCCCCTCCGGCCGTCAGCTCACGCGCGTGAGCTTGGAGCCGTAGTCCGGTTCGGTGAGGTCCGACTGGAGGGCCACCGGGACCTCGACGGCGTCGCCCGTGCCGTCACCGACGCTCAGCGAGCCGACCTTGGTTCCCGCCTTCGCCTCGTGCGGAATCTCCGTACCGTCGTCGCTGAGGGCGAGCTCGACGGTCTTGCCGGCCCAGCCCACCGCGGAGACGTCCTGCGTGGCGACGACCGGGGTGCGGCCGCCGAGCCCGTCGTCCACGTACCCGACGACGTCGCCCTTCTTCAGGATCTTCGACGAGGTCAGCGCGTCCTGGGCGGCGACCATCGCGGTCTTGCTGACCGCGTTGACGGTGTCGATGATCGGCGGCTGGTGCTGGCCGAGGATCGCGCCGACGACGGTCACGACCTCGCCGTCCACGTCCTTGGTGGCGGCGAACAGCAGGTTGCCGCCGGCCTTGGTGGTGGAGCCGGTCTTGATGCCGATGGCGTCGTTGTACGGGACGAGGCGGTTGTAGTTCTGCCACTCCTTGCCCGAGGGGTCCTTCCAGACGGGCAGCCTGGTGATGTCCGTCAGCGCCTTCATCTGGACCAGCTCGTTGCCGAGCTTCACCTGGTCCTCGGCGGTGGAGACGGTGGACTCCTTCAGGCCGGAGGGGTCGGTGTACTTCGTGTTCTTCATCCCGAGGTCCGCGGCGGCGTCGTTCATCTTCTTGACGAACGCGGCCTCGTCGCCGCCCGAGTCCCAACGGGCCAGCAGCCGGGCGACGTTGTTCGCGGACGGAATCATGATGGCCGCGAGCGCCTGCCGCTGGGTGAGGGTGTCGCCCTCCTTGATGGTGTTGAGCGTGGACTCGCCGTCCGCGTCGTAACCGCCCTCCGTCTCGGCCTTCGCGTCGACGGGGATGTTCTTGCCCTCGTCGCCGGGCTTCAGCGGGTGATCCTTGAGGATCACGTACGCGACCATGGCCTTGGCAACGGAGCCGATGGCTACGGGCTGCTGCTTGCCGAAGTTGTCGACGGTGCCGATGCCGTTGACGTCCATCCAGCCCTGGCCCTCCTGGGGCCACGGCAGGCTGACCTTGTCGCCCTCGAAGGTGTACGACTGGTCGGCCGTCAGCGCAAGCGCGGGCGCCGGCAAGGGCCGTACCGCCTGCACCACCGCGAACACCACGGCCGCCAGGATGACCAACGGTGTCCAGATCTTGACCCGCCGCACAATCGTCCGCACCGGAGTCTCCGGAGGCGGCGGCGTGTTCGTCAGCTCAGCCAGCAGATCAAGCGGCGGCTTGGGCGGCAACGGCTGCTGAGCGGTCCGCTCGGGCCCGATCTGCGCGATGGCCGCGGTCTCGGCGGCGGGCGGAACAGCCGGCTTCTCCGGCGGTCCAACCGGCTTCTCCGGCGAAGCGACCGGCTTCTCCTTGGGAGCAGCCGGTTCGTCGAGCGGCTTGAGCGCTACGAACTTGCTGGTGCGCTCGGACTCACGCTCGACGGGGGGCTTGTCACCGTCGGACTTCTCGGCGCCGGGCTCGGCGTCCTTGGGCTTCTCGTCCGGCTGGGCGTCGCCCACCTTGAGCGTGGTGGTGGGCTGATCAACAGCGGGCGCCCACACCTTGAAGGTGGCGGTGGGCTGGTCGACGGGCCGCTTGGGCTTGTCGTCAACGGCACTTGAGCCGGACTCGCCGTCGCCGTCCCGGTCGGAGACCGAGGTGGCTCCGCCGTCGGCGCGGGGGTCACGCTTCGCGCGGGCGTCGTAGGCGGGCGCGGAGTCGGGCTCCGCTTCAGCATCCTGGTTGGTCGCGGAGTCGGATTTCGCGTCGGCGCCGGGTGCGGCGTCGGCGGGTTCGGCGTCGGCGGGTTCGGCGTCCGCCTCCGGCTCGACGTCGTCGCCGCCCTGCGCGGCTCCGGAGTCAGACTTCGCGCCGACGCCCGAGGCGGGGGCGGCATCGCCGCCGGAAGCGCCGGCGTCGGGAGCAGTCTCGTCGCCGGGGGCTGCATCCGCCTTCGACTCATCCGCGTCGGCACCACGGCCGCTGGCCGGGGTGCCCTCGGCGGAGGGCACCGCGTCCTCCACGTGCTCGTCATCGGAGCCGCCTACAGGGCGGTCGTCTTCCGCGTCACCAGACGCGTCCTGGTCGGCGCCAGGCTCCGCGTCAGCGTCGCGGGTGGCGACGGCCGAGGCGGCCTCGCCTTCGGCACCAGAGGTGGCAGCCATCCCGCCGGAGGCGGTGTCCTCCGGCGCGTCCGCCTCGGCGCCACGGTCACCGGCCGGGGTGTCGTCGCCCGTGGACTCGGCGTCCGACTGCACGTCGACGCCACCGTCCACCGCCTCGGTCTCCGGCCGCTCGCCATCCTCTGCGACCTCGGCCTCGGAGCCGCTCGCAGGACGGTTGCCCTTCGCGCCACTGGCAGCATCCTCGCCGGAGGCAGACGCCCCGTCGGCGCCCTGACCCACCGCCGAGACGGCTACGCCGTCGCTGGCGTCGGCTGCGGTTTCGGCAGCGGCGAGAGCGCCTTCGCCGACGGCGGCGTCCGCCTCGGAGTCGCGCGCATCGGATCCGCGGCCACCGGACAGAGCACCCTCGCCCACCGGCTCGGCGTCCGACTGCTCGGCCTCCTCTGCACGCCGGGCCTCGGAGCCGCTCGCCGGGCGGTCGCCCTTCGCGTCACCGGACACGTCCTCGCCGGAGGATTCCGCGTCATTCTCCTGGGCCGCGGTGCCCGAGGGCTCCGTGCCCTCGGTGTCGCCCGCAGACAGGTCGTCCTTCGTCTCCACGGTGCCGGAGGCGGCGCCCTCCGCCTCGACGGCTTCCTCCGACTCGGAGTCCGGACCGGCCCCGGCGTCCGAAGCCGAACCTGCCTCGGATTCCGCACGCTCCTCGGAGTCCGTACGAGCCCCCTCGTCGCCGACCTCCGCCTCCGGAGTCGTACCGTCATCGCCCGCATCGGCTGAAGGCGCGGCGTCCCCGTCGCTCTCGACGTCGCCGTCACTCTCCGCCCCGACCCGCGACTCACGGTCATCGGAATCGGAACCGGACCCCGAACCGGCACCCTCGCCGCCCTCGGCCCCCGCGTCCGCCCCCGCGACCCAAGCCGCCACAGCGTCCCGCAGCCGGGTGTCGCCCGACTGGGACGACGGCGACGGCGGGGAGGACTGGGAACCGTTCGCACCGGAGCCCGCGGCGTCCTCCGCTTCCGCTTCCGAAGCAGTCGCCGCGTCCTCCCGCCCCGGGGAACCCTCAGCAGTCAAGCCCTCCGCCCCTGCAGTGTCCGCCGTCTCCGGCATGTTCGACGCAACCGACCCTGAAGCGTCCGTACCCGAGGTACCCGGAGCCGACACTTCCGCAAGGCCGCGCGTGGAGAACACCGCGGTAGCCGTGTCCACCCGCCCGCGCGAAGCGGTCACCGTCTCGCGCGCCACCGCGAGCCGCGGATCCGCGCCCGGCGCGGGACGCGCGTCGGAGCCGCGCCCGCCCGAGGAGGCAGGACCGGGAACCGGAGCCGTACTCCCCGACGTCGGTTCTGCCGACGACTCATGCTGCTTCGACCTGTCGGGGGACTCGCCCGTCACCGATGCCTCCTCCATGCGCCACTCACCGTGCGCCCAACCGAACCATGAACCGTTGAAGAGCCGCCAACAGACGCCCGGAATCGATGTCCGAACCATGTACCAGTGTCCTGTGTGCGGGCTTAACCCCTGCGGTAGACGAGAACGACATACCTACTGGTTCCACTACATTCCGGTCACGCACCCTCGACAGACCGATGTGAGAGGGGTCACCCTGTCATTCATCCACGCGGGGAGGCATGGATGGGCAGGAGCCGCAGAACACTTCCGGAGGAGCTTCTGCTGCTGGCGCTGGACCCGACCACGGGTACCACCGCACAGCCGCAGTCGCTCGACCTTGGTCTGGCCGGAGCACAGCTAGTAGAGCTGGCGCTGGCCGGACGGATAGCCCCAGACGGGGATCGTATCGCCGTGGTTGCACCACGGCCGACCGGAGATCCGACTTTGGACTGCGCGTTGGAGTTGCTGCGAAGGCGTGGCGCTCCCGTGCGTGCCGTTCACTGGATCGGCGGGCCCCGACTGGGGCTGCGCCAGACATATCTCTCGCATCTGGAGCGCTGCGGCATGGTCCATGCCGTCGCGGGACAGATGTGCGGGGTGCTTCCGACGACTCGCTACCAAGCGACGGACACGGAGATCAGCCGGGAGATCAAGGCCCGGCTGGACAGTGCGATCCGCACCGGCGTACCGCCGGACCCGCGGACCGCCGCACTGGCCGCGCTGGCGCACGCCGTCGGCCTGGGCAAGCACCTCTACCCGGGGAACGAAGGGCGCTCCTCGCGCTCCCGCCTCCGGGATCTGATCAGGCACGACCCCATGGGCGGACTCGTGGCGCACGCCGTGATGGACGTCCAGAACGGTGTGGCCGCACAGCCACGCCGCAGCCCGGCCCCGACGCCCGGCCGCCAGGCCGCCGCCGGAGCCAGGCCCGCACCGGAACCCTCACGGGGCGTTCCGTTGCAACCGCGCCGAGGATCGATGGCGCGCGCCGTGGCCCACTGAACCGCCAGGCCACGGCAACAACAGCAGCACAGCACCACCCACCGTCAGCGCCGCACCGCAAGTCCCCAAGACCCGGTTCGGGAGCCGCTGAGCCGCGCGGGGCAGCAGGCCGTACGTCCGGACGACGACACGACCCGCCGCCCCGCGCGGCCATGTCTTCACTCACCAGCGCCCTGTGGTTCCGCCGCGTTGGCGCGCCCGGCGCCCCGAGTTGGCGCACGCGGCGTCCCGAAGGAGGCCGCAGGCCTCTTAGGGGCGCGGGGAACTGCGCGACAAGCCACAACGGACCCGCAGGCAACTTCTTCAGCGAACCCCACCGGCATATCTACCGTTTTCCAGCGCGGCCAGCGCCATGGTGGCAATCTGCTGCAGAGCAGACACGCAAAGTACAGGCCGTACGCAGCCGGAGGTGCACGTCCCGTGGCGTCCAATGTCAATCCCACCGTCAGGCGACGCCGGCTGGGCCAGGAGCTGCGCCGGCTCCGCGAGCTCAAGGGCATGACCGCCGAGGAGGTCGCCGAGCGCCTGCTCGTCTCGCAGTCGAAGATCAGCCGTCTCGAGAACGGCCGGCGCAGCATCAGCCCCCGCGACGTCAGAGACCTCTGCGGGGTGTACGAGGTCGAGGACCAGAGAATGGTCGAGGGCCTGATGGAGATGGCCAAGGCCTCGCGCCAGCAGGGCTGGTGGCACGCGTTCGGGGACATCCCGTACAGCGTCTACATCGGCCTGGAGACCGACGCCGAATCCCTGCGGGTCTACGAGCCCCAGATCGTCACCGGACTGCTCCAGACCCCCACGTACGCCGAAGCCATCGTCCGCGGCGGATCCCCGGAATCCTCGGACGCCGAGATCGAGAAACGCGTCCAGGTCCGGCTGCGGCGCCAGGAGCGCATCAACGCCGACAAGGACCCGCTGCGCCTGTGGGTCGTACTGGACGAGGCCTCGCTGCGCCGCGTGGTCGGCGACAGCAACGTGATGCGCGAGCAGTTGGAGCACCTCAACGAGATGGCCCAACTCCCCCATATCACCGTGCAGATACTGCCCTTCGACGTCGGCGCGCACTCCGGTCTGGCCGGCCAGTACGCGATCCTGGAGTTCGCCGACGCGGCCGATTCGAGCGTGGTCTACATCGAGGGCGTCACCAGCGACCTGTACCTGGAGAAGGCGCCGGACGTGCAGAAGTACAGCCTCATGTACGAGCATCTGCGGGCCCAGGCGCTCAACCCCGAGCGGTCGCGGCAGATCATCGCCGATATCGCGAAGGACTATGCCCGCGGCGGCGGCGTGAGCTGAAGTCGGGCAGGGTATACCAAAGCGCGCCCCAGCAGAAGGTTCGGATGGAATATGCCACCCAGACGAGTGAACGGCTCCTCCGGATGAGGAAGTTGGCGAGTAGCGTCGATCACGCCACTCGATCAACAAAGTTGGCGCGAACTGCGCTGTGGCCCCAATGGCCCGGTGACCTCGGCCAGCGATTCACCATCGGAGCGAACATGGCAATTCTGCAAGGCGCCACGAAGACCTGGACGAAGTCCTCGTACTCCTCCCCCAACAGCGCGTGCGTCGAGGTCAAGTCACCCACCACCTCGGCCCTCGCCGTTCGCGACTCCAAGGCCCCCGAGGGCCCGAGCCTGGCCTTCCCGGCCGAGGCATGGAGTGTCTTCGTGACATCGGTCAAGCAGTGAGACCCGAGGGTCCCTGAGGACCCTCGACCCCCCACTGGCCGAGCCAAACCAACTCCACAAGTTCCACAGCACCAACAAGAGCCCTCTCGACTGGCCGCCGTCACCAGCCGAGGGGGCTGCTGTTTTTTGAACTGAGCGCGCCCGCCCACCAATTCAGCGCAAGCCATCCACGTACCGATCCGTCCCCGGCACCGTAGGAATGAACGGCGCCACCAACTCCACCCTCCCCAGCCCCGCCTCCGCCACCGGCTCCTCCAGCCCCGTGAAGTACTCCTCCCAGCACTCCCGCGGATCCGCCTCCAGGAACCACAGCAACGTCAGCCGCGTATCGACCCCTTCGACCTGCTTCACATACGACATCCGGTCGCTGGGCAACGGAGTCGGCCGAAAGATCGTGACCATCGCGGAGGGCGAACCGGCGAGGCGTTTCGGCAGGTGCCGTGAACGCAGCCACTCCAGCAACTCGGCCCGCTGCTCCGCCCCTTCCGCATCGATGACCTCGACCACCAGCCCCGCATACGGATGGTCCAGCGCGTGGAAGTCGCGCGGGCCCGCCGCCCCGTCCCGGTACACCGTCGCCTCGTGGTCCTGGAACGCCGTGAAGACGTGCGTACGGTCCTGATAGACGCGGCCGTCGCGGTTGAGCCGCTTGTTGATGCCGACGGTCCACTTCATGTGGTCGTCGTAGCGGCCGTCGGTGACCCAGTACGTGGTGATGTAGCAGCCGGCGGTGACCGGCTGGGCGACCGCCGACTTCTCGGGGTAGCGCAGGAGTTGGAGGTCGCGGGTGGCGACCCAGCGGCGGCCCGCGTACATCCAGGGCATCGCCATCGCACCGGCGTAGTAGTGATCGTCCTCGTACCAGCGGTTGTACGCGTACTCGTGGCCCGGATGTGGCTCGACCATGGTGATCAGGGCGTGGCCCGGGTGGACGCCGTACGGGCCCAAGGCGGCCAGCTCCGCGTACACCTCGCTGCGGGTCTCCTCACTCATGCCGTTCCCCTTCCTTCCTCCGGCGGACGCCCATACTCTGACGCCCCGTCAGACAATCCGCCAGAGTCAGGAGGCCTTGGCATGTCACTGCTCGCAGGCAGGACCGTGATCGTCTCGGGAGTCGGTGCCGGGCTCGGGCACCAGGTCGCGGCGGCGGTCGTACGGGACGGGGGGAACGCCGTTCTCGGGGCGCGTACGGAGGCGAATCTCGCCAAGGTCGCGGCTGAGATCGATCCGGAGGGCGCGCACACGGCGTACCGCGCGACGGACATCACCGACGAGGCGCAGTGCGAGGCGCTGGCCGCGCTGGCGGCGGAGCGGTTCGGGCGGATCGACGCCGTGGTCCATGTCGCCGCCTTGGACAGCTACTTCGGCGGTCTTCAGGACGCGGACTTCGCCACCTGGCAGTCCGTCATCGATGTGAACCTGCTCGGCACGTTGCGGATGACGCGCGCCTGTCTGCCCGCGCTGAAGGAACGCGGCGGGTCGGTCGTCTTCATCGGGACGCAGTCGGCCGTCGCCGCTCCCACGCAGGTGCGGCAGATGGCGTACGCGGCCTCGAAGGGTGCGCTGACGTCCGCGATGTACTCCCTGGCAAGGGAGTTGGGGCCGCACCGGGTCCGGGTGAACACCGTGTTGCCGGGGTGGATGTGGGGGCCGCCGGTCGAGATGTACGTCCAGTTCTCGGCGCATACCGAGGGTGTGCCGGAGGCTGACGTGCTGGAGCGGCTGACGTCTCGTATGGCGCTTCCGGAGTTGGCCACGGACTCGGACGTGGCTGATGCCGCGGTGTTCCTGGCCTCGGAGCGGGCGCGGGCGATCACGGGGCAGTCTTTGCTGGTCAATGCGGGGGAGTTGATGCGTTAGCCGGGTCTCGAATGCGTTCAGGAACATGAACCGAGGTCAGTAAGCAGAACTATTTTACCCCCTCTTGACGGTACGGGGCGTTGTCGTCGCCATGTCAGCGAACTGACGATGAGCGGGCGCTTCACGACCCTGAACGGGACCCTGAGAACCCTAAGAGGGGGGCATATGAACGGTCTCGACTGGACCGTACTTATCGGCTACTTCGGTGTGATGGTCGCGATCGGCGTCTGGTCCCACAAGCGCGTCGACAACGTCAGCGACTTCTTCACCGCCGGCGGCAAGATGCCGTGGTGGCTGTCCGGCATCTCCCACCACATGTCCGGCTACAGCGCCGTGATGTTCACCGGCTACGCGGCCATCGCCTATACGTACGGCGTCACTTCCTACGTCACCTGGTCCTTCCCCATCGCCATCGGCATCGCGATCGGCGCCCGCCTCTTCGCACCCCGGCTCAACCGCGTGCGCTCACGGCTGCACGTGTCCTCCCCGCTGGAGTATCTGAAGAACCGTTACAACCTGCCCACGCAGCAGGCCCTTGCCTGGTCCGGCGTCCTGCTGAAGATCGTGGACGTGGGCGCCAAGTGGGCGGCGATCGCGACCCTGTTGTCCGTGTTCACCGGGGTCTCGCTCAACATGGGCATCCTCATCACCGGTGCAGTGACAGCCGTTTACTGCACCGTCGGCGGCCTGTGGGCGGACGCGCTGACCGAACTCGGGCAGTTCATCATCCAGTTCATCGCCGGTATCGCGATGCTGATCGCCGTCATGGCCGAGCTGGGCGGCTTCAGCACGCTGTGGAGCGTCTGGGACGAGCCCGCGCTCGACGGGCACTCCGAGCCGCTGGCCGGCCCGTACATGATGGTCTTCCTGATCGCGTACCTGTTCATCAAGACCTTCGAGTACAACGGCGGCATGTGGAACCAGGCCCAGCGCTACATGGCCACCGATTCCGCGAAGTCCGCGACGCGCTCGGCCTACCTGTCCGCCCTGCTCTGGCTCATCTGGCCGCTGGTGCTGTTCTTCCCCATGTGGGTCGCGCCGCTGATCATCCAGACGGACGTGCCGGCCGATTCGTACGCCCTGATGGCCGAACAGCTGCTGCCGCACGGGCTGTTGGGCCTGGTCATCGTGGGCTTCTTCTCGCACACGATGGCGATGTGTTCGTCGGACGCCAACGCGATCGCCGCCGTCGTCACACGCGACATCATGCCCGCCGTCTCGCGCAAGGTGCGCCAGTGGGACACCCGGACCGGGCTGCTGGCCGCGCGCTGGGCCACGCTGCTGTTCCTCGGTCTGTCGATGGCCATCGCGACGCAGGTCAACTCCGACTTCTTCGGCGACATCATCACCGTCGTCATCAAGTGGGTCGCGGGGCTCATGGGCCCGATCGCGATCCCGCTGATGCTGGGCCTGCTGCCGTGGTTCCGCAAGAGCGGCCCGACGGCCGCGCTGATCAGCTGGGGCCTCGGCCTCGTCACCTTCTGGCTGGTCAACTACCCGATCCACTGGAACCTCGACGGCGGCGTCCCGCTCCAGTACCAGGTGTCGATTCCGCTCGCCGTCTCGCTCGTCCTCTACATCCTCATCGGCTACGTGAAGCCGGAGGACACCCCGGAGCGCGACGAGATCATCGCGAAGATCAACAACGATGACGACGGCTCGGGTTCGGCGGCCGCGGCGATCCCGACGCCGGCGGGGGCGGCGGATGACGTGGTGGGGGCGCCGGTGAAGGACTGAGCTGCGCATACGTACGTACGACCGTGAGGGTGGCCGCTCCGCTACGAGCGGCCACCCTCCGTGCTGACTGGACGTCAACTCGTCGGCTCGTCACCGATCTTGTCGACGACTGCGGCGTCGAGCAGTGCGCTCTTCTCCGATCCCAGGTAGTCGAGGGTTTTCTTGCCGAAGACCCACACGTGGCGCTCGTCGCGCTCCTTGAAGCTCAGGCCGATGCCGGGGCGGCCGGCCTGGTCCTCGGCGTTCTCGACCACCGAGACGCCCGGGATCTTCGCCGCGGCTCGGTAGAGGGCGGCGCCCGTCTCGGGGAGGAGCGTCGCTTCGTCGAGCATGTCGCCGATGTTCTCCAGGGCCTGGCTGTGCTCGCCCTCGCCGCCCGCGTCGTCGTAGATCTTCTTGAGCAGCGCGTCGGGATCGGTGGGCAGCGTCTGCACGTCGTGGAGCGTGATGGCGTTCGGGTCGGCGCCGAGCTTCATGTCCCTCGTACTGCCCTTGGTCATCCCTTGGAACGGGTCCCGCGGGCCTGTCTTCAAGCCGTTCAGGTAGGTGGTCCGGGCGAGTCCTTCGCGCTTGCCGTCGACGGCGGTCCAGCGCTGCTCGCGGAAGTGCCGGATGTCTTTGTCCGTGATCTTCGTGGAGCCCTGGGTGCGGAGGTAGACGTACTGGTCGTCGCGGACCGGCACGGATTCCTTGGCGGCGGCGACTGTGGCGATGCGGTTGAGGAGGTCGGCTGCTTTCTGGTCGGGGGTGGGGGTCTCGAAGGCGCCGGTGGCGATGACGACTGCGGCGGCGGCGACGGCGGTCGCGGTGGCGAGGGGGAGGGCGATCAGGGCGAAACGGCGGCGGGGGGAGGGTTTCCGGGGCGCGGGGGCCGTGACGGTGTTCCGGTCGTCCTGGCTGCCGTGGACTTCCGGGATGGCCGGGTTCGCCGGGTTCGCCGGGGTGGCCGGATTCCCCGGGGTGGCCCGGGTCTCCGGGGTGGCCCGGGTCTCCGGGGTGGCCCGGGTTTTCGGGACGGCCCCGGTTTTCGGGACGGCCCGGGTCTCCGGGGTGCCCCGGGTTTTCGGGGTGGCCGGGTTTACCCGGGCAGCCTGGGTGAGCTCTCGCATCAGATGGTCCTTCAGCAGGTCATGGCGGTCGCTCGGGAGGACCGGGTCGCCCGGGCTCGGCAGCAGCCTGGCCAGTTCTTCGCGCTCTTCGGGGTTCATCGGTGCTTCTCCTGTGTCGACCGGGCCGCTTCGGGGCGGCCACCCGGTACCTGTCCGGTGCGGAGCCGGCGTCTCGGTTTTTCCGGCGGCCGGTCGGCGGGCGCGCTCCGGGCCAGCTCCTCCTCCGCAAGGCGACGCAGGCGCACGCGGGCGCGGGAGAGCCGAGACCGTACGGTGCTGGCCGGCACGCCGAGGGCCTCGCCGGCGGCCGCGTAACTCAGCCCCGACCAGACGCACAGCGCGAAGACCTCGCGCTCGGGTCGGCGGAGCCGGCCGAGGGCGGTGCGGGCGGCGGCGAGCCGTTCAGTGTCCTCCATGCGGCCGACGAGTTCGTCGGCGAAGTCGGGCACGGTGTCCCGGTCCGCCGTGCGGCCGTGGAGTCGGCCGAGCGCGGCGCGGTGCCGACGGGCGGCGCGGTAGGTGTTGCGCAGGACGTTGGTGGCGATGCCGTAGAGCCAGGGCCGTAGGCCGTCGCCCTCGGCCAACTCGCCGTCAGGGAGCCCCTCTTCGGGAGCCGGGGCGTCGGGTCTCAGCTTCTCCCGCAGCCGCCACGCCTCCAGGAAGGTCAGGGACACCACGTCCTCCGCGGCGCCCAGGTCTCCGGTCAGCCGGGCGCCATGGCTGTACACGGCCCGGGCGTGCGCGCCGAACAGCTCGGCGAAGGCATCCGGGTCACCGGCCCGTATCCGGGCACGTAAGGAAAGTTCCACAACCAGCCCTGTCCGCTCGGAGCGCCGCGTCTCTGTGGTGTCGGTCACATGCGCGCCGGCGTCGGTCATACGGGCGTCGGCGTCGGTCATACGCGCGTCGCATCAGCGCCAGGAACCTGATGCCGGCCTCACGCCCGCGGATACCGCGCCAGCCACCCCGGCGACGACCCGGCCGGTCCGTGCAGGGCGGGCCCCTGGGTCATCTCCATCGCGAAGTCGTCGGCGAGGACGAGCATCGTGGGGCGGCCCTCCAGTTCGGCGAGCCAGGCCGGCGGGAGGGCCGTCTCGCCGTGCAGGGCGCCGAGGAGGGCGCCGGTGAGGGCCCCGGCGGCGCCCGAGGGGCCGCCGTGGTTCACGGAGAGGCACAGCCCGTGCCGGGTGTCCTCGCCGACCAGCGCGCAGTACACGGCGACCGACAGCAGCCCCTCCGCCGTACCCGCTCCGGCCAGCTCCTCGATCCGGGCCGGCGTGGGCATGCCCTGCCGTACGGCACCCAGCGCGTACTGCAGGGCATCGGTCACCGGCTGCTGCCCCGGCCAGTCGGCGAGCAGCTGGAGCGAGCGCTGCACGGCGGCGTCGAGGCTCTCGCCGCGGGCCAGTCCGTGCACGATCAGGGCGTACGCGCCTGCCGACAGGTAGGCGACGGGGTGGCCGTGGGTCTGGGCCGCGCACTCGACGGCGAGCTGCATCACCAGCTGCGGCTCCCAGCCGACGAGCAGCCCGAACGGCGCCGAACGGGCCGCGGCCTCGGCTCCCATCTCCTCCAGGTTCTTGGGGGCGTCCAGGGTGCCCATCATGTCGTCGGCGAGGCCGATCAGGCAGGCGCGGGCGGGGTTGCGGCGGGCGTACAGCCACTCCTCGCGGGCCAGCCAGCCGTCCTCCTTGCGGCGTTCGTCGGGACCCCAGTCGTGCTGCGTGGCGGCCCATCGGAGGTACGCGCGGTGGAGGTCCGTCGGCGGGTGCCAGGCGCCGGTGTCCCGGCGGACCTGGGCGCGGATGAGCCCGTCGATGCTGAAGAGGGTGAGCTGGGTCAGATGCGAGACGGCGCCGCGGCTGCCGTGCCCGAAGGGCAGGTCGAGGACGCCCTCCGGGCCGTACTCCGCGCGGATCTCGTCCATCGAGAGCGCCCCGACCGGCGAGCCCAGCGCATCACCGAGGGCCGCGCCCAGCAACGTGCCCCGCACCCGGCTGCGGAAGTCCTGCTGCTCGGCACGCCCCCAGACGGCACCGGACGTCGCACCCACCGAGGCCTCCCGAAGATCCCGTCCCGCACGGCTACCGTCCCGTACGGCTCTGACAGCTCAGCACTGTAATCGAACGGGAACAGTCGGTTGAGGGCCGGAACGGTTTGCGAATTCTGGGCGGGGATGTGGGGCGGCGTGAGGTGCGCGTACCCAGGCTAGAAGACGGCGGAAACGGGGAATAGTCGCTAGGCCAACACCCTTGTCCCTCAAGGAACTTGACCGCTCACAGAGGGACATTCATGGAGATGCCCATGAGGGCATCCATTGGGGCATTCATGGGAACTTCAGGGGGATTTTCATGACGAACACCGGAGGCGGACGGGCACTCCCCGTCACCGCGGCCCTGCTCACCGGCACGGTCGCGCTCTACATGGCGCTGGTCGCGTTCGGCAACATCACCGACTACGGCACGAACCAGCAGTTCGTACGCCATGTCCTGGCCATGGACACCACCTTCAAGGACGACGACCTGATGTGGCGCGCGATCGAGTCCCACACCCTCCAGGACATCGCCTACGTCGCCATCATCGCCTGGGAGACCCTGGCCGCCCTCGTCCTCATCACCGCCACAGCCCTCTACGGCACGGGTCTGCGCCGCATGGACCTCACCCGAGCCCGCCGCGCGAGCACCGCCGGCCTCCTGATGGTGATGCTCCTCTTCGGCGCCGGCTTCATCGCCATAGGCGGCGAGTGGTTCTCCATGTGGCAGTCAGAGGACTGGAACGGCCTGGACGCCGCTCTCAGGGTCTTCGTACTGAGCGGGGTGGTGCTGCTGGTGGTGCATCTGCCGGGGGCGGCGGGGCGTGCGACGGGGGGTGGTGACGTCAGCCGCACCAGGTGACGTTGCACCCCGCGAGTCATCCGATTGACTTCGGAATACGTTCCGAAGTACCGTCGGATCATGTCCGCTCCCACGGTCGCCTTCTCCGAGCTGTCGAAGAATTCGAAGCGCGTAGCCGAGACCCTCGACCGGTCCCAGCGTGTGCACATCACGCGTCGGGACGGTGAGGATCTGTACCTCACCACGGCACGCCATGACCAGCAGCGTGAGGAGACGGCCGACATCACGGCCCGCCTTCTCGCCGCTCTGGTCCGCAGCGATGCCGGTGAGCGGGCCATACAGCGTGCGCTTCCCTCGGTGTTCCCGTGGGTCCGGCATCTGTCGCTGGAAGAGCTGAAGCAGTTCGTGGCCGAGCTCATCGACGCCACGTACGACGCGGCCCAGTTGGACGTCCACGTCAATCTCCACCGAGTCGTCGTCGAGTGGCGCGCGACGGCACGCATCCTCGCCGACCCCGAGCTGACCTCGCAGCTCACCCGCCCGCTGCCGGACGAGGACCACGGCGAGGTGACCGCTCCGTGAGCCCGAAGCGCGGCGACGACGTCGCCCCGCCGCCGGTCGGCGGGGAATGGCGTCTGCGGTTCGCGACGAACGAGGCAGCCAAGGGCTGGGGCGAGTTGGGCGCCGAGGCGCCGGGGAACACGCGACGCTGCTTCGAGGCACTACGCAGCGATCCCCTGTCCCGAGCGGATCCCGACCGTCAGCACCGGCTGCGCGGTCGTCTGGCCACGGGCAATCTGGGTGGCCGCGAGTACCCCCAGTGGGAGTACGAGGTGACAGCGGGAGGCCGCGTGCGCTATCTCGTCGACGAAGCGCGCCGCACCGTGCACCTGGTCTTCGCATCCACGCGCCACCCCAAGGACACCGAGCGATAGCAGGAACTGCACCGCTGCCGTGCGCCTACTCGATCACCGAAACCGTCGTCCCCGTCGAACCGAAGTCCCAGATCGCGGCCCCGTCTGCCGTGCGGGTGCGGATTCCGCCCGTTTCGACTCCGGGGTCGGGTGACGGCGACGAGCCGTCCTTGGCGTTGGAGAAGGCGATGGAGACGCCGGAGCGGGTGGTGAAGTAGACGACGTTTTCGATCGGGACGTCGTCGTAGCCGGTTGCTGAGGCGTTGCGGAATGTGACCGTGTAGGTGCCCGGGAGGGGGCTCACCGAGCCCGGCCAGACTGTGAACGTGCGGCGGGCGTCCTTGCCGGAGTCGACCAGCCATACGCGCCGCTGGCTGAGGGAGTAGACGATGCGCCGGCCCGTGCCCGAGTCGTCGGGTACGGCCGCCGGCGCGGACGGGCTTGCCGAGGCGGAAGGGCTCGCGGAGGCGGTCGGTTTGGGCTGGGCCGCCTGTTCGGCGCGTACGGCCTGGAATGCGACCACCGCGACGGCGGCCAGGGTCAGCGTGGTGACCCAGACCCAGGGGGACAGCCGTCGTCGCGCGGGCAGCCTTCGTCGGGTGGTCACCGGCACGTACCTCCTCCCCCTCGTCCGCGGCCTGGCTCAGTCCAGCACCGGCAGCAGCTCCGGCAGGTGGCCGTCCGAAGCCGACGCGGCCCGCTGCCGTTCCTCCGGGACCTCCCCGTACAGCGTCGTGCGTGGACGCGCCGGACGGCCCGCTGCCTCGGCCACCGCGATCAGGTCTTTGACCGACTTGTACGAGCCGTAACTCGAGCCCGCCATACGGGAGATGGTTTCCTCCATGAGCGTGCCGCCGAGGTCGTTCGCGCCGGAGCGGAGCATCTCGGCCGCGCCCTCCGTCCCCAACTTCACCCAACTCGTCTGGATGTTGGGGATGTGGGGGTGCAGCAACAACCTCGCCATCGCCACCACCGCGCGGTTGTCGCGCATGGTCGGGCCGGGGCGGGCGATGCCCGCCAAGTACACGGGCGCATTGGTGTGGATGAACGGCAACGTCACGAACTCCGTGAAACCGCCCGTCTGTTGCTGGATCCGCGCCAGCGTCCGGAAGTGGCCGAGCCAGTGCCGGGGCTGGTCCACATGCCCGTACATCATCGTGGACGAGGAACGGATGCCCAGTTCGTGCGCGGTCGTCACGACCTCGATCCAGGTCGCCGTCGGCAGCTTGCCCTTGGTGAGGATCCAGCGGACCTCGTCGTCGAGGATCTCGGCCGCCGTGCCGGGGATGGAGCCGAGGCCCGCCTCCTTGGCGGCGGTCAGCCATTCGCGGATCGACATCCCGGTACGGGTCGCGCCGTTGACGACCTCCATGGGGGAGAAGGCGTGGACGTGCATGCCGGGGACGCGTTCCTTCACGGCCCGCGCGATGTCGAAGTACGCGGTGCCGGGCAGGTCGGGGTGGATCCCGCCCTGCATGCAGACCTCAGCTGCCCCGACATCCCAAGCCTGTTGGGCGCGGTCCGCCACCTGCTTCATCGACAGCGTGTAGGCGTCGGCGTCCGTGCGGCGCTGGGCGAAGGCGCAGAAACGGCAGCCGGTGTAGCAGACGTTGGTGAAGTTGATGTTCCTCGTCACGATGTACGTGACGTCGTCGCCGACCGCCGACTTGCGGACGTCGTCCGCGATACGACACAAGGCGTCCAACGCCGGGCCGTCGGCGTGCAGCAGGGCCAGCGCCTCGTCGTCGGTGAGCCGCGTCGGGTCGTCGGCCGCCGTCGCGAGCGCCGCCCGCACGTCCGTGTCGATCCGCGAGGGCACCATCCCGGGCGCCGCCGCCTCCCGCAGCGCCTCCCAGTCTCCGTACACCTCGTCGAAGTCGTTCCGGCGGTCGCCCGTACGCCCCTCGGTGTCGATGGTGCGATGCAGGTCGGTGCGGCCGGAGGAGGTGAACGCCTCGTCCGGCTCCTGCCACGGGTGGCCCTCGACGACCGCGTCGGGGCTCGCCAGGCCGGTCTCCGGGTCGGCCAGGGCCCGTACGTGCGGCAGCAGCCGCGGGTCCAGCCAGGGCTCGCCGCGCTGCACGAACTCCGGGTACACACACAGCCGTTCACGCAGTTCGAAGCCGGCCGCCGCCGACTGCTCGGCGAGTTGATCGATCTGCGGCCACGGCCGCTCAGGATTGACGTGGTCGATGGTGAGCGGCGAGACGCCGCCCCAGTCGTCGATACCGGCGCCGATGAGCCGCCCGTACTCGGAGTCCACGAGATTGGGCGGCGCCTGGAGGCAGGCGGAAGGACCCATGATGTGCCGCGCGACGGCCACCGTGGCGACGAGATCGTCCAGTTCGGCGTCCGGCATCCCGCGCATCGCCGTGTCCGGCTTGGCGCGGAAGTTCTGGATGATCAGCTCCTGGATGCCGTGGTACGCCCGCGAGATCTTGCGCAGCGCGAACAGCGACTCGGCGCGCTCCTCGTACGTCTCCCCGATCCCGATCAGCAGCCCGCTTGTGAACGGCACGGACGACCGCCCCGCGTCCTCCAACACCCGCAGCCGCACCGCCGGTTCCTTGTCGGGTGAGCCGTAGTGCGGGCCGCCCGGCTCGGACCACAGCCGGGTGGCGGTCGTCTCCAGCATCATTCCCATGCTGGGCGCGACGGGCTTCAGCCGCTGGAAGTCGGTCCACGACATGACCCCGGGGTTGAGGTGCGGCAGCAGCCCCGTCTCCTCCAGGATGCGGATCGATATGGCCCGTACGTACGCGATGGTGTCGTCGTAGCCGTGCGCGTCCAGCCACTCGCGCGCCTCGGGCCACCGCTCCTCGGGCTTGTCTCCGAGGGTGATCAGGGCTTCCTTGCAACCGAGTTCGGCTCCGCGCCGCGCGATGTCGAGCACCTCGTCCGGCGACATGAACATCCCGTGCCCGGACCGGCGCAGCTTGCCGGGAACGGTGACGAAGGTGCAGTAGTGGCACTTGTCCCGGCACAACCGGGTGAGCGGGATGAACACGCTCTTCGAGTACGTGATGACGCCAGCCCTGCCTGCAGCCTCAAGGCCCGCGTCCCGCACCCTCCCGGCGGACGTCACCAGGTCGTCCAGGTCCTCGCCACGCGCCTGCAGCAGCACGGCCGCCTCGGTGACATCGAGCGCGACGCCGTCGCGGGCACGTTTGAGAGCCCGCCGCATGGCATTCGCGGTGGGCCCGGTTCCGGAGCTCGCGGAAGTCGTCATCTTTCGAGCATACGGTCGCATTGATCAGGCACGCTGGGGGCCGTGTCACAAGTAACGCGGCCCGGCCCCATCGCCCGCTACAAGTACTTCGCGTAGTCGTCCAGTACGCGCAGCACCTCCGCCTCCCCGGCCGGCGGCAGTTGCAGTACGACCTCCTCGATACCGAGGTCCGCGTAGTGCGCGAGCTTGCCGGGGGTGGGCAGCACGGCGTACGGCACGACCTGGAGCGCCTCCGGGTCGCGGCCCGCCTCGGTCCACGCGGACCGCAAGACCGGCATCGACTCGGTCAGCCCGCGGCCACCGATCGGCAGCCAGCCGTCCGCGTACTCGCTGATGTGGGAGAAGAGCTTCGGCCCGGCCGCTCCCCCGATCAGCGTGCGCGGCCCGACGACCGGTCCACGCGGCTTCTGTACGGGTTTGGGGTAGGCGTAACTGGCGCGTACGGACCCGAACGCGCCCTCGTACGCGGTGGGTTCGGCCGCCCACAGCGCCCGCATCAGCGCCATCCGGTCCCGGCCCAGCTCCCGTCGCGTACGCCAGTCGACGCCGTGGTCGGCGGCTTCCTCGACGTTCCAGCCGAAGCCGATGCCGAGTGTGAAACGGCCGCCGGAGAGGTGGTCGAGCGTCGCGATCTGCTTGGCGAGGTCGATGGGGTCGTGCTGGGCGACGAGGGTGATGCCGGTACCGAGCCCGAGCCCGGTGGTGACCGCCGCCGCCTGGCCGAGCGCGACGAAGGGGTCGAGGGTCCGGCCGTACTCGGGTGGCAGCTCACCCCCCGCCGGGTACGGCGTCGTCCGCTCGACCGGGATGTGCGTGTGCTCGGGGAGATAGAGCCCGGCGAAACCGCGCTGCTCCAGCTCGCGGGCGAGCAGGGTCGGGCTGATCGTCTCGTCGGTGAGGAAGATCGTCGTGGAGATCCGCATGAACCCTTCCTAGCCTGACCAGCGCCCAGAGTCCATACCGACCGGTCGGACGAGCCTTCGACGCGTACCTCGTCAAACGCCTCGCAAGCGACCTGACGGCCGGAAGTCATGGGAAGCCCTCCCGAGAAGCCCTCCCCCGAAGCACCGATGAAAGCTGCCGATTCCCTTCCCTTGCACGGGAGTTCACGGCTCAATACGAAACTGGTACGTGCCATCCCCTGCCACACCCCACACCCTGGGAGCAGCAGCATGTGCGAGGACGACCACGGAATCGGCAGACGCGCCCTGTTCGTGACGGGAGCCGCCGCCGCGCTTACGTTGGGAAGCGTGAGTTTCCCGAGCGAGGCCGCCGACGCCGCAGCGGACCACGAGACGAAGACGGTGCGCGGCACACTGCCCACCGGCTCCCCCGACTTCGTGTATCTGCCGGTCGAAGTCCCGGACGGCGTACGGGAGATCAAGGTCTCGTACACCTACGAGAAGCCCTCCGTCCCCGCCGGCACCGCGGGCAACGCGCTCGACATCGGCATCTTCGACCAGCGCGGCACGGAGCTGGGTGGCAAGGGTTTCCGCGGCTGGTCGGGTGGGGCGCGCACGGAGTTCTTCATCCGCGCCGACGACGCGACGCCCGGCTATATCCCCGGCCCAATCCGCGAGGGCACCTGGTACATCGCGCTCGGCCCCTACACCGTGGCCCCGCAGGGACTCCCGTACGAGATCACCATCACGCTCACGTACGGCGATTCCGGCGCCGCCGTGAAGCCGAAGTACCCTCCCACACGCGCCAAGGGCCGCGGCCGCGCCTGGTACCGCGGTGACTGCCACCTGCACTCCTGGTACTCCGACGGCCGCCGCACCCCCGCCGAGATCGCGACCCTCGCCCGCGAGGCGGGCCTCGACTTCATCAACACCTCCGAGCACAACACCCATGCCTCGCACGCCCATTGGGCCGACGTGGCGGGCGACGACCTGCTGGTGCTGATGGGCGAAGAGGTCACGACGCGTAACGGCCATGTCGTCGCACTCGGCACGGACCCCGGCACGTTCATCGACTGGCGCTACCGCGCCCGCGACAACCGTTTCGGCAAGTACGCGCGCGAGATCCGCCGTTCCGGAGGCCTGGTCGTCCCCGCCCACCCGCACGCCACCTGCATCGGCTGCAACTGGAAGTTCGGCTTCGGCGAGGCGGACGTGGTCGAGGTGTGGAACGGCCCGTACGGCCCCGACGACGAGGTCTCCCTGGCCGACTGGGACGGCATGCTGGTCGCCTCGGTCCGCGAGGGCCGCGACTGGATCCCGGCGATGGGCAACAGCGACGCCCACCGCCCGCCAGACCCCGTAGGCACCCCGCAGACGGTCGTCCTAGCCGACGACCTGACCCGCGATGCCATCCAGGAGGGCCTGAAGGCGGGCCGCTCCTACGTAGCCGAGTCCAAATCGGTCACGCTCTCCTTCACGGCCTTCGGCCCGAAGGGCGAACACGCGGGCATCGGCGGCCGCCTGAAGGTCGACCGCGACGACCCGGTCACCGTCCGCCTGGAAGTCACCGGCGCCCCCCGCTGCACGGCCCGCTTCGTCACGGACCAGGGCGTCCTGCACACCAGCCCCGTCCTCCCGGTCTCGGGCTCCGGCACGGTGGAGTGGCGTACGACGGCCCAGTACGCGGCGTACGTACGGGCGGAACTCCGGCACGAGGCGGCAGTGGCACCGCTGCCCGGGGCACTGGCGGCGTTCACGAACCCGATCTTCTTGGGGCGGTAGGTACGGACCGCCTGAGAGACTTCTCGAGTCACCGACGAGAAGGACCAGGGCCTCATGTCGCGCTTCCATGACCTCAAGTTCCGCGCCGTCACGACGTTCCAGCGGCGCGTAGCCAACCCGCTGTCCAGACAACTGCCCTTCCAGACGCTCCTCGAGACCACAGGCCGAAAGTCGGGCCGGCCACGCCGAACCCCACTCGGCGGAAGCCGGGTCGGGAACGAGTTCTGGATCGTCTCCGAGTACGGCGAGAAGTCCCAGTACGTACGCAACATCCAGGCGAACCCAAGAGTCCGCGTCCGCATCAAGGGCCGCTGGCACACCGGCACGGCCCACCTGCTCCCCGACGACGACCCGATCGCCCGCCTGCGCAAGCTGCCCCGCGCGAACAGCACGGCGGTGCGGCTGGTGGGGACGGATCTGCTGACGGTGCGGGTGGATCTGGACGACTGAGGCGCGTTCAGAGGCAGCTCCCCCCCCCCGGAGGCTGTTTCGCGAAAATGTGACACTCGGCAGTCGAAGTGTCACATTTTCGCGCGCGAGGGTCGGGCAGGCGCCCTCCTCTGCCCGGCTGCAGTGCCTGCGGCGCGTGAACTCCCCGTCCACCTCGGATAGTTGGGCCGGGTTTTGTCACGTGCGCGTCTAGACCTCTGGACTTGTCTGTTTCACGGTGGTCTCTCCTACCCGCATGGAGGGACCCAGCAGTGAGACGAAGACGATTTGTGGCAGGAACGATCGGCACCGTTTCGGGGATCGCGCTCGGTGCGGGATCGGTCCGGGCCAACGGGCGGGCGGCCCGTGCCCAAGACTGGCAGGCCGTGCCGGCGCCCGGCAGTATCCCGGCCGCGCAGTTACGCCGTATCGCCGCTGCCGGACCCGAACTGGCCTGGGCCGTGGGCGAGGAGGGCCGCGCCGGGCCGTCGCAGGGGCGAGGGCTGGCCATGCGCTGGGACGGCAGCGCCTGGTCGAAGACCGACCTGTCGTATCTGACGTATACGCGGTTGAGCGACGTCGCCGTTGTCAGCGCCACCGCGGCGTGGAGTGTGGGCATGCCTGCCGACGAGGGCATGAGCCCGCTGCTGAGCTGGGACGGAACCACGTGGCGCGAGGCCGCGTTCCCGGGCCTCGGCGAGCCGGACGTCCGGATGGACGCGGTGGCGGTCGGCCCCGACCGGCGGGTGTGGGTCAGCGGCACCCGCGGCGGCAGCACCGGCCTGCTGCAGGGAGACGGGCGGCAATGGCGATGGCTGGACCCGCTGCCTGCCGCGAGCGCGAACCTGTACCGGGTCGTAGTGCGCTCGCCGGACGAGGTCTGGGTGAGCGGCGACCAGGCACGGGCAACCGGCGACGGATGGTCCGGACTCGTAGCCCGCTGGGACGGAGAGTGGACCGTCCTGCCGCCGATCACAGGCCTCCGCCTGAGCATCGGCGATCTGCATGCGGCCGGTCCGGACGACGTATGGGCGGTGGGCACCGAAGCCGGCATCGGCGGACCACCGGGCCGCCCCGGCAACCCCGTTCTGGCCCACTGGGACGGCACGGCCTGGACGCAGGTGCAACCGGGCTTCACCGTCGGATCGTTGACCGGAATCGCGGCCGACGCCGAGGGCCGCGCCGCATGGATATCGGGCTGGAACTTCCAGGACCAGACCCGCAGCACGTACCTACGCCGGGACGGCGACGGCTGGACGGTAGTACGAGGCCCAGCAGGCACGGCGACGGCCCCGTACGTCAACGACGTGACGCCCATCCCCGGCACCGCGAGCTTCTGGTCGGCGGGCATGACAAGCCCCACCCCCGCTCCTCCGACCGAGGCATACACGGAACGTCTCGACGCTTAGCCCCGCGGCGCACGCGTTCGAGAGGAGGCCCAGCCACGTTGAGCATGCGTTGCGGTGCCGGCCCAGGGGGCAGGCACCGCAGGGAAGGGCTGGTGATCCACGGGCCTACGGATCCATGACCTGTGGATCACGGAAGTAGTAGACGACCGTCACTCCCATGCCGGGCGTATGCGTGTACACGACGGTGATCGCCTCGGCTGAGTCGTGGGCGAGAGGTGTCGTATAGGTGTACTCCACGGAGGGCGGGCGCCAGCCGGGGATCTCGCGCCCCGCCGCCGGATCCCGCTCGATGACCGTGAGCGCCTCACGGACCACTTCCCGCTCCCCCTCCGGAACCCATCTGCATGCCGCGCACAGCATGCATGTCCCCGGCCTCCTCCAAACCGTCGAGTACGCGCGCGAGATCTTCCGCCAAGCCGTCCCCGAACTGTCACCACCCGAGATCGAGCATCGCATCTCGTTCCGCATCAAGCGACAGGCAGTGCTGTACCAGGACAACGCGACCCCCTACCGAGCTGTGATCCATGAGGCAGCCCTCCGCATGCAATTCGGCGGCCTGGACGTGACCCGCGCCCAGCTGCAACACCTGCTCAAACTGAGCGACCACTCCCACGTGACGATTCGCGTGATCCCGTTCGACGCGGGCTCCTACCCCGGATCCGGTCAGTCGGTGTACTTCGTGAGGGGCCCGGTTCCAGCGCTCGACACCGCACAGTTGGACCAGTCCCACGGCCCGGTATTCATCGATTCAGAAGCCCAACTCGAGCAGTACCGGCTGCTTCTCGACCGCCTGGAAGCCACCGCCCTCAGGCCCGCCGAATCGCGGAACCTCATCCACGACCTCACGCAGAACCTGTGAAGGGACCCAAGATGCCCCCCATCGCCTGGCAGAAGTCGTCCTACTGCGCCCAGGGCGAAGCCTGCCTGCACGTAGCCAGCACATGGCAGAAGTCGTCCCACTGCGGACAGGGCGAATCCTGCGTCCACATATCCGCCACCCCCCAAACCATCCACCTCACCGAAAGCGCCGACCCCACCCAAGCCATTCTCTCCGCCACCCCCACCGCCTTCAGCGCCCTCCTCCACACACTGAAGGCGAGCCCGAACCACGGCTGAAGCACGCCCAGGACAGGTCGTAGCACCGGCGCCGTCCCCGGGAGGCCTCCTGCTTCAGACGCAAGGTAAGGAGCACCCGGCGACAGCCCGACCGAAATCCAGCAGACACCCCGCCCCATCCGCGCCATGATCCCCCCATGGACCGCCGCCGCATCAGCGCCCTCGCCCACGCCGACCACCCCATCGCCGCGCCCCTGAGCGACGCCTCGGTGGCCCGTCTCCTCGACCGGGCCCTTCGGGACGGCGCCGAGCGGGTGCTGGATCTCGGGTGCGGGGAGGGGGCCTGGCTGATACGGGCCTTGGAGGGGCGGTCAGAGGTCAGGGCCGAGGGGGTCGACCTGGACGCGGACACCATCGCGCGGGCACGCGAGGACATCGCGGCACGCGGACTCGGTGACCGTGTCACCCTGCACGCCCAGGACGCCCGCGAGTTCACCGCCGACGACCGGTTCGGCCTCGTACTCTGCGTCGGCGCCACCCACGCCTTCGGCGGCCTGCTGCCCACCCTCGAAGCCGTCCGCCGCCACCTCGCCCCCGGCGGTACGGCCCTGATCGGCGACGGCTTCTGGGAGCGCGAGCCGGACCAGCGCACTCTCGACGCCGGGTTCGCCGACGAGTTCACCGATCTCGGCACCACCGTCGACAGGATCGTCGCGGACGGGTGGACGCCCGTGTACGGGCACGTCAGCACCACCGAGGAATGGGACGAGTACGAGTGGTCCTGGACCGGCACCCTGTCCCGCTGGGCCCTGGACCACCCCGCCGACCCGGACAGCGGCGAGGCGTACGCGGCCGCCGCCGAGCACCGCGCCGGGTGGCTGCACGGCTACCGCCACACCCTCGGTTTCGTCACGTTCCTGCTCCGGCGGACACCGGACGACCTGCGCGTCTGGATCACCCCACGGTGAAATCGGCCGCCTTGGTGTCCAGCGTCGTGTCGCCGTCCTCGGCGGTGGCCAGGACGGCGACGTGCCACAGACCGCGCGGGGACGCGTCCGCTTCGGCGCGGGTGACGGTGACGGTATAGGTGCAGCGCGCGGTGTCCTCACCGGACGGCTTGCAGACGGCCGACTCCACGGCGGCCATGTCCTTCGCGGTCAGCTGCTGCTTGGCGAAGGACGAGTTCGCCGGCCAGGCCAGGACCTTCACGTCCTTGACGCCAGAGGACGCCGTAACGTCAGTGGTGAAGGTGAACGAGCCGTTGCGGTCGCCGTCGGGGGCAACGTAGCGAGCAGTGCTGTGCGCCACAGAAAGAGGCTGGTCCCCGGCGTAGGCGACGGCGAACGCTCCGGTACCTGCGAGGACGACGACACCGGCGGTCACGGACAGAACGATACGTCGCGACATGAGAAATTCCCCCAACAGACTCAGCTGGACCGGACCGGCGCTCTCGGCTGTGCGCCGTTGCACCGATACTGGCCGCGCTGCGGGCGCAGGGTATGAGCACACGTACTCAACCCAGGCCTGAGTAGGGCCAGTTCGGGTCGCATCGTCCGGCCGCCCCCTGTGAAAAGGGGATGCGCCGGTGGGCCCTCCCCGTGTTGCATGACCCCATGGTGCCCACCGACCGACTGCTCGCCTTCGCGGCCATGTCGTTCCTGCTGATCGTGGTGCCCGGTCCGAGCGTGCTGTTCGTGATCGGGCGGGCGCTGGCGCAGGGGCGCCGTGCCGCGCTGACCACCGTCGTGGGGAACACGATCGGCGCGTACGTACTCGTCGTGGCCGTCGCGCTGGGCATCGGTTCCCTCGTGGAGCGCTCCGTTCTCGTCTTCACGGCGCTGAAACTGGCCGGTGGTGCCTACCTGGTGTACCTGGGCGTGAAGGCATGGCGACAACGAGGCGCGCTCCAGGCCGCGTTCAACACTGACGCGGCCAAGGCCGACGGTCGGCGCACCCTGCGGGAGGGCTTCGCGGTCGGAATCGCCAACCCCAAGACCATCGTCTTCTTCGCCGCCGTACTCCCCCAGTTCGTCGACCGCACCCAAAGCCACGTAGTGGCCCAGATGCTGCTGCTCGGCCTGGTCTTCAACGTCATCGCCCTGGCGTCCGACAGCGTCTGGGGCCTGGCCGCCGCCACTGCACGCGGCTGGTTCGCCCGGTCACCGCGGCGGCTCTCCCTGGTCGGCGGCGTGGGCGGACTCACGATGGTGGGCCTCGGCGTCACGGTCGCGGCGACGGGGCGCAAGGAGTAGCTGCTCCCGCCGATCCGGACAGGCCGGACGCTGCTGCGGCGGACACCGGACGACCTGCGCGGCATGATGCCCACATGACAGTCGACGTGACCCTGAGCCTGCCCGACGACGTGGCCGCCTTCGTGACGGCCAAGGGGGACGTCTCGGCGTACACCGCGCGGATACTGCGCCGCCAGATGCTCGCCGAGGACCTGGAAAGGTCCGCGCGCGTGCGGGCCAGGCCGGGATCATGACGACCGCAGCTGAGCCCACCGAGGGTGAGGACGCCACCTTGGGGCGCTGGGCGCAGGTGGCGAGCCGGTGAGGCGCGGGCACGCCTACCGACTGCCCTTCGCAGTCGGCGTCACCCTGGCCAAACGATCGCCTGCACCTCGCTGTACGCATGCAGCGCGTACGACCCCACGTCCCTCCCCACCCCGCTCTTCTTGAAGCCGCCGAACGGGGCCTCCATGTTGCGGCCGACCGTGTTGACGCCGACGCCGCCCGCGCGCAGGCGGCGGGCCACGCGGAAGGCGCGGGCCACGTCGCCCGACCAGACGTAGTCGATCAGGCCGTAGTCGGAGTCGTTGGCGAGGGTGACGGCCTCTTCCTCCTCGTCGAAGGGGATGACCACGACCACCGGGCCGAAGATCTCCTCCCGGGCCACCCGCATGTCGTTCGTGCAGTCCGCTAGGAGGGTCGGGGCGACGTAGAAGCCCGTGTCGTACGCGGGGCGCTCGCCGCCCGCGACCACCCGCGCGCCCTCCTTGCGGCCCAGCTCGACGTACGACTCGACCCTGTCCCGGTGCGCCGACGAGATCACCGGGCCCACGACCGTGCCCTCGGCGCGCGGGTCGCCCACCTTCAAGTAGCTCGCGTACGCGGCGAGTTGGTCGACCACACGGTCGTACACCGCCCGCTGCGCAAGGACCCGCGTCGGTGCCGTACAGATCTGCCCGCTGTAGAAGGAGAAGGTCGTCCCGATCCCCCGTACCGCCGACGCCACGTCCGCGTCGTCGAAGACGATCGCCGCGCCCTTGCCGCCGAGCTCCATGAGCTGGCGTTTCATGTCCCGCCCGCACACCTCGGCGATGCGCTGCCCGACCGCCGTCGAGCCGGTGAAGCTGACCATGTCCACGTCACCCGACTCCACCGCCGCCTCACCCACCTCCGCCCGCGAGCCCGACACCACGTTCACGACACCCGGCGGGACGCCCGCCGACTCGAGCGCCTCCGCCATCCGGTACACCGACAGCGGGTCCTGCGGCGCGGGCTTCACCACCACCGTGTTGCCCATCGCCAGGGCTGGGGCGATCTTGCCGGCCGGGTTCGCCCAGGGGTTGTTGTACGAGGTGATGCAGGTGACGACGCCGACGGGCTGGCGTACGGCCAGGGCGCCCATGACGGCAGCCGCGCCGAAAGGCCCCGCCTCGTTGATCTGCGGGACCAGCGCCTCCTCGACCGGTTCCAGCGCCCCCTTCGCGTACCGCCGGAAACGGGCCGCGCCCACCCCCACCTGCATCCCGCGCGCCGTCCCGGTCGTGGCGCCGCTCTCCGCCTGGGCGAGCTCGGCGTACGGGACGAGGTTGCGCTGGATGAGGTCCGCCGCCCGGTCCAGGATCGCCGCACGCTCCGAAGGGGACGTACGCGACCAGGATCCGAAGGCCTCGCGAGCCGCGGCCGCCGCCGCGAGCACCTGATCCCGCGAGGCCTCCGGCGCCAACCCGACGACCCCCTCGGTCGCCGGGTCGACCACCTCGTAGAAACCGTCATCGGGCACGACCCACGAACCCCCGATGAACAGCCGCTGCCCGTCCGTCACCCCGTACTCACCTCGGTACGCAACTCACCACTCGCCCCGGTCACTTGGTGCTCACCGTCCGCGTGTCCCGGCCGGACCGCAGCACCTTCCCAGGCACCGCCCCCGTCACCTGATCCCCGCGAATCGCCTCGACCCCGTTCACCCACACCGCCGTGATCCCGATCGCCTTGGAGTCCAGCCGCGGGCTGTCTCCCGGCAGGTCGTGCACCAGCGTGGCCGTACCGGCGTCGATGCGTTCCGGGTCGAACAGGACGAGGTCGGCATGCCACCCCTCGGCGATCCGCCCGCGTTCCCGCAGGCCGAAGAGCTGGGCGGGATCGTCGGTGAGCATCTTCACCGCCTGCTCCAGCGTCGCGAGCTTCCGCCCGCGCAGACAGTCCCCGATGAACCGCGTCGTGTACGGCGCCCCGCACATCCGGTCCAGATGCGCCCCAGCGTCGGACCCGCCCAGCATCACGTCCTCGTGCTGCCAGGTCTCGGCGCGCAGCGCCCAGGAGGCGGGGTCGTTGTCGGGCGGCATGGGCCAAAGGACCGTACGCATCTGGTCGTTGGCGCAGATCTCGACGATGCACTCGAAGGGTTCCTGGCCGCGTTCGGCCGCGATGTCCCGTACGACACGGCCGCTCAGCCCCTCGTTCTCCGGACTGTACGTGTCCCCGATGACATACCGCCCGAAGTCGGCGAGCCGCCGGAACACGCCCGCCTCCTTGCTGTCCGCGCGACGCAGCATCTCGGTCCGTACGTCCTTGTCGCGGAGTTTCGCGATCCGCTCGGGCACCGGCAGGCCGAGGATCTCGCCCCAGCCGGGGATCAGATTGAGCGCGCAGAAGGTACCGAGCGACATGTTCATCGGCGTGAGGATCGGCATCGTCAGCGCGATGATCCGGCCACCGGCCTTACGGGCACGCTCACTTGCGGCCAGTTGCCTCGGTACGCGCTCCGGGACGGACGCGTCGATCGTCAGGACGTTCCAGTTCAGGGGACGGCCAGCCGACGCACTCATCTCCACGAAGAGATCGATCTCGTCATCACTGAACTGATCGAGGCAGCCCGCCACGATGGCCTCGATCTGCGTGCCCTCGTGTTCCGCGACGGCCCGGGACAGGGCCAGCAGCTCGGCGGGTTTCGCATGCCGCGAGGCGACCGGTTTCCCGTCCCCGTCGGAGTGCGAGGAGGACTGGGTGGTCGACAGCCCCCAGCCCCCCGCGTCCATCGACTCATGGAACAGCCGCAGCATCTCCGCCATTTGCCTCTCGGAAGGCTGCCCACCCACGGCATCCGGCCCCATCACATACCGCCGCAACGCACAATGCCCCACCATGAACCCGGCGTTGACGGCAATCCGCCCCTCAAGAGCATCGAGATACTCCCCAAACGAATGCCAACTCCAAGGCGCCCCCTCCTCAAGCGCCACGAGCGACATCCCCTCCACCTTGGACATCATCCGCCGCGTGTAGTCGGCGTCGTCGGGCCGAGAGGGATTCAGGGGCGCGAGCGTGAAACCACAGTTCCCGCCGGCGACGGTAGTCACCCCGTGATTGAGGGAGGGAGTCGCGTACGGATCCCAGAAGAGCTGGGCGTCGTAGTGGGTGTGGGGATCGACAAAGCCGGGGGCGAGGACCAGGCCGCTGGCGTCCTCGGACGTACGAGCCTCCTCGGTGACCGTACCGATGACGACGATCCGACCGTCGCGTATCCCCACGTCGGCGGTATAGGCGGGCGCGCCCGTCCCGTCAACGACGGTCGCGCCTTTGATGACGTGATCGAGCATGGAGCTCGCCTCCTTAAAACTCGGTGCACTGGACGCGCCCTTTAGGGGCGCGGGGAACTGCGCGAGCAACCACGGACGGCCCGCAGCCGCCATCGAACCCCCGGTTCAACGACGCTCACGCGCTGGCGCGGAACCGCGAGGTCCGATGCACAGGATCCGTATCGATCTTCGGAATCACGTGCTCCCCGACAAGCCGAATCGTCTGCAACGTGTCCTCACGCGAAATCCCGATCGGCAGTCCAAAGGACAGCTGATCGGCCCCCGCCTGCTCCCACCTCTTGCACTGCGTGAGCACCTCATCCGGATCCCCACAGATCAGCAACTCCTCAGCGATGAGATGCTCGATGATCTCCTCGCTGAACTCAGGAAGCGTCTCCGGCCACACCGGGAACCCCTCCGGCCGAGGAAACGTGTCGTGGTACCGGAACACCAGCGACTGCAGATAGTGCAGATTCCCGCCGGCGGCAATCCGCACCGCCTCCTCATGCGTAGGCGCACAGACAGCCGTGGACGTCACCATGACGTTGTCGTTGACAAACGCACCCACCGGCTCCGCCTCGACCACCGCCGTCTTGTACTGCTCCAGCACCCACTCCATGTCGGAGACCTTCTGCACGCTGAAGCCGAGCACGCCCAGCCCCTTGCGGGCGGCCATGGCGTACGAGGGCGGGGACCCGGCCGCGTACCACATGGCGGGGTGCGCCTTCCCGTACGGCTTGGGCAGGATCTTGCGCGGCGGCAGCGACCAGTGCTTGCCCTGGAACCCGACGTACTCCTCCTGGAGCCACATCTTCGGGAACTCGGCGATGGTCTCTTCCCAGATCTCCTTGGTGTAGTTCATGTCGGTGACGCCGGGGATGAAGCCGAGGATCTCGTGCGAACCCGCGCCCCGCCCGCTGCCGAACTCGAAGCGGCCCTCGGAGAGATGGTCGAGCATCGCGACCTTCTCGGCGACCTTCACGGGGTGGTTGACCTGGGCGAGGGGGTTGAAGATCCCGGACCCGAGGTGGATCCTCTCGGTGGCGTGCGCCAGATACCCGAGGAAGACATCGTTCGCCGAGAGGTGCGAGTACTCCTCCAGGAAGTGGTGCTCGGACGCCCACGCGTACTTGAAGCCGGACTTGTCCGCCTGGATGACGTACTCGGTCTCCTCCATCAGCGCCTTGTGCTCGGCGAGCGGATCGGTCTCGGCCCGCTTGCCCACGTATCCCTGTACAAAGAGCCCGAATTCCAAGGAGGTTCACCGTCCCCAACATCGGCTTGAAGCGGATCTGACGAGGCGTCAGTTCTGCTGCGCAGACTGTCGCACCGCACCCGCGAAGGGTCAATAGCTGACGAGGCGTCAGGACATCAGAGCACGCTGACCCCGGCCAGCCAGCCACCGTCGATCACGAACGGCTGCCCCGTGATGTACGAGGAGTCGTCACCGGAGAGGAAGAGCACCAGCCGCGCCACCTCTTCCGGCTGCCCGATCCGCCCGAGCGGCACCCGCTTGCGGTACAGCCGGTCGATGCCGGCCGCGGCCTTCTCGGCGTCCTCGTCCGGGTTGAGCTGGGCCGGGTTGCTCATGGCGGTGTCGATCGCGCCGGGGCAGACGGCGTTGACGCGTATCCCCTTCCCGGCCAGCTCCAGCGCGGCCACCCGCGTCAGGCCGACGATCGCGTGCTTGGTCGCCGCGTACGCGCCGATCCAGGCCATGCCCGTCATGCCCGCATACGAGGCGGTGTTCACGATCGTGCCGCCGCCCGCCGCCTCGATCTCGGGCGCGACGGTCTTGATGCCGAGGAAGACCCCGACCTGGTTGACCTGCACGATCTGCTGGAACTCCTCGAGCGGCGTGCTCACCAGCTCGTTGAAGCGCAGGATCCCGGCGTTGTTCACCAGCCCGTCGATCCGCCCGTACGCCTCCTTGGCCACGGCCACCGCGGACTGCCAGTCGGCCTCCTGGCTCACGTCGAGGTGCACGTATCGCGCGCCCAACTCCTTGGCCAGCGCCTCCCCTTGATCGTCCAGTACGTCCGCGATGACGACCTCGGCGCCCTCCGCGACGAAGAGCCGCGCCTCCTGCTCACCCTGGCCGCGCGCGGCACCGGTGATGAGGACGACGCGTCCGTCGAGCTTGCCCATGGGTTTCTCCTTCAGTGGTGGAGGACGCGCGCTGACTGCATTCCTGACGCTTCGTCACACACATGACGACGATCCCCATGGTCTTAGCTGACGGACCGTCAGGCAAGGGTTGGCGGCTTCGGCGGAGACAGCACAGTGCCCGCCGGGGCAAGGGGTGGCGGCGTTCGAAGCGTGTGGCAATGGACACGCCAAGTGACCGGCCGGTAGGGACATTTGACTCTGTCGGGACCACGAAGCGGACGCCAATATTTCTCAACGGGAAGGCAAAGGAACTCCCAATAAACCCCCCATCAAGGAGAGGCCAGCGTGGCCAAGAGGCGATTCAAGAACAAGAAGGTCCGGTATGTAGCTATCGGCGCGGCGATCACGACGGGCGCCGCCGTCGCCACGGTGTTGCTGCCGTCGGCCAACGCGGCCGAGGAGAAGACGGCGGAAGAGATCATCAGGCTGTGCGAAAGGACCAAGGTCCTCAACGGCAAGAAACAGTCACTCGAGGACTTTGGCGGCCATGGGATCGCCGGCCCCGGTTTCGAGTCCGACACCTGCGATTTCGTCGAGACAAAGAGCATTGAGTTCTTCGACGGCCCCACGGAAAAGGTCACGGTCGACTTCCCGAACTGCGAGCCGAACGCCACCGAGCCCGCGAAGGTCGACGCCACTTGGAAGGCGACCGTGGGTCAGGGCGAGGGCAAGTACACCGCGACTCAACAGGGCGCCGGCGGAGGGCTCTTCGGCGCCCTGAGCGGGTCCTGGCTCAAGCACAAGGGAACGACCGACCTGACCCTCAAGACGGTGACCGCAGGCGACAAGGAAACGAGGGAAGTTCCGGTCGGCAAGGTTCTCCACATGGAGTTCACGCCGAAGATGCAGCGGATGACGGGCGAATGGCGAGTGAAGATCGAGGCCCGCGAGGCGACCACCACCACCAATGCCGTCCCCGAGCAGAACTACACGGCGCCTGATGTCGTCGAGGGACCCGTCACCCTGCCCGGAGCCGCCGGCGCTCCCGGAATCGCGGACGGGGAGCCCGATCCCGTCCTGACCGATTGCTGACGGACGCCCGCAACCCAGCCCCTCACACTTCCCCCCAAGGAGACGCACCATGACACGCAGCAGCCGCAAGGGAAATCACCGGAGCAGCAAGAAGCGCATCACCTTCATGCTGGCTCCAGTGGTGGCAGCTGGGGTGGCCGTTCCGCTGATGTACTCGGCGGGTGCCGCCACCCCCTCCGAAGTGTCCAGGGACTGCGCGGAGGACGCCGCCGCACTGGAGAACTGCGAATTCGTCGACGTCCAGGTCAAGAGGAACAACCTGGGGCCCAACAAGCGCGTTTCCACCCCGTCCGACAACTGCGGAGCCACGACTGCTCTCGAGAAGAACTTCTCGGTGTCCACGTCTGTGGTCAGGTCCATCACGCTCGAAGACGGGTTCGTCGCCGCCGCCGATTCCAAGCTGGGGAACTCGTTCTTCGAGATCGGCGCCAAGTTCAACACGACGGAATTCAACCTCGAGCGTGACGACACCGGCACCGGCTTCGATTTCTCCAGGACCGACAAGGTGCAGCCCGACCACATCGGCTTCTTCATGTGGTCGGAGAAGCGCACCGACGTGAGCGGGTACCTCAAGGCCACGTACAAGGAAGAGCAGAACGGCCAGAAGGTGTTCTTCTCCCCCAGCGAGGGCGCCAGGACCGTGCATGTCTTCTATCCGCAGATCCTGAAGAACGGCACCCCTGACGGCCGCCTCTGGCTGCGCAACGTGAAGTGCGGTACGCCGGAGGCCGAGGAAGTCCAGGGCGCCAGCAGCCCGCAGAGCGCCGAGATCCGCGCCGAGTCGCAGCAGCCCGGATTCGGCGAGGGCGGCGCGAACGTCACGGACGTCGAGATCCCGCTGTCCGAGATCCCGGCGCCGTAGCTCGTCGGCGGACGGCGACAGCCAACGGCGACAAACGGAGCACAACCAGCCCCCGCGCTCACGCGGGGGCTTCTTCCGTGGCCGTCACGGCAACGTCAGCTCGGGGACCCCAGGCTGTCGCCCTGCCTGGCGCCCAGCCACCGCAGGACCGCGTCCGTACTCCCCCGGGCATCCAGCTTGGCGTAGATGTTGCTGAGGTTGTTGCGGACGGTCTTCTCGGTCAGCCTCAGGCGCACGCCGATCTCCTGCGCGCCCAAGCCCGTGGACAGTAACTCCATGATCTGGAGCTCGCGGGGCGAGAGCAGGGCCCTCAGTCGTTGCCGGGCGTCGTCGCGCGGGGGCGCCATCCGTTGCGCGCACTCCCTGAGGGCCGCGCACGCCGCCGGCGAGAGATAGGTGTGGCCGGTCGTGGCTCCTACGACCGCCGCGGAGAGCATGCAGGTGCAGTAGTCGCCTTCGACCAGGTAGCCGGCTCCGCCGCGGAAGACGTCGACGATCGTCTCGGGGTCACGGTCGGGGCTGATCACGATCATTGATGCGTTCATGTCACCCATAGAGCCGAGCAGCCGCGGGAAGGCGTACGCCGGGTTCTCGCAGGGCAGCACCACGACGTCCGCGATGTCGGCATGCTCGTGCAGCGCGAGGTGGGGCTCGGGCGCGTGCACCACTCGGCCCACGTACGGATCGTCCGAGGCCGGCCAGTCGTGGTGCGGCCAGTCGTCTTCGGCGCAGGCCAGGATGACGGTCAGTCTCCGGGAAGAATCAACGGGAGCGGGAGGACGGGGGACGTGATTCGCCGTGCTGACGTGCCTGGAAGATCGCATCTCGCGGGTCCTTCAGCCGAAGTCGTGACGTCTGTACGTACGGGGCTCGGCGTGATCCTGTTCAAATGTTCAAAGAAACCGCTGTCATGCTGTCAGACAGGCTCCCTCGAACGTGCTGAGGACGTGCGAAACCCGGGGCCGCTCGCCGTGTGAGGACGCGCGAAACCCCGGGCGCTCGCCGTGTGAGGCGGGCACCCGGGGCTCGTACCGGCCGATCGGGCAGGGAACCGATCAACTCACCGAACCGGTCAGTTCACGGAACCGATCAGCTCACCGAACGGGTCAGTTCACCGAGCCGGTCAGTCCACTGAAACCGTCAGCTCACGTCGCCGATGCGCTCCACGCGCTCGTTGACGCCGTTGCGGAGTTCGCCCAGGGTCGTGCCGGGCGGGGCCTTCTTCGGTGTGGTGGACGGCGGCTGGGTCTCGTCGGCGCAAGTCGTGCCGGAGGCCGGCACCTTCAGGTCGACGAGGTAGCCGACGACCGCGTCCGTCGCGCAGGCGCTGCGGCCGAAGGCGGTGTGCCCCTCGGCCTGGAAGGTCAGCAGCGAGGCGTTGTCCAGCTGCCGGCTGAGGGCGACCGCGTCCTGGTACGGGGTGTCCGGGTCACCGGTGGTACCGAGGACCAGGATCGGCGCCGAGCCCTTCGCCCGGAAGGAGCCGTCGTAGCGGCTGGCCTTCTCGGCGGGCCACTGCACGCACGCGGTGGCGTGCTGGTGGTCGTACGTCGGCGGACCGTACGCCATGGCCGGGCCCAGCAGCGGCGCCGCCTTCGCGTTGGCCGTGACGTTCCGCTTCAGCTTGTGCGGGCTGCGCGGGTAGTCCTTGTCGACGCACTCGACGACCACGTTCGGGCCGAGGAAGTCGAAGCTGGCCGGGGACGGCGGCCGCAGCAGGAACGAGGTGTTGTCCCGCAGCTGCGCCTTCTTCAGCGCCGCGCCGAGCGAGGGCCAGATGACCTTGCCCTCGTTGATGTTGAACATCAGCCGGTAGACGAGGGTGTAGCCGTTGGCCTGCCCGCCGTTCGCGGTCGGCACCGGGTTGGCGTCGAGGTCGCTCTTCAGCTTCTCGAACGCCCCGCGCGGGTCGCCGTCGCCGAAGCCGCAGGTCGCCGGGTCGGCGGCGCACCAGTCGAGGAAGCGGCTCATCGAGCCGTCCAGCGCCCGGTACTGGGCACTGTCGTAGTCGTAGGGGCGGTAGGCGTACTTGTACGGGTCGTACGCCCCGTCGAGCGACAGCGCCCGCACCCGCTTCGGGAACATCGCCGCGTAGACGGTGCCGATGTACGAGCCGAACGACCGCCCGTAGTAGGTCAGTTGCTCCTCGCCGAGCGCCTGCCGGAGCAGGTCGATGTCACGGGCGACGTACTCGGTGCCGACGTACGGCAGCAGCGGGCCCGAGTTGTCGAGGCAGGCCTGGTTGAACTCGGCCGCCTCGCGCACCGCCGGACCGAAGGCGTCGGGGCCGGGAACGCCCTTCGCGTCGGTGACGGCCTTGGTGTAGCGGGCGTCGTCGAAGCAGGTCAGCGCCGAACTGCGGCCGACACCGCGGACGTCGTAGCCGAAGACGTCGAACGAGTCGCGCAGCGCGGCCGGCAGGTCCTCGTAGTTGTTGCGGACGAAGTCCACCCCGGAGTTGCCGGGCCCGCCGGGCTGCATGAACAGCGTGCCCTTGCGCTTCGCCGGGTCGGCCGCCTTCTTGCGGACCACCGCGAGCGTGATCGTGCGGCCCTGCGGCTCCCGGTAGTCCAGCGGAACATCGGCGTTGGCGCACTCGAAGCCGCCCTGGCAGTCGGACCAGGTGAGCGTCGGCACGGGCGGCGGCGGTGTCTTGGCGGACTGTGCCTTCCGCGCCGTGTCCTGCGCGGCCATCGCCTGTGTCGCGGTCCCCGTCGCCGCGAGCACGAGCGCGGTCACCGCGGCACCGACGAGTCTGAGACGCCTGGGACGTCTCCGCGTGTGGTGATACATCGTCAAGTTTCCCCCTGAGCGGTCGAATCCACGAGAACCCACTGGTGAATGTGGGGCCGAAGAAGTTCTAGCCGAGTAGAGGGGGAAAAGGCCAGAGTGGTTCAGCTAGAGATGCGGAGCCACCTCCGCTCCGAACGTCCCCATCTGGTCCGTGAGTTCACTTCGGCTGCGGGAGCGGAAGCGGACCTGGATCTGGTGTACGCCCATTGCCCGGTACGCCCGTAGGGACTCGGCCAGGGCTTCGGGGTGGCCGGAGAGTGTGCGACGCCCGACGTCCCACCCTGGCTCCCCCACGTAGAGCGGCTCGGTGATGGCGCCGAGGACGACCGGCTGGGCGACGCCCGCCTCTTCCCGTATCCGCTTCAGTTGGGCGATCTGGCCCGGCAGCCGGTCCCGCGGATCCCCCTGCGGCAGCCACCCGTCCCCCTTGACCGCGGCCCGGCGCAGGGCGGCGGGTGAGGAACCGCCGACCCAGATGGGTACGTGAGCCTGCGCCGGCCGTGGCCGCTGCCCGAGCCCTTCGAAGTCGTACAACTTCCCGTGGTGCTCAGGGAATTCGTCGGGGCCCAGGGCGGATCGCAGCGCGTCGATGCTCTCGTCGAGTACGGGTCCGCGGCGCTCGAAGTCGGCCCCCAGCGCCTCGAACTCCTCCTGTACGTGGCCGGCGCCGACGCCCAGGATCAAGCGGCCCCCGCTCAGGTGGTCGAGGGTCGCGTACTGCTTGGCCGTGATGAGCGGGTGCCGGAGTCCGACCACGGCGACATGGCTGAGCAGCCGTACGCGTTCGGTGGCCGCGGCCAGGAAGGCGAGCGTGGCGACCGGGTCGTACCAGACGGTGCTCATCGCGGCCGCGAGCCGGCGCGGGATGGCGACGTGGTCGCAGCTCGCGATGTACGCGAAGCCGGAGCGGTCGGCCGCCCGGGCGATCTCCACGAGGTCGTCGGGGCCGGCCGCCGCCTCCCAGGCCTCGGCGTAGATCGTGCTCTGCGACTGGATCGGGAGCTGCATCCCGTACTGCAATCCGTGCTGCGGTCCGATGCTCAACTGGCACCGCCCGGTCCGGCCCACAGCCCGTCCTCCGTCAGCCCCAGCAGATCGATGGCGTTCCGCCGTACGATCCGGTCGACCACGTCCGCGTCCAGGTGGCCCATCTGCGCCTCGCCGACCTCGCGGGACTTGGGCCAGGTGGAGTCGGAGTGGGGGTAGTCGGTCTCGTAGAGCACGTTCGGGACGCCGATCGCGTCCAGGTTCTTCAGGCCGAAGGCGTCGTCGAAGAAGCAGCCGTAGACGTGCTCGGCGAAGAGTTCGGAGGGCGGGCGGTGGACCTTGTCGGCCACTCCGCCCCATCCGCGGTTCTCCTCCCAGACGACGTCCGCGCGCTCGAGGATGTACGGGATCCAGCCGATCTGGCCCTCCGCGTACATGACCTTGAGGTTCGGGAAGCGTTCGAACTTGCCGCTCATCAGCCAGTCGACCATCGAGAAGCAGCAGTTGGCGAAGGTGATGGTGGAGCCGACGGCGGGCGGCGCATCCGCGGAGGTGGAGGGCATCTTGCTGCTGGACCCGATGTGCATGGCGATGACGGTGCCGGTCTCGTCGCAGGCGGCGAGGAAGGGGTCCCAGTCGTCGGTGTGGACGGACGGCAGTCCGAGGTGCGGGGGTATTTCGGAGAAGGCGACGGCGCGTACGCCGCGAGCGGCATTGCGGCGTACCTCCTGCGCCGCCAGTTCGGCGTCCCAGAGGGGGATGAGGGTGAGCGGTATCAGCCGCCCCTGCGCCTCGGGCCCGCACCATTCCTCCACCATCCAGTCGTTGTACGCACGCACCCCCAGCAGACCCAGCTCGTGGTCCTTCGCCTCCGTGAAGGTCTGGCCGCAGAAGCGGGGGAAGGTGGGGAAGCAGACGGCGCTCTGGACGTGGTTGACGTCCATGTCGGCGAGGCGCTGCGGGACGTCGTACGAGCCGGGGCGCATCTGCTCGTATGTGATGATCTCGAGCTTGATCTCGTCGCGGGAGTACCCGACGGCGGTGTCGAGGCGGGTGAGGGGGCGGTGCAGGTCCTCGTAGACCCACCAGTCGCCGATCGGGCCGTCGTCGCCCGGGTTGCCCATGACGGGGGCGAACTTGCCGCCCAGGAAGGTCATTTCCTTCAGCGGCGCGCGGACGATACGGGGGCCTCGGTCCTGGTACTTCGACGGGAGCCGGTCCCGCCAGACGTTGGGGGGCTCGACCGTGTGGTCGTCCACCGAGATGATCTTCGGGAAGGTCTCCATGGTCTCCATGAGGTCTTACGGTAGCGCTGATCTGACGGGGCGTCAGCTATGCGGGCGCCGTGCGGTCGACGGCTCACCGGCCGAGCCGCCCCTGTATCCGTTTGCGGTAAGCGGTCTCTAGGTTGAGAGGACCGTGTGAGGGCTATGTGAGACGTTTCAGTCCATGGCATGTCCGCCTGTGATCGGCGTCTCCCACGGCTGACGTATCCGGCGGTCACAAGGCAAACTGGCCTGGTTGTCATGACAGTTCGGCAGGGGTTTTCGGCAGGGGGACAGCGATGGACGGTGTACCGCGAGTAGAGCCGCTGGAGCAGGAGCGCCCCGAGAAATCGGACGCGCCGCTCCGCTTCAGCCTGCTCGGCCCGGTACGCGCCTGGCACGGCGCGGAGCCACTGCCCACCGGTTCCCCGCAGCAACGAGCACTGCTCGCGGCACTGCTCCTGCGCGAGGGCCGTACGGCCACGGCCTCCGAACTGATCGACGCCCTCTGGGGCGAGGAGCCGCCCTCCCAGGCCCTGGCGGCGGTCCGTACGTACGCCTCTCGCCTCCGGAAGGTCCTCGGCTCCGGGGTCCTGGTCAGCGAGTCGGGCGGGTACGCGATCCGTTCGCTCGGCGAGGGGGCGCTGGACCTGGCTCTGGCCCAGGAGTTGGCGACGGACGCGGAGAAGGCCCGTAATGCCGGCGATCTGTGCCATGCGCGCGTCCTACTGAACAAGGCGCTGAGCCTGTGGGACGGGGAGGTGCTGGCGGGTGTTCCGGGTCCGTACGCGGACACGCAGCGGACCCGGTTGGAGGAGTGGCGGCTGCAACTGGTCGAGACCCGGCTCGACATGGACCTCGACCAGGGCTGCCACGCGGAGGCCGTCTCCGAGCTGACCGCTCTGACAGCCGCCCATCCGCTGCGCGAGCGCCTGCGGGAACTGCTGATGCTCGCGCTGTACCGCAGCGGGCGGCAGGCGGAGGCCCTGGCGGTGTACGCGGATACGCGGCGCCTGCTGGCGGATGAGCTGGGCGTGGACCCGCGGCCGGATCTGAAGGACTTGCAGCAGCGGATCTTGCAGGCGGACCCGGCGCTGGCCGAACCGTCGGCGCCGGTGGAGGAGCCCGCGGCCGCACCGGTGAAACCGGCCCAACTCCCCGCCACCGTCTCGGACTTCACCGGCCGGGCATCCTTCGTGGCCGAGCTGAGCGAGGTGCTGTCGGCGGCGTCGGCGGCCGAGGGCCGGGTGATGGCGGTGTCGGCGTTGGCCGGGATCGGGGGCGTGGGGAAGACGACGCTGGCGGTGCATGTGGCGCATCAGGCGCGGTCCGCCTTCCCGGACGGGCAGTTGTACGTGGACTTGCAGGGGGCGGGGGCGCGGGCGGCCGAGCCGGAGACGGTGCTGGGGGCCTTTCTGCGGGCGTTGGGGACGGCTGACTCAGCCATCCCGGACTCGCTGGAGGAGCGGGCGGCGCTGTACCGGTCGGTCCTGGACGGGCGCCGGGTGCTCGTGCTGTTGGACAACGCGCGAGACGCCGCCCAGGTGCGTCCACTCCTGCCCGGGACGGAGGGCTGCGCGGCGCTGGTCACTTCGCGCGTACGGATGGTGGATCTGGCGGGCGCGCATCTGGTCGACCTGGACGTGATGTCCCCCGAGGAAGCGCTGCTGCTCTTCACGAAGATCGTGGGCGAGGAACGGGTGGCTTCGGAGCGGGAGGCCGCGCTGGACGTGGTGGCGGCGTGCGGCTTCCTGCCGCTCGCCATCCGCATCGCTGCGTCTCGGCTGGCCGCCCGTCGTACGTGGACCGTGTCGGTGCTGGCGGCGAAGCTGGGCGATGAACGGCGGCGGCTGGATGAGCTGCAGGCCGGAGATCTGGCGGTGAAGGCCACGTTCGAGCTGGGATACGGGCAGTTGGAGCCGGCGCAGGCGCGGGCGTTCCGGCTGCTGGGGCTGGCGGACGGGCCGGACATTTCCCTGGCCGCCGCCGCGGCCGTACTGGACCTTCCGCCGGACGACACCGAGGACTTGCTGGAGTCGCTCGTCGATACGTCACTGCTGGAGTCCGCGGCGCCGGGTCGTTATCGGTACCACGACTTGGTGCGGCTCTACGCGCGTGCATGCGCGGAGCGGGATGAGCAGCCGCCGAGCGAGCGGGATGCGGCGATGTCGCGGTTGCTGGACTTCTACCTGGCCACGGCGGCGGGGGTTTATGCGATCGAGCGGCCCGGTGACCGGCTCGTAGATCACCTGGAGCCGACGGAGTACGCGGGACTGCGGTTCACCGAGGGCGCCGCCGCCCTGGACTGGCTGTACACGGAGGCGGCTTCCCTGTTGGCCTGCGTACAGCAGTCCGCAGGCACGGACCGGATCCGGCGCGCGGTCGACCTCCTGTGGATGGCCAAGGACCTGACCGAGTCGGGCGCGAACTCCCACCAGTACGAGACAACGGCGAGAGCGGCCTGCGAGGCCACCCGGGCGGCGGGAGACGTACGGGCGGAGGGCAGAGCGCGTACGACCCTTTCTCAGGTCCTCCTGGTCTGCGGCCGTATCGATCAGGCGGCGGAACAGGCCGAGCTGGCCATGGAACTCGCGGCCTCCGCGCAGGACATCACTGCGAGGAGCTGGGCGGCCAACGACCGGGGCAACATCTTCTTGCGGCAGAAGCGGTACGTGGACGCCAAGACGCTCTTCGACCAGGCGATAGAGGGCTACCGGGCGGTCGGCAACAGACTCAACGAAGCCGTCGCGCTCGCCAACCTCTCCCGCGCCCATCTGGGGATGGGCAACGTCGCGAAGGCGGTCGAGATCGCAGAGCAAGCACTCGCGGCCCACTCCGAGTTGGGGAAGCCGATGCGCAAAGCCAACGGGCACTACAACCTGGGCATGGCTCTGACCGCCGCCGGACGTCACGCCGAGGCGCTCAGCGAGTTCTCGGACGCGCTGGGCATCTTCACCGACCATCGGCAGCGGCTCTGGCAGGGAAACACCCACTTCCGGATCGCCGAGGTGCATCTCGCCGTCCGTCGCCCCGCACGAGCGGCCCAAGGAGCCGAACAGGCGCTCGCTCTCGGCTGCGTCGGCGGCGACTGGATGCGGGGCAATGTCCTGACCCTCCTCGGCCGGGCACTCTCGGCTCTCGGGCAGGCGGACCGGGCGCAGGCCTGTTGGCGGGAGGCTCTCAACCTCTACGAAGCGAACGACAGCGCCGAGGAAGCCGACGAGGTACGCGCGTTGCTCAGGCCTACCGCGGCGGCCTGAGCGTGCCTTGGCAACAGGAGATGCTCGAGTGTGTTGCGGACGTTCAGCATTCGTTTATCGCCGCAAGGCACTGTCATATCTGTCACACCGTCGCGTCGGGGGGCAGACGGTCTGACGAGGAGCCCGACCGGGGGATACGGCTCCAAGACGCCCGTCCGGTGGCCCTCGGGGGAGCATCCGGGCGGGCGTTCCTCACTTCGCACTCACCAGAGAAGAGGAAGTTGAGCACATGACCGAGAAGGCCAAGGACACGGACTTCAAGCCCGCAGACAACAGCCCGCCCAGCGAGCCGGTAGGCAAGGAGGGCTTCACCACGCTGGACAACAGCCCGCCGAGCGAGCCGGTGTCAGACGGCGGCGCGACCACCCAGGACAACAGCCCGCCCAGCCAGCCGGTGGCGGACGGAGACACCAAGCCCGAGGACAACAGCCCGCCCAGCTGACACTCCAAGAAGCCCACTTCCCGACGGGGATCGGCCGCGGCGGCGCGGAGGGGGAACCGCCGCGGCCGAGGCGTCTCCGATGGGGGCCGAGCCAGGTGGGCTCGACCCCCATCGGCATGCGCGGCCTCGCCCGGTTGTGGATTGGGCGGAAGCCATGGTGCGACGCAAGGACATCGACGGTTCGGAGAGCGTCCCGACCTTCTACGGCAAGGAGCTGCGGTGGAAGCGGGAGGAAGCGGGGCTCACGCTTCAGCAGTTGGTAGAGGGGAGCTTCTACGGACAGAGCCACCTCAGCGAGATCGAACGCGGCGAGCGGCGCATGCCGCGCGACCTGGCGCAGCACGTGGACCGGGTCCTGAAGACCGACGGCTTCTTCGAGCGCCGGTGCGAGGACGTACGCAAGGCGCGAAGGTCGGGGCACGCCGAGTACTTCGCGGATGTCGCGGAGATGGAGCGGCTGACGGCGTCGATTGAGGAGTGGGCACCGATGCTGGTGCCTGGGCTGCTACAGACCGCGGCGTATGCGCGGGCGCTCGTACGGGCAGCCATGCCCCGGGCTTCGGACGAAGAGGTCGAGGAGAAGGTGAGCGCCCGGGTGGCACGGGTGGAACTCTTCAGCTCGGAGAATCCACCGAAGTTCTGGGCGATTCTCGACGAGTCGCTGATCCGTCGCCCGATCCTCCCGGACGAGCAGATGGCCGAACTACTGGATCACATCGCGGAGGTGGTCCGGACCACACGCTCCATTTTGCAGATCGTCCCGGAAAACGCAGCTGCCCACCCGTTCATGATGGGCATGACCAAGATCATGACCTTCGCGGATGCTCCCCCTGTGGTGTACGTCGAGAGCCTGCACAGCGGCCAAGTCATCGACTACCCGGCGCTCGTGAAGCAGTACCGCGAGTCGTACGATCTGCTCAGGGCCGCCGCACTGCCGCCTGAGGCGTCCCTGGCCATGATCGAGGCTGCGGCAGAGGACTATCGAAATGGCAAGCCACGAGATTGACTTGAGCGCCGCGCTCTGGCGCAAGAGCAGCTACAGCAACGGCACCGGCGGTGATTGCGTAGAGGTAGCCCCCAACCTCCCCGAAGCAATCCCCGTCCGCGACTCCAAGTCCCACAACGGCCCCGTACTCCTGCTCAGCCCCACCGCCTGGTCCGCCTTCCTCTCGAACATCAAGAAGTAATTGATGCGATGAAGGAGCGGGGCGGTCGTTGCCCGTCGGCCTGAACCCACCCTGGTTGCTTCCCCCTGGTTGCTTCGGAGTTGCGGCGATTCGGCCGCCCGCCCCAGGCTCCGTACCAGTTGCGGGAAAGTGTGACACTTGACCCCCTCAGTGTCACATTTTCCGTAACTCACCTACCCACCCACCGGCCGTCGGCCGCTGAGCCGGCCCGGCGTGCTGGCGAGGCGCGAGCGCGCCCACGCCCTCCGGGTGACCAGGTTCCCCACCGCACCCTCAGCCGACCTGGGACACCCTTCCTCGGGCCGCCCGCTCGCTTCTCACCCGTGCTGGAACGGCCCGAGTCAAGGGTCGGCCGGAGGCCGATCGGCGTAGCCGACGCGTAGCGCAGCGGAGCGCCCTTTACTCGGGACGTGGAAGCACGACACTGACCAAGAAGCGGGCGGCCCCCACGGCACCTTCATCAACTGACGTAGGCCCTCACCCGGCGGAGGGTCGGGCCCGCTTCAACGCCCCCGCAACTCCCCCTTAACCACCTTCCCGCTCGCATTCCGAGGCAGCTCCCCCAAGAACTCCACCACCCGCGGCACCTTGTAGTTCGCCATCTCGCGTCGTGCCCACGCGATCAGGTCGTCCGAGGTCAAGGTCGACCCGGGGCGGCGTACGACATAGGCCTTGCCCACCTCGCCGAGCCGGCCGTCCGGGATGCCGATCACCGCGACGTCGGCCACATCCGGGTGGAGGCCGAGGAGTTGCTCGATCTCCGCCGGGTACGCGTTGAAGCCGCCGACGATGAACATGTCCTTGATCCGGTCGGTGATGCGGAGGTTGCCCTCGGAATCCAGGACGCCGACATCCCCCGTACGCACCCAGCCATCCGGCGTCAGCACAGCGGCCGTCGACTGCGGGTCCTCGAAGTAGCCCTGCATGACGTTGAAGCCGCGGACCAGGACCTCTCCCGGGGTGTCGGGCGGCAGGGCCGCTCCCGTCGGGTCCACCACCTTCACCTCCGTGTCCGGGATCGCCCGCCCCGACGTGGACGCGATCACCGCCGGTTCGTCCCCGCGGCGGCACATCGTGACGATGCCGCTCGCTTCGGAGAGTCCGTACGCGGTCAGGACCGTTCCGACACCGAGTTCCGTACGGAGACGTTCGACGAGCTGGAGGGGGACGACGGCCGCGCCCGTCACCACCAGGCGCAGGGCCGAGAGGTCGTACGAGTCCCGGGACGGGTGGTCCAGGAGGGACTGGTGGAGGGTCGGCGGGCCGGGGAGCACCGAGATGCGTTCCGAGGCGATGTTCGCCAGCGCCGTGTCGATGTTGAACACCGGCTGCGGGACCATCGTCGCGCCCCGCATCAGGCAGGCGATGACACCGGCCTTGTAGCCGAAGGTGTGGAAGAAGGGGTTCACGATCAGGTAGCGGTCGCCGGTGCGGAGGCCTGCCAGGTCGCTCCACACCTCGTACGCCCGCAGGGTCTGGGCATGCGTGATCACGGCGCCCTTGGGACGGCCGGTCGTACCCGAGGTGAAGATGATGTCGGAGGGTGAGTCGGGCGTCAGGGCCTCTGAGCGCGCCCGTACCTCCGCCTCCCCCACCCCGTCTCCGCTCGCCAGGAAGTCCTTCCACGTACGGAAGTCGGCGGGCGCGTCGTCCGACAGCACCACCACCTGCTCCAGGTGCGGCAGTCCGGGGAGCGGCCCGGCACCGGGCCCTTCCGACGTCGGCCCCTCCGAAGCCGCCCGCCGCAGCGACGCCACATACGACGTCCCCAGGAACGTCCCCGTCACGAACAACAACCTGGCCCGGCTGCGCTCCAGCACATACGCCGCCTCGGCCCCCTTGAAGCGCGTGTTCAGCGGTACGAGCACCGCCCCGGCCGACACCGCGCCCAGGGCCGAGACGATCCAGTCCAGCGAGTTCGGGGCCCAGATGGCCACGCGGTCGCCGGTCCGGACACCGTTCGCGACGCAGGCCGCGGCGGCTCGCTCCACGCGGGCGCCCAGTTCGGCGTACGAGATGCGCGTACGGCCCTCCACGACCGCCTCGGCGTCCCCGTACCGGTCGGCCGCCGCACGGACCAGCCCCGGGATGCTGCCCCACTCCAGGTCCCCGCGCATCGCAAGCCTCCCCATACCAACAGGCGCACCACTAGCTGACTACCCGTCAGATTAGCTGTAGCCTGACGCACTGTCAGCAGTGCGGACTCCAGGGAGGTACGTACCCATGGCCGGGCTCAAGGACGCGACCGCCATCGTCGGGATCGGTCAGACCCCCTTCGCCAAGCAACTCCCGGAGTCCGAGAAGACCTTGGCCTGCCGGGCCGTACTCGCCGCGCTCGACGACGCCGGGATCCCGCCGAGCGAGGTCGACGCGCTCGCCTCGTACACGATGGAGGAGACCGACGAGGTCGAGCTGGCGAAGGCGATCGGCGCCGGGGATCTCACCTTCTTCAGCAAAGTGGGCTACGGCGGGGGTGGTTCGTGCGCCACCGTCGCCCATCTCGCGGCCGCGATCGCCACCGGGCAAGCCTCCGTCGGGGTCGCCTGGCGGTCGCGGAAGCGGGGTTCCGGGCCGAGGCCCTGGAAGAACACCGCCGTCCAACTCCCCACCCCCGCCCAGTGGACCCGCCCCTTCGGCCTCCTCCGCCCGGCCGACGAGATCGCCATGCTCGCGCGCCGCTATATGCACGAGTACGGCGCGACCCGCGACCACCTCTTCAACGTCGCCCTCGCCTGCCGCAACCGCGCCAACCAGAACCCCGCCGCGATGATGTACGAGCGCCCGCTGACCCGCGAGATGTACATGACCTCCCGCTGGATCAGCGAACCCCTCTGCCTCTTCGACAACTGCCTCGAGACGGACGGGGCGTTGGCCTGCGTGATCGTGTCGAAGGAACGGGCCCGCGACTGCCGGCACACCCCCGTGTACGTCCACTCCGCCGCCCAGGGCCTGCCCGCCCAGCACCACGGCATGGTCAACTACTGGAACGACGACCCGCTGACCGGCCCGGCGTGGACCGCGGCCCGACACCTGTGGAAGCAAGCGGACTTCGGGCCGCATGACGTGGACGTCGCCCAGATCTACGACGCTTTCACGGCACTCATCCCGCTCTCCCTGGAGGGCTACGGCTTCTGCGATCGCGGCGAAGGCGGGGCGTTCACGGAAGGGGGCGCTCTAGAGATGGGAGGGCGGCTGCCGATCAACACCAGCGGCGGAGGACTCTCCGAGGCGTACGTCCATGGCTTCAACCTCATCAACGAGGGCGTGAAGCAGTTGCGCGGGACGAGCACCGCCCAGGTCCCGGGCGCTTCGACCTGCCTGGTCACGGCGGGCGAGGGCGTACCGACATCCGCGATCCTCCTAAGGAACTGACGAGTTGAGGACCATGAGGAGTATGTGGGCTATGAGGAGTATGAGGAGTTGACGATGCCAGTGCCGGGAGAATCCCCGTCCCTCCTGTCCCCCGTCCTCGACGACGACGGCGCCCCCTTCTGGGAGTACGCCGCCCGAGGCGAACTCCGCGTCCAGGCCTGCGCCGACTGCGGCGAACTCCGGTTCCCGCCGCGGCCCTGCTGCCCGCACTGCCAGTCCTTCGCGAGCGAGTGGCGGCTGATGAGCGGGAAGGGGCGTATCTGGTCGTACGTCGTCCCGCATCCGCCACTGCTTCCGGCGTACGCGGAGCTGGCGCCGTACAACGTGATCGTCGTCGAGCTCGCCGAGGCGCCGCACATCCGGCTCGTCGGAAACCTGGTCAGCTGCGCCAGCGCCGCCCTCAACTCCCTTCCGCCGGAACGGATTCGGATCGGCGCGAAGGTGCAGGTGGTGTTCGAGGGGACGGCCCACCTCCCCCAGTGGACCCTGGAGCGCCCGTGACCATACGCCTCACCACGGACAAGGACACCGGCGTCGCCGTCGTCACCCTCGACCGCCCCGAGCGGCTGAACGCGATCGATGTCGCCATGGCCGACGAACTCACCCAGGTGTGGCGCGAGTTGCGGTTCGACGACTCCGTACGGGCCATCGTGCTGACGGGGGCCGGTGAGCGGGCGTTCTGTACCGGTCTCGACCGGGACGCCCTCGTGCCGCAGCCGAATTCGCCGTACATGCAGGACGATCCGCTGCTGCGGATCGGACCGAAGACGAACGACCTGTGGAAGCCGGTCGTCACCGCCGTGGAGGGGATGGCCTGTGGCGGGGCCTTCTACCTGCTCGGCGAGAGCGACTTCCTCATCGCCGGTGCCGACGCCACCTTCTTCGACCCGCACACCACGTACGGCATGGTCAGCGCGTACGAGTCGGTGCTGATGGCACAGCGGATGCCGTACGGAGAAGTCGCGCGGATGATGCTGATGGGGACGGCGGAGCGGATCTCGGCGCGGCGGGCGTACGAGGTCGGGCTGGTGTCCGAACTCACCGAGGCGGGCGGGGCGTTGGACGCCGCGGTCACCTGCGCCGGTGTCATCGCCGGGTATCCGGCGGAGGGCGTGCAGGGCACTGTCCGCGCACTGTGGGCAGCGAAGGAGGCCGGCCTGGCGCAGGGGTTCGCGCAGGCCCCGCATCTCATCTCGCTCGGCAACTTGCCGGGCGATCGGCAGGCCGGGCTTTTTGCGGGGCGGCGGCGGGAGTTCAGGGTGCGGTGAGGGGGCGTGGGGGTTGTCTTCGCCCCCGCCGCCCCTACCCGTCCCATACCAAGGGGCTCCGCCCCTGGACCCCGCTGGGGCTGCGCCCCAGACCCCGCTATCGGCCTGGCGGCCTCGTCCTCAAACGCCGGACGGGCTGAAAAATCAGCCCCTCCGGCGTTTGAGGAGCGGGGGTTCGGGGGCTGGCCCCCGAACGGGGTCCGGGGCGGAGCCCCGAGCGGGGGCCAGGGGCGCAGCCCATGGCCGGGGTCCGGGGCTGGCCCCGGTATGGGACGGGTAGGGGCGGCGGGGCGAAACAAACCCCGTCACGACGTCCGCGCCGTCCCCGTCCCCTTCTCCGCGTCCAACGCGTACACGCACCGATCCTTGCTGCACGCGTACACCACCCCGTCCTTGACGACCGGCGCACCCGTGATCTCCCCGCCCGTGGCGAGCTTCCAGCGCAGGCGGCCGTCGTCGGCCTTCAGGGTGTACAGCAGGTGGTCCGTGGAGCCGAAGTGGATGCGGCCGTCGGCCACCGCGGGGGAACCGACGAGGTCGCCACCGGCCTGGAAGCGCCACTGGGGCGTGCCGGTGACGGCGTTCAGGGTGTAGAGGCCCTTGCCGCTGCCCACGTGGACGTGCCCGGCCTCGACGAGCACGGGATCGATCGAGGCCCGGGACTCGGTGGCGATACGCCAGCGGTCACGGCCATCCGTGGCGTCGAGCGCGTACACCGTACCGAGGTAGTCGGCGAGGTAGACCCCACCGCCCGTGACGGCGGGGCCCGGCGCGAAGGTGGGCGGGCTCAGGAAGACGGCGGGCGCCTCGAAGTGCCAGCGGACGTGCCCGCCGGCGACATCGATGGCGAGAACGCGGGTGCCGGCAGACACGTACACGTACCCGTCGTCGCCATGGGTGAGGCGGAGAGGAACGCCGCCACAGGAGGCCGCGTCGCCGATCGGATAGGACCAGCGCTCGTCGCCCGTACGCGCGTCGAGGGCGCGCAGCCGGGCGTCCTTCCACACGTACACCGTTCCGTCGTGGATGACGGGCCCGGCCTCGGGAGACTCGAAGTCGGCCTGGGCGCCGGTGAGTTCCCAGAGCTTCTGGCCGCTGGAAGCCTCCCAGGCCTGTACGCCGCCGCCGCGGGTGCCGGTGACGACGGTGCCGCGGTCGGCCTTGAGGGAGTACACCCAGGCGTCTGTCGGCAGCCGCCACAGGTCGCCGCCCTCGCGGGCGTCCAGGGCGAAGAGGGTGGGCCCGTCGGAGGCGTGGATCCGGCCGTCCGAGACGGTCATCGACCAGGCGACGTCCCGCGTCTTGAAGCGGCGGCGGCCGGTCCCCACGTCCAGGGCGTGCACTTCGAAGGAGGTGACGTAGACGAGATCGCCGGCGACGGCGGGCGTACCCCACACGTCGTTCGACATACGGAAGCGCCACGGTCGCCAGGACGAGCCGGAGTCGGGCTCGGGGGCCGACGTGGGCGCGGGTACGGCGGGATCGGCGCCGTTGACGCCGGGGCGCGGCCGGGCCCAGGAGGCGGCGAGTCCCGCGTCCGGAGGAGGCGCCTTCACGGCAGCGGCGCGGGCGTCGGAGACCCGCGGGCCCGGCCCGATGGGCACGGGGGCCCCTGCGAGACGTACGGGCCCGTTGTCGGGAGCGCCACCGTGCCGGCCCGCACCCGCGCCGACGGGCACGGGCGGGTCATGCGCCGGCGGAGGCGGCACCGCAGGCACCGCGGGCGCCGCGGGCCCGGCGGCGGCCCCTGCATCGGGCGCACCCCGTCCGCCACTGCGGCCGCCGCCGGACGACGACGGCTTCGCCGGACGCCCCCCGCGCCGCGTCTCGATCAGGCTCACCGCCCGCTCGGGCAGCCACGCGGACGCCGTACCGCTGTCGTCGGAGCCGGAGCCGAACAGATGCGGGGCGAGCTGGGCCTGGAGGTCGGCGGGGTTGGGGCGGGCCGTGGCCTCCATCTGCATACAGGACTCGATCAGCGGGCGCAGTTCCTCGGGAAGGCCTTCGAGGTCCGGGCCTTCCCGCAGGAGCATGAAGACGGTCTCGACGGGGTTCGCGCCGTGGAAGGGCGCATGGCCGGTGGCGGCGAACACGAGCATCGAGCCGAGCGAGAACACATCGCTCGCGCCGGTCACGCTGCGTGAGTCCTTGGCCTGCTCGGGCGACATGTATGCCGGGGTACCGACGGCGACGTTGGTCATCGTCAGCCGGGTGTTGGAGACACCGGACGCGATACCGAAGTCGATCACGCGAGGTCCGTCCTCGACCACGAGCACATTGGACGGCTTGAGGTCGCGGTGGACGAGCCCGGCGCCATGGATGGACTGCAGCGCCTCCGCGACGCCCGCCGCCAGCCAGCGCACCGCCTGGGCCGGGAGCGGCCCGCACTCGGTCACTATCTCCTCGAGGGAGGGCGCGGGCACGAACGCGGTGGCCAGCCACGGCACGGCCGCACGCGGGTCGGCGTCGACCACGGCCGCCGTGTAGAAGCCGGACACGGCACGCGCCGCCTCGACCTCGCGCGCGAAGCGGACCCGGAACAGCTGGTCCTCGGCGAGTTCCGTACGGACCGTCTTGATCGCCACCCGCCGGCCCGAAGCCGAGCGCGCCAGATAGACCAGCCCCATGCCGCCGGCACCCAGCCGTCCCAGAACCTCGAACGGCCCGATCCGTCGCGGATCGTGCTGCGTCAGCTGATCCACCACTTGCCTGCCACCTCCCCGTACGCGGCTGTGTTTCCAGCCACTGCGCAGCGTCTCACCACCGAACCGCTCCGGCGGCACGCACTCCGATTCTTCCTGGCCCGGCCACCGGTTGCGAACCCGGGGCCGGACGTGGATGTCTCAGGGCGTTCCGGGACAATTACGTCACGTCTCACTCGCCGCTCAGTACCTTTCTGTACTTTTTCAGCGCTTCTCGTCTGTCTTCAGCGCTGGAGCACCGCGAAAGACGCTCCTTGATTGTCGGTGACGACCGCCACACTGCCGTACGACGCTTCGAAGGGAAGCACCTGGATTCGGCCGCCCAGTCGGCTCACCGTACCCATTGCCTCATCACAGTCCGCCACCCCGAAGTGGACAAGAAAGTGCGGTGGCATCTCGGCCGGGAAGACATCGGCGATCGCCACGCGGCCGAAGTCGGGCGCGGCATCGGGCCCCAGGAGGCTGTCGTGAAAGAGCTCGCCGTAGAAGTCGTCGGCGACCTTGGTGTCCCGGGCGTACAGCTCGACCCAGGCGAAGCTTCGCGGCTCGTGCCGCCGCTCGAAACCGGCGTGCTCGCCGCCCTCCCACAGCCCGAACACCGCACCCTCCGGATCCGCAGCCAGCGCCACCGTTCCATACGTGTCCACCGGCACCGGATCCGTGATCACCTGACCGCCCGCTTCCCGGATCCGCCCGGCCAGGCCGAAGGCGTCCGGAGTCGCGAAGTACACCGTCCACACGGTGGGCATCCGCCCGTCCCGCTTGGGCGTGAGCGCCGCGACCGCCCGCCCCTCGCTGTAGGCCCAGGTGGAGGCCCCGTACCCCGCCTCGAAGGTCCACCCGAAGAGCTCGCCGTAGAAGCGCTTGCCCGCCTCCACATCGGGGAGCTGGGCGTCGACCCAGCAGGGGACACCCTCCCCGAAACCGGCGCCACCGGCGCCCGTGGCAGAAGACTGGGATTCGGCCATACTGCCAAGCTAAGCGCCTCCCCCACATCTCGCAGGGCAGCCGCACCCCATTTGCAGTCGGCCGAATCGCGCCCCGATCACCCCTCGGTAAGCTGACGGCATGACAGGACAAGTGCGTACCGTCGACGGCCGAGTGGCCGGACGGCGTGGGCAGGCGACTCGGCAGAAGCTGCTCGACTGCCTCAGCGAAATGCTCAGCTCGTCGCCCTACCGGGACGTCAAAGTCATTGACGTCGCGCGGAAGGCGGGCACGTCACCGGCGACTTTCTACCAGTACTTCCCGGACGTCGAGGGCGCCGTCCTGGAGATCGCCGAGCAAATGGCCGCGGAGGGTGCGGCGTTGACCGAACTCCTCGAGGGGCGATCGTGGGTCGGCAAGGCCGGCTGGCAGACCTCTCAGGACCTCGTCGACGGCTTCCTCGACTTCTGGCGCAAAAACGATGCCATCCTGCGCGTCGTCGACCTGGGAGCAGCGGAGGGGGACAAACGGTTCTACAAGATCCGTATGAAGATCCTGAACTCCGTGAACAATTCCCTTACGAACACGGTCAAGGAGCTTCAGGCCAAGGGCAAGATCGACAAGGACGTGAGCCCGGCGGCGATGGCCGGCTCACTCGTCGCGATGCTCGCCGCGGTCGCCTCGCACCAGAAGGGCTTCCAGTCCTGGGGCGTGAAGCAGGCCGAACTCAAGCCGAATCTGGCCCTGTTGGTGCATATGGGCGTGACCGGTAGGAAACCGACGAGATAGTTCACCCTCAGTCATTGTTAGTACGGTTTGGTACCCCCCACACTCCCCCACGCTTCGTAGGCCCAAATCCTGTCAGCCAGACGGCAGTTCACTTCGGAGTCCGCTCCGGTGAGCTGCCGTTTGTCGCGTTACGGGTCCCTCGCGTTGTCGCGCTACGGGCCCGGCGTTAGGGACCCTCTCCACGTCGTACGAGCCTGAAGATCCGTATCTCTCGAGCGACCCGTGCCTGATACGTCGCGTACGGCGGCCAGAAGTCCAGCAGCGCCTTCCATACCGTGTCCCGGTCCTCGCCCTGCAGGAGCTGGGCGGTGACAGGGATGTCCCGGCCCTTCCAGTTGATCTCCGCGTCAGGGTGGGCGAGGAGGTTGGCGGTCCAGGCCGGGTGGTCCGTACGGCCGAAGTTGGATCCGATGAGAATCCAGGTTCCGCCTTCTTCCGGCATGCAGGCGAGCGGCGTACGCCGGGGGAGCCCGCTCCTCGCCCCGCGCGCCGTGAGGATGACGCCGGGCAGCAGTTGGGCGCTGAGCAGGACTTTTCCGCGAGTGAGCCGGTGTACGGCGCGGTCCATCGCGGGGATGAGACGCGGGGCGACGCGGGCGAAGGTCCGGGTCGAGGACACGCGCTGTACGGCCTTCCGTACCGCTTCGGGTACGCGCCGGGCGTTCGGCACCTGGTGTGCTCCCTGTGATCCGTGTGCTCCGTGGGGCATCAGACCGCCACCTCGCCGCCGTCGAAGAGGTGCGCTTCCTCTGCAGCGTAGGCCCGCAGCCGGTGCACCGGCCCGAAGAGCAGCTCGTCGCCGGCCGCCCGCTTGAAGTACAGATGCGCCTCGTGTTCCCAGGTGAACCCGATCCCGCCGTGTAGCTGGACGCCCTCGGAGGCGGTGGCGCGCAAGGCCTCCAGGGCCTGGGCGAGCGCAAGCCCGCCTACGCGCTCGCCGCTCGAGGTGGTCGCATCGGTGGTCGCGGGGCTCGTGGCAGTCGCAGCCGCCGCAGCTGTCGCCCAGGCCGCGTAGTAGGCGGCCGAGCGGGCCGCCTGGACCTGCACATACAGGTCGGCCAGCCGATGCTTGACCGCCTGGAACGACCCGAGCGCCCGCCCGAACTGCTCCCGCTGCTTGACGTACTCGACGGTCCGCTCCAGTACGCGATCGGCGGCACCGACCGCTTCGGCGGCAAGGGCAGCGGCCGCGGTGTCCCCGACGGCGGAGAGCGCGCCGACGACATCGGCGGACTCGTCCTCGCCGACCAACTCCGCCTGCACATCCCGGAGTTGGATACGCGCCTGCGGACGCGTCTGATCGAGCGACGTCTGCCGTACGCGTACGAGCCCGTCGGCCCCCTCCCGTACGAGGAACAGCAGCGTGCGGGAGCGGGAGAACCCACCGGTGTGCGCGGCCACGACCAGCAGCCCCGCGCTGTGCCCGTCCAGCACCTGATCGACCTGCCCGTAGAGCCGCCAGTCACCGCCCTCCGAGCGCTTGGCCTGCACGCCTCCCGCCCGCCCGCCGCCCGCCCAGTCGCCGTGGTTGCCGCCGGTCAGACCGAGGGCGGTGGCGAGACACGTACCGGGTACGGCGAGGGCGGCGGCCAGCTCGCCGGAAGCGATGCGCGGCAGTAGTTTGCTTCGCTGCTCCTCGGTACCGAGGGCGAGGAGCAGTGGCCCGCTCAGTACGGCGGTGGACAGGAGAGGCGAGGGGGCCAGAACGCGGCCCAACTCCTCATTCGCCAGGGCGAGTTCGGTGGTCGAGCAGCCGACCCCGCCGTACGTCTCGGGGAGCGCGAGCCCCGGCAGGCCGAGCTGTCCGGCGAGGGCTTCCCAGAGGGCCGGGTCATGACCGTCGGCGGTTTCCACGGCGGCCCTGACCTCCTCCGGGCCGCAGCGTTTGAGGAGCAGTTCGCGCAGGGTGCGGCGGATCTCGTCCTGTTCGGCGGTGAAGCGGGCGTCCATGGGCCCCTCCTCCTGGAAATCTGACGGCGCGTCATGGTAGAGCGGGGGCCGCGAGATGCACAGGGGTGTGCGCAAGCTGCGACGCTCTCCCGGAGTCAGCGATATCTGATGTACCGTCAGATTCATGAGTCAGTCTCGGTCTCAGCCCCAGCCTCGGTCTCGATCTCGGGCTCAGCGGAAGGCGAGTAAGGCCCGGAAGGTGGCGGTGGTCGGCGTCTCCCTCTCCGACTGCGGCCGGGTGGACGAGGCAACCCCGTACGCCCTGCACGCGCAGGCGGCCCGCCGAGCCCTGGCGGACTCGGGCCTGGGCCGCGAGGTCGTCGACGGTTTCGCCTCTGCGGGCCTCGGTACGCTCGCACCCGTCGAGGTGGCGGAGTATCTGGGCCTGCGGCCGACGTGGGTCGACTCGACGTCGGTGGGCGGCTCGACGTGGGAGGTCATGGCGGCCCACGCGGCGGACGCGATCGCCGCCGGGCACGCGAACGCGGTCCTGCTCGTGTACGGGTCCACGGCCCGCGCGGACATCAAGGCGGGCCGCCGTACCGGGAACCTGTCGTTCGGCGCACGCGGCCCGCTGCAGTTCGAGGTCCCGTACGGGCACACCCTGATCGCCAAGTACGCCATGGCCGCCCGCCGCCACATGATCGAATACGGCACCACGATCGAGCAGCTGGCCTCCGTCGCCGTCCAGGCGCGCGCCAACGCGACGCTCAACCCGGAAGCCATGTTCCGCGAGCCGATCACGATCGACGACGTCCTCTCGGGCCCGATGATCGCGGACCCCTTCACCAAACTCCACTGCTGCCTACGCTCCGACGGCGGCGCGGCGGTCCTTCTGGCAGCGGAGGAGTACGTACGAGACTGCCGCACACCCCCGATCTGGATCCTCGGCACCGGCGAACACGTCTCCCACACGACCATGTCCGAGTGGCAGGACTTCACGGTGTCCCCGGCGGCGGAGAGCGGCCGGCTCGCCTTCGACCGGGCGGGCGTACGACCGGACGAGATCGACTTCGCCGAGATCTACGACGCCTTCACCTACATGACGCTCGTAACCCTGGAGGACCTGGGTTTCTGCGAGAAGGGCGAGGGCGGCGCGTTCGTCGAGAAGGGCCGGTTGCTGGTGGGCGGGGACCTGCCGGTGAACACGGACGGAGGCGGCCTGTCGGCCCAACACCCGGGCATGCGGGGGCTGTTCCTGCTCGTGGAGGCGGTGCGGCAGTTGCGGGGGGAGGCGGCTGCGCGTCAAGTGCGCCGGAGGGACGGGGAATTGCCCCAGTTGGCCGTCGCGTCCGGTACGGGTGGGTGGTTCTGCTCTTCGGGGACGGTGGTGTTGGGGCGGGAGTGAGGAACGGGGCAGGCTCCTCGTTCGGGTGAACCGGGCGTGACCCACCCTCCGAAGGCCGGAGACTGGAGCGGCTGGTACGACACCAGCATCCCGATCGCCGAGAAGCTCTCTGGCCCACATCGGTGAGCCGGCAACGAAGGAGTACGGATGAGCACCGTCCGCTGGGAGGAAGTCAAGCGCCGGGTCCACGAACAGCAGAGGGCTGCGGGGATCCCGGTCCGGTCGCCCGAGGAGAAGCGGGCCGACATGGACCGGCTTCTCGCCGAGGTGCGGGCGTACAAGACCGCAGGTCGACCCACTCGCCTGCCGTTCATGTGCACACTGCAGGGAACCGAAGGATTCGGACTCCTTTGAAAACGCAGCGACTTGGGACAATTGCCGCCGCGGGGAGGCGGCGCCCGGGAGATCCACCGAACCCCCCTCCCGCTCGGTGGAGTCCCGGTGCGCCGCGACGACCACAACGTACGTACCTGTGGCCCGGGGCACATCGGGGCTGGCCCTGAGTCACAAACAAGCCAGCGGTGCATGGTGGCCGGCCCCGCGCGCCCGGCCGGTTCCGTGCTGCGGCGCACCGTGCCGACCGGCGGCGCTTTATCGTCATGCCGTGGAAGGGACCGGGGGGAGAACCAACTTCCGCTCGCCGCTGCTGCTTTGGGCCGTGGTCGCGCTCGCGGCCGGGGTCTGCGGGGCCTGGGCCTACGGCCGCGCGGGGGCGTCCCGGGCGGATCTCGTACGCGATGTGGCGGTGGGCTGGTCGTACGCGGCTGCCGGGCTGATCGCCTGGTGGCGGCGGCCCGCCAATCGCACCGGGCGGCTGATGCTGGCCGAAGGGATCACCTGGTTCATCGGAAACCTGCAAGGCACCGGCGTACCGCTGCTGTTCACCCTCGGCGCCTGGGGCGAGGCGCTGAACCTGGCCGTGCTGGCGCATCTGCTGCTCGCGTTTCCCGACGGGCGGCTCGCCACGGCCCTGGACCGGGGCGTGGTGGCGGTCGGTTACGGCCTGGTGGCCGTCGGCGGACTGCTGCGGGTGACCCTGTACGACCCGGCGGTCAGCTCCGAGGCCAGCTATCTGTCCTGCGGTGACTGCGGCCCGGACGCGAACGCCCTGCTCCTGTGGTCAGAGCCGGGGCTGTTCGACGCGGTCGACCTGGTCTACCGCTGGGCGGGGGCGCTGCTCACCGTCGTATGCCTGGTGGCGCTCGTACGGCGCTGGCGGCTCGCCTGCCCGGCACGGCGGCGTGTGCTGATGCCGGCCTGGGTGGCGATCGCCGTCGCCGTGGCCTTCGTGGGGTGGGAGGTCCTCTACGTCCTGGCCCCGGGCGCCCTCGATGCCGCGAACGCGCTGCTGACCTGGCCGTCGGACGCGAGCCAGATCGCCGTACCGTTCGCCTTCCTGGCCGGCCTGCTGCGTATGCGGCTGCACCGGGCCTCGGTGGGCAACCTGGTCATCGAGGTCGGCGCGGATCCGACACCGCGGCAGGTGCAGGACGTACTGGTGCGGGTGCTCGGAGATCCTTCCCTGCGGCTCGGCCTGCGGGCCGAGGAGGGCACTACGGAGGGCACGGGCGCCTACGTCGACCCCGACGGGCGGTCCCTCCCGCTCCCCCGGCCCGGCAGTGGGCTGAGTGCCACGGCCGTGGAGGACCCGGCCGGCTCCGGGAGACCCATGGCGGTGCTGGTGCATGACGTCGCGCTCGACGAGGACAAGGAGTTGATGTCGGCCGTGTGCGGGGCGGTCCGGCTGTGTCTGCGGGCCGGCCGGCTGCGGGCGGAGGTCGCCACGCGCGCTCGGGAGGCGGCCGACTTCGGTTCGCGGCTGTTGCGGGCCGTGGACGAGGAACGGCGGCGGCTGGAACGGGATCTGCACGACGGCGCCCAGACGAGGCTGGTCTTCGCCCTGATGACGCTGCGCCGCCTGGACGCCGGGCTGTCCCGGGGCCCCGACCCCGCGCTGCGGCTCACGGTCGCCGAGGCCGAACGGTCCCTGCGCCAGGCGCTGGACGAGCTGCGAGACCTCGCCCACGGCATCCACCCGGCCGTGCTCACCCGGGATGGTCTCGCGCCGGCCGTCACCGCCCTCGCGGAACAGGCGGAGGTCCCGGTCGTCGTCATGGTCGAGCCCGGACGTTTCGCGCCGCTGACGGAGACCACCGCGTACTTCGTCGTCTCCGAGGCGCTGGCGAACGCGGCGAAGCACGCCAAGGCCGAGGCGGTCAGCATCTCCGGGCGGCGCGAGGGCGACCGGCTGGTGATCGAGGTGGCCGACGACGGCGTCGGCGGAGCCGACCCGGCACTCGGCACCGGGCTGCGCGGCCTCACCGACCGGGTCACCGCCTCCGGCGGCACACTGCACGTGGACAGCCCAACCGGGGGCGGGACACGAGTACGAGTGGAGCTGCCGTGCGACTGATCGTGGCCGAGGACTCCGTACTGCTGCGCGAGGGCCTCGTACGGCTGCTGCGGGACGCGGGACTCACCGTCGTCGGCCAGGCAGGCTGCGCGGACACGCTCCTCCGCCTGGTCGCCGAGCTGCGCCCCGACGTGGCGCTGGTCGACATCCGCATGCCCCCGACCCACACGGACGAGGGCATACGGGCAGCCGCGCGGATACGGGACCGATTCCCGGAGACCGGGGTCCTGTTGCTCTCTCAGTACGTCGAGACCGGCACCGCGGTCCAGGAGCTCTCCCGCGCGCCGGGCGGCTTCGGCTACCTCCTCAAGGACCGCATCGCCGACCCTTCGGAACTCACCGAGGGAATCAAGCGCGTGGCGGCCGGCGAACCCTTCATCGACCCGGAGATCGTCCGCCGCCTCCTGGGCCGCCGACGCGTGGACGGCGCCCTCGAAACGCTCACCCGGCGCGAGGGCGAGGTGCTGGCACTGATGGCGGAGGGCCGCTCCAACGAGTCCATCAGCCGCTGCCTGCGCATCGGCGGCAAAACCGTCGAGACGCATGTGCGCAGCATCTTCATGAAGCTGGGCATGGAGCCGGATCTGGAACATCACCGGCGGGTACTGGCCGTACTCGCCTATCTGCAGGCGTGAGCCGGCCGTCGCGGTACGCAGCGGCAGGCGTGAGCCGGCCGTCGCGGCACGCAGCCGGCTCGGAATACCGGGCAGTACGGGGCACGCTGAATTTGAGGAGAACCTCCGTACTGTCCGCATCCTGAAGGGTGGAGGAGACCGAGATGGCGCTGAGTCGCGAAGAGCGTGAGCAGTTCCTGGCTGAGCCGCACATCGCCGCGTTCGCGGTGGATGCCGGGGAGGGGCGGGGTCCGGTCACCGTGCCGGTCTGGTACCAGTACGCGTCCGACGGCACCGTATGGATCCTGACCGGGCTCGATTCCCGCAAGAACCGGCTGATCGGCGCGGCGGGCCGGTTCTCCCTGCTGGTCGACCGACTCGAACCCACCATCCGGTACGTATCGGTCGAGGGCCCGGTCATCGACACGATCCCCGCCACCATCGAGCACCTCCGGGAACTCGCCACCCGCTACCTCCCGCCCGAGAAGGTCGACGGCTACGTCGACTTCGCCTGGAAGGAACACGGCGAGCAGGTGGTCGTCCGTATGCGCCCCGAGCACTGCCTGTCGTCAGACCTCGGGCAGGTCTGAGGCGCGTCCCGTACGGGACGTTACGTACGGGGCGTCACGTACGGGGCGTCACGTACGGGGCGTTACGTACGGAACGTGTGGACGGCGAAGTCCCGTACCGGCCGATAGCCGATCCGCTGATACAGCGCGTTGCTGGTCGGATTGGCGAGGTCGGTGAAGAGCAGCACCTCGTCGGCGCCCGCAGCCTGCGCAGCGCGGCTGACTGCGGCGGTGACGGCAGCGGCGTAACCGTGCCCCCGCAGGGCGGGCGGGGTGTAGACGGGCGCGATACGGATCTGCCCGGCGACCTTCGGCAGGGCGCCCGCCATCGAGACGGGTGTGCTGTCTGGGGTCTCCCAGAAGGTGATGCCGCCGTGGGCGATCCGGCCCTCGGCCCAGCGGCCCGGGTCGCGCATGGGCCGCCCGCCCGTCGCCGTGGAGAACTCGGCGTGCCACTGCGCGACCAGCGCGTGGTCGTCCCCGGTGGCGAGCCTCGCCCTGCCGGGCGGGGCCGGGTCGGGTGGTGTGAGCGTGCCGAGCCGGTAAAGCCGCTGGTTCGTCGTGAGCTGCGCGGTGGCTCCGGTACGGCGTTCCCAGGCGGTCGCGAAGGCGGCGGCCGTGTCTGCGGGGCCGTTGACACCGGGGAGTGCGTGACCGGCCTCCGAGAGGCGCGCGGCGAGGGCGTCGGCGGCTTCGGGGGCGGTGGCGGTGAGATTCAGTTCGTACGGGGGTGTCCGCAGGGCGGTGGCCCACACGGCACCGTCCCGGTCCGTGAGCCACGCGAAGTGCGGCGGCTTCGGCCCGTATGCAGCCGATCCCTGCCTGGCCAGCGCGTCGGTGACTGTCAACTGCACGGTGTGCAGGGCGGGTTCCGAGCGCAGGAAGCCCCCGGCGCAGTCGAGGAAGACCTCGAGGTCACGGGTGAGGTGCCAGTCGGGCGCAACGGAAGCCATACGCAATGGTCCCGTGGACCGCCCCCGCCACGCTCGCGATTTACGCCGGGCCCGAGTCGCCGCTCGTCTGGTGGGGCCCTGGTATGCGGCGTGGTTTACGGCTCGGGTTTCGGCCGCCCGCGACCGGCGGGATGCCCTGTCGGGCGATACTCGCCGTATGGAAACGGATCTTCACGAGCTGCTGCGTTCCCTGCGCGTGTGGGACACCGAGTTGCCCGGCTTCGACCCGGCCGAGGCGCCCGAGGAGCCGTTGCCCCTCTTCGCGCGCTGGCTCGCGGAGGCGGTGGCGGCCGGTCAGACCGAGCCGCACACCATGTCGCTCGCGACATCGGACGAGGACGGCCTGCCCGACGTCCGCACGGTGATGCTGCACGGCGCCGACGCAAACGGCTGGTCCTTCGCCACCCACGCCACCAGCCGCAAGGGCCGCCACCTGGCCACCCGCCCCTACGCGGCCCTCGGCTTCTACTGGCCGACACAGGGCCGCCAGGTACGTGTACGCGGCCCGGTGGCACTCGCCTCGCCGCAGGAATCCCAGGCAGACCTGCACGCCCGCTCGACCGGGGCCCTGGCCGCGGCTCTGGTCGGCCACCAGAGCGAAGTACTGGATTCCGTCGGGGAGTTGACGCGCGCGTCGAAATCCGCCTGGGAGCAGGCGCAACGGGAGCCCGACGCCCAGGCCCCCTCCTGGACCCTGTACCACGTCCAGCCGAACGAGGTGGAGTTCTTCCAGGGGGACGCCCAGCGACGTCACGTACGCCTCGACTATCGCCGTACGGACGGGGGTTGGGTCAGGCAGCTGCTGTGGCCGTGAGGACGGAGGGGTGACTCGCAGCTCATCGCGGAGCGGCCGGCTCCGGATCCGTGGCGAGCCGTGCGTGCAGGTGGACGTCCCGGAACGCGTCGCGTCGGCCCGCCTCGAACATCGCGTCGCGCAGGGTGCCCTCGAGGAGAAAGCCGCAGCGTTTCGCGATGTGGCAGGACGCGTCGTGGCCGAGGGCGTGGCCCAACTCCAGGCGGTGGAGGCCGAGTTCGGTGAGCGCCCAGCGGGAGACGAGCGTCAGCGCACGCGTCGCGACCCGGTGACCACGGGCCTCTGGAAGGACCCAGTAGCCGACGCGGGCGCAGCTTGTGGCGGTGTTGATCGTGTGGACGCCGATATCGCCGAGCGTCGCGCCGGTGGTCTCGTCCGTGATGCGGAAGGAGGCGGCGCTGCCGTCGGCCGCGTTCTCGGCCCGCGAGCGGAGCGCCTCCCGGGCGCCGTCGATGTCGGTGACCGTCTTGAGCGGCGTGTTCCAGCGCTGGAACTCCGGGTCGGTCCTGCCCCGCAGCCACGCCTCTATATCACGGTCGGACTCCGGGTCCCAGGCACACAACCGCAGTCCGTGGCCGTGCAGTTCGGGGAACGGATGGTCGAGGAACCGCGCTCGGACATGGGCCATCGCTCCATTGAAACCCGTACGTCTTCACGCCTCACATCCGGGGCCGGAACACCGGCACCACGACATCCGCCGCGCCTTCTCCCGCCCCCCGGAACGTCACCTCCAACCCCATCCCGGCCCGCAGCACGCCCTCCTCGCAGTCCACCACCTCGGTCATCATCCGCGGTCCCTCGGCGAGATCGACGACGGCAGCCACGTACGGCGTACGACTCCCGAAGGGCGGGAGATCGTTACGGTGGACGACGGACCAGGTGTAAAGCGTGGCGCGCCCACTCGCCCGCTCCCAGGCAACGTCCTCGCTCCAGCAGTGCGGGCAGAACTCGCGCGGGTAGTGATGGGCCCGCCCGCACGCCCCGCACCGCCGCAGGAGCAACTGCCCGCGGCCGGCCGCCTCCCAGTACGCCCGCGTGAAGGCATCCACCTCCGGCACATCGAATCGTGCCGCCGCCATCAGAAGAGCCCCAGCGCGCTGTCCAGCGACCACGTCTGCCAGGACATCCCGAACAGGGCCACCAGGGAAATCAGCGCCATCATCGAGTTCTGCCCCTGCTCGGCCCAGTCGTGGATCATGAGGACGAGGTAGAGGAGGTTGAGGAGCAGGCCGCCGACCAGGGCGATCGGGGTCAGGAATCCGGCGATCAGGCCCAGCCCCAGGGCGAGTTCCGCATACACGACGACGTACGCCATGGCCCTCGGCCGCGGCGCGACGACGACATCGAAGCCGCTGCGCACGGCGGTCCAGCGGTGCTTCGCCGCGACATCCGCCGCCCAGGCGATCCCCGTTCCCCGCTCGAACCACGCCTTCTTGTCCTTGTGCCGCCAGCTCTCCAGCCACCACAGCCCGAGCCCGATACGCAGCACGGCGCCCCATTCCGCACCGGTGAGCCAGATCGTGTCCATGGATTTCCCTGCGGTCGAAGGAATCTGACGATACGTCAGTTCAGCGGATGCGCGGCGGTCACGCAAGACCGGGCGGAGGTGAGACTCTTCCCGTGGCCGGCCGCGACAGAGGCCCAGTCGGCCGGTGTTAGCGTTCGACCGCATGGACGACGGCGCGATGGACGACGGCGTGTACGTGGGCAACGCGGGCAAGGATGCGGCGCTGGACCGCGGATGGCTGCTCGGGCACTTCAAGGACGCGGGCGACCCCCGTCAGAGCGACGCGGTCGAGATCAAGTGGGGCGTGCATCCCAGCGGTGACAAGCGAGCACAGTGGGTGCGGGGCGAGGAACGCACGGCCCTGCTGGTTCTCATCAGCGGCCGCTTCCGGGTCGAACTCCCCGGCCGCAGCGTTCTGCTGGAACGCCAGGGCGACTACGTCGTGTGGGGCCACGGAGTGGACCACTCCTGGGTCGCGGAGGAGGAGTCGGTGGTACTGACCGTGCGGTGGCCGTCCGTACCCGGGTACGCGGTGCCGCAGGAGGAGCGCCACGAATCCCACCCACTCTCCCCACAGCCGTGATCGATTCGCAATCGATTCCGGGCTTGACCGATACCCATCAAGTGACGTGGTGAATACGCTCTGGCGCATGGCCGACTCTTCCGACGCGACGCGTCCTGAAACGCACCACGCGGTGCCGTCCCACGAAGACCGACCCGTGTACGTCATCGGCGGCGGCCCGGGCGGACTCTCCGCCGCGTACGCCCTGCGCGCCCAGGGCGTACGAGCCGTGGCACTGGAGCGATCCGAGCATGTCGGGGCGTCCTGGCGGCGGCATTACGACCGGCTGCATCTGCACACGACCCGGAGGTTGTCGTCCCTGCCGGGCCTGGCGATGCCGCGCTCGTTCGGGCGCTGGGTCTCGCGGGACAACGTGGTGCGCTATCTGGAGAAGTACGCGGAGCACCACGAGCTCGAGGTCGTAACCGGCGTGGAGGTTTCCCGCGTGGAGCCCGCCGCGGACGGCACCGGCTGGCTGTTGCGCGCCACCGGCGGGCGCGAGCTGACCGGCAGCGCGGTCGTGATCGCCACCGGCTACAACCACACGCCCCACGTACCCGACTGGCCGGGCCGCGACGCGTACAGCGGCGAGCTCCTGCACGCGGGCCAGTACCGCAACGCCGCCCCCTACGCCGGCCGGGACGTCCTCGTCGTCGGCATCGGCAACACGGGCGCCGAGATCGCCGTCGACCTCGTCGAGGGCGGCGCCTCGCGCGTACGACTCTCGGTGCGGACCGCGCCGCACATCCTGCGCCGGTCCACGGCCGGGTGGCCCGCCCAGCGCACCGGGATTCTCGTACGGCGGCTGCCGGTCTCCTTGGTGGACCGGCTGGCCGGTCCGGTGGGGAAGATCAGCGTGCCGGACCTGTCGGCCCACGGCCTCCCGCGGCCCGACACCGGGCTCTACTCCCGCGTGAACGAGGGCTCGATCCCGGTGCAGGACGTCGGCCTGATCGACGCCGTACGCAAGGGGCAGGTCGAGATCGTGTCCGCCGTCGACGGCTTCGAGGACGGCAAGGTCGTCCTCGCGAACGGCGACCGGATCGGCCCGGACGTCGTCATCGCCGCAACCGGCTACCGCCGCGCCCTGGAGGACCTCGTCGGCCACCTCGACGTCCTGGACGACCGCGGCCGCCCGGTCGTCCACGGCCCCCACACCCCGAAAAACGCCCCCGGCCTCTACTTCACCGGCTTCACCAACCCCATCAGCGGCATGCTCCGCGAACTCGCCCTGGACGCCCAGAAGATCGCGAAGGCGATCGCGAGGGCGGACAGGCGGAGGTAATGGACACGGAGGCGCACACGGCATCCGGGGTCGCCCGGCGCATCCGGTAACCGCGGCAGCCTGACGCACCCGGTGTTCGGGGACGCCTGACGCATCCGGATGCCGTCCGCCCATGTTCCCGTGACGACCGTCGCGGGTACCAAACACGTGTCCGCCACAACTTCTTTGCGTGCAGCCCGGTTCCTGACGAGGCGTCAGTTCAGTAATCTGACACTGCGTCAGTTATTGGCAGCCACACAGGAGCGGGCGGACCGATGCTTGGATCAACCCACGGCACCCTCACCACCGACTCCCGCCGGGCCCGGGTCATCGCCTGCGGCGAGCAACCGGCACCTGCCGTACACGGCAGGCCTGCCGCCACCGACGACCTCGACGTCAGCGGCCGGCCGCTGTACGCCGGCGTACCCGACCTCGACCGCTTCTTCCGCCCCGAGTCCGTGGCCGTCATCGGCGCCTCGGACGCCGAGGGCCGGCCGAACACCGGCATCACCAGGCAGCTGCTCTCCTGGGCCCAGCGGGTCGGTGCCCGGCTGCACCCGGTGCACCCCACCCGTCAGTCCGTCTTCGGCATATCCTGCGTCCCTTCTGTCGCGGACCTGCCCGAACAGGTCGATCTGGCCGTGCTGTTGGTCTCCGATCCCCTTCCCGTGGTCGAGCAACTCGCCGAGGCCAAGGTGAAGTTCGCGGTCGCCTTCGCCTCCGGATTCGCCGAGACCGGAGCGGAGGGCGCCGCCGCGCAGGCCCGCCTCGCCGCCGCCGTGGAGCGCTCCGGGCTGCGGCTGCTCGGGCCGAACACCAACCTCAACGCCTTCGAGAAGTTCCGCGACGACCTGGACGGACCGGCGATCGCACTGATCACCCAGTCCGGGCACCAGGGGCGTCCCGTCTTCACGATGCAGGAGCTGGGCGTACGGCTCTCGCACTGGGCGCCCACCGGCAACGAGGCCGACCTGGAGACGGCCGACTTCATCTCCTACTTCGCCGAGCAGCCGGAGGTCGGCGCCATCGCCTGCTATGTCGAAGGGCTGAAGGACGGCCGCGCCTTCATGCTCGCCGCCGACCGGGCCGCCCGGCGCGGTGTCCCCGTGGTCGCGGTCAAGGTCGGCCGCACCGAGACCGGCGCCCGCACGGCCGCCTCACACACCGGCAAGCTGACCGGCGCCGACGCGGTGGTGGACGCGGCGATGCGGCAGTACGGCGTGATCCGCGTCGACGGGCTCGACGAACTCCAGGACACCGCAGCCCTGTTGGCCCGCGCCCGCCCCGTGAGCGCCGACGGCGTCGTCGTGTATTCGATCTCGGGCGGCACGGGCGCGCACTTCTCGGACCTGGCGACCGAGGCAGGGCTGCCTCTGCCGCGGCTGTCGGACGCCAAGCAGGCCGAGCTGCACCAGTGGATACCGGAGTACCTCGATGTCGCCAACCCGGTCGACAACGGCGGGCACCCCGTGGGCGACTGGCGTGGCCGCAAGATCATCGACGCGATTCTGGACGACCCGGCGGTGGGCGTGCTGATCTGCCCGATCACCGGGCCCTTCCCGCCGATGAGCGATCAGCTGGCGCAGGACCTGGTGGACGCGGCGGAGCAGACGGACAAGCTGGTGTGCGTGGTGTGGGGATCGCCGGTCGGCACCGAGTCCGCGTACCGCGAGATCCTGCTGGGCTCCTCGCGCGTCGCCACGTTCCGCACCTTCGCGAACTGCATCACGGCCGTCCGCGCCCACCTCGACCACGCCCGCTTCACCGCGTCGTACCGCTCCCCCTTCGACGAGGCGCCGCGCACGCACTCGCCCTCCTACCGCAAGGCGCAGGCACTGATGCGGCCGGGACAGCAGCTGAGCGAGCATGCGGCGAAGCAGCTTCTGCGGGCGTACGGAATCCGCGTACCGCGCGAGCAGTTGGTGACCAGCGCGGCGGCGGCCGTGCGGGCGGCCGGGCTGGTCGGCTACCCCGTCGTGATGAAGGCCTCCGGCGCGCAGCTCGCCCACAAGACCGAACTCGGCCTGGTGAAGGTCGGGTTGACCTCCGCCAGTCAGGTCCGCGACGCCTACCGGGAGCTGACCGACATCGCCCGCTACGAGGGCGTCTCGCTCGACGGGGTCCTGGTGTGTCAGATGGTCGATCCCGGAGTCGAGATGGTCGTGGGCGTCACGCAGGACGAGCTCTTCGGGCCGACCGTGACGGTCGGGCTCGGCGGCGTCCTCGTGGAGGTGCTGCGGGACACGGCCGTGCGCGTGCCGCCGTTCGGCGAGGAGCAGGCGCGGGCCATGCTCGACGAGCTGCGCGGGCGGGCGCTGCTCGACGGGGTCCGCGGGCGCCCCCCGTCCGACCTCGACGCGCTGGTCGAGGTCGTCCTCCGGGTACAGCGCATGGCGCTCGAACTCGACGGCGAGCTGGCGGAGCTCGACATCAACCCGTTGATGGTGCTGCCCAGGGGCCAAGGGGCCGTAGCGCTGGACGCGATGGCGGTGTGCCGCTGAGGCGAGCGGTCGTCGCCACCGCCACTCCCACCTCCACCGCCCTGCAGCAGCGCGCACGGCTCCCGCGATACCGCGTGCGGCTCCGACGGTCCCGCGTAGGGCGCCGGCGGTCCCGCCAAGGGCGCCGACGATCCCGCGTACGGCCCCGACGGTTTCGCGTACAGCGCCGACGGTCCCGCGTACAGCACCGCACCTTTCGCGCACGGCGCCCTTCACCCCCCGTACGAAACGGAGCACCCCCATGTCCGACTCCCCCCGTGAACCCCGCGAATCCCCTGACTCATCCCACTCATCCCGGAGCGCCGGTCCCGACCAGCGCTCCGGCCCCGAAATTTCCCTCGAGTCATTGGTACGGCACGCCACTGACAATCAGGTCGCGTGGATCACCCTCAACCGCCCCGAGGCGATGAACGCCATCACCTCTGACCAGCGAGAACGCCTGATCCAAATTTTTTCCGAGGCCTCCGCCGACCCGGCCGTACGGGCCGTCGTCCTCACCGCGACGGGCCGCGGTTTCTGTGCGGGCGCCGACCTGCGCGGCGGGCCGGTCGCCGCGGAACGGGTCGCCGGCGATGTGGCCCGGGTCATCCGTCTCGGCGCCCAGCGCCTCATCGCCACGGTTCTCGACTGCGAGAAGCCGGTGATCGCCGCGGTGAACGGCACCGCGGCGGGAATCGGCGCGCATCTCGCATTCGCCTGCGACCTGGTGATCGCAGCCGAACCTGCCCGGTTCGTGGAGGTGTTCGTACGGCGCGGTCTGGTGCCCGACGGGGGCGGCGCCTACCTCCTCCCGCGGCTGGTCGGACCGCAGCGGGCCAAGGAGCTGATGTTCTTCGGCGACGCGCTGAGTGCCACGGACGCGGAACGCCTCGGGCTCGTCAATCGCGTCGTACCGGCCGAGGAGTTGGAGAAGACGGCCCGCGAGTGGGCCGAGCGCCTCGCCGCCGGGCCGACCCGGGCCCTAGCGCTCACGAAGCAGCTCGTCAACGCCTCCCTGGACTCCGACCGTGCCACCGCGTTCGCCGCCGAGGCCGCCGCGCAGGAGATCAATATGACGACGGCGGACGCGAAGGAAGGGGTGGCGGGGTTCGTGGAGCGGCGCGGGGCCGAGTTCAGCGGGCGCTGAGGGGATTTGGAGGGTCTTGGAGGGGTTTCTGGATGGCCTGGAGGCTTCCTATCTGACGGTGCGTCAGGTTCAATGGAGGGCGTGATGGGACACGCAGGGATGGCCGCAGCGGCCGTCCGTTACCTCAGGTCGGCCGGGGTCTCCACCGTCGCGGGACCGGTCGAGGCCTTGCCGCGGCCGGATCTGCGGGCTGTCGGGGACGATGAGCGGGCGCCGGTCGATCAGGGCGAATTCCGGCGCGTACTGGGGAACTTCGCGACCGGGGTGACCGTTGTCACCGCACCCGCCGCTGACGGCGAGGATGGCCCCGCCGGCTTCGCCTGCCAGTCCTTCTCCTCCCTCTCTCTCGATCCGCCGCTGGTCGTGTTCATGGTCGCGCGTACGTCGACGACGTGGCCGCGGATCGCTCGCGCGGGCGTGTTCTGCGTAAACGTACTGGCGGCGCACCAGGGCGAGTTGTGCCGTGGGTTCGCGGTGAGCGGGGCGGACAAGTTCGCTGGGGTCGTCTATGACGCGGCCCCGGTGTCGGGGTCGCCGCGGCTGGAGGGGGCGCTCGCGTGGATCGACTGCGCGATCCATGCCGTGCACACCGGCGGGGACCATTTGATCGTGGTGGGGAGGGTGGAGGCGCTGGGGGCGATGGACGGGGACGGCGCGCCTTTGCTGTTTTACCGGGGACGGTTCGGACGCTTGAGCGACTGAAGCGGGGATTTCCCGGAAGGCGTTCATCAGTGCGAGTGATTCGTAGGACCAGGACTCTCACTGTGCGCAGTGGCTGGCTTACCGTCGAGGCGTGAATGAACCAACACGGATCGATGTATCCGAACTCAACGAACCGGGCGTACTGACCCAGTTGGTCGCCGGTCCTACGCCCATCGAGGTCACCGACCACGGCGAGGTCATCCATGTGATCGACGGGCGGAACAAGGTGCTCACTGCCGAAGAGATGATTGCCTTCTGGGAGTCCGGCGGCGGTATCGACCGGGAGATGCTGGACGAGATCGACGCGATGTTCTGCGACACGGACGAGTACACGGAGCACGGCAGCGAGGACCCTCGGTGATCTCTACCACCGCCCTCGCGGACACCTCGTTCTTCGTGGCCCGCGAGACTGGACGCCCCATGGCCACGGCCATGTCGCGCGGCATTCTCATTTCGACCATCACCATCGGCGAGCTGTCGCTCGGTGTTCAGGCTGCTCGCACCGAAGCGGATCGCAGTCGACGGCTTGCCACGCTGCTGATGGCTTCCGAGCACGAAGTGGTGGCCCCCAACCGCATCGTCGCCTCCGTATGGTCCCAGCTGATGTCTGAGATAACCCGGTCCGGCCGTCGCCTGCCCAAGGCCCGCGTCAACGATGGCTGGATCGCCGCCACAGCGCGCGCCCACGGCGTCCCCGTCATCACCCAAGACGCCGGCTTCGCCGCCTTCCCCGGCGTCCAGGTCATCCGGGTGTGACCGCGAGACCGGCCGCCGCCACGGCCGGCCGCCTCCGGATCACCAGCGCCATCAGCGCCGCCGCCGCGCACAGCGCCCCCGAGGCATACCAGACCACGTCGTACGAGCCGAAGGTGTCGCGGGCGAAGCCGCCGAGGAAGGCTACGAGGGCGGCGCCCACCTGGTGGGAGGCCAGGACCCAGCCGAAGACGATCGCGCTGTCGTCGCCGTACTGCTCGCGGCACAGGGCGAGGGTCGGCGGGACGGTGGCCACCCAGTCGAGGCCGTAGAAGACGATGAAGAAGAGCATCGGGAGCTGTACCGAGGGCGCCAGCAGCATCGGCAGGAACAGCAGCGATATGCCGCGCAGGGCGTAGTAGACGGCCAGCAGTCGCCGTGGTTCGAAGCGGTCCGTGAACCAGCCGGAGGCGATCGTGCCGACGACGTCGAAGACCCCGATGACCGCGAGCAGCGAAGCCGCCGCCGTGATCGGCATGCCATGGTCGTGGGCGGCGGGCACGAAGTGCGTCTGGATCAGGCCGTTCGTCGACGCTCCGCAGATCGCGAAGGTACCGGCCAGCAGCCAGAAGGGGCCCGTACGGACTGCCGAGAAGAGGACGTTCAGCGTGCGGCGGGCCGCGCCGGGCACGGGTGGCGGCTTCTCCACGAACTCCGGTGCACCGTACGGCTTCAGGCCCACGTCCGCCGGATGGTCCCGCAGCAGCAGCCATACGAAGGGGACGACGGCGAGGGCCGCCAGCGCCACCGTCACGGCGGCTGGACGCCAGTCGTGCTCCGAGACGATCCACGACAGCAGCGGCAGGAAGATCAGCTGACCTGAGGCCGAGGCCGCCGTGAGGATGCCCGTCACCAGTCCGCGCCGCTCGGTGAACCACCGGTTGGTGACCGTCGCCGCGAACGCCAGCGCCATCGAGCCCGACCCCAGCCCGACCAGCAGCCCCCAGCACAGGATCAGCTGCCACGCCGCCGTCATCCATACGGTCGTGCCCGAGCCGATCGCGATCACGAGCAGCGCGACCGCGACCACCCGGCGGATCCCGAAACGGTCCATCAGCGCAGCGGCGAACGGCGCGGTCAGCCCGTACAACGCGAGATTGACGGACACCGCGAGCCCGATCGTGCCGCGCGACCAGTGGAACTCCTGGTGCAGCGGATCAAAGAGCAGGCCCGGCAGGGAGCGGAAGGCCGCGGCGCCGAGGATCGTCACGAAGGTGACGGCGGCGACGAACCACGCACGGTGCACGCGCACGGTCCGGCGCCGCTTTCTCTCGCTCTCGGGTTCCTGGTCCTGGACGGCTGAGGCGTCCTGAACGTCTGAGGCTTCGGTCGACTGCGTCACGTCATAGAGCTTCTGTGCTGCGACGACCGCGATCGAGTGGCCCGAAGGACAGCCTTCGCTAGGATCGGGCCATGAGTGGTCTTCCGCCTCGGCATCGCGTCGTCGTCCTCGCCCTGGACGGGCTCCTCCCCTTCGAACTGGGCATCCCGCAGCGGATCTTCGGCCGCGCGAGGACCGCCGAGGGGCGGCCGCTGTACGAGGTCGTCACCTGCTCGATCCGGCCGCCCGGCCCGGTCGAGACCGACGCCGACTTCGCCGTGCTCGTCGAGAACGGCCCCGAGGCGCTGGCCACGGCCGACACCGTCGTCGTGCCCTCCTCGTACGAACTCGGCTCGGTCTTCGAGGAGGGTGTGCTCACCGACGAACTGGCCGCCGCCCTCGGTCACATCCGGCCCGGCACCCGCCTGGTCTCCATCTGCACCGGCGCCTACGTCCTGGCCGCCGCCGGCTGCCTCGACGGCCGCCCGGCGACCACGCACTGGTTCCACGCCGAGCACTTCCAGCGGCTCTTCCCGAAGATCAAGGTCGACGCGGACGTGCTCTTCGTGGACGACGGGGACGTCCTCACCTCCGCCGGGGTCGCGGCCGGGATCGACCTGTGCATCCATCTCGTACGCCGCGATCACGGCACCGCCGTCGCCAACGACGTGGCCCGCCGCACCGTCGTACCGCCGCACCGTGACGGCGGCCAGGCGCAGTACATCCAGCGGCCGGTGCCCGAGCCGCAGGTGGCGACCACGACCGCCGCCCGCGCCTGGGCGCTGGCCCGCCTCCACGAACCGATCCAGCTACGCGACATGGCCGAGCAGGAGTCCATGTCGGTACGCACCTTCACGCGCCGTTTCCGCGAGGAGGCCGGTGTCAGCCCCGGTCAGTGGCTCACCCAGCAGCGCGTCGAACGCGCCCGCCACCTCCTGGAGTCCACCGACCTGTCCATCGACCAGGTGGCCCGCGACGCCGGCTTCGGCACGGCTCAGTCGATGCGGCAGCACCTCCAGGCGGCGCTCGGGGTCACACCGAGCGCGTACCGGCGTACGTTCCGGTCGGACAACCTCCGTGTGAACAGCGGGAGTTGAGGCATCCCCGGGCCTCGGGCCTCGGGCCTCAGAAGGTCAGCACCCCTCTCGCCACCCGCCCCGCCTCCGCGTCCGCCTTCGCCTTCTCGAAGTCCTCGACCGGATAGGTCGCCGTCACCAGCTCGTCCAGCAGCAGGCGGCCTTCGCGGTACAGCTGGGCGTACAGGGCGATGTCGCGCTGTGGGCGGGAGGAGCCGTAGCGGCAGCCCAGGATCGACTTGTCCAGGTACATCGAGGAGACGAGGAAGGTCGCTTCCGCGGTGGCGGGCGGGACGCCGAGCAGGATTGCCTGGCCGTGGCGGTCGAGCAGGTCGATGGCCTGGCGGATGAGTTCGACTCGGCCCACGCACTCGAAGGCGTGGTCCGCGCCCGTCGGGAGGATGTCCCGCACACCCTCGGTCGACGTGAGGAAGTGCGTCGCGCCGAACTGCCTCGCCGCCGCCTCCTTCGCCGGGTTCGCGTCCACGGCGACGATCGTGGACGCGCCCGCGATACGGGCCCCCTGGATGACGTTCAGCCCGATCCCGCCCGTACCGATGACGAGCACGCTGTCACCATGGTCCACGCGCGCGCGGTTGAGCACCGCGCCTACGCCGGTGAGCACCCCGCAGCCGATCAGGGCCGCGGAAGACAGCGGGATGTCGTCGGGGATGCGGACCGCCTGGACGGCCTTCACCAAGGTGCGTTCCGCGAACGCCGAGTTGGACGCGAACTGGTACACCGGCCGGCCGTCCCGCGAGAACGGCTGCCCCGGCCGCCCGATCGCCTTGCGGCACATCGTCGGCCGCCCCCGGTCGCACTCCGCGCAGGCACCGCAGTTCGCCAGCGTGGAGAGCGACACATGGTCTCCGGGCCGGACGTGCGTGACGCCCGCGCCCACCGCCTCGACCACACCCGCGCCCTCATGCCCGAGCACCACGGGAACGGGGAACGGAATGGTCCCGTCCACCACCGAGAGGTCGCTGTGGCACAGCCCAGCCGCCGAGATCGCCACTTGCACCTCGCCCGGCCCCACGTCCCGTATCTCCAGGTCGTCCGCGACCTGAGCCTGCTTCCCGTCGAAGATCACGCCCCGCATTTGGCCACCTCAGCCCTTCGGTTCCCTCGGCAGGCCGAGCACCCGCTCGGCGATGATGGTGCGCTGGATCTCGTCCGAGCCGCCGTAGATGGTGTCGGCCCGGCTGAACAGGAACAGGTGTTGCAGGGGGTCCAGTTCGTACGGTTCTGAAGGCGCCCAGTCCGCCGGCCCGACCGTCGCCTCGCCGCCCCGTACCTGCATCGCCAGCTCCCCGAGCCGCTGATGCCAGCGACCCCACAGCAGCTTGGCGACACTGGGAGCCCCGGCGTCCGCAGAAGACCCTGGACCCCAACTGCCCAGGGTCCGCAGCGCGTTCCACCGCATGGTCCGCAGCTCGGCCCACTGCCGCACCAGACGGTCGCGTACGACGGGATCGTCCGCCGCACCCGTCGAGACAGCCGTCTTCAGGACCCGCCCCAACTCCTCTGCGAAGCCCACCTGCTGGGCCAGCGTGGAGACCCCCCGCTCGAAGCCGAGCAGCCCCATCGCGACCCGCCAGCCCTGCCCTTCGCCGCCGACAACGTGCTCCACGCGCGCGTGCGCCCCGTCGAAGAAGACCTCGTTGAACTCACTGGTCCCCGTCATCTGCCGGATCGGCCGCACCTCGATCCGCCCCGGCTGATCCATCGGAACCAGCAGAAAGCTCAGCCCGTGGTGCCGCCGCGACTCCGGCTCGGTACGGGCCAGCACGAAGCACCAGTCCGCCTCATGGGCGAGGGAGGTCCAGATCTTCTGGCCGCTCACCCGGTACGTAGCCCCGTCGCGTACGGCAGCGGTGCGCACCCCGGCGAGGTCCGACCCCGCCCCCGGCTCGCTGTACCCCTGGCACCACAGCTCCTCGCCGCGGGCTATCGGCGGCAGAAAGCGGCTCTTCTGTTCCTCGGAACCGTGCGCGAGGAGCGTCGGGGCCAGCAGGTTCTCCCCGATGTGACCCGACCGGGCGGGGGCGTCGGAACGAGCGTACTCCTCGGCCCAAACGACCTGCTGGATGAGGCTGGCGGTGCGGTTGCCGTATCCGCCGGCCTCCCAGCCGAGCCCGATCCAGCCGGCCCGGCCGAGCTCGCGCTCCCACTCCCGCCGGGGCGGGTCGCCGACAAGGTGCGTACGCAGCCAGGCTCGTACCTCACTCCGGAAGGCCTCGTCCTCGGCGCTGAACCCGAACTCCATACGTCCGCAACCCCTTAGTGCGTTGTTATGCGTTCGGCCGCGTCTTCTCCGAAGCCGCCTTGGCCATCGCCTCCAACTGCTCCAGCATCGGCATCGGATCCACACCCACCGTCCCCGGCAGGAAGTCCGCGATCCGCTCCGGGGTCCAGGGCGTGCCCTCCGCGTACGCCGCCCGCAGCTCCCTCGGCTGCGCCCACACCGCGATCTTGGGTCCGGCGATCGTGTAGACCTGCCCGGTGATTCCCTCGTCGCGGGCCCGGGCCGACAGCAGGTAGACGACCAGTGCCGCCACGTCTTCCGGTTCGCCGATTTCCTTGAGCTCCATGGGTACGTTCGCCGACATGCGCGTACGGGCGACGGGTGCCACCGCGTTGGCGGTCACCCCGTACTTGTGCAGGCCGAGCGCGGCGCTCCGTACCAGCGAGATGATGCCGCCCTTCGCGGCGCTGTAGTTGGCCTGGGAGACGGACCCCTGGTGGTTGCCGCTGGTGAAGCCGATCAGCGTGCCCGAGCCCTGCTTCCGCATCACCGCGGAGGCGGCGCGGAAGACCGTGAACGTGCCCTTCAGGTGCGTGGCGAGGACCGGGTCCCACTCCTCCTCGGACATGTTGAACAGCATGCGTTCGCGCAGGATCCCGGCCACGCAGACGACGCCGTCGAGCCGGCCGTACGACGACAGCGCGGTGTCGACGACGCGCTGTCCGCCCGCCATCGTGGAGATGTCGTCGGCGACGGCGACCGCGTCACCGCCGGCCGTCAGGATCTCCTTCACCACGGAGTCGGCGATGTCGCTGGTCGGTGAACCGCCGTCGACGGAGACTCCGTAGTCGTTGACGACGACTCGCGCTCCCTCGGCGGCTGCCGCGAGCGCGACGGCGCGTCCGATGCCCCGTCCCGCTCCGGTTACGGCGACGACCTTGTCTGCCAAGAAGTTCCCCACACCGGCCCCTTCCCGTCCCGCAGTTTCTGACGGACCGTTAGATTCGGATTCAGTGCGATTCTACGACCCGTCAGATACCTGACGACAAGCCCCGGGAGGCCCCGATGTCACTGCCGGCCGAGTTCCATGACATCGCCAAGCGCGTGAACAACTGGGGGCGTTGGGGCGCCGACGACGAGATCGGCACGCTGAACCTGATCACCGACGAGGTCGTACGCGAGGCCGCCGCGACCGTCCGCACCGGCCGGCGCGTCCCGCTCGCGCTCCCCCTCCAGCAGGACGGGGTGCAGACCGGGATGATCCCGGGGCGCGTCAACCCGCTGCACGCCATGGTGCAGATCAACCAGGAGATCTTCGGTCCCGGCACGGTCGCCTGCAGCGACGACGCCGTGACGATGGGGCTGCAGGCGGCGACCCACTGGGATGCGCTCAGCCATGTCTCGCACTCGGGGAAGATCTACAACGGTCGTCCGGCCGACACCGTCACGGCGCACGCGGGCGCGGAGTTCAGTGGTATCGACAAGCCTCGGCACATCGTGTCGCGCGGCGTCCTGCTGGATGTGGCCCGGGCGCGCGGGACGGATCGCCTGGCGGGCGATCATGCGGTGACGCCGGAGGATCTGGAGGCGGCCGAGGAGTTGGCGGGCACCACGGTCCGCTCCGGTGACATCGTTCTCGTACGCACCGGGCAGATTCAGCTCTATCTGGCGGGCGACAAGCACGCGTACGCGTACCCCTCACCCGGGCTGTCCGTGCGTACTCCGGAGTGGTTTCACGCGCGCGATGTCGCGGCGGTCGCGAATGACACCCTCACCTTTGAGGTGTTTCCGCCGGAAATAGAGGGGTTGTGGCTGCCTGTCCATGCCCTCGATCTCGTTGAGATGGGCATGCTTCAGGGTCAGAACTGGAATCTCGAAGAGTTGTCCACAGCCTGTGGACAAGAATCCCGCTATACGTCTCTGCTGTCGGCGATGCCTGAACCGTTCGTCGGCGGCACGGGAACTCCTGTGGCGCCGGTCGCCATCCTCTGAGCTCCCGATCCCCCGGGCTCCCAGTCCTGAGTTCGCACCGATCCGGTGTCGCACTGATCGGCTGGCGGCGCGCTCCGCTGCCCCGAGCACGGCACTGCGCGCCGCCATCCGGCTCCGGCGTACCCGCCCTGCCCCTCGGACGAACCCCGCTCGTGCGAGGACACCCCGTGGCCCTGTAGGAGCCGACGCCGAATTGCGACTCGCACTCGTCGAGGGTTCCCCGTCACCGGAACCCTCGTCGTCCCCTCACGGCGAATCGCTGACCACAAGCGTGATCAAACGGACACGTCACGTCAACACCTGGCCGGTGGTTCTGGAAGCATTGACCGGCGCACTCGGCCAGGCCGTCCCTCCGGGTTCTGAACGGAGTGCGTTCCGTGCGCTATCGCTGCGCTGGCGGTGCGGTTCGAAGGTGCGGGTGCGCTGTGGCTTGTCGCGCAGTTCCCCGCGCCCCTAAAGGGGCGCTGGACCGCGCCGCTGCTTCGGATGGCGCGCCCTGGGTGCGCCTTGCCCAGCACTGGATGCGCGCTCGACACTGCGGGTTCGTCGTGGCTGGTCGCGCAGTTCCCCGCGCCCCTGAAGGGGCCTGCGGCCCCCCTCAGGCGCGGCTTTCTCAGACCGCCTCGTACGCCAAGTCCTCGTACGCCGACTTGCCGGCGCAGTACGCCCCCGTGCCGCCCTCGTACGTCGCAGGAGCCGTCTCGCACGTTGTCGTGGTCGCGCTGTGGGCTGAACTGCGGTCTACCTCGCACCAGATGCGTTTGCCTGCGCCCTCTGGGCTCCAGCCCCAGCGGTCGGCCAGGCCGTCTACCAGTGCCAGGCCGCGGCCGCCTGTTTCGTCGTTGTCGACGCAGCGGGGGCGTGGTGGGCGGGCGCTTGTGTCGGCCACTTCCAGGCGGACTGTGGCGGGGGCCTGGCCCGAAGTGCCGTCCACCGCACCCGCGTCGGGCGCCGCACCCGGCAGGGACAAGCGCAGTACGGCTGGACTGCCGGTGTGGACCACGGCGTTGGTGACCAGTTCGGAGACGAGGAGGATCAGTGTCTCGGCCAGTGGCTCGTCGACTCTTATGGCCGAGCCGGCAATCCGCGAACGGACCCATCTCCGGGCTCGCCCCACCTCTGCGGGGTCGGGCCGGATCTCCAGCTGCACTTGAAGCACCTGCACCGCTCACACCATCCGAACCGGCGGACACATCGCCTCGTGACCGAGGGCCACAATCATGGGCAGAACAGGGATCACGGACTGTGATTCCCTTGCGTGACAGCATGGTTGACGTACAGTCACCCCAACAAGCGCTTCGGGCATATTCCAGCGCGAAGGAGTATGCGTACGGCATACTGTGCGACGCTCGTCACGGGGAGTCGAACGGGCTGGACCGGGGCTTGATCCCGCCCTGCGAGGGCGGCGCATCGCCGGGTCCGGAGCCGCCTCAAAGGCAACACCGGGATGGCTCGGCCTCAGAACCACTCGCATCCCACACAAGGTACCGGAGCTCACCGCTGACTCCAGGCCGTGACGAGTCACACCTCGGACACAACCCGATATCGACGCACGGTAATTCCGGTCTGCCACATTCCGTGGCATCCGTCCGTTTCGGGGTGCCACGATCGGCGACAAAGGGCTCGTGCGGCGGCCGTTCACGGGGCTCGCCTACCGTGCCGCCGGGGACAGCAGATCCTCCGCGAGTGCCTCCTCGGCGTCCGCCGTGCCGCGTCCCCGCCTGGCCCGCACCCAGGCGCGTTTGAGGTGAAGGTGCACGTCGGACTCCCATGTGAAGCCCATGCCGCCGTGCACCTGGAGGCAGTCGCGGGCGCCCCGTTCGGCTGCCTCGTCGGCGAGCAGTCCGGCCGCGGCGATGTCGAGCGGGTCGGCGGTGACGGCGGCCGCGTAGACCGCGACGCGGGCCACCTCCACGCGCACCAGCATCTCCGCGCACAGGTGCTTGACCGCCTGAAAGGCCCCGATCGGCTGCCCGAACTGCTCGCGCGCCCGGGCGTGTTGCACGGCCGCTTCGCAGGTACGCGCTGCCGATCCGAGTTGCTCGGCGGCGGTGAGCAGGGCCGCGACGGGATCGGGTGGGGCGGCCTGCGGGACACGGTGAAGGGGCGTCAGCGGGTCCGCCGAGCGCATCGCGACCGCTCCCGTCACGTCCCCGCGTACGACGTCGGCCTCGTCCAGCCACTCCACGAGGGTGCCGTCCACGGCTGCGACGACACATTCGCCGGTGGCGGCTCCGGGGACCTCGCCGGCCGCCAGGTGGGTGGCCACCAGCGGGCCTGGGAGCAGGGCGCGGCCCGCCTCCTCGAAGGCCAGGACCGCCTCCGGGAGTCCGAGTCCGACACCGCCGTCCGCCTCGGGGAGCCGCAGCGCGAAGAAGCCCGCCTCGCCGAGTTCGCGCCACAGGGCGCGGTCGAGGCCCGGGGTGTCCACGGCGGCCCGGAGCTGTTCGCGTCCGAAGCGGCGGGTGAGGAGTTCACGTACGCCTGCTTGCAACGCCCGCTGGTCCTCCGTGAGTTGGAAGCGCATGTGTCGGGTCACCGCCCCTTCGGGAGGCCCAGGATCCGCTCGGCCACGATGTTCCGCTGGATCTGTGAGGTGCCGGCGGCGATGGTGTAGGAGAGGGATGACAGCCGGTCCAGGGTCCATTCGGTGGAGAGGTCGAGCGACTCGGGGCCGAGGACGTCGGCGGCGGTGTCGTACAGCTCCTGCCGCGCGTGTGAGTACCTCAGTTTGAAAACCGAACCCCCGATGCCGGGGACGCCACCCGTCCGTTCGGACTCACCGACGTTCCACTGCGTGAGCCGCCACAAGATACGGAATTCGGCGTTCAGCCTGCCCAGTCGGCGTCGTAGCACCGGGTCGTCCCAGCGGCCGTTCTTCCGTGCCTCGCGGGCCAGTTCGCCCAGTACGCGACGGCAGGCCACGACCTCGCCTACGAAGGCCGTGCCGCGTTCGAAGGAGAGGGTCACCATGGTCACGCGCCAGCCGTCGTTCTCCGGGCCGACTCGGTTGGCCACCGGGACCCGCACCTCGTCGAGGAAGACCTCCGCGAACTCGGTGGAGCCCGCGAGGGTGCGCAAGGGGCGGACCGTGATCCCTGGGGCGTCCATCGGCATCGCGAGCCAGGAGATGCCCCGGTGTTTGGGCGCCTGGGGATCCGTACGCACCAACAGCTCGCACCAGTCGGCGACTTCCGCATGGGAAGTCCAGATTTTGGACCCACTCACTACGTAGTCGTCGCCGTCCCGCCACGCGCGCGTGCGCAACGCCGCGAGGTCCGAGCCGGCGTCCGGCTCGCTGAACCCCTGGCACCACACCTCCTCACCGCGCAGCACGGGCGGCAGCCAGCGCGCCCGCTGCTCGGCGGTGCCCTCGGCCGCGATCGTCGGCCCGGCGTGCAGCAGGCCGACGAAATTGGCCCCTACGTAGGGGGCGCCCGCCTTTTCCGTCTCCTCCAGGAAGATCAGATGCTGGGTCGGAGTCGCCCCGCGCCCGCCCGCGTCTACGGGCCAGTGCAGGCCCGCGTACCCGGCGTCGTGCAGCATGCGCTGCCAGCCGAGGTCGTACGCGCGCCGGGCCGGCCAGTCGTCGGGGGACGGCTTCGGGGGCAGCGTGGGGAGCACCTTGCCCAGCCACTCACGCAGCCGCGCTCGGAACTCCTCCTCTTCGGGCGTGTACGCGAGGTCCATTACTTGTCGAAGTCCAGGTCCAGCATGCGGATCGCGTTGCCGCGCATCAGCTTGTAGACCGTCTCGTCGTCGAGGCCCTTCACATGGTCGAGGGCGACCTCCTTGGTGTGCGGGAAGGTCGAGTCGACGTGCGGGTAGTCGGTCTCGAAGGTCGCGTTGTCGCGGCCGACCACGTCCAGCGAGGCGACGCCGTGCTTGTCGCGGAAGAAGCAGCAGAAGATCTGCCGGTAGTAGTACGTCGACGGGGGCTCGGGGATCAGGTCGCGCACCCCGCCCCAGGCGCGGTGCTCCTCCCAGACGTCGTCGGCGCGCTCCAGGGCGTACGGAATCCAGCCCATCTGTCCTTCGGAGTAGGCGAGCTTGAGCTGCGGGAACTTCACCAGGACGCCGCTGAACAGGAAGTCCATCATCGAGGCCATCGCGTTGTTGAAGCTGAGCGAGGCCTGGACGGCGGGGGGTGCGTCCGGGGAGGCGGCGGGCATCTGGGAGGACGACCCGATGTGCATGTTGACGACCGTTCCGGTCTCCTGGCAGATCGCGAAGAACGGGTCCCAGTAGCCGGAGTGGATGGACGGCAGCCCCAGGTAGGTGGGGATCTCGGAGAAGGTCACCGCCTTGACGCCGCGCGCCGCGTTCCGCTTGATCTCGGCGACCGCGAGGTCGATGTCCCACAGGGGGATGATGCACAGCGGGATGAGCCGGCCGCCGCTGTCGCCGCACCACTCCTCGACCATGAAGTCGTTGTACGCGCGCACGCAGGCCAGGGCCACTTCCTTGTCGTGCGCCTCGGCGAAGGTCTGCCCGCAGAAGCGCGGAAAGGTCGGGAAGCACAGGCTCGCCTCGACGTGGTTGGCTTCCATGTCCTTGAGGCGCTCGACCGGGTCCCAGCAGCCCGGCCGCATCTCCGCGCGCGTGATGCCCTCCAGCGTCATCTCGTCGCGGTCGAAGCCGACGGCGGCGATATTGCGCTTGTACGGGAACTTGAGGTCCTCGTAGATCCACCAGTCGGTCGGCGGCCCGTCCGGGTCCATCGTGATCTGGTACTTGCCGCCCACGTACGCGAGGTCCCCGATGCCGGCGGTCAGCGGCTTCGGCCCGCGGTCCTGGTACTTCTTCGGCAGCCAGGTCTCGAAGAGGTGCGCGGGCTCGATGACGTGGTCGTCGACGCTGATGATCCGAGGCAGTTCGGTCATGGGTTCAGTCCCCTCCGGCGGGCGGGTACGAGGGCCCGTATCTGATGGACCGTCAGAAAGAAGGCTAGCTCCGCACCCCTGGACCGACAAGGCGGCGCGGCCTACGCTCCTGGCTACGATCTGACTAGCCGTCAGTTTTAGGCCTCTTGGGGGAGCCGTCGTGACTGCTGATACCGCGCATGCCCTCGGTACCTCGCGCACCTTCTGGGAGCTCGTCGAGCGTCGTGCCGAGCTCACGCCCCGCCGTCCCGTCCTCCTCCAGGACGACCGCACCCTCACCTTCGAGGAGCTGCGTTCGGGGGCGGAGAGGGCCGCTGCGGGCCTGTACGACATGGGAGTGCGCCCCGGCTCGGTCGTCGCCTGGCAGCTGCCCACGCGGATCGAGACGGTGCTGCTGGCGATGGCCCTGGCGCGGCTCGGGGCCGTGCAGACTCCGGTCATCCCCTTCTACCGGGACCGTGAAGTCGCCTTCGCGCTACGGGAGTCCGAGGCCGCGTACTTCGCCGTGCCGGGCCAGTGGCGCGGCTTCGACCACACGGAGATGGCGCACCGCATCGGGGCGCGGGGCGTCTTCGAGGCGTACGACTCGCTGCCCGACGGCGATCCGGACGTACTGCCCCCGCCGCCCACCGACGGCACCGACGTGCGCTGGATCTACTGGACCTCGGGCACCACCTCCGACCCCAAGGGCGTACTGCACACGGACCGGTCGCTGATCGCGGGCGGGTCGTGTCTGGCGCACGCGCTGCATCTGTCGGCGGACGATGTCGGCTCGATCGCGTTTCCCTTCGCGCATATCGGCGGCCCGGACTATCTGGTGATGCTGCTGCTGTACGGGTTCCCGGCGGTGCTTTTCGAGAAGTTCGCGCTGCCGGAGTCCCTGGAGGGGTATCGCAAGCACGGGGTGACGGTGGCGGGCGGGTCGACGGCGTTCTACTCGATGTTCCTCGCTGAGCAGCGCAAGCAGCCCGGCACTCCGGTCATCCCGACGCTGCGGCTGCTCGCGGGCGGCGGGGCACCGAAACCGCCGGAGCTGCACCATGCCGTCGTGCGCGAGTTGGGGGTCCAACTCACGCACGGGTACGGCATGACCGAGGTGCCGATGATCACGATGGGGTCGCCGGACGACACCCCTGAGGACCTCGCGACGACCGAGGGGCGGCCTCCGGAGGGCATGGAGATACGGATTGTGGACGGCGAGGTGCGGCTGCGCGGGGAGGCCGTATGCCAGGGCTATCTGGACCCGGCGCAGACCGCCGAGGCCTTCGACGAGGACGGTTTTCTCATCACCGGGGACCTTGGGCGGCTCACGGAGAGCGGTCATCTGGTCCTCACCGGCCGCCTGAAGGACGTCATCATCCGCAAGGGCGAGAACATATCGGCCAAGGAGATCGAGGATCTGCTGCACCGGCATCCGGACGTCGGAGACGCCGCGGTGATCGGGCTGCCGGACGCCGAGCGCGGGGAGCGGGTGTGCGCGGTGGTCGAACAGCCGCCGGGGGCTTCGGCGTTGACACTGGAGGCGGTGACTTCGTATCTCCGCGCGGAAGGGCTGTCCGTACACAAGCTGCCTGAGCAGTTGGAGGTGGTGGACGCCCTTCCGCGCAACGAGACGCTGCGGAAGGTCCTCAAGTACAAGCTGAGGGAGCGTTTTTCGGGGTCTACAGGGGCCGCATCAAGTAATGCGGCCTCTACGTAGGGGACGAAGTAGGGGGCGAAAACTACTCGGGCACCGTGAAGTAGCGGGCGAAGGCGGTCACGATCTCCGGCTCGGTGATGCGGCCGTCGGCGTCCGCGTCGAGGGTGCCGGCCGCGGTGGTGGCGAGGTCGTCGGGTACTCCGAGGACCTTGAGGACGCGCGCGGCTTCATCGATCGTCACCGCGCCGTCCTGGTCGCTGTCGGCCACGGCGAGGGCCGCGTCCAGGAACGGGCGGGCGATGTCGGCGAACCGGTCCGGGTTGTCGCGGAGCCGCTTGACGGCGCCGTTCACGAACTCCTCGCGGGTGATCCGCTGGTCGCCGTCCCGGTCGGCTATCCCGGCCATGCCCTGCCAGAAGGCCTCAGCGCCGATGTAGAGGGCCTGCCCTCTGTCGGACCGGGCCGTCGTATCGAACTCGGCGAGCAGCTTCTTGGCCGCGCCGCTGAAGTCCTCGCGGTCGATATAGCCGTTGCCGTCCTGGTCGAAGGTGGCGAACCGGGCGGCGATCCGTCGCTCGTACTCGGTGCTGACCATGTCTTTTCAGGCCGCCTTACACATCAGATGGGGTGCGTCTGGCAGGGAGCGTACGACGCCGGGCGCTCCTGGGGAGCAGAAAACGACGCTTGTGCCAAGGACGGGGGAATTCCGCGACAACGCCGTGGCGAAGTCTCAAGGGCGATATTTCAGGGGCAGTCGGCGTTTACGCGTGACGAAGATCACGCCGACAGAAACGGTTCTCGGGTGCTCGGCCCGCAGGTGCTCAGGCCGACAGCGGGCTCGACTCGTCGTCCACGGCCGCGTCGACGTCCGGGTAGACGTCGAAGAGGCGGCGTACGCCGAGGGCGCCCAGGACGCGGTTGACATGCGAACCGTCCACGGCTCCCTGGGCGGGGAGGATGAGCCGGAGCTCGCCCTGACAGGAGCGGATCAGCCGACGGGTGGCTATCAGTACGCCGACGCCGCTGGAGTCGCAGAACAGCACTTCGGAGAGGTCGACCACGATGCTGCGGCGGCCGTCGGCCACGGCATCGTGCACCCGCTGTCGCAGTACCGGTGACGTCACCAGATCCATCTCGCCCGATACCTGGAGCACGGCCCAGCCGCCCTGCTCGCCGTCGGTCACCCTGAGCGTCACGCGCCTGCCTCTCCCTCGACGATGCTGACCTTGAACCAGGCGCCCCTGCACCGGGCCCCGAAAGGTCCCTGTAGACCCCGTAGATCCCGACAGGCCCTCAGAGCCAGGGGACGGAAGGGGAAGTGATTCCTACACTTCCCTGGGTGCGCGGCTGCCCCACCTTCGCTCCGTGAAACACCCGAATCCCGAATTGAATTGGGTCCCGGGCGCCCCCCGATTCGGTCGTACGCGGTCTACTTCGATCCTGTCTGATCAGAAGCAGAAAGGGTAGGCGCATGCACAGCGTGAGGAGAGCACTACCATCCGCGGCCCTCTCAGGGGCGCGCATTGCCGTAAAGGGACGTGCGCCGTAAGGGCCGACGACTACATTCGGGAAGATGCCGGGGACGCGGATCCGACGAGGTCCGAGGAGAATCCGGTGAACAAGGGACAGGTGCCGGGCACGACCGGGGTGAGGGGGGCCGCATGGCCGACAGGGACGCGCCGCCCCGCTGGGACCGCAAGATGCAGCAGCGGCTCGCACGAGGGGAGGCTGCCGCACTCGGTGAGCTTTACGACCGTTTCTCTTCACTTGTGCACGCTCTTGCCTATCGCGTGCTCAGTGACGAACGCGCCGCCGACAGCATCACCCGCGAGGTGTTCGCCCACGCCTGGGAGAACCCGGACGCGTACGACCCCAGGCAGGGCCCCCTCCGCTCCTGGATCGCCACGCTGACCCACCGGCTCGCTGTGCGGCGCCTGCGGGAGACCGAGGCGGCCGCGCTCGCCGAGGGCGGCCCGGGCAGCGCGGAGGAACTGGAGCGCAGGGTGCGTCGCGCCTCGGTGGCCGCCCGCGCCGACTACATCGTCACGGCGATGCCCGCCCCGCTGCGCGCGGCCCTGGACCTGGCGTACGTACAGCGCCGCGACTACCGCCAGGCCGCCGCCGACCTGGACGTCACCGAGGACGAGGCCCGCCGCCGGCTCCGTCTCGGCCTCCAACTGCTGGCCACCGCCCACGACAGCGGACCGTCCGGGGCCCTGCCCGAAGACGGGGGTGGACGGTGAGCGACGCGGACCACTTCGGGGCGTACGACGGGAACGACGGAGAAGAGAAGGGCGACACCCACGACGCGCAGGCCGCGCCTGGGGAGCACGCGGAAGCGGAGGGGGAGCACCTCGGCCCTGTGGGTGCCCAGGGCAAGGGGCCGCCCGGAGTAGCCGGACCACCCGGCCAGAACGGCTGGGACAGCAGCAACGGACCGCAAGGTCCGGGCGACTCCAAGGGCCCCGGCAGCGGTCAAGAGTCCGGAGGCCCGCTGCCCATCCCCATGCCGCGTTCCTCCGTGGAGGACACCGGGATGCCGCTGCCCGATCCGCCGCCGGCGCCGCTGCTGCTCGAACACCGGGTGCTGCAGTCGTTGCTCGGCGCCTGGGCGCTGGCCGCGTGCTCGCCGGAGGAGACGGCGGCCGTCGAAGAGCACCTCGGCCTCTGCGGGGCCTGCGCCGACGAGGCGCTGCGGCTGCGCGAGGCCGTCGGGCTGCTGCACAAACCGGAGAGCCTCGACCTGGATCCGCGGCTGCGCTGCCGGGTCCTCGAGGGGGCTCTCGAGCGACGCCCGCCCCGTATCCCGGTGCCCGACTGGGCCGTCCCGTACGACGCGGAGGCCGCCCGCCTCGACGCGCTGCTCCAGGACTTCGGCGACGCCGAGTGGCACGCGCCCGTACGGCTGCACTGGTTCGAGGGCGACAAGCCCACGAGCCGGCGTACGACCGTCGCCAAGGTCATCGCCCACCTGCTGGCCGTCGACGGCCTCGTCACCCTCGCCCTCGGCCTCGACGACCCGCTCGGCGACATCACCGCGCCCGCGCAGACCCCGGCGGGCCGCACCGAGGCCTTCTGGCAGGCGGCGCACTTCCCGCACACCCGGTCCGTACGGGGACCCTGGCGCGAGCAGAGCCACAACCTCGTGCGTACGGCGTCGTTCGCGGGCGGAGGCTCCGGGCAGCTGTCCGTGCCGTACGGCGACTTCGAACTCCCGCTGCGGGACGCGATGCTGGACCGGGCCTTCGAGTGCTGGGTGCATGCCGCGGACATCGCGGACGCCGTGGACTATCCGTACGAGCCGCCCGCGCCGCGGCAGCTGTACCGGATACTCGAACTCGCCGCCCGCATGCTGCCCCGGGTGCTGGCCGCCCGCCGCCAGGCGGGGCTCGCCGGGCCCGGCAGCGCGCGGCATCTCGTGCCGGCCGGTACGCCAGGCCGCACCCTGCGCCTGGAGATCGAGGGCTCCGGTGGTGGCGAGTGGCTCATCCCGCTCGACTCCCCCGGCGCGCTGGCGTCCGCCGACCTCGAAGTGGCCCATGTGGCGCTCGACGGCGTCGAGTTCTGCCGACTGGCGGCCGGCCATATCTCACCCCTGGAGGCGGCGGCCGGACAGAAGGGCGACCGGGAGGCGATCAGGGACGTATTGTTCGCGGCGGCTTCAATGAGCCGGATGTAGGGGGCGTACGCCCACACGCCAGGCGTCAGGGCGCTTCTGAAGCGTGCTGAGCCGACTTCCCGAAGTCCGGCGCGATACGGCGCCCCGTCAGGGGCGCGGGGCTGTGACATGTGCGGCTCCGCCGCGGGGCCCGACCAGCCACAACGAACCCGCAGCTTCGAACCGCACCCCCAGCGGAGCGCCTACGCGAAGACGACCGTGCGCCGTCCGTTCAGCAGGATCCGGCGCTCCGCGTGCCACTTGACCGCGCGTGCCAGCGCCTGGCACTCCACATCGCGCCCTACGGCGACGAGTTGTTCCGGCGTGACCTCATGGCCCACGCGCTCGACCTCCTGCTCGATGATCGGGCCCTCGTCGAGGTCGGCCGTCACATAGTGCGCGGTGGCACCGATCAGCTTCACACCGCGCGCGTGCGCCTGGTGATACGGCTTCGCGCCCTTGAAGCTCGGCAGGAAGGAGTGGTGAATGTTGATGATCCGGCCGCTCAACTGCTTGCACAGGTCGTCGGAGAGGACCTGCATATAGCGGGCGAGAACGACCAGCTCGACCTTCTCCTCGCGCACGAGCTCCAGGAGCTGCGCCTCGGCCTGCGCCTTCGTGTCCTTGGCGACCGGGAGGTGGTGGAAGGGGATGTCGTACGAGGCGACGAGTTCGGCGAAGTCGGTGTGGTTGGACACCACGGCGGCGATCTCGACGGGCAGCGCGCCGATCCGGGCGCGGAACAGCAGGTCGTTCAGGCAGTGGCCGAACTTGCTGACCATGAGGACGACGCGCATCTTCTCCTCGGCGCGGTCCAGCTGCCAGTCCATCTGGAAGGAGTCACCGATCGCGGCGAAGCTGGCGCGCAGCTTGTCCAGGCTGACCGGAGGTTCCGCGGAGAAGTGGACCCGCATGAAGAACAGTCCCGTGTCGTGGTCGCCGAACTGCTGGCTGTCCTCGATGTTGCACCCGGTCATGAAGAGGTAGCTCGACACGGCGTGCACGATCCCCTTCTTGTCCGGGCAGGAGAGGGTCAGCACGTACTGGTCGGCCTGGTAGGCGGCGGGCTCGGCCCTGCGCACGGACTGCTCGGTCATGCCTGCCAGGGTCCCATATCGGTACGACACGATGAGTACTCGTCCCACTTCACGGACGTACGGCCGGAGGGGTGGGCATACGTGAATACGGTCAGGCGGACCGAGTCATGATCCGGAGGACCTCGAGTGTGCGCGGCGGTACGTCCGGGTCCTCCCCGTCGCTCGCCGCCATTCGCACATGCGCGTCGCGGGCGGCCCGTATGGCCTCGGGCCACGCCTGGTGGTCGAGGTACGCGGAGACGGGCGCGTCCGGACCCACCTGGTGCATGATCCGCAGTACGCGCAGTACGGCGGTGTCGACGAGTGCCGCCTCCTGCGAGTCCCGGAAGATCGTGCCGACGTATTTCTCGGCGGACCAGTTGTCCAGCCAGGTGTCCTCGACGAGGCGGTACACGGCGTCGGTGACGTCGCCGTACCCGTCCACGCCCGCGAGCCAGACGTTCTGCTGGAATCCGGGGTCGGAGAGCATGTGCAGCGCGGAGCGCACATTGCTGCGCCAGCGCCACCACGGCATGTCGTTGAGTGCCATGCCGCCCATGGTGGATGAGCGGCGGCCATGACGGGAAGACTTCTCCGAACCTTGCACGGTCACCGATCGTACGTTCCCGCCCGAAACAGTCCTCATGGACCCCTGCTATTCACCTTTGCGTAACCGAATGTTGAAGCAAGATCACTCGGGCATTTGGAATGTGGCGGAATCGTGCATGCTCATGACCGGCAGGCGTAGCACCCCCCACCGTCTCAGCTCCCGACGCGTCAAGGCCAGCATGCTGTCCGCGGGCGCCCTGGTGGCGTGTGCCTCCCTGGCCGCTGGATGCGGGGTGGTCTCCGGGGTCACGGGGGGCTCCGGAGGCGACACCGTCACCGTCATGACCATGGCGCCGGAGAAGACCAAGGCGACGAACAAGCCCGGTATGCCCGCCATGGCGAAGGCCTATGCCCGCTGGATCAACAAGGGCGGCGGCATCAACGGCCGCAAGCTGAACGTCATCACCTGCAACGACCAGAACGACTCGGTGCGCGCCGCCGAGTGTGCCCGGCGCGCGGTCAAGGAGGACGTCGTCGCGGTCGTGGGCTCGTACAGCCAGTACGGCCGTTCCCTCCTCTCCCCGCTGGAGGCGGCCGGCATCCCGTACATAGGCGGATACGGCCTCACCGACGACGAGTTCACCAGTCCGCTCTCCTATCCCGTCAACGGCGGCCAGCCGGCGCTGCTGGCCGGACTCGGCCGGGAGCTCGCCACGAACTGCGGCCCCGTCGCCCTCGTACGCCCCGACACGATCGCCGGTGACGAGCTGCCGGTACTGCTCGACTCCGGGCTCTCCGCCGAGAAGCACGCGGAGGCCGCCGATCTGCGGGCCGCCGACGACGCCACGGAGTACTCGCGGCATGCCGAGCAGGCGATCGAGCGGGCCACCTCCGACCCCACGGGCAAGAAGGGGTGCGTGGTGCCCGCGCTCGGCGACCGCACCAGCACCTTCATGGACTCCTTCCGGCGCATCGCCGACGACTATCCGTCGGTGCGGACCGCGACCGTGCTCGGCAGCGTCGACCAGTCGGTGATCAACGCCACGGGCCGTACGTACGAGGGGTCGTACGTCACCGGCTGGTACCCCGCGTCGAGCGACTCGCGGTGGAAAGCGATGCGCGACGTGATCCAGAAGGAAGCCTTCGGCGACAACCGGATCGACGCCTCGGACGCGGGCGTGCAGACCACGTGGATCGCCTACGAGGTCCTGAAGAAGACCGTCGAGTCACTGGGCGACGGCGAGGTGTCCGCCCGCACGGTGCGGCGGGCGCTGGACGACGGCCTGAAGATCGAAACGGCCGGGCTGACGCCCACGCTGAGCTGGGCCTTCTCGGACTTGATCGCGGCGAGCGGCTTCCCGCGGCTGATCAACTCGAACGTGACGTTCCAGGTGGTGCGGGACGGGCAACTGGTGGCGGCTCGGAAGGGGTTCACTAACGTGTCCCGGATCCTCGAAAACGCCGGCTAGCGCCCCGTCAGGGGCGCGGGGAACTGCGCGACCAGCCACGACGGGCCTGCAGTCGCCCATGAACCGAACGCACCCACCCGGTAGGCGCCGCCAGACCGGCGAAGGTCACAGCTGCGTGGGCTGACGCTCCGTCAAGCCGTACGTCTGGGCGATGGCGTTCCACAGCGGAGCGGCCTTCGCCTTCTGGGTAGTTGCGGTGCCGGATTCGCGGTTGCCCGCCCGCGTTTGGGGCGTGGTGCGGGCCTTGCCCTTGGGGCAGCCCTTCTTGGCGGCTACCTGGTCGGCCCAGGCCGCGTAGTGGTTGTCCGCCGCGGCGGAGGCCTTCCAGGCGCTGTTGAGGGCGGCGGTCAACTGGGCGTGGTTGGGCAGCTTGTCGACGGAAAGGCCCGCGAGACGGGTGACCAGTCCGTTGCGCTGAGTGGCAGCGTTACGCAGGTCGGTGGCGGCCTGACCGAGATTGGTGCACGTCCGTACGTTGGATACGGCCCTGATCACCGCGTCACGGCTGTCGTTGCTGTCCGCCAGGAGCTTGTCGAGGGCCACGGCCTGCGCCTTGGCCGGGTCGGCGGAGGCGGACGGCGACTCCTCCGCGGTGGGGGCGGTGGCTGCCACGGTCTTGTTCTCGTCGCCGCCGTCGTCACCTCCGCTGTCGCTGAGCATGGCGCCCGCGCCGATACCGAGCACGGCGATGCCGACGCCCACGGCGGCGATGAGGGGGATACGGCCCCGGCTCCTGCCACCGTTGCCGTTGCCATGGCCGCTGTCCGCAGCCCCACGCTCGCGCCGGGCTGCGGCCCGTCCGCCGGGCGCCCCCGGCAGGTCGACCTGCGGCAACTGCTGCGTGGCGTTCGGACCGTCCGAGGACTCCCGAAAGAGGTTGTCGAACTCGGCCGGCGGCTGCCGATCACCCGGCGCACCCGGCCGTATCCCGTACGCCGCGCCGCCCCCGCCGGGCTGCGCGGGAACCGGCGGGATGTACTGCGTGGCCTGGGCGTCCGGGTCGCCGTCGGCGGCGGGAGGCATGGGCCCGGCGCCCGCCCCTGCGGCGGCGGCTCCTGCGGCGGGCATCGGCCCCAGACCGCCCTGCCGAACCCGCCCGAGGAACCGCGTCGCCTCGGCCTCGGACCCCGCCGGCGCCTCCGGCGGCAGAGCCCCCGGACCCACCGGAGGGATGTACTGGGTGGCCCCCTCATCACCGGGCGCCCCGGCCGGAACCGGCGGCAGGTACTGGGTGGCGCCTTCATCAGCACCAGCTGCGGGCGGCAGGGGCGCCGAGTGCCTGCCCTGCGCTTGCGCCGGAATCTCGGCGGGAGGAAGGGGTGCCGCTTGACCGGCTGAGGTCTGCGAGGGGTCGTACGCGGCTAGTGCCGGGGAGCCTGCGGGGGCGCCGGGCGTCTGCTGAGCTGTGGAGCGGGCGGCCCCCTGCGGTGCCGGATGCTGAGCCGAGGGAAGCGGCGACGCCTGACCCGACTGTGGCTGGGAGGCGCCGTAGACATCGGGCGCCTGCGAGGCGGCGGGCTCAGCAGGCCCGTGCGGGGCGCCGTGCCTGCCGGATCCGTGCGGCACCGACTGCCCGGCGAAATCTGGCAAGGGCGCGTAGCCGCCCGGCGCCTGCGCCCCAGCCGGGGCACCCGGCATCTGCGGTGCCGGATTCTCCGACGGAGGCAGCGGCGCCGTCTGACCAAGAGCAGCCTGCGGCATGCCGTGCGCATCTGTCGTCTGCGAACCGGCGCCGGCGGCCGCCTGCGGAGCGCCGTATCCGATCTGGGGCTGCTGTCCCGCGGAGCCACCCGGCATCTGCGGCGTCGGGTTCTCCGCCGGAGGCAGCGGCGCATTCTGGCCATCGGCAGCCTGCGACATGCCGTACGCATCCGGCGCCTGCGAACCAGTGGAGCCGGCAGCCGCCTGCGGAGCGCCGTATCCGATCTGGGGCTGCCCCGCAGAGCCGCCCGGCGTCTGCGGTGCCCCGTACCCCTCAGCCCCCTGTGGCGGCGGGGTCTGGCCCTCCGGAGGAAGCCCTCCCGCGTCAGCCGACTGCCCCGCCTGGGGAGCCGATGCGTGGGCCGGAGGGGGCTGGTGGCCCCCCTCGCCCGGCGCAGACGGGGCGGCGCCCCACTGGGGCGGCGCGTCGGCGTTCTGCGTCCCGTGCTGCGGCTCCGGTGCGGAAGCCTGCGTCCCGTACTGCGGTGCCGGGGCTGAGCCCTGTGCTCCGTACTGCGACGCCTGATCGGAGACCTGCGCTCCGTACCCCGTTCCCGGGGCAGAGCCCTGCACCCCGTACCCCGACCCCGCCCCCAGGTCGCCGTCCCACCCAGACGAGGCGTCGGACTGCGCGCCCCACGACGGGGCGGACGCCTGCCCGTTCTGTGCCGGGTCCGGCCAACCCTCCGGCTGGCCGCCGTGCTCCGGACCCGGCGGAGTCTGTGGCGGTCGGCCCGGGCCCCAGGGCTGGTCCCAGGACTGGCCGCCTGCCGGGGTTGTGTGGTCCGGTGCGGCGCCGGGCAGGAGGGGGGCGCTGCCGTCGGACGGCAGCACGATGCCTTCGCGCGCTTGGCGCGGCGCGGGCTCCTCGCCCTGTCCGTTCTGCGTCACCGGGACTCCTACGTATGGGGGACCTACGGAATCGTCGGTTCACGCTACCGGGTCCCCACAACCCGATGCCACGCAGCTCAGGACGTGACTCTCGCCCCACCGCGCACGCGTAACGGAATCGCCGCGCGGGACGCTGTTAATGGCCCCGTTACGCCGCGGCCTGCAGATCCAGCCGCGCCCCGAACTCCCGTACCGCAGGCTCGTCCTGGTACGGCGTCAGCCGCTGCTGGAAGTCTTCCAGGTACTCGGCGCCACGGTTGGAGCGGAGTGTGTCGAGGAGTTCGACCGCCTTCATCCCTGTATGGCAGGCCTGTTCCACCTCCCGCTGCTGCACCTGCGCGGTGGCCAGCAGGACGAACCCGATCGCGCGGCGCCGGGCGCGCGACTCCGGGTGCCCGGCGAGGGACTCCTCCGCGCACCGCGCGGCCGCCTGCGCCTGCCCGAGGTCCCGATGACAATGCGCCAACTCATCGGCCAGATATGCCTCGTCGAAGTGCGCGATCCACCGCGGATCGTCCCCGGAGGCGTCGTCGGCCGACTCCATGGCGTTGACCGCCCGCCCCGACGCCACCTGGGCGGCCCGCGCGTCTCCCATGAGCGCATGCCCGCGCGCCTCCGCGGCGTGGAACATCGCCTCCGCACGCGGGGTCACCCGCCCACGCGCCCCCTCCTGCGCCGCGCGCGCCAACTGCGCGATCTCCCGCGGATTCCCGAGCTGCGCGGCCAGGTGGCTCATAGACGCGGCAAGTACGTACCCGCCGTACCCGCGGTCGCCCGCCGCCTGCGCGAGCCGCAGCGCCTGGATGTAGTAGCGCTGCGCGAGCCCCGGCTGCCCGGTGTCGACGGCCATATAGCCCGCCAGCTCCGTCAACCGCGCGACCGCCGCGAACAGTTCACGCCCCACCGCTTCCCGGTACGAGCCCGCCAGCAGCCCGGAGACCACGCTGTTCAGGTAGTGCACGACCACCGGGCGTACGTGCCCGCTGCCGTACTGGTGGTCCAGATCCACCAGCGCCTGCGTCATCGCCTTCACGGCCGCCACGTCCGCCGACCCGACCCGTGGCCCCGCCGAGCGCGCCACCTGTGCGTCCGGCGAGGAGATCAGCCAGTCGCGGCTCGGCTCGACGAGCGCGGAGGCGGCGACGGACGAACCGGACAGGAAGTCACGGCGCCCCACGTCGCTGCGCCACAGCTCGCAGACCTGCTCTATGGCGCCGACGACCGTCGGCGAGAACTGCAAGCCCACCCCGGAGGCGAGGTTCTTGCCGTTCGCCATCCCGATCTCGTCGACCGTGACCGTCCGGCCCAGCTTGCGGCCCAGCGCCTCGGCGATGATGGCCGGCGCCCGGCCGCGTGGCTGCTGTCCGCGCAGCCAGCGCGCCACGGACGTTTTGTCGTAGCGCAGATCGAGACCGTGTTCCGCGCCGCACATATTGACCCGGCGGGCCAGCCCGGCGTTCGAGCAGCCCGCTTCCTGGATGAGCGCCTGCAGCCGTTCGTTCGGCTGCCTTGCGACGAGCGGCCTTGCGGCCATGGCGTACCCCCTGTGGCTGCGGTGCCTGCCCACGCACCGAGTAGACGTGTCCTCAGCGGCCGAACTTCCGGCTCGTGAAAGGAGCGAAAAGTTCCGGCCTCGAAGATCAATGCCCCGCCCACATACTGAAGATGCGGGACATATGAGGATTGCCGGGGTAATGGCTGGTGCCGTCCCCCACACCTGGCTACCCAGCCCCCGCTGCCGTTGCCCGTGCGCGCCCCCACCCATGCATCCATGCGCCCCACATGCGAAAACGGTGCTCCCCCACCGCGCACGCCGGGGCCGTAACGCCAAATGGGTGACGCAGTTGAGCTGAGCATGGAAGAGACGATCACGAGCACCGAAACCGCGCGGATCCCCAAGCAGCGCGGGGAGACTCTGCAGGACATCGCCGTGCGCTACGCCGAAGAGCGCCACTGGGACGTGTTTCCCGGCACTTGGCTGGAAGCCGTCGACGGGGTGCAGCGCTGCTCGTGCGGCGAGCCCGCGTGCGCCGCGCCCGGCGCGCATCCGGCGCGGGAGGACTGGCCGACGCAGGCGACGGGCAGTGCGACCGTTGCGCGCCGGCTGTGGGCGAAGCGGCCGACCGCGTCGATTCTGCTGCCCACGGGCCGTACGTTCGACGCGATTTCCGTTCCGGAGACGGCGGGGTTCCTCGCGCTGGCCCGGATGAAGCGGATGGAGCTGTCGCTGGGGCCGGTGACGTGCACGCCGGATCGGCGGGTGCAGTTCTTTGTGCTGCCGGGGGCGAACGTGAAGGTGCCCGATCTTGTACGGAAGTTGGGGTGGCCGCTTGCGTCGCTGGATCTGGATGTGCTCGGGGAGGGGGCGTATGTGGCTGCGCCGCCTACGCGGTTCGGGGCGCACGGGAGGGTTCAGTGGGCCTGTCGGCCCACGTCCGAGAATCGTTGGCTGCCGGATGCCGAGGAGTTGATCTCGCCGATCGCTTATGCGTGTGGGCGGGATGTGCGGCGGTCGCTCCGCGGGTAGGCAGTTCGTCATCTGCGGGCCGGATGGGGCTGGTCGCGCAGTTCCCCGCGCCCCTACGGGGCCCCTGACGGGGCGCTCCCCCGTATCGTGCCCCCATGACCGAGGGAACAACGGCGGTTCAAGTCGCCGTACGCGTGCAGGGGTTGTGGAAGCGGTTCGGGGAGCAGATTGCTGTTGCGGGGGTTGATCTGGAGTTGCCCGCTGGGCGGTTCATCGGGCTGGTCGGGCCTAATGGGGCCGGGAAGACCACGACTCTGTCGATGGTGACCGGGCTGCTTCGGCCCGACCAGGGGTCCGTCGAGGTCGTCGGGCATGACGTGTGGCGGGATCCGGCTCAAGTCAAAGCGCGTATCGGGGTGCTGCCCGAGGGGCTGCGGCTGTTCGAGCGGCTGTCGGGGCGGGAACTCCTCGCGTACACCGGGCGGCTGCGGGGGCTGCCCGGTGCCGAGGTCGACAAGCGGGCCACCCAGCTCCTGGACGTACTGGACCTGGCCGGTGCCCAGCACAAGCTGGTCGTCGACTACTCGACCGGGATGCGGAAGAAGATCGCCCTCGCCTCCGCCCTGCTCCACAACCCCGAAGTCCTTTTCCTGGACGAGCCGTTCGAGGGCGTCGACCCCGTCTCCGCGCAGACGATCCGCGGCGTCCTGGAGCGCTACACCGCCTCCGGCGCCACCGTCGTCTTCTCCTCCCATGTCATGGAGCTGGTCGAGTCGCTGTGCGACTGGGTCGCCGTGATGGCCGCGGGCCGCATCCGCGCCCACGGAACGCTCGCCGAGGTGCGCGGCACGGAACGCTCCCTCCAGCAGGCCTTCCTCGAACTCGTCGGAGCGAACGGCCGCGACACCACCTCCGACCTCGACTGGCTGGGCGGCGGCGCCCGATGACCACGGCCACCTCTGCAGAATCGATCACCCCCGTCTTCGTACGCCTGAAGCTGTCCCTGCTGCGCAACGGTCTGCGGCAGTCGGCCGGACGGCGGGCCGCGTACGTCGCGTCGATCGTCGTCACTCTGCTCTTCGCCGCGCTCCAGCTCATCGGCCTGATCGTGCTGCGCGGCAACGCGCACGCGGCGAGCGTCACCGTGCTGCTCACCGCGATCCTGGCGCTCGGCTGGGCCACGATGCCCCTGTTCTTCCCCAGCGGTGACGAGACCCTCGACCCCACCCGCCTGGTGATGCTGCCGCTGCAACCGCGCCCTCTCGTGCGGGCCCTGCTGGTGGCCTCGCTGGTCGGGATCGGGCCGCTGTTCACGCTGTGCATGTTCGCCGGTTCCGTGATCGCGATGGCGCACGGCATGGCCGCGTACGTCACCGGGGTCGTCGCGATCGTCCTCGCGCTGCTGGTCTGTGTGGCCCTCGCGCGTGCCGTCGCGGCGGCCAACATCCGGCTGCTGAGCAGCCGTAAGGGCCGCGATCTCGCCGTACTGAGCGGCCTGGTGATCGCCGTGGGCGCGCAGCTCGTCAACTTCGGGGCGCAGAAGCTCGGTTCCTCAGGCCTGTCGACGCTGGATCCGGCGGCCGAGGTGCTGCGCTGGGTGCCGCCCGCCTCGGCGATCGGCGCTGTGGACTCGGTGAGCGAGGGTTCGTACGCCACTGGAGTCGCCCAACTCGCCCTGAGCGCCGGAGCGTTGGTGGTCCTGCTGGCACTCTGGCAGCGGAGTCTGACCCAGTTGATGACCTCGCCGGACGGCTCCACGCTGCAGGCCGCCGAGCCCGCGCGGGACACGGCGGGCCGCTCGTCCGGTCTGTTCCGGCTGCTGCCCGCGGGGCGTACGGGCACGGTCATGGAGCGCAGCCTGCGGTATGTGTGGCGCGATCCGAAGACGAAGGCCGCTTGGGTGACCTACCTCGCGATCGGGCTGATCGTGCCAGTGTTCAACGCGCTGCAGGGCACCGGATCGATCTACATCGCCTGCTTCGCCGCCGGGATGCTCGGGGTCCTGATGTACAACCAGTTCGGGCAGGACACGTCCGCGTTCTGGATGGTCGCCCTGACCATTTCTTCCACGCGGGACGCGTATGTCGAGCTGCGGGGCCGGGCGTTGGCGCTCCTGGTGATCACGCTCCCGTACGCGACGTTCGTGACCGTCCTGACCACGGCGATGCTCGGCGACTGGCCCGCCCTGCCCGAAGCCCTGGGCCTGTCCTTCGCCCTGCTCGGCGCGATGCTGGCCACCGGCGCCTGGTCCTCCGCGCGCTACCCGTACTCGATCCCGCAGGAGGGCTACAAGAACGTGGCCCCCGGTCAGGGGGGCCTCGCCTGGATCTCCATCTTCGGCGGCATGCTCGCGGCGGCCCTGTTGTGCGCGCCGGTCATCGCGCTCGCGATCTGGCTGCATGGGTCGGCGGGCGGCGAGGACTGGACGTGGCTGCTGCTGCCGCTCGGGACGGCGTACGGCGCGGGTCTCACGCTGCTGGGGCTGCGAGTCTCCGCACCGCGGACGGCGGCGCGGCTGCCGGAGATTCTGACGGCGGTGAGCAAGGGGTGAGGCAGGGGCGCGCTCAGGGGTTCGGCCAAGGTCTCGCCCCTGAGCGCGCGTCGTCTCACCCCGTGAGCACGCCGTCCAAGAACGGCTCGATCGCCGCCCGCCAAGCATCCGGCTGGTCGTAGTGCACGAGGTGGCCGGCGTCGGCGACCTCCGCGTACTGGCCGTGCGGGAGGACGCGGACCATCTCCTGGGACTCGGCGCGGCCGAGTTCTCCATCGAGGCCGCGGACTACGAGGGCGGGGCAGCGGACCTGGGCCAGTTCCTCCCAGTGCGCGTCGTAGACCCAGGTCTCGCGGGACTTGAGCATCTGGGCGGGGTCGAAGACGGGGCGCCAGCCGTCGTCGGACTCGGCCATGACCTCGGCGTAGAACTCGCCGCGGGAGGGGTTCGGGCGCTCCACCCAGGGGTCGTCCTCGCCGAACCACTTGCGGACGTCGGCGAGGGTGGCGAAGGGGACGGGCCAGGACTTGAACCACGCCTCCCATTCGCGCTGTGAGGCCGCGCCGAGCGCGGAGGCCCGCATATCGCAGATGATGAGGCCGCGGACGAGGTCGGGGCGCTTCGCGGCGAGCTGCCAGGCGGTCAGCGCTCCCATGGAGTGGCCGATCAGTACGGCCGGGGCGAGACCGAGCTGTTCGAGTGCGGCCTCGGCGTCGTCGACGTACGCCTCGCGGGTGTACGGGCCCTCGGGGGGCTTGTCGCTCTGGCCGTGGCCGCGCTGGTCGAGTGCGACGGCGCGATGCCGCTCGGAGAGCCAGCGGGCGGTGGACGCCCAGTGCGAGGCGCGGCCCATCAGACCGTGCAGTAACAGCACGCCCGGCGTCCGGTCGACCTCCCCGGTCTTGGGAGGATCGGCGAACTCCCAGGCGGCGAGGCTTACACCGCCTGCTCCGGTCACGTCGATGCGCCGCACCATACGTTGGCACCCCCCTTGATCCACTCGGCTTCCTCGTCCCACACGAGTCGGCCGCCGCTCCCGTACTGGCTCGTCGTTCCGCTGCTCCTGGTGCCTGTGCTTGCTGGTTGTGCCCGTTGCTTGTTCCTGCGTTCCGTGCGCTGGTTTCGTCACCACGTTATCGAAAACACGTTCGAAAGTGCGCTCCATGCACGGTAACACCCCTCGTTCGAGTGACCTCGCTCCGGGATTGATCGCCGCCGCCGAGGGGAGATCTTCTGCGGGAGGCGGGCCGCTCGGGGAAATCGGTCCGCAGGGGATGACCCTGGGAGCTCGGGGCTCCGGGTCAGCACAGGGGAGGACAGGCCCCGGCGCCGCAGGGCGCCGGGGCCCTCGAACGTTTCGTGGCGCATATGTCTCCCCCCTCCTCCCAGAGACAGACTTACACGCAACCCGTGAATGCGCTGCGCTCAGGAACGGTCAACTGCCCGCAAAGAAAGGCCCGTTGGCGTACGTGTCTGGCCGGGTCATCGATGGCTTCGATGAGCGTGGTGCGTTCGGCCACCCCTGTGGCAGGGGTGAACCGACCGGGCACCACCCCCACTGATCGGCGCCCGGGGCAACCTCTCCACGCCAGAGCCGCCCCTTCGGCCGACCCTGTGAGGAGATGGGAACCCTAACCCGACCGATCACTCGCCGTCAGCGCTTCGCTACGAAAACATGTGAGGCGGTGTCCGACTCCAGCTCAGCCGCCTCGCCGCCGCTGCCCACCAGGACGCCGCCCGCGGACTCCGTCACGCTGACCACCGAGCCGGGCTGCACACCGGCCCGCCGCAGCGTGTACATCAGCTGCGCGTCCGTCTGGATGGGCTCACCGATGCGGCGTACGACGACCGTCTTGCCGTCGGTCCCGGGGTCCAGGTCCGCCAGCGAGACCATGCCCTCGTCCAGGAACGGGTCGGCGCCGTCCTTCTCGCCCAGCTCCTCCAGGCCCGGGATCGGATTCCCGTACGGCGACTCGGTCGGGTGGCGCAGCAGCTCCAGTACGCGCCGCTCGACCGCCTCACTCATCACGTGCTCCCAGCGGCAGGCCTCGGCGTGCACCTGCTCCCACTCCAGACCGATCACGTCGACGAGCAGGCACTCCGCGAGACGGTGCTTGCGCATCACGCGCGTGGCCAGCCGACGGCCCTCGTCCGTGAGCTCCAGATGCCGGTCGCTGGCGACCGCCACCAGGCCGTCGCGCTCCATCCGCGCCACCGTCTGGCTGACGGTCGGCCCGCTCTGGTCGAGCCGCTCGGCGATACGGGCGCGCATGGGGACCACACCTTCCTCTTCCAACTCGAGGATGGTGCGGAGATACATCTCCGTGGTGTCGATCAGTCCGGACATACGTGCCCCTCGATGTGATCTGCCGGAGGCTGAGTGGCTCACCGGCGTGTGCGCTGGCCCTGACGTCAATTCTGACGCATCCCGCTGACAACCGTGTCGTGCGGGCGAAAGCAGAGGGTTACGGATCTCTGCGTGGCGGGTAGGCGATTGCCTCCGCGCCCGCCCCAGTCGCCGTATTGACAGCGCACTGGTCCAGACCGCAACGTGATCCGCGGCACGACCGGGAGTACGGCCGTGGCGGGGCGGCGGTTCAGTGGCTCCCCCGGCGCGCGCTCAGCGACGCGACTTCGAAGGGGCTTCGCCGGTGACGAACAGTGGGAGCGAGCTGGGCGGGCAGTTCTTCGACGCCGCGATCGGGCTCCTGGAGCGAGTACGGGACGAGGAGGCCGAGGGCATCGCGGCCGCCGGGACGCTGATCGCCGACACGGTCGCCGCCGAGGGGCGGCTGTTCGCCTTCGGCGCCGGACACTCCTCGCTCGCCGCGCAGGAGATCGTCTACCGAGCGGGCGGCCTCGCGCTCATGAACCTCCTCGCCGTACCGGGCGCCGTCGGCGTGGACGTCGTACCGGCCACCCTCGGCTCCGCCCTGGAACGCGTCGAAGGCCTCGCCGCCGCCGTCCTCGACTCCAGCCCCGCCCGCGCGGGAGACCTCCTCGTGATCATCTCCCTCTCCGGACGCAACGCCCTCCCCATCGAGATGGCCATGCACGCCCGCGCCCTGGGCCTCAAGGTCATCGGGGTCACCTCGGTCGCGTACGCCTCCGAGACGAAATCCCGGCACGCATCGGGTACGTACCTGAAGGACCACTGCGACCTCGTCCTCGACTCGAAGATCCCGATCGGCGACGCGGAACTCACCCTCGACACCGTCCCCGCCCCCTTCGCCCCCGCCTCCGGCGTCGTCACCTCGGCACTCCTCCAGGCGGTCATGGCCACGGCGGCGGGCGCCCTCGCGGACCGCGGCATCGAGCCCCCGCTCCTGCGCTCAGGGAACGTGGACGGGGGCCACGAATGGAACGCCCGCGTCTTCGAGGAGTACGCGGACCGGATCTTCTATCTGCGGTGAACCGTTACCGGAGGTGAGGGCCGGTGGCGCGGCTCAGCCCCGCTCCCGACCCTCCGCAAGACGCTCATCCGCCAGGTCCAGCAGCGCGGCGATCCGCACGGCGACATCCTCGGCGTACATGGCGTCGGTCCGCTCGAACTGCGTACGGCTGGCACCCCGCAGGAACGTCACGACGCCCAAGGTCCGGCCCCGGCTGCGCAGCACCGCGCACAGGGCGTGCACCGCGTCGGCCGGCCACTGCCGGGCCACGGCCCACTCGCGGATCTGCTCGGGATCCGACGCGCCCGCACTGGCCCGTACGGAACCGATCCGCTCCACGCACTGGAAGGCGGGATGCCCCTCGGCGTACCGCGCGGGCAGCCCGGCGCGTCCATCGGCGGGCAGGCTGGGGCCCGGAGCGCCCGAGGGTGTGGCAGCGGCCCGTACGAGACGAACCGTCTCCTCGCCGTCCCGTACGGAGCCGCCCGCGACCCGGTCGATCAGCGCATGGTCGGCGAACCCGGCCAGCGAGAAGTCCAGGTGGACGACCGCGGCCTCGGCCGGGTCCTCGCACTCGGCCGCCGCGCGCGCGGCGCGGTGCAGCTGGTTGGCCCGGAACCGCAGCTGCGAGGCCTCCTGCTCGCTCTGCTTGCTCTCGGTCACGTCCTGGAAGAGCCAGCCGACACCGAGCGGTACGGGCTCTTCCGCGAGCGGCGAGGACAGCCGCAGGAAGCCGCTCCGCCAGCACCGCCGCTTCTCGCCCTCCGGCGTGCGCACGGTCACCCACATCTCGGCGGGCGCGGGCGGCGCCCCCTCGGCGAGCACATGCGTCAGCGCGCTCTCCAGCTCCTCGACACCCTGCGCGAGCAGCTCGCCCAAGGGACGCCCCAGTACGGCCGTACGCCCTATGCCGAGCGCGCGAGCCGCGTGCGCGTTGACGACGGCGGGCCGCAGATCGGCGTCGACGAGTACGACACCCCATGACGCGTCCTCGAGCAGCGCCTCGCTCAGGGCGATCGACCGCTCCAGATCGATCTGCGCGTGCACCTCACTGAAGGCGCAGTAGACGCCTGCCGGCTTCCCGTTCGGCCCACGCACGGCCGCGGACTGGGTGCGTACGAGGACCCGTCCGCCGTCCTTGGTGAGCAGCGCGAACTCGTGCACCTGTCGGCCCGGGGCGTGCATCGCCGACATCAGCCGGCTCTCGACCTCCTCGGCGTCCGCGGTCCGCACGGCCCACCCGGCGAACCCGCGCCGCCCGACCGCTTCCTCCGCGCTCCACCCGAGAATCCGCTCCGCCTCACGGTTCCAATGGGTCACGACTCCGTCGGCGTCGAACGCGCACAACGCCGCGTCCATCCCATCCAGCAAAGCGGCAAGCAGATCGGACCCGTCCCGCTCGGGCTCCTGCGGCCCGAGCTCGTCCGTGGTCCCACTACGCCGGGAAGCACTCACCTGGCACCCCCTGCAGGCCGTGTCGGCGTGTCCTGCGCGGTTCGCCCGCGCGCCCGTTCCCTCACTACGAATCACTCACTAGGAATCATTCAACTCGAACGTGACGCAGCACACACCGGGTTCCCACAAGATTGAAGAAAATCGTTGCACCCCGGAAATGCACCTCACACGTCCCGCGGCCCCCGCGCCGGTCAGCCGGATGGCACCGCCGCCAAGTCCGCGACGACCGCCGCATGGTCGGACGGCCATACGCCGTCGACGGGGCCGTCGCCCGCACGGTGCACCGAGCGGACGTGACCGAGGGCGTCCGGGCCCGGCGGTCCGACGTGGATGTAGTCGAGGCGGACGTCGGGATTGCCGGGCTTGATGTAGGGATTGGCCGCGACCCAAGTGGCCGCCGGAGCCTCTGGAGCCGCGTACTCCCAGGCGTCGAGGAACACCTGCCCGGGGACGGCCGGTGCGGTCTTGTAGCCGCCGAACAGGCGGATCTCGTCCGAGTCGGGCCAAGCATTGAAATCGCCGGTGACCACCGGCGGAAACGCGGTCCCGCCACGATGCTCCGCGACGAACCCGGCAAGAACGCGGACCTGTTCACACCGCACTGCTGAGGCATGCGCGAGGGACGTCAGGTGCGTGGTGAAGAACGGCACCGGATGCCCCGGCGCATCCAGCCGCGCATACAGCGCCAGCCGCCCGTCGTCTTCCCTCTCTGGCTTCGGCAACCGCACCACCGCCCGGTCCACGACAGGCCACCGACTGAGCACGGCATTACCCAAGTCAACCGTCGAGTCCCCAAGCCGCCGCTGCCACCACTCGGGCGCCTCCGAAGCAGCCCAAGTCCAGTACAGCCCCAACTCCTCCGCCAGCCACCCCGCCAGATTCTCCCCACCACAGGCCCACACTTCCTGCAGCCCCACCACATCCGGCCGCAAATCCCGCAACACAGCCAGAACCGCCTTCCGCCGCTCCTCCCACGGCCCAAACCGCCACCAGAGGTTCCACGTCACTACGCGCATGCGCTGCCCGCCCTCCCGGAGTCCGCAGATTCGGGCCGTACCCAAAAAAGCGGTTGTACGACCTCGGAACGCTTCCTAAGGTGTGGGGCACACGGAAGGGAGGTGGTTCGGCAGATGTATTCAAACCGGACGCGTGAGGTGGCTGCGGGCTAGCGGCCCGTCACCACATCCAGTGCGGTGCCGGACCAGCGCGGGTTAGAGACGCGCAGCCGGCCCAATCTCAAGCAGTCACCCGACCCGCGAGCTCGCCGGTAAGTCCGGCCGGCTCCCTCCTTGGAGGGGACCAGAGCTCGCGGGTCGTCTGCGTTCCAGCGCTCCAGGTGCGCGAGGACTCGGTGCGCTCAGTGGGAGATGTCCCCGTAGCCCTCGATCTCGCGCGGGTCGCGGGTGCCGGGGCCCACGTAGCGGGCCGACGGGCGTACTAGGCGGCTTGTGCGCTTTTGTTCCAAGATGTGGGCTGACCAGCCTGCTGTGCGGGCGCAGGTGAACATCGACGTGAACATGTGGGCCGGGACTTCGGCGAAGTCGAGGACGATGGCGGCCCAGAACTCGACGTTCGTCGCCAGGACTCGGTCGGGGCGGCGGGCGTGGAGTTCCGCGAGGGCCGCTTTTTCGAGGGCTTCGGCGATTTCGAAGCGGGGGGCGCCGAGTTCGCGGGCGGTGCGGCGGAGGACTCGGGCGCGGGGGTCTTCGGCGCGGTAGACGCGGTGGCCGAAGCCCATGAGGCGTTCGCCCCTGTCGAGGGCCTGGCGTACGTAGGCTTCGGCGTTCCCGGTGCGTTCGATCTCCTCGATCATGCCGAGTACGCGGGAGGGGGCGCCGCCGTGGAGGGGGCCGGACATGGCGCCGACCGCGCCGGAGAGGGCGGCCGCCACGTCTGCGCCGGTGGAGGCGATGACGCGGGCGGTGAAGGTGGAGGCGTTCATGCCGTGCTCTGCCGCCGACGTCCAGTAGGCGTCGACCGCCGCGACGTGCTTGGGGTCGGGTTCGCCGCGCCAGCGGATCATGAAGCGTTCGACGACGGACTGGGCCTTGTCGATCTCGCTCTGCGGGACCATGGGCAGGCCTGGGCCGCGGGCGGACTGGGCGACGTAGGAGAGGGCCATGACGGCGGCGCGGGCGAGGTCTTCGCGGGCCTGCTGTTCGTCGATGTCCAGCAGGGGTTTGAGGCCCCAGACGGGTGCGAGCATGGCGAGGGCCGACTGGACGTCCACGCGGATGTCGCCGGAGTGGACGGGGATCGGGAAGGGCTCGGCGGGCGGCAGGCCGGGGTTGAAGGCGCCGTCGACGAGGAGCCCCCAGACGTTGCCGAAGGAGACGTGGCCGACCAGATCCTCGATGTCGACGCCCCGGTATCGCAGGGCGCCGCCCTCCTTGTCCGGTTCGGCGATCTCCGTCTCGAAAGCGACGACTCCCTCGAGTCCGGGTACGAAGTCGGACATCAGGCGGCTCCTCATGATGTGGGCGACGGATGGTGCGGTGCGGGGTTGCGTTTTTGGGATTGCGTTTTTGGGATTGCGTTCGGGGTTGCCGGTTGTGCGTACGTCAGTCATGGGCGGGTTGCCGACGTGCGGTTCCGCGGTCGTTGCTGGACTCGCGGTCCGTACGTACGTGCGTACCCCGGTGATGCCCGCTGCGGCGGGCGGTCACCCGTTTCGGCCACAGGACGATATCCCTTGGTGCCACCTTTGGGGAGAGTTCGCGGCACTCAGTGCCACGTGTGACGAAGCACACGCCCGGCGGGGACCCCTCGTTGTGGGGCGATCGGGATGCGGCAAGATGACCGCGTGACCGACCATGACCCCGTCCTCGACCCGGCCCTGATGCGTAAGCAGTACCGGGCCGAGGGACTCGACGAGACCGAGCTGGCCGACCACCCGATGGAGCAGTTCGCGCACTGGTTCCGGCAGGCGGCGAAGGCCGCGGCGCAGGGCGCGGTGTACGAGCCGAACGCCATGGTCGTGTCCACGGTGGACGCGGCGGGGCTGCCGAGTTCGCGGACGGTGCTGCTGAAGCAGTTCGACGAGCGGGGTTTCGTCTTCTACACGAACTACGAGTCCCGCAAGGCCCGCGACCTGGCGGAGAACGCGTACCTCTCGCTGCTGTTCCCCTGGCACGCACTGGCCCGCCAGGTCGTCGTCAGCGGTGTCGCACGGCGTACGGGGCGTGATGAGACGGCCGCGTACTTCCGGACCCGCCCGCACGGCTCCCAGCTCGGTGCCTGGGCCAGCACGCAGTCCGCTGTGGTGTCGTCGCGGGACGAACTCGACGCGGCGTACGCGGAGTTGGCGGCGCGTTACCCGGAGGGCGAGCAGGTTCCGGTGCCGCCGAACTGGGGTGGTTTCCGTGTCGAGCCGCAGTCGGTCGAGTTCTGGCAGGGGCGGGAGAACCGGCTGCACGACCGGCTGCGGTATGTGGCGACGCCGGGCGGTGGGTGGCGGGTGGAGCGGCTCAGTCCCTGAGCGGCCGGGGGTCCGTGGTGGGCCGGGGGTCCGTGTTCGGTCGGGGTGCGTGCGCGATTCGGGGTCCGTGGGGTGTCAGTCCAGGACCTCGTCCAGGATCTCGCCCCATTGCGCGACAACCCGCTCGCGCCTCGCGCCGTCGTCCGTGAGGAGGTTGGCGAGGCCCAGGCCTCGGGCCATGTCCAGGAGGCCCTGGACGGTTTCGCGGACGCCGGGGCGGGATTCGTCCGCGCCGAGGAGGTCCACGGCTATGTGGTGGGTTTCGCGGCCTACGCGGGCCTCCAATTCCGTGACGCGGGGGCGGAGTTGGTCCTCGTTGGAGGCGGCGACCCAGAGGTGGAGGGCGGCGCGGAAGAGTGGGCCGGTGTAGAGGTCGACGAGGGCGCGGACGACGGCGCGGCGGTTAGCGGGGCCGTCGGGGAAGAGGTCGCGCAGGGCGGTGGAGCGTTGTTCGGCGACGTACTCGACCGCTGCCGTGAAGAGGTCCTCGCGGGTCGGGAAGTGGTGCTGGGCGGCGCCGCGGGAGACCCCGGCGCGTTCGGCGACGACGGAGACCGTGGAGCCGGCCCAGCCGTGTTCGGCGAGGCAGGCCACGGCGGCTTCGAGCAGCCGCTGCCGGGTGGCGCGGCTGCGGTCCTGCTTGGGGGCGCGGTCCTGCTTGGGGTCCACAAGCCCGGCGTTCACAGCACCCATTCGGGATCCCGTCGTTCGAGGAGGGCCGTTATGCCCTCGCGGGCGTCGGCGGAGGCGAACAGGCGGGCCGAGAGCCCGGCCAGTTCGCCGGCGTCCTGGTGGAAGGACTCCAGCACCTTAGCCGTGAGCAAACGCTTCGTCTCCCGTAGGCCTTGGGGTGAGGCACGGCGCAGGCCGTCGAGGATGGGTTCGAGTACCTCGTCCACGTCGCTGCCGGCCGCCGTGAGCAGGCCGATGCGTGCCGCTTCGGCCGATCCGAAGTCCTCGCCGGTGAGGTAGTAGCGGCTGAGGGCGCGCGGATCGGTGCGGGGCAGGAGCGGCAGCGAGATGACGGCGGGCGCGACTCCGATGCGTACCTCCGTGAAGGCGAAGCTGGCCTCGGCGCCCGCGACCGCGATGTCGCAGGCGCCGAGCAGGCCGAGGCCGCCCGCCCGTACGTGCCCGGTGACGCGGGCGACGACGGGTTTGCGCAGCTCGATGATCTGCCTCAGCAGCCGGACGATCGCCGTCGGCTGCGGGGTGTAGCGGAGGTCGGCGCCCGCGCAGAACGTGTTCCCGGTGTGGGTGAGGACGACGGCGCGTACGTCGCTGTCCTTGCCGCTCTGCTTCAGCGCGTCCGCCAGTTCGGCCACGAGGGCGATGGACAGGGCGTTGCGGTTGGCCGGTGAGTCGAGGGTGAGGGTGGTGATGCCGCGGTGGTGTGCGGAACGTATAAGGGGCTCGATGTCCGTCACAGGCGATGGCTCCTCCTGGTGCGGCTGACACGGCGACATTGCCGGTCAGTACGACTTGGGCAGGCCCAGGGTCTGGTGGGAGACGTAGTTGAGAATCATCTCCCGGCTGACGGGGGCGATCCGGGCCACGCGGGACGCCGTGATGAGCGAGGCGAGGCCGAACTCGCTGGTCAGGCCGTTGCCGCCGAGGGTGTGTACGGACTGGTCGACGGCTTTCACGCAGGCCTCGCCTGCCGCGTACTTCGCCATGTTGGCGGCCTCCCCGGCGGCGGTGTCGTCGCCCGCGTCGTACAGGGCGGCGGCCTTCTGCATCATCAGGCGGGCGAGTTCGAGGTCGATGTGCGCCTGGGCGAGGGGGTGCGCGATGGCCTGGTGGGCGCCGATGGGTTCCTTCCATACGGTGCGCTCGCGGGCGTATTCGACCGCCCTGGACAGCGCGTAGCGGCCCATGCCGATCGCGAACGCGGCCGTCATGATGCGCTCCGGGTTGAGGCCCGCGAAGAGCTGGAGCAGGCCGGCGTCCTCGTCGCCGACGAGGGCGTCCGCGGGCAGCCGTACGTCGTCGAGGGTGAGCTCGAACTGGTACTCCGTGGTGTGGAGTTCCATGTCGATACGGCGGTGCTCGAAGCCGGCCGCGTCGCGCGGGACGATGAACAGGCAGGGCTTGAGCCTGCCTGTGCGTGCGTCCTCCGTGCGGCCGACGATGAGGGTGGCGTCGGCCTTGTTCACTCCGGAGATGAAGACCTTGCGGCCGGTGAGTCGCCAGTCGGTGCCGTTGTCGTCCCGGCGGGCTGTGGTGGTGAGGCGGTGGCTGTTGGAGCCGGCGTCCGGTTCGGTGATGCCGAAGGCCATGAGGCGGGTGCCGTCTGCGAGGCCCGGTAGCCACTCCTGCTTCTGCTCTGTTGTGCCGAAGCGGGCGATTACTGTGCCGCAGATCGCCGGCGACACGATCATCATGAGGAGGAGGCAGCCTGCGGCTCCCAACTCCTCCAGGACTATGGAGAGTTCGGATATGCCGCCGCCTCCGCCGCCGTATTCCTCGGGGAGGTTGACTCCTAGGTAGCCGAGTTTGGCCGTCTCGGACCAGAGGTCTTCGGGGGTGTGGTTGCGGCCGTGGCGTTTGCCCAGGGCTGCGACGGCTGCTCGGAGCGCTGCGTGTTCTTCGGTTTCCACGACGGGGGACATGGGGCTCCTCAGGGGGAAGGGGGTTCGTTGTCCTGGACCACCGCTAGCAAGGTGCCGGGCTCCACCTGCTGGCCTGGAGTCGCGTGCAGTGCGCTGAGCGTGCCCGAGACCGGGGCCGAGATCTTGTGCTCCATCTTCATCGCCTCCAGCCAGATGAGGGGCTCCCCTGCCCACACGGCGGACCCCTCGGCCAGCCCCTCCGCGATCCGTACGACCGTGCCCGGCATCGGTGCCAACAGGGAGCCGGGCTCTTGCTGGGCCGTGGGGTCGGGGAAGCGGGGCAGGGCCTTGAGGGCGGTGGTGTTCACGTACACCTCGTCGCCGCAGCAGGCCACCTCGAAGTTCCTTCGTACGCCGTCCACTTCGAGTACGACCCTGTCGGCGGCCGTGTGCAGGACGCGTACCCCTTCGGCGGTCAGACCGTCGCGGGTGTGGTGGTAGCGGACCTCGTACTCGGTGCCGTCCATCAGGTAGCGCTTGGTCTGCGGTTGTGAGGGCAGGTTGCGCCAGCCGCCGAAGCGGGAGCGGCCTTGCGCATCGGCGAGGGCGGCGGCCAAGGGGGCATACGGGTCGCATCGAGACTCGGTCAGCTCGCCCAGGTGCCGGTCGTAGAAGCCCGTGTCCATACGGCCCGACGTGAACTCCGCGTGCCTGAGCGAGCGTACGAGGAGATCCCTGTTCGTGACCGGGCCGTGGATCGTCGCCCTCTCCAGGGCGCCGGCCAGCTTGCGCACGGCCTCCGCGCGCGTGGGGGCGTACGCGACGGCCTTGGCGAGCATCGGGTCGTAGTGGACGCCGATCGTGTCGCCGTCCTCGTAGCCCGTGTCGAGGCGGATGCCGGGGACGGTGAGGCGGTGCAGGGTGCCGGTCTGCGGGGTCCAGCCGTTCGCCGGGTCCTCCGCGTACAGGCGGGCCTCGATCGCGTGGCCGGACGGGAGGGGCGGGCTGTCGTCCAGGGCGGCGCCTTCGGCGATTCGGATCTGGTGGGCCACGAGGTCGATGCCGAACACGGCCTCCGTGACGGGGTGTTCGACCTGCAGCCGCGTGTTCATCTCCAGGAAGTGCGCCTTGCCATCGGCTACGAGGAACTCGACCGTGCCCGCGCCCACATAGTCGACCGTACGGGCCGCTCGTACCGCCATCGCGTACAAGGAGTCGGTCAGTTCGGATGTCAAACCCGGTGCCGGGGCCTCCTCGATGACCTTCTGGTGGCGGCGCTGGAGGGAGCAGTCGCGGGTGCCGAGCGGCCACACCGTGCCGTGCGTGTCGGCGAGGATCTGTACCTCGACATGCCGGCCGCCCTCCACGTAGGGCTCGATGAAGACCTCGCCATCTCCGAAGGCGCTCTGGGCCTCGGCGCGCGCTGCCCCCAACTCGCCTTCCAGGTCGGCGAGTCGGCGTACGACACGCATACCGCGCCCGCCTCCGCCCGCGGCGGCCTTCACCAGAACGGGCAGATCGTCCTCCGTGACGTCCTTGGCGTCGGTCATCGACGCGAGCCCCATCAGCTCCTTGGCGCGTGTCTTGGAGGCCATCGCCTCGATCGCCTCGGGCGGGGGGCCGATCCAGACGAGGCCCGCGTCGAGGACGGCTCGGGCGAAGTCAGCGTTCTCGGAGAGGAAGCCGTAGCCGGGATGCACGGCGTCCGCGCCCGCGTTCAGGGCCGCCTTCACGATCAGTTCGCCGCGCAGGTACGTATCCGATGGCGCCGCACCCGGCAGCCGTACCGCCGTGTCGGCCACGCGCGCGTGGAGGGCGTTTTCGTCGGCGTCCGAGTACACGGCGACCGTTTGGATTCCCAACTCACCGCAGGCGCGAAAGACGCGACAGGCGATTTCGCCCCGGTTGGCGACCAGCACACTGGAAATCACAGGGACCCCCTCACATCCGGAAGACGCCGAAGCCACCGCGTACGCCCTCGTAGGGCGTCGTGTGGATCGCGGACAGGCACAGGCCGAGGACGGTGCGGGTGTCGCGCGGGTCGATGACCCCGTCGTCGTACAGCCGCCCGGACAGGAACATCGCCAGGGACTCGGCCTCGATCTGCTGCTCCACCATGGCGCGCAGCGCCGCGTCACCCTCCTCGTCGTACGGCTGCCCCTTGGCGGCCGCGGACTGCCGGGCCACGATCGACAGAACGCCTGCGAGCTGCTGAGGCCCCATGACGGCCGACTTGGCGCTGGGCCAGGCGAACAGGAAGCGTGGGTCGTACGCCCGCCCGCACATCCCGTAGTGACCGGCCCCGTACGAGGCCCCCATGAGCACGGAGAGATGCGGGACCGTCGAGTTGGACACCGCGTTGATCATCATCGCGCCGTGCTTGATGATGCCGCCCTGCTCGTACTCCTTGCCGACCATGTAGCCGGTGGTGTTGTGCAGGAACAGCAGCGGAATGTCGCGCTGGTTGGCGAGCTGGATGAACTGGGCCGCCTTCTGGGACTCCTCGCTGAACAGCACCCCTTGGGCGTTGGCCAGCACGCCCACCGGATAGCCGTGGAGCGTGGCCCACCCGGTGGTGAGGCTCGTCCCGTAGAGCGGCTTGAACTCGTCGAAGTCGGAGCCGTCGACGATCCGGGCGATGACCTCGCGCGGGTCGAAGGGCACCTTCAGGTCTCCGGGGACGATGCCCAGGAGCTCGTCCTCGTCGTACTTGGGAGGCGCGGCCGGCCCTGGATCGCCGTACGCCTTGCGGTGGTTGAGGCGCGCGATCACCCGGCGGGCCTGGCGGAGGGCGTCCGGCTCGTCGACCGCGAAGTGGTCCGCGAGACCCGACACGCGCGCGTGCATCTCGGCGCCGCCCAGGGACTCGTCGTCGCTCTCCTCGCCGGTGGCCATCTTCACCAGGGGCGGCCCGCCAAGGAACACCTTCGCCCTCTCCTTGACCATGATCACGTGGTCGGACATACCGGGGATGTACGCGCCACCGGCGGTCGAGTTGCCGAAGACGACCGCCAGGGTCGGGATCCCGGCGGCGGACAGCCGGGTGAGGTCGCGGAAAATCGCGCCCCCAGGGATGAAGATTTCCTTCTGGGAGGGCAGATCGGCGCCACCGGACTCGACCAGGCTGATGCACGGCAGCCGGTTTGCGAGGGCGATGTCGTTGGCGCGCAGCGCCTTTTTGAGGCTCCAGGGGTTGCTGGCTCCGCCGCGTACGGTCGGGTCGTTCGCGGTGATCAGGCACTCCACGCCCTCGACGACGCCGATCCCGGTGACGAGCGAGGCGCCGACGGTGTACTCGCTCCCCCACCCCGCCAGCGGGCTGAGTTCCAGGAAGGGCGTGTCCGGATCGAGGAGCAACTCGATGCGTTCGCGGGCGAGCAGCTTGCCGCGTTCGCGGTGCCGGGTGACGTACTTCTCGCCGCCGCCCGCGAGGGCCTTCGCGTGCTCGGCGTCGAGTTCGGCGAGCTTGGCGAGCATGGCTTCGCGGTGGGCCGTGTAGTCGGGCCCTGTGGTGTCGAGCGTGGTCGCCAGGACGGTCATAGGAGCGCCTCCGGGATGTCCAGGTGACGGGAGCGGAGCCATTCGCCGAGGGCCTTGGCCTGCGGGTCGAAGCGGGCTTGCGAGGCCACGCCCTCGCCGAGGAGTCCCTCGACGACGAAGTTCAGGGCGCGGAGGTTGGGCAGTACGTGCCGTACGACCCTCAAGCCGGCGGTTTCTGGGAGGAGTTCGCGGAAGCGGTCGACGGTGAGGGTGTGCGCGAGCCAGCGCCAGGCGTCGTGCGTGGGGGCCCAGACCCCGACGTTCGCGTCGCCGCCCTTGTCGCCGCTGCGGGCACCGGCGACCAGCCCGAGCGGCGCCCGCCGCACCCGGCCGTCGGGCAACGGCTCCGGCAACACCAGCGGTTCGTCCAGGTCCGCGAGCAGGCGCGTCAGGAGCGGCGGATCGATGCGTACGCGGCTGCCGTCGGGCAGCACGGCCGTATGCGGGACGGCGCCCTGCTCGACGTACGCGGCCTCGAACACCCCGTACGGGCTGCCCTTCCCGGGTGGCGCCGTGACATGGAATCCCGGGTAACTGGCCAGCGCCAGCTCGACCGCGGCCCCGCTCAGCGCGCGCCCCACCACCTCGGGATCGGCGTCCCGCACCACGAGCCGGAGCAGCGCGCTCGCGGTCTCCTCGGTCGGGGCGTCGGCCCGATCGGTGCGGGCCAGCTCCCAACTCACGTCATTGGGACGTGACTTGGCGTTCGCAAGCGCGGCTTCCATCTGGTCCCGTACGAGGGCCGCCTTCTGCTCGATCTCAAGTCCGGTGAGGACGAAGACGACTTCGTTGCGGAAGCCGCCGAGCCGGTTGAGGCCGACCTTGAGAGTGGGCGGTGGGGGCTCGCCACGTACGCCGTCGATGCGTACGCGATCCGGGCCCTGCTGGGTGAGCCGTACGGAGTCGAGGCGGGCAGTGACGTCGGGGCCCGCGTACCGGACGGCGCCCGTCTCGTACAGAAGCTGCGCGGTGACCGTGCCGACGTCCACGAGGCCGCCGGTGCCGTCGTGCTTGGTGATGACGCTGGAGCCGTCCGCGTGGAGTTCGGCGAGCGGGAAGCCGGGGTGGAGGAAGGTGCTGCGGGGGTGGTGGGTGAAGTGTGCGTAGTTGCCGCCGGTTGCCTGGGTGCCGCATTCCAGGACGTGCCCGGCGACGACGGCGCCCGCGAGCCGGTCGTGGTCGTCCTGCCGCCAGCCGAAGTGGGCGACGGCGGGCCCGGTGACCAGCGCGGCGTCGGTGACACGGCCGGTGACGACGATGTCCGCGCCCGCGCGCAGACAGGCGGCGATACCGAAGCCGCCGAGGTAGGCGTGGGCGGCGAGGCGCCCCGGTGTGGGGGTCCCCCCGCTCGAGCGAAGCCGAGAGTGGGGGAGGGGGGTGAGGTCGTCGCCTTCGACGTGGGCGACGCGGCACGGGATGCCGAGGCGGTCGGCCAACTCCCTTACGGCGTCGGCGAGTCCGGCCGGATTGAGGCCACCGGCGTTGGCGACGATGCGTACGCCTCGCTCGTGCGCGAGCCCGAGGCATTCCTCCAGCTGGCGCAGGAAGGTGCGGGCATACCCGGCGCGGGGGTCTTTTTGCCGGTCCCGTCCCAGGATGAGCATGGTGAGTTCGGCGAGGTAGTCGCCGGTGAGGACGTCCAGGGGGCCGCCGGTGAGCATCTCGCGCATCGCGTCGAAACGGTCGCCGTAGAAGCCGGAGGCGTTGCCGATGCGGAGGGGTGGGGCCGCCGGTTCCGGGATCGGTTCCGGGCGCGATTCCGGGATCGGTTCCGTGCTCGTTTGCGGGCTCACCCGGTGGCTCCCTTGGGGCCCTTGGGCTCGCGGCCCACGCCCGGCGGTCCCGCGAAGGCCTGGGCGATGTCCAGCCAGCGGTCGGCGTCCGGCCCTTCGGCGTGCACGGCTAGGTCGGCGCGGTGGGCGCGCCGGGTGACCAGCAGGCAGAAGTCGAGCGCAGGGCCGGTGACGCGCTGGGGTGCGTCTTCGGGGCCGTACGCCCATACGTCGTCCCCCGACGGCGCCACGAGCTCGACGCGGAACTCCTCTTCCGGCGCGCTCAACCCCCGTACGGAGAAGGCGAAGTCGCGGGCGCGGACGCCGATGCGCGCGACATGGCGGAGCCGGTCGGTGGGGGTGCGTACGAGGCCGAGCGCGTCGGCGATGTCCTGCCCGTGGGCCCAGGTTTCCATGATCCGGCCGGTGGCCATGGAGGCGGTGGACATCGGCGGCCCGAACCAGGCGAAGCGCGCGCCGGGCGGTGCCGCTCGCAGCGCGACCTGGAGGAGCGCGCGGCTCTTACGCCACCGCGCGAGGAGCTCGGCGGGCGGGAGTCCGGCGCCCTCCTCGGCGCCCTCGTCCACGAAGGTGTCCGAGGACCCGAAGGCCTTCTGCACCTGCCGCGCAAAGGCCTCCGGATCGTGCACCGCGAGCAGCGCGGCCCGGTCGGTCCAGGCGAGGTGCGCGATCTGGTGGGCAACGCTCCAGCCGGGCGCGGGCGTCGCACGCGCCCACTCGTCCTCGCTCAACTCCCTTACGAGCCGGTCGAGTTCGTCGCTCTCGTCGCGCAGGTCGTCGAGTACGGGCGCGGGGTCGGACACAAGCCCCTCCGGGGACGGCGGTTTGCTTGGTGTGTTCCGGAGCATGGCAGTCGCCGGAAAAACAAGCAAGCGTGCTTGGAAACTTTTCCAGCGGGGCGCTCCGCTGGAGGTTGGTCAAACGTGCGGGTCCGTTGTGGCTGGTCGCGCCCGCGCGGCGGAGCCGCAAATTGAGACAGCCCCGCGCCCCTAAAAGGAAGGCCTGCGGCCTCCTTTTAGGGGCGGTACCGCACCGGACTCCGACGAGTGAGGGCCCGCACGCCTGGGCGTGCGGGCCCTCCTGCTCTGTGCCGCTCCCGGTCGTCAGACCGGGCGGTGCTCCGCGCTGATCTCGCCGATGCCCGTGCTCAGCGGGGGGCAGCCCGCGACGGCCTGTGCGCCCGTGCCGGGCTCCAGGCGGACCCACTCGCTGGAGACGTCGGCCGACCAGCCGCAGACCAGGTTCACGCGGAACTCGATGGGTCCGGCGGTGTTGTTGTCGCAGAAGGCGTAGCCCTCCAGGTCGTCGCTCTCGCTGATGCCGGTGCTGCAGTTCACGTCCTGGGCCTGAACGGCCCCCGCGTCCTGGGCCTGCGCGGCAGGCCCGGCGAGACCGAGCGTGGCGACGGCTCCGGCGGCAACGGCGAGAAGGGAAAGGCTCTTTCGCATGGTGATCAACCCCGTGGTTGGCGTCTTCGTTGGCGCATGCGGACGCATGCACTTCCGACACGACGCCGACCTCTCCGTCGTATGACAGGCACGCCTGTGGCACGCGCCACATGTACGCGTCACGTGCGACGGCTCAGGTGACGTTCCGGGCCTTCCCCCGTCCGACCTGCGTCCGCACCGCACCCATGCTCGCCGCGATGACCAGGGCGATCGCGAGGGACTCCGTCAGGGTGAGGGTCTGGCTGAGGATGAGGAAACCGGCGATGGCGGCGATGGCCGGTTCGAGGCTCATCATGATCGCGAAGGTGGAGGCGGGGAGGCGGCGCAGGGCGAGGAGTTCGAGGGTGTACGGGAGGACGGAGGAGAGGACGGCGACGGCGGCGCCCAGGGCGATGGCCGTCGGGTTCAGGAGCTTCGCTCCCGACTCGACGATGCCCAGCGGGAGGAACAGCACCGCCCCGATCACCATGGCCAGCGCGAGCCCGTCGGCCTGCGGGAACCGGCGACCCGTACGCGCGCTGAAGATGATGTACGCCGCCCACATGGCCCCCGCGGACAGGGCGAACGCGACGCCGACCGGATCGAGCGAGCCGAAGCCTCCGCCGCCGAGCAGGAAGACACCGGCGAGGGCGAGACCGGCCCAGACGAAGTTGATCGCGCGGCGGGAGGCCAGGACGGAGAGCGCGAGGGGGCCGAGGACTTCGAGGGTGACGGCGGGGCCGAGCGGGATGCGGGCGGCCGCCTGGTAGAAGAGCCCGTTCATGGCGGCCATGGTGATGCCGAAGAGGATGACGGTTCCCCAGTCGGCCCGCGAATGCCCCCGCAGCCGGGGCCGGCAGACGACGACCAGCACGACGGCGGCGACCACAAGCCGCAGGCTCACCACCCCGAGCGCCCCGGCCCGCGACATCAGACTCACGGCCAGCGCCCCACCGAACTGAACGGACACGCATCCGGCGAGCACCAGCCCGACGGGGCCGAGGGAGCCCCGCCGCCTCCTCGGGCCCGGTCCGCCTCCGGGCGCCGCGACAGCCTCCGGCTGCGTGGCGGCACCCACGGCCGCGGTCGCGTCGGGCGACAGGGAGCGGTCTGCGCGGCGGAGGTTCACGAGGGCCATCCAGGAGGTTCGACTCTGTTCAGCATGCTGCACTTCGTCGTACAGAATAGTGGCCTACGCAAGGGGCGTAAAGCCACTTAGCGGCTTACGGGCTCCGCCGGGGGTCAGGCGTTCGAATCGCCACTCATGCGGGGTATGAGGCTTGCGCGGCTACGGGTACGCACCCGCACCCTGACCTCATGACTGACGCGAACATCCGCATCCCCTCCGACGCCCGCGACCGGCTCGCCGCCATAGCGGCAGGCGAAGGCATGTCCCTGCGCGCCTACCTCACCCGACTCGCCGGGACGCTCCTCACTCCCGCCGAGCGGACGGAGCGCGCCGAGCGGACCCGCGCGATGCTGCGCGAGTGGAATGGTTACGACCCCACCCCGGCGGAGGAGACGCGTCTCGACGCCGAGCTCGACCGCCGCATGACCGAGGCGGGCGCCCGATGAGCGATGCCCTTCACGTCATCCTGGACGACACTGCCATGGTGGCGGCAAGCCGAGGCAAGCATCCCGGCCTCACGCCTGATCCACCGGGCCTCGAACGAACAGGGCTGGTTTCTCTACACCCCCACCTGCGCCCTCGTAGAAGCCGATCGCGCCCGGCGTGGCACGGCCGAACACATCGCCAGCCTCGAAGGCATCACGCTCCTCGACCTTGACCTGTCCTCGGCCCTGGCCGTCGCAGCGGAGGACACCTGGGCCGCGCCCCACACCCGATTCGCGGCCCGCCCCACACCGGAACGTCCCGACGGCGCCTTCGTCGCCACCGTCGTTCCGGACCGCTGGCAAGGACAGCGGTTCATCGACCTCAACCCGTGAGGCCACCCCCTGCAACCGGGACACCGCAAACCCGATGCGACATCCGGTAATTGATGCGATGAAGGAGCGGGGCCTCCCGCTCCTTCATCGCATCAATCTCTGCGGGAGACAGTCCCGGCCGCCGACCGCACCGGTCCATCCAGTTCGGCAAGGGCACGCAGCTCCTCGCCCACGGCATGCTCCCGGACACCCCGCTCCAGTGAGCTGAGCGCGGCGGCAACGGTATTCGTGCCCGAGTTGTGAAGGCCACTCCCGAACCTTCCCATTACGATCACGAACTCCCATATAGTGACGGCCAGTTGAGCACCAGGTGTCGCTTCCCGCCCAGGACACGACCGAGGACACGATTCATGACCGCGCCCATCCCTCCAGCGCGCCCCAGTACAGATCGGCCGTCCCTCGCGCACTCCAGGGGCGAGCGTCCCAGCCTGCGTGCCGTAGCGTCCGCGCCGTTGATCGCCGCCGTGCCGACCGCGTTGGCCGTTGTCGGGGCGGTGGTCGCGGCCCCGGAGTCGTTCCGCGTGCCTCTCGGATTCGGTGCTGGAGCCGCCGCTCTGCTGTTATGCGCCGTCGTCGCCTTCGCGAGCCACGCCACGCAGAAGGCGCGCCTGTTACGGCGTCGGCTCGAAGCGGTCACCGACGATGCGGGGCGGCTGCTTCAGGAGCGGGCGCGGATCGCCGCGGAGTCCGCCCGCGAACAGGCCCGGCTCACCGAGGAGTTCGAGCGGGTACGCGTACACGAGGCTGATCAGTTCGCCCAGGAGAAGACACGCCTGAGCGCCGAACTCGCGCAGGAGCGCGCCCGGCTCGGTGCGGAGAACGCCCGCCTGGCCGAGGAGTTGCGCCGGACCAGGACCGAGGGCGGCGCCGCCATCTCCGCCGCCGCCAACGCCGCCGGGCGGATGCAGGCCCAGGCCACCAGCATGCTCGCCGATCTGCGGGCCATGGAGGAGAAGCACTCCGACGAGGACGTACTCGCCGACCTCCTCCACCTCGACCACCGCACCGCCCAGGCGGGCCGTCTCGCCGACTCCGTCGCCGTCCTCGCGGGCGCGCGTTCGGGGCGCCGCTGGGCGCGGCCGATCGTCATGGAGTCGATCCTGCGCGGCGCCATGGGCCGGATCAGCGGCTACCAGCGCGTCCGCCTCCACTCGGCCAGCGAGGCCGCGGTCGCCGGGCACGCCGCCGAAGGCGTCATGCACGCGCTCGCCGAACTCCTCGACAACGCCGCGAACTTCTCGCCGCCCACCTCCGAAGTGCACGTCTACGTAGAGGAAGTACCGGCCGGCGTCATCGTCTCCGTCGAGGACGCGGGCCTGGTCATGGGGGACGTACAGCTGCGCCGCGCCGAACGCGCTGTCGCTGGAGAAACCACCGAGGTCGGCGGCCTCACCGGCACCCGCCTCGGCCTCGCCGTCGTCGGCCGCCTCGCCCGCAAGTACGGGCTGAAGGTCTCCTTCCGCCCCTCCGCCCGCGGCGGCACGGGCGTCCTCGTCCTGATCCCCCAGGACATCCTCGCGGGGCCGGGGGCTCCGGAGCCGGCGCCTGCCGCGCTGCCGCGGGCCAGGTCTGGCGTCGAGGTCCACGTCCGGGCCTCAGGGGCGTACGGCCTCACCGGACCGGCCGCGCCGGAATCCGCGCCCGACGCGCCGCGGACCGAGCCGGGCGTCGAGGTTGAGGCCTGGACCCCAGGGGCGTACGGCCCCACCGGACCCACCGGACCCACCGGACCCACCGGACCCACCGGACCCACCGGGCCAGAATCCGCACCCACCCCGCCGCGGGCCAAGCCCGGCGTCGAGGTGCAGGCCCAAGCCTCAGGGGCATACGGCCTCACCGAACCCTCCGCGTCGGAATCCGCACCCACCCCGCCGCGAACCAAGCCCAGCGTCGAGATCCAGGCCCGGATCTCCGGGGCGTACGGCCTCACCGGACCGGTCGCCCCGGAACCCGCCCCCGCCTGGCCGCAGACCAAGCCCGAGGGCCAGACTCAGTCCCAGGCGCGCACCGCAGGGGCGTACGGCCTCACTGGACCGGCCGCTCCGGAATCCGCACCCACCCCGCCGCAGACCACGCCACGGCCACCGGTCCCGATCCCGCCCCCCACCCCGGAGTCGTACGCCACCGCCCGCGCCCTCCCCGACCTGGACCCGGAGCCCGTCCCCACCCATGAATCCCCGGACCGCACCGGCGAGAACGGGATCGGAACCGGGACCGGGAGCAGCAGCGACAGCGAGCCCGACACCGCCAGCGGGCTCCCCAAGCGCCGCCGGGGCCGCACCCTCGCCGAAGCCGAGGCCCAAGCCGAGCGCACCCGCCCCACCCCCGCAGCCACCTCACCCCGCCCCACCCCCGCCGAAAACGCCCGCATCCGCGCCGCCCGCTTCGGCAGCTTCCGTCAGGCGGTACGGGCCGCGGCGGCGGACGAGGCCGTACGAGCCGACGGCGCCGATCACGTCGTACGGGACTCCACGCCCGCCACCGAGCCGTCCCCCACCCCGCAACTCCCCGCCCACGCGACCCCCCACCCGGAAGGCGACCCCACCCCATGACCGGCACCACCGCGACCGTGAACGCCGACGAGAAGCTCAGTTGGCTCATCGAGGGCCTGCTGGAACGCACTTCGGGTGCCCGGCACGCGCTCGTGCTCTCCCGTGACGGGCTGAAGCTGTGCCGTACGGGAGGGCTCACCTCGGACCAGGCCGATCAGCTGGCCGCGATCGCCGCGGGGATCCAGTCGTTGACCCATGGGGCGTCCGTGGAGTTCGGGGACGGCAGTGGGGGCATTCGGTCGGCGATGGCCGAGTTTTACGGCGGGGTCCTGTTCATCGTCGAGGCGGGCGCGGGCGTACACCTCGCCGTGGTCACCGACGAGGAGGCGGACGCCGCGGCCGTCGGGCACAACATGAGCGAGTTCGTGGCACAGCTCGGCGGACACCTGAACGCGCTGCCGCGTACGTCATGAGCCGCCCGGGCAGGGACGACGCGCCCGACCGGCTCTACACGCTCACCGGAGGACGCAGCCGGTCCGCACCCGACACCCCTTTCGACCTGGTCACGCTGATCGTCGCCGAGTGCGATCCGGTGCCGGGCATGCAGTCCGAGCACGCGGCGATCCTGCGGCTGTGCGAGCGGCCGACGGCGGTCGTGGAACTCGCCGCCCTGCTGCGGCTGCCGGTGAGCATCACCCGGATCCTGCTCTCCGACCTCCTCGCCGCGGGCCGCGTCCGGGCCCGCCATCCGCGCCGGGGCGATACGGGCGACGCCCCCGATCCCGACATACTGGAGCAGGTGCTCGTTGGCCTCCGAAATCTCTGAGACGACTGAAACGGCTACGACGCGACCCGTTGCTCTCGGCGGGGAGCGGTTCCAGGCCGAACCTGCCGTGCTGTACCGGGAGTTGCGGCGCGAGCACGGTGCCGTGGCGCCGGTGCTGCTCGACGGGGACGTACCGGCGTGGCTCGTGCTCGGTTATCGCGAGCTGCACCAGGTCACCGGCGATCCCGTGCTGTTCAGCCGGGACTCGGGCCTGTGGAGTCAGTGGCCGCGCATCCCCGATGACTGGCCGCTGCTGCCGATGATCGGGCGTGGGCAGCCGTCGATCCTCTACACGGTCGGCGAGCGGCACCGCGAGCGCGCCGCGATGATCAGCGACGCGCTCGAAGCCGTCGACGCCTTCGAACTGCGCGGCCACGCCGAGAAGTTCGCCGACGAGCTGATCGACGCGATCTGCGCCAAGGGCGAGACGGACATCGTCGCGGACTACGCGATGCTGCTGCCCGTGCGCGTCCTGGCGACGCTGTACGGGTTCGCCGAGGAGCAGGGGCCGGGTCTGGTCACCGCCCTCAACGACATGATCAACGGGCGCGAGAACGCCCTCGCGGGGCAGCGGCATCTCGCCACGTCCATGGCGCGACTGGTCGCGGACCGGGCGGCGCGGCCCGCGGACGACGTGGTGAGCCGCATGCTCGCGGACGGTTCCGGTTTCACGTATGAGGAGATCACGCAGGACCTGATGGTGATGATGGCCGCGGGTCATCAGCCGACGGCGGACTGGATCGGCAACTCGTTGCGGTTGATGCTGACGGACGACCGGTTCGCGGCCTCGCTGTTCGGCGGCCAACACAGTGTCGCCGAGGCCATGAACGAGGTCCTGTGGGAGGACACCCCCACGCAGAACGTGGCCGGCCGCTGGGCCTCCCGCGACACCCAGCTCGGCGGTCGCCGGATCCGCGCGGGCGACCTGCTGCTGCTCGGCCTCCAGGCCGCCAACAGCGACCCGCAGGTACGGCTCGACGGCTCCGCCCTCACCGGCGGCAACAGCGCCCACTTCTCCTTCGGCCACGGTGAGCACCGCTGCCCGTTCCCGGCGCGGGAGGTCGCGGAGGTCATCGCGCGTACGGGCATCGAGGTGATCCTCGACCGGCTGCCCGACCTGGACCTGGCCGTACCGGCCGAGTCGCTCACGCGCCGTCCGTCGCCGTGGCTGCGGGGGCTGACGGAACTGCCGGTGCGGTTCACGCCGAGTCCGGCATTGGGCGGCGGCACGCTCTGACCACCACCACAGCCACTGCGCCGCCGTACTTCTGACGGCCACGCAAGTGCCGTACGCCGTACTACGCCCGACCGCCACGCAAGCGCCGTACGACCGACCGCCGTACGACCGACCTTGGAGGCCCCTGCCCATGACCACCGAGACGAGCCCGGTCGCCCCGGACCGTATTGCCCTCGACCCCTTCGTCACCGATCTCGACGGCGAGAGTGCCCGGCTGCGTGCCGCGGGGCCGCTCGCCGCCGTGGAGTTGCCCGGCGGGGTGCCGGTGTGGGCGGTCACGCATCATGCCGAGGCCAGGCAGCTGCTCACGGATCCTCGGCTGGTGAAGGACATCAACGTCTGGGGCGCCTGGCGGCGCGGCGAGATCCCGCCGGACTGGCCGCTGATCGGGCTGGCGAACCCGGGCCGTTCGATGCTCACCGTGGACGGTGCGGAGCATCGCCGGATGCGTACGCTCGTCGCGCAGGCGCTCACGCCGCGGCGGGTGGAGCGGATGCGAGAGCGGATCACCAAGCTGACGGCCGATCTCCTCGACGCGCTGCCCCAGGGCGCCGATGCCCCCGAAGTCGTCGACCTGAAGGCGGCGTTCGCGTACCCGCTCCCCATGTACGTCATCGCGGATCTCATGGGCATCGACGAGGCCCAACTCCCCCGTCTGAAGGAGCTGTTCGAGAAGTTCTTCTCGACGCAGACGCCGCCCGAGGAAGTCATCGCCACGCTCACCGAGCTGGCGGGGATCATGGCGGAGACGGTCGCGGCGAAACGCTCCGCTCCCGGCGACGACCTGACCAGCGCACTGATCCTCGCCTCCGAGGACGGTGACCATCTCACCGACGAGGAGATCGTCTCCACACTCCAGTTGATGGTGGCGGCCGGTCACGAGACGACGATCTCCCTCATCGTCAACGCGGTCGTGAACCTGTCCACGCATCCCGAGCAGCGCGAGCTGGTGCTGGCCGGGGCGGCCGACTGGCCGTCGGTGATCGAGGAGACCCTGCGCTGGTCGACGCCCACGTCTCACGTCCTGATCCGGTTCGCGACGGAGGACGTCCGGGTGGGCGACAAGGTCCTCCCGGCGGGCGACGCCCTGATCGTCTCGTACGCCGCGATCGGCCGCGACGAGAAGGCCCACGGCCCGACGGCCGGCGACTTCGATATCACACGCGTCCCGGAGAACCGCCACATCTCCTTCGGCCACGGGCCGCATGTCTGCCCCGGCGCGGCCCTGTCCCGCCTGGAGGCGACCGTCGCACTGCCCGCGCTGTACGAACGCTTCCCTGAGCTGGAGTTGGCGGTCCCGGCGACGGAGCTTCGCAACAAGCCGGTGGTGACGCAGAACGATTTGTTCGAGCTGCCGGTGCGGTTGGGTGGTTGAGGGCGTCGCCGACGTCATCGCCGCCGACTTCGCCACCCGCAACGCCCGCTCATGACTCGCCCCGGAGACACCGTGTATGTCATGCGACCGGCCACAGCAGCCGACGTTCCCGCCTACGCCGCGCTGATCCGCGACCGGGCCGCCTGGATGGTCCGGCGTGGCATGGAAGGCGGCGAGCAACTGCCGGACCGTGCCGACCAGATCGCCACCCAAGCCGCCGACGACCACACTCCGGTCTGGGCCATGACCGATGTCGACGGGCGTCTGATGGGCTGCACCAGCCTGTACGAGGAAACTCCGCACTGGGGTTGGACCGACGCCGAACGTGCCGAACCAGCGCTCTTCCTCGCCACCACATTCACCGACCCGGCCCGCCGAGCCGAACGCCCCGGCGCCCTGATCGCCTGGTGGGCCCTTGGACACGCGGCCCGCACGGGTAAGGAGTGGGTACGGCGCGGCTGCGGGCACCTGGGCCTGGTCCGCTACTACCGCGACGTTCAGGGCTTCGCACTCGTCCACGCCACCGAACGCCACGGACACCCCGCCTACCTCCTGGCACGCAGGGCCGAGGAACTCGCCGATCTGCCCATCCGGTCGGCCATCAATGCCTGACCCGTAGCGCCGCTGGTGGTGTCAGCCCGTGCTGAGTGGCGCGGTGTTCTCGGCGTTCTCGGCGTTCTCGGCGTTCTCGGCGTCGAGCTGGTGGTCTGCCCAGACGTAGCTCTCGGGCAGCAAGTCGGTGATGAGGACGGTTCGGAGGCGGTCGCCCGCGCCGACGATGACCTTGAGGTCGGGGAAGTAGTCGAGGAGGACCTGACGGCACCGGCCGCACGGGGGAACAACCCCTCGGTCGCGGTTGCCCACGGCGACGATCGCCTCCAGCTCATAGGCGCCCTGGGCGGCCGCCGTGCCGATGAGGACCAGCTCGGCGCAGGGGCCTCCGGTGAAGTGGTAGGCGTTCACCGCGGTGACGATCCGGCCGTCCCGGGCACGGGCCGCGGCTGCCATGGTGTGGTTGTCGCCCCGGCAGCGTGTGCGAGCGATGTGCGCTGCGGCTTCTATGAGTTCGTGGTCTACGGGGTGGGTCTGGGCGGTCATCGTCTGTCTCTGCCTTCGTCGCCTTCGTCGGGGTGTCAGGCGACGACGTTGGGCCCGCGTGGCGAGGCGCGCAAGCGGATATCGGCGGTGTCCGCGAGGTGGCCCTGACGGTGACGGACCATGTCTGTGAACTCCCGTGCGAGGTCGCAGGCGGCGGCGATCTCCGGGCAGGCGTTCCGTGCGGTTTCCAGCTGTGCACCATCCGACTCGTCGATGTCCAGTATCCGCGGCGCGCGGACCGGCACCGGCGGGGCTAGCGGTTGCGCCAACAGCGCAGTCCGTCGGCCGTGAAGCCGCAGCTTCGCGCACAGTCGCTCGCCCGGGCGCCCACCGAGTTCCGTCGCGACCGCCCTCATCACCGACCGTGCCGCCGGTGAAGAACGGCGGCGTGGCTCGGTCAGGCCCGCCACCTGTTCCACGAACGTCCGGCGTGGGCACTGGATCTGATCGCAGAAGAACCGACGCACGTGCAGGCGGACGATCAACCCCCGCCCGCCGACGGGTAACTCGGCTGCCTGACGCCAATGTCGGCTGTGGACCCGGATGGCAGGATGCTCGCACTGCGGACACCTGCCCGGCGGTCCGCATCCCGCCGCGTCGACCACCACGTTGCCGTGGGCGGTCATGAGTTGCCGCGCCTTGAGGTTCAGGCCCGGCAAGAGGACGTCCTCAAGCGCCTCCACTCGCATGACGGAGGGCTCCCCTGGTGGAACGGTCTGCAGTCCGGGCGCTACCGGCCCAGGCTCTGACCGGGCCATCCCTCGGCACGGTCCTGGCCCCGTCGGCGTGGGCGGTTGTCAGTCGACGGAGGCCATGAAGTTCAGCATCCTGCGGTTGATCTCGTCCGCGTGGTCGATCTGTGGCCCGTGGCCCGTGTTGGAGATGATCTCGGCTCGGGCGCCGGGGACCAGACGCGGCACGCGCTCCGCCTGCCGCTGCGGGTGCACGAGGAGGCTTCGCTTGCCGAGCACCAGATAGAGCGGAGTCCGGATGGTGGACAGCTCCTCCTCGGACAGGGGAAGCGGGGCCGGGCGGCGTATGCGGTAGGCGCGAACGGCCGTTCTGATCATCGTGCGCAGTTCCGGCATGACGAGGACCGGCTGTTCCAGCCAGGCCGCCAGCCGCGGGCGCAGTGCCTTGGGCGCGAAGGTCGCGAAGAGGCCGGCGAAGATCCAGACGAAGAAGCGCAGCCCCACTTTCTCCAGGCCGCCGGGGTCGAGCAGCGTGACCGAGGCGAGGCGACCAGGCCTGCGGTGCGCCTGGTTCAGAGCGAGCCATCCGCCGTAGGAGGTGCCGACGAGGTGCACGCGGTCCAGGCCGAGTCCGGCGAGGGTCTCGTCCAGCCACTGTGCGGCGCGCTCGGGCTGGTGGATCGATTCGCGCTGCACGCTGCGGCCGGGATCACCCGGGGTGTCGATCGCGTAGACCGGGCGGTCGGCGCTGAGAGCGGGGGTGTTCGGGTACCACATGGCGGAGCAGGAGCCCGCTCCGTGCACCAGGACGACGGGGGTGCGGGATCGAGCGGCCTCGTCCGCGGGGCCGTAGCGGTAGACGTGCGTGGTGCCGAAGGAGGTCTCCACGTCCTCTTCCGCGAGCGCGGGTGCGCCCAGTGCATAGACCGCGTCGCAGGCCGCGAAGTAGCGGTCGCGCCAGGCATCGCTCACGTAGCGGCCTATGTCGGGTCGGGCACGGACAGCAGTCTCGGACACGGTCACCTCCGGATCTCATTTTCGTGATACGAACGTACCACAATGTTGGTACGGCTGTATCATCAAGGTCCCACTGGGGCCGCAACAGTGGAACGACGAGCGGAGAAACGGCCGATGCCCAAGCGCGTGGACCACGCAGAACGGCGCACCGAGATCGCCGAGGCACTGGTCCGCGTCGCCGGGCGACGCGGGCTGCATGCCGTGGGGATGCGCGATGTGGCAGCAGAGGCGGGCGTATCACTGCGGCTGGTGCAGTACTACTTCCAGACCAAGGAGAAGCTGCTGCTCTTCGGGCTCGAGCACCTGGCGGAGAGATTCGGGGAGCGGGCCTCCGCCCGTATGCGGGCCGCCGGGGACAGCCCTGGTCCGCGCGCGATGGTCGAGGCGCTGCTGATGGCGGCGCTGCCGACCGACGAGGACAGCCGCACCTTCCACTTCGTCTACACCTCGTACGCCATTCTGGCCGTGACCGACCAGGCACTCGCCGCCCAACCCTTCATCAAGAACCCGGATGCCGCAGAAGACGCGGTAACCCAGCTCCTCCGGCAGGCGCAAGAGGCAGCTCTGCTCGAGCCCGGTGTGGACGCACAGCTGGAGGCAGCCGGCCTGCTTGCCATGTCTGCGGGACTCGGCACCAGCATCCTCGTCGGCCAGCGCAGCCCGGAGTCCGCCATCGCCGTCCTGGACCACCGCCTGGACCAGATCTTCCGCACCGGTGATGCGGCCAGTTGATGGGCGGCCGACTCACCGCGTGGGAGCCGCTGCCGGCGGGGCGGCCGCATGCCCTGTCCAGCCGATCTCATACATACGGCGCCGTCGGCGTGAGGCGTCGAGTGCGCGTCGAGCGGTGTTGCCCGGGTCGGCGGTCGGGCGCCTCCTCGGGAGGGGTCCCCGGGCCGGGGGTTTACAACTGCCGTGAGGATTCCCCCACTTGAAAGCAGGAGGTCCACTGATGAGTACGCGTATGAGCCGGCGAGCCGCGAAGACTGCCCTGACGCTGACCACGGCGGGCGCACTGGGCTTCGGCCTGATGACGCCGTCCGCGTCGGCCGCCAACGGGCCCTGCTACGACGGGCGTTGCCAGGGCACCGTGTCGGCGCCCAAGACCATCAAGGTCAACAGCAACAAGTTCGGGTTCGGGAAGCTGAAGATCACGTCCATCAGCTCCCGGTCCGTACGGATGTCGGCCGCCGGCGGGGCACTCACCGGCAGCACCAGCCCCGGCGGCGTCGTCCAGTTCAACAACCTGAAGATCTGGGTGAAGTCGGTCTCCGGCAGCAAGGCCAGGCTTCAGCTGTTCCCCACGCGGTACTGACCCTGTTTGGGTCCGTACGGGCCAGCCTGGACCCGTACGGACCCGTTCGGTCCTGTCTGGACCTGTACAGGCCCGTCGTCGAACCCCGGCGCGTTCGTCTGACGTCCGACGCCGGGGTTCGCCGTCTCATCCGACGGACGACGTTTCGCCCAGGTTTCCGGGAGCGGATAGGCTCCCAGCGTGGCTGAGATCCAGATTCCCGCTGACATCAAGCCCGCCGACGGACGATTCGGCTCGGGCCCCTCCAAGGTGCGGACGGAGGCGCTGGACGCGCTGGCCGCCACCGGTACGTCTCTCATGGGTACGTCCCACCGCCAGGCCCCGGTCAAGAACCTGGTCGGCAAGGTCCGCGAAGGCGTGCGCGACCTCTTCTCCCTCCCCGAGGGGTACGAGGTCATCCTCGGCAACGGCGGCTCCACCGCGTTCTGGGACATCGCGACCCACGGACTGATCGAGAACAAGTCGCAGCACCTGAGCTTCGGCGAGTTCTCGTCCAAGTTCGCGAAGGCCGCGAAGCTCGCGCCGTGGCTGGCCGAGCCGACCGTCATCGCGAGCGACCCGGGCACGCACCCGGACCCGCAGGCCGAGGCGGGCGTGGACGTGTACGCGTTCACTCACAACGAGACCTCGACGGGTGTCGCCGCCCCGATCAAGCGGGTCGCGGGCGAGGACGAGGGCTCCCTCGTCCTCGTGGACGCGACGAGCGGCGCCGGCGGCCTCCCCGTCGACATCGCCGAAACGGACGTCTACTACTTCGCCCCGCAGAAGTCCTTCGCCGCCGACGGCGGCCTGTGGATCGGCTTCTTCTCCCCGGCCGCCATCGAGCGCGCCGAGCGCATCCACGCGTCCGGCCGCCACGTCCCGGAGTTCTTCTCGCTCCCGACGGCGATCGACAACTCCCGCAAGAACCAGACGTACAACACCCCGGCCCTCGCCACCCTGTTCCTCCTCAACGACCAGTTGGAGTGGCTCAACGGCCAGGGCGGCCTCGACTGGTCGGTCCGCCGCACCGCCACCTCCGCCCGCACCCTCTACGGCTGGGCCGAAGACCTCAAGTACGCGAACCCGTTCGTCACCGACCCCGCCAAGCGCTCCCAGGTCATCGGCACGATCGACTTCTCGGACGAGATCGACGCCGCCGCCGTGGCCAAGACCCTCCGCGCCAACGGCATCGTCGACACCGAGCCGTACCGCAAACTCGGCCGCAACCAGCTCCGCGTCGCGATGTTCCCGGCGATCGACCCGGCGGACATCGAGGCCCTGACGAAGTGCATCGACTACGTCATCGAGCGGCTCTGACCACGCCCGTACGACCCACGCACGTACGACCCTGAAGGGCGCCCGGTGACCACCACCGGGCGCCCTTGTCGTGCGGCTCGAGTGAGCCGGGCCCGCGCGTCAGGAGCCGTTGCCGTTGCCGTTATTGCCGCCGAGGGGCCCGAACTGGCGGGCAAGACTGTCCATGTCCCAGACGACAGGTCCGTCGAGTTCCTCGGTCCACGAGAGGGTGCCCGGGAAGACAGCATCCTGATACGTCGCCTCCCACTCTTCCTCGCCCGGCAGCATCGCGATCCACGGCGGCGGGGAGTCCAGAACATCTGCCACGAACGCCAGCACAGTTGAGAATGACGCCCAGAGCGGATCGTCCTCCCAGAAACACCCCTGCTCGGGGTCGTAGCTCCCGATCCGCCCCGTCCTGGTGTCGACGATCTCCTCCCACGAGCCAATGTTGCCGATGGGCACGTACACACTCTCTTCACCCTTGGTGAAGCGACCCTTGGAGCGCGCGATCTCGCGCGCGATCTCGTCGACGCCATACAGGACAACGCCAGGCGGGACGATCGTGACGAAACCCGATCCGTTGTGCCGCAGCAACGACTGCTCGACATCCGGCGGAAGCCGGACGCCGATCTGATCGGAAAGCCTCGCGATGTCGTCCGGACTGGCCGGCCCCGGCAGCTTGTCTTCAGGCGCATACCGCGCCAGCCACCGCTCGATCTTCTCCCACGACTCATCGACCGTCACCGGACCGCTCCTTCGGGCGTCGTACGGCTACCGCGATCCGTCGCTCACGCTCGCCGCTCCTACTGAGCCTGTGCGATGGCTTTGAGCCAGTCCTCGACGGCGAGGACATCTGCCCACTGCGGGAACAGCTTTTCGGTGAGCATCGTGTGCACCTCGGGGTCGGTGTCGAGGCAGGCATCCGCCAGGACGGTGAGGCCGAAGTCCAGGTCGATGGCGTGCCACAGGGTGGACAGCACTACGGCGCTGGTGGCGATGCCGGTGAGAACAAGGCTGTCGATATCGCGAGCCCTGAGTACCAAGTCGAGGTCGCTGCCCGAGAACGCGCTCCCCCGCCTCTTGGTCACCACGACCTCGCCCTCCTGGGGCGCGACGTCGTCATGGATCTCGGTGCCAGGGGCCCCCTCGCGGAACAGGCCGGCCCGCACGGCGTTGGTGATCACCTTGTTGCGAGGGCTGACTTCTGGATCGCCCGGCCGTAACGCGAACACCACGTAGATCACTGGGATGCCTGCAGCCCGAGCACCGTCAATCGCCCTGCGTAAACGCGGCAGATATCCGGAACCGTCGTCGGCGATGGCCACGATGTCCCGTTGGACGTCCATCACCAGAAGTGCGCTGTTCGCCATGCTTGCCGCCTCTTCTCCGTTGGGAAACAGAAGCAAGTCTGGTGGATCAACCGAGCTGCGGCGGAGGTTCCGGAGATCCCGGTCGAGGGAGCTCGCCACGTACTGGCGCTCGCAAGCGAAGCGCCCGGCACTTTCCCGTGCCGGGCGCCCTCATTTCCGTACCGCCTAAATCACCTGCTGAGCTTCTGGAAGCGCCGTACCGCCAGCGGTAGGAAGATCGCCGTCAGGATCACCGGCCATAGACCCGACATCAGCAGCGCGTGCTGTTCGACCCAGGAGTCCCCGCTGCCTACCGGGGTGCCGAAGAGTTCTCGGGTGGCCATGGCCGTTGAGGAGATCGGGTTCCAGGCCGCTACGAAGCCCAGCCAGTCCGGCATCAGCTGGGGGGCTACGAAGATGCTGGAGATCATGGTCAGGGGGAAGGCGACCGCGAACAGGCCGCCCGCCGCCTCCGGGTTGGGGACCATGAGGCCGAGCCATACGCCGAGCCAGATCAGGGAGAGGCGCAGCCACAGCAGGAGGCCGAAGGCGAGGAGGAAGTCGAAGCCGCCTGCCGGGCGCCAGCCCATGGCGATCGCGGTGAGGTTCAGGATCGTCAGCTCCGCGCAGGCCACGATCAGGTCGGTGACACTGCGGCCGGCGACGACCGCGGACGGGGCCATGGGCATGGAGCGGAAGCGGTCGATGACGCCGTTGGTGGCGTCGTACACGACGAGCGTCGCGGTGTTGATGAAGCCGAAGGCCATCGTCATCACGAACATGCCCGGCATCAGGAAGTCCTTGTAGTCCCCGCCGCCGGGCACCTTCATCGCGCTGCCGAAGACATATCCGTAGAGGAGGACGGAGAGGATGGGGAACCCCAACCCCCAGGCGATGTTGACGGGTTGGCGCTGGTAGTGGGTGAGGCCGCGGCGCACGATGGTCCAGCAGTCGGCGAGGGCCCAGTAGGCGCGGCTGTGGCTGGTGCTCTGTCCGGTCGTCAGGTCGAGCGCGCTCATGCCGCCATCCCTTCCTTCGCGTCCTTGGCGTCCTTGGCGTCCTTGGGGTTCTGCGGGTCCCGGGGGTTCTCCGAAGCGTCTGTACGGTGGCCCGTCAGGCTCAGGAAGACGTCGTCGAGGCTTGGCCTGCGTAGGCCTATGTCCTCGACCGGGACGCCCTCGTCCTGGAGCGTGCGCGCGACCTCGGTGAGGGCGAGTACGCGGTCGGTCACCGGGGCGTGCACCTTCAGCTCGGTCTCGTTCGTCTCCGGTTCGGCGTCGGAGACCTTGGCGAGGACCTTCACGGTGCGGGGGATGTCGGCGCGGTCGGCGAGGACGACCTCGAGGCGGTCGCCGCCGACCGTGTTCTTCAGCCCGTCCGGGGTGTCGTCGGCGATGGCGCGGCCCTGGTCGATCACGGTGATGTGCGAGGCGAGCTTGTCGGCCTCGTCCAGGTACTGGGTGGTCAGCAGGACGGTCGTGCCGCCTGCCACCAATGCCCGTACGGATTCCCAGACTTCACCTCGGCCACGAGGGTCGAGCCCGGTGGTCGGTTCGTCGAGGAACAGCACGGCCGGGGTGAGGATCATCGAGGCGGCGAGGTCCAGGCGGCGGCGCATGCCCCCGCTGTACTTGCCGACTCCCTTGTCGGCCGCGTCCACCAGGTCGAACTGTTCCAGCAGCTCACCGGCCCGCAGGCGTGCCCTGCGTCCGCCCAGGTGGAAGAGCCGGCCGAACATCTCCAGGTTCTGCCGCCCCGTCAGCACCTCGTCCACCGCCGCGTACTGGCCGGTGAGGCCGATCCGGGCCCGTACCTCCCGCGGCTGCCGTGCCACGTCCAGGCCGGCCACCTGCGCCTGGCCGCCGTCGAGCTTGATGAGTGTCGACAGGATGCGGACGGCGGTGGTCTTGCCCGCGCCGTTCGGACCGAGCAGGCCGTGGACGGTTCCCTCCCGCACCGCCAGGTCGAAGCCGTCCAGTGCGCGCTTCTCCCCGTACCTCTTCTCGAGCCCTTCGGCCCGGACCGCGTAACCGCTCATGTGCACCCCTCCCGTGAGTCCTGAGATCCCGCTTCAGCCATAAACTGAGTACGCCGTACTCATTTGAGAGTACACCGTACCCAGTTTCCGGTCCAGGGATTATCCTGAGGCGCATGACGAGCACGTCGGGTCCGGAGACCAGCGGCAGCGGAGACATCTCCGTCACCCTCGAACTGTTGTGGAACACGGGTAAGCGCCCCAGTCGCGGCCCCAAGCCGGCTCTGACGCTCGAACGGATCGTGGAAGCGGCCATCCAGATCGCGGACTCGGAGGGCCTGGAGGCCGTCTCGATGCGCCGGCTCTCCAAGGAACTCGGCACCGGCACGATGTCGCTGTACCGGTACGTCCCCGGCAAGGGCGAGCTGCTCGATCTGATGCTGGACCGCGTGCAGCGGCCGACCGGGGACGAGGGCGCGCTCGGCGAGGGCTGGCGCGCCGCTCTGGAGGCCCTGGGGCGCGAGACCCTTGCCCTCTACCGGCGCCATCCCTGGCTGCTGCAGGTGAACCAGACGCGTCCGGTGCTCGGGCCGGGCGCTCTCGACGGCATGGAGATGGTGCTCGCCCGTATCAAGCCCATGGGGTTGACCGACCCCGAGTTGATCTCGGCGATCATCATGATCGACGGGTATGTCATCGGGGCTGCCCGTACGCAGCTGTACCAGAAGGAGGCGGAGCGGAAGTCGGGCCTTACAGATTCGGAGTTCTGGGAGGCGCAGGCCCCCGTCCTGGAGAAGGCCATGACCAGCGGCCGGTACCCCGTCCTCGCCTCACTCAGCGAGGACGCCTTCGGCTACGACTTCGACCACTTTGAGTTCGGGCTCCAGCGGATCCTGGATGGGCTGGAAGCGCTCGTTGCCCGTCGTGGCGGAGCGTGACGGCTCCGCCGGTTGGGCAGTTCGGAGAGCTCGGGGGGTTGCGGGGTTTTGCGGCTGCGGGTCCGTTGTGGCTGGTCGCGCCCCGCGGCGGAGCCGCCAATGTCACAGCCCCGCGCCCCTAAGAGGCCTGCGGCCTCCTTAGGAGCGCGTACTGCACCGGGCTTCGCCAAGGCCTCTCAAGACCTGCGCCTGAACAGCCTCTTGAGTCCGTAGAGGACGACAAGCCCGACACCGAGAGCGACGGCTGCCCTCGTAAGGTTGTCGTTCGACCCGTCACCATCGCCGTCGCCGTTCCCGTCGGCGGATGAACTCCCGTCCCCCGAGGGGGACTTGCCGTCCGCTCCGGGGACGCTGCCGGCCTCGACGGAACTCTGCTCCCCCTCGGTTCCGTACAGCAGCGTGGAGCCGTCCGGGGTGTACGTCACCGACTCGCCCTGGCCCTGGAGCGGCACGCTCAGTCGGCCCTGGCGCTTCGGCTTCCCGTTGTTCCACTCGTACGCGATGCCGCCGAAGTAGCCGCGTACGGCGAGCTGTTGGCCGTCCGGGGAGAAGGCGGCGTCGGTGGTCCACAGGTCGATGGGGGCGACGGGCTTGAAGACGTTCGTGCCGGAGGAGGAGAGCTGGGCCGGACCGTCGTACAGGTGCCCGCCGTCCTCCTGCTTGTCGATGATGTAGACGCGACCGGTCTTGGGGTGCACGACGAGCGACTCGGCGTCGCGGGGGCCGTCGGAGTACTTCACCACGTACTGCGTGGCCTGGACCGTCTGGTCCTTGAGCTGCTTGGGCTCGGGCAGCCGGTAGACCCACACGAAGGACCACTCCACGCCGTCGTTGTCGCCGATGTCGCCGACGTAGATCTCGTTGTTCGGGCCGATGGAGATGGCCTCGATGTCGCGCGGGGTGCCGACGCCGGTCATGGTGATCGTCGCGACGGTGTCGCCGGTTTTGCTGTCGACGGCGTAGAGGTAGGCGCCCTTGTCCTGGTCGTTGTGGGTCCAGTAGATGCCCTTGTGCTGGCGGGAGGCGGCGAGGCCGCTGGACTCGGTGATCCCCGGGTCCTTGATCGTGAACCCCTCCGAACCGTCGTCGCCGTCGGCGGCGACGGCGGCGGCGGGCGCGCCGAGCGCGAGGACGAGCAGGGCTGAGGCGAGTAACGACAGCGAACGGCGCATGCCCCAAGCGTGCCATCCCCGCACGGCGTTCCCGCACGGTGTTCAGCTTCACAGTCCTGATCGCGCCGTGATCAGGGATCTGGGAGGGATCTCGCGCCGTGGTCAGGGATGATGAGCGGATGCTCAGGTTCATGCCCGTAGGCGACTCCCAGACCATCGGCAGCGCGGGCGAACACACGTGGCGTTACCGGATGTGGCAGCACTTGCGCGCGACGTACGGCGGCCCGTTCCGCATCGTCGGCCCCCGCGAGACGCTCTTCGACAAGGCGACGGACACGGCCGACTCGTACGAGTACGCCGACCCCGACTTCCCTCGCTCCCACCTGGCGGGCTGGGGCGAGGGCTGGCTCCACATGACCCCTCTGATCGCCGATGCGGTACGCACTGAGCGCGCGGACGTCCTGCTGATCTCGCTGGGCCTGATCGACCTGGGCTTCTACACGGACGCGGACGGCACGGCGGCGAATGTACGACTGTTTGTGTCCGAGGCCCGTTCGGCCAACCCCCGCGTGGCGATGGTCTTCCTCCCCGTGATCCCGAACGTGAGGGCGGACACGGACACCGCCTTCGCCACCGAGGTAGCCCGCTTCAACGAGCTGCTGGCAAAGGCGGTCGCGGACCTCGACGAACCGTCGTCCCCACTACTGCTGGCCTCGCCCCCGGAGTCGTACGACCTCAGCCGCGACACCCACGACGGCACCCACCCGAACGCCTCGGGCGAGCACAAGATCGCGGCCGCGTTCGCCGAAGCGATGTACCAGGCCTGGGACTTGGGGGAACCGTACGCGGTGTGAGGGCTGCGATCCTCGGCGTCCGGTCAGAGCCCACTCTCCTCGACCTCATCCTTTTGGACCCAGCCTGTACGGCGATTGAGCCCTCCTCAGGTCTCCCCTCAGCGGGTGCACCCTCATCCGCGGGGCGGACAGGGTCCGCCGTAGCGGACGAAGCGTGGCCGCCGTGTCCAGGGCCAGCATGTACGTCATGACGACAGCGACCGCCCCTCTCTCTGCCTCCGCACCTGCGCCTGTCTGGGCTCGCCGCGCCGCCCACGCCATCGCTCTGTGCGCCGTCCCGTCCGGGCTGTGGCGCATCGCAATGGCATGCGGTGTCTATGTGGGCTACAGCGACCAAGTGCTGCGCGATGTCTTCGACATCCCAGGCTGGGGCATCGCATACGTCGTCGGCCTCTCGGTCCTCACTGAGCTGGCCGCTCTGTTTCCGCTGCTGCTCGTCAGCGACCGGTGGAGGCCGCTGCACCCCAGGGTCCTCGCCCCGCTCGCCTGGACCGCCTCGGGCGTCCTGGTTGTGGTGGCACTGTGGCAACTCGTGGTCGCTTTCGCCGTCGAGAGCCAGACGTACATGTCGAGCGGTACGGCACAGACCGTCTGGGGGTTCGTTTTCGCCCCGCTGTTCGCCATCCCGGCCCTGATGACCGCGGTGACCTGGTCGTACGCAAAGCGGCACCGGGCGCGGGGACAAGCGTGACCCGATCACGCTGCTGGGCGGACGTTGCGGGCGGCCACAGCTCCGCCCCGCCGGCCCGCACCCGACTTGATCGCTTCCGAGTGGTGCCGATACGTCCACCCGCCCACGACCGGGTGCCGATCACGGAAAATTGTGACACTCGCCCCCCGAAGTGTCACAATTCCGCACCCCGCCTACTCCGCCTACTGGCCGTCGGCCGCGTCCGCGTCCGCGAGGAGCTGGCGACGGCGACCAGCCCGAGTGAGCTCGGTTAGCCCTCGGGATCAGTACCGCTCGGGATCAGAACATCGTGTTGTCGTTGGCGGAGTTCTCCGGTACGTCCTGGATCACGTCCCAGTGCTCGACGATCTTTCCGTGTCGCACGCGGAACAGGTCGATGATCGCCTGGCCCCGCTCCCCCGGTGCGTTCACGTAGTGACTGTGGACCGCCACCAGGTCGCCCTCGGCGACAACCCGCTTCGGGGACACCTTCAGCTGCGGGAACGCGTCGAAGTACGCGCCAAGGCCCTCCTTCACGCCCGTCACACCGTCGGCGATGTTCGGGTTGTGCTGGTGGTATTCAGAACCCACGTACTTGTCGACGGCGGACAGGTCCTTCTTGACCAGGAGCTGGTCGACGTACGCCGTGACCAGCTTCTTGTTGTACGCGGTGAGCCAGCGCGGGCCCGGCTTGTTCGTACGGGGCCAACTCTCCGTGGAGAACATGTCGTTGCCGTTCACCGTGGTCGCCGGCACCTCCTGCGCCGTGTCCCAGTGTTCGGCGATCTTCCCGCCCTGGAAGCGGAAGATGTCGAAGACGGCGCTGCCGCGCGTACCCGGCGTCAGGACGACGTTGGAGTGCACGAGCACGAGGTCGCCGTCGGAGATGACCCGTTTGACGTCGTACTCGGCGTCCGGGAACTGCTGGCTGAGGGCAGTGCCGAGGTTCTTGAGGGCTTCGGAGCCGTCGGGGGCGAGCGGGTTGTGCTGGATGTAGTCGGGCCGTACGAAACGGTCGACGACCGACGTATCGCCTCGCTCGAACACGCCCTTGAGCACCTTGACGGCGACGGACTTCTGGTAGCCGAGGCGGGCGGAGTCGCCATAGCCGACCTGGTGCGCGGGGGCGACCGAAGCAGGAGCCGCAGCGGCGGGCACGACGGCCACAGCGGTGAGAGCTGCGGCGGCCATGAGCGCGGTGGCGAGGGTACGGCGGGCGGGTGCGGTGGTGGTCATGGGGTGCTGATCTCCGGTCCTGTGGGGAGGAAAGCGGTAAGCATGACCTTCAGCGCCTCTAAGTATTGAAAGTTCAAGCTCACACGTGCCGAAGGAAAGCACTAACCATCAGTTAGTGTCAAGATCGGCGCCCCGCGCGAAGGCCCGCCCAACTGGTGCAGGCGCGCGCTGGGGGCGCCCCGATAGGGGCGCGGGGAACTGCGCGACAAGCCACAACGAGCCCGCAGCCGCGACACGACTGTCACCCACCACCCCAATAGGCACCCCACCCACCCGCGGTAGGCGCCCCACTCACCCGCCGGAGGCAGGGGGCCTGGGGGCGCAGCCCCCAGTTTCGGGAAGGGGCGGGGCTGGGGAGAAGTGACCACCGCTCCCCCCAGCCCCTCGACCTACCCCGTCACCAAGCGAACGCCTCCGGAGAAGGCCCAGGCCCAGGGAAGATCTCCTCCAGCCCAGCCAGCAGCTCCTCGCTGAGCTCCAACTCGACGGCCCGCAACGCGGACTCAAGCTGCTCAGCGGTGCGCGGACCGACGATCGGCCCCGTCACTCCCGGCCGGGTGAGGAGCCAGGCGAGCCCCGCCTCGCCCGGCTCAACGCCGTGCTTGTCGAGCAGATCCTCGTACGCCTGGATCTGCGCCCGCATCGCGGTGTTGGCAAGGGCGTCGGCAGCCCGCCCGCTCGCCCGTCGGCCTCCCTCGACCTCCTTCTTGATGACGCCGCCGAGCAGGCCACCGTGCAGCGGAGACCAGGGGATGACCCCCAGCCCGTACTCCTGCGCGGCAGGGATGACCTCCATCTCGGCCCGCCGCTCGGCGAGGTTGTAGAGGCACTGCTCGCTGACGAGCCCGATCGTGCCGTGGCGGCGGGCGGCGATCTCGTTGGCCTGGGCGATCTTGTAGCCGGGGAAGTTGGAGGACCCGACGTACAGGATCTTCCCCTGCTGGATGAGGGTGTCGATCGCCTGCCAGATCTCCTCGAAGGGAGTGCGGCGGTCGATGTGATGGAACTGGTAGAGGTCGATGTAGTCGGTCTGCAGCCGCTTGAGCGAAGCGTCCACCGCGCGCCGGATGTTGAGCGCGGAGAGCTTGTCGTGGTTGGGCCAGGGGCTGGCGCCGTCCGCGGCCATGTTGCCGTAGACCTTGGTGGCCAGGACCACCTTGTCGCGGCGGTCACCGCCCTTCGCGAACCAGTTCCCGATGATCGTTTCCGTACGGCCCTTGTTCTCGCCCCAGCCGTAGACATTGGCCGTGTCGAAGAAGTTCAGACCCGCGTCGAGTGCGGCGTCCATGATGGCGTGGCTGTCGGGTTCGTCGGTCTGCGGGCCGAAGTTCATGGTGCCGAGGACGAGTCGGCTGACCTTGAGTCCGGTACGTCCGAGCTGCGTGTACTTCATGAGGCAACAGCCAACGCCTTGGAGTCCGCTCAAAGCAAGGGCGTCCCGCCCGACTGTGCATCACTGCGCCCCGGCGTCCGCCGCCTGTGCATCGACTCCTCGGCGGGCCTGGGCGATTGTGCACGCGTGATCGTCACTCGGCAGACCTGTGCAGGCCCGCCGTGGCCGAAGATCAACCGACCCCGTACCATGATCGCCGCTCCTGGAAGCGCGTGATCCACCCCCATCGTCGCCGGTCGCGGCGCTCCGGAGCGCTCCGACAACAACAGACTGAGGAATTACGTGCCCAAGCGCATCGCATCCCCCCACAGCCGCCGCTCCGCCCGCCGGGGCTCGGCACTCACCGCCCTGGCCCTGACCACCGCCCTCACCGGCGCCGCCGTGACGGCGGCCCCGGCGGCCTCGGCGCTGTCCTGGAAGTGCAACACCAGCAGCAGGAGCATCGACCAGGCCAACTACGACGGTCCGTGGGCCGACCAGTGGGACGTCAAGGTCAAGACCTGCGCCGCCCGCTCCGGCTCGACGGTCTACGCCAAGGCCTCGGTCAGCTGGGACGGTCCGGCCGGCGGCGTCGACGCCGACATCTTCGACGGGGCCTACCTGCGCCTCGTGATCAAGAAGCAGCAGTCCGGTTCGGACCCGGTGAAGAAGGCCAAGAACGGCCACGGCATCCAGGCCAAGCTGGAGGACAGCGACAGCAACGGCAACTACAACAACAGCTACGGCACCGGCACGATCAGCTACCGCATGGGTTCCGCCAAGGGTTACGCGGACAGCACGCTGTACCTGGACTGGAACGACGACGGCGACGGCTACCACCGGCACAACTTCGCGGCCTCGCCGGCTCGCTAGGTCCTGCTCGCCCGCGCGGTCGCCGCTTCGGCGGCTGCCGCGCGGCACCGCTGGCCGCGCGTAGCGCTGCGCCGGAGTCCGATGGACCATCTGCGGGTCCGTCGTGGCTGGTCGCGCAGTTCCCCGCGCCCCTAAAGGGGCGCTGCCGAACCGTAGCGGACTTCGCCAAGGCCGCTACTGGCCGCTGCTCAGCGCCGACGCCAGTGCCACCACCACGAACATCAGCACCAGTACGCCGGCCATGATCCGGTTACGTGTCTTCGGGTCCACGTGGTCGAGCCTAACCGGAGGGCCTCACGTGCCCGAGCCGAGGGCCCAGCGGGCGAGGGTCTCGTAGCGGGGGCGTTCGCCGGGTACGCCCGACCTGGGGAGATTGCTGCGGATCAGGCAGAGCTCGGACACGGTCCACGGCCGCCCGGCGAAGCCGTCCAGCAGAGCTGTGTACGGCGCGAAGTCCGCCGGGCCCCGGCTCCGGGCGACCGTGAGATGTGGACGGTAACTGCGGTGCTCCTCCATCGGGACGCCCGCCTTACGCGCCGCCGCCTCCGAACGCTCGGCCAGCAGCCGCATCGTACGGACGTCGCCACTCGCGCCGATCCACAGCGCCCGGCGCCCGAAGTGACCCCCGCCCCGCAGCTCCAGCCCGAACGGTTCCGTCCGCCGCGCCGCCCGCTCCAGCCGCGCCGACAACTCCGGCACGACCTCGTCGTCGACCTCTCCATAGAACGCCAGCGTGAAGTGCCAGCCGGGCCGCCCCGTCCAGCGCAGCCCCCCGGCACCCGGCAGCTTCCCCAACTCATCGACAACCGGGGCGAGTTCGTCGATCACATCCTCCGGCGGCAGCACGGCGGCGAAGAGTCTCATTCCCTCACCCTGCCACCGGACGTCTTCACCCGCGCCATCACGTCACCGCGGTCAGTTCCCGGTCCCGCTCCCGCGCCCCCTCCCGAGGCACGAACCGCACCCGCGGATGGCCGTGGTGCCAGCCCACCGACAGCCGCAGGCCGCCGACGCGGGCGAGGATCACGCCCACCGTTGCCGCCGCCAGCAGGGAGATCAGGCCGCCGAACGCGAAGCCGATTCGGGCGCCGAAGGTGTCGGTGATCCAGCCGACTATGGGCGCCCCCAGGGGCGTACCGCCTACGAAGACCATCATGAACAGGCTCATGACGCGGCCGCGCATGGCCGGGTCGGTGGCCATCTGGACGCTGGCGTTGGCGGTGGTGTTGACCGTGAGGGCCGCCATGCCGGTGGGGATCATGAGGAGGGCGAAGAGCCAGTACGAAGGGGAGAACGCCGCCGCGATCTCCAGTGCGCCGAACAGCACGGCCGCGCCCACCAGGAGCCGCAGTCGCACCGAGCCGCGGCGGGCGGTGAGCAGGGCTCCGGCGACCGAGCCGACCGCCATCAGGGTGTTGAGGAAGCCGTACGTGCCGGCGCCCGCGTGGTAGACCTCGTCGGCGAACGCGGTGAGCCAGATGGGGAAGTTGAAGCCGAAGGTGCCGACGAAACCGATGAGCACGATCGGCCAGATCAGTTCGGGCCGGGAGGCGACGTAGTGCAGGCCCTCGCGCAGCTGGCCCTTGCCGCGCGGCACCCGCTCCACCTTGTGCAGCTCGCTCGTCCGCATCAGGAGCAGGCCGGTGATGGGGGCGAGGAAGGCGAGACCGTTGATCAGGAAGGCCCAGCCGCTGCCGACCGTCGAGATCAGGACGCCCGCGACGGCGGGGCCGATGAGGCGGGCGGAGTGGAAGTTGGCCGAGTTGAGGCTGACGGCGTTGCGTACCTGGTCGGGGCCGACCATCTCGGAGACGAAGGTCTGCCGGGTCGGGTTGTCGACGACGGTGACCATGCCGAGCAGGAACGCGATCAGGTATACGTGCCAGACCTGCACCTGGCCGCTGAGCGTGAGCGCGGCGAGTGCGAGACCGCACAGGCCCAGCGCGCCCTGAGTGAAGAACAGCATGCGGCGCTTGGGGTAGCGGTCGGCGATGACACCGCCATACAGGCCGAAGAGCAGCATCGGCAGGAACTGCAGCGCGGTCGTGATGCCGACCGCGGCCGAGGAGCCGGTCAGGCTCAGCACCAGCCAGTCCTGGGTGATACGGGACATCCAGGTACCGGTGTTGGAGACGATGGCTCCGCTGGCGAAGAGCCGGTAGTTCCGGATGCGGAGAGAACTGAAGGTCGACGACTTGGCCGGCTGGGTCGTCGTCGTGGTGGTGGCGGTGGGGGAATCGGGGGTGTTCGGTCCGGGGGCGGAGGGTGCTCCGGGTCCCGTACTCAACAGGGTTCGCCTCCTTTGGCAAAGGGCTACAAGGACGACGTACGGCTATGTGACGTACGGCTGTGTACGACTACATGTGCGCCAGCTTCTCCAGGACGGGCGCCGCCTCGCGGAGCTTGGCCCACTCGTCCTCGTCGAGGCCGTCGACCAGTCCGGCCAGCCACACGTTCCGCTTGCGGCGGCTCTCCTCGAGCATCGCCTCGGCCCGCTCGGTCTGCGTGACGACCTTCTGGCGCCGGTCCTCGGGATGCGGCTCCAGCCTGACCAGGCCCTTGGCTTCGAGCAGGGCGACGATGCGGGTCATCGAGGGCGGCTGCACATGTTCCTTGCGGGCGAGCTCGCCCGGTGTGGCGGAACCGCAGCGGGCGAGGGTGCCGAGTACCGACATCTCGGTCGGGCTCAGCGACTCGTCGACCCGCTGGTGCTTGAGTCGGCGCGACAGGCGCATCACGGCGGATCGCAGAGAGTTCACGGCGGCAGCGTCGTCGCCATGGGTCAGGTCAGGCATGTTGTTTAGGGTAACTCATTACTCTCGCTAAATACCACCCGGAACGTCGACCTCTGCCCGTGACCCCGGCCACCGAACCCTGCCATCACCCATATGAGTGAGCTCGGGCCCAAAAATGACGCGCGGTACGGCCGACGGCGGCAACCCTCGTACCCATGGGGACCAGCGTGCTCAGTCTGCGGATGGACAAGGAGCTTCTCGACCGGCTCCGGGACCGTGCGGCGAAACGGGGAATGAGCGTCCAGGACTATGTCGTCCAGATGCTCGTCCGGGATGACTTCGACGAGCGGTTCCAGACCGCGGTCGAGGAGACGGAGCGGTTTTACGGGGTGACGTGACGGTCCTGCGTCGTGGCGGTGGTGGAGTCGCCGCCCGCATCGGCGCTCGCATCGGCATCGGTGACCGCGTCGGCGTCGGCTTCCGTACGGGCATCCGCCCCGGCATCCACCTCGGCCTCTGCCTCGGCCGCGGCTCGCTTGAGCGCCGCCTCCCACCTGCGTACGTACCAGATGCCGATGAACCCGAGTCCCCCGCCGGCCAGGCAGGTCCACAGCCACCACAGATACCCGTGGTCGTCGAACCAGCCGTAGAACGGGAGCTGCGCCAGGAAGAGGAGGAACCAGAGGATCGTGCCACCCGTGACGGTGGCGACAACGGGCCCTTCAAGGGGTTCCGGTGCCTCGTGCCTGGGTGTCCACTTCGCCATGGGAACAGCTTACGGGGGTGTACCGGGACGGTCCCCGTGCCCGGGGACGCCCCGCAGCCCCCGTACGCCCCGTACAACTGCGGCACCATTTCCGCCCGTTCCCGTCCTCCCATGGTCGGATCTTTGCCACCCGTGGCGTGTGAGGCCTCAAATCCCCCCGTACCGTCTTCCCCATGACGCATATCGACGCGGGCGCCGAGCTCGATCCGGTGCACCCTGTGGCGGCTCCCCCCACCCGGGCGCGAGGCCTGACCACCGCCGAAGTCGCCGAGCGGGTGGCCCGGGGCGAGGTCAACGACGTACCGGTGCGCAGCAGCCGCTCCACGGTCGACATCATCCGCGCGAACGTCTTCACCCGCTTCAACGCGATCATCGGCGTCCTCTGGGTGATCATGCTGGCCGTGGCGCCGATCCAGGACAGCCTGTTCGGCTTTGTGATCCTGGCGAACACGGGCATCGGCATCATCCAGGAGTGGCGCGCGAAGAAGACCCTGGACTCGCTCGCGGTGATCGGCGAAGCGCGGCCGACCGTACGCAGGGACGGGGCCGCCGCCGAGATCGGCACCTCCGAGATCGTGCTCGGGGACCTGATCGAGATCGGGCCGGGCGACAAGATCGTGGTGGACGGCGAGTGCGTCGAGACCGACAGCCTGGAGATCGACGAGTCGCTGCTCACCGGTGAGGCGGATCCGGTCGTCAAGCAGCCGGGCGACCAGGTCATGTCGGGCAGCTTCGTGGTGGCGGGCGGCGGTGCGTTCACCGCCACGAAGGTGGGGCGCGAGGCGTACGCGGCGCAGCTCGCCGAGGAGGCGAGCCGGTTCACGCTGGTCCACTCCGAGCTGCGTTCCGGTATCTCCACGATCCTCAAGTACGTGACGTGGATGATGGTCCCGACCGCGATCGGCCTCATCATCAGCCAGCTCGTCGTCAAGGACAACGACTTCAAGGACTCGGTCGCGCGGACCGTCGGCGGCATCGTCCCGATGGTCCCCGAAGGTCTTGTGCTGCTGACGTCGGTGGCCTTCGCGATCGGCGTCATCCGGCTCGGCCGCAAGCAGTGCCTCGTACAGGAACTCCCCGCCATCGAGGGCCTCGCCCGCGTCGACACCGTCTGCCTCGACAAGACGGGCACGCTGACCGAGGGCGGCATGGACGTGCGCGAGCTGCGTGCGCTGGACGGCCAGAACGAGACGTACGTACGCACCGTCCTCGGCGCGCTCGGCGACTCGGACCCGCGGCCGAACGCGTCCCTGCAGGCGATCATCGACACCTACCCGAACGGCTCGGGCTGGCGCTGCCTTCAGTCGCTGCCGTTCTCCTCCGCGCGCAAATACAGCGGGGCGTCCTTCAGCGAGAGCGACGGCGACTCGAGTACGTGGCTGCTCGGGGCGCCCGACGTACTGCTCCCCGACGGGGACCCGGCGCTCACCGAGACCGAGCGGCTCAACGAGGAGGGGCTACGGGTGCTGCTGCTGGCCCGGGCCGCGCGCGAGCTGGACGATGTGGCGGTCGCCGAGGGGGCTGTCCCCACCGCCCTGGTGGTTCTGGAGCAGCGGCTGCGGCCTGACGCCGCGGACACGCTGCGGTACTTCGATGAGCAGAACGTACAGGCCAAGGTCATCTCCGGCGACAACGCGGTGTCCGTAGGCGCGGTCGCCGGAAAGCTCGGGCTCTCGGGCAACGTCGTGGACGCGCGCCGGCTGCCCGCCGAGCAGGACGAGATGGCCGAGGCGCTGGACTCGGGCACCGTCTTCGGGCGGGTCACCCCGCAGCAGAAGCGGGACATGGTGGGCGCGCTCCAGTCGCGCGGGCACACCGTCGCGATGACCGGCGACGGCGTGAACGACGTCCTCGCCCTCAAGGACGCCGACATCGGCGTCTCGATGGGGTCCGGTTCGGAGGCCACGCGGGCCGTGGCGCAGATCGTGCTGCTCAACAACAGTTTCGCGACGCTGCCTTCGGTGGTCGCGGAGGGGCGGCGGGTGATCGGGAACATCACCCGGGTCGCGACGTTGTTCCTCGTCAAGACGGTGTACTCCGTGCTGCTGGCGATCATGGTGGTGATCTCGCAGGTCGAGTATCCCTTCCTGCCGCGGCATCTGACCTTGTTGTCGACACTGACGATCGGGGTGCCGGCCTTCTTCCTCGCGCTGGCGCCCAACAAGGAGCGGGCTCGGCCGCACTTTGTGCGGCGCGTTATGCGGTATGCGATTCCGGGGGGTGCGGTTGCTGCCGTCGCCACCTTTGCTACGTATCTGGTGGCGCGGGAGTACTACAGCGGGCCGGGGTCCTTGGCCGCGGAGACCAGTGCGGCGACGTTGACGCTGTTTCTGATCTCCATGTGGGTGCTGGCGATCATTGCCCGGCCGTATACGTGGTGGCGGGTGGGGCTGGTCGCCGCTATGGGGCTTGGGTTTGTGGTGGTGCTTGTTGTGCCGTGGCTGCAGGAGTTTTTCGCTTTGAAGTTGGTGGGGGCGACTATGCCGTGGACTGCTGTGGGGGTTGCGGTGGTTGCGGCGGGGACGCTGGAGGGGTTGTGGCGGTGGGTGGATCGGCGGTTCCCCGCGTAGGGGGTTTCTCTCCCCAGTCCCGCCCCTTCCCGGAACTGGGTGCTGCGCCCCCAGGCCCCCTGCCTCCGGCGGGTGGGGTGCCTACCGGGGCGGGGGGACAGTCATGTCGCGGCTGCGGGTGCGTCGTGGCTGGTCGCGCAGTTCCCCGCGCCCCTGTCGGGGCCCTTCAGTCGAACCAGCGGTCCCTCGCCAGCTCCTCCGTCCTGGACGGGTCCTCCAGTAGTGCTGCTACCTCGAAGCGGCGGGGCCATTGGCCTGCTGCCCAGGCCAGGCCTGCCGCTACGCCCTCCAACGTCGCGGCGTGCAGGACGCCGTCTCGTGTGCGGCGCCAGTCGAGTTCGGTGCCGTCTACGAATAGTTCCTCGTGTTCTACGTATGTCTCGGGGGTCGAGTGGCCCAGTAGGACGCGGACAGAGTCCGGGACCTCGCGTTCTACGCCCTCGGACGTCACCTCGCCCGTTACCGACTCGCTCAGGCGGCGGACCTGGAACAGTTCGGCCAGGTCGGCGGCTTGGGATGGGCGTACGGGGAGGAGCGGGACCCCCATTGTGAACGGGAGTAGGTCTGGGGAGTCCACCACCACCGCTTCGGATGCGTCCACTACCACGATCTCGCCGTCCCGTACCGCCCGGAGGTCGTCCGGGAGCGTTACCTGCTCCGGGTCCAGGTCTGCCAACGCGCCGTACAGCGCGTGCAGTTGGGGGGACGAGACCTCGCGGTCCGGGTCGGCCAGGCGGTCCAGGAGTTCGGCTGCTCCGCCGGGTTCGGCCAGGAGGGCGGCTACGGAGGTGCGTACGCCTAGGGCCCGTAGGACCTGCTCGTCCTCGAAGCCCGTCGCGTCGGCTTCGTCGTAGAGGCCGTGGAGGAGGGGGTCCCCGCCTGCGGCTCGCAGGCCTGCCGGGCGGCGGCCGTCCAGGACCGGGTGGCCGCGTAGCCACCAGGCCGTGTAGGGGCGGACGATCTCGTGGGTGCCGTCCGGGAGCAGGACGCGTACCGGCTGCGTGAGGGCGTCGCGCAGGGGTGGGCGGGAGAGCAGGGCGAGGGCCTGGGGCCAGCGGTCGTCGTCCACCAGGTCCAGGTCTCGTACGGCGGTGATCTCCGTGGCGACCGGGGGTACGGGGGTGTCGGGGAGGCGGTCGAGTGCGTCCTCGCACCAGACGTCGACGGCGTCGAGTACGCCTACGTCGTCGGGTTCCGTGTAGTCGCCCTCTCGGGGTTCCAGTTCGTCCGGGTCGAGGACGACATCCGTGGCGCGTACGAGGGTGAAGTTGGCCAGTACGCCGCAGGCGGCCAGTGGCTGCTCGCCCCAGCGGTCGGCCAACTCGGCGTCCACGGAGGCGAGTTCGTCCTCGCGCATGACCTGGGCGAAGGGGCTGCCGGGGAGGACGAGTTCGCCGGCGGGGGCCAGTTCTCCCTCGTCGTCGGGGAGGGCGAGGGCGCCGAGCCAGGGTTCGTCGCCGGGTTCCAGGGCTGCGTCGCGTACCAGGGCGAGGACGGTGTCGGCGAGTTCCTCGGCGTCGGGGGCGTCCTCGTCCCAGCCGGCGTCGTCGTCGAGGGAGGCGGCGACGGCCGCGCGTACCTGCGGGGTGGTGAGGATGGCGCGGGGCGTGGCGGGCAGGGCGCCGAGCTTCTCCAGGAGAGGGTGGGCGGCGTCCTGGTGGGCGACCTTGAGGCCGAGGCGGGCGAGGATCTCCGAGGTGGCGGCCCAGGTGTCGTGGGGGGTCGGGCCGTCGGGGAGGGGCAGGAGGATGTGGCGGGGGCCGATCGTCGTACGTCCGTCGGCGAGCGGCACGGGCAGGCCCGAGAGCCGGTCCGGGTCGACGCCGGCGAGGCTGTCATACAGCCGCCGCCACCAGCCGGGCTCCTTCTCCAGACCCGCGAGCCGGTCGATCGCCTCGGTCAGCGGTACGCGTGCGACGCCCAGCGTGCGCAGCTCCACCCGGCGTTCGAGCCCGGCGGGGAGGAGGCTGGGCAGCACCTCGGCCAGGACCCGTACGGTCTCGACGCCGGCCCCTTCCACGACCTCGGCGTCTCGGGGGCGGAGGGCTTCGGGCAGGTCGGTGTCCTCGGCACGTGGCGTGACGGCCGGGGGCAGGAAGGCGGTACGCGGCAGCCGGTCCAGGATCGCCTGACGCAGCGCGCCGTCCAGCGCGCCCTTGCCGAGCGGGCCCGGCACCAGGTCGATGATCCCGGCCGAGACCGGCCGCCAGTCGGCAAGCAGTTCGGCATACGCGTCCGCCGCCCACTGCACCAGGAAATCGGTCAGCGGGCCGGGGGCGGCATGGCGGCGGGTCGTGTCGAGGGGGAACGAGGCGATGAGCAGGGCGGGTACGCCGAGGGCCTCGTCGCTCGGTGTGGGCGCGTGGACGACGGGGCTGGTACGGGGGCGGGCCGGGGAGCCGTCCGCGTCGACGGGCACCGCCCAGGTGACGGACCACTGCGGGCGCAGCCGCTCCTCGACGGGGCGGTCGGCGAGCAGGGCCGCCTCCAGGAGGCCGTACGCGGAGACGGTGCGCCAGCGCGTCGTACCGTTCCGCGAGTCCTCGATCGTGACGATGCCGCCTTCGCTGTGCCGCTGCAGCGTGCGTACGCCCTCTTCGCCTTCGCCTCCCTCGCCGGTCTCCACGATGACCTCCTCCAGGCCTGACAGGGCGAGGAGCAGGGCGTCGTCGATCGCGTCGAGGAGGCGCTCGGTGAGGTCCTGGGCGGCAGGGTCGCGCAGCGGGAGGATCACGACGGTGTCGTATGGGTCCGGGGCCGTGCCCTCCGCCGCGAACGGCAGCCTCAGCAGGGGCACATGGCCGTCGCGGCGGCGGATCTCGTCACCCAGGCCTGGGCTGTGGCGGGCGGTGTCCGTGGCGAGTTCGCGGGCCTCGGCGAGGGACCAGCGGGCACCGCCGTGCCGGCCGACGATGGCGGGCTCGTCGGTCACCGCGAGCACGGCGGCGAAGCCGACGCCGTAGCGGCCGACGGTGCCTTCGTGGTCCTCGCGCTTGGCGGAGGCCCGGAGGGTGGACAGCGACTCGACGCCGGCCGCGTCGAGGGGGGCGCCGGTGTTGGCGGCGACGAGGACGCCGCCGCGGAGGGTGAGCCGCAGGCGGCCCGGTACGCCGGCGCGGGCCGCGGCGTCGGCGGCGTTCTGCGCCAGCTCTACGACGAGGCGGTCGCGGTAGCCGCCGAGGGCCAGGTCCTCCTCGGCGTTGGCGTCCTCGCGGAACCGGGCCGGGCTGGCGGCCCAGGCGTCCAGCACCCCGCGTCGCAGCCGCCCCGTCCCGAACGGGTCCGCGCCCTCGGCCGCCGGCCGCACGAACTTGGTCACGGTTCTGTCTCCTTCTTCGGGGGTGCGGCTTAGGTCGCGGCACCGAAGGTACCGGTTGCCTCCGGCGGTTGGGCGTCTGCGGGTGCGTCGTGGTTGCTCGCGGGTTGCCTCCGGCGGTTGGGCGGTTGGGTTCGTTGGCGGGTGCGGCGCTGTGGTGGTTGCTCGCGCCGTTCCTCGCGCCCCTTGGGTGGGTGGTGGGTGCGGGGCCGCGTCGGGGGTGTCCGTCCTCGGACCGGCGCGCGTTGCTGTTGGCTGGTAGAGGGTGCCGGTGTTGGCGCGCCGGCCGCTGCGGGCGCACACCCCCGCCCCGTCCCCTGGCCGCCGCGGGCGGCATCGGGGCCATGGGGGTGCGGGCAGTCGCAGGCTTTTGCTTTTAGGGGCGCGGGGAACTGCGCGACCAGCCACAACGCACCCGCAGCCGCGACACGACTGTCACCCTCACCCCCGGTAGGCACCCCACCCACCCAACAAACCCACCCACCCGCCGAAGGCGCCCACCCACCCCGCCGGAGGCAGGGGGGCCTGGGGGCGCAGCCCCCAGTTTCGGGAAGGGGCGGGGCTGGGGAAAAGGAACCGTCAACGGAACCCGGTGGTTCAGGAGTGGCCCAGTTCCGCCGACGACTCGTCCGGGGCCGGTGGGACAGAGCCCGAGTCCGGGGATGGGCGGAGGGGGAACGGGTCGACGCGGGTCTCGTCGATGACCGGTGGGGCCGGTCGCGGAGGCGCCGGCATGACCGCCGCCTCCGAGTGCCCCCCGCAGCCGTACGCCAGCGAGACCACCCGCCCGTCCGCCGGCGAGAACTCGTTGCCGCAGACCCCGAAGGCCTGCCCCAGCGACCCCCCGATCGGATACAGGAAACCGCAGCTCACACACGAGGCCGGCGCCGCCTGAGCCATCGCGGTCTTGGGACCGTGCGTGTCCTCCCAGCGATCGGCCGCGGTATGGAGGCCGTACCGGGACAGCACCCGAGCCCGCCGCAGCCCCAGTTCCTCCGCGACGGCCGCGATAGAACCACGCCTCGGCACGACGGGCAGCGTCGCCGGCGCCCCGGCCGTCACCTCGAGATCCTCCGCCTCGACGAGCTCGGCCATCTCCTCGGAGACGGGCGAGTTCGGCGCGGGCTCGTCCTCGCCGGTGAACCCGGGCTCGAGCCGGAGATCCTCCGCGTCCGTGGGGAGCAGATCCCCCGGCCCCATGTCCCCGGGCCGAAGCCGCTCGCTCCACGGCACCCACTCGGGCGCGAGCAACGCGTCGGGCCCGGGCAGCAGCACCGTTTCGTCGAGAGTCACGAGCTTCGCCCGCGAGGCCCGCGCGACGGTCACCGCCCAGCGCCAGCCGCGATAGCCGGGCTCCTTGCACTCGAAGAAGTGCGTGACGACGCGGTCCCCTTCGGAGACGAGCCCGGAGTGCTCCCCGACGACGCCGGGCGCGGCGGCCTCCTCGGCGGCGGCCCTGGCGAGATCGACCGCCTCGGCGCACAGGCGGTCGGGGGTGCGGCTTCGCGTTGTCGCGCTCACAGGTATCGCTTCTCTCCTACGCCGTCTCACGGGTGCGCCATCCCTCGTCGGAGGGGCGGACGGAGCGGCTGGGGGCATCTCCCGGGCAGTTGAGACACCGGGGGAGGGCCGCGTCGACGTCCGCGCCCGATCGCACTCGGGCGCACCTACACCATCCATTCTGCGGGATGGCCGTCAGGCGCGCGGCCGAGAACCACCGTCGCGGGGGCGCGCTACGCACGCTACCCTCTCGCCGCCGCCGGGCACACACCGAGTCCGCAGCCCTTTACACGGACCCGCCGGACCACTCGACCCTCATACGCGCGGGTAAGGCACTATCTCCCCCCAACAAGGGGCACTATTGCGGAGTGGCAACCGCGAGGTCGTCCCAAGGTGCCGCCGGATTCGGCGGAGGCGGCGCCGAGGGAAGTGGTCGGATGAGCGGAGCTGGCCCGGTGCGCGGGGCCCTCCGTTCCGTCGGGCGTGCCCTGCATCTGCCGTTCACGGGGACGGCGCGGGGTATCCGTAAAGCGACGCATGCACATGGAGCGGGCGAATCCGGGCTCGGCAAGCTGATCGAGCTGCACGGGGTGAACGGCGCCGGAGACATGATGATCACGGTCGCGCTCGCCTCGACGGTCTTCTTCTCGGTCCCGACGGACGAGGCCCGTGGCCGAGTGGCCCTGTACCTCGCGATCACGATGGCTCCGTTCACGCTGCTCGCCCCGGTCATCGGCCCCCTTCTGGACCGCCTCCCGCACGGCCGGCGCGCCGCGATGGCGGGCGCGTTCATGGCGCGCGCGTTCATGGCCCTGCTGCTCTCGGGCGCCGTCGTCACAGGCAGCATCGAGCTGTATCCGGCCGCCCTCGGCGTCCTGGTGGCGTCGAAGGCGTACGGCGTGGTCAGAAGCGCGGTCGTGCCACGGCTGCTGCCGCCCAACTTCTCGCTGGTGAAGGCGAACTCCCGGGTCACGCTCGGCGGCCTGCTCGCCACGGGTGTGGCGGCGCCGATCGGGGCGGGGCTTCAGGCGCTGGGGCCGCGCTATCCGCTGTACGGGGCGTTCGTGATCTTCGTGGCGGGTACGTTCCTGTCGTTCACGCTGCCGTCCAAGGTCGACTCGGCGAAGGGCGAGGACAAGGCGCTGCTGGCGGCGGACGAGCAGCATCTGCACGGGCCGCACCTGAAGCCGCCACAGCGCCCCGGGCTGCGTACGGTCGGACCCGCCGTCACCCACGCGCTCGCGGCGAACGCGGCCTTGCGCGGACTGTCCGGGTTCCTGATCTTCTTCCTCGCGTTTCTGCTCCGCGAGCATCCCCTGGCGGGCGTGAGCGCGGCGGTCTCGCTGGGCATAGTGGGCGTCGCGGCGGGGGCAGGCAACGCGCTGGGCACGGCGGTCGGAGCGGCGCTGAGATCACGGGCTCCGGAGCTGATCATCGTGACGGTGATCGCGGCGGTACTGGGGGTCGCGATCACGACGGCGGTGTTCTTCGGGGTGATCCTGGTGGCCATACTGGCCGCTTTCGCCGGCTTCGCGCAGGCCCTGTCCAAGCTGTCGCTGGACGCCCTGATCCAGCGCGACGTGCCCGAGCTGGTCCGTACATCGGCCTTCGCGCGCTCGGAAACGCTGCTGCAGATGTCCTGGGTGGTCGGCGGCGCGATCGGTATCGCCCTGCCCCTCAACGGCACCCTCGGCATGGCGATGGCCACCGCCATCGTCGCCGCCGGCTGGCTCACCACGGTCCGCGGACTGCTGAGCGCGGCCCGGCACCGCGGGGACCGCCCGCGAGCCCGCGTGGCCTGACCCGGTTGGCCGGGACACCCCCCAGGCCAGATAGCCTGCCCCCATGACCTCCCTGCCCCGCGGCAGTGCCGCTCCTGGACACGGCCACGTTCGCCGTCGTCGCGCCGTCGCTGCCGTCGGCGCTGTTTCCGCCGGACTTCTCGTCCTGGCCGCCTGTGACAAGCCGACGCCGATGGCGACCGTCACGGTCGGCAAGACCACGAAGAGCACCGAGGCCGAGTGCTACGAGGACGGCAAGGCCATCTCCCGTGAAGAGGCCACCAAGTGCACTCAGAAGAAGGCCGAGAACACGATCCGGGTGCCGCAGGGCGAGACGCTGCGCATCGGCGTGGACACGGACATCGCGGACGAGGGCTGGTCCCTGTGGATCGACGGTCAGCAGGTCATCGCGCCGCTCAAGAAGTCGTACTACGCCTTCCAGGGCGTCGACCTCTTCGCCCCCCAGCAGGGCCAGCAGGCCCCCAAGGAGCTGAGGGTCAGCATCGTCCAGCAGTCCGGTGACGCCATCCAGGGTGTGTGGAACTTCAAGCTCGAGAACGACGACGCCTGAGCCGCCCGGTCCGCCGCCCATGCACATCCTCGTAGCCACCGCGGTCCCCGCCGAACGGGACGCGGTGGCTTCGGCGTTCAGCGGCAGCGGTCCCGTCGCCGCCGACCTGCTCGTCGCGGGCGTGGGCTCGGCGGCGGCCGCCGCGTCGACCGCGACCGCGCTCACTACCGCCGCGCTCACCGGGACCTCGTACGACCTCGTCGTCTCGGCCGGTATCGCCGGCGGCTTCCAGCCCGAGGCGCCCCTGGGGTCCCTCGTCCTCGCCGACGAGATCACCATCGCGGACCTCGGCGCCGAGACCGCGGACGGCTTCGTGCCGGTCACCGAACTCGGCTTCGGGGCCGTCACCCACCGGCCGCCGGAATCACTCGTACGAGAAGTCGCGGCCGTCACGGGAGCCCGTACCGGCACCGTCCTCACCGTCAACACCGTGACCGGCAGCGCCGAGCGAGCCGCCGAGTTGCGGCGCCGTCATCCCGGGGCGCTGGCCGAGGCGATGGAGGGATTCGGGGTGGCGGAGGCTGCTGCCGCGCACGGTGTCCCCGTGCTGGAGCTGCGCGCCGTGTCCAACCCCGTCGGCCCCCGCGACCGCGCCGCCTGGCGCATCGGCGACGCGCTCGCGGCGCTCACGGAGGCGTTCGGGAAGCTCCCGCCCGTACTGGAGAGTTGGAAGCCACATGACCACTGAGCAGCCTGTGCGCATCGCCTACTCCCCCTGCCCCAACGACACCTTCGTCTTCGACGCCTGGGCCCATGGCCGCATCCCCGGAGCGCCCGCGCTGGACGTGACCTTCGCGGACATCGACATCACGAACGGCATGGCCGAGCGCGGCGAGCTGGATGTGCTGAAGGTGTCGTACGCCGTGCTGCCGTACGTGCTCGACGAGTACGCCCTGCTGCCCTGCGGGGGCGCGCTGGGCCGGGGCTGCGGTCCGCTGGTGCTGACGGCGGAGGAGGGAGTGGACCTCACCGGCCGCACGGTCGCGGTGCCGAGCGAGAGGTCGACGGCCTATCTGCTGTTCCGCCTGTGGGCGGCCGACACGCTCCCGGAGGGCGTCGGCGAGATCGTGGTCATGCCCTTCCACGAGATCATGCCCGCCGTACGGGACGGGCGGGTCGACGCGGGGCTCGTCATCCACGAGGCGCGGTTCACGTACCAGAAGTACGGGCTGCACAAGCTCGCGGACATGGGCGAGCACTGGGAGGACACCACCGGGCTGCCGATCCCGCTGGGCGCGATCATCGCGAAGCGGTCGCTGGGCGCGGACGCGCTGCGGCTGCTGGCCGACTCGATCCGTACGTCCGTCCGCGCCGCCTGGGACGACCCGGAGACCTCCCGCCCGTACGTCCTGGAACACGCCCAGGAGATGGACCCATCGGTCGCGGACCAGCACATCGGCCTGTACGTCAACGAGTTCACGGCGAACCTGGGCGAGGACGGCTACGCGGCGGTCAGGGGCCTGCTCACGCGAGCGGCGGCGGAGGGACTCGTACCGCCCCTCGCCGCCGACGCACTGCGCTTTCCGTAGAAAGAAGGCCCTACACGTCCAGTTGGTCCGCCACCGCCCGCAGCAGGCCCGCGATCTTCTTGCCGGAGGCCTTGTCGGGGTAGCGGCCCTTTTCGAGCATGGGCGTGATGTTTTCGAGCAGGGTGGTCAGGTCCTGGACGATCGACGCGAGTTCGTCCGGCTTGCGGCGCTGGGCGGCCGCCACTGAGGGGGTCGGGTCCAGGAGGACCACCGAGAGTGCCTGGTCCCCGCGCTGGCCTGCCACGACACCGAACTCCACACGCTGGCCCGGCTTGAGAGCCTCGACTCCGGCGGGCAGTACCGAGGAATGGACGAATACGTCGCCGCCGTCGTCGCGGGAGAGAAAGCCGAAGCCCTTCTCGCTGTTGAACCACTTGACCTTGCCGGTAGGCACGTCTGTCCTCGTCCTCGTACTCGTCGGATGGTGCTCTGGATGAATGATGAACGACTCGGGAAAACTGCTCTGGATAGCATTACAGCGGGTCGTGCCCGACCCGCCGGTACCAAGGCTAATGGTCCGGCGGCGGCTGACAAGACGTCCCCGGATTGTTCCTTCGGGCAGGGAACTACCCTGGTCGAGTGCGTGACAAAACCCAAGCGAATTCCGCCGAACCCGGTGACCGACTGGTCCGAACCGGCGGCATCGTCTTCTTTGTGGGGGCAGTGGCCACTTTGGTCACCGTGGCCCCCCTGCTGCTCGGCAAGTCGCCCTTCCCGGCGTACATGTTCGGCCTGAGCATGCTGATGGGCGTGGGCTTCCTGATCGCGGGAGCGGGCGTTCTCCGGACGGTGGCGGCACAGCGGCGCCGGGCGCGCTCCGTGCAATAGGTGGCCTACGCCGCGTACTGATCCAGCCAGGCCGGGAACGCCGTCAGGTCCGTGAGTACGACATCCGCACCCGCCGTACGCAGTTCCTCCGCGTCGCACGGCCCGGTCGCCACCGCGACGGACAGCGCCTCGGCGATCCGCGCACCGCGTACGTCACCGGTGTGGTCGCCGACGTAGACACCCGCCCCGTACTCGCGCAGGGCCTCCGCCTTGCGCTCGGCCCACAGGTTGCCGATGACGGCGTCAGCGGCGATGCCGAGGTGCTTGAGGTGCAGCTTGGCGTTGGGTTCGTACTTGGCGGTGACGACGATCGCGCGCCCGCCCACGGCCTGCACGGCCGCGATCGCCTCGTGGGCGCCGGCCATCGCGAGCGTCCCGGTTATGGCGTGTGTGGGGTACATCTCACGGTAGACGTCGGCCATGGCGGCGACCTGGTCGGCCGGGAACCAGTTGACCAGTTCCTCCTCCAGCGGCGGACCGAGCCGGGTGATGGCCAGATCGGCGTCGATGTACGTCCCCGTCCGCTCGGAGAGCGCCAGGTAGCAGGCGTGGATGCCGGGGCGGGAGTCGATGAGGGTCATATCGAGGTCGAAGCCGACGGTCAGCACCGGGGAAGTCATATGGGCCATTGTGCCCAGGAGGTTGTACGGGCCATGCGCCCGGTCATACGAGCCATGCGTCCGCCCGTATCCAGGGCGTGAGCCGACCGCTGCGACGTACACCTACGACCGTTGCCGCTGTGCCCGCCACACCAGGTAGATCGCCGAGGCGACGGCCGCGGCCTTGAGGACCCAGGGCCAGGTCTCGGCGATCGCGTCGCTCATCTGGCCCTTGGCGATCTCGTCGCCCCAGCGCCCCTCCGTACGTCCCCACAGCCAGGTGATGCCCGCGGCGGCGACCAGACCGGGTACGCCCAGCACCGCGAACTTCGACTCGGCCGGGGTCAGCCGCCGCGACAGGTAGGCGATGAGCCAGCCGAGGCCGAGGACGACGAGGTTGCCGATGAAGGCACCGGCGACGAGGAGGGCGGCGGCGAGCAGGAGGAGAGGGCTGGGGGTGCCGCCGCCTCCTCCGGTACGAGGGCGGGGGCGGGCCGAGGGGAGGAAACGGCGCCGCTTCTTCGTCGTACCGGCCGTCTCGGCGGGCTCGGCCACCTCGACGGGTACGGGTTCCTTGACCAGCTTCCTGGGCTGGGCGGGTACTTTCTGCGCGGGTTCGTCGGTGTCCTCGGTGTCCGTCGGCGGGGGCTTGAGCAGTTCCGGGATCTCCACGCCCCCCACGAACCCCGGCACACTGTCCGTCAGCCCGAACGAACTCCGGTCCACCCGCCACCAGTCGGGCTCCCCGGACCCGAGCTCGTCCGTACCCGCAAGGTGCGGCGGAGAAGGCCCGTCACCGGGAAACGCCGGTACGTCACTTACTGCGGACGGCTCCGCGGACCGCGGCCGCGGGACGACGCGCCGCAGTCCCTTGGGGCGCTCTTCGGCTTCTTCAGCGCGCTGAGCGGGGACGGCGGGAGTGGGCTCCCGCCTGCTTCCCACGCCTCCCTCGCCTCCCTCGCTTGCCTCGCTGCCCGCCGCGGCGACGACGTCCTCCGGGGTGCCGAGGCGCGCGAGGATGCGCCGCACGGAGGCGGGGCTGTCGCCGCCCGCCTTGGCCCGGCGCCGGTCGATCTCGCCACGCAACTCGGTGACGAGCCGCATGCGGGCTCCTGACGGCAGATGTCGGCTCTGAGCCAGGTCGCCGACCCGGCTCAGGTAGTCGAACACGAGCTTGTCGCTCTCAATCCCCACGAAGTCCCTCCGGGGGTGGCGGTATTGGTGTCGTCCCCAGCCCCTCGACGACCGTACCGCGATGGCTGCCTACGGGGGTGGGGCGTTGGGGTGCGTCTGGCGGCTGCGGCGCCGTTGTGGCTGGTCGCGCAGTTCCCCGCGCCCCTAGGTGCGTGGTGGGTGCGGGGCCGCGGTCCGGTGCGTCAGCCCGTCGCCAACAGGGCATACGACCCCTTGCTCCCACAGGGCGCAGGTATGCCCAGACCGAAGCTAAGCGACGGGCATAGGACGCACCGGCCCACGTCCCCTCCCACCGGAGGGAAGCCGCGGGTAGTAGGGGGTCCGGGCTTTTCCGCGCGGGCGGGTTCGGGGCGCGGCCCCCTTCCGTGGCGCGGGCTTTCCGGTTCGCTGCTCTTCCCGGTGCGGGCTTTTCCGGTTCGCTTGCTCGTCTGGGCGCGGGCAGCCGCAGGCTTTTTAGGGGCGCGGGGAACTGCGCGACCAGCCACAACGCACCCGCAGCCGCCAACGAACCGAACCCACCCACCCAATAGGCACCCCACCCACCCCACGAACCCAACCCGCCCAACCGCCGGAGGCGCCACCTCCCCCGGCGGGGGGCCTGGGGGCGCAGCCCCAAGTTTCGGGAAGGGGCGGGGCTGGGGAAAGGAAACCCTCCGCCAACGGACCCCGGCGGTCAGGAGGCGCCCAGCCCCCGCGAACCCAACCCGCCCAACCGCCGGAGGCAACCCGCTACCGTGGGCAGGATGAGCGTCAACCACCGGCCCCCCGAGGAACCGCCCCAGCCCAGCGCAGCGCCTCGCTCACTCGCCGAGCAACTGCGGGCCCGCGACGACGCCTCCCTCGCCGCGCTCCTCCAGGCCCGCCCCGACCTCATCACCCCCGTCCCCACCGACCTCACCCAGCTGGCCACCCGCGCAGGCACCCGCGCCTCCGTGGTCCGCGCCCTGGAACGCCTGGACCGTTTCGCCCTGCAGACGGCAGAGGCCCTGGCCGTGGCCCCGGACCCGGCAACGTACGACACGCTCCTGGCACTGCTGGCAGGCGACGAGCGCGACCCGGAGGTCACCGCCGCCCTCCCCCGCGCGCTCGCGACCCTGCGCGAGCAGGCGCTGGTGTGGGGCGCGGACGACCGCCTGCGCCTGGTGCGTACGGCCCGCGAACTGCTCGCCCCCTCGCCGCAGCACCCGTCCCCGACCGGCCTCGGCCCCACGGTCGCGGAGGCGACGGCCGGCATGTCGCCGGGCCGTATCCAGGAGATCCTCGCGGCGGCCGGGTTGCCCACGACGCATGACGCGGTGTCAGCGGTGGCGTCGCTGACCGAACTGTTCACCGACCGCCCTCGAATGCGGGCCCTGCTCGACGGAGCCCCGGCCGAGTCGTTGGAGGTGCTGTCGCGGCTGGTGTGGGGCCCGCCGTACGGGCAGGTCACGGCCGACCCGGCCCCCCGCCTGCGCTGGCTCATCGACCGCGGACTGCTGCTGCCGACGGCGCCCGGCACGGTCGTACTCCCCCGCGAGGTCGCCCTGCATCTGAGGGCGGGCCGCGCGCACCAGAAGACCGAACCGCTCCCGCCGGCCGTCGAGCCCGGCGTCACGCATCGTCCACAGGTTGTGGACGCGGCGGCGGCAAGCCAGGCGTACACCGCGCTCGCGACCGTCGAGGAGCTGCTCAAAGACTGGGACGAGGGCGGCCCGACGGTTCTGCGTGCGGGCGGCCTGAGCGTACGGGACCTCAAGCGCACCGCGGTGGCCCTGGACGTATCGGAGCCGATCGCGGCCTTCTGGGTCGAACTCGCTTATGCGGCAGGACTGTTGGCCTCGGACGGCGAGACCGACGAGCGCTACGCCGCGACCCCCGAGTACGACGTCTGGCGGGAGCTGCCCGCTGCCGAGCGCTGGACGCGACTCGCCACCGTCTGGCTGACCGCGACCCGCACGCCGGGCCTGGTCGGCGGCCGGGACGCCAAGGACCGTACGCTCTCGGCGCTGGGCCCGGGCCTCGACCGCTCCGCCGCGCCCGAGGTCCGCCACCGCGTACTGGCGCTGCTCGCCGCGCTCCCCGAGGGCGCCGCGCCCTCCGCCGACTCCCTGATCGCCCGCCTCCACTGGGAACGCCCCCTGCGCGGCCCCCAGTCCCCGACCGGGCCCGACGGTCTGCGTACGCGGCTCGCCCGATGGGCCCTGTCCGAGGCGGAGTTGCTCGGGATCACTGGCCGTGGAGCCCTGTCCACGCACGGCCGGGCCCTGCTCGCGACGCCGCCCGAGACGCCCCTCACGGGAGCCGAACTCGCCGCGGCCGCCTCCCGCGCCGGCCGCCTCCTCGCCCCCCACCTGCCCACACCCCTCGACCACGTCCTGCTGCAGGCCGACCTCACCGCCGTCGCGCCGGGCCCGCTGGAGCGCCCGCTTGCGGACATGCTCGGGGTGCTCGCGGACGTGGAGTCGAAGGGCGGGGCGACGGTGTACCGGTTCACGCCGGGGTCCGTACGGCGGGCCCTTGACGCGGGTCAATCCGCCTCCGACCTGCACGCTTTCCTCGCCGCGCACTCGAGTACGCCGGTGCCGCAGCCCCTCACGTACCTGATCGACGATGTCGCCCGCAGGCACGGCCATCTGCGGATCGGCGCCGCGTCGGCGTACGTCCGCTGCGACGACGACGCCCTGCTGAACGAGATCCTCGCCGACAAGCGCTCCGCCGACCTGCGGCTGCGCAGGCTCGCCCCCACCGTGCTGGCCGCGCAGGCCGACCCGGCCACGCTCCTCGACGGGCTGCGCGCCATGGGCTTCGCGCCCGCCGCCGAGTCGGCGGAGGGCGACGTACTGATCGCGCGCGCCCATGCGCACCGGACGCCGCCGCGTACCGCCCCCGAGCCGGTACCCGACGGCCCGCCGGTTCCCGACGCCACCCTGCTGACCGCCGCGATCCGCGCCATCCGCGCGGGCGACCTGGCGTCCACGGCTCCCCGCAAAGCCGCCGCCCCGGCGCCGAATGGCTCCCTGCCGCGCACCACCTCCGCCGAGACCCTCGCCACCGTGCAGGCCGCGGTCCTCACCGGCGAGCCGCTGTGGATCGGCTACGTCAATGCGGAGGGTTCCGCCAGCCAGCGCGTCATCGCTCCGATTCGCGTCGAGGGCGGGTTCGTTACGGCGTACGACCACACTGCGGATGAGGTCCGTACGTATCCGCTGCACAGGATCACGGGCGTCGCGGAGCTGGCCGACGACAGCGACAGCGCGTAGGCGCTCCGCTGTCGGCGCAGTTTGAACCTGCGGGCCGGTGGGGGCTGGTCGCGCAGTTCCCCGCGCCCCTGAAGGGGCGCTACAGCGGGGCGGACTTCACCAGGGCCCCCAAGCGAGTCCTCACCCGTACGGGCGTATGCGCTGGATCATGCGCGCCACGCCGTGAGCTTCGCTCCCTTGAGGGACATCCGGAGACCTTTCGCATCGCGGCGTGAGTCGGCGGGCAGCCACGGGTTGTCCTGATCAAGAGCGCACCGCCCGGCTGGAGTTCGGGCTGGTGCGGCAGAAAGGAAGTCCGTACATGCTCGTTGCCCGTCGTATCGCCACCGTTCTCACCGCCTCCGCCGTGATGGTCGGCGCTTTCGCCACACAAGCTGCCGCCGCCGGCATCGATCTCCTCGGGCTGTACCTCGAAACTCCGCCGATCTGACCCGACCCCGCATACCCCGCGGGCCGGACTCGGTGTCCCGAGTCCGGCCCGTCCCCGCCTGAGTTGCCCGCTGAGCTTCCGACCGTGTTTCCGAAAGGCCTGAAACCCGTCATGCGTTCTCGTGTTGTCGCCACCACCACCCTGCTCGCCGCGGTCGCCCTCGTCGGCGCCCTCGCCTCTCAGGCCCAGGCCGCGCCCGCCTTGCCCCTGCCCCTGCCGACCCCCGCGACCGAGTCCCTCGTCACGGAGGTCGGCAACGTCGAAGGGCCGCTGATCAACAACCTCAGTCTGCCCACGATGAAATAGCCCGCCGCATGCGGTAGCTGTCCCCGTCGAGCCGGACGATCTCCGCGTGGTGCGCGAGACGGTCGACCAGGGCGGGGGCGGCGCCGCCGAAGATCTCCTCCCAGCGGCCGAGGGGACGGTCGCTGGTCACGATCAGCGAGGCCCGCTCGTAGCGGTGCGCGACGAGTTGGAAGAGCAGGTGGGAGGTGGCCGCGTCGAAGGGGGCGTAGCCGACCTCGTCGATGATCAGCAGGGGGTACGAGTCGAGGATGGCGAGTTCCTCGGCGAGCCGCCCCCTGTCCCGCGCCTCGGTGAGCCGGTACGCCCACTCCGCGGCGGTCGCGAACAGCACCCCGTACCCCGCCTGGCAGGCCCGTACGCCGAGCCCGACGGCGAGATGCGTCTTGCCGGTGCCGGGCGGCCCGACGAACACCACGTTCCCGCGGGCGGCGACGAAGTCCAGCTTGCCGAGGCGGGCGACGGTCTCCCGGTCGAAGGAACGGGGGTGACTGTCGTCGAAGTCCTCCAGCAGTTTCAGGGAGGGGAAACCAGCGTCCCGGATACGGGTCTCGATCCCGGGGAGGGTCATAGAGCTGGCCAGAGGGCTGGTCACAGTGCGTGCGTACGGCGCGGGAGGCTCGGCGGTGGAGGGGAACGCCGAGTGGACCGCCGGGCGGGCGGCCGACGGGGACGTGGCAGCCGACTGAGCCGGAAGCGAGACCGTCGGAACCAGGACGGTCGGAACCGAGACGCCGGAAGCCGGGACGGCAGGGGTCGAGACGGGCGTGGGCATCGGATGAGGCGCGGGCCCCGGCTCCGGCTTGGGCTTCGGCTCAGGCTCCTGTGACGCGTGGGCCTGGGCAGCCGCGTGGTCCTGGCCAGCAGGGTCCGTGGGCGTCGCATCATGCCCCGTATGCCCGGCCACCGCCCCGGCCGCTCCTCCCGCCCCGGACATGTACCAGAGGATCGCCGCCGAGAGGATGAACGCCATATGGATCACCGTCCCCCACATCAGCGAGTGGCGTGAGGTGTGGTGGACGTCCACGAACATCTGGAGCAGGTGGACGGAGGAGATGCCGACGATGGCGGTGGCGAGCTTCACCTTCAGCACGTTGGCGTTGACGTGCGAGAGCCACTCGGGCTGGTCGCGGTGGCCCTCGAGTCCGATACGCGAGACGAAGGTCTCGTAGCCGCCGATGATCACCATGATCAGCAGGTTGGCGATCATCACGACATCGACGAGCTTGAGCACGGCGAGCATGACGTACGTCTCGGTCGCGTGCCCGCTCAGGATCCGGAGGATTAAGCTCCACAGCTCGTTGAAGAACTTGTAGACGTACACGGCCTGGGCGGCTACCAGGCCGAAGTACAACGGCGCTTGAAGCCATCTGGTGGCGAACAGGGCGTAGCCGAGCGTCGTGGTGGGCGGGGATGCGTTGGGCCTCAGCGGCCGCCTGCGAGTTACCTGCACGGTCCGCCATTGTTCGTAACCGAAGCCGCAAATCAGAATTCCCACCACTCATTGGAATGAAAAGACATCCAATAGGACGGGACACGGCGCGCTCCGCTGACGTCCGCGGCCGGACGCGGCCAGGGAGCACGGGGACGCATGCGCCCACCGGTCCACGACCGCACACGCCGATGATCAGGCACACTGGACGTTTGGCCGACCGAAAGGGTCCTCGTGTGAATGGTCCACTGATTGTCCAGAGTGACAAGACTCTGCTGCTCGAGGTCGATCATGAGCAGGCGGACGACTGTCGTCGGGCCATCGCGCCGTTCGCGGAGCTGGAGCGGGCGCCCGAGCACATCCACACGTATCGGGTGACGCCGCTGGGGCTGTGGAACGCGCGGGCCGCCGGGCATGACGCCGAGCAGGTCGTGGACGCGTTGGTGCAGTTCAGCCGGTATCCGGTGCCGCATGCGCTGCTGGTCGACATCGCGGAGACGATGGACCGGTACGGGCGGCTGACCCTGTCCAAGCACCCGGCCCACGGTCTGGTGCTGACGACCACCGACCGGCCCGTACTCGAGGAGATCCTGCGCTCGAAGCGGATCATGCCGCTCGTGGGCGCCCGGATCGACCCGGACACCGTGGCCGTGCACCCCTCCGAGCGCGGGCAGATCAAGCAGACGCTGCTGAAGCTGGGCTGGCCGGCCGAGGACCTTGCCGGATACGTGGACGGCGAGGCCCATCCGATCGAGCTCGCCGAGGACGGCTGGGCGCTGCGGCCGTACCAGAAGCAGGCGGTGGAGAACTTCTGGCATGGCGGGTCGGGGGTTGTCGTACTCCCCTGTGGGGCCGGGAAGACGCTGGTCGGCGCCGGGTCCATGGCCCAGGCGAAAGCCACCACCCTCATCCTCGTCACCAACACCGTCTCCGCCCGGCAGTGGAAGCACGAGCTGGTGCGGCGTACGTCGCTGACGGAGGACGAGATCGGGGAGTACAGCGGTACGCGGAAGGAGATCCGGCCGGTCACCATCGCCACGTACCAGGTGCTGACGACGAGGCGGAAGGGCGTCTATCCGCATCTGGAGCTGTTCGACTCCCGTGACTGGGGGCTGATCATCTACGACGAGGTGCACCTGCTGCCGGCTCCGGTCTTCAAGTTCACGGCGGATCTGCAGGCGCGCCGGCGGCTCGGCCTGACGGCGACGCTCGTACGGGAGGACGGGCGCGAGTCGGACGTGTTCTCGCTCATCGGCCCGAAGCGATTCGACGCGCCCTGGAAAGAGATCGAGGCGCAGGGCTATATCGCGCCCGCGGACTGTGTCGAGGTCCGGGTGAATCTGACGGACGCCGAGCGGCTGGCGTACGCGACGGCCGAGACCGAGGAGAAATACCGCTTCTGCGCGACCACCGAGACCAAGCGGAAGGTCACGGAGGCGCTGGTGCGGCGGTTCAAGGGGCAGCAGACGCTGGTCATCGGCCAGTACATCGACCAGCTCGACGAGTTGGGCGAGCATCTGGACGCGCCGGTCATCAAGGGCGAGACCAGCAACGCGCAGCGGGAGAAGCTCTTCGAGGCGTTCCGGCAGGGTGAGATCGGCGTGCTGGTCGTGTCGAAGGTCGCGAACTTCTCGATCGATCTGCCGGAGGCGACGGTCGCGATCCAGGTCTCGGGGACCTTCGGCTCCCGTCAGGAGGAGGCGCAGCGCCTCGGTCGCGTGCTGCGTCCGAAGGCGGACGGTCACCAGGCGCACTTCTACTCGGTGGTCGCCCGCGACACCCTCGACCAGGACTTCGCGGCTCATCGGCAGCGGTTCCTGGCGGAGCAGGGGTATGCGTACCGGATCGTGGACGCGGACGAGTTGCTGACGGAGAGCTGAGCGCGGGGAGTGCCCGCGGAGCGGCTCAGCGTCGGCGGCGTACGACGCCCGCTTCCTCGCCGTACTCCCCGAGCACGATCACATCGAAGGCGGCGGTCGCGAAGACTTTGACGGCGCGCAGGGCGTCGCCGAGGAGATGGCGGTGGTGACGGTCGTCGAGGGCGGTCGCACCGGCAGGCGGACCGTGCCGGGCGGGCCCGGAAGCTGGGGTGAAGGTCGCTGCACTCATGTTTCCATGATGCGATTCGGCCATCCGGGTGACATCGGTCTACGGGTCCAACCTCCGCGACCTCCGTATACACCTCTGGGCCTACCCGTCCCCCTAGGGACCCACTAGGGGCAGTACCCGCCAGGGAGTACCCCAGGAGGAGGGGCCGCGCAATAAATCGCTGGCCCCGTCATCCGCCCCTGACCTAAAATCCCCGCTCTTGCCCGCCTCCCTCGTGGAGTGCCGCCGACCGGACGGAAACCGGCCGGCTCCAGCCCCGCCGTACGACACGTACAGACACGTACGTAGGCACATACGGCGACGAGGCACACCCACGTAGCAGGAATCCACGCAGCAGGCTCCACGCTGCATGACCACGCCCCGGAGGCAGCCGCCGTGTCCACCCCGCCCGTCGACGACCCCCTCGACCCTCAGGACCCGCTCTCCCGCGAGCGCGCCCACCTCGCCCGTTCCCGCGCGGCCCTCCGCGCCATGCGCGAGGACGTCGAGTCCCTCGACATCCGGGACGTCACCGCGAACTGGGTCAACAAGGAAGCCCTCACCCACCAGATCGACGAGCGCATCAAGGCCCTCGCGGACCTCGCCCACACCCCCCTGTTCTTCGGCCGCCTCGACTACCTGCACGAACCGGGCGCCGAGCAGGCCGAGGGAGCGGAAGGCGAGCGCCCGCGGCCGGAGGCCGCTTATCAAACACTGCACATCGGGCGCCGGCACGTGCACGACTCCGACGGCGACCCCATGGTCATCGACTGGCGCGCCCCGGTGTCCCAGCCCTTCTACCGGGCCTCCAAGAAGGACCCGATGGACATCGCGCTGCGCCGCCGCTTCGGATACACGGGCGGCGACCTCACCGCGTACGAGGACGAGCACCTCTCCGACCCGAACGAGGCCGCCGCAACCAGCAGACTCCTCCAGCAGGAGATCGAGCGCCCGCGCGTCGGCCCGATGCGCGACATCGTGGCGACGATCCAGCCGGAGCAGGACGAGATCGTACGGTCCGGTCTGGGCGGCACGGTGTGTGTGCAGGGTGGTCCGGGCACCGGGAAGACGGCCGTCGGTCTCCACCGGGTCGCGTATCTCCTCTACGCCCACCGCGATCGGCTCGCCCGTACCGGCACCCTCGTCATCGGCCCGAACACCTCCTTCCTCCACTACATCGAGCAAGTGCTGCCCGCGCTGGGCGAGTTGGAGGTCAAGCAGGCGACGGTGGACGACCTGGTCGCGCATGTGGAGGTGCGGGGCACGGACGAGGCGGCGGCCGCGATCATCAAGGGCAACGCACGGATGGCCGAGGTGCTGCGCCGGGCCGTCCGCTCGCATGTGAGCATGCCGGCCGAGCCCGTCGTGGTGGTCCGCGGCTCACGACGCTGGCGCGTCCCGGCGTACGAACTGAAGGAGATCGTCCAGGAGTTGCTCGACCGCGACATCCGCTACGGCGCCGCCCGCGAGGCCCTCCCGCAGCGCATCGCGCATGCCGTGCTCGTACAGATGGAGCGGTCGGGCGAGGCCCCGGACGACCGCGTACAGGACGCGGTGGCCCGAAACGCCGCCGTGAAGGCGGCGGTGAAGGCGATCTGGCCGCCGGTCGACCCCGCGAAGCTCGTGCTGCGGCTGCTCTCCGACGCCGACTTCCTTGCCGTACACGCCGACGGAATCCTCAGCGAGGACGAGCAGAAGACCATCCTGTGGGCCAGGCCCGTACGGTCGACGAAGTCCGCCAAGTGGTCCGCCGCGGACGCCGTACTGATCGACGAGGCGACGGATCTCGTCCAGCGCACGCACTCGCTCGGGCATGTGGTGCTCGACGAGGCGCAGGACCTCTCCCCGATGCAGTACCGGGCGGTGGGCCGGCGCTGCTCGACGGGTTCGGCGACCGTGCTCGGCGATCTGGCGCAGGGCACCACGCCCTGGGCGACGCGGAGTTGGGACGAGGCCCTGGCGCACCTGGGCAAGCGGGACGCCGTCGTCGAGGAGCTGACGGCGGGCTTCCGCGTCCCGACGGACGTGATCACGTACGCGTCCCGGCTCCTCCCGCACATCGCGCCTGGGCTCGCTCCGGTGACGTCGGTCCGTGAGAATCCGGGCTTCTTCGAGGTACGTACGACTGCGGGCGACTCCGAAGTGGTGGGCGCTTGCGGGGAGTTGCTGCGGCAGGAGGGCTCGGTCGGGCTGATCGCGGCCGATGCTCGTATCCCGGCGCTGGCCGACGCGCTGACGGCGGCGGGGATCACGTATCTCGGCCCGGGCGAGGAGACGACGCACGAGACCCGCCTCACGCTGGTGCCGGCCTCGCTCGCCAAGGGCCTGGAGTACGACTACGTGGTCCTGGACGAGCCCCGGGCCGTCGTCGACGCGGAGCCGGACGAACGCACCGGGCTGCGGCGCCTGTACGTCGCCCTGACGCGAGCCGTGTCGGGGCTGATCGTGACGCATGCGGCGCCGCTGCCGCCCCAACTGGCCTGATCCACGGGTCAGTTCACTGGAACGGCTTCACTGGGACGGGAGTCGCCAGTACTGCCGCTTGTCCTTCTCGCGGACGACGACGCCGAGCCGTGCCAGTTCCTTGCGCAGCTCCCGGGCGTCCTCGGCGTCGTCCTGCTTCTTGAGCGCCTTCTCGCGGGCCTTGAGCAGGGCGTTCGCCCCCTCGGGGAGGCCTGGGGTGTCCGGGACCCAGCGCCGGAATTCGGCCGCGTACGGGTCGGCGTCCGCCCACGGGTAGCCGTGCTCGGTGAAGGCCTCGGCGAGGCGTCGCTTGGGCAGGCCGCAGTCCTCGCGGGCGAGTTCCTCGCTGTGGTGGCCGAGCAGTACGAGTTGTTTGCCGTCCGGGAAGACGAGGCGGATCTTGTCCCGCGTGAACTCCTCGGACTCGTCGCGGATGGTGAGCACCACGTGGCTGCCGGAGACGCGGACGGCCAGCGACTCGTGCAGCAGGATGAGCGCCGCGAAGAGGCCCAGCAGCGCGCCGAAAGTCACCGCGCCGATGGTCACCCACGGCTCGGGGGCCGAGTCCAACAGCTCCGCCGGGCCCTTGAACGGCGCCCATCGCAGGGTGACGAACCACCCGGCGATCAGCCTGACCAGCTCGCCGACCACGGCTCCGGCTGCGACGCAGAGGGCCACGACGCCCCAGGTCGACTCGGCGAGCACGGTGGGCTCGTCGGGCCGCCCCTCCTGGCCCGCCCGTGCGTCCGGCTCCTTCTGCATATCCACACTCATGCGCCCTCCACCCGTTTTCCTGCTGCGCAGCCCTCAGTGTGGCGAGCGGCGGACCTCCGGTCATCAGCCGATGGTCTATGGCGGTGCCACTTTGGTATGCGGTGCCGTAGCTCTGCGCCGTCGTACTGTTCCCCAGCCCCGCCCCTTCCCGAAACGGGGGGCTGCGCCCCCAGCCCCCGCCAGGGGGTGGTGGGTGACACTGCGTGTCGCGGCTGCGGGTGCGTTGGGGCTGGTCGCGCAGTTCCCCGCGCCCCTGAAATGCCTGCGACTGGCCGCACCCCGACGAGCAAGCGAACCGAAAAAGCCCCGCCCCGGAAGGCGCCCGAGCCCCGGGCAAGCCCGCGGTCCGGAAAGCCCGCCCGGGGGGGGAGCCCGGACCCCCATGGCCCCGCGGCCGCTCACGGCGGCAAGGGGACGGGGCGGGGGTGTGCGCCCGCAGCGGCCGGCGCGCCAACACCGGCACCCTCTACCAGCCAACAGCAACGCGCGCCGGTCCGAGGACGGACACCCCCGACGCGGCCCCGCACCCACCACCCACCCCAGGGGCGCGAGGCTGTCACATATGCGGCTCCGCCGCGTGGGCGCGAGCAGCCACAACGGCGCCGCAGCCGACAACAAACCCAACCGCACCACCGCCGGAGGCAACCCGCGGGGCTGGGGAAAGGAACCACCAGCCACAACTCACCCGCAGATTCAAACCGCACCCAGCGGAGCGCTAAGCGCCGCCCGCCACTCGCGGACAGCGGCAGCCGAGACAGGCTGCGCCCACCCACCAGGCCGCGCCGCCCCGCCGATATGGAACGCGTCCACTCCAGCCGCCCGCAGCCGCAGCAGATGCTCGAGCCGAAGCCCTCCGCCCACCATGAGCCGCTGCTCATACCCCGGCTCCCCGCGCCGCGCCGCCTCGGCGAGCAGCGTGGGGAGCCCGCCGTCCACACCGGCCGCCGAGCCCGCCGAGAGGTACGTGTCCAGCCCGGGCACATCCGCGAGCTGCTTGCGCAGGGCATCGCGATCCGCCGCCCGGTCGATCGCACGGTGGAACGTCCAGCGGCAGCCGTCCAGTTCAGCGACGATCCGCTCCACCGCGGCCACGTCCACACCACGGCCCTCGTCCAGAAACCCGAGCACGAACTCATCGGCGCCCGCGCCCCGCAACTCCCGTGCGCGGCGCACCAGTTCACCAATATCCCCGGCGGCGAACCCGTCCCCCAACCGCAGCATCACGCGCAGCGAGATATCAACGGCGGCCCGGATCTCCGCGAACGTCCCGACCGACGGAGTGAGCCCGTCGGCCGCCATGTCGGAGACGACTTCGAGGCGATCCGCGCCTCCGGCCTGGGCGGCGACAGCGTCCTCGGCATCGAGGGCGATCACCTCCAGGACTGCACGCTTGCTCATACGCCCTCTTTCCTTAGACGGCCTGGACGGACACAGGTCTAGTCCAATTCAGCGTACGCGGTGAAGGGGAACAATGCCCCCATGGCCGACCCCGAAGCCCTACGCACCCGCTGGCTCCACACCCTGCAAAGGGCCCGCACGACGACAAGCACCCCCACTCCCACCCCCGACCCCGCCCCGTACGCCGACGACCTCCTGACCCGCTGGTCCGAACCCCAACGCCGCTACCACACCCTCGACCACCTCACAGCGGTCCTGGACCACATCGACGTACTGGAGCAGTACGCGGACGACCCCGACCTGGTCCGCCTCGCCGCGTGGTTCCACGACGCGGTCTACCTCCCCGACCGTTCCGAGAACGAGGAACGCTCGGCCCGCCTGGCCGAACGCGCCCTCACCGAAGCCGGCGTCCCGCCGGAGAAGACGGCCGAGGTCGCCCGCCTGGTCCGCCTCACGGTCACCCACGACCCGTCCCCCGACGACCCCAACGGCCAGGTCCTCTGCGACGCCGACCTGGCGATCCTGGCGGCGCCCCCGAAGACGTACGCCGTCTACACCGCCGCCATCCGCGAGGAGTACGCCTTCGTCCCCTCCGAGGCCTTCCGCGAGGGCCGAGCCACGGTCCTGCGCCAACTCCTCGCCCTCCCCCACCTGTTCCGCACGCCGTACGGATCAAAGGAATGGGAGGCGACGGCGCGCTACAACATCGGCGCCGAGCTGGAGCTACTCGACACCGCTCAGTGACCGCATCCGGATCAGTGACCGCATCCGGGAATGCCACTCCATCCCCCTTGGTTGTGCACGAAGATGCCCTCCGCCGCCCGCACTCCCGCCCGCATGCCCCTCGCCGTCTACATCCTCGGGCTCTCCGTCTTCGCCCTGGGCACCAGCGAGTTCATGCTGTCCGGCCTCCTGCCGGCCATCGCGGACGACATGAGCGTGTCGATTCCACGTGCGGGCCTGCTGATATCGGCCTTCGCGATCGGGATGGTCGTCGGCGCGCCCCTCCTCGCCGTGGCAACCATCCGCCTCCCCCGCCGTACGACCCTGATCACCCTCATCACGGTCTTCGGCCTTGGCCAGATCGCGGGTGCCCTCGCGCCGAACTACGCCGTGCTGTTCGCGTCCCGGGTGATCAGTGCGCTGGCGTGTGCCGGGTTCTGGGCGGTCGGTGCCGCGGTCGCCGTCGCGATGGTGCCGGCGAACTCCCGTGCCCGCGCGCTCGCCGTGATGATCGGCGGTCTGTCGATCGCGAACGTACTCGGCGTCCCGGCGGGCGCCTTCCTCGGTGATCACCTCGGCTGGCGCTCCGCCTTCTGGGCGGTCGCCGCCGCGTCCGCGATCGCCCTCGTCGGGGTCGTCACCCTCATCCCGGCCATTCCCCTCCCGGCCGAGAAGCCCCGGCTCAAGCGTGAGCTGCTGATCTACCGGGACCACCAGACCTGGCTCACCATCTCGATCGTCGCCCTCGCCGCGGGCGGCGTCTTCTGCACGTTCAGCTATCTCGCGCCGCTGCTGACGGACGTGGCGGGCCTGGCGGAAGGCTGGGTGCCCACCGTCCTCGCGCTCTTCGGGATCGGCGCGCTCGTCGGCACGACGATCGGCGGCCGGATCGCGGACGCGCACCTCTTCGGGGTACTGCTGTCCGGCATCGCGGCCTCGACCGTTCTCCTCATCGCCCTGGCCCTCCTCGGCCAGTACGCGCTCGCCGCCGTCGCCCTCTCCTTCCTCCTCGGCGTCTCGGCCTTCTATACGGCTCCCGCGCTGAACGCCCGTATGTTCAATGTCGCGGGCGCCGCCCCGACTCTCGCCGGCGCCACGACCACGGCCGCCTTCAACCTCGGCAACACCGGCGGTCCCTGGCTGGGCGGCGTGGTCATCGACGCGGGGTTCGGGTACGCCTCGACGGCGTGGGCCGGTGCGGCCATGACGGTCACGGCGGGGGCAGCGAGCGCCGTCTCGCTGCGGCTCCATCGGCGTCCGGCTTCCCGAGTCGTCATCAAAGCCGCACCCGCCGACACCGACGAGGCGGTTGTCCGGCACCGATGAGGCGGTTATTCAGTCCCGTTCCGCGAACTGACCACCTATCGTCGCCCCCATGCGAGACATGGGTGGGGATCAGATACAGAAAGCCGTCGCGGGCGCCGTGGCGGCGCTGCGGACAGCGGCCGGCGAGCGGGACTGGAGCGTCAAGGCAGGCCGCCTCGACTGGAGTTGCCGCAGAACAGCGGAGCACATCGCGTCGGATCTCATCGCGTACGCGGGGCAGATAGCGGGCCGCCCCACCGACCGCTACGTACCGTTCCGCATCGACTGCGCCCTGTGCGAGGGCCCCGACGACCTGCTGGAGGTCATCGAGACGACCGGCGCCCTGCTCGCCGCAGCCGTCCGCACCGCACCGCGCGAGGCGCGGGGCTTCCACCCGTACCCCTTCCGCAGCGCGAACCGCGAGGGCTTCGCCGCGATGGGCATCGCCGAGGTGCTCCTGCACACGCATGACATCGCCGAGGGACTGGGCATCGCGTACGAGCCTCCGGCCGACCTCTGCGAGGACGTACTCACCCGGATCTTCCCGCACGTCCAGCCAGGACCCGACCACTGGCGCACCCTCCTGTGGGCCACCGGCCGCGGCGAGCTGCCCGGCCGCGCGCCGGTCACCGAGTGGCGCTGGATGAACAACCTGGTCATCCCCACCGAGCGGCTCACCCTGCAAGGGGTCACGCCCGCTGCCGCCACCGATCTGCGGATCGGCGGCACGGGCGGCTTCGAGTGGATCGAGGGCAAGCCTCAAGAGGGTACGGACGTGTCCTCCGGGCTGGTGGTGAAGGCGTACGAGAGGGGGAGGCATCGCCCGGAGTGGGGCGTGTTCGTCCTGGTGCGCAGGTCGGACGGCCTGGCCATCGGCGGCATGGGTTTCCACGGCACGCCCGACGACGAGGGCCGCGCCGAAGTCGGCTACGACCTGTCGGAACCGGCCCGCGGCAACGGCTACGCCACGGAAGCGCTGCGCGCGCTGTCCGCCTGGGCCCTGGCACGCGACGACGTGAAGCTGCTGTGCGCGAAGGTCGACCGCGCCAACATCCCTTCCCAGGGCGTGGTGTCCCGTGTGGGCTTCACGCGGGTGCGGGAGAACGAGGAGGAGAACGAGTACGTGTACGAGTTGCGGGCCGGCGAGCTGACCTGAGGGGCCCTACGTGCGTGGCTGCGTACGTCCCTTGGGTCTGCGCAGCCCCGACTCGTGGAGCAGCCGCACCACCTCGCGGCTGCTGACCTCTACCGCTCCGGCGCGCACGCACTCCGCGTAACGATGCGACGGAATGTCGTAGTGATCCCGCTCGAAGGCCCGGCTCGGGACGCCCAACTCCGCGGCGAACAGGTGCAGTTCGTCGAACGACACGTCGCTGATCAGATGCGACCAGAGGTGCCCGTGGCCCGGCCAGACGGGCGGATCGATGTAGACCGTCACGAGGAGGACGCCCCGCCGGAACCGCCAGAGCCACCGGGACCGCCGCCGGGCCCTCCCGTCGCCGAGCCGAGCGAGCCCACCGCCGAGACCTTCACGCCCGCCTTGTGGCACACCCAGTGCGGATCGGCCCCGAGTTCCGGTTCGACATCGAGGGCGTGCGGGTCACCGGCACCGCAGACGGGGCACAGCGGCCAGCGCCCGTACCGCTCGAGCAACGCGTCCTGCACGTCCTGGGCAACCAGCCCCGCCACGTACTCCACCCCCTCCGGCCACTGCTCCACCCACCATCGCCGCTGCACCACCGAAGCCTCGACGAGGGAGACGACATCGGCCTCGGCGACATCGCCCGCGACGAGATCGGCGATCACGAGCGCACGGGCGGCGTGCAGCGCCTGTTCCAGGGGGCTGATGGGGTGTGGGAAAGCGGGCTGTTCGGGCGGTTCGGGCTGTTCCATACGCCCATTGTGCGCCTACGGCCCAAGCGGCAGCGCGGGCGTGAGGACGGCGCGGCCGTCAGGCACGCGGCCGCAGACGAAAACCCTCCGAGCCACCCCTTGACCCCTCCCGTCCGCCGAAAATATCTTTCAAAGGTGACCCCCAACGTGAAGGAAATTTTCGCAGGCGAGGCGCCGCCCGCCCCGGCGGCCCTCGCCGCCAAGGTTCGTACGCTCGCCCCGTCGATGACCCGCTCCATGCAGCGGGTCGCCGAGACCGTGGCCGGGGACCCCGCAGGCTGTGCGGCTCTCACGGTTACCGGACTGGCGGAGCGAACCGGCACCAGCGAGGCCACCGTCGTCCGGACCGCCCGGCTGCTCGGCTACCCCGGTTACCGTGACCTGCGCCTGGCGCTCGCCGGGCTTGCCGCCCATCAGCAGTCGGGCCGTGCGCCCGCGGTCACGGCTGACATCGCGGTCGACGACCCGATCGCGGACGTGGTGGCGAAGTTGGCGTACGACGAGCAGCAGACCCTCGCCGACACCGCGGCCGGGCTGGACACGGTCCAGCTCGGTGCGGCCGTTTCCGCGCTCGCGGCGGCCGGTCGTATCGACGTCTATGGCGTCGGCGCCTCCGGCCTGGTCGCCCAGGATCTCCACCAGAAGCTCCTGCGGATCGGGCTCATAGCCCATGCGTTCAGCGACCCGCACCTCGCGGTCACCAACGCCGTGCAGCTGCGCGCCAAGGACGTGGCGATAGCGATCACGCACTCCGGTTCGACCGGCGACGTCATCGAGCCGCTACGGGTCGCCTTCGAGCGGGGCGCCACGACGGTCGCGATCACCGGCCGACCGGATGGCCCGGTCTCGCAGTACGCCGACCACGTCCTCACCACGTCGACGGCCCGCGAGAGCGAGTTGCGGCCGGCCGCCATGTCGTCCCGTACGAGCCAACTGCTGGTCGTGGACTGCCTGTTCATAGGGGTGGCGCAGCGGACGTACGAGACGGCGGCGCCGGCGCTGTCCGCTTCGTATGAGGCACTGGCGCACAGGCACGCTCCGCGTGGATCGCGGTAACACAGGCCGTGTGTTGGCCGCAGGCCGGCCGTGGCTGATCGCGCAGTTCCCCGCGCCCCTTACGGGGCGCTCAGCCCGCCCGGAGGATCGTTCAGCCACCCAGAGAATCACCGAACAAGCCCCCGGAACCACCCCCGGAAAGAGCCGCCCCACATGACCTCCCCCGCCGACGCCTCCTCCGCCTTCCGTGACGTACGGGACGAGTTGGAGACCCTGACCACCGAGGCGTTTCGTCCCGAGCTTGCTCGGATCGATCAGTTGCCCACCCTTGAGATCGCGAAGATCATGAACGGCGAGGACGCGACCGTACCCACCGCCGTCGCCGCGCAGCTCCCGCGGATCGCCGCCGCGATCGACGCCATCGCGGACCGTATGGCGCGCGGTGGACGTCTCGTCTACGCGGGCGCGGGCACCGCCGGCCGCCTCGGCGTGCTCGACGCGTCTGAGTGCCCGCCCACGTTCAACACGGACCCCTCCGAGGTCGTCGGCCTGATCGCGGGCGGCCCGGACGCCACGGTCAACTCGATCGAGGGCGCCGAGGACTCCAAGGAGCTGGCGGCCGAGGACCTGGACGCGCTGGGCATCACCGCCGCCGACACGGTGGTCGGTGTCTCGGCCTCGGGCCGGACCCCGTACGCGATCGGCGCGGTGGAACACGCGCGCGCCCTCGGCGCCCTGACCATCGGCCTGTCCTGCAACGCGGACAGCGCGCTCGCGGCGGCGGCCGACCACGGCATCGAGGTCGTCGTGGGCCCCGAGCTGCTGACCGGCTCGACGCGCCTGAAGGCGGGCACGGCCCAGAAGCTGGTCCTCAACATGCTGTCTACGATCACGATGATCCGCCTGGGCAAGACGTACGGGAACCTGATGGTCGACGTACGGGCCTCGAACGACAAGCTCCGGGCCCGTTCGCGCCGTATCGTCGCGCTGGCCACGGGGGCGCCGGACGACCAGATCGAGGCGGCCCTGAGCGCGGCCGACGGCGAGACGAAGAACGCGATCCTCGTCATCCTCGCCGACGTCGACGCCGCCACCGCCGCCCGCCTGCTCACCGAGGCGAACGGTCACCTCCGGGCGGCTTTGCAGGCGGCCCTGGCGAGCGGCTGAGCAGGACCCGAGGGGCGGCCGAGCAGCGGCCCGAGCCGGCTCCCGGGGGCGACAGTCCCGCTCGAGTCCGGGCTTCCGGGGCGGACTGTCAGTGGCGCATGTGATTCTTGGGGACGTCGGCAGCAAGGCTCCCGGGAGGGGACGACCAACCATGAACCACGCACAGCTGACCGCTCTGGGCCGCGCCCTGCGGCTGCTCGGCGAGCACGGCGAGGCCCTGGGCGCGGACACACCCGACGCGAAGCTGCACGAGGTCAAAGCAGACCTGAAGCGGGCCCTGGACCTCCTGGAGGAAACGGTCACCACGGCGGCCCCCACCACCCGCTGCGCCGAGCACCCCACAGGCCCGGTCGACGAGGACGCCCCCGACCTGTGCCTGCTCTGCGAGACCCGCCGCAGAATCGCCCGCCGCTCGAAGGTCAACGACTCGTTCACCCAGGGCCGTACGACCGCTCCGGACGAGACGCTCGAGCGCACGAAGTCCCGTTACGGCGTACGGGGCGACCGCCCCCAACCCCAGCAGCGCTGGCTCCCCGAGATGTGGACGGGCCAGGTCTGGCAACTCTGCGGCACCCCCCGCCGCGACAAACAGGAAGCCGAGCTGTTCCTCGCCGCCCAGCGCCGCAGCCCCCACCCCGGCATGGCCTACCGCCTGGTCCACGAGTTCACCGACTACGAGGTCCTACGCATCTGGGGCGAACCCCGGAAAATCGACATCGAGCCGATGGGCAACCTCTAGCGCTCCGCTCCGCCCCGCTCTTGGGGTTCCCCAGGCCGTCGGCGGCGGCGCGGTGATGGCGGAGGTGCTACGTCACGTCGCGGACCTCGCGCGCAGGCACCGCATCATCGTGCAGATACTGCCGTTCGGCGCCGGGGCGCACGCATCGATGCACAGCTCTCTGAAGCTCATGGAGTTCGACGACGCACCCCCGCTCTCCTTCGTCGAGGGCCCGGACACGGGAAAGCTGCACGACGACTCGGCCACGGTCGCCCGCCACACTCTGCTGTTCAACCTCCTCCAGGCCACAGCACTTTCGTCCAGCCACAGCGGCGGCAGTGGCGCCGACTGCCTCGAAGTCTCGCCAGACTTCCCCGCCCTCGTCCCCGTACGCGACTCCAAGAACCCCCACGGCCCGAAGCTCGCGTTCCGGACCGAAGCTTGGTCCGCCTTCGTCGCAAACCTCAAGCACGACTAGCAGAGGGCCGACCGGTGGACGGGTGCGCGTCAGTGCCTCGCCTGCACGCCGGTGCGGCTCAGCAGCCGACAGCCCGTAGCGGGGTAGGTGGGTCGCGGGAATGTGACAGTCCCGGGCCCGAGTGTCACATTTTCCCGCGATCGGTACCGAGGCGCGGGGCGACTGGACGCACCGGTGCAACTCCGAAGCGATCAGGGCGGGTACGGGCCGGCGGGGCTGAACCGGGGCCAGCCGCAGCGGCTCTGCCCGAAGCTCAAGCGTCGAGCTCCGAGCCCTGCTTCTGAGGATTGGGAGGCGGGCTTCAACCCGCCCACCCTCCCCGCGAGTTGACGTGACGCGACCGACTTGCCACGGACAGTCACATAGGCTTAGCGTGCCCGCATAACGAACAACCCCCGCCAGGTGCTGGAACACCTGCGGGGGTTTGACCTACGAGATCGAAACGGACTCGATCCCATGGCTGACGCCAACCTTAGTGGCACCTTCCTGCCCGCGCACGCGTCCCCGCACCCGATGGCCAATCCGGGTTACGGAAAACTCAGCGCCCCGGACCAACTCCCCCGTACGGCCCACGACTTCGCCCACCTCCCACCCCGCGAAGCCGCCATCGCCGCGTACATCGACCGGCTTCCCAACGGCGCCGACATCTCCGTAAAGACGCTGGCCAAGACGCTCCCGTACGGCCAGTGCGCCCTCCGAACGGCCCTCAACAACCTCCAACAGGCAGGCCACTTGCGCCGGGGCCGCGAACACCTGGCCGGCTCGGGAAGCCCGCGCTGGATCACCCGAACGTGGTTCTCACGGACGGCACGGGACGACGAGTGGTGGGCGGCGTTCACGCGGGGCGACGTACCGCAGGAGCAGGAGCCTTCAGCGGACCGGCGAGGCCCCACCCGCTCCCGCGCGTACATCCTCCTCGCGGCCCTCGGCCGTGCGACCCCGGTCCTGTCTCTGTCGGCCAAGGCTTGCGCGGACCTCGCCCCGCTCCTTACGGAGTGGTTCGCGAGGGGCGCCACCGACGAGCACGTACTCCAGGCCCTGACCGCAGGCCTCCCGGCCCTGGTCCACAGCCCAGCCGCCCTCGTCCGCAACCGCCTGACCACCAAGCTCCCACCGGAGCCCACACCGGCCGCCGCACGCCCACCCCTCCGCGTACTGGAGTGCGCGAAGTGCGGCACACCCGGCCGCCCGGAGGCCCTGCCAGGTGGCATCTGCGGCCCATGCCGGGGCGAGGCCGCACCACCGTGCCCCTCCATGCCCCTGACGTCCACCGCAGTCCACGCCCACGCCGCCGCAGCCCGCGCGGCGATGGTCGACCGACGAGAAAGGCCTCGCGTATGACGCGGGACGAGGCGGACATCGCCGAAGCGCAAGCCCGCGAGGCCACTCCGTCCGGCCCGGCCATGTCCCACGACGAGTTCATGGCCCAACTGGAGGCGGAAAATCGCCAGGAGGCCGCTTCGTGACATACGCAGTGGTGTGGGAACACCACGCCATCACCGTCCACGTACACGCCCGAGGGCGGCACCCCTGCGAACAGGGATGCCGCCCTCGGTACTGGACGGACGAAGTCCGACCCGGCGAAAGAAGCCGGATCAGAAGTCCATGTCACCGCCCGGCATGCCGCCGCCGGCGCCGGCGCCGGCCGAGGCCTTCTCCGGCTTGTCGGCGATGACGGCCTCGGTGGTGAGGAACAGCGCGGCGATGGACGCGGCGTTCTGCAGGGCGGAACGCGTGACCTTCGCCGGGTCGATGATGCCCTCGGCGATCATGTCGACGTACTCACCGGTCGCGGCGTTCAGACCGTGACCGACCTGAAGGTTGCGGACCTTCTCCACGACGACGCCACCCTCGAGACCACCGTTGACGGCGATCTGCTTGAGCGGGGCCTCCAGGGCGAGCTTCACGGCGTTGGCGCCGGTCGCCTCGTCACCCTCGAGCTCCAGCTTCTCGAACACCGTGGCGGCCTGCAGCAGGGCCACGCCACCACCGGCGACGATGCCCTCCTCGACGGCGGCCTTCGCGTTGCGAACGGCGTCCTCGATGCGGTGCTTGCGCTCCTTGAGCTCGACCTCGGTGGCGGCACCGGCCTTGATGACGGCCACGCCGCCGGCCAGCTTCGCCAGGCGCTCCTGGAGCTTCTCGCGGTCGTAGTCCGAGTCGGAGTTCTCGATCTCGGCGCGGATCTGGTTGACCCGGCCGCCGACCTGCTCGGTGTCGCCGGCACCGTCGACGATCGTGGTCTCGTCCTTGGTGATGACGACCTTGCGGGCGCGGCCCAGGAGGTCCAGGGTCGCGTTCTCCAGCTTGAGGCCGACCTCCTCGGAGATGACCTCGCCGCCCGTGAGGATGGCGATGTCGCCGAGCATGGCCTTACGGCGGTCACCGAAGCCCGGAGCCTTGACGGCGACGGACTTGAAGGTGCCGCGGATCTTGTTGACGACCAGGGTCGACAGGGCCTCGCCCTCGACGTCCTCAGCGATGATCAGCAGCGGCTTGCCGGACTGCATGACCTTCTCGAGGAGCGGCAGCAGGTCCTTGACCGCGGAAATCTTCGAGTTGGCAATAAGAATGTACGGGTCGTCGAGGACGGCCTCCATACGCTCCATGTCGGTGGCGAAGTACGCCGAGATGTAGCCCTTGTCGAAGCGCATACCCTCGGTGAGCTCCAGCTCCAGACCGAAGGTCTGGGACTCCTCGACGGTGATGACGCCTTCCTTGCCGACCTTGTCCATGGCCTCGGCGATGAGCTCGCCGATCTGGGTGTCGGCGGCGGAGATGGAGGCGGTCGAAGCGATCTGCTCCTTGGTCTCCACGTCCTTGGCCTGGTCGAGCAGGGCACCGGAGACCGCCTCGACGGCCTTCTCGATACCGCGCTTCAGAGCCATGGGGTTGGCACCGGCGGCGACGTTGCGGAGGCCTTCCTTGACCAGCGCCTGGGCCAGAACGGTCGCGGTCGTCGTGCCGTCACCGGCGACGTCGTCCGTCTTCTTCGCGACCTCCTTGACCAGCTCGGCGCCGATCTTCTCGTACGGGTCCTCGAGCTCGATCTCCTTGGCGATGGAGACACCGTCGTTGGTGATCGTGGGGGCGCCCCACTTCTTCTCGAGGACGACGTTGCGGCCCTTGGGGCCGAGTGTCACCTTTACGGCGTCCGCGAGCTGGTTCATGCCGCGCTCGAGGCCTCGCCGCGCCTCCTCGTCGAACGCGATGATCTTGGCCATGTGAAGTGGTCCTCCCGGACTGGGGTGGATTGCTCCGGACCGCGCTGGCGCCCGCGACGGACGGCCTGCCTGCCCCGTGGTTCCTTGCCCCACTTGGCCTGCGGGCCTCACCGACCCGGTCCTCGTTGTCACTCTCACCTTCAGAGTGCTAACGCCAATGATTAGCACTCGGGGTGGTCGAGTGCAAGCGGCTACCACAGTGCGGGCGGGGTGCCGACAGACATGCCGAAGGGCCCGTACCCCTTGAGGTACGAGCCCTTCGGAAGAAGAACGTGTCGCTGCAGATCAGTCGGCGCGTGCTTCAGCCGGTCGCCAGTCGGACCATGTCCGCCTGCGGCCCCTTCTGGCCCTGCGAGATTTCGAACTCCACTCGCTGACCTTCCTCCAGGGTGCGGTAGCCGTCCATCTGAATCGCGCTGTAGTGGACGAATACATCCGCACCACCGTCGACCGCGATGAAGCCGTACCCCTTCTCCGCGTTGAACCACTTGACGGTGCCCTGAGCCATGCCTAACTCCCCTATTACTGGCCCTTGCACAGATCCGCACTTCGCGGATCCGGGTCAGACCTCACCCCCCAACGGTTGGGGGTGTGCGCCGGAACGCGTCGACCGCGGCTGAATGTATCTGCCCAACTGCCGTCTGCAACAGGTCAGTCGGACGAGAAATCTTGGCCATCGCCGATCCGGAATGTACGGAGAATTCACCCTAGAGGGGGGCAAGTCGGGCTCCATAAAAGGAGCGAATGACGCAAAAGACCTGCACACTTTGGCTACTTCTTATCGGGGGTCAATCCGGAATGCACATGCATTCGGCCCCGAGGAGCACCACGTTCCCCAACTGTACCGTGCTCAACCATATAGAATTGCCCCCTCCGTTTAACTCACGGAGAGGGCAATTCGATGAACCCTGAGTTACCTGAATTACCGACGGTAACGATCAGCCTCCGGCAACGGCCGGAATGATCGAGACGCCGGCCCCGTCGGGCGTCGCCGTCTCCAGCCCCTGCTCGAACCGCACATCGTCATCGTTCACGTACACGTTGACGAACCGCCGCAGCTTGCCCTGATCGTCCAGGACGCGCGCCGCGATACCGGTGTGGTTCTTCTCCAGGTCGGCGATGACCTCGGCGAGGGTCGATCCTTCGGCGGCGACCTCGGCCTTGCCGCCGGTGTAGGTGCGAAGGATGGTGGGGATGCGAACGTTGACGCTCATGGGGTTATGACCTCCGGTCGAGTAGAGCGCCCCGTCAGGGGCGCGGGGCGGTGACATTTGCAGCTGCGCCGCGATGGGGGTCCCCCCGCTCGAGCGAAGCCGAGAGTGGGGGAGCGACCAGCCCCCACCGGCCCGCAGACGAACGAACTACTAACAGGCTTTAGGCAAGCCCGGCTTCACGGAACGAGTCGAGGCTGGGCCGGATCGTGGCCGTGAGCCCGGTCCCGGCCACGGCGTCGAGGGTCTTCAGACCGTCACCCGTGTTCAGGACGACCGTGGTCAGCGCCGGATCCAGAACACCGTTCTCGATCAGCTTGCGTGCAACCCCCACCGTCACACCACCGGCGGTCTCCGCGAAGATCCCCTCGGTCCGCGCCAGCAACTTGATCGCGTCCACGATCTGCTCGTCGTTGACGTCCTCGACGGCGCCCCCGGTACGCCGCGCGATGTCCAGCACGTACGGACCATCGGCGGGGTTACCGATCGCGAGCGACTTCGCGATCGTGTCCGGCTTCTGCGGCCGTACGACGTCATGGCCCGCCTTGTAGGCGACGGACACCGGCGAGCAGCCCTCGGCCTGAGCGCCGAAGATCTTGTACGGCTTGTCCTCGACGAGCCCGAGCTTGATCAGCTCCTGCAGGCCCTTGTCGATCTTCGTGAGCTGCGAGCCGGAGGCGATGGGCACCACCAGCTGGTCGGGGAGCTGCCAGCCGAGCTGCTCGCAGATCTCGTACGCGAGGGTCTTGGAGCCCTCGGCGTAGTACGGGCGCAGGTTGACGTTGACGAAGCCCCAGCCCTCGCCGGCCGGGTCGCCGATCAGCTCGGAGCAGAAGCGGTTCACGTCGTCGTAGTTGCCCTCGATGCCGACGAGCTCGCCGCCGTACACCGCGGCCATGACGACCTTGCCCTGCTCCAGGTCGTGCGGGATGAACACGCAGGAACGGAAGCCGGCGCGGGCGGCGGCGGCGCCGACGGCACCGGCCAGGTTGCCCGTGGAGGAGCAGGAGAGGGTCGTGAAGCCGAAGACGCGGGCGGCCTCGATGGCCTGGGCGACGACGCGGTCCTTGAAGGAGTGCGTCGGGTTGCCGGAGTCGTCCTTGACGAAGAGCTTGCCGGGCTCGACGCCCAGCTCGCGCGCGAGGTTGTCGGCCTTGACGAGCTTGGTCCAGCCGGGGTTGATGTTCGGCTTGGTGGCCACGTCCGCGGGGACGGGCAGGAGAGGCGCGTACCGCCAGATGTTCGCGGGGCCCGCTTCGATGCGCTTACGGAGTTCCTCGGTGTCGTATGCCGAGAAGTCGTACGCGATCTCCAGCGGGCCGAAACACTCCTCGCAGGCGAAGACGGGGCCGAGCGGGACGCGGTGGCCGCATTCGCGGCAGGAGAGCGCGGCGGCGGGGCCGAGGTCTACAGAGTCCGTGGAGGCCGTGGAGTTCGCCGAGTCGGCGGAAGTGTCAGCGTTCGTGGTGCTTGCAACTGTCTGCGCAGCCATGTGAGGCGAGGCCCTTTCTCCTCATCTTCCTCACGACGCATCTCGCCGTGAGACGGATTTGGCACCTTCACTAGCCGGGAGCCTCGCGGAATCGATCATCTTCGATCGGTACGAGACCGGCTGGAGGGTTGCCGGGGCTTCAACGGGCCGTATCCCTCTGCCCCTCTGGATGAGCGGTATTCGATTGTGAGAATGCGGTTGTCGGCTGGACGACCCGCGACATGCGATGGTCATCAGCGTTGTTCAAGACTGTAACCGAAGGCCTGGATCGTGGAGAGACCAGTCCGAACCGCGAGATGACAGTCACATCAGCCTTCTGCCTCAGTGGGCACTCGCGACCCGGTCCGATGCAAGGGAGAGCCGCACGTGCTGGAAGACGTCGAGCGCTGGCTGAACACGCGCTCCTGGTCCGTTGGCGACCGCCCGCTGAAGAAGCTCATCGCCGCGAAGCGCGCGGCCAACTCCACGGTGAGCGTCGTGCTGCCCGCGCTCAACGAGGAGGAGACCGTCGGCGAGATCGTCGCCGTGATCCGCCGCGAGCTGATGACCAAGAAGGTGCCGCTCGTCGACGAGATCGTGGTGATCGACTCGGGCTCGACGGACCGTACCTCCGAGGTCGCCGCCGACGCGGGCGCCCGCGTCGTGCACCGCGACGACATACTCCCGCGCATCCCCGCCGTCCCCGGCAAGGGCGAGGTCCTGTGGCGCTCGCTGCTGGTCACGAGCGGGGACATCGTCGCCTTCGTCGACGCGGACCTGAAGGAGTTCTCCGCGGACTTCGTCTCGGGGATCGTCGGTCCGCTGCTCACCGATCCGGGCGTCGACCTCGTCAAGGCGATGTACGACCGCCCGCTGAACCTGCCGGGCGACCCCACCTCCGGCAGGACCGCCGCAGGCCAGGGCGGCCGCGTTACGGAGCTCATGGCCCGCCCGCTGCTGAACATGCACTGGCCGCAGCTGGCCGGCTTCGTGCAGCCGCTCGGCGGCGAGTACGCGGCCCGCCGCTCGCTGCTGGAGCAGTTGCCGTTCCCGGTCGGGTACGGCGTCGAACTGGGCATGCTGATCGACGCCCTGCACCTCGTGGGCCTCGACGCCCTGGCCCAGGTAGACGTGGGCGTCCGCAAACACCGCCACCAGGACGGCCAGGCCCTGGGCCGCATGGCCGCCGCGATCTACCGCACGGCCCAGCTGCGGTTGGCCCGCGGGCATCTCGTACGGCCGCGGATCACGCAGTTCGAGCGGGTGGAGGCGGGATTCGCGCCACGTACGTATTCGGTGGACACGGAGGAACGGCCGCCTATGGCGGAGATCGAGGAGTACGCGGAGAGGAAGGCGGCGTAGCCGACCGCGCCCCTGAGAGGGGGCCGCAGGCCCTCCTCTCAGGGGCGCGGGGAACTGCGCGACCAGCCACAACGCACCCGCGGCCGCCACACAACACCTTGTCCCGAGCTCTTAGGCACCTGCGGAACCCAGCGGCGCGCAGGCGTACGTTTGAGCGAGTCGACCCTGGGCTAAGTTGAGCCCTATGGCATCAACGCAAGCCCAGATTCTCGTCGCCTCCAACAGGGGCCCGATCTCGTACGCCCTGGACGAGAGCGGCACGCTCAAGGCCAAGCGCGGCGGCGGCGGCCTGGTCTCCGGCCTCTCCGCGATCGGCCCGGAGGCCGGCGCGCTGTGGGTCTGCTCGGCACTCGGCGACGGCGACCGCGAGGCCGTACGCCGCGGCGTCGGCGAAGAGGGCGTACGGATGCTGGACATCCCGGCGGACGTGCACGAGGACGCGTACAACGGCATCGCCAACTCCGTGCTGTGGTTCGTGAACCACATGCTCTACCAGACGCCACTGGAGCCGGCCTTCGACGCGGAGTTCCGCAGGCAGTGGGCGTCCTTCGAGACGTACAACCGGGCCTTCGCCGAGGCCCTGGCCGAGGAAGCGGCGCAGGGCGCGGCCGTGCTCGTGCAGGACTACCACCTGACGCTGGTCCCCCGCATGCTGCGCGAACTGCGCCCCGACCTGCGGATCGGGCACTTCTCGCATACGCCGTGGGCGCCGCCGGAGTACTTCCGGATGCTGCCCGACGACATCGCCGCGCAGTTGCTCGACGGGATCCTCGGCGCCGACCGGGCGGCGTTCCTGACCCAGCGGTGGGCGGACGCGTTCACCGACTGCTGCCACGCCGTGCTGGGGCCCGACATCCCGTCGGGTACGCGGATCGGTGTGCACGGGCTCGGCGCGGACGCGGACTTCCTGCGGAAGCGGTCGCACGAGGCCGACGTGGACGACCGCATGGTTTCGCTGCGCGAGCAGATCGGCGAGGGCCGCAAGGCGATCGTGCGGGTGGACCGTACGGAGCTGTCGAAGAACATCGTGCGCGGGCTGCTGGCGTACCGACAGCTCCTCGATGACCAGCCGTCGTGGCGTGAGCGGGTCGTGCACGTGGCCCTCGCCTACCCCTCGCGGCAGGACCTGGCCGTGTACCGCGACTACATGACCGAGGTCCAGCGGCTCGCGGACGAGATCAACTCCCAGTACGGGACGCCTGGTTGGACCCCGGTCGTGCTCCACCTGAAGGACGACTTCGCCCGCTCGCTCGCCGCGTACCGGCTGGCCGACGTGGCCCTCGTCAACCCCATCCGCGACGGGATGAACCTCGTCGCCAAGGAGGTGCCGGTCGTCTCCGACGAGGGGTGCGCGTTGGTGCTTTCGCGGGAGGCGGGGGCGTACGAGGAGTTGGGCGAGGATGCGATTGTGGTGAACCCGTACGACGTTGTGGGCACCGCCCGCGCCCTGCATGAGGCGCTGTCGATGCCGCGCGACGAGCGGGCGGAGCGCACCAAGCGGCTGGCCGCCGCGGCTACTGCGCTTCCTCCGGCCCAGTGGTTCTTGGACCAGCTTGAAGCGCTGCGCGCCGCGGGTTAGCTCCGCTGGTTTGCAGGGTGCCTAATAGCTCGGGGCTTGATGTCGGTTGGCGGGTGCCGGTTCGTTGTGGCTGGTCGCGCAGTTCCCCGCGCCCCTAGAAAGGAGGGCCTGCGGCCCCCTTTCTAGGGCGCAGTCAGGCCAACTGTGTTGCCAGTGCCGCCAGTAGGCGTACGACCCCCTCAGGGCCGTCCACCACCACGTCCGCTCGGTCCGCCAGTTCCTTGACCTCGTTGCTGCCGCTGCAGATCAGTAGGCCGGGGACGCCGTTCGCGCGGAGTTCCTCGACTGCGGCGAACGCCGGGAGGTCGCCCAAGTCGTCGCCGGCGTAGGCCACCGCACCGGCGTCGATCTCGCGTACGTACTCGCGGAGTGCTACGCCCTTGTCCATGCCCGGGGGGCGGAGTTCCAGGACCATGCGGCCCGGCTCCACCACCAGGCCGTGGCGGGTGGCGAGGTCCGTGAGGGGGGCGCGTAGGGCCTCGAAGGCGGCCTGGGGGTCCTCGGCGCGGCGGGTGTGGACCGCGACGGCTCGGCCCTTTTCCTCGATCCAGGTGCCCTGTCCGGCGCCGGAAGCGTCGAGGATGCCGGGCAGTTCGGCGCGGACGGCGGCGACGCCGGGGTGGGGCGGGGGTGCCGTGACGGTTCCGGTGAGCGCGTCCCAGCGTTCGGCGCCGTAGTGGCCTAGGACGACGAGGTGTTCCAGGCCGGGTACGTCCGCGAAGCCGCCGTGGCGGACCGCGACCTCGGCCGGGCGGCCGGTGACGACGGCGACGGAGGCGACCTTCGGGGCGAGGGCGGCGAGCGTCGGTACCGCGTCGGGGTGGGCGCGGGCCTGCTCGGGGTCGGGGACGATCGGCGCGAGGGTGCCGTCGAAGTCGAAGGCGAGTACGGCCCGGCCGGGTCGCGCGAGGATGGCGTCGAGTCCGTCACGTCCCGCCGGGGTCGCGGGAGTCGGCAATGAGTCCGGTTGGCTGCCCATACGGCGACCCTATCCGCCCGGTCCGTCAGCGCTCGGCCCGGCGGGCGTCCCGTATTCGACGCAGCCGGTTCACGGTCACCGGGTCGTGGGCGAGAGCACGCGGCGCGTCGAGCAGGGCGTTCAGCAACTGGTAGTACCGAACCGGCACCATCCCCAACTCCTCCCGTATGGCCCGCTCCTTGGCCCCGGGCGACTCCCAGCCACGCCGCTCCAGTGCAAGCACGTCACGTTCCAGCGGGGTGAGCTCTTCTGCCATGCGTCGACGCTACCGCGCCCCGTAAGAACTACTCCGAGGTCTCTGCGGTGAAAGCCGATCGCTGCAGCGACCCCAGAACCGCCGCGGGCCGCGCATTCGGCCCCACCGCCTTCCCGATCTGCTGCTTGATGTCCGCGCTGACCTGCGCCCAGGACGTCTTGGCGACCGGATACAGCTCGGCGTTCTCGAGCTCGGACAGGAACGGGTCGAGATCCTTGTCGTTCTTGTCCTCGGCCATCGCCTCGGAGGCGGACATGGTCACGGGCAGCAGGTTGTACTCGTGGGAGAACTCGAGCACGTTCTTCTCGCTGTAGACGAAGTCGAGGAAGTCGCCGATCTCCTCGCCGTTGCCGTTCTCCTTGAACGCCATCATCCAGTCGGCGACGCCCATCGTGGCCCTGGCCCTGCCGTCGACGCCGGGCATCGGCACCATGCCGTACTCGACGCCCTTCTTGTCGGCGGCCTGCATCAGCGACGGGTGACCGTTCAGCATGCCGACCTCGCCGCGGGTGAACGCCTCGAAGGCGTCGGCGCGGTTGAGCTTGCCGGGCGGCGTCGGGCCGGTGAGGCCCTTGCCCACCAGGTCGTTCTTGAGCCAGTTGAAGGTCGCGATGTTCTGGTCGGAGTCGATGCCGTACGAGCCGACCGTGCCGGTGTAGCCGTCGCCGCCGCTGAGCAGCCACATCATGGTCTCGGCCTGGGCCTCCTCGGGTCCGAGGGGCAGCGCGTACGGCGTCTCGACGCCGCGGGACTTCAGGGTCTGGGCGGCGGCGGCCAGTTCGTCCCAGCTCCGCGGCGGGGTGAGGCCGGCCTCGTCGAAGAGCTCCTTGTTGTAGAACAGCAGCCGCGTGGAGGCGGCGAACGGCATGCCGTACGGCACCAGGCCCACCTCGCCCGCCTCGGCGAGTCTCGGGACGAAGTCGGCCTGGACGGGTATGGAGAGCAGTTCGTCGACCTCGTACAGCTGGCCCTTCGCGGCGTAGTCGGCGTACGCGCCGATCTGCGCCATGTCGGGTGCCTCCCCGTCGGCGACCATCTGTTTGACCTTGGCGTCGACCTCGTTCCACGAGTAAACGCTGACGTCGACCTCGATGCCGGGATTCTTCTTCTCGTACTCCTTGACCAGCTTGTCCCAGTACTTCTGGGAGCTGTTCGCCTCGGAGTCGCCGTAGTCGGCGGCCACCAGCTTGAGCGTGGCGTTCTGGGGGGTGGAGGAGTCGGCGGCGCAGCCGCCGAGTGCCGCCGTCACGCCCATTGCGGACACCATCGAGATGAATCCTGTCACTCGTCGCCGCACCGCTGATTTCCCCATCTGTCGTACTCATCACGGTAGTTGAAGTCCGGATAACCGGAATGCCAAGGTCTACAGTACGCGAGTGGACTAGACCTCTCGTGGGGTGAGGGGCGAGACTGTATCCCGTGAAACACGTCATCGCCCTCGATGTGGGCGGCACCGGGATGAAAGCCGCCCTCCTGGGGGCGGACGGCGCCATGCCCTCCGGGAGCCGAACCGGCACACGCAGCGATCAGCGGCTACCCCTGCGGGACCCCGGCCTCTCCGTGCTGCACCGGGCCCGCCGCGCCACGAACCGGGACCGCGGTCCGGACGCCGTCGTGGAGGCGATCCTCGCCTTCGCCGCCGAGCTGCGCGCCCACGGCGAGCGCCACTTCGGCGAGCCCGCGTCCGCCGCCGGCATCGCCGTCCCCGGCATCGTGGACGCCGAGCGCGGCCTCGCGGTGTACGCGGCCAACCTCGGCTGGCGGAACGTACCCCTGCGGAATCTCCTCGCCGAGCGCCTGTACGGCGTCCCGGTCGCCCTCGGCCACGATGTGCGCACCGGCGGCCTCGCCGAGGGACGGCTCGGGGCGGGGCAGGGAGCCGACCGCTTCCTGTTCGTGCCGCTCGGCACCGGGATCGCGGGCGCGATCGGCATCGACGGCCGGGTGGAGGAGGGCGCGCACGGCTTCGCGGGTGAGATCGGCCACGTCGTCGTACGACCCGGGGGCACCCCGTGTCCGTGCGGGCAGCGCGGCTGTCTGGAGCGGTACGCGTCCGCGTCGGCGGTGAGCGCGGCCTGGGCCGAGGCGTCCGGTGATCCGACGGCGGACGCGGCGGACTGCGCGCAGGCCGTGCGGTCCGGAGACCCCCGGGCGCTCGCGGTCTGGCAGGAGGCGGTGGACGCCCTCGCGGACGGCCTCGTCACGGCCTTCACCCTGCTGGACCCCCGCACGCTGATCATCGGTGGCGGCCTGGCCGAGGCCGGGGAAACCTTGTTCACACCGCTACGGGCGGCGGTCGAGCGCCGGGTGACGTTCCAGAAGCTGCCCAGCATCGTCCCGGCGGCGCTCGGGGACTCGGCCGGATGCCTGGGCGCGGGGCTGATGGCCTGGGACTTGCTAGACACCACACCTACGAAGCCGGAGGAACCTACGGTGACGGCACCCCACCTAGGGGCGCGGGGAACTGCGCGACCAGCCACATACGGCCCGCAGCCCGCAACCGGCAAAGCGCCCATCGTCCTGTCCGGCGCTCATGTGGTGCTGCCCACTGGGATCGTGGAAGGTGGCCGCGTAATCGTAGAGGGCACCCGGATCACCGGGAGCGCACCCGATGATGCGCGCATGATCGACCTGCGAGGCCACTGGCTGGTGCCCGGCTTCGTCGATGTCCACAACCACGGCGGCGGAGGCGCCTCCTTCACCTCCGGCACGGTCGAGGACATCCTCAAGGGCGTCCACACGCACCGCCTGCACGGCACCACGACGACCGTCGCGTCGACCGTCACCGGCGACATGGACGCGCTCGCCCAACGCGCCGGCCTGCTCTCCGAACTGGCCGAGCAGGGCGACATCGTGGGCATCCACTTCGAGGGACCGTTCATCTCGCCGTGCCGCAAAGGCGCGCACTCCGAGGAACTGCTGCGCCACCCGGACCCGGCCGAGGTACGCAAGCTGATCGACGCGGCGCGCGGCCAGGCCACGATGGTGACGCTCGCCACGGAACTGCCGGGCGGCATCGACTCCGTACGCCTCCTCGCGGAGCACGGGGTGATCGCGGCGATCGGGCACACGGACGCGACGTACGAGCAGACGGTGGAGGCCATCGAGGCGGGCGCCACCGTGGCCACGCACCTCTACAACGCGATGCCCGTCCTCGGTCACCGCGCTCCCGGCCCGATCGCCGCGCTCCTGGAGGACGAGCGGATCACGGTCGAGTTGATCAACGACGGTACGCATCTGCATCCGGCGTCGCTTCAGCTGGCGTTCCGTCACGCAGGCGCAAGGCGGGTGGCGTTCATCACGGACGCGATGGACGCGGCGGGCTTCGGCGACGGCCGTTACATGCTCGGCCCGCTGGAGGTCGAGGTCAGCGAGGGCGTGGCGCGGCTGGTGGAGGGCGGCTCCATCGCGGGCTCGACGCTGACGCTCGACCGTGCTTTCAAGCGGGCCGTCACCGTGGACGGGCTGGCCGTCGAGGACGTGGTCGCCGCCATCTCTGCCACCCCGGCCAGGCTGCTGGGCCTGTACGACCGGGTGGGCTCGCTGGAACCGGGCAAGGACGCGGACCTGGTGATCCTGGACGCCGACTTCGCCCTGAAGGGCGTGATGCGCCGCGGAGAATGGGTGGTTGAGCCCCAACTGGGCTGATTCTGCCGTTTGTTGAGCCGGGCCGCTGGCCTGCGGAACTGGGCCGACCGCCGTCCGGCTGGCATGATCGGTCATCCGGACAAGGCCGGACAAGGTAAGCGCGCACTCGGGGGAGGTCGGCCCGGATGATCCTCACGGTCACGCTGAACACCGCTCTCGACATCACGTACCACGTACCGTCCTTACGCCCGCACGCCTCGCACCGCGTGACGGAGGTCAGCGAACGCCCTGGCGGCAAGGGCCTGAACGTGGCCCGGGTGCTGGCGGCGCTCGGCCACGAGGTGACGGTGACGGGTTTCGTGGGCGGGGCGACCGGGCGCGCCCTCCAGGACCAACTCGCTTCCACAGCGGGCGTCGTGGACGCACTGGTCCCGGTGGCGGGTCCGACCCGCCGCACGATCGCGGTCGTCGACACGACGACCGGTGACACGACTCAGCTCAACGAGCCGGGCCCGCTCGTCTCCCCCGCCGAGTGGCGGGCGTTCCAGGACGCATACGAGGACCTGCTGCCCGCCGCCTCCGCGGTGGCCCTGTGCGGCAGCCTCCCACCCGGCGTCCCGGTAGGCGCGTACGCCCAACTCGTCCGCACGGCCCGCTCCGCGTCGGTCCCGGTCCTCCTCGACACCAGCGGCGAACCCCTCCGCCGAGGCGTAGCCGCCCGCCCCGACCTCGTCAAACCGAACACCGACGAACTGGCCGAACTCACCGGCTCCCACGAGCCGTTGCAGGCCACGCGGGACGCCCGCCGCCGCGGCGCCCACGCGGTGGTCGCTTCCCTGGGCCCGGAGGGCCTCCTGGCCCTGAACGCGGAGGGGCGCTGGCGAGCGACCCCGCCGGCCCCGGTGGAGGGCAACCCGACGGGGGCGGGCGACTCGGTGGTCGCGGGGCTGCTGTCGGGACTGGTGGAGGAGTTGCCTTGGCCGGAGAGGCTGGCCCGCGCGGTGGCGTTGTCGACGGCGACGGTACTGGCGCCTGCGGCGGGCGAGTTCGACGGGCGGGCGTACGAGGATCTGCTGGGGCAGGTAACGGTGACGGGCGAGTCCAGCGCGGTCTGAGAAGCCCTCGAGCCTGCTGCTAGCCCTTGCTCAGCGACAGCTGGTCGAGCACCGCGTCACACTGGTTGCCCTCGGCGCAGGCGATCTCGATGACGTTGGAGCCCTTGGTCAGGTTGACCGGGGCCCAGGTCGTCTGCCAGCCCTTCTCCCAGTCGCCCTTCGGGGCCCGCTTCTCACCGATGAAGTTCTCCATGTTCAGCGGTGAGGTGTTCGGCTTGCCGTTGACCACGACCGTCGCGTTGGCGTCGACACCGGGGATGCCATAGCGGACGTCCAGCCGGTAGGTGCCGGCCTTCTCGATGCCCTTGACGGCCCACACGACCTTGGCGCCGACCTTGTTGAAGCCCGTCACATAGACACCGCCGCCCGCCTCGGCGCCCTTGAACTGGGTGTCGACGGTCGTGCCGCCCTCCAGACGCAGGGTCTTCGCATCGATCTTCGGCAGCTCCGCCTCGTCCTTCGCCGGCTTCGAAGCCGGCGCGCTCGGCTCGGTGTTCTGCCCCGCCGGCGGCGTCGAACCCCCCGCCTCGTTGCCCCCGGGATCTTCGTCGCCGCCCATCATCGCGACCCCGATGCCGATCACGACGGCCGCGACCACGGCGATCGCGCCGATCAGGAGACCCTTGGTGTTGGGACCACGGCCACGGCCGCCACCGCCGCCGCCCATACCGCTGCCCGGCAGGGGCGTGCGCGTCGTGGGCGTGCCACCGCCGAACGTCTCCGGGGCCTGGTAGTGCGACTGCCCGTACGTGTCCTGCCCCTGCGGCGCCGGAGCCTGCGCGTACTGCGCGGTCGGGGCCGTCTGGGAAGCCTGCTGGGCCTGCTGGCCGTACTGGCGCTCGCCGACCGCCCGCACCCGGTTGACCGAACCGGGGTAGCCGTAGCCCACGCCTCCGTCTGGCGGCGTGGCTCCGGCGGCCTGACCGTCGGCGTAGAGATAGCCGAAGGGGTCGTCGTCCTCGGGCGTGCTCGCGCCGTTGTTGCCGGGCGTCATCCCTAGGTCTCCTAAGCGGGTTTGGTGCAGATGCGATGGGTGGGTAGAGGGGCGAGCCTACCCGGTCCACAGGCCCCAAACGGGTGACTCAGCTCGCACAACACCTCTGACCTGCGCTTCAGCCCGCACGGCGATGTGCTTTGGGACGAGACCGTTTCTCTACGTACATCCGCTCGTCAGCGGACTTCAACACTTCGTCCGCAGTCATGCCGCAATGTGCCCATCCGATGCCGAAGCTCGCGCCGACCCGCATCGCGCGGCCGTCGACCCGTATCGGCTGGATGATCTCGTTGCGCAGCCGGACCGCGAGGTCCTGCGCATCGGCCCGGCCGAGCCCGTCGGCGAGGACCACGAACTCGTCGCCGCCGAGCCGCGCGACCGTGTCCCCGTCCCGTACGCCGCTGCTCAGCCGGCGCGCGACCTCGATCAGCACGGCGTCACCGGAGTTGTGCCCGAAACGGTCGTTGATCGACTTGAAGCCGTCGAGGTCGCAGAAGAGCACCGCGAGCCCCTTCGTACCGTCGTCCGTCTCGCCCTGCGGCGCAACGGTGTGCACATGGTGGTCGTACGCGTCGAAGGCCTCGAGGGCCGGCCGGAAGTCGAAACCGTGCCCGTCCGCGTCGTACGCGGGCGCCCCGCCGTGCTCCCCTTGATCCCCGCCGTACTCGCCGTGCTGCGCATAGGCCGCGTCCAGCGTGTCCACCGGCCCCGGTGCCACGGCTGCGGGGCGGCTGCACAGCCGGGCGGACAGCCGGGCGCGGAGTTCGGCGGAGTTCGGCAGTCCGGTGAGCGAGTCGTGCGAGGCGCGGTGGGCGAGCTGGAGCTCGCGGCGCTTGCGCTCCTCGATGTCCTCGACGTGGGTGAGCAGGAAGCGCGGCCCGTCGGCGGCGTCCGCGACCACGCTGTTGCGCAGGGAGACCCAGACGTACGTCCCGTCCCGGCGCCCAAGTCGCAGTTCGGCGCGCCCGCCTTCCGCGGACGTACGCAGCAGGGTGCCGATGTCCTCGGGGTGGACCAGGTCGGAGAAGGAGTAGCGGCGCATCGCGGAGGCGGGGCGGCCGAGCAGGCGGCACAGCGCGTCGTTGGTCCGCAGGATGCGTCCGTGCTGGTCGCCGCCCATCTCGGCGATGGCCATGCCGGAGGGGGCGTACTCGAAGGCCTGGCGGAAGCTTTCCTCGCTGGCGCGCAGGGCCTGCTGCTCCCGCTCCAGGCGGACGAGGGCGCGCTGCATGTTGGCCCGGAGCCGGGCGTTGCTGATCGCGATGGCCGCCTGGAACGCGTACATCTGCAGGGCCTCGCGCCCCCAGGCGCCGGGAATCCGCCCGTTGCGCGGGCGGTCGACGGAGAGCACGCCGATCAGCTCACCGCAGGCGCCGCCGGGCACGCCCGGCGTGTACATGGGCGCGAAGAGGCGGTCGGAGGGGTGCCACTCGTCCTCGAAGCGGGGCGGGGGGCCGTCGGTGTACCACTGCGGGACATCGTCTTCGTCGAGGACCCAGCCCTCGGTGTGGGGTATGAAACGCAAGTCGCCCCAGGCCTCGCCCATGCTGAGCCGGCGTTCCCAGGAGGCGCGGGAGCCGACGCGGCCGGTGATGAGCGCCTCGGCGGCGGAGTTCCCGGCGAAGGCGGCGACGACGAGGTCCCCGTCGGGGCGTACGAGATTCACGGCGGCGATTTCGTAACCCAGACCCGTCACGACTCCGTCGGCGACGGTCTGCAGCGTGTCAGCAAGGCTGCGTGCCGTGTTCATGTCGGCCATGACCTGATGCAGCTGCCGCAGGGTCGCAAGACGGACGTACGGCTCCGACTCGGTCTCCATGCTCGCTCTCCCCGAGACCTCGACAGCAACTCCAGAGTTGTCCGGGCTTCTCGCCTGTCTGCTCGTTCTGTACTGATCGACTACCGATTGTGGACTGGTCGCTTACTGATCGGCGGGCCGATCCCCGGATCTGCTCTGGATCGCCTATCGATTGCAGCGTTCCCCGCCACTGAATCACAGCGCGCTCCCCACTCGGTACACAGGGTCAACAAAATATGGCCCTTGTGACTCAAGTCACAGCTAAAGATGAGCAGTTGAGTGGAGTTTCTGCGTTTTCACCGTGCGTTTACTGAACGCGAATATGTGGAGCCTGTGAGGTTACCGGACACAGGGCGATCGCCGGCCGGACGCCGGTGACCGGACGGGGACGGACACGCTGGCCGGACGGGGACGGACGCGCTGGCCGGACGGTGGGTCGGGCGTCGGTCCTAGGACCCGTCTCGGGCGCTGGTCCGATGCGCGGACCGGAGCGGGGAGACTACCGTCCGGTACGTGCTGACGACTCCTCCTGCCCCACGCGCGCCCCTCAACCCCACCGCTGACGGGCATGCTGATGGGGTGAGTGACGACGAGTTCCGCGCCGCCATGTCCCGGCTGGCCGCGGGCGTGGTGCTGGTGACCGCGCATGAGGCCGCGCTGGATCCCGAGGGGCCGGGCGGTGAGGACGTCGGGATGACGGCGACCGCCTTCATGTCCGTGTCCCTGGACCCGCCCCTGGTCCTGGTCAGCCTGCGCGAGGGCTCCCGCATGGACGACCTGCTCGACGAGCAGCCCCTGTGGGCGGTCTCGGTCCTCTCCGAGAGCCAGCGCCACATCGCGGGCCGCTTCGCCATGAAGGGCCGTATCTCCGACCGCCTCCTCTTCGAGGACATTCCGTACGTACGCGGAGAGGCCTCCGGGGCTCTGCTCGTGCGCGGCGCCCTGGCGACCCTGGAGTGCAGGACCGAGCAGCGGGTGCCCGCGGGTGATCACACGCTGGTGATAGGGCGGGTGCTGACGGCTTCGGTGCCGAGTGCGGACGGGGGGCCGCTGACGTACTTCAAGGGGCGGTACCGGCAGTTGGGGTAGGCCGCCCCTCTGATGGGCGGCGAGCGGGAAGCCGACGCTTACGGGCCGGTCGTCACCAATCGCGCCCGGAGCGCCCGCGCTTGGTCTCGGACCGCTGCTTCTTCTGCCTCAGCCGGCGTTCGTTGATACCGCGGGGGATGCGGGTGGCCCGGCGGGGCTTGGGCGGCGGGGCGGTGGCTTCGGCGAGCAGGGCGGCGAGGCGTACGGCGGCGGTCTCGCGGTTGCGCCACTGAGAACGGTGCTCGGAGGCTCGTACGCTGATGACTCCGTCGACGAGCTTCGGGGCGAGCCGTTCGAGGGCGCGGGCCTTCCACACCTCGGGCAGGGCTTCCGTCTTCGCGAGGTCGAACCGGACCTCCACCTGGGTGTCGCTCGTGTTGACATGCTGGCCACCGGGCCCCGAGGAGCGCGAGAAACGCCACACCAGCTCGGCCTCGGGAAGCGAGACGGAGCCGCGGATGACGTAGGGACCAGACATGGCTCCATGGTCGCGTGTATGTCCGGTCCACGTCACGCGCTTTTCCAGGGCCCTGGGCCTCTCGGGTAAAGAAAGTAAAGCGAGCGGAACCTGGGGGACCCCCCGCGGCGTTCATAGGGGTGACGGTAGCTTCGTCCCCGTACGAAGCACTGAGTTCAACGCACCGCACTTGTCGCACGTACGTCAACGATGGAAGGACTCCCAACAATGGCTGTAAGCCTGTCCAAGGGTGGCAACGTCTCGCTCACCAAGGAGGCTCCGGGCCTGACCGCTGTCACCGTGGGCCTCGGCTGGGACGTCCGCAGCACCACGGGGACCGACTTCGACCTGGACGCCTCGGCCATCGCGGTCAACCCTGAGGGCAAGGTCTACTCGGACGGTCACTTCATCTTCTTCAACAACAAGCAGACCCCGGACCAGACCATCGTCCACACCGGCGACAACCGCACGGGTGAGGGCGCGGGCGACGACGAGGCGATCAACGTCAACCTCGCGGGCCTGCCCGCCGACATCGACAAGATCGTCTTCCCGGTCTCCATCTATGACGCCGAGACCCGCTCCCAGAACTTCGGCCAGGTCCGCAACGCCTACATCCGCATCGTCAACCAGGCCGGCGGCACGGAGATCGCCCGCTACGACCTGTCCGAGGACGCCGCCACCGAGACGGCGATGGTCTTCGGCGAGCTGTACCGCAACGGCGCCGAGTGGAAGTTCCGCGCGGTGGGCCAGGGCTACGCCTCGGGCCTCGTGGGCATCGCCCAGGACTTCGGCGTGAACGTCTGAGGTTCGGCACGCCTGTTTTTTCGGAGCCCTCGGTCACTCGGTGACCGGGGGCTCCGCCCTTTTACGCGCGGCTTCCTGACGAGCCGAACCCGGGGTCCGGGGTGGGCGGGGCGCCACTCCGGGACCCGTCCCGGGCGCCTCCGCCGATGCTGTGTGCCTGGCCGTTTGGCCGTTTGGCCGTCGCACGAACGAGGGGGACAAGACATGGACGCCACATGGGCGGTCGCTGTCGTCATGGGGGCGCAGACGACGGCCGTGCTGATCCTCCCCGCCGACGGCCGGGCTGGGCTGAAGGCGTTCCTGGCCACCGTCTCCCTGCTCCTCGGTGAGGCGATGCTCGTCGGTGGCATGGAGGGCGAGATCCTTCTCGCCGCCATGGCGTTGCTCTTGGGAGGACTGTTGTTCCTCGCGGAGCTGGCGGCGAGTCGCGACAGCCAACTGGTCCCGCTGCTGTGGATGGTCTGCGGAGGCTGGGGGATGGTCCTGATGGTGTGGCGACGCGACGACCTGGTCGAGTGGATGGAGACCAACCGCTCAAACCTGGCCGCCACTTGCTTGTCCGCCGCGTTCCTCTTGGGCACGGTGGCGATGCGCCGGCGACGGCTGCGGGAGACGCACTGACGGTCTCGTCGCGCCGTCCTCGTTGAGGACACGCTCCGGCGACCTCGGTCGCGTCGGTCCCGGATTCGGGCTATTGCCGTTCCGGCATGAACGGGCCGCCCTTCAAGCTGCGTATCAGGGCCAGCAAGCCTTTTGGGGGCAGGGCGAGTACGTCGGCGGGGGTGTCGCTTTCGCGGAGGAGGGCGTGGGGGGCGGTGTGGGCGAGTTCGATGCAGTTCTCGCCGCCGGCTCCGGAGAAGGACGACTTCTGCCAGTTCACAGGCATGGTGTGGGCTCTCACAATTCTCGCGCGATGTCATGGACGAACCGTCTGGAGCGCTTGGCGTCGAGCGCTGCTCGCTCCGCGAGGTCGAGCAGGGTGCCGTACTTCTTGAGCTGGGTGGCGATGCTGAGGAAGACGCCGCCCACGGCGCTGTCCACCTGGACCGTGTCCAGTTGGGGGACGACTCCCCCGGCGTAGAAGACCGGCTGGGTGGCCTCGACGAACTCTTCATTCGTGAAGGGGATGACCTTCAGCGTGACGGTCGGCCACTCCGAGACCTCCAGTAGGTGGCCGAGTTGCGCCTGCGCGACCTTGCGCCCGCCGATACGCATCCGCAGGGCCGCCTCGTGGATCACTACGGTGAAGGGCGGCGGAGCGTCGCGCTCGAAGATCTGGCGGCGCTTCAGCCTGAACTCCACGCGGACGTCCACCTCCTCGGGAGGGAGGGGCGGGATGTTGCCGCCGTAGATCGCCCGCGCGTAGTCCTCCGTCTGGAAGGCGCCGGGGAGCGTCATCGGCTGGAGGGCGCGCAAGTACGTTGCGTGGTGCTCCAGTTCAGCCATGTCCAGGAAGCCCGGGGCGAGGATCCCGCGGTACGCATCCCACCAGCCCTGCCCGCGAGACTCCCGGGCGATCGCGCACAACGCGTTGACGAGTTCGGCGTCATCGCACGCATAGAACACCGCCAGCCGTCGGATCCGCTCCTCGCTGATGCCCAGCCGACCCGCTTCGATGTGGCTGATCTTGGCCTGATCGGTCGAGAGCAGGCCTGCGGCTTCGCGGGCCGTTCTGCCTGCGGACTCCCTCAACTTCCGCAGTTCCGTGCCCAGTCGGACCTGGCGAGCGGAGGGGTTTTCTCTCAGTGGCATGGGTTCCGTTCCTCTCGGCGTCCGAGTCTGCCGTGTCACGACGAGCAGGGTCCACTCACTCGAGTGAACCTTCCGGGGCAATCTTGCTCCACTGCAAGGTTGCCCCTACCTTCGAACCCGTCAGCGCGGCACGCCAGTAAACCCGCAGTGCAGTCACCGGCCCCTACCAGTGCCCGAGCCACGGTGGCCCCGCCGCGCAACCCCTCTACACGAACGGAGTGTTGAAACCCATGAACGCCAACACGGACCCGCCGACGTACCACCTCACCACTCCCAACTCACCCCTCAGCCCGAAGATCTGCCGAGACACCGTCGCCATACTCCTCGCCGCGAACGGCCACGCCCCGCACCTCGCCGACACCGCCCGCACCCTCGTCTCCGAGGTCGTCACCAATGCCGTACGGCACACCGGTACGCCAACCATCAAGCTGGAGACGGCGGTTCTGGCCGACGGCGTACGCGTGGCCGTGTACGACGACGGGCCCGCGGGGCTGTTGCTTCCATCCGAAGCCGCGCAGGACAGCGAAAGCGGGCGCGGGTTACTGCTCGTGGAAGCCCTCGCGCACACATGGGGCGTTGGCCCGGGATACAACGCCGGCCGGAACGGCAAACACGTCTGGTTCGAGCTTCAAAGCCCGAGCGTGCCGCTGGAGGGATGACGGCTTGCGCGTGGCCCCCTGCAAGTCCGCGGACAGTCGCGGCCCCAAGTGGAGTCCCCTAGATTGGTCGATTCCAAGGGCTAGTGGTCGTAGCGATCCCGGACTTGCCGAACGGGCGGCACGGCTCCATAGACTGAGCCTCCGTCCGCACTGTCTGGGGTAGCCATGACCAGTAGGTTCACCGAGTTGGTTGTCGACTGCCACGATCCGGAGCGGCTCGCAGCCTTCTGGTGCGAGGTCCTGGACTTCAAGGTGATCGACCGGAGCGAGGGCAAGGTTGAGATCGGCTCCTGGGAGCCGACCGTCGAGGAGGTCCGGGCCGGCCAGATGCCGCCCACCCTGATGTTCATCCGGGTGCCCGAGGGCAAGACCGTGAAGAACCGGCTCCACCTGGACGTCAGCCCGATCGACCGCAGTACCGACGACGAGGTGGCCAGGCTGCTCGGCCTCGGCGCCGCCAAGGTGGACGTGGGCCAGGGCCTCGGCCGGAGTTGGGTGGTCATGACCGACCCGGAGGGCAACGAGTTCGACGTCATGCGCACCCTGGCACCGTCCAACTAGATGATCGGTCCCAAGGGTTAGTGGTCATAGGCGGTCAGTGAACTGAGGACGGGCTGTCCTCTCTCGTCATTCTCTCCGTACCGGATCTCGTATTCGTCCTTGCCTGGCCGCGGTGCGACCGGGTCCCCCTTCTTCGGGCTCACTCGCCGGGAACCTCCGGAGGCTCAACTGGACCGAGATCCTCGCCTGCCGGAGTGGTGAGCTCGCGGTGCAGATCCTTGTCGGCGTGGATGAGTGCAGTCGACTTCCATGCAGCGATGACCGCCCCCGCAAGTCCGCGGGCTGTCAGGGCCGCAGGTGGAATCCCCTAGATACCACCCTGATGGCCACCCCGATCATGTTCCCTGCCTCTTCCCTGATTCCGGTCCCACACGGTTGTGCCCCGATTGGTGCGCTGCCACGGTCGATCAAGGGCGCTCCGCCCCGTGGTCAATCGGCAAGACCGTCGAAGGGAACTTCATGCAACGGCTCTTCAGAGCACTCACCGGAGTGCTCGCGGCTGGAGCGCTCACTGCCGGTGTGTTAGCTGCCGGGGCATCAGCGTCGGGTGTGGAAGCAAAAGACGCCGGCCGTCCCATCGGAGGCTCGGCGGTGCCAGATGCCATCGAATGGCGGCCGTGTGCGCAGGACGCCGCAGCGGAATGCGGGACTCTGCGCCTGCCCGTCGACTGGGCTCGCCCCTCCGGGGAGACGTTCGATCTCGCGGTGGCCCGCCGCAAGGCCACCGATCCGGATCGCCGAGTCGGCGTGCTGCTGGTCAACCCGGGCGGGCCGGGCGACTCGGGTGTGGACTTCGCCGTACGGCGCGCCACGTCCCACTTCAGCGCGGGCACCCGGGCCAAGTTCGACATCGTCGGGTTCGACCCGAGGGGTGTCGGCGGCAGTCAGCCGGTGAAGTGTTCGACTGAGTTGCTGGACAAGCGCCCGTCGGCATACCCCCGCAACCAGGCGGACTTCGATCAACTCGCCGAGTACAACCGCACGTTACGCGAGGACTGCCGTCGGCACACCGGCCCGGTCTTCGACCACGCCGACACCTTGAGCGTCGTCCGGGACATGGATGCCCTCCGCAGATCTCTGGGCGAGAAGAAGATCAACTACTTCGGCCACTCCTACGGCACACTGATCGGCCAGCAGTACGCGGAGGAGTACGGTAACCGCATCCGGGCGATGGCCCTCACCGCGAACATCGACCACAGCCTCGGCACCCGGGAGTTCATCACCTCCTCGGCGGCCACCGCGGAGGACTCCTTCCACCAGTTCGTGAAGTGGTGCGAGTCCACCAGCTCCTCCGCATTGCACGGCCGGGACGTCACGGCAGTATGGGACGGACTCCTCGCCCGCGCGGACCGAGGGGAGATACGCGACCCCGAGAGCCCGGATCAGACTCTCACCGCGAACGACATCACCCTGTTCGCCTTCAAGGCGTTCTACGGCCCGGACTGGGACGAGCTGGCCACCTACCTGGCAAAGCTGGACGCCCAGGAACTGGCGGAATCCCGGCAATCCCAGCAGACCGGCGGCGAGCAACCCCGGCCAGCCACATCACCGGGAGCGCAGCAGCCCACAACCGCGGAACCCTTCCACGCGGTGTTCTGCCAGGACTGGCGATTCCGGCCGAAGGACTACCGGCAATACGCCGCCCTCACCGATGCCGAATTCCAGGCCGCACCCCATATGCGAGGCACCCCACGCGTACACGCTGCAGTGGCCGGCTGCGTCGGCTGGCCGGAGGAGGTGAACAACCCACAGCACCGTCTCCGCATCACCGACGCACCCAAGATCCTCATGCTGCATTCACTGCACGACCCGGCGAACAACTACGCCTGGGCGACCAACATCCACCGGCAGACCCGCGAGACGACCGTCCTGCTGCCGTACGAAGGCGCGGGACACAGCGTCTACGGCCGCAGCGACTGCACACGCTACGCCGTGGACGACTACCTGGCGGAACTCAACCTCCCCAGCCCTGGGAGCCGTTGTGCACCCGCGGCGGAGAAGTAGTCGCGAGGAGCAAGCACCGGCCCAGCAGGGGCCCCAGCACGACTCGCTCCGTGGAGTGCGCCTCCCGCTAACGCGGCCAGGGGGCACTCCACGGGTACCGCTAGACGGATGACGGCTCGCGGCTCATGCCGCGGACGCGGCGCGCAGCAGCCGGAGTTGGCCGATTTCGGTGGCGTTCTTCATCAGTTCTGCGTTCACCCAGGCGAGCATGTGGGCGAGGGTGTGGTCGGGGTCGTTCGGCCAGGGGAAGGGGGCTGTGGCGTCCAGGTCGGTGTCGGGGAGGCGGTCCAGTACCGCCAGCCAGTCGGTGCGGAGGCCGCGCAGCCACTCGATGGTCGCCGTACCGTCGCCCGGCCAGGTGATCTCGGTGCGCTCCCGAGGCGTACGTCCCTGCGCGTGATCGATGGTCACGCTCCACCACCAGCCGATATGCCAGCTCAGCCAGCCGATGGTGGGGACCGGGACGGGGTCGGGCTCGGTTTCCGCCCAGTCCGGCACCCATGTGCCGTCTTCGTTCGGGCGCACCGTCCAGCAGTAAGGCGTGGGCTCCCACAGGAAGTCCTCGGGCTCCAGTCGCTCCAGGTGGTACTCGAAAAGCGACCAGGTCAGCTCGAACTGCCAGCGCAGCAGGTCAGGTTGGGATGCGTTCTTCACCTGCCTATGCCATCCCGGACGGCGTGGCCGAAGCAACGAAATTACCCGGACGCCATCGCCCCGGACAGGTCCTAGCCTGCGGACATGTCTCTCGAACCGCGCACCCCGCGCCCGGCCGCCCGTATCGCCGTACTCGACCCGGAGGGAGCGGTCTTCCTCTTCCGGTACGACAACGACGAGGTCGGCATCCACTGGGCCATGCCCGGCGGCGGTCTCGAACCCGGCGAGAGCCCACGCGAAGGCGCCCTGCGCGAACTCCGCGAGGAGACCGGCTGGACCGACCTCACCCCCGGGCCCCTCCTGTGCACCTGGGAGCACGACTTCACGCGCATGGACATCCCTGTCCGCCAGCACGAGCACATCTACGTGGCGTACGGGCCGCGCCGCGAGCCGAGCGGCGGCGACCACCTCCGCGCCCTGCACAGCGAGGAGGGCATGCTGGGCTGGAAGTGGTGGACCCGGAAGGAGTTGGCCGACGCGGCGCAGTCCGTGTGGCCGCCTGAACTGCCGTGGCTGCTCACGGAGCTGGATGGGCGTGAGGCATGACGCACGGTGGTGCAGGGGGCGAGCCCTGACGCGGGTGCGGTCAGGCGTGGTCCGGCTTTCCGTTCCCGTACAGCCAGTCGTCCCAGATCGTGGTGAAGTCCTCGTCCGGTGCCTGTTGTTCCACGTACGCCGTGAAGTCGGAGGTGTTCGCGTTGCCGTGGCGGTGGGTGGTTGGCCAGCCTCGGAGGATGGCTCGGAAGGTGGCGTCGCCGGTTGTTTCGCGGATCTTGTGGAGGACCATGGCGCCGCGTTGGTAGACGGGGGCGCCGGAGATGTGCGCGGCGCTGGTCGGGCTTGCGGGTGGGAAGGACCACAGGTCCTCGTAGGTTTCCTCTCCGTGGTCGTACAGCTCGTCGAAGGTCTCCTGTGCCGTGTCGCCGCCGTGGTCCTCTTGCCAGAGCCACTCCGCGTATGTCGCGAAGCCTTCGTTGAGCCACATGTCGCGCCAAGTCGCGGGGGTGACGGAGTTGCCGTACCACTGGTGGGCCAGTTCGTGGACGAGGAGGGCGGTGTCGGGGGTGCCGGGGAAGACGGGGCGGTTCTGGGTTTCCAGGGCGTAGGCCGCGTCGTTCGCGCGGTCGACGATGGCGCCGGTTGAGGAGAAGGGGTACGGGCCGAAGTTCTGCTCCGCCCAGCGGATGATCTCGGGGATACGGGCGACGACCTGGGCGCTTGCCTTCGACTCGTTGGGGTCGACGGCCACGTACAGCGGCAGGCCGGTCGCGGTCTTCGAGCGGCGTACGTCGTACTCGCCGATCGCCACTGTCGTCACGTACGACGCCATCGGCTCGCCGACGTGCCAGGCGAAGGTTGTGCGGCCTCGCTTCGATTCCTCGCGTCTCAACTCGCCGTTCGACACGGCCTTGAGGCCCTCGGGGACGGTGATCGTGATGTCGTACGTGGCCTTGTCGCTCGGGTGGTGGTTGCCGGGGAACCAGGCCATCGAGCCGGTGGGCTCGCCGAGGGCGAGGGCGCCGTCCGCGGTCCTCAGCCAGCCCTCGTCTGAACCGTCCGGGTCGGTGATCGGGTCGGGGGTGCCGGAGTAACGGACGGTGGTGCGGAAGGTGGTGTTTCTGTTGAGGGGGTTGGGCGGGCTGATGGTCAGTTCGTGGTCGCTGTTGGGGTGGAAGCGGGCGGGGGCGTTGTTCACTTCGGCCGCGGTTACCTTCAGGCCCTTGAGGTCGAGGTTGAAGGTGCTCAGGTCCTGCTTCGCGCGTGCCTCGATCTGCGCTGTGCCTGTCAGGCGGCGGGAGTTGGGGTCGTAGGTCAGGGTGAGGGCGTAGTGGGTTACGTCGTAGCCGCCGTTGCCCGCCTTCGGGAAGTACGGGTCGTTTGTGCCCGGGGCGCCGGTCGCGTCCTGCCTGCTGCTGCCGTCGCACGCGGTGAGGGTGAGGGCCAGGGCGGAGGCGATGGCCAGTACGGGGCGGGCGCGGCGGGGCACGTTCGCGATACTAGGTGGATCGGGGCACGTCAGGGCCCCTCGCGAGCGTGACACCATCACGTACGTGCTCGATATCGGCTACGCCCTCTCCTCCCGCTTCCCGGATCCTCCGCAGACCGACTACCGGCGGGCGGACGTCCGCGCTCTGCGGCACGACCTGTTCTGCGGCGACGTCTATCTCGCCGACACCAAGGCGGACCGGGAGCTGTCCACAGCCTGGGGATGGGTGCCGGTACTCGACTTCGCGTGGGCGCTGTGCGACATCGTGGAGCGGATCGACCGGGATCCGGCGGGGTCCCGGGCCTCACGCCCGCAGCGGGCCGAGCTTGACTTCACCGAGTCGACCGACCGGATGCTCTTCGAGCGGCGCTTCGGGTGGGTGGACATCGAAGCCGACTGGATGCCCGTGGAGGAGCCTGCGCTGACCTTCTCGCATGCCGAACTTCGGCGTGAGGCGCGAGACTTCTTGCACGATCTGATCGCTGACCTGTGCGATCTGCATGACGAGCTGGCGGAGAATCCGGCTATCTGGAGTCTCCAAGCCCGATTCCCCAGGGTCCCGTAACGGCTCCCGATCACCACGGTGAGAGCATCGCCCCTGAAGTGACCTGCCACGGAGAGAGAGGGAGAGCGTGACCCGGGGGCGCGTGACCTACACGTTGGACTACAGGGTGTCTCCGCCGGCCATCGTCGGCGGCGGCGAACCACAACAGGGGGACATGGTCGTCCGGCTCTCCCGCGACGCCGACGCCCCCACGCCGGACCAGTACCGCTCGCTCCGCGCCTTCCATGTCCTCGCCGAGGACCGGTCACCGGTTGCCCGCGTGGTCACAGAGCAGCCCTTGGGGTCGCGCCTGAGCGGACGCCCTGCCGTGTACCACGTCCTGGATCCCTTCGGCGCGCCGCTGGGGCGGATCACCTGGCGGCGGCGCCGGGCGTTCCGGATCGGCCGGACGCGGTGGACGGTGGAACCGGTCGCCAGACCGGTTCTCCACGGCTATGAAGGCCGTCTCGTGTGGTGGGCGCTGTGGTGGCCCTTCGGCCTGCCCGTCGCTCTGCTGTGGCTGATCACGTCCATACTGGGCGACGGCGACGGTGGGCTCCGTCCCCCTCGACGGGTCATCTGGCGGGACCCTTCGCGCCGAGCCCACATCGTCTTCCGCGCGGTGGACGAGGACTACCAGGTGTTGACGCGGGACGTTGATCCTCGTCTGGCCACAGCCCTCATCGGACTGCACCAGTCCTACGACTCACCCGAAGCAGCCGGTGCCGGGGGCTGGTACGAGGCTTGAGCCCTCGGATCACCCCTATCCCCAGCCCCGCCCTTTCCCGAAACCGGGGGCTGCGCCCCCAGGCCCCGCTGCCTCCGGCGGGTGGGCGCCTGCCCGCGGGTGGGTGGGTGCCTACTGGGGTGGGGGTGACAGTCGTGTCGCGGCTGCGGGTGCGTTGTGGCTGGTCGCGCAGTTCCCCGCGCCCCTAAACAGCCTGCGACTGCCCGCACCCCAGCGAACCCAGGGGCGCGGGGAACTGCGCGAGCAACCACACTCAACCCGCACCCGCCCAACCGCCGGAGGCACCCCGCGGGGCCGTGTCAATTTGCGGCTCCGCCGCGTGGGCGCGACCAGCCACAACGGCGCCGCAGCCGACGACGAACCCACCCGCTCAGTCTTCGGCGATCACCCGAACCCCCATCTCCGCCGCCAACACCGCCGCCAGATCCAGCAGTTGTGCCGGGCTGATCACCGCCCCCGCCAAGCGGTCCACCCCTCGCGCGATGTCTACCTCGGCCGCCTTCCGAAGGTCCACGTCCGTCAGTGTGGCCGCGCTGAAGTCCGCCCCCTTCAGGGCGCAGTCGACGAACTCCACCCGTTCCAACCGCGCGCCTCCGAAGTCCGGCTCCACCAGTACGCAGCCTTCGAAGACGACGTCTCGGAGCCGGGCCTTGCGAAGGTTCAGGTAGTCGATCTTGCCGCCGCGGATCAGGACGCGTTCCAGTACGGCGCCGTGGAGTTGGACGCCGCCCAGTCTCGCGTCCACCAGCTCTACGTCGCGGAGGGTGACCTCGGCCAGGTCGGTGCCTACGCCCCGTATCCCCGTGAGGACGGAGTCCATTACGCGGGCGTGGCGCAGGCGGGTCTCGTCCAGTGCGGAGTTCGTCAGTGCGCAGTCCATAAAGCGGGCGCCCGCGCCGTCCTGGCCGGCGAAGTCCGCGTCCCGGAACTCCAGGCCGTCATAGTCCCCGTCGGGTTCCAACTCGCCGCCCCCGTGCGGCTCCAGTGGCGGCAGTCGCACCTCCGGTCGCCGCGCCGCCTTCACGCCCGCACCAGCACCACTCACACCCGTACCACCGCTCGCACCCGTACCACCGCCCGCGCGGCCCGCCGCTCTCCTCACCATGCCCCCATCCTCCACCCCACCACTGACAAACCCCCTGACCTGCACAAACACCCGCGATGTCACATTCCTGACCCCTCACAGAGTCATACCTACGAGTCACGCACACCCGCGCACCCACCCACGCGCACGCACCACACGCACGCACCAGACCAGAGGGAGACCCCCAGCCATGCACCGCATCACCGTCGTCGGCGGCGGCTTTGCCGGACTGACCGCGGCTATCACCGCTGCCGAGGCGGGCGCCAAGGTCACCATCTACGAGGCCCATCACACCCTCGGCGGGCGCGCCCGCACCGCGGAGGGGCCGTACAAGACGAACGAAGGCCCGCACGCCCTCTACAAGGGCGGCCCCCACTGGACCTGGCTCAAACAACGCGGGCTGATCGGCGAACTCGCCCCGCTCCCACCCCTCGAAGCGGCCCGACTGCGCCTCCGCCACAAGGGCGCCCTCCGCCGCACCCCGCCCTTCGCGATGCTCAAGCTTCTCCGCCGTACGGCCCAACAGGCGCCCGTGGACATCGACTTCAGGACGTGGGCCACAGACATCGCCGGGGAAGAGGGCGCGAAGGCGGCCGCATACTACTCCGCCGTCGCCCTCTTCCATCACGACCCGGGTGCCCTCTCCGCCGCCTTCGTGCAGGAACGGCTGCGGCGCGCCACGAAGTTGCCCCCGGAGGCGCACTACCCGCGCGGCGGCTGGGCGAGCGTCATCGACCGGATGGCGGCCCGCGCCTGGAACCTGGGCGTCCGTATGGAGACGCTCGCCCGGGTCGACAGCCTCGACAGCCTTGACGAGCACGGCAGGCGCGGGCCCGTCATCGTCGCCACCTCCCTCGCCGCCGCCCGCCGGCTCCTGCGCGACGACTCGCTGACCTGGACGAGTGGTCGTACGGCCCTGATCGATCTGGCCGTACGGACCCGCCGGGGCGACGCGTTCGCCGTGTCCGACCTGGATGCGCCGGGCTGGATCGAACGGTTCACCGCCCAGGACCGTACGCTCGCCCCGGCCGGCGAGCAGCTCATCCAGGGGCAGATCCCGATCGCGCCCCACGAGTCGCGGGCCGTCGGCATCGCCCGCGCCGAGGAACTGCTCGACCTCGCCTTCCCGGGCTGGCGCGAGCGCGTGACCTGGCGCAGCGAGGCCACCGCCGACGGGCGTACCGGCGCCGTGGACTACCCCGGCACCAGTTGGCGCGACCGGCCCGCCGTCGACCGCGGCGACGGCGTCTACCTCGCGGGCGACCAGGTCGCGGCGCCCGGCGTGCTCTCCGAGGTGTCCTTCAACAGCGCTCTGACGGCCGTTTCCCTCGCCTTCGACATTCCGCGCAGGGCAGGACTTGACCTCAAGCAAGCTTGAGGTACGAGGGTGAGGGCACGAGCACGACGCTCACGAACACGAGGAGCCCTTCATGCACGCCATCCGCCTGCACGCCTTCGGCCCGGCCGAGAATCTCACGTACGAGCAGGTCGAGGACCCGGAGCCAGGCCCGGGTCAGGTTCGTATCGCCGTCGCCGCGGCCGGCGTCCACCTCCTCGACACCGCGATCCGTGAGGGCGTGCAGGGACCGCTCCCCGAGTTGCCCGCCCTGCCCACCATTCCCGGCCGCGAAGTCGCCGGCACCGTCGAGTCCCTCGGCGAGGGAGTCGCCCAACTCTGGCTCGGCAAGCGGGTCGTGGCCCATCTGGGCTTCGCCCCGGGCGGGTACGCCGAGATGGCCGTCACCGACGCCGACCGCTTCCACGACATCCCTGAGAACCTGGACTTCGCGCAGGCCGTTGCCATGATCGGCACGGGACGTACGACGATGGGGATCCTCCAGTTCGCCGAGCTCGGCCCCGGCTCCGTGGCCGTGATCCCGGCCGCCGCGGGCGGTATCGGCACCCTTCTCGTGCAGTACGCCAAGCACGCCGGCGCCACCGTGATCGGCCTCGCGGGCGGCCCGGAGAAGGTGGCCCGCGTGGCGAAGAACGGTGCCGATCTCGCCGTCGACTACACGGACCCGGCCTGGCCCGACGAGGTCAAGTACTTCCTGTGGGGCCGGAAGGCCACGGTCGTCTTCGACGGCGTAGGAGGCGAAGTGGCCCGTACCACCGTCGACTTCCTCGGACCCGGCGGCAAGCACATCGTCTTCGGCTGGTCCGGCGAGGGCCTGCACGACGGCAGTCCACTCATCGTCGAGGGCGTGTCCGAGCAGGTCCTCGGGCCGGTGATGATGCAGAAGGCGGGCGGCCCCAATCCCGTACGCACTCTGGAACTCCGCGCTCTCACGGAGGCCGCCGCCGGCCGCCTCACCCCGGCCGTCCAGCGTTTCCCCCTCGCCGAGGCGGCAGCCGCGCACCGGGCCCTGGAGAACCGGGGGACGATCGGCAAGGTGGTCCTGGAGCCGTGAAGTAACCGATCCCACTTTCGGTCTCCGGAGGAGACACCCACGGCCCTCAGAAGCTAACGTCCCGCGCATGAGCAGCACGGAGAGCGTGGGCGGCACGGAGCACACGGGCAGCACAGCCGGACACACCACCCGTACCGTCATCAACGGCGGCATATCGTTCTGGTACGTACAACAGGGCCTCCCCGCGCCCCGCGAGCCCCTCCCCTCGGACGCCGCCGCGGATGTCGTCATCGTCGGCGGCGGCTTCACCGGACTGTGGACCGCGTACTACCTGAAGAAGGCCGCCCCTTTCCTCCGTATCACCGTCCTTGAGCAGAAGTTCTGCGGCTACGGCGCCTCCGGCCGCAACGGCGGCTGGCTCTACAACGGCATCGCCGGACGCGACCGGCACGCGCGCGTGCATGGCCACGAGGCCGCCGTACGCCTCCAGAGGGCGATGAACGAGACGGTTGCGGAGGTCGTCCGGGTCGCCGAGGCGGAGGGCATCGACGCGGACATCCATCAGGGTGGCGTACTCGAAGTCGCCTGTACGCCCGCTCAGTTGGCGCGCCTGAGGGCCTTCCATGAGGCGGAGCTGTCGTTCGGTGAGAAGGACCGCGAGTTGTACGGCGCCCGTGAGACCGCCGAGCGCGTCCGCGTCGCCGACGCTGTCGGCTCCACCTGGACGCCGCACGGGGCCCGCCTGAACCCCGTCAAGCTCGTCCAGGGACTCGCGCAGGCCGTCGAAGCGCTCGGCGTCACCATCCACGAGTCGACGCCCGTCACCGAGATCCGGCCGAAGCACGCGGTCACTCCGTACGGCACCGTCCGCGCGCCCTACGTCCTGCGCTGCACCGAGGGCTTCACCGCCTCGCTGAAGGGACAGAGACGCACCTGGCTCCCCATGAACTCGTCGATGATCGCCACCGAGCAGCTCACCCCCGAGCAGTGGGAGTCGGTGGGCTGGGAGGGCCGCGAAACCCTTGGCGACATGGCGCACGCGTACATGTACGCCCAGCGCACCGCCGACGGCCGTATCGCGCTCGGAGGCCGCGGCGTCCCGTACCGCTTCGGATCGCGCACGGACAACGACGGTCGTACGCAGCCGGCGACCGTCGAGGCGCTACGGGAGCTGCTTTTCCGTCTCTTTCCGCAGCTCACCGGGGTGGAAGTGGCCCACGCATGGTCCGGCGTCCTCGGCGTGCCCCGCGACTGGTGCGCGACCGTCACCCTCGACCGTTCCACCGGCCTCGGCTGGGCCGGTGGCTATGTCGGCTCCGGAGTCGCCGCCACCAACCTCGCCGCCCGTACGCTGTGCGATCTGATCCAGCAGGATTCCGGGCAGTCCGGTGCGACGGAGCTGATCGCCCTGCCCTGGGTCGGTCACAAGGTCCGCAAGTGGGAACCGGAGCCGTTGCGCTGGATCGGGGTACACGGCATGTACGCGACGTATCGAGCCGCCGATCGCCGTGAACGGGGCACGCAGGCCGCGCAGTCGTCCCGGCTGGCACGTATCGCCGACCGGGTCGCAGGTCGCTGAGGCAGGGGGCAACACACATGGACATGGACACCCGCATCGTCGACACCATCCGGTACACCGCCGACGGTCAGCTCCTCGACATCCACCAGGGCACCGACCCGGACGCGCCGACCGTCCTGCTCTGGCACGGACGCGGTCCCGCCGAACGCGACGTCCTCGGCGCCCTCGCCGGTACTGTCGCCCGGCTCGGCGCCACCGTGATCGTTCCCGACTGGCGGCCCGACGCCGAGGACGGGGGACGGCCCCACCTCGCGGCGTCCCTCCGCTTCACCTGGGATTACGTACCGGATCCCGCCCGTGTCGTGCTCGTCGGCTGGTCCCTCGGCGGCCGGGCGGCGATGGCCACCGCACTTCGGCCGGACCCGCCGGAAGGATGGCGCCCGGCCGCGGTCGTTGGCATCGCCGCCCGCTACAACCAGCCCGAACCCCTCCTCGGCCTCCCCTCCCCCATGGCCGTCTGCGCCAGCGCGCCGCCGCTGCCGATCCACCTGGTCCACGGAACGGCCGACAGGGTCTGCGACTTCAACAACGCCCTCGAGTTCCAGTCGGTCCTCGCCGACTGCGGCCGACCGGCTCCGCTCACCGAACTGACCACGGACCACGCGGGCGCGGTCATGGCCGAGTACGCCCCGGAGTTGGGGCGCTGCCGGCCCGTCCATGGCGGCATTCCGTACGAGGAGGGACTGCGAACCGCCCGCGTGATCGCGCGGGCGGCGGGGCTGGAGGTGCCCGAGCTCGACAGCCGTGGAAGAAGGGCCCAGGTCAACGGCTGACAGCTGACGGTGACCTGTTCGTCAACGGCCCATCCCCTAACGTCACTTGACGTCACTTCGCTGCGATGCCCTCCATGCCCGCCTCCTCGAAGACCGGCAGGTCCTCGGCGGTCGTGACCTTCGTGAGGGCGCCGTTCTTCTCGACGCGGAAGCCGTCGACGGTGCCGGAGACCGCGTTCTGCACGTAGACGAACTTCTCGTCCTCGGTCACGGCGAGGTCGATCACGCCCTGGGAGTTGGCGGAGGGCGGGGTGGCGATGCCCACGTCGTTGGTGAGGGCGAGCTTGCCGCTCTTGGCCATGCGGTAGCCGCTGACCGTCGAGTTCCCGGTGTTGCCGCCGTAGAAGTAGTTACCGGCACGCACCAGCCAGCACAGCGTCTCCTGACCGTTGGCCAGCGGCTTCTGCAGGACCTTCAGCTTGCCGTTGCGCTTCACCTGATATGCCGTCACCGTCGACTTTTCGGCCTCCGCGACCAGCATCCGCTTCCCCGACTTGTCGAAGCTGATCGCGAACGGGACGCCGCCCGCGGACTTGTTGACGACCGGCTCGTCGACGGCGGGCAGCCCGTTCCGCTTCATCGGGAACACCTCGACCGTGTTGGCGGCCTTGGTGGTGACCACCAGGTTGCGGCCATCCGGAGTGAACTCGACCTCGCCGGGCGAGGTGTCGAAGCGCGGCACATTCTCGTTGTCCAGCCCCAGCGAACGATGCGAGCCCTTCAGCGGCTTGAGCCCCTTCTTGGTGATCGTGAAGCCCTGGACGCTGCCCGCTCCGCCCGCATTCATCACGTACGCCACCTTCCCGCGCACCGCGATGCTCGCCGGGAACTCCCCGCCCGAGTCCACCTGCTTCGGGGCCTTCAGCTCGGTCCCCTCGACCCGGAACGAGGTCACCGTGCCGCTGCCCGCGTTGACGGCGAGGAGCATGCCGGAGGCGTCGTCGTAGACGAGCGAGCCCTGGGAGGCGAGCGAGTCGGTGGGTGCGTCGACCTGGTCGCCGCCCTTGCCGCCGGTCGCGAACTCCCCTGCCGGCGACAGCTTTCCGTCGTCAGCCCGCGCGAACACATGGATCATGTTCCCGTTCAGCTCGTTGCCCTGCACGAACACGGCCTGATCGGCTCCGGCCGACGTGGTGCGGGCGTACTGCCCGGCGTTGGCCACGGACACCGCCGCCGTCACCGCCCCCACCGAGGCGAGCACTCCGGCCCCGATCATGACTCGCCGCGACTTGGACTTCGCCCGGTGCCCACTCTGCCCGCTCTTGTGCCCACCGCGACGGCCATTCCTGTCGTACGTACTCACGCCCGGCTCCTCGGTCTCTCGTCCCCCACGTCCGCGCCCTGCGGAACAGCACAAGAGTGACCAGTGGGGGACGTGAGACGAACCGGTTCCGGGCCCGCGTCAGGTTCTCGTAAGCGGTGCGCAAGGGTCTCGTAAGAACTCGTGAGAGCTCTTGAGGACTATTGGCAAACAGATCCGGAGGGCGTCAACACTTCCAAGTCGCCCAGAACCACTTGCCCTTCATCGTGCCGTCCGGCCACAACACCGGCGTCTTGATGTGGACGTCCGTGGAGCCCTGGCCCGGGTAGTACCAGTGGTAGTGGCCGTTCTTGCGCTCGCCGTAGTGGACCTCGAGCCAGCCCTGGGAGTTCCGCTCGTACGGAGCGAACCAGTAGCCGCCCGCCTCACCGGGCTTGATCGTGCCCTTGAGGGTGGTGCTGGCGCTGACCGTGTCGCCCGCCTTCCAGGTCTCCTCCTGCGAGACGCCGGCGGACATGCCTCCCTCGAGGACGTCCGAGAAGCCGGCCTTGACCTCCACCGAGGTCGTCTGGCTGAAGGAGTACTCGGTGGTGCGGTCGATCCGGAAGATGCGGTCGTAGCCCAGGTCGGAACTGCCCGCGCAGTTGTACACCGCGTTGCCGACCTGACGCCGCTTGCCCAGCTCGGTCCATGCCTTTTCCTCGCGGTACTGGCAGGAGTCGGCGTTGTCGTTGTTGCAGTCCCAGATCACATCGGGCCTGTCGTCGCCCCAGCCGGGGCTGCTGTTGGCGCTGGCCGTCCCCGTGGAGAAGGGGATCAGGAAGAGGGCCAGGGCGGGCGTCAGCATGGCTAGGCGACGGCGGCCGGTCTTGAGAGCCTTCATGGATGGGTTCTCCCGTCGGGTCGTTCGACACCCTCGTCGGGTGTTACGGCCGCTGTCCCGGCCGGGGGGGAGAAGAGGGGGATGGCCGGGACAGCGACGGCTCGATCCTCAACGCTCGAGAATTGATCAGCCAGCCGCTCCATCAGGGCAATCAATCACCGGCCGGGCGCATCAACCGCCCACGGGGGCGCATCAATCGTCGACCGGGCCCGCCCGCCGGGGGCATCACCGCCGTTGGAACACATCACCGTCGTCGGAGCCCATCACCGCCGTCCGGAGCATCACCGTCGTCGGCACATCACCGCCGTGGGGGTACGTCACCGCCGTCGAGACATCACCGCCGTCGGACCGCCTCACCGCCGTCGGGTGCGTCACCGTCGTCGGGGGCATCACCGCCGTGGGGGTACGTCACCCACCCGCCGGCCGCGTCACCCGCACACCCTCCGATACGGCACATCCGCCACATGCGCCTCCCACTGCACCCGCGTCAGACCCCCCGGGTCGCCGCCGCCCTTCGCCACCCTCGCGCACACCGTCTCGACCGCCTTGGACGGTGCGATGGTGTACCGCTGGAGCGGGACGTGCGCGCTCCCCGCGTACACCGTGCCGCTGTCCGCGCTGAACGCCACCGTGTCGATCTTGTCGCCCGGTGTCGTCAGCGGGCCGCCGAGGGGCTGTTGGGTGTCGAGGTCCCAGAGTTGGAGCGTGCCCGCCTCGCCGCCCACGGCGAGGGTGCTTCCGTCGGGGCTGACGGCGAGGGCGTTCACGGCTTCCGAGCTGTCGCCGACGGGGTCCTCGGCGCTGTCGCTGGTGGAGCCCACGCCGATCGGTGCCGGGAAGACGTTCCGGAGGATGCCGGCTCGCTCCCGGACCTTGCCGTCCCACAGCGCCACCCGGCCCGTCTGGTCCCCCGCGACCAGCCGCGAACCGTCCGCGGCGAAGGCGAGCGCGCCGATCTCGTCGCCCTGAACCAGGTTCTGTGCGGCTGCCTTGCCGTCCGGCAGGACGGCCGTGCGGGTGTCGCCGACCAGGAGTCCGCCGTCGGGGCGGACGGCGACGTGGCTGCTGGACAGGGCCGGCAGGACCGCCGTTCTGCGGTGAGAGGCCGTGTCCCAGACCTCGTTGCTCAGCTCGCCGGCAGCCGAGGAGCGGGTGGCGTAGAGCGTGCGCGCGTCGGGGCCCAGGGCGAGCGTGAGCACCGCGGGTGCCGAAGTCCTCGTCGCCAGGTCCAGCGTCGTACGAAACCGGCCGGGCGCGACGTCCCAGATCATGACGCGCTGCGGGGACGCCTCGTCGTCGGGCGCCGAGATTCCGTACGCGAGCGTCTTGCCGTCGGGGGCGAACGCCAGCAGTGGTGAGGTGCTCTCCGGGTGCACAGGCGTCTCGGGGTCGCGGGAGACGGGGAGCGGCGGAGGCGGCAGCGTCCGCAGCAGCTTCCCGTCGGCGGTGTCGCGCAGCTCGAAGTGGTAACGGTCGTTGCTGCGCCGGGCGGTGGCCAGGGTGCGGCCGTCCGGGCTGATGCGCACCCCGTCCAGCGGTTCGTCGCGCCAGGCGGGCGTCACGGCATGCGCGACGTCGAGGGAGTGGACCGTACCGCCCTCGAGGTAGCGCAGGACGGGGCGGTCGGGATCCCAGGCGAGGCCGCCGTACGGGTGCTGGTTGTTCAGGGAGTGCCGGAACACCGGGGCCGCCTCGTCGACCGCGAGGCGCCACACCCTGACCTCCTCACCGTCCGCGGTCGCCAGGAACTTCCCGTCCTTGCTGAGGGAGGCGTACTTCACGCCCGGGTCGTCGATGTTCGCCAGCCGCCGTCCCGAGGGGACGTCGAAGACGTGCATCCCGTCGAAGGTGTACGCGGCGAGGCGTTGCCCTCCGTCGAACACGAGCTGCGGCCCTTCCGCGCTGCAGATCTCGCCGTCCCGTTCCCAGGCTCCTGGCATCGTGCGCCCCGTCTTCAAGTCCCGTACCAGGGGCGTGCCCTCGTCGGGGCAGGCCGCGACCAGCCGGCCGTCCGTGCTCGACGCCACCAGCGTCGTATCCGCCGCCTTCGTGTCGTATCGCAGGCGGTCGTCGGCGGACGAGCGCACCTGCACCGTGTAGTCGCTCGTGTCACCCACGACGTAACTGGCGCCGGAGAACTCCACGGAGGCAGAGGAAGGCAGCCGGTCGCCGCGCCACCGACCGGTGGCCGTGTCCCACAGCCGAGTTCCGTCGTCCCCGGTGATCGCCAGCAGCCGCCCGTCCGCAGCAGTCGCGCTCACCGTGCCGCCCTCCGGCAGACGCCCCGAGGCGATCCGCCGGTGCCGGACCACGTCCCAGGTCCGCCACACGCGTCCCTCGACGCTGAGCAGCCTGCGGCCCGAGTGGGTCAGGAAGCGAGTGGGGCCGTCGCCGGGCGCCGGGTCGATGAAGGAGTCGGGTTCCGGCTGGCCGAGTGAGCCCAGCAAGGCCCGCCGGGTCTCCGGCAGTTGGGCCGCGCGCCAGGCGGCGACGCCCAGCAGCTGCGCGGTGCGGGGATCGGTCGTACGCAGCGACTCCGCGACGGCGGCGATACGGCGGGCCGCCTCGTCGGTGCGCCGCCGCTGGTTGTCGCGGTGCTCCAGCAACGCGACCAGTCCGGCCACAAGCGCCACCGCGAGTACGGCCGACAGCACGCCCACCGCTGCCCGTGCCCGGCGCGCCGAGTGGGCGGCGGCCCGGCGTTCCGCGTCGCGGGCCTCGAAGGCGGCGACGAGGAACTCCCGTTCCGCCACGGTCAGTTCGGGGTCGCACGCGGGGTTCGGGAACAGTTCCTCCGCTCGGGCCAGGCGGACGCCCCGGTACAGCGTGCCCGGGTCACGATCGTGCTCCAGCCAGGCACGGGCCGCCTCGGTCAGCGCCCGGTGGTGGCGCAGCCGCTCGCGGTCCTCCTCGATCCAGCCGTGCAGCCGGGGCCAGCGGGTGATCAGCGCCTCGTGGGCGAGGTGGACGGTCTCCTCGTCCGAGGTGAGCAGGCGGGCGCGGGCCAGCCGCTCCACCACCGGCGGCACGTAGGGGCACGCCCACGACTCGAGTTCGGCCCGGTTCAGCGGACGCCGGGTGTCAGAGGTCCCGCGCCCGGGCTCGACCATCCGCAGCAGCAGACGGCGGGCCGCGTCCGCCTGGGCCGCGGTCAGCTGCCCGTACACCTCCTCCGCGCTGGCCGCGATCGCGCCGCCCACCCCGCCGGCCGCCTCGTACGAGGCCAGGGTCAGCAGCCGGCCGCGACGCCGCCGCCAGGTCTCCAGCAGCGCATGCGAGAGCATCGGCAGCCCGCCGGGCTGGTCCAGGACCTCCTCGACGATCCGGGCGGTCAGCTCCCGCTCCACCAGCAGACCGGCCGCCTGCGCCGGTTTGACGACCGCCTCCCGCAGCTCGTCCGCCGTCATCGGCCCGACCAGCAGCGCGGCGCCGCGCAGCATGTCCGCGAGCTCCCGGTGCTCGGCGCACCGGGCGTAGAAGTCGGCCCGCACCGCGATCAGCACCCGCAGCCTGCTGTCCGGTTTCCGGGCGGCCAGCAGCAGGTCGATGAAGCGGGCCCGCTCAGCCTTGTCCCGGCACAGGGTGAAGACCTCCTCGAACTGGTCCACCACCACCCAGCTCTCCGGCTCGTCCTCGGCCGGGGCCAGCAAGTGCTCGTACCGGGCGGCCGGCCGGTCCCCCGGAGTGAGGATCCGCAGCACCCCCGGCCTCCCCAGCTCCGCGATCTCCTCCTGAAGACGCGGGATCAGCCCGGCCCGCAGCAGCGACGACTTCCCGCTCCCGGACGCCCCGAACACCACCGCGAACCGCTGCTCGGACACCAGCTCGCACAGCTCGTCGACCAGCCGGTCCCGGCCGAAGAACAGGTCACGGTCGGCGGGCTCGAAGCGCGCGAGACCCCGGTACGGCGGCGCCGCGTCCTCGTCGGTCTTCTCGTCCACGGGGCTCTCCGCGGCCTCCGCTTCGGCCGCCTTCCACCGCGGCTCCCACTCCCCGGGTTCGCCGCCACAGGCTCGTACGTACCCCTGGACCACGGCCAGCGACGGCAGCCGCTGCCCGGCCGCCGCCTGCGACAACGTCGTCGCCGAGAACCCCGCCGCCTGGGCCATGGTCCGGTACGACGGGCAGCCCGCGGCCTTGCGCAGCACCCGCAACTCGTGGGCGAGGCGCTGCACCGGACCGGCATCCGGATCCACCGTTCTTTCGGGACGTCCCACGAAGCCGTCCCCTTTCCTGTGGCAGTACGTGGCTTTACGTGTCTCTGGCAGTGCATGTCTGTTGTCGTACGCGCCTATGCCCGTACGTGGCTGTATGGCCGGCGAAAGCGCCGTTCAGGGCGGCAAACGTACGGACCGCACCACTCGGGCGTGAACCCTTTCCCGATGTGACATCGACCGTTGACAACGGCGACGAAACGGCCCGGCAAACAACCCAGTGCAGTCCACGAGGTTGATTGCCCTGGTGGAAGGGACGTGCCAATCAACACTCCGGTTGCAAGCGTCGGTCAGGCACGACGCTCATTGCACACAAGGAGAAGCACATGAGTCCTGACATCGTTGCAGGCAGCCCTCCGGGAGGCCGACGCACCAGAACGACCATCGCAACCGCAGGCGCGGTACTGCTCGCGCTGCTCCTGGCCCTGCTCAGCCCCCTCGGTGCCACAAAAGCCTTCGCGATCGACGACGCGAACGACATCGACTGGGACGTCAGCGGAGGCCGGGCCAGCTACCAGCAGATGATCAACGATGTCCGCGGCCGAGTGAACGAAAAGGCGATCTACGGCAACGGCGCACAGACGGTGTGGGCCACCGAAACGACCACCGACGACTTCTTCCTCGTCAACGTGTACGACGGGCCGAACCTGCTGACCCGCATCGTCATGAACGCCCACAACCTGTACGTGCAGGGCTTCTACAACCCCCGCGACCACACCTACCGCTACACCTCGGACGCGACCCTCCAGAACGTGAACTGGCTGCCGTCTTCGTCCACGGAACCGAACTCCGCAGAGGTCCTCCCGTTCTCGGGCAGCTACACCGCCAGCAATGGCCTGCCCGGCTACGCCGGCCAGACCAGAACGACGCCGATGTTCTCCACCCGCGATCTCCGGGACCACGCGAACGCGCTCAACAACCCGCCAGTCGTAGAAAACGACAGGAATGCCGCAAACCGCGCCAGGGCCGGAGCGCTCCTGTGGTTCGTGGAAGCCATCGCCGAGGGTGCCCGGTTCCACGCCATCTCCGACCGGATCATCAACGGCTGGACCGACGACTGGGGATACCGCTTCGATGACTCCGACGTGGGCCTGGTGACCAACTGGCAGGTGATCGGCGAAAACCTCCAGCGACGACTCGACGGGATCGGTGTGGAGCCGGCCCCCCGGCAAGGGCGGTACGACTTCAGCACCATCGCCTCCACTGTGGCCGTCCTCGCCCTCGCCATGTGGTGGTCCCCTACCTCCTGACCGGCAGACAGCCTGATGCGTCGGCCCTCGGACGGCCCACCGGAGAACACCGGTGGCCGCCCGAGGGCGCTGCCGTGCGATGCCAGGCGGTCCACAGTGGCGAACATGGGCTCGCGGGGTGGGTGTGCGGGAGGCGGGGTTCCTACCGTCGGATGCCCGCTGACATCACGAGCTCACTCCGTGGTCAGTCCCGCGGGTGCTGATCGTCGGCGCCCTGGGGCGTCGGACGCGGCCAGGCGCGGCCCGTGATGCGTTCGATGTCGGTGTTGAACTGCCGCAGGTCGGCGACGAAGCGCTGCAGGCGCTCGGGCTCCCAGTCGACGACGACCTGGGTCAGGCCGTTGATGATCTCCTCGCGCTGCGCGGCAAGACGCTTCACGCCCTCTTCGGTGAGCCGGAACTTCCGGGCCACCCCGCCGTCCGGATCCAGCGTCCGCTCCACCAGGCCCTCCCGCAGCAGCGCCGAGGTCTGCCGCGTGAACGTGGACGCGGCGAGCCCGAACGCCTCGACGAAGTCCGGGATCGACATCGGTCCCTGCACTTCCAGCCTGCTGAGCAGCGCGTAGGCGCTACGGTCCAGGGCGCCTCCGCCGCGTACGCCACGCGGTGTCGACGACTCCCGGTTCCGCGTCAGGATCAGCAGCTCCCGCTCGATGCGCTCCCCCGCCTCTCGGGCATCCACGCGAACTCCCTTTGCCTGCACGTACGTTGGCGACCGGCGCGCTGGCCCGCGTCACCGTCTCTCTCCACCCTACGTCGATAATGCGCCATGCATGGAAAGTGCATGATGCACTATTGATGCAACATGCACGACGTACGTATCGTGCAGCACCGTGAACGCGCCGTCGTCGGCGTCATCGGCACCGTCGACACCGCTGCCGCACCACACCTCCCCCCCACGAGGAGACGCCAGATGAGCCAGAACGACCAGGTCATCCGTCTGCCGATACCCACCGAAGGCCCACTGGAGCCGCCCGCCGAATGGGAACGGCTGCGCGGCCAGTGCCCGGTGGCCACCGTCGAACTCCCCAGCGGAGACACCGGCAAGCTCCTCACCCGCTACGACGACGTCAGAAACCTCCTCGCCGACCCCCGCTTCGCCCGCCCCACCACTGAGGACAACAGCGCCAGGGTCGCCCCCGAAGGAGCAGGCGGCTCCGCCGCAACCGGCGACTACGAACTGGCCATCCCCGACAACGGCGAACCCCACCTCAGGTGGCGGCGACAGGTAGGCAAGTACTTCACCGCCAAACGCATGAGGGCACTACGCACCGGCATGACGGAGACGGCCGAAAACCTCATCGACGCCATGGTCGACCACGGACAGCCCGCCGACCTCAAGGCCGCCCTCGGCTTCCCCCTCCCCGTGTACGTCATCTGCGACCTGCTCGGCGCCCCCGCCGAGGACCGCGAACGCTTCTCCTACTGGTCCGACGCCTTCCTGAACGTCACCCGCTTCACGAAGGACGAGACCCGCGCCGCACACGCCGAGTTCATCCAGTACATGACCGACCTCATCGCAGCCAAGCGCGCCGAACCCGGCGAAGACCTGCTCAGCATGCTGATCAAGGAAAGCGAGGCAGAAGGCGAGGGCATGACCGACGCCGAACTGCTGAGCACAGGGATGGGCCTCCTGGTCGCCGGCCACGAGACCACCGCCAACATGATCGGCAAGATGATCGCCATGCTCCTCACCGACCGCTCCCGCTGGGAACGCCTACTCGCCGACCCCACCCTCATCCGCACCGCGGTCGACGAAGCACTCCGCTACGACGCCAACCTCGGCACCTTCGGCATCCGCCGCTACCTCACCGAAGACACCGACATCAACGGAGAAACCCTCCCGAGCGGCACCACAGTCTTCTGCGCCCTGTCCTCCGCCAACCGCGACGAGGACACCTTCACCAACCCCGACGAAATGGACCTCACCCGCAGCCCGAACCCGCACCTGACCTTCGGCGCCGGCCCCCACGCCTGCCTAGGCCAATCCCTGGCCCGCACCGAACTCCAAGTCGTCTTGGAAACCCTCGTCCACAAACTCCCCACCCTCACCCTGGCCGTCCCCACCGACGAACTACAGCGCGTGGAAGGCCTATTGGTCGGCGGCCTACGCGAGGTCCCCGTGCGCTGGTAGCGAGCAGGAAGGAGGCCAAGAAACATGAAGATCAGCGTGGACGAGACGAAATGCTGCGGCGCCGGCCAATGCGCCCTGATCGCCCCCGAAGTCTTCGACCAGCGGGAAGAGGACGGCATCGTCACCCTCCTCGCCCCCGAACCACCCAAGAACCAGCACCCCACCGTCCGAGAGGCAGCCGCCGTCTGCCCGACCGCCGCCATCACACTCGACGACGCATGAACCCCGCGGGCGTGTTGTCCCTATCCATGGAGCCCCCTGAGCGGCTCCGCGGGTGCCGTGGCAGGAATCAGCACCGCCCCGCAGGGGGCCTGCGGCACTCGGGCGCGGTGCACCGCGCCCGAGTGCGTACGGTTGTGCTGTCGGTCAGTTCTCCAGGCTGACCGAGCGGGCCGAGGTGGCGCCGATCTCCTGGGCGATCTCACCGAGAACGTCGGTCGGGACGTTGTTGTCGACGTCCAAGACCACCAGAGCCTCACCGCCGAGGGCCGCCCTGGAGACCTGCATGCCGGCGATGTTCAGGCCCGCCTCGCCAAGAACGCGGCCGAAGGTGCCCATGACACCGGGGCGGTCGGCGTAACGCAGGAAGACCAAGTGGTGGGCCATCGCCAGGTCGATGTCGTACTTACCCACCGACACGATCTTCTGGATGTGCTTGGGGCCGACAAGGGTGCCGGAGATCGAGACCTCCTCGCCATCTGCGAGTGTGCCGCGGACGGTCAGCATGTTGCGGTGGTCCGGGGACTTGGAGCTGGTAGTGAGGCGGACCTCGACGCCGCGCTGCTGCGCGAAGAGTGGGGCGTTCACGTAGGACACGGTCGCGTCGACGACGTCCTGGAAGACGCCCTTGAGCGCGGAGAGTTCGAGGACCTTGACGTCGTGCTGGATGATCTCGCCGTACACCTCGACGTCGAGCCGGACGGCGACCTCGCCCGCCAGGGCGGTGAAGATCCGGCCGAGTTTCTCGGCGAGCGGCAGCCAGGGCCGTACGTCTGCCGCGATGACGCCGCTCTGCACGTTGACCGCGTCAGGGACCAACTCGCCCGCGAGCGCCAGCCGGACCGAACTGGCGACGGTGATGCCCGCCTTCTCCTGAGCCTCGTCCGTGGAGGCACCGAGGTGCGGGGTGCACACGACCTGGTCGAACTGGAAGAGCGGGGAGTCCGTGCAGGGCTCCTGCGCGTACACGTCCAGGCCCGCGCCCGCGACCCGCCCCTCCTTCAACGCGTTGAACAGCGCCTGCTCGTCGACGATCCCGCCGCGCGCGGCGTTGACGATCCGGACGTGCGGCTGGACCTTGTGCAGCGCTTCCTCGCCGATCAGGCCCAGTGTCTCCGGGGTCTTCGGCAGGTGCACGGTGATGAAGTCCGAGACCTCGAGCAGCTCGTCCAGTGAGAGCAGCTTGACGCCCATCTGCGCCGCCAGCGCAGGCCGTACGTACGGGTCGTAGGCGACGATTTTCATGCCGAAGGCGGACATGCGTTGGGCGACCAGGACACCGATGCGGCCGAGGCCGACGACGCCGAGGGTCTTCTCGCTCAGCTCCACGCCCGTGTATTTGCTGCGCTTCCACTCGCCGTTCTTCAGGGCGGTGTCGGCCTGCGGGATGTTGCGTGCCGCGGCGATCAGCAGGCCGCAGGCGAGCTCGGCGGCCGTGACGATGTTGGACGTGGGGGCGTTGACGACCATCACGCCCGCCTGGGTGGCGGCGGATACGTCGACGTTGTCGAGGCCGACACCGGCGCGGGCGACGACTTTCAGTTTCCTGGCCGCGGCGATGGCCTCGGCGTCGACCTTGGTCGCGCTGCGCACGAGGATCGCGTCGACGTCGGCGATCGCCGGGATGAGCTCGGCTCGGTCGGCGCCGTTGCAGTGCCGGATCTCAAAGTCCGGGCCGAGCGCGTCAACGGTGGCGGGCGACAGTTCTTCAGCGATCAGTACGGCGGGTTTCGGGCTCACGGGCGTCTTCAGTCCTTACCTATTGCTTGAGGGACGGCCGTCTCGGCGGCCGAAGGCGGTGGCGGCTTGCGATGTGGTTCTGCGGGTGCTGGAGGAGCGCGGTCGGCATTGAGGCGTCACCTGCCGCGCCAGCGCAGGGGGCGATGGCGGCGTGATGCGCGAGTACGTTCTGACGGCAGGTGACGTGCCAGGTGGTCAGGTGGCCGTGGCACGGGTGGGCGAGCGCCTGACGGTGCTTGTGTCCGTGGGCGCAAAACGCCGGCGCACAGGCCCAACCATCGACGTGGGCGTGGTCAGCTGGAGGGGACGGAAGCGAAATCGTCCGCCCCCTCCACCAGGTGACGTCGTGTTATGCGTTCGCGGTCTCTGGCTGCACCTCGCGCACCGGTGGCGCCAGGCGGCCCGTGCGGTGCAGCCCGTAGAGGCCGGCCGCGCAGGCGAGGCCGACTGCGAACAGCGCCACCCACGGCAGCGCGGACATCCCGGCGGCCCGGGCGGCGTCGAGCGCGGCACCGGTCAACAGGTTTCCGAGGGTGATACCGATGCCGCAGATGGTGTTGTACAGGCCGTAGTGGGTGGCGACGAGGCGGTTGCCTGAGAGGCGGACGATGGTGTCCATCTCGAAGGGGTACGCGATCATCGTGCCGATCGCGAGGAGCAGCGCGGACAGCGCCGGCGGCACGGCCGCGAGCAGCCACAGCCCCACCCCGCCGTCCGGTACCGGGACCGCAGTGGCCACCAGCAGCGGAACAAACCCCAGCCCCATGGTCAGCAGCCCCCAGGTCAGTGCACGGCCCGGTTCCATGCGGGCCTTGCACCAGGCGGTCACCTTGGTCTGGAAGAGGATGGTGCTCAAGCCCGAGACGGCGAACAGCACCGCCACCGCCGCCGTGCCGAAAGTCCCGTCGCCACCCAGGCGCCGTACCTCCAGCGGCAGGGCGAGGTAGACCTGGAACTGCATGACGTAGAAGCCGATCATGGCAACCGAGAACAGCAGGAACGGCCGGTTGGACACGATGCCGCGCCACTGGGACAGCACGCCCTCCTGGTCCTGTCCGCGCCCCGCGTCGTCGCCCCGGCGGGCGGGCAGGGCCCGGATCTGGACGATGCTCAGCAGAGCGAAGATCCCGGCCGCGACAAGGCACGTGACGCGGAAGCTCACGCCCGTCAGCAGCATGCCCACCAGCGGGCCGAGCAGGATCCCGGCCTGGTAGAACACGTTGAACAGGGCGAACGCCTCGACTCGCCGCTCACCCGCATCCGCCGCGACATAGGCTCGGACGGCGGGATTGAACAGCGCTCCGGCCAGCCCCGTCGCCGCCGACGCGGCCAGCAGGGCGGGTACGGACTCCACCAGCCCGAGGGTCGCGAAGCCGAGGATGCGCAGCACCAACCCGGCGATGATCATGGGCTTGTAGCCGAGCCGGTCGGCCAGCGTTCCGCCGAGCAGGAACATGCCCTGCTGGCTGAAGTTGCGGACGCCGAGGATCAGCCCGACCAGCCAGCCCGCAAGGCCCACGGGACCTGCCAGATACGCGGCCAGGTAGGGCATCAGCATGTAGAAGCCGAGGTTGATGGTGAACTGATTCACCATCAACAGCTGGACGCTGCGCTCGTAGGTACGAATCTGCGCGATGGTGCTCTTCATCAGGCCGTCTCCTCGGAGTCGGCCTCGGCGGCGCCGGCAAGTTCCAGGACGTCGGCGTTCTGCCCTTCGCTGTTCAGGGTGAGCGGGTCGACCACGGTGGTGCACCGGGTCCAGCGGGTGACCTCCTTCTCGTCCAATCGGCCGATCACCTCCGGTTCGGGCGCGGGCGGGGAGTCGAGCAGGCCATGGGCGGCGCAGTAGTCGTCGTCGTAGACCGTGCCGAGGTAGCGCTGCGGGCCGTCGGGGAAGATCGCCGCGATCCGGGTGTCCGCGGGCAGGGTGCGTGTCAGCCAGCCGGCGACCATCGCCACCGCGCCGACGCTCCATCCCCCGGTGGCGTAGTGGGAGGCGGCCAGCTGGCGGCAGGTCCACACCGCCTCCGCCGGGGCCACCCAGTGCACCTCGCTGAAGTTGGCGTAGGCGACATTGCGCGGGTAGATGCTGGAGCCGAGGCCCCGCATCAGCCGGGGCCGGGCGGGCTGCCCGAAGATGGTCGACCCGATGGTGTCGACCCCGACCAGTTTGAGGTCCGGATAGAGCTGCTGGAGTACGCGGGAGACTCCGGCGGAGTGTCCGCCGGTGCCCACGCTGCACACCAGCACGTCGATGTGGCCGAGTTCCGTGGCCAGTTCGAGGGCGAGCGGGGTGTACGCGGTGGTGTTGTCGGGGTTGTTGTACTGGTCCGGGCACCACGAGCCGGGGTGCTGCTCCATCAGCTTGGCGACCCGGTCGCGGCGGGCCTGCTGCCAGCCCCCGGTGGGGTGCGGTTCGGAGACGAGATTGACCTGGGCTCCGTAGGCGGTCAGCAGCCGGGTCATGGACATCTCCAGCCCCGGGTCGGTGACCAGTGTGACGGGGTGTCCGTACACCATTCCGGCCAGGGCGAGACCCAGACCGAGGGTGCCGCTGGTCGACTCGATGATCCTGGCGCCCGGCCGGAGTTCGCCGCGGGCGCGGGCGCGCTCGACCATGTGCAGGCCCGGACGGTCCTTGATGCCGCCGGGGTTGAAGCCCTCCAGCTTCGCCCAGAAGCCGCGGCCCGGCTCGGTAAAGGGCTGGGAGACGTGCAGGAGCGGGGTGTTGCCGACAAGTCCCCGTAGGGCGGAGCCGGAGCCGGCGGGAGTGAGGTCACTCTTGGCCATGGAGTGCATTTATTTCGCTCTCATATCGGTATGGACGCGTGCGGATGCTCGTCTCGCGCGACGGCCGATGGCGCGCCGCGCGGCGGGGCGACCAGGGCCGACCCGCGGAGTGGCTCCTATATGCGCCACCGGCAGATGGCGGTGAGAGCGGACCGGCCGCCGCTGGGCAGCAGTCTTCGCACGGTGCCGGCGGGCTGGCGCACGGGAATTGCTGTGGGCTCTGTCAGCGACAGCGCGGCGACGGCGGGCGGCGGGACCCGAGGGGACGATTGTGGGGAGACGGCCTGCGTGAGACGGGGACCGTGGCAACGGTCGGGAGACTCGGACGGGTCGAGATTCTCTCCGTCGGAGCCCTCCGCGGGCAGAGGGGCTTCACTCGACGCCGCGGCTGAACGAGCGGGCGACTCCGGCGCATGGCGTTGATCGCCGAGGCACACCAGCAGCATGCACAGCAGGGCGTACAGCGTGCCCAGGACGAGCCGGCTCCTCCGGAGCGGACGTACACATGAGGCATCGGCACGGGAAAGGGCAGGGGTGGGCGGCACAGGTCCTCCGCGCGGCGGTCACTGCCCGTACGGGAGCTCTCCCGGTCGGGGCAGGGATCGGTGGGGGTGAGGGAAGAGGGCCGTCGACCGTCCCCGCGCCACGCTGTGGGGCGCTGTGCGCAGGAGGTCAGACGCCATGGACCGGTCGCCGGGAGATGACGTGACGCGGCCTTGGGCCGAGTCCAGAAACCCCGGGAAAGGTCGACCGGTTCAGAAAGCGCTGACCTAGATACGAAGAACCGCGGAGTCTGCCGCTTGCGTTCTCGGGACCGCGAAGTCCCGTGCCGCGGCGGCGTGACGGGCGGGCGCGAAGCCGGGTGCCTCCTCGCCGTTCTCCGAGCTCAGCGGAGACAGGCAGGGCTCCGTTACAGCCGGACCCTGCGAAGGCTGCCCCATCGCACAGTCCGCATCGGCGTGCTGCTGTCCGTGGCCGTCGTGATGGCCCTCCGGCTGCTCGCCCGTCGGCTGCGCCGACGTGGCACTCGCAACGTTTTCGTGTTCGGCAGTGTGCTCGAAATGAACGTCCGACGCCGAAACACCCTTGTCGGAGGCGAGGTGACTCACCGTCGCGTCAGGGCTGACGGTATGCGTATACAGCAGGCCGAAGAGGAACAGGCCAAGCCCCAGCGCACGCCACAGAGCCGCTGATGAGCGGCTCCTCGGCATACGAGAAGGAGACCAGGCCGTAATCACGCTGTGATCCTAACCTGATCGCCAGGCCCCGGCACGCCGTCTCAGGAGAACATCGCGTGAACCCAGCCACATGACGTCACGCCAGGGCGCCTGTTGGGACCAATCGCGCCCAACGACTGGGGACTTCATTGTTCGCAAACGCCGTGTTCGGCCCTGTGTGACGGCCGTGGAGAACGGACAACGGTGCGGCCGGACGGGCGATGTGCACCTCCGGTCCGCACCGTTTCTGCCGCCGCGTCAGCTCTTGCCGAGCATCTTGTTCATCTGCTCGATCTCGGCGGTCTGGGCCGTGATCACGTCGTCCGCGAGCTTCACGGCGGGACCGTACTTGCCGTCGGCCTTCTGAGTCTCAGCCATCTCGATGGCTCCCTCGTGATGCTTGATCATCATCTCGAGGAACATCTTGTCGAACTCGGCGCCGGAGGCCTTCTCCAGCTTGTCCATGTCCTCGCTGCTCATCATGCCGGGCATGTCGGACGACATGTCGCCCATGTCGTGGCCCTCCATGCCGGACATGTCCGCGGGGACCTCCTCGCCCCACGAGGTGAGCCATCCGGACATGGTCTTGATCTCCGGGTCCTGCGCGCCCTTGATCTTCGCGGCGAGGTCCTTGACCTCCTGTGAAGAGGCTCGGTCGGCGGCCAGGTCGGCCATTTCGACGGCCTGGCGGTGGTGCTGGATCATGTCCGTCGCGAAGGAGACGTCTGCGTTGTTGTGGTTACCGGCCTTGGCCGAGGCGGACGCAGACGGGCTGGAGTCGGAGCCCATGGACCCCATGTCGTGCCCTCCGCCGCCACAGGCGGCGAGGCCGAGGGCTGCCACTCCCGCGGTGGCGGCGAGAGCGGTACGGCGGATGAGCTTGCGGTGTGCGGTCATGAAGTGAACTCCTGCGTTCGGATGGTGAAGGGCATACCGAGACGCGGCGCCGCCCCGTGTGGGCGTACGGCGACGCGCGGGGCGCTCTATATCCGCAGGATCTGGAGTTCGGAGAGTGAGGGCGGAGCTCGTCCACCGTCGGGCTCACTGTCGGCCGCGGAAGCAGGTACGTCCGCCGTGCCGGCGCAGGCTGCTACAGCGGGCAGGAGCGCCGGTGCCACTACGGGACCCCCGGCGACGGAGGCCGAAGCGCAGGTCGGATCGGCATGGTCCGTGTGGCCCGAACAGCCGCCCTCGCCGTGATCACACTCGCCCGGCATCGACGCCATGACGTCCGCGTGCGCGACCGACATCATCCGGTCGTGCCCTGAGGCAGCGGTGACCTCCGGGACCGCCCCAAGTCCGTGCATACCGAGCAGGCCCAGAAGCAGGGCGCATACGAGCAGCCCACAGGACCGCACCGTCGAGTGCGATCGAGGGAACTGTCCGAAGCGGGTCACTGGCTCGTCGTAGGCATAGATCATCAGCCTCTTGCATCCCGGAGGCCGCGGGAATAGACACGGAGACGCGATACCCACCGAGGGTATCGCAGCCCTCGCCGGGAGGGACCATTGGCCCACGTTCTGACGGCCGAGTATCACGTGTCCGGCATGACATGCAGCCACTGCGAGAGCGCCGTGAAAGAAGGGGTCTCGGCACTCGACAGCGTCGTCGAAGTACAGGTCGACATCCCCACGGGCCGCGTCACCGTGACGTCCGCCACCCCGCTTGACGACACCCGGATGGCGAGGCCGTCGGCGAGGCGAGTTACGAACTCCCAGGGCGAGCTGACGATTTCGCCCTCGCGCCGAAAGCCCGACCGAGCGGCCGTCTACTATGGCCTTGCGTACTCAGTGGCGAAAGGAAGTCAGGGCGATGCGACGGCTAGGGGATCTCGAGGCAGAGATCATGGATCGTCTCTGGACGTGGAACCGTCCGGCGACGGTGCGGGAGGTCGTCGATGACATCAACAAGACCCGTCCCGTCGCGTACACCACGGTGATGACCGTCACCAACATCCTGTACAACAAGGGCTGGTTGCTGCGGGGCAAGCAGGGTCGCGCCTGGTTGTACACACCCGTACGCAGCCGCGAGGCGTACGCCGCCGCGCTCATGGAGGACGGTTTGGGAGAGAGCAAGGATCGCCCGGCCGCGCTGGTCGAATTCGTCTCGAATATGTCTGATGACGAGATGGCCGCCCTGCGCAAGGCCCTGCGGACAGCGGGACGACAGGACAAGGCCAAACCGTGAACGCGGCCCCGGCCCTGGTCGGCTACACGGCAGCGGTGGGGTTCGTCGCTCCGCGCCTGATGCTGCGCGGGAGCTGGCAGCACCGGGCCCCCGCTCTGGCGGCGGCGGTGTGGCACGCCCTGGCGGTCTCCTTCTCGATCGGGGCCGCGCTGGCCGCGTACAGCCTGGCCATGCCGGCCGAGCACCTGCACGCGGGCCTGGTGGGCCTGCTGCACACCTGCGGAGTGGACGTGGGCACGGCTCAGCCCGATCCGAACACCGCGGACCGGCTTGCCGTCGGCGTCCCCGCCGCGATCGGGATCGCCCTGGTCGCGAGCTTCGCCTTCCACGTCGTACGAGCCCGTCGGGTGCGGACCGAGCACCGGGATGCCGTTGACCTGGTGGGCCGCCACTCGGCCCGGCTCCGCGCCACCGTCCTGCCGTACGAGGTGCCCGCCGCCTACTGCCTGCCCGGCCGGGACCCCCGGATCGTGATCAGCGACGCGGCCGTACGCGAACTGACGCCCGAGCAGCTCGCCGCCGTTCTCGAGCACGAGCAGGCCCACATCGTGGGCCGTCACCACCTGTTCCTGGCCGCGACGGAAGCCTTCCACGCGGTGTTCCGGTGGCTGCCGCTGGCCCGCCATGCCCGGGAGCAGACGGCGCTCCTGCTGGAGATGATCGCGGACGACCGCGCACTGCGCAGCCACTCCCACGAGGTGTTGGCCACGGCGATGTACGAGATGGCGGCGGCCCGCACTCCGAAGGGCGCCTTGGCAGCGGGCGGCCAGAATGTACTGATCCGCCTGAAGCGAGTCCTCGGGCCCCGCAAGGCTCCGCACCCCGCCCTGTGGGGTTCTGCGGCCGCCGCGGTCGTGACGGTGCCGCTGCTGCCGCTGCTGGTCGCCTGTCCGCCAGGTCTCGGCTGACGCCGGGCAGACATGCTCCGCGTGAGGCCGCTGTGACTCGGATTCACTTGCGATACGCAATACGAAGCTACTAAGTTCTAAACCTCTTCGATGAATGCGGCGCTGGGCACGGGCGAAGGCTCGTGCCCAGCGCCGGATCCATGGGGGCAGTGCCGAAGCCGGCTGGTGTCGCACGACGACCAGAGCCCGTCGCTCGGTCCACAGACGCGCAGAGGAGTCACTCCACGATGGGAACGCACCGTCGGCCGAAGCCGCCCAGCCGCGCCCGGATCGCCACGCTCGGCATGGCCGCCGGCGCCGTCAGCCTCCTGCCGACGCAGAGCCAGGCGGCCCCCAACCCCACTGTGGACGAGGTCCGCAAGGAGGTGGAGCGGCTCTACGAGGAGGCCGAGGCCCCCACCGAGGAGTACAACGCCGTCCGCGAGAAGCAGAAGAAGCTGCAGCGCGAGGCCGACCAGGCGCAGGACCGGCTGGCCCGCAAGCAGCAGGAGATCAACGAACTGCGCGAGGAGATAGGCCCGTTGGCGGCCGCGCAGTACCGCAGCGGCGGCGTCGACCCGAGCGTGCAGCTCTTCCTGTCCGGCGATCCGGACAACTACCTCGACAAGGCCCAGATGCTCGACCGTACGAGCAGCCGACAGGCCGATGCTTTGCGGACGATGCAGAGCAAGCAGCGCGAAATCGCGCAGGAGCGCTTGGCCGCCCAGAAGCGTCTGAAGGATCTGGAGGAGACGCGCACCAAGGCCGCGAAAACGAAGGACGAGGTCCAGGACAAGCTGGCGAAGGCGCGCAAGCTCCTCAACAGCCTGACTGCCGCCCAGCGCGCCAAGTTGGAGGCCGATCAGGAGCGTGAGGACGCCGCCGCGGGCGCCAGCGACTCCCCGGCGACGTACAACGGCCCGGCCAGCGGCCGCGGCAAGGCCGCACTCGACTTCGCGTACGCGCAGCTCGGCAAGCCTTACGAGTGGGGCGCGACCGGCCCCAACTCCTACGACTGCTCGGGGCTGACCGGCGCCGCCTGGCGCGCTGCGGGCGTCTCACTGCCGCGTACCGTCCAACAGCAATACGACGCCGGCCGCAAGGTCGCCAAGTCGGACCTGCAGCCCGGCGACATCATCTACTGGTACAACAGCACCCAGCACAACGGCATGTACGTCGGCAACGGCAAGGCCATCCACGCCCCGCGCACCGGCAAGAACATCGAGATCGTCCCGCTGGATTCCATGCCGTTCTTCGCCGCCAGCAGGCCCTGAGCGACAACCCCCGTACCACCCGAGGAATTTCAGTGACCGCACGCCCGGCTGTCCGCCGCCTGCTCGCCATGGCAGGCGCTTCGATCGCCGCCTTGGTCCTCGCCGCTTGCGGAGGCGGTTCCTCTGACGCGGACATGGCGGCAGACGCATCCGACTCGTCGGGGGCTCTCTCCCATGTGCACGGCCTGGGTGTCGATCCCGCTGACGGACGTGTGTACGTCGCCACCCACAGCGGCCTGTACACCGTGGCCAAGGGTGAGAAGCCGAAGCTCGTCGGCGACCGCAAGGACGACTTTATGGGCTTCACCATCACCGGTGAGAACACCTTCATCGCCAGCGGACATGGCGCCCCCGGCAGCGACCGTCCGGGCAATGTCGGCCTGATCGAGAGCAAGGACGCGGGCCGTACCTGGACGTCCCGGTCCTTGTCGGGGGAGGCCGACTTCCACTCCCTGGACTCGGCCAAGGGCACGGTCTATGGATACGAGGGCGGCCGGATCCGGACGAGCAGCGACCTGAAGAGCTGGGAGGACGGCGCGACGCTGGAGGCCCTCGACCTCGCGGTGAGTCCCAACGGCGGCAGGCTGTTGGCCACCACCGCGGAGGGCGTCGTCACCAGCACCGACGGCGGGCGCACCTTTGCCGAGAGGGCCGAGCCAGTGCAGGCGTTCCTGTCCTGGCCCACGGAGAAGTCCCTGTTCGGCATCGACCCGTCCGGGAAGCTGAGCAGCAGCGCGGACGGTGGCAAAACGTGGAAGCAGCTCACGGCCGTGCCCGGCGGACAGCCCCAGGCCCTGACCGCTGTCAACGCCGACCACATCCTCGCCGCGACACAGACGGGCGTGCACGAGTCCCGCGACGGCGGCAAGACCTTCACCGAACTCGCGCCGCTCGCGTCGTGACACCGCTGACGGGCGAGGCATCAACGACCCTTGCCCGAAGGACAGCCGCCGGACAGACGGATACTCAGGACGAAGACACAGCCCCAGCACCTGCCTGAGCAGCACCAACTCCGCGGTACCGCTCAGCAGCCCTTCACACTGCAGGGGCAACTGCCTGCTCAGGCCGGCATGTGGGAATCGAGGAAGGCTTTGAGGGCGGGAGCGAGTGCCTGCCCGAGTTCCTCGGCCGTTTCCACCGTGCCGAACGGGGCCGCAGGCGCGAGTTCGCCGTGGGGCAGGACCTGGACGGCGGCCGCGGCGAGTTCGCCGGGATGTCGTGCGTCGGCGCCCGGCACGATCAAGGTCGGGACGGTGATGGCCCTCAGGTCGTCGACACTGCGGAACGCCCGATCACGACCAATGGCGCACGCGGCCACGATGCTCGCGGGATCGGCGCGGGGAATGGCCTCGCGTACGAGGTTCCCAATGACGGGGGCCAGGGACGGCAGTAGATCACTCCACGCGGCGCCGAGCCCGCTGGAGCGCACGCGGGCGGCGAACCGTTCCAGCATCTCGGCCTCGGCCTGCTTGGCATCGTCGTCCTCGATGTCCTCCAGGCTGATCACCAGTGCCGCCCGTATCCGCTCGGAGTGGGCCGCGGCGGCGCGCAATGCGATGGTGCCGCCCAGACCGGTACCACCGACTGCAGCCCGCGACAGTCCGAGATGGTCCATCAGCGCAAGGACATCGTCGGCGTACTGGGACCACGTGTGGCGGGCTGGATCAACGCAGACCGACCGGCCGTACCCGCGCACGTCCGGCAGTACGACCCGGTAGCGGTCGGCCAAGAGCCCCGCCAGGGGCAGAAGGCTGCGATGATCCGGGCCGCCGCCGTGCAGCAGGAACACCGCTGGACCCGCTCCGACGCTCGCCGCATATAGGGGGCATCCATCGCTGCCCTGGTAGGTGATGTCCATCGTGTCGTCTCCCCGCAGGCCAGGACGAAAGTCATCCGAACAGACCACCGACCATACCCTTAGGGGGTACTTCATCGGAGGCAGGCCGGACGGGCCCGAACAGCCCATGCCGGATAACCCTGCCCCAGCTGAACGACCCGTATAGAAAGTCGTCCGCGTATCAGCCGACCGCGAGCCCGGCCGCCTGACCTCCGGGCTCGGCGGTCCGCTGTCGCATTTTGGACTCCTGCTGCCTGCGCCAGCCGTAGCGGGTCAGCCCCTTCGGCTTGTACACCGAGAGCACCACCGCGATGAGCAGTACCAGCAGAGCCGCTCCGGCGTCGGCCAGCAGCTGGACCCTCATCCCGAAGTGATCGCCGGCGGACAGGCTCGCCTCGGCCGCGGCATCGGAGACTTGGCCGACAACCTGCATGTGCACGAGCAGCAGGACGGTCGCCACGACGTTGATCAGTAGCTTGAACAGGACCCAGTAGTGACGGAACAAGCCCCACGCGGTCCCCAGGGCCTGGAGCAGTCCGGTCAGCAGCGAGGCAAGGCTCAAGGGGACCAGGACGAGCCAGCCCGTCAGCTCCATCGCGACGTAGGCGCCCCGCACCGTCTGGGCGTCCGGGCTGGTCAAACCCGCAACGGCGAGAGCGAGGAAGACGGCCACGGCGCCGAGCCAGCCGACCGAGGCGGTGACGTGCGCGGTGAGCGCGAGCTTGCGGAGGCGGGGGTTCATGGCCGTCACGGTCAGTGGCCGCTCATGCCGCCGCCGATGGCGTGCATGAGCACGAACGCCACGAGCAGGGCGGCGCCGGCGGCGATGGCGAGCGACTTCGCCCAGCGCGGCATGCCGGGATGCGCTGGCAAGCAAAGAACCGGCCGGACGGACCGTGTGTGCAGCCCCACACATGACGTGATACCCCCGGGGGGTATAATATTGATGTCACGGACGGGCCGGGGACAACGCCCCTCCCGGAAAGCAGCCCACGCACCCACACCCGGAGGAAGTAGCCATGACCACCCAGACGAACTCCAGCTCCGGCTCTTGCTGCGGCTCCTGCGGTTCCGGCGCCACGGTCGACGCCGAGGGCGTCGGCGTCACCACCACCTACAAGGTGACCGGCATGACCTGCGGCCACTGCGAGAGCTCCATCTCCCAGGAGATCTCCGCTCTGGACGGCGTCACCGCAGTCAAGGCCGTCGCCAAGACCGGCGAGGTCACCGTCACCTCCGCCGCACCGCTCGAGGAGGCGGCCGTCCGCGCCGCCGTGGACGAGGCCGGTTACGAGCTCGTCGGCCGCGCCTGACAACCCTCTCCGGGGCCCACGGCCCCGGAGAGCGAATTGCCCCCCACGCCGGGACGTATCGCTCCGCTGATACGGACGCCGTACGTCCCGGCCTCCCCCTGGAGATACGCCCATGACCAGCACGGCTCCCGAGAAGGCCGTCCCCGACACGGCACCCGCGCCCTCCTCCGCGGTCGAGCTCTCGATCGGCGGCATGACTTGCGCGTCGTGCGCGGCCCGCATCGAGAAGAAGCTCAACCGCATGGACGGCGTCACGGCGACCGTCAACTTCGCCACCGAGAAGGCGAAGGTCTCCTACGCGGACGGCATCGACGTCGCCGATCTCATCGCCACCGTCGAGAAGACCGGCTACACCGCCGAGGAACCGCCCCCGCCCGCCTCCGCCACCGGAGAACCAACCCAGGGCGAGGCCACCCCGGCGGCGGACGGCGAGCTGATGTCCCTGCGGCAGCGTCTGTACGTGTCGCTGGTGCTCACCGTGCCCGTGGTCCTGATGGCGATGGTCCCTGCCCTGCAGTTCGACAACTGGCAGTGGCTGTCGCTGACGCTGGCCGCCCCGGTCGTCGTCTGGGGCGCCTTCCCCTTCCACAAGGCCGCTTGGACGAACGTCCGCCATGGTGCCGCGACCATGGACACCCTGGTGTCCATCGGCACGCTCGCCGCGCTCGGCTGGTCGGTGTGGGCGCTGTTCTGGGGTCACGCCGGGATGCCCGGCATGCGGCACGGCTTCGAGTTCACCATCTCCCGCGGGGACGGATCCTCCTCCATCTATCTGGAGGCCGCGGCCGGCGTGACGACGTTCATCCTTGCCGGGCGCTATCTGGAGGCGAAGTCCAAGCGCAAGGCGGGCGCGGCGCTGAGGGCGCTGCTGGAGCTGGGCGCGAAAGAAGTCGCGGTGCTGCGGGGCGGCAAGGAAGTACGCATCCCTGTCGCACAGTTGGCCGTCGGTGACCGTTTCGTCGTGCGTCCCGGAGAAAAGATCGCCACCGACGGGACTGTCGTCGAGGGCGCGTCGGCGGTGGACGCTTCCATGCTGACCGGCGAGTCGGTGCCGGTGGACGTGACAGTGGGCGACGCGGTGACCGGGGCGACGGTGAACGCGGGCGGCCGCCTGGTCGTCGAGGCGACCCGGGTCGGCGCCGATACGCAGCTCGCCCGGATGGCGAAGCTCGTCGAGGACGCGCAGAACGGTAAGGCCGAGGTCCAGCGCCTCGCGGACCGGATCTCCGGCGTCTTCGTTCCCGCGGTCCTGCTGATCGCCGTGGCCACCCTCGGCGCCTGGCTCGGCGTTACGGGAGACGCGACCGCCGCCTTTACCGCCGCAGTGGCCGTTCTGATCATCGCCTGCCCGTGCGCACTCGGCCTCGCCACCCCGACCGCGCTGATGGTCGGCACCGGGCGCGGCGCCCAGCTCGGCATCCTCATCAAGGGCCCCGAGGTCCTGGAGTCCACCCGCCGCGTCGACACCGTCGTCCTGGACAAGACGGGCACCGTGACCACAGGCCGGATGCAGCTCCAGGACGTGTTCCCCGCACCGGGCACGGACAAGGACGAACTGCTGCGGCTGGCCGGCGCCTTGGAACACGCCTCCGAGCACCCGATAGCTCAGGCCATCGCCGCCGGGGCCGCTGAGCGAGTCGGAAATCTGCCGGTGCCGGAGAACTTCGAGAATGTCGCCGGCCTCGGCGTACAGGGCGTCGTCGACGGCCACACGGTGCTCGTCGGCCGCGAGAAGCTGCTCAAGATGGGGGTCCCCCCGCTCGAGCGAAGCCGAGAGTGGGGGAGGGTCATCGAGCTGCCCCGGGAGCTGGCCGAAGCCAAGGCCGCCGCAGAGGCAGAGGGGCGTACGGCGGTCGCCGTCGCGCGGGACGGCGAGGCGCGCGGTGTCCTCACCGTTGCCGACGCGGTCAAGGAGACCAGCGCCGAGGCGGTGGCCGAACTGCGAGCGCTCGGCCTGAAGCCCGTCCTGCTGACCGGTGACAACCAACTCGTCGCCGAGTCGGTTGCCCGTTCCGTGGGCATCGACGAGGTGATCGCCGAGGTCCTGCCCGAGGACAAGGTCGACGTCGTCAAGCGGTTGCAGGCTGAGGGCCGTTCGGTCGCGATGGTCGGCGACGGCGTCAACGACGCGGCCGCCCTCGCCACCGCAGACCTCGGCCTGGCTATGGGAACCGGCACGGACGCGGCGATCGAGGCAGGCGACTTGACGCTCGTACGCGGTGACCTGCGGGTGGCGGCGGACGCGATCCGTCTCTCCCGCAAGACGCTGGCCACCATCAAGGGCAACCTCTTCTGGGCCTTCGGCTACAACGTCGCAGCCCTGCCGCTCGCCGCCCTCGGCATGCTGAACCCGATGATCGCGGGCGCCGCGATGGCCTTCTCGTCGGTGTTCGTGGTGACCAACAGCCTGCGACTGCGGTCCTTCAAGTGAGCGCAAGGGCATGCACCTTCTGCTGATGCGCCCGGCCCGATGAGGCCGGGCGCCTCGGTGTCGGGCCCGTCCCTCGGGCTCGTCGGCTCAGTCCCGAGCCTGTCGGAAGCCCTCCTCCACCGCCGATGACTGCGTGCACAGAGCGAAGTGTGCGGCTTTTACCGCCGGAGCACCGAGGGCCACCGTCATGCGCGACCCCTCTATGCCGCCGACTTGCCGCCGCGCTTCCGCCTCAAGCTGCCCGCCGGAGCGGGGATGAAGCCGACTTCCTTGGGCTTGCTGGGCTTTCGGATGTCGACGACGTACACGCCGGTGTTGTCACAGCCGACGCCGCCCCAGGAGGCGAGGTAGGCGTATCCCTTGTGGACACCGACGTCGGCGATCTTGCCTCCGACAGCGCGAGAGCTTCCGCCCGCCACGTCAGCCGGTGGTCCTGGCACAGTCACCGGACACGACGAGCCGCAGCCTCAGACACAGCCCCAACACCCTTTTCAGCAGGACCACTTCGGCCGATCCAACCCCGCACAGCGACCGGCAGGGGCGGCTCGAGGCAGCCAGCGGCAGCTCTCCGATACGCATACACCAGAGCATACCCCTGGGGGGTAAAAGGATAACCGCGCGATCCCTCTTGCATACCCCCCACCCGTATGCTAGCTTCCCTCCCCGTCATACCCCCTAGGGGTATATCGAACAGGAGGTAAACCTCATGTCAACCGTCAACCCCCGGCGCTGGTGGGCACTCCTCGTGCTCGCCGCCGCCCAGTTCATGGTGATCATGGACACCTCGATCATCGGCGTGGCCCTGCCCGAGATGCAGCGCGACCTCGGCTTCTCCCAGGGCGATCTGCAGTGGGTCTTCAACGCGTACGTCATCGCCTTCGGTGGACTGCTGCTGCTCGGCGGCAGACTGTCGGATCTCCTGGGCGCCCGGCGGATCTTCGTGACCGGCTGGACCGTACTGATCGCGGGCTCGGTCGTCGCCGCAGCCGCCACCACCGCGTGGGTCGAGGTCCTGGGCCGTGCCGTCCAGGGCGTGGGCGGCGCGCTCATCGCACCTGCCTCCATGACCCTACTGATGATGCTCTTCAGCCACGATCCGAGGGAACTCGGCAAGGCCCTCGCGCTGTACGGCGCCGCGGCCCCGGCCGGCGGCACGGCGGGCGTCTTCCTCGGCGGCGTCTTCACCGAATGGGCCAGCTGGCCCTGGGTGTTCATCATCTACATCCCGATCGGCATCGCCACCCTCCTGGCCACCGGCCTGCTGCCGGCGGTCGCGGGCCGACGCGGCTCGGTCGACGTCCTCGGCGCCGTCACCGTCACGGCAGGTCTCGCGCTCGCGGTGTTCGCGGTAGTGCGTGCTCCCGAGATCGGCTGGGGTGCCGCGCAGACCGTGCTCGAACTCCTCGCCGCCGCCGTGCTGTTGGCCCTCTTCCTGGCAATCCAGCGCTCGGTCAGGGCACCGCTGATGCCGCTGGGCGTGTGGCGGACGCCGGGCCTCGCCCCGTCGAACCTGGCGATGACCCTGCTCGGTGCCGCCTGGATCCCGATGTGGTACTTCCTCAACCTCTACCTCCAGCAGGTGCTCGGCTACGGGGCCTTCGCCAGCGGCGCCGCGCTACTGCCGATGACCGGTCTGCTGATGGTCTTCATGACGATGATCACCGCACGACTGCTCGGCCGCTTCGGCCCCAAACCGTTGATCGCGGGCGGGCTTCTCGTCCTGGCCGCGGGCCTGCTGTGGCTGGCCGCCGTAGAGCCGACCGGCACCTTCGTGGTGGACGTCCTGCCGGCCTCGCTGGTGGCCGCGCTCGGCATGTCGCTGGCGTACATCCCGGCGATGATGGCCGCCATGTCGGGCGTACCCCAGGAGCAGGCGGGCCTGGCCTCCGGCATCATCAACACCACCTACCAGGTGGGCTCCGCCCTCGGCCTGGCCGCGCTCACCGCACTCGCCACCTCCCAGGGCGCGGATCGGCTCGGCGACTTGCCCGCCCTCACCGACGGATTCAGCGCCGCGTTCCTCGCGGCGGCGGGCATCGCGGCCGCCGGCGGTCTCGTGACCGCACTGCTGATGCGCGGCGGCGGGTCCGCGAGCGCCGAGGGAGCGCAAGAGCCCACCACCCGGCCGCAGGACGACTCCGTGAACGCCTAGGAGACCGTTGGAACTGCGTGATCTCGTCGTGGAACGGGCGACACGGCAGCCACCGCACGGCTCCTCAGAAGGGCAGCGCTCTTCGAGGGACCGAACGGTGGCTGCATGCTCTCTTGCAGCCCAGCTGCCAGCACGACGAATACCATGACGTCGTCGTTGACCCGGCGACATCAGCTCGCTTCACCAGGAGCGCACCAGCGGCGTAGTGCCAGGTACACGGCCAGTCGGCACGACGGGACATACACGCACTCACGGCCGAGCCGCTCACGCATCAAATCCTCGAGGGCACCGCCGGCCGACGGCGATGGACGTGGAGACCCTCCTGACCGCACGGCTCCCCCCATCCATTCGATGCGGTCACCCCGAGACTCCTGGAAGCACGGAGAGTCGTGCGGGATGACCAGCTCCCCACCGGCGACCGTTGGCGTCCTTTGAGGGTGGGATCACAGCGGGTGGAAGAAGGCGGCCGCTGGAGAGCGAGTGTCGGCTACCGAATGAGGCGCTAAGCTCATTAGTAGGTCAAGCCAAGCGCATCACCTCCGGCCCGCACGAACACCCCGCCATCGACCTCGCCGACCGCACCTCAGTCAACTAGGCCCATCCTCATCCCGAGGCACCCTCAGCAACAGATCCGCCACACCATGCGATCGAGCACGCCCGGACTGGCGTCAACGTTCCCGTTTATCTAACCTACTTAGTAGATGTCGAGCGGGTTCGCTGAGCGCCCCGAAGCCCACCGGGAGGTCCTCATGCCTCAGTTTCTGTATCCACTGCTCCTCCTGGCTTGCCCGATCGGCATGGGCCTGATGATGTGGTTCATGACGCGCGGGGGGTTGCACGCATCACGGCGAGGCGCCTCGATCGACTCACCCGCGGCGACGACTGCGCACCGCGAACGTCTGCGCAGTGCCTTCGTGAGGGCCGGACCACCGCGCGTGGCCCGCCCCCCACTGCGGCCACAATCCAGTCCTGGGCAGCCGCCTCCGCCGGGGGACTGCTCCTCTACGCCTCGTTACCGCCGGTCGGATGGTGGTTCCTGACCCTGCTCGGCCCGACCCTGCTGATCCTGGCCGGGCGCGGACGGCGCGCCAGATCCGCCTTCACCGCGGGCGGATCTTCGGTATCACCTTCCTCGCCCCGCTGATCGTCTGGCTGGCGAACCTCGGCCTGGTCCCGTGGCTCACCCTCACGGCGGTCCAGGCCCTGGTCTTCGCGCTCGCCGCGATGCCGCTGCCCCGCTTGATCGCGCTGCCGGGCTGGCCGCTGTACACCGCCGCGTGGTGGGTGGTCGTGGAGGCAGTACGCGGCCGGGCTCCACTGGGCGGCTTCCCCTGGGGTCGACTGGCCTTCGGGCAGGCGGATGCCCCGTATGCCAGCTGGGCCACTGTCGGCGGCGGCCCAGCCCTCTCCTTCGCCGTCGCGTTCCTGGGATCGCTGCTGGCGTACGGCCTGAGGGCATGGCGCGGCGGCTGTCGGCAAGTCAGCGCGGCCGTATGCCTCGGCGCGGTCGCCCTGATCACGACACCGCTCGCCCTCCCCGGCCCCGGGACATCCGGGACGAGCGCCGTGGTCGCCGTGTCAGGCTGGAGCCGCTGCCGTAACCACCTCGCGCTGGCCACCGACGCGGCCGGCGCCAAGGCACTGGGCCGCTCCCTGATCAAGGGCGAGGCGCTCACCCGCGTCCGCGACAACGCCCGGCTCGCCCTCTTCCGCGACCGCTGGCAGGCCGACCTCCTCCGGCACGAATTCCCGGGCGTCCGCCTGGACCACCTCATCGCCGCTCACGATTGACTGTCCAGCGACATCAAGGCCGGCCCTGCGGGCGAATTCGCCGCCGGGCGCTGGTCGGACGACCGTGGGCGGCGTGCCGCCGGAGCCTTCGCATCCACATGAGCAGCGGAGGGACTCGGGCTCTTGACGGGAGTCTGCGGCAGGCCTCTGCCACTCTCCGCACCGCCCTCTTGTCGGTCCTCGATCGACTGCCCGTCACTCTGCACAGGCGCACTAAAGCCCTTAGTTTACGGGTGGGGACTGCGGTCGATGCTCTCCACGCGCATCCGCCACCCGAAGGCGGAGTGTCTATGCAGTATCACCTGGATCACCCGATGGGCGACCGCGAGGAGCGCAGCACCGCGGTTCTCAAGCGCCTCCGGATCCACCTGCCATCCCAGCGACGGAACGCCCCCGGCGCTACCCTTGGCATATACCCCCGAGGGGTATATTCTCCTGACCGCGGCTCGACGACGGGCCCCTATGGACGGGAATGGGGATGAAGGTCATGGACCACAGCGCGCACCACACCAGCACCACGCACGAGGGCCACGACGGCCACTCCGACCATGCGGTACCCGATGGGGGACACGGCGGAGCGTCCTGGGCCATGGCGGCGAAGGCGACGCTGCACTGCCTGACCGGGTGCGCCATCGGCGAAATCCTCGGCATGGTCATCGGCACCGCCCTGATGTGGGGCAACGTGCCAACCATGGCCCTCGCGATCACGCTCGCGTTCGTGTTCGGCTACTCGTTCACGCTCTTCGCCGTGCGCCGGGCCGGCCTGGACCTCAAGACCGCGATCAAGGTGGCACTCGCCGCCGACACCGTCTCCATCGCCGTGATGGAGATCGTCGACAACGGCATCATCGCCCTCACCCCGGGCGCGATGGACGCCCACCTTTCCGACGGGCTGTTCTGGTCCGCCCTTCTCGGCGGGTTCGGGGTCGCGTTCCTGATCACCACGCCGGTGAACAAGTGGATGATCGGCCGCGGCAAGGGCCACGCCGTCGTCCACGCCTACCACTGACCACCGACCCGACCAGCGCGCCCGGGCACCCTGAGAGCAAGGGGCGCCGGGCGCGTTTGCGTCGCCGCACCATGGTCAACCCGTCAGAGGCCGGGGGTGGACGACACGCGGCCGCCCGGCCCGCCGGCCTCCGGCAGTGAAAGGAGGCACCCCGTGACGACCACAGTCAAGGACATGCTCGCCACCTACCCTGCCGACCTCGGCGAGGTCGACCGCGAGAAGCTCACCAAGTGCACCGAGGAATGCATCGCCTGCGCGCAGGCATGTACCGCCTGCGCGGACGCCTGCCTGTCCGAAGGCACGGTCGGCGAACTCACCAAGTGCATTCGCACCGACATGGACTGCGCCGACATCTGCACCGCCACGGCATCCGTGCTGTCCCGTCACACCGGCTACGACGCCAACGTCACCCGCGCCATCCTCCAGGCGTGCGCGACCGCCTGCAAAGCCTGCGGCGACGAATGCTCTTCGCACGCCGACATGGAGCACTGCCGTGTCTGCGCCGAAGCGTGCCGATCCTGCGAACAGGCGTGCAATCAACTCATCCAGACCCTCGGCTGACCGGCACCACGCCGAGACCGGTTTACCGGCGCGGCCTACAGCCCTCGGCCGCAGGGAAGAAGGGGGCCGTCACAACAACCAGAACACCAACCCGGCGACAACTCCGCCCCGCCCCGCCAGCCGGCGCCATGCTCACTCACGACCTGCCCGAGGACCAGCAGGTATACGCCAACTCCTTCCATGAGCCAGGGCGCACCCAGTCAAGCTCCCGCAATTACAGCCCGCAATGGGCCGCCGCCCGGCACTATTGAAAACGAACTTCACTACGAATAATTTGGTGTCCCTCGCAGTGCAGGCCGGATGCGGCGGAAGGTGAGTTCCGATGGAGATCGATCACGTCGTGCTGGCCGCCCGGACCAAGACTGACGCCGAGCAAGTGCTCGGCGAGACCGGTCTGGGTATCGCCCGCGGTCGGACCATTCCGGGTCTCGGGCTGTCCAACCTCGTCGTACCGCTGCGGTATGGCCAGGTGCTGGAGATCCACTATCCGAATGGTGAGGCTCCCGCGCCCGGCGCCCCGCCGCTGCTGGAGTTCGACACGGAGGCACTCGCCGCACACCCCTCGCAGCCCCTGGTCCCGATGGCATGGCTCGTAGCGTTCGGGGACGAACAGCGGCTGCGCGAGCTCGCCGCCACGAACGGGATGTCCGTGATCGAGGTACCCGCGGAGGGCCCAGGCTTTCCGCCGTACACGCTGGCCGGCTTCGGCGCCAACTTCGACCGGCGCTTCCTGCCCTGCCTCATCCACTGGCCGGAAGGCCCTGCTGTCCTCAGCGCCGCGCACCGCCGCCAACCGGTCGGCATCACTGGCATCGATGTGGCCGGCCCGGCCGACGTCATCGAAGGCTGGTGCGGAGGAAAGCCCAACGGCCTGCGCACCGCGCCCGGCACCGCGGGTCCCCTGCGCGTCGAGATCGGCTTCGCGGACGGGGCGCCCCTCACGTTGGGCCTCGCCGAGTAGTCCGGAGTTCCACTCCGTCGGACGAGCGGAACGGCGGCACGTGCCCCTCACTGTTTGGGCGCGCCACCATGTACCCGGCAGCACACACCTCGCCCACGTCAAAGCCCCAGAGCATGGACGGGCGATGAATCCCGCCTGGTCGGGGTCATACGGCGCTCCCCCGGGAAGCCCAGGGGGGAGCCTCACCCCGCTTGCGGATACCGCCATGCCTGTATGCCTTCGGGCGCGGCCGGGTGACGTCGAGCCCCACGGCTGACAACTCAGCGGCCAGCTCCTCATCGGAGAACCACACGTCATACCCCCTTCGCGGCAGGCTCAAGAATCGTCACGCACCTTCACCGCACTGATCGACTCCTGGGTCAGCGCCTCGGGCGCGGAGAAGCAGATCCGCTTTGCCAACGCCGAGACCGTGCGCTGGCTGGAATGGGGATTCCAGAGCTACTTCCGCATCCTGCTCGGACTGACCCTCGCGCTGTTCGGGACAGCGATTCTCACGAGTCGCCGGGTCGCCGGTTGGCTGGGCTGGACGGCCCTCGTTGCCGGCGTGTGTTCGGTGGTCTTCGGGGTGGACGTGGGCTACAGCGGCCTGGCCAGTGGGCTCCAGGACGTTCTCGGCGCCGCCATCTTCGTCCCCGTCCTGGTCTTCGCCATCGGAGTGCTCGTCACCGGAGTGCGCGGGCGCGGCCGACGCCACAGCTGAGCCCGAGCGCCACCGGCTGTTGTGACATTCAGGGGAGCAGCCGTCGGACGAGCGCGTCCGGGGCCCAACGTTCCCAGCGGACCGGGGTCCACCCCCGCTGACCAACAGGTCTAGGTTTCAGGTCCGAGGACGGTGAACGCGATGTCTGCGGCTGACACCGCCTCGTGGTCGTCTTGCAGGTGCCCGCCGGTCTTGACCCTCGTACGCGGCGACCTGCGAGTGGCAACCGACGCGATCCGCCTCTCCCGCAGGCACTGGCCACCAGCAAGGGCAACCTCTTCTGGCCTTCGGCTACAACGTCGCCGCCCTGCCGCTGGCCGCGGCCTGCATGCTCAACCCGATGATCGCGGGCGTGGCAATGGCGTTCTCGTCCGTATACGTCGTGACGAACAGCCTGCGCCTGCGGCACCGAGGAACTGGCCGTGCCGGGACGTATCGGCTAAGCACAGCGCCGTGAGCGGTGCACATCACCCCTGCCAACTGTCCCGGCCAACACCATGATCACGACATGCGGCAAAGCAGAAACGCGTGGAGACAGCCGGCGAAAGGGAGGCCCGAAGACTCCTCGCCGGGTTGGGGAGACGGGCGGTTCGGCCTGTGCGGAGACAATATCGCCCGTCTCGCCCGTACCCTTCGTGGTGTCTACGGCGTCACCGAGCCGGCGCCAAACCACTGGAGGCAACACCTCGTGCTGATTGCTCAGCGTCCGTCCCTGACCGAAGAAGTCGTCGACGAGTTCCGCTCCCGGTTCGTGATCGAGCCGCTGGAGCCGGGCTTCGGCTACACCCTCGGCAACTCCCTGCGTCGTACGCTCCTGTCATCGATTCCCGGTGCTGCTGTCACCAGCATCCGTATCGACGGTGTCCTGCACGAGTTCACCACCGTGCCGGGCGTCAAGGAGGACGTCACCGACCTGATCCTCAACATCAAGCAGCTGGTCGTGAGCAGTGAGCACGACGAGCCTGTGGTGATGTACCTGCGCAAGCAGGGGCCGGGTCTGGTGACCGCCGCCGACATCGCGCCGCCGGCCGGTGTCGAGGTGCACAACCCGGATCTCGTTCTTGCCACGCTCAACGGCAAGGGCAAGCTGGAGATGGAGCTCACGGTCGAGCGTGGCCGTGGCTACGTCTCCGCCGTGCAGAACAAGCAGGTCGGTCAGGAGATCGGCCGTATTCCGGTCGACTCGATCTACTCGCCGGTCCTCAAGGTCACATACAAGGTCGAGGCCACGCGTGTTGAGCAGCGCACCGACTTCGACAAGCTGATCGTCGACGTCGAGACCAAGCAGGCCATGCGTCCGCGTGACGCCATGGCATCCGCCGGTAAGACGCTGGTCGAGCTGTTCGGTCTCGCCCGCGAGCTCAACATCGACGCCGAGGGCATCGACATGGGCCCGTCCCCCACGGACGCCGCCCTCGCCGCCGACCTGGTACTGCCGATCGAGGACCTCGACCTCACCGTCCGCTCCTACAACTGCCTCAAGCGCGAGGGCGTCCACTCCGTGGGTGAGCTCGTCGCCCGCTCCGAGGCCGACCTCCTCGACATCCGCAACTTCGGTGCGAAGTCCATCGACGAGGTCAAGGCCAAGCTCGCCGGCATGGGCCTGGGCCTCAAGGACAGCCCGCCCGGATTCGACCCGACCGCCGCCGCCGACGCCTTTGGCGCGGACGACGACGCGGACGCGGGTTTCGCAGAGACCGAGCAATACTGAACGCTGCGCTGCGCCAGTCATAGAGACACTTCGCATACCGGGACAGGAGAACCTCGACGCTGTTCCCCGCCCGCTGGGCGACCTCGGCCGGGTCCACGCCCGCGCACAGCCAGGTGGACAGCGCCGAGTACCGCAGGTCGTACGGCCGCTTCGCGAGCGGGATGCTGGTAAGCGCGGCAGGCAGGGCGAGGTTGCGGGTCTCGTGCCAGACCCGGCGATAAGTGGTGTAGCTGATGATCCGGCCCTGTTCGGAGAAGAACAGCCGGCCGTCGTCGGCCGGGCCGAACGTGGCGACGTGCTCGCGCCACAGGGCCACCAGATACGGCGGCAGCGACACCACCCGCGCTTCCCCCAGCGGGCGGTTCTTCAGCCCACGCTCGTCACGGAACTGGCCGGCTTCGGTCCACCACTTGCCCGCCTGCGGCAGTGCGCGGTGCAGGACCAGCCGCCCCCAACCGGTGCTGGGCAGGCGGCAGTCCGAAAGCGCCACCGCGACCGCCTCCTCCGGACGCAGACCCGCGTCGCACCCGCCGTCACCCTCAGGCAAAACCCACCGGCGCCTACTGGGAGCGCGGGGATGTCGAGCTCGGCCCGCAACTCGCACAACGCAGCAAGGACCACCACGTCGGCGGACAGCCCGTCCGCCAGGTCGAGCGGTACTACCTTGCCCGCATCGACGCCGACGAGTACGCCGCCGTGCTCTACGACGCCGACGGCGTACTACGACACCGGCCCGCGGACACATCGAGACCCGGGTCCGCGACGCCGCTTTCGTGTCTACCGCATCGCCGCACGCACGCATTCAGACCGCACCGGGCAGGGCATGAGCGCACCGCCGACATTTGCTCCTCGGTGGCGTAAAGCCGCCAAGCTGTGGCCGAAAATTACGGACCACCGCCGACTCACAGTGCATAGGCCAGCAGCCGTGTTGCCCTGCGCAGTTCGCTCGCATCACAGCGGCGCCATATCAACCGCTCGATTCACTCTTACTCAGCGAGATCGCCCGGTCCATGGATTCCTCCGGCGCGGCAGGAATCCGGCCTGTCCGCCGCCACTGCCTCAGCACAGCCCGACCGTAATTGTTCGTCCCGGCTACTCGATCCAATTCCGTCCCGTTCGGCGTGCGACCAGCAGCCTGCTGACTTTTGAAGTAGTCCCACATGACCTCATCAGCGTTCTGCCCAGCCTTGGGTTGCATGAATGGGGAAGAGCGAGAGTCGCCGGTCTCGCTCTCGCGCCCACTGCGAGAGTCTCGCTGTGGTGCAGCGAGCCCGTCTCGCTTGGCTTCCGGTGCGCTCGGCCGTTGCTTCGGGACGAGACGGAAGACCTGTTCTCTCGGCCCACTCTCGGTCCGCTCTCGGTCGCTGGACCGATGCGCGAGAAGTTCCACCGAGAACAGGAGAGCGACCGGCGGCATCCCGCCACGAGCACTGGCTGCCAGGCGAGAGCCGGTGCCGCCGCGACGTTTGCCGCAAGGGACACCCCGATGCCCAGCAGAAACGCCATCCACACCACAGAGCGTGCCCGACGGCCGGCATGCCGGGCAGGCTTCAGCAGGCCAACTGTCGCCAAGAGCAACAACCCATCGACCGACAGAGGCCACAGCGCGGCACTCGCCGCGTCTGCACCGCCCTGAAGGGCAAACGCCCTCTGGTGAATGTAGGAGGCGTACGCGGCCACCGACGCCACGACCAGGGCACAGCCACGCCGCACCCACGTCTCAAGGTCAGCCGCGCGAGAACCGTCCTTGCGGGGCTCTTCGGCGGCCCTCATCGAAGCTCACCGCCCTTGCGGCCCCGCCACGGGACTTCGACCGTAGCCGAAACTACGAGCTCACGGGCCTCGCGGCGGGTTATCCATGCTGTTGGAGCCGCCTGTCGGAATCGAACCGACGACCGTCCCATTACAAGTGGGGAGCTCTTCCGCTGAGCTAAGGCGGCACTGCGCACTTCAGCGCCGTGCGCGAAGGCGGCTCCACTGTACACAGAGCCCGTTTCCCCAAGCCACGTAGTTCTCCGCTCCACGCGATCCAAAAACGGTGCGTAACTATCCGTGCACCCGTTCGTTGATCGGTCTGACGTGCTGTTGGGGAGATCGGATCGCTGGGGAGCGGATCATGAGGGAGTCGGCGGAGGAGTCGAAGCCGAAGGCGGTGAAGGGCGAGGAGGCCCAGCGCATCAAGCGTGAGGCACTCGGTATCGGTGACCGCCGCAAGCATCACGGGCGCAAGGCGACTCCACTGAAGGGGCACGTCAAGGAGCCCGATACCCATCATCGCCTGTACCGGTTCCGCTTTTATCCGACGGAGGAGCAGGCCGAGCAACTGGCGCGGACGTTCGGTGCGTGTCGGTGGGTCTACAACGAGGGGCTGGCGCTGCGGTCCAGGGCTTGGGAGCAGCACCGGGTAAATGTGGGCTTTGCGGAGACGTGCCGGGCCCTGACCGGCTGGAAGCGGGCCGAGGAGTTGGCGTGGTTGAAAGAGGTGTCGTCGACGGTGCTGCAGCAGTCGTTGCGGCACCTTGACCAGGCATATGGCCGGTTCTTCAAGGGTGAGGCGCAGTATCCGCAGCGGAAGAAGAAGGGGCGGTCTCGGGATTCGGCGACTTATGTGCGTACGGGTTTCAAGTGGGTCGAGGATCCAGAGCGCCCTGGGGCGGGGCTGATCACGCTTGCCAAGCAGTCGCAGCCGTTGGACGTTCGCTGGTCGAGGTCGCTGCCTGCTGGGTCGGTCCCGGTGCGGTTGTCGGTGACGCGGGATCGGGCGGGCCGGTATTTCGTGTCCACGTTGGTGGAGGAGCGAATAGCGCCGCTGCCCGCTGTCTTCGTGCCGGGTTCGCGGGCACCGAAGGCGGTGGGGCTGGATCTGGGCCTGGCGTCGCTCGTGACTCTGGACGACGGGTCGAAGATTGATCATCCGCGGCTGTTGAAGCGGTACGCGGAGAAGCTGGCGCGGTTGCAGCGGGAGCTGCACAAGAAGGTGAGGGGTTCCAGGAACCGGGAGAAGGTCAAGCAGAAGATCGCACGTCTTTACGCGCTCATCAGCGACGTACGCAGGGACATGCTGGACCAGTTCACGACCCGCCTCGTGCGCGAGAACCAAGTGCTTGTGGTGGAGGACTTGTCCGTCGTGACCTTGCTGCGGTCAGCGCGCGGCAGGGGGAAGCGTCGCAAGGCGAGGCTGAACGAAGCGATCATCGACGCCTCGTGGGGCGAGCTGTTGCGGCAGCTGCGATACAAGTGCGAGTGGTACGGCCGGACGCTGGTGATCGTCGACCGCTTCTTTCCCTCGACCCGACGCTGCTCGGCCTGTCACGCAACGGGGCCGAAGATGGACGTCTCCGTCCGGGAGTGGACTTGCACGGAGTGTGGTGTCGTCCATGACCGTGATGTGAATGCCGCCGTGAATCTCCGGGATGAGGGGATGCGGCTGTACTGGCTGGTGGCAGCCGGCCTGCCACCAGGGAAGAAGACGCCGACGGTGATCAAGGCGTCGGAGCTGGAGAAGTGTTTGCTGGCCGCGTAGGAGCGGCTGGTGCAGTACGGACCGACGGGCCGTCGGCCGGAATGCCTGTGGAGTCCGTGTGAGACCGGGCGTGTGCAGCTCATCAGGGCTGTGTGCGGTCGGCAGTGGGCGATGAAGCAGGAAGCTTGAGGCACGGTCAAAAGTGATCTGCTCTGCCCTTGCCCAAGGCACGGTCAAAAGTCAGGTGCTCTGGCCCTGATCGAGGCGTGGCCAAAAGTGCGGTGCTCTGCCCCTCTCGAAAATTTCCGCGAAGTTCACAGTCCCCCGGCTACTGACAGACCAGGCAACCGCCAGGTACCGTCCTGACCCAGTCCGCCCTGTGTGGACTGAACCACAACACCACAACGGAATCACCCGTAGTGGCACCACCTTCCACAACGGATCGTCCGGCACGTTCCTGCCGGTAGAAGGGGGCCCATCACCATGGCCACTGTCTCGTTCGACAAGGCGACCCGGATTTACCCGGGTTCCGAGAAGCCCGCCGTCGATGGTCTCGACATCGAGATCGAGGACGGCGAATTCCTTGTTCTGGTCGGTCCGTCCGGCTGCGGCAAGTCCACCTCGCTCCGGATGCTCGCGGGGCTCGAGGACGTGAACGCCGGCTCCATCCGCATCGGTGACCGTGACGTCACGCATCTGCCGCCGAAGGACCGGGACATCGCCATGGTGTTCCAGAATTACGCGCTGTACCCGCACATGACGGTCGCCGACAACATGGGCTTCGCGCTCAAGATCGCGGGCGTCAACAAGGCCGAGATCCGCCAGAAGGTGGAGGACGCGGCGAAGATCCTGGACCTCACCGACTACCTGGCGCGTAAGCCGAAGGCGCTCTCCGGTGGTCAGCGGCAGCGTGTGGCGATGGGTCGTGCCATCGTGCGTGAGCCGCAGGTGTTCCTCATGGACGAGCCGCTGTCGAACCTCGACGCCAAGCTGCGTGTGTCGACGCGTACGCAGATCGCGAGCCTCCAGCGCCGTCTCGGCATCACCACCGTGTACGTGACCCACGACCAGGTCGAGGCCATGACCATGGGTGACCGGGTGGCCGTACTGAAGGACGGTCTGCTGCAGCAGGTCGACTCGCCGCGCAACATGTACGACCGGCCGGCGAACCTGTTCGTCGCCGGGTTCATCGGCTCGCCGGCCATGAACCTCGTCGAGGTCCCGATCACGGACGGCGGCGTGAAGTTCGGCAACAGCGTGGTGCCGGTCAACCGGGAGGCGCTCTCGGCCGCCTCGGACCGCGGCGACCGCACCGTCACGGTCGGCGTCCGTCCGGAGCACTTCGACATCGTCGAGCAGAACGGCGGCGCCGCGAAGGCCCTGACCAAGGAGACCGAGGACGCCCCGGCGGGCCTCGCCGTCTCGGTGAACGTGGTCGAGGAGCTGGGCGCCGACGGTTACGTGTACGGCAGCGCCAAGATGGGCGACGACCTCAAGGACCTGGTCGTCCGCGTCAGCGGCCGCGCGGTCCCGGAGAAGGGCGCCACACTGCACGTCGTGCCGCGTCCGGGCGAGACCCACGTGTTCTCGACGTCCACGGGTGAGCGTCTCTCCGACTGAGGCACCGGACTGAGACACCCACAACTGAAGGCGCCCGTACCGGGTGAATTCGCCCACGTTGACGGAAAGGGCCCCGCAGCTTGCTGCGGGCCCCTTTTTGTCGGTTTTCAGCCGGTCTTTCGTTGTCGACAAATACCCCGGCACACCGGTCATTTCGACCCCCGTACGTCAACTTCGCGCCCGAGTTTGAGCATTGGCCGTCGCTCGAACTGATTACCAAATGTCGCCAAATCATCACTCCGCGCTACCCTCACTCGCGTGAAGCACTCCACTAACCCCTCGACCAGTCCCTCGAAGCGGCACGGCCGTCGCCCCGCCGACCGCCCGACGCGACACAGCCGCGGTCCGGCCCACCGGATCGGCCGTAGTCTCGCCCTCGTTCTGCCCGTCGTCCTGGTGCTCTCCGGGACACTCGCGGTCGCCACGGTCCCGTGGTCGAGGAGCGGCGCCTCCTCGGCCTCGGTGCTCGCCGCCTCCGCCGAGAAGGCGTCCTCGCGCTCCGCCTCCCGCGCCCCGCAGGACATGCTGCGCGACCAGCTCCTGCTCGAGTTGCAGGAGAAGGACGCGGGGGTGGCGCTCACGCATCTCCAGGAGGCGGTGAACGGCCGCCCGTCGCTCGCCAAGCACTGCGCCTCCATCGCCCGCGCGCTGGGCCGTGCCGCCGTCGCCAAGTACGGCCCGTCCCGCGCCCAGTCGTTCTCCCGCCCCGTCTGCGACACATCCTTCGCCACGGGCGTCGCGGGCGTCGGCGGCCAGGGCTGAGGGGCGGCCGGCTGACGGGCCGGAAGACACGGCCCGACGGCCGACACAAGCCCAGGCACAACACCCGAGCAAGCCCCGTACAAGCCCCGAGCGGGGCGCGACGTACAGTGCCGTTCATGAAGCATCCGAACGCCGCGTCGCGCCCCGTTCAAGCCGTTGTCCTGGCCGGTGGCCAGGGCTCGCGGCTGCGTCCCTACACCGACGACCGGCCCAAGCCGATGGTCGAGATCCCCGGCACGGGGACTCCGATCATCGGCCATCAGCTGGGCTGGCTCGCCGAGGAGGGCGTGACGGACGTGGTCGTCTCGTGCGGCCATCTCGCCGAGGTCCTCCAGCAGTGGCTGGAGTCGTCCGACCTCCCCGTCCGCGTCACCACCGTGGTCGAGAAGGAGCCCCTGGGCCGCGGCGGCGGCCTCAAGTTCGCCGCGCGGCATCTGCCGCACCCCGACCAGCCGTGGTACGCGACGAACGGTGACATCTGGACCCGTTTCTCGCTGCGCGACATGGCGGACTTCCACACCGAGCGCGACGCGGTGGCGACCCTCGCGCTGGCCCGCCCCCGCATCCCGTGGGGCGCCGTCGAGACCGACAACTTCGGTCACATCACGGACTTCGTCGAGTCCCCGCCGACGTCGTACGAGGTCAATGCGGGCGTCTACGTCTTCTCCCCCGAGTTCACCGACATGCTGCCCGACCTCGGCGACCACGAGCGCACCACGTTCCCGCGCCTGGCTCGCGAGCGCCGCCTGTTCGGCTGCCCACTCCCCCAGGGCGCGTACTGGCGCGCCATCGACACCGCGAAGGACCTCACGGAGGCGGCGAAGGAGCTGGCGGCACTGGGGCGTTGAGCCTCACGGCTGTCCGTACGTCGGCTGTCCGTACGGTGGTTGTACGCGCCTCAGCGGCACGTGCCTCAGTCGTACGCGCCTCAGTTTTACGTACGTCAATGGGGCCCCGCACTCGTGAGAACTTCACGCGTGCGGAGCCCCAACTGCGTACCAGCGAAGGGCCGTTGACCGGAACCGTTACCCGAGCAGGCCGCCCACCAGGCTGCCCTCGTCCGAGCCACCGCCGGAACCACCCGAGCCGTCGCCCGAGTCATTGCCGCCGCCGGTGCCTCCGGGGGACCCCGTTCCGCCCGTACCGGCGCCGCCCGAGGAGGACGGGCCCGCGCTGGTGCTGGGCGCCTCCGCGGGTGGTGCCGTCTGCTGGGCGGGCGGGACCTGGCCCGTGCCCTGGGTTTCGCTGGGCTGACCGGCGCCCTCGGTGGCGGACTCGCGGGACGCACCGGGGGTGTTCTTGTCGCCCTTCTCGGAGGGGCTGGCCGAAGTCGCGCCCTGGGTGGGCGAGTTGTCGGCCGAGGGGCTTTCCGAGCGGCGGTCGTCGCCGGACTCCTCGGGGAGCGGGGAGCCGGGGAGTTCGTTGCGCGGGGCCTCGCCGGGTCCCGGGACGACCACGCGGTCGGCGTCGCGGACGGCGCCGCCGAGCATGGAGCCGACGAGCAGGGTGAGCCCGACGACCAGGGTGCTGATGAGGGCGCCGCGGCGCAGAACGTAACGGCGCAGCTCCCAGATGTGCGCGCGGGGCCCGAGCCTGCGCCAGGCGCCGCCCGCGAGGCGGCCGTCGATGGAGTAGACGGGGGCGCCCGCGATGATCAGCGGGGTCCAGGCGGCGAGGTAGATGACGTCGGTCACGTCGTAGGCGGGAACGCTCTTCCAGCTGACGGTGATCAGGAGCGCGGCAGCCATCAGCCCACCGACGGCGGCGGCGGCCCGCTGCCACAGGCCGAAGACGGTGAGGACGCCGACGATCACCTGGAAGAAGGCGATGAGGAGCCCGGAGCCGACGGGGTGCTCCAGCGCGAACTGGCGTAGTGGCTCGGCGACTTCCCAGGGTTGGAGGGAGCTGAGCCACTTGACCATGGAGCCGCGCTTGCCGCCGTCGAAGTAGTGCGGGTCGCAGAGCTTGCCCATGCCGGCGTAGATGGAGATGAAGCCGAGGATGAGGCGCAGCGGGAGCAGGACGACGCCGAGGTTCATCCGGCGGCCGGGGTAGTACGCGTGCCGTACCGGGTCGGCGTGGCGTCCGCGCCGACTGTCCTCGCCTGTCTCGTCGTCGTACGCGTCGTCCTCGTACTCGCCCTCGTCGTACGGGTGTTGGCCGTACTCCTCGTCCGCGCTGCCCGAGGTGCGCATCTGCGGAAGGATCGGGGTCTGAGGAGACTGCGGGGAGCGAGGGCCGCCGATGGTGGGGGTCGCGACGGTGGCGTCGGGATCCGTATCGGTGTCGGTGTCGTATCCGCCGTACGCGCCATAGCCGCCGTATCCGGCACCGCGGTAGCCGTTGCCGTTCCCGGCGTAGCCGCTGTCGCCGTATCCGTCGGCGTCGTGGTCGATGCGCGGGATGACCTGGGTCGCGCCGGCGTCGCCCGTCGGTTCCTGGGCGCCGTGGTGCACGGTGGTGCTCCGTGCGGCCTGGAGCAGGCGGGTGGCGCCGGTGTCGTCGGGTGCGGACCTCCCGCTCCAGACGACGGGGGCGCGGCGGCGGGTGCCGGGGGCCGTGCCGGCCGCGGGCCTGCGTGCGGGGTCGGCGGAGCTCAAGTGGCGTGCGACGCGCGGGGACTGCGTACGGGAGCCGGTGCCCAGCTGCACGCGGAAGCTCGCATGATTGACGATGACCTGCGCCGGATCGCTCGGCACCTTCACCATGCTCAGCGCGGGAGCGTCGTCGAAGCCCGACGTGCGGTCCCCCGTGGGTGTGCGGGGTGTTCTGGTGTCCACACTCATCTAACCGAGTGACGTGTCGTTAGGACACTGCCTTGACCGTCCCGATCTGTCCGGACTCCGTCAAGATCACCCCGCCCACCGTCAGGCGCGCCGTCGAGCCGCCTCGTACAGCACAACTCCGGCCGCCACACCCGCGTTCAGCGACTCGGCGCCGCCCGGCATCGGGATCCGTACGCGGTAGTCGCAGGTCTCGCCGACCAGCCGTGACAGGCCCTTGCCCTCGCTGCCGACGACGATGACGACGGGTCCTTCGAGTGCCTCCAGGTCCCCGATCTCGGCGTCGCCGTCGGCGGCCAGGCCGACGACGATGATGCCCGCCTTCTTGTACGCCTCCAGGGCGCGCGTCAGGTTGGTGGCGCGGGCGACGGGTGTTCGGGCGGCGGTGCCGGCGGAGGTTTTCCAGGCGCCGGCGGTCATGCCGGCGGCGCGGCGCTCGGGTACGACGACGCCGTGGCCGCCGAAGGCGGAGACGGAGCGGACGACGGCGCCGAGGTTGCGCGGGTCGGTGACGCCGTCGAGCGCGACGATCAGCGGGTCCTCGCCCGCGTCGTACGCGGCGGCGGCGAGGTCCTCGGGGTGCGCGTACTCGTACGGCGGGATCTGCAGGACGAGGCCCTGGTGGTTGAGGCCGTTGGTCATGCGGTCGAGTTCGGGGCGGGGGGCTTCCATGAGGTGGATGCCGCCGCGCTCGCCGGCGAGCTGGAGCGCCTCGCGCACCCGCTCGTCGTTGTCGATGAACTGCTGCACGTAAAGCATGGTCGCCGGCACGCCCTCGCGGAGCGCCTCGACGACGGGGTTGCGGCCGACGACGAGTTCGGAGGTGGACTTGCCGCCGCGGCCCCTGGGGGCGGGTCGGCGGGCGGTCTGCTTCGCCTGGGCGGCGGCGATGCGGTTCTTCTTGTGCCCCTTGCGCATCTCGGCGGGCGGGGTGGGGCCCTTGCCTTCCAGGCCCCGGCGTCGCTGGCCGCCACTGCCGACCTGCGCGCCCTTCTTGCCGGACATGCGGCGGTTGTTTGCGGCCATGACCTACCTGTCTCTGTGTGAATGCGTGCGTGTGTACGTCTCTGAATGCGCTGTGCGTCTATGAAGTGTGCCGCCCGGAAGGCCGGGCGGCACAATCGATCAAGGATTCCGCCGCGGGATCAGCGCGGGCCGAGCGTCCAGCGAGGTCCTTGAGGGCTGTCTTCGATGACGAGGCCGGACTGGCTCAGCTGATCGCGGATGGCGTCGGCGGTGGTCCAGTCCTTGCGGGCCCGGGCCGCCTCACGCTGCTCGAGAACCAGTCGTACGAGGCTGTCGACGACCCCGTGCAGGTCCTGGCCCTGGTCGCTCCCGCCGGCCCACTGCGGGTCGAGCGGGTCGAGACCGAGAACGCCGAGCATGGCCCTGACCTCGGCGAGCCGGGCGACGGCGGCGTCCTTGTCGTCGGCGGCGAGTGCGCTGTTGCCCTGCCGGACGGTGGTGTGCACGACGGCGAGGGCCCCCGGCACGCCCAGGTCGTCGTCCATGGCCTCGGCGAAGGCGGGCGGCACATCGGCGGCGGGCTCGACAGGCCCCGCCATGTCGACGACCCGCTGGATGAAGCCCTCGATCCGCGCGAACGCCGACTCGGCCTCGCGCAGGGCCTCTTCGCTGTACTCGATGGTGGAGCGGTAGTGCGGGGTGCCCAGGTAGTAGCGCAGGACGATGGGCCGCCACTGCTTGACCATCTCGGAGACGAGGACGCTGTTGCCAAGCGACTTGGACATCTTCTCGCCGCTCATGGTGACCCAGGCGTTGTGCACCCAGTACTTGGCGAACTCGTCGCCGAAGCCCCTGGCCTGGGCGATCTCGTTCTCATGGTGCGGAAAGATGAGATCGATCCCGCCGCCGTGAATATCGAAGGCGGACCCCAGATACTTGTGCGCCATGGCACTGCACTCCAGGTGCCAGCCCGGCCGCCCCCGTCCCCAAGGCGTCTCCCAACTCGGCTCCCCCGGCTTGGCGGCCTTCCACATGGCGAAGTCCCGCGGATCCCGCTTCCCGGTCTCGCCGTCCTCCGAGGGCTGACGCAGCTCGTCCAGGTCCTGGTTGGACAGGGAGAGATAGCCGGGCAGGGAGCGCACGTCGAAGTAGACGTTGCCGTCAGCCTCGTAACCATGCCCGCGCTCGATGAGCGTGCGCATCATCTCGACCATCTCGGTGATATGGCCGGTGGCACGCGGCTCGTACGTGGGCGGCAGGCACCCGAGGGCTTCGTAGCCGTCGTTGAACGCCCGCTCGTTCTCGTAACCGATGGACCACCAGGGCCGGTTCTGCTCCGCGGCCTTATTGATGATCTTGTCGTCGATGTCCGTGACATTGCGGATGAACGTCACGTCGTAGCCGCGGTGCGCGAGCCACCGGCGCATGATGTCGAAGTTCAGGTACGACCTGACGTGCCCGATGTGCGGTGCGGCCTGCACGGTGGCACCACACAGGTAGATCGAGACACAGCCCGCTGAGAGCGGGACGAAGTCACGAATCTGCCGGGCGCTGGTGTCGTACAGGCGAATAGTCACGGGTCCAAGGGTAGTGGGTGTAGCTACGGGGTTTGAGCGGGTTCGAAGCTCAGTAAGGGACGCGCCCCGTAGGGGCGGCGCCCCATAGGGGCGCGGGGAACTGCGCGACCAGCCACGGACGGCCCGCAGCCGCGACACACGGTGTCACCCCACCCCGGTAGGCACCCACCCACCCCACGAACCCGCCCACCCGCCGTAGGCGCCCTACCCAGCCGGAGGCATGGGGCCTGGAGCGCAGCCCCAGTTTCGGGAAGGGGCGGGGCTGGGGAAAGAAAACCCCCACATTCAGCCCGTACGAACGACCAACGCCGTAGCCACCGCCATCAACCCCTCCCCCCGCCCCGGAAACCCAAGCCCATCCGTAGTGGCGCCCGAAACCGAAACGGGCGCCCCCACCGCCCCGGACAACAACTCCTGCGCTTCATCCCGCCGTTTCCCAATCTTGGGCCGAGGCCCAACAACCTGAACGGCAACGTTCCCGATGACAAACCCAGCGGCACGCACGATCCGAGCCGCCTCGGCAAGCAACGTAACCCCGGAAGCCCCGGCCCACTCGGGCCGCCCCGTCCCGAAGTGAGCCCCAAGATCACCAAGCCCAGCGGCAGAGAACAACGCGTTACAGGCGGCATGCGCGACAACATCCGCATCGGAATGCCCGGCAAGCCCCGCCCCCTCGCCCTCCCACTTGAGCCCGGCACACCACAACTCCCGCCCCTCCTCGAAGGCGTGAATATCGGTACCGATCCCCACCTGCGGCAACACGAACGGCAGCGGCGCCTCAGAACCCATCCTTGGCCCTCCGCCGCGCAAGGACCGCCTCGGCCAGCACCAGATCAAGCGGCCGGGTCACCTTGAACGCCTCCTCGTGCCCCGGCACGACCACAACGGGCTTGCCCAACTGCTCGACCATGCTCGCGTCGTCGGTGACCCCGTCCGTGACGGTCTCGTGGGCGTGCAGCAGGGTCTCCCGGTCAAAGCCCTGCGGAGTCTGCACAGCCCGCAACCGCCCCCGCTCGGGAGTGGCGACGACCGGCTCGGGCGAGCCGTCGCTACGCGGCTCGACCTCCTTGACGGTGTCGGCGAGAGGCAGCGCCGGTACGACTGCGGGGGCCCCGTCCCGTACGGCCTCGATGACCGCGTCGACGGTGTCGACGGGCACCAGCGGCCGGGCGGCGTCGTGCACGAGCACGATGTCGATGCCGGGCGGCAGCACATCAAGGCCGAGCTTCACGGACTCCTGCCGGCTCTCGCCACCGGGCACGACGAGGAAGTCGGTGCGCTCGGGCAGCGAATGTGAGCCCAGGAGCGACTTGACCTCGGGGGCCCCGTCGGGCGGCGCCACGACGACGACGAGCGAGACGGCACGCGACGCGGCCATGGCGCGTACCGCGTGAATGAGCATGGGAGTGCCGTTCAGCGCCCGTAGCGCTTTGGGAGCGCCCGGCCCGAGGCGCACGCCTCGGCCGGCGGCCGGAATCACGGCGGCGGTACCGGCCCCGGAACGGCGTGAATCGTCAGACATCGGTTCCTGTCGGGTGTGTGTACGTACGGGTGTGTACGGGATTGTGTACGACCAGGTCCTGCCGGTTGTGCACAACCCGGTCCTGCCGGTTGTGTACAGCCAGTCTGGCCAGTTGTGCACGGCCCGGTCCGGTCGTCGAGCCGACGTCCATCGCTCGTCGATCCGGCGTCCGCCGGACGTCAATCCGGCGCCCGCGAACGCCGCCCGGCACGCACCGGTTTGACCCGCCGGTTGACGTCGGTTTGACGACCGGGCCCGTGTGGGTATGGCCTCAGCGTGCCGGGCGCGACGCCTTGACCGGGGACCCTTCCGTGACATCCGGTCGAGCCAGCTGCCCGGGCCCGGCACGCCAAGTATCGGCGGCCGGAAATTCATTACCCAGTCGCCGACGTACGGTCGTACGGTGTTCTGGGTGCGAGCATGCCGCAGCGCCCGGCGACAGAACTTACGTCATCGGGCACCGCGGCATTTCAATTGCGTACGCCGGACCGCTCGTATCGCCTCTGGTCGGGAAGCGATCAGAGAGTGACGGGCGTCAGGACGCGAGGACCTCGTCGAGCAGGGCCTCGGCCTTGTCCTCGTTCGTGTTCTCCGCGAGGGCGAGCTCGCTCACCAGGATCTGCCGAGCCTTGGCGAGCATGCGCTTCTCGCCGGCGGAGAGTCCGCGCTCGCGCTCACGACGCCACAGGTCACGGACGACTTCCGCAACCTTGATGACATCACCGGAGGCGAGCTTCTCGAGATTTGCCTTGTAACGACGCGACCAGTTCGTGGGCTCCTCGGCATACGGCGCGCGCAGCACTTCGAAGACCCGGTCCAGCCCGTCCTGACCGACCACATCACGTACGCCGACGAACTCCGCATTGTCCGCTGGCACACGCACCGTCAGGTCGCCCTGGGCGACCTTCAGCACCAAGTAGGTCTTGTCCACGCCTTTGATCTGACGAGTTTCGATGGCCTCGATCAGCGCGGCCCCGTGATGGGGATAGACCACGGTGTCGCCAACCTTGAACGTCATGTGACAGGTACCCCTTCCGTGGCTATCCAGAGTAACACGAGAACCGCATCTTCTGAATGGCGTTTTCGCAGGTCAGGGCACATCTCGGGGCTTGACAACAGCGACAGGAACGTGCTTCGAGGGGGCGCGACAAGGGGGTATTCGCAGGTCGGAGCCGTTCCTCGAGGTGCGCGAAACCCGCCCGTTACAAGCCTTCGAAGGCTTACTCGCGTGGCCGAACGTCCAGATTTGTCGGGTTCCGGAGGTGGGGCTTGGGCTACTCCGTTCGGTGATCGGGGGCGGGTACGAGACGATTCCGGAATTGATCAGGCCATGCCGAAGATCAATTCTCTTGCGGATCTCTTGCGGGCTCCTGATCGCATTCCTTATGGGAAATGTTGTCAACGTGGCTCGGATGTACTTGTGTGCTCTTTGTGTACGTCGGGACATGAGGTGCGCTCTCCGCAAGCGACCTCAAGAACACGCCCCGATGCAACGGTCGCGGCGATCCCGAGAGAGCCCATAGAGGCGGGTCGGGTGCGGGGCCGCCGCGGCGGCTCGGTAACCTGAGGCCGCTGACCGACCTCAGTGCGGCTTTACCAGGCCGCCGCCCCTGCGTTCAAGGAGTTGCCGCCGCCGTGAGCAGCAGCCTTCGACGCGGCGCCCTCGCCGCCGCCGCCATCGCGTTCTCGATCGCCTCGCTCGCCGCGTGCGGCGCCGGAAGCAACGCCCAGTCGCTGGAGATCAAGCCGGACAACGCGGCGACCAGCGTCGGCGACATCCAGATCCAGAACGCCGTAGTGATCATCCAGCCCGACCAGGAGTCGACGGGCCCGTCCGCGATCTCCGCGACCCTGTTCAACAACGGCAACAGCGCCGAGACGCTGGAGTCGATCCGTGTGGCGGGCGTCAAGGAGCCCGTCACGCTCAAGCCCGCCGAGGGTTCCGGCCCGATCACGGTGCCGGCCGACGGCTCGGTGATCCTCGGCGGCAAGGGCAACGCCTCCGCCGTGCTGAACGGCGGCCGCGAGGCCCTGGAGGACGGTGAGGCGCAGCAGGTCACCTTCACCTTCAGCGAGACGGGTGCGGTGAAGCTGCGGGCGTTCGTCGTCCCGTCCGAGGGCTACTACGCCGAGTGGGGCCCTTCCGAGACTCCCCAGGCGCCGGGTTCCGAGGGCTCCGGGAGCCCGAGCCCCAGCGGGTCCCCCTCCGGCACGCCGAACGAGCCGGGGAACGGTGAGGCAGGCGCGGACGGGTCCGGGCAGGGCAGCCCCACGGACGCCGCGTCGCCGAGCGCGACGCCCACGGCTCCCGAGGGCGGCGGGGACGCGGCCGCCGGGCACTGAGCGTCGTACGGCCGCGGAATTCTCGTACGTACTGAATTCTCGTACGTACGAAGGGCGGGACCCCGCTTTCCACGGGGTCCCGCCCTTCGTCGTGCTCAGCGTGCGAGGTGTTCGGCCTACGGCTCGAACTTGTAGCCGAGGCCCCGCACCGTGACCAGGTACCGGGGCGCGCCCGGGTCCGGCTCGATCTTGGCGCGGAGGCGCTTGACGTGGACGTCCAGCGTCTTGGTGTCACCCACGTAGTCGGCGCCCCAGACGCGGTCGATGAGCTGCATACGGGTCAGGACGCGGCCCGCGTTGCGCAACAGCATCTCCAGGAGGTCGAACTCCTTGAGGGGGAGGTCGACCTTGGAGCCGGAGACGGTGACCACGTGGCGGTCTACGTCCATGCGGACCGGGCCGGCCTCCAGGGCGGCGGGGGTGACCTCCTCGGGCTCGCCGCGGCGGCGCAGTACGGCGCGGATGCGGGCGACCAGCTCGCGTGAGGAGAAGGGCTTGGTCACATAGTCGTCGGCTCCTATTTCCAGGCCGACGACCTTGTCGATCTCGCTGTCCTTGGCGGTGACCATGATCACCGGGACGTTCGAGCGGCTGCGCAGCTGGCGGCACACCTCGGTGCCGGGCAGTCCGGGCAGCATCAGATCGAGCAGGACGAGGTCGGCGCCGTTGCGCTCGAACTCGTCGAGGCCGTCGGGCCCGGTGGTCGCGATGGCGACCTCGAAGCCCTCCTTGCGGAGCATGTAGGACAGAGCGTCGCTGAAGGACTCCTCGTCCTCGACGACGAGCACTCGGGTCACGGAAGGACCTCCGGGGCAGAAAGCGATTCGTACGGGGATGTAGTGGGGGATGTGACGGTGGTCGTTCCGTCGGGCTGCCCGGTGTCGACGTCGTCGGCGAGTCCGGACGTGTGGTCGGTCGCGCGGTCGCGGGCCACGCCCGCCTCCGGCAGCCGGAGGGTGAAGGTGGAGCCCTGACCCTCGGAGCTCCACACCGTGACCTCCCCGCCGTGCGAGGCGGCCACGTGCTTGACGATCGCCAGGCCCAGGCCCGTACCGCCGGTGTGGCGGGAGCGGGCCGGGTCGACGCGGTAGAAGCGCTCGAAGATGCGCTCGCGGTCCTTCTCGGAGATGCCGATGCCCTGGTCGGTGACGGCGACCTCTATGAGGTCTCCGCCGGGTGCGGGGACCTTGCGGGCGGCGATTCCCACGCGCGTACGGGCGGGCGAGTAGTTCACGGCGTTCTCGACGAGATTGCCGAGGGCGGCGGCCAGCTGGCCGCGGTTGCCCCAGATCTGCAGGTCGGCGGTTCCGCCGGCGGCCATGGTGATCTGCTTGGTGCCGGCCTGGTGGCGGCAGCGGTCGATGGCCTCGGCGACGAGTTCGTCGACGCGTACGGGCTCGGCGTCCTCGAGGGGGTCGTCGTTCTGGACCCGGGAGAGGTCGATGAGTTCCTGGACGAGGTTGGTGAGGCGGGTGGCCTCTATCTGCATGCGCCCGGCGAAGCGTTCCACGGCCTCCGGGTCGTCGGCGGCGTCCATGACCGCCTCGGACAGGAGGCTGAGCGCGCCGACGGGGGTCTTGAGCTCGTGGCTGACGTTGGCGACGAAGTCGCGGCGTACGGCCTCGATGCGGCGGGCCTCGGTGAGGTCCTCGACGAGGAGGAGTACGAGGCGGGAGCCCAGCGGGGCGACGCGGGCGGACACGGCGAGGGCCTCGCCGCGGCCGGTGCCGCGGCGAGGCAGGTCCAGCTCGACCTGCCGTATTTCGCCGTCGCGCCGGGTGTCGCGGGCCATCTGCAGCATGGGCTCGACGGCGAGTTTCCCGCCGCGTACGAGACCGAGGGCGTACGCGGCGGAGCTGGCCTTGACCACGGCGTCGGCCTCGTCGAGTACGACGGCCGAGGAGCGGAGCACGGACAGGACCGTGTCGACGCCCGGCGGAAGCACCGGGTCCGTGTGCAGTGACGTGCGCGTGGGCCGCTTCTGCTCGCGCTCGCTCCAGCGGAACGCCAGCATGGCGATGACGCCGGTGAGTACACCGGCGATCGCTGCCGCTGCGGCGACCGCCGCGTTCACGTCCATGGCTCCAGGTTAGGCATGACGTACGCCCCCCTTACACCGCCAGGAGTCTCGTGTCGCCCAGAGTTCACCGTGGGGACCGTGTCGGTTCACTTCCTCCGAGAGCTTCGTCGGAAGGCATACCAGCAGGGAGGGGCCATGTCGCTCATAGTTCACCTGGGTGATACGGATGGTTCATTTGTGGGGGCGGAAACGGACGCGTTCAGGCCGGACCGTGGGAGCGTGGGGTACGCGAGCCCCTCGGAATCCCGTAGGGGAATCGTGCATGGGGACCCGTGTACGGGGATCCGTGTACGGGATCCGGAAGCTGACGTAAGAGAGGGACATCCTGATGCGCGACGCGTACCACGAGGAACTGGACTCGATCGGCGAAGGCCTGGTCGAGATGGCCCGGCTCGTCGGGTCGGCGATCGGGCGCGCCACGACGGCGATGCTCGACTCCGACCTGAAGCTGGCGGAGACCGTGATCGCGGGCGACCAGAAGGTGGACGATCTCCAGCACGAGCTCGAGGCGCGGGCGATAGCCCTGCTGGCGCGGCAGCAGCCGGTCGCGACGGACCTGCGGATCGTGGTCACGTCGCTGCGGATGAGCGCGGACCTCGAGCGCTCGGGCGACCTCGCCCAGCATGTCGCGAAGCTCGCCCGCCTCCGCTTCCCGGAGCGCGCGGTCCCGCACGACCTGCACGCCACGATCCTTGAGATGGGCCAGCTCGCGCAGCGTCTGATGGCGAAGGCGGCGGAGGTCATCGTCACGAAGGACGTCGACCTCGCGCTCCAGCTGGAGCAGGACGACGACGCGATGGACACCTTGCACCGCGCCCTGTTCCAGCACCTCATGGACGACCGCTGGAAGCACGGCATCGAGACGGCCGTCGACGTCACGCTGCTGGGCCGCTACTACGAGCGCTTCGCGGACCATGCGGTGTCGGTGGCGAACCGGGTGGTGTACCTGGTGACGGGCGAGCACGCGGACGAGCTTCAGCAGGACGTGCAGCCGGCTACGGGGGTTGAGGGGGCGTAGGCGCTCCGCCGCAAGGTGTACGGGTCGGGTTGCGAGGGCCCGTACGGGCTGTTGCGGGGGCGTGCGGCTCCGTCGCAAGGGCGTACGGGTTCGTGGTCGGTGCTTGGGAGCCTCGGTGCGCCGTTGATGCGCCGGGCGGTGGGGGCCTGCAATGGGCGTAGGCATCAGCCTTCGAGGAGGGACCATGGCCGAATCCCCCACCACCACCCCCGACCCGACCCGGGAGCGCGAGACGGAACAGCCCGCCGAGATCACCAGCCTCCCGCTGCTCGCCGCGTGCGGCTGCGGCGCGGGCTGCAGGTGCGGCTGCCAGTCGGGCAGCCCTTGCCAGTGCGGTTGAGCTCGTACGGCTCGTACGTCTTGCGGGGCTCGTACGACGGCTCGGTGCCCGGGTCGTCGTACGAGCCCCTGTGAGTCATTCGTACGTGCCTCGTCATTCGTACGTGCCTCTGTGAGCGGTCGCCCGCGTGGCCCTCCGGGCGCAGCATGGAGGAGAGGGGGCGGGCGAACTCGTCAGCGCAAGGAGGTGCGAGGCCATGGCTCACTTCATGGACGTCCACCACGGAATGCAGGGCATCACGGCGGAACAGCTGAGGCAGGCCCACCAGGCGGACCTCGCCATCGAGCAAGAAGAGAACGTGCACTTCCAGAAGGCGTGGGCAGACCCCGAGTCCGGCACGGTCTACTGCCTCTCCGAGGCCCCCACCGCCGAAGCGGTCCAACGCATCCACGAACGCACCGGCCACAAGGCCGACGAGATCCATCCGGTGCCGCTGGAAGTGTGAGAGGGGGCGAACGACCCTCTCGGGGTGCGGCTACCTGCACCCTCGATCCGGTAGAGCACTCCATGGTTCCGGCGAGCGGGCGACGGGATGGTTGAACCCAGCGAATCCCAGAGGTTCACAGCTCCCAGCCGGAAGGAACTTCCCATGAAGTCGCCGCTGCTCTCGAAGACGAGCACCACGCAGGACACCCCGGCCGCGTTCCCCCACGAAAGCGACCTCACCGCGCTGCTCACCGCCTGGGAACTGGCGCATGCGACCGCCACCGACCCCGAGTGGCGCCACCTCCTGGACGAACTCGCCCACCCCGACACCATCCAGGCGTTCCACCGCCTGGCCGGGGCAGCGGCTTGAGCCCGTACGGCTCGCGCGCGTACGGGCGCCGCCCACTTTTAGCCGGAAGTCGTGTGCTCCTGGACGGAAGACGGATGCCCGACCGTCGGCTGCGTGTCTAGCGTCGACCGGACCGATGACGACTCGGACCGTCGAACCGCCACGCTAGGGATCCGCATGCCCGCACTCTCCGCTCCTGCCGCATTGCCGCGGTACGCGGTCATCGCCGCGATGCTCCGTGATGTCGCCGCGCTACTCCTCATGGCCGCCAATCGCCCGCGTCGACAGGAGCCGAGCGCATGCTGACCGTCCGCGGCATCTCCTACCTGGTCGGCGAGGCAAGTAACGAGGACGTGCGGCGGGACCTGGAGGTCATCGCCCAGGATCTGCACTGCACCACCGTGATGCTCATCGGGGACGGGAAGCGGTTGATCGATGCCGCCCGCACCGCCCTCGAGACCGGTCTCGGCGTCTACATCCGGCCCAACGTTCCCGAGCTGCCTCAGCCGAAGCTGCTGGAGCACCTGGACACGGTCGCCGAGGCGGCCGAAGAACTTCGCCGGGAACACCCCGACCGGGTGACGCTCCTGGTCGGCAGCGAGTTCTCCCACACCGTGCCCGGCATCGTCCCCGGACCCCGGTCGTTCCTGCGCTTGAAGCTCATCGTGCGTTTCCACCGCGTACTGCGGCGCCGGATCGACCGGCGGCTCCACCGGCTGCTCACCATCGCCGTGACCACCGCGCGGCGCCGCTTCGGCGGGCCGGTCACCTACTCCGCGGCCGGGTGGGAACACGTCGACTGGTCGCTGTTCGACCTGGTCGGCGCCAGCCTCTACCGCTCCGGCCGCAACCACGCCACCTACACGGACCGCCTGCGCACCCTGGTTCGCGACCACGACAAGCCCGTCGTCATCACCGAGTTCGGGTGCGGTGCCTTCACCGGAGCCGACCAGCGGGGAGCCGGTTCCTTCTGGATCGTCAACTGGTTCGCCACACCCCCGCACATCCGCGGCCACCACCCCCGCAACGAGGCCGTCCAGGCCCGCTACCTCGGTGAACTCATCGACCAGTACGACGCGGAGGGCGTACACGGCTGCTTCGTCTTCACCTTCGCCATGCCCGACTTCCCGCATCACGACGACCCCCGCCTGGACCTCGACAAGGCCGGCTTCGGGGTCATGGCGGTGACCGGCGACGGCGCGTGCAGCCCCAAGGAGGCGTTCCACGAGGTCGCGCGGCGTTACGGCGACGCAGCCGTGCAGGAATGACCGAGGGCGCCGCCGCGCGGGGAAGTCACAGCTGGTCGTCGGAGGTCCCACAGAGGGTCCCAGAGCGGGCCCAACTTGGGGCGCGTCGGGACCTCTGGCGCTAGAGGTCAGACCCTCTACCGCTAGAGGTCTTGAGGTGAACGCGTAGATCGCGTTTACGTGGTGAGTCCCGCCCTTTCACAAGCGGCTTTGTACTTGGGCGTGCAGATCTGATCGATCGTGTACATGCCGTCCTTGACGACCGTGTCCTTGATGTTGTCGGCGGTCAGGGAGGTCGGGGTGAGCAGGACGGCCGGGATGTCGTCGGTGGTGGGGCTGTCGACCGTGTCTGTGGTGATGTCGCCGAGTTGTTCACCCTGGGCCAGGGCGACGGCCATTTCGGCGGCGGCATCGGCCTCAAGCTTGAAGGGCTTGTAGACGGTCATGTACTGCTCGCCGCTCACGATGCGCTGTACGGCCGTGATGTCGGCGTCCTGGCCGGTGACCGGGGGGAGCGGTGAGACCTTGGCGGCCCTGAGGGCGGAGATGACGCCGCCAGCAAGGCCGTCGTTGGCGGAGTAGACGCCGTCGATGTTGTCGGCGCCGAGAGCGGAGATGGCGCCGGACATGTTGATGTGGGCGTTATCCGGATTCCACTCGACGGTGTCGTACGCCTTCCCGATCTTCACCTTCCCCTGGAGGACGGACAGGGCGCCCCTCTTGAAGGCGGCCGAGTTCGGGTCGGCCGAGGAGCCATTCATCATGACGATCTGCCCGCCGTCCGCCTTGTCGCCCATGGCCTTGAGGAGCGCCCGGCCCTGGATCTCACCGACCTTCTCGCCGTCGAAGGAGACGTAGCCCGAGATCGGGCCACTGGCGAGGCGGTCGTAGGCGACGACCGGGATGCCCGCGCGATCGGCCGTCTCGACCGAGGACCGGGCCGCCTTGGCGTCGACGGGGTCGAGGATCAGGACCTCGACCCCCTTGGTGACCATGGAGTGAATCTGCTGGTGTTGGGTGGCCACATTCTCCTTGGCGTTGGCGTACTCCACCGTGCAGTCGCCGCACAGGTCCTTGATCTTCTTCTCGATCAGGGGCCTGTCGAACTGCTCGGCGCGAGGGGTCCCGGCTCCCGGGAGCAGCAAGCCGATCGTCACGCCGCCCGTGCCGGAAGTGTTCCCGTCCTTGCCGCAGGAGGCCAGGACGACGGCCAGGGACACCGTGGCCACAGAGACGGCGGCACGGCGCAGGTAGAGCTTCACGTGCGGGCACCTCCTTACCCGTCGACCGGACGTCGATCAGATCCCCATCCCAGTATGGGCAGGTACAGGGTGCGGAGGGCTGACCAGCCACGCTGCAGCAAGGGGCGGACGTTCCGGAGCCGCAAGTGCAAGAGCCGAGATACGGAACCGCTACAGCGCGAAGCCAGCAGCTCAGGACTACCTTGCGCGACTCCACGCCCTTCGACAGGAGAAGCCGGGGTTCCTGCCTCAGTGAGGTTGCGGGGCTCGGGGCCATCTGGCGCACGTCGCGGACCACTGGAAGCCCGCGCTCGCAAAGGCAGGCGTCATCCCGAGGGCCAAGAGCCGCGTGCACGCCGCCGCGCGGGAGCACGGCATGCACGCGCTCAGGCACTTCTACGCGTCCGTGCTCCTGGACGCCGGGGAGAGCATCAAGGCCCTTGCCGAGTACCTCGGGCACTCGGACCCAGGCCTGACTCTGAAGGTGTACGGGCACCTCATGCCGAGCAGTCGGGAGCGGGCCCGGAAGGCTCTCGGGCAGGCTCTCCGACCGCAAGATCACACGGACTGAGGTTCCAGAAAGGTTCCAAGGCATGAAAATGCCCCTGAGTCGCGCCATGTGCGCAGCTCAGGGGCATGATCACAAAACCTACTTCTTCTTGCCCTGGTTCTTGACCGCCTCGATCGCCGCCGCGGCCGCCTCCGGGTCGAGGTAGGTGCCGCCGGGGTTCACCGGCTTGAAGTCGGCGTCCAGTTCGTACGACAGCGGGATGCCCGTCGGGATGTTCAGGCCTGCGATGTCCGCGTCCGAGATGCCGTCGAGGTGCTTGACGAGGGCGCGCAGCGAGTTGCCGTGGGCCGCCACCAGGACCGTGCGTCCGGTGAGGAGGTCGGGGACGATGCCGTCGAACCAGTACGGCAGCATGCGGACGACGACGTCCTTGAGGCACTCCGTCTGCGGGCGCAGCTCAGGCGGGAGAGTCGCGTAGCGCGGGTCGTCGAACTGCGAGTACTCGGCGTCGCGGTCCAGCGGCGGCGGAGGCGTGTCGTACGAGCGGCGCCACAGCATGAACTGCTCCTCGCCGAACTCGGCGAGCGTCTGCGCCTTGTCCTTGCCCTGGAGCGCGCCGTAGTGACGCTCGTTCAGGCGCCAGGTGCGGTGGACCGGGATCCAGAGGCGGTCGGCGGACTCCAGCGCGAGCTGCGCGGTGCGGATCGCGCGCTTCTGGAGGGAGGTGTGCACGACGTCGGGCAGCAGGCCGGCGTCCTTGAGCAGCTCACCGCCGCGGACTGCCTCCTTCTCGCCCTTCTCGTTGAGGTTGACGTCCACCCAGCCGGTGAACAGGTTCTTCGCGTTCCATTCGCTCTCGCCGTGGCGGAGGAGGATCAGCTTGTACGGTGCGTCGGCCATGCCCCGAGCGTAATAGACGCCCTGAATCCGTCGTGGGGCTGCCCGGCAGCCGGACAGTTGAGGGCACGCGGTAATTGACTGGCCTCGCCGAGCGGGCCGCTTGTAAGTTACAGAGGGACCCTACGCCGCTTACATCCGGGGGACCTCGATGTTACGCGCCGCCATGAAACGCGCCGTCCGCGAATCCGTCTCCGGCTTGCCCCGCGCGTTCTGGTGGCTGTGGCTGAGCACGCTCGTCAACCGGCTCGGGGCCTTCGTCGCCACCTTCATGGCGCTGTATCTCACCCTCGAGCGCGGCTACTCCGCCTCGTACGCCGGTCTCGTCGTCGCACTTCACGGGCTCGGCGGGGTCGTCTCCTCCATCGTCGCGGGGGTGATGACCGACCGGCTCGGGCGGCGGCCCACCCTGCTCATCGCCCAGTCGTCGACGGCCGGGAGCGTCGCACTGCTCGGCTTTATGGAGCACCCGGTCGCGATCGCCGCCGTCGCCTTCCTGGTCGGCGCGACCAGCAGCGCCTCCCGGCCCGCCGTGCAGGCGATGATGGCCGACATCGTCCCGCCCGAGGACCGGGTGCGCGCCCTCTCCCTCAACTACTGGGCGATCAACCTCGGGTTCGCGATCTCGTCGGCGGTCGCCGGATTTATCGCCGAGTACAGCTATGTCGCCGGGTTCCTGATCGAGGCCGGAATGACGCTCGCCTGCGCGATCGTCATCTTCGCCAAGTTGCCGGAATCCAGGCCCGTACGTACGGAGAAGGAAAAGGCGGCCGAGGAGGTGAGCCTCGGCACCGTTCTGCGCGACGGCCGGTTCATGGGCATGGTCGGGCTGTTCTTCCTCGTCGCGCTGATCTTCATGCAGGGGATGGTGGGGCTGCCGGTGGCGATGGGTCAGGCGGGGTTCGCGCCTGCCGACTACGGCATGGCGATCGCCATCAACGGCGTACTGATCGTCGTCCTCCAGATCCCCGTCACCCGCTTCCTCGAAGACCGGGATCCCGCGCGGCTGCTCGTCATCTCGTCGCTCTGCGCGGGGTACGGCTTCGGCCTCACCGCCTTCGCCGGGTCCGTCGGACTCATCGCCCTCACCGTGTGCGTCTGGTCCCTCGCCGAAATCGTCATGGCCCCCATCCAGATGGGCCTGGTCGTCCGCCTCTCGCCCGTGCACGGCCGGGGCCGCTACCAGGGCGTCTACGCATCCACCTGGCCGGTGGCCAGCCTCGTCGCCCCGCTGATGGCGGGCGGGATCATCGACTGGCTGGGGGCGGAGTGGCTGTGGGCCACGTGTGCGGTGGTGGGGACGGTGGCGGGGGTCGGGTACTGGGTGCTGATGCGGGGGCTGCCGGATGAGGAGCCGGCGCCGGGATCCGCCGCGTCGCCCGCGAAGCCGGGGATCAGCGCGGCGTGAGCCATGCGGGGCGTACGACCGTGGGGCGCCCTCCCCGCCCTTCCCGCTCTCCCCGCCCTCGACAAGCCCTGGACCGCCCGGCGCCCGGGACCCCTCCCCGGTCCAACACCCCATGGTTCAGGGGCTGCTGGATGGCGGGGTGCGCCGGGTCGCCGGCGCAGACGGGACACGAGAAGGGGCAGGGCTCATGGTCACTGAAGCGCCGGCGCGTATGCCGTTGCAGGTCAAGATCGCTGTGGTGGTGATGTGGATTCAGGCTGTCATCAATGGTCTGGGCGGGTTCTTCATCCTGTCCGAGGTGAACAGCCGAATCGAACACAACCAGGAGGTCGACGGTGTGATGCGGCCGTTGGCATACACCTCCATCGTGCTGGCGCTCGTCCTGCTCACCTGCGCCGTACTGGCACGGAAGCGGTACGCCTGGGTGCGTAACACCGTGCTCGTGATCGAGGCGTTCGCGGTACTCAGCGGCCTGATCGGGTTGGCCGCCTCGGGCGGTGCCCCCTCGGCCGCCTCGGGCCTCGCCTTCGCCATCGTGATCGTGGTCGGGTTCAGCGGCGAGGGAGGGAAGTGGTTCGACCGCTGAGGTCAGCAACGGGACTCGGCCCTGGACCTCAGGGATGCATCCGCGCCCCCTTCACCACCTTGTCCACGCCGTTGCGCGGCCCATACACCGCGAGGCCCACCAGGTCCAACTCCCCTGTGGGGACGGCCCGTACGGCCGCGCGGTTGTCCCGGTCGTTGCCCGTGGTGAACAGGTCCGACGTGAAGACCGAGCGGGGCAGGGCGCGGGTGAGGGCGCGGCTGTGGGCCGCGGTCAGGGTCTCCTTGGAGCCTTCGAAGATCATCACGGGCTGGCGGAACATCCGGAGGTACGGGGTTCCGTCGGCGTCCTCGTACGGCTCGCCGATCACCTCGGGCAGCTCGGTGCCCAGGCCGCTGACCAGGAAGGCGGTCACATTCAGGCGCTGCCAGGACTCCAGGTCGTCCCGCAGGAGTACGGCGATCTTGGTGTCGAAGCGAAGGGGTTCGTTGTTCATGGGACGAGACTGACGGCCGCCGTACGCCACCGTCTTGTACGTTTCTTGCATGGTGCCCCGGCAGGAAGTCTCCGCCTGGCGCCCGCGTGTACCGGGTGTCGTGGAGGTCTTCCACGCCCACTTCACCGAGTACGCGTACCCCATGCACGTCCACGACGCGTGGACCCTGCTGATCGTCGACGACGGCGCCGTACGCTACGACCTCGACCGGCACGAGCACGGCACCCCGCACGACACGGTCAGCCTGCTCCCGCCGCACGTGCCGCACAACGGCTCCCCCGCGACCCCGTACGGCTTCCGCAAGCGCGTCATCTACCTGGACGCGACCCAGCTCGACGAGAGCTTCATCGGCCCGGCGGTGGATGGCCCGGACCTGGCGGATCCCGTGCTGCGCACGCGAGTTGGGCAACTGCACTCGGCCCTGCGGCATCCCGGTGACGAGCTGGAGGCGGCCAGCCGGCTCGCGCTCATCGGCGAGCGGCTGCGCGGCCACCTGCGGCCCCGGCTGACCGATCTGACCGGGGAACGGCCGCCGCCGGACCACGGCGTCGCGCACACCCTGCGCGAACTCCTCGACGCCCGCCTCGTCCCGGGCATCGCCCTGGACGAGGCCGCGCGGCTCGTGCATGCCCATCCGGCCCATCTGGTACGGGCGTTCAGCGCGGCCTTCGGTATCGCCCCGCACCAGTACCTGATGTCCCGCCGGGTCGACCGCGCCCGCCGATTGCTCCTCGACGGTCAGCCGCCGAGCGAGGTGGCCACGGCGACCGGCTTCTACGACCAGTCCCATCTGACGCGCCATTTCAAGCGGCTGGTGGGCGTGACCCCGGGGCGCTACCGCGGCAACTCGCGCATGAATTCTCGCGTCAGCTCACGCTGAGCCTCGTACAGATTCCGCGGTCGTACGACGTCCGTGGTGCCGTACAGCTCCAGGCGCGTGTGCAGGTCTCCGGAGAAGTCGGGTACGTCGATCTGGCCGAACTCGGTGCAGTGGTTGAGGCCGACGGTGGCGCTGTAGGGGGCCACGCTGTCGATCTTCACCAGTCCGGCCCGGTGGTTCGTGACGCGGATGTTCCAGTGGGTGAAGCGGGCTCCGAAGAGGGGTCCGGCGCTGTAGTCCCCTCCGTGGCGGCCGTTGTTGTCGACCGTGATGTCGGTGCGGACGTTCGCGAAGGGCATGCCGCGGTGTGTGTCGAAGGTGCCCATCCGCATATCGCCGCGCGACCAGACGTTGTAGGAGGAGAGGCCTTCTACGTTGATGCCGTGGAGCTGGGTGCCGGAGGGCGCCGGGGTCGTGCTCTGCTCGATCGTGAAGTCCTCGATGAGGTTGTCGTGCGAACCCTCGCGACAGAAGTACGGGTGGTGTGAACCCCGGCCCGCGACACGGGTGTTGCGCAGGGTGCAGGCCGAGGCCGCCACCAGGCCGAAGCCGTTGTCCATATGGCGCACGACGATGTCGTCGGCCCAGCAGTCGTATGCGCACTGGAACGTGACGCCGTTGTAGCCCCGGTCGAGGAGGTGCGGCGCCTGCGGCGTCTCGACGGCCTCCAGGGTGAGGCCTTCGACGCCCGCGCCGGTGAGCGCCGTGACGGGGGTGGTGAAGCGCGGGTCCCACTCGGGGCGTACGTCGAGCGGGAGGGGGCGCTCCAGGGTGACCTTCAGGCCGCGCACGCGCGCTATGCGCACGGGCCACTCGTAGGGGACGTAACCGGTCAGCTTTGTCTTGTCGTCCCAGTGGTACGCCTCCGGGCCCGGGCCGCCGCCCGCCATGTGCTCCAGGAGGGTGTGGTCGGCGTCGTCGGCTAATCGGAGCAGGACGAGCCGGCCGGGCTTCAAGTGCTTCGCGTCGGCGACCGTCACCGACCACGAGCCCCGTCGCGCCGGTGCCACGGTGGTCAGCGTCTGCCACTCGTCCCGTCTGTTCCCGGTCCAGCCTTCGAAGGGCCAGGCCTTCGCCCTGATCGCGGTGGTGAGTGAGTCCCAACGGGCCGTGGGGCAGAGCCAGATGAGTGCGCCCGCCCACGACCACGACGACTTGTCGCCGCCGTAACGCGATCCGTAGAGCCCGATCAGCTCGGTGAGGTTCTTGGTCGCGTACAGCTTCGTACGGTCGCTGCCGGCGCCGCTCAGGACGACGTTGGAGTGGCCGATGCGGATCAGGTTGTCGATGCGGTACGTGCCGGGCGGGACGACAACCGTGCCACCGCCGGCTCTTCCGGCAGCGGCGATGGCCCGGTTGATCGCGGGAGCGGAGTCGGTCACGCCGTCCGCCCTGGCGCCGTACGCGCGGACGTCGGCCACGACGGGGCGACGGGGGAAGTGCGCCGCCCCGGCGCGGTGACCGGCTCGGCCGACGTACGGGATCTGCGGGTGCGTGAAGGGGGTTTTCACGAACTCCCGCCAGAGGGCCGGCACTTTGCCCGTACGTTCCCGGGGTACCGCCTGCGGGGAGGTGGCGGCCGCCGCCGGTCCGTCGGTCACGGCGCCGGCGGCCACGGCCGCCGCGCCGTTCAGCAGTGCCCGTCTGGTGATACGCGCGTGCTTGGGGCGCTTCTCGTGTCCCCCAGGGTTCCCGCGTCGCTTTTCGTGCTTCTCGCCTGGCTCCCTTGACTCCTTGCTCATGTACGCACGTCCTTCCAGGGATGGGTATTTCCATGGATGTGAACGACGTTCAGAATTGCGTCGGCGGTGAGCATGCCATGGGGCCCCAGAGCAGGGAAGGGGGCATGCAGCGGTTAATCGATGGTTAATTGATCGAAACCAGGGGTCAGTTGGCGGGGCGCTGAGTCAGGTGAGTGAACGCGTCCAGGTTGCGCGTCGATTCGCCGCGCGACACCCGCCAGGCGTACTCCTTGCGGATCGCGGATGCGAAACCGAGCTCAAGGAGGGTGTTGAAACCGCCGTCGGCGGCCTCCAGGACCGAGCCGAGCAGCCGGTCGATCTCCTCGGATGTGACGGCGGCCAGGGGGAGTTTTCCGGACACATAGACGTCGCCGAGCGGGTCGACGGCGTAACTGACGCCATAGAGCTTGAGGTTGCGCTCCAGGAGCCAGCGGTGGACGCCGGACTCGTTCTCGTCGGGGTGCCGGATCACGAAGGCGTTGAGCGACAGGGAGTGTCTGCCGACGATCAGGGAGACGGTCGTGGACAGCTTGCGGGTGCCGGGGAGCTTCACCACGTAGGTGCCGGGTTCGGGGCTTTCCCACTCCAGGTCGGCGTCCTTGAGGAACGCCTCGACGACCTGTGCGGCCTGCCGTTCGTCAGCCATGGTGGGAGCGTACGCGACGGCGGTGGTCGTGGACCGCGGCCGTGTAGACGTCCGCGGTGGCCGAGGCCGCGGTGTTCCAGCCGAAGGACTTGGCGTGCCAGGCGGCGGCCTCGCCCATCCGCTCCGGGAGCGTGGGGTTGTCGGCGAAATCGCGCAGCACGCGCGCGTAGTCGACGGGATCGTGACCGGGGACCAAAAAGCCGGTCTCCTTGTCGCGTACGGCGACGGGGAGTCCGCCCACCGCGGCCGCAAGCACCGGAGTGCCGGTCGCCTGCGCCTCTATGGCGACGAGCCCGAACGACTCGCTGTAGGAGGGCATCACGAGGACGGAGGCGGCCCGGAACCAGTCCGCCAGCTTGTCCTGGCCGACGGGCGGGCGGAACCAGACGACGTCGGCGATACCCAGGCGGGCGGCGAGTTTCTGCAGGCCTTCAGGCTTGGCGAGTCCGCTGCCGCTCGGACCGCCCACTACAGGGACGACGATTTTCGAGCGGAGCTCGGGGCGCTCCTGAAGGAGGACGGCCACCGCGCGCAGCAGTACGTCGGGGGCCTTCAGGGGCTGGATGCGGCCCGCGAAGAGGGGGATCAGGGCGTCCTGCGGGAGCCCGAGACGGGCGCGGGCGGCGGCGCGGCCGTCGGCGGGGCGGAAGCGGTCGAGGTTCACCCCGGGGTGGACGACCGCGACCTTGCCGTGGTCGGCGTCATAGTGGCGTACGAGTTCGTCGGCCTCTTCGGAGGTGTTGGCGATGAGGCGGTCGGCGGCGCGGACGATCTGGGTCTCGCCGATGACGCGGGCGGTCGGCTCGGGGGTGTCGCCCTCGGCCAGGGCGGCGTTCTTGACCTTCGCCATGGTGTGCATGGCGTGCACCAGGGGGGCGCCCCAGCGTTCGGCGGCCAGCCAGCCGACGTGGCCGGAGAGCCAGTAGTGCGAGTGCACCAGGTCGTAGTAGCCGGGGCGGTGACCGGCCCAGGCCTGCATCACGCCGTGCGTGAAGGCGCACAGCTGGGCGGGCAGATCCTCCTTGGCGAGGCCTTCGTACGGGCCGGCGTCGACGTGGCGTACGAGGACACCGGGCGCGAGCTCCACCTTGGGCGGCAGGCCCCCGGTGGTCGCGCGCGTGAAGATCTCGACCTCGATGTTGATCGCGGCGAGACGCTGGGCCAGCTCCACGATGTAGACGTTCATGCCGCCGGCGTCGCCCGTACCGGGCTGGTGCAGTGGCGAGGTGTGCACGGAGAGCATCGCGACGCGGCGTGGCCTGCGGTGCAGCCTGAGCCTCGGGGGTGCCGCCGGAGAGCGGCGCCCGAGCCTGCTCACGTACTGGCTCACGTGGCGTTCCTCCTTGCTGCGGGCATGCCTGACCGGAGGACCTGGAGTGCCCTCCAATGCCGGAACGCCGGAGCCCTCCGTTCCATTTCCTCTTTGCCGAAACATTGCCGAACGTCGCTCAACCGTTCGAGGCTGCCGTGCGTAGAGGTGGTGGCGGACACACCCAGGGCTCGCTGTCAGTGCCGCCCCCTACTCTCGTACGCATGACATCCCGCGCCCCCGCCCCCGTGGGATCGGTGACGCGCGGGACCACCAACCCCAACCGGCTGCGACGCATGGACCGCTGGATCGCCGCCGTCCACGGCGCCGAACTGCGCCGGGCCGGCGAGGCGGTGGCGGTCGACCTCGGTTACGGAGCCGCGCACTGGACCCCGGCGGAGCTCCTCCAGCGGCTGCGCACCGTCGCTCCACGCACGTGCGTGGTCGGGGTCGAGATCGATCCGGCGCGGGTCGCGGCGGCGCAGCCGTACGAGCGCGAGGGGCTCGCCTTCCGGCACGGCGGCTTCGAGATCCCGCTCCCTGAGCGGCCCTCGCTGATCCGCGCGGCCAACGTGCTGCGCCAGTACGAGGAGGCGGAGGTCGCCGGTGTCTGGGCGCGGCTGTGCGCCCGCCTCGCGCCGGCGTGCGCCAACTCGCGCGGGGGACTCCTCGTCGAGGGCACCTGCGACGAGATCGGCCGACGGCACGTCTGGGTCGCGCTCGGCGCCGAGGGCCCGCGCACCGTCACGTTCGCCACCCGCCTCGGCTCCCTGGACCGCCCCTCCGACCTGGCCGAACGCCTCCCCAAGGCGCTCATCCACCGCAACGTCCCCGGCGAACCGGTGCACGCCTTCCTGCGCGACTTCGACCGCGCCTGGGCGGCGGCCGCGCCTTACGCCTCGTACGGCGTCCGGCAGCGCTGGATACGGGCCGTACGCGATCTGTCGGCCGACTGGCCGGTCACGGACGGCGTGACGCGCTGGCGGCAGGGCGAAGTGACCGTGCGGTGGGGGGCGTTGGCGCCTCGGGGGTAGTCACGGCTGCCGTCGCCCGCGCCTTCTGGTGAGCCCGCGGCCGCGAACCGGCGTGCGATGGTGCGACGATGCGGCGGCCTCGCCCGTAAACCGGCATGTGGTGATGCGGCAGCCCGCGCCCGTGAGTGAACCGGCGTGCGGTGACGCGGTGATGCGGCAGCCGCGCCCGTGAACCGGCTTACGGGGACGCGGGGACGCGGGGACGCGGGGACGCGGCGGAAAGGATCTCCGTCAGCAGCGGGAACGATCTCCGTGAGTCGTTCGTCACATGAGCGGGGAGATCATCATCGAGTCGGCACGAGTGGGCAGGACCCGAGGGGAGTTGCCGAGTGGGCGGCGGCCTGAGGGGAGTTGAGGGAGGCGGCCTGTGGGGAGTTGGGGGAGTTCGCGTCTGCCTCTGTCGGATTGCGGGGCGCCATGGCACCATCCCCCGAGGCATCCGTAAGTTACTGACGGTAAATCAGCTTGGGGAGCGGAGTATGGGAGCGGGCAAGCGGAGCCTGACCACGGTGACCATGGCCCTGGCCTGCGCGGCAGCCATCATGGCCGCGCCCGGGGTGGCGTACGCGGATCCGACACCGAGCCCGGCACCACGACCTCCGGCCTCAACGCCCGCGAGCACCAAGGACCTTGAGGCGATCCGCAAGAGGCTGGACAAGCTCTACCACGACGCGGCGGTCGCCACGGACGCGTACAACGCGGCGGAGGAGCAGGCCGACAAGCAGTCCGCCCAGATCGTCGAGCTGGCCCGCGCGATCGTCCAGGGCCAGGCGAAGCTGGACAAGTTGAAGGACCGGGCGGGCGCGGCGGCCCGCGCCCAGTACCGCAGCGGCGGACTGCCGCCCGAGGCGGAACTGATGCTCAGCGACAACCCGCAGCAGTATCTGGACGGCGCGGGCCGAGTGCGCCAGGGCGAGCGAGCGACCAAGAGCCTGCTCGCCGAACTGGCCCGTACACAGAAGGACTTGAAGCAGTACGCGAAGGACGCCTCCGCCCAGTGGCAGAAGCTGGAGTCCAACCGCAAGGCCAAGGCCGAGGCCAAGAAGAAGGTCAAGAAGCAGATCGCCGCCGCCGAGAAGCTCGAGTCGGAGCTGGAGAAGGACGAGAAGGAGCGGCTGGCCGAGCTGGAGCGGGAGGCCGCGGCCAAGGCGCAGACGGCCTGGCTGGATTCCGGTGTACTCGATGACGTCAAGGGCGAGGCGACGGCCGCGGGCAAGAAGGCCGTGGAGTACGCGACGGAGCAGCTGGGCAAACAGTACGAATGGGGCGCCGAGGGCCCGAAGACGTTCGACTGCTCCGGCCTGACCTTGCAGGCGTGGGCGGCGGCCGGCCAGGCCATCCCGCGTACGTCGCAGGAGCAGTGGAAGCAGCTCGACCGCGTCGACATCAAGGACATGCGCCCGGGCGACCTCATCATCTACAACCCCGACGCCAGCCATGTGGCGATGTACATAGGCGACGGCGCGATCATCCACGCCCCACGGCCAGGGCGGACGGTGACGGTCGCGGGTGCGGGTTCCATGCCGATCCTGGGGGTCGTGCGTCCGGCTGCGTAACGGACACGCATGAGGTGGGGGCGCGGACGGCGGTCGCTGCCGCAACTCCCTCCCATAACTGCCGATACGTGACGCATCCCACGTGACGTGCAGCACGTTCCGGGGCCCCGATCAACCCTGGCAACGTGACGTTCGTCATCACCTGGAGAGCCGACCGATGTCCAAATCCGTTAGGGGATGCGGCATATGACGGGGGCCGTTTTGCGTACCGATCGCTTTACGCCATTCCTTTGTGGCCACCGCTGACGCTATGGTCCCGGTCGGTGGGCTAGACCTTGTCCCACCGTGCCCTCGGGGGGAGGGAAGGAACGAAGACGATGCCCGTACCCGTACCGCGGCAGAGAGCGATCCCGGCCGTGGAAGGTGGTCAGGCTCGCGCCGCCTCCAGAATCGGCGCCACGGCCGGCACCGCGTCCACACCGGGCGCCTCGGCCGCCCAGGCGCCGACCTCGGCCATGCGCAACGCCGGTGAACCGGCCGGCAGCACCTCGCTGTCGCTGCTCGTGATCGAGGACGACCCGGCCGGTTCGCTGAGCGTGCCCGAGCTGCTCGACTCGGCCGGCAAGCCGATCCGGGTCCGTACCGCCCGCAACCTCACCGAGGCCGAGCGGCTGCTCACCGACGACGTCCACTGCATCCTGCTCGACCTCGCGCTGCCGGCGCCCGGCCGGGCCGTAGAGGGCGATGACGAGCTGGCCACGCTCAAGCACGTACTGCGGCTCGCGCCCCGGCACGCCGTCCTCGCGCTCACCGCGTCCGGGGACGCCGAACGCGGTGCTGAGGCGGTGCGCGTCGGCGCCCAGGACTACCTCTTCCGCGATGAGCTGGACGGCCGGCTGCTGAGCCGCGCGATCCGGTACGCGGTGGAGCGCAAGCGGTCGGACACCGCCGAGCGCAAGCTGGCCGAGGGCCGGGTACGCGCCCAGGAGAACCGCCGCCTGCATCGCGGGCTGCTGCCCACGCCCCTCCTGGAGGGCTCCTCACTGCGGTTCGCCGCGCGCTACCGGCCCGGCCGCTCGCGCGCACTGCTCGGGGGCGACTTCTACGACACCGTGCGCACCCCGGACGGCACCGTGCACGCCATGATCGGCGACGTCTGCGGGCACGGCCCCGACGAGGCGGCGCTCGGCGTGGAGCTGCGCATCGCCTGGCGCGCACTCACGCTGGCCGGTCTGTGCGGCGACGAACTGCTCGGCACGCTCCAGCAGGTCCTGGAGCACGAGCGGGACAACGACGAGATCTTCGCGACGCTCTGCACGGTGGACATCGCACCGGACGGCCGCCGCGCCGGCCTGTGCCTGGCCGGACACCCCACCCCGCTGATCTCCCGCGCGGGCCGCGTCGCCGAACTGCTCCCGTACGAGAGCGGGGGCCCGGCCCTCGGCCTGCTGCCGAACGCCCGCTGGCCGCGCCGGCAGGTGGAATTGGGCGGCGCGTGGAGCCTGATGCTCTACACGGACGGCCTGATAGAGGGCCATATCGGCGCCGGCAAGGAACGACTCGGCCAGGAGGGAATGGTCGACATGGTCCGCCGCCAGCTGGCCAAGGGCCTGAGCGGCGAGGAACTCCTGACAGCGGCCGTGAACGAGGTCCGCGACCTCAACGGCGGGGAACTGACGGACGACGTGGCGGTGCTGCTGCTGGAACGCCGGCTATAACCGCGTACGCCTGCGAGGGTCAGCGCCGGCTCGCTGTGAGCCGCGTACGCCTGCCTCAGCGTCCGCCGTTATAAGGCCCGTACGGACCGTCGCTGCTGCTGCCCCCGCGACGGCCGCCTCCTCCGCCACCCGAAACCTGCTTGATCGCGGGGCGTACGTCCACGAAGAAGACGATCGTCGCGATGAGGCCGGCGATCTGCAGGAACAGGATCGGCACCAGGAGGTTCACGGCGACCGTGACGCCGAGAATGATCAGCCAGAACGGCTTGGTCTTCTTGTCCGCGGCGCGGTACGCGTCCTCGCGGGCCATCACTGCCAGCACCAGCGCCGCCACGGCGAGCACCAGCATGGCGAGGAAGAGCAGCGACATGAAGCCGCCGAATGCCGTCATCAGCACTGTGCCCACCACCCGTGTCGAGTCGTCTCTACGCCGTCACCGTACCCGCAGAACGCGTCGGGGACTCCGATAGTGCCCGGAGTCCCCGACGGTTCTTGCGTTGGTGAATCTGTGTTTACGTCCCTACACGCCGCGCTTACTTGGTGGGGGGCGTGGTCTTCTTGGCCGTGGTCTTGCGGGCGGCCGGGGCCTTCTTGGCCGGGGCCGTCTTCTTCGCCTCGGCGGGCTCGGACTTGGCCGCGGCCGGCTTCTCGTCCTTGACCTCGGCAGCGGCGGGCGCGGCCGGCTCGGGGTTCGGCTCGACGGCGACCGCGAGCTCCTCGATGCCCTCGGCGGTCTCGCCGCGCCAGGTCTTCACGGTCTGCTCGCCGTGCTCGGCGACCTTCTCGTAGGTCTCGCGGGCCTTCACGGCGTACTCGGCGGCCACGCCGACGCTGCGGAGGGCGAAGTCCTGAGCGGTCTCACCGATCTTCTTCAGGTCGGTGTCGAGCGTGCTGATGAACTCCGTGACCTTGCCCTGAAGGGTCTCCTGCGCCTCCTTGGCGCGAGTGGTGGCCTTCTCCTGGACGGAGTTCGGGTCGATGTGCCGGACGGCCTCGATCTTGGACGGGGCCTCGGTGCGGATCTGCTCCACGATGCTGGGCACCTTCTTGGCCTGCTGGATGGCCAGGTCGGCGGTGCCGGCGGCGAAGTAGAGCGGGGTCGGGTCGCTGAAGGTCTTGCGCAGGTCGTCGGTGATGGCCATGGCGATGGTCCTCCGGAAAGCTGTGAGTGAGGGTTTCATGTGGCGTTTTGTGCGACGGCGTACGACCACTGCCGCGTGGTGGGGCTGCATCGCCCCTGGTCAGCTCGCGGACTGCCGACCGTGCGGTGCACCGCGATCGTTCTTGCCGTTCTTGTCGTTCGTTTCGCTCTTGTGATCGTTGTTCTTCGTGTTCTTGTGCAGGCTGTCCTCGTCGTACGGGTCGTTCTGCTCGGCCTCGCTGCCGTCGGCCGTGCGGGCCCTGTCAACGGCGGTGACCCGGCCTTCCGTTACGCCCTGAGGGTCCAGATCATCCTGAACGCCCGGGATTTCTTCGACATCCTTGATCTCGAAGCCGTTCTCCTTGCGGAACGACTCGTAGATCTGGAGCAGCACTTGCTTCTGCCGCTCGCTGAGCGTCGGGTCGGCGATGATGACGGCTCGCGTCTCCACCTCGTCCCGGTCCCGCTCGGCGTCGAGGATCCCGGCCCGCACATACAGCGTCTCGGCGGAGATCCGCAGGGCCTTGGCGACCTGCTGCAACACCTCCGCGCTCGGCTTGCGCAGCCCGCGCTCGATCTGGCTCAGATACGGATTGGACACCCCGGCGGCCTCGGCGAGCTGCCGCAGGCTCAACTGCGCATTGCGCCGCTGCTCCCGCAGATACTCACCAAGATTGCCGACGTTGAGCGTTGCCATGCCCCCACCTTGCCCCACCCCCGCTAACTATTGCAAGCAGACGCTTGCAATAGTGCGCTACGCCACTGTGTGGGGCGGCGGCGCTGTCGGTGGGCTCTGCCAGGGTGTGCGTCGTGGATGAACTGGTGGAGCGGGTCGACGGTCAAGATCGTGTGGTGGGGGTGGTCAGCCGTCGGCAGGCCACCCGGGAGGGTTGGCTGCATCGGGTCGCCGTGACGGTGTGTCGTGGTGATCGTGGCCGGATCCTCGTCCACCGGCGGTCGGAGCAGCTGTCGCGCTTCCCCGGGCTCTACGAGGTCGTGGTCGGTGGCGCGGTGAATGTCGGCGAGTCCTATGAACAGGCCGCCGCCCGGGAGTTGGCCGAAGAACTGGGCATTCGTGTGCTGCCGCGCTTGCTGTTCACGTTCCTCAACCACAGCGGCCTGAGCCCGCACTGGCTCGGCGTGCACGAAGCCGTGATGCCGGACGCCGTGGCCCCCGATCCTGACGAGGTCGCCTGGCACGCCTGGCTGACCGAGCCGGAGCTTCGCTCGGCCCTGCTGGAGTGGCGCTTCACCCCCGACAGCCACGAGGCCTTCAGCCGGTATCTCACGTTCCGGACCCCGCAGTCCTGACCTGGCTTGTCCGTTGGACTGGGGCGCCTTCTTGCGGGGTCGCAGCCGAGGGCGGTGAGGTTGTCGAGCAGGGCGCCACCGCTGACGGTGCCGTACGGGTTCGGGGGCGGCCCCACGGTGTCCTGTACTGGTGGCGTCCCACTTACTGGCTCCGCGACGCGCACCCCGTAACCCCGCCTCCTGTCCCGCCGGAGGGCTGAGCCGGGCGACTCACCGCGGTTGGCAGCCGGTTTCGGTGGGCTGGTCGTGCAGATAGCGGGACCGTTCCAGGGTGGTGAGCGTTGTGTCGATGGCCTCGCAGATGTTGCGGAGCGCGCGGGCCGGGTCGGGCAGGTCGACGTTCCGCAGCTCGACGGAGTTGCCCGTGCTGATGGCCAGAGTGCGTCCGTCCGGGCTGAACGCCACTGCTCCGGGCGAGCGGGTCCGCAGGGTGGTCCGGATCTGGCTGGTGGCGAGGTCCCACAGCTGGACTCCTCTTGCGCTGCTTGTGGCAAGGGTGCGTCCGTCGGGGCTGAAAGTCAGCGATGCCACCTGAGTGCTGACGCTGAGGTTGTCTCGGAGCTGACCAGTGCGCGCATCCCATGTCTTCGCCAAGCCGCTGTAGCCGCTTGCTGTGGCCAGGGTGTGCCCGTCTGGGCTGAACGCGAGGGACAGTGAGCTCCAGGCACTCGTCTTGATGGTGTGCTGTGTACGGCCGGTGGTGGCGTCGAGCAGCGTGAGCTGGTCGCCGCCGCGGTCCTCGTTGTGTACGACGGCGAGTGTGCGGCCGTCCGGGGCGAATGCCACCGCCCTTACGGGTCGGTCGTGGTCGGTGTGGACGGTGTGCAGCGCGCCGGTTGAAAGGTGCCAGATCCGCACCGTTCCCTCGATGTCGACGATGGCGAGCCGCGTCCCGTCGGGGCTGAAGACCGCCGTGTCGATGGCGCTCAGTGCGCGGCTTTGGCGAAGGCGGCCCGTGGCGACATCCCGGACCTCGATCACCCTCTTCTTGATGGCCCTGGCAGCCAGAGCGCGCCCGGTCGGGCTGAACCCGACAGCCCCGGGGCGGGAAACCGTGAGGTTCAGCTGCTTTTCCAGAGGTGCCGGGTCGGCGTCGAGCACGAGTGTGGCTTCGCGGTCGCCGGTCCTGACATCCCAAAGCTGTGCCGATCCACGGCCGGGCGGCCCCTGGTGAACCGTGGCCACCGTGCGTCCGTCCGGACTGAATGCCAAGTCGGAGGCGGCGGTGTCAGCTTGACCTGACAGAGTGGTCTGCGGGTGATCAATAGTTGGTCGGTGGATGCGGATGTCGGGGCCCCCGGTTGCTGCCGGTCACCAGGGTGCGGCCGTCCGCGCTGAGGGCCACTTTCATGGCCCCGCGTCCGCGGTGACCGGCGGTCACGGTGGCCCGCTCCGTGCCGGAGGCTGTGTCCCACAGTCGTACCGTGTCCCCGCGACCGGGGATGGCGAGGGTCCGCCCGTCCGGAGCGAAAGCCACTCCGTCCAACTCGCTGGCACTGTCCCTGATGGTGCGCCGGACGATGCCAGTCGCCGTCTCCCGGAGTTGCACCGAACCGTCGGCGCGGACAGCCGCGTATGTCCGGCCGTCAGGGCTGAAGCCCACCGCCTCGCCCTCAATCTGGTCGTCGTTGGCGCTCCGGGTGCGGCCGGTGGCCAGGTCCCACACCCGCACCCGTCCGTTGTTCACCGTGACGACGGTACGTCCGTCAGGGCCGAAGGCGACCGCACGCGGGTCGACGAGTCTGGTGAAGCTGTGCCGCTTGCGGCCGGTGGCGACGTCCCATACCCGTACGGCACTTACGGAGGAGGCGGCCACGGTACGACCGTCAGGGCTGAAAGCCATCCCGCGTACCGCACCGTCGCGGATGGTGAAGGTTCTGAGTTCCCGGCCGGCGACCGGATCCAGGAGGGCCACCACCACGTCGTCGGCACGGACGGCAGTGACAGCGAGGGTACGTCCATCGGGGCTGAACGCCGCGATCTCGCCGCTGTCGAAGCCGACGACGAAAGTGTGTCGGAGCCGGCCTCCGGGCAGATCCCAGATCCGCACCTTGCCGTCTCGGCTGTTGGCGGCGACAGTGCGTCCGTCCGGGCTGAGGGCGATGGCATCCACGGGCTTGGTGCCGCCGACCAGGCGCTCACTCAGCGGTAGCGCCGCCGCGGCATACAAGGCGGCAGTGGCTTCGCGCGTCGGGCTGGTGCGGTAGGCGTGGACGGCGAGCAGTGCGGCGAGGTCGGGTTCGGAGTCAAGCAATGCGCTGGACTGAGCGGACAGTTGACGGGACTGGGCCAGGTGCTGGGCGGTGACCGCGCTCTGCCACTGCCCCACGGCGAGGCCGGCGGCGACAAGGGCGAGGCACAGAGCGGCCGTCACCGCGGTGAGCACCAGTCGGTAACGGCGACGGCCCTTCTGCTCATGGCCGCGGCTGGCGTCGAGGAAGGCGTGCTCCAGGTCGGTCAGGTCCTCGCGCGGTGCGCCGCCGAAGTGTTCCTGGGCGGCGGCGAGCCGGCTTCCCCGGTACAAGGCGCCCTTCTCGCGGTTCAGTTCCCGCCAGGCGTGGGCCGCCTCGGTCAAGTTACGGTGCACGCGCAGGCGTTCGCGGTCCTTCTCGATCCACCCGCGCAGTCGGGGCCAAGCCGTGATCAGGGCCTCGTGGGCCAGCTCGACCGTGTCGCCGTCCAGGGTGAGCAGCCGCGCTCGGGCGAGTGCCTCCAGCACCTGGGGCGTGTCTTCCAGGACGGTGCCGGGCAGTTCCGTGCGTACGACGGGACGGCGGGTGTCGGGGGTGCCCTCACCCGGGGCGATCAGGTGCAGCAACACCCGGCGGGCGGCGGCCGCCTGGTCCCCAGTGAACCGGCCGTAGACCTCCTCGGCGGTCTTGGCGATCGCGCCGTCCAGGCATCCTGCCGCCTCGTACCCCGCCATGGTCAGTGTCTTGCCGCGGCGCCGACGCCAGGTCTCCAGCAACGCGTGAGACAGCAGCGGCAGCCCGCCCGGCGCGTCGCCAACCTCCTTGACCAGCCGGGCAGTGAGGGCACGTTCCACGGTCAGCCCGGCGGCCGTGGCCGGCTTGACGACAGCCTCGCGCAGTTCCGCCGGGCTCATCGCTCCGGCCAGCAGGTTGGCGTCGCGCAGTGCGTCGGCAAGGTCGCGGTGCTCGGCGCAGTGGCCGTAGAAGTCGCCGCGTACCGCCAGCAGCACCCGTAAGCGGCTCTCGGGTTGCCGGGCGGCCAGCAGCAGGTCGATGAAGCGGGCACGTTCGGCGGCACCGTGGCAGAGGGTGAAGGCCTCCTCGAACTGGTCGACGATCACGAACGTGTCCGCCCCGGCGCTGCCGTCGCCAGAAGTCGCGGGCGTGAGGACGGGTGTGTGGGTGCGCGCAGGGCGTTCGCCCGGCGTCAGGATCCGGATCGCGGCCGGACGCAGGTCCGGGTCCTGAGTCTGCCGGAGTACGGGTATCAGGCCGGCCCGCAGCAGGGAGGACTTGCCGCTGCCGGAGGGGCCGAAGACCGCCGCGAACCGCCGACGGCGCAGCAGGTCGACCAGGTCGGCGGTGAGCTGCTCCCGGCCGAAGAACAAGGCGCTGTCACCGGTCTCGAACCGTGCCAGCCCCCGGTACGGCGCAACCGACCCGCCACCGGATCCCTCGCCTGATCCGTCGCCCGTTCCGTCGTCGTCCCGAGAGCCGTCACCCGCGGACTCCTCCACCGCCTCCTTCCACCGGGCCTCCCACTCCGCCAGGTCCCCACCGCACGCCCCCACATAGGCCAGGGCCACCGGCAGCGTCGGCAACTGCTCGCCCGCCGCCGCCTGCGACAGCGTGGTCACCGAGTAGCCCGCCCGCTGGGCCAGAGCCCGGTACGTGATCCCGCCCGCTTCCGCCCGCAGCTTGCGTAACTCGAACGCAAACCGCTGCACCGGACCCGCCCCCGGATCCACCGGCACCTCACGACGACCCGCCACTCCCCCCACACCCCTCCAGCCACGCCATTGTTCGGCCGCCAGAACGGTACTGCCGAACAATGCGCCGGCCGCTGAACTCGGTGATGAGAGCGGCCCGACCGCTCTGAGCGGACCCCCTGCTGGTCGTCGCCGACCGGCAGGGCGGCCAGGCCACAACCACCCACCGAACACCTCACCCAAGAGGGCGCTGCCTGCGCATGGAAACCCCACCCCTCACGCCACAATCACGATTACCGGCATCCATCACGACGACCCGTCCGTCGCGGCTGAGCTGGCTGGACGCCTTGCGCGGCATCGCCGCACTCGTCGTGGTGTTCGACCACTCGTCGTACACCTTCATGGCGGACTTCCGGCAGGAGTTGATGCCGCATTTCAACACCAGCCGCTACGGGATCATGGTGTTCTTCCTGGTGAGCGGCTACATCATCCCCGCGTCGCTGGAGCGCCGCGGCTGCGTCCGTACGTTCTGGATCGGACGGATCTTCCGTGTGTACCCGCTGTGGGCGGCTGTCGTCGCAGTGCTCCTGACCGTCAATCTGTTGGGCATCGCGGAGATACGTGACTTCGGCGAGCAGAGCGCTGCCGCCGTGGCTGTCGCCCACGCCACGATGCTCCAGGAGTTACTGGGGACACCCAATCTCCTGCTCATCCTGTGGACGCTCTCGTACGAGATGGCCTTCTACCTCCTGGTCGTCGCTCTGTTCACGGTCCGCCTCCACGAGCGGTCCGCAGCGGTCGCCGTTCTCTTGGCCGTGCTCGCCGCTGTGACCGTGACGGCCGGGTTAGCGCTGCCGCCCTCTGCCCTGTCCGGCCTGGTCGGCACCGGCCCGCTGATCGCGTTCGCCTCGATCGCCATGGGGGTCGCCATCTGTTGTGCGAGCGCCAGGTCACCCGTACTCCGGGTATTCGGGGGCGTGTTGGGAGGCGTACTGGCACTCGTCCTGGTCCCGTTCAACGGCACGGTCCCGTTGTGGGAGGGCCTGGTGATCCTCGCCGTGATGTTCCTCGGCACCGCCGTCTACCGTGCCGAGAACGGTCAGAGCACCTGGCGGTACGCGGCTGGCACCGCCGTCATCGTGGTCGCTTGCGCGGTGGGGAGTGCGTACCGGTACGGCGACGGTGACCACTTCACACGGCGCGGCTGGATCGTCGCATTCCTGCTGGCCGTACTCACCTTCGGCGTCGGGCTGTTGTCGCAACGCCGGTGCATACCGCGGATGCTGACCGGACTGGGAACGATCAGCTACTCGGTCTATCTGGTGCATCCCGTGCTGCTGGCGGTGATCGACAGCACGATCGGCCGGCGGCGGCAGGACAGTCTCGCGTTCGAAGTGGCGTTCTTCGCCGCGCTGTTGCCGCTGTGCGTGCTGACCCACCGTTACGTCGAAGGGCCGGGCCAGGCCTGGGGCCGCCGATTGGCGCGCCGCGTGCAGCCGCCGTGACGAGCGCAAGCGCGGGAATCTCCGCCCCCACAGCCGAGTTGCTTGCTGTTACAGCGATGACAGCCGGAGACCGCGGTCCACCGCGGGGAGGAAGCGGGTACCGATGAGCCTTCGTCAGTACGAGTACGCCCTTGCCGTTGCCGCGGAGGGGTCGGTGACGGCGGCGGCGGAGGTGCTGCGCGTCGCTCAGCCGTCGGTTTCCCAGCAGATCCGCGGGCTGGAGCGGGAACTCGGCGTGGAGCTGTTCGCTCGTACGCCGAGCGGGCTGGTGCCCACCGCGGTCGGCCGCGCGTTTCTGCGGGAGGCGGAGGTCGCGGTGAGCGCGTCGCGGCGGGCGAGGGCGACCGCGCGGGCCGGTGCCGATGACCTGGTGGGCGAGCTTGTGGTCGCGGTGCAAATGGGCTTCGGTACGCGGCAGTTGCCGGGCGCGCTGAACGCGCTGCGTCGTCGCTTCCCGCGGCTGGAGGTCACCGTCTTCGAGGAGCCCAGCTCCGCCGAACTGGAGCGGCTGTGCCGCCGGGGCGTGCTGGACCTCGCGCTGATGGCGGCGTGCGAGCGGACGCCCGCCGACGCCCACCACCTCGGCGACGAGGAGTTCGTCGTGGTGCTGGGCGCCGGGCACCGGCAGCTCGCCGCGGACCGGGTCGAGCTGCGCGAGCTGGACGGGGAGCCGTGGGTGAGGTTCGACCGCGACAGCGCGCTCGACGGCGTACTGCTGCACGTGCTGCGGGACAACGGTCTGACCCCGACCACGGCCGCCCGCGTGTCCCAGTCGGCGACGGCCGTGCGCTGGGCCGCGCACGGGCTGGGGGCGACGCTCGTCCCGGCCTCCGCGGTGCCCCACGGTTACGAGCACCTCGTACGCCCGGTGTTCCCGGTCGTGTCCCAGCCCGTGATCGCCGTGGTCCGGTCGGGCTCGGGCCCGGCAGGGACGGCCCTGCTCGAATTCCTACGCCAGGAGACCTGGTCCGAATCCGATTCCGAATCCGATTTCGGTTCCTACTCGCCGGTGTCCTGACGGCCGGGAGGAGGAAGCAGGCGCGCCGTCGAATTCTTTTCGACCAGGTCGAATTCCAATTGATGAAGCCGGCGTTACTGAATTCCGTCGACGTCAGCCCCTGGGGAATTCACCGCCGTCCACGACGAGATTGCTCGCCGTCAGCCAGCTCGTCCGGTCGGACACGAGGAACAGCACCGCTTGGGCGATGTCGTCGGGCTGACCTTCGCGCCCCAGCGGAGGGGTGTTGGTGGCCTGGCCAGCAGCCCCGGCCAGGCGGGCCCACTGTTCCCGTGTCGCTTCGCCGCCGGGGGTGGCGGTCCTGCCGGGAGACACGGTGTTGACCCGGATCCCGAACGGGGCGAGCTCCGCGGCCAGTCCCCGGCTGTAGTTCTCCAGCGCCGCCTTCGCCGCCGTGTAGTGCAGGAACGGTGGCGGCGTGGGCGGGACCGCCGCCGAGGAGACGTGCACGATCGCCCCCGAACGCCGTTCGCACATTCCCGGCGCCAACAGCGAGTCCAGCCGCACTGACGCCAGGAAGTTCAGGTCCAGCGCGTCCAGCCACACCTCTTCAGGGATGGCCAAAGCTCCCTTGTACGGCTGCGCCCCACCCGCGTTGTGGACCAGGACGTCCACTCCGCCGAGCACCTCCTGCGCGGCCGCGGCGAGCGCCTCGGCGCCGGCCCGAGTCCGTACGTCGGCCTCCACGAAGGTGGCCCCCTCCGGCACCGCGCTCGTCGCCGACCTGGCGGTGGTGAGCACCTCGGCACCCGCGTCCAGGAGTTGCCGTACGACGGCCGCTCCAATTCCGCGAGTACCACCCGTGACAAGGGTCCGCTTTCCCTTGAGTTCCCACATTCCCGGTCCGTTCTCGATCGTGGCCATGCCACCGATCCTCTCGATCGCGTAATAGTCAGCTCGACGGAAAATGGATCGACCGACGTGCACAGAGCGCGAATCCTCGGAGGAATCGGAGAAAACACGGTGAGCACCTCGTCGAGCTGTTTCACGGTACGTAGCGAAAAGAACGAGAGGCAAAGACGAATTTGCAGCACACGTTATAGGGAGTTCCTATGGCGTCCCGGTTGGGCTTCGGGGCACAGCCTGGTCCGCTCCGTCCCGTCCCGCCCCGTACGCCGCTGTACTACCCCGACGCGGCGACGCTGGCGCCGGGCGCCGACCCCGGCCGCGCTGGTGGCCGGATCGACACCACCGCACCCGGCGCCAATGAGAAATACGGCATTGCCCATCCGTCCGCATTCCATTAACGTCTCCCCCGTGACTGCCGGGTCGGCCATGGGCCACAAGCGAGTTGGGTTCCCGGCCTCCGCGTGAGGCCGGGGTGGGCCAGGGGCCCGCCTTTTTCTGAGTCCGCGTATTGAGCGCGTGTTCCGCCGCGCCGTACGCCCTCCACTCTCTTCGTCACACCTCTTCACCTCTCCTCTTCATCACCTCCCTCACCACGGTCGCCTTACGCGTTCGTATGCGCCCCGTGGCAATTCGCCCTGCCCGCACGCAGGAAAATCCCGGCAATCCACGAACCCCATCCGCATACCGCATCCACGTACCCCAGAGCAGAAAGAGAAGAATGCCCAACGACTTCAACCAACCAGTCATCGAAGAGTTCCGCAGCAACGCCGGCCAGGTGGGCGGCTATTTCGAAGGAGCCCGGCTGCTCCTGCTGACCACCACGGGAGCCCGTACCGGCACCCGGCACACCACTCCCGTGGGCTACCTCCCCGACGGCGACAGGGTCCTGGTCATCGCCTCGGCAGGCGGTGCGCCGAAGCACCCGGACTGGTTCAGCAACCTCGTCGCCCACCCCCAAGTCACCGTGGAAACAGGGGTGTTCACGTACGAGGCGCGGGCCGTCGTACTGCAGGGCGAGGAACGCGACCAGCTTTTCGCGCGGGCCGTCGAGGCCGAGCCGGGCTGGGCGGAGTACCAGGCGAAGACGGACCGCGTGATCCCCGTGGTCGCCCTGCACGAGATCCCGAGTGACGGCCCGCCGAACGTGGCCGCCTCCTCGATGGGTGAGTACCTCCAGGTCATCCACGACGCGTTCCGCCGCGAACTCGCTCTGATCCGCAAGGAATTCGCCGACGCAGGGCCGGGCAGCACCGCCCTCGGCGCCCAGCTCCGCGTCAACTGCCTGACCTTCTGCCAGGGCCTGCACAACCACCACACCGGCGAGGATGTCGCCATGTTCCCGGCCCTCGCCGCCCGCCACCCCGAACTCGCCCCGGTCATCGAGCGGTTGAGCCAGGAGCACGAGCAGATCGCCGCGCTGGTGGAGGAGTTGAAGGCGGTCATCGACGCCGCGGGCCCGGGAAGCGAGGGCGCCCCCACACCCGTACGCAACGAACTCGCACGTACGGAACTCGCCCGCAGGGACCTCGTACGCAAGGAAGTCGATCGCCTCACAGAGGCGCTCGAAGCCCATCTCACGTATGAGGAGGAGCAGTTGATCCCCATACTCGACGCGCCAGAGTGATGGCTCACTGAAGAGGCGAGTCGGGCGGCGGCAGTTGGACCGTGCGGTCCCGGTCGACGGAGTCGACGCCGTCGACCGCTTCCAGGGCCGGGATTCGGTCCTCGGCGACCGTGCCGGAGAGCGTGCCCAGGATCGGCTGCTCTCCGGTGACCGTCAGCCCGGCCTGCCGCAGGGCCTCGACCACCTCTGCGAACCGGTCGAGGTCGACCGCGATGATGACCCCGACCGGCGCGGAACGGTTCGGCTCGTTCACGGGGCCTGGAGCAGGCCGGAGCCGACGTCCCTGACGGGCTGTGCCAGCGGGAACGCGCCCGCTTTCAGACGGGCCACGAGATCGGTCGCGGACCCGTTGGGGTTGGCCTCGGCGAGCAGGGCGAGGACACCGGCGACGTGCGGTGTAGCCATGCTCGTGCCGTTCAGGTTCTGGTACCTGCCACCGGGGGCGGCCGAGCGTACGTCCCTGCCGGGCGCGGCGATGTTGATCTCACCGCCTTGGCCGTTGATGCCGCCGTTGGAAAAGAACGACGGGGTGAGCGCCCTGTCGACGGCGGCCACCGCGAGGATGGAGGGACAGTTGGCGGGCCGGCTGACGGGGTGGATGACCGGGGGCCGCTCGCTGTCGTTGCCCGCCGCGGCGACGATCACCGTCCCGCGCTCGAGCGCGCGCTTGGCGAGGATCTCGTACGTCTGCGGGAAGAGCTCACCCGGCCTGACCCCGCCGCCGAGCGACATGGAGATCACCCGCGCGCCGCGGGCGACGGCCCAGGCCATGCCCGCCAGGATCTGGCCGTCCGTGCCGCTGCCCCTGTTGCTGAGGACCTTTCCGGCGAGGATCCGGGCGTCGCAGGCAACGCCGTACCTGGGTCCCTGCTGGGGCTTGGCCGGGCCGGCGACGGTGCCGATGCAGTGGGTGCCGTGGCCGTTGCCGTCCTCGACCGCCTCGCCGACCACGAACGACATGGTGTCCTCGATGCAGCCGACCAGGTCCGGGTGGGTGATGTCCACGCCGGTGTCGAGGACGGCGACCTTCACCCCGCGTCCGGTCAGGTGGGACAGGTTGGCGCGGATCGCCTGCAGCCCCCAGGTGAAGCTCTGTTCGTCCGAGGCCGGGCCCTGGGCGGCGGCGATCTCGGCCCTGGTGTGGCGGTCCACGACCTCCTCGTCACTGCGGTAGGCCGGGTAGAACTCCGTCGGCGCCTGCGTAGGGGCGGTGATCGGCATCGCGTACACCATGCGCTCCGGCTCCGCCGCGAGGATCGTCGGCTCGGCCTCGGCCGTGGTCACCAGCGCGTGCCGCTGGTCGGGCCGCACCTCGACGACGGCGGCGCCGAGTTCCTCGAAGTGCACCGAGACATCGGGGCGTTCCAGCAGTTCGGATACGTTCCCCACCTCGGCTCCGCGGACGCGCTCGACGGACGCGATGTCGGCGGAGGAACGCAGGGCGTTCAGTCCGCTCTCCTGGTTGCTCTGGTCGAGCAGGATCACGTACCGGCCGGTGTACTCCGTGCCGTCGCCCATACTCGGCCCGCCCTGCCGGTTGGGCCGCTCGCCGAAGGCGCGCCTGTCCATGGGTCCGTTCGCCATGTGGTCTTCCCGCTTTCTGTGCGCTCCCCCTGTGTCGTGGACGCGCGCCGGCGCACGGGCTGTCGTGCGCCACGGATCGCGGGGCGCGGTTCAGTCGTGTATCGACGCGTACCGCCGTTGACCTGCGATGTTGTCCATGACCAGGCCGTCGGCGTTGCCCCCCGTTCACGGTGGCACCGGGCACGGGGACCGGCAACTCAGGACCGCCGACGGGGTCGCGGGGCCCGAGCGCCGGCAGGGACCGAGTGGCCCCGGCCGAGCAGTCGAGCAGTAGCTCAGTGGGTCACGCGGTCACGCGGTCACGCGGTCACGCGGTCAGGCGGTCACGCGGTCAGGCGGTCAGGCGGTCAGGCGGTCAGGCGGTCAGTCGAAGGGCAGTGCCCGGCTGTGCACCACATCAAGCCGGGAAACGGCCCGGGTCAGTACGACATACAGCCGACGCAGCCCGCGCGCACTCGCCCCGGCCTCTCCCTCTACGTCGCCCTCCTCCCCCGCCTCCGCAATCGCCGCCGGCTCCACAACCACGACATGGTCGTACTCGAGCCCCTTGGCGACCCCGGCTCCCAACACCACGACCCGCGCGCCCAGTTCGTCCGGACCCGCCGACTCGATCCCCGCGGCCTCGAGCGCCTCCCGCACCCGTACGACATCGGAGTCGGCCGCGATGACCCCGATGGACCCTTCGCGGGCGAGCGCTTCCCGCACGGCCGCGACGGTCTCCCCGACGACGTCCGCGACATCGGCGCCGCCCGCGACCCCGGCGGCCTGCCGAATCCTCAACTCTCCGTCGCTCCGCAGGGATCGAGCCGCGGGCACCGTCACATCCAGCCGGGCCAGCAGCCGGTTCGTCAGCTCGACCACCGCCCCCGGCACCCGAAACCCGGTCGTCAACGGCACCACCGCGGCCTCCGGCTTCCCCAACTGCCCGAGCAGTACGGCCCAGTCCCGCGCGGCCCACGGCGTGGTCCCCTGCGCGAGATCACCGAGTACCGTCACCGAGCCGAAGGCCGCCCGCCGCCCGATCGCCCGGCACTCCATCGGCGACAGATCCTGCGCCTCGTCGATCACCAAGTGCCCGTAACCCTCCGGGTGTTGAACGAGCCCCGCCACCTCGTCGAGCAACACCAGATCGGCCGCCGACCACCGCGCCGACTTGTACGACCGAGGCGGCCGGGCCCACAGAATCGCCTTCTGCTCGCCGGCGTCCAGCACCCCGTCCGCCGCCGCGGCCAGGGCGTCCGGGTCGGCGAGCAGTTCCGCGAGGACCTCCTCCGGCCGCACCGCGGGCCACACGGAGTCGACGTACGCGCTGACCGCCCGCGCCCGCTCGATCTTCCGCACCCAGGCGTTCGGCACCGCCCCCGCCCGCCGCTCGGCCTGCCGCTGAATGTGCCGCACGACCCGCGTCCGTACGCGCTCCCGCCCCACCGCGTACGGCGGCTCCTCGTCCCGTACGCCCGCCACGATCCGCGCCAACTCCCCACCCGGCACCCGCCAGCGGTACGAACCGTCCGGCACCGCGAGGTCGCCCGGGCCGTCCGTCCCCACGCGGGCATACAGCGCCCGGCGCAGCACCTCGGCCATCCGCACGTCGTGCTTCACGACGGCCGCCGCCTCCGCGTCCGTGGCCGTCACGGGATGGCGGGCGATCTCGTCCGCGAGGGTCGACTGCCGTACGCCCGTCTCGCCGAGCGCGGGCAGCACCTGGGAGATGTAGGAGAGGAAGGTGCGGTTGGGTCCGAGGATCAGCAGGCCGGAGCGCTGGATGCGCTGCGGGTACGTATAGAGGAGGTACGCGGCGCGGTGCAGCCCGACCGCGGTCTTGCCGGTGCCCGGGGCGCCCTGCACACAGACGGAGGTCGCGAGGTCGCCGCGTACGAGATCGTCCTGTTCAGGCTGGATGGTCGCGGCGATGTCGCGCATGGGGCCGACGCGGGGGCGCTCGATCTCGCCCGCGAGGATACGGCTCTGGGTATGGCTCTGCTGCCGCGACTCCCCCGCGCTGGGCCCCGCCCCGAGGTGCTCGTCCTCCAGACCGGTGAGGCCGGCGGACTCGCCCCGGCTGCCCGGCGCCCAGCCGAACCGCCGGCGCACGCGGACGCCCTGCGGGTCGCGGGCGCTCGCCTGGTAGAAGGCGCGGGAGACGGGGGCGCGCCAGTCGACGACGAGGGGCGGGGCGGCGGGGTGCTCGCTGATCCTCAGCCGCCCGACGTGGTAGCTCTGCCCGGCATGTTCACCGCCGTCGAAATCCAACCGCCCGAAGAACAAGGGCCCTTCGGGAAGTTCCTTCAACTCCTTTGCCTTGCTGCGCAGTTGATAGCCGAGCACTTCGGCATCGGCTCCGGAGGCGGAGACGTCCTCGCCGGTGACGACGTGCTCCTGGGCGCCGTCGACCATCGCCGCGAGGGCGGCTCGGCAGGTTTCGTGATGGGCGCGTTCTTGGGTGAGGGCGTGCTGGAGGGAGGGCTCAGGGGACGTCATTCCAGCAAGGATAACGTTACTCGGTTAAATTTCTCACCGAGTCTCAGGAGTACGCGACACCGGCCCGACCGCGCCTCAAGCGAACCGCTTCAACCCCGCCCCCAACTGCCGAAAGGCCAGCTCAGCCGCAGCGACGGCATCCGCCCGGACCTCCTCCGCGCGCTCTCCCGCAGCCATCCGCCGAACGTTCTCCATCGCGAGGATCCGCCGCACTGCGACCATCTGCCCGGCGGCGAGCCGCGCCTCCAGATCCCCGCCGAGAGCACGGGCGAGCGCCTCCTCGGACCGCTCCAGGAACCCGTACAGCCGGGCCACGAGCGAGGGAGTTCCGTAGAGCAGCCGGTGATAGGCGAGCACGGGCTCGGCGTCGTTGAGCCCCGTGACGGGATCGCATCGCTCCAGCCCAGCAAGGAAATGCACCCGCAACGCATCGACCGGCGACTGCCCCTCGCTCCGCTCGAGGACGACCCGCGCAGCCTCCTCCTCATGATCGGCGAACCGGTGCAGAACCAGGTCCTCCTTGGTCGGGAAATACCGAAAGAGCGTCGGCTTGGAGATCTCAGCGGCAGCCGCAATCTCGGCAACCGACACCTTCTCGAACCCCTTCTCCAGAAACAGCGCGATGGCCAGCTCGGAGACCTCCTGATACATCCGCTGCTTCTTGCGCTCGCGCAGACCTGTGTCACGCAGTCCGGTGTCGCGCAATCCCGTATCGCTCATGCGGACGAGCGTACGCACCAGAGGGCCGCATGCGAGCGCCGCGTTCGGCCCGCCTCGGGGACGCCTTACGCGACGGTTCCCTGCCTCCAGTCAGGAATGGCCGCAAGGTTCCACAGATCGTCGAAGTGCTTGTTCCACGTGGAAATAGCCGCGTCAGCGGCAGCCGTGCCCTCTCGGGACCAGCATTGAGGTCCGTGCTGTAGCCCTTGGGATCGTAGAACTCCGGATCCAGGTGGTTCAGCCGCATACGGGCAGCCACGTTGTAGAGGCCGTGCAGGACTTGCTTTCGGTTGAAGATGCAGATCTTGTCCCGCGGAATGCCCAGATAGAGACGGTATTCGCACTCGACGGCGACTGCGCCGCCGGCCGTGACCTGCTCCGCGAGGCCCGACAAGATCCCGTCGTACTCCTGGCATTTCCGCTCAATGCGCTTTCGGAATTCGGGGTCGTCCACAGGCGCCCCATCGGGCCCGACGCGGGAGGGCACTCTCATCGGTACGCGGAAGTCGGGCACCAGGATCCTGACCGTGACTCGCTTGGTCGGTCCGGGATCGGCGGGCAGATCCTCCAGCCGGTGGTAGAGCTCGTTGTACAGCGTCTCGCCGGTGTAACCGAGGAAGCTGATCTCCACCTTCCGGGCCCGGAAGGCCTCGCTGACGAAGTTGCCGAGCTGGCGCGAGTTCACCAGCGCGCGGCTCGGCGTCCTGACCGGCGAGGAGAGCTCCCTCACCGCGTCGTACAACACGTAGCCCACCAGGCTCAGCAGCGCACCGCCGAGAAACGCCTTGCCCTCCAGGGCGTCTCCGACCGGCTTGACGAACTGGGCGGTCAGCCCGCTGACAAAGATTCCGATCAGCAGGACCCGCGTCACCACGGACTCCAACCGCTCCTGGTACCGCCTCAGCCGTAAGCCCCACCCGCCGTCGGCTCCACCACTTCCCCGCCCCGGACATGTGCGGCCCCCTCGCCTCGGGCCGTCCGGCGACGCGTCATGCGCCCACAGTGAAGCCGGCCCGACTGATGCCGTCATGGTCTCCGTACGGCAACGCGCGGGCAAGATAGGGGTTCGCGGTAGCGCGGGTGGGCAGGCCGAGTGACCCCTTGGCCACCGCGAGAGTCACGGCGTACGAGTCCACCGCCCTGCGGACGTTCGGGGCGTCGAGGCTGGCACCGGTGACCAGGCGGTCGAGATCCACGTAGGCGGAGCGGACGCTCTCGATCCACCGGTAGACACGCCAGTCCTGCTGCCAGTCCTTCGTGTGCCTAATGGAAAGGTTGCGCGCCCAGCGGCGGAACATACGCTCGCGGATATCGGGCTGGGTCGGGGTGAGATGCATGTGCCGGACCAAGTCGTACAGCGGGTCGCCGACCATCGCCATTTCCCAGTCGATGATCGTGAGGGCGAACGCATCGTCGCGGCGAACGAGGTTCCAGGGGTTCAGATCACCATGCAGCAGCGCTGGCCGACGCGGGGTCACGCGATGGCGGGCCAAGATCTGGCTGAGCCGGGAGGCATCGGGCAGACCGAGGTTTCGTGCCACCTGCTTCGATTCCTTGGGCAGATCCCGTACGAGCGCGACCAGTTGCTCGCTCAGCCAGCCGTAGAACTCCGACGCATCCGCGATCTTCCCGATCGGGTCCAGAGGCCCGTAATCGACGTTAGTCAGGGCACAAAGCTGGTCAACCAGCCCGTCTGCCTCATGAGGCAGCAGTCCGTTCACCGGATGGCTGGGGGGCTGATCACCGTCGGGCGGACCGACATAGGTGTGGATGGCGAACGGGTCGTCCTGATAACTCGTGCCCAGGGCCAGCACCCGCGGCGCCGTCACGGCGACCATGGACCGTTCGATGGCCTGGAGAACGGCGTGCTCGCTGAGAAAGCTGGGCTCCCGGCGGCTGACCGATGCCACCTTGCGGCGTACGACGACTGGAAAGTCGACGCCCGGAACCCGGACCACCGAGTTGAGGTGTGCCGTGCCCTTGAACACCCGTTTCGCGGGGGCCGCGCCCTCCGCGAGCAACGCGTCGAATACCGCGGACTTCGGAAAGTCGGGATGCTCGGGAACCTTCGGATCCGGATCCCAGCTGATGACGTTGACCGACCGGGCACCCGCGAGCAGATCACGCCGGGACGCCTGCCAACGGAAGAGAACTCTCTCGATCTCCGTCTCGCTCGCCACACTGGCGAGTCGGAGAGGTTTCGCGGCAGCTTCCAGAGCACGGCGCACGGATGCCGTCGCCTCGTCCAGGCTCTTCTGGTCGAACGATTTTTCCAGGGACTTCGCCGCCCGCATCACATCGGGATAGACGGACTGGGCCCGCTCGAAATCGATGTAGTGGCGCAGGTCCTTGGCGAGCCCGTTCACGGCGAGAGGACGCGTCGCCTGTACGGCCTCGGCCCACGCGTCGATGACCTCGTCCCACTGGAACTCGGGATACTGCATGCGGACGAGGTGTGTGGCGAGGTCGTGCAGAGGGTCACCGTAGGACGCGAGTTCCCAGTCCACGCAGATCAGGGGCGGGACGCCGCCGTACGTCACGATCACGTTGTCCCGGTGGAGATCCGCGTGCAGCAGGCTGTACGGGCGGCGAGCCATGGCGGGCACCCGGTCGGCAAGCCGGGTCAAGGCATCCTCGGGGATGCCCAAGGCCGCGAACAGCCCGCCGAAAGCAGGCCAATTGGGCTGACGGATCTGTCGGTCCGCGAGGCGCGCCAGCGTACGCAGAAACCCCTGGCTGTCCTTGTCGTTCTGCGGCCAGGCGGCGGGCAGCGGCGGCAACGCCTCCCTGCGCACCTGGGACATCTGTGCCAGCAGCTCGGCCAGCGCTTTGATCAGCAGTCTGTCCACCGGCTTGCCGTTCGGACACACATTGGAAAGCGGAACCCCCTCCACATAGCTGTGGATGGCAGAACCTCCGCGCTCGGCCAGGCACTCCGGCACGTGGCGCAGGACGCCTTTGATGGCGTTCAGAATCTCCGACTCCTGCTGCCAGGTCCTGATCACGACCGGCACGGCTTCGGGCTTTCGGATCCGCACCGTCACGGATGTTCCGGCATCGCGCCGCACATGGCGAGCCATGCCCTCGGTAAGGGGCAGCACATAGTTACGGTTATGATGACCGCCGCTCATCACCCCGTACTCTTTGGCCAGGTCCACGAACTCGTCGTAGGCCTGATCGGCGAGCATTCGCTCCCAGGGGATGCGGCTGGGATCAGGCACTGTGCGCACTGGCCGCTCCTGGGTGACGTTCAAGGATGAGCACACCCTAGCGTCGGCGGAGATCCCTCACGACCTGAGTCCATTAAGTGTTGGTATCAAAAGAGGCGTACGAGCCCCATGGGATGGGCATGATAGTGGGATTCAGGACCTTTTCGCGCTCACTCCGCCAGCAGATTCCAGACGGAGTCGAACCAGGACTGCATGCTTGCCACGGAGACCGACCCCTGCGAATTCGGGTCCTCGTCCTTGACGTAGTGCGTGAGGGTGGCGCCGAAGCCGAGGACATCGAGCGCTTCGATCTCCTCGCCGCTGTCCAGACGGATGCGGCGCTCGATCACCTCGTACGGACCGTGCAGCACTTCGTCACCGTTGAAGAGATAGAGCTTGAACGTGGGGGTCAGCGGCGCATGACGGATCTCGACGTCGAGGGTGGGGACCAGGCCCTCGGTTCGTAGCTCCCATAGAGCCCCTTCCAGCGACGCCGTATGCAGGCGGGTGATGGCAAGCAGCCGTTGCCTCATGGCGTCGTTGTAGGCCGGGTCCTTGGCTCGTGGGTAGGGAAGTTCGATCGTGTCGGACGGGAGCAGCATGCGCAGGGCGATGCGCTGCGGCGCGATCTCTCTCGCGCGGATTCGTTCGACCTGCACCCTGACATGGGCGTCGAGGGACTCTGAGGTCAGTGTGTAGACGTCGAGGGTGATCTCGGACTGCTCGAACGCCTTCCTGATGAGGCTGCCCAGCGTCACGGCACGGCCCGGCTGCGCGGCTTTCGCCGTCGGGGTCTGTATCCGCTGGGTCATGATCACCCGGGTCCCACTGCCCTGGCGGGACTCAATCCACCCCTCTCCGGCCAACGCCTTGAGGACGCGCTGCACGGTGTCCCGGGAAACGTTGAATTGATCGGCGAGTTCTCGCTGCGGCGGCAGTCGGTCGCCGACCTCGTACGTGCCGTCGGTCAGGAGAGTCCGCAGCGCGTCCAGCACGCGCTCGAACTCTCTGCCGCCCCCCTCGCCGACCCCAACCTCAGCCACACACCGACCGTACCTCTCCGAGCCGACAAAACCAACCACTTCCAGTCAACTCAACAGTCCAACAAGCCTGCCGGTTAAGGGATCAGGCAAGCCGGGAAGACCAATCTAAGTCAACCAGTCCAATTGGCCGACTAGTTGATCGCTTCACTGGAAGTGTCAGAGACAAAGGGGTGGGGCCATGGTCTTCTTCCAACTGCTGTCGGTCGTCATGGGCCTCGGCATAGAGCAGTTGATCCAATGGCGGTACGGGGCCATGGGCATCGTCTGTCTGCTGCTGATCACCTGTGGGGTCCGGGCTCGTAACTCGACATGCCTCACCGCCGGCGCCGTACTGTTCGTGCTGTTGATGGCTCAGGCCTGAGAACGGGTCTACGTCAACATGTAGAAACCCAGGGTGACTTCGGGCTCGTCAATGGCCTCGCCGATCGTTGGCCCCAGCCCCATCCGGCCCGACTTACCTCCGCCAACCACCAAGCGAATAAGCTCAACTGGCCACACGGTGGTTCGCCTCACCGCCTCCGCTCGCGGAGCATCTCCAGGAGGGGCTGGAACGACCCCACGACCACCTCGGCTCCGGCCTTTCGCAGCACCTTCTCCTTGGCTTCGTTACGCGCGTAGCCCATGAAGTGGACTCCGGCGCTCTTGGCCGCCTCCAAGTCTGTTGCCGTGTCACCGATCATGAGCGCTTCGGAGGGCTTGGCGCCCAGGGCGTGCAGGGCGCGGTTCAGGCAGTGGGGATTCGGCTTCAGGAGCGAGAGGTCCTGCGTGCGGCCGTAGATGTGCGGGGCAAAGCACTCGGACAGGCCGCGGGTGGCCAGGTAACGGGTGGCTGCCAGCGGGGAGTTGTTGGTCGCGACGGCCAGCCGGGCGCCCAGCGCGTGCCAGGTCCGGATCAGCGGATCCACGTGGGCCGTGGGATACGCCGACTCCACGGCTCTCAGCTCCTGCAGGGTGAGACGTTTCTCCAGCTCGAATACCAGGTCACTGTCAGGATGCCGGCCATCGACCAGCCGTAGCACGACGTGCGGATCGGGTTCTGTCTGCTCCTCCTCCGTGAGGAGCCCGCGCAGCCCTCTCTCCTCCAGCCACCGCACCTGGTCCTTGGCCACCTGCTCCGCCGTGTGCCCCGCGAACAACTTGCATATCGGGCCGTCGAAGTCGAAGAGCACAAAGCGCGCTCCGGCGATCAGTCCCCTCAGTTCTTCTGCCACGTTCCCTGTCTCTGCTGTCACCGGCTCAGTCTGCTGCGTCGTATCAGGAGTCACTAGGAGAGTGTCAGGTCAGTGGTGATGGTTGCCCAGAGGGCGTCGAACCACTTCTGGGATTGTTCAACGAAGGCCGCGTCCCGTTCGCTTGCGGCTTTCTCGAAGGAGAAGAGGAGGGACTGGGAGCCCAAGGCGTCGTACATGTCGAGGGTTCCGGTGTCCCACTCCTCCTCACGGCGCGTCAGCATGTAGTACGCCATCAAGGCCTCGACCCCGTTGAGCAGGTACAACTTCACCGGCGGCGTGAACGGCAGCGCGCGGAACGTCACATGGACGTCGATGCCATGGGAGGCGCGCAGGGACTGGAGGTTGTGGCGCAGGACGTGGCCCTGGGCGTTGCGCTGCTGCAGCCAGCGGCGGTGGACCTCGTCGTCGTCGCTGCTGCCGTCCACCGGGACGGGGAAAGCCAGGTTGATTTTCCCGGACGGCAGCAGGATGCGTACGTCGATGGATTCCGGGCGGATGGTGCCCTCGTGGATGTGGCGCACCGGTTCGGCCAGGGCCGTCAGCAGGGTCTCGGCGGTGAGGCAGGCCGCGTCGATGCGTACGTGCTTGGCCTTGAAGGCCTCCATCAGCTGCGGGGCCAGGCCCACCATCGTCGGCTGGGGCTCGTCGGTGGACGGGGACACCTCGGCGATCCGCGGCGGGCTGCCCTTGCTGACGTTGCTGAGCAGGCCGTCTTCCTGGAGGGCGCGGAGGGCCTGGCGGACCGTGCCGCGTTCCACGCCGAACTCCTCGGCGAGTTCGGCCTGCGTGGGCAGGCGGTCGCCCGCCTTCAGCTCGCCGCCGCGGATGCGGTCCCTGAGGATGTCGGCGATCTCCTGGGGCGTGAGCCTTCTGCTGCCGTTCACTGCGACGTTCTCCTGGGTCACAACCAAACGCTACAACTTTGCTCCATCTTAGGCGAGTTGTTCGGGAGTTGTTGGTTAGCTAGAACCAACTCCGGGTAAGTTATTCAATGTTGGCAACCAACTAAGCCAAGATGGCGGAACGCCCCCCTCCTTTCGCAACTACTTGGCAGCTACGCAGTACGTGCCCGAAAGTACCCGCTCTGCCCGCAGTGCCCGCCCTGCCCCTGGAAGCCCGCCACTCCCCGAAGGAGGATCCACCATGCCCGCCATCGCCTTCATCTCCGCAGTCTTCGTCGTCGGTTTCGAGGAGCTCGTCGAGTGGCGGTACGGTCCCGTCGGCATCCTGGGCCTGCTTCTGCTCAGCATCGGGATCAAGGCCAAGAGCCCCGCCTGCAGCTCGATCGGGGCGGTCCTGCTCGCCATACTCGTCTCGGGACCGGCCCTGTGAGCTGGGAAGACCCCGCCCCGAGAGAGTCACCGCCCGACGATCCTCCGCCCGACGATCCACCTGTGGGAGACCTCAGTTTGTGAGCTCAAGCTCCAGACTGATGGTCTCCCACAGTGCGTTGAACCACAGATGCGACTGCTCCACGAACGTGGTGTCCCGCAGCACGGGTCCCTGCTCGAAGGGGAACAGCATGGACTGCGTGCCTTGGGCGTCGTACACATCCAGTCGCTCGTGGTCGATCTGCTCGCCGCGCCGCGTGAGCGTGTAGTACGCGAACAGCGCCTCCGCCCCGTTGAGCAGGTACAACTTCACCGGCGGCGTGAACGGCAGCGCGCGGAACGTGACATGAACGTCGATGCCATGTGTGGCCCGTAGAGCCAGCAGATTGTGGCGGAGCACTTGGCCCTGGGCGTTGCGCTGGGCCAGCCAGCGCTCGTGCACCACGTCGTCATCGCTGCCGCCGTCCACCGGCACGGGGAACGCGAGGTCGATGTCGCGGCTCGGCAGCAGGACTCGGACGTCGACCTTGGCCGGTTTCATACGGCCCTCGTGGATGAGTCGGAGGGGTTCACCCATGGCGAGCGTGAGCGAGACCGCCGTCAGGCACAGGGCGTCGATCTCCACATGCGGGACCTCGAAGGCGGCCGCTATCCGCGGCGCCAGCGCCACCATGGTGGGCTGCGGTGTGTCGGGCCCGGGCAGGGCCTTGTCCGCGTCCTCGGCGACGGTCGCAGGACGCCCTTTGGACACGTTGGACAGCAGATGCTCCGACTGCAGGATGCGCAGCGCCTGGCGTACGGCACCGCGCTCGACGCCGAACTCGTTGGCCAGCTTGGCCTGCGTGGGCATGCGCTGGCCCGGCTGCAGCTCGCCGGACCTGATCCGGCTGCGCAGCGCCTCAGCGACCTCTCGGTGTGACCGCTGCGGCCGCTGGGACCGTTGAGACCGATTCCGCCCATTGGCGGCAGCGCGTTCCGCGTCCACAACCAAACACTACAACTTCGCGCCATCTTTGGGCAGTTAACGGGAAGGTGGTTATGAGACGTCTCCAAGCGGAGATAAGCAGAGTGGAGTTGGTCGCCAACTTCAGCAACATGGCCAGGTTTTCGAAGAAGTTGGTCACCACCGGTGACTGGATCGGTCAGTTGGTCACCGCCGGTCACCGCGTCCCCATCCCGAAGGAGGGACCGTAATGCCGCTCATCGCCACCCTCGCCATCGCCGCCCTCATCATCGGCTTCGAACAGTTCGTCCAGCTGAAGTTCGGGGCGATGGGCCTCATCGCATTCGTCCTCCTCTCCATCGGCATCAAGGCCAAGAACACGTACATCGGCGGCATCGGAGCGGTGATCCTCGTACTGCTGCTCACCCAGACCGGCTGACCGGACGCCACCGTCCGTCGTCAGTCCGGCTGGCCGGGCTCCCTCCTGGAGGGGAGCCGGGAGCTCGGCCAGACGGTTCCCATCGCGCTACGGAGGACAGGAGGTGACACGACTTCAGAAGACGTCCGGGCACCAAGGCCGCCTGGACGTACGCAACAGGGCGTCGGCGGTGGTCGCGGCGCCCGCCCGCGACTCGGCCACCCGGCCGAGCGCGGCGAGCCGCACCGCCGACTCGTCCCCGAGCCAGAGCGCCGCCAACTCACCTACGCCCAGCGTGAGTTCGGCGGCGTCGTTGGTTCGCGAGCAGCTCGCCCCGTCCGGTGACGCGTCCAGCCGGTACCGCCCGGCCGACAGACCGTCCCCGTCCGTGACCTCCAGTACGAGCGTCCCGGTACCCGTGTACGTACGCGCCTCAAGAGCCCGTACGACATCCAGGATCCGTACCCACAGCCAGTCGGCCTGCGTGGTGAGCCGCGCCGCCCTCGGGTCCGGCAGCAGGTGCGGCAGCAGGTCGTCCGGAGCGCGAAAGCCCGTCTTCACCGCCGTGACCCAGTCCACCGAGCAGACGTGCCACCACAGCGCGCGCTCGGCGGCCGGCGACACCGCGATCAGGCCCTTCACCTTCGCCGTGTTCAGCGGCAGCTTGGCGTCGTCGTCCCACTCGCCGTCCGAGATGTAGGGGAGCAGGCCCTCGACCTCGCCGTCAGCGTTCCGGTACACGGCGTAGAAGGGCTCGGTCCACGAGACCCGGTCCAGCGTCAGCACACCTGTGTTGACCTGCCACCACCGCTCGTCCCGGTCGACCACCCCCGGCTGTACGCGCCTGAGCCGCTCGTGCAGCTCCGGCCCCAGCTTGCGTACGTCCTCGCCGTCCACGAGGTCGATCCGCCCGCCGTCGTCCGGGCCCGCCCATCGGGGGTCCAGCCCCGCCCGCGGCACGTCGATCGTCCACTCGGCGGCCGTGGTGGCCGGCCCGAAGCCGTAACGCCCGTAGATCGGATACTCGGCCGCGATCAACGTCGCCACCACGTCGCCCCGTTCCTTCGCGGCGGCCAGGTCCCGCGCCATCATCCGCGTGAGCAGCCCGCGCCGCCGGTGGGTCGAGGTGACGCTCACATTCGTGATGGCATCGGCGGATACGACGCTCCCGCCCACCACCGTGAGCTCCTGCGCGAACGACCGGAACGTCGCCACGCACCGCCCGCCGTCGAAGGCCCCCAGCGTGCGCTCCGGCACGATGTACGAACTCCGGTCCGCGATCTCCGCGTCCGAGATGGCGGGCGGTCGCAGAAACCCGGTGTTCAGCGCGCGGATCCAGTCCGGGATCTCGGTCTCGGTGATCTGGCGTACGTCGATGTCCCGCACGCCCGGGCCCTGTATGTCCTGGTGACGGCTCATGGCTGTCAGCCTAGGCAGGTGGGCACGGGCTGCCCCAGGGGTTTTCCGGCGGCAGGATCACGGCGGAAGGGTGCATCAACCGCTGACCTGCTCGACCCTCGGCAGCCGTTCTGCACGAACCGGCGCCCCAAACTGCCTGGCGGTGAGCGGAAGATACGTCAAGGGGCCGTGGTGGAACCACCCGTGCTGGTGAGGCACTCTTTGCAGTTGTGGGGAGCTTTCCGTATCAGAGCGGGTCCAGGTCCAGGGACGATGCCGCGCACATGGTGGTGTGCGGGGACGACGCGTTGGCGCACCGGCTGGCGGCGGAGCTGCGCGGGGTCTACGGGGAGCAGGTGACGCTGGTCGTACCGTCCGCCGTGCGCACCGTACGGCCACCGGTCGTCGGCCGGGCGTCCGCGCTGCTCGACCGGGTGTCGGCAGCGGTGACCCGGGCGGCGGGCAGCGGCGGCAACGGTGGGGGCGGTGGCGGGGCTTCCTCGGACCGGGGCGCCGCTGGCGGGGCTTCCGCGGGCCGGGCCCCTGGTGCGGGGTCGCCTCCCGAGCCCTTGGAGGCCGCCGAGCTGACCGAGGCCGTGCTCGCCGAGGCGGGCGTCGAGCGGGCGGACGCGCTGGCGCTCGTGTACGACGACGACGAGACGAACATCCGCGCCGCCCTCACCGCCCGCCGCCTCAACCCCCGGCTGCGCCTGGTCATCCGGCTCTACAACCGCCGCCTGGGCCAGCACCTCGAGGCCCTGCTGGACCAGGCCTCGGCGCTGGCCATGGCGGGAGCCGGGTCGGGGGACGGAGCCACGGCCGGTGGCGGTGCCGGTGCCGGTGATTCCCGGGGGTCCGGTGTCGTCGACGCCTCCACCACCGTCCTCTCCGACGCCGACACCGCCGCTCCCGCCCTGGCCGCGACCGCGGTGGCCGGGACCAGCAAGGTCGTGCAGACGGAGGGGTTGATGCTGCGGGCCATGGAACGACCGCCGCCCGGCCCCGGCCAGATCGCCGACCCCGGACTGTGCACCCTGGCCCTGCTCTCGGCGACGACCAACGACCCGGCCGGCGCGGACGGTTCCGACAGCAGTGGTGAGCACGGCCCTCAACTCCTGCCCGACGAACGCTCCGTGGCCGCCGCGACCGGCCGCGGCACCGTCGTACTGGAAACGGTGTCGTACTCCGGCCCCACCACCCCCACCGGCCGTGGCGTCGTTCCCGCCCTGCCCTTCGCCGCCCTGTTCTCCCGACGCCTGCGCTGGTCGCTCGCAGGCCTGGTGGGTTGTGTGTTCGCGCTCGTGATCGCGTCGTTGGTGATGACAGACGACCATCCGCTGCACGCCACGTATCTGACGCTGCTCGATCTCTTCGCCATCAACGAGCCCGCGCTCAACCAGTCGCAAGGCCGCCAAATCCTCCAACTCCTCACCAGTCTCGTCGGGTTGCTGCTCCTACCTGTCCTGCTCGCCGCGGTCCTCGAAGCCCTTGGCACTTTCCGCAGCGGTTCCGCGCTGCGGAAGCCGCCTCGTGGGCTCTCCGGCCATGTCGTCCTGCTCGGGCTCGGCAAGATCGGTACGCGCGTCCTCACCAGGCTGCGCGAACTCGACACCCCGGTCGTGTGCGTTGAGGCTGACCCCGAGGCCCGCGGGATCGCCACCGCGCGGCGCCTGCGCGTGCCCGTCGTCCTCGGCGACGTCACCCAGGAAGGCGTCCTGGAAGCCGCCAAGATCCACCGGGCCCACACACTGCTGGCCCTGACCAGCGCGGACACCACCAACCTCGAGGCCGCGCTGTACGCCAGGACGGTGCGCCCCGATCTGCGCGTCGTCCTGCGGCTGTACGACGACGACTTCGCCACCGCGGTGTACCGCACCCTGCGCTCGGCCCACCCCTACGCGCTCACCCGCAGCCGAAGCGTCACCTACCTCGCCGCTCCCGCCTTCGCCGGAGCGATGATGGGCCGCCAGATCCTTGGTGCCATACCCGTCGAACGCCGCGTGCTGCTCTTCGCGGCCCTGGACGTCGCCGGGCACCCGCAACTGGACGGCCGGACGGTCGCCGAGGCCTTCCGCCCCGGCGCGTGGCGGGTCGTCGCCCTGGACACGACGGCCCCGGACGAGCGCAGCCCCGACCTGGCCAACGGCCCCGCCCCGGACGCCCCCGCACGAACACCGGGCCTGATCTGGGACCTGCCGCCCGGCTACGTCATGGGCGCCGGCGACCGCGTAGTTCTGGCCGCCACCCGCCGCGGCCTCGCGGAACTACTGGGCCGCCGGCGCCGGGAACGTACGAACCCTTGAGTGGCCGACCGCGCCTCAGTACCGCTCCACCAAGTGCTCCCGCCCCGCCGGAGGTTCATACGGCTCGGGCCAGAAGTCCGTCATCGATATGACGCGGCCCTGGTCGTCCCCCGTGAAGAACGAGATGCCATACATCTCCTCCAGGCCCACCGTGAAGTGGATCCAGGTGACGACCTGCCCGGGCTCGGCGACTATGCGCTCGATCCGCAGGTGCCAGTCGCCGGGATACTCCCGGTTGAACTGGAGGAACTTCTCTCGCCCGCGAATGCGCTCGCGCGTCTGGGGCAAGGTGTAGACGACGTCCTCCGCGAGGGTCTCCGCGAAGCCCGCCCAGTCGCGAGCCTCGGCCGTGGCCCAGAAGGTCTCAACTGTCTTGCGCAGATCGGTCAGTTCGCTCGGATCGGTCGATGTGGTCATACCGCGATAGTGCACCACGCCACTGACAATCGCCCTGACCTGCGAAAGTCCAGAAAGGCCACGAGTTATCCACAGGCTGAGGGCCTCGGCAGCGGAATGTCGGTGGGAGCGGGCAGTATGGGGTCATGACTGAGAGCAACGGGGCCAACCCGGACGAGGGGACCATCCCGCACCACGCGGCGATGCCGCACGACGAGGCCATGCCGGACTGGGAAAAGCGCTTCCGGGCGCCGCGGGTGTCCTTGCCGGACTGGGCGCAGGACGCACCGCACCGGTCGCTGTTCGTGTCCAACGCGACTGGGACGTACGAGTTGTACGCGTGGGATCGCGAGACGGGTGCCCAGCACCAGGTCACGGACCGGCCCAACGGCACGACGGACGGCGTGCTGACGCCCGACGGCGAGTGGATCTGGTGGTTCGACGACAAGGACGGGGACGAGTTCGGGATCTGGCGGCACCGCCCGTTCACCAGAGACGTGCGCGCCCGGTCCGGCCCCGACGAGCCTGCGGCTCCCGGTCTCGAACCGTCGTATCCCGCCGGGCTCGCGCTCGCGCGCGACGGACGTACGGCGGTCGTCGGCAGGTCGACCGACGAGGACGGTTCGACGATCTACGTCACACGGGCCGGTGAAGACCCGGTGGAGATCTACCGCCACCGGGAGTCGGCGGGCGTCGGCGACCTCTCGCACGACGGCTCACTGATCGCGATCGAGCACACCGAGCACGGCGACGCGATGCACTCGGCGCTGCGGGTGCTCCGGCTGGACGGTTCGGCGGTCGCGGAGCTGGACGACACCAAGGGCGGCACGGTCGAGCTGGGCCTCGAGGTGCTGGGCTTCGCCCCGGTCGACGGGGACACCAGGCTGCTCGTCGGGCATCAGCGGCGCGGGCGCTGGGAGCCGATGCTGTGGGACGTGGCGACCGGTGAGGAGACCGACCTGGCGCTGACCGGGCGGCTGGACGGCGACCTGAGCGCCGAGTGGTATCCGGACGGTTCCGCGCTGCTGGTCGTGCACAGCTACGAGGCACGCAGCGAGCTGTGGCGGTACGACCTGGCGTCCCGCCGGCTCGAGCGGATCCCGACCCCGAAGGGCACGGTGTCGGGGGCGACGGCCCGCCCGGACGGCAGCGTGGAGTATCTGTGGTCGTCGGCGGCCGAGCCCCCGGTGGTCCGCTCCACGTCCGGCGAGGTGGTCCTGGATCCTCCGGGGATGAAGTCTCCGGGATCGGTGCCCGTTCAGGACGTATGGGTGGACGGTCCGGGCGGCCGCATCCACGCCCTCGTGCAGCGGCCCGCGGGAGTTGCGGGTCCTCTGCCCACCGTCTTCGACATCCACGGCGGCCCGACCTGGCACGACAGCGACTCCTTCGCGGCGGGCCCGGCGGCGTGGGTGGACCACGGGTACATGGTGATCCGGATCAACTACCGCGGCTCGACCGGATACGGGCGGGAGTGGACGGACGCGCTCAAGCACCGGGTCGGTCTGATCGAGCTGGAGGACGTAGCGGCCGTCCGGGAGTGGGCGGTGACCTCCGGCCTCGCCGACCCCGAGCGGCTGATCCTCACCGGCGGCTCCTGGGGCGGGTACCTCACACTCCTGGGCCTCGGCACCGAGCCGGACGCCTGGGCCTTGGGGATCGCGGCGGTACCGGTCGCGGACTACGTCACGGCGTACCACGACGAGATGGAGGCGCTGAAGGCGATGGACCGCACCCTTCTCGGCGGCACCCCGGAGGAGGTTCCCGAGCGCTTCGAGGCCTCGTCCCCTCTGACGTACGTCGACGCGGTCAAGGCCCCCGTCTACATCTCCGCCGGCGTCAACGACCCCCGCTGCCCCATCCGCCAGGTGGAGAACTACGTCACCCGCCTCGCCGCCCGCGACGCCGTCCACGAGGTGTACCGCTACGACGCTGGCCACGGCTCCCTGGTCGTGGACGAACGCATCAAGCAGGTCCGCCTGGAACTGGACTTCGCGGAGCGGCACCTGGGGAGGTGAGAGCGGGGGGCTCGTTTGCCGGGGGCCGCAGCGAGGGGCCACCCCTCGCCCGGGCCGCGGGCAAGGGCCCCGTAACGTGGAGGGCGTGTACCGGTTCCTGCTGACCACTCCCCGCTGGTGGGCGATCAACGTCTTCGTACTGCTGGCCATCCCCTTCTGCGTGTTCATGGGGTCATGGCAGTTGGGACGGTTCGAGGACCGCGTCGAGAGCCACCGCACGGCCGAGGAGAAGGTGTCCGAGGATCAGCGGGACGCGGCCCGGCCCCTCGCCGAGTTGCTGCCCGTGGACAAGGAGACGTCCGGCGAGCAGGCCACGGCGACGGGCCGGTACGGGAAGCAGTTGCTCGTGCCGGACCGGGAGCTGGACGGCAAGCGCGGCTATTACGTCCTGACGATGCTGCGTACCGACGACGGCAAGGCCCTGCCTGTGGTCCGGGGCTGGCTGCCCGGTGACGCCGACACCGCGAAGGCCCCGGCCGCCCCGACCGGCGAGGTCACCGTGACCGGAGCGCTCCAGGCGTCCGAGAATCCCGGCTCGGACGGCGTGAGCGCGGCCGGTGGTCTGCCCGCCGGCCAGACGGGCGCGATCAGCGCGGCGTCGCTGGTGAACCTGGTGCCGTACGAGGTGTACGACGCCTGGGTCACGCTCGCCCGGGCCGACGCGGGGATGACGGCGGTGCCCGCGAAGGCTCCGCAGGACACGGGGCTGGACCTGAAGGCGTTCCAGAACCTCGGTTACACCGGCGAGTGGTTCGTCTTCGCGGGCTTCGTGGTCTTCATGTGGTACCGGCTGGTGCGCAGGGAGGTGGAGTTCGCGCAGGACGCTGCGCTGGGCCTGGCGGAGGAGCGGGCTGGCAAGCCCGCCGGGTCGGCCGAATCCGCCGGGCCAGCCGAGCCCGCCGAACCCGCCGGGTCCGCCGAACCTGCCGACGAGGCGCGCGGCGAGCCGAAGGCGTCGGCCTCGCCTACGGCCTGACGCCAGCATCAGCCTTGCCCACGGGCCTGATGCAAGGCATCAGCCTTGCCTACGGCCTGAGGCCCGAGCCCGCTCAGTGCTGGCTCCGCCGGGCTGGTTGGACGCTGCGGGTTCATCGTGGCTGGTCGCGCAGTTCCCCGCGCCCCTAAAGGGCCTGCGGCCCTCTCGGGGCGCGGTACCACGGCGAAGTACCGCAGCGGACTTTGGCAGGTCCGCGTGGCGCCCCGCGCCCTTGACTTGGCGCGGTACTGCAGCGGACCTCGGCAATCCGCCCAGCCTCAGGACGCCGCCAGTACCCCAGTCCGGTAAACCGTCCCCGCGCACACGTCCGGCACCGTTGCTGAAGCTGTCGGGGCGCCGTCCTCTGCTGTGTTGGAGACCACGACGCTGCCGTCCTGGACGCCTTCCTCCGGGGCGAGTTGCGTGGTTGTGCCGTCGCCGGTGCCGCCCTCCGAACCCGAGGTCGTGCCGCCGCTGTCGCCGCCGGTGGTGGTGCCGTCCGTGGGGGTCGGCTCGTCGGGCGGGGTGGGATCGTCGTCGGGGACGGTCGGGCAGGTCTCCGAGGGGACGAAGGCGAACTTCACCTCGTAGGCCGCCCCCGGCTGCAGTACCAGCGTGCTGACCTCGGCCGACGGGTCGGGCAGCCCCGTCGCCTCGTCGCCCGAGGTATGGGAGACCACCTGGATCTTGGACGCGTCGGCCGCGCCCTGTGGGAGGGCGGAGACGGTGCCGGAGCCGGTGACCGTGCAGGTGGCGGCGGAGACGTTGGAGATCTGGAAGGTGCCGTAGACGGTGCCGCCGGCGTCCGGGGAGCCGACGTTGGAGGTGGCGTTGCCGAGTTGCGTGGACGTACAGGCGGGTGCGTCGGCGGCCGAGAGCGTCGGCTCGGCTCCGCCGGTGGATGCGCCGCCGCTCTCCTCCTTGTCCTCGCCCGGCGTCTCCTTCTTGTCTTCCTTGTCCTTCTCTTTGTCCTTGCCCGGGGCGCTGCCGGGGCCGCTTGCGTCACTGTCCTGGGAGGAGCCGCCCTGGCTGGACCCGCCCTGGGTCTGCGAGGTCTCGTGGCCTGCGATGGACGGGTCGGCGTCGGAGCCGGTGGAGTTCGAGACGTGCACGAGGGCCGGGATCGCCGTGCCGACGAAGAGCGCGGCGGCAGCCATACCGACCACGGCCTGGCGCTTGCGGGCCCGCCGTACCGGCACCGCGCGCCGCAGATGCTCCAGCGTGGCGTCGTCATCCGCGGGTTCGAGCTCCTGCACGGCCTGGTGCAGCATCCTGCGCAGGGCCAGCTCGTCGGAGGCGAGACCCTCCAGAGCAGAGCCCTCCGGACCGGCGCCCTTCGCTCCTCCTGAAGCGAAACCGCTCGACTCCCCCGCCCCGCTCGACTCCCGCGGGCCCGGATTCTCCGAGTGGCCGTGATTCACAGTTCCGTTCCCAGTGCCGTTTCCAGCGTGCCGCTCATGATCGTGCTCGTACCCATGCTCGTACTCGTTGTCGTCGCGAGCCCGCTCGCGCTCGTGGTCGCTCATGCCGACGCCTCCATGGCGACGCGCAGGGCCGCGATGCCGCGCGAACCATACGCCTTCACCGAGCCCAGCGAAATGCCCAGCGTCTCGGCGACCTGCACCTCGGTCATGTCCGCGAAGTAGCGCAGGACGAGGACCTCGCGCTGCCGGCGCTGAAGCCCCTTCATGGCCTTGATCAGGTCGTCGCGCTCCAGCAGGTCGTACGCGCCCTCCTCGGCGCTCGCCATGTCGGGCATCGGCTTGGTCAGCAGCTTCAGGCCGAGGATGCGGCGGCGCAGCGCGGAGCGCGACAGGTTCACCACGGTCTGCCGCAGATACGCGAGGGTCTTCTCCGGGTCGCGGACGCGTTTGCGCGCCGAGTGCACCCGGATGAAGGCCTCCTGGACGACGTCCTCGCAGGAGGCGGTGTCGTCGAGCAGGAGCGCGGCGAGGCCCAGGAGGGAGCGGTAGTGGGCGCGGTAGGTCTCGGTGAGATGATCGACGGTGGTGCCCGCCGCCATGGCGTCATCAGCGCCCTCGCGCTGATCCGGGATGCGGGCGGGCCGAGCTGCGGGCATGGGCGCGATCACCGGCATGCCGCCGGGCCCACCGGACAAGCGGGGCCGACGGGGCGGGCGCAGGGCTGTGCCGCGCGCAGCTGGGAATTCGAGTACCTCTGCCACGCAAGTTGGACACGTTTACCCCTGTCGGGGTTGTACGCGACAGGCATCACATTTGCGTCAAGCCGCGCGACTCCCGGCGCGACCCCCCGCGCGCCTGTCAACGCGTCGTATGCCCTCATGCGTACCAGCTCTTCCTCTATGCCCATGTGATCGCGGCGTCCGGACACCCCTCACGGGCGACCCCAAAGACGCTCCCCGCCCTCCGCACGGTTGCGGAGGGCGGGGAGGGAAATCTTCGAACGCCGAAGGCTCCGGTTCTAGGTCCGGACCAACGGGCGAACCATCAAACTGTCACAGATTCTACAAACGTTTCAGCCCAGTACCACACGATCATCGGCAAACCGGCCCGCGCTCAGGACAGTTGCTCATGCCCCGGCCCCGCTCCCGGCCCCCTTCATTTCCCCCGCCACCAGCTCAGCGATCTGCGCCGTGTTCAGCGCGGACCCCTTCCTCAGGTTGTCCCCGCACACAAAAAGTTCCAGCGCCGTCGGGTCGTCAAGGGCCCGCCGTACGCGCCCCACCCACGTGGGATCCGTGCCCACCACGTCGGCCGGCGTCGGGAACTCCCCTGCGGCCGGATCGTCGAAGAGCACGACCCCGGGCGTGGTGGCGAGGATCTCGCGGGCCTGGTTCACGGTGACCTCACGCTCGAAGCAGGCGTGGACGGTCAGCGAGTGCGTGGTGATGACGGGCACGCGTACGCAGGTGACGGCGACGCGAAGGTCCGGCAGCCCGAGGATCTTGCGGGACTCGTCCCGTACCTTCATCTCCTCCGAGGACCAGCCGTCCTCCCGCGGAGTCCCGGCCCACGGCACCACATTGAGCGCCACCGGCTCGGGGAACGGCCCGGTGTTGTCCCCCACGGCGCGGCGTACGTCACCGGGGCTGGTCCCCAGCTCCGTACCCGCGACGAGCGACAACTGCTGCCGCAAGGTGTCGACGCCCCGGCGTCCGGCGCCGCTCACCGCCTGGTACGAGGACACGACCAGCTCACGCAGCCCGAGCTCGGCGTGCAGTGCGCCGAGGGCCACGATCATGGAAAGCGTCGTGCAGTTGGGGTTGGAGACGATCCCGCGCGGCCTCAGGCGCGCGGCATGCGGATTGACCTCCGGGACCACCAGCGGCACATCCGGGTCCATCCGGAAGGCGCCGGAGTTGTCCACCACGACCGCGCCCTTGGACGTGGCGATGGGCGCCCACCGCTCGGCCACCTCGTCCGGTACGTCGAACATGGCGACGTCGACGCCGTCGAAGGCGGCCTCGGTGAGCGCCACGACCTCGACCTCCTCGCCGCGCAGGGCCAGCTTGCGGCCGGCCGAGCGCGGCGAGGCGATCAGACGGATCTCACCCCAGATGTCCGCGCGCTGGGACAGGATCTGGAGCATGACCGTGCCGACGGCTCCGGTCGCTCCCACGACCGCGAGCGTCGGCTTTCCGGCCCGCCCCGCAACCGCGGTCATCGGCGGCCGGTGCCTCCGTACGAGAGGCCTCCGCACGATCCGTACGAGAGGACGGTCATCGCCCGGTGCCTCCGTAGACGACGGCCTCGTCGCTGTCGGAGTCGAGACCGAAGGCGGTGTGCACGGCGCGGACGGCTTCGTTGACGTCGTCGGCGCGGGTGACCACCGAGATACGGATCTCGGAGGTCGAGATCAGCTCGATGTTCACGCCCGCGTCGGACAGCGCCTCGAAGAAGCCCGCTGTGACGCCCGGGTTGGTCTTCATGCCGGCCCCGACCAGGGAGATCTTGCCGATCTGGTCGTCGTAGCGCAGCGACTCGAAGCCGATCGCCGTCTTCGCCCGCTCCAGCGCGTCGATGGCCTTGCGGCCCTCGGTCTTGGGGAGCGTGAAGGAGATGTCCGTCAGGCCGGTGGAGGCGGCGGACACGTTCTGCACGACCATGTCGATGTTGATCTCGGCATCGGCGATGGCGCGGAAGATGACGGCGGCCTCGCCCGGCTTGTCCGGGACACCGACGACCGTGACCTTGGCCTCGGAGGTGTCGTGTGCGACACCGGAGATGATGGCCTGCTCCACCTTCTGGTCCCCTTGCTCAATCGGCTCGTTGCTGACCCAGGTGCCCTTGAGTCCGCTGAAGGACGAGCGCACATGGATCGGGATGTTGTAGCGGCGGGCGTACTCCACACAGCGGTGGAGCAGCACCTTGGACCCGGAGGACGCCAGTTCCAGCATGTCCTCGAAGGAGATCCAGTCGATCTTCCGGGCCTTCTTCACCACACGCGGGTCGGCGGTGAACACGCCGTCGACATCGGTGTAGATCTCGCAGACGTCGGCGTCGAGGGCCGCGGCCAGCGCGACCGCCGTGGTGTCGGATCCGCCCCGGCCGAGCGTCGTGATGTCCTTCTTGTCCTGGCTGACGCCCTGGAACCCGGCGACGATGGCGATATTGCCCTCGTCGACCGACGTCTGGATCCGGCCCGGTGTGACATCGATGATCCGCGCTTTGTTGTGGACCGAGTCGGTGATCACACCTGCCTGGCTGCCGGTGAAGCTCTGGGCCTCGTGGCCCAGGTTTTTGATCGCCATCGCCAGCAGGGCCATGGAGATCCGCTCTCCGGCGGTCAGCAGCATGTCGAACTCCCGCCCGGCAGGAATCGGGGATACCTGCTCGGCGAGATCGATCAACTCATCCGTCGTGTCACCCATCGCCGACACCACGACGACCACCTGATGGCCGTTCTTCTTGGCGTCGACGATCCGCTTGGCGACTCGCTTGATGCCTTCGGCATCCGCTACGGAGGAGCCTCCGTACTTCTGCACGACAAGGCCCACGTGCGCTCCTCGCTCATTCCGTCTGGTACCGCACACTGCGGTCGGCTCAGTCTAACGAGCGGCCGAACACCACCCGGGTGTTATCGCATCGTGAGATGTCCCGCTCACGACGTGATCACTCGACCCTGTCGCCGAGTGCTGCCAACGACCCTGGCGGCCCGGCCGCTCCAGGACCGCACATGCCCCCTCAGTCAGGGCCCACTCGGAAAACTGCGCCGAAAGTGCGCCGAGTCACACCCGGTCAACGAACCTGAGATTTCAAACATAAGGTTCCGCCTGTGCGCATACTCCTGGTGGAAGACGACGAGCCCATCGCCCAGTCGCTCCGGCGCGGCCTCACGCGCTACGGCTTCGAGGTGGAATGGGTCACCACGGGCCGGGACGCCCTGGCCCACGAAGGGCCGTACGACGTCGTCCTCCTCGATCTCGGACTGCCCGACACCGACGGTCTCGACGTCTGCAAGACCCTGCGGCAGCGCGGCGACGTGCCCATCATCGTGATCAGCGCGCGCAGCGACGAGACGGACCGGGTGGTGGGCCTGGAGCTCGGCGCCGACGACTACGTCTCCAAGCCCTTCGGCGTACGAGAGGTCATCGCGCGCATACGTGCCGTGATGCGGCGGATACAGCCGCGCGCCACCGAAGCGACGGCGGACACCGGCCCCGACCGGTACGGGCCGCGCCTGACCATCGACCGCAAGGCCGCCCGCGTACGACTGGACGACGAGGAACTGGCCCTCGCCCCCAAGGAGTACGACCTGCTCGCGTTCCTCACCCAGGAGCCCGGCGCGCTGATGTCCCGCGAACAGATCATGGAAGCGGTCTGGGACGCGAACTGGTTCGGGCCGACCAAGACGCTCGACGTCCATGTGGCGGCACTGCGGCGGAAACTCGCGGACGCGATCACGATCGAGGCGGTGCGGGGAGTCGGCTTCCGGCTGATCGTCCACGAGGACGGCGATCCGCGCGGGAGCGCGGGGAACGGCAAGAACGGCGGCGTGGGCGGCAAGGGCGGCGGCAGCAGCTCATGATCCGCCAGCTCATTCGCAGTTACGTCCTTCTTGTCGCCGTCGCGATCGCCCTGTTCACCGTGCCGGTGGCCTTCACGCTCACCGACCAGCTGCGGGACGACACCAAGCTGTCCGTCGAGCGCGAGGCCACGACCATGGCGCTCCTCTTGGGCAATGGCAGCCAAGCCTCGTGCCAGGCCCTGGAGGAGATGGGCACGGCGTACAGCCTTAAGACGCCCGACGATGTCCAGGTCCTCTCCGAGGAGGCGCCCTGCGCGGGGGAGCTGCCCCAGCCGGACCAGGACGCGGCCCTCACCAAGGCTCTGAACGAAGGCAAACCCACCAGCGACTGGGGCTCCTCCTTCATCTGGGGTCCGCACCTGGTGGTCACCGTTCCCGCCCACGCGGATCCAGTGGATACGGGTGCGGTGGATCCGGGTGCGGACGAGGCGAAGGGCCCGGTCGTCGGAGCCGTACGCATCGAGTATTCGACCGAGGACCTCACCGGACGGCTGTGGAGCATCTGGGGCTTCCGGGCGATCCTCGCCGTGCTCGTGCTGGCCGTGGCCGCCGTGATCGGCGCCGTAGTGGCCCGCCGGCTGACCCGCCCGCTGCGCCAACTCAACGACATGGCAAGCAAGTTCAGCGACGGTGATCTGACGGCCCGTTCCCCCGTGACGGGCCCCCAGGAGACACAGACCCTGGCCCGTACGCTCAACCAGGGCGCCGAACGCCTCGACACCCTCATGTCCGCGCAGCGCATCTTCGTCGCGGACGCCTCCCACCAGCTCCGTACGCCTCTGACGGCGCTGCGGCTGTCGCTGGACAACATCGCCGACGGGGTGGACGACGAGTTCGTCAAGGAGGACGTGGAGCAGGCGACGGCGGAGGTGGTCCGGATGAGCCGCCTGGTCAACGACCTGCTGGTGCTGGCGCGGGCCGAGGCCAAGGTGACCGCCGCGGAACCGCTGCCGCTGAGTGACGTACTGGAGGAGCGGCTGGCGGTGTGGCGGCCGGCCGCCGACGAGCGCGGAGTGTCCATCGCGCTCAGGGGGAGTGCCGACGGCCGGCTTCTTGTGTTGGCCAGTCCCGGTCATCTGGACCAGGTCCTGGACAACGTGCTCTCCAACGCCCTGGAGGTCTCACCGGACGGCGCGACCATCACCGTCCACGCGGAGTCCAAGGGCGATCAGGTGGTGCTGAAGGTGATGGACCAGGGCCCCGGTATGTCCGAGGCGGAGAAGTCCCGCGCCTTCGACCGCTTCTGGCGCGGTCAGGGCCTCACCGGGCGCTCCGGCTCCGGCCTCGGTCTCGCCGTCGTCAGGCAGTTGGTGACGGACGACGGCGGGACCGTTGCGCTCGAGGATGCCCCCGGGCGCGGTCTGTGCGTGGCGATCAGCCTTCGGGCATCGCAGAGGAGTGGTGGTTGACGATCTTCCACTCGCCGCCCTGCTTCTCGTACTCGTACGTGTAGCGGGCCTCGACGACCTTCTTCTCGCCGGTCTCGTGGTCGGTGAGCGCGAACTCGTACACGCCGGTGTCGATGGCGGAGTTGCCGTCGAGGACCTTGACGATCGTCTGGACCTTCGTGCCGACCGGCTTGTTCTGCAGGAAGTGCTCGAAGTAGTCGACGATTCCGGCGCGGTCGGTACGGACCTTGTTGGAGACGGTGGGCAGGAGGACGGCGTCCTTCGCGTACTTGTCCGCCACCTTCTCCGGGTCGCCGGTCTGCAGAGCGGCGTTCCAGCCCTCGAAGAGCGCGGCGACTTCCTTCTTCGAAGGCTTGGCGGCCTTCTCGGGCGTGGCCGCGCTGATCCCCGCGGTCACCGTGGCGACGGAGACGAGGGCGGTGGCGGTGACGAGTGCGGCGCGTATACGGGTCTTGCGGGTCATCGCAACTCCAGTGCGGTCTAGGTAAGTTGCTCCCTTCCGCTTTCTCTGCGGTGGGAGTGACTCAAGATTCGCGCGGCACTGGTTAGGGCTGATCCAACAGACGTGCAGGGGTCGGACAAGGTCCGTCCAAAGACGGAGGGTGACGCTTTGATCACGGGCGCATGGACGGCGAACCTGCTGCTGGGCGGCATCATCCTGCTCGGTTCCTCCGTGCAGTGGCTGACCGGCATGGGCTTCGCACTGGTCGCCGTACCCGCGCTCGTACTCCTACTCGGCCCGGCCGAAGGCGTCGCGCTGGCCAACTGTGCCGGCGGGGTCATCTGCCTCGTCGGCCTCGCGGGCGGCTGGCGCCAGATACGCCCGCGGGCGATGGTGCCGCTGTGCGCCGCGGCGGCGTGCACCGTACCCGCCGGGACATGGGTGGCCCGACGACTGCCCGAGCCCGTCCTGCTCGCCTTCATGGGCGCACTGGTGACGGTGGCCGTGCTGCTGGTCATACGGGGCGTCCGGGTGCCGGCCCTGCGCGGCACCGGCGGCGCCGTGACCGCGGGCGCACTGGGCGGGTTCATGAACTCCGCCGCCGGAGTCGGCGGCCCGCCGGTCTCCCTGTACGCGGTCAACGCGGGCTGGCCGGTACGAGAGTTCGTCCCGAACGCGTTCTTCTACGGAGTGCTCGTCAACGCGTTCTCCGTCGCCGCGAACGGGGTGCCCCAACTCGCCCCGCCCATCTGGCTGTTGGCAGCGACCGGCATGGCCGCCGGCGCCGCCGTGGGGCGGGCGCTCGCGCCTCGGGTGCCGGAGAAGGGGGCGCGGGGGTTGGTGCTGCTGCTGGCGCTGGGGGGCGGGATCACGACCCTGGCCAAGGGGTTGTGGGGGTTGTGATCCCTTGGCCAGGAGTCGAACTCGTTCAGGGACGTTCGACGCGGATGCGCTTACGGCCGGCGCAGTCAACCAGCGCGCGAATGTCTCCCAGGTCGTCGGTGAAGATCGGCGCCTCGTTGTAGGCGACGGCTGCCAGTACGACGCTGGCGTCGACGACGTCGGAGGTCTTGTTCTTCTGGCAGAGCACGGCGGCGGCCTTCGCCAGGGTTTCCGTCAACGGCAACACCTCGCAGCCCTGGAGCAGGCGATGAAGTGCCGCCGCCTTCGGACGTGCGTCCCAGCCCTGCGCCAGAACCCCCGCCGGGATGATGGGCAACTTGCCCCGGCCCAGCATCCGGTAGTGCTGACGCAGGAACGCCTGGTCGTTCTTGGCAGCCGCGATCAGCGCGCCTGTGTCATAGACGATGTGGCTCACGCGCTCCGGCGCTCCTCTCGCGGCTCCCCGAAGAGGTCGTCGATGCGCGCGTCGGCTTCCGCCAACTCTTCAGACGTCGGCCATCCGTGCTCTTCGAAGTGCTCCTCCATCGCCCGCAGCCCTTCACGGATGATGCGACGCTTGTCGAGGTACTGCTCCAGTGCCCGGCTGACCACTGCCGAGATCTGCTCGTCCTCGGCAGCGGCGTACTGCCGCAGTGCCTCGCCGAGCTCGACATTCAGACTCACGCTGAACTTCACCTTCTCTGCCATATTACGAATGTAATCCGGGAACTCCGCTGGGGCCACCGGCACGCGGAGGCGCACGGGCGCTCCCGCACTCGGCGTCTCGGAGGCACAGCTGCGCGAAGTCCGCGTCCACGTACGGGAATTCGTCACCCACGGCGCGTTTTCCGTACCCCGTTTTGGCCATGGGGTGGGTGGGGCGCGGCAGGGCAGGACTAGGCTGGGCGCAAGCCACGATCGAACCTCTTCTTCGATCCGTAGGGCCAGGCCCCGGAGCCGGTGTTGGCGCACCGACCGGGGCCGATCTTGTGCCGCGAACCTAGAGCGACTTTACGTTCAGATGCAAGGCGATTACAGAACGTCACTCTTACGAGTTACGCGCCCTCAACTCACGTACGGACTTGGTTGGTTGGGCTGTCCCCGTACAAACGCTGTGGGGCGCGGCATGCCCGCCGCGCCCCACGTTCGTATCCGACCTCGGTGCTCCCTGTGTTCGAGGCCTCGCAGTTCCGTCGACCTGCGTTACTTGACCTCGCGCAAGCCCAGCGGCCCCGCCAGTTCCTCCGCCATGACCTTGCCGGCCTCCTCCTCCAGGGCGTCCTCGTTGAGGTCCTGGTCGGTGTCCAGGCCGTCGAGTTCTTCCAGGGGCTGGTTCAGGCGTACGTGGGCCACCAGGGACTGGAGGGCTCGGAGGGTGGCGGAGGCCGTGGAGCCCCAGTTGGAGAAGTAGGAGAACTGCCACCACCACAGTGCCTCCGTGGTGCGGCCCGCCTTGTAGTGGGCCATGCCGTGGCGGAGGTCGGTGATGACGTCGGCCAGGTCGTCCGAGATACGGGCGGGGACGCGGCCCTTGCGGTGCTCGTACGGGTCGAAGACCTCGGAGTAGACGTCGATCGGGTCGAGCAGGGCGGCCAGGCGCTCGCGGAGTTCGTCCACGTCCGGCTCGGGGCCCAGGTCGGGCTCGTAACGCTCCTCGGGAAGGATGTCCTCGTGGGCGCCGAGGCGGCCGCCCGCCAGCATCAGCTGGGAGACCTCGAGCAACAGGAAGGGCACGGCCGAGTCCGGCTCGTCGCCCTTGGCGACCTCGGTGACCGCGACGAGAAAGCTCTCGACCTGGTCCGCGATCTGGACCGCGAAGTCACCCGGGTCGTGAGCGGCCGCGTGCAGCGTGGCGTCAGACATCTAGAAGCCGACCTTCCTCATGAGCAAAAACAGGTTCAGACATCCATGAGCCGCGTTCCCGCGAAGGCGCGGTCGTCTCAGTGGCGTTCGTCTCAGCCGTCTCAGCGGTCTCAGCTATCTCAGCCATCTCAGACATCGAGCAACCGCCTCCCTTCGAAGGCCCGGCCCAGGGTGACCTCATCGGCATACTCGAGGTCACCGCCGACCGGCAGACCGCTGGCCAGGCGGGTGACCTTGAGGCCCATGGGCTTGATCATGCGGGCGAGATACGTGGCCGTCGCCTCGCCCTCCAGGTTCGGATCCGTGGCCAGGATCAGCTCCGTGACCGCGCCGTCCGCGAGGCGGGCCAGGAGTTCCCTTATCCGCAGGTCGTCCGGGCCGACGCCCTCGATCGGGCTGATCGCGCCGCCGAGGACGTGGTACTTGCCCCGGAACTCCCGCGTCCGCTCGATCGCCACGACGTCTTTCGGCTCCTCCACCACGCAGATGACCGAGAGGTCGCGGCGGGTGTCGCGGCAGATGTTGCACAGCTCCTCCTGCGCGACGTTGCCGCAGGTCGCGCAGAAGCGGACCTTCGCCTTGACCTCCATCAGGCACTGCGCGAGACGCCGTACGTCCGTCGGCTCCGCCTGCAGGATGTGGAAGGCGATCCGCTGCGCGCTCTTGGGACCGACGCCGGGGAGCCGCCCCAGTTCGTCGATGAGGTCCTGGACCACGCCTTCGTACAACGGATTGCCTTCCTGTTCACGCTCTCTCGGTACGTACCGTAATCGCGCTTGTCTTCTTGGTACGTACGGTAGTTGGCGTCCGGCCTTCTTAGAAGAGACGGCCGGATTGACTTAGAACGGCAGGCCGGGGATGCCGCTGCCGCCGCCCAGACCCTGGGCCAGCGGGCCGAGCTTCTCCTGCTGGAGAGCCTGCGCGTTCTCGTTGGCCGCCTGGACCGCCGCGACGATCAGGTCGGCGAGGGTCTCGGTGTCCTCCGGGTCCACGGCCTTCGGGTCGATCTTGAGGGCGCGCAGTTCGCCGGAGCCCGTCACGGTCGCCTTCACCAGGCCGCCGCCCGCCTGACCGTCGACCTCGGTGCGCGCCAGCTCCTCCTGCGCGTTCGCGAGGTCCTGCTGCATCTTCTGGGCCTGCTGGAGCAGCTGCTGCATATTGGGCTGGCCACCACCGGGAATCACGATCAGCTCCTGGTTCGTACGGCTGTCCGGGCAGGGGTTTTCCGCCCGCGCGGGCGTTTCCCCGTCTGGCATGAGCCTACGTGGTCTACAGCGGCATCGCCCCAGCACTCTTTCGAGTGAGGCAAGGCGATTGCCTATACCTGATCAAGAACCACGTCCGAGCGTAAAACCCCCGATACCGGGGCCATCGCCACCCATTGGGAGGTAGTAAGGGTGGGGCGCTTCAGCAGCTTGCGGCACCCATGCGCCACGGTACCGTCACGCAACGTAACGATGAGGGAGCGTCGGTGAGCCAGCCGGAGATGCAGCCCGAAGGATCGGCCCAGGACGGCCGGGGTGACGGGCGGGGGGACGGTCGAGCTGACGGATATGGGAATGGGAGCGGGGTGCTGCCCGGTGCGCCCGGTGACTTGATGGGCCGACCGTTTCCGGTCGGCGACTGGGCGGAGCCGGCGGAGCGGCTCCATGAGCTGTACCGGTGGGTGGAGGCGGGGGCGCTCGCCACGGCCTCCTGGTATCTCGCCGGGCGGACGTGGAAGCGGCGGGGGGCGCGGGTGCTTCGGGCCGGTACGGCTGTGGGGGCGGTGGCCGGGGCCGCGTTGCCGGTGCTCGACCTCACGGGGGTGGTGGGCGGTGTGGCCTCCTGGGGTTATCTCGGACTCCTGGGTGGGGTCGCGTGTGTGGCGGTGGACCGTTTCTTCGGGGTCACGTCCGGGTGGATAAGGGACGTGGCCACAGCTCAGGCCGTGCAACGGCGGCTGCAGGCGCTGCAGTTCGACTGGACGTCGGAGTGTGTGCGGGAGGTTCTCGGCCCTACGGAGGGGACGGCGGCGGATGCCGCCGAGCGGTGCCTCGGGGTGTTGCGGCGGTTCTCCGAGGACGTTACGGAGCTGGTGCGGGCGGAGACGGTGGACTGGATGGTGGAGTTCCGCAATGGGGCCGCTCCGCTGGGGTTGCAGTCGTCCGTGGCCGGGGCTTCGCGCCCGGACCCGTCGGCGCCGGGCGGGCGGCCCGCGCTTGCGCCGGGGGCGCGGCCGAACATGCCTCGGCAGCGGCCACCGGAGGCTCGGTGACGGTCTCGCCCCCACCGCCCTTACCCGTCCCATACCAAGGGGCTCCGCCCCTGGACCCCGCTGGGGGGCTGCGCCCCCAGACCCCCTCGGGGCTCCGCCCCGGACCCCGGCCATGGGCTGCGCCCCTGGGGGCCCGCTCGGGGCTCCGCCCCGGACCCCGTTTCGGGGGCCAGCCCCCGGACCCCCGGTCCTCAAACGCCGGACGGGCTGAATTTCAGCCCGTCCGGCGTTTGAGGACGAGGCCGTTCAGGCCGATGGGGGTCTGGGGCGCAGCCCCAGCGGGGTCCAGGGGCGGAGCCCCTGGTGGGGTTCGGGGCAACGCCCCGAGGATGGGACGGGTACGGGCGGCGGGGGCGAAACAACCCCCCGGCCCGGCGCCGTCACGTCTGTGGCTGCGGGAACGCCACCGGGCTTCGGTACCCCGCCCTGCTCACCGCCCGCACGCCGAAGAACACGTTGTCCTTCGACAAGTCCACCTTGTGTTTCGTCACGTCGCCGACCCGGATCACGTGAGTCCAGTCGGGCTCCGTCGTCTCGCGCCATACGACCTCGTAGCCCGCGAGGTCGGGCTCGGAGCCGCGGGTCCAGGTCAGTTCGGTGGAGTTCGTGAGCGTGGCGGTGAGGATCTTGGCGCCTCGGGGGGTGCCGGGGGCCTGGGCCAGGCTCCAGAGGGCGGCCGCGTTGACCTTCGCCACGCGGGCGATGAAGGGGAAGTCGCAGAACTCCGGCAGGTCCCCGTACTGCTTGCCGTTCTCGACCCGTACGTCCTGGTGCTGATGCGCGTAGTCCTCCGTCGGCTCGGTGAAGCGGGCCGCGGGATAGGCGCGTTCGAGGAACGGGATGTGGTCGCCGCCCCGGCGGTAGCGGTCGCGGCGGTAGATGACGCGTACGTTCATGCCGGTCGCGGAGTTGTCCGCCGTGTCCCTCACGAAGCGGGCCAGTTGGCGGGGGGCGGAGTCGTTCTCGCCGCCCACGGAGCGGCGGGTGTCGGCCTGTTCGGGGGTTTCGGACGAAGGGACGCCCTCCGCGAAGAGGCGGATCGTGTACGGGTCCTTCGTGCCGTCGTCCGCCGTCGGACTGCCCACGATGTCGTTGGTGAACATGCCCTGCACGTCCGCGTCCGTCGACCGGAACCGCTCCGCCATGTGCGCCGCCCCGTACAGCCCCTGCTCCTCCCCCGCCACCGCCGCGAACACGATCGTCGCGGCCGGTCGGCGCCCCGCCATCACCCGGGCCAGTTCCATGGCGACCGCCACCCCCAAGGCGTCGTCGTCCGCGCCCGGAGAGTCGGACGTGGCGTCCATGGGGTCGCTGCACCGGGAGTCGTAGTGGCCGGAGACCACGTAGATACGGTCCGGGGTGACCGAGCCGCGCAGGGTCGCGACGACGTTCGTGATGCGGGTGGGCGCGGGGATACGGTTCGCCGGCTGCTGGACGTACGACTGGAGTTCCGCCGTCATCCGGCCGCCGGAGGCCTTCGCGTACGACTTCATCTGGGACAGGATCCAGTCGCGGGCCGCGCCGATGCCGCGCTTGGGGTCGTCCTGGGAGGAGAGGGTGTGGCGGGTGCCGAAGGAGGCGAGTTTGCGGACGGTCGCCTCGATGCGCTCGGGGTCGATCTCCCTTAACAGGGCGCGGAGTTCACGGGACGGCGGCTGGGCGGTGGCGGGTGGACGCGTGCCGGTGGGTTCCATGGCTTTGGCCTGCGCGGCGACCGCGTCGGCGGACACCGCCACGGCTGCCGACGCCGCGGCCAGGACGTTTCTTCTGCTGGGACGCGTGGGCCGCATGGATCCTCCCGGAACACGGGGTGGGGGAACGCCGTGACTTGCCATCGTTCTGCACGCGCCAGGCAGGGGCAAGGGCGCCCGGGGACCCCTGCCGGCCGATCAGCCGGCCTCGTCGCTCCTGGCCTTCTCGGCACACAGATCGGCCCCGGTCAACGTCTCGCACGGCACATGCCCATGCCCGCGGATCACGCTCTGGGCAGTGCCCCCGCGCATATAGGCGAGGAAGCTGTCGGTGAGGGAGCTCGCGGAGGGGCGGCGGTAGGTGTAGGCGTACTCGAGGCCGTAGTACGGGTAGGCGTTCTCGCCCTGCTCCAGATCCTCGACGGAGGACTCGTGACCGTCGATGGCGAGCCGGTGCAGCCCGCGCCGCTCGGTGGCTTGGCTCAGTTCGCTGTAGCCGATGGCGCCGGGGATCTCGGCGATCTTGTCCAGCACCTGCTGCGTGGAGTCGAGCTCGCAGCGCGTGACGGGGTAGGACGAGTCCTCCTTGCTGCGGCAGTCCAGCGAGGTACTGGGCACCCGCTCCCAGCTGTCCAGCACCTCCCGTTGGAACATCTGCCGCGTACCGGAGTCGGCGTCCCGGCTGACGAGGACGACGGGAAGGTCGGGGAGCCGTTTGTCGAGCTGCCGCCAGCGGGTGACCTCGCCGCGGTAGATACGGCGTATGTCGTCCAGGGTCAGGCCCCCGCTCGGCCGGATGGCGTCGTTGACGACCAGGGTGAACAGGGACAACGCGACCCGGTTCGCGGTCAGTTCGGAGTCGTCGAGGGTCTTGGGGCCGTCGGAGAAGGCGATGACGGCGGGCGAGTCCTTCGACTGGGCGCCCAGGGCGGCGAGTTCGTTGACTCCGGCCGTACTGCCGCGCGCGTCCACGGTGATGTCGGCGCCCTCGCAGTCCTCCTCGTACTCGTCCTCCAGGTCCTCGAGGACGGGCTTGAATGCCGTCGACCCGGTGAGCGTCAGCTTGCCCGTCTCGCATTCGATCGGCGGCGGGGTGTCGTCCCGGGCGACGATGATCGTGGCCAGGGTCATCACGCAGAGCGTGAGCAGCACGGTGATCAGCCGGGCCGCGCGGCTGAACAGCGGCGGTTTGTCGTCCGGAAGAATCGCACTGTTGGGATGCACCTCGCCGTCGCGGATGCCGCCTATGAGCCGTATGCCGCAGCCGACGTCCCCGCCCGACAGCAGTACGAGCAGCTTGAAGTGCTCGCCGCGGTTGAGCGGGACTCGGGGGATGCGCAGGACGCCGTCCTGGTAGCCGAAGCCCGCGGCTGGGGTGAAGTGGTCCATCAGGTGATCGGTGCCGGCCGGCTGCGTGACCGACACACCCCGGATCACGCGGTCGCTGAACACCGCGGTGAGACCGTGCCGTTCACGCCCGGTGTAGTCGTTGTCGGCGATGCTCTGCGAGCCGTCGTTCTCGATGCGCAGCAGCACCAGCGTCGCGTCGGACATGTCCGATGCCTCGTCGAACAGCCCGAGCCGTACGTTCGCCCGTCCCGAACGCACGTCGTGCCCGATGGGGTTGTCCATCTGCACGCGGTAGCCGATCCGCTTCCGCCGCGGCACCCGGCGCTCGTACCAGACCATCACGGCGGACGCCACGACACCGACGAGCGCCGTCGTCAGCGCGATGACGTTCTCCGCGCTCAGCCAATCCTGCACGTGAGCCACTCCCCCGAGCCTGACCCTGCGGGATCAAGGTACGGCTCTGGGTGGGGACATAAGGGACACGACAGCGGAAGTTCAGCTCCAGTTCAGCGAGTTCACAGCTGTGGACCTCAACTCGGCCCTCACTCCGTCCTGTTGTACGTCAGCTCGGCGCCGCTCCCGTCGGTCAGGCGGCGCAGGCTGCCGTCCGGGAGGATGGTCAGCTCCGAGGCCTCGCCCGGAGTGCAGGAGCTGGGCGGTTCGCCGACGGTGACCGTGGACGGGCCGATGCGGAGCGGGCCGTCGGCGGTCGGGGGCGCTTCGAGCCTCGCCTGGAACACGCAGTGGTACGTACGGCCGCCTTCGTCGCCCTGTACTCCCTCCGGGCCCTCCGCCGTGAGCGAGAGCACGATGTCGCCGACCTGGCCCTGCTGGATGGTGAGCCTTCGGGTGTTGCTGCCCTGGTCGGTGCCGAAGACCGCCACCCAGCTGCCGAGGTACTTGGTCGGGATGACGCCGCCGACCGGGCTCTCCTCCGTGGTCTTCGACGGCTCGGCGGTCGGGTCCGGGTCCTGGTTCTGGCCGGTCGGGTCTGTTGTGGGTGCGCTGGCCGTCGGGGTCGCCGTGGTGCCGCCGCCCGCGCCGTTGCCGTCCCCGCCGCCGCTCATCAGCGCGTAGACCGAGCCGCCCGCGGCGAGCGCGACGACCAGGGCCACCACGAGCAGGAAGGCGGTGGAGCGGCCGCTTCGCTGGGGTGGCTGCTGCGGGGCGCCGGCTCCCGGCCCGTACGCGGGCCCGTACGGGGGAGTCGAGCCCGGCGCGGGCGCGTACCCCTCGGGCGCGCCCCAGGTGCCGGGCTGCTGCGGGTAGCCGTACCCGGCGGGCTGCGGGTGCTGCTGCGGATAGCCGTAGGCCGGACCCAGCGGAGGGGTCGGCGGAGGCGTGCCGCCCGAGTTGACCGTCGTGGGCAGGTGATCCAGCGGGGCGCCGCCCGGTGTGCCCGGCGGGGGCGGGGCGGAGTCGTCGGCGGCGGGGGCGTGTTCGGGGGAGGCTTCGGGGTGGGGAGCGGGGCTGGGGGCGTGGGGCTTGAGGGCGTCCGTGGCGGCCGGACCCGACGCCCCTCCCGCGGCGCCCGCCGAACCTCCAGCCGCCGCCTTCGCGGAGCCCGCCGGACCCGCTGAACCTCCAGAACCCGCCCGACCCGCCGGCTTCTCGGCGTTCTCGCCCCGCTCGGCCCCCTCCGCCGGACGCTCGGAATTGTCCGGGTCCTCCGATCCCTCCGGATTCTCGGTCTCCAGCAACTGCACAGCATGGCGCCCCAGTTGGGCCACCAGCATGCTCGGCAGCCAGGGGTCGCGGCTGCGGCCGTCGGCGACGGTGTCCTCCGCGCCGGTGCGTTCCAGGATGTCGTCGAGGCTCGGGCGGGCGGCCGGGTCCTTGCGCAGACAGAGCCGTACGAGATCGGCGAGGCCCTCCGGCAGCGGCTCCAGGTCCGGCTCCTCCTGCGCGATGCGGAACATCAGGGCGTGCACCCCGCTGTTGGAGGTGCCGAAGGGAAGCTCGCCGGTAGCCGCGTACGCGAGGACGGAACCCAGGCAGAAGACGTCGCAGGCCGGTGTGATGCGGTCGCCGCGCACCTGCTCGGGGGCCATGAAACCGGGCGAGCCGACGAGCGCGCCGGTCCGCGTCAGTCCTCCGTCGGTCACCGTCTCCAGGGCGCGGGCGATGCCGAAGTCGATGACGCGGGGGCCGTCGATCGTGACGAGTACGTTCGAGGGCTTGAGGTCGCGGTGGACGATCCCGGCGGCGTGGATGTCCTTGAGGGCGTGGGCGAGTCCGGCCGCGAGGATGCGTACGGAACGCTCGGGCAGCGGGCCGTGGTCGTGTCCGACGACGGTCTGCAGGGAGGGCCCGGCGACATAGCCGGTCGCCACCCACGGAATCGCGGCCTCCGTGTCCGCGTCGAGCACGGGGGCGGTCCAGTACCCGCCGACCCGCCGCGCGTTCCGGACCTCCTGCCGGAACCGCGCCCGGAACTCCTCCTGCTCGGCGAGCTCCTGCCGCACCAGCTTCACGGCGACGGTACGGCCCCGGTCGGAACGCGCCAGATATACGTTCCCCATGCCGCCGGACCCCAGCCGCGCCAGCAGCCGGTACGCGCCGATCCGTCCCCCGCCTCCGGCCTGGGGGAAGCCCAACGGCTCCCCCTGTCCCAGCTTCTCCATGGCCGGCGCCCTCCCCTGCGTGTGCGACAGAGTGAGGATAGTGCGGACATACGGGTAAGAACGCCGGGCGGTCTCTACAGGTCCGTAACAGCCGACGCAGGCGACGAGAGCTGGTCGAGCGCCTGTGACAGGCGTTCCAACACGTGTACGGTCTCGGCGAAGCCGTCGTCTCCGAGGGTGTCCGCGAGGCGGTCGGCGAGGGCCGCGTGGCCGGGCTGGATCTTCGCCATGGCGGCCCGGCCGTCCTCGGTCGGGGTGAGCAGCTTGGCGCGACGGTGGGCGGGGTTGGGTGCGTACTCGGCGAGACCTCGTTCGACGAGCAGGTCGGCGATCCGTTGCACGCTCTGGCGGGTGATGCCCATCGCGCGGGCGATCCCGGAGACGGGCAGGGGTTCGGACACCACGGCTCCGAGTACCTGCCACCAGGCGGCGGTCAGCCCGGCGGGCCGGGCCAACTCCTCTGCCACGGAAAGGAATTGACCGTTGAGCCGGAACACGCCGAGGGCGCTGCGGCTGAGCAGGTCCTGACGCTCGCGGCTCACTCGCCGGCCGCCTCGAGTACGGCGTAGGCCTCCGGGTCCGAGTCGTGGAACAGCCGGTACCAGGCGTCCAGCACCTCGCCCTCGTACACCCCGAGCAGCCCGAACACCTCGCGGGCGAAGGCGACGGGTTCGGTGGGCCCGGCGGTGATCAGCTTTCCGTCGGTCACGGCGTCGGCGTCTACGTACCGCTCGCCGCCCTTGTATCCGGTGGCGGCCAGGTAGAAGGAGATGGCGCTGGTGTGGTCGCGGTCGTCGAGGAGCCCTTCGCGGGCCAGGCCTGCGGTGGCTCCGCAGATGGCGGCGACGGGGACGTCCGCGTCGAGGAAGGCGCGCGCCTTGCGGGCGAAGGGCGCGAGGTCGTCGCTGGTGTCCCAGAGGTCGGCGCCGGTGAGGATCAGCAGGGAGCTGTCCTCGGGGCGTACGTCATCGAGGGCCAGGTCCGGCTGGATCCGCAGGCCGCCGATGCTCGTCACCGGTGTGCGGCTGGGTCCCACGGTCCGGATCTCGTACCCGGCGCGGGCGAGATACGCGGTCGTGTGCCCGGTCTCCCAGTCGGCGAAGGTGTCGTAGACGGCGAGGTGGACGGGCTTACGGGCGGTCGTGGCGACCATGGCTTCTCCTCGGTTGGCTTGATGCTTATGTAAGCATGCTGTCATTTCGACAGCATGCTGTCAATAACCCGTTCCTCGCGGAGTCGAACGCGTATGGTGACGTGCTCGTAGATATGGACGTACGTGCTCGTAGCTATGCGCGAGTACCGATCGATCGGGGAGGACCAGGACCATGCCCGGCACCGGCGGCAACGGCGCCGTGACGCGCAGCACGCTGCGACAGCAGATCGCGGACGCGCTGCGCGACGAGGTGCTGGCCGGGCGCCTGAAGCCGGGCCAGGAGTTCACGGTGAAGGAGATCGCCGAGCAGTACGGCGTCTCGGCGACCCCCGTCCGCGAGGCCCTGGTCGATCTGTCGGCGCAGGGCCTGCTGGACGCGGACCAGCACCGCGGTTTCCGCGTACACGAGTATTCGCCGGCCGACTACCGGGACATGATCGAGGCCCGGAGCCTGGTCACGGACGGTCTGTTCCACCAGTACCTGGACGAGAGGTCCGACATCAGCCGGGCCGCCCGCGCCGCCCTGGACCCGCGCGCCGACGACCCGCGCCAAGCCGCCGTCCTCGCCGGAGTGCGCCGCCGCGGCGAGGAGGCCGAGCGGGCCGCCGCGGCCGGTGACCTGAACATACTGATCGGCTACGACCTGCGCTTCTGGCGCGAGCTCAGCAATCTCTTCGGCAACCCCTACCTCGCCGACTTCCTGCACCGGCTGCGCGTCCAGTCCTGGGTGTGCGCGGTCCAGTACCTGCGCACGGTGGATCTGCGCGGCCGGCTCTGGTCCGAGCACACCGCGCTCGTGGACGCCCTCGCACGCCGCGACGCCGAGGCGGCGCACGAGATCGTCACCGCGTACAACGCGCACTCGCTCGCGCTCATCGAACGGCTGGCGGCGGGATGAGACCTCATGGGGCGCATGGGGATGTGGGGCGGTGGGGCGTGGGTAGACGGATCTGTACGACAAGGGCTGACCGCGCTTGCCACCCATTACGCTGCTTTGACCACCGTGCCATCCGAGTTATCCGAGGAGTCATCTGTTGGCCTGTGACCTGTGGCTGGTCCCACTCGTCGACGTGTTGTGCCACACGCCCGACAACCCCTTCGCCGAGGAACTGGCGCTCTACGACAAGGCCCTGAGCGAGGCCGGACTCCCACCGGTGCCGGTGTACCAGTACATGCCAGGACTCTCCGGCGACGTGGCCCCCGTCGCGGGCTTCGACTACGACGCGCTGCATTTCCTGCGCCGCGCGTACCTGCTCCAGGTCTGCCAGCTCGCCGTGACGCCGGTGGACGAACTGGGCGGCGACTACGAGCAGTTGCTGGAGATGTTCGAGGGGACCGCCCAGCAGTCGCACCTGGTCTGGCACTACGACCACGCGGGCGCGTACGTCCCCGTCGACTTCCCGCACCCGCTCTCGAACGACGAACTCCTCGCGGGCGGCGGCCCCTTGGGCTCCTCCCAGACCCTGCTGCGCGAGCTGGAGTTCGTGGCCCCGTCGATCGGCATCGACCCCGCGAACCCGCCCCTGCCGCCCGAACCCCCCATGGCCCCCACGTCCCTTGAGGAACCAGCCGCCCCCGCCCCCTTCGACGCGAGCCCCTTCGCCCGCGAACGCCACGTCTGGCTGGGCCTCCACGCGGCGGCGACGCGCAGCCTGGCCCAGGGCTCCATGATCGTCTTCAGCTGACGGTCACCCCAGCTGCGACAGCCCTTTCTGCAGGTCATCGAGGTTCATGACCGGGCTTACTTCGACCTTGGCGCCGAGTTGGAGGAAGAAGGGCTCGGCGAGGGACGGCAGGTCCGAGCTGTCCTGCATGTCGAAGACGAACACGCAGGAGCGCTGCCCTTCGTCGGGCATGAAGTAGGCAGCCTCCGGCTTGATCCTTTCCATGGTCCCCTTGATCAGCTCCGGCAGCTTGCCCTGCCGGATGGCCTCGCTCGACTTCTCGGTGTCCAGGGTCGCCTTGAGCACGACGCGCATCGCACGCACCTCTCCTCGGGGATTCCATCCGGTCAATTTCTGGCCTTTTGTCCAGTATGTTCCGTGAACGAAGATGAAGCATGTGGACCATGCGGCGTACCCGGGCTCGCAGAGCCGCAGCCTGTCCGGGCACGGCAAAGGGGCGCCCGGTCGGGCGCCCCTCACCACGTGCATGAAATGCCGTACTAGATGAACGAGTTGATCTCGATCGTCTCGTCCCGCCCCGGGCCCACGCCGATCGCCGAGATCGGGGCCCCCGACATCTCCTCCAGCGCCTTGACGTAGTCCTGCGCGTTCTTCGGGAGATCCGCGAACGTCTTGGCCTTGCTGATGTCCTCGGACCAGCCGGGGAGCAGCTCGTAGACCGGCTTCGCGTGGTGGAAGTCGGTCTGGGAGTACGGGAGTTCCTCGACTCGCTTGCCGTCGATCTCGTACGCCACGCAGACCGGGATCTGCTCCCAGCCGGTGAGGACGTCGAGCTTGGTGAGGAAGAAGTCGGTGAGGCCGTTGACGCGGGTCGCGTAGCGGGCGATGACCGCGTCGAACCAGCCGCAGCGGCGGTCGCGGCCCGTCGTCACGCCGCGCTCGCCGCCGATGCGGCGCAGCGCCTCGCCGTCCTCGTCGAAGAGTTCGGTGGGGAAGGGGCCGGCGCCGACCCGGGTCGTGTAGGCCTTCAGGATGCCGATGACCCGGCTGATCTTCGTCGGGCCCACGCCCGCGCCCGTGCAGGCGCCGCCCGCGGTCGGGTTCGACGAGGTCACGAAGGGATACGTGCCGTGGTCGATGTCCAGCAGCGTGCCCTGGCCGCCCTCGAAGAGGACCACCTTGTCGGCCTCCAGTGCCTGGTTGAGGACCAGGACCGTGTCGGCGACGTACTGCTCGATCTGCGCGGCGTAGCCCAGCAGTTCGTCCACGACCTGGCCGACGGCGATCGCGCGGCGGTTGTAGAGCTTGGTGAGGATCTGGTTCTTGACGTCGAGGGCCGCCTCGACCTTCTGCGTCAGGATCGACTCGTCGTACAGGTCCTGGACCCGGATGCCCACACGGTTGATCTTGTCGGCGTAGGTGGGGCCGATACCGCGCCCCGTCGTGCCGATCTTCCGCTTCCCGAGGAAGCGTTCCGTCACCTTGTCGACGGTGACGTTGTACGGCGTGATGATGTGAGCGTTTCCGCTGATCAGCAGCTTGGACGTGTCGACGCCGCGCTCGTTCAGACCGCTCAGCTCGGAGAGCAGGACCGACGGGTCGACGACGACACCGTTACCGATGACCGGCGTGCATCCGGGCGAGAGGATTCCGGAAGGGAGGAGATGCAGGGCGTACTTCTGATCGCCCACGACCACCGTGTGGCCGGCGTTGTTGCCGCCCTGGTAGCGCACCACATAGTCCACGGATCCACCGAGCAGGTCGGTGGCCTTTCCCTTGCCTTCGTCACCCCACTGAGCACCGAGCAGCACAAGTGCGGGCACAGGCGTACACCCCTTCCGGGTGGGGCATGTCCAACATCAGGGGCGTACGCTGCACGGCTTGTACCGCGTACACCGGCGACCTTCGTTGGCCGCACCCGTCGGACCGGATGCCCCGGAATAGACGAAGCCCCTGGCGCAATAGCGCAAGGGGCTCTTGCACAAAGATGCTACCCGAGGAAGCGAGGCATGACCGAGGTGGCTGCTTCCGACCAGCTCCTGGTGGTCATCGACCCGGTCGCCCGTCGCGATGACGGTGAGGCGGTACGGATCGCAAAAGACGTGCTCAGCGCGGGTGCGACCACGAAAGTATGCCTCCCCGACGGGCCCGAGGAATTCGCCAGGGCACTACGTCGGCGAGGGTCCCGGCGGCCCGTTGTGGTGGGGGACGACCGTGCCCTGCTGCGTGCGGTGTCCGTTTTGCACCGCCAGCGGGAGCTGGCTGGATGTGCGCTGTCGGTCGTCCCGGTGGGCGGTGCGATCTCGCTCGTACGGTCCCTGGGGGTGCCCACGGGTGCCGTGGCGGGAGCCCGGGCAGTGCTGGACGGGGTCGAGCGGCGGCTGGACCTGCTCGTCGACGACAGCGACGGGGTGGTGCTGGGCGCACTGCGGATCCCGCCGCTCGCCGCGCGGCCGGGGGCGGGGATGGGGACTACGGGGACGGACGAGGAGGACGCGGAGAGCGAGTCGGACGCCGAGCCGGGAGCTTCCACCGGTCACCCCTGGCTGCGTACCTGCCAGTCCCTCGTCCGCACGCTGGTGCCCGTACGTCCGTCCCGTACCGCTTCCGCGAACGGCGGGTCAGGGCCGTCTCGGCTGCGGGTCGAGGTCGACGGGGTGACGCTGGTGGATCTGGACCAGCCGGTGGAGGGGGTGTCGGTGGCGCCGGGGGACGCGGGCGTGGCCGAGGTCGAGGTCCGCCCGGTGTCGGTGGGCGCGGAGGCCTCACCGCTCATGGCCCGGGGCAGCACGGTCACCGTGTCGGGCGCGCACTTCCGGTACAGGGCGGACGCGCTGGTGTCGGGGCCGGTACGGACGCGGACGTGGACGGTGCGGGAGGGGGCTTGGGGGCTGACGTTGCCGGTGGGGTGAGCGGTGCGGGTCCAGCGGTCTGCCTGTGGCGCGGTCGGCGCGGTCACCCCGTGGCGGGAGCGGCAGCGTCCCCGTGGTCAGCCGGCCCCGAAGCGCTCCTCCCTGTACACCCGCCAGCGGTCCATCATCTGTATGAGCTCGCCCTCCATGAACTCGAAGAACGCCAGGGTCTCGGCGATGCGGCGGCCGGCTGGGGTTTCGGGGCCGAGGCCGTCGACGCCCTCCCGCAGGGTGTACTCCCACCGCTTGAGCACCGCGTCCCGGTTGCTCACCGCCTCGTACCACTGGTTGCTGTGCACGCGGTAGCGCTCGCGCCGGGAGCCGGGTTCGCGCTCGCGCGAGACCATGTGCTGCTGGGCGAGATAGCGCACCGCTCCGGAGACGGCGGCGGGGCTGATCTGGAGCTGTTCACCGAGTTCGGCGGAGGTCATCGCCCCGGAGTCGGAGGCGAGCAGCGCCGCGAACACCCGGGCCGCCATCCGCTGCATCCCCGCCTCGACCAGCTGCGCCGCGAAGCTCTCGACGAACTTCGAGACCGCCTCCGGGTCCCGCCCCGCCTCACTCGGTTCGATCATGTGTCGATCCTCTCCCCTGCTCAGCGCTGTTCAGCACGCTATGGCCGATTCTAGTCACGCGTTTTAACGCTTCCTTAACTTCACAAATTTGTGAAACTAGCGTAGGTTCAAAATCATGACGAAGGCAATCACTGTCTCCGGACTGCACAAGTCGTTCGGCAAGACTCACGCGCTGGACGGCCTCGACCTCGACGTCGAGACCGGCGAAGTCCACGGCTTCCTCGGCCCCAACGGCGCCGGGAAGTCCACCACCATCCGCGTCCTGCTGGGCCTGCTGCGCGCCGACGCCGGCGCCGCCCAGCTCCTCGGCCGGGACCCCTGGACCGACGCGGTGGAACTGCACCGCCGGGTCGCATACGTCCCCGGTGACGTGACCCTGTGGCGCAACCTGTCCGGCGGCGAGGTCATCGACCTCTACGGGCGGTTGCGCGGAGGGCTCGACAAGGCGCGGCGGGCGGACCTGATCGAGCGGTTCGAGCTCGACCCGACGAAGAAGGGGCGCACGTACTCCAAGGGCAACCGCCAGAAGGTCGCCCTCGTCGCCGCCTTCGCCTCGGACGTCGACCTGCTGATCCTGGACGAGCCGACCTCCGGACTCGACCCGCTGATGGAAGAGGTCTTCCAGCGGTGCGTGGAGGAGGAGCGGGACCGGGGCCGCACGATCCTGCTGTCCTCGCACATCCTCAGCGAAGTCGAGGAACTCTGCGACCGCGTCAGCATCATCCGCAAGGGCGTCACCGTGGAGAGCGGCTCACTCGCCGAACTGCGCCATCTGACCCGTACGAGCGTCACCGCCGAACTGGCCGGTGAACCCAACGGGTTGGGACGGCTGCCCGGCGTCCATGACCTGGACATCCAGGGCAGGCGAGTGAGGCTGCAGGTCGAGAGCGACAAGCTGGACGCGGTGCTGCGTTCGCTCACCGACTCGGGCGTACGGTCGCTGACCTCGACGCCGCCGACTCTGGAGGAGCTGTTCCTGCGGCACTACCAGGAGGACGTACGCGCCGAGAGCAGTGACAGCGAGGCGATGGCGCGATGACTGCCATGACCACGGCCACCAAGTTCGCTCCGCGGGTCGGCGGAGGGCGCCAACTGGCCGGTACGGGAACGCTGTTGAGGTTCGCGTTGCGGCGCGACCGGGTCATGATCCCCGTATGGATCGCTGTGAACGCGCTCATGGTGCTGTCCATGCCGAGCAGCCTCGAGGGGCTGTACGGCACGGCGGCCGAACGGGCCGATCTGGTCCGGCAGATGGAGACGAACACCTCGCTGCGCGCCATGATCGGGCCGATCTTCGACGACTCGCTCGGCGGGCTCACCGCCTGGCGCGTCGGCGTCTTCGCCGGGGTGCTCGCGGCGGTCATGAGCCTGCTCATCGTCGTACGGCACACCCGGGACGAGGAGGAGAGCGGGCGCCAGGAACTCATCTCGTCGGCGATGGTGGGGCGGCGCGCCCCGCTGACGGCGGCCTTGCTGGCGGCGGCGGTCGCCAACGGCGTACTCGCCCTGATCGTCGCGGGCGGGCTCGCGGGCCATGGGGGCGTCGGGGCGCTGGCGTTCGGGCTCGGGATCGCCGGGGTCGGGATGGTGTTCGCCACGATGGCCGCGATCGTCGTCCAGCTGACGGAGAGCGCGCGGCTGGCGCGGGGGCTGACCTCGGCGGTGCTGGGCGCGGCGTTCGTGCTGCGTGCGGCGGGCGACTCGGCGGCGGACGACGGTTCCTCGGTGCTCACCTGGCTCTCGCCGAGCGGCTGGCTGGAGAACCTGCGTCCGTTCGCGGAGGAGCGGTGGTGGGTGCTGCTGCTGTTCGCCGGGGCTGCCGTGATCCAGGGCGCGATCGCGTACGAGCTGGCCGGGCGGCGTGACGTCGGGATGAGCTTCCTGCCGACGCGGCCGGGGCCGGCGGAGGGCAGGCTCGCGACGGCCGGCGCTCTGGCGTGGCGGCTTCAGCGCGGCAGTGTGCTCGGCTGGAGCATCGGCTTCTTTCTCGCCGGGGTCGTCTACGGCGCGATGACGGAAGGCGCGGCGGACCTGGTCGGCGACAACGCCAACGCGCGCGAGGTCTTCCAGCGGATGGGCGGGCAGTCCGGTCTGACCGACGCGTTCCTCGCCTCGATGATCGGCATCATGGGGCTGATCGCCGCCCTCTATATCGTGGCGTCGGTGCTGCGGCTGCACGGCGAGGAGACCTCGCAGCGGGCCGAACCGGTCCTGGCGAACGCGGTCGGCCGGCTGCGGTGGGCCTCCGGCCACCTGCTGATCGCCTTCGGCGGAGCCGTCCTGATCATGCTGCTGAGCGGCCTCGGCTTCGCCGTCGGTTACGGCAAGGAACTCGGCCCCATCCTGGGCGCCTGCGTGGTCCAACTCCCCGCGATCTGGGCCATCGGCGGCCTCGCCGTTCTGCTGCACGGCGTTTCGGCGCGGGCGGCTGTGGCGGCTTGGGCGGTCGCCGGCGCGGTCCTCCTCATCGGCTGGATCGGCCCGGCACTCGATCTTCCTCCGGCTGTGCTGGACGTGTCGCCGTTCGGGCACCTGCCGAAGCTGCCGGGCGGGGAGATGACCTGGACACCGGTCCTGGTCCTCATGGCGATCGCGGTCGCGCTGGTCGCGGGGGGTCTGGCGGCGCTGCGGCGACGGGACATGTCCACGTGACGGTGGGATGAGGCGGGGTGGTTTCGCCCCCGCCGCCCCTACCCGTCCCATACCAAGGGGCTCCGCCCCTGGACCCCGCTGGGGGCTGCGCCCCCAGACCCCTCGGGGCTGCGCCCCTGAACCCCCGCGGGGCTCCGCCCCGGACCCCGTTCGGGGGCCAGCCCCCGGACCCCCGCTCCTCAATCTCCCCCAGCTACCGCTGGGAGGTGCCCCCAAGGGGCTGATTTTTCAGCCCGTCCGGCGTTTGAGGACGAGGCCGTTCAGGCCGATGCGGGGTCTGGGGCGGCAGCCCCAGCGGGGTCCAGGGGCGGAGCCCCTGGTGGGGTTCGGGGCAACGCCCCGGGGATGGGACGGGTAGGGGCGGCGGGGCGGAAACCGTCAGAGCTCCACGAGCAGTTCCCTCAGCCCTCGGATCACGAAGTTCGGCTTGCGCTCCGGCTCGGCGGCCAGCCGGAGTGTCGGGGCTCGGTCGAGCAACGCGCCCATGGACGCGGCCAGTTCGATACGGGCGAGGGGTGCGCCGATGCAGTAGTGGATGCCCGCACTGAAGGAGATGTGCGGGTTCTCCGCCCGGGCGAGATCGAGCCGCTCGGGCCGGTCGAAGACCGCCGGATCGTGGTTGGCGGAGCCGAAGAGCATCGCCACCTCGCTGCCCCGCGGAATCACCGTGCCGTCGATCTCGATCTCATCCAGCACCCACCGCTCGAAGAGCTGAAGCGGGGTGTCGTACCGCATCAGCTCCTCCACAGCTGTGGACAACAGCCCGCGGTCCGCGCGCAGCGCCGCCAGCTGGTCGGGGTTGCGGAACAGCGCCCACCAACCGTTGACCGTGGCGTTCACCGTCGCCTCATGCCCCGCGTTGAGCAGCAGGACGCAGGTCGAGATCATCTCCTGCTCGGTCAGCCGATCGCCCTCCTCGTACGCCACGATCAGGCCCGAGATCAGATCGTCCCCCGGCTCTTTGCGCCGTATCGCGATCAACTCCCGCAGATACTCGGTGAATTCGACCGACGCCCGCACCGCCTTCGCCGCCGTCTCCTCAGACGGGTTCAGCTCGTACATCCCGCAGATGTCCGCCGACCAGGGCCGCAGCGGCGCCCGGTCGGACTCCGGGATCCCCAGCATCTCGGCGATCACGGCAACCGGCAGCGGCTCGGCGACCGCCGTCAGCAGATCGCCACCGCCGTCGGCGACGAGGCCCGCGACCAGCTCGTTCGCCAGCTTGTGGACGTACGGGCGCAGCCCCTCGACCGTACGCGGCGTGAACGCCTTCGACACCAGACGCCGGATCCGTGTGTGGTCCGGCGGCTCCAGATCGAGCATGCCGTGATCGTTGAGCACGTGAAACGGCTCATGCTCGGCCGGCGGCGCCGTCCGCCCGAAGTCCTCATGCGTGAACCGGTGCTGATACGTCCGCCCCAGCCGCCGGTCCCTCAGCAACGCCGACACATCCGCATGCCGCGGCACCAGCCACTGGTTCGTGGGCTCGAAGTAGTGCACCCGCCCGCGGGCACGCAGCTCGGCATACGCGGGGTAGGGATCGTCGACGAACCCGGGATCCCAGGGGTCGAACGCGTCAAGCGCACGGTCGGAGTCGGAGGAGTCGGAGGAGTCGGAGGAGTCGGAAAGGTCTGCCATGTCGGGACGCTAACCTGCGTCGCCCGCAGCCGCCAGAGCCGCCCCCTCTGCGGAACGGCACGCCCACCTCTGAGCGGCACGCACGCTTACCCGGCGTGACCCCTCATCCCGGCCTGCCCCTCACCCCACGGCGACACCTCACCCCGGCGTGACCAGCCTCGCCTCGTATGCGAACACCGCCGCCTGGGTCCGGTCCCGCAGGCCCAGCTTCACCAGGATCCGGCTCACATGGGTCTTGATCGTCGACTCGGCGACCACGAGACGCCCGGCTATCTCGCCGTTGGACAGGCCCTGCGCGATGAGCACCAGCACCTCCGTCTCCCGCTCGGTCAGATCGCCGTACGCCGCCGCCCGCGCCGTGGCCGACAGGCTCGGCGCCTCCGCCAGCTTCGAGAACTCCGTGATCAGCCGTCTGGTGACGGACGGCGCGAGCAGGGCCTCGCCGGCCGCCACCACCCTTACACCGTCCGCGAGTTGGCGTGCGGAGGCATCCTTCAGGAGGAAGCCCGACGCTCCGGCGCGGAGCGCCTGGTACACGTACTCGTCGAGGTCGAACGTGGTCAGCACCAGCACCTTGGCCCCGCCGTCCGCGGCGACTATCTCCCGGGTCGCCTCGATGCCGTTGAGCTCGGGCATACGGATGTCCATCAGGACCACGTCGGGAGCGAGCTCCCGTACCCGGTCCACCGCGTCCCGGCCGTTGACCGCCTCGCCGACGACCTCGATGTCCGGCATCGCGCCGAGCAGCACGGAGAACCCTTCGCGGACCATCATCTGGTCGTCGGCGATCAGCACCCGGATGGTCATGCGGAGTCTCCCGAGTCCCTCGAGGCCTCCGTGTCGGATACGGGCACCGGCAGGAACACCGTCACCTCGTACCCCCCGTCGTCCGTCGTCGCAGCCGTCATCTCGCCGTTCAGCATCGTCACCCGCTCCCGCATCCCCGTGAGCCCGTGCCCGGCACCGGGCGAGGGCTTGACCAGCTCGGTCGCCGGACCGTTGACGATCCGCAGACCGAGGCCGCCCAGCACGTAGCCGATCTCCACGCGGGCCGAGGCGCCCGGCGCATGCCGCAGTGCGTTGCTCAGTGCCTCCTGGACTATTCGGTACGCGGACAGCTCTATGCCCTGCGGGAGTTCACGGACGGCTCCGGTGATCACCTTCTCTACGGTCAGGCCGGCGTTGCGCACATTGGTCAGCAGCCCGTCCAGGTCGGCGAGGGTCGGCTGCGGGGCGTCGGGGGCCTCGTAGTCCTCCGCGCGGACGACACCTAGGACTCGGCGCAGTTCGGAGAGGGCGATCACCGCGTTCTCCCGTATGACCGCGAACGCGTGCTCCAGCTCCGGCGGCGGGTTCTCCACCCGGTAGGGCGCGGCCTCTGCCTGGATCGCGACCACCGACATGTGGTGGGCGACGACATCGTGCAGCTCGCGGGCGATGGTCGTGCGCTCCTCGAGCAGGGTCCGCTTGGAACGCTCGTGCTCGGTCACCGTCTGCTGGGCGATCACCTGCCGCTCTGCCGTACGGCGTATGTGGACGACGGCGACGACCAGGAGGGCCAGTGCGGAGACGAACAGCATCGGGCCGGTGGTCGAGGAGTTGTAGTCCGAGCCGGCGGCGAGCTCCGCGAGGATTCCGTAGCAAGCCGTCAGGGCCCACATCCACGCGGCCGTGCGGGGACGCGTCCGGAGCGCCACGACCGTGAGCACCACCAGGTGCGCGGCAAAAGCACCGGGCGGCCACGGCCAGCCCGCAAAAACGCCGCCGCTGAACACCGCAGCGAACGGGGTCGCCGCGATCGACGCCCAGAAGGAGGCGATGGGCCGGACCAGCGTCAGCAGGACCGGGACCAGGGCGAGGAGGGCCGCGATCATCGCGGTGGCCTCGTCGCCGTCGCTCGCGGTCCCGGCTATGGCCGTCGCCAGCAAGCCGCCCGCCAGCACCACGGCGTGCGGGGTCCACCCCGCGTACACCCGCAGGCGCCCGGGCAGCCGCCGGGTGATCGGGCCGTCCACGCTCATGCGCGGCAGCGGGCGGTAGGCGAACGCGTCGTGGAACAGCTCCTGCCGCATCCCGCGCAGGGCCTCCACGGCCAGCCGGTACTCAGGAGTGCGCGACTTGGCTCCGCCCCGTGGGGGTGTCGTCTGCGTCTGGGTCGTCTCGGTCACGTTGAAAACAGTAAGCGGCGGGCGGCTCGCGGTCGTCACCAGTGAGAATGGTCCACCGGAATCCCTCTCAGGTACTACGGGTAGCCCGGGGGACCGGCGGAATCAGCGGTTCAGTACCCGGCGGGCCGTACCAGACCCGACTCGTACGCGAACACCGCCGCCTGGGTCCGGTCCCGCAGCCCCAACTTCACCAAGATCCGGCCCACATGGGTCTTCACCGTCTGCTCGGCAACCACCAGCCGCTCGGCGATCTCGGCGTTCGACAGACCCTGCGCGATCAGGGCGAGGACCTCCGTCTCGCGCTCGGTCAGCTCACCGACGCGCTCCTTGAGCGGGGCGCGGGGAGCCCCGTCGAGCTGGGAGAACCGGGCGATCAGCCGCCTCGTGATCCCGGGCGCGAGCAGTGCGTCCCCCGCGGCGACCACCCTGACCGCCTCCGCCAGCTTGTCGGCGGACGCGTCCTTCAGCAGAAACCCGGAGGCACCCGCGCGCAGCGCGTCATACACGTACTCGTCGAGATCGAACGTGGTCAGCACCAGCACCTTGATCTGCGGTGTCTTGTCGACGATGCGGCGAGTGGCCTCGATGCCGCCGAGTTCCGGCATGCGGATGTCCATCAGGACGACGTCCGGGGCGAGTTCGGCGACCTGGGCGACCGCGTCGAGGCCGTCGACCGCCTGGCCGATCACATCGATGTCGGGCTGGGTGTTGAGCAGCACCGAGAAGCCCTGCCGGACCATCTGCTGGTCGTCGGCGATGAGTACGCGGATGGCGCCGCTCGTCATGATCGTTCTCCTGGGGAGTCTGTGGAGTTGTCGGGGGTGGTGAAGGCTGGGCTAGTGGCGTCGTGAGCGGAGGCGTCGATGGCGGCGGTTCCGGCGCGGGGCAGGAAGGCCTCCACCGTGAAGCCGCCGTCGGACGTCTCCGTCGCCATGAGGGTGCCACCGAGCATCGCCGCGCGCTCCCGCATTCCAAGCAGACCATGTCCCGCACCCGGCGACGGCGGGGCGGGGCGCCGGGGCGCGGAGTTGGCGACCCGGATCTTCAGGCCACGCGGGAAGTGCGTGAGCTCCACGCGCACCTCCGAACCAGGCGCGTGCCGCAGCGCGTTGCTCAGCGACTCCTGGATGATCCGGTACGCGGACAGTTCCACACCCGGCGGCAACGGAAGCACCTCGCCGCTGATCTCGGTGTTCACCTTCATACCGGCGGCGCGGGTGTTCTCGACGAGCATGTCGAGGCGGTCGAGGGTGGGTTGTGGCGCGTCGGGGGCGGCTCCGGTACCAGGAGCGCCGATCCCGTACGGGTCCTCGGGGTTCTCCGAGCGCAGTACGCCCAGGACACGGCGCAGTTCCGTGAGCGCCTCCAGTGCGTTCTGCCGGATGCCGTCGAGGTTCTCCCTGAGCTCGTCGGAAGGGTCCTTGACCAGGTGAGGGGCGACCTGGGCCTGGATGGAGATCACCGACATGTGGTGCGCGACCACGTCGTGCAGCTCGCGCGCTATGCGGTTGCGCTCCTCGAGAACCGTACGGCGGGCGCGCTCCTCGGCGGTGATACCGGCCTGCTCGACGAGTTGGGTACGGGCTTCGCGGCGACCGCGCTGGGCGCTGCCGAGGAGGATGACGCCGGCGAACAGGGCCACGGCCAGTGTGCCCGTAGACGAGTAGTTCGCGGCACCGATGAGGCCCTGCACCACCCACGTGACCAGCGCGGTCAGGGCGAACACCTCGGCGGAGACGCGGGTGGGTACCCGCAGCGCCAACAGGAACAGCACCATCGCGTGCGCGACCAGACCGGGCGGGCCCCACGGCCAGGGAGGAGTGAAGTCCAGCTGGTTCAGTTGAGACCGTGCTCCCATGGCCACCACGACCGTGGCCACCATCGACAGCTGCCACGCCGGGACCGGCCACCGCAGCGCCAACCCCACGGCGGCGCCCTGAGCCAGCGCGCACACCAGGCCGTACTCGGTCCCCAGGTTGTAGCCGTCGCCGAACTGGTCCGCGTTGGCGATGGCGCTGCCGATCGCGACCAGGATCACCAGACCGTGCGGCAGCCAGCGCAACCACACCGAGGGCGGCAACGGGTCCGCCTTCCCGGTCCACAGGTCCTCGCGCAGCACCCGCAGTCCCCGCGCAAGGCGCTTCTCCACCACTCTCATCCGCACAACCCTATGCACGGCGAACTCCCTTGGCCCCCGCCCTGCCACGGTGTACGTGGACCACGCGCGACAGGCGCCCACCGCGACGGCGGCGCCCCTGCTCGTAGGAGCGAAAGGCGGCCCAGCACACCATGAGGGCGAGGACGAAGACCGGGAGCCAGGCGAGGCGGGCCAGGACCCACGCGAGATTGTCCGGGGTCGTGTGCAGTCCCGGGAGACGGCCCGCGAACAGGCCCGTCGCGGTGACCGACATCAGCGCCGTCTGGTGCCAGAGGAAGATCGTCATCGCGGAGAGGTTGACGAACGCCACCGCCGCCCACGCCACGGGCCGCCGCATCGCCCGGCGCAACGGTTCCCGGAGCAGCAAGGCCAGACCGCACTGGGCCAGACCGAAGGTGACGGCGGCCATGGTCGGCGGGTTGAGGTTGGAGACCGTGGAGCCGGGGACGCCGACCATCGACGCCGGGTAGCCGGCCCACGCGACGAGCCCCGCGGTCGTCGCCGCGCCGCCGATCAGCAGCACCCACCCGGAACGCCGGGTCAGCTCACCCCGCATCCAGGCCGCCCCCAGCGTGTACGGGACCAGCCAGCCCGCCGCCACATTGATCCAGCCCAGCCAGGCCGGACCGCCGAAACCGAACCGTATGAGGTCCACATGGAGAACGACGGCCAGCGGCCACAGCGGGTTGATCCGGGCAACGAGTGGGGTCAGCGCCGTCAGCGCGGCGAAGACCAGCAGGAACCACAGGGGCGACAGGACGAGCTTCAGCAACGCATGCGCCGTCGGCACGCCCGTCCCCGTCACCAGCAGGCAGACCGCGGCCACCGTCCACAGGCCCAGTACGGCGGCCACCGGCCCGAAGAGGCGCGACAGCCGCGTACGCAGCCACCTCCCGTACGTGATGCCACGGGCCCGCGCCGACTCGTAACTCCTGGTCGCCACATGACCGCCCACCAGGAAGAACACCGCGAGTGTCTGGAAGACCCAGGAGACCGGGGCCAGCCATGGCATGTACGCCAGCGGGCTCGACGTACGCAGTGCGCCGCCGTCCGCGACCAGTGCCGTGACCAGCCAGTGGCCGAGCACTATGCCGAGTATCGCGAAGGCGCGCAGGGCGTCGAGGGAGCGGTCGCGGTGGGGTGGGGTGGCGGTGTCGATCTGGTGGGCGGCGCGGTGGAGGCGGTGGAGGGCTTCTTGGGGGAGGCGTTTCCGGAGGAGGCCTTCTTGGGGGAGGCCTGTTCGGGGGAGCGGGGGTGGTGGGGTGGTGCTGGGCGCGGTGCCGGGCTGGGCGGCGCTTCGCGTGGAGTCCTTCGGGGGGCCCTCCCCCTCCCCCACCCTCCCCCTCAACTTCAGCTCACGCATGGGTCACCTCCGAAGTCTCGCCAAGGACGATCCGGGCGAGGTTGTCCAGGGACACCGAGCCCGGCTTGAGGTAGTCGCTGTGGCCGCCGTCGCCCGCCGCGAAAACGCGCGCGCCGAAGTCCGACGACACGGGGTCGGTGCCGAAACCGACCGTGGTGCCGAACAGGTCGGCCTTGACGTGCGGGACGTCCGCGATCCAGTCGTCGGCGCCTCGGCCGGCCCAAACGCGGGCGTTCGTGTGCAGTCCTGCGACGGAGTCGGCGCCGGTTCCGGGGCTGCCGAAGAGCGCGATGTCGGAGACATCGAGGTCGCCCTCGCCGATCTCAGCGCCCTGACCGCTCGCGGCGCGCGAGGCAACGGCGGCACGCGACGCACGGGCGGTTTCGCCGGGCCCGGCGAACTGGGCGGAACCCGCGGCCCGGAAGGCGCTCTCGGCCGCCTCCGCGCACACAACGCTTCCGTATGAGTGACACAGGAGCGAGACCCGGGCCTGCGGATTCAGAGCCTCCAACTCCCGTATGAATTCCCGCAGTTCAGGCGCCGCGTCCTTCGCACGCCCCGTGGTGAGGACCTCGGGACTTATGGTTCCGGGCGTCTCATAGCCAAGCCAGGCGACAACCGCGCCACGTATGCCGAGCCGTTTGTGCAAGGCGTCGGCACCCGCGCGGAAGCGCTTGTACGTGTCCAGGTTCGTGTCGGAACCGGGGACGAGTACGGCCACGCGCTCGGCCTTCGCCAGGTCGCCGAAGACCTCGATGGCGCGGCCGGAGCCGCGGGCGTCGAAGGAGAGGAAGTTCCGGTCTGGGGCCGCCATGGAGCGGACCGCTGCCGCGCGGCCGCGGTCGCCGTGCTCGGCGGCCATGCGTGCCGCCTCGGCGGCGTTCGCGCGGTTCGCGGCGTACGCCTCGTCCAGGTTGGCCGGCGTCACCGCCGTGAGGCGGGCCGGTGCGGGGGCCGGTATCCCCGGGTGCGCGGCAACGGCGGAGATCGGAACGACCACTGCGGCCGTAACCAGAACAGCGAGCAGACCGCGCGCCAGCCGGCCACGCCGCCGGGGCCGCCCCGACCGCCGCGCCCGAGCTGAACCAGCATCCGCACCAGCCGACGTAGCCGAACGAGTCGAACGAGTCGAACGAGTCGACCCAGCCGCCTCCTCCGCCCCCGCCGCCGAATCCGACCTCGCTCCAGGCTCTGGCCTCACTCCAGGCTCCGGCAGCCTCAGCCTCCCCCGCACCCCCATGACGCCCGTGCCCCCCAGTCCCAGCTCACCGACCCGCTCATCGGGCCTAACTGGAAAGGAAGTTACGGACGCGTCCTCGTGGTCGGCGTCCCGCCAGGGAGCTCACCTGGGACGTAGCTCTCAGGTATTAGGGGTATTACCGGGCGGCCGGACCGGAGTGGCTGCTGTGCTCATATCTGGACTCACCGGTCACCGTTCGCCGCCGCCCGCCACAGCGGGACAGCCCCATGTCGGCCCACGTCACAGGGCTGGTACCGTCCGGCCAACGTTCGAACAGCGTTGAGAGGTTGGAGCATGCCGGATGACGACGCAGCCCGCGTAGCCGCGGAACCGGACGCCGCCGTCGCTGCCCGCGCCGCAGCCGAGGAGCAGTCGGCCTTCTCGCATCCGCCTGTCGATCCCGACACCACCGCCGCGTACGGCGACCATCCCGACCAGGTGATCGACTTCTACGCGCCGCGCGGGGGTGAGGAGTCGGCCCCGTTCGTCATCGTTCTGCACGGGGGCGCCTGGCGGGCGGCGTACGACCGTCGGCACATCACGCCGTTCGCGGACTTCCTGGCCCGGCGCGGATTCGCGGTGGCCAACGTCGAGTACCGGCGTGGCGGTAGCGAGTCGGGGGAGGGCGAGGGCCATGACGGTTCCGTCGCAGGGCGTTATCCGGACACCTTCGACGACATCGCGGCGGCACTCGACGCGCTCCCCCGTCTCGTACGGGATGCCCTGCCGCAGGCAGATGCGCGCCGCACGGTGATCACCGGCCACTCGGCGGGCGGGCAACTCGCCCTGTGGGCCGCCGCCCGGCATCTGCTGCCGGAGGACGCACCCTGGCGTACGGATCGGCCCGCGCCGCTGCGCGGTGTCGTCGCGCTGGCTCCGATCGCGGACTTCGCCGTCGCCGAGAAGCTGGACGTATGCGCTGGCGCGGCTGTTCAACTCCTGGGCGGAGAGGGGCAGTTCGCCGAGCGGCAGCCGTACGCCGATCCCGCTCTCCTCCTGCCCACCGGAATCGCCACGACCCTGGTCCAGGGCCGCACGGATGTCGTCGTACCCCAGGCCGTCGCCGAGTCGTACGCGGACGCCGCGGCGAAGGCGGGCGAGGTGGTGGGGTTCACGCTCCTCGATGACGTGGGGCACTTCCCGCTGATCGATCCGGCTGCGGACGCGTGCGCGGTGGTGGCAGAGGAGATCGCACAGCTGGGCTGGTGAGCCGGTTGGGCGAGGGTGGACGTCCGCGGCGTGGGGGTGTCGGCTGCGGGTGTTACACGTCTGGGAGATCTGTAACACTCGTAGAACTGCCTACCTGTGGGCAGCCGCCGTGTGCCGCGTGTGCGGCCCGGTCGGCGGAGTCGCACGCAGACACAGCCCCGCCGCCCCGGCCACGAACCACCTCAGCCCACGACCCCCGCCAACACCCGCGCCGCCCGCTCCACATCCCCGAACCCCACATACAACGGCGTGAAGCCGAAGCGCAGGATGTCCGGTTCGCGGAAGTCGCCGACCACGCCCTGGGCGATCAGGCGGCGCATCACCTCGCGTGCGTCGTCGCAGCGCAGTGCGACCTGGCTTCCCCGGTCCGCGTGGGGCGTCGGCGTCACCGACTCCACGCGGCCTTCGGGGACGTACGCCGCTACGCACTCCAGGAAGAAGTCCGTGAGGGCGAGGGACTTGGTGCGGACCGTTTCGATCGACACCCCTTCCCATACCTCCAGCGCCGCCTCCAGGGCCAGCATGGAGAGGATGTCGGGGGTGCCGACGCGGCCGCGTGGTGCGCCCCGCGCGGGCTCGTACGAAGGCCGCATGCCGAAGGGGTCCGCGTGGGAGTTCCAGCCGGGCAGCGGGGAGTCGAAGCGGTCCTGGAGGTCTTGGCGTACGTACAGGAAGGCCGGTGAACCCGGGCCGCCGTTCAGGTACTTGTATGTGCAGCCGACCGCCAGGTCCACGCCGTGCTCGTCTAGGCCCACCGGCAGGGCGCCCGCGCTGTGGCACAGGTCCCAGACGGCGACCGCGCCCGCCTCATGCACGGCCGCCGTCAAAGAAGGCAGGTCGTGCAGGCGGCCCGTGCGGTAGTCGACGTGGTTCAGCAGCACCGCCGCGGTACGCGGGCCGAGGGCCGGCCGTACGTCGCCGGGGGCCACCGCACGCACCGTACAGCCGGTCATACGGGCCGCCGACTCGGCGATGTAACCATCCGTGGGGAAGGTTGTCGCATCCACCACGATCTCGTCCCGGCCGTCCCCTGCCAGCCGTACCGCCCCGACAACCGCCTTGAAGACGTTGACACTTGTCGAGTCGCCCACCACGATCTGGCCGGCCGCCGCGCCTACCAGCGGAGCGATGCGGTCGCCGATCCGTTCGGGTGCCGTCCACCAGCCGCTTTCGTCCCAGGAGCGGATGCGCAGCTCGCCCCACTGGCGCCGTACGACGTCCTCGACGCGGCCGGGCACGGCCGTCGGCAGCGCGCCGAGCGAGTTCCCGTCCAGGTACACAACGTCGTCGAGTACGAACTGCGAGCGCAGCTTGGCCAGTTCGTCGGCCGCGTCCAACTCCTCGGCTCTCATGGTCAGTTCAGACATAGGACCGCGCCGTCCACAGCTCGGGGAACACGTTCTTCCGCGCCCGCTTCTCCAGCCAGGCCACGCCTGCCGAACCGCCGGTCCCGGCCTTCGCGCCCATCGCGCGCCGGGTCGCTACCAGGTGATCGTTCCGCCATCGCCACACCAGCTCGGCGACGTCGGTCAACGCCTCGCCGAGACGGGCCAGTTCGGAGGTGTCGTCGCCCGCGTACAGGGACGCCCACACCTGCTCGACCTCGGGCGACGGCTCGTACCTGAGCGAGACGTCGCGTTCGAGCACGGCGGCGGGAATCGCGTACCCGCGCCGGGCCAGGAGCCTCAACACCTCGTCGTACAGGCTCGGTTCATGCAGCGCCTTCTCCAGCTCGGCGTGCACGCGGGGCGCGCCCCGGTGCGGTACGAGCATGGACGAGGACTTCTCGCCGAGCAGGAACTCCATCCGCCGGTACATCGCGGACTGGAAGCCGGAGCCTTCCCCGAGGGCGTTGCGGTACGAGTTGAACTGGGCCGGGGTCAGCTGGCCGAGGGGCTTCCAGGAGGCGTTCAGCGCCTCCAGTTCCCGTACGGACCGCTTCAGCGCCGCCACCGCGACCGGCACGTCGTCCTCGCGCAGCGCCTTCGTCGCGGTCTCCCACTCGTGGACGATGACCGTGAACCACAGCTCCATCACCTGGGTCGTGACCAGGAAGACCATCTCTCCGGGATCGTCGGAGAGGGTGTGCTGGAGGTGGGTGAGCACATCCGCCTGTACGTAGTCCTCGTACGGGGTCGTGCCGTGGAAGTCGAGATGCGGGGTCTCGGGCTCTGCAGCCTCGTGGGACATCGCTGTCTCCTGTTGTGTACTCCGGGTAGCGGTCCGCCCCTGCCGTTTTCGACACGGGGGCCCCGGTCCCCACTCCGCATCTTGCGCAGTCGTTTCCCCGGATCGCAAGGGCGACCTGGTCACACCGGACCGGGCACCTGCTCCTCCGGGAACATCGCCGGTACAGCGAACACACAGCTTGTGAGGAGTGTGTGTTGACTCCCAGCTCACCTGCGGACGTTCATTTCGGCTTCTAGGTTGGGCATTTGGAAGTTGAATGTTCGACATGGGGGGAACCGTGACGAACTCTGCCTCAGGCGCATGTGAAGGCGCCGGGAACGAGAGCACGACCGAGAGCACGACCGAGACCGACGGCAGCGGCATAGCCCGGACCGCGGCCGAGACCACAGCCGCGGACAGTGGCACGGCCCGGTCCGCATCCGCATCCGCATCCGAGAGCGACCCGGTGTTCGTCGACTCCAGTGGGCGTCGGCCCCGCTGGGTGCGCCGTGTCGGGTGGGGGATGGGGGGCATCTGCGTCGCCTACTGCCTGACGCTCGGGCTGAGCCTCGCCGGGGCCGCACCCTTCGCACCCGAGACGCTGATGCCGCTACGCGACCCGGACCGCGAGGCGTCCATCGGTGCCGCCGACGGGCGGGACCGGGACGCGTCGGAGTCCAGCAGGGATGGGCGTAACGATTCAGCACGGTCCGAGGCGGTGGACCCCTCGACCGGCCGGCCGAGCCCGACGCCGCCCTTCGAGGGAGCCGCGGACGAGCCGGCCGGCGGCAGCGACCCCGCCCAGGACCGGCCCGCTCCCGACCGCCCGACGACGCCCACGACACCGCCCGCCGCCGGGCCGCCGGCCGACAACGAGAACCCGGACGCCCCGGACGAGAACGACCCGGGCGAAGACCCGGCAGACCCCACGGACCCCACCCCGAACGACCCCACCCCCACCGACCCGACCCCCGAACCGTCCTCCCCCTCCGACTCCGGCGGCACGGGCGGCGGCAGCACCGGAGGAGGCGGCTCCGGCAGCGGCGGCGGTCTCGGTGACGTGGTCGACGACGTAGTGGACCCGGTCACCGACACAGTGGGCGGTCTCCTGGGCGGGGTCCTTGGGTGACGCGTCCCCTCGCCGGGCGCCGGTCGACGTCGACAGCACCACCTGCGACACCATCGCGTTCGACACCACCAGGGACCTCCCGGACCCCCCGGACCTCCGGGACGTCCCCGGCCTCGCCGTCCTCTCCGGCCTCCCCGACATCCCGGCGGCGGCCCCGTCCGCACATCGTCGTCCCGTCCCTCGTCCTGCTGGCGCTGGTCTGCGTGCTCATGCTCGGCGGTTACGTACGAGGGGACTACGCGGCCGACCACCGCACCCACCCGCTGGTCGCGGACGGTGACGTACCGCGGAACGTCCTCAACGGCGGCCCCATCGTCGACGCCACCGGCGATGAGCCCCGCGCGCACCCCACGCCCGACCGCACCATCGTGCTGACCTTCGACGACGGCCCGGACCCGACCTGGACGCCGAAGGTCCTCGATGTGCTGCGCAAGCACCAGGTCCCGGGCTCTTTCTTCGTCACAGGCACCCAGACGTCACGGCACCCGGGCCTCGTCGAGGACATGGTCGAGGGCGGGCACGAGATCGGGCTGCACACCTTCGGGCACCCCGACCTCGCGTACAAGGACGCGGCGGGCATCGACCGCGAGAACGCGCAGGCGCAGCTCGCGTTGGCGGGGGCGGCCGGGATTCACAGTTCGCTGTTCCGGCCGCCGTACTCCTCGAAGCCCGATGCCCTCGACAACGCGTCCTGGCCGGTGGTCGAGCGGCTCGGCGAGCAGGGCTATCTCGTCGCGTTCATCGACCGGGACACCGAGGACTGGAAGCGGCCGGGTGTCCAGAAGATCGTCGACGCGGCCGTGCCCGAGGGCGACGACGGGGCGATTGTCCTGCTGCACGACTCCGGCGGCGACCGCTCCCAGACCGTCGAGGCCCTGGACCGGTTGATCCCTCAACTCAAGGCGCGCGGCTACCGGTTCACCACCGTCGCCGACGCCGCCGGGTCCGGCCCGCTGAACCAGCCCGTGTCCGACACCGAGCTGTGGCGGGGCCGGGTCTTCGTGGCCGCGGTGGTCCTCTCCGAGTGGGCGCTGCCCGTGCTCGCCGGTCTGCTCGCCGTCGTCGGTGTGCTGGTGCTGGGCCGGTTCCTGGCGATGCTCGTCCTCGCCCGCCGCCATGCCCGCGCCCGCCGCGCACCGGACTTCACCTGGGGAGACGGCGAACCGGTCACCGAACCGGTGAGCGTGATCATCCCCGCGTACAACGAGAGCGAGTGCATCGCCGACACCCTGCGCTCGCTCGCCGAGAGCGACCATCCCATCGAGATCATCGTGGTCGACGACGGTTCGACCGACGGCACCCCCGAGATCGCCGCCGCGCTCGACCTGCCGAACGTCACGGTCCTCACCCAGCGCAACAGCGGCAAGTCCGCCGCCCTCAACACCGGGATCGCGCACGCCCGTCACGACCTGATCGTGATGATGGACGGCGACACGGTCTTCGAGCCGGACACCGTACGGCAGCTGGTGCAGCCTTTCGCCGACCCCGCCGTCGGCGCGGTCGCGGGCAACGCCAAGGTCGGCAACCGCACCACCATGATCGGCCGCTGGCAGCACATCGAGTACGTGATGGGCTTCAACCTCGACCGCCGCATGTACGACCTGCTGCGCTGCATGCCCACCATCCCCGGCGCCATCGGCGGGTTCCGCCGCGTCGCGCTCGAGGAGGCCGGGCGGATGAGCGACGACACGCTCGCCGAGGACACCGACATCACCATGGCCCTGCACCGGGCGGGCTGGCAGGTGGTGTACGAGGAGAAGGCCCTCGCCCACACCGAGGCCCCGGGTTCGCTCGGCGAGCTGTGGCGCCAGCGCTACCGGTGGTCGTACGGCACCATGCAGGCGATGTGGAAGCACCGCGGCGCACTGCGCGACAGCGGGCACTCCGGGCGTTTCGGCCGGGTCGGGCTACCGCTGGTCACCGTCTTCATGGTGCTGACCCCGCTGCTCGCCCCACTCATCGACCTGTTCGCCATCTACGGCTTCGTCTTCATGGACCCAGGGCGTACGGCCCTGGCCTGGTGCGCGGTACTCGGCATCCAGGCGGCCTGCGCCGCGTACGCCTTCCGGCTCGATGGCGAACGGCTGCGGGAGTTGTGGGCGCTGCCCTTCCAGCAGCTGGTCTACCGGCAGTTGATGTATCTGGTGCTGATCCAGGCCTGTCTCACGGCGATCAGCGGCGGGCGGCTGCGGTGGCAGAAGCTGCGCAGGACGGGGGAGGTGGGCGCGCGCGTCATGGCGAAGGGAGACGGGCCGAAGTCGGCGTCGACGACTTCGCTCGGCTCGGCGACCCCGCTCGGCTCGGCGGCCTCGGTCGGCAGCATCCCGGAGCAGAGGACCGCGGGCGCGGCACCGTCCACGCCCCCGGCCCGCCCCGCCGGACGCGACCGCTACCTCGATCTGCTGCGCACCCTCGCCTTGGTCCGCGTCGTCACGTACCACACCTTCGGCTGGGCCTGGCTGACGCTTCTCTTCCCCTCGCTCGGGGTGATGTTCGCGCTGGCCGGCTCGTTGATGGCGCGCTCGCTCAGCAGGCCTGCGCTGTCCGTGATCCGCGGCAGGATGCGGCGGCTGCTCATCCCGTTCTGGGTGTTCGCCGCCGTCGCGGTCTGCTGGATGCTGGCGCGCGGCTGGAGTCCCGTAGAACTGCCGCGGCTGCTGCTGTGGGTGGTGCCGCTGGGCGATCCGCCGGGCAGCGAGTGGGGCGAGCAGCTGACCGGGACGCTCTGGTACGTACGGGCCTACCTGTGGTTCGTGCTGCTCTCCCCCGCCCTGCTGTGGGCCTGGCGGCGCGCCCCGCTTCCGCTCCTCGGGGGCTTTCTGGCGCTGGCCGCGGTCAGCCAGTACGAGCTGGTGGATTTGCCGGTCCTGGTCGGTTCGGCCCTCACCGACTTCGGGGTCTTCGGTGCGTGCTGGCTGCTCGGCTTCGCCCACCAGGACGGTTCGTTGGACGCGCTGCGGGCCCGTACCGTCTGTGCCGTCTCGGTGCTGTTGCTGGCGGCGGGCGGCTGGTTCACGTTTACGCATCCCACGGACGCGGGCTACGACCTGGGCTCGATCCCGCTCGGGCAGGCACTGTGGTCGCTGGGGTTTGTGCTGCTTCTCATGCGGTTCCGGCCGCGTTCGCTGCCCCGGTGGCCGTGGCTCGATGCATTTGTCCGGCTTTTCAACGCCCGTGCCGTCACGATCTACCTGTGGCACGAAGTCGCGCTGATCCTCGCCGTGGCGCTGACCGACCGGATGTGGCAAGTGCCGTTCCTGGAGCAGTATCTGCCGCTGGGTTCGGACTGGTTGCTGTTCCTGCTGGTCTGGCCGCTGCTCGCCGCGGCGATCGTGACGGTCGGCTGGGCGGAGGATCTCGCTTCCCGGAAACGGCCGCACCCGTGGCCCACGAAACCGCCGCAGCCACCGAAGAAGGCCCCGATCGCCGGCTCCGGGCCCTCGCCATCTGGCGGACCGTCGAGTGCCCGAACGCCTGACCGCAAAGTGGCAGACTGCATGCATGACGACTCACAAGAACCTGCTCGGCGGCCCTGACCCGACGCACCTGCCGGAGAACGAAGACGCGTACCGCATGCTGGGCGAGGAGTCCCTCGCGCCAGCCGAGGTCGCGGCGAAGCACCCTACGTTCTCGCTGGCCTGGGCCATGCTTGCCGATGACGCCTTTGAGGCGGGGCGTGTGGTGGAGTCGTACGCGTATGCACGTACCGGCTATCACCGGGGGCTCGACCAGCTGCGGCGGTCCGGGTGGAAGGGGCATGGGCCCATTCCCTGGGACCACCGCGCCAATCGTGGCTTCCTGCGGTGCCTTGCGGCGCTTGCTCGCGCGGCCGACTCGGTCGGCGAGAAGGACGAGGCGGAACGGTGCTGGCAGTTTTTGCAGGACAGCAGCGCCGAAGCCTACGCGGCGCTCAAGCGGTAACAGTTGCCCGGCGTCGGGGTGGGTGTCGCGGGGGGGCTTCTTTCCCCAGCCCCGCCCCTTCCCGAAACTGGGGGCTGCGCCCCCAGGCCCCCCATAAGGGGGTGGGGCGACAGGTTGCGTCTCGGCCGCGGGTCCGTTGTGGCTGGTCGCGCAGTTCCCCGCGCCCCTAAAGGGGCGCTGCGGAGCCGCACATTGATACACGTGCGCCCCTTACGGGGCGCCACCGCTCGCCGATCGTCCGACCAGTAGGGTCATGCCGTGCATAACGAAGACATCACGCTGACCGCGGGTGACGCGGAGGTGGCCGTGCGGCCGGGGAACGGTGGGCGGGTCGGTGGGCTGCGGGTTGGTGGGGTTGAACTGCTGCGGCAGGGTGGGAAGTTCGGGAGCTTTCCGATGGTGCCTTGGTGTGGGCGTCTGAGGGACGGGCGGTTCCTGAACGGGGCCACCGTGCACCAACTGCCGCTCAACTCCCCGCCGCACGCCATCCACGGGACCACCCGCGACGCGGCCTGGCGGACGGCTCGTACGAGCGCGACCGAAGCCGTCATCACGTACGACCTCGTCGAACCCTGGCCGTACGCGGGCCGCGTCACGCAGGTTTTCTCGCTGGCCGAGGACGCGCTGACGCTGACCATGTCCGTGGAGACGTACGACGACTCCTTTCCGGCGCAGATCGGCTGGCACCCGTGGTTCAACCGGAACCTCGGCGGTGACGACGTGCGCATCGACTTCTCGGCCGCCTGGCAGGAGGAGCGCGGCGACGACCATCTGCCCACCGGGCGGCGGCTCGACCCGAAACCAGGGCCCTGGGACGACTGCTTCGGGATGCCCGGAGGCGTCGACGTCACCCTGACCTGGCCGGGGCAGCTGGAGCTGAAGGTGGCCAGCCGCGAGGAGTGGGTCGTCGTGTACGACGAGCAGGAGGCGGCCGTGTGCGTGGAGCCGCAGACCGGTCCGCCCAACGGGCTCAACACCCTCCCCCGCCTGGTGACCCCGATCGAGCCCCTGGAAGCCACGACCACGTGGTCCTGGCGGCGGCTCTGAGCCAGGGCATCTGGACCCGGTGGCGGGCGGCTCTAAGCTGGCGGGCATGACGGACGTACGCGGCACGCTGCTGCAGCAGATCAAGGACAAGGCCGTGGTGCACGGCAAGGTGACCCTCTCCTCGGGTCTTGAGGCCGACTACTACGTGGACCTGCGCCGCGTCACCCTCGACGGCGAGGCCGCCCCGCTCGTCGGCCAGGTGCTGCTCGACCTGACCGACGGGCTCGAGTACGACGCCGTGGGCGGGCTCACCATGGGCGCCGACCCGGTGGCCGCGTCGATGCTGCACGCCGCCGCCGCGCGCGGGCGGCGGCTCGACGCGTTCGTCGTCCGCAAGGCCGCCAAGGCGCACGGCCTGCAACGCCGCGTCGAAGGGCCGGACATCAAGGGCCGCCGGGTGCTGGTCGTCGAGGACACCTCCACCACCGGCGGCTCCCCGCTGACCGCCGTCGAGGCGGTACGGGAGGCCGGGGCCGAGGTCGTCGCCGTCGCGACGATCGTCGACCGGGCCACGGGAGCCGCCGAGAAGATCCAGGAAGGCGCCGGGGTGCCGTATCTCTTCGCGTACTCGAAGGACGAGCTGGGCCTGGACTGAGCGGTGTCCACAGGGAGTTGTCCACAGGTGACCCGAGGCCCCGGACGGGAGTTGTCCACAGGCCCGGGCCGCGTGGCTGGATCATCCGGCCAATTCTGGAAAGATGGGGCCGACGATGACGTCGCCCCCTAGGTCAGGGCTGTAAAGCAGAACTCCACCCGCACATACAAGGAGCGGACCATGCCCATCGCAACCCCCGAGGTCTACAACGAGATGCTCGACCGGGCGAAGGCAGGCAAGTTCGCCTACCCGGCCATCAACGTGACCTCGTCGCAGACCCTGCACGCTGCGCTCCGCGGCTTCGCGGAGGCCGAGAGCGACGGCATCATCCAGATGTCCACCGGTGGTGCGGAGTTCCTGGGCGGCCAGCACAGCAAGGACATGGTCACCGGCGCGGTCGCGCTGGCCGAGTTCGCGCACATCGTCGCCAAGAAGTACGACATCACGGTCGCCCTGCACACGGACCACTGCCCCAAGGACAAGCTCGACGGGTACGTACGCCCGCTGCTGGCCGTCTCCGAGGAGCGCGTGGCGCGCGGCGAGAACCCGCTGTTCCAGTCCCACATGTGGGACGGCTCCGCGGAGACCCTCGCCGACAACCTCTCGATCGGCCAGGAGCTCCTGGAGCGCGCCCGCGCCGCGAAGATCATCCTCGAGGTGGAGATCACCCCGACGGGCGGCGAGGAGGACGGCGTCTCGCACGAGATCAACGACTCCCTGTACACGACGGTCGACGACGCGATCCGTACGGCCGAGGCACTGGGCCTGGGCGAGAAGGGCCGTTATCTGCTGGCGGCGTCGTTCGGCAATGTGCACGGCGTGTACAAGCCGGGCAACGTCGTCCTGCGCCCCGAGCTGCTCAAGGAGCTGAACGAGGGCGTCGGCGCCAAGTACGGCAAGGCCTCCCCGTTCGACTTCGTCTTCCACGGCGGTTCCGGTTCCACGGAGCAGGAGATCGCGACCGCGCTGGAGAACGGCGTGGTCAAGATGAACATCGACACGGACACGCAGTACGCCTTCACGCGCCCCGTCGCCGACCACATGTTCCGGAACTACGACGGCGTCCTGAAGGTCGACGGCGAGGTCGGCTCCAAGAAGCTGTACGACCCGCGGACGTGGGGCAAGGCCGCCGAGGCGTCGATGGCCGCGCGTGTGGTGGAGGCCTGCCAGAACCTCCGGTCGACCGGCACGAAGATCAAGTAAGGCGCGCGTCACCAAGTAAGGCGCCCGTTGATCAAGTAGGGCGTACTTTCGGACGGTCCGGGACCCTGTGGGGTGCCGGACCGTTCCGTATGCTCCGGGTATGGCTGCCCCTCCCGAGGAGAACCAGCAGGACACAGGCGTCAGGATCGGCACCCCCGCGGGGAGATGGATCCTGCTGACCACGGTGCTCGGTTCGAGCATGGCGTTGCTGGACTCGACGGTCGTGAACGTCGCGCTGCCGCGCATCGGCCGCGACCTCGACGCCGATCTCGCCGCCCTCCAGTGGACCGTCAACGCGTACACGGTCACCCTCGCGGGCCTGATCCTCCTCGGCGGCGCCCTCGGCGACCGCTTCGGGCGCCGGAAGATCTTCGTCATCGGCGTGATCTGGTTCGCGGTGGCGTCGCTGCTGTGCGGCATCGCGCCGAACGCCCCCGCGCTCGTCGCGGCCCGCGCCCTTCAGGGCATCGGCGGCGCGCTGCTCACCCCCGGCTCGCTCTCCCTCATCCAGGCCTCCTTCCACCCCGACGACCGGGGCAAGGCCGTGGGGCTGTGGTCCGGGTTCGGCGGCGTCGGCGCCGCGGTCGGCCCCTTCGTGGGCGGCTGGCTGGTGGACGGCCCCGGCTGGCGCTGGGTGTTCCTGCTCAACGTCCCGCTCGCGCTGCTGTGCGCGCCGATCGCCCTGCGCCACGTACCGGAGTCGAAGGACGGGCGGAAGCACGCGCGCGGATTCGACGTACTCGGCGCGGCCCTCGGCGCGCTCGCCCTCGCCCTGGTGACGTACGCCCTGATCGAGGCCACCAGCGGCACGCTGATCGTCACCGGGACGGCTGCCGCGGGGGTCGTGGCGGGTATCGCCTTCGTGTACGTCGAGCGGAAGCGGGACGATCCGATGATGCCGCTCGACATCTTCGCGTCCCGCCAGTTCACGGCGGTCAATCTGGTGACCCTGTGTGTGTACGCGGCCTTCGGCGGTTTCTTCTTCCTCGCCGCGCTCCAGTTGCAGGTCGTCTCCGGCTACTCGGCGCTCGGCGCCGGTACGGCACTGCTGCCCATCACCGTCCTGATGCTGCTCCTGTCGGCCCGCGCCGGGGACCTGGGCCGTCGCATCGGCCCGCGCATTCCGCTCACGGTGGGCCCGCTGCTGTGCGCGGCGGGGATGCTGCTGATGCTGCGGGTGGGCACGGACGCGTCGTACGTCATGGACGTCCTGCCCGCGCTGCTGGTGCTGGGCCTCGGCATGGTCACCCTGGTCGCACCACTGACGGCGACCGTACTGGCCTCGGTTGACGCCTCCCGCGCGGGCCTGGCCAGCGGCATCAACAACGCGGCGGCCCGCGCGGCGGGCCTGATAGCGGTCGCCGCGTTGCCGCTGGCCGCGGGGATGGGGGCGGAGGCGTATCGCTCGCCTGCCGCATTCGACGATGCGTTCACGCGGGCGATGCCGTTGTGCGCCGCGGTCGTGCTGGTGGGCGGGATTGTCGCCTTCACGGCGGTGCGGCAACCGGCGCCGGATTGCCGACGGCCAGAGTGCCGGACACATGGGAATGTGACGGCTCCGCCGCTGGAGGGGGAGCGGGGGTCCGGCAAGTCCGGCGCGTGAGGGGCGCCCCTTTAGGGGCGCGGGGAACTGCGCGCCCAGCCACAACGCACCCGCAGCCGCGACACAACTGTCACACCCTCCCCCTGGCGGGGGTCTGGGGCGTAGCCCCAGTTTCGGGAAGGGGCGGGGCTGGGGAAAGAAACCCGCGCGCCCCGCGACCCGGCTAGCGACGCCGCCGCAGCACGCGCCCCAACACGATGGCCGAGGCCACCACAAGCGCGGCGGCCGGCGCGGCCCAGCGCAGCGCCGCGCTACCGGACACAGCCTCCGGCGCCGGCACCGGCGCATACCGCCCACGCGGCGGCGCGTGATCAACCTCCTCCGCGCTACGCCCGATCATCGTCCGCCGAGCATGCGCGGCCTCAGCCGGAGGCTCCCCATCCTCGTCTTCGTCCTCGAACCCACCCTCGAAGTCGTCCTCGGCGAACGGAACGAGCGAGGGCGGCGGAACCTCCGTCTCGTAGACGGAGGGTTCCTCGGCAGCCAAGGCCTCCCCGTCCCGGGCCCCTTCGGGTGGCGCGATCCCCGAGTCGGAACCGGGGCTCGGCTCGGCGGCCGCGTCCTGCGCGGCTGAGTCGGAGGCGGCCTCCGGCTCACCAGCAGCCTCCGGCTCGGCAGCACCCTCGGTGTCACCAGCGCTCTCTGCCTCAGTGGCTGACTCGGTTTCCCCAGCACCCTTAGTCTCGCCAGCACCCTCCGCCGCAGCGGACGCCTCCCCCGCACCGGTGCCCTCAGTCTCACCAGAAGCCTTGGCTTCACCAGAAGCCTCCGGCTCGGCAGAAGCCGCCGCCTCACCAGGCCCCTTGGCCTCCCCAACAGCCCCCGCCGAACCCCCGGAGCCCTCCGAGCCCCCCGCCAAATTCTCCCCGAACCGATTCAGCAACCGCGCCCCCGCCGAAGCCACCGCATCCGACGCCAGCTCAGTAACCCGCCCGTCCCCCGAAGCCGTCCCCCCAAAGGCCAGCACCGAGCCCCCTTCAGCCGAGCGGAGCGACAGCGTGAGCGCGAGCTTCACCGAACCGCTCCCGCGGGCTTCGGTGGCGTCGCCTTCGATGGCGTACGAACCGTCGTCCTGGCCGGCGATCCGGACCGTTCCGCGGTAGGTGATGCTGTGGCTGCCGACGCGTACCTTCAGGCGTCCGGAGACAGGCTCCGTTCCCGCGTCCTGCTGGAGCCCGGGCACCGCCCGGGCCACCCGCGCGGGATCGGCGAGCGCTTCCCGGAGACGTTCGACGGGAACCGGAACGAACACCTCATGCTCCATGTCGGCCGAGCCTACCCAGCGTGGCCCGTTCCGCACCCATGTATCAGCGCATTCGGTTCAGCCCGCGTACCGCGGATGCACCAGCGTCGACGCGGGCAGGCCCGGCACCCGGGTACGTTCCGCCGCCCGCGCCGCCCCGGGCAGGGACAGCACCGGTGCCGTACGGGACGCGAGGACGAACCCCCAGTCGCGCGGCGCCCCCGCCGGGCCGCTCGTACGGTCGGGCCCGGCCGCGAAGCCCGAGTCGCGGCCGCCCACCCGGTACGGCACGGTCCGCAGCCCCGCCGCCCGCAGCGTCGCGTCCACCGTCCAGAACACCCGCGGCCGGGACTCCACCGGACCCGCGTGCACGACGAGCCGCCCGCGCTCGGCGAGAACCCGCCGCGCGAGCCCGTAGAACTCCTGCGAGTACAGCTTCGTACTGGCCGTGATCCCGGGATCCGGCAGATCCGAGATCACCACGTCGTACGTGTCCGGGGTCTCCCTCAGCCACACGAACGCGTCCGCGCGCTGGACGCGCACCCGCGGATCCCCGAACGCGTCCTTGTTCAGCGCGGTCAGCGCCGGGTCGGTGCGCGCCAACCGCACGACACCGGCATCGAGTTCGGCCACATCGACCCGTCGTACGCCCGGGTGCCGCAGCACTTCGCGTACGGCGAGCCCGTCGCCGCCGCCGAGGATGAGCACGCGCGCGTGCGGGCCGTTTTCCATCGCCGGGTGCACCAACGACTCGTGATAGCGCCGTTCGTCGCGCCCGCTGACCCGTAGCCGCCCGTCGAGGAACAGGCTGAGCGGACGCCCGCCGGAGCCGCCCGCGAGGACGATCTCCTGTACATCCGTCTGCAGCGCCACCCGTACGTCGTGCCCGTACACCGCCTGCCGCGCGGCCCGTTCGAAGTCGTCGACGTGGACGGCGGCGGAGCCGAGCAGCCCGAGGACGAGAAGGTTGGCGACGACGAGCAGTTGGCGTCCGCGGCGGGTCAAGTCCCGCCGGAACAGGCCGAGTACGAGTGCCCCGCCCGCGATCGCGTTGACGGCTCCGGTGATCAGGGCGCCGGTCAACTGGCCGAGGAGGGGCAGGAGGAGGAAGGGGAAGGCGAGTCCGCCGACCAGCGCGCCCACGTAGTCCGCGGCGAACAGGTCCGCGACGGCGCGGCCCGCGTCCTGCCGTCTGATCCGCTGGATCAGCTCCATCAGCAACGGCACTTCGGCGCCGATGAGCAGTCCGATCACCAGTGAGAAGACGACGAGCAGATGGCGGGAGCCGCCCTCCCAGGCTCCGCCCCAGTGGCCGGTCCAGGCGAAGGCGGCGTACAGGGCCATCGCGCTGCAGCCGCCGACCAGCGCGAGCAGCGCCTCGATCGCGCCGAAGCCGGCGGCGGCGTGGTGGCGCAGGCGTTTGGCCACGAGTGAGCCGATGCCCATCGCGAAGACCATGACCGAGAGCACGACGGAGGCCTGGGTGACGGAGTCGCCTATCAAGTACGAGGCGAGAGCTACGAGTTCCAGTTCGTAGACGAGTCCGCAGGCTGCGCAGACGAAGACGCCTGCTAGCACTAGGGCGCGGCCTGTGGCTGCTTTGACCGGCAGGCCCGGTCGGCCGCCCGGATCGCCGTCCAGGGGCGGCGCACCGGACGGGGCCGGGGGGTGCGGGTCGATCACCCCGGTCACGGTACGTCACGCCTGCGGCGGGCTGGGTCACTCACACGGGTGGAGCTTCCGCCTGTTTCGTTTGCGGCTGCGGGTAGTTGTGGGCTGGTCGCGCAGTTCCCCGCGCCCCTAACGGGGCGCCCCCGAACCCGGCGCTTATGCAGCACCCTCGCCTCATTGCTTATGCCGGGGTCGGCACCCGTACCCCAACTCTCGTCCTCGTAGCCACCAGTTGGCCGTCCTGGGGATACGCGTGCCAAGTCCTCCAGTGGACCTGGCCCTCGTGGTGTTGGGCCAGTAGGGCTGTGAAGGCGTGGGGGTTGCCTGGGAAGACTCCTGCCAGGCCGTGGGGGTGGTCGGAGACCAGGGCCAGGAGTTCTTGGGCTCGGCCTGCGAAGGAGCCTCGTGACAACGTTTCTACTCGGGCCGCGAACTCGTACTCCCACTCGCCTACGCGTTTGGCGACGCCCAGTGGCAGAGGGGTGCTGCTGCCGGGGATGCAGGCGACGGTTTCCGAACAGGTGCCGTTCTGTTCTTCCAGGAGGACCTGGTGGGAGGCGCCGAGGAGTCTCAACTGGAGCTTCGCGCCGGACAGTTCGAGGTCGAGGGTCGCGAGCGCGGGGAGCGGCTCGCGTCCCAGGGCCCAGGCGAGGTCGGCCGCGCGCGTGTCGGTATAGGCGGTGTTGAGATTCGTGAGCATGGGTCGGCTCCGCTGGCACGCAAAGGGTGAGTGGGTCCGTCGCACCCCGGGCCGGCGCCGGGAAATCGCCCGGTCTGCCTGCTCAGAAGGATGTGTCGGGGGCTGCGTCGGATTAGCAGGGAATCATGAAAAGCGCTTCTGCCAAAGCAGTTTTACCCATGTTCGGACGGTTTCCATCCATCCGAGGGCTCCCCAGCTCACCAGTTCAACCTGGGAGTGCGCCCCCGGCTCCCAAGTGCGCCGCGCGCGCCCCAACTGCCAAGCGCCCTGCGGGACATGGCCACGCAGCAAGGCGTCCGCCGGAAAGTGTGACACTTTGGCGCTGAGTGTCACACTTCGGCGGACGCCTCATGGTGCCGGACGGCCCGGATGCGGTTCCCCCGCGGACCAGCTGCCCCGTGTCAGCTGCCTCCGCCGCCGCATCCTCCCCCGCCGCCCCCGCAGGACGACCCGCCTCCGCAGGACGAGCCACCGCTGCACGACGCGCCGCCACCCCCGTGGTTACCGCCCCCGCCCGAGGCCCACCAGCTGCCGCCTCGCCTGGAGCCGCTGTACGAACGTGAGCGCGACCTCCTGCTGTCGCTCTTCGCGATGACCACACCGATGACGACCACTATTGCGACCACCGCCAGGATGATGCCGATGTTCATGGCGTCACCCTCCTTTCGTCGTTCCCCCGAAGCGACCCCCCGTGGGCGTTGCTTCTCACTTGTGTTCCGGTCTGCTTCCTTGCTGTTCCCGCTTGCTTCTTTCCGGGTTCCTTCTTGCGTGAGAGGGGGATGCCCCCGGCCATCGGAGCTCAAGCCGGAGTTGAGCAACTCCAGAGGTTGCGCGCAGGATGGCCGCCATGACCTCCACCGCGCGCCCGCTCCTCAGCCGCCGTCTCGCCGAGTTCGGGACGACGATCTTCGCCGAGATGTCCGCCCTGGCCCTGAGCACCGGCTCCATCAACCTCGGCCAGGGCTTTCCCGACACCGACGGCCCCGAAGAGGTCCGCGAGGCGGCCGTACGGGCGCTGCGCGACGGCCGCGGCAACCAGTACCCGCCGGGCCCCGGCATCCCCGAGCTGCGCACGGCCATCGCCGCACATCAGGAGCGCCGGTACGGGCTCTCGTACGACCCCGACACCGAGGTCCTCGTCACGGCGGGCGCGACGGAGGCGATCGCGGCCGCGCTGCTCGCCCTGCTGGAACCCGGCGACGAGGTGATCGCGCTCGAGCCGTACTACGACTCGTACGCGGCCTGCATCGCGATGGCGGGCGGCACCCGCGTCCCCGTGACGCTGCGCCCGCACGAGGGCTCGTTCCGGCTGGACCTGGACGAGCTGCGCGACGCGGTCACCGACCGCACCCGCCTGCTCCTGATCAACACCCCGCACAACCCCACCGGCACGGTCCTCACCCGCGACGAACTCACCGCGATCGCGGCACTCGCCGTCGAACGCGACCTCCTCGTGGTCACCGACGAGGTCTACGAACACCTGGTCTTCGACGAGGCCGAGCACATCCCGCTCGCGACACTTCCCGGGATGCGCGACCGCACGGTCACCATCGGGTCGGCCGGGAAGAGCTTCTCGTTCACCGGGTGGAAGGTGGGCTGGGTTACGGCGCCCCGGGAACTCGTCTCGGCCGTCCGCTCGGCCAAGCAGTTCCTGACGTACGTCGCTTCCGGGCCCTTCCAGTACGCGGTCGCCGAGGCGCTGGCCCTCCCCGAGACGTACTTCACCGCCTTCCGCGAGGACATGCAGGCCAAGCGGGACCTGCTCGCGGGCGGCCTGGAGCAGGCGGGCTTCAAGGTCTTCCGCCCGGCCGGCACGTACTTCATCACCACCGACATCCGGCCCCTCGGCGAGAGCGACGGCTTCGCCTTCTGCCGCGCGCTGCCGGAGCGCTGCGGGGTGGTGGCGATCCCCAACGCCGTCTTCTACGACCACCGCGAGCAGGGCGCGCCCTTCGTACGGTTCGCCTTCTGCAAGCGGACGACGGTGCTGGAAGAGGCGGCCGCCCGGCTCAAGACGCTGACCGCGTAACAGCCGGCACCCGGCGGACTGGTGCTCATGACCCGACGGAGGTTTCCCCGCCGGTCCTCCTGCTCGGCCACCGGGCCGAGCGACCCCGCGCAACCCGCGCCGCCGCGAGCGCCCGGCAGCGGTAGCCGCGCAACTGGCTCCGGGACAGCCTGGCCCGCTGCCCACCGCCCGCGATCAGGGCGTTGACCGACACCATCGGGTCGCCTCCGACCGTCCGCGCCACCAAGGCCCCGACCACCAACGGGACCAGCACCACCGAGAGAGCCGAACCGGTGGCGGTGACCGTGGCCGTGGCTTTCCGGAGGGGGCGCGTACGTGTGCTGTCCGTGGTCATGCCGACAGTGCACCAGCCGCCCGGGGTCCGCTGATACCGGGCAACGTACTCAGTCGCTGCAGCCGGGATACTCAGGTCACGGGCAGACTGGCGGCGGCTACGAAGCGGCTGCCCAAGCTGCGGCAGTAGTCCGGCGGGGCGCGACCATCCCCAACGGAGTGGTTGCCGCTGTGAGAGCCCTGCCACGACGGCGAGAGCCCGGCCCGGGCCCGCGACCTACTCTGGTCGCGCCCCCTGACCGGGCTCTCGTACGCGTACGGGGCGAGCCCCGTGGAAACCTGCGGACGCTACTCCGCGTCGTCGTCGGGCTTCTCGGCGTCGTTGACCTCCTGCTCGAGGCCGAGCTGCTCGACGAGCCACTTGTCGAACTCGATGGCGGCCCGCACCCAGCTGACCGTCGAGGACACGAAGTGCTCCAGGCTGACACCGGTACCGATCAGCATCTGCGCCTCGCCGATGAGGCGGACGGTGCCGTCGTCGTGCGTGTGGCTGTAGACCTTGGGCCACAGCGTGCGCCGGTTCCAGTCATCGATCGACTCGAGGAGCTGGGGCTTCTCGTCGATCTTGTGCGGGCGGTCGTAGAACGTCCGCACCGAGAAGACCTGCTGGTCTCCCTCGCCACGGAACATGAAGTACGTACGGAACTGCTCCCACGGCGCCGCGAGGTCACCCTCGTCGTCGACGACGTACTTCAGCTCCATCTGGTCCAGGAGCTGCTTCACGAGGTCCTGATCCGGGACGACGGGGCCCGCTGGTCCGCCGCTCTGCGGCTCTGGCTCGGGCTGGCCCCCGAAGTTCGGAATCGAGGACGGGTCGATGGACATACTTGGACACTCCTGTGCTCGTCTGGCTCGTCCGGCCATAGCTGAGACCAGACGTACACCGCCACCCTCTCTCTCTTGCCCCATGACCGGCAACCGCCCCAGGGAAAGGGCTCCCGAAAGTGGCCGAATGCGCCCTGCTCCTGGGGGCTGCGCTCAGAAAAGGCCGAGCTTGAGCATGAGGGCTTGGTCGACGTCCATCAGCTCGTCGGCATCGAGAGAGGCATTGAAGTGGCCGAGTCGCTCGGGGGTGACCGAGTGGATCTGGTCGGTCAGGACGCGTGTCGGCTTCCCGTCGAGTTCGATCTCCGGGCGGTACCCAGCAGGGCCGGCGTTCGCCGACGTGAGCGCGATCGTGACTGTGCTCGTCGAGAAGCGGCCGGACTGGCTGACGACCGCGCGACGCCGCCCCTGCTGCTCGTGGCCCCGCGCATCCGGCGCGGCCTTGATCTCGTAGATCGCCCCCCCCCGGAAGATCACTCGGCGACACCCATGTACCGCTGAATGGCGAGCATCTCCGCCTGGTCGTCCGGGTCGTTGGCCAGGCGCTCGGCGTCAGCCTTCGCCTGCTCGATCAGTTTCGCCTTGTACGCGCGCAGAAGCGCATGCCGCACCGCCTCCCTACGGGAGCCGTACTCCTCCACCAGTGCGCTCAGCGCTGTCTCCATGGCCTCGTCCGTGCGGACGTTCAGAGTGCCCATGGAGACAGCGTATTGCGCCGTATTACAACGTCTTGCCCGTCACCGGCCCCACGATCAGGCCATCCCCGAAGGAGTCCACCCGTACCGTGTCGCCGTCCTTGACCTCGCCCGCGAGGATCTCCTTGGCGAGGCGGTCGCCGATGGCGGTCTGGACGAGGCGGCGGAGGGGGCGGGCGCCGTAGGCGGGGTCCATGCCCTCGTCGGCGAGCCAGGTCAGGGCCTCGTCGGTGACCTCCAGGGTGAGGCGGCGTTCGGCGAGGCGCTTGGTGAGGCGGTCGATCTGGAGCCTGGCGATGCGTTCCAGTTCGGGCTTCGTCAGGGCCGAGAAGACGACCAGGTCGTCCAGGCGGTTCAGGAACTCCGGCTTGAAGGAGGCGCGGACCACCTCGAGGACCTGCTCCTTCTTCTCCGCCTCGCTGGTGATCGGGTCGACCAGGAACTGGCTGCCCAGGTTCGAGGTGAGGATCAGGATCGTGTTGCGGAAGTCGACCGTGCGGCCCTGTCCGTCCGTGAGGCGTCCGTCGTCCAGCACCTGGAGCAGGATGTCGAAGACCTCCGCGTGCGCCTTTTCGACCTCGTCGAGCAGTACGACGCTGTACGGGCGACGGCGCACGGCCTCGGTCAGCTGGCCGCCCTCCTCGTAGCCGACATAGCCGGGCGGGGCGCCGACCAGCCGCGCCACGCTGTGCTTCTCGCTGTACTCCGACATGTCGATACGGACCATCGCCCGCTCGTCGTCGAAGAGGAAGTCCGCGAGCGCCTTGGCCAGTTCGGTCTTGCCGACACCCGTCGGCCCGAGGAAGAGGAAGGATCCGGTGGGGCGGTCGGGGTCCGAGATACCCGCACGCGTGCGTCGTACGGCATCCGAGACGGCCCGTACGGCCTCGGTCTGGCCGATCAGGCGACGCCCCAACTCCTCCTCCATACGCAGCAGTTTCTGCGTCTCGCCCTCCAGGAGCCGCCCGGCGGGGATACCGGTCCACGCGGCGACGACGTCCGCGATGTCATCCGCGCCGACCTCCTCCTTCACCATCGTGTCGGACTTGGACCCCGACTTGGACGCCTCCTCCTCTTCCTCCGAGGCGGCCTCCAAGTCCCTCTCCACGGCCGGGATCTCGCCGTACAGCAGCTTGGACGCGGTGTCGAAGTCGCCGTCGCGCTGGGCGCGTTCGGCCTGCCCGCGCAGTTCGTCGAGCTTCTCCTTCAGCTCACCGACCCGGTTGAGAGACTGCTTCTCCTTCTCCCAGCGGGCGGTGAGGCCGCGCAGCTCCTCCTCCTTGTCGGCGAGATCGCGGCGCAGCTTCTCCAGGCGCTCGCGGGAGGCGGGGTCGGTCTCCTTGCTGAGGGCGAGCTCCTCCATCCGCAACCGGTCGACGCCGCGCTGGAGTTCGTCGATCTCGACGGGGGACGAGTCGATCTCCATACGAAGCCGGGAGGCGGCCTCGTCGACCAGGTCGATGGCCTTGTCGGGCAGGAAGCGTGAGGTGATGTACCGGTCGGAGAGCGTGGCCGCGGCGACCAGCGCACTGTCCGCGATCACCACCTTGTGATGGGCCTCGTACCGCCCCTTGAGCCCGCGCAGAATCGCGATCGAGTCCTCGACGGTCGGCTCGGCGACCAGCACCTGCTGGAAACGCCGCTCCAGCGCCGCGTCCTTCTCGATGCGCTCGCGGTACTCGTCGAGGGTCGTGGCGCCGACCATGCGCAGCTCACCGCGCGCGAGCATGGGCTTGAGCATGTTGCCCGCGTCCATGGCGGAGTCACCGCCGGCGCCCGCGCCCACGACGGTGTGCAGCTCGTCGATGAACGTGATGATCTGCCCGTCGGAGTCCTTGATCTCCGCGAGCACGGTCTTCAGCCGCTCCTCGAACTCACCGCGGTACTTGGCGCCCGCGATCATCGCGCCGATGTCGAGCGCGACGAGCCGCTTGTTCTTGAGGGACTCGGGCACATCGCCCTTGACGATGCGCTGGGCCAGCCCCTCGACGACGGCGGTCTTGCCGACGCCGGGCTCGCCGATGAGGACGGGGTTGTTCTTCGTACGCCGGGACAGCACCTGTACGACGCGCCGGATCTCCTGGTCCCGCCCGATGACGGGGTCGAGCTTGCCCTCACGCGCGGCGGCCGTGAAGTCGGTGCCGAACTTCTCGAGTGCCTTGTACTGGCCCTCGGGATCCGGTGTGGTCACGCGGCGCCCTCCCCTCGCTTTCTGGAAGGCCTCCAGCAGCTTCTTCGCACTGGCGCCCTGCTGGGAGAGTACGTCCCCGGTCTGGCCGCCCTTCGCGGCGATACCGATGAGCAGGTGCTCCGTGGAGAGGTACTCGTCACCCAGCTCCTTGGCCCGCTCCGTGGCGTCGGCGATCACGGCGAGCAGCTCACGGTTGGGCTGCGGCGGGGCGACGGTCGAGCCGGTCACGCTGGGCAGCGCGCTCAGCACGCGCTCGGCGCCGTTCCGTACCGCCGCCTGGTCCGCCTCCACCGCGGCCAGCAGGTCGGTGATGTTCTCGTTCTCCTGCCCCTCGAGCAGCGCCAGCAGCAAGTGCGCGGGGGTGAGATCCGGGTGCCCCTCGGACACGGCCCGATTGCTGGCCGCGTTGATCGCGTCCCGGCTCCTGTTGGTCAGCTCGGCGTCCACGTCCGCTGTCTCCTCCTTGCGTCAGCCGTCGTCAGGCGTGGTTCTGTCATCACTCAACGCTGACTTCAGCAACGTACACAAAGTTGAGTCTATTCCACTCAAGGAGACGATGGAGGCCGGTCAAGGAGGCCGCTGCACATGCAGACGAAAATCGACGGAATCCAGCCGTGCTTGACAGCTCCCGGAACCACCGCATACCCGGAGATTCCGCGCAAACGACAGCGGCGTCACCGTGTTCAGGTCACGGTGACGCCGCTGCGGGGGGAAGCACCTGAGCGATCTACTACGACGGGGGAATCGCGTCAGGCACTGCGGGGGGTGGCTGAGATGGTTCGTACGTCCGGGGCTTCCGGCTCGACCAGCCGGTGGTCGCGCTGGTCGAGGTTCACAAAGATCATTCCGTACCGAATGGCACACCGCACGGGCTGCGGCGCTCCACGCGGGCGCCGCAGACACCGGTACGCCCGCACGTCGTCGTCCTCGTCCCGGGTGACGACGACCGGCTCTCCGAAGACGGTCACCATCAGCGAGTCGCCGCTGTGGGGGATGGCGGTGACCAGGTCGATGAAGTGCCAGCCGGAGCGGTAGGCCGTGGCCATTTCCCGGCGGAAGGAGCGGTCGTCGGGTGGGGTGGTCATGACTGGGCAACCCACGTGCTGTCGCCTACGGACCAGGTGCTGTCATCGTCACCGCCGACGGACGCCGGACTGCCCCAGGTACTGTCGCCGGGATCGGGAACAGACGCCGCACCGACCCAGGTACTGTCTCCGGGGTCGGCGGCAGTGGTCGTGGTGCTCACGCGCCACGTACTATCCTCCGGCCGAGTGTCACCCTGCGTAGCCACGACGCCGGTTACGGCACCGAAGGCCACAACGGCGGAGAAGGCGGCGGCAAGCGCCGAGCGAAGCATTCTCTTATGCATAGTCGGCTTCGTCCTCATTTGAAGGTCACCTCTCCCCCGTCGATTACGACGATGGCGCATTCGGGCACGTCATGGCCACCGAATGGATGCATCATGTTCCTGCACGTTCAGGACCCTGGGGGGTGGAGATTTGGCTACAAATGCGACTAAGCAGACACATCCTCATGGAGTGACTGAGCTGTGCGAGGAAGGTCGCCGCCTTTACGGGAACGCTCTGCGCACGGGACGCATCTCCCGAGCGGACGTGGAGCCCGCTCCCTGCCTGATGGAGTTCGCTCTCCTGCACCCCGACCCCGACGACGCGAACTGGCTGCGCCCGGTTCCCCCGTCGATCGCCCTGGCCCAGCGGCTCAACCCGATTGAGCACGAGATCACCAAGCACCGGCGGATGTCGATCGAACTGGCCGACGCTTTCGAGCCGTTCATGGCCCTCAGCGCCCAGGCGACGTCGACGACCCACTCGATCACGGTGCTGGAGGGCATCGAGCGGATCAATGCGGCACTCGATCTGGCCACGGCCCAGTGCCAGTCCGAGATGCTCACGGTCCAGCCAAGCCGACGGCGTCTCGAGCACACACTCCATCAAGGACTGGAACGAGACAGGCCGTTGATCGAACGGGGCTGCCGCATACGGACCCTCTACCAGCACACCGCCCGCTACAGCCCCGAGACCCTGGCCTACGTGGCCCAGTTCTCCAACGGCAAGGTGGAGTACCGCACCATCGACGAACTCGTCGAGCGACTCATCATCTGCGACGAGACAGTCGCCTTCATTCCCACGCGGGACGACGGACAGGTCGCCCTCGAGCTCCGTCATCCCGGGCTCGTCCGCTATCTGATCAAGGTCTTCGAGTTCATGTGGGGCCGTTCGGTCCCCTTGGACGCGGGCGCTCCCTACGAAACCGCCCCCGACGGCATCACCGACATCCAGCACTCCATAGCGAAGCTTCTGGTGGAGGGTTACGTCGACGAGGCCATAGCCCGCCGGCTTGGCATGAACGTACGTACCTGTCGCGCTCACATCGCCAAGCTGGCCACCGCTCTCGGCAGCGGTAGCCGGGCCCAACTCGGCTTCCTCATAGCGCAGTCGGGGATCCTGGACCAGGATCACTGAACGCCGAGGGAGGAGAGTCACAGGTGACCACCGGGCCGCACGGGCACAGAGCCGACGAGCCGTGCGAGGCGGGTCTGGAGCTGTATGCCCGCGCGTTGCGCGAGGGCGGTGTTCCCCATCAGGAGGCGGACTCCCTTCCCTGCCTGATCGATTCCTCCTTGCTTGAGCCGGACCTCGAGGACATCCGCTGGCTGCGTCCCGTCGCCCCTGCCATAGCGCTCCCTCGGCTTCTGCACACCTCCGCCGAGGACATCGCTCGGCAGCGACAGCGCGAGGCGCGCCTGGCCGAAGCGTTCGCGCCGCTCATGCGGATCGACGGCCGTCATACGGCAGCAGCGGACACCTCAACGATCAGCACGCTCAGTGGCACGGAGCGGATCAACCGGGCCATCGCGCAGGCCATGGCCGACGCGAACGAGGAACTCCTCGCCGTCCAGCCCCACATCGGCCAGCCCTCCAACACTCTGACCGCCCTGGACCGTGACCAGGCAATGCTGGACCGGGGCGCCCGGATCCGCACTCTCTACCAGCACACCGCCCGCCACTGGCCCCCGGTGATCGCCCGCTACGAACTCATCAAGGGCGACGTCGAAGCGCGCACACTGGACGAAGTCACCCAACGGCTGATCATCATCGACCGCACCGTGGCGTTCATCCCGGCGAGCAAGGACCGCACGCTCGCACTGGAGGTCCGTAACCCGGCCCTGATCTCCTTCTTCGTCACGACCTTCGAACGCCTGTGGCGCCTGGGCACACCCATGTACCCCGAGGCGGCCACCCAACCCACCCTGAACGGCATCACCCCCCGCCAGCGCGCCATCGCAAGCCTCCTCATCGAAGGCCACACCGACACTGCGATCGCCGAACGCCTCGGCATGAACGTCCGCACCACCCGCGTCCACATCGCCAAACTCGCCGAAACCCTGGGCAGCGAAAGCCGAGCCCAACTCGGCTACCTCATCGGCCAGTCGGGGATTCTGGAGCAGCCGGACCAGGAGCGGTGAGGGGCTCAAGCTCCGGAGAGCGCGGCGGGCCGTCGAGGCCCGCCTGGGCGATGCGGACCCCCAGCTGCGTACGGCTGGCGGCCCCCAGCGTCTCCGACAACCGCGCGATGTGCGCCCGGCACGTACGGACACTGATGCCCAGCCGCTCCGCGACCACCGCGTCCTGGTGCCCCTCCGCCAGCAGCGCCGCGATGGAGCGTTCGCGGTGGGTGATGCCCTCGATGCCCGTGTCCGGGAGGGGCGCGGTGAGGGGGACCGCGAGGCGCCAGAGCCGTTCGAAGACGGTGACCAGGTAGTCGACCAGGGCAGGGTGACGCAGCTCCAACGCGATCGTGCGGTCGGGGCTTGCAGGGATCAGGGCGACCGTCCGGTCGAAGACGATGAGCCGCTCGGGGACCTCGTCGAGGGTGCGGGCCTCGGCCGCGTCGCCCATCAGCTCCATGTAGTTGAGCAGGCCTTGCCCATGCCGGGCGACGTGTGTGTACAGGTCGCGCATCCGTACGCCCCGCCGGCGGAGCGCGAGCGCCCGGTGCAGCCCTTCGGAGAGCTCGTCCTCACGGCGGATGCCGCCGGGCTGGACGGCCAGCACCTCGGACGTACATGCCTCCGTCGCCGCGTCCATGGCGGCACGGATCCGGGGCAGCCCGTCGAGCACCCGGATCGCCACGCCCTCAGCGGGCGACCGCGCGTCGCCGCCCAGGGAGGCGTACCACTCGAAGGCGGACACGGTCGCACCCATCCGTGCCTGCGCCGCGACGACGTCCTCGTGCATCTCCCGCAGCAGCCGCGTCATGACCTCCTGCGGCGAGGTCGGCACCAGGTACCGCATGTCGTCGGGGTCGGGATGCAACAGCGCGAGCTCGACCAGGCAGGGCACGGTCTCGGCATCCTCGCGCGACACCCGGCCGCGCCGTACCGCCCGGGAGTACACCCGGTCCCCCGCGTCACACAGACGGTCAGCACCGTGCGAATGCGCCTGCGTCCCGTGCCCGGCCATCTCCCCAACCCCCGGTTCCAGCCTCTTCGGAGCGCAACTATGCGCGGCCGTCCCCGCCTCCGCAACACGACTCGACCTCATACGCGGACCTCAATGCCCCAGTGCCTTACGGATTGTCCGCACCTCCGCATGCTCCATTGCAACAACATGACGGCAGCGACAGCACTCACGTTCGGTGCATGGTGGACACGCGCACGACCGGTGCCGAGCCTCCGGACCACACCTTGGCCGAATACATCCGTACGACAGGACGGACCGCGCAAGCCGCAGCGGGACACCGAAGTCCCGTGTGAGCTGCCCGAAATCCCCCAGTGATAGCCGCTTTACCTGCCACATCCACCGTCACACCATGGCGGACGCATTTGACGCATACGCACGGGCCAACGACTGAGCCATCGGCTCCTCGCAGACCGGCGGCCCTCAACTGACCGACGAGTGCGAGCTGTTGCCGAAGGTCAACGGTTTGCGTATCGGTCAGGGAGTTTCGGGAGTGAGGATGAACAGGCCGCTGACCTGGCCTTCTTTGTTGAAGGTGGCGCGGCCTTTCATCTGGCCGGCTTCGAATTCCAGTGGGACGTCCACGACTGTGTGGTCGCCCAGTTGCCGGACCAGGGGCTTGTCCATTCGTTCATACGCGCCGACCATGCCGATGATCTCGGCCCAGGCGGCGGCTATCCCGTCGGGCGGAAGCTGCGCGGTCATCGTCGGGTCGAAGTGAGCGACGATCTCGTCGTGTCGTCCTTCGATCCAGTTGACGAACAGGTCCGTCGCGCGGTTCGCGGCGTCCGGGAGTGCGGCGTGGCTCATGGGTTCTCCTGTCCGTGGGTCGAGGGGGCGTCCAAAGCGCTGGAACGCGGCCTGCCGACTGACACCAAGCAGGTCACCGATCTCCTGCCAGGTACGCCCGGCGGCACGGGCTCGCTCGACACTCACGCGCAATGCGGTGTCTGACATGGCAGCCAGGTCACGCGCGATCTGCACGCTGATGAGCTCGGCGGGCACGGCGTCGTTGCGCTGGGTGACGTCGGCGAGCAGGCGGGCGAGCGCCGCCATCTTTGCGGCCAGTTCGGCGAGTTCACCTCGTGGACTGCTCACACTTGTAAAGGCTCCCTTGACACCCATGTCGTGTCAAGGACACGTTTACAAGATCCGATCCGCCCTACGCGCCATCAACGCACCCCCACCCCCGATCACCCCCGTGAACTGCTCGAAATCCCCCAGTGATCAGGGCGTTACCTACCACACCTACCGTCAGGCCATGGCGGACATATTTGACGCGTACGCGCTGGCCGACGCGTGGGACGAGATGTTTGAGCGGCCGGGTGAGGTCAGGGCCGCCTATGAGCCGGTGCTGGCGGCGCTTCAGCCGATGGAATCGGCCGAACTCCGGTTCAAGGCCGATCAGATGGCGCGTGCGTTCACGGATCGTGGCGTGACCTACGCCTTCGCGGGCGAGGAGAGACCCTGGCCGCTGGACCTCGTGCCGCGGGTCCTCGACGCCCTCGAGTGGGATCTGATCCAGCGCGGGGTCGCCCAGCGGGTCAGGGCGCTCGAGGCCTATCTCGCCGACGCGTACGGGCCGTGCCGGGCCTTCGAGGACGGAGTCGTGCCCTGGAGGCTGCTCATCAACTCCGGGCATTTCCACCGGGCCGCGCACGGTGTGGAGCCGCCGGGCGGGGTGCGTATCCATGTCGCCGGCATCGATCTCGTACGCGACGAGGCCGGCGACTTCCGCGTCCTGGAGGACAACGTACGGGTGCCGTCCGGGGTCTCGTACGTCATCGAGAACCGGCGCGCGATGACCCGGATCTTCCCCTCCCTCTTCGCCGAACAGCAGGTGTGCCCGATCGACGGCTACGGGCAGCGCCTGTACGCGGCGCTGCGCGCGGCCGCGCCCGACGGGGTCGGCGACCCGCGCGTCGTCGTCCTCACCCCCGGCCCCAGCAACGCCGCCTACTTCGAACACGCCCTCCTCGCCCGGCTGATGGGCGTGCAGCTCGTCGAGGGTCACGACCTCGTGTGCCGCGGAAACCGCGTCTGGATGCGGACGACGCGCGGCGAGATGCCGGTCCATGTCGTATACCGGCGGCTCGACGACGACTTCCTCGACCCGCTCCACTTCCGCCCCGACTCCGTCATCGGCTGCCCCGGCATCATGAGCGCCGCCCAGGCCGGGAACGTCACACTCGCGAACGCCGTCGGCAACGGCATCGCGGACGACAAGCTGCTGTATACGTACGTCCCCGACCTCATCCGGTACTACCTCGCCGAGGAACCGGTCCTCCCCAATGTCGAATCGTTTCGCCCAGAGGAACCAGGGCAGTTGGAGGCCGTCCTCGACCAGCTCCACCAACTGGTCGTGAAGCCCGTCGACGGCGCCGGCGGGCAGGGCATCGTCATCGGTCCGCATGCGGACAAGGCCACGCTGGATCGCGTACGCAAAGAGGTCATCGCCGATCCGCGTGGCTGGATCGCTCAGCGTCCCGTCGCCCTGTCCACCTCGCCGACCCTCGCGGGCGAGCGGATGGCGCCGCGCCATATCGATCTGCGGCCGTTCGCCGTGAACGACGGCAGCGACGTGTGGGTGCTGCCCGGCGGGCTCACCCGGGTGGCGCTCCAGGAGGGCAACCTCATCGTCAACTCCAGCCAGGGCGGCGGCTCCAAGGACACCTGGGTCCTCGCGGAGGGTCCGGTGGGCGGGCGGCGTCCGGAGGAGCCCGGCGCCGTACTGGACGTCGCCCCGCGCCAGCTCGGCCCCGACGGGGAGCGCCTCCTCCCGCAGGAAGGGGCGCAACAGCAGTGACGACCTCGCACCGGACACCCCCGGACGGCGCGAACACTGATCGAGGAGGTTCGGCCGTGAATGACGTGATCCTCTCCCGCATCGCCGAAGCACTGACCTGGACGGGCCGGTACGTCGAGCGGGCGGACGCCACCGGCCGCATCCTCGACGCGTATCTGCACCGGCTGCTCGAAGACCCCTGGCGGGACGAGGACGTGGCCTGCCGCTCGCTGTATGCGATCCTCGGCGTCGACGCGGGAGACACGCGCGTCGACATGCAGCAGGTCCTTGACCAGCTGGCCTTCGACGCCCGCTCCACTTGCTCGATCGAAGGTGCGCTGGGCGCGGCCCGCCTCAATGCCCGCAGCGCTCGCGAGGCCGTCTCCTCCGAGATGTGGGAGTGCCTCAACTCCACCTGGCACGCCCTCGCCGACCAGCGCATGGCGGCCCGCCGCACCGGCCCGTACGCCTATCTGGAACTCGTACGCCGCCGGGCCGCCCTCTTCTTCGGTCTGGCCGACTCGACGATGAGCCGCGACGACAGCTGGCGATTCGTGGTCCTCGGCCGGAGCCTGGAGCGGGTGGACATGACCGTACGGCTGCTGTCCGTACGCGTGCTGGACGCCCCCCACGCGCCGGACTGGCCGACGCTGCTGAGCGCGAGCGGGGCGGACGAGGCGTATGCGCGGGTGTACGGCGGCTTCGGGGACACGGCCCGCGTGGCCGAATTCCTCATCATGGACAGGGAGTTCCCGCGTTCGGTGCTGCATGCGCTGACCACCGCTGAGGAGTGTCTGGCGGCGCTGGGGCGCCCGCGCCAGGATCCGGCGCGGCGGCCGATCGGCCGGATGCGTACGCGGCTCGAGTACCAGGACTCGACCGCTCTCGAAGACGTACTCCCGTCCCTGCTGAGGGAGTTGCAGACGTCCTGCATGGCTTCCGCCGAGGCGGTCGCGGAGAAGTTCTTCCCGTACCAGGGGCCCGTCGAGTGGGCCCAGGAAGGAGCGTGAGTACGCCATGACGCGCAGACTCCGCATCCGTCACACCACGAAGGTGTCGTACGCCCAGGCCGCGGTCTCCTCCCACAACGAGGTCCGCATGACGCCGCTGACGCTCCCGACCCAGACCACGCTGGACGCCCGCGTCCTGGTGAACCCGTCCACGCCGACCTGGTCGTACTGGGACTACTGGGGCACCCAGGTCACCGGCTTCGACCTGATGGAACCGCACGCGGACCTGACGATCACGGCGGTGAGCCTGGTGGAGACGGCCCCGCCGAGCGGGCTCCAGGCTGCCCCGGCCTGGGCGGAGGTGGCCGAACTGGTCGCGAAGTCCCGCCTGTTGGAGTACGCGGCGCCGACCTCCCGTACGACCATGCCCGACGCACTCGTCGAGCGGGCCCGGGCCGCCGCGGCCGGACTCGACCCGCACGAGACGGCGGTGGCGGTGTCGTCCATGGTCGCCGACCACGTCAGGTACATCCCGGGCTCCACCGGTGTGAACACCGCCGCCGCCGAGGCCTGGGAACAGGGCGCTGGCGTCTGCCAGGACATCGCGCACCTGACGGCGGGGCTGCTGCGTGCGCTCGGCCTGCCCACCCGCTATGTCTCCGGCTACCTGCACCCCGAACGCGACGCGGAACTCCACCGCCCCGTCGAAGGCCAGAGCCACGCCTGGGTCGAGTACTGGGCGGGCGACTGGACCGGCTACGACCCCACCAACCGCGTCCGTGTCGACGAGTCCCATGTGGTCGTGGGCAGGGGCCGCGACTACGACGACGTGACGCCGCACAAGGGTGTGTACCGGGGAGTGGCGGGAGGGCCACCGGAGGTGACGGTGGAGTTCACGCGGGTGGCGTAGGAGGGGCAGGCGGGCGGATCCTGTTGGTGGTAGCTGTAGCCGGCGCTGTCTCCGGAGGTGATCGCGATGACGCACACGGCTGTCGGATGGCACGTGGAGCTGGAATTCGAGGAGGACGAGCAGCGCACCCGCGCCGCCGCCCTCGTACGACTCCGCGACGGAAGCGAGGTACGGGCCCACGGCTACGCCAAACGCCACCCCTCCGACTCCAACCAGCCGAGGGTGGGCGAAGAGGTGGCAGGAGCCAGGGCCCTCAACGAACTGGCCATGAAACTCCTGACCAAGGCCCATGACGAGATCGACGAGGTCTCGGGGCGTACGTCACATCCATTGACTCCGTGACCTGGCACGCGGCAGATCCCGCACCAGACCGCGCGCCCTCAGCCCCGCTTCGGGCCCGTGATCGCCTCACCGATCGCGAAGCCCTTGGCGGGGCCTTCGGGGATGGTGAGGGGCGCTGTCAGAGGAGTCTGCGGGCACGTGCCCAGCGGGACAGCTCCCGGCGATTCGACAGCTGCAGTTTGCGCAGGATCGCGGCTGCGTGTGTTTCGACGGTACGGCTGGAGATGGAGAGCCGTGTGCCGACTTCTTTGTACGTGTAGCCGGCCGCGACGAGGCGGAGTACGTCGCGCTCGCGTGGGGTGAGCTCGTCGAGTTCGGGATCGAGTCCGGCTGGTGCACGGCCACCGAGGAGGTCGAGGACGAAGCCGGCGAGGTACGGGGAGAAGTACGCGTCTCCCGCATGCACTCGGCGGATCGCTTCGGCAAGCTCGGGTCCGCTGATCGCTTTGGTCACGTAGCCGCGTGCACCGCCACGGATGACCGCGATGACGTCCTCGGCGGCGTCCGATACCGACAAGGCCAGGAACCGCACGCCCGGCTGAACGGGAACCACGGCTTCCAGGACCGCCCGCCCGCCCCCACCCGGCAAGTGCACGTCGAGCAGCACGACATCGGGGACTGTGGCGTGAATCCGCTCGATCGCCGAGTCGACATCGGACGCTTCGCCGACGATCTCGATGGTGTCGGCGAATTCACCGAGCTCGGCGCGTACTCCGGACCGCACCACAGCGTGGTCGTCGACGACAACGACGTGGATGGCGGTCATACGCGGACCGGCACCGGCATGCGGATCTCCACCTCCGTACCTTCGCCGGGTGCGGACCGAATCGAGGCCGTGCCGCCGTTTCTGCGTATCCGGTCGGTGATCGAGTCGGCGATCCCTCGCCGGTCGGAGGCCTTGCCGTCGACATCGGCGGTTGTCGGGTCGAAGCCGCGCCCGCGGTCGCGTACCAGTACCAGGATCTGCGTGCTGTCGGGGGTGCGCCCCGGTCCCGTGGGACTGTCACGGCTCTCACCGGCCTCGGCGTAGACCGAGACGCGGCGTACGCCGGCGTGCTTGGCGGCGTTGGTCAGGGCTTCACGCACCGCGCCGACAACGGCTTTTGCCGATTCGTCGAGCGCTCTGGTGCCGACGCACACGAGCTCGACGACGGTGGCGTACTGATCCTCGATATCGGCGGCCAGTGCGCGGAGCGCGGCAGCGAAGTCGGCGACCTCGGCGTCCGATGGCGCGTCCGATGGCCTGTCGGACGGGCTGTCCGACGGCCGGTACAGCCATGTCCGTAGCTCGCGCTCCGTGCGTCGGGCGATGCGCAGAACGTCGGGGTCGTCGGACTTCTTCTGGATCAGGGTCAATGCCTGGAGGACGGAGTCGTGCAGGTGCGCTGCCACATCGGCCCGCTCCTCGGCTCGTACCCGTCCGGCGCGCTCCCGGGCGACTGCCCGGGTGAGGACGAAGATCCACGGGAGGATCACACCGCCGACGATTCCCAGGACCCCGGCCATCAGGATGGCCAGCATCACCACGGGGTACCGGTCGGACTCCGACCGCAGCAGCAGGCCGACCGTCGTTCCCGTCGCCGCCAGACCGCCGGTGATCAGACCGGCCCGGCGCAGCAGCCGGAACGCCTCTGGCTCGGCCGGCAGCCGCCTGGCGACGAGAGCCACCCACGGAATCACCGCCAGCCCGATGACCGCCACGAAGAGGCCGATCATCACGGGCAGCCCGGGCGGCGCGGTGTTCCCGATCAGCCATGCCAATGCCGCCAGAAGGGCCAGGCCGACTCCTCCCAGGCCGATCAGAACTCTGGTGGGCAGTCGCATGGGTTCGATCCTAGGCTCGTCGGTTGGTGCCCAACGTGGGTCAGTTTCCGTCGGCCGTGCCGGCGGGCTTGTCCCTGGTGCAGGTGATGTCCTTCGCGGGCAGGTCGCCGTCGAGGAGGTAGCGGTCGACGGCGGCGTCCACGCAGGGGAGGCCTTGGAACCAGAGGTATACGCCGTGTTCGCCGTCGTCTTTCTGGGTGACCATCCGGGAGCCGGTCAGAGCGCGGTGCATGGCCAACTGGCCGGAGTAGGGCGTGGTCGTGTCCTGGGTCGAGCCGACGATCAAGGCCTGTGCGTTGTTGTGGACCTTGGTGGGTGGCTCTACGGGGCTTGTCGGCCAGAACGTGCACGGGCTGACGTTGCGTTTGGGCGGTCCGTAGAACGGCTCGTCGGCGAGGTGTGCCTGGATGTCGCGGTAGTAGGTCTCAGGGTCACGCGAGACCGCCCGGTCCGCGCACCACGAGGCCACCATGGCGCTCTCCCCCTCGGCCACCTTGTGGGAGAGGGTCTCGGCCAGGAACTGGTCGTCCTGCGGCGTGGGCTTGGCCTCCTTCCCGCGGGCGGCGTCGAGGAACAGCTTCAGGGTGGGCGTCATCTGGGTGTAGGACGTCGGGTCGTCGAAGTCCGCGCCTATGGGGAAGCTGCGGAGGTTGTTGGCGTTGATGCGGTGGCGGCCGATGCGCAGTGTGCGGTCCTGGTCGGCCACCTTCCGGTAGTGGTCGAAGGTGGCCAGGACCTGACCGGTGGTGGTGCCCAGGTGGTAGCGGTCATCGTGACGGGCCGCCCAGGCCGCCCACTTACGCAGCGCCGCGTGCTGGACCGTACCGGCCTCCTTGTTGAAGGCGGGCCAGGTGCGGGGGTCGGGGGAGCTGTCCAGCACGGTCCGGTCCAGGCGGCCGGGGAACATCTGGCTGTAGACCGAGCCCAGATAGGCGCCGAAGGACCAGCCCAGATAGGAGATCTTCTTCTCGCCCAGTGCGGCCCGGATCACGTCCATGTCGCGGGCGATGTTGCGAGTGGACAGGTGGGGCAGCACCTTCTGGTGCTTGGCGCAGCGCGCGGCCAGGTCCTTGTTGAGCGCGACACTGCGCTTGAAGCTGCGCCGGTCCGGGCCGACCCACGCGGCGTCGTTCTTGGTCCGGGACGGCCAGCCGCACTCCAGCACGCTGCCGCGGCTGGATGCCATGAACCGCGGGTCCATCGCCACCAGGTCGTAGCGGGAAGCGACCTTCGGCGAGCCCTTGGGGATGATCGGCTCCACGCCTCCGGCCACCCAGTTGATCCCGCTCTTGGACTCGCCCGGTCCACCGGTGTTGAGCATCAGGGTGCCGAGCCTGCGGCCCTGGTCGGTGGCCTCGCGCCGTGCGATGGACACCTTGACCGTACGTCCGTCCGGCTTGCGGTAGTCCAACGGCACTGTGATTTCAGCGCACTTCGCCTTAACGGCCTCCAACTGCTTGCCGATCTCGTCCTCGGCGCCGGACGTGCAGCGATGCCAGTCGATCTTCTGCTGCCCGAACCTGGCCACGGCCGGCCGGTCGTCGGCCGCGCCATCCGCTGATGCACCAGCCCCTGCCGTCCCGACCGCCCATGGCCCCGAATTCAAGGCGAACACCCCACCGGTCGCCGCTACGGTCATCACGATCCCGGCCACAACCATCCTTGGCCCGCGCATCACAGCTCCCCGCACTGGTCCACGGAACCGGCGACGAGGTGATGCCCCTGGCACCTGCAAAAAGGTCTTCAGTCATGCCCACCAACCTCGGCCATCTGGCAGGTCGGGACATCCGTAAGCACCCCGCGAAAATCCCGTAGACCACGGGGTGGTGCTGTGACCGCGCAGGTTCGCCGGGGTCGCGCTCAGGCTGCGATGGCGAGGGGGCGTCTCAAGGGCGAGGGCTGAAGCTCCGCTCCACAGCCCTTACTTCTTCAGGCCGATCTCCTCGCAAGCCGCCTCGTACTTCGCAGTGCAGATGTCCGAGACCGTGTAGATGCCGTCGTCGATGACCGTGTCCTGGATGTTGTCCTTCGTCAGGGGGGAGACGAGGACTAGGTGGGCCGGGATGTCCTTGGTCGTCGGGCTGTCTACCTTGTCGCGGGTCAGGGCGTCGAACTCGATGTCCCAGCCGTGGGCTCGGGCGACGGCCAGTTCGGCGGCGGTTTCGGCCTCTTCGGGGTAGGGCTTGTAGACGCTCATGTACTGCTCGCCGGAGACGATGCGCTGGACCGCCTCGAGTTCCGCGTCCTGGCCGGTGATCGGCGGGAGGTCGGTGACGCCGGCCGCCTTCAGGGCGGAGACGATGCCGCCGGCCATGCCGTCGTTGGCGGAGTACACGCCGTCGATGTTCTCGGCGCCGATGGAGGAGATCGCAGCCATCATGTTGGCCCGCGCGTTCGACGGCTTCCAGTCCTTGGTGTCGTACTGCTTGGCGATGGTCACCTTGTCGTTGAGTTCGGCGAGGGCGGCCTTCTTGAACTGGGCCGCGTTCGGGTCGGTGAGCGCGCCGTTCATCATGACGATCTTCTCGGCCTTGCCGCCGTCCAGGGCCTCGGCGAGCGCCCGGCCCTGCACCTCTCCGACCTGCTGGCTGTCGAAGGAGATGTACGCGTCGATGGGACCCTGCGCCAGCCGGTCGTACGCGATGACGGGGATGTCCGCGTCCTTCGCCTTCTGTACGCCGTCCGCGATGTCCTTGGCGTCCACCGCGTCCAGGAGCACCACGTCGACCTTGTCGTCGATCATCTGCTGGAGCTGCAGCTTCTGCTCGCCCGCGTCCCCGTCGGCATTGGCGTACTCGACCCTGCCCTGGCCCTTGGTCAGCTCGTCGACCGTCTTCTTGATGATGGGGTGGTCGAACTGGTCGTAGCGCTGGTTCGCCTTCTCCGGCAGCAGCAGGCCCACCGTGATGTCGTCGCCCTTGGTCGGCTCGGCCGACGCGCCCTCCGTATCGCTGTCGAGCACTCCACACGAGGCGAGCGAGAGAGTCAGGGTGGACACGGCCAGAGTTATGGCGATACGACGCATACGGCTGTTCACTTAATGGTGCCTTCCGAACGAGAGCGCAGATTTGCGACCCAGGTGACAAAAAGCCAACGCCCACGTGTCTAAAGCGTCAAGGAATTCTGGTTAACGAGATCGCATCAGCACGCTGCGTGGTCGTTGTGAAGACACAGAGGTGAGTATCTGGAGGGTCGGCGTGCAGAGATGAAGCGTACGTGGTGGCCTGTCTATCGGCAGTTCACCCATCCCCCGCCACCGCGTTCACCATCTGCAAGCCCGGGAGTCCCGATGCGCAAGATCACACTGGCCATGGCCGTGACCCTCGACGGCTTCTTCGAGGGCCCGAATCGCGAGATCGACTGGCATCTGGTCGACGAGGAAGTGCACCGCCACCACAACGAGCGCATCAAGCCGATGGGCGGCTTCCTGTTCGGGCGGGTGGTGTACGAGCTGATGTCCGGTTACTGGACGACTGCCGGCCAGGACCCCTCGCCTCCGGAGACCGAACGGGCGTTCGCGGCCATCTACCGGGACATGCCGAAGATCGTGTACTCCCGCACGCTTCCCCCGGGTCCCGCCGAAGGGAACACGACCGTCGTGCCGGAGGTCGTACCCGAGGAGGTCAGGGCCCTCAAGGAGCAGCCCGGCGGTGACCTCGGGGTCGGCGGCGCGGAGCTCGCCGCGGAGTTCCGGCGACACGACCTGATCGACGAGTACTGGCTCTACGTCAACCCGGTCATCCTGGGCCGCGGACGCCCCCTGTTCCCGGAATCGGACGCCACCACCCACCTCCGCCTCGCCGACACCCACACCTTCGGCAACGGGGTGGTGCTGCTGCGCTACGAGCGGCCCTGACCGTCGTCCGAGGGACCTTCCGAAGGGCGTTCCGGGAAGCGGAGGAGTCGGGCCGGCGGGGGCGGGAAGTGCTCGCTGTCGGGGTGCTGGCGCCGGACGTCGTCGTCGGTACGGGAGTTGGGGCCGGGCTCGGGACGAGCTTCGGTGTGGGCGCCGGTGTTGACCTCGGGACGGGCGTCGGTGTGAGCGCCGGTGTTGGCCTCGGAGCCCGATGGTGCGGTCGCGCGGGCGTGTTCGTGCCAGCCGGCGCGGAACCAGTTCAGCTGTTGCCGTTGGAGTTCGTCCTCGGTGAGTACGCGGACGCCCTCCGGGCCGGCCGCCCGGAGCTTCTCGCCGAGTCCGATGAGCAGTTCGCCCACCAGCCTGGAGACGCGTTCCGCCTCGTCACCGCGGCCGTCGCCGCCCGGATTCCTCATGCCGTACTCCTCGGCTCCCTCGCGCCACTCCCTCGGCCCTCCCGTCAGGCGCCCTCCGGCAGGAACTGCCTCGCCACCTTGGCGAACAACTCCCGCAGTTCGGGCGGAACACCCATCCTGCGAGCCGCCTCCTCGGGACTCAGCTCCGCATGAGCGACCCCCGGCGCCGGGTGCTCGCCGCCCGCGACGACCGGCAGGTCGTCCTCCGACAGCCGACCGGAGCGGATGAGCATCTCGCGCAGCGGCACGCCCAGTACGGCCGCGATACGCCGCATCGTCTCCAGGTCCGGCATGGACTGACGCTGCAACAGCCGGCTCACGGCGGCCCGATGCACCCCGGCATCGTCCGCGAGCTTCGAACGACCGCCCCCACGCGGGCTGTCGATGTCGTAACCACGGCCGCGCAGCAGATCCTCGATCCAGCCGGCGAACTCCTCGAGCCCCTCGGCCCGGTATCTGCGATCTGTACGGGCATCGGCCCGTGAGCTGGAACGCATATGTCCGCTCTCCCCTCGTCGCGCGGACAACGTACCGAGCGCCCTCGCACCAAGGTGTGTGCGCGCTCGCGCGTAACTGTGGAGATTCGGCAACCGCCCTGATCCATGCGGCAGTTGATGTACGGCCTGGAGCGTCACCATCGCGCCCACCTCCACGGAGGGTAGTCACTTGCGTACGCGCTCGCACCATGCGAGTCTATTCGCTCGCTCTTCGTCATCGAACATATGTTCCCACACTCGGAGCGACGAAGACCGGAGAAGAGCGCAGAAGAACGCAGGAACGCAGAAGAGCGGCGAAGGCCGAGGAGACGAGGAGAGAGGAGCGACCACGATGACCGAAGCCAAGCGCAGAGCGTTTCGTACGGACAGGCTGCTGCGCGAGGACGCCGGGACGGAGGCCGACCATGACGACGACTGAGGCCGACGAGGTCGCGCTGGAGCTGGAACGCCTGCGCCGCTCGGTCGACGTCGGCTTCGCCACCACCCGTGGCGACCTGGCCCTCCTCCTCCAGCGCGCCGACCAGACGGACAAGACCCTCGACGAACACGAGACCCGCCTCGAAGCCCTGGAACGCGCCCGCTGGCCCCTGCCGTCCCTGGCAGCCCTCACGTCCTGCATCGCCCTGGCGGTGACGCTGTGGCAGGCGGCGGGGCGGTAGGCCCGCGATGCGGGAGTGGGTTCGAGACCGCTTACGGAAGCCGGCTCACCTCGATCCACTCCCGCAGCAGCCCCTCCCGCTCCGCCGCCCGAGGCGACCCGTCCTCCTGTGCACGCCCCCACTGGGCCATGGCGGCCAACGTCGCCCGCAGGGTGGCCTCGCCCGCCGCCAGGTGCGACAGGAGCGTCAGCGAGAGGTCGTACTCCTCCTGGGAGTACCAGGCCACCGCCGCGTACGCCGTCAACTCGGCGTCCTTGTCGACCGTTTCGATCGATACGGTCATCGTGGGCGCCTCGTCCGGCCAGGACGCCGCCGCAAGCGCCATCTCCAGCAGAGCGCCCGCCTGGCGCCTGAGGGACTTCACCGGTACATCGTTGACCGTCAGTGCGCGGACGTCGTCCCACGGCCACAGTCCCGATTGCCGGTCACCGAGGGCCACGACCCCCTCCGGCGTCAGCCGCACCCCCGGGGCGAGCCCGGACGGCTTCGCCCCCACATACACATCGCCCTCGGCGATCCAGAACAGCCCCACCATGGCCATGGGAAAGCTCCATTCCCCCAGTGAATCCAGTAGTCGGACAGATGATCGCAGCATGCGAACGGGAACGGGCCCGGAGGTTCAACCTCCGGGCCCGTCAACGCTGTTGCGCTGTCCCTAGTCCGACTGCTGGCGCTTCGGCCGCCAGACCACCAGCGCGCTCGTCTGCTGGACGTCCTGGTACGGGACCAGGTCGCGGCGGTACGAGGCGTGGACCGCGGCCTCGCGCTGCTGCATCGCGGCGGCGGCGCCGTCCAGGGCCGCCTCCAGCTCCGCTACGCGGGACTGCAGCGCGGCGACCTGGTTCTCCAGTTCGATGATGCGCTTGATGCCGGCCAGGTTGATGCCCTCGTCCTGCGACAACTGCTGGACCGTGCGCAGCAGTTCGATGTCGCGGGCCGAGTAGCGCCGGCCCCGCCCGGCCGTGCGGTCGGGGGAGACCAGGCCGAGGCGGTCGTACTGGCGCAGGGTCTGGGGGTGCAGACCGGAGAGCTGGGCCGCCACCGAGATGACGTACACCGGGGTTTCCTCGGTCAGCTCGTACGGGTTGCGTCGACGGCCATCCATGGTCTCCTCATGCTCCCTTCGCCGCCTGGAACAGCTCGGCCCGCGGATCCTCGCCCGCGGTCGCCTCGCGGTACGCCTCGAGCGCGTCACGCGCCTTGCCCGACACGTCCTTGGGGACCGCGACCTCGACGGTGACCAGCAGGTCGCCGCGGGTGCCGTCCTTGCGGACCGCGCCCTTGCCGCGGGCGCGCATCGTCCGCCCGTTGGGCGTGCCCGGCGGCAGTTTCAGGGTGACCGGCGGACCGCCCAGAGTCGGCACCCGGACCTCCCCGCCCAGCGCCGCCTCGGCGAACGTCACCGGCACCGTCACCGTGAGGTTGTCGCCCCTGCGGCCGAAGACCGGGTGGGCGCCCACATGCACGATGACGTACAAGTCGCCCGCAGGACCGCCCCGTTCACCCGGTGCGCCCTTGCCGCGCAGCCGGATCCGCTGGCCGTCGCTGACGCCCGCGGGGATCCGTACCTGCATCGTGCGCGAGGACTTGGCGCGGCCGCTGCCCTTGCAGATCTCGCAGGGGGTCTCCGCGAGCAGACCGCGGCCCTTGCAGTCGGGGCACGGGTCGGTGAGCGAGAAACCGCCGCCCGAACCGCGCGCCACCTGCCCCGTGCCGACGCACGTCGAGCACACGCGCGGTGTGCCGTTCGCGTCGCCGGTGCCGGAACAGGCCTTGCAGGGTGACTGGGAGGACATCCGCAGCGGAACGGTCGCGCCGTCCACCGCCTCCGTGAAGCTCAGCGTGACCTCGGACTCGATGTCCTGGCCGCGCCTGGGCTGCGTACGCGTGCCGGTGCCCGTGGCGCCGCCCCGGTTGAACAGGCCCCCGAAGACGTCACCGAGGCCGCCACCGAATCCGCCGCCGGCGCCGCCCGCCCCGCCCTGGCCGGGTGCGCCTCCGAAGAGGTCGCCCAGGTCGAAGTTGAACGTGCCGCCGGCGCCCGCGCCGGGGCCCGGCCTGAAGCCGCCGTTGCCGAAGAGGGTGCGCGCCTCGTCGTACTCTTTGCGCTTCTTGGGGTCCCCGAGGATGTCGTTCGCCTCGGAGATCTCCTTGAAGCGCTCCTCGGCCTTGTCGTTCCCCTTGTTGGCGTCCGGGTGGTACTCGCGAGCGAGCTTCCGGTACGCCTTCTTGATCTCGGCCTCGGTGGCGTCCTTGGGGACGCCGAGGACCTTGTAGTAGTCCTTCTCGATGAAGTCCTTGGTGCTCATCCTCGACGTCCCTCCTTCCTTCTCACGCGCCGTACGGTCCGTACGTTCATTCGTACGCCCCCTACGTCGCGGACGTCAGCCCTCCTCCGGGCCACCGTTCTCCTTGTCCTCGGCCGGCGACTGCGAGGATTCCGCCTCGTCGGCCTTGACGGTCTGCGCGCCCGGCTGCGGCTCGGCGACCGCCACCCGCGCGGGGCGGATGGTGCGCTCGCCGAAGCGATACCCCGGCTGCAGAATCGCCACGCACGTCGTCTCCGTGACGTCCGGGGCGTAACTGTGCATCAGGGCCTCGTGGATCGTCGGGTCGAAGGGCTCGCCCTCCTTGCCGAACTGCTGGAGGCCCAGCTTCGCCGCGACGGTCTCCAGCGACTCGGCCACCGACTTGAAGCCGCCGACCAGTTCGCCGTGATCCCGCGCGCGCCCGATGTCGTCGAGTACGGGCAGGAGCTCGGTCAGGAGGTTCGCGATGGCGATCTCCTTGACCTGGATCCGGTCCCGCTCGACCCGGCGGCGGTAGTTCTGGTACTCCGCCTGGAGCCGCTGGAGGTCCGCCGTGCGCTCACCGAGCGCCGTACGCACCTGGTCCAGCTGCGCCGTCAGAGCCGCCGTCTGCTGTGCTGCCTGCTGGGCTGCTGCCGCGTCCCCGGCCGGGGCCGCCCCCTCCTGAGGGGCGGCCTTCGGCTCCGCGTCATCAGAGGTGGCGCCGGAAGGGACGTCGGGCTGCTGCTGAGGCTGCGCCTGCTGCGGCTGCTGCTCGTCGAAGCCCGGGGTCTCCTCCGTCACGCGGCACCGTCCTTCCGGTCCTCGTCGACGATCTCGGCGTCGACGACATCGTCGTCGGCCTTGGCCTGCGCGCCACCCTCGGCGGCACCCTCAGGACCGCCCGGACCGCCCGCGGCCTGCGCGCCCTGAGCGTCGGCGTACATGGCCTGGCCCACCTTCTGCGAGACCGCGGCGACCTTCTCGGTGGCCGTGCGGATCTCGGCGGTGTCCTCGCCCTTGAGCGCGGTCTTCAGCTCCTCGACGGCGGTCTCGACCTCGGTCTTGACCTCGCCGGGGACCTTGTCCTCGTTGTCCTTGAGGAACTTCTCCGTCTGGTAGACGAGCTGCTCGCCCTGGTTGCGGGACTCGGCGGCCTCGCGGCGCTTGTGGTCCTCGTCCGCGTACTGCTCGGCCTCCTGGCGCATCCGGTCGACCTCGTCCTTCGGCAGCGAGGAGCCGCCGGTGACGGTCATCTTCTGCTCCTTGCCCGTGCCAAGGTCCTTGGCCGTGACGTGCATGATGCCGTTGGCGTCGATGTCGAAGGAGACCTCGATCTGCGGGACACCGCGCGGGGCCGGCGGCAGACCGGTCAGCTCGAACATCCCGAGCTTCTTGTTGTACGCCGCGATCTCGCGCTCGCCCTGGTAGACCTGGATCTGGACGGACGGCTGGTTGTCCTCGGCGGTGGTGAAGATCTCCGAGCGCTTGGTCGGGATCGTCGTGTTCCGCTCGATGAGCTTCGTCATGATGCCGCCCTTGGTCTCGATACCGAGGGACAGCGGGGTCACGTCGAGGAGCAGTACGTCCTTGACCTCGCCCTTGAGGACACCGGCCTGGAGCGCGGCGCCGATGGCGACGACCTCGTCCGGGTTCACACCCTTGTTGGCGTCCTGGCCGGCGGTCAGCTCCTTGACGAGCTCGGCGACGGCGGGCATACGGGTGGAGCCACCGACGAGAACGACGTGGTCGATCTCGCTGAGCTGAATACCGGCGTCCTTGATGACGTTGTGGAACGGCGTCTTGCAGCGCTCCAGAAGGTCGGCCGTCAGCTGCTGGAACTGGGCGCGCGTGAGCTTCTCGTCCAGGTGCAGCGGGCCCTCGGCGGACGCGGTGATGTAGGGCAGGTTGATCGAGGTCTCCGTGGAGGACGACAGCTCGATCTTGGCCTTCTCCGCGGCCTCACGCAGGCGCTGGAGGGCCATCTTGTCCTTGCCCAGGTCCACGCCGTGACCGCTGGCGAACTGCTTCACCAGGTAGTCGACGACGCGCTGGTCCCAGTCGTCACCACCGAGGTGGTTGTCGCCGTTCGTGGCCTTCACCTCGACGACGCCGTCGCCGATCTCGAGCAGCGAGACGTCGAAGGTGCCGCCACCGAGGTCGAAGACGAGGATCGTCTGGTCGTCCTTGTCGAGGCCGTACGCCAGAGCGGCTGCCGTCGGCTCGTTCACGATCCGCAGGACGTTCAGGCCCGCGATCTCGCCGGCCTCCTTGGTGGCCTGGCGCTCCGAGTCGTTGAAGTACGCCGGGACGGTGATGACCGCGTCCGTGACCTTCTCGCCCAGGTACGACTCCGCGTCCCGCTTCAGCTTCTGCAGGATGAACGCGGAGATCTGCTGGGGGTTGAAGGGCTTGTTGTCGAGCTCGATCTTCCAGTCCGTACCCATGTGCCGCTTCACGGAGCGGATGGTCCGGTCTACGTTGGTGACCGCCTGGCGCTTGGCGACCTCGCCGACGAGCACCTCACCGTTCTTGGCGAAGGCGACGACGGACGGCGTGGTCCTGGCGCCCTCGGCGTTGGTGATGACGGTGGGCTCACCGCCCTCCAGAACGCTGACGACGGAGTTAGTCGTGCCCAGGTCGATGCCGACCGCACGTGCCATGGTTGATTCCTCCAGCTGACTTGAGTGGAACAGGCTCAAGTGTGCACGACGCTGACCGCTGGGTCAAAAGGGCTGAGTCTGCCCGGCTCAACTTTTATAGGAATCTTACCTTCAGGGGCCGTTGGTTCGCCTACGGGGCGGGTGCCTCCGGCGGTTGGGCGGGTGCGGGTGAGTGGGTGATTGCTCGCGCAGTTCCCCGCGTCCCTAAAAAGCCTGCGGCTCCTGGAGGCGCCCCTTTAGGGGCGCGGGGCTGTGACATTTGCGGCTCCGCCGCGGGGCGCGACCAGCCACGACGGACCCGCAGTCGCCGACAAACCGAACCCACCCACCCCGTAGGCGGCAAGCCGGTTTGCTGAGGTGACCCTGAGCGACACAGATCACCGCGCACCTGGCTACAGTGCGGCGGAAGATATGGGTAGTCTCAGACGGACCGCATAAGTTACCGCTTAGTAATGACCTTCGAGCCAAGCTCGAAGACCCCTCGCAGGCCCGAGGAGCCCCAAATGCAACTCGCCGCGATCGTCGTGTCGCTGGTCCTGACCGTCATCGGCGTTGCTCTGCTCGCGCGTGCCGTCGGCCAGTTCGTCCGGCACTTCAAGCTCGGCCAGCCCGTTCCCGCCGGCAGCCGGACCGACAACCCCTGGGACCGCAGCGTGACGCTGGTCAAGGAGTTCCTCGGCCACACACGCATGAACCGTTGGGGCATCGTCGGCTTCGCGCACTGGTTCGTCGCGGTCGGCTTCCTGACCCTCCCGCCCACCCTCGCGCAGGCGTACGGGCAACTCTTCGAGGCCGACTGGACCCTCCCGGTCATCGGCGGCTTCCTGCCGTTCGAGATGTACATCGAGTTCATCGGTGTGATGACCGTCATCGGCATCGCCGTACTCATCGTCATCCGGCTGCTCAGCCTGCCCTCCCGGGCCGGCCGCAAATCCCGGTTCACGGGCTCCAAGGCCTGGCAGGCGTACTTCGTCGAGTACGTCATCCTCACCATCGGCCTCGCGATCTACACGTTGCGCGGCCTGGAGGGCGCGATCCACCACGTGGAGCACTACGAGGCCGCGTACTTCGCCTCGTACCCACTGGTGCTCGCCTTCGAGGGGCTGAGCACCGGCACGCTCCAGAACCTGATCTACCTCACCGCGATGATCAAGGTCAGTGTGTCGCTGATCTGGATGATCGTGGTCTCGGTGAACACCAACATGGGTGTCGCCTGGCACCGCTTCCTCGCCTTCCCCAACATCTGGTTCAAGCGCAACGCCGACGGATCGACGGCCCTCGGCGCGCTGCAGCCGATGACCAGCGGCGGCAAGCCCATCGACTTCACCGACCCGGGCGAGGACGACGTCTTCGGCGTCTCCCAGGTCGAGCAGTTCTCCTGGAAGGGCCTGCTGGACTTCTCCACCTGCACGGAGTGCGGCCGGTGCCAGTCGCAGTGCCCGGCCTGGAACACCGGCAAGCCCCTCTCCCCCAAGCTGCTCATCATGTCCCTCCGGGACCACGCGCACGCCAAGGCCCCGTACCTGCTGGCCGGTGGCGGCAAGACCATGGAGGGCGAGGAGAAGGCGTCCGAGGAGCAGCTCGCCTCAGTGCCCGCGGCAGCGCTGGCCGAGGCCGAGCGGCCCCTCATCGGCACCCTCGAAGAGAACGGCGTCATCGACCCGGACGTCCTCTGGTCCTGCACCACCTGCGGTGCCTGCGTCGAGCAGTGCCCCGTAGACATCGAGCACGTCGACCACATCGTCGACATGCGCCGCTACCAGGTGATGATCGAGTCCGCGTTCCCGTCCGAGGCCGGGACGATGCTCAAGAACCTGGAGAAGAAGGGCAACCCCTGGGGGCTCGCCAAGAAGCAGCGCCTGGAGTGGCTCAAGGAGGTCGACTTCGAGGTCCCGGTCGTCGGCAAGGACATCGAGGACCTGTCCGAGGTCGAGTACCTGTACTGGGTCGGCTGTGCGGGCGCGCTGGAAGACCGCGCCAAGAAGACGACGAAGGCCTTCGCGGAACTCCTCCACATCGCGGGCGTCAAGTTCGCGATCATGGGCGGCGACGAGAAGTGCACCGGTGACTCGGCACGGAGGCTCGGCAACGAGCCGCTGTTCCAGGAGCTCGGCATGGAGAACGTCGCGGCCCTGAACATGGCGTACGGCGAGGACGAGGACGATCCCTCGACCAAGAAGCCCAAGTCCGCGAAGAAGATCGTCGCCACCTGCCCGCACTGCCTCAACACCCTCGGCAACGAGTACCCGCAGCTCGGCGGCGACTACGAGGTCATCCACCACACCCAGCTGCTCCAGCACCTCATCGACGACGGCAAGCTCATCCCCGTAACCCCCGTCGAGGGCCTGATCACGTACCACGACCCGTGCTACCTGGGCCGCCACAACAAGATCTACACGCCCCCGCGCGAGATCATCGGCAAGGTCCCGGGCCTCCGGAACGAGGAAATGCACCGCCACAAGGAGCGCGGCTTCTGCTGTGGCGCCGGTGGTGCGCGGATGTGGATGGAGGAGCGGATCGGCAAGCGCATCAACGACGAGCGCGTCGACGAGGCCCTGTCGCTGAACCCCGACATCGTCTCGACGGCCTGCCCGTTCTGCCTCGTCATGCTGACCGACTCGGTCAACGGCAAGAAGAACGATGGCAAGGCGAAGGAGTCCATCCAGGTCGTGGACGTGGCCCAGCTGCTGCTGGAGTCCGTGAAGACGCCGGTCGAGGACGACGAGCCCCCGGCGGGCGAGACGGACGCGGAGAGCGAGCCGGAGCCGCAGCCGGTGAAGTAGCGGCTCGGGCACGCAGGTAACGGCAGCCCGTCGGCAACGGGTACGGCTGGATAACGAAGCACCCCATGTCCCTGGTTCAAACCGGGAACATGGGGTGTTGTCGTGAGATGAGAGTGACAAGAGGTGCGGTTCTGCTGACCTGCGCCGTCCTGCTGGGCACCGCCGCCACCGGATGCGACGCGGCGGGCGGGGGCTCCGGGGACGACGGAAACAGGGGTACGGGTCCGGGGGCGCCCTCCGCTCCCAAGCCCCCGAACGCCACCTCGACCTCCACGGGCTTCACGCTCGGCGCCCTCGCCCAGGGCCCCGACCGCCCCGCCGCCGGTAAGTCCCAGGACCGCCCCCGCGAGGGCGACCTCAACGGCGACGGATACGACGACGTGGCCTTCGCCCGCACCGGCGCCGTCTACGTCGTGTACGGCTCGGCGAACGGACCCGACCCCCGCACCCGTACGACCCTCGCCGTGGGCGGCGGCCACCCGGGCCGTGACGCCGACAACCTGCCCCGGCTGCACCGCGCCGACCTGGACGGCGACGGTTTCACCGACCTGCTGGTCACGGTGAACGACGGCAAGCAGTACGCACTGTGGGGCGGGGCGCGCGGCATCGCGGGGATGCGTCAACTCGCCGTCGGCGGCGAGGCGTTGCGCGAACTCGGCCCCGCGGGCGGCGACTTCGGCAGCGTCGCCGACTTCGACGGCGACGGCAGCGGCGACGTCTTCCGCCTCGGCCGCCCCGCCGGTTCGTCCGCCGGGTCCGCGGGCGTCGTCTTCCACGGCCCCTTCGACCGCCGTACGGGCAAACCGTCCCGCCAGACCGAACTCACCGGCCCGATCCCCACCGACAGCGCCCCCTACCAGTCCACCTCCGAGGACTACGACGGCGACGGCCGCGCCGAACTGACCGTGTGGTTCGAGTGGACCGACCCCGACAGCGAGGGCGACGGCGACCTGAGCGTGCAAGGGGTGCAGCATTTCCGCGGTACGGCACGTGGGCTCGTACGAGCACAGGAGTCCGAGCAGGGCGAAGAGTTCGCAGGACATCCCGGGGATGTGGACGGCGACGGCGACGACGAGCTGTATACGGCGAACTTCGCCGCCTTCGACCAGAAGATCACGATCAGCGTCAACTCGACACCGGGGAGGGCGAGTTCCGGGACCCCGGTCACCCTGACCGACCTCCCCGGCCTCAACTCCCGCTGCTGCGGAGGCACCGAGGGCCGAGCGGTCGGCGACGTAACGGGCGACGGCCGCCCCGACCTCGTACTGAGCGCACCCGCGACCAACAGCGCCCACGGTCTCATCTTCCTCATCCCCGACCTCGCCCATGTCACGACGGCCACGAAGCCCCAGGCAGTGGACCTGGAATCCACAGGTGTGGACGGAGAGAACCGCGACCCGGGCGAGGGCGACAAGGCGTACATCCGCCACCGCCTGATCTCGAAGCCGCCGCTGCTCGACGTGAACGGCGACGGCCGCCTGGACGTGGTCGCCGCCTCCGGCAACCGCCGCTCCGAGGACGGTTCAACGACCCGACGTACTACCGGCTTTTGGGTCTTCCCCGGCTCCCCGGAGGGCTTGGACACCGAGGCCTCACGGCACATCACGGAGGAGGAGCTGGACCTTGAGTGAACGCAAAGGCGCCTGACGGGAACTCTCCCGGTCAGGCGCCTTTCGTACGAACCGCTCAGGGCCGGGCCCTGCTCGTGGGTTACCGCGCTATGAAGCCGAAGCGGGTGCCGGAGGCGGGGAGGCCGCCCTGGCCGGGCTGGTAGGTGGTGATCGCGGTCGACGTGGCGCCGGCGGTCACGTTGGCCATCGGCAGGGCGTGCAGGGCGCCGTGGGCGCTGGGACCGTACGGCATGCCGACGTACAGGTGGGTGCCGGTGAAGTGGATGCTGCGGCCCAGGAGTTGGTTGGCGCCCGGGTTGCCGGGGATGCCGGCGTTGTTGCCGGGCTCCAGCAACTTGTCGTTGGCGCCGGGGGCGCCCAGCAGGGAGAAGGTGTGGATGGCGCCCGCCTTGGCTGCCGTACCGACGATCTCTTCCGGGACGCCCACCGCGAACTTCATCGTCGCCGTGGTGCTCACCGCGCGGGGTGCGGTGTTGACGGCGGTCACACTCCAGCCGAAGCGGTCGCCGGTCTCGGCGGTGCCGGTGACGTCGTCGCCGCCGGCGCCCTGGGAGTAGGAGTTGAGCTGGGTGAAGCTGCCGCCCGAGGCGGGGATGCGGAAGGTGAGGACGGTGCCGGCGTCGGACTTGGCGGCTCCGTCGATGGTCAGGTCCTCGCCCCAGGCGCCGACGGTGAGGATCGACTCGGTGGCCGCCGCCGCGCCGGAGGGCCGGTGGGGGGTGATGGCCAAGGCGGAGCCGAACTGGTCGTTGGGCTCGGCGCTGCCGGAGACGGTGTCGAGGTCCTGTTCGAGGGAGAAGCGCGGGGTGGGCCTGCCCTCGGAGTTCAGCGTGTGGTCGAAGACCGTGACCATGCCGGCGCCCGCGTCGGAGCCGATGGCCTCGCCTGCGGCCCCGATGGCGAAGCGGTTGCCGTCGGCGGTCATGGTGCCGCCGAAGCCGTCGCTGGCCTCCGCGGTGCCCGGTACGTCCGTGCTGTCCTGGTGGACGGCGATATTGGTGGTGCCGCGCAGGTAGTAGAAGTCGCCGGCCTTGGCGACGTTGCCGATGGACTCGCCGGGTTTGCCGATGATCAGGAAGGGTTCGCCCGCGGCGGTGGTGCCGGCGGCGAGGGAGTCGCCCATGCGGTCACCGGCCTCGACGCCGGAGTTGCCGATGGCTCCGGCACCCTGGCCCTCCTCGAGGTGAGTGCCCTTCTTCGCGCCGGTGCCCAGGCCGCCCGGGGCGCCGTGCAGGATGTCGACCACGCCGACGTCGGCGAGGCTGCCGACATCCTCGCCGGCGGTGCCCACGACCAGCTCGGTGCAGCCGTCCTCGTCCCAGTCGACGGTGGCGATCTCCTGGCCGAACCAGTCACTGGGCTCGGAGCTGCCGGTGACCCAGTCGAGGTCCTGGGTGATCTCGGCGGTGCCCTTGCCGCCGCCGTACATGATGCGCACGAGGCCGCCGTTGGCGTCGCCACCGATGGTGGCCTGCGGGTCGGCGATGGCGATGTCTTCGACGCCGTCGCAGTTGAAGTCTGTGATGCGGTTGGCGCCGACCTTGGAGTTCACCCAGGAGGCCAGGTCATCCACGCGGGCGGTGATGGCGCCGGTGTCGGTCACGGTGGCGTCGATGCCGAAGCAACCGCCCTGGTACGACTGGCTGTTGAGGGCGACCAGCTGGTGCGCACCGCCCGCCACGCGGACCACGGGGCCGCCGGTGTCACCCATGCAGGCGGCCGCGCCGTCCTTGCCGGTGACCGTGGCGGTGGTGGCGGCGGACTCGGTCACCGAGAACGCGCCGGTGTGCAGCTTCAGCGGCGCCCACTCGGTCTTGGTACGCCCGTACCCGGCGAACTTCAGCTCCTCGCCCGCGGCGGGCGCGGTGGTGGCCAGGGCGACGGGGGCGACATTGGTGACCGGCCGGTTCAGGCGGGCCAGGACCACATCACGGTCCGTACGCGGAACAAGCTCGACGACCTGGCGCACGGCACCGCCGGTGCCGGTCAGGTCGGAGCGGCCGATGGTCGCGGTCGTCTTCAGCGCCGGCTTTCCGGCGGGCACCGCGAGACTGGCGGCCGGGTTGTCGGCGAAGCAACTGGCCGCGGTGAGCAGCCACTCGCGGTCGACCAGGACGCCGGAGCAGCCACGGGCGTGGTCACCGATGATGAGCTGCGCGGTGTAGGCGTGGGTGGTGTCACCGGAGGCGACCTCGGGGCCGGTCACGGCGGCGGCCGGCACGGCGGTCAGCGCAACGGATCCCGCGATCAGGGATGAGGCCAGTGCGGCAAGGCGCACGGGTCTGGTGTGTCGCATGAGTTAGTTCCTTGGTGGCAGGTCTGGCAAGGGGACGCGGTTGGGCGCTGCTTGTACTACAGCCGCAGATCTTCCATGCGGTGATCGGAGCTGATCGTTTCGCGTTCCGACGCCCGCCCGACTCAACAGTTCGAGGAGCCTGCTCAGGCTTGGCCACCGGCTCGGTGACCGAGCCGATCGGTTCTGACCGACGGATCAAGAACTGCGGTTGTAGTACTGGGAATGGGCCGAGGACAGTCGGGTCAGCCGGTGATGCGAAGTTCGAGGAGGACGGTGGCAGGCTCGCCAATGCCTTCGCCGACGCCCTGGAAGGCGTTCTTGGCGACATTGACAGTCTGGGTCTTGCCCTCGGCGCTGAGTTCGGCGCGCACGGGGTGACTCTCGGTCTGGATGGCGTAGACATCGGCCAGTTCGAGGGTGAGGTAGCCGGTGGTGGAGGTGGCGGTGAAGCAGAACTCGCCGGCTGCGCCCGCGCGGGTGAGGACCTTGAGCTGGTCGGCGGTGTCGTCGCAGGCGGCAAGGGTGATGTGGCCGTCACCGCGGATGAGGGTGATGCCCTGCTCCGCCTGGATCTTGTCGGCGCCGGGGTAGTTGAAGTCCTCGACGGCGAACGGGATGTCTCCGGCTGCCTTGCTGCCGGTGCCGGGGTCTGCGACGGCAAGGGTGGATGCTCCAGCGATCACGGCGGTTGCCATGATGCCGGAAAGCAGGAGTTTGCGGGCTCGGGATATCACTGAAGCAATCCTTCTGTGAAAGCGCAGAGTCTCGCCGCACGGGCAGGCCGAAAGAGTCGGCAATCGCGGGGGAGTTACTGCGTCGTTGAAAGTGCGCGCCAGGAAGCGCAATTGAAAGGATCGCGTTTCACGCGCTCCTTTCGGGAGACCACACCCTCCGCCGGGGTCCGGCGCGGCTTCTCGCCTGCGCCCGGATCTCCAATCGGCATCGAGGTCGGCCTCAACTGGCCCCAGGTGAACGCACCTTAGCAAGAAATTGTCGGGCGCGCATTCGACGGTGAACCGACCCCGCGTGCGATACGTATGCTCTGCCCAGCCCGAAGTCCGGTGAGTAGCCGTCCAGTTGCTCAGAAAGCAAAAAGGTTGTGCGTTCCGTGAGACATAAATTCAGACATCGCATGGGAGCATCCCGACTCCCTGCCGTGAAAAAGAGGCGAAAGCGGACAGGAGGGGTGGCAGGGTCAATCCGGTTGGTCTGCCTGCCAGTTCTGCTCTCGCTCATAGTGGGGCTGGTCGGGTCCGCCCCCGTTCAGGCTGTCGAAATCCCCGACAGCGGCGAGAAGTCGAGCAACGAGCACATCCCCGCCACCGATCGCGGCAAGGTCCTCACGCTGTGGAAGGCCGGAGGCCCCGGCGTAAAGGCGGCAGCCGAGGCCGCCCTGTTGGGGACGGACGACGACGTCCGGCAGTTCCTCGACCACGAGAACGCGATCGCCCAGCTCAGCGATGACCGGGTGGCCACGGTCCAGATCTTCTCGGTCGGCGGCCGCGGGGTGCGCGAGGCAGCGCAGCAGGCCCTGGCCGGTACGCCGACGGAGCTCGACACCTTCCTGAAGAGCGGCTGGCAGGCTCCACTGGAGCAGGACCAGCGCGTCCGCGCCACGCAGATCATCAGCGCTGGCGGCCCCGAGGTGCAGGAGGCCGGACGAACAGCCCTGAACGGCACGGCCGAGGACGTCCAGCGGTTCATCGCCGAGGACCAATACGCGGCCCGGGACAGCGACAACCGGGTCATGACCGTGCAGATCCTGAGCACGGGCGGCCCTGCGACCAAGGAGGCCGCGCAGGCCGCGCTCAACGGCACGCCCGAGGACGTGACCGAGTTCCTGGAGGTGGGCCAGCACATCGCGCGCGCCCGCGACCAGGAACAGACCACCATCGAGGAATTGGTCGCGCTGGTCGAGGAGGCCGGCCGCCAGGCCAAGGCGGAGACCGAAGCCGCCAAGGAGGCCTCCGCCCGGGCCGTCGCCGCCACCAAGCTCGCCAAGGAAGCGGCGCAGAAGGCGGCCGCGGAGACCGCGGCCGCCAAGAACGACGCGACCAAGGCGTCGAACGCCGCAGGACGTGCAGCCGACGCAGCCAAGGGCGCCGCCAAGGCCGCTCAGCAGGCGATTGACTCGGCCCGCGCGGCGAACACTTCGGCCCGTATCGCTGCGAACGCCGCGTCGCAGGCCGCTTCGGCCGCCGCCGCTGCCGCCCAGGCCGCGTCCCGTGCACGCGGCGCCGCCGCTGACGCCGCGACCGACGCGACCAAGGCCTCCGCGGCGCGTAAGGCAGCCGAAGGTGCCCGTGCCGCCGCGAAGGGAGCGGAAACCGCGAGCAAGGCGGCCGATCACGCCGCCACTGCCGCCGACGAGGCGGGCAAGGCGGCTCAGGCCGCCGCCGGCGCGGGAACGAACGCGGACAACGCCGCCGCGGCGGCCGAAGAGGCCAGCGGCCACGCCAACGTCTCCAGCGCCCAGGCTCAGCGGGCCAGGGCGGCGGCCGCCGATGCCCGCCGGCAGGCGGCCGAAGCCACACGAGCCGCGAACAAGGCTGTGGAGCTGGCCGGCCGGGCGGCCAAGGCAGCACGCGAGGCCAGGGACGCCGCCAGTTCCGCGGCCACCCATGCCAGGAACGCGGCCGCGGCCGCAGACGAGGCCGCCGAGCACGCGGGCGATGCCGCAAAGGCTGCGACGGAGTCGACCAAGCACGCGGCCGAGGCGAAGAAGGCGGCCGACAACGCCACCAACGCCGTCGCCAAGGCGAAGACCACGCACGACCTGGCCCGCGAGATCGAGGCCGAAGAACTCGCGGACCGCCGGTACGCCCAGGTCGAGCTGGCCAAGGCCGCCAAGATCTCGGATGACGAGCGCAAGGCACGGGAACAGGGCGCAAGCGAGGAGGCCAAGGCGGCCGACGCGGAGGCGGCCCGCCTAGCCGCCGAGGTGAATGCCCCGGGCGCCGACCTGGGGGCCGCGGCCGCGAAGGCCCGCAATGTCGCGCTGCATGTCGCGAGGACCCGTGGCCCCTGGAGCGTCACCACGGCCGAGGCCGCCCTGGCGGGTTCGGACGCGCAGGTCGTCGAGTACATCCGGGCCGGCTGGAAGGAAGCGAACGAACGGGACGAGTACGCCCGTACGGTCAACCTGGCCTGGGACTCCGAGTACGCAGCCGTCCGCACCGCCGCGAAGACCGCACTCACCGGCAGCACCGCGCAGATCAGCGCCTTCATCGCAACCGGGCAGCACGAGGCCGCCAAGACCGACTACCGGGTCAAGGTCACCCAGCTCTTGGAGGGCGGCGGCTCCGCCGTGAAGAAGGCGGGCCAAGAGGCGCTCAACTCCGGGTCGACCGACAAGCTGCAGGCGTTCATCCACACCGGTTACCTCACGGCACGTACGAGCGACGAGCGCGTCCGTGCCGTCCAGCTGAGGAGCACGGGCGGTCCCGAGCTCAAGGCCGCGGCCGATGTCGCGCTCGCCGGACCGCCGCAGGTGCTGCACCAGTTCATCGAGGTCGAGCAGTTCCGGGCCAAGCGCAAGGACCAGCTCACCGCCACCCATGTCTCGCGCATCCAGGGCCTGATCTCCGGGGCGGCGCGCATCGCCGCGACGGCACAGCAGAACGCCGCGCTGGCCGCCAAGGTGGCGGCCGAGGCCCGTAAGGCGGCGGCCGACGCGGCGGAGTACGCCAAGCAGGCCAAGGCGTCTGGGGACCAGGCGGGCGAGCACGCCAAGCAGGCCGACGCCCACGCCGACGCCGCCGAGAAGTCCGCCGCCGACGCTGCGGCCTCGGCCAGGGCGGCCCGTAACGCCGAGGCCAGCGCGAAGAGCGCCGCTCAGCGCGCCGACCTGTCGGCGTCCAACGCGGAGGCCTCCGCCGCTTCGGCGCGGAGCTCGGCAAGCCAGGCCTGGGCCGCGGCCGATGCCGCGTACGCCTCGTCCATCGCCGCGGGCAAGGATGCGGCCGCCGCCAGCAAGGCCGCCGACGAAGCCGGAGACATCGCCTTCCGGAAGCTGCAGGAGGAGATCAGGAAGCACTTCGCCGACCTGGCCGCCGAGGCGGAGGAACGAAGCCTCAACGCGGAGGACGAAGAGTTCGCGGAGCAGATGCGCAAACTCGAGGAGATCGACTGGAGCAAGATCTTCTCCGAAGGCGGCCACCTCACCCTCGATGTCCTCGGCTTGATACCGGGCTTCGGCGAGGCAGCCGACGGCGTCAACTGCGCCTGGTACTTCGGCGAGGACAAGAAGATCGACGCGGGTCTGTCCTGTGCGGGCATGGTGCCGTTCGCGGGCTGGGGTGCCGCTGGCGTCAAGTTCGGCAAGTGGGGCACCAAGGCGGACGGATTCTTCAAGAAGCTGTTCGGCAAAAACCCGGCCTTCGCCGTGTGCGCCAGGTCGCTGGCAGCCAGGACCTTGGCGGCGTCGTCGATCTCCTGCCCCGTGGGCTTCCGGAAGATCAGCGCTGACATCTTCCAGTCGCCGGGAGGGCTGGTCTACATGCGCGGGGACGACGGGATGCACCGTATCGACCACGTCATGCTGCACACGAAGCCCAGCACCAATCCGGATAAGCCCTTGCACAAGATCTTTAAGGAAAAGGACCAGGCCAAGCTCCTGTCCCTGATCGACGACGCCTGGAGCAAGCGCGGGACACTCATAATCAACGGCAAGAACAGGGTCTTCCCCGTGGAGTACGACGAAGCGCTCGGCGAGGGCGGGGAGAAGATTCTCTGCATCGTCACCAGGTTCAAGAGCGGGAAGTTCAGGGTGATCACCGCGTATCCGTCTGCCTCAGCCACATGCCCGAGGAATTGACGACCAGAGGACGGAGCTGATGGCTCGTCCCTGACTTCGAGATGGGCGGTGGACCCGGAACGCCGGGCCACCGCCCATCAGCACTCACAACCGCAAGAGAGAAGGGCAACGACCATGCTCCCCGCAGACCGGATCCGGGCGCTGCTGAGAGAGTTCGACGATCCCCAGCATCTGGAACGCCCCCGGGACTTCGACCTGAAAGCCTCCGCCCACCGCTTCGCCCAGCTCACACACGCACTCACGGAACGTTTCGGGCCGTCCTGCGAGAGCGGCCTGTCCCAGGACGCCAGTTACTACGGTGTCATCGATGTCCCAGCGGACGCGACGGGCCTCGGCCGGCCGCTCTGGGTCCTGCTGAGCAACTTCGGCTCGTTCGTCACCACGGGTACGGGTGACGACTGGGGAGTGCCCAGCGCCAAGGAGGGACTGACCGAGGAGTTCGTTACATGGCTCGACGGTATCTGTACGGCGCAGGGCCTCACCTTCGTCCCGATCGAGCTGCTCTTGGAGCCGTACGACGGGCCGTCCCTCGCGGATGAGGAGATTCCCGCCGAGCTACTGGCGGCGTTCGCGGACGACGGCGAAGAGGAGGAGGACGAGGGGCCGGAGCTGCCACTGGCCTGGTGGGACCGGTACTTCCAGTACATGTAATACGCCGCAACGACCTCCGACAACTCGTCCTGATCTGATGACCGGTGGTGGGCAGGGGCTCCGGTCCCACCACCCTTCCCCGCACAAGAACTGATGGAAGGGCACGCCATGCTCCCGAAGGACCGGATCCGGGCACTCCTGCTGGAACACGACGATCCCCGCCACCTGGAACGCCCCGCGGACTTCAACCGGGAGACCTCGCGGAACTGTTTCGCCCGACTGGTGAGCGCCCTTGAAGAACGCTTCGGGCCGTCCTGCTCAAGTGGCCTGGGCCAGGACGCCAGTTTCTACGGTGTCATCGAGATCCCAGCGGACGCGACGGGCCTCGGCCTGCCCATGGGTGTCGCGATGAGCAACTTCGGCAACTACTTCGTCACCGCATCAATGAGAATCGGTGAGGATGTCCCCAGCAGTGAAGCACGCCCGCCCGAGGAGTTCGTGACGTGGCTCGACGGTGTCTGTACGGCCATGGGGTGCACCTTCGTCCCGTCCGAGGTGCTCCGTGAGCCGTACGACGGGCCATCGGCCATGTTGGCGGCAGAGGACGTGAAGCTGGCGGCGGTGCTCATAGCCGCAGGCGAGGCCGAGGACGACGACGAGGAGCTGGGAAAGTCGGACTGGCACGACCGGTACTTCGATTACATCTGATACTCCGTCGGTCACCGGCGATGCGGCCTGTGACACCCTTCGCGCCGCTCCGTCCACGTCCCCGAGGAATTGACGACCAGAGGACGGAGCTGATGGCTCGTCGCTGCCTACTGGATGGGCGGTGGCCCCGGAACACCGGGCCACCGCCCATCAACACTCACGACCACAAAAGTCGTTCTTCCCCGCGAAGTTGGGCGCAGCCTCGCCGCATCCCAGGTCAACAGCAACGCACCCCTCCGCCCGTCCCCAGCGCAGGCCTTTACTAGGGTTCAAGGACAGTCGAAGGGTTAACGATGCCGGACACATCCTCGCCACTGTGGTGGCTCTTCGCAGCGCTCAGCGCGGCCCTCTTCCTCGCCCTGTACTTCCCGGCCATGGTCAACGGGCGCCAGAAGGCCTTCATGGCATGCGGCCCGGTAGTGGGACTCCTGGTAGCCCTCGCCTACAGCTCCGTCTACGACTGGTCCCCGGCCGAACTGCTTCCCGTCTACTGCGGCATATGCCTGGCCCTGGCCCTGGGCCTCGTGGGCCATCAGAAGGCGATGCGCACGTTCATGACCTGGAGGCAGGAGAACCCCGGCAAGCCCGACGACGAAGGACCGGATGGCCCCTGGGTCCTCCAGATGGCCTTCACCATCCCCGTCTTTCTCGGCGCCGCGTTCTGGTACATCGGCAACTACTGAGCTTGATCGCCCGGCTCGTCCCGAGGAAGCCGGACGCGTCGGACAGCCGCGCCTGACGGCCAGTCTCTTGAGAGACGGAACCGGCCGTGACGCCCCGTCGGCCTGAACGGGCCGCACCGCGCCCGCCGCGGCCACGTACCTGTGGGTCCAGCAGAACATCGGCCGTAGACGCTTGATCCCCGCGATCCGCTCGAGACGGGCTTACGTCCCAGAGGCGTTCGGCAGAGTGGATCCTGCCGCGGCGAGGGGTGTATCGGAGCCGAGACGGCCGGCGGTCCCGTGAGCCCGCGCACTACTGCCCGTACGCGCGTGGCCAGTTCGGCGGGGACGGGGCCGTAGCTGAGGTTGGCGGCTGACTTCTGTGCCTCCTTGCTGATGACGTAGTCGAGGAAGGAGCGCAGTACTGGGAGTTGCTGCGGTTTGTTGCCCTTGGTGCAGACGAGGGCGTAGCCGATCTCGACCATGGGGTAGGCGCCGGTGGCTTTGGTGGCGGGGTTCAGTTCTACCCGAGCGATGGCGGTCTCGGACCGGACCGTGTGGTGGTGCACGCCCAGAGCTCCTGCGAGCGAACCGCTGTGCCGACGGCCGCCCGGCGGATCCGTACCGGCCTCAGGACATGCTGCCCCGGCACACCGTCCCCGCGGCCGGGGTGCGGCCCGTGCGGAGGTAGGTGTCAACCGCCTTTGTGACGCAGCGGTTGTGCGGGTATGTGCCGTGGCCCTCCTCCTCGGCCGTCAGGAGCACGCCGACACCGTCGCCCAGGGCGCGGGCCATGCGGCGGGCTCCGGGATATGGGGTAGTCGGGTCGCCGGTGCCGCCGACCACCAGGACGGGGGCCGCGTCGTCGGCGTTCACCTGGGGCGTGGCGCGCTCGCCGTCGAACGGCCAGTCGTAACAGAGGTAGACGCCGGTGGACCAGGCCGCGCCGAAGACAGGTGAGGCGGCTTTGACCCGGGCCTCGTCCCTGTCGAGGCGTTCGGAGCCAGGGCGCAGGCTGGAGTCCGCGCAGGTGATCGCGGTTCGGGCGACGCGGCTGTTGTCGGGCGGGGCCGGCGCGCGGTCGGCGGAGCCGATGTCGTCCTCGCCCTTGCTCAGCGGACCGCCGTCGTTGTGGTCGATCAGCGCGGTGAGGGCCTTGGCGAGCGGCGCCCAGCCGTCTGTGCCGAGGTCGAGATGGTCGCTGACGATGTACGCAAGGTCGTCGGCGTCGAGGTTCCTTCCGCCGCCGGCCGGGGCGGGCTTTTCCTCCAGGCGGTCGGCCAGGCGCGCCATGCGTCGCGCGGCCTCCTCGGGCCCATCTCCGGTCGGGCAGTGGCGGATACGGGCCGCGCAGTGCACAGCGAACCGGTCGAACGCCGCCTGGACCGCCTTGACCTGCGACACCTGTTCCTCGTTGAGGTCCTCGGTCGGATCGACGGGCGCTTCGAGGACGAGCCGTCCGACGTGCGACGGGTACAGGTGGGCGTAGACCGCGCCGAGCGTCGTTCCGTACGAGACGCCGAAGTAGTGCAGCCGCTCGTCGCCGAGGAGGTAGCGCATCAGGTCGAGGTCGCGCGCGGTGTGCGAGGTGCCGATGTACGGGAGGAGCGCCCCGGAGTGCTCAGCGCAGGCGTCGGCCCCCTCGTAGCCGGTGTCGTCCGCGGTCTTCCCGCAGCGCACGGGGATGGTCGCGCCAACGCCGCGCGGGTCGAAGGAGACCAGGTCGTAGCGGTCGAGGAGCGGCTCGTAGTGGTTGAGGTATTCGGGCAATCCGCTCATGCCGGACTCGCCGGGGCCGCCGAAGTTGAGGACGAGTGAGCCGATGCGCCGGGCGTTGGGGCCGGTGGCCTTGCGGCGGATCAGGGCGACGTCGATCGTCCTGCCGTCTGGTTTCCGGTAGTCGAGGGGGGTCTTCATGGTGGCGCAGTCGTAGCCCGTGCGCGCGGTGGGCGGCGAGGTGCAGCGGGACCAGCGGAGGTGCTGGCCGGTGGTGAGCGCGGTGGGCAGACCGGTGGGCGGGTTGTTCGCGGTGAACTCCGTACGCGGCTCCGCACTCCGGCCGGGAACGTCGTGGCCGGGAGCGTCGCGCTGAAACCAGGCGCCGACGGCCCCGATCGCGGCGAGGACGACCACGGCGAGGATCCGCACACCGACCGAGAGGCCCGGTCTGCGGCTTCGTATCGGATGTGCGTCACTCATCGAAATCCCCGCGCTCCCGCCCCTGGACGCCCGCCCCGTGCCCGCATGCCCGTGTCCGTGATCGTCCGATCGTCGAATGAGTGCAGAGTACAAGCCGTTTCTGACAGCAGCTCAGCTCCTGCCGTCACGGATCCCCAACCCGGAGAACGTATGCGGTCACAGCACCAACCACTGACATCGAACGGGCGCATGGGACGACCGAGGAGCTGTTCCCCAACGTCTATGTTCCCAGCACCAAGGGAAACACCGGGTTGCTCAACCTCGGCAACGGGTCACAGCAAGTTCGCGCACTCGGGAGCCGACATGAGTTGTCCCGGAGTGCGCGGCGAGCGGCGCGGCGATGCAGGACGAGCGGACGGCGCACGACGAGCGGTGGAACGCTCGTCGCGACGGCCCGTCAGTTCTTCGGCCCGTCGGCGCCTTGGCGCAGAGGTACGGACGTGCGAGCAGCAGGCCGGTGCCTCCTGGACCCTCCCCGTCCACGGCGAGGCCCGGCTGCTCTGGCGCGAGGTGGCCCTGCTCGTGCCGACGACACTGACTCCGCTGTCGACGAAGCGGACGGACGCGGCGATGAAGAAGGCGTTGACTGAGCGTCAAGTGGTGCGAGCGCGGGGCCCGTTCCCGCCACTGATGGGGGTGGCGCTACTCGTGCTCCCAGTGGCGGGCGCGGCTGCGGCCCGGTGGGCCTACGCCACGCTGCTCGCCCGGCGGGCCGCAGCGGCTGACTTGCTGCGGTGTCGGCGGACCGCCTTGCCGCGGAACGGGCTGTCGATGAAGACGACGTGGTGGCGCCAGACGCCGAAGAGCTCGGCCTGGGGGCTGTGCGCGGCCTCGCCGCAACACAGCCCGTCCGCATCGTCCACGCCCTGGCTCCGGTCGGCTTTCAAGCGCCGGCAGGTCGACGGTGCAGAGGGGACTGCGCTCCGAAGAGAAGATCTTGAGGTTCGCGCGATGAGTTCCGAAAGGGACGCCGGTATGTACTCACGGGCCCCTTCGGTCCCGACCAAGTGCAATGACTGGAGAGAACGATGTCCGACAACCGCGCGAACGACACGGCCGCGATCACTGCCGTCCTTGAAAGCCTCTACAAGGCATGGGACGCCGGCGACGCCGACGCCTTCGTCGCCGACTACACGCAGGATGCCACCGCGATCATGCCCGGCTCCTACCGCGCCTCCCGCGAGGAGGTTCGGCAGGGCATGGCGGCAGGGTTCGCCTCCTTCCTGAAGGGCACCACGACGACCAACCGCCAGCTGGGGATCCGGTTCCTGGGTCGAAACGGCGCGATCGTCGTGAGCGAGTCCGGCATCCTCTTCCCCGGTGATTCCGAGGTCCCCGCCGACCGGATCGTGTACGCGACCTGGGTGTTGGAGAAGCGCGATGATGCGTGGCTGATCGCCGCCTACCACAACAGCCCGGCCACGTCGGCCAGCTGATTCAGAGTCAGTCCTGCCCGGGTCCGCTCGCACCTGTCGGGCGGACCCGCGCCGACAGGTGCGGGCGGATCAGCCGTCGATCTTCTGCGCCAAGCCGAAGGCGGCGAACACGTCGGCGTCCTGGAAGACCGAGACACGGCTGATGCCGCCGGCCGTGACCGTGAACACCTGCAGGGTGTGCAGCTCGAACACGCCGGCGTCCCCGCGCTGATAGGCGGCGAAGCCGGCCTGCCCGTTGGCCCGCACCGGCAGCAACCGCCAAGCCTTGCCGGCCTTGGCGAACACCCAGCCCATAAAGCTCGCGTAGTTCTCCCGGCCGGTGAACCAGTTGACCATGGGCGGCATCTCCATGAGGACGTCCTCGGTCACCACCTGCAGCAACCCTTGGATGTCCGCCCGGACGAAGGCCGCCATGTACCGGTCCACCCACGACCGCTGCTCTGCGTCGGAAGGCTCAGCGACCTGCTCCTGCAGCACTCCCGCGGCCCGGATCCGGCCGCGAGCCCGCTGCAGCGAGCTGTTCACGGCCGCGACCGAGGTCTCCAGGATGTCCGCTGCCTCCGCCGCCGGGTAGTCGAGCACGTCGCGCAGGATCAGGACGGCGCGCTCTCTTGGTGACAGCAACTGCAGTGCTGCGACGAAGGCCAGCCGCAGGCTGCCCCTGTCGATCGCCGCGGTGGCCGGGGTGCCCAGGCCGAGCAGGCTGTCCGGGAGCGGCTGCAACCAGGTTGCCTCCCCGCCGTGGACGAACGGGCGCAGCGGTTCGCTCTCGGTGACCAGACCCGAGGGCATGGGGCGGCGGCCGAGCCCGTCCAGCGCGGTCAGACACGCATTCGTGGCGATCCGGTACAGCCAGGTCCGCAGGGAGGCACGCGACGGGTCGTAACGGTCCCGCGCGCGCCACGCCCGCAGACACGTCTCCTGCACAAGTTCCTCGGCGTCGTGGACCGAGCCGAGCATCCGGTAGCAGTGCGCCAGCAGCTCCGGCCGGTACCGCTGCACCAAGGCCTCGAAGTCCCCCGTCGACGTCATCCCCGCGCTGCCGCCCTTCCGGTCCACTCATCCGCCCCTACGGTAGCCGCCTCACGGGGCCGGTTGGCCGGTTGCAGCCGGTCTGCTGCCGGGAACATCGGTCGCGGCGCTGTGCTCTCGCCGCGTCCTGCGCGGAGCAGGCGGGTACGTGAGGAACCGAGCGCTTCCACGCCGTCCACGAGCACCCGCGCCTCTACCCACCCCGACCAGCAGGATTACGACCTCACCGCTTGATCGCGAGATTCACTCGAAACGAACCGCACCCAAAGACGATTGATCCCTGCGATCGGGCTCGGGACGGGTCCCTGGTCGGATACGTACCGTCGGGACCATGACTGCGTGGCTCGGGCTGCTGTTGCGGGGCGTCGGGCGTCTGCTGGTGGGGGTCGGTGGCCTCGGTGTTCTGCTCGGTTTGCTGTTGCTGCTCGAGGCGCCGTGGCTGGACGGTGTCAGCCTCGCCGGTTTGAGTGCGATCGTCGGGGGTGTGGGGTGGGTGGCGCTTCGGGGTGGGCGGCGCCTCGGGACGACGCCTCAGTCCCTCGGCCAGGCCGGAGAGTGGATCACGCTCCACGGGCTTCACGCTCGGCGCCCTTCACCAGGGCCCCGACCGCCCCGCCGCCGGGAAGTCCCAGGACCGCCCCCGCGAGGGCGACCTCAACGACGACGGCCGCCTCGATGTGGTCGCCGCCTCCGGCAACCGCCGCGCCGAGGACGGCTCCGCGACCCGACGTACGACCGGTTTCTGGGTCTTCCCCCGGCTCCCCGGACGGTCTGGACACCGGCGCCTCATGGCACATCACGGAAGGGGACCTGGAGCTCGACTGACCGATCGAACCGGTCAGGAATCGAGAAGCCACGGCCGTCAAGCTGCCCATAGCGTGATGGCCATGGCAACCAACGCATCCCACACGTCCATCGCCTCCGTCACGCTCGAGGTGGCCGACCCGGCCGCCGCCAGCCGCTTCTACACCGCCTTCGGGGTCGACGCGTACATACGCCTGCGGGCGTCCGAGTCGCCCACCACTGGCTTCCGCGGCTTCACACTCGCGCTCACGGTGTCCGGGCCGGCCACCGTCGACGGCTTCCTCGGCGCCGCCGTGGATGCCGGAGCCACGGTGCTGAAGCCGGCCTCGAAGTCACTCTGGGGCTACGGCGGTGTCGTCCAGGCCCCGGACGGCACGATCTGGAAGGTCGCGACCTCGGCGAAGAAGGACACCGGCCCGGCCACCCGCGAGATCGACGAGCTCGTACTCCTGCTCGGCGTCGAGGACGTGAAGGCCAGCAAGCAGTTCTACGTCGACCAGGGCTTGACCGTGGCGAGGAGCTTCGGCGGCAAGTACGCCGAGTTCACCGCCGAGGCCGCAAGCCCCGTCAAGCTGGCGCTGTACAAGCGCCGCGGGCTGGCCAAGGACCTCGGCGTCCTCGCCGACGGCACCGGTTCCCACCGCATCGCCCTCGGCAGCACCGCCGCACCGTTCACCGACCCGGACGGATTCGCCTGGGAGACTGCCGCGCCGGTCGCCGCCGCGGAGCCTGCGTCGTCCTGACCCCCGGCTCCGAACCTCGCCGAGTTCACGGGCGCGGCGGGCGCCGGACGCTTGGTCGTCGCAACCGTCGCTACCGCGGGCGGCGTGGTCAGCAGCATCGCCGGACTAGTAGAAACGCCCATGCTCACCGCACACTTCACGCTCACGCACTGGTGGATCGCCGCGATCGTTTCGGGCCTCGCCCTCGGAGTGGCGATGGCGTCCTTGGTCACGAACACCAGGCAAAAGCTGATCGCGGCGGCATCCGTCACGCTCGCCGCAGGGCTCTACATGGCCCTGCGTGGATCCGGCGACGGGGCGCGTCAAGCACTGCAGCTATTCATCTTGGGCACCTTGCCCCTGGCGATCCTGCGGCTCGTCTTCGCTGGGTACCTCAGGCGCCAGCTCGCCCTCCAGCACTCGGGTCAGCCGATGCAAGACATGACGGGCAAGCAAATGGCGATCTTCTTCGCGGCCTTTGTCGCCGTCGTGATCTGCATCGTCATTCTCTGACCTTGTCGTTAATCGCCTGCCGGGTCCTGCGGCGCATGGCATCCTTCGGCGGTGCGACTTACTGATCGAGTAGGCGGAATCGTCCTGCGGCCGCTCCGCTACCAGTTTCCCGTGGCCAGTGGTGACCGCTGGGACGACAACTGGCTCGTTGTTGAGGCCGAAGTCATCACTTCGGCGGCCAACTGGTCCTTCACGGACCCGTGTTTGCTGGTCGACGAGGCTCATGAGTTGTCCGCGTGGTTGCGTGCCGTCGCAGACGGGCGGAGGCCGGACGCGAAGCCGGACCCGGAAGGGCTCCTCGTCCCGGACCTTTCCTTCCTCGAACCGGACCTCGCCTTCAGCCAAGTCCGGTGGCACGACGGTACGGGAGTGTTGCGAGTCCACCTCTCGCTCGAGGCCGCGCCTCCGCGGCGGCGGCATGACGAGAACCTCGACCTCTATCAATACGTGGTCGAGATCGAGACCGACCGGGCCACGCTGATGCGGGCAGCGGAGGAATGGGACCAGCACCTTGCACAGTTTCCTCTGCGCTGAGGCTGGCTCGAACCGGCTCGGGACGGGTCCCCAGTCGGATACGTACCGTCAAGGACCATGACTGCGTGGCTGGGGCTGCTGTTGCGGGGCGTCGGGCTGCTGCTGGTGGGGGTCGGTGGCCTCGGTGTCCCGCTCGGTTTGCTGCTGTTGCTTGATGCACCGTGGCTGGACGGCGTCGGCCTCGCCGGGGTGAGTGCGATCGTCGCGGGTGTGGGGTGGGTGGCGCTGCGGGGTGGGCGGCGCCTTGGGGCGACGCCTCAGTCCCTCGTCCGGGCTGGAGAGTGGATCGAGTGGTCCCTCGTTCCGCCGCTGGCCGCGTTCGGGCTTCGGGCGGGGGTGGCTGCTCTGGGAGTGGGCTTGGTTCTGTTCGGGATGTTCGCTGGGCAGTCGCTGCCGTATCAATTGGTTGCGTTTGGTTTTGGCGGGCTCGTTCTCGCCGTCGCTGCCCTGTTGCTGGTCAGCGACATCCGGTCGCGCTGGGGAAGTCCGGCGTCGAGCAAGCCGGATGAGGACGACGCGGAGGACGGCGGGCGACCCGCAGGTCTGGAGTGGATACTGCTGGCGCTCTTCAACGCCGTGAGCTTGACCGTAATCGCAGCCGGGGTACTGGACCTGAGCCGCGGTGGCAGTGAGGACCTGCTGGTGACGGGCGTGTGCATCACCGTGGTGAGTGCGGTTCCTTCGATGGACCTGATCGCGCGCTGGCGGAGCAGCCGGTCAGCCGGTTCGTAGGTGGCGGATGAGGGCGGCGAGTCCAGTACCACTGGTTGTTATTACGGTGCCGGGCTCGTCGCTTTCGCGGAGCCGCAGGGCTCCTTGGGTGGCGGCGACCTCCAGGCAGTTGGGCGCCTCACCCTCACCGGAAAACGAGGACTTCTGCCATACGACGGCGTCTGTCATTTCGGGCCTTTCATACGTGCTGCGCGAGCTGGTGGAGAAAGTCCTTCGACTCTACGACTCCCAGTGCCGACTTCTGCACCTGCACGAACGCCCGCCGATACCTTTCCAACTGTGCTTCCGCATCCAGGCAGTTACCGCCGTGCGGGGTGTCCACCAGGACGGTGTCCAACTGCGGAACAGGACCGCCAAGGATCAACACAGCGCTGTTGAACGTGAAGCCGTCTCGGTCGAACGGCACCACACGTACGGTGACGTGCGGCCGTTCGGACTGCTCCAGGATGTGTAGGAGCTGTCGCCGCGCAACTCCGCGGTCAGCCCTGCGGATCCGCAGGGCCGCCTCATGGATCACCACCTCGCAAGGGAGGTCATCCCGGCCCAAGACCTCCTGCCGCCGCAGACGGAACCGCGTACGAGCCTCGCGCTGCTCCTCGGCCATGCCCCAACTCGGTTCGCTGTAGAGCGCTCGTACGTGCTCCTCGATTTGCAGCAATCCGGGGATGTGCACGATCTCGAACGACCTCAAGTGCGTTGAGTGGTGCTCCAGTTCAGCAAGATCCACGAACCCCCGTGGGACCAGGCCGCGATGCTCCTCCCACCAGCCGCGCACCCGCTCGGTCGCCATGACCTCCAGGGCGTCGACGAGCGGGGTGTCGCCCGCTCCGTAGTGGGTGGCCAGGAACCGTACGCGCTCCGCGCTCACCCCGACGCGACCTGCCTCCACATTGGACAGCTTGCCCTCGTTGATCCCCGTCGCACGGGCCGCCTCCCGAAGGCCCAGCCCCGCCCGCTCCCGGAGCTTGCGCAGCTCCTTGCCCAGGCGCTCCTGCCGAACGGTGATGACGCTCCTCGCAACCATCTGCCCCTCTTCTCCCGCAAGTTGAGGACACGATATTCGGGGACGAGCTTGACCCAGGTCAAGTTCGACCCCTACCTTCAGTGACGCGCCGCACACGCTGCGGAACGCCGGGACCACCGGAAGCGCACCGCCCCGCCCTGCCATGGCGGCCGCGGCAATGACACCGCCCGACACCGCCGCGCGCCTCATCCCCTCCACTTCCGCTCCACTTCCACCGCCACCCGCACCGGGAGACCCGTATGCCAAAACCCCTCTGGGAGTACACGCTCTACGTCCCCAACGACCCCCGAGCCGTCCCCATCAGCCGCCGTACCCTCCGCGACATCCTCACCACCCACCACCTCCCCACCCTCATCGAACCCGCCGAACTCCTCGCCTCCGAGCTGCTCTCCAACGCAATCCGGCACACCGAAGGGCCCGCCGCCCTCAAGATCAGACAGTCGGGCCCCTCGTTCCGCCTGGGCGCCTGGGACACGGACCCGACGCCCCCGGCGGCCACGCCCAACCCGAGCACGTCGGGCCACGGCCTGCGCATCGTGGACGCGTACGCCGACGACTGGGGCTGGTTCAAAGTCAACGGCTCCGGCGGCAAATACGTCTGGTGTGAACTGGGTACGAAGAGCAGGCCCGACTGAGGACGAGTGGGGGTGGGGGATGACGGGGGTACGCCGTGTGCTCCGGTACCTGGGCGGCGCGGGACTGCTGGTCACCGGCGGTGTGGCGACGAACCAGGTGCTGTCCGACGGCAAGTTCAGCTGGCATTTGGCTGTACGCGTCGTTCGGGGTGGCGGTCCTGAGCCTCCTCTACTCGGAAGTGTGGTCCGCGCACCTTCCGACAGGAACCAATCCGGGTGAAGCCACCGCACACGGCCGACGCAGGGTGTACCTGCGCCAACTACGCGCGAGCGTACGGGACATGGAGACCGTCGGTATCGCCACGCAGGGCGAGTTCGTGTTCCGGATGCGCCAGGTGTACGTGGATGTCAGCGTCGTCCCGCAGGCCCTGCACGCCGCCATCAGGGAGCCGTATCTCGGCTCGGTCCCCGGAGGGGGAGCGCGCCGGAGCCTGGCGTCGGTGCTGCGGGACGCCGACCGGAACGAAGCGTCCAAGGTCCTGGCCGTGATCGGCGGACCAGGCTCGGGCAAGACAACACTGGCCCGCAACACCGCCCTTGAACTGTGCGAACACCGTTGGCGGCCAGGGAGGCGGCGGCTGCCGGTACTGCTGTACTTGCGCGACCACGCCACGGAACTGCTGGCCGAGGAGGCACCGACACTGGGAGCGGTGGCGGTCTCGGCGGGATGGCTGGAGGGGAAGGTCTCGGCGCGCTGGCTGGACCGCAGACTCGATCGGGGTCGGTGTGTCGTCCTGCTGGACGGTCTGGACGAGGTCGCCGACCCCGCGGCGCGCGGCCGGGTGGTGGCCTGGGTCGGCCGCCAGATCCAGCGTCACCCGCGCAACATCTACGTGGTGACCTCACGCCCGCACGGCTACGAGTCGAATCCGCTGCCGAGGGCGGAAGTCCTCCAGGTCCGCAGGTTCACCGGGGAACAGATCGAACGGTTCCTGCGCCAGTGGTCGTACGCGACGGAGAGCCGGGCCCGGGCCGGGACTGGACGCGAGGTACGGGCGGCGGCGGACAGAAGCGCCGACGACCTGCTGGCCCGGCTGCGGAAACGGCCGGCGCTGTACGACCTGGCGGCCAACCCGCTGCTGCTGACGATGACGGCCAACGTCCACCGCTATCGCGGCCAACTCCCCGGCAGCCGCGCGGAGTTGTATGCGGAGATGTGCGATGTGCTACTGCACCGCCGCTCCGAGGCCCGTGGCCTGCGGGACGCCACCGGCCTGACCGGTCCCCACAAACAGCACGTCGTGCAGCACCTGGCGCTGGCCATGATGAAGGCCAAGGTCCGGGACTGGCCGGTACGCGACGCGACCAGGGCGATCCGCAGACCGCTGCGGCAGGTCCCCGGCAACGTAGATCCTGCGGTCTTCCTCGACGAGGCCCGCAAGAGCGGTCTGCTGGTCGAGCGCGAGCACGGTGTGTACGGTTTCGCTCACCTCACCTTGCAGGAGTACCTGGCCGCCGCCCAACTCAGCACCCCGCGCACGGACATCGGCGTACTGACCGGGAATGTCGACCACCCCTGGTGGCGCGAGACCATCCTGCTCTGGTCCGCCGCCAATGACGCCACGCCCGTCATCACGGCCTGCCTGGACAGCGGCACGGTCCCTGCCCTGGCCCTTGCCTTCGACTGTGCCGAACAGGCGAGGACGATCGACCCGGAGACCAGGGACCGCCTGGAGGCCTTGCTGACGTCTCCCGCATCCGGCCAGACCGTCGACCCGGACCGCCAATGCCTTCTGACTGGGATCACGGCCACCCGCATCCTGCGCGAGACCATCCAGCTGGACGACACCACAGCCCTCTGCGCGCGTCCCGTCCCTCGCACCCTGTACGACCTGTTCGTGAGCGAGGAGCGAGCAGCCGGCCGCCACCACCCCGTCCCTGACGGCACATCAAGGAACGGGGCCGATGAGCAGGTGGCCGTAGGCATGCAGATCGGAGACGCCGAACGCTTCGTCGACTGGCTGAACACCATCACTGGAACCGCCTTCTACCGGCTGCCCACACCGGAGGAACTCCGCGACCCCGCCGCCGCCATGGCCGCCGACCTGACCCGACACACCGTCTGGGCCCAGAACGGCACCAGCACCGTCCTCCATCAGCCGCCGGGAGTCTCCTGGCCGTACTCCTTCGACGATGGCGGCTGGCGTCCCGCCACCGCCACCGAGGACCTGGAGCAGCTCACCCTCTACCTGCGGCTTCTGAGCCTCCCAGCCCCACAGCGCGACCGGGCAAGGGACTGGACCAGCGTGCTCGCCACCGCCCTGTCCCGCGCCCCCGAACTACGTGGCTCCCCCGACTTCGCTCCGCTGGAACTCCCTGCCACCCTCGCCGTCTCCTTCGCCCTTGCTCGTGCTCTCGACACGGCCCGGGAGCTTGGCCGAACCCTGCGCAGCGCCGCCGCCCCCGTCTCAGTCCCACCAAACGCCCTCGCCCAGGCCTTCGCCCTCGCCAGCGCCCTCGACCCCGACTCCACCCTCGACCTCGACCTCGACCTCGCCCGCGCCCTCGCCCGCCACAGCGCCCATGTCTTCGCCCTCGGCCGCACCCCCGGCCCCGACCCCGACCTCACCCGCGCCCTCGACCTGGCCCGCACCCTCGACCTCGAACTGGACTTCGATCGGCTCTTCCGCGACACGGAAGCCCGCACCCGGGCCGAGGACCCCTACGCCGCAGTCCTCATCAATCCCTTGGGCTACGCCCTGGCCCGCGCTCTCGAACGCTCCCGTCGACTTGACCCCGGTCTCTCCGGCTACCTCGATCCGAACTCCGGCGACGCACTCGACCAAGCCCGTGGCCGGGCCCTCGGTCTGGATCTCAACCAGGCGCTCACCCGTTCCCGCGCCCTCGACCCCGAGCTGACCCATGTCCTCGACAGCGCGTTCGCCAACGCCCTCTCGTTCGACGTCGGCCTCGACTCCGGCTCCGGCATCGAATTCGAACCCGTCTTCGCTCTCGATCTGGCCACCGACCTCGTCCACGGCTCCCATGCCGAAGCGCTGAAGCTCGCGCTCACCGCCTTCCGCATCCTGTTCGCCACGTGGGAACCTGCGCCCACCCTCCGTACGGAGGGCGCTCTACTCGGCATCCTCGACGAACTCTTGACGCACGCGGTACCCGACTCCCTGCTGCTGGAGCGCACGTCAGAGGATCCGGCCACCAGCGTCAACCGGGCACGCGATCTCCTTCACGCAGCCCCCTCGGGAGCACCCGGATCCCTGACCGACCAGATCCGGGTGCTGGTGGACGACACCGCGGATTTCGTCACCGCGATACGCGACCGAGGGATCCCTTCCGACCGCCGCTCCCTGGCCGCCGCCCGCACAGCCCTACTCGCCGCAATCGCAGGCCTGCACCACCACACGACCCAGCCCGCCCAGGAAGCGATCCACGCCCTGCACCTGGCATGGCAGGACCTGACCACGCTCGACCATCGGGCCCCGGACTCGGGCGGACCGACCCGCAGCCAGATCCTCCTCCTCACCCGCACCCAGCCCTGACAGCCCAGCTGTGCCGGTGTTCACGGCAGCCGGTGCGCCGTACGGGCGCTCAGGTCGATGACGAACCGCCGCGTATCGATCCACGGCCCGCCCACCACGCGCGTAAGCAGCCGTACGCAGCGGTGTGCCCCGTCGCAGTCGGCGAGCTCGGCGCTGCCACTCCCCTCGTAGACCAGCCCTCGTACGCGCAACTGCGCGGGCGCCGCGAGCGGTCGGCCGGTGGCCGCCTGGAAGTCCAGTCGTACGACGTTCCCGAGCGGGCTCGCCAGCAGTACCTTCAGCGCCTCGCGTGACTCCTGGTCGGTGGGCGCGGGGTGGACTCCGGGCGCGGAGTCTGGCCGTACGACCTCTCCTGTTCCGGTTCCGGTGTCGGTCGTCGACGGGGAGGCGTTCGGCGAAGGGGCCGGAGTCGTGAGCGTGTGCGGTGCGGCTGCCCCTCCCGGCTCCGGGAAGCCGCCGTCCCCGGAGGCCTCCATCGGCAGCGTCACGGCGACCATCGCGGCCGTACCGGCGATCGCCAGTGCCGTACCGGCGAACAACCGGCGCAGGGCGATGCGCTGCAGCTCCTTCCCTCGTGGTTCTCTCGCTCGTTCATTCATGTGCTCCCCCGTGGTGCGGGCTCGGGCGTAGTACCGGATGTGAACGTCTCCGGTGCCTCAAGTCCAGCCGCCAGGAGGTTGTTAAGCAGGCCCCCTCCGTCACACCAAACAAAGTCGTGGGGCTACCCGCCCCAGTGGCTCACCCGGCCGCAGAGGCGAAGAATTGCCTACGTAAGCCGCAAACCGAACCAAGCCACGGAAGGTGGCGAGCACCATGGCTGAGCATCCGCACGCGGCACTGGTACGCAAGGGCTACGAGGCCTTTCAGCGCGGTGACATGGACACCCTGCGCGGGCTGATATCCGGGGACGCCGCGCACCACGTGCCGGGCGAGCACCCTCTGTCCGGCGACTTCAAGGGCCAGGACTCGATCATCGACATGTACCGTCGGCTCAACGAGGAGACGAACGGGACCATGCGCGTCGAACTGCGCAACGTCCTCGTCGACGGCCGGGGCCACGCGGTCACCCTGCACCGCTTCACGGCCGAGCGGGGCGGCAAGCAGCTCGACGAGAACGGTGGCCTCATCTTCCGGATCGTCGGGGACAAGATCACCGACATCGACGAATGCATCGAGGACATCGAGAGGAGCAATGCCTTCTGGTCGTGACGCCCACAGGACGCACGGCAGGAGCAAGAGCGGCCGCCGCGACAGCCACGTACCGCAAAACCCTGAGCCGACCCTGAGCAGCCACGGAAAATCGGCTGGACAACCCCCTAAGGGATGTCACAGCTCAGCGTCAAAGCCGGGTCCGTTCTCCCGGGCCCGGCGCACGGCTCTGTGAGACCAGGTACGTTCGAATCGTGGCTGGATTCAGGATCGGACGCGGCCGGGACAACCGCACCCAAGCAAGCCCGCAACAGCACGGGCGGCAGCAACCGTACGGACAGCAGGCGCCCCAGGGCCGCCCGTCGTACGGCTATCCGCCTGCGCAGCAGCCGTACCCGCCGCAGGCGCAGCAGTACGGCAACGGCGGACAGCAGTGGCCCCAGGCGAACGGCCACGGCGAGCCGGAGTACTTCGGTGACCACGATCACCACGCCCAGGGCCCGGACCCGTACGCGGCGAACAACCCGGGCCACACCCAGGCGTTCGGCGTCGGCGAGGACCCGTACAGCCAGGGCGGCACCTACCGCGCCGGCCAGGCGGCGCCCCCGGTGGGCCCGCGGCTGCACTGGAAGGAACTGCTGAGCGGCGTCATCATGCGCCCGAACCAGACGTTCCTGCAGATGCGCGACTACACGATGTGGGGCCCGGCCCTGATCGTGACGTTCCTGTACGGGCTGCTGGCGGTCTTCGGCTTCGACGGCGCGCGCGAGGACGCGATCAACGCGACGCTCTCCAACGCCGTCCCCATCGTCCTGACGACGGCGGTCGCGATCGTGCTCAGCGCCTTCATCCTGGGCGTGGTCACCCACACCCTCGCCCGCCAGCTCGGCGGCGACGGCGCCTGGCAGCCCACGGTCGGCCTCTCCATGCTGATCATGTCGCTCACGGACGCGCCCCGCCTGGTCGTGGCCCTCTTCATGGGCGGCGACGCGCCGTTCGTGCAGATGCTGGGCTGGGCTACCTGGCTGGGAGCCGCCGCCCTGTTCACGCTGATGGTCAAGAAGTCCCATGACCTGCCGTGGCCGAAGGCGCTGGGCGCCTCGGCGATCCAGCTGGTCGCACTGCTGTCGATCATCAAGCTCGGGACGTTCTGAGCCGACGTCGACACAGAGCCGGTACGACGGGCGCAGTACACGTACGCACGTGTGCTGCGCCTCGGCATTTCCCGGCCGGCATTTCTCGGTCCGGCATTTCGCGGTCCGGTTGGTCTCGCGTCGTACGGCTCGCAAGCGCACGATGGACCCATGGACGGACGCGACGCACGCGACGTACAGGACCATCGCGACGTACAGGACCGGCGCGAAGTACAGGCCGAACCGGCAGAGCAGGCCGAGCGCATCGTGCCGCACGACGGGCCCATCGGCGCCGCCCACTCGAGCGTCGAGCACGCCGGTGACGCGCACGCCGCCGACGCGCACATCAGCGCGCTACGGGCCGTCAGCGCACCGTCGCGCGTGGCCGAGCCCGCCGAGGGCATCAGCACGGAGGAACTCGCGCTCGCGGCCCGCAACCACGGCCTGCCACTGGAGGCGCTGCGCTACGAGGTCACCCCGCCCGGACTCCATTACGTACTGGTCCACTACGACATCCCCACTGTCGGCGCGGGCGAGGTCGACGACTGGACGCTCACCGTGCGGGGCCGCGTACGCAACCCGCTGTCCCTGGACCTGGCGACCCTGCGCTCGTTCCCGGCCGTCACCCACCGGGTGACGATGGAGTGCGCGGGCAACGGCCGGGCCCGGCTGAACCCGCGGCCCGTGAGCCAGCCCTGGCTGGTGGAGGCGGTGGGCACGGCTGACTGGACGGGGGTTCCGCTGCGTACGCTGCTCGCCGAGGCCGGCGTCGAACCGGACGCCGTCGAGGCCGTGTTCACCGGCGCCGACCACGGCGTGGAACGCGGCGTAGAGCAGGACTACCAGCGCAGCCTCCCCCTCTCCGACGCCACCGCCGACGACCCCGAGGTCCTGGTGGCGTACGAGATGAACGGCGCCCCACTGCCTCCGCAGCACGGCCACCCCGTACGCCTCGTGGTGCCCGGCTGGTACGGCATGGCCCATGTGAAATGGCTCCGCGACATCGCCCTGACCAGCACACCCTTCACGGGATTCCAGCAGGCGGTCGCCTACCGCTACCGCCGCTCGGCCGACAACCCGGACGACCCCGGCGAACCGGTCACGCGCATCGCTCCGCGGGCCCTGATGATCCCGCCGGGCTTCCCGGACTTCATGTCCCGCACCCGCGTCGTACGCCCCGGCCCCGTGCCGTTGGAGGGCCGCGCCTGGTCGGGCCACGCCCCGGTGACGAAGGTCGAGGTGAGCACCGACGACGGCGATACGTGGACGGAGGCCGCCCTCGACGAGGGGCTCAAGGAGAGCGCATGGGCATGGCGGAGCTGGCGTACAACATGGGAGGCCACCCCCGGCACCCACGTACTGTCCGCCCGCGCCACCGACGCCGCCGGCCACACCCAACCCCTCGACCAGCCCTGGAACCGCGGTGGCTTCGGCAACAACCTCGTCCAGCGGATCCCGGTGATCTGCCTGCCGCCGGGCGACTGAAGACGTTCACGTACGTACTGGAGCTCTGGAGACATGGCCACGAAGACAGGCAACAAGGGCACTACGTCGGACACGGCGACCCTGGCAGCGCTCGAGGGCGGCCCCGACGACCTGCCCGAGCGGATCGTCCCCGCCACGGCCCCGGCGGGCGAGGACCTGAAGATCCTGCACCGCGGCGGCTACGAACACTTCCGCCCGACGTCACGCCGCCAGGACACGGCGAAGGGGAAGCTGCCGGTCTACGAGTGGTGGGAGCGCACGGAGATCGCCGAGTAGGCCCTCTTCAGTACGTGGTCCGGTCCTGGGTCCGGTTCTGGATCACACCTGGGTCCGGTGGAAGTTGAGGAAGGACCGCGAGGCGGTGGGCCCACGCTGGCCCTGGTAACGGGACCCGTACCGCTCGGAGCCGTAAGGGAATTCAGCAGGCGAGCTCAGCCGGAACATGCACAACTGCCCGATCTTCATCCCCGGCCACAGCTTGATGGGCAGCGTGGCGAGATTGGACAGCTCAAGGGTGACGTGCCCGGAGAACCCGGGGTCGATGAACCCGGCGGTGGAATGCGTGACCAGCCCGAGCCGCCCCAGAGAACTCTTCCCCTCGAGCCTCGACGCGAGATCGTCGGGAAGCGAGATCACTTCATACGTGCTCGCCAGCACGAACTCCCCGGGGTGCAGGATGAACGGCTCGTCCCCGTCCGGCTCGACGAGCCGCGTCAGATCGGCCTGCTCGATGGAGGGGTCGATATGCGGGTAACGGTGATTCTCGAACACCCGGAAGTACCGGTCGAGCCGCACGTCGACGCTCGACGGCTGCACCATGGAATCGTCGTACGGATCGATCCGGACCCGTCCGGCGTCGATCTCGGCCCGAATGTCCTTGTCAGAGAGAAGCACGACCTGAGGATACGCACGGCGTAGGGACCCGCCACAATCCACCGAGTATCCGAGGACTGCGACGGGCCCCTATGTCCCCTACGAGGTGAAGCCGAAGCCGTGGTCCGGCCGCTACCGCTTCTCCATGGACACGGATACGGGCACGGGTACGACGTTCCGAAGCCGGGCGCAGCGCGGACAGCGGATCAGCCGGCTGGGGCCGAGCCGGTCGGCCTGCTGCATCGGAAGCTGGGCAGTGCTGAACACATGCCCTTCGGCACAACGGACAACGGTGCTGCGTTCCATCAAGTCCTCAGAGTCCCTTCCCCAAGAGCCGCGTCTGACTGACGTAAACCGCCACGTTACGGGACGATCCGAACGGCCCTCCAGGCGGCACTCCGATCCCGCCCAACGCCTCTCCCACCCCTCCACCGTACGCCCCAACTCCCGCTCCACGCAGCCCCGTCCACCCACCGGGCCACCCCCGAAACGACCACAGGCCCCAGGGCTTTTTCGACGCCCGGGGCCTGGCATGAGGTACAGTGAACCCGCGTTTCCGACGCCGCTCAGCGGCCGTCTTACGCGGGTGTAGTTTAATGGTAGAACATCAGCTTCCCAAGCTGAGAGCGCGAGTTCGATTCTCGTCACCCGCTCCATGATGAAGCCCCAGGTCAGCGGCCTGGGGCTTGTTTGTTGTCTAGGCCAATTTGGGGGTGGCGTGCCCTGCGTGCCCAGAGTCGAGGTGAAGTGCCCTTTCGGAGGGCCTACGGGCTCGGATTCGGGCATTGAGGCGCCAAGGTATCGGCCCCTGAGCTCCACCGAAGGGATGGAGGAGGACGTGGAGATCGTCGTCACCGTAGCCGCGATCATGGCCATGATCATGCTGGGTGCTGCTGATCCATAGCTTGAACGTCAGGCACAACCAAAGGATCGCGGCATCCCACTACAGTGATGTCCTGCCGGGGATCGGCCGACGAAGCCGGAAGACCCGGCAGTCGGTGGGCCCTGCAGGATCGCCCGACGGCACCACTCACCGCGAACCCCGCGACGGGGACGGCCAAGGATGGGGACGGCCAATGATGTAGGGCTTCCTTCTCGCTGGGGGCGGTGGGGTGTGGCGCGACGGACTCATGCCCCTCTTCACGTCGTTTTGAAGAACGAGGTCACCATGGAGCCACTGGAAGTCCCCCCTGCCGGGCGCGCCGAAGTACGCATCTTGGCTGCGTCCCCCGAAGTCTCCCGTACGGTGTGCGGAGGTTCTCCGTCGTTGCTTCGCCTCCGTCGAGCAGCGCAGCTATCCGGAGGGCAGCGAGGGCGGGACCCGTCTCCACCTCACCGTGGACACCACCCGCCCGGCGGAGCCGGCCCGGTCCTGGCTGGTGACCAGTCAGTCCTCGGAGGATGACCGCAAGCAGACGGACGAGGTCTGAAGCGTTCTCCTCATCGAGGTCGGCATGGCCCCGCAGTCCTGCCTCCTTGGACTTCGGGTCGTCCCTTGGTCTCCTGGTCGGTTCGCGGCACTCTTTCTGTGCTCCCGCGGAGGGTGGCGGCACTCATCAAAGGTATGCAGGGCAGTGTTCACAACCCGCGCCTCACCGGGGCCCGTTCGACGTCCCAGCGGAGTAGCGTGAAGGCATCGAGAGTATTTCGCACACCGGCCTCCATGTCGGTGTCGTTCTCGGCGAGTGACGACACCGGGCCGAGCCTGTGGCAACGGTCTGGAGACGGGTTCGCGCGATGTCCGCGACCACCGACCTTGCCCCGCTGCGGATGGTGCCCTTCAGGGTTCCGAGCACCCGCCTCGCGCTGAAGCCCATGAGCACGTCCCGACGGGGCCTGGACGGCGCCTGGTGGCCCCGCTCCCGGGACTTGCCAGGCGAACTCTCCGCTCTGGCCGACGTGCTGGATCCGCTGTGGGGACGGATCACCCGGATCGCCGTCAACCCTCAGTACTGGCCGATCATCCCGCGCAAGCTGCCCGTCAACGGTCATGTGGTGAAGGTCGGTTGGTTCGCGCGGGAGCTGGACCCGTACAAGATCATGTTGCTGTCCTACACCGCCGGCCGGTGGGACCTGCTGGTGATACCGCCGGAGGTCAGCCCCCTGGCAGCCGCCCGGCTGATGGCCGCCGCGAGCGACGGCTCCGGCCCTCCGATGACCGCGAGCGAGCTCATGGCGACGGAACATGCCCTCCCCGGCAGCCCGACGGGTTATCGGGCACAGGTTCCTGAGGAGGCGTCGGAGGGCAGGGAGGGCACTTCCTCGTGTCACTCGGCCACCCCGACCGGGCCGAGGCGACTGATCACAGGGATGTGACCGTGATCCTGACCGTTGCCGCGCTCCGGCCCTCGGCGCGACAACCGGACGGCGGCCGGGCCCGATTACGCCCCACCGCCTCAGAACGGGCTCTTGGGACGACCCTGGCGGGTGAAGCTGCCGTATGGTGCTCCGTCGCGGCAAGGATGACCAGCGGCGGCCGGTGCTGTCTCAGGCAACCACAGCTGGCCAGGTGGGCGAGGCCCATCGCGCAGCTTCGCCATACGGACGGCACTCCCCGCGCACCGCTCACGATCAGATGGGGTCGTCGCCCACGGCAGCGGCCATGAGCGGCTCGGCCGTATCGGGCGGGGTGTCGGGCGGTACGACCAGCAGGTCCCAGCGCCCCCGGCTGGGGGCCAGGAGGCAGACCGTGTCCGGGGCGGACATAGTCGTGGACCTGCGCAGGCGCACGATTTGGTTGAAGGCGAGCATCCGGCCGGGGGTCACGGACCACGTCGCCCCGTTGACCGTGACACTGCTGATGTGTCCCCAGGCCTGCGGCAACCCGGCGAGCAACCGCGGGAGTTCCACCAGCAGGTCGTACGAGCGAGGCCACCACACTCCGTCGATGCGGCGCGGTATGCCGGCGCGGGGTGCGAGACGCAGACGGAGGAGGGGGGACGAGGGAAGCGGGGGCTGCAGTGCGGTCGTCATGAAGGCTCCTGTCAACTGCCATGAGAAACGCGAGAAAAGGGGAAGGCCGGGTCCACACGCGGCGGGCGGCGACGCGGTCCGGTGCCGGCCAGCGCACGTCGTCACCCAGCCGAGGCGTTCGAGGAGGCGGATGACGGCGGCTGGACGGCGTTCGACGGGACGCCCGCTGAAGGGGGTTCGGCCATGGACTTGGCGGAACTGAGCGACATGCGGAGCTCCTTGACCTCGGTGCGGGTGGCGCGGCCGGGGTCCCGGGGCCGCTCATGTGTGGACGGGTGGTGTGATGCGGAGGGCCGGTCAGGTGTTCTCGTTCGGATACGTACGGCCCGTCGGCCGCCTGCTGGTATCGATACGGGCCGCAATCGGCGCGAGGATCGAGATGATCACGAGCGCGAGGAGTACGAGGGAGCCAGGGGCAGGCGCAGGTCCGTGGCTTTGGGGCCCGCCCGGTAGCTGCTGTCTTCGTCGAAGGCGAAGAACCAGCGGAGCGCGTCGGCGACTTGTCGTGTCACTTCCGGGTACGGGGAGACGAATCGGACCTCGGCCGACGGCCCGTCGGGCAACGGAGGGGCTTCGGCGGTCATGGGGCGGAACCTGCCTCGAGCGCGAGCACCCGCTGTCGTGGAACCGCGAGGCCGAAACCGGCATGGCACCGGCATACGAAGGGGCCTCGCTTGCTCCACCGTACTCCTGCCTGCCGCGAAAGGAGGCGGACCCGGCTCGCGCGGCCGATCGCCGGGCGTCTCGCACCGCATCACCGGGCGCCGCACGCCGCACACGGCACGCGGGTCGTGGTGATCCTGGCCGGGCTACGAGGCTTCCGTGGCGATCGGAAGCACTCGACCGGTACCGGTGTCGATGAGGATCTGCGCCGCCTGTGTGAGGTTGTCGGCGCGGACGGCCCTGGCCATCGCGTCGCGCGCCGCGTCGGGTGTCGCGTGCGGCGGTACCACGAGCAGGGAGAAGAGATCTTGATCGCCCCGGCTGATGAGGACGGTGTCGTCGCCGACCGGAGAGGAGTCGATGTGCACGACACGGTCGTCGATGATCAACCGCGTCGGCAGTTCTTCCCAGGCACTGGAGTCCAGGCCGACGCGCGTGACAGGCCCGAGGTGTTCGGTCAGCGCGGCGATCAGGCCGGGTAGCTCGGCGCCGATGTCGCGGGACCGTGGCCACCACGCACCGTCGAGAATTCCCGTACGTTCGTGTGTCGTCTGCAGCCGCAGGATGGCTGTCCCGGGCCGGACGGCCTGGTGGATCGCGTCCGGCAGGAGTTTCGCCTCACGTGAGAGATCGGGGTCGGGCATCGTCATCGCCTGCCTGCGGGTTCGGCGGTTCGCCGACCGCCTGGGGCGATGTCCGCGTCGCCGCCGGGGAAGCAGAGACGCTTCCTGCGTCCACGATACTCCGCACCGGCCACGACGAGGCTCACCCAGACGCTGCCGCCCAATGCTCCGCTACCCGAGAAAACCGCTGGTCAACGCAGGCGCTCGGGGCCCGGCCCGGAGTACAGTGAACACCAGGAATTCCTCGTACCCCAGCTGACTTTTCGTCGGTGCTCGGCGCGAGTAGCGGCAATCATGGCAACACTGCACGAGCGGAAGCACTACCGCGAAGCGATCATGAAAACCCTGTACGAGGCCACGGAAGGCAATCGCCTCCTCGGCGTCACCGGGGCGAAGCTGCGTGACGACTTGGGGATCCCCGAGCAGGATCTGGCCGCGGCCTGCACATATTTGGTGGGCGAAGGGCTTATCACGGCCGACTGGACGCGGGGAAATGCACCCGCGATGGTCACGCTGACGCATCAAGGGATTCGGCTCATGGAAGCCGATGAGGAGGAGCGCGACTGACGCGACAGTGCCACTTCAGGACACCGGAGCCAGGGGCCGTATTGCCCGAAACCGTCTATGCCAGAAGGGTGTTTCGGTCATACGATGACAAATGGGTCGGCGCACTCTCACGTGCAATGGCCCGGAAGGGCGGCCCCGGTGTGTATACGCCGGGGCCGTTGCACAACCGGTGGCGCTCAGGCAGGGAGCAGGACATGATCCGTTCAGCCGACATCCGCGAGTGGCGCAACCATGACGTGGTCGACCCGAAGCAGCACAAGATCGGCATGCTCGAAGCCATCTACGTGGACACGACCACCGACGAACCGGCCGTGGCCACCGTCAGGACCGGGCTTCCGACCCGCCAGCGGCTGGTCTTCGTCCCCCTCGACGAGGCAGTCCTCGGGCCGGACTACGTCAAGGTCTCCTACACCAAGGGACAGGTACGGAACGCCCCATCGATCGGGACGGACGACGTACTGCCCGCCGAGCAGGAAGAAGCGATCTTCCGGCATTACGGCATGGCGTACCAGCCAGGCGCCGGCGGCGAACGCAAGCTCGCACGCCGCTGACCGTCCAACACGTAGCACGCAGTACGAGGAGGTGGTTCGGGTGATGGCGCTCTTCCTGCTGCTCGTCCTTGTGGCCGTCGCGCTGGGAATCATCGGCTCGGTGGCGAAGGGCCTGGGCTATCTGCTGCTCATCGGCATCGCGCTCTTCGTGGTCGCGCTGGCCTTCGTCGTAGTGCGAGGGTCCCGGCGCGCCGGGCGGCGTCCCCTCCGCTGACGACGACGGCGGTGCCTGAGCTCTTCGGCAGGTGTCCTCGCGGCGGTAGCCGGTGTCCTCGCAACGGTCCGTCGGACACTGGCCAGGAGCAGCCTCAACTTACTGGGAGCACTTCGTACACCGGCCTTGATGCCTGTGTCGTTCTCGGCGATTCACGACACCGGGCCGGCTCACACGGTGAAGGCCGCCTGGTTCGTGACGGACTGGACCCGGTCAAGATCCGGCTGTTCTCCTACGGCGTCGGTCACCGGGACCTCCTGGTGATCCCGCCGGCCACCGAGCCGCCTCGGCCCCCGGCTCATGGCTGCGGCCACCGACCCGCGGCACCGCATCACCGCGAGCGCTCTCATGGCCGCCGAGGACCACCGGACCGCCGCCGAGCACGACGACGCGTACGAACGGAGCTGTGAAGAAGGGTGGGAGTACGAGGGCGGTGCCCTGCCGAGCCGTCTGCGGCAACAGCGCCAAAGCGTAAGCGGCAGGCGTCACACTCCTGACCCCGACACTCGGTCGACCCCCTGTCCTGACGCCCGGTTTACCTCGTCGGCTCCTGCTGTCACCATGCCGAATCCGGGGATGTTCGTCCCACGGCCGGGAGAGGCTCGTATGACAGACGTGTACTTGCGCAGACTGTCCCGGTGGCAGGCCGAGCAGCAGCGGGACGTCGTCGCGGACCTCCACGTCACGGCGTACCGCGGTGCCGCGGGTGCCGAATACCGTGACCGCCAGAGCTTTCTGAACCGGTTCGAGCAGCATGTGCAGCGGACCGACTTCGACATGGTGGTCGCCGACGCGGCGGGCTTGGTCGGCTGCGCCTACGGGTTCCGCGTGGCTCGTACCGGCGAGTGGTGGTCTGGCTTCCGGGACGAGCTGCCGACGGAGATCGAGGAACTCACGGCCGCGGGCCGGACCTTCCTGCTGGCCGAACTGATGGTGCTGCCGTCCCAACGACGCCGCGGCATCGCGACCCGCCTCGGCGAGCGGTTGCTGGCCCGCCTCGACGCCGATCTGGTCATCGCGGCCGTGGACCGGCCAGGCGAAGGCGGCCGCAAGACCGCGGCGGAGGAGACCTTGCGCGCCTGGGGCTGGTCGAAACTCGGCGAACTCGGCCCTCGAATCGCTTCAGACGTTGGTTCCGGTTCGGATTACGGTGCCGGTGCCGGTGCCGACCCGGAGACGGCTGCCCGGGAGGTGTGGATCCGCAGGCCGCTGCGATGATCCTGCGGCCATCCCGGGAGGCGAGGCCCCACCCCAGCAGCACTCCTCACCGAGGCGAGCGGTCGATGTCCGTACGGCTTGCTCGGCCGGCGCCTCGGCCAGGGCTGGGCGGACGGAATCGCCCGCGCCCTCGGGTTCGATGTCGAGTGGCCGCCGGGCCGCCGCGCAGAGCGCGGGATCAGCCGCCGGCTCGCGCCAGTGTCATGCCCGTCAGGGACGGAGCAACCCGGCTTGCCGGTCGTCCACGGCTGCGTGAGCGTAGGTGGTCGGAGAGTGACGAGGAACGGAGAGGCGGAATGGTCGGTGTGCTCCGACACCTGGCGCGACCCCTCTGGCAGGGCGCCGGGCAGCTGACCACCCCATTGCTGCCTGACGACTTTCTGGCCGTCGTCAATCCCCTGTGGTCGGCCAGGTGGCCGACGGGCCGGGTGGAGCTGGTACGGGCGGAGACGGCGGACGCGACGACGCTCGTGGTGCGGGCGGGGCGCGGCTGGTCGGGGCATCGCGCGGCCGGGCAGTACGTGCCGGTGGGAGTGGACATCGACGGTGCACAGCACTGGCGGACGTACTCGATCACGACCCCGCCGGACGGCTCCAAACGTTTCGCGATCACCGTGCGGACAGTCCCGGACGGGCGGGTGTCCCCGCACCTGGCCCGCCGGGTCCGGCTCGGGGAGAGACTGCGCCTCGGTCCTGTCCAGGGGGATTTCGTGCTGCCCGGCCCGCCGCCTCCGCGCCTGCTGTTCCTGACCGGCGGCATCGGCATCACTCCTGCGGTGGCCATGCTGCGCGCGCTCGCACGGTGTTCGGGCCGCCGCCCGGACACCGTGGTGGTGCACAGCGCGCCGGATGCCGACCGGGTGGTCTTCGGCGGTGAGCTGCGGGCGATGGCCGCCCGCGAGCACTGGCTTCGGCTGTACGAGCACCACACCCGTGGGGAGGGACGGCTGGACCTGGCTCGTCTGGAGGCGCTGTGCCCCGACTGGCGGGAGCGCGAGAGCTGGGCCTGCGGGCCGGAAGGGCTGCTCGCGTTCGCCGAACGGGCCTGGCGCGACGCGGATGCCTGGCACCGGCTCCACCTGGAACGGTTCCGGCCGCCGTCACCGGCCGTGCCCGGCAGGGGATCGGGCGGGCACGGCGGGCGGGTGCGCTTCACCCGCAGCGGTATCGAGGCGGACGCCGGACCGGCCACCTCCCTGCTGAATGCCGGTGAGGCGGCGGGTGTCGTCATGCCCAGCGGCTGCCGTATAGGCATCTGCCGCAGCTGCCTCAGCCCGCTGTCCGCCGGCCGGGTCCGCGACCTGCGAACCGGCGACGTACACGGCGAGCCGGGCGATGTGATCCAGACCTGCGTGTCGGCCGCCTGCGGCCCCGTGCACATCGACCTGTAGAGACCCACCCGCGCACATCGACCTGTAAAGACCATCTGCCGAGCCTCGATGCCTGTCGGGCCTCGAGCCTTTGGGAAGGGAGAACCAGTGGCCGCTGTGCTTGCTCTTGCGCCGTCCGAAGCCGACGCCTTCGGGCAGGAACTGGACCGCATCCGCGCCGAGGTGCTGGCCGAGCGCGGCGCCGAGGACGCCCGCTACATCCGTACCCTCATCACCGTGCACCGCGCCCTGGAAGCCGGCGGCCGGGCCTCACTGGCGGTTTCCCTGCTGCCGCCCGCCTGGATGGCCGGGACGGCGATGCTCACCACCGCCAAGATCCTGGAGAACATGGAGCTGGGCCACAACATCCTGCACGGCCAGTGGGACTGGATGCGTGACCCGGCCATCCACTCCACCACCTGGGAATGGGACTTCCCCACCCCGGCCGCCGCCTGGAAGCACACCCACAACGACCTGCACCACACCTGGACCAACGTGGTGGGCCGCGACCGCGACCTCGGCTACGTGGCCATGCGGATGAGCGAGGACCAGCCCTGGCGCCCCGTCCATCTCCTCCAGCCCCTCTACGGCGGGCCGCTGCTGGCACCGCTCTTCGAGTGGGCCATCGCGCTGTACGACCTGGAGCCCGAGGCCGTCGTCCAGGGTCGCAAGTCCGTGCGCGCGTTCCTGGGCGACCTCGCCGGGATGGCCCGCAAGGCCGCAGGGCAGTTCACCAAGGACTACGTCCTCTTCCCGCTGCTGGCCGGCCCGTGCGCCCTGCCCTGCCTGCTCGGCAACCTCACCGCCAACCTCACCCGCAACATCTGGGCGCACACCGTCATCTTCTGCGGCCACTTCCCCGCCGGCGCGGAATCCTTCACCGAGGACGAGATCGAGGGCGAGTCGCGCGGCGAGTGGTACGTACGGCAGGCACTCGGCTCGGCGAACATCGACGGCGGCCCTCTCCTGCACGTCCTCACCGGCAACCTCAGCCACCAGATCGAGCACCATCTCTTCCCCGACCTGCCCAGCAACCGCTACGCCGAGATCGCGCCCCGGGTGCGCAAGCTGTGCGAGAAGTACGGCATCCCCTATACCACTGGCCCGCTGCTGCGGCAGTACGCCTCCACCTGGGCGCGTATCTGGTACATGGCGCTCCCGTAACACCCCTATACCAGCCGGTTCGCCGACGCACGTAGCTGACGGTCACGGTGGCAGTCCTGCAGCCCGTCCAGCCTGCGCCGGGCCATGAATCACGAGCCCTTGCCCTCCGCGGACCGCGCCGAGGTCCGTATCGTCGCGGCGACGCTGGAGGCCGCTCGTCACGTCGCCGATGTGTCCGCCGCTGCTTCTCCTCGACCGAGCAGCGCAGCCACCCCGCTGGCGGCGAGGGCGCAACCCGTCATCCGACAGCCCCTCCCAGACCATTTGGTCCAGTGCCGTGCCCACAGCGTGCCCGTAAGAGCGGACAACCACGGTCAACAGCGGTGCGATTCCGCACACCCAGGGGCTGCCACTGGGCCATATCAGCCCAGGTCAGAGGCCATGTAATACCGAAAGCGCCGTAGCTTCCCAAGCTGAGAGCGCGAGTTCGATTCTCGTCACCCGCTCCACGATCAAGGCCCAGGTCAGCGACCCGGGCCTTTTTGCTGTCCGTCGTGATCAGTTCTCGCGTGCCGGGATGCCTGTGTCTGCTCCTCCGAGTCCGAGCTGTGCGCAGGCCAGTAGGGCAACCTCGATGTCCAGTCGGTTCGCGGTGAGTGGGTGGCCGAGTATCTCCTCGGCCTTGCGTACGCGGTAATGGACGGTGTTCTTGTGGACGTGCATGCGTGCGGCGGCGTCGGTAAAGCTGCCCTGGGCCTCCAGGAACACCTGCACGGTCTCGCGCAGGCGGAGCGTGGCGTCGTCGTCGCGCATGAGGCCGCCGAGGACGCGTCCGGCCCATGCCTTGACGTCGGCGACGTGATCGACGAGGAGGCCGGCGAGTGCGACCTGGGAGTGGAGGACGAGCGCGCGGTGCGGGTCGGCCGCGGTGACGGCGACCGTGCGGGCGCGCTGCGCGTCCCGGAAGGTCTGTCGGAAGCCGTCGAGCCCGGGGGACGGGTCGTCGCCAACGGCGATCCGGAGTGCCGGGTGCTTGTCGAGTTCGTGTTGGAGGAGGAGTACGTCCAGGGTTGGTTTGGCGGTGGATGAGATCCAGGCCCAGTGCGTTCGTTCGTCCGCCGAGATCGTCAGTGGAGCCTTGCCGGTGGCCGTGGACAACATGGCTGCGCCGGCGCGCAGTTGGGCCGCGTCCGGGTCGGGTGAACCGGGCTGCGTCCAGATGATCGCGGCGAGATGCCAGCCGCGCAGGGACGTCGACAGCATCTTCTCGGCCGACGCGAGGTCGAGCCCCTCGGTGTCGAGCACCGCGCGGACCTGGGCGGCGCGGGCCGCGTCTGAACGGGCGTCCCACCGGCTGCGCTCGTCCTCGTAGATGTCGATGATGCCCTCGATGACCTGGTCGATGTACCTGTTCGTCAGTCGCGCGATCTGGCTGGTCGTGGCCAGGGCGGCGTCGGTGGGCAGATCGAGACCGCCAAGGTTGGTCATGGCCCGCTGGACGAGCATGTGCTCGCCGAGGCGGTAGGCGCGCAGGAGTGCCTCCAGTGACAGGCCGTGCTGGGCGAAGCGGCGGGCGTACTCCGCAGCGGCCGGTGGGACGGTGATGTCGTCGAGGGAGATGTTCAGCGCCAGCATGTCGACGATCGCCGCCAGGTTCGACGCGGTGCTGGCGACCATCAGCCGCCGTACGGCGTCGTCGTGGCGGAACTCGGGGATGACGTCGACGAACATCGAGGTCATCTCGGCGGTGAGGTTCTCGAGATCGGCCTGGGTGCGCCTGGCGACGTCCCGCACGATCACGTCGACGTTGACACTGGCGGCGCTCATGGCCGGACCGTACCCGAGACGTCCGCCTCCCGCTTTGTGACGGCGGCACAAAAAGGCGGGTCCGGGCTGGGACGCAAGCCCATGGCCAGACGCGTATTCCCTGCCTACCTTTCAGTTATTGCGTTGGTCTATTACCTTCGTCACGGCGCGACTCAATGGTGAGGAAATCGTGCAGCACATTGCCGAATTGCCGGACGTCCGGGCCGACCGGAATCCCACCGGACCCTGCATCGCGGATGATCGCGAGCAGCTGGACAATGACGCTTTTCTGAAACGGGTCCGGTCCGCGGCGAGTGTTCTCCGCACGCACGGAATCGGTATCGGCGATGTGATCGCGGTGGCTCTTCCGAATCGTCTGGAACTCGTCGTCATCATGTTCGCTGCATGGCGGCTGGGCGCCGCGGTCACGCCGGTGAATCCCGGGCTGACCGATGCCGAGGCCCGCCATCAGATCGAGGATTCCGGAGCCAAGGCGGTGATCACTGACGCCCGGGGCATGGGAACCCTGGACGTGGCCGCGTTCGCCGACGCTCCCGCTGACCGGTCCCCGGACGCCGTCTCCCCCGCATCCGACGCCGTCTTCCCGGCATCCGACGCCCTCGCCCTGATCATCTACACAAGCGGGACCACCGGCCGCCCGAAGGGCGTCATGCTCGACCACGCCAACATCGCCGCGATGTGCCGGATGATCGTCGACGGCATCGGTCTGGACGAGACCGATCACAGCCTGCTGGTTCTGCCGTTGTTCCACGTCAACGGGATCGTGGTGAGCGTGCTGTCGCCCTTGCTGGCCGGTGGGCGGGCGACGATCACGGGGCGCTTCCGGGCGTCGGCCTTCTTCGCCTCGGTCGAGGCCGCGCGGCCGACGTACTTCTCGGCCGTACCGGCGATCTACGCCATGCTCGTCTCGCTGCCGGACGACGTACGCCCGGACACCTCGTCGCTGCGCCGGGCCATCTGCGGGGCCGCGCCGATGCCCGCCGAGCTGATCGCCCGGTTCGAGAACCGGTTCGGGGTGCCGGTCATCGAGGGCTACGGGCTGTCCGAGGGCACCTGCGCGTCGACGCTGAACCCGCCCGCCGGGCCGCGCAAGCCGGGGACGGTCGGGCTCCCGCTGCCGGGGCAGACGGTGGCCGTGATGCACGCCGAGGGCCATCTCCTCGACGCCGGGTCGGTGGGCGAGGTGGTGGTCCGTGGCCCGAACGTCATGCGCGGCTACCTCGGGCTGCCGGACGAGACGGCCAGGACCGTCGTCGACGGCTGGCTGCACACCGGCGACGTCGGGCGCTTCGACACGGACGGCCATCTCGTTCTGGTCGACCGGATCAAGGACATGATCATCCGAGGCGGAGAGAACATCTACCCCAAGGAGATCGAGAACGTCCTGCACAGCCACCCGGCGGTGCTGGAAGCGGCGGTGGTCGGCGCGCCCGAACCGGTGCTCGGTGAGGTGCCGGTCGCGTACGTCACGCTGCTGCCGGGTGCCGCCGCCACGGCCGAGGAGCTCGTCGAGCACTGCCGCGGCTCGCTGGCCCGCGTCAAGGTACCGGTGGCGGTCGTGGTCACCGAGTCGCTGCCGAAGAATCCGGTGGGGAAGATCGACAAACCCCGACTGCGCTCATTCACCGTGAGCTCGTAAAGCACAATCACCCCCACATCAGCCCCACATCACCACCCCACATCAGCCGGACATTTTCCATGCGCATTTCCGGTGTGGATCAGCACGCCCGAAAATCGGTACGAGAAAGGCGAGAACAATGGGGTTCAAAACAGGTGACTTCCCGCCGGTCGATCCGCAAACATTCTTGGACAAGCCTCTTCAGGAACGTATGAAAACGTTGGCCCTGCACTGGGTGGAGTACGGTTTCGGCTCGCCGAAGATGATTCCCACCACGTACGTGGTCAAGGTCCTCTTCCTGTACGTCCTCGCCGGTACGGCCCTGGTGACCTGGACCTCGGACGCCGGACCGTTCTGGGACGTCGCCCACTGGTGGGACCAGCCGGACGTCTACCAGAAGCTCCTGCTCTGGACGGTCTTCCTGGAGGCAGTGGGCGTGGCCGGCTCCTGGGGCCCGATCGCGGGCAAGTTCAAGCCGATGACCGGCGGCATCCTGTTCTGGGCCCGGCCCGGCACCATCCGGCTCCGCCCCTGGAAGCGGGTGCCGTTCACCGACGGCGAGCGCCGTACGGTGGCCGATGTCGTCCTCTACCTGGCCTTCCTGGCGTCCCTGTTGACAGCGGTGGCGGTGCCCACCGACGGACTGGTGCGCCCGGCCCTGCTGATCGCGCCGATCGCGCTGTACGTCGCGTGCGGCCTGCGGGACAAGACGCTCTTCCTGGCCGCCCGGGGCGAGCAGTACCTGCCCGCGCTGGTGTTCTTCGCCCTCCTGCCCCTCACCGACATGATCGTCGCGGCGAAGCTGCTGATCTGCGTGGTGTGGATCGGCGCCGGGGTGTCGAAGTTCGGGCTTCACTTCACCAACGTGGTGTCGCCGATGGTCTCCAACAGCCCCTGTGTCCCGTCGAGGCGGATCAAGCGACTCCACTACCGGGACTTCCCCCGTGACATCCGCCCGTCGAAGGCCGCGACCCTCGTGGCGCACGTCGGTGGCACCACCGTCGAGATCGTCACCCCGTTGGTGCTGCTCTTCTCCACGAACCACTGGCTGACCGTCGCCGGCGTGGCGTTGATGGTCGTCTTCCACCTCTTCATCGTCTCGACGTTCCCGCTGGCGGTGCCGCTGGAGTGGAACATCCTGTTCGCGTACCTGTCGGTCTTCCTGTTCCTCGGCTTTCCGGCCCAGGACGGCTACGGCGTCGGCGACATGTCCTCGCCGTGGCTGACCGCCGGGATCGCCGCCGCGCTTCTGTTCTTTCCCGTGCTGGGCAATCTGCGCCCGGACCTGGTGTCGTTCCTGCCCTCGATGCGCCAGTACGCGGGCAACTGGGCCTCCGCGCTGTGGGTCTTCGCGCCGGACGCGGAGCAGAAGCTGAACTCGCTGCCGCACCGCCCGACCACCAACCAGGTCGACCAGCTCCAGGCGATGGGCTACCCGTCGGCGGTCGCCGAGATCACCATGCAGCAGACGATCGCCTGGCGCTCGATGCACAGCCAGGGCCGCGGCCTGTTCTCCGTCCTCCTGAAGAACCTTCCCGACCTCGACCAACGGACCGTGCGCGAAGCCGAGTTCGCGTGCAACTCGTTGATCGGGTTCAACTTCGGCGACGGCCACCTGCACAACATCGACCTCGTCAACGCCGTGCAGTCCCGGGTCGGGTTCGCCCCGGGCGAGTGGATCGTCGTATGGGTGGAGTCGCAGGCCATTCACCGCAAGGTGCAGCACTACCAGGTGATCGACGCCGCGCTCGGGGTCATCGAGCGGGGTACGTGGAAGGTCGCCGACGCGGTCAAGGAGCAGCCGTGGCTGCCGAACGGCCCGATCCCGCTCGACGTGACCTGGACCCGCGGGCAGTCGTCGCCGGTGGTGGGGCAGGGCACGGTGGAAAGCTTGGCGACATGAGTAAGGCAATCGTGGTCGGTGCCGGCCCCAACGGGCTGGCCGCCGCCATCGCACTGGCCCGGGAAGGCGTAGAGGTCACCGTCCTCGAGGCGGCCGACGAGATCGGAGGCGGCACCCGCTCCGGTGAGGCGATCCTTCCCGGGCTGCTGCACGACCACTGCTCGGCCGTCCACCCGATGACCGTCGGCTCACCGTTCCTGCGCGGGCTCGGCCTGGACCGCTACGGGCTGCGGTGGGCGCTGCCGGAGATCGACTGCGTACATCCACTGGACAGCGGCGCGGCAGGGGTGCTGCACCGCTCGGTCACCGAGACCGCGGCCGGTCTCGGTGCCGACGGCCGACGCTGGCGGTGGCTGTTCGACGGCCCGTCGGCGGCATACGACACCTTCGGCGCCGACATCCTCGGCCCGCTGCTCCGCGTCCCACGGCACCCCGTCCGACTCGCCCGCTTCGGCGTCCCCGCGCTGGCCCCCGCGTCGCTGCTGGGCAAGGCGTTCGCGACCGAGGAGGCGCGGGCGCTGTGGGGCGGGGTGGCGGCACACGCCTTCCACCCTCTCGAGCGGCCACTGAGCGCCGCCATCGGACTCGGTATCCTCACCGCGGGGCACCGGCACGGCTGGGCCGTGGCCGTCGGCGGATCACGCCGCATCACCGACGCCATGGCCGCGCTGCTGACCGACCTCGGCGGAAAGATCGAGACAGGCGTACGGGTCCGGTCGGCCTCCGAACTGCCGCCCACGGACGTGACCCTCTGGGACGTGGCACCCACCGCACTGGCCGACATCCTGGGAGACCGGCTGCCGCCCCGGGTCGCCCGTTCCTACCGGCGGTTCCGGTACGGCCCGGGGGCGTTCAAGGTCGACTTCGCGGTCGAGGGCGGCGTGCCCTGGACCGCCGAAGCGGCGCGGCGGGCCGGCACGGTGCACGTCGGCGGCGCGTACGCCGAGGTCGCCGCCACGGAGCGGGAGATCCACGCCGGACGGATGCCCGAGCGGCCGTTCGTCCTGGTCGGCCAGCAGTATCTGGCCGATCCCCTGCGGTCGGCCGGCGACGTGCACCCGGTGTGGACCTACGCCCACGTACCGGCCGACTGGTCCGGCGACGCCACAGGAGCGATCACCGCCCAGATCGAGCGGTTCGCCCCGGGGTTCCGGGACCGGATCGTCGGTACCGCGGTGCGCACAACCCCCGGATTCGCCGCGTACAACCCGAACTACGTCGGCGGCAACATCATGACCGGCGCCAAGGACATCCCCCAGCTGCTGTTCGGCCCGCGGCCCACCCTGCACCCGTACGACACCGGTCTGCCCGGCCACTACCTGTGCTCCGCGGCCACCCCACCCGGCCCCGGCGCACACGGAATGTGCGGAGCCCACGCCGCCGCACGAGCTCTGCGCCACCTCCAAGGGCAAACCTGGGACCCGTGACGCCGAGGCGGGGAGCGGCACCGGGGGTGAAGAAGCCGCAGCATGTACGCGTCTGCCTGCCCCGCCCGGCCCTGCGGCAAAGGACCGATGACTGTCCGCGCGCACCCGGCCGTCCGCCGGTCGGGAGGAGGTAGGCCCGCCTCCGAGTCAGACCTGTTGTCTGAGGGTGTCGTTGCGACCTCGGGCTGACCTTCCCGGGTACCCGCCCGAGGCTCATCGGACGCAATTCGCCACTTTGGTGGCGCCGTTGAGCAGGTACTCCAGCGGTCCGCGGCGGAAGAAGCGAGACCAGAGCGCCGCGAACAGGGCGGCCCCGACGATGAACCAGAGCAGCAGCGCGGCGGAGGCGGACTGCGGCGGGGTGGCCGCTTTGCCGGGCAGGGCGAGGATGACCAGGATGCGGGCCACGTAGAGGGTCAGGGACATCGTGCCGACGGCGATGATCGGAGTTGCCGGCCGGCGCAGCCACAGCAGTCGGTCCATCGCCGCCGTCAGGCACAGGAGCACGGTGATCGCGATCCCGGCAGACCGGCCCCCGCCGATCGACGGGGGCCGGTCTGGACAGCGCCGACAGTGGCCAGGTCGCGCTCGCGGCGGACGGCTCCGCCATCGTCTGGACCGAGGAGGGTCAGGCCCCGTACCGCTCGACCGACAAGGGGCGAGCTGGTCGAAGGTCAGCGGCCTGGGCACCGGCGCCGTGGTCGTCGCCGACCGCTCCTCGGCCAGGACCTTCTACTCACTGTCCGACGGCACGCTCTACGCCAGCACCGACGGACGCGGCCTCCAGTACGGCGACCCGTCCTGACCCAGGCGCCCGAGCGGGGCCGCAGGCACAACGGCCTGCGGCCCCGCCATAGCTGACCCGGCCATGTCCCGCAGGTTCGTGCAGGACGGGTCCTGAGATGTGCTGGTGATGTGTCATCTATGGAGCACGGTCCAACAATTCGTCATGGCCCAATCGAAATTAAATAGATATATTTGGCTAACTGTTTCGCGGTAGAGTCTGGCGTCGTCGAGCGGACTGTAGGCGGTCCGTCACTCAGAGCAGCGCTGGGGAACTTCCGTGGCAGTGCATGCACGTGCGTCGAAAAAGCAAGGCCCTCCGGAGAGAGGAGCCAGGCGGCAGCCGTCACTTCGCACGGCCCTGCTCATCCTGGCGCTGGTGCCCAGCGTGACTCTGGTCGCCCTGTGGGCGACGACCTCCGTGCAGCTGTACACGGAGTGGCAGCAGCAGCGGCAGCGCAACGAGGCGTCCACCGAGGCCGCGCGGCCCATCATGGCCGCGTTCTTCAGCCTCCAGGAGGAACGGCGGCTCAGCGGTGCGGCGCTGGGCGACTCCCGGTCGTACAAGGCGGAGTTGCAGAAGCAGCGCGGCCGAACCGACACGGCCGTCAAGACCGTCCAGGCGCTCCCCGGCAGTGAATGGGACGCGCCGGACGACATCCGCCGCAACGTCGTCCAGGTGGGCAAGGACCTGGACAAGCTGGCCGACTACCGGAACGCCGTCGACCGGCGGACCGCCTCCCAGCAGCAGACGTTCGACGACTACACCGGACTCATCGCCACCGACCTCAAGCTGTTCACCGTACTGAGCAATGTCGGCATCGCGGACATCGACTACCTCGCCCGGCCGGCCATCGACTCGGTCTGGGGCATGGAGATGATCTCGCGCGAGAGCGCGATCATCACCCGCGGCACCGTCACCGGGCGCCTCTCCGTCGGCGAACGCGAGCAGTTGGCCGAGTGGATCGGCTCCGAACGCTTCATCTACGACAACAAGGTCGAGGCCCTTGTCCCCAGCGACCAGGCGACGCGGTACCGGCAGCTGATGGCCGGCAGTGCGTGGAAAGCGAAGACCGACGCCGAACAGGACGTGGTGCGCCGCTCCTCGTCCGGGTCGAACGCCTTCTCCGCCGAACTGGGCAAGACCTGGAGCCGCAGCGTCGAACAGGTCATGGGCCCGCTCCAGGAGCTCAACGGCGCCTACTCGGCCACTCTCACGGCGGCCACGGACCGGGAACTCGACTCCATGGTGACGAAGCTGGTCCTCACCAGCGCGATGGGCGCGGGGGCGGTGGTCGTGGTCATTGTCGTCAGCGCACTGCTCACCCGAATGCTGCGCCGCCGGATCTTCGCCCTCCGGCAGGCAGCCCTCGACCTGCAGACCCGGATGCCGGACGTGGTCGAGCGCATGCGGAGGGGGGAGGCCGTCGACGCGGACGCCGAACTCCCGCAGATCCAGCACGGTCACGACGAACTCGGCCAACTGGGCCAGGCCCTCAACCTCGCGCGGCACAGTGCGCTGGACACCACCATGGCGCAGGTGGGGCAGTTCCGCGGATTCGAGAAACTCCTCCAGCGCATCGCCCGCCGCACCCAGCTGCTCATCGGGCTCCAGATGAAGAAGCTCAGTGAGCTGGAGCGTCGGCACGAGGACCCGGAGGTCCTGGAGGGCCTCTTCGACCTGGACCATCTCACCGCCCGGCTGCGGCGGTACGAGGAGAACCTGGTGATCCTCGGCGGCGGCCAGCCGCAGCGGCGCTGGCGCAAACCCGTGCTGCTGCTGGACGTGCTCCGCTCCGCACAGAGCGAAGTCCAGGACTACCGCAGGATCCAGATCGAGGTCGAGGGCCGCGTCTGGCTCTCCGAACGAGCGGTCGGACTGGTGGTGCATGTGCTGGCCGAACTCATGGAGAACGCGGTGACGTTCTCGAGGCCGCCGACCCCCGTCGAGGTGTACGCCGCCCGGGTGGGGCGCGGCCTCGCGGTGGAGATCGAAGACCGCGGCGTGGGCATGGAGCCCGAGCAGTACGACGAGGCGAACCGGCTGATGGCCGACCCGCCCCGGCTGGACGTCCTGTCGCGTGCCGACGACGTCAGGCTCGGCCTCTATGTCGTATCCCGGCTGGCCCAGTCGCTCGGCATCAAGGTGGAGCTGCGGCCCTCGTCGTTCGGCGGCACCCGGGTGGTCGCCCTGATCCCCGACCATTTCGTCGTCGAGGACCCCGCGGATGCCGAGGGCTTCGGGGGTCCCGAGCCCGTGCCGGCGACGGTCGCCGCCCCGGGATGGCCCACCCCGGATCCAGTCACGACGGCCGAGCCGGGCCCGGCCCACGGCACGACGCCGGTGATCAACGTGTTCACCCCGCTCTCCCGCGCCGGGGCCGGGTCCGCGGTTCACCACGGTGACGCGTCCGCCGGGCGGCAGCCGCACCACGGTGTGCCGCCGGTGCACCACGACCCGACGGCGCAGCCACTGCCCAAGCGGGTGCGCATGGCCAGCCTCGCCGACGAGTTGCGGGACCCCGACGCGAATGTGCGGGCGCACCCGGCCGGCGCGCAGGCACCGGACGGGCCGACCGCTCCGGCCCGTTCCGGGGCGACGATCGGCGCCTTCCAGCGCCAGTCCCGCAGGGCCCGGGGCGACGCCCACCACACCGGCGCCGTGTTCAGCAGTGCCGGAGCACACGGCGGCGCGGACCCGGGCGCCGTGGAGCGCGGCACCGGGGAACGCGACCGCACCGAAGCCCTCCCGTATCGCAGACGGACCCCGACGGAAGACTGACCATGACACAGCGAACGACCGCCACCCTTCAGGACCTCGACTGGTTGCTGGACGGCCTGGTCGAACAGGTGCCCGGCACCCAGCACGCCATCGTGCTGTCCGACGACGGGCTGGTGGTCAGCCAGTCCCGCACCATCGCCCGACGGGACGCGGAGCGCCTCGCCGCCGTGGCCACCGGCCAGCAGAGTCTGGCCCGAGGCGCCGGGAGCCTGTTCGGCGGTGGTCCGGTGCTCCAGGTGATCGTCGAGATGAGCGATCTCTGGCTGTTCATATCCGCCGCGGGCAGGGGTACCCACCTGGCTGTCGTCGCCTCCCAGGAGGTGGATGCCGAGCTCATGGCCGTGGCCATGCACACCCTGATGCAGCAGGTGGGCCAGCGTCTGGGTGCCGAGGCCCGCGTCGGTACACCACCCGTCGAGGGCGGTGTACGTGAGTGAGTCACTGGATGGACGACATGGAGGCCGAGGACGCCGACGACGCGGAATCGCTGTTCGTCAGGCCGTACACCATCACCCAGGGCCGGACGGCTCCGGCGCGCGACGACCTCACCCTCATCACCATCGTGACGACCGTCGAACCGCCGCCGGGCCGGGCCGGCACCCGTGGTCTGCAACCCGAGCACCGCTCGATACTCCAGCAGTGCCGCCAGCCTTCGGCGGTGGCGGAGATCGCCGCCGAACTGAACCTGCCCGTCGCGGTGACGAAGATCCTGATCGACGATCTGGTCGCACTCGGCAGGGCGACAACCCGACCACCGATCGCCATGGCGGTAGGAAGCGAATCGAACATGACACTTCTGCGGGCGGTGAGGGATGGTCTTCGTAGAATCTGACCCGATCGGCGGCGCGCGCGCAGTCACGTCGCCCGCGGCGGTCAAGATCCTCGTGGCCGGTGGCTTCGGCGTGGGCAAGACGACGCTCGTCGCGGCGGTGAGTGAAGTGACTCCGCTGCGTACGGAGGAGTACATGACCGTCGCGAGTGTGGGCGTCGACGACGTCGGAGGCATCGAGGACAAGACCACCACCACCGTGGCCATGGACTTCGGCCGCATCACGGTGAACAGCCAACTGGTGGTCTACCTCTTCGGCACGCCCGGCCAGGAGCGCTTCTGGTTCATGTGGAACGACCTGGTGCAGGGAGCGCTCGGCGCGGTCGTCCTGGCCGACACCCGGCGACTGGAGTCCAGTTTCGCGTCCATCGACTTCTTCGAGAGCCGCGGCATCCCGTTCGTGGTCGGCGTCAACTGCTTCCACGGCCGGATGGACCGGGACGAGCGGGAGGTTCGTGAAGCGCTGGACCTGGGTCCCGAAGTGCCCCTGGTGATGGGGGACATGAGGCAGAAGTCGGTCGGCCGCGATCTGCTGGTGTCCCTCGTCGAGTACCTGATTGCGACCGGCCGATAGCGTCTCGGGAACTCTGTGTGCCTGAGGGTTCAGGCTTTTCGGGCGCGGCGTGGCCGTGCGCGGTTGCCATCAAGTGGTCCGAACCTCGGGGTGAGGGGGTGGCTGAAGTTTCCCCGTGCTCTTGAACACGGTTCTGTCACGCGGCGAGGGCGTGGTCTGGCGAGATCGGCATACCAGTTGTCGTAGAGCTTCCAACGGCTCATGGCCCCCAGGGCGCCGACAACCACGCCCCAGGCGCTCACCAATTTCGGGCGCCCCCGGTGGGCTGCTGCTCGACCGCACCACAAGCGCACCAGAACGAGCGGGGAACAGCGGGGAATCACGGTGAAAGCAACCCGCCCGACACGGCCGTGATCCGACCGTTCGCCCAGGTCAGCATGCAGGCCACCCTCAAATGATCGCGGCTTCCCAAGCTGAGAGCGCGAGTTCGATTCTCGTCACCCGCTCTTCTTGAAACCCCAGGTCAACGACCTGGGGCTTGTTAGTTGTCTAGACCAATTTCGGGTGACGCGCCTTCCGCGCGCCCTAACCGGCACTAACCTCCCGGCCGGCGTGAGCCTGATGGCCCGCGACCGGGGCGGGCCGACGCCGTGCTTCCAGTTCCTGCGCGTCCCGGCCTTCGACGACCGCCTCGACACCCGTCCATGGCCCGACTCACCGACACGCCGATCCTCAGGGGCCCGACCTGCCGAGCGTATGGGACTTCTATCTGGGCGGCCCGGGGCGTCGGAGTGGCCCCGACGTCTCCCCCTGCGGCGCCCCTGTCCACCGCCGCCCTCACGGCCCACACCGCCCAGGTGTGCCGCGCTCTCGGCGCCCGGACGCAAGGCTCGCTCCGGCAGGCACCTCCCACATCGACGGCCGCCCCGAGGAGACCGACGCGACCGCGGCCGATCTCGTGCAGCGTCGAGCGGGAGCAATACTTGGCTAGCCACATGTTTGCTGTTACGTTAGTTATGTGTCCAGCCACCTAAATGGGTGGCGACACGAGAGGAGTCGTCATGAAAGCCATCCTGTTCGACCGTTTCGGAGGCACGGAAGTGCTGCACGAGGCGGACATTGAGGTCCCGCAGCCCGGCCCCGGGCAGATCCGCGTCCGCGTCAAGGCGGCCGGGCTGAACGCGCTGGACGGCAAGATCCGCTCCGGGGCGCTGGAGGCCGTGTTCCCCACGCCGCTCCCCGCCGTTCCCGGTGGCGAGCTCGCGGGCGTGGTGGACGCCCTGGGTGAGGGCGTGCGGGACGTGCAGGTGGGTGACGAGGTGCTGGGCTGGTCGGACACCGGCTCGTACGCCGAGTACGCGCTGGCCACCACCGTGGCCCCCAAGCCCGTCGGCCTCGACTGGCAGCACGCGGTCGCGCTGCCGGTGGCGGGCGAGACGGCCGAGCGGGTCCTGAACCTGCTGGGCGTCGCCGCAGGGGAGACGGTGCTGATGCACGGCGCGGCCGGAGCGGTCGGAACCCTGGCGGTCCAGCTGGCCACGGCCCGCGGAGCGCGTGTCATCGGCACCGCCGGCCCCGCCAACCAGGACTACCTCGCCTCGCTCGGCGCGACCGCGACCCTTTACGGCGAGGGCCTGGTCGAGCGGGTCCGGGCGCTCGCACCCGACGGCGTGGACGCGGTGTTCGACCTGGCCGGGAAGGACGCCCTGGAGGACTCCATCACCCTGCGGGGCGGCACGGAACGCATCGTCACCATCGCCGACTTCCGCGCGCACCAGCTCGGCATCACCTTCGCCAACGGTCCCCAGGAACGCTCGTCCGCCCGCCTGGCCGCCCTGGCGCAAGATGCCGCGACCGGCAAGGTCGTCACCACCGTCACCGCCTACCCGCTCGACCAGGCCGCCACGGCCCAGCAGGTCAGCGACGCCGGGCACGTCCGAGGCAAGCTCGCCCTCACCCTCGACTGATCACACCCGCCTCTCCTTCCGCCACGCCCCCACTTCCCCGATCACCACCTGTTCACCACCGCACCGAAGGATCACTCATGCTGAACGCCCTGTGGACACCGACCACCGTCGGTGACATCTCCCTCCCGCACCGCCTGGTCATGGCCCCCATGACCCGTGACCGCTCCACACCCGAAGGAGTACCGACCGAGCTGAACGCCGAGTACTACGCCCAGCGGGCCTCGCACGCGCTCATCATCACCGAGGGAACCCAGCCCAACGCCGACGGCCAGGGCTACCTCCTCACCCCCGGCATCCACAATGACGAGCAGATCGCCGGGTGGCGCAAGGTCACCGACGCCGTGCATGCGGCCGACGGCCGGATCGTCATCCAGCTGATGCACACCGGACGCATCGCCCACCCCGACAACACCCCCCACGGGCGGCGGCCGGTCGCCCCTTCGGCGATCCCGCCGGAGGGCGTGATGTTCACCGCGTCCGGGCCCCAGGAGATGCCGGCACCCCGTGCGCTGTCGACTCAGGAGGTCGCGGCGACTGTCGACGACTTCCGCCGCGCCGCAGCGGCTGCCGTCGCGGCAGGCGCCGACGGCGTGGAGATCCACGGCGCCAACGGCTATCTGGTGCACCAGTTCCTGTCCGACAACACCAACCAGCGCACCGACCGCTACGGCGGTTCCCTCGACGGCCGCATCCGCTTCGCCGTCGAGGTCGCCGCCGCGGTGGCCGACGAGATCGGCGCCGACCGCACCGGTATCCGTATCTCTCCCGGCAATCCGTACAACGACATGGCCGAGTCCGACACCGCCGAGCTGTATCCGGCGCTCCTGCGCGCCCTCAGCCCGCTCGGTCTGGCCTACCTCCACGTGATGCACGCGGGCGACGAGGAGCTGCTGGGCACCCTGCGTGAGCTGTGGCCGACCACGCTGATCCTCAACCGGGCCGGCACCGATATGCCCACCCGCGCCAAGGACGTCGACGACGGCACGGCCGACCTCGTTTCGGTCGGCGCCCTCGCGCTCGCCAACCCGGACCTGGTCGAGCGGCTACGCTCGGACGCGCCGCTGAACACCCCCGACCCAGCGACCTTCTACGGCGGCGGAGTGGTCGGCTACACCGACTACCCCACCTACACCGTCTGAGGAACCGCATGTCCCTCCCAACACCCCGCATCCCCAGCACGGCCAGCGAGGGGCCGATGAGCTACGCGATCTTTCAGCTCGCCCGTGCTCACCGGGCCCGCGCCGCCGCAATGCTCCGCGAGATGGACCTGCATCCCGGACAGGAACTGCTGCTGATGCAACTGCTGGACCGGGACGGCCAGACCCAGTCCGAGCTGCTCGAAAGCGTCGGCCTGGACCACTCAACGGTCTCGAAGTCCCTGCGCCGTATGCAGGACGCCGGCCTGCTCGTCCGCGAGCCGGCCGAATACGACCGGCGCGTCATGGTCGTCCACCTCACCGACAAGGGCCGTGGCATGCGCGAGCCCCTGGCAGCCATGTGGCGGGCCCTGGAGGAGACCTCCGCGCTGAACCTGTCGGCGCAGCAGGCAGAGTCCTTCGTCCGCACCGCCTACGCCATCGCCGACGCGATCAACAGCCGCGCTCTTCCGCAAGAAGAGTCCAAGTAACTCCCCTCGGCTCGCACCCCGGTTCCGGCCTGGAGTGCGCATAGTTTCCGGCGTTCCTGCGATGTGGACAGTGCTGCAGAGCACTCGGCTCACGAAGGCCCGTGCTGAACGGAGCCAGGCTCCCCGCCTGTCTGAAGAAGCCCGGTGAGCCGAGCCCGCGGATGTGGCGGAACCCCGCCGCTCCCCCCGTACGTCAGGGAGAACGGGGTGAGGGCTGCCTCAGCGGCAGGGGCAAGCGCGAGCTGTCCCGGTGGAAGCAGGACGGAGCTCATTGAGGGGGCAGGGCAACACCCCCGCGGGGCCGGCGAGCCCTTCCCCCATCGCCAACTGGCTGTACATCGAGGACGGACGCATCACCCGCGTCCGGGTCACCGTCGACCTCCGCAAGCCCCTGCAAGTCGGCGATGACCCGCGCCGCGGATCCACCCATCACAGGCCCGCCCCTTGAGCGACCCGGGCCGAGGGCACCCACGTCCGCGGCCGCCACTGCCCCGCCCACCCAATCCCCCCACTACTGACCTGATTGAAAGTGAGACCCCCATGACCACCACCCTCCCCGTCCTCGTCGTCGGCGCGACCGGCTCCCTCGGGGGCAAGGTCGTCGACGAACTGCTGGGGCGCGGTAAGAACGTCCGCGCCCTGGTCCGGCCGACCACCGACGCGACCAGGCTCGAAAAAGCGGGGTGTCGAGATCGCCCGCGGCGACATGCTCGACCTCGGCTCACTCGTCGCCGCCATGAACGGCGCCGATGCCGTCATCACCACCGCTGCCGGCTACACCCGCGGCGGCAAGAACGCGCACGACATCGACACCGTCGGCAACGCCAACCTCGCCGAGGCCGCCCACCGCACCGGCATCCGGCGGTTCGTCCTGACCAGCATCCTCACCAGCGACCAGACGCCCCAAATCCCGCACTTCTGGCACAAGAAGATCGCCGAGGACAACCTCGAACAACTCGGCGTCCCGTTCGTCGCACTGCGCCCGGGGGCCTTCCTCGACCAGATCGCGACCATGGCGGGCGACCCGGTCGACAAGGGCCGCCTGATGTGGATCGGCAAGACCACCGTCCCGCTGACCTTCGTCCGCACCTCTGATCTCGCGGCGTACCTGGCGGCCGCGGTCGACGCCGACACCGACACCGACAACGGTGAGCGCATCGACATCGGCTGGGACCGTCCGGTCAGCATGCGCGAGATGGCCGACCTGATGGGCAAACGGGCCGGAAAGAAGATCAAGGTGTGGGCGGTCCCCTCCGCCGTCGCCCGCGCCGCAGGAGCCTTCGCCGGCCGCTTCATGCCCCTGGTCAAGGACATGACCGCGATGTTCGGCTGGTTCGACACCGGCCGCTACGCCGCCGACCCCCGCCGCCAGGAGCAGTTGTTCGGCCCCGTCCCCACGGCTGAGGACGCCATCGCCCGGTTCACCGACGAGCTGGGCACGGCGCAGCACCGGTGACCAGCTCGCCTCCCGGTCCCGCTGCCCGGGCGAGGCCCTGTGGGCGTGGCGTGACAGGGCCGGCCCTCCGGGCACCGGCAGCGAGAAGGGGCGTCGGGGTTTCGGGTATTCGGTGGCCGAGGTGGCGCAGGCCCTCTTCGAGGGTGGGGTGGAACCGGTCGACTGGACCGAAGTTGCGGTTGTACCAGGCCGCGTCCAGGCCCAGCTCCCTCGTTTCGTGGCCGGTCCGGCAGCGCAGCCATATCGAGTCGTCGCGCATGCAGAAGACGATCCAGTCCCGGTACACGCCGCACCCCCAAGCGCCGTAGCTTCCCAAGCTGAGAGCGCGAGTTCGATTCTCGTCACCCGCTCCACGATCAAGGCCCAGGTCAGCGACCTGGGCCTCTTTGTTGTCTCCGTGGATCACTCGCCGGCGTACGAGTCGGCCGCCGGCTCCGCCGACAGGCGGGTGCGGCGGGTCGCCGTCTCGCGGAACAGCGTGAGCAGCGTGAGCAGGGAAGGGGAAACGCAGTTCGCCCTCCCTGGTCCACCAAGATCGCACCAGAAGCTATTGTGAGCATTATTCAACAAATTGAGTTCTCGATATTGCACCGGAATGTTGACATCCTGAGAGTCACTTCACAGGCGCTCGCGACGAGCTACTCAGGGTTCGCCAAGGCTTTTCTCTTGACCTTCTATGAACCGTGCTACAGTGACCGAAAGTGCTGTGGATGTTCATACGGGGGATGATCCACATTGGAAAGCGGAATATTGTTTTCCGTTGTCGAGTACGCGCGTGATGTGTTCCTGTTCGAGATCATGATTCTCACTGTTACCGCGGGTCTCTTATTTCATGCAAAACTAAAGTACCGTGCTCTTGAGAAATCCGTCCGGAATGAGAAATTCCGTGAACGCGCTCGCATAGCCGCTGAGCTGCACGACGGTGCAGGTCATCGGATGCTCGCCATCGTCATGCACGCTCGTCAGCTGTCTGCGCAATCCGTCCATGCGCCAACGGCGGCGCATGCCATCGAAGAACTGGCCGTGGAAGCCCAGCGCGAGATCCGTGCGGCCCTCGGTCGCCTGCCGCGGTCCGAGCAGGCGTCGGACGACGCCCCGCTGTCGGACCGGGTGACTGCCCTCGGCGTCGATCTTCCGGAAGTCGATCTCACCCTTCACTTCAGCGGTGTCGAAGCGGAGGAGAATCTGCACGCGAGCACACGACACGCTGCGCTGCGGATCATCCAAGAGGGCGTCAGCAACGCCATCAAGCACGGCGAGGGGCCCATCGACGTACGGGTCGAGTTCGGCGAGCAGCTCCACGTCAGCATCGTCAACGGGACTGCCCCCGGCAACGGCGCCGTGGCGCGTTCCCGGCTCCGCGGGGGCACCGTCGCCCCCTTGGTCCCCGGCTCCGGCCAGGGACTTCTCCATATGCGTCGCCGCGCCGCCGAACTGGGCGGGTCCTTCTGCTACCAGGAGCTCCCCGGCGGCGGCGTACGGATCATGGCGACCCTGCCCAGCCGCCCCGGCCGGCCCGTGGAGGCAACCGCTTAGCAAGGACGAGCGGAATGGCACAGCGCGCGAGCCGACATCGATTCGCCGAGTGCCCCGGGATTCGCCGGAGGCCCCAACTTGTGCGTCGGCGTTGCTCGTTCGCATTTGGATCGATAAGCGCGCAGGAAGGCTCATGGACCCGATACGTCTACTGATCGTCGATGACCAGCCGCTGGTGCGGCAGGGGCTGCGTGCCGTTTTCACGCCGCTCGACGACATCACTGTTCTCGGAGAGGCTGCGAACGGCGTCGAGGCACTGGAGCTGATGCGGCGGACCACCCCGGACGTCGTGCTCATGGATGTGAACATGCCCTGGATGAGCGGCTTGGAGGCGACCAGGAGGATCTTCTCCGGCGGCTCGCCCGACACCGCCCCCAAGATCGTCATCCTCACCATGTACGACCAGGACGAGTATGTCTTCGAGGCTCTCAGGGCCGGGGCCAGCGGATTCCTGATCAAGGACTCCTCTCCGGCGCAGCTCGTCGAGGCGGTGCGGGCAGTGGCCGACGGCGGTGCGCTGCTGTCTCCTATGGTCACCCAGCAGCTCATCAGAGAGTTCGTCCGTCGGCCCGTTCTTCCCTCTGCCGCCGGTGCCGAACTGAAGTCCCTGACCGGCCGGGAACTCGATGTATTTCGCCTGATCGTTCAGGGATACGGAAACGCGGTGATAGCGGAGAAGCTCGTCCTGGGGGAAAGCACCGTCAAATCGCATGTACAGCATCTGTACCGAAAACTGGGTGTGCGGGATCGCGTGCAGGTGGTCATCTACGCTTACGAGAACGGTTTGGTCTGACGGTTCCGTGGATGCCGTGGATTTATGGACTCCTCCTCCGGACGGGGGAGGAGGAATTCCCACCGAGTGAGGAAGACGGTCCCCTTCGCTCATCTCTACTGTGGCCGTGTCATTGTGCCCGCAGCCACGGAACAGGAGATTCCTCATGGCCGATCGGATCCTTATCGTCGCCCGTATGGAACCGGAGAAAGCTCGGGAAGTCGCCGCCGTATTCGAGGCTTCCGACCGGACTTCGCTGCCCGCGGACCTCGGGGTGACCCGCCGCGAGCTCTTCCACTATCACGACGACCTCTATTTCCATCTGGTGGAGTTCGAGGGAGAAGCGGACCGCGCCATGGCCGCCGCCCGAGTGCGGGAGGACTTCCAGCAGCTCTGCGCCGATCTGGACCCGCTCATCTCGCCCTACGATCCGGCGACATGGCGCAGTCCGGCGGATGCCATGGCGACTTCCTTCTACCGGTGGACCGCCAAAGAAGGAGTGGAGCACTCCTGACCGGCGCCACATCGGAGCCGTGACCCCTGCGGTGGGCCGCGGCTCCGATGCGTGTGTCAGCCGCGCGCCGCACCCGCCGGGCTGACCGGCTGCGGATCGGCCGGCCGCTCATCCGGCACCGCCTCCTCACGCAGCGGTGACGGCTCGACCCGCAGCAGACGGGCGGCCCAGGCGGGCAGCCACCAGTTCCACTTGCCCATCATCGCCACCGTGGCGGGCACCAGCAGGCCCCGGATGAGGGTGGCGTCGATCAGGATGCCCAGGGCGATACCGGAGGCGAAGATCGACACGTCCAGCTCTCCGCCGGCGGCCATCGAGGCGAACGAGGCGAACAGGATCAGTGCGGCGCAGGTGACCAGCCTGCCGGTTCGTCCGACGCCGTCCACCACTGCGGTCCGAGTGGAACCGGTGCGGTCGTACTCCTCCCGGATGCGGGACAGGATGAACACCTCGTAGTCCATCGAAAGCCCGTACAGGAAGGCGAAGATGGTCACCGGGACGAAGGTTCCGATGGAGCCGTCCGGCTGGATGCCCAGCACGGCCTCGGTGCCCCACCCCCACTGCCACAGGATGACCATCGCGCCCAGTACCGCCCCGAGCGACAGCAGGTTCAGCAGGATCGCCTTCAGGGGCAGGAGCAGCGACCGGAATGCCCGCGCCAGCATCACGAAGGTGACCAGCGACAGCACCGCCAGCATCCAGGGGAAGGCCGAGTAGGTCACGTCCACGTAGTCGAGCTGCTGGGTGACGTTGCCGCCGACCAGAGTGCCGTCCGGCACTCGGTCGACCACCCGGGCGATGGTGTCCTCGCCCGCGGCCGAGCCGCCTTCGTCGCTCGGCAGCACGGTGAGGACCGCGGAGCCGTCCCGGCGCCACTCCTCGTCCTCGGGCGCGGTGACCGCGTACACCCCGTCCGTGGTACGGAGGCCGTCCGCGACCTCTGCCGGATCGGTGCCCTGGGGGACGTAGACGTCGAAGGATGTCAGAGTGCCCGATGGCACACCGCTGTCCGTCAGGGCGGTGAGCCCCGCCCGGCCCGGACCGGAGTCGGCCAGCCGGTCGGTGGTCGGTACCGACAGATTGAGACCGAGCGCCGTGACGGACAGGGCCAGCAGAACCGCACCGCTCGCCGCGGCCGTCAGCCACCGGAAGCGCACCACGTTCCGGGCGACCGCGGTCCAGAAGCGTCCGGCGGACGCCTCCCGCTCGAGTGCGGGGCGGTCCGCGCGCCCGGCCTCCCGGCGGCGCTGGAGGCGTCGGCCCGAGGAACTGAGGAGCAGTGGCAGCAGGGTCAGCGAGATCAGGGCGCTCGCGGCGGTGACCATCATGCCGCCGATGCCGAGGCTGCGGATCAGCGGAATCGGCAGCAGCACCATGGTGACAAGCCCGATGGCGACCGCGCCGGCCGAGAAGACGATGGCGTGCCCGGACGTGGCCATGGCCCGACGGACCGCGTCGTCGCCGTGATGGCCCTTGGCCTCCTCCTCACGCCAGCGGGTGACCAGGATCAGCGCGTAGTCGATCGCGATGCCGACGCCGAGGAGCGGCAGCATGATGACCGTCGTCTCGTGAACGCTGATGAACGGGCTCACGGCGAGCAGCCCCAGGAACGAGACGGGCACCGCGACCAACGCGGTCAGCAGCGGTACGAAGGCCAGGGCGGAACGAAAGACGTACAGCAGCACCGCGATCGCGGCCCCGATGGTGACCAGCAGCTTCACCGGGACGTTGAGACCGCCCTGGTCGGAGCCGGTCGCCAGCGTGTCGAGCCCGGTGACCTGGACCTCGGAATCCTTCGGCAGCTCGTCGCGCATGGCATCCACGATCAGCGGGCCGAGCGCGGGCGCCTCTCCGAGCGCGCTGCCCGGCAGCCCGCCCTGTTCGACGGGACCGCCGAAGACCAGCCCGAAGGTCGTCCTGCCGTCCTCGCCGAGGAACGCCTCGTCCCCGGTGTTGGCATACGACGCGACGCGCGCGTTCACCTTCTCGGCAGCCGCGTCGAAGGCCAGGCCGAGGGCCTCCTTCGCCTCCGGGCTGTCGGCCCGCTGTCCCTCCGGCAGTGTCACGACAGGCACGAAGGGCCGTTCGTAGCCGCCGTTTCCGTACGTCTTCATGATCTGTTGGTTCGCCTCGTACCCGGGCAGGCCGGGGTAGGCGTTGCGCTCGTCCATGTTGGGGATCAGCAGGCCGATGGCGCCCCCTCCGGCGAGCAGCAGCAGGATGACGAGCATCCGAACGAGTCGCTTCCGTCCGAGAACGAATCCGCAGAGTTTCTCCATGCCACCAGGCCATCAGAGAGTTCTTAGGCCGCTCATCGACCGTTCTTAGAGAACTCTGTCAATGTGGCGGCGGCCCTTTGGACCGGCACGAATCGGGCGACACTTGCTGTGTGACCTCAACGACGCTGCGTGTCCTGGTTGTTGACGACGAGAACTATCTGGCGGACCTCGTCGCCACCGCTCTGCGCTACGAAGGGTTCGACACCGCGGTGGCGGGAACCGGAGGAGCCGCCGCCGAACTCGTCGAAGCGTTCCGCCCGCATCTCATCGTGATGGACGTCATGCTGCCGGACGGCTCCGGCATCGATGCCTGTCGCCGGTTGCGGCAGGACGGCTACCAGGCCCCCGTCGTGTTTCTGACGGCCCGTGACGCCACCGAGGACAAGATCGCCGGGCTGACGGTGGGCGGCGACGACTACGTCACCAAACCGTTCAGCCTGGAGGAGCTCATCGCGCGAATCCGCGCGGTGCTGCGCCGGACCTCGCGTCCCGAGGAACGCACCAAGCTCACTTTCGCCGACCTGGAGATCGACGACGAGGCCCATGAGGTGCGCCGGCACGGGGTGCGGGTGGATCTGACGCCGACCGAGTTCAAGCTGCTGCGCTACCTGGTCGCGCATGCGGGGCGCGTCCTGTCGAAGCGTCAGATCCTGGACCACGTATGGGAGTACGACTTCGGAGGCAGTGACGCCGTGGTGCAGACGTACGTCTCCTATCTGCGGCGGAAGATCGACGCCTTCGAACCCACCCTGATCCAGACCGTGCCGCGGATCGGCTACGTCGTACGGATCCAGGAGACGGACACCCGGCGGCGGAAGACCGGACAGCAGGACTCCGAGGTCGGCCGATGACCCTGCGCACCCGGCTGGTCCTGGTGCTCTCCGGGCTGCTGGCCCTCGGCATGGCGCTCTCCGTCGGTGCCACCTTCGGCGCGCTCCAGGACTGGCGTCACGACCAGAACGACGAGGTGCTCGCCGCCGTGTCGGGTCAGCTGCGCGATGACCTGGCCGCGGAGCGGAGCGGCGGGGGGCTCGCTCTGCCCCGCTCTCAGGACCAGCTGACCGGCATCTGGCGGGCATCCGCCGAGAAGGGCGACCTGCCCTCCTTCTTCCAGCTCCGGTCGCGGGACGGCCAGGTGCGCCAGACCTCCGACTTCGGCGCCCGGCCGGATCTGCCCCGCACCCTGCCCTCCGAACTGTGGCCGGACCGGGGCACGGCCGACGACGCCTCCGGAGGCGTGTTCCACCCGGTTCGGGGCCCCGACGGCAGTGAGTGGCTGCTGCACTCCTCCCGGCTCTCCGACGGAATCCTGCTCGTGGGCATGAAGACGACCGTCGCCGGCGAACTGATGCACCGCACCGCGATGGTCGCGGCCACCTCCGCCGTGGTCGCCCTGCTGGCGGTGGTCCTGCTCTCGTGGCGTGCCGTCCGCGCCGGACTGCGTCCGCTGGAGTCGATCGCGGAGACGGCCGGGGCGATCGGTGACGGTGATCTGGCCCGTCGGATCCCGGCCGCCGGACCGCGCACCGAGGTCGGCCGGCTCGGCAGCGCGCTGAACGCGATGCTCGGCCAGATCGAGTCGGCGTTCGACGAACGGCGGCGTACGGAGGAGCGGTTGCGCCGCTTCGTCGCCGACGCCTCGCATGAACTGCGTACACCGGTCACCACCATCCGCGGCTATGCGGAGCTGTTCCGGCGGGGCGCCGCGCATCGGCCCGACGACCTCGCCCAGGCGATGGCCCGGATCGAGTCGGAGGCCCGCCGTATGGGGTCCCTCGTCGAGGAGCTGCTGCTCCTCGCCAAGCTGGACCAGGGCCTGCCGCTGGCGAGGGAATCGGTCGACCTCGGAGCGCTGGCCGCGGAGGCGGTCGACGACGCCCGAGTCCTCGCCCCCGATCGTCTGCTGCTGCTGGAGACCGAGACGGACTCCGGTCCGGTGGTCGTCCGGGGCGACGCGGACCGGCTGCGGCAGGTCCTGGGGAATCTGCTGTCCAACGTTCGGCAGCACACTCCGGACGGGACCGAGGCCCAGGTACGGGTCGGTCGCCGGGACGGGCAGGCCGTGATCGAAGTGGCGGACGGCGGACCGGGCCTCGACGAGGAGCAGGCCCAGCACGTCTTCGAGCGCTTCTACCGCGTCGATGCCTCCCGCGCCCGCGTCCAGACGTCCGACGACGGACCCAAGGAGGGCGTCGGCCTCGGACTGGCCATCGTCGCCGCGGTGGCCAAGGCCCACGGCGGCAGCGCCGAGGTCGACTCGGCCCCCGGCAAGGGCGCGACCTTCCGCGTGCACCTGCCGCTTGAGCACTCCCTCGAGCACTCCTGAGAGTCCACCACGCGCTGCCTGCGGCGCTTACGCAGGGGCAGCGGGACTTCTTTGGGGCGCACACGTATCGGCGTGTGGATCGGGAGGGGTCGTTTCACACGTTGTGGGGTGAGGATCGGTCTGAGGTGGCTGGCTAGTAGCTCGGGGGGTTCTCGGGGTGGGCGGCTGCGGGTTCGTTGTGGCTTGTCGCGCAGTTCCCCGCGCCCCTTACGGGGCGCTCACCTGAACCGGGATTGACATGGGCTTCGAGAAGCAGGACATCGTCTCCTGAGCCCGCCGGGCATGCCGCCGCGGGCCGTGAGGAGTCTCGCCTCACGGCCCGCGGTGGCCACGGCCTGATTGGGGCCGGCAACCGTATCTCCGGCTCAGAGCGTGCGCCTGCCGCTTTCCGGCAGGCCGAGGACCGCCGCCGAGTTGAAGCCGCCCTCGCCCCTGGCCACCACGAGAGCGGTGCGCAGTCCGGCGTTCTCCCGGGCGGCGGTGACCAGCTCCAGGTCGTCGCCGGGGCGCGCGGTCAGGTTCACCGACGGTGGGACGGTGTTGTGTGCCAGGGCGAGAGCCGCCCAGGAGAGGTCCAGTGCGGCACCTCCCGAACACAGCCTGCCGGTGGCCGACTTGGGCACCGCGACCGGCACAGCCCGCCTGCCGAAGACCTCCACCAGGGCGTCCGACTCCCGGCGGTCGAGCAGCGGATCGCCCGCTCCGTCGGCGAAGACCACATCGATCTGATCCGGCGTCAGACCGGCCCGTGCGACCGCCTCGCGGATCGCCCGCGCCAGCTGCCGGTGATCCGGCGCGGGCTGTGTCGGATGGTGCGCGTCATGCGTCGACGCCGTACCGAGCACCTCGGCATACGGCGCGGGTGCGCCTCTGCGGGCGGCCCACTCGGCGTCCTCGACCACGAGCATCGCGCCGCCCTCGCCCGGCACGTACCCAGGACTGTCCGCCGCGAACGGCCGGTAGGCCGTCGCCGGTTCCGGATCCCGGCTGAGCGTGGCCCGGTTCGCCTGACAGGCCATGGCGTACGGGGACAGCGGGGCCTCAGTCCCGCCGACCACGACCGCTCCCGTACCGCGCGCGATCAGCCGCCGTGCCTGGGCCAGGGCGTCGACCCCGCCCGCGCCGTCCGCGACAAGCACCCCGCAGGCGCCCTTGAGCTGGTCGCGGATGGAGAGCTGGCCGCTGCTCGCCGCGTAGAACCATCCGATCGACTGGTACGCCGTGACCGCGCTGGGCCCCTTGCTCCACAGGTTGTGGATCTCCCGCTGGCCGAAGGCGTTCCCGCCGGAGGCACTGGCCGTGACCACGGACAGCTCGAAGGGGTCGTGCCGGTGCGGATCGAGCGCGGCGTCCTCGAAGGCCAGCCGGCCGGCGGCCAGGGCCATCCAGGTCCACCGGTCGGTCTGCACCCGCAACTTGCTCTCGACTGACGCGTTCTCGTCGAACCCGGTCACCCGGCCGGCCAGCGGCGAGGGCAGCTTCGACGTGTCGAACTCCTGGATCGGGCCGATCCGGCAGACCCGTTCCAAGGTGTGCTTCCAGTGCTCGGTGACGCCGATACCGGTGGGGGCGACCACACCGATCCCGGTGATGACACTGCGCCGACGTACGGTCATGCCGCACCGTCCTTCACCGTCTTCGAGAACACCATCGCCGACTGGAAGCCGCCGAAGCCGCTGCCCACCGACAGCGCGTGGTCGACTCTGGTCTCCCGAGCGGTCAACGGCGTGTAGTCCAGAGGGCATTCAGGGTCGGGCGTGGTGAGGTTGGCCGTGGGCGGCACCACCCCGCGGTCGATGGCCAGTGCACAGGCCGCCATCTCGATCGAGCCGATCGCCCCCAGCGAGTGCCCGATCACCGACTTGATCGAGCTGATCGGCACCCGCCGGACGGCATCTCCGAGCGCGTGCAGATAGGCGGCCGTCTCATGCCGGTCGTTCTGCTTGGTGCCGGAGCCGTGGGCGCTGATGTACCCGAGGTCGTCGCAGTTCAGCCGCGCCTGCCCCATGACGTCCTTGACCGCCTCGCCCAGCTCGAACCCGTCCGGGCGCAGCCCTGTCATATGGAAGCCGTTGGCCCGCGCGGCGTAGCCGGCGATCCCGCAGTAGATCCGCGCTCCGCGGGCCTTGGCGTGCTCGTACTCCTCCACGATCAGTACCGCGCAGCCCTCGCCGAGTACGAAGCCCTTCCGGCCGGCGTCGAAGGGCCGTGATGCCAGCTCGGGAGTGTCGTTCAGCGGGCTGGTGGCCCGGATCGCATCGAAGCAGGCCACGGTGATCGGCGTGATCGGGGCGTCCGAGGCGCCCGCGATCATGACATCCGCCTCGCCGTCCTCGATCAACCGCAGAGCGTGCCCGATGGCGTCGATCCCCGAGGTGCAGCCGGTGGACACCACCGCCGCCGGTCCGTGCACGCCGAAGCGCACGGCGAGTTCGGTGGCGGCGCTGGACGGCACCAGTGCCTGGTAGAGGAAGGGCATCGCGTGCTGCGGGTCGACCTCCCACTCCCGGGCGTGATCGCTGACGACCACGTACTCCTCTTCCAGGGTGATCGAGGCGCCGACGGCCGAGCCGAGACAGACCCCGACCCGTTCCGCGTCCGCCGCCGCGAGATCGAGCCCGGAGTCCTCGACGGCCTCCGCGGCCGAGGCGAGCGCGAACTGGGCGAACCGGTCCGTGCGGCGGATCTCCCGTGGCGTCAGCCCGTGTGCGACCGGGTCGAAGTCGCACTCCGCGGCGATACGCGACCGGAAGGGACTCGGATCAAAGGCGGTGACCGTACGGATCGCGGACTTTCCGCTGACGATCCGGTCCCAGAACTCCTCCCTCCCCGCACCGCCGGGGGCGATCACGCCGATGCCGGTGACGACGGCCCTGCGTGTCCGTTCGCCGGACATCAAGTGCCCCCCGGACCGGTCAGGGCCGCGGTGAGGGCCTCGTCCGCGGACGGCGCCGGGTCGCCCGGGCCCGGCTCGGTGTCCACATGGCCGAGGTGCGGCTCCGGAGCGAGCGGGCCGATCTGGAAGACGACCAGTGCCTGCTCGTCGCCCGTGTTGGTCAGCCGGTGCCGGACGTTGCGCGGTATGTGCAGCGCCTGTTCCGCGCCAACCGTGACGGGCTCGCCGTCCAGGTCGACCCGGAGTTCACCGCGGGCCACGAACAGGTACTCCTCGGAGTAGGGGTGGTAGTGCTCCGAGACGCCCTCGCCCGGCTTCAGGCGGACCGCACCGCAGAAGCCGGCGGACGTTCCCGCGTTCGGCGGCGCCAGCAGGGTGCGCAGGTCGCCGCCGCGCCGGGTGTTCGACGGCACGTCGTCCATGCCCACCACGCGGCACCGGGCCCGCTCCACCCGCTGTTTGATCAGCTGCATCTGTACCGCCGAATTGCGGTTGATGCGCTCGGTCATCGCCGCCGTGTCCACCGGGGCGTCCGGCTTCATGTGGAAGTCCTGGACCCAGCGCATCCGGGTGCTGTCCGGGCCCAGCTCCTCGTAGGTCCAGGTGATGTTCATGAACTCGAACGGTCCGGTCTCCACCCGTCGGGCCCTGACCGTCCGTGCGTCCTTGTCCCAGTGGCGTTCCGAGACCCAGGACCACACCCGATCCTGCTCGTCGGGGTGCATGGTCAGCCGGAATGTGGCCGAGGTGGGGGTCTCCTCCAGGATGTCGACGCTCGCGTACTCGGAGAACAGGTCGGGCCAGCGGCGCAGATCGTTCGTCCGGTCCCAGACGAAGCCGAAGGGGGCGTCGATATCGATGAAGTTGTCGGTGTGGCCGATCACTACGTGTCTCCGTCCTCAGGCCGCTGCGGAAAGGCGGGCGTCGAGAAGTCGCTCGACGTCGGCGGGCGTGCTCTCCGGCGTGATCTCCTCCTCGATGTCTATGCCGTAGCGGCTGTTGATCCGGCTGGCCAGTTCGACGCGGGCCAGCGAGTCCAGGTCGAGGGCCTCGAAGGACTTGCCGAACGCCGACTCACCCAGGTCCGGGTCGAGGCCGACAGCGGCGAGCATGGCGGTCAGTTCACTCCGTACGGTTTCCAAGGTGCTCATGTCTCTTCTCCTTCGCCGGCCGTGCCGGCTGACGGTGTCGTGGATACGGCGTGCTCGGTCGACGAGGCCGACGCAGTCGACGTATGGATGTGAAAGCGCAGCGAGCGGGCTTCGGTGAAGCAGTCGCGCATCGGCTTCACCAGGTCCCGGTGTTCCGGGGACCTCTCCCAGGTCTCGAAGTCCGCGATGTCGCGCCACTCGCTGGTGATGAGCCACTGCTCCGGATCGGTGGCGGACTGGCAGACCTGGTCCTTCACATGACCGGGAACGCCCGTGGCCACCAGGAACCGGATCTTGTCGTAGGCGTCCAGGAACTCCTGCCGCCGTTCGGCGGGGACGCGGATCAGGAAGACCACCCGGGCCTTGGACACGCTCACCGGGCCGGCCTTCCGGCGCCGGGAGGTGGCCCGCCCGCCAGCGCGGAGCTGAAGCCGAACTTCCCGACGACGGGCACCACACCGCCGTACAGTCCGTCGGACTCCGTGCCGGTGAGGAACCGGACGGCGCGGCCGACCAGTTCGGCCTCCACCGTGAGCGCGGGGTCGACGTGCGGCATCTCCTTGCGCATCTCGGGGGTCTCGACCAGGGTCAGCGAGATCAGGTTGGCGTGGATCCCACGGTTCTTGACCTCGTGGGCCATCGAGCGCATCCAGGTGGTCAGGGCCGCCTTGCTGGCGGCGTACGAGGACATCGCGGCGAGCGGCTCAGCAGCCAGCGGAGTGCCGAAGTAGACCAGTCGTCCGCCCTCGCTCAGGTGGGGCAGGACCGCCTGGGTGGCGACCACCGCCGACAGGAAGTTGGCCTTCAGCTGTTCCTCGTACGCGGATACGTCGGTGAGCATCACCGGGCCCACCGAGAAGCTGCCCACGAGATGCACCAGGCCGTCCAGCCGGCCGAACCGGTGCACCGCCTCGGCTGCCGCGTGCTGAGCGCCCTCCGGCTGCGTGGCGTCGGTCGGCAGAGTCCCGACCGTTCCGGAACCGCCGAAGGCGGCGGCCAGTTCGGCGAGCCGGTTCTCGTTCCGGCCGGTGAGCAGCAGCTGGTCACCGCGGTCGGCGAGGCACCGCACCGTGGCCTCGCCCAGTCGGCCGGTCGCGCCGGTGACCAGCAGGGTCCGGGGGGCGCTCACGCGTCCTGCTCGAAGACGGCGACCCGGGTGGTGACGTGCTCCATCATCGCCTTCTGGAAGAACGCCCTGGCCCCGGCCGGCGAGCTCATGTCGCGGGGCTCGACCAGGAACTCGTCGAGCTTGCGCTCCAGTTCCTGGATGGCGGGCTGCCTGGCCAGGTGGGCCATCACCCGGGGAAGGCTGCCGTCGATCTCCATCATGCGGACGACCAGGCCGTCCTTCATGAAGATCGAGGTACCGAGCAGCCGCGCCCCGTCGGGCGTGACCCACTCCGGTGGCGTGTAGTTGGCGAGCAGGTCCTTGACCACGGCCTCGGTGCCGGGCTTGACCCGGAAGCTGATCGCGTAACGCTCCATCGCAGATCTCTCCTCACGAGATGACACGGAAGGGGATGGCACGGAACGGGATGTGCCGACCGGCGGGTAACCGGCTGCGGCCAGCCTGCCGTTCGGGCCGCGCCCGGGTCTTCCAGCGGCCGGGCGAGATTCGCTCTCCCCACCCGGGGGGAGCTCTCCTCCCTCCGCACGGGGTCCTCCACCCAGGGGCGGGGCTCTCCTCCCGGCGGTGGTCGGCCGGTTCGTCCCCGCGCGGGAAGACGCCGGTCGTGCCGTCGCCCTAGCGTTCGGGGCAGTGCGGCGCGGCCTTCCCCCCGTCGCGCCGTACTGCTTCGGCGTGCACGCCCCGTACTGCTTCTGCCTGCAGCCGCGCGCTGCATCCCGTGCCGATTCCACGTGAGGAGACGCAATGACCCACGACCGCGAGGAGGTCATCGTCATGGGCGGTGGAATCGCCGGGCTGACCACCGTGTTGGCCCTGCGAGCCGCCGGCATCCCCGCGAAGGCGTACGAACGGGCCCCGGCGCTGGGCGCGGCGGCGGCCGGCAACGGTCTGGTCGTCTGGCACAACGCAGTGCTCGCGCTGCGCACCATCGGCCTGGACAAGCACCTGGACGCGATCGGGGCCGAACTCCACCGCTACCGGTTCCGGTCCCGGCGCAGCGGCACACTCGCCGACTGGTCCATCGAGCAGGGTGCCCGTCGGTACGGTGTCCCGGCCTATACGGTGAGCCGTCCCGCTCTGCACGGCATGCTCACCGACCTGGTCGGCGACGACCTGGTGCTCGGCGCCAGGTGTACGGACTTCACCGAGGACACCGACGGGGTGACGGTGCGGTTCGAGGACGGCCGTACGATCCGCGGCCCGCTGCTCATCGGGGCCGACGGCCTGCGCTCAACGGTCCGGCACCGCCTGATGCCGTACGAGCCACCGCCCCGCTACGCGGGAATGACGGCCTGTCAGGGGATCGTCGACCTGCCTCTCGACCAGGTTCCTGCCGGAGTGTTCGTCAACACCTTCGGAGAGGGAAGTTTCTTCGTCCACTACCGCCTCGACGACAACGCGGTCTACTGGGACGCCGTGCTCAGCGACCGCATCGGACGCGACCTCGGCCGGACGGCCACCTCCCTCGGACTCGGCGTCCGGGAAGCTCTGCTACGGGAGTTCGGCCACTGGCCGGACCCCGTACCGGCTCTGATCGAAGCCACCGCGGAACCCGAGATCCTGCCCGTGGACATCTTCGACCGGGACCCGGTACCCCGCTGGAGCACCGACCGCGTCACGCTCGTCGGCGACGCCGCGCAGCCGATGACCTTCAACCTCGGCCAGGGGGCCAACCAGGCCATGGAAGGAGCGGTCGTACTCGCCCAGTGCCTGTCCGGTACGCCCGCCGACGACGTGCCCACCGCGCTCGCCGTCTACGAGCGACGCCGCAGGGACCGTGCCGTACGCATCGCCCGCCGCTCCCGGGCCAACGGAGTGCTCAGCCGCTGGCAGAACCCGGCCGTGTGCCTGCTGCGCGACGCCTTCATGCGGGTGGCCTTCGACCGGCTGGTGTACCGCAAGACCTACGAACTCACCATGGACACCGACCTGGTCCCAGGACCACAGACGGCGGCGTGAGCCCTCGCCTGCACAGCCGGTGCGCCCCAGACAACAGGCCCCAGACAACGGGCCCCAGGCAACAGGCCTCCGACAACGGGAGAACACCCATGACCACCCAAGTCCGCCCCACCAGTGGGGTCAGCCGGACCGCCGTCATCATCGCGCAGGCTCGGGCGACCGAGGACGCCCGGCCCGACCGGCTGTTCACCGACCCGTACGCGCAGTCCTTCGTCGACGCCGTCGGATGGATCCAGGTCGCCGAGGCGGGCCGCCTCAACCAAGGACACTTCGTCCTGCGCACCCGCTTCTTCGACGACTACTTCCGGGCCGCCGCGCAGGCCGGCTGCCGTCAGGCCGTCCTGGTCGCGGCGGGCCTGGACACCCGGGCCTTCCGCCTTGACTGGCCGGACGGCTTCCGGCTCTTCGAGATCGATCTGCCCGGGCTGATGGCCTTCAAGGAGGCCGTACTGGGAGTGCGCGAGGCCCGCCCGGCCTGCGACCGGACAGCGGTACGGGCCGACCTCCGCGATGACTGGCCCGCCGCGCTGCTCACCGCCGGCTTCGATCCACAGCAGCCGACCGCCTGGCTGGTCGAGGGCCTGATGATGTATCTGGAACCGGCCGACAACGACCTTCTGCTCGACCGCATCGGATCGCTCTCGGCTCCGGGCAGCCGACTGGCGATCGAGCACATCAACCAGGCTTACACCGAACTTCCGCAGATGAGGGCGGTGCACGAGCGGCTGCGCAAGGTCGGCGCCGAATGGCGCTCCACGGTCGAGGACCCGCGCACGTGGCTTGCCCAGCACGGGTGGGCGGCGACCGTGGTACCGCAGACCGAACTCGCCGCCCGCCACGGTCGTCCGGTCCCCGAGCTGACCGACCCGGAACGTGTCGGTGCCGCCCGGATGTGGCTGGCCGAGGCGGTCCGAACCGACGCGGCGGAGAGCGCCGCAGCAGGAGGGGGCTGACATGCGTATCGCCATCACCGGGTCCATCGCCACCGACCACTTGATGACCTTTCCCGGCCGTATTACGGAGCTGCTGATCCCCGACCGGCTGCACACGCTGTCACTGTCGTTTCTCGTCGACAGCCTCGAGACGCGCCGTGGCGGGGCCGCGGCCAACATCGCCTACGGGCTCGGCCTGCTCGGCCTGGATCCCCTGCTGGTCGGCGCGGTGGGAGGCGACTTCGCCGACTACGGGATCTGGCTGAAGGAACACGGCGTCGACACCTCCGGAGTGCGGGTGTCGGCCCGGCAGCCAACAGCCCGCTTCGTCTGCATGACGGACCAGGACTCCAACCAGATCGCCTCCTTCCATCCCGGCGCGATGGCCGAGGCACGCGACATCGACCTCCGGCAGCTCCTGACAGGAGATCAGGACATCGGCCTTGTCGTCGTCTCACCCGATGACCCCGAAGCCATGCGGCTCCACACCGAGCAGTGCCGGGAACTCGGCGTGCCCTTCGCGGCGGATCCGTCCCAGCAACTTGCCCGCCTGACCGGCGCCGAGGTCCGTGAACTCGTGCACGGCGCCCGATGGCTCTTCACCAACGAGTACGAATCCGCCCTCCTCCTGGAGCGCACCGGATGGTGCGGCCAAGAGGTGCTCGGCCGGGTCGGCGCGTGGGTCACCACCCTCGGCGCGGGCGGCGTACGCATCGAGAGCGCCGATGGGCGCAGCACTACGGTGCCCACCGTCCCGGGAGTGCCGGTGGCGGATCCCACGGGGGTGGGCGACGCCTTTCGCGCGGGGTTCCTGGCCGCCTGTGGCTGGGGTCATTCCCCCGCCGTCGCAGCGCGCCTGGGATGCGTGCTGGCGGCCGAGGCGCTGGGCGGCCTCGGATCGCAGGATTACGAACTCACGCCGCGGCGCCTGCTCACCACTCTGGCCTCCGCCTACGACCACCGGACGGCACAAGGGCTCGTACGGGATCTGCGGCACGTCGGGCGAACGCGGACGACGGACGCCCGCCGGGGCATGGCCGACGCTCGTCGGGCATCGGCCGTGGCGACATCGAGTTGATGCGGTACGGCGGCCGGTCCGTCGGAGCAGGGACCGACACCGCGTGAAGGAGGAGGCATCCCGCTGCGCTGCGCGGTCGTGCCCGCATGCTTCATCGGGCCAAGGAGCAGTCTCCGCATTTCGTGCCCGTCGGCGTGCGGTAGAAGAGGCAGCAGCTGCGGCGGCGGAAGGTCAGGGCGGGGCCGGTGAAGTGGCCGGTGCCGGTCAGGCGTCCGGTGGCCAGGAGGTCGGTGGTGAGTTCGGTGAGCGGGCCGCGCAGGGCCGGCCGTGCCGTCAGGAGTACCTGGGCTGTCCCGGCCAGTGCGGAGGCGGTGTTTCCGTCCAGGAGGCGGGGGGAGATCTTGACCCGGAGCCCGGCGGCCAGCGCGTTCAGGTGCTGCTCGACCACCAACTCGTACAGCGCCTCGGTGAGGTGCGGGATCCGGTCGGCGTACCAGCCGGTGGGGGCGGGCAGCCGCAGGGTGGGGCCGTCGTCGGCGCGGTGCAGCCCGGCCAGGTCGGGGACGATGCCGTTCAGGAGCGTGCAGGCCAGGACCGGGGACCACAGGCGTGCGGCGTGTCCGAGCTGGGCGATGGAGACGCCGATGCGTGCCTCGCGGGTGTCGTAGCGGTCGGCAACCGCCTCCGCGAGGTCGGTGAAACCGCGGGCGTAGGCGTCGGTGACGGGATGCCAGCCCTGGCCCGGTCCGCCCACGGCCAGGGTGAAGAATCCTCCGAGAGCCGCCGCGTCCTCCAGGGCTGCGGCGACGGCCTCGGCGGGCGCGCGAGCGGATGCGGGTGTAGGTGCGGTCATGACTGCGCGGCCCCCTGTCGCTGTCCGGGCGGGCGGTCTCCGGTCAGGTCGCTGCCGGAAAGCAGCGTCACCTGGGGCAGGCCGGTGCGGGGATGTTCGGTGACGTCCGCCTCGACGCGGTAGACGTCGGCCAGCAGGGCGGGGGTGAGGACGTCCCGTGGTGCGCCGTGGGCGACCACATGTCCGGCCTCCATCACGCAGAGGCGGTCGCAGAACGACGCGGCGAGGTTGAGGTCGTGCAGCGCGACCACGGCGGTGACCCCGAGGCGGCGGACGAGCCGGAGTGCGTCGAGCTGGTGGCGCAGGTCGAGGTGGTTGGTGGGCTCGTCCAGCACCATCGTCCCGGCCCGCTGGGCGAGCGCGCGGGCGATCAGGACGCGCTGCTTCTCCCCGCCCGACAGCCGCTCGAAGGGTGCCTCGGCCAGGTCGGCGGCGTCGAGTTCCGACAAGGCCGCCGTGACGATGGCGCGGTCGTCGGCGTCGTCGCCCGCGAAGGGGCGCTTGTGCGGGGTGCGGCCCATGGCCACCACCTCGTACACGGTGAGCTCGAAGTCCCCGGCGTGCTCCTGCAAAACGGCCGCCAGGTGCCGGGCCAGCCGCTTGCCGGGCATCCGCCAGACGTCCGCCCCGTCCAGCAGCACCCGTCCCGAGGTGGGACGCAGCGCGCGGTAGACGGTCCGCAGCAACGTGGACTTGCCGGCGCCGTTCGGGCCGACGAGCCCGACCATCTCCCCGGCAGACACCGTCAGGGACACCTGGTTCACCAGCGGCGTGCCGTCGACGACCACCGACACGTCGTCGATGTCCAAGGCCCCGGGTGCCGCTTCCGGCCGTACGGTCATCGTGCCCTCCTGCGCATCAGCCAGAGGAAGAACGGGCCGCCGACCAGGGCGGTGAGGATGCCGACGGGGATCTCCTCGGGATTCATGAGGGTGCGTGCGGCCAGGTCGGCGGCGATCAGGAAGGCCGCGCCGAGCAGGGCCGCGGCCGGGAGCGCACGGCGGTGGTCGGCCCCGACCAGGAGTCGTACGACGTGGGGCAGGATCAGGCCGACGAAGCCGATCTGGCCGCTGACCGCGACGATCGTGCCGATCATCAGCGCGACCACGGTGAACAGCGCGGCCCGGAAGCGGTGGACGTCCAGGCCGAGGGCTGCGGCGGCCTCCTCCCCGGCGAGCAGCAGGTTCAGCGGACGGCTCACGCCGAGCAGGACGGCCGTGCCGAGCAGGACCGCGCCGGCCGGGATCCACACCATCGTCCAGGTGGTGCCGGCCAGTCCGCCGAGCATCCAACGCAGCGCCGACTGCGTCTTGTGGGGGTCGTTGGAGGTGACCACGAGGAAACTCGCCACGGCCGACAGCACCTCGGCCATCGCCACGCCCGCCAGTACCAGCCGCACGGTGGTCATCCGTCCGCCGGAGCGGGCCAGGAAGTACACCGCGACCAGGGCCGCCAGCGCGCCGCAGAACGCCGCCAGCGGCAGCGAGAAGGCGCCGAACAGCGTCACGTTGAAGACGAGGACCAGCACCGCGCCGACGCTCGCCCCCGACGACACGCCCAGCAGCATCGGATCGGCGAGCGGGTTACGGACCAGGGCCTGCAACGCCATCCCCGCCACCGACAGTCCGGCTCCCACCACCGCGCACAGCAGCACGCGCGGCAGCCGGACGTCAGTGACGATCGTCTCGCGCACCGGGGGCCAGGTCGGTTCGACCAGGGCGGGGTGCACCTGGTGGAGGAGGATGCCCCACACCTCCCCGGCCGGGATGGTGACCGAACCGGCCGCGATCCCGAACGTCGCCGCCACCGCCACCAAGGCGCCCAGCCCGACCAGCACCAAGGCGTAGGGGAGCCTGCGGCGGCCGCCGGTCACGGACTGCGCTGCCCCAGCGCCGGGAGAGCTCTTGCCGACCGCCTCGGCAGCCCTGGGCGCGCTGCCCGCGCCGTCCTTCTCGGCGTCTCGACCGGCGGCGGCCGGCTCCGTCACACCGGTCACCGGAAGCGGTCCGGGTGGAGCTGACGGGCCAGCGCCTCCACGGCCGCGGGCACCCGTACGCCCAGGACGGTGGAGGACAGCGGCAGCACCGCGAACCGCTGGTTCTTGATGGCGGGTACGTCCTTCAGCGCCGGGTTGGCGAGCAGGAACTCCTTCTTCTGCGCCACGGTCTGGTCGCCGTAGTCGTAGATGACGATGACTTCGGGCGCCCGCTCGGCCACCTGCTCGAACGACACGTCACCGAAGGGCTTGTCGAGCTCGGCGAAGAGGTTGACCCCGCCGGCCCGCTCGATCATGTCGTTGCCGATGCCCGCACCGCCCGCGGTGAAGGCGGTCTTGTCGCCGCTGTCGTAGACGAACAGCTTGACCGGCTCGACGCCCTCGAGCCGCTCCTCCACCTCGTCCAGGGTGGCGTGCAGCCGCTCGATCTGCCGCTCGGCCCGCGCCGGGACGCCGAAGACCTTGGCGACCTCGCGGATCTCCTTGTCCATCAAGGTCATGGTCACCGGCCCGGACGGGCACTCCTCGAGGTTGAGGCGGGTGTTGATGCCGGCCTTGGTGAAGGCGTCACGGGAGCGGCCCTCCTTCTCGTCGAAGGTGGAGGCCCAGCCGCCGTAGACGAAGTCGGGCTCGGCGGCCAGCAGCGTCTCGTACGACGGGTACTCCTTCGACAGCACCTTGACCTTGTCGTAGGCAGCCCGGTACTCGGGGAGGATCTCGTCATCGAGATAGCCCGTGCCGACCATCGACTTCTCCAACCCGAGCGCCAGCATCACCTCGGTCGCGTGCTGGTTCAGCGACACCGCGCGCTGCGGCGGGCGCTGAAACGTCGTCTTCACCCCGCAGTTGGACACGGTGACCGGGAAGCCCTTCGCGGCCGGGCCCTTGGCGCCACCGGCGTTGTCCTGGGCGCTTGTGCCGCATCCGGAGATCAGCAGAGCTGTGGCCATGGCCAGCAGGTAGGACAGCGGGCGTCGGCCCGTCATAGGGAGTTCCTCTCGTACGGGTGCTACGGACGGTCGGCGCGCGGACGGTCGGCGCGCGGGCTGCCGGTCTCAGGAGACCGCGCGGCGCCGAGGCGGAGTGAAGGCGTAGAGGTCGAGGATCTCGGGCCGGGGAGCGATGCCGGGGCCGCCCGCCCGCACCCAGGCGGCGATGTCCTCGGTCGCGGCCGGGTCGTTGACCAGGCCGAGCCAGACCGGCCGCGCCCCGGCGGCCCGTCCGGCGGCGGAGGGCTGTACGACGATCACGTTCGCCTGATCGCACACGTCCAGGCAGGCGGAGACGCGTACGGGGGCGGCCTCACGGAGGCGCGCGGTCTGCGCCGTGTGATCGACGCCGGTCACCTTGGGGCTGCCGCAGCAGCAGTCCCGGCACACGACGACCCGGCACGGCACCGGGCCGGGCGGTCTCGCCTCGACCGGTCCTCTGCCCTCCGGGCTCTCGTACGCCTCCTCGGCCGGCCTCACGGGCATGCCGAACCACCCTCCTCCGGGGAAATCCGCCCCGGGTTCGTCGAGGAGGCGACCGCGTGAGTCTCCTGGCTCTCGGGTCGAAGCTCGTCCCGGCCTTCCCACCCGCCTTCGGGCAGTGGCCTGTTCGGGATCCGCTCGCCGATCACAGTGGCGGGACCGCACCGGATTCACACCGGCTTCCTCGTCCGCCGTCGCCTTGTCGCCGAGCATCATCGCATCTGGAACACGGCGCGTCATCAGGGCCGTACCTAGGGGGTGTTACGCCTCTTGCCCGACAGCCTCTTGCCCGACAAGCGAAGCTGACGCGCACTCTGTGGCGCTTCCGGGAACGCCCGCTTTCGGCGAGGAAGGCTTCCCCGCTCGGGTCGTCACCCGAAGTCCTGGCAAGTTTGGGCTAGATGAGAAGGCCTCCGAAGAGACCGGGCCGCGCGGCATCACGTCGCGCTGCGCTCGCTCGCCTCTCTCATGCCCCGCTCCACGGCCCGGTTCTGCGCGGTGTCCGGCTGTCCCGCCGCGCTGCCCGGACGTCCGGCGCGGAGCAGTCCGCTCCAGTTCTCCCGGCTCCAGTCGGCCGGTCCGGTGGTACGCGTGAACTCCTCGACGAGGGAGAGGAACCGCGCGGGGTCGGTGTGGAACGGGAAGTGCCCGGCCCCCTCGAAGATCTCCAGGCGGCTGCCGGGCATCGCCTCGTGCGCCCCGTACGCATGCCGTACGGGCACCACGCTGTCCCGGTCGCCCCATATCAGCATCGTGGGCATGCCCTCGGTGAGGTAGCAGCGGTCGAGCATGGTCACCACCTGGCCGCGCCAGTCGACCACGGCGCGCAGGGTACGGATGAAGGCGCTGCGCGAGGTCGCGTCGGGAAGCGCGTCCACGAGGGTGAGCAACTCTGGTGCGTCCTGGCCCAGATCGGTGTCGAGGAGTCGCATCAGGTGGGCGAACAGGCGTGCTTGCACACCCATGCCGGGCAGGCGCAGCGCGGAGAGCATCAGATGGGCGCCGGGCAGCGACACCGCCCGCAGGACGGGATTCACCTCGCGGCCCACGCCGCCCGCACTGACCAGGATCAGCCGCTCCGTGCGCTCCGGGAACTGGTACGCGAACTGCATGGCGACGCCGCCGCCGAGCGAGTGCCCGACCAGCGTGGCCTGTTCGATGTCGAGCGTGGACAGCAGGTCGCGCACCCCGTTCGCGTACGCGGCGACCGAGTAGTCGGCCCGGGGCTTCTCCGAGGCGCCGTGGCCGAGCAGGTCGGGGGCGATCACCGTGTGGGTGCGGGCGAGGTCGGGGATGAGCTCGGCCCAGGTCGCCGAGGAGTCGCCGATGCCGTGGATCAGGACGAGTACCGGGCCCTGGCCTGCCATGCGGTAGGCACGGCGGTAGCCGTGCACGACGCGGTGGTGCAGCCGTAGTTCTCCGTCGCCCACCGGCCGCAGCCGCATGGTGCGCCGCGGGCGCTGTCGCGGGACGTCGACCACCGGCTCACCTCCCGTTCCGGGCCGCGGAAAATACGGCTCCAGGCGCTCGGTTCCAGCGTAGGGCCCTTGTCCCACAAGGGATTTCGGCGAGGTTTCGCCTCCGCTAACCGCGCGAACCGACATGTACGGAAAGGGCGTTGTCAGTGGCGGACGGCAAGCTGGATCGTCGAGTGAGTGCTGGCGCAGGCGCCCGTTCTCGCCACCCGAGAGATGGGCGGAGTGAGTACTCACTCATTGACGGAGTGAGTACTCACTCCGTACTCTTGCGGTCATGACAGCCCCTAAGGAGAACCAGACCACCCGCCGCCGCGCCCCCGGCATGTTGCCGGAGGAGCGGCGCGCGATGATCATCCAGAGCGCGATCCCGCTGATCGCCGAGTACGGCGCCGCGGTGACGACCGCGAAGATCGCCCGCGCCGCGGGCATCGGCGAGGGCACGATCTTCCGGGTTTTCGCCGACAAGGACGAGCTGCTGCAGGCCTGCATGGCCGAGGCGCTCTCCCCCGAGCACGCGGTCCGCGAGCTCGACGCGATCGACGTATCCCAGCCGCTGCCCGACCGGCTCGCGGAGGCGGCCGAGGCGCTGCAGGCACACATGGACAGGATGGGCGCGATCCTCGGCTCGCTGGGACATCGCGGCGGCAAGCACCCCGGCACGGTACGCGGCGCGGGCCGCGACGAGTCGATGACCCGTATCCGCGCGGCCCTTGTGGAGTTGCTAGAGCCAGACAAGGCGGCCCTGCGCCGGCCGCCGGAGCAGATCGCGGCCCTCTTCTTCGGGCTGCTCTTCACCCAGCCGCGTACGGAGGACGAGCCCGACCTGACCCCGCAGGAGCTGGTCGAGGTCTTCCTGCACGGGGCGCTCTCGGGGGGCGCCAAGTGAGCGAGCGGAAAAGGCGCCTGGGAGTCACGGCCCTGGCCGTCCTGGCCCCCGTTTTGGTGTGGCTGGTCGCGGACCCACTGCTGGGGCACCGGCTGCGAATCGCCGACGGCGAGCAGACGCTCGACATCGGCGCCGTGCCCGTGGCGGTCGTCGCACTGCTCGCGTCGCTCTCCGGCTGGGGACTGCTGGCCGCCCTGGAGCGGTTCGGGGCGCGGCGCGCCCACGCCATCTGGACCGGGGTGGCCGGCGCCGTACTGGCCCTTTCCTTCCTGCCATTCATCGGCGACGGCATGGACGGCGGCACCCGGGTCTCCCTCGCTCTGATGCACCTGGCGGTGGCGGCGGTCCTGATCCCGGGGCTGGGCGGCAGATCCCCCGGGGCGGGAGCGGGTGCCGCCAGGGGGTGACCGCCAGCACCAAGTACGCCACGAACAGCACCAGATGGAAGCAGCCTGCCAGAGCGTCGCGCGGCCGGGGATGACCGTCAGAGTGCCCACCACGACCGAGATGAACAGCGATGCAACCGCACCACCGGCGAACCGCCTGAAGCAGTGACGAGGCATCGCCACGCGCTACGAGAAGATCGCACCAACTACCTGGCCGGACTCCACATCACAGGCATCTTCCTCTGGTCCGATCGCTGATGCGCCTGAGACTACGTCCTGGCGATCTCTCGCCGGAGCTGACGGGTAAAGCGGCGAAGTAGGTCCAACGTCTCCTGGTGCTCGACCCTGCGATCGTCCCTGCCCTCACTGGGCCGGGACTTCCAGACCCGACGCGCGAGAGTGTCGGCGAGTTCGACGGTGTCGTCGGCACACACCAGGTAGAGGGCCGACCGGGCTTCCTGCATCCGGCCCGACAGCTCGTTACCCCCGGCACCGTCGTCACTCAGCTGTGATTCCCGGAGGTAGTCGATCAGCTGAGTCACGGCAGTGTTGAATCCGATCCCGGCTTTGAGCTTCTGTTCGCGAAGCCACATGCGGTCTTGTCGGCGCGCGGTGAACCAAGAACCGAACACGGCCCCTATGAGGCCGAAACCGGCACCGATGGCCACGGACAGGATGTTCACCACGGTCAGCTCAGCTCCCCCGACACAAGATCAACGCCAGGCTACAGAAGCCGTCGAAGGTGCCCAACCGATGAGCGCTCACACACCAAGGATTCGATGATCCGAAAGAGACGGCCTAACTCACCCGATACGCTTCTTCACCTGGGAAGTGCCTCCGACGGACGCGGGAACAAGGGCCTCAAGAATCCTTATTCTCGCTGGTCAGAGGAACTTTCTGCTTGCGTGATCGACTGCTGGACAGCCTGCCGGCACTCATGAAAGCCCGAGGCTAGAGCTATTTCCGAGGAGCCTTGGCTGCTTCCGTGCGCAAGTGTCAGCGTGCAGCCACCGGAAGACCTGGCCGGAAGGCTCGCTGCGGTGAAGGCACCGACATTGGTGCTCGGTGGCGCGCAGGTCTGTCTGACGGGTGTGCGGCCGGTGAAGGTGCTGGCGAGGCTTTTCCCGAACGGTGATGTCGTGCTGATCGACCAGGGCGGCCACTATCCCTGGGTCGACCGGCCCGCCGAGTTCCGGCGGGCCGCCGGCACCTTTCTAGGCGGTCACGACTGAGTCGCCGCTGATCTTCACCGGGATCGGGGTCAGGCCGCGGGTCGCCGGCCCTTTCTTCATGTCGCCGGTCGCGGCGTCGAAAACGCTGCCGTGGCCGGGGCATGTGATGGTGCCGCCCGCCGGTTGGGAAACGGTGACGCCCGCGTGCGGGCAGACCGGGTCGAGCCCTTTGACCTCGTTCTCCGATGGCCGGACGATCAAGACTTTGCCTGACGGTCCATCCACGATCGCCCCGCTGCCGACCGGGACGTCGGCCAGCTTGGCCAACGGCGTGCCACCGGAGCCGGAGGATCCTCCGGCGGACGGGTTGGCGGCGGGTGTCTCGGACGAGCAGGCGGCTAGGGAAACCGGTGCGACCAGACCGGCTAGCAGGCCGCAGACAACCGTGCGGCGTGTTGGATCTGGCAAAGACGATGCCTCCTGAGCGCAAACAGTGGTGTTTTTCGGCTTGTTGACTTCAGCGAGCTCACACACGTTCGGCGCTTCGTCAGGACTCGCGGGGGGAGACCGCCATGATGCCAATGCACATCTCGTCGCTGGTGCCGTCGCCCCACACCACGTAGCGCGGCGGCAGCTTCTTCAGCTGCGGCAGCAGTTTGCGCAGCTTGGCGTCGTGCGTACACGTCACCCGCAGCGTGTCCCCCGGGCCGACCTCCACCGGCGACGGCAGCTTCATCAGCCGCTGGTTGTCGAAGTCGAACTGCGGCACGTCCAGCACGACCTTGGCCTTCGGCGTGCCCGGGTTGAGTTCGACCTTTATGGACCGCCCGAGCATGTGCATGTGGCCGAAACCGGCGAACAGCGTCGTCGGCGCCTCCACCTTGTGGTCGCAGGTCTGGGTGTCACCGGGCTTCGGCGCCCCGCCCTGGTTGCACTCCTCCACCTGTTCGTCCGCCATACCGCCGACATCCGCCCCGAACCGCTTCCTCACGTCCGCGATCGAGGCCGCCCGGTCACAGAGCGGACCCGACTCGTCGGCGGCGCAGGGCAGGTCGGTCGGCGCGTCGAGCGACCACGTCTCGAGTTCCCGGGTCTGCGGCGTGCCGTCCGTCAGCCGCAGCCGCACCGCCGAGCGGTCCGACCCGGCCGGCTTGCCGTCGGTCGCGAGCAGGTTGTAGTGGATCTGGAGGACGAGCAGGCTGCCCGGCTCCAGCTTGTAGCCGGCGTCATGGTCGAGCAGCGTCTCCGTGGCCCCCGGCGCCCAGGTGTCCACCCACGCCGCGTCCCCCTCTTCTACTTCGGCGCCGACCACGCCGGTCCCGCCGAAACACTGCCAGCCGAGGCCGGGGGTCTTCGCGTCCTGCTCGCGCACCGCGGCAGCGCCGCCCGGCGGCACCGCGTACACGATGGCGTGGTGTGCGATGGCGACGTTCTCCGGCGTGAACTGGGTCCCCGTCAGGAACGCCGTCTTGGTCAGGCCCGGGTCGATCACCTGGCACCGGTACTCGTCCGTGCTGCCCTTCGGCGGCGCGGGCGTGTAGGCCTCGGCCATCTTCCGGTCGACGAACCGCTCGCCGGCGCGCAGCGGCTGCGGTGGAGCCGATGACCCGCCCGCGTGCGCGCTGTGCGAGCTGGGCGCGGCGGGCGCCGCCCTGTTGTCGGTGTCCGACCCGCAGGCGGCGACAGCGAACGCCGTCGCCAGCGCCATGATGGCCGCCCCTAACCTCAACCGCCCGGGCGGCGCTTTCCCTGGCGGCGCTGCGTTGACTGCCATCACTAGCCTCCTGCATACGGGTTGCATCGCTTGTCTGGATGCCTGCTTCCTACCGAGCGAACCTGAGACGACTGTTAGAACCCGTCCTTAAACCGGCGCGGTGCAGAGGCCGGACGGATGCTCGACGGCCGACGCTGTCGTATATGGCTCTCGTCGCCCCGTGGGCCGACCGGCACGCTCTGCCAGGCCTCGGGTGGACCCGGTCCCACGCCTGGGCTTCGGCCTTGCCGTAGTTGGTGGTGTCGGTGACGGTGGTGATCGCCGCCTCGGGCCAGGTCTCGGGGTTGGCGAAGCGGAACTCCTTGGCGTGCTTCGGCGGTCGCCCGCCCTGGGGACAGGCCAGCGCGTACTCCTTGATCGAGGGCTTCGGCAGCCGCATCACCCGGTCGCTGCGGATCCGCCCCACCAGCCCGACAGGAGCCCTGATGCGACCCGACCCGCAGACGAGGGCGCTGTGGGAGATGTTCTCCGACCTGATGGACCTCGACGACGCCCACCGGTACGTCGCCGCCATGCTCGCCGGCACGGACGTCCCGTACGACCTGGGCGACGACCACCGGTTCGTCGGCACCCTGTGCCCGGACATGAAGTTGACGTTGGAGCGGCCCGACCCGGACGTCGTCACCGCGGTGACCCGGTCGGCGGGCCTGCTGCGTGAGGGTCGTGGGCTCCTGCTCGACCTCGTCGACCGCGCGGAGGCCCGCGACGCCGCGGCCGCGTGGACCGGACGGGTCAACACCGTCACCGCCCGCACGGACCGGGTGGACGTCGACGCGTTGCTCATCCGGCCCGACGGCTGTGTCGCATGGGCCTTGCCTACCGGGCAGGACCTCGACGCCACCACGCCGGTGCGTGCGCTGAGCACCTGGTTCGGCCAACCGGCCTGAGCACCGTATTAACAGTCGTCTCAGCTTCGCTCAGTACGAAGTAGGCATCCAGATAAGCGATGTAACCCGTATGTAGGAGGCTAGTGATGGCAGTCAACGCAGCGCCGTCCGGGGAAGCGCCGGCCGGTCGGTTGGCAGGCCGGTGGGTGCCCTGGTTGGTGATTGGCTTATGGCTGGTGCTGGCGGCGGGCATGGTGCCGCTGAGCGGAAAGTTGAGCTCGGTCACCACCGACAGCGCCGTGGACACCCTGCCGGCCAGTGCCGAGTCCACCAAGGTGGCGGTGCTGGACGACAGTCTCCCCGAGGGTGACGCCAGCGAGTTCGTCTTCGTGTACCACCGCGACGGCGACATGACCGACGCCGACCGCGCGACGGTCGAGCGCCACTACAACACCCTTGCCAAGCGGTACCCGCCGAAGGCGACGGCGGCGGCCGGCGAGGACGACGAGGGCTCACCGACGAGCCCCTCCACCGACCGCAAGGCGATGATGTTCACCCTCGAGGTGAGCACGGCCTACGGCGGACCGGAGGACATCGTCGGCCCGTTACGTGACGCCGCGAAGGACCGCCCCTCCGGCCTGGAACTCGACGTGACCGGCCCGGGCGCGATCGACGGCGACATGGATGCCGTCTTCGACGGCATCGACGTGCAGGTCCTCCTCACCACCATCGTCGTCGTCACGATCCTGCTCATCCTCACCTACCGCAGCCCGGTGTTGTGGATCATCCCGCTGGTGGCCGTCGGCGCGGCCGCACTGACCTCGATGGGGACCGTCTACCTGCTCGTCAAGGGCTTCGGCATCGTGGTCAACGACCAGAACTCGGCGCTGCTGACGATCCTGGTATTCGGCGTCGGCACGGACTACGCGCTGTTGCTCATCGCTCGATATCGGGAGGCACTGCACCACCATGAGAACGTCCGGGTCGCGATGGTCCACGCGCTACGCGGCGCGGCGCCGGCCATCGTCGCGTCCGCGGCCACCGTGGTCGCCGGCCTGCTCTGCCTGCTCGTCGCGGACCTGAACAGCACCAGCGGGTTGGGCCCGATCGGTGCGGCCGGCATCCTGTGCGCGCTGGTGGCCATGCTGACGCTGTTCCCGGCGGTGCTCGTGGTGCTCGGCAGGCGGATCTTCTGGCCGGCCGTCCCGCGGTTCAGCACGGCCGTGGAGGAGAAGCCGGGGCTGTGGGGACGGCTCGGCACCGCCATCAGCCGCCGCCGGTGGGTGGCGACGCTCGGCTCGCTCGGAGTCCTCGGCGTGCTCGCCCTCGGGGTGGCGGGCAACACCGGCAACCTGCGGGAGCAGGACCAGTTCCTGTCCGCGCCGGAGTCGGTCACCGGCTTCACCGTTCTCCGCCAGCACTTCCCGGAGCTCGGCGGCCAGCCGATGACGATTTTCACGCGGCCGGCGCACCAGGAGCGGGTGCTCGACATCGTCAAGGACACTCGCGGTGTGGCCCAGGCCATCCCGGAGCAGACCAGCGGTGGCTGGGCCAACATCTCCGTCTTCCCGAAGGACGCGCCGGACACCGTCGCGGAGTACGACACGATCAAGCGGGTGCGCACCGCCGTGCACGCGGTGAGCGGGGCGGAGGCGATCGTCGGCGGGCCGAGTGCGGAGAACCTCGACACCGAGGTGACCACCAAGCGCGACGAGAAGCTGGTGATCCCGCTGGTGCTCGCCGTCGTCCTGATCGTCCTCGGGCTGCTGCTGCGCGCGATCCTGGCCCCGCTGGTCCTGATGGCCACCGTGATCGTCTCATTCGCCGCAGCCTTCGGCGGCAGCGTGTTCGTCTTCGACACGGTCCTCGGGTTCAAGGGGATCGACTATTCGGTGCCGCTGCTGGCATTCCTGTTCCTGGTGGCGCTCGGCGTCGACTACAACATCTTCCTGGCCAGCCGGGCCCGGGAGGAGACCGTGCGTCTCGGCACCAGAGAGGGCATGCTCAAAGCCCTCTCCGCCACCGGTGGCGTCATCACCTCGGCAGGCCTGGTCCTGGCGGCCACGTTCGCGGTCCTCGCCACACTTCCGCTGGTGATGCTGATCGAGGTCGGGTTCCTGGTCGCCTTCGGCGTGCTGCTCGACGCCCTGCTGGTGCGGTCGGTCCTGGTGCCCGCCCTCACCTTGCTGATCGGCCGGCGGATGTGGTGGCCGAGCCAGCTGTCCCGTCCAGCGGCGGAGCTGCCGGACGGTCAACAGTCGCTCGCCGACGACGAGGAGCCCGCGCTGCAACGGTGAGCGCGGCGGCACGGACGAGATCCGGGACGGGCCTCCAGGCCCGTCCCGGATTCTTTCATGGGCCCGACGGCCGCCGCCCTTTGGTCCTGCGCCACGCGCCGGGGCTGGGGTCGGCGCACCGCGGTGTCCTGCCCCGACGGTGAGCCGCGCGGGGCCATGCCCGAGGGCCGCCGTCCCTTGCCCTGCGCCGCGCCGCCGGGGCGGGTCAGTGCGCCGCGGTGTCATCCCCGGCGGTGAGCCGCGCGATCGTGGCGGGCGGGGCCGCGGCCGGAAGGTCGGCCCGAAGCAGCGCGCCACCGCGTGCGGAGCGGGCGACGGTGGCCCGGCCGCCGTGGGCGTCGACGACCCGCTGCACGATCGACAGCCCCAGACCGGATCCCGGCAACGCCCGGGCGCTGTCGGCACGGTAGAACCGGTCGAACACCCGCGGTACGTCGGCGGCGTCGATGCCCGGCCCGGCGTCGTCGACCTCGAGCACCGCCGACGCGCTCTCGGCACGGAGCCGGACCTGGACCGGCTGGTCCGCGGGGGACCACTTGCCGGCGTTGTCGATGAGGTTGAGCACCGCCCGCTGGAGCGCAGCGGGACGCCCGCTCACCCACACGGAGGTCACGTCGAGCGCGACTTCGATGTCGGGCACGCGGGACCGTGCCCGGGTCGCGGCGGCCACCACCACGTCGGCGAGGTCGAGCAGCTCGGTGTTCTCGTCGCTGACGTCACCGCGCGCCAGGTCGGTCAGCTCGGCGACAAGGGTGCTCAACTCGGCCACCTGGGCGCCGAGATCGTTGAGCAGCCGGGTCCGGCTCTCCGCCGGCAGTGCGCTGTCCAGGGTGCCGCGCTGATCGAGCCGGATCAGCAGCTCGGCGTTGAGGCGCAGGCTGGTGAGCGGGGTCTTGAGCTCGTGGGCGGCGTCCTCGGCGAGCAGCCGCTGGGCCCGCCGGGAGTCGCGGAGCGCGGCGAGCATGTCGTTGATCGACTGGATCAGCCGCCGGATCTCCCCACCGCCCTCATCCGGGATGTCGGCGTCGAGATCCCGGGTGTGCGCGACACGTACCGCGGCGGCGGTCAGCCGGTCGATCGGTGCCAGCCCGGTCCGTGCCACGGTCCGCCCGACAAGGGCGCCGCCGACCACGCAGAGCAGCCCGATCAGCAGCATGCCGAACCCGAACCGGTTGATCGGGCTGTCGTCGGCGACCTGGGCCACCTGGACCGCGCCGTCGCCCGCCCGCAGCGTGTAGATGACGTAGCCGTCCTCGTCGCTGTCGTTCGACTCCATCAGGTCGGCCGACGCGCCCTGCGCCACGCGCCCGGCGTGCTCGCTGACCGGGGGCAGCGCGGGTTGGCCGGCCGGCGTCCGGATCGAGCCGTCGGGCAGGATGACCCGCACCAGCCGACCGGACCCGGGATACGGCGGTAGCTGGACCTGCGCCAGACCGGCGCGCTCCGCGTTCGTCGCCAGGACGCGGGAGTCGGCGCGCAGCTGATTCTCGGCGGTGTCCCGCAGCTCCCAGCCCAGTAGCTCGCTGGCCACCTGGAAGGCCACGAACACGCTGACCGCGATGGCCGTCGCCGCGATCACCGTCAGCCTGGCCCGCAGGGACCGCCGGCGCCACCATCGGGTCAGCCGGCGCGGTTCCCGGCCGGCGGGCCTGCTCACGGAGGAGTCTCCCGCAGCACGTAACCCAGGCCGCGCAGCGTGTAGATCAATCGCGGCTCACCCTCGGCCTCCATCTTGCGGCGCAGGTAGCTCACGTACACCTGGAGGTTGTTGGCGGTGGCGCTCATGTCGAAGCCCCAGATCGCCTCGAACAGCGCGTCGCGGGTCAGGACCCGGGTCGCGTTGCTCACGAGCACCTGCAGCAGGGAGAACTCGGTCCGGGTCAGGCGCAGCGGCCGCCCGCCCCGCCACGCCTCGAACCTGTCGGGATCGACCCGGACGTCGGCGAACGACAGGATCTGCGACTCCTCGTCGCCCGGCGCGCGGCGGCGCAGCAGGGCCCGGACCCGGGCCAGCAACTCCTCGGTGGCGAACGGCTTGGGCAGATAGTCGTCGGCGCCCGCGTCCAGCCCCGCGACCCGGTCGAAGACCTGATCCCGGGCGGTCAGCATCAGTACCGGCAGATCCCGACCCGCCGCCCGCAACCGCCGGCAAGTCTCCAACCCGCCGAGGCGGGGCATCATCACGTCGAGGATCAGCAGATCCGGCGCGTCGCCACCGACCCCGTCGAGCACGGCGAGACCGTTGGCGACGGTGCTGGTGTCGTAACCCTCGACCTGGAGCACCCGCTCCAGCGACTCACGGATGGCCGCCTCGTCATCCGCGATCATGATCCGCACGCCGGCCCGCCCCCTCCAGTCGATGCTTTTGCCGCTCATTCTCCCCGATCAACCTGAGGCCAGGATTAGAGCGTCGCCGCTGTGGTGCCCGCGGGCCGTGCTGTACCGACTTGCCGACATCGACCCGAAGCGTTCCCCGCCGGGTGGTCCTTGCCGCTTCGCTACGCGAAGTGAAGTGGCCCGGATCGGGAGGTAGTTAGGCCTGCCTCCGAGTCAGGCCCGTTGTCGGAGGGTGTCGTTGCGGCCTCTGGCTTGCTGCCCCTACCGGGGTACCCGTCCGAGGCTCATCGGACGCGATTCGCCAGTTTGGTGGCGCCGTTGAGCAGGTGCTCCAGCGGGCCGCGGCGGGAGAAGCGGGACCAGATCGCCGCGAACAGGGTGGCCCCGGTGATGAACCAGAGCAGCAGTGCGGCGGAGGCGGACTGCGGTGGGGTGGCCGCTTCGCCGGGGAGGGCGAGGATGACCAGGATGTGGGCGACGTAGAGGGTCAGGGACATCGTGCCGACGGCGATGATCGGGGTTGCCAGTCGGCGCAGCCACGGCAGTCGGTCCATCGCTACCGTCAGGCACAGGAGCACGGTGATCGCGATTCCGATGCTGCCGATGAGGTCGAACGTTGAGCCGGTGTGCGGCTCGGCTGCCAGCAGCCACCATGCGTCGGGGCCCCACAGCTCACCACCGACCGGCATGTCGAAGGAGCCCGATGCCGATCCCGATGCCATGCCGGGGTCCTTCATGGCACCGGGGTCCTTCATGTCGGCCATCTTGGCCGCGATCTTCTGAGCGCCGCCGGACAAGCGGAGCGCCAGCCACGAGACGCCGTATCCGAACCCGATCAGCGCGGGACCGACCACGGCGAGCCGCCGCTGCACCGCGCCGGAGGTCAGGTCCAGCCGGCCCAACGCCATGCCGGTGACCACGAACGTCATCCAGGTGATCGCCGGGTAGAGGCCGGTGAGCAGGAGGTCGAGTACGCCCACGCCGGAGAGTCGGGCGATCGGGTCGTACGAGTCGATGGTGGTCACGATCGACTCGGTGAGAAGCGCTCGGAGGCCGTACGCCAGCTGCGGTGTGACGACCGCGAGTGCGACCGCGGTGATCGCGAGCGTCCTGGCCCGCAGCCGCAGCAGGGGCAGGGCCAGCAGGAAGTACAGCGCGTAGAAGTTGAGGATTCCGGCGCCGCCGAAGTTGGTCATCGCCAACGCGCTGCCCAGCACCAGCAGGATCACGGCCCGGATCACGATCCGGGCCTTCGCCTGCCGGCCGGCCAGTCCGGTCTTCGGCTCGCGACGGCCGGCGATCAGCATCAGCGAGAACCCGGCGAGGGTGGCGAACAACGCCGAGGCCCGGCCGCTCGCCAGGCCCAGGAACCAGTCGCCGACGCCGCCCCCGGGCGTGGGGAACGGGCCGACGTGCACGGCGAACATTCCGAATACGGCCAGTGCACGGGCGAGGTCCACCCCGACCAGCCGCGCCATCGGCGTCGGCCGTTCCGTCGCCGTCCGAGCCACCGGCGTCGGCCCTTCCGTCGCCGTGGCGGACTCGGGTGCGGAACCCACCGTGGCGGACTCGGGTGCGGCACGCACTGTGGCGGGCGCGGATAAGGAATGCGCCGTGGCGGACTCGGGTGCGGATAAGGAACGCGGAGGCGCCTTCTTGGCGCTGTGGATCTCAGTCACCGGGACGACGTTGCCGGAGGGCGGGGGTGGTCAACCATCCGACGGGTTACGGGAGTTGCCCCGCCGGTCGGCCGAACGGCCCCCGCCGATCGACGGGGGCCGGCGTCACCTGAACGCTGAACAACGCCTACCGCACTACGAAGTGACTTCAAGGAAGTTCCAGAAGTTCCCGGCTCAAGGCAACCCTTTGCGAAGCCTGTGACCACAAGGAGTCGTATCTGGCCATTTCGATGCCTGAATACGCCAACCCGCCATTCCTCTGGTGTACGGCATGCAAGGAGAGCACCTCCCCATGAACAACCCCACGAACGGCGGGCGCCGCGGGCGTCATCGCCGTCGCTGGACCGCCACCGGCCTGCTGCTCGGCGTACCCGCCGTCCTCGTGCCGTACCTTCTCTTCGCGCAGGAGGACTCGCAGGCCGCGACGGTCGACGGCGATGCCTACTACCGGCTGGTTTCCGTACGCAGCGGCAAGGTGCTGGACGTCAACGCCTTCTCCACCGCCGACGGCACCCGCATCCAGCAGTGGACCGACCAGAACACCGCCAACCAGCAGTGGAAGCTGAGACCCGCCAGGGACGGCTACTACGAGCTGGTGAACCGCAACAGCGGCAAAGTGCTGGGCATAGCGGGCGATTCGACCGCCCAGGCAGCCGCCGCCGAGCAGCAGACCGACAGCTCCTCCGCCTCCCAGGAGTGGCGGCTCGACGAGGTGAGCGGTTCCGACGCCGTCACCTTCACCTCCCGCAGGAGCGGCCAGGTCCTGGACGTCTCCGGAGGCTCCAGGGCCGACGGCGGGGCCGTCATCCAGTATCCCGGCAAGGGCAGCACCAACCAGCAGTGGAAGCTGGTGAAAACGGCCGAGACCCAGGCGGCAGGGGCCCAGGAATCAGGGACCGGCACCGCGCAGACCCCGGCCACCGCCGCGGCCGGACCGTATGTGTGGAACAACGTCCAGGTGGTGGGCGGCGGTTACGTCACCGGGCTGGTGTTCAACCCGCGCGAGAAGGGCCTGCTGTACGCGCGCACCGACATGGGCGGCGCCTACCGCTGGGACGTCGCGGCCGAGCAGTGGATCCCGCTGACCGACTGGGTCGGCGACAAGGACTGGAACCTGCTGGGCATCGACTCGGTGGCCACCGACCCCGTCGACCCCGACCGGCTCTATCTCGCGGCGGGCACCTACACCAACAGCTGGGCGGGCAACGGCGAGATCCTGCGCTCCAAGGACCAGGGCCGCACCTTCCAGCGCACCGACCTGCCCTTCAAGCTGGGCGCCAACGAGGACGGCCGCGGGGCGGGTGAACGGCTGGTGATCAACCCCTCGGACAACGGCACCCTGCTCCTTGGCACCCGCAAGAACGGCCTGTGGCGCAGCACCGACCACGGCGCGGCATGGAGCCAGGTCTCCTCGTTCCCCGTCAAGGACGGGGCGAGCAGCGGCGCGGGCATCTCCTTCGTGACGTACGACCCGAAGGACAGCAAGACGGTCTACGTCGGCGTCGCCGACAAGTCCACCTCCCTGTACCGGTCCACCGACGGCGGCAGCACCTGGCAGGCCGTCTCCGGGCAGCCCACCGGCCAGATGCCGCAGCACGGCGTACTCTCCGGTGACGGCTCGCTGTACCTGACGTACACCAACGTCGTCGGACCCAACGGCGTGACCGCGGGCTCGGTGTGGAAGTACACGCCGTCCGGCGGGGCGTGGAAGAACGTCTCGCCGTCCCAGGGCAGTTACGGGTTCTCCGGGCTGGCCGTCGACCCGCAGAAGCCGTCCACGGTGATGGTGACCACCCTCGACCGCTGGTGGCCCGAGGACGAGATCTACCGGAGTACCGACGGCGGTACGAACTGGAAGGCACTGGCCGACAAGTCGGAGCGGGACGCCTCCGCCGCTCCTTACGTCGGTACCGGCACCGGGCACTGGATGACCGCCCTGGCCATCGATCCCTTCGACTCCGGGCACGTGATGTACGGCACCGGCAGCGGCATCTGGCGCAGCAAGGATGCCAACGCCACAGATGGCGGCGGCACCAGCCACTGGACCGTGGGGGCCCGAGGTCTTGAGGAGACCGCGGTGCAGGACGCGGTCGCCCCGCCCGGCGGTGCCACCGTCATCTCCTCCATGGGTGACCTGGGCGGTTTCCACTACGGCGCCTCCAGCGCCCTGGCCAAGGTGCCCGACGGGCGGCTGAAGAACCCGATGATGATCACCAGCACGGACATCGATTTCGCCCAGTCCGACCCCTCGCTGATGGTCCGCGTCGGCCGTGGCGGCGATCAGGACGGCGCCTACTCCGCCGACGGCGGCAGCAGCTGGAACGGCTTCAAGTCCGAGCCGGTGGGCAGCGCCGACAGCGGCCAGGTCGCGCTCGCGGCGGACGGCTCCGCCATCGTCTGGACCGAGGAGGGTCAGGCCCCGTACCGCTCGACCGACAAGGGGGCGAGCTGGTCGAAGGTCAGCGGCCTGGGCACCGGCGCCGTGGTCGTCGCCGACCGTTCCTCGGCCAGGACCTTCTACTCACTGTCCGACGGCACGCTCTACGCCAGCACCGACGGCGGCGCGACCTTCACCGCCCGCGCCACCAACCTGCCCTCCGGCCGGCTCACGGCCGTCCCCGGCATCGCCGGTGACCTGTGGATCTCCGGCCATGACAAGGGGCTGCTGCACTCCACCGACGGCGGCCGCACCTTCACCACGCTCGACACGGTGAAGTCCGCCTCCGCACTCGGCTTCGGCAAGGCCGCACCGGACGCCTCGTACCAGGCCCTGTACATGATCGGCACGGTCAAGGACGTCACCGGCGTCTTCCGCTCCACCGACAAGGGCGCCACCTGGCTCCGCGTCAACGACGACGCCCACCAGTGGGGCAACATCAGCGGCGGCGGCGTCGTCACCGGCGACCCCGACACCTACGGACGCGTCTACATCGGCACCAACGGCCGCGGCCTCCAGTACGGCGACCCGTCCTGACCCAGACGCCCGAGCGGGGCCGCAGGCATATTGGCCTGCGGCCCCGCCGGTAGTTCCTGGCGCTGCTGTGGAGTCGAGTACTGCCTGCTGGGGCCCTACACTCACCACCGGTAACCAGTCGCCTTCTCGTAACCGATGAGGGGATGTCCCGCATGCCACAGCTGCCGGCCTTCGACGTCATGACGGCGACCTGCCCGTCCCGCACCTCACTCGTTCGCATCGCCAACAAGTGGACGGCCATGGTGGTCATCGCCCTCAGTTCCGGGCGCATGCGCTTCCGCGAGCTGCGCGCCACCGTCGACGGCATCAGCGCCAAGGTCCTCACCGAGACCCTCCGGGACCTGGAACGGGACGGACTCGTCACCCGGCACGTGTACGCGGAGGTCCCGCCCAGGGTCGAGTACGAACTCACGGAACTGGGTCGCACCCTGCACGCCCCGCTTCAGGCATTGGGCAGTTGGGCCGAGGACCACATCACCGAGGTACTCGCGGCGCGCGAGAGTTACGACGCCCGCCGGCGACCGTGACCGGTCACCAGAGGTGAGTGGGCGGCGGGATGCGGGCGGCCTACTGTCCCCAGAAGGCGTCCTCGGCGACCTGGTCGCCGGAGAACAGCCACATCTCGACGATCTTGCCGTCCTTGAGGCGCAGGACATCCACGCCGTCCATGCCCATGGAGGCGTCCTCGCGCTCGCCGGCGAAGTGGATGGAGGCGGCCACCATGTCGCCGTTGCCCATCAGGGTGTGGACCGTGTCGATGGCGAAGGAGCCCTGGCTGGCCTCCATCATCCCGCCGAGCATCGCGAAGACGGCGTCGCGCCCCTTGTACTCACCGGAGAACCGGTTGGCGCCCGGCTGATGCCACACGATCTCCTCGGCCAGGAGCTCGCCCACCTTGGCCAGGTCGCCCTTCTGCACGGCCTGGAAGTACTCACTCGCGATGTCGACGTTCTTGCTGGTCATGACAACACTCCTTACGCCCCTGACGTAGAGGCGATACGACTCACTGTTACGGGTTCGCCCTGCTCCACCTCCATACTCACCATCAGTAACCAGTCACCTCAACGTAACCAATGGGCCAACGTGACGCACGCCACACACCGCTTCGGCGCGCGTGTGTCAGCCCCTCTCGAAGTGGCTCGGTCTGCCGTCCCGGTGGACCAGGCGGCCGAGCCGCTCCGCTCTCGCCCGGGGCATGAGCGTCCACCTGCCGTCGGAATCGCGTAGGGCGGCTGAGTGCCAGGGGGTGGTCCAGGCGTCGGGTGCGTCGAGGAGGCGGATGCCGAACTTGGCGGCGCCGATGGGCTGAGGGTGGATGGACAGGCGTACGGCGCGGGGGTGGTGCTCGGCGATGAGGTCGCCCCAGGCGCGGCTGCGCTGGATGACGCCGTAGGCGCGTCTACGGCATGCGCGCTGGAGGGCGGAGCGGCTTCCGGTGAAGTCGGTGGTGTCGTCGAGGAGGAAGCGGGTGATGCCCCGGTACAGGGCGAGGGTGGGGGCGTTGGCGCGGACCTCGGCGCGCAGGGCCTCCAGGGTGGGGGCGTACTGGTCGTGGACGCGGGCGCGTTTGGTGTCGTGGGGGAGGTCGCCGAGGACGTCGCGCAGGTCGAGGACGGACAGGGGGTGCAGGTCCAACGTCCGTATGACCGCGCGGAGTTCGTCCGAGTAGGCGTCTATGTGGTCGTCGGGGACACCTATGAGGTCGCCGAAGACGTGTCCGTCGGAGCAGATGACGACCCGGGCTCCTGGTGCGTAGATCTGCTCGATGTCCCTGCACAGGCTGTGGAGAAAGGTGAGGGAGAGTCTCTCACCCTGGTCGGGGAGGTGGCCGAGCACCTTGGCGGGGTTCGGGGACTTGCAGGGGAAGCCGGGCAGGGTGAACACGACGGGTTCCCCTTCGCGTGCGAAGTCGCTGATCCGACTCCGCTGGTGCCAGAACGCCTCCGCGGGGGCGGGCGCGTGGTCGGTGGTGCGGTGATACGGCAGGAGCAGGCGCACGATCGCGGCGCTGATGCTGGTGGAGCGGGCGTGCGGCGCGGTCGTCTGCGGCGAACGCTGGTTTCTGCAGGCGGACGGCGAGTCCGGCAGGCGGTACGGCAATGAGACCCTGCGTGTCACCCCGGAGGGCCGGTTGAGCATCAAGCTGCCCGCTCCGCTGAAGGACCTGGCGAACGCGCCGCACGGCCGGTACGTCCTCGCCGGCACGGTTCGCTTCGCCCACCGACACGCCGAGTGGGCCGACCGGGTCGAGGTCAACCGGGCCGTCGCCTACCGCATCCACTACGACCCGGCCCGCAACCGCTGGTATGTGACCGCTGGTATGTGACCGCCGCCTGGCAGGCCCCGCCGACCAGGATCATCCCGCTGGAGGCCGCCCTCGCCGACGGGGTGATCGCGGTGGACACCAACGCCGACCACCTGGCCGCCTGGCGCCTGGACGTGCACGGCAACCCCATCGGCCATCCCCGGCGCTTCTTCTACGACCTGTCCGGCACCGCCGCTCACCGCGACGCACAGGTCCGGCACGCCCTGACCCGGCTGCTGCACTGGGCGAAGTCCTGCGGCGTGGCCGCGATCGCCGTCGAAGACCTGGACTTCACCGCCCAGAAGACCCGTGAGAAGCACGGGCGCCGCACGCGGTTCCGGCAGCTGATCTCCGGCATGCCCACCGGCAGACTGCGGGCCCGGCTGTCCCCGATGGCCGACACCCTCGCCATCGCCGTCATCGCGGTCGACCCCGCGTACACCTCGAAATGGGGCGCCCAGCACTGGCAATCCGTTGGCGCCGGGTGCGGAGCGAACGCGGGCAACCAGAACGCCCAACACCGTTCGGGGCGTTCGGCTGAGCATGGGGCCTGGCAGCAGGGCTCACTCCCGCTCAGCCCCTAGGAACGGTTCTTCCATCACCGGCCTCCTGACCTTGCTCGGACGGCTCGGACACGGGGATCACGGCGGGATCCCTACGGCCGTACCGATACAGGAGTCGGCTCACCCAAGGAGCGAGTTCCGTACGCCTCTGTGCGGTACGCCGCAACCGCCTGCGGTACGTCCCAACCGCCGGGGATTTCAGGCCGAATCCCCAGGTCCCGCCTGATCTTCTGAATTGAGTTCTTCGTCAACAGGCAACCCATAAGCCCTTTTCACCTCTCTCACAGGGTGCTCACAGACTTGATCATGGCGCTCACAGATGAGGACCAGATGACCAGACAGCAGCACCGCAGTCGCCTGCAGCGTTCGGCGTTAGCCGCAGGCGCCGCGCTCACCGTCGTCGTCACCGGGGCGGGAGCCGCTCCCGGAGCCGGGGCGGCCGAGGAGGGCACGGCAGGCAAGCCGAAGCTCAAGCTGATCGCCGCGTCGAACGCGGTGACAGCCGAACGCTGGGAGTGGGAGGGGGAGACCGGCGTCAGCCTGGACCTGGGGACGTACGTCACCGTCGACAACGCGCCGCTGGAGATCAAGGTCAAGCGCAAGTCGTACAAGGACCCCATAGTCGCCCAGCAGATCCTGCGCGACGGCACGAAGACCACGACCAAGACCCTCCCCGCCGGCCTGGTGAAGGACTTCTCCGGGCTGCCCGGCTTCCTGGAGGTGTCTTTCAAGGACGCGGCCGGCCAGGAGGTGGCCAAGACCAAGGGCAGCTTCTGCCCGAACAACGCCTCCGGCCGTATCCGCCCCGACGGCGCGGCGACCTCCCACTATCCGCACAGCTGCCCGGTCAACCCGTTCACGCTGGGCTCGGTGTGGGGCGTGGAGAGGGGCTGGGCGTCCAACTCCAGTGCCTACGGCTACGACGAGCCGGTGGACCTGCCGGTCGGTGAGTACACGGCGAAGGTGCGGGTGGCGAAGAAGTACCGGGACCTGTTCGGCATCCCCGACGACCAGCCGACGGTCAAGGTGACGGTGCGTGAGGAGAACGACGGGGGCGGCGGCGTGGGACTGACCGCCCGCTCCGGCCACTCCGGGCATCAGGCTGCTGGCCACTCCGGGCATGAGGCCGCCGGCCACGCGGGCCACCACGGCCCCGACGCCCCCACCCCGGGCGCCCTCTCGCACGCCCTCGAGGACCGGGGCCTGGCCCACCACTTGGGCGACGGACCCGGCCACACCGACGGCTCCCGCATCGCGCCCGCACTGAAGCCGGCCACCAAGCGGCCCACCGGCCGGGCGAGCGTCCCGGCCGACGTGCCCAAGCCCGACCTGCGGTCCCTGCCCGCCTTCAACATCGCCATCAGCGACGGTGCGGACGGCGACGTGGCCGGCAAGGACTACCTCGCCTTCAGCGCCAACGTCTGGAACGCGGGCCCCGCCACCCTCGTGGTGGACGGCTTCCGCAGCCCCGGCAAGGACCTGATGGACGCCTACCAGTACTTCTACGACGCGGCCGGCAAGCAGGTCGGCTACACCCCCACCGGCACCATGGAGTGGGACCCGCGCGAGGGCCACGATCACTGGCACTTCACCGACTTCGCCAGCTACCGCCTGCTCAGCGCGGACCAGACGAAGGAGATCCGCAGCGGCAAGGAGGCGTTCTGCCTGGCCAACACCGACGCGGTCGACTACACGGTGAAGAACGCCAACTGGAAGCCGTTCAACACCGATCTGTCGACCGCCTGCGGCGAGGAGAACTCCATCTCCGTACGGGAGGTCCTCGACGTCGGCTCCGGTGACACGTACACCCAGGACATTCCCGGGCAGTCCTTCGACATCAGCGACGTGCCGAACGGCACGTACTACATCCAGGTCATCGCCAACCCGGAGAAGCGCCTGAAGGAGACGAACACCGGCAACAACGTCGCGCTGCGCAAGGTCGTCCTGAGCGGTGAGCCGGGCGCCCGCTCGGTGACCGTGCCGCCGCACGATCTGATCGACGCCCCGTAAGGAGTCCGCGGTGCTCCTGAGACCCGTCGCTCCGGCGCGGGCCTCAGGGGCACCGGCACCGCGTCCCGGTGGTCAGCGCGGCTCTCGCAGATGAGCAACAGACCCACAGGGGATCGGATCCCTTCTCAGCGCAGTTGCTCGGCCAGTCCGACGATGATGCCCTCCGGGCCGCGGAGGTAGCAGAGCAGGTAGCTGTCCTCGAACTTGGCGATCTCGCCGACGAGTTCGGCGCCGTGAGGGCGCAGGCGGGCGACGGTGTCCTCGATGTCGTCGACGGCGAACATGACGCGGTGCGTGCCCAGAATGTTGTGCGGCCGGTTGCGCGGCCCGGCGCTGATCACCGCGGGGCTGCGGTACTTCGCCAACTCGAGCCGACTGTGACCGTCCGGGGTCCGGAGCATCGCAATGTCACAACGGACGCCGTCGAGTCCGGTGCACTGGTCGGCGACGGGGCCCTCGACCTCCCCCCTGCCCTCCAGCTCCATACCGAGTTCCACGAAGAACGCGACGGCGGCATCCATGTCCCCGACGACGATGCCGACGTTGTCCATCCGCTGAATCCCCATGCTGGCTTCCCCTTCTTCCGCTTCTTCCGCGTGCTCATCCTCGTACGGCCGGTGGTGGCCACTGATGTCCCTGGGACGGAGCCGGTGGCACGTTCTCGACATCCGCAGACCGCCGAACTCGGAGAAATCTGGACCGCTCGTCGCCGGTCATCCGCGGAGGTAGGTGAGGACGGCGAGGACGCGGCGGTGGCCGTGGCCGTCGAGGTGGAGCTCGAGTTTCTGGAGGATGTTGCTGACGTGCTTGTTGACCGCTGCTTCGGTGACGTACAGCTCGCGAGCGATGGCGGTGTTGGTGCGCCCCTCGGCCATCAGGGCGAGGACCTCGCGCTCTCGGGGGGTGAGGCGTTGCAGGGGATCGCGGCGGCGGTTGAGGAGTTGGCGGACCACCTCGGGATCCACGACCGTCGCGCCCGCGGCGACCTGGGCGACCGCGGCGACGAACTCGCTGACGGCGCTGACGCGGTCCTTGAGCAGGTAACCGACCCCGGTGTCGCTGCCCAGGTCGAGCAGATGGGCAGCGTAGGACTGCTCGATGTACTGGCTGAGCACCAGGACCGGCAGGCTGGGGCGTTCCTGGCGCAGGGCGACGGCGGCGCGCAGGCCGTCGTCGGTGTTGTCCGGTGGCATGCGCACGTCGGTGACGACGATGTCGGGAGCGTGTTCCCGGACCGCCGCGATCAGGGCGTCCGCGTCGCCGACGGCGGCGAGCACCTGGTGGCCGAAGCGGGTGAGCACGCCGACCAGGCCGTCCCGCATCAGCGGGGAGTCCTCGGCGAGTACGACGGTCAATGGCACGGCAGCTCCACGTGCATCAGGGTAGGCCCGCCCTGAGGGCTGGAGATGCGGAGTCTGCCGTCCGCCACGGCGACGCGGTCGGCCAGGCCGACGAGTCCGGTGCCCGCCTCCGGTGTGGCGCCGCCGATGCCGTCGTCGCTGACGGACAGGTCCAGCACGTCGGTGTGCAGGCGGGCGTGCACCTCGACTCGGGTTGCCTGGCTGTGCTTGACGGCGTTGGTCAGAGCCTCGGCGATCACGAAGTACGCCGCTGTCTCCACGGAGAGCGGCAGACGACGAGGCAGGCGGATGTCGACCGTGACGGGCAGTACGGAGCGCCCCGCCAGGTTCTCGACCGCGGCGGCCAGACCGTGGTCGGTGAGGGCCTTCGGGTGGACGCCGCGACTGAGCTCACGCAACTCGTCGACAGCGAGCGCCACTTGTTCCTGTGCCTTGGCGAGCTGGCCGGCCATGGGTGAGTCCGGCTCGGTGTCGAGGGCGGCCAGGCCGAGCATCACGTTCAGGGAGACCAGCCGCTGCTGCGCCCCGTCGTGAAGGTCCCGCTCGATCCGGCGCCGCTCCGCGTCGAAGGCATCGACCAGCCGCACCCTGGAGGCCCGTACGTCGGTGAGCTCACGGCCCAGTTCGCTGTCGCGCGGCGCCAGCATGAGACGGGTGACGGCCGCTCTGGCGCCGGCCCAGGCGGTGATGGTGTACGGCGCGGCGGCGAGCAGGCAGAGGCCGACGATCACCAGCGGCCAGGCTCCGGGGTCGTCGAGGGGCGACATGATCACCAGTACGGGGACGACCAGGGCGAAGCCCAGGACGAGGAAGTCCATCCACCACAGAGCGGTCGCCGACACCGCGGTGAAGCCCAGCTCACGCCAGGTCGCGGGCTCTCGCAGCCGGGTTCGTACCCATCCGACGAGTCCCGAGCCTTCGGGGGCCCGGTGCGGGTCCGGCACCGGGTCGAGGTCCACCAGGCGCAGGCGCCACCGCTCCAAGCGGGTGACGGCGACACCGGACAGCGCCACACCGAGCAGGATCGGCACGCCCACCAACACCACCAGCGATACGACCCCTGCGACCAGCGCCACCACGAGGACCGCGCCGGCAACGGCACCGAAGACCACACCGGACAGCAGATAGGCGAAGGACCGCCAGGGCCAGCTGGAGCCGAGCACCTTCAGCGGGTTCTGACCGAGCGCCTGCCAGGCGGTCCGATGTCGCATCCCTCGAACGTACCGAGCCGGGGATCTTGGGGCAGTAGTGCATGCACTACCTCTGAACTCGCGTGCGCGCCAGTGCGTCGGCAGGCGATGGACCGGTGCACTGGCCTGCATGAAGCTGATCACCGTCCCTACCGGCATCCGTCGCAGACTCGGCACCGTGCTGGCCGCGCTCGGCATCGCGGTCGCGGCCACCGCCGTACCGGCCGCAACGGCCTCCTCGGCCCCGCGGTCCACCGTCGCCCTGGAGTCCACCGCCGCCTCGGGGTCGTACGCCGCCCTGGATCCGGCCTCGATCGACCGATTCGTACGCGACTACCTGGAGCAGACCCGACTGCCGGGCGCCGTGGTTGCCGTGACCAAGGGCGACCGGGTCGTTCACACCGCGGGGTACGGGCACACCGCGTCCGGACAGGCCATGACGGAGCGGACGCGCCTGCCCGTGGCGTCACTCTCGAAGTCCATGACCGCACTCGCCGTCATGCAACTGGTCGAGGCGGGCAAAGTCGACCTGGACCAGCCTGTGCACCGCTATCTGCCCGAGTTCACCCTGGCCGACCGGCGTTCCCGGGAGATCACCGTCCGGCAGGTCCTGACCCAGACCTCCGGTATGGCCGACTCCGCCTACCCGGATCTGACCCGCGCCCAGCCGCACACCCTCAAAGAGGCCGTCGCCGCGATGCGCGAGGCGCCCCTCGCCGCCGCGCCAGGAACCCGGTACCGCTACCACAACCCCAACTACTTCGTCGCGGCACGCCTGGTCGAGGTGGTCAGCGGACAGCCCTTCGCCGACTACCTCTCCGCCAATCTCTTCGATCCGCTGCGCATGACGCACACCGCCTCCGTCGACACGACCACCGAGATGCCCGACCGGGCGCGGGGCTACGTCCGCGCCTACGGCACCGTGTTCTCCCGTCCGCACCCGCGCTGGTTCACCGCGGGCGGCCACGGTGTCGTCACCACGGCCGACGACCTCTCCCGGTGGCTCATCGCCCAGAACAACCAGGGCGTGTCCGCCGAGGATCGCCGTATCGCCACCGCACGCACCATCGAGCTCACGCACACCCCACCGAAGGCGCCGAAAGACACGGACTACGGGATGGGTTGGCGGCGGAATCGGCAGGGTGACGGGCCCGAGCAGATCCAGCACAGCGGCCAACTCCTGACCCACAACTCCATGGCCACACTGCTGCCCGACAGCCGGATCGGCATCGCGGTCGTCACCAATACCGGCCTGATCTCCGGGGACGACGCCGCCCAGATCTCGCAGGGCCTCGTCGACCTCGCGCGGGGCAAGAAACCCGAGGTGGCCAAGCCCTTCTCGATGACGGCCGACTGGGTCCTGGCGGCTCTGACTCTGCTGGCGGCGGGCCTCGGCATCCGGGGTGTCCTGCGCGCATCCCGATGGGCGCGGCGCTCCGCACGGCGACCATGGTGGCGTACGGCGCTGCGGCTACTGCCCCAGACGCTCCCGCTCCTCTTCCTCACTCAACTTGCCTCGCTGCTCGGCTTGTTGATGCACCGCTCCGGGACCTTGGCGCAGACCACCTACGCCTGGCCAGCCCTTGTCGTTTGCGCGGCAGCCGGGGGCCTCGCCTCCTCCACCGTCGTCATCGCCCGGGCTCTCGCCTTGTTCCGCTGCCGCCAACAGGCAATATCTGTGGTGGCGAAATGAGAAATAGACGCCACGCTCGATGAAGATTCCTCACTCGGTAGGCGGAACAGAATTACTCAGGGCACACCGTCGATCGCACCGTGATACTGTCGATCCCAGTTGCAGTTGTGGTTCCCGAACGCTTGGGAGTGTTCTCGCCGGTTTTATACGCTGGCGGAGCTCCTTACATCTCCGGTTAATTTCCGGCGGGGTGAGCATCGCGACGACGCGGAGTCCGCACGGTGTGGACTCCGAACACCGCCCCAAAGGAGATTCAATATGGCTACCGGCACCGTGAAGTGGTTCAACGCGGAAAAGGGCTTCGGCTTCATCGAGCAGGACGGCGGCGGCGCCGACGTCTTCGCTCACTACTCGAACATCGCCGCTCAGGGCTTCCGTGAGCTGTTGGAAGGCCAGAAGGTGTCCTTCGACATCGCGCAGGGCCAGAAGGGCCCGACGGCCGAGAACATCGTTCCCGCCTGACGCTGATACGTACTTCGCAGCTGGGGCCCGCACCTTGGGGTGCGGGCCCCAGCTGATCGATTTTCGGGGCGTGGGCCATCTGCCAGGCCGTCCTCCCCTCGCACTTTCAGCCGCAGCGTGATCCAGGGGGCATGGCCCCATTGATCCCCTGCTGCGTTCCTTGCCGCATTCCTTGCTGCATCCCCTGTTGCCGGGATCTCACTGTTCTCGTGAGAGACAATCCCACGAGTGTCCGCCCCTGGGCATTCACCACGCATTCCCCGCACATTCCCTTCGGGATCCCATCCGATCCCGCATTGCCATCGGCTCGTTCTCGCGATTCTCTGCGCTGCTCATTTGCTGCGGGAATTCCTTGATTCGTGCCATATCAAGGAAGGTTCCGCATGAACCGCACCCGTACAAACGACCGCTTCGCCCGCACTCGCGCCGGAGGTTCCGGCTCCAAGAGGGGCGGCAGCCGCTACGGCGCCGGGGCCGGAAGCGCAGTCCCCGGCCGCTCCGGTGCTCCGCGCCGTTCCGAAGGGTACGGACGTCGACCGGCCGCGCCTCAGGGTGAGTTCGCGCTGCCGAAGACGATCACCCCCGCGCTCGGCGCCGTCGAGACGTTCGCCGAACTCGCCATGCCTGCGCCGTTGCTGGCCGCGCTTGGCCACGAAGGCGTGACCGCACCGTTCCCGATCCAGGCGGCGACTCTGCCGAACTCCCTCGCGGGCCGCGACGTACTCGGCCGTGGCCGCACCGGTTCGGGCAAGACGCTCGCCTTCGGCCTCGCGGTTCTCGCTCGTACGGCCGGTCAGCGCGCCGAACCCCGGCAGCCGCTGGCCCTCGTCCTCGTACCCACCCGCGAGCTCGCCCAACAGGTTACCGACGCGCTCACTCCGTACGCCCGAGCTCTGCGGCTGCGGCTGACCACCGTGGTCGGCGGGATGTCGATCGGCAGGCAGGCCGGAGCACTGCGGGGCGGTGCGGAGGTCGTCGTCGCCACGCCGGGCCGGCTCAAGGACCTCATCGACCGCGGCGACTGCCGGCTCGACCGCGTCGCCATCACCGTCCTCGACGAGGCCGACCAGATGACCGACATGGGCTTCATGCCCCAGGTCACCGCGCTGCTCGACCAAGTGCGTCCCGAGGGTCAGCGGATGCTCTTCTCGGCCACCCTGGACCGTAACGTCGACCTGCTGGTCCGCCGCTATCTGCACGACCCGGTGGTCCACTCCGTCGACCCGTCCGCGGGTGCGGTCACGACCATGGAGCATCACGTACTCCACGTTCGCGGCGCGGACAAGCACCGTACGACCACCGAGATCGCGGCACGCGAGGGCCGGGTGCTCATGTTCCTGGACACCAAGCACGCGGTGGACCGGCTGACCGAGCATCTGCTGAACAGCGGCGTACGCGCCGGCGCCCTGCACGGCGGCAAGTCCCAGCCGCAGCGCACCCGGACCCTGGACCGGTTCAAGGCCGGGCACGTGACGGTGCTGGTGGCGACCAATGTCGCGGCACGCGGAATCCACGTCGACAACCTCGACCTGGTCGTGAACGTCGATCCGCCCAGCGACCACAAGGACTATCTGCACCGTGGCGGCCGTACGGCACGCGCGGGCGAGTCCGGCAGCGTGGTCACCCTGGTGACCCCCAACCAGCGCCGCGACATGAGCCGGCTGATGGCCGCCGCCGGCATCACCCCGCAGACAACCCAAGTGAACTCGGGTGAAGCGGAGTTGACCCGCATCACAGGCGCTCAGGCCCCCTCGGGCATCCCTGTCACCATCACCGTGCCGGTCGCGGAACGCCCCCGGCGCGGCGCCTCTTCCTCGTCCCCGTCCCGGGGCCGCCGCCGCGGCCGCCCCGCCCAGGGCCGGCCCACCGGCGAGGCTGCACGCCGCACGGCACAGCGGCCGCCCGCCTCCAACCCGGCGGCCTAGAACCGACAGCTCCACGCTCCACGTACACGGACCGGGTCGGTCTACGGGACGTTCTCGTCGCCGGTGGACCACTGGGCGTGCTCGCCCGCTCCCGCTGACCCGCGTCAGCCGGCCGGTCAGCCCCGTACTCGTACTCCATCCCTGTGAGGCATCATGCGCTGTGTCATCGCCCGGTTCCCGTTCGAGTTCACCAAGCAAGAGGTGGTGGACTCCATGAAGGGCATCAAGCCCGAGGCCATCACGGGTGAGTCCGTGCTCATCGGCCGCCGCCACTATCCCGTCAAGCAAGTGGGCGAAGTCATCACCCGGCAGGACCGCCGAGACTTCACCAGCGGGGAAGTCACCCGCGCCATGAGCCGCCTCGGTTTCACCTGCCGCAACGGCGAGGAGAGCGCACCGGTCGCACCGGCCGCACCCGCCCTCACACCGCTGCAGGCCGCATCGGCCCTGCTGGGTACGCCCGCCTCCTGAGCCATGAGGACCGGCGGAAGCCGGCAGCATCACAGCAGCGACGAGAGCCCTGCCGACACACGTCGGCAGGGCTCTCGTCGTGGGCGCCTTACGGTTCGGAGTAGCTGAAGTCGCCCACGGTCCAGGCACTGACGTCGCTGATCGCGACTCGGTACATTCCACCCGTCTCGGGAATCCCGACACTGCCCTGCAGGATCCGGGCGAGATGGAAGTGCAGGTGTGTGGGCGCCTCACCGCGGTCGGTTCGGTCCTCTGACCGATCGGCATCGAAGACACCGGAGAACTGGCCCAGCCGGTCCGAGTCCTTCAGCACCTCCGACACGCGCTCCCTCCACACGGCTTCGGGCGCCAGCCGGCCGGTGATGACGGCTCCGCCCACCACCACGGTCAGCGACATCTGATTGCTTTGCGCGGACTCCACCTTGGCGGCGATGTCCGCGAGCAGGTCGTCAGGTTTCGACATGAGAGCCGATTTTATGCAGCGGCCGGTCCTCTGTGCCCATTTCCTGTACGTGACCTTGTACGGGATCTCCGGCGCCGACGCGATGCCGGGGCACCGGACGGGTGGGGACCGGGGCGCTGGAGCGATGGTGACCCGGGCGCTGGAGCGCATGGTCCACCGTGCCGCCACTGTCAGTCGCCGCTGTCAGCCGCCACTGTCAGTCGGCGCAACATACCTACGCCTCGAGAGCACCGAAATCTATGCTCGCCGGAGTAGACATTGGCCGGTGATCTAGTTAAGGTTCTTTTCGTAGACACGGTCAAGAAGGCCCGGCAGACACGAACTGCCGGGCAGCGGTACATGAAGTTCGCAGGTCAGGGCGACTGTGGAGTTCCGAAGCCAGGTTGTTCGCAGGACGGTGACGGGACTGGCAGTCGCACTGGGCGGCTCGCAGGTTGAGGGGCCGCCGACAGCAACACCAGCAGTTCGCATCAAACAGAGGAAGGACGGAGGGAGCAGACGCCATCAGGATCGCCCGGCCCGGGAAGCATCATCCGGTCGGGTACCGCAAGACCCGGATTGGAAGGTGGTCCCCGGTCACGAATCCGCGATCCCCGCATTTCCGGCCCTCTCCCGGGCCGGGTAGCGGAAACAGCAGGTCGGCAGAGCAGTAAGGCCGACAGATGGTGTTCAATCCCTTCGGGGCCCTGGTGCCGCACGGCACCAGGGCCCCTCGACGCGTCGTACAACGAGGTGTAAATGACAGCAGATACTCCACTCAGCGGTCGTCTGGACGACGACGACTACCCCGCGTACACCATGGGCCGGGCCGCCGAAATGCTCGGCACCACTCCCGGCTTCCTCCGGGCCATCGGTGAGGCCCGTCTGATCACTCCGCTCCGCTCGGAAGGCGGGCACCGCCGGTACTCCCGCTACCAGCTGCGGATCGCCGCCCGCGCCCGCGAACTCGTCGACCAGGGAACCCCGATCGAGGCCGCCTGCCGCATCGTCATCCTCGAGGACCAACTCGAGGAAGCACAGCGCATCAACGCCGAGTACCGCCGCGCCGCGAAGGACGAGTCCGACAGCTCCAGCTGAGTACGTCGGCCAAGGCCCACTTCCCGGCCATGGCCCACTTCCCTATGGGCGACGGGCCCGGGCGGGGTGGCAACTTGCGGCGCTGGATCGTGTATTGGAGCGCGCTGGGAGGCCATCCGGCCAACGGCTGGGGAATCGGCCGGCCCGCTCCATCGCCGCGCCTCGGCCAGGGGCTCGTCGGGTCAACAACCTCAGCCCTTTGATCACCGGCTGTGCTTCTCCGCCCGATGCAGACGCTCGGCGTCCTCGACGGCACCCCACTCACGCGCACGCTCGAAGTGACGACTGATGCGCGCCGCACGCTCCTGCCGCTCGGCGTAGAAGTGCAGAGCGAGTGTCGCGCGCGTATGGCAATGAGCCCCAGCCCCCGGCTGCCTGAACGTCCGGCCGACGCGTCTCCGAGGCGAGCCGGGGCACGTACTCCCGCCTGTTGAAGCGGTAACTGAAGCCCCTCCGCCGTCCGTCCCGGTGTGACATGGGCCACTCGATCTTGTCCAGCGACTCTGTTGAGTGACATTGTCGAGTGACAACGTCATCCGCTTGAGGCATCGAGAGAATTGAGGGCGCGTCATGAAGACCATGCTTGCTGGGCGGCTCCGCCTGGACACCCGTACGTTCGCCGTCGAAGAGGTTCCCGTGCCCATCCCGGGCGCGGGGGAGGTGCTGGTCGAGGTGCGGGCCGCGGGGGTGTGCCTGTCCGACGTCCACCTGATCGACGGCAGTCTGAGCCCGGAGTTCCCTGTCGAGTCCGTCGCGGAAGCGGGTGCCGTCACCCTCGGTCATGAGGTTGCCGGCGTAATCCATGCCGTCGGGCCGGAGGTGGCCGGGGAATGGGCGCCGGGTACCCGGGTGGTGCTGCAGGCCGGGCAGGCGTGTGGCGGGTGCGGTGGGTGTCTGCGTCGTTCCTCGTGCCGGCAGCCGCTCACGCGCGGCGTGGACTATGACGGTGGCTGGGCCCAGTACGCCGTGGCGCGCGAGGACACCCTGGTCGCCATCCCGGACGGGCTCCCCTTCGACCAGGCCGCGATCATTCCTGACGCCGTCTCCACTCCGTACGCCGCCATCGTCGAAACGGGTGCGGTGCGTCCGGCGCAGGCGGTCGGGATCTGGGGTGCGGGTGGTCTCGGTGCGCATGGCATTCGGCTGGCCCGTATGGTCGGCGCGGCCCCGGTCATAGCCGTCGATCCGCTGCCCACAGCTCGGGAGCGGGCCCTCGCCTTCGGTGCCGATCTCGCGCTCGATCCGACGGCGGACGGTTTTGCCGAGGCGCTGGCGGAGGCCACGGCGGGGCAGGGGATCGAGGTCGCGTTCGACTTCGCCGGTGTACCCGCCGCTCGCGCTCAGGCGGTTGCCGCGCTGGGGGCCGACGGAATCCTGGTTCTCGCAGGGCTCACTCCGGAGTCGATCGTCGTCGGCGACAGCACCGGGTTCAGCTACCGGGGCAACCAGGTCCGTGGTCACTACGGCTCCGGGCCGGAGCATGTGGAACAGCTCATCGGCCTGACCTCCGCCGGACGGATCGATCTGGCTCCGTCCATCACTGCTCACATCCCGTTGGCGGAGGCGGCTGACGCCGTTGCCCGGCTGGAGAAGAAGATCGGCGATCCGATCCGGTTTGTTCTCATCCCGTCAACTACCCGTCGCTAAAGCGACGGGCTTGCACAACGGGCATCACTGGCGGTGATGCTGCGTTTGCGTCCAGCCCCACTCCGGCGGTGCTGCCGGGGTGGGTCAGAGGCCGTTGACTGGGCCCCGCGTCGCCACAACGCCCACGCGCGTGCGCGGATGTTGCGGGAGCTGTTCCGGTCTGCGTGATCAACGAATCCGCAGTTCCGGCATGCGAACCAGGCCTGAGAGACCCGGTTCGCCTTGTCGATGTGGCCGCATTCGGCGCAGGTGCGGGAGGTGTACGCCGGATCGACGTGCACCACCGGTACCCCCGTCTTGCGTGCCTTGTACGCGATGAACTGTCCCAGCTGGGCGAAGCCCCAGCTGGAGTGGGTGGCCCGTTGGGGCTTACGAAGCCGTACCCGTTCGCGGATCCCTGTCAGGTCTTCCAGGGCGATTCCGCGACCGGTGCGTTCTGCCTCGGCCACCACATGTTTCGCGATCTTGTGGTTGATGTCCTTCGCCCGCCTGGCCTCCTTGCGCCGCCGCTTCTTCAGGCGACGCTTGGCGGACGGGGTGTTCTTCTTCTGGAGTTTGGTTCGGAGTTTCCGTTCCCGGGCCCGGACGCGGTTGAGCTCCCGGCCAGCCATGATCTCGCCGTCACTCGTGGTGGCGATGTTCACGATGCCCAGGTCGATGCCGAGGAAGTCCACCGGCTCGGTGTTCGGCTCGGCCTCGGGGACCTCGCAGGTGGCGTTCAGGAACCACAGGCCGTCCCGCTGCAGCAGGTCGGATTCCCCCTGGCGGTACAGCGCCAGGGTGGCCAGTTGCTCGGGCGAGGCGGTGAACGCCACGTCCTTGATCCGCCCGGAGACCGTCCAGATCGACACCCTCCGGTCCGGGATCTGCCAGGACAGCATGCGGTCGTCGTAGGGCTGCGCGCCCTGAGGGCGGAAGGCGATCGGCTTCTCGGTCGCCCGGCGGTAGCGCTTGGAGCCGGGCCGGCCCAGGTTTCCGGCCTTCAGGTTCGCTCTGAGCGTGGTGTACGCGTCGCACGTCTTCTTGATCACGTGCTGGGCGGCCTGGGCTCCCAGGCCCCAGCGGCACTTGATCTCGCCGTAGGCGAGCTTGCGCAGCGCGAAGTTGTTCTTCACACCGTTTTCGAAAGCGAGGCGACTGGCCCAGGTGGCCGCCTCGTTGCAGGCGCGCAGGGTCGCCTCAAGTGCCGCCGCCTGCATGGGCGTCGGCAGCAGCTTCACCTGCACCACCAGCTTCACAACCGGGACGCTACCCGGCACCCCCGGGCCTCGCATTCGAACACGGGAAACTCCCGCCCGCCCGACCGCCCGGCTCTCCCGCCGCTCCGCGCCGGACGTCGCCGCGGTGCTCCGCACCCGCTCGCGCGGGGATGCAATTCCTCCCGGGCGTGAACGCCCGGGGTTCCTCGCAAGAATCCGCTGAAAAAGGTCTGAGAAGCCCCTCCGGCGACGTGAGTCGCGGGAGGGGCTTCATGTCTTGTGTCGGGCCGGTGGGTGGAGGTGGAGAGGTGTTTCCCCAGGCCCGGGGGCCAGCCGGACGCCGGGGCCGGCCGACGTTTCAAGGCCCCTGAACGTTCCGTCAATCAACCGTGTCGAGCAACACAATCGCTCGACATTGTCGAGTGACAATGTCACTCGTATAGTTCTGACCAGCGCCAGCCTGCGCCGGAACGAAAGGCAAGCTCATGACCCACGAGACCCCGCACGGAACCGAACCGATTCCCCAGCGTCCGGCCCTGCCGCTGGTCGGCCACGCGCTCGACATCCCCAGTGGCGCCGACGGCCTGCTCTACGCGATGAAGGAGGCCAAGGAGCTGGGGCCGCTGTTCAAGCTCCGCGTCTTCGGCAGCGAGATCAATGTCGCCTCCGGCCTCGAGCTCGTCACCGAGCTGTCGGACGAGAGCCGGTTCCGCAAGAACGTGCACTCCGACCTCGTAATCCTCCGGGAGATCGGTGGCGACGGGCTGTTCACCGCCTTCAACGACGAGCCCAACTGGCGCAAGGCGCACGACGTCCTGATGCCGGCGTTCTCCCTCGGCGCGATGCGCGGTTACCACGCGACGATGCTCAAGGTCGCCCGGGAGCTGGTCGGGAAGTGGGACCGGGCGGCGGGTTCGGAGCCCGTGGACGTCGCCGACGACATGACGCGGCTGACCCTCGACACGATCGGCCTGTGCGGTTTCGGCTACGACTTCGAGTCGTTCAGCCGGGAGGAACCGCACCCGTTCGTCATCGCCCTGTCCAGGGCGCTCGGCTTCGCCCAGGACAAGGGGGAGTCCATCCCCGGCGCGGAGCTGTTCAAGTGGAAGCAGGCGGAGCAGTTCCGCGAGGACGTGACCTTGATGAAGGACCTGGTCGACGACGTGATCCGGCAGCGCCGGGCGTCCGGCGACCAGAGCACCGACGACCTGCTCGGGCGCATGCTGCACACCACCGACCCGGTGACGCGCGAGCCCCTGGACGACGTCAACATCCGCTACCAGGCGATTACGTTCCTCATCGCCGGCCACGAGACCACCAGCGGTGCCCTGTCGTTCGCCCTCTACTACCTGACCAAGCACCCCGAGGTCCTCGCCCGCGCCCAGGCCGAGGTCGACGCGCTGTGGGGCGACTCGGACGCTCCCGAGCCGGACTACGGGGACATCGGCAAGCTGACATACATCCGCCAGGTGCTCAACGAGGGCCTGCGGCTGTGGCCGACGGCCCCCGGGTACGCCGTGGAGCCGCTCGAGGACACGGTCATCGGCGGTAAGTACTCCGTGCGCAAGGGCGAGTCGATCCAGGTCCTCATCCCGCAGCTGCACCGCGACCCCGCCTGGGGCGAGAACGTCGAGCTGTTCGACCCCGACCGGTTCCTGCCCGAGCGGGAGGAGGAGCGCCCGGTCCACTTGTTCAAGCCGTTCGGCAACGGTGAACGCGCCTGTATCGGCCGCCAGTTCGCGCTGCATGAGGCGACCCTCGTCCTCGCGCTCGTCATTCACCGCTACCGCCTGATCGACCACACCGACTACCAGCTGAAGATCAAGCAGTCGCTCACCCTCAAGCCCGACGCGTTCACCCTGAACCTGACCCGGCGCACCAGCGGGGAGCGGCGCCTGCCGACCGTCACCGCGAGCAACGCCACCGCCGCCGGGGACCGCCCCGCCGTCCGGCGCGCCACCGGAACCGCGCTGACCCTGCTGCACGGCTCCAACCTGGGCACCTGTGCGGGCATCGCCCGCGATCTGGCGGCGGACGGCGACGAGTACGGCTTCACTCCGTACGTCGCTCCTCTCGACGACGCCGTGGGCAAGCTCACCGACGCCGGCGGACCGGTGGTGATCGTGGCCGCCTCCTACAACGGCAGGCCCACCGACGACGCCACGGAGTTCACCGCCTGGCTGGAGGGTCTTGAGCCCGGCGCGCTCGACGGTGTCCAGTACGCCGTACTCGGTGTCGGCGACCGTAACTGGGCCGCCACCTATCAGCGCATCCCCACCCTCATCGACGAGCGGCTGACCGCGGCCGGCGCGACGTCACTGCTGGAGCGCGGCGCCGCGGACGCCGCCGGAGACTTCGCCAGCACCGTGGACCGGTGGACCGGCGACCTGTGGACCGCCCTGCTGGAGCGGTACGGATCCGCCACGGAAGCCGAGGAGGCCGAGCCGACCGCCGAACAGGAGGCGGGACTGGGACTGTACGAGCTTCAGGACGCGACCGACTCGGTCATCGGCGGGCTCGCGGCACGGCACGGCGTCCAGCCGATGGAGGTGCTGGACGCGTACGAACTGGTCGACATGGACCACGGGCTGGGCCGCTCCAAGCGCTTCCTGCGGCTGCGGCTGCCCGACGGCGTCACCTACCGCACCGGCGACCACATCGCCGTACTCCCCGGCAACCCCGGCCATCTCGTCCAACGGGTCGCCGCACGCTTCGGCCTCGACCTGGACCGCACCGTGCGACTGCGGGCCCGCCGCCGCAGCCGGGGTGCCCTGCCCGTCGACCGGCCGCTGACCCTGCGGCGCCTGCTCACCGACTTCGTCGAACTGCAGGACCCCGCCACGCAGGAGCAGGCCGCCGTGCTCGCCGAGCACACCGCGTGCCCGCCCGAGAAGCGCCCCTTGGCCGAACTCGCCGCGGCGGACCAGGAGACCTTCCGCGAGCAGGTGACCGTCGCCGGGCACAGCGTCCTCGACCTGCTGGAGCAGTACCGCGCCTGCGAGCTGCCGTTCGAGGTCTTCCTGGAATTGCTGCCCGTGCTGCGCCCGCGCCACTACTCGATCTCCTCGTCCGCCGCGGCGGCACCCGGCGAGGTCGACCTGATGGTGTCGCTGCTCGCCGCGCCCCACCGAGGCCGCGAGGGCACCTTCCGCGGCATCGGCTCGCACTACCTGCAGACCGTGAACGCCGGCGACACCGTCCAGGCCAAGGTGCTGCCCTGCAGCGAGGCCTTCCGCCTGCCGCAGGACGAGTCGGTGCCGGTGATCCTGGTCAGCGCGGGCACCGGCCTGGCTCCCTTCCGCGGGGCCGTCCTCGACCGCCACCGCACCAAGTCGACCGGCACCCTGTTGTGCTACTTCGGCTGCGACCACCCGGACGTGGACTACCTGCACCGTACGGAGCTCGAGGCGGCCGAGGCAGCCGGCGCCGTCAGCATGCGGCCCACCTTCTCCTGCGCCCCCGAGGACGGTGCCCGCTTCGTCCAGGACCGCATCGCCAAGGAGAGCGACGAGGTCTGGGCCGTACTGGAGGCCGGTGGCCGGGTCTACATCTGCGGGGACGGCCGCCGCATGGCCCCCGCGGTACGGGAGGCGTTCATGGCGATCTACCGCAAGCACACCGGCGCGGGCGGCGACGAGGCAGGCGCCTGGCTGAGCGCCCTGATCGAGTCCGGCCACTACGTGGAAGACGTCTGGGCCGGCTGACCTCCCAGGGTGCGGTGGACCGGCTGACCACCCAGGGTGCGATGCCGACGCACGCCGCACTCCCCGCCGAGCCTGCCAAGCCCGCCGAGCACGGCGGGCCCGCTGACCGACAGGGCCACGGACGCCCCCTCCCCCCATGTCCGTGGCCCTGTCTTCTTCGCAACCGGGCGCGGACGCTGCTGTGACGGCGACGGTGACGGTGAGGGCGGCGACGGCGAGGCCGGCCTGTTCCGCCCTCCCGTCACTTCGTCGGCAGGGTCATGAGGTCCATTCGGCCTCCGGCGAGCGCGACGACAGCAGAGACCAGGGCTTGCAGACAGGTGAGCTCGGCCTCCTCGTCGGGCAGTGAGAGATGCTGCACCGAAAGGCCGTCGAAGCCGGCCAGGAAGAAACGGGCGAGGGTCTCCGCCGGCTGGGCGAGTTGGTGACCGGTGCGCTGGGCCGCCTCGGTCACCAGCTTCGTCGTCACGGCCATCGTCTCGCGGGAGTGGCTCTCAAGGGCTTCCTGCAGCCGTGGTGTCCTGAGCGCGAACATGGACAGCTCGTGGAGCAGCTGGTGGGTGGTCGGCTGCTCGCGCAGGGTCCGCCACAGGGCGGTGGCGAGCGCCGCGATCGACTCCTCGAAGCCGGCGTCCGCGGGCGCCGCCCGTTCGACCTGGGCGACCAGATCATGTTTGAGCTGCTCCATGACGGCCCGGTACAGATCTTCCTTGGTGCCGAAGGTGTAGTGCACCGTCGCCTGGGCCACGCCCAGCTCGGCTGCGATGGCACGGGTACTTCCGGCAGCCACACCCTCCCTGGTCATGAGGTCGATGGCGGCCTTGATCAGCTGAGGGCGGCGCTCCGCCGCGGAAACATGAGCCATGGGGAACATCATATCGACTTGGTCCAGCGATCAAGTCGTACGACCAAATTGCGGCGGCGGCACCACCGCGTGGACCGGTGGTGCCGCCTCGTGTCGCGTGCCCTGCGCCGGGATGGGCGGGCGGGATCAGTGGCTCAGCCCCTGCACTGCTGGATCGCGCTGCAGCCCCGGGTGTACGGGTTCGCCTGTTCCCGCGGGATGTTCAGGTTCGTGTCCATGTCGAGGTTGGCGGTCCCGTCGTCAAGCGGGTCGTAGTGGTGGTTGGGGTTGTAGTTGGGGTTCGCCACCCAGCGTTCCTGCTCGAAGGTGAGACTCTGCAGCTGGAGCAGGCTGCCGGTCGCCCGCGCCTGCATACGGTAGATGTGCACGCCGGTGATCGCCTGGGGCGGAATCCTGTGGAAAGCGACCCATTCGTCCTGGTTCCGGTAGGTGTTGTACATGTTCGGGTCGCCACGGAGCTGGTCGGGAACGTACATGAGGACCCGCGCGTACTGCGGGTTGATCGTGTAGACGAAGGTCCTGGCTTCGACGACCGCGTGCTCGCAGTGCGACGTGACGAGCCATCCGATGACCGGGATGGTCTGGCCGATCGTCCAGCCCGCCCCCTGGCAACGCGGCTCACGGGCGGCGGCGTCGAGGTTGTTCAGCCCCTGGCTCCGGGCGAACGTCTCCGCGACGTCCCGCGTACCCGTCGTGGAGATGTAGCCGCTGTTGAGGTCCCGGTCTCCGTGGACATGGGCGATGAGGTCGTAGTTCGTGCCCCGGGATTCAAAGCCGTTGGCGAAGATGTCGTTCGGGTTCCGGGAGTCGCCGCGGTACAGCACACCGGGCAGCTGGGCCTGCGGCCGCGCGCCGTTGGGCTCGTTCTGCGCGCTCGCGGAACCGGTGGTCGTCACGAGCGCACCGGCGGCGACCAGCGTCACGAGAAGGAACTGCAGGACGAGATGGAAGGGCTTCGGCAGTCGGCGCTGCGTCCGCCACCGAGGCGCCCGGCGCTGAGGGCCCGCCACTGTGTGTGAGTGGGGCATACGTGGTTCTCCCGTGCTCGGTCTGCCGTTGTCCGGCCTGACTGCACCGAGGCTGGCGAGGGGAGAGTTGATGGTCACCCCCGTTTCATCAGGCAAATCAATTCGCGCCGGGTGAGGTTTTGATTGGCGGAGGGTTTGTTCGGCCCGGCCGGCGGGGGGGTCGGGGGCGGGATCGGCGACGCGCGAGTCGCCCGTCGCCCTCGCCACTTGCAGTGACGGTCGCAACCGCGCTCCTCATCCGGCTCCGATCGGGATCAGAGAGCCGGATCCGACGGCCCCACGATCGCCCGCAGCGCCGCAAGGTGCCCCTGATACGCATCCCGGCCTTGCCGGGTCAGCCGGAGCCACACTCGCTGCCGGGTGTCGCGGACGGCCTTGCGCTGCTCGACGTAGCCGGCATCCATCAGCACGGTGACGTGCTTGCTCAGTACGGAGGCGGAGAGCTCGAGCTGCTTCTGGACCAGACCGAACTCCGCCTCGCCCGCGACGTCCAGGAGGGCGCAGATGCGCAGCCGGTTCGGGGCGTGGATGGTGGTGTCGAACCCCTCCAGCCGGTCGTGGATCTCGGCGCTCTCGGCGCTCATGACGTCTTCCGGTGCAGGCGTACGAAGGCAAGGTGGAAGCCGACGGACACGGCGACACCGATCAGCGAGGCCGCGAACAGCCACACCGGCTGTCCAGTGGCGCGGAAGACGAACCCCGCCCCCATCGGCAGCACAGGCAAGCCGATGCTGAGCGGCACGGTCGCCCGCTTCGGCAGTACGTCCAACCGCAGCGCCACCCCGGTCTTGGCGCGCCACGCGTTCCCCGCGACGACGAAGAGCGCGAGGTACACCGCGGCGCTCGTCACGATGATGGCGGCCCACGCGGAACGCGGCAGCAGCCACTCCGGGTCGGCCGCGAAGCCTCCGAACGTGATCGGGAGCGCGGCGATATAGAGCGTGAGCGTGATGAAGAACCAGTTCGGCCACGGTGTGGCCGACAGCGCCGCGGCGGAGGCCCGTACGTGCTCGGTGTCGGCCAGGGCGGCGTGGGCCTGCTCCGGCGTCAGTCGTACCCCGTTAGTTTCCATACCGGAAAGAGTAGCGGTCAGTTTCCGATATGGAAAGAGTCGAGTTTCCGGTACGGCAAGCGACCTGTCCGGCACTCTCGTCGAGCGCCGGACAACGCTGGTCGCACAGAGTCGTACAGAACCGCCCGTACTGCCTGCCGCACGAGGCCTCACGCACTGTCGGCCGCGGCGGCCTTCGCGCTCCGTTTGTCGCTGACCAGGTACGCCAGTCCGGGAAGAAGCAGAGCCGCGATGAACCACAGCTGAAGCGTGAACAGCACCTCATCGCCGACCAGCCATCTGATGAGCAGCACTGTCGGCAGGACGACGACGAGGCCGAGCGCCCAGTTCTTGACTATGCCCAGACTGCCGCGCCGCGTTTCCCAGACGACCGTGACGGCCGCGAGAAGGACGTAGATGGCTATGCGATCGACGGTGAACTCCACCTGCCCGGTCCATCGCACCAAGCAGGAGAGCAGCAGCACGACGCCGAATGCGAAGCAGGCCATCGCGGCCATACGCAGCACCCGGAGGGCGAGCGGAGCGCGGGCCCGTGCCCACATCGCGGCAAACGCTCTGACATCGCCACCGACGACGTCCTGGGGCGTACGGCCCGCAGCCTCCGCGTCTTCCAGGTGCGCCGTGAGCTCGTCGAGCATCTCCCGTACGGATGCGTCGTCGATCCCTCTGTACTCCCAGTTGCTGCGGCAGACCGCGAGTATCTGCTCGTTGGTCATGGCGTGCGTCATGGCGTGCTCTCCCCCGTGATGGATTCGGTGTCGGTCAGGTGTCGGTGTCGGTGTCGGTGTCGGTCAGGATTCGGTCCACCTGCCCGGTGAAGGCGCGCCACACGGCCTGGCCGCTGGTCAGTTCGGCGCGCCCCGCCTCGGTCAGGCGGTAGTACTTACGCGGGGCGCCGCCGCTCGAGGACGGCGCACGATACGAGGAGATGAGCCGAGCCCGTTCCATCCGGGCGAGCAGCGGATAGATGCTGCCCTCGCTCACCAGCTCCAGCCCGCTGTCCGCCAACGCCTCCACGAACTCGTAGCCGTACCGCGGCCGGCTGGAGATCAGCGACAGCAGACACAGATCAAGGACCCCACGCAGGAGCTGACTGCGCCGCTGGTCATCCGATTCGGGCGCCCCCTTTGTCATGCGGTACAAGGTAGTCGGCATTGCCATGCGCCGCAAGACACTTGCGCCGCAGGACAGTCAGCCGCCACAGGAAACTCAGCCGTTCCGGCTCGTTCCCGCCCGTCCCGGCTCGTTCCGGCTCGGCAATTCCCACACTTCGAATCAGAGTGATATGCATCACGCCGGAATTTTACCGAATGGGATTGATTGACTGATTACTGCTGGTAACAGCTGCACTCTTTTGAATCCCAATCGGGCATTCTCCACCACAGGTGGCAATTCAGCCGATTCTCGAGGTCGGCGAAATTAGCACCCGCGACGGCCGGAGAGCCTCTTCGTCCTGGTCACTGGTGTGTGCGGGTGGCGGAGATTGTGTGCCGACGGCTGAATCCGTACGTCCTCATGGGCCGGGCGGACCTCGTCAGGGCCGGTCGGCAGCAGTACGGACGTTCATTGCCCGGTGCGCTCGCCGGTCCCCATAATGACCGGGCTCGCCAGCGCTGCGCTGCTTTGCTGCCAATGCCGGACCACTGAGTGAGGCCACGTATGAACAAGCATCGCCAGAAAAAGAAGCGCCGGAAGATATCCCGTACCGCAGTCATCGTGGTGGCTGCGGGCGCCGTGGGTATTCCTTCGGTCGCACTGGCGAGCGGCAGCGAACTGGGAGGCTTGCGCAGCGTGGCGTCCTCCTGGCTGGGATGGGGCGGCGGCACATCGGATCAAGTAGCCGACGCGGAGCCCTCGCGGACGCCCTCCGCGTCCCCGGCCACCCCCAAGGCGAGCCCTTCTCCCCGTACCACTCCGGCGAAGACCCCGAAAGCGTCCCCCTCGACGTCCAAGAGCCCCAGTCCCACCCCGACGCGTCCCCGCACCAAGCCCGACAGGCCTGCTCCGCCTCCAAGCACGCCGACTCCGAAGACCACGCGTCCCAGCAAAGCTCCGAGCGCCCCCGCCAGCACCGCGGATTCCGGCCCCACGAGTCGTGTGCTGGCTCTGGTCAACGCCGAACGCGACAAGGCAGGTTGCGGCCCGGTGACCACGAACGCCAAGCTCACCAAGGCCGCCCAGAACCACAGCCAGGACATGGCCGACCACAAGAACATGTCGCACACCGGTTCCGACGGTTCGGACATGGGCGAGCGGCTCGCTCGCGTCGGATACAACTTCAGGTCGGCCGGCGAGAACGTCGCCGCCGGATACGGCACCCCCGAAAGCGTCATGGACGGCTGGATGAACAGCCCTGGCCACAAGGCCAACATCCTCAACTGCGGCTTCAAGGAGATCGGCATAGGCCTGGCCCAGCCGGGCAACTACTGGACGCAGAACTTCGGGTCGTAGCCGGACGGCATCCCCGGCGTGGGCCGACCTGCCCGCCGCGTCACGGTGTGGTTTAGGGGACGGCCGTGGCCGATTGAGGGTATCCACCTGCAGGGAGATGTGTGTGATCGTCTGGGTGAACGGTGCGTTCGGCAGCGGGAAGAGCACGCTGGTGGATGAACTGCGTCCGCGCTGGCCCGAGGCGCTGGTCTTTGACCCGGAGATGGTCGGCTACGTGCTGCGCGAGATCGTTGAGGTACCAACCGGCGATTTTCAGGATCTGCGGCTGTGGAGGCGGCAGGTCGCGGACCTCGCCGTGGGGCTCGTCGAGGAGTATCAGCGGCCCGTCCTGGTGCCCATGACGCTGATCAACCCCGGCTATGTCGAGGAGATCTTCGGTGCCCTGAAGGACGCGAGGATCGCTGTCCACCACTTCTTCCTCAAGATCTCCGAGGACGTGCTGGTGAAGCGGATCGACGGCCGGAGCTTCACGCCTGACGATCCCGCGCAGGATGAACGGGTGCGCGGGTGGTGCAAGTCCAAGATCGAGTCATGTATGGCCGCGGTGGACACGCTGCCCAGTGACACCGTGTTCCTGGACGGCGAGTTGAGCCCGCGAGAGTTGGCCGACTACGTGCTGGCCCGCGTCGGCGCGGCCCCGGGCCGGTAATCCGGGACCTCGCCGACAGCCGGCCACTGGAGCGACTCTCGGTCTCGGAGGAAGGGGCCCAGGGGTTCCCGCCCGGCGACCGCGTGGAGCGGTTCACCGTCTAGAACGTACGGCGCCTGCGCGGCAGCGACGGCGCCTCTGTCCCCGAAGCTGGCACATCGCCGAGCTCGACGACGCGGGTCAGCCGGTCCGCCTCGCGGCAGCTACTGCCGACCTGACCCGCATCATCGACGCGCGGACCCGTGCGGGAACCCGCACCAACTCCCTACGCCCCTAGGGCCTTCGCGCGCGGGGACAGCCTGAGGCTTGCGGAACTAATCGGTTTCCGCCGACGTCATGTCGTTTGTGACACAGGGTGGGAGCACGATGGGCGAGGAGCCGACGTGGGCAGAGCTTCTGCTCAACTTCGCTCTCATGGGCGCTGTCCCGGTCGTCGTCGGAGGAGCGGTACTCCTCTCCCTCATCGGGCTGACGATGTGGGTGACAGCGCGACTGCGACGGCGCACGCGTACAGGCTCCTCTGCTGACTAGCCACCTTCCGTTTGGATCAGCGGGCGGCAACCCTCGACCCCGTACGCTGAACCGCATGAAGCGGTTGATCGTCGCAGCAGGAGGAGGGGGCGACGCAGTCGCCGCCGCAATGTTTCACGCCGCCCTCTACGACGAGGACCAGGCGGTGATCCTCACGTACGCGTGGGACCGCCTCCTGATCGACCCGGTACCGGGCCCCCGCGGACCGGACAGCTTCACCGGCCTCGAACCGATGACTCCGGCCGTGTGGGCAGTGCCGGCCAAAGCCCGCCCGATCGCCCCGGCAGGCTCCACTCTCCCCCGCCTTGCGGCAGAGCTCCCGCACACGTTCGCGCTGATCGATCCGCACCACGGCACCGAGGGCATCACCCGCCAACTCGAAGAACTCATCAGCCACTTGTCACCAGCGTCGATCGATCTCCTGGACGTGGGAGGCGACATCCTCGCGCGGGGCGACGAGCCGACGCTGAAGAGCCCGCTGGCCGACGCCGTCACACTCGCCGCCTGCTGCCAGGTAAATGCTCCGATCCGGCTCCTGGTCGCGGGGCCAGGCCTGGACGGCGAGCTCCCGCCCGACGACCTGCGCGGTGTACTCGGCCCGCTCGTCCGCACTTTGACGGCGAAGGACGTGGAGCCGATCAGCTCGGTCCTGGAGTGGCACCCGTCCGAGGCCACCGGGATGCTCGCGGCAACAGCCCGAGGCATACGCGGCACCTGCGAGATGCGGGACGCCGGACTCCCCGTCCCGCTCACCGACGAAGGCCCCACGGTCCATGAGGTCGACCTGGACGACGCGTTGAGCCGCAACCAACTGGCCCGCGCCATCATGGCGACCACCACCCTGGACGAAGTAGAAGCGCACAGCCGTGAAATCTGCGGCTACTCGGAGATCGACTACGAACGCAACAAGGCCGCCCGGCTCAAGGAACAGCCACCGGTGAAGCTCGACCCCGAGGCCGTGCTATCCCAACTCGACCAATTCGAGGCCGAAGCCCGAAGCAGCGGAGCCACCCACACCACGTTCCGCCGCATCACCGAGGCGCTGAACCTCAACGGCTCCCTGCGCGAGGACCTGCGCCAACTGCTCATCAGCAAGCGCCCGCAGCAGTACGCCGCACCACTGTGGAGAATCACGGCCAGTGGCACGACGATCCAGGGGGAACCGACACCATGAGCGCATTCAGCAGCGACCTCGGCCTGAGCGTGCAGGACACCGGCAACGGCACCGAACTCGACGTGGCAACCAACTTGCTGAACGGCGACATCAGACTGTCGATCCTCTGGACCCAAGAAATCCTGCTGTCCCCGGATGACGCCGACCAGGTGGCCCAATCGCTTCAACGGGCTGCGGAACAAGGGCGCAGGATCGCAGCGGACCCAGGCGTGGCATCTCGGCGAGCGCCACTCAGGCCCAACTGAGCCTAGATAGGACCCAGCCGAGTGTCGAGTCTCAGTTGATGGTTGACGGGTCGGCGCCGGGTGATGCTTGACGTCTGCCCTAGACGATCTTCCGGCGGTTATGTTCGCCGGACTTACGGACCACGACCTCCTTCCTGGTGACACGCGGGACGGTGGTGATCAGCTCCTGGCCGTGGAAAACCCGGATCGTTTCCTCGTCCAGATGGGCGGTGACGACTTGGTGGGCATAGCCGCGGCCGAGCTGGATGCGCTGTCCGGCAACCATGAAGCCGCCGACGCTGCTGACCGTCCGCTCGGCGACCTGCTCGGCGGGCGGTGGCAGCTGGGGAGGAGGCCCGGCCGGACGGCCCCCTTGCAGACGCCCGCAGGCCGAAGGCGGCAGCGGGCTGGGCAGGGTGGCCTGCAGAACACGCTGCTCGTCCAGGACCTGCAGGACTTTGCCGTCGAGCCGGAGCGTGACCCGCTGTCCCGCGAATGGCCAGCCGATGAGGACCTTGTCGCCGCCGAGGCCGACGTAGCCGACCGCATTCACGGTCCGGTCCACCTCCACCGCCCCCTTCGCGTCCGTCGCAGGGCCAGGCTCGTCCGCCCACGGTCCGGCGGGATGGGCACCTCCGCCCGCCAGCAAGGCTTTGAGATCTCGGCCCGACAGCTTCGAGGGCAGGGTCTTGTGCCGTGCACCGCCGATCAGCACGTGCAGCCGGTTCACGTCAATCCGCAAGGTCACCGTGGTGCCGGCCAGGGACGGACCGAACCAGATCTGCTGCCCGCGCAGGCTCAGGTTTCCCGAGGCGGGAACCACCCGGTCCACCTCGATCGCACCGACCTCACCCTCGGTCATCGGCCAGACCACCGGCTCGGACGGAGGCACTGGGACATCCGGACTCGGGACCGGGTCGAGGCGGGCGGGCAGGACCACCGGCAGCGCATCCTGCTCGGACCGCGGCCGGGGAACGAACCTGCTCGCCGGGACGGCCATGTCCAGGGCCTGGTGCGGCCGCATCCGGTTGTAGTCCTCCAGCCAGGAATCAACCGCCGCCTGCGCTGTCGCCAGGTCAGTGAACGGGCCGTGGTCGTCGAGGAGTTCACGCCTGAGCGTCTGATGGAACCGCTCGATCTTTCCCGTGGTGGTCGGTGACTGCGGCTTGGTGAGCCGGTGGGTGATGCCGTTCTCCCGGCAGATCCGGTCGAACATCGTCTCTCCCGGTCTGCCGGAGCCGAACCGCGCGGTGAACTGCTTGCCGTTGTCCGTCAGCACCTCCTCCGGCACTCCGAACCGCCTCAACGCTTCCCCGAAGGCCAGAAACACGGCCCGGGCCGTGGCCCGCTCCACCACCTTCGCGATCACCATGAACCGCGAGTGGTCGTCGATCCCGGTGACCATCTTGCACTCGCCACCACCGGCAAGCAGGACTCCACCGACGATATCCATCTGCCACAACTCCATCGCCGCCGACCGCTCCCACCTGCGGTAATCCGACCGGCGTCTCCTGCGTGCTCCCGGCTCGACGAGACCATTTCGGACCAGGACCCGGTAGACCGTCGCCCGGGAAGGCACCGGCACGATGCCCCTGCGTTCCAGCTCGTGCACCAGCCTGCGCGGACCCCAGCCGGGATGCCGGCGCCGCAGTTCACACACCACCGCCTCCACCCCCCCGGCGATCCGGTGCGGACACGAGGCCGGACGATGCGACCGGTCCGCCAGACCCGCCAGACCCGACTGCTCGTACTTGCGCACCCAGGAATGCACCGACTGCCTCGACACCCCATACCGGGCCGCGACTTGAGTGACCGGAACCCCCGCGGCGACCTCCATCACCGCGTGATACCGCTGCTCGACCACGCTCAACTCCACCAGCACGGCCCCGGCCCTCCCCGCACACGCCGATCAGGACGCGCACAGCCAAGCCGAGGCAAGCGGTGTCAAGCATCAGGTGAAGCCACAACGTCAAGCATCAACCGAGATAGGACAACATCCCAGCCGAAGCCTGAGTAACAACTTTCTCTACGGGTTCAAGCACCCGTCGTCGCTTCGCTCCTCCGGGCGGGCACACAGGCATGAGGTCAGAACACATCGTGGCTGGGGCGGTCGACTCCACGGCTTTAGGCAGCCACTTTGGGGCGAGCCTCTAAGATCATGGCCCCAACGTCGTACTTTAACGGGCAGGTCCACAGACTGCCCGACTCGCCATCAGCTTACGGGCCATGATCACTCGCCCCAAAGCAGCTCCAGCCCAAAGCCGCTCCACCGACCTTGCTAGTAGCTGCACCCCGTAGAGGGCGCGCATCTAAATGGGCTTCGGGGGCTCCTCGCGGCCGAAGTACATTCCTTTCATCATCATCACAGACGATGCATAGTTCGGCCCATAGTGACTTGCAGCTGAGGGATCGACTGGAGAGTAGATCCATCTCGCCGGTCCAGACGGACCACCCTGCGCCCGGCCAAAGTAGGATGCCTCGGTTTGATACTCAGCCACAATTGGGATCAGCCCGCCCCCAAGACTGATATGGCCCTGATCGCGAACATTCACTCTCCGCGTCATAGTGCACATCACGTTGGGGCCAACGGTGACGTTCCTTGCGGATACCTGACGTACTGCTCTCGCGAGCAGGCGAGCGATGGATTCGGGGTGAGCAACCCTACCTAGAGCCCTTCGTAGACTCCTTTCCAGCTGGATCCTCTCTCGAGTAAGAAAAGGTTGGCCCGCGACGTGGAGCATATAACCACGCTCGGGTGGGAGCCATCCCAGATGCACAGAGAATTCCTGATCAGCTTCCTCCCTCCATGCCTCACTTAGATCCTGAGCATTGCTCACGACGCAGAGGAATGCTTGCAGCTCGTCTGAGCTATCCGGAAGGTTGAATCGGCCGGCCTGCTTCACTCCGACGTAGCCGGCGCCAACGAACGAGGTTCGACGAACAGCCCGTCTGTCTCTAGGCCTCACAGCCAAGGGAAGGTTTCGAATATCACGTGAAGCACTTTTCGCCAGACCTTCAAGCAACTCAACTAGCGGAATGTTGGGCACAGAGAGGCACCGCATAAGAAGTTCATCGCTTGTTTCTCGATGGGAGCATCGCGCCAGGCCGGTAAAAGCGAAATTAGCCATATTGCCGAACAAGGTCGCCTTATTTGCTACTTCCTCCGCGATTTTCCCGTTGAGGAAAGTAAGCCTCCGGTCGGACGCTTGGACCACAAAATCGTGCGTTACGCACGTGAGTAGCAGAGTCAATGCACTCCCCCTACCGCTCGAGGCTTCCCCGCCTCGCACTGATGGGGCATCTTACGTCCGATCATCCTGAAATGGCGTCGAGGTGCACATACTGGCAAGTGCCGCCAACCGAGCAGCAGATCATGACGCTGTCGATTAGGCGGCTGCAAGCCACGGCCGACGATGATCAGTCGTGCCAGACGTCCCCCAGCCCGGGGAGTCAGGTGAGAAAGGGGAACTTCCGATCATCGAAGGGGAGGCAACGGGGCCGCCTCGGGGCCGTCGGAGGATGCTCAACGACAACCAACGCTGACAACCGTCGACAGCTACGTCGCAGGTCACAGCGTTGATTAATTACACGGCCGCAGGTCAGGGACCCAGCCCCGCACTTCTTCGGCTACTGATTGCACTCGACGGCCCTTGACTCGCCCATTGAGACTCCACCGACCTAGAGGACGCCGCTCATGTAGCAGCCTGGTTACAAGGCGTGGAAGCCTTCCCATCTAGCCGCCGCGCCCGGGTATGTCGGTGGCATGAAGAAGCGCACGGGTGCAGTAGTTGTTGCGGCTCTCAGCTTTGTCCTCTTCTCTGTTCTCATCTGGAAGGGCCCGTGGTGGGCAGATGCAGGACACCTTGGACCAGGCCTAACGCCAGGAACGGGAGCGGTTGTGACAGGCTTCCGCACTGCTGTAGTAGCAGTGGGGGCAGGAGCAGTAGCGGCCGTTGGCCTCTTTTACACGGATCGCCACTACCGCCATACGCTCAGGCTGTTTGAACATTCACGGGGAATGGACCGACAGCAGGCCGAGCTGACCCGAGAAGGACAGATTTCCGACAGGTACTCCACTGCCATATCTCTTCTGGCATCTGAAGAAACAACAAAGCAATTTGGGGGGCATTTTTGCGCTTGAGCGAATCATGCACGACTCACCGAGAGATCATCTAATGGTAGTAGAGGTGTTGGCGGCATTCATTCGGGAGAACGCCCCGGAGCCCGATCCTGCTGATCCTCTCTACTTGGAAGACGGACGGAAGCATCAGCCGTCTGAGTGCGTGCAGGCAGCCCTGACCGTCTTGGGGAGGAGGCCTGAGCGATCGGAACCCTTCCGGATTAACCTAAAGCGCACCGATTTACGAGGCGCTGACCTTGCAGGAGCCCGCCTGGACGGCGTATGCCTTGTCAAAGCCTCGCTACGGACGGCCGACCTCAAAGGAGCGAGTCTTGTTGGAGCCGAGTTGCGTCGGGCACGGCTGGAAGGCGCGGATCTGACAGACGCAGATCTCACAGAGGCTGACGTAGACCGGGCGCACTTCCGTTCAGCCCATCTAACCAATGCCATGCTCAGCACCGTGCGCGGCCTTCGCGTGAATCAATTGCTACAAGTCCATAAACTACCTGGCGTCCGGCTTCCGGATGATTTGACATCGGATGCGCGAATCACAGCCAAGATGACTAGGTAAACCCTCACACTTCGCGTCGCCACTCACCGGATGAGAGGTCCACTGCGTTCTAACCTCCCTCCGGTGAGTGTCTAACTGCGTGACAACGTCGACGCACAGCCACAAACAAGCGCGGACGCCTGCAGACCATCGCAGCAGGTGAGAGGCGCACCAGCCCAAGGTAGACCGCCCACCTAAGTTGCTTCGGGACGAAGAGGTCGCAGCGTCCTCTGCCTGCGGCGATTGAACCGCCACGCCGGCTTGCCTAGTTACCGAGAAGATCGAGCAAGAGCCGTTAGAGGAGCATGCCTTGACGTCGAGGCCTCGGGTGGATCCGCGACTAACGGGCTGCCGCTCGGCGTGATCTAGTCAGAGTTTCAGAGAAACCGGTTGTTGACCAATACACTCTGCAGTTGACTACCCAGGATTGGGAGAGCGAGGGGGCGCAACATGCTGGAGGAGGCACTGCTGTCTGCAGCCGCAGCGGGCGGCATCGCGGTGGTGGAGGCCGCAGGCACGGAGGCATGGACAGGGTTGCGGCAGGCGATTGCAGGGTGGTTCGGGCGCGGCAACGAACAACGCGCGCAGGCAGAGCTGGAGCGTTTGGACCAAACCGCATCCGCACTCGAAGCCTCTGATGCGGACGCTACAGATCGGGTGCGCATCCGCCAAGAGGCGATCTGGCAGGCACGGATCGAGGCCACGCTGGAGAGCCTGGATGAGGCGGAACGCGACCAAGCCGCTGACGAACTAACTACTCTGCTTGCCCAGCACACGCCTCACAGCGGAGTATCGGCCGGCCAGGACGGGCTTGCCGTTGGTGGCAACGTGAACATCCAAGCCGAGGGAGGCTCGATCGCAGCTGGGGTCATCCACGGAGGCGCGCAGATCGGCCGCCCTCCGGTGCCGGATCCGTCCCAGGGCTGAACGGACCGGCAGTTCCATGCCCACTCCCACAGCCCGCGGGCACCGCTATGCCAGGCAGCGTATCGGTCCATGCCGGTCAGAACAGCGCAGCGGTCGGGGTCATTTACCAGGCCGCGCCCCGCGTGCTGGCCGCGTGGCCGTATCAGGTCGGAGTGATCCCACCCCAAGCGGAGTGGTTCCAGGACCGAGCCGAGACCAGCCAACTGGCCCAGCTGCTGGCCAACGCTGGGACCCCGGTCGTCGAATCTGCTAACCAAGCGCTGCCGGGCGGGGTGTTGGCAGGAATGGGTGGGGTTGGCAAAACTCAGCTTGCCGCCCGCTACGCGCGCACTGCCTGGCAGACAGGCGCGCTGGATCTGCTGGTGTGGATCACTGCGAGCAGTCGTAGCGCCGTCGTAGCTGGCTATGCCCAGGCAGCGGCAGAAATCTTGGGCGCCGACTCAGGCGATCCGGAAGCGGCGAGGGCGTTCCTGGCCTGGCTGGAGCCTAAGCCACAGCCCAGCCCGTGCCGCTGGCTCGTGGTTCTGGATGACATCGCCGACCCCGTCGACTTGAGCGGGTGGTGGCCGCCAGCCAGCCCGTACGGCCGCGTCCTGGCCACCACTCGCCGCAAAGACACCGCCCTGGCCGGGAGCGGTAGACGCCTGATCGAAATCGGCCTGTTCACGGAATCCCAAGCCCTGGCCTACCTCGAGAGCGCTCTTGCCAGCCACGGCCGCGTCGAGCCCGAAGAGCAGCTCACCGCCCTCGCCGACGACTTGGGCCAGCTGCCGCTTGCGCTGTCCCAGGCTGCCGTCTACCTGATAGACACCGGCATCACCTGCCGGATCTACCGGGGTCTGCTGGCCGACCGCACCCGTTCTCTGGCCGACGCTGCCCCCGACGTCCTGCCCGACGACCAAACCCACACCGTGGCCGCTGTCTGGAGCCTGTCCGTCGACCGCGCCGATACCTTACGCCCCGCTGGTCTGGCCCGGCCGGTGCTCCAGCTTGCCTCGGCTATGGACCCGAACGGTATCCCTGAGCACGTTCTCGCGAGCGAGCCCGCCCTCACCTACCTCACCGCTCACAGACCGTGCTCTGATGGCGATCAGGCGGAGTACAGCGTCTCTGGCGACGAAGCACGTGCGGCTCTGCGAGTCCTGCACCGTCTCAGCTTGATCGATCATTCTCTGGACGCACCGCAGTCACGCGTTCGAGTCCATCAACTCGTTCAACGCGTCACACGCGAGGCCCTCTCGTCCGTCGATCACGCTGATGCGATGTGTTCAGCCGCTGACGCACTCTTGGCTACTTCCGGTAAGTTCCGGGACGACAGGGTTGATGAGAGGGACTTTATAGCAAATGCTCAGGCAGTGATTCAAAATGCACAAAGCGATCTGTGGAACCCTGAGCCGCACCCGTTGCTCGCGCAGCTCGGCGCCAGCCTTGGGGCCGATTGGCAATTCGATGCAGCCCTGACTCATTTTCACCAACTAGTGGATGCAACAAACCACCGACTAGGTGCGGACAGTCGGGACACTCTCGCGATGCGATACAACCTTGCCTATTGGATGTGGCGCGCGGGAGACCTAGGGGGTGCTTCCGCCGCACTCGACGACCTGTTGGGCGACGCACGACGCGTAGTCGGGCCTTCGGACCACCTCACATTGGCAACTCGCCGGGTTCTAGCCAACGTTAGAGGTGAAGCCGGAGAGGTAGCCACTGCCGTAACAGAACTCGCGAGAGTTCATGAGGATGCCGTGAAGAACCGCGGGGCAGCTGATTCCTTTTCCATGGACGTTCGCCATAACCTTTCCTACTGGCAAGGCCTGGCTGGCGACACGACGCTGGCGGCGGACGGAATAAAAGAAGTACTCTCTATGCGCCACCAGGAAATCGATCCCGAACGCATGACAGAAGAGGAATTCGATGCCATTTTGAGCGGACTCACCAGCCTCATCGAACAGCGCGGGAGAGCTGGAGACGCAGCGGAAGCAGTCGAGCAATACACGAAACTTGTTGATGGACTCGGCCAGCATGTGGGCTTGAACCACGAGACCGTCCGCTCCATGCGCACGAGCCTTGCCTGGTGGAAGGGATGCGCAGGCGATATTTCGGGGGCAATCGCGGACTATACCGCTCTATTGGAAGAGGAATCAGACCTTGAGGCTCGCCATCCGCACATCCGATCACTCCTTCATAATCTGGGGTACTGGAAGGGCAGATCCGGCGACCTTTCGGCAGCAATAGAGATCCTCTCGGGTCTCCTGGAGTCGGAACTCCGAGAATTGGGACCAAATCATCCGGATACGCGACTGACGCGTCTCGCCCTCACTCGATTCCACTGGGCCGCCGGCACTGTAATGAAATTGCCACCTCGCTAATCTGCAACATAACATTCAACGTATGCCACCCTGCGAAACATTGGTTTCTTACATCGTGTTACTGCCGGGAGGCGCAGAGCCAGTAGACTTCCGAGGACTACAAGTTGACGCCGACTCTCGGAGGGCGCCGATCTGCGCGTCTCCGTGGATGACCCCGGCACCATCAGCCTCCGGATACGCGGACCATTCGTGGACGGGTTGCCTACTCCAGGACGGTGGCGCATCGCTGACCAGGAGGAACGCAGCCAGCTGAAGCGCCCTCCGGAACCGTGTGCATCTGCGCCTCAACGCAGGCGAACAGCAATGAGCCTCACACCACAGCGGTGCCAGGCTCACTGAGTTGTGGCTACCGGAAGAGGTTTACCGGAACCGTGAACCTGTCCTCCAGGTCCTTCCAGAGGGTGTCGCCGGTGACCAGCGGCCGGTTCAGGCGCTCGCCAAGGGCGATGCACAGGGCGTCGCCCAGGGCGAGCGTCCGACCGCCGTAGTGCTGTCGTTCGCGATAGGACTCGTAGACGAGCTTCCCGGCCCGGACCGCCTCGTCCACACTGGTGGGCTCGACGCACAGGCCGAGGGCCGTGAGGTCCTGGTGGAGCTGATCAGGCGGATTAAGGTATCCGCGGCGGAGACAGACGGTGGTCACCTCGGCGAAGTTGGCGGTCGACATGCTCGACTCAGGCAACAGCTCGTCGACGAAGTCGGCTCCCTCCTCACGGAAGACCCACGCCAGTACAGCGCTGGAGTCAAGGACGACGGGGGTTTCGCGGTTCACTCTGGTACTCCTCGAGAAGGCCATCGGGATCGGGTGGACCAGCCCCGGAAAAGGGCTGATCTGGCTCCCGAGAGGCGCCCAGGTGGTCGAACCGGGTGGCGTCGGCGCCGCGCAGAGTGCGGATGTCACCGACGGCGTCGAAAGCCTCCGTCTCCGCGGTCGGCGGGATGCCGGCGCGGATACGGTCCTTGACCGCCTGCGGGGTCTCCACGATGACGACGCCGGGGCGCAGGGCCCGGAGGATCACCTCGGCCCCCTCGGTTAGGCCGACGGCCCGCTGAAGGGCGACGGGAACCGTCACCCGGCCGCGGGGGCCGACCTTGGTGCGAGTGGGCTCGCTCATGCTTGTTGCTCCTTGTAGGGGGCCGGCTCCGTGCGCACGAAACCAGGCTGCGAATCCCCCCTCGGCGTCCCGAACAGGAATGACATCCGTCCGGGATGCCCGGCGCGACTGCCTCACTGGTGGGCAGGTCTTTCCCCCGCAACTAGGCGAGGGAGCGCCGCTCATCCTTTCTAGGGGAGAGGTCTCCTTTTTGGTGTCCTCTGTTTCTGGTCGCAGGCCCGGCGCCACCTTCGCTCAACCCGGAATGCTGAGGACGCGGCTTGTGGGCTTACGACCATCACGATACACCTAACACTATCCGTGTCACCAATCTGATCTTGTCCCACATCAAGTGGAGTGTGGGCCGACTCTTCGCGCTCACCGGCAACGCAGGCGGCACGCCGGCGCCGAACGAAGAGGTCGTGCCAGATCCGTGTCAGGTCGTGCGGGGAACCACGGGGAATGGCGGGGAACAACGAGTCAGCCCGTCACGTCTCACAGCAGCTTCGCCGCAGGTCAGTGCAGGAGCTACCGCCAAAGAACCCGAGCTTCCCAAGCTGAGGGCACGGCGAAATCCCGCTGCTTAGGCGTCCTCAAGTGTCCTACCGTTCCGCGTATGACTCCGATCAGCCCCGAGAATCCGCTGACCTCAGAGGACGCCCAGGTGTTGCTCGCCATGCTCCCTTCCCAAGTCGAGATCAAGCGAGGCATGAGTGACTGGGAACTCGACCAGGTCGAGGAGCGCTGGGGGTTTCGCTTCGCTCCAGAGCACCGGACGCTGCTGGGTGCAGGACTGCCGACGGGCGGCCGTAGCTGGCCCGACTGGCGGGACGGCGACGCGGAGGAGTTGGCGGAGCGGCTGGCTTGGCCGATCGACGGTGTGCTCTTCGACGTGGAACACAGCGGCTTCTGGCATCCGGAGAGGGATCCGCGGCCTGCGAGCACTCAGGACGCCTTGAAGGTGGCTCGCACCTACTTGGCCAAGGTCCCGGTGATGGTGCCGATTTACTCGCATCGGTGTCTGCTGGCGGATCCGAACCGTACAGGCACGCCCGTGCTGTCGATGCACCAGACGGACATCATTTACTACGGCACCGATCTGGTCGACTACTTCCACCACGAGTTCGGTCGCCCGGTGCCCACACCGGAAGACCACCAGTACGCCACGATCCCGTTTTGGCCCTACTTCCTGGACTGAACGGCTCCCGAGCAGGACTGGCCCAGTACCCGCAGGATCAGGGGCGCACAGGATGACATCCACGGCTGACATCAACGACGCCGGACAGGGGCGTACGTCAGCGACTCTGTCCGGCGTTCACACCAGCCGACGACGGACGCCGGAGCGGACTCGGATCGAACTCCTAAAGCGGGTGTCGATGCAGGGCAGGGTTCACCGTTGTTCGCCCTGCTCTTTCTCCGCAAGCTAATGCCGGTTCCCGAGGAAGACGCGGCCGCAACGTGGGGGCAGGTTTAGCAGGAGCGTGGGTATCTATTCGTCCGGAGCATGGAACTTGATCCAACCGTCCTTGGCTTCCGTAGGACTTTGGCGGAGCGACTCCTCGGCCACCTCTTGTAGACCGACCGACTTGCCGTCTGCGCTATACAGCTTGTCCTCGCTCTTCAGGTAGTACGTGTCCTCTCCGCCTGGCACGTTCTTGAACTCCACATAGGCGAAGCAATAACCGGCAACATCCCCGTACTCGGAAGTGAGGATCTCGCCCCTGCTGGGTTCTTGGCTGACTGCGAGTCGCTGTTTGTCTTCCCCGAAGAGCTCAACCTTCTTGCCGGCGTTCTTGGGATAGCACGAACCGCCGCCCAGGTCTTCGAAGCGAGCACTCGCCATGGCCGAATGAACCCTCGCTGTGAATGGTGATCTGTCTACCCACGGTTCCCAGATGAAGAGAGTTAGGGCGATGAGTAGCACCGTACCGGCGGCAGTCCCGGCGACGACCGCGCGGCGGCCGAAGCGAGAGGAGCGCGGAGAGTCAGACGCTTTGACGAGGGATATCGAGGTCCGATCAGGCATCTCGGCATCATGCCACGGCGATCAACAACAGCTTACGTCATGGGAGTTGGAAAACGGTGCTTCAGCGTCACCGCGGATCTTCGGCCGGACGATGCGGATCGCCTCGGGCGTCAGCGGCGTAGCCGGATGCGCCTCCATCACGGCGGGTGTAAGAACTCCTTAAAACGGTGCTCACGGCGGAGACCTCGAAGCCTGCATCGAGCACATACTGACCATGCGAGAGGCCGCGGTCACGAACCGGCGACCCGAAGAGATACTGCTGGAGTAGCTGTCTGCCTGACGCGCGGCCTATTTGCGGACGGAGGAGCTCTACCGAGGCCCTCCCCATGGTCTGACCAGCAGTTATGCGCGCGATGCACGCGCCCTCCGGAGCCGTCTGTCGATCCGCTCGCCGCGGAAGGACTGACCGACAGCACCCGGCAACGTGGCTGAGGCCGGTGGGGGTACAGCGAGGCATACGCGCGCCTGGTCGGCCGACACACCCGCCATCGTGGTTGGCTGTCGTCAGCTGAAGTTCGTGCCACAACCGTGCCAGATGCAGGGGGCAGCCACGGTTAACACGGCACGCGGAGGACAGCGCCGAAAGCAGCACCAATGAGAAGACAGATTTCAAACTGTGACGCATCGGACAAGGTCGGCTGCGCTGGAAGCGGATCGGGTCATTTCTCCGCTTGTAGTTCGCGGAGAGCTTCTAAGCCATCATCTATGTCATCCGCACTCCCCGTGCTCGAAACGGGCGGAGCGTGCTTTGGTCAACGCCTCAGGTAGGTCTTTGGCCTTTTCATGTACCGGAACCCAACCGGTTTTCACGAATCCCTGCTGTGTCCCAATGTCGCCGGGGCTCACCATGGGTGCCAATTCAAGCGGCTCCCCCAGTTTGGGCAACGGGTCTGTCGTTTCAGGAATGGCAGTCCAGGACTGACAGAGGAGACCGTAGGGTCCCGTTTCGGAAACGAGAAATGGGGTTCGCGGGATATCGCCCACCAGAATCCTGAATCGATGTCCGCTCTTCCACTCCTCTCGTGCTACTTCCTCGCATCTGAGCTGATCCCGCTTGGTCGGCTTCCCGCCCTTGACTTCAATCCATGCTTTCGTTTCTGGGAGCCAGAAGTCCGGTAGGTACCGGCCGTGTTGGGTCTCAAACCCTTGCGGTTCGTAGTTCCACTCGATGCCGAGGGCATCAAAGAACACAGCCCATCGAGCCTCAAGACGGGAACGGAACCTACATCCTGCGTAGCGTGTTTCAATTGCTTTGGTAGCCATGCTAGTTCTCCTGATCAGCGTAGTCCGCACGATCCATCGCACACGATGTGGTGGTTAGGGCGAAGCTCGCGTGTGCGCTTTGCGTTTTCCAGGGTCTTGGTCGATTCCTTGCAGCCGTTCTCGCGGAGCCAGTCGGTGGTCTTGTTGAGACCCCACCCCTTTCACCGTCCGGGATGCACTGGTCATCCAAAAGTTCAACCATTCCTTCAAGGGTGGTCTTTCCGGACCCTCCTCAGCTTCCTGCGGACTGGCCGGACGTACCTTCCAGGCCGGAATCAAGTTTGTATTTGGTCTCACCAGGCGCCCGGTGTCGAGGACACGGCCACGGCAGTAGAAGCCGATCGGGGCGAGGGACCAAGCCCCAGCCTCGCACCATAAGCGCACCAGATAGATCGGGGAACACCGGGGAATCACGGCGAAGACAACCCAACTCGACGGGGCTGCGCCACGGCTGTTCGACCCGGTCAGCGACCGAACCCGCCGCGAATGATCGCAGCTTCCCAGGCTGAGAGCCCGAGCAACGTCGTTCCGCCGACGCTCGCACTTAGCACACGCCGCCCTAGCGGCACCGTGGAACCACCAAAGTTCCCTCAAAGGCGGTCGACCGGGCGACGCGACCGACATCTAGCCACTAAGAAGTGTTCATCTCGCTTAGCACCTCTTAGGAGGAGGCATGTCGTTCGCTGACCGAGTGCAGGCACTTCGGCTCCGCAAGCTCAAGATCCTGGACGACCACAACAAGAGGATTCAGAAACTGCAGCGCGCCCTCAACTCTGAGCTCTCGGAGATCGATCGAGAGATCCGTGAGCTGGGAGATGCCAGCGCGAGGCTTCCCTGTCTCGTGCGCATCACGCCTGGCCCCGAACTGACTGTGTATCACTCGGCTGATGTGCCCTGCGGACGAGTACACAACCGGCAAAACTTCAAGGTCATGCCGGAGATCGATGCCATGGACGCGTCTCCGTACGCCTACCTGGAGCGATGCTCGGCGTGTGGCTGGAAGCGAGCCGCCAAGATCCACGGCAACCATTTGATCGGAGAAGTGTAAGTAGTGGTGAGGGAAGCCGACGCCGGTAGTTACCTGTACTGGTCGGAGCGCCGCGTCGACGAGATCGCGTCCGACAACGGCGTCACCTGGGACAGTCAGCTGAGCTGGACCCTTAAGGCTGCCCCGCAAGGCGTCGGGGCAGAGGTTGGAAACCGAGAGCGGGCGGGTCTCACCCGCCGCGAAAAGGCTCGCAAAATCGAAAAGGTGATCGGGGATCAGGCCGTCTCCGCTTTCAGCGCACCGCCTCCTGCTCGCTTCGCCAAAGGCGTCGGTCAGGTTCACGTCGCGCGGTTCATCGGCGGGCCGGAGCGAGACAAGGGCGCAGTACTCCATATCGGAACAAGTAGTGTCGAAGGCCGACAAGTCGATCTAGTCCTCTTCGGTAGCCTGGACAGCTTCCCTGGCCACCCCTTTCGACCTTCAGACGCCCCGGCGGCCGGCTGGTTCTCCTCTGCTTGGTATGCCATTGCGGAGCTGCTGGAGAGCCGTGGTACTCGGAACACGTCCCAGTGGGACGATCCTGAATCGCTTTCCGTTGAGGCGCTGCACATAGCTCTGAACCAAGGGAGTGAGCACCCTGGGACCGATCATGAAGAACCTTGGACCCGCGGGCTCACTCTCGCGCACGCTCACGACTGTGAGTGGTTCGCTCAGATCTACACCGACGTCGAGTTGACTCGGAGCCGTTGGGCCTTCCGCGACAACAGACGGGGCGCAGACCGCATTTTGATCGGGGCCCCTGTGTGGGTGCGGACTGCGAGTCCAGACTCAGTGACCCGATACGCGGAGCTACGACGCGCGGCGAGTAGACGACCCCGCAGACTGCTGTCTCTGCGCGGAAGTCGTCGTCGCGGCGCCAGCTGACCGTCTCAGTTTCCGTCTCATTCAGCGCCGTTCACGGCCGTTCAACCGAGACCGAATCCGGTAGCCGCTCTCACGACCGGCCGTCCATGAACGCAGGTGAACGGCCTCGTTCGAAACCCTCGGGACCACCAACACAGTTGGAAAGCGAGCGCCTGCCATCGACCCGGGTCAGAGGTGGTGCGCGGTCGGTGCTGGCAGGTCACTGCTTGGCCATCGACGAAGCCCAGCCGTCGGTTAGGTCCCGGACGAGTCTCCGGGCCGCCCCCAGACAGGCCAGGGATGCAACCATTCCCTTCAGAGCTGGAACACCCGGAAGCCGACCGCGCGCTTGAGACCATAACCGCAGGCACTGACAGCGGACCTGGTAGTGATCGACCGTCAGCTGTAACCAGTTGGCCCCGCACCACAACTGCACCAGATCGGGCGGGGAACAGTGGGGATTCACGGGGAACGCAGGCGTCACCACCGACGCCGGAGCCCCCAGCCATTTGCCCAGTTCAGCACCCAAACGGGCTACAAATGATCGAAGCTTCCCAAGCTGAGAGCGCGAGTGCGCTCGTCACCCGCTCAACGACAAACCTCAGGTCAGAGACCGGGGGTCGTTTGCCGTCTAGTCCTGCGGGCGGGGCGCAACAATCGCACCATAAGGGCTGGGCGCCATGGCTCGACCAGACGCCGTGACCGAGGACCGTATGCCGAGCCACTGCTCGGCGTCCCAGGCTTCAAAGCGTTCTACTTCGGTGAAGCCCAGCGTTGCCGCGAGGCGCATTGAGGCGGTGTTGGCGGTTTGGGTGGTGAGGACTACTGGTTCGCCGGGGAGGGCGGCGGTGAACCAGTCGAGGGCTGCTGTGCACGCCTCGAAGGCGTATCCGTGTCCACACGACCGAGGCAGGAACAGGTAGCCGAGGTCGGCCTTTCCCGCGGCAGTCGGGCGATGGTGTTCCGGTGCTCTCCTGAGCAGGATCTGGCCGATCATCGCGCCGTCGAGCTCGACGACGAAGCTCCCGGGCCACTGTTCGGGCACCTCGGGTATGTCGCGCTCGAGTTCCTTACGTTGCCGGGGACCGCCGAGGTAGGTATGCACCTCCGGTGAGGCGAGGAGTTCGATGAACGTCGCACGGTCTTGGGCCAACGGCTCGCGGAGAACGAGCCGTTGGGTTCTGATGGGGGTGGGTGGCCAGGCGACGGGACCGAGTTCAATCATGGCGGGCAAGCTATCCCACGCCCATGCCAGGGATCCGAAAGAGGGCCATCTCCGGCCGTCTGCGCTTGGTCTTCTCCCAGTCAGAAGCCCTGCAGCGCCGTCAGCCCCGCCGTCCCTGCCAGCGCCGGCGCGGGCCCGTCTCCAGGCCGTCACGCCACCCTGTTCAACAAGTCGGCCAGTACGTCGGGCCGTTCCAGGGCGATGAAGTGGCCGGCCTTCGGCACCTGTGTGAAGTCGGCGGTCGGTAGCAGGTCCTTGTTGGCTTGGCGGTCTGAGGGGCGGGACCAGTCCTTCTCCCCGTAGATGAGGTGGATGGGGGCCTTGACCTCGGGGTAGAGGGAGCGGGCTGCGATGAGGGTGGGTAGGGCCTGGTAGACGGCGCGGGCGACCGTCGCGTAGCCGGGGCGGGTGCCTACCTGGAGGAGTTCGTCCAGGTAGTCCTCCCGTAGTGCGGTCTTGTCGCCGAGGCCGCCCTGAAGGATTTTGCGGAGGGCGGGCTTGGGTTCCACTCCGGCGATGACCTGGCCTACTCCCGGGGTGAGGACGCCGGTGACCACTACGCGGGCGAGGAGGCTGGAGCGGGCGATTCCGTCGCGGAAGTCGTACGTGTTCACCGCGACGACGCGTCGTACGCGCTCCGGGAGGTCGGCCGCGGTGGTCAGGGCGAGGACCGCGCCCATGGACTCTCCGGCCAACGTCACGTCGTGGAGGTCGAGTTCGGTGAGCAGGCGCTTGACGCCCTCGCGCATGGCCGGTTCGTCGTACGAGGCGCCGGGGACGATCTCGGAGTAGCCCATCCCGGGCAGGTCGAGGGCGTACACCGTGTAGCGGTCCGCGATCAGCGGGATGAGGTGGCGGAAGTGCTCGGCCTGGGTGCGCACGGTGTGCAGCAGGACCAGGGGGGCGCCGGTGCCCGCCTTGAGGTAGCGCAGGGTTCCCTCGCGTCCCTCAAGTCCCGCGCGCGGGGTGATGGTGTGGCTGGTGGTCCCCGGGATGTGGATCGTGGGACGTGACTCGGGTCTGGGCATCTCGCCGACTCCTTGTGTGAAGGGGTTACTTGGTCAGTTGGGCGTACAGAGCGGACAGGTCGTCGGCCAGGCCCGCCTTGACCTGGCGCGTGATGTCGTCGGCGAGTACCTCGTACGCGCCTGTCTCGACGCCGTCGAGGGCGAGGGCGGCGACGGTGCGTGGGTCGGACTTGGGTGCGTCGACGCCGGCCGCGAGGTCCGTGTCGACGTAGCCGACGTGCAGTCCGGTGACCGTGATGCCGCGCGGCTGCAGTTCCAGGCGCAGGGAGTTGGTCTGCGACCACAGGGCGGCCTTGGAGGCGCTGTAGGAGCCGCCGAGCGCCAGCCAGGAGAGCACGGAGTGCACGTTGAGCACGTGGCCGCCGCCGTGGCGTTCGATGATCGGCACGAAGGCTCGGGTGAGCAGCAGGGGGCCGTAGAAGTTGGTCTCGAATTCCCGGCGTACGTCGTCGAGCGGGGAGTCGAGGAAGGAGGCGCCGACCGACGCGCCGGCGTTGTTGATCAGTACGGTGACGTCTTGCGCCTGTGCGGCGGCCGCCGCCACGGAGGCCGGGTCGGTGACTTCCAGCGCTACCGGGATGGCGTCGGGGTGCGTGACGCTCCGCGGGTCGCGGGCCGTGGCGTAGACCTTGGCGGCGCCGCGCTCGTACAGCTCCTCCACCAGGGCCTTGCCTATGCCTCGGCTGCCGCCGGTGACGAAGACGTTGGCGCCCTTCAGTGCGGTCATGACTGCCTCCAGAGAGTGGGAAACCGCTCGGTTTCCGCATACCGTAAACCGATCGGTTTCACTGCGCAAGCCCAAGTGCACCGCCGCCATCCCCACCCACGAAGACGGCAACGGGCCCGGGGTGCTCAACTTCCGCCATCCACCGGACGGCGAGGGCGGATCGGGGGCGACCGGCAGCCCGGCTTTGCATGCCGAAACCGATCAGTTTACGGTGGTGAAACCGATCGGTTCCTCGCCGTGGAGGCGAGTCTCGAACCGAATCCCCAGGAGTCAGGAGTACGGATGACTGCCGCGCGCGACGCCGAAGGGCCACCCACGGCCCCACCTCCCCGGCTTCCGGCGAAGCTGGCCGCCCACCCCTCCGTGCAGGCCGTACTCGCCCGGCGCGCGGCCGGTGGCGTCGCGCGCCCGCCGGCGGTGATCGACGCGGCCTGGCTGCGCGAGCTGTGTCTGGCGGCCGGGGCGGACGATGCCGCCGCGGTCAGCCTGGGCCACCCCGACTGGCAGACCGTGGCCGACAGCGAGGACGCCGCCGACTACCGCTCCCGGGTCAGCGATTCCGAGAACGCCTCCATGCGGCAGAGCCTGTCCTCGCCTCCCGGCTACAAGTCCGGCTACTGCCTTGCCGTCTGCCCCGCCGGCGAGGACGTACTGGGCCCCTACCTGGATGACCGCAAGGCGTTCATGGACACCGTGCTGCGACCGCTCCAGGACAAGAAGGAGACCCTGTACGTCCTGCCGGGCTCGCACGCGCAGGAGTACGCCCAACGCCGCTTCCCCCACAAGCCCGTCAAAGAAGTCACCGGCGGCTGGCATCCCCCGGCCAAGCGTTCTGCGTCCGACTGACCGGCCGTTCCCGCTCAGCGGACAACCTGCAACCCTCGGGAAACCGATCAGTTTTCATTCCGTTGGAATCGAGTTAACCTCGCAGCATGACCATCGAGGCGAAGCCAAGCCCCCGCGAGCGGCTGCTGGAGGCAGCGGCCACGCTCACCTATCGAGCCGGTGTCGGTATCGGCGTCGAGGCGCTGTGCAAGGCGGCGGGGGTGTCGAAGCGCTCCATGTACCAGCTGTTCGCGAGCAAGGACGAGCTGCTGGCGGCGAGTCTGGAGCGGCGCACTTCCGCGTACGTGGCGATGCTCCTGCCCGGGGCGGACGACGACCGTGAGCCCCGCGAGCGGATCATGCACGTCTTCGAGCAGGTGGAATCGCAGGCGGGTATGCCCGAGTTCCGCGGCTGCCCGTTCCTGGCCGCGCAGATCGAGCTCAAGGATCAGGACCATCCCGCGAGCCGGGTGGCCCACGAGGTCAAGGCGAACCTGACCGCCTTCTTCCGCGCCGAGGCCGAGCAGGGCGGGGCCGACGATCCCGACCTGCTGGCCCGGCAGCTCAGCCTCGTCTTCGACGGCGCCAGCGCCCGCGCGGGAATCGGGGCCGACAAACTTACGGGGCTTGTCGCGCCCACGGTGACCACGCTGCTCGACGCGGCGGGCGTGCGCTGACGCGTCACCCTTTCCGAAACGCCCCCTTGCGTCCCGTACTCGGGGGAAGTCCAACCTCATTCTCCCCGGTTGCCCTCCCCCGTTCTCCCGCTTGCCTTGCGCGCGGAAACCGATCAGTTTACAGTGGAGGGAAACCGATCGGTTTTCAATGAGCGCGGGAGACATGATGGCGGCGACACATCAACCGGTGGCACTCGTGACGGGTGCGTCATCCGGCATCGGCAAGGAAACCGCGCTCGCGCTGGTCGCAGCGGGTTTCGACGTGGTCGGCACAAGCCGCGACACCTCGCGCGTCGCCCCGCTCGACGGCGTGACGTTCGTCGGCCTCGACGTGGCCAGTGACGCCTCGGTCGGCGCCGCGGTCAAGGAGGTGAGCGAGCGGTTCGGGCGGATCGACGTGCTGGTCAACAACGCCGGAGTCGGCTCGTTGGGAGCGGCCGAGGAAACCTCCGTCGCGCAGGCCCAGGCGGTCTTCGACACCAATGTCTTCGGGGTCATGCGCATGGTGAACGAGGTCCTGCCCCACATGCGCGCCCGGGGACGTGGACGCATCATCAACATCTCGTCCGTACTCGGGTTTCTGCCCCAGCCGTACATGGCCGCCTACGCCGCCTCCAAGCACGCGATCGAGGGCTACACCGAGTCCCTGGACCACGAGGTCCGCGACCACGGCGTACGGTCGCTTCTCGTCCAACCCGCCTACACCAGGACCGGGTTCGAGGCCAACAGCGCCAAGCCCGACACCCCTTTGCAGGTCTATGCGAAGCAGCGGCAGGCCGTCGACCGCGTCATGGCGGACGCGGTCAGGGGCGGCGACGACCCCGCCGTCGTCGCCAAGGCGATCGTCTCGGCAGCGACCGACGCCAAGCCGAAGCTGCGCTACACCGCCGGTCCCTTGGCCGGACGCGGACGCGTACTGCGCCGCCTCGCGCCCGCCGGAGTCTTCGACAAGCAGATCCGCAAGATGAACAAGCTGGCGGGCTGACGCGGAAGCACTCCCCTGGCGCCGCTGCGTGAACCCGTTAGCGGCGCGGTCCCGCGACGGCGTAGGCCGCGGTGCCGGTGACCGCGAGGGCGAGGGCCGTCCAGGTGCCCGCGGTCGTGCCGGGTGGCAGCAGCATCCAGGTCGCCACCTGCGTCGGCGTACTCGTCGCGGGCGGGGCGACGAGTGAGAGCGAGAGCCAGGCGAACGGCAGCGTCCATGCGTACTGGCCGCCCGACAGCGCCGCGCCCAGGGCGGCCAGTCCCATCAGACCCGCGCTGTCCCGGACGACGAACGCGGTGGTGGCCATGTCCTCCCCCATCGTCTGCGCCGCCAGCAGCACGGCGGCGACGACCGCGCCGGCGAGCAGCACGTGCGCCGCTCTGCGGGGCACCCAGCGGATCGCGGCCGTCCGGTCCAGCGCAAGGTCCTGCCCGCTGAGCCCGATCGAGGCTGCCATCGCCCCCGTGGCGAGGGCGAGTACGGCCGGCCGGGGATCACCGGGCCCCTCGCCCCCGTCCCGGGCGAGTGCCCACACCGCCACCGCGCCGATCACCACCGCGGCGAGCGCCGCGGGAACCTGCCGCGAGCGCGCGTACAGCATCAGCCATCTCACCCGGACGCACCGCTCTCCAGCACGGAGAACGCGTCGCCCTTGCAGGAGAGCGCGACGGCGCGCATCGCGTTGATCCGCGAGAGCTGCTCGGCCCGCGGAAGCGCCTTGAGTTCCTTCCACACCGTGCGGATCTCGGCTTCGCCCCCGGGGCGCAAACGTACCGGCTCTCCGCCGGTGAGCGACCTGAGGTCCCCGAGGACCCAGCCCGCCGCGATGGTCTGCGCGATTTGGTCTCCCCCGGTGCCGTTCCAGCCGACGGGGGAGCACCCCGGCACCATCCCCTTGGCGACCAGAGCCCGGGTCAGCTCCTCGCCCTTCGCGGCGGCGATGATCTCGTCGTCGAAGTCGAAGAGCACGGTGTGGCGGGACCACTGTGGCGTGGAGCCCTCCGGCAGTACGGCGGCGTTCTCCCGGACCGAGACCGGCGCCCGGCTGCCCAGGGCATCGTGCAGCAGGCGCAGCGCCTCCTTGCCGGGACCCGCCAGGTCGTCGAGTCGTGCCTGGTGGGTCTTCGTCACGCACACCGGGCCGTCGCACACCAGCGCCGCAGCCGCCTCATCGACGACGTACATCCGGCGCGGGTCGGAGGGGAGGACGAGCAGGGCGAGCACCGCGCACGCCAGGACGGGCGTCAGGGCGAGCAGCCGGGCGCGCAGGGTCGCGGCGACCAGCAGCGCGAAGCCGGTCGCGGCGATGCCGAGCACCCAGATCGTCTGCCCGACGTGTACGGAGGCGGAGAGCGTGACGAGCACACCGCGCACCTCTTCCACCGCCGGTGACAGCAGGGAGATCCGGTTCGGCTCTGTGATCTCGACGCCCTCCGCCGTGATCGTCCGTGTCCGGCCCAGCGACATGTGCATGAGGGCCGTGAACACGAAGGCGGTCATGGCCAGCGCGGGCGGGGTGAGCGCGGACGGCAGGGCCCTCCCGGCCCCCATGCCCAGCACGGCCCCCGCGACCAGGAAGAGTGCTCCCACCAGCGAGATCGGCAGCCATCCGAGGTGCGCGTACCCGGCGTTGGCGAACACCTGGACCCCACCCACGAGGACGAGGAGCGCGAAGGCCGAGGCCAGCGTGATCGCGGTCGTGCCCGCCAGCGTGGCCGCGCGGTGCCAGGCGGGCCGCGGCGTGCTCGTCAGCAGCTCGGACATCTTCGAGCGGTGGTCGCGCAGCCCCTGCAGCGCCCCGAGTCCCACGACGAGCGGCCACAGGTAGAACAGCACGCCGCGGGTCCACAGGGCCAGGGGTGTCCACTGGGCCGTCCACGCCGTGGTGCCCGTCCACGACGAGACGTTGATCAGGTATAGGAACGCCAGCGCGGTCGTCAGGACCACGGCGCCTGCCCACGGGGCGATGGAGCGCTTCAGCTCGATACGCAGGACACTGACGTTCACCAACTGCCCCTTCCCTGCTGGGTGTTGAGCAGCATGGCCGAATAGCCGCGCTCCAGCGGGCTGTCACCCTCGTGCTCCGCGCCGCCCACCGAGGCCAGCTCGTCCGGAGGGCCCTGGAAGACCAGCCGGCCCTCGGCGAAGAGCACCACGTCGGTGCAGGCGGCGGCGACGTCCTCCACCAGGTGAGTGGAGACGACCACGCAGGTGTCCGTACCGAGCTCCTGCAGCAGCTCGCGGAAGCGCAGCCGCTGCGCCGGGTCGAGGCCCACCGTCGGTTCGTCCAGCAGCAGGATCGACGGATCGTTGACGATGGCCTGGGCGATGCCGACCCTGCGCACCATGCCGCCCGACAGCGTCTTCATCCGCGCATCGGCGCGGTCCGCCAGACCCACCCGTTCCACGGCGCGTTGCACCGCCCCCGGGATCTCCGCCTTGGGGACCTGCTTCAGCCACGCCATGTACTCGACGAACTCGCGCACCGTAAAGCGCTTGTAGTAGCCGAACTCCTGCGGCAGATAACCGATCCGGCGGCGCAGCGCACGGTGCTCGCCCCTGCCGCCCACGGACTCGCCGAGCAACTCCAGGCTCCCCTCGGCGGGGCGCAGTACGGTGGCCAGCGCCCGGATGAGCGTGGTCTTCCCCGCCCCGTTGGGTCCGAGGATGCCGTGGACGCCGGTGCCCAACGACAGGTCGAGCCCGTCGACGGCCATCCGTTTCCGGCCGGCCCTTACCTTCAGACCGGTGGCCCGGATCTCCCAGGCGTAGGGCGTGGGCGCGATGTCGGCCGCGCTTACCGCGGGCATCATGCGGTTTCCTTTCCGACGGACGGACGGTCCCGGTCCAATGCGCGGACGGGTCCCATGGGTTCGATGGGATCGGTCGGTCCGATGCGCACACCGGTCCGAAGGGTTCGGTCGGTTCGATGGGATCGATGGGTTCCATCGGTCCGGTCGGTCCGAGGGGTTCGGTCGGTCCGATGAGATCGATGGGTTCCATCGGTCCGGTCGGCCCGTTGGGTTCGGTCGGTCCGATGAGATCGATGGGTTCCATCGGTCCGGTCGGCCCGTTGGGTTCGGTGGGTCCGATGAGATCGATGGGTTCCATCGGTCCGGTCGGCCCGTTGGGTTCGGTGGGTCATCGATGGGCTCCCAGCACGGAGTACGCACCCCTGCGGGCGATCACGACACCGATGCCGAGCGCGAGGATCAGCCCCCACACAGGCAGGCCGCCCGACTGCAGAGCGAAGGCCGTACGGCTCGTGGCGAGCGTCGGCGCCACGATGACGGCGGCCCATACGGCCGTCAGCGCGACGGCGGCACGGGTCACCCCGATGACACCGCCGAGCGCCAGGGTCGTAGAGGTGAAGGCCAGACAGGGCAGCAGCCACTGGGCGGCCATCACCCCCGTAACCCATCCGGCCATCAGCAGCGCGGGGACGACCACGGCGAGCACGGACGTGGTGCGGCGCAGCACCAGATAGAGCCCGGCCCTGGGCACCGAGGCCGTCAGTTCGTACGCCGGGTCCAGGCCGCGGGACCAGGACGCCGCGACGCCGAGTACGGGCAGGACCGGGGCGAACAGCAGCACCAGCGACACCTCGCCGAAGCCGGGGCTGACCAGGTCGAGCAGCAACGCGAACAGCGTCATGCTCCCGACCATGGCCAGCCACGGCACCATCGTGGGCGTCAGCCACCTCGAAAGCCGCGCCGACCAGCCCCGCGTGCGCGGCATCGTGGCGGTGGCGGCCAGGTGGGGTTCGAGGCCGGACCACACGGTGTCGACCAGCGCCGCCACGGCGGGCGCCTCGGCCGTGACGGCGGCCGACAGCCGGTCGCGGCACACCCCGCACGCCTCCAGATGGGCCTCCAGGGCCCACAGCTCGTCGGTGGCGAGGTCCGTGCCGCCGCGGGCGTAACCGTCGATGATCCGCATCGACGCGTGTTCCACGCTCATGCCAGCGCCTTCCGCATCGCGATCCGGGCCCGGCGGGCACGGGTCTTGACCGTGCCCTCGGGCAGTCCGAGCAGGACGGCCGTCTCCCGGACGGACAGCCCGTCGAGCACCATGGCCTGCAGTACTTGTCTGAGTTCCGGCGCGAGGCGGCGCAGCGCGTCCCCGACGTCACCGCCGACGGTGGCCGCGAGTACCTCGTCCTCGGCGGCGGGCGCCGTGGGCCGCAAGGCGGCCGCGGGCGGCGGCTCCGCGTGGTGGGCCCTGCGCCGGAAGGCGTCGACGAGGCGGCGCGCCGCGATCGTCCACAGCCAGCCGACGGCCGTCCCTCCGACGGCGGCCCCGGCGAACGCGCCCGCCGCGCGCCACACCGCCAGATACGTCTCCTGCATGACCTCGGCGACGATCTGCTCGTCCGCGCAGCGTCGGCGCAACCGCACCGCCAACCATGGCGACGTACGCCGGTACAGCTCCTCGAACGCGGCACGGTCGCCCCTGGCCACCAGCCGGACGAGACGCTCCTCGTCCAGCTCGCCCGGTGCCTTCCTGACTGATCTCACACCCTCTAGACGCCCGGCCCGGACGGCAGGTTTTCTCTTCGGAGTGATCCCCGTCACACGCATGAAGGGGCCACTGGGCCACCTCCCCGTATACCGACTGTCGGGGTGCGAGGGAGGCGGACGGGTCAGATCACGCGGAAGAGGTCGGCGGCAGCGTGGACGTCGGTGAGGTCCTCGATGGCGCGGAGGTTGTCGCACAGGGCGTCCAGGACCGAGTCGGCTTCGGCTACGCGTGGGGCGCCGATGGCCACGCCGAAGACACGGAAGCCCAGCCGGTGCTTGGCGTCGTTCCAGCCGCGCATCCATTCCTCGGTGACGCCGCAGTCGTCGTCGGTGAGCATCACGATGTCGCCGCGCATGCGGGCGGCGTCGTTGAACTCCTCCTCCAGCAGTTCGCCGGCCGCCGACAGCGGCCTCTGGTAGCTGGTGCCGCCGCCGAGGAAGGTTTCCGCGAAGTCGAGGACGCGGGCCACGTCGGCGGGCTCGTCGGCCGGGAAACGGAAGACCCGGAGTTTGTCGGCGGCGGAGAACAGGATGCCGACGAAGTCACGCCCCGCGTCGCGGGCCTGGTCCAGCAGCGCCAGGGCGCATGCCTTGGCCCACGCTTCCCTGGTGACGCCGCCGGGCCCGGCCTCGTACATGGAGTGCGAGGTGTCGACGCACGCGATGACGGCGCCCCGGCCGGTGGTCTGCTCGCCCTGGCTGTCGTAGAGCATCAGCTCGCCGGCGGCGTAGCGCGCGGCGAACACGGCACGCAGTGCGGGCAGGCCGAGGCCTGCCAGCTCGGAGGGGATCACGCGGGAGAGGTCGTTGCCGAGCGTGACGCCGACCAGCTCGCCGGTGGCGTTCTCCACCTTGCGGGCCCGTTCGCCGCCGGCCATCTGCCGGAAGCGGCCGATCAGTTCGGCCCACTCGGCGAGACGGCTGGTGCGCAGCCGCTCGGCGAGCCGGGCCCGCTGCTCGTACGGCATCCGCTCCAGCTGGCCGGGGCCGACGCCCCATGCACGCATCAGGGCGGCTTCGTCGCGTACGGCTTCGGCGGCCTTCGCGGCCGCGGTCCGCGCGGTGGTACGGATTCCGGGGGCCGCTGCGGCGAGGGACTGCGCGGCGGTCTGGGCGGCCTGCCGCGCGGTGGCCTCGGCGGACTCGGCCGCCTCGATCACCTTTTGTACGGCGTCGGCGTCGGCCGGCAACTTGCCGTCCTCATCGGCCTGTTGAAGCGCCTCGCTTACGGCGGTCGCCGCGTCGTCGGCGTCCTGCTGGGCCTTCCTCGCCTGCTCGGCCTGTTCCTGGGCGTCGCGGGAGTGCTCCAGCATCCGGCGCAGGGCGGAGGCTTGGGCGAGTACGGCCATGGCGGCGGCGTAGGGATCGCCGGCCGTTTCCCGGTGCAGTTCGGCGAACTCCGGTGACTCCAACAGCGCGGTGATCGCTTGGTGGTTGACCAGCCGGGAGGGGTCCATTTCGGCGCGCTCACGCAACCGGGGGTTGACCTTGTAGGCGGCCAGGAAGGCGTCGGTCAGGAGGTCGGCGGTGAAGTCGGTGGCGTGGCTGGCTATGTGGCTGGCGGTGTGGCCGTAACGCTCCTTCAACTCCTCGGCCAGATCGCGGAGTCCGGCCGACTGCTCGTAGGTGTCACGCCATGTCATGCGGTCGAACCGGTCGGCGACCACGGCCGTGGTGTGCCGCTCGGGGGCGACGGCGGAAAGGGCGAGCCACGTCGCAGCCCGGCTCGCCAACTCGTCGAGCCTGCCCGGCGTCTCACCCATGGCCGTTGCCCCCCTGGTCTTTGTCCCCGCGGCGTTCAGGTGCGCCGCTCGGGAGCGGCAGCGGACAGGCCCAACCGCTCCACCACCCCGCGGTGTTCAAAGCTGCGCCTCCACCATGCTCGCGTCCACCCCCAACGCCTCCGTGAGAACGCGTGCCCGGACCGCCCGCTGGCGTCCCGTGACCCGGTCGATGGCGGCGGTGGAGCGGCCGGCGCCAGCCGCCTCCTCGCGCAGCTTCTCAAGGCGCTTCCCCGCCATAGCCAGCTGATTGTGGGCCTTCTTGATGACCCACTCGCTCAGCGCCTCGCGGGACTGCCCGGCCATGGCGTCGAGTTGGGCTTCCAGTTCCTCGATGGTGTCGGCGAGGTCGAGGGCCTCCTTGGCGTCGGGGTTGACGAGGTGCAGCACCTCGCGCTCGACGGTCGGGCGCTCGGCGGGGGAGTTCCACAGCACGTGCGTCAGCACCGACAGGTCGGTCTCGGCGACCGCCGGGCGGCCGTCGAGGTACGCGGACGCCTGGAGCAGGCCCACCGCCTGCCGCCAGCGGCGGTCGGAGGCGACGAGTTCCTTGCGGCGCAGGGCGGCGCGCAGCGTGCAGACCGCGTCCACGATCGCATCCGGTACGTCCACGGCCGGGACGGCTTCGGTCACGGCGTGCTGCAACGCGGCCAGTTCGATGGTGGTACGAGCCGGCGCCTCTGGGCGACTGACGGCGGAACGTACCAGCGCGGCGAAGTTCGACGGGTCCTCCAGGTACCCGACCTCGATCCGTACCAGCAGCCGGTCGTAGATCGCGGCCGCGTCCTCTTCGGCGGGCAGTTCGTTGCTCGCGGTGATGGCGCCGATCAGGGGGCAGCGGATCGGCTCGCCGCCGTTCTCGGGGTGATAAATGCGCTCGTTGAGGTAGCCCAGCGTCTCGTTCAGGGCGGCCGTGGAGCACTTGAAGATCTCGTCGATGAACGCGACGTGGGCGGTCGTGGCGCGGCCTTCGTAGACCTGGCGGTACTCACCCCGGGCCAGCGCCGCGACGTCGATGGGACCGAACATCCGCGTCGGCGCGGTGAACTTCGACAGCAGGATCTCCCAGTACGACGCCCCCTCGACCCTGCCCGTGAGCTCCCGGGCCAGCTCGGACTTCGCCGTCCCGGGTGGCCCGAGCACTAAGGAGTGCTGTCCGGCCAGCAGCGTCACCACCAGCGTCCGCACCACGTCGGCCCGCTCGTAGAAACGGTCGGAGAGCTCGGCGCTGATCGCCCGCAGCCTCCCGGCCGTGTCCTGCGCGTCTTGCGCGTCCTGCGTCTCCTGCACGTCCGGTGCGCCCATCTTCAACTCCCTGACAACAAGGCCTTGTTGGGCGCGAGACGGCCCTTTCCCTCCGACGGTACGACGAGGGCACGTCATCGCGGCGTACAAGGGCGCACTCGTTCACGTACGGCACCCCCACTGCCGTACAAGAGTGTGCATGCGCACCATTTGCGTGGTTAGCCTGATTCGAGAAGCTTAGCCTGACCTAACCACGGGTCCGGGCGTGCCCGGCAACGGAGGAGCGGCATCGTGAGTACGTCCCGGATGAGGCCCCTGCTGGCGTCGGCCCTCGGCGGTCTGCTGGCCCTGGGAGCCACGGGCTGTGCGGCGGAGAACGCCGCGCAGGCCGAGGCGGAAGCGGTGTCGGACGAGAAGATCACCGTGTACAGCGGCCGGAGCGAGGACCTCGTCAAGCCGGTGCTGGACGACTTCCAGAAGGCCAGCGGCATCACCGTCGAGGTGCGCTACGGCGATACCGCGCAGATGGCCGCCCAGCTGCAGGAAGAGGGCGACCGGAGCCCGGCGGACGTCTTCCTCGCCCAGGACGCGGGAGCCCTGGGAGCAGTTGCCGGGAAGGGCCTGTTCGCCAGGCTGCCCGGCGAGGTGCTGGACAAGGTGCCGGCCGCCTATCGGGACGAGGGCGGCGAGTGGGTCGGGGTGACGGGCCGCGTACGCACGATGGTCTACGACACCGACCGGGTCGCCGCGGCCGATCTGCCGGAGTCCGTGTTCGAGCTGACCGACCCCGAGTGGAAGGGCAGGGTGGGCATAGCGCCGACGAACGGCTCCTTCCAGGCGTTCATCACCGCGATGCGCGTGGAGCACGGCGACCAGCGGACCGAGGAGTTCCTTGCGGGGCTGAAGGCCAACGACGCGCAGATCCGCGAGGGCAACGCCCCGATCGTCGCCGACGTCAACTCCGGCAAGCTCGCCTCCGGGCTGGTCAACCACTACTACGTGTACGAGCTGGCCAAGGAGGAGGGCACCTCCGTCGAGGCCCTCAAGGCGAAGAACCACTTCTTCCCGGACAAGAACATCGGCAGCCTCGTCAACGTCTCCGGTGTGGGCGTACTGGACAAGGCCGACGACGATCCCGACGTACGCGAGTTCGTCGACTATCTGCTGGGCAACCAGGCGCAGACCTACTTCGCCGAGCAGACGTACGAGTACCCGCTGATCGACGGCGTCCGCACCGCCCCCGGCCTGCCCTCGCTGTCGTCGCTCAACGCACCGGACATCGACCTCAACGACCTGGACGACCTGGCCACCACCGTCGAAATGATCAAGGAATCGGGGCTCGTCTGAGCAGTACGCCGACCCTCGTCCTGCGCCGGGCGCGGCGACTGATGCCGCGACCGGCATTGGCCTGCGCGGCGCTGTTCGCCATCGGCGTCGCCCTCCTTCCGCTGGCCTATCTGGGCATACGGGCCGGTGAGGCGGGCGGGGACCGGATCGCGGGCGAGCTGTTCACCGGGCGTACGGCGGAACTGGTCGTACGGAGTGTGGCGCTGGCCGCGGTCGTCACCGTGGCCTGCACGGTTCTGGGCGTGGCCGCGGCGTTCCTGGTCACCCACACCGATCTGCCGGCCCGGCGGCTGTTCGGGGTGCTCGCCGCGCTTCCGCTGGCGGTTCCCAGCTATGTCGCGACCTTCGCCTGGGTGTCCACGGTGGACGGCTTCGCGGGGTTCTGGGCGGCGGCTCTCGTGCTGACGCTGGTCTCGTACCCGTACGTCTATCTGCCGGTCGCGGCCGCGCTGGTCGGGGTGGATCCGGCGCAGGAGGAGGTGGCCCGGTCGCTGGGACGCGGTCCGTGGCGTACGACCGTCGGTGTGACCCTGCGCGAGGTACGGCCTGCGGTGGCGGCGGGCGCGCTGCTCGTGGCGCTGTACGTGCTGTCCGACTTCGGGGCCGTGTCGATTCTGCGGGTGGAGGTCCTCACCCGGGCCGTCTTCACCTCGATCAACCTCGGGTTCGACCGGACCGGTGCGCTTGTCCTCGCCATGGCCCTCGTCGCCCTCACGGCGCTGGTGCTGCTGGCCGAACAGCTCAGCCGACGGCGTGCGGCCCGTTACGCCCGCCTCGGCGGTGGAACGCCCCGGCCGCCGACGCGACTGCGCCTGGGCCGGTCGCGCAGGGCGGCCGCACTCGGGCTCGCCGTAGTGATCGGAGCGGCGCTCGGCGTACCGGCCTTGAGTCTCGTCCGGTGGTTCGGCGAGGGCGTCTCACGGCCCGGGTCGCTCGGCGAACTCGCCGACGCCGCCGGGAACTCGCTGCAGGTCGCCCTGCTCGGGACGGCCCTGACCATGGTGCTGGCGCTGCCGGTCGGGCTGCTGTCCGCCCGCGCTCCCGGGCTGCTCTCCGTGGCCCTGGACCGCCTGGCGTATCTCTCGCATGCGCTGCCCGGTCTGGTCATCGGGCTGTCGCTGGTGTTCTTCGGCATCAACGTGGCCTATCCGCTCTACCAGAGCGTGTGGCTGCTGGGGCTCGCGTACGCGGCCCTGTTCCTGCCCCTCGCGGTCGCGGCCGTCGGCGCGGCCGCGGCACAGGCACCGCCCGGACTTGAGGAGGTGGCCCGTTCGCTCGGACGGCGCCGGGCGTACGTACTGCGGACGGTGACCGTGCCGCTGGCCGCGCCCGGTATCGGCGCCGGCGCCGCACTGGTCTTCCTCACCTGCATGAAGGAGCTGCCCGCGACGCTGCTGCTGCGCCCCACCGGAATGGACACGCTCGCCACCGGTCTGTGGAAGCACACCTCGGTCGCCGCGTACGCGGCCGCCGCGCCCTATGCGGCCCTGCTGGTGCTCATCGCCTCCGTGCCCACCTGGTGGCTGTCGGCCCGCACCGGTGTCCTCACGCGGACGGGCGGCTGATGACATGGCGGAACTGCGGATTTCCGGCATCCACAAGGCTTACGGCCGCGTCCAGGCGCTGTCGGGAGTGGACCTCTGCGTCCGTTCCGGAGCGCTCTTCGCGGTCCTCGGACCCTCCGGCTCGGGCAAGACGACGCTGCTGCGCTGCATCGCGGGCTTCGAGGCGCCGGACGCGGGAGAGATCCGTATCGACGGCCGCCGTGTCGCCACCCGCGACGTGTCGGTGCCGCCGGAGCGGCGGCGGATCGCCGTGGTGCCCCAAGAGGGCGCGCTCTTCCCGCACTTGTCCGTCCTCGGCAATGTCGCATACGGGCTCGGCCGGGCCGCGCGGCGCGCCGGGCGGGCGGCTGCCGTGCTTGAGCTGGTGGGGCTCGCGGGCTTCGAGGACCGGATGCCGCACCATCTCTCCGGCGGGCAGCAGCAGCGCGTCGCGGTCGCCCGGGCACTCGCCCCGCGCCCGCCGGTCGTACTGCTCGACGAACCGTTCAACGCCCTCGACGCCGCGCTGCGCGCCGAAGTACGACGGGACGTCTGGCAGGCCCTGCACGCCGACGGCGCCACGGCGGTCCTCGTCACCCATGACCAGGCGGAGGCACTGTCGATGGCCGAGGAGATCGCGGTCATGCGGGACGGCCGGGTCGTCCAGAGTGGCCCGCCGGAACTCCTCTACGGATCACCGGCCGACCCGTGGGTGGCCGGGTTCGTCGGCGAGGCGGTGTGGCTGCCCGCTGTACTGGACGGCGACCGGGCCCGCACGCCGCTGGGCACCGTGCGCCTCACCCGGTTTGAGGGCGGTACGCCGAACGGGCCGACGCGCGTTCTGCTACGGCCCGAACAGATCACGCTCGTCTCGCCGGGATCCCGCGACGCGGTCACCGCGACCGTGGTGCGGCGCGACTTCTACGGTCACGACGCGGTGTTGGCCCTGCGCCTGACGGACGGTACGCCGGTGTCGGCGCGGGTCTTCGACCCTGCCGCTCTGCCGCCTGCGGTTGGGGAGGAGGTCGCCTTGCGGGTGCGGGGGGCGGCGCGCGCCTTTCCGCCCGGCGGAGCCCTCTAAGCTAGTTGAGTGCTCAAGTTCGCGGCTCGTCGTGTTCGCGGGAGCTTGCGCTCGGGTAGCGCGACCGGTCGTGATTGGGGCGTCACCGACAGTTCGGTGGCGGTGAGCCGGCGGCGGGGGGCGTCTGTGGTCCTTGGCCTGTTGGCGGCTCTGGTCACGGTGCTGGGGATGGTCGGCTACGGGACTCATGACCAGGCGGTGCACACCGGCGCCGCGAGCTCGTCGGCGCAGGATGCGCGTGAGGCGCTGGGCGTCCGGGGCTCGTTGGACGTCCAGGTTCCGTCAGTCGCCCAGCTTCCGTCGGACGTGTGGCAATCGCTGGGCGGCCCCGAAGCGCGCGAGCACTTCTGTCCCGTACCGGACCATGACGAGTGCGAGGGTCGAGCGGCGGCGGATACGCCATCGACAGGGCCGGCATCCCACCCGCTCCCTCAGGCGACCCACGCACGCGTAGAGCCCCGGCCCGCCGCCGAACCGGCGCCGGTCGCGGGCCGACCGGCGGCTCGTCCCCCGGACCTCCACATGCTGCAGGTGCTGCGGACCTAGATCCGGATGCCTTACCGCACCCGATCACCGGCATCCGCCGATCTCCCCTGCACGAGAGGCACTTCGTCATGGCGTCCGCCAACAAATCCACGAACCCCAAGAACCCGAAGAATCCAAAGAACCCGAAGACCACGGACAAGGCCGCGAAGAACACCGCGCCCAAGACTTCGGCCAAGTCCCCGACCAAGACCCCCACCAAGACCGCGAACAAGAGCTCGGGCAAGGAGCGGACCGCCGCCCGCCGCGCCCGTATAGAGGAGCAGCGCCGTGCCGAACGCGCTCGGGAGCGCCGTAGCCGGATCATCACGCTCGTCGCGGCGACCGCGATCCTGGCCGGTCTGGTGGGCGGCGGCGCGTATCTGATCAACGCCGCGAACGACAAGGAACAGGCCCAGGCAGCCCCGGTCAAGGGCGAGAAGAGCTGGAAGAAACTGGGCCAGGACCACGTCGACACCGAGGTCGACTACCCGATGACTCCCCCCGCGGGCGGCGACCACGACGCCACCTGGCAGAACTGCAACGCCGACGTCTACACACAGCCGATCCGCGACGAGAACGCCGTGCACGCCCTGGAGCACGGCGCCGTCTGGGTCACGTACAACGACAAGGCCGCCGAGGCCGACGTGAAGACGCTGACGGACAAGGTGTCCAGGACGCCGTACAGCCTGATGAGCCCGTACGAGAGCCAGTCGTCGCCCATCACGCTGACGGCCTGGGGACACCAGCTGAACATCAAGAAGGCGTCCGACCCGCGCGTGGATGAGTTCTTCGACAAGTACGTCCAGGGGCCCCAGACGCCTGAGCCGGGTGCGGCCTGCACCGGAGGGATCTCGGCGTAGGCCTCGCCGGGTCGAGCAACCCGTCACTCGGCTGTACCTGACGGTGGCCCCGAGCCTCCCCCTCCGCAGGCTCGGGGCCACCGCGTACGACGTACTGCCGCGTTACCAGGTCAGGGCGTCTGCCATGGTCGACTGCCAGTACGAGACTCGGAGCGAGTCATCGATGTGCACGCCCTTCGCGGGGAGTGACGGTTGGGCGGCGGCGCTCGCTTCCAGGTCGAAGTAGACCGCGAGGGACTTCACCGTGGAGCCGCCCGAGCCGCTGCCGTCCGCGGACGAGAGAAGGACGCTCGCGTAGCCGGACTCGCCGGGAGCCAGCGTGACCACCGCCTGCGGCTTGGAGTCCTCGATGGCCGGCGGGACGGACTGGGCCTCGTCGAAACGGACGGCCGGGTAGCCGACCAGGTCACAGTTCCCCGCGCCGGTGTTGGTGACGGTGAGGAGGAGGTGGTTCAGGGGGCGGGAGACCTCCGTGGCGGTCGTACGGGTGGACTCGACGGAGCATCGGGAGTGGGCGGACGCCGAGTCGTCGTTGGAGCCATTCGAGCCCTTGGTGCCCGAGGTTCCGCTCGCGGAATCCGACGATCCCTTGGAACCCGTCGTGCCGCTCGAACCGGCCGCGCCGCCGGTCGAGCCGCCGGTCGAGCCTTCGGAGCCCGATCCCGAGCCAGCCGAGACGGTCTGCCCCGCCCCGGCGGAGGTCCCGCCGTTCGCCTTCGACGGAGACGCGGAAGGCTTGGTGGAGGCCGTGGACGCGGATCCCGCCGGGGCCGCCCCTTCGTTGTTGCCGTCCTCGCCGTTGTTGCACGCCGTCATCGTCAACGTGGCGGCCGTGAGTGCGGCGGCGACGAGCATGCGGGTGCGGTTGGAGCGTGTGGACATGTGAATCCCCCTGTGCGGTACGTGGCTTGGCATGGGCCGCTCGACCCGGTCCCGGGAGCGGCGTGCTTGGATGACCCAAGCTTGTGAGGTGATCCGTCCCGCCCGCCACAACTGCCGGGGTATCCGGGACGCTGGAACGCTTGCGGTAGCTCTGACCTGGGGGAATGACCTCCCCCTGGAATGGGGGTCCGGGACGTGGAGAGAGGGCGGAATGGTGGCGGGGGACGAATTCTCGGAGCTGTTGGGCCGGTTGAAGGAGCGGTCCGGGCTCAGTTACGGGGTGCTCGGGAAGCGGCTGCACACGAGTGCGTCCACGCTTCACCGTTACGTCAACGGGGATGCCGTACCGACGGATTACGCACCCGTGGAGCGGTTCGCGCGGGTGTGCAAGGCGACGCCCGAGGAACTGGTGGAGCTGCATCGGCGGTGGGTTCTCGCGGATGCCCGGCGCAGGCAGAAGGCGGCCGGGGTCCCTGCGGAGGATGAGCGGCAGGGGCGTACGGCCGAGGGGGAACGGCAGGCGCGTACGACGGAGGGGGCGGCGGGGTCCGAAGCGGCCGGATCCGAAGGGACGGCCCAGGACTTTCCCGAGGTCGAGCGGCCGCACCTGGCGGAGGTCCCCGTGGCCCGGCGGCGGCGTACCGTCGTCCTCGCCGGAGCCGCCGTGGCCGCTGCCCTCGTGTCGGTCGCGCTTGTGGTGAATCTTGTGCCCGGCGGGAGCGAAGGCCAGGACGACCAGCGCGGGAAGGGGTCCGTCGGGGCCGGCGCCCCGCCCGTTAGCGAGAGTCCCGGAGCCTCCAAGTCGCCCGGCGACAAGGGCAGTTCGCCCTCGCCGTCGCGCTCACGCACTGGCAGTCCTACGGTTTCCCCGTCCGACTCCGCTTCCGGCGCCGGCTCCCGGAACGGTGGGCCCGGTGCGAACCAGGGCGGCGGCGGTGCCGAGGACACGGCCACCGCGCCCCGCGTCACCGTCGATCCGTACCAGTGGGAAAACCAGTGCAGCCAGCACTACCTGCTCGACAAGAAGCCCGAGCAAGTACCTCCGCCGCCGGTTGAGCCCGAAGCGCGCGGGTGGGTCACCGCACTCGGCGGGGTCGCCGGCGGGCAGCAGATGCTCAGGCTGAACGTGCAGGGCACCGGGAAGTCCACCGTCGTCCTGGACGAGCTCCATGTGCGAGTGGTGGAGAAGAGCGCGCCGCTCGACTGGAACGACTTCGCGATGGGCGTCGGCTGCGGTGGCGGCGTGGACACAACGGCGTTCGGTGTGAACCTCGACGCCGGGCGGCCCGCGGTCTCCCCCAGGGCCGGTCAGCGCGACTTCCCGTACAAGGTGAGCGAGTCCGATCCCGAGGTCTTCTACATCTTCGCGGACGCCCGCGCGCACAACGTGAGCTGGTACCTGGAGCTGGAGTGGTCCAGCGGCGACCAGCAGGGCACGCTACGCGTCGACGACCACGGCCAGCCCTTCCGGACCAGCGGAAACGTGGGTCGGCCCGCATACACCCGTCCCCTCGGAAGCTCCGAGTGGGGCCGGGATCTGCAGGACCCCGAGATTCCCGGCTGAGCGCCCAACAGAGACGCGGGGGCTGATCGGCGCCGGCCGCGAGGTCAGTAGCTCTTCCCAGCTGAGGTCAGCCGCGTTTCCCCGGCGCCGGTGCGGTGCTGCCCGTGGGGCTGGCGCGGAGCATGGCCTTGTAGAGGGCGTCGTGTTCGGGTGAGTCGGGGAGGGGGCCGCGGGCCGGGGCCTCCAAGGACTGGATCATCAGGGCGACGACGCGGCGCCAGGCGTCGGGAGCGGCGTCGCCGGTGGCGTTGACGACGCCGGCGTTGGCCATGTGGATCAGCACCAGGTCCGAGGGGTCGAAGTCCTCGCGCAGCCGGCCGGTGGCCTTGGCGCGGTCGATGAGTTCCACCATGGCCTCGTACGCCTCGTTGCGACGCTTCTCCAAAGCCTTGGCGGTGGGAAACGACATGGTCAGGACGTCGGCGAAACCGTAGTCGGCGGCCTGCATGGCGCAGGCGGCCTCGATGTAGCCGACGAAACCGTGCCAGGGGTCGGGGTCGTCGAGGGCGGTGGCGACCGCGTCGGCGTACGCGTCCATACGGTCGAGGAAGACGGCCGCGACCAGGTCTTCCTTCGCCGGGAAGTGACGCAGGATGGTGGCGATCCCCACTCCGGCCTCGCGCGCCACGGAAGCCATGGACGCGTTCAGTCCGTCGCGCCCGAGCACCGTACGCCCGGCGGCGATGATCCTCTCCCGATTGCGCTCGGCGTCGCTGCGCCGGGGCTGGGCGGGTTCGGGGTTATCGGGGTGCTGGGCGCCAGGGGTCATGCCGGCCACCCTAACAATCGGATCGCCCTATCCATTTTCGGTGGTACGGTGGCCACAGCGAACCGGATAACCCTATCCGAATCATCGCATGGAAACGGATACCCCTATCCAGGTTGATCTCGCTACTCCCTATCACGATCACGCCTTACGAAAGGATCGCTGTGACCAGCATCGCCATCATCGGAGCCGGCCCCCAACTGGGCCTGGCCATCGCCCGCACCTTCGGCTCCCAGGGCTTCGACGTCGCCCTGATCTCCCGTAACCGCGAGAAGCTCGACGGCCTCGTCGGCACGCTGACCACCGAGGGCATCATCGCCGCCGCGTTCCCCGCGGACGTTCTCGACCGCGACGCGCTCACCCAGGCACTCAAGGACGCGGCGGCGCGGTTCGGGGGCATCGACGTTCTGGAGTACTCGCCGGTGGGAACCATGGGCTCCACTACCCTGACCACTCCGGCCGACACCGAACCCGCCCACGTGCAGCACGAGTTGGAGTTCCAGCTGTACGGGGCGATCGCCGCCACCAAGGCGGTACTGCCCGCGATGCGTGAGGCGGGCGCTGGCACCCTGCTCTACACCACCGGCGCCGGTTCGATCGACCCCGTGCCGCAGGTCGGCAACGTCAACGCCGCCGCCGCGGCCCTGCGCAACTGGGCCGTCAACCTGCACAAGGAGCTGGACGGCACCGGCGTCCAGGCCGCCCACATCGGCATCGACGTATCGATCGGCATGTCGGTCGTCCCCGGCTTCCCAGCGGCCAAGCCCGAGCAGATCTCCCCCGTCTACTGGGACCTGCACACCACCAAGCGCGACCAGGCCGAACTCGTCTTCAGCCTCTGACGTCGCACGTCGTCGCCTGCCGCTTGCGCCACGCAGCCCCGCGCCCTCCACGAGGCGCGGGGCTGTCGGCCAGCACCCGCACACAGTCACCGACGTCGCGATCAGTCCGCTGTCGGACACTCGGGCGTACGTCCTCGCCGGACTCGCTCTCGCTCTTCACTGCGATTAGGCACGGTCCGGGCCCAGGGCGTCGCGGACGGCGGCCAGAATGGCCTCGGTGTCGGCGCCCAGGGCGCGGGCGGATGAAGTGAAGTCACGGGCGAGAGTGGCGAGTTGGACAGTGTGCGGGCGGGTCGGGCCGGTGGGCGGCGCCGCCACCCGGGTGCCCGCGCCCCGACGGGTGCGGATCAGCTCGCTTGCCTCCAGCTCACGGTAGGCGCGGGCGACGGTGCCCGGTGCCAGCCCGAGGTCCGTGGCCAGCTGGCGCACGGTCGGCAGCCGGTCGCCCTCGGCCAGCCGCCCGGTGACGATCAGCGCGGCGAGCTGCGCGCGGATCTGCTCGTACGGCGGGACCTGGCTGGTGGTGTCGACGCGGACGGCGGCCTCACTCATCGTCGTAGGACCCCTCTGCCGCCGCCTCGTCGGCGACGGCACGCGGTGCCACCACGGTGACCAGGGACCAGACGGCGGTGAACAGGTTCAGCAGGGCCAGCGGGTAGAACACCCAGAAGGTGAGCACGCCCAGCGCGCCGGCGCAGCCCGTCTCCGTCAGCGCGAGGGAGACCATCAGCACGGCGTACAGCTGCTGGCTGGACACCAACAGGCCCCAGGCGCCGGTGACCGCCCACGCGCGGTCGCGGCGCTGCTGCTCCTCACCCGGACCGTGGGCGATGCGGCGCAGGGCCCAGACGCAGGTGGGGGTGGCTATGGCGAGCGCGCCGAACATCGGGAGCGTGTAGTACAGGCCGGGCCAGGGGCCGGTGGTCGCCGGCATCCCGTTGCAGGTGAGGGTGAGGACCTTTCCCGTGCTGAAGACGCGGTCGGGGTCGACGGAGGCCGTGGCGGCCGTGATCACCAGCAGGACGACGAGGGAAAGCCCCTGAAGGGCGATCAGGGGACCCATGTGCGGCGGCACATGGTCTCTGACCAGGCGTGGTGCAAGACTCGCGGTGCGTACCGCCTCCTGGGGGCGCAGGGTCAGGGCGTCGGCGAGCAGGACACCCGCCACCGCGCACAGGCCGAAGGCCGTGAGGCAGAACACGACGCGCTGCTCGAACTCGACGTCCCCCAGTGTGGACAGCGCCTGCGCGACCACGAGGCCGATGGCCAGACCGGACCAGCGGGCGTAGTGGTCGGCGTGGTCGAGCAACCGGTACTGGGGCGGGGCGGTGTCGAGCATGCGGAGATCCCCCCGGATCATCTTGTATCAAGCGGTGAGTACAAGATGCCGTGGCCGGGGATCTTGTGTCAAACGTTCGATACAAGGCGGTGCGAGGGGAAGACGGGTTCCGGAGCGGGGCGGTTCCCGTGACGCGACGGGGGAGCGGCCGGCGGACGGGGAGGTGGTCGGTTCGACAGGGAGGCTGTCGGCCGAACGGCGACCGGTCAGTCGACGGTGATCGAGTCCAGCTGCGCCCGCAGGTAGACGTGCAAGTCCACCGCAGGGTGCGCCACCCGCCCGATCGGTGCGGGCACCGACTCGACGACCGCGCCCGGGGTGCACTCGCCGAAGTGGACCAGCGACATCAGCTCCTCGGCGGGTTCGTCGGCCGGGGGCGGCAGGACGCGGTGGCGTCCGGAACGCCAGCAGTCGCCGGTCCAACGGGCCATCAGATCACCGATGTTGATCTGTATTGCGGGTCGACCGGCCGACGAACGGGCTACGGCGGGCTGGTGACGCTGAGCATGCGCGGGAGCTTCCACGGCCGGCGGCCCCAAGCGGTGAGCTGGAGGACACGGTCCACGCGGCCCTGCGCGAAGTGCTGGGGAACCGGCGGCGCCCTCTGGCGCTGGCACGTCTGCGTGCCGCGGCGGCAGAGGGCGCCTTTGACCTGGACCTCTTCGAGTACAAGGGGAGCTACCGCCGGGGAACGCCGCGCAATTCCTGATCGGCATTCGCGCCTTCGCCCGCCTGTTGGACGGCGGTTCGGCGGAAGCGGGCCAGTGTCACCCCGCCGAGGACCACCGCGACGAGCCCCACCACCAGGGCGACGATGGCGCCGCCCAGACCGTTGCCGGTGCCGATGCCGCCCTCGGAGGTGGCTGCGATCAGCGCGCCGAGAGCCATGGCGGTCGCGCCTGCCGCCAGGGGCACGATGACACCGAGCCGTCCGGAGCTCGTGCCGAAACGGCCGGTGGGGCGGGCCAGGGACAGTCCGCCGATGACCACGCCGATCAGGCCGAGTACGCCGGCCAGGCTGGCCCCGAGTCGACCGGCGCTCATGTCGGTGACTCCGGCGGCGGTCGGCTGGACCGAGGTGTGTGCGGCTGCCGGTGTGGCGAGCATGACGACCCCGAGCAGGGCCGTTCCGAGCAGAGCGGTTCCGGCCAGGGCAAGTACGCGTCGAACTGGCCTCCTCGCGGCTCCTGTTGAGCTCATGGCCCTCTCCCCTTTCGTGTCCTTCATGCGTCTCGAGTCCGAGATCTGGATGTCGACTGAGCATGTCGCCGGGCGCACCCGTCGGTCGTCCCGCAGGCGCGGACACTTCGTGCTGCCGCCGACGCCGCAGCCGGCTGCCGCGGACGCGGTAAGCGCCGCGCAGGTACCGCCTACGCGGTAGCCGACCGCTCCTCCGCCAGCCGGATTCGCCCGCGGCGGCATCCGGTTAGGGTGCGCGCATGGGGACAAAACGGCCCGGTGTCAGATCCGTTGTCAGCCCCGGCGTCAGGGACTGGGCGATCGCCGTCGGGGTAGCAGCGACGCTCCTGGTCACCGGGCTGTCCGGGCAGCACTCCGCCACCGACCTCGACCTACTCGGCTACGCGCTGCTGGCCGCCGGCGGGCTGGCGCTCGCCGCGCGCCGCCGGGCCCCAATCCCCGTCCTGGCCGTCACCGGGCTGTGCGCAGTGGGCTACCAAGCGGCCGATTTCGACGTGCCCGCCGTCGCGTACCTGTTCGCCGTGTACGCCGCCGTACGAGCCGGACATCGCACCCTCACGATCGCCGCGTCCATCACCATGCTGGCCGCCCTCCCCCTCGCCGCCCTGGCTTCAGGCCTGCACGACACGGGCGAGGCGTTCGCGCAGGCCCGCGGCGCCCTCGAGATCGCCTGGCTGATCGCGGCCGGCGCCGCGGGTGAAGCGCTGCGGCAGGCCGAACGGCGGGCGGAGGAGGCCGAGCGCACCCGGGAGGAGACCGCGCGGCGGCGCGCCGACGAGGAGCGGCTGCACATCGCGCGGGAACTGCACGACTCGCTCACCCACCAGATCTCGATCATCAAGGTGCAGTCCGAAGTCGCCGTCCACGTGGCCCGCAAGCGCGGCGACCAGGTACCCGAAGCCCTGCTGGCGATCCAGCAGGCCGGACGCGAGGCGACCCGGGAACTCCGCGCGACCCTGGAGGCGTTGCGCGACGACGACACGGCCCCGCCACGCGGGCTCGACCACGTCCCGGAACTCGTGGAACGGGCCCGCAGCATCGGCCTCGACGCGACGCTGACGATCGAAGGGCGACGGCAGGACGTACCGGCCGCGGTGGAACGTACCGCCTACCGAATCGTTCAGGAGTCGCTCACCAACATCGCCCGTCACGCGGACGCCGCCACGGCGTCGGTGCGGATCGACCACCGTCCGGACGCCCTGGCGATACGAGTCGACGACGACGGCAAGGCCGCACCGGGCGCCGCACCGGTGCCCGGCGTCGGCCTGCTCGGGATGCGCGAACGCATCACCGCACTCGGCGGCCGGCTGCGCGCCGAGCCGCGCGGCGAGGGCGGCTTCACCGTCCAGGCCGAACTCCCCGTGGAGCAGACGTCATGATCCGTGTCCTGCTGGTCGACGACCAGCCGCTCATTCGCAGCGGGTTCCGCGCACTCCTCGACCTCGAGGACGACATCGAGGTGGTGGCCGAGGCCGGCGACGGGAAGGAGGGCCTGGCCCTCACGAAGGAACACGTGCCCGACGTCGCGCTCATCGACATCCGGATGCCGCACGTCGACGGCATCGAGGCGACCCGCCGCATCGCCGCCGACCCGGACCTGACCGGCGTACACGTCGTCATTCTCACTAACTACGGCTTCGACGAGTACGTCTTCGACGCGCTGCGCGCGGGCGCCGCCGGGTTCCTCGTCAAGGACATCGTGCCGGAGGACCTGCTCCACGCCGTACGCGTCGCCGCGCGCGGTGACGCCCTGCTCGCACCGTCGATCACCCGCAAGCTGATCAACCGGTACGTCACCCAGCCGCTCCACACCGATCTCGGTACGGAACTGGACGAGCTCACCAACCGCGAACGCGAGGCCGTCGCCCTGGTCGCCCAGGGCCTGTCGAACGACCAGATCGCCGCCCGCATGGTGATCAGCCCGATGACCGCCAAGACCCACATCAACCGGGCCATGACCAAACTCCACGCCCGCGACCGCGCCCAACTCGTGGTCATGGCCTACGAATCCGGCCTGGTGGCCCCGCGCAATCGCTGACACCCGCGGTAGTTACTTGGAAGCGTTTCCATACGGCTCGTGCATACGGTTCGGCGCGTCAACGCCGGTGAACTCCAAGGGGCCCGGCCGCCCCGGGCCGGACATCGCCTACGCGGGCGAGTAGGTCTCCACCTTTTCGAGGCGTACGTCCTTTTCGAGGCGCACGTCGTGCCCGCCGGTTCGACCGGTTCGGCGTCGGGACCTGCCTCGCCCCGACGCTGAACCGGACGACGACACAGCGACGGCGAGAACCGACAGCAGTACGAGCGCGAAGGCCGGGCCGAGTACCGTCCACGGCGCCAGTTCCACGTACGGCTGGTTCTCCGACAGCAGGCGGCCCCACTCCGGGGTCGGTGGCTGTTCGCCCAGGCCGAGGAAGCCGAGGGAGGCGAGGACGAGGACCGTGGTGGGCAGCCGGAGGAGGGCGTTGCGGAGGACGGACGGGAGTACGGCGGGGAGGTAGTGGTGGCGTAGCAGGTACCGGGGCCCGGCTCCGAAGGAGAGGGACGCGAGGAAGTGGCCGCTGGCCCGTTCCTGTTCGAGCAGGGCCGCGGTCTGGGCGGCGTACGGACTCCAGGCGACCACGCATACCGCGCCCGCGGCGCCCCACACCGACGGCCCGGTCACCGCGGTGGTCAGCAGTCCGGCGAGTACGGCCGGCAGGGTCGACACCACTTCGGTCAGACCCGCGCCCACCTGTGTCGCCATGCCGATCAGCAGTCCGAGGACGACGCTGACCGCCGTGACCGCGAAGGCCACGCCCGCCGTACGCAGCGCACCGTGGCCTAGCCGGGCCAGCAGATCGCGGCCGAGGGAGTCCGTGCCCAGCGGGTGCGCGGCGGAAGGCGGGAGTAGTCGGGCGGCCGTGTCCACCTGGAGGGGATCGCGCAGCAGACCGGCTACGACCAGGGTGAGCAGGGCGACGGCGCAGAACCCGGCGATCCAGCGCGTGGAGCGTCGCCGTGCGAGGACCGGCGGGTGCAGGGCGGGCAGGGCGCCGTCCCGCAGGGCGGGGCCGAGGAGTACGCGGCGCAAGGCCTGGATCAACAGCCCCGCGGCGACGCCGAGCAGGACGAGGACCAGCGTCGCCGTCTGCAGCGGAGGCAGATCCTGGGCGATGGCGGCGTCCAGGGCGAGTCGGCCGAGCCCCGGGATGTTGAAGATCTTCTCCACTGCGACCGCGCCGCCGACCAGGGCGACGATGGTCGGGAGGAGTTGCGGGAGTACACCGGCCAGGGTGCGGCGCAGCGCGTGCCGGGCGATGTGGCGGGGTGAGAATCCGTACGCGTGCCAGGTCCGGGCCCACGGCTCCTGGAAGGCGGCGGGCAACGACTGGTCGAAGAGGCCGCCGATCACCGCGCCGGACGGTACGCCGAGGGCCAGCGCGGGCAGCACCATCGACATCGGTCCCGCCCAGCCGCTCGACGGGAACCAGCCCAGCCACACCCCGCACACGGTGGCGAGCAGCGAGGCGAGCAGGAATTTGGGCAGGGCGGCGAGTACGGCGGCTCCGGTTCCCGCCCGACCCTGCCGCAGCCGTCGCCGGGAGCCGAGGTGCAGGGTGCGGGCGCAGACCAGCGCGGCCACCGCGATCGTCACCACGAAGGCGCCGAGCATCAGCGTCAGGGAGACCGCGAAGGCGGTGGTCACCTGTGGGAGGACCGGTTCGCCGGACACCCACGAGGTGCCCGCGTCGCCGCGCGGCAGTCCGCCGAGCCACTGCAGGAGATGCGCGAACGGCCCTTCGTCCAGGTCCAGTTGCTCCCGTACGGCAGCCAGCTGGGCCGGGCTCGGATCCGCGTCGGCGGAGCGGGCGCGCAGGACCGTGAGGGCGGGGTCGTTCCCGGACAGCCAGGGCAGCAGGGCGACGGCCGTCAGCAGCGCGGTCCCGGCGACGAGGCGGCCGACCCCCGCGCGCCACCGGGACGGGCGGGAGTCGGCACCGACGGACTTGGCGCTCATCCGGCGCTGCTTACTTCACATGGGTGTCGACGTCGACCAACGACCGCTCGCGCGGGTCGAGAAGCACGCCCTCGACGTCGGTGGCGATGCCCTGCACAACCTTCTCGTACACCAGCGGTACGACCGCGTCGGTGCGCAGGATCTCCGCCTCGGCCCGCATGATCTGCTGCTGACGTCGCTTCGTGTCGCCTTCCTCGGCGGCGGACTTGATGGCCTGGTCGACCTTCGGGTCCTTCAGTCCGGCGATGTTGTAGACGCCGTCGCTGGTGTAGTCGCTGGCGAGGTACGCGACCGCGTCGCCGGTGTCGAGGAGCGTCACGCGGGAGAAGACGAGCGCGTCGTACTTGCCCGCGAGGAGGTCGGCCTCCATCTGCGTGTACTCGCGTACGTCCTGCTTGACCGTGAACCCGGCCTTCTCCAGCTGCTGTTGGAGGACGGTGGCGGCCTCGGGGAGTTCCGCACGGTTGGTGTAGGTGGCCAGGCGCAGGGTCTTGCCCTTGGTCTTCGCCTTGACGTCGGCGGCGCTCGCGGCCTGCGCGCGTCCGCTCACGGCCACCCGGTTGTCGTCCGCCCAGGAGACGGCGGGCCCGAACAGGCCCTGCGCCGGGTCGGCGTACCCGCCGAAGACCGAGTCGACGAGGGCGCCGCCGTCCACGGCCTCGCGGGCCGCGGCACGCAGCGAGGCGTCGGTGAAGAGGCCGCTGCCGGTGTTGAGGACCAGGCTGTCGGTCCGTACGGAGGGCACTTCGTGCCGGGTGTCCTTGTCCAGCAACTTCGCCTGGGCGGTGGGGATCCACTCGGCGATGTCGACGTCGCCGCCGCGCAGGGCGCTCGCGCGGGCGGTGCCGTCCAGGATCCAGGTCACGTCGACGCCGGGCGCCTTGGCCTTGCCGCCCCAGTAGCCGTCGAAGCGGTCGAGCGTGGCCTTGGTCTTCCCGGTGAGCTTCGTGATCCCGAACGGCCCGGTGCCGGTGCCGACCGGGCTGACGGTGCCGTCCTTCGCGTACGCCTTCGGGGCGAGGATGCCCAGCGCGGGGCTGGCGAGCCGCAGCGGCAGCACCGGGTCGGCGGCCTTGGTGGTGAGCGTGACCGTGTCGGCGTCGTCGGCCTTGGCGGTGAGCGTCACGTCACTGAGGACGCGGGGCTTGGGCGCGGCCTTGCCCGCCTGCTCAAGGGAGTTGACGACGGACTCGGCGGTGACGTCGGTGCCGTCCTGGAACGTGGCCTTGCGCAGCTCGAAGCTCCAGGTCGTGGGGTTCACCTGCTTCCAGGACTTCGCCAGCGCGGGCGCGGCGGCCCCGTCCTTGTTCAGCGCGGTGAGGCCTTCGGCCACGGAGAGCTTGCTCAGCACGGTGGCGTCATTGCTGTACGGGGACAGCGCCTGCGCGGGCGGCACCGCGAGGGCGACCTTCAGTCGGCCGCCCGATCCCCCCGCTCCATCGGTGGCCGAACCGCCCTCGTCCGACACGAAACAGCCGGTCAGCAGCGGGCCGAGAGCGAGCGCCGCGAGGAGGCCGCGGGTGGTGGTGCGCATGGTGGGTCCTGTCGTACGTCGTGCGGGAGGGCGGGTCTGGGCTGGTCCGGGCGGGTCGGGGCGGGCCGATGTGGGTCACACCCCGGCGCATGGCGTACGGCTTACGGCGACGGGGCCACGCAAGCATATGAGGCAAGCCTTACCAAAGCCCGACCGGGTGGGTGAATTCTTAACCATTGAGATCGTTACGCCTCTGCCGTCCGAGTCACGTCATGGAACTTCGCCGGGCGGGGAGGAGTTGGCGATAAGGACGTGCGAACGCACGCGAACGACCGTAGCGACAAACGACATGGGCTTACGCCGAGGTGGCACGGATGGCTATGTGGGACAAGATCAAGGACCAGGCCAAGGGTCTGCAGCAGGCGCAGGGGGCGCGGGGCGGCTCCGGTGGACACCGGCCGAGCGGCTCCAGGTCCTCCGGCGGTTCGAAGGCTCAGATGGTGAGCATGCTCAAGTCCCAGCTCACCTCCCTCAAGACGGAGTTGAAGAGCGGTTCCTACCGCGACGCCAGCATGGCGATGTGCGCCCTGGTCGCCGCCGCCGACGGAAACGTCGACCCGGCCGAGCGGCAGCACGTGGAGGGCCTGATCGTCCAGAACGACGTCCTGCAGAACTTCCCGCCCGAGCAGCTGCGCCAGCGCTTCAACAAGCATGTCGACCAGCTGGCGTTCAACTTCCAGCAGGGCAAGACCGAGGTCCTTCAGGAGATCGCCAAGGCCGCGAAGAAGCCGACGGAGGCCAGGGCGGTCGTGCAGACCGGCTTCGTCGTCGCGGGCGCGGACGGCTACATCGCGCCCGCCGAGGAGCAGGTCCTGCGCGAGGCGTGCTCGGTACTCGGGCTGTCGGCCCAGGAGTTCGGCCTCTGACGAAGCGCCCGACGGTACGAACTGCCCTGTCCGCACGCGGCCAGGGCAGTTCGTTTGCGGCGACGGAAGGCGACGGAACTGGGCCTGCGGACGTCTACGTCCGTTCCGTGCACCTTCGGCCGAGCAGCACGAAGGGCAGGGAGGGCAAGGCAGGGCAGGGAGGTGTGCGCGCGAACTTGTGACACTTGCACGTGGAAGTGTCACAAGTTCGCGCACATACCTCGGCCCCCTGGGCCGCACGGGGCGAAACGAAGCAGCCCACCCTGTGTGCCGACCGGGGGGTGGCCGGGCACTGCCACGCGGACGCGCAGCTCACGGGACGTATGCGCATCGCGGGGTACAGCCTGCTGCACCCGCGGTTGGGGCGTGCGCGGCAATGATCTGCGGGCCCGTGGTTGGTGTGCTGGACACGTCACATCAGCCGTCTCCGAAGAGGCCCCGCGATGAGTTCCCGAGCACAGGTCGCACCCGTCACCTCCGCCACCCGACCGACGCCCACCGGCCCGGAGGGCGACCGCGGCAGTCTGCGGGGCAGCATCCGCCGCCGTCCGCTGACCTGGTTCTTCTCGCTGGCCTACCTGTTGAGTTGGGCGGCATGGACACCGTACGTACTGTCCGAAAACGGCCTGGGCGTCTGGAACTTCGCCTTCCCCGGGGCGGCCGGCAGCTCCCAACTGCTCGGCGTGCTCCCTGGCGCCTACCTCGGCCCGATCGCGTCGGCCCTGCTGGTCACCGGCATCATCGAGGGACGTACCGGACTACGGGCCTGGCGCCGACGGATGACCAACTTCAAGGTCAGCTGGCGCTGGTACGCCGTGGTGCTCGTCTCGGTGCCCGCGGCGCTGATCCTGGCGTCGGCCGCACTGGCCGACCGCGCCCCCGAACTGCCGTCCGCCACCGTGCTGGCCGCGTTCCTGCCCGGCCTGATCCTGCAGATGATCACGACAGGGCTCGCCGAGGAGCCCGGCTGGCGCGAGTTCGCCATGCCGCGCATGCAGCGCCGCTACGGCCCTGTGCTCGCCACCCTCGTCGTCGGCGTCCTCTGGGGTTGCTGGCACCTGCCGCTGTTCCTGAGCGACTGGGGCGGCGGGCCGGATGTGGGCATCATGAAGCCGCTGGAGTTCGTGGTCTCGGCGATCGCCCTCAGCTTCGTCATGACCTGGGTGTTCAACCGCTCCGGCGGGAGCATGCCGCTGGTGATGCTGCTGCACTGCGGCATCAACAACTACATCTCCATCGCCTGGTCGGACATGTTCCCCACCCTGTCCTCCGACGCCACGACCCACGCCCTCCTGCTCACCTCCGCTGCTTCGGCCCTCATCCTGCTGCTCACCACCCGCGGCCGCCTCGGTTACGTGCCGGACGCCACGACCGCGCCGAAGCCGCTCACGAAGGTGCCCCCGCACCAGCCGCACCGCCCGTGAGCGGGGCTCGCTTGGCCGCCACAGCAGCCGGGTCGGAGGGCCCGAACGCCGAACCTCCCCGTCACGTCCGTGGATGTGACCGGGGAGGTTCGGCGTACGGTGCGGCGGGCGCGGCTATCGGATGGCCGTGCCGAAGGCCTTTCCTGCGGCGGGCAGACCGTTCTGGCCGGGCTGGTACGTCGTCACCGCTCCGGTCGTCCCGATCGGGCTCGCCCAGGGCAGGGCGTACACGGCGCCGTGGGTGGCGGGGCCGTTGGGCATGCCGATGTAGAGCCGGGTGGCGGTGGCGTGGATCGCGTTGCCGACGAGCTGGTTGGCGCCCGGGGCGCCGGGCAGACCGTTGCCCGCCTCGAGCAAGGAGTCGGAGCCACCCGGCGCGCCGAGGAGCGAGAAGGTCTGCACGGCGCCGGCGCTCTTCACCGTGCCGATGGCCTCGCCCGGTATGCCGACCGCCAGTCGCAGACCGGCGGCGGAACTCACCGCGTTCGGCGACGTGTTGACGGCGGACACCTTCGCGCCGAAGCGGTTGCCGGCCTCGGCGGTGCCCGTCACATCGACGGCTTCCTGCCCGAAGTCGGCGAGCTCGCTGACCGCTCCGGCCCCGGTCACCCGGAGCGCGAGGACCCGCCCGGCGTCCGCCCGGTTGGCGTTGTTCACCGCGACGGCCTCGCCGGGAGAGCCGACGGCGATGATCGAGTCGGTCGCGGTGGCGGCGCCGGTGGGGCGGTAGGCGACCGTCGAAAGCGACGAGCCGAACTCGTCGTTGGCCTCCGCCGAGCCGCTGATACCGGCGACGTCCTGGTCGACGGCCGCGGCGAGGGCCGGGATGCCGTCCGAGCTCAACTGATGCTTGAGGACAGTGATGCTGCCGGAGGCGGCGTTGGTGCCGATGGCCTCCTGCGGAGCGCCGATCGCGATGTGGTTGGGCGAGCCGGTGACGGAGGTACCGAGCCGGTCACCCTTCTCGGCCGATCCCGGCATGCCCGGGCTGTCCTGGCCCACGGCGACGTTGACATTGCCGCGCAGGTAGAAGGTGTTGCCCGCGTCGGCGACGCTGCCGGTGTCCTCGCCGGGCGCCCCGATCAGCAGGTACGGCTCGCCTGCGGCGGTGTGACCTGCGGCGATGGCGTGACCCATCCGGTCCCCAGCCTCGGACGAGGCAGCCTTGACAGCACCCGCACCGCTGCCCTGCTCAAGGGTCAGGGCCGCCTGCCCCTTGGTCAGTCCACCCGGAGCGCCGTAGAGCACGACCACATGGCCGGCGTCCGAAGCGGACCCGATGGCCTCGGCAGCGACACCGACGACAAGGTCAGTACAGCCGTCCTCGTTGTGGTCGAACACCGCAAGCTGCTCACCGAACCAGTCACCCGCTTCGGAACCACCGGGCACGGAGTCGAGGTCCTGAGTGAACTCGGCGTTGCCCTTGCCGCCGCCGTACATGACCCGCACGAGCCCGGCGTTCGCGTCCCCGCCGATGGTCGCCTTGGGGTCGCCTATGGCGAGGTCTTCGGCGCCGTCGCAGTTGAAGTCAGTGGGGCGGGGCGTGCTGACGGTGGCCTCGATCCAGGCGGCCACGTCGTCCACGCGGGTGGCGACCGCGTCCGTACGGGTCTCTTCGCTGTTGAAGCAACCGCCCTGCCAGGACCGGCTGCTGACCGCGACCAACTCGGCCTTGCCACCGGTCTCACGCATGACCGGGCCACCCGTGTCGCCCGCGCAGATCGCCGAAGTGGCGCTCGCACCAGCGAGATTGACGGAGTCGGCGGCAGGCACGCCGTTCACGGTGAAGGCGGACGAGTGCAGCTTGCCGGGCACCCACTGCGTCTTCGTACGGCCGTATCCCGCGGCCTTCAGGCTCTCGCTCGCGGCGGGTGCGGCTGAGGCGAGCGGCACCGGTGTGACCCCGGTGGCGGGCCGGGCGAGCCGGGCCAGTACGAGATCACGGCCCTGGTGCGGCACGATCTCGACGACCGTGGAGACCGTTCCCGTGGTGGAGGCGAGATCGGTACGGCCGATGGTCGCGGTGGTCTTCCAGGCGGGCTTCCCCGCGATGACCGTCCCCGGCTGCTGCGGATCGGTGGCGAAGCAGCTGGCGGCGGTGGCGATCCACTGGGGCGCCACAAGGGCGCCGGAGCAGGCGCGTTCGGTGTCGCCCATGACGAGCTTGGCGGTGAAGGCGTAAGTGCCGCCGGCGACGGGATCGCCGGCTACGGCGAACGCGGGCGCAGTAGTGAGAGAGGTCGCGGCTGCGGCCGCCGCGACGAGTGCGGCGACGGTGACCGTCGCGCGCGGACGTGATCTGGACACGTAGTTCTGTTCCTCAGGTGGTGTGACGGAAGGGCGGGAGGCGTCAGCCGGTGACGCGAAGTTCGACCAGGACGGCGGGCGCGTCGCCAACGCCTTCGCCCACGCCCTTGAACTGGTTTTTCGCCACGTCCACGGTCGCGGTCTCGCCCGCCGCAGTGAGGTCGGCGCTGATGGGGTTGTCTGTGGTCTGCAGGGCGTAGACGTCCGGGACCTCCAGGGTCAGGAAGCCGCCCTTTCCGTCTGGCTTGAAGCAGTACCGGCCGTCCGGGGTCTGGCGGGTCCAGACCTCGATCAGGCCCGCGGATCCGTCGCATTCCGTGAACAGCAGACGGCCATTGCCCTTGATGAGTTTCAGGCCCTTTTCGGCCAGGATGCGATCCGCGTTCGGATAGGAGAAATCCTCGACCGCGAACGGCGGCAGATCGTCCGCGGCCTCGGCCGCCGGAACCGCGGTGGGCGCCGACGTCGCGGCGTATGCGGTGAATGCCCCCAGCGTGACGGCGAATGCGCCGGCACAAGCCACAGCGAGACGCCTGATAAAGGAAAGCTGCACGAGTGGTCTCTCGTCTCTCCGGGCGTCGTTACGGCAGCACGAGAGCCCAGAGCTCTTCCCCACCCCCCGTACGACCCCCTGGTTCGTTACGTGAGACGGGAAGGTATCTCATAGCCTCGCGGTCGTAAAGGTGATGTAAAGCACCGTCAACTGCTTTGTGAAGCTTCTGAGTTGAACTTATGATCGCTCTCCGGTCGGGGGATCACGTTCAGTCGGCCGCCGCAGGCGGCCGCGAAAAAGACCTGCCTACACACCCTGAACCAGGCTTGCCCCGCGCCGACTTCCGTCCACGTCCGCCCAGAGCCAAGCCAAAGCCGCAAGACGGACAGGGGAGTTGTCGGCGCACGGAGGGGTGCTCGTTCCTTGAGACGAAGAAATCGTTTCCGATTCGAATGGTTCCGCGCGGGCGGGCAGAGACCGGGGGGAATCAACAACCGGGGGTACATACGGAGAAAAGGTGCGGTCGCCGCAATGCGTGCGCTGTGCCTGAGCCTGTTCCTCGCTCTTGTCGCGGGAGTCGTCGGAGCCGCTCCGGCCACCGCCGACGAGGTGATCGACTGGGACGAATACGGCACGGTCACCGACCACCTCCCCGCCACCGACCGCGGCCGGGTGGTGGAGCTGTGGAAGACGGGTGGCCCGGGCGTCAAGGCTGCCGCCGAGGTCGCCCTCATGGGATCCGACGCCGACGTCAAGGAGTTCCTGGACCACGAGAAGGACGTCGCTCAGCTCTCCGACGACCGGGTGGCCACGGTCCAGATCTTCTCCGCGGGCGGTCGCGGGGTGCGCGAGGCCGCGCAGAAGGCGCTGGCCGGCACACCCGAGGACCTGCGCGCCTTTCTCAAGGACGGCTGGAAGGCCCCGCTCGAACAGGACCTCCGGGTCCAGATCACGCAGATCATCTCCGCCGGCGGCCCTGGCGTGAAGAAAGCCGGCGAGCAGGCCCTGAACGGGTCACCGGAGGACCGTCGCAAGTTCCTGGACGACGGCCAGTACACAGCCCGCGACAACGACACCCGGGTGCAGACCGTCCAGATCATGAGCACCGGCGGGCCGGCCACCCGTGAGGCCGCCAGGCTCGCGATGAACGGCACCATCGAGGACGTACGCGAGTTCCTGGAGGTCGGCCAGTACACCGCCCGCGCCCGCGACCAGGAACAGGCCACCGTCGCCGAACTCGCCACGCTCGCCCAGGAAGCCGGGCGCCAGGCCGCCAAGGAGACGGAGGCCGCCAAGGAAGCCTCCGCTCGGGCCGTCGCCGCGGGCGCGCTCGCCAAGGAAGCCGCGCAGAAGGCCGCACGGGAGACCGAGGCGGCCAAGAACGACGCCAAGCAGGCATCCAACGCGGCGGGACGCGCGGCGGACGCGGCCAAGGGGGCGGCCCGCGCCGCCCAGGAGGCCATCGAGTCCGCCCAGGCCGCCAACACCTCGGCCCGGGTGGCCGCCAACGCCGCATCGCAGGCGGCCTCCGCTGCCGCCGCGGCTGCCCAGGCCGCGTCCCGGGCAAGGGGTGCCGCCGCTGCCGCCGCCACCGACGCGAGCAAGGCGTCCGCCGCGCGTAAGGCGGCCGAGGATGCCCGCGATGCCGCCAAGGGTGCCAAGAAGGCGGCGGAGGCCGCCGGGTTCGCGGGCACCGCCGCCACCGAGGCGGGCAACGCGGCCAAGGCCGCGGCGAGTGCCGGCGCCAACGCCGACGCCGCCGCGAACGCCGCGTCCGAGGCGAGCGGGCACTCCAATGTGTCCGCTGCCCAGGCCGCACGGGCCAGGGCCGCTGCCGCCGAGGCACGTCGTCATGCCGCCGCCGCCACCAGGGCGGCCAACCGGGCCGAGACGCTGGCCCGCAGGGCGGCCACGGCCGCGTTCGAGGCGCGGGACGCGGCCAAGAAGGCCGCCGACCACGCGGAGAAGGCCGCCGCTGCCGCGGACGACGCGGCCGAGCACGCCGGGCATGCGGCTGACGCGGCCGCCGAATCCACCAAACACGCCAAGGCGGCCAAGAACGCGGCGGACGACGCCGCGGAGGCGGTCACCAAGGCCCGTACCACGCACACTCTGGCCCGTGAGGTCGAGTCGGCCGAGCTCGTCGCCCGTACCGACTCCGCGATCGAGCGCGCCAAGTCCCTCAAGGACCGCGACGACCAGCGCAGGGCCGACGCACGGCAGGCCGCCGAGGAGGCGAAGCGGCTCGACGAGGAGGCCGAGCGGCTCGCCCGGGAGGTCACCGACCCGGACTCCGACCGCGCGGAGGCGGCCGCCAAGGCCCGCAAGGTGGCACTGCACATGGCCAGGACCCGCGGCCCCTGGAGCGCCGCCGCCGCCGAAGTGGCCCTGGCCGGCTCGGACGACCAGGTCATCGAGTACATCCGTACCGGCTGGAATGAGGCGAACGAACAGGACGAGTACGCCCGTACCGCCCGCCTGGCTTCCGACGCCGAGTCGGCCGGTGTGCGCCAGGCCGCGGAAGCCGCGCTCGACGGCACTCCCGCCGATATCAGCGCGTTCTTGAGCACGGGCCAGCATGTCGCGGGCGCCAATGACTACCGCGTCAAGGTCGTTCAGCTCATGGAAGGCGCAGGCCCTGGCGTCATGCAGGCCGGGCAAGCCGCCCTCGACGCCGATTCGACCGAGAAGCTGCGGGAGTTCATCACCACCGGCTACTACACGGCCCGCACCCAGGACGAGCGCGTACGAGCGGTGCAGCTGAAGGAAAGCGGCGGCCCTGAGGTCGAGGCCGCCGCACGTGTCGCCCTGGAAGGCCCGCCGCAGCTGCTGCACGCCTTCATCGAGGTCGGGCAGTACAAGGCACTGCGCCAGGACCTGCTGAGCGCGACCCATGTCGCCCGCGTACAGCGGCTGATCGCCTCCGCCGCCGGCGCCTCCGCGACCGCTCAGAAGAACGCGGCCGAGGCTCTCAAGGCGGCGGCCGAGGCGCGCAAGGAGGCCATCGAGGCCGCTGGCTGGGCCAAGGAGGCGAACGAGTCCGCAACGAAGGCCGGAACGTACGCGGAGCAGGCCCGCAAGTCCGCCAAGGACGCGGAGGCGTCCGCGGCGAAGGCGGCGGCGTCTGCGAAGACCGCCCGTCAGGCGGAGGCGGACGCCCACCGCGCCGCGCGCGATGCGAGCAACTCGGCTGCGCGTGCGGAGGCCTCGGCCTCAGCCGCGGCCGGATCCGCCGGAGAGGCATGGCAGGCGGCCAACGCCGCCCGCGCCTCGGCCGTAGCAGCGGGCAAGGACTCCGCGGCGGCGAACAAGGCGGCCATCCAGGCCTGGATCGCCACGGCCGAGAAGCTCGTGCAGGAAGCCGAGGAGCAGCGCAGGAACGAGGAGGAGCGCAAGGCCACGGCGGAACTCCAGACGATGGAGGACGCCTTCGGCGCCGCGGCAGCCGAGGACGAGGCCGACTGGTGGGACTACGTCAGCGGCGCCGGCCACCTCATCCTCGACGCCGGCGGCCTGGTCCCCGGCTTCGGCGAGGCCGCCGACCTCGTCAACTGCGGCTGGTACGGGGCTGAGGGCGACGCCGTCAACTCCGCCCTGTCCTGCGCGGCAGCGGTTCCCTTCTTTGGCTGGGCAGCGACCACGGGCAAGTGGGGCAAGAGCGGGCTCGGAGCGGTCGAGGCGTTCTCGAAGTCGATGTGGGCTCAGGGCAAGACGCCGCACATCTGGACAGCCAACCCCCGCAAAGGGCTGTCGAACGTAGGCAACGCGGCCTCCCACTGGAAGAAGCACAAGAGTGACTTCCCCGAGTTGCACAATGCGACGCAGTACGTGGAACTTGCCCACCGGTACGGCGATCTCGCGAGGCAGTTGAAGCCCGTGCCGGGATACCGCATCTACCAGCAGAACGGCGGGTCTAAGGCGATCTTCGACATCAAGAACAAGACATGGGCCGCCTACTCGCCCGATGGCATTCCGCAAACGATGTACAAGCCGCGTCCCTTCGACGCCACCACCAATCCGGGCGGCTACCGGACGACGGTGGAAGACTGGCTCAACGAGCCGGGCCGTGGGACGGAGGTCAGGTGACATGGCAGGTGAAATGGACGAACAAACAGTGAAGGGCGTCATGCGGACGCCGGAGACGGCCTGCCGGGTGTGCGGTCTGGACGACGGCGAGGTGCTGTGGAACGAGTTTGGCGTGCCGCAGTACGTGATCTGCTCCTGCTGCGGGATGGAGTCCGGTATCGGCGATGACAATCTGCCGCAGGTACGCGAGGTTCGCGGCTATTGGGTGGCCTCCGGAGCCAAATGGGATTCCCCGCGCCACAGGCCCGAAGACTGGGACCTGTTGAAGCAGTTGGCCAACATCCCACCCGAGTGGCGCTGACCGGCGCCTCCGTGCGGCAGTGAAGGTGTGGCGGATCCCTGGCGATCCGCCACACCTGGTCTCACGGGCCAACGAGACGTGGACCAGACTGTACGGAAGGCTCACCGTCCGGCGCTCCATTGGTGGCCACCGACACCGACTGCCCCTGATCGGCCCGCATATGGCGACGCCGTCAACTCGGGCCTTTCCTGCGCCCCGACCGTTTCTTCCGCGGCGCGACAGTACAGCGAGGAACTTCATGACAGACGAGCAGGACATCAGTGGAGCGGAGGATGCAGAGGACTTCTGTCGTATCTGCGGATACGACGAGGAGCGCTTCTGGGAGCACGGTGTTCCCACCAGTGCCATCTGCCCGTGCTGCGGAACCGAGTCGGGTATCGGCGACATGGGGGACCCCGGTACCTGGGAGGGGTTGAGGGGCATCCGCGACTTCCGCGGTTACTGGGTCGGAAACGGCGCGCAATGGCGATCTCCGTCTCTCAAACCCAAAGACTGGGACCTGCTGAAGCAGTTGGCCAATATCCCGCCTGAGTGGCGCTGACCGGCGCCTTCGCTCGCCGGTGAAAGGAAGGCATGTCGACGGAGCAGGGATTCGAGCCGCCACCCGGCCCCGACGAGGAGAGCATCTGCCGTGTCTGCGTATACGAGGTGTGCCGGTGATCAACAAGGAAGCCCCGGGTCATGCCACGGCAGCAACTCTTGCCACCGCCGACGCGGCGTACACGATGTTCGTCGGAACGGCGATCGACCGCGAGGTTTCCGCCGGTCGATTCGCCTGGGTCGGCGGCCTCGGCGAGGAGATCACCGCCTGGGCCACCGCCGGGAAAGACGTCCCGTCGCAGCACGGACAGATCCTGGACCGCATTCTGCGTGCGCTGTCGGCTCATGCGGGGCGCGACAGCCTGCGTACGCTGCTGCGCCTACCGGCCTACCTGGGAACCGCGGCCTCCGATCGCCTGCGGGCCGAGCGGCGGCTGGCGACCCTCGTCGCTCATGGCCACCGGATCGAGGACATCGCGGAGTTGGTGTTCGCCGAGGGAGCCGGATCCGGCTCGGTCCATTCCCGCGAGTTCGCGGCATGTCTTCTCCACGAACTGGTGCTCACCTCCGGGCGCGTGGAGGAATACCCGGCCCTCTGTTCCTTCGCCGGTGAACTCGTCGACGAGGGCCACCCGCTCGCGGCGCTGCCACTGAGCCTGCTCCCGACGGAGCGCGGCCTGCGCAGGCCACCGAACGCGGACAACACCTGGACCTGGTTCGTGCCGCCGACACCCCTGGCCGTATTCGACGGGCCCGAGCTCCACGCCTCACCGTCGATGAGGCGGCGCACAGCGGACATCGACATGACGGAGATCTCCGTCGACGCCTTGGCCGAGGTCATGGGCGCCGCGGTACAGCACTGGCGCTCCGCATCCAACGGGATGGTCGCAGCACAGGAGTTCTGGTCGCCGGACCCAGTCGCGCCGGACGACTTCGCGGCCGTCTTCGAGCGTCTTCCGCTCGCCCCCTGGCCGGAAGGGGAGTCCACAGCCCAGCTGTATGCGTCGACCTCCCACTCGGTGCTACGGGTCCTGCTTTCCGCGGCGAAGCGCTCCCCGGCTTACGGGTCCGGCCTGTACGGCGCGTACGGAAGGCTCGCTGCCTGGCGTTCCCTTCGCGGCCTGACCGGCGCCCCGGCGGACACGCCGCTCACCCGCGTCGCGGAACTGGTCGAGCAGACAGAGTGGTTCCGTATCGCCACCACATCCGACTGGTTCCACGAGGTGGCCTGGGACCTCGCTGTCGCGGCCCTGCGCCCCGGCCGCCGGGAGATCGCGGTGCTGGCAGCCACTGACACAGACTGAGCCTTTTGCCGTACAACACGGAGGACGGCCTCGACTGAACGTGTGTCGTATCCCTCTGGATTCGATTGATGCGTGCAGAACGCGCGGAAGGGACTGCGATGCCGACCCCACCCTGGTTCAGTCAGCTACTCGAAGTCAGTGACGTCCTGGCGGCCAAGCACAGAGCCTATGTCGCGGACTGGCCAGGCGACCCCGAGGACGAGAACGATGTCCCACCGCTCCTCCTCCGCCTGGCTGATCTGGGACAGGTGCTCGCCGAGCGGTCGGCCGAGCTGACGCCTGAGCAGACGCGGCAGGTGTTCCGGATCCTGGAAGAGGTCATGACGTCCGGCAGCGAGTACGACGGCACAGCGGTCGCCACCGGCTTCTTCGAAGCGCTCCTCAACGCCTGGGACAACGGCTTCGATCTCCGAGCGGTCTGGGACGACGTGGGCCCCGAATCGCGGGCCTACTGCCTCGCGTGGAACAAGTTCGGGGGCGTCGAGTCACCGGACTGGATGCGCTGACGCGGCCTCGGCCTGAGGGCCGCAGGGACGTCTCCGGCAGCGGCGACAGCACAGTCGCCGCTGCCGGAAGCTCGGAATCGGCCCCGCTCACGAAACCGGGATGGTTCGCTTTCCCCGCGCCCTTCGAGGAAACGGGCGAGACTTGCTGCCCTTGAACACAGGCCTCCCGAAAGCAGTCGCCTCCTCACCGGGGCGACGGCTACTCCAAGGCATGAGACTGCTGAAGCAGGTCGCTAACATCCCGCCCGAGTGGCGCTGACCAGCGCCTCCTTGCACACCGGTGAGGGTTTCGAGGTGTTCTCGGTACGGCCACCCAGGAAATGAGGCAAGTGATGAACAAGGAGGCCGCCCGGTCTTCCCCTGGCTGGCCAGCGAACGCTTGGCCCGTGGGCACACGTGTCCGTGTCATCCAGGATCCCGCCTGGGCCGGCCCGTGGCCGGTGGAGTTCTTGGGAACGGTGGACAACCTGCGTCCGCCATTCCCGGTTGACCACGCGTTAGCACGGGAAGGCGAGCTCGTCTATTGGGTCCGCTTCGACGAGTCCCAAGTCGACAGTGAGGGCTGCGGTCCCTACCGCAGTGCGGCGATCTGGGACCGCTACCTGATCAGGGACCTCCGTCCGGGGCCGCCACCGAGTCCACCCTCCACCGTTTGATCGGAGCGCATATGGACGACCACGACGACAGCAGCACCGGCAGCTACGCGTTTCTCGCGGAGTTCTATGCCTGCCACGCGGAGCTCGACGAGTTCACCACGGAGCTCCTGATGGACTACGACTTCGGCGAGGAGGCCGAACTTCTGAGCCAGGTTCTGCTGACGCGGCACGGCGATCTGTTCGAGCTGCGTTCCACGCACCGATTCGACCGCGCCCTCGATGCGGTTCAGGGCGACGCCGGTGTGGTGGACCTCTACGCAGCGCTTTCGGTCGGTCCCGAGCTCTGCGCCGTGGAGGTCGGTGTCGAGGTCGATCTGGACCAGGACTTGGGCGCGGCGCCCGCCGGAACCCGGACCCCGCACCACTGGAAACGTGAAGGGGTCCCCCTCGGCGAGGCATTCACCGCCCTCCGGGAGCTGACTCGAGCACTCATGGACCTGAAGGACCCCTTCACCGCCCCACCCGCACCGCGCAACTGACCAGCGCCGCCACCGCGCACCCGGCCGCCGCTGACGTGTTCGGCGGGCTGCGACTTCACGAGGTCCCTTGAGCGCAGTAACCCCGTTCACTGGAGCTCAGTCGCGTGTCAGGCGCCGCCCTCGGCTCTCGGCAACCCGGAGGGCGTCGCCGAGAGCCTCGGTCAAACACTCGGCGAGGAAACGGAGTTCGCCCCGCGGGGTGTCCGGGAGGATGTCACGGGCGTGGGCGAGGAGTTCCGTCCCCATGCCTAGCTGGACGGTCTCCGTGGTGTCGGCGAGGCGGGACACGGGTCCGCCGCTCTCGTCGGCGATCAGGTAGCAGGGCTTCTCCTCAGCATTGAACCAGGGCAACAGCCGTGGCCTGAACGGGGATTGGGCTGGGTCGGGTGGCTCCGGGTTCAGCGACGGTTCATGTGCCGCTCCCATCAGGCGACATCCATTCCGTGGATCCAGTAGGGGCCGGGTGTGTCCAGCCCCAGAGCGGCCATGGCTAGCTCGCGCCGCCGCTGACGTTTCTCGTGGGCGGTCACGTAGGGGCGTACGGCCACGGTGGCGGTGCCGTCGTGAGGGGTGTCCAGGCCGTAAGGGCTGCGGTGGGTGGGGAGTTCGGCTCGGGCCAGGGGTGGGGCGGTGGGTACTTCGGGGGCGGTCGGGTGTGGTCGGCGGCGTGCGACGCGTCGGTGCGCACCGCGTGGGTTGAGCAGGAGGCTCACCCAGGCAATGAGGCGACCGATAAGGTCCGTCATGTCATCAACTCCGTTCAGATCCAAGTTGGTGGCCGCGCCCCCGGACGGCTCCATCCGTCGCGGGGGTCTATGTCTTTCCGGGCCGGCCACATCAGCGCGGTCTACCGCAGTCTACTGCGGTCGCGCGGTCTACCGCAGAGTTTTAGCGTCAACCGCATGAGCCCCGAGCTTGACCGAACCCGACCCGTCTGGCGCCAGGTCGCCGCAGCCATCGAGACCCGCATCACCTCCGGCGACTACCCCGTGGGTGCGCGAGTGCCGTCCGTCGTCGAACTGTCCGCGGAGTTCGGCATCGCGGCCTCGACCGCGCAGAAGGCCCTGACCTACCTCAAGACGGAAGGGCTGATCCGAGCAGAGGTCGGCCTCGGCTCCTTCGTCGCCAAGCGCCCCGTGGAGCCAGCCAACCAGAGCGAAGAACAGGGCTGACGAGCCCACGGAACACTGCACGGCGGTCGCACCAAGCATGGCGTCAAGGGCTACTTGTGCCCGTGCAGCCCGGCTCCCCGCTGAAGGGCGGCCGCCGACTGGGCCACGGCCGTGGACGTGGCCCGCTTCGGTGGCGGCAAAGGCAGGCGTATCGGATGGCCGCGGCAAACCCCACCGAGTACGGCTCCTTCCCGCTGCGGGTGCAGTGGGAAGGAGCCGTCGGGTGGTTGGCGGGAGCGGTCGGGTCAGCGGGTGCCGAGTAGGGTGCGCCAGGTGTTCGGGCCGATGATGCCGTCGACCTGCAAGTCGTGGTTCTGCTGGAAGGCTTCCGTCGCCGACTTCGTCTTCGCGCCGAACTCGCCGTCGGCCGTGAGGCCGTAGCCGTAGACGTTCAGCTGCGTCTGCGCTGCCGCCACCGCCTGGCCGGACGAGCCGTACTGCACCGTCTTGATCAGCTTTGACCAGGTGTCCGGGCCGATGACGCCGTCAGCGGCCAGGGACTTGGACCTCTGGAACTGGGTCACCGCCGAGCGGGTGTCCGGGCCGAAGATGCCGTCGGCCTCGAGCCTGTAGCCGTGCGCGGTCAGCAGCTGCTGGGCGGACCGTACGTCCGCACCTTCGGAACCGTTCTGGAGGATCGGCCAGGAGGCACCGGGGGACGGGGCCTCCCCGCCGCCACCGCCACCGCCATCACCCAGCTTGACCGGGCGGAAGGGGTCGTAGTTGTCGCTGCCGATTCCGTAACTGAGCTGCCGGTGGGTCGTGCCGTACGTACCGCGCTGTTCGTACGCCCAGTAGGCGCTGTGCGACGAGTTGGCCCACTTCTCGAAGATCACTACGTGACGGAAGTCGCCGTCCGTGGTGCTGTAGTCGATCAGCAGGTCACCCTTCTTGAGCTGACTCGTGCTGCTGAGCCGCGTGGTGACACTCGAGTCGGCGAGCCCGACGGTGTTCAGGCCGGGCTTCCCCAGCCCGAGCGCCATGGAGACATAGCCGGAGCAGTCCTGGCGGTAGCCGTCCGTCCAGTTGCGCTCCATGCTGTAGGGGACCGGGTTTCCGTTGTTGGCCGTGAGCCAGGTACGGGCCCGGTTGATCATCGTGTCGGGCGAGAGCGTGGCCGCGGCCGTGGCCATGGTCGACGGCTCGCCGACCTGGGTGACGAGCTTGCTGTCGGCCTCGGGCTCCGGCCCGTAGCCGATCTCCTTCTGGGCGGCGACCGTCGCCAGCCTCGAGGAGTCGGTGCCGGTGTCGGCGAGCGACGGTGTGACGGCGATTGCGGCCGCGACACCTCCGGCGGCGGCGCCTATGAGAGTGACCCGCGCGCGGCGCGCGAGTCGGCTGCGAAGAGACATGATTTCCCCGTATTCCGTTTGTTTGCGGTGGGTGGTTTCGTACGGGTCACTGGGCGGAGAGGAGGGGACGCACGCGGCCCGTCCTCTCCCCCGAAGGAGGACGGGCCGCGTGTGTCAGGGACGCCAGCCGTCGGCGACGCGCCCCTGCTGCACCTGGAAGGTTCCGCTGCACTTCCCGTCATCGGGGTCGCCCCAGATCTTGACGACATCGACGTCGTTCGCCCAGGTGCCGCCGTTGGGGTGGGCGTAGTTGCCGAGGTTGGCGGCGGTGTTCCGCGGGATGCAGATGTACGCGTCCGGGGAGGCGCCCTGGTCGATCAGCCAGACGGAGTCGTCGTTACGGGTGTTGACGACCGCGTCCGCCCGGTTCCCTCCGCCGATGACGCCCTGGTAGGAGGTGTCCTGGTACGAGCTGAAGATGCGTCCGTTCTGGAAGGAGCCGTCGTACAGACACACACGCGGGTACGTGCAGCCGTGCATGCTGGCGGCCGAGGCGGGCGCGATGGTCAGCGGGGTCAGGGTCGCGGCCAGACCGGCGGTGAGCAGGGTCGCCGACAGCTTCCTGTTCAGCTTCAGCTTCATGGGGTCACTCCTGGTGAGGTGTCGTGGGCGGAGCCGACCGCACCGGCCGGCTCCGGCAACGAGACTGCGGGTTCCGCGCCTTGCTCGGCCACAGCCGACGCAGAAGTGACCTCGTCCCGGGACGTCCCGCATGCTGACCTGCTGAGATGCCGCTCGCCGAGTCCCTGCGGCGGGACTGTCCCGAAGGGGAATTGCTGATTCGGTGCCAGGGCGGGGTCGTACCAGGGCGCGATCCTGCGCTGTGATCCCCGTGACAGCTGATGCAGAATGAGCCCGGGACACGGGGGCCGGGATCGCGGTCCCCGGCGCGAGCGGGGGAAACATGTCGCGTTGGAAAGAGCTGCCTGCTGAACTGCATCCACACGTCCACCAGTTGATCGTGCGATTGCGCAGACTGAAGGACCGCAGCGAACTGAGTACCCGTCAACTGGCTACGAAGACCGGGTACAGCGCAAAGTCCTGGCAGCGGTATCTGAACGGCAGGTCTCTGCCGCCCCGGGAGGCCGTCGAGGCGATGGCCCGCGTCGGCGGTGACGATCCGCCCCGGCTGCTGGTGATGCACGAGATCGCCGCCCAACGCTGGGCGGAGGGACGGGTGGTCACCACCGACGCCGCCGAGGACTCTTCCGCGACACCGGCACAACCCGCCACGGAGCAGCAGCCGTACCGGCGTCACCTGCGCGCCGCGGTCACGGCGGGAGCCGTGGTCACGGTGCTGTCCGTCTCCGCGGCGCTGCTGCTGGCCGTGCGGCTCACCGAGGCCCGCGCCCAACTCGCGCACGACCGCAGCGATGTTGCCGCGACGGCCCCGGCCACCGTGTCGGCGTCCCTGGTGCCGGTCATCTACACCTGCCGCCTTGAGCAGCGTGACGGCCGCTGGAACGCGGGCCTGAGCCGGACCACGGACGTCCTCCTGTCCAACGCCCAGGTGGGGCTCGAAGTGGCCGAGGCGCAGTGCCTGTTGCAGCGGGCGGGCACCGCACCAGGGGAGATCGACGGCGTCTTCGGCCCGAAGACGCGGCGGGCGGTCGAGCGCATGCAGAAGCAGAACGGGCTGATCGTGAACGGAGTCATCGACCCGCCCACCTGGCAGGCCCTGCGGTCGGCGGATGCGAAGTGACCGCGGAACACACCCGGTTGGCCGCGGCGCTGCGGGAGCTGCGGGCCGGTGCGGGGCTGAGCCTGGCGGCGCTGGCGGAGCGGACGACGTACAGCAAGTCCTCCTGGGAGCGTTACCTCAACGGCAAGAGCCTGCCTCCACGCCAGGCCGTACAGGAACTGTGCCGGCTCGCGAACGAACCGGACGGGCGGCTGCTGGCCCTGTGGGAGATCGCCGAGTCGCACTGGAGCGGACGCGCGGCGACCCCCGCACCCGAGCCTGCCGCGGACGAATCGCCGCGGCCACATCCTCAGGAGTCGACGCCGCCCGCCGGGACCGGGTGGCGGCGACTCCACAGGGGCAGGCTCCTGGTGGTGCTGGCGTCGGCGTACACCGTGATCGTCGGTGGTGCCGCGGCCCTGCTGTTCCTCCTGCTGGCGGACTCGGAGGCTCAGGAGGACGGACCGCCGCCGGCCTCCGTGCCGTTCTCCCTCGCTCCCGAATGCCACGGAGCCGCCTGCGAGGGCCGGGACCCGATGCGCCTGATCTGCGGTATCGGCCCCGAGACCCTCGCCTCGCACCGCACGGCCACCGGCGCCTACGTCGAGCTGCGCCACAGCAAGAAGTGCGGCGCGAGCTGGGCCCGGACCTGGGGGACCGCGATCGGCGACCGGCTGGACGTCACGGCAGGCGGCCCGACCCACAGCGTGCGCATCAAGAACAAGGACGACGCGGCAACCTTCATCTATACGGAGATGACCGAGGTCCGTCGCGGCAGCACCGTCCGCGCTTGCTTCCGGCCCGCGTCGGCCGACGGCGAACAGGAGTGCATCGAGGCCCGCGTGGGCGGGGCCGTCACCACGACCCGGCCGCCCACTTGAACGGCGCCGGATGCCGTCGCCCTGGTACCCCACGTCGGGTGCAGTGGTACGTACTCAGCGACCACGCGCGCCGCCGCCGACCGGCGGGCCCGACTGATAAGTCCCGTATACACAGGGACTGCGCCCTCACCAAGCCGGGTCCCGAATCAGTGCAAAGCGCTACGAGCGCCACCAGTCCTGACTCTGCGGCGCCCCCTGCGAAGGGCCGTAGTCCGGTGCGTCGTAGCCCGGAGTCCCGTACGCCCCCGTGCCGTAGCCGCCCGCCGGACCGTAACCACCCGCCGAGCCATAACCCCCCGCCCCGTAACCCTGCGCCGCGTCATAAGCCGTCGCCGTCTCCGGCTGCCCCACCCGCGGCATCGGCGTCGCATGCTCCATCGTGCCCTTCCAGGTGCGGGCCGGAGTACGGCCGGCGTACCGGCCGAAGATGACGGCCGCGGCCGTGGCGGCCAGCACGCCCGGGACCATCTCGTAGATGCCCGTCTCCAGCGGGCCGAGGAGTGGGTCGATGTCGTCCCACAAGAAGACCGTCAGGGCGCCGGTCACCATGCCGGCCTTCGCTCCGGCCGCCGTCATTCCGGGCCAGTACAGGGAGAGGAGGACGACCGGGCCGAAGGCGGCGCCGAAGCCGGCCCAGGCGTACGCGACGATGTCGAGCACCGCGCCGCCGCTGAGGGCGATGACGTACGCGACGACCGCGACGGCCACCACGCTCAGCCGGGCGACGAGCAGGAGCGAGGTGTCGGAGGCCCGGCGGTTGATGAACGCCCGGTAGAAGTCCTCGGTGAGGGAGGTGGCCGAGACCAGGAGCTGGCTGTCCACCGTGGATTTGATCGCGGCCAGTACGGCGACCAGCAGGATTCCGGCGATCCAGGGGTTGACGAGGCGGGTGGCCAGTTCGATGAAGACGGTCTCGGGGTTGTCGAGGGGGTCGGGGAGTACGGCGATCCCGGCCAGGCCGATGAACGAGGCGCCCGCCAGTACGACGGCCGCCCAGCCCACGCCAAGGCGGCGGGCCCGCGGTATGTCGGCGGTGCCGCGGATGCTCATGAAGCGGCTCAGGATGTGGGGCTGGCCGAAGTAGCCGAGGCCCCAGGCGAGGAGGGAGATCATCGCGATGGTGCCGAGCGGGCCGCCGGTCGTCCATACGTTGTCCGCGAACGATGCCTCGGCGGCCGGGTCGAGCAGCGCCGGGCTCGCGTCGCGGATCGCGTCGTTCACGGCGCCGGGGCCGCCTGCCTTCCAGAGGGCGATCAGGGGGAGGGCGACCGCCGCGAGGAACATCAGGGCGCCCTGGACGGAGTGCGTGATGCTCAGGGCCGTGAAGCCGCCGAGGATGGTGTAGACGACGATCACCACGGCGAAGATGGTGAGCCCGGTCTCGAAGTCGGCGCCGAAGATCTCGTTGAAGAGCAGGCCGCCGGCGACCAGTCCGCTGGCGACGTAGACGGTGAAGAACACGACCGTGACGACGGCCGAGAGCGAGCGCAGCACGTGGCTGCGGTCCTCGAAACGTTCCTCCAGATACGAGGACAGGGTTACGGAGTTGCCGGCCTGCTCGGTGTAGGTGCGCAGGCGGGGCGCGACGAGCCGCCAGTTCAGATACGTACCGATGATCAGGCCGACCGCGATCCACGTCGCCCCTATCCCGGTCATGTACACGGCGCCGGGGAGGCCCAGGAACAGCCAGCCGGACATGTCGCTCGCTCCGGCGGACAGGGCGGCCACCGGTGCGCTGAGCCGGCGTCCGCCGACGGAGAAGTCTTCGAAGGTGCTGGTCTCTCCGTGAGCCATCACCCCGATCATGACCATCGCGATCAGAAATACTCCAAAGGTGATCATGGCTGGGATGGTCAGGGTGATCATGCACTTTCTCCCTGCGATACGGCGACGAGCGCACCCACGGCGGCATATGCCAAAGGTGCGCACAGCTCACCTTTTCGGGCCGGAACGGCGCAGTGTAGGGGCTACGGTCCGTATCGGCGAGAGCACTGAAGGGGGCAAGCGGCCCCATCGGTTCCGGATTGTGACGGGCATACGGCGGGGTGCAGCGGGGATACGCGGTTGCGAAGATCCTTCGAAGTTTGTGCAGAAGTTTGTGCAGAGGGTTGGGCGGAAGGTTGTGGCAGGTGGCGGGGGCCCGGAGGCCACGGCGCCGCCGCTGAGCCGCGAGCCGGGGGGTGGGGAGGCTGTTGCGCGGAAATGTGACACTTGAAGGGCCAAGTGTCACATTTCCCTGCAACAGCCTCCCCACCCACACGGAACAGTCAGGCCAGGTGCACCTCGAGTGCCGCCCGTACGCCCGACTCCAACGCCCCCTCGATCCACGACGGCTTGACCGACGTGTGATCGCCGGCGAAGTACAACGGCCCCTCGGGAGCGCGGATGGCGGCGAGGAGTTCGGTGTGCTGGCCGGGCAGGAGAACGGACGCCTCGCCGTACGCGTACGGATCGCGGAGCCAGCTCTGGGTGCGCCCGGCTCCCGTATAGAAGACCTCGAGGCGCTGCCCGTACACCTGCTGAAGTCCGCGCAGCGCATGCGGATAGCGGGCATCGTCGTCGAGGGAGTCCCAGCGGGAGGCGTCGTCGGCCCAGCTGTAGGAGGCGAGGACGACGCCGCCCTTGCTGCCGGGGACCGGGTGGGAGGGGTTGATCATGAAGCGGTTGGAGTTGTCGGAGACGGAGCCGCCGCCGATGATGTGCGCCGCCTCGGGCTGATCGCGGCCGGCCGCCCAGCGGTTGGCGGAGATGGGGGTGCCCCCGCGCGAGCCGAGCGAAGCCGGTTCGAGCGTGGGGGAGGGCGCGCTGCGCGTCGCTGATGTGTCCGGACGGCACCGACGGATGCGCGCCGAGCAAACTCCCGTCGGCGGGCGCCTTACCGCGCCGGTACTCCTCGTACAGCCCGGGACGTACGGCCTCGAGCTCCCGCTTCCAGTCCCCTTCCTCGAACTCCCACCAGCGGCGGGCGAATTCGAGCAGCACCTTGGTCGCGCTGTCGTAGTGCAGCTCGGCGACGGCACGGCGTTTGCCGTACGACATCAGCGGGCGGACCTGCACCTGCCGCAGCCCGGAGAACGGCACGGTGACGATCGCGAGGTCACCGGTGAACTCCTCCCGTACGACCTTGCCGTCCCTCCCCTCGGACACGGTGTCGATCCATACGTGCGGGCCGCTCGAGCGGACATGTGATGTGTCGCTGTCCCGTTCCGGATCCCAGTACTCGATGTGCGTCGCACGCCGGTCGAGGCGCAGCAGGTCGCGTACCTCCCGCAGCAGCGCGTCCGGGAGCGTCGCCGTGCCGCCGGCCAGCTCCCAGAACTCGGTGTCCGGGCTGATCAGCGACTGACTGATGAAGCTGTGCACGAAGGACAGCGGCAGCCGTGAGGTCAGGTTCTCCAGGGTGCCGACGAGATCGATGGTGCGCTCGTCGAGGCCTGCCCCCTCGGTCAGGAACCGGTACATCGACCAGTCCCCGTACCGCCGGATCACCCGCGCCCAGCCTCGCACCCGCTCGGGCATGGGCTTGTCCACGCGCTTACCGTCAGGACCGGCCGTACTGAACTCGTCGCGTACGGGGTCGAGGGCGTCGCGCAGAATCTTGGCGGACGGCGTGTCCCAGTACTTCCGCGGCACCCCGAAGGACCGGTTGACCTTGCGCGGCGCCTTGGCGTACTCGGCGCGGCGTACGCGGATGCCGTTGACGTGCAGCCAGGCGTTGTTGACGGCCTTGCCCTCACCGTCGACGTCCACAAGGTGGAACCGCCGCTTCTCGAGCCCGAGTTGGTCGATGAGACTCATCACCAGCGGATGGCTACCGGGGATGCGCATGGCCCCGGCCTCGGCATACTGCCGCGCATCAGCAAACGGCTGCGCCGCCTGCTCGTGCCCGCCGGTGCGGAAGGTCTTGATCCGCCCACCGACCCGATTCCCGTTGGCCTCCAGCAGCGTCACGTCATGCCCGGCCCGCTTCAGCAGCCAGGCAGCCACGAGCCCGGCCGGTCCCGCACCGACGACCAGGACCTTCTTGGGGTCCTTGGTCTTCGGGCGGGGCAGACCCGAGTTGAGGATTTTCCGGTACGTCGGCACGAGCGGCTGGTTGTCGTCGTCGACGACCAGCAGCGCACGGGCGACGGCGAGACAGGTGGCCCAGTCGGCGGTGGATCTGGGCGGGCAGGGCGCAGGCGCCTGTTGAGGCCCGGCGGCCGCATGTTGAGGCTGGGCGGGCGCGGCGACGGCCTCGCCCGCCGCAGCCGGACCGAGCGCTGCCGCGGTCGCGGCGGTACCGGCCACAGCGGTGACACTGGCCGTGAACTCCCGCCGGGAGAACGGACGATGAGGGCTGGCTGCGGTGCGGAGTTCATCCATACGTCCTGGATAAGCGCGCCACCGTACGCCCAACAACACGATCCCGGTTGATCACCTGAACGTGCGAGCGCACGAGGTGCGACCCCCGCCACGCCCACTGCCCGAGCGCATGTAACACCTCGTCACGACCCTGAACACCATCACCGATCAGGCACCCGAGGTTTGCATTGTGCTTCCGCCACGGCGACGGTCACTGTGGTGGCGGGCACAGACCTTGTGGATCCCGCGGGTTACGAGGGGCCGTGGTGGAGCAGGCCCAGGGTGAGGGCGGCCACCGCTGTGGCCAGGAACGCGATCCCGCCCACGATGTCGCGAGAGCCCACCCTCCGGTGGGCGACGATTGCGCCGATGAAGTACAGCACGAGGCCGGAGGCGGCGAGAGTTCCCAGTAGCGGCACGGCGAGCCCGGCCAGCAGCCCCACGGTGCCCGCTGCCAGCAACGTGCCCAGCACCGGTACATACTTCCGAGGTATGCCCTTCATGTCCGCCTGGGTCTTGGGGTATTCATGGCCGATCAGGTACGTGACGGCGGCGGCACCGTTGAAAATCGCGCCGAGGATGGTGACCGTGACGAAGGCGACGAACACGTTCTCTCCGCTCTGTGGGGACGATGTTGCTGGGCGCCCCGTTGTGGAATGCCGATCTCTGGATGACGAGCCGGCGACTCGGTCTGTGACATCAGTTGATCTGGGTCAAAGACCTCACCGGGCCCCGTCCTTGATCACGACACGTTCCCCGTCTGAGCTCCGCAGGCCCCCCGACCGAGCGGCCCCTGTCGTGCCTGGACGTGGTGCGAACCCTCCCCAGCCAGGGGCCTGTTCACGGGAATGTGACAGTGCAGGGCCGCACTGTCACATTCCCGCGACCGCATACCCGGCTGCCCAGCCCCGACAGGATCACCAACCGCACCCGCGGTCGACCGCCACAGCTCAGAGCGCGATGAGACCCGCGGCAGTCGGCTTGAACCCGCAGGCGTCGAAGTAGAACGACCGCAGGTCGTCCTCGAAGTCGACGTGCAGCCATTCGCATGTGGCCGTACGGGCCTGTCGGGCGGCCTCGGCGACGAGCCCCGCTCCGATCCCGGAGTGGCGGTGGCCGAGTGCGACCACGGTGTCCAGGATGAACGCGTGGACGCCGCCGTCCCACGCGACGTTCACGAAGCCAACGAGGTCACCGCCATGGCGTGCACAGACCCAGCCGAGGCTGTGGCGCCGTACCCGGCCCAGCCAATCGACATCCATGGGCCGGTGGTCGAATCCCACCGCATGCAACGCGTTGAGAGCCGCGTTGTCGAAGTCGCCCCGCCACTCGTACGTGATCGTCATGACGGCTTGCGGGCCATCGCGACGTAGCAGGAGACCTCGGCGTCTGAGATGTCGGCCGTTACTCTGCTGGACTCGGCCTGGCCGTCCGTGTTCCAGCGGTGGGGTAGGGCCACGCCGGGTGGGATGGGCTCCAGGCCGTCCAGGAAGCGTTCGACTTCTGGCTTGGTGCGGGCTTGGGCCGGGATGCCGGCGGAGGCGTACACCTGGATCGCGCGGTCGATGCCCTCGGGGTCGAAGTCCGCTGTGACGTGGGACAGGACCAGGTGGGAGCCGGGGGCCAGGGCTTGCATCAGATGGGCGACCAGGGCGTATGGGTCTCGGGCGTCGGGGAAGAAGTGGAGGACGGCGTTCAGGCTGAGGGCTATCGGGCGGGTCAGGTCGAGGGTGGCGGTCAGGGCCGGGGTGGCTAGGAGTGCGGTGGGGTCGGCGGCGTCTGCTTCCACGTATGCCGTACGGCCCTCGGGGGTGCCGTTCAGGAGGCGGGCGGACTGGGCGCGGACGATCGGGTCGCGGTCGACGTAGACCACACGGGAGTCGGGCGCGACTTCCTGCGCGATCTCGTGGAGGTTCGGGCTGGTGGGGATGCCGGTGCCGATGTCCAGGAACTGGCGTATGCCCTGTTCCGCCAGGTAGCGGGTGGCTCGGTGCATCCATACGCGGTTGGTGCGGGCGATGACGATGATGCTCGGGAAGGCGGCGATGGCCCGGCCGGCGGCGGCGCGGTCGGCGGCGTAGTTGTCGCGGCCCCCGAGGTAGTAGTCGTACATGCGGGCGCTGTGCGGCTGATCAGTACGCAGATCCGTGAGATCCGTGAGATCGGTGGCGCTCATGTCGGACTCCTCCCCGTCGGTCCAGCCGCCCGTGGCGGGTCGGATACCGCGGGCGGCGCGGGCTTACCGAGGCTAACCCGAACAACTTCCGTTGCGCAGCGCCGAGTTGAGACGACAAGCGCGGCGGACGGCGAGGGCACGGGCCCTCACCGTCCGCCAGTCATCTATCCGCGTCAGCCTGCGTCAATCCACCCCAATCCATCTCAGTCCGCCGTCTGCGCCGGATTCGCCGTGACCCTGCGCAACAGTGGCCTGCTGGCGGCGATCGTGGCGAGCATCGCGAGGGTGCCTACCGTCACGCAGAGGGTCAGTTGCAGGGCGCCGGAGGCGTTGATCGTGCTGCCGAACGCCTCGTTGAACTGGAAGGCTCCGTAGACGCCCATCCCGGTGGTGCCGCCGGCCAGAACGGCCAGGGGGAGGGCGGTTTCGCGGGTGCGGGCGCGGTCCAGGAGCTTGAGGGGGGTGCCGGCCAGGCGCAGGAGGCCGTAGACGCGGCGGCGGTCGAGGACGTTCGCGGCGGCGGTCAGGCCGGCGGAGACGGCGGCGACCAGGAAGCTCATGGCCAGGGTGGCGGTGCTGACCACGCCGATGCGGTTCACGGGGACGTTGTCGAAGGCGCCGGCGTAGTCCTGGGTGAACGGCGGCCGGCCTGCGGCGACGGGGGTCAACGCGGTGGCGGCGGCGTCCAGTTGGTCCTCGCCGCCCGAGACGTGGGCGATCAGGCCCGGGCTGCCGCTCAGCAGGGTGAAGTAGTCGTCCTCGGACGGGGCGGTGACCGTGGCCTTGACGCCCGCCTCGCGCAGCAGCGTGCGGGCTTCGGTGACGGCGCGCTGGGTGGCCGCGGAGTCCGCGGTCAGCACCGCGACCTGGCCCTGCCGGTCGGGGCCACCGTCGAACTGCAGCTGGCTGACCGAGAAGAACCCGGCGACGAAGCCGGCCAGGACCAGGCCGCTGACGGTGCGCCAGGCGCCGCTCGGGTCGTCGCTGAGCCGGCGGGCCGCCAGCAGAGTCGCCGGGCGGCGGGCGTAACGGCCCACGACGCGGCCCAGCCGGTCCACGACCCAGGGGCCGAAGACCCAGAACGCGCCGTAGAACAGCGCCAGCAGCGCGAGCATCTGGCGGGGACCGAGCTGGCCGCCCTTCGTGGTGAAGAAGACGTAGCCCAGCGTCCCGGCGAACAGTACGAGCCGGATCATGCGGGTGCGGCGCGGGTTGGCCTGCTGGGCGACGCCCAGCGGGGAGGTCGCGACCTGGCGCAGCATCGTGACCGCGCTGACGGTGATGAGCGCGGTCACCGCGAGCACCACGGCCGCGAACCAGGGCAGGCCCACCCACAGTTGACCCGTGTACCAGCCGCCGACGCCGTACGGGATCTCGGCGAGGGCGGGCAGCAGCGCCACGTATGCGAGGGCGCCCGTCAGGGCTCCGGCCCCGCCCACGGCCGCCGCCTCGGCGGCCGTCATGGCGATGATCTGCCGCGGGGTCGCCCCGGCCAGCCGCAGTGCGGCGAGCCGCTGCTCACGCCGGGCCGCGCCCAGCCGTCCGGCGGCCGCGGCCAGCACGATCACGGGCATCACCAGCAGGGCCACGCCGAGTACGGCCATCTGCTGGTCGAAGGAGGTGAACAGGCTCGCCCTGGTGGAGCCGAATCCGGCGACCTCGGCGCGCTCGGTCTGCCCCTCGTCGAAGAAGTTGCCGCCCTCGGCCGCCTTGGACACCGCCGGGTCGGACGGCGCCCGTCCCACGACGGCGACGAGTTCGTCGGGCGAGGCGAGACCGGCCGCGCCGATCGTGCCGTACGACGCGGGCTTCGGGAGCCGGTCGGCCAGCTGGTTCGCGGGCAGCTCGCGCATCAACTCGGCCAGCGCCGGGGATACGTACACATCGCCCCGCTTCGGGAAGCCGCTCAGGCCGGGCGGCGCGGGCGTGGCCTTGTGGTCGGGCAACTGGGCCAGCGAGACGACGGTGACGGGCTTGTGGCGTACGTACGTTGTGGCGAGCGCCTGGACGGCGGTGGCCTGCTTCGCCGGTACGGCGTCGGGCGTACGCCAGTCAGTGCGGTCGGCGCGCTCGCCGGAACCGAGACTGACGGCGATCATCATCAACAGCACAAACGCGCTGACGGCGGCGACCACAGCAGCCAGCAACTGGCTCTGCAGGCCACGACGACCGGACGCCCGGGCAAGGTGCCAGGTCAGGGGCAGGACGGGGGAACGCATGGGGTCTCCGGGAGGGTGGCATCGGCGGGTGACCGGCTACTCGCGGTCCCCTGGGGTGGGCTGGGCGGTCAAGCCACCGTGTACTGGCTGTAGTTGCTGATCCGGCCGTCCCGTACCTGGAGGATCCGGTGGCAGTGGGCGGCGACGTCCGCGTCGTGCGTGACCATGACCAGGGCGGCGCCCTGGGCGCGGGTCACGGAGGTGAGGAGCTGGATGACTTCGGTGCTGGTGTTCTGGTCCAGGGCGCCGGTCGGCTCGTCGGCGAAGACCACGTCCGGTTCGACGACGAGCGCGCGGGCGATGGCGACCCGCTGCGCCTGGCCGCCGGACAGCTGACCGGGGCGGCGGCGCTCCAGGCCTTCGAGCCCGAGCGGCGCGAACCAGCGGCGGGCCCGCTCGACGGCCGCCTTACGCGGCACACCCTCCAGCATCAGCGGCAGCGCGACGTTCTCCTCGGCGGGCAGCTCCGGCAGCAGCTGGCCGAACTGGAAGACGAAGCCGAAGCGCTTACGGTGCAGGGCGCTGAGCCGGTTCTCGCCGAGGTTGTCGATGCGCTCGTCGCCCAGCATCACCTGGCCGCCATCGGGGCGGATGACCCCGGCGAGGACATGCAGGAGCGTCGACTTACCGGAACCCGACGGCCCCATGATCGCCAGGGAGTCGCGCTCGCGGACCTCCACGTCCACGCCCGCGAGGGCCATGGTGGAGCCGTACTTCTTGATGAGGCCGTAACCGGCCAGGACGGTGCTCATGATGCGTCTGCCCTCTCGGATGGGGATCGGATGCGTGATCGGGGCGGGCGATCGGGGTGGGGGTCGGGTGGCTGTTCGGTCGGCCCCCCGGCCGGCTTGTCAGCGCTCGAACTTCCAGGTGACGGACGAGTCCGACGCCTTCACCACGGACACGGGAATGGACACCTTCTTGCCGTCTTCGCCCTTGCCGGTGCAGGTCACCTTGGTCCCGGTCACGGCCTTCAGATCCGGGCAGCTCACCCCGGACACCTCGCTGCCGACCCAGGGCAGCGGGTGGTACTTGTTCTCGGTACGGGCGCCGACGATGGTGCCGGAGAGCGCCTTGTGACCGTCCACCTTCGCTTCCATCGTGGGGTGGTCGAGAGCGGTGGTGGACTCGGTGCCGGCCAGCAGATAGGTGCCGATACCGCCGACGGCGACCACGGCGGCCGCCCCACCGACGAGGCTGACAAGGGCCTTGCGCTGCATGACGTACTCCTGAACTCAGAGGAATGAAGCCCCAGTTGGCCGGGGGCTGGTCCCTGCTGGCCGTGGGGAGGAAGTGGCTCCACTCTCGCCCGCGGGCCCGGGCGCGCGCCTCAGCCGAACGGTCAGAAGCCGTCGGCCTTCACGCGGCGGCTCCTCGGCCATTCGGCCGAGGCTCACGCCGACGGCCCTCACTTACGGTGACCGCAGAGGGCCGGACGGCCGCGGACGCCCCGGGGTTCATGTGCTCTTGGCCACGTGCGCGCGGTCGTGGCCGCGTCCTGCGCGACAGCTATCGTGGCGAAGCAAATCGAACGTGATGTACGTGATGTACGTGAACAAGGTTGGCGGAGGCTGGGACGTGTCGGACGAGGGACGGCTCATCGCCGGGCGCTACCGGCTGGCCGAACGGATCGGCCGGGGCGGCATGGGCACGGTATGGCGCGCCGAGGACGAGGTCCTGGGCCGCCAGATCGCGCTGAAGCGACTGCACGCGCATCACCACCTGTCCGACGACGAGCTCGCCACGCTGTACGAGCGCATGCGGCGCGAGGCGCGCAGCGCGGCCCGTATCACCCACCCCAACGTGGTCGTCGTGCACGACGTCGTGGACGACGACGGGCTGCCCTGCATCGTCATGGAGTACGTCCCCTCGGTCACCCTCGGTGACCTGCTCAAGGACGACCGGACCCTGACGCCCGAGGAGGCGGCCCGGATCGGCCTCGGCATGATCGCCGCCCTGCGCGCCGCCCACGCCGCCGGAGTGCTGCACCGCGACGTCAAGCCCGGCAACGTACTGCTCGCCCACGACGACCGCGTGGTCCTCACCGACTTCGGTATCGCCATGACGGACGGCACCTCGACGCTGACGAAGACCGGCGAGATGGTCGGTTCGATCGACTACATGGCGCCCGAGCGGATGCGGGGCCACACCCCCGGACCGGCCTCGGACCTGTGGGCGCTGGGCGCCACGCTCCACCAGGCGCTGGAGGGACGGCCACCGTTCCGCAAGGACACGGCGATGGAGACGGCGTACGCCATCGCCACCGACCCCCTGGGCCCGATGACGCAGGCCGGTCCGCTGGAGCCGCTGATCGAGGCCTTGCTGGTCAAGGACCCGGACGAGCGGCCTACGGCGGAACAGACGGAGCGGGCGCTGCGGACCGTACGGGCCGGGGAGCCGACGGAGGTGCATGCGTTCGCGGGTACGGGCACACGGACTGGTTCGGGGTCGGGGTCTGTCACGGGCTCCGCGACCGGTTCCGCGACGGGCTCCGCAACCGGTCGGGGCCGGGCGTCGGACGCGTCAAAGGCGACGGACGCGCCGCGCGTGCCCACCGGGACGGACGACGGCGGGAACGGTCGCAGCCGGAGCCGGGGCGAGGACCGAGGTCGCGGACGCAAGCGCCGCGCCCTGCTCTGGAGCACCGTGGGCGCGACGGTGGCGGGCGCGGCCGTCGCAGGCACGCTGTACGTGACGGCGTACGAGGGCGGGGCGACCGACGACGCCACGCCGAGCCCCGGTACGACCAGCGCACCGCCGTACAAGCCGCCGCCCGTGCCCGAGGGCTACCACCTGGTCCGCGACGAGCGCCTCGGCGTCGCCTTCCCCGTACCGGACGACTGGACGGCCGCCAGGAAAACCCCCGACGAGGTCAAGTACGTCGACCCGACCAAGAAGGCCGAGATCACGATCGGCGTCGTGGACCCCGCCGGCTCGCATCCCGTCGAGCACTTCAAGAACATCGAGGCCAACACCAAGGTCAACTACCCGACGTACCGCAAACTGCGCATGCAGAAGACCTCGTTCCGTGGAGAGCCCGCGGCCGTATGGGAGTTCACGTTCCAGGGCCGCGCCCGGGCCTTCCGCGCCATCAACCTCGGTTACGGCAGGGAGGGCGCCAAGGAGTACGACATCTACCTCTCGGCCCCGGACGCCCAGTGGACGACCTTCCGCCCCGTCTTCGACAAGGTCAGGGACGGCTTCACCACGACGGGCTGAGGCGGCGAAGACGTACAGCCGCAGCACCAGGAAGCGCCCGATACCGGCGAGCCCGGAGGCGCTGAGATACACGGCCTGCTCGGTCAGCACCCCGGGCGAAGACTGCACCGTGTGCAGAACGAACATCGCCGCACAGGTCACCAAATAGGCGGCCGTCGCCGATCCCGCGGACTGCCAGTGCTGACGCCATCCGGCACGCCGCCCGGCCCCGAAGGTGAAGCGGGCATGCAGCTCCGTGCAGAGGAGCGTGGAGCCGACGGTGATCAGGGCGTTCGCCAACACCCACGGCATCAGCTCGGCCAGCAGCCCCACAGCACCACTGGAGAGGACTCCGATCCCGCCGCCACACAGGACGAAGCGGGCGAAGGAGGCGAGAGGACCGGGGCGTACCGGCGATACAGGCGACACCGACGACACGGGCAATACGGACGCGGCCGAACTCGTGCCTATATCGGCCGCGTTCATGGCGGTTTCCTTCCGGCGGACGGGAGCGTTGAACCTCTGGGATCAACTGCTCCAAACCCTGCCGCCACCAGCTCACAAGCACGATGACGCCCACTCCCGAACCGAAGGTAGGGCTGGCACTACCCTCAAGCCGGGGGCACTCCGCCCAAGCGCTCCCGCGAGGCATCCGCGACCGCCTCAGCGCCCCGCCGCCTCCTTACGCAAGAACCGCCGCAGCCGCGCCTCCGGCCACGTATTGATCACGTCATCCTTGGTGAGCCAACCCCGCTGCGCCGTGCCCACGCCATAGCGCATGTTGGCCAGGTGCAGAGTGGCATGGGCATCGCTGTCGACGGCGAACTTCACCCCGTGCCGCCGCGCCCGCAGAATGTCCTCGTCCCGCAGGTCGAGCCGGTCCGGATGGGCGTTGATCTCCAGGGCCGTACCGGTCCGCGCGCAGGCGGCGAAGACCGCGTCGAGGTCGGCGTCGACCCCCGGCCGCTTGCCGATGATGCGGGTCGTGGGGTGCCCGATGATGTTGACGTACGGGTTCTCGCAGGCCCGGACGAGGCGTCGGGTCAGCGCCTCGCGCCCCTGGTTGAAGTGCGAGTGCACGGAGGCCACGCACAGGTCGAAGCCGGACAGGAAGTCCGCCGGCCAGTCCACCTCACCCTCTGGGTCGATGTTGAGCTCGGCTCCGTGCAGCAGGCGCAGGCCGCCGCGCCGGCCACGGGTGCGATACGTGCCGTCCAGGGACCGTACGCGCTCCCGCTGGGCCAGCATCCGTTCGTCGGTCATCCGCTGCATGTAGAGGTTGGGGCCGTGGTCGGTGATCGCGAAGTACGCGTAGCCACGCCCGGCCGCCGCCTCGATCATCTCCTCCAGTGGGGCGAGTCCGTCGGTGAGGTCGGTGTGCGTGTGCAGGTCGCCCTTGATGTCCGACTCCTCGACCAGGTCCGGTAGTTCACCGTGGAGCCCCGCCTCGATCTCGCCGCGGTCCTCGCGCAGCGTCGGCGGGATCCAGGGCAGGCCGAGCCGGGCGTACACCTCCTCCTCGGTCTCGGAGACGATCTTCTCGCCGCTCTCGGCGTCGAACAGCCCGTACTCGGAGAGCTTGAGCTTCTGGTGCACGGCCCGTTCGCGGGTGCGGATGTTGTGCGCCTTCGAGCCGGTGAAGTACTGCAGGGCCGCTCCCCACGAGTCCGGCGGTACGACGCGCAGGTCCACGGACAGGCCCTTGGTGGTGCGGATCGACGTCTTCTTCTCGCCGTGTGCGATGACTTCGGAGACGTACGGCAGCTCGGTGAACGCCCGCATCAGCCGCGCCGAACTGTCCGCCGCGGCGAGTACGTCGATGTCGCCGATCGTCTCGCGGAAGCGGCGCAGGGAGCCGGCGTACGTGCAGCGCCGGCAGCCGGTGATGGCGGACAGTTCGGTGACGATGTCGTCGGCGACGTCCATGGCGACGTCGAGCAGGACGCGGTCGCCGGAGGACTGGAGGAGTTCGATGCCGTGGAGGATGTTCTCCTCCGTCTTCGGTCCGAAGCCCTTCAGGTCGCGCAGCCGTTCCTCGTGGATGGCGTCGGCCAGCTCCTCGACGGAGGAGATGCCCAGCTCCTCGTAGAGCACACAGGCCTTCTTCGGGCCGAGCATGGGGATCTCCGTCAGCCGCCGGACCCCGGCGGGGATCCGCGACCGCAGCTCCTCGACGGCGGAGACGCTGCCACTGCGGAAGTACTCGAGGATCTTCTCGGCGGTGGACTTGCCGACGTTGGGGATCTCCTGGAGGCCCTTGACGTCGAGGGTGGACACGTCGGCGTGGTAGCCGCCGATCGAGCGCGCGGCCTTCTCGTAGACGCGCGTGCGGTACGCGTCTCCTCCGGTGATCGAGATCAGGTCCGCGTACTCCTGGAACAGGGCGGCGACCTCGTCGTTGGAACGAGCCACACCTTCAGAGTAGGCATCCACGGCCGGACTATTCATGGCCTACTCATGGCCTACTCACGGCCCGAGTGCTTCGGCGGGAGCCGTGCGCAGAGCCCGTCGGGTGGGCAGCTCGATGGTGACGAAGGCGAGGCTGATGATCGTGAGCGCCGTGGCGGGCAGCAGCCAGACCGGGCCCGCGGGCCAGGGACGGTCCAGGAAGCCGATACCCAGGAGGGTGAGCGGGATCGCGGCCAGGGCCAGGCCCGCGGTGAGGGCGGCGGCGCCGATCACCGCGGCTTCGCGGCGCATCATGGTGCGGATCTGACGTGGGGTGGTGCCGTTCAGGCGGAGGGTGGCGATCTCGGCGCGGCGCTGGACGGTGGTGGCGACGAGCTTGTTGGCGATGCTGAGGAGGAGGTAGCCGAGGAGGACGACGATGGTGGCCAGGTTGACCCACACCTCGGGCGGGGCCTCGCTCAGACCGCCGCCGGTTCCGGGGTCGGTGGGCTCCAGCGTCAGGCCAGGCCGGGACCCGGCGAGCGCCGCGAGCTCGCGCTGCGCCGCCTCCGTACCGTCCGTGCGGACGAGGATGCTCTCGTCGAGGCCCGTCGTGGTGTGGCCCGCCGCGAGGTCGCGGGAGAGCGCGACCGGGCCGAAGCCGAGTCCGCGGTCGTAGATGGCGACGACCTGGGCCGTCACGCGGGTGCTGTCGCCGAGGATGAGGCCGACCCGCTGGCCGAGTCCGGCGCCGCGGGAGCGGGCGACGTCGCTGCTGACGGCGACGGTGTCGCCGGTGAGCCCGGCCAGGCTGCCGAACCGTACGTCCAGGTCCAGGACGCTCCACGAGTCCGGAGGGAGGATCATCGCGGAGGAGGCCTCGACCTCGTCCTCGCCGAGGAGCTTGTAGGGCCAGACCACGGTCGTACTGCCGACGGGGGCCGCCGCCCGTACGCCGGAGGTCTCCCGTACCGCGTCGAGCGTGTCCGCCGGCAGTGCGCCGAGGGCCGGTGCGGTCAGGCGTTGCTGGGCGAGGGTGCCGGTGCGGACGTCGTCCGAGGTGGCCGTCATCACGGTGGTCTGGGCGAGGGTGTACGTCAGCACGAACACGACCGCCATCGCGAGGGTGCTGACGATGCCGGCGATGCGCAGGGCGTACCCGCGGACGTTGGCCACGGCCAGCCAGGTCGGCGCGTCGGTGCCCGGCCGCAGGCGCCGCGCCAGGGTGTCGCCGACGCGCTTGACGAGGGCGGGGCCTACCAACGCGAGGCCGATCGCGCCGATGACGCCGGCCATGGAGGTGGCGGCCGCGCCGAGCACGGTCCTCGAGAGCAGCGGTACGACCGACAGGGTCGTCGCGGCGAGGATGAGCAGCAGTCCGCTACGGGTGCGGATGCGGGACGGCTCACGGGGTTCGCTGCGCGACTCGGCGACCGCCTCCGTGGCGGGCAGCCGCGACGTACGCCAGGCGGCGCCCCGCGCGGACAACTGGACGGCGGCGGCCAGCAGGAGGGCGGTGGCCAGCGCGGGCAGTGGGCTGAAGGTCAGGGGCAGGGCGTCGGGGAGCACGCCGCGTTCGACGAGCTGTTGCCGGAACTGTCCGGCCAGCAGATAGCCGAGGGCGGCCCCGGGTACGAGCGCCACGGCCGCGATCACCGTGGCCTGGGACGCGGCGAGCCTGCGGATCTGTTTCGGGGTGGCGCCGACGGCCCGCATCAGGGCCAGTTCGCGGCGCTGCCCGGCGATCGCGACGCCCAGCGCGCCGGCCATGACGAACCCGGTGATCAGCACGACGATCCCGGCGAGTGAGCCGGCGAGCAGGATGAGGAGTGTGCGCGAGGCCACGGCGTCGGGAGCGGCGAGGTCGCCCCGGTCCTCGCCGGTGGCCACCACCAGCTCTGTGTCGCGCAGTTGTTCGCGGACGGCCCGGGCGACGGAGTCGGCGGCGCCGGTCTCGGTACGCAGCCCGATCAGGTCGACGGTCCCGGCGCGGGCTCCGCTGTCGCGCCCGGCCAGCCGCCCGGCCGTCGCGTCGGTGAAGAAGACTCCGGCTCCGGGCGCGTCGACGACCCCGGAGACGCGGTACTCGGCGGCGTCCCGCCCGGCCGCGACGACCTCGACCCGGTCGCCCGCCCGGACCCCCGCGGCGGCGGCCATCTCACGGTCCACGGCGACCTCACCGGAACCCTCCGGCTTCCGGCCGTCGACCGGCGCATCCTGAAGCAGCCCGGTGGAGGACCAGCCGTGCCCGGCCGTCTTCGGATCCTCACCCGGTACGACCCCGCCGTCCCCGTCGAGGAGCGCCGCGGGGAAGCTGACGTCACTGATCACGTCCGTAACCGCGGGCAACTCGCCCAGCCGGTCAGCTACTTGGGCCGGAACCGTCCCCCGCTCCGGCAACGCGATCGGCAGATCCCCACCCGGCCGGAAGGTCTGATCCGCCGACACCACGACGTCCGCTCCCGCGAGCCGCCCGGCCGGCAACTGCGACCGCAGCCCGGACTCGGCCAGCACCCCGGTCCCGGTGACCAGCACCGCACCCCCGAGCACCGCACACGCCACCGCCACCAAGGCGGCGACCCGATGCCGAGCCATCCGCACCGCGAAGTACCACATGCCGCTCAGCCCTCTCCCAATGCGACGAGACGGGCGGCCAGTTCGGCGGCGGTGGGCGTGTGCAACGTGTCCACGATCCGCCCGTCGGCCATCACCACGGCCTGGTGAGCCTGGGCGGCGGCGGCAGGATCGTGCGTGACCATGACCACCGTCTGGCGCAGCTCGTCGACGAGGTCGCGCAGCAGATGCAGGACCTCATGGGCGCTGCGCAGATCCAGCGCCCCGGTCGGCTCGTCGGCGAACACCACGGCGGGCTTGGCCGCCAACGCCCGTACGATCGCGACCCGTTGCTGCTGCCCGCCGGACAGCTCGGCGGGCCGGTGCGTCAGCCGGTCGCCAAGACCGACGCGTTCGATCAGCGTCCTCAGCCACTCGTGGTCCGGGGCCCGGCCCGCGAGACGCAGCGGCAGCGTGATGTTGTCGGAGACGCTGAGCGAGGGCACCAGGTTGTACGACTGGAACACGAAGCCGATGCGCTCACGGCGCAGTTCGGTCCGGCGGGTCTCGTTCAGGCCCGCGATCTCGTAACCGTCGATACGGACACTGCCGACGGTCGGGGCGTCCAGACCCGCCGCACAGTGCATCAACGTGCTCTTGCCGGACCCCGACGGGCCCATCACGGCGAGAAAGGTGCCGCGTTCGACGGTCAACGACACGTCGTCGAGGGCCCGTACGCCCCCGGGATACGTCTTCCCGACATGCGCGAGCGCGATGGCGGGAGTGTGCTCCGAGGCCGGAGCCGCCGAGGAGGCCTCAACTCCCTTGGTGAGCTTGCTCATCGACGACCCCGCAGGCGCTGAACGACCAGTGCGATCAGGGTGAGCGCGGTGACGGTGCCGAAGGCGAGGTGGGCCGGGGTGCCGAGGGCGGCGTACGTGGCCACCATGTTGCCGATCGCGCTGATCACCAGCAGCACCCAGAGAAGGACACGAGCGATTCCGCTCCCGGTGACGACGGTGAGCGGCTCGCCGGCGGGGTGCGCCTCGATGGCGGGGCGCGGCTGGGAGGCGGGGACCGGCCCGCCGATGGTCTCGGCGTAGTGGTCGACGGCCGGGTTGGCGTGCGTGGTCCCGGACTGGTTGGCGGACGGGCTGGCGGCCGGGTTGGCGTAGGTCCCGGAGGCGGTGGTGAGGCGGTAGGGGTCGGTCATTTTCGGGCTCCTCTTCCTGCTCGCCGCGGAGGTTCGCGGCCGGTTGCGTTGTCGTCACCGACGCTATGAATCGCGACCCCTCGCGGCCGAGCCCGCCTGCCGCCCGGTTCGAGGTACAGCAGGCTGTACTTTCCGCGACTTCCCTCCCCCTTGAGCTGACGTCCAACTGGTCAGCCGCCTATGGTCATTGCCCTAGGAGGAGCCCATGCCGAGCCAGCAGTACGTATCTGACGGCGCCCCAAAGACCCGTATCCGGGACATCGTTGTCCGGTCGGCCGGCGCCGCCCTCATGGCGCTCGAAAAGCTCGCCGGCGGATTCGGTACGGCCGTGCTGGCGCTGGCCGCCTTCCTCCTGGTGACCGTCAGCGCCGTGGCCTCCCTGCTGGGCGTGGGGCTGCTGATGGCGCCCGCCGCCCTGCGCGCCCTGCACGCCGTCGCCGACCGCGAACGCGACCGGCTCACCCGTTGGGGCCCGGAGCTGATCGGCCCGGGAACCGCACCGACCGAGCTGCGCCCGGCCCTCGCCGACCCCGGCACCCGGCGGGAGCTGGGCTGGCTGGCCACGCACGCGACCCTGGGGCTGCTCCTTGGCTTGATCGGTGTGCTGTTGCCGGTGCTCGCGGCCCGCGACATCGCGTTCCCGCTGCTGTATCCGTTCGCTCCCGAGGACGCGTCGAGCACGTCCATCGGTCTGGGCAACGCGCAGACCTGGGGGGACGCCCTGGCCGTGGTCCCCCTGGGCCTGGCCTGGATCGCCATCATGGTGGGGCTCGGGCCGGGCATGGCACGGCTGCAGGCGCTGCCGGGCCGTCGGCTGCTGTCCGCAGGGCCCGACGCGGACCTGTCCCTCCGGGTCGCCGAGCTGACCGCCACCCGGGCCGCCGCCCTCGACGCCCACGCGACCGAACTGCGCCGTATCGAGCGCTCGTTGCACGACGGCACGCAGAACCGGCTCGTCAACGTCACCGTCCTGCTCGGCGCCGCCCGCCGTATGGTGGCCCGCGACCCGGCGGGCGCCGACGAAATCCTGGAGCGCGCCCAGAGCGCCGCCGAGGGCGCGCTGGCCGAACTGCGCTCGGTGTCCCGGAGCATCCTGCCGCCGGTCCTGGACGACCGGGGACTCGAAGGCGCGCTGAACGGTCTTGCCGCGGACTGCCCGGTGCCCTGCCGCGTCGACGTCGACACACCCGCGAGATGCGCGGTCTCCGTCGAGGCGACCGCCTACTTCATCGTGGCCGAAGCCCTCACCAACATCGCCAAACACAGCCACGCCCAGCACGCCACCGTCACCGTCCACAGCCACGACGGCCGACTGAACCTGCACATCAGGGACGACGGCCGGGGCGGCGCGGACGAAACCGGCGGCTCCGGCCTGACCGGCATGCGCCGCCGCATCGCGGCCCACGACGGCACCCTCACCCTCACCAGCCCGCCCGGCGGGCCCACAACCCTAGAGGTGGACCTCCCATGCGGATCGTGATCGCCGAGGACGACCCCCTGCTGCGCGAAGGGCTCGCCCTGCTGCTGCGGGCGGAGTCACTGGACGTGGTGGCCACCGCCGGCACGGCCGACGGCATCCTCGACGCCATCGAGGAACACAAGCCCGACGTCGCCATCCTCGACGTACGGATGCCCCCGACCCACACGGACGAGGGCATCGTCGCGGCCGTCGAGGCCAGACGCCGCCGCCCGGACCTGGCCGTGCTCGTACTGTCCGCATACGTCGAGCAGAGCTTCGCCCACGAACTGCTCACCGGCGGCGTAACCGGCCTCGGCTACCTGCTCAAGGAGCGGGTCGGGCGGGTCGAGGAGTTCCTGGACGCCCTGCAGCGGGTGGCGGACGGAGGCACCGCCATCGACCCCGAGGTCGTCGCCCAGCTCTTCACCCGCAGCCGCCACGACTCCCGCCTGGAACGCCTCAGCCCCCGCGAGCGCGACGTACTGGCCCTGATGGCCGAGGGCCTCGGCAACTCCGCCATCGCCGAACGCCTCGTCGTCACGGACGGCGCCGTCCACAAACACATCCGCAGCATCTTCGCCAAGCTCGACCTGTCCCCCACCGACCAGGTGGACAGACGCGTCGCCGCGGTCCTCCAGTACCTGGAGGACGTACGCCGCCGCGCCTGACCACACGTGTCCGGCTAGGCGGCTTGCCGAAGACCGGTGCGGTACCGCGCCCCTTCAGGGGCGCGGGGAACTGCGCGACCAGCCACGACGGAGCCGCAGCTTCTCACCGCATCTCCAGCGGAGCGCCTAGGCAGGCACCGCAACGGCGTTGAACGTCGTCTCCGGCGTCTGAGGGCTGGTGAACCGCGCGTTGACGAGATACAGCCGGTCCCCCCAACGTGCGGCGGTCGCCGGCACATCGAACCGCGGATCGGTGATCGTCCGCTTCAACGTGGCCGTGGTGACCTTCGCATCGAGGTCCCAGACACTGATCAGGTTCTGCCGGTTCTGCACGACGTACAAGGTGCGGCCTATACGGACCAGCCCGTCACCGTTGGCGACATCGGCCTGCCCCTTCAGCGCGATCTTCTTCGCCTCGCCGGTCTTGATACTCACGAGGTAGAGCTCGCCCGGCGTGCTCTTGACGACGATCAGCCCACGGCCGTCAGGGGTGTCGACGATGCCGTTGGCGTTGTTCACGTCGGGCAACTGCACCCAGTCCCCGCCGAGCGGCAGACTGCGCACCTCGCCACCCCGGCCGCGGGGTACGCCGTACAGCACGGCCTGCCGCGAGTCGGTGAACCAGGCGCGATCGCCGAGCAGAATGACGTCGTTGACGAACGGGGCGGCGCTGTCGGTCAGTTGATACGTGGCCTTGAGCTTGCCGCTGCGCGAGTCGACGATGCGCGCGGTACCGCCGGCGCCTCCGGCGAGGTACAGCAGCCCGTCATGGTCCAGCTTCAGCCCGATGGACGCCGTACCGGTGGCTCCCTCGAACAGAACACCACCCTTGCCGGTCCGCAGATCGGTGCGATAGACGGCACCGTTCGCACGGGACCCCATATAGGCATACGGCTTTCTCCCGATGGTGATGCCCTCGGGCAACCACCCGTCCGGCAACGGAAACTCGCTGGGCCACGCACTCTTGACGACCCCGGCAGCGGCACTGGCCGTACCGGCACCAGCAGCCAGCGTGAGAGCGGCGGCAGCCCCGCCGAGAACAGCACGCCGGGACACCCGGCCTTGGTTCGGGGACATGGTTCCGGACCTCCATAAAAGCGGCGGTGAAACGCTAAGACCTCAGCAACTCATCAAACTGGCACAGCACTTGAGAACGCTCTGCCCGCTCGAACGCCCCGCCCTCGACCAGAGTTCCCCTGTGATTTCGCTGTGGAGTGCCTGTGAGCACTGGCGGCACTACGCTGCTGTGTCGTGCAGGAGACGCGCCTTGACACTGCTCGGATCCGGGCGGCCCGCCGGGTGATCGACCCGATTTTTCTCGATACTCCGCTGTACCGCTGCGAGGCGCTGGAGCCCGACCTCGGGTGCACGGTGAGCATCAAGCTCGAAACGGCCAACCCGGTCCGCAGCTTCAAGGCCCGCGGCACCGAGGTCGTCGCGAGCCTGCTCGCCGACAATGCCTCACGAGCCGTGGTGTGCGCCAGTGCGGGCAACCTCGGCCAGGCCCTCGCCTGGTCCGGTCGCGGCCGGGGGCTCGACGTCACCGTGGTGGCGTCCCGCTTTGCGACTCGGGCAAAGCTTGATCGCATCCGCGCACTGGACGCCAGGTTGGAGCTGGTCGAGGGCGACCACGAGATGGCGCGCGAGCGGGCGGCGGCCATCGCGCGCTACGACGGCATCCGGCTACTCGAAGACAGTCTGGACATCGAGACCTGCGAGGGAGCGGCGACCATCGGCCTGGAACTGGTGGACACCGCGCCGTCGTTCGACGCCGTCCTGATTGCTCTCGGCGGCGGGGCACTGGCCACCGGCGTGGGTCATGTGGTGAAGGCATTGGCACCCGAAGTCGAGGTGATCTGCGTCCAGCCGCTGGGCGCACCGGCCCTGACACACTCGTGGCGCCAACGACGTGTCGTCACCACCGACTCGACCAACACCATCGCTGACGGCGTCGCCGGCCGGCGTCCCATCCCGGCCGTCCTGGACGACCTCCTCCTGGTCGCCGACGACGCCGTACTGGTCCAGGAGACGTCGATCACCGCCGGTATGCGGATGCTCCTCGACCACGGCGGCCTCGTCGTCGAACCGTCGGCCGCGCTCGGCATCGCGGCCATCCTCGAAGACCATGACCGCTTCGCCGGCCGACACGTAGCCACCATCGTGTGCGGCAGCAACGTCGACATGGACGCTTATCACCGTTGGGTCGGCGCGGCTCCCATCCAGAAGTCTTGACGATCGCTCGGGACATGCTCGGCTGGGCGGCGAACCAAGGCACGGCGATTCAGGGTCGGGTGACGCAAGTCACAATTGCCTGTGTCATACGGAAAGTCCTCCCCCGTCGTGTCCCCTGCGCAAGGCACACACGGTCAACGACCAACGGGGAGAAGCACATGAACGTACGTACCGCACTTGCCGGCGCGGCAGCCGGCGCTGCGCTTCTGGCGGGTTCCGTCGCCGCGGCCGGTCCCGCTGCGGCGGCCGACTCGGGGGCGCAGGCCACCTTCACCGTCTGGGCCACGGACGTGAACGTCCGTGACAACCCGAACGACGTTGCCACCTGCGACAACAACCCATCGACCGCCAACTGCCCGCGCGTCGTCGGGAAGTTGCAGCCGAACCAGCCGTTCGAGGCGGTCTGCCAGAACCAGGGGCAGGTCGTCGGCGGCAACGAGTGGTGGGTGCTCGTCGAGCGCGGCGACATGCTCGGCTGGATGGCCAGCTACTACGTCGACCACCCGGACAACAAGCTGCCGAACGTTCCGGAATGCGGAATGTGAGCGAAGAGCGAGCAAGGAAGTAAGGAAGCAAGAACGAAGGGGGATGAGCACCATGAAGACCCGCACTGCACGCACTGCACGTATCAAGGGAACCCTCGGCCGCAAGGTCGCCGTCGCGGCGGGGATCGCCGCCGCCGGGGCGCTGACCCTGACCGGGCCGCAGGCCATCGCCGCGGGCACCCGGCCGGCGTCCATCGAGGCCAAGGAGGTGTACGTCTGGGCGACGAACGTACGCCTCCACGTGGAGCCCTACGTCAACTCGCCCTCGCCGACGAAGGTGTCCCAGGAGACGCTGATCGGCTTCTGCCAGAAGCAGGGCGACACGGTCACCGAACCGGGCCAGGGGACCAGCAGTTGGTGGACGCTCGTCGAGAAGCCGGGCGGCAGTGACAGCCTGTTCATCAGCAACGTCTACCTGGTCGGCGGCGAGAAGATCGAGGGCATCCCCGACTGCTGACCGCCTGACAGGCACGTATAGACGAGACATAGACCGAGAAGACGAGAAGCGGGATCCGGCCACGGGTCCCGCTTCTGTCACGCGACGCCGGGGCACGGGCCCTGGCCCCCGCCGCCCCAAATCTTCGCCAAGCACGCCACCCCGAGCCCGCCTTAACTTGCTTAACTAAATCAACGTACTTACATTTTATCCAACCGCGCACACCGACCGCACCGCGCCCACCCGGAGGCCCGACCATGTCCCACGCCCAACCCCGCACCGCCGCCCCCGGCGCGGCAGCGCCCCCGCGGCCGAACGTCGTCGTGGCGGTGCTGGCCTTCGGCGGGATCGTGGTCTCGCTGATGCAGACCCTGGTCATTCCGATCGTTCCGGAGCTGCCCAGCCTCCTGAACGCCCCGGCGTCCGACACCGCCTGGGCCGTGACCGCCACCCTGCTCGCCGCCGCCGTCGCGACCCCGATGATGGGGCGGCTCGGCGACATGTACGGCAAGCGCCGGATGCTGCTGGTCAGCATGGTCATGCTGGTGGCGGGTTCGGTCACGGCCGCCCTCAGCGAGTCACTGGCCCCGATGATCGTCGGGCGCGCGTTGCAGGGCCTGTCGGCCGGTGTCATCCCGCTCGGCATCAGCATCATGCGCGACGAACTCCCCGCCGAACGGCTCGGCTCCGCCACCGCGCTGATGAGCGCATCGCTCGGCGTCGGCGGCGCCCTCGGCCTGCCCGCCGCCGCGCTCATCGCCGACAACTTCGACTGGCACGTACTGTTCTGGGCCTCGGCCGGCATGGGTGTCGTCGCCCTGTTGCTCGTACTGGCCCTCGTACCGGAGTCCAAGGTGCGCACCGGAGGACGGTTCGACCTGATCGGTGCGGTCGGGATGGCGGCGGGGCTGGTGTGCCTGTTGCTGGCGATCTCCAAGGGCGGGGACTGGGGCTGGAGCAGCGGCACCATCCTCGGCCTGTTCGGTGCGGCCGTCGTGATCCTGCTGGTGTGGGGCGTCTTCGAGCTGCGTACCAAGCAGCCGCTGGTCGATCTGCGGACCACCGCGCGTCGTCAGGTGCTGTTCACCAACCTGGCCTCGATAGCCGTCGGCTTCGCGATGTTCGCGATGTCCCTCGTCATTCCGCAGCTCCTGCAGTTGCCTGAGGCGACCGGATACGGTCTGGGTCAGTCGCTGCTCGCCGCCGGTCTGGTCATGGCGCCGTCGGGACTCGTGATGATGGCCCTGGCCCCGGTCTCCGCGGCCGTCTCCAAGGCCAAGGGCCCCAAGGTGACGCTGATGATCGGCTCCCTGATCGTGGCCGGCGGCTACGGGCTGAACATCGTGCTCATGGACGAGGTCTGGCACTTCATCCTGGTGTCCTGCGTCATCGGCGCCGGTATCGGCTTCACGTACGGTTCGATGCCCGCGCTGATCATGAACGCCGTGCCGATGTCCGAGACGGGCGCCGCGAACAGCCTCAACACCCTGATGCGGTCCATCGGTACGTCGGTCGCCAGCGCGGTCGCCGGCGTCATCCTCGCGCAGATGACCACCACCTTCGGCTCCACCGCCCTTCCCTCCGAGGACGGCTTCAAAGCGGTCCTGGCGATCGGCGTCGGCGCGGCCCTTCTCGCGTTCCTGCTCGCCTCATTCCTTCCGCGGCGGCAGCCGGTCGCGGCCGAGACATCCGAGATGCCGGCCGGGGAGGGGGACGGGGACACGGGCGACGCCGCCCTCGCGGCCATCCCCGCCGACGCTGACGCCGACTCAGGCGCGCCGGTCACCCTTCCGCGGCCCCGCCAGTCCCTGGACGCGGCGGCATTGGACGGCGCCGACACGAGCGGCGTCCCCGTCCGCGGGCACGTCCGTGGCGCGGAGAGCGCGCCCGTGTCCGGCGCCGCGGTGACGCTGATCTCCCTCGAGGGGCGGCAGCTCGGCCGGGCGGTCGCTCAGGGCGACGGCTCGTACGGTGTGCGGGCGCCGGGCGCCGGTTCGTACGTACTGATCGCCGCCGCCGACGGCTATCAGCCGCAGGCCTCGACCGTCGTCGTGGGCGAGGCGCCGGTGACGTACGACGTGCTGCTGAGCGGTACCAGCGGGCTGGCCGGCGTGGTGCGGTCGGCGGACAGCGGGGTGCGGGTCGCCGGGGCCGTGGTCATCGTGACGGATGTGCGAGGCGAGGTGCTGGCCAGTGAGGAGACGGATGCCATGGGCGAGTTCACCGTCTCGGACCTGGTGCCGGGCACGGTGACGCTCGCGGTCAACTCGGCCAAGCACCGGCCGCTGGCGCTGCCCGTCGAGATCGGCGGTGCGGGGGCCACCCGGGTCGAGGTCGAGCTCCACCCCGGGGCGCAGGTACGGGGCACGGTGCGCGGCGCGGGTGCTCCGCTGAGCGACGCGCGGGTCACGCTGATGGACGCCGCGGGCAACGTGGTCGCCACGACGACGACCGGCGCCGACGGGGCGTACGCCTTCTCCGACCTGGACAGCGGCGACTACACGGTCATGGCGACCGGCTACCCGCCGAAGGCCACCGCGGTGACCGTCTCCGGCGGCGGCGTGGACGGCCATGACATCGAACTCGCCCATGTCGGCGAGTAGTTCGGCTCAGCGAGCACTCGAGATCGGCAGAGAAGAGACACGCGATGGCACTCAGCGCACGGATACGCACCCGGGACGGCTGGGCCGTGCCGCACGCGGTGGTCACGGTGACCGACATGACCGGCACGCAGATCCTGCGCGCCGAGGCGGACGCCGAGGGCGCCGTCAGGGACGGCGCGCATCTCGAGCCGGGGTCGTACACGGCGATCGTCACCGCGATCGGGTACGCGCCCGCCGCCTCGACCGCGCTCGTCACGGCGAGCGGTCGTGCGGAGCTCGGCCAGGTCGTCCTCGGCCGGCAGGCGGGCGTCGAGCTGCCGCCTCCGGGCCCGTGGACGATCGACCCGGCCCACTCCTCGGTGGAGGCGGTGGCCCAGCATCTGGGCCTGTCCAGCGTGCACGGCCGTTTCACCGACTTCGGCGGGCGTATCGAGATAGCGGAGGACGCCGGCAAGTCCCGGGTCGAGGCGTCCATCCGCGCCGCCTCGATCGACACCGGCAACGGCACGCGCGACGACCACCTCAGGTCACCGGACTTCCTGGACGCCGAACGCTGCCCGGACATCACGTACCACTCGACCGCCCTGACCCCCACAGGCCCGGACCGCTGGACCGTCCACGGCGACCTCACCCTCCACGGCGTCGTACGCCCCGTAGACCTCGACCTCGCCTACCTGGGCACGGGCCCCGACGCCTGGGGCGGGGTACGAGCGGCGTTCCGCGCCACGACGGAACTGCGCCGCGAGGACTTCGAAATGAACTACAACCAGGTCGTACGGGCCGGCATCGCGGCGGTCGGCGCGACGCTGAAGGTGTCACTGGACGTGCAGGCGGTGCAGGGGGAGAGGCTGCCGCAAATGTGACGGCGACGGCCGCCGACGCCAGGAGCAGGAGTAGCTCACCGTGCGGCCGGGGCCGTGGTCGCGGCGATGCGGAGGGCCTCTACCAGTTCGCGGTACAGGGTGTCTGTTGTCAGGAGGTCGTCGTGGGTGCCGCGGGTGCGGATGCGGCCCGCCTCCATCACCACGATGGTGTCCGCGTCGATCACGGTCGACAGGCGGTGGGCGATCGTGACCACGGCGCCGGTGGCGGCGCGGGAGCGGATGCAGTCGTGGACGGCGGCTTCGGTCAGGCCGTCGAGTTGGGCGGTTGCCTCGTCCAGGAGGAGGACGTCGGGGGTGCGGAGCAGGGCTCGGGCCAGGGCTATGCGCTGGCGTTCGCCGCCCGAGACCGATGTGGACGACAGGGGGGTGTCGAGGCCCTCGTCGAGGGTGTCGATCTTCTCGGCCAGGCGGACGTCGTGCAGGACCCGGCGCAGTTCGTCGTCCGTCGCGTCGGGGCGGGAGAGCAGCAGGTTGTCGCGAATCGTGCCGGGGACGATCGGGGTGTCCTGCTCCACGTACGCCAGTCGTGCCCGGATGTCGTCGTGGGTGTGGTCGCGGTACGGGCGGCCGTCCAGGAGGAGTTCGCCGCCCGTCGGTTCCAGGAAGCGCAGGATGAGGGAGAAGAGGGTCGTTTTGCCCGCGCCCGAGGGGCCGACGATCGCGGTGTGCCCGTGCCGGGGGACGGCCAGGTCGACGCCCCGTACGGCGGGCTCGGCGTCGGGGCCGTAGGCGGCGGTGACCTGCCTCAGTTCCAGTACGGGGGTGTCGTCACCATCCTCAAGCCTCTGACCGGAGGACCGCACATCCCCGGTCCGCAAGCTCTCGGTCCGCAGGCTCTCGGTCTGCAGGTCGTCCGTCTCGCGGATGCGTTCCGCGGCGGCGATGCCGGACTGGAGTGCGGTGAGGTTCTGGCTGAGTTCGGTGATGGGTTCCATGAGGCCGAACGCGTACAGCAGGAAGGCGATCAGGCTGGACACCTCCAGCTGCCCCTCGCCGACCCGCCAGGCGCCCACGGCCAGGATCGCGATGATCGCCAGCTGGATGCCGGACCACGAGATCGTCCAGGCCAGCGCCTCGCGGCGGACCGCGCGTACGCCGTACTCGGCCGACGAGCGCGCGTCGGCCACGATCCGCTCGGCCGTACGTTCCTCTGCGCGGCTCACCTTCACCGTACGGATGGCCCGCAGCGTGCCCTCGAGTGCGCCGCCGAGCCGCCCGATGTGCTCCTGGGCCCGCTGCTGTGCCGTGGCGATCCCCGGCATGAGGACCGCGAACAGTACGGCGATCACGGCGACCGCCGCCACGGTGGTGCCGAGCAGTACGAGGTCGAGAACGCCCATCAGGACCAAGGTCCCCACCAGCATGATCGTGCCGTTGATCAGGCCGATCGGCACATTGGTGGCGGCCTCGCGCAGGAGCACCGTGTCGGAGGTGACGCGGGTGACCAGTTCGCCGGTCGGGCGCCGGGTGACGGCGGGCACCGTCGCCCGCAGGAAACGCCGCACCATCGACTCGCGGGCCTCCAGCACCACGCGCTCCCCCAGCGCGCCGAGCATGGACCACTGCCAGTACCCGACGCCGCCGCCGACCACGAGCAGCACCAGCAGGGCGACGACGGGGCCGGTCAGCGAGGCCGACTCGTCCAGCGCGTCGAGCACCCACTTGGTGACCATCGGCGTGGCAAGGCCCATCGCCGACCCGACCAGGGCCAGTAAAAGTCCTCGTACGAGGGCGGCTCGGTGGGGTCGGGCGAACGACCACAGCACACGCAGGCGTGGCGCGACCGCGTCCCGCTGAGTGGAGTGCGGAGTGGATTGCTCCGTGGCCTGCTCAGTGGATTGCTCGGTGGTTTTGGGAACAGTCATGACACCGAGTGGAACACCTCTGTTCCACTAAGGGCAAGCGAGTTTCACTCCGGAATGGGGCGCTACCGTATGGGCATGAGTGACGACCGCACCGCGGTGACCGAGAGCGGGACGCGCGCGCGAACCCGGCGCGCCATCCTCGACGCCGCCGTCTCGCTCCTGTCCACCGACCAGTCCGCGTCGCTCGCCGACGTCGCGGCCGCCGCCGGTGTGGGGCGTACCACCGTTCACCGCTACTTCCCCGAGCGGTCCGCCCTGCTGGCGGCCATCGGCACGGACGTCCTCGACAGTGTCGCGGTGGCCACCGAGCGGGCCCGGCTCGAGGACGGCCCGGCCCTCAAGGCCCTGGAACGGCTCTGCCAGGAACTCTTCGAGCTCGGCGACCGCCTCATGCTGCTGTTTGACATGCCCCAGTTCAGGAACTGGTCCGGCTGGGAGGAGGAGACCCCCGCCGACAAGGCACTCCTGCGCCTGATCCGCCGCGGCCAGGAGGAGGGCACGCTCGACCCCGAACCCGACGCCTACTGGATCCAGAACGTCCTGTGGGCCCTGCTCTACACGGCCTGGGAACAGGCCCGCGACTACGAAACCCCCAGGCATACGGCCCTGACCCTGTGCCTGCACACACTCCGCAAGGCCGTAGGCCCGTAAGGACCAGGGCCAGGACCGTACGACCTCGGAATGCCTACGAGATCGTCAGGCCACCGCGCGCTCCCTGTCCTCCCCCGGCTCCAGGATGCGGCGCAGGCCGTCCTGGTTGACGGAGTACCAGACGTGCCGCGGCGATCGCGGTCCAGCAGGCCCGCCTCCGTCATGACCGTGACCCGGGCCGCGTCCACGACTGGCAGCGGGGCACCGAGGGGCGAACCGCGTGGGCGGGAGACGGACGTAGCGGGATCCTGACATGAGAGCGGACCGGCACCCATACCCTGACAATGTCGAGCTGTTCAGAGAGGGGCCAGGCCATGTCGTCCGAAGATGCTTCCCCCGACCCGTATGCCGATCCACTGGTCTTCGGCCAGCGCCTACAGATCCTGCGTACCCGCAGGGGTATGACACGCGACCAGTTGGGCGGACTGCTCGGCAAATCCGGATCGTGGGTCAAGGGCATCGAGACCGGACGCCTGAAGACGCCCAGGCTGGAGACGATCCTGCGCGTGGCCGAACTGCTGCGCGTCCGCAACCTGTCAGATCTCACCGGTGACCAGTCCGTACACGTCGACTTGTTCACCGGCCCCGGTCACCCCCGACTTTCCGCGGTCAAAGCCGCGGTCGATGCCTTCCCGCTCACGACTCAGCAGGAAGCGCCCCCGGCCGCGCACCTTCAGGCGCGGCTCGCCCGCGCCTGGAAGGCCCGGCACGAGGCCCCCAACCACCGTGAGGTGATCGGCGCGTTGCTGCCGGATCTGATCCGGGATGCCCAACTCGCCGTGCGGCAGGCCGAGACTGCCCCGGATCGCAGGGCGGCTCAGGCCGTGCTCGCCGAGGTCTACTCGCTGTGTCAGTTCTTCGTGGCCTACCAGCCGGACGCTGCCCTGTTGTGGCGCGTTGCCGATCGGGGCCTCGTCGCCGCCCAGGAGTCTGAGGACCCACACGCCATCGGGGTTGCCGCGTGGCTGGCCGCGCAGGCACATCGCGACTCGGGGCCGGCGCATTTCGACGCTGCCGACGCTGTCAATCTGGAGACGCTGGCGTACCTCGAACCGCTCCTGCCCGATGCTTCGGACGATGTGCTCGCCATCATGGGCGCCCTCGTCTTCGAGGCCGGATACACCGCGGCCCGGCGGGCCGAGACCGGCACGGCATGGCGGTATTGGGACCGGGCGCGCGCCATGGCAGAGCGACTTCCAGAGGACTACTACCACCCCGTGACGTCGTTCTCCCGCGCCATCATGGGCGCGCACGCGGTCACCGTCGCCGTGGAACTACGCCAGGGCGGCGAGTCCGTACGGCAGGCCGCCGCCGCAGACGCGGACACGATCAAGTCGAGGCCGCGACGAGCCCGGCACCGCATCGAGGAAGCCCGCGGCTACCAGCTCGACGGGCAACCTGACGTCGCACTCGCCACGCTGGAGAAGGCGCACCAGGCAGCACCGGAGACGATCAAGTACAACGGATACGCGAAGCGCATCGTTCTTGAGGAAGCCGAGTCCAAAGATCAGGCCCGCCGCCACCGCGCGTCCCAACTCGCGGTGAAAATCAGACTGTTGGCCGCATGAGGTAGGGGCACAATCTGTGCCCCTACCCCTCTCTCGCCGCTCCTACGGTCGAAGACCACGAAGACCCCGGCGACCGCTCACGACGGTCCCGGGGCACGGTCGACGCTGCGAAGGAGCGCCAACATGCGATTCGTATCACACGCCATCGAACGGGTGAGAGCCCTACTGTTCGGGCCCCGTACGCCCGGCAGGCACAGCCGCATCGCGCGGTCTGCAGCGCCTCCAGCGGCACTTACTCGACTCACACCGAACGTGCTGGGTGCGAGGCTCGCAGTCGTTCACGGGCACCGCGCGGAACAGCCCGCCCCACCCGTGGAGGCGTCCCAGGCACAGCCGCTCGCCGAGTGGTTTCCGCCCGCCCTGTGGGAGCACACGGGCGCCATGGTCCGCCCTTACGTGGCCAACCTGGGCATCACACCGAGGACCGGCCGTGCAGGTGTCCAGGTAGACCCTTGGGCGGTCGCCCGATGAGCGGCGAACGGGTTGGTGCAGCCGTGCAGCGCGCCGAACTTCCCATGCTGCGCACCTACCGCCTGTGGGTCGAGCACACGATGAAGTGCGACGGCTGCAAGGGCGTCCCCAAAGCACAGGACGGTTGCGAGACCGGACAGGAACTGTGGGGCGCCTACCGCCTTGCACGGATCGGGCGGACCGGGGAACGACCCCCTCGGTCATCGCGCGAGGCGACCGGAGAGGACGCGTGATCATGGCTATGACGATCGCTGTCTACCGGATCAACCGCGCCACAGGCGCCCGGATCTGCGTACGACCGGCACGCACGGTCAAGCCCACGGCAGTACCGGAACTGTCGGGAAAGTACCCGCGGTGCCAGTGCCCGCTCTGCATCACAGCACGCCGAGAGGGCCGGGGGACCTCATGACGCGCTCGATCATCAAAGCGGCTCAATGGACCCTTGGACCGGAATCCGGCGAGGGCGGTCCGCAGGGCATCTACTCCGCGGAGTGCCTGACGTGCGGGGCGCAGGCACAGCCAACCGACGATGAGCGCCTGCCAGTTGAGGTCTGGGCGTTGAAGCACACAGGCCTGAATCCCACCCATCGGCAGTACAAGGCCATGGCGGAGACGTTCTGGCGCGTGACTCCGACAGGAGACAACCCCTACCGCGAGTGCGACACCCAGGGCGCCTGAGCGCCCGCAGCACCAACCGGACGGCTGCCGCTTCCTGGGCGCTGCGAGGCGCAAGGGCAGCACGCATGACCCGTGCCGGTCTCCCCCTCCGACATGGGCAGCGCCCCCAACTGCGCGAACAAGACGTGCAGTTGGGGCGCCCTGCTGTGCGCGACCAGACGCGCGACCGGTCACGGTCCGGCCGCCGACGGCAGTGCGTCTCAACTCTCAGTAGCCGTACCGACTCTTCAGATGGCGCCAGAAGTCGCGGAACATCCACTTGTCGAACTCCGTGATCTGGCCGGCGCTGCCCGCCTTCATCAGGAAGCAGCACTGGCCGGTCGGAGTCCAGTCGTAGAAGTCGTCGAGGCCGAAGGTGTGGCCGACCTCGTGCAGGTAGACGTGGATGTTCTCCTGGTCCAGGGCGCCGGTGAAGTACTCCTGGCCGACCCGCTGACCCCAGTCACCGCCGGCCCCGCCCTGGAAGCCCTTGGTCAGCCACAGTGACTGGTCGTAGTGGCGGGCGGGGCCGCCGGGGCACTGCGAGTAGTCGCCGTCCTGGTGGAAGAAGCGGCCGCAGTCGGGCGCGCACTGCGGGGCTCCGCCCTCGTCCAGGATTCCGGTGTAGATGTCGACGGAGTTGTCGCTCCACTGGAGGGTGGAGCGGTCCTTGACGGCCCAGCCGACGATGTTGACGGGAACCTCGGTGTACGGCCAGGCATTGTGACCCGTACCGCCGTCGACCATGGCGGCCATCCACTTGCCGAACTGCTTCTTCAGCGCGCCGTGGATCCGGTCGCGCAGCGCGGCGCTGACGGGGGCGTCGGACTCCCAGCGGACGCAGTAGTTGACGCTCCCCTTGTTGGCCATGATCTGGTCCCACCCGTAATTGCGGAAGCCGTACAGGTCGGGATAGGTCGACTCGACGTGCTTCCACACCTCATCCAGCGGCTGGACCAGTTCCGCGGGCGGATCCCACTCCTCGGCGGCCTCGGTACGCGGAGCGAACGCACCGGCCGCGGCGATGAGCACGGCTAACACGGTGATCAGACGCGCAAGGTACTTGCCCATGGCGATTCCTCCCGGTGGGGGACGGAGGTTCACACACAGGTCGCCGCCGGGGCGGGCAAGGTTGCCCGCCCCGGACTCGGTCTTGCTCGGCCTTACTGCCCGTCAGGCCGCCGCGCGGGCGAAGCGGAGGGTGGTGGTGACGGTGGTCAGGCCGCGCATCATGCCCAGCTGGTTCCAGGTGATGCCGAACTCGGCGCGGTCGACGGTCAGTTCGGCGGCCAGGGTGACCGCGTCGGCCGTCGAGTCGGTGACGCGGGCGGTGAAGGACACGGGGCGGCTGATGCCGCGTACGGTCAGCTGGCCGGAGACTTCGGCGGTGTCGTCCGTACGTGGGGCGCAGCTGCGTACGGCGAAGGTGATGGTGGGGTGCCGGTCCACGTCGAAGAAGTCGGCGGAGCGCAGGTGCTTGTCGCGCTTGGTGTGCTTGGTGTCCAGGGAGGCGGCGTCGATGGTCACCGTGCCACTGGCGGAACCGTCGGGACGGACCTCGCCGTCGCCCGTGACGCCCGCGAAGGTGCCGTTGACGGTGACCATGCCCCACATCGTCTTCTGCCGGACGGCGACGGTGGAGCGGGCGGGGTCGAGCTGCCAGAGGCCGGTTTCGACTGCTACGGACATGACGTTTCTCCTGACGGGAGCGGGTGTGGCTGGAGCGATGACAAGGACTGTCCAAGGACTGTCGAGGGTTATCCAAATTTGGACAGCCACACGCTAGCGCGTAATCCAAAAATGGACAACCGGTCCGATAGAGTGGAGCATCATGGCCGACTCCACCGCTCCCACGGACCTGTCCGACCTGCCCGAGCGCGATCCCTCGGGCGACCAGTCGGGCGAGCAGCCCTCGGGCTGTCCCACCGGCGACAGCGTGCTGCTGCCGGCGGAGCTACGCGCCTGGATGCACCTGCTGGCCGCGGCCGGAGCGGTCGAGCAGCAGCTGCGCGTCCGCGTCAAGGAGGCCCTCGGGATCTCGCACGACGAGTTCCTGATCATGTGCCTGCTGGCCGACCAACCCGGAGGCGGCCTGCGCATGACCCGCATCGCCGAACTCCTCGGCCGCCCCAAAACCCGGCTGACCTACCAGGTCGCCTGCCTCCAGCACGCCGGACTGGTCACCAAAGGCTCGGTCTGCGGCGACCGGCGCGGCATCGAAGTGACCCTCACCGAGAAGGCACGCCGGCTCCTGAACGACACCTCGCCCCCACTCGCGCACGCCATCACCGACGCCGTAACCCGCGCCATCGGCCCCGAGCAACGCGCCGCCCTGTGCGGCCTGCTGCCGGGCATCGCGGACGACGACCAGCAGCCGCACGAGTCGCCGGACAGGAGGGCCCCGTGACCGGGCACCCCGCACCACGCCCGCTCACCGGCGTCACCGTCGTGAGCGTCGAGCAGGCCGTGGCCGCGCCCTTCGCCACGCGCCAGCTGGCCGATCTCGGGGCGCGGGTCATCAAGGTGGAGCGGCCGGGGGAGGGGGATTTCGCTCGGCGGTACGACACCACGGTCGACGGAGAATCCAGCTACTTCGTGTGGCTCAACCGCTCCAAGGAATCCCTGACCCTCGACCTGAAGTCGCGGCAGGGCCGGGAGATCCTGGAGCAACTGCTCGGCGGCGCCGACGTGTTCGTACAGAATCTGGCCCCGGGCGCGGCCGCCAGGCTGGGATTTGGCGCCGAAGACCTGGCCGAACGGCACCCATCCCTCATCCCCTGCTCCATCTCCGGTTACGGGAGCAGCGGGCCGTGGGCGCACCGAAAGGCGTACGACCTGCTCGTACAGTGCCAGACCGGGCTTGTCTCACTCACCGGGAACGAGCACGGAGCGGCCCGCGCGGGGGTGTCCGTCGCCGATATCGCCGCCGGGATGTACGCGTACTCGGGCATCCTGACCGCCCTCTACACCCGCGCGACCACCGGCGTCGCCCGCGCCGTGGAGGTCTCCCTCTTCGAAGCCCTGGCCGAGTGGATGAGCCAGCCCGCCTACTACACCCGCCACGGCGGAACCCAGCCGCCCCGCATCGGCACCCAGCACGCCACCATCGCCCCGTACGGCGCCTTCACCGCGGCCGACGGCAAGGACGTACTGTTCTCGATCCAGAACGAACGCGAGTGGGTCGCGCTGTGCGAGCGCTTCCTGGAGCGCCCGGAACTCGTCGACGACCCCCGCTTCGCCACCGGCTCGGACCGGGTGGCACACCGCGACGAGATCAACGCCATCGTCGCCGAACGCTTCGGCCGCTCGGACAGCCGCGAGGTGGAGAAGCTGCTGGACGAGGCGGGCATCGCGAACGCCGGGGTCAACGACGTCGAGGAGTTCCTCGCCCATCCCGTACTCGCCGCGCGCGGGCGGTGGCAGGACGTGCGCCTTCCCGGCGGGGGTGCGGTGCCGGCGCTCTTGCCGCCGGTGGACCTGGCGGGGGCCCCGGCCCGTATGGACCCGGTCCCCGCGGTCGGGGAGCACACGGAACGGATCCTGGCGGAGCTTGGGCACAGCGCGGAGGCCATCGTCGGCCTCCGCGCCGCCGAGGTCATCTGACACGGACGCTGCCTCGGACCTCAGTCGCAGTGGACATCCCGCCCCGGCCGCTCCCCCGTGGCCAGGAAGTGGGACACCGTCCGGTCGCCGCACTCGTTGCCGTTGGCGAGGTAGGCGCCGTGGCCGGTGGAGTTCACGGTCACCATGGTGGCGCGCTTGCCGAGGGTGCTACGGAGCTTCAGGGCGCTGCTCAGTGGAGTGGCGACGTCGCGCTCGTTCTGGACGAGCAGGATGTTGGAGGGGCCACGGTCGGTGATGCGTACCGGGGGCTCCTTCGGCTCGTACGGCCAGGCGGCGCAGGTCAGCGCGTTCCTCGGCATCCCTGCGGTCAGCGGGTATTTGACGCGGCTCTTGTCGACTCCCTTCTGGTATACGGCAGTTGAGCTGGGCCAAGCGGCGTCGTTGCAGACGGTCGCGGCCGAGGCCGCGGTGACGTTCTGCTGGACCGATTCGGGCGGCGCCTGGGGCGCGGGCGGGACCGTGCCCTTCTGGGCGGCCAGGATCAGCTGGGCCAGGCCCGGGTAGTTGTCGGGGTCGGCGAGGGTGTCCAGCATCGTCTGGCGCAGGACGTTGCCGTTCAGCTCCTCCGGGTTGGCGCCGGGCCAGGGGATGGGCTCGCGGTCGAGGCGGGCGGCGAGGCGCAGGAACAGGGGACGTACCTCGGCCGCCGTACGGGCCAGCCGATTCGGATTGCCGGGCGCCGACGCCCACTTGGCGAACTCCGGGAAGTTGTCCTCCACACCGGTCTCGTACGCGGCGAGCCAGGCGCGCTGCAGCCGGACGGGGTCGGGATTCTGGTTGCTGTCCAGCACGATGCGGTCGGTGCGGTGCGGGAAGAGTTGGCTGTAGACGGCGCCGACGTACGTCCCGTACGAGACGCCCCACGCGGAGAGCTTCCGCTCGCCGAGCGCGGCGCGGATGCGGTCGATGTCGCGGGCTTCGGTAGCGGTGCTGATGTGGCGCATCAGCTCGCCGCCGTTGCTTGCGCAGGCGTCGGAGAGGCGCTGGGCGTTGGCCATGTTCTCCGTGACGGAGCCGTTCGGGGCGGGCCAGGGGCGCAGCTTGGAGAGGGCGAGGTCCTCGTGTTCCAGGCCGCAGCTGACCGGGGTGGAACGGCCGACCCCTCGGGGGTCGAAGCCGATCAGGTCGTACGTGTCCCGCACGTTCTGCGGCAGCTTCTGCCCCTTGCCGGAGGGGGCGCCGAGGGCGCTGCCGCCGGGGCCGCCGGGGATGAGCAGCAGCGCGCCGCGGCGGGCCTCCGGCTTTTCGCTGGGGATGCGGGAGATTGCGATGCCGATCTTCTTGCCGCCGGGGTGGGCGTGGTCCAGCGGGACCTTGACGGTTGCGCACTCCTGGCGGGGGTCGAGGCCTTGGCCCTCGCACTTCGTCCAGTCCAGGGAGTCTTCAACTCCCTTGGGTGGGGCGGGGTTTGCGGCCGACGCCGCGGTCAGCGGGGCGGTGATTCCGAGGACGACGGCGGAGGCGGCCATCAGGGCGGCGTTTCTCTTGGTCTTCGTCATGACCATGAGCCTGGCGGCTCGCCTGCGGGCGGCCCATCCGGCCAACTGGCCTATGTCCAGGGGGGTTTACCCGAGCGTGGGCGGGGTTTCTTTCCCCAGCCCCGCCCCTTCCCGGCTGTATCAATTTGCGGCTCCGCCGCGCGGGGGGCTGCGCCCCCCGGCCCCTCTGCCTCCGGCAGGTGATCGGGCGCCTACTGCGGGGTGGGTGGTTTCGTGGGGTGCCTACCGGGGTGGGGGTGACATGTCGTGTCGCGGCTGCGGGTGTGTCGTGGCTTGTCGCGCAGTTCCCCGCGCCCCTGAGGGGCGCTCCCGGAGCCGCCAGTCACCATGCTCACGAGCCACGACGCACCCGCCCCCGAAAACGAACCCAACCGCTCAATCGCCGGAGGCAGCTGCTGGGCGGACCATCACGCAGTCGAACTCCACAACCCGCCCCGTAGCCGGTTCCCGGGTCACCGGGTACATGCCCGTGATCTCGAAGCCGGCCTCCTCGTACAGGGCGACTGCGTCGTGCATGCGGGGGCTGCCCTCGTAGAGCTGGAGGAGGGCTACTTCTGACTGCATGCCCACGAAGTCGTCGACTCGTTTGCCGGCGCCTGCGAAGACCTCCAGGTCGTAGCCCTGGGTGTCCATCTTGAGGTAGGGGCGGGGGTCGGTGAGGCCGTCCAGGGCCTCGTCCATCACCGCGTCGAGGCGGCGGATCTCGATCTGCTCCATGGTCGCCTTGGCGAACCGCTTGTAGCGGCCCTTGCCGTACTCGGTGGGCGGGAGCAGGGAGTTCATGGAGTTCCAGTTGGCGTGGATCTCCATGGTGGCTTCTTCACGGCCGAGGCCGAAGTTGTAGACGTGCCAGTCGGGGTCGTTCTCCGCCTTCTTCTGGAGCTTGGCGAAGTGCTCGGCGGTCGGCTCGAAGGAGACGATGCGGCCGGTGTAACCGTGGCGGCGCAGGCGCCTGCCGTACTGGCCGGCGTTGGCGCCCACGTCGAAGACGCAGTTCACCTGGTACTTGTCCAGCACCGCGTTCACATGGTGGGCGCACAGGTAATCGGCGGCGGCCAGCTGAAGGACGCGCTCGTCGCCATTCGTCGCCTCCGGGTCGAACAGCAGGTGCGCCCCGGTCTGCCCGAGCGCGGCGCTCTTCCACTTCGCCGGCTTCGGCTTGGCCTTGGACCCCTCGGCGCGACCGCGGGCCACCAGCCACGCGTCGCCGCCCACGGGCGTCACCGTGTAACCGCTACTTCGGCGGGCCAGCAGATCAGTGCCCGCCTCGAGAGAGATCGGGGCACGCCCACGTCGCCGGGAGACCAACGCCTCTCCCGGACCAAGATCGAGCACCTGCACCCCGAGCTTGGGAAGCAGCTTGAGTAGTCGCCTGTAAAGGGTCTGCATCCAGACACCCTTACATGCGAGCACCCGTTCGTTGAAGCGATCGCAGAACTTCCTGCTCAAGTAACGTCCCGTTCACGCGAGTACCGGACGGCGAACCTCGCAGGCTCTCCGCAGGGCGCTAACACAGGGTGCTCGCGCCCTGGCGCCCGCATGCCCACTCCGCAGTCCCTCAGCCCCCACAACCTCAAGCCCCCGGCCCCCGCCCCGCCGGCTCCGGCGCCCCCTCCGCCTCAGGCGGCGTCGCGGCCCGCTGACGACGGACGACCGCCGTCAGGCGCGTACCCACCGGCTCCGTGAAGCGAGCCGTCAGCGGCCCGATCACCACCAGGATCAGCACATACGCCGTGGCCAGCGGCCCGAGGGACGGTTCGATGCCCGCCGTGACCGCGAGCCCGGCGATCACGATCGAGAACTCGCCGCGCGCCACCAGCGTGCCGCCCGCCCGCCAGCGCCCCTTCGTCGAGATCCCGGCCCGCCCGGCGGCCCAGTACCCCGTGGCGATCTTCGTGACGGCGGTGACCACGGCCAGCGCGAGCGCGGGCAGCAGTACCGGCGGAATGCTGGCCGGGTCGGTGTGCAGGCCGAAGAAGACGAAGAACACGGCGGCGAACAGGTCACGGAGCGGGGAGAGCAGATTGTGCGCGCCCTCCGCCACCTCCCCGGACAGCGCGATGCCGACCAGGAACGCGCCCACCGCCGCCGACACCTGGAGCTGCTGGGCGAGCCCGGCGACCAGCAGGGTCAGGCCGAGTACGACCAGGAGCAGCTTCTCGGGGTCGTCGCTGGAGACGAAACGGGAGATGAGGCGCCCGTACCGCACCGCGACAACGAGGACGAGCGCCGCCGCGCCGAGCGCGATGGCCAGCGTGAGGCTGCCCGAGGCGAGGCCCGCGCCGGCCACCAGGGCGGTGACGATCGGCAGATAGACGGCCATCGCCAGGTCTTCGAGCACCAGGATGCTGAGGATCACGGGAGTCTCGCGATTGCCGAGCCGCCCCAGGTCGCCGAGGACCTTCGCGATGACTCCGGAGGACGAGATCCAGGTGACTCCGGCGAGGACCACGGCGGCCACCGGACCCCAGCCGAGCAGCAGCGCCATGGCCGCGCCGGGCAGGGCGTTCAGGGCGGCGTCGACGAGGCCCGCCGCGTACTGGGTCTTGAGGTTCGTGACCAGATCGCTCGCCGTGTACTCGAGCCCCAGCATGAGCAGCAGCAGTACGACCCCGATCTCGGCGCCGATCGCCACGAACTCCTCGCTGGTGCCCAGCGGCAGCAACCCGCCCTCCCCGAAGGCGAGTCCGGCGAGCAGATACAGCGGGATGGGCGAGAACGAGAACCGGCCGGCGATCCGGCCCAGCAGCCCCAGGCCGAGGATGATGGCGCCGAACTCGATCAGAAAGACGGCGGAACCGTGCACGTCCGGATCACTCCCGTCCGAGTATCGTCGCCGCCGTTTCCACGCCCTCGCGGGTGCCGATCACGATGAGGGTGTCCCCGCCGGCCAGCCGGAAGTCCGGCGCGGGCGAGGGGATCGCCTCCGCGCGGCGCAGCACGGCGACGACCGAGGCGCCGGTCTCGGTACGCAGCCGGGTCTCGCCGAGCAGGCGTCCGTTCCAGTACGAGGTGCCGGCCAACTCGAGGCGTTCGGCCACCAGGCCCAGCTCGGTGGTGACCAGGAGATTCGGGCTGTGGTGGGTGGGCAGCAGGGCGTCGACGAGGGCCGCGGCCTCCTTCGGCGTCAGATGCACGGACAGCGAGCAGGCGTCCGGGTCGTCCGTGCGGTACGCGCTGAACGTCCGGTCGCCGTCGCGGTGCGCGACCACCGAGAGCCGGCGCCGCTCACGTGTCGTCAGGTCGTAGCGCACCCCGATCCCCGGCAACGGCGTACTGCTCAGGCGTGGTGTGCCCATGGCTGATCCCCTGTCCGATCCGTACGTACGTGTCTACGGGGCTGCCGCAGCCCCACATACGCACCGTACGCAACCCGTATGAAGGCCGGCGCTCCTGGGCGGAACGCCAGCCTCCACGGTCAGTCAGTCACCTCGAACTTCGGTCAGCCGGTCACTTCGATCTTCCCGTTGGCCGCCTCCGCGGGTACGGCCGTCTTGCCCGCCGTGATCCCCTTCAGCAGCTCGGCGAGGTCAACTCCCGTGGTGGAGCTGAGGAGTTCCATGCCCTGTGCGACGTTGTCAGCGACCGTACGGGACAGTTGGCTGGCGCCGTCCGTAGAGATCACCGTCATCTTGTCGACTGCGCTGAGCGGCTCGGACGCCTTGGCGACGACCTGCGGCAGCACCTCGACAAGCATCTGGAGCACGGCCGCGTCGCCGTACTGCGCGAACGCGTCCGCCTTCTTCCGCATGGCCTCCGCCTGAGCGGCACCCGTCGCCCCGATCGCGGCGGCCTCGGCCTCGCCCTCCAGCCGGACCGCCTCCGCGATCGCCGCACGCCGGGACCGCTCGGCCTCACCCTGCCGGAGACCCTCGACGGCCTCCGCCTCGGCCAGCGCGGAGCGGCGCTGCTTCTCGCCCTCACCCGACAGCCGCGCCCGCTCGGCCTCCGCCTGCGCGGCCGCGATGGCGGCCAGCCGCTCGGCCTCGGCCTGCTTCACACGGGCCACCCGCTTGGCCTCCGCCTCCTGCTCGGCCTCGTACCGCCGGGCGTCGGCGGGCTTACGTACCTCGGTGTCGAGCTGACGGTCCTTCAGTGCCGCCTGGCGCTCGGCCACCTTCTCCTGCTGGATCAGGACGTCCTGCTGACGTGCGGCTTCCGCGAGCGGACCGGCGGCGTTGGCCTGCGCGGCCGCCGCGTCCGTCTCGGCCTTGATCTCGGCCTGCTTGAGCGCGAACGTCCGCTGGGCGATCGCGATCTCCTCTTCCGCCTTCAGCCGCGCCTGCTCGGCGGCCCGGCGGGCCACCGCCTCCGCGATGTCGGCCTCCTGCTTGGCGCGGGCGGCCTCGGGCCGGCCCAGGTCCTCCAGGTAGGAGCCCTCGGTGGTGATGTCCTGGATCTGGAAGGCGTCGAGCACCAGGCCCTGCCCGGACAGGCTCGCCTCGGCCTCCTCCGCGACCTGACCTGCGAACGCGGCCCGGTCCCGGATGATGTCCTCCACCGACATCCGGCCCACGATGGACCTGAGCGCGCCGGACAGCACCTCCTGCGTGAACCCGACGATCCCGCCCTGCTGCATCAGGAACCGCTGGGCCGCGGCCCGAATCGAGTCCTCGGAACCGCCGACCTTGACGATGGCCACGCCTTCGAGGTTGGCCTTGACGCCGCGCAGCGTGACCGCGCCACGCACCGAGATCGGGATGTGCCGCGAGGACAGGTCGAGGGTGAACTTCTGCTGCACGAACGGCACGACGAACACACCGCCGCCGACCACGACCTTCTGACCGCTGTTGTCGGTGAAGATACGGCCGGTCTCCGGATCGGTGGACTTCTTGCCACGCCGCCCGGTGACGATGAACGCCTGACTCGGCCCGGCCACCTTGTACCGGGTGACGACGACGAGCGCGAGCAGCACGAGGAGTACGACGACTCCGACGACGGCGATGAGGACTGGACTCATGGTGACTTCCCCCTTGCCGTCTCAGGGGACGGCAGATCGGTACGTACGAATGATGTGCGGGGTGTGGTGTGTTGTTCAGGCGGTGCTGTACGGGCCTGATGTGCGGGTCAGCGCTCGACTGGGCGGACCGTCACCGACGTCGTCGACAAGGTCCCCTCGACCCAGATCTCGGCGCCCCGCGGGATCGGAACGGCGCTCTTGGCCGCGTACTTCACCGGCTGGCCCGCGAGATACAGCAGCACCTCGCCATAGCCGTCCGCCGGGATCGCGGTGACCACGGAGCCCGAGGAGCCCACCAGGTCCTCGCTTCGCGGGGTGACGGCGGGATCGTCCCGCATAAGGGCCCGGCTGAATCTCCAGGTCAGCCAGCCGGCTCCGGCTCCCGCGCCGACACCCACGGCGGTGGCGGGCCCGGCGCCGAGCCCGGTCGTCCCCAGGACGATCGCCCCGCCGAAGCCGAGCATCGACACGAACCCGGCGATCACCGGCAGCGACAGCAGCCCGTCGAACAGCCCGTCCAGCACCCCGACCCCGTCGAAAAGCCCTTCCAGCACCCCGTCGAAGACGAGCGCCAGGACGAGCAGAACGATCCCCGCGATGCCGAGACCGAGAAAGAAGGTCATGCGCTACGTCCCCCGTGTCCCCCGCGTACGCCGACCACCTCGGCGTACGAGAATCATCTCAAGCATGTGCCCCATCGCACACTGCCGTACCCCGGCAATCTTTACGCCGCCTTGATGCCGGTTCCGGGCCATGCGCCGGGGCGCGGCCGCGGGCCACGATGGCCGGGCAGGAAAGGGGAGCACGGGGGAGCTACGGGGGACGGATACGGGCCCCGGTGCCGGAGCGTCGAGGGGGAAGACACCGGCACCGGGGCCCAGTCATGTGCACTGTCCGGTGCGCCGTCCCGTGCCTGTCCCGGCAGTGAACCACTCCCTGACGGTTCGCCCCAGCCGCGTATGCGTTAGAAAGGCGTCAAGAGCTGGTGACGACGTATGGGCTGATGACGTATCAAGGGGCGCTGATGGCGGGGCGGGACGTACCCGAGGAGTATCTGGACGGTTTCGCCGTCATCCTCGCGGACGCCTCGGCGACCGGCCGCCGGCTGACCCGCGACGAACTCGACTCCCGCCGGGCTCTGGGCGAACGCGCCGCCGAGGCCGGATACGGGCTCCGCGCCCTCGTCGGCGCGCACCTGGCCGCCGCCCGCGTGCACGGGACGGCCGCGGGCCTCACCTCCGCGGACAGCGTGCTCGCCGCCGTCGAGCAGACCGTCGACGCCTTCGCCGAGGGGTACGAGCGGGCCCAGCGGCAGGCCGTACGCCAAGAGGAGGCGGCGCGCCGGGAGTTCATCGACGACCTGCTGTACGGACGCAGCGACCTGGGCCGGCTCGCCGAGCGCGCCGAACGCTTCGGGCTGCGCCTGTCCCACGCGCACGCCGTCGCCGTGGCGCAAGGCAAGGCCGGGTACGACGAGGGCGACGCCGTCTCCCGCGAGGTGGAACGCGCGCTGATCGGCCGGTTCGGCGACCGCAGCATCCTGGTCACCACCAAGGACGGGCGGCTCGTCTGCATCGCGCCCGGCGACCAGGACGAGGTCGTCGCCTTCTTCGCCAAGCAGGCGTACGCGGCGACCGATGGCGGCCAGGTCGCCATCGGCCGCCCGCAGCCCGGCCCCGGCGGGGTCGTCCAGTCGTACGAGGAGGCACTGAACGCCCTCGACCTCGCCGAACGCCTCGAGCTCGACGCCCCCGTACTCCGCGCCGCCGACCTCCTCGTCTACCCCGTCCTCACCCGCGACCGCCAGGCCATGGCGGACCTGGTACGCAGCGCCCTCGGCCCACTCCGGCAGGCCCGCGGCGGAGCCCGGCCCCTCCTCGACACCCTCACCGAGTACTTCGCCGCAGGTTGCGTAGCCGCGGAGGCGGCCCGCCGACTGTCACTGAGCGTGCGGGCCCTCACGTACCGGCTGGACCGGATCCACCGGCTGACCGGCGCGAATCCGGCGGACCCGGTGCACCGGTACACGCTGCAGACGGCGGTGATCGGGGCGCGGCTGCTGGACTGGCCGGAGAAGGACTTCTGAGCTGAGCGCTCCGCTGGAAGCACAGTGAACCCGCGGGCCGGTGGGGGCGGGTCGCTCCCCGCTCTCGGCCCCGCCCGAGCAAGGCCCTCATCGCGGCGGAGCCGCATATGTCATGGCCCCGCGCCCCTTGTGGGGCGCGATACCGCACCGGACTTCACCAAGGCTGCTCAGAGGTCTGAGCTGGAGCACGGAGCACAGCTCGGGGGGAGTCGCCGCCCCTCATCCCCATACGGCAGGATTCGGCCATGACCGAGCGAGCCACGACCGAGCGCGACCGCCCCATCCGCGTTCTGATCGCAGACGATCAGGACATGGTGCGTACCGGGTTCCGTTTCTTCCTGGACGCGCAGCCGGACATCACCGTGGTCGCCGAGGCGGCGGACGGGGAGCAGGCCGTCGCCCTGGCGCGTGAGGCGCGGCCGGACGTGTGCCTGCTCGACATCCGTATGCCGAAGATGGACGGGCTGGAGGCGACGCGGTTGCTGGCGGGCCCGGAGGTTCCGGACCCGATGCGGGTCGTCGTGGTGACGACCTTCGACCTCGACGAGTACGTCTACGGCGCCCTGCGCGGCGGAGCCTGCGGCTTCCTCCTGAAGGACTCCGGCCCCACGCTCCTCGCGGAGGCGGTCCGCGCCGCCGCGGCCGGCGACTCCCTGGTCTCCCCCTCCATCACGGTCCGCCTCCTCAAACACGTAACGGCCCCCACGGCGCCCCCCACACCGTCCGCACCACCTCCGGCCAAGCCCCAAGAACCGCTCACTGACCGCGAGTTGGACGTGGTACGCCTGGTCGCGCTGGGGCGCACGAACGCCGAGATCGCCGCGGACCTGTACGTATCCCTGTCCACGGTCAAGACGCACCTGGCCAGCGTCCAAATCAAACTGGCGGCGAGGAATCGCGTGGAGATCGCGGCGTGGGCGTGGCAGACGGGGGTGGCGTCCGCCGGTTGAGCGGTTGGGTTCGTGGGGGGTTGGGTTCGTGTTTCGACTGCGGGTGTGTCGTGGCTGTTCGCGCAGTTCCCCGCGCCCCTGATGGGGCGCTCCTCGAACCGCCAGCCACACAGCTCACCAGTCGCCATGCTCGCCAGCCACCGTGTGCCCGCACCCCCGACTACCCGCAGCTTCCCGCCGGGGGGAGGGGACGTGGGCCGGTGCGTCCTATGCCCGTCGCTTAGCTTCGGTCTGGGCACACCAGCACCCTGTGCAAGCACGGGGCCGTATGCCCCGTTGGCGACGGGCTGACGCACCGGCCCGCGGCCCCGCACCCACCAACCAGCCAAGGGGCGCGGGGCTGTGTCAATTTGCGGCTCCGCCGCGTGGGCGCGAGCAATCACCCACACACCCGCACCCGCCCAACCGCCGGAGGCACCCCGCGGGGAACTGCGCAACCAGCCACAACGAACCGTCAGCCGACAACCAACCCAACCGCCCAACCGCGTCGGCGTGACTCTGGTGAATTCGCCCTAAATTTCGGTAAGTTGACCGCACTTCACCGTCCGCGCCACGACCGTGTACGTCGGCCCCGACATCCCCCTCACCGAGGCCCCGGACGCCTGCGCCACCAACCACCAGCACCTGTCGGTCCCGGACGAGCAGGAGCAGCAGAGCCGCACCCAGGAGCGGCTGGCCACGGTCCGGGCGGCGGGCCTGGATCTCGCGGCACTGCTGAAGCCGCCGCTGTACAACTCCGCGTACGAGTCGGGCTTGGGCACCCTGTACACCGCCCACTACCGCCCCACCGAGGGCCAGGTCACCTACCACTGGCCCACCGAAAGCTGGCACCAGTCCTTCGCGGACTTCACCCCGGGCACACGCATGGTGACCATGGGACGGTCGGAGTAAGGGCGACTGACCGCCTCAGTCGTCACCGTCGGGTTCGGGCGACAGCCTCACCGCGTCCTTAAGCAGGGAACTTCACGCCGGTGAGGTTCTCGGAGACTGTCCACAGGCGTTGCTGGACTGTGCGGTCGTAGGACTCCGGGCTGGACTCGACGAGCTTCGGGTGGCCTCGGGAGCCGCCCATTCCGTCGGGGCCGTAGTACTGGGCGCCGTGGACTGCGGGGTCGGTGGCGGCGCGCAGGGTCGGTAGTGCGCCCATTTCCGGCTTCTGGCTTATGAAGGGCGCGATCACGGGGCTGATCACTCGCATCGCGGCCGGGAGGTTGCGCATGAGATCGGTGTTGGCCAGACCCGGGTGTGCGGCCACCGAGATCGTGGTGCCGCGCGAGGCGAGGCGGTGTTGCAGCTCGTAGGTGAACAACAGGTTCGCCAGCTTCGACTGCCCGTAGGCCGCTACGCGACTGTAGGACCGCTCCGACTGCAGGTCGTCGAAGTGGATGCCGGCCCGGATGCGGTGGGCGACGCTGCTGACCGTCACCACCCGCGAGCCCGGCACGGGGAGCAGCAGGTCCAGCACCAGCCCGGTGAACGCGAAGTGGCCGAGATGGTTGGTACCGAACTGCAGCTCGAAGCCGTCGCGCGTGGTCTGCTTCGGCGGGTACATCACACCGGCGTTGTTGATCAGCAGGTCGATCCCCGTGTGCGTTCCGTGCAGGTCGGCCGCGGCGGCGCGGATCGACTCCAGTGACGTCAGGTCCAGCTGCTGCACGGTGACGTCGCCGGACATGCGGGCGGCCGCCTGCCTGCCCTTCTCGACGTCCCGCACGGCCAGCACCACCGTCGCTCCGTGTTCCGCCAGGGCACGGGCGGTCTCGAAGCCAAGGCCGGTGTTGGCGCCGGTCACCACCGCCACCCGCCCCTTCTGGTCGGGGATGTCGCGCTCGGTCCACTTCATGACAGTCTCCTTATAGACCGTTGGTCTGTTATGGCTTCGACAGTAAGAGACCGGTGGTCTACTGTCAAGAGACCGCTGGTTTGTAAACTGGGCGCATGACTTTCCAGCGGGCACGCAGTAAGGAGCAGCGCGAGATCCGGCGCCAGACGATCCTGGACACGGCGGCGGCGATGCTCGACGAAATGCCGGTGGCCGACCTGAGCCTCAACGAGCTGAGCCGACGGGTCGGGCTGGCGAAGTCGAACGTGCTGCGTTACTTCGAGTCTCGTGAGGCAGTGCTGTTCGAACTGCTGGAGCGGGCTATGGCGAGATGCCTGGCGGAGCTGCCGGACGAACTGGCCAAGGGCGTCGACCCACACCTGTCGGCGCGCGAACGCGGTGACCAGATGGCCGCGGTGCTCAGCGCGTCCCTCGCCCGCCACACGGTGCTGCTCGATCTCATCAACGCGCAGCCCAATGTGCTGGAGCACAACGTGTCCGTCGACGTGGTGGTGCGCCACAAGCGGTCGGCCATCGCCGGCCTCACGAACACGGCCGACCTCCTCCGCCAGTACGTGCCGGAACTCGGCGACGACGCCCTGACGGTGGCCATGATGGCGATGATCCTGGCCGGCGCCCTCTCGGCCTACTGCCGGCCCTCCGCCAGCGCTGCCGCCGCCTACGAAGCCGACCCCGCCGTGAGCGTGCTCCGCCTGGACCTGCGCACCACCCTGGAACAGGCCACCGCCACGCTGATCGCGGGCACACTGGCACGCGCCTGACACCAAGGCACCGAGGCACCGAGGAGCCCGCACAGCGGTACCGGTTAATCTGCCCGGAGCGTACGGAGGTACGGACGTACGACCGGTTGAGGCGGGAAGCAAGGGGCGTGGCGGAGCGAGGGAGTCTGGCCGACGGTGCGCGGTTGGCCGCGCGGGGGGTCGTGTATCTCGTCGTGGGCGGGGTCGCCCTCGTTGCGATCGTCACCGTCGGGTCCGTGCTCGGGCCGATGTTCGCGCTCGATCTTGCTACGCCCGCCATGGCGGCCTGGTGGACCGTATTCACGTCCATCGCCGTGCAGGCGATGCCCTTTCTGCTGCTGGGGACGGCGGTGTCCGCGGGGATCGGGGCGTTCGTACCGGAGCGGGTCTTCAGCCGCGTACTACCGAAGAAACCGGCGCTCGCCGTGCCCGTCGCCGGGGCGGCCGGAGTAGTGCTTCCCGGGTGCGAGTGCGCCTCCGTGCCGGTGGCCGACAGTCTGATGCGGCGCGGGGTCGCGCCGGCCGCCGCGCTGGCCTTTCTGCTGTCCGCGCCCGCCATCAACCCGGTCGTGCTCGTCGCCACCTCCATCGCCTTTCCGGGGAACCCGGCCATGGTCGGCGCCCGGCTCGTCGCCTCGCTCGGCACCGCCGTGGTGATGGGGTGGCTGTGGGTTCGGTTCGGGAAGGAGGAGTGGCTGCCCCAGCGGCGTACGACAGGAAAGGGGGCCTCGCCTACCGGGTGGCGCGGGTTCCGGGACGGGTTCCAGCACGACTTTCTGCACGCGGGCGGTTTCCTCGTACTGGGCGCGGCCGCCGCGGCGACCTTCAACATCCTCGTCCCGCGTTCCGTGCTCGACGTCTTCACCGACTCCCCGTGGCTGTCGGTGCTGCTGCTCGCCGTACTCGCCGTCATTCTGTGCGTCTGCTCCGAGGCCGACGCCTTCGTCGCGGCCTCGCTGACCGGGTTCTCGCCCACCGCGCGGCTCACCTTCATGGTGGTCGGGCCGATGGTCGATCTGAAACTGTTCGCCCTCCAGGCCGGTACCTTCGGGCGGGCCTTCGCCATCCGGTTCTCGTCCGTGACCTGGGTCGTGGCCGTGGCGAGCAGTGTGGGTGTGGGGTGGTGGCTGCTGTGAGGTTCCGTACGCAGGGGGTGTTGCTGCTTCTGTGCGGGGCGGCGTTGCTGAGGGTGTCCCTCTTCAGCGAGCTGTATCTGCGGTATGTGAAGGAGGGGCTGCGGCCGTATCTGATCATCTCGGGCGTGCTGCTGCTTGTGCTCGGCGTGCTGGGCCTCGTCAGGCGCGCGAACGGCGACGGCGACAGCCACGATCACGGCGAGGGCCACAGTCGTGATCAGGACGGCGGCGACCACGGGCACGATGACCATCCAGGTCACAGCCACGGCCACGGTCACGACCACACCCGCAGCCCCCGTATCGCCTGGCTCCTCGCCGCCCCCGCCCTCGCGCTCCTCATCTACCCGCCCCCCGCCCTCGGCTCGTACAGCGCCGAGCGCGAGGCGGCGAAGGTCGCGGCGCAGAGCGTCGGCACCTTCCCGAAGCTCCCGGCCGGGGACCCGATCGAGCTGACGCTGAGCGCGTTCGCGTCGCGTGCGCAGTTCGACAGCGGCGCCTCCATGAAGGGGCGCACCCTCCGGCTGACCGGCTTCGTGACGAAGGACGACGACGGCAAGTGGTACGTCGCCCGCCTCTTCGTCAACTGCTGCGCCGCCGACGCCGCGCCCCTGAAGGTCCAGGTCCGCGGCGCCAAGGCCCCCGCCCGCGACACCTGGGTCACCGTCACCGGCACCTGGCACCGCACCGGCAAACCCGGCTCGGACGAGGCCCGCCCGGTCCTGAACGCCACCTCGGTGACCCGCGTCGATCAGCCGTCGAACCCGTACGAGAAGCGCTGAACCCTGGCCGCCCCCTGCCTGACTCCTTACTGACTCTCGGTCAACTACGGTGTTGTGCTTCGATGTACGCGACCCAGGGACCCGTAAACCCGACCCAGGGACCCGCGAACAACCCGTCCCCGCCCCGTACACACGGCAGAGACGACCGGGTTGCACGGCGTCCCGCAGACTCCGGCGGGGGGCATGACCGAGGAAGAGTTCGACGCGTTCTACGCCGCCGCGTTCCCGCGGCTGACCGGCCAGCTCTATGCCTTCACCGGGGATCACGGCGAGGCGCAGGACGTCGTCCAGGAGGCGTTCGTACGTGCCTGGGACCGGCGGCGGGAGTTCCTGGCCGAAGGGGCTCCCGAGGCGTGGATCCGCACCGTCGCGATGCGGCTCGCGGTGAGCCGCTGGCGGCGGGCGAAGCGTTGGCTGGAACTGGTGCGCCGCACCGCGCCGCCGGAGCATATGCCGGGGCCGGGGCCCGAGCGCACCGCGCTGGTCCAGGCCTTGCGGGAACTGCCCGAGGTGCAGCGCCAAGCCGTCGTACTTCACCATCTGTGCGACCTCAGTGTCGAACAGGTAGCCTCCGAAACCGGTGCGCCCGTGGGCACCGTCAAGGCCCGGCTGTCCCGTGGCCGCGCGGCGCTGGCGCGGTGGCTGAGCGAGGCCGATGAACTGGCTGAGAGGGAGGACGACCGTGTCCGATGACCCCCGGCCCGCCGAGTCCCACCGCGCACTGGCCGGCGCCCTCCGCAAGTGGGCCGACGATCACGAGAGTCCGCCGCCCGTCCCGGGCGCCGAGATCCGCCGTCGTGCCGTACGCCGCCGACGTCGCCGGCACGCCTCCCTGGCCGCGGTCGGTGCCAGCGCGGTGGCGGCCGCGTCGGTGGTCCTGAGCATGGCGTTCACCGGCGGGAAGGAGGGCCCCCACCACTCCAGACCGCCCGCGGCCACGCTCAAGGCACCGGGGCCGCCGTCCGCCGCCGGCTCGGTGCCCGCCGCGACCGTGAACCTCTCCCGGCGTGAACTGGTCGTCGGGGGGCGCGTCCTGCCCATCTCCGCGGGGTCGGCCAAGACGCCGACGCCGACCGGCCGCATGACGGTCACCGGCAAGTACAAGGTCGCCGCGCTGCCCACCGACATGTTCGGACTCGAGCGGCGGTACGAGATGAAGGCGCCGTGGGTGATCCAGCTCCGTACACCCCAGAACCGTACGAACTACATCGTCGCCTTCACCGTGGACGAGAAGGCCCCCGGCAACTACGACAGCACGACGGGATGGATCGGACTGCGCCGCGGCGACGCGGAGTGGTTGTACCGGCGGCTCGATCGGGGTGCGGTGGTGGCGGTGGTGGGAGCGGCGCCCACGCCGACGCCGGTGCCCGCGACACCTGCGCCGGTGCGGACGACGATGCCGAGCGGTCCGGCGTCGTGACGTCCGCCGTGCCGGTACGTACGCCTGTGACGAGTACGTACGTCTCTGTCCGTACGTGCCTCTGTGTCCGTACGTACGTCAGTGCCCGTGCCCGTGGGGCATGAGCCGGTCGACCATGCGGCGGGCCGCTCCCGGGCGTGCGGCCGGGACGGGAGGCAATTCGGCCGGGCGTTCCCAGTCGCAGGGCGGGGAGGGGCGGCTCCGGGCGTCCCCGCCGGCTTCCTCGCTGTGTTCCTTCAGGGCGACGCTCACGAGGCCCAGCAGGAGTTCGACGTCCGCGTCGCAGTCGAGGAGGACGGTGATCCAGGAGGCGCCGGGGCGTGCGCGGATGGCGCTGTTGTGGCGGAGCTGGGGGAGCAGGCGTTCGACCGCCGTGCGCGTGAGGTGGAGGTCGGCGGAATCGGCGGTGTGGAAATGGACGATCTCGTGTCCCGCCGAAGCGAAGGCCTGCCCAACGGTGCACTTGGGCGGGCCACTTACCAGGTTCGGCCAGCTCTCCAGGAGAGTCATGGCGCGATGGGCCGCGGTCATAACCACATACTTACGCACTCGTCACTTGGAAGACCACCCCCCGCTTCCGCCGGTTCGGCCGATCACCCGGTGGGCGGAGCGAGAGAGCCTAGGCGGAGAGCTTCTTCGACTTCCGCACCGCCGCCGCGAGCCGTTCGACCACCGGGGCCCAGCCCGCGTAGCTGAAGCGCTCCTCCATCGACCACGGTGTGGTCTGACCGGCCTTGATGGCGGCCAGCTCGCGCCAAGTCGGCTTCCTGTTGAGCTCCTTGGCCGGGAGGGCGTGTGAGCGGTTGTCGACCATGATCAGGTCGGCGTGGTACTTGTCGGCGTTCTCCCAGCTCAGGAACTCCCAGAAGCCCCACTCGTCGGACTTCTTCCCCTCGACGAACTCGACGCCGAGGCTCTTGAAGTAGTTGAGGTCGCAGTACGAGTCGGGGACTGCGACGTACATCTGCTGGTCGTCCCCCGTCATCGCCATGACCTTGAGCCCGCCGTTCGCCTCGGCGGCCGCCTTCAAGGTCTCCACCGCCTTGTCGAAGCGGGCCTTCGCGTCGGTGGCCTTCTTCGCCTTCAGATCCGCGCCGAGCGCCTCGGCGAGTTCGGCGGTACGCCTCAGGGGGTCGAGGAGCGAGGTGCGGGCGACGTTGATGCCCACGGTGGGTGCGAGGGCCTCGATCTTGTCCTTGCTCTCCTCGGGTACGTACCAGAGGTCGGGCGCCGGGAACATGTTGCTGATCAGCAGGTCCGGCTTCAGCGTCGCGTACTTCTCGATGTTGAACTCGCCGAACGCCGTGCCGAGGCTGGTCAGCTTCGATACGTCCATCTCGCCGGCCTGCGGATTGGGCTTGCTGCCGACCGGTTTGCTGGGCCCGAAGATGCCCTCGCACTCGATGTCGTAGTCGTAGAGCGCGGCGGCGGTGCTCACGAACGCGACGAGCCGCTCCGGCGCCTTGTCGAGCTCGACGGTCTTCCCCCGGTCGTCCTTGAACGTCCAGGCCCCGCCGCTTCCGCTGTTCCCGGCTGACGAGGGCTCGTCGTCGCCCCCGCCGCAGGCGGCGACCAGCGGACCGAGGGCGAGTACGCCGCCGGCCGCGAGAAGCCGCCGACGGGAAATGCTGTGCGGAGTCAGGGGGTTGCGGGAAGGGACGACACTGCGCATTAGGCGAGGCTAACCTAAGGTCTCCGCTGCCCGACAGGCCCCAGGACGAGCAAACGGAACCCAGCCGGGATCCCAGCCGCGCCCCTTTGGATCGGAATCGGAGTCGTGTCAGAGCGGCGGATGCGCCGGTGCCGGCCCCAGCGTCGTCGTCCCCGGTGCGGTCTGATGGCCCAGCCCCGTCCGGTACGCGTCCAGCGCCGCCTCCACCCGGCCCGTACGCCGGAACAGGTCGCCCAGCATCCGGCACAGGTCCGCCAGATCCCCCGCTGCGCCCGCCCGCTCCAACAGGCTCAGCGCCCGCACATAGTGCTCCTCGGCCGACTCCGTGTCCCCCGCGTCCTCGGCGATGATCCCCAGCAGCCGATGAGCCGCCGCCGCATGAACGGCACCCCGTTCCGAGTTGAGATCCCCGAGCACATCGCGCAGCAGTTCCGCCGCCTCGGTCGATTTGCCCCGCCGGTGCAGGACGTCGGCCAGTTCCACCACCACCTGGCTGGTGTAGAGGGTCGCGCGCTTCGCGGCGAGGATCGCCCGTGCCTCGCGCAACTCGCTCTCGGCGCGGTCGAGTTGGCCGTTCTGGGCGTATACGTAGCCGCGCATCCAGTGGCAGTTGGCGAGTTCCGTACGGGTCTGGAGCTGGCGGTACAGTTCCGCCGCCTTCGCCAGCGATGCGTCCGCCTCCGCGATCCTGCCTTCGGCGAGCAGCGTACGGGCGACCGAGCGGTGCATACGGGCCACCAGCGCCGGATCCTCCACCTGCGGAGCCAGCGCCAGGGCGAACTCCGCGGCCTGGGCGGCGCGCGCGTGGGCGCCCATGTCCATGTACGGCCCGATCACACTCGCGTAGAGGAGGACCAAGGCGCCCGGGTCGTGCAGGCCGGTGCGGTTGAGTTCGTCGAGGGCGGACTCCAACAGATAGCAGGCGTACCGGAGTTCGCCCGCGAGGTAGTGGGCGACCGCACGTCCGCGCAGGGCGGGCACCCGGATCGGTAACGGTGCGTCCGCGAGCCGTTTCTCCGCCTCCTCGAACCGGAGTCGGCCCGCGACCAGATCGCCGGACTCCAGGGCGCACTCGCCGAGCCCCAGCAGCGCGGCGGCGCACTCGGCGTCGAGCCCGTGCGCCTCTGCCTCCATCAGCAGCGCCGCGTACTGTTCGGCCGCGGCCTCCGCCTCCCCGGTGGCGAGGGTGCGCTGTGCGTCGGTGAGCCGCAGCCGCAGGGTCGTGGCGAGGTGGGCGGGACGGCCGGTGGCCAGTTCCTCGTACGCGACGCCGAGCCGGGCGGCGATATGCCGCAACGCCTCCTCCGAGGGCCGTACGCGCCCCGCCTCCAGCGTGGAGATGTAGGCCGGCGTGTACTTTCCCTCCGCCAACTGCTTCTGGGTCAGCCCACGTTCGGTACGCAGCTGCTGGACTCGGCGCCCGATGATTCCCGGGTCGTCACGCTCGGCCATGGCCCAAGCATGCCAGTAAGTCGACTTACCTCTACTGGTAACCCAACTTCCGTTCGTAACAAGCCAGTTAGTGCTCATGGAAAGCGGGCAGGAGAACTCCGATACCTCTTGCCCCACGGCCCGTTCCGCTCTACGTTAAGCGGCGCGTTAAACCTACGATTGCCCCCACTTAACGCACTGACGATGCGAGGTTGTCGCCGTGTTTCGACGCATGTCCACACGCTATGTATCGGCGCTTCACGTCACGGTCCGCCACGTCTCGACCCGCCACCTCTCGGCCCGCGATCTTTCCGTCCGCTACCTCCCGGCCCTGTGCGCCGCGATCGTCGCCTGCGCGGCGCTGATCAGCGCGGGGGCGGCGGGGGCGCATCACTGACGGTTCGCGAGCCGATCGACTTCGGGCCGATCGGCTCGGTCCGGTTCGAACCGTTCGGACCGATGAGTTTCCGCTCGGCATACGGTCTGAGGGAAAGGGCGCGGATTGCGTCCCCTGCCGAATACCGGATTCCGTATGCCGAAGCGGGAGTGATGCGTGATGAGACTGGTACTGCAGGAGTTCCTGTCGCTGGATGGTGTCTCCCAGGGGCCGGGCGCCCCGGACGAGGACACGAGTGACGGATTCACGCGGGGCGGCTGGTTCGTACCGCATCTGGACGAGGCGTTCGAGCGGTTGGCCGGCGCATGGATCGAGCAGGCGGACGCGTTCCTGTTCGGCCGCCGTACGTATCTGAACTTCGCGCGGGACTGGCCGAAGATGACCGAGCACCCGGCCGCCGCCATCCTGAACGGCCGGCCGAAGTACGTGGCCTCCCATACCCTCACCCGAGCCGACTGGAACCCCACCACGATCCTCTCCGGCGACGTCCCCGCCCAGGTCGCCGAACTGAAACGCCAGCCCGGCCGCGACCTCCAGATCCACGGCAGCGCCCGCCTCGGCCAGTCACTCCTGGCCGCCGGCCTGATCGACGAACTCCGCCTCGCGATCGCCCCGGTCGTCGTCGGCACCGGCCGCCGCCTGTTCCCCGACGGCGGCACCCCGGCAGGCTTCCGCCTCGTGACCAACGAGACGACACCGGGCGGCCTGACGATCCTCGTCCTGGAATCGACGGGACTTCCGGAGTACGGAACGTACGGGGCCTAAACGCTCCGCTGGAAGTGCAGTGACAAACCTGCGGGCCGGTGGGGGCTGGTCGCGCCCCGCGGCGGAGCCGCAAATTGACACAGCCCCGCGCCCCTGAAGGGCGCGGCTTGCCGTCGCCGCCGTCGTCCACAGCTGTGGACGACGGCGGCGACGGGCACGCGTCCGTCACCTCCACCCGCACCCCCTCGGGCGTCCGCAGCATCAGCAGCGAGCAGCGCCGCCCGGTTCGTGACCGCGCCCCGTAAGGGGCGCGGGGCTGTGTCAATGGCGGCTCCGCCGCGTGGGCGCGACCAGCCACAACGAACCCGCAGCCGAGGTACGACCTCTTAATGCGGGCCTGGGGCGCAGCCCCAGAAAACCTGCCCCGCCCCGGAGGGACCCGTACGCTGCCATTCGTGACCTCTGCCGCCGCCCGTACCGCGCTGGACCTCACCGGGGATCTTCCGCTCCCCGCCCTTGAGGACTTCTACCGTGACCTGCACCGCCATCCGGAACTGTCGCTCGCCGAGCACCGCACGGCGGGGCGGCTCGCGGAGCGGTTGCGGGCGGCCGGGTACGAGACGGTCGAGGGCGTCGGCGGTACGGGTGTGGTGGGGCTGTTGCGCAACGGCGACGGCCCGACCGTACTGCTGCGCGGCGACATGGACGCGCTGCCGGTAGCGGAGGAGACCGGGCTGCCGTACGCCTCCGAAGCGCCCGGCGTCATGCACGCCTGCGGGCACGATCTGCACGTCACCTGGCTGGCGGGCGCCGCGTCCGCGCTCGCGGACGGGCGGGACACCTGGTCGGGCACGCTGCTCGTGGTGGGCCAGCCCGCCGAGGAGACCGGCGAGGGGGCGGCGGCGATGGTCGGGGACGGGCTGTACGAACGTTTCCCGCGCCCCGACGTCCTGCTCGCGCAGCACGCGACGCCCGGGCCTGCCGGGCTGTACGCGCACTCGCCCGGCCTGATCATGTCGGCCGCGACGGACGTCGACATCGTGGTGCACGGGGTGGGCGGCCACGGGTCGCGGCCGGAGGCGACGGTCGATCCGGTGGTGACGGCCGCGTACATCGTGACGCGTCTCCAGACCGTTGTATCAAGGGAGTTGGCGGCCCGAGAGTCCGCCGTCCTGACGGTCGGCAAGATCGAGGCGGGCACCCGGCACAACATCATCCCGTCCGAGGCGCACATCGCCCTCAACCTCCGTACGCAGTCCGCGGCCGTACGCGACCAGATGCTCGCCGCGATCCGCCGCATCGCGGTGGGCGAGTGCGCGGCAGCGGGCTGCCCGACCGAACCCACGATCACGATCGGCAGCAGCTTCCCGGTCACCGTGAACGACCTGGAAACCGACCGCCGCATCGCCGCCGTCCACGGCGAGGTCTTCGGCCCGGACACGATCCTCGACTTCGGCCCCGTCATGGGCAGCGAGGACTTCCCCGTCCTGGCCGACGGCAACCTCCCCTACGCGTACTGGTTCGTGACCAGCACCCCCACCGACGTATGGAACGAGGCATCCAAGGCCGGCGACCTACTGCAACAACTAGCAGAGGTCCCCAGCAACCACAGCCCCCACTTCGCCCCCGACCTGACGACCGTGGGTCCCGGCGTACGGACATTGGTCTCGGGAGCACTGGAGATGCTGGCGGAGCGGTGAATCGACCAGCTTTCCCTGGGATCGCTTCCGTCGTTGCCACAGACCCGGTGATGAGTTTTCGCGCCCGCGCCCGTCACACGTACGACGGGACACGACGAGGCGGAGGGATGACGTAATGAGTGCGAACACGCGGCTGGAGGAGCTAGGCGTGAGCGGTCTGGGCGGGAGCGGGCTGGGGGAGGTCGATGAGGCGGCGTTCTCGGGGCTGGCGGAGCGGCATCGGCGGGAGCTGCATGTGCACTGCTACCGGATGCTCGGGTCGTTCGATGACGCCGAGGACACCGTGCAGGAGACGTTCCTGCGTGCCTGGCGGCGGCGGGAGACCTTCGAGGGGCGGTCGACGTTCCGGGCCTGGCTGTACCGGATCGCCACCAACGCCTGCCTGGACCTGATCGCCAAGGGCCGCCCGGAACCCGCGACCGGCGGCGAGGTGCTGTGGCTGCAGCCCTACCCGGACCGGCTGCTCGACGAGCTGCCCGCGGGCGACGCGGACGAGCCGGAGACCGTCGCCGTCGCGCGGGAGACGATCGAGCTGGCGTACCTGGTCGCGGTCCAGCACCTCGCGCCGCGCCCGCGGGCCGTGCTGATCCTGCGGGACGTGCTCGGCTGGCGGGCGAAGGACGTCGCGGAAGCCCTCGGGGTCTCCGTCAACTCCGTGAACAGCGCCCTGCAGCGGGCCCGCGCCGGCCTGCGGGAGCACCTGCCTGCCGACCGGCAGGACTGGACCGGCGGCGAGGAGGACGCCGGAACGCGCGAGCTGGTACGCCGCTACACCGACGCCAGCGTGGCCACGGACATCCCGGCGCTCACCGCGATGCTGCGGGACGACGTCCGCTGCTCGATGCCGCCCACGCCGGGCCTGCACGTCGGCCGCGACGCGGTGGTGAACGACTGGCTCGAGGGCGGCTTCGAGGGCATGAAGGGCCTGCGCGCCGTCCTCACCTCCGTGAACCGGCAGCCCGCCGCCGCCTTCTACCTCTGGCAGAAGCAGGAGGGCGCGTACCTGCCCCTGACGATCGACGTCCTGCGCGTCACCGGCGGGGCGATCACCGAGATCGTCACGTTCCACGACGACCAGTTCCCGCGACTCGGGCTGCCCGAGCGCCTGCCGGCGGACGGCACGGAATAGTCCCGGCGCGGACGCCGGACACGCCGTCCGGCTCGCTGCGCGACGGCGAGCCCGGGCCGGACTTCGGACTCGGCGCCGGGTTCTGGTTCCGCGGCACGGGCGTCCGCGCCCTCCGGAACCCCGGGCGCCGCACGGCGAGCGTGCACATCGTCACCCCCGAGCCAGTACGGGAGGGTGCACATCGTCACCCGTAGAGCCAGTACGGTCACGTCCCGCTAGTCGGCGATGTCGACCCCGTATCCGCGTGCCAGGGCGCCGAGCCCGTGGTCATAGCCCTGGCCGACGGCGCGCAGGCGCCAGAGCGGGCCTCTGCGGTAGATCTCCGCGAGTAGCATGGTGCGTTCGGTTGTCGCGGCGTCCAGGGTGGCCCGGGCGAGTGGTGCCCCGCTGCTGCCGAGGGCCGCACCGATCTGGATCGCGCCGACCGTACCGAAAGTGGCGGCGCTGTCGATGGCCGCGGCGACGACGACCTTGCGGGTCGCGGGCGGCATGGACGCCAGGTCGAGGGCTATGGTCTGTTCGGCCGGGCCGCCGGTGAGGAGCCGTACGGTGCCGGCGGGGCTCTCGGGAGCGCCGTAGAAGATGAAGTCCTCGTCGAAGGTGACCTGTTCGTCCTCGTCGAGGACGAAAGCGACGACGTCGATCTCACAGCCGGCCTGCGGAGCCCAGCTCGCGGTGATGTAGCACTCGGGCGCGGGTGTGCCGTTCTGGATGGGCAGGTCGATGACGCCGCCCCTTGGCACGACCTGTGGTTCCTGTGCCCGGACGGCCGCCGTGCCCTGGTCGGTCACTGTCGGCGCGGTGAGCCAGTGTGCGTCGTGGACGGGGAGCTCAAGGGCGGTGATGCGGGTCATGCGGCGGTCCTTGGGGCCGCCGACGAGAAGGACGACGTCGGTGACGCTCGCCGACAGGTTGATGGCCGCGGACGCGCCCAGTTCGACGACGCGGGTACGGGCCGCGACGGCAGCGGCATGGACACCGCCGACCACCAGGACCCGGCGGCCCTTCAGCGGATCCTCCGAGGTACTCACCAGGCTCGAGGGCGGGCGGGGATCGGGAACGGATCCGCTGGGGGAGAGTGCGGGGAGGACAGCCTCGGCCGGTGTGGATGTGGCAGAACCCGTGGGGGATACGGGCCCGCCGGCCGGGGCTTGTGTCGTCACCGGCTCCGTCACCGGTGCGATCACTGCAGCGGCAGCGGCAGCGGCTGTGCCTGTGGCAGCCGTCGCCTCATGCGCCGTCCCGCTTCGTACGTCGGTCAGCAGCCGCAGAAAGGTGGGCTCATCGATGACCGGTACGCCGTCGGCGATCGCGCGTCGGGCCTTTGCCGAATCGGACGTCGGGTCGTTGGTGACCAGTGCGCTGGTGTGCCGGCTGACGGACTGCATCATGTTCAGCCCGGCGGAGACAGCCCGACCGACCAACTCCGCCCGGGCGAGGGCGGTCTCCCCGGTGATCGCGATCTTCATCCCCTGCTGGAGCGGTCCGCCGGGAACCAGCCGCCCAGGATTCCGGTACGCGCAGGGCGTCTTGGGCGGCTGCGGCGTGAACGTGGATTCTGCCCGCGGCGGGCAGCTCACCAGCGGCAACGGCAGATCGAGCCGTGCTGCCTCGCGCAGCGTCGCCCGCAGGATTCCCGCCAGCACGCGGGTGTCGTCGAGTGCGTCGTGCGCCCGCAGCTGCGGTACGCCGTAATGAGCGGCGAGAGTGCCCAGTTTCATGTCGGCCGTCGGCGGATCCACCTGGCGGTTGAGGGCCAGGGTGCACAACCGCCGCGACACCGGCAGCCACATCCGGGCACGGGCGAACTCGTAGGCCAGGAAGTCGTAGTCGAACTGGGCGTTGTGGGCGACCAGGACCCGGTCCTGAAGCATCGCGCCGATTCGCCCGGCGACCTGGTCGAAGGTCGGTGCACCCCGCAGCCGCTCGGGCGTCAGCCCGTGCACGTCCACCGGTCCCGGGTCGCATCCGGGGTTGAGCAGCGTGGAGAACTCCCCCGTCTGCTCCCCGTCCGGACCGATCGTCACCACCGCGACGGACAGCACCCGGTCCCGCCGAGGAGTGAGTCCGGAGGTCTCCACGTCGACCAAGGCCCAGTCGTGGGCGTAGTCGCCCATAGCGCGTGCGTCGAACGACGCGGAGGCGAGAGTCATGGCGCCAAGGATGATGGGCTATTCACCACTCCTTCAACCTGTATGCCGTTTTGCCCTGACCTTGAGGGACGTCAGGCCTCGTCGGCCACAGCGAGCCCCGGACGCGAACCCATCACCCCTGTCGCGAAAAACGCGCACACACAGGGCCAAAATGTCCTCGAACTTCTCAAACGAGCGCACCGCGAACACGACCGCGAGAAGTGCTCACGCAATTGGCTCACCCACTGGTCGGACCACGAGCCCGCCCGCTGCCTGCCACATCCGGACCCAATGCCGATGGCGACGTAGCGCACCTGGGCCCGCCAGAAGTCGGGCTGGGAGCTGAGCCCGTAGGCAACCGGAGTGGAGTGGCGGCCCTCTACCTGGCCGAACCGACGTTCGCCCATGCTCCTGCATCGCAGGTGCGTCAGCGCACCACTATCCGAGGGTCCGACCAACGTTCATGACTGCCTCAACCGTCGCTCCACGTCGCCTTTCTCGTATATGGCTGCTCCCGGTGCCGTGGACTGTGGCCCTTGGCTTATGGGGGCTTTCCCGGCAGGACAGTGTGTGGCGGGACGAGGCCGCAACCTGGCAGGTGGCCCAAAGGTCCACCGGAGACATCGTGCGCATGCTGGAGCAGGTCGATGTCGTGCATGGGCTGTACTACCTGCTCATGCACGGACTCTTCGAGTGCTTCGGGCCTTCTACCACGACGTTGCGGCTGCCTTCCGTACTGGCCATGGCAGGGGCTGCCGCATGTGTGACGGTCATCGGTCGTCGGCTGGGCGGGACTTGGGTGGGTCTGGGAGGAGGGCTGGCGTTCGGACTTCTCCCGGCTGTGCAGTTCTACCTCCAGGAGGGCCGCCCTTACGCATTCGTCGCGGCCGGGACGGGGCTCGCGACGCTGCTGCTTGTGACCCTGCTTCAGGGGCGTGGCGAGATGGTGCACTGGGTGGCCTACAGCGGCGCAGTCCTCGTGTGCGGGCTGCTGAACTGGCTCTCGCTGCTGATTCTGCCCGCGCACCTGGCGACCCTGGCGTGGGCGCAAGCCGGACGCGAGGTGTGGACACGCTGGGCGGCGGCTTCGGCGGCCGCGACGACGTGCGTATCGCCACTGATCCTCTTCAGCCGAAGCCAGTCCGCCCAGGCTTCCTGGATACCACCGCTGACCTGGCACATGTTGATCGGCCCGGCGGTCCTGCTCGCGATCGGTGGGCTCGGAGTCCTGCTGGACCGATCCCGGGCAAGACGACTGTCGGTGGCGGCAGTCGGGTTTCCGCTACTGGCGGTTCCGCAGACTGGCCTGATCGGGCTCTCCCTGATCCAGCCGCTGTTCGTGGACCGATACGTTCTGTTCAGTCTGCTGGGTCTGGCGCTGCTGGTCGGTGTGATCCTTGGCGCGGTGGTACGGGCGACAGCAAAGCGATTACCGAGGGCGTCGATGTGGATTCTCCCCGCGATGGTCGCCGTGGCGATGCTGGCACTGCTGCCGCAGTCGCTGGCCAAGCGGTCCCCGGCAAGCCGGGTGGACGACGTCCTGGCGGCAGCGGCCCAGGTACAGCAGCTGAAGAAGTCCGGGGACGCAGTCCTCTACCTACCGGCCGCACGACGGGACACCAAGCTGGTCTCCCCCCAGGCTTTCACCGGCCTGCAGGACATTGCCCTGGTGGAGAGCCCGGAAAAGTCCGGGACCCTGAAGGGCGTGGAAGCAAGCCCCGCCCGGATACGGGTCGCGATGCTCGACCAGCGGCGAATCGTGCTGGTCACGGACGCGACGCAAGTAGCGAGGCCGACAAGGGGGGAGCGAGACAGAGTGATGGTCTCCGTACTGAAGCAGTACTTCACTCCGGTAGCGGACGAGGAGGTCCGCGGTCGAAGGGTGACGGTGTACGAGCGGCTCACACCGGCTCCGTGACCAGGTCCGATGGACACGGCAGCCGCTGGCCACAGGCCCACCGGCCGACTGCCACGCGCTTCTTACGGAGCCGTGACGTGCTGGGCGCGGAAGCGGCGTCTGGCGGGGTGCGGGCCTAGCGTTCGCGTTATGCGAGTACTGGTCACCGGCGGAGCCGGGTTCATCGGGTCGGCGGTTGTGGCGGCGCTTCGGGCGCGGGGACATGAGGCGGTGGTGTACGACCTCGTGTCCGGGGGCGATGTACGGGATCGGGACGCCGTGGGGCGGGCGCTCGACGGGGTCGATGCCGTGTGTCATCAGGCCGCCATGGTGGGGTTGGGGAAGGGGTTCGAGGATGCGGCCGCGTATGTGAGCAGCAATGATCTCGGGACCGCTGTGTTGTTGTCGGCCATGGCGGACGCGGGGGTGCGGGGGCTGGTGCTCGCCGGGTCGATGGTGGTGTACGGGGAGGGGCGGTACGAGTGCGGGCGGCATGGGGTCGTACGGCCCGGTCCGCGGGAAGTCGCCGACCTGGACGCAGGACGCTTCGAGCCCAACTGCCCTGTGTGCGGGGATGAGTTGGCGCCAGGGCTGGTCGGCGAGGACGCCCCCGTCGATCCGCGGAACGTGTACGCCACGACCAAGCTGGCCCAGGAGCATCTGGCCGCCTCCTGGGCTCGGGCAGTGGACGGGCGAACGGTTTCGCTTCGCTACCACAACGTGTACGGGCCGGGGATGCCGCGCGACACCCCGTACGCCGGGGTCGCCTCCTTCTTCCGCTCCGCGCTGGCACGCGGGGAATCGCCGCGGGTCTTCGAGGACGGGGGCCAGCGACGGGACTTCGTACACGTACGCGATGTGGCTTCCGCCAACGTGCTGGCACTGGAGGCCCTTTCGGACGCGGCCCCGTTCCGCGCGTACAACGTAGGCAGCGGCGACCCACACACGGTCGGCGACCTGGCCGAAGCACTGGCCGCCGCCCATGGCGGACCCGCGCCCGTCGTCACCGGGGAGTACCGGCTAGGCGACGTCCGGCACATCACGGCCGATTCGGCGCGCGTGCGCGGCGAGTTGGGCTGGAAGCCGGAGGTGGGCTTCGAGGAGGGGGTGCGGGAATTCGCGACGGCGGCGGGGCTGAGGGGCGGGGGCTCCGGGCGCTGACGCGCCCGCGCCCCTCAGGGGCGCAGGGGCGGCGCAGGGGCCCGCCCCGTAAGGAGCGCAGGGATGCGCCCCGTAAGGGGCGCGGGGAACTGCGCGACCAGCCACAACGCACCGGCAGCCGAGATACGACTCCCAAGGGGGGCCTGGGGGCGCAGCCCTCAGTTTCGGGAAGGGGCGGGGCTGGGGAAAGAAACCCCGCCCAAGCGAAGCTCAGCCCACTCGCTGAGTAGCCCGAAGCTGCTCCAAACGCTGGTGCACATGCTGCAGCGCACCCTCACGACGCCCCGGCACCCGGCCCCGCAACTCGGCCAGGGCGCCACCCAGTTCGCGAGCAGCGCCCGCATCGGCGACACGCCCCCACTGGTGATGAGCCCGGTCGACGGCCGCCTCGACGGCAGGAGCGTCAGGCGACTGCCCCGCCCCGAGCCGCGCATCGGCCACAGCCATCCACGTCCGACAACTACGCACGGCATCCCCCGCAAACATGGCCAGATCAGCCCGCACCTCCATCCAGTGCACAACCTCATCCGACCCCGCCCCGTACACGCGCAACGCATCCTGCTCCCAACGAGCGGCCAGCCCATCGGCTTCCCCATGCCGCCCGTCCTCTACGGCGGAGGCGATCTCGACGTGGGGGTCGGAGGCGACGGGCGCCTCCGGCGACGCGGCGGAAGAGACGGGGGGCGCGGACGCCTCCGACGACGCGGCGGGGACGAACGGCGCAGGCACCTCCCCCGGTGACGCGGTGTGGACCGCCGACTCAGGCTCCTCCCGCGATGCGGCAGCCGGGGCAAGGGATACGGGCGACTCCGTCGGCGAGCCGGCACGGACGATCGGCGCAGGCGCCTCCCCAGGCGCGGCAGCGTGGCCCGCCGACGCAGACGCCTCCCGAGGCGCGGCTGCTGAGGCCAGGGATTCGGACGTCTCCGGCCGCAAGCCGGCAGGGACGAACGGCGCAGGCGCCTCCCCAGGCGCGGCAACGTGGACGGCCGACGCAGACGCCTCCCCCGGTGAGCCGACGTGTACGGCCGACGCAGGCGCATCCCGTGCCGGAGCGGCGTGGACCGCCGACCCAGGCGCGTCCCCCGCCGGGACGGCATAGGCGGCCCGCGCCGCCTCCGCGAACGGCCCCGGACCCGCAGCCGCCGGCGACTCCACCGCCAGCACAAGGTCCCGCCGAACGGCGTCCGGCTCCTCGCCGGCCAGCCGTGTCAGCGCCTGCTGGTGCAACTCATGCGGCGCCGGACGGTGGCCGCTGCGCAGGATCGTTGCGACGGACTTCATGTACGTCGGCAGGGCGAGCGTCCGCCGCGGCGGAGGCGGGGCGACCCGGCCGTACAGCCGGACGCCGGGTCCGACAGCGAGCGGCTGCGTGACCAGGTGCTGCCAGGTCTCCGCGTCGGCGTGCAGGTCGGCGAAGACGGTCGTACCGCCGGGCGCCCGCAGCCGCAGCTCCTCGCGGATCCAGTGCCAGGGGAAGCCGGTGTAGCGGACGGTCGACGGGGTCGTACGGGCCAGGGCCAGGTGCGGAAGCCGTTGGCGGCGGTCGAGTTGGAGCTGGCCGGTGACGAAGACCGTCAGCGGGCCGGGGGCCGTGGCGGCGGCACGCAGGCGGGTCAGGACGGCCTGCGGCTCCAGAGGGTCGGCGAGTTCGACAACGTTCGCCGTGTCCGTGCCGGAGAGCACCGCGGGCGCCACCGCCGCGAGCACGGGAAGCACCGACGCCGCGTCCACCAGAGACCTCTTGCCCACCGGCGCGGCCGCCAGCAGCAGCACGGTTCCCGGCATAACTCCCGCCCCCTCTCCATCGACCAGCACGTCAGCACCGTAACCGCTGCGCGTGCAAAGCGGGGACAGGGCGGAGACAGAGCGGGGACAGATGGAGCCATGGGAGCCCGAAGACGGCGGATTCGAGCAAGCGGACGAAGTCGCTCACCCTACCTACGGGTACGTGTGACCATAGGGGCGCCTGTGAAGCTTTGAGGTCTCAAAAAGTCAGCAAAGGAACAGGACATGACCAAGCCTGTCCCCAACTCCCGCACAGCCGCTGTCTCCTCGCCCTCCACCCCCTCGGGCGCCGCCCCCGCCACCCATCTCCTCGTGGTGGAGGACGACATCGGCGTCCGCGACGTGCTTGCCACGGCCCTGGAATTCATCGGCTTCGAGGTGACCTGCGCAGCCACCGGCCACCAGGCCCTGCGCCTCGTCACACGGCGCATCCCCGACCTCGTCCTGCTCGACGTCAACCTCCCCGACCTCGACGGCTTCGAGGTATGCCGGACCCTGCGCGAACGGGACCTCACCATGCCCGTGCTGTTCCTCTCCGGACGCAGCGGGGTCGACGACCGGGTGCACGGACTGGACGTGGGCGGCGACGACTTCGTCACCAAGCCGTTCGAGCTGAAGGAGGTGGCGGCCCGTATCCGCGCCCTGCTGCGCCGCACCGCCGAACGGCCCACGCGGCGCCGCTGCCTGAGTGTCGGTCATGTGCAACTCGATCCCGACGCACACCAGGTGTGGGCGGCCGGGCGCCCGGTCCGGCTCACTCCCACCGAATTCGCCCTGCTGCGCTACCTGTTGGAGAACTCCGACCGGGTGCTGACCCGCTCCCAGATACAGGAGCGCGTCTGGAACCACCGCGACGAGAGCTCCGGCATCGTGGACACCTGCGTCTACTACCTGCGCCGCAAGCTGGGCGACCAGGACCAGTCACTCATCCGTACCGTCCGCGGGGTGGGCTACCGGATGTCCGCGGTCTGACCGTCAGCGTCCGGTAGCCCGGACCCGGACCGTCGAAGTCCACGTCGCGCCGCAACCTTCATCAAATCCTTATCCCGTACGGAGCGGTTCCGGATCCGCGCTCGCTTCACTGAGGCCGCGGCCTCCACTCGGGGCTGCCCCTTCTTTCCCACCCCCACAGGGAGCACAGCAACATGTACTCCGTACGGAAGAAAATCGCGGCCGCCCTGGGCTCCGCGATCACCCTGGCCGCCCTCGTCGTGGCCACCCCCGGCACCGCCATGGCCGACCACGAGGAGCAGCCGACCGTCGCGCAGCTCCTCGAGCAGTGCAACAACGGCACGGACCGGTGCGAGTTCCACGTCGAGTCGGTCGAGAAGTACCTCGGCCCGGAGCAGCGGGTCACCTCCGACGCGTACAACTGCACGAGCGTCAACCAGAGCCTGTCCAAGACGTGGTCGGACACCACGTCGACCGGCACCTCGACGACCCAGACCATCGAGTTCGGCGGGGCCTTCGAGGCCTTCAAGCTCGGGTTCAGCAGCGCCACCGGGAAGACCTGGGAGAAGTCCCACACCGAGACGCACACCGAGAGCCTGTGGATCGGCCCGCAGAAGAAGGGCTGGCTCACCCACCGGGCGCACATGGTCAGGTCGCATGGCTACTACCAGCTCAACTTCGGCGACCGTTACTACGGCCACTACATCTGGTACGTCAACGACGTGACGATGACCGGCATCGACCCCGACAACACGTACGGCGAGAGCCCCGTGTTCCGCGAGGCGGCGACGGGCTCCGGCGACTGCTGAGCCGACGGGCTAGATGACAGTTCCCCGCGCCCTGTGAGGGGCGCGGGGCTGTGTCGATGTGCGGCTCCGCCGCGATGGGGGTCCCCCCGCTCATGGGGGTCCCCCCGCTCGAGCGAAGCCGAGAGTGGGGGGAGGAGCCGAGAGTGGGGGAGCGACCAGCCACAACGCACCCGCGGCGTCAATCCCACCTGCGGAAGCGCTACACCTCCACGGTCGGCAGCGTCACCTCGAAACGACAGCCCCCGGACACGTTCCGTACGACCGCCCGGCCCCGGTGGGCCTCCACGATCCCGCGCACAATCGCGAGCCCCAGCCCCGCCCCCGCCGGAGGCGTCCGCGCGTGCGTACCGCGCCACCCCGTGTCGAAGACCCGCGGCAGGTCCTCCTCGGGAATCCCCCCGCAACTGTCCGTAACGGACAACACAACCCCCTCCGGCGACCGGTGCGCCGAAACGGCCACCGTCCCATCGGACGGCGTCCGCCGAATCGCGTTGACCAGCAGATTCCCCAGTACGCGACTCATCTCCTTGCCGTCCACCTCCACCGGCACCGGTTCGATCCCGGCCCCCACCAGCCGCACCCCATGCTCACGGGCCAGCGCGTCGGCCCCCGCCAGCGCGTCCCCGACGAGGTCGTACACCGACATCCGCGAGGGGTTCAGCGCCAGCGCCCCGGCATGGATGCGGGACAGTTCGAACAGGTCGCCGACCATGTCGTTGAGCCGCTCGACCTCGGTACGGATCTGCCGCAGATACCGGTGCGGATCCGCCGCGACACCGTCCTCCAGCGCCTCCGACATCGCGCGCAGTCCGGCCAACGGGGTGCGCAGGTCGTGCGAGATCCAGGCGACGAGTTCGCGCCGGGAGGTCTCCAGGGCGCGCTCGCGCTCCCGGGACTCGTGGAGCTTCGCGCTGGTGGCCGCCAACTCCCGGCTGAGCGCGGCGAGTTCGGCGGTTCCGCCGCCGGCTGGGGCGGCGAAGTCGCCGCCGTCGCCGAAGGAGCGGGCGGCGATGGTGAGGTCCCGGCTGCGGGCGACCACCCAGCGGCCCAGGAGCATCGCCGTCGGCACGGAGACCAGGGCCGCCATCGCGACGACGGTCGTCACGACGGCGAGGTCGTGTTCGTTCAGGAACATCGCCTGCGCGACCATGAGCGTCCCGGCCAGCATCGCGGCGACGGCCACGAACACCACGACGTGCAGCGAGACCGTGAGCGACCGGTGCCGGACCAGCCTCAGTACGAAGGCGCCCAGCACACCTGCGACCACGGCACCCAGCAGGGCGCAGGCCGCGATGAGGAGCATGTCCTGCATGGGGGGTATTTCCTCCATGGCGATCATCGGCCCTCCCCTCCTTCTCCTTCGGAAACACCGGCCGCGTCAGCACCGGCCGTGTCGAAGCGGTACCCCACGCCCCACACCGTCTGAATCAGCTCGGGCCGCGCCGGGTCGGTCTCGATCTTGGCGCGAAGCCTGCGGACATGGACGGTGACCGTGGAGAGGTCACCGAAGTCCCAGCCCCAGACCTCGCGCATCAGCTCTTCACGGCCGTACGCGTGTCCTGGGTTCCGGAGGAAGAAGGCGAGGAGGTCGAACTCGCGGACGGTGAGGGCGAGTTCCGTACCGTCTTTGGTGGCGCGGCGGCCCTCCGGGTCCACGCTGAGGCCGGCCGCGCGCAGCATTCCCCGCGGTTCGGCGGAGGGCCGGCTGCGGCGTAGTACGGACTCGACGCGCAGAACCAGCTCGCGCGGGCTGAACGGCTTGGTGACGTAGTCGTCGGCGCCCACCTCGAGGCCGAGGATGCGGTCGTCCTCGTCACCGCGGGCGGTCAGCATGATCACGGGTACGGGGCCCCGCCCGCGCATCCGGCGGCACACCTCCAGGCCGTCCATACCGGGCAGCATCAGGTCCAGTACGACCAGGTCGGGCCAGTGCGCGGTGGCCTGCGCCAGCGCGGAGGGGCCGTCGACGGCCCGGTCCACGACGTAACCGGCCCGGTCGAGGTAGCCCGAGACGATCTCGGCGACGGTGGGGTCGTCGTCAACGACGAGAACGCGGGTGCCGGAGGTGTCGTACGGCTGCGGCTGCTGCTGGTGCATGTCGCCAGGGTCGCACCGCGGGCGCGCGGATGTCCTGCGTCCGGGGGCCGGAGGGCTCGGGCGTCCTTGATTCGTAAGGAGATGGGGGGACGGGGAGCCGTACGGAATGCGGGCGGAACCCAGGCGGATCCCTGGCGGCGGACCGACGTCCGTGTTTCGTAAGGAGCCGCTATCCGTTATGTCCACTTCACGTTCGTACTGTGAAAGCCGTGTACCCGAATCCCACCACGAAACCCGACGTCGATGTCGTCCTGCCCTGTCTGAACGAAGCCGCCGCGCTCCCCTGGGTGCTGGCCCTCATCCCCGAGGGCTGGCGCGCGCTGGTCGTGGACAACGGTTCCACCGACGGCTCCGCCGATGTGGCCCGTGGCCTCGGCGCGACCGTCGTCCACGAGGAGCGGCGCGGCTTCGGCGCGGCCTGCCACGCGGGGCTGCTCGCCGCCACCGCGGACATCGTCTGCTTCTGCGACTGCGACGCCTCGCTGGACCCGTCCCTGCTCGTGCCCTTCGTACGCGAGATCCGTGACGGCGAGGCCGACCTGGTACTCGGGCGGCGGCGCCCGCAGGGCCGCGGCGCCTGGCCGGCGCACGCCCGCGCGGGCAACCTCGCGCTGTCCCGGATGCTCCGCCGCCGCACCGGCGTACGCCTCCACGACCTCGGCCCCCTGCGCGCCGCCCGCCGCGAGGACCTGCTCGGCCTCGGCCTCACGGACCGCCGCAGCGGCTACCCCCTGCAGATGGTCGTCCGCGCCGCCGACGCCGGCTGGCGCATCGCCGAACACGACGTCCCGTACCTGCCGCGCACCGGCACCTCCAAGGTCACCGGCACCTGGCGCGGCACGTGGCACGCGGTACGGGACATGCGCCGGGTGCTGACGGAGCCGGCGTACGCCACCAGCCAAGGAACCGTCCAAGGACCCGTCCAAGGAGGAGCCCACCGATGACCAACCTGCTCGTCATCGCCAAGGAACCGCGACCCGGACGCGTGAAGACGCGGCTGACCCCGCCGTTCACGCCCGAGGAGGCGGCGGCGCTCGCGGAGGCGGCGCTGGCCGACACCCTGAGCGCGGTGCTCGCGACGCCCGCGGACCGGCGGGTCCTGGTGCTCGACGGGAAGCCGGGGCCATGGCTGCCGCCCGGCGTCGAGGTGGTCCCGCAGTGCGCGGGCGGGCTCGACGAACGGCTGGCCGCGGCGTTCGCGGACTGCACGGGACCGGCGCTGCTCATCGGCATGGACACGCCTCAGGTAACCGCCGAACTCCTCACGTTCGGGGCCGACTTCACGGAGTGCGACGCCTGGTTCGGACCCGCGGAGGACGGCGGCTTCTGGGCGCTGGGGCTCGCCGACCCGGACCCCGCCCTGCTGCGTGGCGTTCCGATGTCGACGCCCACGACAGGAGCCCTGCAACGGGCCCGGCTCACGGCCGCCGGACTGCGCGTACGCGATCTGCCGCGGCTGCGGGACGTCGACACGGCGTACGACGCCTGGCTGGTCGCCGAGCAGGTCATGGTTCAGGGACAGGGCAGCCGTTTCGCGGCGGAGTTCGACCGGCTGGCGGCGGGCGTACGGCGGTCGGACGTCGAGCAGTTCATCGCCGAGCCGTCCGTCGCCGACCGAGCCGCTGCCGAGCGGTCCGTCGCCGAAGGTTCCGTCGTCGAGCGCTCGGTCGTGGGGCGATGAGCACGGCGAGTACGGCGAGCGCGACGGATACAGACGCGAGTACGGGTACGGGGGCGGCGTCCGCGTGGTGCGTCGACCCGTACGCGGACGCCCTCCGCGACGGGCGCGGCCCGCTCTTCCTGCGCCGTAACGACGGCTGGCTGCTCCCGCTCGAGGTCGAGCGGTGGTGCGCGCGAGCCGACGCCGCCGATCTGTCCGCGCTGCGGCAGTGCGAAGGGGCCGTACTGGATGTGGGCTGCGGGCCCGGTCGGCTGGTCGCGGCCCTCGCCTTAAAGGGCCGGCCAGTCCTCGGGATAGACGTCAGCGAGGCGGCCGTCAACCACACCGTGGAACTCGGCGGACAGGCGCTGCGCCGCTCGGTGTTCGACCCGTTGCCGGGGGAGGGCCGCTGGAACACGGCACTGCTCATCGACGGCAACATCGGCATCGGCGGCGACCCGGACGCCCTGCTGCGCCGGATCGCCCAACTCCTCGCACCGGACGGCTTGTTGATCGCCGAGACCGCACCCGTGGACGTCGACGAACAGGTCCAGGTGCACGTCACCGACGCCCAGGGCGCCGCCGGAACCCCGTTCCCCTGGGCCCGGCTCGGCAGCCGCGCCCTGCTGAGGCGCGCCCGCCGGCTCGGCTGGCGTACGGACGGTCAGTGGACGGCGGACGGCCGCTGCTTCGTGGCCCTGCGCCGCGCCCGTACCGAACGGATCAGCATCCACAGCGCCGACACCCCGAACAGCACCGCCGTCATCAAAAGCCAGCGCCCCAGGAACACATCGCCGGACGAGCCGGTGGACGCCTCGTAACGCCGCTCGACCCGCCCGCTGATCAGCGGAAACCACACCAGCAGCAGCAGTCCGGACAGGGCCGCCGGGACACGGACGAACATCAGCCACTCCCGGCGCCCGACCACCCCGAGCGCGGCCCCGACGACCCGGTCGGCAGCGGCGTACAACGGCAGCAGCACGAGATCGTGCAGCAGCGCCGCCCCGACGATCCACATCAGTACGCCCCACCAGTCCCCCGCCAGCAGCTGTACGCCGGCATACGCGACGAGCGCGAACGAGCAGGCCAGCAGCAGGAGTTGGAGGGGACTCTCGCCGTACCAGCGACGCCACCGGTTCCGTACGCTCGTCATCCGTACGTGCATTGCAGGGCTCCTCACAGGTCTCCGAACGTCAGCCGGGCCACCCACTTGGTGTTCAGCACCCCGGGCGCGGCGGGGACGATGATGCGCGCCGGGTAGCCGTGGTCGGGGGTCAGCGGCTCGCCGTTGACGTACAGGGCGAGCAGCGAGCGCGGGTCGCGGACCTGGTTGTCGCGCAGGGCGGCCCGTCGGAAAGAACCCGCACGCTGGAGCGACTCCACAAACAGATCAGGCGCCTGGCCCCGGTCGTACCCCGCCAATTCGGCAAGATCCCGAAGCCGTACGCCCCGCCACCACTGGTCACCCGTCGACCAGCCCTCCACGCAGGCGATGGGCAACGCGGCGCTGTACAGCGGCAGTTCGTGCAGCTCCGCCCGACTGAGCCGGACCGTACGACGCCCTTCGAGGACGAGCCGCCACGCCTCGTCGCTCGTCTCATCCGCCTTGATCCCCACCGCCGCGGCCGTCTTGTTGATCTGGAAGCCGCCGGGTCCCGAGCCGGGCTCCGGCCCACCGTGCGGCGCGAGAATCGCCGTCCGGCGCAGGGGGCCGTCGAAGTTCTGCCCCACGGTCGTGGCGAGCAGGAACAGCGAGGAGCCGCCGACGAGTTGGAGCGCGCCGCGCCGGGAGACGGTGGGCGGGTCGGGCCGCGGTGACACCAACTCCCCTGTTTCTCCGCCTCGTTCGCGTCGGATATTGCGCAGAACCGTCGGCATCTTCAGCGCCGCGTGCGCGACGAAGGCGGCGAAGAACACCCAGGCCCCGTAGAAGTGCAGGGGGTAGAAGGAGCCGGGGAAGACGTAGTCGAGCTGGACGTTCAGCACGCCCGTCACGAACTCGAACAGCGCGCTTCCGACGAGTACGAGCAGCGAGAGCCGTTCCAGCGCGTGCCCGAGGGAGCGCGCGGGCGGCAGCTCGAAGAGCTTGGGGATGACCGACCACAGCTTGGCGAGGAGTACGGGGATCAGGGCGATGCCGAGCGTGACGTGCGTGCCCTGGTTGAGGCGGTACAGCCAGGGCGGGTCGGTGGGCCAGGCGAAGAGGTAGAAGCCGAGGAGGCCCTTGTCCGGGGTCTTGTCGTTGACCGGCGAGAGGTTCGGGTTGTACGCGGCGTACGACACGAGGCCCGTCACGAACAGGACGGTGATCCCGGCGAGCAGCACGACACCGAGCAGCGAGGTGAGCCGGGGGCCACGCAGAGGGCTGCGCCAGAAGGAGGGGGAGGTGGGGGAGATGGGGAGCCGTTCGCTCATACCCCGACGGTAGGCCGGTACGGGCGGGCCGAGGGGCGCTCGACTCATGACGAAAGGCTGACGTTCGTGCTGGCCGGGACGCCAGGGCGTGGCCCCGGCCCTAGCGTTTCCGCTGTGAACCGTGACCTTCTCCGGGACCTCGGCCAGAAGCGGAACCAGGACGACGACCGGCACCGAGACGACAGCGACGGTCGCGGTGGCCGCGACGGTCGCGATGGCCGCCGCCCTGAGGACCGTACCGGCCGTCCTGACGACCGTGCCAGCCTGCCTCACGACCGTACCGGCGTGCCCGACGACCTCGGCCGGGACATCGGCCTGGAAACCAGCCAAGACGTCGGCCAGGACGTCGGGCAGTCCGTCGACTCAGGCAACGGGCAGGACGCCGGCCGTGGCTCCCCCGCCTCCCGCGCCGCCCGCCGAGGCCTTCGCCCCGACCTGTACGCCGCCGGAGCCGCCGTCCTCCTCTTCGCCACAGCCGCAGTCGTCGGCCACATCCTCGAGAACACCTACGGCAACCTGCACCTCGCCTGGGCGCCGCTGTACGCCTGGTGGTCACCGCAGGTGGGGCCCGGCACTCCGGCCGCGATCACGGTGGCCGTGGCGGTGATCGCGTACGGCCCCTCGCTCGCCGCCCGCCTGCCATGGCGAGCGCTGGTCCCGCTGACCTGGTGCGTCGCCATGGCCTGGACGTGGTCGCTCGCCCTGATCGACGGCTGGTACTACGGCATCGAGCGGCGCCTCACCACCCGCTACGAGTACCTGACCGTCATCGACCGCTTCGACAACATCGGCGCGACCCTGCGGGGCTTCACCCAGCACATCCTGCTCGACTCCCCCGACCACTGGCCCCCGCACATCGCGGGCCATCCCCCGGCCGCGACGCTCACTTTCGTCTGGCTGGACCGTATCGGCCTCGGCGGCGGAGGCTGGGCGGGCGTCTTCTGCATCACGGTGGGCGCTTCGGCCGCCGCGGCGGTGCTCATCGCCGTACGGTCCCTCGCCGACGAGACGCTGGCCCGCCGGGCCGCGCCGTTCGTCGCCCTGGCTCCGGCGGCGGTCTGGGTGGGGGCGTCGGCGGACGGCTACTTCGCGGCGGTGGCGGCATGGGCGGTGGCGTTGCTGGCGCTGGCGGCGACGGGTGGCCGCAGGGTTCCGGCCTTCGTCTACGGCTTCGGCTCCGGCCTGCTGCTCGGCTTCACCGTCTATCTCTCCTACGGCCTGACCCTGTTCGCGATCATCGCCGCAGCCGTGCTCCTGCTGACCTGGCGCCGGTGGCCGCCCACGCTCCTCCTCCCCCTGCTGGCGGGCGCGGCCGTCGCCCCCGTCGCCTTCACCCTCGCGGGCTTCAACTGGTGGGAGGCGTACCACCTGTTGGTCGAGCGCTACTACCAGGGCGCGGCCTCCATCCGCCCGTACTGGTACTTCGTGTGGGCCAACCTCGCGTGCACGGTGCTGCTCGTGGGGCTGGCGGGGGTGGCGGGCCTGCGCCGCACGTTCGCGACCGTGCCGACCGCTTTTCGCCGCCTGCGTGCCGGCGCTCCGACCTCCACCGACCGGCTTCTCGGCCTGGTCCTGGCGGGGTTCCTCATGGTCCTGGTCGCCGACCTCTCCGGCATGAGCAAGGCGGAGACGGAACGCATCTGGCTTCCGTTCGCCTTCTGGCTGCTGCCCGCGACGGCGCTGCTGCCGCGGGGCGGGCAGCGGGGGTGGCTTGTTGCCCAGGTGACGGTCGCGCTGGCGGTGAACCACCTGTTCCACACGGGGTGGTGAGCGCGGGGGTCTCTTTTCCCCAGTGCCCGGGCACTTTGATACGGCCGCCCGCTGGCCGGCTCAGCGATCGACGTAGTTGCTGGTCCTTTCACGTCTTCGTTGAGGAAGCCGCCGGTCAGGCTGCGGCATCTCGGGCAGCCTGTATTACATCGACTGCCGCCATTCCGCAGTGGGCCCATGCAATGCCGAAGCTGGCACCAATCCGTATGGTTCGCTCCTCGGCCCGGAATGGCTGGATGACCTCGCTGCGTAGTCGGACTGCGAGGTCCTGGGCGACAGCGCGGTCGAGTCCGTCGGCGAGAATCACGAATTCGTCGCCTCCGAGCCGGGCGACGGTGTCACCATCACGCACTCCCTGGGACAGCCGTCGCGCAACCTCTATGAGGGCCGCGTCGCCCGCTTGGTGCCCGAACCGGTCATTGATCGACTTGAAACCGTCAAGGCTGCAGAACAGGACCGCAAGCCCTTTGACGCCGTAGTCCCGGTCGCCCTCAGGGGCGACAGCGTGCACGTGGTAGCTGTCGGAGCCGTCGTATGCCTCCGGCTCCGCAGACTCGATCGCTCCGGGGTGGTCCGGGTGCTGGCAGAGACGGGCCGAGAGGCGCGCGAGCAGCTCGGGGGAGTTCGGCAGACCGGTCAGGGGGTCGTGGGCGGCGCGGTGGGCGAGTTCGAGCTCGCGGCGCTTGCGCTCCTCGATGTCCTCGACGTGAGTAAGCAAGAAGCGGGGACCGTCGGCGGCATCGGCGACGACGCTGTTACGCAGGCTCACCCACACGTATGTGCCGTCGCGGCGGCCCAGGCGCAGTTCAGCACGTCCGCCCTCGGCGGATGTTCTCAACAGGGTGCCGATGTCCTCGGGGTGGACCAGGTCGGAGAAGGAGTATCGGCGCATCGCGGCGGCGGGACGTCCAAGAAGGCGGCACAGGGCGTCGTTGGTGCGAAGAATCCGCCCGTGCTGCTCGCCACCCATCTCCGCGATGACCATGCCGGCGGGGGCGTATTCGAAGGCTTGCCGGAAGCTCTCCTCGCTGGCTCTCAAGGTCTGCTGGTCGCGTTCCAGACGGACCAGTGCGCGCTGCATGTTGGCGCGCAGACGTGCGTTACTGATCGCGATCGCCGCCTGGAACGCGTAGGACTGCAGGGCTTCACGCTGCACCGGACCAGGGCGGCGGCCGGTGCGTGGCTTGTCTACGGAGATGATGCCGAGTAGTTCTTGGCGGGTGCCGTCAGGCACATACATGGGTGCGAACAGGCGGTCCGCGGGATGCCACTCGTCCTCGAAGCGCGGCGCGGGCCCGTCGGCGTACAACTCCGGGACGTCGTCCTCGTCGAGATCTCGGCCCTCGGTATGGGGGATGAAGCGAAGGCTTCCCCACTCCTCACCCATGGACAGGCGGCGATCCCAGGAGGCGCGGGCGCCGAGGCGTCCGGTGATGCGAGCCTCGACCTCGGTATTGCCGGCGAAGGACGCGACGACCAGGCCGCCGTCGGGTCGTACAAGGTTCACGCACGCCATCTCAAAACCCAAACCGGTTACAACACCGTCCGAGACGGCCTGCAGGGTGTCGGCCAGACTACGAGCGAGATGGATGCCTTCAATGGCGGTCTGGAGGTCGTATCGGACGTCGTGGGCTTGGTCCGGAACATAGGCGGGGTTTCTGACGAAGGCCGTGCGACCCACCTGATTCCGGCCCAGACATTGCGGATCTGGCCGTGCCTGACGCCGCAGGATGGACTGGACCCCCTGGAAGACTGTGTCGAGATCGAGGAACTCAGGGGCATCAGCTATGCCGTCGGCCAACACGCGCACTAAGGCTCCGGTGAATGCCGTGAACGCCTCCTCGGGTGGCGCCAGGGCGATAGCACGTTCGTCGGCGGCCGCCAGTACGTAAGTACCTTCCGCCTCAGCGAGCGCCGCGATGCTTGAAGCCGGAGACTGCACGCCCATGGCGCGTGCGCTGAAACAGCAGTCAAGAATGACAATGCACCGCGCAGCACCACTGTCGGCCAGACGCATGCGCACCCAGTCGTAGGGGAACGCGGTTGAGTGGACAGAGCCCTTGTCACTGTCCGGCATAGCCAGGTGAAGACGCCCCTGGCGGTCGAGCAACCCATGCCCCGCGTAGTAGAGCAGCATGGTGTCCGTGGCCGCCTCCGCGGCACGGAAGATCGCTTCGTCCACTTCTCGTGTCGAAGTGGGATTGAGTAACTGGGCACAGTGTGATGAGCCCAGTTGCCACACATCGCCAGCAAACAGTTCGACGAGCGTCGACAGATTGCGACGGACCGCCGGCAAGGGTTCGAGACTGTCGAACTTGTCCACGCCGATGAACAGTGCCCGCGATTTTTCCGGGTCGGGAAACCTGCTCACGCCACGGCCCCTATTGCTGCTCACCGAGCAGCTGCTCTATCAGGCGCTGCGCCTCTTGCTGGGACGTGCCTGTGATCGTCACCTTGCGGCCGTCGGCGCGCTCAACGGTGATGGACGGTTCTCGGGGACGAGTGGCCCGCCACGACGCGATGGACACGCCGAGCGAGGCCGCGCTGATTCCACTGCCCAGCACCAACGACACCAGGTCCAGCACCGCGCCTTGCTGTCCCGGGACCGGCACGGACGACGACGCCATCTCCACACGTGCCTCGCGTCGAACAGTGCGGTCCAAGAGCAGCCATTCATACAAGGACCGGACGTCGTCCTCGGCCGAGTCGCCGGCGATCCGCAACGCCACCTGCACTTCCCACCCCCGTTACACGCGGTCCTGCTCGCTGCCAGCATAGAAGGTCGAGCTGAGCACCGTAGTCGGTCAGCCTGACCGACTACGGTGCAACTGGGCCGAGTTGGAGCCCTGCCTTGTTCGCACGGCAGATCGGGTAGGGACATTGATGCTCGTTCTCACCGCCACCGCCACGACAGTGATGGCCTGCGCTGGCGTCCTCCCGCGCTTTGCGTGACAGGGACTGACAGAAGCGAACCCCAACTGGTGTCGGGGGACGGGGTTTTCTGGCCCTGGCAAGATTTCCGTGAAGCCGGGATGTGCCCCCGTGCGCCGGTAACACTCGGTCACGGGTAGCGGCAGTGTCGGCGAGCGCCCTGGCAGCGGTCCGCCTCAGTGATCCTCGACGATGAAGCAGGCCCGCTCGTAAAGTTCGTCGAACGTGATTACCTCGACGTCCTGGATGGATGTCCGGTACAGCTCGAAGGAGTTGATCTTCTCCGGGTTCACGGCGCCGTTATCGGTGAACTCGCGCAGGCTCCCGATCACCACGACCTGCCGGGGCCGGGTGGTGGACAGTTCGATCCCGGTCGGGGTGCCGTCGTCGTCGTAGATGCGGGTGAGGAACTCGCGGGAGATGAGCTGCTGGGCCTTGCTGACGGTTTTCTGCACCTGCGCTACGCCGCCGCCCAGTTCTTTCGATGCCTGGTAAACGCCCGCACGGTATGGAGTCTTGGCGAGCAGCTCCGTGTCGTGGGTCTTGATTTCACAGAAGAGCATGCTGCTGATCAGGCCCTTGGACCGCATGATGGCGTCGATGCGTTTCCCGGCTCCGCCGAAGATGTTGGCGCCGGCGGTGATGCGTTCCAGTTTGCCGTCGTCGATGGATTCGCAGGCGATGAGGTTGAGCCCGTAGCCGAAGATCCACTGGTTCGTCTCGAAAAAGGCCTGCCAGACAGCCTCCGCCCCGCGCGTCGTTGCCAGGCTCTCTTCCTGCTGGAAGTAGTCCGAATCGGTCAGCAGCCGCTCGAACCTCTGGAGCTGTTCCTTGCGGTTGCTGATCAGCCGGATGTCCTCCTCCGTGAGCCCGCCGCCGATGGCTGTCCTGACCGCACCGAGCACCGTCGTCCGGTCCTGGCCGGTCAGCAGCTGGGCGAGTTGGGCCTCGTCGCCGGCCACGAGTTGGAGGGAACTACCGGGTGTGCTCAGGTCGGTGCAGCCCTGGAGGAAGTTGATGACTTTCCAGAAGTTCTCGTGGACGTCCCCGGTGTCGACGAGCGCCTTGATGGCCCGGGTGGTCCCGGTCTCAGGCACTGTCTGCGTGGCGGAGACTTCCCCAGCCTTCTTCTTGTCCTTCTTCCAGAGCTTGAGCCTCGGTGTGAAGGTGTCGCCCTTCTTAATGATGGTGACGCTGCACAAGGTCGCTACCTGCGGCCGGTCGTCGAGGACGAAGTCGGTGATCATCCGGCGTGCGCGGGTGTCATAGAGGTAGTGGAACCCGCTGCTGTCCTGCGAACCGCGGATCTCTAGGTCGGTGAAGTCCCTGCGGGTGACATCGAACTCGGTGGTGGAGAAGGGGAGTCGGAGCCCTCGAACGATGGGAGTAGCGGGGGCTGCGGCTCGGGTCCGCCAGTCCGGTGGGATGTTGGGCAGCGGCCGGGTGTCGCCTTCGACCACAAGGTCCTGGACATCGATGCGCCCGAGCTGGACGAGTACGGACTCCACAGTCCGCCAGATCACCTCCTTCGCCCCCGGGGTGCAGGTGGGCAGAAGCTCGCGCTCCACCGTCAAGACCGCTTGGTAGGTGCCCTCCGTCCAATTGTCACCAGGTGTGGGATGGAAGAAACCGCCGTCACGGCGGAGGGTCAGGACCGCGGTGCGGAGCAGGTCGCGTGCGGTCTCCTCGCCAGCGCAGTCCAGGAGGCTGAAAGCCTGACCGAGGACCAGGTCAAGCTTGCCCGTGTCGTCATCCTCCAGCGGCAGCGGGATCAACGGGCCTCCAGGCGGAACTCGTACCGGCCTATACAGCGGGCGGCCCGAGAGAAACTCATGCGAACGCAGACCCCATCCGTCCGGCGCCAACAGCAAGTTCAGCTCTTCGACGTGCTTCATAGCCTCCGCGACGTCGACCGCCACTTCAGGATGGACCACCCGTGCTAGGAAGGTGAGCAGTATCTCGTCCGGTCCGTGTGAGAGCTCCAAGCGGGAGTCCTCAAAGATCCAGTCGTCGGGCAGGTCTGGGTTGTTGAACCGGTGCTGCTGGATATCGGCGCGGACAGTCGGGAGCTGAGTGTTGCCGACTGGAGGTTGGTCCAGGTCGTAGAGGCCCTCCAGGAACGTGACCTCGTCCATTTCGCCCCACCAGGGTCGCGACATCCCGCGCAGGTACTTGAAGATGTCACGTCGTGTCACCGCCGTGATGGTCGGCGGCTCGTTCGCTCTGACGGGATCGGTGGAAATCATGCGTCCAGAATGGACGGTTAGGCAGCAGGGCGTCGGACAATTGAGACTTTCACCTCGCCGAACACGCTGACACCCGCACTCGCTCTATCCGCACAGCCGCCAGGTGTGGGGGTCACAATCCGTACGAGGTCGTCACACTCGCTGACACTGCCGTTACCCGTAACGGAGCGTAACCGGCGCGCGGCGGCACCTCCCCGCTTCACGAAGATCTTGCCAGGGCCGTGTTCAGGTGTACGCCGACAACCGGCCCGACTGCGACGCTCCGTGGCTTCCCGATGAGGAAGTCAAGCTGCCTCCCACTCGGTGTTCCATCACAGCGCCCAGCACATCTGGACCCCTCGCGTGATCGCAGCGGGCGTCTCGGAGCCGTACTGCCCTGCGCTAGTACAAAACAGCCTGGCAGCCGGAGAGTTGCCCGGTTCGTCAACTCCCGTACCAGCCGTCCCCGACTGGTACGGGCAGCGCGCCCAACTGCGTGAGCTAGTAACGAAGTTGAAGGCGTGCGCCAAACTGCACGCGGACCGACTCCCCGCACGTACAGCGAAGGGATAGAGACCATGAGCGCAATCCCCGAGTTCAAGTTCCGCACGTCCAACGCGTGCAAGTACAACAGCGACGACCCGCGCTGTGTGGAAGTCGCGACGAACGTTCCCGGCAAGGTGGCCGTGCGCAACTCCGCGACCGGCCAGAGCGTCGAGTTCACGGCGGTCGAGTGGACCGACTTCCTGGCCGGCGCCAAGCTGGGCGAGTTCGATCTGTCGGCGTAGGGAGTCCTGCTGGGGGCAGTGCCCACAGTGCGGCGGCAGCGCCGAGCCCGCTCCGGAGCACTCCGGGGTGCTGCGCTGAATGTCGTGCCGGGACGTCTGGGCACTGCCGCGTGAGTCGTCCTGTCCCGGCTACCGCCCCCCGGCTGATCACCGCACTCCGCAAGCTGGACGACTACTGGGACCTGCACCGCTGAGTCCCTACGGGCCCCGTCGTGTGCTGCACCACGGCGCACGACGGGGGCTTCCTACCGACCCGCGCCCCTTACAGGCACCACACGCACCCGACGACGGACCCAACGTCGGGAGGGGGCCCCGTAGGGGCGGCCTACCGTGCTCGTCGGCGTCGATGACGGAGGTGGGCGATGGTGGGCTTCTCGGAGGCCGTCAAGCGGGGTTTTGCGAAGACCTTCTCCTGGGAGGGCCGGGCTTCTCGGGCCGAGTACTGGTGGTTCTACCTCTTCTGTCTCGGCTGCCTCATCCCGAGTGTCGCTCTGACCGCCGTATGGGAGGTCCCGGTCGTCCTCCCCGTGTGGCTGTTCCTGTTCGTGCCGACATTGGGCGTCTTCGTACGCCGACTGCACGACTGCGGCCTTAGCGGCTGGAACTGGTTATGGACCTGCGTCCCGGTGATCGGGATCATCGTGCTGCTCGCGATGCTCTGCAAACGAGGCGACCCGGAGGACAACGAGTACGGCTGGCCGCCGGGCTCAAGGGCGGACTGGTGAGACCGTACCGCCGTACCGCTGGCCGTCTACTGGTCGGCGTGCGGCATCCGGACGACCACGGTTCCTCCCTCCAGGTCCGCTGTTGTGCGGTTCGGCGGCGCTCCGTCTTCCTCGTCGTCCCGCATCACCAGTGCCGACTGCCGCTCCTTGAGTTCGTTCTGCTTCCCGGGCGAGAAGCTCGCATGGAGTTGCTCGAACCGTTCCTAAGTTGATTGGCCGGTGCTGGCCATATCGGGCATTGCGAACAGCGTGAGTTGCTGGTCGTGGATGCTGGGCCCCCGAACGGTGGTGGGGCCGTGGGGCGGGTGCTTTCCGGGTGGGCGCGCTCGTGTCTGACGCACCCCGGGGGTGCTGCGCGAGGTCCGTGCCGGAGCTGTCCGCTCCGTACGGCCTGTGCTGTGGTGACTCGGCGCTGCGGGGGCGGTTGTCCCGGTGCGATCCTCCGGTCGCACGGCCGCTGCCTCAGCACGCCGGGTGGCGGTGGTGGCAGCGGTTTGGCGGGGTCCGTCTTTCCTGCGCCGGGCCGTACAGCCCAGACCGCGTCTGCCGACAACCACCGCGGCGGCATGATGCCCGCTCACAGTGGTCGAGCCGGTAGAAGCCTGCTGTTTCAGGGGGTTCAGCCAGTGCTGGGCACCCCACTTGCTCGAATACGCCGGATCGACCGCGATCACGGAGAGTCCGGCGTGGTGGGCCATCCCGGCCAGGCGGTCGCGGAACTTGGCCGTCGGGATCCCTGCCACGGTGCGGCGGAAGGCTTTGCCGCGCCGGCCCCGGCCCAGCTTCTCCCTTCCGGTGGCGCGGGCGTCAGTAAAGTCCAGGTTCTCGATCACCAGCGCCGCGCACTCATGCCGCTGGGCGAGGTGCAGGAGCTGGGAGATCGCTGCGCGCAGCCGTGCGTCGCGGGTGGGGGCGGGCAGACCGGACAGCTGAAGGGGGATGGTGTGGGGAGCGCCGACGGGGTTGCCGCAGGGGTCGATGATCCAGGCGGCGAGATGGTCGGCGTTGACGTCCACAGCGAGGACCGGATGTTGCCGCAGCGTTTTCAGGGCCGGGGCCGGGGCTGTCTGGCCCTTGACCGTGGTGGACCAGGAGGCATCCAGATACCAGTGTCCGCGGGCCGGGTCGTAGGTGATGTCGTAGCGGACCGAGGCGCCCACGGCGATCCGGTCCGCCCACTGCCCGCCCCGGTGCCTGAAGACGGCCGCCGCGTCCAGCACGTACCGGCCGCGCGGGGCGTTGGCGTACTGGACGCGCAGCGGGTCGGGCAGCACCATCGCGATGGAGCCGTCGGCGGGGTCGATGCTGAGGGTGTAGTTCCCGAACGGCGCCCCTGCCTCCCCGTCCGCGGTCAGGAACATCCGCCGCGCCGACCAGACCGTGCCCCACCCCTCCAGCTGGGCCTGCCAGTCGGCTGCGGTCAGCGGCTTTTCGGCGGTGGCGGCGTCGTAGAGGTGGTGGCGGGCGTTGAGCAACTGGCGTCCGCCCCGGGTGACCCGCACGTGGCCGCTGTCCCGCTCCCGCACCGCCCGGCGCAGCTGGCCCTGCAGGATCTGCAGCCGCTGCTGCTTGGCCCGCCGCTCGGTGTCATCGGCATACCCGCGCACCCACCTGCGCCCGCGCTGCTCGCGGGTGCCGGGTGTGACGGCGAGGCGGGAGGTGATCGTGGCGATCGCCTGACGTAGCGAGCCAATGCGGGCGTTCAGTGCCCGCCGGGCCAGCTGGTACTGGTCCTCGCTGGTGCGGGTGATCGATCCCGCCCAGCGGGAGGAGGACTGCGCGGTCAAGGCCTTCTTCCGCTCGGCCCGCCGATTGTGCGCGGCGGGCACGTTCCCGATCCGCACCCGCGCCGCCAAGTCCGCTCCGGCCAGCGCGCCCAGGTGCTCCCCGACCGCCCGCAGTACCTCCTCGTCGGCGGGCGAGAGGTGCAGCCGGGTGCGGATGCGGCATCCAGAAGGCGGGGCGACCACGAACGGGCCAGCCAGCGCACGGAACGGGCGCGGTTCCCGCTGCTTCGCTCCCCGCTCCCGCTTGCCCAACGCCGTGCGCCCCCGCTCGCCTGTGATGATCTCGACGGGCCGAAGCTAACGCCCGCCCCCATACCCCGGGAAGCACATGCCAGCGATTGGCGAACAACTGCTCCCCTCTGCACAGGAAGGGCAGAAGATGATCGTCGACTGGATCATTCGCGACCGACCACACCCCTCCGCCCGGCCCGAAATGACCAACACCGGCCTACACATCCGGGAACTGTTTCCAACCCGGTCGCCGATATCTGGCCCTGCCGGGCGCTGTTCCGCCAGGGCAGCAGTCCGGCCCGCCCAGCATGGAGAAGCAGCTGATCTACGAAAGCCACAACGGTCAGCAGGATGACCAGTCCGGGCAAGGTATTCCATGCCCCGAGTATCCGGGCCAGGGGGCGACGCCGACAGCTCAATGACGTAGTACGCAGTGCAACGAGGAGCGCCTCCACTCCGCGCTCGGCCAGGGTCCACCCACCGAGTACGAACGCGACCCCGAACCCGCCGACGTCGTAGGCCTCTCCGACTTGCCCGCCCCGCAGGTGTGCTCTGGAGGCAGGGGCGAGGAGAGAGGAATGGGGTCATGGCTCAGCAGCGCCTCGTGCCGCAACGTGCTCACGCCCACCTCCCCTTACGTGAACGGCGGCCGACCGCGGGAGCCTGCTGCTTCGTGCGCCTGCGTAAATTCCCGGGCGTGGCCCGGGTACGCCGTGCACAGCATGTGCACGCTCTGGGCAAGCTGGGGACGGAGATCGGCGCCTGTCTGCGCCGGCAGCATCGCGACCAGCGTCGCGGCCAGGTCGAGTACCCTCACCGCGCGGTCCGGATCCTCCACCATGCTCAGGCACCGCAGGTACTGGATATAGGAGTTGGCCAGTTCCCACATGGTCAATGGGTCATAGGGATTGAGCAGGCCCTGCCGGATCTCCACGGCGCGGGAGGCCGACAGGGTAGGGACCATCGGATCGGCGCTGCCCCTTCTACGGCGCACGGCATCGATAAACCTGCCCATTTCGGCGGTGGACAGATTGTGGTGGACGGTCCCCAACGCCCGCCACGTCCGCGGGCCGGCCTCGATGCTGTGCCCGGTCTCGCGGGCGTCCTCGAGGATGCGGATGCGCTCGTCCGGATCTCCCGTCTTGAAGATGATCTCGGCGAGGTCGGTGCGGGCCACGAGCAGCTCTGCCAGCGCCTCTTCGACGGCCGGCGAACTCTCGTCAGCGTCCCGGCCCAGCGTCTTCCTGAAGACGGAGTCGAACTCGGACGCCGCCTGGCGTCCCGCATCGACCGCGTCGGCAGTATTGCCCGTCAGTTGCAGCGCCATTGACCATCGCCACAGTGCACGGGCCAGGCCGCGGGCCGTTTCGAGGTCCGCGTGGTCCCGTGAGGCCCTGCGGTATTCGTCTACCAGAGCCTCCCACTGATGCGGCGCGGGGCTCTGTCGCGCTGGATCGATCTGTGCTTGGCGAAGCTGCTCGTATTCACGCTCCAGGCGCTGTTGGCGGGTCATGACGCTCCTTCCGAAGGATGGCGACCTTGATGCGCGATCCGCACCATGGGGAGTTCGGCGCAGCGTGGCACAAAGCCCTTTGAGGGTGGGGCAATTGGCGATAAGCGGTGGTCTACTGATTTCCATGCCCCTTGTGGACGAAGAGCGGAAAGCTCTGACAGAGGGTGTGGTCATCTCGGCGGGCGGGTCGGCGCTCCTCCTCGTCGGCGGGATCGTCTGGGGATTTCCGTGGCAGGCGACAGCGGTCGTTGTCGCTTTCACGGTGGTGCTCAATGGCTTGATCACCGCCATATCGCTGGCCGACGCACGACGGGCCGCCGAGCGGCGGTCGAACAGTCACGGGACCCTGATCACCTGGGCGGGCCGCAACGCGGGGCGTTGCGGGACCGACCTGGCGGCATTCACCACCGGCAAGGAGGGATGGGTGCTGCCGGCGAGCCCGCACTTCCGCGGCGAACTGCTGGCCTTGGCATCCGGAACGGCGTCGAAGTGGGCATCGCCTGCTCCACGTACGAGAGCGGCGAGGGGGAAACCCATTGGTACACGTCGGTCCTGGTCCGCCTCCCCGAGGAGCGGCCGCCGACACGGCTGCGCCACCGGGAGATACGCCGACTTGGCCTGCCACGGGGCGCGGAGTCGGTGGAGATGGGCGGCCGGGAGCTGCGCATGGGGTACGACGGTTGGCCGGAGTCGTCGCTGACGCTGAACGCGCAGGTCGACGCGGCCGTTCGCGTGGCAGCAAGCCTGCGGGACACGGTGGCGGAGGAGCCGGAAGACGCGCCCGGCCGCGGCACTGTCTCAGACCCGCATCCGCACGTACCGGCCGACGAAGAGTCGTCATGAGCGACTCCGAGCTGAAGCGGGCCCTGCGCCCCTGTCTGCGCAAGGAGACACTGGTGGCGGAGCGCACGGCTCGCGTCGCCTCCGACTTGCCCGCCCCGCCCCCCAGGTGTGCTCTGGAGGCAGGGGCGAGGAGAGAGGAGTGGGGTCATGGCTCATGCAGCGCCGCGTGCCGCTCGGTGGTATGGGAGTCCCGCGCGGGTCGCAACCAAGCTCACCGCCCCCGTGCTCGGAGGGATCGTCTTCGGTCTGTGGGCCGCCGCCATCGGGCGGGACGCGGGGCCGATCACCGGCTGGAACGTCCTGCTGGGCGTCGTCGCCGCGGTCGCCTTCGTGGTCGCGTACCTCGGGCTGCGTCTGCTCGGTACGCATCTGCCGCGCGAGCTGCGCGCCGCCGCGTGGGCGGGCTTCGGCGGTGCCTCGGTCGGGTTCCTGCACGGCCTCACCGGCTCGAGCATCCTGAGGTCGGCGGCCGTGGCGTTCGCAGTGGCGGCGGGCGTCTTCGCGGTCGTGTTCTACCGGTTCTACACGACGGAGGCCTGACGGAGGACTGACGTCCGCGCGGCGGAGGACTTAGGCCTCCGGGCGGCCGCAGGACTTAGGACAAAAAGCCCACGACGAATCCAGTGCCGAAATCTACGATGAGTTTGCTGCCCGGTGGGGGTCTACATCTCAACGACAGCTCAGCACTCGTAGAGGACTGGATGGGGCGGACATGAAAAGCGATCACCTAGCCGGAGGGCCGGCCATCGAGACCGCCGGCCTGGTGAAGACCTTCGGCGACAACCGCGCCGTGGACGGCGTCGACCTGCGCATCGAGAGGGGCACGGTGTACGGCCTGCTCGGTCCGAACGGCGCGGGCAAGACGACCACGGTACGGATGCTGGCGACCCTGCTCCGTCCCGACGGCGGCGAGGCCCACGTCTTCGGCCACGACGTCGTACGGGAGGCCGACGCGGTCCGCAGCCGGGTCAGCCTCACCGGACAGTACGCCTCCGTCGACGAGGACCTCACCGGCACCGAGAACCTCGTACTCCTGGGCCGTCTGACGGGCCACAGCAAGAAGGCCTCGTACGACCGCGCGGCCCAACTCCTCGCCGCCTTCGGCCTGTCGGAGGCGGCCGGCCGCCAGGTGAAGAACTACTCCGGCGGCATGCGGCGCCGTATCGACATCGCCGCGTCGATCCTCAACACCCCGGACCTGCTGTTCCTGGACGAGCCGACGACGGGCCTGGACCCGCGCAGCCGCAACCAGGTCTGGGAGATCGTACGAGCGGTCGTCGCTCAAGGTACGACGGTCCTCCTCACGACCCAGTACCTCGACGAGGCCGACCAGCTCGCGTCCCGGATCGCCGTCATCGACAAGGGCAAGGTCATCGCCGAGGGCACCAAGGGCGAGCTGAAGGCCTCGGTCGGCGCGGGCGCCGTGCACGTACGGCTGCGGGACGCGGAGAAGCGCCCCGACGCCGAGCTCCTGCTCAGGCAGGCCCTAGACGCGGACGTACAACTGGAACCCGACCCCGTGGCCCTCACCGCCCGGGTCGGCAGCAACGGCGACATGAACGGCTGCGGGCCCTCCGAGAAGGCCTCCCGCGCACTCGCCGAACTCGCCCGCGCGGGCATCATCGTCGACAACTTCTCGCTGGGACAGCCGAGCCTGGACGAGGTGTTCCTGGCCCTCACCGGCAGCCCGACCGACCACGACCGGACGACCGAGGCACAGACCAAGGAGGCCACGGCATGAGCACCGCGACCCAGACCACCGAGAGCACGGAACTCGCCCCGGTCCGCACCGAAAGCCTGGCCGAACTGCTCGTCGCCAAGGAGCGGCCGCCGCGGCCGAACGCGCTGCAGACGTCGCTGACGTTCGGCTGGCGGGCGATGCTCAAGATCAAACACGTACCGGAGCAGCTGTTCGATGTGACGGCGTTCCCGATCATGATGATCCTGATGTACACGTACCTGTTCGGTGGCGCCCTGGCCGGCTCACCCAGCGAGTACATCCAGTATCTGCTGCCCGGCATCCTCGTGATGTCCGTGTCCATGATCACGATGTATACGGGTCTCGCGATCAACATCGACATCGAGAAGGGCGTCTTCGACCGCTTCCGGTCTCTGCCGATCTGGCGGCCGTCGACGATGGTCGGCTATCTGCTCGGTGACGCCTTGCGCTACACGCTCGCGTCGATCGTGATGCTGACCGTCGGCCTGATCATGGGCTTCCGCCCGGACGGCGGCTTCCCCGGCGTGGTGGCGGGCGTGGTGCTGCTGATCGTCTTCTGCTTCGCCTTCTCGTGGGTGTGGACGATGGTCGGTCTGCTGATGCGCACGGAGAAGGGCGTGATGAGCGTCAGCATGATGGTGCTGTTCCCGCTGACGTTCCTGAGCGACATCTTCGTCAAGCCCGAGACGATGCCGGGCTGGCTCCAGGCCTTCGTCAACAACAACCCGATCACCCACGTCGCCTCCGCGGTCCGCGATCTGATGGCCGGCTCCTGGCCGACCGAGGAGATCGCGTGGACGCTGGGCTGGTCGGCGCTGTTCGTGGCGGTGCTGGGGCCGGTGACGATGCGGCTGTACAACCGGAAGTAGTTCCCAGTCAGGTCCTGGGGGCGGGCGTCCCCCGGAAGAACGCAATCCGCGTCCGGATGCAGTCACCCCGGTCGTGCCCCGATGAATTCGGGGCACGACCGGGGTTCTTTCTTGAGCTGTGCACAGAGTCGGTGTTGGGAAACTCGCTGGTCGGAATGCCGGTGTCCGGAAAGTCGGTGTCCGGAAAGTCCTCTCGGCGGTACTGATCGTCCTCGGCTGTCTTCTCGTGCCGCTCGGCGGGCTCTCGGTGTGGGCGAAGTACGAGATCGGCGACACCCGGCGGTACGTCGCCACGATGGGGCCGCTCGCCACCGGGCCCGAGGTGCGCGGAGCGGTCGCCGACACCCTGACCGACGGGATCATGACCAAGGTCCAGGCAGGGCAACTCGAGGGCGAGCTCCGGCAGTTCGTACGCGAGGCCGCGCGGTCCTTCACCAGTACGCCGGCCTTCCGCACCGCCTGGGACACCGCGAACCGGGCCGCTCACGACGCCGTCCTACGGGCCCTGCGCGGCGAGCGCGACGACGCGGTCACGCTCGACCTCGCGCCCGTCACGCAGCAGCTCAGGGACCGGCTGGCCGAGGACCGGGTGCCGCTGGCGCACCGTATCCCCGTGACGCACACCGAGATCACGGTTCTCGAGGGCCGGGAAGTGGCCGCGCTCCGGAAGGGTTTCCGCATGCTGGAGTTCGCGGGTTTCTGGCTCCCGATCGCGGCGCTGGCGCTGGCCGCCGGCGGCATCCTCCTCGCGGTACGCCGCCGCCGCGCGATCATCGCGACGGCCCTGGGCGCGGCGCTGGGCGCCGGGCTCCTCGCCCTGGCCACGGCAGTGGTCCGCACCCTGACGCTCGCCGACCTGCCGCCCCACGTCTCCCGCGCCGCGGCGGCCGCGGTCTACGACGCCCTCACGTCCACCCTCCGTACGGCGACGTGGACGATCCTCGCCCTCGGCCTCACGGTGGCCGCGACGGCCTGGCTCACGGGCCGTGTCGCGCGACATCGCGCACGATCCGCAGAGCCTCCTCCAGCTCCGGCACGGGAAGAGAGGCGAGCCCGAGCCTGACGGCGTCCGCCGGGGAGACGGGCGTGGCGGGCGGCGCGGCGGCCTGCGTGCGTGCGGCCTGTGCGGGTGCGGCCTGCATGCGCTCGGCCTGTCTGCGCTGGGCCTGCGTGCGCTGAGGCTCCACTGCGAACGCCCGCCCCGGCGTGAGCGCCACCCCGTGCGCCGCCGCCGCGGCCGTGAACGTGTCCGCGCGCCAGGGCGGCGGCAGCTCCCACCAGGTGTAGTACGCGTACGGATCGGCCCGTACGGCGAACTCCCCCAGCCACTCCCCGACGACCCGCTGCCGCGCCCGCGCGTCCGCCCGCTTGGCCGCGACGAGCCGCTCGACCGTCCCGTCGCCGATCCACCGCACCGCGGCCTCCAACGCGAACCGCCCCGCCGTCCACCCGCCCGACCTCAACGCCTCCGCGACCGCGTCCACCCGCCCCCGCGGCACGACCAGGAAACCGACCGTGAGCCCGGGCGCGACCCGCTTGGACAGCCCGTCGACGAGGTACGTGCGCTCAGGGGCATACGAGGCCAGGGGAGTGGGGCCCACCTGGCCGTCCCGGAGGAACGACCAGATCCGGTCCTCCACCACCGGAAGGTCCAACTCTCGCAGAGCGTTGGCCAGTTGACGCCGCCTCCCGTCCCCCATCGTCACGGAGGTGGGATTGTGGAGCGTCGGCTGGACGTAGAGGGCGGACAGTGGCGCGGCGCGATGGGCGGCGGCGAGGCCATCGGCCCGTAGCCCCTCCTCATCCATCGCGAGCGGTACGAGTGTGATGCCGAGCCGTGCCGCGATCTCCTTGACCAGCGGATACGTCAGCGCCTCCACGCCGACGCGGCCTCCGGGACGTACGAGGGAGGCGAGGACGCCCGCGATGGCCTGCCGGGCGTTCCCGGCGAAGAGGACCCTCTCCTGGGCGGGCCGCCAGCCCGGACCGCCCAGCAGCCCGGCGGCGGCCTCGCGTGCGGCGGGCGTGCCGGTGGCGGACGCCGTACGCGTCGCCTCCGCGAGCACATCGGCCCGCAGCAGCGGCGCGAGCCCGACGGCAAGCAGCTCCGACTGCCCTTCCGCGAACGGGTAGTTGAGCTCCAGATTGAACCGGGGCCCGGCGACCTCGCCCTCCCCCTCCCCCTCCTCGGCCAGCGCCCGCCCCGAAGGCAGCGGCCCCGCCCGTACGAAGGTCCCGCGCCCCACTTCGCCGACCACGAGCCCTCTCCGCACCAACTCCGCGTACACGCGCCCGGCCGTGGACCCGGCGATACGTCGCCGCCGCGCGAACACCCGTTGCGGCGGCAGCCGTTCACCGGGCTTGAGCCGCCCGGTGAGGATCTCCTCGGCCAGCCGGTCGGCGATCCGCCGGTAGTCCTCCACGAGCGCTCATCTCCCCTCACCCTCAGGATTGCACCGAGGGCAAAGCTCTCATTGCACCGAGTAGTCGATGCCACCTAGGGTCCACTCATGGCTCCCTACCTCGCATACGAGGACAAAGGCGCGAAACTCTCAACCCCCCTGCCCCTTGTCCTGATCCACGGCCACCCCTTCGACCGCACGATGTGGACGCCCCAGGTGCAGGCCTTCTCCCCGACCCGCCGGGTGATCGCCCCGGACCTACGCGGTTACGGCGCCTCGCCGGTAGTACCCGGCGTCACTCAACTCTCCACGTTCGCGGAGGACATAGCGGCCCTCCTGGACGAACTGCACGTCAAGCACTTCGTCCTGGCCGGCCTGTCGATGGGCGGCCAGATCGCCATGGAGTGCTACGCCCAGTTCCCGCACCGCATCCGGGGCCTGATCCTGGCCGACACCTTCGCCTCCCCGGAGACTCCGGCTGGCAAGAAGTCCCGCAACGACATGGCCGACCGCCTCCTCAAGGAAGGCATGCACGGCTACGCGGACGAGGTCCTCCACAAGATGGTCGCCCCCTACGCCGACGGGTCCGTGGCCACCCACGTCCACAACATGATGACCGCCACGCCCCCGGCAGGCGCGGCAGCAGCCCTACGAGGCCGGGCGGAACGCCCCGACTACCGCGACCTGTTGACCCGGGTCACGGTCCCGTCCCTGGTGGTGGTCGGCGAGGACGACGAGTACACCCCGGTCTCCGACGCGAAAACAATGGCCGAGGCCCTCCCCGACGCCACGCTCCAGGTCATCCCGCGAGCGGCCCACATGCCGAACCTGGAACGTCCGGAGGAGTTCAACGAGGCACTGGAACGCTTCTTGAGCTACGTCGACGACTCCGCTTGAGCAAGATCGTCATCGGCCGCGGCCTCGCCTCGGCCGATGGTCATGGACCAGCGCACGGTCGAGGGCGCTTCAACGGAGACGGTGCCCTCGTTCTCGACTCCGGAGACGCCGACCTGGTTGTAGGCGGTGCTCACCTCGTCGTCGAGGCAGTCCATCGTGAACGAAACCTCAGCAGGTCGCACGACGACGTCGATCGTCCCCTTGCCCTGACACCGCACCGCGACAATCAGCGCGTCGCCCTTCTTCCCCTTGTCGAACTCGAAACTGTGACTCCCGTGCGTCCCACCCTGCTCGGCAGCAACAGTCTCGGTCTCGTCCAACTCCGGAGGCTGCTCCACCGAGGCCTGCTCAGAGTCGACGGACGGGCTCTCAATGGCCGCATCCGCGCTGGGCCTGGACGGCTGGGTGGGCTGCTTGGGCTTTGCCGCGGAGTCCTCCGCCGAGCAGGCCGCCACAGAAATGAGCGCAGCCGCAAGGCTCAGACCGGCAAGAGCGCGCTGGGACACGCCGAGACGTGTACAGCGTCGAGTCGTAGTAATGCGTTCCCCCAAGTATTCGCCCGCAATGCCGCGATCATGACAGGGCATTGAGCCGCGACAAAGGACTTTCATGCCTTCTGAGCAGAACCAGAGGCTAGGCGTAAGCGACTCGTACACGTGGGTGCGCCCCGTAAGGGGCGCGGGGCTGTGTCAATTTGCGGCTCCGCCGCGATGGGGGTCCCCCCGCTCGAGCGCAGCCGAGAGTGGGGGAGCAACCAGCCACAACGCACCCACAGCCGCGACACGACTGTCACCCCCCACCTCGGTAGGCACCACACCCACCCGCGACAGGCTCCCCACCCGCCCCAAGAACCCACCCACCCGCCGTAGGCGCCCCACCCACCCCGCCGGAGGCAGCGGGGCCTGGGGGCGCAGCCCCCCCACGCGGCGGAGCCGCAAATTGTTACAGCCGGGAAGGGGCGGGGCTGGGGAAATGAACCCTCCGCCCACCCACCCCGTCTTTGAGGGAGGATTCAGGCAGAACGGAAGGTGCGGACTTGAGTACTGCTACAGCTGAGGCGGACGAGTGGGCCGACGCGCCGGCGGCCCGGCGCCCCGGGCGCACGGCCGGCGCCTGGATCGCCGCCCTGCTGCTCCTCGGCGTGAGCACCGTCGTAGGGTGCCGCATCGCCGACACAGACGGCATCACCCCCGTCCCCCAAGTCATCGCGTTCCTGCCGTGGCTACTCGCCCCCACCGGCCTCGCCCTCCTCCTCGCCGCCCTCGCCCGCTGGCGCGTAGGCCTCGTATGGGGCGTGCTCGCGGCAGCGGCGGTCGCCTGGTTCATCGAGCCGTACGGGAAGACGAGCGACCCGAAGGGCACCCCGGTCGCCGAGCTGCGCGTGCTGACGTCGAACGTCGAGTACGGCCAGGCCACCGACGAACTGATCGAGATCGTACGGAGCGAAAAGCCGGACCTCGTGTTCGTCGAGGAGTGCGAGACCACCTGCGACGAAAAGCTGCGGCGGGCCTTCGGCGGCAAGCAAGCGGAGGGGGCCAGAGGAACGTACCCCTACCGGCAGGCCGTGGAAGGGTACGGATCGGACGGCTCCGTCATCCTCAGCCGGTACCCCCTCAAGCCGGCCCCCGGCGTCAAGGGCACCATGGGCATGCCCGGCGCGATCGCCGACGTGAAGGGCCGCGAGGTGCGGGTCCAGCTCGCCCACCCCATGCCCCCGCTCCCGGCCCACGTGGACGACTGGCAGCGGGAACTGCGTGCCCTCCGCGACTACGCCGCCGCGGACAAGACCCGCCCCACCATCCTCGCGGGCGACTTCAACGCCTCCCAGGACCACGCCGCGTTCCGCCGCATCCTGGACACGGGCCTGCGCGACGGCGCCCGCCTCACGGGCGACGCCCGCACGCCGACCTGGCCGGCCCGCACCGTCCCGGCCTTCGGCACCCAGATCGACCACATCCTGGTCTCCAAGGACTTCGCGGCGAACAAGGCCCGCTTCCTGGACCTGAAGAACACGGACCACCGCTCGCTCCTCCTCGACGTAACCCTCCACGAGCGCGAATCGCCTCGCGGCTGAGCCTTAAACGCGGTGTGGGCCGCCCCTGTGCAGGAGGGGCGGCCCACACCAGTGGGGGGTGGCGACATGCGGTCTATGGGTGCAGCGGTACGAGACTGAAGGGGCCGAAACGCGCTACCGGCCCTGGTTCACCTTGTGCAGGGCCTTCGCCAAGCCGTTGGCCCACAGGCGCTCCACCTCGGTGCGCTCGTTCGCGTCGGGGTTGGCGTTGGTGCAGGACGGGCCGGGGCCGCCGCCCGACATGAGTTCGCTGCAGGGGCCTTGGTAGTGGTCCGGCAGGCCGAGGACGTGGCCGGTTTCGTGGGCGGTCACGCGGGTGGAGTCGTACTCCTCGTTCTGCGCGTAGTCGAGGAAGATGTAGCCGCCGCCGTGGCCGTCCGTGGAGGCGTACGAGCCGCGCGGGTCGTTGCCTTCGCGGTACTCGAAGTCGGCGTTGGAGCCCTCCTGGAGCTGGACGTTCGCGACCGAGCTGTTCCAGATGGAGGTGGAACGGTCTATCTGGGCCTTGAACTTGGGCGCGTCGGACGCGTCGTAGGTGACGGTGACCGCGGCGGCGCCCGGGTTCGCGGCCCGCTTCTCGGCCACGGATTTCAGTACGGCCTCGAAGAACGCCTTGTTGGCCTTGGCCTCTTCGGACGAGCCGTGATAGCCCGTGACGGAGGTCGCAGGGGCGGCGGCCGGGGTCGCCGCCGAGGCCGGAACCGCGCCGAACGCACCGGCCGCGAGGCCGAGTCCGACCGCGGCGGACAGCACAGCTCTGGACTTGGTCGTCCTGACGGAGGGCAGGGAGAGGCGCACGATGATGACTCCTTGAGTGGGGGGTGAGTCGTCGTCATCGGTGAGTGTCGACGCCTGTGCGCCCGCTGTGATGATGGCAAGTGGCGATAGCACGCCCCTATCACGGCGCTATCAATCACCAACTCGCCCACTTAGGGTGCCATTTGTGCGTCTGGTGTGACCGAGAAGTGCGCCCTACGCTCGCCCCATGGAGCTTGAGGTCAGGCACCTCCGTGCGCTGTGCGCCATCGCCGACACCGGCAGCCTGCACCGCGCCGCCCGCCAACTCGGCGTCGCCCAGCCCTCGTTGAGCACCCAGTTGCGCCGGATCGAACACGAGCTCGGCGGCGCCCTGTTCACCCGCGAACGTACCGGCTGCCGCCCGACGCCACTCGGCCACGTGGTCCTGGGCCGCGCCCGCCCTCTGGTGGCCGAAATGCGCGCCCTCGTCGCGGAGGCCCGTACCGCCGCCGCCACCGTGGACGGACCCCAGTTGCGGATCGGCTCCACCGCGAGCCGGGCCCTCGCGGGCTGGCTACGCCGGCTGCGCGCCCGCAACCTGGAACCCGTCCTGCAGATGGACGTCTCCCCGAACGCGTTGCTGCGCATGCTCGCCGACGGACAGCTCGACGTCGCCTTCGTGCACGAGGTCGAGGGCAGCCCGCTCCGCATTCCTCCTGAGCTCGAGCTACGCGTGTTGATGGAACGCGAGCCGCAGTTCGTGTCGCTGCCACCGGACCATCCGGCCGCGGCAAAGCCCGAGGTCAGCCTGCATGACCTGGCCGACGACCGCTGGATGGTCGACCCGACGGTCGACGGGGAGTGGGACGCGGTGCAGCGGATGTTCCGCGCGGCCGGCGTCAACCCGCATGTCCTGCACGGCGATTACTACACGACGGACGCGCTGGTCGCCACGGGCGAGGTGGTCGCCGTCTGCCAGCCGACCCACGTCGACGGCCCCACGATGGCGGTACGGCGCATCCAGGGCGACCCCCTCGGCGTACGACTGCTCCTCGCGGCCCGTACGCAGGAGGAGCTGGACGCCGTCTATCCGGAACTGGAGGAGGCGTACGAGGAGGTCGCCCTGCAGGCGCCCGGGTATCGGGAGTGGCTGGAAAGGACCGGGAACGCCCCGAATAAAGGGGGGCGCCCCTCCGAAGAGGGACGCCCCATGCACGTACGCGTCGCAACCTGACGTACGCCTATACCCATATGCGCTGCTCAGGCGCCGATGTCGCGGCCGTCCTTGCGGTACACCGCGACCACGGACGGGCGGACGTACGTGCCCGGGCCGTCGGGCCAGGTGCTCGCGGGCTTCTCGACGGTGGCGCCGTCGATCTCGCCCGGGTGCTGGACGGCGACCAGGACGCGGCGTTCCTGGACGATCGGGCCGCAGGTCTCGGCGCCCTTCGGCATGGTGAGGAACTGCTTCAGCTCACCGCGCCGGTCACCGCGCGTAGCTACGCCGAACAGACCGTCGTGGTAGCCGAGTTGGGCGCCGTCGGTGGAGATCCACAGGTTGCCGTACCGGTCGAAGGCCACGTTGTCCGGGCAGGAGATCGGGCTGACCTTCTCCTTCGGGAAGCCGGCGAAGTAGGTCGCCGGGTCCTTCGGGTCACCGGCGACGAGGAACAGCGACCAGGCGAACTTCGTGCTGTCGGCCTTGTTCCAGCGCTCGGTGAGCTCGAGGACGTGGCCGTGCTTGTTGGCGTTGCGCGGGTTGGCCTCGTCCGCCTTGGCGTTCGTACCGACACCGCGGTTGGTGTTGTTCGTCAGCGCGACGTACACCTTGCCGGTGTGCGGGTTCGGCTCGATGTCCTCGGGACGGTCCATCTTCGTGGCGCCGACCTTGTCACCGGCGAGGCGCGTGAAGACGAAGACCTCCTCGGCGGTCATGCCCTCGACGTGCGAGACGGCACCCTTCGCCGTGGCGGTGGCCAGCGGGATCCACGTACCGCTGCCGTCGAACTCGCCGTCCTTCGGCAGCTTGCCCGTGCCGTCGATCTCGATCGCCGGGGAGTCGCCGGTGAGCTTGGCGACGTACAGCGTGCCCTCGTCGAGGAGCGTCAGGTTGTGCTCGCGGGCGGACCGGCTGTGACCATGCTTCATCCGCTTGCTGCCGACGAACTTGTAGAAGTAGTCGAAGCGCTCGTCGTCGCCGGTGTAGACGACCGGGCGGCCGTCGTGCGTGAGGCGGACGGTGGCGCCCTCGTGCTTGAAGCGGCCGAGCGCGGTGCGCTTGCGGGGCGTGGAGGTGGGGTCGTACGGGTCGAGCTCGACGACGTAGCCGAAGCGGTGGACCTCGTTCGGCTCCTTGGCCACGTCGAACCGCTTGTCGAACAGCTCCCACTTGCGCTCGGAGGCGGCGGTGCCGATGCCGTACCGCTTGTCCGTCGCCCGGCTGCTGTTGGCGAAGTACTGGTTGAAGTTCTCCTCGCCGTGCAGCGTCGTGCCCCAGGGGGTCTCGCCGCCGGCGCAGTTGTTGAGCGTGCCGAGGACCTTGGTGCCGGTCGGGTCGGCGGAGGTCTTGAGGAGGTCGGACCCGGCGGCCGGACCGGTCACCTTGAACTCGGTGGTCGCGGTGACGCGCCGGTTGAGCGGGTGCCGGGGAACGGGGGTGAGCTTGCCGCTCTTCCACTCCTCCTCCACGACCACGACGGACAGTCCGTGCGCAGCCCAGGCGGTCTCGACCTGCTCACGGGTGGGCTTGGCGGCGTCGTAGCCCTTGAACATCAGGATCTCGTCGGTGTACTCGTGGTTCGCCACGAGCACCTGACGGCCGCGCTCGCCCGGCAGCGGGAGCAGGCCGAGGTAGTCGCAGTTGTAGCCGAACTGGCCCGCCTGCGCCTTGGCGCTCTGCTTGTCCGGATCGAAGGCGGGGGCGCCACGGAGAATGGGTTCACCCCAGCGGATGACCACGTTCTGGGCGTAGCCCTCGGGGATGGTCACGGTGTCGGCGGTGTTCGGCGCGACGGGCGTGAACCGCAGGCCGCGCGCTCCCTTACCGCCCTTGTTGTACGCGGCGGGGGCCGCGCCTTCGCCGGTCTGCGCGGCGGCCTCCGGGGCACCGGCGCCGATGACCGCACCCCCGGCTGCCGACGCGACCGTCACCACGGCGGCGGCCCGCATCATGGAACGGCGGCTGAGCGCACCGGCGATGACATCGCCGACGTACTCATTGGTGGTGGTGTTGGGCACCTCGTGGAAGCAGGCGTCACCACACCGGAATCTACAAGTCATCGCAGAACGGCCACCGGGGTGCGATCCGGTGGAGCCGATCAGTGGCAGCAGGTTGCGCACGGTCCCTCCCAATATTTCCTGGGTCGGGCGTGACGCTAGGGGCACGCGCGTTCGGCAAGGCTGCCGCAAGGTGAACACGGGGTGAATGTGGGGGAGTTGGCGGGACGCTGCTGATGTGACGCTGCTGATGTGCTGACGTCGGCAGTCTGAGCCGATACCCGATCGAGTTCGGATCGAGTTCCAGCCCTGAAGAAGATCTCCAAATCTGGCGGCTAACCTTACGTGTCCGTCCTGGCCAGGGATTGACGGAAACAACTCATGCGAAGGGTTGCGCTCATGGGCATTCTCAACCTCCTGCGAAACGCATTCGGAAAGTCACGCAAGGGGCGTACGTCCGAGGGTGCCGATGTGCCTGCGGCAGCTGAGCGGGGGGCGCCGGCTTCGGTCCCGGCTCCGGCTGCAGAGCCGGCACCGGCAGCCGAGCCCGCGCCTCCGGCGGCTGAACGGGTGACTCCGGCGGCTGAGCGGACGGCTTCCGAGGCGGCGCCTCGGGGGGCTGAAGGGGCGCCCTCCGGTGCGGAGGCTTCGGCGCCCACGTCGGCGAGTGAGCCGAAGGGCTCCGCTAAGGGCTCCGCTGTGGATGACCTGGTGTCGGCGGCGTTCGACAACGTTACGGTGCCGGTGCCTGGGGCTCGGGAGGGGGAGGGGTCGGCTGCGGCGGAGGCCCGGCCTGCGGCACGGGAGAGTGCAGCTGAGGCAGAGGCCCAGCCTGCGGCAGCTGAGCCCGAGGCGAAGACGGAGGCCCAGCCTGCGGCGGCTGAGGTGGAGGCCGAGCAGGGAGCTGCGGCAGCCAAGCCTGAGGTGGAGCCCGAGCAGACGGCTGCGGTAGCTGAGCCGGAGCCTGCTGCGGAGAAGGCCACGGTGGCAGAGGCGGAGCCCGAGGTTGAGGCTGCCGCCGAGGAGCCGGTGGTCGAGGAGGCTCCGGAGCAGACGCCTGCGGCGGCTGAGGCCGAGCCGGTCGTCGCCGCGGAGCCCGAGCCCGTCGCGCCGGAGCCGGTCGCCGAGCCGCCCGTCGTGGCGGAGGCGGCTCCGGAAACCGAGGCCGACGAGGCGCCCGTCGCCGAGGCGATCCCGGCACCCGCTGCCGAGCCCGAGCCGGTCGTCGCTGAGGCGGCACCAGAAGCCGTGCCGACGCCCGAGCCGGAGGCGGCGGTCGCCGCAGACGCCGGCCCGGAGCCGGAGCCCGCCGCTGCCGAGCCGACCACCATCACTGCCCAGGCAGACGAACCCGCAGCCGCCGACGGCGACCAGGCCCCACAGGGGCCACCCGCACCCGACAACGAAACCGTCACGGGCGGTGCGGGCGGGAACAGCAAGGCCGAAGGCGAAGCCGAGGCCGTCAAGCCCAGCGAACCCGCAGCCGGAGGCGACCCCGCGCCGGAGGCGGAGCCGGTCGCCGCTGAGGCGACACCGGAACCCGCACCCCAGCCGGAGCCCGCCGCAACCGGAGGCGAACCGGTACCCGCCACACTCCTCACGGCCTATAAGTCAGCCGGCGCCACCCTCAAGAACCTCAACCTCACCGGCGCAACCGCCAAGGTCTACCTCGTCCTGGACCGCTCCGCGTCCATGCGCCCGTACTACAAGGACGGCTCCGCCCAGGCCCTCGGCGAGCAGGCCCTGGCCCTCGCCGCCCACCTCGACCCCGAGGCAACGGTCCACGTCGTCTTCTTCTCCACAGAACTAGACGGCACAGGCGAACTCACCCTCACCGACCACGAAAACAAGATCGACGACCTGCATGCAGGGCTGGGCCGCATGGGCCGCACCAGCTACCACGCAGCCGTCGAAGAGGTCGTAGGCCACTACGAGAAGTCCGGCGCCAAGGACCCGGCCCTCGTGATCTTCCAGACGGACGGCGCCCCGGACGCCCGTACCCCCGCCACCCAGTCCCTCACGGACGCGGCGAAGAAGCACCCCGGAGTCTTCTTCTCCTTCATCGCCTTCGGCGACCCGGAGAACAAGGCCTTCGACTACCTCCGCAAACTCAAGACGGACAACACAGCCCACTTCCTGGCCGGCGAAACCCCACGCGAACTGACCGACCAGGAGCTCTACGAGGGCGTACTCGCGAACTGGCGCCCGTAGCAGTACACGCGCCGCACACACGTGGCACAACCGCCGGGGGGCGGACAGGACCGGGAACCCGGCATCCTGTCCGCCCCCCGAAACGCGTGTGAGTCGATCTCCATCAGGCCAGTAGGATTTCGACCATGGCGGCCACTGGATCCGAGAAGCAGGGTGAGAAGGCGTACTACGTCTCCACCCCCATTTACTACGTCAACGACGCTCCTCACCTGGGCCACGCCTATACGACCGTCGCAGGCGACGTGCTCTCGCGCTGGCACCGCCAGCGCGGTGAGAAGGTGTGGTACCTCACCGGCACGGACGAGCACGGTCAGAAGATCATGCGCACCGCCGAGGCGAACGGCGTCTCCCCGCAGGAGTGGTGCGACAAGCTCGTCGAGGAGGCCTGGAAGCCCATCTGGGAGCACCTGGAGATCGCGAACGACGACTTCATCCGCACCACGCAGAAGCGGCACACGGACCGTGTGCAGGAGTTCGTCCAGGATCTCCACGACAAGGGCGAGATCTACAAGGGCGGCTACGAGGGCCCGTACTGCGTGGGCTGCGAGGAGTACAAGCTCCCCGGCGAGCTGCTCGACGGCGAGGGTGAGTACGCGGGCCAGAAGCTCTGCCCCGTCCACAAGAAGCCGGTGGAACTCCTCAAGGAGGACAACTACTTCTTCAAGCTGAGCGAATACGGCGACAAGCTGCTCGCCCACTACGAGGCCAACCCGGGCTTCATCCAGCCCGAGTCCGCGCGCAACGAGGTCGTGAACTTCGTACGCCAGGGCCTGCAGGACCTGTCGATCTCCCGCTCGACGTTCGACTGGGGCATCCCCGTCCCGTGGGACACCAAGCACGTGATCTACGTATGGATCGACGCGCTGCTCAACTACGCCACGGCGGTCGGCTACAACGAGAACCCGGAGAAGTTCGAGTCGACGTTCCCGGCCGACGTCCACCTCGTCGGCAAGGACATCCTCCGCTTCCACGCGATCATCTGGCCGGCGATGCTGATGGCGAACGGCCTGCCGCTGCCCGGCAAGATCGCCGCCAACGGCTGGTTGATGGTCGGCGGCGAGAAGATGAGCAAGTCGAACCTGACGGGCATCAAGCCGCAAGACCTGACCTCGCACTTCGGCGTGGACGCGTACCGCTGGTACTTCCTGCGGGCCATCGCCTTCGGCCAGGACGGCTCCTTCTCGTGGGAGGACTTCACGGCTCGTTACACGAGCGAGCTGGCGAACGACTACGGCAACCTGGCGTCCCGTGTCGCGGCGATGGTCGGCAAGTACTTCGGCGGCACCCTGCCCGAGGCGACGGCGCCGGGCGAGGCGGAGGCGGCGATCCGCGACGGCCTCGCCAAGGCGGTCACGGAGGCCGACCGGAAGATCGGCGACGAGCTGGACTTCCAGGGCGGCATCCTGGCGGCGTTCGACTTCGTCAAACAGGTCAACGGCTACATCTCGGACGAGGAACCGTGGAAGGTGGCCAAGGACCAGTCGGAGGAAGGCCGGGCTCGCCTCGCCACGATCCTCTACACGGCCGCGGAGTCCCTGCGCGCGGTGGCGGTCCTCATGAACCCGATCATGCCGGACACCTCCCAGAAGCTCTGGGACTCCCTGGGCGCGGACGCCTCCCTCGGCGCCCTCGCGGACCAGAAGGTCCAGGAGGCAGCCGAGTGGGGCAAACTCCCGGCCGGCTCAACGGTGACCAAGGGCGCGGTCCTCTTCCCCCGCCTGGAGGAGAAGCCGAACGCGTAGCGCAAATGGGCCCGGTTACGTCGTACGACGTAACCGGGCCCTTGCGTTTGAAAGATCAGCTTCCAGAGGCGTACGTGACGAAGTCCGCCCAGGCCTCGGGCGTCAGCGCGAGTTGGGGGCCGCCTATGTTCTTGGAGTCGCGGACGTGGACGGTGCCGGGGGTGGTGGCGAGTTCGACGCAGGATTCGCCATCGGTGCCGCCGCTGTAGCTGCTCTTGAACCACACCAGTTCGGAGACGCCCCCGGCGGAAGCCTTGCGGATCATGTTTCTCCCAGCAGTTGCTCGATGAAGGCAAGCGACTCCCGCATCGGGAGCGCCTGTGCCCGGATGGTGCCATACCGCAACTCAAGGATGCGCAGCTGCTTCAGATCGGAGACAGGGCGACCGTTGAATGCACCGTCGGAGCGCGCTACGGCCGTACCGTCTGCGAACTTCAGCAGCTCGATCCTGCCGTCCAGGCCTGGGTGGGCGTCGCTCTTTGTCGGCATCACCTGAAGCGTGACGTTACGCAACCGGCCCACCTCCAGCAGACGTTCGAGCTGCTCCCGCCACACCATTGTGCCTCCGACTTCCCGCCGCAGCGGTGCCTCCTCCAGCACAAAGCTGAGCGAGGGTGCCGGGTCCCGGTCGAAGACCGACTGTCGGTCCAATCGAGCGGCCACCATCCGTTCCACATCATCGGGGGAATACGGCGGTTGCCTGGCCTCGATCAGCGTCCGGGCATGCTCCGGCGTCTGCAACAGGCCGGCGATGATGTTGCACTCGTACACCCCGATCTCGACCGCCTTGGCCTCCAACTGTGCGAGGTCCCGAACCTTCTTCGGATACCGGACCTTGGCCACATCCTCCTTCATCGCCGAGATCAGCCCACCCGCGTCCAACACCTCGTCCGCCTTGTCCAGATACTCGCCGCGAGGAATCCTCTTCCCCGCCTCGATCTTGTAGACAAGGTCTTCCCCGTACCCCACGGCCGCCCCGAACTCGGCCGCCCGCATCCCCACCGCTTCCCGCCGCAGCCTGAGCTGCCGCCCCACGGTCGCGATGACCGCCAGACCCCAGTCGTCGTCCGGGTCAACCTCCCAACCCGGCTCATCCGCCTCGCTCTTGAGCCGTCGTACCTCGCCGTCCACCGACATACCGCACCCCTCCGTCGTACCTCCGTGCCGCAACGCCCGTACCCCTACGGCCCGTTCCGACAGCCCGGACAACAGCGGACAAGGCCCGGACAGTCACCGTACGCACCGGCGTCGTCACTGTTCACGGTAAACATGCACCGCCACGCTCAGTGACGTGAACAAGAAAAAGTCCCCCCAACTCGACGCCCCAGCCCGCCACTTCAGCGTCCTGCTATCCCCCACCCCACGCGGCGCCCGCCTCGCCCGGCTCCTCGCCACCGAGTGGCTACGCACCTGGGACCTGCCGTACGGCATCACCGAGACCGCCGCGCACCTGGTCGCCGAACTCGCCGCGAACGCCGCCACCCACGGCCGCGTCACGGGCCGAGACTTCCGCCTCGCACTCCTGGCCCACGCCAAGACCCTCCGCATCGAGGTGACCGACACCCGAGGCGACGACCTCCCACGCCTCCAACCCCCGTCCCCCGAAACCGAGTCCGGCCGCGGCCTACTCCTCGTCGAAACCCTCGCAAACCGCTGGGGCGTCGAACTGGGACCCGTCCCCCGAAAAACCGTATGGGCCGAACTCGACCTGACACCAGCACCGCACTCACCGGAACCCGGCACCCCGTTCTCCGGTGGACCGTCCGCAACTGCGACGACTGCGCCCCCGCCTTCCGCTCACCCGATCCGGGCGCACGCGGCCGCGACTGCCACGAACTCCGCCCACCTGCCCTCACGGCCGTCTGACGGAGCGCCGCAGGCTCACCCCTGAGGGTGAATATCACCAACTGGGCCCAATCTGGGGCATGTTGCTGCCTTACGCTCGCGACAGCACTTGCCAAAGGCATGTGCCGAAGCAGCTTCGATCAACTGTCGTCCGAACTCCTCCCACAGGAACCCTCATGGTCAGCTCGCCCCACGAGGCGATGCACCGCATCTTCCAAGATCACCCACGCCTCTTCTCCGGGGTGTCCGAGGTGCTCGGCGTGCCCTTCGCCCCTCCCACCGCGGTCACCGTCCTGCCGACCGACCTCACGGAGACCGAACCGCTCGAACGCCGCGTCGACACGTTGTTGCGGCTGGAGGCGGAGGGCGAGGAGCCACTTCTCCTCGCCGTTGAGGCCCAGGGCAACAAGGACCCGCACAAGCCCGCGAGCTGGGCGTACTACGTCTCGCACCTGCTCACGAAATACCGGCTGCAGCCGATGCTGCTGGTCGTCTGCCAGGACCGGGCGACCGCCGAGTGGGCAGCGCGTACGGTCACCTTCGGGCCTCCCCGGTGGCCCTTGCTCACCCTGCGCCCACTGGTCGCGGGCCCGCACAACATGCCGGTGATCACCGACCCTGACGAGGTCCACAGAGACCTCGCCCTCGCCACACTGTCGGCCATCACCCACGCCAAGAGCCCGGACATCGAGGCCATACTCAAAGCAATGACGGCCGTTCTGCAGGAGACTCCGGACGCCGTCAAGAACCCCGTCATCGAATTCATCTTTCAGGGCCTGGGCAAGCTGCCCGCCGCAGCACTGTGGAGGAAACTAGTGGCCGTGGACCTTTCTTTCTACAAGTCGCCCATCTTTGAAGAAGCCCGCGACGAAGGCCGAGCACAGGGCCGGGCCGAGGGTCAGGCACAAGGCCAGGCCCAGGGCCGGGCCGAGGACATCCTGTTCATTTTGGAGCGACGCGGCATCGACGTCCCGGACGAGGCACGCGCACGCATCACCGCCTGCGACGACCTCGATATCCTGCGCCACTGGCTCGACCGAGCCCTCACCGCTCTCTCAGCTGACGAGATCTTCACGGACGAGTAGCCACGGAGGCCAGCGGAGCCCCTGCCCGACGGCGGCACTCGCGGTCGGGCAGGCCCGGGTCCCCGGCAGCCAGCAGAAGGAAATGGTCACCGTGGCACCCCGGGAGTACGCCGAGTGTCCACGGCGTGCCGAGGCCCGGCTTCGCCACCTGGAGAGGGCCCAGCAGTGGGACGAGGACGGGTTCTGGGCACGGCACGCTACGGAAAAGGGCCTCTCTGGAGGACATCATGAGCAGCCAGGCCGTTCACGGACATGAGCTGGTCCCGCGTCCCGAGCAGACCCCTGGTGCCTTGCGCGCCGCCCTCGCTGTCGTCGACCCCGGTCGCCTGAAGGAGATGCAGCGCACGAAGGACGAAGCCTTCGCCAAGTCCGTCGAGTGGCAGTCCCTAACTCCCGTACGGAGCTGGGTCCTCGCGTGGGCCAGAGACATCGAGATCGCCCGCCGCGCCGACCTGTCCGCACGCCATGCGCGTGCGAAACGCGACCTGGAGCACGAGGATCCCGTCGTCGCACAGGAGGCCCTGCGGGAGCTGAGCGCCGTGCTGGACGAGGCCATGAGGGCCTCGGGCCGCCAACGGTAGCGACGGACCTCGGGACCGGTCCCGGGCTACGTCGTGGCTGGCGTCGTAGCAGTCAGGACGCCGATCTTGTCTATGCGGTGTTCGGGGTTGCCCTTGTCGTCGCGCCAGAAGTTGCCGGCTGCGTTGTCCTCGGGAGTCGCGCAGGTGGAGATGGTGATCATGGCTTCGGTGGGCTGGCGGCCGGGGTGGCCGGGGACGGCTGCTCGTTGTTCGGCCAGGGAGCGGTCGGAGCGGAAGGATGTGCTTCTGGTGGTGGTGATCTCGTACTCGTAGATCTTGCCGGCTGCCGTGACGGTCACCGTGTCGCCCTTGTCTAGGGACGGGAGCTCGCGTAGGGGGCCGCCTGCGGAGAGGCGGTGGGCTGTGACCAGGTAGTTTCCGATCTCGCCGGGGCCCACGCCGCCGCGGCTGCCGTACGGGCTGGCTGCGACGCCCTCGTTCTGGATGCGTGTGCCGGGCCAGTCGTCGGTTGTGCCCTCGTACGGGACGACGCGTAGGTCCTTGAGGCCGATCTCCGGGATCGTCAGCGAGGCCGGTTGGGTCCGGGTGCTGGGCTTGGACGGAGTCGGGGTGGGGGAAGGGCTCTCGGGTGAGGGCTCGGCGGGGGGCGTCGTCGGCTCGGTCGTGGTGGAGGATGTGCTCGGCGCGCGTGCCTCGGCGCCCGCGTCCGCATCCGCGCCGCCCGTGGAGCAGCCGACGAGCACGGCGACGACAGCGCCGGTGAGCGCGACGGAGAAAGCTCGGGAACGGGACATAGCACTCAGGACCGGTAGCCGGGACTCAACGAGTCAACACAGAGAACAACGCCCAGAACGGGCGGGGCGTTCCCCGTTCACGGCTCACGGCTCACGGCTCACGGTTCCCGGCCCTCGGCCTTCGGCCCTCACCGCAGAAGGCCAGCAGAAGGCCAACGTGAAAAGCGTGAACACTCTCGGGGAGAGTGTTCACGCTTTTCGCAACAGGTACTCCTCAGCGAAGAACCCCCGCCCCCGCCGTCTTCACCAGCTCCGCCGGCAGGCTCTTGGCCGACGTCTGCAGACCCGCCGTCAGCGTCGGCTTCCAGTTCACCGCCGTCTTGATCTTCTTCGACGACGCGGAGTTGTACGCCGCGACGATGTCGCACGCCTTGCCGTTGACCAGGTTGCCGCTACCCGCGACCGAACCCGTGCCGTCGCCGCTCAGCAGCTTGGCGATCTTGCCTCCGGAGGGCACCGTCCAGGCGTTGTGCTCGGCGACGACCTGGGCCTTGGCGCGGGAGTCGAGGCTGTACTTGGGGGCGTAACCGTTGACGGTCGTCGTGTCGTAGAAGTTGTTGTAGAGGTGGATCTGGCCGATGCGGGCCAGTGGGGCGCGCTGGGTGATGCCCTTCCACACGTTGTGGTGGATGGTGACGCGCAGCTTGCCCTTGGTGTCGGAGTCGCTGCTGCCGATCAGCATCGTCTTGTCGTGGTTCGTGAACTGGTTCCGCTCCACGGTCACCAGGTCGGAGCCATTGGTGATGTCCAGGGCACCGTCGTGGATCTGGTACTTGCGGCCGAAGTACGTTTTCAGCGACTTGTCGAAGTTCGGCGCGTCCGTGAACGTGTTGTGGTCGGCCCAGACATTCGTCGCGCCGCGCAGGGTCACCGAGTCGTAGTTCGAGTTCCACTCGCCCGACGAGCCGTCCGTCGGGTCCCACTGCGGGAAGCAGTCCTCGGTGGCGGAGAAGGTGAGATTGCGGATGATGACGTTCTTCACGTCCTGCACCTGAAGGCTGCCGCCCTTGATGCCGGCCTTCGTGCCGGGAACGCCCACGATGGTGGTGTTGGCGGGCACCTTGAAGACGATGTTCTTCTTCTGCTTGGCCTCGGCGGCTTCGCGGGCGTTCTCCTGGCTGCCGGACGGCATCTTCTTGCCGTACGTCTTCGGGTCGTACGCCTTGAGGTAGGCGGCCAGCGAGTAACCCGTACCGGCGGCGTAGTCGGCGCAGCTCTTGCCGCCGTTCGCGTCGATCGTGCCCTTGATCTTGATGATCTTCGGCGTGGAGTCGGTGCCGTTGCCGAGCGCCTTCGCCAGCTGGGCGCGGGTGCTGACGGTGTAGACGTGCTTGGAGTCGGCCTTCGAGCCGCCCGTCGTACCGGAACCGCTCGCCGCCCAGCCGTCCTTCGCGGGCAGCGACTGGCGGGCCGGCTCGACGGCGGGCGGGGTGGCGTTCGCGTTCATCACAAAGGGGACCGCGCCGAGCCCGGCGGCCGCCACGGCGGCGGCCGACACCAGCGCGGTGCGCCGTCTGCGATGGGACCGGCGGTGGGAAGTGGATGCCACGGATGAGTCCTTACGGGGTTCAGGTGCACGTAAAGCGGAACGTGCACGAGGTTCGCGGAGCCCCGCGTGAACGAGGCTCCTGACTCATCTGTGGTCGCGGGCACAAGAAAGGTTGCCGCCAAGTAGGCGAGACAGAGCGGGTGTTGAGCTGCAGGAGCTCGCCCAGCCGAAGCGCCCCTTCCGGTTCCTCACCTCCGGCCGAAGCCGCCCTCCGGTGCCTCGCCCGCCGTCACCGTCGCGATCTCCTCCGCCGAGCCCAGTTCGCCGCCGGCCGCCAGGCCCCCCGTACTGCCGCCCGAGGTCTCGCCGCCCGCGTACACCGTGTACTCCTCCCTGCTCTCGATCCCGTCACCGGAGTACACGAGGTTCTCGATCGACTTCGAGGTGACGTACGAGGCCACGACCTCGCCGTCCGCGTCCACGACGTGGAGGGTCGTGCCCGCCTGCACAGGCGAATCGAGTGTGGCCGAGACCCAGCCCTGTTCGGACTCGGTGTCGGGGGCGACGGCCATGCCCGCGCTGCCGGCGGCGAGGAGGGTGCCGCCGCTGACGGTGAAGGAGCCGTTGACGTCGAGGGCTCCGTTGCCGCCCTGTTCCGGGCCGTTGACGACGACCGTGCCGCCGGTGATCTCGGCGGTGCCGTTGGAGTCGAAACCGTCGCCGTCGGCGTTGATGACGAGGGTGCCGCCGGTGACGTTCGCGGTGTAGTCGCCGGTCTCACTGCCACCTCCGCCTCCGGGGCCGCCGCCCTGCCCGCCGCCGCTGTCCGAGGTCGTCGTACCGCCGGACGCGTTGATGCCGTCGTCGCTGGACGTGATGGTCGCCCTGCCGCTGCTGACGGTGATGTCCTTGCCTTCGAGTCCCTCGGTCGACGCCTTGACCTGCAACTCTCCCTTACTGACGACCAGTTCGCCCTCCGCGTGGACGCCGTCGTCCCCCGCCGAGACGGTGACATCGGCGCCGCTGACGTGCACGGCCGCCTCACTGTGGACGGCGTCGGCGGACGACTCCACGCTGACGGTGCCGCCCTCGAGAACCGCGATGACCCCCGACTTCAGCCCGTGCGCGGAGGAGTCATCGGCGGCCTCGCTGGCGGCGGACAGCGATCCGCCCGTCACCACGAGATCGGTGACCGCGTCGACCCCGTCACCCTCCGCCGTCACCGCCACCGTTCCGCCGTCGACGGCGACATAACCGGCGTCCGCGTCCTCGGAGTTGTCGGCCTTGAGCCCGTCGCCCTTCGCGGTGACGGTGACCTTGCCGCCGTTCACGACGAGGTAGTTCTTGCCCCGGATCCCGTCGTCCACGGCGTCGACCTTGACCGTCCCGGAGGCGATGACCAGGCCGTCCGTACTCGCGATCCCGTCGTTGCCGTTGCCGTGCACGGTGAGCGTTCCGCCGCCCGCGACGGTGAGGTCGCCGGCGCTGTACAGGGCGGCGTTGGCGCCAGCGTCCTCGGCGTACGAGTCGGTGTCGGCGAGCGTGTTCTCGCTGCCGTCCGCCAGCACGACCACGAGCTTCTCCGCCTCGCTGGCGGCGATCGCCGCGCCGGAGGAACTGGATATGTCGACCCCGTCCAGTACCAACTTCACCGTCGCGTCAGGTGCGTTGACGACGACCTGACCGTCGCTGAGACTCCCGCTCAGCCGGTACGTGCCACCTGCGGTGATGGTCACCGTGGCCCCGTCGACCGTGACCCCGTCCCCCTCGGCGGAGGCGGACTCGCCGTCCAGCTCGATGTCCACGGCCTCGGACTCGTCCCATTCCGCGTCACCGTCCTCGGCATGATCCGCCTGGTTGTCGGCGAGGACGGCGGCGGCGGTCTGCGTACCGTCCGCGACACCGCCCGACGAGCTCGAACTCGAGCTCGACCCCGAGCCGGACGAGGAGTCGCTGTCACCGGACGAGCACCCGGCCAGCACCGCCGTGGCCAGCGCCATCGAGGCGAGGGCGCCCGCCACTTTCGTACGCAACTGCCGTACCGATCTCATGCCCGTACGCCCGCTTCGACGGACCGTACGCCCGCTCCGGCTGATCGTTTTCTTGCTCATGCGAGGCTCTCGTGGAGTGCGGTCGGAAAGTGGCGCCGCAGGACGGGCAGCCATCGGTTGGCGGGGAGTTCGGGGCGCAGGGCGGCGAGCCCGGTGCCGTACTTCGACACGGGACACGGCCGGTGCCCCAGCGACCAGAGCAGCCGGTCGGCATCCGAGCCCGCCCGGCCCGACTTGGTCTCGACGATGGCCCGGTCGTCGGTCCGCAGGGCGGTGCCGTCGGGCAGGGTCCAGGTCAGCCCGGTGTCTACGGTGAGCCGGCTCCCGGTGGCCGGGAAGAACAGCGTCGTACGCCGGTAGAACGTGGTGAGCGTGGGGACGAAGCGGAGCCCCGCGGAGTTGATCCCGGCCTCGGCGAGCACCGTGTCGGCGTACGCCCGCGCCTCGCCCCCGAGCCGCCGGAAGTCCCCGTCGTACGGGATGCGTTGCTTGACGGTGGTGCCGCGCGGCCCACGCGTCTTGATCTCGAAGAAGTGCCGGCCGGAATCCAGACCGGAATCCAGATACGTACGGATGCGCAGCTTGAACCGTCGCCTGCGGCGGCGCGCGGCCGCCAGATACCCGTCCATCCCAGGGGTGTCGAAGTAGATGGACCGATACCCGAACTCCCTCTCCCCCCGGCCCATTTCGAGCACCCGGACGTCACCGTCCAGTCCGCCGAGCACGAAGGGCAGATCGACGACCGGGAGCATGTACTTGCGGTCCAGGCGGGTGAGCAGTTCGGCCCGCTCGACGAGTTCGTCCAGCCCGATCGGCGGCAGCGCGGCCACGAAGCGATCGATGGCGGCCGTCATGGCCGAACGCCTTGCGGGGAGGGCGACTTGAGCTCCTCGGGAACCCGCGCACCGGTGCCAGACACGACGTACCGCACCTCGACGCGCGTCATGTCATTGACCAGGTCGATGTCCTGCACCGACAGGTTCACCACCCGCCCGCCCAGCAGCACTTCGAGGTGCGAGCGGAGGGCGTCCTCATCGGTGTACGCGGAGTCGAGGCGCAGGCTCTGCTGCCGGTGCCGCGGGAACAGGCGGGGGTGATCGCCGACGTACAGGGTGATGACGATGAGCGCCATCAGCCCGGTGTTCAGCAGGGTCACGGTGTGCGGGAGCCCGGCGAGGAGGCCGATGGCCAGCGCGGAGAAGTAGTACGCGATCTCGTGCTGCGCGATCTCGTACGACCGCAGCCGGATGATCGACAGCACCCCGAACAGCCCCATCCCGAGGCCGATCCCCACCGAGGCGGAACTGAGCGTCATCGCCACGGCGAGCACCCCGACGTTCACACCGAGGAAGGCGGCGATCAGGTCGCGCCGATGGTGGCGCGGGAAGTACACGGCGAAGGTGAGGACGGCGATGGCAAGCAGGTCGGCCCCGACAAGTACCAGCTGTTTCATGGCCGTTGCCTCTTCCCGGGTCTCTGGTCATCTGCGATGGATGCGCTCATGACCACACGATCGGTGGGCTGGCTGTGAGGTGCCTTTTGGTTTCCTTAAGGAGGCTTGAGAAGTACGCGAGGCGGATGTGAGGTGAACTACTCGCAATCGGCGGGTGCCCGCATGGACCGGGTGGAAAATCGCTCGCCCGTCGCCCGTACCGCAGGAGACCATGCGCCCATGCCCCACGCCGGACCGCCGACCTCAGCCGTACGCGTGCCCGCACCGATCGCCGAACTGGCCGGAGACCGGCCGCTGTTGCCCGTCTGGCTGAACCACTTGGGCGGCCTGACCTTCCGCATCGGCGACGACCACGATCAGGGGCGGCTGTTCGCCAAGTGGGCGCCGACGGACTCCGGCCTGGACCTGCCCGCCGAGGTGGAACGGCTGCGCTGGGCCGGGGACTTCACGCCCGTACCTCGCGTCCGTGAATACGGAGCCGATGCGGACGGAGCCTGGCTCATCACGGACGCACTGGCCGGCGAGAGCGCCGTCAGCCCCCGGTGGCAGGCGGATCCCGCCACGGCCGTACGAGCCTTGGGGGCGGGGCTGCGCGCCCTGCACGACCAACTGCCCGTCGCCGCCTGCCCGTTCAGCTGGTCGGTGGAACACCGCCTGGAACGCGCCCGCCGGTCAGGCCTCGCCGTACCGTCCGACCTGCCCGACCCCCCGCCGATCGACCGCCTCGTCGTCTGCCACGGCGACGCTTGCGCGCCCAACACCCTGCTGCACGACGACGGTTCATGGTCCGCCCACGTCGACATGGGCGCCCTCGGCCTCGCCGACCGCTGGGCCGACCTGGCCGTCGCCACCTGGAGCACGGAGTGGAACTACGGCCCGGGCTGGGACGACACCCTCCTGGACGGGTACGGCATCACTCCGGATGCGGAGAGGACGGAGTACTACCGGCTTCTTTGGAGCGTGACGTGAGCCTGGGCGTTACGTGAGCCTGGCGTGACGCGAGCCCGTAGCCGACGTCGGCTTGTGGCCGACGGATCAGCGCCTCTTGAACTCCACCGGGCCGCCGTTCATCTCGATGGTGCCGTCCGGGTGGAGGACCGGGCGGCGTTCCGTCATACGGCCGCTGTAGGCCTCGATATGGCGGATGGCCGCTCCGTCGGCGTCGGTGAAGTCGACCAGCGCGATGGCCACCCAGTAGCGGGTCTTGGTGTTCTCGAAGAGGGGCACGGTGACGGTGGAGCCGCGGCCGTCCGTGACGACGACCTTCGCGCCGAAGCTGCGGAAGGAACCGAATCCGTTACTGACCGCGGAGTATGCGCAGAGCAGGACGTAGCCCTGTTCGTCGGGGCGGACGATGCGGATGGTCTCGCGGCCGGGTACGCGTGCGTCGCCGTCCAGGCATATGAAGGGCCGGTTCTTCACCGATCCGAGGCGCTTGTAGTACACGACGTCGGCGGCCTTGTCCGTCCCCTCCTTCGCCGCGCCCTTCGCAGCCGCAGGCCCGGTCTGGACAAGGGTGCCGGGTGCCTTCTCGCCACGTATCGCCTTCGAAGCCGGTACGAACAGGGCGTACAGATCGAGATCGGCGCCCTTCTTTCGCAGCACATTCCGCCGCAGGTGGCCCGGAACCAAGGTCGGTTCCGGGCCACTAAGCGGCCTTGGTGAAGTCCGGTGCGATACCGCGCCCACTTGAGGGGCCGCAGGCCCCGATAGGGGCGCGGGGCTGTGTCAATTTGCGGCTCCGCCGCGATGGGGGTCCCCCCGCTCGAGCGCAGCCGAGAGTGGGGGAGCGACCAGCCACGACATACCCGCAGCCGAATAACTGCACCTCCAGCGGAGCTACTTCGGCTGCGGCTTCTGCACCGAAAGGTGCAGCTCCCGCAGCCGCGCAGGCTCCAGCTCCGTCGGCGCCCCCATCATCAGATCCTGCGCGTTGCCGTTGAGCGGGAAGGCGATCGTTTCGCGGATGTTGGGCTCGTCGGCCAGGAGCATCACGATCCGGTCGACGCCCGGCGCGATGCCGCCGTGCGGAGGAGCGCCGAAGCGGAACGCGCGCAGCATGCCCGCAAACTCACGCTCGACCGTCTCCGCCTCGTAGCCCGCGATACCGAAGGCCTTGAGCATGATGTCCGGCTCGTGGTTCCGGATCGCGCCGGAGGACAGCTCGACGCCGTTGCAGACGATGTCGTACTGCCAGGCCAGGACGTCCAGCGGGTCCTGGGTCTCCAGGGCCTCCATACCGCCCTGCGGCATCGAGAAGGGGTTGTGGGAGAAGTCGATCTTCCCCGTCTCCTCGTCCTTCTCGAACATGGGGAAGTCCACGACCCAGCAGAAGCGGAAGACGTCCTCCTCGAAGTGGCCCGAGCGACGGGCGGCCTCGACCCGCACCGCGCCCATGATCTTCGAGACCTCGTCGAACTCGCCCGCGCCGAAGAACACCGCGTGACCGGCGGCAAGAGACAGCCGCTTGGTCAGCTCCGCGACGTTCTCCTCCGTCAGGAACTTCGCGATCGGGCCGGACAGCGAGCCATCCTCACCGACCCGCACCCACGCCAGGCCCTTCGCGCCCTGCGAGACGGCGTAGTCACCGAGCTGGTCGAAGAACTTCCGGGGCTGCGAGGCAACGTCCGGTACCGGCAGCGCCCGTACGTGCTTGCCCGCGAAGGCCTTGAACTCCGAGCCCTCGAAGATGTCGGTGATGTCGGCCAGCTCCAGCTGGGCCCGCAGGTCCGGCTTGTCGGAGCCGTACTTCAGCATCGCCTCGCGGAACGGGATCCGCGGGAAGGGAGAGGTGACATGACGGCCGTTGCCGAACTCCTCGAACAGCTCCGTCATCAGCTGCTCGATCGGCTGGAAGACGTCCTCCTGCTCGACGAAGGACATCTCGACGTCGAGCTGGTAGAACTCGCCCGGCGAACGGTCCGCGCGCGCGTCCTCGTCACGGAAACAGGGCGCGATCTGGAAGTAGCGGTCGAAGCCGGAGATCATCAGCAGCTGCTTGAACTGCTGCGGGGCCTGCGGAAGGGCGTAGAACCTGCCCGGGTGCAGACGGGACGGGACGACGAAGTCGCGGGCGCCCTCGGGCGAGGTGGCGGTGAGGATCGGGGTCGCCAGCTCGTTGAAGCCGAGCGCCGTCATCTTGCTGCGGATCGCGGAGATGACCGCCGTACGCAGCATGATGTTGCGGTGCATGCGCTCGCGGCGCAGGTCCAGGAAGCGGTACTCCAGGCGCCGCTCCTCATTCACACCGTCCTCGGTGTTGATGGTGAAGGGCAACGGGGCGGCGGCGCCGAGCAGTTCGACCTCGCTGACCTCGACCTCGACCTCGCCGGTCGGCAGGTCCGGGTTGATGTTCTCGGCTCCGCGCGAGACGACCTGGCCGTCGACGCGGACGGTCGACTCCTTGGAGAGCTTGTCCAGCGCCTCGTACGCGGCCGTGCCGGGACGGGCGACCAGCTGCGTGATGCCGTAGTGATCGCGCAGATCGATGAAGAGGATGCCGCCCAGGTCGCGCCGATTGTGCAGCCAGCCGCTCAGCCGGACGTCGCTGCCGACGTCAGAGGCGCGGAGCTCGCCGCAGGTGTGGGACCTGTACCGATGCATCGTCGTTCATCCAGCCTTCGCGGATCGGGGTCTTGGTGTCGCAATCTGTGTGCCACAGCCTGAATGCCGGCCTGGGCGTCACGGTCTGTGTTTCACGTGAAACACAGACCGTGTGAAACACAGACCCAAGCGTACCGGGGAGCCACCACCGGCCTCCCCACCATTACGGCCGGGTCACGACCATCACGGGCCGGTCACGGTCCGACCCTCTGAAGGGTGGCCTTTCTCCCTTTGGTGGCTTCTCACGATCACCTCTTCCTACAGTGGCCCAATGCGCACTGGTGAGCCCCTGCCCGCCGTGGGGGACGTCCTGGCCGCCCTCGCGACCGGCCTGTGGCGTTGGGACAACGCGGCCGAGCTGGTCACTCTGGATGCCGAGGCCGCACGGCTGCTCGGACTGCCCACCGAGGCGGTCACGCTGACAGAGGCCGGCGCCCGCGCCCGCTTCCACCCGGTCGACTGGAACGAGGTCAAACCGGTCGTCCAGCTCGCCGCTTCCGAGGGCACCATCGCCGAACTCCGGATGCGGGTCATGGACGAGCAGGGACGCGTACTACGTACGGTGCGCAGCCGCTCCAAGCCGTCGTACGACACCGAATCGCACTCCTACCAGCTGGTCGGCACCCTCCAGGAGGTCTCCGAGCCACCGCCGGGCGCCGCCGCGCGCACCCCCGTCACCGGTGACTGGCGCCGCTCCCGCGAGGCGTTCCTGCTGGACGCGGGGCGCGCACTGGCCGAGGCCCGGTCCACGGCGGAGGTGCTGCGGGTGGCGGCCGGCCTGTCGATGCCCGGCTTCTCACCGGACGGCCTGGCCGTCTACGGCACTCAGGGCGACCGGCTGACCCTCATCGGCCACCACGGGCACCAGTCCGACGACGAGGGACCGTCCTCCGCGATGTCCGTGGACACGGACCATCCGGCCGCGGAGGTCGTACGCACCGGCCGTGCCGTCTATCTCTCCTCCCCGAAGGACTACCGGAAACGCTTCCCGGCCTGGTGGCCGCTCGCCCAGGGTTTCGGCAGGCAGTCGTGGGCGTTTCTGCCGCTCGTCGTCGCGGGCCGCACGATAGGCGCGTGGATGGCGGCCTTCACCTACCGCGTCTCCTTCACACCCGACGAACGCTCCGTCCTCACCACCGTGGCCCGCATGCTCGCGCAGGCCCTCTCCCGCGCCGGTGCCGCCGAGTCCGAACGCGAACTGACCGACGGCCTCCAGCGCTCGATGCTGCCCAACCTGGGGCCGCAGATCCCGGGCATGACCGTGGCCGCGCGGTACGTACCCACCGGCGGCGGACTCCAGGTCGGCGGCGACTGGTACGACATGATCCCCCTCCCCGGGGGCACCTCCCGGACGCAGCCCGGCGGCGGCAGATTCGCCCTGGTCATCGGCGACGTCCAGGGCCATGACGTACGCGCCGCCGGACTGATGGGCCAGCTGCGGATCGCGCTCAGGGCGTACGCCTCCGAAGGGCACCGCCCGGACGCCGTACTGTCGCGCGCCTCCCGGTTCCTGTACGGGATGACGTCCGAGGAGGAGTCCGCCGACCTGCGCTTCGCGACCTGCCTGTACGTGGAGGTCGACCCCGAGACCGGCGTACTGGACATCGCCCGCGCCGGGCACCCGGACCCGGCGATACGGATGGCCGACGGGACCGTGCTGACCCGGCCCACCGCGGGCGGACTGCCGCTCGGCATCGACCCGGACGCGGACTATCCGACGACGCGGCTTGCCCTGGAACCCGGCGAGACCATGCTGATCTGCACCGACGGGCTCATCGAGACCGGCGGGCACGACCTCGACACCGGCTGGCTCAGGATCCGCAAGATCCTGGAGAGCCACGACGGCGAGACAAGCGACCTGGAGGCCCTGGCCGACGCGCTGGTCCAGGCTGTGCACGGACCCTCCTCGCACCACATGACCGGACCGCTGGTGGACCGCCGGGAGGACGACATCGCGGTTCTGCTGCTGTGCCGGCAGGGGGAGGGCTGCGGCTGCGGCGACCAGCCGGCGGCACGGACGTCCGTACGCCGCACCGTGCTGACCGTGGCCCAGGCCGAACCCGAGCGGGTCGCGGACGCACGCCGCCAACTGAAGGAGCTGCTGCACGACTGGTCGTCCGAGGACCAGATCGACTCTGCGGTGCTCCTGGTCTCGGAGATGGTCACGAACGTACTCGTCCACACGGACGCCGAAGCGCTGCTCGTCGCCGAGATGACGGGCGAGGCAGGCTCCCGCCGGATCCGGGTCGAGGTCACCGACTGCAGCGACGCCCTGCCACACAAGCGTCAGCCCGGAGAACTGGCGTCCTCCGGGCGGGGCTTGATGCTCATGGAACTGCTCTCGGACGCCTGGGGAGTGGACCCGCGGGGCGAGGGCAAGAGCATCTGGTTCGAGCTCTACGAACCGGACGGCGCCGAACCGGACGGTTCCGGAGAGCTGTGATCAGAGGTACTGGCCGTCGTCGGCTCCCTTTTCCGACGCCGACCGCACCTTGACCGCGACGACGTTGGAACAGTTGACCAGCAGGGTCCCACTGTCGCCGCCGTCACGGCCGTTCAGCTCGAAGCGCAAGGTGCGCTCCTGCTCCAACGCCTCGGTGACGCTGTCCTCCGCCGCCTCCAGCGACTCGAAGTCCCGGCTTCTGACGGCCAGCGGCTCCCCGACGACGGGATGGAACACGAGGTGGATTTCCGGATTCTCCTGCGCCATACCCGCCGTCCTTCCGCTCCGCGTCCCATCGACGGAGTCGCGTTCCGCGTCCTGTGCGTTAGAGACCGCCCTCGGACATCCCGTGCACGGCCGGAATCGTACCCAGTCGTCCCTTCTGGAAGTCCTCGAAAGCCTGCTGCAGCTCCTCGCGGGTGTTCATCACGAACGGCCCGTAGTGCGCCATCGGCTCACGGATCGGCTGGCCACCCAGGAGGACGACCTCCAGGTCAGGCGTGTGCGAGTCCTGCTTCTCGTCCGCGCGGACCGTCAGCGAGGAGCCCGCGCCGAACACGGCGGTCTGGCCCAGGTGGATCGGGCGGCGCTCCGCGCCCACGGCACCCTTGCCGGCCAGTACGTACGCGAGGCCGTTGAAGTCCTCGCGCCAGGGCAGGGTGATCTCGGCGCCCGGCGCCAGCGTCGCGTGCACCATCGTGATCGGCGTGTGCGTGATGCCGGGGCCCTGGTGACCGTCCAGCTCACCGGCGATGACACGCAGCAGCGCGCCGCCGTCGGGGGTGCTGAGGAGCTGCACCTGACCACCACGGATGTCCTGGTACCGCGGGGCCATCATCTTGTCCTTGGCCGGGAGGTTCACCCACAGCTGGAGGCCGTGGAAGAGACCGCCGGACATGACGAGCGACTCCGGGGGCGCCTCGATGTGGAGCAGGCCTGAACCGGCCGTCATCCACTGGGTGTCACCGTTGGTGATGGTGCCACCGCCGCCCTGGCTGTCCTGGTGGTCGAAGATCCCGTCGATGATGTACGTGACGGTCTCGAAGCCGCGGTGCGGATGCCAAGGCGTGCCCTTCGGCTCCCCTGGTGCGTACTCCACCTCGCCCATCTGGTCCATCATGATGAACGGGTCGAGGTACTTGTAATTGATCCCCGCGAAGGCCCGGCGGACGGGGAAGCCCTCGCCCTCGAACCCACTTGGCGCGCTGGTCACCGCCAGCACCGGGCGGGCCACGGCCTCGGCCGACGCCACCACACGGGGCAGGGTCAGCGGGTTCTCGACGGTCACTGCAGGCATGTCGGTACCTCCTTGTGCTCCGAGTTTAGTTGACTATTGAACTTCCTGCCACCCGGAACAGAGAACGCCCGGAGGGAATTCCCTCCGGGCGCCTCGTGGTGTCGGGGCACGTCAGCCGTACATTCGGCGCATGGCGAAGTCGACCATCTGCTCGACCGCCTTCGCGTCGAAGACCATGCGGTGCTCGCCCTCCATGTCGAGAACGAAGCCATAGCCAGTGGGGAGCAGGTCGATCACCTCGGCACCGGTGATCACGAAGTACTTGGACTCCTTGCCGGCGTACCGGCGCAGCTCCTTGAGCGAGGTGAACATCGGGATCACCGGCTGCTGGGTGTTGTGCAGCGCGAGGAAGCCGGGGTTGTCACCGCGCGGGCAGTAGACCTTGGACGTGGCGAAGACCTGCTGAAAGTCCTCGGCGGAGATCGCCCCCGTGGTGAACGCGCGCACCGCGTCCGCGAGCGAGGGCGGCGACGGCTCGGGGTAGAGCGGGCCGCTCTGCTGCCCGTACCCTCCGGGCTGGGGCGGCGGCTGAGGCTGCGCATACTGCTGCTGGCCGGGGCCCGCGGTCTGGTCGTAGCCGTACATGGGGGTCAGAGTAACCGCCCTTCGCCTGTGGCGGTTTCCAACCCCCACAAACCCACCCCACCCCACACGGAGGGTTAGCTCACACTTGAGCCGCTAGGGGTTGATTCTTATTACCGACGGGTAGCATCATCGTGGCTACTTGTTGGTACACGAACCTAGGTCCGAGGATTCACCACCTCACCCGATCCCTTAACGGAGCCGTCGCCATGGGGCACTACAAGTCGAATCTCCGCGACATCGAGTTCAACCTCTTCGAGGTGCTCGGGCGCGACAAGCTGTACGGCAGCGGCCCGTTCGCGGAGATGGACGCCGAGACCGCCAAGAGCATCCTCGAAGAGCTGACCCGACTTTCGGAGAACGAGTTGGCGGAGTCCTTCGCGGACGCGGACCGCAACCCGCCTGTCTTCGACCCGGAGACCAACACCGCACCCGTACCGGCCAGCTTCAAGAAGAGCTACAAGGCCTTCATGGACTCCGAGTACTGGCGGCTCGGCCTGCCGGAGGAGATCGGTGGCACGACCGCCCCGCCGTCCCTGATCTGGGCGTACGCGGAGCTGGTTCTGGGCGCCAACCCGGCGGTCTGGATGTACTCCTCCGGCCCGGCGTTCGCCCGCATCCTCTTCGACGAGGGCACGGAGCAGCAGAAGCACATCGCCCAGATAGCCGTGGACCGGACCTGGGGTTCGACCATGGTGCTCACCGAGCCGGACGCGGGCTCGGACGTGGGCGCAGGCCGCACCAAGGCGGTTCAGCAGGAGGACGGCTCCTGGCACATCGAGGGCGTGAAGCGGTTCATCACGTCCGGCGAGCACGACATGGAGGAGAACATCCTTCACTACGTGCTGGCCCGTCCCGAGGGCGCCGGTCCCGGCACCAAGGGCCTGTCGCTGTTCCTCGTACCGAAGTACCTCTTCGACTTCGAGACCGGCGAGCTGGGCGAGCGCAACGGCGTGTACGCCACCAACGTCGAGCACAAGATGGGGCTCAAGGCCTCCAACACGTGCGAGATGACCTTCGGCGACCGTCACCCCGCCAAGGGCTGGCTGATCGGTGACAAGCACGACGGCATCCGCCAGATGTTCCGGATCATCGAGTTCGCCCGGATGATGGTCGGCACGAAGGCGATCTCGACGCTGTCGACGGGGTACCTGAACGCCCTTGAGTACGCCAAGGAGCGCGTCCAGGGCCCGGACCTCGCGAACTTCATGGACAAGACCGCCCCCAAGGTCACCATCACGCACCACCCGGACGTGCGCCGCTCGCTGATGACGCAGAAGGCGTACGCGGAGGGCATGCGCTCCCTCGTCATGTACACCGCGTCGATCCAGGACGAGATCATGGTCAAGGAGGCCGCGGGCGAGGACACCGCCGCCCTCGAGGCCCTGAACGACCTGCTCCTGCCGATCGTGAAGGGCTACGGCTCCGAGAAGGCGTACGAGCAGCTGTCGCAGTCGCTGCAGACGTTCGGTGGCTCCGGCTATCTGCAGGAGTACCCGGTCGAGCAGTACATCCGGGACGCCAAGATCGACACCCTCTACGAGGGCACCACCGCGATCCAGGGCCAGGACTTCTTCTTCCGGAAGATCGTCCGCAACCAGGGCGCTGCGCTGAACTCGCTCGCCGAGGACATCAAGAAGTTCCTGGCGATCGGTACGGGCGGCGACGAGCTGTCGGCCGCCCGCGAGCAGCTCGCCAAGGCGGCCGTCGAGCTGGAGGCCATCGTCGGCCTGATGCTCACGGACCTCGCGGCGACCGAAAAGGACGTCAAGAACATCTACAAGGTCGGGCTCAACACCACCCGCCTGCTGATGGCCTCCGGTGACGTGGTCGTCGGCTACCTGCTGCTGAAGGGTGCCGCGGTCGCCGCCGAGAAGCTGGAGACGGCGCCGGCCAAGGACAAGGCGTTCTACACCGGCAAGATCGCCGCGGCGAAGTTCTTCGCGGCGAACGTCCTGCCGGGCGTCACCGGTGCGCGCAAGCTCGCCGAGGGCACCGACCTGGAGCTGATGGAGCTGGACGAAGCGGCCTTCTAAATGAAGTCCGGTGCATTTCGCGCCCCGTAAGGGGCGCGGGGCGTGACACTGTGCGGCTCCGCCGCGCGGGCGCGACCAGCCCCCACCGGCCCGCGGATTCATCACCTGCCTTCCAGCGGAGCGCTTACGTACCGGAAAGTCACCTTCCGGTCGGCAGCCCCCTCCACATACCCCTTACGAGGGCCCGTTCCCCATCGCCGGGAGCGGGCCCTCGTACGTCGTTAAGGTGAACCCATGCGCACACCCCCACGCTTCGATCGCGGCCATACCGACGACCTCATGTCCTTTCTGACGGCCAGCCCGTCGCCGTATCACGCGGTGGCGAACGCGGCCGAGCGGCTGGAGAAGGCCGGCTTCCGGCAGGTCGCCGAGACGGACGCGTGGGAGGGGGCGCACGGCGGCAAGTACGTGGTGCGCGGCGGCGCACTCGTGGCCTGGTACGTGCCCGAGGGCGCCGATCCGCACACGCCCTTCCGGATCGTCGGGGCGCACACGGACTCCCCCAATCTGCGCGTGAAGCCGCAACCGGACAGCGGTGCGCACGGCTGGCGCCAGGTCGCGGTCGAGATCTACGGCGGCCCGCTGCTCAACTCCTGGCTGGACCGCGACCTGGGCCTCGCCGGCCGGCTCTCACTGCGCGACGGCACGACCCGCCTGGTGAACATCGACCGCGCCCTGCTGCGAGTCCCCCAACTCGCCATCCACCTGGACCGATCGGTCACCTCCGAGGGCCTCAAGCTCGACAAGCAGCGGCATCTGCAACCGATCTGGGGGCTCGGCAACGACGTACGCGACGGGGATCTGATCCGTTTCCTGGAGCAGGAATCCGGGCTGGCCGAGGGCGAGGTCACCGGCTGGGACCTGATGACGCACTCCATCGAGCCGCCGTCGTACCTGGGCCGGGACAAGGAGCTGGTCGCAGGCCCGCGTATGGACAACCTCGTGTCCGTGCACGCCGGTACGGCCGCGTTGGCGTCCGTCGCGACCGGCGACGTGGACCTCCCGTTCATCCCGGTGCTGGCGGCGTTCGACCACGAGGAGAACGGCTCGCAGTCGGACACGGGGGCGGACGGTCCGCTGCTCGGCAGTGTGCTGGAGCGTTCGGTGTTCGCCCGCGGCGGTACGTACGAGGACAGGGCGCGCGCCTTCGCCGGCACGGTCTGCCTCTCCTCCGACACGGGCCACGCGGTCCACCCGAACTACGCCGAGCGGCACGACCCGACGCACCACCCGCGCGCGGGCGGCGGCCCCATCCTCAAAGTCAACGTCAACAACCGCTACGCCACGGACGGTTCGGGCCGCGCGGTCTTCGCCGCCGCCTGCGAGAAGGCCGCCGTCCCCTTCCAGTCCTTCGTCTCCAACAACTCGATGCCCTGCGGCACGACCATCGGCCCCATCACCGCCGCCCGCCACGGCATCAAGACGGTCGACATCGGCGTGGCCATCCTCTCCATGCACAGCGCCCGCGAACTGTGCGGCGCCGAGGACCCGTTCCTGCTGGCGAACGCGATGGTGGCGTTCCTGGAGGGTTAGGCGCCGAGTCCAGAACCTGTCTCCTCAAGTGAGTTGCCTCCGCATGGCCGGTCCGGCGGAGGGTACCCGGCCCGGGTCCGCAACAGCCGTGCGAACGGCGTCAGAACACGGACAGGACAGGGAGGCCAGACTCATGGGTCTGGGTGGATGCATCATTCTGATCGCGGTAGGAGCCATTCTCACGTTCGCGACCGACTGGGACATGCAGGGAGTCAACCTCGACCTGGTCGGGATCATCCTGATCGTCGTCGGCCTGATCGGCGTCGCGACGTTCAGCAGCGTCGCCAAGCGCAGGCGCGTGGTGGTGCCACCTTCGACACCGGTCGTCGAGGACGACGGACACCACCATCGGCACCGGGACGGATACACCGACGGTTACGGCGTCTGAGAGTCCGCCCATGAAGCCCTGAACCGGAGCGCATCGGTATCCGCGCCTGGACGCGTGTGAGACAAATGAGGCATGGCCGGATTTATCGGCCGCCTGCGTTCGGTGCTGAGCGTCCGCACCGTCGCCCGGCAGGTCTTCGTGCTTCAGGTGGCGATCGTGGTGCTCCTCGTCGTCGCCGCGGTGACAGCCGTGTTGCTTCAGGTCCGCAGCGACAGCGAGCGCGAGGCGCGGAACCGTTCGCTCGCCGTGGCCGGGTCGTTCGCGAACGCGCCCGGTGTCGCCGCGGCCCTCGAAGGCCCGGATCCGACCGCCGTGCTCCAGCCGCGCGCGGAAGCCGCCCGCAAGGCGTCCGACGTGGACTTCATCGTGGCGATGACCACGGAAGGGATCCGCTACACCCACCCCAACCCCGAGCAGATCGGCAAGCACTACATCGGCAATATCGATCGCGCCGTCGCGGGCGAAGTCGTACGGGAGACCTTCACCGGCACGCTGGGGCCCTCTGTACGCGCCGTCGTCCCGGTCAGGAACGCGGACGACGAGATCGTCGGTCTGGTCGCCGCCGGTGTGACCCTGGCCAGCGTGGGCGGGGCGGTCGAGCACCAGCTGCCCGTGCTGTTCGGCTCGGCCGCCGTGGCCCTGGTCGTCGCCACCACCGGGACCGCCCTGGTCAGCAGGCGGCTGCGGCGCCAGACGCACGGGCTGGAGCCCGCCGAGATGACCCGGATGTACGAGCATCACGACGCGGTTCTGCATGCCGTACGGGAAGGTGTGCTGATCGTGGACGGCGAAGGGCGGCTGGCGCTGGCCAACGACGAGGCGCGGCGGCTGCTCGAGCTGGGGCCGGACGCGGAGGGCCGGGCCGCGCTCGACCTAGGCCTCGGCCGCGATCTGGCCCGGCTGCTGGCCTCCGGGCGGGACGCCACCGACGAGGTGCATCTGACACGGGACCGGCTGCTGGCGGTCAGCCAGCGGTCGACCGGGCGGGACGGCGGGCCGCCCGGCACCGTGGTCACCCTGCGCGACACCACTGAACTGCAGGCCGTCACCGGCCGGGCGGAGGCGGCCCAGGAGCGGCTGCGGCTGCTCTACGACGCCGGCCTGGAGATCGGCACCAGCCTCGACGTGACGCGCACTTCGCAGGAACTGGCGCACTTCGCGGTCCCACGGTTCGCCGACTACGTCACCGTCGACCTGGCGGATCCCGTGCTGCGGGGCGGGGAGCCGAAGGAGGGCGACACGGACATGCGGCGCGTCGCGTTCCACGGCGTCAAGGAGGGCAGCCCGCTCTACCGGCTCGGCAAGCTGATCCACTTCGTCCGGGACACTCCGCAGGCCGCCGGGTTCCTCGCCGGTGAGGCCGTGGTCGAGGCGGATCTGACCGCGTTCTCCGGCTGGCAGGTGCAGGACCCGGAACACTCCCGGGTGCTGGTGGAGTTCGGGATGCACTCGATGCTCACCGTGCCGCTGCGCGCCCGCGGCGTCGTCATGGGCGTGGCCTCGTTCTGGCGCGCGGACCGGCCGGAGCCGTTCGACCAGGAGGACCTCTCCTTCGCCGAGGAACTGGTGGCCCGCGCCGCCGTCAGCATCGACAACGCCCGCCGCTACACCCGCGAGCACGACATGGCCGTAACGCTTCAGCGCAGCCTGCTGCCGCGGGCCCTGCCCGACCAGAGCGCCCTGGAGGTGGCGTACCGCTATCTGCCCGCGCAGGCCGCACGCGGCGGAGTCGGCGGGGACTGGTTCGACGTCATCCCGCTGCCGGGCGCGCGGGTGGCGCTGGTCGTGGGGGACGTGGTCGGGCACGGTCTGCACGCGGCGGCCACGATGGGCCGGCTGCGGACCGCGGTCCACAACTTCTCGACCCTGGACCTTCCGCCCGACGAACTCCTGTGGCACATGGACGAGTTGGTGACGCGCATCGACCAGGACGAGAGCGAGGACGGGGATGCGGAGGAGGGCGCGCCGGTCACCGGGGCGACCTGCCTGTACGCCGTGTACGACCCCGCGTCCGGGGTCTGCACCGTCTCCCGCGCCGGTCATGTGGAACCCGCGGTGGTCCGCCCGGACGGCAGCGTGGAGTTTCTCTCCGTCCCCGGCGGGCCTCCGCTGGGCCTCGGCAGCGGGCTTCCCTTCGAGGCGACGACGGTACGACTGTCCGAGGACAGCCGTCTCGTGCTGTACACGGACGGGCTCGTCGAGGGCCGGCGCCGGGACATCGACGAGGGCTTGGAGCTGCTACGGCACGCGCTGACCGGGCCCGGCCGGACGCCAGAGGAGACCTGCGACGCGGCCCTCGAGGCCCTGCTGCCCGACCGGCCGCGCGACGACATCGCCCTGGTCGTCGCCCGCACCCGCACCCTCGGGGCCGACCGTACGGCGGCCTGGGAGGTACCGGCCGACCTCTCGGCGGTGGCGCGGGTCCGCGCGGCGGCCACCCGGACGCTTGAGGAATGGGGCCTGTCGGAGGAGGCGTTCACAACCGAGCTGATCCTCAGCGAACTGGTCACCAACGCCCTCCGCCACGCCACCGCCCCCATCCGCATCCGCCTGATCCGCGACCGCGCCCTGATCTGCGAGGTCTCGGACGCCAGCAGCACGGCCCCGCATCTGCGCCGGGCGGCCACGACGGACGAGGGCGGCCGGGGCCTGTTCCTGGTGTCGCAGTTCGCGGAGAGGTGGGGGACGCGGTACACGGGGGGCGGGAAGGTGATCTGGACGGAGCAGGTGCTGGGAGAGTGAGGGCGGGGCCCGGCTTCGACCCGGAGCGGCCGGCCGTCGTCCGGTTCAGCGCCGGCGCCGCGGCGGGTCCCGGCTTCGACCCGGAGCGGTCGGCCGTCTTCCGGTTCAGCGTCCGCGAACGTCCGGTTCAGCGCCCGCGCCGCGGCGGGTCCAGCCCCAGCATCCGGTCCTTCAGCGCCGGGAACTGATCCCTCGTCACGCCCACCTTCCCCGGGTCGAACTCCACCGTGAGCACCTCCTCGTCCGGGCCCGCCTCGGCCAGTACCTCGCCCCAGGGATCCACCACGATCGAGTGACCGGCCTGCGGAACTCCCGCATGCGTACCGGCCGTTCCACACGCGAGGACGTACGACTGGTTTTCGACCGCGCGGGCCTGGGCCAGCAGCGTCCAGTGGGAGCGGCGGCGTTCGGGCCAGCCGGCGGGGATGACGAGGGTTTCGGCGCCGTCGTCGACGAGGCGGCGGAAGAGTTCGGGGAAGCGGAGGTCGTAGCAGGTCGCGAGGCCGAGTGTGGTCGACGGCAGTCGTACGGTGACGGCTTCCGCGCCCGCAATCATCAGCACCGCTTCGCCCTTGTCGAAGCCGAAGCGGTGGATCTTGCGGTACGAGGCGGTCAGTTCGCCGGAGGGGGAGAAGACGAGTGAGGTGTTGTAGAGGAGGCCGTCGGCGTCCCGTTCGGGAATGGAGCCCGCGTGCAGCCATACGCCCGCGTCGCTCGCCGCTTTGGCCATCGCCTCGTACGTCGCTCCGTGCAGCGGCTCGGCCTCGGTGCCGAAGGACTCGTAGGCGAAGGCGCCCGTCGTCCACAGTTCGGGCAGCACCACCAGATCGGCACCGGACTGCTCTCGGACGAGGGCGGCCACGCGCTCTCGGCGCGCTTCGATCGATTCGCCCCCTTCGTCGTCGTATACACCGATCTGGATGAGGGAGGCGCGCACACTACCACCGTCCTGGCATTCGACCCGCGAAACGGGCCTACGATCGTCACACGAAAGCACTGCCGGGGTGCCTTGCAGCAGCGTAACTTAGCGGTCCAAGACACCCATGCCCGCGCACGAACCGCCCGAGGGGTCCCGTGAGTCTCCATCCCAGCCTTCAGAACTATGCCGACGCCTGGACCCACTCAGTGGAAGCGATATCCGAGCTGGTGCAGCCGCTCGTGGAGGGTGAGTGGAACCGGCGGACCCCCTGCCCGGGCTGGTCCGTCCGGGACATCGTCTCGCATGTGATCGGTATGGACTGCGAGATGCTCGGCGACCCGCGCCCGATCCACACGCTGCCGCGCGATCTGTACCACGTGACGAACGAGCACCAGCGGTACATGGAGATGCAGGTCGACGTACGCCGTCACCACACGGCACCGGAGATGACGTCCGAGCTGGAGTACACGATCATCCGCCGCAACCGGCAGCTGCGGAACGAGTCGCGCCAGCCGGACGCCAAGGTACGCGGTCCGCTGGGTACGGAGATCACCCTCGAACAGTCCATGCGCTACCGGGCGTTCGACGTCTGGGTGCATGAGCAGGACCTGCGCACCGCACTCGGCCGGCCGGGCAATCTGGACTCGCCGGGTGCGTACATCGTGCGCGACGAACTGCTCGCCGTACTGCCGAAGGTCGTCGCCAAGGAGGCGGGCGCGCCCGCCAACTCCGCGGTCGTCTTCGACGTCCACGGACCGGTCGACTTCCTGCGCACGGTCCGCGTCGACGCCGAGGGCAACGGCACGATAGACGGCGCCCCGTCGCTCGGTCCGGCGGCCACCCTGACGCTCGACTGGGAGACGTACTTCCGGCTGGCCTGCGGCCGGGTCACCGTCGAAGCGGTGGCGGACCGCATCAAGACGGAGGGCGATCCGGAGCTGGCGGCGGCGATCCTGCGGCATTTCGTGGTCACGCAGTAGGGCACGCGGTAGCTCACGTATCGGCGAGGGCCGCGGGTGCGCCGGGCGCCTGAACGGGGATCGGGCCCCGGCGGGCGCGGAGGTGTTCGCCTCGCGGCCCGCCGTGGGAGGCCCGCCGCCGTACGGACGCTGTCGGTGCTCGGTGCTCGGTGATCGCTGCTCAGCGGCCAGCGGCCAGCGGCCAGGCTCAGTGGTCCTCGGTGATGGTGGTCGCGATGCCGTCGGTGAGCTTGACCTCGGCGGAGACGCCGTTCTTGGCGGCGGCCTCCAGTTCGTCCGGGGTGCACTGGGTCATCTCGGCGGAGTTCGGGGTCCCGCAGATGGTGCCCGCGCCGTAGATCAGGGTGTCGTCGGCGATGAAGAAGGCCTGCTCGACGCCCTTCATGTCGGACACCGTGAACTTGCCCGGCGCGAGATAGCTGACGTTGCCGAACCAGGTACCGTTGACGCCCCCGGGGGTGCCGTTCTGCGCGTCGTGCCGTTCGCGGACCACGGTGGCGACGCCGTCCTTCATCGTCACGTCGGCGGCGACGGCCTTCTTCTTGGTGGCGGACTCCAACTCGTCGAGCGTGCACTGCGGACGCTCCTCGGACCCCGGGCTGCCGCACACCTGGCCCGCGCCGTATACGAGCGTGTCCTCGGCGACGAAGAACGCCTGCTCCGTCTTGCCCGGGACCGTCACGGTGAACTTGCCCGGGGCGAGGTAGCTGACCGTGCCGTTCTTGAACGTCCCGCTGACGCCGGACTTGGAGCCCGAGCCGTTGTTCGCGACCGGTGACGAGTCCAGCGAGTCCTGTTCCGTCGACGACTTGGACGTCCCGGAGTCCTTGGAGGACTTGGACGACGAGCTGCCGGAGGACTTCGACGTGCCGGACGAGGAGTCGTTCTGGCACGCCGTCATCATTAATCCGGCGGTGGTGATCGCGGCGGTGACGACGAAGGCCTTGCGCAGGTGGCGGTTCATCATGGAAAACCCTTCCTGGGGCGCGGAGTCGCGGAACCTGGTGGGGCGTCGGCGCCTTCCGCCGTGCCCCGCTGTGTGATCACTATGAGGTCCCGAAAGCCCCGCAGGTCACGCTCGTCCCCGCTTCACGACACCGTTGTCACGCGCCCATGACAGAGCAACATCTCGGCTGCGATGGGCGGTTACGGACAACCACCTGGTGTCAGGCGGACAACCGGGCCGCATCTGGCCGACCCGTGCGCCGTGCCAGGCGGACACGGGTGCCGGTCACGCGGGCACGGGTGCCAGTCACGCGGGCACGTGCACCGTCTCCACCCGGCTCGCGACCAGGCGTTCGCGCTCGCGGCGGGCCGCCTGGCGGCGCAGCCGCAGGATCTGGCCGAGGCCGAACGCCTGGAGCACGAACACCACGGAGAAGGCGATGCCGTAGTCGTCGCCGGTCACGTCCAGCAGCGCGCCGATCGCGAACAGCGTCGTCATCGAGGCCACGAAACCGCCCATGTTGGTGATTCCGGAGGCCGTGCCCTGACGCTCGGGCGGGTTCGCGGGACGGGCGAAGTCGAAGCCGATCATCGAGGCGGGGCCGCAGGCGCCGAGCACCGTGCAGAGCACGATCAGCAGCCACATCGGCGCACGGTCGGCGGGGTACGCGAGCGTGGCGGCCCAGACCGCCGCCGTCGACAGCACCGTTCCGAGCGCCAGCGGAAGCCGCGCTGCATGGTGCCGGGCGACGATCTGCCCGTACACCAGCCCGATGACCATGTTGGAGAGCACCACCAGCGTCAGCAGCTCACCGGCTGTCGCCCTCGACAGGCCCTGTGCCTCGACGAGGAACGGCATGCCCCACAGCAGCAGGAACACCATCGCCGGGAACTGCGTGGTGAAGTGCACCCACAGCCCGAGCCGCGTCCCGGGCTCCCGCCAGGACGCGACGATCTGCCGCCGCACATACGCGCCGCCCTGGTGCGGGAACGGCTCCGGCTCATGCCCCTCGGGGTGATCCTTGAGGAACAGCAGCATCAGTACGAGGACGACGACGCCCGCGAGCGAGCTGCCCGCGAAGGCCGCGGTCCAGCCGACGCCGTGCAGCAGCCGGGCCAGGACGAGCGTCGAGACGAGGTTGCCCGCCATGCCCACCAGGCCCGCCATCTGCGCGACCATCGGGCCGCGCCGGGCCGGGAACCAGCGCGCCCCGAGCCGCAGCACGCTGATGAACGTCATCGCGTCACCGAGGCCGAGCAGTGCGCGGGCGGCCAGCGCCATCCCGTACGAGGGTGAGAAGGCGAAGCCCAGCTGACCTGCCGTGAACAGCAGTACGCCGATGGTCAGCACCTTCTTGGTGCCGAGCCGGTCCACCAGCAGGCCGACAGGAATCTGCATGCCCGCGTACACGAGGAGCTGGAGGATCGAGAAGGTGGACAGCGCGGAGGCGCCCACGTCGAAGCGGTCGGCGGCGTCAAGTCCGGCCACCCCCAGGGACGTACGGAAGATGACCGCGACGAAGTAGACGGAGACGCCGACGGACCAGACGAGGACGGCGCGACGGCCGCCGGGCGGGTCGCCGGGGAGGGTCGGGGCCTTCGAGCGTCCCCCGGCCGTCATCGGATGTCCCCGCGCGCCAGGCTGGAGAACCAGCTGACGTGCCGGTGGACCAGGGCGACGGCCGCCTCCGCGTCACCGGAACGCAGCACTTCGAGGATCTCGCGGTGCTCGGTGAGCGCTTTGGTGACGCGGTCGGGGTGGGCGTGCATCACGGCGACGCCCATGCGCAACTGCCGGTCGCGGAGCTGGTCGTAGAGCCGCGAGAGGATCTCGTTCCCGCCGCTGCGGACGATCTCGGCGTGGAAGCAGCGGTCGGTGACGGCGGCCGCTGCCAGGTCGCCTGCCTCAGCCTGCTGCCGCTGCTTCTCCAGGAGTTGCGTGAGGCGCTCGATGAGCGCGGGCGAGGCCGGCACCGCCTTACGGATCGCGTGCTCCTCGACGAGCTGCCGGGTCTCCACGACGTCGGCGATCTCCTGCGCGGAGACAGGCAGGACCAGCGCGCCCTTCTTCGGGTAGAGCTTGATCAGCCCCTCGACCTCGAGCTTCAGCAGCGCCTCGCGAACGGGGGTGCGCGAGACCCCGACCGCCTCGGCCAGCTCGCCCTCGGTGAGCAGCGTCCCGCCCTCGTAACGGCGCTCCAGGACGCCCTGCTTGACGTGCGCGTAGACACGTTCGGCGGCGGGGGGTTGCTTTGCGGGCGGCTGCTTGGCGGGGCGGGCCGCGGACGAGGCGGTCCCGGTCGAGGTCGGGGAGGGTGCTGCAGACATGCGCACAGCATAGATACAACACGTACGCATCGTCGCGGGCTGTCCAAGATTCGGGACGTACGACGCTAAGGGCACCCCGCCTCACGGACAGTGCAACCACCTGTGCTACTTACGTGTCATACGTGTCGCAGGGGCAGGCGATCCGCTCAAGGCGCCGCCAAGTGACGGCCCCCTAGGGGCATTTGGGGCATACGACGTAATCGGGGTACTTAACTTGAAAACCGGCATTTGGAGCGCACGGGCCCGCAGAACTGCCGCCGTGGTCATCACCACCGGGGCCATGTTCGCGACCGGAGCCCTCACCGCGGCGCCCGCGACGGCCGCCGCCGCGCCCACGATCGCCGCCAAGGGCGGCTACGTGATGAACAACGGCACGGCCAGGACGCTCTACACGAAGGCCGCGGACACCCGCCGCTCCACCGGCTCCACCACGAAGATCATGACCGCGAAGGTCGTGCTGTCGCAGCCGAACCTCAACCTGGACGCCAAGGTCACGGTCCAGAAGGCGTACAGCGACTACATCGTCCAGAACAACTGGGCCTCGAACGCCAAGCTGATCGTCGGCGACAAGGTCACGGTCCGTCAGCTGCTGTACGGGCTGATGCTGCCGTCCGGCTGCGACGCCGCGTACGCGCTGGCCGACAAGTTCGGCTCCGGCTCGACGCGGGCCGCCCGCGTGAAGTCGTTCATCGGCAAGATGAACAAGCAGGCCAGGGACCTCGGCCTGACGAACACCCACTTCGACTCGTTCGACGGCATCGGCAGGGGCGCGAACTACTCCACGCCGCGCGACCTGACGAAGCTCGCCAGCAGCGCGATGAAGAGCCCCACGTTCCGCTCGATCGTCAAGACGAAGAGTTACACGGCGAAGACGACCACCAGGTCCGGCGGCACCCGCACAATGGCGCCGTGGACGAACACGAACCCCCTCCTCGGCAGCTACACCGGCGCCATCGGCGTCAAGACCGGCTCGGGCCCGGAGGCCAAGTACTGCCTGGTCTTCGCCGCGACGCGGAATGGCAAAACGGTCATCGGCACGGTCCTGGCGTCGACTTCGTCGACGAGCCGCGCATCGGACGCGAAGAAGATGATGGATTACGCGTTCAGGAGGTAGAGCGCTCCTGGAGGTCGACGTCAGGGCGTCGGCTCCAGAGGTACGACGGAGAGGGCCCGCCAGCGCCTACACGGCATGCGGCGGGCCCTTTCCGTACCCCGGGCGCCGGCCGGCGGCGCCGGGGGCCACCCGTTCCTGAACGCAGGCACTCACGCAGGACGCGGCGGCACGGCGTGCAGCTCCACCGGGATATTCACGGGCTCGCCACCCGGGCCAGGGGACACGGAGATCCGAGCAGCGATCTCCACCGCCCCGCTCCATGCTGTCCACCTCGATCACCCAGTAGCCGACCAGGAACTGCTCGTCCGGCCGGTACGGCCCCTGCGTCACCCGAGGCTCACCGCCGGGAACGGCCTGCACCGTCGTGACGGCCTGAGGACCGGCAAGACCACGGTCCTCCAGCAGCTCACCCCGCTTGCGCAACTCCTCGTCAAGCTCAACGTTGTACCGCACCAGCCGCTGCACGTCCTCCTCGGCCAGCGCCCCCATGATCGCGTCCCAGTCATCGCGCTTGGACAACATCTGCACCATGTACTGCACGCCGGTCCTCCCATTCCCTCACTGAACCGCTCGCTTTTACTGACCCGATCGGGTGCGGGAACTCATCGCCCGGCTCAGCGGAAGAAAAAGAGGGGCGCCGCAATCCGAGATTGCGGCGCCCCTCTCATCGTTGAACCCGTCCGGCCGAAGGCCTCACGCCCAGGTAATCAGCCGCTTCGGCTGCTCCAGGATCGCCGCCACATCCGCCAGCACCTTGGAGCCGAGTTCCCCGTCCACCAGGCGGTGGTCGAAGCTGAGGGCCAGTGTGGTGACCTGGCGGGGCTTGACCTTGCCCTTGTGGACCCACGGCTGGAGCTTGATGGCGCCTACGGCGAGGATCGCGGACTCGCCCGGGTTGAGCAGGGGTGTGCCTGTGTCGACGCCGAAGACGCCGACGTTTGTGATCGTGACCGTGCCGCCCTGCATCGCCGCCGGGGACGTCTTGCCCTCCCTGGCTGTCGACACCAACTCGCCCAGGGACTGCGCCAGTTCGGGCAGCGTCTTGGTGTGGGCGTCCTTGATGTTCGGGACGATCAGGCCGCGGGGGGTGGCCGCCGCGATGCCCAGGTTCACGTAGTGCTTGAGCACGATCTCCTGGTTTTCCTCGTCCCAGGACGCGTTCACCTCGGGGTGCCGCCTGATGGCCACCAGGAGCGCCTTGGCGATGAGCAGGAGGGGGTTCACGCGTAGGCCCGCGAGATCCTTGTCCTGCTTGAGCTCCTCGACGAGCTTCATCGTGCGGGTCACGTCGACCGTCACGAACTCCGTGACATGCGGCGCCGTGAACGCCGAGTCGATCATAGCGGTCGCCGTGGCCTTGCGTACACCCTTGATCGGGATACGGGTCTCCCGGGCGCCCTCGTGCGACACCCCCGCCGCTGCCTGTGCGGGAGCGGCGACAGGTGTCTGCACCGGCTCGGGAGCCGGAGGCGCCGACGCCGCGTACACGTCCTCGCGCGTGATGATCCCGTCCGGTCCGGACGGGGTGACCGTTGCCAGGTCCACGCCCAGGTCCTTGGCCAGCTTGCGCACGGGCGGCTTCGCCAGCGGGCGGCCCGCTGCCGGAGTCGCACTGCCGGCCGAGGGCGGAGTGCCCACCGGAGACGGGCGCCCGGCAGGACTCGTGTGGCCGTTCAGTTCGCCCTGGATCGCGGCCGCAGCCGCCGCCTCGGGCTGCTGAGCCCCTGCCCGGGTCTGAACCTGAGCCTGCTGAACCGGAACCCCCTTACGGGGACGCCGCTTCGTCGACGCCTCGGCCACGCCGTATCCGACCAGGACCGGTTTGCGCCCCTCGGGCTTCGGCGTCTCCTGAGCGGGCGGGGTCGCAGCCGGAGTCTCCGCAGGCGTCTCGGACTCGGCCGCCGGAGCAGCCCCACCGGCCCCGGCAGCCCCACCCCCCTCGTCGACCGTGATGATCGCCGTGCCCACGTCGACCGTCGTCCCCTCGGGGAAGCGAAGCTCCCGCACCACCCCGTTGTACGGAATCGGCAGCTCGACGGCCGCCTTCGCCGTCTCGACCTCGCAGACGACCTGCCCGTCTGTGACGGTGTCACCGGGCTGCACGTACCACTTGAGGATCTCGGCCTCGGTGAGTCCCTCGCCCACGTCGGGCATCTTGAACTCCCGCACGGACGCCTCCGTCATCGTCGTCACGACCCTCTCCTCAGTACGCCAGCGAGCGGTCGACGGCATCGAGCACCCGGTCCAGGCCCGGCAGGTACTCGTCCTCCAGGCGTGCCGGCGGATACGGGGCGTGGTAGCCGCCGACCCGCAGAACGGGTGCCTCCAGGTGGTAGAAGCACCGCTCCGTGATGCGAGCGGCGATCTCCGCTCCGGAGCCGAAGAACACCGGCGCCTCGTGGACCACGACCAGCCGGCCGGTCTTCTGGACCGAGGCCTGGACGGTGTCGAAGTCGATCGGCGAGACCGAGCGCAGGTCCAGGACCTCCAGCGACTTTCCCTCCTCCTGGGCGGCGTTCGCGACCTCCTGGCAGACCTTCACCATCGGGCCGTACGCGGCCAGCGTCAGGTCGCCGCCCTCGCGTACGACACGGGCCCTGTGCAGCGGCCCGGGGATCGCCTCGGGGTCGACCTCGGACTTGTCCCAGTAGCGCCGCTTGGGCTCGAAGAAGATCACCGGGTCGTCGCTGTGGATGGCCTGCTGCATCATCCAGTAGGCGTCGCTCGCGTTCGACGGCGAGACCACCTTCAGGCCCGCCACATGCGCGAACAGCGCCTCCGGGGACTCCGAGTGGTGCTCGACGGCGCCGATTCCGCCGCCGTACGGAATGCGGATGACGACCGGCAGCTTGATCTTGCCGAGCGCCCGCGCGTGCATCTTCGCGAGCTGCGTGACGATCTGGTCGTACGCGGGGAACACGAAACCGTCGAACTGGATCTCCACCACCGGGCGGTAGCCGCGCAGTGCGAGGCCGATCGCCGTGCCGACGATGCCCGACTCGGCGAGCGGGGTGTCGATGACCCGGTCCTCGCCGAAGTCCTTCTGCAGCCCGTCGGTGACCCGGAAGACACCGCCGAGCTTGCCGACGTCCTCGCCCATGATCAGGACCTTGGGGTCGGCGTCGAGGGCCGTACGCAGCGATTCGTTGATCGCCTTGGCCAGCGCCATCTTTTCTGCCGCCATCGCTACTCGCCCTCCCCTTCCGCTACGAACGACGCCTGGTAGGCGGCGAACTGGGCCCGCTCCTCGTCGACGAGCGCGTGCCCGTCCGCGTACACGTTCTCGAAGATGGCGAAGTGGTCCGGGTCCGGCATGGCACGGACCACTTCGCGCACTCGCCTGCCCAACGCCTCGCTCTCGGCTTCGAGTTCCCCGAAAAATCCCTCATTCGTGTCAGTTTCGGACGCGAGATAGCTGCGCAGGCGCTGGATCGGGTCCTTCGCCTCCCACGAAATCCGCTCGTCGTCGTGCCGGTAGCGGCTGGGGTCGTCGGAGGTGGTGTGCGCGCCCATGCGGTACGTGAACGCCTCGACGAGCGTGGGTCCCTCGCCCCGGCGGGCCCGCTCCAGGGCCCACTTGGTGACGGCCAGGCAGGCCAGTACGTCATTGCCGTCGACCCGCACACCCGGGAAGCCGTAGCCCTGCGCGCGCTGGTAGAGCGGGACGCGGGTCTGCTTCTCGGTGGGCTCGGAGATCGCCCACTGGTTGTTCTGGCAGAAGAACACCACGGGGGCGTTGTAGACCGCGGAGAAGGTGAACGATTCGGCAACATCGCCCTGGCTGGAGGCGCCGTCCCCGAAGTACGCGATCACGGCCGAGTCCGCGCCGTCCTTGGCCACGCCCATCGCGTAGCCGGTGGCGTGCAGGGTCTGCGAGCCGATGACGATCGTGTAGAGGTGGAAGTTGTTGCCGTTCGGGTCCCAGCCGCCGTTGTTCACGCCGCGGAACATGCCGAGCAGATTGGTCGGGTCGACGCCGCGGCACCAGGCGACGCCGTGCTCGCGGTAGGTCGGGAAGACGTAGTCGTCGTCGCGCAGGGCCCGCCCGGAGCCGATCTGGGCGGCCTCCTGGCCGAGCAGCGAGGCCCACAGACCCAGTTCGCCCTGGCGCTGCAGCGAGGTCGCCTCGGCGTCGAAGCGGCGGGTGAGCACCATGTCGCGGTACAGACCGCGAAGCTCTTCGGGGGTGATGTCGGCGACGTACGGGTCGTACTCGGCGTGCTTGACGCGCTTGCCCTCCGGCGTCAGCAACTGCACCAGTTCGGTGCCTTTGCTCGCCGGCTTCTTGGCGCTGGTCCGTTTCGTACCGGCGCTGCGTCGCGGCTTGCGCGCGGCAGTGCTCTCCACGGTCACGTGTGCTCCTCCGTCGGTCCGGCCCCCCGGGATTGCCGGGTGACCAGTGCGGCTCGCCTGTTCCGGTACCCGTGCACGGGTAGGTGCCCTCGGCCGGGAACAGGCGTGACAGGTGCCCCGGCGAGCGCCCTGCAACTAGCACGTTACCCAGTGCCCCACACCCGTGGGAAACCCCTCCTGACCTGCGTTTTTGCTTGGATATCCAAGTAGTTTTTAGTCGGATTTCCTAACAGATCACTCAGGTCGGGAGCAGCCGCTGGTCACAGCCTTGCAGGGGGCCGGAACACCGGCACGTTATCCCGGTCACCCTGGGGACGGGAAGAGTTCGCCTTGGTGGAGCAGTGAGCACGTTTGGCCGCGCACCCTCCCTCGCACCCCACCTGGGTGCCGGGGAGCCTCCCGAAACGGCACGCGCGCGTGGAGCCCGTTTTCGGGCCCCACGCGCGCGTGGAGGGTGCTTCGAGGCCGGTCTCAGGCCTAGGCCCTGTCTCCCCGATCTTCGCGGGCGCACGACGCCTGGCACGGCACCTCGCCGCACGGCCGCATCACCCAAGTACGTCCAGTACGAGGGCGATGCGGCCGCACGCCGATGCACCGCACCAGACGCCGCGCGCTGATCCGCGAAGATCGGCGAGACAGGACCTAGCGCCTAGCCGCCGGTACCACCGCCGACGGCTTCGTCCGACGGATCCGGCGACGGCACCGAGGGATCCACGTCCGACGGATCCGGCGACGGCTCGTCCGACGGGTCCGACGCCGAGGGCTGCGGAGTCGAGGGGTCGGCCGTGGGCTCGCTCGGCGTCGCCGTCGGCTCGTCCGTCGGCTCGTCCGTCGGCTCCGGGTCCTTGGACGGCGTGTAGTCCGAGTCACCACCCGTGCCGGCGCCGTCGTCCTGTGAAGGCGTTTCCGCGTCCTCGGACGAGGGGGTCTCGCTCGGCGTCGGGTCCTTCTCGGTCTGCGAGGTCGTCGGCGACTGCGTGGTGCCGTCGCCCCCGCCACCGCTTTCGTCCCCTTGGTTCTGGAGGGCCCACGCGACGCCCGCCATGATGGCGATCACCGCGAGCACGGCGACGATCCACAGCTTGCCGCGCCCGCCGCCCCGGTTTCCGTGGCCGTTGCCGTCGAAGCCCCCGTCGTCGCCCCCGCGGTTCGGCAGAATCGGTGCCGGGATCTGCGAGGTGCCCGAGTCGCTCTGGTGCGGCATGACGTTCGTGCCCGCCATGCCCATCGACGGGGTGCCGCCGGTCTCGTGCAGCATCACGGGGCCGGTGTTCCAGGTGCCGGTGTGGCCGCCCTGGTCGTACAGCATCTGCAGCGCGTACTGGACGAGGCCGCGCATCTCCTCGGCGGTCTGGAACCGGTCGTCCGGCTCCTTCGCGAGGGAGCGCATGACCAGGCCGTCCAGCTCCGGCGGCGCCGCGTCCGAGGCCTCGGACGGGGGCACCGGAATGTCCTGAACGTGCTGGTAGACCACCGACAACGGGGTCTCACCCGTGAACGGCGGCCGCAGCGCGAGAAGTTCGTACAGCAGACAGCCCGTCGCGTACAGGTCGCTGCGGTGGTCGACCGCCTTGCCGAGCGCCTGCTCGGGCGAGAGGTACTGGGGCGTGCCCATGACCATGCCGGTCTGGGTCATCGTCGACTGCGCGCCGTGCAGGGCGCGCGCGATGCCGAAGTCCATCACCTTCACCGCACCGGTGTTGGTGATGATCACGTTCGCGGGCTTGATGTCGCGGTGCACGATGCCGTGCTGGTGCGAGTACGCCAGCGCCTCGAGGACACCGGAGACGATGATCAGCGCCTGCTCGGGCCCTGGGGCCTCGGCGTTGATCAGCAGATCGCGGATCGTACGGCCCTCGACGAGCTCCATGACGATGTACGGCACGGTGTTGCCGGCGAACGTGTCCTCGCCGGAGTCGTAGACCGCCACCACCGCATGGTGGTTGAGGCCCGCCACCGACTGCGCCTCGCGCGTGAAGCGGGCCTTGGACACCGGGTCCTCGGCCAGGTCGGAACGGAGCAGCTTGACCGCGACCGTCCGCCCCAGGCGTACGTCCTCGGCCGCGAACACCTCGGCCATGCCACCCCGGCCGAGTCTGCGGGTCAGCCGATACCGGCCATCCCCGACAAGCCCGCCGTTACCCCACATGTCCGGCGCATCTGACATACCGCCGCCAGTCGCCTCGGGGTCGGACGGGCCCTGAGCGCGCTGCTGCTGTGCCATCAGTCCTCGCCGTCGTTTCACCCGCGTCCGCGCGGTGGTTGCTACCGTCTCCAACGGGCCACGCTACAGCCTCCACACGAGGCGCCGGTCCGAGATGGACGGGTCATGAAACCCGTAGCTGGTCTCCGGGTGCAAATTCTGTGTACCGGCCGCACGCCACCTGTAACGCTTCCGCGACGCTTCTTTCGCGTACGGTCACGGATCGGGCACCGCGCTTGACGTGTCAGTGCCCTCCGGCAGACTTGGCCGGGAATGAGTCAAAGGATCACCGACCGCGGGAGCACATCAGCAGCTTTCGCCCGCGCGACGGCGCACGCCAATGGGGGACGCAGAACATGAGCCAGGACGGCGCACAGGGCCGGTACGCGGGGCGTGCGGTCGCCGGCGGCCGCTATCAACTGCGTGATCTGCTCGGCGAGGGCGGCATGGCCTCGGTCCATCTCGCATACGACGCGGTGCTCGACAGACAAGTAGCGATCAAGACACTTCACACAGAGCTGGGACGCGAACAAGCCTTCCGTGAGCGCTTCCGTCGCGAGGCCCAGGCAGTGGCGAAACTCACTCACACGAACATCGTCTCGGTCTTCGACACCGGCGAGGACGATCTTGACGGTGCCACCACTCCGTACATCGTCATGGAGTACATCGAGGGCAAGCCGCTCGGCTCCGTCCTCGAGGCGGACATCGCGCAGTACGGCGCGATGCCCTCCGACAAGGCCCTGAAAATCACCGCGGATGTGCTGGCGGCGCTGGAGATCAGCCACGAGATGGGCCTGGTCCACCGCGACATCAAGCCGGGCAACGTGATGATGACGAAGCGGAACGTCGTCAAGGTGATGGACTTCGGCATCGCCCGCGCCATGCAGTCCGGCGTCACCTCCATGACCCAGACCGGCATGGTGGTCGGCACCCCGCAGTACCTCTCGCCTGAGCAGGCGCTCGGCCGGGGCGTGGACGCCCGCTCGGACCTGTACTCCGTCGGCATCATGCTCTTCCAACTGGTCACCGGGCGGCTCCCGTTCGACGCGGACTCGCCGCTGGCGATCGCGTACGCACACGTCCAGGAGGAGCCCGTCGCGCCCTCCTCGATCAACCGCTCGCTGCCGCCGGCCGTGGACGCGCTGATCGCCCGCGCGCTGAAAAAGAACCCGAACGAGCGCTTTCCGAGCGCCGAGGCGATGCGCGACGAGTGCCATCGCGTGGCCCAGTCGCTGCACGCGGCCGCGCCGAGCATCGTCCCGGGCGCGCAGACGTCGAGCGGCGCCGGCGTCGGCTCCGCGGTCTTCCCGCCGGTCGGGCAGACGGGCCCGAGCGCATCGGGGAACGTCCAGACGCCGTACACGCCCGGTCCGTACGGCCCGCCGACCCCCTCGCCCGCGCCGCAGTCCCCGGCGTACGGCTATCCGCAGCAGGGCGGCTACCCGACGCCTGCGCAGACCGCGGCGTACTCCCCGCAGCAGGGCGTGTCGACCCCGCCGCCGTACACGATCTCCCCGCAGCAGCCCTCGGCCCCCTCCCCGGGCGGCGGCCGCAAGAGCAACCTGCCGGTGATCATCGGCTCGGCCGTCGTCGCGCTCGCCGCCGTGGTCAGCCTGATCGTGGCGTTGAACATGGGCAGCGATGAGGAGGGCGGCGGTGGCGGCGACGCCAGCGCGTCGCCGACGCAGCAGCAGGAGGCCGGGTACAAGGGGCCGGACCCGTCGAAGACGATCGATCCGGAGGAGTGCACGGAGCCGGACGAGTCGTACAACGACCCCAACAAGATCAAGCTGCCCGACTTCACCTTCAAGAACATCGACTCGGTGAAGAAGTGCATGCAGCAGGCGGGCTGGCAGTACTCGGAGAAGCCGGTCGAAGAGAACACCTACGGCGACGGCACGATCATGAACCAGTTCCCTGCCAAGGACACGGACGTCGACCCCAACAACATGCCCAAGATCGAACTCGGGGTCTCGACGGGCAATCCCGCCTGATCCTCCGGACAGCCTGATCCTCCGGACGGCCAGGCCGGACGGACACGCAGTCGGCTTGACTCGCGAACGGCCACGCGAAGGGGCCCGGCGTCCGTGCCGGGCCCCTTTCGTCTGCGCGCTGGCGCTTTACGCGTACGGATCTAGAAGTACGCCTTTACAGGTACCGCGCTCACAGGTACGGCCCGCCCGAGCGGCCTCCCTTGGGCGGCTCCTCGTCGCCCTCGCCGACGACTCCCGGCGGCAGGGCGCGGCGCATCTGCTCCAGCTGGGCACGGGCCGCCATCTGCTGGGCGAACAGCGTCGTCTGGATTCCGTGGAACAGGCCCTCCAGCCAGCCCACCAACTGGGCCTGCGCGATACGCAGCTCCGCGTCGGAGGGGACCGCCTGTTCCGTGAACGGCAGGGACAGCCGCTCCAGCTCCTCGACGAGGTCGGGAGCGAGACCGTCCTCCAGCTCCTTCACCGAGCTGGCGTGGATCTCTTTGAGGCGGACCCGGCTCGCCTCGTCCAGAGGTGCCGCCCGCACCTCCTCCAGCAACTGCTTGATCATGCTCCCGATGCGCATGACCTTGGCGGGCTGCTCCACCATCTCCGTCACCGGGACCTCGCGGGAGTCGTCGTCTCCTCCGCCGCCGAGAGCCATGCCGTCCTGGCCTACGACCAGGATCTGTGGGTTCTCCGGCGACCTTTCGTTCCTCGGCATCTCCATGCCGCCATTCTCTCGCACGCGTACACCTCACCACCCTGGTGCCCCCTCGCGAAAGAGATCCATCACCGAATGCGACCAGATGCCGGATTGCGGGGCGCGTGTGACGCTTGATGCGTCTGGGCGCCCGAGCATCGGGAGGGGGTCACCGACATGACTCCGAGGCTTCGCACCCTGAGTACAGCGGGCTTGCTGCTGGTCCTGACGACGGCACCCGCACCTCTCTCGTACGCGTCGCCGGCGCCGCCCCACTCGTCTGCCGCGTCCGCCTCGCTCGCATTGCACGTCGCCCCGCCGACCGCTTCGTATGCCGTCGAGCCCCGCCCCGCCGAGTCGCGCGCCGGCAGCAGTGCGGGCGTCGGGCGGCCGAGGCCGGGGGAGGAAGCCCCGGCCATACGCGCGGAACTCGACCCTGGCGTCCCCGACGTGCCGGACATCCCGGTCGCCCCGGAGACCGGCGCCGACACCGATCTACGCCCCGACGTGAACCCCGAGCCGTCACGGCACGCCGCGCCGCCGTCCTCCTCCACGGAACCCGTGTGGCGCGTCTTCTCCCTGGGCAGCGGCCTGGTGATTATGGGGCTCGGCCTGGGGCTCGCGTTCCTCGGCCTGCGCGTACGGCGCGGCTGAGACGCCGTACGGGAGGGCGCTGAAGTCGTCTTACGGGAGCGTCAGCAGCACCTTTCCGATGTGCCCGCTCTCCTCCAGCACGCGGTGCGCCGCGGCCGCCTCGCTCATCGGCAGCTCACGGTCGACGACCGGGCGTACACGGCCGCCGGAGATCAGCGGCCAGACGTGCTCGCGTACGGCCGCGACGATCGCCGCCTTCTCCGCGACGGGCCGGCCGCGCAACGAGGTGGCGGTGATGGCGGCCCGCTTGCCCAGGAGCGCGGCGAGGTTCAGTTCGCCCTTGACGCCGCCCTGCAGGCCGATGATCGCGAGACGGCCGTTGGTGGCGAGCGCCTTGACGTTCCGGTCCAGGTACTTGGCGCCCATGATGTCGAGGATGACGTCCGCGCCCGCACCGTCCGTGGCGGTCCTGATCTCCTCGACGAAGTCCTGCTCGCGGTAGTTGATCAGCACGTCCGCGCCCAGTTCGGCGCAGTGATCCAGCTTCTCCTTGCTGCCCGCCGTGACGGCGACCTTCGCGCCGACGGCCTTGGCCAGCTGGATAGCCATGGTGCCGATGCCGCTCGCGCCGCCGTGCACGAGGAGGGTCTCGCCGGGGCGGAGGTGAGCGATCATGAAGACGTTCGACCAGACAGTGCAGGTCACCTCGGGCAGCGCGGCCGCCTGCTGAAGCCCGATGCCCTCGGGCACGGGCAGCAGCTGTCCGGCCGGTACGGCGACCTTCTCGGCGTACCCGCCGCCCGCGAGCAGTGCGCACACGTCGTCGCCGACGGCCCATCCCGAGACGCCGGGGCCGAGCGCGGCGATGCGTCCGGAGCATTCGAGCCCCGGGTACGGGGAGGTGCCGGGCGGTGGGTCGTAGAAGCCCTGCCGCTGGAGGAGATCGGCGCGATTGACCGCCCCGGCCACCACCTCGACCAGCACTTCGCCCTCTCCGGGCACCGGATCCGGGACCTCGTCCCATACCAGTGCCTCGGGTCCACCAGGTTCAGGAATCGTGATCGCACGCATGCGGCGAGGCTACTCCCGGGGCTTCGGCCGGCCGAGGGCCCCTCCTGCGGACGGCTCGGGCCCAGGCAGGCGCTTGGTGTCGGGCGCGACCTGGGTATGCGGCGTCTTCCGCACGATGGTGATCAGACGGTCCGTCAACTGGAGCTTTCCGAGGGACGGATCGTCGTATCCGAGCACACGATGCCCTCGTACGACGCTGACCACCAGGTCGTCCACGTCCCGCGGCCCGCGCCCCGCCTCGGCCTTCACGACGGGCCGTTCGACGATGTCGAGCCCGCTGCCCTGCTGGATGAGGTCCTCCAGGACCATGCCCGCGCTGGGGCTGAGCACCGAGAGTCCGAGCAGTCGTCCGGCCGCGCTCGCGCTGGTGATGACGACATCGGCACCGGACTGGCGCAGCAGGGGCGCGTTCTCCTCCTCGCGGACCGCGGCCACGATCTTCGCCCCGCGGTTGAGCTGCCGGGCCGTCAGCGCCACGAGGACGGCTGTGTCGTCGCGCTGGGTCGCGATGATGATCTGCCGCGCCTTCTGCACCTCGGCTCTGAGCAGGACGTCGCTGCGTGTGGCATCGCCGACCACACCGGCGTATCCGTCGGCCGTCGCCGCGTCGACCACCTTCGTACTGGGGTCGACGACCACGACCTGCTCCTTCTTCAGGCCCGTCGCGCACACGGTCTGGATCGCCGACCGCCCCTTCGTCCCGAAGCCGATGACAACGGTGTGGTCTCGCAAAGCCGTCCTCCAGCGGTTCAGTCGCCATTCCTCCCGGGTGCGCTCGGTGAGGACCTCGAGAGTGGTGCCGACCAGGATGATCAGGAAGAGCACGCGCAGCGGCGTGATCACAAAGATGTTGGTGAGCCGGGCGGCGTCGCTGACCGGGGTGATATCGCCGTACCCGGTGGTCGAGAGGGTGACCGTCGCGTAGTAGAAGGCGTCGAGCAGGTCGACCGCGCCGTCCGAGTTGTCGTTGTAGCCGTCGCGGTCGAGGTAGACGAGGAAGCCTGTCCCGATCAGGATCAGCAGCGCCATGACGACGCGCTTGGCGACCTGGCGAAACGGGTGTTCCACGGTTCGGCGGGGAAGCCTTACCCGCTGGGTCACGAGACGTTCGTCGGCCTGGCGGGCGATCGCGTCATGGCCCGGAAGTTTCACGTGAAACACTCCCCGATCCGGTTCATATGAGAGTCACCCCGTGCCGGTTCATACGAGGCCTGCCGCCATCCCGGCTGTCGCCCACGGCAGTTCAAGGATCTCCAGCTCCTGGCCGGGGCGGCCACCGCCGGGCGGGACGACCGCGAGCGCGTCGGCCACGGCAATGCCGCGCAGCATGGCCGGACCGTTGTAGTGCAGCGGCACGGCCCGCTCCTCGCGCAGCACGACGGGGATCAGCCGGGTGTCGTACGGATGCCCGTGCGCCGCTTCCCCCAGGGGCAGCGTGTACGGCTCCGGGGCCGGGCGTCCCGCGAGCGTACGCAGCAGAGGTTCGGCGAGCGTGAGCAGGCCGGAGACGGCGGCGAGGGGGTTTCCGGGCAGACCGACGAGGTGCTGGTTCTCCCTGGTCCGGGCCAGCAGCATGGGGTGGCCGGGGCGCACCTTGACGCCGTTCACGAGGAGCTGGGCGCCGATGCGGCGCAGGGTGGGGTGGACGTGGTCGACCGGGCCCGCGGCGGTGCCGCCGGTGGTGACGATGAGGTCGGCTTCGGAGTGCTGCAGCGCCTTGTGCAGGGCCTCGGCGTCGTCGCCGAGCCTGCGCACCGCGATGACGTCCGCGCCGAGCGCGCGCAGCCAGGGCGGCAGCATCGGGCCGAGCGCGTCGCGGATCAGACCCTCGTGGGGCAGGCCATCGGTGAGCAACTCGTCGCCCAGGACGAGGACTTCGGCGCGTGGGCGCGGGACGGCGGAGACGGTGTCGTATCCGGCGGCGGCCGCCAGCCCGAGTACGGGCGGGGTGATCAGCGTCCTGGGAGGCAGGAGGGCGTCACCGGAGCGGCATTCCTGGCCGCGCGGGCGGATGTCCTGGCCGTGGACGACGTCCCGGGTCGCGTGCAGCCGGTCCTTGTCGTCGGTGCGGCCGTGTTCGCTGCGCAGGACGGCGGTGGCGTCCTGCGGGATGCGTGCGCCGGTCGCGATCCGGACCGCTTCGCCGTCGGTGAGCGGCGCCGGCTCGGCGTGCCCCGCGAGCACCCCGTCGGGCCGTACGTGCCAAGGGCCGGGTCCGGCGACCGCCCAGCCGTCCATCGCGGAGGTGTCAAAGGGCGGGAGGTCCGTGAGGGCGGTGAGGGGGGCGGCGAGGACGAGGCCCAGCGCGGCGTCGAGCGGGGTGGAGACGGGGGCGGCCGGGCTGCGGGGGGCACGAGCGGCGGTGGCGCGTGCCTGTGGCCAGGGGGTGGCCTCGCCGGGCCGGTGGGCATCGCTGTCGTTGACCAAGGCGAGGGCCTCCTCCACGTCGAGGTCGACGTCCTCGTACTGCCCGTGAGCGGTCATCCGGCGTCCGGGCGGGCCTCGTTGGCGGTGGCGGACCCGGAGTCGGACGGGGCCGCGGAGGCGTCCTCCTCCGCCCAGCGCAGCGCGAGCGCTGTCGCCTTGCGGGCGGCCTCGGCCACTGCCTCCGGGCCTCCCTTGGCCTGCGCCGCCGCGTATCCGACGAGGAACGTCGTCAGTGGGGCCGCGGGCCGGGCCACATTGTGTGCGGCGTCGCGGGCGAGATCGAGCAGGGCGCCGGTGTCGACCTCGAGGTCGATGCCCAGCTCATCCTTGACTGCGGAAATCCATTCATCCAGCACGTGTCCATGCTCCCTGATACGTGCCCGGGCGGCAGCGATGTCGTCCCAGGTGTCGCAGTCGAAGGACGCGACGGGGTCGGTGATACGGGTCAGGTCGAGCGCAGCGGTGAGCAGCCGCAATGGCAGCCCGGCCAGACCACCGTGCTCGGCACCGAGGGCCGCCAGCTGCCGGCGCAGCGCCGCACTCCGGTACGCGGCCACGAGCGGCTGGTCGCGGCCATCGGGGTCGGTGAGCAGCACGCCTTCCGTGTCGGTCGACCGAAGGGCCGCCAGCAGCCGTCGTACCGTCTCCTCGTCGAGGAACGGCAGATCGGCGGAGAGCACCACGGCATACGCCGCCGAGGTCCGCCGGAGCCCCGCGTCGAGCGCGGCCAGCGGACCCGCGCCGGGCGGGTCCTCTCGTGCCCACAGCACCGGGCGCGCGGTGGGCCTGCGGTCGGCCACGACCACGGTGGTGGCGGCGGAGGAACAGGCGGCCAGGACCCGGTCGAGCAGCGGGCGACCGCCCACGCGCACTCCGGGCTTGTCGGCGCCGCCGAGCCGCCGGGCGGCGCCTCCGGCGAGCACGACGGCGTCGTGTACTTCGACGCCGAAGTCGCCGGGAGCGCCGGGATCGCCGGGATCGCCGGAGGGCTGGTACGCGGTCACCCCACGAGTATGCGTGCCACGGCGATCACAGGGAACGCAGGAGTACCGCCGGCTGCTCCACGCAGTCCGCGACATACCGCAGGAATCCGCCCGCCGTGCCGCCGTCGCACACCCGGTGGTCGAAGGTGAGCGAGAGCTGGACGACCTGCCGCACCGCCAGCTCACCCTGGTGCACCCAGGGCTTGGGGGCGATCCGGCCGACGCCGAGCATGGCCGCCTCGGGGTGGTTGATGATCGGCGTGGAGCCGTCGACGCCGAACACGCCGTAGTTGTTCAACGTGAAGGTCCCGCCGGTGAGTTCCCCGGGCGTGAGCGTCCCGGTCCGCGCCGCCTCGGTGAGGCGCCCGAACTCCGCGCTCAGCGACTGGGCGTCCCGCCTGTGCGCGTCCTTCACCACCGGCACAACGAGCCCTCGCTCGGTCTGCGCCGCGAACCCGAGGTGCACCTCGTCGAGCTGTACGACCTCCCGGGCTTCCATGTCGACCCTGGAGTTGAGCTCCGGATGGCGGGCGAGGGCGGCGGTGCAGATGCGGGCGAGCAGCGCCAGGAGGGAGATCTTCGGTCCGCCGGTGGCATTCATCGCGACGCGCGCGTTCAGGAGTTCCGTCGCGTCGGCGTCCACCCAGCAGGTCGCGTCGGGGATCTCACGACGGCTGCGGGCGAGCTTGTCGGCGACGACACCGCGTATGCCTCGCAGGGGGATGCGGGTGCCGAGGCCCGCCGGAACCGGGGCGGACTCATCGGCGGGCGCGGCAGGCACGCGCGCGTGGAGGGCGGTTGAGGGCTCCGGCCCTGTGGGCGCGTACGCCACAGCCCCGGCTTCCGTCCCCCGGCCCCCGCGTGCGGCGGCGCGCGCCGCGTGCTCCACGTCTGCCCGCAGAATCAGGCCATCGGGTCCGGATCCCGCCAACTCCCGCAGATCCAGGCCGTATTCCCTGGCCAGCCGCCGTACGAGCGGGGAGATCACCGGCACCGGACCGTCGCCGCGGCGTCCGTTCGTGTCGCCTGGCCGCCCCTCGGTGGTGGCCACGTCCTGCGCAAGGCGGCGGGCGGCGGCCTCGTGCGCCGCCGTTCCCATCGCGCCGCTGTCGGTGCCTCGGTCGGCGGCCGCCGTGTCCGCGGCGCGAGCTGCGGACGCTGTCTCCGCACCGCGACCGGCGGACGCCGTGCCCTCAGCACGCGCGGCGGACGCCACATCTGCGCTGCCAGGCCCCTCCGCGGGTCGGCCCGGCGGCCGTCGCCCGGCAGACGCCGGGCCCGTCGGCCGCACCCGTCCGCGCCGTGCAGGCGGCGTTCCCGTGCCGTACCCCACGAGTACGTTGCCAGACCCCTCGTCCGCGTCACCGGAGGCCGGCGCTCCGACCGCCACCGTCAACAGCGGTGCTCCGACGGGCAGTTCCGTGCCCTCCTCGCCGTAGCGGGCCGTGACCACGCCGCCGTACGGGCAGGGCACCTCGACCATCGCCTTGGCCGTCTCGACCTCGACGACCGGCTGGTCGACGGCGACGACGTCGCCGACCTGGACGAGCCAGCGGACGATCTCCGCCTCGGTGAGCCCTTCGCCGAGGTCGGGCAGCTTGAATTCGAGGACCTGGGGCATCAGTTCTCCGCCTCCCACTGCAGCCGCGCGACCGCGTCCAGGATGCGGTCGACGCCGGGCAGATGGTGCCGCTCCAGCATCGGCGGCGGGTACGGGATGTCGAACCCGGCCACCCGCAGCACCGGCGCCTCCAGGTAGTGGAAGCACCGCTCCGTGACGCGCGCGGCAATCTCCCCGCCCGGTCCGCCGAAAGTCCCGGACTCGTGCACCACGACGGCCCGCCCCGTGCGCCGTACGGACGCCGTCACCGTCTCGTCGTCGAACGGCACCAGGGAGCGCAGATCGACGACTTCGAGGTTCCAGCCTTCGGCCCGCGCCGCCGCGGCCGTCTCCAGGCAGACGGGCAGGGATGGCCCGTACGTGATCAGCGTGGCGCTCCGGCCCGAGCGCCGCACCACCGCGCGGCCTATCGGTTCAACGGCCGGTGGCTCGTCGGGGTTCCAGGAGTCCTTCGACCAGTACAGGCGCTTGGGCTCGAGGAAGACCACCGGGTCGTCGGAGGCGATGGAGGCCCGCAGCAGCCCGTACGCGTCGGCGACCGTGGCGGGCGTGACGACATGGAGCCCCGGAGTCGCCATGTAGTACGCCTCGGAGGAGTCGCTGTGGTGCTCGACGCCGCCGATGCCTCCCCCGTAGGGGACACGGATCGTGATGGGCAGCGGCATCGCCCCGCGGGTGCGGTTGCGCATCCGCGACACATGCGAGATCAGCTGCTCGAAGGCGGGGTATGCGAAGGCGTCGAACTGCATCTCCACGACCGGCCGCAGCCCGTACATGGCCATACCGACGGCCGTCCCCAGGATGCCCGCCTCGGCCAGCGGCGTGTCAGTGCAGCGGTCCTCGCCGAACTCCTTGGCGAGCCCGTCGGTGACCCGGAAGACGCCGCCGAGGGTGCCGACGTCCTCGCCCATGACGTGGACGGCCGGGTCGGCGGCCATCGCGTCGCGCAGGGCACGGCCGAGGGCCTGCGCCATGGTGGCCGGTTTCACGGCGACCGTGGTCATCGCGGCGCTCCCTCCGACTCGTGGTGCTGCTCCTGGGCGGCCAGTTCGGCCCGCAGCTGTGCCTCCTGCTCCAGGAGTTGGGTCGTGGGCTGGTCGTAGACGTGCCCGAAGAGGTCCATCGGGTCGAGCGCCGGGTCCTGGTTCATGCGTTCACGCAGGTCCGCGGCCATCGCCTCGGCGTCCTCGCGCGCGGCCTGGATGCCGGCGTCGTCGAGGAGTCCGCGTTCGGTCAGTGTGTGCTCCAGGAGGGCGATCGGGTCGTGCGCGCGCCAGGCCTCGACCTCCGAGTCGGCGCGGTAGCGCTTGTCGTCGTCGGCGTTCGTGTGGGCTTCCATGCGGTATGTCACCGCCTCCACGAGCGTCGGTCCGCCTCCCGCGCGCGCGTGGGCCACGGCTTCGCCGAGGACCTGGTGCACCGCGGCCGCGTCGTTTCCGTCGACGAGGCGGCCCGGCATGCCGTAGCCGACCGCTTTGTGGGCGAGGGAGGGCGCGGCGGTCTGCTTGGCGAGCGGTACGGAGATCGCGAAGCCGTTGTTCTGGACAAGGAAGACGACCGGGGCCTGCCAGACGGCGGCGAAGTTCAGCGCCTCGTGGAAATCGCCCTCACTGGTGCCGCCGTCACCGACCAGGGCGAGCGCGACCACATCGTCACCCTGAAGACGCGCGGCGTGCGCGAGGCCCACGGCGTGTGGGAGTTGGGTCGCGAGGGGGGTGCACAGGGGCGCGATACGGCGCTCGCGGGGGTCGTATCCGCTGTGCCAGTCGCCGCGCAGGAGGCCGAGGGCCTGGACGGGGTCGAGGCCGCGGGCGACGGCGGCGAGCGTGTCGCGGTAGCTGGGGAAGAGCCAGTCGCGCTCTTCGAGGACGAGCGCGGCGGCGACCTGGCAGGCCTCCTGGCCGGTGGAGGAGGGGTAGACCGCCAGTCGGCCCTGCTTGGTCAGTGCGGTGGCCTGCGTGTTGTAGCGACGGCCGCGCACCAGCTCCCCGTACAGACGGCGCAGCAACTCCGGGTCGGCCTCGGCCGCCGCGTCCGTGCCGAGGACGCGGTACGGAACTTCGTCCGGCAACAGTGGGGCGGGGTCGGTGCGGGGCTGCCAGGCAGGCGGCGGGGTGGGCCGATAGGCGCCCCGCTGCTCCATGACCGTCATGACGGCACCTCCTCGTGGGAGTGGTTCGGCGGCACACCGGTGTGATGCGCCTCACCTACCGATTGTTCGGTCGTCGGCACATTTTGGCTACAGGCAGCTTCAGGCTGTGGACAAACGGTTCTCCACAGCCTGGGATGGATGCAGTACGTCCATGGTATGGAGGCGGGGGACATGGCACCTGAACAAATGGCCGAGGGACCGGAGGACGGCCGTGCCGACACTCCTCCGCGTCCGCTGGACGCCATCGATCAGGACATCCTCCAGATGCTGCGCTCGGACGGCCGCGCCTCCATACGGTCCGTCGCCGAGCGCGTCCATGTGTCCCGGGCCAACGCCTACTCGCGCATCAACCGGCTCATCGAGGACGGCGTGATCCTCGGCTTCGGCGCCCGCATCAACCATGAGCGGGCCGGCAAGGGCGCCGCCGCCTACATCACCCTGAAGATCGTGCAGAACTCCTGGCGCACGGTGCGCGAACAACTGCGCGCGCTCCCTGAGGTGGCCCATATCGCCCTGGTCAGCGGGGACTTCGACGTACTGCTCCTGGTGCACACACCGGACAACAGGAACCTGCGCGACCTGGTACTGACCCGCCTCCAGTCCATCCCGGAGGTGCTCAGCACGCGGACGCTGCTCGTGTTCGAGGAGGAGGACGTGGAGCCGGAGGGCTGATCTTCCCGCCCGCGGCCCGGCTTCTTCGAGGCGTGCGGCCCTGCCCTACTCCTCCTTGCACAGCCCCTCGAAGACCAACCGCACGACCGCGTCGGCGACTTCGCGCTCACCCACGCCCCGGCCGTCCGGCCGGTACCACTCGACAAGCGAGTTGATCATCCCGAAGACCAGCCTGGTGGCAAGCCTGAACTCCACGTCCGCGCGGACGTCGCCGTCGGCCGCCGCCTCCTTCATCAGCTCGGCCACCCTGTGGTCGAACTCCCGGCGCCGCTCCAGGGCCCAGCGCTCGGTGCCGGTGTTGCCGCGTACCCGCAGCAGGAGCGTCACGTACGGCAGTTCGGCGGTGAGCACTTCGACCATGCGCCGAGTGACGTACTCCAGGCACTGCACGGCACGCCCCACGCGCGCGTGCTCCTCGTCGAGGATCCCGAAGAGGCCGTCCAGCGCCCGGCTCACGGCCCGCCGCAGCAGCTCCTCCTTGCCCGCGACGTGGTGGTATATCGACGACTTGGAGATACCGGCCGCCTTGGAGAGGTGCTCCATGGATGTGCCGTCGTAGCCGCGGTCGTTGAAGACCCGCACGGCGACGGAGAGCAGCGTCTCCGGGGTGTACGTGTCGCGCTTGGCGGTGGTCATGGGGTGCCCTCCCGCTTCTCGGAGGCGTACGCGTGGCGGTAGAGCGCGAGGGATGGCGCGTACCGTCCGGAGGGGTCGCGCAGATGCAGCTCGTCCAGGACGTCGTACGCCCAGCCCTTGCCGAGCTTGCGGCTCCATTCGAAGGGCCCCAGCGGGTAGTTGACGCCCAGGCGCATCGCCGTGTCGATGTCCTCCTCGGTGGCCACCCCCTTGGTGACCGCGTCGTGCGCCAGGTCGATGATGCGGGCCACGGTGCGGGCGACGATCGACCCGGGTACGTCCCCGATGACGCTGACGTCCTTGCCGAGCACCTGGAAGAGCCCGGTGGCCTCGGCGAGGGTCTCCGGCTGGGTGTCCTGCGAGGCGGACAGGGCGATCCGGGTCGCCTTCCGGTAGTCCAGCGCCAGGTCGAAGTAGACGACGTCACGGAACTCGACGGAGGTCTGTCCGTCCGCAAGAGCCAGCTGTCCACCGCTGGGCAGCACCAGGCGGGTGCCGTGGTCCTCCTCGTCCTCGCGGACCTGGATGCCCGCCTCGCGGATCAGCGGGAGCAGTTCGGCCGCGGGGCCCAGGCTTCCCTCGGCGACGACGTACGCGGGCGGCTGGGCCTTCTCCGCGGTGTGCGGCTCGGGCCGCTCGGCGTCGTCCCCGTACGCGTACCAGCCGCGTCCGGTCTTGCGGCCGTGCCGGCCCGACTCGACGAGCCGCCGTTGGGCGAGCGAGGGCGTGAACCGCACGTCCTGGAAGAAGGCCTCCCACACGGAGCGGGTGACCGATTCGTTGACGTCCTGCCCGATGAGGTCGGTCAGCTCGAAGGCGCCCATCTTGAAGCCGCCGGACTCACGCAGGACGGCGTCGACCGTGGCGGGGTCGGCGGCCTGGGCCTCGTAGACCGCGAAGGCCTCGGCGTAGAAGGGCCGCGCGATGCGGTTGACGATGAAGCCGGGGGTGTCGGCGCAGGCGACCGGGGTCTTCCCCCAGGCGCGTGCGGTCTCGTACGCGCGCGTGGCCGACGTGACGTCCGTCGCGAACCCGGAGACGACCTCCACGAGCGGCAGCAGCGGCGCGGGGTTGAAGAAGTGCAGGCCGACGAAGCGGCCGGGGTTGCGCAGGGCGCCGCCGATGGCGGTCACCGACAGGGAGGAGGTGTTGGTGGCGAGCAAGCAGTGGTCCGTGACGATCTCCTCGAGCTCGCGCATCAGCTGCTGCTTGACGTCGAGCCGCTCCAGGACGGCCTCGACGACGAGATGCGAGTCGGCCAGTTCGGCCAGGCTCTCGGCGGGGCGGAGGCGGGCGCGCGCGGCGTCCCGGTCGGCAGCGGTCAGCCGGTCCTTCTCGACCAGCCTGTCGAGGCGGGCTCCGATGGCCTCGGCCGCGGCCCGGGCCCGGCCGGGGACGGCGTCGTACAGCCGCACGGGATGGCCCGCGACCAGTGCGACCTGGGCGATGCCCTGGCCCATGGTGCCCGTGCCGACGACGGCCACCGGCGCGGCGAGGTCGAGTGCTGTCATGCTCGCGATCCTCCCGCACGGGGTTTTCCACAGCTTCGGCGGACCCCCTTGTCCCGACCGATCGTTCGGTTACTCTAACTCTGACCGCCCATTTCTGCCCAGGTCGCGAGCTCAACGAAGAGCTCTAGAGACGAGGAGTTGGTCCCTGATGGCCGCCGCCGAACTCACCGCGCACCAGCTGATCGCCCAGCACCGGCCCACCCTCGACCAGGCGCTGGAAACGATCCGCACGCGCGCGTACTGGTCCCCGCACCCCGAGCACCCCAAGACGTACGGCGAGGACGGCAGCCTGAGCCTGGCGGAGGGCAAGGCCGCTTTTGACGCCCTCCTGGGGACCCGCCTCGATCTGGGCCAGCCCGGCACCGATGACTGGGTGGGCGGCGAAGTCTCCCCGTACGGGATCGAGTTGGGGGTCACGTATCCGCACGCGGACATCGACGTCCTGCTGCCCGCCATGAAGGCAGGGCAGCGCGCGTGGCGCGACGCGGGCGCGGAGATGCGCGCGGTGGTGTGCCTGGAGATCCTCAAGCGGATCAGCGACCGCACGCATGAGTTCGCGCACGCGGTCATGCACACCAGTGGCCAGGCCTTCATGATGGCGTTCCAGGCGGGCGGCCCGCATGCCCAGGACCGCGGCCTGGAGGCGGTGGCGTACGCGTATGTGGAGCAGGTCCGCACCCCGGACACCGCGGAGTGGACGAAGCCTCAGGGCAAGCGTGATCCCCTGGCGCTGAACAAGCAGTTCATGCCGGTTCCGCGCGGCATCGCCCTGCTGATCGGCTGCAACACCTTCCCGACGTGGAACGGCTATCCGGGCCTGTTCGCCTCCCTGGCCACGGGCAACCCGGTCCTGGTCAAGCCGCACCCGCGCGCGGTGCTGCCGCTCGCCCTCACGGTCCAGGTGGCGCGCGAGGTGCTCGCGGAGGCGGGCTTCGACCCGAACCTGGTGGCGCTGGCCGCCGAGCGCCCCGGCGAAGGCATCGCGAAGACCCTGGCCACCCGCCCCGAGATCCGGATCATCGACTACACGGGCTCGACGGCGTTCGGCGACTGGCTGGAGGCCAACGCCAGGCAGGCGCAGGTCTACACGGAGAAGGCCGGCGTCAACACGGTGATCGTGGAGTCGACCGACAACTACAAGGGGATGCTGTCGAACCTCGCCTTCTCCTTGTCCCTCTACAGCGGCCAGATGTGCACGACTCCGCAGAACCTGCTGATCCCCCGCGACGGCATCCGTACGGAGGAGGGCCCCAAGTCGTACGACGAGGTGGTCGCCGATCTCGCCAAGTCGGTCGGCGGACTCCTCGGGGACGACGCCCGCGCGAACGCCCTCCTGGGCGCGATCGTGAACCCGGACGTGAAGGCCCGTCTGGAGGCCGCGTCTGGCCTTGGTGAAGTCGCCCTGGCTTCACGGGAGATCAGCAACCCGGAGTTCCCGGACGCGGTCGTCCGTACGCCCGTGATCGTGAAGCTGGACGGCGCCAAGCCCGACGCGGAGGCGGCCTACATGAGCGAATGCTTCGGGCCGGTCTCCTTCGCCGTCGCGGTCGACTCGGCCGAGGAGGGCGTGGAGCTGCTGCGGCGGACGATCAGGGACAAGGGCGCGATGACGGTCGGCGCGTACACGACCTCCCAGGAGGTCGAGCAGGCCGTCCAGGAGGCTTGCCTGGAGGAGTGCGCCCAGCTCTCGCTGAACCTGACCGGCGGGGTGTACGTCAACCAGACGGCGGCCTTCTCGGACTTCCACGGCTCGGGCGGCAACGCGGCGGCGAACGCGGCGCTGTGCGACGGGGCATTCGTGGCGAACCGCTTCCGGGTGGTGGAGGTGCGCCGGGAGGCGTGAGCCCTTCCGGCAGGTCAGGCCGGGCGAGCGTCAGGGCCGCCCGGCGGGGGCCCGCCTCCGGCCGGGGCCCCGGCCGCGCTCCAGTGGAACAGGGTCATGGCCACGCTGGTGGCGAGGTTGTAGCTGGAGACCTGCGGCCGCATCGGCAGGGAAACCAAGTGGTCGGCGCGGGCGCGCAGTTCGGGCGACAGTCCACTGCGTTCGGAGCCGAAGGCGAGCAGAGCGTCGTCAGGGAGCTTGAGGCCACGGAGGTCCTCGCCCTCCGGGTCGAGGGCGAACACCGGGCCCGGAGGCAGTTCGTGCACGGCGAGCCGCTCCACGGCCGTCGCGAAGTGCAGCCCCGCCCCGCCGCGTACGACCGTGGGATGCCAGGGATCGAGGGTGCCGGTCGTGACCACTCCGGTCGCCCCGAAGCCGGCGGCGAGACGGATCACGGCTCCGGCGTTGCCCAGGTTGCGCGGATTGTCGAGCACCACGACGGGGGCAGGGCGCGGCGTGCGGGCCAGCGTCTCCAGGTTGGCCGCGCGGGAGGGACGTACCGCCAAAGCGGCCACCGCGGTGGGGTGCGGCCGGGGGACGAGGGCTTTGAAGACGTCCTCCGGGACCTGAACCAGGAGCCCGTCGAGCGTGTCCCGTACGTCCGAGGCCAGCTCCTCGGCCAGCGCGAGGGCCGCCCGACGGTCGGCTGTGACGGCCACCGGGACCTCGGCGTGGAAGCGTACGGCGTGCTTGAGGGCGTGGAAGCCGTCGAGCAGTACGGAGGTGTCGGCGAGCCGGTGCCAGGCGCGTACGGGGTCGTCGGGGGCCGTCATGCGGTGAAGCCTACGTGCGCCTGCTCGGCCTCCTCCGGGGTGCGCTGATCACCCTTGCGGGGCCCCGGGATCGTAGGGCGGCTGCCGCGGGAAAACAGCCGCACGCGCACGCGTGCCGCCCATCCGCCGAGGCGGCGCAGGAAGGACGTCGGCAGGAAGACCGCGTCCGCCGCGATCATGGCGAGCGAGAAGAACGGCAGGCCGAGGACCACGGCGATCACGGCGTGCTCGGTGATCATGGCTGCCAGCAGGACGTTCTTCACCCGCCGGTTGAACAGCGTGAAGGGGAAGGCGACCTGCACCGCGACCGTTCCGTACGTCACCAGCATCACCAGGGTGCCGTTCGCGGTCAGCAGGTCGGAGAGGGCGGGCCAGGGAGAGAAGTAGTCGAGGTGGAGCGGGTAGTAGACGGCGGTGCCGTCCTGCCAGCGCGAGCCCTGGATCTTGTACCAGCCGGCGGTCGCGTAGATCAGGCACGCCTCGGCCATGATCATGAACAGGGCGGCGTTGTGGCCGAGGTTGGCGAGAACATCCAGGAAGATCCGCGGTTCGGCGGTCCGCGCCCGGCGTGAGACCAGCCACCACAGGCCCTGGGCCGCCCACAGTCCCCAGAAGAACGTCAGCCAGCCGCCCAGGAAGCCGCCGTCGATCTTCCCCGCGAGTGTGGCCGCGGCCAGCAGGAATCCGAGCACACCCCACAGAGCGGGACCCACCCGGTCCGGCCCAGAACGCTCTCCACGCGCGCGTGACGCACGCCCGCGACGTTCGCGCCGCTCGTCCAGGGACCACACCTGGCCGCAGCGCGTGAACACGAGGTAGATCGCCATCAGGTGGATGACGTTGTCGCCGCCGTCACCCATGAAGACGCTGCGGTTCTGCAGCGAGAGCACGCCGATCATGAAGAGCACGGACATGGCGCGGGTGCGCCAGCCCAGCATCAGCAGGGCGCTCGACAGCACGGCCAGAACGTAGACGATCTCGAACCAGATCTGGCTGTCGGACCACATCAGGGTCGTGAAGGCGTGGTTGTCCGCTATGAGCTGCTGGGCGAGGTCCCAGCTCCAGGGCCCGTCGGGCCCGTACATGTCCCGGCGGTGCGGGAATTCCCGCAGCAGGAACAGCAGCCAGGTGGCGGCGAAGCCGATGCGTATGACGGCGCTCTGGTATGGGCCGAGCGCCGAACCGGTGATTCGGGAGATGCCGCGTGCGAGCTTCCGGTCGAGGCGGGATTTGCTCTGGAGGGTGCCGGTGCGGTCGTCGCTGCTCACTGGGCCCCCGCCTCCGTCCTCGTGTCGCGGGTGCCTGCCGCCCGGTCGGACTCGGTCACCGGCCACCAGGGCAGTTCGCGGAAGGCGGGCTTTTCGGAGACCTTCTCCGTGCTCCACTCCGGAGGCGGCACATTGGTCGTACGGGAGCGGACCTGGACCTGCTGAACGACCGCGCCCCGGCCGCCCGCCTGCTCACGGTCCAGGCGCAGCACGACAAGGCGGCGCAGATAGCGCTCGGAGAGGTCGCCGCGCAGGCCGTCGGGACGGTTCTCGTTGTCGTGCGTGCCCACGTAGAAGTCCCAGGCGCGGCGCAGGGCGTTCTGCTGGGTGTGGCTGGGCAGCAGATTGCCGTCGATGGCTGCGCCGTCCAGTGCGGAGAGGTCGTACCAGCGCGTTGTCCGGATGCCGCCGTCCGCGGCCCGCACCTCGGCGCGGACCTGGACCGCGATGTTCTGCTGCAGCGGGTTGGGGGCGAAGAGCTTCCAGTTCTGCTCGAACTCGGGGTAGACCCACTCGTCGATCGCCTGTCCGTGCTGCTTGGTCACCGTGTTCGAGGGCGCGACGTGCAGAAACATCATGCCGAGGTGCACACAGGCGGCGACCGTGACGACGGCGAGGGCCAGGGCGACGGCGATCTGGTAGCGGAGGGACAGCGCGGCTACGCCGGTGGGGGGAGGGGGCGTGGGGTCGTACTGCGGGGGCGCGGGGTGGTTCGGCGGGGGTGCGGTGAGGGTTGCGCGATCGTCCGGCGGGGAACCGGCAGGCGCTGCGCGGTCGTTCGGTGGGTGAGAGTCGGCAGCGGCGGGCTCGGGCTCGTCCGGCGGCTCGTGCCGGGGGTTCGAGCCCTCGTCGTACGCGTCCATTCCGCCCCGTTTCCCGATGTCCGCCTGATGTCTGTCGCCGGCCGGCCCGCTGCTGTACCGCCCGCGGGGTGCCGCGCCGCGACGTTCGCACCGGCACGGTACTTAAGCCCGCCCTCCCGGCACAGCCCCGGCGAACACAGCGGCCACGACCGTGACGTTGTCCACAGCGGGTTATCCACAGCGGTTGACACCTTACGGCCCTCGTCCCACCATTGAATCGGACGAACCGAACGATCGGTCGGTAGCTTGATCAAGGTCGAGGGGGACCAGATGGCGACAGCAGCCGAGCACCGCACCGCCCGCGCACAGGCGGACGGGACGGCGGACGATGCCGCGCGGACAGCGGCGTACGAGGCTGTCTTCGACGCCGCCGTGGCCGCCGACGAGCGCATCGAGCCGCGCGACTGGATGCCCGACGCCTACCGCTCGACTCTGGTCCGGCAGATCGCGCAGCACGCACACTCCGAGATCATCGGCATGCAGCCCGAGGCCAACTGGATCACGCGCGCACCCTCCCTGCGCCGCAAAGCGATCCTGATGGCCAAGGTCCAGGACGAGGCCGGACACGGGCTCTACCTCTACAGCGCGGCGGAAACGCTCGGCACCAGCCGCGACGAGCTGCTCGACAAGCTGCACACCGGCCGCCAGAAGTACTCATCGATCTTCAACTACCCGACGCTGACCTGGGCAGACGTAGGCGCCATCGGCTGGCTGGTGGACGGCGCCGCGATCACCAACCAGGTGCCCCTGTGCCGCTGCTCCTACGGTCCGTACGCGCGCGCGATGGTCCGCATCTGCAAGGAAGAGTCCTTCCACCAGCGCCAGGGATACGAGCTGCTGCTGACCCTCAGCCGCGGCACGCCGGAGCAGCACGAGATGGCGCAGGACGCGGTGAACCGCTGGTGGTGGCCCTCGCTGATGATGTTCGGCCCGCCCGACGACGAGTCCGCGCACTCCGCGCAGTCGATGGCCTGGAAGATCAAGCGGCACTCGAACGACGAACTGCGCCAGCGCTTCGTGGACATCTGCGTCCCCCAGGCCGAATCCCTCGGACTCACGCTCCCCGACCCGGAGTTGAAGTGGAACGAGGAGCGGGGGCACCACGACTTCGGAGCGATCGACTGGACGGAGTTCTGGGAGGTCCTCAAGGGCAACGGCCCGTGCAACGACCAGCGGATAACCCAGCGCAGGCAAGCACACGAAGAAGGCGCATGGGTACGGGAAGCGGCGGCGGCCTACGCCGGCAAACACGCCGCGAACAACGGGGAGGCGCGAGCATGACCACCAACGACTGGCCCCTCTGGGAGGTCTTCGTACGCTCGCGCCGCGGACTCTCACACACCCACGCCGGCAGCCTGCACGCACCGGACGCCGAGCTGGCGCTGCGCAACGCCCGCGATCTGTACACCCGGCGCGGCGAAGGCGTCTCCATCTGGGTCGTCCCCTCCACCGCGATCACGGCGTCCTCACCGGACGAGAAGGACCCCTTCTTCGAACCGGCCGCCGACAAGCCGTACCGCCACCCGACGTTCTACGACATCCCGGAAGGGGTGAAGCACCTGTGACGGTCACCGCCGGTTCCACGGCCGCCCTCGCCCTCGGCGACGACGCCCTGGTGCTCTCGCACCGACTGGGGGAGTGGGCAGGCAAGGCGCCCGTCCTCGAAGAGGAAGTGGCCCTCGCCAACATCGCCCTCGACCTGCTCGGCCAGGCACGGGTCCTCTTGTCGATGGCAGGCGACGAGGACGAGCTGGCATACCTCCGCGAGGAGCGCGACTTCCGCAACCTCCAGCTCGTCGAGCAGCCGAACGGCGACTTCGCCCACACGATCGCCCGCCAGCTGTACTTCTCCACCTACCAGCGGCTTCTGTATGCGGAACTGGCCGCCGGGGAAGGCGAGTTCGCCCCGCTCGCGGCCAAGGCCGTCAAGGAGGTCGCCTACCACCAGGACCACGCCGAACAGTGGACGCTGCGACTGGGCGACGGCACGGCCGAGAGCCATCAGCGCATGCGAAAGGCATGCGAGGGGCTGTGGCGGTACACCGGTGAGATGTTCCATCCGATCGAGGGGATGGACGTCAACTGGCAGGAGCTGGAGACGAATTGGCTCGACTCCGTCTCCGCCGTTCTGCGCCGGGCGACCCTCGACGTACCGGAAGGACCCCGAGCCGGGGCGTGGACTGCGGGCGCCGGACGCCAGGGGCTGCACACGGAACCCTTCGGACGGATGCTCGCCGAGATGCAGCATCTGCACCGCAGCCACCCGGGGGCGTCATGGTGACCAGGACGACACCCCCCGAAGGGGAGACGACGCTCCTTGAGAAGGAGCTGCACAGGCTCGCCGGTTCCGTGCCCGATCCCGAGCTGCCGGTCCTCACCCTGGAGGAGCTGGGCGTGCTCCGCGCGGTCCACGTCCGTGGGGGCGGCGCGGTCGAGGTCGAGCTGACGCCCACGTACACCGGCTGCCCGGCCCTCGAGGCCATGTCGGCGGATATCGAGAGGGTGCTGTACGCGCACGGGGTGCCCGAGGTGACCGTACAGACCGTGCTCTCCCCTGCCTGGACCACGGACGACATCTCGGACGAGGGACGCCGCAAGCTACGGGAGTTCGGGATAGCACCGCCGCGTACGCAGCGGGCGGCGGGACCGGTTCCGATATCGCTCGGCCCGACGCGGACGGCCGCGCACACTCCGGGCGGGGTGGCCGAAGCCCGAGCGGCTGCGGGCCCGGTGGCGGACCCCGTGCGCTGTCCGCACTGCGGCTCCGCGGACACCGAACTGCTCAGCCGCTTCTCGTCCACCGCGTGCAAGGCGCTGCGGCGCTGTCTGTCGTGCCGTGAACCGTTCGACCACTTCAAGGAGTTGTGATGGCCCGCTTCCACACACTCCCGGTGGCCGCGGTCGACCAGCTGACCGACGACTCCGTCGCCCTGACCTTCGCGGTACCGCCGGAGCTGCGCGAGGAGTACCGGTACGCACCGGGCCAGCACCTGGCGCTGCGGCGCACGGTCGACGGCACGGAGATACGGCGCACGTACTCGATCTGCTCGCCGGCACCCGACCCCGCTTCCGCGGAGGGCGACGGACCCCGGACGCTGCGCGTAGGGGTGCGGCTCGTCGAGGGCGGGTCCTTCTCGACGTACGCCCTCAAGGAGATCGGTGTCGGCGACGAGCTGGAGGTGATGACACCAGCAGGCCGTTTCACACTCGAACCGGCGCCCGGGCTGTACGCGGCGGTGGTCGGCGGCAGTGGCATCACACCCGTGCTGTCGATCGTCACGACACTGCTGGCCCGAGAGCCCGAGGCACGGTTCTGCCTCATACGCAGCGACCGAACGTCCGCCTCGACGATGTTCCTCGAGGAGGTCGCCGATCTGAAGGACCGCTTCCCGGAGCGGTTCCAGCTGGTGACGGTGCTCTCCCGCGAGGAGCAGCAGGCCGGTCTGCCCTCCGGGCGGCTCGACCGGGAGCGGCTCACAGGGCTGCTGCCGGCGCTGCTGCCCGTCGATGCGGTGGCGGGCTGGTTCCTGTGCGGGCCGTTCGGGCTGGTGCAGGGGGCGGAGCGAGCGTTGCGCGAACTCGGGGTGGCGCGGAGCCGTATCCACGAGGAGATCTTCCATCTGGACGACGGGGCCGCACCGGCTCCCACCGTGCCGACCCCCGCGCACAGCACGGTGACCGCGCGGCTCGACGGGCGCGCGGGCACCTGGCCGGTGCGGGACGGCGAGCCGCTCCTGGAGACGGTGCTACGCAACCGCCCCGACGCGCCGTACGCCTGCCGAGGCGGGGTGTGCGGGACCTGCCGGGCGTTCCTGGTCTCCGGCGAGGTGCGCATGGACCGCAACTTCGCGCTGGAGCCGGAGGAGACAGAAGCGGGGTATGTGCTGGCGTGCCAGTCCCATCCGGCTACGGAGAGGGTAGAGCTGGACTTCGACCGGTGAGCTTGGCGGGTGAGCTTTGACCGGTGAGCTTGGCGGTGGCGAGTTTCGGAGGGTGTTGAGATCAGCTTGCCGACAGCTCCCGGGCTGCCGCGCCGTTCCCTTTTCATAGAACCTGTTCTACCTTGACGCTCCGTCAGATCCATCAGCGGGCCCATCCGCTCCGTCCGATGGATCAGGTACGCGTGGGAGGACAGGCTGTGGACTTCAGCTTCAGCGAGGAGCAGCAGGCGGCCGTGGAAGCGGCCAAGGCGGTGTTCGCCGGAGTCGCGCCGGACGCGGTGCCCTCACCCGCGCTCACCGCGGGCGCCGTCGCGGACGACTTCGACCGGACGCTGTGGGGGAAGCTCGCCGATGCCGACCTGCTGAGCCTGCTGCTCGACGCGCGCTACGGCGGGGCCGGGCTGGACGCGATCGCACTGTGCCTCGTGCTACGTGAGTCGGCGAAGGTGCTCGCGCGGGTGCCGCTGCTGGAGAGCAGTGCGGCGGCGCTGGCCGTGCAGACGTACGGCGGTGAGGAGTTGAAGGCGGAGTTGCTGGCGCGGGCCGGACGGGGCGAGACGGTGCTGACCGTCGCCGCGAACGGCCGTACCGGACACGACAGCGCCGAACTGGCCGTCACCGCACGCCGGGAAGGCGACGTGTGGGTGCTGGACGGGGTGCAGACGGCGGTTCCCTGGGGCTGCAACGCGGACTTCGTCGTCGTACCGGCGCTGAGCACCGGCTCGGGCCGCGCCGTCCTCGCCCTCATACCGCGCGGCCACGAAGGCACCGCGCTCGCCGAGCAGGTGTCCACGACGGGTGAGCGGCTCGGCGAACTCCGGCTGGACTCCGTACGCCTCACCGCTCGCAACGTCATCGACGCCGACGGCGCCTGGGAATCGCTACGGGATCTGCTCGCCACCGGAACATGTGCGCTGGCGCTCGGCCTGGGCGAGCGCGTCCTCGGGATGACGAGTGAATACACCAGCAAACGGGAGCAGTTCGGATTCCCGGTCGCCACGTTCCAGGCGGTGGCCGTGCAGGCCGCCGACCGGTATATCGACCTGCGCGCGATGGAAGCGACCCTTTGGCAGGCCGCGTGGCGGATCAGCACGAGGGCGGGTGGGGCGCTGCCCGCATCCGGCGACATAGCCGTAGCCAAGATCTGGGCCTCCGAGGGAGTACGACGCGTCGTCCAGACCGCGCAACATCTGCACGGAGGCTTCGGCGCCGACACCGACTACCCACTGCACCGCTACCACGCCTGGGCCAAGCACCTGGAACTCTCCCTCGGCCCGGCAGCAGCCCACGAGGAAACACTGGGCGACCTGCTGGCGGCGCACGCACTGGCGTGACGCCTCGCTAGAACGCGACGACCCGCTAGAGGACGAAGCCCGGCTCGCCCTTGTCGTCCACGACAGGGCGCCCGGCCGCGGCCCAGACCTGCATACCGCCGTCGACGTTCACCGCGTCGATGCCCTGCTGGACGAGGTACATCGCGACCTGCGCGGAACGACTGCCCGAGCGGCAGATCACATGGATCCTGCCGTCCTGCGGCGCCGCCTCGGTCAACTCGCCGTAGCGCGCCACGAATTCGCTGATGGGGATGTGCAGCGCCCCCGCCGCATGACCGGCCTGCCACTCGTCGTCCTCCCGGACGTCCAGCAGAAAGGCTCCGTCCGCGAGATCCCCGACCTCGACCGTGGGCACACCAGCTCCGAATTGCATACGCCCGACGCTACCCGACCCGCCCACCACCTGCGCCCGGGGCACCGTGTACCCCAGTGAGGCCGGCCGACAGCCGGTGAAACTAGCCGAGCAAACCCGCCAGCTCCGCCTCACGCTCGCTCAGCTGCGTCAGCAACTGCTCGGCGATCTCCTCCAGCAGCCGGTCGGGGTCCTCCGGGGCGAGCTTGAGCATCGCGCCGATCGCGCTCTCCTCCAGGTCACGGGCCACAACGCTGAGCAGTTCCTTGCGCTCGGCCAGCCACTCGAGGCGGGCGTAGAGCTCCTCGGCGCGGCTCGGGCGCCATTCCTTGGGTACGGGCCCGGCTGCCCACTCCTCGGACAGCTCCTGGAGCAGTGCCTCGTCCCCGCGGGCGTACGCGGCGTTGACCCGGGCGATGAATTCGTCGCGCCGCCGGCGCTCGGCATCGTCCTGCGCCAGGTCGGGGTGCGCCTTGCGGACCAGTTCGCGGTAGAGCTTGCGGGCCTCGTCGCTCGGCCGCACGCGCTGCGGTGGCCGAACCGGCTGCTCGGTCAGCATGGCCGAGGCCTCCGGGGACAGCCCGTCCGAGTCGAGCCAGCCGTGGAACAGCTCCTCGACCCCCGGCATCGGCATGACCCTGGCCCGCGCCTCCTGCGCCTTGCGCATGTCCTCCGGGTCGCCGGTGCGCGCGGCCCGGGCCTCGGCGATCTGCGCGTCCAGTTCGTCGAGCCGCGCGTACATCGGCCCGAGCTTCTGGTGGTGCAACCGGGAGAAGTTCTCCACCTCGACGCGGAAGGTCTCCACCGCGATCTCGTACTCGATCAACGCCTGCTCAGCGGCACGCACAGCCCGCTCCAGCCGCTCCTCGGGCCGCACCTGCTCCTCACCGGAAGCCTCGCCGGCGGAACCCCCACTCATGGAGTCCTTCGCGGCGGAATCCCCGCCCGTGGACTCCTGATCGGCGGAATCCCCACTTGTAGACCGCTCGTCGGCGGAACCCTCACCAGCCGATCCCTCGCCCCCAGCCGACGGAACATCATCCGCCGACGGCCCCGGGGCCCCCTCCTCAACAGGCGGCTCGGACTGCGACTGCTCAGCTTCCGGCGTCATCACCCACCCAGCCTAGGTCACGAGCCGCCCGCCGACTGGAGCACTTAGCTGGACAGGCCTCTCGGGGGGCTCCCCCTCCCCCCACCCCCACCCCGCCCCTCCCCCTCAAACCCCCAACTCCCCCACAACCCTCCCCGCCTTCACAGCCCCCACCAACTCCGCATGGTCCGCCTCCGTACGGTCCGCGTAGGCCACCGAGAAGGACGCGATCGCCTCGTCCAGTTCCTCGCTCTTGCCGCAGTAGCCCGCGATCAGACGGGGATCGGCGCTGTGGGCGTGCGCGCGGGCCAGCAGGGCGCCTGTCATGCGGGCGTAGTCGTCGATCTGGTCGGCGGCCAGGGCCGCCGGGTCCACGCTGCCCTTGCGGTTGCGGAACTGGCGTACCTGGAAGGGCCGCCCGTCAACCGAGGTCCAGCCGAGCAGGATGTCGCTCACGACCTGCATACGCTTCTGGCCGAGGACGACACGGCGGCCCTCGTGCTCGACCTCCGGCACCGTCAGGCCCGCCGTCCTCAGGTGCGGCACCAGGGCGGAGGGGCGGGTCTCCTTCACCTGGAGGACGAGAGGTTCGCCACGGTGGTCCAGCAGGAGCACCACGTACGAGCGCAGGCCCACGCTTCCCGTGCCGACCACGCGGAAAGCGACGTCGTGCACCGCGTATCGCGCGAGGAGCGGGAGGCGGTCCTCGGAGAGCGTGGTGAGGTACTCCTCCAGTGACGCCGCCACCCCGGCCGCCTCCGCGTCGGGTATGCGCCGCAGCACAGGTGGCGCGTCGACGAAGCGGCGTCCGCCGCCCTCGACCGGCTCCGTCGACTTCGCGGCGAAGCGGCCGCTGGTGTTGGCCCGCGCCTTCTCCGAGACCCGTTCCAGGGTGCCCAGCAGGTCGTGGGCGTCGGTGTGCGAGACCAGTTCCTCGTCCGCGATGGCGTTCCAGGCGTCCAGGGCCGGGAGTTTGGCGAGCAGTCGCATGGTGCGCCGGTAGGAGCCGGTCGCGAAGTGCGCCGCCTTGCGGCAGGTGTCCTCGCCCGCTCCCGCCTCCCGGCCCGCGAGGACCAGCGAGGTCGCGAGCCGTTTGAGGTCCCATTCCCAGGGTCCGTGCACGGTCTCGTCGAAGTCGTTCAGGTCGATGACGAGGCCGCCGCGCGCGTCCGCGTAGAGGCCGAAGTTCGCCGCGTGCGCGTCCCCGCAGATCTGCGCGCCGATGCCTGTCATGGGCGTACGCGCCAGGTCGTATGCCATGAGTCCGGCCGAGCCGCGCAGGAAGGCGAAGGGGCTGGCGGCCATTCTTCCGACCCGTATCGCCGTGAGTTCGGGGATGCGGCCGCGGTTGGACTCCTCGACGGCTGTCACGGCGCTCGGCCGGTCACCGTTCCCGTCCAGGGCGGTGTGCGCTGCCCGCGAGACCCGCTCCCGCAGGGCCTTGCCCTCTTCCTTGGGAGACCCCTGAGCCGGCCACTGTGCGAATCCGCGCACATCGGCGACTCTGGCCCGTCCCGTCTGTTCCGTCTGCTCAGCCCGTGCTGCCACCGCGCCACCGCTCTCGCTCACTTGGACCGTCTCCCCCGTGCACGAACATCAACTGGCCACGACGGTACCGCCGGGCGTCGATCCGTGTGAGGGCCTGTGGACAACCCCGCGCCTGTGGAAAACTCCCAGGCCCGCCCTGTGATTGTCCTCACCCAAGACGCCCGGGCGCGACCCGGGACGAGCCCGAGGCCACCGGGGCCCGCCCGGCCCAGGCCCCGGACAACGCGAAAGCCCCGCAGGTCCAAGACCTGCGGGGCTTCAGTGTGCGCGAGGGGGGAGTTGAACCCCCACGCCCTTGCGGGCACTGGAACCTGAATCCAGCGCGTCTGCCTATTCCGCCACCCGCGCATTGGGTGTGTCGTCCGTCTCTCACCGAGGGGTGGGAGCGCCTGGCGACATGCAGAAGATTAGCACGGTGCCAAGGGTGGATTCACATCCCTTTCCGGGGGCAGCAACGAGGCAGGGGCGGGGCTGCAGACCCCGGCATCACCTGCGCAGCCGCCCCTCACAGTGCCTTGTGCCCCATCGCCGCCACCCGATACGTATCGGCCAGAACCTGTTCACGTATCAACCTCGTACCGGTCCCGGCCATCTCCCCAGGAGGCGGACAGGGACCACAGTCGGGTGCGGGACACTGTGGTGAAGCCACCTCTACGATCCTTCCCATGGGAGTGCCCAGGGGGAGTTCGAAGAGGAGCTCCGAAGGGAACTTCGGGAGGGGACTTCAGTGGGCGTCGACACCCGTCGACGGTGCCGACAGGGGGAACCAGCCGATTTCCCGGCGCGTGGATACGATCAGTAAGCAGTACCAGGACAGCGACGAAGGAGGAGGTGCCCCATGGGAGTCCTGAAGAAGTTCGAGCAGCGTATCGAAGGTCTGGTCAACGGCACCTTCGCCAAGGTGTTCAAGTCCGAGGTCCAGCCCGTCGAGATCGCGGGCGCGCTCCAGCGCGAGTGCGACAACAACGCGACGATCTGGAACCGTGAGCGGACCGTCGTCCCCAACGACTTCATCGTGGAGCTGAGTACGCCGGACTTCGAGCGTCTCAGCCCGTACTCCGGCCAGCTCGGCGATGAGCTCGCCGGCATGGTGCGCGACTACGCGAAGCAGCAGCGCTACACCTTCATGGGCCCCATCAAGGTCCATCTGGAGAAGGCGGACGATCTCGACACCGGCTTGTACCGGGTACGCAGTCGTACGCTCGCCTCCTCGGCCAGCCAGCAGGCTCCGGAGCGCGCTCCCGCAGGCGGTCCGGCCGCCCGGCCCGGGGGCTACGGCTTCCCGCCGCCGGCCGCGGCCCAGCAGGCGGGCGCTCCTCCCATGCCGGCCGCGCCACCGCCCGGCGGCCGTCCCGGCCCCGCGTCGCCGATGGCCCAGGGCCGCGCCGCGGCGCCCGGCCCGCTGCCCGGTGCGCGCGTACGGCACTGGATCGAGATCAACGGCACTCGCCATCAGATCTCCCGCCCGACGCTGGTGCTGGGCCGCAGCACCGACGCCGACGTGCGGATCGACGACCCCGGCGTCTCGCGCCGGCACTGTGAGATCCGGACCGGAACGCCCTCGACGATCCAGGATCTCGGGTCCACCAACGGCATCGTGGTGGACGGGCAGCACACCACCCGCGCTACGCTCCGCGACGGCTCGCGGATCGTCGTGGGCAGCACCACCATCATTTACCGGCAAGCCGAAGGGTGAAGCGGGGGCAATGTCAGAGCTGACCCTCACGGTCATGCGGCTGGGTTTCCTGGCCGTACTGTGGCTGTTCGTGATCGTGGCCGTGCAGGTCATCCGCAGCGATCTGTTCGGAACGCGTGTCACACAGCGCGGCTCGCGCCGGGAGAGCGGACGGCCTCCAGCGGCCGCCCGGCGGCAGGAAGCGCCCCCGCAGCAGCGCCAGCAGGCGAGCGGCGGCGGCCGTCAACGCCGTGGCGCGCCCACCAAGCTCGTCGTCTCCGAGGGCATCCTCGAGGGCACGACGGTCGCGCTGCAGGGGCAGACCATCACGCTGGGGCGTGCGCACGACTCCACGATCGTCCTGGATGACGACTACGCCTCCAGCAGGCATGCCAGGATCTACCCGGACCGTGATGGCCAGTGGATCGTGGAGGACCTAGGGTCCACCAACGGTACGTATCTCGACCGGACCCGGCTGACGACCCCCACGCCGATTCCGCTGGGCGCGCCGATCCGCATCGGCAAGACCGTCATCGAGCTGCGGAAGTAGTACGACAATGAGCGAGCGGAGCGAGCACGCAGCGGCGGTCCCCTGGGCGGACCCCGGCGCGCTCCCGACCGGAGGGTGGGCACCGTGCGGATGTACCCGGAGCCGACGGGCGAGGTGCGCATGAGTCTGTCACTGCGCTTCGCCGCCGGATCGCACAAAGGCATGATCCGCGAGGGCAATGAGGACTCCGGTTATGCCGGTCCGCGCCTGCTCGCGATCGCCGACGGGATGGGCGGCCAGGCCGCCGGTGAGGTCGCCAGTTCCGAGGTGATCTCCACCATCGTCGCGCTCGACGACGACGTGCCGGGTTCCGACATCCTGACTTCGCTGGGCACGGCCGTGCAGCGCGCCAACGACCAGCTTCGGCTGATGGTCGAGGAGGACCCCCAGCTCGAGGGCATGGGGACGACGCTGACGGCACTGCTGTGGACCGGGCAGCGGCTCGGTCTCGTGCATGTCGGCGACTCCCGTGCGTACCTGCTGCGGGACGGCGTGCTCACGCAGATCACGCAGGACCACACCTGGGTGCAGCGGCTCGTCGACGAGGGACGTATCACCGAGGACGAGGCCACCACGCACCCGCAGCGCTCGCTGCTGATGCGTGCGCTGGGCAGCGGCGACCATGTCGAGCCGGATCTGTCGATCCGTGAAGTCCGCGCCGGCGACCGGTACTTGATCTGCTCCGACGGTCTGTCGGGGGTGGTCAGCCATCAGACGATGGAGGACACCCTCGCCAGTTACCAGGGCCCGCAGGAGACCGTGCAGCAGCTGATCGAGCTCGCGCTGCGCGGCGGCGGCCCGGACAACATCACGGTGATCGTGGCCGACGTACTCGACATCGACGGCGGGGACACCCTCGCGGGGCAGATGTCCGACATCCCGGTCGTCGTGGGCGCGGTCGCCGAGAACCAGCAGCAGCAGATGCACGACGACGGCACGATGCAGACGCCCGCGGGCCGCGCCTCCAGCCTCGGCCGTCCCGCGCCCTCGGGGGGCGGCGGCGAGTTCGGCCCGCCCGGCAGCGGCGACACGACCGGATACGTACCCACGGACGGCTTCGGTGACTACACCGAGGACGACTTCGTCAAGCCGCGCCGCGGACGCAAGTGGCTGAAGAGATCCCTCTACGGCGTGCTCGCGCTCGCCGTCATCGGCGGCGGGCTGTACGGCGGTTACCGCTGGACGCAGACGCAGTACTACGTCGGCACCAAGGGCGAGCACGTCGCGCTGTACCGCGGTATCAGCCAGGATCTGGCCTGGGTTTCGCTGTCGAAGGTGGAGAAGGACCACCCCGAGATCGAACTCAAGTACCTGCCGCCGTATCAGCAGAAGCAGGTCGAGGCCACGATCGCCGAGGGCGGCCTCAGCGACGCCAGGTCGAAAGTCGAGGAGTTGGCCACGCAGGCGTCAGCTTGCAAGAAGGACGCCGAACGCAGGCAGGCCGAGAGCCGTAATAACTCTCAGACAGGTGAAGGCGAAGCAGGCGGCACCACGGGAACCACAAGGACGTCCGTGGCGTCGAAGGCGACACCATCACCGACCCAGAGCCCGAACTCGCAGGCATCACCGTCCGCCGACCCGTCCCCCACCGCACCCACTCCCACACCCGGTCCCAGCCTCTCGGAGGAAGAGCAGAAGCTGGTCTCGCTGTGCGGTAAGCAGTAAGCAACGCACGCTGTGAGAGGCCCCGTTACGCGATGAGCAGTACTACGAACCCATCGACGCACCATACGTCCACGATCGGCGCCATCGGCGCGCCCAGCCGGCGCAACACCGAGCTGGCGCTGCTGGTGTTCGCCGTCGTCATCCCGGTGTTCGCCTACGCCAACGTGGGCCTGGCCGTCAACGACCAGGTCCCGTCGGGCCTGCTCGGCTACGGCCTGGGGCTCGGCCTGCTCGCGGCGGTCGGCCATCTCGTTGTGCGGAAGTTCGCGCCGTATGCGGATCCCTTGTTGCTGCCGCTGGCTACGCTGCTCAACGGGCTGGGGCTGGTGCTCATCTGGCGCCTGGACCAGTCGCCCAGACTCCAGCAGCGCGCCGAATCCCTGTTCGGCTCCTTCAGTCCGGACGCCCCAAAGCAACTGCTCTACTCGGCGCTCGGCATCGCGCTGTTCGTGGCGGTCGTCATGCTGCTCAAGGACCACCGCATCCTGCAGCGCTACACGTACATCTCCATGGTCGCCGCCATCGTCCTGCTGCTCCTGCCCCTGGTTCCCGGCCTCGGCGCCAACGTCAACGGCGCCAAGATCTGGATCAGCATCGGAGGCTTCTCCATCCAGCCGGGAGAGTTCGCGAAGATCATCATCGCGGTCTTCTTCTCCGGGTACCTCATGGTGAAGAGAGACGCCCTGGCTCTCGCGAGCCGCCGCTTCATGGGCCTGTACCTGCCACGAGGCCGTGACCTCGGCCCGATCCTCACGCTCTGGGCCGTGAGCCTGCTCATCCTCATCTTCGAGAACGACCTCGGCACATCGCTGCTGTTCTTCGGCATGTTCGTGATCATGCTGTACGTCGCCACCGAGCGGACCAGCTGGATCGTCATCGGCCTGCTGATGTCCGCCGGCGGCGCGGTCGTCGTCTCCACCTTCGCCAGCCAGGTCAAGGTCCGTGTCACTGCCTGGCTGGACCCCTTCGGCTGCTACGAGACCTCCGGGGCCTGCGAGCAGATCGGCCAGTCGATCATGTCCTTCGGCTCCGGCGGCGTACTCGGCACCGGACTCGGCCAGGGCAACTCCGACCTCATCGGCTTCGCCGCCAACTCCGATTTCATCTTCGCCACCGTCGGCGAGGAGTTGGGCCTGGCCGGAGTCATGGCGTTCCTGCTGCTGTACGGCCTGATCATCGAGCGGGGCATCCGCACCGCGCTGGCCGCCCGCGACCCGTTCGGCAAGCTGTTCGCCACCGGACTCTCCGGCGCCTTCGCCCTGCAGATCTTCGTCGTCGCAGGCGGCGTCATGGGCCTGATCCCGCTCACCGGCATGACGATGCCGTTCCTTGCCTCCGGCGGCTCCTCCGTGATCGCCAACTGGGCCCTGATCGGCATCCTTCTCCGCATCAGCGACACCGCCCGCCGCCCGGCACCGGCCCCCGCCTCCAACCCCGACGCCGAAATGACCCAGGTGGTCCGCCCGTGAACAAGCCCCTGCGCCGCATCGCGATCTTCTGCGGGCTCCTCGTAATGGCCCTGCTCATCCGCGACAACTGGATCCAGTACGTCCAGGCGGACACGCTGAAGAAGCACGAGCACAACCGCCGCGTCTCCATCGAGCGCTACGCCCAACCTCGCGGCGACATCATCGTCGACGGCAAGCCGATCACCGGCTCCACCGAGACCTCGAGCAGCGACTTCAAGTGGAAGCGCACCTACAAGGACGGCGAGATGTGGGCCCCCGTCACGGGCTACGCCTCGCAGGCCTTCGGCGCGACGCAGCTGGAATCCATCGAGGACGGCATCCTGACCGGCAACGACGACCGGCTGTTCTTCCGCCGCACCCTCGACATGATCACCGGCAAGAAGCAGAAGGGCGGCAACGTCGTCACCACCCTCAGCAGCGCTGCCCAGAAGGCGGCCTTCGAGGGCCTCGGCGACAAGAAGGGCGCCGTCGCCGCCATCGACCCGTCCACCGGCGCGATCCTGGCGCTCGCCTCCACGCCCTCGTACGACCCGTCGACGTTCGCCGGGAACTCCACGGACACCGACACCAAGGCCTGGACCAAGCTCCAGAAGAAACAGAACCCCGACGACCCGATGCTCAACCGGGCGCTGCGCGAGACCTACCCGCCCGGCTCCACCTTCAAGGCCGTCACCGCGGCCGCGGCCCTCGAACACGAGCTGGTCACGGATCCCGACGCGAAGACCGACTCGCCGGACCCGTGGACCATGCCGGACACCACCACCGAGCTGCCGAACGAGGGCAACATCCCGTGTAAGGACGCGTCACTTCGCAACGCCCTGAAGTTCTCCTGCAACACCGTGTTCGGCAAGGTCGGCTCCGACCTCGGCAAGGACAAGATGCTGGAGACCGCCGAGAAGTTCGGCTTCAACAAGGAGCAGTTCGTCCCGGTCCGCGCCAGTGCCTCCGTCTTCCCGACCGCCATGGACAAGCCGCAGACCGCGCTCAGCTCCATCGGCCAGTTCGACACCGCCACCACCCCGCTCCAGATGGCCATGGTGGCCTCGGCCATCGCCAACGACGGCACCCTCATGAAGCCGTACATGGTCGACCGGCTGATGGGCCAGAATGTGGACGTCGTCGAGCAGACCGAACCGAAGGAAATGAGCAAGCCGCTCTCCCCGGACAACGCCCAGAAACTGCAGTCGATGATGGAGACCGTCGTCGACGAGGGCACCGGCACCAAGGCGCAGATCCCGAACGTCAAGGTCGGCGGCAAGACCGGTACCGCCCAGCACGGCGTCAAGAACGAGCTGGCGCCCTACGCCTGGTTCATCTCGTACGCGAAGGCCGACGACGGCAGCTCGCCGGTCGCCGTCGCCGTCGTCGTCGAGGACAGCCAGGCCGAACGTGACGACATCTCCGGCGGCGGTCTCGCCGCACCGATCGCGAAGGACGTGATGAAGGCAGTACTCGACAGCAAGTGACCCCGCTCACGTCCCCTTCACATCGGTGCACGTTGCGATACCGGTCCTGTATCGGGTGACGGTTGTGGCCAGGTCAGTAAAGGCGAGCCGGGTACGGTATGCCCGGACAGCACACCGCCGGACCACACAACTGGGTGCGGTCGGAACCGACGGAGAGGGCTGGTAGGTAGCTATGGAAGAGCCGCGTCGCCTCGGCGGCCGGTACGAGCTGGGCCAGGTGCTCGGCCGTGGTGGCATGGCGGAGGTACATCTCGCCCATGACACACGGCTCGGCCGCACCGTGGCGGTGAAGACGCTGCGCGCGGATCTCGCGCGCGACCCTTCCTTCCAGGCCCGGTTCCGCCGGGAGGCCCAGTCGGCCGCCTCGCTCAACCATCCCGCGATCGTCGCCGTGTACGACACGGGTGAGGACTACATCGAGGGCATCTCCATCCCGTACATCGTGATGGAGTACGTCGACGGGTCCACGCTGCGCGAGCTGCTGCACTCCGGGCGCAAACTGCTGCCCGAGCGCGCCATGGAGATGACCATCGGCATCCTCCAGGCCCTCGAGTACTCACACCGCAACCAGATCGTCCACCGCGACATCAAGCCGGCGAACGTCATGCTGACGCGCAACGGCCAGGTCAAGGTCATGGACTTCGGCATCGCCCGCGCCATGGGCGACTCCGGCATGACGATGACGCAGACCGCCGCGGTCATCGGCACCGCCCAGTACCTCTCGCCGGAACAGGCCAAGGGCGAGCAGGTCGACGCCCGGTCCGACCTGTACTCCACGGGCTGCCTCCTCTACGAGCTGCTGACGGTCCGGCCGCCCTTCGTCGGCGACTCCCCGGTCTCCGTCGCGTACCAGCACGTACGCGAGGAGCCGCAGCCGCCCAGCAACTTCGACCCCGAGATCACGCCCGAGATGGACGCCATCGTCCTGAGGGCCCTGGTCAAGGACCCGGACTACCGCTACCAGTCCGCCGACGAGATGCGCGTCGACATCGAGGCCTGCCTCGACGGCCAGCCCGTCGCGGCCACCGCGGCCCTCGGCTCCGTCGGCTACGGCGGCTACCCCGACGACAAGCCGACCACCGCCCTGCGCCCCACCCCCGGCGGCCAGCAGACGTCCATGCTCCCCCCGATGAACCCGGACGACGGCGGCTACGGCTTCAACGGAGGCGACCGCCGCGGCCCGAAGAAGAGCAACGCCTCTACGATCCTCCTGGTCGTCGCGGGCATCCTGGTCCTGGTGGGTGCGGTCCTGATCGGGCGGTGGGTGTTCAGCTCGACGGGCGGTGCGGGCGACGAGTCGTTCCCGGCACCCACCTTCATCAACAAGACAGTGCCGGAAGCCAGAAACATGGCGAAGAACGTCGACTTGAAGGTGGCGACGAAGGAACAGCCCTGCGACGACACCCCGAAGGGCAGTGTCTGCGCACAGGACCCGAAGGCGAAGACCCCGGTCAACAAGGGCGACACGGTCACGCTGACGGTGTCGACGGGGGCGCCGAAGATCGCTGTGCCGGACGTCGAGGGTCAGCAGTTCGAGAAGGCTGAGGCCGACCTCACGGAAAAGGGCTTCGATGTCCAGCGGGAGACCGAGGAGTCGGACCGGACTCCGGGCGTCGTCATCTCCCAGGATCCGGCAGGCGGCACGGAAAAGGAGAAGGGTTCGACCGTCACCCTGACCGTCGCCAAGAAGCCGGAGCAGGAAACCGTCCCGGACGTCACGGGCAGGACCTGTGACGAGGCCAAGGCACAGATGGAGGCCAACAACCTCACCGGCGTCTGCGTCGACGTGGAGACGGACGACGACAACCTGATCGGCAAGGTCATCGCCACCGACCCCGAGGCCAACTCCCAGGCCGAGCCGAACTCCACGGTGAACATCCAGATCGGCAAGGAAGCCGAGGACGAGGAGCAGGTCCAGGTCCCGCAGGTGGTCGGCCAGACCGTGGGCCAGGCCAAGCAGATCCTGAACCAGGCCGGCTTCACGAACATCCAGTTCCAGCCGGGCGCCGACCAGAGCGACACCGCGCTCGTCCAGGACCAGGACCCGGACCCGGGCCAGCAGGTCGACGACCCGGCCGGCACAACGATCACCCTCAACACCGTCGGCTTCAACAACGGCGGCAACAACAACGGCGGCGGAGACAACGGAGGCGGCGGCATATTCGGCGGCGTCAACGGCGCCTCCGCCCGGAATGAGGACTGACACCGACCCGTCCTCATTGGGCCCGCATACGGCTCGTGAAAGAGGTCCGGCACCCTTCGTACGAAGGGTGCCGGACCTCTTTCACGAGCACCCCGACTGGGTCCCACAGGACCCCGGTCACATCAGCGCAACTCCTCCGGCGGCGTCCGCTCGTCATCCACCTTCTCGACCCGGTCCAGCTCGCCCCACACCACGTACCGGTACGTGGAGGTGAAGACCGGGGTGCAGGTCGTCAACGTGATGTAGCGGCCCGGCTTCTTCTTGCCGGATTCCTTGGGGACGGGGGCGAGGACATCGACGTTGTACTTGGAGGTCTCGGGGAGGATCTCGTAGACCTTGTAGACGTACCACTCGTCCTTGGTCTCGAAGACGATCGAGTCGCCCTTCTTCATCTTGTCGATGTTGTGGAACTTCGCGCCGTGCCCGTCGCGGTGCGCGGCCAGCGAGAAGTTGCCCTTCTTGTCCTGCGGGAGCGCGGACTTGATCGGGTCGGTGTAGTAGCCGGCCGTGCCGTCGTTGAGGGACTTGGCGGCGGTGCCCTTCTTGACCAGTACCTCGCCGTTCTTCATGGCGGGTACGTGCAGGAAGCCGATGCCGTCCTTGGTGTCCAGGCCGATCGGACCGCGGCCCTCGGCCCAGTGGTCGCGCACCTTGTCGCCCTGCTTGTCGGCCTTGCGGTCCGCGACGACGTTCGTCCACCACAGCGAGTAGGCCACGAACAGGCCGAGGATCAGGCCCGCCGTGATGAGGAGTTCACCGAAGACGCTGACGGCCATCGCGATCCGGCCGGGGCCGCGACGGCGCGGTGCGGGCGAATGCGCCGATGCCGCGGTCTGCTCTTCGTGGTCGGTCGTCGCTGCCACTCTTCATCTGTCCTTAACTGACGAGCGCATCCGGCTTGCCCTTGCTGCGCGGCCGTTCCTCGACCATCTTGCCCCAGACGATCATCCGGTACTTGCTGGTGAACTCGGGAGTGCAGGTCGTCAAAGTGATGTAGCGGCCCGCCGTGGTGAAACCCGACCCCTTGGGGATCGCGTCCAGGACGGCCGTATTGCTCGGCGCCGTCACCGGCAGGATCGACGCCATCGTGTAGACGAAGTACTGGTCCTGCGTCTCGACGACGATCGGATCGCCGGGCTGGAGGCGGTTGATGTACCGGAACGGCTCGCCATGCGTGTTGCGATGCCCGGCAAGCCCGAAGTTGCCCTTCTTCTCGTCCGGCATCGCCGTCTTCAGATCGTCCTCCGCGTAGTGACCGACCATGCCCCGGTCCAGAACGCGCTTCTTGTCGATGCCCTCGGCGATCGGCACGACCACGTCCAGCTTCGGAATGTGCAGAAGGGCGAAGCCCTGCCCCGGCTCGAACGCCCCCGGCTTGCGCTTGCCGGCCGCCCAGTCGTTCTGCAGACTGCTCGCCGCACTGCCCGCCTGGGCCTCCGCCCGGATGTTCGTCCACCACAGCTGGTACGTCACGAACAGCAGCATCAGCACGCCGGTGGTGATGAACACCTCACCGATCGCCCGGCTGGCCATCACCGCCATCCCGGGCTTCTGCGCCCGAGCCGCCCGCCGCGCCTCCACCCGCGAGCGCGGTGTCGCGCCGTGCTCCTCCGCCGACTGCTCGTGCACCGACCCGCCATGCCGCCCATGCCGCTTGGCGGCCTTACGGCGGGCCGCACGGCCGCCGGCATCCGGGGCATGGGAGCGGGCGTGCGTGGCGGACCTGGCCGCCCGCATGGACTCGCTGTCCGGCACGCGCAGCGCGACGGTCTCTTCATCGATCGGGGGCATCGGAGGGGGCGACGAAACGGGCTCGTACGGCTGGGAGTACGCCTCCTCCTGCCATGCCTCTCCGTACGGTGGCTCCCCGCGGTCGGGCCTCGGCCTCGGGGAGAGTTCGTCGTACGAAGGCTCGTGCGAGGGCTCGTACGACGGCGAAGACTGCGGCTCCGCGTACGACGAAGCCGTCTGCTCCCCGTACCAGTCCCGCGCATACCCCTGCGGGTCGTACCACTCCTGCTCCGGCCCTGCAGCGCCGCCATACGCGGCAGCGGCCCCGTACACGGTGTCCTCACCGTACGGGGCGGCACTGTCGCGCTCGGGGCGCAGGGCGGTCACGCCGTGGCCCTGCCCACCACCGGGGCAAGCCCCGTCGACCTGGCCACGGCCTCCGGGTCACCGCACTCGGCCAGCCAGTTGGCCAGCATGCGGTGACCGTGCTCGGTCAGCACCGACTCGGGATGGAACTGCACGCCCTCGACGGGCAGTTCACGATGCCGCAGCCCCATGATGATCCCGTCATGCGTACGGGCCGTGACCTCCAGCTCGGCCGGAACGGTCCCCGGCTCGGCGGCCAGCGAGTGGTAACGCGTCGCCGTGAAAGGAGAGGGGAGCCCCGCGAAAACACCCCGACCTTCGTGCTCGACGAGGGAGGTCTTGCCGTGCAGCAGCTCGGGTGCTCGGTCCACGACACCGCCGTACGCCACCTGCATCGACTGCATGCCCAGGCAGACCCCGAAGACGGGGACGCCGGTCGCCGCACAGTGCCGCACCATGTCGACGCAGACACCGGCCTCTTCCGGAGTGCCGGGCCCGGGCGACAGCAGCACACCCGCGAAACCGTCCTGAGCATGCGCCGTCGACACCTCGTCGTTGCGCAGCACCTCGCACTCGGCGCCCAGCTGATACAGGTACTGGACCAGGTTGAAGACGAAGCTGTCGTAATTGTCGACGACGAGAATCCGCGCGCTCACTGGTTGTCCACCGTCACATCGTTGAAGGGAAGCAGCGGTTCGGCCCACGGGAAGACGTACTGGAACAGCACATAGACCGCCGCGAGCACAAGCACGAGCGAAATCAGCGCCCGCACCAAGGTGTTTCCCGGCAGATGCCGCCAGATCCAGCCGTACATGCCGTCCCTTCCGTCGCCGTACCACACCAGACTAACGGCGCAGCGCCTCAGGTTTCCCAGCCTCCACGGGCTGTGTGGCATCGAGGTGCGCCCACACGATCAGCCGGTGGCTGCGGCCCCATTCCGGTTCACAGGTCGTCAGCGTCAGATAGCGGCCCTCGCGGGTGTATCCGGACTTGGGTGGCACAGGGTCAATCACCGCGATGTCCGTGGGCACTGTTTTGTAGGGCCCCTTGTCGATCCGGTACGTGAACCATGTCGTGCCGTCGGTCAGCACCACCGCGTCGCCGGCGCGGAGCTTGGGGAAGTCCTTGAACGGGTCTCCGTAGGTGCGGCGATGGCCCGCGACGGCGAAGTTGCCCTCCTGGCCGAGCTGCGCGGTGCTCGCGTAGTGGCCGAGGCCCTTCTTGAGGGTGTCGGTCTTCGTGCCCTCGAGCACGGGCTTGTTCCACGTGAAACCGAGCCTCGGGATGTACATGACGGCGAAGGGATCGCCGTCCTGGTACGGCGCCGGCGGCTCGGGGTTCTCGGGGGTGGGGGCCTCGGACGCCTCGGACTCGGCCGCGACCGTGCCCTTCGACCACCGGTCCTGGAGGCTGGCGATCTGGTCGTCCATCGCGCTGTCGGCCTTCACGCCGGTCCATAAGAGCACGTAGGCGACAAACAGCACGATCACGCTGCCCACGGTGATACACAGTTCGCTCAACGTCCTGATGATCACTCGCATCGGCGGCTCCCGGCGCGCTTACTCCACAGGCTTCGCGTAGTGGAGATCCACTGTGCCCGAGTAGCCGGGAAGAGTCACTGGCCCTTCCTCCTCGACTTTCCAGCCGAGCCCATAGACGTTGACGTACACCATGTAGTTCTGGATCGCAGGCGCCGCGGTCAGGGCCCTCTGCAGCTTCTCCGGGTCACCGACCGCCGTGATCTTGTACGGAGGCGAATAGACCCGGCCCTGAAGGATCAGGGTGTTGCCCACGCAGCGAACGGCACTGGTGGAGATCAACCGCTGATCCATGACCTTGATCCCCTTGGCACCGCCCTGCCACATGGCGTTGACGACGGCCTGCAGATCCTGCTGGTGAATGACCAGGTAGTCCGGCTGCGGCTCGGGATAGCCGGGGAGCTTGGCCGTGGCGTTGGGCGGAGCATCGTTCAACGTGACCGTGAGCGCCTCGCCCTTGAGCTTCTGCGTACCCGCGTTCTTCTCCAGAGCCGCGAGCCTCTCGTCCTCCGCCTTCGTACTGCCGTCATCACGGTCGGCCAGCGCCTCGACGTCCTCACGCAAGGTCGCGTTGCTCTCGTCGAGCCGACCGTTCTTGTGACTGCGCTCGTGAATGAGATCGGAGAGCTTCAGCAACGAGGCATCCGTCCTGATATTGGTGCCCTTGGCCGTATTGAAACTGGTGAAGAAGATCAACCCGGCGAGAGCGAACACAGCCGCCGTCAGCACACGCACCGGACGAAATCGCCGCATACGCACAGGGCTGGAACTCGCCTGGGGCGAGTCGGCAGAATTGCTCAACGTACCCTTATCTCCTTCGGCGCCGCGGAAGCACTACGCTAACGGACGCCCGGGGGAGCGCTAAGAGTCCCCTTGTACGCTGCCCCGGAGCCAGCCAACATTCCCTGCGCGGCCACGCAGCGCATCGACAGGAGAGACCCTCGTGCCGAAGTCACGTATCCGCAAGAAGGCCGACTACACGCCGCCCCCGGCGAAGCAGGCAACCAATATCAAGCTGACCAGCCGCAGCTGGGTCGCTCCGGTCATGCTGGCCATGTTCCTCATCGGCCTGGCCTGGATCGTCGTTTTCTATGTGACGGACGGCTCACTGCCGATCGACGCGTTCGGCAACTGGAACATCGTGGTCGGCTTCGGGTTCATCGCCGCGGGATTCGCCGTTTCTACGCAGTGGAAGTAACGCGGCCGCAAGGTGTCGGGGAGCTGCACCAAGTGCTGGCTCTCACTGCCCCTGAGAGTTATCCACAGCCGTCCACAACCATCCACAGTGGGGCGGTGGAAAACATCCGAAGATCTGTGGATAACCCATCGGGCGTTGACACCGGTGTGACTGACCCACTGGGATCCGGAAGTCTGTTCACCCCTTGTCCTGCCTGCGAAAACGCAGGTCAGCGACAAGGGGCACACCTGTTCCCACACAGCATGCACAAGATCCGGCACAGTCTGTGGACAACGCCGTCCGTCAGGTGAGCTGACCGGTCCTGATGAGTGTCATGACCACAACCGCGACCAGCACCAGTGCGCAGACGCCGTACTGGACCAGAGCCCGCCGTCCGCGGGGTGCGTGGACCATCGCGTAGCCGATGACCACGCCGCCGACGAGGCCGCCGATGTGGGCTTCCCAGGCGATGTTGCTCCACCCGAAGGTGAAGATCAGGTTGATCACCAGGAGGGCGATGACGGGGCGCATGTCGTAGTTGAGGCGCCGCATGAGTATGGCGGTGGCGCCGAAGAGCCCGAAGATGGCGCCGGATGCGCCGAGCGAGGGCTGGTTGGGTTCGGCGAGCAGGTAAGTGAGGGCGCTGCCTGCGAGGCCGGAGATCGCGTAGAGGGCGATGTAGCGGGCGCGGCCGAGGGCTGCTTCGAGGGGGCCGCCGATCCACCACAGGCTGAGCATGTTGAAGGCGATGTGGATGACGCTGCCGTGCAGGAACATGGCCGTGACGAGGCGGTACCACTGTCCTTCGGCGACGCCTTCGAGGCCGAGGCCCGGCACGAGGGCGCGGCCGATGAGGTCGAAGCTGTCGGTGAAGCGGTCGCCGATGGAGAGCTGCACGAGGAAGAGCGCGAGGTTGAGGCCGAGGAGGATCTTGGTGACGAGCCTCGGGTCTTCGGTGAGCGTGCCGCCTGCGAGGGTGCGGGGCTGGCTGGCGGTCGGTGAGTGGCCTGTGCCGGAGCCGCTTCGTACGCACTCGGGGCACTGGAAGCCGACCGAGGCGCTGATCATGCACTCGGGGCAGATGGAGCGCTCGCAGCGGGTGCAGCTGATGCCGGTCTCCCGGTCGGGGTGCCGGTAGCAGGTGGGCAGGCTCTGGGCGTCCTGCGGTCCCTGCGGGCTGCCTGGCACCTGGTCCATGGGGTCCCCTCATTCTCCGTACGACGGGCACACGGCGGTGTCCCTGGGACGCGTACCCCAATGCACCGCCCCGCCCTTCCTTCTACGGACGGGCGGGGCACATTGGTTCCCTGGCCTTGGCGGTTGCGAGCGGAGGTTCGGGGCTCAGCGGGTCTCGACGACGACCGACTCGATGACCACGTCGTTGACGGGGCGGTCGGTGCGGGGGTTGGTCTGCATCGAGGCGATGGAGTCGACGACCTTCTGGCTGGCCGCGTCGGTGACCTCGCCGAAGATGGTGTGCTTGCGGGTCAGCCAGGCCGTCGGGGAGACGGTGATGAAGAACTGTGAGCCGTTGGTGCCCGGGCCGGCGTTCGCCATGGCCAGCAGGTACGGCTTGTCGAAGGCGAGGTCGGGGTGGAACTCGTCCTCGAACTGGTAGCCCGGGCCGCCTGTGCCGTTGCCCAGGGGGTCACCGCCCTGGATCATGAATCCGCTGATCACCCGGTGGAAGACCGTGCCGTCGTAGAGCCTGTCCGTGGTCTTCTCCCCGGTCTCGGGGTTGGTCCACTCACGCTCGCCCTTGGCGAGCTCGACGAAGTTCCGGACCGTCTTGGGCGCGTGGTTCGGCAGGAGCCGGACTTCGATATCGCCTTGGTTGGTCTTCAGGGTGGCGTAGAGCTGCTCAGCCACGATCTGCCTTCCGTTGTCCTTTGTGACGTCTCGATCCTCGCACGGTCGGCCCTGCCCGTCGTGCGTCGCCACCGTTCTGAGCTGCTTCGTACCTAAGGGGGGCATGGCCGGTGAATCCGTGGCATTGTCGTCGACAAGCCCTTGTTGCACCGTATTGATCAGTTATTGCCCCCGCGTGCGCATGCAGTCGGTTCGCATGACCCGGATGCCCGCTCGCGAATGCCCCGGAGCGCTCCGACAGGCATGATCCCCATAAGGGTGGAAAGGTGAACTGTGTCTTTCCGGGGGATCTCCGCACTTCCCCCCGTACGCCACCGAGGAGGAGGATTCCCGTGACCCGCATCGACAGCGTGCGCGCCGCGACCGGCTCGGCGAAGGGCAGCGTGCTGCACGCCGCGGAAGCGGTGGCGCCTTACGCCGACACGGCCAAGGACCGGGCCGCGCACTACGCGCATGAAGCACGCGTACGGCTCGCGCCGAAGGTGTCGGCCGCCGCTCACCAGGCCGCCGATCAGGCTCGTACACAGTACGACGCCCATCTCGCGCCGCGTCTGGAGCAGGCACGCACTCATGTGCCGCCGAAGGTCGACTACGCCGCCCACGAGGCTGCGCTGCGCGCCCGCGTCGCCGCCCGGCAGGCCGCCGAGTACTCCCGGCCGAGGATCGAGCAGGCCAGGACGGCGGCCGGCCCTGTCCGCGAGGAGGCCGCGGCCCGTAGTGCGGCGGCTCTGGCGGCTTTGCGCGGCCAGGTCTCGCCGAAGGAGATCGAGAAGCTGGCCCGTAAGCATCAGCGGCGGGCCAGGGTCGGACGCCTCGCGAAGGGACTGGCCGTTCTGGGCGTCCTGGCGGGCGGTGCCTTCGCCGCCTGGAAGTGGTGGGACAAGCAGGCCAACCCCGACTGGCTGGTGGAGCCGCCGGCCGCCACGGAGGTGCCGGACACCGGTCAGCTGACTTCGGTCGACGGCAGCGGCCAGGAGGCGCTCGACCCGGAAGTCCAGGCGAAGCAGGCCGAGGCGGAGGCGGCGGAGCGCGACGAACGCGGCTGACGCAGCTGGTTCGTGTCAGCTCGTCGCGGTTCGTGGCTGCCTTCATCGACTGGTTTCAACGTCGCTTGGTTTCAATATCGCTGTGGGCGGGAGGCCTGAGGTCTCCCGCCCACAGCGATGTTTCACGTGGAACCGGGGCCGTGGAAACAGCCGAGGCGACCGAGGCTCATGGATCAGGCAAAGCCGATACAGAAAGGCCCCTCCAACCGCGTTTCCGCAGGTCGGAGGGGCCTTCCGGGTGTGGAGCCTAGGGGAGTCGAACCCCTGACATCTGCCATGCAAAGACAGCGCTCTACCAACTGAGCTAAGGCCCCGGATGGGAAGCGTCCGCCAGGAGAATCATCTCCCGGAAGAGCGTCGCAGCCCAGAGTACCGGGTTACCCCCAGGATCCTGCAAAAGGATTGGGGGTCCCGGCGAACGACCACTCTCCATAAGATGCTCGACGTGGTTCGCTTCAGCGAACCGCGGTACGTAGCGATGGGGAGACGCGAATGGACGCCGCACAACAGGAAGCAACCGCAAGAGCGCGGGAGCTTCAGCGGAATTGGTACGGAGAGCCGCTGGGGGCGCTCTTCCGTAGGCTCATAGACGACCTGGGGCTCAACCAGGCTCGTCTGGCGGGGGTATTGGGACTGTCCGCACCGATGTTGTCGCAGCTGATGAGTGGTCAGCGCGCCAAAATCGGTAACCCGGCGGTGGTGCAGCGAGTGCAGTTGCTGCAGGACCTCGCCGGTCAGGTCGCCGACGGCAGCGTGAGCGCCGCCGAGGCCACCGAGCGCATGGACGAGATAAAGAAGTCGCAGGGGGGCTCGGTGCTCAGCAACAGCACGCAGTCGACGAGCAGTTCGGGTGCTCCCACGGTCAAGCGGGTGGTACGCGAGATACAGTCGCTGCTCCGCTCCGTGGCGGCCGCGGGGGACATCATCGAGGCGGCGGACACCCTCGCCCCGAGCCACCCGGAACTGGCAGAGTTCCTCCGGGTCTACGGAGCGGGCCGCACCTCCGACGCGGTCGCGCACTACCAGTCCCACCAGAGCTGAGCCCACCGCCCGGTTGCTGAACCTCCCGTATCCGCAGATCTGTTGAGCCTGCTGGTTGCGGGGAGCGAGGCAGCCGGGCCTCTCGATGAGGCCGCCGGACCGACTGCCGAAGGGGGAGCGACGCACGACCATGGGTGAGGTCTTCGCCGGCCGGTACGAACTGGCCGATCCGATCGGACGCGGGGGAGTCGGTGCGGTCTGGCGCGCCTGGGACCACCGGCGGCGCCGGTATGTGGCCGCCAAGGTCCTGCAACAGAGCGACGCGCACGCGCTGTTGCGTTTCGTGCGGGAGCAGGCGCTGCGGATCGATCACCCGCATGTGCTCGCTCCCGCCAGCTGGGCGGCCGACGACGACAAGGTCCTGTTCACCATGGACCTGGTGGGCGGAGGCTCGCTGGTCCATCTGATCGGGGACTACGGCCCCTTGCCGCCGGTGTTCGTCTGCACCCTGCTCGACCAGCTGCTGTCTGGGCTTGCCGCGGTGCACGCGGAGGGGGTCGTGCACCGCGACATCAAGCCTGCCAACATCCTGCTGGAGGCGACCGGAACGGCCCGTCCGCGGCTGCGGCTGTCCGACTTCGGCATTGCGATGCGTCTGGGCGAGCCGCGGCTGACGGAGACCAACTACGTGGTGGGAACGCCTGGTTACCTCGCACCCGAGCAACTGCTCGGCGAGGAGCCGGACTTCCCCGCCGACCTGTTCGCCGTGGGTCTGGTCGCCCTCTATCTGCTGGAAGGCGCCAAGCCCGATGCCAGGGCACTCATCGAGCACTTCGCGGCTCATGGCACCCCTGGTGCCCCGAAGAGCGTTCCCGAGCCGCTGTGGCAGGTCGTGGCCGCCTTGGTGCAGCCGGACCCACAGGCGCGGTTCCGCACCGCCACGGGGGCGCGCAAGGCCCTCGCCGCGGCCAGAGAGCTCCTGCCGGACCCGGGCCCTGACGACGAAGTGATCGAGATCTTCGACCAACTCGGTCCACTCCCGCCGGGGTTCGGCCCGGAGGGTCCGCTCCCGGCGGGGTTCGAACCGGATAGACCGCCGCCAGGCTCCGGCCCGTCCGGACCGCTGCCGACGGGCTCCGGCCCGGACGGCCCACTCCCGTCCACACCTGACCGGAGGCACAACAGCGCTCCCCAGCACCCCAACTCGATCCACGGCAGCGGGACTCAGCACCCCAGCCCGGGCCACGACAGCTCGGCTGACCACCCCAGCGCGGGCACTGCGCCGCCGCATCCACAGACGGGTGCCGTCTCGTCTCCGACCCACGCGGGCGCCGTACTCTCTGACGGCACCTCCACGGCCGTACCCCCTGTCGGCTCCCCCACGCCCGACGCCGTACCGCCTCCGCCCGCCCCCGATGCCGTAACCCCACAGCCCTCCCCGGCGTCCACGATGTCGGACACCGGCAGCTTCCACCTCCCGCCTCCGCCTCAACCCCGGACGGCCACCTCCCACACACAGCGGCACCAGCAGCAGGCACACCCACAGCCCCAGCAGCCAGCTCAGCCACAGCCCGAGCAAGCCCCCACTCCCCCCAGCTCGTTCGCGCTCCCGGCTCCCGCCCACGCTCCGTCGTACGGACCCGCCCATGTGCCCTCCCCCCAGGTCGCGACCCCCGCGTCGCAGCCGTACGCATTTGCCTCTACTGCTTCCTACACCGCTCGCGACGTCCAGGTTCCACCTCAGCCACAGCCAATTGCGCGGCGCCGCGGCAGGCGCGCGCTCCGGCGCCCCGGGCCGCCCGCACAGGTGGCAATTCCGGTGCTGCTGCTGGCGTTGGTCTGCTTCGCGGTCGGGTTCTGGGCCCTGACTCAGATCTGAGCCGAGAGCCCGACAACTGAAAGCACGAGAGCCCCCGTGGCGCCCGAACCTCAGCCGGTGAGCCCTGGCCTGGGTCAGCCGCCTACGGTGCCCGCGGCGGCTCGTATCCCCGCGCGACCGCACCGCCGGCCATCGCCGCCGAACCCCCCGCCCGTCTCCGGGCGACCACGGTCCACACCCCGAGCCCCAGCACGAGCACACTCCCCGCGCCGATCCCGCCAGCGGCCACCAGCTTCATCGTGGCGGCGCTGTCACCACCGTCGCGCCCGCTCGCTGCCCCGGCCCCGGCCCCGCTCGCCGCCGCGTCCGTGTCCTCCTCCGTGACCTCGAACACACCGCGCGGCCTGGCCGCTCCCGCGTACGCCGGCTCGGCGCCCGGCGCACCGCTCACCCGCACGCTCAGTAGCAGCTCGATCGGCCCGTCGCCGAACTTGTCAGCCGTCTCGGCGGCGAGATGCACGGCAAGGTAGTACCAGCCGGCGAATCGCATCCCACCGACCTGGTCGTCGACGGTGTACCGGTTCTCGTACGCGACCGCGGACAGCGGCTCCAGGACAGCCGCCCTCGGTGTGCCGTCGTATCCGGTGCGAGCGTTGCCCACGAAGGCGCGCACGGGGTTGTGGAGCGACATGACGAGGGCGGTGCCCAGGAAGCCGTCGCCGTCGGCCGCGCCCAGTTCGGCGGTGGCGTAGAGCTGTTGCCCCCAGTCGACCGGGACCCGGTAGTAGAGCGTCTGCCCGGCCCTGATGCCGTCCTTCCAGACGCCCTCCTCGAGGGCGCGCGCGTCGTTGAAGCTCGTACCGCCCCTGCGGGGCTTGGCGGTGCCGCTGACGGGCTCTGGGGAGCCGGAGTTCCAGGTCTCGGGGGCCGTCGTAGGGCCGGTCTTCTCGAGGGCGGGCTCGGACACGTACTGAAGCTCCAGACTCCAGTCGTCCGGCGAGGAATCGGCTCGGCTGGTGCGTTCCACGGCCACGTAGTACGTCCCTGCCGTCTGGCAGGCCAAGCCGTCGGGACCGGCCCTGCGTGCCGCCCAGGCGGTGAGGGGGCGCGGGCTCTCGGTGGGCCCGATCCGGGCCTCATCGGCGTCTCCGGAAAAGCAATTGCGGCCGGCGGAGTCCTGGAGGGAGACCTTGATGCCGTCCGAGGAGGCGACCTTTGTCCCCGCCCTGGGGACTGCGGTGGCCGAGACGTACGCGTTGGAGGCGCTGTCGAGCCGGAGGCGGTAGTAGGCCTTCTCGTTGTTCTGGAGGGAGCTTCGGTAGGTCCCGCCCGGGGCGAGCTGTACCGCCTCGGTCCTGTTCGACGCGCCCTCGACCTGCCGGGCGTCGTCGGCGAAGGCGTACGGAACAGGGGAACCGGCCGCCACCCCCTGCTCGCGCGCTTGTGCTTGCGCCGGCCCGGGCAGCACCGCGACCGCGCACAGCGCCGCCATGCAGGTCATGACCGTACGGCCGCACCACCACCCCGTGCGCCGCCCCATCACGCGCCACCCCTCGTCGTAGCCCCGGATCGTCACTCTTCGGGCTGTCGCGAACCGGCATCATCTCGCCCCGAACACCGCGAAGCCCCGACCATCCTGCCCCGCTCGCCGCCGCGCCATCCCTGCTTCGGCGACACAAGCGCTTCCTGTGCATGCCGCCACAAAGACGGGGGCGCGAAGACATGGCGACAGACTTGGAAACAGCCCTGGAGACAACAAAAAACCCCGACCGCGAGGGCGGTCGGGGTCTGTACTGAGACTGTCGTCGCTACTCACGAACCCGTGGGCACGGAGTCAGTCGCCTCCGTCCACAGATCCTGCTCGGCGCGATCCGCCTGGATCTGGCGGTACACGAGGAGCCCGCCGATGGCGGCCAGTGCGACCAGGAGAAGCTTCTTCACCGCGCGACCTCGTCTTTCCTTGACGTAGGGGACCTCTGGCGCCCGACTATACACACCGACCGATACCGATCGGTGACCTGCGTCGGCCCTCAACTCCCGCCCGGCACACAGCCGTAGAAGCGGACGCCGCGGCTCCGACCGCAGAGTGACAACTCACTGGATTCTGCAGTTTTCGGCGCCTTCTTCCACTTTACGGATCTCTTGGGTCCATCCGGGTGGTGTTCATCTGAAGAGCGAGGCACCGCGAGCGTCGGTCCACCACTTCGCGGCCCTCATACACATCATGAGGAAAGTACGCAAATCGCCCAACCCGAAAGTGAGGGGCTATGGCCAGGAACAAGGTCATGAAGTTGTGGACCGCCATCATCACCGCCTTCATCGCACTGTGCACGACACTCGGACTGGTCACGACAGCGGCTGCGGCTGCGGCCACCCCGGTACCCCAGACCGAGCCCGCCCGCAAGGCGAGCCCCACGGTCACGGCCCCCGCGATGTCCCCCTGGGCCTTGTCCTTCAGCCGCACCCTGCCTCCCACGATGAAGCAACGCATCCACGCCGAGGCCCACGGCTCCTCACCCAGCTGCCGCCACCGCCCGCCGACGGACATGGACACAGCCTCCCAGGACGGGGAGGAGGCGGACTCCGCCGCTCCGTGCACGACCTGACATAGACGACGCAGCCGCCGAATACCCCTCGATCGCGATCACAGCCGGGCGAACTTGCGTGCGCCGCCGGACACGGAAAAACCCCCAACCGCAACTGTTTGGGGGTCTTCGTGGTGTGGGGCTAACAGGATTTGAACCTGTGGCCTCATCCTTATCAGCATTGGTCGAACGCCACTCGGTACCCAAATATCTACAGGTCAGGACGTTTTCGCTTGCCACTCAAAGATCGTTTGGGTGAAGTTTGGGGGAGGTAGTGACTGAGCGCCGTGGCTGGCAGGCTGACCTCGCACCGCAAACCCCATCGATTCGACCTTCGCCACCCGCCGGGCTCCGCACGAAGGTCACCAAGGACATCGGCAGCGCGAGCACCACCAGTTGCCAGAACGGTCGTCGCCGCTTGTGTGCGAGCCACCAGGTGAACAAGGCAGCCAGCAGGGTCGATCCTCCGATAAGAATGATCAAGGCCCCGAACACCTCCTCTAGATCAGCACCCTGCGCCGCCGCTACCACAAGAAGGATGCCCAGCAGCGTGCCCCATGGCGCCGCGGCGAGGAGGCTCCGTTTGAAGGTCGTGCCCGAAGCTGGGCCGAGGGGAGTGAGCGGGACGCTGGATGGGACGCGCTGATGCCAGGGCCTCGACGGCCGCCCTGGGGGATCCGATGGCCTGTCGGCACGGGGTACATCTGCCTCTGCATCGCTCATGCCCCCGGAGAGTAGGTCCGGGTTCCGGGGAGGGGTCCCGAGCACGGCGCTTTCAGCCCTGGCTGCAGGTGCTTGAGGAACTGCGCTGTGATCTCCGGGGTGAAGCTGCCCCGGTCCCGCTGGACAGACGTAGGACGCGGCGGCCGCGCTGACCGCGGCGCAGGCCCGTGCGTACGTCGGATCGTTGCGGCGCTATGAGCCGACGTCGGCGCCGATGGCCAGTTCGGCGCGGGCGGGCGGCAGTCCGGGGGCGAGCAGCCGCAGGAAGTCGGCGCGTGGTGGTCGGTAGGAACAGCCACCCCCACGACAGCCAACCCGCCCCGCCCCAGCCACTAAATGGCAGCCACTTGGCCACCTCATGACAGCAGACCAGCCCACGCCCACAACGCATGACCAGGCAATCAACAACCGAACACGGCTGACGCACAACCGCTGCCACCGACACGCCCACTCACCCAGGCGGGCATCGACAGCCTCTATCAGGATGTCGCGACCGGGACCCTCGTCGTCGTCGCGGTCGGCATGGACAAGGTCCTGCGCCGAGGAGGCACACGCTGAGGGTGTCGCCGACGGCGTCCCAAGCTGGGAGCACATCAACCCCAGTGTGCCTCGCGGAATTGATTTTCCTGATGAAAGGGGGGTGAGCATCAACGTTCGGGTGGCCAACGTAGGGGCGTTCCGCCGGCCGGTCCTCGCCGAGCGCACCGCTGGCAGTCACACGGACGAGCAAAGGAAACGCAATGGCACTTCGTCTTCTCCGGCGCATGGGCGCGTCACTGGCCGTACCCGCAATCGTCGTGGGCGCCGTCGCCGCCCACGGGCTTCCGGCCACCCACCCGGCGCAGAGCCCGGCCGACAAAACAGCGGTCACGAGCCCTCTCGATCCCGCCCATACCGAACTGGCCGCCAGTTCCGACGCATGGCACCAGCTGGTCTGGGACCTCGACGCAGGTGATCAGGGGTACCAGACACTGATCAACCAGGTGCGGTCACTGGTCACCACCGCGGGCGGCCACCGCGAGAACGTGCCTACGCCCAGCGGCAGAAACGCCGCGGTCGACGTCACCTCTCCGCAAGCCAACCGCCAGTTCCTCGACCTCCAGGTCCAGGGCGGCGGCCAGGCCATCCACCTGGTCATTCGGCTCAGCGACCTGTACGTGATCGGCTACTTCTACTACGCGCCCGATCAGGGCAACGTCTACGTCCCCCTCGCCGCGGCAGGGGACGGCCCGGGGGCCAGCCCGGACCTGCCGCAGACGATTCTCCACCCCGGCGTCAACGGCTACCTGACGTACGACTACATGAGGAACCATGAGAACTACAACGATCTCGCGGGCATGGCCGGCACCAGCCTGGCCGACCTCCAGATAAGCCCGGCAAGCCTGCAGGAGTCACTCTTCGCCATGCGTGACTACGCCAATGTCCAGGGCCGAAGGCAGGGCGTTCTCGCCCGCGGTCTGCTCCAGTTCATCGTCACTGTCAGTGAGGGCATTCGCAGCAGGCAGCTCGCGGTGAGCATGACGGGCATGCTCCAGAGCCACAGCACCATGACCCTTGGTGAGCCCAACGTGGAACTGATGCGCGACTGGTCCGACATCAGCAACGTCCTGACCGGTGCTTCGACGTCTTCGTCGCCGCCGCCCCCGGTCACCACCAGGTACTGGGGCACGATCGACACCCCCGCCAGGGCCGCGGCGTTCCTGCTGGTGGCGCTCTTCAACAAGGCGTACGGCAGCCCGCCCCACGACGAGCTCTGACCGACGACACCGGCGCGTCCGGGGAGCCGTACGAGCACCCCGGACGCACCGGCTGTTGTGGACTGACCGTGCCGTACAGGGTGATCAGTGCGATCCAGCTCCACCAGGGCACCAGGTGCCGCTGCCCTTTATTCCAATTAGAGAAGTACGCGCTGTCCGGTCCGGAGGCGCAGCGAGCGGGTGCCCTCCTGCCATCGCCATGGCGCAACTGGCCCCTGTACCGCTGGGCGGCAGCGCCCTAGCGCTGTCCGGCGGGTGAGGAGGGGGCGCCTGCCACGAGCGTGAGCACCTCCCAACCAAACGCCGCTGTGGTGCTTCCGGCCTACAGGGGCGGGCTCGCTGAGAAGAATCCGCCGACGCTCCGGGTCAGTCGCGTGGCCTCCGACAGCCCGAAGCGGGAGGCGAGCAGTGTGTAGACGAGGATGTAGGCCAGCGCGGAGCGGATTGTGCCCGCGTCCAGCTCAAGCCCCAACTCGGTTGCTCCCGCTTGCGCCGCGACCACACGCCGCTCGACGTGTCGGTCGTGCAGCCGCAATATCGGGTGGCGCCACGACGGTTGGCCGACAGAGCTCACGTATCCCCCAAGACGTCTACGGTGGGGAAAGCCTATGAGTAGCCACCGACACCCGGGCGTGGATCGGCCCGTCTACCATGGCGTGCTCTCTGCACGGCTAGGCAGTGTCCGGCCGCGCTGTCGAAGCTGATGGGCTGGCCGCCCTTGCCGCCGCGCCGTTTGCGGTTGGCCCGCAGGTCCTTCAGTTCGGGAATGGTGTGCTTGATCTGGCGTCTTCGCGCGGGCTCAAGGACGACGCCTCACTGTTCCACTGCGGCGAGAAGATCGCGGAGAAGACCAGCCGCCCGAAACACAGAGAGGGCGGCCTCCCCAGATGGATGGGGAGGCCGCCCTCTCTTCCGCCTCAACTACGAGGCCGACTCCGCCGCGCGCGCCACGACCAGCGCATCGAGTACGGCCACGGAAGACCGCGGGCACATACCCAACCGTGCGTCGAGCGCAGCCTCCCACTCGTCTGTGAGCGCGACCATCAGTTGGTGACGCATGTTGTCCGTCACGTGTGCGTAGCGCGCAGAGAGCGAGCCGTCGATGTGGCCCATGCGCTCGTCCATGAGGACCTTCGGCGTACCTCGCTCTTCCATGATCGCTCGGTGGGCGTGCCGCAATCGGTGGCCCGTGCGGCTGCTCCTCGTCCCTGAACCAACGTGCCCGGCATCCACGAGTCGGTGATGATCGGGACGGGAGTGCCCCGCTCGTCGGGCCTGCATCTTCCTCGCGGTGCAGCTCTACGAGGTCAAGGAAGGCCTCCGCGAGAGCGACCAGGAGGAGCGCGAGATCCTTGCCGAGATGTCGGAGGCCGGCCGTCTCCGGGGCCGCGCCTTCGAACGCATCATGCTCCTCGCCGGCGACGAAGTCATCGAGGCCGCACATGAACTGAACGCCGCTGCTCTGAAGATCGATTGGCAGGCGAGCGGCAAGCTCTCCGGAACCCTCCAAGAGTGGCGCGATCGGAACCGAGCCGTCTTCAACGCCATCAACGAGTTCCACGATGCCGCGCGCCAAGACCTCGGCGTGAGCGGCAGCGTCAGGGGCGAACAGCACCCTCAACGTGATCTGTTGCTCCCGCCGTCGCAGCGGAACTCATAGCGCGGTCAGCGCAGCGCCCTGGGGCCGAAGGTGAGTAGCCCGCCGCAGCCGACGGGCGTTGGGTGAAACTTGGGTAATGATCAAGCTCGGTCAGGCCGACGCTGACCACACCACACCAACGCAGCCCAACACCCCCGCCTGACCACAAACCAAGGACGGGCGCTTCCCACCTGGGGAAACGCCCGCTCTTCTCGATCTTCGGCTGTGGGGCTAACAGGATTTGAACCTGTGGCCTCATCCTTATCAGGACCCGACTCTAAATAGACGATCTTCCCAGGTCACGAAACCGCAGGATCGATCGGCTTCTACAGTCGTCTACATCAGCCAACGTCCCTGCTCCCCTGCCCCACGTACGCACTTTCCGGGGTAGTTCTGGGGCAGTCCTGGGGTGATCACGCCACCAGCCGCAGGCGCGGTCCGTCGACGTCCCTGTCCTCGAGGGCCGCGAGGACCTGGCCCGCGTAGTCCGCCGCGGCATGCGTGTACTGCCAGGTGACCTCGCCCGCACGCTCGTGCCCGAGCACCTCCTGCGCGACCGCCTCCGGCACCCCTCGCGCGTGCAGCCTCGACGCGTACGTGTGCCGCTGGTCGTGGAACTCCGGCCACCACTGCGTCTTGACCTTCTCCACCATCCGTTTCCGCCCCGTCTCCGGGTTGACCTCCTCCATCTTGATCTTCTTCGTGCGCTTCCGCGCGACTCCGGCCTTCTGGATGGCATTGATCCATTGGCGGTAGTACGTGGTGCGGCGAAGTGGTGCGCGGTAGGGCTCGTGTGTGATCCGGCTGATCTTGTTCCGGCCGTGGAAGACCAGCTCTTCCTCGCACAAGCCGTCGTTGTCCGGGTCGGACCGGGTGTAGCTCGGCGGGTCGTCCTGCATGTGCAGGCGCAGCACGCGCCACGCGAGGTATGTCAGCGGGACGGTACGCAGGCCGGCGTCCGACTTGGGGTACGCCTTGCGCTTGATCCGGCCGCTTTTCTCGACGAGCACCTCGCGGACGTGGATCCGGCGGTTCACCAGGTCGACGTTGCAGGCTCGGAGTCCGGCGATCTCGCCCCAGCGCAGGCCGGTCTCCTGGGCGATGATCTGGACGACCCGCATGTGCTTGGGCAGGCAGCGCCGGACGCGTCGCAGTTGGGCGTACGAGGGCCCGCGGCGGTCTTCGGGGTGCTGCTTTTTGATCTTCGGCATCTTCACGCCGTCGGCCGGGTTGAAGGGGATGCGCCGGTCGAGCTTCGCGGCCTCCAGCATCCGGTCGAGGACCTGGAAGGCCTTCACGACCGAGCTGGCCGCGAGCGGGCCGCCGTTCTCGTCGTGGAGAGCGTTGACCCAGTTCTGGATGTCCAGCCAGGTCAGGTCGATCAGCCGCCACGTGCCGAAAGCGGGCTCGACGTGGTTGCGCCACGATCGACCGTCGCGGTCCTCTGTGTTCTCCTCAATGCGGAGCTGCGCAGTGGGCCACCACAGTTTGTGCCAGGCGCACAGGCTGATTTCGCCGCGCGCCGGGTCGGTCCAGGTGCGCTGCCGCATCTCCGTCCGCGTCTGTTCCAGGAAGGCGATCGCGTCGTCGTACGTGGGCTTCGTCTTGCTGCGCGTCTTCCCGGACGGGTCGGTGTAGCGCGCTTCCCAAGAGCCGGTGTGGTCGTCCGTCTTGGGGCGTTTCCCTGGGTACTTCTTCAGGCAGATGTGGCAGCCGCATCGCATGGACGGGTTGGGGCGTGGGTTGTTGGTGGCCCTGGGCAGGGCTGTCTTGCGCACCATTCGGGTGTGCTCCTGATCAGAGAGTCGGTGCGCCGGACAGCACGGCGACGGGTTCGAGCTCGCGCGGGAGCTCGACGCGTGTACCGCAGAAGCAGAGAAGGCCGGCGCACGGCGAGGCGGGTGCGCCGAGGTCGATCGTCAGGATCGCGTGCAGTTCTCTGATCAGGTCATGGGGGTGGGTGCCCCTGTCTACGAGGATGGTGACCTCGTCCGGGTCCCAAGTGGCGATCTTCGGAAGATCGTCGACCACGGCGATGCGGATGCACACAGGTATCCCCCAGGGATGCACGACGGCATGAAGTGATCCGCTACGGGAGGACAGCGGGTGACTGATCGTACCTGTGTGTGGTGAAACTGTGGAGACGGTTGGCATATTCAGTGACGTTTGTTTTCCCACTGAACCAATGCCCGAATGTTCCCCCTTTCATAGGCAACCCTGAGTTGCCGTTACGAGACGCGACTGACCGCCAGCATGGCTTCAGCGTCCTTGACCAGGGCGCGCTGCTTGTCCTCCGGCAGTTGCCGGTAGATCTTCAGCAGTCGCGCCTCGCGCTCTTCGTTTGTCGGGCCGGGCACTGGCCGGCCGACAGCTTCGAAGAACTCTCGCGGCGTGGTTTTCACGCCCCATGCGCGGAAGACATCGACCATCGACCGCAGCGTGTCCGGGTCGACGCGGGAGGTCCCGCGAGTGCGGTTCATCCACGCGTTGAGCGTCTGGTACGAGATCCCTGCCGCTGTGGCCAAGTCCTTCTGGTTCTTGCCATTGGACTCGTCGAGGAGGCGTTGGAGGAGTGCCGCCAGGTCTTCGCCCGGGTGGGCGCGGCCCTCGGCGGGGCCGGGCTCGCCGGGGTGGCTCTGGTGGCTGGTCACGTTCCGAGGATCGGCCATCAGTATCTACATGCGCAAGTAGATCGCAGATCGATGGCCCGTATTTGACGGCACTCCGGCGCATCTACATGACCCCTATGCGCCCCTCCACACCTCATCCACACCCCTGTGCATATCTCTTGACTCGATACACATCTACACGTAGATTGTAGATATCGCAGGTCAACGGGACCGGCGAAACCCCAATTCGGCCATGCGCCGGAGGATCACCATGCGACGACTGGACAAAGGTGCCCCGCTGCGGGCCGCCATGAAGGCGGCCGGGCTGGACATTCCGCGCCTCGCCGCCAAGACGAAAGAAGTCGACCCCACGGGCGAAGGCCTGTCCGGGTCATACGTCGGCTTCATCGTGGGCGGCGGCAAAAGCGCCCGCGAGGAGTGCAGCGACCGAGCCGCCGAACTGATCGCGACCGCCCTCGACAAGGGGGTCACCGAGCTGTTCGAGCCAGTTGTTTTCACGCTCCGAGAATCTACATCTACACGGAGATCGCAGACAGGCGAATCGGTGAAGTCACCGCTGCCCGAGCAGCTGATGGATCAGCCGACGCTCGCGCAGTTCCTGCGCAAGTCCATGAGCTGGATCGACAAGCAGATCCAGGACGCGAAGGAGCGCGGCGAGCTCTGGCCCGGCCTGATCTACGTCGGCAGCTCCCGCCGCTTCGACCCGCACGCCGTCCTCGACGGGATGCGGCGACAGCGCACCGCCGCCTGACACACGCAGGGCCGCCCCGGATGCGACCCGGAACGGCCCTCACGAATCCCGCAAGCCCCCACGTCAAGGAGTACAGGTCGTGTCCACACAGGCTAACCCCAAGATCAGCCCACCGGGAGGTGCGACGACCGAGCTGGTCGACCGCGCCCACGCGGGCGACCGCGAGGCATTCGCCACCCTCTACAACGATCACTACAGCACCGTGTATCGCTTCCTCTTCTCCAGGACGCGGGACCGGCACCTCGCGGAGGACCTGACGCAGGAGGTGTTCGTACGGGCCCTGCGCCGCATCGACACCTTCGACAGGCGTCGCACCGGCGGCGGCTTCGGTGCCTGGCTGTCCGTCATCGCCCGGAACCTGCACCTGGACCACCTCAAGCTGCACCGCGTACAGCGGGAGTTCCCGGTTGCCGAGCTGCACGACTCCCACACCCGCGACCGCAGCGCCGAGTCGTCCGCCCTGCGCGAGCTCGACATCGCCGAGGCGAAGGAGACCGTGGCGGCCGCGATGCAGGTCCTCAACCCGTATCAGCGGCAGTGCGTTCGCCTCCGGTTCCTGGAGGAGCTGTCGGTGCCCGAGACGGCCTCGCGAATGGGCAAGGGCGTCGGCGCGGTGAAGACGCTCCAGTTCCGTTCGCTGCGCCTCATGGAGCAGGCCCTCACCTCCGAGGAGGCGGCGGCATGAACAAGAACATCCCGCACGCCGTCCGCGTCATCCGGGCGACCCTGGCCTCCAGCGGATCGGACCCGGCGACTGCCATCGCCCACGCCCTCAACAGCGCGCGCCTTCTGGTCGACCCGGAGTCGTCTCGCGGCATCGTCCTGCACCGTACGCCCGCCGGCGGCTGGTCCCGCGAGCCGCAGCAGATGACGGAACTGGAGCGTCAGGCGCTCGCATGGGAGCGGTCCTGTGAGCGGGCCCGGCTGGTCGCGGTCACCATCGAGCGGCACATCGGCCAACACCCGGAGTTCCAGAGCCTTCGCGCAGACGGTGACCGGATCCTGGTGGCGCTCCACGTCACGGACCAGGGTCAGTGGGCGCAGTGGCGTACGTACTTCGGGATCACGGACGACGGGGAAAGGCCGCTGCCGTACGCGGTGACCGGCGAGGGGCATCGTGACGGCGTCCATGTGTCGGTGGTGGCGTACGACGTCCCGCAGGTACGGGCCCACGCTCAGAAGGTCGCGGCGCGGCCTTTCCAGCTCGGCGGAGTCGTCTATGACCTGGCGCTGCCGCAGCGTGACGTCCAGGGCGGCGTCTGGTACTTCCACGGCGCGCAGACGCCTGAGGGGATGCCGCTGCTGTCGATGGACGGTCGTCAGGAGCGGTGCTCGTTGGCGAACGTCGTCGAGTTCGTGGGCCCGTTGACGGCCGTCAAGCCCAGCGCGACGCCCGTCATCGCCGGGGGCGGTGAAGCCGCATGACGGTGGCAACCAGGGCTCAGATTCGCCGCGTGTGCTGCGACTGGAAGACCGGTGTCGAGACCGGGTCGACGCGCCGCGCTTACTGGGAGCTGTATGTCGTCGTGTACGGCACGACCGACCCGTGGCCCTCGTACGCGTGGCCCGTCTCCCGGCGCCACAGCATCCCCACTATGGAGGAGCGCAGGCAGGCCCTTGCCTCGCTCGGCTTCCAGCCCACGCCGGGTGCTGAGTGGGAGTGGCAGGAGTCGGAGACGCCGGACCACCACGGCCATCCTTCGGCGACGTCCTTCCTCGGCACGATCAGCATCGTCCCGCTGGAGCAGGTCGCTGAGGGCGGGGACGTCGCGTGAGCATCTCGTCTCTCGCCCTGATGGCGAAGAAGGTCATCGAGGCCGCGTGGCTGAACGGCGACGCGTACGACCTGGCGACGCAGGCCGCCGAGGCGCTGGAGTCGGCGCAGTTGCTCCAGTCGCCCGAGACGGCAGCCAAGGCGGACGGACTGACGCGTCTCCTCGTGCCCGCGCAGGTGCTTCGGGCCGAGGCCGACGACATGCCGGTTGGGCCGTCTGTCTTCCGCGCCGAGGAAGACGGCATCACTCTCCACCACTACACCGACCGCGAGCAGGCACGCGCCCACTGCCTCCATAAGGCCAAGAACGACCCGCTGGTCACCCTCCCTCTCACTCGCCCGGTCCAGTCCTGGCGCTGGGTCGTCCTTGGCGATGACCCGGACGACCCGTACGAGACCGAGGAGCTCTACGCCACGGTCCACGGCCAGGAAGCACCTACCGGCTACACGGTCGTCCCGATCACGCTCGCCGACCGCTTCGACCCTGAGGCCGAGGAGGGGGAGGACGAGTGAGCGCCTACAGCGACGCCTTCCGCGCGCTCACCAGCGAGCCCGCCCTCCGTCCCGACCAAGCTGCCCACCTCCTCGCCAACCTCCGCAAGGAGATCGGCGAGGAGCTGGCCGACGACGTCGAGAGGGACCTCTCCGGCAAGTACCGGCGGACCGCGACCGACACCGACGCCTCGTTCCGCCGGAAGCGCCGCGATTACGGCGCCGCCATGCGCGTCGTGAACGCCTTCCGCAAGCTCGCAGCCTCTCGCCTCCCCAACTCCACGCCCCACCAGCGCACTCGGAGCACGTCATGACGACCTTCACCTTCGCCCCCGCGACCCGCGAGACGGCCCGCGCCCGCATCGGGCTCCAGGGCCCGGCAGGCTGCGGCAAGACCAAGACCGCCCTCCGCATGGCCGAAGGCCTCGCCAAGGGCGGCCCGATCGGAGTCGTTGACACCGAGCGCGGCTCCGCCCTGAAGTACGCGACCGTCCCCGGCAAGCCGGAACTCGGCGGGCACGAGTTCGGCCACATGCCGATGGACAGCCACGACCCCCGCAACCTCATCCGCGCCGTTCAGGTCGCCGAGGAGGCCGGAATCGAGGTCCTCATCGTCGACTCCTGGTCGCACTTCTGGAACGGACGCGGCGGCCTGCTCAGCATCGTCGAGGAGACCGGCGCCAAGGCGCGCGGCGGGACCTTCGGCGCCTGGAAGGACGCCAACCCCATCGAGCAGGACATGCTCGACGCGATGCTCAACTTCCGCGGCCACCTGATCGTGACCATGCGGACCAAGAACGACTACGTGATCGAGGGCAGGACGGTCACCAAGGTCGGGACCAAGGCTGTGCAGCGCGAGGGCGCCGAGTACGAACTCGACGTCGTGATGGACATGGTCGGCGGCACGGCCACCGTCACCAAGACCAGGTACACGCCCCTGGAGGGCATGACGGTCCACCACCCCGGCGAGGACGTCGCCGAGCAGATCCTCGAGCAGCTCGGCCAGGGCGTCGACCCGGTCCAGGTCATCGTCGACGAACTGGTCGGCGACGGCCTGACGTATGACCGGGCGCTGGAGCTCCACGGGCGCGCTAAGGGCCGTGGGCTGCTGAACTCCGGCCTGATGCACCCGAAGTCGGGCGAGCCCACGACCCTCGGGGAGCTGATCCGGGAGTACGGGCAGGCCGTCAAGCCGCAGCCGACGCCCGTCACCACCCCGACCGCGCCCGATGCTCCGGCCGGACAGAGCACACCCTCTGCGCCCGCCCCGAGCACCAGCGACGCGACGCCCGTCACGGACCGAGTGACGCCCCCGCAGATGCGCATGATGCACGCCCTCTTCACTCGAGTCGGCCTCGGCCACAAGGACAGCCGCCCCGATCGACTCCGCGCGACCGCCCTCATCATCGGCCGCCCCATCGAGTCCGCGAACGACCTGACCATCGACGAGGCGAAGACGCTCCTCGACACCCTCGGCGCCTACGGCGAGCGCGGCGAGACCGCAGCTGCCGACTTCGCCGCCATGGTCGACGGCCTCGACGAGTCCGAGAGCGCGGCCGACGGCGCTGACCAGGCCGCCTGATCCACCACTGACCGCGGGCCCGCCCCTACTTCCCCCTTCGGGGCGGGCCCGCACCCGCCTAGAAAGGAGGTGCACCCCAGTGGTGGACCCCACCCCTGAACAGCGAGACGCGATCGCCGCGTACGGCGATGGAACGGACCTCGTCCTCCAGGCCGGCGCTGGATGCGGCAAGTCGAGCACGCTGAAGATGATCGCGAAGGCCGACCCGCGCGCCCGCATGACGTACATCGCCTACAACAAGCCGATCGCGGTCGCTGCCCAGAAGTCCTTCCCCCGCAACGCCAATTGCTCTACCGGGCACAGCCTGGCCTTCCAGGGCATCGGCAAGCAGTACGCCCACCGGCTTGGGGGCGCCCGCCAGACCGCACACCAGGCTGCGCAGGCCCTCGGTGTGCCCGCCATCCTCGGTCACCCTGTCGGCGTCCCCAGCATCGTCAGCGACCTCGGCGAGAAGATCGCGATGCCGACGAAGCGCATCATGCGGTACGCCCTGGAGACAGTCGAGCGCTGGTGCTACTCGGCCGACCGCGAGATCACCTCGGCACACATCCCCCGCAAGCCGAACATGAAGAAGACAGCCACCGTCCAGCAGCTCGCCGAGCTCGTTCTCCCCGTGGCCCGGGCCGCCTGGCGCGACCTGCTGAAGCCGGACGGTGTGCTGAAGTACAAGCACGACCACTACATGAAGGCGTGGCAGCTCGGCGGCCCAACGATCGACGCCGACGTGATCCTCCTCGACGAGGCACAGGACACGAACGACGTCCTGTACGACGTCATCGCGCGGCAGGAGCACGCACAGCGCATCGTGGTCGGCGACTCGGCGCAACAGATCTACGAGTGGCGCGGCGCAAATGACGCCCTGACGAAGTTCGCGGCCGCCGGCGCCCAGGAGCAGACCCTCAGCCAGAGTTTCCGATTCGGTCCGGCGATCGCCGAGGCCGCCAACGCCTGGCTGTACGTGGTGGGCACCGAGCTGAGGCTGAAAGGTTTCGAGCAGGTCAAATCCCGCCTGGACGATCTATCGGACCCGGACGCGATCCTGTGCCGTACGAACGCGGGCGCCATGGAGTGCGTCATGGACGCACTCGCCCGCCGCGTACCGGTCGCGCTCGTTGGCGGCGGCTCCGAGATGAAGCGCCTCGCCGAGGCTGCTGCCTCTCTCCAGTCCGGCCGGGACACCGACCACCCGGAGCTGTGCGCGTTCGCCACTTGGGACCAGGTCCGGCAGTACGCAGACGAGGAAGCCGACGGCGCCGATCTCCGCGTCTTGGTCCGCCTGATCGACGACCACGGCCCGGCCGTCATCATCGCGGCCACCGACCAGTTGGTGAACGAGGACCAGGCGCAGCTCGTCGTGTCGACCGCACACCGGTCGAAAGGCCGCGAGTGGCCGAAGGTGCGCATCCACAGTGACTTCCGAGCCCCGTCGCCGGACCCCGTCACCGGCCTGGTGACGGTCCGTCGGGAAGAGGCCCGGCTGGCGTACGTCGCCGTCACCCGCGCCCGCCAGGTCCTCGACGACCGCGCGCTCGCCTGGGTGCACGACGTGAAGGCGGTGGCGTCATGACGGCCATCACCGACGACACGAACTGGAAGCTCCAGGCGGCATGCCGGGGCATGGACACCGAAATCTTCTTCTCCGACAAGCCGAAGTCGCGCCGGAAGGCGCAGGAGACCTGTGCATCATGCCCGGTCTCGGAGGCCTGCCTCGCCGCGGTGCTGCGCGCGGAGGAGGGCACAGGCGCCCACCTCCGGGACGGCATCTTCGCCGGGCTCAACGGCCGTCAGCGGCACGCCATCGCGGTCCCGAGGAAGCACCGGAAGAAGTCGAAAGTGCGCGCCGCCGGATAGACGCCGTGGGCCCTGCGGATGAGACCGGCCGCCGGGCCCACGGTCACCAGCACCACCCGAACCAACGAAGGGCAGCACGTGGGAAACCGCCTGTTCGTCGAGGTGCTCGATCACGCACCCTCGACGCTCACGCACCGGGAGCGACTGCTCCTCGCGGTGCTGGCGGAGGACGCCTCGGACGAGACGCGGGTTACCTGGAGCCGCGTCGAGGACCCGAAGATCCTCCGCCGGGCGGATGTGTCCCGCTCGGGCCTGTACGACGTGCTGAAGGCTCTCACCGCGAAGGGCGTTCTCGACCGGGTCACGGCCGGCCAGAAAAACGCCGCTGCGAAGTACAAGATCGCGGTTCTCGCACCCGCTCAGCGTCCCGGATCTCCGGACACTGACACCTCTTCTCAGCGTCCCGAGAATCCGGACACTGACGCATCTCAGTGTCCTGAATCTTCGGACACTGACGATTCTCAGCGTCCGGGAAACCCGGACACTGAGAGCCCGTCTCAGCGTCCCGAAATCCCGGACACTGATCCGTCCCGCCAGCCTCAGCGTCCGGGATTTCCGGACACTGAACCGGTCTCAGTGTCCGGAAATCCCGGACGCCTACTTAATACAGAGAGTGTTAATACACACACTCCCGCCCCACCCCCCTCAGACCCCGCCGCCTTCGACGCGTTCTGGATCACCTACCCCCGCAAGGTCGCCAAGGGCACCGCCCGCACCGCCTTCGCAAAAGCCCTGAAGCGCGGAGCCGACCCCGCCGCCATAACCGCGGCCGCCGCCCGCCACGCCGCACAGTGGCGCGCCACGCACACCGAGGCCCGCTTCATCCCGTACCCGGCGACCTGGCTCAACAGCGAGCGCTACGACGACGAATCCGAACCCGCGGCCTCGCACACCCAGCCCGCCATCCCAGGCACCCCCACCAGCCGCTACACCGACCCGTCCGAGAGGGGCATCTTCTGATGACACACGACCGCATCCCCGAGGACGACGAGCTTTTCACCCGTACACAGCCGAACGACCTCGAAGCCGAGCAGGCCTACCTCGGAGCTCTCTCCTTCGCCCAGAACGACGTCCGCCGCGTCCACCAGCTCGTCGCGAGCACCGACTTCTACCGGCCCGCGCACGCCACCATCCACGCCACCGCAGGCGACCTGATCGACCGCGGTGAACCAGTCGACCCGATCACCCTCACCGCCGCCCTCCAAGCCGCTGGAGCCCTGTCCCGGGTCGGAGGAGCGCCATACCTACACGAACTGGCCCGGGTCGTTCCCACCGTCGCCAACGCCGACCAGTACGCCGAACGGATCCGCGAACTCGCCCAACGCCGCGCGCTCATCGAAGCCGGGCACCGCATCATGCAGACCGGCTACGACCCCACCGCCGGCGAACCCGCCGATCTCGCCGAAGACGCCGTCGCCCTCACCCGCGACGTACGCGACGCAGGCCGCGCTGCCCAAGACTCCCCGATCCAGGACATGCACGACTTCCTCACCGTCGAGGACCACTACAACTGGGTCATCCCCGGCCTCCTGGAGCACGGCGACCGCCTGATCCTCACCGCAGGCGAAGGCGGCGGTAAGAGCGTTCTGCTCCGCCAGATCGCCGTCGCCACCGCAGCCGGAGTCAACCCCTTCACCATCGCCCCCAGCGAGTACGGCCCGAAGAAAGTCCTCGTCCTGGACTGCGAGAACTCAGAGCCCCAGAACAGGCGCCAGTACCGGCCACTCATGAACGCAGCCGCTCGCGCCCACATGCCCGTCAAGCGCGGTCAGATCCACATCGACTGCCGGCCCGAAGGCGTCGACCTCACCCGCGCCGACGGCAGGGCCTGGCTGATGCGCCGCGTCGAAACCGTCATGCCCGACATGCTCGTGATCGGCCCGATCTACCAGCTGCACACCGGCGACCCGTCCTCCGAAGAGCACGCCCGCCGCGTCACAACGGCCCTCAACGAAGCCCGGGTGACGGCGAACTGCGCGATGGTCATGGAGGCGCACGCCCCGCACGGCAGCGGCTTCGGCCCTCGCGCACTCCGCCCTGCCGGATCCGCGCTCTGGATGCGCTGGCCCGAGTTCGGGTTCGGCCTCCGCCCCGTCGAGGACGAGAAGAGCGCGGACGAGGACCGGGCCCGCCGCCTCGTCCCGTGGCGCGGCCTCCGCGACGAACGCGCCTTCCCGCCGTTCCTCCGGCAGGGCCAACGCGGCGGCTGGCCGTGGGTGCCGTACACGCCGATCGACACCGACGTCCGCGGCTACTCCTCCACTGGAGCCACCGGGTGAAGGCCATCAGGTGCCGGTACTGCCCCCAGCTCCTCCTGACGCCGGAATCCCGAGCTCGCGGCTACGGACCCGTCTGCGCCCGGAAGAACGGCCTTCCCCTGACGCCGACGAGCTGGCGGACCCGTCAGGCCCGGCCCGCGACGTCGACAACTGCCATCCCAGTCCACCCCGACCAGACCACCATCCCAATCCAGCCCACCCTCCCGAAGGAGAACTGACCTTGTCTCTTCCCACCATGACGGGCGTCGGACGCCTCGTCGCCGACCCCGAACTCCGCTTCACCCAATCCCAGAAGGCCGTCGCCTCCGTACGACTCGCCTTCAACTCCCGACGCCTCAACAAGCAGACGAACCAGTGGGAGGACGGCGACACTTTCTGGATCCGCGGCACCGCCTGGGAAGGTCTCGCCGAACACGTCGCCGAGACCCTCGCCCAAGGCATGGAGGTCCTCGTCACCGGCGAACTCCGTACCGAGTCCTGGGAGAAGGACGGCCAGAAGCACAGCCAGCCCTCACTCCTCATCCGCTCCATCGGCCCCAACCTCGCCTACGCCACCGCGTCCGTGACCAAGGCCAACAGCCAGCAGTCCGCCGGCGGACAACAGCAGCGGCCCACACAGGCTCAGCGTCCCCAGGTGCAGAACCGCCAGGGACCGCCCACAGACGATCCCTGGGCCGTCGACCAGGCCAACGGCTACAGCGACAAACCCCCGTTCTGATGGCCGCGTACCTCCGCCTACCCGGCGGCACCGACGACATCTCCGAGATCGTCGAAGCCCTACTCACCGCCGCTGACGCCAAAGAACCGCACGCCCCCGAACTCGCCCACCGCTGGCGCACCCTCGCCAACGACGCCAGGGACGCCCTCGACCGACTCCCCACAACCCAGCACTGACCCACCACCGGACAAGGGGCCCCACGCAGGGACCCGCCCCGGCCACCACCCGGAGCACTCCATGTCCATGACATTCTGGCGCCGACGCAGGAACCAGGAACCGGAACCGGTTCGGTCCACGCCCACGCGCGTGCCTGGTGACTCGGCGCCGATCCTCGACCCGCTGCCGCCGCTCGTCCGCGACCTCCAGGCCGCGCAGGACGAGGCCGCGCGCTGGAAGCGTTACGCCGACTCGTGCGAGCAGGACCGCGAGCGCGCAGTGGCTGCCCTCGCCAACCGCATCCGTGAGCGGGACGCCGCGTACCGGGAACGGGCGCACCTCCTCGCCTGGCTCGCCGCGCTCCATCCCGCGTCGGCCGTCATCACCCCGGCCTCCGACGTAGACGACGAGGACGGTTGGCAGCTGCTGTACCTCGTGGCCGGCGGCTGGCAAATGTCCTGGCACATCGCCCCGGATGACGCCCATCTCTTCAAGCACGTGACGGCCGTCGAGCCGACGGACCCGCGGGCGCAGTGGAACGGGCATGGGACGGACGAGAAGTACCTGCGGATCCGGCAGCACACGCGGCTCCTGGCGCTCGGCGCGGTCCTCGAGGACGGCCCGTCGACGCCCGTCACGGGGGAGCAGCGCAGTGCCTGAGGAGTTCGACACCACGTACCGCGGCATGGACATGGTCGCCATTCAGCGCTATCGCGACGGCGCGGAACCCCTGCCGGAGTTGACCGAGAAGGAGCAGCGGTTCGCCGCCTGGTACCTCGTCAGGGAAGGCGTGCCCACCAACGAGACGGCGCGGCGCCTCGGGGTGTCCGCGAAGTGCGTCATGAACTGGTGCGCCAGGCGGGAGGCAGCGAACCATGCCTGAGCCGCAGCCGATCACGCGCGAGCGACTGGACGAGATCCGGGCGATGAGGTTCACGACCCAGCTCAACCCGGCCACCGGGCACTTCGAGACGGAGACCGAACGGGAGCTGTACGTCCTCGCTGCGAGCTGCTGGAACGCCCTCCAGGACCTGCTCCGGGATCACGAGCACCTCACCTCGGCGCATTCGGAGGCCAGCGAGCAGCTCGCCGAGTGGGAAGGCGCGCTCGCCCCGTGACCGCCGCCCATCCGGTTCCCCCCACCCACGCGCACAGACGGGGCCTGACCATGACTACCGACCGTCTCGAAGCTGCCGCCCGTCGCGCACTCGCCTCGCTCACCGATCTGATCCACGACTCGGCCGACCCGGGCACGGAAGCGCTCGGCGCCCAGTTCGAGCTGGAGCAGGCGCTCCTCGGCGCCGCGCCCGCTGTCGTGCAGCCCGCGCCCGTCGGCCGGGCCGCCGTACTGACCGAGGCCGAACGCACCATGCTCGGCTACGCCCTGGGCTTGGCCCAGGAACAGATGTACTCCCGTGGCGACGAGTTCAGCGCCGACGATCAGGCCGCCGTCGACAAGCTGCGCCGCATGGCCGCCACTGACCCGAGTTGGCCGCGACGGGCGTGGGATCTCGGCCTGCTCCACAAGGGCGGCGACCCGCACCACTGCCCCGCCTGCGTGGCCCAGCCTGAACCGCCCAAGGACTTCATCTGCCCCGGCGCGGAAGCCAACGCCGAGGTGCTCGCCAACCCCCAGCCCGCCCAGCCCGCCCAGCCCGGCAAGGAGCCGTCGTGATCCACGAGGCCATAGACACCGCCGCCCACATCTTCTGGGCCCTCTTCGCGTGGATCGTCGTCCTCGCCGCGCTGGCCACTCCCGTGGTGCTGGGCATAGCAGCGGGGATCACGTGGGCGGTGAAGCGGGCGTGGCGGCGCGTGGCGCGGCCGTCCTGGGCCCGTGGACGCCTCCGCGCCCGAATCCTCGCTCGACGCCGCCTCAGGCGCCCACACAGCCCCTCAGATGATCACGACTACCAGGAGGCAGCGTGAACCCCGGCTACGCGCTCGGCATCGGCATCATCTGCGCCCCATTCATCTCCGCCATCCTCCTCGGCCTCCACCGGGCAGGCCGTGCCCTCTACCGCACCGCCCGCACCCGGAGAACCCGATGAGCCGCCTCTCCCGTGGCCTGTACGTCGCGTACGGCGCGCTCCTCGCCTTGCTCGCCTACTGCGCCGTACAAAGCGCCCGCACCGGCGCCACGTGGGCCTGCGCCGTCTTCGTGATCGGCTCCAGCCTCGTCATCGTCGCCTTCATCCGCGAAGGCGAGTTGGAGGACGCGCTCCGCCGCGAAGCCATCCGCGCCGAACGCGATGCCCGCCTCCACCCCAGGCCAGCTGACGACGCTGTGGCGGCCGTCGCTGCCGCCGGCCTCCACGACCACAACCCCGACGACCCCAGGAGCAGCGCAGCATGACCGACCGCCTGACCGTCGACACGATCACCAGCGACCAACTCGACGCCCTACAGCTCCAGGCCGCGCGCATGGAGCACGCCGTCCAGCAGTACGCAGAGCTCCACGTACGCCTGGAGGACGCCGAGGCGGGCATCACGGCGGCCATCCGGCAGCGCAAGGCCGCCGAGGAGCGCGCCAGCAAGGCCGAGCGGGCCGAGGCCGCCATCGCCCGCGTACGCCGCCTGTGTGAACTCACCATCACCGCATCGGTTCGCGTCCAGGCCGTCGCGCAGGCCCGCGACACCCTCACCGCCCTCGACGAGCCCAAGGAGCAGTGACCATGCACATCCCCAGCCGCTCTGTCCTGGTCGTACTGGCTTCCAGCTACGACGAGTTCCGGGCCTGGTGCCGCGACAGCGGGCTGTCGCTCGACGACCCGGAGGTGCTGTTCGCCGACCAGGCGGATCGCCTACGGGGCTTCTCGAACATCAAGGTCATCCGCTGCCGCCGCTGGCACCTCCACCCGCACGCCGACCACATCGACCAGACCGCGCAGATCATCGAGCAAAGGAGCCGCCAACCATGGGATTCGGCAGCGCAGGACTCACGTTCTTCAACCCCGTCGCCCACGGGCTCATCAAGGCCGGCGCCTCCGACGAGGTGAAGGAGAAGGTCCTCGGCGAGCTGATCGCCAACCTCCAGGCCGAGGACTGGGACACCGAGCTCGACAGCCTCCAGCTCTTCCTCGACGACCCCGCCATCGTCCGGGCCTTCGCCAGCAACGGCATCGCCTGGCCCGACTGAGACACGACACAGGGGCGCGCCCCGTCCGGCCAGACAGGAAGGCGCGCCCCCTCGGTGCTGATCACCGTACCGCCCCACACACCACAGGAGCAGCACCGTGACCACCGCCGACGACCTCGACACCATCACCGAACGCTGGACCACCCTCCAAGAAGCCGCCGGCACCCGACCCACCACCACCTGGCCCCCCACCATGGGCATCAGCCGACTCATGAGCGACCAGGAGCGCCAAGAGCTCGTCACCGAGCGAGCCGACACCAACCCCGACGCCCCGGGCCCCCGTCCGACGCCCGTTGACGTGGACGTTCTCGATGTCATGACGATCATCGAGACCGGCCTCAGCACCACCGCGGACTGGCTGGCCTCACGTATCCAACGCCCCGTCATGAACGCCCCGACCGGGCGCGGCTGGAGCGACAACCTTCACCGCCAGGTCGTCCTCCTCGCCGCGAAGGACGCGGCAGACCCCCGTCGCTGGAGGATCGCCGGCACGGTCGACGCACCCGCGGCCGCCGAGTGGCTGTCACTCCGCGTCAGGGGCGAGCCCGGCCCGTTCCGCGCACTCACCGAAGAGGAGCACACCGCCGTGGCGAACGTGGCCGCGATGGGCGCCGAGCTGATCCGCCGCACCCTCGGAGAGGCTCGCCGCACGCAGCCCGTACCGGAGCCCTGCCCAGCTCCGTGCGGTGGCCAGCTGGTTATCGAGGGCGGGGACGGCCAGCCGCCCCTCGTGCGCTGCGAGGACTGCGGCCGCAAGTGGACAGAGGCACCCAGCGAAGTGGCATGACACCCGTCACGCCTGGGTGTCGTTGACCCTGTAGCACCACACGCGCTCGTCGCGCTACCGTCATGGACGGCAGATGCCCCCCGTAGGGCGTCACCTCCGAAATAGTGCGAGCCCCGGCAAGGAGACTGCAACTCCCGCCAGGGCTCTGACCGCAGGAGAGTGACCTCCTATGGCTGAGCTGCACCTTAATGCGCCCACCCAACCCAGCAACACCCAGCCGCGCGCCATCCGCGCACTCGCCATCACAGCCGCCGTCCTCATCTTCCTCCTGACCGGCGTCTCCCTCTGGCTCTCGTACGAACACCTCCACGACGTCGGCGCCCGCCACGGCTTCGCCGACGACCCCGTACGCGCCTGGGCCTGGCCCGCCACCCTCGACCTGTTCTACGCCGCAGGCGAGGTCCTCATCCTGCGCGCCGCGCTCGCCCGCCGCATCGACTGGTGGGCGATCAGCCTGGTCGTCTTCGGAGCCGGCGGATCCATCGCACTGAACATCGCAGGCGTCGGGCCCGGCGCGCAGCCCTTGGACTACGTGGTCGCGGCCGTGCCGCCCGTCGCCTCGCTGCTCGCGTTCGGCGCGCTCATGAACCAGATCTACCGCTTGCTCGCCCCCGCGCCTGTGGCGACGCCCGTCATGCTCCCGCCCCGGCCTGCGACGGCCCCCGTCATCCCGCCAGCGGAGCCCGTCGACGAGACGCCCGAGCTCGAGCCCAAGGTGATCGAGTACAGCGACCCCCGGTGCGCTGCGATCCGCCCGCTGTACGACAACGGCACCCGGCCCGGCACCAAGGCTATGCGCCTTGCGATCGTGGCCGCAGGATTCGCCGAGCCGTCCGACGGTGTGATCCGAGGCCAGCTCCGCGCTGAGGTCGAGCAGCACGAGCCGCACCTCGCACAGCTGCCTCCGGCCCCCGTCGCCATCAGCGCGTAGGCACCCCACCGTGACCGCCGTGTTCGGCGTGTTCTTCGCCCTCTGTGCCCTGGTTGCCTTCGCTGGCCTGGCGCTCGTCGCCCCTCGCGATGTCCCCCCGATCGCGGGGACGTGCGCGCTCATCCTGACTTTCGCTGCGCTTGCCGTGGCCGTCCTCCGCTGAAGGACCCCGCTCATGCCCTACACCGTGATCAACCTCGGCGGCGTTGCCCTCGGCGTCGGCATCATCCTCATGTACCTCATCCGCTGGTGGTTCCAGGAAAAGCGCCGGTGGACCGCCCTCGTACCCTTCGTCTTCGCCCACCTGTACGGCCTGCTCGCCGCGCTCGCCACGTTCACCGCCTGGTCGCTGCTCGGCATCGTCACCTGGGCCGCGATCTGGGCCGCGAACGTCGCCGGATATGCAGGCCTGGTCTGGGGCGTCGGCGGCAATGCCCCCAACGTCACCCGCGGCAATCCGATCGTCCTCACTGATGGCGGGTTCGTCGTGGTCTTCCTGTTCACGCTGGCGTTCATTGCGCTGGTGAAGTGGGCGCCCAAGGTGCCGAACGGCAAGCTCGGTGCGGGCGCGTTCTCCGGCGTGTGCCTGGCGCTGTCCGGCTCGGTGGCCGGGGTCGCTGCCGTGCCGCTCGGAAGCGCGGCCAACATGCTCGGCGCCGGCTTCACCGGGACGTTCGGATGAGCGCTCCGGAGGAGGTGGAGCCCGAGACCGGCGAGGCTGAAGAGCCGGGGAGTCGGGCGGGATGAGCGAGCGTACGGCACGCGCGATCCTCACCGTCGTCGCCCTCGGCGCGGTGTGGGGAATCGTCGCCGTAGCTCCATGGGTCGCGTACGTCATCGTCGGAATCCTCGGTACGCATGGCTGGCAGAAGGTCCGCAAGTGGATCGCCCGCCGCCGCGAGGATCCAGGCAGCGAGCCTGCCGAGGAGCCGCTCCTTATGGAAGCGGAGGTCATTCGGGCGCTGCACTTCCTGGCCGCGCCCAACGTCTTCCTTTCCGCTCTCGCGGCGGAACTCTGCCTGTCGGTAGAGGCGGCGCGGGCCGTCCTGGAAGCACTCGGCATCCGGATCCGCCGGGCCGTGCGTGTTGGGGACACCACGGGTGTGGGCGTACACGCGGAGGACATTCCGCCCCTCCCCCACCCCTCTTCGGATGACCCTGTTGAGCCTGTTGACCAGGAACAACCAACCAACCAACAGGGAGTGCGCGTCGAGCGGACCGATGGGGGGTTCATCGTCTACGACCTCGCCGATACCCACCGCCACCACAAGGTGCGCGACCACTAGCCCCGGGGCGGCCGTCATGCCGCCAAGCCGCCGGCCGCCCCGGTTTCCCATCCCACGAAGAGACAGGAGCACCATCATGTCCGACACCGAGACGACCAAGGGCATCCCCGTACCGCGTTCATCAGGGGGCGCTCCCCGCATGCGGGCCAACGAGGGGTGGCCTGCTCGGGACGCGCGACCCGCGCAGCCCGGCGACCAGGACGAGGACTGAGAGGATCACGTCATGAGCGAGCGTTTGAAGGCCACTGTCCTGTTGTTGATCGGGGACCAGGCCGAGGTGACGACGGCGCATCGTGACCATACGGACCCGGAGCGGGTGCCGGTGGCGCGGTTGGTAGCCGAGACGGGTATTCCGCGCGAGCAGTTGGCGGGTGCCGAGCTGGTTGCTGTGGTCAGTGATGACGGCGAGCTGGTGAGGTTCGAGCGCGCCTGAGCTGGAGGGCGGGGGCGGCTTTCGGGTCGTCCCCGTTTCTCCACCCAAGGATGTTGCAAAACTAGAAGCGAATGCTGTAAAATTAGAAACGTCAGGGTGGGGGGTGACAGCCCCACCACTGACAACCAGTTGAAAATTCCAGAGAGGAGAAGTCGTGGCAGATCACGACAACACGGAGCGGTACCTCGCACTCGCTGAGGCCGTCGTCGGAGCATTCGCCTACGTGGCGTCGCTCCTGGAGGACCTCCCGCTTCCCATCACCGTCCCGGACCTCGTCCAGGCCGGTGAAGGCGAACCGACCAAGGTTCTCGTCGGACTCAACCGGGCGCGCACGCTGATCGCGGACGAGCCGATCTCACACGGCCACAAGCGAGCCTTCGAGCGCATGATGCTCGACTGGTTCGCGGCCTACGAGACACTCGCCCTCGTGAGGCTCGCCGGTCCCGCCCCGTGGCGACTCGACGTCGCAGAGTACGCGCTTGAGCGGCTCGTGACGTGGATCGAGATGATCGAAAACGACGAGCTGAACGACGACGAGTCGTAGCAGCTCACCGCCCCAGGCAGCCAGCCTGGGGCGGGCCCCTCTCCTCTCGGGATTTTCAGCCCGCGCACCAACCGACTGTCACAGCACAGGGAAGGGGCCGACGCAGTCCCCGGCAAGCCGGGGGTGACAGCGCGTCGGCCCCTGAACCAGTTGAAAACTCCGCAAAGGAGAATCCGCCACCATGGTAGACCGACCGGGCCTGATCGCCCCCGAGATCGCCGACAAGTACGGCGTGAGCATCCACACCGTGACTAAGAGCTGGGCACAGCACCCGGAGTGGCCGATCTCCGTGGGCAAGCGCGGCCGGTACAAGGAGTACGCCGCGAGCAACATCGCCGACTTCGTACGGGACCACATCGAGCGCCAGGCCGTCGAGCTCGAACCCCGCCGCCTCTACACCGCCCAGCAGCTCGAAGATGCCGGGATCGGCATCAAGGCCGGGACGATCCGCGCCGATCTGACGCGGGGCCGGTGGCCCGAGCCGGACGATGACGAAGGCGGCGTCAACCGCTGGTACGGCGCCACCGCCGCGCAGGCACTGGACGGCCGCCGTGGCTACCGGCGCACGACCCAGGGCGACGCCTGAGCCGTCTGGTTGCGCCTCGCGCCGGCTCGCGGGCTGGTCACTGAGGCCGGTGACGCCGCCAACGGCGAGCGGACCACCAGGCTGGCCGGTACACCTGCCAACGCTTCGGCAGGTACCAGAGATCATCGCGGCAGACGTCCGTGAACTCCCTCTGAGAGTCGAACACCCCATTGGCAGTCGCGAGCATCTCCGGGACCTTGACGGAAGGGTGTAGTGCCTGGAGCTCACCGATGCGTTCAACGATGACGTCGGCGGCTCGAAGAGGTTCGGGGTTTGCCACGAGACGCAGATCGAGATACGCCTGGATCAGTTCGCTCTCGGCCTGGCGTAGCTGGGCTATGGCCGCACTCGCCGCACTGTACGCAGCTGAGGGCCTGAAGGATATGGAGGCTCGCTTACCGAGCCACACCGTGTGCAGGCTCTGCTCTACCCGCACCGCCGTGTGGGAGGCGACCGAATCGGTCACCGCGCCCTGGAAGCGCGCATACACCTGCCGTCGCTCGTCCCGGCTCCCAAGGCGCAGGCCGGCCTTGGACTGAAGACGCTTCGTCAGGACGGAGGTGAGCGCCTTCGCCGCAGAGGAACCAGCCACACTGATCGGGTCAACCACCAGGGCAGTCTCCTACAAGCCGCCCACGCAAGAGCTCAGTTGGACAGAAGCGGCCCCTAGCGCGCTGAATCGGAAGGCGGTGGTGGCGCGGATGAAGTTCGCGGGGAGGACTTCCCAGGCTGAGCCGGGATGCAGCGTGGCCCGCTGCGGACTTCCCCCCTCGCGGCGGGGCTTTCGCGTGTCACAACACGGACACACTACCTCCACACCGGACACACACCACAGGATGATGCAGGCCACGCACAACCGTCCTTGGGGGGACCATGCGCCACACCGCTGTTCTGCTCGCCACCGTCCTGCTGGTCGCCGGGACCGCGGTCGGCTGCTCGAAGTCCGACGACGAGAAGGCCGAGGACTGCGCCGCCGCGCTCACCGAGAGGACCGGAGGTGAGCCGGGGGACAAGCCGACCGTCAAGGAGGCTGAGGAGCGGGTCGACGCGCTCGACAAGACGCTCGCGGACATGGTCCGTTCCGGGTACGAGGGCGTGGCCGAGGACGCGTTCGACACGGTGGAAAAGAAGACCCAGGAAGGCGGAAAGGGCCGGCCGGAGGCGTGCGAGCCGCTCTCGGAGGACGACTACACCGCGCTGCTCATGGCCAAGGCGATCGGCGGTCTGGGGTGGACGGGTGAGGGTGGGGAGTTCGACAAGCTCAAGATGGTGGAGGGTCTGGGCGACTAGCGTTGCTGTCGTCGCGGTGAGGCCACCGGATCCCGGGCGGGGCCGAACTGCGCCCGTAGCTGCATTCCGCGCGATCATGTCACATCCTGACCTCACGTCCGGCGTGCCCGGACACAACAGGCCCGCCCCGTGCGGGCCTTTGTCATGCCCGACACCCATTCGTGTCACAGCAACGTCACATTGCCTTCACACCTCCTCCACATGACGCATGATGCCTCCCTCAGCACCACAACCCCAGGGGGAACCATGCGCACCCGCACTGCCATCGCCGCACTCACCGCCGCACTGCTCGCACTCACCGGCTGCGCAGCCGAAGACACCAGCCCGGCGCCGGAAGCACCCGCGACCAGTCAGGACAACGCCCCCAAGCAGGACAGCACCCCCACCGAGGACGAGCCCGCGAAGGACGAGCCCGCCGCGGACGACGCGCCTGCCGCCGAGGCGGAGCCGGAAACCGCGGCCCTGCCCAACCTCGTCGGCCAGGACCTCCAGGCCGCCCAAGACGAGGCACAGGCCGCCGGGTTCTACGCACTCGACGACCAAGACGCCAGCGGCCAGAACCGCTTGCAGGTCCTCGACCGCAACTGGACCGTATGCAGCCAGGAGCCCACAGCCGGCACGCACCCCACGGACACGCCCGTGACCCTGTACGCCGTCAAGGACGGCGAGGCCTGCTGACCCACCCCCGCTGACCGGCCCGGCTCGCGCCCGTGCGCGGCCGGGCCTTCGCACGCCCGGAGGTGACCCATGCCGATCCAGAACCGGCCCGTCACCGAAGAGGACTACCAGCGCGTCGCCGAACTGCATGCGCGCGGCATGGGCCGCAACGCCATCGCCCGCGAGGTCGGCCGCGTCCAACGCACCGTCCGCGTCATCGCCCACGAGCTCGGCCTCACCTTCGACGTCCGACGGGACGTGATCTCGTTCGAGTGGATCTCGCGCCGTCTCAGTGTCCCGTTTCTCCAGACACTGACGCCTCCTCAGTGTCCGTAGTTCCCGGACGCTGAGGCCTGGCCCGCCACGCTCAGTGTCCGGAAATCCCGGACCCTCAACCCCAACTCAAGGGTCCGGAAATCCCGGACACTGACCGGGCCTCAGTGTCCCGAAAACCCAGACACTGAACCGCCTCAGTGTCCGCAGAATCTGGACACTGACCACACCACCCCCACCACAAACCCGCAGGTCACAAACACAAAGGCGTGTCAGCGTCCCGAAATCCCAGACACTGACACGCACATGTATGTGTGTACTTAAAACAACATCAACAACAAACACACACTCCGACCACCCTCGCAACGCCGCTTGCCAACACCCACCTCGCCGTGGATCATGGGTGCCAAGTCCGGCGTGCCCGGACACAAATGCCGCTCCGGCAGGTACCGGAGCTCAGAGGTCCGTGGCACCGCCGCCCCAGTCGTCGGCAGTTCACCCTGCCGACCGGTGCCCGGCCAAGCTCAGCCCCAGCATCAACGCTCCACCGTGGAGAGCGGCTGGGGCTCTTTCACGCCGGAATCCACCCCTCCAGCCCTACGCGTCGCGCATGATTCACCCGACCAACACGCATCCCAGGGGGATCTATGCGCACCCGCACCACTGCCACCGCCTTACTCGCCGCCGCGCTCCTCGCGCTCACCGCCTGCTCCACCAGCAGCGACACCACCGCCGAGGACAAGGCGAAGGCCAGCCCCACCGCCGCCGAATCCAAGCCCTCCTCCGAGGAGCGCGCCAACATCGCCGCCGAGGCCGGCATCCCGCCCGCCCCCACGGGCGCCAAGCGCCAGGAACTCCTCGACGCCATCGCCAAGGGGAACCCCGACGCGGTCAAGTACGAGGACAAGGCCATCGACGCGGCCCGCAACCAGTGCTCCGCGATCAACGGCGGAGGCCAGAAGCTCGACTGGTCGGCGTCCCAACGGTTCACGTACGAAGACGTCACGACGACCGAGGCACAGGGCAAGGCGATCAACGAGGCACTGAAGTCCAGCGGCTTCTGCGAGGTGTAACCGCTCACCCCCGGCCCGGCCGCCGACCCTTTGGGCGCGGCCGGGCTGATGCACGTCCGGGGAGGTGCCATGGCCAAGGCCCGCCCGGTCACCGACAAAGACCGCGAACGCGTCCGCCAACTCCACGCCGAAGGCAAGGGGCGCAACGAGATCGCCACCGAACTCGGGCGCTCCGGCCGGACGATCAGCACCATCGCCAAAGACCTCGGCATCAGCTTCTCCCGGGCCGCCGAGGTCCGCGCCGCCACCGAGATCCGCCAGGCCGACCTCGCCGACCGCCGCACGGCCTTCGCCATCCGGCTCCACGAGATCGCAGAACGCGAAGTCGAGAAGATCAACCAACCGCACCTGTACTGGGACTGGGGCGGCAAGGAACACGACTTCGACACACACCTCGCCAACGAGCCGACTCCCGCCGACAAACGCGCCCTCATGGCCACCGTCGCAACCGCCCTCGACAAGTCGCTGAAGCTCGTACCGCTCGTGACGGAGACCGGTGAGGACGAGGCGCGCTCGATGCTCGGCAAGGTCATGACCGGCCTGGGCGAGGTGTGGAAGCAGGCGCAGCGAGAGGCTGGCGGAGACGAGGGGGCCGATGCTTCGTGATCTCCCTGTCCCGCTGTCGCTGAAGCAGCTCGACTACGTCGTCAACAGCACGGCGTTCGTCAACCTCTCCGAGGGCAGCATCCGGTCGGGCAAGACCGCGTCATCGCTGCTGCGCTGGCTGATCTACGTCTCGACCGCGCCGCGCGGCGGAGAGCTGGTCGTCGTCGGCCGCACCCGCGACAGCCTCAACCGCAACGTCTTCGGCCCGCTGATGGACCCGGACCTGTTCGGGCCGCTGGCGAAGTTCACGAAGTACACCAACGGCGCGAGCACGGCCACGATCCTCGGCCGTACGATCCACGTCCTGGGCGCGAGCGACGCCAAGGCGGAGAAGGTCCTCCGCGGTCTCACCTGCGCGGGCGCCTACGTCGACGAACTCACCGTCATCGCCGAGGACTTCTTCCAGCAGCTCATGGGCCGCTGCTCCGTCGAAGGCTCCCAGATCTTCGCAACGACCAACCCGGACTCGCCCGCCCACTGGGTACGGGCCCGCTTCCTCGACCGGCTCGACCGACTACCGGACTGGCGGGTCTGGCACTTCCAGCTCGACGACAACCCCGTCCTGTCCGAACAGGTCAAGGAGCGGTACCGGCGTACGTACACCGGCTTGTGGTACCGGCGGTTCATCCTCGGCGAGTGGGTCGCCGCCGAGGGCGCCGTCTTCGACATGTGGGACCCGGCAAAGCACGTGGTGCCGTGGGCGCAACTCCCCGCCATGCAGCGGCTCCTGGCGCTCGGCATCGACTACGGCACGACCAACGCCACCGCTGGCCTCCTGCTCGGCATCGGCACCGATCGACGTCTGTACCTGGTGGACGAGTGGCGCCACGACCCTAAGCACGACCAGCAGCGGATGACCGACGGTCAACTGTCGGCCGGCCTCCGCGACTGGGCGCAGCAACGCCACCTCCCGAACGGCGGCCCGGACCGGCCGGAGTGGTGGGTCGTCGACCCGTCCGCCGCGTCACTCCGGCTCCAGCTGTACCGCGACGGCGTGACGCCGCACCCGGCGGACAACGACGTATCCCGCGGCATCAGCCTCCTGGCGACGCTGCTTGCCGAAGGCCAGCTCGTGGTGTCGGACCGGTGCAAGGGCTTCATCCGCGAGGCGCCGGGCTACTCCTGGGACCCGAAGGCGACCGAGGCCGGCGAGGACAAGCCGATCAAGGTGGCGGACCACTCGCTTGATGGCGGCCGGTATGCGGTGACGACTACTGAGGCGCTGTGGCGGCCTCTCGTACGCAGTGCTCTGGAGGTGGCCGCGTGAAGGTCGAAGTGATCCTCCGTGCCGAGGGACAGCCGCAGGCTGTGGTTGGCGAAGCCGAAGGCGACACCTGGCCGGAGATACGCGAGGCGCTGCCCGCTCTCCTCCGCGAGCTGGCCGAAGAGCTGGCGCAGTCGATGGACCGGGAGGAGGTGTCGGATGCCGCTGCCGACGGGTGACATGCCCTGGCCCCCGCCCCACCTCAAGCCCGCACTCGACGCCATGCACACCTGGGACACCTGGTGGTCCGGCGACCCCGACCGCCTCGAATCCCTCTACGGCGGCACATCCGGCACCGGCCCCGACCCCAAGCGCCTCCAGTACTCCAGCGGCCTGCTCGGCCGCTTCGCCCGCTGGTGGTGGGGCACCCCGACAGCTCCAGGTGAGCGTCGTACGAAGGTGCACGTGCCGCTCGCAGGCGACTTGTGCAGCGGCAGCGCGGACTTGCTCTTCAGTGAGCCGCCGAAGTTCACCGTCGACGGCGCCTCCACGGCCAAGCGGCTCGACGCGCTCGCCGATGACGGGATGTTGGCCACGCTCCAGACTGCGGCCGAGGTCGGCGCTGCGTTGGGCGGTGTTTATCTGCGGCCGGTGTACGACACGGACATCGCTGACCGGCCCTGGCTGGATGCTGTGCACGCCGACAGCGCTGTCCCTGAGTTCCGGTGGGGGCGCCTCGCCGCGGTGACCTTCTGGAAGGTGGTCCGCAAGGAGGACGGCCAGGTGTGGCGGCACCTGGAGCGGCACGAGCGCGGCGTGATCCTGCACGGCCTGTACCAGGGCACCGCGGACAAGCTCGGCCACCCGGTCCCCCTGGAGGACTCGGAGGCCACACAGGGCTTCGCCATCGTGGTCAACGATCTCGGCGCGATCGAGACCGGCTACGACGGCCTGGACGTCGCGCACATCCCCAACCAGGCCAGCCGGCGGTGGCGTAAGGACCACACGCTGAAGGACCTTGGGCGCTCGGACCTTGACGGCGTCGAAGGCCTGATGGATCAGCTTGACGAGACCTACAGCTCGTGGATGCGGGATATCCGGCTCGGTAAAGGTCGCATCATCGTGCCGAACGCCTACCTCCAGAACCTGGGCCCCGGCCAGGGCGCCACCTGGAACCCCGACCAAGAAGCCTTCGCAGGCATCGACATGCTGACCGGCCCCGACTCGGGGAACCAGCTCACGGTCGCGCAGTTCGCAATCCGTGTGCAGGAGCACCGGGAGACGGCGGAGGACCTGGTCAACCAGATCCTCCGCTCCGCCGGGTATAGCGGGCAGACGTTCGGGATCGGCGGGGACGTGGCGGTTACCGCGACCGAGGTGACGGCACGCGAGCGGCGCTCGATGACGACCCGCGGCCGGAAAATCCTGCGTTGGCGGCCGGCGCTCGCGCACGCCATCGAAGCCCTGCTCGCAGTCGACAAGCAGGTGTACGGCGGGGACATCACGCCGCAGCGGCCGACGGTGGAGTTCGAGGACTCCGTGCAGGAGGACCCGCTCACGCTGGCGAACACGGTGGACGTGCTGCGGCGGGCGAATGCCGCGAGCACCGAGACGCTCGTACGGATGGCTCACCCGGAGTGGGACAAGACGCTGGTGGCGGCCGAGGTGCAGCGGATCCAGGGCGAGTCCGGGATGGCTGTGCCGGACCCGATGCAGACCGGCGCACTTCCGTAGCGGAGGTGGTCGGCCGTGCCCGTTTCCCCGGCCATGGCCGAAGATCTCGCCTCCAATGTCTCTGTACTGTACGAGCAGGTCGAGACGGTCCTGATCCAGCGGATCCGCCAGGCAGTAGCCGCGGGGATCGACACCCCGACTTGGGTGGACCAAAAGCTCGCCTCGCTCGGCAATCTGCAGGCTGGTGTGCGCTCTGTCGTGGACGCGCTTGATCGGGACGCATCAGGGGCAGTCCATCAGGCGGTGGCTGACGCGTACCGGCGAGGCCAGCAGGCGGCGGTGGCGGAGCTCGGCGCGCTGCCGGCCGGCGTGGCGCAGGCGGTCGCGGATGACATTCCCAACGCCGCCAGCATCGACCGACTGGCATCTGCTCTCGTAGGCGACACCCGGGCAGCTCATCTGCGGATCCTGCGCGGATCAATGGATGCATACCGTGATGTCATCGCCCGCGCCTCGGCTGCTCCGCTTGCCGGCGCTCAGACGCGCAGGCAGGCGGCGCAGTCGGCGCTGGACGAGTTCGCCAACCGCGGCATCACTGGTTTCACCGACACGTCCGGCCGCTCCTGGAACCTGGCCTCGTACATCGAGATGGCGACCCGTTCCACGGTGGGCCGAGCCGCCATCGAGGCGCACACCGACCGGTTGGGCGAGGCTGGAATCGACCTGGTGATTGTGTCGCGGGCTCCCGAGGAGTGCCCGCTGTGCCGACCCTGGGAAGGTAAGATCCTCGACCGCGCTGGCGCCCCCGGGTCACGCACCATCGAGGTCGAGCACGCCACTGAAGATGGCCGCATGGTCCAGGTGAAGGTGGCTGGCTCGCTGGAGGAGGCGCGCGCTGCGGGGCTGCTCCACCCGAACTGCCGTCACAGCGTCAGTGCCTACCTTCCTGGGCTGACTCGGGAGCCTGCGCCGGTCCCGGCGCGCGGCACGTACGAGCAGTCGCAGCAGCAGCGCTACCTGGAGCGGCAGGTCCGCAAGTGGAAGCGTCGCGCTGAGGCTGCCATTGACGAGCCTGCGCGCAAGTCTGCGAACGCGCGAGTGCGCGCGTACCAGACGAAGATCCGCGAGCTGGTCGACGAGTCGGGCATGCCGCGCAAGCCGCACCGCGAGCAGGTCGCCAAGCCCTCGCCGCAGCAGCAGGCGCAGGTCACCGAGCAGCAGCCGGTGAAGCCGCCCGAGCCGCAGGCGGTGGAGAAGCCGGCCCCGCCGCCGGAGCCGCAGGCGAGTGTGTCGCAGACAACTCGGGACCGCATCGACGAGGTGCGGCGTGCGCTGCCGAAGGATCGCGAGGAGTGGACGGACGCGCGACGGGTACTGGTGGAGCCCGAGCGGCTCGGCTACGACATCCGCATCGGCGAGTTCCGGGATGAGCTGAAGAGCCACCTGGCTGAGCGGGAACGAATCGCCGCTGAGACGGAAGCCGAATTCAAGCGCCGGAGGACTCCCAAGTACAAGCGGGCTGGTCTGCTGGAGGAAGCGACCTGGAGAGTCGACAGCGACATCCTGTTCACCCGGAACACCATCCGCAGCCTGGAGGAAGAAAGGGACAACTTCCTGGCGGGCGAGCCTGGCAACTACAGCCAGTACCTTTCCCGGACGCAGCCTGCCCGGTACGCATACACCTACCGCGAGGACCCGTTCGGATCCCTGCTTCCACCGGAGGAGTACGAGCGGCACCTGGACAGCGTCCAGGAAGTCGGGAGAGCACTGCGGGATGACTTGCAGGACGCTTATCTCCAGGACTCGGTACTCGCAGAGTTGCGGGAAGAGGTCACACGCCTCGCCCGCAGCGAGAAGCCGGACGCCGACGAGCTGCGCAGCGCACAGATGGCGGTCGCGGCACGCGAGGCGGAGACGATCCGCAGGCTCTTGGCCGATGTTCGCAAGCTGGGCGGAAAGGTAAAGGCCGAGGCCGCTGGCCCGGACGTCATCGCGTCGCGCGGTCCGACCGCGACCGCGGTGCGTGAGGATTGGCAGGGGCTGCTCGGCGAGGCGCTCAACCACTTCCCCAAGGAGTGGGTGGACCGCATGCGGAACACGCCGATGGTGCTGGTGGGGTCAGACCGGGCGTATTACGGAGGCGGCTTGGGGCCGAACGGGACCGACCTCATCGCGCTCGATACGTCTGCTCCTGCCTGGTACAACGGCGCCTTCAGCTCGTACGCGGCGGAAGTCGCCACGCACGAGCTGGGGCACCGCATGGAGCAGTACGTGCCGGGCCTGCGCGAGCTGGAGTACACGCTGGTACGCAGGCGTGCCACCAACAACGGTGTGCTGGAGCCGCCTCGGGAGATGTCTGCGCTCTACCCAGGATCGAAGTACCGGACGGGCGAGCTGACCTACGAGGACCAGTGGGCGGACGCTTACACAGGCAAAACCTATGAGCGGGGCGCTCCTGATGATCCGGCCTCGGTCTCCTCGGAGGCCTTCCAGGTCGGCCTGCAGGATCTCTTCGGCCGCTCTGGCAGGAACTTCGGTGGGCTGGAGCTGCAGCAGTTCGTTCTTGGCTGCTTGGCAGTGCTGTGACAGGCTGGCGGCATGGCCTGGAGAGTGGAGTCGCGTACCGATGTGGACCGCTGGGTCGCCCATGACGGGCGCCAGTGGACCGCTGACGACGTGACCCGCCTCAACATGATCACTCTGGCGGACGGGCCGCAGCCGCTGACACCGACCGGCCCGGTCTACGCGCCGAAGGGGCCAGGTGACGAGGTCGCCGAGTATCTCGCCGCAGTGCGCCTGGTGCCTGCTCCACAGGTATCCGGGGAGCCGCCGCAAGTGCCGAGTCCGCCAGCCGGTGACGACGCGCAGGATGTCGTCTACTAGATCGCATCCTCCATACAGGGCCCGCCCATTGCGGGCCCTTTTTCATGCCCGGATCCGGGCATCTGATCTTCCGCCCGCCTGGTGCGGGCCGGATCGCACAACCGTCCCGCCGGGTGCGGGACTTCCCTACGCGCACCAGGAGTGCACGACATGCAGAAGCGAACCCTCCCCAGGCTGGCCGGTGCTGGCTGGGCACACCCCTACGGTCACGGCCCTCTCGACCCTTTCCTGTACGCCGACGGCGGGGACGGAGACGACTCCGGATCCGACAGCGGCGACGCCGGTGACAACTCGGCAGATGACGCGGACGATGACGACGGCCAGGACGCCGACGACACCGCGGACGACGACGCGAAGGACGACAAGCCGAAGCCCAAGCCGCCTGCGAAGAAGGGCGGCGACGAGGACCCGGCCGCGACGATCGCCCGGCTCCAGAAGGAGCTGAAGACGGCGAACGGCGAGGCTGCGAAGGCTCGCACCACGGCGAAGAAGTCGGCAGCGGACGAAGCCCGCAACGAGATCGTCCAGGAGCTCGGCAAGGCGCTCGGCCTGATCAAGGACGACGACAAGACGCCCCCGGACCCGGCAGTACTGAAGCAGCAGATCGAGTCCGCGACCGCGGCGCACCGGGAGACGGCGGTCGAACTGGCCGTGTACCGGGGCGCGTCGAAGTACGGCGCCGATCCGGACGCGCTTACCGACAGCCGCGCGTTCCTCAACTCGATCAAGGGCCTCGACCCGGCCGACGAGGGATTCGCGAAGGCAGTGCAGGCCGCCATCAAGAAGGCGGTCGACGACAACCCCAAGCTCAAGGCCGCAGGCCAGGCGCCTGCGCGCTCATCCGGCGACTTCTCCGGCGGGACCGGAGACAGCGGCCGATCCGGTCCCAAGACCATCGATGACATCCGCGCCGAGCGCCGTAAGCGCCGCGCCGGATAGAACGGAGAGCCCCGATGGGCAACACCCTGCTGACCCCGCAGGCCATCGCACAGCAGGCGCTGGCGAACCTGTACGAGACGACCGTCATGGCGAACCTCGTGCACCGCGACTACGAGCCCGAGTTCGCCCGCCGCGTCGGCGACAAGATCACCATCCGTCAGCCCGCAGTATTCGAGGCCAAGGAGTACGACCGTAGCCAGGGCATCACCGTCCAGGACGCCCAGGAAAACGGCATCGACCTCACGCTCAACCACTTCGCCGACGTGTCGTTCGCCGTCACCGCTGAGGACCTCACGCTGAAGATCGAAGACTTCGACGAGCAGCTCCTCACCCCGGCCATGGAGGCGATCTCCCAGAAGATCGACCGCGACCTGCTGACCCTGCGCAACGACATCACCCAGGAAGTCGGCGTCGTCGCCGGAGACAACGAGTACCCGTGGAGCAACCCGCGCTCGCTCATCGAGGCCGGCCGCGAGCTCGACACGGAGAGCGTGCCGATGACGGAGCGGCGTGCGGTGGTCGGCCCGATGATGGCATCGAAGTGGCTGGCGGACCCGCTGTTCCACGAGGCTGACAAGCGCGGCAACACCGAGGGCCTCACCGAGGCCTACCTCGGGCGGCGCACGTTCGGGTTCGACCCGTACATGACGCAGAACATCGCCAAGCCTGCGCAGACCTCCGGCAACTCCACCACCGAGGTCGGTGTCGCCTTCCACCGCACCGCGTTCGCGCTCGCCTTCCGGCCGCTCCAGCTCCCGCGCGGCAACCCCAACGCGGCGATCGCGAACTACAAGGGCTTCGGCCTGCGTGTCATCTACGGCTACGACATGGACAAGAAGCAGGACGTCGTCTCCGTGGACTGCCTGTACGGCACGAAGACGCTGGACGCCAACCGGGCCTGCCTCATCAAGGGCGCCGACGTTCCGTAAGCCCCGGCCGCCGCCGCGCCGACGGCCTCGGCGGCGTCCCGTGCCCGCTGCCCTTCTTCTCCCAGTCAGGAGACCCTCATGGCGTACCAGCGCCGCATCATCACCCAGTCCATCCGGCTTACCGGATCCCCGGTCGCTGCCGCGACGCACGTCGTCTGGCGTGCCCCCGTCGCCTGCAAGATCGTCAAAGTGCACGGCCTTCGCTCCGGCGGGGCCGCTGCCGCCATCAACGCGAAGATCGGCGCCGTCGACGTGCTCGCCGCTGACCTCACCGCCGGGAACGGCGTGTTCACCTCCGGTACCCCGACCGGGGCCGCCGGCGAAATGAACGCTGGCCAGGTCCTGTCCCTGGAGGTGGCCAGCGGTGACGCCACCACGGTCGTCATCCAGGCAGACATCGCGATCGACGCCGACGCCTACGACCTGGCCTGAGCGGAGGCGCCTTGATGTTCGTCTACCGCAACAACAACACCAGCGACGTCGTCCAGTACGAGCACCGGAGCGCGCGGCTCGACATGCTCCCCAACTGGGAACTGCTCTCCGAGCCGGAGCCGTCCGGCGCCACGGAGGAACCGAGCGCGCAGGGGGATGCTCCGCAGGAGAAGCCCAATGAGCCATCGGACGGCGGTGGAGACAGCGGCAGCGGGTCGGACGACGTGCAGCGTCCGGCCCGCTCCGCGTCCAAGGCCGACTGGCAGGCGTACGCGCGTGCCCGCACGCAAGACTCCGACGAGGAGGCCGCCATCGACGGCCTCACCAAGGACCAGCTCATCGAGCAGTACGGAGGTGAAAGCTGATGGCACTGAACTCCGTACTCGCCATGTCCGCGTTCGCCGAGCTCAGCAACGCCCTCGACCTCGGATCGGCGAAGGCCCCGATGAGCCTGAACCGCTCGGTCACGCTCGGCTCGGGTACCGGCGCGGGCAAGGCCGACAAGGTGTTCAGCGACCGCCGCACGCTCGCTGCGTCCGCCTCCGAGGACCTCGACCTGGCGGGCGTCTTGCTCGACGTCTTCGGCTCAGCGATCACGTTCGTACGGATCAAGGGCTTGTTCATCAGCGCCGCCGCAGCGAACACGAACAACCTGGTCATCGGTGCAGCCGCGTCCAACGCCTGGGCCACGCTGCTCAACGCGACGGGCACGCTGACCCTGCGCCCCGGCGCCACGATCGGCGCCATGGCCGGCGCGGCAGACGCCACCGCGTACGCGGTCACGGCCGGCATCGGTGACCAACTGAAGATCGCCAACAGTGCCGGTTCGACGCCGGTGACGTACGACATCCACATCGTCGGCGCGTCCGCGTAGGGAGGTGCCCGGTGGGCAGAGTGTTCGCCACCCCAGCGGAGTACGAGGCGTTCACCGGGCAGCCCGCGCCGGCGAACGCTCCCCGGCTCCTGGCCAGGGCCTCCCGGCTGGTGTCCCGGGACACGAAGGCGGCGATCTACGACACTGACTCGGCGGGGTATCCGTCCGACCCGGACGTCCGGCAGGCCTTCCGGGACGCCACGTGCGCGCAGGTTGCGGAGTGGGCGCGGCGTGATGCCGCGGCCGCCGACGGCGACGACGTGACGGCGAGCCCGTGGACGTCGGTGTCGGCGGGCGGGCTGTCGTTCTCGCGGCAGTCCGCTCCGACGGCGACCTCCGAGGACACCTCCCTCGTCCCAGAGGCCGCCGAGATCCTCGACGACCTGGACCTGTGCCAGGTGGTGTGGCAGACGTGAAGGTGCCGGGCTTCCTGCTGAGGCACACCGTCCAAGTCGAGGAGTACCTCGGGTCGTCCAGCACAGGCGACGTATATGGGCCGGTCGCCCCGGTGCGTTGCCTGCTGGATGAGCGCACCCAGGTGGTCATCAGCCCGGGGGGCGAGCAGGTGACCTCGTCGTCCTCGTACATCACCCGCATCGACCACAGCCCCGCGCCGAAATCGCGCGTCACGCTGCCTGACGGGCAGGTCACGAAGGTCATCACGATCGCCCGACCCGACGGCGGCGGCTTGCCGGTGCCGTCCAACACGCAGGTCTTTCTCCAGTAGGGGGCACCGTGCCGCAGAACTTTCGACTCCGCTTCAACGGGGCCCCCGCGGCACGGCAGATGCGCCAAGGCGCCGCGCGCGGACTGTACCTCGCTGCCGAGCACGTCCTCGCTGGTAGCAACGACGTCGTACCGCTCGACGAGGCGGAGCTGCAGCGCTCCGGCACGGCCAGCGTGGACGAGGCGTCGCTGACCGGGATGGTCTCGTACGACACCCCGTACGCGGTGGTCCAGCATGAGCGGCTGGACTTCCGGCACGCCCCGGGCCGTACCGCGAAGTTCCTGGAGAACACGCTGAACGCGTCCCGCCAGGAGGTCGCCGCGATCATCGCCGCCGAGGTAAGGCGGGCGATGCGGTGAGCGGCGAGACCCACGACGCGAACCTCCTGGTGGGCGTCGCCGAGCTGCTCGACGCCGCGGACGTCGGTACGTACGACCCGGACGGGGTCCTGCCTGCCGGCGGGACGGGGATCGTCCTCGGCAAGGTGCCTGACGGGCCTGACCGGGCGATCGGCCTCACCCCCTATCCGGTGTCGGACGACGACTCCACCGATTCCGTGACCGGCATCCAGGTCCGCATGCGCGCGGGCTCGAATCCGCTCGACGTCATCCAGCTCGCCAACGACGTGTTCAACGTCCTCCACAACCGCCGCTCGTACACCGTGCACGGCGTGCAGGTGGAGATCTCCTGGCGCAACTCGCAGGCCTGGATCGGCCAGGACACCCGCGGCCGCATGGAGCTCGTCAGCAACTACTACTTCCGGACGGTCCGGTCCGGGATCCATCTGATCGATTAGGGAGGACCCCTGTGTCGACCCCCACGGAAGAGACCGAGCTTGCTCGGGAGTGGCGGCTGGAAGTGAACATGGGCACCGATGAGGCGCCGGACTGGCAACTCTGCCCCGGTGTCCGCGAGTTCCAGCCCGCTTCCGAGCCGAACATCGAGGACAGCTCGGACTACGACTCCGACGGCTGGGCGGGCAACACCAAGACCGCGCAGGCGTGGGAGGTGTCGGTCACGATCCGCCGCAAGGCCAACAAGTCGGTGAAGGTCTACAACCCGGTGCACGAGGCGATCCGGCTGGCGCACTTCTCGTACGGCGAGGCGAACCTGGTGCACCTGCGGTACATGAACCGCAACGGCCTGCCGGAGGCGTACGAGGGCAAGGCCATCCCGAACTGGCAGCCCGCGGGCGGCGAGTACACCGCGCTCGGCGAGACGGAGATCACCTTCACTGGTGACGGTCCGCTCACCCCGATCCCGAACCCGCTGGCGGCGTGATGGCTGGCGGCACGTTCGAGGCGCTCGACAACTTCCTCGACGACTACCTGGAGCTTCCGGTCACCGGCCGGGACGGTGTCGAGCGCGTCTACCGGATTGAGGACCCGTCCGCCGAGGACGGCATCAAGATCGAGCGGATCACGAGCCTGGCGGCCCGTCTCGCTGCTGGCGGGAAGGCTCCGGACACGCCGGTCCTCGACGACGACGAAGAGGCGGACCTGTACCGCATGTGCCTCGGCGACACCTACGACCGGCTCAGGGCCGAAGTGTCGTGGGGCCGCTTCAAGCACGTCGCCTTGACCAGCATGTTCTGGGTCACCGCTGACAAGGACGTCGCTGCGGAGTTCTGGCGGACGGGGCAGCAGCCGGGAAAAGCACCGAACAGGGAGGCCCGGAGAGCGCAGGAGAAGCGCGCTACCTCGGGGTCGGGTGCGGCGAGTTCGACCCCGTCACCGGCCTCTACGAGTGGTACGAGGGCGGGCTCCCGACGCCGGGGCGGGCGCGGCAGACCACGTCGGTGACGTGGGAGCGGCTGCTGGAGCAGTGGCCGCTGATCGAGGCCGATCTGCACCAGGTGTACGGCATCGACGCCGACTCCGGGATCCTCCGGCAGCGGTCGTGGCGCTGGCTGCGAATCCGCATCTTCGGCTTGCTGTCCACGGAGTCCCGGCTCCACGCGCACTTCGCACCACCTCCTGAGGACAAGCCCGGACCCCGAAGGAGGTGAGCGGCCATGGCCCTGACCGTCGGCGAGCTCAACGGGCTCATCACCATCGACGACCGGGCCGTAGACCCGGCACTGCGCCGTGCCGAGAACGCGCTGCGCGCCTCTGGGCAGCAGATGGGGGACGACGCCGAACGGTCCGGGCAGCAGGCCGGGCAGCAGCTCGGCGACGGCATCGTCCGCGGCACCGACGGCCGACTGCGAAACGCAGCCGGCCGGTTCGTCGCGGCGGGCCGCCAGGCCGGGGACGCGGTCGGAGACGGGCTCGGAGCCGGCGCCGCCGCGGGAGCCGATGACGCGGTCGTCCAGACCGAATCACGGCTCAGCAAGCTCAAAGTAGCGGCTGCCGCAGTCGGCCTGGCAGCGGGCGCTGTGATGATGGATGCCTTCGGGCAGGCCCTTGAGCAGTCCCAGATCACCGGCCGTCTCGGCGCTCAGCTCGGCGCGACCCCGGCTGAGGCGCAGCGGTACGGCAAGCTGGCGGGCGAGCTGTACGCGGACGCGGTCACCGCCGACTTCCAGGGTGCAGCGGACGCCATCTCCGCGGTAATGCGGGCCGGGATCGCACCCCCGGACGCGACGAACGCGCAGCTGAAGACCATCGCGACGCGAGTGTCCGACCTCGCAGGCACCTTCGAACTGGACCTTGGGCAGACCGCAAACGCGGTCGGCCAGATGCTCAAGACCGGCCTCGCCAAGAACGGCGGCGAGGCCCTGGACGTGCTGACCAAGGGCCTCCAGCAGATGGGCCCCCGCGCGGACGACATCGCCGACACCTTCAACGAATACAGCACGATCTTCAGGAGCATGGGCCTCGATGGCAAGACGGCAACTGGTCTGCTGTCACAGGGCCTGAAGGCGGGCGCCCGCGACACAGACACGGTCGCCGACGCCATCAAGGAATTCTCGATCGAAGCTGTCGCTGGGTCCAGCAAGATCGGCAAAGCGTGGGAAGCACTCGGCCTGGACTCCGACAAGCTGTTCAAGCAGGTCGGCCAAGGTGGCGACGCAGCCAAGGAGGCCCTGGACCAGACCCTTCAGGGACTGGCCACGATGGAGCCCGGTGTCGAACGCAACGCCCTGGCGGTCGAGTTGTTCGGCACCAAGGCCGAGGATCTTGGTGAATCGTTGTACGCCCTGGACCCGGCCGGCGCGGCCGAGTCGCTCGGCAAGGTGGGCGGCGCCGCTTCCAAGATGGGCGACAGCCTGCGGGACAACGCCGGTGCGAAGGTCGAGCAGTTCAAGCGGGGGCTTCAGCAGGGCCTCGTGAACGCTATGGGAACGCACGTCATCCCCGTTCTCTTGAAGATCCCGCAGGTGGCGGCGCAGGTCGGTCAGGCGTTCGTGTCGATGGCGCAGTTCGTCGACCGCAACAAGGCCACGTTCATCACGGTGGCCGCGATCATCACTACCGTCATGCTGCCCACGCTGGTCCGGCTGGCGACCCAGGCCGTCACAACAGCCGCGACCACGGTCGCATCGTGGGCGACGCAGAGTGCTGCGGCGGTCGCGGGTGCCGCGCGGTTTGTCGTGGCGAACACGCTGGTCGTGGCCGGGTGGGTTCGTCAGGCTGCTGTGGCGGTCGCGTCCGGCGCGCGGGTGGTGGCGACGTGGGTCCTGATGGGCGTGCAGTCGATGATCCAGGCCGGGCGGATGGCGGCGGCGTGGCTGATCGCGATGGGTCCGATCGGCTGGGTCATCGCGGGCATCGTGGGCCTGGTCGCGTTGGTCGTCGCGAACTGGGACACCGTCAAGAAGTACACGCTCGCGGCGTGGAACTGGGTGGTCCAGAAGCTGGTGTGGGCCAAGGACATGATGATCAGCGCCTTCATGAACTTCACCCTGATCGGGCTGATCATCAAGCACTGGTCGACGATCCGGGCGAGGACGACTGCCGCATGGAACGCGGTCGTGGGGTGGGTGAAGGGCATCCCCGGCAAGCTGTACCAGGCGTTTTTGAACTGGACCCTCTTGGGTTTGATCATTAAGCACTGGTCGGCGATCAAGACGGCCACGGTCCGTAAGGCCCTGGAGATGGTCGCCTGGGTCCGTGGCCTGCCCGGCAGGATCTCCGGCGCCCTCGGCTCCCTCGGCAGCCTGCTGGTCTCCAAAGGCAAGGCCGTTGTGCAGGGCCTGTGGTCGGGTATCAAGTCCATGGGCGGCTGGATCAAGTCGAAGCTGATCTCGTGGGCGAAGGACGCGATTCCGGGCCCGATCGCCAAGGCCCTCGGTATCGCGTCGCCGTCGAAGGTGACGAAAGCTCAGGGCCGGTGGATCGCCCGCGGCCTCGTCGAGGGCCTGACCGGCTCGCAGAAGCAAGTCCGCGCCGCCGCGTACAAGCTGGTGGACATCGTCCGCGACAGCCTCGCCCCCGGCAAACGGCGTAGCAACGCCTTCAAGGTCATCAACCGTGACGCAGGCTGGCTGGACTGGCTCGCGGTTCGGGAAGAGAAGGTCGCCAAGCGCCTCAAGGACGCACAGAAGAAACTCCAAGACCAGATCGCGGCCCGCGACAAGCTCGCGGCAGACGTGAAGAAGGGCGTCCTCGACTCGGCGGACATCACCCAGGGCACCGGTCCGATGACGGCCGATGGGATCCTGGCCCGCCTCCAGCGGGGCCAGAAGGCCGCCGACCTGTTCGCGAAGAACCTGGCGGCGCTGTCGAAGAAGGGCGTCAGGAAGGACCTGATCGCCCAGATCGCGCAGGCCGGCGTGGACGGCGGCGCGGCGACCGCAGCGGCGCTGGCGAGCGCCAACACGGCGCAGGTCAAGCAGATCAACGCCCAGCAGGCGCTGCTGACCAATGCCGCGGCGAAGGCGGGCAACATCGCGGGTGATGCGATGTACGGCTCCGGTATCCGGGCCGCTCAGGGCCTAGTGAAGGGGCTTCAGTCGCAGCAGAAGACGCTTGAGCGCACGATGCTCAAGCTGGCGCAGCACATGTCGAAGGCGATCCGTAAGGCGTTGGGTATCAAGAGCCCATCGCGGGTGATGGCCCAGATCGGCAAGAACATCCCGGCCGGCCTGCGCAAGGGCATCGAGTCCGGCCGGCGGGCGGTGGACCGGTCGATGGCCGGTCTCGTTGCTACCCCGACGCAGGGTCAGCTGGCCTTGTCGGCGGCAGGCGGTACGGCGAGCGGCCCATCGCGGGTGAACACCACAAACAACACGTACAACCTGACGACGCGGGAGATCACCCTCCAGCAGTTCGAGGCGCTCCAGCGCCGTCAGGACGCGCTCGCGCGGGTGGGGAGGCCACGGTAAATGCCGCTCATTGCTGCCCCGGTCACCACCCCGCCAGAGCCGCCGCCTGCTGGCGGGGGCGGCATCGTCTTGCCGGACCTCGGCCGGGCGACGATCACCTACTACGACCCGACGGGCGGGGTGTGGCCGCTGACGCGCCGGTCGCTGGGCTGGTACACCCTCGCCGAGGGGGTCAGCGGGCTGGGGGCGACTCCGTACGAACTGACCAGCGACGCGCACCCGCGCGGGGGCGCCCGCCTGCGGCACGTGCAGGCGCAGCCCCGCACGATCGTGTGGCCGCTGTGGGTGGGCGGGGACACCCACCTCCAGTTCGTGGAGCGCTGGCGGACGCTCGCTACGGCCTTCACGCGGACACTGCGGGACGGCCCTGGGGTACTGGAGATCGCCCGCCCGGACGGCACCCGCCGCCGCATCGAGGTCCACTACCAGGAGGGTTTCGAGGGGCGGGGCAGCCGAGGGTTCGGCAGGATCTTCGACAGCGCGGTCCTGTCCCTGTGGTGTGAGGACCCGTACTGGGTGGACCCGGTTTCGGTGATAGTGCACCGCGAGCAGGGCGTGGGCGAGGACTTCCTCGTGCCGTTCCCGTCGGTGTCGTCCAGCCAGGTCCTCGGCGCGACGACCGTGACCAACCCCGGCGACGTGATCGTGTGGCCAGAGTGGACGATCACCGGCCCCGCCTCGCTGGTGACCTTCACGCACACGGACACCGGGGAGTCCTTCACGCTCAACCCAACCGCAGTCGGGCACGGCAACCTCCTGCCCGGACAGAAAGTCACCGTCCGTACCGACCCGCCGCAGGTGCGCTATCAGAACGGCTCGAACTGGATCGGCGCACTGAACTGGCCGTCCGCCACGCTGTGGGGTTTGGCCCCAGGCGACAACAGCGTGACGTTCCAACTCGACGGCAGCGGGCCGGGCTCGGCCGTGGACCTGTCCTTCAACCCGAGGTATGAGACGGCCTGACCAGCGGGGAGGTGGACCCTTGGCGATCCAGCTCCTCATCACCGACGAAAACCTCACCGTGCAGGGCGACCCACCCGCCAACTGGTCCAACCTGGACGCGACGATCCGCTTCAACGAACCCGCGAGCGGCAGCGTGGACTTGGTCGCGCACCCGTACGTGATGGCGCAACTCCAGCCTGGCAACCGCCTGGTGGTCGTGCGCGATGGCGGGATCTGGACAGGCGGCCCCATGGAGATCCCGCAAGCCTTCTCTTGGGGTATCGGTGGCGAGGGAGAGGCTCCGCCGGGCAAGGTGACCGTGAGCTTCAGCGACGACCTCGCGCGCCCGGCCGGGCACCTGACGTGGCCGAACCCGGCTGCCGCGTGGTCGGCGCAGCCAGAGACGGCCTACCAGCTGACGTCGACGAACGCCGAGACGATCCTCCGCACCCTGGTGAATCTCAACTGCGGGCCCGGCGCGCTCGTCGCCCGCCGGATCCCGAACCTGGCCCTTGGCCCGGTGGCCGGGGTGGGCACCACGGTGAGCGTCCAGACCCGCCTGGAACGGCTGCTCGACGTGTGCCGCCGTGTCGCGATCGACGGCGGAGGGCTCGGCTTCCGGACCCGACAGACCGCGACGCAGATCGAGTTCGAGGTGTACGCCCCGCAGGACCTGACCGCTACGGCCCGCTTCTCGGAGGGGCTCGGGAACCTGCGGGCCGTCACCTACAAGCGGACCGCTCCGACCGTCACCCACGCACTGGTCACCGCCTCCGACCAAGCGTTCCCTCGCACCTACCTGGAAGTCGCCGACACCGCCGCATCCGCAGCGTGGTGGCGAGTCGAGCAGCTCGTCGACTCCAGCGCGGTCGACGACCTCAACGGCGAACTCACCCAGGACGGCAAGGCCGTCCTGGCGGAGGGCGCGGCCCCGGTGGAACTCGCGACCGTGACGGTCGACACCGAAGACCTCCGCGCCGGCGTCGACTTCGGCCTCGGCGACCGCGTGACGGTCGCACTGCCCACCGGGGTGGAAGTAGCGGACGTGGTGCGGTCCATCCATCTTCAGGCCACCCCGGGCAGCGGCGAGTACGTCACGTCGCTGGTCGGCTCCCCAGAGGCCACCACCGATCCGCAGATGGTGCGGCTCGTACGAGAACTGGGCCGCAGGCTCGGCCGACTGGAAGCGAGGTAGAACGCTGTGGCACAGGACAGTTGGCCGTCTCCAGCCCACAACGCACGAGCCGTCACGGACACGGAGTACGAGAGGCTCGCCGCGCGCTTCTCCGACGACGGCGTGTACGGCAGCCCCCTGGACATTCAGGTCGTGACCGCAGGGGCAGGCCTTTCGGTCGACATCCGCGCAGGTGTGTACGCGTCCGTACGCGGCCACACATGGGCCTCCGGCGCGACGACCGTCAACCTGCCGATCACCGCCAACGGCAGCGGTCAGACGCGGACGGACATCGTGGTGCTGCGCCTGGACCGTGCGGACTGGACTGTGCGCGCCGTCGTCAAGGAGGGGGCGCCCGGCGCCGGTGCTCCCGGGATCGTGCAATATCCGGGCGATACCGGTGTGTGGGAGATTTACCTCGCGGTGGTGACCCTCCTCAGCGGGGCGGGCACGGTCACCGTCCGACGCAACGAGCTGTACGTGGGCAGCAGAGTGAGGCCGCTGACGTCGATCACCCACAACCCGTTCGCGCTGCCCGGCGAGCTGCAATACGAGACGGACACCGGTCGTCTGAACGTGTATGACGGGACGGCGCGCAGGACGGTGTTCTCCCGCAGCGACATCGTCTCCGCCGCGTCGCCCTTGGCTCAGTGGTCCATCATCGTGGAACCCGTACTCGAGCTCCGAAACGGCAGCATCCACTTCAGGCTGGGGCAGTTCGAGCGCACGGCCGGACTCCTTGACAATGCCACCGCGAGCCGCCTGCCTGTGCTGATCCCGGCCGAATACCGGCATCCCTCCCGCAATACGTACGCGATCGCGTACCTCTCCGGCGCGCGGATCGGCCGCCTCACGATCTACCCGAATAACCACGCCACGCCGGGCCAAGTGTGGCTGACGCAGAAACCAGACATCAACACGGGCGACCACGTGCAGCCTGGTGACGTCAGCTGGGCGGTGGACTGATGGCACGCTCAACTTTCGGCGCTTCACTGGCCGATTTCGTGGTGCAGCCGTCCGACGGCCAGTGGGGCGTCGCAGCGGGCGCCGTCATCACCTTCTGGACCGATTCCGACGGCGGCACCCAGTACACCGACCTCATCGACGCCTCCAACCTCCCCGTTACGCAGGTGACCGCGGACGAGTACGGGGCCATCCCCGAATTCTCCGGACCCGACGGCGTCACGGGCATGTGGGCAGACGCCGGCGGCATGAGCCGTGCGTGGATCGAGGCGCGCAGCGTCACCAGCGGCGCGACGATCACTCCGTCTGTAAGGGACTGGCTGAACGTCCGCGACTTCGGCGCGGCCATCGACAACGTCACGGATGACATCGCGGCCATCAACGCTGCGACCGCCGCGTGCCCGATGGGCGGCATCGTCTACCTGCCTGCGGGCCCTTGCCGTACCAGCGCCCCGATCATCGTCCCGCCGGGCGTGACGCTGATGAGCACGCACACCAACCTCATGACGGTGCCCAACCTCACGGACCCCCCGTGCTACATCAAGCCGTTGCCCAGCTTCGTCGGCGATGCAGTGATCAAGTTCCTGGATCAGGCAGACGGCGGCTACAGCACCATCTCAGCTGAGCAGCGGCTACTCAACATCATGATCGAGGGGGCGGACCTCTCCAGCCCGGGTGTCGACGGGATCCGGGCCGCAGGAAACATCCAGAACGTGGCGATGAGGGACGTGACCGTCCGCAGGGTCACCGGTGCTGGCGTCCACACCGAGTTCAACGGCGGGTTCTTCCCGTACTCGTGGCGCTGCCACAGAGTGATGATCGACAACTGCGGTTGGCACGGCTTCGCCATGGAAGTGATGACGGACATCAGCCTCATCGACTGTCAGGCGATCGGCTGCGGTGCGAACGGCTTCGAAATCGCCAACTCGGCGAACAGCCATATGATCGGCTGCCGCGCCGAGTGGAACGTGAACAACGGCATCCGCTTGACCGGAGACTGGGCCACTGGCACTGGGTCGGGCGGCATGCTGCTCGGCGATTGCAGCACGGACCGCAACGGCTTCAACGGCGTCCTCGTCGACGCAGTCGGCAACGCACCGATCCAGATCGAAAACCTCCACACCAGGCGCGACGGCCGCAACGGGGGCCTCGGCGGCGGCGGGTACGCCGGCCTCAAGGTGGACGCTGCAACGATGCCGGTCCTCGTCGGGATGGTCACCTGCTACCCGGGCGTGGACGACGACGGGACCCAGACCAGCTCTCCGCAGTACGGCGTGCGAGTCGAAGACTGCACCTACGTGTCGGTGGCGAGCGGTTTCCTGCACGCCGCCACCGACGGCTGGAGCGACGGCGGCGGCAACGCGATCTTGCGTAGGGGCCCGAACATCGGCGAACGCGCCGGCCCCACCACCGCGCCGGTCGACCGGTTCACCGAGGGCTGGGCAGCCGCGGGCTACACGATCCTCGACTCAGGCCAGTCCAACGGACAGTGGAACATCTGGCACGGCACTCCCTCAGCCCTCAACTTGGGCACGGCCGGGGGCGGCATCGCCATCAAGGAGGGCGCCAACGCCCGTCAGGGCGTGGCCACCTTGGTCGGCGGCACGGTCACCGTCCCCAACACCAGCGTGACCGCGACTACCCGCGTCGACCACTTCCGGCAGGAGCCGGGCGGCACCCTCGGGCACCTGTCGGTCACCAAGGATCCCGGCGTGGGTTTCACGATCACGTCGGATGCGCCGGAAACGTCCGTCATCGCCTGGGTCCTGTTCGAAGCCGCTTAGTCGCTCGTCCGACCAACCAGCACCCGTGCCCCGAGCCGTTGGCCGGGGCTTTTCTCATGCCCCGGAGGGCGTATGCAGCTCGTTACCCGAAAGCGCCTGGGCTGGCCCACGTCGGCCGCGCCCGCGCAGGCCACCGCGAAGGGCGTGAAGGTCCACTACACCGGCGGCCACGTCTCCCGGCAGCTCCTGGAGGACCACAGCCTCTGTCTCGCCCTGTGGCGGGACATCCGAGCCGCCCACCTCGCCAACGTCGCCGAGAACTACTCCGACGTGGCGTACAACTACGCGGCCTGCGTGCACGGCTATCTCCTCGAGGGCCGAGGCATCGGCCGCCGCACGGGCGCCAACGGCAGCCAGGCCCTCAACCGCGCGCACTACGCCGTGCTCGGCCTCGTCGGCTCCTCGGGGCTGACCGAGCCCACGGACGAGCTGCTGCACGCGATCCGCGACGGCATCGAGCACCTCCGCAAGCACGGCGCCGGATCCGAGATCAAGGGCCACAAGGACGGCTACTCGACGAGCTGCCCGGGCGGGCCGCTGTACGCCTGGGTGCAGAAGGGTGCGCCCCGGCCTGGCGGCGGGAAGCCCGTGGAGACGAAGCCCAAGTACGAGCCGTTCCCAGGCGTCTCCTTCTTCATGAAGGACGGCAAGCCCGCTTTCGGCAAGCAGTCGCCGATCTTCACCGCCATGGGCAAGCGGCTCGTCGCGATCGGCTGCGGCCGCTACAAGGTCGGGCCGGGCCCGAAGCTGGGGCAGGCCGACGTCGACTCGTACGAGGCCTTCCAGCGCCAGTGCGGCTTCACGGGCGCGGCCGCGAAGTGGCCGCCCGGCAAGACCACCTGGGACAAGCTCCGCGTCCCCAACGTCTGATGCTCAGAAGGGAAATCATCATGAAGGACTCGACGAAGCGCACCGCCCGTACGGTGCTCCAGACCGGGCTCGGCTTCGCCGTGGCGCTGCCGGCCATCGTGTCGGCTTCAGGCGTGCCGGAGTCGCTGCCGTGGGTCGCAGGCGGGCTTGCCGTCGCGGGCGGCTTCGCGCGGGTGATGGCGCTCCCCGGGGTACAGCAGCTGCTCCCGGGCTGGCTGCGTACCGACGACGGAGCCATCGAGTGACCCCACCGGAGTCCCGCGACGTCGCGCTCGAACTCGCCGAGATCCGGAGGACGATGGAGGTCGGCTTCACGGAACAGCGCGGACAGCTCGCGCTCCTGGTGCAGCGCGGCGACCAGACGGACAAGAAGTTGGACGAGCACGAGACCCGTATCGATGCCCTGGAGCGGAACCGGTGGCCACTGCCGTCACTCGCGGCCGTGGCATCGTTGAGTGCGCTCGGCGTGACCGTGTGGCAAGCCCTAGCCCGTTGAGCTGTGTCCCCCGCCGCCTTCGGGCGGCGGGGCTTTTCGCATTTACCGCGAACGGTGCTGCCTACCGTCAGCGTGTCCAGCGACGTCGACCCTCTGGACACACGACAAGGGCCGCCCGCCACGGGGGAGTAGGCGGGCGGCTTCGTCATGTCAGCCGAGAGGCACATTCGCCAAGGACTCCCACTCGTACATCAGGTTGTCCCGGTGGATCACGATAAGTTCCGCAGCGGAGATACGCGCAGTGGCGGGGGCCATGTCGAGCCCGGCCAGGATCTGGGCGATGGGATCGGCAGGGCCTTCGGCTGCGCTATAGGCAACGGAGACGTGTGGGGTGAAGCCTTCGGCTTTCTCCGGGACCTCACTGAGGACGTCGCCGATCGCTCCCCGGATGGCGTCCCGGATGGACCGGACCGGCTCGTCGGGCTGGACCTCCAGCAGGACCGCTTCCGGATCAAGGACTGCCGGCCCAAGCTGGAGGTCGAACGCCGGGACAGTAGCCAGGCGCCCGCGAGCAGCTTCGGCGATGGCGTGCACGTCCGCTTCCTTGGCTTCGCCAACGAAGCCGATGCCCTGCATGGTCAGGTGCAGCCACTGATCGGGGATCGGGGTCAGCGCGTCTGCAATAGGGGCGAGCGCGGACCGATACTGAGCGGCGAGCCGGTGCACGTCGTCCTGGCCCTCGAACGTGAGGTGCCAGGTGTAGAAGCGACGTCCCACGCTCCAACCGGGCCGCCACCACCAATGGTTCCGCATGGTCTCGGGTTGAGTCTTCATGCTTGAGATCAAATCAGGCGGTGCCTTCTCCTGGCGAGAGCGCAAGGTGGCGCGGAACGGAGTCCAGACAGAACTCTTCGATGGCCGCGCGGAGACCAACGCTCCCCGTGGCGGGTGCACGACTGACATCGACGGGCAGTTCGCCCAAGCGCCGAGTGACTGGCTCCAGGCGGTGATCCGGCGGGAGCGCGAGCACCGGCGCGAGTGCCTCGAAGGCCCCCTCCGCCTCGCCGGTGGCGAGGTGCGCCGCCGCCTTGCTGATGTGGATCTGAGCCTCAGTGCCGTACGCCCGTACGGGCTGAGCCTTCAGCAGAGCGAGGGCACTGTCCGCCGCGCGCAGGGCATCGGCCGGGCGGCCGATCCTCAACTGCACAGCCGCGGCGTAGTTCTCCTGGCGTGCGGGCTGGCAAGCGAAGATGCCGCCGACTTCATCCTCGCCACTCAACAAGTCGCGGGCCTCCTCGGCGCGGGTGAGCGCCCCCACTGCTTCGGCCTCCGCTCCGAGCTGGGACCAGGCGTCAGCTTCCTGGCAGGCCAGCAGTACCGAGACCGTGCCGGACGGGCGGCATGTGGCGCCCCGCCGGGCGTAGTTGATGGCATCGCGCAGGCGCCCGTCCCAGAACGCGACCTTGGATCGGGTGGACAGCACCCAGGCGCGCAAGTCGTTGTGCCCGGCCAGCTCGGCGCACAGCCACGCGGTGCGGCCCTGTGTGTCCGCGTCCCGCAGCTGGCCGAGGTCGGAGGACATCCACGCCAGCAGCCCGCACAGGTAGCCGGCCACGACGTAGAGGTCAGCAGCCTGGCGCGGGTGCTGGTGGCCCTCGAGCAGAGCGAAGACGCGGTCGCGCAGCGTGCGTGTGCGGACGAAGAGAGGCATCGGGTCGGAGATGAGGTAATCGGAGGCCAGCGCCCGGGCGTCGGCCATGAGCTGTTCCAGCGCGATGTCGCCGACGTTGGAGGCCTCCGCCCATTGCGCCCAAGTCGCCGACTCGTCTGCGGCGAGGCGCACCAACCCGCTGCCATTCGGCTCCACTGGCAGGCTGTGGGCAATCAGAGCGGGCGGTGCCTGATCAGGAGATTGCGCCGTGCCGCTCAGCAGACGAAGGTCGGTCTCCGGCAACGCCCGACGGTCGTCCAGATCCAGCAGGTCCTCTACGCGACAGGCGAAGGCGTCCGCCATAGCAAGGAGGACCGCGGGGGTGGGCCGACGTGCGGACGGCCCTGGCCACTTCTCCCACTTGGCGAGGAGAGAAGCATCGGCTGCCACAGCCTCGCCGAGGCGCTGACAGCTGACCTGGGTGATGCGGTCCGCCGCTTCCTGAAGCGTCCAGCCGTGGGCATGACGCCATGCCTCCCGGGGCCGCATTCGGAAGCGGGCACGCATCTCAACGGCGATGTCCGCGACCGTGCATCCGGCGGCGGTCATGTCGTAGCGGAGAGCTTCTCGGTCAGCCTTGGAACCGGGCTTAGGGCGAGCGGTCATGTGCGGCTCCCTGCGCGGGGTTGTGAACTCACCGTAGCCGCGCAGTCGCCCAAGCGGATCACGGCTGCCAATAATTCGGGCGGCCGAGGGTCCAACGCGCCGTCCAAGAAACGGCGTTACACCTGGTCGCGGCGCACTCTGCATGTCCAGGAAAGTTGGTCACGGCCGCCCGTGACGCAAGGTGCCGCTCTTGGAACCGTAGGGGGACGCACAACGCCCACACCGGGCAACGGTTCCGACAAACCCCGGCAACCGCGGACACGGCCCCGGGGCGCGGCCGACGCTTCGAGGGAGCGACGACACCATGCAACGTACAACCCCACCAACTGGCGCGGCACTAGCGCCCGTCGATCCAGAGTCTGGCGTGCTCGTCCACACCCGCGCTGACCGGGAGCTGGCGATCGAGCACTGGTTCTTGGCGACGCACCCGGCACCCGAGCAGGTCCGCGCGGAGTGGACGCAGGCGGGGGTGGCGCTGCTTCCCCTGGGCACTCTGTTCTCGGCGGTCCGGATCCCCGCGTCCCTGGTCGTGGCCGCCGTCGGCTCCGACAAGCACACAGACGTGGACGCGCTCCTCGAGGAGGTCCTCGACGGTGGTCCGGTGATCTGCGATCCGCGTCACCGCCGGTACTACGCGCTGGTGCCCGGCAGCATGCCCGACAGGTGGCATGACGCGGCAGAGGACTGGCGACCGCTTGGGGTGGAGTGCCTGGGACGCGGTTGGTACCTGGGGGTGCCCAGGCTTCAGGCAGCGGAGCTGAACCCGGAGGCGTGGGCCTCGTACTGGTCGGTGCCGATGCCCTCGGCCGCAGTGCTGTGCCAGCCGCTCGCCGTCGCCCGGCTGATCGCGGTGGGGCAGCGTCGGATGGGTCAGGAGCCGAGTGAGGTCGTTCATGCCTGAGCCGTCATCCGGTGTGACGTCGCAGCCGGAGGTCACAACCGGCGACGATGGTCTGCTGGGACCGCCGGGGTACCAGGTCCTGCGCGAGTGGGCCCCGCCTGCTGCTGCACGCGCCCGCGCCATCGAGTTAGTCGCGGCCTATCGGGGATCCCTTCGCGAAGTGGTGCGCAACCCGCACGCCACGCAGGAATGGGCCCAGACCCTCGTACGGGCACCGCGCCTGCTGGCAGCCGTCCAGGGTCTGATCGGCGATGCGGTCGCGGTGGAGAACACGTTCCTGGTCATCAAGTGGCCCGGCAGTGACTTCGAGGTGCCCTGGCACCAGGACGGCATCAACGACCGCCTGGAGCTGGAGCCGTACCGCGCTGTCGCAGCATGGATCGCGCTCACCGACGCCGACGTGGAGACCGGCTGCCTGCACGTCGTGCCCGGATCCCAACGCGCCGGTTACCGCCCGTACGAACCAGAGCCCGCCACCGGCGCGGCCCGCGGCCGTGCCCTCGGCGCCCGCATAGCTCCCGAGACCCAGGGCCTGCCGATCCCGGTGCCGGTGGGGAGCGGGGTCCTCATGGACACCCGCTTGGTGCACTGCTCCCACTCCAACCGCGGCACCGGCGCCCGCATCGGCCTGAACATCCGCTACGTCGCGCCCGGCGGCATCCGCAGGCGCGACGACTCAAGCCCCAGCCTGTGCCCAATCACGGGCACGGGCTGGTAACTCCACCATCGATCGAGGGGAGAGCACCACCGTGACCATCCTCAAGGAGTTCCTCGACCAGGACGCACCCACCCGGGTTCGCGTTCTCAACGGCGAGGACACCGACGCCGAACGCCGCGGGGACAAGAAGCCGATCGCCCGCAGCGAGTGCACCTACTACTGCCCCGACGAGGCCACGGCCCGCCGCTGCATCGACGCCCTGGAGGAGTCGGACAAGCGGCTCCGGGAGCGGCCGGAGGAGCTGATGCTCTGGGACTGGCAGGCCACGTACTTCGAGGCCGAGAAGGACAACCCCAACGGCGGCGGCACCGTGATCCTCGGCGTGGCCTGGTACGACCAGGAGTTCTTCGACGACCGCCGGGACGCCTGGTTCGGCACTATGCACCAGCGGATCTACCAGCAGCTCGGCATCCCGCTGGAGAACATCACCGTCGATCACTGGCTCCGCCTGGCGGCGTGATCTGACACCGCCGATCCGATAGCGGCCGGGCACCCGACTCATCCGAGCGGGGCCCGGCCGCACCTCTATTTCACGACGAAGGGAGCGAGGCCCCATGGGGGAGTTCGAGGAACAGGCAGCACTGTGGGACGAGTGGGCCGCCACGTACAACGAAGCCAGCCTCGGACCGGCCGAACCGGCCGCCGACACCCTGGCCAAACTCGCCAGCGGCGGCCCCGCGCTCGAACTCGGAGTCGGCGCCGGCCGCATCGCACTACCACTTGCCCAACACGGCGTACGCGTGCTGGGCCTGGATGCCTCGGCAGAGATGACCCGGCGCCTGATGGAGCGCCGCGGCGATCTCCCCGTGGCCATCCAGATCGCTGACATGGCCGACTTCGAGGTGCCCGAGCCATACCCGCTGATCTACGTCGTGGCAGGCACCTTCTACCTGCTCACGACGCCCGAGCGGCAGATCTCCTGCCTGCTGTCCTGCGCCCGGTCGCTGACCACGGACGGGCGGCTGGTTATCGAAGCCGCCGTGCCTGGCACCAGCGCGCTGCCTCTGGACTCTCGGGTCTTCACCCGGGCCGTCGGGCCGGACTATGCGAAGCTCTCGATCGTCGCGCACGAACCGATCAGCCAGACGCTCCGATCACAAGAGGTCCGCCTGGACGCGATGGGCCTTCGCATGCTGCCTGTCACCCGCCGCTACACCCACTTGTCCGAACTGGATCTGATGGCACGGGCCGCCGGGTTGCACCTGGAAGCCCGCTATGCGGGATGGGATCTGACCCCGTACACGGCGGGCCAACCAAGGCACGTCAGCGTGTACTCAGTCGCGCGAGAGCTGCGGGGCCGCCTCCGTGACCGGTAGAGCCCCTCTGTCCCGGGTCCAGGCCCATGCGGCCCCGGCGCCGGCAGCCGCCACGACGACGGTGGCCATGCCGCCAACCCAGAAACCTGTGACCGGGTTGCTTGCTGCCACGACCGGGATCACCAGCATTGACGTGGTGCCCGCGGCCCGGATGACGGTCAGGTCCACAGCCATCAGCCGCCGACGCGCGGCAGGTGGGAACGCCGACAGGTGGGTCTGCAAGGTGACGCCCAAGAACGGGGCCACAGCGCCGGAGGCCGCGGAGATTCCCAGCAGGACCGGGATGCTCCCGGCTGAGCCCGTGACCGCGAGCAGCAGGCCGGACACCGCCCAGAGCAGGCAATACACGGCCGGCAGCCGCTTTGGCAGCCGCATGTTGCCCGCCACGAGGTTCCCGGCCAGCGCCCCCGCACCGGTCGCGGCGAGCACGAGCCCGTACGCCCCGGCGCCCGCGTCCATGCGGGTGGCCAGCAGCGCGGGCATCGCCATGGCCACAGCCTGTGCGAAGATCCCCGCGCCGTGCACCGCGATGGCTGCGCCCGTCGCCGGGTGGGTCCGCAGCAAGGACCGTGCCCGCAGCCGCAGCGCCTCCGCAGGCGGCACGGGCTCGGCGGCAGCCGTCCGTACGGACCGGCCGAGGACGGCGAGCGCCAGGGCGGACGCGGCGAAGGTGGCCGCGTCCAGCCAGAACAGGGCAGCTTGGGGGATGAACGCGAGCAGGGCTCCTGCCGCTCCGGGGCCGGCCACCCGCGCGATCCGGCCGGTCAGGTCCATCAGCCCGTTGACTGCCTGTACTTCGTCCGGGCGGACCAGGTCGGGGACCAGCGACCCCAGGTTCGGATCGAACACGGCCCCGGCCAGGCCCAGCGCCGCAGCCAGCGCGAGCATGCCCGGCGTCCCGAACGCGTCCCAGGCCCATGGCAGAGCGGCCACCAGCACCACCCGCACCACGTCCACACCGGCGAGGGCCCGCAGCGACGCGAAGCGGTCCATGATCCGGCGACCGAACGTGCCCATCACGATGTACGGCACGGACTCCGCGATCGCCACCAGGCCCATGGCACCGGCTCCGGACTGCTCCCACGCGATCCACATGATCGCCATGGCGTACAGGCGGTCACCGAACACGGACAGGGTCTGCGCACCCCACAGCGTGAGCACTCGGCGGCGCCGCAGCAGGCGAACGTATCCCAAGATCACTCCTGCTCTGGAAAGCACGAAATCCCGGCACCTGTGCTCACCGGGACGGCACACACCTTATGGCACGGATGAAGGCGAGAGTTCGTGAAGACGCAAAACCCACCCATCGAGGCACGCGCGGCAGCGGAAGCCGTCTGCGGCCCAGGTATGACGCTGACGCTGATCAGCAACCGGCGCGGCAGCGCCGTATGGCAGGCGGCGGGAGAGTGGCGCTCAGTGGCCGTCAAGGTCGGTACGGGGCCGGAGGGCGCCGTCATCACCGCACGTGAGACCGCAGCGCTGTACGCCGGGCTGGCCGGCCGCGGCGCGCTCCTCGGTCACGGCCGACTCGACGGTGTCGCGTGGATGGTGACGCCCTGGCGTGAGGGAGCGTCCACCTGGGAGGCGCTCAGCGACGTCAGATGCAGCGACGGCGACCACTCCCTCGCCAAGAACCACATGATCGATGTGTGCGAGGCGGTTGCCCGGCTGCACGCCGCGGGGTGGGTGCACTCCGACCTCCAGCCGCAGCACACCATCCACACGACCGACGGCGTACGGTTCATCGACTGTTCCTGGGCATGGCACCCTCGCCTGCTGAGACCGTCGAACATGTTCATGGGCGGCCTGCCGCACCTCCTGGCGCCCGAGCTGGCTGAGTCGATCCACGAGGGGGATCGGCCCGTGGCCCCCTCCCCGTCTGCGGAGGTCTACACGCTTGCGGCAGGCTTATGGTGGGCGATCACTGGGGACTGGCCCCTTGACTACGCCGCGCTGGATATCGACCCCCGCGAGCTGACAGCTGCCGAGCTCCGGCACCAGATTGCGACATGCAAGATCCCGTTACGTGGGCCCTGGATGTGGCATTCCGTGCAGGACATCCTGAGCCGGGCCCTGATCGAACCGCCCGAACGCCGTCCCACAGCTGCCGAACTGGCTTCGTCGCTCCGCTCGAGCTAGCGCATACCGAGGAGACGTGGCGCATGAGCAGTGGCCCGGGCGGGGCCCTACGGAACCGCCCCGGCCACTGTCTGTCCTCACACTTCAGATGGCGTCGACTCGGCTGCTCGCTGTGCCTCGTTCCACTTCATGCCGAGCTGGAAGAGGCTCGTGGCGCCGAGATCCTGCTTGAGCTCGGCGAGAGCCCGGTCGAGCCCGGCCTTGCTCAGCCCGACGCGCGGGCTGATCACCTTCTGAGCGTGGCCCTCGGCCAGGAGCTGGAGGATCATGCGCTTCGTGTCGGTGTTCGCTGCTGCCGTCCGAGGTGACGGCTCGGAGGGATCCCACACTTCGCCCAGTGGCCAGAAGGCGTCGAAGATCGACCGGATCCACGCCACGATGACGGGGTCGGTCGTGTGCACCGCACCGTGCTCGGGTGCCTCAGGTAACTGGATTGCGAAGAATGCATCCCGGCTGTCGACGAGGACCATGCGCGGGAAGTCCCTGCCCAGGGTGCGTACTTGGGCCCCCAAGCCTGTGGTGGTCTTGACGTACCGCTGCACGTGGCCGCTCGACCTGCTGCTCGGGTGATAGAGCGTGCGCATGGCCACGCCACGCTGTAAGACGGCGGCATCTCGGGTGCTGGCAACCGACATCGCCGTACGCGTCCGACTGCCCGGCTGTGCCGTGATGACCTCTTCGCGGGCGCCCTCGAAGGCTCGCGCGATCGCCGCGTTCACCTCTTCCCGGTTCTCGATGATCCGGGTCCGCGTGCTGGTGTGGTAGGCACCGGCAGCGAAGGACTCCGTCGCTTTGACCATGACGTGCGGGAGCGCTCCCATCCTGGCTAAGGAGCGCTGCATGCACTGAAGTTCAGCAGCGAGCAGGTCCGACTCCGCATCCCACGGCGCGACGGCCATGAACGCGCCGGGATCGAGGTATCCCCGGCGTACGAGCCCGTACCGCGCAAGCTCGGCCAGCTCTGGACTATCGGCGTCCACCTCACGCTCCCCCTCTGACAGACGCGCGTAGAGCTGGAGCGCCGCATCGGACAGCGGACGAACATCCCACGCTTCCACTGTGGTTGATTCACACACCTTTCCCCCCATTCCTCCGGTAGGCATATGCCTCTGATGCAAATGCCTACCGGGACCCCCCTTGATCACGATGACTACACAGGGAAGTTTATGTTCCACAGCCAAATCGGATCGGCGTTCGACCGAGCGGCCCACACCTGGGAGGAATCTCACGATGAAGAAGTTCGGCCTGCGCAAGGTCATTGCAACCCTGCTCATCGCCGTTCCCATGGCCGTTCTGCCCTCGGTGGCAGTTGCCGACGAAACGGACACCACCCCGTCCGACTCCCACTGGAGCACGCCGGCGTCCGAGGAGACCACGGAGGCCTCCAGTGGTGCCGATGCGGCGCCGGGCGACTCGCACTGGTGACCTGCTGGCATCAAGGACCCCGGTTGGGTTCGGGAGGCCCCGACCGGAATGCAAGCGCCCCCTGCCGTGTGAGTCGGCAGGGGGCGCAGTGCTGCTCAGCGTAGACCGGCAGCGCTGACATCAGTAGGTCCGGCCTGACATCCGCTGCTACCGCGCAAGTTACGGGGTAGTAGTGGGGTAACAAGATCCACAAATGTAGAAGCCCAGTAGATCCTGTGGACCTACCGGGCTTCTGACCTGGCACTTAATCGATGTGGGGCTAACAGGATTTGAACCTGTGGCCTCATCCTTATCAGGGATGCGCTCTAACCAACTGAGCTATAGCCCCGCCGCGCTCTGCGGTGTACGTCCCGCGCGCTGACCTCTGAAGATTAGCGCACCTCCGGGTCAGTCCCAAAATCGATATCCGAGGTGACCTCTTGCCTGCCCGGACGGCGTTCGAGCGCATCCCTGACAAGGATGCGCTCACATCGTCAAGAGGTGCTGAAGACGGTTACTCGTCTTCCGCGAGCGTCAGCTCGATGCCGCCGACGAAGCCCGCCGAGAGGTTGTAGATGAACGCGCCGAGGGTGGCGAGCGCGGTGGCGAGGACGACGTCGATGACCGCGATGATCGACGTGAAGATCAGCACGCGCGGCAGCGACAGGAAGGACTGCAGATCGAAGCCGTTGGACTCGTTCGAGCCCGTGGCCTCGGAGATCGTGCCGCCCACTGTGGAGAAGACGCCCATGGCGTCCATGACCATCCACAGCACCGCGGCCGCGACGATCGTGCAGATGCCGAGCGCGATGGAGAGCAGGAAGCTGACCTTCATCACCGACCAGGGGTCGGCCTTGGCGACCCGAAGGCGCGCCTTGCGGGTGCGAGGTGTCGTACTCGCTCCGGTGCGCGGCCGGCGGACGGCGCCGGCCGCGGGCGGTGGCGGCGGCTGTGTCGGGTACGCCTGCGGCGGGTGGTACGGCTGTGCGGGCTGCTGAGGCTGCCGCTCGCCGGGCAACGGCGAACCGGAGGCCGGAGGCGCCGGCGCGCTGCCTGGCGCCGCGCCCGCCGCGTACTGCGGCGTCTGCGCGCCTCGGGTGTCCGTCACAGTGCCCCCCTGGGGTCCCTGGGAGTCATCGGGCGCTTGGGAGTCCTTCGCGTCCTTGGCGGGGCCACGGCCGCCGTCCGTCTCCGTACCGGTCGATCCGGCGCCCGTGGCTCCGCTCACGATGACTCACTCCTCGCGCTACTCGGCCGTGGACTCGTCGCCCTCGTCCGTCGTGCCGACGACCGTGTCGGCTTCGTCCGATTCGTCGACGTCCACAGCGTCGACCTCCTCGGCCTCGCGACCGGCCTCGGCGTTCCGAGCGATACCGACGACGGCATCGCGCTTGCCCAGGTTGATCAGTTGGACGCCCATGGTGTCACGGCCCGTCTCCCTGACTTCGTTGACCCGCGTACGAATCACACCGCCTGACAGCGTGATGGCGAGGATCTCGTCCGTCTCCTCGACCACCAGCGCGCCGACGAGCGATCCGCGGTCCTCCACGATCTTGGCGGCCTTGATGCCGAGGCCGCCGCGACCCTGGACGCGGTACTCGTCGACGGGCGTCCGCTTCGCGTACCCACCGTCGGTGGCAGTGAACACAAACGTACCGGTTCGAACAACATTCATCGAGAGCAGCTCGTCTCCCTGACGGAAGCTCATGCCCTTGACGCCCGAGGTCGCGCGGCCCATGGGGCGCAGTGCGTCATCCGTCGCCGTGAACCTGATCGATTGCGCCTTCTTGCTGATCAGAAGCAGATCATCCTCTGCTGAAACCAACTCAGCACCGATCAGTTCATCGTCGGAACCGTCCGCCGTTTCACGGAGGTTGATCGCGATGACGCCGCCGGAACGCGGGGAATCGTAATCCTTGAGAGGCGTCTTCTTCACCAGGCCGCCCTTGGTGGCCAGTACGAGATAAGGCGCCGCTTCGTAGTCGCGGATCGCGAGGATCTCGGCGATCGCCTCGTCCGGCTGGAAGGCCAGCAGGTTCGCGACGTGCTGGCCTCGCGCATCCCGGCCGGCGTCCGGCAGTTCGTACGCCTTGGCCCGGTAGACGCGGCCCTTGTTGGTGAAGAACAGCAGCCAGTGGTGCGTCGTCGACACGAAGAAGTGGTCGACGATGTCGTCTTCCTTGAGCTTTGTGCCGCGTACGCCCTTGCCGCCGCGCTTCTGGGAGCGGTAGTCGTCGGTTTTTGTGCGCTTGACGTAGCCGCCGCGCGAGATGGTGACGACGATGTCCTCTTCTGCGATGAGGTCCTCGATGGACATGTCACCGTCGAAGGGCACCAGCTTGGAGCGGCGGTCGTCGGCGAACTTCTCGACGATCGCGGTGAGTTCCTCGCTGATGATGCCGCGCTGGCGGACCGGCGAGGCGAGGATCGCGTTGTACTCGGTGATCTTCGCCTGGAGTTCGTCGTGCTCCTGGACGATCTTCTGGCGCTCCAGGGCGGCGAGGCGCCGCAGCTGCATCTCCAGGATGGCGTTGGCCTGGATCTCGTCGATCTCCAGGAGGCCCATCAGGCCCTCTCGCGCGATCTCGACGGTGTCACTGCGCCGGATCAGTGCGATGACGTCGTCGATGGCGTCCAGGGCCTTCAGCAGGCCACGCAGGATGTGCGCGCGCTCCTCGGCCTTGCGCAGCCGGAACTTCGTACGCCGGACGATGACCTCGATCTGGTGCGCCACCCAGTGCCGGATGAACGCGTCGAGCGACAGCGTGCGCGGCACGCCGTCCACCAGCGCCAGCATGTTGGCGCCGAAGTTCGTCTGCAGGTCGGTGTGCTTGTACAGGTTGTTCAGTACGACCTTGGCGACCGCGTCGCGCTTCAGGACGATGACCAGGCGCTGGCCGGTACGGGACGAGGTCTCGTCGCGTACGTCCGCGATGCCGCCGATCTTGCCGTCCTTCACCAGGTCGGCGATCTTCTGCGCGAGGTTGTCCGGGTTGACCTGGTAGGGGAGTTCGGTGACCACCAGGCACTGGCGGTTCTGGATCTCCTCGACCTCGACGACCGCGCGCATCGTGATGGAGCCGCGGCCCGTGCGGTAGGCCTCCTCGATGCCTTTTCGGCCCACTACTAGGGCGCCGCTCGGGAAATCGGGGCCCTTGATGCGCTCGATCAGAGCGTCGAGCAGCTCTTCGTGGGAGGCGTCGGGATTCTCCAGGTACCACTGGGCGCCGGCCGCGACTTCGCGCAGGTTGTGCGGCGGGATGTTGGTGGCCATGCCGACCGCGATCCCCGCCGAGCCGTTGACCAGCAGGTTCGGGAAGCGGGACGGCAGAACGGTCGGCTCCTGGGAGCGGCCGTCGTAGTTGTCCGTGAAATCGACGGTCTCCTCGTCGATGTCGCGGACCATCTCCATGGACAGCGGCGCCATCTTGCACTCGGTGTACCGCATGGCCGCCGCCGGGTCGTTGCCCGGAGAGCCGAAGTTGCCGTTGGAGTCCACCAGCGGCATCCGCATCGACCACGGCTGTGCGAGGCGGACCAGCGCGTCGTAGATCGAGGAGTCGCCGTGCGGGTGGTAGTTGCCCATGACGTCGCCGACGACGCGGGCGCACTTGTAGAAGCCCTTCTCGGGCCGGTAGCCGCCGTCGTACATGGCGTACAGGACGCGGCGGTGGACGGGCTTGAGACCGTCCCGTACGTCCGGCAGGGCGCGCGACACGATGACGGACATCGCGTAGTCGAGATACGAGCGCTGCATCTCCGTCTCGAGCCCGACGGGCTCGACGCGCTGGGCGATGACGCCGCCTTCTTCAGGCGTGAATGGGATGTTCTCGTCGGTCATTGCTGGTGAAGATCCTTCCTAGTGCGGTCAGCTGAGACCGACTCAGATGTCGAGGAACCGGACGTCCTTGGCGTTGCGCTGGATGAACTGGCGGCGCGCCTCGACGTCCTCGCCCATCAGGACCGAGAACAGGTCGTCGGCCTGGGCGGCGTCGTCGAGCGTGACCTGGCCGAGAACGCGGTGCTCCTGGTCCATGGTCGTGATGCGCAGCTCCTCGGCGTTCATCTCACCGAGCCCCTTGAAGCGCTGGACCGAGTCCTCGCGAATGCGCTTGCCGTTCTGGCGGCCCAGCTCGATCAGCGCGTCGCGCTCGCGGTCGGAGTACGCGTACTCGAAGTCGTCCCGGCCCCACTTGATCTTGTAGAGCGGGGGACGCGACAGGAAGACGTGGCCCGCCTCGACCAGCGGCCGCATGAAGCGGAACAGGAACGTCAGCAGCAGGGTGTTGATGTGCTGGCCGTCGACGTCGGCGTCCGCCATCAGAATGATCTTGTGATAGCGGAGCCTCTCGATGTCGAAGTCCTCGTGGACTCCGGTGCCGAAGGCCGAGATCAGCGCCTGGATCTCCTGGTTCTGCAGGATCTTGTCGATCCGCGCCTTCTCGACGTTGAGGATCTTGCCTCGGATCGGGAGGATCGCCTGGTACTCCGGGTTGCGGCCGGACTTGGCCGAGCCGCCGGCGGAGTCACCCTCGACGATGAAGATCTCGCACTTGGTGGGGTCGTTCGACTGGCAGTCGGAGAGCTTGCCCGGCAGGGACGCCGTCTCCAGCAGGCCCTTACGGCGCGTCAGGTCGCGTGCCTTACGGGCCGCCACGCGCGCGGTGGCCGCCTGGATGCCCTTGCGGATGATGTCCGCGGCCTCGGTCGGGTTGCGGTCCAGCCAGTCGTTGAGGTGCTCGTAGACGACCTTCTGGACGAAGGTCTTCACCTCGGTGTTGCCCAGCTTGGTCTTGGTCTGGCCCTCGAACTGCGGCTCGCTCAGCTTGACCGAGATGATCGCGGTCAGACCCTCGCGGATGTCGTCGCCCGTGAGGTTGTCGTCCTTCTCACGGAGCAGTTTCTTGTCGCGCGCGTACTTGTTGACCAGGTTCGTCAGCGCGGCGCGGAAGCCCTCTTCGTGCGTACCGCCCTCATGCGTGTGGATGATGTTGGCGAAGGAGTACACACCCTCGCTGTAACCGCTGTTCCACTGCATGGCGAGTTCGAGGGAAAGGCTCTTGTCCTTGTCCTCGGCCTCCAGGTCGATCACGGTGGGATGCACCACGTCTCCCTTGCGGGAGTTGAGGTACTTCACGAAATCGACGATGCCGCCCTCGTAGTGGTACGAGACGCTCTTGACCTCGTGCTTCTCGTCCTCGCCCGCCTCGTCCGCCCCGGCCGTGGCCTTCGCCGACTCGCGCTCGTCGGTGAGGTTGATCCTCAGCCCCTTGTTGAGGAACGCCATCTCCTGGAAACGCCGGGAGAGCGTCTCGAAGGAGTACTCGGTGCTCTCGAAGATGTCCGGGTCGGCCCAGAAGGTGACCGAGGTGCCGTGCTCGTCCGTGGCCTCGTGCTTGGCAAGCGGGGCCGTCGGGACCCCCAACTTGTAGTCCTGCGTCCAGCGATAGCCGTCGGTCTTGATCTCGACGGAGACCTTGGTCGACAGGGCGTTCACGACGGAGACACCCACGCCGTGCAGACCGCCGGAGACCGCGTAGCCGCCGCCGCCGAACTTTCCGCCCGCGTGCAGCACCGTCAGCACGACCTCGACGGCCGGCTTGCCCTCGGAGGGGATGATGCCGACCGGGATACCACGACCGTTGTCCACAACCCGCACGCCGCCGTCGGCGAGGATCGTGACGTCGATGGTGTCCGCGTGGCCGGCCAGTGCCTCGTCGACGGAGTTGTCGACGACCTCTTGTACGAGGTGGTGCAGTCCGCGCTCACCGGTCGAGCCGATGTACATGCCGGGTCGCTTGCGGACCGCGTCCAGACCCTCGAGGACTGTGATGGCACTGGCGTCGTACAACGAGGCTGTGACCTCGCCGTTCGCGCCGGCGTCGGTGGACGGGATGTTCTCGTTGGGGTTGCCGGAATCGGCCACGAAGCGCCCTTTCTGGCACAGCACAAGCCAAGCTCTCAGCGGATGGCCGGAGCGGCTGCGGCGTGTTGCGTTGGTAAGCCTTAGTCAGCGTTGCTCGGTGTGTCCCACAAGTGGGGCGGGATTAGCCTCCAGTCTACCGGTAGCGCCGACAGTGATGGGCGTTTGCCGGTACCTGAGTCCGCATGTGCCGCCCTGAACCATCATCGGCCGACTCCCGATATGCGGATGGGGGCTCCAAGAGGCTCACAACGCCACTCAGCGCTTCGAGCCGTCAACCCATGGCTACTTCGGAGTCATGTCACGATTCGCAACCGCGTCCGGTGCTACGACGGGTTGTGCGCCGACGCCACGAAAGGGCCTTTGGCGCCCGCTGATGTGATGTCAGTCACCTGTGGATTACGGGGTCCGCTCCGGTCACCCGTAGGTGTCGCCGGGCCCGGTGCTGCCCGGGGCGCGCAGGGGGCCGTAGCGACGGGAGGGGCCGGCGGGATTGAGCACCTTGATCATCCGCACGGTGCCATGGCCCAGGTCCTCGTTGAGGCGCGCGACCAGTGCCGGAGTGAGACGGCGCAGCTCCGTCGCCCAGACCGTGGAGTCGCACTGCACGGTCAGCACGCGTTCGTCCTCGTCGTACCCCTGCGGCACGCAGTGCTGGGCCAGCTTCTCGCCGACGATCTCCGGCCACCGGCCCATCACGCCGCCCACGGCGGCCGGTGTCTCCCAACCGCGTTCGTTGATAAGCCGGTTGATGGCGGCGCCCAGCGCCATCGGATCGCGGCCGTCGGCGCGCGCGCCGGAGCGCAGACCACCGCGCCGCGCCTGCTTCTTCTGCTGCGCCGCGTCTCCACGCGCGCGTGCCTGTTCTTTCGCCGCGCGCAGGGCCACGCGCGCGAGGTCGACGCCGGACGGTTCGGGAGACTTGGGGCCCTTCTCGGGTTCCGGTGTGTTTTTGCTCATACGCGCTCCACCGTGCCCTCCGCCACCACGTACCGCGTGCCCGTCAGTACGGCCGGTACATCGTCGTCGACCGCCGCCGTCACCAGGACCTGCTCACCCGGCGCGACCAGCTCGGCGAGACGTTCGCGGCGCCGGGTGTCCAGCTCGGCGAACACGTCGTCGAGGACCAGCACCGGCTCATTGCCCTCGGCCCGCAGCAGGTCGTACGAGGCCAGGCGCAGCGCCAGCGCGTACGACCAGGACTCGCCGTGTGACGCGTATCCCTTTGCGGGCATCTGGCCAAGTTTGAGCAGCAGTTCGTCCCTGTGCGGGCCGACCAGGGTGACGCCCCGCTCGATCTCCTGCTTACGGGACTCCGCCAGAGCCGCCATCAGCTGCTCGTGCAGCTCCTCGCGCGCGTGGCCGACGATTTCGGGCGAGGAGGGCTTGTACTCCAGGGCCACGGGGCCGCCGCCGGGCGCCAGCTGCTCGTACGCCTTGTCGGCCAGCGGTTGGAGCGCGGCGATCAGATCGAGCCGCTGCGCGAGCAACTCGGCGCCCACGCGCGCGAGATGCTGGTCCCATACGTCGAGCGTGGACAGGTCCATGGAGCGTCCGCCGTGGCGACGGGCCAGCGCGGCCGACTTGAGGAGGGTGTTGCGCTGCTTGAGCACGCGCTCGTAATCGGAGCGCACGCCCGCCATGCGCGGGGCGCGCGCGGTGATCAGCTCGTCGAGGAAGCGTCGGCGCTCGCCGGGGTCGCCCTTGACGAGTGCGAGATCCTCGGGGGCGAACAGCACGGTGCGTACGATGCCGAGTACGTCACGGGGTCTGACCTGCGACGACCTGTTGATACGGGCGCGATTCGCCTTCCCGGGGTTCAGCTCCAGCTCGACGAGCTGCTGACGCTCGCCCTGCCGAACCTGCGCCCGGATGATCGCGCGGTCCGCACCCACGCGTACAAGAGGCGCATCGGAGGAGACGCGATGGCTTCCGAGAGTCGCCAGATAGCCGACCGCCTCGACGAGGTTCGTCTTGCCCTGTCCGTTGGGGCCCACGAAGGCGGTGACGCCCGGATCGAGCGCGACCTCGACCCGGGCGTACGAGCGGAAGTCGGCCAGCGACAGATGCGTGACGTGCATGGTCGTTCGCCGACCTCCCCCAACGTGATGCTTCCGGTTGTCCCCGGCCTGTCCCCTGCTTGTGGACAACCAGGTCACCCCAGGTGTGGAGAACCTGGGACGTGGACTACTTCTTCTCGACCGCGTGGCCGCCAAACTGGTTCCGCAGCGCCGCGATCATCTTCATCTGCGGCGAATCGTCCTGCCGGGAGGAGAAGCGCGCGAAGAGCGACGCGGTGATCGCCGGCAGCGGAACCGCGTTGTCGATGGCGGCCTCCACAGTCCAGCGGCCTTCTCCGGAATCCTGTGCATAACCCTTGAGCTGCTCCAGGTGCTCGTCCTCGTCGAGCGCGTTGACCGCCAGGTCGAGCAGCCAGGAGCGGATGACCGTGCCCTCCTGCCAGGAGCGGAAGACCTCGCGTACGTCGGTGACGGAGTCGACGGCCTGCAGCAGCTCCCAGCCCTCGGCGTAGGCCTGCATCATCGCGTACTCGATGCCGTTGTGGACCATCTTCGCGAAGTGCCCGGCGCCGACCTTGCCCGCGTGCACGGCGCCCGCGTCACCCTCCGGCTTGAGCGCGTCGAAGACCGGCCGCACCTTGGCTACGTTCTCGGCGTCGCCGCCGTACATCAGCGCATAGCCGTACTCCAGGCCCCAGACGCCGCCCGAGACACCGCAGTCGACGAAGCCGATGCCCTTGGCAGCAAGCTCCTCGGCGTGCCTCTCGTCATCCGTCCAGCGCGAATTGCCGCCGTCCACGACGACATCGCCGGGCTCCAGGAGATCGGCGAGCTCATCGATGGTGGACTGGGTCGCCGCCCCGGCCGGGACCATCACCCACACCACACGTGGAGCGTCGAGCTTGCCCACAAGCTCCTCGAGGCTGTGGACATCGGCGAGGTCCGGATTGCGGTCGTATCCGAAGACGGTGTGGCCTGCGCGGCGTATGCGCTCGCGCATATTGCCGCCCATCTTGCCGAGACCGACGAGACCGAGCTCCATCAGGGTGTTCCTTCACTGACGACGTGGCGTGAGGGGCACTTCCGTACCTACGTCCGAGCCTAAACCCGGACTCTCCCGCACATCTGTGGGCATAGCCGCTCAGACGTACGTCCTCACCTGCGGACTTTCGTCAGCAGCTCAGCCGCTCAGCCGCACCGGCATGATCAGGTACTTGTACGCCTCGTCCGCCTCCGCGTCCACGGCCGGCTTGCCGCTGAGGAGCGCCGGCTTCGTGGACGTCGTGAAGGAGAGCTGGGCCACCGGGGAGTCGATGGCGCTCAGGCCGTCGAGGAGGAACGTCGGGTTGAAGGCGATCGAGACGTCGTCGCCCTCCAGCTGGGCGTCGACCCTTTCCACAGCCTGTGCGTCGTCACTGGAGCCGGCCTCCAGGATCAGCACACCCTGCTCGAAGCTGAGCCGCACCGGCGTGTTCCGCTCGGCGACCAGGGCCACGCGCTTGACGGCCTCCACGAAGGGGGCGGTTTCGATGACGGCAATCGAGTTGAACTCCGTCGGGAACAGCGAGCGGTACTTCGGGAGGTCGCCCTCCAGCAGGCGCGTGGTCGTACGCCGTCCCGCGCCCTCGAAGCCGATCAGGCCCTCGCCCGCGCCCGAACCGGACAGCGCCAGGATCACGCTGTCGCCGCTCGTGAGGGCCTTGGCGGTGTCCAGGAGCGTCTTGGCGGGCACCAGGGCGACCGCGGACGCCTCCGGGTTCTCCGGCTTCCACAGGAACTCACGGACCGCGAAGCGGTAGCGGTCGGTGGACGCCAGCGTGACCGTGTCGCCCTCGATCTCGATGCGCACACCGGTGAGGACGGGCAGCGTGTCGTCGCGGCCGGCGGCGATGGCCACCTGGGCGGCTGCGGAAGCGAAGACCTCACCGGGGACGGTGCCCGTGGCCGACGGCATCTGCGGCAGTGTCGGGTACTCCTCCACAGGCAGTGTGTGGAGCGTGAAGCGCGAGGAGCCGCAGACCACCGTCGCCCGTACACCGTCTGTGGAAATCTCCACCGGCCGGTTGGGCAGGGCGCGGCAGATATCGGCGAGCAGGCGGCCGGAGACGAGCACCGTGCCTTCCTCGTCGACCTCGGCGTCGACAGAGACGCGTGCCGAGACCTCGTAGTCGAAGCTGGACAGGCTCAGCGCGCCCTCCTCGGCCTTCAGCAGAAGGCCGGCGAGCACAGGCGCCGGCGGTCGTGCCGGGAGGCTGCGTGCCGCCCAGGCCACTGCCTCCGCGAGTACGTCGCGTTCCACCCGGATCTTCACCGTTGCCGCCTCCGTCTGTTGCCGGCGCTCTCGCCCTGCTTCGCGTTCGTCGTCTGACTCGGTGTCGCTCGGTCCGCTCAGGGGAAGGACACCGGGGACCAGTCTGACGCACAGCACTGACAGTCGGTGCCCCTCGGGGGCAAGTCGTTCCGAGCGGCACCTGAGGCGCCGAGCGTGAGTTGTGCACAGCCCCCGCTTCGAAACGAATTCCCAGCTCTCTCTAGTTGGGAGTAGTAGTAGGGGCTGTGGATACCGTGGATAACCTCGTATACGCAGGTCAGCGCCGGTTTTTTGTCCACTGGCCCTGTGGGCGGAGGCGGTGGACAACCGGGGTTCGCTGTGGACGGAGAAAAGTTCTGCACACTCGATGCACAGGAGCGGAGCAGTTCTCCCCAGCGGCGTCCCCAGGTTTACCCAGGTTCCCCACAGCCCAACCGGACACCTTGGTGTGACGCGGTTCACTCGGGGCGGTGAAAGAGCACGTCACGTTGCCGAACAGTGGACAGTGATGTGGAGAAACCGGAGATCGCTGGGGACAACCGGCCTCAGCCTGTGGGCCACCGGTGGACAACTTTCCCCACAGCCTGTGGATCTTCTCGTCGTCCACAGACTGTGGAGATCGTCTGTCCACGAATCCACAGTCGGCTGACCTGGCTTGATCCTCTTTTAGCAGCACACCCTGTGGACACGTTCTGGACAACTTCCCGGTCCCCAGGGTGTGGACGCGAGAAAGTACCGGAATCTGTGGAGGGTGGCCGTAACGCGGCGCGTATTCGAACAGCGGGTGCTCCTCGGGTGACCGCGGTTCGATGCGGAACACGGCCCGCATCGGCGGAGGACGCCCGCAGAAGGCGTACGAGAACCCGGCCGGAGCTGTACGAGAGCAGCGAAAGGCGCCCTCGGGGACGTGCCCCGGGGCGCCCTCAGCGACGTATGGAAAGAGCTGTCAGCTGTTCTTGATGCGGTTCGTGAGCTCGGTGACCTGGTTGTAGATGGAGCGGCGCTCGGCCATCAGGGCGCGGATCTTGCGGTCGGCGTGCATGACGGTCGTGTGGTCACGGTTGCCGAACTGTGCGCCGATCTTCGGGAGCGACAGGTCGGTGAGTTCCCGGCACAGGTACATGGCGATCTGCCGGGCCGTCACCAGGATGCGGCTGCGCGAGGCTCCGCACAGGTCCTCCACCGTGTGGCCGAAGTAGTCGGCGGTCGCGGCCATGATGGCGGTCGCCGTGATCTCCGGGGCCGCGTTCTCGCCGCCCGGGATCAGGTCCTTGAGGACGATCTCGGTGAGGCCGAGGTCCACCGGCTGCCGGTTGAGCGAGGCGAACGCCGTGACGCGGATCAGCGCGCCCTCCAGCTCACGGATGTTCCGTGAGATCCGCGAGGCGATGAACTCCAGGACCTCCGGAGGGGCGTTGAGCTGCTCCTGCACCGCCTTCTTACGAAGGATGGCGATGCGTGTCTCCAGCTCGGGCGGCTGGACATCGGTGATCAGCCCCCACTCGAAACGGTTCCGCAGCCGGTCCTCCAGGGTCACCAGCTGCTTGGGCGGCCGGTCCGAGGACAGCACGATCTGCTTGTTCGCGTTGTGGAGCGTGTTGAAGGTGTGGAAGAACTCCTCCTGCGTCGACTCCTTGTCCGCGAGGAACTGGATGTCGTCGACAAGAAGGATGTCCATCTCGCGGTAGCGCTTGCGGAAGCTGTCTCCCTTGCCGTCGCGGATGGAGTTGATGAACTCGTTGGTGAACTCCTCTGAGCTCACATACCGGACGCGTGTGCCCGGATAGAGGCTTCGGGCGTAGTGGCCGATCGCGTGCAGCAGGTGCGTCTTGCCGAGTCCCGACTCCCCATAGATGAAGAGGGGGTTGTATGCCTTGGCGGGTGCCTCTGCGACGGCGACCGCGGCGGCGTGCGCGAAACGGTTCGAGGCTCCGATCACGAACGTGTCGAAGAGGTACTTCGGATTCAGGCGTGCGGTGGGCTCGCCCGGACCTGTCGCGGGAGCCGGCTGCGCGGCCAGCGGCCCGGGTGCGCCGCTGGGGGCGGGCAAGGTCGAGCCGACAGGGCCGCCGCGGTGGACGTGACCACTGCCGGACGGCGACGGCTGCTCGGGCAGCTGGCGGCGGTCCGGCCGCTGGTCGTAGTCGGAGCGCGGCTGGTCGTAGTCGGCCCTCGGCTGCTCGTAGCGGGAGCGCTCCAGGGACTGCGGCCGGTAGTCCTGCTGAGGCGTGGCATAGGGGTCCCGTTCCGGGAAGCCGAGCCGTTGCTGCTGCCAGCCGTAGTCGTCGCCCTGCGAGGGCCGTGGCCAGCTGCCCTGCTCGGGGCGCGGCTGGTAGTCGGGATACGCAGGGCGGGCGGTGGGAAGCTGATCTGCGCGGGCAGCGGGAAGCTGGTCGGGACGGCCCTGGTCGTGGTTGCGTTCGCGCGGTCGGTCGTCGTCGCGGTGGCGGCCGTACCCGTCGTATCCGTCGCGCCCCTCGTACGCGTCTCTTCCGTCTCGGCCTTCGTATCCGTCTCTGCCGCCCTGCGCGGAGGGGAGCTCGGTCTCCTCGTAGCGCGGTCGGCGCTGGGCGGGGGGCGTCGGCGGGGGTTCGCCGGCGGAGTCGTCGACGGTGATCGCGATACGGATCGGCCGGCCGCACTCGCGGCTCAGCGTGTCACTGACGATCGGCGCCAGGCGGCCCTCGAGCACACCTTTGGCGAATTCGTTCGGGACCGCGAGCAGCGCGGTGTCCGCGACCAGCGCCAGCGGCTGGCAGCGCTTGATCCAGTGCTCGTCCTTCGCCTCGACGCCCTGCCCTCGCCCTTCACCGAGGAGTTCCTCCAGTACGCGTGGCCACACTGCGGCAAGATCGGCAGGTACGTCAGCCACAGGGCACGCTCTCTCACGGGTCCCTCGAACGAGTGGTTCGCGGGACGGGTCGGTATGTCACTCGGGTGGGCGGGTGGAACCAGGCAGTTCGGGCGGGGCGAACGAATCAGATGGGTCAGGAGAAGGGAACGAATCGAAGTCCAGCCACGGTAGTCAGGGCGACCGCTGCGGTTCAAGTTGTTGTCCCCAGCCTGTGGATAGTGTCTCCTGCCGCCGCTGGTTTGACCGGATGGCGTAGCCGCGCGTACCGTTGCCAGGTCGAGTTGTCGATGGCTGCTGCCGCCTGCCTCCGATGGGCATAGATCACGTACGAGTGATCGGGAAGCGGTGCACTCGGGCGTAAGCGAGCTACTCGTGGGCGCACGGTGACAGCCATGACGGCACCCCGCCATCTACCGATTCTTTCTGGAGCCCCCGAGTGAGCAAGCGCACCTTCCAGCCGAACAACCGTCGTCGCGCGAAGACCCACGGCTTCCGGCTGCGCATGCGCACCCGTGCCGGCCGCGCGATTCTCGCGTCCCGCCGTGGCAAGGGTCGCGCCCGCCTGTCCGCCTGATCGCAGTACAGGTCATGACGTGCTGCCTACCGAGAATCGGCTGAGGCGGCGCGAGGACTTCGCGACCGCGGTACGCCGGGGACGCCGGGCCGGACGCCCGCTTCTCGTCGTCCACCTGCGTAGTGGTGCAATGGACCCGCACGCGCCTGGGGAGAGCGCTCCCCCGTCGCGTGCGGGTTTCGTTGTCAGCAAGGCGGTGGGCGGCGCGGTCGTACGCAACAAGGTGAAGCGCAGACTTCGTCATCTGATGCGCGATCGAGTGGCTCTGCTGCCCCCCGGTAGCCTGGTAGTCGTACGAGCGCTGCCCGGTGCGGGTGACGCCGACCATGCACAGCTGGCCCAAGACCTGGATGCCGCTCTGCGGCGGCTACTGGGAGGGGGCGCGCGATGAAGTACCCACTGCTGGCTCTCATCAAGCTGTACCAGTGGACCATCAGCCCGCTGCTCGGGCCGGTGTGCAAGTACTACCCGTCGTGTTCCCACTACGGGTACCAGGCCATCGACCGTCATGGCGCGATCAAGGGAACGGCGCTCACTGCCTGGCGCATCCTGCGGTGCAATCCGTGGTCGCTGGGCGGCGTGGATCACGTACCGCCGCGCAAGCGTCCGCGGTGGCACCAAATGCTTCGTAACACCTGGAGCGCACGCAATGGCGGGAACTCCGCCGCCGAACCGGCCATTGGAGGGCACGGTATGTCCGACCAGCCCTCGAGCCCGGCCGCCGAGACCCCGTCGCATGCTCAAGGAGCCTGATTAGTGGACACGATTGCCAGTATTTTCAGTTTCATCACGACGCCCGTTTCCTGGGTCATCGTCCAGTTCCACTCGGTGTACGGCGCTCTCTTCGGCGACGACACCGGTTGGGCCTGGGGCCTTTCCATCGTGTCCCTGGTGATCCTGATCCGAATCTGCCTGATCCCGCTCTTCGTGAAGCAGATCAAGGCGACCCGGGCCATGCAGACGCTCCAGCCCGAGATGAAGAAGATCCAGGAGCGCTACAAGAACGACAAGCAGCGTCAGTCCGAAGAGATGATGAAGCTGTACAAGGAGACGGGCACCAACCCGCTCTCCTCGTGCCTTCCCATCCTGGCGCAGTCCCCGTTCTTCTTCGCCCTGTATCACGTGCTCAACAGCATCGCGAACAATGACACCGTCGGTGTGATCAACACGCGTCTGCTGGAGAGCGCCCAGCAGGCGCACATCTTCGGCGCCCCGCTGGCCGCGAAGTTCACCGACAGCTCTTCGGACGTCGCCGCGCTCGACGCCTCGCTGACCACCGTCCGCATCGTCACCGCGGTGATGATCCTCCTGATGTCGGCGTCGCAGTTCTACACGCAGCGCCAGCTGATGACGAAGAACGTCGACACCACGGTGAAGACACCGTTCATGCAGCAGCAGAAGATGCTGATGTACGTCTTCCCCATCATGTTCGCCGTCTTCGGCATCAATTTCCCCGTCGGTGTCCTCGTCTACTGGCTGACCACCAACGTGTGGACCATGGGCCAGCAGATGTACGTGATCCACAACAACCCGACCCCGGGTTCCAAGGCTCAGGCCTCCTACCTGGAGCGTCTGTACAAGCGCGTCACGCACCACGGCAAGACGCGCGGCCGCGGTGAGAAGGCCATCGTCAAGGCCATTGTCGCCAAGGGCCGTGACCGCAATGAGTACGAGCGCAAGTTCATCAACGGTCTGGTCAAGGCGGGCCTCGCGGCCCAGGCCGATGGCACGGTGGTGAAGAGCGAGGTCACGACCGTCGCCGAGACCGAGGACGGTGCCCCGGCGACCAGCACCCCCAAGCGTCAGCAGCCCAAGCGGCAGAGCAAGTCCCGGCGTCAGTCGGGCGCCAGCCATGGCGGCGCCGGTGGCGCCAAGACGACGGATGACTCCGGGGCGAAGACCTCCCTGAGCAAGTCCGACGGGCCGCAGGACGCCAAGCCGACGGGGGGCAAGCCCGCCTCCGGCGGCAAGTCCGCCTCGGATGGCAAGTCGACTTCCGGCGGCACACGCAGCAAGGCCCAGTCCGGACGCAAGGGTCCGCAGCGGCCCAAGTCCCCCTCCAAGAAGTAAGAAGGAGTCCATCCCGTGACGGAAGGCACCACCTCCGCCGCCACCGAGGGTGGCGACACCCTGACCCGCCTTGAGCAGGAGGGTGAAATCGCGGCGGACTACCTCGAGGGTCTGCTGGACATCGCGGACCTCGACGGCGACATCGACATGGACGTCGAGGCCGACCGCGCCGCTGTCTCGATCATCAGCGACACGGGCAGCCGCGACCTGCAGAAGCTGGTCGGCCGTGACGGCGAGGTACTCGAGGCTCTTCAGGAGCTCACGCGGCTGGCCGTTCACCGGGAGACCGGAGACCGTAGCCGGCTGATGCTGGACATCGCGGGCTACCGCGCCAGGAAGCGCGAGGAGCTGTCCGAGCTGGGCGCCAAGGCCGCCGCCGAGGTCAAGAGCTCTGGCGAGGCAGTGAAGCTGAAGCCGATGACGCCCTTCGAGCGCAAAGTGGTGCACGACGCGATCAAGGCCGCGGGCCTGCGCAGCGAGTCCGAGGGCGAGGAGCCGCAGCGCTTCGTCGTCGTGCTTCCCGCTTGAATCGGTACGTACGTTCCTCCGGCCCCGTCTGTTGCGCAGGCGGGGCCGAGCTTTGTCAGCCTGGTAGTGCCTGTTGGTTCCTTGTGGCCCTGGTGATCAGCGCCCAGTGCGCTTGTGCGGTACGGAAGGACGGTTCCCCGTGACGGAGGCAGCGGAGCTCCCCCCTGCGCCTGAGCAGGCCCGGGCGGTATTCGGCGATCGCTTCGCAGACGCGGTCCGGTACGCGGAAATGCTGGCGGACGCAGGAGTACAGCGCGGTCTGATCGGCCCCCGCGAAGTGCCTCGCCTGTGGGAGCGGCACCTGCTGAACTGTGCGGTGCTCTCGGAAGTCGTGCCTGAGGGTGTGACCGTGTGCGACGTCGGCTCCGGCGCTGGACTGCCCGGCATCCCACTGGCCCTAGTCCGCCCGGACCTGAAGATCACGCTGCTCGAGCCGCTGCTGCGGCGTACGAACTTCCTCACCGAGGTCGTAGAGCTGCTCGGCCTCGACCATGTGACCGTGGTTCGCGGCCGTGCCGAGGAGGTCCTGGGCAAGCTGCCTCCCGTCCATGTGGTGACGGCACGGGCCGTGGCGCCCTTGGACCGCCTCGCAGCATGGGGAGTGCCGCTCCTGCGCCCGTACGGAGAGATGCTTCTACTCAAGGGCGACACCGCGGAGGAAGAGGTCAAGGGTGCCGGGGCCGCGCTCAGCAAGCTCGGTGCCGTGGAGACCTCCGTGCTCCATGTCGGTGAGGGTGTGGTGAGTCCGCTCGCTACTGTGGTGCGGGTGGAGGTCGGGGAAAGCCCAGGGGGTGTGCGCTTCGCGGCCAAGCGTGCCAAGGCTGCTCGGATCGGGCGGGCGCGTCGTCGTCGCTGATCCGTCCTGACGACGAGACGTACTCCACACAAGCTGGCAAAACTACGCATGTCGGAGTGTCGCGCAGGCGCTGTCTCGGGCCCTGTGCATCGTGTTTCACGTGAAACGTCGCTCACTCCTGCATGGCATCATCAGTCGCGGCCGCGCTGCGGCCGAACCCCGCGACCGCAATCCCCTCGGATCCCTCAGGGGAAGACCCTCTCCGGGCAACAACAGCTCCCCCGGAGAGGGTGCGGAGTTGTCCACAGAGGTGGATTTCTCCACAGAAGCACGGGCCTCGCTGGTTCACGACCCCGAAGGCATGGGAGGCTCTGTTCATTGCGAGCCTGAAGTCGAGGAGAGTGAATCCTTGCGGTCCGACGCCAACATCGCGGGACCGATGACCGATCCGGTCCCCGGTCCCCGTACCGAGTCGATGGGGGACGATGTTTCACGTGAAACACCGCCCCCGATGGACGACACTCCCATCGGTCGTGCTGCCCAACTGGCGGTGGAGGCTCTAGGCCGCGCCGGCGAGGGCCTGCCACGGCCTGAGCAGACCCGTGTGATGGTGGTCGCCAATCAGAAGGGCGGGGTGGGTAAGACCACGACGACGGTCAACCTCGCCGCTTCGCTCGCCTTGCACGGCGGGCGGGTCCTGGTGATTGACCTCGACCCTCAGGGCAATGCGTCCACTGCGCTGGGCATCGACCATCACGCCGAAGTCCCGTCCGTCTACGACGTCTTGGTCGAGAGCAAGCCGCTCTCCGAGGTCGTCCAGCCGGTCCCCGATGTCGAGGGTCTCTTCTGCGCACCTGCCACGATCGATCTCGCCGGTGCGGAGATCGAGCTGGTCTCTCTGGTGGCACGGGAGAGCCGGCTGCAAAGAGCGATCCAGTCGTACGAGCAGCCGCTGGACTACATCCTCATCGACTGCCCGCCGTCGCTGGGCCTGCTGACGGTCAACGCACTGGTCGCCGGTGCGGAAGTCCTGATCCCGATTCAGTGCGAGTACTACGCACTCGAAGGGCTGGGCCAGCTGCTGCGGAACGTCGACCTGGTGCGAGGGCATCTCAACCCCGCGCTGCATGTCTCGACGATTCTGCTCACCATGTACGACGGCCGGACGCGACTGGCGTCCCAGGTCGCGGACGAGGTGCGCAGCCACTTCGGCGAGGAGGTGCTGCGGACGAGCATTCCGAGATCGGTCCGCATCTCCGAGGCGCCGAGCTACGGGCAGACAGTGCTGACCTACGACCCGGGGTCGAGCGGTGCCCTCTCCTATCTTGAGGCGGCACGGGAACTCGCGTTGCGCGGCGTCGGCGTGACGTATGACGCGCAGCATGCCCACTTGGGCGCACACAACGATCAGAGCATGGTGGAGGGGATCCAGTGAGCGAGCGACGGAGGGGGTTGGGCCGTGGTCTCGGCGCACTGATCCCGGCGGCCCCGGCAGGGGAGAAGACGGCGCCTCCGGCGGCGGGGGGAGCATCGACCTCGCCGGCCGCAGTGCCCGTACTCACCGCGGAGCGCGGAGTGGCAGCGGCGAAGGTCGCTACGCTTCCGCCGGGCAATGTTTCACATGAAACAGCGGAGCCATCGGCGAACGATTTCGCGGAAGCGCCCGCGGCTCCCGTCGGGGCGCACTTCGCCGAGCTGCCCCTCGACTCCATTTCGCCGAATCCACGCCAGCCTCGCGAGGTGTTCGACGAGGACGCTCTCGCCGAACTCGTCACCTCCATCAAGGAGGTCGGGCTTCTCCAACCCGTCGTCGTACGGCAGTTGGGCCCAGGCCGCTACGAGCTGATCATGGGCGAGCGGCGCTGGCGCGCTTGCCGTGAGGCAGGGCTCGAGGCCATCCCGGCGATTGTGCGGGCCACGGAGGACGAGAAGCTTCTCCTGGACGCGCTCCTGGAGAACCTGCACCGCGCTCAGCTGAACCCGCTGGAAGAGGCGGCTGCCTACGATCAGCTGCTGAAGGACTTCAACTGCACGCACGACCAGTTGGCTGACAGGATCGGCCGCTCGCGTCCGCAGGTCTCCAACACGCTGCGTCTGCTGAAGCTGTCGCCCGCGGTCCAGCGTCGTGTCGCCGCCGGAGTGCTCTCCGCAGGCCATGCGCGGGCGCTGCTCTCTGTCGACGACTCGGAGGAGCAGGACCGTCTGGCTCACCGCATCGTGGCCGAGGGACTCTCGGTGCGGGCGGTCGAGGAAATCGTCACCCTTATGGGATCGCGCCCCAAGTCCACTCCGCGCTCCAAGGGGCCGCGGGCCGGCACTCGGGTCTCTCCGGCGCTGACCGACCTCGCCACGCGCCTCTCGGACCGCTTCGAGACCCGCGTGAAGGTCGACCTCGGCCAGAAGAAGGGAAAGATCACCGTTGAGTTCGCCTCAATAGATGATCTGGAACGAATCCTCGGCCAGCTGGCGCCGGGTGAAGGACCGGTCCTCCAGAAGAGCCTCTTGGACGACGACCCCGAGGGTTCCGAGGGGTCTGAAGCCTGAGCCTCAGGGGTGGTCACGGTTCCTGTCGGCCGACCATCAGAGCGGGCCGTGTCCGGTGTGTACCGGAACACGGCCCGCTCTTTGCTTTCTGGCGGTATCGATGGAATCGCATCGTGGATACGATGCGATCGAGTATGGCGCATCCACCTGGCAGCACCTTCTGTAGGGAGGCGGAAGCCATGCGGGCGATGAACCGCACCGGACTGATGAGCGCGGGCCTGGGGCTTGGCGCGGTCGGCGGGTTCGTCGGCAGCCTGCTCAGGGAAAGGAGCGCTCTGACTGCCGCTCGTGATGCCGCGGGCGAAGGAAGCGAGGAACTGCCTTCATGGGGCGTCGGCTCGTACCGCTCACGCTGGACAACCTCCAGGACCTTCCCAAGCGCTGCCGCACGTGCGTCTTCTGGGAGTTGGACCCAGTCAGCGGTCAAGCCGCGGTAAAGGCAGGCACACCAGAGCTGGAGAAGGAAGCGTGGATCTCCGCCGTCCTGCTGGAGTGGGGATCCTGCGGCCGGGTCGTCTATGTGGACGAGGTGCCGGTGGGCTTCGTCCTCTACGCGCCGCCCGCCTACGTGCCGCGCTCCACGGCGTTTCCCACGAGCCCGGTCTCCCCTGACGCGGTCCAGTTGATGACGGCCTTCATCATGCCGGGCTATCAGGGACAGGGACTCGGACGTGTGATGGTCCAGACGGTCGCCAAGGACCTGCTGCGGCGGGGCTTCAAGGCGATCGAGGCCTTCGGAGACGCCCGGTGGAAGGAACCGGCCTGTGTCCTGCCCGCCGACCATCTGACCGCGGTGGGCTTCAAGACGGTCCGGCCCCATCCGACGTACCCGAGACTGCGGCTGGAGCTGCGCACGACGCTCTCCTGGAAGGAAGACGTGGAGCTCGCGCTCGACCGGCTTTTGGGGGCCGTACAGAAGGAGCCCGCCCTGCGGCCGCTGTAAGCGCTCATGCGAATGGGCCATCCCCTCCGGGTTGGCCCATTCGTGTTTCACGTGAAACAACGCCGCGTCCGTGCAGCGCCACAGCCGACTACTCGGTAATGAAGTCTTCCAGGTCCCGGACGATCGCGGCCTTCGGCTTGGCACCGACGATGGTCTTGGCTACTTCGCCGCCCTGGTAGACGTTCAGGGTGGGGATGGACATGACGCCGTACTTGGCGGCCGTACCGGGGTTCTCGTCGATGTTGAGCTTGACGACCTCGATCTTGTCGCCGTACTCGGCGGCGATCGCCTCGAGCGACGGCGCGATCTGACGGCACGGACCGCACCAGGCGGCCCAGAAGTCCACCAGGACGGGCTTGTCGCTCTTGAGGACATCCTGTTCGAAGGAGTCGTCGGTCACATGCTTCAGGGTGCCGGCCACTGCGGGCTCCTTAACTGGTTGGTGCGGTGAGGTGGTTGGGGGGTCAGACGGTGGTCTTCTCGGGCTCGGCCGCGGATTCGTCATCTGCGAGGGCCGCGAGGAAGCGCTCGGCGTCGAGGGCGGCGGAGCAGCCGGTGCCGGCCGCGGTGATCGCCTGGCGGTAGGTGTGGTCCACCACGTCACCGCAGGCGAAGACACCCTGGATTTTCGTCCGGGTCGAGGGCGCGTCGACCTTGAGATAGCCCTCGTCGTCCAAGTCGAGCTGGCTCTTGAACAGCTCCGTGCGCGGGTCGTGGCCGATCGCGATGAACAGACCCGTCACCGGCAGTTCGGAGAGCTCCCCCGTCTTCACATTGCGCAGCTTCAAGCCGGAGAGCTTCTGGTCGCCCTGGATCTCGGCGACCTCGCTGTCCCAGACGAACTTGATCTTCGAGTCGGCGAACGCGCGCTCCTGCATCGCCTTCGAGGCGCGCAGAGTGTCACGGCGGTGGACGACCGTCACGGACCTGGCGAAGCGGGAGAGGAAGGTGGCCTCCTCCATCGCGGTGTCACCGCCGCCGATCACAGCGATGTCCTGGTCCTTGAAGAAGAAGCCGTCACAGGTCGCGCACCAGGAGACGCCGCGTCCGGAGAGCGCGTCCTCGTTGGGCAGACCAAGCTTGCGGTGCTGGGAGCCCGTAGCGATGATGACGGCCTTGGCGCGGTGCACGGTGCCCGCAGTGTCCGTGACCGTCTTGATCTCACCGGTGAGGTCGACCGCGACAACGTCGTCCGGAACGAGCTCGGCACCGAAGCGCTCGGCTTGGCCCCGCATGTTGTCCATGAGCTCGGGGCCCATGATGCCGTCCTGGAAGCCGGGGAAGTTCTCCACCTCGGTGGTGGTCATCAGCGCGCCACCTGCGGTGACGGCGCCCTCGAACACCAGTGGCTTGAGCGACGCGCGGGCGGTGTAGAGCGCCGCCGTATAGCCGGCGGGCCCGGAGCCGATGATGATCACGTTACGGACGTCGCTCACGGCTTGATTCCTCGTCTCTGACGACTGCTTCGTACGACCGGTGGGAGCCTGTCTCACAACTCTCACCCCACCCAACGGATCCTACGGGGCGTGCATTCCCGACTGTGTCCGGGCACACGCGGCGCCATGCCCGCACGGCGACAACATGGTTGCCATGGACGGGAGTACCGGAGTGGAGCTGGGTCAGCGTCGCTCGTAGGACTGCCGCAGCAGCACCTTGCCGGCCGAGTCCGGGGACTTGGCGACGCAGGCGGAGTCGACGACATAAGCCGTGACCCGTGTGGCGTTGGTGGCGTCAGGCAGCACCACGAGATAGGCCTTCGTGCCCTCGTAGGTGCCCGTCCTGTAGGCGAGAGCGGTTTCATCACGACCGATGCCCTGCTGGATGCACTTGGGCACCTCGACTTTGGGCTCCCGCAGAGTGCTCGGCTCGTCAGAGTCGGACGCGGAACCCCAGGGCGACTGCTCTTTTCGACTGCCGCTGTCCTCGTCTTCGCTGTCGGCGAGGAGCTCCGTGACCTGACTCTCCAGCTTCCCCTCGGTGAAGGTGTTCGCGGCGTTGGCGCGCTCCTGCTCTGGAGTGGTGCCCGGAGTGTCGTCGCCCATCGACTGGAGAAGAAGGCCGCCCAACCCGAGCGCGGCGGCCGTGAACATGGCACTGAGGACGACAGCGCCGCGACGGCCTCGCCGCGTGCGCTTCGTAGTACGCCCCGGTCCGGTGGCAGCGCGAGGGCGTCCTGCGGGACGGTCGGCCGCGGTCGATGTTTCACGTGAAACACGCACGCCGTCGCTCTCGCCTGCCATGAGACGGGAGGCGCCCACGGGCTCCCGGCCGTCCGCAGTATCCGCGTCCGGCTCACTGGCATTCAGGAGTGCCTCCGCGGCGAGAGCGGCATCGATGCGCTCCGCGACGTCGGTAGGCATGCGCGAGGGGCCCGGCAGTGTGCCGAGCATGCCGCGGATCTCTTCCAGCGACGCGTACACGTCGGCACAGAGAACGCAATCCTCCAGGTGCCGACGCACATCTGCCGTACGGGAAGGCGGGAGCAGACCTTCGGTGAGGTCGGAGATCTCCGTGACTTCCGGGTGCCCGGCCGTGTCGGTCGATGTCACGCTCGCCCACCTCCGCCCTTCACAGCAGTTGAATCACTTGGCCCTGCATCCGGTACTCCCGCTGCGGGTGGGACGGATGTCCCCTGCGTGCGGTTCCGTCCTTCGCCCGACTTCTTGCTGTCCTCGCCACCTCCGGCATCCGTACGCAGGTGTCTGAGCAGCGGGAGGAGCCGGGCTCTGCCACGTGCGCAACGGCTCTTGACTGTGCCGGTCGGCACGTCGAGCGCGCGGGCGGCCTCCGCCACGGGGTAGCCCTGCATGTCCACCAGGACGAGGGCGGCGCGCTGATCGGGCGGCAGGGTGCCGAGGGCTTCGAGGAGCTCGCGGTGCAGATCGTTGCGCTCCGCCGGCGCGGACGCCGACTCGTGCGGCTCCAGGAGCTGCTCAAGGCGCTCCGTGTCATCGACGGGAGACGTCTTTCGGGAGGCTGCCTTGCGCGCGCGGTCGAGGCAGGCGTTCACCGTGATGCGATGCAGCCACGTCGTGACGGCCGACTGGCCGCGGAAGGTGTGGGCAGCGCGATAAGCGGAGACGAGGGCATCCTGGACCGCGTCAGCGGCCTCCTCGCGGTCTCCCAGAGTCCGCAGGGCCACTGCCCAGAGCCGGTCGCGGTGGCGCCGCACAAGCTCACCGAAGGCGTCGGGGTCACCCTCGACATGGCGGGCGAGGAGATCCTGATCGCTCGCTCCGTCGTATTCGGCACCGCCTGCCATCGGACCCCCCTCCCCTCAGCTTCAGCTGGTCACTTTGATGTCCGCTACCCGGCCACGGTAGTTACCCTCGTCGGTCAGCGGCAGTTCGGTCAGCCAGATCAAGAGATACCGGGTCTCGATGGACTCGTCGGGCTTGAGCACTCCGGTCGTACCGGATCCTTGGGCGACCTTGGAGAAGGCATTAAAGGATGTCGGCTCCGCGCCCGCATCGCCGGAGGCGGCTCGGAGCTCGACGGACGTGTCGCCCACAAAGGAGACGGTCACCTTCCCGACCTGTTGGACCTTGCCGAGGTCGAGAATGACGCCCACGCCCGACTTCAGACGACCGAAGTCGGCGCTCGTGTAGAAGCTCGTCTCCCAGTACGTGCCTGGACTGCTGTCGTAGGCCTTCTCTATGTCCTCCGGATTCTCGGATCCGTCGGCGCCGAGCGGGTCGAAGGCGCGGGCACCCTGGATGGCGATCGGCTTGCTGGCCGGCTTCTTCGCACCCTTGTCGTTGTCGTCCGTCGTCTGCGTCTTGTCGGTGTCGTCGGACTTCCCACGCTCCATGAGGGCGTCCGCCAACTGCCAACTGCCAAGGCCCAGCGCGGCGATGAGCAACGCGGACACGCCCCACTTCAGGGCCTTGCCGGTACGGCTCTGCAACGGGGGCGGAGGCGACGGCACCGGCTGCGTGACGCCGGACCCCGGTGCCTGACGCCCGTACGAGCCTTGCTGGTACGTGGTGCGCTGGTAGTCCGGCGGCCCAGTGAACGCGGGCTCGGGCGGGCGGATGCGCGGCATCTCGCCGATCGCCTTCACCAGCTCTTCCGGCGTGGTGCACGGCGGTTCCTGGCGGGAGGCCGTAGCACCGTCGTTGACGAGCGCGCGCATCGCGAGTTCCGCCAGACCACGGTGCACTCCGGCGCGCACCTGGTCGGGCGCGATGAGCCCGACGCCCTTCGGCAGCCCGGAGAGGCCGTACGCGTCGTTCTCATACGGCCACCGCTGAGTGAGGGCGGCGTACAGCAGCGCGCCGATCCCTTCCGTGTCGGTGCGCTGCGGGGTGTCGGAACTGATGCCGCGCAGCGCGGCGTTCACAGCGAGCCCGCGGATACGCCACTGACCGGACGAGGAGCGCAGTACCGCGCCCGGCGTCAGCCGCAGATGCGCCAGCCCTTCGCGGTGCGCGGCCGCCATCGCCTGGGAGACCTGACTGACCATCTGATACGCGTCGTGCACCTCCAGCGGGCCGGCGGCCAGAAGTGTCGTCAGTTCTGTGGAGTCGGGCAGCCATTCCTGCACCACGTAGACCAGGTCGTTCTCCTCGACCGCGTCCAGCACTTGGACGAAGCGGGGATCGCCCAGGAGGGCGGCGGAACGGGCCGCCGCCAGGACGGAGCGCGCTCGCGGATGGTCTGCGGGCAGCAGGTGCACGCCGACGGCACGACGCAGCTTCTCGTCCACAGCACGCCAACTGCTGAAACCGTCCAGACGGGTGACGCATTCTTCGAGCCGGTAGCGTCTGGCGAGCTTGTGTCCGCTGTGCAACTCGGGCGGTGAGGTCCTGTCGGGGCTCTCGTCCCCGCCGCTCCCCTGTGCCTCTTCGCTCTCCGAGATTTCCGTGTCCCGCTCCCGGTTCTGGGCCACCCCGTCGGCCGTGGACTGGTCCGCCTTGGCGGTCAGCGGCTCATCACCACTGTTGTCTGCCACGTCGACGGCAGCCGTGCTCCGTTCCGCCACCGTCGTTCCTGCCTCCCCATCCATTGCCCGCTGTCCGACGCCAAAGCCAATTGTGCCCACAGTCCATCGCTATGCACGACACACGGTCCCGGACGATGGTTGTGCGCGTACCCCGCTTCAGCGCCCGAGGCGCCCGCGGACCATGCCGACCATTCCGTTCAGTTCCTCGATGCGCATACGCCGAGCCGCGACGAAGAAGACGCCGAGCAAGGCGATGCCCCCGCCGAGGAGGGCGGCCAGGGAGCCGAGGACACCCTGCCCCAGTCCCTGGGTGATTCCGTAACAGGCCGCGGCGGCCAGCAACGCCGCCGGTACCGAGGCGATGCCGAGCCGGGCGTACGTACGCAGGACGCGAGCTCCGTCCAAGTCACCGCCCAGCCTCTTGCGTAGCCGCTGCCAAGCGACGCCCACGCCGATCGCGTATGCGAGACCGTACGAGGCGGCCATGCCCGCCACCGCCCAGAGGGGCGGCAGGAGGATGTAGCAGAGCGCCGAGGCGCTCGCGTTGACGGCGGCCACAATGACCGTGTTGTAGAAGGGAGTCCGGGTGTCCTCGTACGCGTAGAAGGCGCGCAGCACGACGTATTGCACGGAGTACGGGATGAGGCCGAGGCCGAAGGCCATCAGCATGTAACCCATCTTCGTGGCCGCGTCGGTGCCGGAAGAGCCGAAGATCAGGGTGCACATCGGGATGCCGAGTGCGAAGAAGCCGAAGGCGATGGGCACGATCGCGACGGCCGTGGTGCGCAGGCCCTGGGAGATGTCGTCGCGGACGGCGCCCGCATCGTTCTCCGCGGCCGAACGCGAGAGCCTCGGCAACAGGGCAGCCATCAGCGAGACGGTGATGATGGCCTGCGGGAGACCCCAGATGAGCTGGGCGTTGGCGTAGGCGCTGTAGCCCGTTCCGGGGGTTCCCGTGTCCGTGACCGCAGCGGTGGCCAGCTGGGTGACGACAAGGACGCCCGCCTGGTTGGCGAGGACGAACAGGATCGTCCACTTGGCGAGCCTCGCGGCCTTGCCGAGGCCGTTGCCCTTCCAGTCGAAGCGCAGCCGCAGCCGGAACCCGGTCTCGCGCAGGTACGGAATCATCGCGAGGGCCTGGACGACAAGGCCGAGTAGGACACCGATACCGAGCAGCCGCTGGCCCTCCGGCGGGATGTTCCCGGCGGTCATCCCGGAGTTCGCTGAAGTGCCGTACACCCAGATGAACATGCCGAGCGTCACGATGATGACGATGTTGTTGAGGACCGGAGTCCACATCATCGCGCCGAACTTGCCGCGGGCGTTGAGGATCTGGCCCATCACCACGTGGATGCCCATGAAGAAGATCGAGGGCAGGAAGTAGCGGGTGAAGGTGATGCCGACCTCGTTGGCCGCGGCGTCATTGGCGACGGGCACCGAGATGATGCGGACCAGGAGCGGTGCGGCGAACATCGCGAGCAGGGTCAGCGCGCCGAGCGCCACCATGACAAGGGTCAGCAGACGATTCGCATAAGCCTCACCGCCGTCCTCGTCCTCCTTCATGGCACGCACGAGCTGCGGTACGAAGACGGAGTTGAGGCCGCCTCCCACCGTCAGGATGTAGATCATCGTCGGCAGCTGGTAGGTGACCTGGAAGGTGTCGCCCAGGAGGGCCGTGCCCAGCGCGGCGACGATCAGCGCGGACCGGATGAAGCCGGTGAGGCGGGACACCATCGTGCCCGCCGCCATGACAGCGCTGGACTTCAGCAGACCGGACGCGCGGCCACCGGACTTCTTCGACGCGGCCGTGGGCGCCGATGCGGGCGCGGGCGGCGGAGACTGAGGGGCCGCGGGAGCCGGCTCCGGTGTGGGGGACGGCACACCAGGCGGAGAAGACACACCGGGCGGACGCGCAGGGGGATACGCGCCGCCCTGCTGCTGGTCACGGAAGAGATACGCGAAGGCATCCGGCTCGTGGCGCTGCTCGCCTGCCTGGGTCACCAGGTCGTCCACGCCCACGAACTGGGTCGTACGGGCGTCGTCACCGTAGGGAAGGTGCTGCGTCAGGCCGTCTGGCTCGGGCGCCGGAGTCTGCGCCCATACACGCGGGTCGGGAGCGTGCGGCGACTGCGGCGGCTGGGCGTAGAGCTGCTGCGGCGGGGGGTATGTGCCGGGCGGTGGCGGGGGATGCGCGGCGCGGTCGTACAACGCCTCGTCGACCGGATCCTGGGTGGTGCGATCCCGAACCCCGTAGGGGTCCTGTCCGTAGGCGTCCTGGAGGTACGCGTCGGCGGGGGGCTGTGGCGGCACCTGTCCGGGCTCCGGCGGTCCCTGCGGCGGGTCGTCGGGGTAGCCGGAGCCCCCCGCGCCCTGACCGCGGTCACCGTCGTACGGCGCGTTCATGGTTACCCCACCTCATCGTCCCCGGGCCCACCGGCCACGACTTCGCTCAACGGTCCACTCTCTCACCAGTGCCGGACGGGTCGGTGCTTTCCGGTGCGGTGTCCGGTGAAGGGTCACTCGGCTGCTCCGGGTCGTCTTCCCTGGATTCCACTGGCGACGCCAACGCGGATTCCGCATCGGACGCCGGCCCCGACTCCGGGTGGAACGCCGCTTCACGATCAGCCTCGGCGTCGTCAGCACCGTCGTCCGGCCCTTCCTCGGCCCGCCTGGCGGCCGCGCGCTTACGCTGGGTGTACATCCGGAATCCGGCGAGCACGAGCAGCAGTACACCGCCGGCGATGACGAGCATCACCGTGGGGGTGATCTCGGTGACGCTCACGTCGAACGTGATTTCCTCGCCGTACGGCTGGCCGTCCTCCGTGTAGAGCTGGGCGGTCACCGCGTACCGGCCGTTGGCCCGGCCGTTGGCGGTGAACTTCACCGACTCGCTGTGCCCGCCCGACACCTCCACCCGCTGTTCCCAGTAGGCACGCTCACGCTCACCGATGCTCAGGCGCGACGGATGCTTCGACGTCAGGCGCAGCACCAGATGGTCGACGCCCTGGACGAGGTTGTTCTGCACGGTGATCGGAATCGTGGCGCTGCGGCCCGACAGCTTCGCCTCGGATTTCTTGATCAGTGCGACCTGCTCGGTGAGCTCATCGATATACGCATCCACGCCGTAGCGGTACACGACCTCCTCGGCTTCATGACCGCGCCAGGACGTGGACATCGCCCGGTTCAGGGCGCGCCCGAAGGGGGTGATCACCCGGTCCTCCTCGGTGAGGATCACCCGGAATTTGTTGATCTTCCGCTGAATCTCCTCGATATGCTCGAAGGTTTTCGGCGGCAGTTCCTGCTTGCTGAGCGAGGAGGGGTACTCCGACTCCGAGGGGACCCGCGTGGTGGCGCCGGGGTCGGGCTTGGCCTCGGTGGCCGCGGACAGCTCCGCCGACTCCGACCAGTTCGCGCCCTGGAGGGCTGTGAGCGCCTGCGCCATCGCCTGGGCCTGGCTGGCTGACGGCATGCGCTGCGGGGCGACCACGATGCTGCGCTGCTTCCCAGGCTGCTGCAGGTTGATCATCAGGGTCTGGGCGAGGAATTCCTGCACGGCGAGCGTGGAGTTGCCGGCCACCGCCATGTCGCCCTGGAACGCCGTCGACAGGCGGGCGTCCGCGACCACCGCCGTCGTGCCGCCTCCGATGGGCCGGGCAGCACTGGGGGTGTACGACAGACTGCCGGTCTCCTGGAGGCTGTCACTGCGGGAGATCACCTTGTCGGCGCCGGCGGAGGTGGCGACCTTGACGATCGACGGGTCGATCGCTCCATTCGCGGGCCAGGCGTAGTCCGTGCTCGGCGTCACATGGAGGATCGACTCCACCGTGGTGGCGGCCACCTCTGTGGCGTCCTTGAGGTGGCTCAGCGATCCGGCGACCTTCGTGCCCTTGTGGGCCAACGACGCCAGATCCGGGTCCGCGAAGGGGAGGGCGACGACCTCCTTGCCCTCGACCGCCTTCTCCAGCTCGGCGAGCCACTGCTTGGCGACCTCCTTGTGGGTGCCCGCTGTGGTGGTTTCGGTGCCGGTCCGGATCTCGTAGCCGCCCACCATCGCGACCACGGAGGCCAGGAGGTCCGGATCGATCACCCATGTGACGTCCAGCTCCTTGCCGAGCGTGACGAGCTGCTGCAGCCGACCGCCGGGCGCGAGCTCCGCGGCCAGGTCGTCGTCCTTGAAGACGGGAGTCTGCTGCTCGTTCGAACCTGTCTCGGCCGTCATATGGGGGGTGGAGATCAGGGGCCAGAGGTACGTCGTCCTGGTCTTCGTCTCCGCAGCGTCGGGCTGCCAGGGCAGGAAGGTCCGCTCGATACCGAGAATCCGCTCGTACGGCTGGGCGGCGGTCTCCCCGGTGAGCGCGACCCCGAGCTGATAGACGCCGTCGGCACCGAGTTCCAGCTCGTCGACGGGGACGGAGAGGCTGAAGTTCTGCGGGACACCCGGCGCCAGCTTGGCGAAATCCTGCACGTATGAGCCGCCGACCTCGGTGCCCGCATAAGGGTTGTTCTTCGCGGCCGTGTCGATCGACGAGCGGCCGTTCATCGTCGGTCCCACGCGCAGACCGAGCTGGGCGTCCGTGACCGACTGCTTGCCGTTGTTCGTGATCCGGCCCGAGACAGTGAGCGTGTCGCCGTCCGAGGGAACGCTCGGGTTGAGCGAGTGCAGGGAGATGTCAACCGTCTTGGAGCCCGTGGCGGCGGCCACGGCTGTGTGCTCGGCAGTGCGCTCGGTGGCATCCGCGGACGGCGAGGCGGGCAGCTGGAGAAGGCCGGCCAGCAGAGGCGCTCCGGCGAGCAGTACTCCGGTGCGCCGAAGCCACCGGCGGGCAGGTGAGGCACTCGTCCCCTGGAAGTCTGCCGCCTGGGCCACGCGCTCGTCCGTCCCTCGTCGTCGTCAGTGGTCGTCGGAATGTGCGTCCACGCATGGTAACGATGCGCGCTGAGGGGAAGTGCCGCGGTCCGCCCCACAAGATCGGGGGACCAGGCCGGGCTGTCGCCTATGTGCACGTATTGAGGGAGGCGCCCCAACTGGGATCGGGTAAGCACCTGCGCACACTTAATGGAGGCGCTCACCGTCGCCCGCGCCACGTACCCTTTTCTGTTGTGCCGAACGCCAACGAAGACAATCCCAACGCCCTGAGTCAGGTGCAGCACCGCGCGGTGAGCGAACTGCTGCGGGTGTCCCCCGTCGCCGACGATCTCGCCCGCCGCTTCCAGGAGGCCGGGTTCTCCCTCGCCCTGGTCGGCGGCTCGGTCCGGGACGCCCTTCTGGGCAGGCTCGGAAACGACCTGGACTTCACGACCGACGCCCGCCCCGAGGACGTACTGAAGATCGTGCGGCCATGGGCGGACGCCGTATGGGAGGTCGGGATCGCCTTCGGGACGGTCGGGGCGCAGAAGGAAGCCCGTGTCGGGGACGCTGTTCAGCGCTTCGACATCGAGGTGACGACGTACCGCTCGGAGGCGTACGACCGGACCTCGCGCAAGCCCGAGGTGTCGTACGGCGACTCCATCGAGGAAGATCTGGTACGCCGCGACTTCACGGTCAACGCGATGGCTGTGGCTCTTCCGGAGAAGGAGTTCATCGACCCGCACGGTGGGCTTCGTGACCTGGCGGAGCGTGTGCTGCGTACCCCGGGCACTCCTGAGGCGTCCTTCTCCGACGATCCACTGCGGATGATGCGGGCCGCCCGCTTCGCCGCGCAGCTCGACTTCGAGGTGGCACCGGACGTCGTCGCCGCGATGAAGGCCATGGCCGAGCGCATCGAGATCGTCTCCGCCGAGCGGGTCCGGGACGAGCTGAACAAGCTGATCCTCTCCGCGCATCCACGCAAGGGACTGACGCTGCTCGTCGACACCGGACTCGCCGCGCATGTGCTGCCCGAGCTGCCCGCGCTGCGTCTGGAGCGTGACGAGCACCACCGGCACAAGGACGTCTACGACCACTCGCTGATCGTCCTCGAGCAGGCGATCGAGCTGGAGGAGGACGGTCCCGACCTCACCCTCCGACTCGCCGCGCTCCTGCACGACATCGGCAAGCCGCGCACGCGCCGCTTCGAGAAGGACGGCCGGGTCTCGTTCCACCACCACGAGGTGGTGGGCGCCAAGATGACCAAGAAGCGCATGACGGCCCTCAAGTACTCCAACGATCTCGTGAAGGACGTCTCGCGACTGGTCGAGCTGCACCTGCGCTTCCACGGCTACGGCACCGGGGAGTGGACGGACTCGGCGGTCCGCCGCTACGTACGGGACGCAGGCCCGCTCCTCGACCGCCTCCACAAGCTGACGCGCTCCGACTGCACCACGCGCAATAAGCGCAAGGCCGCGGCGCTCTCCCGTGCGTACGACGGCCTGGAGGAGCGCATCGCCCAGCTCCAGGAACAGGAGGAACTGGACGCCATCCGGCCCGACCTCGACGGCAACCAGATCATGGAGGTCCTCGGTGTCGGCCCTGGCCCAGTTATCGGCCAGGCGTACAAGTTCCTGCTGGAGCTGCGCCTGGAGAACGGGCCGATGGAGCAGGATGCGGCGGTGTCAGCGCTCAAGGAGTGGTGGGCCGCGCAGAGCTGAGTCGTGAAACGCGGCCACGTTTCACGTGAAACATGGCCCGACACGACTGGATCCGGATACGCCGAGGGCCGTTGTTTCACGTGAAACAACGGCCCTCGCGCGTCAGACGAGCTTCTACTTGGCGGGGTACTCCGACAGGCAGAGGGTGAACTCGCTGCTGCCACCGGTCTCGGTGTACTGGGCGTACTTGGTGCGGTCGCAGCTGGAGTCGTCGGTCTTCTTCTGCTCGACCTTGTACGCGGCCTTGGAGTCGCCGCAGTCCACGACCTCGAGCTCCGGCTCGGTGGTGCTCTTCGGGTTGCCGACGCTCATGCAGTCGCCGACCTTGGCGGTGGCGGCGTCGTCCCGGCTCGCGATGAAGCCGATGCCCGCGGCGATGACGGCGGCAACGACGACCGCGATGCGCACGTAGAACTTGACTCCGCGCTTCCGCTGCTGGGGCGGGACCGGGGCGTACGGCGCGTTCGGCTGCTGCGGGTAGCCGGGCTGGCCGGGGAACTGAGGCTGGCCCTGAGGTGCCGTCTGGCCCTGGGCGAACGGGTTCTGGCCTTGGGGCGGCGGAGTGGTCACTTGTGGGTCCCCCTGGAACGTTGGGTGCGCGGAGCGCGAGATAAGACCCACGTAAGTTATCGGCCACCACTGACAACTCAGTGCCTCGGAGACGCTCTGTGTCACTGATGTGACACTCGACGCCGTTCAAAGCGGGCCATAGACGCAGCAACTGCCGCGTAGACAACGGCCACCGTGACCACCAGGTGGACTGAGCGGCCGTCAGGAGGCAGCATCAGGGCGGCCACCCCGGCGGCGCCGACGAACGCGACGTTGAACAGCACGTCGTACACGGAGAAGATCCGGCCACGGAAGCCGTCGTCGACGGACGACTGGACCACGGTGTCGGTGGCGATCTTCGCGCCCTGTGTGGTGAGGCCGAGGACGAAGGCCGAGATCAGTACGGGCACTTCGGTGAACGACAGACCGAGCGCGGGTTCCAGGACCGCGGCCGAACCGGCGCAGACGACGATCCAGCCGCCCGGCCCGAGCCGCCCGGCCGCCGTCGGGGTCACCACCGCCGCCACGAAGAAGCCGGCCCCGGAGATCCCCACGGCAAGGCCCAGGAGGGCGAGCCCGTCGTCGTCCGAGCCGGACGACCAGGCGTACCGGCAGAGCATCAGCACCATGACCGTCAGGGCGCCGAAACAGAACCGCATCAGCGTCATCGCGGTCAGCGCCCAGGCGGCCTCACGGCGTGCGGGCTCGGCCAGATGGCGCACACCGGCCACCAGGCCACGTGCCGTACCCGCCAGGGCCGCCTTCAGATGCGGCTGCACCAACTGCTGGTCGGGACCCAGCAGTTCTCGCGCCATACGCAGCGAGGCGAGTGCCGCGCACAGATAGAGCGCCGCTCCGACGAGAACGACCGCGGCGTCGGAGTCCGAGATGACGAGACGTACGACGAAGGCGATCCCGCCGCCCGCGGTCGCGGCGAGCGTCCCGGCCGTGGGCGACAGGGAATTGGCCATCACCAGGCGCTCGGAGTCGACGACACGCGGCAGCGCGGCGGACAGACCCGCTAGGACAAAGCGGTTGACCGCGGTGACGCTCAGCGCGGAGGCGTAGAAGAGCCAGTCCGGGACACCGCTCACGATCAGCACGGCCGTCAGAGAGGCCAGCAGCGCCCGCAGGAGATTCCCGTACAGAAAAACCTGCCGACGTCGCCAGCGGTCCAGCAGCACGCCCGCGAAGGGGCCGACGAGCGAGTACGGGAGGAGGAGCACCGCCATCGCCGAGGCGATCGCGGCAGGCGAGGTCTGCCGCTCCGGCGAGAAGACGACGTACGTGGCGAGCGCGACCTGGTAGACACCGTCGGCGCCCTGGGACAGCAGCCGTACGGCGAGCAGGCGCCGGAAGTTCCGGAAGCGCAGGAGTACGCGCAGGTCACGTACGACAGCCATGGGGCCCAGCCTCACATACGAGGAGGGTCCCCGGGCGTACGACCCGGAGACCCTCAACAGCCGTCTCAGCGAAGCTCTTAGCGCTCGACCTCGCCCTTGATGAACTTCTCGACGTTGTCCCGGGCCTCGTCGTCGAAGTACTGGACCGGCGGGGACTTCATGAAGTAGCTCGACGCCGAGAGGATCGGGCCGCCGATGCCGCGGTCCTTGGCGATCTTCGCGGCGCGCAGGGCGTCGATGATGACGCCCGCGGAGTTCGGGGAGTCCCAGACCTCGAGCTTGTACTCCAGGTTCAGCGGGACGTCACCGAAAGCGCGGCCCTCGAGACGGACGTACGCCCACTTGCGGTCGTCCAGCCAGGCCACGTAGTCGGACGGGCCGATGTGGACGTTGTCCGCGCCCATGTCGCGGTCGCGGATCTGGGAGGTGACGGCCTGGGTCTTGGAGATCTTCTTCGACTCCAGGCGGTCCCGCTCGAGCATGTTCTTGAAGTCCATGTTGCCGCCGACGTTCAGCTGCATCGTGCGGTCCAGGACGACGCCCCGGTCCTCGAACAGCTTTGCCATGACGCGGTGCGTGATCGTGGCGCCGACCTGCGACTTGATGTCGTCGCCCACGATCGGGACGCCGGCCTCGGTGAACTTGTCCGCCCACTCCTTCGTGCCGGCGATGAAGACCGGAAGGGCGTTGACGAAGGCGACCTTGGCGTCGATGGCGCACTGGGCGTAGAACTTCGCCGCGTCCTCGGAGCCCACCGGGAGGTAGCAGACGAGGACATCGACCCGCTGGTCCTTGAGGACCTGGACGACGTCGACCGGGGCTTCGGTCGACTCCTCGATGGTCTCGCGGTAGTACCTGCCGAGCCCGTCCAGGGTGTGGCCGCGCTGCACGGGCACACCGGAGTTCGGGACGTCGCAGATCTTGATGGTGTTGTTCTCGCTGGCACCGATGGCGTCCGCGAGGTCGAGGCCGACCTTCTTCGCGTCGACGTCGAAGGCGGCCACGAACTCGATGTCACGGACGTGGTAGTCGCCGAACTGGACGTGCATCAGACCCGGCACCTTGCCCGCCGGGTCGGCGTCCTTGTAGTACTCGACGCCCTGGACCAGCGAGGCGGCGCAGTTGCCCACGCCGACGATGGCTACGCGAACCGAACCCATTCCGGTTGCTCCCTGTGTGTACTCGGTGAAAGTCCTGAGCGGACTTCACGTGTCGGTGTCGTCGGACGGATCCGGCCGGGAGGTGTCCCCGTGCCGGGGCAGGCCGCCCGACTCTCCAGATGTGCTGTCGTGCTGAGCGGAGCCGTCCGCGGCGGGACGCCGCTGGTCCCGTCCGGCCCGCTCGCTCTCGATGAGCTCGTTCAGCCAGCGCACTTCGCGCTCCACGGACTCCATCCCGTGCCGCTGGAGCTCAAGGGTGTAGTCGTCGAGGCGCTCCCGGGTGCGTGCCAGGGAGGCGCGCATCTTCTCCAGGCGCTCCTCGAGACGACTGCGGCGGCCTTCGAGGACCCGCATACGTACATCCCGCGACGTCTGCCCGAAGAAGGCGAAGCGAGCGGCGAAGTGCTCGTCCTCGTACGCGTCGGGACCCGTCTGCGAGAGCAGCTCCTCGAAGTGCTCCTTACCTTCCGCCGTCAACCGATAGACGATTTTGGCGCGGCGCCCTGCGAGTGGAGCGGCAGGTGCTTCATCGCGGGCACCCCCCGATTCCTCGATCAACCAGCCGTTCGCGACCAGCGTCTTGAGGCAGGGGTAGAGCGTCCCGTAGCTGAAGGCACGGAACACCCCTAGTGAGGTATTGAGCCGTTTACGCAGCTCATAGCCGTGCATCGGGGACTCGCGGAGCAGGCCGAGTACGGCGAACTCGAGGATCCCGGAGCGCCGGCTCATGGTCGCCTCCTCTCAGCAGAGTCTTGCCGTGACGGTCGTTATGCCGAGCTGATGTATCGACTCGATACATCAGCACGATAGAACGGCCATCCGTACGCGACAAGAGGGGGCACGGTGAGCGGCGTCACATCACCGATTCGTGGGAAGCAAGTTGCCTGTTTTGGGGTGGCCTTCGGCCCTCGGTAGGTTTTGCCGGTGCGTAGTCTGTGCGCCATGCACATCACCGGGAACCAAGTGACGTTTGGGGACGTCCTCGTCCTCGGTGCAGTACGGGTGAATGACAGAACGACCGCATCCGTACTTCGGGGGGACCGGGAAACCAGCCGCCGTTTCCAGGCGCGCAAAGGTGCGCCTGCCCGAGGAGTAACCGTTCGATGAGCGAGCACCGTCGCAAACCGCCGCAGCCGCAAGGTGGCGGACGTGCCGCGGCCCGACGCGGCCTTACCAGCTCGTCCTCCGGTCGCCGCGCGGCACCGCGAGGCGCCACCGGGTCTCCTTCCGCCTCCTACGGCTCGGGAGGCGAGGAACGGCCGTACGGTGGCCGAGCAGAGGCCCGAAGGGCCGCCCAGAGAAGTACGAGCGGCGGTGGCCGGCGCAGAGCGGCCGACGGCGCGGGACGCGGCGGCCACGGTGGTGGCGGCCGCGGAGGCGGTCCCGTCGGGCCGAACGGGCCCGGGCGTGGCAGGGGCCGCGGGGCCGAGCCGCCCAGGAAGCGCCTCATCGACTATCCGCGCGCGGGCAAGTACGGCGCTGCGCGCTGGGTGCCCTCGTGGAGGCTTGTCTCGGGGTTGTGCATCGGCTTCTTCGGCAGCCTGGTGGCCGTTGCGGGCATCGGGTACGCCATGGTGAGCGTTCCGAACGTCGCCGAGGCCGCGACGGCGCAGAACAACGTCTACTACTGGTCTGACGGCACCGAGATGGTCGCCACGGGTGGTGAGACGAACCGCCAGATCATCAACCTCTCGCAGATTCCCAAGGCGATGCAGAACGCCGTCATCTCCCAGGAGAACAAGACCTTCTACGACGACAGCGGCATCGACCCGAAGGGCATCACCCGCGCCGTACTCACCATGGCCCGGGGCGGTGAGACGCAGGGCGGTTCCACGATCACTCAGCAGTACGTGAAGAACGCGATGCTGAATGACCAGTCGCAGACGCTCTCGCGGAAGTTCAAAGAGATCTTCGTCTCTGTCAAGGTGGGCACCACCGAACCCAAGGACACGATCCTCGAGGGCTACCTGAACACCGGTTACTACGGTCGCGGCGCCTACGGAATTCAGGCAGCGGCACGTGCTTACTTCAACAAGGACGCCGTCAAGCTGAACGCGGGCGAATGCGCCTTCCTGTCGGCGACCCTCAAGGGCGCCACCTACTACGACCCAGCGGGTTCGACCGCCATCGACCCGGCTGCCACGTCCGACGCAAACAAGAAGCGGGCCCTCGCGCAGATGCAGGACACGCTCGACAAGATGGTCGAGTACGGCCACCTGTCGGCAACGGAGCGAGCGAAGTACACGAAGCTCCCCAAGACCGAGAACCCGCGGTCGAATGCCCAGTTGAGCGGGCAGACCGGCTACCTCGTCGACCTCGCCAAGTCGTACATCGTCAACAACAGCGAGAAGACCGGGATCACGGCCGACAGGCTTCAGCAAGGCGGCCTCGAGATCCACACGACCTTCGACAAGAAGATGGTCAACCAGCTCGAAGACGCGGTGAAGAAGGTCCAGAAGGAGAACATCAAGCCGAAGGAGCGTCCCGACACGGACACGCACGTCCAGTTCGGCGGCGCCTCGGTGGACCCGAAGGACGGCGCGATCAAGGCCATCTACGGTGGCGAGGACGCGACGAAGCACTTCACCAACAACGCCGACCAGACCGGCGCCCAGGTCGGGTCGACGTTCAAGCCGTTCGTGCTGGCGTCCGCGATGCAGTGGGGTGCGCGCAATCCCGACGGCGACCCGATTCAGGCGCAGGACGAGCGGACGATCGTCTCGCCCGAGAGCTTCTACAGCGGCAAGAACAAGCTCAAGATCGAGGACTACGACGGCACCGTCTGGCAGGACAACAAGGGCAAGGTGTGGCTGCAGAAGAACGACGGCGGTGAGTCGTACAACGCCCCGAGCTACCGGATCGACCTCCGCGAGGCAATGAGGGTCTCGGCGAACTCCGCCTATGTGCAGCTCGGCATGGACGTAGGACTGGACAAGGTCAAGGAGGCAGCGGTCAACGCGGGCGTCCTGGAGGGCAGTCTGGCCAGCGCGAACTACCCGTCCTTCTCGCTCGGCACATCCGACCCGAGCGCGATCCGTATGGCAGGCGCGTACGCCACTTTCGCGGCCAGCGGCCAGCAGAACGATCCATACTCGGTCAAGGAGATCGAAGACAAGGACGGAACGGTATTCAGGCACGCGGACGTCGCCAATCCTGAAACGGCCTTCACCTCCCAGGTCGCCGACAACGTGACCGACGTTCTGAAGACCGTCGTGGAAGACGGCACTGGTACCGCTGCTGCGCTCGGTGACCGTGAGGTGGCGGGCAAGACCGGTACCACCGACGGCAACAAGTCCGCCTGGTTCGTCGGCTACACCCCGCAGCTCTCGACCGCGATCTCCATGTACCGCATGGATGACGACGAGAACAGCAAGAAGCGCGAGTTCCTGGAGATGTTCGGGACGGGTGGCCAGAAGAAGATCCACGGTGCCTCGTTCCCGGCCGAGATCTGGCACGACTACATGGACGACGCGCTCAAGGGCAAGCCCGCGAAGGAGTTCCCGACGCCCGAGCCCATCGGTGAGGTCGTCAACGACATCCCGGTTCCGACTCCGACGCCGTCCGCCCCTGAGCCCGAGCCCGAGGATGACACCCCGACGCCGAGCCCGACGCCCAGCGAGCCGACGACCAGTCCCACGCCCTCGCCGAGCAACACCTGCGAACCCTTCGACTTCGAGTGCAACAACACCGGTGGCGAGGACAACGGTGGTGCTGACAACGGCGGAGTCGACGGGGGTGTGAGCGCTTCGCCGACGGAGTCCGATCCCCCCGGGAACAACGGCGATAACAACAATGGGGGCATCTTCGGGTAGGGCACGTAGTAGCCGTCACTGTGTGTGTTTCACGTGAAACACGCTGTTTCACGTGAAACAAGGGCCGCCGCACCGACAGGGTGCGGCGGCCCTTGTTGTAGCGGCCGCTTGTCGTACACGGGGCGAGGGCCTTCAGCCATGCGACCGGCCACAGCGGCTCGACGACGCAGCACACTCTCAGCTACGTACGGCAGGATGGTCGGCATGCCCAGTGCAGAGACGAAGCGAGCCAGCTCGCACGAGCCGGACACGGTACGGCCGACCAAGGAGGACGCGGTCGCCGCAACCGGCAGCGAGCTGATCGGTGGCCCCATCGGACGCCGCGCGCTGCTCGGCACGTCCTGGTGGACCCCTGTACGTGTCATCGCGCTCGTCGCGATCGGCATGTTCGCCCTTGGCATGGTGCAGAAGCTGCCGTGCTACGACGGCGCCTGGTTCTTCGGGGCCAGCTCGCAGTACACGCACGCGTGCTACTCAGACATCCCGCACCTCTACCAGGGCCGCGGCTTCGCCGAGGGGCTCGTGCCGTACTTCGACAAGCTCAGCGGCGATATGGAGTACCTCGAATACCCGGTCCTGACCGGCGTGTTCATGGAGGTCGCCTCCTGGCTGACACCGGGCAGCGGCAGCATCCAGGAGCAGGCAAAGATCTACTGGATGGTCAACTGCGGGATGCTGATGGCGTGTGCGGCGATCATCGCCGTCTGCGTCACCCGCACCCACCGCCGGCGGCCCTGGGACGGTCTGCTGGTCGCCCTCGCACCCGCCTTCGCGCTTACCGCCACCGTCAACTGGGACCTGCTGGCCGTCGCCCTGACGGCCGCCGCGATGCTGATGTGGGCGCGGGGCCGCCCGTTCGCCTTCGGCGTCCTCCTGGGCCTTGCCACCGCCGCCAAGCTCTATCCCTTCCTGATCCTCGGTCCACTGCTCGTGCTGTGCTGGCGCGCGGGCCGGTGGCGGGAGTTCGGCACCGCGCTGCGCGGCGCGGGGGGCGCCTGGCTGATCGTGAACCTCCCCGTGATGCTGCTCGCCCCCGAGGGCTGGTCGAAGTTCTACACATTCAGCCAGGAGCGCGGCGTCGACTTCGGTTCGTTCTGGCTCGTCCTGTCCCATCGCATGGACAGCCCGCCCACCACGGACACCGTCAACACGCTCGCCCTGGTGCTGATGCTGGTCTCCTGCCTGGGTGTGGCGGGACTCGCGCTGACCGCCCCGCGCAGGCCGCGCTTCGCCCAACTCGCCTTTCTGATCGTCGCGGCCTTCATCCTCACCAACAAGGTCTATTCACCCCAGTACGTGCTGTGGCTGATCCCCCTCGCCGCGCTGGCCCGCCCCAAATGGCGGGACTTCCTGATCTGGCAGGCGTGCGAGGTCGCCTACTTCCTCGGGATCTGGATGTACCTCGCGTACACGACCAGTGGAGACGCCCACAAGGGACTGCCGACCGACGGCTATCACGTCGCCATCGTCATCCACCTGTTGGGGACGCTCTACCTGTGTGCCGTCGTCGTACGCGACATCCTCATGCCGGAACGGGACGTGGTACGCCGGGCCGGGGACGACGACCCGACGGGGGGCGTACTGGATGGCGCGGAGGACCGCTTCGTACTGGGCGCCGCAGCCCATCCGCGGCGGCATGCGGCGCACTTCGACAGGCCGCAGGTGGAGTGGGGTCACCGCGGGCCGTCGGTCGGCGGCGGTTCGCCCTGAGCGAACAGGGCGTAGGGGAACCACAGAGAAGGCCGTACACGGATTCCGTGTACGGCCTTTCCGCTGAGGTTCGGTGGTCAGCGCTCGACGACCCGGTCGAACTGCGTGGTGGTGTGGCGCAGATGGGCAACGAGTTCCTCGCCGACTTTCGGTTCCGGGGCGTCCGAGGGCACGAACAGGATCGAGACCTGCATGTGCGGAGGCTCCGCGAACCAGCGCTGCTTGCCGCCCCAGACGAACGGCGAGAGGTTCCGGTTGACCGTGGCGAGGCCGGCCCGGGCGACGCCCTTGGCGCGCGGCATGACGCCGTGCAGGGCCTTCGGGGCCTCCAGGCCCACCCCGTGCGACGTACCGCCCGCCACGACCACCAGCCAGCCGTCAGAGGCGGCCTTCTGCTGGCGATAGCCGAAGCGGTCGCCCTTGCCGACGGGAGTGACGTCCAGGACGGCTCCGCGGTACTCGGTCGCTTCGTGGTCCCCCAGCCACAGCCGCGTACCGATGCGGGCGCGGAAGCGGGTCTGCGGGAACTGCTGTTGCAGCCGGGCGAGTTCCTCGGCCTTCAGGTGGCTGACGAACATGGTGTGCAGCGGCAGCCGGGCCGCGCGCAGCCGGTCCATCCAGCCGATGACCTCCTCGACGGCGTCCGATCCGTCGGTGCGGTCCAGCGGCAGATGGATCGCGAAGCCCTCCAGCCGTACGTTCTCTATGGCGGCGTGGAGTTGGGGCAGGTCGTGCTCGTTCACACCGTGCCGTTTCATCGAGGACATGACCTCGATGACGACGCGGGCGCCCACGAGGCCGTAGACCCCGTCGATCGACGACACGGAGCGGATCACGCGATCGGGCAGCGGCACGGGCTCCTCGCCCCGCCGGAACGGCGTCAACACCAGCAGGTCACCGCCGAACCAGTCCTTGATCCGGGCGGCCTCGTACGTCGTCCCGACGGCCAGGATGTCCGAGCCCAGCCGCGTGGCCTCGTCCGCCAGCCGCTCATGGCCGAAGCCGTAGCCATTGCCCTTGCACACAGGGACGAGTCCGGGGAACTGCTCGGACACCTGCTTGTGGTGCGCCCGCCAGCGTGCGGTGTCGACGTAGAGCGTGAGCGCCATGGCCGGACCTGGAACCTTTCTCGTGGCTGCGGTGTATCAGAGATATGAAGGCGAATTCTGATGCGTCAGCGGCGCGACATGTAGATGTCGAGCGCCTTGTGGAGCAGCTTGTTGAGCGGGAAGTCCCACTCACCGAGGTATTCGGCGGCCTGGCCGCCCGTGCCCACCTTGAACTGGATGAGGCCGAAGAGGTGGTCGGTCTCGTCCAGCGAGTCGGAGATGCCCCGCAGGTCATAGACCGTGGCACCGAGCGCGTAGGCGTCGCGCAGCATGCGCCACTGCATCGCGTTCGAGGGCCGGACCTCACGCCCGATGTTGTCCGAGGCGCCGTACGAGTACCAGACATGCCCGCCCACGACCAGCATCGTCGCGGCGGACAGGTTCACACCGTTGTGCCGTGCGAAGTACAGCCGCATGCGGTTGGGGTCCTCGTTGTTGAGGGCTGTCCACATGCGCTGGAAGTACGAGAGCGGGCGGGGCCGGAAGTGGTCGCGTACGGCTGTGATCTCGTAGAGACGCTGCCACTCTTCAAGGTCCTGGTAACCGCCCTGGACGACCTCGACGCCCGCCTTCTCGGCCTTCTTGATGTTGCGCCGCCACAGCTGGTTGAAGCCCTTGTGGACGTCCTCCAACGACCGGTTGGCCAGCGGCACTTGGAAGACATAGCGGGGTTGTACGTCGCCGAAGCCGGCCCCGCCGTCCTCGCCCTGCTGCCAGCCCATGCGACGCAGCCGGTCGGCGACCTCAAAGGCGCGCGGCTCGATGAAGTCGGCCTCGATGTCGCGGAGCCGCTTCACGTCCGGATCCTGGATGCCCTTCTTGATCGAAGCGGCCTCCCAGCGCCTGATGATGACCGGCGGGCCCATCTTCACGGAGAAGGCGCCCTGCTGCTTGAGATGCGCGAGCATCGGATCCAGCCACTCGGTCAGATTTGGCGCGAACCAGTTGATGACCGGGCCCTCGGGCAGATAGGCGAGGTAGCGCTTGATCTTGGGCAGCTGCCGGTACAGCACAAGGCCCGCCCCGACCATCTCGCCTGTCCTGTCGTCGAACCATCCGAGATTCTCGGCGCGCCACTCCGCCTTGACGTCTGCCCAGGCCGGGACCTGCATGTGGCTCGCCGCGGGCAGGCTCTGGATGTACGCCAGATGCTGCTCTCGACTGATGGTCCTCAGGGTCAGGCTCATACGGGGCGCTCCTCGGGCTGGTGTGTCCCCATGGGTACAGGGGCTCCGGCTCTCGCGCCGAAGCCTACTGCGCCCTGCGAGCGCCCCGTCTGGCCGTACGGAACCTGGGCCCGACCGATACGCGGCCGGAGCGTCTTGAGGTGTTATCCGGCTGTAGGGCCGGGTGTTGGGAAGGTCGTGGGCCTGTGGTCGCCGCGCCTGTCCGGACGCGCCGGGGAGTCGCTCAGTCGATGACTCCGCCGAAAAGGCCGCCATGTGCCATGCCGAGGAAGAAGCCGACCCCCGCCGCACCGAGACCCAGCACCAGCCCGAAGCGCTGCCGTGTCGTCTCGGAGACGAACTGCCCGCTTGCCCCGGTGATGATTCCCACCAGACCCGCCCATGAGCTGACCAGATGGAGGTCGTCGAACAGCCCCGTGGTGAAGGCCGTCGCGCCGAGCACCAGCGTCACGGCCAGCAGCGTGTCCTGGAGCGGGTGGGGCTTGTGGTCGGTGGCGAACAGGGATCCGGCGATGTTGGGTCGCGATGTCTGTGCCATAGGGCACCTCCTGCGGAAAGCGGCGCATCGTAGCGCCATGCACACCCGATGTGTACAGATTGGCGGCCTCCACCCCCGGATTTCAACCGGAAGCCGGTGTCCGGGTAGTCTGTACCGTCTGCACCGGTGTCTGCCCAGGCCATGACGCGACTCCCACTCAGTTCACTGAGTGACGGGCCCGATTGTCAGTGGTGGCCGATACCGTTGCGTACGCATCACAACCCTCCTGCCACGGAACGACCGTGGCCGCCGAGTCCAAAGGAGGTGGGTTCCACATGCGTCACTACGAGGTGATGGTCATCCTCGACCCCGATCTCGAGGAGCGCGCTGTCTCCCCACTGATCGAAAACTTCCTCTCTGTTGTCCGTGAGGGCAACGGAAAGGTGGAGAAGGTCGACACCTGGGGCCGTCGTCGTCTCGCGTACGAGATCAAGAAGAAGCCCGAGGGTATCTACTCGGTCATCGACCTGCAGGCCGAGCCTGCGGTCGTCAAGGAGCTCGACCGCCAGATGAACCTGAACGAGTCGGTCCTCCGGACCAAGGTCCTCCGCCCCGAGATGCACTGAGCTCTCCCGCTCAGTTGATCTCGGGCATCGAGTAGCAGCACAAGCAGCCAGCAGCAAACCCGCCGAGAGGTTCCCCCAATGGCAGGCGAGACCGTCATCACGGTCGTCGGCAATCTTGTCGACGACCCCGAGCTGCGCTTCACCCCTTCCGGTGCGGCGGTCGCGAAGTTCCGTGTCGCGTCCACTCCCCGCACCTTCGACCGTCAGACCAACGAATGGAAGGACGGCGAGAGCCTCTTCCTGACGTGCTCGGTCTGGCGTCAGGCGGCGGAGAACGTCGCCGAGTCGCTCCAGCGAGGCATGCGCGTCATCGTGCAGGGCCGGCTGAAGCAGCGGTCCTACGAGGACCGTGAGGGCGTCAAGCGCACGGTCTACGAACTCGACGTCGACGAGGTCGGCGCGAGCCTGCGCAACGCCACGGCCAAGGTCACCAAGACCACCGGCCGAGGCGGCCAGGGTGGTTACAGCGGCGGTGGCGGAGGCGGCCAGCAGGGCGGCGGCTGGGGCTCAGGCCCCGGTGGCGGTCAGCAGCAGGGCGGCGGCGCTCCCGCCGACGATCCCTGGGCGACCGGTGCGCCGGCCGGCGGCGGCCAGCAGGGTGGCGGCGGTGGCGGCTGGGGCGGAAGCTCCGGCGGCTCCGGCGGCGGCTACTCGGACGAGCCCCCCTTCTAAGGGCGGGTTCGCACCCACACTTCTTGATCACACAGGAGATACACCATGGCGAAGCCGCCTGTGCGCAAGCCGAAGAAGAAGGTCTGCGCTTTCTGCAAGGACAAGGTCACGTACGTGGACTACAAGGACACGAACATGCTGCGGAAGTTCATTTCCGACCGCGGCAAGATCCGTGCCCGCCGCGTGACCGGCAACTGCACGCAGCACCAGCGTGACGTCGCCACGGCTGTCAAGAACAGCCGTGAGATGGCGCTGCTGCCCTACACCTCCACCGCGCGATAAGGGAAGGGTGACCGACACATGAAGATCATCCTCACCCACGAGGTCTCCGGCCTCGGCGCCGCGGGCGACGTCGTCGACGTCAAGGACGGTTACGCTCGCAACTACCTGATCCCGCGGAACTTCGCGATCCGCTGGACCAAGGGCGGCGAGAAGGACGTCGAGCAGATCCGTCGTGCTCGCAAGATCCATGAGATCCAGACCATCGAGCAGGCCAACGAGATCAAGGCCCGCCTCGAAGGCGTCAAGGTCCGCCTGGCCGTCCGCTCCGGCGACGCCGGTCGGCTCTTCGGTTCTGTCACCCCGGCCGACATCGCCTCGGCGATCAAGGCTTCCGGTGGCCCCGAGGTCGACAAGCGCCGCATCGAGCTGGGCTCGCCGATCAAGACGCTGGGCGCTCACGAGACGTCCGTGCGTCTGCACCCCGAAGTTGCCGCCAAGGTCAACATCGAGGTCGTCGCTGCCTGAGTGCTGCGATCGCTGAAGCAGTGTGGGGCCGTGCCTTTCGGGGTGCGGCCCCACATGCTTGCCCGTCGGCTGTTGGCTGGCGGGTCCCTCGGCGGCGGACGTGTCGGTGGCGGGGAGGCATGGAGAGCATGTTTCACGTGAAACGGCGTGCATCAGTCCCCGAGTTGGTCCCCGCCGTTTCACGTGAAACCGAGCGAGCTTGGGGGCGATTCTGCTTCACCCGGTGCTGGATCGGCTCTTCTCAGCGCGTGGCGCCAGTGACGATCCAGCGACCCGAGCGGGAGCGCAGCCACAAGGTCAGCATTCGCAGAGCCATCATCAGGGTCATCGCTCCCCACAGCGCTGTCAGGCCGCCGCCGAGAACAGGTACGAGCAGGGCGACGGGCGTGAAGATGGCGAGCGTCACGAGCATCGCCCGTGCCAAGTACGGGCCGTCCCCGGCGCCCATCAGAACGCCGTCGAGTACGTAGACGATGCCGCAGATCGGCTGGGACAGGGCCACCACGATGAGAGCGGGCAGCGCCGCGTCCTTGACCATCGAGTCACTGGTGAACAGCGGGACGAAGAGCGGCCGCGTGACGATCACCAGCACACCGAGTACGACGCCGACCGCGATGCCCCACTCCACCATGCGGCGGCAGACCTCACGGGCGCGTTGGGCGTCACCGGCGCCGAGGTAGCGACCGATGATCGCCTGACCGGCGATGGCGATCGCGTCCAGGGCGAAGGCGAGCAGACTCCATAGCCCCAGGATGATCTGGTGCGCGGCGACGTCCGCGTCGCCAAGTCGCGCCGCCACGCCGGTGGCGATCAACAGGATGGCCCGCAGCGAGAGCGTACGGATCAGCAGAGGCGCCCCGGCCTGGGCGCAGGCGCGTATCCCGGCGGCATCCGGCCGCAGGGAGGCGCCGTGCTTCCGTGCTCCACGGACGACGACGGCGAGATATACCGCGGCCATACCGCACTGTGCGATGACAGTGCCCCAGGCAGAGCCGGCGATGCCGAGGTCCGCGCCGTAGACGAGGCCGACGTTGAGGGCACCATTGGCGATGAAGCCCGCGATGGCGACGTACAGCGGTGTCTTGGTGTCCTGCAGTCCGCGCAGGACTCCAGTGGCGGCGAGAACGACGAGCATCGCGGGAATGCCGAGCGCCGAGATCCGCAGATACGTGGTGGCGTAGGGGGCGGCGGTGTCCGAGGCGCCGAAGAGCTCCACCATGGCGGGGGCCGTCGGCACGACGATCGCGATGATGGCTGCCCCCAGCAGGAGCGCGAGCCAGATGCCGTCCATGCCCTGACGGATCGCTGCTTGCAGATCGCCCGCGCCGACCCGGCGCGCGACGGCGGCTGTGGTGGCGTACGCCAGGAACACGAAGATGCTGACGGCTGTGGTGAGGAGGGCGGAGGCGACACCGAGACCGGCGAGTTGCGGAGTGCCGAGATGGCCGACGATGGCGCTGTCGGCCATGAGGAAGAGGGGCTCGACGACGAGTGCGCCGAAGGCCGGGACGGCCAACGAGACGATCTCTCGGTCGTGCCGGCGCCGGGCAGCCTTGGGCTCCGCTGAGGCCTGTGTCATGCACATCAATCTAATCTTCCACAGGTAAGAGATGCAATGCTTGATAGCCCCTTACGTCTCTTCTTGTGTGAAGTGCCGTTGCGGGGCGTTCGTAACGATCTTGATTCTGCTGTGGAAGTTTTTCTTCTGCACAGCCGGTGGACGGGATATTCGCAGGTCAAGGCTTGTTTGGAGGATGAGGCCCAGGCTTGTTCACAGGTCTGTCCACCGGGTCGTGCACAGGTTTTGCGAGGTTCTCCACAGCATCCGGGCGGTCGTCCACATGGCCTGTGGATAACCAGATTGGCGGACGGTGCCCGCAGGCCTAACGTGGTCCGGCGCCCTGCTCCTCTTCCGTCCTCGGAAACCTCGCAAAAGCGACGGGTGAGAACCGGAGTTGGGCCTCTCATTTGTCAGTGCCGTGCCGTAGAAAGATGAGGCACGGCTAGGTCCGCTCGGCGGACGGGAGGAGGTGGCTCGGTGAGTATTTCCGAGCCCTTGGACGATCCGTGGGCCGACAGCGGTCCCAGTGATCGTCTGCCCGCCTCCCGTCGGCGTGATGGTGGCAGGGGGCGCGACGAGCAACACGATCGTGGACGGGACAACGGCGTCTGGGACGGCGGAGGTTCGTCCTTCGAGCGTGTGCCGCCCCAGGATCTGGACGCTGAGCAGTCCGTCCTCGGCGGCATGCTGCTGTCCAAGGACGCCATTGCCGATGTCGTCGAGTTGCTCAAGGGCCATGACTTCTACCGGCCGGCGCACGAGACCATCTACAGCGCGATCCTCGACCTCTACGCGAAGGGCGAGCCGGCCGACCCGATCACGATCGCCGCCGAGCTCACCAAGCGCGGTGAGATCAGTAAGGTCGGCGGCGTCTCGTATCTGCACGGCCTCGTTCAGACGGTACCGACGGCGGCCAACGCCGAGTACTACGCGGAGATCGTCCACGAACGGGCGGTGCTGCGCCGCCTCGTGGAGGCTGGTACGCGCATCACACAGATGGGGTACGCGGCCGACGGTGACGTCGACGAGATCGTCAACAGCGCCCAGGCAGAGATCTACGCGGTGACCGAGCAGCGCACCACGGAGGACTATCTGCCGCTCGGCGACATCATGGAGGGTGCGCTCGACGAGATCGAGGCGATCGGTTCGCGTTCGGGGGAGATGACCGGTGTGCCGACGGGCTTCACCGATCTCGACCAGCTCACGAATGGTCTGCACCCCGGCCAGATGATCATCATCGCCGCGCGTCCTGCCATGGGTAAGTCCACGCTGGCGCTGGATTTCGCACGGACATGCTCGATCAAGCACAACATGCCGAGTGTGATCTTTTCGCTGGAAATGGGCCGTAATGAGATCGCGATGCGTCTGCTGTCGGCGGAGGCGCGGGTGGCTCTGCATCACATGCGTTCGGGGACTATGACGGACGAGGACTGGACCCGGCTCGCGCGCCGGATGCCGGATGTTTCGGCCGCTCCCCTTTACATCGACGACTCCCCGAACCTGTCGATGATGGAGATCCGCGCCAAGTGCCGTCGACTCAAGCAGCGCAGCGACCTGAAGCTCGTGGTCATCGACTATCTGCAGCTGATGCAGTCGGGCGGTTCCAAGCGGGCCGAGAGCCGTCAGCAGGAGGTCTCCGACATGTCGCGGAATCTGAAGCTTCTGGCCAAGGAGCTGGAGCTTCCGGTCATCGCGCTGTCGCAGCTGAACCGTGGCCCTGAGCAGCGTACGGACAAGAAGCCCATGGTCTCGGACCTGCGTGAATCCGGGTCGATCGAGCAGGACGCGGACATGGTGATTCTGCTGCACCGCGAGGATGCGTACGAGAAGGAGTCGCCGCGCGCCGGTGAGGCGGACATCATCGTCGGCAAGCACCGTAACGGTCCGACAGCGACGATCACGGTCGCCTTCCAGGGCCACTACTCGCGCTTCGTGGATATGCAGGCCTGAGTCTTCGACTGTTGTAGGGCCTCAGATTTCGCTGCAGAGTCTCACGCTCCGCTTCATATCGGCTGCACTTATGAAGCGGCCGTGAGACAAGCAGGTCGGGGCGTTCACTCTTTCGGGCTACTGGCTCCAAGCTCAGGCGTCTGCTCTCGACGGCGGGCAGTCTGGTCGTACGGACCACGGTCTGGGTGGGGGTACGTCGTGGACATTGCTGCGGAAGTCGTGGTCAGAGTGCGCCGCCGTGATGGCGACGAGGTCGAGGAGTATGCCTAGTCGGCCGCTTCCAAGGATCTGTTGGCCTCCGCGGCCCCGTGGCGGCTAATCCGCTGGCACCGAGGGCAGAAGCATTACTCGGGTACCTACTGGTCAGCGACCATGCGCGACCACGTGCTCTACGAATCCCGCCTGGAGCTGGCCCGATTGCTTTTCGCAGACTTCGAACGCAGCGTCCACGGCATCGTGGCTCAGCCCTTTCTGCTTCAGACCGTGCTGGAAGGGAAGATCCGCAAGCACATCCCGGATTGTCTCCTGCTCACCGACCAGGTGCCGGTGATCGTTGACGTCAAGCCGCTCCACCGTGTGTCCAAGCCCGAGGTCGCGTTCACCTTCGAGTGGACCCGGCAGGCGGTGGAGGCGCGCGGATGGAAGTACGAGGTCTGGAGCGAGCCTCCGACGGTGGAGCTGGAGAATGTCCGATTCCTGGCGGGCTACCGCAGGGACTGGCTGTTTAGCGCCGCGCTGCTGGAAGAGCTTCGTGGAATTGATCTCGATGGAGTGCCCTTGGGACGGGCCGTGGCCTCTCTGCCTGGTCAGCCGGGACCCCAAGTTCGGTCAGCCATCCATCCGCCGTGCTGTTGGTGGAGACAGTCCGCAAGACCGGCTTGGATACACGATTCTCCTGGAAGGAGTGAAATGGGGCCATCTCGGTGGGGTAGGGGGATGGGATCAGTGGGCGGGCGTGCGGCCCGTCAGTGGTGCGGGGTGGCGATGGCGGCGAGGTGCGTGCCGGGGCGGACGGAGAGCCCGTTCATGTTGTAGATGATCTTTCCGGTGGCGATGGCGGTGATCTTGTGCTCGGTGCCGTCGACCGGGTCGATGATGCGGCCGATGGTCTGTCCCTCGGTCACCTCGTTACCGGTGGCCGCGTCCGGGTACCAGAGGCCTGCGGTCGGAGACTCGACGTCGCCCGTCCAGATCCAGTCGCGCGGCTGCACGGTCGGCGGCTTGACGTGCTCCGACGCCTCGATGGCACCGAGGTGGTGCAGGATCCGGTACAGGGCGTCGAGCAGCCTGCGCACGGTGGCGGGGTCGCGTTCGCCGAGTTGCCCGGTCTCGACGAGGATGGCGGGGATGCCCTGCCGGTTCGCCGCGGCGTGGCTGTTGCCGCCGGCCGGGCTGGTGCCGAAGATGACGCGCTCGTATCCGACCGCGTGGGCCATCGCCTTGTTCTTCGCGTCCAGCTCGTCGTCGCCGGTCAGGCGGTAGCCGACGAAGTCGAGCAGGTGCTGGTCGATGCCGCCGCTGTGCAGGTCCACGTAGGCGTCGGCGCCGTCGATGACGTACTCGAACAGCCAGGCCGCCATCCGCTCGGTGGGGCCGCCGTCCTTGTCCCCGGGGAAGACGCGGTTGATGTTGACGCCGTCCAGCGGGGAGATGTTGAGCCTGCCTCCGTAGACGGCCGGGGGGTTGGCCACGGGGCAGATCACGACCTGGCCGGCGACCTCGTCCGGTTCCAGCAGTCCGGCCAGGCGGGTGGCCGTGTCGACGCCGATGAACTCGCCGCCGTGGACGCCCCCGGTGATCACCACCCGGGGGCCGGGGCGGGATCCGTTGACGAGGACCAGGGGCACCTCCACTGTCGTGGTGCCGAGGTCGGCCGACAGGCTCCCGCGGGTCTTCTGGCCGGGCTCAGCCCTCAGCGCGCCGATGGTCAGGGTCATGTGCTTCCTCTTTCTGGCTCAGGCCGCGGAGCGGCCGATTGTGGTGAAGAAGTCGATCGACTGGGAGGTGCGGCGCTCCAGGGTGAGGTCCGCGGCGATGTCGCCCATGGCGGGCGAAAGCTTGAAGCCCTGGCCGGAGAAGCCGGCCAGCAGGGCACTTCTCGCGTTTCGCGGGCCGCTCTCGTTCATTGCCTCAGTGGACGGTTGCCCGCCTCAGGACTGAACGGCCGAGCGCAGCTCGGGCAGGGACAGGACCTCGTCCAGCGCGTCGACGTAGACATCGACGTGCTCGCGACGGAAGGTCATGGGCGGTTTGATCTTCAGTACGTTGTCGTGCACGCCATTGGGGAAGACGATGACGCCTCGCTCCTTCATGAGCTCGGTGACCATGAAGGCCTGCTCAGTGGCCGGCATTTTGGTGGTGCGGTTGCGGACCAGTTCGACGCCGAGGTAGAGCCCTTCTGCCCGCACGTCACCGATGAGCGGTTGGCGCTGCTGGAGCTCGCGCAGCGACTGGGCGAAGTACCCGCCCACGCTCACGGCGTTCTCCCTCAGCCCATCCTGCTCGACGATGTCGAGCACGGCCTCGCCGATCGCGCAGGAGACCGGGTTGCCGCCGAAGGTGTTGAAGTACTTCATGCCCGTGTCGAACGCGTCGGCGATCTCTCGAGTCGTGACCACCGCCGCGAGGGGGTGCCCGTTCCCGAGCGGCTTGCCCATCGTGACGATGTCCGGGACCACCCCCTGGAGCTCGAAACCCCACCAGGGCCCGAGTCGTCCGACGCCGACCTGGACCTCGTCGGAGATGCACAGGGCGCCCGCTCGCCTTGCAGCGGTGAACACGCCGTCGAGGTAGCCGTCGGGGAACACGATGTTCCCACCCGATCCCATCAAGGACTCGGCGATGAAGGCGGCCGGGGGTCGGCCGTCGGCCGTGATCCGCTCGATGACAGCCGCGGCGTCGCGCGCGTACTTGACTCCGGCGTCCGCGTCGTCGTACCCGTAGGTACTGCGGTAGCGGTCCGGGATGACGACCTCGTGGGTGGTCGCGGGCGCACCGGCGCCGCCGGGGCCCTTGTAACGGTTCGGGCTGATCCCGGTCACCACGCCGGTGTTTCCGTGGTACGCGCCGTCGATGTTGACGATGTGCTGACGACCTGTCACCTGGCGGGCGATCCGCAGCGCCAGGTCGTTTGCCTCGCTGCCGGTGCACACGAGGAAGACGACCTCGAGCGGGTCGGGCAGGGTGGCTACCAGCTTCTGCACGTAACTGGCGATCTGCGGGTAGACGAAACGGCTGTTGGTGTTGAGCTTGCGCAGCTGTCGGGTGGCGGCGGCCGTCACGCGTGGCTCGGCGTGGCCGACGTGGGTGACGTTGTTCAGCGAGTCCAGATAGGCCAGGCCGTCCTCGTCGTGGAACCACACGTCCCGCCCACGCACAAGGTTCATCGGGGTGCGGTAGTAGTTGCGCTGGGAGCGAGCGATGTGGCGACGGCGCACTGAGACGACGTCGTCGATGGTGGGGGCCGCGGCGGGGGATTCGGCGAACCCGAGGAGCCGGGCGGGGTCGGGTGACAGGTGGCTCCACATCTGCCGTGCGGAGGGCGGCACGGCACGAGGCGGCGGCCACGTGGCCATCCGCGCGGCGCGGTGGACCTGCACCTGGACGCAGGGCCCGAGTGGGTCCGTCTCATCGCTCGCGCCGGCGCGTCCCAACGGCGCCCCGGCCGGGACTGTCGCCGCAACGGGCGGCGTGTCGTCGAGTCCCCACCAGCACGTCCAGAACTCCAGCCCTTCGACCGCATGTCGCAGTACCAACGGCATCCCTGCGCCACCGCGGGCCTCGACGATGCCGGACAGCGGGCTGGCAACCTCCTCGGCGTCTGCCACGATCAGCGAGCCGCCGACCTGAACCGTCGCGGGCTCGTCGGCTCCCGGGCGGCGCCGGCCCCCAAGGAGCAGCGATGCGCTGAGGTGGGGCACGTAGCCCCGTCGCCGTCGTCCGTCGAGGATGTCGTCGATGCTCGCGCGCACCGCCCTCGCGTCGTGCCAGTCGACTTCGTCGTAGAGATCACTTGCCGGTCGCAGGTCGAGCAGTCGCGGGGCCGGTGCGTACGGGGCACCGTCTCGGGCCGCCTCTGCCAGGACCTCTTCCAAACCCAGCTGCTCCCGCGTCGGGGGGAGCCCACACACAACCCGGAACATCGCCTCGGCGACGTCGGGGCAGACCTCGGCCACCTGCGCGATCGCGGGCCAGGTGTGTTGCATGCGGGTCCGCCCGTACGGCGTGTCGCTCTCGGCGACCCGGCGCGTCCACGTCACGGCGTTCATGCACAGCCGGGCGGCCGCCAACGGATAGACGGCCGCCAGTTCCTCAGCCGTGAGGGGGAGCACCGAGTGGAAGCCGGCCACGACTTCGGCCGCCGCAGCGAGCGGGTCGGCCTTGCGGACCATGGCGTAGCCCGCCGCGATCGCCACCTCCGCCGCGCGCACGCTGTGGAGCGAGTCGCCCAGGTCGACGATGCCCGAGATCCGCAGCACCCCGTCCTCGTCAGCGTCGGCCAGGACGTTGGCGTCATTGAGATCCTGGTGTACGACGCTCCGAGGCAGTCGATCCCATGCCGGCAGGAGATCGTCGTACCAGCTCATGATCGTGCGCACCGACTCCCGCCGGTCCGCGTCCTGTACCGCGTGCAGCGACGCCTCGACAATCTCAGCGGCCCGGCGCATGTCCCAGTCGTGCGGTTCCAAGCCCACCGGTGGCTCCACGCTGGAGAGTCCGAGGCTCAGCCGCCCGGCGGCTTCTCCCAGCTGACGCAGAAGCGCCGCGGGGTGGTCGTCGAGTTCCGCCAGGACCCGGCCCTCAAGCCAGCTCATCACGCGAACCACGTGCGTTCGGCCCTCGTGGACGACGTCGGCAAGGCACTTCCCCTCGCGTGTCTGGACCAGCCGTGGCACCGGAAGGTCGGGAACGGTGGAGGCCAGATGCTGGAGGAGCGAGTTCTGCCAGAGAACGTCGGCCGAGTCCGGCTCCGCGCGGGTGACCCGTACGAAGTAGCGCATGCCGTCGTCGCCGGTGATCCGGACGTTCTGGTCGACCTCCCCTCCCAGGGGATGCTGGACATATTCCTCGAGTCCGAAGGACTGCCGCAGCACGTGATCGAGGAGCGAGCCCGGCAGTGGGCCGGTGTGACCGGGGATGGTCGTTCCGTCCTGGCCGGTGGTGGTCGCTGAGGTCATCGGTGCGTTCTCTCTCTCGTCGTCAGGTCGCTCATCACTCACCGTGGGACTGGCCACGACGCTCAGGTCTTGGCCAGTCCCCCGCCGCCACCCGTGTCGGCTTTGCCCGACGCTGTCAGCCAGCTCCCGGACGGTCCGATTGGTTGCAGTTGCCGCAGGCGGCGGGCAGGGCAGCCTCGGCTGTGTCTCGATCGCCTTACGGGCTGCGCAGACCTTGGCCAAGTCGACGACCGACAGGTCCAGGGCGACTCCACCGTTTGGTGCTTCGCCTCGATGCCCCACTCCGACGGCCGCAGGGGCCCGGGCCAGGACGCGCTCCAGCACTTGGTCGGCATCAGATCCGAGGTGGGCCGTCCGTCAAAGGCGGAGCGCTCATCGAGACCGGTCATCTGCTCACGCGGCGGCGGTTATGACGTCCCAGGTGACGTTGGAGGGAGCACCCCGCGCAGCGCCTGGGCGGGGTCCAGCGGTGTCCTCATGGTCCTCGACCCTCGCCTTGAGCTCGGCGTAGCCTCTGGGGGAGTCCTGGGTGATCTCGATATTCCGCTCTGCCTGGCGAACCGGTTGGCTCGGCCGCCCTGGTCATCGCCTCCTGGTGGGCTCCGTAGCGGAAGGCCGACATTGAGCCGAGCAACGCGGTGCCCCTCAGCAGCGCCTACTCAAGGTGACGGACTGGGGGTCAGGTGCCTACGGAAGTGCCATAACTGCTCCAAGTGCGTGGTCATGTCACGAGGTCTCTCCAGCCCGAGGTGATGCGTCAGATGAAACACCGCGGAGAATCCGGCAACAAGGGACGCGAGGTCGCGACATCGACCCCGTATTTTGTGCTTGTGCACAATTACTGCCAGGGAGCCCCACCGGCATGTCAGCGGTATTACCCGGAGGCGGCCCCGGATTCGTACGGTGACGGCTGTCGTCGGGAGAGGCGGTCCTCGTGAGCGGCCCGGGACGCCGTCAGGGCGGGGCCCGCCACGACGCCGTGCAGGCGATCGCGCGCCGGCTGCTCGAGGAACGACTCGACGAACTGACCTCTCGTGCTCTCGAACGACTGGAAGCCGAGGAGCCCGCCTACGCGTCGGCGGATTGGGACCCGGTCCAGAAACGGGAGGGGATGCGACGAACCCTCGAACTCGCCCTGACCCGGCTGGCCGGCGGTCCTGTGCCCCGGACGGTCTCGCGCGCCACCGAGGACGTGGGACGCGAGCGAGCGGAGCAGGCGTTTCCCCTGACCGCTCTGATGCACTCCTTCCAGCTGGACCTCAGGACCCTGTGGGAGGCCGTGCTCGCAGAGGGGCGAGCACGTGGCATCAGCGCCGATCCCGACTTCCTCGACGGGCTGATCCGCGTCTGGGAGGCGACGGACGCCAACAGCGTCGAGGTCGTCGACGCCTACCGCCGCACCGAGCGCGACCTGGCGAGCCATCGTACGGAGGTGCGCAACCGCGCCTTCACCCGTCTCGTCCTGGAAGGGGAGCAGGATCCCTCCATCGTCGCCGAGGCCTCCACGTTGCTGGGCTTCTCCGAGAACGTCGCCCTGACCGTGGTCGTGGTCGAATCCGTTCCTACCGGGGACCCGGCTGTGTCCCAGGTCGACGACGCGCTGCGTCGAGGCGGCCTGCTGCGTCACTTCGGATGGATGGGCGACGAGCTCCTCGGCATCATCGGTCACGGACGGCGCGATGAAGGGGCCGTGCTTGCCATGCTCCGGCCGTTCGCCCCGTGGCGCTGCGGCGTCGCGGAAGTTCCCGGCCTGGCGCTGACGGCGCGGGGCATCCGGTTCGCGCGTGCCGCGATCCGCAGCTCCGCGCAGCCCGGAGTGCGGCATGTGGAGGGCCACTGGGTCGGGGCGATCATGTCGGCGCAGGAGGAGCTCACCGGTGCGATGGCCACCGGCGTGCTGCGCTCACTCCTCGAGCTGCGCGACCGCGACAGCATCGTCGAGACCCTGCGCTGGTACCTCGACCTGGGCTCGGTCGCCGAGGTGGCCGCACGCACCTACCGTCACCGGAACACGGTGGGCAATCGCCTGCAGGCCGCGGAAGAGGCGACCGGGCTGAAGCTGTCACGACCGAACGACGCCGCCCGGCTGGTCCTCGCCCTGGCTTGGCTGGAGACGGACGCGGGCGCCCGCTTCCGGGCGACGGTGTCCTGATCCACCGATTGCTGGACGGGGCAAGGCAACCGGCCGGGGCCGCGACCGGGAGAGCTGGAGCAGCAGCGCCAAGCGGCCGCGGTTCGCGCCGGAGCCGCTCGCGGTGCCTCTCAGAAATTGTGCACAGGCACAAAATACGCGGTCGATCTCGCGGCCTCACGTCCCTTGTTGCCGGATTCTCCACAGTGCTTCACTGACGCAACACCTCGAGCCGAAGAGAGGCTCATCGCATCGCAGCAGTGATGATGCTGCCGCCGACCCCCTGATCAGCATTCGCCGTCCCCGGCCTGTCGGGGGCTCGTCCTCCAGCGGTGGCCCCTCGGGCACCCCCCTCAGCCCTCATGCCCCCTAGGCAGGTCGTCGCCCCAACGCCTCGGCAGCCTCCTGAACTTCCGATGCGGCCGACCTGGCCGCACTCGACGAGATCGTGACTCCCGGTAAACGGAATGTCCTATATGTCCGGAAAGAGGTTGAACATCATGCGTCAGATCGTCACCTTCGATGCTTACGGCACCCTGGTCGACTTCCAGCTCGGCCCCACCACCCTGAAGGTCCTGGCCGACCGGCTGGACCTGGACCGTCTGAACGTCGACGAGTTCCTCGACGACTTCCGAATCATGCGGTTCCACGCCGTCCTGGAGGCATACCGCCCCTTCCGCGAGCTGCTGCCCGCCAGCCTGGAGATAGCGATGCGTCTGCACGGCCTGGAGTACCGGCAGTCCGACGGCGAGGCCCTGGTCGCGGCCGTGCCCACCTTCGGCCCTCACCCCGAGGTCCCGGCCGCCCTGCGGGCGCTGAAGTCCCGGTACGAGATCGCCATCATCTCCAACACGGACGACGACCTCATCGCCCAGAACCTGGCCAACATGGGCGTCGAGTTCGACCATGTCATCACCGCCCAGCAGGCCAAGGCCTACAAGCCGTCCCGGCAGGCCTTCGAGTACGCCTTCCAGGCCATGGACATCGACCCCGCACAGGTCATCCACGTCGCCCAGGGCTGGGAGTACGACCTCATCCCCACCCGCGACCTCGGCCTGGCTCGCCGCGTGTGGATCAACCGCTACGGCCACAACGGCTCCATCGGAGCCCGCGGCAGCGCCGACTACCAGCCCTTCGACGAGCTGCCCGACCTGTCCGGCCTGCCGGCCCTGCTCGGCTGCTGAAGCCGGGACCCAGACAAAGCACCCCCGGACTACCAGGAAGACCCGAGGACGTACGTCATGAAGCAGATCCCCTACTGGCTCGACACAGCTCCTGCCTTCCCCGACCGGACCGGCAAGCCCCTCCCCGAGCAGGCGGACCTGGTGGTCATCGGCGGCGGCCTCACCGGCCTGTCCACTGCCTACCACGCGGCACGCAAGGGCGCCCACGTCGTCCTCGTGGAGAAGGACAAGGTCGGCTCCGGCGCCTCCGGGCGCAACGGCAGCATGTGCACCCAGGGCATCACCATCAGTCCCGCCGAGGCGCGCAAGCGCTACGGGCAGCCGCGGGCCAGGGAACTGTACGACGCCTTCCGCGAGGCGGTGGACCTGGTGGAGGAGCTGACGGTCAAGGAGCAGATCGACTGCGACTTCCACCGCGTAGGGCGTCTGGGAGTCGCGTTCAAGCCGCAGCACTTCGAGAGCATGCGGGCCAAGCAGCGCGACCTGGCCGACAACTTCGGCCACGACACCACGCTGCTGAGCAAGAACGATCTGCGTGCCGAGCTGGGCTCCGACTACTACCACGGAGCCCTGCTCGACCCGCTCAGCGCGCACCTACACGTCGGCAAATACGTCCATGGTCTGGCCGAGGCCGCCGAACGCGCCGGGGCTCAGATCCACGAACGCAACGCCGCCACCGCGCTGCACCGCATCCCCGAGGGCGGTTTCCTCGTCGAGACCCTGCACGGCACCATCCGCGCCAAGCAGGTCATGGCGGCCACCGACGCATACACCGACAAGGCCATGCCCTGGTTCCGCAAGCGGCTGATCAACGTCGGCAGCTTCGTCATCGTCACCGAGCCACTGGGCGAGGAGCGGGCCCGGCAGCTCATCCCCAACAACCGCGTGGTCGTGGACTCCAAGAACATCGGCCACTACATCCGCCTCACCCCGGACAACCGCCTCGCCTTCGGCGGCCGGGCCCGCTTCGCCCCCTCCGACCCCGCCTCGGACGTCAAGAGCGGTGACGTCCTGAAGCGGGAGATGACCGAGATCTTCCCGCAGATGGCCGGGGTGAAGATCGACTATGTATGGGGCGGCATGGTCGGCTTCTCCTACGACCGCGTTCCGCACGCGGGCGAGGACAACGGCCTCTACTACTCCATGGGTTACTGCGGCCACGGCGTCCAGATGGCCACCTACATGGGCCGCGCCATGGCCGAGGTCATGGACGGCCACCCGGAGGCCAACCCCATGCGCGGCTTCGGCTTCCCCAAGGTTCCGGTGCCGTTCTACAACGGCACCGCCTGGTTCCTGCCCTTCGCCGGGGCGTACTACAAGGCCAAGGACCGGCTGCTCTGACCTTCAGCAAGAGGCATTCGTCAAGTTGCGTGCCGCAGTTACTAATACCAGCCAACCCTGGTCACTCAGATCAACCGCCTGGAGCGGGACCTCGGGCAAGCACTGCTCTAACGCGCGAGCGCGGTCGGGCTAGAAGCTGACCCCTTCGGGAAGACTGCCATGACAGCAGCCAGCACCGTCATCATTGACCGGTGACCACATGGATGCGCTGCTACTGGGACGAGGAAGACACCTGGTTCTACTTCGAGGTCGACGCTGAAGGCTGGGTGATCCGGCAGGTCGAACTCGAAGGGCCTGAGCTGACCCCGATCGCAGCTGCCTCCCTCGCCGAGTGGCAGCGGGCCTACGACGCAGGCCGCCTCGATGAGTACGACAGCAGGTCCGGGATCACAGCTGAGCTGCCCGTCTCGGAATGGGAAGGCCACGACCCCGAGCAACTTACCTCCGAGGAGTTCGAGGAAGTCTGGGGTCCTGCTCGTCGGCAGATCGCATCCCGGCCCGGCTGACCTCTCGGCCCCGCTGAGGCTTCTTGGCATCATCTCGACATGGCCCCGACCCTTCCCCGCACCGTCCGAGCCGTCGACACCGCTCAGCTCCTGGACCTCGCCCAGGAGGCCGCCATGCACGGCTTCAGCCAGCGGCTCCCGGTCGACTGGCTCCAAGAGCACCTCGCTGCAGAGGCGACGCACTACCTGTTCCCTACGCTCGTGCAGCGGCTCAGACACCGTCCCGAGGTGCCGGTGCAGTGGAGGTGCCAGCAGCTGCTGACAGCCAGGAGCGCAGGAACCCCCTGGTCAGGGCTGTGCTCTATGGCACGAGCCGCGAGATCCTACAGCTGTTGTCGCTGCGTTTTGCTTTCGATCCGGCCGCGGTCCTGTCGGCGCTCGACGCCGGGCCTCCGACCAGGTGGACTGGGCTCATGACGACATCTCAGGATGAGCTGCTGCCCGGAACGCGCCGGGCCCTGCTGCACCGTATTGCCACTGCTCAGGCCGAGGGACGGGCGCCGTCGATGGTGGCCGGGGTCGTGCGGGGCGGGGAGGCGGTGTGGCACGGGGCGCGTACCTCGGTGGACGGGCATGGGCCGGACGAGAACGTGCAGTACCGGATCGGGTCGATCACCAAGACGTTCACCGCGGTGCTGGTGATGCGGTTGCGGGACGAGGGAGTGCTGGACCTCGGCGATCCGCTGGAGAAGTATCTGCCGGACACCGGAGCGGGGGAGGCGACGATCGCCGAACTGCTCGCGCATACGGGCGGGTTGGCGGCCGAGTCGCCCGCGCCCTGGTGGGAGCGTACGCCGGGCTCGCTGCGCCCGGAGCTTGCCGATGTGCTGGGCGAACAGCCGCACCGGCATCCCGTCGGGCGGCGGCACCATTACTCGAACCCCGGTTATACGTTGCTGGGCGCGTTGGTCGAGGAGCTCAGGGGCGCGCCTTGGGAGGAGGTCCTGCGGCATGAGGTCCTCGAGCCCTTGGGACTGCACCGTACGAGCAGCCGCCCACAGGCACCGCATGCGGGCGGCTGGGCCGTGCATCCCTGGGCGGATGTGATGCTGCCGGAGCCTGCTGAGGACCTGGGCCGGATGGCGCCGGCCGGTCAGCTCTGGTCGACCACGGGCGATCTGGCGCGCTTCGCCGCCTTTCTGGCCGAGGGGGACGATCGTGTGCTGAGTGCGCGGTCGGTGCAGGAGATGCGTACGCCCGCGGCGCCGCCTGAGGCCGATGAGGTGGCGGCAGGCATGGCCTATGGCCTCGGCATGCAGATTCTGCACCGGGACGGGCGGATCCTTGTGGGGCATTCGGGATCCCTGCCGGGCTTCCTCGCCGGTCTCGTGATCAGCGTTGAGGACGATCTGGCCTCAGTCGTGCTCGCCAACTGCACCTCGGGCCCGTTGGTGATGACGGTTGCCGCGGACCTCGTACGCATCGTCGCCGAGGCCGAACCCCGGCTCCCCGAGCCGTGGCGGCCGTTGCCGGAAGTCGACGCATCCGTACTGGAGTTGGCGGGGCCGTGGTACTGGGGCACGCAGGCATCCGCACTGCGTCTCACCGCCGATGGAGGCGTCTCACTCGGACCCCTGTCCGGCAATGGCCGTCGCTCGCGCTTCCGGGCCAATGGCGACGGGACGTGGACGGGGCTCGACGGCTACTACGCGGGGGAACTTCTGCGGGCCGTACGGCGCCCCGACGGGTCGGTAAGTCATCTGGACCTCGGGTCGTTCGTCTTCACGCGGCAGCCGTACGACGAGGGGGCGCCGGTGCCGGGCGGGGTGGATCCAGAGGGGTGGCGCGGGATTCGGTAGCCGCGGCACCGGACAAGCAGCGTGGTGCGCGACAAGGGCGTCCCGACCGAGAGCGTTCCACACGGGGGAGGCGTCGTGTTTCACGTGAAACACGACGCCGCGGAGGGATGCCATACACCGTCTCAGAGGGGAAGCTTGAACCCCACGTGGGAGGCTGTGAAGCCGAGTCGTTCGTAGAACCGGTGGGCGTCGGTGCGGGTGGCGTCGGAGGTCAGCTGGACCAACTGGCAGCCCTCGCGCCGGGATTGGTCGACTGCCCATTCGATGAGCTGGGAACCCAGGCCGCTGCCGCGCTCGTCGGTGCGAACCCGTACGCCTTCGATGATTGAGCGGGTCGCTCCCTTACGGGACAGGCCAGGAACGATCGTGAGCTGGAGAGTGCCGACGACGCGGCCTTCGCGTTCGGCGACGACCAAGTGCTGGTTCGGGTCACCGCTCAGGCGGTTCAGCGCGGTCAGGTACGGAGCCAGGTCGTCCGGTGACTCGCGCTGGGCACCCAGCGGGTCGTCGGCAAGCATGGCGACGATGACCGGGATGTCGTCCGCAACAGCGGGTCGTATCTCAAGGTCTCCCATGGGGGCAGCCTATGTGGGCACGTCCTGCGCAGACGTGTCCGAGGCGGGCGCGGGCGTGGCCCGTCCACCACGGATCCGCTGCCCAGGCGGTCTCTTAGAGGGGCGACTCAGCCCGCCGCCACCGTCAGTGGAGCGAACCTGCGCGTCCAGTCGCCGGGGAGGTCCGGGATGCCGTACGTCATCACCGCGTTGAAGCCGGCAGAGGCAAGGCCGTGTGCCTTGACCCACGCCAGCAGTTCCTCGTGCCGTACGTCGATATCTGTGCGCAGTGCCTGAGAGGTGTGGGCTGCCAGCGAGGCGATGAGCGCCTTCGCCGTCTCCGTGTCCTGGGCGATCAGAGGACCAACGACATGGTTGTCGATATTGGGCCAGGCGGCCGCGTACCCGGTGATCTGCCCGTCTTCCTCGGCGACGCGAAGTTGATCGGCGAAGGCCGGCAGTCGCGTGATCATGTGCGTGCGGTCGGTGCCGAAGACCTCCTGGTCGAGCCGGAGGATTGCGGGAAGATCCTCGGCCGTGGCCCTGCGCGTGGTGGCCTCCGGCTCCGGACCGCCGGGCGTGAAATGTCCGCGGACCATCTCGGCTCGGCCAGTGGTCTTGAAGCCCAACTCCTCGTAGAGGGGGCGGCCGTACGGCGTCGCATGCAGGGTCAGCGGGGTGGTGCCCTGTTCAGCGACAACATGACGCATCAGGCGGCGGCCGACGCCCTGCCGTGCGTGTCGTCGGGCGACCAGCACCATGCCGATCGCGGCCAGATCGGGACGCTCCCGCGGTCCGTACGAGGTCACGACGCAGGCGCTGACAAGACCGCCGTCCGGGTAGTCGATGCCGTAACCCCTGCCCGCCGCCAGGAGCAGACCCCACTTGTGCTCTTCACGGGGCCAGCCCACGTTCTCGGACAAGTCGGTGCAGGCGGCGAGGTCACGGGGCGTCAGACCGCGGATGGGCAGGTCGGCAAGGGAAGGAGTCGGCACGCTGGTCAGGCTGTCTGACGGGCGCGCTCGGCGTCCACCGATTTCCGGGCAGTCATACGTAGTTTTTGACCACGCCGAGTCAGTCCCCAGGGCTTGAGGACCGAGATCACCGTCATGAAGACATAGGCGGACAGCGACACGATCGGCCCGGCCAGTACCTCGCTGACGTCGGGTAGAGGGCCGCCTACGGAGACGGCGGCGACCGCGGAGTTGACCCCGGGGCGCAGCGCGAACACCGTGGCGGTCATCGTGGCCAGAGTCAGCCAGAACTTCGTGTAGACCCATCGGTGCTTCGCCAGACCCCACGGAGTGCCCAGGGACAGCACCAGACCGCTGAGGAACGTAAGGAATGCGAGGGGGAGCAGGAGCCAGTCGGCGAAGAGCTTCATGGCGCGGACGGAAGCCTCGACGGTCACTGCGGAACCGGTGGTGGTCGCGGTGATTCCGAGAGCGAGCAGGCCGAGCGTGAGCCCGAGCCAGCATGCTGAGGCGGCTACATGGACAACGAGGGTGGCCCGGCGTGCGGGGCGGGTTAGTTTCACGTGAAACACCGTGCCGGGCGCGAGCATCGAGGACGTCTGACAGCGGGAGTATTCCCACGTACTAGCCTCGGCGTACAAAGCGAGACTTCATCTCTTCGATCCGTCAATGCGGATCAGCATCTGACGGGTTTGACCACGTACTCCTCTGTGGGGCGCGTGATCTGGTGGATGCCTATCAACTGGTCCGGCATCCCCGGTAATCGGAGGAATTGATGGTTCGCCCCGCGCAATTCTGGGCGCAAGGAACTGGGGACTTGTGCGGTGGACCGGGACCGGTAGGGTCGACTCCGGTTCCAGTGTGATGTGTGTGCGTCTCGCGTGCAGATCCCGCAGGGAACGAGCGCAGGTCAACGCAGCCTAACGGGACGGAGAGATCGAAGACCCGCATTCTCCGTAATGCGGCCAGGGTGTTGGTACAGGGTGGGACGCTGCCATGGCGGTACTGCGGCCATTGTCACACTCTTGCCTTACTTGTCCGTAGGGGGCGGGATTTCGGGTTTGAATGTGCCCGAATTGGCCAGCGGGACAGAACGGAAAAACAAGCCGTCTGCGGGGGAAAGCAGGCATCTTCCGATCGAGGAAGTGCGCAGACCGACCGAAAGATGTTCGAGGCGAGGCACACCATGGACGCTCCGACCACCACGTCGGCCGACAACGGCACTTCAGGGGGCAGCGGCGAGGGCGGCTGGTTCACGCCGCGCAGGCAGCCGGAGCCGCCCGCGGGCGGCGAGCAGGAGCCGACCGAGGGCACCCGCCTGGCCGCGTTGCGCCCCGTGGGCAGGCCCGCGGCGGACCACGGCGAGGCAGCGCAGAAACGAATAACTCCCCTCGCGGAAGCCGCTCCAGCCGACGCCGGTGCCACCGAAGCCAGAGCCGGTACCTCAAACGCCTCCCCTACCGACGCCCCCGGCGAGCCCCGCACCCCAGCCCAGCCAGACCCACAACCCCGCGTCCCCGAGCAGAGGTCAGCCCCCTCCCGCCCCGCGTCCCCCGACGCAGTCCGTGTCCGCCGCACCATGGCCGAGGTGGCCCCCATTGCCGACAAGGTCACCTCGTACTTCTACGCCCTGCTCTTCGTGCGCTACCCCGATCTGCGCCCGCTTTTTCCGGCCGCGATGGACACCCAGCGGGACCGGCTGCTCAAGGCGCTGCTGACCGCGGCCGAACACATCGACAACACCGAGGTCCTGGTCGCGTATCTGCAGAACCTCGGCCGAGGGCACCGCAAGTACGGCACCCGCCCCGAGCACTACCCAGCTGTCGGTGAGTGCCTCATCGGGTCCCTGAGCCGGTACGCCTCGGCGGTCTGGGACGAGGAGACCGAGGCGGCCTGGATCCGGACGTATACGACGATCTCGCAGGTCATGATCGATGCCGCGGCCGCGGACGAGCTGCGGGCTCCGGCCTGGTGGCACGCCGAGGTCGTCTCGCACGACCTCAGAACCCCCGACGTCGCCGTCATCACCGTCCGCCCCGACCAGCCGTACCCCTTCCTCGCCGGGCAGTACACCAGCCTGGAGACTCCCTGGTGGCCGCGGATCTGGCGGCACTACTCCTTCGCCTCGGCACCCCGCTCCGACGGCCTGCTGTCCTTCCATGTGAAGGCGGTCCCGGCGGGCTGGGTCTCCAATGCGCTCGTGCACCATGCCCGGCCCGGCGACATCATCCGGCTCGGCCCGCCTGCCGGCTCGATGACCGTCGATCACACCACCGACAGCGGGCTGCTCTGCCTGGGCGGCGGCACCGGGATCGCCCCGATCAAGGCACTCGTCGAGGACGTCGCCGAGCATGGCGAGCGGCGTCCGGTCGAAGTGTTCTACGGTGCCCGAACCGATCACGACCTGTATGACATCGACACGATGCTGCGGCTCCAGCAGATTCACCCCTGGCTCGCGGTCCGCCCGGTCGTCGACCAGCAGGCGCATGTCCAGCTCCCCGACGCCATACGGGAGTACGGGCCCTGGAACGAGTTCGACGCATATCTCTCGGGCCCGCCCGGCATGATCCGCAGCGGTGTGCACACGCTGAGAGACATCGGAATCCCGTCCGATCGGATACGCCACGACTCGGTCGAGGAACTCGTCGCGGCCGCGGACTGACCCGCCGCCTGAGGAGTGGGGCGTCAGCCCAGGTCGGGCGCCTGCAGTGCCCGTACACCCTCGATGTTGCCGTCCAGATAGTGCCGCAGCGACAGCGGTACGAGATGGACGGAGGCGATCCCGACCCGGGTGAAGGGAATGCGTACGATCTCGTACTCGCCGCTCGGCTCGTCGATCTCGGGGCCATGGCGCTGGGCGGGGTCCATCGACTCCAGCCGGCACACGAAGAAGTGCTGGACTTTCACGCCGGTGGTGCTGGCGTCCGCACCAATGTGCTCGACGGTGTCGACGAAGCAGGGCACCACGTCGGTGATCTTGGCGCCGAGCTCTTCGTGGACTTCACGGTGGAGCGCGTCGACGACGGATGTGTCCTCCGGCTCGACCCCGCCGCCGGGCGTCAGCCAGTAGGGATCCACGCCGGGCTTGGTGCGCTTGATCAGGATTAGATCGTCGCCGTCCAGCAGGACGGCGCGGGCGGTGCGCTTGACCACGGGTCGGACGGTCATGGAAGGAATGTGGCCCGGCTGGTTCCACGTGAAACATCGACCTCAGGACCAGTCGGTGGCGGCCTCCAGCAACCATTCGTGCGCCCGCGCGATATGCGGCATGGCGAGCGTGCCAGTGCGCACCACCAGGAAGTACGTACGCAGCGGGGGCACCGCGGGCTCGAGCAGAGCCACCACGTCGCCGGACTCCAGCGCCGATGCGCACAGATAGCGGGGCAACACCGCGAGCCCCGCGCCGGTGATCGCGCAGGCGAGGACTGCGCGCAGGTCGGGGACGATGATGGTGCCCGACGCTGCAGGGCGGGAGTCGAAGACGGCGGCCCAGTAGCGGGCGACGAACGGCAGCGACTCGTGCACCTCCACCACGGGGAAGTTCTCCAGCGCGGGCGCGCCCTCGCAGAGCAGCTTGTCGGAGCCGATACGGGCCTCCCAGCGCGGCGAGGCGACCAGGACGTGCTCCTCGTCGCAGAGCGGAGTCGCCGTGAGCAGGGCGCCGCGGGGACGGGCCGTACTGATGGCCAGATCGTGATGTCCGGCGGCGAGCCCTTCCAATGTCTCCTCGGCATTGCCGAAGGAGGCCCGCAAGGCGAGGCCCTGGCCGTCGTCTCCGGTCAGCTCGGTCAACGCGGGCAGGGCACGCTCGGCGGTGAACTCCGGCGGCCCGGCCAGGTGAAGGGTGCGTACGGACGAGGCTTCGTCGACTCCGGTCTCGGCGATCTCCACAAGGGCGTCCAGATGCGGGGCGGCCTTGTGGGCGAGTTCGTCGCCGATGGTCGTGGGGGTCACGCCGCGGGCCTGGCGCAGAAAGAGAGGCCGTCCCAGCTGACGTTCGAGGGTGCGGATCTGGGAGGTGACGGCCGGCTGCGAGAGGCCGAGCAGCGCGGCGGCGCGGGTGAAGGAGCCGGCCCGGTGCACGGTCACGAAGGTCCGTAGCAAGGCCAGATCCATGGTGTGTTGCCCCTTTCTCCAGCCCCACGGCAGCGCTCAACTATAAATAAGTCGATAGGTCTCTGTCGTTACTGTGATTGGACACTGACACAGAGTCAACTAGCCTTGTTCGCACGGTTCTTCGCGCGCAGAACCGGGACGGTCCGAGCCACGAGGGGGGAGGCTCGGACCGTCCGCCGTCCACGTCCGTGTTGCTGACCGGTCACTCAGGAGTCCGTCACCGCGCCGATTCCTCGAGGGCGCGCAGCACATCCGCCACCAGGTCCTCGGGATCCTCGGCGCCGACCGAGAACCGGATGAAGCCCTCCCCGACCGCGTCCCCGCCCCAGCGGCCGCGCCGCTCAGCCGTGGACCGCACCCCGCCGAAGCTCGTCGCATCGTCCACCAGTCGCAGCGCCTCGAGGAAACGCTCGGCACGCGCGCGCGTGGGCAACGAAAACGACACCACACACCCGTAGCGCCGCATCTGCTGTGAGGCGATCTTGTACGAGGGGTCGTCGGGCAGCCCCGGATAGCGCAGCCCCGTCACCTCGTCCCGGCCGCGCAACGCCTCGGCCAGTGCCAGGGCAGTCGCGTTCTGCCGGTCGACGCGCAGCTGGAGCGTGGCGATGGAGCGGTGTGCGAGCCAGGCCTCCATCGGCCCCGGAATCGCTCCGGCGATCTTGCGCCACCGCCGTACGGCGGCCATGGCCGAGGCGTCGCCACCGGTGACGTACCCCAGAAGGATGTCCCCGTGCCCGGTGAGCTGCTTGGTGCCGCTGGCCACCGCGAAGTCGGCGCCGAGCTCCAGCGGGCGTTGCCCGAGCGGAGTCGCGAGGGTGTTGTCGACGGCGACCAGGCAGCCACGCGCGCGCGCCGCCTCGGACAGCCGCCGGATGTCGCACACATCGAGTCCCGGGTTCGAGGGGGTCTCGAGCCACAGCAGCTTCGCGCCGTCGAGAACCTCGAGCTGGGAGTCGCCGCTGGTCGGCGCGGTGCGCACCTTGATGTCGTACGCCTCGAGCTGCGCGCGTATGAGCGGCAGCACCTGGTAGCCGTCGCTGGGCAGCACGACCGCGTCGCCCGCGCGCAGCTGCGAGAAGAGGACCGCCGAGATGGCCGCCATACCGGAGGCGAAGACAAGCGTTTCGACGCCGTCCTGTCCCGGCGCCTCCAGCTCGCCGATGGCGCGCTCAAGGCCGTTCCAGGTCGGGTTCTCGTCGCGGCCGTAGGTGTACGGGCCTGTGGCCTCGCCCGGCAGGTGGTAGTGGGCAGCGAAGACCGGCCCCGGGAGAGCCGGCTCGTGCTTGACGGGATCGGGCAGCCCGGCCCGCACCGCGCGCGTGCCGTCACCCACCCCAGTACCGAGATCCGTCATGCCGCCCGTCCCTCCACCTGCTCCTGAATCGCGGCGAGCAGCCCCACGCTCGCCGCCTCCACCATCTCAAGGCACTCTTCGAAGCCGTCTATGCCGCCGTAGTAGGGATCCGGTACGTCGAGGTCGTGGCCTGCGGAGTCAGAGGGGGCGTGCGAAGCACTGGGGGCGTGGTCGGGCGACGGGCGGGCGTACGAGCGCAGCAACCGGACCTTCTCCGCGTCCGCCGACGTCGGCGCGAGGCGCCGCAGTGCCTCCAGATGGCCAGTGTCGAGCGCGATGACCAGGTCGAGCCGGGAGAACCACGAGGCCCGGAACTGGCGGGCAGTGTGGTCGCAGTCGTAGCCGTTCGCCGCCAGGACGGAGACCGTACGCGGGTCGGCGCCGTCACCCTCATGCCAGCCGCCGGTGCCGGCGCTGTCCACCTCGACCAGTCCGTCGAGCCCGGCCTCCGCCACACGCGTGCGGAAGACGGATTCGGCCATCGGGGAGCGGCAGATGTTGCCGGTGCAGACAAAACACACGCGATAGGGCATCAGGATCGCTCAGTCCTTGTCGGGGAGGACGACATTCAGCGCCCAGGAGACGACGGAGATGATCAGGCCGCCCAGGACGGCGGTCCAGAATCCCTCGACATGGAAGCTCAGGTCGAGTTTGTCCGCGAGCCATGAGGTGAGTAGCAGCATCAGGGCGTTGATCACCAGGGTGATCAGACCGAGCGTGAGGATGAACAGCGGGAAGGTCAGCACCTTCACAATGGGCTTGACCAGGAAGTTCACCACTCCGAAGATCAGCGCCACGAGGAGCAGGGTGCCGATCTCCTTGCCCGTGCTGTCGCCGGTCAGGGTGATTTTGTCGAGAAGCCAAACGGCGACGGCGAGAGCGCCCGCGTTGGCGATCGTCTTGACTACGAAATTCATCATGTGTCTGATCGTGGCAGACGAGATCGGTAACGAGTGCGGACGAGGGCGATGAAGGCATTCCGGCTGGACGAACTGGAGGCGGAGCGCGCCGCCAACGACGGTGCGTATCTCCAGTTTCTACGCGAGAAGAACATGTCGGTCGGCCTGTACGCGCTGAACGCGGGCACGCAGGACCCGCAGCAGCCCCACCGCCAGGACGAGGTGTACTTCGTCGTCAGCGGCCGTGCCGCGATCACGGTGGGCATGGAGACGACGCAGGTGGCGCGCGGCAGCGTCGTCTATGTGCCCGCGGGGGTGGCCCACAAGTTCCACCACATCAGCGAGGATCTGCGGGTTCTGGTGGTCTTCTCTCCGCCCGAGAGCTGAGGTCCCGTCTCAGGGTTCCCTAGGGGAACGATCAGGGGAGGACAAGGGGTGCTGAGCCCCCGTCGGAACCCCTGTCGCGCCTAGCATCGAAGGCAGGACATTCGTGACTCGTCGCCCCCTCAGCAGGGGGCGGCGGGCAGAGAGACAAGGAACAAGGGCGATGCGTGAAATCTTCGCGGGGATGCCGTGGTGGGTGAAGTGGGTCGTGGTGCCGGTCATCGCTCTGGTCGTGTTCGGCGGAGTGATAGCGAGCGTCGTCGGGTTCGTGATCGGCCTGCTCTTCAAAGTGCTGGTGTTCGTGGCACTGGTCGGCGGAGTCATGTACGTCGTACGGAAGTTCATGACGAGCTCCTCATCACGAAGTGACTGGTAGAACACCTGGTGGAGCAGGTCGTGCAGTAGATCGTGTGTGGCGGAAGCGAGCGGCGGGGCTTCCGCAGGGGTTGCCGACAACCGGTCGGCAATAACAGGAATCAACGATTCCCTCGGGGGAGGGAAGTTTCGGGCCAGGCCGTCCGCGAGCGGTGGCGGACGGTTAAAGTCCGGAATTCGACGCGGGGTTGATCCCCGCGGGCGGCGCACAGCCCCCTCCCGTGACACCCCGCACGGGTGGCCCCCTCGCGCGTAGGGAGTGACCCTTGGCCACTACTGACACCGCATCCCCAGGACCGAACGCCCCCTCCACCGAGCCGAACCCCACGACCCTCATCGGATCCGTGCAGCGTGCGATGCGCCTCCTGGAATCTGCCGCCCAGCACGAGCACGGGGCCCCGGCCAAGCAACTGGCCCGCGAGGCCCACCTCGCGCTGCCCACGGCGTACCACCTGCTGCGCACCCTGGCGCACGAAGGGTATCTACGCCGCGACAAGGGTCTGTTCTTCCTCGGTGAGGCGGCCGAGCGGCTCAGCAGCAGCGCCGCCCGGCAGAAACGTCGCAGCACGGTGGTCGATGCGCTCGCGCAGTGGCGCGATTCGATCGGGGTGCCCGTGTACTACGCGGTCTACCGAGAGGGTGAGATCGATGTCCAGTGTGTCGCCGACAGTCCGGCCAATCCGGCGGTCGAGGAATGGGCCGACTTCCGCGAGACCGGGCACGCGCACGCGATCGGTCAGTGCCTGCTGTCCCAGCTCGACGAGGAGGCCCGCCGTGACCACCTCGACCGGTATCCGGTGCAGTCGATCACTCCGTACACCGTGCGTGACGATCGCATTCTGTTGCGGCGCCTGGACGGGACCAAACGCATGCAGCCCGTGATCGAGCGTCAGGAATACGCGTTGGGAACGGTCTGCGCCGCGATTCCGATCATCGCGGGCACCACAGTCGGCTCGATGGCCATCTCACTGCCCGCCCACCAGGCGGACCGACTTCTGCCCGCGGCACGTCAGTTGCAGAGCGAGATCGGCAGGCTGCCAGGGACGCTCGCCCTCTCTATCAGCATCTGAAAACTCACTCCTTGTGATCTGGTGTGTACGTTCAGCAAGATGCCAGCAGTGTCAGGTGGATGGTTCCTGGCCAGTCGACGTCAGACGGCGGGGTAGGCGATGCGCGAGTCAGTAGTACAGGCAGAGATCATGATGAGCTTTCTCGTGTCGGAGGAGCTCTCCTTCCGCATTCCGGTGGAGCTTCGATACGAGACCTGTGATCCCTACGCCGTGCGGCTGACCTTCCACCTGCCCGGCGATGCCCCGGTGACCTGGGCGTTCGGCCGGGAGTTGCTGATCGACGGGGTGGGGCGACCGTGTGGGGTCGGTGATGTGCACATTGCGCCCGCCGGCTCCGAGGGATTCGGTGATGTGCTGATCCGGCTCCAAGTGGGCGCCGACCAGGCGCTGTTCCGCTGCGGTGCGGTGCCGCTCGTGGCGTTCCTCGACCGCACGGACAAGCTGGTGCCACTGGGCCAGGAGCACTCCCTCGCCGACTTCGACACACATCTCGACGAGGCCCTGGACCGCATCCTGGCGGAGGAACAGAGCACGGGCTGAATCGTACGGCGCGCAGGGTGCCGTAACGCTTCAGCGCTTGCGGCGGCGGCCCTTCCCCCCGAGTACCGGCGTCCTGACGCCCGCCTGTGCCTGCTCTGGCGGTCGTGCTGGCGTAGGCGTCTGCGCCTCAGACGTAGAGCCAGGACGGTCGGCTGAGACCACGAGAGCGGCCAGGGCCGTAGTGACCGGTACGGAGGCGACCAGGCCGATCGAGCCGACGAGCGTGCGCACGATCTCCTCGGCGACCAGCTCACTGTTGGCCACCGTCCCCACGCTGCTCTGCGCGATCGAGAACAGCAGCAACAGGGGTAGCGCGGCGCCCGCATACGCGAGGACGAGCGTGTTGACCACGGACGCGATGTGGTCCCGGCCGATACGGATGCCCGCGCGGTACAGCCCGCGCCGGCCCATCGACGGATTGGCCGCGTGCAACTCCCAGACCGCCGACGTCTGCGTCACCGTCACATCGTCGAGTACACCGAGCGAACCGATGATGACGCCCGCGAGCAGCAGACCGCTCATGTCGATGGTCGGATACAGACCATGGATCAGACCGGTGTTGTCGTCCGTATTGCCGGTGAGCGCGGACCAGTCGATGAACAGTGACCCGAGAATCCCGATCAGCAGGAGAGAGACCAGGGTTCCGAGCACCGCGACCGATGTCCGGGCGGAGAGCCCATGGCAGGCGTAGAGCGCGATCAGCATGATCGCGCTCGCCCCGACGACCGCCACTACCAGGGGATTCGAGCCCTGAAGTATCGCGGGCAGGATGAAGAACGTCAGAAGAAGGAAGCTGACGGCCAGCGAGACCAGCGCCATGACGCCGCGCATCCGACCCACCACGACCACGGCGAGCGCGAAGATCCCTGCAAGCAGTGCCATCGGGAGCCTGCGGTTCACGTCGGTGACCGAGTACTGGAGGTCCTTGGGGGCGTCGGGCGCATACGCCACGATCACCTCCTGGCCCTGGCTCAGCTGCCGAGATGAGTCCGGCTGGACGATCTCCGTGAAGGTACGGCCCTTGTCCTTGCCGGTGTCGACCCGGACCGTCGCCTTCTTGCAGACGCCGTTCGCCTGCTGCTGAGCGGAGGACCCCTCGGCGGTCGAGGTGTCGCCGGTCGGGGTGCCACCCGAGGCGTTGACGGACTTGCAGTCCACCTCGTCGACCTTGGTCACCGTGGCCTGTTGGGTCTGCCGGTCGAAGCCGACGCCGGTGCGTTCATGAGGTGGGGCGCCGCCTGGCCACAGCACGACCAGGCCTACGACGACCGCCGTGGCGAAGGGAATCAGCACCGCGGCGATGACCTTGCGCAAGTGTTTGGACACGGGCGCTGGAGGGCCATGGCCATGGCTATGCGCATGGCTGTGGCCATGACCGTCACCAGAGCCGTGGTTGTCGCCGGGGCCGGTCCCGTGCGGCGGTTCGGACGGGGGAAGCGGGGGCTGATGCGTTGTAGTCACCGACCGATCATCGCAAGAACGGAAGGGGCCCACTGTTCAGCGCGCCCAATATGACGCTAGCGTGGAGGGACCTTTTGCACACGCGGGAGCTCGGAGCACCGGGCTGAGAGGGCGCTGACCTCCGTCCCAGCGATGTTTCACGTGGAACATCGCCGTACGGAAGCCGCTGCGTCGACCGCTGAACCTGTTACCGGGTAATGCCGGCGTAGGGAGTAGGTCTCATGACCAACAAGGACGTACGCACGCCTGCCTCCAGCCAGACGGACGGGGACTCTGCCTCGTCCGGGAACGGCGAGGCCAGGAAGTCCATCGGCTGGCACAAGGCGTATGTCGAGGGCTCGCGCCCCGACCTACGGGTGCCGGTGCGTCAGGTGCACCTCACCAACGGGCAGTCAGTCACCCTGTACGACACCTCCGGCCCATACACCGATCCGACCGTCGAGACCGATGTCCGCAGGGGCCTGGCGCCGCTGCGCGAGAACTGGATCATCGCCCGTGGCGACACCGAGGAGTATGCGGGCCGTCCCATCCGCCCCGAGGACGACGGGATCAAGCACACCTCGCCACGTGGCGGACTGCGCAACCTCGACGCCGTCTTCCCTGGGCGTCCGCGCCAGCCGCGCCGGGGTCGCAGCGGTACGGCCGTCACACAACTCGCGTACGCACGACGGGGCGAGATCACACCGGAAATGGAGTTCGTGGCGGTCCGCGAGAACGTCGACCCCGAGGTCGTACGCGAAGAGATCGCCGCGGGACGGGCCGTTCTGCCCGCGAACGTCAACCACCCGGAGATCGAGCCGATGATCATCGGCAAGCGGTTCCTGGTGAAGGTCAACGCCAACATCGGCAACTCGGCGGTGACTTCCTCCATCGAGGAGGAGGTCGAGAAGATGACCTGGGCGACCCGATGGGGCGCCGACACGGTCATGGACCTGTCCACCGGACGCAATATCCACACCACCCGCGAGTGGGTGCTGCGCAACTCCCCCGTCCCCATCGGTACGGTTCCGCTCTACCAGGCGCTGGAGAAGGTCGACGGCCGCGCCGAGGAACTGACCTGGGAGATCTACAAGGACACGGTCATCGAGCAGGCCGAACAGGGCGTGGACTACATGACCGTGCACGCGGGCGTGCGCCTGCCGTACGTACCGCTCACCGCGAACCGCAAGACCGGCATCGTCTCGCGCGGCGGCTCGATCATGGCGGCCTGGTGCCTGGCGCACCACAAGGAGTCGTTCCTCTACGAGAACTTCGAAGAGCTGTGCGAGATCCTGGCCGCTTACGACGTCACGTACTCGCTCGGCGACGGACTGCGGCCCGGCTCGATCGCGGACGCCAACGACGCAGCCCAGTTCGCGGAGTTGAGGACGCTCGGGGAACTCAACACGATCGCCAAGCGTTTCAACGTACAGACCATGATCGAGGGCCCGGGACATATCCCGATGCACAAGATCAAGGAGAACATCGACCTTCAGCAGGAGATCTGTGATGAAGCTCCGTTCTATACGCTCGGCCCGCTGACGACGGACGTCGCGCCGGCGTACGACCACATCACCTCCGGCATCGGTGCCGCGATGATCGCCTGGTGGGGCACGGCCATGCTCTGTTATGTCACGCCCAAGGAACACCTGGGCCTGCCCAACCGTGACGACGTCAAGACCGGCGTCATCACCTACAAGATCGCCGCCCACGCAGCCGACCTCGCCAAGGGGCACCCAGGTGCGCAGGAATGGGACGACGCGCTGTCCGACGCTCGCTTCGAGTTCCGCTGGGAGGACCAGTTCAACCTGGCCCTCGACCCTGACACGGCCCGGGAGTTCCACGACGAAACCCTCCCGGCCGAGCCCGCAAAGACGGCTCACTTCTGCTCGATGTGCGGGCCGAAGTTCTGCTCGATGAAGATCTCCCAGGACATCCGCCGTGAACACGGTGGTACGCAGACGGAGATCGAGGAAGGTATGGCGCAGAAGTCGAAGGAGTTCGCGGCCAGCGGGAACCGGGTGTATCTGCCGCTCGCGGACTGAACCTGGTTCGGGCACGGCGGCAGCACACCGCTCCGGGCTCCGGCCCTCGACTTCGTGGTCGTGGGCCGGAGCGACCGTGCGGCTGTGCGTCCGGCCGGGAGTTCGGAGTCCCGGTTCGGCTGCCTCTGGTTTTGCCCTGGCCGTAGCTACTCCGGTTGATGCTCCGGGCCGCCGAAGTCCGGGCTTGAGAAGTCCGGGCTCGAGTAGGTGGGGCGGGGGCCTGCCGCGGGGCCGCCGTCGGGGCTGCTGAAGCCCGGGCGGTTGTAGCCGAGGTGGGGGATTCGGCTGGTCGGCTGTGGCGGTGTCGTACGGCCGAGGGCCGCTGAGCCCGGGTCGGCGAGTGCCTCTCGGAGGAACGGCATGATGCCGCGCTCCAGAAGGGCCTCACGCCAGGCTTCCCTGGCCCGGGTCAGTTCCTCGTTGCCCTCACCCCGTGCGGCGGCCTGCAGCGAACTCTCTCCGTTGCGCAGGGCGGTGAGCAGCAGACCGACCGCGGCGATCAGGATCGCCGCCGCGGTCACCGCGCCGAAAACCCACCCGGTGGTGAGCAGGGTCTGGGCGAATGCCGGCTCCGGGTTGAGCATCTTCAGGAGGTAGCCGACGAGCAGGAAGATCGCCGAGGCGGTCCCGGCGAGGACGGGAGTGAGCACCGCGGCGACGGCGACGGCGCCCGCCCCGGAGGTCTCGGCGGCCTCCCCCACCGTGGCGGCGAGCCCTACCGCGCCCGTGGCCGGGTCCGTGGAGCTGGATTTCTCGTGGACGCGTGAAGTGGGCGCAGGCTGGCGCAGTTCCTCGCGGACCTTCACGTAGTGCTGATATTCGGTCGCCGCGGCCGCGGTGATGAGAGCGGAGGCGTTGAGCGCCATGGTGCGCAGTTGTTCAGGGTTGAGGCGCTGGCCGACAGCGGCGAGTTCCGGACGGTTGGGTGCGGAGCGCAGCGCCTCATCGAGGATCCGCTCGTACTCTTGGCGGTCCTCGCTCAGCAGGTGCTGCGGAACGCTGTTCATGTGCATCCCCCGATGCTCCGTAGGGCTTGGGGCTCGGCATGCTGACGAGCCGTCGGGCAGAAACGGAGGGGAGCCTGCTACGGATAAGCCGATGGTAGAGCGGGGACGGCACGAGGTGACAGGGGGTTTCCAGAAATTGCCCCTCGGCAGGCCCCGTGCTGGATGGAAGAACGCCTGCCCGGAAAGGGGTCAGCTATCCAGAGGCAGTTGCTGGACCAGTAGCTTTCCGGCCATGGTCACGCCGCCGTCCATGGCGATGGCCAGCCCGTCCGCGTACACATGCGGTCCTTCGACCACCGGGCCCGCGGAATCGTCGTCGTCCTCCGATCCGACCTCGCCGAGAAGATACGGAATGGGGCTGTGACCATGGACGATTCGGGAGCCGCCGTACATGTCGAGGAGTTCGCGCACGGCCTGCGCGCCCCCGTCGTCGCGGAAGGCGAAGCGCTTGGTGAACTTGCGGAAGAGGTCCCAGCATTCATCCGCGTCGTTGCGGGTGAGGGCTTCGCGGACGGTGTCGTTGACCGCCTCGATGGAGTCGCCGTAGTCGAGATAGGCGGTGGTGTCGGAGTGCACCAGCAGGTGCCCGTCCGCCAGCTCCATCGCGTCGAGGCGGGCCATCCACTGCAGATGGTGATCTTCGAGGCGTTCCATATCGGTCTTCTGGCCACCGTTGAGCAGCCAGGCGGCCTGGAAAGTAGCCGTACCGGCACCGGAGTTGACGGGGGTGTCGCCGAATCGCTTGGCGCCGAGCAGCAGCAGCTCGTGATTGCCCATCAGCGCCTTGCAGTAGCCACCGGCCGCGGCGGCCTCGGCGGACAACCGCATCACGAGGTCGATGACGCCGATGCCGTCGGGACCCCGGTCGGTGAAGTCCCCGAGGAACCACAGCCGTGCGGTGCCCGCCGACCAATTTCCGTCGATGTCGATGAGGCCCTTCTCGCGCAGGGCGGCAACGAGTTCGTCGAGGTAGCCGTGCACGTCGCCGACGACATACAGCGGGCCCGGCCCGGCGGTGGACTGCGGGACGGCCGCGGCTTCGGGGCTCACCGGCACCTGAAGGGTGTCACCGCGGTTGATGACGGGCAGATCGCGCTGCGTCGGCGTGTAGCCCCCGTCCTCCTCGACCGGTCTGGTGCTCTCACTGGGAAGCATCTGCTGCACATGAGGCGCCAGTTGCGGATGAGGTCCGGGCTGGGCGTACGGGCCGGAGGGCTGCGCATACGGATCGGCTTCGTGGACGTACGCGGGCACGCGGAAGTCGCGCACCGTCGGCGTTCGCACCTCGGGTCCCTGACCGGCCCCCTGAGTCATCGACCCCTCCACCACCATCGCGCCGCATCTGCACCGCATTGGACTGCCTGGTCGCAGCGGCCCGCGGTGTCGTGCGCCCATCATAGGAATGCGGATCGCGCCATGTGATGACCCAGGGGTGGTGAATCGAGGCAGGACCGCAGTTCACCGTGGTTTTCTCCCGAATTGGGAGGGGCCTTCTCACCGGATGCCACCGCCTGAGGTCACCTTTCCTCCGGTGATCGGGGCGGGCTGACGGTCGTACGCGGCGGCCGTCGATCGGAGGAGGACCGCACGATCAACTCCGTGGGTATCACTTGCTGGACCGGTTGGTCCGATTCGACCCCTTCGATGGCGTCGATGAGGAGCTGGACCACGGCCGTGCCGATGTGGCGCGGCTTGAGTGAAAGGGTGGTGAGGGGAGGCTCGGTGTTGGCGTACACGGCGGACTCGCTGCAGCACACGAGCAGCAGATCCTCCGGTACGCGCAGACCGTATCGGCGGGCGGCCGCGAGGAGGTCGGTGCCGTTCGGGTCGAACAGTCCGTACACGGCGTCGGGCCGGTCGGGGCGGGCGAGCAGTCGGTCGGCGGCGGCGGACCCTGCGCAAGGATCGTGCGCGGGGTAGGCCTCGTACACCGGCTCCTGGCCGACGCGCTCGCACCAGTGCAGATACGCGGTCGTCGACAGATGTGTGTATGTGTCGGTCGAGGTCCCGGTGAGCAGGCCGATCCGGCGGGCGCCCGCGTCGGCCAGGTGGTCGAGGATGCCCAGGACCGCGGCCTCGTGGTCGTTGTCCACCCAGGCGGTCACCGGCAGCGAGCCGGCGGGGCGGCCGTCGGAGACCACCGGTAAACCCTGCCGGACCAGTTCAGTGACGACGGGGTCCTGGTCGGAGGGGTCGATGACCACGGTTCCGTCCAGGGCCACGTTCGACCACACGTCGTGGCGCGAGGTGGCGGGGAGGATGACCAGCGCGTAGCCCCGGGCGAGCGCGGCCGAGGTGGCGGCTCTGGCCATCTCCGCGAAGTACGCGAACTCCGTGAAGGTGAAAGGTTCATCCCCGTAGGTCGTGACGGTCAGGCCGATGAGGCCCGACTTTCCGGTACGGAGCGTGCGGGCCGCGGCGGAGGGGCGATAGCCCAGCCGGTCGGCGACCTCGCGGACATGGCGTCGGGTGGCGTCCGGGAGCCGGCCCTTGCCGTTGAGTGCGTCGGACACGGTCGTGATGGAGACCCCGGCGGCGGCGGCCACGTCTCTGATGCCCGCCCGGCCCGGCCGGCTGCTTCGACGGGAGGTCTCCGCCCGGCTCACCTGGTGCTTCCCTGCTGCTGTCATGGCGAGCCGATAGTAGGGCTCATGCGGTGGGGTAGTGCGGACGCATATTCACTCGTTGACAGGCACGTTTCTGCAAGGTCGACCACACTCAATTGGCTTTGAAGAGAAGGTAGTTGAGCGATTCAATGACAGTACGTCACTTGTCGGGGCGTATGAGCCTGCCGAAGGGGTCATGTTTCGAAGAGGTCTCAACTCACCTGCACGGGGGATGCGCGCCACGGCGTGAGCCACCGGCGCTTGAACCGGACAGCGGCGCGCCCCCCACTTCGTACGCCTCCGTGGGCCGATGCCCGACGGGCCGCCTATGTGGTCGGTCCTGAGCCATACGCAGCGGCGCCGAATCCTCTTAAGGTGAGGAGTATTGGAAGCCGGTGGTGGTCATGAGGAGGACTGCGGTGAGCGAGACGAGCCCCAAGCTGCGTGCCGTGCTGGAGGGTATCCCCACGTACAAGCCGGGCAAGCCCGCCGCGGCCAGTGGTCGGGTGGCGTACAAGCTGTCCTCCAACGAGAACCCGTATCCGCCGCTGCCCGGGGTGATGGAGACCGTGGCCGCGGCGGCGGGGTCCTTCAACCGGTACCCGGACATGGCATGTACGGGGCTGATGAGTGAGCTGGCGGACCGGTTCGCGGTGCCGCTCACGCATCTGTCCACCGGCACGGGATCGGTCGGCGTCGCCCAGCAGCTGGTGCAGGCCACGAGCGGTCCCGGTGACGAGGTCATATACGCCTGGCGGTCCTTCGAGGCGTACCCGATCATCACGCAGATCAGCGGGGCGACGTCGGTGCAGGTGCCGCTGACGCTGGGGGATGTGCACGACCTCGACGCGATGGCGGACGCGGTCACCGAGCGGACGCGGCTGATCTTCGTCTGCAACCCCAACAACCCCACCGGCACCGTGGTGCGCCGGGCCGAGCTGGAGCGCTTCCTCGACCGGGTGCCGAGCGACGTCCTGGTGGTCCTCGACGAGGCGTACCGGGAGTTCATCCGCGATCCCCAGGTGCCGGACGGTGTTGAGATCTACCGCGAGCGGCCGAACGTCTGCGTACTGCGTACGTTCTCCAAGGCGTACGGACTCGCCGGGCTGCGGGTCGGCTTCGCGATCGCCCATGAGCCGGTGGCGGCGGCACTGCGCAAGACCGCCGTGCCCTTCGGTGTGAGCCAGCTCGCGCAGGACGCGGCGGTCGCCTCGCTGCGTGCCGAGGACGCGCTCCTCGGCCGGGTCGGCTCGCTGGTGTGCGAGCGCATCCGCGTCGTCGAGGCCTTGCGCGGGCAGGGCTGGACGGTGCCCGAGACGCAGGCGAACTTCGTCTGGCTGCGGCTCGGCGAGCGTACGGCCGACTTCGCGGCGGCCTGCGAGCAGGCGGGGGTCGTCGTGCGGCCTTTCCCGGGGGAGGGCGTGCGCGTGACGATCGGCGAGACCGAGGCGAACGACATCTTCCTGAAGACGACGGAGGGGTTCCGTAAGGAGCTCTAGCTTCTGGCGGTCGGCAGGGTTCCGTCGTGGACGGGGCTCTGCCGGTGGTCTGCGTCTCCTATCTTCCGTGTCATTACGCTCTGACCTGCGACTTCGTGCCAGGGCCCGGATGATCCATGCTTAGGGACCCCCCACCCCTCACGCTCCGAACAGCCATGCGTCATAATTGCTTGTGAATGTGAACGCGTTCACAAGCTTGCCCGGTTGATCCCGTGATGTGTGTGACAAGCGGGTCAAACTGCCGCTGTGACCACGGCGACGTAAGGAGACTGACGACGTGGACCTGGCTCTGGCGCCGGAGACCCTGGCGCGATGGCAGTTCGGCATCACCACCGTCTACCACTTTCTCTTCGTCCCCCTGACCATCTCGCTCGCCGCGCTCACCGCCGGCCTGGAGACCGCCTGGGTGCGTACGGGGAACGAGAAGTACCTCAGGGCGACGAAGTTCTGGGGGAAGCTCTTCCTGATCAACATCGCGATGGGTGTCGTGACAGGCATCGTGCAGGAGTTCCAGTTCGGAATGAACTGGTCCGACTACTCGCGCTTCGTCGGTGACGTCTTCGGTGCCCCGCTCGCCTTCGAGGCGCTGATCGCGTTCTTCTTCGAGTCCACGTTCATCGGTCTGTGGATCTTCGGCTGGGACAAGCTGCCGAAGAAGATCCACCTCGCGTGCATATGGATGGTCTCGATCGGCACGATCCTGTCGGCGTACTTCATCCTCGCCGCCAACTCCTGGATGCAGCACCCCGTCGGCTACCGGATCAACGAACAGCGAGGCCGTGCCGAACTCACCGACTTCTGGCTGGTCCTGACCCAGAACACCGCGCTCGCCCAGGCCTTCCACACCCTCTCCGCAGCCTTCCTCACCGGTGGCGCCTTCATGGTCGGCATCGCCGCCTTCCATCTGACCCGCAAGAAGCACATTCCCGTGATGAAGACCTCGCTGCGGCTCGGCCTGGTCACCGTGGTCATCGGCGGCATGTTCACCGCGATCAGCGGAGATGTCCTCGGCAAGATCATGTACGAGCAGCAGCCGATGAAGATGGCGGCGGCGGAGGCGCTCTGGGATGGCGAGGCGCCCGCGCCCTTCTCGGTCTTCGCCTACGGGGACGTCGACAAGGGTCACAACAAGGTGGCCATCGAGATTCCGGGGCTGCTGTCCTTCCTCGCCAAGGACGACTTCAGTTCGTACGTCCCCGGCATCAACGACGTCAACAAGGCCGAGCAGGAGCGGTACGGCCCGGGCGACTACCGGCCCAACATCCCGGTCGCGTACTGGGGCTTTCGCTGGATGATCGGCTTCGGCATGACTTCCTTGACCATCGGCCTGGTGGGGCTCTGGCTGACACGGAAGAAGTTCCTGCTGCCGCAGCACCTGCGCGTGGGGGACGACGAGGTGCCGCATCTGGTGCTGCTGCCCAAGAAGGCACTCGGCCCGACGCTCACCAAGTGGTACTGGCGCATCGCGATCCTGACCTTGGGCTTCCCGCTGATCGCCAACTCCTGGGGCTGGATCTTCACCGAGATGGGCCGTCAGCCGTGGGTCGTGTACGGCGTGCTGCAAACTCGCGACGCGGTCTCCCCCGGCGTTTCCCAGGGCGAGATCCTCACCTCGATGATCGTCTTCACGACTCTCTACGCGATCCTCGCCGTCATCGAGGTGAAGCTGCTCGTGAAGTACGTCAAGGCCGGACCGCCCGAACTCACCGAGGCCGACCTCAATCCGCCCACCAAGATCGGCGGCGACTCCCGTGACGCCGACAAGCCGATGGCGTTCTCCTACTAGGCCCAGGGAGCTGCAGAGTCATGGAACTTCACGACGTCTGGTTCGTCCTCATCGCCGTCCTGTGGATCGGCTACTTCTTCCTGGAGGGCTTCGACTTCGGGATCGGCGTCCTCACCCGGCTGCTCGCCCGTGACCGGGCCGAGAAGCGGGTGCTGATCAACACCATCGGGCCGGTCTGGGACGGCAACGAGGTGTGGCTGCTCTCCGCGGGCGGCGCGACCTTCGCCGCCTTCCCCGAGTGGTACGCCACGCTCTTCTCCGGTTTCTATCTGCCGCTGCTGCTGATCCTGGTCTGCCTGATCGTCCGGGGAGTCGCCTTCGAGTACCGGGCGAAGCGGCCCGAGGAGAGCTGGCAGCGCAACTGGGAGAGCGCGATCTTCTGGAGCTCGCTGATCCCCGCGTTCCTGTGGGGCGTGGCCTTCGGCAACATCGTGCGGGGCGTGAAGATCGACCAGGACATGGAGTACGTCGGCAACCTCTGGGACCTGCTCAACCCGTACGCCATCCTGGGCGGCCTGGTCACGCTGACGCTGTTCACCTTCCATGGGGCGGTGTTCGCCGCGCTCAAGACGCTGGGCGACATCAGGGAGCGGGCGCGGAAACTGGCGCTGCGGCTCGGTGTGGTGACGGCTGTGCTCGCGCTGGTCTTCCTGGGCTGGACTCAGGCCGACAAGGGCGACAGCACGAGCCTGGTCGCGTTGATCGTGGCGGTGGTCGCGCTAGTTGCGGCGATAGGGGCGAACCAGGCGGGGCGCGAGGGCTGGGCGTTCACCTTGTCCGGCATCACCATCGTGGCCGCCGTGGCCATGCTCTTCCTGACCCTCTTCCCGAACGTCATGCCGTCCTCGCTCAATGACGACTGGAGCCTGACGGTCACCAATGCCTCGTCCAGCCCGTACACGCTGAAGATCATGACCTGGTGTGCAGTGATCGCGACGCCGGTCGTGATGGTCTACCAGGCGTGGACGTACTGGGTGTTCCGCAAGCGGATCGGTACGCAGCACATCGCCGAGGCCGCGCACTGAGCTCGCTCGCCACTGAATCCAGGGGCATGTTTCACGTGAAACATGCCCGTTGAGGAGAAGGTGTGTTTCACGTGAAACACACCTGCGTGACCCGAGGGTGTGTTTCACGTGAAACCGATCGACCCGCGATTGCTCCGGTACGCCCGCGCCACTCGCCTCTTCCTGGCGGCGGTCGTAGGGCTGGGCGCTGCCGGGGCGGCGTTGGTCATTGCCCAGGCCATGCTCATCGCCGAGATGGTGGTCGGGGCCTTCCAGCACGGGCTGGAGGCCGCCGAACTTCGTACCCCACTCCTGCTGTTGGTGGCGGTCGCAGGTGGTCGGGCGCTCGTCTCCTGGCTCACGGAACTCGCCGCGCACCGGGCCGGCGCGGCGGTCAAGTCGGAGCTGCGGGGGCGGCTGCTTGAGCGTGCGGGCGCGCTGGGACCGGGTTGGCTCAGCGGGCAGAGGACGGGGTCGCTGGTCGCGCTCGCCACTCGTGGAGTCGATGCGCTCGACGACTACTTCTCGCGCTACCTCCCGCAGTTGGGGCTCGCGGTGGTCGTGCCGGTGGCGGTACTGGCGCGGATCGTCACGGAGGACTGGGTGTCGGCGGCGATCATCGCCGGCACGCTGCCCCTCATCCCCGTCTTCATGGTGCTCATCGGCTGGGCCACGCAGTCCCGGATGGATCGTCAATGGCGGCTGCTGTCACGACTGTCGGGGCACTTCCTGGACGTGGTCGCCGGTCTCCCCACGCTCAAGGTGTTCGGGCGGGCGAAGGCGCAGGCCGAGTCGATCCGACGGATCACCGGCGACTACCGGCGGGCGACCATGCGGACCCTGCGGATCGCCTTCATCTCGTCCTTCGCGCTGGAACTGCTTGCCACGATCTCGGTCGCCCTGGTCGCGGTGACCATCGGGATGCGGCTCGTCCATAGCGAGATGGATCTGTACGTGGGGCTGGTCATCCTCGTTCTCGCGCCCGAGGCGTATCTGTCACTGCGGCAGGTGGGGGCGCAGTACCACGCGGCAGCGGAAGGGCTGGCCGCCGCCGAGGAGATCTTCTCGGTGCTGGAGACATCGGTGCCGGACTTCGGGACCGCGGTCGTGCCCGCCTCCGGCGGGATTCGCTTCGAGGGGGTGACGGTCCGGTACCCGGAGCGGTCGTCCGACGCCGTGTCGGATGTGTCGTTCGCAGTCGAACCCGGCGAGACGGTGGCGCTCGTCGGGCCCAGTGGCGTGGGCAAGTCGACGCTGCTGAATGCGCTGCTGGGGTTCGTGAAGCCCACGTCGGGCCGGGTGCGGATCGGGGGAGTCGACCTGGCCGAGGCCGACTTGACCAAGTGGCGTTCGCAGGTGGCCTGGGTGCCGCAGCGGCCCCATCTGTACGCGGGGTCCATCGCCGAGAACGTACGGCTGGCGCGGCCGGACGCGGACGACGCCGAGGTGGCCAGGGCGCTGCGTGACGCGGGCGCGCTCGAGTTCGTGGACGCGCTGCCCGAAGGGATACGGACCGTACTCGGCGAGGACGGATCCGGGCTGTCCGCGGGGCAGCGGCAACGGCTCGCGCTGGCCCGGGCGTTTCTCGCGGACCGGCCCGTGCTGCTGCTCGACGAGCCGACGGCTTCGCTGGACGGGGAGACCGAGGCCGAGGTCGTAGAAGCCGTCCGGCGCTTGGCGGTGGGGCGGACAGTGCTGCTCGTGGTGCATCGGCCAGCGTTGCTGGGGGTGGCGGATCGGGTGGTGCGGCTGGAGTCCGCAGTTCCCGACGCGGGAGCCGGACCTACACACGCCGGCGGTACGGAGGCACGCCGCACTGGAGCGGTGGCGGTGTCCACGGCTGACCAGGACGAATCGCCGCTCTCCACTGAGGACCGTGGCGGCGTCCTCGCCCGCGTCCGCGCCATGGCCGGACCCAGGCGCGGCCGGCTCGCGCTCGCTCTTGTGCTCGGCAGCCTCGCGCTCGGCAGTGCCGTGGGGCTGATGGCCACCTCGGGGTGGCTGATCTCGCGGGCCTCGCAGCAGCCTCCCGTGCTGTATCTGATGGTCGCCGTCACGGCCACGCGGGCGTTCGGTATCGGGCGGGCCGTGTTCCGGTACGCCGAGCGGCTGGTGTCGCACGATGCCGTGCTGCGGATGCTGGCCGACACCCGCGTCGCCGTGTACCGGCGGCTCGAGCGGCTCGCTCCCGCCGGGCTGCGGACCACCCGGCGTGGCGACCTGCTTTCTCGGCTGGTCGCCGACGTCGACGCACTGCAGGACTACTGGCTGCGCTGGCTGCTGCCCGCATCGGCCGCGGTCGTCGTGTCCGCCGCATCCGTGGGATTCACGGCCTGGCTGCTGCCCGAGGCCGGGGCCGCCCTCGCCCTCGGGCTGCTCACGGCCGGAGCCGGCGTCCCGCTGGTGACCGGCGCCGTCGCGCGCCGGGCGGAGCGCAGGCTGGCCCCCGCCCGCGGCATCCTGGCCACCCGCGTGGCCGATCTCCTCACGGGGACGGCCGAGTTGACGGTCGCCGGGGCGCTGCCCGCACGCACCGCCGAAGCGCGGCGGGCCGATGCCGTGCTGACCCGCATCGCGTCGCGTACCGCGACCGCCACCGCGCTCGGCGACGGCCTCATCGCGCTCGTCTCCGGGCTCACTGTGGCGGTCACCGCGCTCGTCGGCGCCCAAGCGGTCGCCGACGGACGCCTCAGCGGTGTGCTGATGGCCGTCGTCGTGCTCACCCCGCTCGCCGCGTTCGAGGCCGTTCTGGGCCTGCCGCTCGCGGTCCAGTACCGGCAGCGGGTCCGCAAGAGCGCGGAGCGCGTGTACGAGGTCCTGGACGCCCCCGATCCCGTACGCGAACCAGATAGGCCGCGAGAGGCACCGGCGTCGCCGTTTCCGCTCGTCGTTCAGGGACTGTCCGCCCGCCACCACGGGCAGGACCGGGACGCGCTGGCCGGGCTCGACCTGACGCTCGCCCAAGGGCGGAGGATCGCCGTCGTCGGGCAGTCCGGATCCGGCAAGACGACCCTCGCGCAGGTGCTGTTGCGGTTCCTGGACGCGGGCGCGGGGACGTACACGCTGGGCGGCGTGGACGCGTACGACCTGGGCGGTGACGATGTACGACGCCTGGTCGGGCTGTGTGCGCAGGACGCGCACCTCTTCGACAGCTCGGTACGCGAGAACCTGCTGCTCGCCCGGAAGGACGCGACCGAGGAAGACCTGCGTGACGCGCTCGGACGGGCCCGGCTGCTCGACTGGGCCGACACTCTGCCTGATGGGCTCGACACGCTGATCGGTGAGCATGGGGCGCGGCTGTCCGGTGGGCAACGGCAGCGGCTGGCGCTCGCCCGTGCACTGCTCGCCGACTTCCCGGTCCTCGTCCTCGACGAGCCAGCGGAGCACCTCGACCTTCCGACGGCGGACGCGCTGACCGCAGATCTGCTCGCCGCGACCGAGGGCCGTACGACACTGCTGATCACCCACCGGCTGGCGGGTCTGGAGGCCGTGGACGAGGTGATCGTGCTGGCGGACGGGCGTGTGGTGCAGCGGGGCCCGTACGGGGAACTGGCCGCCGTGGACGGTCCGCTGCGGGAGATGCGGGAGCGGGAGGAGGCATCGGAGCTGCTGGTGGCGGTTCGTTGAGGCGGTGCAGCCGCCGTACGGAGCGCCCCGCTGACGGGCCACTTAAGTGCCATGAAGCAGGCCGCTGTTCGGAGCAGCGGAGTGGTCCGTCCGTGGCATTCGGTCCCCCAGGCGTACGACTTGAACAGGACCGCGGCTCCGGCGCGGGACACGATCCGTTGCATGCGCCCATCTCGCCGCCATCCCCTGCTCCTACCGGCGCTGCTGTGCGCGCTGGCCCTTCTGGCAGCCGGGCCCACTGCGGCCAAGGGCGACACCGGCGACACCGATGGCCTCAGCACCGAGGTGGTGCGGCTCTTCGAAGAGGCGTCCGCCGCGACGCGGAGGTACGAGGCAGGGCGCAGGGAGGCCGAGGTGCAGCGGGCCCGGGCGCAGCGGCTGGAGCGGCTTCTCGCAAGGGAGCGGCGGAACATCGCCGTACTGCACGGAGACCTCGGTCGGATCGCGCGCGAGCAGTACCGCAACGGCGGGGGGCTTCCGTACTCCGCGCAGTTGCTGCTCGCGGACAGCCCTGAGGAGTTGATGCGTGGGCAGCGTGCCGTGTGGCAGGCGGACCTGGCGGTCAACCACGCCGTCACCAAGAGCCGCCGCGCCGAGGCCCGGCTCGCCGCCGACGAGGCGAAGGCCGCGAAGGCCTGGCTGGCGCTGGAACGGCGAAATACACGGCTCGCCGAGATGAAGCAGAGGATCGAGCAGAAGCTCGAAGCGGCGCAGTCGACGCTTCAAGGGCAGGCGGACGCCTCGGTCGCGTCGGGTGCGTGCCGGGGCGCCGTCCGGCTCGACCAGCCGGAGACGGACTTCACGACGCAGTGGGTCGCGCCATTGGAGACGTACGAACTCTCCGCGGGCTTCGGCAGCGGTGGTGAGCACTGGGCGAGCCGGCACACGGGGCAGGACTTCGCGGTGGACATCGGCACGCCGGTGCGGTCGGTGGGCGAGGGGCGAGTGGTCAAGGTGTCGTGCGGCGGCCCGTTCGGCATCGAGGCCGTGGTGCGGCACGCCGGGGGCTACTACACGCAGTACGCGCATCTCGCGACGGTCGCCGTCGACCAGGGCGAGCGTGTGTCAGCCGGGCAGTGGATCGGCCAGTCGGGCACGAGCGGCAACTCGACCGGCCCGCATCTCCACTTCGAGGTGCGCCTGACGCCGTATCACGGCTCGGGTGTCGACCCGGTGGGGTGGCTGGCCGAGCGCGGGGTGCAGCTTTACTAGGAGAGAGTTGGCATCTCTCGACTAGGAGAGACCCAGCATCCGCTCGATCACGACGGCCACCCCGTCCTCGTTGTTGGCGACCGTGCGTCCGGAGGCCGCGGCGATCACGTCGGGGTGCGCGTTGCCCATCGCGTACGACATGCCTGCCCAGGTGAGCATTTCCACGTCGTTCGGCATGTCCCCGAAGGCGACGACCTCCTCATGCGAGATGCCGCGCTCGGCGCAGCACAGGGCGAGCGTGCTGGCCTTGGAGACGCCGGGGCCGCTGATCTCCAGCAGGGCGCTGGGGCTGGAACGGGTCACGCCTGCGCGGTCGCCGATGGCCAGGCGGGCGGTCATCAGGAAGTCGTCGGGGTCGATCTCGTGGTGGTACGCGAGAATCTTGAGTACCGGTTCGTCGGCGCTGGGACCGTCCGGCGCCAGGAGTTTTTCGGCGGGCGCGAGGTTGTCCGGGATCTCCATGTGCAGCTTCGGGTACGACGGTTCCTGGTGGAAGCCGTACGTCTGCTCGATGGCGAACACTGTTCCCGGCGCGGCCTCGCGGAGCAGTCGTACGGCATCGAGCGCGTTGTCCCGTGCCAACTCGCGGATCTTGACGAAGCGGTGGTTGCCGGCGCCGCCGTGCAGGTCGACCACGGCGGCGCCGTTCCCGCAGATGGCGAGGCCGTGGCCGTGGACGTGGTCGCTGACGACATCCATCCAGCGGGCGGGGCGGCCGGTCACGAAGAAGACCTCGATGCCGGCCTCTTCGGCGGCGGCCAGAGCGGCGACCGTGCGCTGCGAGACGGAGTGGTCGTCGCGCAGCAGGGTGCCGTCCAGATCCGTTGCGATCAGCCGGGGTGGAACGGTGGGGGCCGGAGTCTGGGGCCGGCGGGTCGCTGAGGTCACGCCGCCATTGTCCCGCAGATGCCCGCACGACCGTGCGACGGACCGCACATACGGGCCCATGCCGCCCAGGGCTTGCCGATGCGGCAGGTCAGTGCCGCTCGGGAAACCGCAGGTAGCGCGGGGGAACGGCGGTCGTGAGCCAGACGCCGTTGGCGCTGACCCGGAAGATATGGCCGTTGCGGTGCATGGCGGCGGCGTCCACGGAGAGCACGACGGGACGGCCGCGGCGGGCGCCGACGCGGGTCGCGGTCTCGCGATCCGGGGAGAGGTGCACGTCGTGCCGGTTCATGGGCCTCAGGCCCTCGGCGCGGATCGCGTCCAGGTTGCGGGCGACGGTCCCGTGATAGAGGTACGCGGGTGGTGTCGCCGGGGGCAGACCGAGGTCCACGTCGACGGAGTGGCCCTGGCTGGCGCGGATCCGGGTGCCCTCGATCGCGAAGCGCCGCTTGTCGTTGGTGGCCACCACGTGGTCGAGCTCGGCCCGCGTGAACCGGAAGCCGTGGGCTGCCGCCGCGGCCATCAGCGTCTCGATCTCGACCCAGCCGCCTTCGTCGAGCGTGAGCCCGATCCGGTCGGGTTGATGCCGCAGATGTTTCGAGAGGTACTTCGACACCTTCACGGTGCGGCGTTCATCGCTCTCGGAGTCGGTCCCGGAATCGATCTTCGCATCCATCTCCGCTTCTATCTCGTCATCGGTCTCGGATTCCTTCATGGCGCCAGGGTGCCTGGCGAGACGCTGATCACGCATTTTATTTGTGTGCGGAGGTTTGATCCACAGCCAAGTGCGTTATCCACAGGGCAAGTTGGCGTTACCTGTGGACAACTCTCCGTCGCTTTCCGTGTTTTCCTCAGCCCTCGCCTCACAGCGGTGGCCCTGTCCGTCCGATCGCACGCAGTGCCCTGGGTGTGAAACGGGCCATGTGGTGGGCTCCACGGGCCTAGGGAGTCACAGACACCACGGGACAACTGCCGTCCGTTGTTCGACCTCAGGGTGACCCTTACGGGCCCGTAATACCGGAGAGTGACACGGATACAGCTCCCTGGGGTGACGTCCTACTGTGGCCTGCGCCACTACCTTCGAATCGTGACTGTGATCGCGACCGAAAGCCTGAGCAAGCGGTTCCCGAGGGTAACCGCGCTTGACCGGCTCTCCGTGGACGTCGGGCCCGGTGTGACGGGACTCGTCGGAGCCAACGGAGCCGGCAAGTCCACACTGATCAAGATCCTGCTGGGTCTGTCCCCCGCCACCGAGGGCCGCGCCGAAGTGCTCGGCCTCGATGTCGCCACCAAGGGCGGCGACATCCGCGAGCGGGTCGGATACATGCCCGAGCACGACTGCCTGCCGCCCGATGTCTCGGCCACCGAGTTCGTCGTCCATATGGCGCGCATGTCCGGCCTGCCCCCTGCGGCGGCCCGCGAGCGCACCGCGGACACGCTGCGCCACGTCGGCCTCTACGAGGAGCGCTACCGCCCCATCGGCGGCTACTCGACCGGCATGAAGCAGCGCGTAAAACTCGCGCAGGCCCTCGTCCACGACCCCCAGCTGGTCTTCCTCGACGAGCCGACCAACGGCCTCGACCCGGTCGGCCGCGACGAGATGCTCGGCCTGATCCGCCGCATCCACACCGACTTCGGCATCTCGGTGCTGGTCACCTCGCACCTGCTGGGCGAGCTGGAGCGCACCTGCGACCACGTCGTCGTCATCGACGGCGGCAAGCTCCTGCGGGCCAGCTCCACCACGGACTTCACCCAGACCACGACGACCCTGGCGATCGAGGTCACCGACACCGACGACCACCCGGACGGCACCCGCGCGGTGCGCGAGGTGCTGCACGCGCGCGGAATCGACACCCACGACGGCAGCGGACTGCCGGGCGCCGGTCACATCCTGCTGCTCACGGCGGACGGCGAGGAGACGTACGACCTCGTACGCGACATCGTCGCCGACCTCGGCCTCGGCCTGGTCCGTATGGAACAGCGCAGGCACCACATCTCGGAGGTCTTCAAGGACGCCGACGACGCACGGGACGAAGAGCGGAAGGAGGCGGTCGGCCATGGCGGTTGAGCAGAGCCCGGCCCGGGCCGGGGAGCAGACCCGGATCCACAACATCGGCTACCGCAATTACGACGGCCCGCGCCTGGGCCGCGCCTACGCCCGCCGCTCGCTCTACTCGCAGTCCCTGCGCGGCGCGTACGGCCTCGGCCGCTCGGTGAAGTCCAAGGTGCTGCCGATGCTGCTCTTCGTGGTGATGTGCGTGCCCGCCGCCATCATGGTGGCCGTCGCCGTCGCCACCAAGGCGAAGGACCTGCCGGTCGACTACACGCAGTACGCGATCTTCCTGCAGGCGGTCATCGGCTTGTACGTGGCCTCGCAGGCACCGCAGTCCGTGTCGCGCGATCTGCGCTTCAAGACCGTGCCGCTGTACTTCTCGCGGCCCATCGAGACCGCCGACTATGTGCGCGCCAAGTACGCGTCGCTGGCCTCGGCGATGTTCATCCTCACCGCCGCACCCCTGGTCGTGCTCTATGTGGGCGCACTGCTGGCCAAGCTCGACTTCTCCGACCAGACCAAGGGTTTCGCTCAAGGGCTCGTCTCCGTGGCACTGCTCTCACTACTCTTCGCCGGCATCGGCCTGGTCATCTCGGCGGTCACCCCGCGCCGCGGCTTCGGCATCGCGGCCGTCATCGCCACGCTGACCATCTCCTACGGGGCGGTGTCCACCGTCCAGGCCATCGCATTCGACCAGAACAGCACCGACGCGATCGCTTGGCTCGGCCTCTTCTCGCCCATCACGCTCATCGACGGAGTACAGACCGCCTTCCTCGGCGCCACCTCCTCCTTCCCCGGAGAAGTGGGCCCCTCGAGCGGCGAGGGCGTCGTCTATCTCCTCGTTGTCCTGGGCCTCATCGCCGGCTGCTACGGCCTCCTGATGCGCCGCTACCGAAAGGTCGGACTGTGACCACGCTCAACATCGACCACGTATCACGCTGGTTCGGCAACGTGGTCGCCGTCAACGACATCACCATGACGATCGGCCCCGGCGTCACCGGCCTGCTCGGCCCGAACGGCGCGGGAAAGTCCACCCTCATCAACATGATGGGCGGCTTCCTCGCCCCCTCCACAGGCTCCGTCACACTCGACGGCCAGGCGGTCTGGCGCAACGAACAGATCTACCGGCAGATCGGCATCGTCCCCGAGCGCGAGGCGATGTACGACTTCCTCACCGGCCGCGAATTCGTCGTCGCCAACGCCGAGTTGCACGGCCTCGGCAAGAAGGCCGCCCAGAAGGCCCTCGCCACGGTCGAGATGGAGTACGCGCAGGACCGGAAGATCTCGACGTACTCCAAGGGCATGCGGCAGCGCGTGAAAATGGCCTCCGCCCTCGTCCACGAACCGTCCCTGCTGCTGCTCGACGAGCCCTTCAACGGCATGGACCCACGCCAGCGCATGCAGCTGATGGATCTGTTGCGACGCATGGGCGACGAGGGCCGTACGGTGCTGTTCTCGTCGCACATCCTCGAAGAGGTCGAACAACTCGCCTCGCACATCGAGGTGATCGTCGCCGGACGGCACGCAGCGAGCGGTGACTTCCGGCGCATCCGGCGTCTGATGACCGACCGCCCGCACCGTTACCTCGTGCGCTCCAGCGACGACCGCGCGCTCGCGGCCGCGCTCATCGCGGACCCGTCGACCTCGGGCATCGAAGTGGACCTCCAGGAGGGCGCGTTGCGCATCCAGGCGGTCGACTTCGGGCGCTTCACGGCACTGCTGCCGCGGGTGGCCAGGGACCACGGCATCCGCCTGCTGGCGGTCTCGCCCTCGGACGAGTCGCTCGAGTCCGTCTTCTCGTATCTCGTAGCGGCGTAGGAGGCCGAAGATGTACGACCCCACAGTCGCCCGGCTCACCTACCGTGGCCTGCTCGGCCGCCGCCGGGCCCTCATCCTTGGCGCGCTGCCCGTCCTGCTGATCGTGATCTCCGTGGCGGTCCGTGCCTTCACCGGCACCGACGATCAGGTGGCCGCCGACGTCCTCGGCGGGTTCGCGCTCGCCACGATGGTGCCGATCATCGGTGTCATCGCCGGTACGGGCGCGATCGGGCCGGAGATCGACGACGGCTCGGTGGTGTATCTGCTCGCCAAGCCGATCAAGCGCCCCACGATCATCTTCACCAAGCTGATCGTCGCCATCGCGGTGACCATGGCGTTCTCCGCGATCCCGACGTTCCTCGCCGGGATGATCCTGAACGGCAACGGTCAGCAGATCGCCGTCGCGTACACCGTGGCCGCGCTGGTCGCCTCCATCGCGTACGCCGCCCTCTTCCTGCTGCTCGGCACGATCACCCGGCACGCGGTGGTCTTCGGGCTCGTCTACGCCCTCGTCTGGGAGGCCCTCTTCGGGTCCCTGGTGGCCGGGGCGCGCACGCTCAGTGTTCAGCAGTGGTCGCTCGCCGTGGCCCACGAGGTCACGGGCGGGGACCTCGTCACCTCCGATGTGGGTCTGGCGACGGGGACGGTGCTGCTGATCGCGGTGACCGTGGTCGCCACATGGTTCGCGGGGCAGAAGCTGCGGACGCTGACGCTGGCCGGCGAGGAGTAGGCGCTCCGGGGAGTCGGGGCGGCTCCACGCGCGCGTGCTCGCAGTTGGGGTGCACGCGCGCGTGGGGCCTCTTTTGATCTTGAGATTGGTTTTACGGGGGCAACGGCACACTTGTCCAAAGGGATGCACGGCAAGGAGGAACGGGGATGGCAAGGCAGGCACCGCGAAGCGACGGTCAGGGGGAGTCCGAGGACACCTGGGACGACCTCGTCCTGGACGCGGACTTCATACGGTCCGCCGAGACGGCCGAGCCGTCGGCGCGCGCCCGTATGCTCGCGGCCCGCTGGCGCAAGGGAGGTCCCGAACCGCAGCCCTGGCGGTCCGACGAGCCGCCCGCGGGCTGGTTCTTCAGCAAGGCGCGACGACGCAGGTGGCGCCGCTGAGCGCTCCGCTGGTCAGGCGGGTTGAACACTGCGGGTTCGTTGTGGCTGGTCGCGCAGTTCCCCGCGCCCCTTTCGGGCCTACGGCCCTCAAACGGGGCGCGGTTCTGCACCGGACTTCGGCAAGTCCGCTCAGCCGTTCCTGGGCTCCCTGCCCGGAGTGCCCTTGTACCGGAGCGCTCCTTTATTCGGTGGCGCCCAACTCGGCGTACGGGCAGAGTAGTTATGTCCAGGTCGCCGGGTTCCTCCGGTGCCGCAATCTGGGAGAGGAGCGCGACGATGCCCATCAGTAGCAGTCCGTCGAGCTCCCGACAGGGCAGCCCGCGGCGCACTCCGGAGTAGCTACCTCTCCGTCGAGTGCGCCCCGCACGGGGAGCTGCCCGGGGCGGCCGCTTCGAGCGCGCATATCGCGCGGGCCGCCCCTCCCGACATTGCCGCAACGCTGCCGCTGTGACCCGCCCTACGCCAGGTCACAGCGGCAGCGTTGCGCGCTCAGCCCAGCAAGCGCTCCAGTACCACCGCGATCCCGTCCTCCTCGTTGGACAGGGTCATCTCGTCGGCGACCGCCTTGAGTTCCTCATGGGCGTTGGCCATGGCCACGCCGTGCGCGGACCAGTCGAACATCGGGATGTCGTTGGGCATGTCGCCGAAGGCGATCGTGTCGGCGGCCTTGACGCCTAGACGGCGGGCCGCGAGCGAGAGGCCTGTGGCCTTGGAGAGACCGAGGGGGAGGAGCTCGACGATGCCCTCGCCCGCCATGGTGATGGACACCAGACCGCCCACCGCCTGACGTGCCGCGTCCGCGAGTTCGTCGTCGGTCAGACGCGGGTGCTGGATGTACAGCTTCGTCAGCGGCTCGGCCCACAGTTCCGTGCGGTCGGTGAACGGGACGGACTGCAGCTGTCCCTGGACCCGGTAACCCGGGCCGATCAGGACGTCGCCGTCGAGGCCGTCACGGCTCGCGGCCAGGGCCAGCGGACCGACCTCCGCCTCGATCTTGGCGAGCGCCAGGCCGGCCAGCTGCCGGTCGAGGGTGAGCGTGGTGAGCAGGCGGTGCGCCCCCGCGTCGTACACCTGCGCGCCCTGGGCGCACACCGCGATCCCGTCGTACCCGAGTTCGTCGAGGATATGGCGGGTCCAGGGCGCCGCCCGCCCGGTGACGACGATGTGCGCGGCGCCCGCCGCGGTGGCCGCGGCGAGCGCCTCACGGGTGCGCTCCGAGACCGTGTCGTCGGAGCGCAGCAGCGTTCCGTCGAGGTCGGTCGCGACGAGCTTGTACGGGAAGGCGGGAGCGGAGTCGCTCACTTGGCGGCCTTGGCGACCGGCTCCAGGATCTCCCGGCCACCGAGGAACGGCCGCAGCACCTCTGGCACGCGTACGGAGCCGTCGGCCTGCTGATGGTTCTCCAGGATCGCCACGATCGTGCGCGGTACGGCGCACAGCGTGCCGTTCAGCGTCGCGAGCGGCTTCACCGTCTTGCCGTCACGCATGCGGATCGCCAGGCGCCGCGACTGGAACTCCGTGCAGTCCGAAGTCGAGGTCAGCTCGCGGTACTTGCCCTGGGTGGGGATCCACGCCTCGCAGTCGAACTTACGGGCCGCCGAGGATCCCAGGTCGGCCGAAGCCACGTCGATCACCCGGAACGGCAGCTCCAGCGAGGTCAGCCACTGCTTCTCCCAGTCCAGCAGGCGCTGGTGCTCGGCCGCCGAGTCCGCCGGGTCGACGTACGAGAACATCTCGACCTTGTCGAACTGGTGCACCCGGAAGATGCCGCGTGTGTCCTTGCCGTGCGAACCGGCCTCGCGGCGGAAGCACGGCGAGAAGCCCGCGTAGCGCAGCGGGAGGCGGTCGCCGTCGATGATCTCGTCCATGTGGTACGCGGCGAGCGCCACCTCGGAGGTGCCGACCAGGTACAGGTCGTCATTGTCCAAGCGGTACACGTCCTGCGCGGCCTGGCCGAGGAACCCCGTACCGGCCATGGCCTGTGGACGGACCAGCGCCGGAGTCAGCATCGGTGTGAAGCCGGCGGCCGTGGCCTGCGCCATCGCCGCGTTCACCAGCGCGAGTTCCAGCAGGGCGCCCACGCCGGTGAGGAAGTAGAAGCGCGAGCCGGAGACCTTGGCGCCGCGCTCGACGTCGATCGCGCCGAGCGTCGTGCCGAGCTCCAGGTGGTCCTTCGGCTCGAAGCCCTCGGCCGCGAAGTCACGGATCGTGCCGTGCGTCTCCAGCGTGACGAAGTCCTCCTCGCCGCCGACCGGGACGTCGGGATGCACGAGGTTGCCCAGCCGGAGCAGCAGCTCCTGGGTTTCGGCCGCGGCCTCGTCCTGCGCCGCGTCTGCCGCCTTGACGTCGGCGGCGAGCTGGCCCGCCTTCTTCAGGAGCTCGGCCTTCTCGTCGCCGGAAGCCTTGGGGATGAGCTTGCCGAGTGCCTTCTGCTCGGCGCGCAGCTCGTCGAAGCGGAGGCCGGACGACCTGCGCCGCTCGTCGGCGGAGAGCAGGGCGTCGACGAGCGCGACGTCCTCTCCACGGGCGCGCTGCGACGCACGCACACGGTCGGGGTCCTCACGGAGCAGGCGAAGGTCAATCACCCCTCAAGGCTACCGGTGCGGTGTTCGGGCCCACGACCCGGTATTCCGATCTGTCGCCGCTGACCGTTATGCGAGAGTTGATCATCTATGTCAATGAAAGGGGCTCAAATCCCTTGAATGGGGCAGTGACGGTTCCGCGCATTGACCTGATTTCCTTGCGGGGAGCGGGACTTGGGTCGTGGGTTGTCCACAGGGGCCCGCACCCCTCGGAAAGTTATCCACAGGCTGTGCGAAAGATCTGTGGACTTCGGAGATGACCGTTCCGAAAGCGGCATACGGGGGCGAAAACCCCCCGAGCCTGACCCGCCCTCCGTCCCCTTTCGGGTGGAAATGGTTCGCTCCAAAGGGTGGATTGAGGGAAACGGGTAGACGAAGCCTGACCTGGCGTGCTGTGGCCTAGTTGGGGATCGAAGGGCGATTTGTCGACTGCATCGCGCCTCGTTGTCGACTTGTCCCCAGGTCGAGAACGGACCCTGTGGATAACTTCTGTGGATGAAGAAGAGCGGCTGGTAGGACCGGCTTGGACCGGACACGGACCAGGCATGGACCCGGCGTGGACCCGCTAGAAACGGCCGTCCTGGCAGCGCGCCAGCCAGTCCGAGGCAGCCGCGAACTCGCCGTCGGACGTCCCCGCCCCCGGTGTGCGTACGTCCTGGAGGTCGACCTCGGCCCGCGGATAGGACCCGAGGAACCGCACCTGCGGACACCTTCGCTTGAGGCCCATCAGTGCCTCGCCCACCCGGCGGTCCGCGATGTGGCCCTCGGCGTCGATGGCGAAGCAGTAGTTGCCGATGCCCTCACCGGTCGGCCGGGACTGCAGCAGCATCAGGTTGACGCCGCGTACGGCGAACTCCTGGAGCAGTTCGAGCAGGGCGCCCGGGTGGTCGTCGCGCTGCCAGACGACCACGGACGTCTTGTCCGCGCCGCTCGGTGCCGCGGGCCGGGCGGGCTTGCCCACCAGCACGAACCGGGTCTGCGCGTTCTCCGCGTCGTGGATCCCGGTCTCCAGCGGCACCAGGCCGTACTTCTGGGCCGCGAACTCACCCGCGAAGGCCGCGTCGTAGCGCCCCTCCTGCACCAGGCGCGCGCCGTCCGCGTTCGAGGCCGCCGACTCCCAGATCACGTCCGGGAGGTTGTTCTTCATCCAGATACGCACCTGCGGCTGGGCGGCCGGGTGCGCGGTCACCGTCTTGATCTCCGAGAGCTTGGTGCCCGGCCTGACCAGCAGTGCGAAGGTGATCGAGAGCAGCACCTCGCGGTAGATCATCAGCGGCTCACCGGCGACGAGTTCGTCGAGGGTCGTGGTGATGCCGCCTTCGACGGAGTTCTCGATCGGGACGAAAGCCGCCTCGGCCTCACCGCCTCGGACCGCGTCGAGCGCGGCGGGTACGGACACCATCGGGACGAGTTCCCGGGTGGCGGTCTCCGGGAGTGTGCGCAGGGCGACTTCGGTGAAGGTGCCCTCGGGGCCGAGATACGCGTAGCTGGCTGGCATGGCCTCACCCTAATGGGCCGTACGCGGCCGGGGCTCACGCTTCTGGTCCCGGCCGCCCCAAGGGCTTTTCTCACCCCTCCAGCAACCGCTGCCCCACGTACTCCCCTTCTGCCGCCCCGCCCGGCACCGCGAAAAGCCCGCTCGCCTCGTGCCGGATGAACGCCGACAGTGCGTCCCCCCGGTCGAGCTTGCGCTGCACCGGTACGAAGCCGCGCAGGGGGTCGGCCTGCCAGCAGACGAAGAGCAGGCCCGCGTCCGGTACGCCGTCCGCGTCGAAGCCGTCGTGGAAGGAGAACGGCCGGCGCAGCATGGCGGCGCCGCCGTTCTGGTCGGGGCGTGTGATGCGGGCGTGCGCGTTGATCGGGATGATGAGCTTGCCGGAGGCGTCCGTCTTCTCCAGCTCGGGCTCGGTGGTCTCGGTGCCGCCGGTCAGCGGTGCCCCGTCCGATTTGCGCCGCCCGATGACGTCCTCCTGGTCCTTGAGCGGGAGCTTCTCCCAGTCGTCGAGGAGCATGCGGATACGGCGTACGACGGCGTAGGAGCCCCCGGCCATCCATGCGGGCTCGCCCGCATCGGGTACGAAGATCCGCTGGTCGAAGTTCGCTTCGGACGGCTTGGGATTGCGGGTGCCGTCGATCTGGCCCATCAGGTTGCGGGCCGTCATCGGCTGGGCGGTGGCGCCCGGCGAGCGGTTGAAGCCGTTCATCTGCCAGCGGACCCGGGCCGCCGAGCCGGCGTCCTTCTGGATCGCGCGCAGGGCGTGGAAGGCGACAAGGGCGTCGTTCGCGCCGATCTGCACCCACAGGTCGCCGTCACTGCGCGCCTTGTCGAGCTGGTCCGAGGAGAAGTCGGGCAGCGGGTCGAGGGCGACGGGTCGCTGCTTCTCCAGTCCCGTACGGGAGAAGAAGCTGTGCCCGAAGCCGATGGTGACGGTCAGGGACGAGGGGCCCGCGTCCCGTGCGACAGCCGTGTCCTCGCTGCCGGCCGCTTCGCCCGCCATCAGCCGCTGGGCCGTGGCGGACCAGCGGCGCAGCAGCGCGGCCGCCTCCCTGCGGCCCGTACCCCCCGCCAGGTCGAAGGCGACGAGGTGGCCGCGTGCCTGGAGGGCGGTGGTGATGCCCGGCTGATGTTTCCCGTGAAACATCACCTCGTCCGCGCCCACCGCGCTGAGGGGCACGGCCTGGTCGTCGGAGGGCGCCGCGACGTAACCCGCGGCCCCGCCCGCCGCACCGAGTGCGAGCCCCGTGGCACCGGCGGTACCGAGCAGCCGCCGCCGCGAGATGACCCCCTTGGGAGAGGTCTCCGGAGTGGACTGTTCAGCCATGGTGTCGTTCAGCCGATCTGCGCGTTCTTGTCGACGGTCACCTGGTCGATGTCGGAGGTCCGGACGGTGACCTCGATGTTCCAGTTGCCCGTCATGGGGATCTGCACCCCGGTCGCCGTCCAGTGTCCGGTGGCGATGCGGTCGGGGACCACGGACAGTGGGCCGATGTCCTTTTCCTCAAGGGTGAGGGCGACCTTGACCTCGGGGATGTCGAAGGCCCTGCCGTTGGGCCGCTCTACGTAGACATGCATGTCGTTGCCGCCGACACGAGCCGGGTCGAGTTCGAGCCGTGCGATGCCCTTGCCGTCCTGGCCGCCCGTGTCGAACGGCATCTCCAGGGACAGCGCCGCGCTCTCCGGCTGCGAGGCGGCGGCGGTCGCGGCCTTGGCATCCTCGACCGTGCGACCGGGTTCGGCGGAGGTCAGCGCGGTCGTCACGGCGAGCACGACCACGGCGACACCCGCCTCGGCGAGCACCGAGCGGCGCAGGCCCGAGCGTCGCGGGTCGGCGTCGCGGGCGCGCTTCTCGCGGGCGGTGACCACGGCGGCCCGCTGCCGGGCCAGTTGGGCCGCACGCTTACGGTCGCCGCCGCCCACCTGCGCGGCGGCCGGCTCCTTCTCGTCCGTACGCTCCTCGGCATCTTCCGACTCTTCTGAGTCATCGCTGTCCTGCACGGCTTCCGGTGCCGACGTCAGCCGGGCGGTCCAGCGCCGGGAGATCCATGCGATGCCGACGAGTACGGCCACCAGTCCGATCTTGACGAGCAGGAGCTGCCCGTACGACGTACCGGTGAGCGCCGACCAGGAGCCGAGCTGCCGCCACGACTGGTAGATCCCGGTCGCGGCGAGGACGGCCACGCTGCCGAACGCGACGCCGGAGAAGCGGCGTACGGCGGACGCCTCGATCGACGGGGCGCGGTAGAGCGCCACCAGCAGTGCCGACAGGCCACCCAGCCAGGCGGCGACGGCCAGCAGATGCAGGACGTCGACGGGCATCGCGATCCCGGTCTGGATGCCGGTCGAGGCGTGCTCGGCCAGCGCCCAGGTCGCGGCCAGACCCGCCGCCACGACGAACCCGCCGACGGCAAGGCCGAAGGTGAGGTCCTGCCTCTCCTTCTCGTCCTCGCGCTTCTCGAAGGCTCCGAAGAGTACGGCGATGAACAGCGCGCCTGCGGCGAGCAGCAGCAGTCGCGAGACCAGCGCCGCACCCGTCTTGGTCTCCAGCACCTGGCTGAGCAGACTCAGGTCGAAGATGTCCCCGACCTTCCCGGAGCCGGCGTAGGAGCCGCGCAGCAGCAGCATGGCGAGCGTGGCCGCGGTGAGCGCGATCCACCCGGAGACCACGAGGCGCTGCACCGGACGCACCCCGGCACCGCGCTGCCAGCAGGCGAGCACAAAGGCGGCGCCGCCGACGAAGAGGGTGAATCCCGCGTACGCCACATAGCGCGCGAAACCGTAGAGTCCGCCCACGACTCCGCCGCCCGCCTCCTGGTCGGACAGCGCGACGGAGGTCTTCGAGGGCGCACCCACGGAGAAGGTGAAGGCCCCCGAGACGGGGTGGCTGTCCGCCGACACCACCTGGTAGACGACGGTGAACGTGCCGTCGGGCAGGCCTTCGTGCAGATTCACGGCGTACGTGTTGCTGCCCAGCTCGGTGGTCTTGCCCTCGTCGACCTGCTTGCCCTTCGGATCCAGGACACGCACCGAGCCGTCGGACATCGCGACCTTCTCGGAGAAGGTCAGCGACACCTGGGAGGGCGCCTGCTCGACCACCGCTCCCTGCTGCGGGTCGCTCCCGGTCAGCGCGGCGTGCGCCGAGACGGGCGCAGCCTGGGCGAACAGCGCGCCGGTGACGGCGAGGAGCAGCAACAACAGGATCCGTGCGCGGGGAGCGATGGCCTGCCTCACGGTGGTCCCTCCCTCAGTGATGCGACGTCGACGAGGAATGCGCGGACGTCGGTTGGTACGTGGCGGACTTCACCGGCATCTCGACCGTGATCGGGTCGGTCTTGGTGAAGCGCAGCTTCACGGACACCGTCTCGCCCTCCTTGGGCCTGTGCTTCAGCTTCTCGAACATCAGGTGGTTGCTGCCGCTCTCGAGGACGAGCCGGCCGCCCGCGGGGATCTCCAGCGGGCCGGCTTCCTTCATCTTCTGGCCGGACGTCTGGTGGACGGTGACGTCCCCGGCGATGTCGCTGGTGGCGGAGACGAGGTCGTCGGAGCTGTCGCTCTCGTTGACGACGGTCAGGTAACCGGCCGCCAGGGAGTCCGTGACCGGCTGGGGCATGTAGGCGGCCCGGACCGACAGATCGGGGGCCGCGTCGGCGCCGTCGGCCGAGCCGCCGCAGCCCGCGAGGGTCAGACAGCCCGCCATGACGAGGGTCGGCACGATGGGACGCCTCACGGCGTCTGCCCCTTGATCAGCTTGGGCAGGTCCTTGGTGTAGTCGTCGACGGTGGCGTCCTCTCCGTACAGCACATAGCCGGCGTCGGTCTTCGGCGAGAACGCGACGACCTGGGTGCCGTGCTCCGAGACGACCTTGCCGCTCTTGTCCTTCGTGGGCGGGTCGATGGAGATGCCGAGCTGCCGGGCGCCCGCCTGGATCGTGGAGAAGGAGCCGGTCAGGCCCACGGCGGCCGGGTCGATGCCCTTGAGCCACTTGCCGAGCTCGGCGGGCGTGTCCCGCTCCGGGTCGGTGGTGACGAACACGATGCGGAGCTTGTCCTGCTCGGCCTTGGGCAGCTGCTTCTTGGCGACGGCGACGTTGTTCATCGTCAGCGGGCAGACGTCGGGGCAGTTGGTGTAGCCGAAGTAGATCAGCGTCGGCTGTCCCTTGGTCGCCTCGCGGAGGTCGTACGACTTGCCCTGCGTGTCGGTGAGGACGAGGTCCGGCTTCTCGAAGGGCTTGTCGAGGACCGTCGCGGCCTTCTCGGAGCCGGTCTCGGCGGACACCTCGGCGACGGGCGAGCTGCTGCTGTTGTCGCTGCTGCCGCAGGCGGTCAGGGTCAGTGCGGCCGCGGCGGCCAGGGCGGCGGCGAACGTCTTCTTGCGCATAGAAAAAGGTCCCAGATGTGAGAGCTGCGGCCCGCACCGGGGTCGTACGGCGCTGTACGACCCCGAGGGCACGCACCGGAGTTGTCTTGGGCTTCAGGCGTCGGAACGCCGGCGACCGGCCAGAACGCCGTACGCCACGCCCGCCGCGCCGACGACGATGCCCACGATGCCCAGAACGCGGGCCGTGGTGTCGCTGGTGTCGGAGGAAGAGGCGGCGGCGTCCTCAGTCGTCTCGTTGGAGGCGGCCTCAGCGTCTTCGCCCTCGCCGGATCCGCTGTCGGATGCCGACGAGCCGTGGTGGCCGTCTTCGGCGGCGGACAGCGCGAGCACCGGCGCCGGGCTCTCGGGCTCCTCCTGGCCCTCCTGAGGTACCTCGATCCAGCGCACGACCTCCTTGTTGGAGTAGGTCTGGAGCGCCTTGAACACCAGCTCATCGGCGTCCTCGGGCAGCGCACCCATGGACACCGGGAACTGCTGGAAGTAGCCGGGCTCGATGCCCTTGCCGTCGGCGGTCCAGGTGACCTTGCTGACGGCCTCGTTGATCTTCTCGCCGTGCAGTTCTACGGGCTTGGCGAGCTTGGACTTGGTGACCTCGACCTTCCAGCCGTCTACGGGCGCCGGCATGACCGAGGCGAGCGGGTGCTCGGTCGGGAAGGTCACTTCGAGCTTGGTGGTCGAGGCGTTGTCGCGCTCGTTCGGCACCTTGAAGTTGACCGTCGCGTAGCCGCCCTTGGCGGCCGTGCCCTCCGGGTGCACGGTGACGTGCGCGAAGGCGGGGGCGGACAGAACGAGGACGGCCGAGGCGGCGACGCCACCGGCGGCGGCGATACGGGAAGCCTTCATGGCAGGGAGTACTCCACTTTCAGCAGTGGTTCGGTGAAAGAACGGGGTTGCGCACACGAAAAGACGGGCACGCGCGCGTGCCGCATGACAGCACCCCTAGGAGTGGTGGTGCGTCGCGTCAGGCGGCGAGGACGAGGTCCGCGTCCGACGGCGGCCCGCGTCTGATCACCGAGTGCTGAAGAACGGTCGTACGGGGGACCGGCGGCCCGAGCTGCGTCGCGCGCGGTGCGCAGGGCGCCGCCTCGGGCGCACCCGGAAGCCCCGCCAGCAGGGCCCGTACGAGCGCCAGGGCCCGGCGCAGCGCGTGGGCCGGCCCCTCCCCGTGCGCCGACAGCCGCATCAGGCGCCGAAGCGCCAGGTCCCCGTGGCGCAGCAGCCACCCGGCGGCGACGCCCGCGAGAACGTGCCCGAGCAGCATGGGCAGCGAGGGCAGTAGCGACACCGAGGTGTCCGCGGCGGCCGTAATGGCGTCCCCGGAGTGGTGGTGCGCCGAACTCCCCGGGCTGGTGCTCGCGTCGGGGTCGATCCCCGCGTCGGCGAGGATCAGCCGGGCCTGCGCCGGGCTGATCGCCGCGACGGACGTGCCGCACACGATCCGCGCGGCCCGCGCCACGAGCGAGGCGTCCGCGTTCCCGGGCGCCACCGCCGTGCCGTGCTGGCCGAGCGCGAAGAGGGTGTGCAGCGCGGTCTGGCCGACCACCAACAGCACGGCGATGCCCGGCAGCGAGCGCTCACGCCCGGCGAGCGGCGCCGCGACGGCGAAGACGGCGAGGAATCCGGTGCCCAGCGACCACAGCGGAATGCCCTCACAGGATGCGATCACGTGCCCGGCCCCGGCCAGCACGACGCAGACCGCGGCGAACATCGCGGCCCTCGGAACCCGGAGATCACCTCCGGTGCGTGCGCGTAGTCGGGGGGCACTCATTGCGGGCTCATCATCGCACCGGGCCCACGCGCTCCACACAGCAGGTCCGCAAGGTTCCGTACGGCCCGGAAGATCACGTTCTGGCGGGAGACGCCCTCATCTACACCGATCGCAACCGGCGGAACATCCGCCGTATGGGCGGCATCACGTCAATCTCGCGCTTACAGACCGCCCCTTGGGGCAATACGTAACGGTATGTCGAGCCGCGGCCAGGAGGCGGGAGCATGAGCATCTGGTGGTCCCTCCATCTCCGGCGCGAAGCCGCGAGCGTCCCGCTCGCCCGACGTCTCCTGATGGGCACGATGGAGACCGCGGGGGTGGATCCGGATATCTCGTACGACCTCTCCGTCGCCCTGAGCGAAGCCTGCGCCAATGCCGTCGAGCACGGAGGTGAATCCTCCGAAGGACAGCAGGCCGAGGCCTTCCGGGTCACCGCCTACCTTGACGGCGAGAAGTGCCGCATCGAAGTGGCCGACTCCGGCCCCGGCTTCCCCTCCGCACGCAGGCGCGCTCCCCTTCGGCCCGCGCCCAGTGATGCCGAGCACGGCCGAGGCCTGTGCCTGATCGAGGAGCTCGCCGACCACGTGCAGATCGGCAACAAGCCGGGCCGGGGCGGCGCGGTGGTCAGCTTCGACAAGATCCTCAAGTGGAGGAAGGACGCTCCGCTGGTGGCGGTGTAGTGCTGCTGAAGGTGAGCCGGGGCGCTGTTTCACGTGAAACAGCGCCCCGGCTCACCTTTGCGGAAGGGCTGCTCAGCGCCTCAGAGGGTGGCGCGCAGATGGCTGATGGTGACGAAATGGTAGCCCTGGGCGGTCAGCGTGCGCAGGATCTGCGGGACCGCGGTGACCGAGGTGGGGTGGATGTCGTGCATCAGGACGACGTCGTTGCGCTGCGACGTGTCGATGACGGTCCGGGCGACCTTGGCCGCGTCGCGGTACTTCCAGTCCTCGGTGTCCACGTCCCACATCACCGGCGAGAGCGTGGTCGCGGCCTTCACCTGGGCGTTCATCGCGCCGTAGGGCGGACGGAAGACAGTCGGAGCCTTGCCGATGGCTGCCTTGATGGCGTTGCTCGTGCGGTTGAGCTGGGAGGCGATCTGCTCGGGGGTGAGGTTGGTGAGATCGGGGTGGTTCCAGGAGTGGTTGCCGACCTCGTGTCCGGCTTTCGCTTCGGCGCGGACCAACTCGGGGTGGGCGGCGACGTTCTGGCCGGTGGTGAAGAACGTGGCGCGCGCCTTGTACTCCGCGAGGTGGGTCAGCAGGGTCGCGGTCTCCGGTGCCGCCGGTCCGTCGTCGAAGGTCAGCGCGATGCACTTGACTTTCTTGCAGTCGGTGTCGTCGTCGCCCGGGGCGGTGTGCGTGGGGACGGCGGGCTCGGGGACGTGTGCCGCACCCAAGTCCAGCGAACGGCTGGGCTTCATCGTCTGCTGCTGGACACGCTTTCCGAAGGCGGACAGCCAGGGCGTGACCGTCTCCTTGGGCAAGGCCACGACGAAGGTCCCGGCGGGAGCGACGCCCACCTCGCTGCGGTCGAAGGTCACCCGCAGTCCGCCGTCGGCGGTGAAGGCCATATCGTCCAGGGCGGCGGTGATGGAGTCCTCGGAAAGCGTGGCGTCGAAGAGGTCGGGGTCGAAGCCTTCGCGCCCCTTGAGCTGATCCTTCAAGGCGCCGACAAAGGCATCCCGGGAGCTTTCGGTGACAAGACCGAGAGCCGTTCGGTACGCGCCGGCCTTGCCGTCGTACCAGTACGTCCTCGTCGACAGCCCAGACCCCACGCCGCTGTGGTCCTGCGTGCTGAGCCGGACGCCGAGCACGTCGCCTGAGGCGGCCAGGAAGTGATGGCTGATGTTGAGCTCGCGGCCCTCCGCGGCGTCCGAGCCGCCCTCGCACACCCCCGAGCGGAAGCCGGCCAGGCGCTCCTCCACGTCCTTCTTCATCGCGGCCGTCATCGCCTCCGCACCGGGCACGTCCGGATAGCTCGTCGCGAAGGAGCAGGAACTGTGCTCGCTGCTGTCGCTGACGATCTCCAGACCTTTGATCTTCGACGGATCGACGGTGCGGACCGGCGAGGGGGCGGGAGTGGATCCGGGCCGCCCGTCGGCGGACCCCGTACCCGAGGAGCTGTCCGACCCGGACGTGCAGGCCGCCGTGAAGGAGAGGGCGCCGAGCAGCAGAAACGAGGGCAGCAGAGTGCGAGTGCGCATGAGACCAGAACCTGACTGAGGAGATGGGCGGACGCCGCCGACGGGACGCCGCGGTCGTTCTGGTCACTGATCGTTCAGTTCAGAGGCGTTTTTCAGCGACGCACAGAGCCACCCTGAACAATCGGCCCCTGGTTGATTTCCGCTGGTTTGGGAGACTTCAGTCGCGTTTGGCGCACACCTGCTCGTACGGCGCGTCAGGGACGTAGGTCCGCCACTGTGCTTCGGTCAGTCCGTCGCCGGTGCGTGCGCAGATGGTGCGGACGGCCCGGTCCGGGGCGATGGGGAGACGCTGGAGCGGTACATGGAGGCCGCCGGCGTAGACCGTGCCGCCGTCCTCGGCGAAGGCGAGCGAGCGGATCTCGTCGCCGGATGTGGGCAGGTCCGCCCCGAGGAGTTGCTGTCCGCCGGTGTCCCACAGCCGCAGGGTCCCGCCCGCGCCGCCCACGGCCAGCGTGCCGCCGTCGGAAGAGAAGGCGAGCGCCCCCACCGCCTCCGGCTCGCCCTGGGAGGCCGTGTCCGAGGTGCCGGTCAGCGCACCCGTACGGTGCCGGATGTCGCCGTCCCACAGGGTGATGTGCCCGGTGGAGTCGCCGACGGCGAGCCGGGTGCCGTCCGGGCTGAACGCCAGCGCGGTGACCTCGCGGCCATCGGCGAGCGCGCGCCCGATGACGTCTCCGGTCCCTGGATCGGCGTACTGATCGTCGGAGCTCACGAGGAGATCTCCGTCCGGCCGCGCGGCCAGTACCTCCCCGGCAAAGCCCTGCACGGTCCCCGACCGCCGGTGGTTCTCGGTGTCCCAGATCTCCGTCCCGTAGCTGTCGCTGTGGGTGGCGGAGCGGGCAGCCAGCAACGTACGGCCGCCGGGCCCCAGGGCGAGGGTGGTGGCCGGGCGATCGGCCGCGCCGGAGGTGTCGATGACCGTACGCACCTTATGCGCTCGTACGTCCCACACGGTGAAGCGCAGCCGCAGTGAAGCACCCGAGGACTTGGTGTCGGCGACGGCCAGCGCGCTTCCGTCCGGGCTGAATGCGAGCAGGGGGGTCTCCTCGGCGGACACGCTTGGCAGCGCACCGAGCCTCGCGTGGGCCTGGACCGTGCCCGTGCGCGTGGAACGCAGCTCCAAGCGGTAGCCGCCGCCGGACCGGGTGACGGTGGCCAGGGCGGCGCCGTCCGGGCTGAGCACGCTCGCGTCGGCCGGAGTGCTCTGCCACCGCGGTGTGAGGCGGTCGGTCAGGTCGAAGGTGTGGACCGTGGCGCCCGCGAGGTAGCGCAGGAGCCGAGGCTTGCCCGGGTCCCAGGTCAGCCCGATGGCCTCATCTTTGGAAAGCTGCCGGTGGAAGACCTGCGTACCGCCGTTGGACAGTCTCCATACGGCGAGTTCGTGATCGTCGGCGGTGGCCAGGAACTCGCCGTCGGGGGAGAGAGCGGCCTGGGTGAAGCCGGTGATCCCGCCACTGGTGAAGTCGGCGACCGTGCGTCCGCTGCGGACGTCCCAGATCAAGGCGTCCGTACCGTAGGCGGCGGCCAGTCGTCGGCCGTCCGCGCTGAACTGCAGCAGGCGGGGGCCGTTGTCCGCGCCGGAGCCGGTGCCGCAGAGGATCTTGTTCGCCTTCTCCCAGTCTCCGGGCAGCTGAGTGCCGTCCGCGGTGTCCCACAGCTCGAGTGGCCCGTCGGCGGGGCAGAGCGCGAGCAGACGTCCGCCGGGGCCGACGGCCGCCGTGGAGAGCGTGCGCGTAAGGCCGGTGCTCAAGAGGACCTTGCCGTCGTCCGTGCGGTGCAGCCGGACCGTGCCCGGGCCGTTCGTGGGCGCGGTGAGGTACGCGCTCCCGTCGGGCGCGCTGCCTCTCATCGCGGCGTCGCCCAACTCGGCGGCGGGCCTCCCGAGCGGAAGGTTCCACAGCATTGCGCCTCCGTCCGGCCCGAAGACGTCGAGGAACCTGGAGTCGGGCCCGACATCGCCCGCCTCCGTACCGCTCGGCAGGCGGTGGGTGGCGGTGACCTTGTGGTCGGCCACGTTCCGGGCGGTCACCGTGGTGCCGTCGACGCTGAGCAGGGTCCGGCCGCCGTCGGCGAGGAAACGCCGGACGCCCTTTCCGGCCAGGGGGTCGGTGAAGGCATCGCGCTCCGCTTGCACCAGAGAGCCCAGCAGTGCCGAGCGGGACTCGGTGAGCGGGGCGATCTTCCACGCCGCGACCCCGAGCAGGGCGGCGGTGCGGGGGTCGGTGGAGCGCAGGCTGTCGGCCACGGTGGCCAGGCGGCGGGCGGCGGCCTTGGCGGCTTCCACCTGACTCACCCGGTCGCGCTGCCAGGCGACCAGACCGGCGGCCAGCGCCAGCACGAGGAACACGGACAGGCCGATGGTCAGGGAACGCGTCCGCCGTGCGGTGCGGGTCCCGGCCGCTCGCTCGGCGTCCCTGGCCGCGAGGGAGGAGGTGAGGAAGGCCCGCTCCAGCGGGGTGAGGTCGTCGTCTCGCTGCTGAGTGAAGTCCTGAGTGTGTACGCGGGTGAGCTCCTGGTTCGGCTCGCGGGTGGGGTCGTCGTTCGGGTGCCCGTGCCGGTTGAGGTCGTCTTCCGGGTCCTCCAGCCGCGGGTGGCAGTCGTCCGGCTGCCGGGCGAACAACTCCTCGGCCCGGGCCAACCGCGTACCCCGGTAGAGCGCGCCGGGGTCGCGCTCCAGCTCTTCCCAGGCGCGGGCGGCCTCGCCGAGCCGGCGTTGCGCGTGCAGCCGGTCCCGGCCCTCCTCGATCCAGCCGGCCAGGCGCGGCCAGCCGGTGATCAACGCCTCATGCGCAAGCTCCACCGTGTCGCCGTCCAGGGTGACCAGACGGGCGACGGCGAGACGTTCCAGCACGTCCTGCGCACCGTCGCCGAGTTCGGCCCGGGACGCCGGACGACGGGTGTCTGCCGTACCTCCCCCAGTCTCGGTACCTCCCCCGGTCTCAATTTCTCCCGACCGAGGGGAACCCCATCCGGGCGCGATGAGCCGCAGCAGAACCCGCCGGGCGATACGTCCCTGCTCCGCCGACAGCCCGCCGTACACCTCTTCGGCGGTGGCGGCGATCGCGCCACGTACGCCACCTGTCTCCTCGTACGCCGCCAGGGTCAGCAACCGGCCGCGGCGGCGGCGCCAGGTCTCCAGCAAGGCGTGGGAGAGCATGGGCAGCGCGCCCGGCTGGTCGACGACTTCGTCGATGATCTGGGCGGTTAGAGCACGTTCCACGTTCAGGCCGGCGGACGTAGCAGGGCCGGTGATCGCCTCGCGCAGCTCGTCCCGGTTCATCGGCCCGACCAGCAGATTGGCCCGGGAGGCGGCCTCGGCCAGGTCGCGGTGGCCGGCGCAGTGCCCGTAGAAATCACCACGGACGGCGATCACCACGCGCAGCCGGCTCTCCGGCCGTCGTGCGGCGAGCAGCAGATCAAGGAACCGGTCCCGTTCCTGGCGGTCCTGACACAGGGTGAAAAGTTCCTCGAACTGGTCAACGATCACCCAGGTTTCCCCGTCGCCATCCAGTGGGACGAGCGCCTTCTCGTGCGTACGCGCGGGCCGCTCACCCGGAGTCAGCACACGGATCACCGCCGGCCGCTCCGCCCCCGCCGCCTGCCGCAGCCGCGGAATCAGCCCCGCCCGCAGCAGCGACGACTTGCCGCTGCCGGACGGCCCGAACACCGCCGCAAAGCGGTGCTCGCGCACCAGCCCCACCAGTGAGGCGACAAGCGTCTCCCTGCCGAAGAACAGATCGCTGTCGTCCGGTTCGAAGCGGGCCAGTCCCCGGTACGGCGGCCTCTCGTCCGGCGTGGGCGCCCGGACCTCGGCGTCCGCCTCCCGCCAGCGCCGTTCCCATTCGTCCGGGTCGGCATCCAGCGCCTCGGCGTACGCCCGCACCACCGCCAGCGACGGCAGCTGCTCACCGGCCGCCGCCTGGGACAGCGCGGTCGTGGAATAGCCCGCGCGCTTGGCCATCTCCCGGTACGGCGGCTTCCCGCCCTTCTCCCGCAGGACACGCAGCTCGTACGCGAGCCGCTGTATAGGACCGGCATCGGGGTCGACCGGCTTCTCGCGTCGTCCCACCGGGAGCACCTTTCACATGCCTCGACCCGCACAGCAGGCGTACAAGCTACGTTTCGCCCCATCCCCGCGCAATCCTGCCCGAGCTGTGAAGCCGCCCACGGAGATGGCAGGCGCTCGCCGCGACCGCCAAGCAGCTCGCGGCACACCCCGACCGGAAGGCGCCGCGCCGCCCCTCGCGCGGTTCGTCGGTCTCGGTGATGTACGGGGCCGCCGGGGCGCGAGGCGAGGCCCGGGCCGGATTCCCGCACGTACGGCGGGCGTTGGACGCGCTGGCCGCGGCACGTCCAGGCGGGCGCTCGCGGCGTCCTGGAAGCGGGCGGTACGTCCGCGGAGGCCGGCCGCGCGGCTCTCGCCGCCTTCGACGACGACCTCCACGCGCGCGCGTGGAGCCCGCGCGGAAGCAGCGGGCTGCTCGCGGGGGGGACCTGTTCCTGGACTCGCTCCCAGCGATGGTCAGTTCACCGGCACGGGCTGGCTGACGTCCGGCGCTGTGACCCGCCTTCCGGCCGCCCACCGTGCCGTGGGCCCCATCCCGTACGAAGCCACCAGCATGAGTCCGCCGAGGACCAGCCAGCCCGGCGGCCCCCACCCCACGAGCAGGGCCGTCAGCACCAGCGGGCCGGCTGTGCGCGCCACGGTGACGCCCGTACCGAAGAAGCCCTGGTACTCGCCGACCCGGTCGGCCGGGGCGAGATCGAAGGACAGCTGCCAGGAACCCGCCGACTGCTGCATCTCGGCGACGACTTGAAGCACCGCGCCCGCGACCAGCAAACCCACCGCCACCCAGGCCGAGACTCCGGCCGACAGCGCGAACACCGCGCACGAAGCCAGCATCACCAGCCCCGAACGCCGCACCGCGCGCGTGGCCGACACGATGCCCGACACCCCGCGGGCCATCCGCACCTGGAAGAGCATCACGGCACCGGTGTTGAGCACGAACAGCGCGGAGACCAGCCAGGCCGGGGCATCCGTCCGCTCGGCGATCCACAGCGGGATGCCCAGGCTGAGCAGCGGCATCCGTAGCAGCAGCACCGTGTTGAGCAGCGTGAGGAGCGCGTACGGGCGGTCCCGCAGCACTCCGAGAGCGTCGCCCTTTCCGCCCCCTCCGCGGCCCTGATCGGCGCCCACGCGCGCGTGCAAGGACTTCATGACCGGCAGCCGCAGCAGCACCCCCGCGCACAACAGGAAGCTCACCGCGTCCAGCGCGAACACCCCGAGGTAGGCCTCCCGCGTCCCCATGTGCAGCGCGAGCCCACCGAGCCCCGCCCCCACCGCGAGACCGGCGTTAAGCGTCGACTGGAGATGCGCGAGCAGCCCCGTCCGTTCCTCCCGGGACACCAGCGCGGCCAGCAGCGCCTGCCGGGCCGCCGCGAGCCCCGACTGAGCCGCCGCGTACCCGCACGCCGCGAGCACGAACGGTACGAAGCCGCGTACGACCAGGAAGGACGCCACCGCGAGCCCGGTCGCCAGCGCCAGCAGCACCGCCGTGCCACGCGGCCCGCGCCGGTCGGCGAACCGCCCCAGCGGCACACCCGCCAGCGACCCGACCGCCCACGCGATGGTGAGCCCGAGGCCCACGCGCGCGGGGGCGAGCCCGACGATGTGAGTGAAGTACAGGGCGGAGGTGACGTAGAAGGCGCCGTCTCCGACGGAGTTACTCAACTGGGCGACGGCCAGGACGCGCTGCGGGCCCGCGGGCGGGAGAAGCGAGTTCGTCATGGGGACGACGCTACGGAGGCAGTGGACCCCTCAACAGGACCAATCAGCAAGCCATTTCATGCTCCAATTCCAGCGCCGATGTGCCCGCTGCCCAGCTATCGAGAAACCTGCGTGCCCCTGCTCAGCCGTCCGGCGCCCGTGCTCCCCGCCCAGCCCTCGAGAACCCGCGTGCCCTGCCCAGCCCTCGAGAACCCGCGTGCCCGCGCCCTCAGCCCTCCAGCACCCGCCCCAACACCTCCAACGCCTCCGGATAGCCTCGCTCCCGAGGCGTCCCGTACCCCACCACCAACCCCTGTGGCCGCCCCTCATGCGCCTCGTGCCAGTGCTCCCCGAGGAATCCCACCGCGAGCCCCTCCTCGGCGGCCCGTGCGAGCACCGCGTCCTCGTCCGCCACGTCCACCAGCGCGTGCAGCCCGGCCGCGATCCCGCGCACACTCCGGCGCGGCCCCAGCCGGGCCAGCAGCTGATCCCTCCGCCGCCGGTACCGCAGTCGGCAGGCGCGTATGTGCCGGTCATAGGCATGGCTGGTGATCAGCTCGGCGAGGGCCAACTGGCCGATGGACTCGGTGTGGTGGTCGCTGTGCAGCTTGGCGTCGGCGACCGCGTCGACCAGATGCGGCGGCAGCACCATCCAACCCAGCCGCAGCGCGGGCCCGAGCGTCTTGGATGCCGTCCCCAGGTAGACGACCTGTCCCGGTGCCATCCCCTGGAGTGCGCCCACGGGCTGTCTGTCGTAGCGGAACTCCCCGTCGTAGTCGTCCTCGACAATCAGCCCTCCACGCGCGCGTGCCCAGTCCGTGAGCGCCCGCCGCCGCTCCGGGTGAAGGGTCACGCCGGTCGGGTACTGGTGCGCGGGCGTGACCACGACAGCCGCCGCGTCGCCCAACTCCTCGGCTCGGGCGCCCCGTTCGTCGACGCTCACAGGGGCCACGGATCCGCCGTTGTGCCGCACCACGTCCCGGTGGAAGGGCAGCCCCGGGTCCTCCATGGCGATCACCCCGGACTTCAGCACGCGGGTGAGGAGCGCAAGCCCCTGAACGTAACCGGACGTGATCACGATCCGCTCGGGCGGCGCGATCACCCCGCGCGCCCGCCCCAGGTACCCCGACAAGGCGGTCCGCAACTCGATGCGACCGCGCGGATCGCCGTATTCGTACGCCATAGAGGGCGCCGCCGCGATGGCCCGCCGCAACGCCCGCAGCCAGGCCGCCGCCGGGAACGTACCGACGTCCGGACTGCCGGGCCGCAGATCAAAACGGGGCGCACGCGCGCGTGCCCCATTCCCGGACGCGTCTAGGGACGTCGTGGGCAGCGCCGCCACCTCGGTCCCCGAGCCCTGCCGCGCCGTCAGATAGCCCTCGGCCACCAGCTGGTCGTACGCCGCCTTCGCCGTCCCCCGCGAGACGCCCAGCTCGGCCGCCAGCCGCCGGGTCGCGGGCAGTCGCGTCCCCGGAGCGAGCCGCCCCTCGCGTACGGCATCCCGAAGAGCCCGCTCGAGCCCCGCCCGCCGCCCTGCCCGCGCATCCGGCTCCAGATGCAGATCAACACCGAAACCGGACCAGAAGTCGTCCACCAAAGCCGCCCCCCTAGACACACCAAAAGGCCGGGTACCCAGAAGGGCACCCGGCCATCACTCTCGTATCAGCCCTTATAGGGAGGCCATTTCGGCCCCGCGTGACGTCCTCGTCCAGTACTCGAGAAAAGCGCGAAAAGTCAGCCCTTCAGGGACGCCATCCACGCCTCGACCTCATCGGAGCGGCGCGGCAGGCCCGCCGAGAGGTTCTTGTTGCCGTCCTCCGTGACCAGGATGTCGTCCTCGATGCGGACACCGATGCCGCGGTACTCCTCGGGCACGGTCAGGTCGTCCGCCTGGAAGTACAGGCCCGGCTCCACCGTCAGGCACATGCCCGGTTCCAGCGTGCCGTCCACGTACGTCTCCGTCCGCGCTGCCGCGCAGTCGTGGACGTCCATACCGAGCATGTGACCGGTGCCGTGCAGCGTCCAGCGGCGCTGCAGTCCCAGCTCCAGCACGCGCTCCACAGGGCCCTCGACCAGGCCCCACTCGACGAGCTTCTCGGTCAGCACGCGCTGCGCGGCGTCGTGGAAGTCGCGGTACTTGGCGCCCGGCTTCACGGCCGCGATACCGGCTTCCTGGGCCTCGTACACGGCGTCGTAGATCTTCTTCTGGATCTCGCTGTACGTGCCGTTGATCGGCAGCGTGCGCGTCACGTCCGCCGTGTAGAGCGTGTGGGTCTCCACGCCCGCGTCCAGCAGCAGCAGGTCCCCGGAGCGGACAGGACCGTCGTTGCGCACCCAGTGCAGCGTGCAGGCGTGCGCGCCGGCCGCGCAGATGGATCCGTAACCGATGTCGTTGCCCTCGACCCGCGCGCGCAGGAAGAAGGTGCCCTCGATGTAGCGCTCGCTGGTCGCCTCGGCCTTGTCGAGGACCCGTACGACGTCCTCGAAGCCGCGCACGGTCGAGTCGACGGCCTTCTGCAGTTCTCCGGCCTCGAACGCGTCCTTGACCAGCCGGGCCTCGGAGAGGAAGACCCGCAGCTCCTCGTCGCGCTCGGCGGTCACCTTGTCGGTGAGCGCCTCCTCGATCCCGGCGTCGTAGCCGCGTACGACACGGACCGGCCCGGTCGCCTCGCGCAGCTTGTCGGGCAGCTCGCGGACGTCGGCGGCGGGGATGCCGTGCAGCTGCTCGGCCTCGGCCAGGGAGTGGCGGCGGCCGACCCACAGCTCGCCGTGGCCGGAGAGCCAGAACTCGCCGTTGTCCCGGTCCGAGCGCGGCAGCAGGTAGATCGTCGCCTTGTGGCCGTCGCCCTTGGGCTCCAGAACGAGGACGCCGTCCTCGGTGAGGTTGCCGGTGAGGTAGGCGTACTCGACGGAGGCGCGGAAGGGATACTCCGTGTCGTTCGAGCGGGTCTTCAGGTTGCCCGCGGGAACGACCAGCCGCTCGCCCGGGAAGCGCGCGGAGAGCGCGGCGCGGCGGGCGGCGGTGTACTCGGCCTGGGGGATGGGCTCCAGACCGTGCAGCTCGGTGTCGGCCCAGCCGGACTTCATGTTCTCGGCGAGCTCGTCGGACACACCGGGGTACAGACCGTTCTTGCGCTGCTTGATCGGCTCCTCGGCTTCGTCCGGTGTCTCCGGAGTGAGCTCTTCGGCCACGGTCATCCTCCTAGATACGGCACTGGACCCCCTCCATCGTACGGTCGTACGGGAGGGGGCCCAGGGAGTCGGAAGCCCTTTTACATGCCCTACATGCCCTTCGAGTCACGTGCCCTCCGAGCGGCTCACTCGAAGCGTGCCGCGAGCAAAACCACGTCCTCCTGTCCGTCAGACGTGTCGAGCTCCTGGGGCAGCATCGTGCGCAGCACATGGTCGGTGATCGCCCCCGGGTCCGCACGCAGCGGCCTCGGCACACTCGCCGCCGCCGCGTGCAGTCGCGCGAAGGCCCGGTCCATGGGATCGCCGGTGCGCTGCAGCAGACCGTCCGTATACAGCAGAACCGTCTCTCCTGGCGCTGCCTGGAACTCCACGCTCGGCGCTTCCCAGCAGGCGAGCATGCCCAGCGGTGCCGACAGCGACGTCTCCACGTACTCCGTGCGCCGCTCACCGATCAGCAGCGGCGGGCTGTGCCCTGCCCCGGCCAGCGTGATCTTGCGCGAGGCGGGCTCGCAGTACGCGAACAGGGCGGTGGCGCTGCGGGCTGGCTCGGTCAGCCTGAGCAGCAGTTCCAGGTCGGACAGGACGGCGACGGGGTCCTCGCCCTCCATCACGGCGTACGCCCGCAGGGACGCCCTCAGCCGTCCCATGGCGGCCACCGCGCTGGGGCCCGACCCCGTGACGGACCCGACCGCGAGACCGAGCGCGGCGTCCGGCAGGGGCAGCGCGTCGTACCAGTCGCCGCCGCCGCGCGGACCGGTGCGATGCCGGGCGGCGAGCTGGACGCCGAAGACCCGGGGCAGCCGCGAGGGCAGCAGCTCCCCGGTGATCGTCGTGATGCACGCGCGCGTGCGTTCCAGTTCGACCAGCCGGGCCAGGTGCTCGGCCGCGTACCGGGCGAACAGACCGACGAGGTGCCGCTGCCGCTCGACCGGTTCGGCGGGCTCGTCGTACAGCCATACGGCGGCACCCAGACGGCCCGCCGTCTCGGTGGACAGCGGCAGCGCGTAGCTCGCGGCATAGCCGAGCCGGGCGGCCACCTCGCGGTGACGCGGGTCGAGCCCGTCCTCGGAGAACAGATCGGGCTGAGCGATCTCACCCTCGCCGCCGGGCAGCCCGTCCAGGATTTTTCCGTACGACATGCAGCGGCGCGGAATCGTTTCGATGTGACCGAGGTCGGAGCGGGCGAGGCCCAGGCCGATGGTCGTGTCCGGGCCGAGGCCGTCACCCGGCTCCATGACGACGAGACCGCGCCGGGCGCCTACGAGGGCGGCTCCCGCACGCAGAAGTTCATGAAGTGCGTCACTCAGGGACGCCGTGCGGACCATCCGCTCGGTCAGTTCGTGCAGCGTCGTGAGATCGGACACCCAGCCGGCGAGACGGTCCTGGAGCACAGCTCCCGGGGGGTTTGGAGAAGGGGCCGCAGAGGTACCGGGGACGGCAGGCGCGGGCGCGACAGTGTGTGTGGGTGCCGGAACAGTTGAATCGATTCCGGCCACTTTCGGAAGGTGAGGGGAGTTCATGGCGTCCGACTTTCGGACCAGTGCGTTTTGCTCAAAAGCATCGCAAACCCCCATGTCATTCTGCGCCGCTAGCACTGTCTCCACATGTACACGTACTCGTGAGGGGATGTCCAGCATTGTCCTGCTGGGATTCCTGGTGTCCGACGGGGAACTTGAGAAAAGCAAAGTTGGCTTAAAACTGCCTCGGGTTACGGCGTATTGCGGTCGACTGGCCTTGTTCGACGGAGCGTCACAGCGGTCGTGATGGGTACGTACTCGGTGAAGGCCAGGGGTGGTTGGGATCGTCCCGGAACCTGGCGACGGACCCGGGCGTCTTAACCACCGACGACCGTGCCCCATCCTCCCGTGGCGGAGGCGGCAAGCAATACGCGCGACAGCAATCGCCAGGCGCCGCCACCCCCACGCCATGCCCATGCTGTTGATAGGCGCAGTATGGACGCGGACGAAGCCAGAGCTCGGCCCATAGGGGTTCCCCTTGTCCTGGACAGGGGTGTGATGCGCCAGCAGGTACGCACAGTGAAGTGATCGACACATGGTGTGATGTGGTCCTCGGTGTTGCCAGGCGTGCAACGGAAAGGAACGAGCGCTCATGCGCGAGATCCTCGGAAGGCGACGCAGGCTCTTTTCCAGGCGAAACACTGGAAGGCCTGAGATGCTCGGCGCGGCCCTGACATTCGCGACCGCATGGCAGTGGCCCGTACTCCCCGGCGTCGCGCCGGACCCGCAGGGGCGGGCGCGCTGCGGGTGCCCCGATCCGGAGTGCACGGTTCCCGGTGCCCACCCCTTCGACCCTGGCCTTCTCGCGGCCACCACCGACGAGCGCATGGTGCGCTGGTGGTGGACGAACCGCCCTTCGGCGCCGATCATCCTCGCCACCGGCGGCCAGGCCCCGTGCGCGGTGAGCCTGCCGGCGCTCGCCGCCTCCCGCGCGCTCGGGGCGCTCGACCACATGGGCATGCGCCTCGGCCCGGTGATCGCGTCCCCCACGCGCTGGGCGCTGCTGGTGAAGCCGTACTCCTTCGAGCAGCTGGGTGAGCTGCTGTACGCCAAGGACTTCGTGCCCGGCTCGCTGCGCTTCCACGGAGAGGGCGGCTATCTCGCGCTGCCGCCGTCCGAGACCGGACAGGGTCAGATCCGCTGGGAGCGGGCGCCGCTGCCCGGCTCGGCCGCGCCCTGGGTGCCCGATGTGGAGGCCGTCGTGGACGCCGTGGTGGAGGCCCTCACTCGTCCGGGTGTGAGCGCACCCGAGTTGTAGGGGAATCGGGCGCGCGGCGAACCGAGCGCCCCCTCTTGGTCGTTATCGTCCTTTTCATGCTGTTTTTCTCCGGCGGGCGACCCCCGGGCTTCCGAAGAGTTCGTCTGCCGACGTTGACGGGAGTCGCCGTGCTCGCGGCCACGCTGCCGCTGGCCGTGGCCTCCGCAGGGCCCGCAGGGCACGAGAGTCCCGCGGCCGTACGTACCTCCGAACACCTCGCCGACAAGGCGGCCGCATCGCGGCCCGGCCCGGTCACGAGTCCGCTGTTGCTCGGCCGGGATCCCGTCGGCACCTCCCACTGCGGACCCGAACTCGCCTCCCCCGACGGCATCGAGGCGCAGACTTGCGTACTGACCCAGGGGCGGGACAGCTGGGCGCGGACGTACTACCGCAATGCGACCGGCGACGACCTCACCGCCGTACTGACCCTCATGGCACCCGGCGGCCGTACCGTCCGGATGCACTGCGCGGTGGGCGCGGACGACGAACCGGGGGCGTGCGAGACGCCTCGGGAGCGCACGATCGGGGACGCGCGGGCGTACACGGCGGTGGTGGAATTCGCGGCGGGCGCGGAGGGGCCTCTGCTGCTGCGCTCGGGGAGCGAATCGGCCGCGTAGGGGCTCAACTCGCCTGCGGGAAGGGCGGGTTGGGACGCGCGTCAAGGGCGGGCCGGGATCCGGAAACGCAAAGACCCGGTTGCTGGCGACGGGGGATGCACCAGCAACCGGGCTATTGAACGGTAACAAGAGATCGGCGGTTCGCAAATTCGATCTCGGCTATTCGGACAGCGATTTTCCTGCCATGACAGGGACTTGTGACAGGAGTCACCGGCTCCGCTAGAACCCTGGCGGCTGACCGGTCGGTCAGCCGCGGACAGGGTGTCGAACGGGCCTCAACTCAGCGTGACCTGGCGGTTGGTGAGGCCGCCACGCGCCCGGCGCTCGTCCGCGGTGAGCGGTGCGTCGGTGGCCAGTGCGGCGGCGAGCCGCTCGGCGAATTCAGCGGCCGGCTTTTCGATGTCCTCCGCGGTGACATCGGTCGGCAGATCCCAGACCGGCACCGTGAGGCCGTGGGCTCGGAAGGAGCCCACGAGACGGGTGCCTTCTCCGAGGCTCGACCGGCCGGCCGCGTGCAGCCGCGCGAGGGCGTCCAGAAGCTGCTCCTCGGCGTGCGGCATGACCCAGCGCAGATGGTTCTTGTCCGGGGTCTCGCACCAGTACGCGGCGTCGACGCCCGACAGCTTCACGGTCGGGATGGCGGCGGCGTTGGCGCGCTCCAGGGACGCGGTCACGTCCGGAGTCGCGTGCTCCGAGTCCGGCACCCAGAACTCGAAACCCGAGTGCACAACGGGCTCGAACGGGCCCTTGGGGTCGAGGAGTTCCTGCAGCCGCGGACCGTCCGCCGGGACGCGCCGGCCCTGTACGGGAGTGCCGGGATCGGCGGTCAGCGCTCGCTGCAGGGTGTCGGCCAGGTCGCGGCTGATGTCGCCGGAAGAGGTGTCGTTCTGGAGGCCGATCATCACGGAGCCGTCGTCGCGGCGCAGCGCGGGCCACGCCATCGGCAGGACGGTCGCGAGCGTGACCGAAGGAACACCCTCCGGAAGGGGGTCCTTGAGCGTCAGCTCGACCGTGGCCGCGGGCACCAGCTCGCGCAACGCGACCCAGTCGCACTCGCCCGGCAGCCCCTCGAAGGGGCGCTGCACCAGCTCCGTCACGGCATGCGACGCGCTCCGCCCGTGACATGCCTTGTAGCGGCGGCCACTGCCACAGGGGCAGGGCTCACGGGCTCCCACAACCGGGATCTCGCCGTCCTGCGGCCTCGGCTGCCTGGCCTTCGTCTGGGATCGCTTCTTGGCCATCGTGGGTTTCTCCCGGTTACGGCGTCTGTCGTACGGGCGCGAGCCTAGCCGCTCGTACGAGGACCCACGGGACCCTGTGGATAACCTGCCGGCCCGCCGCGTCGTCCCGTAACCGGCCTTCCGGTCCAGCCTGTGCTGCAGCCGGACCGGAGCGTCAGTCCAGGTTGTCGAACGAGTCGCCGAAGTCCAGGTCGGGTACCGCGGACACCGACGGAGCCGTGATGCGCGCCGCGAAGTCTCCCCGCCGGCGCTCCGCGTGTGCGTCGTGGGCGTCCTTCTGGACGACCACCCACACCGTGACCTCGCCCTGGACGTCGTCCCTGACGCCCCAGTCGTCGGCCAGCGCGGTGATGATGTTCAGCCCACGGCCGCCGTGTGCGGTGACCGAGGGCGTGGCCGGAACCGGGCGGGTCGGACCACCGCCGTCCGTCACCTCGACGGTCAGCCGTCCACCTGGGTCCACTCGCCATGCGGCCCGGACGTCCCCGTCCCCCGCCAGCGCGTCGCCCAGCGGCCGGCCGTGCCGGCACGCGTTGCTCAACAGTTCGGAAAGGATCAGTACGGCATCGTCGATGACCGCTTCCGCGACGCCACCGGTGCGCAATTGAGCGCGCATCCGCTGTCTTGCTTCCCCCACGCCCGCAGGGCCATGGGGTACGGCCATGCTCGACGACGCGGGCACCTCCTGTGCCACCACCAACGCCACCCCCGAGACCTCCTTCGCCCCACGCCACGGTGTGGATGCCCCCCTGGACTGGACCGGAAACCGGCCAATGCACATGCAGTGACGCACTCGTAACCCTCGAACACGGACCGAACGCGCCGGAGCACTCCCCGTAATGGCGTGGCCGGATTTCGACGGTCTGGCCGAAGTCCCCGGACCTCGCAGGTCAGCGGCCCAACTGGTCCAGTACCGCGCGCGGGCGATTGGTGATGATGGCGTCGACACCCAGCTCGACACAGAGAGCGACGTCCTCGGGTTCGTTCACGGTCCATACGTGAACTTGATGCCCGGCCCGCTTCAGGCGCTCGATGTACAGCGGGTGGTTGCGCACGATCCGCATGGACGGACCCGCGATACGGACACCCACGGGCAGCCGTCCGTCGCGCAGTCGGGGTGAGAGGAACTGGAGCAGATAGACCGTCGGCAGCGTCGGGGAGGCCGCCCGTACGCGCTGCAGCGAGCGCGCCGAGAAACTCATGACCCGTACGGGCGATTCGTCGGCGGAGGCCGGTGCGTCCAGGCCGAAGCGCTTCAGGAGGTACAGCAGGCGCTCCTCGACCTGGCCCGCCCAGCGTGTGGGGTGCTTCGTCTCGATGGCCAGCTCCACAGGGCGGCCGGCGTCGGCGACGAGCTCAAGGAGGCGCTCGAGCGTCAGGACGGACTGCTGCTCCCAGGACGGCGGCCGCTGCTGCTCCCAGTCGGGCGCCTCGTCGCGGTTCTTCCAGGAGCCGAAGTCCAGGGCGGCGAGATCGGCGAGCTCCAGGGCGGAGACGGCGCCGCGACCGTTGGAGGTGCGATTGATCCGGCGGTCGTGGACACAGACCAGATGGCCGTCCGCAGTCAGCCGGACATCGCACTCCAGGGCGTCCGCCCCGTCCTCGATCGCCTTCTCGTACGCCGCCAGGGTGTGCTCCGGGGCATCTTCGGAGGCGCCGCGATGGGCGACCACCTGAATCAGGTGCTGTCGTGCGTGGGTCACCGCGTCATGGTGCCACCACGCGCGCGTGGCTGCGTCATGCTGCACGCGCGCGTGGGTACGCGCTAATGGCGGCGCCCCAGGGGCTGCGATGGTTATGTCGGACTGGTCCCATATAAAGAAGTGAGGGGCCGGGTCCTCAGGTACAAAAGAAGGTCCTGAAAGCTCCCGGACCCACAGGCACCGCTTATGGCGCCCTGACGTCCCGTGGGAAAAGCTGACGGCATACAAAGAAGTACCTGCACATCTGAATCTCACCGGATCGCGGACACGTCTACGCACCTATGAGTGAGCCGGACCGGGAGCGACCGGAAGAAGCAGCAGTGGATCGAGAGGAAGAGCTGTGAGCACCGAGAACGAGGGCAACAACGAGGGCAACGCGGTACCCCCCGCCCCGTCAGCCCCTCCCGTGCCGGTGGACGCTCCCGCTGCTTCCACGCATCCGGAGCACGGAGTTCCGCCGCGGCCGGGGGCCCATCGGGAATCTCAGGAGGGCGATCCGACGGCCGTACTGCCGCCGGTGCCCCCGGGGGCGCCCGACGGCACACATGCGGCCCATGGTGCGGAGCCGGGCGCCTGGCCCCCTCCGCCTCCGCCGGCCACGCCCGCGTATGCGAACGGAGGCTCGGGTGCCGGCTGGGGATCCACGTACCAGCAGCCCGCGCCCAAGTCCGGTGGCGGCCGTGGCGGCCTGATCGCCGCGGTCCTGGTGGCCGCGCTCGTCGCGGGCGGCGTGGGCGGCGGCATCGGCTACTGGGCGGCCGACAGCAACGACTCCTCCACGGGCTCGACGACGGTGTCCGCCTCGCAGAGCGGCGGCGACTTCAAGCGGGAGGCGGGGACGGTCGCGGCGATCGCCAACCAGGCGCTGCCCAGCACCGTCACCATCGAGGCGGAGAGCGGCGGCGGCGAGGGCGGCACCGGCACCGGCTTCGTCATGGACAAGCAGGGCCACATCCTCACCAACAACCACGTCGTGGCGGAGGCCGTCGACGGCGGCAAGCTCTCCGCGACCTTCCCCAACGGCAAGAAGTACGACGCCGAGGTGGTCGGCAACGCACAGGGCTACGACGTCGCGGTCATCCAGCTCAAGAACCCGCCCGAGGACCTCAAGCCGTTGCCGCTCGGCGACTCCGAGAAGGTGGCCGTCGGCGACTCGACGATCGCGATCGGCGCGCCCTTCGGCCTGTCCAACACGGTGACCACGGGCATCATCAGCGCCAAGAACCGCCCGGTGGCCTCCAGCGACGGCAGCTCCACCGGCAAGGCCTCGTACATGAGCGCCCTGCAGACCGACGCCTCGATCAACCCGGGCAACTCCGGCGGTCCGCTCCTGGACGCGAAGGGCTCGGTGATCGGCATCAACTCGGCCATCCAGTCCGCGAGCGGGGGCCTGGGCGGCACCGGTCAGTCCGGCTCCATCGGCCTGGGCTTCGCGATCCCGATCAACCAGGCGAAGAACGTCGCCCAGCAGCTGATCAGGACCGGCGAGCCGGTCTACCCGGTGATCGGCGCCTCGGTCTCTCTCCAGGAGGGCACCGGCGGCGCGAGGATCACCGAGGAGGGCGCGGGCGGCGCGGACGCGGTCGAGAAGGGCGGCCCCGCCGACAAGGCCGGTCTCAAGCCGGGCGACGTCATCACCAAGATCGACGACACCGCGATCGACAGCGGCCCCGCCCTCATCGGCGAAATCTGGACCCATCAGCCCGGCGACACCGTCACGCTCACATACACCCGCGACGGCAAGACCAACACGACCGAGGTCACTCTCGGCGAACGTGAGGGCGACAGCTGACCCACCACGACAGCCGACCGGTTAGTCTTGATCCCGCGCCGATCTCCGGTCGGCGCGGGGTGGGTTGCCCGAGCGGCCTAAGGGAACGGTCTTGAAAACCGTCGTGGCAGCGATGTCACCGTGGGTTCAAATCCCACACCCACCGCAGGTCAGAAGGGGCGCCACTCTCCGGAGTGGCGCCCTTTCCGCATGCACCCTGACTCGCCCGTGCCCCAGGTTTGGCCAGTACGTCTGGGTCATCTGTGGGCCAGCGCGGAGGTACGGGCTTGCCCCCGGCCTCCCTCACCCCTGCCGTCCCCCCACCAGCCGCCGAGCCGACCCCACCGTCGACCGGGCCTCCCGTTCCGAAAGGCCCACCTGGAGGGCCGCGGCCACCAGGGGTTCGACGAGTTCGTCGCCGATGCCGTTCTCGTACGCCCGGCAGGCTGCCCAGAAGAGGCGGGTGTTGCGTTGGCCCTCGTGGGCGGCGGCGACGAACTGGACCAGGCCCTGGCCGTGCCCGCCCGCTGAGGAGGGCGTGGGGTGGTGCGTTCGGGGTGGGGGCGTGAGTAGGCGCAGGAGGGCGCGTGGGCAGGGTGCGGGCGCCAGGTGGGACGTACCTGGAGCCGTGCTGTAGACGCCGTGCGCGGAGCGCGAGCCGGGTCCGACGAGGTAGCCGCCGGCGCCGCGGATGTCGATGCCGGGGGCGAGGCGGCCCGCGGAGTTGGGGACGACGACGTCGGGTGGGCCGGACAGCCACAGGTGGCGGCCGCCGCTGGGGGTTAGGACGACGACCGTCTCCGGGATCGTGAACAGGTGGCGCAGGGCGAGTTCGCGCAGGGCCGCCGAGGAGTCGGTGCCCGATTTGGTGTCGAGGTCGATGCCGATGAGGTGGTGTGGCTCAAGACCGCAGGCGATGCCGTAGCCGGTGGCCCGGGGGGCGGCGGCGAAGAGTTCGCGAATGCGTTCCGGATCGGTGGAGGCGTCGTACACACCGTGCCCGAAGCGACCGCACTCGCCGTGGCAGGGCGGCGCCGTCGGGTCGTCGCGGTGCGGGGAGCGGAGCGCCGGGAGCTTGGTTCGGGACAGCGGGATGACGGCCAGTCCGCGTTCGGCGGCTGACAGCGCGTGTGCAAGGGCCAGCGTCGTGGCCTGCCGGTCGATGGTGGCCATGACTCCATGTTCGTACGTATGTTCGAAAAAGGGAAGAGGGGGGTGGGCGTCCTGTGGGGGCGGTCGGGTCCCGGTTTCGGCGGGGTGGTTCCGGTGACCTTGACAGTGCCCAGAATCTGACGGACAGTCAGAAACCCTTGTTCGTACGAGGTCCGGGAGGGCCGTCGTCGTGCACCTCGCCCCCACCGAGCGCCAGCGACGGCTGCGCGCCGAACTCCGTACGTACTTCCGGGACCTGATGCCTGATGGGCCGCCGAGCGCCGCCGACTCGGGCCGGCAGCGGGCCCTGCTTCGGCGCATCGGTGCCGACGGGTGGTTGGGGCTGGGCTGGCCGGTGGCGTACGGGGGTCAAGGGCGCGGCGCCGATGAGCAGTTCGTGTTCTTCGACGAGGCCTACCGGGCGGGTGCGCCCGTTTCCATGGTCACGCTGAACACGGTCGGGCCGACGCTGATGAAGTACGGGACCGAGGAGCAGAAGGACTTCTTCCTGCCGCGGATTCTGCGCGGAGACCTCGTGTTCGCCATCGGGTACACGGAGCCGTCGGCCGGGACCGACCTGGCCTCGCTGCGGACGCGCGCCGTGCGCGACGGCGGGGACTGGATCGTCGACGGGCAGAAGATCTTCACCTCCAACGCGCAGAACGCCGACTGGATCTGGCTCGCCTGCCGCACCGACCCGGACGCGCCCAAGCACAAGGGCATCTCGATCCTGCTCGTGCCCACCGACGCCCCAGGATTCTCGTGGACGCCGATCGAGACGGTGGGCGGGCTGACCACGACGGCCACGTACTACGACGGGATCCGCGTTCCGGCGGGCAATCTCGTCGGCGAGGAGAACGGCGGCTGGGGCCTCATCACCAACCAGCTCAACCATGAGCGGGTCGCGCTCGCGGCGATCGGCATGCAGGCCGAGGACTTCTACGCCGCCGCGCTGACCGCGGCCCGTACGCCCGATCCGGTGACCGGACGGCGCAGAGTTGACGAGCCGTGGGTGCGATCGAGACTGGCCGAGGCGCATGCCCGGCTGGCGGCATCACGCCTGCTCAACTGGCGTTTGGTGGGGGATGTCGGGGCCGGTCGGCTGGCACCCGGCGATGCCAGCGGCGTGAAATTCGCGGGAACCGAATCGACGGTCGCGGTGTATCGAATGTGTCAGGAAATTGTGGGAGCGGACGGGCTGATCCGCTCCGGTTCGCCGGGTGTGTTCGAAGGCGGCGAGCTGGAGCGGATGAACAGAGCGGCGCAGATCAACACGTTCGGGGGCGGGGTGAGCGAGGTGCAGCGCGAGATCGTGGCGACGATGCGGCTCGGGATGACGAGGGGGCGGCGGTGAGCGAGGAGTCCGGCGGGGACCTCGACGCACGGCTGAAGGCGTACGAGGGGCGGGCGGCAGCGGTCGCGGGAGTGGGCAAAGACCTGGTCAACGAGCCGATGATCCGGCACTGGTGCGAGGCGATGGGAGACAGAAATCCGGCGTATGCGGGACCGGATGCCATAGCTCCGCCGACCATGCTCCAGGTGTGGACCATGGGGGGACTGTCCGGGCATACGGGCCGGTCGCGGGCGTACGAGGAACTGCTCGGTCTGCTCGACGGCGCCGGGTACACCTCCGTGGTCGCCACCGACTGCGAACAGGAGTATCTGCGGCCGCTCCGACCAGGGGAAGAGATCACCTTCGACTCGCTGATCGAATCGGTCTCCGCGTGCAAGACCACCAAGCTGGGCACGGGCTATTTCGTCACGACGCGGATGGATGTACGGGCAGGGGGGCGGCCGGCGGGGACACATCGCTTCCGGATCTTCAAGTACGCACCCGCGGTCCGGAAACCGAGGGATCCGGAGGCCGCGTCACCGGTCACCGAGATGCCGGCTTCGAAAGTGGCGCCACCGTCGACAGGAGCGACGGTTTCGGAGGCCCCGAAGGAGTCGCGGCCCCGGCGTCCCCGTCCTGTCGTCAACCGTGACACCGCCAGTTTCTGGGAAGGCGTGGCCCGGCACCGGCTGCTGATCCAGCGCTGCGACGGGTGCAAGGCAATGCGCTTCCCCTGGCTGCCGGGGTGCAACGCATGCGGGTCACTGGACTGGCACACGGTCGAGGCGAGCGGCGAGGGGACCGTGTACTCGTACGTCGTCATGCACCACCCGCCCTTCCCGGCTTTCGATCCTCCCTACGCGGTCGGGCTGATCGAACTCGCCGAGGGCGTGCGGATGATCAGCAACGTAGTGGGGGTGCCGCACGACGAGGTGCGCATCGGTATGCCGGTACGGCTCGAATTCGAGCGGGCGGACGAGGAGTTGGATCTGCCGGTCTTCCGTGCCGTCGCGGCCGTCGAGGGGAGCGGAGGCTGACATGGACTTCACACCCACCGAGGAGCAGGCGGCTGCCCGTGAGCTGGCCGCGCGGATCTTCGGCGACCTGTCCACGCCCGAGCGGCTCGCCGCCGCCGGGACGGGCAGTGATGCCGAGCTGTGGAAGGCGCTGTGCGAGGCCGGACTCGTGGCCGCCGTCGCGGACATAGGGCTCCTCGGGCTGGTGCTCCTGCTGGAGGAACAGGGGAGGACGACGGCCCAGGTGCCGTTCGCGGCGAGCTGTGTGTACGGGCTGTCGGCGGTGTCGGCACATGGTTCGGCGGAGCAACGGGAGCGCCTGCTGCCGGGCATCGGGGACGGGACGGTGGTGGTGAGCGGGGCGCTGCGCGACGCGGCCGTACGGGCCGACGGCTCCGGGGAGTTGACCGGCACCGTGGCCGCGGTGCCCTGGCTCCGCGACGCCACGCATGTCCTGGTCGCGGATGACGAGCGCAGCCTGTGGCTGGTGCGGACCGTGGACGCGGAGTGTGTCCCTGTCGAGCTGACGGCGCCCTGGTCGGCGGGGCGGTTGACTCTGGACGGCACTCCGGCGGAGCGGCTCGGCGACGGGGCGGGACGCGAGGGCGTGTACGGGAGCGGTGTGCGCCGGGACGGGGCGAGCGGTGGTGGGCCGTACGAGAACGGGGCGTCCAAGCGTGAGGTGAACGGTGCGGGGGCGAAGGGGAGCCGTGCGTACGACGACGTGCTCGCCACCGCGCGCACTGCCTTCGCGGGGCTGCAGGCCGGCGTGTGCGCGGGTTCGCTGGCCCGGGCGGTGGAGCACACCAACACCCGCGAGCAGTTCGGGCGGCCGCTCGCGGCCAAGCAAGGGGTCCAACTCAGGGCAGCGGACGCATACATGGACACGGAGTCGATACGGGTCACGGCGTACGAGGCGGCCTGGCGACGTGACGAAGGGCTGCAGTACGCCAGTCATGCGCTGACCGCCGCGTGGTGGGCCTCGGAGGCGGGACAGCGCGTGGTGCACACGGGCCAGCATCTGCACGGCGGCATGGGGGCCGACCTCGACCATCCCGTGCACCGGCACTTTCTGTGGGGGCGGCAGCTGGACGCGTATCTGGGATGCGGGAGCGAAGTGCTCCAGGAGCTGGGGGAGTTGATCGTGCGTGAAGAGGGCGACGGTGAGGGGGCGGGGGCGGCATGAGTGCCGGTGTCGGACAGGTGGTGCGGGTCGGTGATGAGCTGCCGCCGTTGGAGATCGAGATCACCCGCACGCTCATCGTCGCGGGGGCCATCGCGTCTCGCGACTACCAGGACGTGCACCACGACGCGGAGCTGGCACGGCAAAAGGGCTCGCCGGACATCTTCATGAACATCCTGACGACCAATGGCCTGGTCGGCCGCTACATCACGGACCACTTCGGTCCCACGGCCGTCCTCCGCAGAGTGGCGATCAGACTGGGAGCGCCCAACTACCCCGGCGACACCATGGTGTTGGCCGGCACAGTCGAGGAGGTAAAGGACGCAGAGGGAGCCGCGGACCTCGAGGGCGATGATGCCGCGGAGCGCGAGGGCGACGAGGGCGACGAGGCCGCGGGCAAGACCGTCACGGTGCGGGTGGTCGGGGCCAACGGCATCGGCAAGCACGTCACGGGGACGGTGACCCTGACGGTCCCGAGCGGCGCCGATGGGGTGGGCCGGTCATGAGCGTACGGACGAGGGACACGCTCGGCGGACGGGCGGCGGTCGTGGGGATCGGGGCCACCGAGTTCTCCAAGGACTCGGGGCGCAGTGAGCTGCGGCTGGCGGTGGAGGCGGTCCGGGCCGCGCTCGACGATGCGGGGCTCACGGCGGCCGATGTGGACGGGATGGTGACGTTCACGATGGACACCAGCCCGGAGATCACGGTTGCCCAAGCCGCCGGTATGGGGGAGCTGTCCTTCTTCTCGCGGATCCACTACGGCGGCGGGGCGGCCTGCGCGACCGTTCAGCAGGCCGCGCTCGCGGTGGCGACGGGAGTGGCCGAAGTCGTGGTCTGCTACCGGGCGTTCAACGAGCGGTCGGGACGGAGATTCGGCTCCGGGGTGCAGCGGCGGGAGCCTTCGGCCGAGGGCGCGGCGCTCGGCTGGAGTCTGCCGTTCGGGCTGCTCACGCCCGCCTCCTGGGTGGCGATGGCGGCGCAGCGTTACCTGTACACGTATGGGCTGACGGCAGAGGCGTTCGGGCAGGTCGCCGTCATGGACAGGAAGTATGCGGCGACCAATCCGGCGGCGTACTTCCACGGCAGACCGATCACGCTCGCCGACCATGCCGCCTCGCGTTGGATCGTCGAGCCGCTGCGCTTGCTGGACTGCTGCCAGGAGACCGACGGCGGTCAGGCCCTGATCGTCACCTCCGTGGAGCGGGCACGGGACCTGCCGCAGCCGCCGGCGGTGATCACGGCGGCGGCCCAGGGCGCCGGCCGGAGACAGGAGCAGATGACCAGCTTCTACCGGGACGATCTGACGGGGCTGCCGGAAATGGGCGTGGTGGCACGGCAGTTGTGGCGTACCTCCGGGCTGACGGCGGCCGACATGGATGTGGGGATTCTGTACGACCACTTCACACCGTTCGTGCTGATGCAGCTGGAGGAGTTCGGGTTCTGCAAGCCGGGTGAGGCGGCGGACTTCGTCGCTGAGGAGAGGCTGCCGCTGAACACACATGGGGGACAGCTCGGGGAGGCGTACCTGCACGGGATGAACGGAGTGGCGGAGGCGGTACGGCAGCTGCGCGGGACGTCCGTGAACCAGATACCCGAGGCCCGCCGGGTGCTGGTCACGGCGGGCACGGGGGTACCGACGTCCGGGCTGATCCTGGGGGCGGACGACGGAGGCTGAAGCGGATGACGGAGGCTGAATACGGGCGCGCGGCGGGCCGCTACTCACCAGGGCCCACACCCGGAGCCTCTTCGTACTCCATCGGGACCGCGCGGACCCCCGCACTACTCCTGTGGGATGCGTCTCTCAGGGGTGGACCCTCAGGGGTACGGGCCGTCGCCTCCACCTCCAGGAGGTGGAGCTGGCGCCACTCCTACAACCTGAGGCGGACAAGGCTTCAGGACCTCCGGCCGATCCGCTCGAGTAGGGGGCGATCCTAGCGTGGAGCCATGACCACACCCGTCTGCACCAGCGCTTCGAACGCCGCTACGCCAAGGGCTCAGACCCTCGCGTACCCGTCGTTCGCGTCGTACGTGAAGGCCCGCCAGCCCGTGCTGCTGCGTACCGCGCGCTCGCTGACCGCGAACCCCAGCGACGCCGAGGATCTGTTGCAGACCGCGCTGACCAAGACGTATGTCGCGTGGGAGCGGATCGAGGACCACCGGGCGCTCGACGGTTACGTCCGCCGGGCCCTGCTCAACACGCGGACGTCGCAGTGGCGGAAGCGGAAGGTCGACGAGTTCGCGTGCGAGGAGCTGCCTGAGCCCCAGGCACCGCCCGCCGGGGATCCGGCGGAGCAGCAGGCGCTTCACGACGCGATGTGGCGCGCGATCATGAGGTTGCCGGCGCGGCAGCGGGCGATGGTCGTCCTGCGGTACTACGAGGACCTGAGCGAGGTCCAGACGGCGGAGGTGCTCGGCGTCTCGGTGGGCACGGTCAAGTCGGCGGTGTCGCGCGCGCTCGGCAAGCTGCGCGAGGACCCGGAGCTGGGACCGGTTCGCTGACGCGTGCGGCATCGTTGCTCAGGATCGTTGTTCAGAGCTCCGCACCGGCCTCCCCGTATCGGCCTTGAGGCTTCGTCGTCGAACGCCCACGGGCTGAAGGCCCTCGGCCGCCTCACATAGCCCGCCTCGGCACAGAATCCCTGCACACGTACGTGATCGATCATCCCCGTACTAGTGACATACCGCGCGGTATGTGCGCACAATCAGGCCCAAACCTTTCATGCCACCGCGCAGGCAATGTCGCCCCGGGAGGACGCCGTGCAGAGCACGATGCAGGACGTACCGCTGCTGATCTCGAGAATCCTGACCCACGGGTCGACCATCCACGGATCGTCGCAGGTGATCACGTGGACCGGCGAGGGGGAGCCGCAGCGGCGGTCCTTCGCCGAGATCGGGGCACGGGCCGCCCGCCTCGCGCACGCCCTGCGAGAGCTCGGAGTCGAAGAGGGCCAGCCCACGGGCACCTTGATGTGGAACAACGCCGAGCACGTCGAGGCCTACTACGCGATCCCCTGCATGGGCGCGGTGCTGCACACGCTCAACCTCCGGCTGCCCCCGGAGCAGCTGGCCTGGATCGTGAACCACGCCGCCGACCGGGTGGTGATCGCCAACGGCTCGCTGCTGCCGCTGCTCGCACCGCTGCTGCCGCATCTGAAGTCGGTCGAGCATGTGATCGTCTCGGGTCCCGGCGACCGTTCGCTGCTGGACGGGGCGTCGGTCCAGGTGCACGAGTACGAGGAACTGATCGCGGACAAGCCGGAGACGTACGACTGGCCTGAGCTGGACGAACGCCAGGGTGCGGCCATGTGCTACACCTCCGGGACGACGGGTGACCCCAAGGGGGTCGTGTTCTCCCACCGTTCCGTCTATCTGCACTCCATGCAGATCAACATGGCGCAGTCCATGGGCCTCACCGACCAGGACACGTCCCTCGTCGTGGTCCCTCAGTTCCATGTGAACGCCTGGGGCGTGCCGCACGCGACGTTCATGACCGGTGTGAACATGCTGATGCCGGACCGTTTTCTCCAGCCGGGCCCGCTCGCCGAGATGATCGAGAGCGCGAAGCCGACGCACGCCGCAGCCGTCCCCACCATCTGGCAGGGGCTGCTCGGGGAGCTCAAGGCCAAGCCGCGGGACGTGAGTTCGCTGACGCAGGTCACCATCGGCGGCTCCGCCTGTCCGCCCTCCCTCATGAAGGCCTTCGACGAGTTGGGCATGCGCGTCTGCCACGCCTGGGGCATGACGGAGACCTCCCCGCTCGGTACCATCGCCCGGCCGCCGGCCCATGTGATTGGCACGGACGAGGAGTTCGCGTACCGCATCACGCAGGGCCGTTTCCCCACGAGCGTCGAGGCCCGGCTGACCGGCCCCGGCGGCGAGCGGCTGCCCTGGGACGGCGAGTCCGCGGGCGAGCTGGAGGTACGCGGTCCATGGATCGCGGGCGCCTACTACGGCGGCCATGGGGCCACCGAAGTCCTGCGCCCGGCCGACAAGTTCAGCGAGGACGGCTGGCTCAAGACCGGTGACGTCGGCACGATCAGCCCCGACGGCTTCCTGACCCTCACCGACCGCGCCAAGGACGTCATCAAGTCGGGAGGCGAGTGGATCTCGTCGGTGGAGCTGGAGAACGCGCTCATGGCCCACCCCGACGTCGCCGAGGCCGCCGTCGTCGCCGTCCCGGACGAGAAGTGGGGCGAACGCCCGCTCGCCACCGTCGTCCTCAAGGAGGGCGCCACCGCCGACTTCAACACCCTGCGCGCCTTCCTCGCCGAGGAGGGAAAGATCGCCAAGTGGCAGCTCCCCGAACGCTGGACGGTCATCGAGGCGGTGCCGAAGACGAGCGTCGGCAAGTTCGACAAGAAGGTGCTGCGCAAGCAGTACGCCGCCGGTGACCTGGACATCACGCAGATCTGACAGAGCTGACAGTTCTGGCGGCTATGGGCCGGAATGTGAGGCGGGGCGCTGTTTCACGTGAAACAGCGCCCCACCTCATACCTGCGAACTCTGCGAACTCGCCTATGCGAAACGATCAGTTTATGCCGATCCGTGCCAGCAGATCCACGATCCTGCTCTGCACCTCGCTGCTCGTCGAGCGTTCGGCGAGGAACAGGACCGTCTCCCCCGCGGCCAGGCGCGGGAGTTCGGACTGGTCGACGGCGGCGGTGTAGACGACGAGCGGGGTGCGGTTCAACTGACCGTTCGCGCGCAGCCAGTCGACGATTCCGGCACGGCGGCGGCGTACCTGCGTCAGGTCCATCACCACGAGGTTCGGCCGCATCTGCGCGGCCAGGGTGACGGCGTCCGCGTCGGACGACGCCCGGGCGACCTGCATCCCGCGCCGCTCCAGTGCCGAGGTCAGCGCCAGCGCGATCTCCGCGTGCTCCTCGATGAGCAGCACCCGCGGCGGATGCTGCTCACTGTCGCGGGGCGCCAGCGCCTTCAGGAGTACGGCAGGGTCGGCGCCGTATGCCGCCTCGCGCGTCGCCTGCCCGAGTCCCGCCGTCACGAGCACCGGAACCTCGGCGGCGACGGCGGCCGTACGCAGCGACTGGAGCGCCGTACGCGTGATGGGCCCGGTCAGCGGGTCGACGAACAGCGCGGCCGGGAACGCGGCGATCTGCGCGTCCACCTCCTCGCGCGAGTGCACGATCACCGGCCGGTAACCGCGGTCGCTCAGCGCCTGCTGGGTACCGACGTCCGGCGCGGGCCAGACCAGCAGCCGACGTGGGTTGTCCAGAGGCTCCGGGGGCAGCTCGTCGTCCATCGGCTGCGGCAGGGGCTGGTTCGCGACCTCGACCGCACCGCCGGGGCCGTCGAGCGGCTCGGGACCTTCGGCGGCGTTCTCGTCCGGGGCTCCTATGGCGTACGAGCGGCCGGGGCCCTCGGTTGCGTCGGCCGGCCGGGGGTCGGGCGCAGGTGCGCTTGGGGTCGGCTGGGGCTGCGGCGCTGTCTGCTGAGGGTGCGGGCGGGCCGCCATCTCGTGTTGTCCGGTGGCGGATTCCGGGACGGGGGCGGTCTCGGGGATGGCTTCGTTACGGGTGCCGAGCTTGCGGCGGCGGCCGGAGCCGTTGGTCGCGTGCGGAGGCGGCGTCTGGGCCTGGGCTTGGGGCTGAGCCTGAGGCTGGGCTTGCTGCTGAGGCTGAGCCGGGGGCTGCGGCGCGGGAGCCGCCAAGGGTGTGGGCTGGTTCGGCAGGGGCTGCTGGGCGTCGCTCATACGGCGACCGAACTCGACGCCCTGCCCGAGCGTGCGCACGCTGAAGGCGCGGCCCTGGGTGGAGTTCGGGTCCACGGGGGGCGCGGCGGCAATGGGCGCCGCGGGGGTCGGGGCTTCGGCGGGGAGGGGCTGGGCGGTGCGGGGCGCGTCCGCTTCTGCCGGAGCCGGAGCCGGAGCAGGGGCTTGGGCGGCGGGAGTTGCGCCCTGGGGAGCCGGAGCTTCGGTCGCGCCAGGCCAGGGCTGCGACTGGGACTGAGGGCTCGGAGCCGCCATGGGCTGAGGCTGAGGCTGGGGTTGCGGCTGAGGCTGGGGCTGGGCGTCCTGCGCGACGGCGGTGCCCTGAGGCGTCGTACCCGCAGCAGGGCCACCGCCCGCAGGTGTGGTCGCGGCAACGGCAGCAGCCTCCGCGGGAATCCCCTGCGGAGGTGCGCCCTGTGCCGGGACCATCGGCTGAGGCATGCCCTGCCCGGCGGCCTCCGGGACGATGACACTCTGGCCGGGAGCTCCCTGTTGCGGGACGCCTTGCGCGGCAACCGGCTGTCCGGGAGCACCCTGGGAAGCGTCACCCTGGGCGGGAACCCCCTGAGCGGGAGCGAGTTGTGCGGGAGCCTCCTGAGGCACTGCCTGAGCGGGCGCCATCTGTCCGGGAACACCTTGCCCCGCGCCCGTGGCGTCCCCCTGCCGAGCCCGCCGCCGCCCGGTAGGCGCCGACACCGGATGCGGCTGTGGCGGAGTGTGATCCTCGGCAGGATCGTGCAGGGCCGCATCATGACGACCATCGTCGGCCTGCGCGTAACCGACTTGCTGCTGACCGGCCTGCCCGTGACCGACCTGCTGCTGACCGTTCTGAACCTGACCGGTCTGCCCGTGACCAACCGGCACCTGACCAGTCTGCCCCTGGACGGGTTGCCCCTGGGCCGGCTGCTGAGCGGCATACCCGGGCCCACGGTCCGCCTCCGCCGGCGGCAGTGCGAACACCGAGCGCGGCTCCGCCTCCTGGGCGGCCTGGCGTTCGGCCGCCGCGGCCAGCGCACGCCGACGCCGCCCGGCCGGCCGGCCGGCTCCCTCACCGCCATGGCCCGACGGCAGTGCCGCCGGCAGCGCCTGCCGCTCACCGCCGATCTGCCGCGGACGCTGCCCCTCAGGCGCGGGCACGCCCTGCGGAGGCACCGTCGGCCCCAGCCCGGTTGCCGCGGCACCCGCGGCATGCTCGGCCGCGGTCACGACCGCACCCTCGGCAACCCCGCCGCCGCTCTCCGCGGGACTCGGCCGTCCCCGCCGCCGCCCGGTCCCACCGGACACCTGGGAACCCTCACCAGTCCCCTGCGCCGGAACGGGCACCTGCGCCAACTGCGACTCATCCGCCGTGGCCCGCCTGCGCCGCCGCCCGGTGGGCGCGGCCGCCCCGGTCTCCGCTCCCGTTCCTGCTCCCGCCCCCGTCTCGGCCGAGTGCGTGACCTCGCTCTCCAGGAAGGCGTCCACCGAGGACCGTCGAGCCCGCCGCCTCCCGCCACCGGCCTGCGCGGGGACCTGGTCGGGCAGCGCCACGGCCGAACCGGGCCCACCCTCCGGCGAAGCACCCGAGCCCGCAGCCGCATCCATACCAAGTTCCGGCACCGGAGCCTGAGGGGAAACCGCCCCGGCCCCGCCCCCGATGGGCACCTCGAGCACAAACGCACTGCCGCTCATCCCCGGTACCTCATGCGTCTGCAGCACTCCACCGTGCGCCCGCACGATCCCGCGCACGATCGGCTCATGCACCGGGTCTCCCCCGGCATACGGTCCGCGCACCTCGATCCGTACGACCTCGCCACGCTGGGCCGCCGCCACGACGACCGTGTTGTCCATATAGCCACCGGCCGAGACCGGGGCGTTGCCCGTCGAGTCGACGCCCGCGACGTCCGCGACGAGATGCGCGAGCGCGGTCGCGAGCCGCTGCGGGTCGACCTCTGCCTCGATGGGCGGCGCGTGCACGGCGAACTGCACACGCCCGGGCCCGATCAGCTCGACGGCTCCGTCGACACCGGCCGCCACGACGGCGTCGAGCATGACCTTCGTCCGTACGACGTTCTCGGCCCCGGCGTCGAGCCGCTGGAAACCGAGCACGTTGTCGATGAGCGTGGTGATCCGGGAGTAGCCGGCCGCGAGGTGGTGCAGTACCTGGTTGGCCTCGGGCCACAGCTGTCCGGCGTCGTCGGCGGCGAGGGCGGACAGGTCGCCGCGTAGCTGGTCGAGGGGGCCGCGCAGGGACTGCCCGAGCACGGCGAGCAGCTGCTCGTGCCGCGCGGCCAGCGCCTCGTACCGGTCCTTCTCCCGCTCGGCGAGCGCCGCGTACCGGTCGTCACCGGCGGCCAGCTCCTCCTCATGTGCCTCGCGCAGCCCGGCGAGTTCCCTGCCGTGCTCGTCCCGCAGCGCGTTCAGCGCCGCGGCATGCTCCTCGGCGGCCCGCGCGAGCTCCTCCCGATGCCGCTGAGCAGCCGCGTCCTTCTCTTCGACGAGGGCGTCGTACGCCCGCCGGTCCGTGAAGGTCAGCACCGCGCCGACGAGCTGGTCGCCATCCCGTACGGGCGCGGTCGTCAGATCTACGGGCACCTTGTCGCCGTTCTTGGACCACAGCACTTGCCCGCGCACCCGGTGCTTGCGCCCCGAGCGGAGGGTGTCGGCGAGCGGGGACTCCTCGTACGGGAAGGGGGTGCCGTCGGCGCGGGAGTGCAGCGTCAGCGGATGGAGTTCCTGCCCGCCCAGGTCGCTGGCCCGGAAGCCGAGAATCTGCGCGGCGGCCGGATTGACGAGGACGACGCGCCCCTCGGTGTCGGTCCCGACCACGCCCTCGGCGGCGGCCCGCAGAATCATCTCCGTCTGCCGTTGCGAACGCGCGAGTTCGGCCTCGGTGTCGACGGTGCCGGAGAGGTCGCGTACGACAAGCATCAGCAGCTCATCGCTGGTGTAGCCGGAACTGTCGTACGCCTGCTGGCCGTTCTCCAGATTCGCGCTCGTGACCTCGACCGGGAACTGGCTGCTGTCGGTGCGCCGGGCCATCATCCGCCGCGGCTTGGTCCGCCCGCGCGGGTCGATGCTGTCGGGCCGGCGCATCGATCCGGGGATCAGCCGGGAGTCGAACTCGGGCAGCAGATCGAGCAGTCCGCGACCGACCAGAGCCGTGCCCGGGGCCTCGAAGGTCTCAAGGGCGATGGTGTTGGCGTTGACGACGGTCCCATTGGCGTTGACCAGCAACAACGCATCGGGAAGCGCGTCCAGTATGGCTGCGAGGCGAGCAGCGCCTCGGGATGGCCTGCTGCTCACGAGACGCTTCCTCCCTGTTACCGCACCTTGCCGACCGCGGAGGCCATCTTGCCAACCGGTCCGCGACGTGTCACGCGAGGGAGTCTACGGGCAGAGGTTGCGCTCGCGACGCCGGATGAGAGGGAGGTCGCACGCAGAAGAGAAGTAGAGAAGACGCAGAAGCTGTGACCTCGTCCTTCTCCTTAGCCCTCCTTTTCAGCCTTTCTCCTCAGCCCTAGTCCTTCAGCAGGGAGCTGCTTCTCAGGAACCGAGCTCCGGAAGTACGGGCACCATGGCGTCCCATCGCGCGATCTCGCACCCGTTACCGCGCTCGTACGTGGCGTCGACGGGCCGCCCGGCCCACGTCCCCGTGACGCGAGCGGTGGCCGGACCGCCGTACTGCATCGTGCACATCCCCCCGGGCTCGACGGGCGCGAACGGGTCCTCACCCCAGCCCGTCCGTCTGTCCAGCCGCTCGCAGGCGCCCCCGGCGTCGGGATGACTGCCGCCCTCCGGATGACACTCCAGCTCGTACGTCCCGTCCAGCCCGTCCCCCGCGTCGCTGACCGTCACGGTGAGGCGGTCGCCCTCGGGGGCCGGCGGCGGCATATGGAGAAGCGGCGCAGGGGGAAGCGGTTCGGCGTACGCGGCCGGGGGCGCCGCCGCGAGTACGGCGAGGGAGGCGGTGGCGGAGGCGACTGCGGTGAGGGCGAGACGGCGGAACATGGGGGCTCCACGGGGTGCGGGGGGATGGTCGGTCTGTGGTCGAAACGCTGGTCCGGGGCGCAGGCCCCACCCCTTTAACGCTGCCCGTCCCACGACGTTGCGCCGCGTTACGCCTTTGCCCTTCGCCCTTTCCGCCTAGTACCGTGGGGGGCGATTGGTGACACCCCGCTGGGCTGTGTCATCATCTGCACGCATCCACTCGCGCTCGCGCGGGGCGGCTGTGCTGGAGGCGTCGCCTAGTCCGGTCTATGGCGCCGCACTGCTAATGCGGTTTGGGACTTCAATCCCATCGAGGGTTCAAATCCCTCCGCCTCCGCCTCATGATCCCGAAGCCCTGGTCACGACTGGCCGGGGCTTCGGTCGTTCCCCGACCATTCCAGAGCCGTTTTCGCAGGTCATGCAGGGTTCACTAAACGGATTTCGCCAGGCGCCACCAGTCATGTAATGTTGTTCCCGCAACGCCGACCGGGCCCAAAAGCCCGCCAGGAAGAGCCAACACAACAGAACACACAAGCACTCGTAGCTTAACGGATAGAGCATCTGACTACGGATCAGAAGGTTGCAGGTTCGAATCCTGCCGAGTGCACACAGGTCAAAGGCCCCGGAGGGATCCGGGGCCTTTGGTGTTTTCGGGCCGTGCGGCAGCAAAGTACGGCAACGGGCTGATGTCAGCCGTCAGCTGGGCAGGTAGTGAGCCGCAGGTGGGCTCTGCCGGTGATCAGTGATGGCGGCTGTGATGGCGGAAACGACGGCGGTTGCGGCGAGGGTGCCCATCATGATCAAGCCGACGCCGACCGCGAAGAGGCCGCTGGTGTCGTCCGACCAGTCGTAGAAGGCGGCGGCGGTCAGGCCGGCCGTGGGGCCGAGTACAGCGCCGACGAAGTAGCGCCGGGACGCCGCCCAGTACACCGGCACCAGCAGAGTCAGCACCAGGCCGATCACCTGCCAGGCCTCGTACGGTCCGGTCATCGTGCCGTCAGGCTGCACGTCGTACTGCTGGTCCCAGCCCAGCCAGGCAGCCCACATGGCCATCGAGGCCCCGGCCGTCGCGAGGATCGACAGCAGATGGAGAACGGGTTTCCGTGGTCCTTGGCTCATGTCCCAAGCGTTTCGGCTGACGCCATCAACGGACAGAGCGCGAGTACTCAGCTTTGCCTGAGTACTTCGGGGCGCCCGCGGCCGATCGTGGGATGCGCGGGGCGCCTGCTGCGGGATCTCTCCCCGCGGTGGCATCTCTTGAGGGGACGAAAGGGAGATGTGATGCCGCTCTATCTAACGAGGTTCAGCTACGCGCCGGAGACGTGGGCGAGGCTGATCGGTCAACCGGAGGACCGCGCGCAGGCCGCACAGCAGTACATCGAGTCCGTCGGCGGGAAGCTCCACGGTTTCTGGTACGCCTTCGGCACGCACGACGGCTACAACCTGTGGGAGGCACCGGACAACGTGTCCATGGCCGCGGTGGCGCTGGCGATCAGCGGAGGAGGCGCGCTCAGCTCGTTCGAGACGACCGTCCTCCTGAGCGTCGACGAGACACTGGAGGCCCTGCGCGCCGCCGGGCAAATCCAGTACCGGGCTCCTGGCTCGTCCACATAGACGGCAGCCCTGGCCGCGACAACGGCACCCACAGGTGGGAGGTCCCCGGTGAATCGCGGGGACCTCTCGTTGTCAGTGGTGACCTTTACGCTTTTGGTGATGGCACGGGTGTGGAGATGTACGGGGCTGCGGTGGAGTGTCGGCGGGCCCGTGCTCGGGTGGGGCGGGGGGCGGAGCAGTGCGTTGGCGTGGGGGAAGCGGGTGGCGTTCGCGGTGGTCGACGGGGGTGTGCGGACGTGTGTGGGGGCGCGGGGGAACAGCTGTCCGGTGCGGGCTGTCGTGTCCGGGCGGAGCGTCGGGGCGCAGTGTGAGGAGTGTGCGCGGCTGGAGCGGGCGCACTCCGTTGCCGCCGATAGCGTCGCCGATGATCCGCGGCCGTATCACGTGTATCTCGCGTGGTTCGGGAGCGGGATGGTCAAGGTCGGGATCACCGCAGTGGAGCGGGGAGAGGCGCGGCTGCTGGAGCAGGGGGCCGTTGTCTTCAGCTGGCTCGGGCGGGGGCCCCTGATGGCTGCCCGGCGGAGTGAGGAGTTGTTGCGTACGGCGCTGGGGGTGCCGGATCGGATCGCGTACGACGCCAAGCGGGCCGTACGCAGTGTGCTGCCGGAGGCGGTGGTGCGGGCGGGCGAGGTCGAGGCGCTGCATGCGAAGGCCGTGGGGCTCGGTGGGTGGCCGGAGGCTCTGGAGCGGATGCCGTTCGTGGCCGTCGATCATGTCGGGGCGTTCGGGCTCGACGGGTTGCCGCCGGCTGTGGGCGTGGTGAGTGAACTCGTGGCGGGAGGCGTCGTGAGAGGGGAGCTGGTGGCTGCCGCAGGGCCCGATCTGCATCTGGCCGGCGAGCGCGGGGTCGTCGTGCTGGATACGCGGCTGATGAAGGGGTGGGAGCTGAGTGCCGCCGGTCAGGGTGAACCGGCCGGTGCGGTGACGGTGCCTGTGCGGGAGTTCGGGGGTCAGCGGAACGGGCTGCAGGACGGGCTCTTCTGAGGGTCGCTGGAGGAACGGTGCTGGACGTGGTGCGAGGTGCGCGCCGAGAGTGGGGGACATGAGCGATCAATCCGGTGCGCCTGTCGTCGCGCATGCAGCTGCCGCCGCGCATGAACCGCCTTACTACGCCGTCGTGTTCGCCTCCGTGCGCACGGAGGCGAACAACGGGTAGGGCGAGACGGCCGAGCGGAGGACTCGGGCTCGGGGACGACTGGCTGAGGGGGGTCTGTTACGGGAACGGGGCGCGGCTCTTCGGGCTGTGAGCCTCGCTTCGTGCCCGACGGTCCGACGGCCCGGCGCCGGACAAGGGCTTCCCAGGCATTCCCTGAGTGGCTCCTGTGTGTTTCTCAGGTAATTCACAGGTTCCCGCAAGGGTGTTCTCAGAGCCGCCCAGCAATGTGTGGGCTATGACCACGACCTCGCCCCAGGGGCGCACCGAACTGCTGAGGCCGGACGGGAGCCCCGTCCGCGTGCTTGTGGTGGACGACGAGCAGTCGATCACCGAGTTGTTGTCCATGGCCCTGCGCTATGAAGGCTGGCAGATCCGCAGCGCGGGTGACGGGACCGGGGCAGTGCAGACCGCCCGGGAGTTCCGGCCCGATGCCGTGGTGCTCGACATGATGTTGCCCGACATGGACGGGCTTGCCGTGCTCGGCCGGCTGCGCCGTGAGCTGCCCGACGTTCCCGTCCTCTTTCTGACGGCGAAGGACGCCGTCGAGGACCGAATCGCCGGGCTGACCGCGGGTGGCGACGACTACGTCACCAAGCCGTTCAGCCTGGAGGAAGTCGTCGCGCGGCTGCGTGGGCTGATCCGCCGTTCCGGTGCCGCCGACCGGCGTTCCGACTCCACGCTCGTCGTCGGCGATCTCATGCTGGACGAGGACAGCCACGAGGTGTCTCGTGCCGGGGACAACATCCACCTCACCGCCACCGAGTTCGAGCTGCTGCGTTTCCTGATGCGTAACCCGCGCCGGGTGCTCAGCAAGGCGCAGATCCTCGATCGCGTGTGGTCGTACGATTTCGGGGGCCAGGCCAACGTCGTCGAGCTGTACATCTCCTACCTGCGCCGGAAGATAGACGCCGGGCGCGAGCCGATGATCCACACGCGGCGCGGAGCCGGTTACCTGATCAAGCCCGCGGCGTCATGAGCGGACGACGACAGCTGCGGAAGCAGCGGCGCCGACAGCCTCGGACGCTGCGGACGCGGCTTGTCGTCGCGTCTGTTGCGTTGATCGCGGTGGTGTGTGCCGTCATCGGGACGGTGACCACGATTGCGCTGCGGTCACATCTGTACGAGCAGCTCAACAACTCGCTGGCCGACGCCGCCATGCGTGCGGCCGGCCCCGAGGAGCTGATCGGCAAGAAGCCCCCCGACGGCAAGAAGCCGAAGATGACGCTGTCGGAGTTCGTCGAACGAGGTCCACAGCCCATCGGCACGGTCGCCGCGAAGCTCACCGACGGCACGGACGGCACCATCACGGAAGCCAAGGTCGGCAACGAGATACAGGGCAGCGTGGGGGCGCCCGACGTCGACGCCGGTTCGCTCACCGAGGCTCAGCGAAAGGCCCTCGCGGACGTGCCGCGGGACGGTAAGCAGCACACCGTCGACCTTCCGGGCCTCGGCGAGTACCGAGTCCAGTACAAGTACGGCATCAACGGCTCGTACTACGTCGGCCTGTCCACCAAGGACGTCTCAGAGACCCTCAACACCCTCATCATCGTCGAGCTCAGCGTCACCGCCGCCGGCCTGGTCGCTGCCTCCCTCGCCGGCGCCACCATCGTGAGTGTCGCCCTCCGCCCCCTCCGCCGAGTAGCCGCCACCGCCACCCGTGTCTCCGAACTCCCCCTCCACAGCGGCGAGGTGACCCTCAACGAGCGTGTCCCCGAGTCCGAGACCGACCCCCACACGGAGGTCGGGCAGGTCGGTGCCGCGCTCAACCGCATGCTGGACCACGTTCACGGGGCGCTGCACGCGCGGCAGGAGAGCGAGACGCGGGTGCGGCAGTTCGTCGCGGACGCCAGCCATGAGCTGCGTACGCCCCTCGCGTCCATCCGTGGATACGCCGAACTCACCCGGCGCGGAAGAGAAGAGACCGGGCCCGACACGCGGCACGCGCTCGGCCGGATCGAGTCCGAGGCCGGGCGGATGACCGGGCTCGTCGAGGACCTGCTGCTGCTCGCGCGGCTCGACGCCGGGCGCCCCCTCTCCTACGAGCACACCGACCTGTCCCCGCTGGTCGTGGACGCCGTGAGCGATGCCCGCGCGGCCGGGCGTGAGCACAACTGGCGGCTCGAGCTGCCGGACGAACCCGCGCTGGTGCAGGCCGACGCCGCCCGTATTCAGCAGGTCATGGTGAACCTGTTCGCGAACGCCCGTACGCACACGCCGCCCGGCACCACGGTGACCGCACGCGTGCACCGGCGGGGCTCCTGGGTGTGTCTGGACGTGCAGGACGACGGGCCCGGCATTTCGCCGGATTTGCTGCCACGTGTCTTCGAACGGTTCGCGCGGGGCGACTCGTCGCGCTCGCGTGCCTCCGGGTCCACCGGTCTCGGGCTGGCCATCGTGCAGGCCGTCGTGGCCGCGCACGACGGTGCGGTGACGGTCGACAGCGTGCCCGGACGGACCGTCTTTACCGTGCATCTGCCTGCAGTGGCACCGGAATTGGCCCCTTCTCATGAGGTCTTCATTCCGGAAACAAATTCGCAAACGTACTCACAGGCGTAGCACAGCACCACCACACGGGTACGACAGGGCACTTGACGACAGTCGTCGTCATGCGAACCGAACCTTCTCCCGGCTCCCTGCCGGCGCGGGAGCACCTCCCGGCCGGGAATGCCGGTACGCCTGTCCTGGACGTAGTGATCCCCGTCTACAACGAGGAGAAGGACCTCCAGCCGTGCGTGCGCCGACTGCACGAGCACCTCGCGCGCACCTTCCCGTACGCGTTCCGCATCACCATCGCGGACAACGCCTCGGCGGACGCCACCCCGCTGGTGGCGGCGCGGCTGGAGGCGGAGATCGGGGAGGTCAGGTCCTTCCGCCTGGAGCAGAAGGGCCGCGGCCGGGCCCTGCGGACCGTGTGGTCCGCCTCCGACGCCCCGGTCCTCGCCTATATGGACGTCGACCTCTCCACCGACCTCAACGCGCTGCTCCCGCTGGTGGCCCCGCTGATCTCGGGCCACTCCGACCTCGCGATCGGCTCGCGTCTCGCCCGCTCCTCGCGGGTCGTGCGCGGCGCCAAGCGGGAGTTCATATCCCGTACGTACAACCTGATCCTGCGGGGCTCGCTGCAGGCCCGCTTCTCCGACGCCCAGTGCGGCTTCAAGGCGATCCGGCGGGAAGTGGCTCACGTGCTGCTGCCGCTGGTCGAGGACACCGGCTGGTTCTTCGACACCGAGATGCTGGTGCTTGCCGAGCGGGCCGGACTGCGCATCCACGAGGTGCCGGTCGACTGGGTCGACGACCCGGACTCGACCGTGCACCTCGTGAAGACCGCGACCGACGACCTGTTGGGCGTGTGGCGCGTCGGGCGCGCCCTCGCCACCGGCTCGCTGCCGCTCGACCGGCTCGCCCGGCCGTTCGGTGACGATCCGCGCGATCGCGAACTGACCGGCGTACCGACGGGACTCGCCCGCCAGCTCGTCGGGTTCTGCGTCGTGGGCGCGCTGTCCACGCTGTTCTATCTGCTGCTCTACAGCGGCTTCCGTACGTTCACGGGGTCGCAGTTCGCCAACGCGCTCGCCCTGCTCGTCTCGGCGGTCGCGAACACGGCGGCCAACCGGCGCCTCACCTTCGGCGTCCGCGGTCGCGAGCGGGCGATGCAGCACCAGGCGCAGGGCCTGGTCGTCTTCGGCATCGGCCTCGCCCTGACCAGCGGCTCGCTCGCCGCCCTGAACGCGGCGACGACCGAACCCGCGCACTCCACCGAACTGGCGGTGCTGATCGCCGCCAACCTCGCGGCGACGGTGCTGCGGTTCCTGCTCTTCCGGGCGTGGGTGTTCCCGGACCGGGGCGACGACTCGGCGTCGACGGTCGTGGCCTCGCACAGCCCGGCCTCGCCCGTCTACGCGACGGCGACTGACTCTCCGTACGACAGCTCTCCGTACGGCAACGCTCCGTACGACAACCGAACCTGGGGGGACGCGACCATGCAGATGCAGCCGGTGCGCCCGAACGATCACGATTCGAGGGACGCACGATGACGACTACTCAGCCAACTGCCGTACCGGAGACAGTGGTTACGCCACTGGTGGCGCCCGAGGACGGCAGCCCCAAGCAGCCCTTCGTACGCCGCCTGTGGCGCGGGCGGCCCGAGGACCACCGCTGGACGCGGCCCGCGTTCCTCGGTGCGCTGCTGCTGATCGGCGCGCTGTACGCCTGGAACCTCACGGCTTCCGGGTACGCCAACTCCTTCTACTCCGCGGCCGTTCAGGCGGGCAGCCAGTCCTGGAAGGCGTTCTTCTTCGGCTCGCTCGACTCGGCGAACGCCATCACCGTCGACAAGCCCCCGGCCTCCCTGTGGCCGATGGCGCTGTCGGTGCGGCTGCTGGGCCTCAACTCCTTCGCGATCCTGTTTCCGCAGGTGCTCATGGCCGTCGCCACGGCGGGTGTGCTGTACGGGGCGGTGCGCCGGCGCTTCGGCGCCACGGCCGGCCTCATCACGATGGCGGTCTTCGCGCTCACGCCCGTCGCCGCGCTGATGTTCCGCTTCAACAACCCGGACGCGATGCTCGCGCTCCTGATGGCCGTCACGGTCTACTGCGTGCTGCGCGCCATGGAGAAGGCGCAGACGAAGTGGCTGGTGTGGGCAGGTGCCGCGGTCGGCCTCGCCTTCCTGGTGAAGACCCTCCAGGCCTTCCTGATCCTCCCGCCGCTCGCCCTGATCTACGTACTCTTCGCGCCGACAACCCTCCGCAAGCGCATCGGCCAGGTTCTCCTCGCGGGCCTTTCGATGGTCGTCGCGGGCGGCTGGTGGGTTGCGATCGTCGAACTGTGGCCGGCCTCCTCGCGTCCGTACATCGGCGGCTCGCAGAACAACTCCTTCCTTGAGCTGACCTTCGGCTACAACGGACTCGGCCGCATCAACGGCGAGGAGACCGGCAGCGTCGGCGGCGGTGGCAGGAGTGGTGGCTGGGGCGAGACCGGCTGGGACCGCATGTTCAGCTCGAACATCGGCGGTCAGATCTCCTGGCTGATCCCGGCGGCGCTGATCATGTGCGTCGCGGCTGTGTTCCTGCTCCGCAAGGCCGGGCGTACGGATAGCGCCCGTGCCGCGTTCCTCGCCTGGGGCGGATCGCTACTGATCACCATGGTGATCTTCAGCTTCATGCAGGGCATCTTCCACGAGTACTACACCGTCGCCCTGGCCCCCTACATCGCGCCGCTGATCGGTATGGGCGCGGTCGTGCTCTGGGAGGAGCGGGGCCGGATGTGGGCCTCGTTGACCCTGGCGGGGGCGATGACGGCGACGGCGGTGTGGGGGTACGTCCTCCTCAACCGTTCCTCCGACTACCTGCCGTGGCTGAAGTGGCTGGTCCTGGTCGGAGGCCTGACCGCCGCGCTCGGCCTGATCTTCGTGAACAAGCTCGGTCGTCGACTGGCCGTCGGGGTGGTCGGGTTGAGCTTCGTCACCGCGCTGGCCGGTCCGACGGCGTACACGCTGACCACGCTGAACGAGGCCCACACCGGCTCGATCGTCACGGCCGGTCCGGCGGTCGCGGGTGGCCGTGGCGGCCCCGGTGGGGGCGGTATGGGCGGCGGTCCCGGTGGCACGGGTGGCGGTCCCGGCGGGATGCCCGGTCAGAACCAGCAGAAAGGCAATGGGCAGGCGGGCCGGCCTCCGGCCGGCGCTGTGCCCGGCGGCGGGCAGAACCAGCAGGGGCAGCAGGGCCAGCAGGACGGCACGCCCGGTGCCCAGGGCGACGGCCGAGGCACCGGCGGCGGTGGCGGCATGGGCGGTCTGCTCAACGGTGCGACCGTCGGCGACGAGGCCAAGGAGCTGCTGGAGGCGAACTCCGGTGACTACACCTGGGTCGCCGCGGCCATCGGCGCCCAGAACGCCGCGAGTTACCAGCTCGTCACCGGCGACCCGGTGATGGCGATCGGCGGCTTCAACGGCAGCGACCCGTCGCCGACACTGGCCGAGTTCAAGCAGTACGTGGCGGACGGCAAGATCCACTACTTCATCGCGGGCGGTGGCATGGGTGGCGGCGGCAACGACAGCTCCGGCACCGCGTCCCAGATCAGCGAGTGGGTGCAGGAGAACTTCAAGGAGGTGACGGTGGGTTCGTCCACCTTCTACGACCTGACGCAGCCGACGAGCAGCTGACGTCCGGCTGAAGTTCACAAGGGCGGTGGCCCGGGGGTGCGTTCGCGCCTCGGGCCACCGCCGTTGTCGTGCGACGCCGCCTTGCGCGACGCCTTTGCCGTACGGCCGGAAACCGCGTTGTACGTTGTATAGGAACTGTTCTACGGTGTATAGCATGACCACGTCTCCCCAGGAACAAGCCCAGGAGCAAGGGCAGGCGCAGCCCCAGGGCCACCCCCAGCGCTGGCTGATCCTCGCTGTGATCATGCTCGCCCACCTCACCGTGCTGCTAGACAACACCGTCCTCAACGTCGCGATCCCCTCCCTCACGGACGAGCTGGGCGCGTCCACCGCCGACATTCAGTGGATGATCAACGCGTACTCGCTCGTGCAGTCCGGACTGCTGCTCACCGCGGGCAGCGCCGCCGACCGCTACGGCCGCAGGAAGATGCTCGCCGCGGGCCTCGTCCTCTTCGGCGTGGGCTCGCTCTGCGCGGCCTTCGCGCAGTCGTCCACGCAGCTCATCGCCGCCCGTGCGGGTATGGGCATCGGTGGCGCGCTGCTGATGACCACGACGCTCGCGGTCATCGTGCAGATCTTCGACGACACCGAGCGCGTGAAAGCGATCGGCATCTGGTCGACCACCAGCTCCCTCGGCTTTGCGGCCGGTCCGCTGCTCGGCGGATTCATGCTGGACCACTTCTGGTGGGGATCGATCTTCCTGATCAACATCCCCGTCGCGCTGATCGGCCTCGCCGCCGTCATCAAGCTGGTCCCCGAGTCCAAGAACCCGCAGGGCGACCGCCCCGACCTGCTGGGCGCACTGCTCTCGACGATCGGTATGGCCTCCGTGGTCTACGCGATCATCTCCGGCCCCGAGCACGGGTGGACGTCTGCGCAGGTCATGGTGGCCGCGGCCGTTGGCGTACTGGTCCTCGGTGCGTTCACGCTCTGGGAGCTGCACGTGCCGTACCCGATGCTGGACATGCACTTCTTCCGCAACCAGCGCTTCATCGGCGCCGTGGCGGGCGCGATCCTGGTCGCCTTCGGCCTCAGCGGCTCCCTCTTCCTGCTTACCCAGCACCTCCAGTTCGTCCTCGGTTACGAGCCGTTGGAGGCGGGCCTGCGGTTGGCGCCGCTCGCCGTGACCGTCGTGGCCCTGAACCTCACGGCCGTCGGCGCGAAGCTGCACGCCAGGCTCGGCACGCCCGCGACGATCGCGGCCGGTATGAGCATGCTCGCCGGAGGCCTCGCGGTGATCGCGCTGCTGGGCGGCGACGACTACAACGGCATGCTGGTGGGCCTCGTCATCATGGGTGCGGGCATCTCGCTCGCCATGCCCGCCATGGCCAACGCGATCATGAGCGCTATCCCGCCGGAGAAGGCGGGTGTGGGCGCGGGTATCAACGGCACGCTCGCCGAGTTCGGCAACGGCCTTGGCGTCGCGGTCCTCGGCGCGGTCCTCAACGCCCGCTTCGCCGCGCTGATCCTCCCGGTCGCCGCGGCCTCGCTGCCGGCCGCGCTCGCCTCGGCGGAGTCGGCTGGGGAGCGGGCGCGGATCATGGACGCGTTCTCCTCCGGTCTGGAGACCAGTCAGCTGGTGGGGGCGGCTGCGGTGCTCGTCGGAGGGCTGCTTGCGGCGGAGTTGTTGCGGCGGGCGGAGCGGGCGGATTCTGCGGGTTCCGCGGAAGCGGTGGAGTCGGAGGAGTCCGTGGGCTCGGCGGAGTCTGCGTAACGATGTCTCGTAGAGGCACGCATAGCATCGGGCCGCGTTGCATCAGGCCGCGCTGTGTATCGAGCTTCGAGGAAGGTGCGCCATGGTGAGGGCGGGCGACCGGGACCGAGACCGGGCCAAAGGGCCGGCGCGGACGAGTGTCTGGCTGGAGGGGCGGCCGCGGGCGGCTCGGGGTGGTCAGCCCTCCGGGCTCGACCGGGAGCGGATCACCCGGGTGGCGGTGCGGCTGCTCGATGCCGAGGGGCCGGCCAAGTTCTCCATGCGTCGGCTGGCCGCCGAGCTGAACGTGACGGCGATGTCGGTCTACTGGTACGTGGACACCAAGGATGACCTGCTCGAGCTCGCCCTCGACTCGGTCTTCGCCGAACTCGAGCTGCCCGATCCGGAGTCGGGCGAGGACTGGCGCGATCAGTTGCGCGCGCTGGCGGGTGGGTACCGGGCGCTGCTGGTGCGCCACCCCTGGGTGTCGCCGCTCATCGGCAGCTTCCTCAACATCGGCCCGCATTCGATGGCGTTCTCGCTGTGCGTGCAGCAGGTGATGCGTAACACCGGCCTGCCGGCGCACGGTCAGATGGGCGCGATCGCGGCCGTCTACCAGTTCGTGTACGGCTTCGGCACGATCGAGGGGCACTTCGTGCAGCGGTGCGCTGCCGCGGGGTTGTCGCAGGACGAGTACTTCCACCGGGCCATGAACACGATCCGTTCCCAGCCGGAGTTCGCCAAGGGCTTCGAGCAGGCGACGGAGCTGATGGAAGCGCGGGGTGGGGACACGGTGGCGGAGATGCGGGAGCGGGACTTTGGGTTTGCGCTGGAGCTGTTGGTGGCGGGCATCGAGACGATGACGCTCCGCGAGGCCGGTGACTGACAGCGGGTGCCTCCGGCGGTTGGGTTCGTCTTTGTCTGCGGGTGCGTGGTGGCTTGTCGCGCCGTTCCCCGCGCCGCTTGGGTTTGTGGTGGGTGCGGGGCCGCGTCGGGGGTGTCCGTCCTCGGACCGGCGCGCGTTGCTGTTGGCTGGTAGGGGGTGCCGGTGTTGGCGCGCCGGCCGCTGCGGGCGCACACCCCCGCCCCGTCCCCTTGCCGCCGTGGGCGGCTGCGGGGCCATGGGGGTGCGGGCTCCCTCCGGGCGGGCTTTCCGGGCCGCCCGCTCTTCCGGGTGCGGGCAGTCGCAGGCTTTTAGGGGCGCGGGGAACTGCGCGACCAGCCACAACGCACCCGCAGCCGCGACACGCAGTGTCACCCACCACCCCCTGGCGGGGCCTGGGGCGCAGCCCCCCACGCGGCGGAGCCGCAAATTGTTACAGCCGGGAAGGGGCGGGGCTGGGGAAAGAAACCCCCTACTCCTGCGGAGCCAGCCGCGCAGGGAAGCCCCCGGTCGCGACCGGCCCCCACCGCACCGGCGTGATCCGGATGATCGACTTGCCCTGCTTAAGCATCGCGGACCGGTACTCATCCCAGTCAGGGTGCTCACCCGCGATGTTCCGGTAGTACTCCACAAGCGGCTCGACCGACTCCGGCGGGTCAATGACCTCCGCCGTGCCGTCGACCTGCACCCACGGCCCGTTCCAGTCATCGCTCAAAACGATGACACTGACCTGCGAGTCCCGCTTCGCGTTACGCGTCTTGGCCCGCTCGGGATACGTCGAGACGACAATCCGCCCCGCGTCATCGACCCCACAGGTCAGCGGCGAAGCCTGCGGACTCCCATCGGCCCGCCGAGTAAGCAGCACGGCGCGATGCCGAGGACGTACAAAATCCAGCAGCTCGTCGAGGGACACGGACGTGTTCGTAGCGATGTTCGGTGCCATGGAGGCAGCCTAGGGTGAACGCCCGCCGAACGCCTGACGCGTACGGCGGCAGCCCCTACCCTGGCGGACATGGCCGCCGACGACCTCAGCCCCGACGAGCAGTGGCCGCTGCCACCCGCCTGGATGTGGGACTGCGCCGAGTGCGTCCGGCTGTACGAGGCGATGAAGCACGTACAGGCGGTCATCGCCGGACTGCACGCGACCGAGGGCTACGACGTCGACTGGGACTTCATGGACAGCGTCGTGGGCACGCAGATCAGCCTCAGCCGCCACCTCGCCGACGCCCACCCTCAGGAACTGCCCGACTGGGACCCGGCCTGCGCGACCTGCACAGGCCACCAGCAGGCCCTGGCCAGAACCGACCGCTCGCCCGACCTGCGCGCCGGCACGGAAATGGTGGCCGAGGAACACCGGGCCCGCCACCTGTTCGCCCCACCCCGCATGGTCGGCCTGATGTAGCGGGTCCTGGACGCTGAACTACTCGCCGGGATGGCCGAGTTCGATGTCATGGTCGTCCACGCCGCGCCCGTTCACGGTCAGGGCCGTCGCCACCGGCGGGTACCCCGTCGCGATCACGGTGTACTCCCCGCTGTTCAGATCGGCGAAGGCGTACGCCCCGTCCTCGCCGGTCGTAGCGGTGCCGACCACATTGCCCGCCGCGTCGACGAGCGTGACCCGGGCATCGGCGAGGGGCCCGTGCGGCGCCCGGACCGTGCCACGCAGCCGGGCGCCCGCCGTGAGGTCGACCTCGACTCGGGTGATTCCCGCAGCGCCGACCTCGACCGGCAGGGCAGTAGGCCGGTGACCCGCCGCGTTCACCGCGACGGTCACGGTGCCCGGCACCAGCTCGGCGAACTCGAACTCGCCCTGCTCACCGGTGTTTCCGGTGGCCAGCACATCACCGCGTACGTCCGTGACGACGACCATGGCGTCCTTGACGGGCGCACCGCTCGCGGCGTCCCGCACCACACCACTGAGCCCGCTCGTACCGCTCACGACGATGTCGTACGAGATCGGCTCGTCGTTCACGACGATCGTCGAGGCCTGCGGCTGGAACCCGTCGGCCGAGGCGATCAGTACGTACGACCCCGCCCCCGGCACGTCCAGCGCATAACCACCGTCCGCGTGCGTGACCGAGCGGCCCAACTGCCGTCCCCCGAGGGAGATCAGCGTGACGGCGGCCCGGGCGATGGGTGCGCTCCCGGCACCGCGTACGTAGCCGCGTACGGGAATGCCACCACCCGCACGATCGGATTCCGCGGCGTCGTCGACAGTCGCGGCAACCGGGCCGGCAACAGGGCTCTCCTGCTCGATCGGAGCCGGAGTCGTAGCCGGAGATGCGGCTTCGGCAGCCTGCGCCATCCCGCCCCGCGTCCTCAACGGGACCTCCTTGATGAACAGGGCCATGAGGAGGGCGAGCAGTGCCAGCGGCGCGGAGTACAGGAACACGTCCGCTACCCCGTGCCCGTACGCGCTCTCCACCACCGTGCGGACCGGTGCGGGCAGCGCGTCGAGGTCCGGGATGCTGCCGTCGCCCGTGCCGGCGTGCCCGAAGGACGCGGCTCCCGAACCGAGGCCCGTCAGGCCGTCCTTGACGTAGTCGGTGATCCGGTGGGCCAGGATCGCGCCGAGTGCCGAGACGCCCATGGCGCCGCCGAGGGAACGGAAGAAGGTGACCGTGGAGCTGGCGGCGCCCAGGTCGGTGGGGTCCACCTGGTTCTGCGTGCAGAGCACCAGGTTCTGCATCATCATGCCGACGCCGAGGCCCAGCAGGGCCATGAAGATCGCGATGTGCCAGTACGGGGTGTCGTACCGCATCGTGCCCAGCAGGCCGAGACCCGCGGTCACCAGCACCCCGCCGCCGAGCAGCCAGCCCTTCCAGCGTCCGGTACGGGTGATGACCTGCCCGGAGACCGTCGAGGCGACGAACAGGCCGCCGATCATCGGGATGGTCATGACGCCGGACATGGTCGGCGACTTGTCCCGGGCCAGCTGGAAGTACTGGCTGAAGAACACGGTTCCCGAGAACATCGCGACACCGACGAAGAGAGAGGAGAGGGAGGCCAGCGTGATGGTGCGGTTGCGGAACAGCCGCAGCGGGATGATCGGCTCGCTCGCCTTCGCCTCCACGAGCACGAAGAGCAACCCGAGGACGACGGAGCCACCGACCATCGCGTACGTCTGCCAGGACAGCCACGCGTACTTGTCACCGGCGAAGGTCACCCAGACCAGCAGCAGGCAGACCGCGGCGGTGATGAGGAAGGCACCGGCCCAGTCGACCTTGACCTTCCGCTTGATCACGGGAAGGTGCAGGGTGCGCTGGAGCACGATCAGGGCGATGACGGCGAACGGTACGCCGACGTAGAAGCACCAGCGCCAGCCCAGCCAGCTGGTGTCGGTGATGACACCGCCGACCAGCGGGCCGCCGACCATCGCGGTGGCGAAGGTGGCGCCGAGGTAGCCGTTGTACCGGCCGCGCTCCCGCGGGGCGATCATCGCCGCCATGATGATCTGGGCCAGTGCGGACAGCCCGCCCATGCCGATGCCCTGCACCGCGCGGAACGCGATGAGCGTGCCGGGGTTCTGCGAAAGCCCCGCTGCCGCCGAGCCCAGCACGAAGATGACGAGGGCGAGTTGGATCAGCAGCTTCTTGGAGAAGAGGTCGGCGAGCTTTCCCCACAGTGGCGTGGATGCCGTCATCGTCAGCAGCGACGCGGTCACCACCCAGGTGTACGCGCTCTGACCGCCGCCGAGGTCGCCGATGATCCTGGGTAGGGCGTTGGAGACGATCGTCGACGACAGGATCGCGACGAACATGCCGAGCAGCAGCCCGGTCAGCGCCTCCATGATCTGCCGGTGCGTCATCGGAGCGTCGTCGGGGGAGCGGCCTGATGAGTGCTTGGCGTGCGAGGCCCGCACACCGGTCGGTGCGGTCGTGGCCATGGGTTTCCTTCTTTTCTTACGTTCCGTCATGTCACGTCAGGTGCGGGGGCGGACGCCGCCGGTCGGCAGACGTCGAAACTGGTGCGCAGCCGTCCGAGGAGGTGATTGAGCTCTTCGACCTCGTCGTCGGACCAGTCCCCCAGGTAGTGGGCGAGCGCGTGTGTGTACCGCTCGGCGATCTCGGCGAGCATGTCCCGCCCCGCGGGCGTGAGCCGCAGGATGCGCGACCGTTTGTCGGAGGGGTCGGGGGACCGGTCGATCCACCCGCGCTCCGCGACATGGGCCACATGCCGACTGGTCACCGACATATCGATGGCAAGCAGCTCAGCGAGCCGGCTCATCCGCATCTCCCCGTGCCGCTCAAGAAGCGTGAGCACGGCAGCGGCCCCCGCCGGGCACTCGTGCGGCAACACCCGCCCGAGCCCGCGCTTCACAGCTCCGATGGCACTGAGCTGACGGGCGAGCTCTTGGTACTGGTCGCGAGCGGCGGCCATCACACCCTCCTTCGTTGCTCTAGGCAACTATAAGTTGTTTGGTTGCTACAGGCAAGTTAGGGGGTGTCGGCGATGGGGGCCCAGGGGCGGAGCCCCCGTGACGGCGACACCGAGTCAGGGTGACCAGCACAAGCAGACGGCACCCCAGCACTTGGGCAAGCCGGAGGCATTCGCTAGGGTCCAGGGCCATGGCAAACACCCAGGGCCCCCAGGGCAACAACGACCCCGCGGGCAGCACCCAGATGTTCCGCGCCTTCGTCGACGAGGCGCCGCAGGGCCGCCGTCAGCAGGCCGCCTCGGCAGGCCCTCGTATCGGCGTGATCGTAGGCGTGGTCGTGGCCATCGCGATCGTGGCCGGCGTGGCCTGGCTCGCGTTCATGTAACTCGGGTACGGCGACAAGTCCCGTACGCCGTAAGCCCCGTAACTCCCGTACGCCGGAGCCCTACTCCCACCGCACGGACACGTCCTGCGTCTCGATGTGCATGCCCAGCGGCACGCGCCAGGCGTCGACGCACACCGTCCAGGTCTTCTCCTTGCGGGCCCCGGCGTTGACCGGCACGGGCAACTTCTCGGCCGACTTGATCGTCGCCCAGTCGATGCCGAGCGAGTCGATGATGTGCGTCTCAAAGGTCACCGTGCCCGAACGCACCGCGCTGCCCCCGGTGTTGTGGAAGTCGAGGGTGACCTTCTCGCACCAGCGCTGGTCGGTGGGTTTGCGCTCGGGTTCGCTCACTTTCAGCGCGGCGGGCGCATTGGGTGCCGTACCACCACCGCCGTTGTCGCTGCCGCCGTCGCCCGCGGACGACGAAGGCGCCGGGTTCTCTTCTGTACGCCCCTCTCCGCGCCCTTCCGCACGACCGGAACCGCCCTCGCCCTCTGGTGCGCCCTGACCCGCGGAGGTGGAAGGACCAGGCAGCGGTTCCGCACCCGGCTCCCGGGCTCCACCAGAACCACCGCCATCGGGCGCACCATCCGAACCGCGATCTTCCGCACCGCCCGACGCCCCCTCCAGCGGCACCAGCGACACCTCGCCCGTAGGGGCTGCCCCGGACGCCGGAGGCGAACCACCGGCCGCCCCCACCGCGACGTACCCGTCGTCATCGCTTCCGCCGCCCGCGCTCATGGCGAGCACCCCGCCCAGACACACCACGACCGCCGCCGAGGCACCGGCCACGGCGCCGCGGCGGCCACGTATCCAAGTCACCTGACGCATCGCGCCAGTGTGGCTGACGCCACGTCAGATAGAAAGGGACGGAAGTGCATTGAGTGTTCCCGCGAGTGAACCTCCGCCCCTCGTATCCCGTCTGACAAAGAGCCATGCCACTTCCGTCGGGTGACTCCCTTGCGGTTCGGGCAAGTTGGGACGCGAGGGGCGTTCCGCCGGGGTGGTCAGTTCAGAGTTCAGAACGTCGGGAGACACCCCCACATGCGTCTTTCCTCCATTTCCCCCACTCACAGAACAGCGGTCCGGCGGATCACCACCGGCGTGCTCGCGGCCGGTGCGGCCCTCGGGCTCGCCGCCACCTCCGTCGGTACGGCCCACGCCGCGGATTCGGCGGACCGCGGCCGGCCGGGCACCCGCATCATCGGCGGCACCGAACAGCCCGACGGCAAGCACCCGTTCATGGCGGCGCTGCTGCAGAAGGGTGCCGGCAACGCCCACGACCGGCAGTTCTGCGGCGGCAGCCTGCTGGCGCCCGACGTCGTGATGACGGCCGCGCACTGCGTCGAGGGCACGAAGCCCAAGGACATCGAGACCGTCGTCGGCCGCACCGTGCTGTCCAAGAAGAACCAGGGCCAGCTGCGCGACATCGCCGAGATAGTCGTCCACCCCCGCTACGCCGAGGGCGAGGGGGCGTACGACCTGGCGCTGCTGATGCTGGACGAGCCCGTCGAGGGCATCGCCCCGGTCAACCTGCCGACCGCGGGCACGGACGCGTTGATCCGTCCGGGCGCCAAGGCCACCGTCATCGGCTGGGGCAACACCGACACCGAGGTGACGAACTATCCGGACCGCCTGCGCGGGGTGGACGTGCCGATCGTGTCGCACATCGAGTGCAAGGCGTCGTACCCGCAGTACGACACGAAGGTCAACATGTGCGCCGGCGTCGAGGGCAAGGACTCCTGCCAGGGCGACAGCGGCGGCCCGATCTTCCGCAAGCTGCAGGGCCGCAAGGGCGTCTTCCAGGTCGGCATCACGTCGTACGGCGACGGCTGCGCGGCACAGGGCGCTCCCGGCGTGTACACGTACACCGGCTCCGCGAAGCTGTGGGACACGATGGAGGAGTCGGCGGCGGGCAAGCGGGCGCTGAACAAGCTGGGCAAGTAAGCGCGGCTCTTTTTCGACGCGCGATGCCTGAGCCCCGTACGTACGGGGCTCAGGCATCGCGCCCCTAAGGGAGGCCGCAGGCCTCTTTAGGAGCGCGGGGCTGTGTCAATATGCGGCTCCGCCGCGTGGGCGCGACCAGCCACAACGAACCCGCAGCGTCGAACCGGCCCTCCCAGCGGAGCGAGGAGCGCGGAGCCGCTAGTCCGAGATCAGCCCTTCCCGCAACTGCGCCAACGTCCGCGTAAGCAACCGCGAGACATGCATCTGCGAGATGCCGACCTCATCGCCGATCTGCGACTGCGTCATGTTCGCGAAGAAGCGCAGCATGATGATCTGGCGCTCACGAGGCGGCAGTTTGGCGAGCAGCGGCTTGAGGGACTCGCGGTACTCGACGCCCTCCAGCGCCGTGTCCTCGTAGCCGAGGCGGTCCGCGAGCGAGCCCTCGCCGCCGTCGTCCTCGGGAGCCGGGGAGTCGAGCGAAGACGCAGTGTACGCGTTGCCGACCGCCAGGCCGTCGACCACGTCCTCCTCGGACACGCCCAGTACGGCGGCGAGTTCGGGAACCGTCGGCGAGCGGTCCAGCTTCTGGGAGAGCTCGTCGCTCGCCTTCGTCAGCGCGAGCCGCAGCTCCTGGAGTCGGCGCGGAACGCGGACCGACCACGAGGTGTCGCGGAAGAAGCGCTTGATCTCGCCCACGACCGTCGGCATCGCGAACGTCGGGAACTCCACGCCCCGTTCGCAGTCGAAGCGGTCGATCGCCTTGATCAGGCCGATGGTGCCGACCTGGACGATGTCCTCCATGGGCTCGTTACGGCTGCGGAAGCGGGCTGCCGCGTAGCGCACGAGCGGGAGGTTGAGCTCGATGAGGGTGTCTCGGACGTAGGCGCGCTCCGGGCTGTTCTCGTCGAGTGCGGCTAGCCGCAGGAACAGGGAGCGGGACAGGGTGCGGGTGTCGATGGCTTCCGAGGTCGGGGGGGCCGGGGCCGGAGGGGTCGGGAGGACCGCTACATCGACAACCGGTACATCGACACTGTGAAGCACGTCGGGCGCGGACTCGCTCTGCGCGAGCTCAAGCACCTTCGAGCTGCCCTGATCTGCGGACATGCCACCCCCTTTGGGTCGCGGACGGTCGCGGCGGACGCTCCCGTCGAAGGAACGCAGCCTCCACCTGAATACCGGAGGCAGAGCTGCGGCAAACGCGCTTCCGGAAGAATGTCACATGTCGGCAACACGCTGTAGTGACTTGTCGACTCTGGGAGGGGCAATCGGCCCTGGATGAAGGGGGTATGGCCGATTTTCGTCTCAGAACTGCCGGGAAGGTGACGTGCGGGCGATTCGCTCCTGCGAGCTACGACTCGATCCTGTTTGCGGACCGCAGCCTGGCGAAGCTGCGGGCGAGCAGCCTTGACACATGCATCTGGGAGACGCCCAGTTCGGCACTGATCTGCGACTGGGTGAGATTGCTGTAGTAGCGCAGCAGCAGGATCCGCTGTTCCCGTTCCGGGAGTTGGACCAGGAGGTGCCGTACGAGATCGCGGTGCTCGACTCCGTCAAGGGCCGGGTCCTCGTAGCCGAGCCGGTCGAGCAGGCCCGGCAGCCCGTCGCCCTCCTGGGCCGCCTCGAGGGAGGTCGCGTGGTACGAGCGTCCGGCCTCGAGGCAGGCCAGTACCTCCTCCTCGGCGATCCGCAGCCGCTCGGCGATCTCGGCGGTGGTGGGCGAGCGCCCGAACGCCGTCGTGAGGTCCTCGGTCGCGCTGTTCACCTGCACCCACAGCTCGTGCAGCCGGCGCGGTACGTGCACGGTGCGGACGTTGTCCCGGAAGTACCGCTTGATCTCGCCGACGACGGTCGGCATCGCGAAGGTCGGGAACTGCACGCCCCGGTCCGGGTCGAAGCGGTCGATCGCGTTGATCAGCCCGATCGTGCCGACCTGGACGACGTCCTCCATCGGCTCGTTACGGCTCCGGAAGCGGGCGGCGGCGTACCGCACGAGCGGCAGATTGGCCTCGATGAGCGCGCTGCGTACGCGATGGTGCTCGGGCGTACCCGGCCGCAACTGTTTCAGCTCCCCAAAGAGCACCTGCGTGAGCGCCCGGGTGTCGGCGCTGCGACGTTTTTCGGGGGCAGGAGCAGGCGCCGGGGCCTCTTCCTGGGGCGGCGCAGTACTGGCCGACACGGTCAACGCCACCTCTTTGTCCTTCAGCCCTTGCAAACAACCCATGCAAACCGTGCAACTCATCCGTCAAAAGCGGTCATAGCATCACAAGACATGTCCACTGTGTGCAAGCACCGCAAAGAGTGGTGTTGATTCCGGAGTGAGGAGAAAGGGCGCGTTTCAGCCCCGCATCATTCCGATACGGGGCTGGGGGTGGGCCGGGGGCTGGGGGTCGTACGAGGCGAATGGGGCCGTACGCCTCAGTCGTCAGTCGTCTCAGTCGCCAGTCGTCTCAGTCGTCAGTCGTCTCAGTCGCCAGTCGTCTCGGTCGTCAGTCGTTGGCTCCATTGGCGAGCCACGTCATGAAGTCGCCGACGGCCTGAGCGGCGTTCGATATGCCCTCGAACCCGATTTGCACGTAGTCGGCGGCCTTGCCCGGGTCGGTGATGATCACGTACAGCACGAAGACCGCGAGCGCGTAGACGGCGATCTTCTTCGAATTCACCGCCACCGCGGCCTCCCCTGTTGACCTGCTTGTCGACCTGTTTGCCCCGCCGGGGCCCCTGCTCGCCGGCGGTGAGTGTAACTCGGGCACCTGTACTACCACCGATTCTGTCTTCGGCAGGTTTCCCCACACACCTCGCACCCACTCCGCACACGCGAAGGGCCCCGTCTCTCGACGGGGCCCTTCCAAAGCGGTAGCGGAGGGATTTGAACCCTCGGTGACTTGCGCCACACTCGCTTTCGAGGCGAGCTCCTTCGGCCGCTCGGACACGCTACCGGGAGAGATCCTAGCCCACGTTGGGGTGTGCGCTGAAATCCGTTTTGCGGGCCGGTTCGGGAGCGGTCAGGTCAGCGGGGCGGGTCAGCGGTCGCGGAAGAAGTCGGTGAGGAGGCGGGCGCACTCCTCGTCGAGTACGCCGCCGATCACTTCGGGGCGGTGGTTGAGGCGCCGGTCGCGTACGACGTCCCAGAGGGAGCCGGTCGCGCCGGCCTTCGCGTCGCGGGCGCCGTAGACGAGGCGGTCCACGCGGGACTGCACGATCGCGCCCGCGCACATCGTGCAGGGTTCGAGGGTCACGACGAGCGTGCAGTCCGTCAGCCGCCACTGTCCCAGTCCGGCGGCGGCGCGGCGGATGGCGAGGACCTCGGCGTGTGCCGTGGGATCGCCGGTGGCCTCGCGTTCGTTGTGTCCGGTGGCGAGCACCGTCGTACCGTCCGCGGACAGCACGACGGCGCCGACGGGGACGTCCCCGCCCCGGACGGCCAGTCGTGCCTCGTCCAGGGCGAGCCGCATCGCGGCCCGCCAGCGGTCGCGTACGGGGTCGCTTACGGGTTCGTGCGCGTCCTGAGCGTTCAGCGGACGGTCTCCAGGACCTCCGCCGCGCCCAGGACCTCGGCGATCTCGTTCAGCGCGTCATTGCTGTCCAGGATGAGCAGTTCCTTCTCGTCCACGCCGAGGTCGGCGAGGATCTCGCGGTCTCCGATGGGTCCGGACGGCACGGCCTCGCCCGAAGCGGCCCCGCCGACGACGTCATCGTCGTCGTCGGAGTCGTTCTCGGGTTCACCGTCCTCCGTGCCGTCGAGGTCGAGGGAGTCCAGGTCCGGGACGTCGTCGCCCGGCTCCCTTCCGAGCAGTTCGTCCGTGAGCAGGATCTCGCCGTACGAGCTGCGGGCCGCGGCGGCGGCGTCCGACACGTAGATACGAGGGTCGTCCTCGCCGTCCACGCGGACGACGCCGAACCACGCGTCCTCCTGCTCGATGAGTACGAGCACCGTGTCGTCTTCGGTCGAGGCTTCACGGGCCAGGTCGGCCAGGTCGGACAGGGTCTCCACATCGTCGAGCTCTGTGTCGCTCGCTTCCCACCCGTCTTCGGTGCGCGCGAGCAGTGCGGCGAAGTACACCGTGACTCTCCCACTGGTCATAGGCGTGCCGGTTGGGGATCCCCCCGGCGGAGGTTGCGGACGGGGAGTGCTGCGCCGAGCCCCGCCCACTCGGAATCGTGGCAGAAACTGAGCGTTCAGGAGAGGTCTTCGGCTCGCTGTGTCCCGGTCGCGTCGTCCCGGCCGTACGCGTGGCCCATCACCTGGGCGCTCGGCGCCCGCCGTCAGCGGGATCGTACGCCGATGAGTGCTCCGCGAGGCAACGGCTGTCCGGTGCCGACCCGTACGCCCCACCAGTGGCGCTCCGTTGTGCTGTGTACGGGCCTGTACGTGTCTGCCGTGGCCCCTCGCCTACCAGCGGAACGTGCGCATCCGCATGGCGTGCCGCAACCGCGCCGTCTTGACCCGCCGCGGCTGCACCCGATCCCGCAACTCCCGCGCCTCGGTGAGGTCCCGCAAGAACTGAGCCCGCCGCCGACGCCGCTCGGCATCACTTTCGGCCACGCCGAGGTCTGTGGCGCCGCTCGTGTCGCCAGCGTCTTCGGGGCTTCCGGCGCTTGTGACGGCGCCCGGGCGTGGCGGGCCTCCGGCGGCGGGTTCGGGCGGGTCGGACTTCTGGGCGGTTTCCCGCGGGGCCTGAGCTTGCGGTGGGCTTGCGCGGCCGGTCCTCCCGGGCGCGGCGGCGGACGACCCGGAAGCCTTTCGCGGCACGGGTGCGGCGGCCTTGCGCTGTGCGGGCCCGGCAGCCCTTCGCTGGGCGGGCGCGCCAGCATCTCGCTGTGCGGGCCCGGGGGCCTTTCGCTGGGCGGGCGTGGCGCCGCGCGCCGGCTCTCCCCCGGCTCCCCGACGGGACGTCCCCCGCGGCGCGGAGCTGTTCGTGGACTCCCCGGGCCGGCCGGAGGTCGCCTGGTTCTGTTCCCCGTTCCGCATAGGTCACCACCCCAGTCCGTCCCTGCCACCTTCCCCCGGATGGGCCGTTTGATGCGGGTTCGGGTTTGCGGGGGCGCGGCGGTGGGGCCCGGATACCCTGGGCGCATGCGTCTTCACGTCGTCGACCACCCTCTGGTCGCCCATAAGCTCACCACGCTGCGCGACCAGCGCACCGACTCCCCGACCTTCCGGCGGCTGGCCGACGAACTGGTCACCCTGCTCGCCTACGAGGCCACCCGTGACGTGCGTACCGAGCAGGTCGACATCGTGACGCCGGTGGCCGGGACCACTGGCGTCAAGCTGTCCCACCCGCGCCCCCTGGTCGTACCGATCCTGCGGGCCGGCCTCGGCATGCTGGACGGCATGGTGCGCCTGCTGCCGACCGCCGAGGTGGGCTTCCTGGGCATGATCCGCAACGAGGAGACGCTCCAGGCGTCCACGTACGCGAACCGCATGCCGGAGGACCTCTCCGGCCGCCAGGTGTACGTACTCGACCCCATGCTCGCCACGGGCGGCACCCTCGTCGCGGCCATCACGGAGCTGATCAAGCGTGGCGCCGACGATGTGACCGCCGTGGTGCTGCTGGCCGCCCCGGAGGGCGTCGAGGTCATGGAACGCGAGCTGGCCGGCACGCCGGTGACCGTCGTGACGGCGTCCGTCGACGAGCGGCTGAACGAGCACGGCTACATCGTGCCGGGGCTCGGGGACGCGGGGGACCGGATGTACGGGTCTGCCGAGTAGCAGCCGAACCGGGCCGAAAGCCCGGCTGACCGGGACCGGCTAACAACCCTGCTTCGTCGGTGACGGGGTCGGCTTCGGGTCGGCCAGTGTGGTCAGGGCCTTGTCGGCGGCCGCCTTCGGCGTCAGCGCCTTGAAGCCGTTGCCGATGACGAGGTCGACCTCGGCGGGCTTCGTACGGGTGTCGGTCTTCAGCTGGGCGCCGGCCAGTTGGGTGCGGAGTACGGGGAGCGCGCTGTCGGTGGCCGCCGCGGAGCCGAGCAGTATCCCGGTGCCCTTGACCTTCTTGTCGTACTCCTTCGTCGCGTTTCCCACCTCGCCGATCTTGAAGCCGCGCTTCTTGAGTTCGTCCGCGGTGGTCTTGGCGAGGCCGCTGCGGGGCGTGGCGTTGAGGACGTTCACGGTGATCTGGCCGGGCTTGGGGAGGGCCTTGACCGGCGCCTGCGAGGCGGACGGTGACGGCGACGGCGTGCAGTCCGGGGCCGCGCCCACCGCTCCGGCCTTGTCGCCGCTGCCGGTGAACACGTCGATGAGCTGCAGCGTTCCCCAGCCGAGCAGACCGAGCGCGGCGGCGGAGCCGACGGCCGCGAACGCGAGCCTGCGGCGCCCGCGGTTGCGGCGCATCCGCGGGTACTTGTCCCCCGTGATCTTGTACTGGCCGCCCATCCCAGGGGGAGTCAGCATGCTCATGGGCGCAGCGTAGTGCGCCTGGGTGGCTATGCCTACTAGACGATCATTGCCCGGCGCCCAGTCCAACCCGAAAGGCCCAACGGGCGCACGAAGGGGGCGCGCTCAGTCGAGCTCGAGGACCCTGGCGTGCAGCACCTGGCGCTGCTGGAGCGCGGCGCGGACGGCTCTGTGCAGGCCGTCCTCCAGGTACAGGTCGCCCTGCCACTTCACGACATGCGCGAAGAGGTCGCCGTAGAACGTCGAGTCCTCGGCGAGCAGCGTTTCCAGGTCGAGCTGGCCCTTGGTCGTCACCAGCTGATCGAGGCGGACCGGGCGCGGCGCGACATCCGCCCACTGCCGGGTGCTTTCCCGGCCGTGGTCGGGGTACGGCCGGCCGTTTCCGATGCGCTTGAAGATCACACGGAAAGCCTACCGGTCATGACCTTCCGGGCGCAGCCAAGGCGCCGTAGTGGCCCCGGGAAATCGCGCCGCAAAGCAGAACGAAAGGGTAATTCCGCAAGCCTGGCTTGGTGTGTTCCTACTGACCGGGCCCTGAACAAACCGGAAACACGCCGTGAAACGTGCGAGGCGGACATCGCCGTCCGGCGCTCACGCCACGACCGCGAGGAGTGTGGTCGCCGCCGCGGTCAGGGCCTCGTCCCCCGCCCGTACGGAACGGCGCCGGGCCTCTTCGGGAAGGATGCCGCGGCTGGCCAGCCGCCAGAGGGTGTCCTGGTCCATCGTCACCCGTGCGGCGGCCTCCCCGCCGGACGCGCCGGACGCGCCGGGCACGCCGGACGCGCTGGGAAGCCAGCGGTCGGCGTCCCGGATGACCCACCAGGTGCCGCCCGCGGGGCCGGTGACGTCGAAACGTACGGTCGTTCCCCGCGGCCGGTCCACGGTACGAAGCGTGTGCGGCAGGGCGCGCAGGAACGTGTCGATCACCGGGCCGAGCAGCTCCGGCTCGTCGGCACCGGGGCGTTCGACGGCGTCGCGGATCTGCTGCTGGTGCACCCAGAACTCCGTGTACTCGCGGGCGATGTCCAGCCAGGCGGGACTCGGCTCGTTCGTGGAGGCCCACGACACATCGACGGGGGCGGGGGCGTCGAGCCGGGCGCCGGCCCAGACCTCGTCGAGCTGCGGGCCGAGGTGTGCGAGCAGCTCGGTCATCAGGCGCGGGCTGCACTGGCGGGTCGCCTCGACGAAGACACCGTTCATGCGCGCCACGTACGCGGGCAGCGTCTCGTCGTCGGCGAACACGGCCCCGCTCCAGCCGTCCCGGAGGCCCGAGAGGCGGCGCATGTAGTCGTTGAGGACATGGCCGACCACATCGTGCACGTCCCACCCCGGGCAGACCGTCGGCCGCCCCCAGTCCCCGGCCTCCAGCGAGCCGAGCAGGTCGAGTAGCGCCCGGCGCTCAGGCGCGAACAGGGGGCGGGTGTCGATGGCAGGCCCGAAGGGGGTGGTCATACGGGCGACGCTAGGCGTCACGCGGCCGGAAGTCCCCTACTTATTGGGGGACTTGCCCGAGGGCTTGCCCGATCCCTTTGCCGCCTTGGCCGCCGCTTTCAGCTCCTGCTTGTGGGCCCGTACCTTCGCCAGGGACTCGGGGCCCGTGATGTCGGCTACCGAGCGGAAGGACTCGGGGGCGCCGTATGCGCCGGCGGCCTCGCGCCAGCCGTCTGGGCGTACGCCGAGTTGTTTGCCCAGGAGGGCCAGGAAGATCTGGGACTTCTGGGTGCCGAAGCCGGGGAGGGAGTTCAGGCGGTTGAGGAGTTCCGTGCCGCTGGCCGCGTCCTTCCAGAGTGCGGCGGCGTCGCCGTCGTAGTGCTCCACCAGGTACTGGCACAGCTGCTGGATCCGCGTGGCCATCGAGCCGGGGTAGCGGTGCACGGCCGGTTTGGTGGCGAGGAGGGTGGCGAAGGCCTCGGGGTCGTATGCCGCGATCTCGTGTGCGTCGAGGTCGTCCGCGCCCAGCCGCTGGGCGATGGTGTACGGGCCTGCGAACGCCCACTCCATCGGGATTTGCTGGTCCAGCAGCATGCCGACCAGCGCGGCCAGCGGACTGCGCCCGAGGAGTTCGTCGGCTTCGGGCTGCTGAGCGAGGTGAAGGGTCACGTCCATACTTCGAGCATCGCCCCATGCACCTCTTCACGCCCGCCCGGCGCCCAGCCCTCCACACTCGCTGAACACCACGCTCACCCGTCCCGCCAGTCCGTCGCACCAGTACCCCAGGGTGTGCAACCGCTGCTCCGGGCTCGCCAAGTCGCCGACGTGGACTAGGCGTTCGGGCGGTGGGTGCTGCGGTGCCTGCGGGCCCTTAGGGTCGGAGGATGGCCAGTGACATCACTCCCGAAGACCTCGTCGATCACTATCAGTTGGAGCCGATCCCCAAGGAAGGCGGGCGGTTCCGGGAGCTCTGGGCCGGGCCCGAGCGGGCGGACGGGCGGCCCGAGGGGACCTCGATCGTTGTGCTGCTGACCTCGGAGCCGGGGGATTTCTCCGCGATGCACCGGCTTCCCACCGACGAGGTGTGGCACTTCTACCTCGGTGATCCGCTGGAGATGCTGCTGCTCGACCCGGACGGTACGTCCCGCACCGTTGTCCTCGGTCCCGATGTGCTCGGTGGGCAATACGTCCAGTTCACGGTGCCCGCGGGGACCTGGATGGGCGCGCGGGTCGTGGCGGGCGGGGCCTGGTCGTTCTTCGGGTGCACGATGGCGCCCGGGTTCACATACGGCGGGTACGAGCACGGGGACGCGGCCGAGTTGACCACGCGGTACCCGGCGGAGGCGGCGCGGATCTCCGCGCTGAGCCGGTCGTGAGCGGGTCGGCTGTGAATGGGGCGGCTGTGAGCGGGCTGCTCGACGGGCAGGTTGCGCTGGTGACCGGGGCTTCTGGCGGCATCGGACGGGGAATCGCGTTGCGGTTCGCCGAGGCGGGAGCGGCGGTGGCCGTTCATTACCGTACGGACGCGGAGGGGGCCCGCGAGGTCGTCGGGCTCATCGAGGACGCGGGCGGCAGCGCCGTAGCCATGCACGCCGAACTCACCGACGAGGTCGAGTGCCGGCGCCTGGTGCGCGAGGCCGCGGACTGGGGCGGCGGCACCCTGACGGCACTGGTCGACAACGCGGGCGCACAGCCGGTCCAGCAACTGCCCGGCATGACCCTGGCCGACTGGCGGGCGGTGGTCGACGCGAACCTGTCGAGCGTGTTCGCGTGCACACAGGCCGCGGTGGAGGTGATGCGCGAGGGCGACGGCAGGGTCCGTAAGGACGGCAGCCGCGGGAGCATCACCCATATCGCCTCCATCGAGGGCACGCACCCCGCCCCGATGCACGCCCACTACTCCGCGTCCAAGGCGGCCGTCATCATGCACGCACGGTCGGCGGCTCTGGAGTACGGTCCGTACGGGATCCGCGTCAACACCGTCTCACCAGGCTTGATCGACCGCGAAGGCCTCGCGGAGGCCTGGCCGGACGGCGTACAGCGCTGGCAACAGGCCGTACCCACCGGCCGGTTGGGCCGCCCGGAAGACGTCGGCGACGCCTGCGTGTTCCTCGCCTCCCCGCTGGCCTCGTGGATCACGGGACACGACCTGGTCGTGGACGGCGGGGTGTCGGCGCGACCTACGTGGTGAGGTCGGGCGGAGGCGCGCGGGTGCCGTGAGGACAGCCGGGGCGCGCGGGGCTCGGAGGTGAGCACGGTGCTGCGTACATTCGTATCCCCATCGGAGGACTGATACGCAGCAGGCGCAGGGAGAGGAAGAGGCAACGTGGGCCGAATACCGCGGATGGTGGCGGCGCCGCGACGGGCGGTGGCCCTCGTGCTGATGCTGGGCACCCTGCTCCTACTGGGCGGGGCCGGAACCGCGTCCGCGCATTCCTCCGTGCGCGACACCGACCCCCGCGAGGGCACCGTTCTCAAGACCGCCCCGAAGCAGGTCACCATGACCTTCACCGAGTCGGTCGGTATCTCCGACGACTCGATCCGGGTCCTCAGCCCCGACAACGTACGCATGAACGCGGGCCCCGCCGAGCACGCCGGCGGCTCCGACACCGTGCGCGTACGGCTCCGGGACGATCTGCCGGAGGGCACGTTCACCGTGGCCTGGCGGGTGGTCTCGGCGGATAGCCACCCCATCTCGGGCGCGTTCACGTTCTCCATCGGCGCACCCTCGGCGACCACCGCGAACGCCTCCGCCGAGCCCGCCGTGGACCCCGCCTCCGGTCTGCTCTACGACCTGGCCCGGTACGCCGCATACACCGCCGGCGCACTGCTCATCGGCGCCGCCACCTTCGTCCTCGCCTGCCGCCCGCCCGCCGTACGCCCCCTCCGGAAACTGTTCCGCCTCGCCTGGTGGACCCTGCTCCTGTCCACCGTCGCGCTCCTGTTCCTCCGCGGCCCGTACGCCCGCGGGACCGGCCCCACGACCCTCCTCGACCTCTCCCTCCTCAAGGACACGCTGAGCAGCAGGCCGGGCTGGGCGCTGTTGGCGAGGCTGGTGCTGGTGGGGTTGGCGGGGGTCTTTCTCGTACGACTGTGGGGTGCGCGTGATGCGTCACGGGCGGACGTGCGGACGGATGAGCGGGCGGACGATCGGACGGACGTGCTTGTGGATGAGCGGCCGAAGCTCGCCGTCGTCGTATCGGGCGGGGTGCTCGCCGTGGCGCTGGCGGTCACCTGGGCTGCCGCCGAGCACGCGTCCGCGGGGATCCAGGTTCCCGTGGCGATCGTCTCCTCCGTACTGCATCTGCTCGCGATGGCGGTCTGGATGGGCGGCCTCGTTGCGCTGCTCACCACGCTGCGCCGGGACGAGACCCTGCCCTCGGCGGCGTCGGTGGCCCGTTTCTCGCGGCTCGCTTTCGCGTCCGTGGTGGTCCTGGTGATCACGGGGGTCTACCAGTCGTGGCGGGGGCTCGGTTCCTGGGAGGCGCTCACCGGTACGTCGTACGGGCGGATCCTGGCCGCCAAGGTGTGCGCGGTGGTGCTGCTGCTGGGGGCGGCGGCGTACTCGCGGCGCTGGACGGCGGGGCTGCTCGCGGCTCAAGAGCCGGTGCGGGTGCGGGAGTTGGAGGCGGTGGGAGCGGCGAGTACGAGTGCCGGGGGTGGGGGTGCGGGGGACGAGACCGGCAAGGCCGAGGGGGTTGAGGAGCACGACGGTCGCGATGAGCCCGGCAAGCCCGTCGACATTGGCGAAGGCGGCGAACACGCCGCGAGCCCGCCCCCTCACCAGGCCCTGCGCCGTTCCGTACTGGCCGAAGTCGTCGTAGGCGTCATGGTGTTGCTGCTCACGACGGTTCTCACCGGCACCCAGCCGGGCCGGGCCGCGACCGAGACCCCGGACACGCCTACGGCTCCGGCCGGTCAGCCCACGACCTCGATGACCCTGATCCCCTTCGACGTCGGCACTCCGAACGGCAAGGGCAAGGTCCAGATCGTTCTGGAGCCGGGTCGTGTCAACGAGAACACGGTCCAGGCGGTGGTCATACGCTCCGACGGAGTCATCGCCACGGTTCCCGAACTCCGCCTCACCTTCACCCTGCCCGCCGAGAAGATCGGCCCCATCGACGCCGAACTCACCGACCAGGGCGGCTACTGGGGCACCAACTCCCTCAACCTTCCGCTCCCCGGAACCTGGACCATGAACGTCACGGTCCGTACGTCGGACATCGACCAGGTGACGGTGTCGAAGAAGGTGCAGATCTCGCCCTGAGCGGGTTGGCTCCGCCGGTTTGCTGGGCGGTACCGCGCGACCAGCCACAACGTACCCGCAGTGTCCCCCGAGCGCGTCCTCACCTTGACAAGAGAGCACTCAAGTTTTATCTCAAAGAGTGAGGCAGGTTGTGCCAAACCCGCAGCGTACGAGGAGGGAGAGATGGCACGCTCGGTCGGTATTGACCTCGGCACGACGAACTCGGTGGTCTCGGTCCTCGAAGGCGGCGAGCCCACCGTCATCACGAACACGGAGGGCGCCAGGACGACCCCGTCGGTCGTGGCGTTCGCCAAGAGCAACGAGGTGCTGGTCGGCGAGATCGCCAAGCGCCAGGCGGTGACGAACGTCGAGCGCACCGCGCGGTCCGTCAAGCGGCACATGGGGGACCACGCGTGGCGTTTCCCCGACAAGGGCAGCATCGACGGGAAGCGTTACACCCCGCAGGAGATCTCCGCGCGAGTCCTGCAGAAGCTCAAGCGCGACGCCGAGGCGTACCTGGGCGAGGACGTGACGGACGCGGTGATCACCGTACCCGCGTACTTCGACGACACCCAGCGCCAGGCGACCAAGGAAGCCGGTGAGATCGCCGGTCTCAACGTCCTGCGCATCATCAACGAGCCGACGGCCGCGGCCCTCGCGTACGGACTGGACAAGGAGAACGACCAGACGGTCCTGGTCTTCGACCTCGGCGGCGGCACCTTCGACGTGTCGCTGCTCGAGATGGGCGAGGGCGTCATCGAGGTGAAGGCGACCAACGGCGATACGCATCTCGGCGGTGACGACTGGGACCAGCGGATCGTCGACCACCTGGTCAAGCAGTTCAAGAACGCGTACGGCGTGGATCTGGCCAAGGACAAGATGGCCGTGCAGCGGCTGCGCGAGGCGGCGGAGAAGGCGAAGATCGAGCTGTCCAGCTCGTCGGAGACCAACATTAACCTGCCGTACATCACGGCCTCCGCGGAGGGTCCGCTGCACCTGGACGAGAAGCTGACGCGCGCCCAGTTCGAGCAGCTGACAAGTGATCTGCTCGACCGCTGCAAGGGGCCCTTCCACCAGGCGGTCAAGGACGCCGGAATCAAGCTGTCCGACATCAACCACGTGATCCTGGTGGGCGGTTCGACCCGGATGCCTGCCGTAACCTCGCTGGTCAAGGAGCTGACGGGCAAGGAGCCGCACAAGGGCGTCAACCCGGACGAGGTGGTGGCCGTCGGTGCCTCGCTCCAGGCGGGTGTGCTCAAGGGCGAGGTCAAGGACGTACTGCTGCTGGATGTCACACCGCTGTCCCTCGGTATCGAGACCAAGGGCGGCATCATGACCAAGCTCATCGAGCGCAACACGACGATCCCGACGCGTCGTTCGGAGATCTTCACGACCGCGGAGGACAACCAGCCGTCCGTGACCGTGCAGGTTTTCCAGGGCGAGCGGGAGATCGCGGCGTACAACAAGAAGCTCGGCATGTTCGAGCTGACGGGCATCGCGCCCGCGCCGCGCGGTGTGCCGCAGATCGAGGTGGCCTTCGACATCGACGCCAACGGAATCATGCACGTCTCCGCGAAGGACCTCGGTACGGGCAAGGAGCAGAAGATGACCGTCACCGGTGGCTCCGCGCTGCCGAAGGACGACATCGACCGCATGGTCCGCGAGGCCGAACAGCACGCGGAGGAGGACCGCAGGCGCCGCGAGGCCGCCGAGACCCGTAACCAGGCGGAGCAGCTCGTCTACCAGACGGAGCGGCTCATCAAGGACAACGAGGAGAAGATCCCGGCCGACGCGCGGAGCGAGACCGAGGCCGCGCTCGTGGACCTGAAGGAGCAGCTCAAGGGCGAGGACACCGCCGCCATCCGGCAGTCGATGGAGAAGGCGGCGACGGCCGCGCAGAAGATCGGCACGGCGATGTACGAGCAGCCCCGCGCGGGCAGTGAGCAGCCTGGGCAGGATGGGCAGGCCGGTCAGGCCGGAGCGAGCGGGGACGACGAGGTGGTGGACGCCGAGATCGTCGACGATGACAGCTCACGGACGGGCGACAGTTCACGGGCAGGCGACAGTTCACGGGCAGGCTGACGATGAACCGAACCCGGCCGCGGACGCAGGAGGAGCTGGAGCGCCTGCTGGAGGAGCGCACCGCCGACCTCCAGCGGGTGAAGGCCGAGTACGACAACTACCGCAAGCGGGTACGCAGGGACCGGATGGCCATACGTCAGATCGCGGCGGCCAACGTCCTGCGTGCCCTTCTGCCCGTACTGGACGCCGTCGACCGAACACGCAAGTACGAGCCCCTGACACCCGGCATGAAGGACATCGCCGAGACCCTGGAGACCCAACTCGGTTCGCTGGGCCTCGAGTCCTTCGGCGAGGAGGGCGACCCCTTCGACCCCACGCGCCACGAAGCGGCCCGGCACCACGTCTCCCCGGACGCGCCCGGTCTGACCTGCACGGAGATCCTCCGGCCCGGCTACCGCGTGGGCGACCGACTCCTGCGGCCCGCCTTTGTGGAGGTGACAGGGCCTGTCACGGGGCCGGGGGATCCTGAACGGTGACCTCGGGTGTGCGGTTTCGCCGGTGGTGCCTGGTCCGATGACGGCGCTGTCGGGGCCGCTTCTGGCGCTCTCGGCTGGTTCCTGGCGTGCTCGTCCCGTCGCTGCCGGATCGCCTCGGCGACAGGTTCGGGGTCGGGTACGGAGACGGCGAGGCGGGCGTACGGCGCGGAGGGCCGCAGGTCGACGAGGACCGCGGGACTGTTCGCGCGTACCGCGACGTAGTCCCAGCCCTGCGCGTGCTGCCACTCGCCCAGGCAGTAGCGGCCGGGGCTCGACCGGCCGTGGCGCCGCCGGCCACGCAGCGTGCGCCACCAGTCCCGTTCGATCCGTACGTCGCTGACGGCCGCCAGCGGTATCCGGACCTCTTGGCGCAGACCAAGGAACCTTTCCAGCCCGGTCGGCCGGACCACGACGTCCTCTCCGTCGACAACCAGCCGCGCCATCGAAGTCACCTCCTCCGACAGCTTGCGCCTGCCTACTACTCGCTACAGGCGACTCGCTACTCGTTCGAGAACTCCTCCACCACTGTCGCTCCTAGCTCCCGCACGATCAGCTCATGCCCCGACAACGCCGACTCGTCGAGGTCGGGATCATCGTCCTCCGGGGTGTCGTCCTCCGGGGATACGGGTGGCGGCTCCGGAGCCGAGGGGCGCGGCGGAGGCGTCGTCGATGCGGCGGGGGCCGGAGCGGGGGTGGCCGGAGCCTGGGGTGCGCTCGGCCCGGGCGTCGAGGCAGCGGGTTGCTGTGGCGCGGAGGGCCTGGACGCGGGCGGATTGGCGGCGCTCGGGGAGCCGTAACCCCCGCCGGATGCGTAACCTCCGCCGGTCCCGGGCCCGGCCGTCGGAGGTGCTGCCGCTGAACCCCCGGACGCATCGACGATCGCCTCGATCTTCCACTGCACCTGGAACTGCTCGACCAATGCCTGGCGCAGCACCTCCTCGCTGCCGCTGCTCAGGAAGTTGTCGCGCGCACCCGCGTTGACGAAGCCGAGCTGGAGCGTCGTACCGTCGAAGCCCGCGACCTGCGCGTTCTGACTGAGCAGGATCCACGTGAAACGGCGCCGGTTCTTCACCGCCTCAAGGATGTTCGGCCACAGCATGCGAGGGTCGGGGCCGCCGCTCACGGGAGCCGCCGGAGCGGAAGGGGCGGTAGGGCCGGAAGGGCCCGCAGGGGCGGATGGTGCGGGTCGGCCCGTAGGCGGCGGAGCCGTGGGGGGCGGTGACGACGCGGCCGGAGTCTGCCCGCCGCCCGCAGGCGCCGCCGTCGGCCACCCACCGGGACGCCGACCGCTGCCCGCGGCCGTCGCGGTGGGCCAGGCACCGGGCGCTTGCCCGGTGGAGGAAGCGCCCGAGGATGCAGCCGGGGGAGCGCCCGTCGGCGCCTGAGCGGGCGGTGCTTGAGCGGGGGGCTGCTGAGGGGACGGAGCTGCCGGCGCGGCCGGAGGCTGGCCGGCGGCGCCCTGAGCCGCCGGCCCGGACCCCGCTTCCTGCGCCCTTCCAGCCGCCCCACCTGCACCTGCACCGGCAACCGCACCACCCGCACCGGCCCCGGATCCCGGAGCCCCCGCCCCCCGCACCGCCGCCCGAGCCGCCTCCGGCCCGCTCCCCTGCGGACCAGCAGGCACCCCCGCCGGGCCGCCCTGCGCACCCCCGTGAACCGGACCCCCCTGAACCGCACCCCCATGCACCTCGGGCCCAGGCACGTACCCCATGGCAGGCCCGGCCCCCGCCCCCGTGAAGTTGATCCCCCGCTCCAACCGGTCGAGCCGAGCCATGACAGACCGCTCATCGCCATACGCGGCGGGCAGCAGCACCCGAGCGCAGATCAACTCAAGCTGGAGCCGGGGCGCGGTCGCCCCCCTCATCTCCGTAAGCCCGTCATTGACGATGTCGGCGGCCCGGCTCAGCTCGGCCGCGCCGAAAACCCCGGCCTGGGCCTGCATCCGCTCCACCACATCGGAGGGAGCATCGATGAGCCCCTTCTCCGCGGCATCGGGCACCGCCGCCAGAATCACCAGGTCCCTGAGCCGCTCCAGCAGATCGGCTACGAACCGCCGAGGATCATTGCCCCCTTCGATGATCTGGTCCACGACCTCGAAGGCAGCGGCCCCGTCCCCCGCCGCGAAGGCCTCGACAACGGAGTCCAGCAAGGACCCGTCCGTATACCCCAGCAGCGAGGTCGCCATGGCATACGTCACACCATCCGTACCGACCGCGGCCAGCAGCTGATCCATGACGGACATGGAGTCACGTACGGACCCGGCCCCGGCCCGCACGACAAGCGGAAGGACCCCGTCCTCGACGGAAACGCCCTCACGCCCGCAAACCTCGGCCAGATACTCCCTCAGGGTCCCCGGCGGCACGAGCCGGAACGGGTAGTGGTGCGTCCGCGACCGGATGGTTCCGATGACCTTCTCGGGCTCGGTCGTGGCGAAGATGAACTTGAGATGCTCCGGCGGCTCCTCGACCACCTTCAGCAGGGCGTTGAAGCCCGCCGAGGTGACCATGTGCGCCTCGTCGATGATGTAGATCTTGTACCGGCTGCTTGCCGGCCCGAAGAAGGCCTTCTCCCGCAGGTCACGGGCGTCGTCCACACCGCCGTGCGAGGCGGCGTCGATCTCGATGACGTCGATGGACCCCGGCCCGTTCCTGGCCAGGTCCCGGCAGGACTGGCACTCCCCGCAGGGCGTGGGCGTAGGCCCCTGCTCGCAGTTCAGACAGCGGGCCAGGATGCGCGCACTGGTCGTCTTTCCGCAGCCGCGCGGCCCACTGAACAGGTACGCGTGATTGACCCGGTTGTTCCGCAGCGCCTGCTGCAACGGGTCGGTTACATGCTCCTGCCCGATGACCTCGGCGAACGACTCCGGGCGATAACGGCGGTACAGCGCGAGAGACGACACGCATACGAGGTTATAGGCGCCCACTGACAACCCGGACCGCCCGCGGAACAACCCCGGCGCCAGCCCCGTACGGACCCTCTGGATTCCCCCGGAACGCAAGCGCCCCCCACGCACCCGCCAGAGCCAACCTACCCTTGCTGCCTTCCGGCCCTGGGGGAGTTCAGTCAGATAGCGCCGCGTGAGGGGCTCCGCACAGGGTACAGGATCTGACCGGCACGAACGAGTTCGCGACCACTCCCCGGAGTCCTGTAATGTTTCCGGCGGAGGATTCGCCTAGAGGCCTAGGGCGCACGCTTGGAAAGCGTGTTGGGGGCAACCCCTCACGAGTTCGAATCTCGTATCCTCCGCCAGTGCCTCACCGGGCACGAAGTCGAAGGGCCCCACCGTTCGCGGTGGGGCCCTTCGACGTTGTCCGTCTCAGTCGGTCGTCCTCAGTTCGCAGTCGGGCCCTGGTATGGGTGACAACACCAAGAGTATGGTCTGCTGTATGGCGACTACCAAGAAGGTGACGGTGACGATCCCCGAGGATCTCCTGGACGAGATCCGCGGGGAGGCGGCGGAACGGGGCCTGTCGGCGTACGTCGCCGAGGCGCTTCGCTTCAAGCGCGACCGCGACCGGCTGCGGGAACTGTCCGACTGGCTGCAGGAGGAACACGGCCCGCTCAGCGAGGAGGAGCGCACGGCAGCGTTCGAGGACCTGGAGGATCTCGACGCCGAGCACGAGCGCCGCCGCGCAGTCGGCAAGCGCGACGCCGGAGAGGCCGCGTGAAGAAGCGGGCCGGTGAGCACAAGCAGCGGCCACTGCGCGTCTTCGTACTCGACTGCGAAGCGCTGTCCCTGGCCGTGCGAGGCGACCGCAAGATGATCGCCTGGATCGACCTCGCGGCTCGAGGCGAAGCCGAGGTGGTGACGTCTCCGATGACGCTGGTCGAGGCGTACGACGGCAGGACCACCGAGCAGCGCTGGGACTGGGTGCTCTCTCGGCTCAAGGTCGCCGAGATCGGAAAGGACGAGGCCCGCCAGGCCCGCCGGCTCCTGGCCGACGTGAAGTTGCACGGCCACAAGTACGCGATCGACGCGGTACTCGCCGTCATCGCCCGCCAGCAGAAGGGGCAGGTCACCGTCTTCACCTCGGACGTGGACGACCTGGAGCAACTGGTCCCGGACTCGATCGTCGTCAAGAAGGTGTAACCCCACGCTCTGATCTGCGAGGACCACGGGGAATCACGGGGCCAGGCCGACGGGCCAAATGTTTGCATCGCAGCTCCGTCGCAGGTCAGCCCTGCCGCGGACGCCGGGTGAACCGAGCTTCCCAAGCTGAGAGCGCGAAGGACATTCGGAGACCTTCATCTCCTTGGTCTCCGCCCTCTTGTATGTGACAAGTCCTGTTCCGATCCCCCGGCTCTGGCTACCGTTGCATCCTCAGGCCCTGCTCACCTCAGGAGCTCTCGTGTCCATCGTGAAGCACACCTACGACGCGATGCTGCACAGCAAGGGCACGGTGGGAAGGCGAGGCGGCTGTTCGTGGCATGGCGAGAAGGACTGTGCGGAACAGCCGACCAGCAGCTATGAGACACCGAACGGGATGATGGCTGCATGCCCCCGCGCCGAGCGCCAGATTGACGGTACGGGTACCCGGCAAGTCGTGAGCACTAGCGTCGCCAGGCTCAGCCAGTGCAGCGCCCCGTGCCACGTCATGCCGGATACAGCAGTCACCTAGGGTCAGCGGCGGTGCAGGCGGGCAAGTTCGCAGCAGTCCGGCCATGCGACAAACCGCGGGTCACTCGTGCTACGTCCCAGCCTCTCTTCTGCAGGGTGCTCGGGCGTTCATCGGGCCCACAGCCGTTGGAACTCCTCGGCTGTTATGGACTCCAGTTGGTCTTCCTTGGGATTGAGCGCCTGGTCCGTCAGGAAGCCGTGTTCGTCCTCCAGGTGCTCCCAGCTGTATCGGTGGAGCGCACCGTCCGGTGTGAACTCGGCCTGCTTGACGACAGTCAACTCGCTGCCGTCGGGCACAGCCTCGAAGTACCACAAGCCGCCTTCCTCGTCGGTATGGCGGAAGTGATGCCGCAGGGTGGCTTCCTCATCGAGTGTTCGGAAGTACGCCACGGTCTCTGCCTTGATGCGCGCGAGGTCAACCACGTGCGCATGGTGCCAGCAGGCGCACTCCAACCGCACCCTCCTGACATCGCACCGAGGCCCTGGCCACCCGCCCGGGTGCCGTCGTCTACGCCGGGACCTCCCCCACCCGCGCCGCGGCCTGCGCCCGTGCGCTCTCGGCGGCGGGATTCACCGGTCCACGCGTGGGCTTCGAGCCCGTGCTGCGGCCGGCCTTCCTCGAGGAGGCGGGCGATGCGGCCGCGGGCTGGGTGGTCGAAGCCCCGTACACCGAACCGCAGTCGGCCGGCACGAAGGCCGCGAAGGCGTTCACCGCCGCCTACCGGGAACGCCACGGCTCGGCACCCGGCCGATGGGCCGCCGAGGCGTACGACGCTGTCGGCCTGATCGCCCGCGCCCGCACCGCTGTGGGCACCGGCGCCGCGATCGACCCCGGCCAGGTCGCCGAACACATCTTCCGCACCGGCTACGACGGGCTGGCCAAGCCGATCCGCTTCGCCCAGGACAACTCGCACACCCTGAAACCGGACGGAACCCGCTTCCTCTACCAGGTCAGCGACGGCACGTTCCGCTTTCTGGGGCGCCACGACCAGGTGCTGGGGGCGGACGTCGACCGGTAGGCGTGCGGCGGGGTCGTTATGCGGCGAATGTGGCCGCCGTACGCCACGCGGTGGTCACCGCCGCTCGGGCCCGCGCCGTGCCTGCGGAGCTGTCGCCGGTCAGCACGATCGGGGCGCCCACGTGGACATGGAGGCTGGGTCGGCGCAGCGGGGCTGTGGCGAGGCCGGCGATCTGCTTGATCGTGCTGCCAGAGGTGACGCGGCGGGAACCGGCCTGGCCGACGGGCACGATGGGGGCGCCGGTACGTTCGGCGAGGCGGGCCAGGCCGGTGCGGAAGTCGCCGGGGGGCGCCTCCGCGGCGTCCTTGCGGCCGGGCAGGCCGCCCTCGGCGTAGATGAGCAGGTACCTGCCCTGTTCAAGGGCCTGGGCGGCCAGGTCGAGTGCGGCCGAGGCCCGTGGATCGCCGCGGTGTACGGGGATATGTCCTTCGCGGGTGAGGGAGCGACCGAGTACGGGCACGCGCCACAGACCGGCGGTGGCCATGATGACCGGTTCGACGCCGAGGCGGTGCAGCGCGGCGATCACGACGGCGGGGTCGGCGAGCGAGGTGTGGTTCGGGGCGATGATGCTGCCCGGTGGCAGGTCGGCGCCGGGGTCGGTGGTCACGGTCAAGCGGCCGAAGGCGGGCACCAGGAGGTCGGCTATGCGGCTGAGCACGGGGCGGTCTCCAGGTCTCGACGACGTTGACCACCATCGTCGAAGGCGGGGCGTCCGTCCGGCTTGAGTCGCCGTACTCATGTTCCCGCCTGCTGGTGCTCAGCTCAGACCCGCCGCAGTCAACGGCTCGGCCCGCGTCCGCCGTCCGTAGCCGCTATGCGCGGGACGCCGCCCCCACCGCGTCTGCCCGCCACCGTGGCCAGGAGTCGCGGAGGTAGAGCGCGAAGGGGATCCACCAGATCAGGTCGTTGGTGAGCAGGATGATGCCGGTCGCCAGGGGCCACTGGCCGGTGAGGTAGAGCCACAACCAGCCCAGGGGGCCCAGGACTTTGCCCGCCAGTCCGACCGCCGCGATGAGAAAGCCCTCGCTCGGGCGGTGGGCGATGGCGAGATAGAGCACGCCGTACAGGCCGAGCACCATGCCGAGGGTCATGAAGATCTGCGGATGGTTCTGCGGGGGCAGGTCGGCGAACCGGAACAGCCATTGGGGATCGAGGGCCGCGTAGCAGCCCCAGGCGATGTTGTAGATGCCGGCGGCCAAGAAGACGCGGCGGTGCAGTCGTTCATGGGGAATAGGCACCGTTTCATCCTGCTCTAGCATTCGATCACATGACTGATGCGAACATTGTGGTCATTGGCGGCAGCGGGTTCTACGGGCGGTACGTCGTCGCTGATCTCCTGCGGCTGCCGGCGGTGCGCGTCACCGTGGTCTCACGCCACCGCCCCGACCCGGAGTTCGCCTCCGACCGCGTCACCTGGGTCGGCTGCGACCACAGCGACGAGGACCGGTTGCGCCCCGTCGTCGAAGGGGCGGCGGCGGTCATCCACTGCGCCGGCCCTTTCCAGGCGGTCGGTGACCACGCCTCCCACCCGTGGGGTCCGCTGAGGGCCGCCGTGGCCGCCGGTGTTCCGTACGTGGACATCTCGGAGGACCACACCTTCCGGTACGGCGTATCCGACCTGGCCCGTTCGGCGAAGGCGCCGGTGCTCAGCGGCGCCTCGGTGGTACCCGGGCTCCAAGCGCTGATCGTCGCCGACCTCGCCGCCGGCCTGGACCGCGTCGACACGATCGCGTGCTGTGCGGCTCCCGACACCCGGCGGCACCGGGGACCGGCCATGTTCGAGGCGATGCTGCACGGTGCGGGGCTCCGGTTCTCCGCTCCCCGAGGGGGCGTGCCGACCATGGTGCATGGCTGGTCCGAACCGGAATGGACTCGCTTCCCACCGCCCGTCGGCCGCCGGCTCGTCCACCAGGTGTACGAGATGGCCGATCTGGACGTCCTCACCGAACTCCACGCTGCCGGCACGGTCAGCTTCAAGGCCGGCACCGAATTCACCGTCGTCAACCGGGCGTTGGGCCTGTTCGCCACCCTGCGCGCACGCACCGGCCGTCCTCGGACGCCGCAACGCTGGATACCGCTGGTGCGAGGCCTCTCCTGGTTCGTGGGGCGGTTCGGCGACGAGGCGGGCGGCTTCACCGTCTCGGTGACCGGGCAACGCGAAGGGCGAACCGTGACCCGACGGCTCGGAATGACGGCGGCGCGGGACGGCGGCCGGATCCCCTCCCTGCTCGCCGGGATCGCCGCCGAACAGTTGCTGTCGGGGAGACTGCAAGCGCCCGGCCTCGTCCCGCTGGACTCATGGCTGACCGCCGACGAGCTCCGTACGGCCCTGACCGACCGCGGGATCGACCTGTGGACCGCGACCGGGGACGGGGACTGGGAGCCGCTGAGGTGAGTTGGTCGATGTTCATCCATCGCACGCACTGCGCCTTCGCGCACGACCAGACCCAGGACGCGTTCATGGCGTTCGCCGCGATGTACGTCGAAGCCAACCCGGTCTACCGGGAGATCGAGTGGCTGCGCGACTGGCGCACCTTCTGGATCGAGAGCCGGGGCAACCAGGGAAACGGTCTCAGTGACGTGGGCAATGAGGAGTACCTGACCGACGACGGGCGCATCACGCGCTTTCTCGAGTTTCTTCGCGACTACCGGTCATGGGTGGCTTCCAGCGGCGCCTCGATCAGCTGGCTCACGGACTACAAGCCGGACAGGCTCATCGCCTTCGCCGAGCTGATGGAAGCCGTACTGACTGGGGACGAGACCCACCCCGGGGTCAAGCGGACGGACGGATGACCCATACACGTGTTGACTTCCTCCCCCTCGTGAACGAGGGGGATTCCTACGGCTCGCGCCGTGGGGTTTTCTGCTGCGTCGCCGACTGCCCGCCCGGAGCGGAAGCTCTTCAGGGGAGCAGCGGACCAGGCCCTAGGAACGGGAACGGCCCACGACCAGCGACGCCAGCGCCGCCCGGGACGGCACCCCCGTCTTGCGGTAGATCCGGCCCAGGTAGCCCTCCACGGTTCGCGGGCTGAGGTGCAGCTTCATGCCGACTTCCTTGCTGGTCAGGCCCTCGGCGACCAGGTGCGCGATCTCCCGCTCGCGGGACGTCAGTCCGGACAGCGGATCCGGCACGTCCGGCGGGACGCCCGCGGCGGCGAAGACCTTCGGGCGTACCCGGTCCGCTACACCGAGCAGTAGCCCGGCGCCGCCGTCCGCGGCAAGTCGCCGTCCGCGGCGCCACATGGCGCGCGCACGGGCGTGCTCGCCGACGGCCGCCATGAGCGGGGCGCCGAACAGCAGCGACTGCACCTCCCGGAGCGTCGTCCCTGAGCGGCGGTTCTCCCGCGCGGCCTCCGCGTACATACGCGCGGCCGCCGCCACATCGCCGCGGCGCTGCGCGATCTGGGCGAGGCTGCGCAACCCGGCCGCCCGCTTGGCCGCCAGGCCGAGCCGGCTCGCCTCCTCGTGGGCGAGTTCGGCCCAACGTTCGGCGTCCGCCGTGTCGCCGGTGGCCAGGGACGTGGTGACGAGCAGTTCCAGGTGGTTGGGGCGCATCGAGCGCTGCAGCCGGTGCAGGTCCTTCCCGCCGGCTTCGAGCATGACGTCCCGTGCCCGGTGCGGATCGCCGGAGCTCAGTGCGGCGTAGGCGAGCAGGGACTTGTACGCGTTTCCCCACCAGGTGTGGCTGTTCCCGGCCACCGACGCCGCGTTCTCGGCGACGGCCAGCGGACGGGGATCACCCTGTGGGTAGGCCTGCGCCAGAATGACGGACTTCAACGCCAGGGTGAAGCCGAGGAGTTCGGAGCTGCCGACGGCCCGTGCGACGGACTCGGCCTCCTCGACCAGCTCCCTCGCGGTCGTGATGCGGCAGGTGATGAAGTGGGCGTACGCCTTGCACAGCAGGAGCTGCGACGTCATGTACAGCTGGCCGGTCCGCCGGGCGACCGCCAGGCCGCGCTCGGCGTGCCGCTCCGTGTCGGCGAAGTTCTCCAGGAACGCCTCGGTCCAGCCCAGCCTGACCAGGGACTCGCACAGGCGGGCGACATCGCTGTCGGTCAGCCCGTCCACCAGCCTGGCCGCGAGCCGGGCGAACTTCCGCGACGCCGCCATGTCGCCCTCGTACGCCTCCCCCATGGCGGCCAGCGACAACGCGGACGCCTCACCGATCTCATCGCCGAGAGAGCGGGCGGCCTTCAGCGTTTCGGCGAGTTCCGCTCGTACTTCCCCATAGCGGGAGGCGAACACCGCGGCGGTGCCCAACTCCAGCCCCAGCTCGACACGTTGAGCCCGCGAGGGGCCGGGTTGCCTGGCCAGCTCGCGGCGCAGCAGTGCCTCCGCCTCGCGGTACTCGTCGAGGTTGCGCTGCATCAGGGAGCACAGGGCGACCGCTGAGATCCGTACGGTGTCGTCTCCCTCCGTACCCGGCATGTCGATCAGCTGGTGGAGCAGGTCCCGGCTCTCCTTCAGGCCGCCGCTGACGCCCAGGGCCCGGGCGCGCGCCAGCATCAGTTCGCGCCTTCTGGCGAGGTGCTCCGGAGTGTTCGGCAGGATGCGCAGCACGGCGCCGAGCCAGTGCGCCGAGGCGGCCGGAGCGGTGGTGGCGGTCCGCTCGGCGGCTTCGGTCAGCACCTCGGCCGCCGCCGGGTCCCAGCCGGTCACCGACTGGTCCAGGTGGTGTGCCCGGTCGGCAACCGGTGCGCCGATTCTGGTCAGTTCGGTGGCGGCAAGGCGGTGGTACTCCTCGCGTCGCCAGGGCTCGATGCTGTTGTGGACCAGGGTGCGGATCACGGGGTGACGCAGGGTCAGCCCGCGTCCTCCCGGGCTGATCCGGATGAGGTCACGGCTCATCAACGCGTCGAGCGTGCTCCGGATGTCGCTGACCAGCGCCCCGGTCAGCGCGCCGAGCAGATCGGCGGTGGCGCGGTCGCCGAGTACCGCGGCGGCTTCGACGGTACGGCGCTCCAGCGGGCTCAGCGGCGACAACTCGTCCAGCAGCAGCGCTCCGAGAACGGCGGGGATCCCTCCCGATACGCCACCGAGCACATCCCGGGAAGCCGGCGGAACGGTCCGGGGAAGCCGGGCCGCCCTGTGCGCCTGCAGCAGCGCGAGAAAGTACAGCGGGTTGCCTTCGCTCGCCGCGTAGATGTCGGCGGCCCAGGCCGAGGGCAGGTCGCCCGCCAGTTCGTCGACGCAGGCCTGTTCGTCGAGCGGGCCCAGCGGGAGGCGGAGTACCGCGCCGGTGTCCACTCCGCGGGTCAGCGAGGCGGCGAGCGCGGTGGGCGCCTGGCGGTCACGGCGGGAGACGACCAGCAGTACGGGCGAGGACACCGGGTGCCGTACGAGGTGATCGAGCAGTTCCAGGGAGGCCGGGTCGGCCCAGTGGAGGTCTTCCAAGATCACCACAAGACGCTCGCCGCCGAGGTGGCACAGCGCCTGGGTCATCGTCCGGTGCAGCCCGAACCGGTCACGCCCCTCGGGCACCCTCGGCGGCCACTTGGCGGCGCCGCTCAGGACGGGGGCGAGCTGCGCCAACTCCCCGAAGCCGCACAGCGCTTGAGGTTCGAGGTCGGCGAAGGCGTCGGCGAACGGCCGGTACGGGCTGTGCCGCTCGTACTCCGTCGCCCGGCCGAACAGCACGGTCACCCCGCGCCCACGGGCCCGCCCGCCGAACTCGGCCAGCAGCCGGCTCTTGCCGATCCCGGCCTCACCGGTGATGTCGACGACGGCAGGACCGTCCATCCCGGACCGTTCCAAGGCCCAGTCGAGCCAATCGAGTTCGGTGGCACGGCCGACGAAGGGCGTCCTGTCCGTGGGAGGAGTCCGGTCCGCGAGGGGCGTCCGGTCCGTGAGGGGGCCCGGCGTCCCCGGCGTCCCCGGCGGTTCACTCACCCCGGGCCCTTTCGCGGGCCATCAGGGACGCGAGCGCGGCACGCGAAGTCGCGCCCGTCTTGCGGTAGGCCGCGGCGATGTGGCTCTCGACCGTACGCGTGCTGAGGTGCAGCCTGGAGGCGATGCCCCGCGTGCTGAGCCCTTCGCCGACCAGGCCGGCGATCTCCCGCTGGCGGGCGGTCAGCGCGGCCAGCCCTGGAACCGGTACGGGCGTCTCGGCGAGGCCAGGCCCAGCCGCCCGCCCGTTCGCAGTGTCCAGCACCGCCGGACGCAGCATGTCGGCGAGTCCGACCAGCAGTTGGGCTCCGCCTTCTTGCGCCAGCCGACGGCCACGCCGCCACATATCGGCCGCCTGATGGGGAACCCCCGCCGCTTTCACATGCGGGGCCCCGAGCAGCAGCGACTGCGCCTCGCGCAGCGTCGCACCGGACCGCGCACTCACCTGCGCCGCTCGTACGTACTTCTGCGCAGCCGCGGCCGGATCGCCGCGATGTGCGTCGAGCTGGGCGAGACACCGCAGCGCCGCCCCACGCTGCACCGGCAGCCCGAGCTGCTCCGCCTCCTTGGCGGCACGCTCGGCATAGAACTCGGCCTCCGACATCCGGCCGGTGGCCAGCGCCGCGTTGACGACGACTTCGACCAGAGTCGGCCGCAGCGACGGCTGGAGCCGCGCCAGATCCTTCCCGTCGCCCGCCCGCAGCATGAGGTCCCACGCCCGGTACGGATCGCCCGTCACCGTCAGCACCACCTGGGCGAGCACGCTCCTGCTCACCGTCGCCCACCAGGAATCGCCCGCACCGACGGCTTCGACCGCCTCCTCGGCCGTGGCCAGCGCGGTCCGGTTGCCCGCCTGCATCAGCACCAGGGCCCGGATCGCGAGAGCGAAGCCGGTCAGCTCTCCGCTGCCCAGAGCCCGCGCGACGTCGACGGCCTCTTCGGCGAACTCCAGCGCTGTCGCGATCCGGCAGGTGTTGAGGTGCGCGTACGCCTTGCACAGCAGAAGGTGCGGCAGCATATGGAGCTGGCCGGTCCGGCGGGCGGCCTCCAGCCCACGGTCGGCATGCCGTTCGGCCTCGGCGAAGCGCTCGAGGAACAGCTCGCTCCAGCCCAGCCTGGCCAGCGGCTCGCCCAGACCGCTGAGGTCGTCACCCGTCAGCAGGTCCGTGATCAGCGCCGCCGACTCGGCGTACTTGAGCGCCGCGTCCACATTGCCCTCGTACGCCTCGCACATCGCCGCCAGCGCGAGTACGCCCGCCTCGGCGACCGGATCGCCCAGGTCACCGGCGACCGCCACCGTCCTGGCGAGTTCCTCGCGCGCCCCGGCGAAGCGGGAGCCGAACAGCGCGCAGGACACCACCTCGGAGCCGAGCTCGACCTGCTGCGACGGTGAGGTGCCGGGGGTGCGGGCGAGTTCGCGGCGCAGCAGCGCTTCGGCCTCCTGGTAGCGGCCCAGGTAGCGCTCCATGAGGGCGCACTGCGCGACGGCGGACGTCCGGACGGCGACGCCGTCGTCGTCCGGACCCGGCTCCCCATCCGGCAGATCGATCACCTCATGCAGCAGGTCCCGGCTCTCGCGCAGCGCGCCGGTCACGCCCAGCGTGCGGGCCCGCAGCAGCATCAACTCACGTCGCGTTCCCAGGTGTTGGGGTGTGTCCGGGAGGATGCGCAGCACCGCGCCCGACCAGTGGGCGGAGGTGGCCGGAGCGGTCATCGCGGTCTCTTCGGCGGCCTCGGTGAGCAGGGCGGCGGCCTGTGGGTCCCAGCCGTTCAGCGACTGTTCGATGTGGTGGGCCTGCTCGAGGAGGGTCGCGCCCGCGCGTGCGAGTTCGGCGGCCGCCTGCCGGTGCAGTTGTTCGCGCTGCCAGGGGGCGATGCTGTCGTGAACCAGGGCACGAACGACCGGGTGACGCAGCACCAGACGACGGCGTCCGTGGTCCGGCCTCATCAGGTCACGCTTCATCACCTCGTGCAGGGCCTCGACGACCTCGCTGACGGGGACGCCGGTGATGGCGCCGAGCAGGTCGGGCGTGGCGTGGTCGCCGAGGACCGCGGTGGCGTCGAGGATCCGCCGCTCCAGCGGTTCGAGCGACGACAGTTCGTCGAGCAGCAGCGCCTCGAGGCCCGTACGTGGACCGTTTCCTGCCGGGCTTCCTGCCGTGCTTTCTGTCGGGCTCCCGGCGGGAGCGGACAGCGGTGGCGAGTGCATCCGCGGCAGACGTGCCCCTCGCTCGGCCTGGAGGAGGGTCAGAAAGTACAGCGGGTTGCCCTCGCTCGCGGCGTAGATCTCGGCCGCGCGCCGCGGAGGCAGGTCGCGGGCGAGCTCTTCGACGCAGTCGCGCTCGCCGAGCGGCCCCAGGGCGAGCCGCAGGACCGTACCGGTGTCGACCCCACGGGCCGACGCCGCGTCGAGCAGGGTCGGGCTCTGCCGGTCACGCCGCGCGACGACCAGGAGCACCGGGGCCCGCAAGGGATGCCGTATGAGGTGGTCGAGGAGTTCCAGCGACGCCGCGTCCGCCCAGTGCAGGTCGTCGAGCAGCACCACCAGTCCCGTCCCGCGGATGCGGCCCAGCGCGGCCGCCGTCTCCTGGTAGAGGCCGAAGCGGTCTCCGGTCCACCGGCCGCTGCTCGCCTCCTCGAAACCGCCGCGCAGCATCGCGGGGAGTTCCCGCAGCTCAGGGACCGCCTCCAGATCTCGCCGGCCGACCCAGGCGAAGGCATCGGCGAACGGCTGGAACGGGCTGTGCCGCTCATATTCCGTGGCCTGCCCCCGCAGCACGGTCATGCCCCGGCGCCAGGCCAGCACGCCGAACTCGGTCAGCAGCCGGCTCTTGCCGATCCCGGCCTCTCCGGTGATGTCGACGACCGAGGGGCCGCCGTCCGCCAGGCGTTCCAGCACGGCGTCGAGCCGGTCCACCTCCGCCGATCTGCTCACGAAGGGCTCGCTGTCCGAGCGGACCGCTGGTGCGTCGTACGCCAGAGTCATCGTGAATCCCTTCTGCAGTACGTGCGTTGGCACGTTCACGGATTCGTCGCTTGCAGCACACGGAGTGGGTGGCCATGAGTGTTACCTGAGTTCCGCCGCTTTTGCTCATTGCGTTCAAAAGGGTCGTGACTCGTGGGTAGCTTCTGGCGCTGCTATCGCCGTTGCGCAGCAAGGCGTACGGAGGCGTTGACGGCGCCATAGCCGCCATAGCCCCCGGTGCGCTGGACAAGCTCGAAGAAGACGCGGCCAACGGTTGCCGTATACAGATGCAGGAACTCGCCGCCGTGCTCGTCGCGGTCGTAGAGGATGCCCAGTACCCGGTAGGTGTCCAGCTCGCCGGGGGCGAACTCGTAATGGGCGTCGAGGTCGTCGTAGTAGTTGGCGGGGATTTCGAGCAACCCCGCGCCGGCCGTGAGGAGTCGGAGCCCGGCGGCGACGATGTCGTCCGTGGCGAGCGCGATGTGCTGAGCCCGCGTCCCCTCCTGCGCCTCCGGATCGGGCGCCAGGTTGAGGACGAGCCGCAGCCCGGCGGTGTCGTCGGACAGGGCGCGACTGCGCAGCAGCCCGTACGGATCGGCCAGGTCGACGCTCTCGTGGGGCCGCATCCCCAGCACGGCGCGGTGGAAGAGAACCGCTTCGTCGAAGTGGTGCCAGGGCTGGGTCAGGGCCACGTGGTCGACGCCGGTGACGCTCCCTCTGCCCGCCGCCTCAGCTGGTGCGGGCTGGGCGCAGGGCGCGAAGTCCTCGGTCCAGTCCGGGAGTTCGGGGCGCCGGGTCGCGCAGAAGAACAGCTCGGTGCCGTCGGGCGCGGCGATCGCGTCGAGCGGGACGTCGCGCGCGTCGCGACGTCGCGGAAGCACGGGCGCGAGCAGGGACTCGGCGCGACGGGCCGCGGCGCCGGGATCCGCGGACTCCAGGCCGAGCGCGGCCAGCGCGGTGCCTCCGCGCCCGCCGCCGGCGGCGGCGTGGTTGAGCACGATGCGGGCTTCGCCCTGCTCCCACAACTCCACCGGTTTCGCGGTGTGCCGTCCGGTCCGCCGAAACCCCAGCGCGCCCAGCAGTGCGGTCACGGGCTGCGGGTCGGCGGTGGCGAGTTCGGCGAAGGCGACGCCGTACGGCACTACCGGCGCCGGAAGCGGCGAGATCCCGGCGCTCTCCTCCAGCGCTATCAGCGAGCGCAACGCGTCGACGGCGGTGCCTGCGGCCCCGGCCTGGCGGAACACGTCGTTGAAGACCTCCAGGGAGAGCGGCCCCTGGTATCCGGCGTTGACGACATGGCGGACGAGGGAGGTCACGTCCAGGCCGCCCTGCCCGGGGAAGCAGCGGTGGTGGCGGCTCCACTGGAGTACGTCCATGGCCGGCAGCGGGGCGTCGGCGAGCTGCAGGAAAAAGATCTTCTCGCCGGGGATGTCCTCGATGCCCTTGGGGTCCGAGCCCCGGGAGAGAATGTGAAAGCTGTCCAGACAGACCCCGAGCGAGGGATGGCTGGCCTCTTCGACGATGCGCCAAGCATGGTCGTACGTACTCACGTACCGCCCCCACGCCAGCGCCTCGTACGCGATCCGGATGCCGAAGTCCCTTGCCGCATCCGCCAGTTGGCTAAGCTGCCCGGCGGCGAGCGCGTCGTCGTCCACGGTGTGCGGGGAGACGCTGGAGCACACCAGAAGCGTGTCCGTGCCCAGCCTGCGCATGACGTCGAACTTGCGCCTGGCCCGGCGCAGCGTGCGTACGAACTGCTCCTCGGGAACGGCCTCCACATCCCGCATCGGCTGGTAGAGGTCGATGGTGAGCCCGAGGTCGGCGGCGCGGGAGCGGATCTCCTCCGGCGGCAGAGGGCTCGCGAGGAGGTCGTTCTCGAAGAGTTCGACGCCGTCGAAGCCGGCCCGGGCGGCGGCGGTCAGCTTCTCGGTGAGGGAGCCGCTCAGGCACACGGTGGCGATGGACTTACGCATGCCCGCTCCCCTCGGCGTCACGGACGCTGATCCAGGTCTTTCCGGCGCGCTCGGCGGCGTCGGCGAAGGCCTGTTGGGCCTCGTGCAGCGGGAAGCGGGCCTCGATGACGGCTCCGGGCCGGGCGTCGGGCAGCTCGGCGATGGCGGCCGTGAAGTCGCCCGGATGGTCGTAGATCATCGACCCGCGGATCACCAGCTGACGGCGGACCACGTCGTCGGTGGTGAACGGCAGACGGCCGGGGTTGAGGCCGATCAGGACGACGCTGGCGCCGGGGGCGGCGCGGTCCACGGCCGGGTGCAGCGCGGGTGCGTGGCCCGAGGTCTCGAAGACGTACGTGAACCCGGCGCGGCCGTCGTCGGGTATCGCCCCCAACTGCTGTGCCCTGGCGAGCCGGAGAGGGTGCGGCTCGGTGACGACCGGCTGGATGCCGAGGCGGGCCAGGACGAGGCAGACGAGCAGACCCTGGGCCCCGGCGCCGACGACCAGACAGCGGTCGGCGGCCGTGACACCGCTGCGCCGTACTGCCGCCCGCGCCACGGTGTACGGCTCGGTGGCGGCGAGGTCGGCGCCGGTGAGGCCGTCCGGGACGGGGTGGGCGAAGTGGGCGGGGAGAGCGACGCGTTCGGCCAGTACGCCCGGGGCGTTGAGGCCCACGATGGTGCGGTGCGGGCAGGCGGAGGTGAGGCCGGTGAGGCAGTCGGCGCACTTCAGGCAGGCGTAGTTGGGTTCGATGACGACACGTTGGCCCACCTGGCGGTCCCGTACGTCGCTGCCGACGGCGGCGACGCGTCCGAAGCCCTCATGGCCCATGACCCAGTCAGGCGCGGGCACCGGGCGTCTGCCGTGGAAGACGGCGAGGTCACTGCCGCACAGGCCGACGCCGTCCACCTCCACGACGACATCGCGCGGGCCGCAGACGGGTTCCGGCCAGTCGTCGACGATGTTGATCCTGCCAGGCCCGGTGAGGACGGCTGCTTTCACTGGAACTCCAAGCGGTCCACTAGATGGATCGTACGATCCGCTGTGTGGTCAGAATAGAGCGCGCGGAGGCCCTCAACAACGGGTCCGGTCTCTCAACTGGAGGTGCGTTCGGCCGAGGTGACAGGACGTCTGCGGCTTCCGACAGCCCGGCCGCCGTACTCCGAGGTGCGGAGTACGGCGGCCGGGGACGTGCTGCTTATTACTGGCACTGGCCGGAGGGCATCCGCGATTACGACCGCCAGGCGGTCAGACCACCGCGTCCTCGCTCGCGGCCCGCTGCCGTACGACCTTCTCGGCCTTGGGCTCTTCGTTCCGTATGGACAGGGCGACCACGAAGGAGATCGCGCAGCCGAGGGCGATGTACGCCGCGACCAGGCTCCAACTGCCGTTCGCCCAGATCACCAGGGAGGCGGCGATGAGCGGGGTGAAGCCGCCGCCGACGGCGCTGGCGAGCTGGTAGCCGACGCCGGCGCCGCTGTAGCGGTACTCGGGGCCGAACATGTCGGTGAACAGGGACTGCTGGACGGCGACCGCCATGTCGTGCGCGACGTTCACCAGCAGCACGGCACAGGCGATGATCAGCACCAGCGAACCGGATTCCATGGCCCAGAAGTACGGCACCGCGCTCGCGGCGCCGATGACGGCGCCCCAGAGGTAGATCCGCCGGCGGCCGAACCGGTCGGCGAGGTAGGCGAAGGCGGGAATGGTGAGGATGGCGAGTCCGCCGACGGCCAGGTTGACGTTGAGCAGGCTGTCGCGGTTCAGGCCGAGCTCGTCGGTGCCGTAGGCGAGGCCGAAGGTCGTCACGCCGTAGAAGGTGAACAGCTCCACGAAGCGCAGGCCGATGATGGCGAAGAAGCCCTTGGGGTTGGACTTCACCGCGGCGATCAGCGGCACCCGGGGCTTGGCGTCCGCCTTCTTCGCGGCGACCTCCTTGGTGAAGACCTCCGACTCCTCGACCCTGGCCCGGATGACCAGGCCGACGATCACCAGGAACGCGCTGATCAGGAACGGGATCCGCCAGCCCCAGGTGCGGAAGGCCGCGTCCGACGTCGTACCCGACATGACCTTGGTGATCAGCGTGGCGAGCAACAGACCTACGGATGCGCCGACTTGGACGCCGCTGCTGTAGAGGGAGCGCCACTTGCGCGGGGCGTTCTCCACCGCCATCAGCGCCGCGCCGCCCCACTCGCCGCCGACCGCGAAGCCCTGCGCGGCCCGCAGGACGACGAGCAGGATGGGCGCCCAGATCCCGGCCTGCGCGTAGGTGGGCAGTACGCCGATCAGCGTGCTGGCCACACCCATGATCAGCATGGTGAGGACGAGCATCCGCTTACGGCCGAGCCGGTCGCCGAAGTGCCCGAAGACGATGCCGCCCAGCGGACGGAAGAGGAAGCCGACGCCGAAGGTGGCCCAGGCGGCCAGGGTGCCCACGGCCGGGGAGGCGCCGGGGAAGAACAGATCGCCGAAGAGAAGGCCGGCGACGATGCCGTAGAGGAAGAAGTCGTACCAGTCGACGACGGCTCCCATGAAGCTCGCGATGGCCGCTCTCTTCGCCACGCCGGGGGCTCCGGGACTGCCGGACGTGGCCGGGGACTGCGTACTGCTCATTTCACACACTCCATTGGGTGCTGCTGAACGCTGCGACATTTCCGGCCCGGCCGTGCCGCACGAGCAGTACGCGGAAGGCAGGGGGCGGGGCGCGGATGGCTGCGGTCGGGGACGGGCGCTCTGGCGACGGCGGGTGCCCTGGGTGCGGGGCGGGCCGTCACTGGCGGACCGGGCCATCGCCACAGCGGTGGGGGCGGCGACCCTCAGGACCAAGGTCCACTCAATGGACCGAGTGAACCGATTGGCGGAAACCTACGCGGCCACGTGGCGGCCAGCAAGGGTTGCGGCAAGATTTCTGCGACTTTACGGTTCCGGTGGTCCGCCTGGTGGACTACCGTCGGGTTCAGTGGAAAGAGCGCGGCGGATTACCGTGTGCCGCGCAGACAACACGTGCACCGATGGCACAGGGAGGGATCCGCGTGGACGACAAGGCCACCCAGGCCGAGGCGGGGCGGGAGCAGCACAGCAGCGGCGTACGCAGCGTGCGGCGCGCCCTCGACATCCTCAACCTGCTGAGCGAGGACCGGCCCGTCATCACCCTGCGCGAGATCACCGACGCCACCGGGCTGGCCAAGACGACGGCACTGCGCCTGATCCAGACCCTGGAGGAGAGCGGCCTGCTGTGGTCGGACCCGGCCGGCTACACCGCGGGCCCCGGCCTGTGGCGCTGGGCCTACCTGGCCCGCAGCCAGTGGGACGTGCCGCGCGAGACCCGCAAGGTGATGCGCGACCTCTCCGACCGGCTGGGCGAGACGGTCAACCTCTTCATCGCCCGCGACCTCCACCGCGTCTGCGTCGCGCACGAGGAGAGCCCGCACCCGCTGCGTCACGTGGTCGACGTCGGCGACGAACAGCCCCTGTGGGCCGGCGCCTCCTCCAAGATCCTCCTCCGCAATGCCTCCGAGACCCAGCTGCGCCGCATCGCCGCCGCCTCCCCGCACGGCGAGGAGTACGCCGACCGCTTGCGCACCCGGGCACAGGAGGCCGCCGAGCGCGGTTACGCGGTCAGCAGCAGCGAGTGGGACGAGGGCCTGACCGCGGTCGCCGTGCCGATCACCGGCCGCTCGGGCACGGTCATCGCCTCCCTCTCGCTCAGCGGGCCCAGCCAGCGCTTCCCGTACGAGGCCGTCGAGCGCTTCGCCGAGGACCTCGCGGCCGCGGCCACGCTCATCTCCGACCAGGGGTTCAGTCACCCGCTCAGCAGCAACCGCTGACTTCGCGCCCGTAGCGCGAACGGACCCGTAGGACTACGCGACCCAGTACCGCGAAGGCATCCGTAAAACTACGCGACCCACTACTGGAGTCGGCTCCGCCCGGGTGCGCGAGCTCCGTTCCGGACAATAAGCGGATGGTCACCGTCCAGAATGGAGCATGTACGGATTTCGTAGTCCGTCCTTAGCCTTGCTGCGCATGAGACATCCGAACAAGCCGTAGTTCCGGCTTGCTCCGGGCGCTCCCGAAGAATCGCCAATGGTGCCGAATCCGCATCCCGCCCGCCTCCACAAGATCACGCAGGTGTGCTCCCGCCACTGAAGTGCCGTAGCGCGACTGGCATTCGGCCAGTGCGCCCCCGACATGGCACCCGCACCGTCGCACGCCTTCTCTCGCCCTGCCCCATGGCTTCGGCCGGGCGAGGCAGAACGCCGAATCTTTGAACCCCTAGTCAAGGATGTCCATGAGCACGACGAACGAGAACAAAGTGTCGTCCGGCACCCCTGAACAAACCCCTCCCGGTGACGGTCTCCAGGCCGGCCTCAAGAACCGTCACCTCTCCATGATCGCCATCGGCGGTGTCATCGGCGCCGGTCTCTTCGTGGGTTCCAGCTCCGGTATCGCCAAGGCGGGCCCCGGCATTCTCCTCTCGTACGCCCTGGTGGGCGCGATGGTGGTGCTGGTGATGCGGATGCTGGGCGAAATGTCCGCCGCCAACCCGACCTCGGGTTCCTTCTCCGCGCACGCCGACCGGGCGCTCGGCCGCTGGGCCGGATTCTCCATCGGCTGGCTGTACTGGTTCTTCTGGGTCGTCGTGCTCGCGATCGAGGCGACGGCGGGTGCGGTGATCCTGGAGGGCTGGATACCAGCCGTACCGCAGTGGGCCTGGGCGCTCATCGTGATGGTGGTGCTGACCGCCACCAACCTGGTCTCGGTCAGCTCCTACGGCGAGTTCGAGTTCTGGTTCGCCGGGATCAAGGTCGTCGCGATCGCCGCGTTCATCGTCATCGGCGGGCTCGCCGTCTTCGGAGTCCTGCCGGGCGCGGACACCGATACGGCCGGGCTGAGCAACCTCACCGAGCACGGCGGCTTCCTGCCCAACGGGCCGGGCGCCATCCTCACCGGTGTGCTGCTGGTCGTCTTCTCCTTCATGGGCAGCGAGATCGTGACGCTCGCCGCCGGGGAGACCAGCAATCCGCAGAAGGCGGTCACCAAGGCCACCAACAGCGTGATCTGGCGGATCGCGGTCTTCTACCTCGGCTCGATCTTCGTCGTGGTCTCCCTGGTTCCCTGGAACGACGACTCCGTCACGGAGAAGGGCTCGTACGTCGCGGCCCTGGACTCCCTCGGGATCGCACACGCCGGCCAGATCATGAACTTCATCGTGCTGACGTCCGTGCTCTCCTGCCTCAACTCCGGCCTCTACACCGCCTCCCGGATGGCGTTCTCGCTCGGCGAGCGCGGCGACGCACCGAAGTCGTTCGCCCGGACCACCTCAAGCGGTGTGCCGATGGCGGCGGTTCTCGCCTCGGTCGTCTTCGGGTTCGTGGCGGTCTTCTTCAACTACGCCTTCCCGGACACGGTCTTCCTCTTCCTGGTCAACTCCTCAGGTGCGGTCGCCCTGTTCGTGTGGCTGGTGATCTGCTTCTCCCAGCTGCGCCTACGGAAGATCATCCAGCGTGAGGCGCCGGAGAAGCTGGTCGTACGGATGTGGCTGTACCCGTACCTGACCTGGGCCACGGCCGCACTGATCCTGTTCGTCCTCGGTTACATGCTGACCGACACGGAGGGCGCGAGCAGCGGGCGTACGACGGTGCTGCTGTCCGTGCTGGTGGCGGTGGGGGTCGTGGCCGTCGCGGTGGTCCGTGAGCGGACCGGCTCCGCATCCGGCGCAGCAAAGGACCAAAAGGACCAGAGGAACGACGACACCGTCGCACGGCTGTAGGACAGACAGTACGGACCGAACGATGTACGGCCCGCACCTCCGCCTTCCGCGGTGGTGCGGGCCGTGCGTCGTGCCCCGCCGGGCGGACGACGATGCGCTCGCTCTCGCCGCCGGGCAGCTGGGTCAACTGGCGGACGCGGCAAGGGACTTCGGCATCACCGGCGGCCTGGTCAGTGGGCCGTGTTGGCCTCCCACAGCACATTGCTGCCGAGTTTGATCACGACATTGCCGTCCTCCTGGAGGACCAGGGTCGCGCCCGCCTTCCTGGACGTGCCCGCTCCCCACAGGGCCTCGCCGTCCTTGTTGCGGACCACCAGGTTGCCGTCCGTCTGGAAGCGGGCGTAGTTGCCCTCGCCGTACACGTTGGCGTCCCAGAGCGGTTTCCTGTCCGCGTCGGTGATCAGGAGGTTGCCGTCTTTCTGCATGACCATCCTGGTCCTGCCGTCAGCGTTCTCCAGGACGTGTCCGGACATCATGCTGTACGGGGCCTGTACGACGACCTCGTTCGGCGCCTCGTCCCTGGCGTCGACTGAGGGCGACGGCTCCGTGCTCGCCCCGTCGTCGGCTGCGGAAGCGTCCGCGCCGGCCGGGCGCGAGGGCTTCCTGCTCTCCTCGGAGTCGACGGCGGCAGAATCCCCCGCGGAAGGCGAGGATGACCGCTTCATGCCCGCGGGAACGTCGGCGCCGCCGGGCGCCTTGGCGTTGCCCGAGGGCGACCGCTCGGCGGTCGCGGCGACGTCGGTGGCGGAAGCCCTCACAGATGCCGAGGAATCGGTGGAGTCGTCTGTGGAACCAGGCGAGTTGGCGTAGACGGCCAGCAGGGCGGTGCCGGCCACAGCCACGGCGGCCACGGCCGCTGCCGCGGCGATCAGCCACACGGGCCGTCGGCGCCGGACGGGGGCGGTGGGGTTCGCCGGGTCGGCCGGGTCTGCTGGGTCGGCGAGGAGGGCGGTGTAGAGGACCGTCCTGGAGTGCGGGTCTTCGGGGTCGAGGTCGATGAGCGTCTGTACCGGCCGTTCGCGGGCGGCCAGTTCGGTGCCGAGGGTCCGGGGACAGACGTCGGGCCAGTCGCCGGTTCGGGCGCCGATCTCGTCCAGCTGCTTGCGGAGTTCGGCCGCTGTCGGGCGCTCGTCCGGGTCCTTGGCCAGACATGAGGCGAGCAGGGGAGCCAGTGCCGCGGGGACGCCTTCGATGTCGGGCTCCTCGTGGACGACGCGGTACATGAGGGTTGCCGCGGGCACGTCCTCGTCCGGCTGCGAGAAGGGACCGTGCCCCCTGGCGGCGTACACCAGCACGGCGGCCAGCGAGAAGAGGTCGGCCGGCGCGCCTCCCGCGCCTCCCGTGGCCTGGTCCGGTGAGAGGAATCCCGGGGAGCCGATGACGCCGTCGAGGCTGGTGTGCCGGGTGTCGTCAGTGGCCCGGGCGAGACCGAAGTCGATGAGCAGCGGGCGGTCGCGGCCCAGCAGTACGTTGCCCGGCTTGAGGTCGCGGTGCGAGAGTCCGGCTTCGTGAACGGCCTGTAGGGCGCCGCACAGTTCGGCGGCGAGGGAGAGGAGCGCCGCCTCCGGCAACGGGCCGCGGTGGTCGACCCATTCGTGGAGCGGCGGCGCCGGTACGTATTCGGTGGCCAGCCATTGGGGACGCTGACCTGCGGCGCTGTAGTCCACCACGGTCACGGTCCACGGCGAACGGACGCGGTCGCTGTTGCGTATCTCGCGGGTGAACCGCTTCTCGAACGCCGGATCACTGCTGAGATCGTCCCGCACCGTCTTCAGCGCCAGGAGCCGTCCCGAGGTCGTACGGGACATGAACACCTGCCCCATACCGCCCGCGCCGAGGCGGCCCAGGAGTGGGTAGCCGCCTATGGACGACGGATCCGAAGGCTGAAGGCTCTTCATCAAAGGTGTTCCCTGCGTTGCTCTCGCTGCCCCACCCGCACGCCGCAGCATGGTGCTCGAATGACTCGGATGACTCGAATGACGCGCAGCGTAGACGGTGGTTGGAGGGGGCCTCCGCAGCCGAGATCGGGTGATCGGCCGGCGCTCGACTCATGGCGCAGGACGAGGTCAGGGGCGTACGCAAGACCCTTCCCCAACCCCCTGACCAGCGAAGTTATCCGCTGAGTGTCTGAGTGGCCTCGGTCGGCGGTCCGGCTGTGGTGCGGCCGAGGGCCACGCAGACAAGATCAAGATGCTGGAGTGATGGAGTCCGCCCGTGCCGAATTCGGGTAGTGGATTGCGTAGTTCTACGGAACTTCTCGTTCTGAGGGAGTGTCAGGATCGGCACTCCCTGTGCGCTCAGGCCAGAGGTGGGAGAGCAGTGATCAGGATGACGAGTTTGATGGGTTGCGACATGTGCTGGACCTGCTTACTGCCGTGATCAGGCAAGTTGGTGGGATCCGCGGCCACTCAGCAGGAGTCGACCGCGGAGCAGTACTGATCTCTGCTGCGAGGTCACTCAGCGGGGGAGCCGGACGTCGAGGGAGTACAGGCGGGTGATCTGGGTGTCCCGCTCGTTGTCGTCGCTGACCAGCAGGATCTTTACGCGTCCGGTGGCGGTGCGGCCGGTCACGGCGAGTCCTTCGATGTTGTCCAGCAGGGGGTTGGGCTGGGGCTGTTCGGCCGTGGCGCCGAGGGTCGGGCAGTCGGCGAGGTCGGCCAGCAGGGTCTTGGAGGCCAGGCGGGCCGCGCCGCCCGAGGTGACGTTCTCGATGCCGCTCACGTCGTCGGCCCCGCGCGGGTCGGCCAGATAGAGGCGGACGGTGTTGCCCACGCCCGCGGTGAAGCCGCGTTCGAGGACGAGCAGCCGGCCGTCTCCGGCCGGGGCTAGCTCGACGACTCCCAGGCCCTGGTCGGCCTGATAGCCGTACTGGGCACCGGTCTTGAACGGCTTGCCCAGACCGGCGCGATGCCAGGTCTGCAGCCGCACCACACCGGTCTCGTCGCCGGCGAGCGAGCCCTCCATCGAGGCGACCAGGGTGCGTCCGCCGGTCTGCAGCGTCAGCCCCTCGAAGGTCTGGTTGCGTACGGCCCGTCCCGCCGGGGCGACGGCGAGGGCGCCCGGCACGGGCAGCGCCTCGACCGCCTTGCCGTCCCGGTCGTAGCGGGTGACGGACGGTTCGGTCTCGGAGCTGATCAGCCGGCTGCCGTCCCGGTCGACGGCCAGCCCCTCGGAGTCCGGCGCCGCACCGTTCACATCGGTCAGCGGGGCCACGGCCACCGCCTCGGCGCTCAGGGCGCGCCCCTTCTCACGCACCTTGAGCGAGTAGAGGTACGACTCGTCCGACACCGCGGTGATCCGGCCGCCCCGGTCGACGGCGAGAGCGGACATGTTGCCGACGAAAACGCCGTCCAGCGTCTTCTTGTCGAGGTCGTCGGAGAAGGCCCGTATACGGACCTGGCCGGAACAGTCACGCGACGCGGCGGACGAGGCCGGGACATCGGCGGTGGTGGCGCCCTGGGCCAGAGCGGCACCCATGGTCATGGCCACACTGATAGCCGCTACAGCAGTGATCGACGTACGCAAGCGCATGCGCATACTCCTTGGCGCCAGAACGAAGAGGAGGGTTCGACCCGGCACGGGTCTGCGACATTGGGCGTCTTCGGCCAACATCCGCGGGGGCACATGCGCCTTAGGCATCACAGCATGGCCGCACAGAAGGGGTGGCTGCGCAACCACGAAGGGCAGGGCGAACGGCCGCTACACCGCGCGGGTTCAACAAAATGTCAACCTACAGCGCGAAGGCCCGGATGTCTCTACTCGTCCAGCAAGTACGAATTAAGTAACTTGCGTACCCAGAGGTCCCAGAGGCCCCGGGCCCCACCGGACGGGTTCCGTGCCCTGGGCGGTCGGCACGCACCCTCGTGGCACTCGCCCGCGCCCTGCGGAAGACCGACGGCTCTGCCGCTGAACTCGCGAGGCAGCAGGCGTTGGGGATCTTCGCGGATGTGGGCGTGCCGACGGAGGGGGGGACAAAGACCTCGACTGGTGACGTTCGCCTCCGCCCAGCGCCCCTCCGGCAAGGGTTCCGGCCCGTTCTCGTAGCATGAGCGCCGTGACAGCCCGTGCCCCGCTCCGCCGCGAGCAGCCGCCACTGCCGTGGTGGCTGACGCCGTTGGTGCTGGGGCTGCTGGCCGGGCTGTTCGGGATGCATGGGCTTGCCCCGGGCGGGGCGGCCGTCGTCGGCGGCCATCACTCCGGCGCCGCCGCGCATGCGCACATGGCGAATGCGGACATGGCGCCGCTGAGCACCGAATCCGTCTGCCATGGCCACGGTGACGGCGGCGGTCATACGCAGCATGCCGATCCGGCGTGCGCCTCCGGCGCCGTCGGCGCGGGCCCAGCCCTTCCCGTGCTGATTCCCGACCCGGCCGGTCAGGCCGGGGCCCCGCTCGGCGGCCACCGGACCGTGGCTGCCGAACCAGAGGGCGGCCGTGCGCCTCCCTCACTCGCCGAACTGCAACTTCTGCGGATCTAGGACAAGGCCAGGCCGTACCCGCCGCTGCCGCATGCCTCGCGGTCGGCAGGCGTACGGCCCTCAGCCATGTCCCGCGCCAACGGCGCACTCTTCCTCGCGACACCGCAGGAGTTCACGCATGTCCAAAGGCATGACCCAAACCCGTTCCCTCGTCCGTCGAGCCGCGCTCGCCGCGACGGCCGTATCCGCCGCCTTCGTCCTCGCCGCCTGCGGCAGCGACGACGGCTCGGACTCCGGCGCCGGCTCTGGCGCGCAGCCGTCGGCCTCGGCGAGCGCCGAGGGCACCGCCGGCGCCCACAACGACCAGGACGTGTCGTTCGCGCAGGGCATGATCCCTCACCATCAGCAGGCCATCGAGATGGCTGGGATGGCTGCCGACCAGGCGTCCTCCGCCGAGGTCAAGGACCTGGCGTCCCGTATCGAGAAGGCCCAGGACCCGGAGATCAAGACGATGACCGGATGGCTGGAGTCCTGGGGCGAGGACGTGCCCTCCGCCATGCCCGGCATGGACCACTCCGGCCACTCCTCCGATTCCGGGATGCCCGGGATGATGGACAAGGAGGACATGGACGAGCTGATGAAGGCGTCCGGGAAGGACTTCGACAGGAAGTTCCTGACCTTGATGGTCGAGCATCACGAGGGTGCCGTGGAGATGGCCACCACCGAGAAGGAGAAGGGCCAGTACGGGCCGGCCACGAAGATGGCCGACGACATCATCACCGCTCAGAACGCCGAGATCGAGGAGATGAACAAGATCCTCGGCAAGGACTGAGGACTGACGACACCCGCACGTGGGGCTCTGGTCTGCGTCATCGCAGGCCAGAGCCCCGGGTGTAGCTGGCCTGAGCAGAACTCGACTTCCAGGGGGCGGGGTGTCCGGTCTTGCCCGGCTACGAGTCCGAGGCCTGGACTGCATACCCCATGGGGGTATAACTTGGTGACTGTGAGGGCGGCCTTGGTACGGGCCGCACCGGACCGAAATCGGGAATGGGGACGAAGGTCATGGACCACAGCACTCATCACACCGACACCACGCACGACCACGACCACACGGCGACGCACCCCGGCACCCACGCGGGAGCCTCCTGGTCCATGGCAGTGAAGGCGACCCTGCACTGCCTGACCGGATGCGCCATCGGCGAGATCCTCGGCATGGTCATCGGCACCGCACTGCTGTGGGGCAACGTGCCCACCATGGTCCTGGCGATCGCGCTGGCGTTCCTCTTCGGCTACTCGTTCACGCTCTTCGCGGTTCTCCGCGCCGGGCTGGATCTCAAGTCCGCGATCAAGGTCGCGCTGGCCGCCGACACCGTCTCGATCGCGGTGATGGAGTTCGTCGACAACGCGATCATCGCCCTCACGCCGGGCGCGATGGACGCGCACCTGTCCGACGGGCTGTTCTGGTCGGCCCTGCTGGGCGGCTTCGGTGTCGCCTTCCTGATCACCACCCCCGTAAACAAGTGGATGATCGGCCGCGGCAAGGGCCACGCCGTCGTACATGCCCACCACTGAGCACCCACATCGAGTGGTCCCGACCATGCCGCAACAGCCCAGGTCGCTGATCTGGGCGTTCGGTATTTCGTGCGTGATGATGGCGATCTGGCGGGTAAGTGCCAAAATGGATCGAATGCCAGTGTGTGTGGTGGGCTCTCGAGCGCCGCGGCGACACATGCCCTGAGCTGTGAGGATCTCAGCGCGGTCGAGAACGCGACGAGAGCGAGATGAGCGACCATGGAGCAGCGCGCCGTCGACGACTGGGAAGCGCGTTCCGTCGGGGACATCGTGGGCGAGGCGCTCACCGCTCGCGCCAACATCGACGAACACGGCACCGTGACCGGGTGGAGCGAGGGCGCCGAGCACCTGCTCGGGTACACGTCGGCGCAGATTCTGGGCCGGCCGGCGGCCTCACTCCTCGCCGAGGAGCCCACGACGAGCGACCTCCCTGCCTTCTCGGAACTACCGAGGTGGCACGGCACGCTCGGTCTCCGGCACCGCGACGGCCATCGCCTGGAGGCGAGGGTCCTGGCGCATCACAGGACGCCGGACGACGGGACCCGCGACTGGCTCCTGGTCTCCGCCGTGACCGGAGTGCAGCCCCGTCGTGACGACGAGGCGCTGGTGCGGCGGGGTTTGCTCGACTCCCCGTGCTGCGCGACCTCGGTGTACGACACGGACCTGCGCTTCCGCCGGTCCAACCGGTCCGGGCAGGCCTCACTGGGCCTGAGCGACGACGACATGCGTGGGCTGCGGCTGAGCGACGTGCTCCCCGAACCGATCGCGGAGGTCGTGGAGCGGCTGATGGTGCGGGCCATGGAAACCGGCGAGACGCAGTACATGGAGAACCACGCGCGCGCCCCCGGCGAGGCCCGTGAGCACGCATGGTCGGTTCACCTCTACCGCCTGGAGGACCCGGACGGCCGCGTCCTGGGCGTGGCGTCCACCGGGCACGACATGACCGAGCAGTACTGGGCCCGCAAGCGCCTCCAGCTGATCGCCGAGGCCAGTAGCCGTATCGGCAGCACGCTCGACGTGACGCGGACGGCGCAGGAGCTGGCGGACGTGGCGGTTCCGGGACTCGCCGACTTCATCAGCGTCGATCTCCTGGCGTCCCTCGACGACCTGCCCGAGCAGCCTCCGGAAGCGCTGACGGCGGGCGGCCGCCTCATGCTGCGGCGCATCGCCCACCGATCCGTGTATCCGGGAAGCCCCGAGGCGGTCATCGCGCCGGGCGAGGTGGACGAGTACCCGGAGGGCTCCCCTCCGGCGGAGAGTCTGCGGTCGGGACGTGCCGTGCTGTACCAGGTGACCGAGCCGGCGATCGCCGACTGGGTGGCCGAGGATCCGCTCCGGTCCTCCCGGATCCGCGAGTTCGGCTTCCACTCGGTGATGACCGTGCCTCTGACGGCACGCGGAGCCACGCTGGGCGTCGTCGTCTTCGCTCGTCACCGGCACCCCGACCCGTTCCAGGAGGACGACCTGGTGCTGGCCGAGGAACTGGCGGCCCGGGCCGCGGTCTGCATCGACAACGCCCGCCGCTATACCCGCGAACGCAGCACGGCGGTAACCCTGCAGCGCAGCCTGCTGCCGCAGCGGCTGCCCGATCAGGCCGCGGTGGAGGTCGCCTTCCGCTACCTTCCGGCCGGTGCCCGGGCCGGGGTGGGCGGAGACTGGTTCGACGTGATCCCGCTGTCCGGAGCCAGGGTGGCGCTGGTGGTGGGCGATGTGGTGGGCCACGGCATCCACGCCTCCGCGACCATGGGACGGCTGCGTACGGCCGTACGGACCCTCGCCGACATCGATCTGCCCCCGGACGAACTGCTCACTCACCTCGACGACCTGGTCGGCCGCCTGGCCTTGGAGGCGGAGGGCGCGGAGCGGACCGCCGGGAACGCCGAAGAAGGAGAGACGACGGGAGACGTCGGGGCGACCTGTCTCTACGCTGTGTACGACCCCGTCTCCCGCCGTTGCACACTGGCCCGGGCCGGGCATCCGCTCCCGGTCGTGGTGAGCCCCGACGGCACCGCGGAACTGCTCGCCGTTCCGGCGGGACCCCCGCTGGGCCTGGGCGGACTGCCCTTCGAGGCGATGGAGACGGAACTGCCGGAGGGCAGCCTGCTCACCCTCTACACCGACGGCCTCATCAGTTCCCGCGACCACGACATCGACGACGGCGTCTCCCTGCTGCAGCGGACCCTCGCCATTCCCACGGCCTCCCTGGACGTGCTGTGCGACACAGTGCTCGCCACCTTGCTTCCCGGTCGGCCCGCCGACGACGTGGCCCTCCTCGTCGCCCGCACCCGGGCGCTCAAGGCCGACCGGGTCGCGACCTGGGAGGTGGCCCCGGATCCCGCCACCGTCGCAGACGCCCGCAAGAACGCCGTCGGTCAGCTGGCGGAATGGGGCCTGGCTGATGCGGCCTTCGTGACCGAGCTGATCGTCAGCGAACTGGTCACCAACGCCATACGGCACGCCGAGCCGCCCATCCAGCTGCGTCTCATCCACGACCGGAGTCTCATCTGCGAGGTCTCGGACGCCAGCAGTACGGCACCCCACATGCGCCGAGCCCGCACCTACGACGAGGGCGGCCGAGGCCTGCTCCTGGTCGCTCAGCTGACCCGGCGCTGGGGCACCCGCCACACCACCAAGGGCAAGACGATCTGGGCGGAACAGAGTCTCGAGTACGGCTGATGCCCGCCTGCGGCAGCGCGATCAGCCACACACAACCCGCATCCGCCGAACGGCACCCCAGCCCACCACCCCCGTAAGCACCCCGCCCACCCGCCGGAGGCAGCCCGTTAGGCTGACCCCGTGAAGCTCCTCGTCATCGGCAGCGGTGCCCGCGAACACGCCCTGTGCCGCTCCCTCTCCCTCGATCCCGCCGTCACCGCCCTGCACTGCGCCCCCGGCAACGCGGGCATCGCCGAGGTGGCCGAGCTGCACCAGGTCGACGCCCTCGACGGCAAGGCCGTGGCCGCGCTGGCCACGGAACTCGACGCCGATCTGGTCGTCGTGGGCCCGGAGGCACCGCTCGTCGCGGGGGTCGCCGACGCCGTGCGCGATGCGGGCATCCCGGCGTTCGGCCCCTCCAAGGAGGCCGCGCAGCTCGAGGGCTCCAAGGCCTTCGCCAAGGAGGTGATGGCGGCCGCGGGTGTCCCGACCGCCCGCTCCTACGTCTGCACCACTCCCGACGAGGTCGAGGTGGCGCTCGACGCCTTCGGCGCTCCGTACGTCGTGAAGGACGACGGTCTCGCGGCCGGCAAGGGCGTTGTCGTCACGGGCGACCTCGAGACGGCCAGGGCGCACGCCAATGCATGCGACCGCGTGGTCATCGAGGAGTTCCTCGACGGCCCCGAAGTCTCGCTCTTCGCGATCACCGACGGCGAGACCGTCGTCCCGCTGCAGCCCGCCCAGGACTTCAAGCGGGCCCTGGACGGCGACGAGGGCCCCAACACCGGCGGCATGGGCGCGTACTCCCCCCTCCCGTGGGCGGAAGCCGACCTGGTCGAGGAGGTCATGAACACCGTCCTCCAGCCGACCGTCGACGAGTTGCGCCGTCGGGGCACCCCCTTCTCCGGCCTCCTCTATGCGGGTTTGGCGATCACCAGCAGGGGCGTACGGGTCATCGAGTTCAACGCCCGTTTCGGCGACCCCGAGACCCAGGTCGTCCTGGCCCGCCTGAAGACTCCGCTCGCGGGTGTCCTCCTGGCCGCCGCGCAGGGCACCCTCGCCGACTTCCCGGACCTGCGCTGGAGCGAGGACGCGGCCGTCACCGTGGTCATCGCCTCCCACAACTACCCCGCCACCCCGCGCACCGGCGACCCCATCGAGGGCCTCGACGAGGTGGCCGCACAGGACGCCCCGCATGCGTACGTCCTGCATGCCGGCACCAGGCGCGAAGGCGACGCGATCGTCAGCGCGGGCGGCCGTGTGCTCTCCGTCACGGCGAGCGGTACGGATCTGGCCCGGGCCCGCGAACGCGCATACGCGGCTGTCGACCGCATCCGCCTCGATGGCTCGCATCACCGCACGGACATCGCGGCCAAGGCGGCGGCCGGATCGTAACCCTCACCTCCTTCTCACCCTTCCCATCAGGCCTTTCTCACCCCTCCCGTCAGCCACCTCTCCCCAAAGCCATTCCATCGAGTGACTGATCCCCTATCCGGCTGACGTGGGCCGGAGCCCCAACTAGGGTGCGGCGCAAGCGGGTCCGGCACTTGGCCCACCGGCATTGCGATGTCAGTCCTGGGTGCCACAGTGGGGGAGTGAGCAACGCCATGGACGACCGCCGGCAGTGGCTGGGTATGCACGCGCCGGGCGGCAAGAGGGGGTGACACCGGACGTGTCCGGTACGGGTGTGGAGGTGAGCGCGCAGAGCGCGCGATCCCGGGCTCTCGCCGTGCTGCGTATCCGCAGCAGGGCGCTGGCCATCGCCCTGCTGCCCACGGCCTTCGCCGTCGTCCTGCTCGTCGCCGGAGCCATGGACCATGTGGAGGGCGCGGGCTGGCGGCTCGCGACCTGGATCCTGGCGGCCGTCGCATTTCTGGCACTCCTCGCCGCCGTGGGCATCGCCCTGGTCGTCGCCCGCTCCCGGCCGGCCGTGAGCCCCACGATCCCGATCCCGGAAGAGTCCGCGCCCGATCTGTACCGCATGGTGCGTGACCTGGCCGACCGTCTTGAGGTGCCCGCACCCTCCGCGATAGCGCTCACCCCGGACTGCGACAGCTGGCTGGAGGACCGCACCCACCGGGCCCACGGCCCACCCCGGCCCCAGTCCCCGGACGAGATAGCAGGCATACGCGGCCTCCAGACCCGTACGCCCGCCGCGCCCGTCCTCGTCATCGGCTCGCCCTTCCTGTGGTGGATGCGGGTCGGTGAGCTGCGCGCCGTCCTCGCACCGGTCGTCGCGGGTACGGGTCCGTCGGCGCATCCCGACATAGCGGCGGCCCGCCGTTTTGTACGGGGCCTCGACGCGGCGGTGGCGGTGACGGCCGCCCCCACGCGTGGACCCGTGCCGCATATGGCCCTCGCCGGTGTCGGCTGGGTCGCGCGTCTGCTCCTGCGCAGCTGCCGCGGCCATGCGGCGGAGATGGAGCGGGGCGTGGCGGCGGCGGCAGCCGACCGTGCACAGGCTGTGGACTACGGTCTGCGGATCGTCGCGCAGGAGCAGGTGGGGCTCGCGTATGCGGGTTGGGACCGGCTGCTGACCCGCGTCGCGCTGCCGGCCTGGCGTATGGGTCGCTGGCCGTCCCGCCTGGACGCGGGCGTCGTCGCGGCCCTCACCGAACTGTCCCGCCGAGACCGTCTCGCCGAGGGTTTCGCCTCCCGCCTCGGCGAGCGCCCGGCCTGCGACCTCCTCGAAGAGCCCGGCCTGATCGACGAGGCCGCCTCCCTCCTCGCCGCCCGTCTCTTTCACGGCGGCCCCGCCGAGCCCGGCCCCGACTGGTCTCCGGTGGACTGGGACGACTACCCCGACGAGGTCGTCGACCGCAAATGGCGCACGGACGCGGCGCGGCTCCACCGGGTCCTGGACGCGCAGGGCGTCAGCCGCTCCTCCGACCCGACGGCCTTGGCGCCTGGGGGGCCGACGCTGGCGCGGGTGATGGACCACTTGACCGGGGCGGGGGCCTCCGGCGGTTCGGCGGGTGATGGTTCGGCGGGCGGGGACGGTTCCGGGGGCGGTGACGGTTCGGCGGGCGGTGACACGGCGCGGGTTCCTCGGGAGGCGACGCCCGCCGAACCGGCCGCTACGCGCGACGCCGATGCGTACGGGGCCGCGGTTGCCGATGCCGATGCTGATGTAGAGGACGACGACGGAGGCGGCGTCGCCAATGCGCGGACCGCCGCGCTGGCGGCGGGGCTCAGCGCGGAGCTCGCCCGCGAGGAGGCTGCGGCGCCGGCGATACGTTCGGCGTCGCCGCCTGGCGCTGGTCCCCTCGGCCAGGGCGGTCCGGACGCCGCGCTCTGGGACGACGGAACGCTGCCGCTCTTTCCGCTTCAGCAGCCGCGGACGGCGCGTGAACTCCTCACCGACCACGTCACGGCGATGGTCTGCTGCGCCGCGATGGACACGGCGGGTGCGGTGCCAGGCCTCGACTGGCTGGACGGCCCGTCCCTCCTCATAAACGGCGAACGCTCCGCCGACCTCACACCGCGAGTCCTCGCCCTGATAGAGGTCGGCGACCCCTCGCCCCTACGGGACTGGCTCCTCCGCACAGGCATCCGCGCGGAGAAGCCAGTCCGACTGGTCTGAGGTCCGTTTTTGTCTGCGGCGCCCGTTGTGGCTGGTCGCGCAGTTCCCCGCGCCCCTGGGGTTCGTGGTGGGTGCGGGGCCGCGTCGGGGGTGTCCGTCCTCGGACCGGCGCGCGTTGCTGTTGGCTGGTAGAGGGTGCCGGTGTTGGCGCGCCGGCCGCTGCGGGCGCACACCCCCGCCCCGTCCCCTTGCCGCCGTGAGCGGCCGCGGGGCCACGGGGGAGGGGGCTCCCTCCCGGCGGGCATTCCGGGCCGCGGGCTTACTCGGGGCGCAGGCGCCTTCCGGGCACGGGCTGCTCGAGTGCGGGCCCCTTCCGGGCGGGGGTTTCGGCGCGCGTGCTCTTCGGGGGTACGGGCAGTCGCAGGCTGTTGCCTTTAGGGGCGCGGGGAACTGCGCGCCCAGCCCCAACGCACCCGCCCCCGCGACACAACTGTCACCCCCACCCCGGTAGGCACCCACCCACCCCACGAGCCAGCCCGCCCGGGGTAGGCACCCACCCGCCCCACGAGCCAGCCCGCCCGGGATAGGCACCCACCCGCCCCACGAGCCAGCCCGCCCGGGATAGGCACCCACCCGCCCCACGAACCCACCCACCCCGCCGAAGGCGCCCACCCACCCCGCCGGAGGCGCCCCACTCCCCGGCGGGGGCCTGGGGGCGCAGCCCCCAGTTTCGGGAAGGGGCGGGGCTGGGGAAAGAAACGCCCCGCCCACGAACGCCGCACCGCACAGGCACACGCGGAGCCAAGGCGAGCGATAACAACAAAACGTAACCACCCGCCTCCTTTATGTGATGTGCTGATACCGCGTCATTCGCGCAGCAAGGGCTTACGGGGGCACGAGGGAGGGGACAACGCATGGCCTCGGAGTACATCCGCCGCTGGGAATCGGGCGCACTGGCCCACGCCGTGACGGACCCCTTCGGCCAGGGCCCAGTCCCCTGGCTACGAGGCAGCGAGCACTACTTCGACGACACCGGCCAGGTAGTCCCCTGGTACGTGGACGTAGACGCGGACCCCACCACCCCCACGACCCCCCACACAACCCGCACAGCCACCCGCACCCCCAAGATCCCCACCCCCCGCTCCGCCGGAGGCCCCCGCTCGGCCGACGACGTCCACCGCCAGATCAAGGGCTTCACCTCCACCGGCGCGGCAGCCCCCGGCGAGGCCATCGACTTCCACATCACCGTCGACCCGCCCCAGCAGTTCAGCGTGGACATCTACCGCATCGGCCACTACGCCGGCGAAGGCGCCAGCAAGATCGCCACCAGCCCCCGCCTCCCCGGCATCGTGCAACCACCCCCGCTCACCGCCGACCGCACGGTCTCCTGCCACCACTGGTGGCTCTCCTGGCGCCTCCAGATCCCGAGTTACTGGAGCATCGGCGCCTACGTAGCCGTCCTCACCACCGTCGACGGCTACCGCTCCCACGTCCCCTTCACCGTCCGCGACACCCACCCCGCCGACCTGCTGCTTCTCCTCCCGGACGTCACCTGGCAGGCGTACAACCTGTATCCGGAGGACGGCCGCACCGGCGCGAGCCTCTACCACGCCTGGGACGAGAAGGGCCGGCTGCTCGGCGAGGCGGACGCCGCGACGACGGTCTCTTTCGACCGCCCGTATGCGGGAGCGGGCCTGCCCCTCCACGTCGGCCACGCCTACGACTTCATCCGCTGGGCCGAGCGCTACGGCTACGACCTCGCCTACGCCGACGCCCGCGACCTGCACGCCGGCCGCGTCGACCCCACCCGCTACCGCGGCCTCGTCTTCCCCGGCCACGACGAGTACTGGTCGGTGCCCATGCGCCGCACCACCGAACTCGCCCGCGAACACGGCACCTCGCTCGTCTTCCTCTCCGCCAACACCATGTACTGGCAGGCAGAGCTGAGCCCCTCCCCCTCAGGCGTCCCCGACCGCCTCCTCACCTGCCGAAAACGCCGCGGCCCCGGAAAACCAACCCTCTGGCGCGACATCGACCGCCCGGAGCAGGAACTGCTGGGCATCCAGTACGCGGGCCGGGTCCCCGAACCGCACCCCCTGGTCGTCCGCAACGCCGAGCACTGGCTGTGGGAGTCCACCGGCGCACACGAGGGCGACGAACTGAAAGGCCTGGTCGCAGGCGAGGCCGACCGCTACTTCCCACGCACCCCGCTCCCCGAGCACCAGGGCCGTATCCTTCTGGCCCACTCCCCGTACCGCGACGCCGAGGGCGCCCTCCGTCACCAGGAGACGTCCCTGTACCGCGCCCCCTCCGGCGCCCTCGTCTTCGCCTCCGGCACCTTCGCCTGGTCCCCGGCCCTGGACCGCCCGGGCCACGTCGACGAACGCATCCAGCGAGCCACGGCCAACCTCCTGGACCGCATCTGCAAGCGCGACTGACCGACGACGGCCGAGCCCCGGCACCCCTCCCGACGAGCCCCAACGCGAAATGCACCCCCCGCATACGGGAGAATCGACCCCACCAGCACGTCACCGCGGGGAGGAACCGTGTCCGGATTCGTCGACAAGCCCGAGCCGATCGAGGTCCCGGGCCTGGTGCATCTGCACACCGGCAAGGTGCGCGAGCTGTACCAGAACGAGGCCGGCGACCTCGTGATGGTCGCCAGCGACCGCATCTCCGCATACGACTGGGTGCTCCCCACCGAGATCCCCGACAAGGGCCGCGTCCTGACGCAGCTCTCCCTGTGGTGGTTCGACCAGATCGCCGACCTGGTCCCCCACCACGTCCTGAGCACCGACCTGCCGCCCGGCGCCCCCGCCGACTGGGAGGGCCGTACGGTCGTCTGCAAATCCCTGCGGATGATCCCCGTCGAGTGCGTCGCCCGCGGCTATCTCACCGGCTCCGGCCTCGCCGAGTACCAGGAGACCCGCACCGTCTGCGGCCTCGCCCTCCCCGAGGGCCTGTCCGACGGCTCGGAACTGCCCGCCCCGATCTTCACGCCCGCCACGAAGGCGGAGGTCGGCGAGCACGACGAGAATGTCTCGTACGAGGAAGTCGCCCGGCAGGTCGGAGCGGAGACCGCCGCGCAGCTGCGCCAGGCCACGCTCGCCGTCTACAGCCGCGGCCGCGACATCGCCCGCGATCGCGGGATCATCCTCGCGGACACGAAGTTCGAGTTCGGCTACGACGGCGAACGCCTCGTCATCGCCGACGAGGTGCTGACCCCCGACTCCTCCCGCTTCTGGCCCGCCGACCAGTGGCAGCCGGGCCGCCCGCAGCCCTCGCACGACAAGCAGTACGTACGCGACTGGCTGACCTCCGCCGACTCCGGCTGGGACCGGGGGAGTGAGCAGCCCCCGCCGCCCCTGCCCGAGCAGGTCGTCTCAGCGACCCGCGCCAAGTACGTGGAGGCGTACGAGCGCCTGACCGGCACCAGCTGGTCGTAAAGCCTGGTCGTAGACAAGAAGAAGCCCCCGGCCGAATAACCGGGGGCTCCTCTTCCTGAGCGGACGACGAGGTTCGAACTCGCGACCTCAACCTTGGCAAGGTTGCGCTCTACCAGCTGAGCTACGTCCGCACTGCGCGTTGCGCGAAAGCCACTATACCCAACCTCGCTCCCGCGCGAGCCGCGCCGCCGTATGCCGATTCTCGGCCCCCAGCTTGGACGCGGCCGACGACAGATAGTTGCGTACGGTGCCCTGCGACAGCGCCGCCCGTTCCGCGATCTCCGCGACGGGCGCCCCCTCTGCCGCGAGCTCCAGCACCTCTGCCTCGCGCTCGGTCAGCGGCGAATCGCCGGCGGAGATCGCGTCGGCCGCCAACTCCGGGTCCACATAACGGTTCCCTGCATGCACGGTACGGATGATCTCCGCGAGCTTCTGCGCGCTGACGGTCTTGGGCACGAAGCCCCGCACCCCCGCCCCAAGAGCCCGCTTCAAATGGCCCGGCCGCCCGTGACTCGTCACGATCAGCACCCGGCACGCGGGCAGTTCGGCTCGCAGCGATGTGGCCACCTTCACACCGTCCGCACCGGGCATCTGAAGATCCAGTACGGCCACGTCGGGCGCATGAGCCCGAGCCATGGCCAAGGCCTCGGGCCCCGAAGCCGCCTCCGCCACCACGAGCAGATCGTCCTCCAGCCCGAGCAGCGCGGCCATCGCCCCCCGAATCAGATGCTCATCATCGGCAAGCAACAGCCGAACCCGCTGTACGGCCCTCATGAGGCAAACCCTCCGCTGATCCCGTCACCCGTCGCTTTACGCACCGGCCTTGGACCGGAGGACAACAGGGGCGCAGAAGACGATGTCGCCGAAGGCGAAGCCGGGGAAGACGCAGCCGAACCCGACGAAGACGCCAGAGGCGGCAACGCCGACGAAGACAACGGCACCCGAGCCACCACCCGAAACACCCCGCCCCCCGCAGGCCCCGCCTCCAGCGTCCCGTCCACCACCGAGAGCCGCTCCCGCAACCCAGCAAGCCCGGAACCCGTGCCGCTCCCGCTCCCGCCCCGCGAATCCGACGGCGCCCCGTCGTTCTCCACAGTCAGTACGACGAAACCGTCCGCCACCCGCAGCGACACATCACACCGCTCGGCGTTCCCATGCCGCAGCACATTCGTGGTCGCCTCCCGCACGACCCAGCCGAGCGCCGACTGGACCGCCGGGGGTAGCCCAGCAGGAGAGCCGGTCACCGTGCAGTTGACCCCGGCCGCGTTCAACACCCCCTGTGCACCGGCGAGTTCGGCACCGAGCTCGGCCTCGCGGTAGCCGCGTACGACCTCCCGTACTTCCTTCTGCGACTCCTGCGCTATCCGCTGCACCTCGATCATCTGCTCCACGGCTTCCGGCCGCTCACGCCGCGCGAGCTGCACGGCGAGCTCGCTCTTGAGGGCTATCACGGCCAGATTCCGTCCCATCACATCGTGCAGATCCCGCCCGAACCGCAGCCGCTCCTCGGCAACAGCGAGCCGGGTCTTGGTCTCACGGGCCGCGTCGAGCTCGTAGACGGCGTTGAGCAGCCAGACGGAGAACGCGGCCATGAAGGTGTAGAACCCGGCGGCGAGCAGCACCGCCCCGACCGTGATGAGTGCCGCGAGCGCGTGGACGCCCAGCGCCCAGGAGTAGGCGCCGGTGCCCAGGGCGAAGCCGAGGGCTGTGTACACCATGCGCCGCGTCTCACGTACCGCCAACGTGAGTATGCCGGTCCCCCAGCCCAGGACACCGGTGAACATCGCCACCGCTGCCCCGGCCTTGTCGCCATCCGCGGGACCGCGCGTCGCAACGGCGATGGCCACCATGGCGACCACGGCGGTGGTGACCGCGAGTACCCACAGCAGCCGCACCGGCCGCGCCCGGGTGCCACGGATCCAGTCCAGGGCCCGCGACGCGAACACCGCGCTGAGCGCCGCATGCCCGACGACCATCAGGAACAGCACCCAGGACAGGGACGGGGGCATCGCCCCCAAGACCGGCAGCCCGAAGGTGGCGACCTCCACGAGCGCGAGGAAGTGGAACGACCAGCGCGTATACGTCTCCACCTTCGCCGGAGTGCTCTTCCCCCGCCACCAACTCCCGGCCCCGCGCATCTCCTTGCCCCCTGTACGTAAGCCGTCACCGCCGCGATTCCCCCGCAACCACCGTCGCACAGCAGACGAGCAGGAGCAGTGCACGCTGTCATCACTGCCCATGACAAATGTCATCCACCCAAGAGCACGAAAAGACCCCGGTCGCTGTGACCGGGGCCTTATCTCTGAACTTCTGACCTGGAGCGGACGACGAGGTTCGAACTCGCGACCTCAACCTTGGCAAGGTTGCGCTCTACCAACTGAGCTACGTCCGCATTGCATCCGACCGGCTCTCACCGATCGGCGCGAGCACCACCTTACCTGATCCAAAAGGATGCCCGGTAAGAGATGCAGAGCGGGTGACAGGAATTGCACACTGCGCCTTCCCCCTGGAAGGGGGATGTTCTACTACTGAACTACACCCGCGTAACTCCGTGAGCTGTTGCCTTTCGGCCCGGCCCTTCGGCGTGCTCCAGACTCTAGCTGATCGGACTGGGTGCCGCGCAAGTCGGTTGTCCCCAGGGCCCGCTGACGTAGCCGACGGGCCCTGGAGTGCCCCTCACTGAGCCGCGGTGAACGCCTCGTAGACCTTCTTCGGGATCCGTCCCCGTGCCGGTACGTCCATCTTGTTGGACTGGGCCCAGGCCCGCACGGCCGCCGGGTCGGGAGCCACCGCCGTCTGCCGGTAGGCCTTGCCGGAGCGGGAGCGCTTGCGGCCGGCCTCCACGTAGGGCGCGAGCGCCTTGCGCAGTTCCTTGGCGTTCGTTTGGTTGAGGTCGATCTCGTACGACTTGCCGTCCAGACCGAAGGCGATCGTTTCCGCCGCTTCCGAGCCGTCGATGTCGTCGAAGAGAGTGACTACGACACGCTGCGCCACGAATATCGGTCCCTTCGTGCGGCATCTCTGGCGGCGACGTTGCGATGACGTGCACGGATGCCGACTGTTGGCTGATTTATTGAGAGGTATGGGGTCCGTGAAGTGCACGGACTCATGGATCGAGCGAACGGGCAAAGTATCGCCTATTGCCAATTCCGCTGTACAGCTTCTGTTGTACAGCGTGTGCTGTACTGCTTCCGTTGTGCAGCCCTCGCTCAATGCAATGTGAAGCATGACTTAATCGGTATCGGTGTCCGACCGCAATAGGGTTCCAGATGTTGATCCGGATCTTTCCCTGGATTTTCCGTGAAGGAAGCCTGTTGATGCGGAATCGTGATGGCCGTCACGTAGATTCCTACCAATCTACTCGCGTAGAAATCTGGGCCGGGTAGTCTGAAGGAACCTGCTCAGCACCACACACCGGGAGTGCCAGTGGCACGCGTCGTAGTCGACGTCATGCTCAAGCCGGAGATCCTCGACCCCCAGGGCCAGGCGGTGCAGCGTGCACTGCCGCGCCTCGGTTTCCAGGGCATCTCCGACGTACGTCAGGGAAAGCGCTTCGAGCTCGAGGTGGACGGGCCGGTCGACGACACCGTGCTCGCCCGCATCCATGAACTCGCCGAATCCTTCCTCGCCAACACCGTGATCGAGGACTTCGCCGTCAAGGTGGAGGAAGTGAAGGCGGAGGCAGGAAAGTGACCGCTCGTATTGGCGTCGTCACATTTCCCGGCAGCCTCGACGACCGGGACACACAGCGTGCGATCCGGCTCGCGGGTGCCGAGCCCGTGGCGCTGTGGCACAAGGACAAGGACCTCAAGCAGGTCGACGCCGTGGTGTTGTGCGGCGGTTTCTCCTATGGCGACTATCTGCGCGCCGGTGCCATCGCGCGCTTCTCGCCGGTGATGGAGACCGTCATCGAGCAGGCGAAATCGGAAATGCCGGTGCTCGGCATCTGCAACGGTTTCCAGATCCTCACCGAGGCCCACCTTCTCCCCGGCGGGATGCTCGGAAATGATCACCTCCACTTCATCTGCCGCGACCAGAAGCTGCGGGTGGAGAACACGGAAACGGCCTGGACCGTCGACTATGAAGCGGGCCAGGAGATCAACATCCCGCTGAAGAACATGGACGGGCGGTACGTCGCCGACGAGCGCACCCTCGACATGCTGGAGGCGGAGGGCCGGGTCGCCTTCCGTTACCTGGACTTCAACCCCAACGGCTCGATGCGCGACATCGCCGGAATCAGCAACGAGGCCGGCAACGTCGTAGGCCTGATGCCCCACCCGGAGCACGCCGTGGAGCCCCTCATCGGGACCGGCCGCACCGACGGCCTCCCCTTCTTCACCTCGATCCTCAAGAAGCTGGTCAACGTATGAGCCGCACTCCTCTGGACACGGTCGAGCACGCGGCCGCGACCCCGGACGTCGAGCTGCCCTGGGCCGAACTGGGCCTGAAGAAGGACGAGTACGAGCGCGTCGTGGAGATCCTCGGCCGCCGGCCCACCGGTGCCGAGCTCGCCATGTACTCGGTCATGTGGTCCGAGCACTGCTCGTACAAGAGCAGCAAGGTGCACCTGCGCCAGTTCGGCGAGAAGGCGCCGCAGTCCGACGCGCTGCTCGTCGGTATCGGTGAGAACGCGGGCGTCGTCGACGTCGGCCAGGGTTACGCGGTCACCTTCAAGGTCGAGTCGCACAACCACCCCTCGTACGTCGAGCCCTATCAGGGTGCGGCCACGGGTGTCGGCGGCATCGTGCGCGACATCATCGCGATGGGGGCGCGGCCGGTCGCCGTCGTGGACCCGCTCCGTTTCGGCGCGGCGGACCACCCGGACACCAAGCGCGTACTCCCCGGTGTCGTCGCCGGCATCGGCGGTTACGGCAACTGCCTGGGCCTGCCGAACATCGGCGGCGAGGTCGTCTTCGACGCCTGCTACCAGGGAAACCCGCTGGTCAATGCCGGTGCCATCGGTGTCATGCGGCACGAGGACATCCACCTCGCGAAGGCGTCCGGCGCGGGCAACAAGGTCATCCTGTACGGGGCTCGTACGGGCGGTGACGGCATCGGCGGCGCCTCGATCCTGGCGAGCGAGACGTTCGACGACGCGAAGCCCTCGAAGCGCCCCGCCGTCCAGGTCGGCGACCCCTTCCAGGAGAAGCTGCTCATCGAGTGCACCCTGGAGGCGTTCAAGGAGAAGCTGGTCGTCGGCATCCAGGACCTGGGTGCGGCCGGACTGTCCTGTGCGACCAGCGAGTTGGCGTCCAACGGTTCCGGCGGTATGCGCGTGACCCTGGACGACGTACCCCTTCGTGACTCGACCCTCTCGCCCGAGGAAATCCTCATGAGCGAGTCGCAGGAACGCATGTGCGCGGTCGTGGAGCCGGAGAAGGTCGACCGGTTCCTGGAGATCTGCGACAAGTGGGACGTCATCGCGACCGTCATCGGTGAGGTGACCGACGGCGACCGGCTCGAGATCTACTGGCACGGCGGCAAGATCGTCGACGTCGACCCGCGCACGGTCGCACACGACGGTCCGGTCTACGAGCGCCCGTACGCCCGTCCGTCCTGGCAGGACGCCCTCCAGGCGGACGATGCCAACAAGCTTCCGCGACCGGCCAGTTCGGACGAGCTGAAGGACCAGGTCCTGAAGCTGGTGGCCTCCCCGAACCAGGCCTCCAAGTCCTGGATCACCTCCCAGTACGACCACTTCGTGCAGGGCAATACGGTGCTGGCGCAGCCCGAGGACTCGGGCATGATCCGTATCGACGAGGCGTCCGGCCTCGGCGTCGCGATCGCCACGGACGGCAACGGGCGGTACGCGAAGCTCGACCCGTACACGGGCGCGCAGTTGGCGCTCGCGGAGGCGTACCGCAATGTCGCCACCACCGGCGCCAAGCCGCTCGCCGTCTCCGACTGCCTGAACTTCGGTTCGCCCGAAGACCCGGCGGTGATGTGGCAGTTCGCGGAGGCCATCCGCGGACTGGCCGACGCCTGCCAGCAGTTGGGCACTCCGGTGACCGGCGGCAACGTCTCGCTCTACAACCAGACCGGCGAGGCGGCCATCCACCCGACCCCGGTCGTGGCCGTACTCGGCGTGATCGACGACGTCGCCCGCCGTACGCCGGTGGCCTTCCAGGAGGAGGGCCAGCTGCTGTACCTCCTCGGTGACACCCGTGAGGAGTTCGGCGGTTCGGCCTGGTCACAGGTGGTCCACGATCACCTCGGCGGCCTCCCGCCCCAGGTGGACCTGGAGCGCGAGCGGCTGCTGGCCGAGATCCTGATCTCCGCCTCCCGCGACGGAATGATCGACTCCGCGCACGACCTGTCCGACGGCGGTCTGATCCAGGCGGTCGTCGAGTCGGCGCTGCTGGGCGGGAAGGGCGCGCGCCTGATCGTCCCGGACGGCCTCGACGCCTTCACCTTCCTCCTCTCGGAGTCGGCGGGCCGTGCGGTCGTCGCCGTACCGCGCTCGGAGGAGCTCCGCTTCAACGACATGTGCGGCGCGCGGGGCCTGCCGGCCACCCGTATCGGTGTCGTGGACGGTGATGTGGTCGAGGTCCAGGGCGAGTTCACGCTCACGCTGGACGAGCTGCGCGAGGCGCACGAGGGGACGATTCCGGCGATCCTGGCCTGACAGGTCGGTCCGGTTCGACCGATTCGACCGAAGCCCCGCGCCCGGAATCTCAGTGACGGACGCGACGGTCTCCCCATTACACGGGTGAGACCGTCGCCTCCGGGGACCTGCGGCAGGATCAGTTCCGGGTGATGGGCCACGAAGTGATGCTCTGCCACGGGGCGCAGTCCGCGGTTGTTTCGGTGCCCTTGCATACAGTCAGGCGGCCGGTCGTGGTGAGCCCGTAGCTCTGGCGGACGTTCACGTCGACGGTGTCAGTGCCGCACACCTCTGTGTGCTTGCGGGGTGGCCCCGGCGCCAGGTCGAAGGTGAACTGCGTCCACAGCGAGTAGCAGTCTTCGCCGGTGTTGGACAACGTTCCGCTTACGACCAAGTTCCTTGAGAAACCGGTGCTTCCGGGCTCGGTCCATCGCTCCCCCGTGGCCGTGGCCGATCCATGGTCGACTGACCATGGGACGGTGGCAGTCCGAGAGCCAGTCGCTGCACTGGCGGCAGGGACCGCTGCGGTGAGGATCGCGGTCGCCGCCGCAGCGGACACCCATATGTGTCTTCGCATCAGGTGAGCTCCTTGTGTCTGGGGGACAGGTCGGGAGGGGTCCGTACGCCGTAGTGACGGCGCAGTGCAGACAGTGCGGCAATTGCAGTCAGCGCTCCAGCGATGACGAACTCGGCGGCAGACGTGGCGCAGCCCGTTGCGCAGTCGGTCTGCAAGTCATGTGGAACGGTCTGGCAGGGGCGAGATAGCAACGCAGTGCGTGGTGTCTTCGGGAACACCGGTGTGTTCCACGCCGTCGTCGTCGCGGTAGCGCCATGCGAACGGCACTCCTCGTGCCGTCATCACATCCGGGCCGTCCATGAGCTGGAAGTGCAGGTGCGGCTCGGATGAGTTGCCGGAGTTGCCGCATTCGGCGATCTCCTGGCCCGCCGTCACCCGGTCGCCCACGGCCACGCTCAGCGAGCCGCGCCGCAGGTGTGCGAAGGCCGCGTACACGCCATTGCCGAGGTCCAGGATGATGTAGTTCCCCATCAAGTGGCTCGGCCAGCCGAGACTGCGGATGAAGCCCTCCAGGTAGAGGAAGAGGAAGGCGGGGAACGACATACGCGACAGATGGTCCCGCTGTCGTCCCGCGGTCGCAACGACGACTCCGTCGGCGGGTGCGAGCAGCGGCATGCCGTAGGTGGGGTACAGGCGGGGGCTCCGGGCGAGTGGCCAGAGCCAGCGGAAAGGCGGTGCCACCGGCGTGACTCCTTCGCCGCTTCCGCTTACTTCGGGTACGTACTTCAGATCAATGGCGTACGTCTGCGCATGGCTGTGTGTGTGACTGGGGACCTTTGTGGCCGGGCCGTTGAGCGCCAGCCAGCGCCCGGTGACAGGGACGCGGAGGAGTAACGGCTCGCGGTCCAGGGGCGGGCGCTGGGCGCGGATCAGCGTCACGCGCATGATCTGGCCGACGGCCAGCAGCGCCACGCCGGTGTACCAGAGCGGGCCGATCCCTTGCGCATTCACCACAATGCACAAGGCGCCGGCAGCGAACACCAGGCCGTAGCGCTTCCACAGCATCACGAGCATGTGCACCTCTTTGCAGGTGTGTCAGTTCGGGCAGTGTCCGCATCCTGTCATGGTGGAGCGGCAGGTTCCGGGGTCGGCCGTTATGAGGCTCCGATGGGGGTCAACTGCTGGCTGGCCAGCCGACGGTAGGTGGAGTCACTCTCCATCAGATCCAGGTGATCGCCCCGGGCCCTCAGCCGGCCTTCCTCGATAACGAGGATGTGGTCGGCGCTTGCGGTGGTGGAAATGCGGTGGGCGATCGTGAGCACTTGGCAGTTGGCGCCGATGGTGGTGAGGGCGGAGCGCAGTGCGGTCTCGGAGTCCGAGTCGAGGTTCGACGTGACCTCGTCCAGGAGGAGGACCGCGGGGCGGGTCAGGAGGGCCCGGGCGATGGCCAGACGCTGCTGCTGGCCGCCGGAGAGCCCTATTCCGCCCTCCCCGAGGTTGGTATCAAGGCCGTCCGGCAGGGCGGCGATAACGTCAGTGAGATGGGCCGCCTCCACGGCCTGGGCGATCTGTTCCGCTGTGGCCTCGGGCCTGGCGTAGACGAGGTTCTCCCGGACGGTGCCCCGCATGAGCGGGGAGTCCTGCTCGACCAGGCCGATGCGGGAGCGGAGTTCCCGCATCGGCAGGAGGGAGACGTCCTCGCCCGAGATCCGGATCGTCCCCTTGTCGGGGTCGTAGAAGCGTTCGATCAGCTGGAACAGTGTGGACTTGCCCGCGCCCGACGGTCCGACGATCGCGGTGATGCCGGTGGCGGGGAGCGTGAACGAGACGTCGTCGAGGGCTCGGGGCGCGGTGTCGGAGTAGCTGAAGGTGACGTTCTGGAACTCGACGGCGGCGGTGCCGTCGGCCTTGTCCCGGTCCCGCGCCACCCCAGGTCCTGCCGGGGCCTCGACGGTCTCCTGGTCGACGGTGGCGAGGTCGTTGACACGGTCGATGGCGGCCCGGCCCTGCTGGAACTCCCCGAGCGACATGAAGAGCGTCACCAGCGGTGAGACGAGATAGAAGAGGTACATGATGAACGAGGTGAGGTCCGCGGCCGGGAGGGATCCCGTGGCGGTGCGGGCCATGCCCCAAGTGATCACCACTGCGAGGGACACCTGGGTGCCCACGTTCATCGCGGGCATCAGCATCGCCGACAGCCGGGTCACCCGGATTCCGCTGCCGCGTGCGGCGTTGGCGAGCGCGTCGATCCGCTCGGCTTCACGGCCCTCGGCGCCGGAGGCCTTGACCGTGGTGAGCGCGCCGAGGACCCGTAGGAGTCCGGAGCCGTAGTCGCTGGTGTCCTCGCGGTTCTGGACCGCCGCCTTGCGGACCGCTCTGGCCAGGAACAGCGCGAGGGTGGACGCGGCGCCGAGACAGCCCGCGGTAACCAGGAGCAGCCGCCAGTCGATCCAGGCCATGACGGCGATGCAGCCGACGGTGGTGAAGCCTGCCGTGATCATCTGGGCGACGGACGAGGACAGGGCGATCCGGGCGAGCGAGGTGTCGGAGACGGTACGGGTGAACACGTCACCGTGCTCGAGCCTGTTGAAGGCCCGTATCCGGGAGTGGAGCAAGCGTCCTGTCAGGGTGGAGCGCATGTCGAGGACGATGTTCTCGCCCGCCCGGCCGATGAGGTAGAAGTGCGTGGCGGCGAGCACCGCGTCCGCGACGAACAGGGCGGCTATGGACACGATCGGCCAGGTCACCGACTTGTCCAGGGAGACGGCTTCGATCAGATCGCCGATGAGGAGCGGCTGCACGAGGGTCGCGGCGGTACCGCCCAGACCGAGGAGGATGCCGACGGCGAGCAGTACCCGATGGCGTCGGACGATCGCGGAGAAGTTCACGACGCGCCCTGCCCGACGGAGATGGCCATGATCATTGCGATGCTCGCAGCGAAGACGATGCCCAGGGCCATCGCCCGTCTGGTGAACCGTCCGTTCTCCCGGAACACCGCGGACATGCTCGGCGCGGCGAAGACGAACGTGACCGCGAACCACATCGCACGGCTTGTTGTCATCACTGGGTTCCTCCCTTGTACTGCTCGCTCACACCGGCGGTGGCTCAGGCGCTCTTGGTGTACGTGGTCAGGAACATCGGGTACTGCTCGGTGTACGGGGATAGGTGCCAGTCGGAATAGCGGCCTTCGGGGGTGAGGCCGGCTGCCGTGGCGTATCCGTCGACCTCGTCGGGGGTCGTGAGGCGCGCAAGTTCACTGCCCACTCGGGTGCTGCCGTCGGACTCGTACCAGATGTGGGAGCACTGCCATATCTCGGGGGTGAGCGTGGAGTGGGTCTGCAGCCCCGTTCCCGGCTCCGGGTAGGGCGTGAAAAGGGTGGTGCGCGGCTGGCCGTCGTGGAGCGCCTCCACCGCGGGTCGGTTGCCCGTCTCCACCACCAACCGGCCACCAGGGGCCAGCAGTTCACCGGCGCGGCGCACCGTCTCCTGCTGGTCCTCGGGGCTGAGCACCATCGACAGCGTTCCGCACACCACATAGACCAGGCCGTATGTGCGGGTGTCGGTGTACGTGCGGATGTCCGCGTGCACGGAGACGACGTTCTCGCTCCCCGGGGCGTCGGCCAGTTGGGCGAGCATTTCCGGGGACGAGTCGACTCCGGTCACCTGTCCGGTCTTCTGGGAGAGCGGGACGGCGATGCGTCCGGTGCCGACCCCGAACTCGATGGTGCCGGCGTCGGGGTCGGGGTGGAGTCGTGCCAGGGCATCCGCGATGACCTGGGCGTCGGTGCCTCTGGGAAAGATCCGGTCGTACCACTTCGCGAACTGTGCGCCGTAGCCGATGTCTTCAACTGTGCTGGTCATTACGGGGTGTTCACTTCCCTTTGGCGGTGTCCGGGGGCCTGTCGCGGGTCAGGTGGGCCAGTAGCCGCTCCTGGTCTGCATCACGGAGCGGAGGAGGCGGACGCGTCCGTCGTCGGCGAACTCGCCGAAAGTGAAGACCTCCATCTCGCCCGCCCGGCGTCCGTTCTCCGAGGGCACCATGGAGTAGCGGGCGGCGAAGCGGTTGCCCTGGGCGAGCGCCGCGTGGACGTCCAGGGTGTAGTCGGGGCCCTTGTCGCGGGCCCCGGCGAGGGACTGCAGGACCGCGGGGCGTTGCATCGACGTGCCGTTGATGTACTGGACGGAGTCGGGGGTGTGGAACCGGTCGAAGGCCTCTTCAAGGGGCACGCTCGGGTCGTTGGCCAGCTCCGCGAAGGTCGTGAGGTAGGCCGCGGGGTCCGCCGGCGCACCGGTCGGTGTGCCGGCGGATGCCGCGTCGCTGTCCCATGTCTCGGTGTCGGAGCTGCCCCATCCGTAGGTCGACCGCGCGGTGGTGACGGTGGACGCGACGCGTCCGTCGTCGGCGAGGTCGGCGAAGATCACCACTTCGGTGTTGTGCCGTACCTGCATCACCAGGGGCTTGCTGATGGTGTAGCGGGCGGCGGCGCGGGTGCCGTCCACCACCGCCTCGTGGATCCACAGCTCGTACGGCGTCTGGTCGGCCCGCCACTGCGAAAGGTTCTTCAGCGTGGCGTCCCGGTCGAGCTGCTTCCGGTTGACCACATGGGTGGCGTCCGGGACGTGGTAGCGGTCCCAGACGTCCTCGAGGCTCTGCGCGGAGGCGAATCCGTCGGCGGTGTAGGTGCGGAGATAGCCGACGAAGTCGTCGGCGGGGATCGGGGCGGTGGTCATGGTGCGTACTCCAACGCTCTGTCGGTGGGGCGGTGTTTCTCGGTGGTGCTCAGGCCGCGGCGAGGTGCGGGCCGACCCGGTGCATCGGGGTGTACGGGGAGATGAACAAGGGCTCCGGGTCCTCGCTGGTGTCGTGCCCCGCGGCTCGTACGACCGCGAACTGGAAGCCCTTGACGTTCGTGTCGCCCTGCTGGTCGCGGATCGTCTTGCGGATGAACTCGGCGAGGACCCGGTAGGAGGAGGTCTTCTGCACCTCCGTCGCACCGGCCTGGGTGGCCTGCTGGAGGATGGCGGTGCACAGGTCGAACACCGACTTCTCCGGGCGGCGGGTGGCGAACCAGAACGCCTGGTACATCTTCCGGGGTTCGATCATGTCGATCTCGCTCCACTCGGACGTCCCGCCCGTGTGGTCGAGGGTTCGATAGACGTAGTGGAAGTCGTGGGTCGCCGGGTTCGGGGCGAAGAACTTCCAGTTCGGGACGAAGGAGAAGAGGTCCTTGGCGCGGACCCGGTCGAACGCCGGGTGCGGGTGCTGCGCGGCGACGGTCGCCACCAGCATCCCCGCGCCCACGACGCGGGCCAGGGAACCGGGACCGGTGAACGTGTCCTTGAGCAGGGTTGTCGGGTTCACCTCTGTGCTCCTTGCTCGTCGACGACGGGCTCGCTGTCCGGGTCGCCCGTGCTGTCCTTCATGAAGTCGGTCATGTGCTGCACCGTCTTGTGGGCGAAAAGCGCGTTGGTCAGCAGGGAGTCGTGGTCGGCCCCTTCGACGACCTTGACCTCGCCGCGCCGGTGCACCCGGGCCAGTTCGTTGTACATCAGAAGCTGCTCGGGGTCCTGATCGACGGTCTGCTGCGCGGCGATGATCAGCGCGGGCGCCGCCACCTGCGGCATGTCGCCGTCGAAGGACCTGAAGTCCTTCTCGACCGCCGCCCATTCACGCCGGCCGGCCTTCCAGAGCCGGGCGTCGGTGTACTGGGCGAACACCTTGTCCCGGTAGTTCGCCGGGAGCCTGTCGAGCCACCCGGGGCGGCTCATCAGGATGCCGGTGCCCAGCGAGAGGTAGCGGGCGGCGTGCGTGATGTTGTCGTTGAGGTCCTTCGCACCGTCGCTCTGGCGCTCGGAGCGCTGCAGCTCGGCGGGGTGGGACGGGTCCAGATAGACGAGTCCTGCGATCCGGTCCGGGATCCGGGCCGAGACCCGGCGGATCAGCTCTCCGCCCAGGGAGTGGCCGACCAGGACCGCCTTGCGGTGCGCGGGCACCGTGGCACGGATCAGATCCTCCAGGTCGTCGACCGACTCGTCCAGGACGAAGGGCGCGTTGGTGCGGCGGAGGCTGCCCGCGTACCCGGCTCGCGCGTACGAGACGACCGCGCTGTCCGAGTCGTTCACGAACCGCTCGGTGATCCAGGCGAAGTGCTCGGACGTCGAGGTGAGCCCGGCACAGAAGACGAGGACCGGAGCGTCCGTCTCGTCGTCCCGACCGCCCGTCTCGTACATGAGCTCGTTGCCGTGCCGGGTGATGAACTTCCGTGACGTGGGCCAGCCTTCGCGGACCACGGCGCGGCGCTGGGCGGCTGTCGCGGCGGCCACCGCGACGCCTCCGGCGAGCAGCAGGGCCGCGGCCTTCACCGCGCGGTCGTCGCGTCCCGCCACCAGCGGGTGCGTCTTGGGGGCCGTGGTGTAGGCGACCATGGGGTGCATGGCCGGGAAGGCCGTCATGAAGCGCCCGAGTCCCATGACGAAGCCGTTGGCGACGTGGAAACTTCCGGCTGCCGCGATCATCGGGCGGGTCAGCTTGCCACCGGCGAGGTAGACGACCGGGAAGAGGCATTCCATCGCGAGCACGCTGTGCTGCACGTACTTCGCGGTCTTCGGGTAGCGCTGGGTGAGGCGGTAGGCGCTCTCGAACCCATAGGTGCGGGTGCGCATCACTCCGGGAAGTGCCGATCCGTCACGCCACTTCTCACCAAGGAGCTTGACCCAGCCGGAGGCCGCGTAGGACAGGCTCGCCTGCATCGCCACGTACCAGAGGAAGGCGTCCTTGGTCTGTGAACTCTTCGAGAGGCGCGCGAGGCCGGTGGCGGTCTGCACCAGGTTCGCCACCTGGTCCGAACCGTCCGTGCCGTAGCGGTGGCGAGTCTGCAGAACGGAGGTGGAAGCGGTGAGGAAAAGACTTCCGGCCCCGCGCCATCTGCTGTTGCCGGGGAAAAGAAGTCCGACGCTCACGGCTGCCCGGGCAGCGTGAATCGCCACCGTGGCCTTCTTGCCGCTGACAGCCTCGGTGATCTTACGAATGGCCAGGTTCTTGGTCTCCGGGGATTCCTTCATGATTTCCCAGTCATTGAGACCACCGGGATCCAGCTGCTTGTGCTGGTGCAGATATTCAAGAGAGGAGGAGAGGGTGGTGAGCGCGGAGAGTCGCTCAGATAAACCCAGGGCACGGTCCCGGGATATTGGCACCGGAGAGAAAAGCGACGAGACAAGCTTCTTCATTCGTCTCACAGGATATTCCTCACGACTGAACCATGGGTGAGCTAATATGTGAAAGCTGTCGGGCCGCGATTGCGGCGCGGCCCGACAGTTCGCCTCGTGCTCGCAGATGTCACTCTCCGAGCGGCTTCAGAAGCCCACACTCATGTACAAGGGCTGCTGACGGTGTTCTTTACTTGCCGCCGGCGCCGGCGGCACGGCCGAGCTCGTAGGCGCCGACTATGGTCGCGCCGGCCGCGAGGCCACCGCCCGCGTACGGGCAGGTGACGAGAACGGCCGGGGTGAAGGCGACGGGCATGGTGCGGGTGACCCGGTCCTGCTCACCCTCGGTCAGGGTCGGCTCCGTGATCGAACGCACGCTGTCGATGATGAGAGTCATTCTGATCTCCTTTTCGAAGATGCTCGGAAAGCCTGGCGGCCTTTAGTTGACGACGCGGCCGGCGACGTACGCACCCACCGGGACGGTGAAGGCGACAATGCCCGCCGTGATCTTGACGGTGACCGGCACCGCCACGGCCGGGGTGGCCATGACGGGAACGCCGTCTGTGTTCGTCAGGCCGTCCTCAAGGGAGCCCAGCTCCTGCTGGTTCATAAAGGCAGCAATGTTGCCCATGATCCATTCCTCACTGTTGATTCCAATCGAGGCGTCGGGGAGGAGATTTCCGCATGGAACACCATCCATGAATTTCTCACTCGACAGCTGCTCGCCAGCGATCGATCAACTCCCCCTCGCAGGCACCACTATAGAAAGATTGCGAAGCTTGAAATCAAGCCCATTTAATGTGACGTGCATCACATGCTGAAAAGGCCTTGGCGTGAAGTTAGTGATGACATTAGTCATGCTTTACGCGTTGACCAGTGAGAATAAAGGCCGGAGGGCTCTGAATTCCGGTCCACCCTGGTGGCTCAAACCGGCCGACCAGTATTCAGTCCCTGCGGGCGACGCCCGGCCGGCTGAACCCCTGGTGGCCCACCCGTCCTACCGCCAACCGCGCCTGGTCGCCACCGGTCCGCTTCTGGTCGCATCGAGCAACCGGGAGGCACTTTCCGGCCAACCTGGGTTCGCCGGCGTCGGAGGGAAAGCGCGGTGACGTGTGCGACTCCCACTTGAATGTGACAAACGTAAGTGTCGGAAAACAGGTGAGGACCTCCTCCGCGGCAGAAAGAAGCCAAGAAGACCTTGCTCCACACGCACGGCCTGTGTCTAAATTGACGGCATTCATCGCATCCGTAACAACGATTCACGAAGCGAACTGCTCGAGGAGTACGTCTCTTCCGGCACCCGGGGCGAGGTGACCACCATTCCGGACGCGACACATTTCTCCGTTGTCAGTGGATCGGAAACCGTCGCTGTCACGGCCAAGGCCATCGAGGGAATGCTGGGCGACGGCCGGCAGATACAGCGGGAGGCGGCATGAGAAGGGCAACGGGAGCGGCGGCGGATGTCCTGGAGCGGGCCGTTCCGGTGGTCCTCGCGGGCTGGTTCATCGCATCGGTACTGGCCCAGCACCCCGACCGCAGTTACGACAGGATCCGGAAGGCGGACAAGACGGGGTCCGGTATCGCCATCCCGAACTGGCGCTTCTTCGCTCCGAATCCGTCCGTGGAGGACCAGCACTTCCTGTACCGGCTCGCGAACGAGGACAAGTCGGAGCACACGGAATGGCGGGACGTGTACTGCATCAGTCCGCGCAAGATGATCCACACGTTCTGGTTCCCCGGCCGCCGTTTCGAGAAGGCCGTCTTCGATGTGACGTCAGCCCTGTTTCACAGCCCGGGAGCCACGACGCCGCGGGGCGAGGTGTCCAGGAAGGCCACCCGTCGGCTCATCAACGAATTCGTCCGCCACCGCATCACGCCGGAGCCCGGATTCCCTTACTTCCAGGTGCTGTTGGTGCGCTACTCGGGCTACGACCACAGTGAGGACCCCCAGTACGACATGGTGTTCGGGTATGAGTCGGTGAACCCATGACGTCGAGTGTCCAGTACGGGGACGCGGTGGCGTCCGTGTATGACTCGCTGATCTCGTCGGCCGTGGCCTTCGGCCCGTCGGTGGAGCGGCTTCGGCCGTACGTCACAGGTTCTCGGGTGCTCGAGATCGGTGTGGGCACCGGTCGTATCGCGATGCCCGTGGCGGCGATCGCCGCGGAGGTGGTCGGGCTCGACAACTCCGATCCGATGCTGAGCGTTTTCCGTGCGAAGGGTGTTCCGGGGAACGTATCGTTGGTCGAAGCGGATTTCCGCAATGAGCTGCCGGTGAACGGGGCCTTTGATGCGGCCTATTCCACGTTGGGCTCGCTCGCCTGTGTGCGCTCGCGCGAGGAACTCGTGGGTGCTCTGTCCCACGTACGCGATGTACTGAAGCCGGGAAGTTCGCTCTCGTTCGAGTACTACGCCAAGCAGGCCTACGAGCCGCTTCTCGCGCAGCAGAGTGTGACGTTTCCCGACACGCGCGGCGGTGGTCTTGTCACCGTCACCGCCACGGTCGACGAGGGGGATCTCCTCACCCTGGGAACTCGCATCGAGGCGAACGAGGAGATCGAGGGGAACACAGTGCCGGCGGTGGAGTTCAGTGAGCGGGTTCTCCTCATCGGGCACGAGGAAGTCGAATCCTGCGTGGCCGCGGCCGGATTCGCGGTGGAGGGCGTGGACCTCGGCGGGGGCCTGGGCCCCTACGACTGGTACACCGTCCGCAGCACTGGATAAGCGGCGAAAAGCGGGACGCGAGGGGCCGGCACTGAAGTGCCGGCCCCTCTTGCTATGAGCCTCTTGCTATGGGCGCGCGGCCTTCGGCCGCATGTCCGTCCAGTGCTCGTCGACGTACGCGAGGGCCGACTGCCGGTTCGCGTCGCTGAGCACCGCCCGCCAGCCGGCGGGCACCGGGCTGAACGAGGGCCACAGGCTGTGCTGCCCGTTCTCATTGACCAGGACGTGGAAGACGCCTTCGGCATCGTCGAAGGGATTGGTGGACATGGTGGTCGGTCCTCCTCTCACGGCCGACGGGTCTGGTCGGCGCTCGGCTTGGGGAGCGGTCCCGGCCGGCAGCCCGGCCTTCTACAGCGCACGGTGCACTCGGCGAGGCCGGCTGCCCCCAACTCGTCTTCGACGCGGACGGTTTCGATGCCCAGGCCCAGGAGCGTGCGCTGCGCTGCCTCGTCCCTGGCCGTCAAGGCCGAGACCTCGGCGGTGCGCTCCGGCAGGTACCAGGCGGCCGAGCGCACCGCGATCGGCTCAGTGGCACATCGACTGGCGCGGGGCCATGCGTCCCTCCCTCCGCGTGATTGCGGCTTGTCGGGTGCTTGCGTACTCCGTAGTCGCGGCCCGTCGTGCGCTACGTCCTGCTGTGCGGGCCGAGCGGCGGCGGGACGCGGATGCCGTGCTCGTGGCGCAGCGCGGAGAGTGCGGCCAGATAGCCGGACATTCCATGCACACTGGGCCCCGGTGGCGTGGAAGCCGAGCACAGGTACAGGCCGGGCAGCGGCACCCGGTAGGGATCCCACTTCGCGGCGGGGCGCATCAGCGACTGTCGGACGGTCATGGCCCCGGCTCCGATGTCGCCGCCGACGTAGTTGGGGTTGTACGTCTCGTAGTGGGCGGCGCTCACGCCGCGCGCGGCGACGATGGTGTCGCCGAAGCCCGGCGCGTACTGCTCGATCCGGCGGCGGACGAGGTCGACAGGGTCCCGCGGGTCGCCGTGAGGAACGTGGGCGTAGGCCCAGACAGGACGCTTGCCGCCGACGGCCCGGCCGGGATCGGTTGCGGCGGGGTCGACGAGGAGCACGAACGGCTCGGGGTCCTGGGTGCCGCGTACGGCCGCCGACTCCGTACGGAACATGTCGGCGCGGGTACCGCCGAGGTGGACGGTGCCCGCCCGGCCGGTTTCGGGGTCGGTCCATGGGATGGGGCCGGACACCAGGAAGTCGACCTTGGACGCCCCGGGTCCGTACTGGAAACGTTCGAGGGCCCGACGGTAGCGCCCGGGCAGTCGGTCTCCGGCGAGTTGGAGGAGCCCCTTGGGGCTGGTGTCGAGCAGCACCAGGGGTATGTCCCCGAGTTCGCCGAGGTCCTTGATGGACTGTCCGGTGTGGATGCGGCCACCATGCGCGGTGATGTCCGCCGCGAGGGCGTCGGCGATGCGGGCGCTGCCGCCCCGGGGCAGCGGCCATCCCGTGGTGTGCGCCAGGTGGCCCAGGAGCAGCGCGACGGCGCTGGCTGCAAGCGAGGGGAGTCTGCTTACGGAGTGCGCGGCGACACCCGTGAGCAGGGCACGCGCCCGCTCGGTACGGAAGGGCAGCCTGGTGGCATGGGCGAGGACCCTGGGCGCCAGGAGGAGCGGCGCCGCCAGGTCGTCGGGGATGCCGCGCTGACCGGAAAGGATCAGGTCGACGACACCCTGGCTGTGCGCGGCGAGCGGCGCCATGAGCCGCCGCCAGCGTCCGCCGTCCACGCCGAGTCCGGCGCTGGTCTCGGCGAGGTCGCGGTGGGCGAGGACGGTGTCCTCGCCGGGAAGCGGGTGGGCGTAGGGGATCTCGGGCTGGAGCAGGTCAACGCCGCGCGCGGGCAGGTCGAACTCCCGGAAGAAGCGGGACGCGGCCGCCATGGGGTGCACCGCCGCACAGATGTCGTGCATCACGTCGGAGTCGAAGAGCGGCTCGGTGCGCAGACCGCCACCGAACGTGTCGTGCGCCTCGTACAGCTCGACGCTGAGACCCGCCCGCAGGAGCGTGACAGCAGCAGCGAGCCCATTGGGGCCCGTACCGACGATCACCGCGTCCGTCATGCGACACCTCTCCTGCCGGTCTCACGAAGGACTCGAACAGAGGCCTCCGTCGGTCACACGCAGTGGATACAAACAGCACCCGAGAGTCCTCGATATGGTGCAGGTCACACCCCAATCGGAGTTGTCTATTCCGGCTTCTTGACATGCGTCACTACTCCGACATGACAGACGCCACCATGGCCCATGAGGCAGTTGCCGCCTTGATCCGTAAATCCGCCACAGAGATCAGAGGCACGAACGCCGTCGACCTAGAAACTGTGGTTGACATCACATCAGTTCGAGATCCGCGCGGTATAGGGCACTAGCCCCCTGCGCGGCGGCCCTCCGCGGGCGCAGCCCTGAGGGGCCGATGCGGAGCCGGCGCACCATGCAACGGCCTTCGCGGGCTGGGATCTGCTCGACCGGCTGATTGCGGCAACCGCCTGCCCTGCACGAGGTCACCTTCAGCGTCCCCGACCGGGGCATAGCTGCGCTGGTCGGTGCCTCGGGAGGAAGGCAGGAGCGCCCCGCTCTCCGATCGAGCGCTTGCTGGAGCCAGGGAAGGCCACCATCCGCGCCCGTCGGCCGCGACATCACCCAGCGGCCTCTGCCCGAACGGCTGGCGGCCTCCACATCAGCGAGACGCTGGAGCCGGGCAGCGGGCGGGATCTCCCTCATGGGGGCGTCCATGAGGGGCGTCGCTCCCCTGCAGCCGCTCCGCCGGGGTCAGATCCAGCCCTGTCGACGGGCGACATGGGCGGCCTCATGCCGGTTCGCCGCCTTCAGCTTGCCAGCGATCTTCGAAAGGTAGTTGCGTACGGTCCCGGGGGACAGGACCGCGCGCTGCGCCACCTTGTCGATGGGGGCCCCGTCCGCGGACAGCGCCAGAATGTCCGCCTCCCGCCGGGTCAGCGGGGAATCTCCCGCCGAGAGCGCATTCGCGGCCATTTCCGGATCGACGTAGGGGACGCCCCGGTGAACCATTCTGATGATGACGGCCAGTTCTTTAGCGGACGTTGTTTTCGGTACGAATCCCCGAGCTCCCGCCGACAGAGCCGATGCGAGATACCCGGGCGCCGTATGGGAGGTGACCACGACGCACCGTATGGAGGGTTGGACCAGTTGCAGATCGCGGATGACGCTGATTCCGCCCTTGTCGGGCATGCTCAGATCCAGTACGCAGACGTTCGGAACGAGTTTCTTCGCCATCTCGGCCGCTTCCACGCCGCCTGCGGCCTCACCGACCACTTCGAGGTCATCCTCTGCCGCCAGTAGCATGGAGAACGCCCCTAGGATCAGGTTCTCGTCATCGGCCAGGAGGACTCGAATCGTCACGTCTCACTCTCCTCGTGCAAGGGGGACAGTAACCAGGAGACGGTACGTGCCGCGCGGCTGAGGGCCGTGCTCCAGACGTCCTCCCAGTGGTGCGACACGCTGCTTGAGCCCGTCCATGCCCGTCCCGAGCCCCAGGCGCTGGCCCGGCATGTCACGCACACCGTTGTTCACCACCTGCAGGATGCACTCCCCCGCTTCGCCCGCGCCGGACAAGGCGAGCGTGATCGTGCAGGCAGTGGCGTCGGGTGCGTGCCGAATGACGTTCGTGGCCGCTTCCCGGACGGCCCAGCCGAGGGCCTCCTGCACCTCATAGGGCAGGCGCAGGGCGCAGTTCTCTTCGGTCACCTCGCACCGGATGCCAGAGGCCCGGAGCAGGGAGCGCGCGCTGTCCAGCTCGTCGTCGAGTGACGCGGTACGCACGGCGTTCACCACCGCCTGCAGCTCGCTCTGTGACGCCCTCGCTAACACCTGCACCTCCTCCAGCTCCTCCAACTTTCCGGTGTGTGCGATGAGTTCAGACTTGATCGCGATGATGGCCAGATGCCGCCCCAGCGTGTCGTGCAGATCGCGGGACATCCGCAGCCGCTCCTCGGCCACCGCGAGCAGGGCGGCTGCGTCCGCGGCGATCTCCAGCCGGGAGATGACGGTGACGGGTCGCATCGCCCTGCGAACGGCGATGATGACAGCCAGAAGGACCCCTCCGGCGGCCAGTGCCGAAGGCAGCGGCGCGTGCGGGCTGACGGCAGCGGCCACCGCAAGACACGTGGATCCGGTTGCCAGTTGGACTCGCAGCGGCAATTCGGCCACCACGACGGCTGCAGGCACGACGGCCATTCCGGAGAGCGGGACGACCTCTGTCCGCGCGAAGGCGCCGGTGTAGGGGAGGAGCCAGAGACAGGCCGGCCATACGGAGGCGGGGGCGAGCAGGGCAATCGGCGGGATCGGGTAGGGGCGTCCGGTCCACACCGGACGCAGCAGTGCCCCCAAATGAAGGGCGTAAAGGACGGATGCGAGTACGAGGACCGGGTGCGGATCGGGCATTTCCGCAAGCAGAATGAATGCCAAAGGGGGTGCGGTCAGACAGACAGCCAGTCTCTGCCGGGTGTGTCTCGCAAGCCTTTCGGCATCCTGGCGTGTGGCGTGCAATTGCGCGGATCTCGGCGGAGGCCGGCGCGAATCCCGAACAGAGAGCGCAACGGGCACGACGGGCGGGGGCCCCGTAATTCCGTATTCCTGTCGGCCGCGGTGGGGGCTGTCAGGGGCCAGTGCGAGCTGGCGCTGACACGAGTCGGACAGGTAGGGCATAATGAGCCTCGCAAGGTAGGTGCATCACGCAGGTACGTTTCGGCCGCCTCACTAGGGCAACTATTGGCAGGGCGTTTCCTGTTCGGGCTCTCGAGACAGTCGGAGGCATAGGGCGACTCGACCTTGCGCCCGCTGAATTGCGCACCGATCGCCACTCAGCGGACGTGATCCGATGTGCTTCGCCCTCAGGTAATTTCTTCACGTACAGCACCTGGTGGAGGAGAGGAAGGTCCGCGCCTCCGCGGTATTCCTCACGGCACACATAGGCGGTCCAGCGGCCCTCCGAAATGCCCTTTTCTCCCTCAGACTTGCAGTAACCCAAGTCCAGGGTGGCCAGCCATGCGGCCTCGTAGACGTACCCCTGCGGCGGGTCCCATCCTGCGGGAAGCTGCTGGGCGGGGCCGCAGTCAGCGAAGGGGACGGTGCTGTCGCGACAGACCTTGACGAGAGGTGTGCCGACGTATTCGCGATAGACCGACACTGCTCCGGAGCCGCAGTTTGTCGCCACCTTTGTAATTGGCCCGGGGAAAACGCCAATCATCGGCTGGATCACCAGCGAGTAGCATCCTGAGCCCGCGTTTCGAAGCTCCCCGGCTATGGCGCTCTTGCGGCCGTCGCCGTCGCTGAGGCGGATACGGTAAGCAGAGCGCTGATGGTAGCCGCTGCGGCGCTCCATGTTTGCTTGCGCATCAGTCACTCCCTCCCTTGCTTCTTTCACAGACAGCGGATGCTTGTCGCTCAGTTGTCGCGCCGGATGTGTCTGCCCATCAAGCCGCTGACGAGCCAGGAGGCGAGGGGCACCGCTTCTCCACAGTCCTCGGTGCCCTCGGTTCCGCGGCATACCTTCAGGTAGCTGGTGGTCGTCGGCCGGTATGGATCCAGCGGAGGTCGATAGGCGCTGAACCGATACCGCACTGCGTCACGCATTTGGTGTAGGGGTGCGGGACGAAGTCGTGCCCACACACCCAGATCGAGTCAGGAAGTCTCTTTTTTTTGGCCCTTGCAAATTGGCGCTGTGCTGTGCCTGTGGCGAGATATCTCCACAGGGTTCTCATTGCGCGCATCATCCAGGGCGCGAGCAGGGCGCAGCGAAAACAAGGGTCGCTGAATCCGAGAAATGAAGTCAGAGCGCAGCGAAGTCGCGCGCAGTTGCTTCGACGATCGATCCCCGTTTACTCCCCGTACTCGCCTTGGTCGAGGCGTGCGACAGGAACGCTAACCCCCGCCCATGGGCAGGTCAAGGCTTTCTCTTGTGCAAAGTTGAATCGCCCTAGAACGTTGACGATCGCGTTGAGTGTCCGGTTTTGCGAAAGCTCAATGGAACCTCAAGCGGCAAATACCCAAGGTAACCTCAAATTGGCGCGCGCTTGAAAGGAAAAGATTCGGAGTGATCAATTCCGGTTCCCCGTAGGATGTCGGCCGTGTAAGGGTCGATTGCAGCCCCTCCCCCCCACTTTGAGGAAGGTCTGATGCCGAAAGCAGAGAGCAGTCATATCCAGGTGAGTGACGTCTGGCGCCACTATGGACGGGGAAGGGAACGTTCGACGCCGTCCGTGGCGTGAGTTTCACCGTCCGTCCGGGAGAACTGTTCGCGCTCCTCGGAACCAACGCGGAACCAACGGCGCGGGCAAGACATCGACCGTCGAACTGCTCGAAGGGCTGGCAGCCCCGAGCCAGGGAAGAATCCGACGGTTCGATGGCCTGGATCCGATCGCCGACCGTGCGCAGATCCGTTCCCGAACCGGCGCCATGCTTCAGGGGACTGTAAAACGTTCGACAGACCCCCGAGGCGTTCGCACGCGCTCGGGCTCCCATGCGGCTGCGGCTGCTGCACGAGACGAGATCCTCGGCAGCCGATGCACGGTCACTGAGCCGGCCGCGCTCGACGATGTCGGGACGAGCGACCAAGTCTGTCTCCACCTGCGGCAATTGACCGCTGCAGGCTGGCTGCGGTCGGCGGGTCGTGGACGGTGACTCGGTGGATGTCCAGGGCGAGTTCACGCTGACGCTGGACGAGCTGCACGAGGCCCACGAGGGCACGATCCCCGCGCTGCCGGCGTAAAGCCCGGTCGTACGACGGCGAAGGCCGCCGCTCCAGGTATCCCTCGTGTGCCTGGGGCGGCGGCCTCGCGCCATGTGCGGTGCGGGGTCAGCTGACGACCTTGAGCGTGCGGGGGAAGCCGACGCTCTTGGCTGTCCTGTAGACGCTGCGGATGTCCGACGGCTTCAGCTTGATGCAGCCGGCCGACTTGTAGTCGTTGTTGCCGTCCCAGCGCGTGGCCTCGGTGTTGCCCGCGTTGCCGTCCCTCTTCATCTCGCTGTGGATGAACAGCTCGTTGCGCACGGTGCCACCGGGCTTGCACCTCTTGTCGGACAGCTGGAAGGCGTAGCCCTTGATCAGGTCTCCGTTGTAGTTGGTGTTGTACTGCTTGATGTCGTACGTGCCGTTCGGCAGCCAGCCCCTGTTCTTCTCGCAGCTGTTCGTGGTGTGCCCCGAACCGGCCCGCCATGAGGCGACCTTCTTCGCGGGCTTGTTGGGCTCCGTCTTGACCAGGATGAGACGCGAGTTCGTGTTCGTGTTCTTGTCGAACACGAAGTGGTACTTGATCGCCTGAGCCCCGCTGGGCGCGGCCTGGGCGGGTGTCAGCCCGGCGATGAACCCGCCGAGCGCGAGAACGCTGCCGGCTAGGGCAACTCGCTTGCCGATACGCATAGTTGTTCCTCCCGTTGTGTCGACCGTGTGCAGTCCGTGCTCATCCGCTCAGCACGAGGTAACGGTCTCAGCGGCTGGGGAGGAGGGGCCACGACTTTCGACGCGCCTCAAATAACCCTGCTCACGCCGGTCGGAGCCGAGCAGTGCCGTGCCGGTCGGGGTGAGGGTGTGCAGCATGGTGTTGGCGTTGCGGTGGCTGGTGACGAGGCCCGCGTCGCGCAGCACGGTCGTGTGGTGCGTGGCCGTGGCGGGTGAGATTCCCAGGATGCGGGCCAGCTCCGAGGTGGTGGCCCCGCAGGCGAGGGTGCGCAGTACGGCCGCCCTGGTCCGGCCGAGCAGCGTGGCCAGGGGCGCGTCGTCGTCGGCCGGGCGCTGGGGCGTGGGCGCCGATGCGTGATGCAGCGGGTAGACGAGGACGGGGGACAGGTCGGGGTTGGCGAGTGAGGTCGGGGTGCGCCAGCAGAAGTAGGAGGGCAGGAGGCGCAGCCCGCGTCCGTCGAGGTGCAGGTCGCGGTCGTCGCGGTAGTCGACCTCCAGTACCGGGGGCCGCCAGCGGATTCCGGGCGCGAGGCCGGTGAGCAGGCCGTCGACCCCGTCGGCGAGGAACGCGCGGGTGCGCAGGGCGCGTTCGTTGTCGACCCGGGCCTGGATGGTGTCGAGGTACGGGGCGAGCACCGCCTCGTAGTAGGCGCGGAGGACTGCGGTGAACTCCCGACGGGACTTCGGCTCCGCGAGCCGGGTGACCCACGCGGGCGCCCCGACGACGCGGCGGAGGGTCTCCGTCTCGTCCCGCACACGGGCGGGCGGTGTGTCGAGGATGGCCGACAGACCCTCGTCCAGGCCCCCGGCTCCCGCGTGCGGGGTCAGGAAGTCGGGGAAGTAGACCGCGCGTGGCAGTACGGGCATCAACAGCTTCTTCACGACCGTACCCAGCGGAGTGCCGGCCAGCGCGGGCCGGGCGTCGTGGAACCAGTGGGCGTAGGCCCGGCGTCCTGTCCTGCTCTGCAGGCGGTGCAGGCTGTGTGCGATCTCCCAGAGTGGGTCGGGGCCCGCCGCTACGCGCAGCCGGGCCAGGTCCTCCGGTCCGAAGTGAATACGTAACACGCCGAACGTCCCCCGTTCGTCCCGTGCCGTGTGCCTGTGCTGTCGGTCCAGCCCGTGGCCGGCCATGCACGCGACACCTGTTCAGGACAGATCCTGCGGGTCACGACAGGGCGGACCAAAGCGGCGCGACAGGTGCACCGGGTTGGTTTCGGGCGTGTTGCGGAGGCTGCCGCGCCGCGTGTGGAGGCCCTGGCGCAAGTGCGCTTTTTCTTGTAGTTGCCGTTGAGGACGTTCTCCCTGGCCGGAGGCACGGTCGGCGACGACGACGGCCGCTTCACCGAGACCCCCCGCGGCGGTGATCCGCTCCAACGGCTCGGGTACCCGCAACGTCCTCGAGGAACGGGTACTCGGCCCCGTCCCCGCCCCGCCCGGCTGTCAGTGCCGCCGACTAATGTCGCGCTCATGCCCCCGGCCAAGAAGCGCCCCCGCAGCTACGACCCCGCCAAGATCCGCGCCGCCGTCCTGGCCCAGTTCGGAAACGTACGGGCAGCCGTCCGCACGCTCACCCCCGAGCAGCTCGCGCTACCCACCCGGCTCGGCGACTGGACCGTACGAGAGCTGGCCGTGCATATCGCCGCGGCCGCCGTCGAGAGCGTCAGCGCGACCATCGACATGGAGCCGCCGGCGAAGCCCGAACTCGCCCTGCTGGACTGGCCGTCCGCGACCGTGGACCCCGTGCTCGCCGCCGCCAACGCCGACCGGACCCGTGAACTCGCGCGCGAGCACCAGGACCTCGACGCGCTGTACGACCGCACCGAGCAGCGGCTGTCCGAGCGGCTGGCCGTCACCCCGGGCGAGCGGCTGCTCGCCACCCGGCCCGGCTCCATGACGCTCGCCGACTACGTGGTCACCCGCACGGTGGAGCTGGTTGTCCACAGCGACGACCTGAACGCCGCCGTGCCCGGCCTCGACATCCCGTACGACCGTCAGGCACTCGCCGCCTGCACCCGCCTGCTTGCCGACGCGCTCGCCGTGAAGGCGCCCGGTGCCTCCACGGAGGTCCGCGTTCCGCCGTTCGCGGTCGTGCAGTGCGTCGAGGGGCCCCGGCACACGCGCGGAACCCCGCCGAACGTCGTGGAGACGGACCCGATGACCTGGATACGGCTCGCGACCGGGCGTACGGAATGGCGTACGGCCCTCGCCGATGCCCAGGTCAGCGCCAGCGGTGAGCGGGCCGATCTGAGCGGACTGCTCCCGCTGATGGGCTGAGACTCCGGAGGCGGACGGGAAGTTGAGCGAGAATGGAAGGGAACCAACCACCCCACCCGTCCCGTCACAGCGACATGCGAACGCAACGGCTTACTCTCAGCGTCCTGGCGGTCACCGGCCTGCTCGCCACCGCGGCCTGCGGCACGGAGAAAAGTGACGGCGGATCCGCTTCCGTCGGCGCCGGACAGCAGACGAAAATCACCGGCAAACAGTGGAAAGTGGACAGCATGGACGTCGGGGGCACCACGTACAAGGCCCCGGCCGACGCCCACATCGAGTTCGGTGAAGACGGCAAGGTGGGCGGCAACTACGGCTGCAACCACTTCGGGGCGACCGCCGAGATGCAGGGCGAAACGATCAAGGTCGGCTCCGACACCCTGCAGACCAAGATGGCCTGCGGCGAGAAGCCGATGGAGTTCGAGGCCAAGATGGCCGAGACGATCTCCGACAGCACGATCACGACCAAGGTCGACGGCGACAAGCTGACGCTCACGACCAAGGACGGGGACACGGTGAAGCTCACCGCGGAGAAGCCGGCCAAGCTCGAGGGCACGAAGTGGAGCGTCACAGGCAGCACCAACAAGGGCGGCACGGTCACCGCGCTGGCCTCCGAGGCCGAGGGCAAGGTCCACCTCACCTTCGACGGCAAGGGCAACGTCCACGGTCAGCTCGGCTGCAACAAGGTGACGGCGAAGGCGACCGTCAGCGACGGACAGATCACGCTCGGGTCTCCTGGCACCACCCGCATGATGTGCTCCCCCTCACTCATGGAGACCGAAAAGGCCCTCCTGAAGCTGTTCAACGGCAAGGCCACCTACGAGATCAAGCAGCGCACCCTCACCCTGACCAGCGAAAACGGCAGCGGCTTCGAAGCCGTCGCCGCCAAGTGATCCACTACGAGCCCGAATCCCCCATTCGGCCCAGTGGCCGACCTCGCCTACACTCGGTGGCGTGCCACGTGGTGACGGTCGACTCAGCCATGATCTGCTCCCCGGCGAGAAAGGACCCCAGGACGCTTGCGGCGTCTTCGGAGTCTGGGCTCCCGGTGAAGAGGTCGCCAAGCTCACTTACTTCGGGCTCTACGCCCTCCAGCATCGGGGCCAGGAATCCGCGGGAATCGCGGTCAGCAACGGCTCCAAGATCCTCGTCTTCAAGGACATGGGCCTGGTGTCCCAGGTCTTCGACGAGGCTTCACTCGGATCGCTCAAGGGTCATATCGCGGTCGGTCACGCCCGCTACTCGACCACTGGCGCCTCCGTGTGGGAGAACGCCCAGCCCACGTTCCGTGCGACCGCGCACGGCTCGATCGCGCTCGGCCACAACGGCAACCTGGTCAACACCGCCCAGCTCGCCGAGATGGTCGCCGACCTGCCCAAGCAGGAGGGCCGCACCCCGCGCGTGGCGGCCACCAACGACACCGACCTGCTCACGGCGCTCCTCGCCGCCCAGGTCGACGAGGACGGCAAGCCGCTGACCATCGAGGAGGCCTGCGCCAAGATCCTCCCCCAGGTCAAGGGCGCCTTCAGCCTCACCTTCATGGACGAGCACACGCTGTACGCGGCCCGCGACCCGCAGGGCATCCGCCCGCTGGTCCTGGGCCGCCTGGAGCGCGGCTGGGTCGTCGCCTCCGAGTCCGCCGCCCTCGACATCTGCGGCGCCAGCTTCGTACGCGAGATCGAGCCGGGCGAGTTCGTCGCCATCGACGAGAACGGTCTGCGCTCGTCGCGATTCGCGGAAGCGAAGCCCAAGGGCTGTGTCTTCGAGTACGTGTATCTGGCTCGCCCGGACACCGACATAGCCGGCCGGAACGTATACCTCTCGCGCGTCGAGATGGGCCGCAGGCTCGCCAAAGAAGCCCCCGTCGACGCCGACCTCGTCATAGCGACCCCGGAGTCCGGCACGCCCGCCGCGATCGGTTACGCGGAGGCCTCCGGCATCCCCTTCGGTGCCGGTTTGGTGAAGAACGCGTACGTCGGCCGCACCTTCATCCAGCCTTCACAGACCATCCGCCAGCTGGGCATCCGACTGAAGCTGAATCCCCTCAAGGAAGTCATCAAGGGCAAGCGCCTGATCGTCGTGGACGACTCGATCGTGCGCGGCAACACCCAGCGCGCGCTCGTACGGATGCTGCGCGAGGCGGGCGCCGCCGAGGTCCACATCCGGATCTCGTCGCCTCCCGTGAAGTGGCCCTGCTTCTTCGGCATCGACTTCGCCACCCGCGCCGAGCTGATCGCCAACGGCATGACGGTCGAGGAGATCGGCAAGTCCCTGGGCGCCGACTCCCTGGCGTACATCTCCATCGACGGCATGATCGACGCGACCACCATCGCCAAGCCGAACCTGTGCCGCGCCTGCTTCGACGGCGAGTACCCGATGGACCTCCCGGACCCCGAACTGCTCGGCAAGCAGCTCCTGGAGACCGAGCTGGCCGCGGGCCCGGCGGCCACAGCCGCGGCCGACGCGATCCGTCGCCCGTAAGACACCGCAGCACACCCAGCGGTACGACACGAAAGCTCTCAAAGTCATGACTACTGAGACCTCAGGTGCCAGCTACGCGGCTGCCGGCGTCGACATCGAAGCGGGCGACCGCGCCGTGGAGCTCATGAAGGAGTGGGTGAAGAAGACGCGCCGCCCCGAGGTCCTCGGCGGCCTCGGCGGCTTCGCCGGCCTCTTCGACGCCTCCGCCCTCAAGCGCTACGAGCGTCCCCTGCTGGCCTCCGCCACGGACGGCGTCGGTACGAAGGTCGACCTCGCCCGGCAGCTCGGTGTGTACGACAGCATCGGCCACGACCTGGTCGCGATGGTCATGGACGACATCGTGGTCTGCGGCGCCGAACCGCTCTTCATGACCGACTACATCTGCGTCGGCAAGGTCCACCCCGAGCGCGTCGCCGCCATCGTGAAGGGCATCGCCGAAGGCTGCGTCCTCGCGGGCTGCTCCCTGGTCGGCGGCGAGACCGCCGAGCACCCCGGGCTCCTCGGCCCGGACGACTTCGACGTAGCCGGCGCCGGCACCGGAGTGGTCGAAGCCGACCGGCTCCTGGGCGCCGATCGCATCCGTAAGGGTGACGCGGTCATCGCCATGGCGTCCTCCGGCCTTCACTCGAACGGGTACTCGCTAGTCCGCCACGTCCTCTTCGACCGCGCGCACCTGAGCCTCGACCAGCACATCGAGGACTTCGGCCGCACGCTAGGCGAGGAACTCCTGGAGCCCACCAAGATCTACTCCCTGGACTGCCTGGCCCTCACCCGCACGACCGAGGTCCACGCCTTCTCCCACATCACAGGCGGCGGCCTGGCAGCCAACCTGGCCCGAGTGATCCCCGACACCCTGCACGCGAGGGTCGACCGCACCACGTGGACCCCGTCCCCGGTCTTCGACCTGGTAGGCACGACGGGCAAGGTAGACCGCCTGGAACTCGAGAAGACCCTGAACATGGGCGTGGGCATGATCGCGATCGTCCCCGAGGAATCCACGGACGCGGCCCTCGCCACACTCGCCGACCGCGGCGTGGACGCCTGGGTGGCAGGCGAGATCACGGAGCGAGGCGACTATGAGTCGGGCGCGGAGCTGACCGGAGACTACGCCACGTAACCGTACTGGCTGAAGTCGGTGCAGCAACGCGCCCCTTTAAGGAGGCCGCAGGCCTCTTAGGGGCGCGGGGCTGTATCAATTTGCGGCTCCGCCGCGTGGGCGCGACCAGCCACGACGGACCCGCAGTTCACAACGAACCCGCAGCCTTAAACCGCGAACCCAGCGGAGCGCCACGCGCAAAACCCGGCCCGGCGCGATATCAACCGCTCCGGACCGGGTGAAGCGCAACTAAGACAGTCAAGCGCCGCGACGCTGCTGCTGCGACGACGGACCGGACTCGTCGTCCTCGTCCTCATCGTCGTCGTTGTACAGATCCGCGTACTGGGCGTACGGGTCATCGTCTTCGTCATCCTCGAACGGCTCGCCGTTCGGCGGTTGGCTCGAAGTCGAAGCGCCCAGCTCACTGGCCAGACGCGACAGGTCAGTCCCGCCGCTGTTGTACTTCAGCTGGCGGGCGACCTTCGTCTGCTTGGCCTTGGCCCGGCCGCGCCCCATGGCTCGACCCCCTCGGTGACGGGGCTCGACGGCCCCAGAGTCTTGACACGCGTTCATGATCTGGAACGGGCTCTCCGTGGAGAGACCGGTCCGTAGGGCTTCCACGGTACCTGAGCCCGCGCCCATACGGTACGTCGCCCGCAGGACGTGCCGCCGCCCAGGACCCTCGGGGAGCCCTGTCCCCGCTGGTCAACCACGATTTTAACCTCTTCTGGACGCACGACCCGCCGACCAACGTGAGAGTAATCTCCACGACCCGCCGACGGGTACCCCGCGGAGTCCGGTACCGCGCGCGACCCTCAGCGGGACCGCGCCTCAGCCATCCGCTGCTCGGCGATCCGGTCGGCCGCAGCGGCCGGCGGAATCCCGTCTTCCTTCGCACGTGCGAAGATCGCCAACGTGGTGTCGTAGATCTTCGCGGCCTTCGCCTTGCACCGCTCGAAGTCGAAGCCATGGAGCTCGTCGGCCACCTGGATGACCCCGCCGGCGTTCACGACGTAGTCCGGCGCGTACAGGATCCCGCGGTCGGCGAGGTCCTTCTCGACGCCCGGGTGCGCGAGCTGGTTGTTGGCGGCGCCGCACACGATCCTCGCGGTGAGGACCGGCACGGAGTCGTCGTCGAGCGCCCCGCCCAGTGCGCAGGGGGCGTAGACGTCGAGGCCGTCGACGCGGATCAGTTCGTCGGTGTCCTTGACGGCCACCACGTCCGGGTGCCGCTCGGTGATCTGCCGTACGGCATCCTCGCGCACGTCCGTGACGAAGACCTCGGCGCGCTCCGCCACGAGGTGCTCCACCAGGTGGCGGCCCACCTTGCCGACGCCCGCGATGCCGATCCGGCGGCCCCGCAGCGACGGATCGCCCCACAGGTGCTGGGCCGAGGCCCGCATGCCCTGGTAGACGCCGTACGCGGTCAGCACGGAGGAGTCGCCGGCCCCGCCCTTCTCCGGCGAGCGGCCGGTGGTCCAGCGGCACTCCTGGGCCACGACGTCCATGTCGGCCACGTATGTGCCGACGTCGCAGGCCGTGACGTACCGGCCGCCGAGCGAGGCCACGAACCGGCCGTACGCGAGCAGCAGCTGCTCGGTCTTGATCTTCTCGGGGTCCCCGATGATCACGGCCTTGCCGCCGCCGTGGTCCAGCCCGGCCATGGCGTTCTTGTACGACATCCCGCGCGCGAGGTTCAGCGCGTCGGCGACGGCCTCTTCCTCGCTCGCGTACGGGTAGAAGCGCGTGCCGCCGAGGGCGGGGCCCAGGGCGGTCGAGTGGATGGCGATGACGGCCTTGAGGCCACTGGCGCGGTCCTGGCAGAGCACGACTTGCTCATGACCCCCCTGATCCGAGTGGAACAGGGTGTGCAGGACGCCGTCGGTTACGTAGGTCACGGTGGTGACTCCTGGGTAAGTAGCGGCGGTTCTGAGGGCGGGGCCCGTAAGGGTGGCGGGTTCCGTGACTTGAGATTAGAGCCTCCGCGTACCCGCCACAGGCGCAGCGCTCAGGATCACCTTCTCCCGGAGTACGGTCACGTTGTGGCATCGGACGTCGAGCAGTGTGTCCCCGTGTCCCCGCGCGGGGGTTTCCAGGGTTTTCCGTCAGGTCCGCGGGGGAGGGAGCAAGCGTGCCCAAGGTGTCCTCGGTGATCGTCCCGTACGCGTCGTATCTGCGCGTGTACGAACCGCTGGCCGCCTTCCCGGAACCGGAGCGCGGCCACTGGGCGCGGTACGCGCGCCGCCCCGACCGGCCCTCGTACCAGGACGAACTGCGCCGCTCCCTGGCCGACTTGCTGCCCACGCCCCCGATCCCGGTGCCTGTGCACGAGAGCGGCGACGCCTTCGTCGCGGACGTGGACGGCGTGCTGTGCGTCTGCCCCTGGCGCACTCGGCTGCGCGGCTGGCAGGCCCTGGGCGAGCTGGCCGAGGAGCTGCCGGCGCCGGTCCTGGACGCGGTGCTGCCCCCGGTCGTACGCCGCCAGGCCGCCCAGGACTACGAGCGCTGGCTCAGCCGCAACCCCGACGCCCGCCCCTGGATCCGCACCTCGACCTGGCACGTACCGCTGAACTGGTTCGTGCTCGTCGGTGACGAGGAGCGCGAGTACGACAAGGGCTCGGAGAAGGAATCGCCCGTACTGCGCTACCGGACGCCCATGGTGCAGGCGCGGCGGCGGGTGGCGCGGGGGCTGAAGGCGCTCAAGGACGCCATCGACGAGGGGCCGCTGATCGACGGGCTTGTCGATGTGGGGCGCTGGCTGGAGGAGTTCCATCCGCGCTCGCTGGTGGAGCTGGATTACGGCGGCCTGGTGCACGTCCTGCCCGCCGAACAGCTCGACGGCGATCACTCGGCGGCAGATGTGGCCGAGGGGATCGAGGCGCTGCGTACGGGCGACGGGGTCGGTGCCGGGGAGGCGTACGGTCGGCTGGTCGAACGCTGGCGGGCGGTCCGGGATCGCCGTTCGGCGAACTGACGGGACGTAAGTCGCCATCAGGACTTTGCGGGTAAGGGTGATGGATAGCACTAACACGGACCTTGCCCCAGACACCCCTCCTCATGTCAAAATAGGACAAGGAGTCCGGGGAGGGCTCCATCTGCCCACGTATGGGTGGAATCTCAGCATTGCACGCTATGGGGGGTCTCGTGACTCCCGATCACCCCTGTGACTGATCGTCACAGGGGCGTGACTGTCCGCTATGGCATGGTCCATCGGCTTCCGTCGCTGATGAACACCTGAGAGGGCAATTCCATCGGTTTGGCCGACGCGGCTGGACAGATGGTGTAGTTGTAGTGCCGAGGACAAGCCGTTCGTCCTATAACCGACTCGACCCGCGTCCGCCATTTCGGGCAACGCGGGTCAAGGTGCAGAATTTAGAGGAATGAACCGAGAACGTTCGGTTCCCCCGAGGAGGCCGCTCATGACCGCTCGCACCCCTGATGCCGAGCCGCTGCTGACCCCCGCTGAGGTCGCCACGATGTTCCGCGTTGACCCGAAGACGGTCACGCGGTGGGCGAAGGCCGGCAAGCTCACGTCGATCCGTACGCTCGGCGGGCATCGCCGCTACCGCGAAGCTGAGGTCCGCGCGTTGCTCGCGGGCATCCCGCAGCAGCGTAGCGAAGCCTGAACAACTGCATAACAGGGCATTTCGGCAGGTTCCCCCAACGTGCCGAACTGCTCGAACCAAAGCTCCAAGCGACGCGGGTTCTGCCCCAACAGAGCCCACGCCCGAGCCAGAACCTCAAGCAACAAGGGTGCGTCGTCGATCGCGCTGGACTCCGCCGGGTCCAGCGCGATCTTTTTTGTGCGCGGGGGGCCGACGGAGCCTGTCGGGACCTGACGGGGCGTGAGCGTTCCTGTGGTGTGCGGGTGCTCTGTGAGCGATCTGGAGGGCTCTTTGAGTCCGGTTTGGGCTGGCCCCTAGGGCAGGGTGCAATTGCACATATTAAATTGACCCGTTGTGAGTGGGGTGTGAGTACCGCCGTTTCGGAAACCTATGCAGTGACACCCGTCACACAGCAGAGCCCTTGTGAGGCGGTGTTACCTCCGGTAGAGGGGGCAGCTCATGCCGATGCGGGGCTTTCGTCCTCCGCCAAGCCCTCCGGGCAGTCCGCGTCGTCCGAAGCGAGCTCCATCGCCATGGCCAGGTTCTGCAGCCGGTGACAGATCGGACAGTGCCGAGTCAGATGCCGGTACCCCGAGGCAGCCTGCAGATGAGCCCGAAGCAAAGCCCGAGTCTCATGCCGAACGAACACGGCCATACGCCACCTCCAAGGCATCGGTAGCCCTTGGTGTTTGAGTACCCGCGGAATGTGACGCCGTCAATGGGCGGCGGAGGGCGGTTGGGCGAGCGGTTGAGTGGTTGGCGGTCGCGCGGTGGTGGTGGGGGGCATGGTGGCGGACGGCTCGGGGAGCGCCCTGAAGGGGCGCGGGGAACTGCGCGATCAGCTACAACGGACCGGCAGCCGCGCACGATCCCAAGACCCCACCCCGTTGGGCGCCTCACCAGCCAGCGAACCCCACACCCCACCCCGTTGGGCGCGAACCCCACCAACCCGCGTGAGGCCCCCACCCACCCCGCCGGAGGCAAGGGGGCCTGGGGCGCAGCCCCAGTTTCGGGAAGGGGCGGGGCTGGGGAAAAGAACCCCACGCAAAAGGACCCGCACCCTTACCGGATGCGGGCCCTTCACCTAGGCGGTCCTGACGGGATTTGAACCCGCGGCCTCCACCTTGACAGGGTGGCGAGCACTCCAAACTGCTCCACAGGACCAGGTTTCGCAGGGCGATTGTCGCGTTGCGCTGCGAGAAGAAACTGTACAGGAGGGGACGCCCGAGGGGCGAACTCACCCAACGTACAGACGCAGTTACGGAACAGCCGCGTCGATCGCCTTCACGATGCGCTTGTCGGAGACGGGGTACGCCGTGCCCAACGCGTGGGCGAAGTAGCTGACCCGCAACTCCTCGATCATCCACCGAATCTCCAGCACCTGCTGAGGCACAGGCCGCCCCGCAGACATCTGCTCAAGCAGCCACGCGTACTCGTCCCGCATCTCATGCACCTTCGCCATACGAGTCGTATCCCGCTGAACATTCGTAGGCATCTGCTGCAGCCGCCGATCCGCCGCCACCAGATACCGCATCAGATCCGGCAGCCGACGAATCCCCGCCTCAGTCACGAACCCCGGCTTCACAAGCCCGTCCAGCTGCCCCCGTACGTCCGCAAGGTTCGCGAGCAACGCAGGACTCCGTAGGGACTTCAGACGCCGCTCACACGCCTGCCAGGCGGCCAGGACCTGCTGAACCTGGTCGACCGTACGAATCGTCGTGTCCACGATCTCGGCCCGCACCTTGTCGTACAGCTTCCGATACGACTCCTCGTCCCAGGCCGGCCCCCCGAAGTCCCCGATCAGCTTGTCGGCGGCAGCCATCGCGCAGTCGTCGAACAGCGCCTGGATCGATCCATGAGGGTTCGCCGACAGCGCCAGCTTCTGCGGGTTGGTGAGCTTCTGCGACGCGAACTTCGCCGGGTTCACCGGAATCCCCAGCAGAATCAGCCGCCGCGTGCCCTTCCACATCGCCTGCTGCTGCTCGGCCTCGGTGTCGAAGAGCCGTACGGAGACGGTGTCACCGTCATCGACGAGCGCCGGGTACGCCTTCACCGGCTGGCCGGCGCGACGCGTCTCGAAGACGCGCGAGAGCGACCCGATCGTCCAGTCAGTGAGCCCCTTGCGCTCCAGGGCCTCCCCGCCCGTCCGCTCGGCCGTGGCCGCTGCCGCCTGTGAGATCGCCTGCCGCGCCTTCGGCTTCAGGCGCAGCTTCAGCGACTCCAGATCCTTGTCCTCGGCCAGCTTGCGCCGCCGCTCGTCGACGATCCGGAAGGTGATGCGGAGATGGTCCGGGACCCTCGCCCAGTCGAAGTCGTCGGGAGTGAGGGGCACGCCGACCATGCGCTTCAGTTCGCGCGCCATCGTCGTCGTCAGCGGCTCCTGGAGGGGAACCGCCCGCTCCAGGAACTTCTGCGCGAAGTCGGGGGCAGGGACGTAATTCCGCCGGATCGGCTTCGGCAGCGACCGGATCAGCTCCGTGACGACCTGCTCCCTGAGCCCCGGGATCTGCCAGTCGAAGCCCTCGTCCGTGACCTGGTTGAGGACCTGGAGCGGAATGTGCACGGTCACACCGTCCGCGTCGGCTCCCGGCTCGAACTGGTACGTCACACGGAACTTGAGCCGCCCCTGACGCCAAGCATCCGGATAGTCGTCCTTGCTGACGTCGCCGGCGCGCTCATTGATGAGCATCGACCGCTCGAAATCGAGCAGTTCGGGCTCCTCGCGCCGCTTGTGCTTCCACCAGGAGTCGAAATGCGCGCCCGATACGACATGTTCGGGCACCCGCTGGTCGTAGAAGTCGAAGAGCGTGTCGTCGTCGACCAGGATGTCGCGGCGCCGCGCGCGGTGCTCCAACTCCTCGACCTCGGTGAGGAGTTTGCGGTTGTCGGCGAAGAACTTGTGGTGCGTACGCCAGTCGCCCTCGACCAGCGCGTTGCGAATGAAAAGCTCGCGAGACGTCTCCGGGTCGATCCGCCCGTAGTTGACCTTCCGCTGCGCGATGATCGGCACGCCGTACAGCGTGACCTTCTCGTACGCCATCACCGCCGCCTGGTCTTTCTCCCAGTGCGGTTCGCTGTACGTGCGCTTCAGCAGATGCCCGGCGAGAGGCTCGACCCACTCCGGCTCGATCTTCGCGTTGACCCGCGCCCAGAGACGGGACGTCTCGACAAGCTCGGCGGACATCACAAAACGCGGAGGCTTCTTGAAGAGCGCCGAGCCCGGGAAGATCGCGAACTTGGCGTTCCGCGCGCCCAGATACTCGTTCTTCGCGCCCTCCTTCACGTCCTTCATACCGACGTGGGAGAGCAGCCCGGCGAGGAGCGAGACATGGACGCTCTGGTCGCCCGCGTCCTCTTCATTCAGATGGATGCCCATCTGCTTGGCGACCGTACGAAGCTGGGAGTAGATGTCCTGCCACTCCCGGATCCGCAGGAAGTTCAGATACTCCTGCTTGCACATCCGCCGGAACGACGACGAACCCCGCTCCTTCTGCTGCTCCCGGATATACCGCCAGAGGTTGAGGAAGGCGAGGAAGTCGCTCGTCTCGTCCTTGAAGCGGGCGTGCTGCTGATCCGCCTGCGTCTGCTTGTCGGCCGGACGCTCACGCGGATCCTGGATGGACAGCGCGGCCGCGATCACCATGACCTCGCGCACACAGCCGTTCTTGTCGGCCTCCAGGACCATCCGCGCCAGCCGGGGGTCGACGGGCAGCTGGGCCAGCTTGCGCCCGGTCTCGGTGAGACGCTGTCGTACGTCCTTCTGCTTGGGGTCCAACGCGCCCAGTTCCTGGAGGAGTTGGACACCGTCACGGATGTTGCGGTGATCCGGCGGATCGATGAACGGGAACTTCTCTATGTCCCCCAAACCCGCGGCGGTCATCTGGAGAATGACGGAAGCCAGGTTCGTACGGAGGATCTCGGCGTCCGTGAACTCCGGCCGGGCGTTGAAGTCCTCTTCGCTGTACAGGCGGATACAGATGCCGTCACTGGTACGCCCACAGCGGCCCTTGCGCTGGTTGGCGCTGGCCTGCGAGATCGCCTCGATGGGGAGGCGCTGGACCTTCGTACGGTGGCTGTATCTGGAAATACGGGCGGTACCCGGATCAATGACGTACTTGATCCCCGGAACCGTCAGCGACGTCTCCGCGACGTTCGTCGCCAGCACGATCCTGCGGCCGGTATGCGGCTGAAAGACGCGATGCTGCTCGGCGTGCGAGAGCCGGGCGTAGAGGGGGAGTACTTCCGTGAACCGGTAGTTCTTCTTGGTGAGGGCATCCGCGGTGTCCCGGATCTCCCGCTCGCCCGAGAGGAAAACGAGGATGTCACCCTTCCCCTCCCCTTGAAGCTCCTCCACGGCGTCGCAGATCGCGGTGATCTGATCCCGGTCGACGTCTTCGCTGTCCTCTTCGAGGAGGGGCCGATATCGCACCTCGACGGGATACGTCCGCCCACTGACCTCGACGATCGGGGCATCCCCGAAATGCCGGGAGAACCGCTCCGGATCGATGGTCGCCGAAGTGATGACGACCTTCAGATCCGGCCGCTTCGGCAGCAACTGCGCGAGATAGCCGAGCAGGAAGTCGATGTTCAGCGACCGCTCGTGCGCCTCATCGATGATGATCGTGTCGTACGCGCGCAGCTCACGGTCCGTCTGGATCTCCGCGAGCAGGATGCCGTCCGTCATGAGCTTGATGAAGGTGGCGTCCGGATTCACCTGATCGGTGAACCGCACCTTCCAGCCCACGGCCTCACCGAGAGGAGTGTCGAGCTCCTCGGCGACCCGCTCGGCGACGGTACGCGCGGCGATCCGACGGGGCTGCGTATGCCCGATCATGCCCCGAACGCCGCGACCCAGCTCGACACAGATCTTCGGAATCTGCGTCGTCTTACCAGACCCCGTCTCACCGGCGACGATCACAACCTGGTGATCACGGATGGCCGCCGCGATCTCATCCTTCTTCTGGCTGACCGGCAACTGCTCGGGATACGAAACGGCCGGCACCCGCGCCTGCCGCTCCGCCATACGCGCCTCGGCCCTGGCCACCTCCGCCTCGATCTCGGCGAGTACGGCAGCCCGAGCCTCATCCTTACGAATCCGACGCGCCCCCTCCAGCCTGCGCCCAAGCCGATGCGCATCGCGCAGAGACAGCTCAGCCAGACGAGGGGCGAGATCACCGAGGGCGGGGGCAGAGTACGTAGACATACGGGGTCCAGGATCGCACCTCGGGAAAAGTGGTGGCGAATGGATTTGCGTTCCGCCCTGACCGTCCATGTCAGGGGCCGCCGCCGCAGGCGACACCCCCACGCCAGAACGGTTCCGGTCGTCCGTGCGATACATCACTCAGTCGAGTGGTCGATCTTCGATTCTCAGATCGAATCCGGCGACGAGATCTAGATTTCTGTTCGTGAAGCTCGTCATCCGCGTGAAGCTGCTGCCGACGCCGCACCAGGCGTCGGCACTACAGGCGACCCTGCACGCCTGCAACGAAGCAGCCAACCACGCGTCCCGCTGCGCCTTCACAACCGGCATCAAACGAAACCGCGAACTGCGGGCACAGATCTACGCCCAACTCAAAGACCGCTGGGGTCTCGGGGCTCAAGCCGCCCAGCACGTCATCAAGAAGACCTGCGACGCCTACGCGGCACTCGCGGGCGGCCTCAAAGCCGGCACCCTCGGCCGCCCCGGCTCCAAGCGCCGCGCCAGGGCCACCGGCAAACCGATCACCTTCCGCCCCGGTGCCGCTCAGCCGTACGACGACCGGATGCTCTCCTGGCAGACAGAACAGCGAACCGTCTCCATCTGGACCGTCCAAGGCCGCATGAAACACCTCGCCTACACCGGCCAAGAGGACCAACTGCTCCTCCTTGCCCGCCGACGGCAGGGCGAATCCGACCTGGTCCAGCACAACGGCAAGTGGTACTTGCTGGCCACGATCGACGTGCCAGAACCCCCGGAGAACCCCACACCACAGGGCTTCCTTGGCGTCGACCTCGGCATCGAGAACATCGCCACCACATCCACCGGCAGACGCCACAGCGGCCGACGGACCAACCGGTCCCGCGAGAACGACCGGCGCCTCCAGCGCGACCTCGCCAAGAAGAACACCCGCTCGGCCAAACGACGAGCCAAGCGCAACGCGGGCAAGCAGGCGCGGCGCACCCGCGACATCAATCACAAGATCAGCAAGCACATCGTGGCGGAGGCAGAACGCACCGGCCGCGGGATCGCTCTCGAAGACCTGAGCGGCATCCGCGAACGGGCACGGCTGAAAAAGCCCCAACGCGTCACGCTGAACTCCTGGGCCTTCGGGCAACTCGGCTCCTTCATCGCCTACAAGGCACGTAAGGCCGGAGTGCCCGTGGTGTACGTCAACCCGGCGTACACCAGCCAGGAATGCTCGCAGTGCCACCACATCGACAAACGCAACCGGCCTCGCCAGGCCGTGTTCACGTGCAGAACCTGCGGCTTCGTTGAGCACGCGGATCTGAATGCGTCCCACACCATCGCCCAACGCGGCTGGTGGATGTGGGTCTGCGGGGCCGAGTCACAGGTCCCTGTCCTCAGGCTCGTGGCCTGAGGACTGGATGCGCCGGTTTCTGCCGAAGCCATCGGTGGGCCGAGCTGCAAGCCGGAGCGCAATTGCCTGGCAGCGGACGCGGACGCTCGTACAGCGAGGAATGGGACACATGAGAAGGCCCCGATCCGGAGATTGGGGCCTTGACTGTGGCTGGGGCCGGGGTCGAACCGGCGACCTATCGCTTTTCAGGCGATCGCTCGTACCAACTGAGCTACCCAGCCGCGCAACCTTTGAGGTTGCAGCGGTCCTGACGGGATTTGAACCCGCGGCCTCCACCTTGACAGGGTGGCGAGCACTCCAAACTGCTCCACAGGACCAAGCTGTTGCGTGCGAACAGTGTCGCACACGGGGTGGCGTGCTCCCAACGGGATTTGTGACCGGGGGTTCACGCTGTGGCGGCGAAATGTCGCTGGATCAGCGTATCAGACCGGGGGCCGTGGCCCGCACCTCTGACCTGCGGGGCCACGGCTTCCCGGTTCTGCGTCCATGCGTGCTCGGCTACTCGTCGAAGGTGACCACGACCTTCTCGGCGGCCCCGGGCGTCAGTGGCCGGGCCCGTACGACACCGGTCGCGGCCGGGTTCGTACGAGCCCTGTCACGTCAGGTGGCCGACCAGCCGTTGTCGACGGGGAGGATGGCGCCGTTGATGTAGCTCGCGGCGTCGGAGGCGAGGAAGACGATGGCGGCGGCCTGTTCCTCGGCGGTGGCGAGTTTGTCGCCGACGCCGAGGCCGAGGTGGGGGCCGATTACGGAGGGGCCGTGGGCGTCCGGGCGTACCTCGGGGCGGAGGTTGGTGGCGGTGCCGCCGGGGGCGATGGCGTTGGTCCTGATGCCGGACTTTCGGTACATCACGGCGAGGGATTTGGTCAGGCCGACGATGCCGTGCTTGGAGGCGGTGTAGGCGGCTCCGGCGGCGCTGCCGCGGAGGGCGGCTTCGGAGGCGGTGAAGACGATTGCGGCGTTGCCCGCGGTGAGCAGGTGCGGCAGGGCGGCCCGGGTGAGGCGGAAGGGCGCGGTGAGGTTGACGCCGATGACGCTGTCCCACTCGTCGTCTTCGGTCTCGCCGAGGGCCGACATGTGGTCCATGATTCCGGCGTTGTTGACGAGGACGTTCAGGCCGCCGAAGGCCTGTACGGCGGTGTCGACGATCTCGTCGATGACCTTCTGGTCGCGGAGGTCGCCGATGACCGCCTTGGCTGTGCCGCCCGCTTCTTCGATGGTCTTGACGGTCTGCTCGGCGCCTTCCTGGTTGACGTCCGCGACCAGGACGCTCGCGCCCTCCTCGCCGAACTTCACGGCTGTGGCCTGGCCGATGCCGGAGCCTGCTCCGGTGACGATGACGCCGCGTCCCTGAAGGCCGGTGCTGCTCATGGGGGTGCTCCCTAAGGTTGTTGGCCGGGGGGCTTATTTAAGTTAGGCAAGCATGTGGGATTACTTGAGTCAAGCAAATTCTCGCTGTTAAAGTGCAGAGCATGTCCACACCGCCCCCTGCAGCAGGTGACGTCTCCCCAGACGTGCTCATGATCGAGCGCGCGCTCACCCGCGCTGCGTACCTCTCCGGCAGAGCCCGGCAGCACGAGCGCCTCATGGCGCTCTCGGGGCTGCCGCTGGACCGTGCCGCCGTGGCGGTACTGCGGCAGCTCGCCGAGAGTGAGCCGCTTCGGCTCGGGGAGCTGGCGGCGCGGCTGTCGGTGGAGGCCTCGCACGTCACCCGCCAAGTGCAGCATCTGGAGAGGGGCGGTTACGCGAGCCGTGTCCGTGATCCGGATGATCGCCGGGCGCAGCGGGTTCGGCTCACGCCGGCCGGTGAGGACGCGTTCGCTCGCATACGGGAGGCCAGCGCCCGGGGGATGCAGATGGCTCTCGCCGGTTGGTCGCCCGAGGAGTTGCGGCAGCTCGCCTCGCTCGTCCATCGGATGGTCGACGACTTCATGAGGCGGGCGGAGGCGGGACTTTAAGGTGCCGCCGCCTCCGGAGTACACGACCTACACGGATGGTCCTGCCATGTACGGGAGTGCCAGGTACGGGAGTGCCGGCGAGAAGCCGTCGCCGGCTCGTGGGGACGGGCAGCATGTTCTGGTCGTCGTCGATGATCCGGGTACCTCAGAACTCCTCACGACCACCTTGGAGTTGGCGGGATATCGGGTCGGTACGGCGGGTACGGGGGCCGAGGCCGCGTTGCTGGTCGCGGAGTACCGGTTCGATCTTGTGGTGCTCGATGCCACGGTGCCGGATCTGGGCGGGCTCACGCGGGGGCGGCGCGTTGCCGCGCTGGACCGGCCGCCGATGCTTTTTCTGACCGCGTGTGAGTCGCTGGACTGTCTGGTGCCCGAGATCGGGCCGGGGGAGCAGGATTACGTCACCAAGCCGTTTCGTATCGCTGAAGTGCTGGCCAGGGCGCGGGTTTTACTGCGTGGGCGGAATCCCGTACGGGCAGGTGGGGCGCCTTGTTATCGGGATCTGGTGCTGGACGATGCGACGTGCCAGGCGCGGCGCGGGGAGCGGGTTTTCGATCTCACGCCTGCCGAGTACCGGCTGTTGCGGCATCTGCTGGTCAATCCGGAGCGGGTGTTGTCGAAGGAGCAGATCAGCCGGCATGTGTGGGGTGAGTTCCGGGCTCGTAACGCGATCGAGCAGCTTGTGTCGCGGCTTCGGCGCAAGGTGGATCAGGAGGAGCCCGCGCTGATCCATACCCGGCGGGGTTTTGGGTACTGGCTGGGGGCCTCGAGCCGCTGAGGGCCCGCGCCCTTACGGGGCGTCCCGGCGGGGTGCTCATCGCCGGAGATGGTGGTTTTCTGGGGGTGGGCGTGGTTTGGCCGGGCCGTCTCGAGGTACCGCGGCGCGGTGACGAGAGGAGCGTTCACGATGGACAAGGCACGATCGCATCCGGAAACCGTCTCCGTGGAGCTCAGCGGGTGCAGCAAGGAAGACGCCCGCGTCGTGTTCGACACGTTGTGCGCCTGCTTCAGCTCCGATCGGTGCGCCGAGGACGTACCGCAGGAGCTTTCGGCTACGCGGCCTACGGTGTGGCTCGGCACGTTCGATGTCGCCGATCCGCGTGGAGGTGCCCGGCCCGCGCCTCCCGCTCGCCTCGCGGCGTCCGTCACGGCCGATGTGCAGGGCGGGTACTGGGCGATCGACCGGTTCCGGGCCACCCTGGATTCGCTGTTCTCCGTGCATGAGGTCAGTACGGCGTCGGGGGACCAGGAGGAGGAGTTGCATGTGCGGCTGGAGAGCCGGCGGCTTCAGGAGGCCTGAGTTTTAGACCCGCCCGTACGGTCTCCGGTGTCTTTGCCTGTTCTTTACAACGCGAGTCCTCGCTGTCTCGTCTCTCTGCTCGATCTGTGACTCGCCCACTGAATTCGTGGGTGGGCGGAGCGACGAAAGAGAGCGACTGATGCGTCGAACTGTCCTTGCCGGCTTGGCACTTGTGGGTACGGCTGTGCTGGGGGGTGCGGTGCCCGCGGCTGCCGATGGGGGGAGCCCGACGGCGGTTCCGTCCGCCACGGCGAGCGCCACTCTGCCCCCGTCGGAGCCGCCCACCTCGGCTCCGTCGCCGAGCGCCACCACCGCTCCGGGCGACTCTGAGACTCCGGCTCCGACTGAGGCGCCGACCTCCGTGGCGCCGAGCGGCGAGCCGACCGCCCTGCCGTCGGAGGGGCAGGTCTCCGTTGTGCCCAGCGGGGCGCCCGACACCGGTGCGACGTCGGGGTCCGAGGAGTCCGGTGGTGACGGCGCGCTGATCGGGGGCGGTGCGGCGGTGCTCGTCGGGGGTGGTGCGGTGGTCTATCTCGTACGTCGGCGGAGGGCGACGGAGGTATGACGGCGCCGTCCAGGCGTGCGGTCGTCGCGGCGGGGCTGGGGGCTTTGCTCGTCGGGTGCGGCGGCGGTGGCGGTGAGAGTGGTGGGGATGCGAGTGCTCGGGCCGGGGGCTCGCCTTCGCCTTCGCCGTCTGCCTCGAAGGTGAAGTCTGCGCGGCCGATTGGGCGTTCGGAGCCGGTTGCTCTGCGGATTCCGGCTATCGAGGTCGAGACCCCGGTTATGCAGCTGGGGTTGGCCCGGGACGGGAGCGTGGAGGTGCCTCCGCTTGCCGCGGATGACCGGGCGGGGTGGTACCGGCACTCGCCTACGCCCGGGCAGGTTGGGCCCTCGGTGATCCTCGGGCATGTCACGGTCGGGTCGTATGGGGATGGGGTGTTCCGGGACCTGGGGCGGTTGCGTCGGGGGGACGGGATTGTGGTGCAGCTCGAGAACGGCAGCGCTGCGGAGTTTGGGGTTACCGAGGTGCGGACGGTTGCCAAGGCGGAGTTTCCGGCGGATGACGTTTATGGGGACGTTGGTCGGCCGGAGCTGCGGCTTATTACGTGCGGGGGGCCGCGGCGGGGGGATTGGTATCGCGACAACGTGATCGCTTTTGCGGTGTTGCGGGCGTGAGTGGTTGGCCCCAGTCCCGCCCCTTCCCGAAACGGGGGGGCTGCGCCCCCAGGCCCCCCGCCAGGGGGTGGTGGGTGACACTGCGTGTCGCGGCTGCGGGTGGGTTGTGGCTGGTCGCGCAGTTCCCCGCGCCCCTAGCGGGGCGCTGGGCGCGCCCACGCGGCGGAGCCGCAAATTGACACAGCCCAGCGCCCCTTAAGGGGCCTGCGGCCCCCCAAGAGGGCGCGGATACCTGGCCGGTGGAACGTATGCCACCGATTCAGGCTCCTTTCCTTCGAGTGTCCGACGAACCTGGAGAGCGTTGAAACGGTCCCGTGACGCGGCAGCCTCTGAGCTTTTTGCTGCCCTCTATCCGCGGCTTGCCGGCTGGTGTCGGCGGCTTGTTGATGATGATGAGACGGCTCATGAGGTCGCCTCTGAGGCGTTTACTCGGTTGTGGGGGCGGTGGGCCTCCGTCGAGGAGCCGCGGGGGTTTCTTTACGTCACCGCGGCCAATCTTGTGCGGGACCACTGGCGCAAAATGGAGCGTGAGCGGAGAGCTGTGCGCCGGGCTACCTCGGAGGCTGCCGTTCGGGGGCCGGTCGAGCAGGCTGACCCCACGGTTCGGTTACTGGTGCAGTCGTTGCCGGAGCGGCTGCGCGTACCGATCTTGTTGCACTACTACGCCGATATGCCGGTCCGGGAGGTGGCCCTGGTGACCGGGCGAAAGGAAGGAACCGTCAAGGCCGATCTTCATGCCGCTCGTGAACTGCTCCGTGCCCATCTGAGGAGAAGCTTTGACCACACGCTTTGACGATGGCAGCCCGGAGTTCGACGGCGAGGACCCTCTCGCGGTGATCCTCCGGCCGCCCTCCGAGCACCTTGCCCCGCCATCCGGCCGTTACGAGGCGATCCGTCGCCGTGCGGCTCGCCGACGGCTTCTCCGTGCCGCGGCCGGGGCCGGTCTCACGTGCGCGGTCGCCGTTCTCGTCGCCGTGCCGCTGCTGCGGTCCTCCGGCGGGCCCGAGTCGCCTGCGCCCCCGCTGGCCCCGCCTCCCGCGACCAGCCCCACTGCCCCGCCCGACCAGTCCACTCCGCCCAACTCCGCGGACCCGTCCGCCCCGTCCGCTCCGCCGGTACCGACGCCCTCGGAGCCCTCCAGCGCCGAACCCTCCACCCTCGAGCCCACCGGCGCGACCCCTCCGGGCGGCCCTGCCGCCTCGTCGCCTCCGCCCACCTCCGGCTCCGGGTCCGGGTCCGGGTCCAGCTCAAGTCCCATTCCCACCGGCGCCCCGTCGCAGGCGCCCACCTCGGACTGACCGACCGGAACGCCCTGAGCTCAGGCCTTCTCCGCCACGGCTCCCAGTTGGGGAACGAGGCCGGTTTCCGTTCCGGGTTCCGAGCGCCAGCGGGAGCAGGAGACGAGGCCCGGGTCCAGGAGCGTAAGGCCGTCGAAGTACGTGGCGACCTCGTCCTTGCTGCGGGCCGTGACCGGCGGCTTGGCGTTGGCGTTCCAGAAGGCCATGGCCTCCAGTTGGAGGTCGCCGCCGAGTTCGGGCTCCGTGGTGGGGTGGGTCAGGACCAGGAAGCTGCCGGGGGCGAGCGCCGCTACGAGGCGGTGTGCGATGGAGCGGGCCTCGGTGTCGTCGAGGACGAAGTTGAGGATGCCGAGCAGCATCAGGGCGACGGGCTTGGTGAAGTCGAGGGTGTCGCCCGCGATGCGCAGGATGGCGTCCGGGTCGTGCACATCGGCGTCGATGTAGTCGGTGGCGCCTTCCGCGGTGCTGGTCAGCAGGGCGCGGGCGTGTGAGAGCACGATGGGGTCGTTGTCGACGTACACGATCCGCGACTCGGGGGCGATCCGCTGGGCGATCTCATGGGTGTTCTCCAGCGCGGGCAGCCCGGTGCCGATGTCGAGGAACTGGCGTATGCCGCGTTCCTCGGCCAGGAAACGCACCGCACGGCTCAGGAACGCCCGGTCGGCGCGGGCGATGTCGCGGATGACGGGGATCATCCCGGCGACATGGTCACCCACCTGCTCGTCGACGGGGTAGTTGTCCTTGCCGCCCTGCCAGTAGTTCCATACGCGGGCGTTGTGCGCCGTCGTCGTGTCGATGCGCGGGGTCTCCGTGCCGTCGGGCTGGTTCTCGCTCACGTCGTCCTCTCCTCGTACGTCCTTGGACGCCTCGTCCGCCGCGTAAGTCTCGTACGCCTCGTATGCCCAAGGGCCGGATGGCGCCGGGCAGTTGGTCACGGGCTTGGTACGGGCTGCCGGTGGGCGTCATTCTGCCGTCCGAGCGACGTACGTGCGCGTCTCGGGAGCGGATCTCCAACTGCCGCTGGGGGAACGGCTTTCGGCCCGAGCGGGGCATGCCTTTGCGGGGCATGTGCCGGTCGGGCCGTAGGCCTGGCGGTTTGGCTACAGGCGTCGCTCAGTGGCGGGGCTCCCAGCGGAAGCGGCGGTGTACGCCGTACACGGCGACGGCCGTCCACGCCAAGGCGACCAGCGCCGCCCGGAGTTGTTCCGTCGCGCCCAGGTCTCCTGTCCAGCCGCCCCGCAGCAGGTCCATCACCGGGGAGAACGGCAGCCAGGCGGCGATGTCGGCCATCGCGTCCGGCAGCACCTCGCGGGGCGCGAAGACCCCGGAGGCGGACATGGTCACCAACAGGAAGGGCAGGAACGTCAGTTGTGCGCTCTCCGCGGTCCGGGTGAACGCCGCGGTCAGTGCCGCCGCGGCGACCAGCATCGCCACGCCGATGAGCAGGCCGGCCACCACCAGGTGCCAGGCGGCCGGTGCTTCCGCGTCCAGGAACACGGTCATCCCGGCGCCCAGCAGCACGGATTGCACGAGTACCAGCATGAGTGCCGGGAGTGCGCCGCCGGTGAGGATCTCCCAGTCGCGCAGTTCGCCGGTGCGCAGCCGCTTCAGTACGAGGCCTTCGCGGCGTAGGACGTACACGCCGACCAGGTTCGTATAGACGGCGAAGAACAGCGCGTTGGCCAGTGCGGCGGGGAGCAGGACGGTGGCCACCGACAGGCCGGTGCCTTTGAGGTCCATCCCTTCGACCGCGCCGCGCATCGCGAAGGCCACCGCGCTGGGCAGGATCACCGCGTTGACCATGGACGCCTTGCTGCGCAGCAGCAGGGTCAGCTCGGCGCGGCCGAGGGCGATCATGCGGGCCGCGGCGGTGGTGGTGGTGGTCTTTGGGGTCGGGGTCGTGGCCGTCGACGTGGCCGAGGGCGCTTGTTCGGTACGGGCTACTGGTGTCATCGTCGCGTCCCCTCGCGCTCCGGGTCCGCTCCCGCGAGACCCTTGCCGTTCTCCAGGCCCGCGTTCTCCAGACCCGTGCCGTTCTCCAGACCCTTGGCGATCTCCATGAACGCCTCCTCCAACGTCGCCGACCGGGCGTCGAGGCCGCGCAGCTCCACGCCCTCGTCGCGGGCCCACAACAGCAAGGCGGTGGCGGTCCGTTGCAGATCGCCCGTCTCCAGCCGGACCGTCCGGCCGGACTGCTCGTGCCCGGTCACGCCCAGCGCCGCGAGCGGCGGCAGATCGCCCAGGAAGCGGTCGAGAGGCAGCTCGAAGCTGATCCGGGAGGGCCGTTCGGCGACCACGTCGGCCACCGTGCCGGACGTGGCGATCATCCCTCCGTGCATGATCGCCAGTCGGTCGGCCAGCACCTCCACCTCCTCCAGATAGTGCGTGGTGAGCAGCACCGTCGTGCCCTGTTCCTTCAGCTCGCGGACCAGGTCCCAGGTGTCGCGGCGGGACTGCGCGTCCAGGCCGGTCGTCGGCTCGTCGAGGAAGAGCACCTCCGGCCGACCCAGCAGCGCCAGCGAGAGATCGAGCCGGCGCCGCTCGCCGCCGGAGAGCTGCTTGACCCGTACTCTTCCCCGCCCCGACAGCCCGGTTAGCTCCAGGGCCTCCGCCGCCGGCCGGGCCCCGCTGGTGCAGCCCGCCCACATGCGTACGGTCTCCATGACCGTCAACTCCGTGGGGAAGCCGCCCTCTTGGAGCATCACCCCGATACGGGGCCGGACGTCGGCGCGTTCGCGGTACGGGTCGCGGCCGAGCACGCGGACGGTTCCGGCGGCGGGGGCGGCCTGGCCCTCCAGGAGTTCCAGGGTGGAGGTCTTGCCGGCCCCGTTGGTCCCGAGGAGAGCGAAGAGCTCGCCCTGGGCGACCGTGAGGTCGACGCCTCGTACGGCCTCGAAGCCCTGATAGCGCCGCCGCAGACCGGCGGTTTCGATGACTGCGTCCATGCACTCCAGGCTCCCGGCGAGCGGGGGCAGTTGGGAGTGCGGTCTGTCATTGGCCCTCATGACATCTGTCATGTACGGGTGGCGGTCGCGGAGTTGGGGCCAGGGAGCGGCGGGGTCGTGGCCGGGGACCTGCGGTCGCGTCGTGGCGTCCCGTACGCGGTCTTGACCCTGGCGCGCACCGGCTGGAAGCCTGATCGTTCCGCTGGAAAGGTTCGCGCCCGCAACCGCTCGCATCAACGCCGATCGGAGCGCACCGCCATGGCTGACGACCATGTCCCCGCGGATGCCGCACCCGCCGGGGACGCAGACTTAGCCGGAGACCGCGACGCACCACCCGCGCAGCCCATGCGCCAGGTGATCGCCGCCAGCCTCTCCGGCGCCGCACTGGAGTGGTACGACTTCAACCTGTACGGGCTCTCCGCCGCCCTCGTCTTCAACAAGCTCTTCTTCCCCGACGTCAGCCCCGTGCTCGGCACCCTCGCCTCACTGGCCACCTTCGGTGTGGGCTTCGTCCTGCGACCGGTGGGGGCGCTGCTCTTCGGGCACCTCGGTGACCGCGTCGGCCGTAAGAAGTCCCTGGTGGCGACCATGCTCATCATCGGGACGTGCACCTTCCTGATCGGGCTGCTGCCCGACTACCACGCCATCGGCATCTGGGCGCCGGTGCTGCTGGTCACGCTGCGCATGGCCCAGGGCCTCGGCCTGGGCGGCGAATGGGCCGGCGCCTCGCTGCTCGCCGTCGAGCACGCCCCGCGTCACCGGCGCGGGTTCTGGGGCAGCATTCCGCAGGCCGGCGGCCCCGTGGGGTACCTGATGGCCATCGGCCTCGTGAGCCTGTTCGCTCTGCTGCCGGAGGACGAGTTCCTGAGCTGGGGCTGGCGGGTGCCGTTCCTGCTGAGCATCGTGCTGATGGTCGCGGGCCTGCTCGTACGCCGCACCATCCAGGAGACCCCGGACTTCGAGCGGGTCAAGTCCGCCGGTGTGCGGGAGAAGGCGCCTCTTGCCGCGACGCTGCGGAAGTACCCGCGTACGACCGCGCTCGCCTTCGGCGCGCGACTGGGCGAGGCCTGCAGTTCGCAGGTCTACCAGCCGTTCATCATCGCGTACGCAACCACGACCCGTGGCTATCCCCAGTACGTCGCGCTCGTCGGCGTGGTCCTCTACAACGTGCTCGGGCTGCTGCTGATGCCCGTGGCGGGCGCCGTCTCGGACCGGATCGGCCGTAAGCCGCTGTATCTGACCGGCGCCGCGTTCGTCGCCGCCTCGGGCTTTCCGTATCTCGCCCTGGTCGACGAGGGATCGACCGCTGCCGCGTGGAGTGCGATGGCACTGGCGGGACTTGGCGGTGCGGTGTGTATGTCCAGCATCCAGGGCGCGTACTTCGCGGAGCTGTTCGGGGCGCGTGTGCGGTACTCGGCGCTCGGGATCGCCACGCAGGGTTCGGCGATGGTGGCCGGTTTCGTCCCGGCCATCGCGACCGCACTGGTGGCGGGGGCTGGGGCAAGCTGGCCGGTGGGGGTGCTGTTGGCGGTTGTGGGCGCGATTTCGTTCGTATCGGCGTGGTTGTTGTCGGAGACGCGGGGTGGGGCGGAGGGGGAGCCTGCGGGTGATCCCGGTCTGTTGATGAAGGGCCGGAAGGGCAGGGCCACTTCGTGATCGGCGGGGGCGCCTCACGAACGGCCGGCCTAACTCGTGATCGGCGGGGCGCGTCATGAGCGACCGGACCACCTCATGATCTGCCGGGGTACGTCATGAACGAAGGGCCCCATTCGTCACCGGACTGGTTCACCACCGGAGGACCACTTCGCCACCGACGTCACACCGAAACGGACCATGCACCATGCTCCTTGGCGATTCCCCCGACGGGCCCGCCGCGCCCGCGCGCCGTCCGAACGTCCTCGTCTTCTTCACCGACCAGCAGCGCTGGGACACCACCGGCCTCCACGGGAATCCCATGGGCCTCACCCCCGCCCTCGACCGGCTCGCCGCGGACGGCGTGAGCGTGGACCGTTCCTTCACGTGTCAGCCCGTCTGCGCGCCCTCGCGCGCCAGCCTCCAGACCGGGCAGTACCCGACCACCACCGGGGTCTTCCGCAACGGCCTCCGCCTCCCGCGGGACACCCCGACCCTGGCCCGGGCGTTCCGGGACGCGGGCTACGCGACCGGCTACATCGGCAAATGGCACCTCGCCGGCGGCAGTACGGCCGGCCCGGTGCCGGAGGAGGACCGGGCCGGTTACGAGTACTGGCTCGCGGCCAACCTGCTGGAGTTCACCTCGGACGCGTACGAGACCACGCTGTACGACGGCGACGGCGCCCCGCACCACTTCGACGGCTACCGAGCGGACGCGCTCGGCACGGCGGCCATCGACTTCATCGAGAGCGAGCGGGGCGGGGGCCGGGACGGCGACCGGCCGTTCTTCCTCTTCCTGTCGTTCCTGGAGCCGCATCACCAGAACTCCCGCGACGACTATCCCGCTCCCACCGGCTACAGCGACCGCTACGACGACCCCTGGGTGCCCTCCGACCTGGCGGCCCTCGGCGGCGGCAACTGGGCGCAGCACCTGCCCGGTTACTACGGAATGGTGCGCCGGCTGGACGAGGTGCTCGACCGCCTCGTCTCCGCCCTCGAGCGAAGCGGGGAACTGGACGACACCGTCATCCTCTTCACCTCCGACCACGGCTGCCACTTCAAGACGCGCAACGAGGAGTACAAACGCAGCGTCCACGACGCCTCCGTACGCGTGCCCACCGTGCTCCGCGGACCGGGCGGCCTGCGCGGCGGCGTACGACTGCCGGACCTGGTCGCCCACGTCGACCTGCCGCCCACCCTGCTGCAGGCGGCGGGCCTGCCCGTACCCCCACAGATGCAAGGCCGCTCCCTGCTGCCGCTACTGCACGGCACCGCCCCCGACTGGCCGCAGGAGGTCCTGATCCAGATCAGCGAATCGGAGGTCGCCCGAGCCCTGCGCACACACCGCTGGAAGTACGCCGCGACCGCCCCGAACGCCGACCCCTGGAACGACCCACGCGCCGACCACTACCAGGACGCCTACCTCTACGACCTGCACTCTGACCCCCACGAACTGACCAACCTCGCGGCCGACCCGGCATACGCCGACGTACGAGCGGAGCTGAGGCAGCGACTCGTACAACGCATCGTCGAGAGCGGCGAACCGCGTCCGGTGATCACAGCGGGAGAGCCCGACGGCGCGTAGGGGCTCGGAGTCAGCTCGCAGACCGGCTTGTCACTGGGCGGAGTCGGTTCCAGCCGGTCTGAGTGAGCATCATGCCGTCCGCCGCGCTTTGGGGGCCCGCCCCGAGGGGGTTGCCTTCAGTCACGGCGGCCGAACCCCCTACGCTCCATGTGGGTCTTCAACTCGGCTGACTTCAGGGGCTGTTGTGGCGCCAGGAGTCAGTACGCAAAGAACTCACCGTTAGGGAGCTTTATCGATGACTGAAGTACGAGATTTCACGTTCCCGACCCAGCTCGATGTCCGGGTGCGCCAGGCCGACCTCGGCCGGGATGGCTCGGTAAGCACGACGGGGGTGGCGCGGTGGCTGGAGGATGCGCGGTTACGAGTGCGACTGCGCCGCTTCGAACGACTCGTAGCTGCCGGCCAATTTGACCCGTTTCACATCCTGCTCGTCAGCCAACGCGTTGAACGGCTCGCACCCGTCGGCCGGGCAGATGCGGGTATTCAAGTGCATACCGGGGTTCGTCGCATCGGGCGATCGTCATTCACTTTCGAGCATGCGGTCTTCGTCGGCAGCAAACGCGTGGGGAGCGGCGAGGCCACCATCGTGCTGAGCGGTGCGGCGGGACCTCTGGCACTTCCTGATGAATTGATCGCCGATCTGGCCGACCTGCAGTTGCCGGAGTCGGGCCAGACGGGCATGACCCGTCCGGGCGCCGAGCGGCATCAGCGAGATCACTATGCGTATTTCGCCCCGCTGCGCGCTCGGATCGGTGACGTCGACTCCAACCAGCACGTCAATTTCATCGCCCTGGCCACCTGGTACGACGAGGCCATCACGGCGTTCGCACTAGAGGCAATCGGACTGGGCGAGGGAGGTCTCGTGCCGGACCTGGCCCCGTGGTCGTATCGAATTCAGTACGTCGGCGAGGTGACTTACCCCGGCGACTACGAGATCGGGATTCGTGTCCGGGCTTTCGATGACGATTCCGTCGATTCCGTGCACTACGAGCTCGGCATCTTTCGCGGCGGGAAGTGCTTGGGCGTGGCCGATGCCATCGGGCCACGTGGCGAGCTGTCCACCAAGTCTTGAAGGGCGCGGAACGCGTCGAAGAACGCGGGGTTATGAACCATGTCGCCGGAGAAGACGGAGAAGGCGTGACTGTAGTCACGCAAAGTAGCTGGTGCCCCCAACGGGATTCGAACCCGTGCTACCGCCTTGAAAGGGCGGCGTCCTAGGCCGCTAGACGATGAGGGCTGGGGCCTGCCTGGGCGCCTCACGGCGCGTCGGGGACGTCAGCAGCATATGGGAGTCGGGAGGGATCGGCAAAACGGGTTAGGGGGAGGGGGACGGAGAACGGGGAGGCGAGGGGGAGCCGGGAGACGGCGACGCCGTGCCAGGAGACGGGGAACCAGGGGATGGGGATCCAGGCGATGGGGAACCAGGAGACGGCGACGGCGTCGGGGACGCGCCCGGTCGGTTCTCCTCCGGCAGGTGGCGGCTGACCTCCGCCGTGGTCAGGCCCAGGCCGCCCAGCTTGATCTCGTCCCAGGCCTGGAGGCGCCGGGTCTCACGGTCCAGGTAGAGGACCGACGTCTCGATCGGGTCGGGGTACTTGTTCTGCAGCGCGCGCAGCCCGCTCCCGCCCGTCGAGCCCTCGATGCGCAGGCGCGTGCCGTACTTCATGACCTCCATCTCCGGGTGGTGGAGGTGGCCCGCCAGTACGAGCGGGACCGTGCCGTCCACCTCGCGCGCGGCGTCCGGGTTGTGCGCGATGGCGATGTCCACGGGCGCACCCGCCGTCTCCTGGTCGCGGATCGCGGAGGCCAGACGGGCGCCCGCCAGCTCCTCCGATGCGGTCACCTCCTTGGAGCGGTCCGGGGTGAACTGCGGGTCGCCCATACCCGCGAACCGCAGGCCCGCGATGGACACGGCCCGCCCGTCGTCCAGTACGTGCACGTTCTTCATGCGCTCCAGATATGCCTGCGTGTCCCGCGAATCGTGGTTGCCGCGCACCCATACGTACGGGGCGCCCAGGTCGGCCGCCGGGTCCAGGAAGCCGTTCTCCGCCGTGGAGCCGTGGTCCATGGTGTCGCCGGAGTCGACGATCACATCGATCCTGTACTGCTTCACCAGCGAGGCGATGATCTTCCAGCTCGCCGGGTTGAGATGGATGTCGGAGACGTGCAGGACACGGATGGTGGAGGGGTCGGGGGCGTACGCGGGAAGCGTGGACGTGGCGTCGTACAGCTTCGTCACGTTCGTCACCAGGCGCGCCAACTCCTTCTGGTAGACGTCGAATTCGCTGACGATGCTGCGGGCGTTGCCGACCACTGAGGGGGCACTGCTCAGCAGGCCCGAGAACTTCGGCTCCAGGACCGACTTGGGGTTCCAGGTCGCGAAGGCCGTCGCCCCGGAGGCGGCCAGCAGGGCGAGGGCCAGGCCGCCGGCCGCGAGGGCGCGGCGTGGGCGGCGGTAGACGGCGAGGCCGAGGGCGGTGGCGCCGGAGACGACGGCGACTCCGGAGCGTACGGCCAGGTCGAGCGTGCCGTCGCCGACGTCGCTGGTGACCTCGTCCTGGAGGCCGGAGAGCCGTTCGGGGTGGTCGACGAGGGCCTGGGAGCGGACGGGGTCGAGCTGGTCCACGTCGACGTCCAGGCGGATGGGCGCGACATGGCTGCGCAGTTCGAGGGCGCCGAGCGGCGAGACGTTGATCTTCGTGCCGCCGGTGAAGGAGGGGCGCAGGGTCATCGTGGTGTCCATGGGACCGACCGGGGCGCGTACGTTCCCCACGATCAGCAGGCCCAGCCAGGCCCCGACCAGCACGACCATGATCAGACCGAGGGCGCGGGTGTACGGGTGCGGCTGGTGGACGAGTTCGATGACGGGGTGTGCGCGGCGAGCGCGATAGTGGCGTACCAGGGCGGCTGGCGCCTTGCGTACGTGGTGCAGAGCGGCGGCGGGGACGCGGGCCATTGATCCCGTATGCCCAAGTCCGGGACCGGATATGCCCACCGATCGGGGCTTCGTACGGCTCTCGCGGGTGACGTCCGTACCCGACAATGGCTCTGTGCTGGAGATGACGCGCGAGGAGTTCGAGGAACTGGTCTCCGAGGCCCTGGACCGGATCCCGCCGGAGCTGACACGGCTGATGGACAACGTGGCGGTGTTCGTCGAAGACGAACCGCCGAGCGACGATCCCGAGCTGCTCGGGCTGTACGAGGGGACTCCGCTGACGGATCGCGGCGAGTGGTACGCGGGTGTGCTGCCGGACCGGATCACGATCTACCGGGGGCCGACGCTGCGGATGTGCGAGTCGCGGGAAGACGTCGTGGCGGAAACGGAAGTGACGGTGGTTCACGAGATCGCCCACCACTTCGGGATCGACGATGCGCGGCTGCACGCCCTCGGGTACGGGTGAGGCCCGTACGTACGAGACCTGTCTGTACGAGACCTGTCTGTACGAGGCCTGTCTGTACGAGGCCTGTCTGTACGAGGCTCATACGTGCGGCTTCGCGTAGGGGCGCGGATAGGGATGAGATCCGTACCGTACGACTGTTGAAACCTGTTCTTGCGGCGGCGTGTCCTCTTGCGGGCGGCGGGAGTTGGGCAGGGGGACTGCTCGTCCTCGCCCCGGAGGTGGCTGCCCGTGCGCGCCCTGTACGTACCCGTCCGTCTGGCCGCCGTGGCCCTGGCCGTCACGGCGACCGCCGGCTGTATGAACGTCAGCGATGACGACGACGATGCGAGCAGTGCCCGGCCCTCGCACTCCGCGGGGCAGCGGGGTGGTGCGGCGCCCGACGGAGGTTCGGCGGTGACGGGCGGCGGCGGTGGCTCCGGGCTCGGCGGGGCGGGTGACGAAGAACACGGCTCGAGGGAGCCCGGTGCGTCGGCGTCGGGAGGCGGGGGCGAAGGCGGGGACGCGGACGGGTCGGCAGCGGCGTCGGGGGACGCCGGAAGCGACCCCTCGTCGCCGTCCGAGCCGGGGAAGAAGGAGCCGAACCCGCAGGTCCCCGGGCCGACCAAGACGCATCCGACCCCGTCCCGTACGACTCCCCGGCCGAAGCCGCCTACGCCGCCGAAGCAGTCGCCCACGCCCTCGCCGACCCCGACGACCGCCGAGCCGTCCTCCTCGGCCCACCCGGAACCCACGACGCAGCTCGCGCAGCGGGAGCCCGCGCCGCAGGCGGGCGTAAGCGGCTGACCAGGGCCGACGGTGGCCGACCTGGGCTACGCGACCAGGGTCGGGCCGGGGCTGACGGGCCGATTTGCCTTGAGGGTCGGAGGGTGCGTATCTTGGTAGATCGTTTGATCCCATTTGCCCGGCGCCAATACAGAGCGCGCCGTGTGGCGCGTACTCTCCCTTGCCGTGGCTGGATCGCATTGAGGCGGTCGAATTGCGAACACGGAGTTGACGGGCGCGTGCCGACGAGACTCCGGAAGGTTTCGCATTCGCATGTCCATTTCCAGTACTGATCACGTCGTCGTGCCCGAGAACGAGGCCGTCGAAGTGCCCGAGTCTGCCGAGGCCGTCGAGGCCCAGGCCGCTGAGGCTCAGGCCGTCGAGGCCGAGGCTCCCACGACCCCCGAGGTCACCTTCGGCACCCTGGGGCTGCCCGAGGGCATCGTGCGCAAGCTCGCGCAGAACGGCGTGACCACCCCCTTCCCGATCCAGGCCGCGACCATCCCGGACGCCCTGGCCGGCAAGGACATCCTCGGCCGCGGCCGCACGGGCTCCGGCAAGACCCTCTCCTTCGGTCTGCCGCTGCTCGCACAGCTGTCCGGCGGCCACACCGACAAGAAGAAGCCCCGCGGCGTCATCCTCACCCCGACCCGTGAGCTCGCGATGCAGGTCGCGGACGCCCTCCAGCCGTACGGCGACGTGCTCGGCCTGAAAATGAAGGTCGTCTGCGGCGGTACGTCGATGGGCAACCAGATCTACGCCCTTGAGCGCGGCGTCGACATCCTCGTCGCCACCCCCGGCCGGCTGCGCGACATCATCAACCGCGGCGCCTGCTCCCTGGAGAACGTCCAGGTCGCCGTGATCGACGAGGCCGACCAGATGTCCGACCTGGGCTTCCTGCCCGAGGTCACCGAACTCCTCGACCAGGTCCCGGCCGGCGGCCAGCGCATGCTGTTCTCCGCCACGATGGAGAACGAGATCTCCACGCTGGTCAAGCGCTACCTGACCAACCCGGTCACGCACGAGGTCGACAGTGCCCAGGGCAACGTCACGACCATGTCGCACCACATCCTCATCGTGAAGCCCAAGGACAAGGCGCCGGTCACCGCCGCGATCGCCTCCCGCAAGGGCCGCACGATCATCTTCGTACGTACGCAGCTGGGCGCCGACCGTATCGCCGAGCAGCTCCGTGACGCGGGCGTGAAGGCCGACGCGCTGCACGGCGGTATGACGCAGGGCGCGCGGACGCGGACGCTGGCCGACTTCAAGGACGGTTACGTCAACGCGCTCGTCGCCACCGACGTCGCCGCCCGTGGCATCCACGTCGACGGCATCGACCTGGTCCTGAACGTCGACCCGGCCGGTGACCACAAGGACTACCTGCACCGTTCCGGCCGTACGGCCCGCGCGGGCCGCTCCGGCACGGTCGTATCGCTGTCCCTGCCGCACCAGCGGCGGCAGATCTTCCGTCAGATGGAGGACGCGGGCGTCGACGCCTCGCGCCACATCATCCAGGGCGGTGCCGCCTTCGACCCGGAGGTCGCGGAGATCACCGGCGCCCGGTCCATGACCGAGGTGCAGGCCGAGTCGGCGGGCAACGCCGCGCAGCAGGCCGAGCGTGAGGTCGCCCAGCTCACCAAGCAGCTGGAGCGCGCGCAGCGTCGTGCCACCGAGCTGCGCGAGGAGGCCGACCGCCTGCTCGCCCGCGCCGCGCGCGAGCGGGGCGACGACCCGGAGGCCGCGCTCGCCGAGGCCGCCGCCGTCGTGGAGGCCGCCGCGGCCGAGGCGCTTGCCGCTGCCTCCGTGCCGGAGCAGGCGTCCGCGCCGGCGTATGAGCAGCCGCGTCAGCGTCGGGATGAGCGGGGCAGCTACGAGCGTCGGGATCGGCGTGACGACCGTCCGTCCGGTGGCTTCCGCCGCGACGACCGCCGTGATGACCGTCGTGACGGTGACCGTGGTGGTTTCCGTCGGGATGAGCGTCGTGATGGTGACCGTGGTGGTTTCCGTCGGGACGAGCGTCCGTCGGGTAGCTCGGGCTCGGGTGGCTTCCGCCGCGACGACCGGCGTGACGGTGACCGGGGTGGCCGTTCCTTCGACCGCCGTGACGGTGAGCGTGGCGGGTTCCGTCGCGATGACCGCCGTGATGACCGGCGTGATGGTGACCGTGGTGGGTTCCGTCGTGATGAGCGTCGTGATGGTGACCGTGGTGGGTTCCGTCGGGACGAGCGTCCGTCGGGTGGCTCGGGCTCGGGTGGCTTCCGCCGCGATGACCGTCGTGACGGCGACCGTCCCACCGGTGGTTTTCGCCGGGACGAGCGTCCCTCCGGGCACCGGGGCAGCGACCGCCCCTTCAACCGCGACCGTCAGGGTGACCGTCCCTCGGGCGGCTTCCGCTCCGGCGGCCACGACCGCCCGTACGGCCGCCGTGACGACCACCGTGGCGCGGGCTCCGGCTCCGGCACTGGTTCATCGTTCGGCCGCCGCGACGACAAGCCGCGCTGGAAGCGCAACGGCTGACACACGCTAGCCCGCGGGGCCCCGACGACTTCGGTCGCCGGGGCCCCACGGCGTTCGCGGCGCGGTATCGCGCCCGAGGGGGCCGCAGGCCCTCAAGGGGCGCGGGGCTGTATCAATTTGCGGCTCCGCCGCGATGGGGGCCCCCGCTCGAGCGAAGTCGAGAGTGGGGGAGCGATCAGCCACAACGAACCCGCAGCTTCGAACCGCATAACCAGCGGAGCGCCGCGGCGTTCACGGGCCGTAAACCGGTCGGCTTACCCGAGACTTATTTTTGGCCAAACCGAGCTCATCCGTAGCGCATGTCACGCCCCCGGCAAGGGAAACGCTCGGGGCATGACAACACCGTCCCCACCCTCCGGCGCGAGCGACTCCACCGTCGCCGCCCCCGCATCGGTCACCGCGCCGCCCGTCTCCGACGAGGAACGTCTGGCGCAGCTCGGCTATACCCAGGTTCTGGCCCGCCGCATGTCCGCGTTCTCCAACTACGCGGTCTCGTTCACGATCATCTCCGTGCTGTCCGGGTGCATGACCCTGTACCTGTTCGGCATGAACACCGGTGGCCCCGCCGTGATGATGTGGGGCTGGGCGGCGGTCGGCCTGATGACGCTGTTCGTCGGCCTCGCGATGGCCGAGATCTGCTCGGCGTACCCGACCTCCGCGGGCCTGTACTTCTGGTCGCACCGGCTGGCCCCGAAGCGAACGGCCGCCGCCTGGGCCTGGTTCACGGGCTGGTTCAACGTCCTCGGCCAGGTGGCGGTGACGGCGGGCGTCGACTTCGGCGCCGCCTCGTTCCTCGGCGCGTACCTGAACCTGCAGTTCGACTTCGAGGTCACACCCGGCCGTACGATCCTGCTCTTCGCCGGAATCCTCGTCCTGCACGGCCTCCTCAACACCTTCGGCGTAAGCATCGTCGGCTTCCTCAACAGCGTCAGCGTGTGGTGGCACGTGCTGGGCGTCACGGTGATCGTCGGCGCACTCACCTTCGCCCCGGACAGCCACCAGTCGGCGTCCTTCGTGTTCACGGAGTTCGTGAACAACACGGGGTGGAGCAGCAGCGTGTACGTCGTCCTCCTCGGCCTGCTGATGGCGCAGTACACCTTCACCGGGTACGACGCCTCCGCGCACATGACGGAGGAGACGCACGACGCGTCCACGGCCGGCCCCAAGGGCATCGTGCAATCCATCTGGACATCGTGGATAGCGGGCTTCGTGCTCCTGCTGGGCTTCACCTTCGCCATCCAGTCGTACGACGGTGCCCTCGGGTCCGCCACGGGTGTACCGCCCGCGCAGATCCTCCTCGACGCGCTCGGCGCGACCGCGGGCAAGCTGCTCCTGCTGGTGATCATCGGCGCCCAGCTGTTCTGCGGCATGGCGTCCGTGACCGCCAACTCCCGCATGATCTACGCCTTTTCGCGCGACGGCGCGTTGCCCTACTCACACATCTGGCACACGGTCAGCCCGCGCACCCGTACGCCTGTCGCGGCCGTGTGGCTGGCGGCGGGCGGAGCGCTACTGCTCGGACTGCCGTACCTGATCAACGTGACCGCGTACGCGGCGGTGACCTCGATCGCCGTGATCGGCCTCTACATCGCGTACGTCATCCCGACCCTGCTCCGGCTCCGCAAGGGCGACGGCTTCGAACGCGGACCGTGGCACCTGGGCCGCTGGTCGGGCCCGATCGGCGTAATCGCGGTGTCCTGGGTCATCTTCATCACGATCCTGTTCATGCTCCCCCAGGTCTCCCCGGTCACCTGGGAAACCTTCAACTACGCCCCCATCGCCGTCCTCGTAGTCCTCGGCTTCGCCGCCGCCTGGTGGTACGCCTCGGCCCGCCACTGGTTCCTCAACCCCGACCACGAACGCACCCGCGCCCGAGAGGCGGCCCGCGCGAACGCCCCGGAACCGGTAGATCCCTGACGCATCGCCCCACCCGCCGTGGCCGGGACCCCGATACCCGATCGGAGACCCGGCCACGTCCGGCTATGCTCGGGGGAGCAACATCGCCAGGGCCCTTAGCTCAATTGGCAGAGCAGTGGACTTTTAATCCATTGGTTGTGGGTTCGAGTCCCACAGGGCCTACGCCTCGCAGGCGGGCTGCACGCCCTCTGACCTGCTCCGCAGCGCCCGGGTCGGCTTCGGCCGACTCGGGCGCTGTTTCGTTCTCGGGACCCCTCCCCGCCGCACCGTGGCAACCTGCCGCAACGCTCGCGCCACAAGGAGGTCCCATGTCCACGCCACCCGACCCGGACGTGGATCTGTGGAGTACCCGGAGCCGCTCAACTCGCCCGCCACGCACGCGAAGCGCCGGCCTCAGCCGCTAATTCGGTTGAGTACGAAGATCAGCCCGTGCTACCTCTGGCAGTTCGCGAAGGTTGATCACAGAGCATCCGAAGGGCTGGCCGACATGGTGCTCGGGGACACGGTGAAGCTGCGGCCGATGGAGCCGTCGGACGCTGAGGCTCTGTGGCGGTGGAACCACGACCCTGACGTCATGCGCTGGATGAACGACGGCTACGCCCAGCCGCTGGCCCAGGTCCGAAAGCGGATGGAGGAGCGGCCGCGCAACGCGTACGGCGACGTCCTCTTCGGGGTCGAGGTGCTCTCCGACGCACAGCTCATCGGCCTGGTCACACTACGCGAAGCCGAGCCGGAGACCGGATGCGCCGAACTCGACATCTACCTCGGCGAGAAGGAGTACTGGGGCCGCGGCTACGCCACCGACGCCATGCGGACGATCTGCCGCTACGGTTTCGAGAAGATGCGCCTGCACAAGATCACGCTGACCGTCGTCACCGAGAACCTCGCCGCCTACCGCGTCTACCAGAAGGTCGGCTTCGTCGAGGAAGGCAGGCTGCGTCAGGTCTTCCGACGCGATGGCCAGTGGTACGACATGTTCACCATGGGCCTGCTGGAAGGCGAGCTCCGCTCCTGAACTTGGATGCAGGCTATCGGCATGATTGAGGCCAGCCGTCCAAGCCCTTGCCGGGGGCGGGCTCGTGCGCGCGCCACGGATCTCATCTGGAGCTTCGGCGCGTTTTGGGGCTTGATCGGTAGCTGGCCCGCTGCTGGCCCGAAGGCCGGACGACCAAGGCATGGAGGGGCTCCGGCCGGGTCGACGTCCCGCAGGGGCTTCACGGCGATCATGAGGTCAGGCGCGCTTGGACGATGAGCGTGCCGATCTTCCGTCTGCCGGGCGGAGCCGCAAGCACCTCTGCCCGCACGTCCGTGTAGCCGTGCTCCGTGAGCATCCGCTGTCGTCGTTTGTGGACTGCACCCCGACGATGCCGGTGGTGACGATCGCGGCGATGACGGCGGCAGCGGAGCCGATGATGATCGCGTTCGTGCGGCTCTTCCTCGGCGGCGGTGGCGGCCCTGCCTCCCGCTGGACGACGCTCGACGGAGCGCCTCTAACCGCATAGGGGATGCGGTGTGTTGGCTCTGACCTGCGGGTGATCGAGGTGATGGCACTCGTGTGGCATGTGAGGAGTGCCGGGCTGCGCCTTCGAGACCGGCCGCTCGGCGGGCAATGACGGCTGACCCGCCACGGCACGCGGAGCCCGCCCCGTGGACCCGTCGCCGGGGCGGGCCCTCACCGTTTCGCCTCAGGTTCGTAACAGGAACTACTGATTCCCTTCACATCATGCACACATCGGATAACGTCACCCATCTCACGCAACACCGCACCATGGGGGGATCCATGAGCCAGCAATACCCGCAGCAGCCCGGGTACGGGCCACCGCAGCAGCCGACCCAATGGGGTGCGCCCCACCAGCAGCCGCAGCCGGGCTGGGGTGCCCCGCCGCCGCAGCCCCCGAAGAAGTCCAGCACGGGGAAGGTCATCGGCATTGGATGCGCCGGCGTGGTCGGGCTCTTCGTCGTCATCGGCATCTTCGGCGCTGCACTCAGCGGTGGCTCCGACGACAGCAGCAAGGGCAGCACGGTCAGCTCCGAGCCCAGCGCCAAGGACGAGCCCGCCGCTAAGGACGAGCCCGCCGCAGAAGCTCCGGCTGAAGACACACCTGCCGAGGACGCCCCAGAGGAGAAAGCGCCGGCCAAGAGCCAGGCCGACCAGTTCAAAGACTGCGTTGCGAAGAGCGGCACGGCAACGGAGAAGTCGGCCGTCAAGCACGTCACGAAGGTGACCGGCGCGGACGAGCAGAACGACATCCTCGACGCGGCCGAGGTGTTCACGGACTACACCGGCGGGCTGGTGGGCCCACACGCGTCGGACGGGAAGCTGATCGCGTCGGCGTTCGGCTCGTGCTACGAGTCGGAGAATGGGTTGGTGACGGTGTACGACAAGTCGGGTGAGATCTTGTCGAACGGCAACTTCTGATCAGACGCTGCCGGCCCGGCTCGCGCCTGCGCGCGGCCGGGCCTCCGCATGCTCGCCGGAAGATCACCAGCCCTCCCCGTACGGGCCACACGCATCCCGTGCCCGCCTGCCCGGCGCGCTGCCCTGTGCAACGCGGCTGGCATCGGCGAGCACCGTGGGGTTCGACATAACCGATCGACGCCCTGTGTGTGGTGGGCGTTAGCTGGTCGGCATGCCAGAACTGTGTACCGATCGCCTTCTGCTCCGACGGTGGCGGGAGTCCGACCTCGAGCCGTGGGCGGCGATGAACGCCGATCCCGACGTCCGAGAGCACCTGGGTGAACTGCTGACGCGGGAGCAAAGCGATGCCGCGGTGGCAGTCATGCAGGCCGAGTTCGACGAGCGAGGTTTTGGGTGGTGGGCGCTGGAAGCACGGGAGACCGGTGAGTTCATCGGCCGCGTCGGCTTGGACGTGGTGGACGAGGAGATGCCGTTCGCGGGGGTGGATATCGGGTGGCGGTTGATGCGTTCGGCGTGGGGGCACGGTTACGCCACCGAGGCTGCCCTGGCGTGCCTGGCCTTCGGCTTCGAGGGCCTCGGGCTGCCGGAGATCGTTGCATCGACGACCGTCAACAACCTTCGTTCCCAGGCCGTGATGCGCCGGATTGGCATGGCCCGGGACCCGGCCGACGACTTCGAGGACCCGAGCGTGCCCGAAGGGCCGCTTCGCCAGTGTGTGCTGTACCGGATTCCTCGCAGAGGAGCCCGTGGGCTACACCACGCGGCGGGGCACGACTCCGAGGAGGAGCGGGGCGGTCGGCCGCCGAGCGGCTGACGGTACGGGGTGACTCACGCCGAAGTGGCCGCGCGATGCGGCTCCTTCAGGTTTTCGGCTCGCTCTCTTCGGGCGCATCGCCGGCCTGCTCCGGCATTCCGATGACGTACGTCCCCTTCGCGGGCAGCGTGGCGACGAGCCCCCGTTTGCGGAGTTCGACGACGGCGCGGCGCACGGTGCCGATGCTCACGCGGTGCAGCTCAGTCATGGCTCGCTCGCCCGGCAGCGCGGCCCCCTGCGGGAGCTTGCCGGACGCGATCTCCGCCGCGATGGCATCGGCGAGTTTCACGTACTCGTAGCGCGGAAGCTCACTCATCCCTCCACGGTGCCGCAGCCAAACGCGTATCGCAGGGGTCGAACGCGTCCCGACGCGGTGGGACGCAGTATTAACCAGAGGGGTGCAGGGGGACGCAGTTCCCGGTATGGTCGAAATGACAAAACCCCGGCGAGGTGTGAGAGACCTCCCGGGGCACGGCCAACGCTTACCAGGAGCGTCGACATGCACGACCTTATCCGCCGCACCCTCGAATGGCTGCGACTCCTCTTCGCCCCGGGCACGGGCAAGCGGCGCCGCCGTCCCCACCGGCACCCTCACTTCTGCGTCCACTTCACCGTCGTACGCCGTCCGTCCTCTCCCGAACCCCCGAGCCTTCCCCGGCACCGCTCCCCGTACGGCCTCGTCACTCCCCTCGACGGCGCAGATTCCGCCCTCGTACGCCCCTACCTCGCCGCCGCAGAACAAGAAGCCGCCCTCCAGGCGCGCCGTCGCCTCGCCCTCGTGCTCGCCGCCGACTTCGGGATCGACCTCGACCGGCACCTGATCGGCGCGCAGGAGGTGGCCGCCTGATGGAGCACACCACCGGCCCCGCAGCGACCTCCAACTCTCCCCGCCTGCTGCCCTGGCCGTCCCCCGACGGCAACCCCTGCTACCTGATGACAGACAGCGGCGGCGGATACGTCTCCCGCCTCGCCGACGACCTGGAGTCCATGCAGCTCGACATGGGCGCCGACGTACTCGGCCTCGCCCGCAGCGTGCTGGATGACCCCACGTCGCCGTACACCGAGGTCCGCTACGCAGGCCTCCGACTCGCCGAGTGCCTGACCGACGCCCTGCGCATCGCCGAGTCCCGAGGGCTGCGCCTGCCTCAACCGGACACCGAAGATGCCGAAGGCGCCGAGGGCTTCGAGGAGGCCCAAGCGGCCGAACGCAGCACGGCGTAACGGGGCCGACACCCGGCGGCGCCCAGGGAAGACCCTGTCGGCGCGTCCTCCCCGGCCAGGTGGCTGGTCGCGAAAATGTGACACCGACCCGCCTCACTGTCACATTCTCGCGACCGCCTTCCGGGGCGACACCGACTCCGTGTCCGTCGTCGATTCCGTGGTCAGCACGGATGTCGCCCGTACTCCGGTCGGGACAAGCTGTGAGCACAGCGGCAGGGCGGGCCCGGCAGGGCACACCGGCCGATCGGGACTCACGACCGCAGGAGTGATCATGGCCAGCGCCAAGGACAGCTCGTACGAGGGATTCACGGCCGAGGAGCGGGCCGCGATGAAGGAGCATGCTCAGGAGCAGAAGAAGGCGGCGCGGCGTGGGGCGCGGGCGGACAAGGCGGCTGAGGCGGAGCGGGACGTGCTTGCGAAGATCGCCGAGATGCCGGACTCGGACCGGATCATGGCTGAGAGCGTCCACGCCATCGTCAAGGCCAACGCCCCCGTCCTCGCGCCGAAGCTCTGGTACGGGATGCCCGCCTACGCACTGGACGGCAAGGTCGTCTGCTTCTTCCAGAGCGCGGCGAAGTTCAAGTCGCGTTACGCCACCCTCGGGTTCAACGACACGGCGAAGCTGGACGAGGGCACGATGTGGCCGACCGCTTTCGCTCTGACCGAGATGACGGACGAGGCGGAGGCGCGGATCGCCGCGCTGGTCAAGCAGGCGGTGAGCTGAAGGTACGTACAGCGGCGGCCGGTTATTGGACGGCCTTGGGTGTCAGGCCGAGGTCGGCCAGTGCAGCCGTCCCGGCCGTGGCATGGTCGCCGCCCGCGAGGAGCAGTGTGCGCGCCGACTGGTACGGGCAGCCGGCCGCGTCGAACGCCGCCGCGGCGGCGAGTTGGCGTGGCAGGTCGCCGTCCAACAGGGCCTCCACGCGGTCCAGTTGGGCGGTCGCGACCGGGTTGCCGGTGACCACGGCGCGGGCGGCGTCGATGCGGGCCCGGGCCTCCGGGTGCCGGGCGAGCACGGCCGTCTCCGCGCGGAGCGCCACGTACCAGTGGTGCCAGATCCAGCACACCCACTTCCACACCTCGTCCGGCTCCGGCGCGACCCGCTCCAGTGCGGCGTCCGCGTCCCCGTGGTGGAGCAGGACCATGGCGTCGAGGACCGCACCGTAGCCAAGACTGTGCTGCTCCACTGCCGTGTCCGCCTGATCGACGACTGCGAGCCAGTCCGCACGGGCGTCCTGGTCGCCGCGTAGCCCGTGGACCATGGCCACCGACGCGGCCGCGGCGCCGAGGGAGAGTGAGCGCTGGCGGCCGCTGTGCTCCCACGCGTCGAGGAACCGCACGCTGCGGGTGAGCACGTCGTCGGCATGGCCTGCGAACGCGTCCGCGGTCAGGAGCCAGGACGTGGCGTGGTGGCCCGCCTCCGCCAGCTGGGGGTGGTCGGCGAGCTGTCTGCCCCACCGCCGGGCCTCCGGCAGCTCGCCCACACCGAGGGCGGTTCCGGCCGCCATGGCGAGGGCGTCCATCAACTCGTGCGTACGGGCGGGAGTTGGCGGTACGGAAGCCAGGAGGCCGATACGCCGCCGGGCGAGCCCTGCCACGGCGAAGGCATCACCGGCCCAGCTCAGGGCGCCGGAGAGCGCGTCGAGGGCGGCCGACTCCGCCACCGGGTCGCCGGTACGCCGGGCGAGGGCGACGGTGTGTTCGGCTCGCGCGACGGTCTCCTCGACGGTGTTGTCCGCGTCACCCTGAATCGCGCCGTACGCGTCCGTGACCACCGCCGCCTCGGCCAGCGCGACGGCCGCTTCGGCGGCGGGGTCGTCCTCGCCGGACAGCTCGCGCGCCTCCGCGAGCATGGCGGTCACCTCCGGCACCGGGGGAAGCCGCGTGAACGAGGTGGAGAAGCGGTACGCGACGGTGGCGGCGGCCGCCAGTTCGCGGCCGGCACCGGCGCTGTCCCCGGCCCGGCGGGCGGCCTCCGCAGCGGCACGATGCAGCCGGAACATGTCGTCGCCGAGCCTGCGGCAACCGGCCACTGAGGCGGCGTGCCGCAGCGCGGAGGCAGCGGTGGCGCCTGTGGCACCGGCCGTACTGGCCGCACCGGCGGGATTGGCGGGATCGGCGGCACCGGCGGCCCCCGCCACGCCGGTGGCACCTGCGGCACCGGCACCTGCGGCAGCCGCAGCATCGACGGCACTGGCCGTACTGGCCGCACCGGCAGGATCGGCGGGATCGGCGGGATCAAAGACACCTGCAGCAGCCGCAGCATCGGCGGCACTGGCAGGATCGGCGGCGGCACCTGCGGCACCGGCCGCGCGGGTCGCACCCACAGCATCATCAGCAAGCCAAGCCGCCTGCTCGTACCGCTGCTGAGCCTCACCCAGCAGGTTCCGAGTGAACGCCAACTCGGCCAATGACAAGGCCAGTTGGCAGGCTGCCCCGCGACGCGACGGCTGCTCGGCGGCCCAGGCGAGAGCAGCCCTGAGGTCGTCCGCCACGGCGTCGAACCGAGCGCGCCAGTCCGCGCCGCCGGCTCCCATGAGGGCCCTCGCGCCGGCCAGGCACCAGTCCACGTGGCGGGAGCGGACGTCGGTCAGCTCACCGGCGTCGACGAGCCGCTCCGTCCCGTACTGGCGGATCGTCTCCAGCGGCTGGTAACGGGTGCCGCCCGCGGCCGGTCTCACGGCGAGCAGGCTCTGCTCGGCAAGCCTGCCGAGCCCGTCCGTGACCGCGGCCGGATCCAGCGGAGCGAACCCGGCCACCGCGCCGGCCGCCTCGGCGGTGAACGGCACAGCGAACACCGACACCCGGCGCAACAGCGCCTGATCCTCCGGCTGAAGCAGGTCATGGCTCCAGTCGAGTACCGCCCGCACCGACCGGTGCCTGTCGTCGGCGCGGGCTCCACCGGTGAGGATCCGCAACTGATCGGAGAGACCGGCCGTAAGGCCGTCGAGGCCGAGCGTGGACCACCGCGCCGCCGCCAACTCGATCGCCAGCGCCATACCGCCGAGCCGTTCGCAGACGGCCACGACCCCTTCGCTCACCGCCGGAGGCGGAGCCTGGCCGACCGCCGCCGCCCGGTCCATGAACAGGGCCACCGCCTCCGACGCGTCGCCACCGGCCCGCGACATCGGCGGTACGGGGATGACCCGCTCGTACGGCACCATCAGCCGGGCCCGGCTCGTCACCAGCACCCGCAACCGCGGACAGGCCGTCAGGAGCCGCTCCAGAAACGACGCCACCCCGTCCCGTACCTGCTCGCAGTTGTCCAGCACCAGCAGCGCCCGGTGATCCGCCAGCGCGGCCACCACCGCGTCGTCGACACCGCGCCCTGGCTGCTCGCCCACACCCACGGCAGCCGCGACGGCCGCCCCCACCCGCTCCGGATCGGTGACCGGGACCAGGTCGACGAACCACACCCCGTCCGCGAAGTCGCCGGCCACCTCCGCCGCCACCGCCAGCGCGAGCCGGGTCTTGCCGACCCCGCCCGGACCGACCGCGGTCACCTGTCGGTACGTCTTCACCGCCTCGGCCAACTCGCCCCGCTCGCGCGCCCGTCCGACGAACGGCGTCAGCCGCACCGGCAGGGCGGGCGCCGACCGCGACCGCTCGGCGTGAGCGGACTCGGCCGCGCGCCGGGACAGCGCCCGCCGGTCCGGCACCTCCAGCTTGCGCAGCAGTGAGGAAACGTGCGACTCGACCGTACGTACGGAGATGAACAGCCGCGCGGCGATCTCCGCGTTGCTGAGGTGCTCCCCGAGCAGCGCGAGGACTTCGGCTTCCCGGGCGGAGATCGCTGGAGTGGACACCGGCTCATTATCCGTATCCGTATCCGCTTATCCGTGGCGGTTTCCGTGGTCAGCACGGAGGTGGACCGCATACGGGCCGGGAGAGGCTGTGGCCACAGCGATCGTGCCCCGACTCCAGGAGTGACCATGACCGTGGCGTACGCCGACCCCCGCCCCCGTGCCCACCGCCGCCGCGACACCGAGCACCGCCTCACCCACGACGACGACGTCTGGGTGGCCAGTGCCTCGGCGGACGGCGCACCGTACCTCGTACCGCTGTCCCACGACTGGGACGGCGAGACCCTGCTGGTGGCCACCCCGGCCAAGAGCCCGACCGGCAGGAACCTGGCCGCCACCCGGACCGCCCGGCTCGCGCTGGGCCACACCCGCGACGTGGCCATGATCGACGGCGACGTCGAGGTCCTCGAGATCGACGAGCTACCGCAACAGCAGGCCGACCGCTTCGCCGCCCGCACCGGCTTCGACCCACGCCAACTGACCACGCCGTACCGCTGGTTCCGCATAACCCCACGCCGCATCCAGGCCTGGCGCGAGGAAAACGAGCTGCGCGACCGCGAGTTGATGCGCGAGGGCCGCTGGCTGGTCTGAGGCTCCGGCTTTCGATCCGCAACCTCCCACTCAGCCCACCGCCGCTCAGCCCACCCCCGCACCGAACCACGGCGCCATCCGACCGACCAACTCCTCCTGATCCTCACCGACCCACGCCACATGCCCATCCGGCCGCAACAGCACCGCAGGCACGCCCTTCACATCCAACTCCTCGCTGACGTCGACCACATGGTCGACCCGTTCCTCCCAGCCCGCCACCGAGAGCCGGCCGCCGGTCTGGTCGAGCAACAGACCGCGACCGGCGTGCATCAGCTCGTACAGGCGGCCGCCCTTCTCCAGCTTCACGTCCCGCAGGCGTCGGCCGAGAAGCTCGTGCCCCTCGCCGAAGTCGTAGCGGACGCTGATCGCGGTGATCTTCTCGACCAGGTAGCGGCGTACGTCCTCGAAGTCCATCAGCTCCGACACCAACCGGCGTACGGACTGGGGGCCCGGCTCGGTGGACATCAACTCGGCCTGGGCGCGGGTGTTGTCCAGTACGTCGGCGGCCACCGGGTGCCGTTCGGCGTGGTAGCTGTCCAGGAGCCCCTCCGGTGCCCAGCCGGCCACCTCGGCGGCCAGTTTCCAGCCGAGGTTGAACGCGTCCTGGACACCGAGGTTGAGCCCCTGCCCGCCCATCGGCGGGTGGATGTGCGCCGCGTCGCCGGCAAGCAGCACCCGGCCGACGCGGTAACGCTCGGCCTGCCGGGTGGCGTCGCCGAAGCGGGACAGCCAGCGCGGTGAGTGCACGCCGAAGTCGGTGCCGGCGTACACCCGCAGCTGCCGCTTGAACTCCTCGATGGTCGGCCGGACTTCGCGGTCCTCGGCCAGCCCCTCGGCGGGTACGACGACCCGGTACACCCCGTCCCCGAGATGCCCGAGGCCGAACCGCAGCTGCGTCTTGCGGACGTCCGCGACGACGGTGGCGATCGTCTCCTCGTCCTCGGTCACCTCCATCTCGCCCAGCAGCGTCTCGGCCTTGGCCGGCTCACCGGGAAAGCCGACGCCGAGCAGCTTGCGCACCGTGCTGCGCCCGCCGTCGCAGCCGACGAGATAGCGCGAGCGCAGCCGCGTGCCATCTGCGAGTTCGGTGGTCACCCCGTCCTCGTCCTGGCTCAGCCCGACCACCTCGCAACCGCGCAGGATCTCCGCGCCGAGCTCGACGGCACGCTCGGTCAGCAGGCGGTCCGTGACCGGCTGCGGGATGCCGAGGACGTACGGATGTGCCGTTTCCAGCCGTTCCGGCGACGGCTTGGGGATGCCGGCGAAGAAGCCGCCGACCGGGTACTGCTTCCCGTGCGCGAGGAACCGCTCCAGCAGACCGCGCTGGTCCATCACCTCGATGCTCCGCGCGTGCAGACCGAGCGCGCGGACCACCGGAGTCGGCTCCGGCTCCTTGTCCAGCACGACCACGTGCACACCGTGCAGCCGCAACTCACTGGCCAGCATCAAGCCGGTCGGACCTGCGCCGGCAACAATCACGTCGATCATGAAACCCCCCATTTCCGCAGGTCTTGGCCTTGGCCGGGCAATTCTGCGGTACGACGGGGGCCTTGCCGCAAGCCCCCGGGTGGGCTATACGTTGAGAGTGGCAAGGAGCGGACGTAACCCTCCTTGCCTTTCTTTTTGGCCCAGTTTTGAACGCGTTCAAATTTCCGCGATAGGCTCCCCGTGCCTACCTAGGGGAGCCTGATGAAGATCGTGATACCCGGAGGAACCGGGCAGGTCGGGACGATCCTGAACCGCGCGCTGACCGCGGCCGGCCATGACGTCGTGGTCCTGACCAGACAGCCGCGACGCAAGGGAGAGATCCACTGGGACGGCGAGACCCTGGGCCCCTGGGCCGAGGCGATCGACGGCAGCGACATCGTGATCAACCTGGCCGGACGCAGCGTCAGTTGCCGCTACACCGCCGCCAACCTCCAGGCGATGATGGATTCCCGCGTCAACTCCGCCCGTGTCGTGGGGGAGTCGATCGCCGCAGCCGCTCAACCTCCGCGCGTCTGGCTGCAGATGAGTACGGCCACCATCTACGCCCACCGCTTCGACGCACCCCATGACGAGGCGACCGGCGTGTTCGGCGGCACGGAGCCCGGCGTCCCGGACTACTGGGCGTACAGCGTCGAGATCGCCAAGGCCTGGGAGCGGGAGCAGGAACGGGCCGACACCCCGCACACCCGCAAGGTCGCCCTGCGCACCGCCATGGTGATGAGCCCGGACCGCGGAGGCGTCTTCGACGTCCTGCTGCGACTGGCGCGGCTCGGGCTCGGCGGCCCGGTCGCGGGCGGCGCGCAGTACGTGTCCTGGATTCAGGACCGCGACTTCGTACGCGCCGTCGAGTTCCTGATCGACCGGGACGACCTCGCCGGGCCGGTGAACGTCGCCGCTCCCGAGCCTGTGCCGCAGCGCACGTTCATGCGCACGCTGCGCGCCACATGGTGCGTTCCCGTGGGCCTGCCCGCCACGAAGTGGATGGCCGAACTCGGCGCGTTCGTGATGCGCTCGGACACCGAACTCCTGCTCAAGAGCCGTCGCGTCATCCCCGGCCGCCTGCTCGAAGCGGGCTTCACCTTCGACCACGCCACATGGCCGCAGGCCGCCGAGGATCTCGTCGAGCGCGTACGCGACGACCGGGCCGCGCAGGTCGTACGACGTGAGCCCTCGGCCCCGCGTTCAGGCGGGCCACAAGCTGACCGGCGACTGGGCGGCGGCGAAGTCAGCCCGCGCTGAGTTCCGGCAGCGGCAGCGTGTGCTGGGTCTGGAGGACCTTGGCCCGCAGGTAGCGGACATTGTGCGCCGTCTTGAACACCCCTGTCGGGACCCGGCGTTGAACATCGACCCCGAGTGCGCGGAGCTGTTCCGCCTTGTCCGGGTTGTTGGACAGCAGGTCGAGGGACGAGATGCCCAGGGCGCTGAGCATCTGGGCCGCCGACGTGTAGTCGCGGGCGTCCTCCGGCAGGCCGAGGGCCGTGTTCGCGGCGTAGGTGTCGAGACCCTGGTCCTGGAGGGCGTACGCGTCGAGCTTGTTGTAGAGGCCGATGCCGCGGCCTTCCTGGCGGAGGTAGAGCAGTACGCCGCCACGCGTGGCGATCTGCTCGACCGCCTCACGGAGCTGCGGGCCGCAGTCGCAGCGGGCCGAGCCGAAGACGTCGCCCGTCAAGCACTCGGAGTGGAGGCGGACCAGCGGGGTCGCCGACGGAGTGCCGAGGACGAGGGCCACGTGTTCCTGGCCGTCGGTCAGCCCGTGGAAGGTGACCGCGTCGGCGTCGACGCCGTAACCGTCGTGGAAACGCAGCGGGACCCGGACGCGTGCGCGCGGGGTGGCGGCGGGGAGTTCGGGCATGCGGGTTCTCCGAGTCCAGGATCCGAGCAGCTTTCGGGTGCGTGCAGCTTGCGGTCTGCTTCAGATTTGAAGCAGGAGCTTGGATCGAGACCCTACCTCATGGTTAAAAGTTGAAGCAACAGTTCCGAAACCCGTGGGTGATGGCCTGAGATCCGTGCGCTGCGGTCCGAAGCCCGTACGCGATGGTCCGAAACCCATGCGCGGCGGGCGGCAAAAACAAAAGGCAAGGAGGTTCACCCATCTCCTTGCCACTCTCAACTTATAGCGCACCGGGGGGCTTGCGGCAAGGCCCCCGTGGTGCCGCAGAATTGCCCGCCTAAGGCCAGGAAATGGCCAGGACCAGCGGAAACGGGGAGTCGCGAAGTGCGTGTGCTGTTGTCGACGTATGGGTCGCGCGGGGATGTCCAGCCGATGGCGGGACTCGCGGCGCGGTTACGAGAACTCGGCGCGGAGGTGCTTGTGTGCGCGCCGGCGGACGAGGAGTTCGCGAAGCTGCTGGCCGGTGTCGGCGTAGAGCTGCTGCCCTTCGGCCCGTCGGCGCGTGCGCTGACGAAGGCGGCGCCGTCGCTGCCCCCGGAGGGCCTGCCCCGGCGCGCGGCCGAGGTGATCGCCGGACTGCTCGACGTGGTCCTGCCGGCGGCCGAGGGCTGTGACGCGCTGGTGTCGACCGGCATGATGCCGGCCGCGGCGGGCGCGCGATCGGTGGCCGAGAAACTGGGCATCCGCTCCCTGTCCGCGACCTTCCAGCAGATCACCCTGCCTTCGCCGCACCGCCCGCCGCTGGCGTATCCCGGTCGTCCGCTCCCGCCGGAGGTGACCGACAACCGGGCACTCTGGGACCTGGACGCCCAGAACATCAACGCGCTGTTCGGCGAGGCGCTCAACACCAACCGGGCGTCGATCGGCCTGCCCCCGGTGGAGAACGTCCGCGACTACGTCATCGGTGACCAGCCGTGGCTGGCCACGGACCCGGTCCTGGACCCCTGGCAGCAGACGCCGGACCTGGACGTCGTACAGACCGGCGCTTGGATCCTGCCCGACGAACGCCCGCTCCCCGCCGACCTGTTGGGGTTCCTTGAGGCGGGCGAACCGCCGGTGTACGTGGGCTTCGGCAGCATGCCTCTGCACGGCTCGGCGGATGCCGCCCAGGTGGCCGTCGAGGCGGTTCGCGCGCAGGGCCGCCGCGTACTCGTCTCCCGCGGTTGGGCGGACCTGGGCTTGATCGACGACCAGGACGACTGCTTCGCCGTCGGTGAGGTCAACCATCAGGCGCTGTTCGGCCGGGTGGCCGCGGTCGTGCACCATGGAGGCGCGGGCACCACGACGACGGCCGCGCGGGCAGGCGCGCCCCAGGTGGTGGTACCCCAGCTCGCTGACCAGCCGTACTGGGCGGGCCGGGTGGCCGAGCTGGGCATCGGCGCGGCACACGACGGTCCGACTCCGACCTTCGAGTCCCTGTCGGCCGCGCTCACCACGGCCCTGACGCCCGAGACCCGCGCCCGAGCGACCGCCGTGGCCGGCACGGTCCGCACTGATGGCGCGGCGGTCGCGGCGAAGCTGCTGCTCGAAGCGGGCGGCTGAGCAGGGCCTTGATCGACTGTCCCGCGTGAACCACGCGGGCCGGTCGATCCAGGCCCGAGAACACGAGAACCGGAACTCAAGAACCGGAACTCGAGAACCAGAACACGAGAACCCGCACGCACAGGTGCGTACGTCGTCACACCGCTCCAAAATGTCTTCCCGCGCGCAACGGTCGCCAGCGACCCCAGATCGGAGCCCATCGCCGTGAACCCCCTGACCACCAGCGCGTTCGACCTCCCCGAAAACCTCTCCTCCAAGGCCGACCCCAAGCTGATCGCCGCCGACGAGCGGCACTTCGCGGCCATCGCGGAGTGCCTCGAGCAGACGATCGCCGAGGTGTCCGACCAACTCGACGCCGAGCGCAGGGCGCCCGGCGGCACCGGCCGGCAGGCGATGGACCGGGACACGGAGATCCACCGGCTGACCGCCCGTCTGCGCACACTGCGCCGCTTCGGCCTGGACCTGTGCCTCGGCCACATGGTCGCCGAGGACGGCTCCGAACCTGTATACGTAGGACGACTGGGCCTCACGGACAGCACGGGCCGTCGGCTGCTGGTCGACTGGCGTTCCCCCGCGGCCGAGCCGTTCTTCGGAGCGACCCACGCCAACCCCATGGGCCTGTCGAGCCGCCGCAGGTACCGCTGGGCCCGCGGCCGGATCAGCGACTACTGGGACGAGGTGTTCACCGCCGACGGGCTGGAACGGCACGCCGCGCTCGACGACCAGTCCGCCTTCATCGCCAGCCTGGGCACCAACCGGTCGCCACGGATGCGCGACGTGCTCGGCACCATCCAGGCCGACCAGGACGCCATCATCCGCGCCGGATCACGCGGTGCTCTCGTCGTGGACGGCGGTCCGGGTACGGGCAAGACGGTCGTCGCCCTGCACCGTTCCGCCTACCTCCTCTACTCCGACCCCCGCCTCGGACACCGCCGCGGCGGCGTACTGTTCGTCGGCCCGCACCGGCCGTACCTGGATTACGTCGCCGATGTCCTCCCCAGCCTGGGAGAGGAGGGCGTGCAGACCTGCACCCTGCGCGACCTCGTCGACGAGGGAGCCTCGGCGTCGGTCGAGACCGACCCGGACGTGGCCCGGCTGAAGTCGTCCGCGGACCTGGTGAAGGCGATCGAGACGGCCGTACGGTTCTACGAGGAGCCGCCCGCCAAGGGGATGACCGTCACCACCCACTGGTCCGATGTCTGGCTGAGCGCCGACGACTGGACCGAAGCGTTCGAAGCCGCGGAACCCGGCACTCCGCACAACGACGCCCGCGCCCAGGTCTGGGACGAACTGCTAGCCATCCTGTCGGACAAACACGACGCCGAGGAGGCCACACCCGCCCTGCTCCGGAAGTCGCTCAACCAGAACCGGGAACTCCTCGCGGCCTTCAGCCACGCCTGGCCACTGCTCGAAGCGGCCGACCTCGTCGGAGACCTGTGGTCGGTCCCCGCCTACCTCCGCAAATGCGCCCCCTGGCTCACCCCCGACGAGGTCAAGAAGCTGCAGCGCAAGGAGGCCCCGCAGGCCTGGACGGTGTCCGACCTGCCCCTCCTGGACGCGGCCCGGCAGCGGCTCGGCGACCCGGAGACGGCCCGGCGCAAGCGCCGGCACCAGGCCATCCTCGCCGCCCAGCGCGAACGCATGGAGCAGGTCGTCGACAACCTGATCGGGGCCGTGGCCAACTCCGGCGCCGACGGCGACGAAGGCATCGGCCTGGTGAGGATGCTGAGCGGCGAGGACGCCAAGGTCAGCCTGGTCGACGAGTCCGAACTGCCCACCCCCGACCCGGACTTGCTCGCCGGCCCGTTCGCGCACATCGTCGTGGACGAGGCCCAGGAACTGACCGACGCCGAATGGCAGATGCTGCTCCTCCGCTGCCCGTCCCGCAGCTTCACCATCGTCGGCGACCGCGCCCAGGCCCGGCACGGCTTCACGGAGTCATGGCAGGAACGGCTGGCCCGAATCGGCTTCGACCGCATCAACCCGGCGTCCCTGAGCATCAACTACCGCACACCGGAAGAGATCATGGCCGAAGCCGAGCCGGTCATCCGCGCCGCCCTCCCCGACGCCAACGTCCCGACCTCCATCCGCAGCGGCGGCGTCCCCGTCGTCCACGGATCAGCTTCGGAGCTGGATTCGATCCTCGACGACTGGCTGGCCACACACGCGGAGGGGACCGCCTGCGTCATCGCCGCCCCCACATCCCGTACGACATCCGGATCCCGTACGACATCCCCGGCGACGTCCCGATTCCACACGGCGTCGCCCCGCGTCCGCTCCCTCACCCCGGAGCTCTCAAAGGGACTCGAGTTCGACTTGGTCGTCCTGATCGACCCGGAGCATTTCGGCGAGGGCATCGAAGGAGCCGTCGACCACTACGTCGCGATGACCCGGGCGACCCAGCAACTCGTCATCCTCACCACTACCTGACGCCCGCACTGGAATCTACGAGCACTGCTGGCTGGACGACCGCCGCCGCCACGGCAGGTCGTCCGACGCGGCCTTCCCCCCGTCCCCCTGAAGCGCCGCCGCAACCCCCGTGAAGATCTCCTCCAACTGCCCCACCTGCTCCTCGGTGAGGTGCTCGAACAGCGCCGTGCGCACCATCTCCACATGCCCCGGCGCCGCCCGCTCCAGCACCGCCATCCCCTCGTCGGTCAGGACCGCGAGGCTCCCGCGCTTGTCCATCTGGCAGTCTTCGCGGCGTACGAGACCGTCCTTCTCCAGGCGGGTCACGGCGTACGTCAGCCGGCTGCGGGTGATCTTCAACGCCTGGGCGAGATCCGTCATCCGCAGCGTGCGCCGCGGAGTCTCGGAGAGGGCGGACAGGATCGTGTAGTACAGGTGCGGCATACCGGCCTCCTGTTGGAGCTGCCGGTCGAGCGCGTCCTCCAGGAGGTAGGAGGCGGCGATGTACGCGCGCCAGGCGCGTTGCTCCTCGGGGGTGAGCCAGCGGGTCGTCATGCCACCATTGTAGGTACTGTTTAAAAATTGAACCACCATTGGCCCAGTACGAGCGGAGAGTACGCCCCATGCCCCACCCTTACGTCCTGTTGTCCGCGGCCGTCTCCCTCGACGGCTACCTGGACGACACCGGCCCCGAACGGCTGCGGCTCTCCGGCCCCGCCGACTTCGACCGGGTCGACGAGGTGCGGGCCCACTCCGACGCGATCCTGGTCGGCGCGGGCACCCTGCGCGCCGACAACCCCCGCCTCCTGGTCAACTCCGCCGAGCGGCGCGCGGCCAGGGTCGCGGAAGGCCGCCCGGAGTACCCGCTGAAGGTCACCGTCAGCGGCGGCGGAGACCTGGACCCGGCCCTCAACTTCTGGTCCACGGGCGGCGAGAAGGTCGTGTACACGACGGACCAGGGCGCCCCGAAAGCCACCGCTGCCCTCCGCGGCCTGGGCGTCGACGTCGTCCCCGTCGGCCCGGAGCTCGACTGGCCGACCGTACTCGAGCACCTTCACGACGTACGAGGCGTACGGCGGCTCATGGTCGAGGGCGGCGGGCGCGTGCACACACAGCTGCTCCAGGAGGGCCTCGCAGACGAGCTGCAACTCGCTCTCGCGCCCCTCCTCGTGGGGCAGCCGGACGCCCCCCGGATGTTCGGACCCGGCGGCTACCCGGGCGGGATCCGCAACCGGATGCGGTTGGTGGAGACGCGGCCCGTAGGCGATGTGGTGCTCATGCGCTACGTGCCCACGGCGCCCGGAGCGGGCGGGCTCGCCTCCGCCGCCGACCGTCACTGGCTGGAGATCGCCTGCGAGCTCGCCGCCCAGTGCCCGCCCTCGCGGACCGCGTTCAGCGTCGGCGCGGTCGTCGTCGCCGCGGACGGTACGGAACTGGCCCGCGGCTACTCCCGCGAGTCCGACCCGGTCTCGCACGCCGAGGAGGCCGCGCTCGCGAAGCTCGACCCGGCCGATCCGCGCCTGCCCACCGCCACCGTCTACAGCAGCCTGGAACCTTGTGCCCGCCGCGCCTCCCGGCCCGCCCCCTGCGCCCGGCTGATCCTCGACGCGGGAGTACGCCGCGTGGTCACCGCCTGGCGCGAGCCGGACACGTTCGTCCGGTCCGCGGACGGCAGCGGTCTGCTGGCCGCCGAGGGCGCCGAGGTCGTCGTACTCCCGGAATACGCGGAACGGGCCGCCGAGCCCAACCGCCATCTGCTCGGTTGAGGGTCGGTGGAAGGCAGGGTGCCGGCTCGGTTAAGAGCGGGGAGCGAAAACCCGTGTGCTGAGCGTCCCGCGGATGGCGTACACTGGTCTTACCGACGCGGGGTGGAGCAGCTCGGTAGCTCGCTGGGCTCATAACCCAGAGGTCGCAGGTTCAAATCCTGTCCCCGCTACTGAACACTCAGGGCCGGAACCTACGGGTTCCGGCCCTGAGTGCTTTCCGGGGTTCCCGCCGGTCCTGTCCCGATGGCAACGCTCACCCACTCGGCCCGCACAGGTCGCCCCCCGACCACCCGCCGGGAACCCTGGACGGAGCGCGGTGACGCGGTGAAGGGCAGGAGACCAGTGGCGGGGCCCGGAGAAGTGGAGACTGGCGGACGGAGCGTCGCGTACCTCCGCACCCTCGTCCAGGCCCTCCCGGTGCTGCTGATCATCGCGGGCGTCTGCTACGACCTCCTCACCCCTCCTCCCTTCACCGCGGTGCCCTTCTTCACGGTCGCCCCGCTCATCGCCGCGCCCCTCTCCACCTTCGCCAACACGCTGCGCACCGGAGTCGTCTCCGTCGCCGCCCTGTCCCTGCTGCACATCAGGGGCGACTTCGACGTGGGCGCCGCCACCGAGGTGGCCACCGCGACCGCGGTTGCCGTGCTGGCGCTCGCCATCAACCGCCTCGTGCGCCGCAGTGACCAACGTCTCGCCTCCGCCCGCGAGATCGCGGAGGCGGCCCAGCGCGCCGTACTGCCCGAACCGGCCGAACGGATCGGCGGGCTCGACATCGCGGCGCGGTACGAGGCGGCGCAGGCGGACGCGTTCATCGGGGGCGACCTGTACGCCGTGCAGGACACCCCGCACGGCGTACGGCTCGTCGTCGGCGACGTACGCGGGAAGGGCATGGGCGCGGTGGCGGCCGTGGCCGTGCTCATCGGGGCCTTCCGGGAGGCCGCCGAGCAGGAGGCGACCCTGGAGGCGGTGGCGCAGCGGCTGGAGCGAGCACTGGTGCGCGAGGCCGCCCGGCGCGGCGGCCTCGAGGCGTTCGAGGGCTTCACCACCGCCGTACTGGCCGAAATCCCGCACGCCGACGCCGTCGTACGCCTCGTCCACCGCGGCCACCCGGGGCCGCTCATGCTCTACGGCGACGGCTCGCTGGACACGCTGAAGGACGAGGACCCCGCACTGCCGCTCGGGATGGGCGAGTTGGGCCCGTGGCCCGACCGGGCGCAGGAGGTCCCGTTCCCCGCCGGAGCCACCCTGCTCTTCTACACGGACGGGGTGACCGAGGCCCGGGACCGGCACGGCGTCTTCTTCGACCCGGCGGACAGGCTCGCGGGCCGGACCTTCCACGGACCCCGGGCGCTGCTGGCCACGCTCGTGGAGGAAGTCGTACGGCATACGGGAGTCGGCGGCGCGACGGACGACATGGCGCTGCTGGCGGTCCGGAGACCGTGAGGGCGACTGGTGAGGCGGACGCATGATGCCGGAGGCGGCGTCGTATCACCTTCCGTAGTCGGACGAACCCACTCCGCATAACAACTGAAACATTGTCAACAGCAGTCACAGCAGTGAATTGGAGCTGAGTCACGATCAACTCGCCCGATTCATCCCAGTGATGACCTGAAAGTCCAGGCCAAGACTGCCAACGAATCTCCAGAACAGCTTGGAATCCAGGGCCTGCCTCTATTAACGTTCGATAACGCAGCGCGGTCGTCCCAGCCGACACAAGAGTCGGCTCCGTGCGCACGCGCCGAATCCCGCAAGGGAACCGGGGAACCACCAACTTGGGGTGAATCGGGCGTTGTTCCGGTGGAGACACCGTGAGCAACGCGCGTAGGAGACCTTCCTGCTCCGAACCCGTCAGCTAACCCGGTAGGCGGAAGGAAGGAAAGGAGTGCGCCTACGTGGCGTCCAACCGGCCTGCCCCCCAGACTTCGTTCGCGCCGAATGAGGAGCCCGACACATTCGGCTACGGCAAACGCCAGGACGAGGAGACCTGGGAGGAGTGGAACCCCTCTGAGGATTCCCTCAAGCCCGTACGCGGCAGGCACCGCGTCGGCAAGCAGCGCGGCGGAGGCCTCGCACGCAGCTCCACGGTTCTGGGCGTCGGCGTCATCGCCGCCGTCAGCGCGGGCGGCATGGCCAGCGCGAACACCGGCAAGCCGCCGGTCTCGATCACGCTTCCCGACCTTCCGCTGATCTCGGGCGACACGGACGAAGAGCCCGGTTCCACGACTCCGCTCACCCACGCCGGTCTGAGCACCGCGGACGCCGAGCAGGGCAACTCCGACGCAGGCGAGGCCCTGCGCGCCCGCATCATCCTCCAGGCCGAGCGCCAGCAGGATCAGGTGGACCAGGAGGCCCGGCAGGCCGCGGCGACCGCCGCCGCGAAGAAGGCCGCCGACCAGGCCGCCAAGGAGCGGGAAGAGGCCAAGGCCAAGGCCGAAGCCGCCAAGGAGAAGGCGGCGGAGGAGGCCCGGCAGAAGGCTGAGGCGGAGCGCCTCGCCGAGCTCGCCAAGAGCTTCGCGCTGCCGACGTCCTCGTACACCATCACCTCGACCTTCGGGCAGTCCGGCGCGCTGTGGTCCTCCGGGACCCACACCGGCCTGGACTTCGCCGCTCCCTCGGGCACGCCGCTCAAGGCCGTCCACAGCGGCACCATCACCGAGGCCGGCTGGAACGGCTCGTACGGCTACCTCACCAAGCTCAAGCTCGACGACGGCACGGAGGTCTGGTACGCCCACCAGTCCTCGATCAGCGTCAGCGTCGGCCAGAAGGTCAGCACGGGCGAGGTCATCGGCCGCGTCGGCGCGACCGGCAATGTCACCGGGGCGCACCTCCACATGGAGGTCAAGACGTCGGGCGGGGATGGGATCGACCCGATGGCTTGGCTGCGGAGCAAGGGGCTCAACCCGTAAGTCCTGCAAGATCTTTGACGCCATTCGCTTTCGGACGAGAAGCGGGTGGCGTCTTGGTTTTCGCCTGGTTCCGGGCTGGGCGGCTTTGGTGAAGCCCAGTGCGGTACCGCGCCCGCTTGAGGGGCCGCAGGCCCCGATAGGGGCGCGGGGCTGCGTCGATTTGCGGCTCCGCCGCGTGGGCGCGACCAGCCCCCACCGGCCCGCAGCCGAATCACTGCACCTCCAGCGGAGCGCCTAGTTCCGGTAGGGGTTGTACGCCGGGTAGGGCGACGCCTGCCCGTACGAGTTCCCGTACGTCGGCCACGGCGGCGGCGCCGGCGGCGGAGCCGTGGCCCGGGCCGCGTACGCCAGCGCGGGGCGAGCCAGCTCACGGCGGGCCCAGAGCTCGTTGAGCAACTCCCGTTCCCGTACGACGAAATCGGTGCCCGCGCGGCCGCGGCGCCCCCGGTGGCGGAGGAACGCGAGAGAGGTCGCGTACGCCTCGTACTCCGCGACCGCCCGCCCCGCCGGGCGGCCGCCGTGATGCGTGGCCCACTCGCGGGCCAGCCTCCGCGCCTTCATCGAGCCCAGCACGAACGGCTCGGGAACCGTCAGCCAGCCCGCCATCGCGTACGCGGGCAGTTCGGTGCGGATCGTGCCGAGTTCGCGCTGCCGGGTCCAGATGGCCAGCCAGGTCAGCAGGCCGAACGCGGGCACCATGAAGGCCGCGTACACCGCGAAGAAGCCGTACGTGCCGAAGGTCGACGAGCCGTTCCAGAGGGCGTGCATGCCCATCGCCAGCAGCAGGCCCGTGAAGGGCAGGAGCACGCGTCGTATGTGCTGGCGGTCCGCGGAGAGCGCCGCGATGCCGAAGCCGATGCCGGTGAGCACGGTGAACAGCGGGTGCGCGAAGGGCGACATGATCACGCGTACGAAGAAGGTGGCGGCGGTGACGGAGGCGATGCCGCCGTCGCCGCTCAGCTGGTCGGTGCCGAAGGCGGTGCCGAGGTAGAGGATGTTCTCGGTGAACGCGAAGCCGGTCGCGGTGACTCCGGCTATCACTACGCCGTCGACGATGCCGGTGAAGTCCCGTCTGCGGAACAGGAAGACGAGTAAGACGGCGGCGGCCTTCGCGCTCTCCTCCACGATGGGCGCTATGACGGTCGCGCCGATCGTGTCGGCGCTGGAGGGGTCCGCGGTGGCCGTGGCTATCCAACGCGTCGCGAAACTGTTCGCCACGATCGCGATCAGCGCCGCCGCGCAGGCCCCCCAGGCGAACGCGAACGTCAGGTTCCGCCAGGGGCCCGGCTCGACCCGGTCCAGCCAGCGGAACGCGGCGATCAGCAGCGGGACGGGCAGCACGGCGAGGCCGAGGCCCACCAAAAAGCCCTCGGTGCCGGTCTGTTCGCGGACCAGGGCCAGGATGACGAGACCGGAGAGGGCGAGCAGGGTGATCAGCGCGCCGTAACGCACCCATCTGCGGCGCCACCAGTGCGTATGCCGCCGGGTGCCTCCGACCGGGGTGCCGGGGGGTGGGGGGTACGGCGGGTACGCCGGATACGGGGGACTGGTGGCCACAACATCGACCCTAACCAGGGAGGGGGTGGGCACGCGACGGTACGTTTGCGCCCCGCTGGGTTCGCTGGGTTCGGGATGGCTTATGGGGTGCTGCGTCGGGCGCCGTTTGGGGTGCGGTGCGGCACGCGGTGGAACAGCAGGTCGTGCACCACATGGCCCTTGTCCAGGCCCTGGCTCTCGAAACGGGTCAGCGGACGGAAGTCCGGGCGGGGCGCGTAGCCGCCGTCCGGCTGGGTGTTCTCGAAGTCCGGGTGCGCGCTGAGGACTTCGAGCATCACCTCGGCGTACGGCTCCCAGTCCGTGGCACAGTGCAACAGCGCACCGGGCTTGAGGCGGGACGCGGCGAGCGTGAGGAAGTCCGGCTGGATGAGGCGACGCTTGTGGTGACGCTTCTTGGGCCAGGGGTCCGGGAAGTAGACGCGCAGTCCGCTGAGGGAGTCGGGCTGGAGCATCTCCCTGAGCAGGATGATCGCGTCACCGTTGGCGACCCGGATGTTGGACAGCCCGTTCCGGTCGGCGAGATTGAGCAGGTTCCCTTGGCCCGGGGTGTGCACATCGACGGCGAGGATGTTCGTGTCCGGATCATCGGCGGCCATCTGCACGGTGGCCTCGCCCATCCCGAACCCGATCTCCAGCACCACGGGCTTGTCGTTCCCGAACAGATCGCTCAGATCGATCGTCCGCCGCCCATCGATATCCAGCCCCCACTTGGGCCACAGCCGCTGCAAGGCGTCCGCCTGCCCATGGGTGACCCGGCTCCGGCGCGGCTGAAAGCTACGGATCCGGCGCTCGAAGTGGGAGCCGGCCGGGTCGGCGCGGGGGCCATCGGGGAAACGGGGTTCGCCTTTGGCACGGGGGCGGGAGCGGCGCGGCTCTTCGGTGTTTTGACGCTCAGACACAGTGGGTTTGATTGTACGAGTGCCTCCGGCGGTGGGGCGGTTGGGTTTGTTGTCGGCTGCGGCGCCGTTGTGGCTGGTCGCGCCCACGCGGGGTGCCTCCGGCGGTTGGGCGGCTGCGGGTTGTGTGTGGTTGCTCGCGCCGTTCCTCGCGCCCCTGGGTTTCTGGTGGGTGCGGGGCCGCGTCGGGGGTGTCCGTCCTCGGACCGGCGCGCGTTGCTGTTGGCTGGTAGAGGGTGCCGGTGTTGGCGCGCCGGCCGCTGCGGGCGCACACCCCCGCCCCGTCCCCTTGCCGCCGTGGGCGGCTGCGGGGCCATGAGGGTGCGGGCAGTCGCAGGCTTTTGCCTTTAGGGGCGCGGGGAACTGCGCGACAAGCCACGACGCACCCGCAGCCGCGACACGACTGTCACCCCCCACCCCGGTAGGCACCCGCCCCCACCCACCCGCCGTAGGCGCCACCCACCCCGCCGGAGGCGGGGGCCTGGGGGCGGAGCCCTCAGTTTCGGGAAGGGGCGGGGCTGGGGAAAGAAAACCCCGCGTTTACGCCCGCCCCAGCGCCACCAGAACCCTCCGCCCAACCTCACGCCCAATCGGCAGCGAAGCGGTAGCCGCAGGCGACGGCGCGTTCAGCACATGAACCGTCCGCGCCCCCTCCCGCAGAAGGAAGTCGTCGACCAACGTGCCGTCCCGAAGAACGGCCTGCGCCCGAACCCCCGCAGAAGCCGGAACCAGGTCATCCGAGGTCACCGCCGGCAACAACCGCCTCACAGCCTCAGCAAACGCCCTCTTCGACACCGACCGCCGAAGCTCACCCCCGCCATACCGCCAGTGCCGCCGAGCAATCCGCCAAGCCCCCGGCCAGGCAAGCGTCGCCCCCAACTCCCGAGCCCGCACAGTCCGCCAGTCATACCCCTCCCGGGCCAACGCAGGCACAGCATTCGGCCCGATATGAACACCGCCGTCGATCCCCCGAGTGAGATGCACCCCGAGGAATGGAAACGCAGGATCCGGCACCGGATACACCAGCCCCTTCACCAGCCAAGGCCGCGCCAGCGAGTAGTACTCCCCCCGGAACGGCACGATCCGCATCCCCGGCTCGTCCCCCGCAAGCCGAGCGATCTCGTCACAGTGCAGCCCCGCACAGTTGACGAGCACACGCGCCCGTACGACGTCCCCATCGCCCGTACGCACGGCCACCCCGAGGTCAGGCCGCCGATCGATGTACGTGACCTCCGCCCCGTACCGAATCTGCGCCCCCGAAGCCTCGGCAAGCTGGCGGGCGACCCCCACGAAGTCGCAGACGCCGGTCGTTGCGACGTGAATGGCGGCGAGCCCCTGCACCTCCGGTTCGTACTCGGCGATCTGGGACGCCCCCAGCTCCCGTACCGGAATCCCGTTCTCCCGCCCCCGCTGCACCAGCGCATGCAGCCGAGGCAACTCGTCCCGCTCCGTGGCGACGATCAGCTTCCCCGTCACGGCATGCGCGATCCCGTACTCCGCACAGAACTTGACCATCTCGGCCGCACCCCGCACGGCAAACCGCGCCTTGAGCGACCCGGGCCGGTAGTAGATCCCGCTGTGGATGACCCCGCTGTTGCGCCCCGTCTGGTGCCGAGCCGGCCCCGGCTCCTTCTCCAGCACCATCACCCGAGTCCCCGGCGCGGCCCGCGTAATCGCATAGGCCGTGGACAGCCCGACGATCCCCCCGCCGACCACGACCACATCACAGTCATAAACGATCACGCGCCGCACTTTCCCACCTCCCACTTAGATAGTGCACTGCGCCACTGACAACGCGCCGAAACCCGCAAGTCGCCGCAAGGCCGCGCGGCCGCTTGAGGGGCCGCAGGCCCCGAAAGGGGCGCGGGGAACTGCGCGACAAGCCACGACGAAGCCCGCAGCCCTCAGAACACGTCAACCAGGCAGACGCGAAGGAACCCGCCCCCAGCGGAGCGCTTACGCCGGAGCTACAAGCAACGGCCGAGCCCTCTCCCGCAACTCAACAACCCGCGGCTCATCCCCATACGGCTCCAGCCGATGCAGAAGATCCTTCACGTACTCCGTCGTGCGGGCCGACGAAATCCGCCCCGCCACTTCCACCGCCCGCACCCCCTGCTCGCACGCCGCGTCCAGGTTCCCGGACTCGAGCTCGGCGACAGCTGAGACGACGAGCCGTAGCCCATGCGACCGCACAAACTCCTCCGTCGGCTTGGACAACGCCTGCTCGGTGAAGCGCCGAACCTGCCGAGGAGCCTTGAGATCGCGATAACACTCCGCGGCATCGGCGGCGAAACGGTCGTACGAGTAGAAGCCGAGCCAGGACGGATCCTGGTCGCCGTCGCGGGCCCGCTCCAGCCAGCCCTCGGCGGCCTTCAGGGCCCCGCCGGCCGCCTGGGCGTCACCGGCGCGCGCGTGTGCGCGTGCCTCGACGAGGCTGAAGAAGCTCATGGTGCGGGCCGTGGCGAGGCCACGGTTGCGTTCCAGGGCGGCCTGGGCGAGGTCGACGCCCTCGTCGCCGAAGCCGCGGTACGTCGCCTGGAGGGACATGGAGGCGAGTACGTAGCCTCCCAGAGGCACATCGGCCGCCGCGCGCGCGAGACGCAGCGCTTGGATGTAGTAGCGCTGGGCGGCCTCCTGCTGGCCGGTGTCGAAGGCCATCCACCCGGCGAGCCGGGTCAGCTCGGCCGAGGCGCCGAACAGCGCCCGGCCCACCTCGTCGGAGTACGAGCCGAGCAGCAGCGGCGCCGCCTCGACTCGTAAGCACTCGGGCACCATGGACGAACGCCAGTCGCCGCCTCCGTACTTGGAGTCCCAGCGCCTGGCGTCCTCGGCGGCCTCACGCAGCTTCTGTACGTCGCTGTGGCCGACTTTCAGCGGTGCTCCGGAGCCATCCACAGGGCTCGCGTCGCGGGCCACCGAACTGTCGGCCGGGGTTATCAGCCACCTGGAGGCGGGAGTCGCGTACGCGCTCACCGCGAACGATCCGGCCAGCGACTGCCAGATGCCTCCGGAGCCGGCTTTGCGCCCGGCGAGGTCGAGACGGTACAGGTCCGTCGCGGCGCGCACGGCCTGTCCTACGTCACGGGGGAAGGCGAGGCCCACTTCCGGGGCGGGATCCGCGTCCGCCAGACCGATCTCGTGGAGCGGTACGGGGCGGCCGAGCTTCTGGCCGATGGCCGCGGCGATGAGATGCGGGGCCGCACCCTGCGGCACCATGCCCTTCGACACCCATCTCGCCACCGAGGTCTTGTCATAGCGAAGAGTCAGTCCGCGCTGTGCGCCAAGATCGTTGACGCGACGGGCGAGGCCTGCGTTGCTGATTCCCGCGAGGGCGAGAACGGCGCCGAGTTTTTCGTTCGGCCCGCGTTGCTCCCTGGACATGCGCCACCCCTCGACACAGACGGCTGCCGCGTTGGCATAACCACGCGGCATTCGTAAACCCAGCGTAGTTCGCCGCATCCCATGCGTTAAGAGGCATAGTTCCGGATGGCGGGATTGTGGTCCGCGGGGAAGTACGCAGCGTTGTGGTGTGCTCCCGGTGTGTGGCTGTGCGCCCGGCCGTGCGCTCTTCTCCGGCCATCGTCGAATCGCTTCCATGGATCCTGCGTGGGTCGGCCCGCTGTACTGGATCCAGCGGGCTGGGGGACACCGCCGTCACATATCCCCGCGGGCGGCGGACCGGTCCGGGAGGCGAACTCCGCCTCCCGGATCGTGCGTTGAGCAAAGCCTGTACGGAGCGTGTGCACGCCCGTGCGCCCGCCGCCGATTTGGCTGATTTTCGCCCCTGCCTTCTGCGCCCGAAAATCCCTTCTACCATGGCACTTGAGGGCGCGTTGGGTGTCCTGGGGGAGCGAACCGGGGGCGCATTCGCGTCGTAATCTCCGTGCTCCGTGCGTGCGTTCGCTCCATTGCGGGCATCTCCCAAGGGGCGCACTCTGGGGTGCATAAGCGGCGGCAGGGACCCACCGGCGCGCTCTCTTCGTGGCAGCATGGTGCCCAGTTCGTACGGTGCACTGGTTGTCCACAGCCTGTGGAGGCGGCGATGCGGTGGTTGGTGGGGTGGAGCAGTACCGCCACTGCGGCTCCTGAAATCGGCTCGGCGGGGGCCACGGGAAGCGACGGCGAGACCGTGCACCCGGTGGGGTCCCAACTCCTGTGGGGCGACCCCGATCCGCTCTGGGCGGTCGGCGACTGGCGCCCCGACGAGGTGCGCGTCGTGAAGGCCGACGCACAGAACCGGATCGCGGTGCTCGGCACCTGCGGCGCCTCCGACGAACAGCTGCGGGTGGGCCTGGTCGCCGCGCGCGGAGGGGCACTTCGCCATCTGACGGCCTGGTCCGGCAGCTACACCGCCATCGTCCAGGTCGGCCGCCGGGTCATGGTGTGCGGCGATCTGGCGGGCGCCCGGCCGGTGTTCTACACCCCCTGGGCGGGCGGCACGGCGTACGCCACGGCCGCGCTCCCCCTCGCCGACCTCATCGAGGCCAACCTCGACTTCGGACACCTCGCGGCCATCCTCGCCGCCCCCGACGTACCCGCCGCCCTGCACGACTCCACGCCCTACCAGGGCGTACAGCGCATTCCGCCGGGGCACGCGCTGATCCTGCGCGCCGGCGCCCGCGAGATAGCCGGTTACGAACCGGTCGCCTCCCTCGCCGTCGCGGCCCCCATCGCCGACCCCGACAGCGCGGTGGACGCCGTACGCGACGCCCTCGTGGAGGCCGTACGCGCCCGTCTCGCCGCTCCCCGCCATGTCCCCGGTACCGATGTGGACCCCGGCCCCGTGCCCGGTATGGGCCCCGCCGAGCGGCGTGCGGCGCGCGGCATGCCCGTACCCGGCATAGGAGCCGACCTCTCCGGAGGCCCTGCTTCGGGAACCCTGGCCCTCCTTGCCGCCGGCCTCCCCGGAATGCCGGGCACCGTCCTGGGGCACGGCACGGGCGCCGGTGAGCGTCTCCTTGCCGTCACCTTCAACGACCTCGCCGTGAAGGGCCGCGAAGCCGAACTGGAGCGCGCCGGAACCCTGGCCGCGAACCCGCGGCTGCACCACGTAGTGGTCACCGGCGGCGAAGAGGTCCTCCCCTACGCCGAGTTGGAGGGCCCGCTGACGGACGAGCCGGGCCCTTCCCTGGTGACTGCCGCCCGCCACCGCGCGCGGCTCGCCGCGGGCAGCGCGGACCACTTCACGGGGTACGGCGCCCGGCAGGTCCTGGACGCACACCCGGCGCGCCTCGCCGACCTCCTGATGGACCGTAAGCGCCGTCATCTCGTCCGCCCGGTCGCCGCGTTGGCGAAGGCCGACGGCTCGGTCCTGGTCCCCGCGCGCGTGTACGGCGCGGCGCGCAAGCTCGCCCGTACGCCCTATCTCGTCGGCATACAGGGCCTCGCCGACCGCCTGCTGCACCGGAACTTCGACGAGCCCGGAGGTGCCGTAGGGGCGTCCCTCGCCGCGCTCACCTGGGGCAGACCGGGCCCCGCCGCGCGCTGGCTCACCGGCGAGGCGCTCGCTGAAGTATCGGTTCGCCTGACGGGCGCGACGAGCCGGGCGAGCGTCGGCCCCGGCCAGCGCCCCGGCGACTTCCGCGCCCGCGCCGCCCTCGCCCGGCACGCCGCCGACCTCCGCATCCTCGAACAGGCCGCCGAGGTCCGCTTCCAGCGCCTGCACGCCCCCTTCCTGGACAACCAGGTCGTACGAGCCTGCCGCGCCCTCCCCGAGGCCCTCCGAGTCCAGCCCGGAGCCCGAGCCGCCATACTCCGTACGGTCCTGGAAGGCGCCGGAGTAGCAGACCTCCCGCCGGGCTGGGGCGCCCCCTCCCACGCCACCTCAGCAGCCGCAGCCCGCACGGGTCTACGCGCCGCCGCCGACACCCTCGTGGACCTCTTCGACACGCCCCTCCTGGCCCAGGCGGGCCTCATAGAGGCCAGGGTGGTCCGCAAGGCCCTCCGAGCGGCAGCAGAGGGCGAACCCCTGCCCCTGGAGGGCCTGGCAGACCTCGTCTCCCTGGAGCTGTGGTTGGGCCGCTTGCTGGACCGCAGGGGCACGTGCTGGACGGGCACGCCTGCGCGGGCGCGGGCGGTGCCTGGGGGGATTGCTCCGGAGCGGGGGGCGTTGGGGGCGGGAGCGACGGCTCGACGGGGGTAGGTGTCTCGCCCCCGCCGCCCTTACCCGTCCCATACCAAGGGGCTCCGCCCCTGGACCCCGCTGGGGCTTCGCCCCAGACCCCCATCGGCCTGAACGGCCTCGTCCTCAAACGCCGGACGGGCTGAAAAATCAGCCCGTCCGGCGTTTGAGGACCGGGGGTCCGGGGGCTGGCCCCCGAACGGGGTCCGGGGGCTGGCCCCCGAACGGGGTCCGGGGCGGAGCCCCGAGCGGGGGCCAGGGGCGCAGCCCCAGCGGGGGTCCAGGGGGCGGAGCCCCTTGGCTACGGGAAGGGGCGGGCTTGGGGAAAAGAAACCCCACACCCGCCCCCGGCCCCAACGCCCTACGCGGGACGCGACCGCAGCCCCTCCAGCAGTATGTCCAGCAACCGAGCCGAAGCCGCAGCCTGCTGCGCCGCATCCGGCAGCGAAGGCGCCGCCGTGGCGATGACCAGCAGTACGTCCGACACGGTCACGTCCGCCCGCAGCTCACCCGCAGCCCGAGCCCGCTCCACAAGCCGCCCCACAACCTCGAGCAACTGCGCAGCCCCGGCGTCGTCGACTTCCGCGACCTCCCCGTCGGAGGCCGACCGCTGCTCCACGAGCCGCAGCTCACCCGAGCCCGAGCCCGAGGCCAAACCCGAGCCCGAGACGGACCCCGAACCGGAGACGGACCCCGACCCGTTGCCGGATCCCGACCCGGAGACAGCCACCGGCTGAGCCCGCTGCTGCGGCACCAGCGCCTCGTCGAGACCCGCACCGTCCTCCACGACGCCCACCCGCAACACCTGCGGAGGCAACAACCGCCCCGCCCCCGACGCCACAGACGTCCGCAGGAAGCGCGAGAGCGCCGACCACGGCTCGTCCTCCTGGCCGAGCGCCGAACGGGCCTGGTCGGTCAGCCGGGAGGTCTCCTCCTCGGCGATCCGCCGGACGAGAACGTCCTTGCTCGGGAAGCGCCGGTACACCGTGCCGACGCCGACCCGTGCGCGCCGCGCCACGTCCTCCATCGGCGCGCCGTATCCCAGCTCGCCGAAGACTTCGCGCGCCGCACGCAGTACGTGCTCCAGATTGCGCTGTGCATCCACGCGCAGCGGTGTCGACCGTGATGCGTCCCCCGCACCACGTCCGTTCCCCATCGCCGCACCGACCGCGCCGCCGGAAGCGATGGCAGACGCAGTTGACCAATGAGTTTCTTGAACATGCATATGTGTTCCCCCGGTAATGACGTCTCCCCCCGGAGACTCTCCCCGCCATTGACAAGCCGGAGCGGAGCGGAACAGGCATCGGTCCCACGACCCGGATACCCGTCGTACCAGTCGTGCGGGCCGGCCGAGTGCTTCCCCCTACACCCCGATGAGAGACGAACAATAGTTGAGCAAGGGTCAATTCAGAAGGGGCAGGTTCCGCACAGTGCGCCCCTCGATCGGAGTACGGGCCGCTTACGTCCCGATTAAGACACGTACCGTCGCCCCATACCCCCCATCTGACCTGCGCATATTCCCCGCACTCCGGCAAATCGGCCAACTCTGCGCGTCTCAGGCGGTCGGTCACACAAATTGCCGGGGCTGTGGACAAAATCAAGAGCGCGTTGCGTCATGGGTGGGTGAAGACTGCGATCAACCGGGGGGCAACCCCCGGACCCCGGAACGGTACGCGCATTCTCATCGTCGGCGGCGGTTACGTCGGGATGTACACGGCTCTGCGTCTCCAGCGGAAGCTGAAACAGGAGCTCAAACGTGGCGACGTAGAAATTGTCGTGGTCACGCCAGACCCGTATATGACCTATCAGCCGTTCCTGCCCGAGGCCGCCGCAGGAAACATCTCCCCCCGCCACGTCGTCGTGCCGCTGCGCCGCGTCCTCGACCAGTGCAAGATCGTCATCGGCGAGGCCCAGTCCATCGACCACGCCAAGCGCACCGCGACCCTCACCACCCTGGCCACCCAGGAGGAGGGCGCGGAGCCGGAGCAGATCTCCTACGACCAGCTCGTCCTCGCGCCCGGCTCCATCTCGCGCGTCCTCCCGGTCCCCGGCCTCGCCGACCACGGCATCGGCTTCAAGACCGTCGAAGAGGCCATCGGCCTGCGCAACCACGTCATCGAGCAGATGGACATCGCCTCCTCCACCCGCGACCCCGCGATCCGCGACGCCGCCCTGACCTTCGTCTTCGTAGGGGGCGGTTTCGCCGGAGTGGAGGCCCTCGGCGAACTCGAGGACATGGCCCGCTACACCGCGCGCTACTACCACAACGTCAAGCCCGAGGACATGAAGTGGATCCTCGTAGAGGCCTCGAACCGCATCCTGCCCGAGGTCGGCGAGGAGATGGGCAAGTACACCGTCACCGAGCTGCGCCGCCGCAATATCGACGTACGCCTGGAGACTCGCCTCGAGTCCTGCGTTGACCGGGTCGCCGTACTGAGTGACGGTGCGCGCTTCCCGACTCGTACGGTCGTCTGGACCGCCGGCGTCAAACCGCACCCCATCCTGGCCGCCACCGACCTGCCGCTGAACGAACGCGGACGCCTCAAGTGCACCGCCGAGCTCACCGTCGAGGGCGTCACGCACGCGTGGGCCGCCGGAGACGCCGCCGCCGTCCCCGACGTCACCTCCAAGGAGCCCGGCACGGAGACCGCCCCCAACGCCCAGCACGCGGTGCGCCAGGCCAGGACCCTCGGCGACAACATCGTCCACTCCCTGCGCGGCGAGCCCCTGGAGACGTACTCCCATGCGTACGTCGGCTCGGTGGCCTCCCTGGGACTGCACAAAGGCGTCGCGCACGTCTACGGGCGCAAGTTGAAGGGCTACTCCGCCTGGTTCATGCACCGCACGTACCACCTGAGCAGGGTGCCGACCTTCAACCGCAAGGCCCGCGTGATGGCCGAGTGGACGCTGGCGGGGCTCTTCAAGAGGGAGATCGTCTCCCTCGGTTCGCTCGAACATCCCCGTGCGGAGTTCGAACTCGCGGCCGGTGGAAAGCCTCCAGAGGACCCGAAGGGGTCGTCCTGACCGGACTCAGGAACTCCACCTCAGGGACCGGCGTCTGACGGATGTCGGTCCGGTCGGACACACTGGTCCACGACCATGGGCGGGCCGACCGCTCGCCCTTCAATCCCACGAGGCCTGTCCCACAGTGAACTTCACGCGCTTGAGCGCCCTGCTCCCCGGAACGCAGCGCCGCGCCGAGGCGCGGACCGGCAGCTCGTCGAACGCGCTCTCCCCGGAGGGCGGCTCCGTGCCCGCGGCCCGCGCCGAGCGGCAACACGGCAAGGAAGCCGCCGAAGACGCCGACACCGACGACCCCAAAAACCAACCGGTCCCCGCCGTCGACGAACTGCCGGTCCGCGAGGTCCTCGACCGCATCCCGGCCCTCGTCGCCCTCGTACACGGCCGGGAACACCGCCTCGCGTACGTCAACGACGCCTACGTAGCGGCCTTCGGCGCACGTCCCGTCGGCGAGCCCGCGCGCGAGGCGCTGCCCGAGCTGGAGGAGATCGGCCTCCTGTCCCTCCTCGACCAGGTCCTGCGCAGCTCCAAGCCGCGTACGGTCCTGTCCCGCAAGGTCCCCAGCGGCCGCTCGTACACCTTCACGTGCACCCCCGTGCCCATCGACGGATCCACCCCTGAGGGGGGCGGCGTACTGATCTTCGCCGCCGACGTCACCGACCAGGCCGTAGCCGCCGACCGCCTCCGCCTCAGCGAGCGCGAGCTGCGCGAGACCGCCGTCACCCTCCAACGCTCCCTGCTGCCCCAGGACCTGGAAGAACCCGACGACCTGCGCGTCGCCGCCGTCTACCACCCCGGCGGCACGGAGGCCGCGGTCGGCGGCGACTGGTACGACGTCATCACCCTCGGCGGCGGCCGTACGGCCCTGGTCATCGGCGACGTCATGGGCCGCGGCGTCCGCGCGGCAGCCGTCATGGGCCAACTCCGCACCGCCGTCCGCGCGTACGCCCGCCTCGACCTGCCCCCGCACGAGGTCCTCCAGCTCCTCGACGGCCTCGCCACAGAGATCGACGCCAACCAGATCGCCACCTGCGCGTACGCCGTCCACGACCCCAACGAGGGCCGCCTCGTGTACGCCTCCGCCGGCCACCTCCCGATCCTCGTACGCGACGACAGCGGCACCGTCCTGCGCGCCGAGGAACCCATCGGCCCGCCCCTCGGCACGGGCGGCTGGATGCACTCCTCCGGCTCCATCCCGCTCGGCCCCGGCTCCACCGCCGTGCTCTACACGGACGGCCTCGTCGAGCGCCGCGACAAGGATCTCGACGAGGGCATCGCCGCCCTGGAAGAAGCCCTCGCAGGCGCCACCGGCACACCCCAGGTGATCTGCGACCGCCTCGTCCGCTCGGCCGGCATGACGGCCGACCACGACGACGACGTGGCGGTCCTGGTACTCCAGCACCCGTCCCGTACGGGCTCCGACGGCGAACTCTTCCGAAACGCCGCCCTGGAGCTGCTCGGCGGCGTGGAAGCGGCCCCGCGCGCGCGTGCCTTCGCCTCCGGCGTCCTGACGAGCTGGCGCTTCCCCACGGACCTGCACGACCTCGGCGTCCTCGCCGCCAGCGAACTCGTCGCCAATTCCCTCCAGCACGGCACCCCGCCCATGCGCCTGCGCCTGCGCCGCACGGACCGCCGCCTGATCGTCGAAGTGACCGACGGCGACGACCACCTCCCACGCCGCCGCCGCGCCGAACCCGCCGACGAGGCCGGCCGCGGCATCGCGATCATCGCCACCATCGCCTCCAACTGGGGCTCCCGCCGCACACCCGGCGGCGGCAAGTCGGTGTGGTGCGAATTCGCACTTCCGCGTGTCACATAGATCCGAGGCCGCGCGCCATCTGGCCGATCGCCCCACACAGTGCTAGTAGCTCCTCCATGGCAGAGGAAACGGAAACGGGCTTCCAGCTCTCAGGCAGTGCTCCCGAGCGTTACGAGCGGTACGTCGCGCCGATCATGGCGCCATTCGTCGAGGCGGTCGTGGACGCCGTCGACCTGTTCCCCGGAGCCACCGTGCTCGACCTCGCGTGCGGCACCGGCTTCGCGGCACGGGTGGCCGCCGCCCGGGTCGGTCCCGCGGGCCGGGTCTTCGGCGCCGACCCGAACGACGCCATGCTCAAGGTGGCCGAAGCACACCACCCCCGCATGTACCCGGACATCGAGTTCACCGTGGCCCCCGCCGACCAACTCCCGTACGCCGACGACACCTTCGACGCGGTCGTCTGCCAACAAGGCGCCCAGTTCTTCCCCGACCTGAACGCGGCCCTCACGGAAACGGCCCGCGTAACCCGCCCAGGCGGCCACTTCGCCGCCACCACATGGGCCTCCCTCGACAAGTCCCCCTACTTCGCCGCCCAGCACCGAGCCATCGCAGAACACGGCGGCCCAGAAGCCGCCGCAGGCTTCGCCGCCGCCTTCTCCTCCGCGGAACGCGTCACGGCCGCACTGCGCCAGGCGGGCTTCCAGGACGTGGTCGCCCGCGAGGTCACCTTCGGCATCGCCCTGCCCCCACTACCCGACTACGCCGCCAACCACCTCTCCGCGCTCCCCTGGGGCCAGACCATCGCCGAAACCGGCGGTCAGGAAGCCCTCACCAACGCCGGCCGCATGGTCCACACCCTCCTCAAGGACCACACGGCCCCCGACGGCACAGCGACGCTCTCCTTCACCTCGACCCTGATCACAGCCACCCGCTGACACATGCCAGAGGCGGCCGCCACCACAAGGTGACGGCCGCCTCCGCATGCCTTCAGACCTTCGCCGCTACGGACTCCGAGGGCTCCGCACCCCGCGCAACCACCCGACTCCTCGCCATCGACGGCTGATTCTGTACGGGCGTCAGCTGCCGCCCCAGCCGCACGGCCAGGAACGTGATGCCCAGCGAGAACAGCAGGAACGTCACGACGTACGGCCCGTGCAGCGCCGCCCCCATAGGCCCACCCACAGCCGGACCGACCGCCAACGCAAGCTGCTTCACCAGGGCGAACGCCGAGTTGTACTGCCCCGCCATCCCCGCCGGCGCCAGATCAGCGACCAACGGCGCCACAGTCGGCGACAACATCGCCTCCCCAAGCCCGAAGAGCGCGTACGTCGAGACGAACGCGGCCGTCGCCATCGCCTGACTCCCGTTTCCGAGCCCCGCATACCCGGCCACGCCCCACGCGACGGCCCAGATCAGCCCCACAGCCGCGATCACCCGCGACCGCCGACGCCGCTCCACGAACCTCAACACCACGAACTGCGCGACCACGATCACCGCCGTGTTCGCCGCAAGAGCCGTACCCAGCGCGGAAGTCGAGATCCCCGCCGCCTCAACCCCGTACGCACTCAGCCCCGACTCGAACTGCCCATAACAGGCGAAGAACAGCACAAACCCCAGCACACACAACTGCACCATGGCCCGATTACCAAGAAGCTCCGTCCAGCTCCCCTTGGCCCGCGGCGCCTCACTTCCGATCCGCGGCGCACGCGGCATCCGTACGGTCCCCATCACCACGACCAGCAGCAGAAACATCGCCGCCTCGATCGAGAACAGCAACGTGAAGGAACCCGGCCGCGTGGCATCAACGAGATGCCCCCCGATGAGCCCACCGACCCCAAGCCCAAGATTCTGCAGAAAGAACTGCATGGCGAAGGCCCGCGACCGCGTCCCGGTCGTCGAAAAGTCCACGATCATCGTCGCCAGCGCCGGCTGCATCACGGCCTGCCCCGCCCCGAGCACCCCCGCAGCCACCAACACAGCCGTCGCACTGCTGGCAAGCCCCAAACCCAGCGCACCCAACGCGGCGGTGACCAGGGCAACGAGCAACACCGGCAGCGCACCACGCCGCACAATGGCCCGCCCGGCAAACGGCAGCACAACCAGCGCGGCCACCGCGAACACGGCGAGCACAAGCCCCGCCGTCACAGCACCGAGCTCCCGCACCTGCGCCACATAGACGTACAGATACGGAACGGTAAAGCCGAGCCCGAACGCGCCAAGTGCGTTGCCGACATGGATCCGACGCATTGCCGCGCCCCTCGCCCTGGTCACTGTCACCTGCTTCAGTAGAGTCAGAGAACTTAGAAGTGAAGACTTCAAAGCTAAACTTAGACTCTGAACTCTACACACTGAAGGACTTAGACGCCAAGCGAGCGCATGCCATACTTCGGCCCATGGGCGACACCCCCGGCGCCGGCGAGCCGACACTCGAAGAGCAGATCGCCGCGTACCAGCGCGAGTTCCAGGACCTCGACCCCCAGGTAGAGAAGATCGTCTCGGCCCTCGGCCGCCTCAATCGCCGTATGAACGTCGCCTACGGCCGCCAGACCGCCACCCTCGGCATCAGCAACGCCGAGTGGGAGGTCCTCAAGGCCCTCGTCCTCTCCGGCGCCCCCTACCGCATGGGCCCGAGCGACCTCGCCAAGCGCCTAGGCCTGACTCCGGCCGCGATGACCCACCGGATCGACCGCATGGTGGCCGAGGGCCTGGTCACCCGAGAACGCGACGAGTCCAACCGCGTTCGCGTCATCGTCGAGCTCACCACCGAAGGCCGCGAGAAGTGGCTGGCAGCCATGCGCCAGGCCAGCGTCTTCGAGGAGGACCTGCTCCAGGACCTCTCCCAGGAGGAACGAGGCGTACTCGGCGACGTCCTGACCCGCCTCCTCCGCCGCGTGGAACACGCCCAGCCGGACGCCGGCGGCCGGCTCACCGACCTGGACTGACGGCACCCCGAGGTTTGCCGAGCCGTCGCCAAGGGGAAGCTTGACAACCCCCTCGTGGATCCGTAAGGTTCTTCGAGTTGCCACGGGGCCGTAACGGTTCTGCGACAGCACCTCCCGCCGCAGAAGCGGCACACCAAACCACTAGTGCGATCTCCCTACGGGGTCAATTTCGGCATGCCCGAATTGAATTCCCATGGGGACCGGCAGCCCCGATTAGGAACTGCCGACAGCATCCGCTAAAGTTTGGAACGTCGGAACGGCCCAACAGCCGCGAGGACAAAGCCAGTTGACTGGAGTCAGGCCCGAAAGGATCTGATACAGTCAACGTCGCCGGAAGGCCGAAAGGCCGGAAAGCGAGACCCCCCGACTGGGAATCGGACGCGAAAACGTCTGCTAAAGTCGGAAACGCAAGACCGAAGGGAAGCCCGGAGGAAAGCCCGCGAGGGTGAGTACAAAGGAAGCGTCCGTTCCTTGAGAACTCAACAGCGTGCCAAAAATCAACGCCAGATATGTTGATACCCCGTCTCCGGCCATTCGGTCGGGAACGAGGTTCCTTTGAAGAAAACACAGCGAGGACGCTGTGAACGGCCGGGCTTATTCCGCCTGGCTGTTCCGCTCTCGTGGTGTCATCCCGATTACGGGAATACATTCACGGAGAGTTTGATCCTGGCTCAGGACGAACGCTGGCGGCGTGCTTAACACATGCAAGTCGAACGATGAACCACTTCGGTGGGGATTAGTGGCGAACGGGTGAGTAACACGTGGGCAATCTGCCCTTCACTCTGGGACAAGCCCTGGAAACGGGGTCTAATACCGGATAACACTTCCACTCTCCTGAGTGGAGGTTAAAAGCTCCGGCGGTGAAGGATGAGCCCGCGGCCTATCAGCTTGTTGGTGAGGTAATGGCTCACCAAGGCGACGACGGGTAGCCGGCCTGAGAGGGCGACCGGCCACACTGGGACTGAGACACGGCCCAGACTCCTACGGGAGGCAGCAGTGGGGAATATTGCACAATGGGCGCAAGCCTGATGCAGCGACGCCGCGTGGGGGATGACGGCCTTCGGGTTGTAAACCCCTTTCAGCAGGGAAGAAGCGAAAGTGACGGTACCTGCAGAAGAAGCGCCGGCTAACTACGTGCCAGCAGCCGCGGTAATACGTAGGGCGCAAGCGTTGTCCGGAATTATTGGGCGTAAAGAGCTCGTAGGCGGCTTGTCGCGTCGGTTGTGAAAGCCCGGGGCTTAACCCCGGGTCTGCAGTCGATACGGGCAGGCTAGAGTTCGGTAGGGGAGATCGGAATTCCTGGTGTAGCGGTGAAATGCGCAGATATCAGGAGGAACACCGGTGGCGAAGGCGGATCTCTGGGCCGATACTGACGCTGAGGAGCGAAAGCGTGGGGAGCGAACAGGATTAGATACCCTGGTAGTCCACGCCGTAAACGGTGGGCACTAGGTGTGGGCAACATTCCACGTTGTCCGTGCCGCAGCTAACGCATTAAGTGCCCCGCCTGGGGAGTACGGCCGCAAGGCTAAAACTCAAAGGAATTGACGGGGGCCCGCACAAGCAGCGGAGCATGTGGCTTAATTCGACGCAACGCGAAGAACCTTACCAAGGCTTGACATACGCCGGAAAGCATCAGAGATGGTGCCCCCCTTGTGGTCGGTGTACAGGTGGTGCATGGCTGTCGTCAGCTCGTGTCGTGAGATGTTGGGTTAAGTCCCGCAACGAGCGCAACCCTTGTCCCGTGTTGCCAGCAACCTCTTCGGAGGGTTGGGGACTCACGGGAGACCGCCGGGGTCAACTCGGAGGAAGGTGGGGACGACGTCAAGTCATCATGCCCCTTATGTCTTGGGCTGCACACGTGCTACAATGGCCGGTACAATGAGCTGCGATACCGCAAGGTGGAGCGAATCTCAAAAAGCCGGTCTCAGTTCGGATTGGGGTCTGCAACTCGACCCCATGAAGTCGGAGTTGCTAGTAATCGCAGATCAGCACTGCTGCGGTGAATACGTTCCCGGGCCTTGTACACACCGCCCGTCACGTCACGAAAGTCGGTAACACCCGAAGCCCGTGGCCCAACCAGCTTGTCTGGAGGGAGCGGTCGAAGGTGGGACTGGCGATTGGGACGAAGTCGTAACAAGGTAGCCGTACCGGAAGGTGCGGCTGGATCACCTCCTTTCTAAGGAGCATCTAGGCGCCCACTCCACTGGAGTCGGCGTCCAGGGCCACAACGCAGGCGAATGTTCTGCGGTGGTTGCTCATGGGTGGAACGTTGATTATTCGGCACACTCGACCAGCTTCTCTTCCTAGTACTGCCTTCGGGCGTGGATCGGAACGGGCAGTGGCGAGGGTGTCGGGCACGCTGTTGGGTGTCTGAAGGCACGGGCGGAAGCCCGGTTGTCTTCGGTTGCCGGCCCCGGTGCAGCATCACGGTTGTGGTGTGTGACGGGTGGTTGGTCGTTGTTTGAGAACTGCACAGTGGACGCGAGCATCTGTGGCCAAGTTTTTAAGGGCGCACGGTGGATGCCTTGGTACCAGGAACCGATGAAGGACGTGGGAGGCCGCGATAGTCCCCGGGGAGTCGTCAACCAGACTTTGATCCGGGGGTTTCCGAATGGGGAAACCCGGCAGTCGTCATGGGCTGTCACCCACTGCTGAACACATAGGCGGTGTGGAGGGAACGCGGGGAAGTGAAACATCTCAGTACCCGCAGGAAGAGAAAACAACCGTGATTCCGGGAGTAGTGGCGAGCGAAACCGGATGAGGCTAAACCGTATACGTGTGAGACCCGGCAGGGGTTGCGTGTACGGGGTTGTGGGATCTCTCTTCTGTCGTCTGCCGGCGGCAGGACGAGTCAGAAATCGTTGATGTAGGCGAAGGACATGCGAAAGGTCCGGCGTAGAGGGTAAGACCCCCGTAGTCGAAACGTCAGCGACTCGTTTGAGAGACACCCAAGTAGCACGGGGCCCGAGAAATCCCGTGTGAATCTGGCGGGACCACCCGCTAAGCCTAAATATTCCCTGGTGACCGATAGCGGATAGTACCGTGAGGGAATGGTGAAAAGTACCCCGGGAGGGGAGTGAAATAGTACCTGAAACCGTGTGCCTACAAGCCGTGGGAGCGTCGGAATGAAGACTTGTCTTCATTCTCGTGACTGCGTGCCTTTTGAAGAATGAGCCTGCGAGTTTGCGGTGTGTTGCGAGGTTAACCCGTGTGGGGGAGCCGTAGCGAAAGCGAGTCCGAACAGGGCGACATAGTAGCGCGCTCAAGACCCGAAGCGGAGTGATCTAGCCATGGGCAGGCTGAAGCGCGGGTAAGACCGTGTGGAGGGCCGAACCCACCAGGGTTGAAAACCTGGGGGATGACCTGTGGTTAGGGGTGAAAGGCCAATCAAACTCCGTGATAGCTGGTTCTCCCCGAAATGCATTTAGGTGCAGCGTCGTGTGTTTCTTGCCGGAGGTAGAGCACTGGATAGGCGATGGGCCCTACCGGGTTACTGACCTTAGCCAAACTCCGAATGCCGGTAAGTGAGAGCGCGGCAGTGAGACTGTGGGGGATAAGCTCCATGGTCGAGAGGGAAACAGCCCAGAGCATCGACTAAGGCCCCTAAGCGTACGCTAAGTGGGAAAGGATGTGGAGTCGCAGAGACAACCAGGAGGTTGGCTTAGAAGCAGCCACCCTTGAAAGAGTGCGTAATAGCTCACTGGTCAAGTGATTCCGCGCCGACAATGTAGCGGGGCTCAAGCGTACCGCCGAAGTCGTGTCATTGCAGCATGAGGGCCAACGCCCGCTGTGATGGGTAGGGGAGCGTCGTGTGCCGGGTGAAGCAGCCGCGGAAGCGAGTTGTGGACGGTTCACGAGTGAGAATGCAGGCATGAGTAGCGATTCACACGTGGGAAACGTGTGCGCCGATTGACTAAGGGTTCCTGGGTCAAGCTGATCTGCCCAGGGTAAGTCGGGACCTAAGGCGAGGCCGACAGGCGTAGTCGATGGAGAACCGGTTGATATTCCGGTACCCGCTGTGAAGCGTCAAACATCGAATCCAGTGATGCTAAGCCCGTGAAGCCGCCCTGATCTCTTCGGAGTTGAGGGGAGTGGTGGAGCCGGTGACCCGATCTGGTAGTAGGTGAGTGATGGGGTGACGCAGGAAGGTAGTCCAGCCCGGGCGGTGGTTGTCCCGGGGTAAGGGTGTAGCCCGTGCGATAGGCAAATCCGTCGCACTTGTGGGTGAGACCTGATGCCGAGCCGATTGTGGTGAAGTGGATGATCCTATGCTGTCGAGAAAAGCCTCTAGCGAGTTTTATGGCGGCCCGTACCCTAAACCGACTCAGGTGGTCAGGTAGAGAATACCGAGGCGTTCGGGTGAACTATGGTTAAGGAACTCGGCAAAATGCCCCCGTAACTTCGGGAGAAGGGGGGCCATTCTTGGTGATCCGTTTTGCACGGTGAGCTGGGGGTGGCCGCAGAGACCAGCGAGAAGCGACTGTTTACTAAAAACACAGGTCCGTGCGAAGCCGTAAGGCGAGGTATACGGACTGACGCCTGCCCGGTGCTGGAACGTTAAGGGGACCGGTTAGTGCGCTTTCGGGCGTGCGAAGCTGAGAACTTAAGCGCCAGTAAACGGCGGTGGTAACTATAACCATCCTAAGGTAGCGAAATTCCTTGTCGGGTAAGTTCCGACCTGCACGAATGGCGTAACGACTTCTCGACTGTCTCAACCATAGGCCCGGTGAAATTGCACTACGAGTAAAGATGCTCGTTTCGCGCAGCAGGACGGAAAGACCCCGGGACCTTTACTACAGTTTGATATTGGTGTTCGGTTCGGCTTGTGTAGGATAGCTGGGAGACTGTGAACTTGCCACGCCAGTGGTGGGGGAGTCGTCGTTGAAATACCAGTCTGGTCGTGCTGGATGTCTAACCCGGGTCCGTGATCCGGATCGGGGACAGTGTCTGATGGGTAGTTTAACTGGGGCGGTTGCCTCCTAAAGAGTAACGGAGGCGCCCAAAGGTTCCCTCAGCCTGGTTGGCAATCAGGTGGTGAGTGTAAGTGCACAAGGGAGCTTGACTGTGAGACCGACGGGTCGAGCAGGGACGAAAGTCGGGACTAGTGATCCGGCGGTGGCTTGTGGAAGCGCCGTCGCTCAACGGATAAAAGGTACCCCGGGGATAACAGGCTGATCTTCCCCAAGAGTCCATATCGACGGGATGGTTTGGCACCTCGATGTCGGCTCGTCGCATCCTGGGGCTGGAGTCGGTCCCAAGGGTTGGGCTGTTCGCCCATTAAAGCGGTACGCGAGCTGGGTTTAGAACGTCGTGAGACAGTTCGGTCCCTATCCGCTGTGCGCGTAGGAGTCTTGAGAAGGGCTGTCCCTAGTACGAGAGGACCGGGACGGACGAACCTCTGGTGTGCCAGTTGTTCTGCCAAGGGCATGGCTGGTTGGCTACGTTCGGGAGGGATAACCGCTGAAAGCATCTAAGCGGGAAGCCTGCTTCGAGATGAGGACTCCCACCCCCTATGAGGGGTTAAGGCTCCCAGGAGACTACTGGGTTGATAGGCCAGATCTGGAAGCCCGGTAACGGGTGGAGGTGACTGGTACTAATAGGCCGAGGGCTTGTCCTCAGCTGCTCGCGTCCACTGTGTTGGTTCTGAAACCACGAACAACCCCTGTCCTGGGCCACAGGACGGTTGCCGGTTGAGTGTTTCATAGTGTTTCGGTGGTCATAGCGTGAGGGAAACGCCCGGTTACATTCCGAACCCGGAAGCTAAGCCTTACAGCGCCGATGGTACTGCAGGGGGGACCCTGTGGGAGAGTAGGACACCGCCGAACAAATATTGAGAAAGCCCCACACCTTTCGGTGTGGGGCTTTCTGCATTTCAGGGACAGGGCGAGCAGGGCCGCGCCTGGTGAGGCCATGTCCGCGGGCGTTTGGGCGTGGGTGACGGCGTCCAGGGCCTTCGTCGCCGCACGCGGCCTCGCCGGAGCCGGCCTTCACCCCTGACCAGGCGCTGATGTTCCGTCAGAGTGTCGCTGAGATTCAAGCGTGCACTGTACGGATCTTCCTAGGGTCAACGGAGAAGCTGATTCCGGCATACGAAAGGAATCGGTTGTCGTGACCGACGTGACGCCCGGCACCGTCGACCCAGCGAATGCTCCTGCAGCGGAGCCGTCCTGCGCAATTGCCGGTCGCCGTACAACTTGGGGTATCCAATGACAGGCATTCCGGCGATCGAGCCATATCCGCTGCCGACGGCAGCGGATATGCCGCAAAATGTGGCTGCCTGGACTGTCGACCCGCGGCGCAGCGCTGTGTTGATACATGACATGCAACAGTTCTTCCTGCGCCCCTTACCCGAAGCCATGGCCGCACAACTCGTGCGGAACACGGTCTCGGTGCGGGACCGGTGCCGGGAACTGGGCATGCCGGTGGCGTACACGATGCAGCCCGGTGGCATGAGCTCACGGCAGCGCGGTCTGCTGGCCGATTTCTGGGGGGCCGGGATGGAGGCCGTACCGGCCCATCGCGACGTGCCCGAACCGCTGGCCCCCGGCCCGCAGGACGCGGTGTTCACGAAGTGGCGGTACAGCGCGTTCTTCCGTACCGATCTGCTGCCATGGCTGCGTCGGCACGGTGCTGATCAGCTTGTCATCTGCGGTGTGTACGCCCGCGTGGGCGTCCTGATCAGCGCGGTCGACGCGTTCAGCAACGACATCCAACCGTTCTTCGTGGCCGACGCGACCGTCGGCTTCTCGGCCGAGGACCACCGACGCGCCATGGAGTACGCGGCGCAACACTGCGCCGTCGTGGGCACGAGGGCAGAGGTCCTGCCGTGACCGCCACGTCAGACCTTCTCACCCGGGTGCTGGCGCCGGATCCGCCCCCGTTCGCGCTGCTGCACCGTCCGGACTGGACCGGTCCGCACCGGCTCGAGGTGCTGACGGGTGAGCAGTACGAGCCGGAGACGATTGCCGGCATCCCGGTCGCCGAGGACTTCGACGGGCCGGGTCATCAGGTTCTTGCGGTCATCCCCTACCGGCAACTCGGCGAACGTGGTCTCGCATGCGTCGACGACGGCGCGCCGCTGACCGCGATGCGGATCACCGAGCAGGCGGTGGCGCCGCTGCCCGACGTGCTCCGGCTCATCCCGGAGACGCCGGTCCGACTCCGGGACGGTCACTTCGACATCGACGACGACACCTATGCCCGTACGGTCAGACAGATCGTCACCGAAGAGATCGGCCGGGGTACAGGGTCGAATTTCGTGATCAGACGATCGTTTGTCGGGCACATCGCCGACGACCGCGTCGCCGTGGCACGCACAGTCTTCCGTCGGCTGTGCGAACAGGAGTCCGGCGCGTACTGGACGTTCCTCATCCACACCGGAACACGCACCTTCGTCGGCGCCACACCGGAACGTCACGTCAGCCTGCACCACGGCAACGCGGTGATGAACCCGATCAGCGGCACGTACCGCTATCCCGCAGACGGCCCCTGCCTGGCCGGACTGATGGAGTTCCTCGACAGTGACAAGGAATCCGACGAGCTGCACATGGTGCTCGACGAGGAACTGAAGATGATGGCTCGTATCTGTGACGGCGGTGGCCGCGTCGTGGGGCCACGGCTCAAGGAGATGGCCCGACTCGCGCACACCGAGTACCTCATCACCGGCCGATCCCACCGGCATCCGCTGGACATCCTGTCGGAGACGATGTTCGCACCCACGGTGACCGGCAGCCCGCTGGCCAGCGCCTGCCGGGTGATCGCCCGGTACGAGCCGACCGGACGCGGCTACTACGGCGGGGTCGCCGCGCTGATCGGCCGGGACGGCCAGGGCGGTCCCTGCCTCGACTCGGCCATCCTGATCCGCACGGCCGATCTCGACCCTACGGGCCGGGTCGAGATCGGCGTCGGCGCGACGCTGGTACGGCACTCGGATCCGGCAGCCGAGGCGGCCGAGACCCACGCGAAGGCAGCGACCCTGCTGCGTGCCATGCGCCCCGACCCGCCCGGCCCGCATCCCGTCGTACGAGCAGCACGCGGCCCGCTCGGCGAGCTTCCCGTCGTACGAGCAGCACTCGATCGCCGCAGACGCGGCCTCGCCGGGTTCTGGCTCGGCGAGGCACACTCACCGCCGGAACTCGCGCCGGCTTCGCCCTCGCGCCGGGTCCTGGTGGTGGACGCCGAGGACATGTTCACCGCGATGATCGCGTCACAACTCCGGTCGCTGGGCTGGGAGGTGACCGTCCGGGGCTGGGACGACCCGTACGAGTGGGACGCGGACGACCTCGTCGTGATGGGTCCCGGGCCGGGCGACCCCCAAGACGCCGGCGATCCCAGAATGTCGCACGTCCGCCAGGCGATCGACATGCTGCTGTCCCAGCGAAAGCCGTTCCTCGCCGTGTGCCTGAGCCACCAGATACTCAGCCTGATCCTCGGCCTGGAGGCGCGCCGCCGTGCCGTGCCCCACCAGGGCACGCAACGCGAGATCGCGCTGTTCGGCGGGAACGAAACGGTCGGGTTCTACAACACCTTCTCCGCGCACAGCGACACCGACAAGCTCGACGTTCCCGGCGTCGGCCTGGTGGAGATCAGCCGCGACATCGACACCGGGGAGGTCCACGCACTCCGCGGACCTGGCTTCGCCTCCCTGCAGTTCCATGCCGAGTCAGTGCTGACCCGCAACGGCCCCGCCATTCTCGCCGCGCGCATCGAAGAGGCGCTGCGCCCGACCTATCCGGCTCCCTCCGCCCCCTGACATACGCCGAACCCGACGACCCAGGAGGTCGACCGTGACACCGGACACAACGTCCCAGCGATGGGACCGAGACGCCGAGCTCCGCCGTACGAACCGGGCCACCGTGGAGCGGTATCTGGCCATGACGGAAGGCCCGGCAAGGCTCCAACGCCACCACCTCTTCACCGAAGACGCGGTCGGCGGTCTGTGGACGACCGACACCGGACAACCGGCGGCGGTCGCGGGGAAGCAGAACCTGTACCGCATGGCCGCGTGGTCGCTGGAATGCTTCCCCGACTGGCGGTGGACCAACATCGAGATCCACGAGACCCAGGATCCCAACCGGATCTGGGTCGAGTGCGACGGAGAAGGGCAGATCCTTTTCCCCGACTATCCCCCAGGCATCTACCGCAACCACTTCATCCACTCGTTCCGCCTCGACAACGGGTTGATCACGGAGATGCGGGAGTTCATGAACCCGTGTGAGCAGATGCGTGCCCTCGGCATCGACGTGCCTGTCGTCAAGCGAGGCGGGATTCCCATGGACGGGGATGAGGGAGATGACGGGGATCTGAAATGACCTCGGTGATCGTCGTCGGTTCAGGTGCGGCAGGCCTGGCCGCGGCCCTCTCCGCACGGGAGTCGGGCGCCGACGTCACTGTTCTGGAGGCGGCGTCGGCGTTGGGCGGCACCACCGCGCTGTCCAGCGGGGCGGTCTGGCTACCGAACAACCACCTGCCGCCCGCGGCCGGCGACAGCCCCGAACTCACCCGCACGTACCTGTGTCACCTCCGCCGCGTCGGCGGGCCCGCGGACACGGACACCGCCGCACTCGACCGGTTCGTCGCCGAGGCGCCACACGTGGCGCGATGGCTGGAGAAGAGGACACCGCTGCGCTGGGCCGCCCTTCCCATCCCGGATTGCCATGGTGGTCTGCCCGGCGCGTACAGGTCCGGCGGCCGGTCACTCGGGCCACGGCCGTTCGACGCCGCGCCGCAGGTCGCTGCCCTGGTGCGTGCCGCCCTGCCCTGGCGACGGCCGGCGACCCTCACCGAACTCGTCACCGGACAGGCCTCACCCGGCCTCATCGAGCAGCGCAGCCGCGCCCGGACACGCACGTCGGGGCAGGCGCTGGTGGCCGCGCTGCTCACCGCCGCCCTCGACGCCGGCGTCGCCATCCGCACACGCGCCAGAGCGACACGGTTCCTGGGCACCGGCGTGGAGGTCGACGGCGTACCGCTCGCGGGGCGGGTCGTCCTCGCGACCGGTGGGTTCGAACGCGACGAAGCGCTCGTCCGCAGGTTTCTGGGCGGCCCGGTCCCCGGCCTCGCGGGAGCGCCCGGCGCCCGCGGTGACGGACTGCGCATGGCCATCGCCGCCGGGGCGGAGCTGCGGAACATGTCGCAGGCCTGGTGGTGCCCGACGATCCGGATACCCGGCGACGCGATCGACGGCGAGCCGGTGTACCGGGTACTCCTCGCCGAGCGTGCGCGCCCCGGCTCCGTGCTGGTCGACCGCCATGGTCGCCGGTTCACCAACGAGGCCCAGAGCTATCACGAGGTGGGGCGATCGTTGCACCGGTCCGGGGCCACGGGACACGGTTTCCGCAACGCCGAGCCGTCCTGGCTGATCGTCGACGCCGCCTACCGCCGCCGCTATCCCATCGCTCCGGTCCGGCCCTTACGACGAGGGGGCACCCTGTCGGAACTGGCGCGACTCATCGACATTCCGGGCAACACGCTCGCCGAGACGATCAGCCGGTTCAATCAGGCGGCGGTCGACGGCCTGGATCCGGACTTCAACCGCGGGGCAGACCCCTACGACTGCGTCATGGGCGATCCCCAAGCTGAGCATCCGACGTTGGGGCCGTTGCGTGAGCCGCCCTTCTACGCCGTTCCGGTGCACCTCGGACTCGGCGGAACGAGTGGCGGCCCGCGTACCGACCTCGACGGGCGCGTGCTGTGCGACGACGGTACGGCCGTGCCCGGGCTGTACGCCGCGGGCAACGTCGCGTCGAGCCCGTTCGGGTCCGCCTACCCGGGAACCGGAACGACGATCGGCCTCGCTCTCGTCTCAGGCGTCCAGGCGGGCAGAGCAGCGGCCAGGGACTGATCTCACACAACGGGGACTGATCTCAATCAAGATGAACCACTACGTGATCGTCGACGTGTTCACCACGGTGGCCCTGGAAGGCAACCCGTTGGCCGTCTTCCTGAGCGCCGCTGATATTCCGGCCGGCAGGATGCAACTGATCGCCCGCGAAATGAACCTCTCGGAGACGACGTTCGTCCTCCCCGCCCGGGGCGACGGGGACCGGCGGGTCCGGATCTTCACCCCGGTCAATGAACTGCCGTTCGCCGGACACCCGGTACTGGGCACCGCAGCGGTGCTCGGCAAGTCCATGGCGCGCAGCCGGCTGCGGCTCGAAACCGAGGCCGGCACCATCCCGGTCGACCTCCAGTACCCGAGTGAGGGAACCGTCTCGGCCTGCATGCGTCAGCCCATCCCCGTCTGGGAGCCGTACCGGTTGCAGGAGGACCTCCTCGACGCGCTCGGCATCAAGTCCTCCACCCTTCCGGTGGACGCCTACCGCAACGGGCCACGGCACGTCTATGTCGGAGTCGACAGCGAGGCGGCCCTCTCCCGCGTCCAACCCGATCTGCGCGCGCTGGCGCGGCATCCGGACATGGCCGCCATCTGCTTCGCGGGTTCGGGAAAGCGTTGGCGGATGCGGATGTTCTCACCGGCCTACGGGGTGGCCGAAGACGCGGCGACGGGATCGGCCGCCGGGCCACTCGCGGTCCACCTCGCGCGGTACGGCCTGGTCCCGTTCGGACAGCAGATCGAGATCCTGCAAGGTGTGGAGATGGGGCGCCCGTCGCACATGTCCGCCAGGGCGGACGGCACCGGTCAGCGTCCGCACACGGTCGAGGTCAGCGGATCAGCGGTCATCACCGCTTACGGAACCTTGCTTGTCTGACCGGCCCGCGACGACGCGTTTTACCGAGTGATCGCATCCCGGCATCGACGGGGGAATCAGGGCCGCTCTGCGGCAGACATCGGTCGGCTCGCCCCCCGATCGGTCCGACATGGCCGGGCGTCCGCAGCTCACCTGCGGATACGGATCCCTTCGATTCCCGATACGTCGGAGGTCTTCCCCCTTCACTGAACGCCCTGCACCATGCAGGTAGTTCACAAACAGAGATGGGAGGCACCTACGTGACCGCGACTCCAGGGAACGGGATCTCTCGAAGAGGTGTGATCGGCACGGCGGCCGCGGTCGCCGCCGGTGGCTGGTCGGCCGGGTCCGGCACCGTCTGGGCGGCGTCTCAGAAGCCGAACCCGGCGAAGGGCTTACACGAACGGATGGCCAGGGCCGCTGCTTTGCGGTGGCGGCGGATGCCCGGCGACTGGAAGGACGGCCCCTTCCTCGGCAATGGCCTGCTCGGGGTGCAGGTCTACCGAGGTGCGACGGCCAACTCCGTGAAAGTCATGGTCAGCCACAGCCATGTGCAGGACCAGCGGCCTCAGTGGCGCGCCCCGTACGGCTTTTCCCGGTTGCCCATAGGGCATTTCGACCTCACGCTCGCCGGTGAGGTGACCGGCGTCGACTGGACCCTCGACCTCTGGGATGCCGAGCTGCGCGGCACCATCACCACCACTCGGGGCAGCGTCCGCTTCTCGATGCTGGTGCACAACACCCGTACCGCGCTGCTGATCTCCACCCGGCCCAGCGCGGGCGAGGAGGAGGCAGCCTGGTCGTTCACATGGATGCCCGCGACCTCGCCACGTACGAAGGACAAACCCGCCGACTACACGGGAAACCCCGACCCCCGCACCGGCTCCGCCGGAGACACCGGGGCCACCAGGTACGTCGAGCAGCCGCTGATCGCCGGCGGCGGGTGGACCACGGCCTGGCGCGAACGGCGCGTCGGCACCGGCAGGTTGCTGGCCGCGCACATCGTCTACCGCTTCCCCGAGGACCTGTCGCGCACGACGGAACTGGCCGTCGCCGAAGTGGCCCGCACGTTGTCCGCGGACCCGGACCGGCTGGTGCGCGAGCACCGCGCCTGGTGGCACCGCTTCTACCGGCGGAGCCTGGTGTCCGTACCCGACAAACGCATTCAGGACTTCTACTGGATCCAGCTCTACAAAGCGGCCTGCGCCACCCGGGCCGGCGGTCCGTCGATGTCCGAGTGGGGACCGTGGTACCCGGAGACCGGCGGGAGTTGGACCGCCGTGTGGTGGAACCTCAACGTCCAGATCGCCACCTGGCTGATCCAGGGTTCCGATCACCTCGAACTCGACTCCGTCACCTCCACCTTCAAGAACTTCGAGAAGTACCTGCCGCTCTCCGTCCCGCCGGAGTACCAGGACGGGCAGACCTACGCCCTGGCCCACCCCTCGGACTGGATGTTGCGCCCCGGCGCCAAGACCGTCGGTATCCCCGGCACCTCCACCAAGACCGACAACAACGGCAATCTCATCTGGGCCATGCACAACGTCTGGCTCAGCTACCGCCACACCATGGACGTGTCGATCGTGCGCGACGTCCTCTTCCCGATCCTCGTCAAAGCGGTGAACTTCTATGACCACTTCCTGCACGAGGGCAGCGATGGAAAGCTTCACCTGCCGCTCACCCGGTCGCCCGAGTGGGCCGACGCCGAGGACTGCGTCTACGACCTCTCCCTGATTCGCTGGGGCTGCGCCACCCTCCTGGACTGCCTGCGCATTCTGCGTACGGACCATCCGCGCGCTGCGCGCTGGCGCGAGATACTCCAGCGCCTGGTGCCCTATCCGCGTGACTCGACCGGCATCATCATCGGCGCCGGGAAGCCGCTCACCGAGTCCCACCGGCACTTCTCGCACATGTTGTGGCTGTACCCGCTGCATGAGCTGACCTGGGACCGGCCGGGCGACCGGGACGCCATGCGCACGACCTTCGACCACTGGGTCAGGGACCGGAGTCTGTGGGCCGGTTACAGCTACGCCGCCGCATCCTCGATGGCCTCCCGCATGGAACGGCCCGAGGAGGCCCTCGGCTTCCTGACTTTCTTCACCGACGGCAATGTCATCAAGAACGCCTGGATGACGCCGAACACCATGTATGTGGAGGGCGGGAACCTGGCCACGGAGAGTCCGCTGTCGGCGGCCCAGTCGGTCCTCGACATGGCCGTGCAGAGCCATGGCGGGGTGGTACGGGTCTTCCCCTCCGTGTCCCGGCGCTGGCCCGACGCCTCCGTCCAGAGCCTGCGCACCCAGGGCGCGTTCCTGGTGGACGCGGACCGCTCGGGTGGCCGGACCAGGTGGGTACGGGTGCACAGCGAGGCGGGCGCGCCGCTCGTGCTGGGTCACGGCATCGAGGGCGCGATCGACGTACGGGACGCGCGCGGGCGGCGGCTGCGGTACCGGGAGACGGCGCCCGGCCGCATCGAGATCCCGCTGGGCCGGGACGAGACGGCCATCGTCCTCCCGCGCGGCACCGACCCGGACCTGGGCCCGCGTGACGTACCGGCCGTCGGCCACGCGAAGCCGTGGGGGCTGCCGGACTGAGCCGATGCCTCCGACTGGCGTTGGTCAGGGCGCCGGTCAGGCGCTGGTCGTAGAAGTGCTTGGTGAAGGCGCCGTGGGCCGGGCCGTCGGTGGTGAGCAGGGTGGCCGGGGCGTCGCGCAGGAGGGTGCGGAGGCAGGCGTCGACGGTCGTGTCGGCCAGGAGACGGCCCTGGCCGATGATGATCAGGTGCTCGGCCGTGAGGGCCATCTCGCTCATCAGGTGGGAGGAGACGAAGACCGTACGGCCTTCCGCGGCAAGGGACTTGAGGAGGTTGCGGATCCACAGGACGCCCTCGGGGTCGAGGCCGTTGACCGGTTCGTCGAGGATGACGGTGGCCGGGTCGCCGAGGAGGCGGCCGCGATACCGAGGCGCTGGCCCATGCCGAGGGAGAAACCCTTGACGCGGCGATGGGCGACTTCTGCCAGACCTGTGAGGTCCAGGACGTGGGACATCCGGCTGCAGGGGATGCCGAGGGTGAGGGCCAGTGCCGTCAGGTGGTGGTACGCCGTGCGGCCGGGGTGGACCGATCGGGCCTCCAGGAGGGCGCCGACCTCGTGGAGCGGCGCGGGGTGGGCGGCGTACGGGCGGTTGCCGACCGTCGCGTGGCCGCGGGTCGGGGCGTCGAGGCCGAGAATCATCCGCATGGTGGTGGACTTGCCGGCGCCGTCGGGGCCGAGGAAGCCGGTGACGGTGCCTGGCCGGACGGTGAACGTGAGGTCGGCTACGACGGTCTTGTCGCCGTAACGCTTGGTCAGTCCTTGTGCGCTGATGCCCCGTTCGGCCGTTCCCCGTCCGGTCGTTCCTTGTGTGGTCGTCATGGCTTTGATGCTCGTCCGGGGCGGTGTGCGGGGCGTCGGACGGGGGTGGGAAATGGGGTGAGGGGCGTAGTACCTCGGTATTACGGTGGCGCTCATGGAGCCGGTGATTCGTTCTATACGTGCTGATGAGTGGGCAGCGGTGAAGGAGATTCGGCTGGATGCGCTTCGGGATCCGGTGGCGCATCTTGCCTTTCTCGAGACGTATGAGGAGGCGGTGGGGAAGCCTGACAGTTTTTGGCGGGAGCGGGCTGCTGGGGCTGCGGAGGGGGTGGTCGAGCGGCAGCAGTTTGTGGCTGAGGTGGACGGGCGGTGGGTTGGGTCCGTTGTTGTGCTGGTTGAGGAGGCGGGGGCGGAGGGGACGTTCGGGGGCGTTAGTGAGGTGCGGCAGGGGCATCTCGTGGGGGTTTTTGTGCGGCCTGAGTGGCGGGGGCGCGGGGTTACCGAGCGGCTTTTCGCGTGTGCGGTGGAGTGGGCGTGGGAGGTGGCCGGGGTTGAACGGGTGCGGTTGTTTGTGGATGAGCGGAACTCGCGGGCCGAGGGGTTTTACCGGAAGTTCGGGTTTGTGCCGTCTGGGGTGAGTGCTCCGGCGCCGGGGGAGAGTGGGGCGCGGGAATTGGAGCTTGTGATGACGCGGGTCTGAAGGGGCTTGCTCAGGTGGGGAGTTCCTCGTTGGGCCAGCGGGTGCGGGCCTGTTCTCTGGAGCGTAGGAGCGCGAGGGTGGGCATGCCTCGGTCGGGGCCTGTGGTGAGCAGGTCCGGGAGTTGGGGGAGCGGGGCCACCGCGGCTACGTCTTCCAGGACGAGGGTGAGTGGTGGGTCGAGGCGGCCGGAGGATGACCGTTCGGCCATGCGCCGGCCGCGCTCGACCACGCTTGAGGCGAGCGCCGTCAGAAGTGGCATCGCGCCCGGGTTCGCCTTGGGGTCCTCGATGGGTTCACCCACCACATAAAGCGTGCCCCCTTCGTTGACGGAGGAATCCAAGGTGAGGGCGTCAGTTCGGTTGGGGGTGCAGGCCTCGCGGACGTTCACTGTGAAGAGGGAGGAGAGGGCGCGAGCTGTCAACTCCTGGGCGATGTCGCGGCGTTCGGGGTACGAGGTGAGGGCGGCCTCGAGTTCGCCTGCGGAGCCGGCGGCGGCCTTGGGGTTCGTACGGAGGATGCGTACGGCTTCTTGGACGCCTGTGCCCTGGGCCCAGCGGTGGAGGTGGCGGATGGCGCGGCCGTCTGTGGCGGCGGCGTGGAGGTAGCTGCGGAGGAGGGTTTCCGCGGTGTCTGCGACCGCCTGGTCCATTTTTGCGGCGGGGCGGACGGGGGCTAGGAGGGCTGCCGCCCTTGCCCTTGCGGTGTCCTTGTCCTGGCAGCCGGTTGAGGGGGACCAGTGGAGGCGGGCCGGGGTGTCGCAGAGGTGGGAGGGGTCGTAGAGGAGGACGGGGCCGAGTTTTGCGCGGGCGTCCTTGGTGTCCGACCAGAGGGTGGGGCTGGAGGTGATAACGAGGGCGGGGCCCTCGGCGTCGCGGACTGCCTCGGTGGCCAGGGGGTGGCGGGTTTGTGGGGGGCCGAGGATTACGGGGCCGCGGCGCCGCGGGTTTGGGATGGGGGGCTTTTCCCGCCCGCCCGCCCGTTTACTGTCGGCTGCATAGGGAGCCGTACCGGACGGCGGCTCCGCCGCCGGGCCCGTCGGCTCCGCCGGGGCGAAGGGGGTTGCGGGGGGAGCGGGCGCGTGGGGGTCCGTCGGGCCGGAGGCGCCCAAGGGGCGGAGGACTGGGTCGGAGCCGGAGTGGGCCGTGGGGTGGAGGTCTGAGTCGGCGGCGCCCCCGGGCGAGCGGTCCGAGCCGACGCCGGCCGCCGGTAGTCCGGAGCCTGCCGTGCCTCCGGCTGGGAAACCCGAGCCGGAGTCGGTAGAAGACGGATGTCCGGAGCCTGTCGCGCCCGCGGACGGAACTTCGATACCGGCGGTGGATGGGAACCCTGGGGCGGTGGCGCCCCCGGCTGGGAAGCCGCGGCCGGTGTCGACGCCCGGCCGGAGTCCCGAGCCGGTCCCAGATCGACCGTCCGAACCAGCTGCACCCCCGGGCACAACACCCGAGCCGTACGCCCCGCCCAGCGCCGTTTCCGAGTCGGGTCGCTCGCCCGGCCGGAGCCCCGAGTCCCCCCGCTGAACCCCCGAACCGGGCACCTCGCCCTGCGGAACACCCGAGCCCCCAGTCGCAGCGCCCGACCCAGCCGTCGCCGTGTCCCCCGGCCCGAACTCCGGACCGTACGCCGCAGCCTTACGCCGGCGTGCCCTCCCCGCCCGCCACCTGGCCACCGTTCCCATCACGAACACCGTCAGCACGACCAGCACCATCAGCTGGCCGATGAACAGCCCCCAGAACAGGCCGTACCCCGTCAGCTCGCTCTCCGGAGTGTCCGGCCAGGCGCCTGTCACGTCGTGGGGGTGCTGGACCAGGTGGCGCATCGCCAGGGGCGTACGGGCGAAGGTGACCTTTGAGGGCCAGGAGCCGTGGTCGAACACGGCCGCCAAGCCCGTCGCCGACCACACCAGCAACGTCATGCCCAGGAGGAAGGCGAGGACCCCGATCAGCAGGCCGTCGGGGACGCCTCCTTCGGACCGTTCGGCGCGTTCGTGAGACCGGTGTCGGTCGTCGTACGGACTCATCTTGCCCCCACCGCTCTCACCCTGCTTACGCCACTGTGGACTCGGACGAGTCGTCGAGGTCGCTGAGGTGTTGTTCCATGAAGGCCGCCGCTCGTTCTTCCGCCTCGAGCTCGGCGGCTCGTAGGGCGTCGTCCGAGAGGTCGGGGGTGGAGGACTCGGTCATGGCGCGGTCGGTGAAGACGAGGGGGCGTTCCATCTCGGTGATCAGGTGTTTGACCACCTGGACGTTGCCGTTGACGTCCCAGACCGCGATGCCGGGCGAGAGGGTGGGGATGATCTCCACCGCCCAGCGTGGGAGGCCGAGGACGCGGCCTGTCGCTCTTGCCTCGTCCGCCTTCTGGGCGTAGATCGTCCGTGTCGACGCCATCTTGAGGATGGCCGCCGCTTCCTTTGCCGCCGCTCCGTCCACCACGTCGCTCAAGTGGTGGACCACCGCCACGAAGGACAGGCCGAGCCGTCGGCCGAACTTCAGCAGGCGCTGGAACAGCTGGGCCACGAACGGGCTGTTGATGATGTGCCAGGCCTCCTCGACGAGGAAGATGCGCTTCTTTCGGTCGGGGCGGATCCAGGTGTGCTCCAGCCAGACGCCGACGATGGCCATCAGGATCGGCATGGCGATGGAGTTGCGGTCGATGTGGGACAGGTCGAAGACGATGAGGGGGGCGTCGAGGTCGATGCCGACCGTCGTCGGGCCGTCGAACATGCCGCGCAGGTCGCCGTCGACCAGGCGGTCGAGAACCAGGGCTACGTCCAGGCCCCAGGCGCGTACGTCGTCCAGGGCGACGTTCATCGCCTCGGCCGACTCCGGTTCGGGGTGGCGCAGTTGCTCGACGATGTCGGTGAGGACGGGCTGGCGGTTGGTGATCGTCTCGTTGACGTAGGCGTGCGCGACCTTCAGGGCGAAGCCGGAGCGTTCGTCGAGGCCGTGGCCCATCGCGACCTCGATGATCGTGCGGAGCAGGGCCAGCTGGCCTGTCGTGGTGATCGCGGGGTCGAGCGGGTTGAGGCGGATTCCCATGTCCAGGGCCGCTGTCGGGTCGAGGCGGATGGGAGTTATACCCAGCTCCTGGGCGATGAGGTTCCATTCGCCGACGCCGTCCTCGCCCTGTGCGTCCAGGACGACGACCTGGCGGTCGCGGAACCTCAACTGCCGTAGTACGTACGTCTTCTCCAGGGCCGACTTGCCGTTGCCGGACTCGCCGAGCACCAGCCAGTGCGGTGCCGGGAGCTGCTGTCCGTACAGCTGGAAGGGGTCGTAGATGTAGCCCTTCCCGGAGTACACCTCGCGGCCGATGATGACGCCGGAGTCGCCGAGGCCGGGCGCGGCGGTCGGGAGGTAGACCGCCTGGGCCTGCCCCGTCGAGGTGCGCACCGGCAGCCGGGTCGTCTCGACCTTGCCGAACAGGAAGGACGTGAAGGTTTCCGTGAGGGCGGACAGCGGGTCCCGCATAGAGTCCTACCTCCGGATGCCGGTCGCGAACGGGAGTGTGTTGACGAAGGCGCGGTGGTGCTCGCGGTCGCACCACTCGAGTTTCAGATACGACTTGCCGGCCGAGGCGCGGATCGTCCGTTTGTCGCGGGCGAGTGCCTCGGGGGTACGGGACGAGACGGTGATGTAGCCGACGAGGTTGACGCCGGCCGCGCCGCTCGCGAGGTCCTCGCCGCGCTGGTCCAGGCGGCTGTGCGAGGCGATGTCGCGGGGGTCGACGGTCCGGTTCATCTTGGCCTGGCGGCTGGCCTCCGCCTCGTCGTTCGTCTTCTCGGTCAGCATCCGCTCGATGGCGACCTCGGTGGGTTCGAGGTCCATCGTGACGGCCACGGTCCGGATGACGTCCGGGGTGTGGACGAGCAGCGGGGCAAGGAAGTTGACGCCCACCGGGGTCATCGGCCACTCCTTCACCCAGGCCGTGGCGTGGCACCAGGGGGCGCGGGTGGAGGACTCGCGGGTCTTCGCCTGGAGGTACGTCGGCTCCATGGCGTCCAGCTCGGCCGGCCAGGCGTTGCGTTTCGTCATCGCCTGGATGTGGTCGATGGGGTGGTCGGGGTCGTACATGGAGTGGACGAGGGACGCCAGGCGGCCCTGCCCGAGTGGCTGGCGTACGCGGATGTCGGCTTCCTGCAGCCGGGAGCAGATGTCCGTCAGCTCACGCGCCATCACGACCGCGAGCCCCGCGTCCTTGTCCAGCTTCTTGCCGCCCTGGCCGCGCGCGGCGCGGGCCATCGCGTGCGCCTCGGCGGCGAGTTCGCGCGAGTAGTGCATACAGGCGACCAGGTAGGCGCGGTGCTGCTCGCTGCTGGTGGACACCATGGACTGGAGTTGGTCGTACGACTGCTGCAGCCAGCCGGGGGCGCGCTCGTCGCCGCGTACGGCGACGTCCTTGGCGTGTGCGTCCGGGTCGGCGGGGAGGGTACGGGCGAGCATCTGGAGGCGGGTGACGAAGCCGTCGCCGTTCGCGACGTGCTTCAGCAGCACCCCGAAGCGGTCGACGAGGGCTTCCTGGTCCTCGGAGTCGCGCAGGCCGACGCCCGGGCCCTCGATCTCGATCGCGGCCGTGACGGTCTTCCGGTCGGCGTGCAGCAGGACGGCGATCTCGTCGGGGCCGAAGGGCGCCGCCAGCCACGTAATGCGTCCGATGCCGGGCGGCGGGCCGATCTCGACCTCGCGGCCGTCGATGCGGGTGCCGGCCTCCATGACGTTGCTGCGGTACGTGGTGCCGTTGCGCAGCGTCCGCTTGTAACTGCGGTTGATCTCGAACCACTTGTAGAACGTGCGGCGCTTGTACGGCACGTACACCGCGGCCAGCGCCACCATCGGGAAGCCCACGAGCAGGACGATGCGCAGGGAGAGGACGGGGACGAGCAGGCCGCACATCATGCCGAGGAACGCGCCCACGATGATCAGCGCGATTTCGCCGGTCTCGCGGTTCTTCCCGACGATCGCGTTCGGCCGGGCGCGGCCGATCAGATATGTACGGCGGGGCGTGACCGGATGGGACACGGACACGTGGGACTCGGTCGTCAACGCCCTTCACCTCCCGAGCGGTTGGTACTACTGCTGCTGTTACGTGTGCCGGCATGGGGGGTGTTCGCCGGGCTGTTGCGCGGCGGGGGTGCTGCGGCTGGTACGGATCCGCCTCCGCCGCCTCCGTTGGAGGACGGGCGGGTGCTGTGGGCGGCGACTCCGCCGGAGGCCGGGTTGGAGGGGCGGGGGCCGCTTTGGTTTCCGCCCTGGTTGCCGCCGCCGTTGTCGGCGCGGGTGCTGTGCGTCTTGATGCCCTGCGCGACGAAGGTGGCCGGAGAGGTCATGACGGCCGCGGCCTTGCCTTCGGCGCCCTGCATGATGCGGTTGTTGCGGGAGTTGGCGATCTCGTCGCCGAAGCCCGGTACGAAGCGGTAGATCATCGCGCTCGCGAAGATGGCCAGCAGGATGATGGAGAGGCCGGAGACGACGGCGGAGAAGGCGTCGGGCCCGTCCTCGGCGGACAGGGCGCCCGCGAGGCCGAGCACGATCACGATCACCGGCTTGACCAGGATCACCGCGATCATGATGCCCGCCCAGCGGCGGACGTGGCCCCACAGGTTCTTGTCGACGAGGCCCGCGTATACGACGGTCCCGAGCAGCGCGCCCACGTAGAGGAGGGCGGCTCGGATGACCAGCTCCAGCCACAGGACGCCCGCGGCGAGGATGGACACCAGGGAGACGACGATCAGCATGATCGGGCCGCCGCCGATGTCCTCGCCCTTCTCCAGGGCGCCGGAGAAGTTGCCGAAGAAGGTGTCCGTCTGGTTGCCGGTGCTCTGGGCGAGGACTTCTGATACGCCGTCGGTCGCCGAGACGACGGTGTAGAGGATCAGCGGCGTGAACGCCGAGGCCAGCACGGTCAGCCAGAGGAAGCCGATCGCCTCCGAGATGGCCGTGGTGAGCGGCACGCCTCGTACGGCTCGCTTGGCGACCGCGAGCAGCCAGAGGACGAGGGTGAGGATTGTCGAGGCCGCGAAGACGACGGCGTACTGCTGGAGGAACTTGGGGTTCGTGAAGTCGACGCCCGCGGTTTCTTTGACGGCTTCGCTGAGCTTGTCGATGGTCCAGGAGGCGGCGTCGGCGCAGCCCTTTGCCAGGGAGGAGAGGGGGTCGAGGGTGGAGGTGGGGTCGGTCAGGCCGCCGCCGCCTCCACCTCCGGAGCCGCCTTCGCCGTTCTCGCAGTACTCCTTGGCCGGCCCGACGATCAGGTCGCAGTTGTCCTCGGACGGCGTTGGCGTCGGTGTCGGCGCGGCAGCCGCGCGCGTGGCCAGCACGACAAGCGTGGCCTGTACGGCTGTGAGGGCGCCGGTGACCTTGAGTACGCGGCGTCGGCTACCGGGCATAGGTGAAGCCTCCGTACTCTTCGACGGCCTTCGAGATCTCGTCGGACGGCGAGATCTTGTTGTCGCCGTTCACGGGCGCTGGGCCTTCCTTCTGGGAGAAGTTGTCAACCTTCCAGTCGCCGTCGGCCCATCGCAGCTGAAGCGTCATGGTGAACCAGTCGTTGCTGACCGGGTTCTTCGAGTCGTCCCCCGCCGTGCCGAACACGCCCGTGCACCAGACCTCGACGGTCGCCGCGCTCTCCGAGTAGTCCGTGACCTTGGTGCCCACCGGCATCGTGCGCGAGACGTACGTCTGTCCGGCGGCTGCGTTGCCGTTCTTGTCCAGGCCGACGTTGCGCAGGAACTCCGTGGAGTACGCCTTGTCCATCCTGTCCTTGAGCTCGGCGACCTTGTCCGCGACGAACACCTGCTGGACGATCTCGTCCCGCCGCGCGGGCTTGACGATGTCGGCCGAGACCAGCACCACGGAGTAGTTCGCCGCCGCCGACTCCGCCCCCTGCTCATCCTGCGCGAACCCCGAAGGAATCCCCCCGGCCTTCGTCTCAACGGGCTGCTCCCCGGACGCCGCCGTAGGCGCCACGTCCGCTCTCTCCTCGCCCCCCTCCGACGAACCGGAATCACCACCGCCACGGTTCGCGAAGGCGATGGCCGCGATCAGGAGGACCACCACGCCCACCACCGTGATGAGGCTGCGGGAGGACGAACGGCCGCCGCGGCGCGCGCCGCCGTAGACGTCGCCGGCGCTGTCGGGGTAGCGCGTACGGGTCTGGCCGGAGCCCCCGTATCCGCCGTTGTCGCCGCGCGAACCGTGCTCGTCGCCGAGACTCATGCCGCGTACGCCCCTTCAACCTCGTGCTGGACCGCGTAGTCGTAGTACGACGGTAGCCGCGCTGCTTCCTTCGCGGGCGCGGTGTGGTGACTCGACATCAGGGAAACGCAACCTCAGCCGGTGGGCACGTCGGACGGGTGGGTTGGAGGGAACCGGGCGCACCCGGCCGGGTCAACGGGCCGGGCGGGCCTACACGGCCATTCCGTACACGATGGTGAACAGCGTGCCCAGTGAGCCGATGATGAAGACCCCGGTGAGGCCCGCGATGATGAGGCCCTTGCCCTGTTCCGCGCTGAAGGTGTCGCGCAGGGCCGTCGCGCCGATACGCTGCTTGGCCGCGCCCCAGATCGCGATGCCGAGGCAGAGCAGGATGGCGACCGCCATCACGACTTCGATCATCACTCGAGCTTCGTTGCCCAAGTCGCCGAACGGGCCCCAGTCCGGGGCGATTCCGCCGATGATCGTGGTGATGTCGCCCTCTTCGGCTGCGAAGAACATGTAAGTCACCGCCCCTTGTGGGTAGTTCCGTATCCCCTGCCTCCGCGCAGAGGTCAGGCATCATTGTCGCCGACGATGACGCTGTCGTATGTCGACTTGGCGTCATTGATTGGCGGGTTTCGTACGTACCGCTTGCCGCCGGCCCTCGGGAACCGCTGCGGTGCGTGGGACGGTAGGCAAGTAGTAGTACAGTCACTCTGTGTATCACGGCAGGTCACGCCGGGCAATGAAGTAGTTCCGGAACCTGCTGTGTGGTTCCGTCGTCGACCCCCTCTACGCGGCGGTCGACTACTCCGCCCCGCCTTCGTGAGTCCGCTCACGTCCCATGTGCGCCGGTCCGTCGAGACGATGCCCTCTGGGTCGTTGCGTCTCCTGGTGTGTAGACGCCGCCCGTTCCGGCTTCGCGAAGGCTATCTCGATGTGGCGGTGGGGGAGCTGTCGGGGTGTCAGGAGTGGGGCTCCGGGGCAGGGTCTGCGGTCCGGGCCGTCCACGGTGTCAGCTCGGGGCGTTTGGCCGTACGTCCGTCTCCCGAGGAGCGGCCCCTCAGGCGCCGCCATAGCCAGGGGCCGAGGAAGCCCATCGCCCAGCGTGTGTCGGCGGTCAGGGTGCGTAGGGCGGGGACGGGGGCTAGCGGTGGCAGCGGGGCGTACCAGTCCTCGTGGCCCGGCAGGCCGAGGGTGTGGGCCATGCCCTCGGCGATGCGGGTGTGGCCGAGTGGGCTTGCGTGGATGCGGTCCTGGCTCCAGAGGCGGGGGTCGGTGGTGACCGGGTGTGGGAACACGTCCAGGACGGCTACTCCGTGACGGTCGGCGGCTGCGCGTAGGCGGGCGTTGAGGTCGAGTACGCGGGGGAGTGCGCGGCGCGTGAGGGGGGAAAGCTTGCCCATGTCGGGGTACGTGACGGTGGCTACCTGGGCGCCTGCCTCGGTGAGTCTCGCGAACATCTCCTCTATGTCTGCCATGACTCGGTCGGCGTTGAAGCTGGGGCGTAGCACGTCGTTCATGCCGGCCACCACGGTTGCCAGGTCTGGCTTGAGTGCCAGGGCTGGGGCGAGTTGTTCCGCCTTGATGTCGGCGGTCACTTTTCCGCGTACGGCGAGATTGGCGTACGTGAGGTCTGGCTGGCCTTCCGCCAGGAGTTCTGCGAGGCGGTCGGCCCAGCCTCGGTACCCGATTGCCTCGTCGCCGTCGCCGATGCCCTCGGTTTGGCTGTCGCCGATGGCTACGTATCTCGTGTACGGGTGCGTGGTCATGGAGTTGAGCGTGGGGCTCGGGTTTGGCTGGCGTCAATGTGACGTTCGCTGTGCGGTTCGCTGGTGGGGGTTTCTTTCCCCAGTCCCGCCCCTTCCCGAAACTGGGGCTGCGCCCCAGGCCCCCCGCCAGGGGGTGGTCGGTGACACTGCGTGTCGCGGCTGCGGGTTTGATGTGGCTTGTCGCGCAGTTCCCCGCGCCCCTTACGGGGCGTTGTGGCTGGGCGCGCCCACGCGGCGGAGCCGCAAATAGATACAGCCCCGCGCCCTAAAGGGGCGTCGCCCCGCGGCGGAGCCGCAAATGTCACAGCCTCGCGCCCCTGGAAGAGCAGAAGCCTGCGACTTTCCCGCGTCCCTTACGGGGCGTACCCGTCGGGAAGTGACCGGCGGCGGAACTCCCGTGGGGAGAGGCCGAATTCGCTTTTGAAGACTCTGCCGAAGTAACTCGGGTCGGTGATGCCCCAGCGGGCCGCCACGGCATACGCCGGGACATCGGCCAGGGCGGGATCGGCCAGGTCCTGGCGGATTCGGCTCAGGCGCCGTTGCCGGATGTGGTCGCCGAGTGTTTCCCCTCGATGCTGGAACAGGGCGTGCAAGGAGCGGACCGAGATGTGGTGGGCGGCGGCGATCCGGGCGGGCGAGAGTTCCTCGGTCAGGTGCCGGTCGATGTGTTCCAGGACGCGCAGCAGCCGGTGCGCGTGCGCAGGGGGCGTGTGCCGGCCTGCGTACTCGCGGACGAGGGTCCGGAGGACGCCGGTCACGTGCTCGCCCATCTCCCCTTTCGACAGCGGTCCGAGGCGATGACCGCGGTCGGCGAGTTCGACGAGCATTGAGGAGAGGATCCGGCCGCCGGGGGAAGACGTGAGCTCCTGGGCGACCATCGCGTCGGGGGTCTGCCGCAGGAGCGTGCTCGTGCCCGGATCGAGTCTCATCAGGAACCAGCGGTAGTCGCGACCGAGGTCGAGACGGAACCGACGCCCGCCGCCGTAGAGGACGAAGTCGCCCGGGGACAGGGCGCATTGGCGGCCGTTCTGTTCGATCGTCACCTCTCCGGCCAGAAGCACCCCGACCAGGGAGTCGATTCCCACAGGGGAGACCGACGCGTGCGGCACGACCTGCGCCCGCTGCTCGCCGGCGATGTCACACGTGGTGATCGCGCCGAACCGCTCCGCCCGCAGCTCGGCGGCCCAGGGCGTCGCCGTCTTGACCAGTACGGCGTCGGACGCCCTGGCGCGGTCGTCGGAGACGGGGTCCAGGTAGCCGGAGACGAGCGTGCCGTCCGTCCGGGCTTCGAGAGGCATCGGTTCCTCCTCTGCACTCCAGCACCAGAAGCGTGCGCTCTGGTGACAGCACGGCGGCGGGAATTGGCCGATAGTCCCACTCATCCCCGGTCCGCGGAAGTGGAAGGACGTCACCGCGTGGACGTACTCCTGGCCATCATCACGCTCTTCGGCCTCTACGGGCTCACCACCCTCGGCATGGCCGTGATCTTCGCGGCGACCCGGGTGGTGAACCTCGCGCAGGGCGACCTCATCATGGTGGGCGCCTACACGGCGGCGGTCCTCACGGGCCCGGCGTTCGGCTGGCGCGTGACCCTCGCCCTGGTGGCGAGTGCACCGCTGTTGCTGCTGATCGAACGGCTGCTGCTGCGGCGTCCCCTCGCGGACGGGCTGGCGACCATGCTCGTGACCTGGGGTGTCGGCATGGCGTTGCGGCAGGCGGCGGAGCTGTGGTTCACCTCCACCTCCCGGTCGGTCGATGCGCCGGTCGGCGGCACGGTGACGGTCCTGGGCACGCCCTATCCGGCGTACCGGCTGGTGTGCGGCCTGATCGCGGTCGCGGTCATCGGTCTTGTGCTGCTCGCCGCCTACCGCACGGACTGGGGCCTGACCCTGCGCGCGGTGGCCGACAACCCGGCCATGGCGGCGCTGCTGGGCACCGACCCGCGACGGCTGCGCACCATCGCGTTCATCCTCGGCGGGCTGCTGGCCGTGCTGGCGGGAGCGCTGTACAGCCCGCTGCTCGCGGTGAATCCGACCATGGGCTTCGGCCTGCTGGTCCCCGTCTTCTTCGGTCTGCTGCTCAGCCGCCCCGGCGCGCTCGGGACGGCGGCGGGTGCCGCCCTGGCCATCGCCGCGCTGTCGGTGCTGCTGCGCACCTGGCTGACCGACGTGCTGGCCGAGGTCTTCTTCTACCTGATCGTCGTCGCGGTCGCGGCGCTGCGCTCGCGTCCCTGGATTCGGAGGTACATGTCATGGCTCACACGCGTTCGCGTGCCGGCGCGGGCATCCTGACCGCCGCCGCTCTGCTGGCGGTGACCGGCTGCGGTGGTTCGGCGATCTCGGACACCGGGAGCGAGGGGGACGGACCCTTGAAAGTCGGCCTGATCGTGCCGCTGACCGGGCCCGTCTCCTCGACCGGCAAGGCCCTGCGCAACGCCTTCGAACTGGGCGTCGAGAAGGTCAACGAGGACGGTGGCGTGAACGGCGCGGACGTCGAGTTCGTCGTCGTCGACGACGGGGGCGACCCGGCCACGTCCACCCAGCTGGCTCGCAGGCTCGTCCAGCGGGAAAAGGTGTCGATGCTGTTCGGCACGATCACCGGGGACACGGCCGAGGCCGTGACCAAGGTCGCCGATGACGCGAAGGTCCCGTTCGGGACGGCGATCCTCGGCGACACCGGGCAGTGCCATCCCTACGCGTGGGGGTTCGGCGAGAGCACGCGCCAGCTGCTCACCCCGACCATCCCCGCGCTGCTGGAGAAGTACGGGAAGAGGGTCGCCGTCGTCGGCTCCGACTACAACTTCCCGCACTACTACTTGCGCGTCGCCAAGGAGCAGGTGAAACGCGCCGGCGGCTCGGTCGTCGCCGAGGAGTTCAGCCCGATCGGGCAGACCGACTGGCAGCCGGTGATCAAGCGGCTCAAGGCCGCGAAGCCGGATGTGCTGCTGGCCATGGTCGTCGGTTCCGACGCGGTGTCGTTCAGCCAGCAGGCCAAGCAGTTCGGTCTGCTCAGCCCACAACTCGGCTACGACGGCGCTCCGTTGGACAGCGATTACTACCCCGCCCTCAACGCCTTGGTGGACGGTCGTACGCACACCGTGCGCTGGACCGACCGGCTGGACGACCCGGACAGCCGCGCCTTCGTGGCCGACTACCGGAAGGCGTACAAGTTCAAAGGCCCGATGCCCGAGGTGGCGGGCAACGCGTACTTCGGCATCCAGTTCTTCCTGGCCGCCGCCAAGAAGGCCGAGAGCGCCGACGGTGAGGCGATCAACACCGAGATCGGGCGGCTGACCTTCGACTCGCCGCTCGGCGAGAACACCCGCTTCTCGGCGGCCAATCACATCCTGCAGGCCGACATGTTCCAGGCGACGATCAAGCCGGGTGGAGCGTACGAGGTCAGCCGCGAGCTCGGTCGTTTCGCCGACACCACGCCCATGCCGGGGTGCTCATGATCAGCCCTGGCCATAACACCGACGGGCGCGGCGACGAGCAGGTCAAGGTGCTGTCGGCACCGTCCGCGCGCGGTGTACGCCGTCGGCTCCCGGCCGCGCCTCTCGGACGTAGCGCCCGAGTCGGACCTAGCGCCCGAGTCGGACGTAGCGCCCGAGTGGGGCCGGCGGTGCGCTTCGCGCTGCTGCTCGTGCTGCTGGCGGCGGCTCCGTTCGGGCTGAGCGCCTTCGCGGTGGCCACCCTGACGCTGGGCCTGTGCAACGGGCTGTTCGCTTACGGCCTGGACCTTTCCTGGGGGCGGGCGGGGCTGCTCAGCGTGGGTCACGCGTCCTTCTTCGGGCTCGGTGCCTACGCCGTCGCGCTCAGCCAGGAGCACGGCTGGCCGCTTGCCGTCCTGCTGGCGGCGGCTTTGGCGGCGGCCGTGGGCATCGCGGTGCTGGTGGTCCGGATCGGGCTGGCGTCCCGTGTGCCCGACGCGCCGCTCATCCTGCTGACGATCGGAGTGGGCCTGCTGCTCCAGCACGCGGCGAACAGCCTCACGGATCTGACCGGCGGGACCAACGGGCTGTCGGTGAGCGGCCGGGGAGTGGTCTCCGCCTACTACCTGACGCTCGTGGTGGTGGCCGCCGTGGTGGCCGTCACCAGCGTGACGGTGGTCCGCAGCCGGTTCGGCGCGCGGCTGATCGCTGCGTCCCGCAACCCCGAGCGCGCCGCCCAGGCCGGCATCGACCCGGTGCGCGTGCGGACCGCGGCGTTCGCTGTCGGGGCGGCCGTGTCGGCGGTCGCGGGCGCCTTGTACGCGCCCGCCGCCGGGCTGGTGTCACCGCAGGTCTTCGGGCTCGCCCTGTCGACCAGCGTGCTGGTCTGGCTCGCACTGGGCGGACGGGAGTCGACCGTGGGCCCGTTCCTCGGCGCCATCCTGATCACGGCGGGCGCTCAGATGCTCGGCAGTACGTGGCAGGGCTGGTACGTTCTCGCGCTCGCCGCCCTGTTCGTTCTGGTCGTACAGGTCGCCCCGGCGGGTCTGGCGGGGCTGGCCCGCCCATGGGCACGCGGCCCGGCGGTGAAGCTGCCCCCGGCTGCGGCGGCGCCACGGCACCGTGCTGACGACACGGCCCGCGAGGGAGCCGCCCTCGCGCTGACGGGGATCCGCAAGTCCTTCGGCCCGGTGGACGTGCTGTGCGGCGTGGACCTCACGGTCGAGGACGGCCGAACCGTCTGCCTGATCGGCCCCAACGGCGCGGGCAAGAGCACCCTGCTCGCCGTCGTCGCGGGCCAACTCGCCCCCGACGCGGGCGAGGTGCGGATCTTCGGCGCGGACGCCACCGCGCTCCCGGTCCAGGACCGCGTACGCCTGGGCGTGGGCCGGATGTTCCAGATCCCCAGCGTCCTGACGGCGCTGTCTCCGGCCGACAACATCCGGCTGGCCCGCCTGGACGCGCCACGGCATGTCGAGCTGCCCGCCGAGTACGACGACCTGGCCGGCGACGAGACTCGTGAGGCCGGGGCCCTGCCGCTGGCCGACCGGCGCCGGCTGGAGCTGGCCATGGTGCTGGCCGGAGCGCCCCGGCTGATGCTGCTCGACGAACCCGCGGCCGGGCTGGGACCCGACGACGCCCGCGCGCTCGTCCACGAGCTGAAGCAGGTCTCCCGGCGTACGGGATGCGCACTGGTCGTCGTCGAACACGACATGGCGATCGTCCGGGAGCTGGCCGACGACGTCGTCGTCCTGCACGAGGGTCAGGTGATCGCCCATGGGTCGATGGACGAGATCGCCGCCGACCCGGCGGTGCGTCAGGCCTACCTGGGGGTGAGCTGATGATGCTGGAACTGGAGGGACTTGGCGGCGGGTACGGTCAGGCCGCCGTCGTCCGCGATGTGACCCTGCGGGTCGCCGAGGGCGAGCGGATCGCCCTGCTGGGACGCAACGGCACCGGCAAGACCACCCTGCTGCGCACCGTCTTCGGGCTGGCCGACCGGCAGGGCGGCGAGGTGCGTCTGGCGGGACGCCCCGTGCCGCGCGGCCGCCCAGACCTGCTCGCGCGCCGCGGCGCCGCACTGATGCCCGAGGACCGGGGAGTGTTCCCCACCCTCACCGTCGCGGAGAACCTCCGCCTGGCCACGCGCCGGGGCTTCGTCCCCGCGGTCGATCCCCACGAGATCTTCCCCCTGCTGACCGAACGCCGCCGGCAGCCCGCCGGAACGCTGTCCGGCGGGCAGAAACAGCAGCTCGGCATCGCCCGGTCGATCCTGTCCGGGCAGTCGCTGATCGTCGTGGACGAGCTCACCCAGGGTCTGCAGCCGTCGTTCGTCCAGCAGGTCCTGGAGGCGATGACCCGTATCGCCGCCACCGGAGTGGCAGTGGTGATGGTCGACCAGCATGCCGGGCTCCTTCTCGAGCGCTGCGACCGCGCGATCGTCATGCAGACGGGCCGGGTCGTTTTCGACGGCACGAGCAGCACGGACAACCGCGAGGAGCTCGACCGGCTGCTCGCCGTCGCCTGACTCCCTGCCCCGCCACTTCTCCGCCACTCCCTTCCCTCAACTCCCCCCAAATGGCTACAGGTTGGAGCCCCCATGGACCCGTTCGACTCCGCCGTGCGTCTGGCAGAGGCGGTACGCGAGCGCGAGCTGAGCCCCGTCGAGATCGCCGACACCTATCTGGAGCGCATCGAGCGGTTCGATCCTGAGATCGGAGCGTTCGTCTGGCGCAACGACGAGGAGGTCCGCGAAGCCGCGCTGAAGGCCGAGCGGGCGGTGATGGAGGGCGGGGGACTGCCCGCCTTCCACGGGGTGCCCATACCCATCAAGGACGTGAACCTGGTCGCCGGGCAGCCCGCCACGTTCGGCAGCCTCGGGTGTGACGACACGCCTCGCACGGTCACCGACCCGGTCGTGACCAGGTTCCTGGACGCCGGCTTCCTGCTGATGGGCAGGACGAGCACCCCGGACATGGGCATGCTGACGGCTGCGGAGAGTTCCCGCTACGGCATCACCCGCAACCCCTGGAACACCGAGTACTCGCCGGGAGGATCGAGCGGCGGTGCCGCGGCGGCCGTCGCCGCGGGGCTCGCGCCCGTCGCCCACGCCAACGACGGCGGAGGCTCGATCCGTATGCCCTCCTCGTGCTGCGGGCTGGTCGGGCTCAAGCCGAGCCGCGGCCGGGTACCGCAGTACCTGGCGGCCTGGGAGCACGCCGCGGTCGAGGGAGCGATCACCCGGACGGTGCAGGACGCGGCGGCACTGCTGGATGTCATGAGCGTGCCGGACAGCCTGGTCATGTACGGTGCGCCCGCGCCGGAGCGGCCGTTCTCCGAGGAAGTGGGGCGGGAGTCCGCACCGCTGCGGGTGGGCCTGCTGCTGGAGGCGCCCACCGGAGTTCCGGTGGACCCGGTGTGCGTGGCGGCGGCCGAGCGGACCGGAAAGCTGCTGGAGTCGCTCGGCCACGCGGTCTTCCCGGTGTCGCCGCGCTTCTTCAGCGAGGAGACGGGCCTCGGGTACGCGCAGACCGTCCTGGACGCGGCACTGTGGACCGCGCCCTACGACCGGCCGGAGCTGGCCGAACCGCATCTGCGGTTCCGGATGGAGCGCGCCAAGACGCGCCACGCGGGCGAGTACACACGGATGGCCGCGCTTCTGCAGCAGGAGGCCGTGGAGGTCCGGGCCCAGTGGGGCCGCGACTTCGACGTGCTGCTCACCCCGACCCTGGCCTGCCCGCCCCCGCCGGCCGGAGCCTGCCTGGCCGAGGCCAACGCCGATCCCGGCGGGTTCCGGATGACCGAGAACCAGATGATCTCGTTCACCTCCGTCTGCAACATCACCGGTCTGCCCGCCATCTCACTGCCGGTCCACACCTCGCCCGACGGTCTGCCCATCGGCAGCCAGCTGATCGGCGGTCCCTGGGACGAGGCGACACTCCTGCGGCTGGCCTCCGCCCTTGAAGAGCCGGCCGACTGGACCGTGCGCCGTCCGCCGGGCTTCGAGTGACCTTGGCCTGGTCCGAGTCGTAGGCCATCTTTTCTCAGCCCGTGCTTATATAAGTGTGCAGTGATACAGTGCTCCGTATGCACGCGTTCGATGTGCTCGGAGATCCCGTACGGCGGCGGATTCTTGAGCTTCTCGCCGAGGGGGAGATGAGCTCGGGGGAGGTCAGCGAGGTCATCCGGCGGGAGTTCGGGATATCGCAGCCTGGGGTCTCGCAGCATCTCAAGGTGCTGCGGGAGAACGGGTTCGCCACCGTGCGGGCGGAAGGCACCCGGCGGCTCTACGCGGTGAACTCGGAGCCGCTTCGTGACATCGACGCGTGGCTGGACCGGTTCCGGCGGTTCTGGACCCCGCCGCTCGAGGCCCTGGCCACCGAGCTCGCCCGGGGCAAGCGCGGGCGGCGGCTCCGCGAAGCCGGCGAGGACGGGGGCGCAGAAGACCACGTACCTCCTCCAAGGAGCAAGCCATGATCGATGTCACCCAGCAGATCAATGCCGTACGGCGCCAGGTCGGCAAGCGTGTGTTCAAGGCCGGCGAGGCGCGCGTCGTGACCATCAGTCAGACGTACGACTCGGACATCGAGGACGTCTGGGACGCGTGTACCAACGCCGAGCGCATCCCGCGCTGGCTCATGCCCGTCTCCGGCGAGCTGAGGCTGGGCGGCCAGTACCAGCTGCACGGCAACGCGCACGGCACGATCGAGCGCTGCGATCCGCCCAAGGGCTTCGCCGCCACTTGGGAGTTCGAGCAGAGCGTCACCTGGATCGAGCTGCGGCTCACGCCGGAGGCGGAGGGGCGGACGCGTTTCGAGGTCGACCACATCGCCCACGTCGACGACGACACGAAGTGGCCGGAGTACGGGCCCGGTGCGGTCGGTGTCGGCTGGGACCTGATGGTCATGGGCCTGTATCTGCATCTGTCCTCCGGTCGCCCTGTGGATCACGAGGTGGCGGAGGCCTGGGTCATGTCCGACGAGGGCAAGCGCTTCGTCGAGCTGAGCAGCGAGGGCTGGTACGAGGCGAATGTGGCCTCCGGCGAGGACCCGGATACGGCTCGGGCGGCGGCGGACGCGACGACTGCCGCGTACACCGGGGCGGAGGCGCCGCCGGAGTCCTGAAGCGGGGAGGGGCGGCGGTAGATGAAAGAACCTTCATCGAAGGCGCGGGGGCGATTCATCAAGGGCGGGCACCGTCGTGCGCATGCCTCTGCCTATACCTCCTGAGCAGTCTTCTCTGCCGCTGCCTTCGGCGTCCGAGCCTGTGCCTTTGGCGGGCGGTGCCTCCGACGGCGTACCGGATCTGCGTCTGCTGACCGGTCCCGATGCCGGTGAGCTGTTGGCGGCGGCCCTTGAGCCGGCCGGCCGGCAGTTGCTGACCTGGCGCGTCGAGAACGTCGACCATCAGCCCGGGGACAGTTGTACCGCTGTGTATCGGGTGCAGGTCCGGGGGTCCGACGGGCGTACCGATGAGGAGCGGATCGGTGCCCGTGCCGGGCGTTTGCCGCGCGGGGCGACGGTGTTGGAGGACGGGGTCAACCGGGTCGCTGTGTGGCGTTTCCCGTACGACCCGTGGCTGCCTGCCCTTCCTTCGGCCTGCGATTCGGGGGCGCTCGCGCGGTTGCTGGAGGACGTCGGTTGTGGGGGTGGTCCGGTTCGGTATCGGGTGCGTGCGTACCGGCCCGGGCGTCGGGCCGTCGTCGAGGTGACCGGTTCGTACGGGCGGCTGTTCATCAAGGTCGTACGTCCGAGCCGTGTCGACGCCCTGCATCGGCGGCACCGTCTGCTCACCGAGGCCGGTGTGCCCGCGCCGGCCAGCCTCGGTTTTACGCCGGACGGGCTGGTCGTCCTTCAGGCTCTGCCCGGTCGAACGTTGCGGGAGGTGCTGCGTGGGGGCGGTGGCGGTGGCCGCGCGCCGTCCGCGGAGGCGGTGCTTGGCCTGCTCGACCGGTTGCCGCCCGAACTGGCTTCGGGGGCGGCTCGGCCCTCGTGGGCTGCCAAGGCTCCGCATTACGCGGCTGTTGTCGGGGCTGCGGTGCCTGAACTGGCGGCTCAGGCGAGGGAGTTGGCTGAGGAGGTGACGGTGGGCGTCGGCTCCGGGCCTGTCGTCGCTGTGCATGGTGACCTGTACGAGAGTCAGCTGCTTGTGGAGGGCGGGCGGATCAGCGGGCTGTTGGACGTGGACACTGCGGGGCCCGGTGAACGTGTCGATGACCTGGGCTGTCTTCTCGGGCATCTGTCCGTTCTCGCCCAGATCGACCGGGAGCGGGCCGATGCCATCAATCGGTTGGGCGCCGCTTATCTGACGGCGTTTGCGGGACTGGTGGACCCCGTCGAGCTGCGGCGTCGTACTGCTGCCGTGGTGCTGTCGCTTGCCACCGGTCCGCATCGGGTGCAGGAAGCGGGGTGGCAGGCGGCTACGCGTGCCCGGCTGGACCTGGCTATGCGCTGGCTGCATCCCGGATGAGGGGTGGGGTCGTTCGATCCCCGGATGAGGGGGCCTTCACGTTCGGATGAGGGGTCTTTCACGGGCGGCCCATGAAGGCTTCATCGCCGGGGCCGAACTTGGAAGCAGAGCCCGAACCGCTCAGGGGCGGGCACCCAGGAAGGAACACCATCATGCGGATCACCAGACCGTGGCGCATAGCCGTTGCCGGTGTCGGCGCCACCGCAGTACTCGCCGGACTGGGCGGCGCGGCGGCAGCCACCGACCGCGGCATCGACCTGCACGACAAGTCCGACGCAGTGAGTGTCAGCACGCAGCTCGGGGACGATGACGGCCGCGACGATGATGGTCGTGGGGACGACGGCCGCGATGATGACGGCCGTGGCGACGACGCCGACGACTCGTCGGGGTCCGCGGACTCGTCGGCCGGGTCTCCGGCTTCCCGTGACGGCTCGCCGGAGTCCGCGGACAGCCCGCTCGCCTCGCCGTTCGACTCGGCGGACTCGCCCAACGCGCCTGGTGGTGGAGCGGACTCGGGCAGCAGCCCGGAGGGTTCCTCGGCTGACAGTCCGGCTGGTAACTCGGCCGACAGCCCGTCCGGCTCGTCCGCCGACAGCCCGTCCGCCGCCTCCGGCGACAGCCCGAACGCGCCCGTGAAGCCCGCCGCGCCCAAGCCGGTTGCGGACGACTCGGCCGACTCTCCTGCCGCTCCGGCACCCGGTAGCGCGGACTCCGGCAACAGCGCGGCCAGTGCCGCGAGCGTCTCCTCCGCGAACTCTGCCGGTTCGGCCGGCTCGGCGGATTCCGTGGACTGATCCTGGTCCTTCCGCACTCCCTCCCCTCTACCGCGGGCCCGGACGCGACGGCGACAGAGCCGTTCCGCCCGGGCCCATTGCCATGCGTACGTGCCTGACCTCAGATGCGGCCGACGGAGACGACGTTGCGGCACCGAGCCGCTGACCGCAGGTCAACGTACGTATGCGAACGCGTAGTTCCACGGAAGTCCCCGGGGCCGGCGGATGGGAGGCTCGCCCGAAAGCGTGGAGGCTTCCATGATCGGCTGCTGTTCGCAGGACGGGTGGCAGCTGCTGCTCTACCCGGCGCTGCTGTGGGTCCTATTCGGCCCCCTCATCATGCTCGGCATGGGGGTGTGGTGCGCCCGTATTCCTGGCCGGGCGCCACGCCTGTGGTCGGTCCTGTTACCGCTGGCGCCGGTCGTGTCCTCGTCGACCTTGATGGTCATGACGGTCCGGGACCAGCCGACGTGCACGGAAGACCTTCTGGTCTACTTTGCCGTTTACGTTCTGGGCATCACGGCGCTGCCCTGGCTGCTCGGCTACGGCACCACGCGCGCGACGGACGCCCTTCGCACCCGCCGCAAAGCGTCGGGCCGAGGGTGATTGGAAGCTTTGGGACACCAGATGAGCGGCCAGGGCGTCCCAAACCTTCCACTCACTCGGGTTGGCTGGCCCATGCCACCTGGCCTTTGCGGGCAGGCGGTGCAACAACGGAAGCCGCGGTGAGACGGACTCCGCGAATGCCCGTTTCCTCGTCGCGTAGGGATGTTGTTGGCGAATCCCGGCGGCAGTATGAGCGCATCGCCCGACGCTCCCGGACTCTCGGTATGCAGTCGCGGGAATGTGACAGTCTGCCGCCCACCTGTCACATTCCCGCGACAGACCACCTGGCCGGAGAGGATTCGCCAACAGCAACCCTCGTAACGTAGGGCCATGGCTGCAGAGGAAGTCGGGAGCGAGATTCGGTTCAAGTCGTCCCGCATCTTTCGAATGTGGCGTTACGGAGTGGGCCACTCCCAGTTGCTGCTACGTGCGGCCCCGAGCGGAGCTGAGCCCCGCTGTGCCGACCTGCACTTTGACGGCGTCGCCGCTGTCCAGCTCGGGATCCGGTACGTCGCCCCCGAGGTGCTGCTCGCCACAGAGCGCGAGCGCGCGGAACTGGAGGCATTGGCTCAGTCAGGTGCAGGCGTACGCCACATCGCCCTCGCCTTGCGAACCGAGGCCGGCACCGGCCTGGTGCTGTGCAGAGGAGTCCGTGCCCTGCTGGGCGGAACGGATCCCTTCGGGGAGCTCGAGGGCGGCGAGGTGCTGTGGAGTTACCGCGCCTGATCTGTGGCCAGGGAAATGGGGATGCGGGGTCAGGAGACTGGCTCGTTGCGCCAGATCTCGTCTACCACTACGTAGCGGCCCATTCCTACTTGCCGCCTGATCCGTTCATTGAAGCGGTCATGGCTGGGCGGGTGGCTCCTGAGGTCGGCTCGCGCGGATGAGGCTCGGGGCTCGACCTATGGTGCGCTGTTTTCCGCGTCTTCGATGCCCTCCACGAAATGGTCGAACTCGCCTGCCTGTACGCCTAGTACGAAGGCGTCCCACTTGCGACGGTTGGTTGTGACGACGTTTTCCGGGTCGCTTGTTTCGCGGATGTAGACGGGGGATTCGGCGTCGTCTCCCTCGCCGAAGGCGATTTCGATCCAGGGGCCGGGGCCTTCGGCGTCGTCGGGTGCGGCGCGGACCCAGTCGAGGTTCGGGGGGATGTCAGCCACGGTGGGTTTCCTTGGGGGATTTGAGGGTGGTGAGGAGGGTGGAGAAGGTGGTTGGGGTGGTCTTGAGTATCGCTTGGGTGGGATCGCTGCTTTCGGTGAGATGGAGCGTTCCTGCACTTGCGGCGACGTGTACGCAGGAGTCGCCCTCGGAGCAGTAGGTCGACTTCTGCCAGGCGTACGCACTCATGGGTGCTCCCTTATAGGTCGTGGATGACGGCGAGGATCAAGTCTCGGGTCTTGTCGGGTGGAAGAGCGACGGCATCGAGGCGCTCGAAGAGGATGCGGTACTTGCGTAGTTGGGCCTCGGCATCCAGGAATTTGAGGCCGTGGGACTGGTCCAGGTGGACCGTGTCGAGTTCTGGCACTGGGCCGTGTGCGTAGTAGATGGACTGGCCTGAGCCGGGGTAAGCGCCGGCGTCGAAGGTGATCGCGCGCAAGGTGATGTGCTCCCGCTCGCTTGCGTCGAGTAGATGCTTGAGCTGCTGGCGGGACACTGACGAGCCGCCGACCTTCATCCGCAGTGCTGCCTCGTGGATGATCGCCTCGTACGGAGTGGGGTCATCCCTGTAGAGCACGGCCTGGCGCTTCACGCGGAACGAGATGCGGTGCTCGATGTCCGGCGGGGAAAGTTCCGTGACGCCTTGGCGGAAGATCTCGCGGGCGTGGTCGACGGTCTGGAGCAGGCCGGGGATGCGTGCCGTGACGGTGGTGCGCAACGACTGGGCGTGATGCTCCAGTTCGGCGAGGTCGAGTAGCGGGCTCGGCAGGATCTCGCGGTACTGCTCCCACCAGCCGCGCCTGCGGTCGCCGGTCATCGCGACGATGGCTTCGATCAGTGCCTTGTCCGAGCACTCGTACTGGCAGGCCATGGTGCGTACGCGCTCAGGGCTCACGCCCGCCCGTCCGGCCTCCATGTTGCTGATCTGGTTCTGCTTGACGCCAAGCAGTTGACCGGCCTCGGTGGCATTCAGCCCTGCGCGCTCTCGAAGCTTGCGCAGCTCAACGCCCAAGCGGAGTTGACGACCCGTCGGGTTGCTTCTCACGGGCTTGGTCCGCCTCCTCGTTGCGGGTCACCCACACGGGTGGTGTATCACGGATTTAAGAGGAATCGTGTAATGCGTTACACGGATGCCGCTAGCTTATAACTCGGCGCCTCCGCCCAGAAGCACCCCGCTCGACGGAGCGGCCGCGGTCACTGGGCAACGTAACCAACCCACTTCCCAAACCACCCAACTTCCCTCCGAATCAGGAGACTTCCGATGGCAACCGTATCTCCGCCCTGGTCCTACACACTCCAACTCCCGCACGATCCACGCGCACCGGGTATCGCCCGTGCAACCCTCCGTACGGTCCTGGTCGCACACGACCTCACCGAACTCACCCCAACCGCCGAGCTGTTGGCCTCCGAGCTCCTCACCAACGCTCACCTGCACACCAAGGGCCCGTACGCCCTCCGGCTCCGATCGAGCGAACCCCACGGGCTCTACGTCGCCGTATGGGATTCCGACCCGAGACTCCCGCCCGGCTTCGGCGACGCGACCTACGTGCCGCCGGAAGCCGCCCCAGAAGCTGAAAACGGCCGTGGCCTGCACCTTGTACGGGCCTGCGCCGACGCGTGGGGGGCCTCCGTGCCGCCCGAGCTGGGCGGCTCCGAGGAAGGCAAGCTGCTGTGGGCCGAGTGTCAGTGCAATGCCTTACGGTGATTGCACGTAATCGGAGCGTGAACGGGGATGGCATGGCACAGCTTGAGGAGCGGCTCACGAGGGCTGCGTGCACACGTGCGGGCCGTGAAGCCGAGGCGATGGAGGGGGCCGGACAGTACGGTGAATACGACGCCGAGCGGGACGTCGGACCTCCCATCGACCCCGCTCGCGCAGCCGCAGACGTGGAGGGACGGAGGCAGCGAGCCATGTCGGTATCGCCGGGTGCCTGGATGTACCCGCGCCCTCGCCCGGGGAATCTGCGTGAGATCGCCGAGAAGATCGAGGACGCTACGGGTCTGCGCGTGCAGATTGTGGGAGGAAAGCTCGTGATGTCCCCTACTCCGCGTGGAAAGCACGCGGGTGCGGTGGTGAGGATGCGTCGGCAGCTCGAAGCGCTGCTGCCGGACGGGCTGGGGGCGTATGAGATGTCCTCGATCGCGCTGCCGGAAGACCCGGACGACTATGTGACGCCGGATCTGATCGTCCTGCCCAAGGAGTGGGAGGAGGACGATGACTGGCTTGCCGACCCGGAGGACACCGTGTTCGCCGTTGAGGTCATCTCGCAGTCCGAGAAGTCCCGCGAGATCAGGGACAAGGCCGACTGGTACGCGGTCGCGCGCGTGCGTGTTCTCCTCGTCATCGACCCCCGCAAGGGCACCTGGGCCCTGCACACCCGTCCGGACAACGGCGCCTATCAGGACGTGTTGCCCGGCAAGTTCGGGGAGCCGGTGCCGCTTCCCGCGCCTCTCGGGTTCGAAGTCGCCACGGATCGCTTCCCTTTGTACGGGGATTCGCCACGTGCCGGGCGGAGGACTGGCTTGTAGGAGGCGGCCGGCACGTGGCGAGGTCTGGTGCTCTGCCGGCCGGTGGGCGGGCGGTGATCATTCCGTGGTGGGGCGCCCGCCTCTACACTGACGGTCGGCGGACTAGGACTACCGTGCGGCGAGGGGCGGTTGACGGTGCGTAAGGCGTGGGTCGCGGGGATCGCCGTCACGGGGACGGGGCTCAGCTTCGTCATGCTGCTCGTTGTCGGGGTCTACATGACCGCGGGGAACCTTGCCAACGGGGTAGGGAAGGGCGCCGTCGGGCTCGCCAAGGGGGCTGTGCCGGGGGCGTATCAGGCGCTGGTGCAGAAGTGGGGGAATCTGTGCCCGGCCATCAACCCGGCGTTGCTGGCGGCGCAGTTGTATCAGGAGAGCGGGTTCAATCCGAAGGCGCAGAGTCCGGCCGCCGCGCAGGGGATAGCTCAGTTCATTCCGGGGACCTGGGCCACGCATGGGCTTGACGGGGACGGTGACGGTGATCGCGACGTATGGGATCCGAATGACGCGATTCCGTCGGCCGCTTCGTACGACTGCAAGCTCGCCTCGTATGTGAAGGACGCGCCCGGCGACCCGACGAAGAACATGCTCGCCGCGTACAACGCGGGGGCGTACGCCGTCATCAAGTACGGGGGCGTGCCGCCGTACAAGGAGACGCAGAACTACGTCCAGACGATCACCACGCTCCAGGACAGCTTTGCCGCGCCCGTCGGTCGCGTGCAGCCCTCGCAGCAGGCGGCCGGGGCGATCGGGTACGCGCAGAAGAAGCTCGGGACGCTGTATCTGTGGGGCGGGAACGGTACCGCTGACCAGGGCGGACGCTTCGACTGTTCGGGGCTGACCAAGGCCGCGTACGAGAGTGTGGGGATCGAGCTGCCTCGGGTCGCCAACGATCAGTACAACGCCGGGCCGCACCCGAAGCGTGAGGAACTGCTGCCGGGCGATCTGGTGTTCTTCTCGGACGACCTCACCAATTCCCGGGCCATCCGGCATGTGGGCATTTACGTGGGCGGCGGATACATGATCAACGCGCCGCGGCCGGGTGCCGTGATCCGGTTCGACCCGATCGATACGCCCGACTACTTCGGGGCGACCAGGGTCACCGAAGATGGCGCGAAGGCGTTGCCCACTCCCGTGTGATCTGGCCGAATCCTTCTGTTACTGGCTGTTACAGTCGCTCTCTCGCCCAGCCTCTGAGCTGCGAGAACGTATCTCTCTTCGATAACGTCTGCGTGATCATTCGGTGGACTGTGGAACGTAGAGGAGGGGACCATGCGTTCCATGGACGTACGCCTGACTAGAGCGACCAGCGACTAGCGATGGATGTACGACGTAGCCGATCACGGGGGTAGATGGCTCGGCGCATCGGACAGGTGCGCTCGAATTGCACGAATTGCACGACGAAAGATCATGACGAAGGGGCCGCTGCACCATGGCTGGACTCGCCGAATCCGGGTCGAACCCCGACGTCGACTTGCTCTACGACATCAACGGACTGGCCAAGGACGCCCCCGGCTGGTTCGACGGGATCATGAGGTTCGTGGGTGAGTGGGGGATCCTGCTCGCCATGGTCCTGCTGGTGCTCGGGTGCTGGTGGACCGTACGGCGACGGGGTGGCGAGGACGCCGCCGCCTCCGTGGCCGCGCTGATCTGGGCGCCGCTCGCGGCCGGTATCGCGGTGCTGGTGAACGTGCCGATACGGGGCGTTGTGGAGCGGCCGCGGCCCTTCCGCGAGCACGAAGGACTCGAGGTCCTCATCGGGGGCAAGACCGACTACTCGTTCGTGAGCGATCACGCGACGCTCGTCATGGCGCTGGCTGTCGGGCTGTTCATGGCGAACCGGAAGTTCGGGCTGCTGGGGCTCGGGCTTGCGCTGCTCGAGGGGTTCCTCCGGGTCTATATGGGCGTGCACTACCCGACCGACGTCATCGGCGGGTTCGCCCTGGGGACGGCCGTCGTGCTGCTGCTCTCGCCGCTCGCCATGGCGTTGCTGACGCCGGTGACGCGGGCCGCGGAGCGGTCGGCTCGGGCGGGGTGGGTGATCCGGGCTCGCGGCAACTCCCCTGATGAGGACGACGATGAGGGGGATGAGCAGGCGATATCCGGGGCCGACGCCGAGGCTGACCTTGAGGCCGATGCGGAGGAACGGGACCTCGCCGCATAGGACGGCATACGCGCCTTGCGCCCCCGTCCCGCCACCGATCCCGCCCCAGCGACCCGCACCGCCCTACAGCGCCTGCGGGTAAGCAAAGAAGCCGTCCGGGTCGTAGCGCCTCTTCAGCTTCTCCAGCCGGTTCGCCGCCGGTCCGTAGTACGCCTTGCGCCAGTCCCTGAGCGTCGAGTCCGTGTAGTTCTGGTACGCCGCTCCCGACGCGTGGCGCCTCATCGCGGCGTGGGCTTCGCCCAGCCACGACTGGGCCGCCGTGCCCGAGGTTCCCGCGCGCCAGGACGCGATGTACTGGGCCAGCAGGCGGGAGCGGCGGTGCACGAAGGCCGTTGCCGTGGGGGCCACGCGGTTGATCTCGCCGCCGAGCGCCGTCAGTTGGACGGTGCCGGCTCCGCCCCGTACCGACTCGATCTGGTTCAGCAGCGTCTGGATGCCCGTCGTCGAGATCGCGCGGTCGAAGAAGTCCGAGCGGGCCGCGTACGTCTCGCGGCTCAGCGCGCCCTCGGGGGAGCGCCCGGGGGTAGTACCGGGCAGATGGCACTGGGCGTCGGAGGAGAAGGACGAGCAGCCCGCGTACACCTCCATCGACTCCTCGTACGTACGGCGCTGAAGGGCGGCGTTGCTGGGCTGGACGCTGATGCGGTCGGCCAGGCGGTCCACCGCGTTCTGCAGCTCGCCCTGGGTGCCGAGGGAGAAGGCGGTGATCGAGATGGTCGGGGCGGCGCCGGCCGTGTTCGCGAGGTGGAGCGAGGACCAGATCTCGTCGGGCTGGTCCGGGCCCCACTCCTGCCAGGCCGCGAGCACGGCTGCGGCCCGGGACCAGGGCCAGGTCAGGTTCGCGGTGACCGCCTGCGGGGCCGGGTGGGTGCGGAAACGCAGCTCGGTGACGACGCCGAAGTTGCCGTTGCCCGCGCCGCGCAGCGCCCAGAAGAGGTCCTTGTTGTCGCCGGCGTCGGCGGTCAGCTCCTTGCCGTCGGCGGTGATCAGCGTGGCCTGGGTGAGGCTGTCGCAGGTCAGGCCGTACGCGCGGGAGACCACACCGTGGCCGCCGCCGAGCGTGAGGCCCGAGACGCCGACACTCGGGCAGGAGCCGGCCGGGATCGTGACGCCCTTCGCGGTGAGCGCGCGGTAGACGTCGATCAGCTTGGCGCCCGCGCCGATGACCGCCTCGTTGCCCGAGGCCCGGACCTTGGCGATCTTCGATACGTCGACGATGAGGCGGCCGTTGCCCGAGGACCAGCCGGCGTAGGAGTGGCCGCCGTTGCGGATGGCGACGGGGACCTTGCGGGCACGGGCGTACGCCAGTGCCGTACGGACGTCCTCGGCGTGGGAGACGTACGCGACGGCCGTCGGCTTCAGCGAGTCGAACCGCGTGTTGTAGAGCTGGCGGGCGGCTGCCCAGGCCTCGTCGCCCGGGCGGACCAGGCTGCCGTCCAGGTCCTTCGCGAGGCCCGCGAGGTTGGCCGCGGCCGGCCCGCTCTGCGTCTTGATCGGCGTACTTGACGTGGGCGCCCCCTCGGTGGACTGCGGCTTGGACCCGCTGCCGCTGCACCCTGCGGTGACCGCGGCGGCGAGGGCCGCGGTGCCTCCGCCTACGAACGTACGCCGTCGCATGGCTGCCTCCCGTTGTTTCACGTGGAACGAGACGGGCTTGCGGAGTCGAGGGTTCCATCTCCTGCCGGTGAGTGGGAGGTGAGCGAGACTTGGGGAGATGGTCGGTGAGGGCCGGGCGCCTGCCCTATACGTTGACCAGGAAGCAGGGAGGTGCGGAAACCCTCACGTGTTCTCCCCGTGAGCATTCCGTGACCTCACCGCACTGACGGCAGGGGTTCACCTTCCGTTCACTCACGGCCATCGGCCGCTTCACCTCTTCTGCCTAATTTCGGCCTTACGCGGTGCGTTGTGCGAGCTGAGGTTCGCTCACGTATCACTCGAATTCGGCAGGTGCGTGCCTGAACCGGTACGTATCGGCATGTACGACGTTGGCAAGTTACAGACGGCAGCCTCGTGCGGACGAGAGGCTGCACCACGACTTCGCACGCCGCCTTTGAGGCGGCTCCTGGAAGGAACTCCCGAAAGTGAAGCTTCAGCGCAAGAACCGGCTTCGCGCCCTTTCCCTCGGTGCTGTCGCCGTCTCCAGCGCCCTGGCCCTGACGGCGTGCGGCTCCGACGACACCGGCGGCAACACCGGCGGCAGTGGCGGCGAAACCGCTGCGGAAAGCAACATCAAGTGTGACGACACCAAGGGGCAGCAGCTGCTCGCCGATGGTTCGTCCGCGCAGAAGAACGCGATCGAGGCCTGGGTCAAGCAGTTCTCGCCCGCCTGCGGGGTGGAGATCAACTACAAGGCCGGCGGCTCGGGTGCCGGTGTCACGGCGTTCACTCAGGGGCAGGTCGCCTTCGCGGGTTCCGACTCCGCGCTGAAGCCCGAAGAGGTCGCCGCCTCCAAGAAGCAGTGCGAGGGCGGCCAGGGCATCAACCTCCCGATGGTCGGCGGCCCGATCGCGGTCGGCTACAAGCTCTCCGGCGTGGACAACCTGGTCCTGGATGCCGAGACCCTGGCCAAGATCTTCAACGACGAGATCAAGGCGTGGAACGACCCGGCGATCGCGAAGCTGAACCCCGACGCGAAGCTGCCCTCCACCAAGATCCAGGCCTTCCACCGCTCGGACGAGTCCGGCACCACGGACAACTTCACCAAGTACCTCAAGGAAGCGGCCCCCGACGTCTGGGGCAAGTACGAGGGCGGTAAGGCCTGGGAGGCCCCGGGCGGCCAGTCCGCTCCGCAGTCCTCCGGTGTCGCCGCGCAGGTGAAGCAGACCGAGGGCGCGATCGGCTACATGGAGCTGTCGTACGCCAAGGAAGGCATGAACACGGTCGACCTCGACACGGGCGCGGGCGCGCCGGTCGAGGCCACCATCGCCAACGCCAGCAAGGCCATCGCCGCCGCCAAGCAGGTCGGCACCGGCAAGGACCTGGCGCTGGAGCTGGACTACGCGACCAAGGCCGAGGGTGCCTACCCGATCATCCTGGTCACGTACGAGATCGTCTGCGACAAGGGAAACAAGGCCGACACCCTGCCCGCCACCAAGGCGTTCCTGCGCTACATGGCGAGCGAGGACGGCCAGAAGATCCTCGAAGAGAACGACTACGCGCCGATCCCCCCGGAGATCATCGCCAAGGTCCGTACGACCGTCGAGGGTCTGAGCTGACCTGAGTGCGGCCCGGCCCCGTTGTGACCGGGCCGGGCCGCACTTTCCGGTGCACCGCCGCCAGGAGCCGCTCACCACGGACGGCTCCGCAGACCGGAGAACCCGATGGGTATATCGACACAAGACACAGCGCCTCCCCCCACCCCCAAGCCTTCCGCGACCGAACAGAAGCGAGCGGCCCGCGGCGCCACCCGGCCCGGAGACCGGATCTTCCTCGGTCTCACCCGCGGTTCGGGCATCCTGCTGCTGGTGATCATGGCCGCCATCGCGGTCTTCCTCACCTATCGCGCCTCGCTCGCGCTCAGCGACAACGAGGGCAACTTCCTCACCACCCTCGAGTGGAACACCTCCGCCGACCCGCCGGTCTTCGGCATCGCCGTCCTGGCCTTCGGCACGGTGGTCTCCTCGATCATCGCCATGGTCATCGCGGTCCCGATCGCGGTGGCCATCGCGCTCTTCCTCACGCACTACGCCCCGCGCCGCCTCAGCGGCCCCATCGCGTATGTGATCGACCTGCTCGCCGCGGTGCCGTCCATCGTGTACGGCCTGTGGGGCGCCCTCATCCTCGTACCGCATCTGAACGGCCTCTTCAGCTGGCTGAACGAATACTTCGGCTGGACCGGCATCTTTGAGTGGCAGCAAGGCGCTCCCCGCTCGATGCTCACCGTCGGCATCCTGCTCGCGATCATGATCCTGCCGATCGTCACGAACGTGAGCCGTGAGGTCTTCCGCCAGGCCCCGCAGATGATCGAGGAGGCGGCCCTGGCTCTCGGCGCCACGCGCTGGGAGGTCATCCGCATGGCGGTGCTGCCCTTCGGCCGCTCCGGCGTGATCTCCGCCTCGATGCTCGGCCTCGGCCGCGCGCTCGGCGAGACGATGGCCGTCGCCACCGTGCTGTCGCCGGACTTCAAGATCCACGCCAGCCTGCTCGACCCGGGCGGCGGCACCTTCGCCCAGAACATCGCCAGCAAGTTCAGCGAGGCGACGGAGTTCGGCCGGGACGCGCTCATCGCCTCCGGTCTGGTCCTGTTCGTCATCACCCTGCTGGTCAACGGTGCGGCCCGCGCGATCATCGCCCGCCGCAAGGAGTACTCGGGGGCCAACGCATGAGCCACGCAGCCGTCACCGACAAGCGCCCCAGCACCCTGCGCGGCGCCCACCTCCCCAAGTGGTTCCCCTGGGCGACCGCAGCGGGCTCCCTCGCCCTCGCCGTCGGCATCGGCCTGGCGGCCGGCCTGCACAGCAAGATCCAGTGGGGCCTGATCGCCTCGATCCTCTTCGTCCTCGGTACGTACGTCATCTCCACGAAGGTCGAGGGCAAGCGGCAGGCCACGGACCGCGTCGCGACCTCCGTGGTCTGGGTGGCCTTCCTGCTCGCCGTCGTCCCGCTGGTCTCCCTGGTCTGGACGACCATCGTGCGCGGTGTGAAGGTCCTCGACGTCTACTTCCTGACCCACTCGATGGGTGTGGTCGCGGACGACGAGGTGGGCGGCGGTATCAACCACGCCATCATCGGCACCTTGCAGCAGGTCGGCATCGCCACCCTGATCGGTGCGCCGATCGGTGTGCTCACCGCGATCTACCTGGTGGAGTACGGACGCGGCAAGCTCGCCAAGTCCGTCACCTTCTTCGTCGACGTCATGACGGGTATCCCGTCGATCGTCGCGGGCCTGTTCATCCTCAGCATCATTCTGATCCTCGACATGAGCTACTTCGGCTTCGCCGGATCGCTTGCGCTGGCCATCCTGATGATGCCGGTGGTGGTCCGCTCCACAGAGGAGATGCTCAAGCTCGTGCCGAACGAGCTACGCGAGGCCTCCCTCGCGCTGGGCGTTCCGAAGTGGCGCACCATCATCAAGGTGGTCGTGCCGACCTGTATCGGCGGCATCACCACCGGCATCATGCTGGCGGTAGCCCGTATCGCCGGTGAGACCGCGCCCATCCTGCTGCTGGTGTTCGGCGCCGATTTCATCAACACGAACCCGTTCGAGGGCGCGCAGCAGGCGCTGCCGCTCTACATCTACCAGCAGTACGGGGCGGGCGGGACCCCGGCGTACGACCGTGCCTGGGCGGCCGCGCTCGTGCTGATCGCCATCGTGATGATTCTCAACCTCGGGGCTCGCGGCATCGCCCGCTGGAAGGCCCCGAAGGCTGGTCGCTGACGCGGCCATACAGCGACCGGACTGAACTCCCGAAAGAAGCAGTGATCCCCATGGCCAAGCGAATCGACGTAAGCGGTCTGACCGCCTACTACAGCGCCCACAAGGCGATCGAAGACATCTCCATGACCGTCGAGCCCCGCTCCGTGACGGCCTTCATCGGCCCGTCCGGCTGCGGTAAGTCGACGTTCCTGCGCACGCTGAACCGTATGCACGAGGTCACCCCCGGTGGCCGGGTCGAGGGCAAGGTGCTGCTCGACGACGAGGACCTGTACGGGGCCGGGGTCGACCCCGTCGCCGTGCGCAGCACCATCGGCATGGTCTTTCAGCGGCCGAACCCCTTCCCGACGATGTCGATCTTCGACAACGTCGCGGCGGGGCTTCGGCTCAACGGCTCGTACAAGAAGGCCGAGCTGGCGGACGTCGTCGAGAAGTCCCTCAAGGGGGCGAATCTCTGGAACGAGGTCAAGGACCGGCTGAACAAGCCCGGTTCGGGGCTTTCCGGTGGTCAGCAGCAGCGGCTGTGCATCGCTCGTGCGATCGCGGTCGAGCCGCAGGTGCTGCTTATGGACGAGCCCTGCTCGGCTCTCGACCCGATCTCGACGCTTGCGATCGAGGATCTGATCGGGGAGCTGAAGGAGCGGTTCACGATTGTCATCGTGACGCACAACATGCAGCAGGCGGCTCGGGTTTCTGACCGTACGGCCTTCTTCAACCTCTCGGCGGTCGGGCAGCCGGGGAAGCTCATTGAGATCGATGAGACGGAGCGGATCTTTTCTAACCCGTCTGTTCAGGCGACCGAGGATTACATCTCTGGTCGCTTCGGCTGACGTAAGCCCCTCGCGGTGCTGCATGGCGGTGCCACCGCGAGGTTGATAGGGCCCGCCCCTGGCTCCCGGGGGCGGGTCCGTCTTTGGGGCTTCGCCCCCGGGGCCCTGCGGGGCTGCGCCCCCGGACCCCCTTGGGGCTTCGCCCCTCGCCCCACTTGAGGCTGCGCCTCGGACCTTGCTGGGGCTGCGCCCCGGCCCCACTTGGAGCTCCGCCCCTGGGTGCCACCAAGGGTTTTCGCCCCCGCCGCCCCTTCCCGTCCCATCCCTGGGGCTGCGCCCCAGACCCCACGCCAGGGGGGTGGGGGACACGTCGTGGCGCGGCTGCGGGTTCGTTGTGGCTGGTCGCGCAGTTCCCCGCGCCCCTTACGGGGCGCAGTTCCCCGCGCCCCTTACGGGGCACAGTTCCCCGCGCCCCTTACGGGGCACAGTTCCCCGCGCCCCTTACGGGGCGCAGGTCCTCGCGCGCCTAATGGGTGCCCGCGCGCCTTGCGGGGCGCCGTTCCTCGCGCCCCTAACGCGGTGCCGTTGCGTGGGTCTCGGCGTCTCTTCTTGCCAGGCTTCTTGCTCTTCTTGCTGGGCCTCGCCAGCCGCAGGTGCAGCGGGCTACGCAGAAGTGGCCCTCGTCGACCGTTGTTGTGTGGTGTTCCGGGGGGTCGGCTTCGGACTGCTCTGCCACGTCACCACCGTACAGAGGGTTGAGTAAACGCTTGCTCAAGGGGCGTTGCGGCGTGACGGGGTCCCTGAGTCGTCGTTAAGGGCAACGACAGGAGGCGCGCTGAGGACGGCCCGGCTGGGGGTAGGCAGGCGATGGTGGAGCGGCAGCACAGGGGTGGGGTCGGGGTGGTTGCCCTGGCCGCCACGGTGGCGGGGGTGATGGTGTGCGCCACCGGGTGCACGGGCAGTGGAGCCGCCGCTGAGAGCTCTCACACCGCTGCCGCTCCGGCCGAGGTGTTGCGGCAGGCCTCCAAGAGCCTTGTGCGTGCGGGGAGTTCCAAGGCGCACACCTCGATGGAGATGGCCACCGGTGGCACCCGCGTCACCATTCGCGGCGAGGGTGTTTACGACTATCGGCGGCAGGTCGGCCGACTGAAGGTGCGGCTCCCCGAGGATCCGGCCGGTGCCGACGGGCATCGCCCGATCACCGAACTGCTCGCTCCGGGCGCCCTCTACATGAAGAACCGCGGAGCCGGAGTGCCCGCCGACAAATGGGTCCGCGTCGACACCGCCACCCTGTCCGACGGCAACCTCGTCACCGGCGGTGCCACCGATCCCTTCGCCGCCGCCGAGGTGCTGCGGGGCACGCGCGAGGCGACATACGTGGGGACGACGAGCGTGGCCGGCACTTCCGTACGGCACTATCGCGGCACCGCCGACCTCGACAAGGCGGCCGAGCGGGCCTCGGACGGCAACCGCGGACCCCTGCGGGCGGCGGCGAAGGGGTTCGCCACGGCCGACGTCCCCTTCGACGCCTACCTCGACGAAGAAGGGCGCATCCGGAAGCTCCGGCACAGGTTCAGCTTTGTGAACGGGCAGCAGGAGGGTACGGTCGCGGTCGCCTCGACGCTGCTGTTGTACGACTTCGGCGCCCCCGTCGACGTACGACTGCCGGATGCCGGGGACATCTACGCGGGAAAGATCGCCGAGTAGTCAGGGCCCTGTGGATGCCCGGAGCAGCCCGGCACGGCCGGAATGTGCGGGGCCGGAAATGGTCCGTTGGTGCCATGCGCTGTGTGTAGGCCGCTCCCTACTCTAGGAAGTCGGTGACGGCAGGAAGAGGTGATGCACGTGGCTCCGGCGCACGGTACGGCAGTTCAGGACCACGTGGCCCTCGCCGAGATCGAGCTGTGCGGCGACCTGATCATCGCGGCCTCGGCCGCCGGTGAGGACCGGCTCAGCCCCGCCCGCATCGACGAGGTGCTGAAGCTGGCGGAGGAGCGCTTCCTCGAGGAGTACGGCGAGGACGCCGAGAAGTAGGCGTGGCGCGGTTCCCCCCGCGCCACATTGCCGCGTACGCCTCCGATGCGGCAGGTACGTACGTACAAGCCCGAATGTCACGTCCGCAGCAGCCGGCCGATCGCCTTCGTCGCCTCCTCCACCTTCGCGTCGATCTCCGCGCCGCCCTTGAGGGCCGCGTCCGCGACGCAGTGGCGGAGGTGTTCCTCGAGGAGCTGGAGGGCGAAGGACTGGAGGGCCTTCGTGGAGGCGGAGACCTGGGTGAGTATGTCGATGCAGTAGACGTCCTCGTCGACCATCCGCTGCAGTCCGCGGATCTGGCCCTCGATCCGGCGCAGGCGTTTGAGGTGCTCGTCCTTCTGCTTGTGGTAGCCGTGGATCCCGCGGTCGTGGTCGGTCACCACGTCCGGGGCGCCCGCGGAGGGCGCGGTGTTTCCGGCCTCGGTCGTCGTCATCGCGTCCTCCTGTGCTCTGTCCGGCGAACGTGCCTGGTTCGTCGGGGTACGTATACCCGGGATGGGTATATGGTAACGAATTTTGCTGGGTATACGGCTCTTGGCCCATGCGCCGATACCCCCAGTCGACCACTCAATGGACCGTGTGCGGAGCACTTTGCCTGATGGGTGACACTGGGGGACGGCCCGTTTCCCGTGGCTGGATGGTGCACCTAGCATCAGCCTGACCGAAACCGAAGCAATCCGAGGAACCCACGTGCGATTTCGTCTGACCCCCAGGGAGACGAGCTTCTACGACATGTTCGCCGCTTCCGCGGACAACATCGTCACGGGCTCCAAGCTCCTGATGGAACTGCTCGGGGCTGACGCCTCCGGCCGGACCGAGATCGCCGAGCGTATGCGGGCCGCGGAACATGCCGGTGACGATGCCACACACGCGATCTTCCACCAGTTGAACTCCTCGTTCATCACGCCGTTCGACCGTGAGGACATCTACAAACTCGCCTCGTGCCTCGACGACATCATGGACTTCATGGAGGAGGCCGTCGACCTGGTCGTCCTCTATAACGTCGAGGAACTCCCGAAGGGCGTCGAGCAGCAGATCGAGGTACTGGCGCGGGCGGCCGAGCTGACGGCCGAGGCCATGCCGAATCTGCGCACGATGGACAACCTCACCGAGTACTGGATCGAGGTCAACCGGCTGGAGAACCAGGCCGACCAGATCCACAGAAAGCTTCTTGCGCACCTGTTCAACGGCAAGTACGACGCCATCGAGGTGCTCAAGCTCAAGCAGATCGTGGATGTGCTGGAGGAGGCGGCGGACGCGTTCGAGCACGTGGCGAACACGGTGGAGACGATCGCCGTCAAGGAGTCCTGAGCACTCCATGGACACCTTCGCTCTGGTCGTGACCATCGGGGTCGCGCTCTTCTTCACGTACACCAACGGCTTTCACGATTCGGCGAACGCGATCGCCACGTCCGTGTCGACGCGGGCGCTGACGCCGAAGGCCGCACTCGCGATGGCCGCGGTGATGAACCTCGTGGGTGCCTTTCTGGGCAGCGAGGTCGCCAAGACCGTCAGCGAAGGGTTGATCTCCACGCCTGAGGGCTCGAAGGGGATGGGGATTCTCTTCGCGGCGCTGGTCGGCGCGATCACGTGGAACCTGATCACCTGGTACTTCGGGCTGCCGTCGTCCTCGTCCCATGCGCTGTTCGGTGGCATGGTCGGGGCGGCTCTGGCCGGCGGTACGACCGTGTACTGGTCCGGGGTGCTGGAGAAGATCGTCATCCCTATGTTCGTCTCGCCGCTGGTGGGGCTGGGCGTGGGCTATCTGGTGATGACCGCGATCATGTGGATCTTCCGGCATGCGAATCCGCACAAGGCGAAGCGGGGTTTTCGTATAGCGCAGACGGTGTCGGCGGCGGGGATGGCGCTGGGGCACGGGCTTCAGGACGCGCAGAAGACGATGGGCATCGTGGTGATGGCGCTGGTCATCGCCGATGTCGAGGAGTACGGCGATCCGATACCGGTGTGGGTGAAGGTGGCCTGTGCGGTGATGTTGTCGCTGGGGACGTATGCGGGGGGCTGGCGCATTATGCGGACGCTGGGGCGGAAGATCATTGAGCTTGATCCGCCGCAGGGGTTTGCTGCGGAGACTACGGGGGCGTCGATCATGTTCGTCACGGCGTTTCTGTTCAAGGCGCCGATTTCTACGACGCATGTGATTACGTCGGCGATCATGGGGGTGGGGGCTACGAAGCGGCTGAATGCCGTGCGGTGGGGGGTTGCCAAGAACATCGTTCTTGGCTGGTTCATTACGATGCCGGCGGCGGCGCTGGTTGCTGCGCTGAGCTTTTGGGTTGTGAACCTGGCGTTTCTGTAGGCGGGGTTTTTCGCCCCCGCCGCCCTTACCCTTCCCATACCAAGGGGCTCCGCCCCTGGACCCCGCTGGGGCTTCGCCCCCGGGCCCCCTTCGGGGCTGCGCCCCGGACCCCCTCGACAGGTCGTGTCTTCGCTGCGGGTGCGTTGTGGTTGGTCGCGAAGTTCCCCGCGCCCCTTACGGGGCGCTCTCGACGGGTCGTGTCTTCGCTGCGGGTGTGCTGTGGTTGAGCGCGCAGTTCCTCGCGCCCCTTACGGGGCGCCCCTTGCGTGGCGTAGTACTGCCAGTAGTTCGTCCACCAGTAGCTGGTCGCGTGGTTGCGTCAGGCGGGCCCTGGCCTCTGTCGGGGGTAGCCAGCGGAGGCGGTCTACCTCGTTGTTGGGGGTGAAGTGGCCCTCTGTTGCTTCGGCTGCCCAGTAGCTGACCTCTTTGGGGCGGCCGTTTGCCAGGTAGTGGACTGTGGGGAGGCGGGGGCCGGGGACGCAGGCGAAGCCTGTTTCCTCCTCGACCTCCCGTACCGCTCCTGCCAGGGGGTCTTCGTCGTGCTTCAGTTTGCCCTTGGGGTGTGACCAGTCGTCGTATGAACCTTAACCACGGTGAACAACACCGCAGGTCAGGGGTCGTTTCGGCGCTACAGGGCAGCATGGAAACCATGGAGAGAGCATCTGTGGTCCGTGCGGCTGGCTGTGTGCTGTGGCGTCACTCGACCTCCGGGCACGGCATCGAACTGGCCCTGGTCTTCCGGCCCAAGTGGGCGGATTGGTCCTGGCCCAAGGGCAAGCTCAAGCAGGGTGAGACCGCCCGAAGCGCAGCAGTCCGTGAGGTCCTGGAAGAGACAGGCATGACGTGCCGTCTGGGCACGGAACTCCCCTCAGCGCACTACACCGACCACCAAGGCCGACCGAAGACCGTCCGGTACTGGGCAGCAGAGGCAATCAGCGGCACGTTCGAGCCGAACGAAGAGGTCAGCGCTCTCGACTGGCTGACTCCTCAGGCAGCCCGCGAACGACTCACCCAGGACAGGGACAAGGACTTGATCCCGATCTTGCTCGCCACTCTCGGCATGACTCAGGGGGAACTGTGATGACTGAGCCGCAGGAACGTCGATGGGATGGGCCGTCGATGATGAGCATCGCCGAATGGGTGGCCGCAGAGCTGGAGCGGGCACCCGAGCCCAGCGACGAGCAGCGAGGCGCACTGTCGGCCCTGTTCAACACTGCAACGTCCACCACGGCCGCATGACCGCGAACGGAAGGACGGAGGAGACGACCGATCACCCTGGCCCCAAGGTTCCCAAGCTCCTCTCAGTCCGTACGAACGGGGACCTGAGCAAGAGCCTGGAGACGGTGCTTCAGACCGGCTTGAGCCAAGCTGATGCAACCCGTTGGGCCTTCGGGTGGGCAGCTCACTGCCTCCGTCATGCGTGGGCCCAGGGGGTTGTTCCCGAGGGCATCATTCCGGAGATGCAGGCGCAGTATCGGCGCCCCACCAACCGCCCGCAGAGGCATGTATGACAGCGGTATGACGCAGGTCAGAGGGTGTGTGCACCCCAGAGCCAGAGAAGAGGTACCAGGGCCCAGAGGCCCGCCACATCACACGATGACGGCCCCCCACAGGGATGCTGTGGGGAGCCGTCGTCTGTCAGTTTAGGGGATCAGACGCTGGGGGCATGCCTGCGGCGGCGGGCAGCCGCTCACAGCTTCCGGACCATGACGGCATACAGCGGGGAGTCTTCGGAGGGCTGCGTCTCGCCTGCCTTGCTGTAGCCCCAACGCTCGTAGAGGGCCTGAACTCGGGGGTGCTCAGCCTCCACCTGGAGCGTGACCATGTCGGCTGTCACCTCTTTGAGTAGCGCGTCATGAATCTGCTGTGCTCGACCAGTACCGCGCCACTTGGGGATCACCATGAGTTCCGACAGTGCGAACACGGAGCCCCTGAGGTCTGAGGGACGCTGGTGCCCCTTCCACCAGCCACCCGGCTTGAGCATGGAGCCGTAGGCGTAGCCAACCGGGCCACCGTCCTCCCAGCCTGAAACGCACTGCCAATCTTCCCGCGACGACCAGAGATCAACGAAGTAGGAGAAGCGTTCACGCGAGTGGAAAGGGTTCGGATCGTCGGCGTATGCCTCGTCATGGATGTCCAGCAGCAGAGAACGCACGTCCCGTGCGTCTGAGTGCGTGTAGAACTTCAGATCCATTGGGCGGACTCCTCGATCCACTCGGCAACTTCGGGCGCCTTCGAGCCCGAGGCTACGAGCACATTGCGTGTGGCAGCCAGGGTCTTAGCCGTGCGCTGTGATCCGGACGAGGAGGGAAGCATTGTGTACGCCTGCCGGCTGGTGGCACAGGCAAGCTCTAGCTCCTCTTGCCTGGCCTGAGCGAGGGCCAGGTGTGCGGTATACAAGGCTCGATTACGGACCAATTCGTCTGGAATGGTCGCAAGGGTGCGGTGCAGGCAGTATTCAGCCCTTCCATGATCCCCGAGTGCCGTCCATACGAACGAGGACAGAGCGTCAACCTCGCTGCTGTCGTAGAACCTGACCCACTCGGGCCGCTGTTCGTCGGTGGCCCGCGCAAAAGCCCGCTCGGCATCCTTGAGGGCACGCAAAGACTCAGATCGCTGCCGCAAGCGCGCTAGCCCGTTGGCGTTGCGCATGTGCCCGAGAGAGGCGTACAGCGGGTCCCGTCGTGCGATTGACGACCGCTTCATAACCTCTGCACCTGCGACCGCTTCAGCGTGGTTCTCTGACTGACTAGACGTCAGAAATATGTAGTTCCAGACGTGATACATCGCCTCACTGTCCCGAGACAGCCCAGCGAAGGTCAGGGCCTTGTCGAGATGTGCGCGTGCTCGCTGCGTTGCGCTGGCGTCGATCGAGGCGAAGGCAGCCGAGCTGATGACCTCCGCTGCGAGCCGATGAAGCATGTCCCTCACGCGAGTTGAGGCCGTAGACATGGCTAGAGCGGACTGGATTCGAGAAGCCAGCTCAACCGCAAGGTTCTCCACCTTTTGTGGGCCTCGACCAGCATCGTCCTGCCGAAGGATGGCCACATAGTCCTGATGGAAGCGCCGGACATCATTGACACCAAGTCGTCCATGGTCGCTAGCGCCTGAGGTCCCAATGGCCAAGACTGAACCGCTCGCTGCGTTGAGGAACGTACGACGGTGCACGGGATCTGCCTCCTTCTTGCGGGGCACGAACCCTAGATCCTCGGCACTGGCACAGAGCACCCGTTCCAGGGGAATCCTGATGCGATCCTGCGGCCACTTTGTCTGACCTCGGAGCCATCGGCGTACGTCCGCGTCGGTGACCTTACCCAGCTTGCCCGTAAGAAGTTCGATCTCAGCATTGACCAGACGTGCTAACTCAGCCTGCTTGAGGCCGAGTTGATCCATCCGGGCTGCGAGCTTCCGGTTCTCCTCTGGCATCCCTCCACGGTAGTTCTGAGCGACCTCAGACACACGGAAGAAGGTAAAAATCACCGGTGTCATGCGATGGCGTTCCCCCCTGTTTCACCTGTCTCGGACGCCTCGACCGCCGTTGACTAGACAAGGCCAGGCAGCAAGGGGCAACGGAGGGAACAAGCGCCATGACGGATCAGACCATTCCCACCCCGACTGACGAAGCGCCAACATCAGTCGGGAGACTCCGGGTTGTCCTCTACCTTTGCGGGGCCCCGAACGCGGACATCAGCGCACCGCGCCGCAAGTGCCGCGAGTACGCCGAGGCGTTCGGGTGGGAGATCACGGCAGAGATCGAGGACCACGACGGACTCAACGAACCCGATGGTCGTGTTGGACTGGCACAGGCTATCGAGCGCATCAGGGGCGGAGAAGCGGGCGCACTGCTGACGCCCTGGCGGTCGATGATCTCGCCGGTTCAGCGGGAGTACAACGAGGTGAACCGCAAGATCGAAAGTGCGGGCGGGTTCCTTGAGGTGCAGAACTCCGACCTCGCGCGAGCCAGCGCGGCGCGATGACAATGCCGACGATGTCCGGGAAGGCGGTTGCCGGGTACTGGTGTGAGTGGTGGGTATCGGATACCGGTACGCCAGAACCGCGCCGTATCGGGTCGTGCCCCGTCGCCTCACCGTCGAATGCCATCCGGTGGGCGCGCGTCGAACTGCTCATGATCGTGTCCGCCCTTGAGGAACCGGCGTCGGCCTACGTATACGGCTGGTTGGGATCGGACTCCCGCAACGCGGAGGCCGCACTAGGCCGTGGCGAGCCGTTCCAATTCGCCGTGTCCTGCGGCGAAGCGCGATTTGAGTGGACTGCTAGGCCGGTCACCTTCTTGCCCTTCATCGGCGGTACACCTACCCCGCACGGCGCGGGCGGGGGTGCGCCATGGGAGTAAAGCCGATGGAGCTGTGGGGCCGATTCCAGTTTCACCGCGGATCGTGCCACCGCTGCGAACGTACCGGGCTACCCGTCGCATGCCTGGGGACCATGGAGCACCGAGGCGTGGCGGTCGATTTCATGGCATGTCACTGGTGCATCTTCCGTATCGAACAACTGCATTGGGTCGAGGCCGAACGTGCTCGGCTGAGTGTCGGCGGCAAGCTGCCGGAGCAGCAGCCGCTACCCAACCCACCAACGCGGCGGCGACTGTGCATCCCTGGCGTTCCGTTGCGTGTCAGGCGCCCGTTCCGGGTGCCTGCTACTCAGACTCCGTCCCTGCCGGACGTACCGGATGAAGGTTCCCCCGACTTCTCATCGGAAACCCGGCAGGGGCGGTGCAAGGCCCTATAGCTCAGTCAGGAAGAGCCCGACCAACAACCACCCGTTGGTGACGCCCAAACGGGAAACCGTAATCCGCAAGATTAATTGGGCGATCGAGTGTGGACGCACTACCCGCGCTCCCGCACTCCGGAGACCCCGGTTCGAATCCGGGCGGGGCACTAATCAGACCAGGCAAGAAGAAGGAGTGAGAAGACGTGTCGGTTCAAGAGCTGTTGAATCTGATCGCACCGAGAGGGGGTGAAGTCGACCCGGACTCTTGTGTTCAGTGCAAGACCCTACGTAAGAGGCTCAGTGCTGTTACGCGCAAGAGGGACAAGGCCGGAGCTAAAGCCGTTCAGGGAGCCATGATCGCGCACAAGAACTACGGGCACCCGGACGACGCCCGGTCCATTGGGCGCGATATCGATGTCCCTGATGGGGCTCCGAGGATCGTGTAACCCCCAACCCCTTGTAGCTCAGTCAGGAAGAGCACTGGGTTTGCGCGCTTTACTTGCATGTATTTCCCGCGTGCCAGAGACCCCGGTTCGAGTCCGGGCAAGGGGACTGCTCGCTTTAGTCGTCCTTCGACGGCGGACGACGACCAAAGCGGGTGAACAAGTGCACGACGGCGCGGAGAACGACTCTCCGCAGACTGATGCACCTTGGAGGAACCATGAGTGTTGACCTCTACAGCCTCTCAACCGAGGGTGCTGAGTTCACGGCGTACTGCGGCGGGAACCTGGGCGGGGACAACGAGACGTGCGTTGAGGTCGCTGCCATCCCCGGCGCGAGCGAGGCGTTCGCCCTCCGGGACAACAAGCCCGGCGCCCCCAGCAGTGACCTGCGCTTCGACGGCTCGGAGCTGGACACGTGGGCCGTCAAGTGGGTCCAGGACCGTGGCCTGACGGTCTAGTCTGAGGCCTCCCCTCAGCAGATATCGCGGGCCGTCCTCAGCACGAACGAGGGCGGCCCGCTTCAGCCTTGGAGGCATGCATGGGTTGGCCTGGAGGAAACCCCGGACACTGGCACGGTTACGGCTGGGTGGGCCGGGGTGATGACCTCAGAGACGGCCTGAGACGTCCTGGAGTGGCCTCGTTCCTAGAGTTGAAGTATCCGCCCCTCATGACTGGCCACTGGCTACTGAGACGCGCTCAGACGACGCAAGACCGCACCTGGACCGATGTGAAGGACGCGGTTGACTGGCTGGCCGCACAGTACGACGAGAACCCTCCGTTTACGCGCGACGATGGGTTGCAGGCATACAGCAGCCGGGAATCCTGGCTAGCCGGGGCGATTGACCGATTGCCGCGATGCGTAGACACCAACTGGGGCTATTGGACCAACAGCAAGCTACGAGCCTCCTTTTCCGTGGTGTGCTGCCGGAATCACTTCCACCCGGAAATCCCCTGCCCTCTTCCACCCTCGTAATCCCAGAGCACACAAGGAGATCCGCAATGTCCCTGCATCTCTTGCTCCCCGAGGACGGCGTAACTGAACTCCTGGGCTCATGGCCCGACGAACCGAGCGTGTACGAGCGAGGCGCCACAGAGCTTGACCAGCTCGTCACTCCGGACTTCTTCGAGACGTGGGCGTTCAGCGGTTGCACGCCGGCACCCGAGGTGGCCGTCATGAACCTTGGCGGCAACCCTCCGAGGCCGAGCATCAACCCCATCGGGTTCATGACCAACGGACGCACAGACGGCGCGAAACTTCGGCGCTACTACGAACAGGGCTTCACAATCCGGCTGGGGAATCTTCAGAGGGTCATCCCCGCAATACACGAGGTCTCTCGCAAGATCCAGACGGAAACGGGTTACTCCAATTACCTGCACGCCTTCCTTACTCCTCCGGGAGGGCAGGGGCTTCGGCACCACTGGGATCAGCAGATGGCCGTGATCGTGCAGATTTCCGGCACGAAAACGTGGGAGCTGTGGCAACCCAAGTTCAGGGACCCGGTCCGTGACCATCTGGATTCCACGAAAGTATGGGATGTCCGCTGGCAACAAGAATGGATCGAGAAGGGGCCGGATCAGGTATATGACCTGAGGGCCGGACAATCAATGATCCTGCCTCGGGGATGGGTGCATAACCCTCATTCCCTCACCGCCGACGAGCCTAGTGTTCATCTCACCTTCGCGATTCGAGAGCGAACGCCTATTTGGCTGGTGGACCAGCTAATTTCCGGCGTAATCCGGGATGAGGAGTTCCGAACAGTTCTCCTTCCGGCTGAAATCCACGGTGAAGCACTCCGAGAGCGGTTGAGGGAGACTCGGAGGGACCTCATTGAGTACCTGGAGGCCCTAGACATGGACGAGAAGGCGGAATCTGTCCGAGAGAGGGCCCTCACAGAGCTGGAGTACACGACGTAGGTCCCGAAATCTGGAGTCACCGAGGGCGCCCCTCCTGCGGGGGCGCCTTCTGCTGTGTCAAGAGGTTTTCGGCGGGGGGTATAAAACCCCCCTCACTAAGTAAGTACGTGTCCTCTGACCAGAACCAGGACACAGGAGGCTCGAAGTGTGGTCGAGCCCACAATAATGTTGTTACCGCACCCAAGTGATGCATCAATAGATGCCCGGCTCGACCTCTCAGAGAGGCCGCGGCTAGGGGTGCCGGCGCCTGGAGGGCGCTAAGGGACCTGAAGGAAGCTCCAGCGGAACAGTGCGCTTGTGCCTTTGTGAAAGTTGTTAAACCCGTACACGCTGGAAGGAAGGCGCCCCTGCGGTCCTCGTGACAGCATTTTCGTTATATTACCCCCCGTATTCATGCACCACATGGGGTGAGGTAACAATAAACACTTGTGTGCTTGTGAATGATAATGATGCACCACCACGTGAGGCATCAATAGGCGTGCATTCCTCGTGACCATGCGAATGCATTCTTTGTGCCCTTGTGAACATAGGGCGCCTGCTGGTGGTGCATTCGAGCGCTCAGCCCTTGACCAATTGCGTGATGTGGGTCACGGACATAGCTAGATCAATGCGGACACAATGCGCATTGCCTCATGTCCAATATGCGTGGACTTGCATACCTGCCATGGGTATATATGCAGCAACCCTGCATATCACAGACGCATAACATGCCCGCCTGCTATGCACCTTTATGACGGATGTAAAGGTAAAGGGCATGCAAATAAGTTGAGTTCCTGTCGGTGCCCTGTTTCGCACCCTTATGTCCGGATTGCCGGCCAGGGTGCCCATGCCCTCTGACCTGCGGTTTTCGTGGCCCAACGCGCGCGTGCGCGTCTCTCTCTGAACCCTGAACCCAAAGTTGCGTTCCTGTCATGACCGGAGGAGTGTTCTCCATGCAACACCGACCGCGCCGAACGGAAGCGGCTCCGGAGTACCGCCCCAGAAGGGGAAGCGGAAACGGAGTTCACGCAGAGACCGGGATTCAGGCGCAGAAGGTTTTGGGGTTGATGAGTGACCAGCCCTGGTGGTGGTCCGGACGTGAATACGACGGGTGACACCAGAGAAACCGATCCTTGATAACTGGATAGCGAGTCTGAGTGGCAGTCGGCTGACTGGTCATTCTCTGAGCGTGAGTATGTGACGTGCCTTGAGTGGCGTTCTGAGCGCTTGCAGCTTCACAGGTGGGCCGTGGGCCCATGCTGCACCTGCAAGAGGCTTAGAACGCAGCCTCAGGGCATTTGATGGGGTCTTGCCTGCCGTGGCAAGGGCTAGCGAAAACGCATTGACGGGATGACATAAGAGGCAGGCTGAAACGACGACGCGCGTCCTCTCACTCTCCGAGTGAGCATCCATAGGGGGCAGGCTGCCAACCTGCAACCCATAACCGGGATTGGTCATCCGGGATGAATAGACCTGCATGCCTAGCGATTGTGATGCGAGCCAAGCTGTGAAAGCCGTTGCGCGGTTCCCACGGGACCAACCAACACAAGTGGAAACAGTGCGGCTCGCAAAGCATGAGGGAAGCACGTAACGCACAACTGAGATTGCCTACGGCTCACACACAACGGATTGCGGCAAGCGTGCTAGCGGCACGGTGACTGATACTCACTGGCCGACTGAGCGTGTCTCTAAGCGTCCACCGTGAGTGAGTCGGGGGGAGTGTCGGTTAGGCACTTGCAAGGGTCCGTGTGGGCCGTACTGCGATCCCTAAGGGGAAGCAATGGAAGTAGCGACAGAGGCACAGTCCAGCGGACGAGTACGGGGCGCCGTGCCACTCCATAAGTTCTCGTTCTGGACGGACTACCGGAACCATGGCGTATTTGCAGTGAGCGTCATGGGACGGGACGGAAGTAAGCCGTTCGTCTATCCCGTGCGTTCGTGGGGAAACATGGTTTTCTCCGTGCGCACCTTCACTGAGTCCATTGGTGAGCAGGGCGAAAGCACCCGTGGAATAGCGGACATCTACCGCACGGGCTATGCCCTGGTGAACGGCTTCAACGTGCGTGTGACTCCACTGGAGGAGGCATGAGCGCTAAGCCGTTCGTCGTCCTCTTTCTGGTGGCGCTCACCGTAGCGGCACTCATCATCTCTATGCACTGACGTCGTAGGGGAGTCGGGCACACAGCGGATTAGGGATGCTCTTCTGTGTGCCCTCTCACCCATTGCGAACAGTCGTAATGGAGTAAGGGGAGGAACGAATATGAGCCAGGGCATTACTGACTATCCGACGGGCAACCCGGACGGCATGTCATTCATCTGTAACCGGTGGGTTTTTACCGGGGCAGAAGGCTACCGAGTCAAGCCGGATAGTGACGACGAAGGCTTGTTCATGGTGGTGCGGTACAACGCGACCGGACAGACCCCGTTCTACGGCGGACGTGGCTTGAGTGAGCGCGACGCGCACGAGATGGCGGCAAGCCTTTCCGGGCGCCCGGTGGCAGGAGGAAACGCCAGTGTCTGAGCGCTACTTCTATTACGAGCCTGCCGACTTCACCGCGTGCGCTGAGCACATGGCGGAATCGTTGGGAGGCTGGTTCCCCGAAACGGCTGAGGACTGTAAGGGGGCTCTCTGGAATTACGAGGGATGGGACATTGACACCCTCGTGAGCGCGCTTAAGGAAAGCGGGGAACTACTCGCTTCCCAGTTCAAACGTCTGGGTGTCCGTATGGGCCCGCCAGACAACCACTGCATGTCACTGCACTAAGGAGGGGCAGAAATGTCCAACAGAGTAGGCGTTCACTACAGCAGCTATGCAGCGGCAGAGGGGATTAAGTGCATCCCCTTCTGTGAAGAGGCGGTAACGCACTGGGCATGTGTTGAGGTCCGGGGAGATAAGCACCACCACTGTCAGGCTCGATGCGAGACACATAGGAAGGAAGGCGAACAGGACACGACTTACCGGTGCATAGCTAGGCCGTAGTCGTCAGTACGGGCACATGGGATTAGGGATGCTCCCGTGTGCCCTTCTGTCCACTGCGTATAGGCGCACTGGCAAACGATGGGAATAGCAATGAACATCATGTTTCGGGTGACGTTCATCAGTACCAAGGGGACGACGCATTACGACTCTGCACTGTGCCCGAGCCGTATTGAGGACCCTCACCAGTTCGCTAAGTGGCGGGCTCAGCGCGGGTTGACCCAGTGCCGAGAGTACGTGTGCGCGCAAGTGACCGAGTTCGACGCTGACGACCAGAAAGGGCACGTTATCAACGTGGCCACGTACAACCGGGATTACTTCGCAAGCGTCCCTCAGAAGATGCCCGCGAACTACTGATGAGCGCTGCACTGTACCGGTATCCCGTCTTCCTAACCGAAGACGATTGGAAGAGTGCGGTAACCGGATATGAGAATCGCGTACGGCGCTTCCGGGCGGCCTCACGACTTGACCAGGCCGAGCGCGTTCGCTCCGCCATGACTGAGGCAGCAGCGGACTGTATCCCTGACGGGAATGAGTTCAGGTACGTACTCCACCTCACGGAAGAGGACTACGGGTTTCTCAGTGAAGCCGTGACCGACCGGAGGAACGGAGTCTCCAGGGAAGTTGTCGAGCGGATCGACCATGAACTCAGCATGGCAGCAGGCGACGCCACCGAGTTGTAACGATCACTCGGAGTAGTCTCCGCCGGCACCGCGTAACCGCACCAGTAGGACCGTTGGGCACGGAGGTTTAGGGATGCACTTCCGTGCCTTTTCCATGCCCGCTCACAGGAGCGGGAGACAGGAGACAAGGCAATGAAGAACACGCGTACAGGCGGTCTCGTCCTGGCAAAGGTCACCCGTAGGCACACGCTCATTCTCGGCAAGAGTCAGGTCCTGGAAAGGGATAGCGTCGTGCAGCTCCGAGACGGACGGGTTGGGCTGCACTATGTCCGTAGGAATGGCGAAACCGGGTTCATTCCGTTCCCGTTCACTTCCTTTGACGACCTCGTGACGAGTAAGCGGGAGTTTGAGCGTGAGTACATCACTGGGGAGGTTGTGGCATGAGTAAACAGACCTACGTCAAGCGCGACGGATGGGGAAATGCAGAAGTGCGCCCCATCGGAGATCCGAAGACACACGAGGGGGACTCGCCGGAATCCCTTGTGGGGCAACTGGTCAACGTCCGGCCGTATTACAGCGTGCCTGACAGGCGGAATGGACTTACGCGTGCGCGTTCTCCGTTCGTCTTCGAAGCGCGCGTTACGGACGTATTCCTGCCCGACATGGTCAAGGTTCGGTACACGTGGGAAACAGACAGTGCCCCGTGGCAGCTTGACGCCATCTTCTACCCGCGAGAGTTGCACCAGGTGCATTACTGCGAATGCCCGGCATGTGTCGGGGACGGAATCCAGGAGCGCAACGGCGCGTGAGCCGTAGCTAGCGATTGACCGTAGAGGGCATGGGAAGTATCACCCGGAATTCCGGACCGGATCACTCATGCCCTACTCGGCCAGTCTCTAGAGACAAGCTCAGAGGCTCAGCAGAGAGGGGGAGCGTTGCTCACTCTGAAGACCATTAAGCGGACATGGTGGGGGTCGGGCAAAGATGAGTCCCTGGTGATCACCTTCATTGACGGTGACGTGATCCTCAAGGGGCGAGTGGTCGGCATCGGTAGCCGGATTTCCGCGCGCACGGACATGCGGCTGCACGAGGACATTCACGTAAACCGCGTGCTGTCCATGGAAGTAATCTAAGGCTAGGGAGACGCAATGTCGGCGAATGAGTGGAAGATCAACCCGCACACGGACAGCATTCAGTACCTCGGGGGGTGGCTGACTGACCCCACCTATCGGGGGTGCATCGTCCGGGAGTCCTCGGGGCGCATGGCTGGTAAGTGGGCCGTGTGCCCACGTGATCCGTGGACCGAGGAAGACCACGCGGTGACGTATGCGGGCACCGTGGAGGAGGCCCGTAAGGCACTGGAGAACGTGACTCCCGGTGGCCATAAGTGCGAGGTACTCGTCAATCAGTACCTCGGCCACTGCCCGGAACGGGCATGCGTCGTCACGTATTCGTGGGAGGACGATAAGCCCGTTCGCGGGCTCCTCCTGTGCCGTGTGCACAAGGTCAAGACATTCGCGGACGCGTTCCGCGTGTCCGTGGAGGAGTGGGAGACCGGAAACGGCCCGATCACCCACGAATCCGGCCCCATCATCGGAGAGCGCATCTCTCCCGCAATGGCTCCCGTCAAGAGGAGTGACTTCCTGTCTCAGCCCGTTATCTGGGGTGACGACTGGGGGAGTCACGTCCTCGGAATGAAGCTGGCTCAGGACGTCATGGCTGCGATTGGCACGGGCGCCGATGATTTCGTGAGCACGGGTGACCTGGTCGTGTTCAAGGGGACCGGAGCCTTTGAAGTGAAGTCCGTTGACGTCATCGAGATTCCAGGCGCCGGAACGCATTACCGCTTCAGCTGCAATGGCGGGGCAACGTACTTGGCCGAACATGACTCGGCTGTGCCGGTTCTCTACCTGCCGTTCTAGCGGTCGCTAGCGGCGCAGTTTGGGGCACGGACGGATAGGGATGCGCGTCCGTGCCCTTTGCTTTGCCTCTAACGAAGGGAAACCGCATGGTGCACATGACCTGTGGAGCGTGTGACGGGCTGGTCCTGGTCACCGTAAAGCAGTGGAGGGAAGAGAACACGGTTCCGTGCCCGCACTGCCCTGATGGTGGCGTTGACCTCGTTCATGCACGACGCCACGCAGACGACATCTAACCGAGAAAGGGACACACGCAATGACCGACCAGGCCCCCGAACTCCCCGAGCTGGACCCCGTACTGAAGACGGGAATGAGCAAGCGCAACATTGCGAGTGCTGAAAAGGCGCTCGCGCGAATTCGTGAGCTGGGCTGGCAGCCGCTTGCCGCGTACCCCGGAAGTGACACCCACTGGAAGGTGCGTTGCCTTCTGGGATGCGCCGAGGGTGGCGCGAACTGGGAAGGCGTCATGTTCTACAGCCACATGCGCCGAGCCCGACGGCACGCGGGGTGCCTTCCTAAGGACCTCCAGGAGAAGGCCGTTGCGGCACTGAACAACGCCCGCAAGTAGTCGGGGTGAGCTTGGGACGTGGTGGATTAGGGATGCTCCCCCACGTCCTTTGCTCGGTCGACTAGTGAAGGGATCACAAATGGGAGTGACCGAAGCCACTGCCACTCATGCGGCAGTGGGCATCATCAGGGAACCTCTGGACTTGCGCGTGTCCATCTATTGGCGTGCGGGTGAGAGGGGATTCCGGATCGTCCTCAAGAATGAGGACATGACCGAGGAATACGGCGCATGGGACGCACAGACGGCAGATCCCATGCCGGGGGAAACCTTGCCCGATGACGAGCTAGATCGTCTCGTGTCGTCGTCTCTCAGCCCTTACCGCAAGGTCGGAAGGGGCTGGACTACCGATTCAGTCTCGTGTGCGGCCCACTTCTCAACTGAGTGGGGCTGGGACTGGAAAACCGAAAAGTTCGCTGAGTAAAGGCAAGGGGAGCAATGCTTAACGTCTGCCGCAACGGCGAGATCATCGAATCCGTGCCGACCCTGACAGAGGCCGAAAGGGTCGTCTGTGAGTCGGCAGAAGTCATGGAGGGGGCTTGGGAGCAGATAGTTCCCCAGGGCCTAAGGACTCTCGGGCGCCTTGTGTGGGAGTACGAGGGATGGAAGGTGGAGCGGGTACAGCCGAAGTACAACACGGACGGGACACCCGGAGGTACGCGCGAATGCGAGATATGCGGGAAGGTCTCGGAAAAGCTGTACGTGTGCGACGAATGCGCTAAGAGTCCTAGCTAGTGCTTCACATGATCGACCGTACGAAAGGGATGCCGTCCGGTCGGTTGTGTTGAGCCACTAGAAAGGGGAGGGAAAGCAAGTGAGAAAGCCTGAGTTCATGCCGGGCGATCGGGTCTCGCACTTCCGTGAGCCCGGTAACGCGGGCAAGGTCGTGAGCATCGAGCAGCGCGGGTTATGGCCGTGTCGTTACTGGGTCTACTGGGTCCGGTGGAGGCATGGCGTCGGCCCTGTGCCGCTGTCTCGTGGGCTGTGGCCCGTGTACCGGACTGACAGTCAGCAGCTCGGGCGCGGTGAGGCTGCGTGAACACGGCAGCAACAGACGAAGAGCAGCTTGATCCTGCCGTTGTCCGGGCCTGGATCGTCAAGCGAGGGCTGCTGATGGGTGAGGACGATGGTTCACCTGTAACCCCTCCTGAGTACCGGCTCTACAGGTACGAGATGGAGCGTGAACGGCGGCTGAAGGAGGTTGCCGTTCGGGTGGAGTACCGGAAGCACGACGAGGCAGCCAGGGAGGCCGAGCGGAGCCGTAGGGCGTGGGTTGCGTCGGAGGCTTTCCGTACACAAGCGGCTCGCGAGTGGGCTCAGCGGAACGGCTTCCGAGTTGGGCAGCGGGGCCGAGTTCCGGCGGCCGTCCTGGTGGCGTTCGTGGAGGCTGCCGAGAAGGGTGAACTCCACCTGTCTGGCCCTGAGTTCAAGACCGGGGACCGTGTCTCTCACTCTCGCTTCCCCGAGCGCATAGGGCACGTGGTGAGTGTCGAGCGGGAGAAGTGGGCGCCTGAGTACGTCTACAGCATCGCTTGGGGCCCTGCGGACGGTCGGACCGTCCCCTATCGCAGTGGGCTGCGGCTCGTCGGCAACCAGCTCGGGGTGGGTGGTGCTCAGTGAGCGGCATCAAGGCCTGGCTCCTGGACGTGGAAGACGCTCGGGCTCGCGGTAGGGGAGCAGCCGGCACCGCGGATTTGTGTGCGCGCTTGGGTGCCTTTCGGGACCTCTGCGCCGAGCTGGGCGACGTGGCCAACGGCTACGCCTGCCCGCTCACTGCCGCTCGCGCCTTGGTGAGCGAGGCCGCTCGGGCATTCGTAGACGAGTCGAGAAAGGTACGTGTGTAGTGGAGTTCGAAACGCTTGCTCAGCTCAGCGGCAATACCACTCATCGTGTCGTCTATCAGGTGGAGTACGCCAAGGAGGACACGGATAAGTGGGAGTTCGTTCCCGTCTCGCAGCACTCGGCCACGCTCGGGATCTGGATTGGCCAGAACAGGGCAGCGTGTGAAGCGGCCGAGTCGCAAGCTCGGGCGTCTCTCGAAACGATCCAGTACGAGCACAGACATACGCGCATCATCCAATTCTCTGCATCCGTGTTGGAGGAGCGCGAATGTGCGCCGATCAAGATTTACGTTGACGAGTTCGAGCCGGGTAAGGCGCTCGTCACCCTGCCGAACGGTGGTGCCCGAATCGGGCAACAGGGCAGCACGTTTTGGATCGACTGTACGGAGTGGGACGAGTCCGAAGCTCACCCGCTCCCACATAAGGGAGGGTTCGCCTCCCAGAAGGACGCAGCAACCTGGATGGCCCGCGCCATGGGCCATAAGGGTCTGCTGAACATCGAGGAAGCAAAGGAGTTCTGAGGCAATGGGATACATCGACTCTGGGATGGAAAAGGAAGTTGCCCGCTATCACGCGGTGGTGGTCGAGCACGAAACCATCATACGAACCGCGCTTCAGGTCTACGTGGAACGGATGGAGGAGGGCGCCAAGGAGGCTCAGGCCGCCTATGAGGCGGGCCAGGCCAACCCCGATGTGAAGGCCGCCCAGGACAAGTCTTACGTGACCAACTTCGGATACAAGCACTTGGCGGAAATGTGCCGTCAGAGTGTCGCGTCCGCCCGCAAGGCATCTGACGACATTCTCAACGCCGTACTTGGTCCCGACGAGGACGACAAGCAGGGCTGAGCCTCTTTGGTGAGGGCCGGAAGGGAAGCTGCTCCGGCCCTGATCCATGGACGCTCACACCCAAGGTGTGGACGTGCAATAAAACCGCTAGATATCGGAGGTCTGGAGTGTTCCAGGAAACCCCGTCATTTGATCAGATGGCCTATGGGCCTATCGGCAAGGCGGTGAAAGATGCTGATCCCTTCACAGAAGCAGACCCCATCGGAGTTCTGGCGGCTGTGTATGCCCTCTACTCGACGGCCCTCGGTGGCACCGTATTTCAGCCGGACGGCCGCCCTGTAGTCGTCTGGACGGTACTTGCGGGGCGCTCAAAGTTGGCGCGTAAGGGCTTTGCCCTGGCTACGGCAGAGGCGATTCTGTCCAAGTCGATCGGAGAGTTCCTGAAGCTCCGCCGTACGGGTGGGCAGTCGTCGGGACCGTCGCTGATCTCCACCGTCTATGAGAATGAACAGGAATCACTGACTAGTGAAGGCGGTCTCGATAACCGGACATTGGTCGTAGACGAGGAGTGGCCGACCACACTGCAACTGACGGCCCGATGCCCGAAGTATCCGGGCGTTCTGCGTACTGCGTGGGACGGCAAGGCGATCCGCAACGTCACGAAGAAGGACGGCAAAACGGTTGTGCAGGCCGTAGAGTCTCCCGCTCTGGGATTCCACGCACACATTCAGCCGAGGCTTTGGGGGCAGTACGTCAAAGATAAGGACGCTGCGGGGGGTACGTACAACCGGCTGCTTCCGGTAATTGTGCGTAAGAGCAAGAAGCTCCCTAAGGCGAAGTTCAAGGGTAAGCCTTTGGACTTCGTGGCCCCGTCTCAACCCCTGAAAGCCGCTTACGATTGGGCTCGTGAAGAGGTCCGAGACATGGAGCTGAGCGACGCTTCGGCAAAGTACTTCGACGCGTTGGCGGAAAAGTACGAAGAGCTGTTGGAAGATATGCCGGAGGACCGAGCCGCTTACGTGGAACGGGCCGATGAGCAAGTCATGCGGATTGCCTGCGTCCTCACAGCAGCAGCGCGTAAGACCGTAATCAGCGTGGAGGCCGTGAAGGCGGCACAAGCTTTCGTCGAGTACAGCGTTAACTCCGTGCTGCAACTGGTTGCCCAGTCTCCGGCCGCTTCGGGGCGGACAGCGGCCCCCCTTGATGAGCGGATTAGGCGGGTACTCCGGGATAAGGGGCCTCAGACGTCGAGTCAGCTCTATCGGGCCCTCAGCTCCCGGTTCCCTGCGGCTGAACTTCAGTCCATGGCTGAGGAGATGCCGGATGTCGAGACGACTCAGGTTCGGGTGAACCGCCCTGGGCAGAACCCCACGTTCTTCCGGTTGGTCGAGCCCAAGCCGGAACCTGAGCCCGAGCCCGTAGCGGTCCCCGCTCAGCGTCGGGCGCCTGCCCGGAAGGCTCCCGCGAAGAAGGCGGCTTCCACGAGGAAGACACCCGCCAAGACGGCTGCGGCTCCTGCGAAGAAGGCCACCGCGGCTTCCCCGCCGGCACCCCGTCGCAAGGCGGTGAATAAGGCCACCACGAAGAAGGCTGCCGCACCCAAGAAGAGGACCACCCAGCCTGTTCCGGCTGGGAACTAAGGAGAGGAACGGATCATGTCCGCAGACGACCTCAAGAAGCAGCTCGCCAAGGTGAAGCCTGGCGACTACGTGACCGCCTTCGGGAAGGACACCCGAGGGCACGAAGTGACCCGAGTCGGAACCCTGCTGGCCGAGCCCAAGGAGATGAAGGCCACCCACAACGGGGTCAAGGTCAAGGCCGTTCGTGTCTGCGTCGGGGAGAAGGGCACCGACCCGGCTACACGTCAGACCTGGACAACACTCATCCCCGAGCACGGGTTCATTCGTCACGCCGAGCCCCCGAAGCCGGGCGAGTGGATTCACGGGGAGATCAGGAACATTCCCGCTGTGCGGTCCGCTCGGTTGGACGTCAACGCACGGCTCCTCTTCGGCGGGAAGGGGGGCAAGCGGTCCTCCGAGCCGAAGGACGACGGCACCCTTGCCGAGATCAGTTACGCGGGAGCTGCACGGTACGAGGTTCGGGCCGTGGAGTCGGGAGAGGTGATCTTCACGGGCTCGCTTCAGTCTCAGGTCTGGTGGGCGCACGCTCCGGAGGAGGACGAGCGCCAGGACCAGGAGCCCGAGGCCATCGAGGACCAGGACCAAGACCAGGGTGACGAAGAGGCCAAGCCCGAGCAAGCTCCACAGTCCGTCAGCACCGCACGCCGGGGCGTGCTTTTCGAGGGTTGGCTGACCGGTGAGCAAGACCCCGGAGACGGCCGATGGACGGTCGTGGACAACAGCCGCAGAAGAGTTATCGGCTGGCTCACCGCTGACCACTCGCAATTCGTAGCGGCGCAGGGAGAGGTGCGATGACCGTGAAGTGGACCACGGAAGAGGCGACTCAAGAAGCAGCCGCTTACGTAAGAGAGGTCACCGAGGGGGCGTTCTTGGTGGAGGTCGACCCCAACTCCCTTATGGAGGTGGCGGGGTACTGCCTCGGAGTGATGGACGCCTACCGGATCTTGGCTGGTCGTGGTGAGATCCGCCCGGAGTTCAGCACGCTCATGGCTCTGGTCCTCATGGACTCGGCGGGCCTGGCTCGTTACCGCGTAGCCATGAGTGAGGCGCGTACGCGCCTGAAAGCGGACGGATCATGGTGACCGTGAAGGGTAAGCCTGCGGCCCCTTCTTCTATGCCCAAAGTGCACAAGGCAACTGCACATGCAGTGCAGGGCCGTTATGAGGCTCTCTGCCGGAAGTGGTGTGAAGGGAAGTGGAGAGAATGAAACGAAGTTGAGTATGTGAGGGGCATATGACAACCTCACCGTGACAGCTTTGAGTCCCAAGACGCAGTAAAGAGACGGGGTTTGGTGTCCGGTAGGGATGCCCGGATACCACCCCCTACACGACAGCCGGTCATTCAACCGGTAGCGAAAGGAAACAGGCATGGCCCAGAAGGTTCAGGTTCTCCTCCTTGACGACATCGACGGCAAGGAGGCGGACGAGACGCTGACGTTTGCTCTGGACGGCAAGTCGTATGAGATCGACTTGACCAGCGACAAGGCGGCCGAGATCCGCAAGTTTCTGGAGCCGTACGTGAAGGCCGGGCGCAAGACCGGTGGCCGAGCTGCTGCCGGCACCCGCAGCCGGGCGGCCAGCAAGCCTGCCCGCCCCGATGGTGAGCCCACTCCGGAGGAGTACCGCGCATGGGCCAGAAAGAACGGCCTTGACGTCAACGACCGAGGCCGCGTTCCCGCCTCGGTCAAGGAAGCGTACGCGGCGGCCAACGCCTGATTGTCAGACCCCCTAGATACCGTGTGAGGCCCGTCCCGAGTGGGGCGGGCCTCTCCCGTAGGAGCATCGTGAAGAACTACAGAGTCACTTGGACCGAGGGCGGCGAGGAACGCACGTCTGTCTCTGCCTACGACGACCCGAGCGCCAAGCAGCGCGCGGAGGAACTGGAGGACACCGAGGGTGTCAGCAGCGTCCGCATCGTGGCTGTGAAGCCGGGGGAGTGACGAGTGAGCGAGAAGGAACGGCACAAGTGCGCTGACTGTTCCGGCTTCTTGCCGGAAGGAAGTACACGCGTCGAATGTCGTCACTGTTCTAAGTGCATCAACCTGAATTGTGGTTGGGGCCACGGTGGAGCCCGTGAGGGCAAGGACGCAATCTAGGCAAACGAAGAAAAGGCCCCCTCCCTTTCGGGAGGGGGCCTTTTTGTTTCTCTCTACCCCAGGTGCACCCCTGCACCTAGTTCATGGTCGGGCTACTCGCCCGACTGTCCGCGAAGCTCAGCGGCAAACGGAGAGTCCTCGTACAGGGCCTTGAGAGTCTTGGTGTCCTCGTGCGAGGCCGCAGCTACACCGACACCGAGCAGAGCCGCAGCGGACGCCACGACGGCTTCCCACGGGACTCCTGGCCAGATGATCAGGAGGACGGGAACGAGCGCCGAGAGCGCCGCATAGATCCGTACCCCGTGCTTGGAAAGAAACGAACCGATAACGTTAATGATGCATCACTCCTTAGTGTGCAGAGATCAGGAGAACAGGCGCTTCCAGGTCTCAGGGCCTGGGTAGCCGTCAGCGTTGCTACCCGTCCACCCCTGTGCCTTCTGGAATGCCCTCACCGCGGCTCGGTCAACGGCAGTCCAATGAGGGCCAGGACCCTGCTTGTAGAACTTGCCGTAACCCTTCTTGACGAGCTGCTTTCCGAGCGTGGTGACATATGAGTTACGAGCCCCAGGGCGGAAGTAATACGCGCCAGGGAAGGCCGGAGTAACAGGCTTCGGAGCAGGCTTCGGCTTGCTCGGGGAAGTGGGCTTAGAGGGGGTCTCTGGCTCCGTCTTGGCAATGGTTGCCTTGATGTCCGCCCGGACCTCGTCCATGTCCATCATCTTGCCCGGCTTGTATCCGGGGTCCCACTTACCAGGGCTGCCCCATTCACCGTGACCAATGACTGACTTCTCGTTCCAGTTGTGGAAGTCGCAAATAGCCGCAGCGAGCTTTCGCAGCGTCGCGTACTGTGCATCGGTCATCTCGTGACTACCGCTGTACCAAATCTCAACACCGTAAAAATGCCTATTGCCGTCAGTGTTGGACTCGTTATCTACGGGAAGCTTCAGCTCGTTCTTAACGGCGTGAAGAACGTCATCGTCCCCGGCGCCTGCGTGATTTGCTCGGCCCCAGCCGACGAGATGAATCGTGCCGTCCTGGCTAAGGCCGAACTGGCACAGAGGACCAGGAAGAGCCGCAGTGCCCGCGTACAGGAGCTGTCGCTGATCCTTGGAGTCAGAGCCAGTGTGGTGGACCATCAGGCCGTGAACGGGACCCCAGGAACCCTTATGGTTCCGGTTGTGGGTCGACCAGTCCTTGTATTCCTTGAACGAAACACCGAACTTCTTGAGCTGCGCCTTAATCTGCGCAGGAGTCATGGGAGTTGCCATTAATCCTCCGTTGGGTTATCCGCCAGCCGGACAACGGCAAGGCGGGCAGGGTCGAGAGAGGTGAGGAGCTGGATCAGCCGGGCGTTTTCCTGCTCAATCCGAGTAAGGCGGTTCTTGATCTCGGTCAGGTCGCCGGCAAGGCGGTCAGCCCGTTCCTTCTGGGCCTCTGCCTCCTCGCGCCAGACCTTCGCGGCGCTGGTTCTGTGGCTTGCGAGGACGACAACCAAAGCCGCAACGAAGGTCGCAAGAGTCCCCGAGATCGAGAAGAAATTTGAAAGGGTCATAGGGGCTCCAGGAGGGCAGCACAAAGGCGGCCCCGGACCGAAGTCCAGGACCGCCCTGAGGGAAATCAGACCTGTACGCGGTCCTCGGAATAGTTGTTGCCGGCCACGGTCGTAATGCCGGTCAGCCGGACTCGTTCGTTGGTGCCTTCCTGGAACACGCCAGCCGTTAGGCCGTGCAGGTAAGCCGCAGTGACATTCACGTCTCGGGCATCGGCAACCCTGAGGCCGTACTGAGGACTCGTATTAGCTGTGCCCTGGTCGTCCGTGCCTACGTAGCAGCCAAGACCGGTGACGATGACCGGAGCACGGTTGAGCAGGGCCAGGCCCGCGAACTTTCCACCACCAGGACCACCGTTGCGCCCATCACGGCGCGTCTGAAGAGCGTTGATGATGAAGGGCCCGTTACCGGTCGCGTCGACCCTCACTCCGTCCCACCCATTACGGTCTGTCGAGCAAGCAGACATAGTCATAGAACCGCTGCCGGGCCAGTTACCCCAATCGCCAGTGATGTGGAATCCGTAGCCTCCGCACCACTCCACTCGGCAGGCTTCAAGGATCGTGTTAGCGGAATTGGAGAGACGGATACCAGTGGACCAGCAGCCAATAACCTGAACATCAAGCATTGAAAGGTCAGTCTGGCGATCAAAAACAATGCCGTTCGCCTTGCAGTTGTCCACCATGACAGAGTGAAGGCGCCAAGAGTACGGCCATTCACCGCCCGCATTTGAGCCAGTGATGATGCCATTGTTCGGCATCTTTCGAATGCATACGTCCCTCATGACGACGTTTTGTACATTGCCCTCGGCATAAATACCGTCAAGGGTGCCGGTAGGCACCTTGGAGCCGTCGAGCATCAAGTTGAAGATGCGCTGTTCGCCGTTGATTGCAGGGTGAGTTCCGTCAGCGTCTCCAATGATCTGAATCATGGCGCCAGTGGTGAAGCTCGGAAGGGCCTGGATGTAGCAGGGGAAATCGTCGTCTCCCATCCCAGGGCCGATCATGAGATTCGAGTGACTGCCCATCAGAGTCACACCGCGGGGAAGGTCGAGCGTTCCAGAGATGCGGTAAACGCCCCTGGGGAAGTACACGACACCACCGGTGCCGGCTGCCCGGATGGCTGCCCTGATGGCTGCCGTGTCATCCGTCGTGCCGTCGCCCCTGGCCCCGTAGGCAGGAGCCCGAACGTTGACCCAGTCGACCATGCTCGGGGTCTTGGCCACGGAAGGAAGCTGCTCCTCCAGGACCAGGCCGAAGGCGTCCAGCGTCGCCAGGCCGTTAGCGGCCCCCTTCTGGGCATTGAACTCGGCAAGGGCCTGGTCCTTGCTGCCGTGTGGGTCCTCGGCAGCCAGATGGGCACTCAGGCGCTCGCCAACAGTGCTTGAGGTGACGGCCACTCGACCGCCCCCGAAGTCGAGCCACAGCCGTTCTGAGCCGTCGTCAGGTCCCTGGAACTCCGAGATCATCCCGTACTCGTCGGCCACGAGTTCGGTGATCGCGCCGCCCTCTGGGCTGAGGAGGTCGGTTACCTGTGTTGCGCCCTCAGAGGGGCCGTCCCAGACCGTTCCCGTAGCACCAGGAACCCGGACGCCGGAGGCGTCCTCTGCCACATCAGAGGCGGTACCACCGAAGATATTTCGTGCCATGAATTACCGCCTATTCAGTGATCTGGTTCGACTCGATGACTCCAGAGATCGAGAATGTTGAGCGAGCAGGAAAGCCCCTGAGGCCGTCGAGTCCGCCAGTTGCGGTCTCGACGTTGGGTACGTGCAGGAGGAGAGCGGAAGTCCCCGGCTCGGTAGTCGCCGTGATTGAGAGCATGTTCGGCAGGCCCGCGCTTCTTTCCGGGTTGGCCATGTACCCGTGCAGCACCTGTATGGCCTTCTTGTTCGAGGCCACAGGCAGGGTGATCCCGGAGCGCCAATTAGAGCCACTGACCCAAGCACCGGAGTTACGGTCTACATCGATTCGTGCAGAGAACCAAAACGTATTAGGAGCGATCCAACGCCAGCGTCCAGTACGGAAGTTGGTTGGCAGGGCACTGACGTTGAGAACACTGGGGGTGTAGGTCTTGGACTTACCGAGATGGCGAGTGACGAGATACGCGTCCCTGCCGTTGAAGCTCTCGGTCTGCGCATCCCCGTTGGCATTGTCCATGTTGACGACGAACGAGCCGCGAGGAAGAAACGCAGCCGAATTTCCAGCATTCCAAGGGACTGAGACGCTAGGAGCCGAGTCGAAAGGCATGCGACCAGCGATCGTGACCGATGCATTGTTCGCCGCTGCGTCGACCTCGTACAGAGGCATTTCCCAGAGTCCGCCTGCCTGGCGCCGTGGCTGTGGCGCTACAGGAGAAGCGGCAGGCGTACCCGTGACGATGACGAGATTCACTGCACCCTTGGCCATGTCCGCCTGAAGGACAATCAGATCCTTACGCGGCCTGGTCGTGGAGTTGTTAGGCACTGTCACGCCTTGCGTGGCTGTAAGGCTGTAATAGAAGCCTCCGACCCAAGCTTTTCCAGGGTTAACCTGGACTGTGCGCCCGTTCACGATGGTCGCCCAAAAGGGAAGGCTGGTGCTTCCGTACGTGTTGGCAGTGAGCTGGAAGTCAACTCGGTCCGGTCCCCAGAGCTTTGCCATGGCTTGCCACTGCGTCTGAGACACGACCTTTGCGCCGCCGTTGGCGTTGTCCTCATTGAATGGGTAGCTAATCTCTGCCATTCGTCACATCCTCGCCTCTAGCTTGCGCAACTTCTTTTGCATGTCATAAACGGTCTTGTAGAGATTCAGCGGCTCACCGCTTCCCTGCTGGCCGATCTTCGGATTCACGTCCTGGGTATTTCCACCGTCGTCAACGGAGATCGTGACCTCACGTACGACATCGCTGTACTCGGTGCCGTCTACGGCCACCGTCACCTTGTCGCCAACAAAGTAATCTCGACCAAAGAGGCAGTCGGCTGTGTCGATCGGGTAAATCTGGAAGTTGCCACTCATCACGCCCTCTTCAAGGGCGTTTGAGGCAGCCTCCTCGGCCGCTTCCTTGGCGTTCTCAAAGTCCGCAGCCGTCATCGTCGCGTCGGACTTCTTCGGCTGTCCCGTCGCCTTATCCACGACAAGCTGAATGTCTCGACGGTCAATGAACTGCTCGACCTGCATTCCCCACTCAGCCTCAGCGGCAGAGTCAACCTTCTGGTAGTAATACCGGTCCAGGTTCTCGCCAGCACAGCCGACAATGGCCCTGGTGACCTTCGGCGCATTGAGGGTCCAGATGTATTCGCGAAGGTTCCCCAGTTCCGGGCTGAACCGGATCTCCTTGGAGCGATCCCGAGGAGTAAAAATCTCAAGGTCAACCAACTGCGTAGTGGCGTTGTAGATGAAGCGATAGGCCACGTTGCGGGCCTTGAACCACTCCTCAAGCTTTGCGCCGATCACATCGAATCGAAGAGTGTCTGTGATGGGGTAAGCCGGAAGGGGAGGCTCAACAGGTGCAGTCATGTTGAGGCCGCTTACCCGCCGATTTGCGAGGGCCCCGCTGCCAAGCGCGTTGTAAAGCTCCTCATAGATGGCGGAAGGACCGTACGTCTTTCGGACCAGACGGCTAGGCAGCCTCGCTAGGTACTGCTGAGAGACGGCCTTAGAGGGATCAGGAAAGGCCAATCGGCGGTAGGTCAGCGCGTTATGACACTTGCCTCCGATGTAGAGAGAGCCGGGCCCCGTGTGCTGGACCTTCGTCCAATACTTCTGGAACACATCTACCTGCCCCGACAGCAGCGGCTTAGAAACACCGTCCTGCCAAATGGCGATGCCCCCGCCCTTCTCGATGAGATCCGACTGAGGCGTGTCGTCCTTGATTAGGAGTTGCCAGATTCCCTCTTGGGCCAGTCGTACGGTGAAATCAAGCGAGATCCATTCATCAATCTCGCCAATGCGCTTCAGGTTCTTGTCGAATACCTCAACTCGGTAGCCCAAGGCTCCCCCTTACACGTAGCTCGCGTACCGGGGGTAGAAGGACAGGACCACCGCGGCCTTGCCTGCACCGGTTACTACGGACACGCTTGCATTCGTATCGCCGGGCTCGACCGGCCAGAACTGTGGATTGGTTTCCAACTTGGACCAATAGTTAACGCCCGTGTTGTCTTTCACGGTCTTCTTGCCGGGCCTCGTATCGATGGTGAGCACTCGCCCGGAGGGCACGAGATCACTACCATCAGAGGGAGGAGAAGCCTTGACGACTTCTCCAGTCGGGCCGGTTAGGTTGAACGACTTGATGGGCCCATGAAGCTCCCAGATGGGCCACGCCTCGATATCCCCTGGATTATCTATGATGAGGCTTTCTCCAGGACCACCCATCACACCGTCACTGAGGTGCAGGGGGAAGAATCCCGTGGTGGTGCTGAGCAGAGCTTCGCCAGTGCCGAAGTCCCACCGGACGGACTGAAGGCGACTCGGATAAAACCAGGGGTCCATAGCGGTGAAATTGAGGCCGTACCTAGCCCACGTGAAGCCAGCCGTCTCCCCTTCGGCCCCCTCCATACCGCCCTTGTAGTAAGCAGATATCTGCCGAGTCCTATTGTTGCCCTCGGTGAACTTAAGGAGGCAGTAACCCCGCTTGGGGTTGAGGGCTTGGAATAGCTTGCGCTTCAGTTGGTTGACGGACTGTCGATCAATGCCGTGAAGGTAGACCGGAATCATGATCTCTCGGGCAGCAGCCCGAGCAGACCGGTATATAGAGCCGTCGAGATTCGGGGACTCATCAGAGAAGAGACCGAATGCAGGCATGTCGAGCCCGGTAGCTCCGGGCTGCATGATGATGGATGGCCAAGCCGAGTTGTCGAAGGCGGTCAGAGGGATTTCCTCCCCCTGACCGTTGTTCCCTACGATTGAAACGCTCGTCCGGCCCCAAGTGACGGGTGCCGGCGCCGTTGGTCGGGTGACCACTGGTGGCGCTGGCCTGACCTTCACCGGAATTGGCATGGAGCCCCCTTACTACAGATTCGTGTAAAGAGCCTCCGCTGTCTGGAGAGCCCTGAGCACTGCCGCAGGAGTCGGCTCCATGCGTGCTTCGTGTACGTGGATTTCGTACTTCTTTCCGTTCAGCAGGGCTTCGGTGTCCTCGTTGTCGAAGACCCGCTCACCCCCGCCAAAGGCGACGAGTTCACGACCCCTCTCACCGACCATTGCGAGGCCAGGAGAAGCAGACATGGTGCCCGTCGCATATCCCGTGTTCCCTGCAAGTACCGACTGCCAGCGCGAGCCATAGCGGTTTCGCGCATAGTTGAGGCCCGCGTAAATGTTGGCGAGAGGGTTGACCGACGTTCCATATAGGAAAGGACCCGTCTTCTTGAACATCCCGGCATACGCCTTGAACGTTGGGCCGATGACCTGCATAAGACCGACCGATGGATGCCCTGCTGCCCAGTTGGAATCCCACTTGTTGACGATGTTTGGATTTCCACCCGACTCCATCTGAATACGGTGCAGAACCGTGCTCAGGGCAGTCCCAGGGAGGCGGAGCATGGAGAGGGCCTGAGCCGCAACGGGGGCCCATCTCTGGGCCCCGGAGCCCTTGCCAGCAGAGACCATGTCGGCTCCGAAGTCAGGAACCTTGGCGCTCAGCTTTGCCCCGCTGGAGAAATCAAACAGGCCCTTGGTATTGGGCATCGCTTCCTGGGCATTGCTCATGAAGCCGTCATAGACCCGCCTGGCATAGCCAAGTGGAGAGCCCTTGATGTCCTTGACGGTCGAGACCATCCCAATCAGGTTGTTGTAACTCCCGGAGACGATTTCTCCGATGTCGTCAAACAAACCTGTGAAGGTGTCGATAGGGTTTGTGGCCATGTCCCAGATGGCGCCGAGAGAGTCAGTCGCGCCACCCCAAAGGTTGTCCCAAACCTTGCCCAATGTCTCCGTGCTGAATAGGTGGCTGAGGTAGGTCTTTCCGCGATCGACAATGTCTCCACGGCCCTTCCAGACGTCATCCCAGAAGTAATCACCGATGACAGGGCTGAGGGTTCCGCCGAGGATACCGGCGATCTGACCGATTCCAGACGGGACCTTCTTGAGGAGCGTGTAAACGTCCTCGGTCATCCAGTCATACATGCCCTTGAACTTCTGGGCACCGACCGCGCCACCGATCCTGGCGGAGTGATCACCAGTGCGGAGAATTCCGCCCTGAACACTTCCACCCAGAGGGTTAGACGTCCCATCGAGCTTCATTGTCTTGAGCATCGCCTTACCGACTGGCGCGATGTTCTGAAGACTGATTAGCTCCCTGATCTGGTCAAGGTCGAACTTTCCACCGCCGCCGCTAGTACCGCGAGCGTGACGCGAGATCTTCCCTCGAATGGCGAGAGAGTTCCATGTGTTGATGGTCTCCTCGCCAATTTGGCTCGCGACCTCGGGGCGAAGAACCGCCTCGCCAGGAGTAAGCAGAGTCGGAATCTTGTCCGCCCACGGCTGATAACCGGGCATGACACCCGCATAGGAGGGCTCAGACCGCTTGGCAACACCACCGCGGGCCTTCCTGGAATTGCCCCCGCTGCCGCCTCCACCAGGAGACTTCTTCGAGATATTCCCGAGAGAAGTATCAAGGCCCTGGGCTTCCTTCTTGGCGTCCTCCAGCTTGTTAGCCAGATCCTTGACCCGGTTTATCAGGTCCTTGAGGGACCGGTTGTTGAGGAGCCCGACACGGCCCGCGAGAGAGCCGGCACCTGTGCCCTGCCCGATCTTGTCGTAAGCCCCGTCCGCTGCACTGGTCAGCTTCCTGAACTCCTGGATGACGTCGGTCAGGCGACGCTTGTTGAGGTTCGCCGTGCGTCCAGAGGTGGACGAGGACATGCCTCCGTCACCGATCTGATCCGCAGCCCGCTTGGCAGCGTTCCGGAGGTTGTTGACGGACTCCGTGACGTCCGTAACCCGCTTCGCGTTGAGGTTCCCGACACGGGTGTTGTCGGAAGTGATCTCCTTGCCCGCGTTCTGTGCAGCCGTCTTGAGGCCGTTGAACTCAGAGGTGATCTTGTTGAGATCCTTGCCATCCAGGTTTCCAACACGGGTGTTGTCACTGGTGATCTGCTTACCGGCCTCTTCAGCCGCAGACTTCAGGGCAGTGAACTCCGCGGTGACCGAGTTGAGGTTCTGGCTGTTGACCTTGCCCAGCTCCGAAACAACGTCCCGCGCGGCCTTCTTGACCTTGTCTAGCTCCTGGTGGAGCTGGGCCAGAGAGGTGCTGTTGGCCTGCTGAGCTTGGGTCTGGATCTGGTTGACCGCGTTCTGAGCTGCGTTGGCAGCCCCCTGCACAGAGGCGTTGCCGTTGCCGGCGAGGGCCGCAGTGATCTGCCGCATGGACTCCCGGTTTGCCTCGCGCAGCTCGTCCCGGAGCCGCGAAGCCTCGTCACGGGCCTCACGAATCTGATTCTCGAGTTCCCGGATCTGGCGCTGTCCGTCCTGCTCTCGGGAGTCACGGCCCATGAAGCCGTCGAGGAGCCGCCTGCCAGTCGTACGGCTGTCGCCGTTCCGGTTGGTGGTGCGCTGCTGCTGGTAAGCCTCACGGCCTGCCTGACGAACGTCACGGCGGGAAGCCCCGTTGCCCCGAGCCTCGTTCCGAGCGTCCCGAGCTGCACGCCGCTGGCTACGGATGTCCCGCTGTCCCTCGTACGCGCTCACACCAGCTCGTGTCAGAGCAGCAGCAGGAGCGAAGGCCCGACCGACAAGACCAACGGCCTTACCGAGCACCTTGGACAGGAGCCCTACAGCCAGGATCAGGGGTCCCCACTGGAGCAGGAACTCAGTGATCGGCCCTGCCAGTTCGCCTAGCCCAGACTCCTCGATCCAGGTAGCGGCTCGGTCGATGGTGCTTATGAACGTCTCGACACCATCAAGGAACAGGGTCAGGAAGTCGTCAACCTTCGGAGCCCACTTCTTTGCAAGCTCCTGCACCTGATCCAGGAGTCCACCAGTACCCGCAATCTTGTTACCAAGATCCGTGTACTGGTACGTCCCGTCCTTGCCCTCTTCAACGAAGAGATTTCCGAGTTCGAACGAGGCCCTTTCCTTCATCTGCTGAAGGCGACCAGTAATGGTCTCGCTGGTCATCTTGGAAGCGAAGCCACGCGAACCCGAACCCGTCTGAGACCCCTTGTACTTCTCGGGATTCCAGTAGTTGAGCATCGCGTTCATGATCTCGGTACCGCTGACACCGCCACCCTTAGCGGCAGGAGTACCGATGACCTTCCACATCTCCTGAGCGTTCTCGAAGCCAAGCAGCATTGCGAGTTCAGAAGCAGGCATACCGGAGGCCGCTGCGAGCTGCTTGACATTCTTTGTCGGCGCCCGATCCATATCCATGATCATGTCCATCGCGTACATGGCGCGCTGGAATTGCTGTGGATTCAGGTTTCCGGCTCGGGCCATCGAGTCACCGATGGCCATAATCAAGTCAGTCGTTCTCGACGCAGCATTGTTGGCTGCACCCGTCCGCGTTGAAGCGTCCTTGCTGTACCAATCCTTGTCAGCACCAGCGACGGAGCGAATCAGCTTCATCTGATATTCGTGCATGACATCGATGCTGAAAGGAGTGTCGATTGCGAAGTTCTGGATGGCTGCCATCTGCGCAGCAGACACACTCTTAGAGACACCCGCAGAGGAAAGGCCGAGCTGACCCAGCAACCTCTTATCGGCGTTCTCGACACCGATAGCAGTAAGGGCAGAACCAGCAGCCGCCAGAGGGGCGAGGAAACGAGTTGAGAGGATGTTTCCAGCCTCATTGATCGACATACCCACCTGATCAAACCAGGTACCCATACGCCTAAGAGACGTCTCAGTCTTCTTGAAATAGCTCGTCGTCGTGGTGTTGGTCGTGTTGATGTCGCGCTGAATATCGCGCATCCGGTCACGGAGGTCCGTCATACGTCGCTGCTGGGCAGCAATGCCGTCCTGAAGGGTGGCCCGCTGTGCGGCAGCCTGTTCCCGGAGAGCAGCTATCTGAGCCTGTACCGCAGTCCTCTGAGCCTGGACCTGCGCCTGAAGGGCCATGCGCTGATTTGCGGTCTGCTGCTGCATCTGTGCGCGGTGCATAGCCGTGGCCTGCTGCATCTGCGCAATCTGAAGACGAGTAGCCTCGCGCTGCTCGGCCACCTGCACGCGGTTAGCCTCACGGAGAGCCTGAATCCTCAGACGCTCTTGAGCCTGCTCAAGGCGGGTCTTGTCCCGCTCAATACGTGCGTGCTCGGCCTGAGTTGCCCGGAGGGCCCTCACACGGTCTCTCTCCAGGCGCTCAGCGGCAGCCTGCCTCTGTCGTGCGGCAGTCTCCTCCAGGCGCACCGTCTCACGCAGAGCCGTCTTCGTAGCCGCAGAGGTCTTACGAAGAGCCTTCTCCTTCTTCTGCTCAAGGTCCCGGAAGGCACGGAAGCGCTTAGCGGCTTCCTCGCCAAACTCACGGGTGATCTGAGCCTCAATGCGCTGGATATCCTTCTGGGATTCCTTCTTGCGCTTCTTGGTCTGCTCGTTGGCCTTCTTCGCAGCCTTGTCTACCTCAGCCGGCAGAGCCGCAAGGCCCTTCTTCGCGCCCTCGGAAATATCCTTGGCAGCCTTGGCGCCGAGCTTCGCCATCTCGCCAGAGACCTTGCGGCGAAGGTCTTCCACGTCCTTCTGAAGGACCTTGGGAATGATTTCGATGAAGCCGGTGCCGACCTTGATAGGTCCGCGTCCCTCAGCCATGGAGCCCCCTTAGACGCTGTTCAGCCGCCCAAAGAAGGTGGTGAGTTCTGCTGCATCGCTGAACTCGACCTTTGACGTGGGCTGCGGCTCCGGTTCACCGGGCCGTGGAATCGGTGCAGGAAACTCAAGGTCCCGTGCGTCCTCGTCAGGGACGTTGGCCTTGAGGAAAAGGAAGTTGGAAAGCTCAAGCGCGTCAGACATACGCGCGAGCAGGTATTCACGCTCAGACCACTTGGCACGTTCGTCCATGGCCATGAGAAGAGTTGAGCGTCCAGGCTTGTTCATCAGGGAATTGATGAGGACGCCGATACGACGCAAGGAAAGCCGTCCACGCCACAGGTTCAGGAGGTCGACCCCGAAGAACTCAAGCAAGTCAGCTTCTAGTTCATCGGGGAACTCCTGAATGACGCGGACGACTGCCATCAGTTTCCCGAGTCTTCATCCCGTCCCTGGGCCTCAGACATCGCCTTAGCGAACTCGCCGAAGTCCTCGATGTCTGGACGGGTCGAGAGATACGCCGCCCACTGATCCTCACCAAGGATGAGCTGAGTAGCAACCAGCTCGTCATCCGTCATCAGAACCTCAAGAGGGAAGTTCTTCGGGTGGGGAATCTTGAAGGTAAGTCCGCGGTGCTCGAACGTGGCAAAGGTCTTCTTGGCCTCAGCAGCAGCCGCAGCAACCTTCTTGGCGCCGTTCTTCTTTGGGCCAGACTTCTTCTGAGTGGACATGGGTACTCCTTGGGTGGGGTAAGAGAGAGATATGAGCGAGACGACCAATTGGCTTGACCACAGGGGCAATCTGATGACTGCGCCCGCCAGTGAGGAACCCACGGGATTTGGGGGTGACCGGCTTACCCACAGGCTTATGAAGCCGTCTGCGGGTCAGATCATCCAGGCGGTTTCCTGGTGTGGTCGGCGGATACCTGAGGTGCCGGGCCGTGGTGAAGTCGACTGTCCGGAGTGCGTAACTTTATTGGCGGAGGACGCCGCAGAGGCAGGGACGTAGCCCCGCCCCTGCTTAGAGGCGACTCTTAGGCAGCTGCAACGATGTCGTCGTTGGTCAGCACGTAAGCGAGCTTTCCGGCCGAGTCCAGTGCCTCAATCGTCAGCTCGTACTTACCGTTCTCGGTACGGCTGAGCTGGATAGCACCTCGGTCCGAAATCATCGCGCGAGGAATCACGCAACGGCTCCGAATGGCGCCCTGCTGCCAGTCCACGACGAGAGACAGTTCCTTCAGGTCCGGAGTGGACGAGAGGTCAAGCCGGAAAACTCCCGTGCCAACAGGAGTCGGGTCAGTCGACATGACCTCAACCCACTCAGCGCCCCAGAAAAGCTCAGTCGTAATCTCGTTGGTCTCCTGGAGAGTCGCCTTCACGCTGAAACTCGCAGAGGTGACGTTGTAGAGAACTGCCGTAGCCGACTGCCAGGCATTGACCGGCTGAGTCTCAATCGCGGGGGTGAGCGTCACGCCGCCCTCATCGACATAGCCGAGCGCCTTGTAACCGGTAGGCGGGGTGTCGACGGTGCCCAGGTCGACAGGCGGGGTAAGGCTCTCGCTCGCAGGCGCTACGTAGATCGCGCCGTTCGGCGCAAATCGAATCTTCTTTGCATCATTGGCCATATGGGATCTCCTCGGGGAAACAAAAAAGCCCCCGGAGACGGGGGCTTCAATCCGAGTCCTAGAGGCTCGGAGGGGTTGTCAGGCTGCGGTGTAGAAGACCGCTACTTGCCCGCAATACACGTGCTCGCGCGAGGACTCGTCAGGGTCGTACTTCGGGGAGTCGATCTCTTCGACGTCGAGCACCAGGGCGCCACCAACAGACGTGTTGGGCAGGGCCTCTAGGAACTTCTCGCGGACGAGAAGGACGAGATCAACGGCTTCCTTACGGTCCATCGAGTAAGCGGCGTACTCAACGTCAATCCGGTCCATCCGGTCTCGGACGACTCGGAAACCGCCCATGTGCTCTAGGTATATTGCGGTTTCGCCAGTGACATGGTTGTTGAGGTCACCCAGCACCGATCCATCAGGGATGTCCGTGAGGGAGTCGAGATAGGTGACCAGGAACTCAATCGGGTCAATCCTCATTGCACCCTCATTTTCAACAGGGCGCCCTTGAGGTACCTACGGCCCTTAACCCTGCGTCCCCGAGGAGTGGTGAACCCTCGCTCCTGGAGCATCGCGTGTCGGACCTTGGGATCGTCCTCGATCACGACGTTGCCGAACCAACCGTTGTGGTCGAGCTGGACGTACGCCTCAAGGTTCTTCTTGATGGCGTTCCAGGGAAGGGACCGGTGTCCCCTTCGGGGAGCGTCAGTGATGGCACGGTGCAGCAGCTCGCCTGTGTGCTTGGCTACCAGCTCCCGGACGCCAGGGAGGGCCAGGGCCTCGCGTTGCCAACCCTGATGGAGTGTCAACTTCGTACGGGCACCCTTGGGAGTGGTCATCGAAGTGCCCTCCAGATGGAGAGCTTCAGGTGCCGGCGGGACGTGTAGCCCCACCGTTCGGGCTCCCCGTCGACCTCGTACATGTGGCCATCGAGCTTGACTCTGTCGCCAGACGCGACGACGGCTGTATAGGGGACGAACAGCGAGAGCCGTTCCTGAGACTGGTCCCTCTCGGGGGAGTAGGACTCATACGCCCTATCCGGCTGGACACTGGCGAAGCCGTCCCAGACCTTCACGGCCTGGTCCCAGTCAGGGCGGCTGGTATACGCGTTCTTGACCTGTGTGGAGGTCCGCCAGACCTCCACCGGATCAGTCATGGACAACAACGGGCCCCCTCAGGTCGAGGACGGGCCCTTCCTTCCGAAGCGTCAGGGAACCAGCACCACCACGCCTGTACGGGCGGAGGCTGGTCCTGGTCGGCGGAGAGAGCGTCTGCGCCGAGCTGGCGCCTGAGAACTCAACCTCCACCTCTCCCACTCGCTCCCTCTCCACACCAGGGGAGAGAGCAAGCCAGCGGATCACTTCGGAACACGCAACAGCCCTGAGCGAAGCGGGAGTTACCTCGTAGCCCCAGGAGGCTGTGAGGGTCACCGCGGATTCGCCCCAGCCCGACTCACGGACGAGCTGACGGCCGTTGAATGAGTAGTCAGTCACGGCCTGGTCGTCCTGCTCGACAGCGGACACCGTGAGGAAGGTCAGATAGCGAGCGGGGACAGGGAGGACACAACCACCCTCCGGGTAGAGGGTGATGCTCTGGCCACTCCGCCTGTCCATGTCTCTGCCGCAGTAGTCCTCAACGAGGCCAGTCACGTCGACCAGGAAGGCGCTGACACGAGCTGTTTCGTCTGCGGCAATGGGCCGCCCAATACGGGCGGCCACATCGTCAACGGTAGCCAGAGGCAAAAGGGCCTCCTTACGCGCCGTTGTTAGCCGTGTTGTGGGTCGAGATCAGCGTCTCGACGTTCTGAGCCACAACGAGCTGTTCGGGCCGAATCACCTTCGCGTCGTAGATAACTCGCGACTTGATGGCGTTGGTGAACTTCACCTCGGGCTGGTACGCCTGCATCTCCGCGAACGGAACGATGAGCGAAACCGCAGCAGTCGAGCCCATGAACATGTCGACGCTGGAGAAGTCCGTGTGACGGTTCTTGACCAGCTTTTCAGTGCTCCGAGTGTGAGAGCCGAGGGTGTTCGCAACTCGAACCGGGACACCCAGAATGGTGCCGATAACGCCGGTCGGCATAACCGCGCCCCCACCGAAGTGAGAGGCATCAATGAACTTCGGGTCACGCAGAAGCGCAGACCGAAGCTTCGGGGAGATGAACAGGAACCGGTCCTGAGGGGCGCCCTTGATGTCGAGCTTTTCGAGCATCGACACGACGAAGTCATAGACGCTGATGTCGATGGCCGCCGAGAAGTCCCCGTCAACGATCTTGTCAATGGAGCCGTGCAGAGCAGGCAGACTGGTGACGGTGGCGTTGCGGTTCTCGGTGCCGTTCAGGTCCTTGCCAGCTACGGCCGCAAGAATCGTCTTGGCAATGAGGGAATCCATGGTGTTCGCCAGAGTCCGAGCGCGCTGCTTGATGAGGTTGCTCATCAGGTCAATGCCCGTCTTGGTCTGGAGCTGGTGCAAATTGTCAAGTTCCAGGTGGAAGCTCGAACCCTTCGCAACGGTCATCTTGATGTACTCAAGGGCCGCGTGGTCAGCCGTACCGATGGACCCGTATGCCTTGACAATTCCCTTGTCGGTCACGGTGTCAACGAAGTGAGGGATGCGAACAACGTCGCCCTCACGCCGGAACTCGCCCTCATACTGGCGATTCACGATCTCCGGGGAACCGAGAACGAGATTGTCATCCAGGTCCTCAAGGAGCTGGGAAGTCCAAATCTCGGGAATGAAATGGCCACCAGGGGCCTGAAGTGCACCGGCACCAGCGTTGTTACCGGCCTGAGTAGTAAAAGTCAATGTGGTACCTCTTTAGGTCAGAGGTCCCCCTTCATCAGTGCGTCGAGCTTGCCCGCCTTGCGGGCAGCAGCAATTTCCTGGGGAGACATTCGAGAAAGGGCGTCACGGCCGATCTGACCGGCTGCGTAAGAGCCGGAATCGCCCTGACGGCCAAGGCCAATCCCCTGGGCAAATTCGGGGGAGTTGGACGGCTTGGGGAGGGACGACACGAACGCCTTGATGGCGTCGGTATTCACCGCACCGTCAGCACCGACAAAGGCAGTGGTGTTGAGATATTCGGCGGGCGGAAGCGTCACACCAGCAGTCGCAGCCTGAACTCGAAGCTCAGCGTCAACGAGACGCGAACCGACCTCGGAGAGAGCCGCATTCCGCGCCTCGGTCCTCGCGGCCTCAATGGCCTTTTCGGCATCCGTCATCTGGGCTTCCTTCAGCGAAGAAAGCTCAGTGCGAGCTTCGTTGTAGTTCTTCTCGTTCTGACGAGAGAGGGCCTTCCACCGCTCGACATCTGCCTGAAGGGCTGCCACATCGGGCACGCCCTCAGAGGTCTTTGGGTCGGGGGTGTTCTGCTGGTCGTTCTGGTTCTGCGTGGTGTCGTCCATGGGAGCCTTCCATTTCGGTGGCATCAAAAAAGGCCCCCATTGCGGGAGCCGTCCTTGTGAGTGATTGAGTTATGCAGCCTTGCGGGCTGCGTTACCCGAGTTGCCCTGTGGGGCCTTGCGAGCCGTTGACTCGGCCTTAGCCTTTGGGTCATTGGGCTGTTCCGGCTGTGGGGCCGGGTACTTCTTCGCCAGTTCCATTGCGTCCTTGGCGTCTTGCTCCCGCATAGTGCGGAAGCGCTCGATCTGCTGCGGGGTATAACCCGCATCAAGAAGGAGTTGGTCTCTCGGGACACCGATCATCTGTGCCTTGAGAAGTGCGTCCATGTGCTGTGCTTCGGTCCTGTTCTCAGGATCACGCCAAATGACTTCAGCGCCGTGGGCTTCCGCCCTCTTGTCCTTGAGTACACGGAAGGCGAGGCGCATAATGCGCTCCCAAGCCTCTCCGAAATGCAGCATTCGCTCACGCGTCTTGGCGATCAGTCCGGCCTCAGCAGAAGTAATGGACTCGCCAGACGGAGCGGTACCGCCGTTCAACAGGAAGTAGTGGAACGGGATACGGGAGATAGAGGCCATATGCTGAACCAGCATGTTGACCAAGTTCACGTAGTTCTTCAGGTCTGCGGCTTCGAACTGGCCGAACTTCACCTCTGGGTTCTCGGCCTGGAGGAGCTTGTCAACGGCAACCTTGTAAGGCTCCATTGGTCGGCCCTGCTCGTCCTCCTGGATCTCAAGACCCGTCACGTAGCGCTGAGGCCAGGCGGCAAATTCAGATGCAACCAGCGCGTCAGCAACGGTCTTGTTGACCGCATCCTGAAGCGGGATGACAACCGCGAGGTCGGACAAGTGAGGGCCGGCAAGCCTGCTGCGATTCGGGATCGGCACAACGGGAGGTTCGACCAGAGGGTTAGGGGCTTCCTTGTAATCGCCCCATGCCCCAGTCATTCCGGTGCCTGTGTAGACCTTGCCGTTCCACCAGAGGGTGACGAACTCTCGGCCCCAGTCATCTGTGAAGAACTTCGCCGCGGCTTCGATATCCCAGCGTGAACCGGGCTTGTGCTGCACTACGACGCTTTCAGCGGACTCGACAGTGATTGTCGGCTGTCCGTCTGAGTCGGCCCAGACAACGGCGTAAGAGACTCCGTGGACCATGGCGTCAAGGTGGGCTGCATTCGACTCGGCATCCAGGTGGTTCCGCTGCCAAATCTCCCGAGCGTCCTTGTCTCCGCCTGGCTCGTCACTCATCTGGAAGCCGTCGATGAACATTCGCTCATTGACGCTGTCCACGATCAGGCCACAGAAGTTATCGGACCATGCCTCAAAGAGGCGTCCAAACTCACTCTGATACTTGGCCTGAGCGAACATCATCTTCTGATGCTTGCCGTCGTAGTAGTCCGAGCAGAACCGCAGATAGGTTCGGCGCCTGAGTAGCTTTGCGTGTAGCCAGTCGACCCAGCCCGAGGGCGTATTGGGTGGAGATCCAACTTCAATATCGGCCAACGGCTACCACCCCACTACTCTGGACCTCCGGATCTGCATACGGCCATCAGCGATGGCGTCTGCTCTCGCCTCAAGAGCGAGCACGGCACATACGGCAAGGTCGATCTTCCTTTTGGATCTCGGGCTGTCCTTCGTAATGAGGAGGCCCTGAGGTACTTCACGGGTCACGGCATTCAGGACGTGCCGGGTAAGGCGCGGGTCTCCGTCATGCTTCACATCGCCCACCATGGCGGCAGTGCGAAAACGCTCGACGGCTTGGACCATCCTCGTTGGCTTATTCGTCCAGAACTCAAAGACATAGTCCTCGCCATGCTCGATGGACCAACGGCCGATGTTCTCTTGCCAGTAAGGCGGGTCTCCGTAGAACCACTCAACGCGGTACGTCTTGAAGGCCGTATTCACGGCGGCCTCTACTGAGAGAACGTCGACTTCCCAGTCATCGGGAGCGTGCTCAGGACGCTCCCAGACACCGAGGACGAACAACTTCGCATCCCGCAAGCGGACTCCGACAAGGCCCGTAGCATCACCACGGATCGACCCGTCAAAGCCCACGGCTATCTGATCGCCGGGCTCTATAGGGTCGTCCTCGTCCAGGCAGGCATCCCATTCGGCCTTACTCATCCAGCCGTCTGAAGACTCGGCGATCTGGTTGAAGAAGAACCGGCAATAGGTGCTGTCAGGAGTCGTGCGGTCAAACAGGATGGTTCGCGTCAGGCCGTCGATGTCGGCCCATGTCGCGTCTCCATACGCCTCTATCAGGGACGCTCGAACCAAGGCTTCATCTCTGATGTCCTCAACGTCGATGGAGCCCTCTAGGCAGTCGTACAGCCAATACCCCTGAGTGACCATGTCGGACTCATGGATGATCTGGGCAACGCTGTCCTCGTTGGGGTTGTACGCATTCGTCGTACAGACCCAACGCGAACCCGCCTTAGTCGTCTTCTCAATGTTTCGCTTGATGGTCTGGTAGAAGTCCGGACCGCCATTGCTGGAAACCCAGTGGTGGACCTCGTCCATGAGTGCAAACGTCGGCCTGTTGCCCTCGTTGGTTCGGCCGGCAGTCGCTTTCGGCTTGATAGAGCCGGGCTTGCCAGACTTGAACTGGACGATGCTCTTACCGATGTCCAAGCCATACTCAGACTCTGCGGGAGACTCCGAGAGCATTCCTCGGATCATGTCTAGCGTCTGGTCCGTCTGGTCGAGCGCCGTAGCACCGATCTGCACAACAGGGAGAGGGACCGGCTTGCCGACTGGCAGCCCGAAGGCGTCGAAGTGGCTGAAGCGGCAGGGCCCGAGGAATTCCACGATGGCCAAGGCCGCGAGGAGAGGCGTCTTCCCCCAGCCCTTTGCGCGTCGAAGCGTGGCCGCGCTGTACGTCCAGGTTCCGTCTGGCCGGATGCTGTAGAACCACAACACAAAGCGCAGCTGCTCGGGTGTGAACTGCCAGGATTCCCCGGCTCGGTCTCCATCAGGCTGGACGATGTATTTCTGAGCCCAGCGAATGATCTGGTATCCCAGAGTCTCAGTCGGCTTCGGTACTCCTGCGGGGAGGTTTCCTGTCTGCACAGGGCCTCACCCGCCTATCTAGGAGCCGTTCAGCAGCTTGTAAAGCTCCTCGTCCATGTCGACCTCCGTAGGGGCCTCAGAAGGCGCCGCGGGCTCGTTCTCATCGGTCTTTTCGAAAGTCATTCGGAGTCGGGCGCGGTCCTCGACCGTTGCGCCCCACTTGGCAACTCGCTGCCGGATCTCACCGGCAAGCTTCAGGTCACCCAGGAAAAGGCCGTCAACGAGCTTCGTAGTCAGCTCAAGCTCGGCCCAGTCCGTCTCAGTCCATGCAGCTGTCTGCGGGGCCTGACTCCACGTCTTCCAAAAGCGCTTCGCGCCAGGGGTCGTGATGCCGAGCCCCTTCGGCAGCTCGCGGCCGGGCTGAGTGCCGGCGGGGAGCTGCTGCGCGTGCTGGTGAACGTTGCGGCGTGCCGCGTTCTCCTTGGGGGCTGGTCCTCTGGTCACAGCCGAACCCCCGGAGGGTCGACGTGCCGCACGGAGGCGGGGAGGTTGAAGAGGTCGCCCAGCTCCTCCAGTTCGAAGAGCGCATCCTGACGCCAACTGGCCTTGCGCTGTGCCCTGTTGGGCTGGTCAGCGGCCCTCAGGCGAGGGCCTTCGGGCTCGTCCTGGCCCTCGTGCATTGGTGCATCACTTCCTAGGGGTAACAACAACTTTGGAAGAGGCCGCGATCACGCTGCGGACGCTGCTAACGTCGGGGGGACCCCCCGGAACGCAGACCGGGGGGTTCTTCTCTGTCTAGTCAGCAGGGCTCGAACCTGCGGCCTCCCGCTCCCAAAGCGGGCGCTCTTCCGACTGAGCTATGACCAGGGGTGCCGTCCGGGTTCCGTCGTCGGACAGCAACAACATGCAGTGGGGCCGGATTCGAACCGGCGTCCCCCGATTGCGTCGGGTGCTTTGGGCCGCTGAGCTACCCTCACGTTGCCTTCATTTGGGCGTGCGCTGATCAGCCACACACGGAACGCCCCTATGTGAATCTGGAAGGACTCGAACCTTCGGCACCAGGGTTAAGAGCCCCGTGCTCTACCAACTGAGCTACAGATTCAGATAGTTGCGGGGACCGGACTCGAACCGGTGACCTTCGGGTTATGAGCCCGCTGCGCTACCAACTGCGCCACCCCGCTACGGCTCCCCGTCAAGGACTCGAACCCCAACTTCCGGGTCCAGGGCCCGGCGTGCTGCCAATTGCACCAACAGGGAAAGCTAGGCGCGCTACGGGATTCGAACCCGCGTTACCTCCTCCACGGAGGGTTCTTAGACCGCTAGAAGAAGCGCGCGTCTCCTCCGTCCCCTGATCAGGGGGAGTTTCAGAGACAGGGGAGCTACCCCACTGCTGACATGGCTGGACTCGAACCAGCAACCCGCGGATTAACAGTCCACTGCTCTGCCATTGAGCTACACGTCATTGAGTCGGCCCCACCGGACTTGAACCGGTGACCTCCGGGGTTTCAATCCGGCGCTCTTTCGCTTGACTGAGCTAGGGGCCGCTTCCCTCGCACAACGAGGGCATCAAGCTGTTCGTCTGTCCCGAAGTGTCTTAGCGTCGTGACACGGTTTGCACAGGGTTTGGGCGTTGTCGAGTGTCCACGTCCCGCCCTTGGCGATGGGTACAACGTGGTCGACCTCCAGGCGCTCACGCTCACCGCAGACGACACAAGCGAAGGCGTCTCGGGCTAGTGCCCTTGGCCTGATGTGTCGTTCCCAACGGCTATCCCGGAGCTGGTTCCTGACACTCTTGCGGGCCCAAGGACGCTGAGGCGGAGCGTGTTCGGCGCATCGGCCAGAGTGGCTAGTTTTCGCCGTGCATCCGGACACCAGGCAGATAGACGCAGCTCTTGGCATGAGTCCACCTGCCCCTGTTCGACTGATGTTCGGACTGTGATTCCGCCTTGACGCGGATGGGAGCTAAGGCGGGGGAGGCGGTCTTGAGTGGTGGCCCCGGAGGCTTCTATTCTGGCGCCGGGGCCACCGCCCCTTCTGGCTCTCTAACCTGGGCCGCTAGGACCATCAGGGAGACTCAACAGAGGGGAAGGCTCGCCTGTGGCGGCCTCACTCGCTCCACTGCTAAGGCAACTTGGCAGAGTCACTCAGGGTGAGATTGGTGTGACTGAAGTTACTTCTTAGCAGTAATGTTCTGTCTTTTGCTCTCACTAAGTATGTACGTGTCCTGTATGGCCATACCGGACGTAGGCCGGTCTGACTGAGACCTAGATCACACGACTGTGAAACGTTGGTGTGGAGGTGTTGCCGGTAGCGGTAGAGTGCGGCTACTCTCCGCGCGTCAACCCGCTGGAGGTGAGTGGAGCCGAAACAGACAACCGGGAGATTGGGATGAGGAAGCGCGTTCTTCCCGACAATGCTGAGCTTCTAAAGAAGGTCGAAGCTGGCATGACTCATGAGGACATTGCCAAGGAATACGGCGTTTCTCACCAAGCCGTTACTAAGCATTTCAATTCCATGGGTGAATACCGCAAGGGTCCTCAGTCGGATGTAACTTCCGTGCTCCCTTGGGACCTCTCCAATCACCCGCAAAAGCAGAAGATCAGTTGCCAGCGGTCGTTTCTAGGACTGAGGGCCTTCCTGCGGGAACGGATGGGCCTGGAGGTTTCCAGGCGGTCACAGCAAGACCTCAGGGCCTTCCTGAACCATGTGGAGCGCGGTGAGGTCCTGGAGCTGGACGACGCCGAGGGCGCCCGCTACGTGCAGCGTGACCCTGTGAGAGACGGATCACTCGTCATCCGGTGGCCTGCGAAGGTTCCGAAGGGCGACCGGACTGACCTGTTCCACTGGGAAGCAGGTCAGGACGTCGCTGACGATAGCTGACAAATCGTCAACAAGTTTGGCCCGAACAGGCTTCGACCTGCGAGGGCCCTTTTTGGTTGCGCGCTTCGAGGCAAGCGCTCTCTGTGATCCACGACACAGCAGTCTTCACATTTGCTTCACGACTTTGCAGGGTTACGCTCGTCTCACGGACGAGCTATCGCACAGTCGTTCGATGCACTGGATAAGGCAACGGGGAGCGTGTGGTGCTCATGGTTTTAGGGGGCGTGGCTTCACGTTGGAGGACAGGGGCGGAACTGCGACGGGCGATGGGGGAGGCCCTGCCCGTGCAGCGGGCGGACGTGTACGGCTCCGAGGCCCTGCGTATCAAGCGAGTGGCCACGCTGACGGTAGGGACGTACTTCATCGTCACTGAGTCAGATGTGTTGTTCCCGGAGGACCACACGGCCCTTCGGCAGCTTGACGGGGAGCTGGCAGGGCCCTGGAGAAAACGGGTTGCGGAAACCGACTTCTACAGTCACCCTCACAAATGGTTTCCGTTGTCCAACACGTTCCAGGTGCATTTAGTGCACCCGGAGTACAGGCCCGAATGGCAGGCGTATGGCAGACAGGCTCACGCGAGTTATGACTATGGCTCGCTCCGTAAGTCAGCGTGATCAGTACGACAAGTGCCCACACCAGTACGAACTACAGCGGGTCAGGGGAGTAACTCCTAGGCCCGCTGCTTGGTCTCATCAGGGATCGGCATTTCATGCGGCGATCGAAACGTACGAGGAAGGTGGTCGGAGGCTCACCGCGGATCAGGTTGCAGACCTCTTCCACGCGGATTACACGGCCCTCGTGAACAAGAGCCTCAAGGACGAGCCCAATCTAGACTGGTGGATGACAGCCGGCACCGATGGGCAGTCGGACATTGAGGCGAGGTACGTCCTCGGGATGGAGCAGACTCGTGCCTACGTCCGGTGGGCGGAGGAGAACGAGCCCGTCATCTGGAAGGACGAGCAGGGGCCGGGCATCGAAAGGCACTTGACGGCGGACCTCGCTGGGGTCACTGTTCAGGGCTACGTGGACCAGCTTCTAGCCAAGCCTGACGGCTCGGTGAGAGTGCGGGACCTCAAGACAGGCAGCACGAAGAGCAAGTTCCAGCTCCAGACCTATGGCGTTCTGGCGAGGAAAGTTCTGGGGGTGGAAGTCAATGACGCAGATTGGTACATGGCGCGGACGGGCAAGCCTTCAAGGCCCGTAGACCTCGCTGAGGTCACGGAGGAATACATTGCCGAGCAGTTCGTCAGCCTGGACCAGGGAGTGAAGGCAGGGGACTTCCCCGCCAGGCCGGGCTATCACTGTAGGTTTTGTGATGTCTCCCACGCGTGTTCAGCCCGGCGAGGGTAGAAACCTCGTTGCCTGAATGAGCGACCCTGGCTTACGCTCGAAGTAGAAGGACGCCCTCCGGGGCATTTTTTTGCCCCAGTAAGTTGCGTTACTGTCAAACGGCAGAAGTGGAAAGGAGGTGGATACATGTTTTCGCTGACGCAGTCGGTAGGGATTCGAGGGGCGGCCGGGGAGCCGATTCCCAACGCCTTCAAATCCCTCAAGCGACTCGAAGTCGAGTTCCGACGGGCCGAGCTGTCGCTAGTGGTCGCGGGCCCTGGTACGGGAAAGAGCCTGTTTGCGCTCTTCCTGGCCGTGGTGGCTAACGTACCGGTCCTGTACTTCTCCGCAGACTCCAGCGCGGCAACTCAGGTGGCCAGGGCCACGGCAATGATTACCGGCGAGGACTCCAAGGTCATCAAGGAGGCGCTCCTGGAAAGTGACTTCTCCGAGTACGAGGATGCTCTAGGAAAGCGCTGGTGGTCCCGATTTAACTTCTCCGCGCGGCCCACCCAGCAGGAGGTAGAGACTTATCTCTTGTGTTATCTAGAGGTCTACGGATGCACTCCTCATCTGCTAGTAGTGGATAACATCACGAACGTTGATACCGGCAATGTGGGCGATGCGGAGTCGTACACATTTGGTCTTGAGGGACTGTGTGAATACCTCTCTGAGATGGCCAGGGAGACGAATGCTCACGTCCTCGGGCTGCATCATGTGACGGGAGAGCACTCGGACGGACTCAGCCCCATTCCGTTGAGCGGAGTCAAGGGCAAGGTCCACCGTGTCCCCTCTCTCATCCTCACCATTCACAAAGAGGTTGACGGAATTAACTCCCGTATCCTCAATGTGAGCCCGGTGAAGAATCGCGAAGGATTCGAAGACTCCTCCGGGGGGACCTTCGCAAGCTTCCGCCTCAACCGCTCGAACCTGCGGTTGGAGGAGCTTGACGAGGAGCTTCCGGGTTCTTTCGCTGCTTAATAAGTTGCGTTACTGTCACCGAAGGGCGTACCTTGAAAATGGAAAGCATGGCAGCGGTTCAAGGCATCAAAGGCGGATTCAAGGCTGAGCGAGAATTCGGGTTTGCGCTCGATACACGCTTCCCTCAACTGGACCTGTCGGGGGTAGACACCGGGGGTGTTGCGATCGTGGTCGAGATCGACAACCCGAGGCGCCTGAACCTGCACCAGCTTTCCCGAGTTCTCATCGGTGCAGCCAAGGGGGGAGTCAGGACGGCTGTCATCGACTTCAAGGGCAGGAGCATGCAGGCGGCAATCCCGCTCTTCAACTTCTTCGCCCTGGTTGACGAGTACTCGCGACTCAAGGAAATGCGCAAGCTGGAGGCCGCCATAAGGACGGGGGTCTAATGGCGGCATCCCGAAAGGGATTCCGGGAGTGCGCAAAGTGTGGGAAGAACAGGTCTGAGAGGTTCTACACCTCCTCTCGGGGGAAGGTCTGTTCTTCCTGCCGCAAGACCAGTCGCCGGCAAGCAGCGCGTAACACGCGTATCCAGGCAACCTACGGGCTGACCGCCGAGGACTATCAGCGCCTCCTTGAGGCGCAGGGCGGCAAATGCGCAATCTGCCGAGAAACCCGTAAGACCAATCTGGCCGTGGACCACTGTCACAAGACAGAGGCGGTTCGCGGCCTTCTTTGTGCCCGCTGCAATAGCCAGCTCCTAGCACGGGGGGCTAGGGACCGGCCAGAGGTTCTACGGCGGGCCGCAGATTACCTAGAGGACTATCCGGCCTGGAAAGTTCTCGGACCCAGATACACCCACGACAAGGGGAATGAAAATGGCTGAGGCCAAGCGCACCACTGTTGAGAAGACCGTCACGAAGACCGAGAAGGTTCCGGCATACACGCTGACCCTCTCCAAGGACGAGGCCCTGGCGGTTATGGCCCTGGTAGGCAACGTCACGGGTGACAGCGTCGGGTCCCCGCGCAAGCACACGGATGCCGTTTACAACTCGCTCCGCAATGCGGGCCTGAGCCTTCTCGGCACTGACCTTCTGCGTCAGCTCAACGGCTCTCAGCGCTGGCTCACCGAGCCCAAGCGTTACTCGTACTGACTCCCCGCCCCTGAACACTCGACACTGAGGAACTGAAAATGGCTGAGGCTGCAAAGACGACCGTTTCCAAGACGATCGAGCGGGTTGAGAAGGTCCCTGCGATCACTCTCACTGTCTCCATCGAAGAGGCGGAAACGCTGATGGCCGTGGGCGCCAAGATCGGTGGCGACCCTGAGCACAGCCCGCGCAAGCACTACGCGGCTGTTACCGAGGCCCTCCGGGACGCTGGTGTTCGTGACTACATGGTGGGTGGTGAGCACCCCTTCAAGTACCTCGGGAGCGGGGCTCTGTTCTTCAGCAACAAGAAGTCTTCCGTCTTCCCCTTCTGATGAGCGACACGTACACGGGTTCTGACCCGTCGTTCTCCCGGAACTGGCGCGGCAACTACTTCACGTGGCAGGCCGCTGCCCGCAAGTACGACTTTCCGGTGACCGTAAGGCGTATCGGTGACAACGAGAAGCAGCCCGCCGAAGCCAGCAATCGCTAGGGTCCTGGCGCACTTCTACGGGCTGAATATCACGGCAACGAGGGGACGACAGAAAGTCTGTTGTCCCCTCCATGCTGACTCCAACCCGTCAGCGTCGGTGAATCTCGACACGGATCGCTGGAACTGCTTTGTCTGCAACCTGTCAGAGGACTCATATGCAGTGATCATGAGAGAGAGGAACTGTGGCTTCCTTGAAGCCCAAGAATTTGCACATCGCGAATTCGGTGGAGATAGCCAAGACGTACCACCAGATGTATCCGGGGAGCCCAGCCGAGGAGTACGTAACGGCTCGGGGCCTCGGGGAAGTCGCCGGCAAGTTCGGTCTGGGCTACGTCCTTTCGGCTCAACCTGGTCATGAGCGGTACGCGGGGAGCCTCTGCATCCCGTATCTCCGCCCGGCTGGTGGAGACGACGGAGTTGCTACTAACCGTTTCCGGTGCATCGCCGACGAGTGCGTAAAGGACTCTGACGGCTCGTACTTCTTCGAGAAGCGCATGAAGGAGAAGCACGACCACAAGGGAGGCAAATACATGAGCCTCCCCGGAGATCCACCGCGGCTCTTCAATACCAACGCGCTCATCCAGACAAGTGCGGTCCTGGTCGTCGTTGAGGGCGAATTCGACACGATGTCCTGGGACCTATCAGGAATCCCTTCTGTGGGGGCTCCTGGTACAGGCACATGGCGCGACTACTGGACGCCTGCACTCCTCGGTTACGAGACCGTCTTTCTCATCGCTGAGGACGGCCCTGGAGTCACGTTCATGGATGAGTTGGCGAGTGAACTGCCCAACGGCAAGGTCATTCAGATGACCGACGACTTGGACTCGAATGCGGTCCTTCTCGACTACGGGCCCGAGGCCCTGAAAGAACGGATCGGGTTGTGAAGCTCAAGATTGGCGACAAGGTCCGGATAGCCACTGGCGAACACTCCGGGCACAGAGGCCAAATAGCCAGCATCTCGGAGCGGTCTTCCGCTCCTCGCCCTTATTACGTCAAGGTCTATACCTCAATCGTCCGCTACGTCTGGTACGCGGAAGACGAGTTGCGGCCGGACCTGGACGCGAGAAATCCCCTGGGCAAGACGGATTCAGTCAACCACCCGAGCCATTACACCTGGTTGCCGAACGGCCTTGAGGTCATCGACCTCACAGAGCACCTGAATTTCAACCGGGGCAATGCCGTCAAGTACCTCGCTCGTGCCGGGCACAAGAACCCGGCTACTGAGCTGGAAGACCTCAAGAAAGCTCGTTGGTACGTCGACCGCGAGATTCAGCGCATTGAAAAGGGGCAGAGCAAGTGACTACCGAGACCATTCCAGCCATCACCAAGGAATCCATCAAGGCCACTCTTCGGGAGGTCGTGAAGGAGAACCCTGACAAGGTCTACGTGGCTCCGAAGCACATGGACCCCGAGGGCTTCGGGTCGTGCTTCTACGTCCACAAGGACGAGGAGGGCAACCAGCTCGGTGCCGGCTGCATCGTCGGCACGGTCCTTCACCGCCTGGGCATCTCCCTTGAGGCCCTGAGCCAGGTGGAAGGGCTGAGCGCTCCTGGCGCTCTGACGGGCCTTGATCTGGACCCTGACACACACATGGGCGCCCAGCTCCGCCGCGTCCAGATGGCGCAGGACAGGGGACACACCTGGGGCCAGGCGTACTACGCCGAGTTCGGGGAGCAGGCGTGACGGAGATCCAGTTTCAGAAGTGGCCCAAGACGGCCCGGATCTTCCGAGATTGCGTGATCACCGAGAAACTTGACGGCACTAACGCTGCTATCGGCATCGTGCCGGGCACCGACGAAACTGCCCTTCAGAACCTGGGCAATCACGTCAAGGTGGGCGATCGGCATTACTGCGTGTATGCCCAGTCCCGGAATCACATCATCACTCCGAAGGCGGACAGCTTCGGTTTTGCCGGATGGGTCTATAAGAACGCGGCCGGGCTGGTCGAGCTGCTGGGGGAGGGCCTGCACTTCGGTGAATGGTGGGGTGCTGGAATCCAACGCCGATATGGACAGGCGGGAAAAACCTTCTCCCTGTTCAATACGGGCAAGTGGTGGGGACTGAGCGCAACGCTTGGAGATGCAGACCTCAGCGTTGTTCCCACCGTTTACGAGGGCCCTTTCTCCACCATGGCAGTCGGCTTGGCAATGGCCAAGCTGAAGCGTGTGGGTTCTTTCGCGGCCCCCGGTTTCATGGACCCGGAAGGCGTATGCATTTACCACAAGGCCAACGGCACAGTTTTTAAGGCCACCTTTGAGCATGACCAGACCGGAAAGGACGCAAAGTGAGCACCGGTACCGACACCCTGACATTCTCTGACGAGGCCGTTCTGTCGAAACTGCGTGAGGTCGTGGCCGAGAAGCCCGATTACGCCTACTCGTCTCCGGAGTACATGCAGGAAGACGCAAACGACGATTCATGCTTCTACGTCCACAAGGATGAAGACGGCACGATCGTGAGTCCTGGGTGTGCAATCGGTGTTGTCCTTCACCGGCTCGGTATGCCACTTGAGGAACTGGTGAGGCACGAGGGCAAGACCGCTTACCAGCTCGTCAACGTTGCTGTCCCCGGCATCTCGACCAAGACCAGGGACACCCTCAACCGGATGCAGATGCATCAGGACAACGGAGAGACCTGGGGTGAGTCCTACGTGAAGGCCACGGGGGAGACTCTTTGAAGCGTGTAGTCGTCATCTCAGACCTTCAGGTTCCGTACCACGATCCGAAGGCACTGAACAATCTGATCGGTTTCATCGGGCACTACCAGCCCGATGAGCTGTACCAGATCGGTGACCTGAACGATTATGAAACCCCCTCGCGCTGGAATGAGGGGACGCGGTACGAATATCAGCAGCAGGTCAAGAGCGAGTCCGAGAAGACCAAGCGGGCGGTGTTCGAGCCGATCCGGGCTGTCTATGACGGCCCGTTCGGAATCCTGGAAGGCAACCACGACCTTCGTCCTCGAACGTATCTCAGCGCCAAGGCTCCGGCCTTGGCCGAGTACGCGAGTGACTTCCACTTCTCCAGGCTGCTGGACTTCGACGGCTTCGGCATCAGCCTGACTCCGCCGTTTCACAAGGTGGGACCGGATACCGCACTCATCCACGGGCACGAGATCAAGGGCCTGTCCAGCATCGCCGGCACCACTGCCTACGGGCACGCGAGCAAGGCCACCACAAATCTCGTCATGGGCCACACCCACCGGCTTGGCGTTCGACGCCATGGCCCCAGCCATCTCGGGGGAATGCGCTGGGGCTTCGAAGTCGGGCACATCATGGACCCGCGAAAGGCTCAATACCTCGGTCCTGGGGCCGTTGCAAATTGGCAAATGGGCTTCGGCATTTTGTACGTCGGAGACCACGACGTATCCCCCTATCCCATTGACATCCGTCGAGATGGCTCGTTCGTCGTGGAAGGCGAGCGTTACGGGAAGATCGTTCGAGGCGTCGGGGGACGCTTCGTGAAGAAGGGGGGCACCACGTGACTGAGATCGACTGGGCTCACGTGGCTGAGATCGCGGACAAGACCGCGAGATCAATAGCTTCGGCCTGGAGCGTCGTGGAGAAGGACGACGTGAAACAAGCGATCCTCCTCCATGCATACGAGCGTCGCACGCTCATCGAGAAGCACTATGAGGACTCGTTCCTCTGGGTGTTCTGTAAGACCGCTGGAAATCAGTACGCCTCAAAGGAACGAGACGCGAGGGACGTTGAGGACGGGAATTACTACTACACGCCCGATGAGGCGAAGTTGGCCCTTGCCACCTTCGTCTACTCGGACGAGGAGCTAGGTCAGATGCTGGGCAAGGAGGACGACCTTCTTTCCTGCCGTATCACTGACAATCTCGTCTCCGCTCGTCTTGATGCTTCTCTGGCGCTCAACCGGCTTCCCAAGACTCAGCGAGCCGTACTGATGCGGCGGTATGTCTTCGGGCTTCCGCCGAAGGACGACACGGAGCGGAAGGCGAGCAACCGCGGGCTCGACTCACTCGCCAGGCAAATGAACCGTGACCTACGAAAGGTGACTGCATGACGTCATTCCCGACCGAGACGGCCAAGACCGTCTATGAACGAACCTACTCTCGGGTGAAGCCCAATGGGCAGCAGGAGACTTGGGAGGAGACCGTTGAGCGCGTCGTTGACGGCAATCTCGGTCTCGTGCCCGAGCGGTACCAGGAGGAGGGCGAGCGGACTGCGCTGCTCGACCTGATCGGCTCCTTCAAGGTGCTGCCTGCTGGCCGGCACCTCAAGAGTTCAGGGGTGAACCCGTTTGCCCTGAACAACTGTTGGGCGGCTGGCTGGGACTCCGCGCATCCTTCGGAACACTTCACCTTCACCCTTCTCCGCCTGGCGGAGGGCGGAGGTGTGGGGGCTAACTACTCCTCCCGGTACTTCGAGGGCTTCCCCGAACTGGTCATCCCGGTAGAGGTCCACGTCGTCTGTGACCCGGACCATGCTGACTATCTCGACCTCGTTGAGGCTGGGCTGATCAGTACCGAGTACAGCCACGAGTGGACGGGCGCCTATCAGGTCCAGGACAGCCGTGAGGGCTGGGCTGAGGCCCTAGGGGACCTGATCCGTACAGCGCACGACCCGGCGACGCGTCACGCAGCTCGTGTCTACGACGTGAGCCGTGTACGGCCGAAGGGGAGCCCGCTGAAGCAGTTCGGCGGAACGGCCTCGGGACCTGAGCCCTTCGGCCGGATGCTCAAGGCCGTGGGCCAGGTGCTCAAGGAGGCGCACGGGCGCCCGCTGCACGGTATCGACGCCATGCGGATTGATCACGAGATCGCTCAGTGCATCGTCTCTGGTGGTGTCCGTCGATCCGCACGGATGAGCATCATGCATTGGCGGGACCCGCTCATCTGGTCGTTCCTTCAAATCAAGGCGGAGGGAGGGCACTGGACGACCAACATCAGTGTGGAGATTGACACCGACTTCACCCGTCTTCTCCGCAAGATGTCGAGTCCTTCCATGCCGATCCTCCGGGAGATCGCTAAGGGGATGCTTCGGAACGGTGAGCCGGGTGTGTGGAACTCGTCTCTGACGGCTGTTGGGGAAGTTGACGGCACTTACACCACGAATCCGTGCGGTGAGGCGACGTTGACCGCGTGGGAGCCCTGCAATCTGGGTTCCGTCAACCTCGGCGCGTTCGTGAGCGACTTGGGTGAGATCGACGACGACGGCCTGAGGAATGCGCACCGGTACCTCACGAGATACCTGATTCGAGCAACGTTTGCCAAGGTGGCTGATCCGAAGTCTGCTGAGGCCATTGCTCGATACCGGCGCATAGGCGTTGGGCATCTGGGCTTCGCTGACTTCCTGGTGAAGCTAGGAGTCAAGTACTCCAGGGCGGCGCAAGGCGGTATCGGTTTTGAGCTTGATGTCATGGCTCAGACCGTGAACCTTGCGGCAAGGGAGTACGCAAACGAACTCCGTATCCCTGTGCCGATCAAGACTCGGGTCATCGCTCCTACGGGAACCACTTCCAAGCTCGCCGGCACCTCGGGCGAGGCGGTACACGCTCCTTTCGCGGGCTACTTCAAGAGGCGCATACGGTTCAGTGACCTGGAACCTGCTGAGAAGGCTCAGGTGGAGGAGTACAGGCGCAAGGGTTACCACGTCGAGCCGGACAAGTACGCTGCGAATACCAGCGTCGTGACCATCCCGACGAAAGACCCGCTTGTTGATGCAGGGGGAGGAATCTTCCAGCACGCGGGAGACCTGACGCTGAGGGACATGCTTTCGGTCCAGGCTCTCTACCAGAAGCATTGGGCGGATCAGGCTGTGTCCTACACAGCCAACGTCGACCCGGAGGAGTACACGGTTGATGACCTCGTTGAGGCCCTGACTCCGTTCCTCTCCCAGCTCAAGGGAACCACCATCTTCCCTGAGCTGTCCTTCGAGCAGCCTCCGTATGAGCGCATCAGCAAGGAGGAGTACGAGGAGCTTGCGGCAGCCGTAGGCATCGAGAACTCGGATACCTCGTACGACGAAATCTGTGCCTCGGGCGCCTGCCCGATCTGAGGGCCCCTTTTTTCATGGAAAGTAAGTTGCGTTCCTGTCGTGTGTGGGCGCACTCTCAACAACGACGAAGAGAGCTGAATGAGCTTCCCGAATCCGTTCGATGGCGCCTCCCCGTGGGGCGAGCCGGAAACTCCCAAGGAGATCAAGCCTATGACCGATGCCGTTGCCGCTGTTGCCCCGAACCCCTTCAAGATCGGAATTACCCTCAAGGCCGCTGCGGGCTATGACGCCGAATGGCTCACGCCCACCGTGTTCGGTGCCACTGCGGACGAGACCGCGAAGCGCGTTCGTGAGCTGGTGCAGGCACTTGCCGACAACGGCGTGATCGAGCTGGTGTCGTCTGCGGCCGTGAAAATGCGTGACACCCACCAGCCCACCGCAGGCAAGGGCGGGAACTCCGCCCCGAAGACTTTCCAGGGCGGCAAGGTGCAGTCCGCGGCTCCTTCGGGTCCTGCTGGTGACAACTGCTCGCACGGCCGGACTCTGCGTGAGGGCCAGGGCGCCAAGGGCGCTTGGGCGGCCCTGTTCTGCAATGCCCCGAAGGGCTCGCAGTGTGACCCGCTGTGGAAGGACCAGAAGACCGGCGAGTTCAAGTAACAGCTAGCCGCTTTACATAGGCACCGAGACAGGGGCCGGGGAAACCCGGCCCCTTTTCGTTTGGAGTCATTCAGTGGCAGACATCACCACTCGGTCTGACGTAACCGTGAAGTTGGTCAACCTATCGGCCAACGACGCAATGGTTGCCAAGGCTGCACGCGTATCGACCATCGGAAAGGAATCGGCTGCCGACGATCTACCGACCGAAGGTCTTATCAACTACCTGATGCGTGACCGTCACGGTTCCCCATTTGAACACAACACGTTCACTTTCCTCGTAGAGGCCCCGATATTCGTAGCCCGAGAACACATGAGACACAGGGCTGGGTGGAGTTACAACGAGGAGTCAGGGCGCTACAAGGAACTTGAGGGCGCGTTCTATGTGCCTGCCAAGGAGCGAGCCCTTTTGCAGGAGGGTAAGCCGGGCGCGTACGTCTTCAAGGCGGGCAGTGATGCCCACTTCGCGCGCATGGCTTCCAACATGCTGGAGGCATACGGGGAGGCCTTCGCCGCCTATAAGGAAATGCTGAAGGCGGGCATTGCCCGAGAAGTGGCCCGCATGGTTCTTCCTGTCGGCATCTTCACGTCGTACTACGCGACGTGTAATGCAAGGTCGCTCATGCACTTCCTGAGTCTCCGAACAATCTCCGAGGGTGCTCGTTTCCCCTCGTTCCCTCAGCGGGAGATTGAGATGGTCGCAGAGAGGATGGAGCGGGAGTTTCGGGAGTCGATGCCTCACACTCATGCCGCCTTCGTCAAGCACGGTCGCGTAGCGCCGTAGAGGGGGGCACGGGGGGATTCCGAGACTACTTGACCTTTACTGCTGCCAGGGGGGCGCAGGAAAGGGATACCACAACGCGGGCTTTGAAGTCGTAGGTGTGGACATCGCTCCGCAGCCTCGGTACCCATTCGAGTTCGTGAGAGCTGAAGCAATTCAGTTCCTCCTTACGTATGGGCACCGGTTCGATTTCATACACGCCTCGCCGCCATGTCAGCTCTATAGCAAGACCCAACGCATCATGCAGAACGACCACCCAGACCTATTGGGCCCCACTCGGGATGCCCTTAACGCCGTAGGCGTCCCCTGGGTGATCGAGAACGTGATGGGGGCCCAGCCAGAAATGCGTGACCCGGTTCTCTTGTGTGGCGCCTACTTTCAGCTCAACACGTATCGCCATCGCCTCTTCGAGACGGGCGGGTGGGAGCTAAAGCAGCCGGATCACCCGGAGCATGTAAGACGCCAAACGAAGATGGGCCGCAGGCGCAAGCCGGACGAGATGGGCTATTACGTCGGCAACTTCATCGGCGTTGACGACGCCAAACAGGATCTTGGCGTTCCTTGGATGTCTCGCGAAGGAATTCGTGAGTGCATCCCGCCTTCCTACGCGGAGTACGTAGGAAGGGCATTCATTGAACAACTGGGCTAGACGGGGGAGGTACCTTGCTGAATCTTGCCTACAGGCTCAAAGGCCAGTCGATATCTATTCGGGTTGTCGAGACTGAAAGGGACCTCCCCGAGTTCGAGGAGTTCATCTCTCGGCATCGAATCCTGGGGTTCGACACGGAGACCACAGGGCTCGATTGGTGGGCCCAAGATTTCAGGTGCCGGCTGGCTCAGTTCGGCACGGGCTCTGAAGCATGGGTCATCCCCGTGGAGAAGGGCCCTGCGTTCGCTGAAGCCGTGCGTAGGGCTCTCCTCCGCCTTGAATGGTTGATTGCCCACAACGGCACCTTTGATCTCCACGTAGTGGAGGCCACTCTAGGAATCCCCATGGAGGAGCTTGCTCCGAAGATGTGGGATACCAGGCTTCTGGCTCACCTCGTGGACGGTCGAGCCGTTAAGGAAAAAGGTCCAGGCCTCAAGCTTGAAGAGTTGACCAAGTTCTACATCTGCGAGAAGACAGCAGATGAGGTCAAAGGTTCGATGCGGGAGATTGCAAAGCGGTACAAGACCACGAAGGAGAAGATTTGGAAGCTGGTTGATCTTTCGGATACGGACTTCCTTCTCTATGCGGGAATGGACCCGGCTCTTGCGTATCGCCTCTTCCAGATCCTCTATCGCCTTGTACCCGCTCGGTCTAAGTCTCAGGGACTTATCGGCTGGGAACACCGGCTAGCCCATGTGACCGCAAAAATGGAGCGGACGGGTTACCTGCTTGATGTTGAGTACGCCGAGGCCCGGTGTGCGGAACTGTCGGCGGAACAGCAGCGATGGGAAATCGTCGCCAAATCGTTTGGCGTCGAGAACGTCAACAGCAATCAGCAGCTCATTGACGTATTCACTGACCTCGGTGTGAAGCTCACCAAGCGGACAGCCAAGGGCAATCTGTCGATTGACGATGATGTCCTCTCGGCCATTGGGCACGATCTTGCGCATGCCGTGGTTCGGGCTAAGAAGGCTGGCAAATGGCGGAAGACGTGGTTTGAGAGGGCGCTGAATGGGCGTGACTCGAATGACCGGGTGCACGGATCGATAAATTCTCTCCTGGCCAGGACGTCCCGGATGAGCATTTCGGGCAGCATTCCGGCACAGACATTCCCCTCGGGGGATGGCTACGTACGGCACATGTTCCTTGCCGATGAGGGGCACGTCTCGTGTTCCATCGACTTCGGCAATATGGAACTCCGGTATCTGGCTGCCTTCTCGCGTGACCCAACGATGTTGAACGCGTTCCTCAACGGATTGGATCTGCACCAGATAACTGCTGATGCTGCGGACGTTGCCCGCAAGATCGGCAAAATGGCGAACTTCCTGACCGTGTATGGGGGTGGCTGGGCTGCCCTCATGGAGCAAGCCCACATCGATGAGGAGACGGCCAGGAAGGTTCTGGACGCCTTCGCCAGGACGTATCCGGGGGTCGGTGCCTTCGGTAAACGGCTGGCGGATGAGGCCCGTAAAACTGGCTTCGTCTACACGGCTACTGGTAGGCGTCTGCCGGTTGACCCCGGCAAGTGGTTCCGGGCTCTCAACTACTACGTACAGGGCGGATCTCGGGATGTGACCGCAAGGGCGCTCCTGAGACTCGACAAGGCTGGTTTTACGCCCTTCATGCGCCTCCCAATTCATGACGAGATCGTTTTCTCGTTCCCGGAGAAGGAAGCGCCTGAGATGGCGCGAGAGGCCGCACGACTCATGGAGTTCACCGTTAACGGTCTCCTGATTCCGGCTGATGCCGAGATAGGTAAGCGCTCCTGGGGGAGCGTCCTTGAACTTGAAGAAAGTAAGCACTAGGGGGAGAAATCATGGGCGAGAACGAGCAGGACAAGGAAGCCGCGGGCTCCTTTGAGGAACTGATCTCGGGCATCGAGAACCAGATGAACGCTGAGCGACTGCACAAGCAGGGGGCGTATGCCATCACTGCTGCCCGAATCTCGGGGACTGTCCTTACTGAGGCTGTGGCCTCTGGTGTTCCTCATGAGCTTGCCAAGGAGATGGCAGGCGACACCTGGAATTCCATCATGGGCTTCCACCCGCTCCTGGAGGACACAGAGGCTCAGGGCTGATCCGGCTTCTCGTCACTGGCTCTCGCACGTGGACTGACGTTGGCCTCCTAGAAGGGGTCATCGGAGAAGTGCTGTGGCTCGGGAGGTACAGGCCCCGTGACGTGCTTCTGATTCACGGGGCCTGCCCTCGGGGGGCCGATGCAATGGCGGACCGGTTCGCACGAGAGATCGGGATGCGGGTCAGCCGGCACCCGGCTGACTGGGACGCCTACGGGAAGAGCGCTGGGTTCCGGCGCAATGCCGAGATGGTTCGAGCGGGGGCCGACTTGTGCTTTGCCTTCATCAGGGGTGGCAGTGCGGGGGCTTCTATGACTGCTGATCTGGCCATGAAGGCTGGAATACCTACCAACGTCTTTATTCAGGGGGACTAGTGCCATCAGAGATGGAAGAACGCTGCGATCTGTGGAGGAGCGGGCTCAAGGGGTTGCCCTATGCCTCCATTGTTCCTGACCGCAGTCCAGCGCTGAAGTATCACAACGGGCTTCACAGGGCTAAGTCTGCTGTCGCATATGAGCGGCCCTCTCGATACAACTACGAAACGCGGTCCTGGCAATACCGAGGCGTTCGGGGTGGCGAGGTGTACGAGCGAGAAGGCCACTCCTGGAAGCTGCTGTACCGAGTGGAAGCGGGGACGCTTCAGGAAGACCTTCCTTGGAGGGGTGCGGGGGAGTTCGACTGTGAGTAAGCCCTCTGATCGTCCCTCTTGGGATGACTGGGCTCTCGGCATTGCTGACGCGGTAGCTCCTCGGGGGGACTGCACCAGATCACGTGTTGGTGCGGTCCTCCTGGACCGTAGAAGGCGCGTAGTCATGTCGGGGATGAACGGCACGGTTCCAGGCGAGAAGGGCTGTCTAGCGGGCGCCTGTCCCCGAGGGCGGGCCACGTACGAGCAGATCCCCGCTGGCAGTGATTACGGGAACTGCATTGCGATCCATGCCGAAGAGAACTTGTTGATCAATGCGAGGCGTGAAGACCTGGAAGGCGGCACGGTCTACATAACCCGTGCCCCGTGCTACCGGTGCTTGCCTCGTCTTAAGTCGGCTGGTGTGTTCCGCGTGGTGTGGCGGACTGAAACGGGGTGGGACGCGAAAGTGTTGGACTGGGGGAGGAAGTAGTGCAGAAAGAGGAAACCCCCGGCACGAAGCCGGGGGCATGGAGTGGTCGTTCCACCGTCTCCAAGGAAGAATGGGTCCAGAGTCAGCTATCTACGGCGCCCGATCCGGGCCCTAAGCAGCTTGAACGACTGGCGTTTCTTCTGGGGCTTGATCTGAAGGCTTAGCCTTCTTCTCCTTCCGCCAAGACACGACCAGTAGCTTGGGGTCAAATGGGGCTTTGTCGCTCCGGTCCTTAGGGACTGGCATGACGACAACTGAGGCGAGGACTTGAGTGATTACCTCTCGCTTTTCGTCTAGCTCCATTTGGCCCCATTTTTCTCGGCTCCACCCTCGGAGAAGGTTCCGCTTCCTCTCCTTCTTCAGGTGATCCTGTTCCTCGTCCTGAAGTGCCTTGATGTTGCGATTGAGGCGAGTCAGCATGTCGTGCACATCACCCCAGTCGGCCTCTCCATCAGCAACAGAGGCCTTGATGGCCTTTCGCTGCTGAATCAGTGCCTTTAGCTTGTCCTGGCCTCGCCAGGGAACCACTGTGGGCTTGGTGCCTGAGAAATGCTTGTCCAGGTAGGACAACATCAGTTCCTCAAGGAACTCGTCAACGGGGGCAACCCGTCGCCCAAGGCCCTTGCAGTTGGGGTCTCCGCACCGGTAGTAGTCGCCGTACTTGGCGTTAACACCGGATGCCTTGTTTCCGGACAGCTTGCTGTAGCACGTCTCTCCCAGCTCATTGATACGGCCGCAACGAAGCACACCGGAGAACTTGTAGCTCCCAGTGCGAAGTTTCTCCTCAGCCCCCTCAGATGCGGGGGCCTTTTTCATGCCACGGTGAAGGCGGTTGGCCTCCACTCCAGCCATGATGAGCTTCCAGGTCTCATAGCCGACCCCATCCCCGCCCTCCTCCTCTGGGCGGGGGTCGAAGTGGTCCCACTTGCCGATGACGGGTTCGCCTGTCTCGGTGTTGGTGACTAGCGCCCCGTTGAGGACACGACCGCCCCACCATGCAGGGTTCGTCACGGCACCCTTGACGCCTTGTTCGGACCATCGGCCCCCTCGGGCCGTCAGAACCCGCCTGCGGTTCATCTCGCCCGTGATGCCTCGCCAGGAGCGGCCCCCTGCCCGCAGCTTGATCATGTGCAGGAGTTCGGGCCACTCCTTCGGGTCCTTCTTGTGGTTGCCGAACCGGTAAGGGTCCTTGGAGGCGCCGAGCCAGCCGAAGCGGCGAGGGCCGCTGTAGATGGCTCCCTCCTCAGCGCGGTCCCCCGCGTTGCGCTTGGTCCGCTTACGGATCTTCCGGACCTCTGCCTCTCCTGTGCCAGAGAGCACCAGTCCCGAGAGGATCGCTCCGTCATCGTTGACGAGATCAAGAAGGTTCTTGTCTTCGATGAAGACGCCTTCGCCCACCATCGTCAAGGCGTCTTGCAGGGCGATGAAGTCGCGCGGCAGTCGGTAGACACGCTCCCTCTCGACTGCAACGCAGCCTCTCAGGGGTATGCCTGTCTCTTCTTCGTGGCCGTGCGTGATGTCTCTGATCATCTGCACGAACGCGGGGCGGACCACCTCGCGCTTGGCGGCAGTGATGTTGTTGTCCTCGTAGTGCACGACGACTGCGCAGCCGTGCAGGGCTGCGTTCCGGGTGTTGTTCTTGTGTTGGCGGCCAACGCCGATGGCGTCGCCGTCAAGGTGGTCCGCAGAGATGCGGGCTAGGGATGCGATGGGGGTTCTCCCGCCTAGCCACTCCTCCACTGTTCCCCCCTGGTCTAGGTGGGCTTGCAGCTCGGGAGCGACGTAGGAGCGGGAGAACGTCTTGGACGGACGTGCCGGGTTCCTAGTGTCGATCACAGGCCGTACGTTAGTTGCGTTCCTGTCATTTATCTAGTCCACCGTAGTCCCCGATGATACGATTCGTCGTACTTGGGCCTGTGGACCAGGCAGATCTCCAGTTCGCTGTCTACGGGCGAGCGGCGCCACAGGACGCAGCCCGCCGCGAGAACGGGGTTGCCGTCGGTCGTCTGCACAGTCCCTCCCTGGGTCACGAAGTACCGACTGTCTCCCTTAACCAGGCCTGCCGAAACGCGAACCTGGACGCTTCCACCTCGTGTCGCTGGTCCGCGTGCAGCACCCCGAGCGCGTACGCCGTCGCCGGGGCGATCCGCGGGGTACGGGCCGCCGATGCCGCCGCCGTGGCCGCCTCCGCCGCGTCCCGGTGCCGGTCCAGGGCCTGGCCCGCGTCCAACAGGCGTACGTCTACGGGGGCTTCCGTGCCGTACAGGACCTCGCGGGCGTATCGGTGCAGGCGCAGCAGAAGGCGGACCTGGTGCCAGGGGGCGTCCTGCGGCTGCGGGGCCGGGTCCGCGGAGAGGCCGTGGACAAGGGCTTCCGCGTTGTACGGGTGGCCCGCGCTGACCAGGGGCAGTCCGGCGACGGCGTCGCTGAGGCGGTCCTCCGCGGCTGCCGCGAGGGGCTTGAGGCCTGCACCGGTCGCGGCCGGGCTCAGCGGGACCTCGCTGGCCAGCACGGCGACGCTGTCCGCGACGGCGTGGAAGCGGCTGGAGCCGAGTGCCTGGAGGGCCGCGGAGTGGGCGCGCGTCCGGGCCAGGGTCAGCTGGCGTTCCAGGAGGGCGCCCGCCTTGGCCGCGCCCACGGTGAGGGTGCTCTTCTCCTGACGCTGTTCTGACGTCGCCTGCGCTGGTATCGGGGAGCAGCCCGACAGCCGGTTCAGGGCGCCGAGCAGGCGCTCGAGGCGGGACGCGTACGCGTGCTCGCGGGCCAGCGTGCCCGACAGCCAGGCCAGTTCGGGGCGCATGGCCTCCGACCAGTCCGTGTCCAGGAGCGGGCGGAAGGTGTGCAGGGTGCCGCTGATACGGCGGGCCGAGCGACGCAGGGCGCGGGCCGCGTCGACGGTCTCCGCCGTGCCGTTGCCGCCGCCGTTGCCGCCCGACGCCGTGCTGCCGCCCGTCTCGCGGTGCTGCCGCAGCGCGCGGAGGAACTCCGTGGCCTGGGCCTGGAGGTAGGCCTCCAGGGAGTCCCCGGCCACGGGTCCCGCCGCAGGGTCAAGGTGTTGCTTTGCCACGCCGGCGCCTCCGGGCGTCTATGAGCATCTCCTGGACGTTGCGCAGCCGCTGGCCGTCGCCGTCGGTCGCGTGGCGAGTCCACTCGCCGTCGGGGCCTAGGTGCCAGGAGGAGGTCTTGTCGGACATGCCGGTCTCGAGGAGCCGGTTGAGCGAGGCCCTGTGGGCCGGGTCCTTGACCCGGACCAGGGCCTCGATCCGGCGGTCGAGGTTGCGGTGCATCATGTCGGCGCTGCCGAACCACACCTCCGGTTCGCCGCCGTTGCCGAAGGCGAAGATGCGGGAGTGCTCGAGGAAACGGCCGAGGACGGAACGTACCCGTATGTTCTCCGACATGTCGGGCACTCCCGGCCGTACCGCGCAGATGCCGCGTACCCACACGTCAACCGGGACGCCCGCCTGCGACGCGCGATAGAGAGCGTCGATGATCGCCTCGTCCACCATCGAGTTGACCTTGATACGGACATACGCGGGACGCCCGGCGCGATGGTGCTGCGCCTCCTTGTTGATCCGCGCGATCAGGCCGTCGCGCAGGGACTTGGGGGCCACGAGGAGGCGTCGGTAGGTCTCGCGGCGGGAGTAGCCGGAGAGCCGGTTGAAGAGGTCGGAGAGGTCCGCGCCGACCTGGGCGTCGGCGGTCAGCAGGCCGATGTCCTCGTACAGGCGAGCCGTCTTCGGGTGGTAGTTGCCCGTGCCCACATGGGAGTAGCGGGCCAGCGTCTCGCCCTCCTGGCGGACCACCAGCGACAGCTTGCAGTGCGTCTTCAGGCCGACCAGCCCGTACACGACATGGCAGCCCGCCTCCTCCAGCTTGCGGGCCCACTTGATGTTGGCCTGCTCGTCGAAGCGCGCCTTGATCTCGACCAGGACGAGGACCTGCTTGCCGGACTCGGCGGCGTCGATGAGCGCGTCCACGATCGGCGAGTCGCCGGAGGTGCGGTACAGCGTCTGCTTGATCGCGAGCACGTCCGGGTCCGTCGCGGCCTGCTCCAGGAAGGCCTGCACGGACGTCGAGAAGGAGTCGTACGGGTGGTGCAGCAGGACGTCGTGCTCCCGCAGGGCGGCGAAGATGTCCGGCGCCGACGCCGACTCGACCTCGGCGAGATCGCGATGGGTGCCCGCGACGAACTTCGGGAACTTCAGCTCGGGCCGGTCGAGACGGCTGATGCCGAAGAGGCCGGTGAGGTCCAGGGGGCCGGGCAGCGGATACACCTCGGCCTCGGAGACCTTCAGCTCACGCCTCAGGAGATTGAGGACGTACGGGTCGATGGACTCCTCGACCTCCAGGCGCACCGGCGGCCCGAAGCGGCGCCGCATGAGCTCCTTCTCCAGGGCCTGGAGGAGGTTCTCGGCGTCGTCCTCCTCGACCTCCAGGTCCTCGTTCCGGGTGACCCGGAACATGTGGGTCTCCAGGACCTCCATTCCCGGAAACAGCTCCTCCAGGTGGGCCGGCGCGGAAATCACGTCCTCCAGGGGGACGTAACGGCCGGGCGAGGCCTCCAGGAAGCGGGACAGCAGCGGCGGGACCTTGACGCGCGCGAAGTGGCGGTGGCCGGAAATCGGGTTCCTCAGGTCGACCGCGAGGTTCAGGGACAGACCCGAGATGTACGGGAAGGGGTGCGCCGGGTCGACCGCGAGAGGCGTGAGGACCGGGAAGATCTGGTTGCGGAACAGCGTGAAGAGACGGGCCTGCTCCTTCTCCGTCAGCTCGTTCCAGCGGACCAGGTGGATGCCCTCCTCCGCGAGCTGGGGGGCCACGTCCTCCTGGTAGCAGGCGGCGTGCCGGGCCATCAGCTCACGGGAGCGGGCCCAGATCATCTCCAGCACTTCGCGCGGCTGCAGACCGGAGGCCGAGCGGGTGGCGACGCCGGTCGCGATACGCCGCTTCAGGCCTGCCACGCGGACCATGAAGAACTCGTCCAGGTTGCTGGCGAAGATCGCGAGGAAGTTCGCCCGCTCCAGGAGGGGCGTGTCCGGATCCTCGGCGAGCTCCAGGACGCGCTCGTTGAACGCGAGCCAGCTGCGCTCCCGGTCCAGGAAGCGGTTCGGCGGGAGCTGTGGGCCGACGCCGTCGGTCTCCTCGTACGCGTCGAGGTCGGCGTCGATGTCGGGCTCGAGGTCGGAGACCACGGCCGACACGGTGTGCGGTCGGTGCGCGGCGATGGAGCCGACGGAGGGCTGGGCGTGCTGGACCTGGAGGTCGGGCTGGGTCATGAACCCATTGTTCCGCGTCGGAACCGAAACGGGCGCGTCAGAAGAAGCGGGCGGGAGCGCGGCGACGAACTGCAGGCTCCTGCTCTCCTGTACCGGTGGGGGCTCGTTCTCCGGAGGAGGCGAAGGCTCGGGGACGGAGGGGCTCATTCACTGAGCGTCGCAAGTTCGTCTGAATCGATGGTTACGGCAACATGACGTACGGGACATGGAGGGGCGTCTCCCGGGGGTCCGCACCCCCGGGAGCCGGAGACGCCCTACCCCCGTGAGGGCGTACTACGCCGCAGCAGCCAGAAGGCGACGACGGTGGCGAGGGCCGCGAGGGCCAGCGCGATGCCGGCGTCCATGAGCTGGAGCGGCCAGTGGTGGGACTGGGGATGGAAGTCGGTGTAGCGCGCGGCGACATCCCCTTCCTTCAGGCAGCCAGGGCTCGGCAAGTTGGTGCAGAGGAGGGCGCCCTCGCGCCGTTCGCCGGAGGTGAGCACGTATCCGCTGCTCATGTGGAGGGCCGTTTGTGGCAGCTGGTACCCGTCCGGGCCGGAGGCCGTCCCGGACGAGGTGGGCCACAGGTGCCACCGGTACCAGTCCATGAGGTTGAAGAAGGCCAGGGCGGCGGCGAAGCCGAGGCCGGCGGCGGGCAGGGCCCTTTTCGTGACCAGCCCGGCGAGGGCTCCGAGGGCGAGGCCCGCGAGGGCATACGTGACGGCGGTCGGGCCGGTGGTGATGAAGGTGTCGGTGGAGTACCAGTCCAGGGCCAGGTCGGGGCCGCCGTCCTGGCGGGCCCAGACGTTCAGCAGGACGGCAGTGGTGGTGCCGGCGGTCAGCAGCAGGGCCGGGACGGCGAGCTTGGCGGCGAGCCAGCGCAGCGGGGTGACCGACTGGGTCCAGGCCAGTCGCGCGGTGCCGCTCTCCAGCTCCCGGCCGATGAGCGCGCCGCCCGCCCAGGCGGCGACGGGGAACATCAGGTACGACAGTGCCTCGGCCGTCCGCGACACGATGCGGCGGTACGTCGTGTCGTCGAAGGTCGACGCGGTCATTTCGAAGCAGGGCGCGGGAGTGATGCAGGGGCCGGTGCTCGCGCGGGCGGTGTCCCCGATGACGTACATCCAGACCATGGCGGCCGCGAAGGCCACGAGGGCGGCGCCCCCGACGTACAGCGCCGTGCGGTGCAGGCGCAGCACCGACCAGGTCAGGCCGCGTGGTGCGAGCCGGCGGCGGGCGGCCGTCGGGGCGGCGTCGAGGGCGGTCATACGGCGGCCTCCCGGGCGGCGGCGGGGTCGAGGGTCAGCGCGGGGGCGTCCGGGCTGCGGAGGTGGGCGAGGACCAGCTCTTCGAGGGAAGGCTCGGCGGTCTGCCAGGCGCCGTCCAGCGGTCCGGCCGCGCGGACGAGGGCGGAGAGGTGGCGGCCCGTGGTGCGGGACTCGACGACGGTGTGTGGCGCGAGGGTGTCGAGGGCGTCGGCCGGCCCGGTGAGCAGGGTGTGCGCGGCGAGCAGGTCCTCCAGCGGGCCCGCGAGGCGCACCCGGCCGGCGCCGAGCAGCAGCAGGAAGTCGCAGGAGCCCTCGATTTCGGCGACGACGTGCGAGGACATCACCACCGTGGTGCCGGTCTCGGTGGCCTCGGCGAGCAGGGTGCCCATCAGTTCGTGGCGGGCCAGCGGGTCGAGGTCGGCCATCGGCTCGTCCAGGAGGAGGAGTTCGGGGCGCTTGCCGAGCGCGAGGGCGAGCGCGACGCGGGTGCGCTGGCCGCCGGAGAGGGAACGGACGCGCGCCTTGGGGTCCAAGTCCCCTTGTGCCACTACTCGTTCGGCCACGGTCGTGTCCCACCGGCCGGAGTTGAGCTCCTGGCCGAGGCGCAGTGTGTCGGCGACGGTGAGCTGGAGGTGCAGGGGCTTGTCCTGGGCGACGTACGCGATGCGCGCGCGGGCCTCGGTGGGGTGCGTGCCGAGCACGGTGAGCGAACCCTCGGTCGGCCCGAGCAGGCCTGCGGCGACGGCGAGCAGCGTCGTCTTGCCCGCGCCGTTGGGGCCGACGACCGCGCAGACGCGTCCGGCCGGGAGCCGGAGCGTGCAGTCGCGCAGCGCCCACTTTCCCCGCCGCCCGAACCGTTTGCCCAGCGCGGCCGCCTCGATGGCGGTGTCGGTCATTCCTGGTCCCCCTTGAGATCTTCCTTGTGGTCTTCGTGCTTGTGGTCTTCGGGGTCTTCGGGGTCTTCGTGGTCTTCGTTGATTTCCGCGGCGAACTGTTCGTCGAGTACGGCCGTGAAGAGCGCGGCCACGTCGTCGCGGTCCAGGCCCTCCGCGCGGGCGCGGGACGCCCAGTCGGACAGCTCGGCCGTCAGCGGTGAGTCCGCCCGGGCGGCCCCCAGTGAGCGCCGTACGAACGTGCCGAGGCCGCGCCGCGCCTCGACCAGGCCCTCGCGCTCCAGTTCGCGGTAGGCCTTCAGGACGGTGTTCGGATTGATGGCGGTGGCCTCCACGACCTCGCGGGCTGTGGGGAGCTTGTCGCCGGGTTCGAGCAGGCCCAGGCGGAGGGCCTGCTTGGTCTGCTGGACGATCTGGACGTAGGTGGCGACGCCAGTGCGCCGGTGGATGCGGTACGCGACCACTCGGACAACCACCCTTTCACTAATTGAGTAGTGAAAGGGTGGTGCAAGTGGGGTTGGGTGTCAAGGTCTTTCAGGATCCCGAGGATTCTTCCGGATCATGTGAACCGATCCGTGAACCGATCGGCGGGGCTCGTCCGATGAGGAGATGTGAGCGAAGAACGAAGCGACGGGGAGCTGCTGCGGGCGGTCGCGGCCGACGGGGACCGGCGCGCCTTCGAAGAGCTGTATCGGAGGTATGCGCAGTGGCTCACCGCACGGCTGCGCGGGCGATGCGCCGATGCCGGGGTCGTCGACGACGTCGTGCAGGAGACGTTTCTCGCCGTGTGGCGGGGCACCGCCCGCTATCGGGAGGACGGCGACGTGGCCGGCTGGCTGTGGCGGATCGGCTCGCGCCGGCTGATCGACGCGTTGCGGAACGACGGGGCGCGGGGCCGACTGCGGCAGGCGCTCGCCCGGCTGCGGCACCGGGACGAGGCGTCCGCGGAGGAGCGCGTGCTCGCGGGGGTTGAGCACGGGGACCTCGCGGGCGCCCTCGTCCGGCTGTCGCCGGAGCTGAGGGCCGTCCTCCAGGCCACGGTCATCGACGGGCTGACCACCCGGGAAGCGGCCGTCCTGCTGGGCATCCCGCCCGGCACGGTCAAGACGCGGGCGCTGCGGGCCCGCAAGCAGCTGCGGGAGGAGTTGGCATGAGCTGGCATGTAGCGGAGGACGATCTCCGCGCCTATGTACGGGGCGAACTGGCGCCGCCCATGCTCTGGTCCGCCGACGCGCACCTCGCCGCCTGCGCCGAGTGCCGGTCCGTGCTGAATGAGGTCGGCGACTCGGTGGCGCTCGACGAGGGCTGGGAGCGGCTGGACGCCGAGTTGGACGCGCCGATGCCCGGGTTCGTCGAGGCGCTCCTTGTGCGGCTCGGCGTCGGGGACGACACCGCGCGGCTGCTCGCGGCCACGCCCGTGCTGCGGCTGTCCTGGCTGAGCGCGCTCATCGCCGTGCTGGTCATGACGATAGTGGCCACCCATTCCGTACAGTCCGCGGATTCGCCCACGCTGTTCCTCGCCCTCGCACCGCTGCTGCCGCTCGCCGGGGTCGCGCTGTCGTACGGGCCCGTGCTGGACCCGACGTACGAGATGGCCGTGGTCTCACCGGTACACGGCTTCCGGCTGCTGATGATCAGAACGCTGGCGGTGCTGCCGGTCGGGCTCGGGGTCAACGGCCTGGCGAGCCTGGCCATGCCCTCGTACGGCCTGCTCGCGGCGGCTTGGCTGCTGCCGGCGCTGGCGCTCACGGCCCTCGCTCTCGCGCTCACCCCGAGACTCGGCCCCGGCACCGCGCCCGCCCTGGTCGGTGGGGGCTGGGTGGTGTTGCTGGTGGTGGCCCACCTGATGGCGTCCTCGGGCAGCACACTCGCGCCGTTCACAGCTCAGGGGCAGGGGGCCGCGGCACTGGTCGCGGGTCTCGCCAGCTGGCTTCTCTACTACGTACGTGATCGTTTCGACTTCTCCAACGGGAGCACCGGGAGTGCCGTATGAACCTCACCTTCTCCACCGCCTCACGCAAGACGTGGAAGCTGCTCAAGGCCACGGTGGTGATGATCGCGTCGGTTGTCGTCTGGGTGCTGCGTTTCGTGCTCGAGCTCGTGCTCATATTCGGGCAGTCGTCGTCCCGCGGCCGGGGGTCCTCCTCCAGTGGAGGGGACGACGGATGAGGGCAACAGCGTCCGCTCCTGCCTTCGCCTCTCCCCTCCCTCTCGCTTTCCGTAGGAGCTCCGTATGACCGACCTCCGTACGACACCCACGGTGTCCGCCTCCGGGCTGACCCTGCGCTATGGCAGAACGGCCGCCCTCGACGACGTGTCCTTGCGGCTCACGACCGGCGTGACCGGGCTGCTCGGGCCGAACGGCGCGGGCAAGACGACGCTGCTGCGGGTGCTGGCCACGGCCGTGCCCCCCGACCGGGGCGCGTTCACCGTGCTCGGGCACGATCCGGCCACCGCGGCGGGGCGCCAGGAGGTGCGGCGCAGGCTGGGTTATCTGCCACAGACGCCTGGCTTCCATACGGACTTCACGGCCTTCGCCTCCGTCGACTATGTGGCGATCCTCAAGGAGATGACCGACCGCGCGGCCCGGCACCGAGAGGTGCGGCGCGTGCTCGAGGCGGTCGATCTCGGGGACCACCGCGGCCTGCGGATCCGTCGGCTGTCGGGCGGAATGCGGCAGCGGGTCGCGTTGGCCGCCGCGCTCGTGGGCGACCCCGGTTTCCTCGTACTGGACGAGCCGACGGTCGGGCTCGATCCCGAACAGCGCATGCGCTTCAGGGAGTTGATCGCCACGGCGGGCGAGGGGCGTACGGTCCTGCTCTCCACCCACCAGACCGAGGACGTCGCGATGCTCTGCCACCGCGTGATCGTCCTGGCCGGCGGCCGGGTCCGCTTCGATGGCACCCCGGCCGAGCTGACCGCGAGGGCGGAGGGCCGGGTGTGGAGCGGTACGGAGCGGGATCCACGGGCGAAGGCCGCCTGGCGTACGGGGACGGGGGCTTTCCGGCACCTCGGGGATCCGCCGGAGGGGGCGTCGCTGCTCGAACCCACGCTGGAGGATGGGTACTTGCTGGCCCTTGAGGCTTCTGAGGACTCGGGGGTGGCCGCGTGAGTACGGAGGTTTCGGAGGTACGGTCCGCCGGGTCGGCGGTGGTCCCGGACTCCCGCAAGCGCTGGAGAGCCGTGATCGCGCTCGCCCGTTTCGAGGCGCGTGAACTGTTCCTGCAGATCCCGGTGTTCATCCTGTTCCTGGGCTATGTGGTCGCGGCCGGCTGGGAGTTGTGGCGGGGCGATGACGAGGCGGGGCCGTACCCGGTGCTCCAGGACGTGGATCGCTCCACGCAGTGGTCGTCGGTGCTCCTGTGGATAGCGCTGGTGATATGTGTCCACCGGGCCGTGCTGCGTTCCCGTCAGCAGGGCACGGACCGGCACATCGAAACCCTGGTCATGGAGCCGTGGCGGCGCACGGTGGCGCATGCGCTGTCGGTGGTGCCGTTCGCCCTGGCCACCGCACTGGTGGTGGCCGTGCAGTACACCTGGGCGGCGGTGAAGCCGGGAGCGGTCGGCTCGGGTTCGTTCTTCGAGCTGGTCGTGGGGCCGCTGTCCGTTCTGTTCTTCGGTGTCGTCGGGGTGTTGCTCGCGCGGGTGGTGCCGTCGGCGTTCGCCGTGCCGCTGCTTGTGGTGGGCGCCTTTGTCGCGGCCGAGTCGCTGACCTCGGCCACGGACGACGCGCACTGGGTGCAATGGCTGATGCCGGTCGTCGAAAGCAACCAGTCCATACCCGTGCCCTCCGATCTGCTGGGCCGTCCCGCCGAGTGGCACGCGCTGTATCTGCTGGGGCTGATCGTGCTGGCGGCGTGCGCCGCGGTGCTGGTCAGCGGCGGGCGGGCGCGTGTGGTCAAGGCTGTCGCTGCGGGGGCGGCGGCGTTGACCCTGGTAGGGGCGGCGGGCCAGTCGCGGGGCGAGTCGCCCGAGCTGCTCGCGGAGCGGAAGCGGGCCTCGGTGGCGCCGGAGGAGTTCCAGACGTGCGTTCCGCACGGCCGGTCGACGTACTGCGCGTTCCCCGAGTGGGAGGGGCAGACCGGGGACTGGGCCTCGGTCGTCCGGCGCGTGCAGTCCCTCGCGGGCGGTTCCGCCGCGGGTACGAAGCTGACGGTTCGCCAGCGCGTCAACCTCGTCTACGGCATCACCGGCAGCGCGGCGATCGACCCCTCCCGTACGCCGGGCCAGGTCACCGTCCGCACCTTGTGGGGCGGCAACTACACATCCGAGTTCGCCGTCGGGGTCTCCTCCGTGCTGGTCGCGGGCAACGAGGAAGCCGGCTCCCTGTTGTGCGATGCCCGTGTCATCCCGGTGATGTGGCTGGCCCTCGGCACGATGGACTACCCGATGGCGAAACTCCGCGCTCTGCGGCTCGACGGCAGTGACATGGGCGGCGCCGTTGTCAGTACCCCCACGAATCCCTTGTCCATGGCGGCCCAACAGACGGAGGTGGTGAAGGAGTTGCTCCAGCGGCCGCGCTACAGCGTCGCGGCGAAGGTGAAGGCCCACTGGACGGAGTTGACGTCTCCGGAGACTTCGGTGGCGCGGGCGGCGGAGCTGTTGGATGTGCCTGTGCCGAAGGGGGACGACGGGGTGAACGAGAAGGGGGACTGCGAGACGGCTGCGTACAGATGACGGCACTGGCGGCAAGTGACGGCAAGTGACGGCAACCGCACCGGGCGATCAGGCGGCCGTCGCGGCTGCTAGAGCCTCGCGTGCCATGTGCGGCGCTAGGGCTCCGTCCGGTACAGGCGGTGCTACGACCCGTCCAGTGCAGGCGGTTCTACGACTCCGTCCGGTACATCAGGTCCGTCTCGTACGTCACGAAGCCCAGGCGTTCGTACACCGTCACCGCGGCCGTGTTGTCCGCGTCGACGTACAGCATGGCCGTGGGCAGGGCCTGGGCCGCCAGGTGGCGGAGGCCGATCGTGGTGAGGGCCTTGCCGAGGCCGCCGCCCTGGGCGCCGGGGCGTACGCCGAGGACGTAGACCTCGCCGAGGCCCTCCTCCGCGTGGACCTTCGTCCAGTGGAAGCCGATCAGTTCGTCGCCGCGGAAGGCGAGGAAGAAGCCGGAGGGGTCGAACCAGGGCTGGGCCTTGCGGTCGTCGAGGTCGCGTTGGGTGAGGGAGCCCTGTTCGGGGTGGTGGGCGAAGGCTTCGGCGTTCACGGTGAGCCAGGCCGCGTCGTCCTCGCCGGGGACGAAGGTGCGTACCGTCACGCCCTCGGGAAGCGTCGGCTCGGGCAGGTCGAAGTCGGTCAACGGGCGCCGTAGCTGGCGCAGTTCGCGGAAGAGGGTGAGGCCGAGGACCTGGGCGAGGTGGCGGGCGGCGGAGTGGCCGCCGTGGGCCCAGACGCGTAGCCGTTTGCCGGACTCCGCGAGCAGGGCGCTGCCGAGGGCTCGGCCGTGACCGCGGCCGCGGTGCGACGGGTGGACGACCAGCTCGGCGGCCGGGGCCTCGACCGGGTCGGTGTCCTCGAGCTGGGCGTAGCCGACGAGCTGGCCCTGCACGGTGAGCAGCAGGTGCCGTACGCCCACGCGGGGGCCTCCGGTCAGCTGCAGCCGACCCTGCTCGGACACCGCTTGCTGACCGTCGGTCCGGGCGGACTCCTCGAGGAGGGCGAGGACTGCCTCGGTCTGGGCGGGGGTCAGCTCGGAGAGGGTGTCGAGGGTGCGAGTGGGGACGGCGGGGGCCGTGTCGTCGCTGGTCATGAGTATGAGGGTAAGGGTGGTGCGTCCTACTGGATATGTGGGTTCGTATCTGTGGGTTCGTTGTGGCTGGTCGCTCCCCCACTCTCGGCTGCGCTCGAGCGGGGGGACCCCCATCGCGGCGGAGCCGCATATGTCACAGCCCCGCGCCCCTTACGGGGCGCTGGTCGCGCCCACGCGGCGGAGCCGCCTGATGTGACAGCCCCGCTCCCCTGACGGGGCTCGGAAGCGCACCGGACTTCGAAAGTGCGCTCAGTTTGCAGGACCCGTGGCGGACAACCTGTCCCGTTCATGGCGAATCGTCCCAGACGGCAACCAGTCCGTAACCCTGAACCCCTGTTCGCGCTACGCGCGTTGACTCTAGGCTGCCGCCGGACGGGGCCCAGAACTCAGCCGACCCACAGGGGGGCACATGTCAGCCAAACCTCAGCCGCACCACCGGAGACGCCGGACCCGGCGGCTCGTCGCGGCCGCCGCCGGTATCGCCACCGTTGGTGCGCTGATCGCCGCGTTGCCGGCGGTGGCGGGCGAGACCGGGAGCGAAGCCAAGAGCAAGAAGCCCGGGGGCTATAACAAGCCGAGCCGGTACCAGGACGTGCAACTGCTCTCCTTCAACGACCTGCACGGCAATCTGGAGCCGCCGTCCGGTTCGTCCGGCCGCGTCACCGAGGTGCACGAGGACGGGCACACCGAGACCATCGACGCCGGTGGTGTCGAGTACCTCGCGACGCACCTGCGCCAGGCGCGCAAGGGCAACAAGTACTCGGTCACCGCGGCCGGCGGCGACATGGTCGGCGCCTCCCCGTTGATCTCCGGGCTCTTCCACGACGAGCCCACCATCGAGGCGCTGAACAAGCTCGACCTGGACGTGACGAGCGTCGGCAACCACGAGTTCGACGAGGGTGCCAAGGAACTGGCCCGCCTGCAGAAGGGCGGCTGCCACCCCACCGACGGCTGCTATGTCGAGGGCAAGAAGTTCAAGGGCGCCGACTTCCCGTACCTCGCCGCCAACGTCCTCGACGAGAAGACCAAGAAGCCGATCCTCAAGCCCTACTGGGTGTGGAAGCAGAACGGCGTCAAGGTCGGCTTCATCGGCGTGACCCTGGAGGACACCCCGGGCATCGTCTCCGCGGAGGGCGTCAAGGGCCTGAAGTTCAAGGACGAGGTCGAGACGATCAACAAGTACGCCAAGCTGCTGGAGAAGCAGGGCGTCAAGTCGGTCGTCGCGCTGATCCACGAGGGCGGCTTCCCGGCCTCCACGGCGTACAACTACGACTGCGACTCCCCGGGCGCCGGTGACGGTATCTCCGGCCCGATCGTGGACATCGCGAAGAACATCACGCCGAAGGTCGACGCCCTGGTCACCGGCCACACGCACACCGCGTACGCCTGCACGATCAACGACCCGTCGGGCAAGCCGCGTACGGTCACCTCGGCCGCGTCCTTCGGTCGGCTCTACACCGACACGACGCTGACGTACGACCGCTGGACCGGCGACATCGCCCGTACGGCCGTCGACTCCGCGAACCACGTGGTCACCCGGAATGTCGAGAAGGCCCCCGACATGACCGAGCTGATCAAGAAGTGGAACACCCTCGCGGCGCCGATCGGCAACCGCGCCATCGGCCATATCTCCGCCGACATCCCCGCCACCGGCACCGAGTCCCCGCTCGGCGACCTGATCGCGGACGCGCAGCTCGCGCACGGCAAGGAGCTGGACCCCGAGACGGATCTCGCGCTGATGAACCCGGGCGGCATCCGTACGGGCCTGACGTTCGCGGCGAAGGGCGCCGAGGGCGACGGGGTCGTCACGTTCGCCGAGGGCTTCGCGGTGCAGCCGTTCGCCAACACGGTGAACCTCCAGGACTTCACGGGCGCCCAGCTCATCAAGGTGCTCCAGGAGCAGGTGACCGGCGCCAATGCGGCCGCACCCAAGGTCCTTCAGGTCTCCGACGGTCTGACGTACACGCTGGACCTGACGAAGACCGGTGCGGACCGTGTCGTCGCCGACTCGGTCAAGCTGAACGGTGCCGCCATCGACCCGGCCGCCACCTACCGCGTCGCGACCAACAGCTTCCTCGCGGGCGGCGGCGACGGCTTCACCACGCTGGGTCAGGGCACGAACGACGTCGTGGGCTCCGACGACCTGACGGCCCTGGAGAAGTACCTCACCGCCAACTCCTCGGCCACGAACCCGATTTCGCCCCCCGCGGCGAACCGGATCACGGTCGTGCAGTGACGTCGTGAGGACCCTCGTCAGGGATCCCTCAGGATTCTCCTGAGGGATCCCGTGAGGAATCTCCCTTACTAGCAGTAGAACTTGCGGGTGGGGTCGGTACGCATGGTGAGATGAGCCGATGCGTACCCCCCACCCCATAGAGACGCATCCCGCAGCGACGCCTCCCTATACGAACCCGTACGACGAACTCGGCGCCCTGGACGACGGGCCGCTGGAGGAGTTTCTGCACGAGGAGCACGACGACTACGAAGATCGTGAGGCCTCCGATGAGACCGGTGAGGACTGGGCCCCGCCCAACCACCGCCGGGGCGCCCGTACTCGCCGCCGGAAGAACCGTTTCGCGGGCCTGCCCCTCGCCTTAAAGGCCGTGGTCGGGCTCGTCGTCCTCGCGGCGTTCCTGACCCTCGCCGACCGCTGGGCCCTCCTCTACGCCGAGCACGCGGCAGCCGACAAACTCAAGAACCAGCTGGACCTGAGCGCCGCGCCCGAGGTGGAGATCGGCGGCTTCCCCTTCCTTACGCAGCTCGCCGACAGCCGGGTCGACACGGTGAAGGTGACCGTGCCGGACGTGGCGGCGGACCGGGTCTCCCTGGCGAAGGTGTCGGCCACGGCCACGGGCATCCGGATCGAGGGCGGCCTCACGTCCGTACGGGGCGCCACCATCCCTCAGTTGCAGGGCGAGGTGCTGCTCTCCTTCGCGGACCTGAACCGTGAACTCGGTGCGTCCCAGGTCACGTTCACCGGTCACGGCACGGACGAGGTGCGGGCGCGCGGCACGTTGCCCGTCGCCGGGCAGAATCTGCGGCTGCGCGCCGACGCGCGGATCCAGCGGGACGGCGACCGTGGAATCTCGACCGAGATCGACGGAATGCGCCTGGACATCGGCGACTTGGCGACCTACCGGCCGGGCTCCCGCCCCTCCGAGGGCCTGCACCTGACGTCCACGTCGGCCGAGCGCCTGGCCAAGGAGACCAAGAAGGCCAAGGCCCTGCTCGCCATCCCCGCGATCGTCGAACGCCTCGGCGTCCCGCGGTCGGCGGTGCAAGAGGCGCTCCGCGACGACACGAAGCTCGCTGAACTCACCGGTTCCTCGGACTTCGCCCGCGAGGCGATGAACCTCAACCTCATCGACATCGCCGCGGACAACCCCGCGCTCCTGAAGCGTCTCGGCTTCGACCCGGCCCTCCTCGACGGCCTCACCCAGCTCACCCGCCCGGTGCTGGTCGACCGCCTCTCCCTCGGCTTCCGCCTCCCGAAGCCGGCGGACGGGGACGTACGACTGCAGGACGTACGGGTACAGAAGGACGGGATCCGGGTCAGGGTTACTGGGGAGGGTTTGTCGGTCGGAGGCTAGGCGTACTTGCCCAACTCCGGTGCGGCATCGCGCCCCTTAGGGGCGCGGGGAACTGCGCGACCAGCCACAACGGACCCGCAGATTCGAACTGCATCCCCAGCGGAGCGCCAGCGTGCCTCCGCCCCGAGTTCAGGTTCGGGCGGAGGCACGCTGCTGTGAAGGGCGGTGCAGGCTACGTCACTTGGCGCAGGTCGCCGGGTCGAGGTTCTCCTGGATCTTGTCCTCACGGCCGTCGGGGGAGCCGTCCGGGAGGAGCTTGTCGGAGATGCCGTCGATGTAGTAGCCGTGGGAGTAGATCTTCTGCCAGGAGGCGTCGCGGCCGCGCCAGGTGGTGGTGTTCTCCCAGCTGTCCGAGTCGTTCGGGTCGCCGCCCTTGTGCCAGCTGTAGCTGGTGACGTTGAAGACGGGGTTCACGCGCACCACGCGCTGGTACGGCGTCCACGTCGTGGCGATCTGGGCGCACGCCGGGATGGACTTCTCGCTGCGGAGCTCGAAGGACGAGCTCTTCTCCCAGCCCCACTCGTAGCTGAAGCTGCTCTCCACGCCACCGCCGAAGAGGCCCTTGGCGAAGGAGAGGCTGATCTTGGCGCCCACGCTCTTCTTGGCGGAGGTCTTCGTGGTGTAGTTCCGGACGATGGTTTCCTTGTCGTCCGTCGTGCCCTGGTTGCCGATCCAGCGGGAGGTGCGGACCGTCTCGCCCTTGATGGACCAGGTCGAGGACTGCGGGTAGGTGCAGTACCCGCTGAAGTACTCCCAGGGAGCGGTGGGGGAGTGACCGAGGCGCTCGGCCTCGGCGAACATCTCGTCGTACGTCCGGAACTGCCCGGTCTCGACGTTGAGGCTGCCGTAGACCCGGCCGTCGTCGTCGGCCTCCTGGCTGCAGAGCCGCTCGATCATGAGGTCCGTGTCGCCGGGGTCCACACCCCGGATGTTCGTCGAGCCGCCCGGGCCGCCCGGAGCCGCGTTGGCGGGACCGGCGGTGGCCGCGAGGCCGGTGACGGCCAGGGCGGTGGTCATCGTGACCAGGGCGCCCCTCTTCAGCACGGACTTGAGTGCGGATTTCACGTATGTACGCTCCTGCTTGCTCACCGGCACCGGATGACGCCGGTCTTGCCTTACGTGGGGGAAAAGCAGAGCCCGACGGCGTCGGAAAGGCTGAGAAGCCGAGAAGAGGTGCGGGGGCCGCCGGTCAAGTGCCAGTGAAGCGGACGTACTTCACGGCGCCATCACGGTTTCATCAGAGACGTCTCAGGAAACGTGGGCTGACTGTGAGTCCGTACGTCCGCAGATTCGGCCGCGTACGACTGCTGCGGCGGCCCGATGCCCTGTGGCTTCCTGGAGTCGACTAGGCGACAATGACCGCTTCGCGTGGTCCAGGGGACTACGCGAAACCGCCAGGTCACCGGGCATCCCGGAGAGAGGACGTCATGCTCACGTTGGGCGATATGTGTGCGGAGCCTGACTTCTCGCTGCGTATCGTCGACGGCAGTCCGCCGGCCGCCGACCGGGTCGTCGATGCCGTACGGGTGCTGCCGGGGACCTCTTGGGAACGTGATCCGCTGGCGGATGTCGGCGACGAGCTGGTGGTGATCCGCCCGTTCGCGGACGGACCCGCCGACCGGCAGTCGGGCACAGGCAACGGCAAGGGCAAGGCCAGGGAAGCGGCCGAGCGGCTGCTGCGCGAACTGGCGCGGCAGCGGGCCACGGCCCTGGTCGTGGCCGTTGACCGGCACGGAGCCGCGGCCGTTCCCGCCGCGATCCGCGTCTCGGCGGCCCGGCTGAGCCTGCCGCTGCTGACCACGACCAAGTCGCTTCAGCAGTGGAGCGAGCTGGCGCCGCGGGTACGTGAGTACCGGCGCCGCCACGCGGAGTGGCAGGCCGAACAGCTCGCCGCCCTCCTGAACCGGCTGCCCGACCGCCTCGAGGCCGCGGACGCGGCCGTGATGCAGCACGTCGCCGACTGGCTGGCGGCGGCGCTGGAGGGAGAGGTGCTGGTCAGCGATCCGCAGCGGGGTGTGCTGGCCGCGTCGCCGGCGACGGCGGCGGGGACGTTCGCGCCGCTGCTGGTGGGGCGGAGTGTGGAGCCGTCCGGTGCCGTGTCGCCGAACACGCGGTTCGTGCCGCTCGCCGGGGCGGGGTCGGGCGCGGTCCTTGCGGTGACCGCGAGCCGCCCGTTCGACGATGCCGGTACGGATCTGACGCGGCATGCGGCCAAGGTGCTGGGCCTGATCGACCAGGCCGGCCGACGACACCACCAAGTGGCCGACTCCGAACGGCAGTTGAGGCTCAGCGCCTTCCAGCTCCTCATGATCGGCGAGGAAGCCGCCGCCCAGCGGGTGATGGCTCCGCTCGCTCCGGGACTGCTGGACATGGAATCCCTACGGGTCTACGTGATCGACTGCGCGGACGAGGACCGCGAGATCACCGCCCGGCTCGCCGAACGTGCCGTCGCCGACCACGCGTTGATGGTGCGTTGCCCCGCCTTCAACCACCTGATCGTGCTGGACCCGGCGCGCGACGGCGCCTCCGGGAACACGTACGACCCCTCCGGCCTCCCGCTGTCCACGCCATCGGAGACGGCCGAAGAGCTGCGCCGGATCGTCACCTCGCTGTCCAGTCACCGTATGGGTGGCAGCCGGGTGCGCCAGCTCGGGGAGGTCGCGGACGCCTACGAGGAGGCGCGTAACGCCCTCGCGCAGGCGAGCCGGCTGCCCGACCGGGTCGCGCTCGGCGAGGACCGGATGCATCTGGTGGACGTACTGCCTCCGAAGACGGCGCGCCGCTGGGCCGGAACCCTGCTGCATCCCCTGCTGACGTTGCCCATGAGCCGCCGCGACCAGCTGCTGCGCACGCTGGACCTGGGCCTGGAGGTCCGGCACAAGGCGGCCGGCCGCCTGTTGGGCGTTCACCGCAACACCGTGACGCACCGCATGAACACCTGCTTCGACCTGCTCGGCCTCGACCGCGACCGCGTCCTGAACCAGATCGCGGTGTCCACGGCCCTCAAGATCGTCATGGCGCACGGCCACGACGACCTCTCGGCCGACCCGGAGGCCGACTTCGCGGCGATGGTGTCCGTACCCGAGGTGCGGGCCTGGGCGGAGTCGTTCCTGCGCCCGCTGAAGGACGACCCGCGTGACCTCCCGCGCACGCTGCGCGCCTGGCTGGAGAACGACACCCACGTGGAGTCGACGGCCACGGCGCTCGGCATCTCACCGGTGACGGTACGCGCCCACCTGCGCACCGCCGCCCCCCTCATCCAACGCGAACTCACCCTGGACCTGGACGGCGACACCCTCCCCGACGACGACGACCACGTACTGAGCGGAGTACGCCCCCTCGCCTTCGCCCTCCACGCCACCACCGGCCGCCCACACCTGCCGTCCCGCCCTGTGCACGCCTGAGGACTTCACCCCTCCGGTTGTGCGCGAGGGCCACCGCCCGTGCACCGGCTGGGTGCGACCCCCGGTAACCGTGCACACGTGACATGGCACGGACCGCTCCCCGCTGCCTAGCGTGTGCGTTGTCCGTCCCATTGCCGGGGGAGAACGGGGGACGGAGACGGGGGAACGTATGTCCGGGGCGGGGTGATCACACCTCCGCCCCGCACATACGGATGACGGGGCGGCCCGAGGGGGGGTGGCCGGGCGGCGGGTGCGCGGCGTCACGGTATACGCGACGGTGTACTCGTCTCGTCGGCATCCGTCGTCTGGATGCGCGCGCCTCGGCTGGTCGCGATGCGCAGGACGTCGCTCAGGGATTCCGTTGCCCTTGTGAGGGCGAAGCGGACGGCTCGTTCGCCGGACTTTGTGTCTGCCAGTACTGCTTTGGCTCCTGCGAGTACCTGTTCTCCGGAGTGGAGTTGGGCTTCTTCTACGTCGTCGGCGAGTAGGGAGAGCATGCTCTCGTCGTTGTCGGTGCTGAGGTAGCAGGGCTTGCCCTCGGGGGTGGTCCAGGGCAGCAGGCGGAGGGGCGTCATACGCGGAGCTCCACTCCGTGGATGCAGCGGGGGCCGATGTCGATGCCCTGCACTGCGAGCCAGAGCTCGCGGCGGCGACGGCGTTGCAAACGCCGTTCGCGGTAGGTCAGTTGGGGCGGGGCGGCTCGGTGGCGGCCGCGGGCGGGCAGCAGTACGTGTAGCAAACACGTCAGCAGGGACTCGCAGAGTTCCGCGATACGTGTGCTCATGCCGGGGCTCCTTCTTGCCGGTTGGCGTCGTCGTGACGAGCGGTGATTACCGTTCGTGTCTCGATCGTCACTGCTCGGACGTACGCTGCGGAAGAGGATGGGCGTTGTCTGGCGCCCAGGCAACGGCGAGGGGTGACATGGACGAACAGGTTGACGCGGAAGGGCAGTCGCGGCGCGCGGCCCTCGGGCGGACGTTGCGGCTCCTGCGGGAGAAGGCCGGTAAGTCGCTGGGGCAGTTGGCCGAGGAGACGGCGTACGACAAGAGCTATCTGTACCGCCTGGAAACGGGGGAACGGCTCTCCAAACGGGCGGTCATGGAGGACCTGGACAGGTATCACGGCACAGATGACCTGCTGGTTCGCTTGTGGCGCGACGCGCGCCAGGAGGTCATCAAGGACAAGTACAAGGCCTTCATGGAACTGGAAGCCACGGCGCGCGTCATGTGGCTGTTCCAACTTCGGGTGCCGGGTCTGTTGCAGACCGAGGACTACGCCCGAGCGGTGTTGTCAGGGTTGTCTGGCGCTCAGACAACGGCTGACAACGATGAGGAAGTTGAGGAGCAGGTCGCTCTGCGCATCGGACGGCAGGAACTGCTGCACCGGCGGCCGGCGCCGAGCGTGCGCGTGATTCTGGACGAGTCGGCTCTGCGGCGACCGGTTCCCGACGCGGAGGTTTGGGCGGCCCAGCTGTCACACCTCGTGGACGCAGCGGAACTCTCGAATGTCGCGCTGCAAGTGCTGCCTTTCACGGCCGGTGTGCACGACCTCATGGACAGTCACCTCTGGCTCCTCTGGCAGCGAGTCGGGGAGCCCGTTGCCTACGTGGAGGGCAACGGTGTCGGCGAGCTGATCGAAGATCCGGACAAGGTTCTGGCCTTTCGTTTGTCCTACGATCTCGTCAGGGATGCGGCGCTGACTCCCGCGGAGTCGACGGCGTTTATCAAGCGCCTTCTGGAGGAGTGCAGATCATGAAGCGAACCCTCGACCTCAGCGCGGCCGTGTGGCGCAAGTCGTCATACAGCGATGGTGGCGGCACAAACTGCGTCGAGGTCGCCGACGGCCACCTCGGCATAGTCCCGGTCCGCGACAGCAAGACCCCGGACGGCGGCGTGCTGGTCTTCGGGACGTCGTCGTGGTCCGCGTTCGTGGTCGGAGTGAAGGAGACCGCGTGATCCCCGACCCCAGGGCCGCCGCCTGGCGCAAGTCGTCCTACAGCGACGGGGGAGCCAACAACTGCGTCGAGGTCGCAGACGGCTACCCCGGCATAGTGCCGGTCCGCGACAGCAAGGCCCCGGACGGCGGCGTACTCGTCTTCGGCGCGACCTCATGGGCGTCGTTCGTGACACAGGTCAAGCGCGGAGTGCGGGCCTAGAACGGCTCCGCCGCTGCCAGGATCCGCGCCGGCAGGTACGGCGACGTGACCCGGATGTTCCAGCCGCGGCGGCGTGCGTGGCAGGTCAGGGCCAGGATGTCCAGGTTGATCGCGGCGTCGCAGTCTGTGGCGCGGTCGGCGATGCGGTGGTGGTCGCGGTGGGCTTCGAGGGCGTCCAGGAGAGCCAGGTTGAAGCTTTGCTCGTCGCCTTCGACCAGTTGGGAGAAGAGGACGGCCGGGGGCGGGAGGAAGGTCTGGTTCTTCGCCTTCTCGCAGTCCTGTAGCGCGCGGTCCGTGGCGGGTTCCGGGTCCTCGCCGCGCAGGTAGTCGTGCAGGGCCTCGCGGTACGAGGCGAAGAGGGACCCGTCCTTGCGGGCGCACGTCGGGCCGGCGAGGACGAGCGGTGCCAGGTCTTCGCGGCGGCCTGTGATCAGGGCGAAGTCGACGGCCTTGTGCCAGGCGCCGGGGTCGGCTTCCTCGTCGAGGCCCGCGGGATACCTCACCGTCGTACCGTCGATCGTCACCTCGACGTCGGTACCGGGTTCCGCGAGCGTCGTACGGAAGAGCGCGGCGCCCAACTCCGCTGCTAGCCGCAGATTTCCGAGCTGGAGGTCCGTGACGTCGGCGGAGTGCGAGGCGCGGGTCTTGAAGAGGATCTCCTGGTCGGTCATCGCGTGCGTCAGCTGCCAGACGGCGAGTTGCTCACCGGGCACCGGCGTGAAGGCCTCCCTGGTGAACCGCTCGAACTGGGCCGCGCTCTCCAGGGTCAACGGCTGCGGATCCACGGGACGCTCGAACTCGACCACACCGTGGGCCAGTTCGGTGATCGCGTCCGGGCGCCGGTCACGGCCGTACGGGCCCACCCTCGGTGGCGCGGTCTCGAAACCGGTGATCAGCGCGTGCGGGAGGTAGTCGGTGTCGACGGGGAGCGGCCAGCCCTCGCGGCGGTGGGCGAGGGCCGTCAGGGCGAGGGGGAGAAGCGGCAGCAGGGTGCTCGGGGAGGCGCCCGGGCCGGGGAGGGTGGCGTGCGGAAGGAGGAGGCTCACGACCGCGGTGCCGAAGGCTTCCTGGTCGCCCACGGTGAGGGCCCGCAGGGCGTACAGCGCGGTGGTGTGTGGCCGGTCGAGCAGCTCTTCGGTCACCTCGGCGTCCAGGAGCCAGATTCGGGCCAGCGCGGCGTTGATTGCCGCCAGCTTCTCCTCGCGGGACGTCGGGTGGTTCGCGTCGTCGTCTCCGGTGTCGCCGAGGACGTACGCCATGAAGCCGTTGATCAGCTCGGCGTCGGGGCGTCCGGCGCCGCCCTTCTGGGGATGTTCGCGGGCGAAGTGGAAGGCCTCGCCGTGCCATTGGGCCTTGTCGGCGAGAACGGACAGGCAGAAGGCGTCGAGCCACTGGGTAGCGGTGACGGACGTGGGGCTGCCCTCGGAACCGGCGTCGTAGGTCATGCCCCAGTTGACGTAGTTGAGGAAGACCTGGAACTGGGCGTGCGGGTAGTACGCCGCATACGCCACGGCTCCGGCGGCGGCCTCGGCGGCGTCCTGCAACACCGCCTTCGCCTCCGGGGTGTGGAGATCCGGCGTCTCTACGGAGAGCGCACCCAGGTAGTCGACGAACTCCTCGGCCAGCATCCACCACTCGTACGACGTCACCGGCCCGGCCTTCGACATCGAATGGACCCGCGAGCCGATGCGGTTGCTGAAGTCCTCCCGCACGGCCGAAACCGCCGCCTCACCGACCCGATGCCGCTCTATCCGCTCCACCCGCACTGCCCGCTCCCCCTGTCCCCGTGTCCCCCTCTTCAAGATCCGGCCCCAGCCTAGATCGCGTCGGCAGCGGCCTTTCGGCGGGGTGAGATCACGTGGACGGCGTTCAGGGCTCAGACCGCGTCGTCTGCTGAGGGGTGGGGGTGGGTGGGCTGTTGCGGGAACTTGTGACACTTGGACGTGTAAGTGTCACAAGTTCCCGCAACAGCCCTGCCCCCCACCGGGCAGTTGATGGACGAGGCGTGACGCACGTCACGGGAAGGCGGTACCCCGTGCCGTACAGCTCATAGAAGTGACCACTCATATGCGAACCCGGGTACGGGCCGGGGATCCGAGCGCTTACGCCGAGCTCTTCGACACGTACTCCCGCGCGGTCTACAACCACGCGTTCCGGCTGACCGCGGACTGGTCGACGGCCGAGGACGTGATGGCCGCGACCTTCATGGAGGCGTGGCGGCTGCGGGACAGAGTCGACCCCGAGGGCGGCTCCCTACGGCCCTGGCTGCTCGGCATCGCCACGAACACGGCACGCAACCAGTACCGCAGCAACCGGCGCTACCGCCGTGCCGCGAACGCCGCCGCGGCGGCGGAACTCTCCGTGCCCGACCACGCCGAGGAGGTCGCCGACCGCGTCGACGACCGGCACCGCCTCGCCACCGCCCTCACCGCGCTGGCGGCCCTGCGCAGACCCGAACGCGAGGTCATCACGCTCTGCCTGGGGGAGGGCCTCGACTACGAGGCCGCGGCGGAGGCACTGGGCATCCCGGTCGGCACCGTCGCCTCCCGGCTCTCCCGGGCCCGCAAGAAGCTGCGCGCGATCGCTGAGGCCCAACTGGCGCGCCCCGTAAGCGACTTGGGTCGCCCCGCTCCGGAAACCGCACTCGAGAAAGTTCGTGGAAAACGGGAAGGCCCCCGCCCCGCCCGACAGACAAGAGGCGACCACATAAACGCGATCCGGCCCGCACAGGAAGGAAACCGATGAACGCGAACACGTCCCGGCAGCACCCTGCCGAGGGGGACCGGGAGGCACAGCTCCTCTCCCAGACGGCGCGTGACCTGCCGACGGGCCGCCACGAGTTCCACAAGGAGCATCTGATGGCCCAGATCCACGAGCAGATCCAGCGCGAAGAGCGGGAAGCGCCCACGGCGGCCACGGCGACGCCCGGGAAGGTACGGCGATTCCGGCTGCCGCGCCCGGCGATCACGCTGCCCGCGATGGCGGCCGCCCTGTCCGCGGTGGTCGTCGGCGGCATGGTGACATCCGGCGGTGGCGAGGGAGTGCGGGAGAGCGGCCTCGCCACCGGCCCGGCCCTGACCACCGACGTCGGTACCGCGACCACGAAGGGAGTGCCCCAGCTGATCGACCAGATCTCACTGGCGGCCAAAAGCGATCACCCGGCCGTCAAGCCCGGCCAGTACATCTACATCGAGTCCGTGGCGGCCGACACCTTCCTGAAGACCGTCGACGACAAGACCAGCCTGGCCAGCCACAAACTGCACCGCCGTCAGATCTGGCAGTCCCCCGACGGCGTCAAGGGCTGGCTGATCGACCCCGCCGTCAACCGCAGCCCGGAGGGCGAGACCCTGAGCCTGCCCGACGAGCAGGGCAACACCCCGAAGGCGGATCTCAGCAACCCGTCGTACGACTACCTGGCCAAGCTGACTACGGACCCCGACGCACTGCTGGCCAAGATCTACAAGGAGACCAAGGGCCAGGGGAACACCCCCGATCAGCAGGCCTTCACCACCATCGGTGACCTGCTCGGTGAGAGCTACCCGCCGCCGGAGCTCTACTCGACACTGTTCGAGGCCGCCGCCAAGATTCCCGGCGTCGTCGTCGTCGACGACGCGGTGGACGCGGCCGGCCGGCACGGGGTGGCGGTGGCCCGGCTGGACGAGACGAGCGGGCAGCGCGAGGAGTGGATCTTCGACAAGAAGACCCATGTCTTCCTTGGCTCGCGCAATGTCCAGGTGAAGCAGCTCAACGGAGTGGACGCCCTGATCAAGCCCGGCACGGTGAACTTCACCATGGCCATCAAGAACCGCGCCGTGGTCGACGGCATGAAGCAGACACCGTCACAGGCGAGCTGAGACCGAGCCTTCCGGGCCGCGTCCGTCCGGTCCTTCCGGGCCGCGTCCGTCCGGCGCGGTCCGGAAGGACCGGCTCAGTCCAGCGCGGGCGGCGGTGTCGGGGCGCCGGGCAACCGGATGGTCGCCACCGTTCCGCCGCCCTCCGCCGGGGTCAATGTCACCTCGCCGCCCGCCTGTTGGACTGTGCGGGCCACGATGGACAGGCCGAGGCCAGAGCCTGGGAGGGCGCGGGCGGACGGGGAACGCCAGAAGCGGTCGAAGACGTGGGGGAGGTCTTCGGTGGGGATGCCGGGGCCGTGGTCGCGGACCGTCAGTTCGCCGGCCTTGAGGTTTACGTCGATCGTGGCGCCGTCGGGGCTGAACTTCACCGCGTTGTCGAGGACGTTCACGATCGCCCGCTCCAGCGCTGTCGGTTCGGCGCGTACGTACCAGGGCTGGAGGTCTGCCGTGATCGTCAGTTCCGGGCCGCGCAGGCGGGCGCGGCGCAGGGCCGACTCCACCGTTTCCTGGAGGTCCAGGATCTGCACGCGGTCGCCCTGCTGGCCCGAGTCCGAGCGCGACAGTTCCTGCAAGTCGCCGATCAGAGACGCCAGTTCGCTCATCTGGGCCTTCACGGAGGAGAGCAGCGCCTTGCGGTCCTCCGGCGGGATCGCCCGGCCTGTCTCCTCGCTGCGGCTGAGGAGTTCGATGTTCGTACGGAGCGAGGTCAGTGGCGTACGGAGTTCATGGCCCGCGTCCGCGATCAGCTGCTGTTGCAGGTCGCGGGACGAAGCCAGGGACGCCGTCATCGAGTTGAAGGAGCGGGAGAGGCGGGCGATCTCGTCCTCGCTGGCGTCCTCTACCGGGATGCGGATGGTGAGGTCTTCGGTGCGGGCCACGTGTTCTACGGCTTCGGTGAGATTGTCGACGGGGCGGAGGCCTGCTCGGGCGACCCACAGGCCCGTCACTCCCGCGCCCGCCACTCCGATACCGGAGACGGCGAGGAGGAGCAGGGCGAGTTCATTGAGGGTGGACTCGGTGCTGTGGAGGGGGTAGGCGATGAGGAGGGCGGTGCCCTCGGACACAACCTGGTCGCCGATGCTCACCTCGCCGAGGGGAATCGTCAGCACGCGTACGTGATTGCCGTCGCTGTCGGTGCCGTCGCGGAATCGCCCGCCGGAGGAGGCGTTCTCGATCGCATCGATGTCGCTGTCGGTGACCTTCACCGTGCCCGCGGAGTCGCCAAAGGCGCAGGGGGTGCCATCGGCCTTGACCAACTGGAAGTAGTAGTCGCTCCGGCGCTGGTAGCCATCCGTGTCGCTCGATGTCTCGGGGCAGGTGCTGAGGAGCCTCTGGATCTCTGCGATCGATTGTGGTTTGTGTGACTTCCCCATCAGGTCGTCGTCCAGCTCGTCGTACAACTTCGTCTGCACAACGAACCAGCAAGCCACCGAAACCGCCGCCACCGCGAACGCCACCGCTGCGGCCACCAGCAACGCCAAGCGCGAGCGAATCGGCAGCGACCGCAGGCGCCGTACGACCTTCGGGACTCCCTTCATTCCGCGCCGCCCGATCGCAGCACATACCCGACCCCCCGCACCGTGTGCACCAGGCGCGGCTCGCCGCCCGCCTCGGTCTTGCGGCGCAGGTACATGACGTACACGTCAAGGGAGTTGGAGGAGGGCTCGAAGTCGAAGCCCCAGACCGCCTTCAGGATCTGTTCGCGGGTGAGGACCTGGCGCGGGTGCGCCATGAACATCTCCAGGAGCGTGAACTCCGTACGGGTCAACTCCACCTGCCGCCCGCCCCGCGTGACCTCGCGCGTGGCGAGGTCCATGCGGAGGTCGGCGAAGGTCATGGCCTCGTCGTCCTGGGTGGCGCCCGCGATGGACGCCGCGTACGAGCTGCGGCGCAGCAGGGCGCGGATCCGGGCGAAGAGCTCGTCGAGTTCGAAGGGCTTGACCAGGTAGTCGTCGGCGCCGGCGTCGAGCCCGGTGACCCGGTCGCCGACCGTGTCGCGGGCCGTCAGCATCAGGATCGGCGTCATGTCGCCGGCCCCGCGGATGCGGCGCGCGGCCGTCAGGCCGTCCATGCGGGGCATCTGGATGTCGAGGACGACCAGGTCGGGCTGGTACGCGGTCGCCTTCTCCAGCGCGTCCGCGCCGTCGACCGCGACCTCCGTGTCGTATCCCTCGAAGGCGAGGCTGCGCTGGAGTGCTTCACGCACGGCGGGCTCGTCGTCGACGATCAGGATGCGCTGGATGTCACGGTCGCCTTCGGCGGGGCTCATGGGCTTCGGGTTCCTCGGGTGCGGTGGACGACATGGGACGACATGGGACGACTGAAGGTGCTGAACGCTGTCAGCGTCGCATGGTTCCCGGTGGGCGCGTAAAGGGCGGGAGGAGCCGGGCGGGATCAGCCGCGCAGCGTCGTGAGCCGGTTCAGCGGCACCTTGCGGCGGTGCGGGCGGGCGGCAGTGGTGCGCAGGCCCATCATCTGAGGGGCCGCAGACACCTCCGGCGCCCGCGTCTGCGGCGCGTGCAGTGCGTACGCCACCTCAAGGGCCAGGGCGAACCCGGCCGGGTCGGTGCCGGCCGCCGTGTGCGAAACCTGCTTGATCATGACGTACTCCTACCGGTCGGAGGGGGTTCAGCTGTCGGAACCGCCGGCCCGCAGCGTGTCCAGGTCGGACTTGACGGTGTTGATCGGGATGGCGAAGCCGAGACCGGCGCTGCCCGCGTTCGCCGAGGTGGCCGAAGCCGGCGAGTACATCGCGGAGTTGATGCCGATGATGTTGCCGTTCATGTCGATCAGCGCGCCGCCGGAGTTGCCGGGGTTGAGGGAGGCGTCCGTCTGGAGCGCCTTGTACGTCGTCGTCGACGAACCGGTGTCACCGTTGAACTCCTGGCCGCCGAAGCCGAACGGCCACTGGCCGTTGCCGCCGCCCTGGCCCTGGCCCTGACCCTGGTCCTGCTCCGTGGAGACGGTGACGTCACGGTCGAGCGCGGAGATGATGCCGCTGGTCACGGTGCCGGTCAGGCCCTCGGGGGAGCCGATCGCCACGACCTGGTCGCCCACCTTGACGCCGTCGGAGTTGCCGAGCGTCGCGGCCTTCATCCCGGAGGCGTCCTTCAGCTTGATCAGCGCCAGGTCCTTCTTGCTGTCGGTGCCGACGACCTCCGCGGAGTACGACTTGCCGTCGCTCGTCCGCACCTTGATCGAGTCGGCGCCGGAGACGACGTGGTTGTTGGTGATGATCTCGCCGTCGCCGGTGATGATCACGCCGGACCCGGTGGACTCGCCCACCGCAGAGGTCGCATTGATCTCAACGATGCTCGGGCTGACCGCTTGGGCGACCCCGGCGACGGTGCCCTTCTGAGCGGTGGGCACGACGTTCGCGGTGGAACTGGTGGTCACCCCGGTGTCGTTCCCGCTCAGCTCCTGAAAGGCGTACGCGGTACCGCCGCCCACAGCCGCGGCGGCTATCGCCACGGCGGCCAGCAACGCCAGCGGGCCTCGAGCACGCCCGCGGCGGGCGGCGCGGGAGGAGACCGGCTCGTTGAGGAGAGCGGTGGGGGCGGCGGCCTGCGGGCCATGCTGCGGCTCGTGCGCCGGCGGAGGCGGCCACTCCGGGTTTACGGGGGATCCCGCGGAGGTTCCCGCGAAAGCGGCGGGCTCCTGCTGGGAAGTGGCGTGCTCCTGCTGGGAGTACGCGGACTGCTGCTGTTCGCCCTGGGGGTACTCGCCGTTGCGGCGGAAGCTCTCGGTCATGACTCAGAGCTTGGCCCCCAACCATGAGAGCTCCCTGAGTCCCTCCTGAGAAGCCCACCAGAACCGCGTTTGCCCGATATAAAAGCGCCCCGCAAGGGGCGCGGGACTGTCACATCATGCGGCTCTGAAAGCAAGCGGCTCCCTGAGCCCCGTTAGGGGCGCGGGGAACTGCGCGACCAGCCACAACGGACCCGCACCCGAAAACTGCCCTCCCTGCGGAGCTAACTCGCGGAGCTACCCGCAACCGCAGGACCGCCGCACAACCAACTGCGAAGGAAACTGCTTCAACCGCTCCCGGCGAGAGCCGACCGTCCGCAGCCCGTCGTCCAGGACGAGGTCGACGGCGGCTCGAGCCATCGCCGACCGGTCGGAGGCGACCGTCGTCATCGGCGGATCAGTAAGCGCCGCTTCCTTGATGTCGTCGAACCCGGCGACAGCCAACTCCCCCGGCACATCAATACGCAGCTCACGCGCCGCCCGCATCACACCGACCGCCTGGTCATCGGTGGAGCAGAAGATCGCGGGCGGCCGCTGCGGCCCGGACAGCAGCTCGAGGCCCACCTTGTAGGCGTCGTAACGGTTATAGGGGGCCTCGAAGAGGCGGCCCTCAGTCGACCGGCCGGCTTCCTGCATCGCACGCCGCCACCCCTCGACATGGTCGGACACCGGGTCACCGACGGTGGGCGTCTCCGGGGTGCCGCCCAGACAGGCGACGTACTCGTGACCGTGCTCCAGGAGGTGGCGCGTGGCCTGCTGCGCGCCGCCTATGTCGTCCGTCACGACCGCGACGTCGTCGATCGCCTCGGGCCGCTCGTGCAGCAGCACCACCCGGGCGTCCCACGCCTCGATCTCGGCGGCGGCGAGGTCGTTCATCGCATGGCTGACGAGGATCAGCCCGGAGACCCGCATCCCGAGAAAGGCCCGCAGATAGTGGACCTCGCGCTCGCCGACGTAGTCGGAGTTGCCGACGAGCACCATTTTTCCGCGCTCGGAGGCGGCCTGTTCGACCGCGTGCGCCATCTCGCCGAAGAACGGCTGGCGCGCGTCCGGCACGATCAGGCCTATGAGGTCCGTCCGCCGCGAGGCCATGGCCTGGGCGACCCGGTCGGGCCGGTACCCCAGCTCCTTGATCGCGGCGAGTACACGCTCGCGCGTGGCCGGGGCGACCGGCCGGGGTCCGTTGTTGATGACATAGCTGACGACGGCGGTGGAAGTACCCGCCAGTCGCGCCACATCATCCCGAGTCACCTTGGCCACGCGCGGAGTCTACGCGGATGGACCTACCTCTGGGCAGGTCGTACGGCGGCTTCCTCGGCCTCCGTCGTGAGCCCGGCGTCCGAGGTGGCGTCCAGGTGCGCCGTCTCGTCCGTATCCTCCGGATTTGACCGCTCTGCCGGGGCCTTGACCTCGGTCGCGGTGCGGTCCAGCTTCTCCGGCGTAACGAATCGATAACCGACGTTCCGGACGGTCCCGATCAGCGACTCGTGCTCCGGACCGAGCTTCGCGCGCAGCCGCCGCACGTGCACGTCGACCGTGCGCGTACCGCCGAAGTAGTCGTAACCCCAGACCTCCTGCAGGAGCTGGGCGCGAGTGAAAACGCGACCAGGGTGCTGGGCCAGATACTTCAGCAGCTCGAACTCCTTGAAGGTCAGGTCCAGGACCCGGCCCTTGAGCTTGGCGCTGTAGGTCGCCTCGTCCACCGACAGATCGCCGTTGCGGATCTCCATCGGGGAGTCGTCGTTGACGATCTGCTGGCGGCCCATGGCCAGCCGCAGCCGCGCCTCGACCTCCGCCGGACCGGCGGTGTCGAGCAGCACGTCGTCGATGCCCCAGTCCGCGGTGACGGCCGCGAGGCCGCCCTCCGTCACGACGAGGATCAGCGGACAGCCGGGACCGGTCGACCGCAGCAACTGACACAGGCTGCGCACCTGCGGCAGATCACGGCGGCCGTCGATGAGGATGACATCGGCACCAGGGGTGTCGACGAGAGCGGGGCCCTCAGCCGGAGCCACGCGCACATTGTGCAGAAGCAGGCCGAGAGCGGGGAGCACCTCCGTCGACGGCTGAAGGGCATTGGTCAGGAGCAGCAGAGAACTCATCGTGTCCCACCTACCCGGGTCGTCCTACGGTCGTGCATGGTTCGCTCGCCCATAACGTCTGGTTCCTCCTCGGTCCCTGCGAGGACGTTTACGGCACTGCTTCGAACACTGTGCGGCTCCCGCGCCCCCGGGCGCCGCGGCTCGCGCTCTCACGACTTCACGTCGTACTTTCGCGTCGTATACAGCGTTCGTATACATCGCTCCAGAAAGCGCAAAAGGACCCGGGGGCTACGCTGCCCGAGTCCTTCATGCCCAGCAGAATAGCCCACATGAACCAAGGTCCGGCAGGTCATGTGACGCGATCTTTCAATCGTCCACTACCTGAGACAGCCCCGCGAGCCGAACAGCGGACGTTTCTGCGCACGGTCGACGGGGTCACGATCGATGCCCTGTACGAGCCTGGAAGGGGCACGTCAGCGCCGCCTTCCGAGCTTTCGGGGGCTCCGTCCGGCGATCATTCCAGCCGTCTTTCCGGCGACCCCGCGATCGTCGTCGCGCACGGGTTCACCGGGGATCTCGACCGGCCACACGTACGTCGGGTGGCAGGTCTTCTCGCGGAGCACGCGGCCGTCGTCACGTTCTCCTTTCGGGGCCACGGGGCCTCAGGCGGGCTCTCTACGGTGGGCGATCGGGAGGTGCTCGATCTGGCGGCGGCGGTCGCCTGGGCACGAGAGCTCGGCCACACCCGCGTCGCCACGGTCGGCTTCTCGATGGGCGGATCGGTGGTGCTCCGGCATGCGGCGATGCACCGCCGAGGGGCAGCCCAGGAGAAAGTGGGGCGCACGGGAGCGTATACGGACGCGGTGGTGTCGGTGAGCGCCCCCGCGCGCTGGTACTACCGCGGTACGAAGCCCATGCGCCGCCTCCACTGGGTGGTGACCCGCCCGCTCGGCCGCACGATCAGCCGCTACGGCCTGCGCACCCGGATCCACCACCGCGACTGGGACCCGGTCCCGCTCTCCCCGGTCGAGTCGGTCCCGCTGATCGCCCCGATCCCCCTGCTCATCGTCCACGGCGAACTCGACGGCTACTTCCCGCTGGACCACCCCCGGATGCTGGCCGCCGCGGGCAAGGGCCACGCCGAGCTGTGGCTGGAGGCGGGTATGGGGCACGCGGAGCACGCGGCGGACGATGCGCTGCTGGGGCGGATCGGTGCGTGGGCGGCGTCGGCCGCGCACTAGCCTGTTCGTGCCGACCGTAACCATGACAGTTACCGACTGACTCACTGACTCACTGATCGAGGAACCTGATGGCACAGGGCACGGTGCGTTACTGGGCCGCCGCCAAGGCCGCCGCCGGCGTCGCCGAGGAGCCGTACGACGCGGAGACCCTCGCCGAAGCGCTCGACGCGGCGCGCGAACGACACCCCGGCGAACTCGTCCGCGTCCTGCGGCGATGCTCGTTCCTCATCGACGGTGACCCCGTGGGCACCCGCGGGCATGAGACGGTACGGCTGGCCGAGGGCGGCACGGTCGAGGTGCTCCCGCCGTTCGCAGGAGGGTGACGGGCATCATGAGCAACCAGCAGTGGGGGTCGCCCCGCTCGAGCGACGCCGAGGGCAGGGGCGAGGGTGGGTCCGAGGAGGGCCACGGCTCCCCTCAGGGGCATGGCTCCCACGAGGGCCGCGGCTCCCGTGAGGGGCACGGCTCCCATCAGCAGCAGCCCCGCTGGCCCGGGCAGCAGGCCTCCGACGAGGACCCGCAGCAGCAGACGCAGCAGTGGGAGGGGCAGACGTGGGACACGCAGACGCATGCGCGTCCGGTGCGGGTTGCGCCTCCGGCCGGGGGGCCGAATGCGGCTGCGGCTCCGCCTCCGGGTGCGGGTGTGGGGCCGTCTTCGGCTCGGCCCCCGACTCCGGCTGCGGCGCCGAACGCGGTTCCGGCTGCAGCGCCGGATGCGGGTCCGGCTCCGACTCCGGGTTCGAATCCGGGTCCGGCTCCGGCTCCTGATCAGGCTCCGGCTGAGCCGGTGTATGGGACGGGGCAGGGGTACGGGGTTCTTGGTTCCGGGTGGGATCGCGGGGCTGGGGAGTACGGGGCTCAGGGCCAGGCGTCGGGTTATGCGGCGCCGTCGGCGGATCAGCGGTCCCGGGAGTCCGGGGCTCAATCTCCGGATTTGGATCGGCGGTCCCAGGGATTTGGGGCTCCCGCTCCGGTGTCGGACCAGCGGTCCCAGGCCCAGGGGTACGGGGTTCCGGCTTCGGATCTGCCGTCTCAGGGGTACGGGGCTCCGGGTTCGGCTTCGGACCAGCGGTCCCAGGGGTACGGAACTCAATCTCCGGCTTCGAATCTGCGGCCTCAGGGATATGGGGCTCCCACCCCGGCTTCGGACCAGCGGTCCCGGGAGTACGGGGCTCATGTTCCGGCTTCGGACCAGTCGTCCCAGGGGTACGGGGCCCAGGCTTCGGCTTGGGATCAAGCGGACCAGGGCCAGGGGTACGTGCAGGGGCCCGCGTACGGGGACTTCGCGCCCGCGCCCGCGTCTGCCGCTGCACCTGCGTCCGTGCCCGCAACTGCGCCCGCGTCGGCGGCAGTTGGCGATCCGGCTGCCGCTGGCCCTGCCTCCGGTTCCGCCCCCGGCTACGGACCGCCCACCCTCACCGGCAACCCCCGCGTCACCGACGCCCAGCGGGCCCGAGCCGAAGGGCGTTCGCCGATCATCGAACCGGGCGGGCAGCCGGCCGTGCTGACGGCGGTACTCGGGTTGCTGCTCGCGGGAACGGCGGCGGTCGGCGAGTACGCACTCGTCGTTCCGCTGGTGATCTTGCAGGCCGTCACCGCGGCGGGTTGGTTCCGGCTGAACGGTATGTGGCCCGCCCGGCAAGGGATCGCGCTGGCCTTCGCGGGCGCGCTCACGGCGGATGCCGTGCTGCTCTCGGCCGGGCGTGAACACGCCCCCGCCGCGATTCTCGGCACGCTCGGCGTGTGGGTTTTGCTCGTACTGGTCCTCCAGCTCCGTAGCCGGGCCGAACCCGACGAGCGGATGTACGGCCTGATGGCCACGGTCGCTTCGACGGCGTTGGCCATCCTCGCGACTGGGCATCTCGCGGCGGTCCCGGACGCGGTGACGGTGGGTGGGGCGGCGGTTGCGGCGGCGATCCTTGCCCGCGCGCTTCCTCTGCCGACGCCGGCGTCGGTGCTGGTTGCCCTGCTGGCGGCGGCGGGTGTTGGCCTCGTGGCCGGTGGTCTGACCGACCTGGGCATGGACGGTGCCCTCCTCGGGGCCGCGGCCGGCGCCTGTGCCCTGATCGGCCACCGGGTCGCCAGCTACGACTACCCGTCCCGTTTCGTCCACTTCACGGCGGGAGTTGCCTTGCCGCTGGCGGCGGCGGCTCCAGCGGTGTACTTGCTGGGCAGGGCGCTGGGCTGAGGGCGGGGTTTTCTCGCCCCCGCCGCCCCTACCCGTCCCATCCTCGGGGCGTTGCCCCGAACCCCACCAGGGGCTCCGCCCCTGGAACCCCGCTGGGGCTGCGCCCCAGACCCCGCCATCGGCCTGGCGGCCTCGTCCTCAAACTCCCCCAGCTACCGCTGGGAGGTGCCCCCAGACGGGCTGATTGATGCGGGCCTGCGCTGACAAAGTTCGGCCGCAAAAATCAGCCCCTTGGGGGTCCCCCCAGCGGTAGCTGGGGGAGTTTGAGGAGCGGGGGTTCGGGGGCTGGCCCCCGAACGGGGTCCGGGGCGGAGCCCCGAGCGGGGCCAGGGGCGCAGCCCCGAGGGGTCTGGGGGCGGATCCCCCAGCGGGGTCCAGGGGCGGAGCCCCTTGGTATGGGACGGGTAAGGGCGGCGGGGGCGAAAACAACCCGCCGAACCAACCGTCACAGCTGATCGACAACCCACCCCACCCCCACCCCCCAACCCCCCACCCGAGTTACCCTCGCTCGACGGCCACCAGAGGCCGTCGATGCCGAGGTGGGGGAAACACCAAGACATGCGCGCACTGCGAATACTCCTGATCGTCGCCGTCATCCTCGGCGGACTCTTCGTCATCGCCGACCGCGTAGCCGTCGGCTTCGCCGAAGACGAGGCCGCGGACCAGCTGAAGACCAGCGAGGGCCTCGCCAGCACCCCCAACGTGTCGATCAAGGGCTTCCCCTTCCTCACCCAAGTCGTCGGCGGCGAACTCGACGAGATAGAGGTAGGCATCCAGAACTACGAGGCGGACACCGGCGGCACCGCCCAGAACACCGGCCCCGAAAAGATCCGTATCGACGACCTCACCGCCCAGATGCGCGGCGTCGCCTTCTCCGGCGACTACAGCTCCGCCACCGCCGACTCGGCCACCGGCACGGCCACGATCTCGTACGACGAACTCCTCAAGGCCGCCAAGTCGGAACCGGTACAGCTCGTGAGCGGCGTCACCGCCAAGGTCGTAGGCCTCTCGGACGGCGGCAACGGCAAGATCAAGGTCGAGGTCGAGGCGACGGTGCTCGGCAACAAGCTCCCCCGGCCGGTCTCCGTGCTGAGCACTGTCAGCGTCGAGGGCGACGTCGTCAGGGCACGCGCCGACTCGCTCCCCGACCTCGGCGTCCAGCTCGCCGAGGACAAGGCCCGCACGGTCACCGACTTCCAGCAGCGCATCGACGGCCTCCCCGGCGGCATCAAGCTCGACAAGGTCGAAGCGGCCCCGAAGGGCGTCGACATCACGGTGAAGGGTTCGGACGTCACACTCGCCGGGTAGGACGGGAGTCGATGTAAGACGGCAGTCGAGTCGATGTAGGACGGCAGTCGATGCGGGGCGGCGGTGCGCGTACCAAACCCCCGCTGTCCGAAAGGCGAGACGCCCCCGTCCGCCTAGCAGATGCGATGAAGACGACGCGTCTGCAAGGCCCGTACGAACGCGACCGGACGCCACTCCACCCGCTCCTCCATCCCGCATCGCGGACAATCGCGTCTCATCATCCGACACGCCGGTGACATGCCAGCCCCACCCTCCCTACGATCGACCCCATGAAGCGACAGCAGGCGGATCTGACGAAGCGGCGGGCAGTAGACCTGTGCCGTGTCGCCGCCATGCTCTGTCGCACCTTCTGAGCGGAAGCGCCGTCTTCCGCGATCCCCGGGCCCTTTGACGCGCTCACCAGGTCAGGGCCACCCCCGTGCGCCACGTACGCCGCCGCTGTCCTGCGCGTACCGCACCCACTCATCGACGTACCGCCCCGCCGTAACTGCTCCGGAGGAGAAACAGAATGAGCCGCAGCGACGTCCTGGTTGACGCGGACTGGGTCCAGGAGCACCTGGACGACCCGAGTGTGGCCGTCGTCGAGGTGGACGAGGACACGTCCGCGTACGACAAGAACCACATCAAGAACGCGATCCGCATCGACTGGACCAAGGACCTCCAGGACCCGGTCCGCCGTGACTTCATCGACCAGGAGGGCTTCGAGAAGCTCCTGTCGGAGAAGGGCATCGCCAACGACACCACGGTCGTCCTCTACGGCGGCAACAACAACTGGTTCGCCTCGTACGCCTACTGGTACTTCAAGCTGTACGGCCACGAGAACGTCAAGCTCCTCGACGGCGGCCGCAAGAAGTGGGAGCTGGACTCCCGCGACCTCGTCGACGGCGCCCAGGTGCCGAACCGCCCGAAGACCGAGTACAAGGCCAAGCCGCAGGACACCTCGATCCGCGCCTTCCGTGACGACGTCGTCGCCGCGATCGGCGCCCAGAACCTGGTCGACGTCCGCTCGCCCGACGAGTTCAGCGGCAAGCTGCTCGCCCCGGCCCACCTGCCGCAGGAGCAGTCGCAGCGCCCCGGCCACGTGCCGAGCGCCCGCAACATCCCGTGGTCCAAGAACGCCAACGACGACGGCACCTTCAAGTCGGACGACGAGCTCAAGGAGCTCTACGCCGAGGAGCAGGTCGACCTCGCCAAGGACACCATCGCGTACTGCCGCATCGGTGAGCGCTCGGCCCTGACCTGGTTCGTCCTGCACGAGCTGCTCGGCGTCGAGAACGTCAAGAACTACGACGGCTCCTGGACCGAGTACGGCTCCCTCGTCGGCGTGCCGATCGAGCTCGGCGCCAACAAGTAAGCCCCCGACCTTTCAACTACCTCTCAGACTCTCAGGAGCAGCACATGTGTGGAGCGAAGGCCGGCGGCCCCGACGCCTCGACGATCAAGCCCGGTGAGACCACCATCCAGGGCCAGGTGACCAAGGACGGCGAGCCCGTGGTCGGCTACGTCCGCCTGCTTGACTCGACCGGCGAGTTCACCGCCGAGGTCCCGACCTCGGCGACCGGACAGTTCCGCTTCTACGCGGCCGAGGGCACGTGGACCGTACGCGCCCTGGTCCCGGGCGGCACCGCGGACCGTACGGTCGTCGCCCAGACGGGCGGGCTGTCCGAGGTCGCGATCGCCGTCTGAACGACGCCTGATTGCCGTCGGATCGCCGTTTGAACGGTCCGACGGCACGCGCCGTATGAAAGGGCCGAAGGGCCGCACCCCTGGGAGTTGGACGCCACCACTTTTGGTCGGGGTGCGGCCCTTCGGCCTGCCCGGAACTCCGGGCCTCTCCGGGCCTACGCTGGATGTATGTACGCACGACGGCGCCACGCCTACTTCGCCATGATGGGCACGTGCATCGGCCTCTTCGTCCTGGCCTGGGGAGTCGTGCGGCTCTGGTCGATGCCCGTGGCCGTCGGGATGTGCGTCGTGGCGATGGTGATTCCGCCCCTCGCCGCCATGGTCGCCAACCGGCGCGGCCCGGACGACCGCTGGTGGGACGACCCCTCCGGAGACCCGAAGTCCGACGAGTGGTGGGACGAGCTGGACGGCAAGAAGCGGCGGCCTGGACGGTAAGAGCGGTAGGACTCGACGGTACGAAGCGCCGCCGCTAGAACTGGGTCATGACTCGTACGAAGGTGTCCACCGTCGTGCTCGACGCGCACGACGCGCATCAACTGGCCGATTTCTACGTGCGGTTGCTCGGGTACGAGGTACGTGGCGACGAGCCTGACTGGGTGCTCATCGGGCCCCGGGACGGGGACGGCGTCTCGCTCGCCTTCGAGACCGAGCGGGAGTACGTCCGGCCTGTCTGGCCCACGCGCAAACCCGGTGACCAGCAGATGATGCTGCACATCGACATCGAGGTCGACGACCTGGAGGGCGAGACCGCACGGGCCGTCGCGGCGGGCGCGACGCTCGCCGAGTATCAGCCGCAGGACGACGTACGGGTACTGCTGGACCCCTCCGGTCACCCCTTCTGCCTGTGGGTGGAGACGCCGGAGTAGGGCGGCTCAGTACACGAGCGCCTGGGTGTCGTCCGCCAGCGCCTCCTGCACGAAGACCTGCGCTCCCGCGATCCGTACGCCCTCGATCACGTCCTTCTCGGTGATGTCCCGCCGGGCCGCGCATTGCGTGCACAGTGTGAGCCGGCCGCCGGCCAGTACCGATTCGAGCAGGTCGGGGAGCGGAGCCGCGTACGGCAGCTCGAACTCGGCGGCCTTGCCCGGCAGCGCGAACCACGCCGACTCACCGGTCAGCCAGAGTGAGACCTCCACCCCGCTGGCCACGGCGACCGCCGCCACCGTGAACGCCTGCGAGCACCGCTCGGGAGCGTCCGCCCCGGCTGTCACCTTGATCACGAGCTTCTTCGCCATAGGAGGCAGCCTAGTCGCGCCCCCTCACGCGCTACCTCGCGAGCGACCTCACACCAAGAGCCGAAGCACGGCCGCGTAAGCTGGAGCCCGGCTCTGTGTACGGGCCCTACGCCCAACCCCGCTCATTCAAGGAGCACCCTGTGCTTGAGATCTTCTTCGAGGTTCTGCTGATCCTGGTCTGCGTCGGCGTTCTCGCCTTCGCCGGGCTGACCGTGAAGAAGCTGTACCAGGGCCAGCGCTGAGCGCCGTCACGGACGCCCCCATCACCCACGTACGAGACTTCTGAGCTGATCATGATCGAGATCCCGTCCGACCTCCACAAGGACCTGGTCCCCCTCGCCTTCCTGCTCGGCAGCTGGACCGGCGCGGGTGTCCACGACTTCCCCGGTGCCGAGAAGTGCAACTTCGGCCAGGAAGTCAGCTTCAGCCACGACGGGCGGGACTTCCTCGAGTACCACTCGCGTACGTGGGTCCTGGACTCCGAGGGCAACAAGGTGAAGCCGCTGGAGACCGAGACCGGCTACTGGCGTATCGACTCCGACCGCAAGGTCGAGGTCGTGATGGTCCGCGACGACGGCGTCGTCGAGGTCTGGTACGGCGAGCTGGCCGACAAGAAGCCCCAGATCGACCTGGTGACGGACGCGGTCGCGCGCACGGCGGCCTCGGGCCCGTACAGCGGCGGCAAGCGCCTGTACGGCTACGTCAAGAGCGACCTCATGTGGGTCGGCGAGAAGCAGACCCCCGAGGTCCCCCTCCGCCCCTACATGTCCGCCCAGCTCAAGAAGGTCGTCAGCCCCGAGGACGTCGAACGCTGGGCCAAGGCCCTCCCGGACGACATGCCGGACGACGGGATCGCCTTCTTCAAGTAGCCATAGACTTTCCAGTGTGGTGAGCACTCAGAGCAGTACCGGAAGCACCGGAAGCAGTGCCGAAGGCACTGACTGGAAGAGTGATCTGCGGCAGCGCGGGTACCGGCTGACGCCGCAGCGGCAGCTTGTGCTGGAGGCTGTGGACTCGCTGGAGCATGCGACGCCCGACGACATCCTCGGGGAAGTGCGGAAGACGGCGTCGGGGGTCAACATCTCCACCGTGTACCGGACGCTGGAGCTTCTCGAGGAGCTCGGGCTCGTCTCGCACGCCCACCTCGGGCACGGGGCGCCCACGTACCATCTCGCCGACCGTCATCATCACCTCCACCTGGTGTGCCGGGACTGCCGGAACGTCATCGAGGCGGATGTCTCGGTCGCCGCCGACTTCACGGCGCAACTGCGGGAGAGCTTCGGGTTCGACACCGATATGAAGCACTTCGCGATCTTCGGCCGGTGCAAGGACTGCACGGCCAAGAGCGCGAGCAGGAAATAAAACACGCAACTACTCGGTCGTAGGGTGTATGCCCATGAAGAGCCCCTTGCTGTCCCTGCCCGGTGCCGTGTCCGCCGAGGGCGTGGACGAAGGCGTCGCCGCGCACTACGGCGACCTGTTCCGCGAACAGCGTGCCCTCGCCGACGGCAGGGGTCTCGTCGACCTCTCGCACCGCGGCGTCATCACCGTCACCGGCGAGGACCGGCTCAGCTGGCTGCACCTGCTGCTCACCCAGCACGTCTCCGACCTCCCGCCCGGCCACGCCACCGAGGCGCTGATCCTCTCCGCGAACGGCCATATCGAGCACGCGCTGTATCTCGTCGACGACGGGACGACCACGTGGGCGCATGTGGAGCCGGGTACGCAGGAGGCGCTGATCGCGTACCTGGAGTCGATGAAGTTCTTCTACCGGGTCGAAGTCGCGGACCGGACAAGCGAGTTCGCGGTCGTGCATCTGCCGGCCGGTTCCATCGCCGAGGTGCCGGACGGTGTCGTCGTACGGGAGATGTCGTACGGGCGTGATCTGTTCCTGCCGCGCGGCGATCTGGAGTCGTACGCGGCGACGAGCGGGCCCGTCGCCGGGATCCTGGCGTACGAGGCGCTGCGCGTCGAGCAGCATCGGCCGCGGCTCGGGTTCGAGACCGACCACCGGACCATTCCGCACGAGCTGGGCTGGATCGGTACGGCTGTGCATCTGCAGAAGGGCTGCTACCGGGGACAGGAGACCGTTGCCCGTGTGCAGAACCTGGGCAAGCCGCCGCGTCGGCTGGTCTTCCTCCACCTGGACGGCAGCGAGGTGCATCTGCCGCCGCACGGGACCGAGATCCGGCTCGCGGAGGAGGGCCCGGAGGGGCGCAAGATCGGTTTCATCACGACGTCCGTACGCCATCACGAGCTCGGTCCGATCGCCCTGGCGCTGGTGAAGCGCAACGTGCCGGTCGACGCACCGTTGATGGCGGACTCGACGGCTGCCTCGCAGGAGGCCGTCGTCGAGGTGTAGGGCCCGGGATCTTTCGCGGGGTTCACATCTCGAGCAGGACCGTGAACGGGCCGTCGTTCGTCAGCGATACGCGCATCTTGGCGCCGAAGCGGCCCGTCGCCACCGTCGCGCCGAGGGCACGGAGCTGGGCGACGACCTCGTCCACGAGGGGCTCGGCGATATCGCCGGGGGCGGCAGCGTTCCAAGTGGGGCGGCGGCCCTTGCGGGCGTCGCCGTAAAGCGTGAACTGGCTGATGACGAGCAGCGGCGCGTCGATGTCGCTGCACGACTTCTCGTCGTCCAGCATCCGGATCGACCAGAGTTTTCGGGCCAGTTGGGCCGCTTTCTCCTTGGTGTCCTCGTGGGTGACGCCCACCAGGACGCACAGCCCCTCGCCGTTGATCTCTCCGACCGTCTCGCCGTCAACGACCACACTCGCGCCGTCAACCCTCTGTACCACCGCACGCATACGGACCATCATGCCGTGCGTCGGCTTGACCTCCGTAGGGGGTTCTCTGAGGTCTGTTTATCACTCCTTAAGCCTCCATCTGGGGCGTATCGGATGCACTCCGGCTCATAGCAGCCTGCGGAGCTGGCACGATGCATCCACACGCCGGTCGAGGGGACGGTTGAGGCATATGAGCACCATGAGCACATCGGGTATGGGGCAGTCACCACCTGCGGTCACGGGGGCCATCGCGGGGGTACGACCGCCCGCGCAGCGGACCGACAGCCCGCCGGTCGAACGCGATCTGTGCGGGCTGGGGCTGCCCGAACTGCGGACCATGCGGCGGGGCGCGCAGCGGGACGAGGCGGATCTCAGCTACGTGCGGCGGCTCGTCCAGGGGCGGATCGACATCCTGCGCGCGGAACTGGGGCGACGGGCCGAGCCTGCCCGGGACGCCGGGTCGTCCGCCGCGGCAACGGCTGCCGAGGGGGAGGCGGTCGGCTCATCCGTCTCTTCTGTCTCATCTGTTGTGGCGCGGTTGTCGGAGATCCTTACGGACATGCCCGCACGGCAGCGTTCGTCGGCCCGGCATGTCACGCTCGGCACGCCGCACGGCGAGGAGTACCGGCGGCAGGCCGCGGACATGCTCGCGGAGGTGGGGCTGTCCGACCTCGAGGCCCGTACGGATCTGGAGCTGAACACCGCGATGGGCCGCCTCGTCCGGTACGAGCAGCAAGTCTCGCGCCGGCGCCGCCAGTTGCAGCGGACGGCCGACGACTGCGGCGCGGAGATCGCGCGCCGGTACCGCGACGGCGAAGCACGCGTGGACGACCTGCTCGTCTGAGGCTGCGTCGAGTTGGCGTCGAGTTCTTGTCGGCGTCGAGCCGCACCGCCCGTACGAGTGACGATCATCGGCCTGGTTCGGCCCTGCTCGGCCTGGGTTACCCGGCGTCACCCGATGTGACGCCGGGTGCGTTGGCCGAGCCCTTCTTTCGCCCTGCTTCAGAGCGGTGCGGACGCTGATCGACAGCCCGCCAGAGTGGCCTTCCCGCACCACACTGGAAGGGGCAAGACACATGCGTAGTGCTGTGCGACCAGAGCGCAGGGCCATTCTCACCGGAGGACTGGCGGCGGCCGCCGCGGCCTTCCTCACCGGCTGTTCGTCGAAGACGGACGGCGGCGGGGCGGCGGGCCAGGCTGCGGCCGCGGGGGCGGCGAAGAAGAGTCCCGCCACGCGGCCACCGGCTGCGGGCGAGCGGCCGGACTCGCCCTGGGCGGCGTTCGCGAGGCTCATGGAGGGCAACGAGCGCTGGGTGGACGGGCAGCTTCGGCACCCGGACCGGGATCCCCGTCGGCGTGAGTTCGTCGCCGAGGAGCAGGACCCGTTCGGCGTGGTCCTCTCCTGCATCGACTCCAGGGTGCCGCCGGAGCTGCTGTTCGACACCGGGCTGGGGGACCTGTTCGTGATGCGTACGGGCGGCCAGGTGGTCGGCGACGTGGTCACCGGTTCCGTCGAGTACGGCCCCATGACCTCCGGCACCCCGCTCATCGTCGTACTCGGTCACCAGCGCTGCGGCGCGGTCAAGGCGGCGCACAAGGCCCTGAAGGACAACAAGCCGCTCCCCGGCAACCTCCAGTCGATCGCCGAAGCTCTGCGCCCCGCGTACGAGGTGATCGCCAAGGAGAAGCACGCGGATCCGGTCGACGCCATGACTCGGGTGCACATCAAGCAGACCTCGGCCGACCTGCGGTCCAACAGGGATCTGGGGCCGCTGGTGGAGAAGGGCGAGCTGGCGGTCGTCAGTGCTTACTACTCGCTGGACTCGGGGCGGGTGGAGGTGCTGACGGGGGCGCCGAGTAGCTGAGGCGTTCCCCGCGCCCCTTTAAAGAGGCCGCAGGCCTCGTTTAAAGGGGCGCGGGGCTGTGTCCATTTGCGGCTCCGCCGCGCGGGCGCGACCAGCCACAACGGACCCGCAGGCTTCCTTCAAGGGCGCGGGCGAGCGCACTCGGCCTCAGGCCGATTCGCCGCGCCGGCTGCGCAGCCACCACGCCCCGCCGCCGAGCACGAGCACGGACGCGGCGATGCCGACCGGTACGGCGACGGGCATGCCGTCGTCGCCCTCCGCGTTGTTCGCCGCGGGCTCCGCCGCCGGGGTCGACGTGCCGGTCTTCGGTTCGCCCGCGGCTGCGTCGGACGAGGGGGCCGAGGGTGTGGGCTCCTCCGAGGGGCTCGGGCTCACGGGCTTGGCACCGGGGGCGGCGGGCTTCAGGTCCAGGCGGGGCGCGGGGTGACCGTGGCCGTGACCGTCCGAGCTCTCTTCTTCCTCGAGTTCGATCCAGCGGTCCACCTTGCCGTCGCTGTAGCTCTGCACCGTCTTGAAGACCAGCGACTTGGCGTCCGGCAACTGCCGTACGTTGACGACGTATTCGGCGTCCTCCCCGACGGCCAGCTTCGGCCCGGAGACGGTGTAACCCCGGTCGGTGGCGGTGAGTTTCCAGCCGGTCGGGCCCTTCTTGTAGGTGACGTCGCCGGGCGCGATGCCCTTCGGCAGGATCACCTCCAGCTTGCTGATGCCGGCCGTGCCGGACTCCGACGCGGCGGAAAAGGTCAGCGGAACGTTCTGGTCGAGGGCCCGGGCGCCCTCCGCCTCGACGTGCGCATGGGCGGCGGCCGGCCCCGCGGTGACGACGGCGACCGCGAACGCGGCTGCCGTGAGGCCGCCGAGAGTGCCAACTCGGCGCAGGCTGCGGGGAAGGGGGAGGGGGAGGGCACGGCTCGCGTACTGCACTGGGGCTCCTAGTAGCGGTGGTGTAGGGGGATTGGTTCGGGTCTCGGGGGCGCCGCCGCCCAGCCCATGAGGCCAGGCGGCGGCAGCGACGTACGGCCGCACAGGGGCCGTACGGAATATCAGGCGGCCACCGCGGCCAGCGGCGCGTGGCCTTCGGCCTCGTACAGTGACTCGATCAGTGAGCTGCGGGCGCGGGCCACGCGTGAGCGCACCGTGCCGACCGGGCAGCCGCTGAACCGTGCCGCCTCCTCGTAGGAAAGGCCCAGCATCTGGGTCAGTACGAAGGCCTCGCGGCGGTCGTCGGGCAGTGCGGCCATGAGTTCCGCGAGGGCGATGCCGTCGTCGAAGCCGGGCAGGCCGCGCGGCTGGGCGTGTTCGGCGGCCGACTGCCAGTTGTCCCGGTCCGACAGGCGGGGTCGGGCGGAGGCGTACCGGAGGTTGTCGACGACCGCGCGGCGCGCGATGGCCAGCAGCCAACTCCGCGCCGAGGAACGGCCTTCGAAACGGTGCAGGCTGCCGAGAGCCCGCAGGAAGGTGTCCTGGGTCAGGTCGTCGGCGGCTTGCGGGTCGGCGCCGAGGTACGTCACGTAACGGATGACGTCCCGGTGGAGGGCGCGCACGAACTTCTCGACGGCGTCCAGGTCACCGCCACGGGCGGCGAGCGCCCAGGACGTTATCGACTCGTCGTGCGGGCCGTCGGCGCTGCGTGTGCTGTGCAGAGCAGGAGTGAACACGGGTGTCCTTCTCGGGGTCCGGGAACCAGGCCGCAGCACAGGGCTCGGCGGTTCCGGTGACTGTGGGTGGCTCCGGCTGTCGTCAGGCGACAGCGGGACCGGCGGGCGGACCCCGAGAAGTGATCGCGTATACGAGGAGGAGCTGCCGCAGCGCGTCAGCCGTACGGCCCCGGCGGGCACGGACGCGCGGGCGGTACGGCGGCGCGGGCAGCCGGAGCGGCAGCCGCAGCGGTGCGACGAGCCACCCGGCGAAAACCCGCAGGATACGGAAGGCGGCGCGCTCACCGTGGGCGAGCCACAGTGCGCCCAGCAGGGCGGCGGCCAGGTGCGCGGCGAGCATGCTCGTGGTGGACATGCCGTCCATCAGATGACCCGCGTGGGCCGTGGACGCGTCCATGGAGGACGTCATGCCCGCCATGTCGTGGCTCATGGAGTGCGCGCCCGCCGAAGCCTCATGGGAGTGCGTGCCGCTCTCCGGCGGCGTGCACAGCAGATGGCGCATCCAACTCTCGGCGAACGACGCCGAATCGGGCCGTACGACCGCCTGGGCGAGCGAGAACACCCCGTGCAGGACCACCTGGGTGGCGACCGCGAGGGAACCGACCACGAACAGTCCGCGTTCCCGGCCGGCCAGACCCCAGGCCATGCCGCCGGCGGCCACGGCTCCGGCGGCCAGCGCCCAGCCGGGCACGGCGACACCGGAGGTCATCACATGCCCCTGGACAGCGAACAGCACGCAGACGACCGCGAACATCGCGGCCCTCAGCGTACGAACACTCCGTCCAGCACTCATGGCGGCTTCATCCTTGCACCGGCAACTGGGCCGTCACAGCCCAATACGGACAACCACCGGGTGGGCCACTCAATCCGGTACGTGTGATCCAGGCCACTGGTGATCCAGGGGCGCCGGTGATGTCGCTGTCCACCCCGCTGCCGTACGGGACACGCCGCCGGATGGCGCATCCGGACTGCGCTGCCGCAACTGGTGCATAAAGTGCGGAATATGACGAAACGTAATATCGCCTACCTGGCGTGCGCAGCAGCGGTCATCGGGACGGGGCTCGGGGCCGCCCCGCCGGCCGCCTCCCATGCGGTCCACGTGGTCCACCCGGGACAGTCGATCCAGAAGGCGGTGGACGCCGCCGAACCGGGAGACACCGTTCTGCTGAGACGCGGCACCTACCGCGAGAGCGTCAACGTGAGCACACCCGGGCTCACGCTGCGCGGCCTGGAGCATGGCGTCGTGATCAGGCCCGGCGCGAAGCCCAGCGCGAAGAAGGCCGCCAACAGCTGTGCCGCGAACGGCAACGGCATCTGTGTGGTGGGGACGAAGACCCGCAGGGTCGAGGACGTCACCATCGCCTCGCTGAAGGTGGCCGGCTTCGCCAAGAACGGCGTGTACAGCGCGCGAACGGACCACCTGACCGTGCGCAACGTGACCGCGGAGAACAACGGGGTGTGGGGCATCGCCCAGGAGACTTCCGTACGCGGTGTGTTCCGCTGGAACACCGCCCGGGACAACGGTGACGCGGGCCTGTTCCTCGCCAACACGGTCACGGCCGAGAAGGGCGCCGCGGACAGCCGGGAAACGGTGGTGGAGCACAACCGGCTGGAGGACAACCGCATCGGCGTCACCGTCCGCCGCCTGCGCAACCTCGGCGTCGTGGGCAACCACGTCACCGGCAACTGCGCCGGAGTCTTCGTCGTCGGCGACGAGAACAAGCCGAGGGCCGGCGACCTGGCCGTACGCGACAACCACATCTCGCGGAACAACGCGTACTGCCCGAAGACCGAACGGCTGCCCTTCCTGCAGGGCTCCGGCATCGTCCTGACCGGCGCCGAGCAGACGCTCGTGAGCGGGAACGAGATCTCGGAGAACGTCGGCACCTCGCCGTTGTCGGGCGGCATCGTCCTGTTCAAGAGCATGGTGGGCGTCACCAGCGAGCGGAACCGGATCAGCGGCAACTGGCTGGAGGGCAACGCCCCGGCCGACATCGTCAACACGGACACCGCCGGCAAGGGCAACACCTTCGAAGGCAACTCCTGCGTGGCCTCCAGGCCCGCGGGACTGTGCTGACCGGCCGGCCGTATCCACCCGAGGATCAAGAGAAGTGAAGGAAGGAACGCGGCACATGACGACCGCACAGACCGCCCCACCGCCGCCCATGAGGCTGAGGGAGCTCGTGTTCGGAGCGGCATGTGCCGCCGCCCTCCGCGCCGCCGTCCGGCTTGGCGTCGCCGACGCTCTCGGTGACGCTCCCGCGAGTGTGGAAGATCTCGCGGGCGCGGTGAAGGCCGAACCGGGGCCGCTGCGACGGCTGCTCAGGGCCCTGTCCTGCTACGGCGTCTTCGCCGAGCGGCCGGACGGGACGTTCGAGCACACCGACATGTCCCGGCTGCTGCGCGAGGACGACCCACACAGCCTGCGCAACATCTCGCTGTGGTGTACGGAGCCATGGACCTGGGACGCGTGGCCCAGGCTCGACGAGGCGGTACGCACCGGCCGCAACGTCGTCGAGGAGCTGTACGGCAAAGAGTTCTTCACCTACCTCAACGAGGACGCCCCGGAATCGGCCGACGTCTTCAACCGGGCCATGACGACCTCCAGCGTGCAGTCCGCGCGGGACGTCGCCAACTTCCTTGATCTATCGGGGAGTTCATCGGTGGCCGACATCGGTGGCGGTCAGGGGCATGTGGTGGCGAGCCTGCTGGAGAAGTACCCCTCGATGCACGGCGCACTGCTCGATCTGCCGCGCGTGGTGGACAACGCCGATCCACGGCTTCGTGTGGGCGGCGAGTTCGGGGACCGGATGCGCATCGTGGCCGGGGACTGCCGGGTGGCCGTTCCGGTCAGGGCAGACGCGTACATCATCAAGAACATCCTGGAGTGGGACGACGACAGCACTGCCCGGACCCTGCGCAACGTCATCGAGGCGGGCGGGCCGGGGGCGCGGGTCGTGGTCATCGAGAACCTCGTCGACGACACGCCGTCCATGCGGTTCAGCACCGCCATGGACCTGCTGCTGCTGCTCAACGTCGGCGGGGCCAAGCACACCACCGAGAGCATGACCCGGCGGTTGACCGATGCGGGGCTGGTCATCGAGGACGTACGGCCGGTCAATCCGTATCTGCATGCGTTCGACTGCACCGTGCCCGGCTGAGCACGCGGTTTCACTGACCGACGGCCGCCGGGCCCGCGACTTACTGACTGTCGCGGGCCCGGCGGCCGTTCGGTGTTGTGCGGTTCAGGCGGTGGGGTCACGCTCCCAGCGGTAGAAGCAGTGGGCCATCGCGTCCTTCGGGGAGCGCCAGGTCGCGGGGTCGTACGCGGTGACGTATGCCGACAGACGCTCGCTGATGTCCCGGAACTCAGGGTGTCCGGCCATCTTGGCGATGGCTGGGCCGGGGTCCTGTTCGGACTCGATGAGGTGCAGGTACACCTCGCCGAACTGGAAAAGGCTGCGGCGGGCGACTCCCACTAGGTGCGGCAGTTCGCCCCGGTCGGACTCCTTGAAGATCTTGGCGATGTCGGGGGCAGAGCCTGGCGTCATCCGGGCGACGATCAGGCTCTGGTGCATGGACTTGGACTTGGGCTTGGGCTTGGACTGGGGCATCGACCTGTTCTCCGTCCGGGTCAGTCGGTGAGGGACGGCTCGCGGCGGCGCTGAGTGGCGGCCTGTTCGATGCGGTCCCGGATCAGGGCCATCTGGACCTTGGAGTTCTTGTTGATGTTGTCCGTCATCCAGGCGTCGTCGACCGGGGCGTCCGGCTTCATCGCGAAGTCCTGCGTCCACACCATCCGGGTGCCCTCCGGCACCTTCTCGTACTGCCAGCGGATGTTCATGTACGCGAAGGGGCCGGTCTCGACGCGGCGGGCGCGCACGCTGCGCGCGTCGCGGTCCGTCTCGCGCTCCGAGACCCAGCTCCAGACGGTGCCGTTCTCGTCGGGCTTCATGGTCAGCCGGAACGTGGTCTTGTTCCCCTCCTGGGAGAGGATCTCGACGGAGGCGTACTCGCTGAACAGCTGAGGCCAGTTCGCCACGTCGTTGGTCATGTCCCAGACCAGGTCCAGCGGGGCGGCGATGACGATGTCGTTCTCCGTGTGTCCGGTCATGTCACGCTCCCGCCACGAGGGCACCGTTGACGAGGTCGAGGAACTGCCGCGGGGTCTTGCAGCGCTCCGCGTCGGGAGGCAGCGGGGTGCCGTACCGCTTCTCCAACTCGCCCACGACGCCGAGCAGACCGAGCGAGTCGATGCCGAGGGCGTCGAAGCCGGAGTCGCTGCGCTCCTGCAGTTCGCCGGGGGCGACGGTGACTCCGGCCGCCTTCTTCATGAGTTCGGACAGCTCTTCCACGGTGATGTGATCACTCATGCCGTTTCATCTCCTTCTTTGTTGGGTCGTTCGCCTACGGAGGGCTGGAGCCGGTGTCGAGACTCGATCTTTCTGGTCGTTCGTCTACGGGGTGCCACGCCGCAGTACGAGCGCCGAGTTCGACCCCATGAGGCCCCGGCTGAGGATCAGCGCCGTGTGCAACTCGGCGGCGCGGGCCCGGCCGGTCACGAGGTCGAGGTCATGGCAGACGTCGAAGACGTTGGGGGTGGGCGGGATGAGGCCGTGCTCCATCGCGAGTACGGCCGCCGCGGTGTCCAGCACGGACGCCGCGCAGTAGCCGCGGCCGATACCCGTCTTGGGGGCGGTCACGGGTACGCGTCCGCCGTGCGCGCCGAGGGCGTCGGCGATGGCCAGCGCCTCGGCACGGTCCGCCTCCGGTACGCCGAGGGCGTCGGCGAACACCACGTCGATCTCCCCGGGGGCGCAGCCCGCCTCCTCCAGGGCGCCGCCGATGGCCCGGGCGAGCCCCTGCCGGGACTCGGCCCAGCGGGAGGCGCCGGTGAATGTGGCGGCGTGTCCGGCGACGGTGGCCCGTACGCTCGCGCCCCGCTCCCGGGCCGTACGCTCGTCCTCCACCACGAGCATGGCGCCACCCTCGGCGGGCACGAATCCGCAGGCCTCGGCGGTGAACGGGCGGTAGGCGTGCGCCGGGTCCTGAGCCGTGCTCAGTTCCTGGTAGCCGAGCTGGCAGACCACCGAGTAGGGGGCCAGCGGTGCCTCGGTCGCACCGGCCACGATCACGTCGGTGCCGCGTCGCGCGGCCCGCGCCGCATGCGCGAGGGCGTCCAGACCGCCTGCCTCGTCGGCGGCGACGACCGAGCAGGGGCCCTTGAAGCCGCGGCGGATGGAGATCTGGCCGGTGCTGGCGGCGTAGAACCAGGCGATGGACTGGTACGGGCCGACATACCGGCTGCCCTTCCCCCACAGTTGCTGCAGCTCGCGCTGCCCGAACTCGCCGCCGCCGGAGCCCGCCGCGGTGACCACGCCCACGGAGTACGGCGATTCGCCGGTGTCGGCCTGGCCGAGGCGGGCGTCGTCCAGCGCGAGGTCGGACGCGGCCAGCGCGAAGTGCGTGAACCGGTCGGTCTGTACGAGATGGCGTTCCTCGACCGCCTCCGAGGCCTCGAAGCCCCGTACCTCGCCCGCCACCCGCAGCGGCAGGTGCTCACAGCCCTCGCGGGTGACCCGGTCGAGGACGCTGATGCCTTCCTGCGTGGACTTCCAGAAGGACTCGGTGCTGGGTCCGTTGGGCGCGATCACACCGATTCCGGTGACGGCCGCACGCCGTGGCTGCGGTTCGCTCATCGTGCCTCCCTTGGCCGGGTCAGGATCACCGCGGACTGGAATCCGCCGAACCCGCTGCCTACGGAGAGCACGTTGTTGAGTCTCCGTTCGCGTGCGACGCGCGGGACGTAGTCCAGGTCGCACTCGGGGTCCGGGGTCTCGTAGTTCGCGGTGGGCGGGACCACCTGGTGGGTCAGGGCCAGCACGCAGGCGACGAGTTCTATCGCGCCGATCGCGCCGAGCGAGTGGCCCACCATGGACTTGATGGAGCTCATCGGGATGTCGTACGCGTGCTGCCCGAGGGCTCGTTTCACCGCGGCGGTCTCGTGCCGGTCGTTCTGCTGGGTGCCCGAGCCGTGCGCGTTGACGTAGTCGATCGCCGTGCCGGCGAGCCCCGCGTGGCCGAGGGCGGACTCGATCGCCCGGGCCATTTCCAGGCCCTCCTTGGTCAGGCCGGTCATGTGGTAGGCGTTGCCGAAGGTGGCGTAGCCGCTGAGCTCGCAGTAGATGTGGGCGCCGCGGGCCAGGGCGTGTTCGAGCTTCTCCAGGACGAGTACGGCGCTGCCCTCGCCCATGACGAACCCGTCACGGTTGGCGTCGAAGGGGCGGGAGGCGTGGGCGGGGTCGTCGTTGTTCGCGGACGTGGCCTTGATGGCGTCGAAGCAGGCCATGGTGATCGGGGAGATCGGCGAGTCCGAGGCGCCGGCTATGCAGATGTCCGCCCGGCCCTCGCCGATGGTGTGGAAGGCGTAGCCGACCGCGTCGAGGCCCGAGGTGCAGCCGGTGGAGACGGTCTGCACCGGCCCGTGCGCCCCGAACCGCTCCGCGACCGCCGAGGCGAGTGTGCTCGGCGAGAACGCGCGGTGCAGATGCGGGCCGGCCTCCCGGTGGTCCACGTCCCAGCGCTCTCCACGATTGCTGACCAGGACGTAGTCGTGCTCGAGACGGGTGGTGCCGCCCACCGCGGTCCCGAGCGAGACCCCGACCCGCCAGGGGTCCTCCTGGCCGAGGTCCAGGCCGGCGTCGCGTATCGCCTCCTGGGCGGCGACCAGGGAGAACTGTACGTACCGGTCCGAGCGCGCGATCTGCTCCGCGTCCAGCCCGTGGGCCGCCGGATCGAAGTCGCATTCGGCGGCTATCCGCGAACGCAGGCCTGTCGGGTCGAAGAAGGTGATGCCCCGGGTCGCGGTACGCCCGCCCGCCAGGAGATCCCAGAACGCCGGTACACCGATGCCGCCCGGGGCGACGACGCCTATGCCGGTGACCGCCACGCGCCCGGTCATGAACCGACCTTGCGTCGGTCGACCGTACGGCCTCCGGTCGTGCCGGCCCCTTCCGACGCGACCGCGACGGCCTCGGTCCCCTCGGTGTCGACGTGACCGAGCGGCGGGCTCGGCGCCAGCGGACCGAGGTGGAAGACGAGGCGCGCCTCGACCTTGCCGACATTGCGGAAGCGGTGCCGCATACGAATGGGGATCATGAGCCCCTGCTCGGGCCGCAGCGGAAGCGGGTCGCCGTCCAGGTCGACCTCCAGCTCCCCGCAGAGGACGTACACGAACTCCTCGGAGTACGGGTGGTAGTGCTCACCGATGCGGTCGCCGGGCTGCACGATGGCCACGCCCATGAAACCGCTGGTGGAGCCGACCGTCGCGGGGGTGAGCATGGCGCGGAGATCGCCGCCGCGCCGGGTGTTGGGCTCAACCTCGCTGAGATCCACGATTCTGGGACGGGGTTTGATCACGACGTTGCTCCGATCGTGTGCTGTGCCGACCTGAGAGCCGGTCGGCTTGAGGGCCGTGGTCGCCGCGACCCGCGTGGTGGACGGATCAGGCTTCGGTCGAGTCAGACTTCGGGCGAGCGGCGGTCGGTGACGAGGTCCATCCGGGCCAGGCCGATGAGGCGCTTGAGGTCCGTGTCGGCTGCCTTGTCCACGAGCGTCGTCAGCTCGGCCGCGGGGCCGGGGTCCGGGAGGCCGAGGGCCAGCACCGGGTCGGCCGCCTCGAGCCCGCCGAGCACATCGATCAGCCGGACCACCACATCGCCGCGGTGGAAGATCGTGCTGCGCAGAATCGGGCTGTACGGACTGCCCGCCGCCGCCTCGTCCTGCCGCGCCAGAACCTCCGCCAGCCGCATGCCGAGACCGGGCCGCGCCGGGTAGTACAGCGCATGCCGCTCGGCCCGCGGGTTCTCCTGTTCCGCCGTCACATGGTGTACGGCGGGCAGCGCGGCCCGGGTGAAGAAGACCCGCGCGGACTCGGGGTCGTCGAGATCCCGGTCCTGCTCCAGGTAGGGGTTGATGGCCTCCTCCACGGCCCGTACCTCGGGCTGCCGGGCGACATGACGCAGCGCGGTGAGCAGGTCGCCGCGCACCTCGATGGCCCGCACGACCCGGTTGCCGTGCATGAACAGCGACGTACGGCACAGCCTGGTCGTGTCGTCGACCCGCGGCTCGGGCGAGGCGTAGTCGGCGAGGATCTTCGCGACGGCCGCCTCACTGCCCGGCTTCACCGTGAAGGTGAGCGCGTGCCGGATCACCCCGTCACCGATCCGCGGCGAGGCCTGCAGCCGGCGCTTCGCGGGAGTGGCTTCCGCCGGGCCCCCGGTCTCGCGTACGACATGGAAGCGCAGCGACCTGGTGTCCCGTACACAACTGTGCAGCGGCTCCACCATCCGGACGTGCTCCTCGCTGTTCACCCAGGCGAGGAACGGCGGGGCGCTCTCCCACTCACTCGTGATCAGCCACTGGGAGGGGTTCTCGATCGACTGGCACAACTGGTCGCTGACATGCCCGGGAACGGACGCGACCTGGTTGCACAGCTGCTCGTACGCCTCCAGGAACTGCTGCTGGGCTCCGTCATGGACGTCCACCAGCAGGACGACACGTAGCCGGGAGCCGTCGAACACGGACTGGGAGACACGCTGCGAGACCTTGCGCGTCAGCCGTTCTGAAGCAGGTGCGGACGTGGTGGTCATCCTGCTCACTTCTCCTTCGCGGGCAGAGGTGGACGTCGGCCGCGGTGCTGCGACATCGGCGTGCCTCGATCCTGTGTCCGCCCGCGGGAGCGCGCGACTCGTATGGACTACGCGGGTGATGGGCCATGAGGGAACCCCGGCACCCAACTGCACTGAGGTGGCCGGGGCTTCGGATGCCGGGGTTCAGACGAGATGGCCGAAGATCACCAGGTTCTCCGGGTAGTCCTTGACCGAACGGTCGTAGATACCCGCGCATGTGATGAGCCGTACCTCGGCCCGGTTCGTGTCGCCGTAGACCCGATCGTTGGGGAACTTGTCCTTCTTGAAGGTCTCCGCACTGTCGACCACGAACGACGCCTTACGCCCATCAGCCCGCGCGACGTGGAAGACATCCCCCTTCTTCAGCTCACGCAGCCGCGCGAACACGGCCGCGGAGGTGGTGGTGTCGACATGCCCCGCGATGATCGACGTACCCAGCTCACCGGGCGAGGCCCCCGCGGCGTACCAGCCGACGAGGTTGTTGTTGTTGACGGGCGGAGCTTCAAGCTGCCCCTTGGCGTCGAGGCCGAGGTCGGTGAACGGCGCGTTGACCAAGATCTTCGGGATCTGCAGCCGAGTGGGCTGCGAGCGAGGCAGCTGCTTCTCCGGCTTCACAGCCTGGGGAGGCGCCTGGGGCGTGGGCGTCTCCGCCTGGGGCGCGGCAGGCGGGGCTTGCTGGGCTGTGGGCGGGACAAGGGAGCGCTGCGGGGTCTCGGAGGCCGAGTTGAAGCCCTCGTACAGGGTGGCCGCGAGGACGACGAAGACCGCGGCGAAGAGCATGGTCAGGGCGGTACGGAGCCGGCTCGGGGGCGGGGGCGGGTCGTCGCTGGGGGAGGTGTTGGTGAAGGGGGCGCTGTCGGCAGAGGGGGGATAGGGCGGAGGAGCGGGCGGATAAGGAGGAGGGGGCGGATAAGAGGAAGGGGGGGCTGCCATTCGGGGACCACCTCATTCGGACGCGGCAGCAAGGGAGGGGGCTCGGGGAGGCTGGTTGCGGTACCGCGCCCCTAAAGGAGGCCGAAGGCCTTCCTTTAGGGGCGCGGGGAACTGCGCGACCAGCCACAACGGACCCGCAGCTTCGAACCGCACTTCCAGCGGAGCGCTTGGCTATGTCAGATGGCCCGACGTCAGGCGACACCTTCGGCGCTCTTCCGGCGACGAGCCGCAAAAAGCCCGGCGGCGGCAACGCCCAGAACGGCCAGCCCACCCGCCGTCACCGACGGCTCGGAAAGCCCGCCCCCACCGGTGTGCACGCCACCGTGCGGCTTGTCGTGCTTGTCCTTCCAGTCCTTGCCGTACCCGTCCTTGCTGTGCCCGTCCTTGCCGTACCCCTTGTCCCCGTTCTCCTTGCTCCAGTCGTCCGCGCCGACCGAGGTCAGCGCGCCACCACCGGCCTTCACACCGCCGTGCGGCCAGTCGTGCTTGCCGTGCTTGTCGTGCTTGTCGTGCTCCTTGCCGTAGGAGGAGGAGTTCTCGCCCTTGGAGGACGGGTCCCAGTCACTCGCGTAGGCGCCGGGAGCGCCAAGAGCCAGGACGGCCGAAGCCGCCGCGGTGGCCAGGATCATTCGAGCAGAGCGCATCTGACGTTCCTTCCGCCGTGGCCGGGCAGCTGACACTGCGTCAGCTGAGTCACCCGACCCCGATGTGAACCACCGTCAGTCAGTTGTCAGCCGCCCACCACTCGGGACGCTCAGCCGGGTGATCGCCGGTACCGTTCAGCCCAGTGCCAGGACCGTCGTCAGCACCTGGCGCAGCGTCAACTCCGCATCGTGTACGGGACCTGACGACCGCCAAGCGACGAACCCGTCGGGCCGTACGAGCACGGCGCCCGTACGTGTCGTGCCATGGCGCTCCGCCCAATCCGCACCGTCCTCGACCGTCAGCTCGCAGTCGTCTCCGGTGCCCAGCCGGTACGAGACGAGCGGCACCGGCGAGTCCTCGGCGATGCGGAGGGCGGCCTGATGCCAGCCGCTCGCCTCGTCGGCCTCGGCGTTGGCGCCGGCATCGCTGAGCAGGACCAGGGACCGCTCGTACAGGTCGAGGGTGGAGACGCGCCTGCCCTCGTGCCGTACCCACAGGTGAGGCGCCCGGCTGCCGGGCTCTCCGGTCAGGTCGAGCTTCTCCGGGACGACCGGGGCCGCGGGATCGGCGCCGACGACGGCGCCCTGCGGGTAACGGTGGCCGAGGACGACGTTGAGGATGCCCTGCCGCGGTCCGCCGCCGACGCCGGGCGGCGGGGCGAAACCGGGGTGGCTGTGCTCGGCCGACCGGACGGCGGCGCGGGCGCTGGTCGCCTCCGCCACCGGACGCCGTTCGATGTCGTACGTCTCCAACAGCCCCTCCCCTGCCCAGCCGCCGAGCACCGCGGCCAGCTTCCAGGCGAGGTTGTGCGCGTCCTGGATCCCGGTGTTGGAGCCGAAGGCGCCGGTCGGGGACATCTCATGGGCCGAGTCGCCGGCCAGGAAGACGCGTCCCGACCGGTAGCCGCGCGCCACGCGTTGGGCGGCGTGCCAGGGCGCCTTGCCGGTGATTTCGATGTCGAGGTCCGCCTCGCCGACCGCGCGGCGGATGTGGTCGGCACAGCGCTCGTCGGTGAACTCCTCGAGGGTTTCGCCCTGTTCGGGGTGCCAGGGGGCGTGGAAGACCCAGTTGCCGCCGTTGTCCACGGGCAGCAGTGCCCCGTCGGCGTCCGGGTTGGTCAGGTAGCAGACGATGAAGCGGCGGTCGCCCACCACCTCGGCGAGGCGACGGGAGCGGAAGGTCACGCTGATGTTGTGGAACAGGTCGCCGGGGCCGCTCTGGCCGATGCCGAGCTGTTCCCGTACGGGGCTGCGGGGGCCGTCGGCGGCGACGAGGTAGTCGGCGCGGATGGTGGTGTGTTCGCCCGTCTGCCGGCTCTTGACCACCGCGCTGACTCCGGTGGAGTCGGCGTCGAACGACATCAGTTCGGTGGAGAAGCGCAGGTCGCCGCCCAGAGCCGTAGCCCGCTCGAGCAGGACCGGCTCCAGGTCGTCCTGACTGCACAGACACCAGGAACTCGGGCTGAAGCGGGCCAGTCCGCCGCCCGGGTCGATCTCCTTGAACAGCCACTCGCCCGCGTCGCCGACGAGGGTGGGCGTCTGCAGGATGCCGTGGTTCTCGGCGAGGGTCTCCGCGGCCTTCCGGATGGCCGGCTCGACACCGGCCACCCGGAACAGCTCCATCGTGCGTACGTTGTTGCCGCGGCCGCGGGGATGGATGGACGTACCGGCATGACGCTCCACCAGCGTGTGCCGCACGCCCAGCCGGCCGAGAAAGAGCGAGGTCGACAGGCCGACGAGGGAACCGCCGACGATGAGGACCGGCACTTGGTGGGTTCTCGGGCCGGCTCGATCGGCTCTTACGTTCATCACGCGCCTCCAGGGTGTTTCGTGTCCACCGACTCGGCCGAATCCGGCCGGGATCTCCATGCATGCCCCGCGGCGCGGAGGGTGGCTCAGGCTTCACCCAGGAGCGGGGTGCCGGCGGTGACTCACTCGCGGCCTGGTCCTTCCAGTCACTTCAGGAACGGTGGGTGATCCAGCGGAGGACGGAATCGGTGACCGCGTCGCCGAGGGAGCTGATGGCGTCCACGGCGTACCGGTCGCCGGGGCGCGGTGCGATACCGCGGACGGTGAGCGCGGCGTACAGGTCCAGCCGGCGCTGGTCGGCGGCGCTGAGGACGGTGAAGTCCAGACGCTGAGCGGGATCGGGAGGCGGCAGCAAGTGGTCACCGCTGCCGATGGGGTCGCGGACGGGGTCGCAGATAGGGGCGTAGCTGGGCCAGACGTCCTCGGTCGGGGCGAGGGTGTCGCTGAATGCGGTCACCGCGGATCTCCCTTGCTCGGGTGTGTGTCTGCCCGTTGAAGTCGCCCGGTGGCTGCCGCTGGTTGCGTGATTCCCCGGCTATCCCTCGAATGCCGTAAAAGTAGGCATACGCGGCACGAATGGGTGGGCGCTCAGCCGGATACCCGTGCGGCATGGTACGGACACTGAGACGGCATGGAAGGCACGGCGGACACGGCACGCACGCCGGGCACAGTACGGCCGACCAGCAGGCCGGGACCGTACGGGCCCCGGAGGCCGGGCCGGACGCCGGGCCGGATGAGCAGGTGGAGCGGCAGGCGCCGGACACTCCGACGGATCTGCCCAAGCGCTCCTGGTGGGCGGTGGTGAAAGGCACCCTCACGGAGTTCAAGAAGGACGAGCTGACCGACCGGGCGGCGGCGCTGACGTACTACGGAATCCTGGCGCTGTTCCCGGCGCTGCTGGCGTTGATCTCGGTGATCGGGGTCGCCGGAGAGTCGGCGACGCGGCAGGTGCTGGACAACATCGAGAATCTCGCGCCGGGGGCCGCGCAGGACGTCCTGCGCAACGCGGTGCAGCAGTTGCAGGGCAACGCCGGGATCGGCTCCGTCATGGCGATCGTGGGTCTGGTGCTCGCGGTGTGGTCGGCCTCCGGCTATGTCGCCGCGTTCATCAGGAGCGCGAACGCGGTGTACGACGTTCCCGAGGGCCGTCCCGTGTGGAAGGTCCTGCCGGTACGGGTCGGGGTCACCGTAGCGCTGATGATCATGGCCGTGGTCAGCGCGCTGATCGTCGTGTTCACCGGCGGTCTCGCCCGGCAGGCCGGCGCCACGCTGGGACTCGGTGACACGGCCCTGACGGTGTGGTCGATCGCGAAGTGGCCGGTGCTGGTGGTCCTGGTCACGATCATGATCGCGATCCTGTACTGGGCGACCCCGAACGCGAGGGTCCGCGGCTTCCGCTGGATCACACCGGGGAGCTTCCTGGCGCTGGCGCTCTGGCTGATCGCTTCGGCGGGTTTCGCGCTGTACGTCGCCAACTTCGGCTCGTACAACAAGACGTACGGCACCCTCGCCGGCGTGATCATTTTCCTGGTGTGGCTGTGGATCACGAACCTGGCGATCCTGCTGGGCCTGGAGTTCGACGCGGAACTGTCCCGCCAGCGCGCGGTCGCGGGCGGCCACCCGGCCGGGAAGGAGCCGTATGTCCAGCCGCGCGACACCCGGAAGTGGGACGAGGAGGACCGCCGGCGTCTTGAATCCTGAGGTCTGAGGTCGCGGCTCACCGCTGGGGCTCCCTGCTGGCCGGCGGGGAGCCGCAGACTCAGGAGCCTGGTGATGGGCTCAGGGCCTCGTAATGACGGAGAACTCCACTCCGAAGGGGTCCGTGATGGTGGCGCTCCGGCCGTAAGGGGTGTCCTCGGGGGCGTCGGCGGTGGCGCCCTCCGTGCGGGCGCGCTCCACCACCGCGTCCGTGTCGGCCACCTCGAACGTGGTCGCCCAGACGGAATTCGGGGCGCCCGGGAAGCCGAAGATGCCGCCGATCTCCTTGCCGTCCCCGCGGCGCAGGAAGGTGAAGTCGAAGTCGGGGAGGGTCTCGTTGAGGTCCAGGGTGTAGTCGAAGACGGCCGTGTAGAAGGCCCGTGCGGGTTCGGGGTCGGGGGTGACCAGGTCGTTCCGTACGAGCGAGCCGGGCTCGTTGACGACCTCGCAGCCGACGTGTGCCCGCCCCTCCCAGAGACCGAAGCGGGCGCCGACCGGGTCCTCGGCGATGACCATACGGCCCTGGTCCGCGACGTCCGTCGGTGCCTTGAGCAGGGAACCGCCCGCGTCCACGATGCGCTTGGCGGTGCCGTCGCAGTCCGCGGCGGCGAAGTACATGGTCCAGCCGAAGCCCGTGGTGGCCGGGGCCTGAGCGAGGGCCGCGACGGGCCGGCCGCGCAGCAGGCACACGGTGCCGAGGCCGGTCTCCGCGCCCTTGGTGTCGTACTCCCAGCCGAAGAGCGCACCGTAGAACCCCATCGCGCGCTCCCGATCCGGCACCCGGAGGTCGATCCACGTGGGCGTACCGTCCGGCTGAATGCTGCTGACGTAACTCATCGCGTGCTCCCTGATGTCGGACGAGCGAGAATCCACCACCGACAGTAGGAGCCGTATAGGCCGAATTCTGTCCTATATCGGTCCTATATCGGCCCCGTTATCTGCCCCGTGTCTGCCGCATATCCGCCCGTGATCTGCCGGTGTCCGTGTCACACCGATGGAACCCAAAAGCAACACGTGAGGTCCTGTCCCGCCCCGCCGACGGTCCTAGCATCGAGTCCATTCCACGCGCCTGGGGGCCGGTGGAACTGGGGGAGGGCAGAGGAACCGTGATCCGCAGCAGATTCCGTAGATCCGTCATCAACACCGCGGATGCCGGGGATGCAGGGGATACCACGCAGGCAGGCGTGCCCAAGTTGATCCACATCATCTGGATCGGCGAGCAGGCCTTCCCGTACCGGGACAACTTCCGCACCTGGAAGAAGCACCACCCCGACTACCGGGTCCAACTCTGGACCGACAAGAACCTCCCCGCCCTGCACAACCAGTGGGTCTACGACGCCCTCGCCGACCAGCCGCCCGCCGTACGGGCCGACCTGCTTCGCCTCGAAATCCTCGCCCAGTACGGCGGCGTCTACACCGACGCCGACTCCTGGTGCACCCAGCCCATCGGCCCGCTGATCGACGACCTGCCCTTATTCGGCATGACCGGCAACTACGGCAACGTCCAGAACGCCACCCTCGGCGCCGTCCGGAACCACCCCGCCTACCGCATGGCCGTCGAAGGCGCCGGAGCACGCTATCTCCGCCTGGCCTACCAAAAGCGCAACAAGACCGAGAAGTACCAGGTCTTCGACGTCTTCGGCACCCGCTACATCACCCCCATACTGCGTTCCTTCCCCGGCTTCACCCAGATCGACATGGGCGCGGCCAAGGGAAGCCGCCGCCTGATAGTCGTCGAGGGCCTGGACAAAACCAGCGAGGCCTACATCGTCCACGCCAACGCCACCACCTGGAAAAAGCCGGACGGCGACAACCGGATCAGCCTGACCCCGGCCTGCCCCGAAAGCGGCTGAACCCGGCAGGGTTGCTTCGGGGACGCCGGGTATAAGCCGGGCAGCACCCGAGCTCCCGAGGTGAGGAGGTACGCGGATGTCCGGATTCCCTCGCCGGCTCGCCCAGGCGATCAGCCTGCTCGCCGCCCTGGCGCTGCTGCTGTGGCTGGCGACCCTGCTCGTGGAGAACTTCTGAGGTCAGCTCGTCCGGCGCGTCAGGTGCTCGATCTCGTGATATCAACCGGGCCGCGAAAGCATCCTGATCCGACGCCGGAAGGGGCGGACCCGAGTGGCCCGCCCCTTCCAGCACCCCGAACCGGCTCACGAGCCTGGTGCGTTCCGCTCAGGGCCGCACCCGCATCCCGTCGGGTCGCGTCACACGGTTCACCCGTACGTTCCCTTGCCCAGCAGTTCGGGCAGTGGGTTGACGAGGCCGCCGGTTGGCGATTGGCGCTGGTCGGAGGGCTCGGTCGGCCAGACCGCGGGGCAGTGGGTGCCCTTGCGGGGGGTCTTCAGGGTGACGAGGTACGTGTCGATGGCGTCGCGTGCGCAGGGGCTCAGCCAGTAGTCGCCGTGGCCGACACCGTCGTACGTGAGGAAGACGGCCTCGCGTCCTATCTGGCGGGCGGCGTTGACGCCCCAGGAGTGCGCCGTGGCCGGGTCGTAACGGCTGTTGGTCATCAGGATCGGCGGCGTGCCGTCGACGTCGAGCTTGCGCTGTGGGTTGGTCACCTTCGTCGGCCAGTCCTGGCAGCCGGTCTGGACCGTCCAAGCGAGGGTGCTGAAGCGGGTGACGGGGGCGCGGCGGGCGAGTTCGCGCTCCATGTGGTTCAGGGTGGCGTACGAGGGGACGCCGAGGTCGTAGTCCTGGCACATCACCGGGTAGAACGGGAACTCTGTCGGCTCGCCGTATTCCCGGAGGGACCGTGCCGCCGCGGGGTCGGTGGCGTCCATGTCGGCGAGGAGCTGAGCGAAGCTGAACCAGCCGGCCGGGTCGTACATGTTGCCCATCGCGAGGTCCTGAAGGTCCTGGGGGGTGACCGGCTCGGGCGGGTCGCCCGGCAGGACCAGGTCACCGGCGTCCGCGCGCTTGTAGAGCGCGTCGAACAGGCCGCGGGCGTCCCGGCCGTGGAGCGCGCAGGAGGGAGTACGGGCGCACCAGTCGGCGAACTGGCCGTACGACTCCTCCACCGCGATGGCCTCGGTCTTCTGGAAGTCCCAACTGCCCAGGCTGTGGTCCATGTTGGAGTCGAGCGTCATCGCGCGGACGCGGTGCGGGTAGCGCTCGGCGTACTGCTGGCCGATCGCGGTGCCGTAGGAGACGCCGTAGTAGCTGATCCGCTTCTCGCCGAGGCCGGCGCGGATCGCGTCCATGTCGCGGACGACGCTCGCGGTGTCCATGTGGTCGACGAGCGGTCCGGTGAGGTCGCGGCAGTTCTCGCCGAGCGCGCGGTTCGCCTCGCGGAGGGCGGCGAAGGAGGCGGCGCTGTCCGGGTAGAGCAGCGCGTCCTGGGCGTTCACCCGGTCCTCGTCGCACTTGACCGGGTTGCTGAGGCCGACACCGCGCGGGTCGAAGCCCACGATGTCGAACCGCTCAAGCAGGTCGGGCGAGAACGACTCGGGCGCACCGAACGCGAAGTCCACGCCGGAGCCTCCCGGCCCGCCGGGGTTGATGAGCAGCGAGCCGATCCTGCGTGCGGGGTCGGTGGCCCGGTGCCGGGCGAGCGCGAGATCGATGGTGGCGCCGTGCGGCTGCTTCCAGTCCACGGGCACCTTGAGGGTGCCGCACTCGAAGGTGCCCTCGCCGGAGGGCGACTCGCAGGATTTCCAGGCTATTCGTTCGGTCGACGGAGCCTTGGCTGACGGTGTCTTGGCTGAAGGGGTCTCGGCTGAGGGGGGTGTGGCATCAGGGGCGGCTACGGCGGTCCCGGCGAGTAACTGACCGAACAGCGCGGTGACCAGCACTCCGACGGCCAGCCTTCCGCGTCGTCTCGCGCGCGGTGCCAGTGGGGGGTTGGGTGGCACGGGTGATCCTCCAGGAAACAGGAGTTCGCAGACGGATCACAGCATGGCTCCAACGCTCTTGCGGAACAAGCAAAATGACGTCTCATCAGGTCGGCGCGGATCGTCTCAATGCGGATCGCCTCAACCAGTTCGTCAACAACCCTTCAGACAGTCAGGCGGAAGGGGCGGCACCGGAGAATTCCGGTGCCGCCCCTTCCATGCGCGGCCAGTAGAGCGAGCCGACTTGGCGTCCACCCCCGGATCGCGATGCACATCCTTCGCGGACACCGCAGGCTCGTGCGGCACGTAGTGGCTCAGTCGCGGATCCAGCCCTGCATGGGGGGAGTGGAGAGGGCTTCGTCCACTGTGCGCAGGGCCTCGGGTGCCGCAGTGCCGGCCGGAGCCGTGACGGCCACGGTGGCGGCGTCCGTCGTCGTACCGGCCGGCCTCACCACCCAGTCCCCGGGCAGTACCGAGACGAGGCGGACGACCGCGGTCTCCGGCGCCGCCGAGGGCAGAGCGTCCTCCGTCTTGCGGATGCTGACCAGTAATTGCGTGGACATGAGAACTCCGGGAGGTGGGGGGGCCGTACCGGCACACGGCCGGTGAGACGGCGATCAGCGGTGGAACAGGGTGGGCGAAGCCGCCGGAGCGGTCACCCTACGGCCGTGGCCGGGATCGGCTCCGGCCCGGTGAGTTCGGACGGAGCACCCGGCGTCAACGGTACGCAGGGCAGGGCGCCGGCTCCCGTGCGGGCCGCGTTCAGCGCGGCCAGGACTCCCGCGGAGCCTGTGGCGAGGTCCGTGGACAGCCGGAGCAGGTGGTCGCCGAGGAAACCGGTGGTCCCGCCCTCCTGCGGTACCGCGAACAGGTCCAGGCCGGCGGTCAGGGCACGGATCGCCCGCCGGGTCGCCTCCGAGCCGTCGTCGGTGTGGACCAGAGCCGCGAGTGCGCCCGCCTTGCCGGTGAACAGCCCGCAGGCCGGATGGAACTGCGAGGTCAGGTCGGTCAGCAGGGCGTCCTGCACGGCGGTGAGCCGCGGATCCCGGCGATGGGCCAGGAAGGTGTGCACCGCGATGGCCTGGCCCGCTCCGCCGTACGCCAGTTGGTGCCCGTGCCAGGGCGCCGGCGCCGGAGTCCTCGGCTCGCCGGGCAGTCGGCCGGAGACCAGCAGGTCGTGGGTGAGGACCGTATGGGCCGCGTCGAGCAGGTCGCGATCCGGGCCGTGGACGGTGAGAAGGAACAGCGCCTCGCCCGAACCGCCGCGCAGCAGACCGGGACGCCGACCGGACGCCGGGTCCAGCACGGCCGGTGACGATGTGTCGGCCGAGAGCCGGGCCGTCAGTTCGTCGGCGAGTTCGTCGGCGAGCCGGTGTGCCTCCCGGGCCAGCGAGTCGTCGCCGCGGCGGTCGGCGAGGTGCAGCAGCGCCATGCCGAGCCCCGCCGTGCCGCCCGCGAGGCTGTGGTCGACACTGCCGTCCCGGTGATGTTCGCGAGGGCCGGTGAGGGCGCGGTCCAGCAGCTCGGCGGCCTCGTCGGGGCGGCCCAACTCCTGGAGGACACAGGCGATTCCGGCCAGCCCGTCGTAGAGCCCGGGTCGGGCCGTGTCCAGGCGGCGGGCGGCTGCGGCCAGCCAGTCGACGTGCGGCTCGGGTACGGCGATGCCCGCGCCGTGTAGCGCCCACAGGACGCCCGCCGCACCGTTGGCGATGTTCAGGCCGCCGTCCGGATGGCTGAACTGGTCGGCGTCACCGGGGAAGAGACGATCCGTCCGCTCGGGCGTGGCGGAGGCGAGCACGCCCGCACCGATCCGCCCGACGGAAACCAGCGGGTCGTCCACGAGTGCCGCGGGTTTCTCGGGCGCGACAGACGGCTGGGGGGCCGCCGCCGTTGTCGCCGAAGCCGAAGCCGAAGCCGAAGCCGAAGCCGAAGCCGAAGCCGAAGCCGAAGCCGAAGCCGAAGCCGACGCCGCGGCCGACGCCATGCGTACGGCGGAAGCCCCGGCGCCGAGGCCCAGATCCGCGCGAACCTGTGCCCCGAACCCCTCCGGCACCGGGAAGTCCTCCGCGATCCGGGCGATCAGCTCCTCGGCTCTCTGAGGTGCCCACGACAGCAGCGCCGTCAGAGGGAGGAAGGAGCTGAGGCGGAGGCAGCCGAGGGCGTAGCGGTCGACGGCCGGTCCTGTGGTGCCCGCGGGGGCGGCGAAACCGGGGGCGCCGATGGCCTGGCCGGTGTGGCCCCCGATGGGGCGGGTGGTCTCCAGGTCGATGAAGGCGACGGTGCCGTCAGGACGTATCAGAACGTTGTTGGGGTGCAGGTCACCGAAGACCAGGCCACGTTCGTGCATGGAGGTGACGGCGGCCTCGGTCTGGTCGAGGACGTCCAGAGCCCAGCGGGTGTACGCGGCGACGGACATCGCCGTGTGCCGCGCGGTGACGGCGTGGACCAGCGGATTGCGGGCGGTCACCTCCTTGCCGAGTGGCTCGCCTACCACGAACTCCCTCGTCAGGAACCAGTGTTCGTTGCCCTTGCGCCAGTCCAGGACGCCCGGGAACGCGGGGAGTCCGTCGAGTGCGACCAGCGCGTCGTGCTCGTGGCGGAGCCGGGCGACCGCGTCGGCGCCGGTGTCGTCCAGGCCCGCGTACGGGCGGCCCTCTTTGACCAGGACCGGCCGGCCGTCGCGGGTGTCGGTGGCCCGGTAGACGCCGCCGCCGTTGGAGAAGTGCAGCGCCTGCGTGATCTTGAAGGGGAAGGAGCCGAGTCCGCCGCCCTTGTTGCGGTCGGCCAGTGCCTGCGCGATGAACGGCGGCAGCCGCACCCAGGCCGGCGGACGGAAGGCGGGACCTCGTACGTCCGGGACGAGCTTGCCGTCCGGATCCTCGATGCAGGGAACGGACTCGCCCGAAGGGCCGCGGCCCATACGGAGCGTGAACCCGCCGTAGCGGACGTACAGCGGGCCGCGGCGCCAGCGCAGGTCGCTGAGGACGGCGGGACCGGGACGGCCGCCGATCAGGGCGTCCAACTCCTCGAGGACGGTGTGGAGTTCGGCTTCGTCACGGGGGTACACGGTGATGAACTTGCCGCTGCTGCCCCGGTCCCCGTACTTGCTGTTGCGCAGCATCAGCATCCCCGGGCTGGTGAGGAACTTGAACAGCAGCGACCTCCGGAAGCAGTAGTCGCGGACGGCGTCCAGCACCTCGGGCGCGCTGTCGGCCGTCGCCGAGACGTGGATCTTCCAGCCCTGCGGGGGGAGCCGGGGATCCGCGGGAGTCAGTACGGTCCACTCGCCCATCGCCTCACGGGTCCAGCCGGCGGGCGGTTCGGTCGCCGCGAGGGGGAAGGCGTCCTCACCGGCGACGCCGGCGGGGCGGTCGTAGAAAGGGGTGCCCGGCGGGCAGTGGGCAACATGGCGCAGGGACATGGCGGGGTCCTCCGGGAACGGGCGGGGTACCAGAAGTCGAAGAGTGGGAGGTCAGGGGAGCAGCGGGCCGAGGTAGGAGACCGCGAACCACTTCCACAGCGGCTGGTCTCCGGCCTGCACCTCGGCGACGCCGGTCCGGTCGGCGCCGTCGGCGGCGGGCGTCGTGGTGCCGCGCTCCAGCGGGTACGCCCTCATCGCGAGCCACGGGCGCTCGTTGTCGACCGGGAGCATCGCGGTCAGCGGCGCCAGCGTGTCGTGCCCGACAGGCTCGCCGAGCCGGGCGGTGCCGACCTCGGGACGGCTGAACAGGCCCGAGCGGTGCAGGGTCACCGGGGTGCCCTCCGTGAGGTCGAAGCCGGCACCGCCCTCGGCGACCAGCAGGCTGAGGCTGCCGTCGCGGTTCGTGGTGTAGCCGGCCGACACGGTGGCGGGGACCTGGACGAGCGTGGCGGCGAGGCCGAGCGAGAGAGCCGCGAGCGTTCCGGCAGCGGCGATACGAAGCGGGCGGGCGCCCGCCCTGAGCGCCTCCTTGACCAGGGCGGCGGTGCCCTTGCCGAGCCGCCACAGCAGGTATCCGAGTCCGCACACCATCAGTGCCGAGCCGGCGATGCCGAGCCGCTGGAGGATCGAGCCCCACAGGGTGAGCGCGGTCGACACCAGATACAGCGGGAACAGCAGGCAGGCGATCCCGTACGGAACCGCCCAGCCGCGCCCGGGCAGTTCACGCCCGTAGTCGCGGCCGCCGAACATCAGCCCGGCGAGGAACCGGCGGGCGTCCGTCATGGCCTTCTCCCGCAGGTGGGAGATGTCGAGGTGGCTCATCAACGCGATGTAGCCGTCCAGCTTCACCAGCGGCAGCAGATTGACCGCGCAGGTCAGGTAGTTGACGAGGGAGACGAGCAGCAGGGTGTCGCGCGGCGGTCCGGCGGGCGCGAGAAGCGCGGCGAGGGCGGCGGAACCGGCGGCCACGGCCTGTACGCCGATGCCGGCGAGGGCGACCTGGACGCGCTGGCGGGGGCTGGGCAGCCGCCAGCCGTCGGACACGTCGCAGAAGAAGGCCGGCGACATGTAGAAGAGCATGAAGCCCATCCGGCTGGGCCGGCCGCCGTGGTGGGTGAGGACCGCACCGTGCGCGACCTCGTGGACGGCGGTGGTGAGCAGAACACCGAGCATCACCGCTGCGTACGACCACAGCGGCATCGGGCGGCTGAGGGCCGCGCCGAGGGTGGGACCGGCGGCGGCGAGGGCCAGCACGCCGAGCAGGGTGACCGCCGCAGCGCCGGCGAGGACGGCGCGGTGGGCGAGCGGCCGGATCAGCGGGGTGAGGCGGCGGAGCATCCGCTCCGGCCTGAGCAGGGTGAACTGGATGGTCAGCGGCCCGGCGAAGCGGACCCGGCGCACGCGCTGCGTGGGCCGGCCGTCGTCGAGGAGCTGGGAGTCGGCGAGGTTGCGGATCGCGCGGTCGACGTGGTCCGGCGTCCAGGGGCGGCCGAGTTCGTCGGCGAGCTGGTCGTGGTCGCGGCTGCCGTCGAGGAGGCGGACCAGCCGGGCCAGGTTCTCGCTGGTACGGAAGTGCTGGTGCTCGCCGCGCTGGATCACCCAGGGGGCGCCGTCGCTGAGCGGCTCGTGCACGGCGACGTCGCCGGCGGTACGGGGCCGCTCCAGGTCGGGGGCGGCGGCGGTCTTGGTTGCGGGCATGGTGAGAGCACCTCGGATCGGCGGACGGAGGGCATGGGGTGGTGGCGCGGGTCGGGGGCGGCCATGGTCTGAACGTTCTTGGTGAATTCCGTTGCGGTTCGGCAGCGCCCTGAAGGGGCGCGGGGCTGTATCGATTTGCGGCTCCGCCGCGTGGGCGCGACCGGCCCGCGCCCGCGGCGGAGCCGCAAATCGACACAGCGTCACTGCCCATCCAGCGGAGCGTTTGGCGGTCAGGCGATGTCGCGAGTACGGACCAGGCGGCGGCCGACGAAGAAGGCGGCGGCCAGCCAGGCGGCGATCACGGCGTACGCCATGGGCAGCGAGAGCAGGTCGGGCTTCACGTCGCGGTAGACCGAGCTCATCGCGATGGTGAGCAGGTACTTGGACGCGTCGGGCACGATGCGCTGCAGCCCCGGGTCGACGAGGAGGGTGAGGACGAGCAGCGTGACGACGGCCGCTGTCTGGTTGCGTACGATCCAGCCGACGAGCGCGCCCCAGGGTCCGGCCAGCGTGCAGCAGGCGAAGACGCCGAAGAGGATCAGGGCGGTCTCGCCGTCCGCGGCGGCCTCGAAGCCGAACGGCACGGGGGCGAGGTAGATACTCGCGGTGCCGAGCGCCGCGGCGACCAGGCCGAACAGGGCGCCCGCCACGGTCGAGACGATCAGCTTGGCGCCGAAGAGGCGGGTCCGTGAGCCGGCCAGGAGGACGGAGCGGACCATCGTCCCGGAGCCGTAGTCGCGGGTGACGGCGACCGCGCCGAAGACGGCGGCCAGCAGGAACATCATCATCCAGGCGCGGGCGACGTCCTGGCCGACGGCGAGAGCGGTGGAGCCGGACGCGATGGCCTTCTCGCCTTCGGAGACGTATCCGAAGGTGGTGATCAGGCAGAGCCACGCGCCGGCGAGCGGCAGGTACCACCAGATGCGTCCGGTCAGGGCCTTGCGGGCTTCACCGGCGACGAGGTTACGCACGGGACGTGATCCTTTCCGGAGTGCGGACGGCGGCCGGAGCCGCGATGGCGTGTGTCGCGGTTGCGAGGTCCGTACCGGCGGGGGACGTGGCGGCCGGGTCGACCAGCTCGAAGAAGCGGTCCTCCAGCCGGCTGGCGCCGTGACCGGTGAGGTCGGCGAGCGTGCCCGCGTACCGCAGCGAGCGCTGCATGATCACCACGTCGTCGACGGTCTGCTCCAGCTCGGCGAGCTGGTGGCTGGAGACCAGGACCGTACGGCCCTCTCCGGCCAGGGAGCGCAGCGTGTCGCGCAGCCAGCGGATGCCGTCCGGGTCCAGGCCGTTGGCCGGCTCGTCGAGGACGAGCACCTCGGGGTCGGCGAGCAGCGCGGCCGCCAGGGCCAGGCGCTGTCGCATACCGGTCGAGCAGCCCTTGACGGGGCGGGTGGCGGCGTCGGCGATCCCGGTGATCTCCATGACCTCGTCGGCGCGGGTGGCGGGGAGCCCGAGCACGGTGCACCAGATGCGGAGTTCGCTTCGGACGGTGGCGCCGGGAACGCCGCCCATGCCGTCCATGCTGACGCCGACCCGGTGGGCCGCGTCGGGCAGTTCGGCGTACGGCCTGCCGAGGATGGTGGCGGTGCCGGCGGTCGGGGCGGCCAGTCCGAGGAGCATCCGCAGGGTGGTGGTCTTGCCCGCTCCGTTGCGGCCCAGCAGACCGGTGACGCGACCGGCGCGGATGTCGACGGTCAGGTCGTCGACGGCGGTGACGCCTTTGTAGGTCTTGGTGAGGCCGCTCAGCGAGACGGCGGTGTCATTGGTGGTCATCGCGGCCGCTCCTGTCGTGTCGTGTCATGGGGTGCTCCGGAGGTTCTGGTGGTGCGTGGGGGGAGAGGGTGGGGACGAGGGCCGGGCCCCGGCCGGGAGTTCTCCCGGCCGGGCCCGGTCCACTCGATCCGTTCCGGCTGGTGCCGGGGATGGATCAGGTGGCGACGACGACCGTGCTGATCGCGATGCCGATGGAGACGCCCTCCCAGAAGCCCGGGGCCTCGAGGGCCTCCAGCTCCTGCAGGCCGAGCTCCAGGCTGTCCGTGTCGATCGCGACGGTCTCGAACTTCTCGTTCATGGCAACTTCCCTTCGTTTGATGTGCGTTGAGTTGAGGTGAGGCGAGGGTCCGTTGATCCGGGTGGATCAGGTGGCGACGACGACCGTGCTGATCGCGATGCCGATGGAGACGCCCTCCCAGAAACCGGGGGCCTCGAGGGCTTCCAGCTCCTGCAGGCCGAGCTCCAGGCTGTCCGTGTCGACCGCGACGGTCTCGAACTTCTCGTTCATGGCAACTTCCTTTGTTGGATGGGGTGTTGGGATGGCGGACTGATTCGGGTGGATCAGGTGGCGACGATGGAGACGAGGGAGATGCCGACGACGACGCCGCCGGTGGTCCACCAGCCCGGGGCCTCCATGGCCTCCAGCTCCTGGAGACCGAGCTCCAGGTTGTCCGTGTCGATCGCGGCGTTCTCGAAGCGCTCGTTCATGGCGGCTTCCTTCCGTGAGTGGTGTGTTGTCGCGGTGTGTTGGGGTGCTGCCTGCTGATCCGGTCGGATCAGGTCATGACCACGGAGACGAGGGAGATGCCGACGACGACGCCGCCGGTGGTCCACCAGCCCGGGGCCTCCATGGCCTCCAGCTCCTGCAGACCGAGCTCCAGGTTGTCCGTGTCGAAGGCCGTGTTCTCGAACTGCTCGTTCATGACTTTTCTCCTTGGTGAGTTGGTGAGGTGGTGCGTTCCCCGCGCCGGGCCGGCGCGGAAGTCTGTGAGGTGGGGCGGGCGCGGGCGGGCTCAGGCAGCCGCGGTGAGCAGGGCGCTCACGTCCGCCGTCCGCAGTCCGCCGAGCATGGGGAGCCCGGCGCCCCAGGTGCGTACCGTCCGGCGGGCCACCGTTTCGAGCAGCGGCGGCGGGAGCGTGAGGTCCCGTGCCACGCCCCAGCGGTCCATCAGGGCGGTGATGCCTGCCGCCGGCTCGGCGGGCAGCGGGTCGCCGCTGCTGTCGGCCGAGCGCAGCAGGTCCCAGATCCGCCACAGGCGGGGGGCGGAGCCGAGCCGGGTGTCCCCGGCGAGGACCGCCTGCCACAGGGGCGGCAGCAGGGCGGCCACCGCGGTCATCTTGCGGGTGCCGAGCGCGCTGGACAGCTCGTTCGCGATCATCCAGCCCTCCGTGCTGAACAGGTCGCGGCCGTACGAGAGCCAGGTGGACTGGGTGAGTCCGCTGAGCCGGGCGAGATCCATCCGCAGTTCGGCGTCGGGGGTGCGCCCCGCCGCGAGCTGCCGGGCCGTCTCACCGCCCAGCCGGGCCAGTTGCACCGCGGCCGACTGAGCGAGGGCGTCCTCGACCGGGCGGTCCAGGAGATTGCCGACGTACGGGCCTACGGTGCGGAAGAGGGCTTCCAGCGCGCCCTCGACGAGGAGTTCGGCCGGCAGGGTCTCGGTCGCCGCGGGGTCGAGCAGTGCCGCGTCCGGGGCCAGCGCGTCGCTCATCACGAGCCGCTTCCCGCTGTTGTGCGGGAGGCAGGCGACCCGGCTGAGTTCGGCGCCGGTGCCGACGGTGGTGGGCACCGCCAGCAGAGGGCGGGCCCGGCGGGTGCGCGCGTCGAGGGTCAGCAGTCCGCTGCGGCCGGTGGTGCGCAGATCGGCGCGGGCCCGTCGGTCCTCGTGGGCGACCGCGAGGAGCTTCGCCCGGTCGATCACGGATCCTCCGCCGATCACGGCGATCAGGTCGGCGTCGGCGGTGGCGTCGGCCAGGGCGAGGATCTCGTCCGGGCCGCCGTCCCCGCCGGGCACGATGCGCCGGGTGGTGTGGCCGGCCCGGTCCAGTTCCGCGGTCACCAGGGCGGTGATACGGCTCTCGGTGACGGCCGGGTCGAGCAGCAGAGCGGTGTCGGGGGAACCCGCCCTCCCCCGGGCGTCGTCGAAGTCGTCCAGCCAGTCGGCGAGCCCCGCGGGGCCGGTCAGCAGCCGGGTGGAACCGGACCAGGCGATGTTCACCGGGTGCCTCCCGCGTACCGCTCGACACCGGTGCGTACGGCCTCGGTCAGTTCCAGGATCTCCGCGTCGGTCGCGGTGAGCGGCGGCATCAACTGCACACCGTGGATGCCCGCGTGGACGATCGCGCCCGCCTCGCGGATGGCGGCGATCTGGTCGAGGACTTCGGCCTGCGGCAGGAGTTCGCCGTCGGCGGTACGGATCCGCAGGGACCGGAAGAGCCCGATGCCGTCGGCGGAGTCGAACAGGGGGTGCTCGGCGACGAGCCGGTCCAGCGCGGCACCGAGGACCCCGGCCGCGCGCCGGCCGTGGGCCACCGCGGCCAGCCGTCGCATCTCCTCGATGGTGGCGAGGATCGCGGCACAGGTCACCGGGGTGCCGGCCTGTGTCTCGCCGTGGGTGAGCGTGGCGTTCTCGGCGCGGAAGGCGTCGGCGATCTCCCGGGAGACGATCACCGCCGCGGCGGCGCAGGTCCCGTTGGTCAGTGCCTTGGACGTGACCAGCAGATCGGGGCGCCCGCTCCAGCGCTGGGAGGCGAACATGTCTCCGGTGCGGCCGAACCCGGTGGCGACCTCGTCGGCGGCGAGCAGGAACCCGTACTCGTCCCGCAGTCTCAGCAGGGTGTCGAGGTACTCGTCGGTCAGGGGCACGGCCCCGCTGCCGAGCACCGGCTCGACCACGACGGCGGCCACCTGCCCGCCCTGAGCCCGCATCAGCTTCTCGATGTCGCCGGGGTCGTTGGGGGTGACATGGCGGACCAGGCGCTGGTCGACGCCGTACACCTGCTGCCCGAGGTTCTCCCCGGTGAGGGCGAAGCCGCCGAAGGTCAGGCCGTGGTAGCTGCCGCGGAGTCCGACGACGAGCTTGCGGGACGGCTGCCCGCGGAGGGCGTGATAGTGCCGGGCGGTCTTCATGACCAGGTCGTTGGCGGCGCCCCCGGAGGTCGAGAACAGCACCCGGGCGAAGTGGTCGGGGCCGCACAGCTCCACCAGGGCCTCGGCGGCGCGCCGGGCGTATGTGTGCTCGTAGCGGAAGACGCTCAGGTACGAGGCGTCGCGGAGGGCTTCGTAGGCGGCGCGGGCGATGTTCTCGTTGCCGTGACCGAGGTTGGCGTTCCACAACCCCGAGTCGCCGTCGAGGAGTTCGGTTCCGTCGGCGAAGCGTACGCGCATGCCCTGGGCGGAGACCGCACAGATGCTGTCGTCGCCGTGGGCGGACGGGGGGAGGAGGGAGGTCCACAGCGCGGGGTGGTCCTGCGCGCCGGTCCCTTCCGTCAGGTTGGTCAGGGTCGTCTCGGTCATCACAGAGCCTCCGCTTCGAGCAGGACGTCGTGGTGGCGTCCGCCGCCGGGGACGGGGGTGCGGGAGCGGACGGCGTAACCGGCCTGCTCCAGCTCGGCGATGAGCCGGGGTGCGGGCAGGACGCCGATGGTGGTGGTGGCGACGGTGACGGGGCCCTCGGCGGGCGGCTCGACCGGGATCATGGTGACCGTGCGGGTGCTGGCGCCGGCGCTCCACTGTTCGATCATGCGGTAGCCGCGGCCGCTCTGGCCCTCGGCGAGGATCTCGGACTCGTCCGTGCCGTCGGCGGCCGGATCGACCTCGACCGTGGTGAGCAGGAAGCGTCCGCCGGGGGCGAGGTGCTCCCGTACGCAGCGGTAGAGGCCGGGGCGGGCGTCGGGCGGCAGCAGCGAGATGGAGGTGGTGCCGAGGACGACGGCGCCGAAGCGGCGGCCGAGGGCGAAGTCGCTCATGTCGGCCTGGACCGGGGTGCAGCGCTCGCGCAGCGAGGGAGGGGCGGCGGCCAGCCTTTCGCGGAGCAGTCCGATCATGTCGCCGGACAGTTCCAGGGCGGTGACCTCCCGGCCGAGGCCGAGGAAGGGGAAGGTCAGCCGGCCCGAGCCGGCCGCCAGGTCGAGTACCGCGCCGGGCAACCGGCGCAGGGCGGTGAGGAGTTCGCGCACCTCGTGCGGGGTGGTGCCGGCGATGTCGTGGTAGACGGGGGCGCCCGCCTCGTCGTACAGGTCGCACAGGACGGCCCGTTCTCCGAGTTCGGCGACGGCGTCGGCGGCGCGGCCGGTGAGCGGTGTGCCCGCGAGGGCGGGGCTGAGCAGCATGGCGCCCATCAGACGGTCACCTCCTCGGTGAGGCTGCGGGGCTCGGCGGATTCGGTGAGCGGCAGTTCGATGCCGGCGAAGTAGGCGGCGACGGCGTCGACGGTGCCCGGATCGGCGTACCGGGCGGCCTCCTGTGCGGAGCCCGTGACCAGCAGCGCCTCGGCGGCGCGGGCCGCGTCCGTGGAGAGGGCGACGGTGCGGCGGTCCACGGGGTGGTGGATCAGGGCGCGTTCGTCGTTCCAGAGCAGCAGCGGGGCCGTGGCGGACCGGTCACGGAGGTCGGCGACGTGGTTCAGCGCGGAGACCATGCGCCCGCCGAACCCGGAGACACGCGGCTGGTTCACACCGCGGGTCACGGCCTCCCTGGCGGCGCCCACGGCTGCAAGGTAGCGGCCGATCCAGGGCCGGTCCGCCAGTCGCCGCGTACGGGAGGTGCCGTCCGGCAGTGCGCCGAGGGCGTCGGCGGATTCCTGCCAGGCACGGTGCAGTTCGTCGCGCGGGGTTCCGACGGAGCCGAGCGGGGCGCCGGCGGGGGAGACGCGGACGGTGCCGTCCGCGGCGACGTACAGCCGCAGGCCGGGGCCGTCGCCCTCGGGTCCGCCGCCCAGCGCGGACAGGTCACCGAGCTGCACCGCGGGATGGGTCAGGAACTCGGAGAACTCGCCCTCGTTCAGGGCCTGTTCGGCGTCGTCGAGGTACGCCTGGAAGTCGGCCTCCTCGGCGACCCGGACCAACGTCGGGCCCAGCACCGAGAGATACGGGGTGATCGAGTAGGCCTGCACCTGGAGGTAGAAGTCGGGGTGCAGCCCCGCCTCCGCGCCGGGCTCGCCGAGCGATCCCTGCCAGGTGATGACCTCGGCGCCGGACGCCTCATGCCGTACGGGCTCGGCGCTCGGCTCGTCACCGGGGACGAGGACGACGGTGCCGGGACCGGCCACACCCGAGCCGAGCAGGGCGTTGAGGTGGCCGGCGTCCTCCAGGACGACGGTCGAGGTGTACGGCGGGCGGGGGGCGAGGGCGGCCACGGGGCGTCCCGTGCCCCACTGCAAGGCGTGGGCCTTGACGAGTGCGTGTGTCATGAGCATGCCTAACGTGAGAGCGTGAAGAGCCGGTGGCAGGGGCGTGCCTGCGAAGTTTGGGGGGCGGAGCGTGCCTCGGAATCAGGTCCTGTCTTCGCGAAGATCGGGGAGACAGGACCTAGGCGGCGCGGCGCCGGGCGCGGTCGGTCGGCGGCGCGCCCACGAGGTCATCGGACGGGGCGGTGGGTCTGCGAAGTCAGGGGGCGGGACATGCCCGCGGGTGGGAGGGCTGGGCGTGGGAGGGCCGGGGGTGCCGCGGTGTCAGACGACCAGGTCCAGCAGGGTCAGCAGCTTGCGCAGCTCCTGCGTGGCGGTCTGCGGTCCGAAGAGGTGGGCCACACCGGTGACGTTGAGGACGATCTCGTCGACCCCCGCCTCCCGGTAGGCGTCGAACTTGGCCAGCAGTTCGTCCGGTTCGCCGTACAGGAAGGCGTCGCCGGCGACCAGGGCCTTGCCCTGCACGGCTTCGTCGGGGCCGGGTGGGCCGGTGCCCTCCGGTATGTCGTCCGGCAGGTCCACACCGCCGCGCCGGAGCATGTCGCGGTAGTGCTGTGCGCGCAGATGGTTCCGGTTCGAGGCGAGGGCGAGCTGTACGGGGTCACGGTCGGGGGCGGCCAGAGCGACGGGCACCATGGCCACCACGCGGGGAGCGAGCCGGCCGGCCTGCTGCGCGCTCTCGCGCACCGCGGGCACGATGTGGTCCCGTAGATAGCGGGCGGGCGTCAGCCAGGTGATGGCCGCGTCGGCCACCTCGCCCGCCACCCGGGCCATACCGGGGCGCAGCACCCCGAGTCCGAGTTCCACCTTCGGTCCCGGCATCGCCCGCAGCAGTGCCTCCTGGTGCACGTACTCACCGTCCAGCACCTCCGGACTCCCCGTCAGCGCGGACCGTACGCCGGTGAGGTACTCGCGGGCCGCGGTGAGCGGACTCCGGTACGGGGCGCCGAGCAGGGCCTGTTGCACACTCGGTGCTCCGGGCCCGTACCCCGCCAGAACCGACTCGCCGGTCATCAGGGAGAGCGACCGTGCCTGGAGTGCGGCCTCCGTGGGATGCCGCAGAGGCATCAGGGTCACCCCCAGTCCCGCCGGCACCCGGAACCCCGCACCGGCGGCATGGGCGAATCCCTGGTGGGACTCGGTGGCGAGGCTCTGTCCCTGCCACAGCCGGTGGGCGCCGGTCCAGTGCACGAGTCCCGCGAACGGCAGCATCTGCTCGGGTCTGCTCGGGACGAACGGTACGAGGACCGAGTAGGCGGTCATCGGGGGTTCTCTCCTTGTCTCCTGGCCGGGGCTTCGGCTGACGGGCGGGTGAAGTCGTACGGGCTGAACTCGTACGGGCTACTAGTCCCAGTCGAGGATCAGGCGGCCGACCGGCACCACTTCGCCGAGGATCAGCGCGGGGAGAGAGGACAGATCGGTAAGGGCGGAACCGGTGATCGGAGTGGTGGTGGCGGCCACCTGGGCCGGAGTGCCGGCCGCACCCTCGGCTGCCTGGGCGGTGCCGGTGCCGGCGAGGCCCAGCAGAGCGGCGGCGGCGACGAGCGAGGTGGCGAAGCGCTTCTTCATGACGGTTCCCCCTGGTCGAGATGCGTGGATCTGGAATCCGGTCAGTCCGGCCGGGATTCTGTGGAGCTTCCGGGGTGTTCCCGTGGGCTCCTTGTGACCACAACTCTGCCGTTCGGGAAGCCCGAGTTGGAGAGGTCTTGCGCGCAGCTTGCTGCGCGCTGCCATGTCACTTCATGCGCGTGTTCTGTCACCGATCTGAACGGACATGTCGATCTACGTAGTTTTTCCCTGCTCAGCCCGGTAGACCTATGTACGCGACTGACCACCGTGTAGACCCTGGGGGGAGCTATGCCGCATCCGAGTCTTGATTTTCTCGGCGTCAGATCCGAGGAAGAGGCCTTCTACCGCATGCTGCTGCGGACCGGCGGTGTCGACGTGAAAGAAGCGGCAGAGAACAGTTCCCCGGACGAGGAGTCGACGCGGTCACTGCAGAAGCGGGCCTGCGAACTGGGGCTCGCCACCGTCGCCGACGGCCTGCTGCGCCCCGCGGCACCCGCCAAGGCGATCGAGGCCCTCATCGACCGCCGCGTGACCCTGGCCCGGGAGGAACTGGAGAACTCGGCCGCCGAGCACGACATCGTCACCTCGCTGCTCGCCGAACGGGACGCCGCACCGGTGAGCGACGCCGTGGCCGGAACCGACCGGCCCACGATGGAACGCCTGGAGGGAATCGACCGGGTCCGCGCCGCCATCGACGAACTGACCTTCTTCACCCGCACGGAGAGCCTGACCACCTGGCCGAGCGGACGGATCCCCCCTCAGGCCATCGCGGCGTCCCGGTCACCGAACGAACGCATCCTGCGCCGTGGCATCCGGATGCGCAGCCTGATCGGGTCCGCCGCGCTGGACGACCCCGGCACCATGGCGTACCTGCGGGAACTGAAGGCCAAGGGAGCGGAGGTCAGGATCTCCCGACTCCCTCTGGAACGTGTCCTGATCTTCGACCGGGCCGCCGCGCTCACTCCCCTCGACCCGGCCGACAGCAGCCGCGGCGCCCTGCTCGCCCGGGAACCCGGGCTCGTCGCCACCCTCGTCTCGCTGTTCGACCGTATGTGGGGCCAGGCCCACGAACTCCCCCCGCCATCCGGCGAGGGCGTCGGCGCGGAGCCGGCCGACCACCGCCCTGGCGAGATCGAGCGCAAGATACTGGAATCGCTGTGCATGGCGGACAAGGACGAGACCGGGGCCCGTGACGTCGGCATGTCGGTCCGTACGTACCGCAAGTACGTGGCGTCGCTGATGCACCAGCTGGGCGCGTCCAGCCGCTTCCAGGCCGCGCTGCTCGCCCGCGAACGCGGCTGGATCTGAGAGCCCGCAACCGATACGACGGGGGCCGGAGCACCTGGTCACGGTGCTCCGACCCCCGTCGTACCGGTCGCCGTCGCGCTTATTGCCCGCCGGCCCGCGTCAGCGAACGGGCGCAGAAGAGCGCCCCAAGGGCGAACACGGACACCGCCACAACCTTCACCGCACCGTCGAAGATCACAAGAGAACAGGCGAGAGCGATCAGCAGCCCGGCCATCCCGGCCAACGGATTCCGCTTACTCCCACCCGTGGATTTCTGGGCCATCGCGCCGGCTCCTTCTGTAAGGGGGATTGGTCATTCCACTGTCCCAGCGCCCCCTTGCCCCCTCGCTCCGAAAGAGGCGCAGCTTCCTGCGAGCGGGCTCGCAGCATCCTGCGAACATGCGGTGCCGAGCGGACGGGAATCACAACGACTCAGGGCCTGACCCGCTTTCGCGGATCAGGCCCTGACCTGGTACTTCACTGTCGGGGTGGCGGGATTTGAACCCTCGACCTCTTCGTCCCGAAGCAACTTGGATGGGGGCTCGACCTTGGGCCCGGGTCGCTCTGAGCTGCTGCGATGGTCCGTCGGTGTGCGTGGACGTTCGCCGCTGTCCGCTTGCGTTGTCACGCAGTTAGACACTCACCGGGTTGAGCTTGGTACGTCTCACCTTCTGATCCGTAGCTCTGTATGGATCGGTCGGTAAGGGTCATACCGGTTGCGCCGGAGGGTCTGAGGGCGGTTGGAGGTCGGGGGGAGTTGCTGGAGTTGCGGTACCCGGTTGCTGTACGCCTGCCGCAGCATCGCGGAAGTTGGCGAGGTTGCTGCGGGCGTCAAGGGTGTCGGGGTGGTCCTTGCCCAGGATCCGCTCGTAGTCGGCCAGGACCCGCTCGCCCAGGTCGAGGGCGTCCTGCACCCGCCCCGCACCGCCGTAGGAGACGGCGAGGTTGTGGCGGGCGTCGAGGGTATTGGGGTGGTCCTCGCCCAGGATCCGCTCCCGGTCGGCCAGGACCCGCTCGCGCAGGTCGAGGGCGTCCTGCACCCGCCCCGTATCGCTGTAGGAGTTGGCGAGGTTGTTGCGGGCGCTGAGGGTGTCGGGGTGGTCCTCGCCCAGGATCCGCTCCCGGTCGGCCAGGACCCGCTCGCCCAGGTCGAGGGCGTCCTGCACCCGCCCCGCACCGCCGTAGGAGACGGCGAGGTTGCTGCGGGCGCTGAGGGTGTCGGGGTGGTCCTCGCCCAGGATCCGCTCCCGGTCGGCCAGGACCCGCTCGCGCAGATGGAGGGCGTCCTGCACCCGCCCGGCATCGCTGTAGGAGTTGGCGAGGTTGTTGCGGGCGTCGAGGGTATTGGGGTGGTCCTCGCCCAGGATCCGCTCCCGGTCGGCCAGGACCCGCTCGCGCAGGTCGAGGGCGTCCTGCACCCGCCCCGCATCGCGGTAGGAGACGGCGAGGTTGTTGCGGGCGGTGAGGGTGGCGGGGTGGTCGGAGCCTTGGATCCGCTCGTAGTCGGCCAGGACCCGCTCGCGCAGGTCGAGGGCGTCCTGCACCCGCCCCGCATCGCGGTAGGAGACGGCGAGGTTGTTGCGGGCGGTGAGGGTGTCGGGGTGGTCCTCGCCCAGGACCCGCTCGTAGTCGGCCAGGACCCGCTCGCCCAGGTCGAGGGCGTCCTGCACCCGCCCCGCATCGCCGTAGGAGTTGGCGAGGTGGTTGCGGGCGTTGAGGGTAGCAGGGTGGTCCTCGCCCAGGATCCGCTCGTAGTCGGCCAGGACCCGCTCGCCCAGGTCGAGGGCGTCCTGCACCTGCCCCGCATCGCGATAGGAGACGACGAGGTTGCTGCGGGCTTCGAGGGTGTCGGGGTGGTCGGAGCCGTGGATTTCGTTGCTTCGCCGAACGGTTCCCTCGTCGTACTCGATCGCCTGCCGGTAGAGACCCGCGTCCGTGAGGCTGCCGCTGACTCGGTAGATGCACGGGTGGGTGGCGGGCTGCCACAGGGCCGGGTGGGTGTGCTGGTCGAGACGGACGGTGTTGGCACGCAGGACTGCTGACAGTTCCCGGTCCTCATGATCGAGAGCGGGCCAGACACTGCGGATCGCGTCAGCCGCGGCACGGGCGATAGCAGGCACGGTGGGGGGCGAGATGGTCTCGCGAACGGCGCGAGCGGTCAGCGCGTGCATCCGCACGGGTGCGGTGTCGGTGTCCTGGGTGATGAGGGCGTAGGTGCGCAGGCATTGCAGTGCGCTGCGGATCTCCGGCTCGGTGACGGCCGGGCGTTGTCGGCGCAGCCTGCGGCGTTGTGCGGGGCGGGCGGTGCGCAGGTGGTGGAGGGCGGGGGGTGTGGTCCACAGGTCGACGGGGTGGCCGAGGGGGTCCATAAGGGAGAGCAGGTAGAGCAGGGGCCGGGCGAGGCGGGTGGTGTCAGCTTCCTCCACGGCTTCGAGGGAGATCAACAGGGAGGCGGTGACGGGGCGTCCGTAGCCTTCGGTGTCCGCGCTGGGTGGGAGCAGATCGCCCAGCCTGCTGCTGGTATCACGCAGCAGCGTGAGGTAGTCCGTCATCGTGCAGCGTTTGTTGATGAGGTAGGCGGCGGCGTGGCCGAGGGCGAGCGGGAGGTGATCGAGTTCTGTGGTGAGGTCGTCCGCCTGGTCGGCGTCGTGGAGGTGGGGGTGACCCGCGTCGGTGAGACGACGGCGCAGATAGGCGCGGGCCTCCTCCGCCGTGTAGAGACCGAGCCGGATGAGAGTGCGGCCCTGGCCGCTGAGCCGGGCGTCGTCGCGTCGGGTGGTGGCTAGGACCCAGCCGTTTCGGGCACCACTGTCGGGCCACCATGCCTCGACTTTCAACGGGTCAGTGATGTCGTCCAGAACCACCAGCCAGGACCGCCCCGTCGCCTCCAGCCACCTCAAAAACGCCCGCGCCGCCGCAGTGCTGTCATCCCGCGACACCCCGGGAAGACACAGCTGCTCGGCCGCCTCCGCGTAGGCGGTGATGATCTGGTCCGGGTCGGTGGCTCTTGCCCACACCAGAACGTCCAGACCCGTTCCCCCGGAACGCTCCCGGTCCCGCGCATCCCGCGCCAGGGACGCCGCGAGCTGGCTCTTGCCCACCCCACCGGCCCCCGACAGCACCACCTCACTGCCCCCGGACCGCGCCTCCTCCGCCCTCTCGCGCACGGCCGTGCGCGGCTGAAACGCCGCAGCCAGCCGCGGCACACTCCCCACCCACACCGGCCACTCCACCGACGGTCCCGGCACCGGCGGGGGATATACATGCATATCCCCCGCGACCTGGGTGACATCCCCCTCCGCCCGTGCCTGCTGCCGGGTACGGCGCTGTCCCGAATGCTCCACGACTGGTCCCCCCGGCCTCAGCTGCGGTCCCCGCCGACCTGATCGATGTCACCGCTGCCGTCGCTGCGGGCCTTCTGCCGCACGTCCGCACGCGCCGCGCCGACGGGCCCCCCGCCCCCCACACTGCCCCCTGTCTGCCGGATACCGCCCCGGCCGCGCGCCGATTGCCGAACCCGACGCGTCCCGGACCCGTCGGCCTGCGACGCCCACCAGCCCAGCGCGGCCAGAGCCCCTGCGGCGACCACACCGGCCACCGGACCGATCACGTCCCACGGATCGTCACCCCCGTCCGACAGCACCGCCCACGGAACCGCCACCGCGACAAACGCCACGAGCGACCCCGCCACCGCCACCAGCCACCGCACCGCAGCCTGCACACTCGCCCCCGAGCTATCCAGCCAACACATGCTCAAACAGCTCATGTTGGCACGCAGACGCCTACACGAACCAGAAGAAGCCGGAATCCGGACCGGCCGGCCACCGGCACTGTGACATCGCGGCCGGTGGAATCTCACTGGGTGAGTCAAACCCATGATCGATCTTGAAAACCGTCGTGGCAGCGATGTCACCGTGGGTTCAAATCCCACACCCACCGCAGGTTGAAGGCCCCTGACCAGGAACATCGGTCAGGGGCCTTCGTCATGCAGGTTGCCTGTTGGTGACCGCAGTTCCCCGTGAGTTCCCGGTCTATCGGGCACGGATGGGGCACGACCACGCACAGGCTTTGAGTTCGGCCCGCATCCTTATCAGGTCGATCATGGGTGGTCCGTGATGTCGGTCAACCGGCCAGAGTTCCCGACCGCCGGTCCGTTGAGGTTCGGCGCTGACCACCGCTGTGCGGCTCTGTTGGTGTCAGCCGACACAGGGTGACTTGACAGAACCACATTCCGCCCGGTGCCCGGCCGCACCTCGGGGTCCGAGGATAACCAGGTGCTTCGTGGCGGTAACTGGCTGTATTCTGATCCGTTCGGCCTAGGGAGCCGAAGCCACGGACGAAGGTGTTGAGTTGACTGATCTTGAGAAGATGGCTGAGCAGCTGGACAGCCTCATCGACGAGTACGACAGGATGAGCAGACCTGGGCCGGGCGAGAATGTGCGGATCCTCAAGAATCGGCTTGAGGCCGCCGTTGAGCGCGCTTCGCTTCCCGGGAGCACGTACGCCAAGCAACTGACAGAAGTTCGGTTGGAGAGGGCATCAGACGGTTGGAGGCTGGATGCCCTCCACGGCATCGCGGTCGGGCTCCGCGACGACATCCGGTCAGGGTGGGTTGACTCGGTTGTGGAATTGGTCCATGCCGACATGCACAGCGACTACTTGGAGATGGCGGAGTCGCTCCTCGACTCGGGATACAAAGACCCGGCGGCGGTCATCACCGGAACGTCCCTCGAAGTCCACGTGCGAGCTTTGTGCGTGAAGTCCGGCATTGCTACGGATGCTGGGGGTAAGCCCAAGAAGGCCGACACCATGAACGCTGACTTGAAGAAGGCGGGCGTCTACGACGGCTTGCAGCAGAAGCAGGTCACGGCCTGGATGGATCTGCGCAACAAGGCCGCGCACGGGAACTACGGCGATTACGACAAGGCGCAGGTCCGGCTCTTCATCGACGGCGTCCGGGCCTTGATGGTGAAGTACCCGGCGTAACTGAACGGGAAGCTCCAGGCGTGATCGGCGGAACGACTTCGGCCTGGAGCTGCTCCGGCCGTAACCCACCACTCACCCCAGCTCCCATCCCGTCCGCCGTCGACCCACACACCGTGGAGCGGGCGTGGTTCATGGCGTCCAGGTGGAGCGCGCCACTGTACGAACGACCTGGACGCCATGGGCCGCGTCTGCTCGGCTTTGCCTGGGTCGATGGCGGACGGGATGGGAGCTCCCCGCGCATGCCACTACGGACCCGCAGACGGGAACGGCGCCCCCTTCATCCCGGTGCCGGCCGATCCCCCGCCGGAGGCACTGTCTTGACCGCAGACCGCTCTAGGCGGTGATCGACTCATGGCCTCCGGGCCCTATCCACATGTGGGCGCGCGTCGGCGACGGCAGCGCCGAGCGGGCCGAAGGCAGGAGCGCGGGCGCAGCCAGAGCCGGGAAGCGCGCCCGGCGGAGCGGAGCGCAGCCGGGGCTTGATGAAGTAGGGAAAGTTCTACCGCGCTGAGATCAGGCGCTTGCGTCGTGGCTCCGCACGTGTGGGCCGCTGCTGTCCAGGGCGTCCAGGAGTCGGATCGCGTAGACCTCGGCCATGCGCTCGCTGACCTCTTCGCGCGTGAGCCGGTCGACGGCGGTTGATTCGCTGGACGTGCGCTCGTGGCAGCCGGAGGGCTTGCAGCGGAAGACCAGGGCGACGATGGCCCTGGTGGTGTTCTTGGAGCTGTGCTCCGTGCCGCAGAGGCAGACGGGTCGTCCCTCCAGGCGCTCACCTTCGCCCAAGCCGAGGCGGTGCTCAAGGCGGCCGAGGGGACCTCGATGCACGCGTACATCGTCGTAGCCCTGCTGACCGGTGCCCGCACGGAGGAACTGCGAGCCCTCACCTGGGACCACGTCTTCCTGAAGGGTCAGCCGGACGCCGACCCGCCGCAGCTTCCGCACGTCGCGGTGTGGCGCTCGGTCCGGCGTGGTGGGGACACCAAGACCCCGAAGTCCCGGCGCACGCTCGCTCTGCCGGCACGTTGCGTCGATGTGCTCTGGTATCAGTTCGAAGACCAGGGCTGGGATCGGCTCGCCGCTGGCGACAAGTGGGAGGAACACGGGCTCGTCTTCTCGTCGGCCGTGGGCAAGCCGCTCGACGCGACCAACGTCCGGTGGGCCTTCCGCCAGGCGCTCAAGGATGCCGAGGGAATCAACGCCGACGAGTGGACGCCTCGGGAGCTCCGGCACAGCTTCGTGTCCCTGCTCTCAGACCGTGGCGTCCCACTGGAAGAGATCTCCCGGCTCGTCGGCCACTCCGGCACGGCCGTGACTGAGGAGGTGTACCGGAAGCAGATCCGGCCCGTGATCCAGACCGGGGCCGTGGTCATGGACGGCATCTTCAAGCGGGGTCCGGAGCGGTAGTCACGCAGATAGGCATGCAGACGAAACAGGTGAGCCACCTAGGAACGTTCCTAGGTGGCTCACCTGGTGTTTCACTGTCGGGGTGGCGGGATTTGAACCCACGACCTCTTCGTCCCGAACGAAGCGCGCTGCCAAGCTGCGCTACACCCCGGTGTCGCTTTGAGCAGGCCACTTCGAGTGGGCTGTGTCGTGGCGACGTCGATTACTTTAGCCCACTGGTGGCTGGAGGCGAAATCCGGTTTTTCGGGAGCCGGCGGTGCGGACCCGGCCGCTACTCCCGCCCCGTCAGCGTCAGCAACGTAGCCTCCGGCGGGCAGGCGAACCGAACCGGCGTGTAGCGGTTCGTGCCGCAGCCTGCCGAGACGTGCAGGTACGACGTCCGGCCGCCCGACGTATGCGTGGACAGGCCCTTCACGCGGTCCGTGTCCAGGTCGCAGTTGGTGACGAAGGCGCCGTAGAAGGGGAGGCAGATTTGGCCGCCGTGGGTGTGGCCGGCCAGGGTCAGGGGGTAGCCGTCCGCGGTGAAGTCGTCGAGAACGCGCAGGTACGGGGCGTGGACGATGCCCATCGAGAAGTCGGCCGCGTCGGAGGGGCCGCCGGCCACGCGCTCGTACCGGTCGCGTTTGATGTGCGGGTCGTCCAGGCCGGTCAGCTCGATCTCCAGGCCGTCGATCTTCAGCGAACCCCGGACGTTCGTCAGGTTCAGCCAGCCCGCCGAGTCGAAGCCGTCGCGCAGGTCCTCCCATGGGTTGTGGAGGGCGCCGACGACGGGCGGGTTGCCGTTCAGCCCGTGCCGTCCCTGCACCTTCTCCAGCAAGTACCGGGCGGGGTTGCGGAGTCTGGGCCCGTAGTAGTCGTTCGAGCCGAAGACGTACGCGCCGGGGAACTCCATCAGCGGGCCGAGCGCGTCCAGGACCTCCGGGATCGCCTCCGAGTCGGAGAGGTTGTCCCCCGTGTTGATCACGAAGTCGGGGCGCAGCCCCGCCAGCGAGCGCAGCCAGCGTTGCTTCTTGCGCTGGCCGCTCACCATGTGGATGTCAGAGACCTGGAGGACGCGGAGCGGGCGCATGCCCGGCGGCAGCACGGGCACCGTCACCCGCCGCAGGCGGAAGGAACGGGCCTCGAAACCCACCGAGTAGACCAGCCCGGCGGCCCCGGCCGCCGTGATTCCCAGGGGTACTCCGTATCGCGCGCGCATACGTCCATCGTGTCAGACGGCGCGTACGCCGAAGCCGCACGGCTGCCCCCACGACCGTACGACCGAAGCCGCACGGCTGCCCCCACGACCGTACGACCGAAGCCGCACGGCTGCCCCCACGACCGTACGACCGAAGCCGCACGGCTGTCCCCACTGCCGTACGCCGAAGCCGCACGGCGCTCCCCAGGGCCGTACGACCGAAGTCGCACGACCCCCCCCCGGGCAACCGAAGGCGTGCCGCCGGAAAACGACGGGCCGTTGTCCCACCACACCTGCGACAATCGCCCCATGACCACGCTCAAGTCGAAGCTGCAGGAAGACCTCAACGCCGCGATCAAGGAGCGCGATGAGCTCCGCTCCTCGACGCTCCGGCTGACCCTCGCCGCGATCACGAAGGAGGAGGTCGCGGGCAAGGAGAAGCGCGCGCTCTCCGACGAGGAGATCACCAAGGTGATCACCCGTGAGGCGAAGAAGCGCCGTGAGGCCGCCGAGGCCTTCGCGCAGGGCGGTCGCGCCGAGTCCGCCGAGCGGGAGAAGGCGGAGGGCGAGATCCTCGCCGACTACCTGCCCAAGCAGCTGTCCGACGACGAGCTCCAGCAGATCGTCGCCCAGGCGGTCGAGGAGGCGAAGGCGGCCGGCGCCGAGGGCCCGCGCGCCATGGGCCAGGTCATGAAGATCGTGAACCCGAAGGTGGCGGGCCTTGCCGAGGGCGGCCGCGTCGCCGCACTGGTGAAGAAGCAGCTCGCGGGCTGAGGCTCCGGACTCCGAGGCGGCACAGCCGCAATCCGAGGCCGAGGCCTGCACGGCCAGCCGTAGGCGGATACGCCGATACGACGGTGGGGGCGCCCCTTGCAACAAGGGGCGCCCCCACCGTCGTACGAGCATCAATGCCGTCGTGCGGCATCAACGGCCAGGAGGCTGACCGTCAACGGCCAAGAGGCCTACGGCCTACGGGAACTGACCGCCGTCCCCATTCCCGCCATTCCCGCCATTCCCGCCGTTCCCGTTGCCGCCGCCGATCGTCCACTCCTCCGGGATCGAGAAGGACGGCTGAGGGAAGGGGGGGATGTCACCTATGCCACCGTTGCCGTTCCCGCCGTTCCCGTTCCCGGGGTTCTCGCCGTCGTCGCCGTCGCCCGGGCGGTCCCTGTCATCATCGCTGGGCGGGTCGGGGATGTGGACGGGGTTGAAGTTCGGGGCTTCCTTGCCCTCCAGGGCGCCGGTCATGGCGTCCTTCCAGATCGGGCCGGGCACCCTGCCGCCGTAGACCTTCTCGTGCCACTGGCCGCCGATCGTGATGTTCGACATCTTGACGGCCTGGGTGGCGCTGCCGACCCAGACGGCGCCGGACATGTTCGGCGTGTAGCCGACGAACCAGGCGTTCCTGCGCTCGTCGGTCGTACCCGTCTTACCCGCGTTGTCGCGGTCGGAGAGGCCGGCCTGCTGTCCCGTACCGGAGTCGACCACTCCGCCCAGCAGCTGGTTGATGGTGTCCGCCGTGGTCTCGGACATCGCCCTGCTGCAGGTCGACTTCGGCACCTCGATCGACTTGGTCTCGCCGCCCATCCGCCGGTTGATCGACTCGATGGCGATCGGCGTGCAGTACGTCCCGCGGTTGGCGAAGGTCGCGTACGCGCTCGCCATCGTCAGCGGCGAGATGCCGGTCGAGCCGAGGGTGAGAGACGCGGGCCGCTCAGGCAGCTTGTCGCCGTTGCCCTGCACCACGCCCATCTTGTCGAGGAGCTTGGACACCGGGCACATGCCGATGTCCCCGAGCATCTGCACGAAGTAGGTGTTGACGGATTTCTCCATCGCCTCCCGCAGGCGGTACGGGCCGACCTCGGACTCGTCCTCGTTCTCCACCGTGTCCTTGCCCGTGTTCCGCCACGGACTCCCGTCACAGGTCTGCACCGTCTCCGGGTACGACATTTCGTACGGTGCCGGGTACTCCTGGATCGGCGGGGTGCCCTCCTCGAGGGCGGCCGCGGCCAGGAACGGCTTGAAGGTCGAACCGGTCGGGAAGCCGAAGGCTGAGCCGCCGAAGCGGTTGTCGACCGAGTAGTTGAGCTCGGTCTCGTTCTTGCCGTAGCCGAACGGCTTCGACTGGCCCATGCCGAGGATCTTGCCGGTGCCCGGCTCGACCAGCGTGGTGGCCGTGGCGACCTTGTCCGACTTCCTGACGTGGTTCTTGATCGAGGCCTGCACCGAGTCCTGTGCCTGCGGGTCGAGCGTCGTACGGATCGTCAGGCCGCCCTCGTTCCAGAGCTTCGCCCGGGCCTTCTTGGTCTTGCCGAAGACCTTGTCGTTCAGCACCAGTTCGCGGACGTAGTCACAGAAGAAGCTGGCGCCCTTGACCGCCGTGATGCAGCCGTTGTTCGGCTTGCTGACCTTCAGGCCGAGCGGCTTCTCCTTGGCCTCGTCGGCCTCCGCCTGGGAGACGTTGCCCAGGTCGGCCATGCGCTGGAGGACCACATTGCGCCGCTGTATCGCCTCTTGCTCGTCATTGACCGGGTCGTAGCGGGTCGGGGACTGGACGACGCCGGCGAGCAGCGCGGCCTGCTCCAGGTTCAGGTCCTTGGCGGACGTGGAGAAGTAGCGCTGGGCCGCGGCCTCGACGCCGTAGGCCTGCTGGCCGAAGAACGTGATGTTCAGGTAGTTCTCGAGGATCTTCTTCTTGCCCAGCTCTTCCTCGACCTGGATCGCGTACTTCAGTTCCTTGATCTTGCGGCCGAGGGTCTGCTGTGTGGCCTGGGCGACCAGCGTCGGGTCGTTGCCGGCCTCCTCCACGAAGACGTTCTTCACGTACTGCTGCGTCAGCGTGGACGCGCCCTGGGTCACTTCGCCGCTCTGCGCGTTCCGGTTGAGCGCGCGCAGAACGCCCTTGAGGTCCACCGCGCCGTGCTTGTAGAAGCGCGAGTCCTCGATCGCGACGATCGCCTGCTGCATGACCGGCGAGATGTCCTTGAGTTCGACCACGGTGCGGTCGCGTGAGTACACCGTGGCGATCCGCCCGCCCTGGTTGTCCAGGATCGTGGTGCGCTGACTCAGCGGCGGACGCTTGAGGTTGGTGGGGATCTCGTCGAAGCCCTCGACCGAGCCCTTGGCTGCCAGCCCCAGAGCGCCGGCCGCGGGCAGCGCGATGCCCGCCGCGACGGCTCCGGCGAGCACGCTGACACCCAGGAACTTGGCGGCCTGCTGAACCGGAGACAGGCCTCCACCCGATCGCTTGTTTGCCATGAGGGCAGCCTACGTTCTCATTCGCCGGACACGCGTATAGGCCTTGGCCTAAGCTGCTCACAACTGTCACAGCAGCAGGGCTACGTATCAATACGGCTGGCGACCCCGAATCGTTCCAGTCGATTCCCAACTTTTTTGTTGGGCTCGTGCCCGAATCCGCCTCATGTGTCACTTGGCGTCCGTTGTGACGCAGCTCAACTGTCCTGGTTTGCCAGGAAGGTTACGTATGCCGTCAGGTCACTCCGTTGGGTGATCTGCCGCGTACCCATAGTCCATTCGGGCCATTCAAGATTGGGCCCGCAGGGGCTGGTTGACTGTGCCCACCTTCCGTAACGTCCTCAACTGGCGGCGGTGAATATGCCGCTGCCGCCGTGGGGGAGCCTCGATTCGGGAGAGGACGGCGCCGGTATGGGCTGGGTAACCGACTGGAGTGCGCAGGCGGCCTGTCGCACTACCGATCCGGACGAACTGTTCGTTCAAGGAGCAGCGCAGAACAGGGCGAAGGCAGTGTGCACCGGATGTCCGGTGCGTACGGAATGTCTTGCCGACGCGCTGGACAACCGCGTCGAGTTCGGCGTGTGGGGAGGGATGACGGAGCGGGAGCGCCGCGCACTGCTGCGCAGGCGGCCAACCGTCACCTCCTGGCGCCGGCTGCTCGAGACAGCGCGCACTGAGTACGAGCGGGGGGCGGGCATTCTGCCCCTCGACGAGGAAGAGGTGTACGAGCACTACGCGGCGGTGGGCTGACCGCTCGCCGCGGTCACCTCCCGCGGAACCGCGGTCACGTCAGGTACGTACCGCCGCGGTCGCGCGTACCTACAAGCACCGTGCGCAGCCGTCCACGACTGCTGCCGTACGGGTCGTATACGACGCTGTCTGCGAACAGGGGTCCGCGAGGTTCCCGTACGCAGCCGGGGTCAGGCGACCCCGAGAGGCTCACGCAGCTCCGGCCGGACACGCACTACGAACCGGCCGCGAGCCGGTCCCCGATGTCCCGCAGCCCTGCGAGGTCGTGCACATCGCCGGGCAGCGCGGCCACTTCTGCCACCGCCACCTCCGGGTGGAACGCGGTGAAGCGGTCGCGCGTGCGCTGCTCGCGGAAGAGCAGCCGCATGCGCTCGGCGTGCAACCTCAGCAGGCCTGCGGTGAGTTGCTCGACGGTCCGGGCCGTCCCTGCTCCTTCGGCGTCGATCCGGTCCGCGGCGGGGGAGCCTGCGTCGGGTGCGGGAGCCTCGGGAACGGCGGAAGCGGGAGATTCTGAACTGTCATCCGTGTCGGGAGAGTTACGAAGGCCAGCTTTCCCAGCCTCCTGATCGACAATGCGGGCTTCCGCAAGATTTTCCGCGGCGGCGAGCGCCCGCTCGGCGGACAGCTGAGTGGCGCCGCTGCCGTGCACCCGGTTCAGCACCAGACCCGCCAGCGGCATGGTCTCGGCGGCCAGCCGCTCCACGAAGTACGCGGCCTCGCGCAGCGCGTCCCGCTCCGGGGCCGCCACCACCAGGAAGGCCGTGCCGGGCGCCTGGAGGAGCTTGTACGTGGCGTCCGCGCGGGTACGGAAACCGCCGAAGGTGGTGTCCATCGCGGCCACGAACGTCTGGACGTCCTTGAGGAGTTGGCCGCCGAGCAGCTTGCCCAGGGTGCCGGTCATCATCGACATCCCGACGTTCAGGAACTTCATCCCGGCCCGGCCGCCCAGCTTCGCCGGCGCGGTCAGCAGCCGGATCAGCCTGCCGTCCAGGAAGGAACCGAGCCGCTTAGGGGCGTCCAGGAAGTCGAGCGCCGAGCGAGACGGGGGCGTATCGACGACGATCAGGTTCCATTCGTCGCGGGCCCGCAGCTGGCCCAGCTTCTCCATCGCCATGTACTCCTGCGTGCCCGCGAAGCCCGCCGAGAGCGACTGGTAGAAGGGGTTGCCCAGGATCGCGGCGGCCCTCTCCGGGTCCGCGTGCGCCTCGACGATCTCGTCGAAGGTGCGCTTCATGTCGAGCATCATCGCGTGCAGTTCGCCGTCCGCGGAGTCGTCGATGCCCTTCACCCGGCGTGGGGTGTTGTCGAGCGCGTCGATGCCCATCGACTGGGCGAGCCTGCGCGCCGGGTCGATGGTCAGGACGACCACCTTCCGGCCGCGCTCGGCCGCCCGCAGCCCGAGGGCCGCCGCGGTGGTGGTCTTGCCGACGCCGCCCGCCCCGCAGCAGACCACGATGCGGGTCTTCGGGTCGTCGAGCAGCGGGTCGACGTCCAGGACGCGAACCGGGTCCAAGCTCATGAGATCCCCTGCCGGCGCAGTTCGGTGGCGAGTTCGTACAGGCCCGCGAGGTCCAGTCCCTCGGCGAGCAGCGGGAGTTCGTGCAGCGGGAGGCCGAGCTCCTGGAGTACGGCCCGCTGCTCGCGCTCCAGTGCGTACCGCTCGGCATACTCGTCCGCCTGGGTGAGCAGCGGTTCCACGAGCCGCTCGGCGACCCCGCCGCGGCGAGCGCCGCCGAGTCCGGCCGCGGACAGCGACTTGGCGATGGCCGTGCGCGGCACCTCGCGGGTGAGCGCCAGGTCGTCCTCGTCGAGGATCGTGGGCCGCACCATGTTCACAATGATCCTGCCCACCGGGAGCTTCGCGGCACGCAGTTCGGAGGCGCCGTCGACGGTCTCCTGGACGGGCATCTCCTCCAGGAGGGCCACCAAGTGCACGGCCGTCTCACGGGACTTGAGGACCCGCATGACCGCCTGGGCCTGGTTGTGTATGGGGCCCATCTTGGCGAGGCCCGCCACCTCGTCGTTCACGTTCAGGAAGCGGGTGATGCGGCCCGTCGGCGGGGCGTCCATGACGACGTAGTCGTACACGAACCGCCCGGTCTTGTCCTTCCTGCGGACCGCCTCACAGGCCTTGCCGGTCAGGAGTACGTCCCTGAGGCCGGGCGCGATCGTCGTGGCGAAGTCGATGGCGCCGAGCTTCTTCAGGGCCCGTCCGGCGCCCCCCAGTTTGTAGAACATCTGGAGGTAGTCGAGAAGCGCCAGCTCGGGGTCTATGGCGAGGGCGAACACCTCCCCGCCCCCGGGTGCGACGGCGATCTTCCGCTCCTCATAGGGCAGAGCCTCCGTCTCGAAGAGTTGCGCGATGCCCTGCCTGCCCTCGACCTCGACCAGGAGGGTGCGCTTGCCCTCCGTGGCGAGGGCGAGCGCGAGGGCTGCGGCGACCGTCGTCTTACCGGTACCGCCCTTGCCGCTGACGACCTGGAGCCTGCTCACATCTTCGAGCCTAACCAGTCGGCGGCCGGGCTACGCAGGTGGCTGTGGACAACGGGTGGCAGAGGCTGTGGAGAACGTGCGGGGGAGCTGGGTGCCGAGGTGCGCGGAGGCAGGCTGCAAGGCACGCGGAACCCTGGCCGCTAGGCACGCGGAACCCCGGCCGTCGGGCGAGCGGAAGGCCGTGCGGGGCAGCGGATACAGTCGGCCACATGACCAAGTGGGAATACGTGACTGTGCCGCTGCTCGTCCATGCCACGAAGCAGATTCTGGACACCTGGGGCGAGGACGGCTGGGAGCTTGTCCAGGTCGTGCCCGGGCCGAACAACCCCGAGCAACTGGTGGCCTACCTGAAGCGCGAGAAGCAGGCATGAGCGCCGTCGAGTCCAAGCTGGCCGAACTCGGGCTGACCCTGCCCGAGGTGGTGCCGCCGCTCGCCGCGTACCAGCCCGCCGTGCAGAGCGGGGTGTACGTCTACACCTCCGGCCAGCTCCCCATGGTGGACGGCAAGCTCGCGGCCACCGGCAAGGTGGGCGCGGAGGTCACCCCGGAGGCGGCCAAGGAACTGGCCGCCACCTGTGCGCTGAACGCCCTGGCCGCGGTCAAGTCGATCGCGGGTGACCTCGACCGCGTCGCGCGCGTGGTCAAGGTCGTCGGCTTCGTGGCCTCGGCCCCCGACTTCACGGCCCAGCCCGCCGTGGTGAACGGCGCGAGCGAGCTGCTGGGCGCGGTCCTGGGCGACAAGGGCGTACACGCGCGAAGTGCGGTCGGGGTGGCGGTGCTGCCGCTGGACTCGCCGGTGGAGGTCGAGATCCAGGTGGAGCTGACGGAGGCGTAGTCCGGTGCTCTGGGCCTGATGGAGGCGTAATCGGGCCCCCTGGGGAGCCGGTCGGTCGGTGATCGTTGGCGAATCGGGCTCCCTGGGAGCGTTGGTTCCGCATTGGTTCCTCCGGGCGGCCCTTGGAGCAGGCGATTGTTGCCTCTCGAACATCAGCTCTCTACGGGATAGCCTCCGCGCATGGCGAATGGGCAGTGGTATCCACCGGAGTGGCCGGACCGTATCCGCGCGCTCGCGGAGGGCAGGCTCACACCGGTCGTCCCCAAGCGGGCGGCCACCGTCATGCTGCTCAAGGACACCGACGGCGCTCCCGCCGTACACATGCTGCGCAGACGCGCCTCCATGGCCTTCGCCGGAGGCGCGTACGCCTATCCCGGGGGCGGCGTGGACCCCAGGGACGACGAGCGGCAGATCCGCTGGACGGGTCCCACGCGCGCGTGGTGGGCGTCCCGGCTCGGCGTCGACGAGACCTCCGCCCAGGCGATCGTCTGCGCGGCGGTGCGCGAGACGTACGAGGAGGCGGGCGTGCTGCTCGCCGGCCCCACCCCGGACAGCGTTGTCGGCGACACCACGGGCGACGACTGGGAGGCGGACCGGGAGGCCCTGGTCGCCCGGGACGTCTCCTTCGCCGAGTTCCTGGAGCGCAGGGGACTCGTGCTGCGATCCGACCTCCTGGGGGCGTGGACGCGCTGGATCACCCCGGAGTTCGAACCGCGCCGCTACGACACATGGTTCTTCGTGGCCGCCCTCCCGGAGGGCCAGCGCACCCGAAACGCCTCCACGGAGGCCGAGAGCACCGTCTGGATCCGCCCCGGCGAGGCGGCGGACGCCTACGACAAGGGCGACCTCCTGATGATGCCGCCCACCATCGCGACGCTGCGCCAGCTCCGCTCGTACGCCACTGCCGCCGAGGCCCTCGCCGCAGCACCCGGGCGCGACCTGGCCCCCGTCCTGGCCCAGGCCCGCCTGGAGAACGGCGAACTGGTGCTGACCTGGCCGGGCCACGACGAGTTCACCAAGCACATCCCAACCGGTGGAGCCCCCGCATGACGGACGCAGCAGCCCTTCCCGGCCAGCCGCGGGGCGGGGGCCCATTTCTTCGTGCGTCCCTCGCACCGCTTCGCGGGCTTCTGGGCGCTGCGTCGGCCTCCGGCCGACGACGTGATGTGCTGCCGCCCGAGACGGAAGGCGCCCACACATGACGGACGCAGCAGCCCTCCCTGGCCAGCCGCGGGGCGGGGTTCTCGACGGTCCCGCCACGCCGCGTGCGATCAACGTTCTCGCGCCCAACGCGTCCCCGATGACGCTCGACGGAACGAACACGTGGATCGTCTCCGAGCCGGACTCCGAGCTCGCGGTGGTGATCGATCCGGGGCCCCTGGACGACGTACACCTGCGCAATGTCGTGGACGCCGCCGAGAAGGCGGGCAAGCGGGTCGCACTGACCCTCCTGACGCACGGGCACCCCGACCATGCCGAGGGCGCCACCCGGTTCGCGGAGCTGACCGGCACGAAGGTACGGGCGCTCGACCCGGCGCTGCGGCTCGGCGACGAGGGCCTGGCGGCCGGAGACGTGGTCAGGACGGGCGGCCTGGAACTGCGCGTCGTACCGACGCCCGGGCACACCGCCGACTCGCTGTGCTTCCATCTGCCCGCCGACCAGGCAGTCCTGACCGGCGACACGATCCTGGGCCGCGGCACCACGGTCGTCGCCCACCCCGACGGCCGCCTCGGCGACTACCTGGACACCCTGCGCCGACTGAGGTCCCTGACAGTCGACGACGGCGTACACACGGTCCTACCGGGCCACGGCCCCGTCCTGGACGACGCCCAGGGAGCCGTCGAGTACTACCTGGCCCACCGAGCCCACCGCCTGGCCCAGATCGAAACAGCGGTCGAGGACGGCTACCGCACGCCGAGCGAGGTAGTGGCCCACGTGTACGCCGACGTGGACCGCTCGCTGTGGCCAGCGGCAGAGCTGTCGGTACGGGCACAGCTGGACTATCTGCGGGAGCACGGCCTCATCTAGGAAGGTCAAGGGCAGCGCCCCGTAAGGGGCGCGGGGAACTGCGCGAGCAACCACGACAGGCCGACAGCCGCGACACGACCTGTCACCCCACCCCCTGGCGGGGGTCCGGGGCGCAGCCCCGAGGGATGGGACGGGAAGGGGCGGCGGGGGCGAGACCCATCCCGCCCCGCCCACCCGGCGGGCGACAACAAAAGGGCCCCGCCCAACAAAAGGGCGGGACCCCAGAGCCGTACGGCCAAGACCCAGCGTCAGCGCGACCGCTTGGCCAACCGCTCCACATCCAGCAAAATCACCGCACGCGCCTCCAACCGAAGCCACCCACGCCCGGCAAAGTCGGCAAGCGCCTTGTTGACCGTCTCACGCGAGGCGCCCACCAGCTGGGCAAGCTCCTCCTGCGTGAGGTCATGCACCACATGGATGCCCTCTTCGGACTGCACACCAAAGCGGCGCGAAAGGTCGAGCAGCGCGCGCGCAACCCGCCCGGGAACATCCGAGAAGACCAGATCGGACATCTGATCGTTCGTCTTACGCAGCCGCCGCGCGACAGCGCGCAGCAGCGCGGCCGCCACCTCGGGCCGCGCGTTCAGCCACGGCTGAAGGTCACCATGGCCCAGCCCCAGCAGCTTGACCTCGGTCAGCGCGCTGGCGGTCGCCGTACGCGGACCCGGGTCGAACAGCGACAGCTCGCCGATGAGCTCGCCGGGACCAAGGACGGCCAGCATGTTCTCGCGGCCGTCAGGGGACGTGCGGTGGAGCTTGACCTTGCCTTCGGTGACCACGTACAGGCGGTCACCCGGGTCACCCTCGTGGAAGAGCGCGTCGCCGCGCGCGAGGGTCACCTCACTCATGGAGGCGCGGAGCTCCGCGGCCTGCTCGTCATCGAGCGCCGCGAAGAGCGGGGCGCGCCGCAGAACGTCGTCCACGAGTTCTCTCCTTGTCGACCTGCTCAGGGGATCTTGCTCCCCCGTGTACCAGGGGACGGTGCTCCCCATATTGCCGGACGGTCCAAACAGTGTGATCAGTCACAAGTCTGCCGCACGTACGTGCCGGACAGTGCGGCAGGGGGCCAATTGGCGTCCGATCCCGGAGGGCCGGGGCGTTTGTCAGTGGTGGGCTTTAGGCTGGCCGGGTGTCCAAATCGCCGGTGAGAGCACAGGCCAAGGGGGCTGAACGGGTGGCTGCACGTCGCGATTCCGCTGTGGGCGAACAGAGCCCCGACGGAACGAAGAAAACGGCAAAGGCGGCACATCCGGCACCGGCCAAGCGGACGCCGGGTGCCGCGAAGAAGGCAACGGCTACGACGAAGAAGGCCGCGCCCGCGAAAAACGCTGCCCGGACGGGGCCGGAGGCCGCTGCCATCAAGGCCACAGCCAAGAAGGCAGCCGCCGTCAAAAAGACAGCCACTGCCAAGAAGCCCGCACCCGCGAAAACAGCCACCAAGAAGGACGCACCCGTCAAAGCCCCGGCCGCCACCCCGCCCCGTAACGAATCCCGCACGGCCCTCGTCCGCCGCGCCCGCCGTATCAACCGCGAGCTCGCCGAGGTCTACCCGTACGCCCACCCGGAGCTGGACTTCGAGAATCCCTTCCAGCTCGTGATCGCCACCGTCCTGTCGGCCCAGACGACCGACCTGCGGGTGAACCAGACGACACCGACACTCTTCGCCAAGTACCCCACCCCAGAGGACCTGGCCACCGCGAACCCTGAAGAGGTCGAGGAGATCCTGCGGCCGTGCGGGTTCTTCCGGGCCAAGACCAAGTCGGTGATAGGGCTCTCCAAGGCCCTGCGGGACGACTTCGGCGGCGAGGTCCCCGGACGCCTGGAGGATCTGGTCAAGCTTCCCGGAGTGGGCCGTAAGACCGCCTTCGTGGTGCTCGGCAACGCCTTCGGGCGGCCGGGAATCACCGTGGACACCCACTTCCAGCGGCTCGTCCGCCGCTGGCAGTGGACCGACGAGAAGGAGCCGGACAAGATCGAGGCGGTCGTGGGCTCGCTCTTTCCCAAGAGTGACTGGACGGACCTCTCCCACCACGTGATCTGGCACGGCCGCCGGATCTGCCACGCCCGCAAACCCGCCTGCGGCGCCTGCCCCATCGCCCCGCTCTGCCCGGCGTACGGAGAGGGCGAGACGGACCCGGAGAAGGCCAGGAAGCTTCTGAAGTACGAGAAGGGCGGCTTCCCCGGCCAGCGCCTGAAGCCCCCGCAGGCGTACCTGGACGCGGGCGGCCTCCCCGCGCCGCCCCTCGGGGCGCCCGTACCGAACCCGACCGCAGCGGATTCGGGATGACGGAACGATCGGACGGGCCACGGGCGTTGAGATCAGCAGAACGGGGGTGTCGATGACGCACGCGAGTGATATGCGAGGCGGCCAACTGAGCCTGAGCAAGGAGGGCCTGCCCGACTGGCTGGACCCGGTGGTGCACGCCGTGGAGACGGTGGAGCCGCTCCAGCTGAGCCGCTTCCTGCCGCCGGCCAACGGCGCGGGCCGCCAGTCCGCCGTACTGATCCTCTTCGGCGAGGGGGAGTGCGGCCCCGAGCTGCTGCTCATGGAGCGGGCCAGTTCGCTCAGATCGCATGCGGGGCAGCCGTCGTTCCCCGGTGGCGCCCTCGACCCCGAGGACGGCGACCCGAAGGCCGACGGGCCGCTGCGGGCCGCTCTCCGCGAGGCCGAGGAGGAGACCGGGCTCGACCCGAGCGGCGTCCAGCTCTTCGGCGTACTCCCCGCGCTCTACATCCCGGTGAGCGGCTTCGTGGTCACCCCGGTGCTGGGCTGGTGGCGGGAACGTACGCCGGTGGGTGTCGTCGATCCGAACGAGACGGCGCGGGTGTTCACGGTCCCCGTGGCGGATCTCACGGACCCCGCCAACCGCGCGACGACCGTCCACCCCAGCGGCCACCGAGGTCCGGCATTCCTGGTCGAATCGGCCCTCGTCTGGGGCTTCACGGCCGGAATCATCGACCGCCTCCTGCACTACTCGGGCTGGGAACGACCTTGGGACCGCACTAAGCAGGTCCCGCTCGACTGGCGCGCATGACAGGGTGGCACCCGTGCTGTGTCTTCCCGGGGAGTAACCCCCCGGGCTCCCGGCCGGGCGATGGCGAAACGTGAAGTGACGAGGCGAGGCTTGAATCAGTGAACGTGCTGGACATCCTGCTGCTGGTCGCCGCCGTGTGGTTCGCGATCGTGGGCTATCGCCAGGGGTTCGTCGTCGGCATCCTGTCGGTGATCGGCTTCCTGGGCGGCGGTCTCGTCGCCGTCTATCTGCTGCCCGTCATCTGGGACGCCCTGACCGATGACGCCGAGGTGGGCACCACGGCCGCCGTCGTCGCGGTGGTCGTCGTGATCGTCTGTGCCTCCGTCGGCCAGGCCCTCACCACCCACCTGGGCAACAAGCTGCGCCGGTACATCACCTGGTCCCCGGCCCGCGCCCTGGACGCCACGGGCGGCGCCCTGGTGAACGTCGTGGCGATGCTGCTGGTCGCCTGGCTGATCGGCTCGGCACTCGCCGGTACGACACTGCCGACGCTCGGCAAGGAGGTCCGTAACTCCAAGGTGCTGCTGGGCGTGTCGCGGGCCCTTCCCGATCAGGCCGACACGTGGTTCGCCGACTTCTCCTCGGTCCTCGCGCAGAACGGCTTCCCGCAGGTCTTCAGCCCGTTCTCGAACGAGCCCATCAACGAGGTGCAGGCCCCAGACCCGGCCCTCGTCAACAGCCCGGTCGCCGCCCGCGCCCAGCGTTCCATCGTCAAGGTCACCGGCACCGCCCAGAGCTGCGGCAAGGTCCTGGAAGGCACCGGCTTCGTCTTCGATCAGCGTCGCGTGATGACGAACGCGCACGTGGTGGGCGGCGTCGACGAGCCGTACGTCCAGATAGGCGGCGAGGGCAAGCGGTACGCCGGCAAGGTGGTGCTCTACGACTGGAAGCGCGACATCGCCGTACTCGACGTACCCGAACTGCGCGCGCCCGCCCTCCAGTTCACGTCCGAGGACGCCGCGGGCGGCGACAGCGCGATCGTCGCGGGCTTCCCGGAGAACGGCTCGTACACCGTCGGCTCCGCGCGCGTACGCGGACGCATCGCGCCCACCGGCCCGGACATCTACCACCGGGGCACCGTGCGCCGCGACGTCTACTCGCTCTATGCGACCGTGCGCCAGGGCAACTCCGGCGGCCCGCTGCTCACCCCGGACGGCAAGGTGTACGGGGTGGTCTTCGCGAAGTCCCTCGACGACCCGCAGACGGGGTACGCGCTCACCGCGGACGAGGTCCAGGAGGACATCGCCAAGGGCCGTATCGCTGTCCAGCAGGTGGACAGCGATAGCTGCGCGCTGTAACCGGGTGTGTCGCGAGCGGAGTCAGCCGCGAGGGTGGCGCAGACGCGCCGAGACCCAGCGGGCCCGGCGCCTCAGAATGCGCGGGATGCCCAGCCGAGGGTCCGTGCCCTGCATCTGCGGGGCACCCCTCTGGTGGGAACTCAGACCACCGGCCGAGCGGCGGTTGCGTGCTGCGTCACTGTAGTCGTGCGTCCAGCCCATACTCCGACCCCTGCCCCTGCCCCAAGGTCGATAACCGCCCCCATGCCCCCCAATTGGCCTATGCGCCAGGCATTGGCCGTTCGTAGGACAGGTGTTCCCGTGAACGGGCGAAGTCCGGTGCGGTACAGCGCCCCTCAGGGGCGCGGGGAACTGCGCGACCAGCCACAACGAACCCGCAGCTTTGACCCTGTTCTAGCCAAGCGCTCAGCGATCCGGTTCTGGATCCTTGAGCCAGTTGATGAGCTCCGTGGAGAACGCCACCGGATCCTCCTCGTGCGGAAAGTGCCCCAGCCCGTCGAACAGCCGCCAGCGGTACGGCGCTTCGACGTACTCCCCGGAGCCCGCCGCGCTGCGCGTGCGCATCACCGGATCGAGCGAGCCGTGCAAGTGCAGCGTCGGCACCCGCACCGGCCGCTTCATCCGGCGGTTGAACTGGATGCCGTCCGGCCGGGCCAGCGAACGCACCATCCAGCGGTACGGCTCGACCGAGCAGTGCGCCGTCGACGGGATGAGCATCGCCCGCTGGTACATGGCGACGTCCTCGTCGTCCGGCAGCCGAGGCCCGGACCAGTCCCGTACGAGACGGCCCACCAAGGCGCCCTCGTCGGCGACGAGTTGGCGCTCCGGGATCCAGGGCCGCTGAAAGCCCCAGATGTACGAGCCCGCCTTGGTCTGCCTCATGTCCCTGAGCATCGCCGAGCGCCAGCGCCGGGGGTGCGGCATCGAGGCGACCGCGAGCCGGCGCACCAGCTTGGGGCGCATCACGGCCGCCGTCCACGACAGATAGCCGCCGAGGTCATGGCCGACCAGGGCCGCGTCGGGCTCGCCGAGGGACCGTACGACCCCGGTGATGTCGAGGGCGAGGTTCGCCGGGTCGTAGCCGCGGGGCGTGCGGTCGCTTCCGCCGACGCCCCGTAGATCCATCGCGACCGCGCGGAAGCCGGCGTCGGCGAGCGCGACCAGCTGATGCCGCCAGGTCCACCAGAACTGCGGGAAGCCGTGCAGCAGCAGGACAAGGGGGCCGTCACCCATTTCCGCGATGTGGAAGCGCGCACCGTTGGCGGCGACATCCCGGTGACGTACCTCTTTCGCGCCGGGCACGTCGAGCCGTACGACCGAAGTGGGGAGCGCCGAGGGTGTGTCGGGGTCCGTCATGAGGACGAGCGTGCCACAGCCTTGACGCCCTCACCGACCCGGTCGGTCTCGTTCACCTGACGGGGGTGCGGCTTCGCGTTCTGCAGGACGGCCGCGGTCTCCTTGACCGAAGCCGCCGTCTTCTGCGGGCCCTTGCCCTTCTTCGCCTTCTTCGCGAAGACGACGCCGATCAGTGCGAGCACGCCCGCGACCAGCACGTTCGCGGCGAACGACAGCAGGAAGCAGACGGCGAGGTTCCAGTCGCTCCAGGTGCGGATCCCGTACGCCAGCGCGAAGCTCAGCATCGGCAGGGAGAAGATCAGTACCGCCCCGGCCGCCGCGAAAGCGCCGCCGCCCACCGCACCGCGTTTGACGTCGCGCTTGAGCTGGGCCTTCGCCAGCGCGATCTCGTCGTGCACCAGCGCGGACATCTCGGTCGTCGCCGAGGCGAACAGCTGGCCGATGCTGCGTTCGGCGCCGACCGGGCTGCCGTCGGGTGCGCTCATCGCGTTCTCCCTGTTCTCTTGGGCGTCTCGACCCCTGAGCCTCTGGACTCTTGGACTCTTGGGGCGTTTTGCGTGTGTGTCAGATCATGCCGGACCGTTGTTCTCCTCGCTTGCCCCGGCGGTCACTTCGGCAAGCCTGCGATGTTCGGCGGCCTTCCGCTCGTAGATGTCCGCCATCCTCAGGTGGTACTCCGGGTTGTCCTGCTCGTAGATGTCGGGGATGCCGTCGAGGTCCTCGTCCAGCTCCTCGGCCTCGCACAGCTTGCGGTACTTGGCGTTCCGTACCTTGAGCAGGACGCTCGCGAAGACGGCCGCGATCAGGGAGCCCGTCAGGACCGCGGCCTTGATCTCGTCGGTGAGCACCTCGTCGCCCTCGAAGGCGAGTTCGCCGATGAGCAGCGAGACGGTGAAGCCGATGCCCGCGAGGGAGGACACCGCGAAGACGTCCGGCCAGGCCAGGTCCTCGGAAAGCTCGGCCCGGGTGAAGCGGGCCGCCAGCCACGTACCGCCGAAGATGCCGACCGCCTTGCCGACGACAAGACCAAGCACGACACCCAGCGTCTCCGGCCGCGTGAACACCTCGCCGATCGCGTTGCCCGACACAGCGACCCCCGCGCTGAACAGCGCGAACAGCGGTACGGCGAAGCCCGCCGACAAGGGCCGTACGAGATGCTCGATGTGCTCGCCCGGGGAGTGTGCCTCGCCCTCGTGTGTCGTGCAGCGCAGCATCAGGCCCATCGCGACACCGGCGATGGTGGCGTGGATGCCGCTGTTGTACATCAGCCCCCAGATGACCAGGGCGAGCGGAACGTACACATACCAGCCGCGTACGCCCCTCCTCAGCAGCAGCCAGAAGATGGCGAGGCCGACGACGGCGCCGCCGAGGGCCGCGAAGTCCAGGTGGTCGGTGAAGAACACCGCGATGATCAGGATCGCGAAGAGGTCGTCGACGACCGCGAGGGTGAGCAGGAACGCGCGCAGGGCGCTGGGCAGCGACGTACCGATGACGGCGAGAACGGCGAGCGCGAAGGCGATATCGGTCGCGGTCGGCACGGCCCAGCCGGCCAGCGAGCCGCCGCCTGTGCTGCTGACCAGCGTGTAGACGAGCGCGGGTACGGCCATGCCGCAGAGCGCGGCGACGACCGGGAGTACGGCGGCCCTGGGGTCCTTGAGATCACCGGCGACCAGCTCACGCTTGAGTTCGATACCGGCGACGAAGAAGAAGACCGCGAGCAGTCCGTCGGCGGCCCAGTGCCCGATGGACAGGTCGAGGCCTAGCGAGGCGGGCCCGAAGTGGAAGTCGCGGACGGACTCGTAGCTGTCCTTCCAGCCGGAGTTCGCCCAGATCAGCGCGGCGATCGCGGCGAGCAGCAGCAGTACGCCGCCGAGGGTTTCGGTGCGCAGGGCTTCCGCGACGAAGTTCCGCTCGGGGAGCGAGAGCCGTCCGAGGACCTTGCGCTTGATGGCGGTGGGAGCGGGCGGGGGCGCGGGCACGTGGATTCGACCTCCGGTCGGTAGGCAGGGCAGAGCACATGCCGACCAGACTTCCCGGCGCACCTGAGGCTTCTTGTCGCGTTGTTGACGTTTTCCTTAGCCTACCTAAGAAGGGCACTCGGCGCGCAGCCGGGTGCCCTTCTCTTCGTACGGACGACTCTCGGGCCGTACGTACGACTGTGACTGTCCTCGTCCGTACGACCGTCAGTCCTCGCTGGCCGCCGACGGGAGCTTCGTCTGGATCAGGTCCATCACCGTGGAGTCGGTGAGCGTGGTGACGTCACCGAGCTCGCGGTTCTCGGCGACGTCGCGCAGCAGACGGCGCATGATCTTGCCGGAGCGGGTCTTGGGCAGCTCGGCCACCGGCAGAATCCGCTTGGGCTTCGCGATCGGGCCGAGGGCCTTGCTGACGTGGGCGCGCAGCTCGCCCACCAGGTCCGCGGTCTCCGCCGCCGATCCGCGCAGGATCACGAAGGCCACGATCGCCTGGCCGGTGGTCTCGTCCGCCGCGCCCACGACCGCCGCCTCGGCGACGGAGGGGTGCGAGACGAGCGCCGACTCGACCTCGGTGGTGGAGATGTTGTGCCCGGACACGAGCATCACATCGTCGACCCGGCCGAGCAGCCAGATGTCGCCGTCCTCGTCCTTCTTGGCGCCGTCCCCGGCGAAGTACTTGCCTTCGAACCGCGACCAGTACGTGTCGAGGAACCGCTGGTCATCGCCCCAGATGGTGCGCAGCATCGACGGCCACGGCTCGGTGAGGACGAGGTAGCCGCCGCCACCGTCCGGCACTTCGTTCGCCTCGTCGTCGACGACCGTCGCGGAGATGCCGGGCAGCGCGCGCTGCGCGGAACCGGGTTTGGCCTCCGTCACGCCCGGCAGCGGCGAGATCATCATCGCGCCGGTCTCGGTCTGCCACCAGGTGTCCACGACCGGGCACCTGTCGGCGCCGATGTGCTTGCGGTACCAGATCCACGCCTCGGGGTTGATCGGCTCGCCCACCGACCCCAGCACGCGAAGGCTGGACAGGTCGAACTTCGCGGGGATGTCGTCGCCCCACTTCATGAACATGCGGATCACGGTGGGCGCGGTGTAGAGGATCGTCACGCCGTACTTCTGGATGATCTCCCAGAAGCGGCCCTGGTGCGGGGTGTCCGGCGTGCCCTCGTACATCACCTGCGTCGCGCCGTTCGCCAGCGGCCCGTACGTGATGTACGAGTGGCCCGTCACCCAGCCGATGTCGGCCGTGCACCAGTAGACGTCGGTCTCCGGCTTGAGGTCGAAGACAGCGTGGTGGGTGTACGCGGCCTGCGTGAGGTAGCCGCCGGAGGTGTGCAGGATGCCCTTCGGCTTACCCGTCGTGCCCGAGGTGTAGAGGATGAACAGCGGCTGCTCGGCGTCGAACGCCTCGGGAGTGTGCTCCGCGGACTGCTTCTGCGTGATCTCGTGCCACCAGATGTCGCGGCCCTCGGTCCAGTCGACCTCCTGGCCCGTACGGCGCACGACCAGCACCTTGTCGACCCCGTCGACCCGGGCGACCGCCTCGTCGACGGCGGGCTTGAGCGCGGAGGGCTTGCCGCGTCGGTAACCGCCGTCCGCGGTGATGACCAGCTTCGCGCTGGCGTCCTCGATACGGGTGGCGATGGCGTCGGCCGAGAAGCCGCCGAAGACGACCGAGTGCGCGGCGCCGATGCGGGCGCAGGCCAGCATCGAGACGACGGCCTCGGGAATCATCGGCAGGTAGATGGCGACCCGGTCGCCCTTCTCAATTCCGATCTCTGTAAGGGCGTTGGCCGCCCGGGAGACCTCGTCCTTCAACTCGGCATATGTGATGGCCTTGCTGTCGCCGGGCTCGCCCTCGAAGTGGATCGCGACCCGGTCGCCGTGCCCGGCCTCCACATGGCGGTCTACGCAGTTGTACGCGACGTTCAGCTTTCCGTCCGCGAACCATTTGGCGAAGGGCGGGTTCGACCAGTCCAGCGTCTCGGTCGGCTCGGTGGCCCAGGTCAGCCGGCGCGCCTGCTCGGCCCAGAAACCGAGCCGGTCAGCCTTGGCCTGCTCGTACGCCTCCGCAGTGACGTTGGCGTTCGCGGCCAGGTCGGCGGGCGGCGCGAACCTGCGCTCCTCACGAAGCAAGTTGGCCAGGCTTTCGTTGCTCACGACATCTCCCTTTCCCAGGGTGTCCGTTGTGTCCCAGGCCAGCTCATCAGACGCGGACCCCTGGTGACAAGGGCCGTCGCCGAAATTGGTTTAGACCTGTTTGGGGCGGTGGTGGCCCCTGCACACAGGGGCCACACGTTTTCACGGACGGGGGAGGCATGCGGTTCAGGCTCGCGGGCGGGCGAGCCTGGCCGCGGTGGGGTGTTTGCGGCTGGTTAAGGGCTGTTCGCGGGTTGGGTCGAGGCCCCGACTTCGTACAGCGCTCTCGCCTCTACCCGGTCGAACACCATGCCGCCGGGCTCGTGGCCGGACTCGCCCTCGGACCGGCCGCCGGGCGTCTGCTGCGTGTCCGGTGCCTGCTGCTTCTCGGGCGACTTCTGACCGTCGGACGACTTCTGCCTGTCGGACGACTCCTGCCTGTCGGGTGATCTCTGGCCTTCGGGTGACCTCTGGCCTTCGGGCGCGTCCGTGAGCAGATACGCCTGGGCCTCACCCACGTGGAAGTACATCCCGTGCAGTTCGAGCTCGCCCGCCCACAGAGCCCGTGCCACGGACTCGTGGGCCCGCAGATGTTCCAGCTGCTGCACCACGTTGGTCAGACAGAGCTGCTCGACGGCGTCGGCGGGCGCCCGTCCGGCGATCCGCGCCAGCGGCCCGTCCTTCGCGGATACCCGCTCCAGACTCGGCAGCCCATGCCGCAGCCACCGCTTCAACGGCGTCCGCCCACCGGTGGGTTCGGCGTGCAGCAGCGCCTGCATCGCCCCGCATCCGGAGTGTCCACACACGGTGATGGATCTCACCTTGAGCACCTCCACCGCGTACTCGATCGCGGCCGCCACCGAGTCGTCCCCGCTCTCCTCGCCGGGCGGCGGCACGAGATTGCCGACATTGCGTACGACGAAGAGGTCGCCGGGGCCGCTGGAGGTGATCATCGATGTGACCAGCCGGGAGTCGGCGCAGGTCAGGAAGAGCTGCGAGGGCTGCTGCCCCTCCCGCGCAAGCCGGGCCAGCTCGCCGCGCACCAGGGGAGCGGTGTTGCGCTGGAACGCGCTGATACCGCTGGCCAGTTCGCCCGCGCCCCCGTCCGGCGGCGCGGTCCGCGACGGCTGCGCGCACTGGTGGTTGCGCCAGGGTGTCCAGGGTCGGCAGTGGCACTGGGTGGCGCCCGCTGGCTCGGTGATCCTCGTGCCTCCCCGCCCGGTCAGCTCCACCGATCCGCCGTGCGTGGCGTGCGAGGTCTGCCAGTCCTGCAGCGACTCGTACGCCGCGTGGTCCATGAAGGAGCCGTCCAACTCCACGACGGCATGGGCGCCTTGGGGCACCCGATGGAGCGCCCGGCTGAGCCGCGGCACGGCGAGAAACGTCAACTGCCCGCGGACGCGCACATGGTGGACGCCGTCCTCGTCCTCTTCGCGGGTGATGCGCGTACGGGTCAGTCGGTGCAGCGCCACGGCCACGGCCACGGCGACGCCGATCCCCACGCCTTCGAGGACACCGAGGAGCACCACGCCCGCCGTGGTGGCCGCGTACACCAGGATCTCGCGGTGGCGGGTGACGGTGCGGATGTGGGTGATCGACACCATCTGTACGCCGACGGCCGCCACCAGCGCGGCGAGCGCGGCCAGCGGGATCAGGTCCAGTACGGGCACCAGCAGCAGTGCGGCGATCACGATCCACAGGCCGTGCAGCATCGTGGAGTTGCGGCTCACGGCGCCCGTCTGGACGTTGGCCGCGCTGCGCACCGCGACGCCCGTGACGGGCAGTCCGCCCAGCGCCCCGGAGACGATGTTCGCCGCGCCCTGGCCGCGCAGCTCCCGGTCGAGGTCCGCGCGCGGGATGCGTGGCCCCTTCTTGCGGGCGGCGGCCAGCTTGTCCACGGCCACCGCGGAGAGCAGCGACTCGACGCTGCCGACGAGCGCGATGGTCAGCACGGCCGCGGCGATGCCCAGTGCGGGCCCTTCCGGCAGCCCGGCGAGCGTGTGGTTGTTCCAGGAGGGCAGGTCGACCCGGGGCAGCCGAAGCCCGGCGACCATCGCTGCCGCCGTGGCCGCCGCGACCGCGGCGAGCGCCGCCGGCACTCTACGGACAACTTGCCCCGCCCGCCCGGGAATGCGCGGCCACAGCAGCAGTACGGCCAGGGTCAGGGCGCTCGTCGACAGCGCCGCCAGATGTGGGTCGGCCAACTGGGCGGGCAGCTCGCGGACGTTGTCGACGACGGAGCTGTGAGGTGAGCCGCCGAGCACGATGTGCAACTGGGCGACGGCGATGGTGATGCCGATGCCGGCCAGCATGCCGTGCACGATCGCGGGGCTCACGGCGAGTGCCGAGCGCGCCACCCGCAGGAAGCCCAGGGCGAGTTGGGTGAGCCCGGCGAGCACCGTGATGGCACAGGTCGTACGCCAGCCGTACTGCTGGATGAGGTCGGCGGTGACCACCGTGAGCCCGGCAGCGGGCCCGCTCACCTGGAGCGGCGCGCCACCGAGCCGGCCGACCAGGAGCCCGCCGGCGGCGGCTGCGACGAGGCCCGCCTGCAACGGCGCCCCGGTCGCCAGGGCGATGCCGAGGGACAGCGGCAGCGCGATCAGGAAGACGGCGATCGAAGCGGATACATCGGCGGCCGCGATCCGGGGACCGCGGCGGCGGGCGGAGGGCGGGCTGTGCGGCCTCCCATCGTCGGGCAGATGCGAGGAGTCGTCGCTTCGGGGGGTGGTGCAAGTGGACATTTGGTTCCCGTCTCCTCTGGGACTACGCGGTCGCAAATGGGCTTCTGAGTGCGGCCGTGGGACACGGCGTTACAGTTGCGGGATTTCTCAACTCTCGGTAAATGAATGGTAATGGAGAGTAAAGGCCAGGTGGTGGAAAATGGCGCAAATGGGCTAGTGATTCACCCTGGCGAGTTAATGCGTACTTTCATCGGCTTGTCGCACTAATTCCTTCGGACCCTCGTGCGACCTTGGCGGCGCTGTCGGTGTTCGCCCGGGTTTTCCCGGATCTGAAGGAAGTAGGTGGGCGGATGGTGGGCGCCACCCAGAGAATCGCCATTGGCTTCACGGTCACCGCGCTCTGCGGGCTCACGCTCGCGGGTTGTGCGACCGGCGAAGACGGCGCGAAGAAGGCAGTGGGCGCCCGGGCGTCCAAGAGCGCTGCGGCGGGCGCCCAGGCGCCGAAGAGCGTGCTCCGTCTGATCGGCGACGGCTCCACGGCCTTCACCGGCGCACAGCCGCGTCTGCCCCGCCCCGAGCGGCTGAGGCCGGGTCAGAAGCCGCCGCAGTTCGTGGTGTTCTCGTGGGACGGCGCGGGCGAGGACAGCCAGAAGCTGTTCTCCCACTTCCGCGAGGTGGCCCGGGACAACAAGGCGACGATGACGTACTTCCTGAGCGGCGTGTACATGCTGCCGGACGAGAAGCGCGCCCTCTACCGTCCCCCAGGGCGCTCAGCCGGCCGCTCCGACATCGGCTTCAATGACGAGCAGGGCGTCAGGGACACGGCAGAGCAGTTGCGCGGCGCCTGGCTCGAGGGCAACGAGATCGGCACCCACTTCAACGGCCACTTCTGCGGCAGCGGTGGCGTCGGCGACTGGTCGGCCGAGGACTGGAAGAGCGAGATCGCCCAGGCCAAGTCGTTTGTGAAGTCCTGGAAGACCAACACGGGCACACAGCAGGCGTCCCCGTTGCCCTTCGACTACGACAAGGAACTGATCGGCGCCCGCACGCCATGCCTGGAGGGCCGGCAGAACTTCCTGCGCGCAGCCCGCGAGATGGGCTTCCGCTACGACACCAGCGGCGTCAACGACCAGGTCTGGCCCAAGAAGCAGCAGGGCCTGTGGGACCTGTCGATGCAGCTGGTCCCCTTCCCTGGACGCGACTTCGAGACGCTGGCCATGGACTACAACTTCATGGTCAACCAGTCGGGCCCCACATCCCGGGGCAACCGGGCCCAGCACGAGTACTGGGGCGACCAGATGCGTGACGGCCTGCTCAGGGGCTTCGCCCGCGCCTACCAAGGCAACCGCGCACCCCTGATCATCGGCAACCACTTCGAGTCCTGGAACGGCGGCACCTACATGCGCGCCGTGGAGGAGACCATCGAGCGCGTCTGCACCCGGAGTGAGGTGCGCTGCGTCTCCTTCCGGCAACTCGCCGACTGGCTCGACGCCCAGGACCCGCGGACCCTGGCCAAGCTCCGCACCCTCGAGGTCGGCCAGGCCCCGAAGCAGGGCTGGACGTCGTTCCTCACCGCCAGGCCGGAGCGGCCCGCCCCTGCCTCGAAGGGAGCCGCGGGCGCCACGGCAGGAAAGCCGTAGCGCCCGGTCGGCTGACGCGAGCCGTCACGCCGTGGCGGTCTCGGCCTCACGCAGTACGAAGTCGGGGTCGACCTGGGCGGCCAGATCGGCACCCGTCCGCTCGTTGCCCCAGGACTGCGCGTTCTTCAGGTGGAAGTGCACCATCTGACGCGTGTAGCGCTCCCAGTCGCGCAGCTCGTAGGTGGCGTCCGCAGCGGAGTGAAGTGCCTGCAGGGCGCGGCGGTTGACGTCCTCCAGGTGCTCGAAGCGGGGCGGCCGGCCCTTCTCCATGGCGCGCACCCAGTCCGAGTGCCCGACCGTCACCAGGAGGTCGTCACCGACTTCGTCGCGGAGGAAGTCGATGTCGTCCTGGCCCTGCACCTTGTTGCCGACGACCTTCAGGGTGACGCCGAAGTCGCGCGCGTACTCCTTGTACTGGCGGTAGACGGAGACCCCCTTCCGGGTCGGCTCGGCGACGAGGAACGTGATGTCGAAGCGGGTGAACATGCCGGACGCGAAGGAGTCCGAGCCCGCCGTCATGTCGACGACGATGTACTCGCTCTGGCCGTCGACGAGATGATTCAGGCAGAGCTCCACTGCACCGGTCTTGGAGTGGTAGCAGGCCACTCCCAAATCGGCCTCGGTGAACGGGCCGGTGACCATCAAACGGACGGCCCCGCCGTCGAGTTCCACGGCTCGCGCACAGGCGTCGTACACCGGGTTGTTCTCGACCACCCGCAGCAGCCGGGAGCCCTCGCCGGGAGGAGTCGTCTTGATCATCGTCTCGGCGGAGGCGATACGCGGGTTGGAGCCACGCAGGTAGTCCTTGATCAGCGGGAGCCGGTCGCCCATCGCGGGCAGTGCGGCGGCATCCGCCTCGTCCAGTCCGAGGGCGGGCCCGAGGTGCTGGTTGATGTCGGCGTCGACCGCGACGACCGGCGATCCCGTGGTCGCGAGGTGACGGATGAAGAGCGAGGACAGGGTGGTCTTGCCGCTGCCGCCCTTCCCAACGAAAGCAATTTTCATGTTCAGTAAGCCTAGTGGTCAAATCACGTTGAGTCGCCGCCAACGTGAAGAAGACCACTCCATCGTGGGGATGGTCACAGTGATGCGTAGTGTCGTACCCATGAGTACGACAGGTGCGAACGCCGACCCCCTCGCGACCCTGGGCTCGCTGTCCGGTGTCGCCGAATCCGTGGAGTCCGTGCGCAAGGCCGTGGACCGGGTGTACGGGCATCGCATCATGCGGCGCCGCAGTAACGAGATCACCTCCGAGGCCGCACTGCGCGGCGCGCGAGGCTCCGCCGCGCTGTCCGGCGCCGACTGGGCACTCGAAGAGGTGCGCCGACGCACCGACTTCAGTGTTGACGACGAGGCCAGAGTGGTGGGCGCGGCCCTCCGGTTGACCGCTGAGGCGGGTCAACTCCTGTCCATCTGGCGGCAGTCGCCCCTTCGGGTACTCGCGCGGCTGCACCTGGTGGCGGCCGCGGACAAGGCGGACGAGGTGGGCCGGCCGCGGCAGGACGGCGAATCCGTCGACGAGCCGCTGATCGAACTGCCGCTGCCCGACACCGCCGAGGTCGGGGGCCGCCTCGACGGCCTCGCGCAGCTGGTCATCGCGGGCAGCTCCGCACCCGCCCTGGTGACCGCCGCCGTGGTGCACGGCGAACTCCTCGCGCTGCGCCCCTTCGTCTCCCACAACGGCCTGGTCGCGCGCGCGGCCGAACGCATCGTCCTGGTCGGCAGTGGCCTCGACCCGAAGTCCGTCTGCCCGGCCGAAGTCGGCCAGGCGGAACAGGGCCGCGCGGCCTATCTGGCCGCCTTCGAGGGCTACGTTTCCGGCACCCCGGAGGGCATGGCGACCTGGATCGCCCACTGTGGCAAGGCGGTTGAGCTGGGCGCGCGGGAGTCGACGGCGGTGTGCGAGGCGCTGCAGCGCGGGGCGGCGTGACGTTCGGCATCTCGCGCCGTCACATCTGGCCTCGCGGCGCGGTCTTCTGCGCTCCGGGGCTCGAAAATGAGCCTCCTAGGAGGGCGAGAAACTCCCTGAACAGGGTTGCGGCGGTACGAGAGTTCGTACCGCCGCTGGCACGTTCACCGGGTTACCAAGCGTCCTCGAGATATTGCCCATCAGGTCGGGAACTTTGCCCGTCGCCTGGTGCGGCTGGCCCGTAATCGACGGGTCGACGTCGCGTGGGTGCCCAGTGTTCATGCTCGGTCCGTGGGGCCTTGGTTGCGTTTTAAAGGTGATCCTTTCGGATGATCCTTGGTCTCGCGGGCCGTTAACTTCTTTGTACTCCTGGACCGGAGGAAGCGGAACCCCTAGCTGCGCTTCTTTACTTTTGGGTTCAAAGAGGACTGAATCGGTCACCCGGATCGTCACGGGGTGATTCGGCGGGTTCAGCCCACCACCGAACGGCGCCGGCTCGCGTACCAGACGAGGCCCGCGGTGGCCGCCGCCGCACCTATCGCCGCCGCCGCGACCAGGGCGGGCCGGGGCGGCACGGACAGCCGCTGCTTGAGCCGCACCGGATGGTGGAAGTCGAGTATGGGCCACGCGCGCGTAGTGGCCTCGCGGCGCAGGGCGCGGTCGGGATTGACTGCGTGGGGATGGCCTACGGCTTCGAGCATCGGGATGTCGGTCGCGGAGTCGCTGTAGGCATAGCAGCGCGAGAGGTCGTACCCCTCGGACGCGGCCAGCTCCTTGATCGCCTCGGCCTTCGTCGGACCGTACGCGTAGTACTCCACATCGCCTGTGAAGCAGCCGTCGTCGCCCACGACCATGCGGGTCGCCACCACCCGGTCCGCGCCGAGCAGTTCACCGATGGGCTCGACGACCTCCGTCCCGGAGGTGGAGACGATCACGACGTCGCGACCGGCGAGGTGGTGCTCCTCGATGAGGGATGCCGCTTCGTCGTAGATGATCGGGTCGATCAGGTCGTGCAGCGTCTCGGCGACGATCTCCTTGACCTGCTGGACGTTCCAGCCGCGGCACAGCGCGGACAGATACTCGCGCATCCGCTCCATCTGGTCGTGGTCGGCGCCGCCCGCAAGGAAGACAAACTGGGCATATGCGGTACGCAACACAGCCCGGCGGTTGATCAGTCCACCTTGGTAGAACGACTTGCTGAACGTGAGCGTGCTCGACTTCGCAATGACCGTCTTGTCCAGATCAAAGAAGGCCGCTGTGCGGGGCAAGGAGTGGTTTTCCACGAGGGTGAGCATAGGCGCCCACCATTCGGCGTAAGGTGAGGCGCGTGGGTTTGCCTGAGAAGGCTCTCGGGTACACCATGGAAGTCACGGATCGTTCGCGACCGTGCTAACCCGGTCCGGCTCCTCCCCCCCGAGTCGGCCGTGGGGACGACCCCCGCTCTCCCCCCCGGCGGGGGTCGTCGCATGTCCGGGTGGGTTTTCTCTCTTCCTTCACCGAGCACCGGGTCCGTTGTGCGGGCTGCGGTGCTTCTTCGTGTGTACGCATGATTCGTCACCGTGCGTAGTCGTCGCGCTGCTCTCTGGAAGTCGTACAAGCGTCACCGGTTTGGGTGAACGCGATATTCACAACCATCGGGTCGTCCACAGTTATCGACCAAGATCCACACGATTTCCGGGATCGCTGCACCGTGATTCCAGCGCGTGCCGCCGGGTGCGAGTTCATGGCCGGTTCTGTTTGTCCGGAGCCTATGGCCGGTTCGTATCGGCGGTTCATATGGAGGACCGGTTGCCGGTTCTTGTGCGCGGCGGGATTCGCGGGGCCGCGGGGGCTTCGCGAGCAAGCAGCGAAGGGGGATGGAGATCGTGGCGGGAGCCATCACATACGACCGGACGTCGGCCGCCGAGGGGCGACAGGGCAGGCCGTTGATCGTCACGGAGGATGTCGAACTGCTGGACGACCTGCTGCGGCTGTGCGCCGCGGCGGGCGCAAGGCCCGAGGTGCACCACGGGGTGCCGGAGCGCGGAGGCGGCTGGGACACGGCGCCCTTGGTACTGGTCGGCGATGATGCCGCGCGGCGGGTGCGCGGGGCAGGGCGCAGGCGCGGAGTGGTGCTGGTAGGGCGGGATCAGGACGATCCGGGGGTGTGGCAGCGGGCCGTGGAGATCGGCGCCGATCATGTCCTGCTGCTGCCCGATGGCGAGCAATGGCTGGTCGACCGGATCGCCGACGTGGCCGAAGGAGTCGGCCCGCCCGCGCTCACCGTCGGCGTGATCGGCGGTCGCGGAGGGGCCGGTTCGTCCACGCTCGCCTGCGCGCTCGCGGTCACCTCGGCGCGCGAGGGGCGGCGCACCCTGCTCGTGGACGCGGATCCGCTGGGTGGCGGACTCGATGTACTCCTCGGTGGTGAGACGGCCGAGGGCCTGCGCTGGCCTGCCTTCGCCGGCTCGCGCGGCCGGGTCGGCGGCGGTGCTCTGGAGGAGTCGCTGCCCGAGCTGCACGCCTTGCGTGTCCTCAGCTGGGATCGCGGCGACTGTGTCGTCATCGCGCCCGAGGCCGTACGGGCTGTGCTGGCCGCGGCCCGACGGCGAGGCGGCACGGTGGTCGTGGACCTGCCGCGCCGGATCGACGAAGGCGTCGCGGAGGTTCTCGCCCAACTGGACCTCGGGCTCCTCGTAGTCCCCGCCGAACTGCGCGCCGTCGCGGCGGCAGGGCGGGTGGCGTCCGTGGTCGGCATGGTCCTGCGCGATCTGCGGGTCGCGGTACGAGGGCCGTACGCACCCGGCCTGGACGACAAGGAGGTGGCCCGACTGCTCGGGCTCCCCCTGGCGGGCGAGGTCCCCGTGGAGGCGGGACTGCCGGTGGCCCAGGAACGCGGGGCTCCGCCCGGAGCCGACGCACGGGGACCGCTTGCTCGCTTCTGCTCCGCGTTCTGGGAGCGGGCCGCGATGGCGGGAGGGGGCGTATGAGCGGGGGCACGCGCGTGCGTGGCGGAGGGCTCGGTGGACGTACGGGTGTTGCCGGGTTGCCTGTGGATGCTGGGGCGTTGGGCGGGCGCGCGGATACGGATTCGTCTGCGGGCGCGAGGCTGATGGATGGCCGTGCTGACGTGAACTGGCCTGCGCATGCGGGGTCGTCCAGCGGGCGGCCGGGAGTTGGGTGGTCTGTGGTTGCGGGGTCGGTCGGTGAGCGTGAGGGTGTGCGTTTGCCGGCGGGCGCGAGGTCGGCGGGTGGTCGTACGGGCGTGGGCTGGTCTGTGGAGACGGGGCCGGTCGGCAGGCGTGCGGGAGTGCGGCGGTCCGCGGTTGCGGGGTCGGTCGGTGGACGTGCCGACGTGGGACTTCCGGCGGACGCGAGGCTGGGCGGCGGGCGTGCTGGCGTGAAGTGGCCTGCCGATGAAGAGCTGTTGGACGGGGTGCGGCAGTGGCTGGCCGAGAGTGGGGCCGAGCCGACTCCAGCCCGGGTGGCGCAGGCTTTGCGGGACCAGGGGCGGGTGCTGGGGGATGCCGAAGTGCTCGGCGCGGCCGAGCGGTTGCGCTCCGAGCTGGTCGGGACCGGTCCGCTGGAGCCGCTTCTCGCCGATCCCTCGGTGACCGATGTGCTGGTCTCGGCGCCCGATCGGGTGTGGGTGGATCGGGGTGGCGGCCTGGAGCTGACGGCCGTCTCCTTTCCGGACGCGGCGGCCGTACGCCGGCTCGCGCAGCGCCTCGCGGCCGTGGCCGGGCGGCGGCTCGACGACGCGCACCCCTGGGTCGACGCCCGGCTTCCGGACGGCACGCGTCTGCATGCCGTGCTGCCACCGGTCGCGGTCGGCTCGACGTGCCTGTCATTGCGGGTCGTGCGGCCGAGGGCGTTCACACTCGACGAGTTGGTGACGGCGGGGACGGTACCCCCGGGTGGGGACCGGGTGTTGAGGGCACTGCTCGATGCCCGGCTGTCTTTCTTGATCAGCGGTGGTACGGGCAGCGGCAAAACAACCCTCTTGAGTGCCCTTCTGGGGCTGATCGGACCAGGTGAGCGGATCGTGCTCGCCGAGGACTCGGCGGAGCTTCGCCCCGACCATCCCCATGTCGTACGCCTCGAATCCAGACCCGCCAACCAGGAGGGCGCCGGACTCGTCACGCTCCAGGACCTGGTGCGCCAGGCCCTGCGGATGCGCCCGGACCGGCTGGTCGTCGGCGAGGTGCGCGGGCCCGAAGTCGTCCATCTGCTGGCGGCTTTGAACACCGGGCACGAGGGCGGCTGCGGCCTGTTAACTGAACTAAATTGACTGTTCTCGCAGGTCAAGCGAGGTATCTGCTAGCTTCCGTGCATGCTTGGATCAGAGTTACCTGAGAGGGATCTGGCTGCCCTCGTCGTGCCGGATGTAGGCCAGCTGTACGAGACCGGGGACTCGTGGCGGCCGTATCAGCTGCTCGACCCGTCTGGTGCAGAGGTTGCGCCCGTGGCGGTCTACTTCGCCGAGTTGCAGGCGATGCAGAAGCCCAACTCGACCCTCCGGTCATACGGCCTGGATCTGCTGCGGTGGTGGCGGTTTCTGTGGGTGCTCGGGCTCGAGTGGAACCGGGTGACGAGGGCGGATGCCCGCGACTTCACCCGATGGATGCAGCTGGCGGACAAGCCGGCGCGGGTCCACTGGCGTCACCGCGGGAAGCCGGGGGCCGTTCCGTCCATGCCAAAGGCGTCCAACGTTCCGCCGGGAACACCGAACGCGGTGACCGGGAAGCCGACGCCGGGCAAGAAGTACGCGGCGTCGACCCGTGCACACAGCGAGACAGTGCTCCGGATCTTCTACGACTTCCACAGGGAAGAGGGCTCCGGCCCCATCCTCAACCCGTTCCCCCTCGACCGGTCGCGCCAGTCCGGCCGCGCCCGGGCCCACCACAATCCGATGGACCCCTTCACCCAGGAGCGCACGGGCCGCTACCGGCCGACGGTCCCGAAGCGCATCCCCAAGCGCATCCCGGACGACATGTTCAACGCACTCTTCGCCGCGCTGAACCACGACCGTGACCGGGCCCTGCTGGCCTCCTGGGTCTCTACCGGGGCCCGCGCCGAGGAACTCCTCGACAGCTGTGAGAAGGACGCCCTGCCGGGCCAGCAGCTCATTGGAGTGACCCGCAAGGGAACACGTGAGTATCAGCAGATTCCGGCTTCCCCAGACGCTTTTGTCTGGATCCGGCTCGCTCAGGAACAGGCATGGGCCAAGGGGGCACCCCGCGGACGCCACCAGACGCTGTGGTGGACCTTGCGCCGGCCGTGGCGTCCGCTGAACTACCACGCCGCCAGGGCGATGTTCGTGCGCGTCAACAAGTTGCTGGGCTCCAACTGGACCCTCCACGACCTGCGCCACACCGCGGCTTACCGAATGGCTCGGGACCCGGAGCTCCCGCTGACGGACGTCCAATGGATCCTCAACCACCGTCACTTGACCACAACCCAGATCTACCTCACCGCAAGCGAGGACGAGGTGATCGAGCATCTCCGGGCCCACTTCCTGCGGCGGACCCGTCAGCCTGAGCCGCTCCCACCGCCCCCGGCGGCGGGCTACAACGCGGCGTCGCTCAACGTCCTGTTCGGAGGAGCCCAGTGAGCCTGGAAGTACTCGTGGAGCCGGAGGCACCCGGCACGCAGTCCAAAGGGCTGAGCCGCTATTTCCCGCAGGCCGGCGTTGACGAGCTCCGAGCCAAGTATCCGCCCCGGGCGGTCCCCAGGAGCTGGCCCGAGTCCACAGTGGACGCGGCAAGGCTTCTCGAGCGCCTGGACGAGCCGCCGATTCGGGCCGACAACCAACTGACGCGGTGGTCACGCAAGCGGGGCGCCCGACGGATCTTGGAATGGCTGGAGCAGTTCCCGGGGGAGTCTTGGCAGGAACGCTGGATGGCCAGCGGTATCTCGGAACACGATCCGAAGTGGCTCTTGGGCGCCGTCTCCGGCCACGACCCGGACAGTGCGTATGTCCGCAGCGGCGATCTTAACGCCGGCACCCTCGCCATCTTGGCCCTGGACGTGGTCCGCCCCGACCTCGGCTGGCTGGTCCAGCGCCGATCCCGCTACCAACGCGAACTGATCTCACAGACCCGTGACCCGGAAGGCTTCGCCCAACTGGAGGCCACGGTCGACCCCGAGATGTGGTCGTCGCACCTGGGCAGCGCCATCCGCGGACAGATCGCTCAGATCCTCATTGCCAAGGGCGGCAGGATCTCCGACATCACCGTCGGGGACTGCCTGGAACTGCGGGATGCGCGGGCACAAGCTCACAAGACGGAGGGCGGCCTGCACCCGTCGATGTTCTACGCCTGGCTCCATGGGCTGGGCATCTTCCCGCACGACGCACCGACGACGATCTCGCGGTCGAAGTCGTACCACGGGCGCCGCACCCCAGCGGAGCTCGTCGACCGCTACCAGCTGAAGAGCCAGAACGTTCGGGACGCCCTCGTCGCCTACCTCACCGAACGGCAGCCGGCGCTGGACTACACGTCCTTGGAAGATCAGTCCAGGATCCTGGCCAACCTCTTCTGGGCTGACCTTGAGAAACACCACCCCGGCATCGACTCGCTCGCCCTTGCCCCGGAAGTGGCTGCGGCCTGGAAGGAGCGAATTCGGTTCAAAACCGAGCATCGGAGGCAACCGGACGGGACAGCCATCGAGATCACCAGCCCTCGGGCCAGCGCGGTCGACGTGATGATGAAGGTCCGCGCCTTCTACCTCGACATCGCGCAGTGGGCCGTCGAAGACCCCGGCCAGTGGAGCAGATGGGCCGCGCGATCTCCGATCGGCGACACCAAGGCCGCCCACCGGAAGGCGTCCCGCCAGCAGAAGGCCAGGTCCGACGAACGCACCCGGTCACGCCTCCCTGGTGTTCCCGAGCTGGTCAGGGTCGCCGGCCAGCGCCTCGAGGACGCCCAGGCCCGCCTGGAGGCCGTCCAGGCGGCGCCCGGAGGAAGTGCATTCACCGTCCTCGGCGAGAACCTCACAAAAGCCCGGACAAGCCGACGGAGCAACTCGGACAGCTCGACCATCGTCCGCGGCGCCGACGGACGGAGACGGGATCTGGGCAAGGCCGAGCACCGGGCCTTCTGCGCCTGGGCCGCCATCGAGTTCTTCCGGCACACCGGATGCCGCATCGAGGAAATGCTCGAGTCCAGCCACCACAGCATCGTCCAATACAAGCTGCCCAGCACCGGCGAAGTCGTCCCGCTGCTGCAGATTGCACCGTCGAAGACCGATGAGGAACGCGTCCTGCTCGTCTCCCCGGAGCTAGCCGACGTCCTCAGCATCGTCGTCAGCCGGGTCCGCGACCCCAAGACCGGCACCATCCCGCTGGTCGCCGCATTCGACACTGCCGAGAGGGTCTGGAACCCTCCAATGCCCTTGCTGTTCCAGTGGACCTTGAACGGTGAGAACCGCCCGATCTCCTACGCGACCGTCACCAAGGCCATCGACGAGACCCTCGCAGCGACCGGCCTGACCGACGCCGCCGGACAGCCGCTGCTCTTCCAGCCACACGATTTCCGAAGGATCTTCGTCACCGACGCCATCCTGAGCGGGCTGCCACCCCACATCGCCCAGATCATCTGCGGTCACAAACACATTTCGACCACTATGGGCTACAAGGCGACTTACCCGCTCGAAGCTATCCAGGCCCACCGGGCGTTCATCGCCCGCCGACGGGCTCTGCGGCCCAGCGAGGAATACCGCACACCGACTCCCGACGAGTGGGATTCCTTCCTCGGGCACTTCGAGCGACGGAAGCTCTCTGTCGGCACCTGCGGACGGGCCTACGGCACGTCCTGCATCCACGAGCATGCCTGCATCCGCTGCCCGATGCTCCGGCCCGAGCTGACTCAGCGTCCCCGGCTGGCCGAGTATCACGACAACCTAATCGCTCGACTCGCCGAGGCCGAACGCGAGGGCTGGCTCGGCGATGTCGAAGGCCTGGAACTCAGCCTCGCTGGGGCCAAAGACAAACTTGCTCAACTCGACTCCCAGGAAGCCAGAGCACGGCAGGCTGTCGACCTGGGGATGCCCACCTTCCGCGACTTCGCCGCCCGCATCTCGACCGTCACTGCACCTCAGGAACCCGCATGACGAGTCCCAGAGCTTGCCACTCTGAGCGAGCCAACGCTCACCATCAACGAAGGCCCTCCAAGCCAGCCGCCTTACGCAAAGCCTGCTGAAACGTGACGATGAGCCGATTTAGTGCTACGAGATCAATTTCCACGGCCGCGCCATGGGCAATTTTTCCTCTAGTCAGCCACCATTCGCCAATTTCGGACTCAGTCGCATCATTGATACCCGCTGACTCGGTTAGATACTTAAGGATATGGCGAGCGACCGGGGTGTGGGTTGTGCGCAGGATTTGTTCGTTCGCTCGATCCTGCAGAGCATCATTGATGCCCGCTTGCATGAAATGGCTTTTCACGCCGCTCCGAAGTGCCCGCTTAGTGGCCTTGGTTAGGTCATCGCCGAGCTTCCGCTGGGGGCCGATCGCACCATCTGTCATAGCCTGAAGCCCGGTAACTGCAAGCAGCCATCGAACTTGCGGCCGGTCGGAGGTGACCAGAAGCTGATTGATGTCAAGGCAGTCCTGAACATATTGTTCAAGGTCATCGTACCTATCGAGGACGGAAATCTCTCGACTGGGATGATCAGTGATTTTCAATATGCCGCCATGTTCTCTCAAGAAGGCGACATCCCCTGCGAGGACTTCAGGATTTCCTTCTGGGTTGACGGATGGCTCCGCCGCCGCGCCATCAACTGGCTCCGCCTTGATCAGAGATGATCGAATGCCGAATCCATGATTAGATGCGGCAAGTAGCTTGAGTAGCCTCTCCGTCTGAATCACTGCCATGCGCATGGCAGTCACGGGGTCTGCTGCGCTAACCTCCATTTCAGAACAGTACTCACCAGGGCTGGACTCGCGTACGGTCATGCCCCCCGCGCTGAATTCTGGAATTGATGATTGGATACTCGTCTCCTCGGTCTCGAGGATGAGTGCATCGAATGGAACTTTAACGCGAAAAATGAAGGTCATGAACGTACTATGGCCTAAGACTCCGCATGTCGGGAACTGAGGCGCTTCCGCAGGGCTCACGGACGGCCCTCGTTCCACATCCGCCGCCACCGTTGCATCGACCTGACACTGACCCGCAGGTCCTTGGCGATCACCGAACTCGCCGCACCTCGAGCGAGTCGCTCCGCCGCTTCGAGTCGTAACCCCTCGCGGAACTACTGCCGGTCGGTGGTCAGCCCGCCCCTTGTGGCTATCGCATGTTCGGTGATACCGGAGCCGACCGCGAGCCGTCAGCTCCTACGACGCTACGAGCTCAACCTAAGCAACTACCAGGCCTCAATTCTTAGTTCAGAGAAGGCACCGTCCACGCGAACGCCGCGGCCGGGGTGCCCGCCCGTTTGGAGGCGCTGGGTACGGCAGCGGGGCTCGACCGGGCCGCCCTGCACAGCCAGGTCGCGGCAGCCCTTTCGGTGGTGCTCCACCTCGTACGCGACCGGGCAGGGCGGCGGCGCATCGCCGAAGTTCATGTGCTGGAGCGGGATCCGGCGGGGCTCGTGGTAACGGTGCCGGCGCTGCGCTGGGGCGCGGAGGCCTTCGCGTATGAGCAGGGCTGGGAGCGGCTGCGGGGGCTGCTCGGTGAGAGGAGTGAGGGCCTGTGACGGGGGTCGGCGAGGTGCCGGGGGTTGCGGCGATGGTGTGTGCCGGGGCGGCGGCCTGGCTGATGAGTGGCGAGGGGCCAGGCGCTCGGCGGGCTCAACTGCTCTGCGCAGGTGGCGGGTTGGCGGGATCCGGACCGTCGACGTGGGAGCGAAGGGCGCGGGAGCGGGCCGCACCGGCTGTGGAGTGGCTACGGCGGCTGCATCGGCGACGGGGCGAGTGGTGGTCGCTGGTTGCCGGGCTGGTGGTCGCTCTGCTGGGGGCGTCCGTGGTGCCGCTCGTCGTGGGCGCGCTCGGGGTGCCGCTGGTGAGGCGGGCTCGGCGGGTGAGTCAGGCGCGCCGTATCCGGGAGCGGAGGGCCGACGCGGTGATCGCGCTGTGCGGGGCGCTCGCGGGGGAGGTGCGCGCCGGGCGGCAGCCGGGCGAGGCGCTGCTGCGGGCCGCTCGTGATTCGGGCGGGCTCGGCGAGGCGCAGGCGGTGGTGCTGGCGGCGGCGCGGTTCGGCGGGGATGTGCCCGGCGCGCTCACGGATGCGGCACGGCGGCCGGGTGCCGAGGGACTGCTGGGGCTCGCCGCGTGCTGGCGGGTCGCCGTGGACCGGGGTGCTGGACTCGCGGCCGGGCTCGACCGTCTGGAGGCGGCGCTCCGCGCGGAGCGGGATCAACGGGCCGATCTGCGCGCCCAGTTGGCAGGGGCACGGTCGACGGCAGTGCTGCTCGCGGGATTGCCCCTGTTGGGTCTGCTCCTCGGTACCGCGCTCGGTGCCGATCCGCTGCATGTCGTCCTGCACACCGGCGCGGGCCTGGGCTGTCTGGTGGTCGGCGGGGCGCTGGAGGGCGCCGGGGTGTGGTGGGCGCTGCGGATCGTACGGAAGGCGGAGGCGGGATGAGTACGGAGGCTGTCCACAGGCTGGGGGTGGCCCTGTGCCTGGTCGCGGGACTGTGGTCGCTCGCGTGGGTCCTTCGGACCGCGCGGCGGGAGCGGCGGGTGCGCAGGCGGCTGCGAGCGGTGCTGGTCGTCGTGGAACCGACGCCTACCGGACGACGCTTCGACGTTCGGGCCCCGATGCGGGAGTGGCTGCCGGTGGTGGGCGCCGTCAGCGCTTGCTGGGTGTTCGTCGGCGGCGTTCCCGGGATCGTTGTGGGGCTCGTGGCCGGGTTCGGGGTGAGGCGGTGGCAGCGTAGACCGGTTCCGGCGGAGGAGCCTGACTCCGGACTGGCCGAGCGGCAACTGCCCCTCGCTGCCGATCTGTTGGCTGCCTGCATTGTGGCCGGTGCCGGTCCCGTAGCGGCTGCTCAGGCCGTGGGGGAGGCGCTGGAAGGGCCTGTGGGAGAACGGCTCGCGCGGGGCGCGGCCGAGGTTCGGCTCGGCGGTGAACCGGCCGAGGCATGGCGGGGGTTGGCCGCGTTGCCCGGCGCCCGGGCACTGGCCCGGCTGCTGGAGCGGGCCGGCGAGTCCGGCGTACCGGCGGCGAATCCCGTCGGGCGCCTCGCCGCGGAGGCTCGCGCGGAGTGGGGGCGTACCGCCACCACTCGTGCGCGGCGGGCGGCCGTCATGGTCACCGCGCCGGTGGGGCTGTGCTTCCTGCCCGCGTTCATCGCGATCGGAGTGCTTCCTGTGGTGATCGGGCTCGCGGACGGGGTGTTGGGAGGTGGTGGGTGACCGGCGAGGAGTTGTGAAGGGCGAGCGATGAACGGAACAGGTCCGGCACAGCCGGGCGAAGTGAATGAGTCGGACGAGGCGACAGTGCGGATCTACACGGGGGTTCGGATGAACAAGGCAATGCGGGTACGAGTGCGGGCCGGACGGATGCAGGCGCTGGCGGGCAGGGCATGGGCGCTGCCGACTGCCTGGGTGGTGCGGAGGGCTTCGGCGGCGCGGAGGGATGCCGGAATGGTGACCTCCGAGTACGCGATGGGCCTGATCGCGGCGGTGGGGTTCGCCGCGCTGCTCTACGAGGTGGTGACCAGTGGGCAGGTCAAGGGGGCTCTGCAAGACATCGTGGAGCGAGCGCTCAATGGCCAGTTCTGAGCAGCAGTCGGCCCGTCCGGTACGGCGCCGGGGTCCGTTCCGGCGGCTGGCCGGGGACGGAGGGTTTGTGACGGCGGAGGCGGCCATGGTGCTGCCCGTGCTGATCGCGTTCGCGTTGGCACTGGTCTGGGCCCTGCTGGCCGCGTCCGCGCACATCCAGTGCGTGGACGCAGCCCGGGCGGGGGCACGTGCGGCGGCCCGCCAGGACCCGCCGGGCACGGTGACGACGGTGGCCAGGGAGACGGCGCCGGACGGGGCGCAGGTCACGGTTCGGCGCGAGGGCGACCTGGTGCGCGTGCGGGTCGCGGCGAAGCCTCCGGGGCCCGACGCGCTGGCTCTCGACCTGGAGCACGAGGCTGTGGCCCTGGCAGAGGAGACGGTGGGGACGGGCGGATGACGAAGGGAAGCGAACGATGGTGGGTTTCGCGCAGGAGAGCGTTCTCCTCGGACCGGGGCTCGGCGACCGTCTTGGCGGTGGGCGTCATCGCGGTGCTGTGCGTCTTCTTCGGCGCCATCCTCGCGATGAGCCAAGCGGTGATGACCCGTCACCACGCGGGCGGCGCCGCCGACTTGGCGGCGCTCGCGGCGGCCGACCACTGGATGGAGGGCGGTACGGCGGCCTGCGCCCAGGCGGACCGGGTGGCGCGGGCACAGGGCACCCGCATCGTCCGGTGCGCCGTCTACGGCGAGATCTCGGACGTCAGGGTCGCGGCGGGACGAGGGCCGTTCACAGCGGAGGTCAGGTCTCGGGCGGGACCGGCGGGGCCGAAGCCTCCGGCCGGACCTGAGGGGGTGATGGCGCCGCCTCACCTCGGGGGTGAGGCGGCGGAGCCGGAGAGGGGGTGAACCCGTGGAGGGACCCGGTGCGTGGCGCCACGTTCGCCGGCTTGGGAAGCGGAGGATCGGTCTCGCACGGAGCTCGCGAAGAGCCCACCGTGCACCTGGGAGTGAGGCCAGCTCCGCACCGGGGGTGACGCCGTAACTCCGTTTCCGGCCGCCGGTCCGGGCGCGCCGCTTGGCCAGGGCCCGCTGTTGGGGCCGACGCCAGGAAGCCGACGCTCTCGCGAGCTACCCGTCCGCCGCCTCACCCCCGGCTCCTGCTCGCGAGGCGGCCCCGGACGCCTGTCCCTCCGGAGCACCCCGCAGCAGAACCGTCAGCAATCGCACAGCCCCCCGCTTGTGCAATGGGTCGTTGCCGTTGCCGCACTTGGGGGACTGGATGCAGGAGGGGCAGCCGGCCTCGCACTCGCAGGAGGCGATGGCCTGGCGGGTGGCCGTGAGCCACTCGCGAGCCGTGTGGAAGGCGCGCTCGGCGAAGCCTGCCCCGCCGGGGTGGCCGTCGTACACGAAGACCGTCGGGAGGAGGGTGTCCGGATGCAGAGGGACGGAGACGCCGCCGATGTCCCAGCGGTCGCAGGTGGCGAACAGCGGGAGCATGCCGATCGACGCGTGTTCGGCGGCGTGCAGGGCTCCGCCGAGGATCTCCGGGGTCACACGGGCTGCGTCGAGCTGGTCCTCGGTGACCGTCCACCACACGGCGCGTGTGCGGAGCGTACGAGGAGGGAGATCGAGTTTCGTCTCGCCGAGCACTTCGCCGGTGATGACACGACGACGCAGGAAGGAGACGACTTGGTTGGTGACCTCGACGGAGCCGTAACACAACCGGCCCGCGCCCCAGGGGACTTCGACGTCCGTTTCCAGGACGGAGATGGCCGTGGTGTCGCGGGCGACCGTCGAATACGGCGGGCTGGCCTCCTCGACCAGGGCGACCGAGTCCTCGAGGTCCAGTTCCTTCACCAGGTACGTACGGCCCTGGTGGAGGTGGACCGCCCCGTCGTGGACGCTGGTGTGCGCGGCGCCGGCGTCGACCGTGCCCAGCAGCCGCCCTGAGCCGGCCTCGACGACCTGTACGGGACTGCCGCCCCCGCCACGGATGTCCGTGAGGTCGGCGGCTCGTTCCCGGCGCGTCCAGTGCCACGCCTTCGTACGGCGGCGCAGTAGCTTCGCGGCCTCCAGTTGCGGAAGCAGATCGGCGGCGGCCGGACCGAAGAGCGGCAGGTCCTCGTCCGTCAAAGGGAGTTCGGCGGCGGCGGCGCACAGGTGGGGTGCGAGGACGTACGGGTTGTCGGGGTCGAGGACGGTGGACTCCACGGGCTGGTCGAACAGGGCCTCCGGGTGGTGGACGAGAAACGTGTCCAGTGGGTCGTCGCGGGCCACCAGAACCGCGAGGGCGCCCTGCCCGGAGCGTCCCGCGCGGCCCGCCTGCTGCCACAGCGAGGCCCTCGTGCCGGGGTAGCCCGCGATGACGACGGCGTCCAGTCCCGAGACGTCGATGCCGAGTTCGAGGGCGGTGGTGGCGGCGAGGCCGAGGAGTTCGCCGGAGTGGAGGGCCTGCTCGAGGGCGCGGCGTTCCTCGGGGAGGTAGCCGCCTCGGTACGCGGCCACGCGCCGGGCCAGGGAGCGGTCGACCTCGGCGAGCCGTTCCTGGGCGATCACCGAGATCAGCTCCGCGCCCCGGCGGGAGCGTACGAACGCGACCGAGCGGACGCCCTGCACGGTCAGGTCGGTGAGGAGGTCCGCGGTCTCGGCGGTGGCGGTACGGCGGACGGGGGCGCCCTTCTCGCCGTGGAGTTCGGTGAGCGGGGGCTCCCAGAGGGCGAACACCAGTTCGCCGCGCGGTGAGGCGTCGTCCGCGACCTCGACGACCGGGAGACCGGTCAGCCGGCGAGCGGCCACCGACGGTTCGGCGGCGGTCGCCGAGGCGAGGAGGAAGACGGGCGAGGAGCCGTACCGAGCACACAGTCGGCGCAGCCGGCGCAGTACCTGGGCGACGTGCGAGCCGAAGACGCCGCGGTACGTGTGGCACTCGTCGATGACGACATAGCGCAGCGCGCGCAGGAAGGAGGACCAGCGAGGGTGGGAGGGCAGAATCCCTCGGTGCAGCATGTCGGGGTTGGTCAGGACGTAGTTGGCGTACTGGCGTATCCACTCGCGTTCCTCGACGGGAGTGTCCCCGTCGTAGACCGCAGGACGCACCGCATTGCCCAGAGGATGTGAAATTTCCTTCACGGATCGGCACTGGTCCGCCGCGAGGGCCTTGGTCGGGGCGAGGTAGAGGGAGGTGGCGCCACGGCCGTTGGCGGCTTCGGAGCCATCGAGTAGACACGACAGCACCGGGGCCAGGTACGCCAGCGACTTGCCCGAGGCGGTGCCTGTGGCGACGATCACTGAGTCGCCGTCCAGGGCGTGCTCGGCGGCTTGTGCCTGGTGGGCCCAGGGGTGCTCGATGCCCGCGGCCTGCACTGCCGCGATCACCTCGGAGCGGATCCGGTCCGGCCAGACGGCATGGCGGCCCTCACGTGCGGGCAAGTGCTCCGTATGAGTGATGCGCGAAGCCCGGCTCGGCCCCGAGGCGAGCCGGTTCAGAACCGTGCTCGGAGCGGGTCGGGAAGCGGTGTCCGTCGAGGGTCGATCGGACCGGGGATTCTTGGCCATCGGCATCGAGTGTGTCACTGGCGTGACGGACAATGGGCCTAAGGCGTCGTGCACGCCTGCCGGTAAGTGATTGAATGCCATCGCGGCTGGCGAACAGTCCCGGGGGCGCCGCCGAGGTGTCCCGAGGGGCGACCGCTCGATAGCAAGGTGCTGGAGGATCCGTGGACCTGTCCCTGTCGACACGTACCGTCGGCGATCGTACGGTCGTCGAAGTCGGTGGCGAAATCGATGTATATACCGCGCCCAAGCTGCGCGAGCAGCTGGTCGAGCTGGTGAACGACGGCAGTTTTCATCTTGTCGTCGACATGGAGGGCGTGGACTTCCTCGACTCCACCGGACTCGGCGTGCTGGTCGGCGGCCTGAAGCGGGTGCGTGCCCACGAGGGCTCGCTGCGACTGGTCTGCAACCAGGAGCGCATTCTGAAGATCTTCCGCATCACCGGCCTCACCAAGGTGTTCCCCATCCACACCTCGGTCGAGGAAGCGGTAGCGGCCACTGACTGAGCGGTCCTCGGTCGTGACCGAGCGGCCCTTGGCCGAAGGCCGGTTCCGGGCCGTGGGTCCGGGACGGAAGAAAGTCAACGAGGGGGGTTCGGGCCTCGCGGCCCGGCCCCCTGACAGCACGCCCGTAGTTCCGAGGGGGATGCATGGCCACCGTTGAACTCCGCTTCAGCGCGCTGCCCGAGCACGTCAGGACCGCCCGACTGGTGGCGGCAGCGGTGGCGCGCAGGGCCGGAGTGGACGAGGCCGTCCTCGACGAGGTCAGGCTCGCCGTCGGCGAGGCCTGTACGCGGGCTGTTGGGCTGCACCAGAGCGGCGGCATCTCGGCGCCGGTGCGGGTGCTGTTGATCGAGGAGGAGAAGCAGTTCTCCATCGAGGTCGGCGACGAGGCGCCGCATGCGACTCCCGGCGAGAAGACGTCGGGCGCCGAAGGCGGAGCCGACGATCCGGACGCGGAGACCGAAGAGGACGAGATGGGTCTCGCGGTCATCAGCGGTCTCGTCGACGACGTGGAGGTCACCGCCGGTGAGAACGGCGGACTGATCAGGATGAGCTGGCCCACCACGCCGCCGGCCACGCTCGTTCCCTGACTCCCTCACCCACGCAGTAACGGAAAGGGCCCTGCTCAGCGGGGCCCTTTCTCGTTGTGCGTGTTCGTGCCCGCCCGTGCACATGGATTGCGCGCGCGTTATCGTGAATGAATTCACGATCAGCATTATGATCGGGTTTACCGCTGTCGCGCGTCAACGGATCAAGCGTCAATGCTTTTGGGGCATTACCGCTTTCGGGTTCCATGAGGGTCCGTGGATCATTTACTGAAGAGCATGTGAAGGCGGATTCCGCTTACCGCGCACTGTTTTGATCAGGTTCAGCTACCTACAATCCGTCCACATCTTGAGCTCAGCCCAAGCGTCAAGGAGGACGAATGGCGGGGCTTTCTACCCCTCATCAGTTTGACCAGCCCACAACCCTCGCGGCCGCGGTTCTGACCGACGACAACCGCCTCATCGTGATCTTCATCGCGGTCGTGGCCCTGGCGGCTCTCGTGGTCGCCGGGATCCTGGTACGCCAGGTTCTCGCGGCCGGCGAGGGCACCGACAGCATGAAGAAGATCGCGGCGGCGGTCCAGGAAGGCGCGAACGCCTATCTGACGCGCCAGTTGCGCACCCTGGGCGTATTCGCCGTCGCGGTGTTCTTCCTGCTCATGCTGTTGCCCGCGGACGACTGGAATCAGCGCGCCGGACGATCGGTCTTCTTCTTGATCGGCGCGGCGTTCTCGGCGACCACCGGCTATATCGGCATGTGGCTCGCCGTACGCAGCAATGTCCGCGTGGCCGCCGCGGCACGGGAAGCGACTCCAGCGGAAGGTGAACCCGAAAAGGATCTCACCGCCGTCTCGCACAAAGCCATGAAGATCGCTTTTCGAACGGGCGGCGTCGTCGGCATGTTCACGGTGGGGCTCGGTCTGCTGGGCGCCTCCTGTGTGGTGCTGGTGTACGCGGCCGACGCACCGAAAGTCCTGGAGGGCTTCGGTCTCGGTGCCGCGCTGATCGCGATGTTCATGCGTGTCGGCGGCGGCATCTTCACCAAGGCCGCCGACGTCGGCGCCGACCTGGTCGGCAAGGTCGAGCAGGGCATTCCGGAGGACGACCCGCGCAATGCCGCGACCATCGCCGACAACGTGGGCGACAACGTCGGCGACTGCGCCGGCATGGCCGCCGACCTCTTCGAGTCGTACGCCGTCACGCTCGTCGCCGCACTCATCCTCGGCAGCGCGGCGTTCGGCGACTACGGGCTCGGCTTCCCGCTGATCGTGCCCGCGATCGGCGTGATCACCGCGATGATCGGCATCTTCGCGGTGGCGCCGCGCCGGGCCGACCGAAGCGGCATGAGCGCCATCAACCGCGGCTTCTTCATCTCCGCGGTGATCTCGATGGCGCTGGTGGCCGTGGCCGTGTTCGTCTACCTCCCGTCCTCGTACGCGGAGCTGGACGGCGCGAACACGGAAGTCCTCGACAAGGGCGGCGACCCGCGGATCCTCGCGATCGTCGCCGTCGCGATCGGCATCGTCCTGGCCGCGCTGATCCAGCAGCTGACCGGCTACTTCACCGAGACCACCCGTCGTCCCGTACGGGACATCGGCAAGACCTCGCTCACCGGTGCGGCCACCGTCGTCCTCGCGGGTATCTCCATCGGTCTCGAATCGGCCGTCTACACCGCCCTGTTGATCGGCCTCGGCGTCTACGGGGCCTTCCTGCTCGGCGGTACGTCGATCATGCTGGCGCTCTTCGCGGTGGCGTTGGCCGGTACCGGCCTGCTCACCACGGTCGGCGTGATCGTCGCCATGGACACCTTCGGGCCGGTCTCCGACAACGCGCAGGGCATCGCTGAGATGTCCGGTGACGTCACGGGCGCAGGCGCGCAGGTGCTCACCGACCTGGACGCCGTCGGCAACACCACCAAGGCCATCACCAAGGGCATCGCCATCGCCACGGCCGTACTGGCGGCTGCGGCGCTCTTCGGCTCGTACCGTGACGCGATCCTCACGGCCGCGAACGAAGTGGGCGAGACGGTCACCGGCGAGGACGCGCCACTGAACCTGATGATGGACATCTCGCAGCCCAACAACCTGGTCGGGCTCATCGCGGGTGCCGCGGTCGTCTTCCTCTTCTCGGGGCTGGCGATCAACGCGGTGTCGCGGTCCGCCGGGGCCGTGGTCTACGAGGTGCGGCGGCAGTTCCGCGAGCACCCCGGGATCATGGACTACAGCGAGAAGCCCGAGTACGGGCGCGTCGTCGACATCTGCACCAAGGACGCGCTGCGCGAGCTGGCCACGCCCGGTCTGCTCGCCGTACTGACGCCGATCGCGATCGGGTTCACGCTCGGGGTCGGTGCGCTCGGCTCGTTCCTCGCGGGCGCGATCGGCACGGGCACGCTGATGGCGGTCTTCCTCGCCAACTCCGGCGGCGCCTGGGACAACGCGAAGAAGCTCGTCGAGGACGGTCACCACGGTGGCAAGGGCAGCGAGGCCCATGCCGCCACGGTGATCGGCGACACGGTCGGCGACCCCTTCAAGGACACCGCCGGTCCCGCGATCAACCCCCTGCTGAAGGTGATGAACCTGGTGGCGCTGCTCATCGCGCCCGCGGTCGTCAAGTTCTCGTACGGGGAGGACAAGAGCGTGGGCATGCGCGTACTCATCGCGGTGCTCTCGTTCGCCGTGATCGTCGGCGCGGTGTACGTGTCCAAGCGGCGCGGTATCGCCGTGGGTGACGAAGACAACTCCGAACCGGCCTCCAAATCGCCGGATGCGGCGGTGGTTTCCTGAGCGATCGCTCCACGGCTTGGCCTTACGGCTGGTCAGGTTCCGCTCAACGAGCGGGCGGGCAGCGCGTCTTGACGCGCCGTCCGCCCGCTCGAGGGTTTTAGCGCCGGGTTCGTGAGCCTTCTCTCGCTTGGTGCAAATGGCTACAATATTTAACAAATCGGACTTCCAGTTCGTGGGTGCCGCCCACTTGGCGTGTATGTTCCGGGGCCGAGAGCCATGGAAGGGACCAATCCGGTGAACAAGAAGCTCGCGGCCGCACTGTCCGGCGGTGCGGTACTGGTACTGGCGCTGTCGGGATGTGGCGGAGACGACAGCAGCGACAAGCTGAACTCCTGGGCCAAAGAGGTCTGTGACGAGGTGCAGCCGCAGGCGAAGAAGATCGAGGCCGCCAACACCTCCATCCAGAAGCAGACCTCGGACAACAGCACGCCGGCCGACGTCCAGAAGACGGACTCCCAGGCCTTCCAGGACATGTCCGACGCCTACAAGGCGATCGGCGCCGCCGTGAGCAAGGCCGGGGCGCCGGACGTCGAGGAGGGCAAGAAGAAGCAGACGGACGCCGTCAAGGAGCTCAACGGCATCTCCACGTCGTACGCCGACCTCAAGAAGCAGGTCGACGCGCTCGACACCAAGGACCAGGGGAAGTTCGCGGACGGGCTCAAGGACATCGCCACCGAGCTGGACAAGCTGGGCCAGAGCGGCAACGTCGCCCTGAACAAGCTGCAGGAGGGCGAGGTGGGCAAGGCGATGGCCAAGCAGGAGAGCTGCAAGTCCGCCGCCGGGTCGCCGTCGGCGACCAACGGTTGACCCCAGGAGACCGATCTCCGTCAACCGAGAAATGGCCCGGTACGCGCGCGTGCCGGGCCCTCGGCATGTGGTGGGCGGATTGTTCTCGACATGTCGCTTGTCCACAGGCGGCATGTTGTCCACAGGGGCAAGCGCCCCGTCGGCGGGAGCGGCAACAATGGAGGCGTGAGTAACACCAGCCTGGCAACGCTGCCCTCGACCGACCGCTCCGACGTCACCGCGCGGCTGCGGGACGCCCTCCTGGGTGCCTCCTTCAGCGCCGACGGCCTGCTCGATCTGCTGGGCGCCTCCGCGTACGCGGCACTGGCCCGGAGCGAGACCGTGCCCGCACTCCGGGCGACCCGGGGCGACACGCCGCTGGAGACGCTCGTACGGCTGTTCCTGTTGCAGCAGCCCGTGCCGCACGCGCGCGTGGTGGACGTACTGCCCGTTCAGGACTGCCTGGAGGGCGGCTGGCTGACCAGGACCGGCGGCGACGAGGTCGCGGCGACGGTCGATGTCCGGCCGTACGGCGGACCCGGCGGCGAGGACTGGTTCATCGTCGCCGACCTGGGGTGCGCGGTCGGCGGAGCCGGAGGCATCGGCAGCCGTGATGAACGGGTCGTACTCGGAGTGGGCGGCGCGTCCACGACGCTGTCGGGCATCACGGTGCGTACGCCCGTGCAGTCGGCGCTCGATCTCGGCACCGGCTCCGGTATTCAGGCGCTGCACGCCGCACAGCACGCCACGCGCGTGACCGCCACGGACGTCAACCCGCGCGCGCTGCACATCACCGCGCTCACGCTCGCCCTGTCCGGCGCACAGGGGGCCGATCTGCGCGAGGGCTCGCTCTTCGAGCCCGTCGGCGAGGAGACGTACGACCTGATCGTCTCCAACCCGCCTTTCGTCATCTCTCCCGGCGCCCGGCTCACCTACCGGGACGGCGGGATGGGCGGGGACGATCTGTGCCGGGCGCTCGTTCAAGGGGCGGGCGCTCACCTCAACGAAGGGGGATATGCGCAGTTCCTTGCCAACTGGCAGCACGTGGAGGGGGAGGACTGGCAGGACCGGCTGCGGTCCTGGGTGCCGCGCGACTGTGACGCGTGGGTCGTGCAGCGCGAAGTGCAGGACGTCATGCAGTACGCCGAGTTGTGGCTGCGGGACGCCGGTGATCATCGTTCGGATCCGGTGGAGTACCAGGCGCGCTACGACGCCTGGCTCGACGAGTTCGAGGCGCGGAAGGTCAGAGCCGTGGGCTTCGGGTGGATCACCCTGCGCAAGTCGGGGGCCGCGCAGCCCTCGGTCGTCGTGGAGGAGTGGCCGCATCCCGTCGAACAGCCGCTCGGCGAGACGGTGCGCGCGCACTTCGACCGCGTGGACTATCTGCGTGCGCACGACGACGCGGCGCTGCTCGCCGGGCACTTCAAGCTCGCGGGGGAGATCGTGCAGGAGCAGGTCGGGCTGCCCGGCGCCGAGGATCCGGAGCATGTCGTACTGCGCCAGAACCGCGGGATGCGGCGGGCCACCAGGGTGGACACGGTGGGCGCGGGCTTCGCGGGTGTGTGCGACGGCCAGCTCAGCGCGGGGCGAATTCTGGACGCCATCGCCCAACTGATCGGTGAGGACCCGGTGTTGCTGCGGGACCGTACGCCCGCGCAGATCCGGCTGCTGATCGAGCAGGGGTTCCTCGAGCCCGCCGGCTGAGCAACCCGACGAGCGGGAGCCCCGCGACAGCCGAGTCGTCATGGATGGCGCGAAATCGCCGCGTCCGCACATTCGAACCGGGGCGGCACTGCGGCGCGGGTGCGATGTGCGGGGAGTCGCGCGGGTCTGTCCGCCGTGCGTTCACCGTGGGTTCGTGTGCTGGCCTCCCGGAGGTGTCAGCCTCCCGTCCTTGGGCACCCAAGGGCGAAGGGAACGAACCATGGAGAACGGACCGGCGGTCTTCGCGGGATCGGTGTTCGCCCTGTTCGGAGCCGGACTGCTGGTGTGGACCGCGGCCCGGCTGCGGCACCGCGAACCCGTCGCCGAGGGGATGAGCCCGGCCGTGTCCGCGACGGTGGCGAGCTTCGCCGGGACGGCCGCGCTGCTGCTCGCGGTGTGGTGCTTCACACGCATCTGAGGAGGCGCGTGTTCCGGTGCGACTCCGCGTTTGCGGACGGATGCCCGCCGGTGAACCGGAGTTGGTGCCTCCGAAGGGTCGAAGGCAAGATCTCCGCCCGGCATGATTCCGCCGTTTCGGTAACTGAGAGATCACGCTCCGTTTAGAGCCGAAACGGCAGGTCCACACTCCGGGCGGCAGGAATGCCGGGAGTCGGGTTACCGTTCGAGTGGCCGTTGCGGGCTTTTCCCGTTTGACACGGGGGCGGGATGTACCGTCACACTCCGCAGCGTCAGCACGATCCGACCCCCGGGACGAAGGACCGGGGCGAGACCCCCTGCGTCGACCGGAGAGAAGAGCGAAGTTGTCCCCGACCAGCGAGACCGCACACGGCGGCCGCCGACTCGTCATCGTCGAGTCGCCTGCCAAGGCGAAGACGATCAAGGGCTACCTCGGCCCTGGCTACGTCGTCGAAGCGAGCGTCGGGCACATCCGCGACCTCCCCAACGGCGCCGCGGAGGTGCCCGAGAAGTACACCGGCGAGGTGCGCCGCCTCGGCGTGGACGTCGAACACGACTTCCAGCCCATCTATGTCGTCAACGCCGACAAAAGGGCCCAGGTCAAGAAGCTCAAAGACCTGCTGAAGGACTCCGACGAGCTCTACCTCGCCACCGATGAGGACCGCGAGGGCGAGGCCATCGCCTGGCACCTCCAGGAGGTGCTCAAGCCCAAGGTCCCGGTCAAGCGGATGGTCTTCCACGAGATCACCAAGGCCGCGATCCAGGCCGCCGTCGCCAACCCGCGCGAGCTCAACCAGAAGCTCGTCGACGCCCAGGAGACCCGCCGCATCCTCGACCGCCTCTACGGCTACGAGGTCTCGCCGGTCCTCTGGAAGAAGGTCATGCCGCGCTTGTCGGCGGGCCGCGTCCAGTCCGTGGCGACCCGCCTGGTCGTCGAGCGGGAGCGCGAGCGCATCGCGTTCCGTTCCGCCGAGTACTGGGATCTGACGGGCACCTTCGGCACCGGCCGCGCCGGCGACCGGAGCGACCCGTCCTCCCTGGTCGCGCGTCTCACGACGGTCGACGGCAGGCGTGTCGCCCAGGGCCGCGATTTCGACTCGCTCGGTCAGATCAAGAGCGCGAACACGCTTCACCTGGACGAGGCGAACGCCCGCGCGCTCGCCGCCGCCCTGGAGAACACCGATTTCTCCGTACGGTCCGTCGAGTCGAAACCGTATCGTCGCTCCCCGTACGCACCGTTCCGTACGACGACGATGCAGCAGGAGGCCTCGCGCAAGCTCGGCTTCGGCGCGAAGGCCACGATGCAGGTGGCTCAGAAGCTGTACGAGAACGGCTTCATCACCTACATGCGTACGGACTCCACGACCCTCTCGGACACGGCGGTCGCCGCGGCCCGCGCGCAGGTCACGCAGCTGTACGGCGCCGACTACCTGCCGGACCGGCCGCGTACGTACGCCGGGAAGGTCAAGAACGCGCAGGAGGCGCACGAGGCGATCCGCCCCTCCGGGGACCGTTTCCGTACGCCTGCCGAGACCGGGCTGACCGGCGACCAGTTCAGGCTCTACGAGCTGATCTGGAAGCGGACCGTCGCCTCCCAGATGAAGGACGCGACCGGGAACTCTGTCACGGTGAAGATCGGTGGCCGCGCCGCGGACGGCCGGGACGCCGAGTTCAGCGCCTCCGGCAAGACCATCACCTTCCACGGCTTCCTGAAGGCGTACGTCGAGGGCGCCGACGACCCGAACGCCGAGCTCGACGACCGCGAGCGCAGGCTGCCCCAGGTGGCCGAGGGCGACGCACTGTCCGCCGAGGAGATCTCGGTCGACGGCCACGCGACCAAGCCGCCGGCCCGCTACACCGAGGCCAGCCTGGTCAAGGAGCTCGAAGAGCGCGAGATCGGCCGCCCGTCGACGTACGCGTCGATCATCGGGACTATCCTCGACCGCGGCTATGTCTTCAAGAAGGGCACGGCCCTGGTGCCGTCCTTCTTGTCCTTCGCCGTGGTCAACCTCCTGGAGAAGCACTTCGGGCGGCTCGTCGACTACGACTTCACGGCCAAGATGGAGGACGACCTCGACCGCATCGCGCGGGGCGAGGCGCGTGCCGTGCCGTGGCTGAAGCGCTTCTACTTCGGTGAGGGCGCGAACGGCGACCGCAGCGCGGCCGACTCGGGCAACGGCGACGGGGACCACCTGGGCGGCCTCAAGGAGCTCGTCACCGACCTGGGCGCGATCGACGCCCGCGAGGTGTCGTCGTTCCCCGTCGGCAACGACATCGTGCTGCGCGTCGGGCGCTACGGCCCCTACGTCGAGCGCGGCGAGAAGGACTCTGAGAACCACCAGCGCGCCGACGTCCCGGACGATCTCGCTCCGGACGAGCTGTCGGTCGAGTACGCGGAGGAACTGCTCGCCAAGCCGAGCGGCGACTTCGAGCTGGGCGCCGACCCGGTCACCGGCCACCAGATCGTCGCCAAGGACGGGCGCTACGGGCCGTACGTCACCGAAGTGCTCCCCGAGGGCACCCCGAAGACCGGCAAGAACGCCGTCAAGCCGCGTACGGCCTCGCTCTTCAAGTCGATGTCCCTGGACACGGTGACTCTGGAGGACGCGCTCAAGCTGATGTCGCTGCCGCGCGTCGTCGGCAAGGACGCCGAGGGCGTGGAGATCACCGCGCAGAACGGGCGCTACGGGCCGTACCTGAAGAAGGGCACGGACTCGCGTTCGCTGCAGTCCGAGGAGCAGCTCTTCACGATCACGCTGGAAGAGGCGCTCGCCATCTACGCCCAGCCCAAGCAGCGCGGGCGGGCCGCCGCCAAGCCGCCGCTCAAGGAGCTGGGCACGGACCCGGTCAGTGAGAAGCCGGTCGTCGTCAAGGACGGGCGCTTCGGGCCGTACGTCACCGACGGCGAGACCAACGCGACCCTGCGGTCCGGCGACAGCGTCGAGGACATCACCCCGGAGCGGGGTTACGAGCTGCTCGCGGAGAAGCGCGCGAAGGCACCCGCCAAGAAGACGGCGAAGAAGGCCGCGGCCAAGAAAACGGCCACCAAGAAGGCACCTGCGAAGAAAACGGCAGCCAAGAAGACGACGACTTCGAAGACTGCCGCCAAGAAGGCTCCGGCCAAGAAGGCAGCCACCAAGAAGGCGGCGGCTTCGGAGGGCTGAGCCTGGTCGCCCCGGGGCTGTGCTTCAGCGTCCCGGGGTGGGTTCCGGCGTCGTGCGGAGGCCTCGCATCCGTATGTGTGGGCGCCCCTTCGGGGTTGTCGGCGCCTCCCGATAGGCTGAACGCATGACGCGAGCGGAGCAGCCAACGGCCCACACCCCGGCCCCAGACGACGCCCTGGTCGCAGATTCACGAGAGCGCGCTGTCCGCGCGCTGCTCCGCCTGCCGCAGTTGAAGCGGCTGTGGAGCGCTCAGCTCGTGGGCAGCGTCGGCGACGCCCTCGCACTGCTCGTCCTGGTCGTGCTCGCGCTTCAGGCGGCGGTCGCGGCGGGGTCCTTCGGGGGCAACTACCGCGGGGTGGCCTTCGCCGTCTCGGCCGTCTTCGGGGCGCGGATACTCGCGACGCTGCTCTTCGGAGCCGTACTCCTCGGACCGCTCACCTCCCTGACCTCCCAGGACGGGCCGCTCGACCGCCGCTGGACCATGGTCGCGGCGGACGGTGTGCGGGTCGTACTGCTGATCATCGCGCCCCTGTGGATCGACTGGACGCCCGACGATGCGCTGGCCGTGATCCTGGTGACCGCGTTCGTCACCGGGGTCGCCGAGCGCTTCTGGACGGTGTGCCGGGAGAGCGCGGCGCCCGCGCTGCTGCCCGCGGCTCCCCCTGAGGGCGCGGCGGTGCGTCCGCTGCCGGACCACACGGAGACGCTGCGGCGCCTGTCGCTGCGTACGGGATTCGTGGCGGTGCCCCTGGCGGCCGCCGCTCTCGTCGTGGCCGGGCTGCTCAACAACCTGCTGGGCGCCGGAATCGCCTGGTTCGACCAGCATCAGGCGGCGCTCGCGTCCTATGTCGCGGCGGGCCTGTTCGCCGCCTCCCTGTCGGTGCTGACCGTTCTCGAACTGCCCGACGCGCGCACCCCGCGCGCGCGGTCGCCGCTCGAGGGCCTGCGCCGCCCCAAGTCGGGCACCGGCGTCGACAAGGGGCGTACGGGTTCGTTTCCGCTGCTGGTCCTGGCCTGCGCGGCCGTCGCCGCCGCGATCGCCGCCGCGGTCGCCGTATCCGTGCTGCACGCCAAGGACCTGGGCGGCGGGCCGGTGCTGTACGGGCTGCTGGTGGCGGCCCTGACGGGCGGCGTCGTCCTGGGCATCCGTACGGCTCCGAAGCTGCTGCCTCCGCTGTCGCGGCGCCGGCTGCTCTCGTTGGCCATCGCCTTCACGGGCCTGGCGCTGCTCGCCGCGGGGCTCGTCCCGGACGTCACCACGGTGATCCTGATCTCGGCGCTCGCGGGCATCGGCGCGGGCGTCGCAGCGAATACCGGGCACACGCTGCTCGACCAGGAGGCCGAGGACCACCGGCGGGCGCGTACGACGGAGCATCTCCACGCGGTCGTACGGGTCTACGTCGCCCTGGGTGCCCTGGTGGCCCCCGTGCTGGCGGCGGCGATCGGGCCGCACCGGCTGGAAAACGGCAAGTTCGTGTTCGCGCACGGCGGCGCCGCCTTCACCCTGATGCTGATCGGCGCACTGCTGCTGCCGGTCGCCGCGCTGGTGCTGGCCAAGGTCGACGACCGGTCCGGCGTACCGCTGCGGCACGACCTGCGGGACGCGCTGAGGGGCGGGGACGAGCCCGCGACGGCACCGGCCGCGAACGGGTTCTTCATCGCCCTGGAGGGCGGTGACGGGGCCGGGAAGTCGACGCAGGCCGAGGCGCTCGCGGAGTGGATCCGCTCCAAGGGGCACGAAGTCGTGCTGACGCGTGAGCCGGGTGCCACGCCCGTGGGCAAGCGGCTGCGGTCGATCCTGCTGGACGTGTCGTCGGCCGGGCTGTCCCACCGCGCGGAGGCGCTGCTGTATGCCGCCGACCGCGCCGAGCACGTGGACACCGTGGTGCGGCCCGCGCTGGAGCGGGGCGCGGTGGTCATCTCGGACCGCTACACCGACTCGTCCGTGGCGTACCAGGGGGCCGGTCGCGATCTGTCCCCGACCGAGATCGCGCGGATCTCGCGATGGGCGACCAACGGGCTGGTGCCTCATCTGACCGTGCTGCTCGATGTGTCGCCGGAGACCGCCCGGGAGCGGTTCACGGAGGCGCCGGACCGGCTGGAGTCGGAGCCCGCCGAGTTCCACGCGCGCGTGCGGGCCGGTTTCCTGACGCTCGCCGCAGCCGACCCCACGCGCTACCTGGTGGTCGACGGTGGGCAGGAGTCCGACGCCGTCACGACGGTGATACGGCACCGTCTCGACGTGATGCTGCCCCTCTCCGAGGCCGAGGTGAAGGCCCAGGAGGAGGCCCGTAAGGCGGCCGAGGAGGAGGCGCGGCGGCGCGCCGAGGAAGAGGCCGCCCGCAAGGCCGAGGAGGAGCGCCTCGAGCGCGAGCGGCAGGAGCAGCTCGCCCGGCTGCGCGCGGAGGAAGAGGAACGCAAGCGGCGCGAGCTTGAGGAGGCCCAGCGGCGCGAGCTGGAGCGGCAGGCCGAGGTGGCCCGGCAGCAGGCCGAAGAGGCGCGTCGGCGGGCCGAGGAGGAGCGGAAGCGGCGGCTCGCGGAGGAACAGGCGCGCGCGGCCGAGCAGGAGCGTCTGCGCAAGCAGGCCGAGGAGGAGGCGCGGCTCCGGGCCGAGGCCGAGGCGCGGCGCCTGGAGAAGCAGCGGAAGGCCGAGGAGGCGTTGCTCCGGGCCGAAGAGGCTCGCAGGGGAGCGGCGGCTGCGGCTGCTGCCAGTGCGGAGGCTTCGGGTTCCGGCACTCCGGCTGATGGAGCGGCTGGTTCCGGCGCGACCACCCCCGACAACGAGGTCACGGTGCCGACGCCCACGCCCGTCGTGCCGCCGACGAACGCTCCCGGCGGACCGGCGGACGACGAGACCACCGTGCTGCGCCCTGTGCCGCCCGGTGACGCTCCCGAAGCCGGGCCCGACGCGGAGGAGACGGCCGTGCTGCCGCAGCCTCCCGCGCCACCGGGGGCTGCCGACGAGACGGCGGTACTGCCTCCGGTGGGCCCGGACGCGGACGAGACGGCTGTCCTTCCTCCCGTAAGGGAGGACCAGGCCGTACGGGACGACCGTGGCGGCGAGCAGCGGGGCGGTGGCCCGGCGGACCGGGTGCCCCCGGGGTACTTCCGCGACGAGCGGCCGGCGCCCGACGGCTCCGACGCCCGCACCCGCGAGCTGCCCCAGTTCGAGGCCGAAGGCGGCCCGCGTCGGCGGAACCGCTCGGACTGGGCCGAGGAGACACCGCTGGACGATCTTCCGTCGCTGGCGGACGAGTTGCTGGGCCCGCGTGAGGACGATGACATCGATGAGGGTCGCGGGCGGCGGGGGCGTCGGGGGCGCTGACGGCTCGGTCGCAGGCGCGCGGATTGCTTCATAGGCGCGCGGTCTGCGACGCGGGCTTGCCCGGCTTGTTTCGTTGGCGCTGACGAGAAGGCGCGGGCGCTGACAGCTTGTGTCACGGGCGCGCGGGCGGTGTCGCGGGGCGTTGAGAGACAGGCCAGGCGCGAGCGCTGACGGCTTGCGTCATGGGCGCTCGGGCTTGCGTCATGGGCTCGCGGGCTTGCGACGCGGCAGGCACCGCTGTGTCGCGGGCGCTGACGTGAGGGTGTGAGCGCTGACGCGGACGCGTGAAGTCCCGTTGTCAGTGCCCTCCCGCACAATGGGACGCGGCAAGGCAGATGTGCGACGGAGGGGCGGCAACCCATGCCCGTATGGGACGACCTGGTGGGTCAGGAGAAGGTGAGCGAGCAGCTCGACGCCGCCGCCCGGGACGCAGACGCCCTGGTCACGGCGGTGGCCGCCGACACCCCGTTGCCCGAGACGTCGAAGATGACGCACGCCTGGCTGTTCACGGGTCCGCCGGGCTCCGGCCGTTCCACGGCGGCGAGGGCTTTCGCCGCCGCCCTCCAGTGCGTGAGCCCGGACCGTGCCCTCGGCGGAGCCCCTGGCTGCGGGTTCTGCGACGGCTGCCATACGAGCCTGATCGGTACGCACGCCGATGTGCAGATCGTCCGCACCGACCTCCTCTCGATCGGCGTCAGAGAGACCCGTGACCTGGTGCGCCGTGCCCAGCTGTCGCCTGCCACAGGCCGCTGGCAGGTCATCGTCATGGAAGATGCCGACCGCCTCACAGAGGGCGCGGGCAACGTCCTGCTGAAGGCCGTCGAGGAGCCCGCCCCCCGCACGGTCTGGCTCCTGTGCGCGCCCTCCCTCGAGGACGTCCTGCCGACCATCCGCTCCCGCTGCCGCCACCTCACGCTCCGGACGCCTCCCGTGGCGGCGGTCGCCGACATCCTCGTACGCCGCGACGGCATCGAACCCGACGTAGCGGCCGTCGCCGCCCGCGCCACCCAGGGCCACGTCGGCCGCGCCCGCCGCCTGGCCACGGACCCGAGCGCCCGCGAGCGCCGCGCCGCCGTCCTCAAGCTCCCACTCCGTATCGACGACGTCGGCGGCTGCCTGAAGGCGGCCCAGGAGTTGATCGACGCGGCTTCCGAGGACGCCAAGCAGATGGCCGAGGAGATCGACGCCAAGGAGACGGAGGAGTTGAAGGCGGCGCTCGGCGCGGCCCAGGGCGGCCGGATGCCGCGCGGCACGGCGGGCGTGATGAAGGAACTGGAAGACAAGCAGAAGCGCCGCAGAACCCGCACACAGCGCGACAGCCTGGACCTGGCCCTGATCGACCTCACGGCCTTCTACCGCGACGTCCTCGCCCTCCAGTTCGGCAGCGACCGTGCCCTCGCCAACACGGAGATGCAGGACACGCTGGAGCGCCTCGCACGCGGCACGACCCCCGAGACCACCCTGCGCCGCATAGAAGCGATCGCCGCCTGCCGCGAGGCCCTCGACCGCAATGTGGCGCCGCTGCTGGCGGTGGAGGCGATGACGATGGCGTTGCGGGCGGGGTGAGGAGTACGGGAATACGGGGGTAGTGGGTGGGCTCAGGGGGTTGCAGTGCAGAGAGTTGACGGGGTCACTCGTACGAGATGCTGCGGCGACCTTCGGTGGTCGATCCGTCGCACAGGGTTACGCTCGCTGGATGCACATCAGGCGCCAGTTCAGGGCAACCCGGGCCAGATCAACCCGTACCGGCCATCCCTGCGATTCCCACTCCTCCCACCACTTCCGCTCATCCTGCGCGTCCCGCCGCCTCCTCCATCTGTGGGGCACGCTGCTCGCCATCGGCGGACTGCTCATCTCCGCCTGTTCCATGGGGAGTTCGACGACCTCCGCGAGCCGGGCGGAAGTCTCGGCGTTGGCCGCGCTGCCCAAGGCCACACCGGCGGCGCTCGCTCCGTACTACGGCCAGAAGCTGAAGTGGCGCGGCTGCGGCGCCCCCGGTTTCCAGTGCGCCACGCTCAAGGCCCCGCTCGACTACGCCAAGCCGGCCTCCGGCGACATCAGCCTGGCCGTCACCCGCAAGAAGGCCACGGGCCCGGGCAAGCGCCTCGGTTCGCTTCTGGTCAACCCGGGAGGCCCGGGCGGCTCGGCGACCGCTTACCTCCAGTCGTACGCGGGTGTCGGATACCCGAAGGAGGTCCGCTCCCGCTACGACATGGTCGCCGTCGACCCACGCGGCGTCGCCGGCAGCGAACCGATCGAATGCCTCACCGGCCGCGAGATGGACGCGTACACGCAGACGGACCTCACTCCCGACAACCGGCGCGAGAAAGGCCAACTGGTGGACGCCGTCAAGGAGTTCACGGAGGGCTGCGGGCGGCGTTCGGCCCGAGTGCTGCGGCATGTGTCCACGGTTGAGGCGGCCCGCGACATGGACATCCTGCGGGGCGTACTGGGCGACGAGAAGCTGACGTACGTCGGTGCCTCGTACGGGACGTTCCTGGGGGCGACGTACGCGGGTCTGTACCCGGACCGGGTGGGGCGGCTGGTCCTGGACGGCGCGATGGATCCGTCGCTGCCCGCGCGCCGAATGAACGAGGATCAGACGGCCGGCTTCGAGACGGCCTTCCGGGCCTTCGCAAAGGACTGCGTACGCAGATCGGACTGCCCGCTGGGCGACGTGCGCACCACACCTGACCAGGTCGGCAAGAACCTGAGGGCCTTCTTCCGGCAGCTCGACGCCGCGCCCATCGAGGCCGACGACCCGGACGGCCGCAAGCTCGGGGAGTCGCTGGCGACGATGGGCGTCATCACGGCGATGTACGACGAGGCGGCCTGGCCACGACTGCGGGAGGCCCTGACCTCGGCCATGAAGAACAAGGACGGCGCGGGCCTGCTCGCCCTCGCCGACACCTACTACGAGCGCGGCCTCGACGGCCGGTACGCGAACCTGATGTCCGCGAACGCGGCGGTCAATTGCCTGGATTCCCCCGCCGCCTTCTCTTCCCCCGAAGCGCTCGAAGAAGCCCTCCCCTCCTTCGAGAAGGCCTCCCCGGTCTTCGGCGAAACCCTGGCCTGGGCCTCCCTGAACTGCACGTACTGGCCTGTCCACCCGACCGGCGAACCCCACCGCATCGAGGCGAAGGGCGCCGCCCCCATCGTCGTGGTCGGCACCTCCCGCGACCCCGCGACCCCCTACGCCTGGTCCCAGTCCCTGGCCGCCCAGCTCTCCTCCGCCACCCTGCTGACCTACGACGGCGACGGCCACACGGCATACGGCCGAGGAAGCTCCTGCATCGACTCCACGCTCAACCGCTACCTCCTCGCAGGCACCCCTCCACCCCAGGGAAAGCGCTGCTCAGCCACCTGATCACGAGGCCCACCGGGGGTGCCCCCAGGGTCCGTACGGAGCACCCCCGGAAACTGTGTAGACTTACCGACGTTGCCGATCGCACCATAGTGCGGGCAGCCCGCCGCCTTAGCTCAGATGGCCAGAGCAACGCACTCGTAATGCGTAGGTCTCGGGTTCGAATCCCGAAGGCGGCTCCATACAAAGAAGCTGGTCACAGGCCGGTTTCCCGCTGCCCGTTCGGAGGACTCCGAGCGGGCAGTACACATTTAGTACACATGGATCTGATCACGCCCCGCGTGTGACTGGCGCATTGCGTTTGGCGAGTGCGGTCAGACGGCCTGCATCTAGCCGGTCGGCCACCTCGTCCAGCCGGTCCGGGAAGAGGTGCCCGTACAGGTCGAGGGTCATCGTCGCCGTCTTGTGGCCGAGCATCGTCTGTACGACCTTGACATCAGCGCCAGACGCGATAGCGAGCGACGCCGCAGTGTGCCGAAGCTTGTGCGGCGTGACGCCCAGGTCGCTGAGTCCCGCAGCCTTCACTGCCTTGTCGAAAACCCGGTTCCGGAAGTTTCCGTACCGAAGTGGCCCGCCCTCCGGCGCAGTGAACAGCAGTTGCTCGCGGCCGTGGTGCTCGACCAGAGGCCGCAGTTCGTCGGCAACTGACCGGGGCAGCGGCACCGACCGCTTCTCATGGTTCTTCACCGGCCCGATTTCAAGTACGCCTTTCACGTCCGAGTAAGCCCGGAGGATCCGCAGTCGCCGCCGGTCGATGTCCAGCTGTCCGCCAGCCGCCGCCGATACTTCGCCCCACCGGATGCCGCAGTAGCCGAGGACCAGCAGCATCGGCCGGTAGGCCCCTGCCACATCGGCAAGCGTCTCAAGCTGGTCATGCGTGAGGTAGACATGTTCGCCGTCGTCCTCGACACGCGGCAGGTCGTGGTCAACGGCGAGGCTGGCCGCGGTCCTGCCAGACTGCACCGCGCGCTTCATCACCATGCCGAACACGCGGTAGATCTTGATGATCCGGGCAGGGCTGAGTGATTTCCCGCGCGCCCCCGGCTTCTCCCGCAATTCCTTGACCCAGTCGGACACTTCTTCCCACCGGACCGCCCCGACCTGCCACGTGCCCCACTTCGGGATCACGTACAGGTCGAGCAGCTCGCGGTAGTCCCTGCGTGTCGTGCGTCCCTGTTTCTGCAGCGCGTTGAACCACTCCTCGGCCACGACCGCGAATGCGGCCTTCGCCGACTGCGGGTCGCGGTATGAGCCCTTGTCGAGCCGTCCAGTGAGCGACTGCTTCCATGCCTCGGCCTGCGGCAGCTTGGCGAACGTCTTTGCCTTCGGCTTCCCGTCCGGGTCGTACCAGCGCACCCGCCAGCGGCCGGGCGGCTCGCGCTTGCTGCCGGACTTTTTCGCGTCCCGCCACTACGAGAACGGTGCACGTTGACTCCCTCCCAGAGAGATGCCACTCTCGGCCTATCGGCGTTCGCTCCCGCACGAGAGGCTGCGGCCATGAACCCCGTGCTGACAAGCCTGGTCGCGGTGTTCGGCACCCTTGCTGGTTCCACGCTCACCTTCATCTTTCAGCGGCACATTGCCCGACAGGGCGAACGATTCACCCGAAGCCAGCAGCTATGGAACGAACGGACCACCGCCTACAGCGAACTGGCGGCTGCCCTCACAGACTTCCGGCGCAGCCAGAACGACCGCTGGCACTTGGAGCAGGCAGACCAAACCAGCAGCGAGTTCGTGAAGGCGCGTGAAGAGTCCTACCAGCGTCGAGCAGACGCCACCGCAGCGCTCTGCCGCGTACGACTTGTCTGCGGAGACGCTGGCCTAGGCCAGCTTGCTCAGGATGCTCTGGACGCCGCTACCGCAGTGCACTTGGCCCGGAATGAACAGGACCGCGCAGAACGCGGGAAGGTGGCGCGCCTCGCCTTGGACAGGTTTCTGACAGAAGCGGCTGCCCAGATTCTCTAAAAGCGACTCCACGGCAACGCCCGATGTGTGCTCAGCCCTCCACACGTCCGGCGAGAGGCGTGCCAGGGCCGTGCCATCCGCCTGGGAAACAGCAGGTCAGTGGCCAACCAACCGCGTCCCCTGTGCGGTTAGAGGCGCTCTATCGAGCGTCGCCCAGCGGGAGGCAGGGTCTCACCCATCCGGGGTCACAACACAGACACGTAGCCTTCACGCCACCCTCACCTGGGCGCATGATGCCCTCCTGCACATCAAAGCCCTGGGGGGACCATGACGGACACCACGCCACCACCCCTGCCCGACTTCCCGCCACCACCGTCGGCGCCGAAGAAGAGCTACACCAACGCGATCATCATCGCCTCAGCCGCTGCCGTCATCGCCGCGATCGTCACCACAGGGGTTGTCGTGGCGCAGTCCCAGGACGACAAGGACGACACCGGCAGCAGAGTCACCGCGGCCAGCTCCGAGCCGTCGTCGGCCAGCTCCGCGAAGCCGAGCCCCACCCCCCGTCAGGAGACGTTCAACATCGGCGACACCGCCAACATCACCACCAGCAGCGTAGACCTCTCGGCGGCCGCTCTCGCCTACAAGGACAAGGGCATCACCAGTGGGCCGGGCCTGCTGTCGGCGGGGCAGAAGTGGGCTGTGGTCGAGGTGAAGGTGTGCAACCAGAGCGACGAGCCGCTTGAGGTGAGCCCGTTCCCGTGGTCGCTGGCCTACGAGGACGGGGCGCGGGTGGAGCCGACTCACGTGAGCGGGGGCGAGTTGCCGCAGCCGTTGTATCCGCTGGAGGCGAAGGTGAAGGGCGGGGACTGCGTGCGCGGGAACATCACGTTCCAGGTACCGGAGGAGGGGCGGCCGGAGCGGGTCCTGTACTCGCCGTCGGATGTGGACGAGCCGGTGGAGTGGCAAGTCGGCAAGGCGTAGCCAGAAGCCCCCTGCACGGTATGACTGCCGTTCAGGGGGCGTTTCGTCGCGTCCGGGGTCAGTGCAGGGCCTCTATGGCCTTCAGGATCAGGGCCCGCGCGTCCGCCCCATACACGGCCATGCCGCGCAACTGGTCGAACGCCCGCAGGTACAGGGCAACCTCGGACGGCTGCGTGACACGGACCCGTGCTGACATCAGCTCCACAGACACCACCTGGTCGTCGTAGACATGGAACAACTCCTGCGGCCACAGCGTCCGTTGCGCAGTCTTGGGGATGACGCCGAGGGACACCGAGGGTAGGGCGCCAGCGGTGAGGAGGTAGCCGAGCTGTGCGGCCATGGCGTCTGCGTCGCCCAGCCGGTAGTAGAGGACTCCCTCCTCGATCACCATGACGAACCGGTGGCCCGGCTCGTGCACGATCTTCGAGCGTTCCATGCGCGCGGCTGCGGCCTGGTCGGCGTCGTTGGGGACGTCGTACAGCTCGGCGACGCCGGACAGCACCGCGCGGGCATAGCCCTCCGTCTGGAGCAGGCCGGGCACGAGGGTGGGTGAGTAGATCCGGAACAGCTCAGTGGCCCGGTACAGGTCGAGGTAGCTGTCCTGGAGCCGCTTGAGCCCGGCGCGCACCTGCCGCCGCCACTCCATGTACGCCGACTCGGCGTCCCGGGACTGGGCGATGATGTCCTCGGCCTGGTCGTCGGCGCCACATGCGTGGCACCAGCGGCGGATGTCGTCGGGTGTCGGTGGTGTGCGGGTGTTCTCCAGGCGGGACGTCTTGGGGTGGGTCCAGCCGCAGCGCGCGGCCAGCTCGCTGCCTGTCAGGCCCGCGTCGGCCCGCAGGTCGCCCAGCCGCCGGGCGACGCGTTCGCGGGCGGCCTGGGCCGAGGAGGACGGGGAGGTGGCCATGTGCTGCGGCTGGACCCTTCATGTCGTTCTAGCTGATCTTGTACTCGTCGTGCGGGATCGCGCGCGCCCACACCGTCTCGAAGGCGTCGGCGCACAGGCGGGCGGCGGCCGAGTCCTGGCTGATCTCACCGCCTGCGGAGGCGCCGTCACCAGTGAAGTGGTTCCAGCGGATGAGACGCCGATCGATCAGCCAGAAGTCATTGCCGGGCAGGGCGATATCGCTGGCCTGCCGCCGGGGAAGCCAGCGGACCTGCTCGCCGGCCTCGACGTTCACCACCGTGCCCGCGTGCTCGTACCGGATGTAGTCGCTCGCCGGCTCGGACACGATCCGGGCCCGCCGAACGGCCACGCCGCGCGCGACGGTACGACGGATCAGCTGCGTCCACGGCGCCCAGTACGGCGAATCGGGATCGTCGTCGACAGCCCCGGTCTCCTTCCAACGGGCGAACGCATCGGCCTCGCTCGCTACGCCATACGCGTCCCGCATCTCCAGGTGGACGGCCGACTTGCGGGCGCCGTCCAGCAGTTCAGCGAAGCTGGGCACGCTCTGCGGCATCGCACGCCTCCCTCAGAATCGACACCATGCGGGCCGGTACCCGCACGACCTGTTCGTGATCGGGGATGCCGACCGCGTGGCCCGCCACCTTGAAGGCAGCGCATTCGGCCTCCGTTGCCGCATCGGGCTTCCACCCTTGGATGACCAGTTCGCTTCTGCTCTCGTCGACCCACACGGTCGGGCTCTCGCCCTGCCCGGTGTTCGGGTCGATCCCGATGAACCGTAGTGACACTGCCGCCTCCAACGCTCTACGTGTACACGGATGTTCACACACTCATCCTGATGGGGGCTTTGGTCAAGGGAGCGAACTCGCCACTGAGCAGGTGCAGCAGATACCTCTGAACATTCGTGAACATCACTGGCTGTGGTGCGCGTCACGCTCCTAGCGTCGCCAGATACGACAAGCCCCGGCGAGGTGGTCGCCTCCCGGGGCGTGGTCAACGCTGCTGAGGAGCGCCGACATGACGCACGCTACAACTCCGACGCGGGCACGCGAACGAGCCAAGATGACTATGCGGATCTACACGGTCGACAGAGCCGGAGTGGTGAGCGAGCCCCGTGCCGTCGTGGCTGTCCCGTACGGTCCGGAGCCGCTTCCGCCGCTGGGCGACAACGGCCACGAGTTCCCCGCGTGCGCCTGCCCCTTGCACCGCAAGGGTGCTGTCCGGTGAAGGCGCCCCGCCGCTTCACAGTGGAGCAAGTTGAGGATCAGCCGCCGCCCGACATTGAGCTGATGCGCGCCGCTGCGGGCCGTGTCCTCGCCGAGAACGCCGAGCCTGCGGCCTTCGAGGAACTGGACACCCTCACCCTCCAGTTGCGCACGCACATCAACGTGCTCGTGCCGGAAGTCGAGCAGGCGGCCGGTCGACTCCCCTACGACGACATCCCCCGCTACTGCGCACTCGCCTGCGTCGGTGAGGCACGCATGAAGCTCGACCTGAGGCCGGGCCCCGCACTGAGCGAGGGCCTCGCGTATGCCCGACGTCTCTCCCGCGTCGTCAACGCCCTGTGCGACCACTACCAGAACCTGGGCGGTGATCACGCGTGACAGCCCTTCACGTCTGCCGCTACTGCGACGGACTCATCACGGACGAGGCGCCGGGAAAGCCGGTCGCGTTCGAGCCGGGCATGTCCGGCCCCGGCTACGAGGTATGGGCACACAACGAGCACGCGCACCTGGTGAAGCCGGACCCGCGTCCGCTCCTGCTGCTGGACCGCATCCACGCACACCGTGCCGGACAGCCCGGCACCTGAACGCCCGCCCGCCACCGAGATGTGCCTGACCTTCAAGAGCTCCCGCCCAGCCGGTGAATCCCGCGAAGAACCTCCGGCCCGGGCGGGCCCATCCCCAACCGCAACAAGCGAAGGAGATGATCGTGAGCGTACCTCCGAACCCCGGGCCCGACCCAGATCCGATCCCCGTCATGGCCCGAATGCTCATCCCCGATGAGCGGTTCGTCAGCTGCCGCATGACCGTCATGGACGCGAACCCGGACATGGCCGAGGAGATGGCCAGCCGGATCATCGAGGAAGGTCTGAAGTTCGTCGCGGCCTGCGCGAAGAACCCGGGCGTTGGACTCGCCCCGTCGCGGATCGTCGACGAGGGCTGGCACGCCCTGATCCTGCACACCGCAATGTACGCCGAGTTGTGCGAGTCGCTCGGCAGCTTCGTGCACCACTACCCGGGGTACGACCCTACGAATTATGACCCGCCGATCCTGGACCGTACCCGCGAGAAGATCACGGCACTCGGCTGGGAAGCGGACGAGGAACTGTGGGGACCGCCGACGGACGACACGCTCGTGTCCGTGGCGGCGAAGTGTCAGCATGCGCCGGAATGCACGATCCGCCCAATGCCGACCCCTCAGCCGCCCGTAACCTGAGCGCTGGAGGTGCGCCGTATGGCTGAATGGATTGACCCGCGATACGCGGACCTGGTGGCGGCGTGGAAGCGCTCGCAGGAACCGGAGTCGCGTAGCCCGCAGGGTCCCAAGCCGGTGAGGGGCTTTATCGTCCCGCGCAAGGCTTGAGGGGCACGGTGGCCTCGGCTGGAGGACAGTCTCCGGCCGGGGCCGCTCCATGTCGCCCGAGGCCGTATTCGATGACGCCGGGGCGTACTTGCACACCGTGGTCGCTGGGCTGGGCGTTCGGGTCCTCCGCGATGAGCGGCCAGTCGTATCACTCCTACAGCCGCACGTCCGCCGACTAAGCCTCGATCCACCGACCGGCGCCTTGTGGATGGCGCCCACGTGATCAGAATGCTCAGCCCGCCTTGCGGACACCACAGCCAGGGCCAAGGCGCCTCACTGCGTTGACTGTTGTTAGCCGGAATGCGACATCACGCGTAAAGAGCAAGGGTGCAGTCGCGGATCTGCCAGCCACCTCTCGATGAGACCTGCTGGACTCATCGCGAAACGCGCTGCCTTCACAGGACGGAACGCCATGCAGGCAACCACCACCGCTTCAGTCAACGGCAAATTCTTACCCCCTCGGTCCCCGCTGATGGGGTGGCTGGCCGTGGTCTCGGTGATGCTGGGAATCTTCGTCATCGTTACCACCGAGATCCTGCCGATCGGTCTGCTGACCTCGATCGGATCCAGTTTCACCGTCTCGGACGGGATGGCTGGACTGATGATGACCATGCCGGGCTTCCTGGCGGCGATCGCCGCTCCGCTGGTCACTGTGGCCACGGCACGCTTCGACCGCCGAGTGATGCTGTGCGTCTTCATGCTCTTGCTGGCACTGGCGAACTTCCTTGCCGCCGCGGCACCCGACTACTGGCTCGTACTGACCTCCCGGATCATGGTCGGGATCACGATTGGCGGCTTCTGGTCGATCGGAGCCGGGTTGGCTGAACGACTGGTGCCGCCGGCCTCGGTCGGCAGGGCGACTGCTGTGATCTTCTCTGCCGTCCCGCTGGGCTCCGTCCTCGGCGTGCCGACGGGCACCCTCATCGGAGATCTCGCTGGGTGGCGAACGGCCTTCACCGTCATGGGAGCCCTGACGGTTGGCGTACTGGGCATGCTGCTCTTGTTTGTGCCGCCGCTTCCTCCGGTCCAGGCCACACGGCTGGGCGTGCTCAACGGCATGCTCCGCAGCGTCAACACTCGCTTCGCACTCCAGCTGACGTTCCTTGTTGTGCTGGCTCACTTCGGCACCTACACCTACGTGACACCATTTTTGGAACAGGTCACCCACGCCAGCGGTGGTCTGATCACTACATTCTTGCTGCTCTATGGTGCCGCTGGCATCCTCGGCAATTTCCTGGGCGGCGCCTGGGTGGCCCGGTATCCGCGGACCGTCTTCGGGCTCGCGGCCGCCCTGATCGCCGCGGTGACCCTCCTGCTTCCAGCGTTGGGCCGCTGGGAGACCGGCGCGGTGATGCTGCTGATCGTGTGGGGCATCGCGTATGGCGCCGTACCAGTCGCGTCGCAGACCTGGTTCTCCAGGGCGGCACCGCACGCCCCGGAAGCGGCATCGGTCCTGTTCACCGCCTCTTTTCAGGCAACGATCTCGATTGGTGCACTCGTAGGGGGAGTCATCCTGGACCGCACCTCTCCGTCCGCGGTCATGCTGCTAGGCGGTTGCACCGCAGTGCTCATGGTCCTGGCAGTAGGGGCACGCCTCGTCGGGCCGGACGGCAACGAGCGGTCCTGAACACACAGAGATTCGCCCACGGATGCTTCTGTCGAACGCTTAGCGCATGGCCCTCGACCTGACTTCCGCTCGGTCAGCCACTGACCACTCGGCTCGTTGTGTTAGCCGTTGTAATTCGGACATGAGAAGGCTAAGTAAATGGGTGCGAAAGCGGGATAATAGGAGTACCGATCCCGCTGAATTTGGAGCACCAGAATGGTCTACATACTTCCGCAACCGACTCAGCCGTTATTAGCAGCGCCGACACCGAGGCGCGCGGCCTGGCGGACGGCGTCGTCATTCCAGAACTTCCAGACCGGCCACAGCTGGACAGTCACCAATGTCAGCAACTCCGCCCTGAACGACACTTCCACGTTCGTACGGGGTACTCAGTGCGCGACCATAACCAGCAACGGGACGGGCGGGAATGGAAACCTGTCCAAATTCGGTCAGCCGTCCTTCGACCTGACCGGCAAGGCAATCCGGCTCACGCTGAAGCTAGACACCATCACGCACGTGAGCAGTCTGAACTTCTACGTCGGCATATCTAGCCTGGCCAGCTACTTCAAGTGGAAGGCATGGAACGTCACTGCCTCCAGCTCCATCATTCAGGCGGACGAATGGGTGACGGTCACCCTTCAATGGACAGACGTGAATTCAGCGTTCGGCACGTACTCCCTCTCCGCGAATGGTGTGCCGTCCACTACTACGGGCTTCACGGACATGATGTTCCAGGTCATTGATGACGCGGCCGGAACGGTGACGGCACACCTTCAGTCCGTGGAAATCATTCAGGACACCACCACGACTTTCCCGAACGGTGTGGTGTCGATCACCTTTGACGATTCGTGGCAGTCCGTTCATGACCTGGCCCGGCCGGTCATGGACAGCTACGGCTACCGGGGAACGACGTACACGATCGCCGACTCCGTCGATACACCGGCTCGGCTCAGCATGGCGAACCTTCGAGCCGTTCAGGACTTTTCCGGTTGGGAAGTCGCCGGGCACGCGTACACCAACGCGGCTCACGGAACCCGGTACACCAATATGACGGCGGAGCAGGTCGACAACGAACTGCGGAACCTGAAGTCCTGGCTCGTCACCAACGAATTCACCTCCGACGCTTTCGCGTACCCCGGCGGGCAATTCGGTCCGACCACAGACGGCGTCCCCGTGGATCAGTTGGTGGGCCGGTATTTCAACTCCGGCCGATCGATCAACTATCTGAACACGACGGAGATGTTCCCGGCCGCCATGCCTCGCCGTATGCGGGCCCTGTCGTCCATCTCCGGGAACATCTCCGCCGGGGACCCGGCCAACGTCACCAAGCTGACCAGCAACGGCGGTCTGCTCGATCGGTGCCAGCTTTCCGGCTCCTGGCTGATCCTGACCTTCCACGAGATCGTGTCCGACTCCGAGTCGGCCGTGACTCAGTGCAGCTTGGCCAACTTCCAGTCGGTGATGGCGGGGATCAACTCCCGGGGTATCCCGGTGCTTCCCGTCGGCGACGTGATTCGCAACTACGCCTGATCGCCTGGCCGGTCGGGCGGCGCCCCGCCGACGCCCGGCAAGCCGCAGGGACCCGGCACCGGCCAAGCCGTGGAAGCCGCGGAGTACGAGGGTAGAGAAATCGGCCGGCTCGGTGGCGTCCAGGCGGCATCCCGCCGGGGTCTACAGGTTCATCACTCAGGCTTACGCCGCCGCATGTTGCGCGGATACGATGCACGCCTCGCGCAGGTTACTGCTGAGGGGAAGAGGGGGCGCCGATCCATGGGAAAATCAGCACGGGTGCTGGGCCGGGAGTTTGGCCGAACGGCTCGCGAAATGAATGAGCTCCTTAAGGACCACGGCTACCTGTACGGAAACCCCGGCGCGTATGGGCTCACCGAGAAGGGGCAGCAGTACGCGGAGGAGAAGTACCACTCGCGCGGCACGGGCGGTTCCGCACAGTACAACCCAAGCTGGGAAACTCGCACCTGGAGCGATGAGACGGCAGCGGCGCTCAAGACTGACATGGAAGCCAACCCCGGAGGCTTCGACGCAGGAAACTCTCCCACTGAAGAGGAGGACGCTTTCGGGTACGAGCCTGTCGTGGACTACAGCGGCAGTGGCGATGACGACGACCCTCAGCCCAGTTGGAAAGAGTTGGCAATCGGCGGAGCCATAGTAGGTGCTCTTCTCATCGCTCCTCGTGTCAAGCCCTTCTGGAACAACAAGGTGAAACCTGCTGCGAAGAAACTGCGGAACGGGTTGGCGAAAGAGGAGTCGGTCGAGTCCACCGACTCCTGACGATACCGAGAGACCGGCGTCTCGCCGCTACACCCTCGATTGCGATGAGCCGGTTTAGAAGACATCTCATTTGGCGTGTTCGATAGTCTGTGGTCGTGGACATCGTGGAGCGTCTGGTGCCGGATGAACTCGGCGCACGGGGAGAGCTGGACTGGTCGCGGTGTGCGATCGACTCGGTGAACATGCGGGCCTTGAAAGGGGGGACCTGACGGGTCCGAATCCTGTGGATCGGGGCAAGAATGGCTCGAAGATCCATCTGATCACCGAGCGGTCCGGACTGCCCCTCTCCGTCGGCATCTCGGGCGCCAACCTGCACGACAGCCAGGCCCTTCAGCCGCTCGTGTGGGGGATCCCGCCGATCCGCTCCCGCCGTGGTCCCCGTCGGCGCAAGCCCGCCAAGCTCCACGCCGACAAGGGTCACGACTACGCCCACCTGCGCCGATGGTTACGCAAGCGCGGCATCACCCACCGCATCGCACGCAAGGGCATCGAGACCTCGCAACGACTGGGCCGTCACCGCTGGAAGATCGAGCGCACGATGGCCTGGCTCGCCGGCTGCCGCCGCCTGCACCGCCGCTACGAACGCAAAGCCGACCACTTCCTCGCCTTCACGGCCATCGCCTGCACCCTCATCTGCTGCCGCAGGCTCGCCAAATGAGATGGCTTCTAAGCTGGTACTTCTCAGGTGCCGGTCGGTTCTGGAGGCACCACGCGTGTGAGTGCCAGCTGTCCAGTGTCTCCCGTACTGAGCCGTTGAGGCATGGAACGCCCCTTGTTCTCATCTTGGCGAGCCACGTGTGTATAGATCCAATCCAGAGGGAGAGCCTCATCCAGCTCATGAGGCGCCAAGCCACCGCGAAGGGCATACAGAAGGTCGCCCGTGAACGCCGTAAACCGCTCACCGGTAGGGGCCAGGGCATACTGAGTAGGGCTTGTTGCGCACAGCACAAACGTGTTGTCGCCGATTGCGCCAGTTTGCAGAGCACGGCCAGCAAAATTGCAGTCCAAAATGATCACGGTGTGCTCTGCCCACGCGTTCGCCAACTCCTTCGCAAGCCTGGTGAATGACACCGCCGTGAAATACGGACTCGTATATTCGGACCTGGAAAGCGTCAGGTACAGGTCTCCGTCGTCATCCAGCAGGGAATGACCGGAGTAGTAAAAGAGCAGGACATCGTGAACCGATCTCGTTGCGTCCACCAGGGCGCTGCCGACGCTGGTGAGGTCTGGTGCGTCAAGCAGCACCGTGCATCGATCTTTATCGAAGCCACCCAGTCCGGGAGATGTGAGCGTATCCGCCACCGCCTCCACGTTCTCCTGTACAGCTGGCAACTGTGGCAGCTGAGCACTCTCGTAGTGCCCTGTGCCCATCACGATGGCCCAGGAGCGTGAGCGGTCAGGGAGCCGCGGTCTCCCCCATGGGGGGCTCAGAGGAGCGAAAGAGGGAGAGGGTCCTTGGCTACTGGCCGGTGGAGGGCCGTCCTGTTCCCGAAACCCGCCACTTGGTTCCTCAGCAGGCTCCGAGTCGTCGTGGCCGCCAGCTGTGGTACCTGATCGAAGCTTGTCCACCGCACGTTTCGCCCTGATCCAGCGTTGCTGCCACCGGCCAAAGTCCTGTGCCTCAGGGGCTAACGAAATCGAATTTTCGGCCGCGTATGCAACGCAGGCAGACACAAATGCCATTGTCGAAGGCAGCGAGGGCAGCCTCCTGCCAGCCACCGCCTCAGCTGCTGTACTGCGCGGCAAGGCTCCGCGCGGCTCCGCGAGGCGTTCCAAACTACGGAAGGAAGGCGAGCCTGCGCTTACCCGCAGTTCCCTTAGTTCCGCGGAGAATTGCCGCACAGCCATCTCGCCCCCGTTGGCCACAGCTTCCCTCCCAGGCATCGGGTGTTCGAGCGCGAACTCGGTGTGACGCTGGTGTCCACGACTGTCCGAGTGCCTCCACGCCCGTCCAGAACTGTAGCCGCCGATCGGGGCAGGCCCTTTCCATTGCAGTACGACAGACCTTGGAGGGAGGTGACTACGAGGATGAACCTCTGGAAGGAGATGGGGCAGACGGTCCGGGACGCGATGAGAAGCTGGCCCCGGACCTATCGCCTGTGTGCCCTGATCACGGTTGCCGCCGTGAACCTGAGCCTGGCGCAGTGGCTTGTCAACCACCAATGAAGTTACCCATCTCAGAGTACGCCGGGGCCGTCGCTGACAACAGCGGTGGCCCCGCGCTCGTGGTCGCCACAGGCGTCGGTCGCACTCAACTCAACACGCTGAACTTGACAGAGAAGTCATCTGCGAACCGATCCCAGGACAGCCCGGGCGGCAAGGGAAGGATAATTACTGTTTATCCTTCCCTCGTGGACGATCCGTCAGCAGACGTACCCGGCACCGCAATTACAGCTCTGATGACCGTACAAACGGTCGAACCCCCGGAGGCCGAAGAAGCCCGCACCGGCCTGGAGATCCACTACTCGGACGACCTGCCCCGACTGGTCTCCATGTGGCTGATGTCCAAGCGCTCCGCCCACACCCGTCGCGCCTACGCCCGCAGCTTCCGAAACTGGGCCGCGTTCTGTCGCTCCCTCGACACTCACCCAATGGCCGCGCGCCGACCGCACGCCGACGCCTACATGCGCAGCCTGGAAGCATCCGGTGTGCCGTCGACCTCCGTGGCACATGCCCTCTCCACCGCCAGCTCCTTCTACCGGTATGCGATCAGCGTCGAGACCACCGATCGCAACCCCTTCGCCGACGTCGATCGGCCGACCGTCGACCCGGATCACTCGGCAACCGAGGGCCTGACGGAGAAGGAGACGGCGAGCCTGATCGCCGCTGCACGAGAGCTCTCGCCGCGCGCGTACGCCCTGGTGCTGCTCCTCTACACCCTCGGCCTACGGGTGGACGGCGCGCTGTCTGCCGACGTCTCGTCGCTTGGCTACGACCGCGGGCACCGCACGCTGACCATCACGAAAAAGGGCGGGGCTACAGCGAAGTTGCCGCTGCCGCCCATCACGGTCGACGCCCTGGACGGCTACCTGACGGGGCGGACGGAGGGGCCGCTGTTCATCACCCGTACCGGGGCCCGATTGCGCGAGCCTGAGGTGTGGAAGATGCTGCGCCGCCTAGCCAAGCGCGCTGGCCTGCCGCAGGCCGACACGATCCACCCGCACGTGCTGCGACACGGGTTCATCACGGATGCTCTCGACCAGGGCGTGCCGCTGCACCTTGTCCAGGACGCGGCTGGCCACAAGGATCCACGTACGACCCAGCGATACAACCGGGCCCGGCGCCGCTTGGACGGGCACCCGGCGTACGCCGTGGCGGCGTCGATGGCGGGTCGGCTGGACCATCGCGACGAGGAAAGCTGAGCCGTCAACCGTAGCTCCGTAGGCTCGCTCTCTCACGGAATCGACACCGGTTTCCTGGCCCGTTCCTACTCGGTGCCTCCGTCCAGGAGGACGGAGGCACCGATGTTTACGAGGTCAGGCCGCACCCGGGGCGCGGGATCCACGCCGGTCGTCCGGGGACGGCTGGCAGCCTGGTGTTGTCCAGCGGGTCGAGGGCACGGCCTGCGCGGCCCTCGCAACGGCGCAGTGCTGCGAGGGTGATCGTGGTCGGCAGGGTGATCAGCGCCATGTGCGTCCAGGTGGCTTCCCGCTCGGGGTGCTCCGTGAAGTGCTCGCGCAGCCGAGCGGCGATGGCAGGGGCCGTACGGTGGACGCTGCCGACGTACCGAACTGTCCGTGCGGCGGTGCAGGGTAGGTAGATGCCGGTACGGACGTTCGACCAGTGGCCATTGCGGGTCACCTCGGTGGTCGGCACGATGAGCGGGTTGGCGACGCCGCGCACGATGCCGCCAGTGGCGACATCGAGGCGCATCAGCGCATCCAGGTGGTCGGCGATGTCGGAGGTGAGTTCGACAGGCTGGCGGGCGATCAGGCTGCTCACAGGTCCGCCCCGGTGTCGCCTTCGCCGTACTGGAGGTTGCCGCTGGAGCTCTGTCCGATGATCTCGTGGAGCATCTCCCACTTACGCACAAGCCTGGCCGCGTTCTCCAGATCGGGCGCGATCGTGCCGCGCGGATCCTTCCAGCCGCGCTGCTGGACGATAGTGGGAGTCTTGTCGTCGTCGCTGCGCCCCTCCATGGTTCCCAGGAGAGTGGTGACGTCAGCCACCCTGCGGCGCAGCTCGTCGCCGTCCTCGGCGAGCATCGCGGATGCGGACTGGTCCTTGACCGAGTCGTCGGAGGCGAGCGCGAGCGTCCGCAGGTTCGGAGCGGTCATCATCTTGTCGTCCGTCGGGGGCGTGGTCAGGTCGGCGGCACTCTGGTTCTTCTCCAAGCGGCGCACCGGGTAGCCGCGGCGCCCGTCGAAGATGGCTTGGGCGAGCTGCTCCAGGCCCTGGCGGGTGGCGGCGAGGAAGGCCAGCAGCTGGCCGGGCTCTTGGGCTTCGCCCTTCTTGGCGTTGAGTGCGCTGCGCTCCAGCAGGACGGTGTCGCCGGTGCCGCAGGTGAGGTAGAACGCGCCGCGCAGCGAGATCTGCTGGGTGGCGGGTCCCATCGGCGGGATGTCCGTGTTGCCCCTTGCGCGTTGGAGCCTGGCTGCGGCGAGCTCGGCGCGGGCGTCGGCGAGGATCTCTTCGATGGGCCTGGTGTCGACTTCCATGCTGCGCAGGCCCTTGGCGTTCAGGGCGCGCTCCAGGGCGGACTGGCGGCCGGCCTGCCCGGGGACGGCGCGGGCGATGACGGCGGCGGTGAGGAAGTTGCGGGCGCGGGTGCGGTCGCGGCCGACCACGCCGCGGGTGCGCAGCGCGGCGGTGATGTGCCGGTCGCCGGTGGTGTCCGTGTCCAGCAGGAGGGTTGCGGCGACGAGGGCGGCGATGTCGTCGCGGTACGCGATGTGGGTGGGGATCTCCGTGGGGTTGTCGAACCAGCGGCGGGTCTCGGCGGCACTGGTGCCGGGGTGGGTCTTCAGGTGACCTTTGGCCTGGAGGCGGTCGAGTACGGCCCCAGCGCGGATCTGCCAGGCGGAGTCGGAGCTGAAGGGGGTGGGCTGCTCGATGTGGTGCTGGGAGACGATGCGGCGCCTGGCCTCGGCGAGGGAGATGTCCCTCACCTTGAGGACGATCCTGGTGGAGGGCATGACCGCGCGGACGAGCATGAGGCGTTCGCGTTCGGTGATCGGCCTGGGCTGGGGGGCGGTGATCTTTCCGGCGATGGCGAGGAGGTTGGCGCGGTGCTTCTGGAGGGGGTGCTCGCGCAACTCGATGGCCTTGGTGGGCACCTTCTCCAGGGCGGCGAGGACCTTGGAGGCGGTCATGCCCTCCTTCTCCTGGATGAAGTAGGCGCGGCCGTAGCAGTCGCCGGTCTCTAGGCCGCCGATCGGGACGCGGCCAGGGAAGCGCAGGAGGAAGGGGAACAGGGTGCCGCCGATGCGGATGCCGTGCGCGCAGATGTCCGCGCCGTACTTGTTCTTCAGCTCGATCTCAGTGTCGATCAACCTGAGCTGGTCGAAGAAGAACGCGGTGCCTTTCTCCTTGTCCAGTCCCAGGTGCGGATCGGTCAGGTCGAGCATGCACGCGGCGGTGTCGTTCTCGGTGTACGTGGTGTAGCGGGGCATCTCGAATCTGCCGGACCAGCGCTGCTCTTCCATGCGCAGGTTCTCCGGGGCTCGCATGAGGCCCGCCACCAGGATGTCGGTGTTGACCGAGTGGGCAATCACGCCGGGGGCCAGCAGCTCGGGGCGGCGCCGCTTGAGCTGGTCCAGCATGTGCTGGGGATTCGCGATGGTCAGCGGGATGGTGGAGGCCGACACCGGGGGGAGACCAGCACTGATCAGGGCCTCGCGCAGGGCCTTGTGCTGTGCCCACGAGAGAGGTTTGATCTGCTCGGCGCGGAGGCGCAGTTCGGCGTCGTCGGAGATGGCGTCGTTGATCGTGGAGTCGGTCATGAGGGTCTGGTTCACCGTTGTCTTCCGCCGGTCGGGGCGTGCGGGTCTAGCACGCCGGTGAGGGCGTGCGATCAACGCACAGGCAACGGTGCCCCGGACGTTCCCAACCTCGCGGTCCCGAGGAGCGGGCCGGTTGGCCGGAGCGCGCTCGGGCTCGGTCCCAGGGTTCGGCAGCCACGGCAGGGCCGTGCGGTTCTCGTCGCCGCGTGAACAGGATTCACGCGGCGGCGCCTTGGGCGTTCCCGGCGAACTATCGCCAGCTAAAAGGAAGGTAACAGGCTGTTAGGTCAGGAACCAATACACCGTCAGTGCAGCCGGTCAGGACCAGCTCTACAAACGGTTCAACTTTAAGGTGCCCGTGCAGCAGCACCTCCCAGTTGTCGCCGTGATGGGCGGAGACCTTTCTCGATCTGCGCGTACTGGGCCTCGAACCCGTCGAGCCCGTCCACCGCCGACAGCAGCGAGCCCAGGCCGTTTGACTGCAGCATCAGCCCCTCGACCAGCAGCAGGAACGCCGGCGAGACCTTCCCGCCTAGCCGTTCGGCGACCTCGGCCGGGCTGGACTCTTCCTCCAGGCCCTAACCAGGAAAGATCAGAACGCCCGAATTCGGGACACGAGCCGTTCCATGGTGGTAAAGGAAGCAGCAGGGATTCAGACCTTCAAGATCATCCCGTGGCGGCTTTTGGGCTCACCTTGGCTGGACCCCTCTTAGGGCCCGCATCCTCCTCCAGCCGTAGTCATCTTGGAAGCGCGATTACAACTCAGTTGGTTCTAACCGCGTCTCCGTGAGATATCAGTCCGACGGTGCGCTTTCGGTCCCCATACCGGCGTAGCTGTCTCGGACAGCCGGTCAGAACTCTTCAGTTGGCCCTAGCCCGCGTGCATCCTTCAACACAGCACCGTTAAGGCTGACGCAGCGCCGCACCTGCAGGGGAGGGAGGGGGCCCGCAGCCGTCGCGCTGTGGCGCCCCGTGCGTGCATGAGTGAAACTTTAAGGTTTCAGGTTGCCCGAGGGGCTCAGCGCCGTAGTCCCGGTCGCGTGGACCGGCTCGTCCTGTTCGAGGCGCCTGTCGACCCGGTCGAGCTGTTTGCCAGGGAAGGGGTGGAACCACCTGATCCGGGTCGGTACCCGGGGCAGGCGGTGATTGACGCCGCCAACGGCTGGCGCGCAGACGGCTCGTATTACGCCGATCCCGAGCAGCTTGGTACGCCGCACGAACCGTGGTCCGAGAAGCTGCGCCCGTTCACCGTAGTGATCGATGTACTGCGGCGTCTGGACGTGTGGCTGGTGACGCGGGCACACGCCCCGGAGGTAGATCGGCTCGTTGACGTGATCGCTCGCCTGGCACAGAACATTGTGGACGGTGACGCTCCGGGCGGGTGCGACGGCGACAGCGGCGATGACGCCGAGCGGACCGTCGCGGCACTGGTCACCAACGAACGATGGCACAGCGCGTGGAACTGTCTGCGTCGTAGCTTCTGTGCGGTGCTCGCCTCGAACCTGGATGACGGTGAAGTGTCATCGCAGAGCGCCGGCAAACTGCAGCGGCTCCTGTTGATCGCCAGCCTGGTCGAGGCTCTCACTGACCGCACCTTGCGGCCGCAGTCCGCTGAGGCTGTCCGGAACCTCCTACAGCACCGCTTTGTGGTCGTCCCGAATCCTCCCTTTCCCATCATCGACGTGGAGTCGTCATCGGCTCGGCGTCGCGCTCAGCTGGCCCAGCGGGCAGGCTTCGGCGACCTGTGGGTCGTACAGGACGAATGGTCCTGCTACCAGCCAGGAGAAATCGCGCACATCGAGAACGTGCTGGAGGGCGAGCGCCGCAAACGTACACACAAACGCATCGATGAGACCGAGACGACAGAGACCACGGAGACCGAGACCCGCAAGTCCACCGAGCTTGACACGCAGACGACCGACCGGTTCCAGCTCACCGAGGAAGCGGCCCGGAACAGTTCACTGGCTGTCCACGTCGACGCGCAGGTCGACACCAGTGGCCAGTATGGGGCGACGCAGCTGCAGACACACGTCGCGGGCAGTCTGGACTGGTCGGTGCAAGAAGCTAACCGCCACGCGACCGAGACCGCCCACGAAAGCATCGAGCGGGCTGTACGGCGCACGGAGGAAAGGGTGCGCACCGAACGCATTCAGCGCACGTTGACCCGTATCGAGGAAACCAATCTCCACGAGATCAACAACAGCAAGGATCCTCAAGGTCACGTCGTGGGGGTGTACCGATGGGTCGACAAGATTCAGCGGATGCAGCTCTTCAGGTACCCGAACCGCTATCTGCTCGAGTTCCAGGTGCCCGAACCAGCCGCCCTCATCCGGTGGTTCGCCGAGCATGAAAAGCAGCCACAACCCACCACTCCGCCGCCGCCACCGTTCACTACCGATCGTCAGCCCCTAAAAGCCGACGAAAGCAACCTCTTCACGGTGTCTTCGTTCGGCGTCGACGACTACGGCCGCCACGCGGCCCGCTGGCAGGCCGATGTCGATCCTCCTCCCGAGGCCGCAGTGTGGGTGTCCGGGTCCCTGCCCATCGCTCTCACCGAGCCGGAGAGCGCTGCCGTTTCGGTGCTGACGCTGGGCACGCCTCCCTCAAGCAGTAACACGATCACGCTCGTTGTGCCCGACGGGTACGTCGCTACCGCGGTCCGTGTGGCTGCCGCGGGACCCCCGATCCACGCCGACTGGCAGGACCACCCCGAAGGCTGGAACATCGTGCAGAACGATGGCTGGACCTATCGGGACGGTTATCACAGTATCCGTGCGGAAGCCACGGTCGGCGGCACAACCGTCTCCCTCGACAACGGGTTCGCCAACAACGCCACCGTCATGCCGGTCCAGGATGCCCCCCTCCCTCAATACTTCGACGCCTGGCTCTCCACTACGTCCGGCGAGGTCGAGCTGCCCAGCCGTCCGGAACGTGAAGTGGCGGTCGGAATCACCTTCGGAGGCGCGTACAAGGGCTCGGTCTCCGTGGCACTCAAGTGCACACTCACCCGGGCCGCTACGGAGCGGTGGCGCATGGACACGTACACGACGCTCCTAAACGCCCACCGCGACTGGCAGGCCCGCTACGAGAACGATGTCCGGGCGATCCAGGCCCGATCGGGCATCGTGATCCCCGGCGCCTCACCTGCACGCAACCGTGACGTGATTCGTGAAGAACTCAAGCGCCAGGTCATCGAGATGCTGTACGGGGCCAACTTCACCGGCAAGGCCGCGGTCACCCGGCCAGTGGCCGGGACGGTCCCGGTCACCGATCTGGATGCGGCGCTCGCGGCGGCGCCCGAGATCCAGTTCCTTGAACAGATCTTCGAGTGGGACAAGATGACGTACGTCCTCTACCCCTACTACTGGGCTGAGAGCAGCCAGTGGGCCGACCTGCAGCCGCTGCAAGGGGCTGACCCGGAATTCACCCGCTTTCTGCGCGCTGGCTCAGCCCGCGTGGTGGTCGCGGCCCGGCCCGGCTACGACAACGCGGTCAACCACTGGCTGTGGTTCGGGCGCCCATGGGGAGGCGGCTGCGCACCCGCCCCTGACCAGGACGCGTATGTGTCCATCGCCGATGAGATCAGGGCCCTCAACCAGGCTCCCGATGAGGGCGAACCGCACGAGTCCTGGGAAGTGCGGCTGCCTACCACGTTGATCTGGCTCGACTCGGATCCGACGCTGCCGAAGGTCAATCCGCATCCGCGCCTGGACCGGCCGGCAGATTCACGGGCACGCTTGTGCGATGCGGGCGGCGCGCCCACAGTGGCCGACGACACGGTCGGTCATGAGTGACTCCCCGCCACCGGGCGATCAGCTGCCCCCGAAGAAGCTCCCCCTGCTGCCGCACGAGCGCGACCACCTCGTGGCCGATGTCCGGCTCGCTTTCCAAGCTGATCGCGCCATGTGGGAAACGATCCGCTCCGGAGTCCAACTGGGGGCGGAAGAGGTGCAGGACCAGCGGCTGAGAGCCCTCGAAACACCACCCGAGGCCAACCCCTTGGTCGACACCTTCTTGCTCATCGTGATGTGGTCGCTTGAGGGGCCACTGGTGGCCATCCTCCTGGGTGTCGCTCGCAAGATGCTGGCCAACGCACTGGAACGCAAGCTCCGCCTGCAGGCCCGTGCCTACGGCCGCCTTGTCGCCGGCGACAAGGACGCCAACCTTCCAGGGCTTCTCGAGGCGCGCCGCATCGTCGAATCCCGCTCCAGGAAGGCGCAGAAGAGGATCGAAGCCGCAAGCCGCGGCGGCCACGGGCGTCAGCAACGTGCCCAGCGCGCCATCGAACACTGCCAGGCCGGGCAGAAGGAACTCGAGAAGATCACGGACGCTAAGGCGAGCCTGCGCCGAACCGCCCTGGCTCTGCGTGGCATACGGCTGCCAGATCTGCCGGAGTACGTGTCGGCCTACATCAACGTCCGCCACCAGCAGCCGGACAGGTCCTCGGGGCCGCCCGAGTCGGGGATCCCCTATGGAGTCACGTTCCGCGCCCAGGTGGAGAAGCACGCACGCGCGCTGATCGAGGAGTCGCATTTCCAGGAACAGCTCTACGAGGCCCTGATCGCCCGGGACAAACAGCTGACCGCCGAGCGGGCTGCCGACATCCTGGAGGACATCGGCCCACCCATCCCAATCGACTACGGCGCCATGCTTGACGTCTACCAGATCCTGTCCGCCGCCAGAATCTGGGCAGAACTCCTATCGACCCGCGGGCTTTTGCAGCAGCGGCAGGAGGAACTGAAGCAAGTGCGCGAAGTGTACGGAGACTACTACGAGGGGCCGCCGCTCCCGTACGGGCTGCTCTTCCCTGTGCCGGATAAGCACCGGCAGTACCTGGCGGCCCGCTTCGGCCCACTGGCCGAAGCCTGGGCACGCCGCTTTCCGAAGCAGGTCCGACTGCCCGGCGCCTACCCGGGTACTTTCGGACCGCCGTCACCGCGGGAAGTGGAGACCTTCATCGCGGCAGGAAGGGGTAGTGCCCCGAAGACCTTCCTGGACCGCATCGTCGAAACGCTCGGTACATCGGCGGACAGCGCCGCCCTGGCAGTCCGGGCGGACCTCGTCATGCAGTGGTTCAGCACACTCACAGAGCAGTCCCCGGAAGAACTGCTGCGCTCCCCAACCCCCTAACATCCCAGGAGCCGATCTGCACAGCGGCCGCGCCGACACGAGCAGCTGCGCGACCACTCGACGGTCAGAGATATCCGGCTGCCTTGGAGCGCTCACGTCGGACAGTGGCGCCGACGGAGTCCGGATTGGCGTCGGTGCGAACCTGGAGGATGTTCGCGACAGCCACGGGGTTGCTGACACCGGAGTGCAGTTGTTCGCGAGCGAGGTGGGCGATGCTCGGGGGTGTTTCGGAGTGTTCGCGGGTGTTCGCGCTGTTCAGGGGTGCGTTGGTTGGCCGCTTGGGTTCCTCGTTCCCATCCTGTTCGCTAACGATGTTCGGCTGTTCGGCAGCCGTGTTCGCCGGAGACGCAAACACCCTGTGTGGCGAGTTGGAGAATCGGGTGCGGATCTGCTCGGCGGCGACGAGTTCCGCGGCAGCCCGGTCCTCCGCACGCGCAACCTGGCGGCGGACATCCGCGACGGCGAGAGCGGCGTTCGCACGGGACATCTCCTGCTGTACCCACGCGGCATCGGCCTCCGACAGATCCCGGTCGATGAAGCGCATGACCCCGAACCACAGAGTCTTCGCGAACAGGCTCACCGCGGCTCCGACGACACCCAGGGCCGGGCTGCCCAGGGACAGACCGTGCCAAAGGATGGCGCCCATCGTCGCAGCGAGCAGCGCCCAGCCGAGGCGCTTGGAGAAGCCACGCTTGGCCGGATCGAAGCGACTCAGCCACTCCAGAAGGATGTTGACCATCCAGGCCAGGTCGAAGACCACTGCGGCGGCGAACCCGATCCCACGCCCTAGTAGGACGCCGATGCTGTAGGTGGACCAGATGACTGAGATCAGGGTGAGGGCGAGGACCAGACTTGCGGCGGCCCGCAGGGCAACCCGGTCCCAGTCGCGGGGCAGGACAGGGAGGGCGACGGCGTAGTGCTCGGGGACATCGTGGGTGACGCCGTCGATGGTGTGCGGTACCTGGCGGGTGCGGTTCTCGGTGCGGAGCTTCACGGTGATTCCTTCGTGTGGAGTCCGGCTCCAAGCGCGGTTCGGTGGTCAGATCACCAGGTGCGCCGCGCTGCTCCGCAGTACACATGCCGTACACATGGCTGCGAGATGGGCCGGGATAGCGAGAGACAACGAGGGATGTGTTTCCGCTGGTCAACCGGCCTGTTAGCTCATTTGTGCTGGTGGATCTACCACCTTGAAAGACCTCGTAATGCGTAGGTCTCGGGTTCGAATCCCGAAGGCGGCTCCGGTAAAGGCCAGGTCACATAGCCCGTGACCTGGCCTTTTGTGTTGCTGGGAGCGTGACGTGTCACATGGTCAGGGTGCCGCGGGATGGCTTGCGTGAGAGATGCGTGAGCGGAGCGGTTCGGTGGCTTGCTTCGATCGGGTCTGCGTGAGCGGGCCGCGGTGCCGTGTGACCGGGGCGGCTTTGAGTCGCAGATTGTCAATGCTCCTGGAAGTACCGGACTCTGTCGAAGTTCAGAGCCGCGAGGTCGTCCCGGTGGATGACGAAACGCGCGAAGAACGACTCGTGCTCCGGGATCTCAAAGGTGGCCAGGGTCACCCAGTCCTGTTTGAGGACGAGTTGCCATCCGCGTTTCGATACAAGATCTTCTGCTTCTGCGACTGTGTCGAAGAATTCCTGGACTGATGCACAGTTATTTTCTGCGGCTAGTTCTTCTTCGGCGATTGTGTACTCCGGGAATTCTTGGGGCGGGTCGTTGCGCACACCCATGGCAATGCCCCGTTCCAGCGTCCGGTCGTCCGGCCAGATCTCGTGTGCCAGGGCGAGCAGGTCGTCCGGCCGTGGCACGTGGTCGCGGAGTTCCGCGACCGCGGGCCGCAGGTAGGGGACCTCGGTGTCTGTCCAGGTAAGCCACGAGGGCCAGTGGCACATCAGGGAGGCGTACAGGTCCTGCTCAGGCTGGATCGCCACCTCCTCTGTGTCAGGCGGTGACACCTCGGTGGTCTCTACTCCCGCCGGTACGTAGATCACGCTGCCCGTCGGATCCTGAAAGTCTTCCTCGGCGAAGAAGAGCAGTGTGCCGTCGGCGGGGAAGGTCACGTCGGTTCCCGGCGGCAGGCCGGCGCAGTCGACCGAACCGACGTATGGGATTGGCCAGCCTTCAAAGCCTTCCTCGAGTTTGACCGTCGGCCAGGGGACCTCGGCAGGGAGTCTCGGCAGGCCGCCTATGCGGCCTGCCAGATTTCCCGGCCAGGGAATCGCGGATGGTTGGGGGTGATTCGCCGGTGGATTTAAGAGGCCGGGTGACAGATTGGCGTAGAGGCGCACGGCTGCCAGCCAGTGCTCGACTTCATCGGCCGGAAAACGGCGTTCTGCCGCAAGTATGCGAAAGCGTTCTCGCTGGTCCATGGCCACATGATCTCAGCACCGCGTCTTCCACTGCCCGGACGGGCAGCGCCCCGCCAGACGTCAGCCAGTGGCTCGGACGGGCCCGGAAGCGCTCGATCTCTGCGTGTGTGTAACTCCGTCGCCCCCCTCGGCGACGCGGAAGATCACGCCCGGAATGTGGGAGAGGCGGGGCAACGTAGGGAGGCTGCCCGCCTGCTGGCCGAGGTCGTCCCTGACTACGTACGGGTCCTGGGGTCCGACCGTCCCGAGACGCCGATGGCCCGCAACGACCATGTCTACTACCTCGGAGAGGCGGGGGAACGCGCGGAGGCGGCACGTCTGCTGGCGGAGATGGTCCTTGACTACGTACGGGTCCTGGGGCCCGACCGTCCCGAGACGTTGCGCGCCCGCCGCGACCACGCCCCGAATGTCGGCGAGGGGCATCGGGGGGCCTCCCCTGACCGCGCTCACCAGGCGGTGCACAAGGGTCCTGCCAGCTCATGCACCATGGCGAGCCGATCCCGATCGAGGTCCCGACCCCGGATTGAGGTCCCGATCCCGGATTGAGCAGGCTCAGTCTCGTACGCTCTGCGCCGCGCGGCGCATGTTGCCAGAACGGCAATATGGCGTGCCGCATCGCTGGGAGCCGGGCAAGACTCAGAGCGTTCTCCGACAGCCGGACGCGTCCGGGGCACCCCGGGTAGCCGAACGCGTCCCGGGCCGTCAGACGCGTACCCCGTAGCCGGACGACGCTTTCCCAGACAAAGGAGCCCCTCATGAGCAGCACCAACGCGGTCACGTTCTGGGACGGCGTCTACGCGGCCCGGTCGACGGCCGCCGATCCGCGGCCGAACGTACGGCTCACCGAGACCGTCACGGGTTTGCCGCCCGGCGATGTGCTGGACCTCGGATGCGGGGAGGGCGGCGACGCGCTGTGGCTTGCCGGCCGGGGGTGGCACGTCACCGCCGTTGACGTCTCGGCCCTGGCCATCGAGCGGCTCACCGGCCTTGCCGACTCCCGTGGCCTGGGCGACCGGATCGTCGCCGAGCGGCATGACTTGCGTGAGTCCTTTCCGGACGGTGCATTCGACCTCGTCTGCGCCCACTACCTGCACACCCCCTTCGACCTGGACAGGGCGAGCGTCCTGCGCGCGGCCGCGCACGCGCTGCGTCCGGGCGGACGGCTGCTGGTCGTCGACCATGGATCGACCGCTCCGTGGTCGTGGAACCAGGATCCCGACATCCGGTACCCGACCCCGCAGGAGGTCGCCGCGGACATCGGTCTGGACCCGGCGACGTGGACGGTCGAGCGGGCCGACGCGCCCCGCCGGATCGCGACCGGACCAGGAGGGCGTACCGCCGAGGTCACCGACCACGTCTTGATCATCCGCCGCACCGCCTGAAGCGGCGCGGCTTCCGCGAGGAGTCACCATGTCCACCACCCCTCGCCGCACACGCCGCGGCGACACCCCGCCGCCCCGGACCGGAAGCAGCGAGACCGAGGTGCTGCGCGGCTTCCTCGACTACCTTCGCCGCTCGATCGCCGCGAAGGTCGAGGGCGCCCCCGAACCGGAAGCCCGCACTGCCGCAGTGCCGTCCGGTACGAACCTGCTCGGCCTGCTGAACCACCTCACCTTCGTCGAGCGGGCGACGTTCCTCGGGGACCGGGTCACCGACTGGCCGGCGACCTTCCACGCCGCACCCGCGGACAGCGTCGCCGACGTCGTCGCCCGCTACCGGGAGGTGGTCGCGCAGGCGAACGACGTACTCGACGGCTGCACCGACCTCGCCGCACCGGTACCCCGCCCCCGGCCGAACAGCCCCGCTCCCAGCGTCCGTTGGGCGCTCACCCACATGATCGAGGAGACCGGCCGTCACGCCGGCCACGCGGACATCCTCCGCGAACTGATCGACGGTGCGACCGGACGCTGACGCGGGCTTGTAGTGGGTGTCAACCCGGGGTGGGTGAGGGGACTTTCGCAACACTCCCTACGCCAGAGGCTCGCCCGCACCTGATCGCGAGTTGATCGCGAGTGACGTACGGCCGTCATGCGCGTGTACGGCCGTACGGCGCGTCCGGCGGCCGGCAGCAGCCCGACGGCCTTCAGGCGCTTGTGCGAGCAGCGTGCGGCCCAGGACGGGCAACGCCGAGGAGACCAGCGCCTTGGGTCCGCCCGCCTGTTCAAGGGCCGACTTCCGCTCCCGCCGACCGGTCGCGGCGTTCGCCTGAGGCAGAAGCGTCAAAAAGGGCCAGGGTGGAGAACCGGCCTGGCGTTCACGTCCCACAACCTCTCGAGGAACAGCAGGCCCAACGTGCCCAGCCCCGCGGCGCGGGCGGCAGGGGAGGAACCCTCCACCCGGAACGTGGTGAGTTCCCTCAGCAAATCCGGCACGGTCAGCCGGAGCACTCCCGCCGCCGCCGTAGGCCGCGCCCTGGACCACGGTCATCTCGCTGAAGGGCCGTACGTCGAAAAGGCCCAGGTCCTTTCCCACAGCCAGCTGTTCAACGGGTTGTCCCAGTCTCGTGGGAAACCCCCGAGCGGATGGCGCCGCCCGCGCTCCAGAACTCCGACCCGCAGGCCCGCCTAAGTCAGTCGGCAGGCGGATACCGCGACGCCGAAACCGGTGCCGACCACGAGCGCGTCATGACTCTGGCGCATTCGTCCCAGCCTCCCTTCGTCATGGCTCCGCCGTGTCTTCTGTGTGCGGGACGAGTTCCGCCACGTCCTTGGATCAGGTGTTAGCAGCAAGTGCTATCGGGCGCTTTTTGGCGCACGGCATCGAGCTTCAGTGCAGGGACGGCGGCGTGCAACATGAGGACGTAGGCGACTGTATGAGGCCAAATGGGTGATTGCCTGCGCATCCGGGATTCGGAACCGTGCCCGCACGGAATGCATGGGAATTCTCCGAATTCCCCCTGCCCCGGAGGTGGGCTCCTTGACGCAGAACCCCCAGACAGCGACAGCGACCGACATGCATTCCCCTGATGGGCATGACGTGCGGACGATGCGATCTGTGCTGGAAACCGGCGGGCTGTGGACCGTCGACACCCAGGCTCCGTCGTACCGGCAGCTCCGGCCGTTCAATCAGCCGGACGGGGCGCTGTCCGCTCAGCTCGCGGAGGCCGGCGAAGACGCGAGCGCCGCGTACTGGGAGACTGACGGATTCCCGGTCCACAAAGGCCTGTCTACGCATCTGGCGAATCTGACGGGCATCGAGCAGCATCCCGATCCGGTAGCGGCCCATGTCATGGCCGTCTGTTCCGGATACGCCTATTCAGGGGCGGAAACCGTCTCGATGATCATGGCGAGGATGGGGCTCGACAAGAACCACTGCCGCCTGATCTCGGCAACCGTCGACGCCATGTTCATCTGTTCCAGGGCGTTTGTGATCCAGAGCGGCGACGGGAAGGTGGTCATCCTCTGCTACAGAGGCACCGAACCGACAAATCTGGCCAATGGACTGACCGACGTCGATGTCGAACCGGAGCGGATCAACTACCAGTTCGAGGATCCCTGCGCCAGCGTGCACGCCGGCTTCTACCGGAATGTCCGGGCCACGCGCCACGAGGTCATGGAGGCGTTGCGGCGCGCGGTGGCGGGGCGATCGGTGCGTAAACCGGTGGAGGGCGAATCCGACGAGATGCCGGGGAAACTCGAGGCGCTGTACATCACCGGGCACAGTCTCGGAGGCGCCATGGCCTCGATGATGGCCGTGATGCTGCGGCACGAGAAGAAGTACGCGGCTGTCGCCGAACTCCTCAAGGGGGTCTACACGTTCGGTCAGCCGATGATCGGCGACCCGACTTTCGCCCGAGCCTGCGAGAACGACGCGGAATTCAGCAGAAAGATCATCCGGTACGTGCACGGCGACGACGTCATCCCGCATTTCCCGCCGGTGACGGCAGGGCCGTACGAACACTTCGGGCGCGAGTACCGGTACCGGATCTCGCACCTTCAGCAGAGCGTGGCCGGCTGGTTGAGATACCTGGGGTCCTCGTACCAGCCGCAGACCGGGGCGTGGCGCGAGACGAACACCTACACGTCACAGATGTCGAGCTTCCTCGGCTTCGCGCTGGGCGCGACGACGCTGGCCGCACGGAAATCTCAGATCCTGCGGGCGCTTCCCGTCGTGTACTCGCTGGAGGACCATCTTCCCGCGCATTACATCGGGGCGCTGACCCCGGGGCGCGTATCGGATGAATTCGGCGATTGAGAGCTCGATCGTTCGACTGATTTCGATCAGGCATCACTCTCCATGAGTCCCCGTCAGTTTGCTGACGGGGACTCCGCGTTGTCGCGAAAACGTGGCGTGGCGTGGCAAGGAGCGCTGCGGAACGTGGGGGGCATGCTGATGCGGTTCGATGCCGGGGCCGAGGACGAGTTCGAGCCCAACCTGGGTTCCCGGCCCGCCTTCCCGTGCAGCGCCCTTGACGCGCTCCGTACTGGCGGGATGTCAGACCTTGATGACCTCGATGGCCGGTCCGCAGAGCAGGGTGATGTCCTCGGGGTCGGAGGTGAGGACGGTGACCGGTCCTGGTGCGGAGCGGGCGATCGCGGCGAGGACTGCGTCGATGGCGTACTTGTGGCCGCTGAGACCGTGGCCGCGCAACAGTGCCGCGGCTTGGTCGGTGACGTCCTTGGTGACGTCATGGACGTCGATTCGGGAGAGCACCCACCGGATGCGGGCGGGGTGGATGCGTTCGCAGTCCGCCTCGAGGGTGGTCATGGCGGTGGTGGCCACCCGGATGCCCTCTTCCGAGGATGCCTGGACGAGGGCCAGGACAGTGCGGTCCTTGAGGTAGAGCTTGGACAGGCCCTCGCTGTCCAGCAGGAGCGTGCCGGGCATCAGGCGGCGGCACCGCCCGAGTCACGCTGATCGTGGCGCAGCAGGGTGCGGGCCGCCTCGATCTCTGCCCGCGACAACGGATCATTGTCGGTCTCGAAGTCCGCGACGATCTCACGAAGCTTGTCCATGGCCACACGCTGCTCCAGCGCCTCGGCTACGTAGGCGGAGAAGCCGCCGGGGCCGACATGGGTCCGTACGGTTTCCGCGAGGTCTTCGGGAAGGCTGATGGAGTACTTCTTGCTACCGCTCATGGTTCAGATCCTACCAAGGGTAGGAAGGCAGCGTCCTGGTCCCGTCAAGCCAGCCGGATCACCGGCTGCCGGTTCAGGACCACCGCGTGGCGTCGCAAGTCGTACGCCGTCACCGTCAGCCTCTTGTGCGTGTCGATGCGGAACTCGAGGCGGAAGCGGTCTTCGCCCGCGGTGGCCGGAGGGTCGGCCTCCAGGAACGTGGGGCTGTCCTCGTTGAGCCAGAGCATGGAGCGCTGCTGGCGTTGCTGCGGGGTGACCGCCACGGTGCGGGCGCCGCCGCCCGCGTCGAAGGTGATCTCCAGGTCGGCGCCGGCGTCGCGGTAGGTGGCGTGGGCGAGTTCGTAGACGGCGAGGCCCAGTCGGCGCTGGCCCTCGTGCACCGCCTTGACCGTGAGGGTCTTCACCGGGTCCTCGGTGGGATAGGCGGTGCCCGCCTCCACCAGGGCCTCGAACTCGTAGGCACCGGTGTCCCGGTTGACGTGCCGGATGGCGTAGTCGTGCTGGATGTGGTCGTACAGTTCGCTGCCGCCCGCGATACCGGCCGCGCCCGCCGCCACCGCCTCCAACGGCCGGTCGAGGCGTACGACTTCGGGGTCGAAGTGCAGCTGCACCACGTCCTGCACGGCGGGGATGAGGCAGCTGCCGCCCACCAGGAACACCTGCCGGATGTCGTCGACGCCGAAACCGCGCGCCGAGGCCGCGTCCAGGCAGGAGCGCAGCGCCTGGTTCACCCGGCGCAGTACGCCCTTGTCCCGCAGCAGCGCCTCGAACTCGCCCCGGGTGACGGCGACTTGGTGCTCGATGTCGGTGCGGGCGTCGCGGGCCGTGATGGTGGCCCGGTCGGCGCCGGCCAGGGTGCGCTTGGCCTGCTCGGCGGAGCCCAGGAGGCGGCGGAACACCTTGTTGCGGCCGATCTGGTCCCCCGGCGGCAGGGACAGCTGGGCCAGGGCGTGTTCGGCGAGAAGCGCGTCGATATGGTTGCCGCCCAGGTCCAGGCCCTTCTTGGCGAGGGTGCGTACGCCGGCGCCGGACCCCGCGGCGTCGGGTTCCTGTACCCGTACGACCGAGATGTCGAGGGTGCCCGCGCCGAAGTCGAACACGGCGAAGGCGTCGCCGGGGTTGAGCCGGGCGCTGTAGCCCACGGCGGCGGCTGTCGCCTCGTCGACCACCCGCAGCCGGGCGGTCGGCAGCCCTTCGCGTACCTCCCGCACCAGCCAGTCGCGGTAGCCGTCGAAGGACTCGACGGGCGCGGTGGCCACGATCTCCAGGTCGTCGTCCTCCACGGTGAGCAGGGCCAGCGCCATGATGTCGCTGAGGAACTGGGTGGCCGCCTCCCGCCCGGTGACCTTGCGATCACCGACCGGACGGGCCGCGTCATAGACATGCCCCGCGACATTGATCTTCGTGGAGGCGAAGACGGTGACCCCCGCCGTCTCGTACAGCTCCGGAGTGACCTGCGCGCCCAGCCGGCGCGTACCGCCGTCGTCGAAGTAGGCGATCAGCGACGGCACCACCCGCTGGGTGGGCCCCGGCCCCGCCTCACGCAGCACATCGACGCCGGGCAACGGGATCGGCACACCGCGGCCCGCCTCGTGGTCCCAGCCCGCCACGACGGTGTTGGCGGTGCCGAAGTCGATGCCGATACGGGTGGTCATGCGTCCGCGTCTCCCTTACGTTTCTGCCGCCGGCTTACGTTCCTGGCACTCGCCCAGCGAGATCTCGTCGTCCCCCGGAGCTGTCACCCCCGCCGCCTCGCCGATCCCGACGTCGTGCCGGAAACGGTGCTCCAGGCAGGTCCGTAGGAGCGTCAGCGTCGTGCGGGAGCCGTCGTCGAGCAGCGGCTGCTTCTGCAGCTCGACCACTTGGGCCAGTTCTTGATGAGCCATCAGGCCCATGGGCCGGGCGATGAACGGGCGCAGGGTGAGGGTGGTCAGGACGTAAAGATCGATCGTGCCGTCCGCACTTCCCACGGCCAGCACATCGCCGCCCGGCGACAGTCGCGTGATGAGGGTCGTGCTTACGTCGTCATCGAGGGCTATTCGCTCGGATATGAGCTCGTCGGGCACGGGAGCGTCGCGGGTCGGCGGCACATCAAGGAGTTCCAGGTGCAGCTCGTGGGTGAAGTTGACCGCGACGAACCGGTTCAGCGCGGGCGACCAGGCGAGGGCCGTCAGAACCACCGAAGGTGACCAGACGGGGATGGTCATCGAAGGTTCGGCGGAGGTGAGCGGCTCGTGCCACACTTTCAGTTCGCCCATATCGGTGCAGCTGACGAGGGTGGAAGGCGACAGGGCGACGGGTGGTTTGGGGATGTTCTCCAGCGTTTCCGAGCTGTCGTCGAGCTTGTTCACCACGAAGCCGCCGAGGTCGGCGACCACGGCAGCTTCAAAGACGTCGATGATGGCGATGAGCCGACCCTCGGGATCCACCGCGGCGATCAGCGGTTCGAAGTCTTCGCCCAGACCGTCCAGTACTCCGTTGGCGGTGAGGTCACCATGGGGCCCGCCGATGAACAACATCGGATGCTCGGAAAAAAGCGTCTCGCTGACCATTGCGGACACAGCGAAGGCACGGTCTCCGGCAATGCGCTTCAAGCCCATGATTTCGTCGACTCCCGGGTCAAGTGCCCGTACGCCGCTGCCGTCCACGTGGTGGATCTTCGGCCTGCGGTATTTTTCCCCCTCCGCGCGGTAATCCACGTAGTACGGATCGGGCTCCGCGACGACCATGGTCCCGGAGCCCAGATGCGCGACTCGGTTCAGCGGATCTGTGAAGTCGCAATGCAGCCGCGACAGCGTTCCGCTGCCAAGGTCCACGATTCCCGCCCGGGCGGGGAGCGGTTCGCCGGCAGGGCCCTCGCCCACGAAGGCGAGTTGGGTACCGTCCGGCGAGAAATCGAGTTCAGTGATACCAACGAGCCGCTCGTCGAGGTCGGCGAGCCTGATCCGGGTGTGCGGGGCGGGCGAAGGTTCGGCCGCTCCGGACAGGATGCTCATGGAGCCGTCAACAGCCTGTGGATCCGCGGCGCGCAGTGCCTCGAAGACGCGGCGGTCGTCCTCGCCGGAGGGCCGCCAGTCGGCGAACCCGCGGACAGCCATCACGGCCTCGGTCAGCGGCATCAGCAGGACGAGCGGCCACAGGCGTTCCCAGTCGCGCAGGTCCAGCAACTGGCGTACCAGGTAGGCGCGTTCCTGCTTGCTGAGCGAAGCAAAGTCGCCCTGCGAGGAACGCTGTCCTGCCAGCACCCGCAGCACGTCGATGTCCCCGAGCCCGGTCATCGCGGTACGCAGCGCCGAGCGGACGTCCGGCGGCGCACCCCGGTACCCGAGCGACAGCAGCGCGCCCTCAGGATCCAGCGCCCGGTACTGCTCGTGCTGACCGGTCCGTACGAAGAAGACGGCGCGCTGCACCTCATCGGCGGGCGCCAGGTGATGCTCGGCGCAGAAGGCCGCCACCTCCGACGAGTTGAGCGCCGCCGTGCAGTACAGGTCGACAGCCTCGGGGGCACCCGGTGCGAGCAGTCGGGCCCGGGCCCGTTCACAGATGGGGTGATCGAAGCGGGTGGCGGTATCGGCGAGCAACTGCGGCTCGACAGCCACGTCTTCGTCGCCCAGTGCGAGACGGCTGAGGACGCGCACCTTCTCGCCCTCGGCGGCCGTCGCGGCACGGTTCCAACGTCTCAGCAGTGACCACAACCTGGCCTCATGGGCATCGAGCCAGTCGCGCCACGCGGCGTCCACGAGCACGTCGGGAACCTGCGTCGCATCGGCCGGCAGCTCTGCCACCAGCGGGGAGGCCCACTGCCGCCGGGTCGGTTCGGCCACCGGCGGCTCCGTCCACGTACGCCACACCCTCTCGGGGCCGAGGGAATCGAGGGCGAGGGCGTCCCCGACAGCACGTACGGCCGTCGGGTCACCGGCGTCGGCCGCGCGCAGCACGGTCACCAGCGACCGGAGGCGCCAGCGGGACGCCCGCCCGAGCGGCAGTCGCAACACCAGCACAGCGATCCGCAGCCGCATCGGCCTCACCCCGTTCCCTCCCCGCCGAGGGAAAGGTATCCGTCCCCGCCCAGCGCGATGTCGTAGTCGGACAGGACCGCGGTATCCGCCTCGTCCCCGATGCCGATGTCGTGCTGGAAGCGGTGGATCAGGCAGGCCGACAGGAGGTCCAGGGCCTGTCGGGCCGTGTGGCCGAGGCCCGGGTAGCGCTGGAGCCTGGTCACCTCGGCCAGGTCGTGGCGTCGTAGGGCACCCATGGTTCTGGAGGCGACCCAGTCCTGGGGCGTGAGGTCGTACAGGTTGACGGAGGTGCCCTCGCCCGCCACGGCGAGGACGTTGCCCTTGGGCGACAGGCGTGCGCAGGGCGGCTGTACGCGACCGGTGCCGACGAGTTCGATCCGCTCGTGTATGAGCTGGTGGGGCATAGGGGTGTCGGCCGTCGGTGGCACGGCGAGGATCTCCAGGTGTCCGTCGTTGACCGTCAGGAACCGGTGCAGGGAGGGCGACCAGGAGAGACCGGTCACGAGCGGGTCGCGGTACCACTGGGCGCCGGTCCAGAGCGGGGCCCCGGTCCAGACTTGGGCGGTGGCCGGTGTCCTGCCGGTGGTGAGCGGGTCGTGCCACACGCTCAGAGCACCGGAGCGCGAGATGCGGACCAGGGCGGAAGGCGAGAAAGCACTTTCCCGGCTGGGAGTCTGACTTTCGGTGCCGTGACGGCCGTACTCCAGCCTGTTGACCCTGCCGTCGGCCAGGTCGGCGACCACGACGTCCTCCGGGCCGAGAGCCGCGATCAGCCGGCCGTCGGGATGCACAGCGCTGACCCACGGATGCTTTCCGTACGACGGATGCCACCCGTACATCCCGCTAGGCAGGCGACTCTGGGTGAGCGGCCCGTCGCCCGCACCGATGAACACGTCGAACTCCGCGAACGACCGCCGCTCCGTACCCACCATGAACGCCAGATCCCCGGCGACACGCTCCAGCCCGCAGTAACGGCCGGCCCGGAAATCGAGCGCCCGCACCCCGCGGTCATCGGCGTGGTAGAGCTTCTTCCCGTCCGCCGGCCCGACCGCCCTCGAGTAGTCCTCGGCGACGATGACGGTGTCCGGGCCCACATGCACGACGTGGGTCAGGCGATGCGGGAATTCGGTGTGCAGCTGCGAGACCTCATTGCTGTGGACGTCAACGACTCCGGCCAAGAAGCGGCGATCCTGAAGGCTCGCGACAAAGGCGACTTGCCTCCCGTCCGAGGAGAAGTCGAGGGCATGGACGGCAAACGCCGTGAGGTCACCGCCGAGCGTGACCGGAATCGGCTCGATGCGCGACGGCATGGAGGACACGGCGCTCAGCCCGTCGTTGACGACCGCTGGGTTCGCGGTCCGCAGCGCCTCGAAGAGTTCGTGGTCCTCCGCGGCGGACGGCCGCCATCTGCCGAACACCCGGACCGTTGCGACGGCCTCGGGCAAGGTCATAAGCGGGACCAGGCGCCACAGCCGGTCCCACTCGCCCCGTTCTCTCAACTGTCGTACGAGATAACGCCGTTCACCAGCACTGACGGCGACGAAGTCCTGCCGTTCGGAACGCTGCCCGGCCAGCACCCGCAGCGTGTCGATGCCGCTGAGGGCGGTCATCGCGCGCCGCAACTCCGCCCGGTCCTCCGCCGACGCGCTGCGGTAGGCGAGGCCGAGGAGTGTCCCGTCGGGGTCCTGCGCTTCGTACTGCTCCTGCTGACCGGTGCGTACGAAGAACGCGGCGCGTTGCACCTCGTCGGCCGGGGCGAGATGGTGTGCGATGCAGAACTCCGTCGCGTCGCGGGAGCCGATGGCCGCCGCGCAGTACAGGTCGACGGCCTCCGCGTCGCTGAGAGCGAGCAGGCGGGTGCGGGCCAACTCGCCGACGGGGTGGTCGAAGCGTAGGGCGGTGTCCACCAGCAGACGCGAATCCACCGACGTCTTGTCGTCGCCGAGCGCCAGTCGGCTGATCGCACGCGTGCGGTAATCAGCCCTGGGCCCGGCGGGGAGGTTCCACTTCTTCAGCCGGGACCACAGCGCGGCATCGGGGTCGGCCTCGTTCAGCCACGTGTTCCACGCGAGGGCGACGACCCAGCCGGGAATCGTCGAGACATCGGCCCCCAACTCCGCCAGGACGGGGGAGTCCCAGCGCCGTACCGGTGTTCCGGCCCCCGACACTGACGGCCGCAGCCAGGCCGACCAGACGGCTTCGTGTCCCTTGGAGCTGATGACGTGGCCGAGGGCGCGTACGGCCGTCGGCTCACCGGAGTCCGCCGCGCGCAGCACCGTCTCCAGGGCCCAGCGGCCCGGTCGGGACAGTTCCCCGAGCGGCAGACGCAGCAGCAAGGAGGCGGTCCACAGCCGCATCAGCCTCACCCACCCCTCTCCGAGCGCTCACGGCCCGCAGCCCCACAGCGACACAGCCCCATCAGCGTCGTACAAGACCCCCGGGACCGGTCCCGGCGCCCGCCCACCCCCGCGCCAACTCCCCCCAAACCCTCAGCCCTTGATGCTCCCCGCCGTCAGCCCGCCCACGATGAACCGCTGGAAGATCGCGAAGACGCACACCACCGGAACGCAGACGACCGTCGCCGTGGCCATCAGTGCTCCCCACGCGGTCCCGTGCTGGCCGACGAAGGAGTTGAGGAGGACGGTGACGGGTTGTACGGAGGGCTCCTGGGCGAGGGTGAGGCCGAAGACGAACTCGCCCCAGCCGATGAGGAAGGACAGCCCGGCCACCGCCACCAGACCGGGCACCATGAGCGGCAGGACGATCCGGAGCAGTACGCCCATCAGCCCACAGCCGTCGACCAGCGCGGCCTCCTCCACGTCCCGAGGCACGCCCCGCAGCACCGGGCGCAGCACGATCACCGCGAAGGGGAGGGTGAGGGTGGTGTCTGCGGAGATCAGGCCGAGGTACGTGTCGTCGATGCCGGCCCGGCGTTCGAGGATGAACAGCGGGGCCGCCAGCACGATGCTGGGCGGCAGTTGGGCGACGAGCAGCGCGAGCACCATGGTGCCGGAGCCGCGCATCCGGACCCGGGCGAGTGCGTAGCTGAGGGGGACGCCGAAGAGCAGGGTGAGCGCGACGACTCCGCTGGAGATCACCAGGCTGTTGGAGAGGGCCTGGAGGAGGGCGTCGTCGTCCAGTGCCGCCGAGTAGTTCTCGGTGGTGGCCGGGGCGGGGATCCACTGCGGGGACTCGCCCAGAATCCGGTCCGGCTCCGTGAGGCTGGTGTTGAGCATCCAGTAGACCGGCAGCAGGAAGGCGGCGCAGATCAGCGTGGCGGTCGCGGTGAGCAGCCAGGGGCGGCGCGCCGGTTTCATACGGCCCCGTCCTCCCGTTCCTCCCGGCGCAGGCGCCGTACGTAGCCGATGCCCGCGAGCAGCGGTACGACGAGCAGCAGCAGTCCGGCAGCCGCTCCCTCGCCGAACCGGAAGAACCTGAAGAAGACCTCGTACACATAGAGGGACAGGACGGTGGTGGCGTCGACCGGGCCGCCGCCCGTCATCACGAAGATGAGGTCGAAGACCTTGAAGGTGTAGACGAGGCCGAGCAGCAGCACGGTCACCGAGACGGGCCGTATCAGCGGAAGCGTGATCCAGCGGAACCGCTGCCAGGCGCCCGCCCCGTCGATGGCGGCGGCCTCGTGCAGCTCCGGGTCGATGGTGTGCAGTCCGACCAGGAGCAGCAGCATGTTGAAGGGCACGCCGACCCATACGTTCGCGAAGACGACGCCGGCCAGGGAGGTGCCCGGGTCGATGAGCCAGTCGCGCGCCAGGGTGTCCGGGCCGATGGCGCGCAGCAGGGCGTTGTACGCGCCTGACTCGCCGTCGAGCATCCAGCGGAAGAGGGTGCCGCTGACGACCGGTGGCAGCAGCCACGCCACCAGGAGCAGTGACCGGAGCAGGCCGTTGAGCGGGAAGGGCCGGGCGAAGAGCAGGGCCAGGGCGAAGCCGATCGTGAACTGGAACAGCAGCGAGCCCACGGTGAACACCGCCGAGAGGCGGGCCGCGTGCCAGAAGTCCGGGTCGGAGACGGTGGCTTGGTAGTTCGCGAGCCCGTTGAATTGCGTGGCCCCGCCGAGTAGACCGCTCAGGCCCACGTCGTGCACCGAGGTCCAGGCGTTGTAGAGCAGGGGGTACGCCAGGAAGAGGGCGAGGAAGGCCAGGCCGGGGAGCGTGAAGAGATACCCGGTGCGTCTCAGGCGGGCCGAGGGCGTGCGGGACGGGCGTAGCGCGAAGGTGCGGTGTGAAGCGGTGGTACGGCGTCGTGCGGTCGTACGGGGTGGTCTCACCGCCGCTCCAGCGCCTCGTCGATCTTCCCGGCGGCGGTTCGCGCCGCGGCCGAGGGGGCGGCGGAGTCGGTGAGTACGGCCTGCTCGGCGTCGGCGACGGCACGGGAGATGTCCGGGTAGCCCGGCCCGTATGTGCGCGGACGGGCGAGGGACAGCTGGTCGAGGAAGAGCCGCTTGGCCGGTTCGGAGGCCCAAGTGCCCGCGTCGGCAAGGTCCTTGCGGGACGGGAGGTTGCCGAACGACTCCAGGTACGGCACCAGGACCGACCGGCGCTGCGTGTACTCCAGTACCTCCCACGCCTTGTCCTGTTTCTCGCTGTTCGCCATCACGACCCAGTTCTCGCCGCCGAGGCAGGTGGCGGACTCCTTGTCGCGGGGGAGGGCGACGACGCTCCACTCCAGATCCGTCGCCTTCTCCAAGGTGGGGATCTGCCACGGTCCGTTGATCTGCATCGCGGCGCGCCCGTCGATGAACCGGGTGTTGACGTCCTGCTGCGTCCAGCCCACGCACTGCTCGGACAGCGAGCCCTTGGCGACCAGGTCGTCGAGGAAGGCCAGCGCGGTCTCGCCGTCGGTGGCGAAGGTGTCCAGGTCGCCGCCGGTCTGCCACAGGAACGGCAGGAACTGGAAGACGCCCTCCTCGGTCCTGATCGCGCTCATCGCCAGGCCGAACCGTCTCCCGCTGGTCAACCGCTGTGCCGCGGCGGCCAGTTCGTCCCAGGTGGTGGGGGGTTTCACGTTCGCGGACCGGAGGATCTCGGTGTTGTAGTAGAGGGCGAGGCAGTTGCTGTTGGTGGGGATGCCCAGGGTCTTGCCGTCGACCTGGCAGCCGGCCCAGGGGCCCTCGTAGTACTGGTCTGCCTGCCCCCACTCCTCGACCCGCTCGGTGAGGTCGGCCAGCAGGTCGCTGCCGCCGAGGGAGTTCATCGATACGTTGTCGACGATGGCGATGTCCGGGAGGTCGCCGGAGACCGCGCCCAGGGTGATCTGCCGTTCCAGGTCGGCGAAGGGGAAGGTGCGGCGTCTGATGCGTACGTCAGGGACGCCCGCCTCGATGTCGTCGATGAGGGCTCTCATGCCGGGCTGGAAGTTCTCCAGGGTGAAGTAGTCCCACCAGGTGAGGGTGGTGGTGTCCCCGCGGCCCTGCTTTCGCTTTCCGGCGGCTTCGGTGGTTTCGGAGTTCCCGCAGGACGCGAGGGCCGCGGCCGTGCCGAGGGCGGCCGCTCCCGCCCCCGCGGCACGCAGAAACGCACGGCGGTCACATGCACGACAGTCAAGGGTGGACGGCATACGAGGCTCCCATCAGCGCAGCGCAGTTCGGGGAGCGGAACTCCCCTTCATGGACTCGTTCATGGAGTCGGCCCTTCATGGACTCGGCTCAGAGATTCATGAACGCATGTACTCGGGCTCAGAAATCGGAACCCGGGAAGTCCGGTATGTCGGGAAACTCGGGGAGTGCCGGCTCCGGCTCCGCACCGGGCACCGGCCTGCACCTGCCGGTACTCGCGCGCAGTGAGATCAGCGGCTTCAGCAGCACATGTCGGGGAGGCGCTTCGGGTGTGGTGAGCCGTTCCACCATCAGTTCGACGCCGACCCGGCTCATCTCCGAGGCGGGGATCTCGGCGGCGGTGAGCTCTGGCGTCACCTGCTCCGCCCAGCGTCCGGCCGCCACTCCGACGACGGAGAAGTCCCGGGGGACGGCACGGCCGTGCCGGGTGAGCCCGCGGTACAGACCGGTGAGGGCCGCCTCGTTCATGGTGACGACCGAGGTGGTCGCCGGGTCGTCCCGCAGGATCCGCTCCAATACCGCCTCGCCTCCGGCGGTGTCTTCGTCGCAGAGGTACGCGTGAGGGGTGAGCCCCAGCCGCGTCATGGCCTCGGTGTAGCCCTCCAGGGCCAGGTGCGCGAAGCCGTAGCCGCTCTCGAAGAGCTGCTGCGACCGATTGACGAAGGCGATCCGGCTGTGCCCCAGGTCAACGAGGTGCTGTACGCAACTGGCCGACAGCCCCGCGAAGTCCAGGTCGACCCATCCGGTCTCATCCGCCCGCCGGTTCCTGCCGATGGTGACGAACGGGAAGCCCGCCTTGGCGAGATGCTCGACCCGGTCGTCGTCCCGCCGGATCTCCATCACGATCAGCCCGTCCACCTGCCGCTCGGCGAGAATCCGCTGAAACGAGGGCTCGTCCTCGGACCCGCTCGGCGAGAGCAACAGGTCGTAGCCGTACTCCGTGGCGGCCTCGGCCACCCCGCCGATGAAGTCGAGCTGCATCCCGGTGTAGTGCCGGCCGCGACTGGCGGGCGGGTAGAGCAGCCCGAGGGTGTGGGTACGACCACTTACGGGGGCCGGTGCGTCGCCGCCGGACCCTGGCCCAGGACCGCCGTCCTCACGCTCCGGGCCGGCGCCCCCCGTCCCTCTCCCCGGCCCGCCCGTTTGTCCGCTCATCTTCAGCTGGCCGGGAGTGGTTGTTCGGCCCAGATTGTTTTGCCTGTGGCGGTCTGGCGGGTGCCCCAGCCCTGGGTGAGCTGGGCGACCATGTGCAGGCCGCGGCCGCCCTCGTCGAAGACGCGGGCGCGGCGCAGATGGGGCGCCGTGTTGCTGGCGTCGGAGACCTCGCAGATCAGGGCGCGGTCGCGGATGAGGCGCAGGCCGATGGGGACGGCTCCGTACCGGATGGCGTTGGTGACCAGTTCGCTCACCACCAGCTCGGTGATGAACGCCGCGTCCTCCAGACCCCAGGTCGCCAGTTGACGGGAGGTCTGGGCGCGGGCGGCGGCCACGATCGCCGGGTCCGACGGCAGGGCCCAGGCGGCGACCTGGTCGGCGTGCAGGGCGCGGGTGCGCGCGAGAAGGAGGGCCACGTCGTCGTCGCGGGTGTCGGGCAGCAGCGCCTTGAGGATGGCGTCGCAGGTGACGTCGAGCGAGGGCACGGGGGAGGCGAGGGACTTGCAGAGCCGGTCGATTCCGGCACCGATGTCATGGTCGCGGGCCTCGATCAGCCCGTCCGTGTAGAAGGCGAGCAGGGAACCCTCGGGCAGTTCGATCTCGGTCGACTCGAAGGGCAGCCCGCCGACCCCCAGCAGCGGCCCCGGCGAGAGCTCGACCAGGGTGACCGTGCCGTCGGGCCGCAGCACGGCGGGCGGCGGATGGCCGGCGCTGGCCAGGGTGCACACGCGCGAGACCGGATCGTAGACGGCGTACAGACAGGTGGCGCCAATCTCGCCGAACTCACCGGGGTCCGGCAGGTCCGCGGAGAGGATGTCGTCGTCCGAGGAGAGATGGGTGACCAGGTCGTCGAGGTGGGTGAGGAGCTCGTCCGGCGGCAGATCGACGTCGGCGAGCGTACGTACCGCCGTACGCAGCCGCCCCATCGTCGCCGAGGCGTGCAGCCCATGCCCGACCACATCCCCGACGACCAGCGCGACCCGCGTTCCGGACAGCGGCACCACGTCGAACCAGTCGCCGCCCACCCCGGCCCCCGAACCGGCCGGCAGATAACGGAACGCGACCTCGACCGCCGCCTGCTCGGGGAAGTCGCGCGGCAGGAGGCTGCGTTGCAGCGTGAGCGCGTTGCTGCGCTCGCGGGTGTAACGGCGTGCGTTGTCCACGCCGACCGCCGCCCGCCCCGCCAGCTCCTCGGCGAGCACCAGATCGTCCTCCTCGAAGCGCTCCGAGCACCGGCCCCGCGCGAACACGGCCACCCCGAGCGTGATCCCGCGCGCCCGCAGCGGAACCGCCATGAGCGAGTGGAAACCGTGCCCGCGTACGCTCGCGCTCCTGGCCTCGCTCTGCCCGATCCACCGTACGAAGTCGGGATCGTCAGCCCCGCTGAGCACCGCCCGCCCGGTGGCCAGACAGCGCGCCGGCGGCGAATACGGGGGATAGGTGTCGGCCTCGCCGAGGTCGACCGCCGCCTCGGGCGAGTCCTGGGAGCCGGAGGCGTGCGCGATGCGCCGCAGCTCCACGTCCGCGTCGACGGGTCCGGCGACCGGTTCGTCCCCGCGGGTCACGGAGTCGAGCAGGTCCACGCTGATGAAGTCGGCGAGCCGGGGCACGACCAGATCGGCGAGTTCCTGGGCGGTACGGGTCACATCCAGGGTCGTCCCGATACAGGTGCCCGCCTCGTTCAGCAGGGCCAGCCGCTGCCGCGCCCAGTGCTGTTCGCTGCTGTCGAACGTGGCGGTGCCGACCCCGCACACCCGGCCGGTGGCGGGATCCCGGACGGGCCACATCTCGGTGACGCGGGCGTGCTCGCGGAGGGCGGACCGGGCCGGTGTGGAGCGCTCGTAACGCGTCGGCGCCGCCTCCTCGGCGACCTGGTCGATATGCCGCAGGAACGCCTCGTCGCCCTCGTCGCCGGCGTCCTCTTCGTCCCCTCCGTCCTCTTCGGCTCCCTCGTTCGTGTAATCCTCGCCGCACTGTGCTGACGCGGCAGCGCGCCACCCGCCCGAGTCCTTGGTGAACGCGGACAGGGCGATCGAGGACTGAGAGAAGGCCCACTCCACCACCTCGCCGCCGTCCACTTCGCGGTCGTACGCCGGCGGGGACACGTCCGTGGCGGCGGTCACGAGGTACGCCTCGGTCTCGCCGTCCCGGTCCAGCGAGGGAATGGAGTGAAGCGCCAGGTCGAGGCGGTGACCGTCGTGGTGGCGGAGGGCTGCCGTGCCGCTCCATTCCCGCGAGGCGGCCAGGGCGTAACCGGTGGCGTCGGAGAGTCCCACCGTGGCGAGCAGTTCGGCCGCGCGATGCCCCACGATCTCCGGCGCGCTGTAACCCAGCAACCGGCGAGCTCCTTCGCTCCAGCCCGTGACGATGCCCTGTGGGCTGATGGTGGCGGTGGCGGTGCCGGCGGTGTCCATCGTTCGCTCAATTCGCGCCAGTCATGTCAGGGATAGTCCCGGTTAGTCCTCAGCGTGCGCGCTCAGGACTGAACGGACAAGTCGGACCCGCGTGTAGAACGAATGCGCCGAAGACCGTACGAGGCCCCTACGAAGACCGCGCACCGTGAGCGCATCCTCGTCGCCGTACGTACCCCGAAGGGGAGCCTGGATCGGCTGCCCGCTCCGGCCCGCCGACACAGCCTCCAACTCAAGGTGTACTTAAGACGTCCTTACCATTAACGGCTAGCATCGTCCCCGTTGTCGAGTGAGTGGGGTGGGCATTGTGTCGGTCGAACCGCGGATCGCTGTCGCCGTGGTGACCATGGGGAACCGGCCCGCGGAGGTCGAAGCGCTGCTGGTCTCGGTGGCCAAGCAGGACCTCCCGCCGGCCAGAGTCGTCATCGTGGGGAACGGCTGCCCCCTGCCCGAGTTCACCGGCCTCCCCTGCGAGGTCACGACCATCGAGCTCGACGAGAACCTCGGCTGCCCCGGCGGCCGGAACGTAGCGCTGCGGCAGCTGCGGGAGTTCGGCGACGTGGACGTCGTCGTGGAGCTGGACGACGACGGTCTGCTCATCGACACCGACGTCCTCAGCAAGGTACGGGACCTGTATGCCGCCGATCCGCGCCTCGGCATCGTGGCCTTCCGCATCGCCGACGAGCACGGCGAGACCCAGCGGCGCCATGTGCCCCGGCTCGGCGCCAAGGACCCCCTGCGCGGCGGACTTGTGACCGGCTTCCTCGGGGGCGCGCACGCCTTGTCGATGCGGATGCTGGCGGAGATCGGCGACTGGCCCGCGGAGTTCTTCTTCGCCCACGAGGAGACGGACCTGGCGTGGCGGGCCGCGGACGCCGGCTGGACCATCCGTTACGTACCCGAGCTGCTCCTCCAGCACCCCAAGACCTCACCTGCCCGGCACGCCATCTACCACCGAGTCACCGCCCGCAACCGCGTCTGGCTGACCCGCCGCCGCCTGCCCCTCCCACTCATCCCCGTCCACCTGGCCATCTGGACCGTACTGACCCTCCTGCGCACGCGCTCAGTCGGCGGCCTACGCGCCTGGTTCGGCGGCTTCGTGGAGGGCCTGAGGCAACCGGGCGGCGAACGACGCCCGATGCGCTGGCGAACGGTGTGGCATCTGGCTCGATTGGGGCGACCGCCAGTCATCTGAGGTCCGCGGACTTGGGCTGGCCTTGGTGAAGTGCGGTGCGCTATCGCGCCCTGTAAGGGGCGCGGGGAACTGCGCGACCAGCCCCCACCGGGCCGGCAGCCGAATAACTGCACCTCCAGCGGAGCTACTTCGCATCGGCGTAGCACTCCACCACCGCCGTCGTGAACGGAAACCGCACCGGCGTCTCGCCGAACGTCAGCCGACCCGCCAGGTCAGCCGCCTCCCGGATCGCCGCGACCACCGCGCCCGCCTCCTCGGCCGGACAGTGCACGATCACCTCGTCGTGCTGGAAGAAAACCAGCTCGGCGGCCAACTCCGCGCAGCTGCGCCGGAGCGCGGCGAGCAGCAGCAGCGCCCAGTCGGCGGCGCTGCCCTGGACAACGAAGTTACGGGCGAACCGGCCCCGCGCCCGGGAGTTGGTGGACGCGTACCCCGGCACCCACTCCTCCGTGTCGACGGCCTCGACAGGCGGCGCGTCCTGCGGAATCCCCGCCTCCTCGCCCGAGTCCGCGGCGCCCACCGCCGGAGGACACGTCCGCCCCAGCCACGTACGCACGAGCCGTCCCTCCTCGCCCGCCCGCGCCGCATCGTCCACATACGCGACGGCCCTGGGAAACCGGCGGCGCAGCGCGGCGAGGTTCTTCAGACCGTCCCCGGAGGTCTGGCCGTACACCGCGCCGAGCACCGCGAGCTTGGCCTGGTCGCGGTTGCCGGCGAAGGCGCGGTCGGAGACGGACTGGTAGAGGTCGGTGGCCCGGCCCGCGACCTCCATCAGGCCCGGGTCGCGCGAGATCGCGGCCAGTACGCGCGGCTCCATCTGATCGGCGTCCGCCACCACGAGCCGCCAGCCCGGGTCGGCGATCACAGCGCGACGGATCACCTTGGGGATCTGCAGCGCGCCCCCGCCATTGGTCACCCAGCGCCCGGTGACCGTCCCGCCCGGCAGGTACTCCGGCCGGAACCGCCCGTCCCGTACCCAGTCCTGCAGCCACGACCACCCATGGGCGACCCAGATCCGGTACAGCGTCTTGTACTCCAGCAGTGGCTTCACGGCCGGATGCTCGACGGCTTCGATCTCCCACCGCCGCGTGGACTTCACCTTGATCCCGGACTGCGCGAAGGCCTTGACCACATCGGCGGGCAGATCGGGCCGCACCCGGCGCCCGAACGCGGCCGACACCTCGTCCGTCAGCTCCGCAAGCCGCTTGGGCTCGCCCCCGCCCGCATACCGTTCGCCGAGCAGTTCGTGCAGCACATCGCGATGCACGTCCGCGCTCCACGGCAGCCCGGACGCGTTCATCTCGGCGGCCACCAGCGTCCCCGCCGACTCGGCGGCGGTCAGCAGCCGCACCCTCTCGGGGTACGCGGTCGCGTCGTGCCGCCGCTGCTGGTGCGCGTACACCTCTATGAGCTGTTCCAGCGGTACGTGTACGGGGCGCGGCTCGAACAGGGAGGACTGCGAGCCCGGTTCGGCGGAACGCTGCGGTGGATCCGGCGGTACGGGGCCGCCGCGCAGCCTGGCCAACGCGGCTGCGGCCGACCGGGGTTCGCCGAGTCGCCCCTCGTGGCCGAGCAGGAGGTTCTCGGCGACCTCAATGTCGTAACACCGCTCCACTCGGACGCCCGCGTCGAGGAGCCGGGGGTAGACCTCGCCCGTCGCCCGCCACACCCATCGGGCGACCTGCGGCCGGGTGCGCACGGCCGCGACGAGGTCCGGCTCCTTCAGGACCGGCCCTGCGGGCAACCCGTCCGGGCCGAGGGGGGCGAGCTCGGCTCCGCCTTCCTCGGCCGGCGCGAGAGCCCACCGGTCGCTCATGATGGCGAGTCTCGCAGGAGGGTCTGACAACGGGGTCGCGTCAGCGGGACGGCTGAGGGCCTGACAGGCCCGTGACCTGCCCGTTAATCCCTTCCCTCGGCCCTACTCAGGCCTCTTCCTGGAGGGCCTTCGTCACCTTCTCCAGCCACTTCGCGATGCTGGCCTCCGCGGCCGCCTTGTCCAGGCCCAGTCCGCTGAGGAGGCCCGTGCCGCCCTCGTGTTCCAGCAGCGCGAGCAGGATGTGTTCCGTGCCGATGTAGTTGTGGCCGAGCCGGAGGGCCTCGCGGAAGGTGAGTTCGAGGGCTTTCTTGACGTTGCTGTCGTAGGGGATGAGCGCGGGTACGTCATCGGCGCGCGGCGGCAGGGCGGCGGTCGCGGCCTCGCGTACGGCGTCCAGGGTGACGCCCTGTGCGGTGATGGCCTTTGCCCCGAGGCCCTCCGGCTCGGCGATCAGGCCGAGGATCAGGTGCTCGGGGCGGATCAGGTCGTTGCCCGCGTTCTTGGCCTCGTTCTGGGAGATGACCACCACGTTCCTGGCCCGTGGCGTAAAGCGGCTGAAGCCCTGGTTGGGGTCGAGGTCCGACTCCGCCTTCGGTACGAACCGTTTCTGGGCGGCCTGCCGGGTGACCCCCATGCTCTTGCCGATCTCCGTCCAGGACGCGCCCGAACGCCGGGCCTGGTCCACGAAGTGACCGATGAGGTGATCGGCCACGTCGCCGAGGTGATCCGCGGCGATCACCGCGTCCTGGAGCTGGTCGAGCGCGTCGGTGTGGACCTTCCTGATGGCTTCGATGAGGTCGTCGAGACGTACGGATGCCGTGACAGCTGAGTTCTCGGTCATGCGTCAACCTTAGGTTGACAGTAGAGGGGTGTCAACCCTGAGTTGACAGTCGTCTGGGCGGCTGCCCCCTCAGGATTCGGTGAATGCCTGTCGGCTGTGCACGAGCAATTCACGCAGGGCGGGGCTGTGCGTGCTCTTCCAGACCAAGGCGAGCAACGCTGATGTTTCGACGTCATCGATGGTGCGGGCGATGAGCCGGTCGCCGTAATTCGCGGCCATCGAGTCGCTGAGGATGGCGACGCCGAGCCCGCGGGCGGCGAGGTCGGCTATGGCATCCGCGGAACTGGCTTCCAACGCGATCGCGGGCTGGAGGCACTGTGCAGCACAGGCACGGTCGAATACCGTGCGCAGGCCTGTGCCGGGTGGCATGCAGACGATTGGGTGGACGGTCAGGTCGTGCAGAGTGACCCGCCGCCGTTTCGCGAGGGGGTGGCCGTCCGGAACTGCCACGACGAGCCGCTCGCTGATGATGGTCAGCGCGTCCAGTCCGTGTGGGGTGGGGGCTGCGGTCCCGATGAGAGCCAGGTCGATGGTGCCGGCGCGTACGCCCTCGACGAGCCGGTCGGAGTTGTCCTCCTGCAGCGAGATCTCCACACCGGGATGTGCCCGGTGGAAGGCGGCGAGAGCGTCGAACAGCGGTGTGACGGTGCAGCCGATGACCATCCCAACCGTGAGCCGACCCCGGATCAGGTCGGTCACCTCGCCCACCGCTTGGCCGACCGCACCGGCTGCGGCCAGCGCGGCGCGGGCGTGTTCCAGCGCGGCCTTTCCCTCGGCAGTAAGGGTGGCCGTGCGCGCTGACCGGTTGAACAACTCGGCGCCGAGTTCACGCTCCAACTGGCGGATCTGGGCGCTGACGCCGGACTGGCTGATGTGTACCCGCGCGGCCGCCCGAGTGAAGCTCTGTTCTTCGGCGACCGCGACGAAGTATTCCAACTGCCTCAGTTCCATGACTGGGAATTCTAGATTCCAGAAGAACCATCTGTTGGACTTCTGAACAGCGGGTGACCAGGCTGGAAAGCGCCGAAGCCCGACGCCAGGAGGTACCCGTGCCGGAGTACGAGAAGGCCATGCGCCCCGAAGACATCACCCGCTTGTTCGTCGAGCGGTCCAACGCCGGTGACGCGGCCGGGGTCGCCGCACTGTACGAAGAGGACGCAGTGCTGGCCTACCCGCCCGGTGACCAAACGGTGGGACGGGAAGCGATCCGCGCGCTGTGGGAAAAGGTGCTGGCCAACCGCCCCCACTTCGAGCCGGAACAACCGCTGCCAACGCTGGTCAGCGGCGACATCGCCCTCACCTCGACCCCGCCGAAGGACGGGTCCGGCGCCCGAGCCCAGGTCGTCCGCCGCCAACCCGACGGAAGCTGGCTGCGCCTGCTCGACCAGCCCGAGTTCGTCCCTCCCACCCGCTGAAGACCTCGGGCGACATCGCCGTCTTCGCGCTGAAGTTCGCGGTTGTTGCCCGGGCCTGCTACTTCGGCGAAGCCACCAGCAGTCGCACCGCGAGCCCCGTGAAGACCGTCCCGCTGAAGATGTTCAGCCCCCGGGCCACCCGCCGACTGCGGCGCAGCAGGTTGGAGAGGCGTCCGGAGAGCAGGCCGACCGAGGCGTCGACGGCGAATCCGATGACGACGAGGGTGACGCCGAGGATGAGGAACTGGCCCATGACGTGGCCGAGTTCGGGGTTCACGAACTGCGGCAGGAACGCCACGTTGAAGAGGATCACCTTGGGGTTGAGCAGATTGGTGACCGCCCCCTGCCAGAAGGCCCGCCGCCGGCCAGGCCCGACAGCGCCGCCCTCCTCGACCGGTACGGAGCGATCCCGGAACGCCTTGACCGCGAGGTAGAGCAGATACGCCGCTCCCACCCAGCGAAGCACGTGGTACAGGGTCGGCAGGGCGGTGAACAAGGCCGAGAGCCCCAGCATCGCGGCCACCGCATGCACCAGCATCGCGAACGCCACCCCGGCCGCCGCCATCACCCCCGCGACCGGCCCACCACGGCCGCCCATCGCCACGATGAACATCATGTCGGGCCCTGGACTCACAACCAACGCGAGTGCGGCCACCAGAAACGCTGCGTAAAGGGATGTGTCGACCATGCGCGCATGCTGCTCGCTGCCCCTATGGAGCGCGACCGAATTTCACGAGCTGAGACGACGCCTCCCGAACCGCCCTAGGGTCCGGCCTCACGCGACGTTCGGGGTCGGCCCGGTGGGCATCGAATCCTTGAGATCACTCACCGAACCTTCGTCTGTCGCAACGAGGGCAGGCGTAGCAAACGCCCCCATCGATCACAAGGTGGCGAAAGAGCCAGCTCCGTCCCCATTGCTGGCGTCAGACCATCGCGTGGATACGACGGGAACCTCAAGTGACACATCAATCTGAACCTGAGCGTACGGCCAGCTCAAACGACCGAGGCCGTGAATTGGTAAACGCGTCGAATAGCCCCTAAGAGGACATATAGGTTAAAACTCTCAGAACGTTGCGCATGCATGAGTTCCGGTATGCACGCAGGGGCTTGATCCACCCTTTCAAGCACTTAGGGAACCCACTTGGCTAGCCCTCGAAACGGGTCAACCAGCTGAGAGGGAGAAGTCGGTGCGAAGCCTGCGGAAACTTATTGTCAGTGTGGCCGCTGTTTCTCTGACGGTTATTGGGTTGAGCAGTGCGCCGGCCCACGCGGTTCCGTCGACGTCCGGTTCTCAAGTGGTCAACTTCGGGGACGCTGTGGAACCGGAGGCGACAGGTAAGTGGAGGATCCGAGTGTCGTTCTTTGGGCGACAAGGTGAGGACATTCCACTGCGGCAGGGGGACGCGAATTTCGGCTACGTACACATCCAGGACAGCCACCCCATCAACGACACTTCCCTGAACGGGTTCATCGACAAGACGCTGGAATCCGGTAACTATGGAAGGCCGCAGGACGGCAAGGTGGTGGTCAGGTACAACACCGGCACCGGAACGTTCCGGGTAGTCTTTACGGAGCGAGAGGACAGCCGTTCCCGGGATGGACGCCCGGTAGGCATCATCACGGCCTTCATGGAGTGACCTTCGAGAAGGAGGCAGGATTTTGGCAGATCAAGAGCCGGACGATGGACTACCACCACAAGAGTGGCTCGCCAGATTCCAAGGTTCCGCGGAAGAGAAGATCCGCAACCAGCTTTCCTCCGAAGAGGATTCCGGGGCGCTTCACGACCTAATTCTTGAGCATCGCGAGGACGGCGTATGGGCCAGTGCAACCTTCACGATGAACGCCGTTCCCCAGGTCACGTTCATCCGTAGTCAGCGGATAATGCCGGACTTGAGTTCGGGATGGGATCCAGAATTTGCCGCCATGCTGTTTGAGACTCACTTGATCGAGTGGTTTCACGTGGACGCCAAACGCAGAGCACCAGACTCCAGCGGTGTGGTCCGCAACTAACACCTCCGCGAATTCGGCATCGCCGCCGGGTCGAGGCCCAGGCAGGAGTGCAGGGCCGTGGTCAGGCGGGTGTCGAGGAGTTGGCGGTCGGAGAGGTTGTCCGATGGTGGGGGTACGAGGGCGAACGGGGCCGTCACGGTGAACAGAGTGCGGGCCAGGGCCGCGTCGTCCGGGCCGGGGCGCCACAGGTAGAGGCCTGCTTGGAGCCAGTGCAGGGCTCGGGTGTGCAGTGTCGTGGTCGGTCTTGTCAGGGCGGCGAGGAGGAGGTCGGGGCTGGTGCGGGCGGTCGCGCGGGTTACGGGGTGTTCGCGTAGCAGCCGGGCCGCGTGCACGATCTGCGCTGGTAGGCGGCAGGGCTGGGGCAGTGTGCCGCCGGTGCAGCCTGCCACGTCCAGCAGGCGGGCCAGTTCTGACTCGCAGGCCTTCTGGATGAGGAGTTGGGAGTCCGGCCAGTTTCGGTAGAGGTACTGGCGGCTGGTGGCGGCCCGTCGCGCGATCTCCGCGATGGGCGGACGGCGCGGGCCGTGCTCGGCCAGCGTGGCGAGTACGGCTCGGTAGACGGTGCCGACTCCCGGCGGCGCGTGGAGGCTCATGCGGGCAGCCTGCCGTGACGACGGCGGGACCGTGCCCGGAATGGCCGCAGCTCACCCAGAGGGGTAGAGGGGTAGGGGTGTGCGCGCGGAAATGTGACACATGGGGGTGCGAGTGTCACATTTTCGTGCGCAGGGTGGTGAGGAGGGGGGTCCAGGCGTCGCGGGTGACGGTGAGGGTCGGACCGCCGGGGTTCTTGGAGTCGCGGATGTGGATGGTGGTGGCGTGGGGGCAGGTGGCTATCTCGACGCAGTTGCCACCGCCGCCGTCGCTGTACGACGACTTGTGCCAGTCGTACGCGACTTCGAGGCAAGCGCCGCCGCTGTCATTGCTGTAGCTCGACTTGAACCAGCGAAGGGTTCCGGTGCCGGTCATCGTTCTTCTCCTGCCAACCTCTCGATGAGGCCCAGCGATTCATCGGGACTCAGTGCCTGTGCGCGGATCTTCGCATAGCGGTGCGCCAGTTGGGACACCTCTGGGGGATCGCTGACCAGAATCCCCTGGTCCTCGATCTCCAGATAGACGACGTGCTGGTGGTCCTGGGTCTCCACGTGCTTCATGGGGCCCCGGTCGCCCGCGTATGTTCCACGGAGCCCGCGCTCCAGAGACAGCACCTGCACGCAGACATTGTCCCTCTGTGCGTCCTCGACGAGCGACCGCAACTGCTCGCGCTGGATCTCCCAGCTGGCGAACGGCCGCCGCAGCACACTCTCTTCGAGGATCAGCTCGATCAACGGGGTCGGTTCCCGGTCGAAGAGGACCTTGCGGGCCAGTCTCGCCTCGACCAGCTCCTCGCGCTTCTGCTCGGACACCGGCGGATAGCTGCCGCCGATCAGCGCCCGCGCGTACTCCTCGGTCTGGAACAGGCCGTCGACGACCAGCGTCTCGTACGAGCAGATCGTGACCGCCTCGGCCTCCAGCTCCGAGAAGCCGCGGAAGCGGGCCGGGTACTTCTCCAACCGCATCAGCGCCCGCGCCTTCTCGAAAACCCCCAACCCACCCCCAAGCACCTCCTCCAGCTTGACGAGCATCTGATCGCTCGCGGGTTGCGCGCATGTCTCCATCGCGCTGATCGCCGCCGCCGTGTACCCGATCAGCTTCCCCAACTGCTCCTGTGAGAGGCCGCGTTGTTCACGCAGCGCCTTCGCCAGGGCGGCCACCATGCGCGCCGTACCGCCCGCTTCCGTCTTGTTCTCCGCCCGCGCCATTGCGGTCACCTCCGCACTCAACCGAAACCAACCGGTCCCAACCCGCCCCCACTCGCTCCCGACCGTGGCCGACCGGCAACTCAAAGTCATGGAAACGCTAGCCGCGCCTACGGAAACTGTCCGCATGAATACGCAAAGTGATGAGGCAAACCTCGACGAACCCCCACTCGACCCCGAGATCCCAGAACCCGACCCTGAGATCCCTGACGAAATCCCCGACGGGATCCCGGACTGGATCCCCGCCAGAGGCATCCAACTCCGCAAAGCCGGCGTCCAGTTCGACGCCGTACGCGTGGACGGCGACGAAGGCCGAGCCCTCGCCGACCGCCTCGCGCGGATGACCGGCGGCATCCCGGGCCCGGTGGTCGAGGAGGCGAACGGGCGGCGCGCGGTCTACTTCCTCGTGCCGGTCGGCAGTACGTCCTACCGGTCGTGGCCCGACGGAGTCACCCGTCTCACCGCCGGCCCGAACCGCGTCTCGTACATCCCGGTCCCCGCCCTCAACGGCCTCACCTGGCCGCTGACATGGCGTTACCGGCCGACGTCCCGCGACCACCTCGTACACGCACTGCTCCTGCGGGGCGCACTCCACCCCGAAGAGCCGTGACACGATCGAACACGTGAGTACGAGTACGCCCGGCACCGTGACCGTGGACCGCGCCTTCGAAGCCGCCCTCTACGCCAACACCGACTCGGCCCTCGACACAGGCGCGTCCCTGCTCGCCGCCGACCACTCGGCGGACGCCGAACTCGCCCAGCGCGGCGAGGAGTTCATCGCCACGGCCTGGCGGCGCGGCTGGCAGCCCGCGGACGTCGTACGGATCGTGCGACGCGAGCTGGACGAGACGCACGTACGCCTGGTGTCCGACCTGATCCTCAGCGCGGAGTCCCGCCACAAGCAGCCGCGCGGACGCCGATGGTCGGCCCAACTCGAAGACCTGGACCCCAGCACCGTACGAACGGAACGTACTGACCGCTTCTCGTACGCGACCGCCGTACTGGAGCTGTACCGGCTGCTCCTCCGCCTACCGCCCCTCGAACCACTCGAGGATCCGACCGCCAAGCCAACCCACAAGACACCGGGGGAGCGGCAGGCGCCCGAGTCCCGCATACTCCCCCGAATCCGCGCCCTCCTCGCCAAGGCGGAGGCGACCGGCTTCCCGGAGGAGGCCGAGGCGCTCACCGCCAAGGCGCAGGAGCTGATGGCGCGCCACAGCATCGACGAGGCCCTGCTCGCGGCGCGCACCCCCGCATCCGCCGACGCACCCGGCGCATGCCGGATCGGGATCGACCCGCCGTACGAGACGGCCAAGGCCACCCTCCTCGACGCGGTCGCCGCCGCGAACCGTTGCCGTTCTGTGTGGAACGAAGCCCTCGGCTTCTCCACGGTGGTCGGCTTCGAGCCGGATCTGGAGGCCGTCGAACTCCTCCACACCTCACTGCTCGTGCAGGCCACCGCCGCGATGACGAAGGCGGAGGCAGCGGCCCGCGCGTCAGGCCGCCGCCGTACGAAGACCTTCCGTCAGTCGTTCCTGGCGGCGTACGCCCACCGCATCGCCACCCGCCTGAAGTCCGCCACCGAAACCCAGGTGACCGAGGACCTCCTCCCGGTCCTCGCCACCCGCGAGGCCGCGGTCAGCGACCGAACGGACCGTATGTTCCCGGAGACCACCACGACCCGCCTGCGCGGCGTCAACGACGCGGCGGGCTGGACCCAGGGCGCCGAGGCGGCGGACCGGGCCCAGGTCGGACGACATCAGCAACTTCCCTGACCAGCAGGCATCGGAGGAAGAACTCAAGAACCCAAGCTCGCCGTAGGCAGCCCCTCAGGCCACTTCCCGTCCTCCGACCGCGTGTACGTCTCCTCGCCGAACCCCTCCCATGTGACCTTCATGGTCGAGGAGTTGACGGAGTCGATCACGCCCGCGGCCCGGTCCTTGTTGCCGTCGGTGCACTTCAGGGCGATCTTCTGCTCGCCCGATGCCCCGCCGGCGGTCCCACTGCACACGGACCCGCCCGTCGAGAACAGCGCGGCCTTCGAACCCTCGACCATCAACGCGACGAGCTTGCCCTCCTTCGAGGCGACCCAGCTGCCTTCCACCCCGTCGGCCCCGGCCGCACCCCCACCGGAACCACCGCCGGAGCCCCCGTCGGCGTCAGCCGAACTGGCCGCAGCGCTCGGCTGCGGGGACGAGGCCTCGTCCCCGCCCCTGTCATCGCTGCCGCTGCACCCGGTCAGGACGAGCGCGGCAGCCAGCCCCGCCGCCACGGACGCGATCCGCGCCTGCCTGCGCGAGAAGGTCGCCGAAGTCACTGAAGCCCCCAAGGGTCTGGCCGAAGAAGCGGGTCGCCGAACGACCACAAGCCGGTATCGACCGCAAGCTGGTAACGACCGCAAGCTACCAGTGCGTATACCAGGACCGTCTACCCAGGACCGACAGGACCGTAAGGAGCCGTCTACCAGGACGATTTGCGCACACCGGGCAGAAAGCCCGCGTGCGCCTGCTTCCGCAGATTGACCCGCGAGAGCCCGAAGTTGCGCAGGTATCCGCGCGGCCGGCCGTCCACGCTGTCCCGGTTGCGTACGCGCGTGGCGCTGGCGTCGCGCGGCTGCCTGCGCAGTTCCTCCTGGGCGGCGAGCTTTTCGGCCTCCGAGGAGGACGGCCGGCGGATGATCTCCTTCAGCTCGGCGCGGCGGGCGGCGTACCGCGCGACGATTTCCTGGCGCTTCTCGTTCTTCGCGATCTTGCTCTTCTTTGCCATCAGACCTTCACCCCACGGGCACGAATCCTGGCCACGGCCGCCTCGATGCCGATCGTGTCGACGGTCTTGATCCCCTTCGTACTGAGCTTCAGCCGTACGTACCTGCCCTCGCTCGGCAGCCAGTAGCGCTTGCTCTGGATGTTGGGGTCGAAGCGGCGGGACGTACGCCGATGGGAGTGGGAAATGGTGTTGCCGAAGCCGGGTTGGGCTCCGGTCAGCATGCAGTGGGCGGACATGGTGACGTACCTCTCTGGTTCGCTTTGCGACCCGTTATTGGAAACGGGACCCGTTTTCATATACTAGCCGCATGGCACGCAACGAACTCCGTCCGGTCATCAAACTCCGGTCCACGGCCGGGACCGGCTACACGTACGTCACACGCAAGAACCGGCGTAATGACCCCGACCGGCTGACCCTGCGCAAGTACGACCCCATGGTGGGCCGCCACGTCGACTTCCGAGAGGAGCGCTGATCCCGATGCGTGAGGGGATTCATCCGGCGTACGGCCCTGTCGTCTTCCGCGACCGTGCCGCCAACCACGCCTTCCTGACCCGCTCGACCATGACGAGCGAGAAGACCATCGAGTGGGAGGACGGCAACACGTACCCCGTCGTCGACGTCGAGATCTCGAACGTCAGCCACCCCTTCTACACGGGCACGGCCCGCGTGCTGGACACGGCGGGCCGCGTGGAGCGCTTCGAGCAGCGGTACGGGAAGCGCGGGGGCCGCTGATGCTGTCCGTCGCCATCGTCGGCGGACTGCACGCCGATGCCCGCAGGGCGGCCGTCGACCGGCTGCTCGCGGACGTGCCGGGGGCCGTCGCGCTGCATCACGACCTCGCGACCGCCGTACAGGGCACGGTCGTCCGGACGATCCGCAACAGCGACGGGCCGGTGTCGATCGGTGAGGCGCAGCTCGTCAACGACTGCGCCTGCTGTGCGCTGCGCGAGGACCTGGTGCCCGAGCTGGAGCGGCTCGCGGAGGACGGGACGACCCGGCTCGCGGTCGTGGAGCTGTGGGAGTCGGTCGAGCCCAAGGCGATGGCCGAGGTCGTCTCGGGCGCCGGGCTCCGGCTCACCGGCGTGATCACGGCGGTCGACCCCGCGCTGGTGCTGCCGTATCTCGGCAACGGCGACGATCTCGCGGAGGCCGGCCTCGCCGCTGCCGCCACCGACCAGCGCACGATCGCGGACACGTTCGCGCGTCAGCTGGAGTACGCGCCCGTGCTCGCCGTCGTCGAGTCCGAGGCGGCCGATGACGAGGACCGGGCGCTGCTGGCGCAACTCCATCCGACTGCCCGCCAAGTCCCGCTCGGCCACGGTGACTTGGCGGGTGCCGCGCTGGCCGGCTTCGACGTGGATGCCGCCGCCGCTGCCCAGCACCCGGCTTGTGCACTGCTGCCGGCCGAGGCCGACGAGTGCGGTGTCTCCACCTTCGTATGGACCCGTCGGCGTCCTTTCCATCCGGAGCGGCTGTATGCGGCGCTGGAGGATCTGACCTGTGCCGCGGCCCGCAGTCGCGGGCGGTTCTGGCTGGCGGACCGGCCCGACACCCTGCTGCACTGGGACGCGGCCGGGGGTGCCCTGTGTGTGGAGAACGCGGGGCCCTGGCTGGCCTCGCTGCCGGACGCGGCCTGGGAGATGGTGCCGCCGGTGCGGCGCGCCGCGGCGGCCCTCGACTGGCACCCGGAGCACGGCGACTGCTGCCAGCACCTGGTCTTCACCTCCCCGGGCCTGGACCGCGAGGGCCTTGAACGGGTCCTGGAGTCCTGCCTGTTGACCGAGGCGGAGTACGCGGCGGGCCGCACCGCCTGGAAGCAGCTCCCGCCCGCCTTCGACACCCTCCTGGAGGTCTGACCCCATGCCCCGCAAGCCCGAGCGCAAGCCCCAGAAGGCCCGTCCCAACCCCCTGGACGTGGCCGGGATCACGTACATCGACTACAAGGACACCGATCTGCTGCGGAAGTTCATCTCGGACCGGGGGAAGATCCGCAGCCGCCGGGTCACCCGGGTTTCTTCCCAGCAGCAGCGGCAGTTGGCGCGCGCGATCAAGAACGCACGGGAGATGGCGTTGTTGCCGTACGCGTCACGGTAGTCACGCGCCGTCTCAACGGCCCTTCACCAGCGGTGTTCCTGCCGCGGGTGGAGGGCCGCTGTCGTTGACGGCCGGTCAGTTCGGCGACCGTTCAATGGAACACAAACCGTGCGAGATACGTCTGTTCCTACAGAACGAGGGATTCGACCCGTACGAGACCAGTACGGGACCAGTGCGAGGCCAGTGCGAGACCGGCACGAGACCAGTACGGGGCCGGAGGCCGCATGCCATGCGATCTCCGGGGCAGGCGCCTGGTACGGCTGTGAACGTGTGAGGCGTGCGTGGGCGCTGTAACCGCAGGACCACCGCGCGTGCACGTGCATCTGCCCATGCATCCGCACGTGAAGAGGGCTATGATCCGGGTCAATTGACCACTGCACCACTGGCACCAACAACGCCAACTGCGTCACCGGGGAGCGACCTGTGGACCACGACGTGTACAACGGCATGGCTGCCACGGAGCTGTATGGGGCGGCCTGGCAGAAGAGCAGGCACAGCAACTCCCAGGGCTCCTGCGTGGAGTTCGCCCGGCTGCCCGGAGGCGAGGTGGCGGTGCGCAACTCGCGCTTCCCGGACGGGCCCGCGCTCGTCTACACGCGCGCCGAGATCGAGGCCATGCTCCTGGGTATCAAGGACGGCGAGTTCGACCACCTGGTGGCGGGCAACTGAGGGCGATCGCCCACTCGCGCACCGTAACGCGCGTAGAACCGCGGCCCGAAAAAACGCCGCGGTTCCTCAGCCGGCCGTATGGAGGCGGAACAGTGCCCAGACGACCTTGCCGTTGAGCGTGCCCGCGAGCGGGTGCCAGCCCCAGCTGTCCGCGAACGAGTCCACCAGGAACAGTCCGCGCCCCGACTCCGCCGAGCAGTCGTCCGAGTCGCGCGCCTCCGGGCTGTCGTGACTGGGGTCGCGCACGGCGCACACGAGTCTTCCGGTCCAGTGCATCAAGTGCAGCCGCACGGGCGGATCCTGCTCGGGTGCGCGCGGGGTGTCCGACGGGAGCGCATGCCGCAGCGCGTTGGTGACCAGTTCCGAGACCACCAGGCAGACGTCGTCGAAGCGGTCGCCTATGTCCCACTCGTCCAGAGTTCCGCGCGTGAACTTCCGTGCGTCGCGCACCGCTTCGTAGCGGGCGGGCAGAGCACAGGACGCGGCGTTGGACACGGCCGCGGGATCCAGCGGCGGAAGCCCCTGCCTTAACGGCTCGAGCATGGTCGATCCATTCGTCCCCATGCGAGGCACTCCCGGGAATTCGCGGTCGTTGCGATGCAGCGGTGGCGCGGGACCATGGTTCCGAATGCTTACGGCAGATGCAAGGGCAGATGCACGTGCACGCGCCTGAATTGGACCTTGACGTACCACTTCTTGCTCATTTTTTCCGCCATCTTCTTGCCGTTTTCTTGCCGTTGACGCCCCTCAGGCCTCTCTCAGAACCCCCTCCGACCCTCCTTCCCCCCTCCCTCTGGCCGGTCTTCGCCTTGCCACTTCCTGTCCAACCGCCCCGCAGGTCTTGCCGTTTGTGTAACCGAACGAGTACACCGAGGAGTGATTTAGTGGCAGACTGCGGCCCCTGAGGACGGTTGGGGAGGCTGACGAACGTGAGTGCGCAAGAGTCGGGATCGGTGGTACGTCGCATGCTGCTCGGCTCGCAACTCAGGCGGCTGCGGGAGTCGCGCGGGATCACCCGGGAGGCGGCCGGGTACTCGATTCGTGCCTCCGAGTCGAAGATCAGCCGCATGGAGTTGGGGAGGGTGAGCTTCAAAACGCGTGACGTCGAGGATCTGTTGACGCTGTACGGCATCACCGACGAGACGGAGCGCAACTCACTGCTCTCCCTCGCCAAGGAGGCCAACGTCGCGGGCTGGTGGCACAGTTACTCGGACGTGCTGCCCACCTGGTTCCCGACCTACGTCGGCCTGGAGGGCGCCGCTTCCCTGATCCGGTCGTACGAAGTGCAGTTCGTGCACGGCCTGTTGCAGACCGAGGCGTACGCGCACGCGGTCGTCGAGCGCGGGATGAAAAACGCCAGCGTCTCCGACATCGACAAGCGGGTGGCACTGCGCATGGAACGCCAGAAGTACCTGGTGTCCGAGAACGCCCCGGACTTCCATGTCGTACTCGACGAAGCGGCGCTGCGACGTCCGTACGGCGACCGGAAAGTGATGCGGGGTCAGCTCAAGCACCTGATCGAGATCTCCGAGCGACCGAACGTACGGCTTCAGGTCATGCCGTTCAGCTTCGGCGGACATGCCGGCGAGAGCGGCGCCTTCACGGTGCTCACCTTCCCCGAGTCCGATCTGTCCGACGTGGTCTATCTGGAGCAGCTCACCAGCGCGCTGTATCTGGACAAGCATGAGGACGTCACGCAGTACGGGAAGGCGATGCAGCAGCTCCAGGACGACAGTCCGGGGCCGAACGAGAGCCGGGACGTGCTGCGGGGCCTGCTTCAGCTTTCCTGAGCTTTCCTGAGAGCCCACTTCCTTGAATGTTTCACAGGTTCTCCCAGTTGTGTCCCAAGTCCCTTAGGGCACAAGTACGATGACGCGTGATCAGACCTTGACCATGAATCGGGGATTGAGGGTCACATGTCGTCCTACTTCACGGACCTGGCTCAGCAGTACATCGACGGAGAGTGGCGTCCGGGGACGGGGTCCTGGGACATCATCGACTTCAACCCGTACGACGGCGAGAAGCTGGCGTCGATCACCATAGCCACGGTTGACGAAGTGGATCAGGCCTACAAGGCGGCCGCTCGCGCCCAGAAGGAATGGGCCGCGACCAACGCGTACGCGCGGCGCGGGGTGTTCGAGAAGGCTCTGCGGATCATCGAGGACCGCGAGCAGGAGATCGCCGAGACGATCATCGCCGAGCTCGGCGGTACGCATCTGAAGGCGGGCTTCGAACTCCACCTCGCCAAGGAGTTCCTGCGCGAGGCGATCCATGTGGCGCTGCGCCCCGAGGGCCGGATCATCCCCTCGCCGGTCGACGGCAAGGAGAACCGCGTCTACCGCGTCCCGGCCGGCGTCGTCGGTGTGATCAGCCCCTTCAACTTCCCCTTCCTGCTGTCGCTGAAGTCCGTCGCGCCCGCCCTGGCGCTGGGCAACGCCGTGGTCCTCAAGCCGCACCAGAACACCCCGATCTGCGGTGGCTCCCTGGTCGCGAAGATCTTCGAGGACGCGGGGCTGCCGGCCGGTCTGCTGAACGTCGTGATCACCGACATCGCGGAGATCGGCGACGCCTTCATCGAGCACCCGATCCCCAAGGTCATCTCCTTCACCGGCTCCGACAAGGTGGGCCGACACGTCGCCACGGTCTGCGCCTCGCAGTTCAAGCGCGCCGTCCTCGAACTCGGCGGCAACAGCGCGCTGGTGGTCCTCGAGGACGCCGACATCGACTACGCGGTCGACGCGGCCGTCTTCAGCCGGTACGTCCACCAGGGCCAGGTCTGCATGGCAGCGAACCGGGTGCTGGTGGACCGCTCGGTCGAGGCGGAGTTCACCGAGAAGTTCGTCGCCAAGGTGAAGACCCTGAAGGCGGGCGACCCGCGCGACCCGCAGACGGTCATCGGCCCGGTCATCAACTCCTCGCAGGCGGACGCCCTTTCGGGCGCCGTCGACCAGGCGATCGCCGAGGGTGCCACCGCGCTCGTACACGGCTCCACCACCGACAACCTCGTCGAGCCCAGCGTCCTGACGGACGTGCCCGCCGACGCGGCGATCCTCCAGCAGGAGATCTTCGGCCCGATCGCGCTCCTCATCCCGTTCGACGGCGAGGAGGAGGCCGTACGCCTCGTCAACGACACCCCGTACGGCCTGAGCGGCGCCGTCCACACGGCCAACATCGAACGCGGCGTCTCCTTCGCCAAGCAGATCGACTCAGGCATGTTCCACGTGAACGACGGCACGGTCCACGACGAGCCCCTGGTCGCCTTCGGCGGCGAAAAGTCCTCGGGCATCGGCCGCCTGAACGGCGAGGCGACGGTCGAGGCGTTCACGACCCAGAAGTGGATCTCGGTGCAGCATGGGCGGAGCTTCTTTCCGTTCTGAGGGCGGCTACCGCGCCCCGTAAGGGGCGCGGGGCTGTATCAATTTGCGGCTCCGCCGCGATGGGGGTCCCCCCGCTCGAGCGAATTCGAGAGTGGGGGAGCGACCAGCCACAACGAGCCCGCAGCTAAAACCGCACTTCCAGCGGAGCGCATCGCGGACAGAATCTGACCTACATAACCCATAGCTTCGTTGGTGTCAGGCAAGAGGACGTACCGACGAAAGGCGGCCGGTCATGGTCACTCACGTTTCCGCAGAGGCGCACGGTGATGAGCGCGGGGCGCTGCTCTCCTTTCTGGACGAGCAGCGCGGAGGCATCCGGCGGGCGGTGCTCGGGTTGACGGACGAGCAGGCGGCTTCGCGGCCCAGCGCCAGTGAGTTGTCGCTCGCGGGGCTGGTCAAGCATGTTGCCGAGATCGAGCAGGGGTGGATCGCGCGGGCCAAGAAGGAGGCCCCCGCGGTGCACCGCGACGAGTCGAACTGGCACGAGTGCTTCCAGCTCGTGGGTGACGAGACGCTCGAGTCGCAACTCGCGTACTGGGAGAAGGTCGCGGCCGAGACGGAGGCGTTCATCCGCGCCGTGCCCAGCCTCGATGACACCTTCTTGCTGGAGAAGACGTCCTGGAATCCCAAGGACGAATGGCTCTCCATGCGCTGGCTGTGCCTGCACCTGATCCGCGAGACGGCCCGGCATGCCGGTCACGCCGACATCATCCGCGAGTCCCTGGACGGGAAGACCGCCTTCGAACTCGTCGCCCTGGAGCAGGGCACGAGTTGGAGCTGAACCGCTCGGTTCTACGCTGGCTCCATGTCAGCGATCCGTCTTCTCGTACTCGGTGCCGTCCGGCAGCACGGGCGCGCCCACGGTTACCAGGTGCGCAACGACCTGGAGTACTGGGGCGCGCACGAGTGGTCCAACGCCAAGCCGGGGTCGATCTATCACGCGCTCAAGCAGATGGCGAAGCAAGGGCTGCTGCACGCGCACGAGATCGCGCCCTCCACGGCCGGCGGCCCGCCGCGCACCGAGTACGAGATCACGGAGAAGGGCACCGAGGAATACCTCGGGCTGCTCCGCCAGTACCTGACCGCGTACGACCAGAAGCCGGACGTACTCACGGCCGCGCTCGGCTTCATGGTCGACCTGGACCGTGCGGAGGTTCTCGAACTCCTCGAGGAGCGGGTGCACGCCATAGAGGAGTGGCGCAAGGGCGTCACCGAGTACTACACGCCCGAAGAAGGCCCCGGACAGCTCGGCCACATCGGCGAGATCATGAACTACTGGGTCACCTCCGCCGACACCGGTGCCCAGTGGACCCGCGGCCTGATCGAGCGGATCCGGGGCGGGGCGTACACGTTCTCGGGCGAGGGGGAGCCGTTCGTGGGCGTACTCGCGGACGACCAGGAGAACCCGTACGGGACGGGGGAGTCCCATCCCGGGGACGCGCGCTGATCTCAGTCCGCTTGTCTGGCCGGGCGCATTAATCAAGTTTGACTAAACCTCCGCGCGGGCATAGCCTTCACCGGTAAGCTGCTAGTCAAGTTTGACTAAGCTGAATCGAAGGGAGCCGGATGACCGACGCGATCGTCGTCGAGAGCGTACGGAAGCGATACGGGGACAAGGCGGCCCTGGACGGGTTGGATCTGGCGGTGCGGGGCGGCACCGTGCACGGTCTGCTCGGGCCGAACGGAGCCGGCAAGACCACCGCGGTACGCGTGCTGACCACGCTGCTGCGGCCGGACGAGGGGCGTGCGGAGGTAGCAGGGTACGACGTCGTACGGGAGGCCGGCCGGGTACGGCGACGCATCGGCCTGCTCGGCCAGCACGCCGCGCTCGACGAGGAACTCGGCGGACGGCAGAACCTGGAGATGTTCGGGCGCCTCTACCACCTGGGCGCCCGGCACGCGCGCGTGCGGGCCGACGAACTCCTGGAGCGCTTCGGTCTCGCGGACACGGGCCGCAAGGCGGTGAAGCAGTACAGCGGCGGCATGCGGCGCCGGCTGGACCTCGCCGCCTCCCTCATCACCGAGCCGGAGGTGCTCTTCCTGGACGAACCGACGACAGGGCTCGACCCGCGGGGCCGCGCGGAGGTGTGGGGCGCGGTGCGCTCCCTGGTCGGCGGCGGCACGACGGTACTGCTCACCACGCAGTACCTGGAGGAGGCCGACCAGTTGGCGGACCGCATCTCGGTCGTCGACCGGGGCCGGGTCATCGCTGACGGCACGGCGGACGAGCTGAAGGCGAAGACGGGCGGCGACCGGATCGACGTGGTCCTGTGGGACGGCGGCCAACTGGGTGCCGCCGTGGCTCTGTTGCCGTTCGACAAGGACGACATCTCCGTGGACGCCGACCGTCGCCTCCTCAGCGCCCCGGTCACCGACCGTATGGCGGCACTCGCCGGGGCCGTACGCGCCCTGGAGGAGGCCGGGATCGTGGCGGAGGACATCGCCCTGCGGCGGCCGACGCTGGACGAGGTGTTCCTGCACCTCACGGGAGACGACCCCGCGGGATCCACAGGGGACGAGCACCGCGATCACGCTGTGAAGGAGGCCGTGTGAGTACGACGTACGAAGAGAGCCGCGTGGCGACGTACGAGACGAGCCGTGACGGTGCGTGGACGTACGTCCTCACCGACTGCTGGACCATGACCCGGCGCGAACTCGCCCATTGGGCGCGGCAGCCGGTGCAGGTCGTGGTGGGCCTCGTCTTCCCCGTGATGCTGATGTTGATGTTCAGCTATCTCATCGGTGGAGGAGCGGGCATCGAGGGGAAGTACGTCTAATTCCTGGTGCCCGGCATGCTTGCGATGACCATGGCCTTCGGCCTCGACGCCACGATGGTCGCGGTGACCACGGACCTCAACAAGGGCGTGATCGACCGGTTCCGGTCCATGCCGATGACCAACGGCGCGGTCCTGGTGGGCCGTGCGGTCGCCGACATGCTCCAGTCGTTCGTCTCGCTGCTTGTGCTGATCAGCGTGGGACTCATGATCGGCTGGCGCTGGCACGGGTCGTTCGGGGCGCTGCTCGCCGGGATCGGGCTGCTGCTTCTGCTGCGGTTCGCGATGCTGTGGATCGGCATCCATCTGGCGATGGTCGCGGGCAAGCCGGAGCTGGTGACGGCCGTACAGATCCTGATCTGGCCGGTCGCCTTCCTCTCCAACGCCCTGGCCACACCCGAGTCCATGCCGTCCTGGCTGGGCGCCGTCGTCGAGTGGAACCCGATGTCGGCCACGGCCGAGGCGGTGCGCGGCCTGTTCGGCAACACCCCCTCGGGCAGCTCCTCCTGGGCCGCTGAGAACGCCGAACTGCTGGCGGTGGCCTGGCCGGTGGCGCTGGTGGCGGTGTTCTTCCCGCTGGCGGTACGGAGGTTCGGGCGGCTCAGCCGGTAGGCAGGGAAGCGTGTGGTCTCGCGCGGGAGCCCCGGACGTCGTCGGAAGGCGTTCGGGGCTCCGGTCGTTCGTGACGGGTCGGGTCGCGGCGCTGTTCGCGCGTGATTCCGCCGGGGTTCATCTGCGGCTTTTGCCTGGGTGTCAGCCCAACGGCACTATCTTGCCGGGCAGTTCAGGCCATGCCTAAGGTGACTGCTGCCACAAACCGGCGGTTCTGACCAAACCGTCCGGGCCATGTGCAGTCGACGAACGGGCGCGCTTGCCCGTCGTAACGGGGGATCGAAATTGAGACAGCCGGTGGCTCTTCTGCGCGTCAACGACGTCAGCTATTCCTATGACGGCACGGTCAACGTGCTGCAGGACGTGTCCTTCACGGTCGAGGAAGGCGCGATCGTCGGTCTCGTCGGGCCCAACGGGTCCGGCAAGTCCACGCTGATCAGGAACATCTTCGACCTCGTACGCCTGCAGGCCGGATCAGTCCGTATCGGCGGCCATGAGCACGTACGGCCCGAGGCGAAGCAGTTGGGCATGTATCTGTCCAGCAATGACTACCTGCCCGAGTTCCTCACGGCCCGCGAGTACATCTCCATGATGGGCAAGCTGTTCGACCTCGATGTCGATCACGATGAGGCCATCGGTCTGTTCCGCCGGTTCTCCATGGATGGTCGCTACGACCATCTCATCGAGGACTACTCCCACGGCATGCGCAAGAAGACGCAGCTGGTGTCCGCGCTCGTCATGCGCCGGCCGCTGACCGTCATCGACGAGACCCTCAACGGCATCGACCTGGAAGCGCTGCACCTCGCCGAGAAGGAGTTCCGGCGGGTTCGCGACGCGGGCCGCTCGATCCTGCTGTGCACCCACGACTTCGCCGTACTGGAACGCCTGGCCGACCGCACCCTCTTCCTCGACCTGGGCCACGTGGTGTGCGACGAGCCGACGAAGGACCTGGTCGAAGAGCATGGATCGCTGGCCGCCATGGTCTTCGACTACCTCGAAACGTCCCAGCGATGACGGCGGTACGGCTGCGGCAGTCCGCGGTCCTGGCCCAGATGCTCCTCGTCTTCTTCCGCCGCCGGGTGCTGCGGGCCGGAGTCCTGAAATCGACCCCGGTCCGGGTGTTCGTCATGGTCGTGGCGGTGCTGCTGCTGGGCGTCATGTGCACCGGCTCGTACTACTTCCTGCGCCCGCTGGCCGACGAAGCCCGCGTGTGGCGGCTGCTGTTCAACACCTCGACGGTGTCGCTGCTGCTGTGGGTGCAGATCGCGTTCCTGCTGGTGAAGGTGCTGTTCATCAACGCCGAGGGGATGCTCCAGCTCAGTTATCAGCTGTCGGTCACCAACCGGGAGCGTTCGGCGGCGTTCCTCATGTACGAAGCGGCGATGACGGCCGTCGTGGCCGCCGCAGGCCTGGTCTCCCTCGCAGTGAGCGCGCTGATCCTGCTGGGCCCGTCCGCGACCGGATACATCACGGCATCGATCATCGTGCCGGTCGCCCTGACCTACCTGGCGCTGTCCGTTGTGTACCAGTTGCTGACCCGGATGTGGATGCTGATGGGGCTCAGCCGGATGGCGGGCATCCTCAACGTGCTCGTCCTTTTCGCGCTGCTGGTCTCCTACTCCGCGCAGATGACACCGATGATCCGGGACATCTCCGAGGCGTACCTGGACAAACGGACCGAGTACACGTGGATCACGTCGGTGTCCTGGGCGTGGAACGAGCACGGGCCCTGGCTGACCCTGGCCGCCGCGGTGGCGTTGTCGGCCGTACTCACGGCCCTGGTCTTCGCGCTCGCCCCGAACCAGCACGTTCGCCAGTCCCGCTACCTGAAACTGTCCGGAAGCGTGCGGCTGCGAGGCGTTCTGGGACCGTATGACTGGTGTCTGCTGCGCAGCGCACAGACGGTTGCCGCCGCCGCGATGGCCCTCGCGGTCTTCGGCTACCTCCTGCTGGCCAAACCCTCGATGAACCCGATGTGGGGCCTTGCCGCCCTGTCCTTCGGCGGCCTGTACCAGTTCACCGCCACCCAGCCGCTACGGATGCTGCCCGGCGCTCGGGCGTCGGCCTGGCGGGTCTACGCACGGCTCATACGGGCGCAGCTGGTCCTGCTCACGGTGTTCGCCGTGCCCGCTCTCGCGCTCACGTCGGCGATCCACCCGGACCGCTTTCTCTCCAGCGCGGCGGCTCTGGCCAGCTGCGTCGGCGGGGCGGTGATGACCACGTGCATCAGCATCGTGTTCCCGGCGGAGAAGGACAATCCGTTCTCCGTGTTCCTGGGGCTGTCCGTGGTCACCATCGTGCTGGGCGTGTCACTGATCGGGCTCGGCATGCTCAATCTCCCGCCCTGGGCGGTGATGTCCTGCCTCGCCGGGGCGGCCGTCGCATTCGTCCTGTACGCGGTGCAAGGAATCCACACCAGCGAGTCGAGGAGAAGGAATGCTCACGGCACGGTCGGTCATGACGGCCGCCATAGGGGCCGCGCTGAGCGCCGTGACCAGCTCCTCAACGAGGTGCCTGGCAACTGACCTGGACGTCCGTACCGTTGGCTGGACGGTGGGCGGCCTCCAGGTTGTCCCAGTTGTCTCACAGTGCATCCTGGAAGGGTCGGTGGAACCCGGCGTAGGCGCTTTGCGTTGATAGCTTTAGTCGCCCGAAGCAGAACCGCCTGCATCTTCCCTTCACCCTTCAGGAGCCCGGATCGTGACGCTTGCCCTTGGACCAAGCTGGTTGGATCCGGACTATCTCCTCGACGCGTTCGGTATCTGGGGCCTCCTGGTCATCGTCTTCGCCGAGTCGGGCCTGCTCATCGGCTTCTTCCTGCCGGGTGACTCGCTGCTGTTCACGGCGGGACTGCTGATCGCCGAGGGCACGCTGGACTTCCCGCTGTGGGCGGCCGTCGTGCTGATCTGTGTTGCCGCGATCCTCGGTGACCAGGCGGGCTACATGTTCGGCAAGAAGGTGGGGCCCGCGCTGTTCAAGCGCCCGGACTCACGCTTCTTCAAGCAGGAGAACGTGGTCAAGGCCCACGACTTCTTCGAGAAGTACGGCCCCAAGTCCCTCGTACTGGCCCGCTTCGTGCCCATCGTGCGGACGTTCACGCCGATCATCGCGGGCGTCAGCGGCATGCGGTACCGCTCGTTCCTCACGTTCAACATCATCGGCGGCGTCCTCTGGGGCGCGGGCGTCACGCTGCTCGGCCATTGGCTGGGCCAGATCGACTTCGTGAAGAAGAACATCGAGGCGATCCTCATCCTGATCGTCTTCCTCTCCGTACTCCCGATCATCATCGAGCTCCTGAAGGCCCGCGGTAAGTCGAAGAAGAGCCCGCAGCAGGCTCCGGAGGCACCGCCCGCGATGGACGACGCGACGACGCAGCTGCGCGCTGTGCCACCGGTCCATCAGGACCAGAGGACGTACGGCCATCAGGGCCAGGACCAGGGCGCATACGGCCACCAGGGCCAAGGCCAGGGATACGGCCCCCAAGGCGGCCAGGGCTACCCGCAGCAGCAGCCGCAACAGCAGCCCCCGTACGGCTCGGACCAGGGGGGCTACGGGCAGCAGCAGGGCCAGCCGCCTTACGCCGCGCAGTACCCGCAGGGTCAGCAGTACCCGCAGGGCCAGCAATATCCCCAGGGCCAGGGCTACCCGTACGGCCAGGGGCAGGACTACCCGCAGGGCTGAGCGGACGCGGGCAGTTCCGCGCGCTGAGGGGGCCGGAGGCCCCCGTAAGGGGCGCGGGGCTGTATCGATGTGCGGCTCCGCCGCGTGGGCGCGACCAGCCACGACGAACCCGCAGTCGCCAGCGAACCGATAGCCCCGAGCTATAAGGCGCCCGGCGTCAGAACCCTCGCGTCCGCTTGGCGGCGCGCCGCCCCTCCGTAGAAACCCCCGGCAGCCGCATGAACAGCCGGGAGATCTCCGAGCCGAGGTTCACACCGATCGCGATGGCCATCGCGAGGGCGGCGGCCTTGGACAGGTTGACAAGGCCGGCGTCGACGTCGCTCTGGGCGATGGACAGCAGCCCGAAGTACGTCGCCGAACCCGGCAGCAACGGCCCGATCGCCGCCGTCGTATACGGCATGGCAGAAGCGAACCGGAAGCGCGACAGCAACTGCCCGAACAGCCCCACCACCCCCGCCGCGACAGCCGTGGAGGCGACCGGCGACAACTCGCCCGCGTAGTGCATCGCGCCGTACACCGACCAGGCCACGCCACCGTTGAGGGTCACCATCAGGACGGTGGATCGTTCCTGCTGGAGCAGTACGGCGAAGGCCAGCGCCAGCAGCATCGAGGCGACGATCGCCACCACGGGCTGCTGGGAGCTGCTCACGGCGATATCCGGATCCAGCTCCGCGCCCAGCTTCACCCCGAAGTACAGCGCCAGCAGAACCCCGGTGACGATGCCCACGTAGAAGTACATGACCTCCAGCAGGCGTGCGGCGGCGGTGATGTAGAAGCCCGTCAGCCCGTCCTGGACGCCCGCGACCAGCGCCCGCCCGGGCAGCAGCGCGAAGAGCCCACCGGTGACCACCGCGGACGACTTCACGTCGACGTGTGCCAGGGTGAGCGCGATGCCGATCGCGGCCGGAGGCATCGCGGCCACCGTGAACTGGTAGAACTCCGGCAGCCCGCGCCCCGCGCACAGCCATGCGAGCCGGTCGCCGAGCATCGCGCCGAGCGCGGCGGCGACGAACACGATGGCGTCACCGCCGACGAGCACGGAGGCCGCCCCCGCGAGGAGCCCGGCGGCGCCGGTCAGTACCCAGCCGGGATAGGGGTGCCGGTTGCGCCGTATCTCCGCGAGCCGCCGGTAGGCCTCCTCCAGGGAGACCTCGGTCTCGTCGTCGCTGATGTCGTCGACGAGCCGGTACACGGCCGCGAGCCGCGTGTAGTCGGTGGCCCGGCGCCGCACCGTCCGCGAGGCGGTGATCGGGTCGTCCACCAGGGACGGCTGGTACGACATGGACAGCAGCGTGAAGGTGACGTTCGGCTCGCAGCGGTCCAGGCCGTACGAGCGGCAGACGGCGAGCATCGCCGCCTCCACGTCCTCGGCGCCCTCGCCGCCCGCGAGCAGCAGTTCGCCGATACGCAGCGTCAGGTCGAGCACGCGCGGGACGGCCGGGCCGCCGTCGTCCTCCGTGCGCTGGACGGGCTCGGCGACGGGCCGGTCGGCCACCGGCATACGCAGCATCGTGCGCATCCGGTCCTGCCAGGGCACCTCCTTGGTCAGCTTGACCACGGGGATGCCGGTCGGCGGGGTGAAGGCGGGCGCCCGGTACGTACGCGGGGCGTTGAACGCCGAGCCCGCGCGCTCGGCGGACGGCGGCTCGGGCGGCGCGAGACCCTCCGGGATCGCGAACTCCGACGTCGTATGCGACTCGTCCTCGAAGGCCGCTGCCACTCCGCTCGGCGGCGCGAACGCGCTCCTCGCCTCGTCCGACTGCGGCTTACGGTCCTCCGCGTCCGGCTCAGCCACCAGCTCCCGCCCCACTTCTCAATACGTCCGTTTCTGATACGTCCGTTCTCGTATGGGTCCCCCATACGCCGTATCTCTGATGTACGCCTCAGCGCAAGAACACACGAAAGAACACACGAACGGGCCGCGTCACCCATTGGGTCACGCGGCCCGCCGGTACATCACTTGGCCTCAGTGGCCGCCGCTCTCCTTGAACCGCTTGTAGGAGCGCTCGATCTCGGCCTCCGCGTCCGTGCGGCCCACCCAGTTGGCGCCCTCTACGGACTTGCCGGGCTCCAGGTCCTTGTAGACCTCGAAGAAGTGCTGGATCTCCAGACGGTCGAACTCCGAAACGTGGTGGATGTCACGGAGGTGCTCCACGCGCGGGTCGTGCGCGGGGACGCACAGCAGCTTGTCGTCGCCGCCGGCCTCGTCCGTCATACGGAACATGCCGATCGTGCGGCACTGGATGAGGCAGCCGGGGAAGGTCGGCTCGTCCAGGATGACGAGGGCGTCCAGCGGGTCGCCGTCCTCGCCGAGGGTGTTCTCGACGAAGCCGTAGTCGGCCGGGTAGCTGGTCGAGGTGAAGAGTCGACGGTCCAGGCGGATCCGACCGGTCTCGTGGTCCACCTCGTACTTGTTCCGCGAACCCTTCGGAATCTCGATCGTGACGTCGAACTCCACCGGTGGCTCCTCCATGATCAACACATACGTCTGGTGGTTAAGTGTCCCTCACGCAGGTGTGTGATCGCGAAAGGGGTTGGTGTCCGTGCCGGAGCTGAAGGCTTGGCGGGCCGCGCGACCGCAAATGGAGCGGTTCGCACGGGCCGTGTGGCCGTGGCTCGTACGGGCCGTGGAAGCCGTCAGGCGACCGTGGTTCGCACGGTTGACCACCGTGCAGTTCACGGCGGGCGCCGCCCTCCTCGGCCTCGCACTCGCGGCAACCGTGGTGACCGCGGCCGGCCCTTGGGACTCCAGCGGTCAGCGTACGGCCGAGCGGGACTTTGCGGCATCGCGGGAGGGGTCAGGTGGTGCAGATCACGGCACCGGATCCGGTACGGCTCCGAAGGCGCCGCGTCCCGCACCCAGCGCCCCCTCTGTACTCGCCGGACTCGGGGGCACGACCGGCTCCGTTTCCGCGCCCACCGAAAAGGCCCTCGGCGACGTCCTCGGCCCTCTGCTCGACGACTCTTCGCTGGGTTCGGAACGTACGGCCGCGATCGTCGACGTGGCCACCGGCAAACAGCTGTACGGCAGGGCCGCCGACGAGGCGCTGACACCGGCCTCCACCACGAAGATCGCCACCGCCGTCGCGGCACTCTCCGCCACAGGCGCCGACCACCGCATCGCGACCCGCACAGCCCTCGAACCCGGCACCAAGGAACTCGTCCTGGTCGGCGGCGGCGACCCCACCCTGACCGCCCGCAAGGAAGCGAACGGCAACGCCAGCCTGCGTACGCTCGCCGACAAGACCGCCGACGCACTCAAGGCCCGCAAGCTGGACGCGGTGACGCTCTCGTACGACACCACGCTGTACGACGGCCCCGCGCTGCACCCCATCGGTCCCGACAACGCCAACCTCGCGCCGGTCACCGCCCTGATGACCGACGAGGGCCGCCTCGACGACTCGTCCTCCGGCCCGGCAGACCGCAGCAGGGACCCGGCGGCGGACGCGGCCCGCCAGTTCGCGGCCCTCCTGAAGGACCGCGGCATCAAGACCAAGTCCCCCGGCCCCTCCAAGGCGACGGGCCGCGCGGAGACGCTCGCGAAGGTCGAGTCCCCGCCCCTGTCCGCCCTGGTCGAGCGCATGCTGACCAACAGCGACAACGACATCGCCGAGGCCCTGGCCCGCCAGACCGCCCTGGCCTCCGGCGAACAGGCCAGCTTCGAAGGCGCCTCGGCGGCGATCCGTACGCAACTGAAGAAGCTCGAACTCCCCCTGGAAGGCGTCAAGTTCGCAGACGGCAGCGGCCTGGACCGAGCCGACCGCCTCACCGCGAACCTCCTCACCGCCCTCCTCGCCAAGGCAGCCGCCCCCGACCACCCCGAACTCCGCCCCGCCCTCACCGGCCTCCCAGTAGCAGGCTTCACCGGCACCCTCCGCAACCGCTACACGGACCAGCCCGGCACAGGAGTCGTACGAGCAAAGACGGGCACGCTGACGGGCGTACACGCCTTGGCCGGCACGGTGGTGGACTCCGAGGGCCGCCTACTGGCCTTCGCTTTCTTGACGTCTACGGACCACCCAACGGACCCAGCGGCAACGCAAAAGGCACTGGACGGCGCGGCTTCGGCACTGGCGAACTGCGGCTGCGGCGCGTGAGGGAGCGGCTGCGCCCCTGAAAGGGGGCCGCAGGCCCTCCTTTCAGGGGCGCGGGGCTGTGACATATGCGGCTCCGCCGCGTGGGCGCGAGCAACCACAACGCACCCGCAGCCGAGCTGCAACCAGGAACCCCCACGAACCCCACACCCTGCACCCAGCGGCAGCGCTCACGTACGGTTGAGGGCATGACGAGCATCGGTGGTGCCGAGATGGTCGACTGGAATCTCGCGGTGGCGACCGCGACCCGGCTCGTAAGGCCGGGCCCAGAGGTGAGTCGCGACGAGGCCAGGGCCGTCGTCGCGGAGCTGCGCCGGCATGCGAAAGAGTCGGAGCAGCACGTCCGCGAGTACACGCAGATGGGCAGCGAGGACCTGCGTGACACCCCGATCCTCGTCGTCGACCGCCCGGGCTGGGTCCGGGCGAACGTCGCTGGGTTCCGGGAAATCCTCAAACCGCTGCTCGACAAGATGCAGGAACGTCGCGGCAGCTCGCCGGGCGGAGCCGTCCTCGGCGCCGTCGGCGGCAAGGTCACCGGCGTAGAGCTGGGCATGCTCCTGTCGTTCCTGGCCTCCAGGGTGCTCGGCCAGTACGAGACTTTCGCCCCGGCGACCCGCGAACTCCCGGCGGGGGAGAACGGCGGCGGCAGGCTGCTCCTGGTCGCCCCGAACATCGTGCACGTGGAGCGCGAACTCGACGTACAGCCCCATGACTTCAGGCTCTGGGTCTGTCTGCACGAGGAGACGCACCGGACGCAGTTCACGGCCGTGCCCTGGCTGCGCGACCACCTCGAGGGCGAAATCCAGTCGTTCCTGGAGGAGACCGAGGTCGACCCCATGACGGTCCTCGAGCGCATCCGGGAGGCCGCGCAGACCCTCGCCGGCAGCCGTCCCGAGGGCGAGGAGGGCGACGACGGCGGCCGGTCCCTCGTCGAGATCGTCCAGACGCCCGCCCAGCGGGAGATCCTCGGCCGGTTGACCGCCGTGATGTCCCTCCTGGAGGGCCACGCGGACTTCGTGATGGACGGCGTGGGGCCCGCCGTGGTCCCGTCCGTCGCCGAGATCCGCGAGAAGTTCCAGCAGCGCCGCCAGCGCGGGGCCTCCCGCCTCGACCTGGCGCTGCGCAAGCTGCTCGGGCTTGACGCCAAGCTGCGCCAGTACCGGGACGGGGAGCGTTTCGTACGGGCGGTCGTGGACCAGGTCGGCATGGAGGGGTTCAACCGCGTGTGGACCTCGCCGAACACACTCCCCACCAAGTCGGAGATCTCCAAACCGGCGGATTGGGTTGCGCGGGTGCACCGCAAGGCAGAGTCGTGAACTGAATCCGGCCGAGGGCAGGTGAGCGCCCCCGCTATCACCCGTCCGAGGGACCGTGGGGCATGGGTAGGCGTGCAATGCTCGGGGAACGGCCCGTTTCTGTCACCATCTAGGCACTCTGCGTGACCGAAGATCGGGCTCACCCCCGACAATTTCATGAAGGGAACCGGACATGGGTCCCCATCCAGCGGTCGCGGCGATACGCCTGGCGGTCCGCCGCGTCCTCCACGAGATCCTCCACGACGTCCTCACCGACCACACGCCCGCCCAACCCGACACTGAGCGCTCCGACACCGCGCACGAGCAGTCGCCCCCGCCGCTCGTGCTCGTGGCATGCTCCGGCGGCGCCGACTCCATGGCGCTCGCCTCGGCCCTCGCCTTCGAAGCCCCCAAACTTGGCATCCGCGCCGGTGGCATCACCGTTGACCACGGTCTGCAGCCCGGCTCCGACCTGCGCGCAGCCGAAGTCGTCGTAAGACTCACCGAACTCGGCCTTGACCCCGTCGAGTCCATCGGTGTCTCCGTAGGCCGGGAGGGAGGGCCCGAGGCCGCCGCCCGGGACGCGCGGTACGCCGCCCTGGACGCCGCCGCCGAGCGCCACGGCGCCGCCGCGGTCCTGCTCGGCCACACCCGTGACGACCAGGCCGAGACCGTACTGCTCGGACTCGCCCGCGGCTCCGGCATCCGCTCCCTGTCCGGCATGGCCGCCGTCTCCGGAGGCCCGGGAGCCGCCCGCCGCTACCGCCGCCCCTTCCTGCAGCTCGACCGGCACACCGCCCGCAAGGCCTGCATGGTCCAGTCGCTCCCCGTCTGGGAAGACCCGCACAACTCCGACCCGGCCTATACGAGGTCACGCCTGCGCCACGAGGGCCTGCCCGCCCTGGAGAAGGCGCTCGGCAAGGGCGTCGTCGAAGCCCTCGCCCGTACGGCACAGCTGTCCCGCGACGACGCCGACGCCCTCGACGCGTGGGCCCGCCAGGCCGAGGCCTCCGTGCGGGACGCCGCCGGCCTCCTGGAATGCGCCAAGCTGTACGCGCTGCCGCCCGCCGTGCGCCGCCGGATTCTGCGCCGCGCCGCCATCGAGGCCGGGGCGCCCGCCGGTTCACTGTTCGCCCGGCACATCGAGGAGATCGACCGGCTGATCACCGGCTGGCGCGGCCAGGGAGCCATCAACCTGCCGGGCAAAGTCGTCGCCCAACGGCAGGGTGGCAGACTGGTGATTCGGCAAGGCTGAATGCGGGCCTTCCGCCGGTCCCTTGCGGGGGCCGTGGGCGGCCCGAGTGGCCGCCATACATGCGGGACGACCGAAAGTGATGCGGGTGGACGCGAAAGACATGGGCACCGATCTCAAGTCGGTGCTCATCACCAAGGAAGAGATCGACGCGAAGCTGGTCGAGCTGGCCGCGAAGATCGACGCGGAGTACGCGGGCAAGGACCTGCTGCTCGTCGGAGTCCTCAAGGGCGCCGTGATGGTCATGGCGGACCTGGCGCGCGCTCTGTCCACCCCCGTCACCATGGACTGGATGGCCGTGTCCTCGTACGGCGCGGGTACGCAGTCCTCCGGCGTCGTGCGGATCCTGAAGGACCTCGACACCGACATCAAGGGCAAGCACGTCCTGATCGTCGAGGACATCATCGACTCCGGTCTGACGCTGTCCTGGCTGATCTCCAACCTCGGCTCGCGCGAGCCCGCCTCGCTCAAGGTGTGCACGCTGCTGCGCAAGCCGGAGGCCGCCAAGGTCGCGATCGACGTGGAGTGGGCCGGCTTCGACATCCCGAACGAGTTTGTCGTGGGCTACGGCCTCGACTACGCGGAGAAGTACCGGAATCTGCCGTTCGTCGGTACGCTCGCGCCTCATGTCTACGGTGGTTGAGGCACTCTCGTAGAGAGTGGCGAACCCCACGCTCCGTGTGAAGACGGTCCGGGAACCCTTGCGGGTTCCGCGCCGTTGGAGCATGCGTAGACGGGTTTGTCAGCCGGACCGTGCGGCTTCGGGTGACAATGCTGGGGTACCGTCAAAAACAGTCTTATCAAACTCACTATGGCAGGAGGGACGGGGCGGCACCGCTCCGTATGGATGGACGTGAAGCGATACTTCCGTGGGCCGGTCATGTGGATCGTGCTGGCCGTCCTTGCCGTGGTCGTGTTGATGCAGGTCGTCGGCTCGTCCGGCGGCTACAAGACGGTGGACACCGGCCAGGTCGTCCAGGCGATCAGTGACAACAAGATCGAGTCGGCCAAGCTGACCACCGGCGACGAGCAGATCATCAAGGTCGAGCTCAAGGACGGCGAAAAGGTCGAGGGCAGCTCAAAGATCCAGGCGAGCTACATCGGCGACCAGGGCGCCAATCTCGCCAACACATTGCAGACCAAGTACGAGGACAAGCAGATCGCGGACGGCTACACCGTTTCGCCGTCCAAGCAGAACCCGTTCGTCGGGATCCTGCTCTCCCTGCTGCCGTTCGTCCTCATCGTGGTCGTCTTCCTGTTCCTGATGAACCAGATGCAGGGCGGCGGCTCCCGAGTCATGAACTTCGGGAAGTCCAAGGCCAAGCTCATCACCAAGGACACCCCGAAGACGACGTTCTCCGACGTCGCGGGCTCGGACGAGGCCGTCGAGGAGCTCCACGAGATCAAGGAGTTCCTCCAGGAGCCGGCCAAGTTCCAGGCCGTCGGGGCGAAGATCCCCAAGGGCGTACTGCTGTACGGCCCGCCCGGTACGGGTAAGACGCTACTCGCGCGTGCTGTCGCGGGTGAGGCGGGCGTTCCCTTCTACTCGATCTCCGGTTCCGACTTCGTCGAGATGTTCGTGGGTGTCGGTGCCTCCCGGGTCCGTGACCTGTTCGAGCAGGCCAAGGCGAACGCCCCGGCGATCGTCTTCGTCGACGAGATCGACGCGGTGGGCCGTCACCGCGGTGCCGGTCTCGGCGGTGGTCACGACGAGCGCGAGCAGACGCTGAACCAGCTGCTCGTCGAGATGGACGGCTTCGATGTGAAGGGCGGTGTGATTCTCATCGCCGCCACGAACCGGCCCGACATCCTCGACCCGGCGCTTCTGCGCCCCGGCCGTTTCGACCGCCAGATCGCGGTCGACCGCCCGGACATGCAGGGCCGTCTGGAGATCCTCAAGGTTCACCAGAAGGGCAAGCCGGTCGCGCCGGACGTCGACCTGTCCGCAGTGGCGCGTCGTACGCCGGGCTTCACCGGCGCCGACCTGTCGAACGTGCTGAACGAGGCTGCGCTGCTCACCGCGCGCAGCAACCAGAAGCTGATCGACAACCACATGCTGGACGAGGCGATCGACCGTGTGGTGGCGGGCCCGCAGAAGCGGACCCGGATCATGTCGGACAAGGAGAAGAAGATCACCGCGTACCACGAGGGTGGTCACGCCCTGGTCGCGGCGGCTTCACCGAACTCCGATCCGGTCCACAAGATCACGATCCTCTCCAGAGGCCGTGCTCTCGGCTACACGATGGTGCTCCCGGACGAGGACAAGTACTCGACCACGCGCAACGAGATGCTCGACCAGCTCGCATACATGCTGGGCGGACGCGCGGCCGAAGAGCTCGTCTTCCACGACCCGACCACGGGCGCGGCGAACGACATCGAGAAGGCCACGGCCACCGCGCGAGCGATGGTCACGCAGTACGGCATGACCGAGCGTCTCGGCGCGATCAAGTTCGGCGGCGACAACAGCGAGCCCTTCCTCGGACGTGAGATGGCTCACCAGCGCGACTACTCGGAAGAGGTCGCCGCGCTCGTCGACGAAGAGGTCAAGAAGCTCATCGAGACGGCGCACAACGAGGCCTGGGAGATCCTGGTCGAGAACCGCGACGTCCTCGACAACCTGGTCCTCGCGCTGCTCGAGAAGGAGACGCTGAACAAGGAGCAGATCGCCGAGATCTTCGCCCCCATCGTCAAGCGTCCGGCCCGCCCCGCGTGGACCGGCTCCTCCAGGCGCACTCCGTCCACCCGCCCGCCGGTGCTCTCCCCCAAGGAGCTGTCGCTGACGAACGGGGCGAACGGTGCGGCGCCGGCGATCACCGCGAAGTCGAACCCTGCCGCCGAGGCGGCACTTCCGGTGGCCGAGCCGACTCCGGAGGATCGTCCCGAGAGCTGACCCACCCTGCCGGTCCTCCCGCCCGTCTCCCGACCACCACCCCTCAAGGGGTCCCTTCGGGACACTGGCCTCAATTGGCCCGGAACAGATGCCGCGCCCCCCCTGGTCTAGCCTGGGGGGCGCGGCATATTCGTATGCCCGTACATGCAGCGCGTGATCCGTACGCGTGGAGGCACAGGAACGAGGCACCAGATGATCGACCCCGTGAGGCTGGACGGCGAGGGCGAGGTCGGCGAGTTCGACGAGAAGCGCGCCGAGAATGCCGTACGAGAGTTGCTGATCGCGGTCGGTGAGGACCCGGACCGGGAGGGGCTTCGGGAGACGCCGGGGCGGGTGGCCCGGGCGTACCGGGAGCTGCTGGCCGGGTTGCGGCAGGAGCCGGAGGATGTGCTGACGACGACGTTCGATCTGGGGCATGACGAGATGGTCCTGGTGAAGGACATCGAGATCGTCTCGCTGTGTGAGCATCATCTGCTGCCGTTCCATGGGGTCGCCCATGTCGGGTACATCCCGGCCGAGACCGGGAAGATCACCGGGCTGTCGAAGCTGGCGCGGCTTGTGGAGGTGTTCGCGCGGCGGCCGCAGGTGCAGGAACGACTCACCACGCAGATCGCCGATTCGCTGATGCGGATTCTTGAGGCGCGGGGCGCCATTGTGGTCATCGAGGCCGAGCACATGTGTATGTCGGTGCGGGGGATACGTAAGCCGGGGGCGAAGACGACGACGTCTGCTGTGCGTGGGCAGTTGCGGGATGCCACCACTCGTTCCGAGGCGATGAGCCTCATCCTGGCTCGGTGAGCCTCGGGTGAGCTGAGAGCTCCGTCGCGTCTGCCTGGTTGTTGTTCGTGTGGGGCTGCGGGTTCGTTGTGGCTTGTCGCGCAGTTCCCCGCGCCCCTAAAGGGGCGCTGAGCGCGCCCGCGCGGCGGAGCCGCAGATTGATACAGCCCCGCGCCCCTACGGGGCGCGGCCCCTCGTCGTGCCTTACGCCGCCGGTGCCGCGTTGCCGTTTGTGTCTTCGTCCTCCGGGAGTTTGCAGACTCGCTCTAGGAAGAAGGCTGCGGCTATTACTGCGATTCCTGCCAGGACTGAGAAGCCGGCGTAGATCGCTTGGTCGCGGCGGGACGGGATGTCCAGGGACTCCAGGAGGAAGGCGCCTGTTCCGCCGTACATGCCGGCTACCAGGGCGGCTACCAGGGCGCTGGCTTGGCCGAAAACCACCGCTCGGGCCGCTGCCAGGGGGTCGACGCCTGTGGCGCCTGGGCGGCGTTCGCGTTGGGCCTTGAGGCGGGCTCTCAGCGAGAGTGCCGTGGCCAGGAGGACCACTGCGATCAGGGCCAGGACGATGGGGGCGGCGAGGGGGACGCGGGGGAGCGTGCCCACCGCGTTCCACAGGCGGGCGCCCGCCCAGGACAGCACGCCGGCGACCACGAACACGCCGGCCAGCGTCCTGATGCGCAGCTCTTTCACGATGCCCCTTCGTCGCAGCCGGAGATGGTCCGGTAGGTGATCCGGTAGACCTTAACGACTAGTCGGGCAGCTGTAGTTCCAGGTCGGCGCGGGGCGCGACACCTTCCTGGGGGACGGCGGCCAGCAGCCCGGCCACCGGGCCGACACCGGGGAGCTGGGCGTCCGGCTCCACGTCGTGCCAGGGGGCGAGGACGAAGGCCCGCTCGTGCGCGCGCGGGTGGGGGAGGGTGAGCTCCGGGTCGTCGGAGACCATGTCGGCGTACGCGACGATGTCCACGTCGATCGTGCGGGGGCCCCAACGCTCGTCCCGTACGCGATGGAAGGCCTCCTCGACCGCGTGCGCCCGCTCCAGCAGGGAGGACGGGGGGAGCGTGGTGCGCAGGACGACGACCGCGTTGAAGTACGTCGGCTGGCTGTCCGGCTGCACGCCCCAGGGCTCCGTCTCGTACACCGGAGAGACCGCCTTGACGCGTACGCCGGGAGTGTCCTCCAAGGCGTCGACGGCACCCTGGAGCGTCTCCAGGCGGTTGCCGAGGTTCGAGCCGAGGGAGAGCACGGCCCGTTTGGGGTTGTGCAGGGTGGTGTCGGCGGCGTCCACTTGTTCCACGACGGAGGCGGGCACCGGCTGTACGGTCGGGTCGCTCTGACCCTCGGTCAACGAGGCAGTCATACTCGGCTCCGGGTGATGGTGACGGTCACGTCGTCGAAGGGGACGGTGATCGGCGCGTCCGGTTTGTGGACGCAGACCTCGACCTCCTGGACCCCGTCGTGTTTCAGACACGCCTGAGCGATGCGTTCGGCGAGCGTCTCGATGAGATCCACGGGCTCGCCCTCGACGACGGCCACGACCTCCTCGGCCACTATGCCGTAGTGCACGGTCTTCGCCAGGTCGTCGTCGGCAGCGGCCGGCCGGGTGTCCAGGCCCAGCGAAAGGTCCACGATGAAGGTCTGGCCCTCCTCGCGTTCCCTGGGGAAGACACCGTGGTGCCCGCGGGCCTTCAGGCCGCGCAGCGCGACACGATCCACGCGAATCACTCCTGCAGTCGTCGGTAACAGCGGTCACCGCCATGTGTGGTCGGCACACCAGCCACAGTCGAATCTACCTGCGAGCACTGACAACGCTCCGTCACCGGGGCTCGGGCCGGGGCGCAGGCCAGGAGGTTTCATCGGCTGTTCGGCTGGAGGGACCCGGCGGCTCACGGGCTGGTCCCCGCCCATACCCGGGGCCACGCGATCCCAACCACTACTTGGCCCCTACCCACTCAGGACGGCGAGTCGTCGGTCTCTTCCTCGCCGGATTCGGCCAACACGGGGGAGGCATGGTGCGACCACAGTTTCCAGCCATCGGATGTGCGCCGGAACACATTCGTGGCGACGACGAGCTGACCCACCAGCGGACCCAGTTCGTCGCTGTCCTCCGGGGCCGGGCCGCCGCTGAGGATGTTCTCGGTGCAGGTCACCAGGGCGGTGTCGGAGATGACGGACACATGCACATCCGTCAGGAAGAACTGGATGTACTCGGTGTTCGCCATGATCAGCGCGTACGAGCGGAGCACTTCGCCGCGGCCGGTCAGTACGGGCCAGCCGGGGTGGACGCAGGAGACCTCGGTGCCCCGGTCGGTGGCTTCGGTGGTTTCGGCATCCTCCAGGTCTTCGGGATCCGCGGTGTGTTCGGCTCCGTCGATGTCCATGGGGGCGAGCCAGAGCGTCGACAGCTCTTCGAAGTCGCCTCGTTCCATCGCCTCGTAGAAGGCGGTGTTGACGCGGGCGACCTCTTCGACGTCGGTGCGGGGTGCGCTCACAGGGCTCCTTCTGCCGCCCGGGCGCTTTCCACGGCCCTGGCCACCCGGACCGCGTCGGCGGTGGCCCGCACCTCGTGCACGCGGACCGCCCACGCGCCCTGGTGGGCGGCGAGCGCGGAGACGGCGGCGGTGGCGGCGTCGCGTTCCCTGGCGGGCGGCGGTGCGCCCTGTGGCCCGGCCAGTACGCGGCCGAGGAACCGCTTCCGGGACGCGGCGACCAGTACGGGGTGGCCGAGGCCCAGGAGGCGGTCGAGGTGGGCGAGGAGCGTCAGGTCGTGCTCGGCCTCCTTGGAGAAGCCGAGGCCCGGGTCGACGACGATGCGGTCCGCGGCGATGCCTCCCTCGAGAACGGCCGCCACGCGCGCGTGCAGCTCGTCGACGACTTCGGAGACGACGTCCTCGTACCGTCCCTGGACGTTTCCGCCCTCCAGGAAGCCGCGCCAGTGCATGACCACGAAGGGGGCGCCGGAGTCCGCGACGACCGGGATCATCGCGGGGTCGGCGAGACCGCCGCTGACGTCGTTGACGAGGGCGGCGCCTGCGGCGAGCGCACGCTCGGCTACGGAGGCGCGCATGGTGTCGACGGAGACGGTGACGCCTTCGGAGGCGAGACCGCGTACGACCGGGATGACGCGTTTGAGTTCCTCGGCCTCGTCGACGCGGGTGGCGCCGGGGCGGGTGGACTCGCCGCCCACGTCGACCAGGTCCGCGCCCTCCGTGACCAGGTCGAGGCCGTGCTTGACGGCTGCCGTCGTGTCGAACCACCGGCCGCCGTCCGAGAAGGAGTCGGGCGTGACGTTCACGACCCCCATGACGGCGCACCGGTCCCATGCCGGGAGCCCTGCCACTTGGCCTCGCCCGCTGTTCTTGGTCATACGCCCAGCGTAGGCCTCTGGCGTCGGACCGGTTCGTCCACGGGGGCCGAGGGGGTCCGGCGGTGACCCCCTCGTGTGGTGGCCGGAGCGTTTGCATACGCGCGCGTCTGTCGGGCCTCTGTGCGGTGCCGCTGTCACTGGAGTGACTGTTTCGCGTGACCTCTGAGTGTTGAGGTGGTGTCAATCCCCGGAAGTGGCTGGGTTTTTACGGGGCGGGGCTCCAAGATTCGCCTACGCGCGGTAAGTTTCTGGCCATGCCACGTGGACGTCACCGTCATTCCCCACCACTGCACCGGCTGCTGCCCCCCTCGGCGATCGCAGGCGTCTCGCTCGTCTGCGCCGCCGGGCCCTGGTTGTTCTCGGACGCGTGGGTGCTCCGCGGACTGGCCGCGGGCGCCGCGGCGACGGCTGTCGTGGGCGCGGTCGTCATGCGCCACTGGGACGTGTCCGCGGGCAAACGCGTCGCGGACCTCACGCGCGCGCGTGCGAGCGACGAGTGGCGCCACGAGGAGCGGGTCGCCGAGCTCGAGACCGACCTCGACGAGTCGCGCGAGCTGCGCACCAAGCTGGAGCACCGGCTCCGCGAGAAGCGGGCGGAGCTCCAGGGGCTGCGTAACGAACACGCCGCCCTGCTGCGGCGGTACGCCACCGCGGAGACGGAGCGGGCCAGCGTCCTGGAGAGCCGCCGCCGCCTCGCCATAGAGGCGACGACTCCGGCTCGTGCCCTGCCCGCGGCGGCTTCGGCGGACCCGGTGGCCGAGGCCACCGAGAAGCCCGCTCCGGCCGCCCGCGCCGCGGCTTCGGTGCTCTACGCGAAGGCCAACGCGGCGCTGGACCGGCTGGCAGAGGCGGCCACCACGCACGTGGATGTGGCCGAGGGCGAGCCTTGGACGGACGGGGCTACGAAGGACGAAGCGACGAAGGGCGGTTCGGCGGAGGGCAGTTCGCCGGAGGCCGTGGCGGCGACGGACGCATCCGCTACGGAGGCATCCGCAAAGGACGCGCTGGCAGAGGACGCTTCCGCAACGGGCGTATCCGCTACGGACGTTTCGGCAGAGGACGATTCCGCTACGGACGCTCCTGAATCGGACGCTCCTGAATCGGACGCTTCGGAGAACGCGACCGGTTCGTCCGAGTTGGACGCTTCGGAGGACGCGACCGGTTCGTCCGAGTTGGACGCTTCGGAGGACGCGACCGCTTCGTCCGAGGTGGACAGCCCCACGGACAGCGCCCCGGCGGCAGACACACCCGACGGCAACGAGTCCCCGAACAGCGGCTCCCCTGAAGGCGGTTCGGCCTCCGACGAGCCCGAGCCCGGCAAGTCCCCGAAGGCCGCCCCCGCGAAGGCCGCGGCCAAGAGTGCCCCCGCGAAGCCCGGTGCGCCGAAGAGCGCGCCCCCGGCGGGCGGCCCCGGCAAGGGCGGGCCCACGCCAGGCGGTTCGCCGAAGGGCGGCTCCCGCAAGAAGGCCCCCACGACGGGCGAGGCCGGGAAGGAGGGCGAGGCGACGCAGGGGAAGCCCCAGGCGGTCGGCAGCCATGAGCGCACGGCCGCCGCGAACGCCCCGACGCCCGCCGAGTCCCCGGCCCGCACAGCCGCACCGACGCCCGCCGAAACCCCCGCCACCGCAGCCGCACCGGCGCCCGCCGCGTCCTCCACCAAGGCAGCAGATCTGAGGCCCGCCCACCAGGCCGGCCTTCCCTCCGGGCACTTCACCGTGCCCAAGGCCGTGGCGGTCGTTCCTGCCTCTCCAGTACGGCGGCCCTCCGTAGAGGGCGGTTTCGACTTCTTCGGTACGCAGCAGGAGGCGTCCCAGGCCGCCCTGGAGGCCGTACAGAACGAGGACCTCGCCGACGTGGTGGGCCAGGAGGCGCTCGCTCTCCACAAGGCCGAGTCCGAGGCGCAGTTCAAGCCCGCGGACGAGGAGTCCCGGGGCGTCGGCCAGCAGGTCATCGACCTGACCGCGCACGACGAGACCGAGCAGATCGACGTGGCGGAACTGCGGAGCGCGGTTTCCTGAGCGTCAGCGGCAATAAGTGCGGCAACAGGTCATGAGGGCAGTGGCAGCGAAACGCGCCACTGCCCTCACCTGTCTACTGCGCCCTCAGCCGTCCACAGCTCAAGCCCCCGCCATCCACCGATCCGGCCGGGCCTCCCGCCGCCCCGTCCGCGACCGGTCCGCCTGCCCGTACAGCAGCTCCGCCGCCTCCGAGGCGTCCCGCAGCTGGGCCGTCACCGTATTGTTGGCGCCCGTCTCGATATGCACATGGGCCAGCCCTTTGGCGCGCATCCACGGCCCTTGCTCCATGCGTACGCTCTGGACCTTGCCGTGCGGAACGAGCGCGAGGCTGCGGCGCAGCAGCCCGTGCCGGGACGCGAAGACGGTGTCGGTGACGGCAAGTCCGTAACCCCGCCACCAGAGCGGCATGCACCAGCGAGCCCGGCGCGGCGGTCGCGACAGCGCGCCCGGCACCGTCACGCCCGGCAGCACCCGAGCGATCACCGACTCGGCGACCTCGCGCGGAGCGACCGGTACGAGCACGGAGTTGGACGAGCCCGCCACGTCCAGCTCGACCCGGACCCAGTCCCGTCGCCGCCAGAGCAGCGGTTCGACGATGCGGACGGTCTGTACGCGGCCGGGCGGCACCGTCTCGTGCGTACGGTCGAGGAGTCCGTGGTCGAGACGGAGCCCGTCCGGGGAGTCGCCCACGGTCCAGTCGTACTCGCCGACGAAGCGCCCCACACTGCTCGCGCCTGCCGCGCCGAGCAGCGGCAGTGCGACCGCGAGGACCGTCCACAGGCTGCCCGAGAGCCACCACACCAGCGGTGGTACGACGAGCGCGGCGACCAGGGACCCCCAGGTGGCGCCCGACAGCACCAGGGACACGGCGAGGACCCGGGCCGGTACGTGCAGCAACTGCCGGGCCGGTGCCTCGCCCACCTCGTGTGCCGTCTCGGGGGCGAAACCGGCGGCGCGGGCGAGGAGTTCGGCCCGTAGAACGCGGGCTTCGTCCTCGCCCAGGAAGGCGAGTTCGTCCTTCTTGTCGGTCCCTATGACGTCGAGTTTGAGTTTGGAGACGCCCGCGACGCGGGCCAGCAGCGGCTGGGTGACGTCGACGGCCTGGAGCCGGTCGAGCCGGATGTGCGCGGAGCGCCGGAACAACAGGCCCGTACGGATGCGCAGTTCGGTGTCGGTCACCGCGAAGTGGGTGAACCACCAGGTCAGAAAGCCGTACAGGGCGGCGGCCGGAATGACGACGGCGATCGCGATCAGCAGGGTGCCGGTCGTCAGCCGGGTCAGCTGCCGCTGTGTCTGGTCGGGGTCGTGCACCGCCCAGCCGGCGATCACGGCGATCGGCGCCCAGGCGCGGCGCAGTGGCGTCACGGGATGCAGCCGCCGCTCCGTCACGGGCTTCTCCTGGCGTACGTCGTGCTCGACGTCGCCGATGTCTGATGTCGTCACAGCCCCGCCGATCTGGCCTCGCCCAGCTCCGTGAGCCGGTCCCGCAGCCGTTCCGCCTCGGCCGGGTCGAGGCCCGGGATGCGCGCGTCCGTCGCCGCTGCGGCCGTATGCAGCTGCACGCTCGCCAGCCCGAAGTGCCGCTCTACGGGACCCGAGGTCACCTCGACCAGCTGCATGCGCCCGTACGGCACGACCGTCTCCTCACGCCACAGCACACCCCGGCTGATCAGCAGGTCGTCCGCGCGCTCCGCGTACCGCCAGGACCGCCAGTTGCGGCCCAGCATCGCCCAGCCCCACAGCAGCAGCGCCAGCGGCAGCAGCGCGAAGGCCGACCAGCCGGGCCCGACGAGCAGGCCGAGGGGCAGCCCCGTACCGAGCGTCAGCGGAACCAGCCAGACCACGAGCAGCAGCCGGCGCATCCGCAGCAGCCCCGGCGGCAGCCCGGTCCACACCGGCTCGGGCTCGGACTCGGTGCTCCTGGTGGTGCCCATGTTTCCCCTGCTCCCCGTCTCCATTCCGCAAGCGTACGTACGAGACACTGTTCCCATGACTCCCACGAAGGAGACCACGGTCGGCATCGGCGGCGCCGCGGAGAGCACCGACATGGTGCTCAACATCGGCCCCCAGCACCCGTCCACGCACGGTGTACTGCGCCTCAGGCTCGTGCTGGACGGCGAGCGGATCCAGCATGCGGAGCCGGTCATCGGCTATATGCATCGCGGCGCGGAGAAGCTCTTCGAGGCGCGCGACTACCGCCAGATCATCGTGCTCGCCAACCGCCACGACTGGCTCTCCGCCTTCTCGAACGAGCTGGGTGTCGTCCTCGCCGTGGAACGCATGCTCGGCATGGAGGTCCCGGCCCGCGCGGTGTGGATGCGCACGCTCCTCGCGGAGCTGAACCGCGTCCTGAACCATCTGATGTTCCTCGGTTCGTACCCGCTCGAGCTGGGCGGAATCACCCCGGTCTTCTACGCCTTCAGGGAGCGCGAGGAACTTCAGGCCGTCATGGAGGAGATCTCCGGCGGGCGCATGCACTACATGTTCAACCGCGTCGGCGGCCTCAAGGAGGACCTCCCCGCCGGATGGGCCGCACGCGCGCGTGCAGCCGTCGCGGACGTCCGCTCGCGCATGGACGTGTACGACAACCTGGTGCTCGGCAACGAGATCTTCCGCGGGCGCACGCGCGACGTGGGCCGGATGTCCCCGGAGACGGTGCACGCCTACGGGGTGAGCGGTCCCCTCGCCCGCGCCTCCGGCGTCGACTTCGATCTGCGCCGCGACGAGCCGTATCTGGCGTACGGGGAGCTGGGCGACGTCCTGAAGGTCGTCACGCGGCAGGAGGGCGACTGTCTGGCCCGGTTCGAGGTTCTCCTGGAGCAGACGCACAACTCCCTGGACCTCGCCGACGCCTGCCTGGACCGGCTCGCCGAGCTGCCGCCCGGTCCGGTCAACCAGCGGCTCCCGAAGGTCCTCAAGGCCCCTGAGGGCCACACGTACGCCTGGACCGAGAACCCGCTCGGCATCAACGGCTACTACCTCGTCAGCAAGGGCGACAAGACCCCGTACCGGCTGAAGCTGCGCTCGGCCTCGTACAACAACATCCAGGCCTTGGTGGAACTGCTGCCGGGGACGCTGGTCGCGGACATGGTGGCGATCCTGGGATCACTGTTCTTCGTGGTCGGGGACATCGACAAGTAGGGCTTCTCCGGTTCTCCGGTCTGTCCGTGCTCTCCGTAGAGGGCTGTTTTCGCCGGGCAGCGGATCTGGCATCGGCTCGGGCAGCGGGTTCGGAATCCCAACTGGCTGTACGAGCCAGCCGAAGTCGCCGAGTCCGCCGGGAGCCGTCAGCTCGGCGGCCTCACCGGCGCCGGCGAGGGCCCGTACGTACGCCATCGGGTCCGTGGAAGCCAGCGACAGCGGGGGCCGGCCGCCGCTCACGCCCAGGGCGTGCAGGGCGTCCCGCTGGGTCAGCAGCCGGGCTCCGGGCAGCGCGCACGCGTCCAGGGCCACATGCGCGGTGATGTCGCAGGACCCGTCCGGTACGGGCGCAGTCTCACGCCCCTCGCGGAAGCCGGTGAGCGTCCCGAAGGGCGGGCGGGCGTCCGCGCAGTGGGCGTAGTCGACGGCTACGGCGAGACCCCGGTCGAGGGTGGCCACGGCGGATGCCCAGGCGGCGTCCCTGGGGAGGCCGATTTCGGCACGCAGCCCTTCGGGATGCTGATTCGCTTCGTTTGCTTCGGGGCGCTGATTTTCAGGAAGCGGCCACCATCGCGCCAGCCACTCCGCGTCCGCCCCGGAGACCGGCTCCCCGAGGGACTCCGTGCCGTCCTCCCGTACGAGCACCAGTCGTGGCACTCCGTCCGCGTCCACCTCGGCCACGTCCAGGGGCACGTTGTCCAGCCATTCGTTCGCGAACAGCAGCCCGGTGACCCCCGCCGGAGGCTCTGCGCGCCACTCGATCCGGTGGTCGAGAGCGGCGGGCCGGTCGGCGCGTTCGACGGCGTACCCGCGCGCGCGGGAGGCCACTTCGGAGGGAAGGGTCTCCAGGACGCCGGTGACCAGTTCGCCGCGGCCCGCGCCCATGTCGACGAAGGCGAGCTCGGCGGGCCGGCCGAGCGCCTCGTCGACCCGGCACAGGAGCTGGGCCACGGCGCCCGCGAACAGCGGCGACGCGTGCACGGACGTGCGGAAATGACCCGCGGGCCCCTCAGGCCGCCGATAGAACCCCGAAGGCCCGTACAGCGCCTCCTCGGCGGCCTGCCGCCACCCGCGCCGGCCACCCGCCGCCTCGTGTGCGTCTTGTCTCATGGCTTGTCCCACGACGCCAGGCTAAGCGCGCTTTGGGCGCCGGGAATCAGCAGGTCTCCACCTTGGGGAGTACGTACGGTGGTCGCGGATCGACCCTCCGGTTGACCCCTGCACACTGCACCCTTCCCTACGCTGGGTTACGTGCAGCGCCTCTATGACTTCCTCCGCAGGCACCCGATGTGGGTCGACAGCTTCTGGGCCGTCCTCCTGCTCGGGATTTCTGTGCTGGGCGGATCGGTGACGGAGGAGGCCCAAGGGGCCGAACTTCCGGCCGTCACGTTTCCGATCATGATCCTCCTGAGCCTGGTGGTCGCGCTGCGCCGCCGTATGCCGGAGAAGATGCTGATCCTGGCGCTGCTGCTCGGCCTGGTGCAGCTGATCGCGGACACAGGGACGCTGCCCGCCAACTTCGCCTTCCTGGTGATCATTTACACGGTTGCGGCGGACGGCGCCCGCTGGGCCTCCCGGATCGCGCTGACCGCCGGCCTGTGCGCCGCTCCCGTCTCACAAATGCGCTGGCCGGCCGATCAGGGCGTCGGGAGCAGCATCGCCATAGTGGTCTTCCAGACCGTTCCGTTCGCGCTCGCCTGGGTGCTCGGCGACTCAGTCCGCACCCGCCGCGCCTACCTCTCGCAGCTGGAGGAGCGCGCCGACCGGCTGGAGAGGGAGCGCGAGGCGCAGTCCAAGGTCGCGGTCGCCGCCGAGCGGGCCCGGATCGCCCGTGAGCTGCACGACGTGGTCGCGCACAACGTGTCCGTGATGGTGGTGCAGGCGGACGGGGCCGCGTACGTCCTGGACACCGCCCCCGACCAGGCCAAGAAGGCCCTCGAGACCATCTCGGGAACGGGCCGTCAGGCCCTCGCCGAAATGCGCCGCCTGCTCGGCGTGCTGCGCACCGGCGAGCACCAGGAGAGCGGCGAATACGTCCCGCAGCCCGACGTCGACCAGCTCGACGACCTCATCGAGGAGGTCCGCACGGCCGGTCTCCCCGTCGACTACAAGATCGAGGGCACCCCGCGACCGCTGCCGAGCGGCGTCGAGCTCACCGCGTACCGCATCGTCCAGGAGGCGCTCACCAATACGCGCAAGCACGGGGGGCCCAACGTCGGCGCGAGCGTGCGCCTGGTCTACTTCGACGACGGCCTCGGGCTGCTCGTCGAGGACGACGGGAAGGGCGCCCCGCACGAGTTGTACGAGGACGGTGGCATCGACGGCAGGGGACACGGCCTGATCGGCATGCGGGAGCGCGTCGGTATGGTCGGCGGCACCCTGGACGCGGGGCCGCGCCCGGGCGGTGGCTTCCGGATCAGCGCCCTGCTCCCGCTCAAGCCCGCCAATTGACACGTGCACGCCCCACCGACCGCACGGCGAACCGACCGCCCACGCACAGCCCGCACCCGCACCGCCCGTCCATGAACCGACCGGAGGACCCAGGAATGCCGATCCGCGTGATGCTCGTCGACGACCAGGTGCTGCTGCGCACCGGGTTCCGGATGGTGCTCGCCGCCCAGCCGGACATGGAGGTCGTCGCGGAGGCTGGCGACGGTGTCGAGGCCCTCCAGGTGCTGCGTTCGACCACCGTGGACGTGGTCCTGATGGACGTACGTATGCCGAAGCTGGACGGCGTGGAGACGACCCGCCGTATCTGCTCGGAGCCCGATCCGCCGAAGGTGCTGATCCTGACCACCTTCGACCTCGACGAGTACGCCTTCTCCGGGCTGAAGGCGGGCGCCTCCGGCTTCATGCTCAAGGATGTGCCGCCCGGCGAACTCCTCGCCGCGATCCGCGCCGTGCACAGCGGCGACGCGGTGGTCGCGCCGTCCACGACCCGCCGCCTCCTCGACCGGTTCGCGCCGATGCTGCCGAGCGGCGGCAAGGAGCCCCAGCACAAGGAGCTGGAGCGGCTGACCGACCGGGAGCGCGAGGTGATGATCCTGGTCGCGCAGGGCCTGTCGAACGGCGAGATCGCCGCACGCCTGGTCCTCTCGGAGGCGACGGTCAAGACGCATGTGGGGCGCATCCTCACGAAGCTGGGCCTGCGGGACCGGGTGCAGGTCGTGGTCCTGGCATACGAGACGGGTCTTGTACGGGCCGGGGGACAGGGCTGAGCGGGCTCTCGCGGGCGTTCTGTGCGAACGTGACCGAGGCGTGACCGTCAGCCACTAAGGTCTCCGCATGCTCCTGTGGATCAACGGCCCCTTCGGGGGCGGCAAAACACAGACCGCACACGAGATCCAGCGCCGCCTGCCCGGCAGCGTCATCTGCGACCCGGAGCACATCGGCTTCGGGCTGCGCCGCACGCTGCCGCCCGAACTGCGCGGAAACTTCCAGGACTTGGTGTCCTGGCGACAGGGCGTCGTCGAGGTGCTCGACCTCGCCCTCACCAAGCACGACGGCGTGGTGATCGCCCCCATGACCGTCACGGACTTCAGCTACTTCGACGAGACCGTCGGGCGACTGCGCGAAAAGGGCCACGACGTACGGCACTTCTCGCTCCTCGCCCAGCGCGAGACCGTCCTGAAGCGGCTCCGCGAGCGCGGCTTCGGCCACCTCCTCCAGTACGTCGCCGGCAAGGGCGCCCCCTTGCGCAGGGAGAGTTGGGCGGTGGAGCAGCTCGACCACTGCCTGGAGAGGCTGCGCGAGCCGGAGTTCGCCGAGCACCTGTGGACGGACGACACGACGGTCCCCAAGACCGCCGACCGGATCGCCGTACTGGCCGGGCTGACCCTCAAGCCGAACAAGGAGGGCGCGTTCCGGACGCGGCTGCGGCAGATACGGGTCGGGGTCAAGCACATCCGGTTCGACTGACGGGTCCTGCTCCCGTGACGCACCCGCTCCGGCTGTTCAGGCTCCTCAGCCGGGCAGCCGCGCCACGAAGTCGGCTACGGCCTTCCTGACGTCCTCCGCGGTCCACTCCAGGCCCGCCTCGGCCACCGTCACCTCCGTGACCGACAGCCCCGGCACCCTGTCCGGGAACCAACGACGGAACAGTGCCGTCTTGGTCTCCTCCGCCTGCCGTACGACGGCCTCGTTGAGCTTCTCGTGGTCGTACGCCAGCCACACCCGGAACTCATGCGTGTGCGGCTCCTCGGGGTGGACGCGACTCCAGGGGACGCCCGCCGCCGTGAAGCCCTCACGCAGCGCCGCGGCGACCACGCGCGCGTGGGCCACGTATTCCGGCAGCCGGGGCAGCTCCTTCTCCAGGCCGATCAGCGCCGAAAGGGCCGTCGGGAACTGCTGGAAGACCTGGCCGCCGTACCGGTGCCGCCAGGCCTTCGCCTCGTCCACGAGGGTCCGCGGGCCCGCGAGCGCCGCGCCGCCCAGCCCTCCCAGGGACTTGTAGAACGACACGTACACGCTGTCCGCGAGGCCTGCGATCTCCTCCAGGGAGCGCCCGAAATGCGGGGTGCACTCCCACAGACGCGCCCCGTCGAAGTGGACCACCGCATCGCGCTCCCGAGCCGCGTCCACCAGCTCGGAGAGCTCCTCCCAGGAGGGCAGCATGAAACCGGCGTCCCGGAGAGGCAGTTCGAGCATCAAGGCCCCGAAGGGCTCCTCGAAGTCCCGTATTTCCTCGGCGGTCGGCAGCCGGGGCTCGTACGTCAGATGGACGGTCCGCAGACCGCTCACGGCGGAGAAGGCGTCGCGCTCGTGCACCTCGGGGTGGGCGAGCGGATGCAGGGCCACTACGGGGTTGCCGGTACGGCCCGCCCAGCAGCGCAACGCGACCTGCTGAGCCATGGTTCCGGTGGGGAAGAAGGCGGCGGCCTCCTTGCCGAGGAGGCCCGCGACCCGCTTCTCCACGGTCTCGACGATCCCGTCGCCGAACACGTCCACCGGCTGGTCCAGGTCGTACACCTGGGGTGCCGCCTCCATGAGCCGCGCCAGCCGCTCGCCGACCGTGGCGTGGAAACCGGGCCGCCACAGTGTGCGTTCGGCTCCTCGCACGGCAGCCCAGCGCTGCGCCTGCTGCTGCTCGGCCGACTGTGCCGGGCCCTCTTGCGCCGACTCTGCCTCGCGCTGCTCCGCCGTATCGCTCATCCCTGGATCATGCCGGGCCTGTTGTAGGTCGGGCACGTGGATTTCCCACAATTTCCCACAGCCTGTGGACAACAAAACGGGCCCGGAACGGATCGCGTTAACATGACGAGAAATCGTCCGGTACCCCGAGCGGACTGGAACGGAAGGCCGCCGTCGAGTGAGTACAGTCCCACAACCAGACCCCAAGGACCGCCCCGCGCGGCTCACCGTCGGCGTCGTCGGTGCCGGCCGCGTGGGGCCCGCTCTTGCCGCGTCGCTGCAGCTCGCCGGGCATCGGCCGGTGGCCGTCTCCGGAGTCTCCGACGCCTCCGTACGGCGTGCGGCCCAGCTCCTGCCCGACGTACCGCTGGTGACGCCCGCACAGGTCATGGAGCGGGCCGAGCTCGTGCTGCTGACGGTCCCGGACGATGCCCTGCCGGGGCTGGTGGAGGGGCTCGCCGAGACGGGGGCGGTACGGCCGGGGCAGCTGCTCGTGCACACCTCCGGGCGGTACGGCGCGAAGGTGCTGGACCCCGCGCTGCGGGCCGGTGCGCTGCCGTTGGCGCTGCATCCTGCGATGACGTTCACCGGCACTCCTGTGGACGTGCAGCGGCTTGCCGGGTGCTCTTTCGGGGTCACCGCGCCCGAGGAGCTGCGGCTGGCCGCCGAGGCGCTGGTCATCGAGATGGGCGGCGAGCCCGAGTGGATCGCCGAGGCCGCCCGGCCGCTCTACCACGCCGCCCTCGCGCTCGGCGCCAACCACCTGGTGACCCTTGTCGCCGAGTCGATGGAGCTGCTGCGTACGGCGGGCGTGGAGGCCCCCGACCGGATGCTGGGCCCGCTGCTCGGCGCGGCGCTGGACAATGCCCTCCGGTCGGGCGACGCGGCCCTCACCGGACCCGTCGCGCGCGGTGACGCGGGCACGGTCGCCGCGCACATCACGGAGTTGCGCAAGCACGCGCCGGGGGCCGTGGCCGGCTATCTGGCGATGGCCCGCGCGACCGCCGACCGGGCCCTCGCCCACGGATTGCTGAAGCCGGAGCTCGCAGAGGACCTTCTCGGGGTACTGGCAGACGGGACCGACGGCACCGAGGGAGACGCCCGATGACCAACGCCCTGCTGCGCACCGCCGACGAGCTCCACGCGCGCGTGCGCACCGGCCGCCGTGCCGTCGTGATGACCATGGGCGCCCTGCACGAGGGCCACGCGACCCTGATCCGCACCGCCCGCGGCATCGCGGGCGGCGACGGAGACGTCGTCGTCACGGTCTTCGTGAACCCCCTCCAGTTCGGCGCGGGCGAGGACCTCGACCGCTATCCGCGCACCTTGGACGCCGACGTGAAGATCGCCGAACAGGCGGGCGCGGACGTCGTGTTCGCCCCCTCCGTGGACGAGGTCTACCCGGGTGGCGAGCCCCAGGTCCGTATCAGCGCGGGCCCCATGGGCGAGCGCTTGGAGGGTGCCGCACGGCCCGGGCACTTCGACGGCATGCTCACCGTCGTCGCCAAGCTGCTGCACCTCACCCGGCCCGATGTGGCGCTGTACGGGCAGAAGGACGCCCAGCAGCTCGCCCTGATCCGCCGCATGGTGCGCGATCTGAACTTCGGGGTGGAGATCGTCGGCGTGCCGACGGTGCGCGAGGAGGACGGCCTCGCCCTGTCCAGCCGTAACCGCTACCTCTCGGCCGCCGAGCGCCGCACCGCGCTCGCCCTCTCCCAGGCCCTGTTCGCGGGCAGCGACCGGCACGCCGCACAGGAGGCCCTACGCGCGCGTGCCCGCGAAGTGCCCACCACGCGCGCGCGTGCCGAGGCCCTCAGCGCGCTCGGTGAGTCCCGCGCCGCGGCCGACGCGCACGCCGTCGCCAAAGCGGTGCCGGGCGGCCCCGCCGCGGTCCGCGCCGCCGCCCGCCTCGTCCTCGACGACGCCGCCCGGATGCACCCCCCGCTCGCCCTGGACTACTTGGCGCTGGTCGATCCGTCCGACTTCACCGAGATCCCGGACGACTACACCGGCGAGGCGATCCTCGCCGTCGCCGCCAGGGTCGGGACGACCCGGCTGATCGACAACATTCCGCTGACCTTCGGAGCCGCCTCGTGACCAGCACAGGCATACGTCTGCACGCCCCGGCCCCAGGCTGGTTCATCGCCGCTGACGTAGTGGTCGTCGGCTCCGGCGTCGCCGGACTCACCGCGGCCCTGCGCTGCGACGCGGCCGGGCTGCGGACCGTCGTCGTCACCAAGGCCATGCTCGACGACGGCTCCACGCGCTGGGCGCAGGGCGGCATCGCGGCGGCTCTCGGCGAGGGCGACACCCCCGAGCAGCACCTCGGCGACACGCTGGTGGCGGGCGCGGGCCTGTGCGACGAGCAGGCCGTACGTCTCCTCGTCACCGAGGGCCCCGACGCCGTACGCCGCCTGATCGCGACCGGCGCGCACTTCGACGAGTCCGAGCAGGGCGACCTGGAGCTCACCCGCGAGGGCGGCCACCACCGCCGCCGTATCGCGCACGCGGGCGGCGACGCGACGGGCGCCGAGATCTCCCGGGCCCTTGTCGAGGCGGTACGCGCGCGTGGGCTGCGTACGATCGAGAACGCCCTGGTCCTGGACGTGCTGACGGACGCCGACGGCCGCACAGCCGGCGTCACGCTGCATGTCATGGGAGAGGGCCAGCACGACGGCGTGGGAGCCGTGCACGCGCCCGCCGTGGTCCTCGCCACCGGCGGCATGGGCCAGGTCTTCTCGGCGACCACCAACCCCTCCGTGTCCACCGGGGACGGCGTCGCGCTTGCCCTGCGCGCCGGGGCCGAAGTCAGCGACCTGGAGTTCGTGCAGTTCCACCCCACGGTGCTCTTCCTCGGCCCGGACGCCGAGGGCCAGCAGCCGCTGGTCTCCGAGGCGGTACGGGGCGAGGGCGCCCACCTCGTCGACGCGGACGGCGTGCGCTTCATGGTCGGCCAGCACGAGTTGGCCGAACTCGCTCCCCGGGACATCGTCGCCAAGGGCATCATGCGCCGCATGCAGGAGCAGGGCGCCGAGCACATGTACCTGGACGCCCGGCACTTCGGCGCCGACATGTGGGAGCACCGCTTCCCCACGATCCTCGCCGCCTGCCGCGCCCACGGCATCGACCCGGTCACCGAACCCGTCCCGGTCGCCCCGGCCGCCCACTACGCCTCCGGAGGCGTCCGCACGGACTCCCAGGGCCGTACGACCGTCCCCGGCCTGTACGCGTGCGGGGAGGTCGCCTGCACGGGCGTGCACGGCGCCAACCGGCTCGCCTCCAACTCCCTCCTGGAGGGCCTGGTCTACGCCGAGCGCATCGCGGCCGACATCGCCACCCGCCGCGAGGAAAACCGCCTCTACGCGCGCGTGCCCGCGCCGGTCGCCTACCCGGAGCAGCCCGTCCACCCGCTCCTCGACCCTGAGGCCCGGTTCGCGATCCAGCGGGTCATGAGCGACGGCGCCGGGGTGCTGCGCTCCGCCGAGTCCCTGGAACGGGCGGCCGACCGCCTCGAGCAACTGCACTCCGACGCCCGCGACGCACTCGCCGAGAACGGCAAGACCGCCGAACCCGGCGTCGACACCTGGGAGTCCACCAACCTCCTGTGCGTGGCCCGCGTCCTGGTCGCCGCCGCCCGCCTGCGCAAGGAGACCCGAGGCTGCCACTGGCGCGAGGACCACGCCGACCGCGACGACAACAACTGGTCCCGCCACATCGTCGTACGGCTGAATCCGGACCGAACCCTCGCCGTACACACCACCGACACAGCAGACTTCCCCCCGACACGGCAGCCCCGGCCGACCCGCACTCCCCAGGAGCAGTGACAGCAGTGAGCAGCACCCCCGATCTTTCCCTCCTCTCCAGCGGTGGCTGCGGCGACGGCTGCGGCTGTGGTGCCGCAGGTGCCGAAGACGAGTACGACACGGACCCCATGGAGTGCGGCCTCGACCCGGCCCTCGCGGCACTCCTCGCCGACGCCGGGCTCGACCCCGTCGAGGTGGAGGACATCGCGCACCTGGCCATCGACGAGGACCTCGACCACGGCGTGGACGTCACCACGGTCGCGACGATCCCCGAAGAGGCCGTCTCCACCGCCGACTTCACCGCCCGTGAGGCGGGCGTCGTGGCGGGCCTCAGGATCGCCGAGGCGGTCGTCTCGGTGGTCTGCACGGACGAGTTCGAGGTCGAGCGCCATGTCGACGACGGCGACCGCGTGGCGGCAGGCCAGAAGCTCCTGAGCATCACCAGCCGCACCCGCGACCTCCTGACGGCCGAGCGAAGCGCCCTGAACCTCCTGTGCCGCCTCTCCGGCATCGCGACCGCCACGCGCGCGTGGGCGGACGTTCTGGAGGGCACGAAGGCGCGGGTGCGCGACACCCGCAAGACGACGCCAGGGCTGCGCTCCCTGGAGAAGTTCGCGGTGCGCTGCGGCGGCGGCGTCAACCACCGCATGTCCCTCTCGGACGCGGCCCTGGTCAAGGACAACCACGTGGTCGCCGCGGGCGGCGTGGCCCAGGCCTTCAAGGCTGTACGGGAGACGTTCCCGGACGTACCGATCGAGGTCGAGGTCGACACCCTGGACCAGCTCCGCGAGGTCCTGGACGCGGGCGCCGACCTGATCCTCCTGGACAACTTCACGCCCAGCCAGTGCGAGGAGGCCGTCGCCCTCGTCGACGGCCGCGCGTACCTGGAAGCCTCGGGCCGCCTCACCCTGGACAACGCGGCCGCGTACGCGCGTACCGGCGTCGACTACCTCGCCGTGGGCGCCCTCACCCACTCCTCGCCGATCCTCGACATCGGCCTCGACCTGCGAGCGGCGGAGTAGGTACGGGTCATGCTGCTGACCATCGACGTGGGCAACACCCACACCGTCCTCGGCCTCTTCGACGGCGACGACATCGTCGAGCACTGGCGCATCTCGACGGACGCGCGCCGCACGGCCGACGAGCTGGCCGTGCTGTTGCAGGGCCTCATGGGCATGCACCCGCTCCTCGGCGACGAACTGGGCGACGGCATCGACGGCATCGCCATCTGCGCCACCGTCCCCTCCGTCCTGCACGAGCTCCGCGAAGTCACCCGCCGCTACTACGGCGACGTCCCCGCCATCCTCGTCGAACCGGGCGTGAAGACCGGCGTACCGATCCTGATGGACAACCCCAAGGAGGTCGGCGCGGACCGCATCATCAACGCGGTCGCCGCCGTCGAGCTCTACGGCGGCCCCGCGATCGTCGTCGACTTCGGCACGGCGACGACCTTCGACGCGGTCAGTGCGCGCGGGGAGTACGTCGGCGGGGTCATCGCCCCCGGCATCGAGATCTCGGTCGAGGCACTCGGCGTACGGGGCGCTCAGCTCCGCAAGATCGAGGTGGCGCGCCCGCGGAGCGTGATCGGCAAGAACACGGTCGAGGCGATGCAGTCGGGCATCATCTACGGTTTCGCCGGCCAGGTCGACGGCGTCGTGAACCGGGTCGCCCGCGAACTAGCCACCGACCCGGACGACGTCACGGTCATCGCAACGGGCGGACTCGCGCCGATGGTCCTGGGCGAGTCCTCGGTAATCGACGAACACGAGCCGTGGCTGACATTGATCGGGCTAAGGCTGGTTTACGAACGGAACGTCTCGCGTTCGTGAGCTGAGTTCCCCCGGGTGGTGCGGCTGTGGCTGAGGGCTCCGGAAGCGCCCCGTAGGGGCGCGGGGCTGTGTCGATTTGCGGCTCCGCCGCGCGGGCGCGACAAGCCACAACGCACTCGCAGCCGCGACACGAGGTGTTCTCCGCCCCCTGGCGAGGGGCCTGGGGGCGCAGCCCCCACGCGGCGGAGCCGCAAATTGTTACAGCCGGGAAGGGGCGGGGCTGGGGAAAAGAACACTCCGCTGACAGCCCCGCACCTGACAATGAACCCAACCGCCCGAGGCGAGCCGTTCCATGAAGGTTGTCTGATTAGTGCGTATCGTCGGCCTCATGGCTACCCCTTACGCCCGCACGCGCGCGCGTGCCGCCGCCGAGGACCCCGAGAAGAAGCCGGCGAAGAAGCCCGCCTCTCAGCCCGCGCCGTCGCCGTCGCCGTCGCCGAAGCCGAAAACCGAGCCGCAGCGCACCCCCAAGCCGGCGCAGCCGCACCGCCCCATCCCCACCCCGGGCGAAGTCTTCCCGCCCAGACGCAAGCCCCCCACACCACCCGGCAAGCCCCCGCAGCAGCTGGCAACCACACCCTGGCTACTCTGAAAGGCATGGACTACGTCTCCGCGCTCGTGCCCCCGGTAGTGATGGCTGTGTTCTTCACCGCGCTGATCGTGACGATCGTGAAGACCCAGGGCGGCGCCAACAAGGCCAAGGAAGACGCGGTCGTCGACGCCGCCCTCGCGCGTGCCGAGAACACCCGCCAGGCTTCCGGCGACCGTGATCGAAACGCCGACGCCTGAACTCGTACGCCCCTTTCGTTGACAACTATCCATCAAAGCCATGTTTGTAATGCTTTGAGTGGAATGTCCCACTAGGGTCAGAGCTGTGCCTCGCCCCTTGGGAGAACTCGAAGACGCGGTCATGTCGCGGGTGTGGAAGTGGAACCGCCCGGTGACCGTTCGGGAAGTCCTGGAAGATCTTCAGCAGGAACGGTCCATCGCCTACACCACGGTGATGACCGTTTTGGACAATCTCCATCAGAAGGGCTGGGTGCGCCGCGAAGCGGAAGGCCGGGCCTATCGATATGAGGCGGTCTCCACCCGCGCCGCCTACGCGGCCGCCCTGATGAACGAGGCCTGGTCGCGGAGCGACAACCCGGCCGCCGCTCTCGTCGCCTTCTTCGGCATGATGTCGCCGGAACAGCGCGCGGCACTGCGTGACGCCCTCCGCATCGTGGAAGGCCCGGAAACGACGAGCGGCGAAACGACGACCGGCGAAAGCGAGAACCCCGCCGCCCCCGAGGGCGACTCCGGGCGATAACGTCCGGTCATGCCAGCAGAGCAGTCCGAAGTCGCCACCCGTAATGCCGTCACTGTCCGCCGGGCCAGGACCAGCGATGTCCCCGCCGTACGCCGACTCCTTGACGCCTACGTCCGCGGCGGCATCCTGCTCGACAAAGCCACGGTCACGCTTTACGAGGACATCCAGGAGTTCTGGGTCGCAGAACGTGATGCCGGTGCAAGTGCCGAGGTGGTCGGCTGCGGTGCACTGCACGTGATGTGGGAAGACCTCGCGGAAGTCCGTACTCTCGCCGTGGATCCCGCGCTCAAGGGCGCCGGCGTCGGACATCAGTTGCTGGGGAAGTTGGTGGAGACCGCCCGCTGGCTCGGCGTTCGCCGGGTATTCTGCCTGACCTTCGAAGTCGACTTCTTCGCGAAGCACGGCTTCGTGGAGATCGGTGAGACTCCCGTTGACCCCGAGGTCTACGCCGAGCTACTGCGTTCCTATGACGAGGGCGTCGCAGAGTTCCTCGGTCTCGAACGAGTGAAACCGAACACCTTGGGCAACAGCCGGATGCTTCTGCATCTGTGATCGTCCACTTCGAATACGCCCGGCACCCCTTGCCCGGGGGCCCTATGTCCGAAACGCGTACGTTTTCGGTCTTCTCAGGTCGGGTCGGTCTCTCCCGGTCTCTCCCAGGGGTTTGTGTTTTTCCAGCAAAAGCGGTTTGCTTTCGGACGTACTGCAGTAGTGCATATAACAGGGGGCATGAATCAGCGGCATCCGCCGCGGACCCTCGGCCCTGAAGTTATCGATGAAAGGAAATCCGGTGGCACAGAAGGTTCAGGTCCTTCTTGTCGATGACCTCGACGGCGGCGAGGCGGACGAGACCGTGACGTTCGCTCTGGACGGCAAGACGTACGAGATCGATCTCACCACCAGCAATGCGGACAAGCTCCGCGGCCTTCTCGACCCGTACGTGAAGAGCGGTCGTCGTACCGGAGGCCGCGCTTCCGGGGGGCGTGGCAAGGCGCGCGCCGCTTCCGGTGGGAGTCAGGACACCGCGCAGATCCGTGCTTGGGCGAAGGAGAACGGTTACGAGGTCAATGACCGTGGCCGTGTTCCGGCGTCCATTCGCGAGGCTTACGAGAAGGCCAACGCCTGAGTTCGGGCTTGCCGAAGGCGGATCCGGTGGCACTGCGTTGCCATCGTGTCCACAAGCCGTACGAGATCGGGGGCGCCCCCACCGCCCCCGCCGAGCGCCGACAGTGTCGGCAACGCAGGCTCCACCTCGCAGTCCGGCTCTGGGGGCCGCAGCCAGACGGCGGCCCCCTGCGAGCCGTCCACCGCGCTGCCCCGCGCGTTCCCTGTATGCCGTGGCAGCGGCGCCTCGATGCGCCCGTCCGCGCCGATCGCCCTGAGATCCAGCGCGAGAGACCCCCACTCCAGCCAGTCGAGCAGCCCCGGCAGCTCGTCCGCGCTTCCCGCGGCCACCAGAAGCAGCATCCGGTCCGCCTGTACGGCCACCGGAGAGCCGGGGCCCAGATGCCGAAGCGCCGCGTGACCCGCCTCCGCGGGCACCTCCAGGACGTCGAAGCGCAGGCCCGTCAGCAGCTCGACGGGAGGTCCGGGCACTGTCGCCCAGCCCAGTTCGTTCTCGTACCAATGGCGCACCTGGTCGTCGGTGTCCAGAGGGCGGCGAGGGAGAGGAACGGTGGGGCCCATGCCAGGAGCAACCGTCAAAATAGGCTTCGAGTTACGTTGGGTGTTCGGATGTGCACGTCGAGTGCAGGAAACGGGGGCGTGTGGAAGCGCTCGGCGGCGCAAGGATGTTCGCCCATAGCGGAGGGAATGGGTGCGCGCGGCATGGACTGTCAGTGCGTACGGGTAAGACATCCCTAGTGGGAGGGGCGACACGCAAGGCTCAGGCATCTCACGTTCGCCATCGGCGTACAGCTGGTGTGGGTATCTGCCTGGCCTGCGGGAACATCGTCTCGCACCATCGGGTTGGAGCAGATGTCGGCGTTCGGCGATTGGGAGGCCAAGGACGGGTGTCGGCAGATGGAATGAGCGGTCCCCGCTTGCGGGACTAAGCTGCGGAAGGACAGGGAGGGGAGCGTCCCCTTACTGCCTGACCGCTCTGAGGAGCGATTAACGATGTTCGAGAGGTTCACCGACCGCGCGCGGCGGGTTGTCGTCCTGGCTCAGGAAGAAGCCCGGATGCTCAACCACAACTACATCGGCACCGAGCACATCCTCCTGGGCCTGATCCACGAGGGTGAGGGTGTCGCCGCTAAGGCCCTGGAGAGCCTCGGGATTTCGCTCGAGGCGGTCCGCCAGCAGGTGGAGGAGATCATCGGGCAGGGGCAGCAGGCCCCGTCCGGGCACATCCCCTTCACCCCCCGTGCCAAGAAGGTCCTGGAGCTGTCGCTCCGCGAGGCCCTTCAGCTGGGCCACAACTACATCGGCACGGAGCACATCCTGCTCGGCCTGATCCGTGAGGGCGAGGGCGTCGCCGCCCAGGTCCTGGTCAAGCTGGGCGCTGATCTCAACCGGGTGCGGCAACAGGTCATCCAGCTGCTCTCCGGATACCAGGGCAAGGAGACCGCCGCCGCAGGTGGGCCTGCCGAGGGCACCCCCTCGACGTCCCTGGTCCTCGACCAGTTCGGCCGGAACCTCACCCAGGCCGCTCGTGAGTCCAAGCTCGACCCGGTCATCGGGCGCGAGAAGGAGATCGAGCGGGTCATGCAGGTGCTGTCCCGTCGTACGAAGAACAACCCCGTGCTCATCGGCGAGCCCGGCGTCGGCAAGACCGCCGTCGTCGAAGGCCTGGCGCAGGCCATCGTCAAGGGCGAGGTGCCCGAGACCCTCAAGGACAAGCACCTCTACACCCTGGACCTGGGCGCGCTGGTCGCCGGCTCCCGTTACCGCGGTGACTTCGAGGAGCGCCTGAAGAAGGTGCTCAAGGAGATCCGCACCCGCGGCGACATCATCCTGTTCATCGACGAGCTGCACACGCTGGTCGGTGCGGGTGCCGCCGAGGGCGCCATCGACGCCGCTTCGATCCTGAAGCCGATGCTGGCCCGCGGTGAGCTCCAGACCATCGGTGCCACCACGCTCGACGAGTACCGCAAGCACCTGGAGAAGGACGCCGCGCTCGAGCGCCGCTTCCAGCCCATCCAGGTCGCGGAGCCGTCGCTGCCGCACACCATCGAGATCCTCAAGGGCCTGCGCGACCGGTACGAGGCGCACCACCGCGTCTCGATCACCGACGAGGCCCTTGTCCAGGCCGCGACGCTGGCCGACCGGTACATCTCGGACCGCTTCCTGCCGGACAAGGCGATCGACCTGATCGACGAGGCCGGCTCCCGGATGCGTATCCGTCGGATGACCGCTCCGCCGGACCTCCGCGAGTTCGACGAGAAGATCGCGGGCGTGCGCCGCGACAAGGAGTCCGCGATCGACTCGCAGGACTTCGAGAAGGCCGCCTCTCTGCGCGACAAGGAGAAGCAGCTCCTGGCCGCCAAGGCCAAGCGGGAGAAGGAGTGGAAGGCCGGCGACATGGACGTTGTCGCCGAGGTCGACGGCGAGCTGATCGCCGAGGTCCTCGCGACCGCCACGGGCATCCCGGTCTTCAAGCTGACCGAGGAGGAGTCGAGCCGCCTGCTGCGCATGGAGGACGAGCTCCACAAGCGGGTCATCGGCCAGACGGACGCCGTCAAGGCGCTCTCGAAGGCGATCCGTCGTACGCGTGCCGGTCTGAAGGACCCGAAGCGTCCCGGTGGTTCCTTCATCTTCGCCGGCCCGTCCGGTGTCGGTAAGACCGAGCTGTCCAAGGCGCTCGCCGAGTTCCTCTTCGGTGACGAGGACGCGCTGATCTCCCTCGACATGTCGGAGTTCAGCGAGAAGCACACGGTCTCCCGCCTCTTCGGTTCGCCTCCCGGTTACGTGGGCTACGAAGAGGGCGGCCAGCTCACGGAGAAGGTCCGCCGCAAGCCGTTCTCGGTCGTCCTGTTCGACGAGGTCGAGAAGGCCCACCCGGACATCTTCAACTCGCTGCTGCAGATCCTGGAGGACGGTCGCCTGACCGACTCCCAGGGCCGGGTCGTGGACTTCAAGAACACGGTCATCATCATGACGACCAACCTCGGCACGCGGGACATCTCCAAGGGCTTCAACCTGGGCTTCGCGGCCTCGGGCGACAAGAAGTCCAACTACGAGCGCATGAAGAACAAGGTCTCGGACGAGCTGAAGCAGCACTTCCGGCCCGAGTTCCTCAACCGCGTCGACGATGTCGTCGTCTTCCCGCAGCTGACCCAGGAGGACATCCTGCGGATCGTCGACCTGATGATCGGCAAGGTCGACGAGCGCCTCAAGGACCGGGACATGGGCATCGAGCTCTCCCAGTCCGCGAAGGAGCTGCTGGCCAAGAAGGGTTACGACCCCGTGCTCGGCGCGCGTCCGCTGCGTCGCACGATCCAGCGTGAGGTCGAGGACAGCCTGTCGGAGAAGATCCTCTTCGGCGAGCTGCGTCCCGGTCACATCGTGGTCGTCGACACCGAGGGCGAGGGCGAGGCCAAGACCTTCACCTTCCGCGGCGAGGAGAAGTCGGCACTGCCGGACGTCCCGCCGATCGAGCAGGCGGCTGGTGGGGCTGGTCCCAACCTGAGCAAGGAGGCCTGACCCTCCGGGGTTGAGCCGCAGAGAACCGAGAAGGGGGCCGGTGCTTTCACAGCACCGGCCCCCTTCGCATGCCCGATAGCGGGCTGGGCTACGGGTGGCTTACGACAGCTGGCCGTCGTAGTCCGGCAGCTTGTACGTCTTCTCCGCGTGGCCGCCGGAGAGGTCGGTGGGGGTGTTGCCTATGTTCGCGATGATCGTGTAGCCCTTGGCCTCGATCTCGGCGCGCTTGGCGGTCTTGTACTCGGCTTTGTCCCTGAAGAGATCGCCGAAGTTGCGGACGTACAGGCCCGACACCTTGTAGCCACGGTGCTTGAGGTTGTAGTCGGTCACGGAGCCGATGATGTCCGGGCGCGCGGTCACGAAGAACAGGGCGACGCCGTGGTCCTGGGCGTACTTGGCGACTTCGAGGACGGGCGCGTTGGCCGGGGACGGGTAACTGAAGCCGAAGTCGGTCTCCAGCGTGGTGTTGTCGATATCGAAGACGATCGCCTGCTTCTCGCCCGGCTTCGTGTTCGCGATCCGCTGCTTGAGGTACGGGAACGCCTCGTTCATGACCGCCTGGCAGTCCTTCTGCCAGGTGTCGTAGTCGACGTCCGCGGCGGCGGCCGTGGTGGCTGCGGCCGGTGCCGCGGCGGGGGCCGCCGCCGGGCTCGCGGCGGCCACTGGGGTCACCAGGGCGGCGGTGACGGCCGTGGCGGCGGCGGTCACGCCGACGAGGCGTCGCTTCCAGCTTCTTCCTGTCATGGGGGGTTCCTCTCGCGTCTGAGTCGCGTCGCGTCGAAGCATTGAGGGGCGGTGCGGGTCCTACGACGTACATGGGCCGCGCTGCATCGTCACGGGCGTGTGAGGCCACAGGGAGGCGATGACATTACCGGCTGGTAACTGTAGGGTGCCGAAGAGGAGTTGGGCTAGAGGACGGTGTGCGTCTTCGTGACCGTGTGCATGCCCGGGAAGAGTTGGAGGGTGTGCTCCGGCACTTCGGTGTCCTCCGACGCGAGGCGGAATGAGACCGAATGCAACCCCGGAAACAGAGTTGGTACCGCTGAGAGATCTTCGTTTCCGGTGAAATTGGTGAGCCAAAGCCGCTTGATACCCGGCAGCGTGGGTCCTCCGGTCCAGGGCACAGCGGTCCAGTTGAGTCGCAATTCCTCCAGTTCGGGGAGCATCGCGACCTCTTCGTAATCCTCGAGGCTGAGTGGTTCGACGATGCCCGCCAGGCTCAGCACCTTCACCGAACGCATATGACGCAAGCCGCGCAGTCCGGTGAACCGGAGGGCGTCCTTGGTGAATCGCAGATACTCCAGCGGCAGGTCCGGGAGTGCGGCGTCGACGGATTCGCTCTGAAGCGGCACACCGGTATCGAACCGGCGCAGGGTGGCCGAGGCCGAAAGCGGTGCGAGCACATCTGGCTTTTCCAGACCTGGCATGAGGTCCAGAGATAGCCATCGCAGAGGCATTTCGGCCAAGGGTGCGAGGCTCTCCACGTCCGGACAGTCACTGATGTCCAGATGAAGGAGGCTGCGCAGCGCTGAAAGGCAGTCCAGGTTGCCCAGCTTGTGGTTCTTTTGCATGACGAGCATGAGCGTTTGGTCATGCGCGAGCCAGGTGCTCAGCTCGGCCTCCTCCAAGTCCCCGACGAGTTGGAGGTGGGGACGGCCGCCGAGAGCGTGCAGGGCGCGCAGATGGGCGGCCGAGTGGGTGGTGAAGTAGAGGTCGTCGGCGGGGAGGTGGTCGATGACCTCGGCGGCGTACTGCTCCGTGTCGAACCGATCCCAACTCCAGGTGAGTTGAGCACGTACGGGCAGCGAAGGGTGGTTGCGGAAGCGGGCCAGGACCGGGACCGCCGCGTCCGTGCCGACGAGCGAGGCCGTGACCACCACCGCCCTGGCCTCCGCCTCGGACAGGCCCTCTGGGCCGGGCAGCAGCTCCAGTACGAGCGGGCCCACCGAGGCCAGCTCCTTGGCCTCCTCCGTCGTACGCGGCGGAAGCAGCGGGGCCGCCTGTTCCTCCACGTCGGCCCGGACCGTCGGGTCGAGTTCCGTGGCGTGTTCGAGGCAGGCCAGGGCGATGAGCCGGATACGGGCACTGGCCCAGGGGCTGATGTGGTCGCCCGAGGCCGAGGCGAGCAAGTCACGCAGAAACCCGGCCCGTTCGCGAGGCCGTGCATGGGCGACCGCCATCCGGATCACGTCCGACCACTGGGAGTCGGACGCGTTCCGGACCAGCAGCCCGAAGTCGCCGTCCTCCACCGCCGCCTTCGCGCCGAGGTAGTCCTGGAAGGTGCGGTGGACGAACTCGACGGTGCCCAGGGCCGGTTCGCGCAGCAGGCCGCTTCGTATGAGGAGATGGCGGTAGATCGCGGGGGCGTCTCCCTGGCTCGCCACGGCCGGCAGGGATGGGAGGGCGTCGGCGATGATGCGTTCGGCGCGTTCGCGGTCCATTTCCAGGCGGTTGTTGCGGATCAGCCAGTAGGCGAGGCGTTGAAGGAGCTGGATCTGGGGGAGTTCGGTGAGCTGGATGCCGTCGCGCGGATCCCGGGGCAGCATGTCGCGCTCTTGGTCGCGGCGGGCGAGGAGCATGGAGAGGGCGGCGTCGTACAACTCCTGCCGCCCGTGCGGGAGATAGCCGCGCCGGTCGCGGTGCAGGGCGCAGATGAGGCCGCACATCAGGGGGTTGGTGGCGAGTCGACCCAGGTCCGGCTTGGTGCGTACGGCCTCGATGAGCGAGGTCTCGTACGCGGTGAGGCGTTCCGGGTCCGGGGCGTCGATACGGGCCGCCGTATGCCAGCGTTCGATGAATGCGGCCACGTCCGTGCTGCTCATCGGCGCGAGGGCCAGTTCGGCGAAGCCGTCCGCGGCGAGCCAGTCCTTGCGTACGGCCGAGGGGCGTGAGGTGACCAGCCACAGGTTGCCCGGGTAGGCGTCGAGGAGGTCGCGCAGCCAGTGGCGGGTGCGTTCGCGGTCGGGCTCCGGGATCTCGTCGAGGCCGTCGACGAGCAGCAGCCCGCGGCCCGCCGTGAGCACCCGGTCCGGCCAGCCGTCCGGGGCCGCGCCGTGGAGGGGGACGCGGGCGGCGGCCAGGAAGTCGGCGGGCGCGGGCAGTCCGTCGGCGCGGCGGACAAGCGTACGCAGCGGCAGTACGAAGGGGACGCGGTCCCCGCGCTCACCCCGCGCCGCCGTCACGGCGAGCCACTGCACCAGCGTCGTCTTGCCCGAGCCTGCCACGCCGCGCAGCAGGACCAGGTCGTGATCGGCGAAGGCCTCTTCGGCGGGGAGCGGGCTGCCGGTCGAGGCGATGTAGCCGCCGCCTTCCGGCTCCTGGTCGTCGGTGGGGCGCAGGGCCTGGAGAGTGAGGTAGGCGGCGTCCAGGGGCCAGCGGTCAGGGGAGTTGGCCAAGTCGATGCCGTAGATGGTGAGTTGACTGTGCCTGGTCGCTACGTACGAGAGGTAGCGGTGCTCGAAGGATGCGTCCGCACTGCCCGGGAGCGGGTTTCGGGCGATCAACTCGTCTATTTTCGCCAGGAGTTCGGACTGGCGGCGGGTCTGCTCGACGAGGGTGCGGGGTACGAAGGCCGACCGTTGCGTGAAGAAGTGCAGGATGTGCAGGCAGGCCGTGTCGAGGAGCCGTTCGTAGAACAGCGCCGAGTCGAAGGCGAGGTCGCGGTCGGGGTTCCCGGCGGCCTGGCGCAGGCGGAGGGCGAGGCCCGCGTGGCCCAGTTCCACGGCCTGTACGTCCGTCATGGTGAGGTCGCCGAGGGCGTGGAGGGTGCCGGCCAGGGCGTGGACCACGGCCTGTTCCTCGTCGGCGGGGAGGGGGCGTTCGCCGCTCTTCAGGGCACGTTTGACCAGCTCGGCGGCGACTTTGGTGACGTCCTTCTCGGTCAGGGACCGTTTCTCGCCGGTGAAGGAGACGTACGCCGAGATGCGTACGGGCTTGTCGACCAGGGCCGCTCCCGGGCCCTCCGTCACGAACAGCTTCCTGACGAGCGGGCTGATCACGCTCGACGCCAACCGGACGCCTACGGACGCTGGTTCCATGTCTCTCCCCCGAGGGCATGGCAGGTGGGTGATCAGCGTAACTGGTAAACCCAGTGGCCCTTCAGGCTCGCTCGCGGGAGGATCCGCGATGTCCAGACCTGCCAACAGAGGGAGCCGCGATGGGCGCCGACGAACCCGAAGTCCGTACGACAGCAGGGGCGTTGCGAGGAGAGGGGGAGGCGGGGCTAGCGGTGTTCCGTGGCATCCCCTTCGCTCAGCCGCCCGTCGGTGCGCTGCGGTTCGGGGCGCCCCAGGCCGTACGGGGCTGGGACGGCGTACGGAAGGCCGTGGCGTACGGGCCGCCGCCTCCGCAGGCGTCCGCCTTCGGGATGGACGCGCTGAACCAGGACACCGGTGACGACTGGCTGACGCTCAACGTGTGGACACCCGACCCGGGTTCGGACGCCGGGCTGCCGGTGATGGTGTGGCTGTACGGGGGTGCGTACAGCATCGGGATGTCCAGTCTGCCCGAGTACGACGGCGGGCGGCTGGCGCGCGAGGGTGTGGTCGTCGTGACGCTCAACTACCGCGTGGGGATAGAGGGGTTCGGGCTCATCGAGGGAGCGCCGGCCAACCGGGGGCTGCTCGATCAGGTCGCCGCGCTGGAGTGGGTGCGCGAGAACATCCGGGCGTTCGGCGGCGATCCGGACCAGGTCACCGTGTTCGGCGAGTCGGCGGGGGCCGGGTCGGTGGCCGCGCTGCTGGCGATGCCGCGCGCGGCCGGGCTGTTCCGGCGGGCTGTCGCACAGAGTGTGCCCGGTACGTTCTTCTCCGCCGAGCTCGCGGCCGACTTCGCCCGTGCTTTCGCCGACGAGTTGGGTCTACGGCCGACCGCCGCCGATTTCGGCACGGTGGCGCCAAGTCGGCTGCCCGCGGCGGGAGATGCGGTGGGAGCTGCCATGCGTGGGTCCCTGAAGAGGTGGGGGCCGGTGGCGCATACGTCGGTTCCGCTCGCGCCGGTCGTCGACGGAGACGTTCTGCCGGTCGATCCGTGGCAGGCGCTTGCCTCCGGGGCCGGGCGGGAGATCGATCTCGTCGTCGGGCACACACGAGACGAGTTCCGCCTCTTCATGGCGCTCGGCGGCATGCTCGGTGAGGTGACGGAGGAGCGGGCGGCCGTGGCGCTGGAGGTGTTCGCTCCCGGCAGGGAGGGCGCGTACCGCGCCGCGTTCCCGGACGCCGGTCCCGAGGAGCTGTACGAACTCGTCAATTCCGACTGGCTGTTCCGTATGCCGTCGCTATGGCTGGCCGAGGCGCAGATCGGCGGAGGCGGTCGTGCGCACTTCTACGAGCTGACGTGGGCGGCGCCGGGTATGGGCGGAGGGCTGGGCGCCTGCCATGGGCTCGATGTGCCGCTGGTGTTCGGCACCTTGGACGGGGGTCTGCCCGCGATGCTGCTCGGCGAGACACCACCTCCGGAGGCGGAGGAGCTGTCCGCGCGCTTCCGCTCCGCGTGGACGGGTTTCGCTTCGGGCGAGGGGCCCGGCTGGCCCGCGTACGACCTGGAACAGCGGCTCGTCCAGGTCTTCGACACGAGTCCGGCGGTGGCGGCGTATCCGGAGGAGGCGTCGCGGGGGATTTGGCGGGGGCATGTGTTCGGGGCGTTGCCGCTGGTGGGTTAGTCGCTTGGTGGTCAGTCGCTGGTGGGTGAATCGCTGGGGTAGTGCCAGCGTTGGGGGTTAGTCCGGGAGCAACTCGTGCTGTCGGCACCACTCTTCGATGTTGCGGCCGCTGCCTTCGACGGCCGCTCGCCAGTGTCCGTCGGCGGTGATCGCCTCCTGGAGCGAGAGGTGGATCGAGAAGACGCGGTCGAGTCCGGTGATCCGGAAGATGCGGACGATACGGTCGCTGTCGATCACGAGCCGGAGTGAGCCCTCGTGGGTCCGCAGCCGTTTGAGGCTGCCCACGAGGGCGCCCAGGCCGGTGGAGTCGAGGAAGTCCACGTTCCGCATGTCCGCGATGACGTGGACGACGTCCTTGTCGAGGAGATCGATGATGCCTTCGCGCAGGGTCGGAGCCGTATAGACGTCGATCTCGCCGGCGACCTGGAGGACGGCGCAATTGCCGCCTGCGGGGATGGAGTTCAGGTTTAAGTCGCGCACGTCGGTCTCCTGTGTCGGCGTTGGGTCGTCATGAGCTGGCACCGTGTTGTCATTCTGTGGAGTGACAACGAGTTGCGTGGGACTACGGTAGGTCGGTCGGCAAGGCTTGTCAACGGTGGACTTTCGCTGTCATCATGGAGGATGACGTAGCGGAGTGTGGAGGATGACGCGAGGAGAGGGAGCACGGGTGCGGGTCGAAGAGGCCATCGGAAAGCAGATCGCACGCTTCAGAGAGGCGCGACGCCTGTCGCTGACGGAACTGGGCGAGGCGATGGGCCAGTACCTCGACCGCCCCTGGAGCCGCCAGGCCGTCCACCAGGCCGAACGCGGCCGCCGCGCCTTCACCGCAGCCGAACTGACCGCCATCGCCCTGGCCCTGGACACTTCGGTCCCCGCACTGTTCCTCACGGAAGCGGAACAGATCGAACTGCCGGGCCGCACCATCTCGCCCGAGGAGTACCGCGGGATCCTCCTGTACGCGGGCAAGGACGCCCCCTTGGACGGGGTCGACGAGCTGCTCGTGGCCCTGCACGACATCGGCGAGGTCCTGTCGAGGCCGACGCTGGCGCGGCTGGCGAAGATCGGGGCGGTGGCGGAGCAGGTGGCGGGGCCGGGGGCGGCGTCCGGGGGACCGGGTGAAGCGAGGCCGTGATGTGGCCCCGTGGCAATTGTCCAACGAGCTGTTGGACAATCGGCTCCGGCGCCGGGTGTGGGCCATCCAGGCACGCTCATGACTGTACGGAGTCGATCGCGTCCTGGACGACGCGACTCAAGTCGTCTTCCGTCGGGACCAGTTCGCGCTCGGCCGGGGAGAGTGTCGAGTAGTTCGTCACGGCCAGCGGGTTGTTGCTGGAGTCGAGGGCGAGTTGGACGGCGGCCTTGTTGTGGCGGGTGCCGATGAGGAAGCCGATGGTCGCGTCGTCGCGCTGCTCGTCGCGGACCATCTTGTCGACCACGCTCACGTAGAAGTTGAGCTTGCCGACGTGCTCGGGGCGTACGTCCTTGGTCTTGAGCTCGAAGACGAAGTAGCGGTGGAGCTTGAGGTGGTAGAAGAGCAGGTCGATGCGGTATTCCTCGCCGCCGATGAGGACCGGGTACTGGCGGCCGACGAAGGCGAAGCCGACGCCGAGTTCGGTGAGGAAGCGGACCATGTTGGCGACGATGGCCTCTTCGAGCTCATGTTCGGTGTGGTTCTTGTCGAGGCCGAGGAAGTCGAGGCGGTACGGGTCTCGCGCCAGGTCCTTGAGGACGGCCGAGCCCTCCGGGGTGGTCACCTCGAAGTTGCTCACGGCGGAGCCCTGGGTGAAGTGCAGGTCTTGGTGAATGAAGCGGCTGAGGAGGTCTCGGGACCAGCCGTTGCGGACGGCTTCGGTGACGTAGAAGTCCAGTTCGGCCTGGGTGTCGAGCCTGTCCAGCATGAGCATGATGTGACCCCACGGCAATTGTGCAGCAGGCTGCTGCACAATTGGCTCCGGCCAGACGCGGGCCATCTTGTGCATGTACATCAGGCTCCGGCGGGAGAAGCCGCGCTGGTTCGGGAAGGCCGTCTTCAGGTCCGCGGCGAGCCGGCCCACGACCTTGGCGCCCCAGCCCTCCTGCTCCTGACGGGCCAGGATGAGCTTGCCGATCTGCCAGTACATCTGGACCAGTTCGGTGTTCACGGCCCGCTGTGCGCGGAGGCGTGCGCCCGCGACGGTCTCCTTGACCTCGCCGAGCAGGTCGCCGTACCAGGAGGGCAAGGCGCTCTGCTGGGCTGGGAGGCCGGGCTTGGCCTCGACGTTCTCGTGCATGAGGTGAGGCTCGCGCACGGTGATCGTTACGCGGGGGCGAACCGTTTCATGTCACTCGAACGTGTTGGGTTGGTGCGAGTGTTCGTATGAGGGCGGCCAGGCCGGTGGGGGGCGTAGAGGCAGTTGGCGCCGTCGGCTTCGCTGAATGATGACCGCGGGCAGTCGTAGGCATCGATGAGAACCCGCGCAGTGCGCCAAGGCGTGGTGCGCGGTACGACGCCGGCCCCGTCGTCACCCTGCACGCGGCCGGTGGTGGCGGCGCGGTGACCGACCAGGAACGGTGGTGCGCCGACCAGGTTCGCTGCCACGGCGACCTCGCCTGGCTGCGGCAGCTGCGGCTGGACCGCGGCGGGCGCCACGCCAGCCCGGCTGAACGCCGGCCGCCGTGCCCCGCATGCGTAGTGCGCGTCACATCGCAGGGCCTCTGGATCTTGCTCTCCGGTGACATGACGCACAGGCGATTTGTCCGGTACTAGGGCGAGTAGTGGTGGAGCAGTGCGGGGCAAAACGGACCTTTGGGTCGGTGGGTGTAGTGCGGTCTCGGAGGCGGTCGGGTCTGGCTTGGAGGGGTGGGGTCAGGGCGTAAGCGGAAGGCTGTGAAGTGGGGTTAAACCAGACTTCCAGCGAGAAACGCGGAGGATTCAATACAGGGCAGCGTTCGTGTCAAGAAGGGGGAAGTTTCAGCGTCAAATACGACTTCGGGTCGTAGATGAGGCCTTTGTGGGACATCGGCATCGCGGGTTACCAAGGGACCTCGCCCGGCGCATCGACAGCGCGTCGGGTGTGTTCATGCCCGTCACCCGGAGGTAGTCCCCATGTCGCTGCGCATCACCAAGTCCCACGTTCTCGGTACGTCCCCGCTCCGTGCCCGGGCGGCTGTCCTGGCCGCCGGGCTGGGGGTGTCGGTCGCGCTGGGGACCGGGGTCGCGGTCGCCGCCGGTGGTGCGGCGAGCGCTGAGGCGGTGCCGGCTGCTGCTGCTCAGAAGGCCGCCGTCAAGAAGGCGGCGAAGCCGTCCTGGGTCGACCCGGTCAAGAAGTACAAGCTTTCCGCCAGCTACGCCCAGGCCGGCAACATGTGGAACTCCACCCACTCCGGCCAGGACTTCGCCGTCCCCTCCGGCTCCAAGGTCTTCGCCACGCACGGCGGCACCGTCGTCAAGGCGGGCGGCAACGGCGCCGGTGACGGGCCCGCGTACGGCAACGCCGTCGTCGTCAAGCACGGCAACGGGACCTACTCCCAGTACGCCCACCTGTCGCGCGTCCAGGTGAAGGTCGGCCAGATCGTCGGGACCGGTCAGCAGATCGCGCTCTCCGGCAACACCGGCAACTCCAGCGGTCCGCACCTGCACTTCGAGATCCGTACGTCCCCCAACTACGGCTCCGCGATAGACCCCGTACGCTTCCTGCGCACCAAGGGCGTAACCCTCTGAGGACGTGAAGGGGCGTTCAGGTCCCTTCAGCTTCGTGGGTCCGGGTGATCAGCTCGGTGGCGACCTCCAGGACGGCCTTGCGCTTCTCCTCGGGGTCGCCTTCGAGGTCCCTGAGGGTGAACAGTCCGGCGTGGATGGAGAACAGGGCCGTGACGCAGCGGACCTGGTCGGTCATCGTGGCGTCCGGCTCCCTGAGCAGGTCCACCATGCGGAGCATGCGTTCCTTGAAGTCCTCGCCGGAGCGCAGTTCGCGTACGGCCGCCTGGTTCTCCTGCATGAAGCGGAAGAGCGGGGCCGCGTCGGTGAGGGCCTCGCTGTAGCGGTTGAGGATCTCGCGCTTCGTCTCGAGGGTGCGCGGCTGTTGCTTGCCCCACTCGATCAGCTCGTCCATCGGCTGCGTCAGATCCTGGAAGAGGCTGATCAGGATGTCTTCCTTGGACTTGAAGTGGTAGTAGAGCGCCGCCTTCGTGACGTTCAGCCGCTCCGCGATCTCGCGCAGGGACGTCTTCTCGTAGCCCTGCTCGGCGAAGAGTTCGAGGGCCACGTCCTGGATGCGCTGGCGGGTGTGCCCGCGTTGCTGCCTGCTGGCGCCCATCGTGGCTGCTCCTCGGGGTTCGTGGTGGGTAAAGAAAAACTTACTTGACGCCCGGCTAGTTCCGCACCTACGTTCCGAGTGTAGTCAACTTGCCGGGCGGCAAGTTAGTGGCGGGTGGGCATCAGGGAGTGGGGACCATGGCGGACACCGAGGCAGTGGTGGACAGCGAGGGCAAGCAACCCCGGAGCGTACGGGTCGTGCTGCTCGCGCTGATGATCGCGATGCTGCTCGCGATGCTCGACAACATGATCATCGGGACCGCCATGCCGACGATCGTCGGCGAACTCGGCGGACTCGAGCATCTGTCGTGGGTCGTTACCGCGTACACGCTCGCGACCGCCGCCTCCACCCCGATCTGGGGCAAGCTCGGCGACATGTACGGGCGCAAGGGCATCTTCATGACCTCGATCGTGCTCTTTCTGATCGGGTCGGCCCTGAGCGGTATGGCCCAGGACATGATGCAGTTGATCGGGTTCCGGGCCGTTCAGGGGCTCGGTGCCGGTGGTCTGATGGTCGGTGTCATGGCGATCATCGGCGATCTGATACCGCCCCGCGAGCGCGGCAAGTACCAGGGCATGATGGCCGGCGTGATGGCGCTCGCCATGATCGGCGGGCCGCTCGTCGGCGGCACCATCACCGACCACTGGGGCTGGCGCTGGTCCTTCTACATCAACCTGCCGCTCGGCGCCGTGGCGCTTCTCGCCATCAGTGCCGTACTGCATCTGCCGAAGAAGCGGGCGCAGGCGCGGATCGACTATCTGGGGGCCGGGCTGCTGGCCGTGGGCATCACCGCGATCGTGCTGGTCACCACGTGGGGTGGCAGCGAGTACGCCTGGGGCTCCGCCGTGATCATGGAGCTGATCGCGATCGGGGTCGCCGCGCTGGTGGGCTTCGTGTTCGTGCAGACCAAGGCCGTCGAGCCGGTGATGCCGCTGCACATCTTCCGCAGCCGTAACTTCTCGCTGATGTCGGTGATCGGCTTCATCGTCGGCTTCGTGATGTTCGGCGCGACGCTGTTCCTGCCGTTGTACCAGCAGTCCGTGCAGGGGGCGTCCGCGACGAACTCCGGGCTGCTGTTGCTGCCGATGCTCGGGGCGATGCTCGTCGTGTCGATGATCGCGGGGCGGGTGACCACGAACACCGGGCGGTACAAGGTGTTTCCGGTCGTGGGCAGTGGGCTGATGGTCATCGGGCTGTTTCTGCTCGCGCAGATGGACACGGATACGTCGCGGGTCACGTCCGGTCTGTATATGGCGGTCCTCGGCGCGGGCATGGGGTGTCTGATGCAGATCACCATGCTGGTGTCGCAGAACAGCGTCGAGATGAAGGACATGGGTGTCGCGTCCTCGTCCACGACGCTGTTCCGTACGCTCGGGGCGTCCTTCGGGGTCGCGATCATGGGGGCGCTGTTCAACAGCCGGGTCCAGGATGTGATGGCCGAGCGGGGCGGGGCGGCGGGGTCCGCTGCCACCTCGCAGTCGGCGCAGTTGGACGCGGCGGGTATGGCGAGGTTGCCGGAGGCGGCGCGGGACGCGTATCAGCATGCGGTGTCGTCCGGTACGCATTCGGCGTTCTTGTTGGGCGCGGGTGTGGCTGTTGTCGCTTTGGTGGCGGCGGTGTTTGTGAAGGAGGTACCGCTTAAGGGGGCGGCGGCGCCGGAGGCGGGGGAGGGTGTGGGGGATGACGGGGTGGGGGCGAAGGGGGCGTCGGTGGCGGGGGCCGTGTGAGTTCGCCCCCGCCGCCCTTACCCGTCCCATACCAAGGGGCTCCGCCCCTGGGACCCCGCTGGGGGCTGCGCCCCCAGACCCCCTTTCGGGGCTTCGCCCCGGACCCCGTTTCGGGGGCCAGCCCCCGGGCCCCCGGTCCTCAAACTCCCCCAGCTACCGCTGGGGGGACCCCCAAGGGGCTGATTTTGCGCGGCGCTCGCCAGAGCGCCGAACTTGCGCGGCCATCGCCCGACGGCTGATCTGGCGCGGCCGAGCCTTGTCAGCGCAGGCCCGCATCAATCAGCCCGTCTGGGGGCCCCTCTGGGGGCACCCCCAGAGGTAGCTGGGGGAGGTAGCTGGGGGAGTTTGAGGACGAGGCCGTTCAGGCCGATGCGGGGTCTGGGGCGGCAGCCCCAGCGGGGTCCAGGGGCGGAGCCCCTTGGTATGGGACGGGTAAGGGCGGCGGGGGGCGGAACACGCGCGGCGGAGCGTTGTCAGTGGCGCGTGCCACCATCGACCGCATGGACAAGATGCGGCAGCTGCGGCTGGCCAAGGATGCGATGGATCGGGACTGGGCGGAGCCCGGGCTCGATCTCGATGCCGTGGCCGCGCATGCCGGGTACTCGCGGTATCACTTCATACGCGCCTTCAAGGATGCGTATGGGGAGACGCCCGGGCAGTATCTGACGCACCGCCGCATCGAACGGGCCGAGGACCTGCTGCGCACCGCGGATCTGTCGGTGACGGAGATCTGCCACCTCGTCGGCTTCAGCAGCCTCGGTACGTTCTCGGCCCGTTTCAAGGCGCTGACCGGACTGACGCCCAGTGAGTACCGGGCGAAGCACGTGGGGCGCGGGACCGCCCTCATACCGGGGTGCTACGTCATGCACTGGGCCGGAGGCTTCAGACCGACCCCTGTCGACGCACAGCCCAGCGCGCAATCCAGTGCCCAGCCCCACGCACAGCGCAATTCTGGAGAAGCGGACTGACGGCGCCGCTGCCTACCGTGACATGACAAGCACGAACCGCTGCCTCAGCCCCGGCCCGGCAGTCCGCAACTCACCAGTCCCAGGAGCACGTCATGATCAAAGGTCTCGCCATCTCGACCGTCTGGGTCCTCGACCAGGACCGGGCGAAGAAGTTCTACACGGAGAAGCTCGGCCTCGAGGTCCGTACGGACATGACGATGGGCGAGGGCGGCATGCGCTGGCTCACCGTCGGTTCCCCGGATCAGCCCGGCGTCGAGCTCACGCTGATGGTGCCGAACGGGCCAGGGATGGACCCCGAGTCCGCCGAGATGATCAAGAAGCTTGTCGCCAAGGGCGCCCTCGGCGCGGGCGTGCTGACCACCGACGACATCCACGGCGACTACAAGAAGCTCAAGGACCGCGGCGTGGAGTTTCTCCAGGAACCCCAGGAGCGGCCGTACGGCACGGAGGCGCTGTTCCGCGACGACTCCGGGAACTGGTTCTCGTTCACCCAGCCCCGCGAGGGCGGTCTCGACCTGGACAAGGACTGGAGCTGCTGAAGCCCCGGGGGCGCCGCACCGGCGCCCTACTCCGGCAGCATCGGATAGCTCCCCGTATTCGTCGGCGCGTGCTCCGGCAGCCACAGCACCGCCACCGCCCCCTCCGCGGGCATGTGCTCCGGCGCACCTACGGGACGTACGTTGCGGAAGGTGAGCCGCGCGCCGAGTACGCGGGCCTGGCCTGCCGCGATGGTCAGGCCGAGGCCGTGGCCGTGGCCCGCCCGGTCCTTGCTCCCGGTGCGGAAGCGGCTCGGCCCGTCGGCGAGCAGTTCCTCGGGGAAGCCCGGCCCGTGGTCGCGTACGCGGATGACCCGGCCCTCCACCGTGACCTCGATGGGCGGCCTGCCGTGCTTGGCCGCGTTGACCAGCAGGTTGATGAGGACGCGCTCAAGACGGCGCGGGTCGGTGATGACCTGCGACTCGTGCACGACCCGTACCTTGATGTCCGCGTCCCGCGCCGCCACCCGCCGGGCCACGAACTCGCCGAGCGCGATCTCCTGCAACTCGGCCCGCTCGGACGCGCTGTCCAGCCGCGCCACCTCCAGAACGTCCTCGACGAGCGTACGCATCGCCTGCGCCCGGTCCCGTACGAGCTCCGTCGGCCGGCCCGGCGGCAGCAGCTCGGCCGCCGTGAGTAGCCCGGTCACCGGCGTACGCAGCTCGTGCGCGATGTCGGCGGTCACCCGGCGCTCGGCCTCGATGCGCTGGCTGAGCGCGTCCGCCATCGCGTCCACCGCCCGCGCGAGGTCATCGGTCTCGTCGCGTACGACTCCGCCGATGGCGTCCCGCACTCGTACATCCGTCTCGCCCCGCGCGACCTGCCGGGCCGCCGTGGCCGCCTTGCGCAGCCGCCGCGAGAGCTGGCCGCCGATGAGGACGCCGAGCGCGCAGCCGCCGAAGACGACCGCGATCGAACCGATCAGCAGCGCCTTGTCGAGGGCGTCAAGCACGGTGGCGCTGCGGTCGGCCATGTGCGTCGACATGATGCGGCCGTCCTTGAGCGGTACGGCGGCCCAGATGTCGGGCGCCCCGCCGGGGCTCTCCGCCACGTACGTCGCCCGCCGGCCTGCCGCGGCCTTGGCCAGCAGGTCCTTCGGCAGGTCCGGATCGTCGATCTTGATGCCGGGGAAGTTGGCCCGCCCGGACGTCTCGTAGTTCCGCTGCGCGATCTGCACGCGCGTGTCCGCCAAGTCGCGGGCGTTGGAGAGCACCGAGTACCGGGCGGCGTTGTGCACGACGACGCTCAGGGTGACGGCCATCAGCGCCCCGACCAGGGCGATCGCCGCGCTGAACTTCCACCTGAGGCCCGTACGCAGTATCGGCCGTCGCGTGAACCTCCGACGGCGCTCCGGACTGCGACCTTCCGGATTCCCGTTCGGATCCCCGCTTGGAATCCCGCCCGGACTGTTGCTCGGGCAGTCGCCCGCATTCCCGCTCGGATTCCCGTTCGGACGCTTGCTCGTCCCCCGCATGCCCCGCATGATCCGGTCAGGCCTTCAACTTGTAGCCGAAACCGCGGACCGTCTCGATCCGGTCCTGGCCGATCTTCGTACGCAGCCGCTGCACATGGACGTCGACGACGCGGGTGTCGCCGCCCCAGCCGTAGTCCCACACCCGCTCGAGCAGCTTGTCGCGCGACAGGACCGTACCCGGCGCGGACGAGAACTCCAGGAGCAGTCGCATCTCGGTGGGCGTCAGCGCCACCGGCTCACCGCCCCTGCGGACCTCCATGCCCTCCGTGTCGATCTCCAGATCGCCGTCACCGAAGGACAGCACACCGCCCTCGACGGACGAGGAACCCTCCGCCTCGGCCGCGGCCCGCTGCCCGCTCGCATGCCCGAAGCGCCGCAGCACCGCACGGAGACGGGCGACCAGAACGGCCCCGTCGAACGGCTTGGTGACGTAGTCGTCGGCGCCCGCCTCCAGGCCCAGTACGACATCGATGGAGTCGGCGCGGGCCGACAGCATGATCACCGGAACCGTGGACTCGTCACGGATCCGGCGGCACAGCGAGACGCCGTCCAGGCCCGGCACCATCACATCGAGCAGCGCGATGTCGGGCTGGTCCGCGCGGAACGCCTCCAGGCCGGCCAGCCCGTCGGGCACGGCGGTGACCACGAAGCCGTCACGCTCCAGCGCGAGCTGGGTGGCCTCGCGGATGACGTCGTCGTCCTCGACGAACAGGACGTGGGTCTGCTCTGCCATCCGGTGCTCTCAGTTCTCCGTCGGTCGAGTGTCGGTCGGGGTCGGTTCTCGGGTCAGGGGCGGGGTCAGTCGTCAGCCAGGGTCAGTTTTCGGTCAGAGGGCATGTTCCAGTCAAGGCCAGACGCTCCTATGGATGTCAGTCCTCGGCCGGGGACGGCGGCACGCTCTCCGTCACCTTGCTGTAGTCGCTGTGATTGCGGTCCTGCTCCATGAAGTGGCCCGAGATCCAGCTGTACGTGATCACTTCCTCGCCGGACGGAAACTCCACGGGGTCGCCCTTCTCGTACACCTGCTGGGTGACCACGAGGTCGCCCCGGTCGATCTCCGCGTAGACCGGCGGCTCCTCGGCCTTGAAGACGTTCTCGTACTCGCCGCCCTGCCCGCGATACACATACGAGCCGACTCCGACCGCATCGCCGCAGGTCAGCACGTTGACCACGATGTCGTCCACGGCCCCGCCCGTCAGCCTGCCGTACGACACGTCGACCGGGTACTCATCGGCGACACACGGCTGCAGATCACGCTTGACCGCCGCGCTGACCTCCGGGTCGGCCTTGAGGAGCTGGACCGCGTCCACGCTCGGCTCGGCCGAGGACTGCGAGGGCGCGGGCGTGACGGCGCCCACCGAAACCGAGTCGGAACGGGCCGGGCCCTCATCGCGGGCACCGGTGCCGCCCGAAGCGCAGGCGGATACCAAAAGGCCGAGGGCGGCGATCACAGCCACTGCCGTGATCGCCGCCTTCAGGGCTCCGGGGGCCCGTGGGGGCTCCGTGCCGGGACCTGCGTCTAGGCCGCGCAACGCTCCCGCTCCTTACCCGCCTTGCCCGGTACGAACGCGCGCCCCTCAAAGCCGCGGCTCTCCAGCTCCTCGCGGAGCCGGGCCAGGGCCCGGTGCAGCGTGCTCTTGACCGTTCCGGCCGACATGCCGAGGGCGGCGGCCGTCTCTTCCGTGGACATCTGCTCCCAGTGTCGCAGCACCACGACGCTGCGCTGCTTCGGAGCCAGAACTTTCAGGATGTCCATCAGCAGCGCGCGGTCCGCGTGCTGCTCGGTCGAGTCGTCCACGCTCGCGTCCGGCAGCGCCTCGGTCGGGACCTCTTCCAGCTTGCGGGCCCGCCACCACTCCGTACGCGTGTTGATCATGACGCGGCGCAGGTAGGCGTCGGCGAGCCGCTTGTCGGATATGCCGTCCCAGCGGCCGTACGTCCGTACCAGCGCCGTCTGCAGCAGGTCCTGGGCATCGATCGGGTCCGGCACCAGCCGGCGGGCACTGCGCAGCAGCGCGTCCTGCCTGGTGCGTACGTACTCTTCGAACTCGAGCACCTCGCCGTGCGCCATGTCCAACCGCCTCCGATCCCCGTTTCCGACCTGCCCGCTGTCGGCTGTTTCGCTGCTTCGTGTGCCGCTGGTCCGCGGTACGGCTATGAAGCTACGGAGGGCTTGTCACGAGGCTGTCCGAGCGAGCCTGCGAGAAGCGCTCGGCTGTCCGTCGGTTGTGTAACGGAAGTAGGGCGGGAGTAAAGAGCTGTGGGGGATGGGGCGGGGTTGGGGGGATTTGCCTGCGGCGTTGGTGTCGGTTGCCTGTCAGTGTGCTGTGATGCGCGCTCCGGAAGCTGCCGGAATCTGTGGGTCAGCTGTGGGAGGGGCGTACCTGTCAGGTGGGGCGGGAGAGTTGGTACCCGTCAGGTGAGGGGGAGCCGGTGGTACCCGTCAGGTGAGGGGGAGTCGGTACAGGCCGCCCGGGAGGGGTTCGACCAGGCCGTCCGCGACCAGGCCGTCCAGGGCGCGGGCGCGCTGCACCGGCTCGTTCCAGACGCGGTCGAGGACCGGCTGCGGAACCGGTCCGACCGCCTCGCGCAACACCGCGAGGAGCCGGCCGCGCACCTGGCGGTCCGTACCCGCGTACGTCTGACCGCGACGCGGCGGCCCCTCGTGCGCGGGCTTGCCGGCCAGCCGCCAGGCGCACTGGGCCGCGATCGGGCACCGTACGCAGCTCTCGTTCTTCGCCGTGCAGATCAGTGCGCCGAGTTCCATGGAGGCGGCGGCCCAGCGCGAGGCCGTGTGCTCGTCCTCGGGCAACAGGGCGCGGGCGAGCTTGCGTTCGGCGGCGGTGGTGGCGTTCGGCGGGTACTGCACGCCGGTGACGGCGCGTGCGAGCACGCGGCGGACGTTGGTGTCGAGGACGGCGTGACGTTGCCCGTACGCGAAGGAGGCCACGGCCGCGGCCGTGTACTCGCCGATGCCCGGCAGGGCGAGCAGCTTCGCGTGATCCGTGGGTACGTCCCCGCCGTGGCGCTCCGCTATGGCGGTGGCGGCTCCGTGCAGCCGCAGCGCGCGCCGCGGGTAACCGAGGCGTCCCCAGGCGCGGACGGCCTCGCCCGGCGACTCTTCGGCGAGGTCGGCGGGCCGGGGCCAGCGCTTGAGCCACTGCTCGTACACCGGCAGCACGCGGTTCACCGGCGTCTGCTGCAGCATGAACTCGCTGACCATGACGCCCCAGGGGCCGGCTTCGGGCCGCCGCCAGGGGAGGTCGCGGGCGTTCTCTTCGAACCAGTGGATGACGGGGGTGTGGAGGGTTTCGGTGGGCGCAGTCATGACGCCCCCGATCCTGCCACGTGCCTCCGGCGGTTGGGCGGAATGGGTTCGTTTTCGGGTGCGGCGCCGTTGTGGCTGGTCGCGCCCACGCGGGGTGCCTCCGGCGGTTGGGCGGGTGCGGGTGCGTTGTGGTTGCTCGCGCCCACGCGGCGGAGCCGCAAATTGACACAGCCCCGCGCCCCTTGGGTGCGTGGTGGGTGCGGGGCCGCGGTCCGGTGCGTCAGCCCGTCGCCAACAGGGCATACGGCCCCGTGCTGACACAGGGCGCAGCTGTGCCCAGACCGAAGCTAAGCGACGGGCATAGGACGCACCGGCCCACGTCCCCTCCCACCGGCGGGAAGCTGCGGGTAGCAGGGGGTCCGGGCTTTTCCGCACGGGCTGGTAGGGGGCGCGGGCCCCTTCCTGGGCGCGGGCTATATCGGTTCGCTTGCTCTTCGGGGGTGCGGGCAGTCGCAGGCTTTTTAGGGGCGCGGGGAACTGCGCGACCAGCCACAACGCACTCGCAGCCGCGACACGACTGTCACCCACGACCCCAGTAGGCACCCCGCCCACCCGCGGTAGGCGCCCACCCACCCACCCCGCCGGAGGCAGGGGGCCTGGGGGCGCAGCCCCCAGTTTCGGGAAGGGGCGGGGCTGGGGAAAGAAAAACCTCCAGCCCAGCCCCCGCGAAGGGGACCCCTGACGATCGGCAGGGGCGGCAGCCCTGCGCCCGCTTGTAGCGTCGGGGCAATGGAACGTCGTCGGAGGAGGGCCACAGACGCCCTGCTGTGGGCAGCCCTGGCCCTCCCGGTGGCCACAGCCGACCGCATAGGCCTGAACGAACCCCGCACCACAGCGGAGCAACTCACCGGCACCGCAACCCTCGCCGCAGCCGTAGCGATACGACGCAAACACCCGCTCACGGCCTTCGCCGCAACCGCAGCCCTCAGCCTGGCCTCCGAACCCGCCCTCCTCACCCTCTCCTACGGCCCAGCCCTCGCCACCTTCGCCCTCCTCCTCGGCCTGCACGCACAACAAACCCGCCCCGCCCTGACAGCATTCGGCGCGATCGCCGTCATCGGCACGCTCCAGATCGCGGTACGGGGAGCAGACCCGTCCGCCCAGTGGCTCGTACTCATCGCCACGCTGCACTTCGGCGTCGTATTCCCCTGGCTCGGCGGCCGCTACTGGCGCCAGAGCCGCCAAAACGTGGAGCGGGAACAACGCATCGCCGAGGACCGCGCGCGACTGCGCGAACGGGCCCGTATCGCCCAGGACATGCATGACTCCCTCGGCCATGAACTGAGCCTGATCGCCCTGCGCGCCGGCGCCCTCCAACTCGCCCCCGGCCTCGCGGAGCACCACCGCAAGGCCGCCGCCGACCTCCGCGAGGCCGCCTCCGACGCCACGGAACAGCTCCACCGCATCATCGGCCTCCTGAGAGAGGACGACGACGGGCCGACCCCGCTGACCCCGGCCGGCGAGACCGTCGAGGAGCTAGTGACCCGCACGGCGGAGTCCGGCCTCCGGGTGCGCTGGGAGGCGACGGGGACGGCCGATACGTACTCGCCGCTCGTCGAACGGATCGTCCACCGGGTCGTACGCGAGGCCCTGACCAACGCCGCCCGGCACGCCCCCGGCGCAACGGTCACCGTCACGGTGCGGCGAGAGGCCGACGGCACGGAGGTGAGCGTGGCCAACGAGGCGGCGCCGACGGAAGCGGATTCGTCGTCCGGGGGATCGGGGTTGCTGGGGCTGCGGACGCTGGTCGAGGGTGTCGGAGGCCGGTTCGAGGCCGGGCCGTACGGGGACGGTTTCCGGGTCGAGGCGTACGTACCTGCCGCATCGGCCGCTCTTGTCGCCTCGGGTGAGGAGGCCACCGAGCACCTCCCACCGAGACCGCCGGGCACCCCCTCCGGGCATGCCCGGCGCCGCGTAGTCGTGTCCCTCGCGGGTGCCGTCGCCGTCGGAGCCGTGATCCTCGGCGGAGCCTTCGCCTGGTACGCGTACACGAAGACCCACTCGGTCCTGAAGCCCGGCGACTACGCCGAACTGCGCCTTGGAACCGCGCTCGCCGAGGCCGAACGGGTCCTGCCCGACCGCACGGTGAGCGACCCACCGGTGGAACGCGCCCCCGCCGCCCCGAAGGGAACCGACTGCCGCTACTACCGCGCGAGCAGCGAACTCTTCGTCTCCGTCGAGCACTTCAGGCTCTGCTTCGACGACAGGGAGCGGCTGGTCGCCAAGGACGTGGTCCCCAGAGGCGATACGGCCGGACAGACGCGCAAGGAGGAGAAGGAACGGTGAGCGGGGTGATCCGCGTACTCCTGGCCGACGACGAGGCGATGGTCCGCGCCGGTGTGAAGGCGATCCTCGACGCCGGAGGCGGGGGCGGCATCGAGGTCGTCGCGGAGGCCGCCGACGGACGCGAAGCCGTCGCGCTGACGCAGGCGCACCGGCCCGACGTGGCGCTGCTCGACATCCGTATGCCGCGCCTGGACGGGCTCGCGGCCGCCGAGGAGATCGTACGGACCGTGCCCGGAACGGCGGTTGCGATCCTGACGACCTTCTCAGAGGACGCGTACGTGGCCCGGGCGCTGGGCGGCGGTGCCACGGGATTCCTGTTGAAGTCGGGTGATCCCCACGAACTCGTCGCGGGGGTGCGGGCGGTCGCGGACGGTGCAGCGTTCCTCTCGCCGAAGGTGGCTCGGCACGTGATCGACGGTTTCGGCGCCGGACGGAGGCTGAGCCGCGAGGCCGCCGCCCGTGATCGCGTCGCGCAGCTCACTCCGCGCGAACGCGAAGTCCTCGGCCTGCTCGGAGCCGGCCTCTCGAACCCCGAGATCGCCGCCCGTCTGCACCTTGTCGAGGGCACGGTGAAGGCGTACGTGAGCGCGATCCTCGACCGACTGGAGGTCAGAAACCGCGTCCAGGCGGCGATCGTCGCGTACGAGGCTGGCTTGGTCGAGTAGTGGAGTAGCGGAGGCGCCGGGACAAGTGACGTCACTTCAGGTCCGACCGGCCCCCGCGAACCACCGCACCGGCCCCGCCGCCGACCCCCGCATCGCCTCCGCCACCCGTGCCGCCGGACGCGCCGTCAGATGTACGAAGGCGACGGCGACGAGTGCGCCAAGGACCAGGCCCGCCACCGTGTCGTGCGGGTAGTGCACGCCTACGAACACCCGCGAGAAGGCCATGAGCAGGGCCATCGGTGCCGTCAGCCATAAGATGCCGCGCCAGGTAAGCGCCAGCGCCACTGTTGCGGCGCCCGCGATCGTGGCGTGGTTGCTGGGAAAGGACCAGTCGCCGTGTGGCGGGCAGTCGACGAGTGGGGCGGTCGCGCCGACTACGGCCCGGCACGGCCGTTCCTCATCCACGACGGACTTGAGCAACTCGCTGCACACATACGCCACAGCCGTAGCCAGAGGCGCAAGCACCGCAACCGCGAACGCCCCCGTTTCGCCCCGCCGCCGACGCCACCAGGCGACGAGGAAGAGGACGCCGTAGAGCAGCAGTCCGGCCTCCGTCCATAATTCGGCCAGGTGTTGCACCCAAGTCGGGCTGCCGTGGGCGGCATCGCTGATCTCTAGGTAAAGGTCAGAGTCCATGGTCACGGACGGTATTCGGACGCCGTACGCCGTCACACCCAGCGATCGTCGGGACCTGGACCTGACGAAAGACGGGTGCGTTGGGGCGTTGCGGTTCCGGGAGCGCCCCTTCAGGGGCGCGGGGAACTGCGCGAGCAACCACAACGCACCCGCAGTCGCGAACGAACTGAGCCCACCCACCCGGTAGGCGCCCGCCCAACCGCCGGAGGCACTGGCTCCGGGATGATGATCCGGAAAAGTTGGGGCTTACGGCGGCGGGTGGGGACAGCGAAGCCGCCGATCTCTCGTAAGGTTTGCGCCGTGGGATCTCTGCGCAATCCTGTCGGGCCGCTTCCCTCCTCCATCTACTGGCGACGGAGGGCCGTTCTGGTGTCCTTGGTCGCGCTGTTGGCGTTGCTGATCACCTGGATCGTCACCTCTGGCGGCGGGGGCGGCAACAACGGCGCGAACGGGTCCAACGGCAAGAACCCCGCGCCCTCCATCACGCCCGGCCCCACCAGTTCGGGACCCGCGATCAGCGAAGCCCCGGGCGGACGCGACGAGTCGGGCGAGGAGAACGGGGGCAGCGGCGGTAGCGGTGGGAATGGAGGGAGCGACGGGTCCGGCGACTCCGGCGGTGACTCCGCGGGCTCCGGTGGTGCGGACGGCTCCTCCGGTGGCGCGGGCGGCGGTTCCGGTGGTGGCTCGGCCGGCGTAGGGGGCGGCGGTGTCTCCGGGGATACGGTTCCCGCCGGGTCCAGCCTTCCCAACTGCACGCCTGGAGCAGTCAAGTTGACGCTGCGCAGCGTCAAGAACACGTACTCCCCCGATGAGCAGCCGAAAGTAGAGCTGATCGTCACGAACTCCTCCGCCACCGACTGCAAGCTCGATCTCGGCCCGAAGGAAGCGGTGCTGACGATCACTCAGGCGGGCGGCGACGACGAGATGTGGTCCTCCTCCGACTGCCCGACGGGCGCCGGAAGCGTCCTGTACCGCATCCCGGCGCAGGACACCGTCACCCGCACCCTGGAGTGGAACCGCAAGGCCAGCGCCCCCGAGTGCGGCACGCCTCCGGCGGGTTCGGCGACCGCAGGCACGTACTTGGTTGAAGCCACGGTTCCGGGCCTGACAACGGCCCGCACGTCGTTCGTGCTGGCGAAGGACTGAGGGTTCGTACGTTCCTGGAAGGCTCCGTCAGGGACGTACGAAACTCCAGGTTCCTCAGACGTAACGTTCGAGAATCGACGACTCCGCCAACCGCGAAAGCCCCTCCCGAACGCTCCGCGCCCGAGCCTCTCCGACGCCATCCACCGTCTGCAGGTCATCCACACTCGCAGCGAGCAGCTTCTGCAACCCACCAAAGTGCTCGACCAGCCGGTCGATGATCGCGCCCGGCAGCCTCGGCACCTTGGCAAGAAGCCGGAAGCCGCGCGGCGACACCGCGGAGTCAAGGGTCTCGGGCGCGCCCGTGTAACCCAATGCCCGCGCCACCGTAGGCAGTTCGAGCAACTCCGCATGCGTGAGCGCATTGAGTTCGGAGAGGGCCTCGTTGACCGTGCGGGAGCGCTTGGCGGTCGGCTCCGGGACGTAGTCCCGTACGACAAGCTCCCGCTCGGGCTCGACGCCCGCGATCAACTCGTCCAGCTGGAGGGAGAGGAGGCGGCCGTCCGTGCCCAACTCGACCACGTACTCGGCGATCTCCGTGGCGATCCGGCGCACCATCTCCAGGCGCTGGGCCACGGCCGAGACGTCCCGGACGGTGACCAGGTCCTCGATCTCGAGGGCGGAGAGCGTGCCGGCGACCTCGTCGAGGCGGAGCTTGTAGCGCTCCAGCGTCGCCAGCGCCTGGTTGGCGCGGGAGAGGATCGCCGCCGAGTCCTCCAGAACGCGGCGCTGTCCGTCCACGTACAGCGCGATCAGGCGCATGGACTGGGAGACGGAGACGACGGGGAAGCCGACCTGCTTGGAGACCCGGTCGGCCGTGCGGTGCCGGGTGCCCGTCTCCTCGGTGGGGATGGTCGGGTCGGGCACCAGCTGCACGCCCGCCCGCAGGATCTTGGTGATGTCCTTGTCGACGATGATGCCGCCGTCGAGCTTGCACAGCTCGCGCAGCCGGGTCGCCGTGAACTCGACGTCCAGCACGAAGCCGCCCGTGCACATCGACTCGACCGTCTTGTCCCAGCCGAGCACGATGAGCCCGCCGGTGTTGCCGCGGAGAATCCGCTCCAGGCCGTCGCGGAGACCCGTGCCGGGTGCCACGGCGCTCAGTGAGGCGCGCATCAGCCCATCGGCACCGGAGCTCCCACCGGACTTTCCGGGAGCTGCCGCCCGGTCATTGGCTGCCACTGCACTCCTCCGGTCGCAGGATCTGGGGCGCTCCCGTTTCGCATACTTCGTTCGTACGGACGGTCGAGACCTGGGCAAAGTCTACCGGCGCTCCTCCTCGTCCCGTGGGGCCTCTCGACGACGCGACCTCGGGAGCACCCGCAGCGCGTCCCCCATGTCGGCCACTTCCAGGACCTTCATCCCGGCAGGGATCTTGCCGGGATCGCCCGGTACGAGCGCGTGTGTGAAGCCCAGACGGTGCGCTTCGGCGAGTCTGCGCTGGACGCCCGTGACCCGTCTGACCTCGCCCGCGAGGCCCACTTCGCCGATCGCGACGAGGTTCTTGGGGAGAGGAGTGTCACTCGCGGCGGAGGCCAGGGCGAGGGCGATCGCCAGGTCCGCGGCCGGCTCGGAGAGCTTCACGCCGCCGACCGTCGCCGAGTAGATGTCCCGCTTTCCCAGGGCGCTGATCCGGCCGCGCTGCTCCAGGACGGCGAGCATCATCGAGACGCGGGAGGTTTCCAGGCCCGAGGTCGTGCGCCTGGGGGAGGGGATCTGCGAGTCGACGGTGAGGGCCTGGACCTCGGCGACCAGGGGGCGGCGGCCTTCGAGGGTGACGGTCAGGCAGGTGCCAGGGACGGGCTCGGCGCGGCGGGTGAGGAACAGGCCGCTGGGGTCGGCGAGTCCGGTGATGCCCTCGTCGTGCAGTTCGAAGCAGCCGACCTCGTCCGTCGTGCCGTACCGGTTCTTGACGCCTCGTACGAGCCTGAGGCGCGCGTGCCGGTCGCCCTCAAAGCTCAGGACGACGTCCACGAGGTGCTCCAGGAGGCGGGGGCCCGCGATGGCGCCGTCCTTGGTGACATGGCCCACAAGGAGGGTGGACATCCCGCGTTCCTTGGAGGCGCGGATCAGGGCTCCGGCCACCTCGCGGACCTGGGCCATGCCTCCCGGGGCGCCGTCGATCTCCGGAGAGGCCACGGTCTGTACGGAGTCGAGGATCAGCAGGGACGGCTTCACCGCGTCCAAGTGGCCGAGCACGGCGGCCAGATCGGTCTCCGCGGCGAGATACAGGTGGTCGTCGATCGCCTTGATGCGGTCGGCGCGGAGGCGGACCTGGCTCGCGGACTCCTCGCCGGTGATGTAGAGCGTGCGATGTTCGTCACTCGCCGACTTGGCCGCCACGTCCAGCAGCAGCGTGGACTTGCCGACGCCCGGCTCGCCCGCGACGAGCACGACCGCGCCCGGCACCAGTCCGCCGCCGAGCACCCGGTCCAGCTCCGGTACGCCGGTGGGGCGGGCGGTCGCCGTGCGGCCGTCGACCTGGCCGATGGGCACCGCGGACGTCGTGACCCGGCCGGGGGTCGTCGTACGGACCGCGGGCGCGCCGTACTCCTCGACCGTCCCCCAGGCCTGGCACTCGGGGCAGCGGCCGAGCCACTTGGCCGTCTGCCAGCCGCATTCGGTGCAGCGGTAGGACGGCCGGTCCTTCGCGGTCTTCGTACGGGCAGCCATGGACGAAACCGTAACCGCCACCACTGACAACGCCGTCCCCGCCCAGGAAGCAGCCGTCGAACCTGCCCATGACCACGTGCTTCCGGCCTCGTCGCCGAGATCGGGCACCCCGTCGCAAACCGGCCGCAATCCGTACGGAACGCGCCGCGGAATTAACCACTCCTGTCCCCTTATGAGGGATCGTTTCACCCGTATGGATTAAAACTGCTCACGCGGGAGGAAGCGGCCCACACCCGGCGCCTACGGTCCCTCGGGTGATGAGCCGCAGTCCGGAAACCACCACGCACACCACCGGCGCACTCCCGGCGCACGGTGCCGCACCCGACCGTGCCGCATCCGGCCGGGCAGCGGTCCGTACGTCGGCCCAGTGCCCGCCCGCGCGCTACGAGCCGTATCTGGACGGCCTGTTCACGTACTGCCTGTCCGTGCTCTGCGACCACGACGCGGCGGTCGCCGCCCTCGGTGACGCCCTCGCGCTCGCCGAGCGCCGCGGCCCGCGCGGCGTGCGGGCCACCGACGAGCGCAGGGCCTGGCTGTACGCCCTCGCCCGCTGGGCGTGCCTCCGCAAGCTCGCCGAGAGCACGGACAAGGACACCGACCGGCAGGGCAATCGGCGGTCCGGCCGGCAGGCCAAACAGGGCACGGGGGCCACCGGGCCCGCCGGGCAGAAACGTCGCGGCACGCGCGCGTGGGACGCCGAATCGGACGTAGAAGACCCCGAAGAGGACCGTCGTCGTCGGGAACTCGCCCTACTCGCCTGGCCGGAGGCCGCAGGGACCACGCCCGAGCAGCGCGAAGCGCTCGAACTCGCCGTACGGCACCAGCTCGCCGCCCGGGAGGTGGCCGCCGTCCTCGGTATGGAACTGCTCGCCGCCCGCGAACTCCTCGGCGCCGCCGCCTGCGAGATCGAGCGCACCCGTGCGGCCCTCGCCGTCGTCGAGACCGGCGCCTGCCCGGGCGTCGCCCGGCTCACCGGAGACCGGCTGGTCCTCAGCACGCCCGTGCGCCGCGAACTGGTCCGACACGTCGACGACTGCCCGCGCTGCCGCCGTACCGCCGAGCGCGCGATCCCCGGCTCCTGGCCCGGCACGAGCGTCACGCCCGCCGCGCTCCCCGTACTCGAAGCCCCGCGCGCGGCCCTCTCCAGGGCGATGGCGCGTGCCCCACGCGCGCGGGGTGCCACTCCGCGCTTCGACCGGCGCGGTTTCCCGATGGACCCCAAGGTCCACGCGGCCCGCCGTAGCCGCCTTCGCGCGCGTGCCGTCACGACGACGGTCGTCGTCACCGTGGTGGCGGCTCCCGTACTCGCCGTGTGGGCGGCCTACCGCGGCGCCCCCCTCACCGGCGAGGGCTCTCCGGGGCGCCCGATCACCGCGAGCGAGGCACACGGCCCCGCCGCACTCGGCGGCGAGCACGCGGACGGCGCAGCCGAATCGGACGACTACAAGAACGCGGGTCGCGCCGACGGGAAGCCGGAGCCGCAGCTCAGCAAGGGAATCGGCGAAGGCGCCGGGGAGGGAAAACGTTCGTCCGACGTCTCCGTCCGAGTCACCGGCGGGGCCTCTGGCGACCGGAAAAACGGCCTCTCCGTAGAGGCCGATTCCAGCGGCGACATGACGCTGATCACCCTGAGGGCATCCGGTGGTTCACCGGTCCACTGGTCCGCGCACACCGGCGCCTCCTGGCTCTACTTCAGCCAGTCGTCGGGAACGCTGTCGCCCGGCGAGTCGTTCATGATCAAGGTGTACGTCGACCCTCTCCGCGAGCCGAACGGCCCCTGGAGCGCACGGGTGTCGATCGCACCCGCGGGCGCGGCGGTCTCGATCAACGGCTATGGCACGGCGGGCCCGTCACCCCAGGACCCAGGCCCTGCTCCAGACCCGACCCCAAACGCTCCCACGCCGTCCGACCCCGGCCCCACGCCCAGCGACCCGCCCCCCTCGCCCCCCGAACCCACGCCAACCGACCCGCCCGCGTCCGAGCCGGACCCGACCCCCACTCCCGCGGAGCCCAAGAGCTCGCCCCCGCCGCCGAGTGACAGCAGCAGCCCGAGCCCTCAAGCCAGCTGAAGCGAACCGAAGGCTCAATCCACCGGATCGGCCGGATGCGGTGCCACCAGCGGCAGCCGGGAGGCCAGCCGTTCCTCGCACAGCTCGACCAGCCGGTCGTACGCGGCCTTGCCCATCATCTCGATGAGCTCCGGCCGGTACGTGACGTACACCGGTTCACCGGAGCCATGCGCGGACGTCGCCGACGTGCACCACCAGTGCAGGTCGTGGCCGCCCGGACCCCAGCCGCGGCGGTCGTACTCGCCGATCGAGATCTGGAGTACGCGGGTGTCGTCGGGCCGGTCGATCCAGTCGTACGTCCGTCGCACCGGGAGCTGCCAGCAGACGTCCGGCTTGGTCTCCAGGGGCTCGCGGCCCTCCTTCAGCGCCAGGATGTGCAGCGAGCAGCCCGCGCCGCCCTCGAATCCGGGCCGGTTCTGGAAGATGCACGAGCCCTGGTAGGGGCGGGTCTGCCGGGAGCCCTCGTCGTCCGTCGAGACCCAGCCGGTCTCGACGCCGACGTCGTGGTTCTGCCAGATCTCCGGCGTGAGTCTCGCCACATGCCCTGCTACGCGCTTCTCGTCGTCCTCGTCCGAGAAATGGGCGCCGAGCGTGCAGCACCCGTCGTCCGCGCGGCCCGCCTGGATGCCCTGGCAGCCGCTGCCGAAGATGCAGTTCCAGCGCGAGGTCAGCCAGGTCAGATCGCAGCGGAAGACCTGCTCGTCGTCGGCCGGATCCGGGAACTCCACCCACGCGCGCGCGAAATCGAGCCCCTTCTCGTCCGGTTCGGACGCCGGGACGGCGGCCCTCTGCGGAAAGAGCTTCGGGGACTTTTTCGGGGACTTCTTGGTCTTGCCGGTTGCCTTCGCCTGCGAAGAACCCTTGGCCGATGTGTCCGAGCCTGCCGGTTTGGCGCTTTTGTCGTTCTTCGCCTTTTTCGTCTTTGGCACGTGTCCAGGGTAAGTCGCCCAAGACTGCTCCGGGGACCAGCAGGGGGCCCGGCTCGCAGTAGCGTTCCGTCCATGAGACTCGGTGTCCTCGACGTGGGTTCGAACACGGTGCACCTCCTGGTGGTGGATGCACACCCTGGCGCGCGCCCGTTGCCCGCCCATTCACACAAGGCGGAGCTGCGGCTCGCCCAGCTGCTCGACGAGAGCGGGTCGATCGGCCCCGAGGGCGTCGACAAACTGATCTCCGTCGTCCGGGAGGCACTCGACGCGGCCGAGGACAAGGGCGTCGAGGACCTCCTGACGTTCGCGACCTCCGCCGTACGCGAGGCGACCAACGCCGACGACGTACTGGAGCGGGTGCGCACCGAAACGGGCGTAGAACTCCAGGTCCTCACCGGCGCGGAGGAGGCCCGGCTCACCTTCCTCGCCGCGCGCCGCTGGTTCGGCTGGTCAGCCGGAAAGCTGCTGGTCATCGACATCGGCGGCGGCTCCCTGGAGATCGCGTACGGCATCGACGAGGAACCCGACGCGGCGGTGTCCCTGCCGCTCGGCGCGGGCCGGCTCACTGCCGCCTGGCTGCCCGGCGACCCCCCGGACCCCGCGGACGTCAAGGCCCTGCGTCGCCATGTACGCGCCCAGATCGCCCGCACGGTCGGAGAGTTCACCCGCTTCGGCTCCCCCGACCACGTAGTGGCCACCTCCAAGACCTTCCGCCAGCTCGCCCGCATAGCAGGAGCCGCCCGCTCAGCAGAGGGCCTCTACGTACAACGCGAACTAAAACGCCGCTCCCTGGAGGACTGGGTCCCCCAACTGGCCACGATGACGACAGAGCAGCGGGCGGAACTCCCCGGAGTCTCCGAGGGCAGAGCAGGCCAACTCCTGGCAGGCGCGTTGGTGGCAGAGGGCGCGATGGACTTGTTCGGAGTGGAGACGCTGGAGATCTGCCCCTGGGCTCTCAGGGAGGGCGTAATCCTCCGGCGCCTGGATCAAATGGCGCCCACGTAAGCGCCCCATAGGGGCGCGGGGAACTGCGCGATCAACCACAACGAACCCGCACTCGCCCACGGCGAAAACCCCAACGGCGTTTAGGCGAACCCGGCGGCAAGAACCGGCACCCTTCGGCCAACGCGAGCCGCCCCCGCACAACCGCCGGAGGCACCCCGTACTCTGTCCTTCGTGGCAGAACCAGTGGTCCGCATCCCGGATGCGAAGGTCGCGCTGTCGACGGCCTCTGTCTATCCGGAGTCGACAGCGACGGCCTTCGAAATCGCAGCGCGCCTCGGGTACGACGGGGTCGAGGTCATGGTCTGGACCGACCCGGTCAGCCAGGACATCGAGGCGCTGCGCAGGCTCAGCGACTACCACCAGATCCCGGTCCTGGCTGTCCACGCCCCGTGCCTGCTCATCACCCAGCGCGTCTGGTCCACCGACCCCTGGGTCAAGCTCCAGCGCGCCCGCTCCGCCGCCGAGAAGCTCGGCGCTTCGACGGTCGTCGTGCATCCGCCGTTCCGCTGGCAGCGGCAGTACGCCCGCGACTTCGTCACCGGGATCTGGCGGATGGCCAACGAGACGGACGTACGGTTCGCCGTCGAAAACATGTACCCCTGGCGTTACCGCGACCGCGAGATGCTCGCGTACGCCCCCGACTGGGACGTGACGAAGGACGACTACCGCCACTTCACGATCGACCTGAGCCATGCCTCCACGGCCCGCGCCGACGCGATGCAGTTGCTCGACCGTATGGGCGACCGTCTCGGCCACGTCCATCTCGCCGACGGCCGGGGTTCGGCGAAGGACGAGCACCTCGTCCCGGGCCGCGGCAACCAGCCCTGCGCCGAGCTTCTCGAGCGGCTCGCGCTGAGCGGCTTCGACGGCCACGTCGTCATCGAGGTCAACACCCGCCGCGCCATGTCCAGCGCCGAACGCGAGGCCGACCTCGCCGAGGCGCTGGCCTTCACCCGGCTCCACCTCGCCTCGGCGCTGCGGGTCGCCGGCTCATGACCGACACGGCCCCCCGACGCCGCGGACGGCCCTCCCGTACGCAGTCGGCGGACGCCCCCGCGACCCGTGACCGCATCCTGGCGGCGGCCCGCGAGGAGTTCTCCGAACGCGGCTACGACAAGACGTCCGTACGCGGCATCGCCAAGACGGCCGGGGTCGACTCGGCGCTCGTGCACCACTACTTCGGCACCAAGGAGCAGGTCTTCGAGGCGGCCGTCGAGGTCGCCTTCTCGCCCGCCACCCTGAAGGTGCGCGACGTGGTCCTCGAAGGCCCCCTCGACGAGGTCGGCGAGCGCATGACCCGCGTCATCTTCGGCCTCTGGGAGAACCCGGTGACCCGTACGCCGCTCCTCGCGATCGTCCGGTCGGCGGTGAACAACGAGACCGCGGCCGCCGTCTTCCGCCGCCTCGTCGCCGCGCAACTGATGCGCCGCATCGCCGGCCGCCTCGACGTACCGGATGCGGAACTGCGCACCGAACTCGCGGCCGCCCAGCTCGTGGGCGTCGCGATGATGCGCTACGTGATCAAGATCGAGCCGGTGGCGTCGGCGGACCCGGAGCAGGTCATCGCGAGGATCGCGCCGGTGGTTCAGGGGCATCTGACGGGTCCCTGAACGAGGGCCCCGAACGAGTCTTTGTCACGGTCGCCGACCGAGACACACATCCCGTATTCCGGACGAGCCGTCGGGATGTCGGAGCACCGGCGTACGCTCGAAATCTGTCAGAACTCTCTGAAGGAGCGAGCGACGATGCCCGATCTGAGGTCCCGCACTGTCACCCACGGCCGCAATATGGCGGGCGCACGCGCCCTTATGCGCGCCTCCGGTGTACCGGGCGCGGACATCGGCCGGAAGCCCATCATCGCGGTCGCCAACTCCTTCACCGAGTTCGTGCCCGGCCACACCCACCTGGCACCGGTCGGCCGGATCGTGAGCGAGGCCATCACGGCGGCCGGAGGTATCCCGCGCGAGTTCAACACGATCGCCGTCGACGACGGCATCGCGATGGGCCACGGAGGCATGCTGTACAGCCTCCCCTCCCGCGACCTGATCGCGGATAGCGTCGAGTACATGGTGGAAGCCCACTGCGCCGACGCCCTGATCTGCATCTCCAACTGCGACAAGATCACCCCGGGCATGCTCATGGCAGCCCTGCGCCTGAACATCCCGACGGTCTTCGTTTCCGGCGGCCCCATGGAGGCCGGCCGCGCGACGCTGGTCGACGGCACGGTCCGTACGCTCGACCTGATCGACGCGATCTCCGACGCGGTCAACGACAAGGTCTCGGACGAGGACATCCTCCGTATCGAGGAGAACGCCTGTCCCACCTGCGGTTCCTGCTCCGGCATGTTCACCGCCAACTCCATGAACTGCCTGACCGAGGCCATCGGCCTGTCCCTCCCCGGCAACGGCTCGGTGCTCGCCACGCACACGGCCCGCAAGGAGCTGTACGAGCGGGCCGGCGCCACCGTCGTCGAGCTGACCAAGCGCTACTACGACGAGGACGACGCCTCCGTCCTCCCGCGCAACATCGCCACCCACGCGGCCTTCGAGAACGCCATGGCCCTCGACATCGCCATGGGCGGCTCCACCAACACGATCCTGCACCTGCTGGCCGCCGCCCAGGAGGCCGGGGCCGACTACGACCTGAACGACATCGACGCCGTCTCCCGCCGCGTCCCCTGCCTCGCGAAGGTCGCGCCCAACGTCGCGCCGACGCGGACGTACTACATGGAGGACGTGCACCGCGCCGGCGGCATCCCCGCGATCCTCGGCGAGCTCTACCGCGGCGGCCTGCTGAACGAGGACGTCCACACCGTCCACAGCCCCTCCATCAAGGAGTGGCTGGACGCCTGGGACATCCGCAGCGGTTCTGCGTCCGAGGAAGCCATGGAGCTGTGGCACGCCGCCCCCGGCTGCAAGCGTTCCGCCGAGGCCTTCTCCCAGTCCGAGCGCTGGGAGGACCTCGACACGGACGCGGCGAACGGCTGCATCCGCGATGTCGCCCACGCGTACTCGAAGGACGGCGGCCTGGCCGTCCTCAAGGGCAACCTCGCCGTGGACGGCTGCGTCGTGAAGACGGCCGGCGTCGACGCGTCGATCTGGACCTTCGAGGGCCCGGCGGTGGTCTGCGAGTCGCAGGAGGAAGCCGTCGAGAAGATCCTCGCCAAGCAGATCTCCGAGGGCGACGTGATCGTCATCCGCTACGAGGGCCCCAAGGGCGGCCCCGGCATGCAGGAGATGCTCTACCCGACCTCGTACCTGAAGGGCCGCGGCCTCGGCAAGGCCTGCGCCCTGGTCACGGACGGCCGCTTCTCCGGCGGCACTTCGGGTCTGTCGATCGGCCACGCCTCCCCGGAGGCGGCTTCCGGCGGCACGATCGCCCTGGTCCAGGACGGCGACCGCATCCGCATCGACATCCCGAACCGCTCGATCGACCTCCTGGTCTCCGAAGAGGAACTGGCCACCCGCCGCACGGCCCTGAACGGCACGTACGCCCCGAAGAACCGCGACCGAAAGGTCTCGGCGGCCCTGAAGGCATACGCGGCGATGGCGACGAGCGCGGACAAGGGCGCTGTGCGGGATGTGTCCATGCTGGGCTGAGTCCTAGGTGAGCGCTAATTGAACGCTGAATAAGGGCCGCCTCCTGTTCGTCGGGGGCGGTCCTTTCGCGTACTTTCCTGTGTGTACCTAACGCGACCAGGTCGACGGATCGCCGCCGTCGACGGCGAACACGGTGCCGTCGGGCGCGCTGGCATACACGCGACCGCCGGCGATCACGGGCTCCGGAAGGGACCCCGCGACCCGGTCGGATTGCTTGCCGAGCCGTGGGGGCGTCTGGCCGAGGAGCTTGCCGGTGCGGGCGTCGGCGGCGAGGAGCCGCCCGTCAGGGGCGCTGACGTACGCATGCCGGTCGTCGGCCACGGGACCTGAGGTCCGGGAGGCGCCCGTCTCCAGCCGCCACAGGTGCCGGCGCGCTTCCATATCGACGGCGACCAGCGTTCCGCCGGTGCCGCTGAGGTGGACGACATTTCCGCGCACGGTGCCGTGGGCCTCCGAGAGCGCGACGGGCAGGGCTACTCGCCGCGTCTTTCCGCCGTCCGGGGTGTAACGGACGACGGCCTTCGTCTCGCCGTACAGGGCATCTGCCGAGGTGAAGAAGGCGTGCCCGTCCGCCGTGCCGAGGAGCTCCAACTGCCCCTGCAGCCGCGCGTCCCACCGCACTTCGCCCGTCCGCGGATCCACCGCCGTGATGTGGGTGCTCGTCCCGTCGTCGGACGTGCTCATCGCGTACGCGAGGGGGTCCCCGGCGAACGTGGTGAAGTACGGCGTGGCGTGCCCCGGAATCGGACGGCTCCACTTCGTGTCGCCCGAGGCGCCGTCCACCCCGGTGACCGTCCCGTCGGCGCCCGTGAGGAGCAGCATGCCCCCGGCGCTCGCGATGCCGTTGTGCGCGGGCAGGTTCCGCTGCCAGCGGGCCTTGCCGGAGGCGGGGTCGAGCGCCGCCGTACGACGCCCCTGATCGTCCAATGAGGCCTGCACGAGCCCGGCCGACAGGAGGGGCGGCCCGCTCGAGGTCTCGTCGGCGACGGAGTGCCGCCACAACCGACGGCCGTCAGAAGGATCGAGAGCGAAGACCAGCCCAGTCTGCGCACACAGCAACTTCCCTGCTCCGTACGAGCATTGGGGCGCGCCTTGGCCGCCGTCCCCGGACGTTGCCTTCACTTCCCATGGTTTGAACCGCGCCGGTGCGCTCCGCGCCGCGTTGCCCTTCGGCGCCGTTGCCGCACCTCCGTCATCGAGCAGCGTTACGGAGGCCAGCACACCGAGCGCGGCGAGCCCGAGCGCTCCGGCTCCGAGGGCGGCTCGTCTGACGAGGCGCTTTCTGGGCTGCGGTCCGGCTTCGTGGGCTGCTGCTTCCGCTTCCTCTGGTTCTGCTGCTTTCCGTCCGGCTCCCGCAGCGAACTCGTGGGCCTGTTCCGCTTCTTCGGTTCCTACGGGCTCTTCCGTACGTTCCGTACGAGGCTTAGGTCTCGGCGCCGGCGCGTCCCACCCCGTCCGCTGCCCCGGTATGAACGCCTGCGTGTCGTACGAGGCCGCCACCGACCGCAGTTCCCGCATCAACTCGTCGGGCGTGGGCCGGTCCTCGGGCTCCTTCGCCAGACAGCGCAGTACGAGCGGCGCGAGCTCTTCCGGTACGTCGGTCAGGTCCGGCTCGTCGTGCACGACCTGGTAGGCGACGATGTACGGGCTGTCCGAGTCGAACGGTCCACGCCCGGTCGCCGCGTGCACCATCACCGACCCGAGCGCGAAAACGTCGGCGGCGGGCCCGACCTCCCGAGGCCGCCGGAACTGCTCCGGCGCCATGAAGGGCGGCGTACCGATCAACTTGCCGGTCTCGGTGCGCAGTTCACTGTCCTTCGGCCGGGAGATACCGAAGTCGATGACCTTCGGTCCGTCCTCGGCGAGCAGCACATTGCTCGGCTTCAGGTCCCGGTGCACCACCCCGACGCGGTGAATGTCACGCAGCGCCTCCGCGAGCCCGGCCATCAGACGGCGCAACTGCGCCGGAGGCATGGACCCGTTCCGCTTCACCTGATCGGCGAGGGTCGGACCCGGGATGAACAGCGTGGCCATCCAGGGCCGTTCGGCCTCCGGATCGGCGTCGACGACCGGCGCGGTGAAGGCACCGCTGACCTTGCGCGCCGCGGCCACCTCCTGCCGGAAACGCCCCCGGAACTCACGGTCCTTGGCGTACTGGGCATGCACCACCTTCACGGCGACCCGCATCCCGGACGTGCTCCGGGCCAGATGTACGACGCCCATGCCACCCGAACCCAGGCAGGACTCGAGCCGGTAGTGACCGGCGTACTCGGGAAGTTCCGCTTCCGCGCCCGCTCCCGCGTCCCGCTGTGGCGCCATGGGAAACACCCCCGTGCTGATCGTCCGCGCGCGCGACGCACGGAGCCTAGTCGATGTCTCGTACGGGGCTGAGGTGGCTTGTTAATCTCCATGTGCGAGTTGTGTACATGTGTTTCATGACGTGATTTAGGGGAATCAACGGGACCCCATGACAGACATGGGGCTCAACGGGGGAGGTTTTGCATGTCAGTTGACCGTGCAGAAGAGGTGGCGGGCAGAGACGAGACGGACGACGTCACCACCGCGGCCGTGCGCTATTACTCGGTCGCGCCCGGCTACCGGGTCAACGTCCGCAGCGGCCCCGGCACCAGCTACCGCATCGTCCGGGTCCTCCCGGAGGGGGCGCGCGTGCCCATCCACTGCCAGACGCCGGGCACACGGGTCGCGGGCCCGTACGGCACGTCGAACATCTGGGACAACGTCGCGAACGGCGAGTACATCTCGGATACGTACGTGAACACCGGCAGCGACGGCTACGTAGCACCGCGCTGCTCCTGAACCCGGCGGAGCCCGCGGCAACTCCGGAGCCATAATCAGACGCGTGAGCGCAGAGAACGGCACCCCGGACACCACCACCGCGGGCTCCCAGGGTTCCCCGGGCCCCACGGCTGCCACCGGCCCCCGCCCCGAACCCATCCGCTTCTTCGGCACGACCTGGCTGAACCACGACCACGGCTACGCCGCCCGCCGCATCGCCGCAGCCACCGGCTCGCTGGCCGCGGCTGCCGCCGCCTGCCTGATCCTCCGCTTCGCCTACGAGGGTCTGCGGATCGCCGAGACTGGCGGCTTCGTCACGCTCCTCATGGTCGTGATGTTCACGATCTGCAGCGCGCTGGCCTTCCGCCACACCTGGGGCAGCTACACCCGCCGCCCCGACCCCGAACGCCAGGCCTCCCTCCGCGGCCTCCTGGCCATCGGCTTCATCGGCTCCCTCCTCGCCTACTTCTTCCGCTCCCTCATAGAGGCCCCCGGCGAAAAACTCCACCGCGAGGAATACGAAACGGCCCGCAAGCAACACGAGAAACGCACCACCCGCCGCACGGGCAACCCATCGAAGAAGCGCCGCCGTTCTTAGCGAGCCGCCTGGCGGAGCGGTACCGCGCCCTCCAGGGGCGCGCGGCTGTATCGATTTGCGGCTCCGCCGCGATGGGGGTCCCCCCGCTCGAGCGGAGTCGAGAGTGGGGGAGCGACCAGCCACAACGGACCGGCAGCTTCGAAACCGCCTCACCCAGCGGAGCACTTGGCTGTCCAACCACCGCCCCGCCATCCCTCACCGGAAACTCACGGCCATCTCTCACTGAAAACTCACTGTCACCGCCACCTACCCCCGGCCACCATGGCCACATGCCCACGACGCCCCCGCCACAGCCTTCCGCCCTCCATGCCACCCGGGCCCACTCCTTCAACGCCGCCGCGGCCCAGTACGCCGCCAACCGTCCCTCCTACCCGCCCGCCCTCTTCGACGCGATCGAAGACCTGGCCGGCCACCCCCTCGCCGGCTCCCGCGTCGCGGACATCGGCGCCGGTACGGGCATAGCGACGGCCCTGCTGCACGGCCGTGGCGCCGATGTGATCGCGGTCGAACCGGGCGACGGTATGGGAGCTCAGTTCCGCCGCACCCTCCCCGACGTGCCCCTCCTGCGTGGCGACGGCAACTCCCTTCCCCTGGCCGCCGCCTCCATCGACTTCCTCACCTACGCCCAGTCCTGGCACTGGACCGACCCGGCCCGCTCGGTTCCGGAGGCACTCCGCGTCCTGCGCCCAGGCGGCTCGCTCGCGCTGTGGTGGAACACCAGCGCCCTGAAACTCCCGTGGATCGCCGAGCAGGCCACCCGCATCGAGCGCCACCTCGGCACCGCCCGCGAGGTCGACCGAAACGGCAACGGCCCCGAAGTCAGTGCCGCACTCGCCGACCCCACCGGCCGCCTCGACTTCACCCGCCGCACGATCCGCTGGAGCCGCCACGTCCCCGTCGACACCCACCTCGCGAATATCGGCAGCCACTCGATCTTCCTCGTCAACGGCGAAGAACGCACCGCAGCCTTCCTCGCCGAGGAACGCCAGCACCTGCTCAAGGCCTTCCCAGACGGCACCGTCGAGGAGGTCTACGACGTAATCCTCCTGCTGGCCACCACCCCAACCAGCACCTCCTGACCCCACCTGACATCCCCGCCTGGAACCCCACCGCACGGCACCCGGCACTCAAGGACCCGCCGACAATCGCGACCTGGCGGTGAGCGGCAACTGCCGGATAACCCGCACTCCGCCTGCCCACTCGCGCCCCGCCTCCCGCGATGCCCACCCGAGCCACCCGCGCTCCGCCTGCCCTCACGCCTACGTGGGCCCATCGCACTCCGCCCCCCCCGCCATGCCCACCGGGCGCCGCGCTCTGACTCCCCTCATGCCCACGGGGCCCTCGCGCCCACGCGCGCTCTTATGCCCACCCGGGCCTCATGTCCACGCGGGCGTCGCGCCCAACCGGGCCTCATGACCACGCGGGCCTCACACCCACGCGCGCCCTAACCCCCGCGGGCATCACACGCACACGCGCGCCCTCACCTCGACGCGCCCCCATGCCATCGCACACCTCCCCTTGACGCACCCACCCCCCCGCGAGGATTATTCATCACATGATGAATTACGCGTCCAGGCCACCCAACGAGGGAGCACCCCGCCCCGACGAGGCACCCGGCACACCAGGCGCCCCCGCCGTCCGCGCAGAAGGCCTCACCGTCGTCCGTGGCCCCCGCACGGTCCTGCGCGGTCTCGACTTCACCGTCCCGCGCGGCGAGGTCACCGGCCTCCTCGGTCCTTCCGGCTGCGGCAAGTCGACCCTGATGCGCGCGATCGTCGGCACCCAGGCCAAGGTCACCGGCACCCTCGACGTCCTCGACCGCCCCGCCGGCCACCCCACCCTCCGCGCCCGCATCGGCTACGTCACCCAAGCCCCCTCCGTCTACGACGACCTGACGATCCGCCAGAACCTCGAATACTTCGCCGCGATCCTGGACCCCGGCCGCGGCTCCGCCGAGCGACGGCACGAGAACGTCACCCACGCCATCGCCGACGTCGACCTCATCAGCCACGCCGACGCCCTGGCCGGCAACCTCTCCGGCGGCCAGCGCAGCCGCGTCTCCCTGGCGGTGGCCCTCCTCGGCACCCCCGAACTCCTGGTCCTCGACGAACCCACGGTCGGCCTGGACCCCGTACTCCGCCGTGACCTGTGGAACCTCTTCCACGCCATCGCCGCAGAACGCGGCGCCACCCTCCTGATCTCCTCCCACGTCATGGACGAGGCCGAGCGCTGCCACCGCCTCCTCCTCATGCGCGAGGGCGAGATCCTCGCCGACGACACCCCCGACGCCCTGCGCCAGCGCACCGACTCCGAGACAGTCGAGGCAGCCTTCCTGCACCTGGTCGACGAGGCGGTCGCGGCGAGCCGCACAAAGGAGACGACGCGATGAGCACCACCACGAATACGAGTACGCCCACGACCATGGCGCCCGCCCCGACGAGCGCGCTGAACGCCTCCCGCACCACCGCCACCGCGGCCCGGGTCCTGCGCCAACTCCGCCACGACCCGCGCACCATCGCGCTGATGATCCTCATCCCGTGCGTGATGCTGTTCCTGCTGCGCTACGTCTTCGACGGCAGCCAGCGCACCTTCGACAACATCGGCGCCTCCCTCCTCGGCATTTTCCCGCTGATCACGATGTTCCTGGTGACGTCTATCGCCACCCTCCGCGAACGCACCTCCGGCACCCTGGAACGCCTCCTCGCCATGCCCCTCGGCAAGGCCGACCTCATCGCGGGCTACGCCCTCGCCTTCGGCGCCCTCGCCATCGTCCAGTCCGCCCTCGCCACCGGTCTCGCCGTCTGGGCCCTGGGTCTCGACGTCACGGGCTCGGCCTGGCTCCTCCTGCTCGTGGCTCTCCTCGACGCTCTGCTGGGCACGGCCCTCGGTCTCTTCGTCTCGGCCTTCGCCTCCTCGGAGTTCCAGGCCGTGCAGTTCATGCCGGCGGTGATCTTCCCCCAGCTCCTCCTCTGCGGCCTGTTCACTCCCCGTCCCAACATGCACCCCGTCCTCGAAGGCATCTCCAACGTCCTCCCCATGTCGTACGCGGTCGACGGCATGAACGAAGTCCTCCTGCACACCGACGTCACCGCCGACTTCATCCGAGACGTACTGATCGTCGCCGCCTGTGCCCTCCTGGTCCTCACCCTCGGCGCCGCAACCCTCCGCCGCCGCACCGCCTGACGCCCCAGCCCAGGGGGTGCCGCCCATCCCGCTCAGCGGACACGGCGACCCACCCCGCGACCCCGGTGCGAGGATGGGCCCTGGACGACGCACCACCCCCGCCCGGAGGGCAACCGAACATGACCCAGAAAGTCGCAGTTCTCGGCACCGGCAAGATCGGCGAAGCCCTGCTCAGCGGAATGATCCGAGCCGGCTGGTCCCCCGCCGACCTCCTGGTCACCGCACGCCGCACGGAGCGAGCCGAAGAGCTCCGCACCCGCTACGGCGTCACCCCGGTGACCAACCCCGAGGCAGCCAAGACCGCCGACACCCTCATCCTCACGGTCAAGCCCCAGGACATGGGCACCCTCCTCGTCGAACTGGCCCCACACGTCCCCGCCGACCGCCTCGTCATAAGCGGTGCGGCAGGCATCCCCACCTCCTTCTTCGAGGAGCGCCTCGCCCAAGGCACCCCCGTCGTCCGTGTCATGACGAACACCCCCGCCCTCGTCGACGAGGCCATGTCCGTCATCTCCGCCGGCAGCCACGCCACCGCCGAACACCTCGCCCACGCCGAGGAGATCTTCGGCGCCGTAGGCAAGACGCTCCGCGTCCCCGAGTCCCAACAGGACGCCTGCACCGCCCTCTCCGGCTCAGGACCGGCGTACTTCTTCTACCTGGTCGAGGCCATGACCGACGCGGGCATCCTCCTCGGCCTGCCCCGCGAAAAGGCACACGACCTCATCGTCCAGTCCGCGATCGGCGCCGCCGTGATGCTCCGCGACAGCGGCGAACACCCCGTGAAACTCCGCGAGAACGTCACATCCCCCGCGGGCACCACGATCAACGCCATCCGCGAACTGGAGAACCACGGCGTACGAGCCGCCCTCATCGCCGCAATCGAGGCAGCCCGCGACCGCGGCCGCGAACTGGCCTCCGGCAGCAACACCTGACGCCCACCCCCGGCGCCGGGCCTGGACCCCGCCCGTCCAGACACCCGGCGCCCGCTCAGACCAACTCAGCCGTCACGCCGGCGAAAGCAACCCGATCGCCCGGTAGGCCGCGTCCACCGTCGGCCGCGCCATCTCTCTGGCCTTCTCCGCACCATCCCGCAACACCCCCTCCACGTACGCAGGGTCCGCGCACAACTCCCTGTGCTTCTCCTGTACGGGCCTGAGGAGCTCGACCACAGCGTCGGCGGTGTCCTTCTTCAAAGATCCGTACGACTCATATACACCGGCCAGGCCTTCGGGGTTCCCACTTTCACAGGCCGCGAGGATCTCCAGCAGATTCGAGACCCCCGGCCGTCCCTCCGGGTCGTACACGACATCCCGCCCGCTGTCGGTCACCGCCCGCATGATCTTCTTCCAGATCACCTCCGGCTCATCGAGCAGATACACGATCCCCGGCCCGACATCCTCGGACTTCCCCATCTTCGACGTCGGCTCCTGAAGGTTCATCACCCGCGTCGCCACCACCGGATGCGTGGCCCGAGGCACCACGAACGTCTGCCCGTACCGCTGGTTGAACCGCACCGCCAGATCCCGCGCCAGCTCCACATGCTGCGTCTGGTCGTCCCCGACCGGCACCTCAGCCGTCCCGTACGCCAGGATGTCCGCCGCCATCAGCACCGGATACGTCAGCAGCGACAGCCGTACGCTCCCACCCCGCGTCCGCTCCCGCGCGGCCTTCTCCTTGTACTGGATCATCCGCCGCATCTCGCCGTCCGAAGCCACGCACTCCAGCAGATACGACAGCCGCGCATGCTCATCCACATGACTCTGTACGAACACGGTGCACAGCTTGGGATCGAGCCCTGAGGCCAACAACAGCGTGGCCGCCTGCCGACTGAGCCTGCGCACCCGCCCTGGATCGTGATCCACGGTCAGCGCATGCAGGTCGACGACACAGAACAGTGCGTCGGCGCGATGCTGATCGACATCGGCCCAACGCCGTACGGCCCCCAGGTAGTTCCCCAGCGTCAGATGCCCCGTCGGCTTGACCCCGCTGAAGATCCGCGTCATCTCTCTACCTCCTGGTCAGGACCACCGCTGCCCGCCGGCCGGGCTCTCCAGGAGGGAGAAACAAGAACGGCCGCCGAAGCGGCGGCCGTTGAGTGCATACGTGAACTCGGCCGCCCTCAGGCGGCCCACCACAGCTGGGTGCACGCATGCGTTGTCATAGATCCGAGAGTACCCCTCCCGGGTGCTCTACGGCGCCGAGTTGACACGCCCGAAGCCGCTCCGTACTGTTCTCCGAGTTGTCCGACGTGAGCGCCGACTCCGGTCGGTCCCCGGACGGCCATTCCGCAGTAAGTACCTAACGAACGACGATCCGTCGTCGGCTCGTTTTCATGCGTGTTTACGGAATGAGGAATCGGCGTTCGAAAGGACGCGACCCCGATTAGCTCGGGGCCGGAGATTCCGCTAAAGTCTCACTCGTCGGAACGGCCCGAACAGCCGTGAAGACAGCCCACTTTCGACTGGGAATCGGGCCCGAAAGGGTCTGGTAGAGTCGAGAACGCAAGACCGAAGGGAAGCCCGGAGGAAAGCCCGCGAGGGTGAGTACAAAGGAAGCGTCCGTTCCTTGAGAACTCAACAGCGTGCCAAAAATCAACGCCAGATATGTTGATACCCCGACACCGGGATTGTTCCTGGTGGCGAGGTTCCTTTGAAGAAAACACAGCGAGGACGCTGTGAACCCTTCCGTTCATTCCGCGGGGGGTTCCGCTCTCGTGGTGTCATCCCGCAGTCTTTAATTAGGCACAGTCGGGAATACATTCACGGAGAGTTTGATCCTGGCTCAGGACGAACGCTGGCGGCGTGCTTAACACATGCAAGTCGAACGATGAACCACTTCGGTGGGGATTAGTGGCGAACGGGTGAGTAACACGTGGGCAATCTGCCCTTCACTCTGGGACAAGCCCTGGAAACGGGGTCTAATACCGGATAACACTTCCACTCTCCTGAGTGGAGGTTAAAAGCTCCGGCGGTGAAGGATGAGCCCGCGGCCTATCAGCTTGTTGGTGAGGTAATGGCTCACCAAGGCGACGACGGGTAGCCGGCCTGAGAGGGCGACCGGCCACACTGGGACTGAGACACGGCCCAGACTCCTACGGGAGGCAGCAGTGGGGAATATTGCACAATGGGCGCAAGCCTGATGCAGCGACGCCGCGTGGGGGATGACGGCCTTCGGGTTGTAAACCCCTTTCAGCAGGGAAGAAGCGCAAGTGACGGTACCTGCAGAAGAAGCGCCGGCTAACTACGTGCCAGCAGCCGCGGTAATACGTAGGGCGCAAGCGTTGTCCGGAATTATTGGGCGTAAAGAGCTCGTAGGCGGCTTGTCGCGTCGGTTGTGAAAGCCCGGGGCTTAACCCCGGGTCTGCAGTCGATACGGGCAGGCTAGAGTTCGGTAGGGGAGATCGGAATTCCTGGTGTAGCGGTGAAATGCGCAGATATCAGGAGGAACACCGGTGGCGAAGGCGGATCTCTGGGCCGATACTGACGCTGAGGAGCGAAAGCGTGGGGAGCGAACAGGATTAGATACCCTGGTAGTCCACGCCGTAAACGGTGGGCACTAGGTGTGGGCAACATTCCACGTTGTCCGTGCCGCAGCTAACGCATTAAGTGCCCCGCCTGGGGAGTACGGCCGCAAGGCTAAAACTCAAAGGAATTGACGGGGGCCCGCACAAGCAGCGGAGCATGTGGCTTAATTCGACGCAACGCGAAGAACCTTACCAAGGCTTGACATACGCCGGAAAGCATCAGAGATGGTGCCCCCCTTGTGGTCGGTGTACAGGTGGTGCATGGCTGTCGTCAGCTCGTGTCGTGAGATGTTGGGTTAAGTCCCGCAACGAGCGCAACCCTTGTCCCGTGTTGCCAGCAACCTCTTCGGAGGGTTGGGGACTCACGGGAGACCGCCGGGGTCAACTCGGAGGAAGGTGGGGACGACGTCAAGTCATCATGCCCCTTATGTCTTGGGCTGCACACGTGCTACAATGGCCGGTACAATGAGCTGCGATACCGCAAGGTGGAGCGAATCTCAAAAAGCCGGTCTCAGTTCGGATTGGGGTCTGCAACTCGACCCCATGAAGTCGGAGTTGCTAGTAATCGCAGATCAGCAGTGCTGCGGTGAATACGTTCCCGGGCCTTGTACACACCGCCCGTCACGTCACGAAAGTCGGTAACACCCGAAGCCCGTGGCCCAACCAGCTTGTCTGGAGGGAGCGGTCGAAGGTGGGACTGGCGATTGGGACGAAGTCGTAACAAGGTAGCCGTACCGGAAGGTGCGGCTGGATCACCTCCTTTCTAAGGAGCACCTGGCCGCCAGACCTCGTCTGGTGGTCCAGAGCCATAACGTCGGCGCATGTCCGACGGTGGTTGCTCATGGGTGGAACGTTGATTATTCGGCACACTCAGCCCACTCGGGCTGCCAGTACTGCTCTTCGGAGCGTGGACCGCAGACCAGGAGGGGCGAGGGTGTCGGGCACGCTGTTGGGTGTCTGAAGGCACGGGCGGAAGCCCGGTTGCCTTCGGTTGCCGGCCCCAGTGAACTCGAACCGGATGGTTCGGGGTGGTGGGTGGTTGGTCGTTGTTTGAGAACTGCACAGTGGACGCGAGCATCTGTGGCCAAGTTTTTAAGGGCGCACGGTGGATGCCTTGGTACCAGGAACCGATGAAGGACGTGGGAGGCCGCGATAGTCCCCGGGGAGTCGTCAACCAGACTTTGATCCGGGGGTTTCCGAATGGGGAAACCCGGCAGTCGTCATGGGCTGTCACCCACTGCTGAACACATAGGCGGTGTGGAGGGAACGCGGGGAAGTGAAACATCTCAGTACCCGCAGGAAGAGAAAACAACCGTGATTCCGGGAGTAGTGGCGAGCGAAACCGGATGAGGCTAAACCGTATACGTGTGAGACCCGGCAGGGGTTGCGTGTACGGGGTTGTGGGATCTCTCTTCTGTCGTCTGCCGGCGGCAGGACGAGTCAGAAATCGTTGATGTAGGCGAAGGACATGCGAAAGGTCCGGCGTAGAGGGTAAGACCCCCGTAGTCGAAACGTCAGCGACTCGTTTGAGAGACACCCAAGTAGCACGGGGCCCGAGAAATCCCGTGTGAATCTGGCGGGACCACCCGCTAAGCCTAAATATTCCCTGGTGACCGATAGCGGATAGTACCGTGAGGGAATGGTGAAAAGTACCCCGGGAGGGGAGTGAAATAGTACCTGAAACCGTGTGCCTACAAGCCGTGGGAGCGTCGGAATGAAGACTTGTCTTCATTCTCGTGACTGCGTGCCTTTTGAAGAATGAGCCTGCGAGTTTGCGGTGTGTTGCGAGGTTAACCCGTGTGGGGGAGCCGTAGCGAAAGCGAGTCCGAACAGGGCGATTCAGTAGCGCGCTCAAGACCCGAAGCGGAGTGATCTAGCCATGGGCAGGCTGAAGCGCGGGTAAGACCGTGTGGAGGGCCGAACCCACCAGGGTTGAAAACCTGGGGGATGACCTGTGGTTAGGGGTGAAAGGCCAATCAAACTCCGTGATAGCTGGTTCTCCCCGAAATGCATTTAGGTGCAGCGTCGTGTGTTTCTTGCCGGAGGTAGAGCACTGGATAGGCGATGGGCCCTACCGGGTTACTGACCTTAGCCAAACTCCGAATGCCGGTAAGTGAGAGCGCGGCAGTGAGACTGTGGGGGATAAGCTCCATGGTCGAGAGGGAAACAGCCCAGAGCATCGACTAAGGCCCCTAAGCGTACGCTAAGTGGGAAAGGATGTGGAGTCGCAGAGACAACCAGGAGGTTGGCTTAGAAGCAGCCACCCTTGAAAGAGTGCGTAATAGCTCACTGGTCAAGTGATTCCGCGCCGACAATGTAGCGGGGCTCAAGCGTACCGCCGAAGTCGTGTCATTGCAGCATGAGGGCCAACGCCCGCTGTGATGGGTAGGGGAGCGTCGTGTGCCGGGTGAAGCAGCCGCGGAAGCGAGTTGTGGACGGTTCACGAGTGAGAATGCAGGCATGAGTAGCGATTCACACGTGGGAAACGTGTGCGCCGATTGACTAAGGGTTCCTGGGTCAAGCTGATCTGCCCAGGGTAAGTCGGGACCTAAGGCGAGGCCGACAGGCGTAGTCGATGGAGAACCGGTTGATATTCCGGTACCCGCTGTGAAGCGTCAAACATCGAATCCAGTGATGCTAAGCCCGTGAAGCCGCCCTGATCTCTTCGGAGTTGAGGGGAGTGGTGGAGCCGGTGACCCGATCTGGTAGTAGGTGAGTGATGGGGTGACGCAGGAAGGTAGTCCAGCCCGGGCGGTGGTTGTCCCGGGGTAAGGGTGTAGCCCGTGCGATAGGCAAATCCGTCGCACTTGTGGGTGAGACCTGATGCCGAGCCGATTGTGGTGAAGTGGATGATCCTATGCTGTCGAGAAAAGCCTCTAGCGAGTTTTATGGCGGCCCGTACCCTAAACCGACTCAGGTGGTCAGGTAGAGAATACCGAGGCGTTCGGGTGAACTATGGTTAAGGAACTCGGCAAAATGCCCCCGTAACTTCGGGAGAAGGGGGGCCATTCTTGGTGATCCGTTTTGCACGGTGAGCTGGGGGTGGCCGCAGAGACCAGCGAGAAGCGACTGTTTACTAAAAACACAGGTCCGTGCGAAGCCGTAAGGCGAGGTATACGGACTGACGCCTGCCCGGTGCTGGAACGTTAAGGGGACCGGTTAGTGCGCTTTCGGGCGTGCGAAGCTGAGAACTTAAGCGCCAGTAAACGGCGGTGGTAACTATAACCATCCTAAGGTAGCGAAATTCCTTGTCGGGTAAGTTCCGACCTGCACGAATGGCGTAACGACTTCTCGACTGTCTCAACCATAGGCCCGGTGAAATTGCACTACGAGTAAAGATGCTCGTTTCGCGCAGCAGGACGGAAAGACCCCGGGACCTTTACTACAGTTTGATATTGGTGTTCGGTTCGGCTTGTGTAGGATAGCTGGGAGACTGTGAACTTGCCACGCCAGTGGTGGGGGAGTCGTCGTTGAAATACCAGTCTGGTCGTGCTGGATGTCTAACCCGGGTCCGTGATCCGGATCGGGGACAGTGTCTGATGGGTAGTTTAACTGGGGCGGTTGCCTCCTAAAGAGTAACGGAGGCGCCCAAAGGTTCCCTCAGCCTGGTTGGCAATCAGGTGGTGAGTGTAAGTGCACAAGGGAGCTTGACTGTGAGACCGACGGGTCGAGCAGGGACGAAAGTCGGGACTAGTGATCCGGCGGTGGCTTGTGGAAGCGCCGTCGCTCAACGGATAAAAGGTACCCCGGGGATAACAGGCTGATCTTCCCCAAGAGTCCATATCGACGGGATGGTTTGGCACCTCGATGTCGGCTCGTCGCATCCTGGGGCTGGAGTCGGTCCCAAGGGTTGGGCTGTTCGCCCATTAAAGCGGTACGCGAGCTGGGTTTAGAACGTCGTGAGACAGTTCGGTCCCTATCCGCTGTGCGCGTAGGAGTCTTGAGAAGGGCTGTCCCTAGTACGAGAGGACCGGGACGGACGAACCTCTGGTGTGCCAGTTGTTCTGCCAAGGGCATGGCTGGTTGGCTACGTTCGGGAGGGATAACCGCTGAAAGCATCTAAGCGGGAAGCCTGCTTCGAGATGAGGACTCCCACCCCCTATGAGGGGTTAAGGCTCCCAGGAGACTACTGGGTTGATAGGCCAGATCTGGAAGCCCGGTAACGGGTGGAGGTGACTGGTACTAATAGGCCGAGGGCTTGTCCTCAGCTGCTCGCGTCCACTGTGTTGGTTCTGAAACCACGAACAACCCCTGTCCTGGGCCACAGGACGGTTGCCGGTTGAGTGTTTCATAGTGTTTCGGTGGTCATAGCGTGAGGGAAACGCCCGGTTACATTCCGAACCCGGAAGCTAAGCCTTACAGCGCCGATGGTACTGCAGGGGGGACCCTGTGGGAGAGTAGGACACCGCCGAACAAATATTGAGAAAACCCCCTTACCATTGGTAAGGGGGTTTTCTGCGTTTACAGTCTTTGTTATGCGCTATGACCTCGTCATCTTCGACAACGACGGCGTGCTCGTGGACAGCGAGCCGATTTCCAATAAGTTGCTCGCCGCCTATCTCACCGAGCTCGGGCACCTGACCTCGTACGAGGACTCCCTGCGGGACTACATGGGCGCCGCCATGCATCGCGTACACGACCTTGTACTGGAACGGACTGGTCAGCGGTTGCCCGAGGACTTCGACGAGGTCTTCCATGGGCGCGTATTCGCCGCATTCGAGCGGGAGTTGGGGCCGGTCCCCGGGGCCGTAGAGGTGCTGGAAAAGCTGGCCGCGGACGGGGTTGCGTACTGTGTGGCGTCTTCCGGGAGTCATGAGCGGATTCGGGTGGGGCATCGGGCGGCCGGGCTCGAGCGGTGGTTCGAGGACGCGCGGATCTTCAGTTCGCAGGATGTGGGGCGGGGGAAGCCGGCGCCGGATCTGTTTCTGTTCGCGGCCGAGCGGATGGGGGTCCGGCCGGAGCGATGTGTGGTCGTCGAGGACAGCCCGCTCGGGGTGCGGGCGGCTGTCGCGGCGGGCATGGATGTGTACGCGTTCACGGCGATGACGCCCGCCGAGCGGCTCGCGGGCGCTACCCGACTCTTCAGCGAGATGCAGGAGCTGCCCGCACTCATCTCCTGAAGCTCCCTCCAGCGCGAAGCTCCCCACCGATCCTGAAGCCCCTCAGCATCCGGATCCTGACACCTGCTCAGAAGATGAGCAAAATTCATCTTCCGATCTATCTACCCACGAGTAAGCCGCACCCGTACGCTGATCCGCCATGACAGATGTGCTGCGGCGCGGCCGGGCTTCGTTGGCGTTCAGCTTCTTCGCTCAGGGTGTGGCTTTTGCGCTGCTGGTGACGCGGATTCCCGCGATCCAGGACCAGTACGGGATATCCGACGCCCTGTTGCCCGCCTTCCTCGCTGCTGTGCCGGTGCTCGCCGGCGTCGGCAGCGTCTGCACGGAGCAGCTGGTCAAGCGGGTGCCGCCCAGTCACGTACTGCGCTGGTCGCAGCCCGTCGTGCTGCTCGCGCTGCTCGGTGTCGGAGCCGGTGACGGGCTGTGGGAGATCGGGTTGTCGCTGGCCGCGTTCGGGCTGGCCGTCGGCGCGCTCGACGCGTCCATGAACATGCTCGGGGTCAGCCTTCAGCACGCGTACGGGCGCAGCATCATGCTCGGCTTCCACGCGGTGTACAGCCTCGGCGGGATCGTCGGGGCCTCGCTCGCGTGGGTCGGGGCGCACTGGGATCTGCACCTGTTCGTGTCGTATCTGCCGGTCGTCGTGGTGCTGTTGCCCGTCGCTCTGGTGGGGAGTCGGTGGTACGTCGACGGGGGCGGACCCGGCGCCGAGGAGCCGAAGGAGGCGGCCGGGGCTCAACCCGTCGCCTTCAAGCTGCTGTTGCCGCTGTGTCTGGTGATGACCTTCGCGTACATCGGGGACTCGACCGTCTCCAACTGGAGCGCCAAGTATCTGGAGGACGTGCTGGGCAGTTCTGAGGAGCTGGCGACCGTGCCGTACAACGTCTACATGGTCACGACGCTGCTCGGGCGGGCCATTGGGGACTTCGGGGTGCGGCGGTTCGGGGCCGTGGCGGTCGTACGGCTGGGGTCGGTCGTCGCGGCCGTGGGGTTCGCGGTGGTGGCGGTGGCGCCTGGGGCGTGGGTCGGGATGCTCGGCTTTACGTTGCTGGGGCTCGGGTTGTGCGTGCTCGTACCGCAGACTTTCGCGGCGGCAGGGCGGCTGTTCCCCGGTGCGGCGGATGCTGCCATCGCTCGGCTGAATATCTTCAACTATGTGGGCTTCTTGATCGGTTCGCCCCTCGTGGGAGCCCTGGGCGATGCGTGGTCGTATCGCGGGGCGATGCTTGTGCCGATGGTGTTGGTGCTGGTGACACTTCTGTACGCCCGTTCGTTCGCTCCTCAACCGGACCGATACGGTGACGGGCATGAGCGGCCGCGCACAGCTGATGTGGGACGAGGCAGTAACGGGCTATGACTTCGGTCCGGATCACCCGATGGATCCGGTCCGGCTGGCGTTGACCCGGCGACTGGTGCATGCCTTCGGGCTCGATCGTGAGGTGGACGTGGTCGCGGCGAAGGCGGCCGGGGAGTCGACGCTGCGGCTCGTGCATCGCGCGGACTACGTCGAGGCGGTGAAGGCCGCTTCCGTGGATCCTCGGGCGGCGGACATGTCGTACGGCCTGGGGACCATGGACGATCCCGCCTTCGCCGGGATGCACGAGGTGTCCGCGCTGATCGCCGGGCAGTCGGTGGGGGCGGCCGAGGCGGTGTGGCGCGGGGACGTCTCGCACGCGGTGAACTTCGCGGGTGGGCTGCATCATGCGATGCCCGGCGGGGCGTCGGGGTTCTGCATCTACAACGATGCGTCGCTGGCGATCGCGCGGCTGTTGGAGCTGGGGGCGGAGCGGGTCGCGTACATCGATGTGGATGTGCATCACGGGGACGGGGTGCAGTCCGCGTTCTGGGAGGATCCGCGGGTGCTGACGATCTCGTTGCACGAGCATCCTCGGACGTTGTTCCCGCAGACCGGCTGGCCGGAGGAGACAGGGGCGGACTCGGCGGAGGGCTCCGCCGTGAACGTGGCGTTGCCGGCCGGGACCGGGGACGCGGGGTGGCTGCGGGCCTTTCACTCCGTGGTGCCGGAGTTGATCGCGGACTTCCGGCCGCAGGTGCTGGTGACTCAGCACGGGGCCGATACGCACTTCGAGGATCCGCTGGCTCATCTGGCCGTTTCGCTGGATGCGCAGCGGGCGGTGCAGGTCGCTTGTCATGACCTGGCGCATGAGTATGCCGAGGGGCGGTGGGTCGCGCTCGGGGGCGGGGGGTACGCGGTGGTGGATGTGGTGCCGCGGTCCTGGACGCATCTGGTCGCCATTGCCGCGGGGCGGGAGATCGCGCCCGAGGCGGGGATTCCTGAGGAGTGGCGGCAGGAAGTGTTCGCTCGTACGCGGCAGTTGGCGCCGGCGCGGATGACGGATGGGCGGTGGCCGGTGGCCTGGAAGGCTTGGGAGGACGGGTACGACCCTGCCGACCGGCTTGACCAGGCGATTGTTGCGGCTCGGCGGGCCGTGTTTCCGCTGCGGGGGTTGTTGGCGTAGGGGTTTTCTTCCCCAAGCCCGCCCCTTCCCGAAGTTGGGGCTTCGCCCCAAGCCCCCGGGCAGTCGGGCCGTGTTTTCCGGCACCCGGTACTTGTCGCTGTGCCCACCCGTTCCGCCCTGCGGAACGATTGCCCACAGCGCGCAGTACTCCGACCGTGCGGGCTTTCGGCGTTTTCGGCTTGCGCCAGTGGCACATGCGCCAGCATCGGAGTGTGTTGAGTGCTGGAGCGTTGCGTGCGCATCTGCTGGCTGCGCGGTTGGCCGGGCCTGTGGCTACCTCGCGGGAGCAGAGTCTGCGGAGTTATCGGCTCTTCGCGGCTCGGGATCCCCGTGTGCTGATTGGGCTCGACCCGGAATGGACGTGGAAACAGCCGGATTTGATTGCCTTGATGGCTGACAAGTGCGGAGTCTCAGGCGACCCACGACACACATCCGGTCACGATGTGATCGATCCTGAGCGGACGTTGGCGGCTCTTGATGCCTTCGCGGAGCGGCTCCAGGTGGCAGCCCGTAACCGTTCCCCGGTGCTCCTGGGCACCGGCCACCCGCACCGACTGCTCGGTTTCTACGCCGCTCTCGCGGACGCCCTGTCGGCGGCGGGATGTGCCGTGCTCACCCCCGCGCAGGGTAGCTGTGTCGACATAACGACCCGGTTCGGTCTACGCACGCACAACCTTGACTACGTACAAGGTGTCGCGCTGGTACGCGAACCAGGGGCTCAGGCCACCGGTTGTGCGACCGGCGCACACTCGCATTCGCCGCTCCCGGTTCGACTGGCGCTGGCGGCCGCCGCGGAAGCCGGCGGGCCCCTCCCGGAACTCGTGATCGGAGACCACGGCTGGGTCTGCGGTGCAGGTCAGCTGGGGTTCGACACCATAGGGTTTGGCGATACGGACGATCCGGCGCTGTTCGTCGGGGAGGCGGAGGGGCGGGTGTCCGTCGCCGTTCCGCTTGATGACGCTGTGCGGTCTGCTTACTACCGGCCGCTTACTCGCTATGTACTCAATCGAGCGTGTCTGTCACAGTAGCTGCCAGATGGCATCCCCTCTTCCCCACTCGCATCACCCGCCCCTACATTGGGGAGTGAGCACGCAACGACGAAGTGTCACCGGAAGGGGAAGCCGGTGACCGTCGAGTGCGGAAGGTTCAGGTGTGTCATGGCTGCTGGCGAGAGGCCTCTGAACGAGGTTCAGTTCCTTACCGTGGCGGAAGTCGCCTCGGTGATGCGAGTGTCGAAGATGACCGTGTACCGGCTGGTGCACAGCGGTCATCTGCCCGCGATCCGGGTCGGGAGGTCATTCCGAGTCCCGGAGCAAGCGGTTCACGAGTACCTTCGCGAGTCCTACGTGGGGGTGGAAACCGCCTGACGGCGACTCCGGTGGATGCCGGTGACGGCCCTCGTGGTCGTCCCCGGTTTCCCCCTGGATCACCTCGATTACAAGCTCGGAGCTCTGTCGGGGTAGGCTGGCCCCCCGTAGGTCGTGTGGGCCCCAATGCAGCCCCGCACCGAGTGATTGTCCCCGCTGCTGCGGGGGTTGTCCGAGAAGTGAGCGAGGGTAGTCGTGGGCTCTGTTATCAAAAAGCGGCGTAAGCGGATGGCGAAGAAGAAGCACCGCAAGCTGCTCAAGCGCACGCGCGTTCAGCGTCGCAACAAGAAGTAGGCAGTAGGTCGTAGGGCCGTGAACCCGCCCCGGCGGACCCGCCCTTACGGCCGTGCCCACGGTGTTGCGCGCCGATGCGAAAAGCAGGCGCTCTGTGGCCTCCCACTCATCGGTGGGGGGCCACAGCCATACCCGGTCGGTGCGGTGTGGTCGTACGACGTCGGATTGGCCGGGTCGTACGACATCGGCATGTTCGGGTCGTACGTCGCCGATCGCGTCCGGCGGAACGTCGTTGGCTGCGTCCGATGGGATGTCGTTGGCTGGGTCCAGTGGAACGTCGTTGGCTTGGTCTCGTCGTCCGTCCGCGTCCGTCGTGACTTCGTGCATCGAGCGGTCACCACAGCGCAACATCTACCCGCTAACGTGGGCCGCCACGGGGAACGCGGCAGAGTGCGAAGAGTACGAGCAGGAAGCCACCTAGGGCTGGAAGGAAGGCGCTGATCTTGGGGAAGATCGTGCTCGTGACCGGAGCGGCCCGGCAGCTCGGGGGCCGTTTCGTACGGCGGATCCAGCGTGACCCCGAGGTGGACCGGGTGGTCGCCGTGGACGCGGTCCAGCCCGAGCACCACCTGGGCGGAGCCGATTTCGTACGGGCCGACATAAGGCAACCCACGATCGCGCGCCTGCTCGCCGAGTACTCCGTCGACACGGTCGTGCACATGGACGTCTCGGGCACCCCACTGGGCAGCGGCAGCCGGGCCTCGGTCAAGGAGACCAACGTCATCGGCACCATGCAGCTGCTCGGCGCCTGCCAGAAGTCCCCGGCGGTCAAGCGGCTGGTCGTGAAGTCCAGTACGAACGTGTACGGGTCGGCGCCCCGGGATCCGGCCGTGTTCACGGAGACGACGCCGCCCAAGTCGCTGCCCAGCGGCGGCTTCGCGAAGGACACGGTGGAGGTCGAGGGGTACGTACGCGGCTTTGCGCGGCGTAGGCCCGATGTGGCCGTGTGCGTGCTGCGGTTCGCGAACATCCTCGGGCCGAGCGCGGATTCGCCGCTGGCCGCGTACTTCTCGCTGCCCGTGCTGCCGACCGTGTTCGGCTATGACCCGCGGCTGCAGTTCGTGCATGAGGACGATGTGATCGACGTGCTGCGGATCGCCTCGCACGAGCCGGAGCGCGGGACGCTCAACAGCGGGACGTTCAACATCGCCGGCGACGGGGTCCTGCTGCTCTCGCAGTGCGCGCGCAGGCTCGGCCGGCCCACGGTTCCGCTGGCGCTGCCCGCGGTCAGCTGGGTGGGCACGGCAGTGCGTACGCTGGGTATGACGGACTTCTCGCCCGAGCAGCTGCGGCTGCTCACCCATGGCCGGGTCGTGGCGACCAAGCAGATGCGCGAGACGCTGGGTTTCCGGCCGAAGTACACGACCGCGGAGACCTTCGCGGACTTCGCACGCAGCCGCGGACCCGGACTCCTGCCGCCGGAAGCCCTTGCGGGGGCTGTCGACCGGATCGCCGGGCTGTCCCTCCTGGGCGGTGGCCACCCCCCGACGCAGAGCGCCAACTGAGGAGCGCATCAACGATGGCGGACGCCAAGGTCATTCCGTTCGACGACGACCGGTCCCGTGGGGGCGCCGTACACCGGCCGCCGCGGCGCCGTGGTGCGGGGAGCCGGCTCAAGGGCGAGCCCGCGGGGGTACGTGAGGTCCAGCCCCTGCCTGGCCGAACGATTCTGCAGGATGATGTTCCTGTGACAGATGTGCCGGTGACGCCCGAGGAAACCGCATCCGAGCCGGAGCGGCAGGGCGGTGGTTGGGATCAGCGCATCGCGCATGGTCTGGCCTTCCTGCGGCGGCGGCTGACGGGCGACTACGAGGTCGACGACTTCGGTTACGACCAGGAGCTCACCGACCAGGTCCTGATGTCGATGCTGCGGCCGGTCTACGAGAAGTACTTCCGCGTCGAAGTGAAGGGCATCGAGAACATCCCGTCCGACGGCGGGGCGCTGATCGTCGCCAACCACTCCGGGACGCTGCCGCTGGACGGCCTGATGATGCAGGTCGGGGTGCACGACAACCACCCCGACGGCCGCCATCTCCGCCTGCTGGCCGCCGACCTGGTCTTCATGCTGCCGGTGGTCAACGAACTGGCCCGCAAGGCCGGTCACACGCTCGCCTGCGCGGAGGACGCGGAACGGCTGCTGCAGCGCGGCGAGTTGGTCGGTGTGATGCCGGAGGGCTTCAAGGGCATCGGCAAACCGTTCAGCGACCGCTACAAGCTCCAGCGCTTCGGCCGCGGCGGCTTCGTGTCGACGGCCCTGCGCCAGGGCACGCCGATCATCCCCTGCTCGATCGTCGGAGCGGAGGAGATCTACCCGATGATCGGCAACGCCAAGACGCTCGCCCGCCTTCTGGGCTTCCCGTACTTCCCGATCACGCCGACGTTCCCGCTGCTGGGCCCGTTGGGTGCGGTGCCGCTGCCGACGAAGTGGACGATCCAGTTCGGCGAACCGATCCCGACGGACAGCTACCCGCCGGAGGCCGCCGAGGATCCCATGCTGATGTTCAACCTGACGGACCAGGTCAGGGAACAGATCCAGCACACGCTCTACAAGCTGCTCGTGCAGCGGCGGTCGGTGTTCTTCTGACGGTCGGCTTCTGAAGGAGCGTGGATACGTCGGTGGGGGCGCCCCCTTGCGAAAAGGGCGCCCCCACCGACGTATCAGCAGAAACTACTCCGTGTTCTCGTTCTCCACTCCCAGCCCGGGGAGGAGCCCCGGGAGCAGCGGCGGGACCGTGACGTCGGGGTTGGCCGATGGGGTGGTGTTGTCGGACGGGGTCGTGCTGGCGTCTGCCGTGGGCGGTTCCAGGAGGCCGCCCGTGTTGCCGCCCAGCAGGCCGTCGTCCTCCGTGTCCGAGGTGGACGGCTCGGGGTTGCCGCTGCTGGAGTTGCCGCCGCCCGGAGAGTTGCCGGTGGCGCTGGGGGCGGCCGAGCGGTCCCGGTCGGAGGAGTCGGCGGAGGACTCGCCGGAGTCCGGGCTGCGGCTGGTGCCCTCGCGTGAGGGGGGCTCCGGCAGCAGCGAGCGCAGCGGATCTACCTCCAGGTCTATGGCGTCGAAGACCGAGCTGACCTGCCGGCTGACATCGCCGAGCTGCGCGGGCAGCCGGTCGCGCAGCTCGCCCCACCTGTCGCGGTGCGAATGGGAGAAGGCCGAGAGGGTCTGGATGGGAGCCAGCGAGTCGGGGTCGCGCTCGTACGCCTCGTGCAGCAGCCGGTGGCCTTCCGAGGCGTCGTGGCGCATGCCGGACAGCGCACGGCGGATCTCGCCCATGGACTCGTGGTCGAGGGGCCCGGAGCGGTCGCGCTCGATGAGCCGGCGTGCCTCGCTCAGCCGCGTGGAGGCCTGGTCGAGGTAGAGCCGACCGCGGTCGTTGTCGCCGTCGGCCATGCCTCGCTTGAGGTCCTCCATGCCGCGCTTGAGCCCGTAGAGCGAGTCACCGGGCAGGGCGTCGGAGCTGGCGGCGGCGACGCCGCTGAACGCTCCCGCCGCCACCCCCACGGTGAGCCCGCCCGCGGCGAGCCCCTTGGAAAGCCGGGACCGCGGTCGCAACTTCCCGAGGCCGGTCGCCCGATGCGCACCCCGCCCCCGGTGCGCCCTCTGCCCCGGCACCGAGCGTTCCGCCGCGTCGCCCCCCGCGGCCGTGCCCTCCTGCAGCATGGCCTCCATCGCGGCCACCAGCTGGGCCCGCTGAACGACCTTGACCTCGGGGTCCATCGCCGGCTTGGGCAGCTCGCCGAGTCCGGTCGCCAGGGACAGCATCCGGCTCCGCTCGGACTGACCGGACTCGCCGGACGACTCCGTGGGTTCCGCCGCCGGACCTTCGGACTGCTCGGCCGCCGTGGCCCCGTCGGACTGCTCCTCCAGGGCCTGGGCGAAGGCGTTCGCCCGCCGGTGTGCCGATACGTTCGCGATCACTGGCGGCACCTCCTCTCGTCATGACGGTCGACTCCCCAGGGGGTCCTGAGGGTTGCACTCTCTGATCGGTTCCACACGATCGGGTGATCGGGGACGGCCAGAGGTGACCACAGGGAGCCTGTATCCCGCACAACGAGCCTCTCGGCACTTGGGTTACGGACTACGGATGATCGGACCGCGGGACCAACAGACGGCGACGAAGGGTGAGTTGAGCGTCGCAGAGGGTAAGGAGGTGTGCGGGGGGTGGGTGAGGTGCGATACGGGTTCTCAGCGGGCGTCTTCGGGCAGGAGCCGGGCCAGCGTGCGCACGGCCCGGTACTGGAGGGTCTTGATCGCACCCTCGTTCTTGCCCATCACGCGCGCGGTCTCGGCGACCGAGAGGCCCTGGAGGAAGCGCAGGGTCACGCACTCCTGCTGCTGCGGGTTGAGGCGGCGTACGGCGTCCAGAAGTGCCGCGTTCGACAGGGACTCCAGGACGGAGTCCTCGGGGGAACGCTCGACCTCGTTGGCGTCGAGCATCTCGCCGGTGGTCACTTCCAGGCGGAAGCGGCTCGACTTGAAGTGGTCGGCGACGAGGTTGCGGGCGATCGTGACCAGCCAGGCGCCGAAGTCGCGGCCCTGCCAGGTGAAGGTGCCGATGCGCCGCAGGGCCCGCAGAAAGGTCTCGCTCGTGAGGTCTTCCGCGGTCGCCTTGCCTCCCACGCGGTAGTAGATGTAGCGGTACACCGTGTCGCTGTACTGGTCGTAGAGGCGCCCGAAGGCCTCGGCCTCGCCGTCCTGGGCGCGCTCCACGAGGTCCATCATCCGTGCGCTGTCACTGTCCGCGGCAGGGCGGCGGGCGGTGGTGGTGGCCGGCGCGCTCGTACGACCCCGTCTGCCTACTGTCGCGCTGCCCTCGGCCAGTGCATAGCACGGGCTGAGGGGCGCGGCGGAGACAGCGAGGGCGGGGACGGCGTACGCGGTGGGGACGAAACCGCGCAGGTGGTCGAGGACCGCCGCGCGGAGCGTAGCCAGGCCCGAGGCGTCAACCCCGACGTGTGGGTACACGGGACTCCCAGAGGCAGAGCTTCCATCACGTGCAGTACCGGATGATTCACCCGTCGTAGCGACGTGTGAGGTCCGTCATGCGTCTGAGGAGAATAACGCTTCGTACAGGCAGTGCTACGCCCAGTTGCTCAAATCATCGATTCCGTCGCTTCTATGACGTATCGGCGTCTGATCAAGTGCCGCACAGTGACCGGTAGTTGATCGAATTGCTTCGCATTCCGGCCAGGCCGGGGGCGTGTTGTGGCCGTCTGTCGCCAACGGGACTGGCGGGGGCGGGGTGAGGGTAAGACAGCAGAATTGCCCGCGTGTTCGTACACGCGGGCAATTGTGGACGGTTGGGTCCGGTGTCAGCGGCGGCGGCGGTGCAGGGCGATCGCGGCTGCCGTGCCGCCCGCGACCGCGCCGACGCCGGCCGCCGCGGGGATGCCGACCTTCGCCGCCTTGCGGCCGGTGCGGTAGTCGCGCAGGCGCCAGTCGAGGGTGCGGGCGTGCTTACGCAGCTTGCTGTCGGGGTTGATCGCGTACGGGTGCCCGACGAGCGAGAGCATCGGGATGTCGTTGTGCGAGTCGCTGTACGCGGCGCAGCGGCTCAGGTCCAGGCCCTCCGCCGCCGCCAGGGCCCGTACCGCCTCCGCTTTCGCGGGGCCGTGCAGGGGTTCGCCGACGAGCTTGCCGGTGTAGACGCCGTCGATCGATTCGGCGACCGTGCCGAGGGCGCCGGTCAGGCCGAGGCGGCGGGCGATCACCGTGGCGATCTCGACCGGGGCGGCGGTGACGAGCCATACCTTCTGGCCCGCGTCGAGGTGGGCCTCGGCGAGGGCGCGGGTGCCGGGCCAGATGCGCTCGGCCATGTACTCGTCGTAGATCTCCTCGCCGATCGACATCAACTCGGCGACCCGGTGGCCCTTCACGATGGACAGCGCGGAGTCGCGCGCGTCCTGCATGTGCTCGGGGTCCTCGACGCCGGCCAGCCGGAACCAGGCCTGCTGCCAGGCGAAGCGGTAGAGGTCGCGGGTCTCGAAGAACTTCCGCTTGTAGAGGCCACGGCCGAAGTGGAACAGCGCGGCGCCCTGCATCACGGTGTTGTCGAGGTCGAAGAAGGCGGCGGCCTTGTCGTCGCCGAGGACCGGGAACTCCGGCTCCTCCGCGGCGGTTTCGGGCATGGCTTCGTGCGCGAGTTCCTCCAGTTCCTGGGAGGACTTGCGCGCTGCCTCCGCCGAGGCCTCGCCTGCCAACACGCTCCGCGCCGTGGCGGAGCGCCTACGGGGAGTGAGCCATCCGAGAGCGGCCATGGCGTGAGCATAGCCAGTCTCAGCGTTACTTCCGGAGTCGGGAGGTTTGAAGGGTGTGAACTCTCTGCGACCGTGTCGTTACGGCTACGGGCCGTTTCTGACTGGTCGCGCACCGGTGATGACGCCGAATTGCGGGAAAGCCGCGCACCTGACGGGGTACGGGTGTCGGGTGAGAATGGCTCGTATGAGTCCCATCTTTCGGCGTACTGACCGCCGTACGGAGAAGAAGGCGCCGCACGAGCGGCTGGTCACGCTGATCGGGAAGCCCGACTGTCATCTGTGCGAGGACGCCGAGGTCGTGGTCGAGAAAGTCTGCGGGGAACTCGGTGTGCCCTGGGAGAAGAAGGACATCACGCGGGACGAGGAACTGCATCGCGCTTACTGGGAGCAGATCCCGGTGGTGCTGGTGGATGGTGCTCAGCACACGTTCTGGCGGGTGGACGAGGGGCGGTTGCGCAAAGCCCTCGCGGGGTGAGGACTGTGTGCGTAACCGAACCGTGGCCCTTCCGGGCACTCCAAGTGGTTCGCAAAGTCACTTAGGATCGGGTGCGGTTCGGCCTCGGGGGCGGGGAGCGTAGAGGAGTGTGTACGGCTTTGCCCCCTTCAAGCAGGGAACGAAGGTGCCTTTGCGCCGGTTCCATACGCATGTGGCGGAGTCGCGTGACCCCGGTCACGTTGGGCGGGCAAATCGGACACCATCTTTGTGCATGCATTCACAAAGACATAGCCTGCTGTCGACGGGGCGGTCGGACGCGTGACCGCCTGCAGCCCCGCTCTACCCGCAGGAGCACCGTGGCAACTGGCCGAACTCACCGACCGGCGACCCGCAGCCGAGGGATTCCCGAGGCCACCGTCGCCAGGCTTCCGCTGTACCTCCGTGCGCTGACCGCACTGTCGGAGCGCTCGGTACCCACGGTCTCCTCCGAGGAGCTCGCGGCCGCCGCGGGGGTCAACTCCGCGAAGCTGCGCAAGGACTTCTCGTACCTCGGCTCGTACGGGACGCGCGGTGTGGGTTACGACGTCGAGTACCTCGTCTACCAGATCTCCCGCGAGCTGGGCCTCACCCAGGACTGGCCGGTTGTGATCGTCGGTATCGGTAACCTCGGCGCGGCGCTGGCCAATTACGGCGGTTTCGCCTCGCGCGGTTTCCGGGTCGCCGCTCTCATCGACGCCGATCCCGCGATGGCCGGGAAGCCCGTCGCCGGGATCCCGGTCCAGCACACCGACGATCTCGAGAAGATCATCAAGGACAACGGTGTGTCGATCGGTGTGATCGCGACCCCCGCGGGCGCCGCCCAGCAGGTCTGCGAGCGGCTCGTCGCCGCGGGTGTGACGTCCATCCTGAACTTCGCGCCGACCGTGCTCTCCGTGCCGGACGGCGTCGACGTACGCAAGGTCGATCTCTCCATCGAGCTGCAGATCCTCGCCTTCCACGAGCAGCGCAAGGCCGGCGAGGAAGCCGAGGCCGTGCTCGAGGCCGAGGCCGCGGCGGCCAAGGAGATCAGGGAAGGGCCGGACGGGGATGTCCCCGCCGTGATGCCGGCATGAGTCTTCTCGTCGTCGGGCTGAGTCACCGCAGCGCTCCGGTCAGCGTGCTGGAGCGGGCCGCGCTGTCCCCGGACGCGCAGATCAAGCTGCTGCAGGACACCATCGCCGCCGAGCCGGCCACCGAGGCCGCGGTGCTCGCCACCTGCAACCGGATCGAGCTGTACGCCGACGTGGACAAGTTCCACGCGGGCGTCGCCGAGCTCTCCACGCTGCTCGCGCAGCACAGCGGGGTCGGGCTCGAGGAACTCACGCCCTATCTGTACGTGCACTACGAGGACCGGGCGGTTCACCACCTGTTCTCCGTGGCCTGTGGTCTGGACTCGATGGTGATCGGCGAGGGCCAGATCCTCGGCCAGATCAAGGACGCGCTCGCCACCGCGCAGGAGCTGCACACGGCGGGGCGGCTGCTGAACGACCTGTTCCAGCAGGCGCTCAGGGTCGGCAAGCGCGCCCACTCCGAGACGGGCATAGACCGGGCGGGGCAGTCCCTGGTGACGTTCGGCCTGGAGCAGCTGACCTCGGGCGCGGACGTCCAGGCCTGGGCCGTCGGCAAGCGGGCCCTCGTGATCGGCGCCGGCTCCATGTCCTCCTTGGCCGCGGCGACGCTCGCGCGCGCCGGGGTGGCCGAAGTGGTCATCGCCAACCGCACGTTGGACCGCGCCGAGCGCCTCGCCCAGATCCTGATGGACGGCGGCGATACGGACGTGGCGGCCCGCGCGGTACCGATGGAATCGGTGCCGGCCGAGCTGACACGTGCCGATGTCGCGGTGTCCTGTACGGGTGCGACGGGCCTGGTCCTGACCGCAGAGGCGGTCGCCGCGGCGGTCGAGGGCCGTACGGGAGCGCCCGCCGAGGAGCGCGCGGCCACCCCCCGTGTCGTACGCGAGGACCTGCCGCCCACCAGCGTCGGCACCGACGACGGCTGTCCGCTGGACCTGTCGCCCGTGCAGGGCGCCGCCGCCTTCTCCGTCATGGGGGAGGCCGCCGTGGCGGGCCTGGACGCGGCGGCTCTGGAGCAGCACGCGGCCTGGGTGGACAACGCGACGGTCGACCGCCGCCGACGTGCACAGGACGCCCGTACGCCCGAGTCCGACGCCGCTGTCATCGCCGCGCTGGCCGCGACCGCGGCCGCCATCGGGCGGGTGCCCGAGCGTCGTAAGCCCGAGCCCGTCGTCGAGGCCCCGCGCCCGGCGCCCGTGCTCTCGCTGCTCGACCTCGCCATGCCGCGCGACATCGACGCGGCCGTGCACCGGCTGCTCGGCGTGCGGCTCGTGGACATCGAGTCGCTGGCCGAGGCCTCCGCGGACGTACCGATGGCGGCGGACGTGGACATGGTCCGGCGGATCGTGTCCGACGAGGTCGCCGCCTTCGGCGCCGCCCAGCGGGCCGCGCACATCACGCCCACCGTCGTCGCGCTGCGCACCATGGCCGCCGATGTCGTCGCGAGCGAGATCGCACGGCTCGACGGACGGCTGCCCGGGCTCGACGAGAAGCAGCGGGGCGAGATCACCCAGACCGTGCGGCGCGTGGTGGACAAGTTGCTGCACGCGCCGACCGTACGGGTCAAGCAGCTCGCGGCCGAGCCCGGCGGCGCCGGGTACGCGGACGCACTGCGGACCCTGTTCGACCTGGACCAGGAGACGGTCGACTCCGTCTCGCGGGCCACCGATGACATCAGCACCGAGAACGCCAAGAACCGAGGGCGAGCATGACTGAGCGGCGAACGGGGCCGGAGAGCGGCCCCCTGAGGCTGGGGACGAGGCGCAGCAAGCTCGCCATGGCCCAGTCCGGGCAGGTGGCTGACGCCGTGAGCCGGGTGACCGGGCGGTCCGTGGAGCTCGTCGAGATCACCACGTACGGCGACGTCTCGCGCGAGAACCTCGCGCAGATCGGCGGCACGGGCGTCTTCGTGACCGCGCTCCGCGAGGCGCTGCTGCGCGGCGAGGTCGACTTCGCCGTGCACTCCCTCAAGGACCTGCCGACCGCGCAGCCCGACGACCTCGCGCTGGCCGCCGTGCCGGTGCGCGAGGACGCGCGGGACGTGCTCGTCGCCCGCGACGGACTGAGCTTCGCCGAGCTGCCGGACGGCGCTCGCGTGGGCACCGGCTCGCCGCGGCGCATGGCCCAGTTGAACGCGTACGCGCGCTGCCACGGGCGGACCATCGAGACAGTCGCGATCCGGGGGAACGTCGACACCCGGATCGGGTACGTCCGCAAGGGCGAGCTGGACGCCGTCGTACTGGCCGCCGCCGGGCTCAACCGGATCGGCCGGATCGACGAAGTGACCGAGTTCCTCTCGGTCGACATGGTTTTGCCCGCCCCCGGCCAGGGGGCGCTCGCGATCGAATGCGCCGCGAACAACGCGGAACTGGTCGCGGCGCTCGCCGCACTCGACGACCCGGTCACCCGGGCCGCCGTGACCGCCGAGCGGTCCCTGCTCGCCTCCCTGGAGGCCGGCTGCAGCGCCCCTGTGGGCGCGTTGGCCGACCTTCTGGCCGACGGGCAGATTGTCAAGGAAATGCGCCTGCGCGGCGTCGTCGGCACGACCGACGGCTCGGCGCTGGTGCAGATGTCCACCACCGGTCCCGTGCCCGAGACGTACGACCAAGCAATGGCGCTCGGCCGTGAACTCGCTGCCGAGATGCTTGCCAAGGGCGCGGCCGGTCTGATGGGGGAGCGAGCACATTGAGCCCCACCACCCTTCCCGCCGGCCTGGAACACGGCTCCGTCACCTTCCTCGGTGCCGGACCCGGGGATCCGGGACTGCTCACACTGCGCGCCGTACAGGCGCTGGCGAACGCGGATGTCCTGATCGCCGAGCCCGAAGTGCTCGAGGTCGTCCGTACGCACGCCAGACAAGGCGTGACCGTGCTGGACACGGAATCGGGCCCGGACACGCCTCAGCTGACGGTAGTTGACGGCGCGTCAACAACCGCTGGTGCCCCCGCGTCGAGGGACGCGGCCCATATTGTCATGGAGGCCGCACGCAGCGGCAGGCGGGTGGTACGTGCCGTCACCGGTGACCCCGGGCTCGACACCTGTGCCGCCGAGGAGATGCTGGCCTGCGCCGCCGCGGGCGTGCCCTTCGAGGTCGTACCCGGTATCGCCGCGGCCGTCGGAGTGCCCGCGTACGCGGGTGTTCCGCTGCGTGACGCGCAGGGCGCGGACGTGCGGTTCGTGGACGCGGCCACCGCCTCCGAGCGGCTGTGGTCCGAGGTCGGCGCGTCCGACGGGACCGTCGTCGTCACCTCGACCCTCGACTCCGTCGGCGCCGCCGCGAGCGAGCTGGTGGCCGCCGGACGCAAGCCCGATACGCCGCTGACCGTCACCATCGCCGGTACGACCACTCGGCAGCGGACCTGGTCCGCGACGCTCGGCACCATCGCGCAGACGCTGAAGCAGGCGAAGGTGCTGCCCTCGCCTGAGGGCGGGCGGCCGGTGATAGCCGTGGTCGGTGAGCATTCCGCCGCTGCCCAGCGTGAGCAGTTGTCGTGGTTCGAGTCCAAGCCGCTGTTCGGCTGGAAGGTCCTCGTGCCGCGTACGAAGGAGCAGGCGGCGTCGCTCTCCGACCAGTTGCGGTCCTACGGAGCCGTACCGCACGAGGTGCCGACGATCGCCGTCGAGCCGCCGCGGACGCCTCAGCAGATGGAGCGGGCGGTCAAGGGGCTCGTGACCGGGCGGTACGAGTGGATCGCCTTCACCTCGGTGAACGCCGTCAAGGCGGTGCGGGAGAAGTTCGAGGAGTACGGGCTCGATGCGCGCGCGTTCGCCGGCATCAAGGTCGCTGCGGTGGGCGAGCAGACGGCGAAGGCGCTCGTCGCCTTCGGCGTGAAGCCGGACCTCGTGCCTTCGGGGGAGCAGTCGGCTGCGGGGCTTCTGGAGGACTGGCCTCCGTACGATCCGGTCTTCGACCCGATCGACCGGGTGTTTCTGCCTCGGGCCGATATCGCCACGGAGACGTTGGTGGCGGGTCTTATTGAGCTGGGCTGGGAGGTTGACGACGTCACGGCGTATCGGACCGTGCGGGCCTCGCCTCCGCCGGCGGAGACTCGGGAGGCGATCAAGGGGGGCGGGTTTGACGCGGTGCTGTTCACGTCGTCGTCGACCGTGCGGAACCTGGTCGGGATTGCGGGTAAGCCGCATAACGTGACGGTGATCGCTTGTATTGGGCCGGCTACGGCTAAGACTGCTGAGGAGCATGGGCTGCGGGTGGATGTGATGGCTCCGGAGCCGTCTGTTCACAAGCTGGCGGAGGCGCTTGCCGATTTCGGCTCGCGCCGGAGGGCTGCCGCCGTGGAGGCTGGGGGGCCGGTTACGCGGCCCAGTGAGCGGAGGCCGGGGGCTCGGCGGCGGCGGTCTACTACGTGATCGCTCCGCTGGGGGGGGGGGGGCAGTTTCAAGCTGCGGGTTCGTTGTGGCTTGTCGCGCAGTTCCCCGCGCCCCTGGGGTGGCTGGGGTGCGTTGTGACGCTGCGGGTGCGTCGTGGCTTGTCGCGCCCGCGCGGCGGAGCCGCAAATTGATGCAGCCCCGCGCCCCTTACGGGGCCGCTGGTCGTGTCCCCCTCTTACGCCGCTGCCGGTGGCACCGTGTGGCCGAAGCGGAGGAGGTTTTCGGGGTCGTAGGTTTGTTTGGTTTGGCGTAGGTGGTCGTAGACCTCGGGGGTCCAGGCTCGGGAGCGGTCCAGGGTGTCGCCGGGGCGGCCGTGGAGGTTGACCATGGTCAGGCCTGTGCCGTAGGGGTACATCGCGGAGTGCAGGGCGGACGTGGCTGTCTCCGCTGCGGTCGCTATTCGGGAGTCGGGGATCACCGCTACCGAGATCAGGACGTACTCGGCGTCTCGGGCGCAGATCGCGTCCTCGATGGCCGTGGGGCGGGACAACGCGCCGCCCATGTGACGGAGTTCGACCAGTAGGAGCGGGTAGTCGGGGGGCGCCTCGGGGCCGGCGTGGTCCAGGTATGTGCGGATCGCGTCGGAGGGCAGGTCGCGGAGCAGCGTGCAGCACTCCCGGCCGGGGAGCGGGTCGTGTGGGTCCGCGTAGATGGCGTCCATGGACGTGTAGTCCATCTCCGCCACCGTGTCGACCGTCACGGGCGCGGCCTCGCGCATCGGGGCGATGAGGCGTTCGCCCTCGGCCGTGTCGCCGGTCCAGGCGATCGCTACGCGGGCCCAGAAGCCGCCGCGCAGCGGCTCGGGGATCTCCGGCAGGGGCGGGAGGCGAAGCAGGGTGAACGCCGAGCACATCTCGTTCGGGACTGTGCGGGTCCAGTCCGTCCAGGCGTGGAGTAGGGGCTCGGCGTGTTCGCCGGGGCAGTAGATTGCGCCGCCGAGGATGCGGGACAGCGGCAGCAGTTCGGTGACCATCGAGGTCACCACGCCTACGTTGCCCTTGCCGCCGCGCAGCGCCCAGAACAGCTCCGGCTCCTGCTCGGCGTTCGTCTCGCGCGGGGTTCCGTCGGCCGTGACGACCTCGAAGGAGCGTACGTAGTCGGCGGCGTACCCGTAGGCCCGGCCGAGCACCGGCAGGCCGCCGCCCAGCGTGTAGCCGACGGCGCCCGCGTCCGTGGACGAGCCGCTGAGCCCGGCCAGACCGTGCGGGGCGCCCGCCTCCAGGACGTGCCGCCACTTCGCTCCGGCGGCGATCGTCGCGGTGCGTTCACGGGGATCGATCCGTACGTCGGTCATGCGGGCGGTGTTGATCAACAGGCCGCTGTCGATGGGGAAGTTCGCGCCGTGCCCGGTGGCCTGGACGGCGACCGGGGTGCCCGTGGCGTGCGCCCACCGCATCGCGGTCACCACGTCGTCGGCGCCGGTCGCCCCCACGACCAGGTCGGGGGTGTGCCGTGCGGCCAGGTTGAAGCCGGTGACCTCGTCGGCGTAGCCGGGGTCGTCGGGCCGTAGCACCGGGCCGTGGATGTCGGAGAGGGCGAAGAGGTCGGGGAGGTGATCGGCGGTGGTCATCGCGTCCTCCGGGGGAGCGCGGGCAGCCGTAGAGGGCCCTTTTCACCAGCTTGGACCCGCGGTAGGGGGTTCGCATGCGGAGCTGGATCGCGGGCCGCGAGGAAGGCAACGGAGCTTGGAAGCGGCCCGGTGATCCCCGACTCCGCGTCGGCAAAGGTGGTGCTGGGGCGGGCGTAGCGTAGAGGGCATGACGAAGTACGGATCCTTCCCCGGTACGCGGCCGCGGCGGCTGCGTACCACTCCCGCCATGCGCCGCATGGTCGCCGAAACCCGGCTGCACCCGGCCGACTTCATCCTCCCCGCGTTCATCCGCGAAGGCGTCAGCGAGCCGGTGCCGATCGCCGCGATGCCCGGAGTCGTGCAGCACACGCGGGACAGCCTGAAGAAGGCGGCGCTGGAGGCGGTGGAGGCCGGGATCTCCGGGATCATGCTGTTCGGTGTTCCGGAGGAGTCCAAGAAGGACGCCCTCGGGACGCCGGGGACCGACCCGGACGGGATTCTGCAGGTCGCCCTGCGTGACGTACGGGCCGAGGTCGGCGACGAACTCCTCGTCATGTCCGACCTCTGCCTCGACGAGACGACGGATCACGGGCACTGCGGTGTCCTCGACGCGCAGGGCCGCGTCGACAACGACGCCACGCTTGAGCGCTACGCGGAGATGGCCCAGGTGCAGGCCGACGCGGGGGCGCATGTGGTGGGGCCCAGCGGGATGATGGACGGTCAGATCGGCGTCATCCGGGACGCGTTGGATCAGATCGGGCGGGAGGATGTCGCGATCCTCGCGTACACCGCCAAGTACTCGTCCGCCTTCTACGGGCCGTTCAGGGAGGCCGTCGCCTCGTCGCTGAAGGGTGACCGGAAGACGTATCAGCAGGATCCGGCCAACGTACGGGAATCCATGCGGGAGTTGGCGCTCGACCTGGAGGAGGGCGCCGACATGGTGATGGTCAAGCCGGCGGGGCCTTACCTGGACATTCTTGCGCGGGTCGCGGACTCGGTGGATGTGCCGGTGGTCGCGTACCAGATCTCCGGCGAGTACTCGATGATCGAGGCCGCCGCCGAGAAGGGCTGGATCGACCGGGACCGGGCGATCCTGGAGACCCTGACGGGGATCAAGCGGGCGGGGGCTCAGAACGTTCTGACGTACTGGGCCACGGAGGTTGCGCAGAAGTTGCGGTAGCGCTCCGCTGGGTTTGGCGGTTCGGAGAGCTCGGTTGGTTCTGTGCGTTGACGGCTGCGAGTGCGTCGTGGCTGGTCGCGCCCACGCGGCGGAGCCGCAAATCGATACAGCCCCGCGCCCCTTACGGGGCGCGGTAGCGCGCCAGCCTCGCCCGCCGCTACAGCCAGTCGTGTTCGCGTGCGTAGCGTGCTGCTTCGTGGCGGGTTCGGGTCTGGGTTTTCTGCATGGCGTTCGAGAGGTAGTTGCGTACGGTGCCTTCCGCCAGGTGGAGGCGGGTGGCGATGTCGGCGACGGAGTACCCGGCGCCGGTCGCTCGCAGGACGTCGATCTCCCGGTCGGTGAGGGGGCAGTCGTCGACGAGGGCGAGTGCGGAGACGTCCGGGTCGATCCAACGCCTGCCCTCGTGCAGGGTGTTGATGACCGACGTGATGTGCGCGGGTTCCGCCGACTTGCTGACGAAGCCCTGGACTCCGAGTTTCAGGGCTTTGCGGAGCACCCCGGGCCTGGCATGGCGGGTCAGCATGAGGACCACCTGGTCCGGCCGCGCACGGCGGATCTCCGCGACAGCGCCGAGTCCGTCCACACCGGGCATCTCCAGGTCGATGACGAGCACGTCGGGCCTGTGCTGAAGCGTGGCCTGGACGGCTGATTCGCCGTCCTGCGCTTCGGCGAGCACGGTGATCTCGCCTTCGAGGGTCAGCAACGACGCCAGTGCCTTGCGGAGAAGGGCCTCGTCGTCGGCGAGTACCACGGTGGTCATCGGTCAGTCCTTCCGCGCCGCGGAGGGCAGCGTCGTTGAGCGAGGGGAGGGAAACGCCGCAGCCGTGAGGAAGCGCCCGTTCTCCTGCTCCACCGTCAGTTCGCCTCCGTTGTCGCCCACTCGTTCCTTGAGGGTGGCCAGTCCGCTGAGCCCTGGCAGGGGAGCCTCCGGGGCGCCGTCGTTGACGATGGTGATGCCCGACTCCGAGAGGGTGATCCGCACCCGCGTCGCTTGAGCGTGACGCAGGATGTTGGTCGTCGTCTCGCGGAGGACCTGGCCGAGCAGCCCGTTGACTCGCTCGTCGACGTCGGCCTCACGGTTGACGCGTACGCGGATGCCCGCGGCCTCGAAGAGGTTCTTCGCGTTCTCCAGCTCCACGGACAGGTTGAGCCGCCGCTGTGCGTAGGCGAGTTCCTTGGTCTGGGTGATGGTGTCGCCGACCAGGGCGCGCACCTCCCGGAGTTCCTCCTCCGCCCGCCCGATGTCGCTGCGCACCAGTTTCTCGGCCAGCATGACCTTCAGTTTCACCACATGCAGGGTGTGGCCCTGAATATCGTGCAGATCGCTGGCGAAACGTACGCGTTCCCGGACGACGGCCAACTCCGCTTCGCGTTCCCGTGACTGCTCCAGTTCCTCGACGAGGTCGTAGAAGACCTGGCCGGCGAACATGCTGCCCGTCACCACCACCGTGACACCTGCCGGAACGAGGACGTAGCGGATCAGAGTGTCGGGCACATCTGCCGGTGACACCGACAGCCTGGCCGCGCCCGCCACGGCGACGAAGGCGATCAGCCCGACGGCGGCCAGGACGCGGTGGCGCGGCAACTTGGGGGCGTACAGGGGTCCCACGATGGAGATGCCGTAGAACGCCGTATGGCCGTCCACCACCAACACCCCGGCGAGCCACACCACCGCGGTGATGATCAGGCACGGTAGTACGACCCGGGGAATGCCGTCCGCTGTCCACCGGATGGAAGCCACCAGCGCCGCGGCCACGCCCAGGCTCAGGATGACGGCGTGCCACCACGTCCGGGAATCGACCGCCACCAGCAGTGTCCCTACGGGAGCGGTCACCGCGACCATCGTGGTGACGTTCAGTCTGCGCAGCCGTTCCCGCGTTCCCGCACGGTGCTCGGACATCAGGTGTTCCCCCGCTTCGGCCTCACCGCTGGGTCTTCACGCTGAGCAGCGGGATCGCCAGAGCGCTCGGCACGGTGAGAGCCGCGGCCGTCCACATCAGCCACTGGTTGTTCTCGAGCCAGGACTCCATGCCGTCAGGGTAGAGACCGACGCCGAGGTGGTGGAGGAAGTAAACCGCGCAGACCACAAGGAAGACGGCCGTGTTGGCCGTCAGCAGAATGCGCAGGGGTCCGGTGTCCATGTGCGGCTCTCCGTGATCGAACAGCAGAGTCTGCCCCGCAGTATTCTTCCGGCTCCGTGGGTGGCACCAGTGACACTGCGTCATGGGTTTGCCCCCAGGAATGTCATGGCGACGTGATGACGCCACGCCACTGCCGGGCGAGCGTGATGACGGCTGAGATCGATGCATGACCTCGACACCCGTCATCGACGTTGAACGTCTGAACCTCAACTACGGCGACTTCCACGCCGTCAAAGACCTGTCCTTCCAGGTGCGGAAGGGGGAGCTCTACGCACTGCTCGGCACGAACGGGGCCGGTAAGACCTCGACCCTGGAGACCGTCGAAGGCCACCGCACGGCCACCTCGGGCACCGTGCGGGTCTTCGGGCAGAGCCCGCGCGACCGGCGCGCCGTGCGGCCCCGGATGGGCATCATGCTGCAGGAGAGCGGATTCTCCCCGGACCTGACGGTGAGGGAATCGGTCCGGCTGATCGGAAAACTCTCCCAGCGCAGGGACAGGGTCGAACGCGTACTCAGCATCGTCGACCTCACGCACAAGGCCGGCACTCAGGTGTCCCAGCTCTCCGGCGGTGAGAAGCGACGTCTGGACTTCGCCACCGCCGTATACGGGAAGCCTGAGCTGATCTTCCTGGACGAGCCCACCACCGGCCTGGACATCCAGTCCCGGGACGCTCTGTGGGACGCCGTGGACAAGCTGCGCGAAGACGGATCCACCATCGTGCTCACCACGCACTACCTGGAAGAGGCTCAGCAGCGCGCCGATCGCATCGGGCTCATGCACAAGGGCGCCTTCCACCAAGAAGGGACCGTCTCCGAGCTGACGCGGACTCTGCCGGCCGCCATCCGCTTCTCCCTGCCGGCCCCCGCGCCGGCGCTACCGCTGCAGGCCACGCGCGAGAGTGACGGGACGTTCCTCATCCAGACCTTCGATCTGCCGAAGGACCTCTACATCCTGCTCGGTTGGGCGCACACCAACGCGGTGGAGCTGCGGGAACTCCAGGCCGGGCCGACTCGGCTCGACGACGTCTTTCGCTCCATCGGCAGCTAAGCGCTCCGCTGGGTTTGGCGGTTTGAAGCTGCGGGTTCGTTGTGGCTGGGCGCGCCCGCGCGGCGGAGCCGCATATGTCACAGCCCCGCGCCCCTGAGGGGGCTGGGGTGCGTTTGACGCTGCGGGCCCGTCGTGGCTGGGCGCGCCCGCGCGGCGGAGCCGCATATGTCACAGCCCCGCGCCCCTGAAAGAGGCCTGCGGCCTCCTTAGGGGCGCGATACCGCGCCGGACTTCGCTTGCACCGCTCAGGCCATCGCCGGAACTTCCCTAGAAAAGGACCTTCACCATGTTCTCCATCGCTCTTGGCGAGCTGATCCAGATCTTCCGGAACCGGCTGGTTCTGGTCACCAGTTTCCTCATGCCCGTGGCGGTCAGCGCGTACTTCATCTACCAGCACGAAACCTTTGCGGACCTGGGCAGCCTCGGGTACATCGCGGCGGTGGTGATGTTCACCGTGGGTGCGTTCGGGCTCTACACCACCACGGTGACCACCTTGGCCTCGCGTCGTCAGAACCTCTTTCTCAAGCGGCTGCGCTCCACCCCGGCGAGCGACGCCGGCATTCTCTCGGGGCTGATGCTCCCGGTCACCGTTCTCGCACTGGTCCAGGTGACCGCGATCCTCATCGTGCTGGCCGCGGTCGCCGGCGGGCCGACCAATGTTCCCCTCCTGGTGGCGGCGGTCCTCTCGACGGTGATCATGATGCTCGGCCTGGGACTGGCCACGGCGGGGCTGACGAACTCCCCCGAGCACGCCCAGGTGACCACGCTGCCCGTCAGCCTCGGCGCCATCGCAGTCGCCAGCTGGGTGGGGATCACCGGCACCGAGGAGCTCACCCTGCTCAAGCGGCTGCTCCCCGGCGGTTCGGCCACCGAGCTGGTCCTCAACGCCTGGAACGGCGGCGTTCCGGTGGCGGACTCCCTGCCTCTGCTGCTGCCCACCCTGAGCTGGGTCGTCGTCGCCGTCGCGCTGGCCTCCCGCCTCTTCCGCTGGGAACCGCGCCGCTGACCAGCGCTGATCCGCTGTCGCCGCACCGCGCCGCGTCGGCGCGCGTGAGCCGTCCCGGTCGCCCCTGCCAGGCGCGACCGGGACGGCCGTGCGGGGCGTTGAAGGGCTGTCCGCCGCAGCCCGCCGAGCAGCAGGCCGCGCCAGAAGCAGTCGTACTCGCGAAACCCGTGGCCCTGCGCGACATTCACGGCTCGGGCGCGGGTCCACCGGAACCCCGCCCAAGCCGAGCGCAGCGACCGGGCACCATCAAGTCCCCCCAGGAGTTAGCTTGTTGCCGATTTGGTGAGCTGATGGTTGATGAATTGAAGAGGGAAGGTCTCCATGAGTGGTGATGCTCTCAGCCAGGATCCTGCCGAGCTGAGGAAGAGGATCGACACGACCAAGGCGCACCCTGCGCGCGTCTATGACGTCTTCCTCGGGGGCAAGGACAACTACCCGACCGACCGCGCCGCGGCGGCTGCGGCGCTCGCGGCCAATCCGCGCGGGTACCTCGATGTGCGGCACAACCGGGACTTCATGCGGCGGGCCGTGACCCGGCTGGTCCAGGAGGAGGGGATCCGGCAGTTCCTCGACATCGGTACGGGGCTGCCGACCGGCGAGAACGTCCATCAGATCGCCCAGCGGATCATCCCCGAGTCGCGGATCGTGTACGTCGACAACGACCCGGTGGTACTCGCCCACGCGCGCGCCCTGCTCACCAGCGGCCCCGAGGGCAGGACCGACTACATCGACGCGGACTTCAGGAACCCCGCGCAGATCCTCGAACTGGCCGCGAAAACCCTGGACTTCGACGAGCCGGTCGCGCTCGCGCTGGTCGCGATCCTGCACTTCGTCGAGGACGAGGACGCCTACCCGGTCGTACGAGAGCTGATGGACGCGCTGCCCTCCGGGAGCCGCCTCGTGCTCAGCCACATCACCGAGGACCTCAACGCGGAGAGCATCCGCGCGGTGCAACGGACGTACACGGAACGCGGGTTCACGTTCGTGCTCCGCACCAAGGGCGAGGTCGAGCGCTTCTTCACCGAGACGCCCGGCGTCCAGCTCGACGAGCCCGGTGTCGTCCCCGTCCACCACTGGCACCCGAGCCCGGCGCCCGCCCCCGAAACCATCGACCCGGCCGACTTCGAGAACCTCGACGACATCGAGAAGATCCGTTATCGGGACATCAACGACGTCACGGACGCCGACATCAATGTCTACGGGGCGGCCGGCCGCAAGGCGTAACCACAGATGAGCCCGGCCATCAGACCGTGCCGAACCATGTCTCCGCGAGCGCGTCCAGCGTCGGCTTGGGCGGGGCGGGGAGTTCGCGGAGGCAGTAGGGCAGATTGCTGTAGATGTGCAGAAGGCCGTACGCCATGAGGACGCGGGGGTTGATCGGGGGGCGGCCGTACGCGTCGTAGAACCGCTTGAACAGGCGTGGGTCGCAGCTCGTCATGAACAGGCCCACGGACGCGAAGTCGTACGCCGGGTCGCCGATCATGGCCGGTTCGAAGTCGAACAGGCCGGTCAGGCGCCAGCCTTGGGGGTCCACCATCAGGTGCTGGCGCATGAACTCGGTGTGCAGGAGCACGCGTCGTGGCGGAGGCGGCAGCGGCACCGTGTCCAGGAACCAGGGGATCTGTTCCAGCCACGCCTGCGAGAGGCCGAAGGCCCGCTGCTGCTCGACCGCCTGCGCCCGCTGTCCGGCGATCAGCGTGCGCCAGTCCGCCGGGCCCACGGCGGTCGCGATCGGTGCCGGGTCCACGGAGTGCAGCGCCGCGAGGGCCTCGGCGGCCTCCGTGACGATCCGGTCCCGTTCCGCGGAAGGGATGCGCGGCCACTCCTGGTCGAGGCCCACGCCGGGCAGGCGGGACATCAGGACGTAGTGCCAGCCGTTCTTGTACGCGCCCGCCGAGTGCAACTGCGGTGTGGGAATCGGGAGTCTGCCGTACAGGTGGCTCAGCACCTTCTCCTCCCGTACGCAGTCGTCCTGCTCGAAGGCGGGATACAGCTTGACCACATGGGCCCCGCCGATGGCGTACACCGGCAGCGAACCCTCCTCGAAGCGGACGATCCGCTGCCCGGCAAGGCCGAGCCGTTCACACAGGTCAGCGACGGCGGGGCGCAACAGCGCCTCGTCGCCGACGACCTCGTCAAGTTCCTCGCCGGTCTCCACGAGTGGCAGCATGGGTGCTCTCCCTGCTTTCCCAGCTAGCGATCCAAAGCGATGCAGCATCGAATACTTTCGGGACAAGATCAGACACTTCAACCTCTGGCCATGGCTTGCACTGCCTTCTCCTCCGGGGAACCGGGAGCGGCGGTGTAGACGAGCAGGGTCTGGTCAGGGTCCTCGGGGAGGCGGCCGGCCGCGATACGGAGATGGCCCACGATCTCGCGGGCGATGAAGTCCCTGTCCGGGTAGCGGGGGCCGATGTCCGGGTGCAGGAGGTGGAGGTACGCCAAGTTGCGCTCTTCGCGGGGGAGTTCGGCGAGCGCCTGTACTGAACTCCGGTGCAGATGGGCGCCCCGTTAGGGGAGCGGGGCTGTGACATATGCGGCTCCGCCGCGGGGCGCGACCAGCCCTCACCGGACCCGCAGGTGATTCACGGCCCTCCCAGCGGAGCGCTAACGCACTGCTTGGCGCCGCCGGACGCAGCCAAGAGGCAGGCCCGGAGGGTAACTCCGGGCCTGGTGGCGGCCATGTCCGTCATGACGTACGACTCCGCGTCGACGTCATCCGAGATGTCGGCGGTGCGGAGGGGACCGCCCGCCGTCATCTCCAGCCGGTCACCGACGCGCGTACCCCACGTCCGCGCCCAACTGGCCCCGCACTTCTCGCTGTAGTGCAGTTCCACCCAAGCGCCGGTGGCCGTGCGACGTACGGCGAGGGAGTCCGCGTCACGGCACTTCATGTGCCTCGGGTCCTTGGCCTCACAGGCGTTCCCCCGGCAGCGGGGTCCGGGGGCCGACGATGCCGGGGAGGCGGACCGGGACGACGGCGGCTCGGCCTCCTCGCGCGGCGGGAGAAGGAGGGCCGCCGCCACGCTCGCGACGGCCACGGCACACACCGACGCGAGTACGGCCATGACCGCACGCTTGCGACCAGCACGTATGCCCTCCTTCGGAGCCGGAGCCGCAGTCGGGTCCAGGTTCGGCGCCGGGGCCGGGATCGGAGCCGCACCTGTGCCTGCACCCGTACGCGGACCCGCACCCGCCCCGTCCATCGCCCGCCCGCTCCACCCCGACTCCGCGATCTCCCACAGCGCGAGGCACCGGCCGTCCGGTTCGCGGGCGAGGCGGCACAGGTCCTGCACTGCCTGGCGTGGCGGCAGCGCTTTGCCGCTCAGGTAGCGGTCCCAGGAGGACTTGCTGTACGCGGTTCGCTCCGCCAGGCCTGCCAGGCTCAGGCCCGTGCGTGCCTTCAACTCCCGTAGCGCGGCGGCCAGTCGTACGCGTTCTGGTGACGGTGTCGTCCGCGTCGTCCCGGTGTCACTCCGTTTCGTCCCCGCTGTCATCGCTGGGGAGCCTTCCAGGCGTGCGGGCCGACCCGGAGGGCTTTCCAGGTGTGCGGGCCGACGAGCCCGTCCTTGGGCAGCCCGGCCCGCTTCTGGACGATCTGGACCGCGCGTTGCGTCAGCGGACCGTAGATCCCGTCGATCTTCCCCGGCGAGATGCCCGCCCGGCGCAGCAGGCACTGCGCCTCGGCCACCTTCGGCCCGGCGAAGCCGTCCGCCAGGAGGGCGTCCTGGGTGCGGCTGTTGCCCGCGTACCAGTGGCCGTCGATCCGTTCCATCCGGCAGGTGTACGTGGGCTTCGACGGCGACGGCGATGCCGCAGCGGACGGGGCGACGGGAGCCGCCGCTGCTCTGCTCACGCCGTCCGGGGGCCGTACGACCACCAGGACCGCCGCGGAGAGGGCCACCACCAGCGTCACCGCGCCCGCCACGAGCGCGACGCGTGGTGAACGTACGCGCCGCCGCGTCTTCTTGGTCCCGGCCGGCGGGCTCTCCGGCACCTGCACGGCCACGGTTGCTTCCGCCGCCTCCGCTGTTCCCGTCGTCGCATGGGTCGCTTTGGTTACGGACGTGGCTCCGCGCCTGCCTCCCCAGGCGTCGGCGGCGATCTCGTGCAGTGCGAGCAGCCGTGTCGGATCGTCGCCGCCGATCCGGGCCAGCGCCTCGACGGCCTCCGGGGGCGGCAGCGTTCTGCCGCCCAGGTACCGTTCCCACGACTTCGCGCTGTACCCCGTTTTCGCGGCCAGCTGCCGCATGGTCAGCCCGCTGTGGTCCTTCAGCCGGCGCAGGCGCACCGCCAACTGGCGGACGCGCGGATCAAGTTCGGTCGGCAGCTCTTTCCAACGCGGCATGTTTCCCCACTCGCGTGTGCGGACCTCGACGTGCGTCCGGGTCGTCTCATCGCGTTCCGGGTTCCGTTCCCCGTCGCATCTTGCATCAGGAACCCCGGACCCCTCCCGAGGGCGGTTCCCGCACGCGTACGGAATCGGTCACCGCCCGCCGGAGTCGTCCCGCCGTACCGACCCGGCGGACGGCGTCCTCGCAGGTCGGCGTGGGTGACGTCCCGCGATGACGTCACTTCTGTGGCAGCTGTGGCGACGCCTGCCTCCCGACCCGCAGTCTCGTTGCCGAGCCGGTCGGTGCGGTCGGCTCCGCCCATCGGAAGGGGAAACGAAATGCGAGCCATGACCAGGACGCTCGTCAGTGTCGCCACCGCCGTCGGGATCGCCGCCGGAGGCGTGGCCGCCGCGGGTACCGCCTTCGCGGCACCCGCGCAGGACACGAGGACGGTGGCGAGCGCGGAGGCTGCCGCGTACGACAACCTCGGCCTGAACGAACAGCAGGCCAGCAACATCCAGCGCTGGCTGTCTGTCTCGGTCGACGGGAAGCTCGGCGTCGAGAGCTGGAAGGAGTACCAGACCTTCCTCCAGGACAACTACGGCTACGACGGCGAGATCGACGGTGACCCCGGACCCAAAACGGTGACGGCCATCCAGCACCAGCTGCACTCGGGTTGGGGCTACGAGGGCCCCGTCGACGGCAACCCGAACGCACCAGGCTTCCAAGACGCGTTCAGGTACTTCGCCGACCGGATCATGTCCTAGCACCTGAACACACCGCGGCCCGCCCTCCCATCGGGGGAGAGGACGGGCCGCGGTTCGTACCGTCGCGCGGTCAGAGCCGCTCAGGCGTCCGGATCCCCAGCAGCGCCATGCCCTGATGCAGCGTCCGGGCCGTCACGTCGCACAGGAACAGACGGTTCTCGACCTGGGCCGGAGTGTCCGCCTTCAGGACCGGGCACTTGTCGTAGAACGACGTGTACAGCGACGCCAGTTGGTACAAGTACGCCGTCAGCTTGTGCGGCGCGTACTCCGCGGCTGCCTCCGCGAGTGTCTCCGCGAACCGGTCGATGTGCAGGCCCAGGGCCCTCTCCGCGTCGGCCAGTTCGAGCTCCGGGTGCGCGGCCGGTTCGGTGGAGCCCGCCTTGCGCAGGATCGACTGGATACGGGCGTACGCGTACTGCAGGTACACGCTCGTATCGCCGTTCAGCGACACCATCTGGTCCAGGTCGAACTTGTAGTCGCGGCTCGCGGACGTCGACAGGTCCGCGTACTTCACCGCGCCGATGCCGACCTGCGCACCGCGCTCGGCGATCTCCTCCTCGGACAGCTGACCCTGGGTGTCCTTCTCCCGTACGACGGCCGTGGCGCGGTCGATCGCCTCGTCCAGCAGGTCCACCAGCCGTACGGTCTCGCCCTCACGCGTCTTGAACGGCTTGCCGTCCTTGCCGAGGACCGTGCCGAACGCCAGCTGTACGGCCTTTGTGTCGCCGTTCAGCCAGCCCGCCCTGCGTGCCGTCTCGAAGACCATCCTGAAGTGCAGGGACTGGCGGGCGTCCACCACGTACAGGAGGGTGCTCGCCTTCAGGTTGAAGACGCGGTCCCTGATCGCGGAGAGGTCGGTCGCCGCGTAGCCGTAGCCGCCGTCCGACTTCTTCACGATCAGCGGGACCGGGTTGCCGTCCGGACCCTTGATGTCGTCGAAGAACACGCACAGCGCGCCCTCCGAGCGGACCGCGACGCCCGACTCCTCCAGCAGGCGGCAGGTCTCGTCCAGCATGTCGTTGTAACCCGACTCGCCGACGATGTCCGGGTCCTTGATCTCCATGTCCAGCTTGTCGAAGACCGAGAAGAAGTAGATCTTCGACTCGTCCACGAACTTCTGCCACAGAGCGAGCGTCTCCGGGTCGCCTGCCTGCAAGTCGACCACCCTGCGGCGGGCCCGCGTCTTGAACTCCTCGTCGGAGTCGAAGAGCGTACGGGACGCCTTGTAGAGGCGGTTCAGGTTCGACATGGCCTCCTCGCCGGAGACCTCGCTGTCCTTGTGATCGAGCTCGTGCGGGTGCTCGATCAGGTACTGGATGAGCATGCCGAACTGGGTGCCCCAGTCGCCGATATGGTGCCTGCGTACGACCGTCTCGCCGACGAACTCCAGGATCTGGACCAGGGCGTCGCCGATGACCGCGGAACGGAGGTGGCCTACGTGCATTTCCTTCGCCACGTTCGGCTGGGCGTAGTCGATGACCGTGGTGCCGGGGTTCTCGGCGTACGGCACGCCTAGGCGGGCCACCGGGTCCTCCGCGCGCTGCGCGAGGTTCTCGACGATCGCCTTGTCCGTGATCGTGATGTTCAGGAACCCGGGGCCTGACACCTCGATGCCCTTGATCACATCACCGGTCACGACCCGCTCGACGACGGCGCTCGCCAGCTCGCGCGGGTTGGCCTTCGTCTTCTTCGCCAGCGCCAGGATTCCGTTGGCCTGGAAGTCGGCTCGGTCGCTCCGGCGCAGCAGGGGGTCGACGTCGGTGTCTGCGCCGGCCGCCGCCGCGGGGAGGGCGGCGTTCAGCGCGTCCGCCAGGCGCTGGTGGACGTGAGCGGTGAGGGACGTGACCGAGGCCATGGGGTGGGTGCCGTTCTCGTCTTGGGTTCGGTGGATGTGGCCAGTATCCCATGGGGCGTAAAGCGGTTTTTTTTGGGCGCGGGTGGGGGTGGGCGGGTTGTTTTCGCCCCCGCCGCCCCTACCCGTCCCATACCAAGGGGCTCCGCCCCTGGACCCCGCTGGGGCTGCGCCCCAGACCCCGCTATCGGCCTGGCGGCCTCGTCCTCAAACGCCGGACGGGCTGAATGATGCGGGCCCACGCTGACAAGGCTCGGCCGCGCGAGATCAGCCGTCGGGCGATTGCAGCGCACGTTCAGCCCATCAGCGAGCGCCGCGCACAATTCAGCCCCTCCGGCGTTTGAGGAGCGGGGGTTCGGGGGCTGGCCCCCGAAACGGGGTCCGGGGCGGAGCCTCGAAAGGGGGTCTGGGGGCGCAGCCCCAGCGGGGCCCCGGGGCCGGCCCCGGTATGGGACGGGTAAGGGCGGAGGGGGCGATGAAAAGGCGTTTTCGTGGATGGTGGTGGAGCTGGGAGAATGGGGTGGTCAGCCCGGCGGACAACAGCGCGCTCGGGCGATGGCGGAACCCCTGAGGAAAGAAGGACGTGCCGATCGTGGGTCAGAGCACCGAGACCACCGACTGGGTCTCCCGTTACGCGGATGAGGTCATCGAGGAGTCGGAGCGTCGGACCCCGGGCAAACCCGTCGTCGTCGCGTCCGGCCTCTCCCCCTCCGGCCCCATCCACCTGGGGAACCTGCGCGAGGTCATGACGCCGCACCTCGTCGCCGACGAGATCCGGCGACGCGGGTACGAAGTCCGGCACCTCATCTCCTGGGACGACTACGACCGGTACCGCAAGGTGCCGAACGGCGTCCCCGGGATCGATGAGTCATGGGCCGAGCACATCGGCCGCCCCCTCACCGCCGTGCCCGCCCCCAAGGGCTCCCCCCACCCCAACTGGGCCGAGCACTTCAAGTCCGCCATGACCGAGGCCCTGGCCGAGATGGGCGTCGAGTTCGACGGCATCAGCCAGACCGAGCAGTACACGAGCGGCGCTTACCGCGAACAGATCCTGCACGCCATGCGGCACCGCGCGGACATCGACGCGATCCTCGACCAGTACCGCACCAAGAAGGCCCCGCCCAAGAAGCAGCAGGGGCAGAAGCCCGTCGACCAGGCCGAGCTCGAGGCCGCCGAGGGCTCGGGCGCCGCCGCCGAGGACGACGGGACCGGCTCCGCCGGGTACTTCCCGTACAAGCCCTACTGCGGCGGCTGCAACAAGGACCTCACCACGGTCACGGCGTACGACGACGACACCACCGAGCTGACGTACACCTGCACCGAATGCGGCTTCTCCGAGACCGTCCGGCTGAGCGAGTTCAACCGCGGCAAGCTGGTGTGGAAGGTCGACTGGCCGATGCGCTGGGCGTACGAGGGCGTCGTCTTCGAGCCCTCCGGTGTCGATCACTCGTCGCCTGGCTCCAGCTTCCAGGTCGGCGGACAGATCGTCGGCAGCATCTTCGGCGGCAAGCAGCCGATCGGCCCCATGTACGCGTTCGTCGGGATCAGCGGCATGGCGAAGATGTCGTCATCGAAGGGCGGCGTGCCCACACCCGGCGACGCGCTCAAGATCATGGAGCCCCAGCTCCTGCGCTGGTTGTACGCCCGCCGCCGCCCCAACCAGTCCTTCAAGATCGCCTTCGACCAGGAGATCCAGCGGCTCTACGACGAGTGGGACAAGCTCAACGCCAAGGTCGCCGACGGCTCCGCCCTGCCCGCCGACATCGCCGCCCACTCCCGCGCCGTACGGACCGCCGCGGGCGAACTCCCGAAGACCCCGCGGCCCATGCCGTACCGCACACTCGCCTCCGTCGCCGACATCACCGCAGGCCACGAGGACCAGGCCCTGCGCATCCTCAGCGACCTCGACCCCACCAACCCGCTCGCCTCACTCGACGAAGTACGGCCGCGGTACGACAAGGCCGAGGCCTGGATCAACACCCAGGTACCGGCCGAGCAGCGCACCGTCGTCCGCCAGGAGCCGGACGTCGAACTGCTGAAGTCCCTCGACGACCAGGCCCGCGAATCCCTCCGGCTCCTGCTGGACGGACTCGACGCGAACTGGTCCCTCGACGGCCTGACGCACCTCGTGTACGGCGTGCCCAAGGTCCAGGCCGGGTTCGCCCCGGACGCGACCCCCAAGGAACTGCCGCCGGAGATCAAGGCAGCCCAGCGCTCGTTCTTCGCGCTGCTCTACCACCTCCTCGTCGGCCGTGACACCGGACCCCGACTGCCCACACTGCTGCTCGCGGTGGGGGCGGACCGGGTACGGAAGCTGCTCGGCGCGTAAGCGCTCCGCTGGGAGTCCGGTACGCCACCTGCGGGTGCGTCGTGGCTGGTCGCGCCCGCGCGGCGGAGCCGCAAATTGACACAGCCCCGCGCCCCTTTGGGGCGCTGGGGGCGCCCGGTGCCACGCGGCGGTAGCCGCATATCGGCAAGGTCGGGCGCCCCCAGCCACGTATGCACGACGGCGGTTACGCGATGTGGTCCTCTTCCAGTTCCGCCGTGTGACGGTTCGTGAAGCGGCTGACCATTCGCTTGGCGTCAGGGTCCGGGACGGGGATGCCGTACGTCGCCTCGACGTTGTCACTGAACTGGCGCGGGGTGGGGTAGCTGCCGTTGATCGACTGCTTGAAGACCTGGTAGTACGATTCCTCGTCCGGCTCGGGGCCCTCCGGCGCCCCACCGCCCTCGCCCAACTGCCGCGTCCGGCCGCCCGGCCCCGTCGGGATGCGCCAACTGCCGGTGTCCTCGGGGCCGGGCTCGTACTCCTGAGCCTGGTCCTGGTCTTGGCCCTGTTCCTGGCCCTGGTACGGAGCCTGGCCCTGGTTCTGGTACGGAGCCTGGCCCTGTTCCTGGGCCTGGCGCTGGGCCTCGTACCACTGCTGGTCGTACTGCTCGCCGTCGTACCGCTCCTCGGGCTCGTACGACGGGTCGTAGCCGCCCTCGTAGACCACTTCCTGGTGCGGGGGCGCGAACCAGGGGCTGCTGTCGGGGTCCGGGGCCTGCTCCTGCTGCCGGGCGTACGGCTCTTGCTGCGGGGCTTGCTCCGGAACGGCGTCGGCCTCGGGGCCGCGCTGCTCCCTCGCAGGCGCCCCGGGTATCCCGGCCCGCTGTGACGACTCCAGCTCCCGTTCCGGCTGCCGCGGCGCCGGAGGCAGCAGGACCGGCTCGATGCCCGCCGCCGCGAGACCGGACGGAGCCGTCTCCGCGAGCGGCACTCCATAGCGCGCCAGCCGCAGCGGCATCAGCGACTCCACCGGAGCCTTACGGCGCCAGGCGCGGCCGTAACGGGAACGGAGGCGGGCCCGGTAGACCAGACGCTCCTGCTCCAGCTTGATCACCGCGTCGTACGAACGCAGCTCCCACAGCTTCATCCGGCGCCAGAGGAGGAACGTCGGGATGGGGGAGAGCAGCCAGCGAGTGAGGCGTACGCCCTCCATGTGCTTGTCGGCCGTGATGTCCGCGATCCGGCCGATCGCGTGGCGCGCGGCCTCGACCGAGACGACGAACAGGATCGGGATGACGCCGTGCATACCGACGCCCAGCGGATCCGGCCAGGCGGCCGCGCCGTTGAACGCGATCGTCGCCGCCGTCAGCAGCCACGCCGTCTGACGCAGCAGCGGGAACGGGATGCGGATCCAGGTCAGCAGCAGGTCCAGGGCCAGCAGGACGCAGATACCCGCGTCGATGCCGATCGGGAACACGTAACTGAAGTTCCCGAAGCCCTTCTCCAGCGCGAGTTCGCGCACCGCCGCGTACGAACCGGCGAAGCCGATACCGGCGATGACGACCGCCCCGAAGACGACGACCCCGATGAGGATCCGGTGCGTCCTGGTGAGTTCCATTGGCGCGGCCACCCGTACTCCCCTCCCTGTGAGACCTGTTGCGCGGAACAGGGTGGCACATGTGTGCGGTTCGCGGGTGTCCGGAAGGGAGTCGCCTCCGCTTCGGTACGGCTTCGGTATACGGCCGGAGCCTGGCCCTGCGCGGGCCAGGCTCCGGTAAGAGGCGGTGCTGAGCTGCGAGTTGGAGCCAGACGGGCCATCCCGGGGCCGGCGGACCCTCCCGGGTCCAGACGAGCTCGCCCGCCTTCGTCAGTTCTTCGTCGCCGGGGGCTTGGTGGCCGGGGCCTTGGTTCCCTTGGCCGGGCTCTCGCTCGCGCTCTTGCTCGGACTCGGGCTCTTGCTCGGGCTCGCGCTGCCGCCCGAACCGGAACCCGCTCCGGCGCCGGACTCGCCGGCCTGATTGGCGGTCACCACCGCCTGCACGGCCTCCTTCGCCGCCTTCAGCGCCGCCTTCGACAGATCCTCGGCGCTCGGGGCCTTGTCACCCGCGAGACCCGCGCCGTTGTAGTCGACCGACACGACGACGTTCTCCGCGCGGGCCACGACCACCTGCTGCTTGAAGGTGCCTTCCTTCTTCTTCAGGTCGTAACTCACCTGCGTCGCCTCATTGCCCGTACCGGACACCGGCTCCGACTTGGCGTTCGTCGCGCCGGTCTCGGCCCGCGCGTCCTGGACCTGGTCGGCGTAGTACGTCGACGCCAGCTTCTCGCCCGTACCCCGCGTCTGGTCCGACTCGAAGCGCAGCAAGGACACGCTCAACCAGCGGAACTGGGAGCCCTTCACGCCCTTGTCCTCCAGGCTGTCCCAGGAGCAACTGCCGCGCGTCGCCGCGTCGTCCGACTTGCCCTCCTTGCCGGACTTGGACGCCTCCGGCACCAGCTCGCCCAGAGTCTTCGACGAGAACACCTTGCACGGCTCGGGCAGCTTCGCGTACGCGGCCTCCTTCACCACCGCCGCCTTCGAGGCGGAGGGAGACGCCTTCGCGCTGGAGTCCTTGTTCGCTGCGTCACCGGAGTCGGAGCCGGAATCCGAGGAGCAGCCTGCGGCGACGAGCATCACCGGAACAACGGCTGCGCTGACGAGGATGCGGGGGAGTCGCTGTGCGGGTCGGTGCATGGTTCCTTCACTCAAGACGCGTTTTGTGTGCGTGCGGTCGGGTCCGAGGGGCCACGGTACGCGTTACGAGGCGGATGTGACTTCCATTCCGCCCAGCCTCACAGCCCCCCGGCGACCGCTACTCGTTCAACGTGCCGTCGAGCTGATCGGCCAGTTCCCGCACCCTGTCCTGCATGTCCTCGCTGCTCGGGACGTCCGTCGTACTCGTCGGCTGCTCGTCGTACCGGATCGTCACCAGCACATTGGACGTGCGAAACACCACAGTCACCGTGCGCTGCCGCGAGGCGCTCAGCGCATCGTCCAGGAACGCCTCGTCACCGAGATCGTCGAGAGTGCGGGGCTGGAGGTCGGAGGGGGTGAGGCTGGGGGAAGGGGTCCCGTCCGAGGTGCCGCTCGGGTCGTCGGTCGGGGTGGGGGAGCCGGTGTCGCCGTCGGCGTCGCCCTCGCCGCCCTCCGCACCCTCTGCCGCGCCACCCTCTGTCGCTTCATCTGATGCGCCGGATTCGTCCCCACTTGGGGACTCCGTGGACGTCGCACTCGGGGACGACGGAGCCGGTACGGGCAGATCCGCCTCCACTTCCTTCTCCGTGTAGAGCTCCGAGGCGCGAGTGTCGTCACTCACGGCGTTCTCGTACGAGGTCACCCGGTCGAAGTCCACCCACAGACGATCCGTCGCACTCGTCGACTCCGCACTCCAACGACAGCCGACCTTCCGGTCCGTGTCATACGTCAGCGTCGGCGACCCCTCATACGCCTTCTCCCGCTGCTCCCTGTCCGTGACCTGCTTGAGCCCCGGCAACAGCGCGTCCAGCGTGCCCCGCTCGACGGCACCACACGGCTCCGGCAGCGTCCGATACCGCCCGGGCTCCGCCGACGCGGCCGCCGAACCCGAGCCACCCTGCTTCGAATCCGCCGGCTCCTCACCGCCGTCCGAACCGGTGCAGCCGGCCAGCGCCGTCGTCGCCGCGAGAAACGCGGCAACGCCGACTACATACGCCTTCCGCTGCACGGGGGCTCCTCTCGTTCCGCTTAATCGCTTGCCGCCCGAAGGCGGCCGATGACCACAATGTCTATCGCACGCACGGCCGTGAACGCCGGTTCGCCTTCCCTTTCATAGACCTTGGCCCCGGTATTTGCGATGCCCGAACTTTGTTTGCCTTACGGGGGATTGAGGACGTTATGTCGTATGTAGAGGTACCAGGAGCGAAGGTCCCCATCCGCATGTGGACCGACCCGGCGTCAGTGGAGGCAGGAGCCCTCCAGCAGCTCCAGAACGTCGCCACGCTGCCGTGGATCAAGGGCCTGGCGGTCATGCCGGACGTGCACTACGGCAAGGGCGCGACGGTCGGCTCGGTCATCGCGATGCGCGGGGCTGTCTGCCCGGCTGCTGTCGGGGTCGACATCGGCTGCGGAATGTCGGCGGTCAAGACGTCGCTGACGGCGAATGACCTGCCGGGGGATCTGTCGCGGCTTCGGTCGAAGATTGAGCAGGCTATTCCGGTGGGGCGGGGGATGCATGACGATCCGGTTGACCCGGAGCGGCTGTATGGGCTCGGTACTCCGGGGTGGGATGACTTCTGGGGGCGGTTCGACGGTGTTGCCGACGCCGTGAAGTTCCGTCAGGAGCGGGCGACCAAGCAGATGGGGACCCTCGGCGGGGGGAATCATTTTGTTGAAGTTTGCACAGATGAGGCCGGGTCTGTCTGGCTGATGCTGCACTCCGGTTCCCGGAACATCGGCAAGGAACTGGCCGAGCATCACATCGGCATTGCCCAGAAGCTTCCGCACAACCAGGGCTTGGTCGACCGTGACCTCGCAGTCTTCGTGGCGGACACCCCGCAGATGGCCGCGTACCGTAACGACCTGTTCTGGGCGCAGGAGTACGCGAAGTACAACCGCACGCTCATGATGGCGCTCCTGAAGGACGTGATCCGCAAGGAGTTCAAGAAGGCGAAGCCGACCTTCGAGCCCGAGATCAGCGCGCACCACAACTACGTGGCCGAGGAACGCTACGAGGGCATGGACCTGCTCGTGACCCGTAAGGGCGCGATCCGGGCCGGCTCCGGCGAGTACGGCATCATCCCCGGCTCGATGGGCACCGGCTCGTACATCGTGAAGGGCCTCGGCAACGAGAAGTCCTTCAACTCGGCCTCGCACGGCGCGGGTCGGCGCATGAGCCGCAACGCGGCGAAGCGTCGCTTCACGACAAGGGATCTGGAGCAGCAGACGCAGGGCGTGGAGTGCCGCAAGGACTCCGGCGTCGTGGACGAGATCCCGGGCGCGTACAAGCCGATCGAGCAGGTCATCGACCAGCAGCGCGACCTCGTGGAGGTCGTGGCCAAGCTGAAGCAGGTTGTGTGCGTGAAGGGCTGAATCGCCCGGCGGGGCTGTCGTCGGGAAATGTGACACCTGATGGCTCAGGTGTCACATTTTCCGGCGACAGCCCCGGGCCGTGACGGTCGCCGTTTCGGATGCGTGGGCCCGGGCTTTGGTGAGAGGCCGCCCGGGACCGCTCCCGTTACCGCCCGGTGGGGGTCCAGTGTGGGTCGCGGCCCGTTTCCGTCAGCAGGCGGTCGAAGGTGTTTGCGTCCTTCGGTGCGGGTAGCGGCTCGGCGAACATGCCCATCTGCCGGGCTGTGGGTGCCATCTCGGCCACGGTGTCGGCGAGCGTGGAAAGGACACCGGTGCCCGCCGGATGCGGCCGGTACTCCTGGCCGGTCGCCCGTGCCAGGTCCCAGATGTGCACCGTCAGATCTAGCAGCACCAGGCAGCCGACCGTCCGTGCCGGCAGCTCCATGGCCCCCGTCGTCCCGTCCTCGGCTCCCGGCTGCGACCAGGCCTCGACCAGTCGAGCCGTCGCCTCCGCGAAACCGTCCCGCCAGTCGTCGCCTGCCCCGACCCGGTCGGGCGTACTGGTGAAGTCCGCCGGCTTCTTGGCGGCCAGCTCCCGGAACTCCACCACCACATGGAAGAGGTGGTTGACCAGTGCCTTCACGTCGTATTCGGCGCATGGCGTCGGATGGGCGAGGGCCACGTCCGGGATGGCCCGTACGACGGGAACGGCCTGGGCGGCGGCCGTGCCCAGCAGATCACCGAGCGACGGCACACCGGCATTGGGCTCACTGATCTCGTTGATCTCGTCGATCTGGTTGATCTCGTGGGTCATAACGCGACCGTACGTACGCCCCCTCCCCGGCGGCTTGAAGAAACGCGACAGCCCCAAGCGGTGGCGGACGTCATACGATCCGGCCATGGCCGCTCCCCGACGTGATACGCGAGGCATCGTCGACGCCGCCGAGCTCTTCTCACGCGTCCACTTCCGGCGCCGCGAACCCGCCGAGCCGCTGCGACCGTATCTGGAGCACTACTGGCTGATCGACTGGGACCTGCCCACGCCGTACGAGTCCCAGGTCGTCCCGCACCCCTCCGTGAACGTCGTCTTCCAGGCCTTCACCGGGCGTGAGCCGTTCGGCGAGGTCGCGGGGATCGGCCTGGAGTTGTTCACGCAGAAGCTTGAGGGGCGGGGGCGCGTGTGCGGCGTGCAGTTCCGGCCAGGCGGCTTCCGGCCCTTCGCGCCGGGGCATGCGCTGACGGAGTGGACGGGCAGGCGGTTGCCGTTGGACGAGGTCTTCCCCGCGGCCCTCTCGACCGCGGGCGCCGTCGAGGCCGTACTCACGCCCGATGACGAGGACGCACGGGTCGCGGCCCTCGACGCGTTCCTGCTCGGACTCGCCCCGCAGCCCGACCCCAAGGCCGACCTCGCGATGACCCTGGTCGACCGCATCCGCACCGACCGCTCGACCCTCCGCGTGGCCGACTTCGCCCGCGCGGAGGGCATGTCCGTACGGGCGCTGCAACGGCTCTTCGCGGCATACGTCGGCGTCAGCCCGAAGTGGATCATCCTCCGCTACCGGATCCACGAGGCCCTGGAACTGGCCGGCACCCGGTCGGACATCGACTGGGCCGCCCTCGCCGCCGACCTCGGCTATGCCGACCAGGCCCACCTCGTACGCGACTTCACGGCGACGGTGGGGGTGCCCCCGGCGGCGTACGCACAGGGGCACAGCCCGTAAGGAACTCCAAGGAACTCAAGGAACGAGCACTATGCGTCCCCGGATGCCGCCCTCCGCCAGCCGGGCGTGCGCCTTGGCCGCGTCGTCCAGGGCGTACGTCTCGGCAACTCGAGCCGTCAGCACCCCTTCGTCCAGGAGCGCCACCAGCTCCGCGAGGCGCGCCCCGTCGGGGGTCACCGACACCGCGTCGGTCCGCACCCCGCGTACGGAGGCGGGGGCGCCCTGCGGAATGACACCGACGTACGCGCCGCCGTCGCGCACCCACTCCAGCGCGGCCTCGCCGAGGATCGCGGCGTCGAGCACCGCGTCCACGCTGCCCGCCTCGACGTCGCCGGACGTCACGAAGTGGGCCGCCCCCAGGGAACGTACAAGCGCCTCGTCGCTCTCCCGGGCCAGGGCGGTCACGGAGATACCGCGATGGGCGGCGAGCTGGACGGCGTAACCGCCGACCGCGCCTGCCGCGCCCGTCACCAGGAGGCTCTGGCCCTTCTGGATGTCCAGCAGGTCCAGGGCCTGGGTGACGGTGACGGCGTTCAGCGGAAGCGTGGCGGCGTGCACCGCGTCGACCGTCGTGGGCGCCTTGGCCACCGCGGCGGCGTCCACGATCACGTAGTCGGCGTGTGTACCAAGGGACGCGCCCATGGCGAACAGGAGCGCGACCACCTCGTCGCCGACGCTCCAGCCCGCCGCCCCGGCCGTCGTGCCGACCGCGTCAACCGTCCCGGCCGCGTCCCAGCCCAGACCGTGCCGCTCGCCCGCGTTGCCGAAGAGGCCCGCGAATGCTCCCGCGCGCACTCCCGCGTCGACCGGGTTGAGCGTGGCGGCCGCGACCTTGATCCGCACCTGCCCGGCGGCCGGCTCCGGCACGTCCGTCTCGATGATCTCCACGGCTTCCGGACCACCGAAGGCCGTAACCACTGCTGCACGCATGACAACTCTCCCCAATGACAGGTGATTTGTGCGGGTTTCCATCCCGTTGCGACAACCCTAGGAAGAGCTACTATCTTTTCGTAAGTAGGCACCTGAAAGTGCGTACGTCACCCAGAGGTACCCGGAGGCGACGAGCCATGGCGACCAAGACAGCGGCCGAGCGGCGTGAACAGGCGCGCATCGAATACGACGCCTTCGTCAAGAACTGCCCCACCAACCAGCTCCTCGGCCGCCTCAGCGACAAGTGGGTCAGCCTCGTCGTCGCCGCGCTCTCCGCCGGGCCCCAGCGCTACAGCGACCTCGGCCGCAAGATCGCGGGCGTCAGCCCCAAGATGCTGACGCAGACGCTGCGCACACTGGAACGCGACGGCATCGTGGCGCGGACCGTCACCCCGTCCGTACCGGTACGCGTCGACTACGAACTCACCCCGCTCGGCGAGAACCTCTGCAGCCTCCTCGTGGCGGTGAAGACCTGGGCGGAACGGCACATCGAGGAGGTCATCGAGGCACGGGAGCGGTACGACGCGGAGGCTCCGCAGGTCTAGAGCCGGCCAGAGTCGGCCTAGTGCGAGTCGAGCTCCCCGCGCCGTAGCCGAGCCGTCTGTGTCGCCGTGAACTCCACCGTCCGTCTCATGTGACCGATGAGCAGGGCGAGTTCGTCGTCCCCGAGTTCCTCGAAGAGGGCGTACCAGTCGCCGCTAAGCCGCCGCCACATCCGGCCGAACTCCTCGGCCTTCTCCGGCACGGTCGCCACGAGTACGCGCCGCCGGTCGCTGGCATCCCGTTGCCGTACGACATAACCGGCCCGCTCCAGCCGGTCCACGAGCCGCGTCGCCGATCCGGTCGTCAGCCCCGTCAACTCGGCGACCCGTCCGGTCGTGACCGGCCCTCTCTCCAGGCTGAGGAGATTGAGGCACTGGAGGTCCGTGGGGTGCAGCTTCAGCTGGTCGGCGACGGCCTGGTTGAAGAGGGCGTACAGGGCCATGCCGCGGCGCGACTCGGTGGCCAGCTCGGAGAGCAGACGGCTGCGCCGCGCACCGGGGGCGACACCAGAAGTGGACATGGACCTGGGCAGGGTCATACGGGGATGTATGCCACCCGGCACCCCCGACAAGCCCCGCGAACAGGTGACGGCATCGGCCCGTCGCCACACCCCCGCCCCATGCGAAGCTGCCCCCATGCTCGTCGCCCGCTCCGCCGCACTCTTCGCCCTCGCCGCCCTCTTCGAGATCGGTGGCGCATGGCTGGTCTGGCAGGGCGTACGCGAGCACCGCGGCTGGCTGTGGATCGGCGCGGGCGTCATCGCCCTCGGCGCATACGGCTTCGTCGCCACCCTCCAGCCCGACGCGAACTTCGGCCGCATCCTCGCCGCGTACGGCGGAGTCTTCGTCGCCGGCTCGCTGGCCTGGGGCATGGTCGCGGACGGCTTCCGGCCCGACCGCTGGGACGTGACGGGCGCGCTGATCTGCCTCGCGGGCATGGCGGTGATCATGTACGCACCGCGAGGCTGACCCGCCGAAGCAGCGGGGACAGCAAGCCGACAAGGTCCCCAGGCCAGCAGGACCTCAGGCCGACGAGACCTCAAGCTGGCAATACCTCAAGCCGGCAGGTCCTCCGGCAGCAGCCCCAGCTGCCCCAGGAAGTCCAACTGGTCGAAGTAAAGCCGGTAGTCCGCGATCCGGCCGTCCGCGTCGATGGTGGCGAGGTCGATCCCGCGGATCCTGATCTCCCTCTGCGTCGCGGGCAGCGTCTCGCCGGAGGGCAGGTGGATCGGCCCGGTGTTCCTGCCGCTGAAGAAGCCCTCGTCGATGGCGGTGTTGCCGATCTCGTACGAGTGCACCGACTCGAACGTGCCCTCCGGGATCGCGTCCGTCATCTGACGCCAGTACTCGACGATGTTGTCCCGCCCGTGGAGCTCTCCGCCGTCGGGCGTCACGGCGATCGCGTCCGCCGCGAACAGTTCGTTGAGGGCCTTGATGTCCGGGGGTGTGGTGACCGCCTCGGTGAGCCGGTCCATGACCTCACGTGCCTGTCCCATGGAGCCACCTCCTGCGCAGAGGATCACCCACCTCGATTTTCCCACCGTCCCCGGGCCCGTGCATCAGGTCACCGGCCCGCGCCCAGAGGAGGCAGCTGAGCCCGATGAGGACCAAGCTGGAAGGACGAGCTCCTTTAAAGAAGGGCGAGGAACCATGACGGCGACGACACAGAACGAGACGCCCGTCGCGTTCGAAGGCGGCGGCACGGAGCTGCGCATGCAGGAGATCGGCGGGGACATGTCCGTCGCGTTCGTGCGGTTTCCGCAGGGCACGGACATGGCGCCCGTCCTCAAAGGGCAACCGGACGACCTCTGCCAATGCCCGCACTGGGGATACCTGCTCAAGGGCCGGCTGAAGATGCGTACGAAGGGCGGGGAGGAGATCTACGAGGCCGGACAGGCCTTCTACTGGGCGCCCGGGCACGCCCCGGAAGCCCTCGAGGACTGCGAATACATCGACTTCTCGCCGACGAAGGAGTTCAACGAGGTCATCGACCACGTGAAGGCACAGCTGGGCTGACGGGGCGGGGCGGGGCGGCTTCAGGGGGCGCCGGCCATTGCCGGGGCATTCGACGTCCGTGCCGGCCACCGGCCTATCCTGGCGGGGATTCGAACGCCGGCTCGCGCGAGCGAGCGCGGGCCCGTACGTCCCCGCCCGAGGAGCAGCCCATGACCGCCCCCGCCGCCAAGTCCCGTATCGCTGTCGTCACCGGCGCGAGCAGCGGAATCGGGGCCGCGACGGCGCGACAGCTGGCGGCCGCCGGGTACCGGGTGGTGCTCACGGCCCGCCGCAAGGACCGTATCGAGGCGCTGGCGGAGGAGCTCGAGGCGGCGGGCCACCAGGCGACGGCGTACGCGCTCGACGTCACCGACCGCGCGGCGGTCGACGAGTTCGCCACCGCCTTCAAGACCATCGGCGTGCTGGTCAACAACGCGGGCGGCGCGCTCGGCGCCGACCCGGTCGCGACGGGGGACCCGGCGGACTGGCGCCAGATGTACGAGACGAACGTCCTCGGCACGCTCAACGTCACCCAGGCCCTGCTCCCCGCCCTGACCGCGAGCGGCGACGGCACGGTGGTCGTCGTCTCGTCCACCGCTGGACATGGCACGTACGAGGGCGGCGCCGGTTACGTCGCTGCCAAGCACGGCGCGCACGTACTCGCCGAGACCCTCCGCCTGGAGATCGTCGGCACCCCGGTGCGCGTGATCGAGATCGCCCCCGGCATGGTGAGGACGGACGAGTTCGCCCTCACCCGCTTCGGCGGCGACGAGGAGAAGGCGGCGAAGGTCTACCAGGGCGTGGCCGAGCCGCTGACCGCCGACGACGTGGCCGACACGATCACCTGGGCGGTCACCCGCCCCTCCCACGTCAACATCGACCTCATGGTCGTCCGCCCCCGGGCCCAGGCATCCAACACGAAGGTCCACAGGGAGTTGTGATGCCCGACTCCCAGGACCCGCCCGCGGACACCCCTGAAAAACGCCGCCTGGCCCAGGAGAAGAAGAACGAACGCTACGTCTGGTGGTACCTGGCGTACTTCCTCTTCGGCATCCACATCGTGGCGTTCGTGATGATCTACGCGGTGACGCACGCGAAGTAGACGTCAGGTACGCGAAGTAGACGTCGGGCACGCGAAGTAGACGTCACGCGCCCGAACTTGACGTCAAGCGCGAGAAGTTGACGCCCCCTCCGAGTGCCCGCCCAGGCCCGGAACCGCCCGCCGAACCCTCCGCTTCCACTCCTCGATCTTGGCCTTGCGCCGAGCAGCCCGCAGTTCCCTGAACAACCCCTCATAGCGCGCCACAATCGGCTCCGCGTCATACCGATGCGCGCTCTCCAGCGCCGCCCGCCCCATCTCCCGTCGCGCCGACTCGTCCGCGATCAGGTCGAGCATCGCTTCCGAGAGGGCGCGGGCGTCGCCCACGGGGACGAGGCGGCCGTTGACGCCGGACGTGATGATCTCGGCGGGGCCGAGGGGACAGTCCGTGCTGATGACGGGTACGCCGCAGCGCATCGCTTCGACGAGGGTCATCCCGAATGACTCCGCGTCCGAGGCGCTGACCACGAGCGAGGACTGGGCGAACTCCGCCTCGATGGGGGTGTGCGGGCCCATGAGCTGGGCGCGGCCGGTGAGGCCGAGGCCGTCGATGAGTGACTGGAGGTTTTCCTTCTGGGCCCCGCCGCCGTAGATCCGCAGCCGCCACTCCGGCTCCTTCGCGGCGACCGCCGAGAACGCCTCGATCAGCAGGTCGAACCGCTTGCCGGGTACGAGCCGTCCCGCCGCCGCGATGACCTTCGCGTCGCCGGTGGAGGGTGCCACGCCCTTCGGCGCGGGCACGATGTTCGGCACGGATGTGACCCGTACGCCCGGCAGCGGCATCCGCTTCCGGTACACCTTCGCGTCCGCCTTCGTCGTCGTCACGAGTGCGTCCAACCTGCCGTATTCCTGGGCCAGTACGGCCCGCAGCTTCTTGCTGTGCGCGTCGTGGCTGAGGTGTTCCTGGGCGATGCGCAGGGCGCGGGGCGGGGCGAAGCGGGAGACGTAGACGTTGATGCCGGGGCGGGTGCCGATGACGACGTCCGCGTCACAGTCCGCCAGATAGTCGCGTACGCGCAGGTCCGTCAGGCGGTTGTACTGCTTGTACCGCTTGTCGGCGGAGGGGAAGTCGGTCGCCGGCTCGGCGTGCAGGGGGTCGGAGAGGTCCGCGCTGCCGTCCCTCGTGTCCACGAGGGGGACGAGCGTGATGCGGGGGTCGACGTCGAAGCGCGGCACGTCCCGGTGGCGCGACATCGACACGATCGTGACCTTGTGCCGGTCGGCGAGCGCCGAGGCGAGGTTGAGTGTGGTGCGGACGGTGCCCCCGATGGCGTACGCGTTGTGCAGCAGAAACACGATCCTCATGCGTTTCGCGGCCTTCCTACGCTTCATCCCGTGCGTGCCTTCCCCGTCGCGGCTCTGGTCGCCCTCGGGTCCTTCTGATGGACCCGGTCCCCGGGAGACAGTGGCCGGGCGAGGTGAGCCACCGGTCCCAGCGGGGTGAGAACCGGGTAAGAGACCCGGTCGTACCCCTGCTCATCAGGTACTACGTATCCCAGGCCTTGGCAGACTGGTCGTGTGCCCCACAACGTGCTGCTCGCCGAGGACGACCGTGCCATCCGCCACGCCCTGGAACGTGCCCTGACCCTTGAAGGGTACGAGGTGACGGCCGTCGCCGATGGCGTGGAGGCCCTCGCGCAGGCCCATCGCAGTCCGCCGGACGTCCTCGTGCTCGACGTGATGATGCCGGGCATCGACGGCCTCCAGGTGTGTCGCGTGCTGCGTGCCGAGGGCGACCGTACGCCGATCCTGATGCTCACCGCGCGCGTGGAGACCGCCGACCGCATCGCCGGTCTGGACGCCGGAGCGGACGACTACGTCGTCAAACCCTTCGACGTCGACGAGGTGTTCGCCAGACTGCGGGCACTGCTGCGACGTACGGACCTTGCCGTCGGCGTACCCGAGGAACAGCAACGCATGCCCGGCGCGCAAGTCGCGGTGGCGGGGCTGCGCATCGATCCGCCGGCCCGGCGCGTCTGGCGCGGGGAGCGTGAGATCGACCTCACCCGCACGGAGTTCGACCTCCTGGAACTCCTCGCCCGCAACGCCGGCATCGTCCTCGACCACTCCACGATCTACGACCGTATCTGGGGTTACGACTTCGGTCCCGGCTCCAAGAACCTCGCCGTGTACGTCGGTTATCTGCGGCGCAAGCTCGGCGACGAGCCGGGTGCGCCCGCGCTGATCCACACGGTGCGGGGTGTCGGGTACGTCCTGAGGGAGGGCTGAGTGCCTTCCGCGGGGCGGCGGTTGGCGGCGCGGTGGTTCGCGAGGTCGCGGGGGCTGTCCTCGTTGCGGGCCAGGTTCGCGGTGTCCTTCGCGCTCGTCGCCGCGGTCGTGACCGTACTCGTGGGATTCCTCTCGTACGACGCTGCCGCCCGGCTCGTCCGGGTCGACCAGCGAACCGTGTTCGAGAACGTGGTCCGGGACCTGCGCGCCCAGGTACGCCAAGACGCCCTGACGCCCGAGGACTTCGCCGCGTCCGGCACCGAAGACGGCCCGCGCGAGAACCTGATCCGGCCGAGCGGCACGGCCGTGCAGGTGCTCGGCCCCGACGGCACGGTCGTCGACCGCGGCAGCCCGCCGCTGCCGGCCGGCGCCGACGACCGGCGCATCGCGTCGGCATCGACCGCCGGGCGGCTGGTGGAACACCGCGATGCCGAGGTCGGCGGCGAGGTGTACCGGGTGGCGACCGTCGCGCTCGGCGAGGGACGGGGCGCGGTGCAGGTCGCGCAGGAGTTCTCCGGTACGGAGGACCTGCTGCGCGAACTCCAGCAGCGGACCGTGCTGTTGGTGTCCGCGGTCGTGCTCGCCGCGGGCCTCTTCGGCTGGTGGCTGGCCCGCCGGATCACCTCCCGCCTGGTCCGCCTCGCGGGCGCAGCCGAGAACGTGGCCCGCACGGGCCAACTCGCCACCCAGGTCCCGGTGACGGGCCGCGACGAGGTAGCCCGCCTGGGCCGCTCCTTCGACCGCATGCTCGGCCGCCTCGCCCAGTCCGAGGAAGACCAACGCCGCCTGGTCCAAGACGCAGGCCACGAACTCCGCACGCCTTTGACGTCCCTCCGCACGAACATCTCGATGCTCCGCCGCATCAACGAACTCCCACCTGCGGCCAGGGAGGACCTGGTAGCGGACCTGACCCACGAGTCCCGCGAACTGACGGACCTGGTCAACGAGTTGGTCGACTTGGCGGCAGGCCAGCCCGCCACCGAGCCACCACAGCGGGTGGCCGTCGCGGACATCGCGGAGGACGTGGCGGTAGCGGCGAGAAGGAGAACGGCCCGGGAGATCGTCGTACGGGCAACTGGCGAGACGGTGGTAAACGGCCGCCCGGCAGCCCTGCAACGCGCACTGTCCAACTTGGTGGAGAACGCGGCGAAGTTCGACAGGGAAGGCACGTCCCCGATCGAGATCGAGGTGAGGGGAGACGACGGGTCGGTCCGAGTCCAGGTCCTGGTCCTGGACCGAGGCCCAGGCATCGCAGAAGAGGACCTTGAGCGAGTCTTCGACCGCTTCTACAGAGCACCGGCCGCAAGGAGCCTGCCCGGCTCGGGCCTAGGCCTGTCGATCGTGCGGGAGGTGGCTACGGCGCATGGTGGAGAGCCGTTCGCAAGGAGACGGGAAGGGGGCGGCTCGGCAATCGGCTTCACGGTGGCCGAGGGGTGCGCCCCATAGGGGCGCGGGCTGTATCAATTTGCGGCTCCGCCGCGCGGGCGCGACAAGCCACGACGGACTCGTACCCGACAAGCAACAGCTGCTCGCCGAGCTATTAGTCGCCCCCGAGCGAGGGGCGCCCCACTAAGCGGACGGCCCGCGCAAATTAGGGGCGCGGGGAACTGCGCGACAAGCCACAACGGACCCGCACCCGACAAACAACAGCTGCCCGCCGGGCTAATAGTCGCCATCGTGACAGCCTCGCCACGGCCCGTCGCACACTGCGGACACCGGCGGTGGGCGCGGTGACGCTGGTCGCGTGAACTGGCGTACGAAGGAGTCGCAGAGGGGAAGAATCTTCCACATGCTGCCTAAAACCACCCCTGACGCCACTCCAGCCGCGCCCGCCGCTCCCGCGCACCCGGAAGCCCACCCCAACCCCCTCGGCCAGCTCTCCCTCGACGAACTCCGCCGCCGTACGAGCATGAAATGGCGCGCCTACCCGGAGGACGTACTGCCCCTCTGGGTGGCCGAGATGGACGTCCCGCTCGCCGAGCCGGTCGCACGTGCCCTCACGGGCGCGATCGCGCTTGGCGACACGGGCTATCCGGCCGGGACGGCGTACGCGGAGGCGCTGGCGGAGTTCGCCGGGAAGCGGTGGGGCTGGGACGACTTCGCCGTGGAGCGTACGGCGATCGTGCCGGACGTGATGCTGGGCATCGTCGAGATGCTGAAGCTGGTGACGGGGCCGGGAGACCCGGTGGTCGTCAACTGCCCTGTCTATCCGCCGTTTTACCAGTTCGTACGGAACATGGACCGCACCGTGGTCGAGGCCCCGCTGGGCGAGGACGGCCGCCTGGACTTCGCGGAACTGGAGTCGGCCTTCGACCGGGTCACCGAGGGCGGGCGCCGCCGGGCCGCGTACCTGCTCTGCAACCCGCACAATCCCACCGGCACGCTGCACACCACCGCCGAACTGACCACCGTGGCAAGGCTTTCCCACGCGTACGGCATACGCGTGGTGGCCGACGAGATCCACGCCCCGCTCGTGTCGCCGGGCGCCCGTTTCGTCCCGTACCTGACGGTCCCCGGCGGCGAGAACGCCTTCTCCCTGATGTCCGCCTCCAAGGCCTGGAACCTGGCGGGCCTGAAGGCGGCCCTGGCCATCGCGGGCCCCGACGCGGCCGCGGAACTGGCCGAACTCCCCGAGGAGGTCAGCCACGGCCCCAGCCACATGGGCATCCTGGCCCACACGGCAGCCCTCCGGGACGGGGGCCCATGGCTGGACGCCCTGCTACTGGGCCTCGACGAAAACCGCCGGCTGCTTTCCGACCTCTTGGCCGAGCATCTGCCCTCTGTGGGCTACGCCCCCTCCGAGTCCACCTACCTCGCCTGGCTGGACTGCCGGTCCCTGCCCCTCGGCGACGACCCGGCATCCGCCTTCCTGGACCGGGGCCGAGTCGCCCTGAACTCCGGCATCCCCTTCGGCACGGGCGGCGCAGGACACGTACGCCTGAACCTGGCGACGTCCGGGGAACTGCTCACGGAGGCGGTGCGACGGATGGCACGGGCGCTGGCGTGAGCACTACCGAATCGACGGGTTTACCTCACCAGTCGTGCGAGGAGGGCGGCGACGTCGGCCACGAGCTGGAGCCAAGGGCGGGCACGCTCGGCCCGCCGGCCCAACCGCCGCACCCGGCCACCGGCCCGCCGTTCCTCCCGCCGCTGCAGCGCCCGGTCCCGCACCCGCTGTAAGGCCTTGATCCGCCGCGTCCCGAACCGTTTACGTCGCGTACGTCGCGTCATGGCGAGACGCTAACGATCCCCGCTTCCCAGACGCAGGAGACGGGATGACCAAAGAGGCCGAACGGTTATTGGCGGTAACCCGTACTTGCGAGAAGCCGGGCACCCGCGCTCCAGCGCCCCAGTACGGGCTCCAAGCACGTGCGAGCCGGGCGGCACAACGTCTGCCCGTGCCGCTCGAAAAGCTCGTCACGAGAGTCGAAGTACCCGAGATCGGCGAGGACTTGGGCGGACAAATCGCAGGCCATGCCGCCTTGCGCACCGCAGCTCACGGACCCGCTCCAGTCCACGCCGACCCGCGCCACCGCATCGAAGAGCGTCTCGCCTCCACGATTACTGAAGGCCTCGCCGCTTCCAGCCACCCCGTCGAACAGCTCCCCGACCGGCACCCACTCCCGACCGATCAGGAACTCGGGCCAGGCAAGCAGTACCCGCTCCGGAACGAAGGGCTTGAGTCGTGGAAACCGCGGATACCAGAAGGCCCCGTCAACCATCAGCCCCCGCACCCGAGTCCGTACACCCACCGCCCGAGCAACAGCCTCCAGCACACCCATCCGCTGACTACAGGACCCTCGCCCCAACCGCAGCGTCCGCGAGACCGGATGCCGGTCCTCCACGGAATACACGGGCCGCACCTCCCGCGCGATGACCCCGTGCGCCACGCGCAGCACGGCACGAGCCTCGGCTCCGGCCCCCGCCTGCTGCCGTACGCGCTCCACGAGCGCCGCCACGACGGGCTGATCCCAGTCCAGAATGGCGGTGGCCCGCGTCGAACCACCCCCGCCCGCCGCCGTTTCCGCCCGCACGTGCGCACCCCGCCAAGGCATCAACAACCGACTGGTCACCGCTCCCCCTTCACCGCGCAGTCTGCGCTTGCGTCGAGGAAAAGGTCCCATGACCCGTATCTTTCTGCACGGGTGTCGAGCGGAGGCACTCTGCCACGGACGTAGAACGCGCATGCCGAGCCCGGCGTCGCTGCGGGAGAGCGTCGCTGACAGTCGGAACCCCTACGCTTCGGCGATGAACTCTTCGGCACGGGTGAGCAGGGTCGAGATGACCGCGCGGCCAAATGGATCGAGCCCCGTGCGGAGTTGCGGACCACGCTCGCCAGTCAGGAAGCGGCGGATACGCGCCGCCAGGGGTGTCCACAATGGGTCCTCGTCGAGCTCGGTCAGGAATTCTTCCAGGCCCGAGTCTTCCTCCGCTTGCCCTTGGGCGGCCAGGAGCAAGCTTTCGATATTCGGCCGCCATGCCGTGACTACTGCCGCGTCCGCTCGGCCCTGTGTGAAGACGGGCCGCTCGCTCGCTGGAAGGCGTATCAGGTCCAGCGTGCGACGCACGATGAGGGTGTCATCCGGGTCGAGGCCGGCGAACAGGTCATCGCTGTCCGTGTTGCCATCCCCCCGGCGTACGCGCTGAAGCGCGGAGGCCAGCGGTGTCCAGTCGGACGTCTGAGCACGTCTGACCAGGAAGGCGTCCACCCATGTGGCAGCCTCCGTGTCCCCACCCTGGGCGGCTGCTATCGCCACGGCCACCGTCTCCCATCCGCTGTCGATGAAGAAGCGGTCGTCGAGGTCGACCATCTGCTCCGCCCGTCTGGGCGCGATCAAGTCGTGGTGGGCAGCTGTGTCACGCAGCTGCCGGGCGGCACCCACATGTCCGAAGCGCTCCATCGTGTCCGCGTACCGTCTGAAGGCGCTCGCCAGTTGCCCGGCGAACCCGGCGTCCCGCTGCGCGAGCTCCATCCAGATCGTCACTTCCAAGCGATGGCTCCCGCGTGCCTCGCGCTCTTGTCCCAGCAGGGCCTGACGGTCTGCGACCCAGGCCAGCGCGGCTGGGAACTCGGACTGCAGGCTCGTACGGGCCCGGTACTCCCCTTGGTAGATCTCCGCGACGCGCATCGCGGCATCGAGCGACTCCTCGAGGCGGCCGACGAGTGCGAGCAGGCGGCCGTGGATTTTCAGCGGCAGGGCAAGGGCCAGCTCTCCGAGACGCCCCTCCTGCTCACAGACTTCCTGGCGCAGGGTGAGTGCCCTCTCGGAGTACGGGAGGCCTTCCTCGTGCCGGCCGAGCTGGGCCAGGCAATCGCTCAGATTCACCAGGCCGCCGACCAGGCCGGACCTGAACTGCCCAGGCTCATACGTGAAGAGCTCCTCCCAGATCCCAACGGCCCTTTCGCAGTACGGCAGTGCACTGCTTGCCTCACCCAACTGGCGATGACGGTTACCCAGATTGCCGAGGCAGATGGCGAGGTCTCTGCGGTGGAGGTGCGGGTCCCGCTGAGCGAGCGCTTCGTAGAGTTCTACCGCTTCCTCAGCCGCGTCGAAGGCTTCTTCGCGTAGGCCGACGGTGGCGCAGTGGACCCCGTGGTCGCTCAGCTGGGCCGCGAGCAGATGCCGGAAGCGGAGCGGGTCCCTGTCGGCCAGATGCCGCAGGATCGCCACCGCCTGTTCGCTGCACGCCGCTGCGGGTGGGCTCATGCCCGTGTCGCGAAGCACCCAGGCCAGGGTGCGCAGGCTGTCCGGGAGCTCCTGCAGGTAACGATCGGGTTTGGCGTCGCTGAGATGCCGTCGGATCTGTACCGACCGGCGGGCGTGGTCGACGGCCTCACTCAGTCTGCCTGCCGCCCGGCATCGATCGGCGAGACGGCGCAAGTCCTCGGCCAGCACAGGGAGATACACCACCGGGTCCTGGTCCGAAAGCTGCCTGGACACCTCGACTGCTCGCTCAGCGCAGTGCAGAGCGGTTGTGTCCCGGCCGAGTGCATCGAAGACCACCGCGAGCAGGCCCTGCACGTTACCGAGTGCCGGCAGGTACCGCCACGGATGTGTCTCGGCCATGGCCTCGATGAGGGGCATCGTCGCCTGAAGGTGCTCAAGAGCCTCCCCGGGCCTGCGGGCATTGACGTAGCAGCGGTTGAGGACGGAAAGGGCGTCCACCAGTTGATGGTGGAACTGCTCGGGAAGTTGCTCGGCCCGGCTTCGAGTGATCTCCACAGCCCGCCGGCTGCAGGCGATTCCGTCGCTCGGCCTCCCCAGGTCCGCATGGTGCCGCCCGAGCTCCGTCAGCGCCACGGCCAGTCTGAGGGCGATCGCGTCGTCTTCCTCGGCCTGCTGCTCGCACAGGTCGACCGCTCGCCGGCAGCATTCCGCGGCCTTGGCGTGAAGGCCGCGCTCCCCGTACAGCATGCTGAGAGCGATGAGGCTGTTCGCCAGTTCTCCGGTGCTGCCGGCGTCTTCGTCGTGTCTCGAGGCGGCCAGCCACTCGTAGATCTCCGCGGCGCGTCCGCCGTACACCATTGCCTCTTCATGACGGTCAAGGCGGAGCAGACACAGAGACAGGTTGTTGAGGCATGCGGCGAGACGGCGGCTGTGCGCCGAGGCATCGTCTTCGACCAGCCGCTCGTAGAGAACGCGTGCACGCTCCAGGACTCTGGCTGCTTCCGCGTACTGCTCCTTGCCCTTGAGCGAGCTCATGGAGACCGAGCCCAGGTTCTGCAGGGCGGTGGCGAAGGGCTCCCGGTATCGCTCCGGGTTGTGCTCCATGAGCTCTTCGTAGCCTTCGGTGGCGCGACGCAGGACGGACAGGGCGTCACGCCATCGGCCCGCCTCGTGGTAGCGCAGGCCCGCCTCGTGCAAAGCGGCGAGTCTGAATGGCTTGGCCTTGTCGGCCAAGTCGCTATCGACCAGGTCGCTATCGGGTAACTCGGCCAGTCTGTCGCTGAGATGTTCAAGCCACGTCAGATAGATGTCGTACAAGGTAGCGGCGAGTTCTGCCGTGCCGGGCCGTTGAGGGGGCAGCTGCTTCGCGGCATCCAGGCAACTGTCCAGAAGGGCCGCGCTGACGCCATCGAGGGTGGATGTGAAGGCGATGCTCATGGACAGAGCTGATGCCAGACGATGTCCGCCGGGCTGGAGCGTGCGCGGGACGAGTTCGCGCAAGTGGTGCTCCAGAAAGAGATGGAGAATCTCTCTCGGTGCCTCGCGGTTCTCGGCGGCGAGCCGGATCACCTGCAGCGCATGGGCGATCCGGTCGCCTGTGGTGGCCTCCGTTGTGCAGAGCCGAGTCAACAGATCCTTGGTCGAAACGGGGTCCTGTTCGGCCAGCAATGCCTCGACGATGAGGTCGAGCGCGGGGCCGCGGATCCGGCCGTCCGTGTCGTCCGGCGAGGACGGAAAGAGATCTCTGAGCCAAGTAGCCGTCCGACGCCGGATCCCCGGACCCAGATCGTCGAACAGGCGGACTGCCGTGAGCAGTTCGACCGCCTCGTCCTCGGTGGGCGCCGTCAGTGTCACCACGATGACGGCTGCCGACTGGACCCGCTGGTCGGCGAGTTCGCCCAACCCCAGTACCGCACGATGGCTTTCCCAGCGCTGGCGCTCACGGTGCAGCAGCGTCCGCATGACCTGCTCGCGCACCCGGCCGTCACCGCCGACGTCGACGTGTTCTCCGCACACGGTCAGCAGTGCCAACGCGTGCGTCAGCAAGGGGTTGGCGAACTCAGGATCATCGACCTCAGGCAGCCAGGCGGGCACGGCGGTGCCCAGAGTCCGCGCGAAGGCCCGGGCCGCCTCCGCTACATGCCGGCGTCGGCTGGTGGGACTCAGGCAGAAGGCGTTGAGGTCGATCTCGAGATCGGTGTGCCGCTCGAGTACGCCGTCGCTCGCCGTGCCCAGCTGGATGGTCCAGTGGCTGCCGGCCCTGCGTCGAGCCACGAGGAGGACACGGACGGGAGGGCCGCCGGGCCGCGCGGCCAGCTGCCGCAGTAACTCCCCCGCTGCTGGTGCGGCATACTCCACGTCATCCACGACCAGCAGCGTCGCTCCGTCGATCTCCCACCCCGCCTGGGGCCGTGCCGTGTCGAGGTAGCCGGTCTGCCAACCACGCTCAGACATCGTGCGACACAACTCGGTGGCCAGTCGTGTCTTGCCGCTTCCGCCGTCACCGGTAAGTACGGCGACTCTGAAGACGGGCTCGCCCTCGCACCAGTGGGTCAGTGCATCCAGCGGGTCCGGCCCGGATGCTTCTGCTTCCGATATGTGCGGGATGTAGTCCACGACCGCGTGCGCGGCCAGGAGCAGATCCACCTCGGTACGAGCCGCAGGCAGCCGCCGCTGAGCCGGGGCGAGGAACGTGTGACGCGGCAGCCCCTCCAGATCGTCTGCGGACGCCCCGACGAGACGGCGGAATTCCTCGTCGGCCAGGAGCGCTTCGGCCCGGGTGGCCTCGATGCGTGCGCCGGGATAGGCGTGAGGATCGCTCACGACCACGCCGAGGACGTGGTGGCCTTCTACTGACAGCAGTGCCGCCCCGGACATCCCGGCCCACGCCGAGAGGGCCTTCCCCTCTCTCGTCTGCTCGCGGTCCCGGGGGGAGGCCGTGATCACGTTCAGGGCGTACCGATTGCGCTCGTACCCCGTACTGGGGACGACATCCGCGAGGATCGTCTCGTGCTGCCGCCCCGCCACGTTGTCCCCCGCCACGGGGCCGGCTTGCTGTGCTGCCCAGGGAAATCCCGATGCCGCGCACCGCACCGCACTCAGCCCCACCAGACGGGCCCATGTGGTCCGTCCACGGTCCGGCAACCCAGCCCAGGGCCGTGCGTCTACTTTGATCAGCGCGCAGTCCAACGACTCGTCGGCCCAGACAACGCAGCCCTGTTCCTCATCCCCGCCGATTGGCCGTACCCGGCAGTTGGTTCCCCGGTTGCCGGCGACATGCTGCGCGCTGAGCACCAGATCGGGTCCGACCGCGTATCCGGCACCGGTTCTTGGCCCATGGACCAGCACGGTGCGGTGCAGCGCGGAATCGCCTGGCCAGGGTTTCACGATGACTTGTCCGTCTCGTCCCGGGGGCCAGCTACTCGCCGTCGCCGATGAGAGTCTGAGAGTTCGGGTTGAGCGTGTCCGTGGGAGACAGCCTGAGGGTCAGCCGGTGCGTGGTGGCGTGCTTGTGGTCGAGCCCGCCTCCCAGGGAGAGCACCCGCCACAGGGACAGGGAGGCGTTGCCCTTCTTGGTCGTGTCGATCGCGACCTGGAGATCCATCTCAATGGAGTCGACGGCGAACCGCAGCCGCTGACCCTCACCGTCCGCCATGGCCTCCTGAAGCTCCTTGCGCAACTGGCTGATCGCCGCGGCCAGCGGCACTGCGTCGGGCTGATCCTGCGTCACGCCCCACCTCACACTCAGGGTTGAAATCAGACTACGGACGGTAGCAGGAGGCCAGGCTCGGGCACAGGGGGAGGGGAAGTCGGCGTGCGTGAGCCAGGTTCTCTCGGAGCGACGCTGTGATCTGAACCCGGTGCAGCCGGTGGCCGCAACTGAACGCCCCTGGTGAGTTGCCCTAAGTTTCGTAGAGTCCGGCGAGCCACTCGGACCCGGGCCGCACGCTGCGGACGTACACGCACCTGCTGCCTCATGTGCCCCGGATGTGCCCTGACGGCCCTACAGGGCGAGCGGCTTGGAAAGCGGTATCGGCGTCTGGCGCAGGCCCTCCAAGTCGGCGCGGGCCGGTCCAGTGACCGAAGTCACAGGCTCTGGCCGCATACGGTTGCCGACGCTACGGTGTGGCGCCCGGGGTCGGCGGATCGCTCCCCTGAGGGCGGTGGGAATGAGGCTCATGGATGCGGACCATGCGGGGCTGGTTGTCGCGGCGCAGGCCGGTGACGATCGGGCGCGCGAGGAGCTGATCGCCGCGTACCTGCCGTTGCTCTACAACATCGTCGGGCGAGCGCTGAGCGGACATGCCGACGTCGACGACGTCGTCCAGGAAACCCTGCTGCGCGTGGTGCGTGACCTGCCTGCCCTGCGTTCCCCGGAGAGCTTTCGGTCCTGGCTGGTGTCGATCACGCTCCGCCAGATCAATACCCACTGGTCCCGGCAACGCGCCTTCGCCGGCCGGACCACGGTCATCGACGAGGCACGCGAGATACCGGATGCCGGCGCTGAACCTGAGGACATGACGATTCTGCGTCTGCATGTGTCCGACGAGCGCCGTCAGGCTGTCGAAGCCGGCCGGTGGCTCGACCCGGACCATCGAGTGCTGCTGTCGCTGTGGTGGCAGGAACGCGCCGGCTCGCTGAGCCGTGACGACATCGCTGCCGCGACGGGGCTCACGGTCGCCCACGTCGGAGTCCGCCTGCAACGCATGCGCGAGCAGCTGGAACTGAGCCGGACGGTCGTCGCCGCGCTGGAGGCCGACCCGCGCTGTCCGCAGTTGGACGAGACCCTCGTCGGCTGGGACGGTCTGCGTACATCGGTGTGGCGCAAGCGGATCGCGCGGCACACCCGCGACTGCCCGGTCTGCATGGCGACGACGACAGAACGGGTTCCGGCCGAACTACTGCTCCTCAGCCTCGCGCCGCTGGCCGTCCCGGCCGGACTCATCGCCGCGCTGGCCGCCAAGGGCCTGCTGTCGGGTACGGCCGCGAGCGCCGCCGGGCTGGCCACGGCACACGTCACCGTCGGTACGGCGGCGGCGACGGGGGCAGGCGGTCTGCACAGCTCGCTGATCGCCAAACTCTCCGCGGTGACCGCTCAGCCACTGGTGGGCCTCACCACCGGCGCAGTGTTCATCGCCGGAGGCGCCACCTACGCGACCTGGCCCGAACCGGCGCAGCGGGCACCCGGCGTCAGCGCCGCTCCCACGGCCGGCAATCCCACGCCGTCCCCGGTGAGTCCGTCCGTCGCCGGCACCGTTCCGCTGGGCGCACACTCGCTGGAGTCCGTGGACCAGCCCGCCCTGTACGTCACGTATGCCGGCGACTTCGCGACGCTCGGCCGGGTCTCTGCGTCCAGCAGCGCGCAGACACGGCAGCGAGTCACCTTCACGGTCATCCGGGGGCTGGCCGACACACGGTGCGTCACCTTCCGCGCCGCCGACGGCCGCTATCTGCGCCATCGTGAGCTGCGGCTACGGCTGAGCACCAACGACGGCAGCGAACTGTTCCGTGAAGACGCCACCTTCTGTCCGCGCCCCGGGGCGGTCGCCGGGTCGGTGACCCTGCACGCGCACAACTATCCCGGATCGGTCATCCGCCACCGCGACGGTGGCATCTGGCTGGACGGCTCCGACGGCACGAGGGCCTTCGCCGGCCAGGCTTCCTTCATCGCGCGCAGGGCCTGGGCTTGAGAACCGCTCCTTGAGCGGGGCGGTGCGCCCTTTCTCCAGGGACGACCAGACCGCGGGGCTCGGCGTAACGCTTTTTGCCTGCGAGATGCATCACTGAGCATTCGTCCGGACGGCGCGACTTTTCCGTTACGAGACCGCGGGTTCGGAGGCCTCCATTGCGTGGGGTGCCCTTCCCGCCGCTCACCATGGCGTGCCGGCGTGGCAGGCTCCCCGCCCCCTGTGACGTCCCCTGAAGAAAGTCCCTCCCATGACGCGACACACCCGCGACCCCCGAGGAAAAGCATGAAGGGCCTGCACCGGCTCGGCCGGAGACGCCGAACATGGGCGATAGGACTGTCGGCCGCGGCGGTGGTGGCCGGTGTCGTGACGATCCTCCCCAACTCCGCCGGAGCCGCATCACTGGGTACGGAGGCGGCCCCCTCGGGCAGATACTTCGGCACCGCTGTGGCCGCCGGCAGACTCGGTGACTCGGCGTACACCGCGATCGCCGACCGGGAGTTCAACATGATCACCCCGGAGAACGAGATGAAGTGGGACGCCGTCCAGCCGTCCCGCGGCAACTTCACCTTCGGCCCCGCCGACCGGATCGTCGACCGTGCGAAGGCGAACGGCCAGCGCGTGCGCGGCCACACCACGGTCTGGCACTCGCAGCTCCCGTCCTGGGTCAGCTCGATCGGCGACGCGAACACGCTGCGCAGCGTGATGAACGGCCACATCACCACCACGATGACCCACTTCAAGGGCGAGATCTACGCCTGGGACGTGGTCAACGAGGCGTTCGCCGACGGCCCCAGCGGCCAGCTCCGCAGCTCGGTGTTCCAGAAGGTGCTGGGCAACGGCTTCATCGAGGAAGCGTTCCGCACCGCCCGTGCGGCCGACTCCTCGGCCAAGCTCTGTTACAACGACTACAACATCGAGAACTGGTCGGACGCCAAGACCCAGGGCGTCTACAGAATGGTCAAGGACTTCAAGTCCCGCGGCGTGCCCATCGACTGCGTCGGGCTCCAGAGCCACTTCGGAGCGGACGGCCCGCCGACGAGCTTCCAGACCACCCTGGCCAACTTCGCCGCCCTGGGCGTGGACGTCCAGATCACCGAGCTGGACATCGCCCAGGCATCGCCCACCCACTACGCCAACGCGGTCAAGGCCTGCCTGTCCGTGGCCCGGTGCACCGGCATCACGGTGTGGGGCGTGCGGGACAGCGACTCCTGGCGCACCGGCGAGAACGCGCTGCTGTTCGACAACAACGGCAAGCCCAAGCCCGCGTACACCGCCGTCGTGAACGCCCTCAATTCCGGCTCGGCCACCACCCCGAGCAAGCCGGCCGACGGTACCGGTACCAGTACCGGTAGCAGAGAGATCAAGGGCGTGGCCTCCGGCCGTTGTGTCGACATCAACGGCTTCACCACCGTCAACGGCACCCAGGCGCAGCTGTGGGACTGCAACGGACAGACCAACCAAAGCTGGACCTACACCGCCGGCAAGCAGCTGAAGGTCTACGGCAACAAGTGCCTGGACGCCAAGGGCACCAGCAACAGCTCTGCGGTGGTCATCGGGGACTGCGACGGCGGCGCCGGCCAGCAGTGGAACATCAACACCAACGGCACGATCACCGGCGTCCAGTCCGGGCTGTGCCTCGACGCCGTCGGGGCGGCCAAGGCCAACGGCACCAAGATCCAGCTGTACTCCTGCGCGTCCGTCAACAACCAGAAGTGGACCGGCCTGTCCGGGACGTCGACCCCGACCCCGACAACGCCCGCGTCGACGGGCGGCACGTGTGCTCTTCCGTCGACGTACAAGTGGAATTCGACGGGTGCCCTGGCGCAGCCGGCGAACGGGTGGGCCTCGCTGAAGGACTTCACCAACGTGGTGCACAACGGCAAGCACCTGGTCTACGGGTCGAACTTCGACGGATCGAAGTACGGCTCGATGACCTTCACTCCCTTCACCAACTGGTCGGACATGGCGTCCGCCGGACAGAAGGCGATGAACCAGCCCGCGGTCGCGCCCACGCTGTTCTACTTCGCGCCCAAGAAGATCTGGGTCCTCGCGTACCAGTGGGGCCAGTGGCCCTTCATCTACCGCACGTCGAGCGACCCCACCGACCCGGGCGGCTGGTCCTCGCCACAGCCGCTGTTCACCGGCAGCATCCCCCGCACCGACTCGCCCACCGGCCCGATCGACCAGACCCTGATCGCCGACGACAAGAACATGTACCTGTTCTTCGCCGGTGACAACGGCAAGATCTACCGGGCGAGCATGCCGATCGGGAACTTCCCGGGCAACTTCGACTCGTCGTACACGACGGTCATGAGTGACACCGAGGCAAACCTGTTCGAGGCCCCACAGGTCTACAAGGTCCAGGGCCAGAATCAGTACCTCATGATCGTCGAGGCGAAGGGGGCGAAGGGGCGCTACTTCCGCTCGTTCACGGCCTCCAGCCTGAACGGCTCATGGACCCCGCAGGCAGCCACCGAGAGCAACCCTTTCGCCGGCAAGGCCAACAGCGGTGCCACCTGGACCAATGACATCAGCCACGGTGACCTGGTCCGCAACAACCCCGACCAGACCATGACCATCGACCCCTGCAACCTGCAGTTCCTCTACCAGGGCAAGTCGCCCACCTCGAACGACCCCTACGACCGCCTGCCGTACCGACCGGGCGTCCTCACCCTGCAGCGCTGACCCGCCTGCTGACCGATACGCACCGCGTCGAGGAACCCCAGCCGTTCGTCGGCTGGGGTTCCTCTCTTTCGCGGACCTTCATCATGGGTACGGACCGAAGCACTACGACGCCACCGCGGACACCGGGCCTTGGCGATCCGGTCCAACCACGGCTCATTCAGCCCGGCCAGGGCGCGGCGTGCGGGTGGAGTCCGTGGCCGCAGTGCATGAAACCTCAGTTCAGGACCACATGGGCTGGGCTCGGGAGCCGGAGCGGCTGAGCTGACCCGGCGGAGGCGCCGAAGCCTCCTGCGCTGGCCTTCCTTGCCAGTCCCTGGCCGTCCGCTCACGCATCGCTCACGCGTGGGACTGCCTGGGCCGCTCATTCACGGCTCGTCTTGTCCCCGGCCCGGGGAGAGGCGGCCCAGCGCCAACCGTGCCACGCGCAGCCAGTCGGCCGCCCCGCCGCTGACCCGCGGTGCGTGGGGGCGACGGCGTGGCACGCGGACCCGGAGTGCCCCGGGCGCGCTGCGGCACACGACGGGTGACGGCAGAACGACGTGTTCTCCGTCGATGCCGACCGGGAGGGTGTCCGTGTCGGCTTCTACGACGACTTCCCCGGCGCTCAGCCGGACGAGTCCCCCGGAGCGCGGACCGCGCACCATGCGCGCCGCCTGAGCGGTGCTGGCGACCCGCACGCACACCACGCCGAGGAGTCCCGAGTCCAGCCGCTCCCTGCGCCCCGGATGGGCCGCGTCGACGGCACGGCCGTAGGGATTGTTGCTGACGAGCAGCGCCTGAAGTCCGTCGACGTACGTCCGGTCGGCGCGTGTCCGCAGCCTGGGCGCGTCCTCGCCGGTGAGGAGGCCGGGGAGGGTGCGCAGGGTCGTGCGGGCTTTGGCGTCCCGGTACGCGGGGTCGGTGACGACGGACGCGTACGTGCCGAACGAGGCGTTGTTGACGAAGACGCGGTCCGCGGCGTACCCGAGGTCGATGCGGAGTTCGACGCCGTGGGTCAGGGCTTCCAGGGCGGCCGCCGGATCGTCGCGGTCGAGGCCGAGATCGAGGGCGAAGTGGTTGCGCGTACCGGCGGGAATCACCACGAAGGGAAGGTCGTGGCGTGCCGCGACCTCGGCCACCAGCGCCTGGGTGCCGTCGCCGCCCGCCACCGCCAGCAGATCGGCTCCCTCGGTGACGGCCTGCCGGGCCAGTTCGGTGACGTCCTGGTGCCGGCCCACGTCGAGCAGGACCACACGGCAGCCCGCGGCCCGGGCCTTGTCCACCAGGTCGAAACGGTCCACCTTGCCGCCCCCGGAGCGCGGATTCATGAGGACCCAGGGGGCGCGGGGCGCCTCGGTGACAGCCTGTTCGGAGGCGATGTGACCAGGTGCCAGAGCCGTACGTGCCGCTGTGAGGGCCAGCACCCACAGGGCCAGGGACACCAAGGCCGGCCCCAGCATGCCGAACGTGGCGAACAGGGCGAGGACAGCGAGCGGCGCGGCCAGCGACAGGGCCGCGCCCAGGGCACGTAGCCCACCGGTGTGCGCCAGCGTCCACCACACCCCGACGGCCGCGAGCGCCAGCCCGGCGATGCCGACCAGGGCCCACAGCACGCTCCGCAGACCGGCGGCCACGAGCGGCACCAGGATGCTCCCCAGCAGGGCGAGCACGGCGAGGCGAGCCCGTCCGGCGCTGTCCTCGCGTACGGCCGCGGCACCTGCCTCTCCCGACCCCCTCGTGTTCCCGCCGTGTCGTCCCACCGTTGGCCCTTCTCCTGCGCCTCACACCTTGTGCGGCGGGCGCTCCTCGGACAGCGGGCGCTCCTCGGACAGGTCGAAGAGGTTGTCGCGCCGGACCACACACAGGGCCCAGATGATGAAGCCCGAGAGCGCGATCATCACGATCGACCACACCGGGTAGTACGGCAGGGAGAGGAAGTTGGCGATGATGACGAGTCCGGCGATGGCCACGCCGGCGACACGCCCCCATACCGAGACCTTGAGCAGTCCGACGCTGACGATCACGGCGACCGCGCCCAGAGCGAGGTGGACCCAGCCCCAGCCGGTCAGGTCGAACTCGAAAACGTAATCGCGCGTCGTGACGAAGATGTCGTCCTCGGCGATGGCCATGATGCCCCGGAAGAGGTCGAGGAGGCCGACGAGGAAGAGCATCACGGCCGCGAAGACCGTCAGGCCGGTTGCCCATTCCTGCTTCGCCGTAGGTTCCGGCCGGGTGTGTGTTGCGGTCATCTTGCGCCTCGATTCGTGGTGTGCGGATGCTCAGCGACCGTGGGTGCGGGCGGTGGAGCCGGCGTCCTCCGCCGGGCCGTGGCCGGTCAGGACCAGATCCTTGGCCCTGCGGAACTCCTCGTCCGTGATGTCGCCGCGGGCCCGGATCTCGGACAGCTTGGCGAGTTCGTCGATGCTGCTGGGCCGGCCCGCGCCGACTGCGGCCTCCCTGATGTGGGCGTCGAAGGCCTCCTGCTGTGCTCGGGCCTGCGCTATCTCCCGGCGGCCCATGTTCTTGCCGCGGGCGATCACGTAGACGAAGACGCCCAGGAAGGGCAGCAGGATGGTGAGCACCAGCCAGCCGGCTTTCGCCCACCCGCTCATCGCGTCATCGCGGAAGATGTCGACGACGACGCGGAAGAGCAGGACGAACCACATGATCCACAGGAAGAACAGGAGCATGCTCCAGAAGACGCTCAGCAGGGGATAGTCGTACGCCAGGTACGTCTGCGCGCTCATGTCTCGTCTCCGTCCCGGGCGCTCGCCCGGCCGCCGTTGTGTGCTGTCTTCAGCGTGTGCACGGCCAGGGCCGGGTGGCCTCACCCGATGCGGGTGACCTTGCGGGCGTGCGGCCCGGCACTCGACGGATGCGCTCCTGCGGCAGGATCAGGATTCGGCCCGTGCACGGCGGGGGACGGCCGCTGTCCGGTACCAGTCGGAGGAGGCGACGTACTGGCCGAGGGCGAGGCCCGAGACGGCCACCAGGAACACGGCGATCAACCAGGAGAGGAACGTGAAGACGGGCCCCAGCGGCCCGAACTCCTGCAGACTGCGCTCCATGGCCGTGGGCACGAACAGGCCGGCGGCCCAGCTCAGCCCGACCGTGCCTGTGCCCGCGAGCAGCGCTCCCGGCAGCAGGTTCCGCCAGCCGATCCTGCCGCCCAGCAGCAGATGCTGGGACCACCACCACAGCAGCGTCGCCGACAGCAGGGACAGCATCCCTCCGATCACCGCGCCGCCGCCGAACCCGCTGCGCAGCGGTGCCTGGATCAGGAGGACGCCCAGCCAGACGAGCAGCCAGAGCAGCCAGCGCCAGACCGCGGCCCGCACCGGTGTCCGGGGCAGGTGCCAGCACCGTTCGCAGACCGCCTGAAGCGCCCGGCTGAAGGCCGTGGCGGACACGAGGGTCACCACCACGCCCACAGCTCCGACGGCGTCCCGTGGTGTGCCGGTGGCGGTGAAGGCACGGCGTACCTCGTCGAGCGTGTCGCCGCGTACCCCCAGAACCGCACGGAGGGAGTCGCTCAGCAGGTCCTGCACCCCTTGGGGGGCGAACGCCGCGACGGTCATCAGCAGCGGGAGCGCGGTGATGAAGGCCTGCGCGGCCAGCCTCACGGAGCCCTCCACGACGTTGAGCGCCGACAGGCGGGGAAGCAGCCGGGCCACCGGACCGGACCGCAGGCTCCCCAGGGCCCGCTCCACCGCCGTGCGCCTGCGGGACGCCGGGGCGGGGCGGGATTTTCTCGCCATGGCTCACGGGACCGCCGCCCGGTCCTCATGCCCGGCGGTCGGGCCCGCGGCGGCCGCGAGGATCGCCGCCACGACGATGACGGCCAGGGCGATGCCCAGAATGAGTGCCACCGCTCCGACCGTGGGGTGGTTCCAGAGCACCAGCGCCAGCGCTCCGGCCGCGATGACGCCACCGGTGGTCCATGCCCGGTGGTCCGCCAGCCAGCGTCCGGTGGACCCGGTGCGCACTCCGGCACGGCGCAGCCCCCGGCCGGCGGCCGTCGTGCCCCTGACCGCCGCGGTGCGGACGGCGCGGGCGGGACGCCCGGGACCGTACAGGTACGCGACCAGTGCCGTGACCACCGCGACGACCAGCAGGGTGCGCGTGCTGTCGCGCAAGAACCGGACGAACGTGTCGTAGATCGCCGCGGCCGCGTCGGTGGGCAGCGTCGTGGGCGGGACCGAGTCCAGATAGACCCGTCGGACCACGGCCAGTGCGACGAGCAGCACCACCATCATCACGCCGACACCCGTCGCGGTGATCATCAGCATCACCCGGTGTGCCGGAGCGGTCCACACGGCGAGCGCGGCGAGTACGACGGTCAGGACGGGCAGCCAGGTGCCGAGGATGTCCAGCAGCCGCATCGCGTCCTGCGCCTTGCCCAGTTCCTCGGTGTGGAACAGCGTGATCGTCCTGTCCGTGTCCGGGATGGCGGCCGCCTTGTCGAAGCCCGCGTCGACGAGCCGTTCCCGAACCTCGTCGACGACCTCTCCCACGTTCAGCTGGACGGTGTCGCCCTCGGCGCGCACGGCACCCTCGCGCTCTCCGGTGAGCATGTTCACCACGGCGGCGTGCGAGCGCCGGTTGGCGCCCTCCCACACCTGCTGGAAGGCGTCGCTGGTGATCACGCGGGTGACGGTGCGGTCCACGACGGTCCTGACCGCGTTGCGCAGCGGACCCTCGAGGGACTCGGCCCCCTCCACGACACGGGGTGGTGCCCCGGCGTCCTGGAGGACCTTGGTGAGCGAGTCCGTCACCGCTTTGACGTCCACGTTGGCCACCACGCGGTCCGTGAGCCGGTTGATCACGACCTCCTGCACGGGCGGCTCGGACGCCAGCGGCGCGACGGTCTCCACGTACCGGTCGGTGTCGGAGACCGTGTCCTGGACCCAGGCCGCGACCACGGCCAGGGGCGCGAGCAGCAGGCCCAGCAGGAGGAGGACGATGGAGCCGGCCCGGCGTACCCGTCGGTGGCGCACCGCCGCGTGCCGGCGCAGTCGCTCGTATTCCGCTCGCTCCTCGGCGGTCATGACGTGTTTCTGGTGCGCGGCTCCGCCGGAGTCCGGCGAATCCGGCGTCGCGGCCGGGTTCATGGGTGCTCCTTTCCGTGTGCGCCGCTCCGGCCGTGGCGGTCGCCGCTCGGGATGACGGTGTGGAGGGGAGCGACCGGGTCCGCTGCGTCTGCCGCGGGGGGTGCGGTGTGCGGTGTCAGGCCGTCTCGGCGGGGGCGTGCGGCCCCGTGGTGTGCGTCTTTCGGAGCGCGGCCCGCCACGCGAGGGCGACCACCGCCTCGGCCAGGCCGAGCAGGACGAGCCACAGGCCGAGCAGCCGGGTCAGGGCGCGGGCCGACTCGGCCGGCAGGGCGAGCACCACGATCCCCGCGACGATGCCGAGCACCGCGGCGCCCAGGACGACCCCGCGGTGCGGCAGGTCCTTGGTGGCGAGGGCCGTGTAGAGGGTGAGGATGCCGGACACCAGCCAGACGACCCCGACGATCAGTGAGAGCGCGGTGATGGTCTGCAGCGGGTTCCGCAGGCACAGCACCCCGGCCAGCACGTACAGCACGGCCAGGAGCAGCCCCGGGAGCCGTTCGTGCCCCTCCCGCGCGAAGACGGCCACGAACCGGAACGCCCCGGTCACCAGCAGGTACAGGCCGATGAGGACGGCCAGGACGTGCAGGGTTCCCTCCGGCCAGACCAGTACCAGGACGCCCGGCACCAACGTCGCGACGGCCGAGCCCAGGAGCCAGGTCCATGAACGGCCGAGCCGCCCCAGTGCCTGCGCGGGGTCGTCCAGCGGGCCGGGGGCCGCCGCGTCGGGCTCGTGTCCCTGTCCGGTGTTCGATGCCGGACCGTGCGGCATGGTCATGGCTCCTCCTCGCGTGATCGAGTGGTCGCCTCCGGACCGCCGACGGGGCGGAGCGTGATGGGTCGGTGTGCGAGGACCTGACCGCTCCAGGCTCACGCCTGTCACCGGGTGCCGGGATCACCCACCACGGGTGATCCGGCGATGCCTCCGTGGCGGTGAGGTGGGAATCCCCCGGAGCCCGGCCCCCGGCCCCAGGCCCGCCCGGCCCCCGGCCCCAGGCCCGCCCGGCCCCCGGCCCCCGGCCCCCGGCCCATCGGCCTTCCGGCCGAACGGAACGAAGAGACACGAGATGAGCGATCCGCGCACCGACCGGACGGACCGCGCCCGGTCCGGGCCGGACGCGCACCGGCGGCGCCTGCCGCTCCGCCCCCGCCGGTGGGCGGCGGTCCTCGCCGTCGCCCGAGCCGTGCTCATCGCCGTCGGTCTCGTCACCGCCTACTACCTGCTGCCCCTGGACGAGCGCGGTACGGCCGGTGCGTCCGCGCTGCTCGTGTGCGGTCTGGTGGCGGTGCTGCTGGTGTTCGGGTGGGAGGTGCGGGCCATCGCGCGCTCACCCCACCCGCGCCTCAAGGCCGTCGAGGCCCTGGCCGCCACGCTGGCGCTGTTCCTGGTCCTCTTCGCCGGCGCCTACTACCTGCTGGAGCGCTCCACCCCGGGCTCCTTCAGCGAGCCGATGACAAGGACGGACGCCTTGTACTTCACTCTCACCACCTTCAGCACCGTCGGCTACGGGGACATCACGGCACGCTCCCAGACCGGGCGCGTGCTGACGATGCTGCAGATGGCGGGAGGGCTGCTGCTCGTGGGCGTCGCCGCACGGGTGCTGGCGAGCGCGGTCCAGGCGGGGCTGCGCCGGCAGCGCCGAGAACCGTCGGCTCAGCCGCGTTCCGACGCCGGGACGCCGCCGGACCGGGAGGCCGGACCATGACCGTACCCAGCGCTTTCACCGCGTCCCTGTCGCCGGCCGAGCGAGCGGCGTACGGCAGGAACGCGCGCAGGCGGGCGTCGCGCTCGTGTCACGGCTGGTACGAGACGGCGCAGCGGCGACCGGACCCGATCGAGGTGATTGAGCGTCAGTCGGCCGACCGCGTACCAGAGTTGGTGCCGATCCGCTACGGCCGCATGCTCGAGTCGCCGTTCCGCTTCTACCGGGGAGCGGCCGCGATCATGGCAGCTGACCTGGCGCCCCTCCCCAACACCGGACTCCAGGTACAGCTCTGCGGGGACGCCCACCCCCTGAACTTCCGGCTGCTCGCCTCGCCGGAGCGCCGTCTGGTCTTCGACATCAACGACTTCGACGAGACGCTGCCCGGGCCGTTCGAATGGGACGTCAAGCGGCTGGCGGCCGGTTTCGCGACGGTGGCCCGCGCGAACGGCTTCTCGCTCAAGGAACAGAACAGCACGGTGCGGGGCTGCGTGGAGGCGTACCGGGAGCGGATGCGCGAGTTCGCCGGCATGCGCACCCTGGACATCTGGTACGCCCAGGACGACGCCGACCGGCTGCGGGAACTGCTGGCGTCGTCGAACGACAAGTCACTGGACAGGGAGGCCAGGCGTCGTACGGCCGAGGCCACGACGCGGGCCCGCACGCGGACGCACCTGAAGGCCTTCGAGAAGCTCACCCGCGTCACGGCCGATGGCCGGCGCATCGCCCCGGACCCACCGCTGATCACGCCGCTCGATCAGCTGTCGGCCGACCCGTCCGAAGCCGGGCGGGAGAAGGAGCTGCAGACCCTTCTGGACGGATACGCACGGACCCTGCCGTCCGAACGCCGGCACCTGTTGCGTCACTACCACCTGGTGGACATGGCCCGGAAGGTGGTGGGCGTCGGCAGCGTCGGTACGCGCTGCTGGGTGCTGCTCCTGCTCGGCAGGGACGATGACGATCCCCTGCTGCTGCAGGCCAAGGAGGCCCAGGAGTCGGTGCTGGCCGCCCACACGGGCGGTGAGCGCTACGACAACCAGGGCCGCCGGGTGGTGGCCGGACAGCGCCTGATGCAGACCACCAGCGACATCTTCCTGGGCTGGACGCATGTCGTGGGCCTCGACGGGCAGGGCAGGGATTTCTATGTGCGCCAGCTGTGGGACTGGAAGGGCATCGCACGGCCGGAGACCATGGGGCCGCGCCTGCTCTCCCTCTTCGGCCGGCTGTGCGGGTCATCCCTGGCACGGGCCCACGCCCGCTCGGGCGATCCCCTCGCCCTCGCCGCCTACCTGGGCGGCAGCGACCGATTCGACCGCGCGCTCACTCGGTTCGCCCAGTCCTACGCCGACCAGAACGAGCGGGACGCGGAGGCGCTGGAAGCCGCCTGCCGCTCCGGTCGGATCAGGGCGGAGCGGCTCTGAGGACGCCTGCCCGGTCACCACGCGAGATCGCTACGGTTCGCCGTCCAGCGGGCCGGCCGGATGCTCATGGCGCTCCGAGCGATCCGGTATCGCACACCGCCCGGTCCTGTCACTCCGGCACCTGCCGCATCTCCAAGACGCGCAGTCCCAGTGACTGGCAGCGCGCCAGCAGCCCGTACAGGTGCGCCTCGTCCACGACAGGGCCGAACAGGACGGTCTGGCCGGACATCACCACGTGGCCCAGCTCCGGGAAGGCTTTGGCCAGCGTTTCCGACAGGTGGCCTTCGACTCGGATCTCGTAGCGCACGAGCTGTCCTCCCCTCGACTGCCTGGGACAGGCGGACGGCGCCCTTCCCTGCGATCGTCCGCTTCCGCGCTCCTTCGGGCCTCACCCGGTACAGGTGACCGCCGCCCGGCGACGGACGCCACAGACCAAGACGGACGCCACAGATCAATGCGTCAGAACGATCTTGAAGGAGATGATCAGCAGACCGAGCAACAGGTTGACCGATGCGGTGGCGGCCACAAGCCGCCGCGAAGCACCGGCGCGGCGTGCCGCGGCCACGGACCAGCCCACCTGCCCGGCCACGGAGACGGAGAGAGCCAGCCAGAGGGCACCTTGCACGTCCAGGCCCAGGAGCGGGCTGACGGTGACCGCGGCGGCCGGCGGGACGGCGGCCTTGACGATCGGCCACTCGTCACGGCACACGTGCAGCACGACATGGCGGTCCAGAGCCTGTTGCGACAAGCGCGCCCCGAACAACTGGGCATGCACATGCGCGATCCAGAACACCACGCCGGTGAGCAACAGCAGCAGCACCAGCTCGGTGCGCGGGAACTCGCCCAGGGAGGCGGCGCCGATCACCACGGAGGCCGCGAGCATGGATCCGTAGACGCCGCCCGTGTAGTCCGCGCGGGCCCGATGCTCGGCACGGCGCTCCCCGCGAGCCGTGGCCGGGACGATCCTGGTCCTGAACACCGGTGACTCCCTCCGGACTCAGCGCGTCGATCCGGTCGCCCCGGCCGCAGCATCGGTGTCCGGCTGCCGCGGACGGCTGTCCCGGGCGGTCGGCAGGTGCGGAGTGACCAGGAAACTGGCGAGAGCGATGCCGCCGGTGGCAAGGATCGCCGCCTTCAGACCGTCCAGCTGCGCGGAGGCGTAGGAGTCCGCGACGGCGTCGACCTCCGACGATGGCAACCCGGCACGCTCGGCCGCCGAGCGCACCTGATCGGTGGAGACGAAGGTGACCCCCGCCTGGAGGGCGACACCGACTTCCTCACGGGTCTGTTCGGACAGCCGCGGATTGTCCGCCACCTGCGTGGTGAAGGCGTGGGCCAGCGCACCGATGAGGATAGACCCGATGAGCGCGGTGCCCAGCGCCGAGCCCAGATTCTGTGCCGTGAACTGGAGTCCTCCGGCCTCACTGCGTTCCTCCTCGCCGACGCCGGACTGGACGACGTTCCCCAGCTGCGAGGCGAGCAGGCCGACGCCCACGCCCAGCAGGGCCATGGCTCCGGCGAACTGCGCGTCGTCGATGACCGGGTCGATGGTGGCCAGCAGCCACACGATGGCCGCGGCAAGGGTCACCAGGGCCAGCCGGACGACCCGGCGCGGCCCCCACACCCGTCCCAGCGAGGACGCGGAAAGGGAGGTCACCAGCATGGTGGCGGACACGGGGAGCAGGCGCAGCCCCGTCTCGAAGGCGTCGAATCCCTGGACCACCTGCAAGTACAGCGGGATGGTGAAGAACAGCCCCAGCAGGATGAGGTTCTGGCTCAGCAGCGTCATCAGGCCGGACCGCAGCACGGGTCTGCCCAGCAGGGACAGGTGCACGAGGGGGTCGGCGCCCTGGTGCACCCGCCGCCGCTCCCAGTGCCGGAAGAGGGCCAGGACGGCCGCCCCCGCGCCGACGACGAACAGCGTCGGGGCGAAGCCGAAGACAGTGAACGGAGGGTTGCGGGGCTGCACCCATCCCCAGGTGCTGCTCTGCAGCACCCCGAGCACACCCAGCCCCAGTCCGGCCGCGGAGAGCACGGCGCCGACGCCGTCCAGCCGCGGGGGCGGGCCGGTCCGGGGGGACTCCGCGATCACCCGGCGGCACAGCAGGACGGCCAGGACGACCACGACCTCGCCGGCGAAGACCAGCCGCCAGGTGAGGTACGTCGTCACCCAGCCGCCCAGCAGCGGGCCGACCGCGATCCCGGCACCGGCGAGCCCGCCGATCACCGCGTAGGCGACGGCCCGGTCCTTCCCGCGATACGACTCCGCGACGAGGGCGGCCATGGCCGGCAGCACCATGGCGGCTCCGAGCCCCTCGATGACGGACCAGCCCAGTGTGAGGACCCACAGGGTGGGTGCCACGGCGGTCAGGGCCGACCCCACGCCGTAGACGACGAGACCCAGAAGGAACATACGGCGACGCCCCAGGATGTCCCCCAACCTGCCGCCGATGATCATGAACGCCGCCATGACCAGTGCGTACAGAGTGATGACGGCCTGGATGGCGGTGACCTCTGTGTCGAAGTCCTCGACCAGCTGACTGATGGACACGTTCATGACGGAGGTGTCCAGGACCATGAGGAACTGGGCCGTACCGAGGACGATCAGCGCCCGCCATTGCTTCACGGTGTCCACCTCGCCGAGTCGGCCGGTACGCAGGCGGAGCCGGCCGGGCAGTGGCCGGCACACACTCCGCCGCTCCTGCCCATCGCACCTGAAGTACGCGCCTCGCGCCTCACCCGCCACGGGGGAAGGTCAGCACTCCTGTGCCGCCCGGCCGGTGGGGAACGCGGGTGCCGAACCCTCTCACCGACGCACTGAAAAAGGCGAGGCCCGAAGACCCCGCCCGCTACCAGTGAAACCCCAGCTCAGGGCCACACAAGGCAATAAGGCTGATGCCCCGCCTCATGCAACCGATGCGAGAAGTCCTGCCACTCATGCAGCAGTTGGTACACGTTGAACGCGTCCCGCGGGCCGCCCCGGTCCGGGACCGTCGACCAGATGAAGGCTGCCGCGCCGACTGCCTCCTCGCCTATTCCGCGTAGGGGGTCTACGACCGTCATGGGGAGCTTGACTACGGCGTAGTCCGGGTGCAGGACTACGAGTTCGAGCGGCGGGACCTTGTTCAGCGGTACGCCCTCTATGCCGGTGAGGACCATCGCGGCCATCGTCTCCGGCTTGATCTTCGTGAACATGCCGTTCATGCCGAGCTCGTCGCCGCCGAGTTCCTCTGGGCGCATGGAGATGGGGACGCGAGCGGCTGTCGCGCCGTCCGGAGCCCCGAAGTATTTGTACGTCACCCCCACCCGGCCACCATTCCTGCTCCCTGCCCGTGGGGCGTCGAACCGACGGAGCCCGTTCAGCCCGTCGATCCGCTCGCCCGGCTCGGGCTCACTCTCCGTCTGCCGTACCTCGCGGGTTTCGCGTGTCTCGGCCGCCGCTTCAGCCTCGCGCCGGTGCCTTCCCCGCCGGGCACGGCGAGGACCGAGGTCATCGGTCCCCTCGCCCAGTCCGCCACCGCGATGCATATCTCCACCCGACTGCTTATCTAAGGTGCGCCATCCCCGCCACGCAACCCGATCATCATGTCAGTGACCTCCCCCGCGGTCGCGCGCCGAAACGTGCGTTGAAACACCTGTCCGCAGGATCTTCGAGGCCTCTGACAACATGGCTGTGTGAACTATCCGTACGAATACGACGCCCCAGTTTCTCATGCTCTTTTCAACCGTGCGGCGGCCGTCACACCCGGCGGCGTGAACTCTCCCGTGCGAGCGTTCCGCGCCGTGGGTGGTACGCCCCGGTTCATGGTGTCCGGCACCGGTCCGTACCTGACCGACGCCGACGGAAGGGAGTACGTGGACCTCGTCTGCTCCTGGGGGCCGATGATCCTCGGCCACTCCCACCCGGAGGTGATCGCGGCGGTCCAGGAGGCCGTTGCTCGCGGTACGTCCTTCGGTACGCCCGGTGAGGGCGAGGTCGCGCTCGCCGAGGAGATCGTCGCCCGGGTCGAGCCCGTCGCCCAGGTTCGGCTCGTCTCGAGTGGCACCGAGGCGACCATGTCCGCCATCCGTCTCGCCCGCGGGTACACGGGGCGGGCCAAGGTGATCAAGTTCGCCGGCTGCTATCACGGGCATGTGGACGCCCTGCTGGCCGCCGCGGGCAGTGGACTCGCCACGTTCGCGCTGCCCGACACCCCCGGCGTCACCGGTGCCCAGGCCGGGGACACCGTCGTCCTCCCGTACAACGATCTCGACGCCGTCCGCGAAGCCTTCCGTGCCCACCCCGGCCAGATCGCCTGCGTGATCACCGAGGCCGCGCCCGGGAACATGGGCGTCGTGCCGCCGGAGCCCGGCTTCAACCAGGGGCTCAAGGACGCCTGTGCGGAAAACGGTGCGCTGTACATCTCGGACGAGGTCATGACCGGCTTCCGTACCAGCAAGTCCGGATGGTTCGGCATTGATGGTGTACGTCCCGATCTCATGACCTTCGGCAAGGTCATGGGCGGCGGCTTCCCGGCCGCCGCCTTCGGTGGCCGCGCCGATGTCATGGCGCACCTCGCACCCGCCGGGCCCGTCTACCAGGCGGGCACCCTCTCCGGGAACCCGGTCGCCACCGCCGCCGGGCTCGCCCAGCTGCGGCTTCTCGACGACGCGGCGTACGCCAAGGTCGACGCGGTGTCAGAGCAGCTCCGTACGCTGGTGTCGGACGCGCTCACCAAGGAGGGCGTGGCGCACCGCGTGCAGAACGCCTCCAGTATGTTCTCCGTGTTCTTCACCGACCGCCCCGTCAAGAACTACGAGGACGCGAAGGCACAGGAGTCGTACCGCTTCACCGCCTTCTTCCACTCGATGCTCGCGCAGGGCGTCTATCTGCCCCCGTCGTCCTTCGAGTCCTGGTTCGTCTCGACGGCGCACGACGAGCGGGCGGTCCAGCGGATCGCCGACGCCCTTCCGGCGGCGGCACGGGCAGCAGCGGAGGCCACGGCAGCATGAGTGACATCACCGTCGTACACGTGGTGCGGCACGGCGAGGTCGCCAACCCGGACGGGATCCTGTACGGGCGTCTGCCCGGCTACCACCTGTCCGAGTTGGGGCTGCGGATGGCCGAGCGGGTCGCCGAGCACCTCGCCCCCCGGGACATCACGCATGTCGTCGCCTCGCCCCTGGAGCGGGCGCGGGAGACGGCGGCCCCGATCGCCGAGAGTCACGGCCTGGACCTCGCGACCGACCGCCGGCTGATCGAGGCCGGCAACGTCTTCCAGGGCAAGACCTTCGGCGTCGGCGACGGTGCGCTGCGCCGGCCCGAGAACTGGAAGCATCTCTTCAACCCCTTCAAGCCGTCCTGGGGTGAGCCGTATCTGGAGCAGGTCGTACGGATGATGGGGGCGCTGGACGCCGCCAAGGACGCGGCCCGCGGACATGAAGCGGTATGCGTCTCGCACCAGTTGCCGATCTGGATCGTGCGCTCTTACGTCGAGCGGCGCCGGCTGTGGCACGACCCGCGCAAGCGCCAGTGCACCCTCGCCTCGCTGACGACCTTCACCTACCAGGGCGACAAGATCGTCTCCGTCGGCTACACCGAGCCCGCCCGCGATCTCGTACCTCCGCATCTGCTGGCGGGGGCGAAGCCGGTCAAGGGCAAAGACAAAGCCTTTGGAGCGTAGGCGACGGCTCATCGCGCCCTCTCGTTCCATTGCGTCTGTAACAAGTTCATCCCCGTCCCGCACGGTAATTGTGACGCGTTTTCCAGCAACCCCCATGTTCGTCGCGCCCTCTAATCCGGTGTCATCCGGCATGGAACAGCGCGACGAACGGGGCGGAAATGCGCCACATCACACGACGGGGAATGCTGGGACTCGGAGCCGGTGCTGCGGCGGCTGTGGGACTCGCGGGCTGCGGTACCGAATTGGGAAACGGTTTCGGCAGTGACAAAGGTTCCGATAAAGACTCCGGCGAAGACAAGGGCAAAGGGAGCACCGACCGCCCCATAGGCGACGGCTCCACCGCCTACACCGGCAAGCAGCCCAACCAGCCCGCCAAGCCCGAACCCCTCGAACCCGGCCAGACCCCGCCGCAGTTCGTGGTGTTCTCCTGGGACGGCGCGGGAGACGTCGGCAACGGACTCTTCGAGCGGTTCCTGAACCTCTCCAAAGAGCACGACGCACACATGACGTTCTTTCTCACCGGGCTGTATCTCCTGCCCGAGTCGAAAAAGCGCAAGTACCTTCCGCCGAACAATGCGCCGGGCGCCTCCGACATCGGTTATCTGACCGACGACCACATCAAGACGACACTGAAGTACGTACGGCAGGCATGGCTCGACGGCCATGAGATCGGCACGCACTTCAACGGCCACTTCTGCGGCGGCACCGGCACCGTCGCCAACTGGACGCCCAAGCAATGGCGCAGCGAAATCGACCAGGCGAAGTCCTTCGTCAAGGAATGGCGTACGAACACGGGCTGGACCGATCTGCCCGCGCTGCCCTTCGACTACGAGAAGGAACTCATCGGTGGCCGCACGCCCTGTCTGCTCGGCCAGGAGAACCTGCTGCCCGCCGCCCGCGAACTCGGCTGGCGCTACGACGCCTCCTCGCCCGGCGGCCGCCAGCAGTGGCCCGGAAAGAACCAGGGCCTGTGGGATCTGCCGCTCCAGTCGATCCCGTTCCCCGGCCACACCTTCGAGGTCCTCTCGATGGACTACAACATCCTCGCCAACCAGTCCCTCAACTCCACCAAGGCCCCGCCCGCCAACTACCCGGGCTGGCGCAAGCAGGCCACCGGGGCGTACATCGCCGGATTCAAGCGGGCATACGAGACGAATCGCGCACCCCTCTTCATCGGCAACCACTTCGAGGACTGGAACGGCGGCATCTATATGGACGCCGTCGAGGGAGCCCTGAAGCACATGGCCGGCAAAAAGGACGTACGCCTCGTGTCGTTCCGGCAGTTCGTGGACTGGATGGACGTACAGAAGCCGGAAGTGCTCGAGAAGCTTCGGGCGCTGGATGTCGGGCAGGAGCCGGTGGGTGGCTGGAACGCCTACCTCGGGGATGTCGCCGCGAGCCCCTCGAAGGGCGCCGGGAACGGGGCCGAGGAAGAGTCTGAAAACGCGGCCTGACGTGTGGGTTTCCACCCGTGAGGGGGGTGCGCAAGATCCCCGGAACGGACATGCGAAACTTTTCACATGAGTGCCGCAAGCCACGACCCCCAGCGCTCGAACCGCACCCGCCCGTCCAGTCGTACGCGCAGTCGCGCCGCCCTGTTCACCAGCGGGGCCGCCGTCGCGGCACTGGCGCTGACCGCATGCGGATCCGGGGGTACGTCCGGAGGGTCGGGCAACACCGGCTTCGTCACCGGCACCGACGGCATCGCCACCGTAGAGAAGGGCGAGCGAGCAGCGGCCCCCGAGCTGTCCGGCAAGACCATCGACGGCGAGCAGCTCGATGTCGCCGACTACAAGGGCGACATCGTCGTCCTCAACGTCTGGGGCTCCTGGTGCGGCCCCTGCCGCCTGGAGGCCAAGAACTTCGTCAAGGTCTCCGAAGACCTCAAGGACCAGGGCGTACAGTTCGTCGGCATCAACACCCGCGACACCAGCACCAAACCCGCGGTGGCCTTCGAGAAGGAGTACGGGGTCACCTATCCCAGCCTGTACGACCCGACGGGCAAGCTCATGCTCCGCTTCGAAAAGGGCACGCTCAACCCGCAGGCGGTCCCCACCACGATCGTCGTCGACCGGGAGGGCAACATCGCCTCGCGCTCGCTGCAGCCGCTCAGCGAAAAGACGCTCCGCAAGATGATCAAGCCGATCCTCGCGGAGAAGTGACCGCTCGTGTCCCTCCTCGCCGCAGCCACAGACCCCAACACCACGATCCTCAGCGGGGCCCTGCTCCTCGCCCTGCCGGTCGCCATGTTCGGCGGGCTCGTGTCCTTCTTCTCGCCGTGCGTCCTGCCGCTCGTACCCGGCTACCTCTCGTACGTCACCGGAGTCACCGGCACCGACCTGGCGGAGGCCCGGCGCGGGCGCATGGTCGTGGGCGCCTCCCTCTTCGTACTCGGCTTCACCGCCGTGTTCGTGTCCGGCGGGGCGCTGTTCGGCTACTTCGGCTCGACCCTGCTGGAGCACCAGAGCACCCTGTCCAAAGTGCTCGGCGGGCTCATGATCCTCATGGGCATCTTCTTCATGGGCCTGATGCCCTGGCTCACCCAGCGTGAATTCCGGTTCCACAAGCGGCCGGTGACGGGTCTGGTGGGTGCCCCCGTCCTCGGCGCGCTCTTCGGGATCGGCTGGACGCCCTGCATCGGCCCGACCCTCGCCTCCGTGCAGGCCCTGTCGTTTGAACAGGCGAGCGCGGGCCGCGGGGCCATACTGACCGTCGCGTACTGCCTCGGCCTCGGCCTGCCCTTCGTGCTTGCCGCGGTCGCCTTCCGCAAGGCGCTCGGTGCCTTCGGCTGGGTCAAACGTCACTATGTCTGGGTGATGCGGATCGGCGGCACCATGATGATCCTGACCGGAGTGCTCCTGCTGACGGGCGCGTGGGACCGCCTCGTGCAGGAGATGCAGGTCTGGTCCAACGGCTTCGTTGTAGGGGTCTGATCCATGAGCACCACTGACACCGGCAAGGGCACCGCCGCGCAGGACGACAACACGGCCGTACGGGACGACAACGAGCTCGGCGCCGCCGGCTCGCAGCTCTCCACCGCCCCCCGCGAGGACGCGCCCAACCTGCCCTCGCTGGGCGTCATCGGCTGGGCCCGCTGGTTCTGGCGGCAGCTCACCTCCATGCGGGTCGCGCTGCTCCTGCTCTTCCTGCTGTCGCTCGGCGCGATTCCCGGCTCGCTGATCCCGCAGAGCGGGACCGACGAGATGAAGGTCGAGAAGTTCGCGCAGGATCACGAGACGCTGACGCCGATCTACGAGAAGCTCGGGCTGTTCCACGTCTACAGCTCCGTGTGGTTCTCGGCGATCTACATCCTGCTGTTCGTCTCGCTCATCGGCTGCATCGTGCCCCGCACCTGGCAGTTCGTCGGCCAGTTGCGCGGCCGGCCGCCCGGCGCACCCCGACGCCTGACCCGGCTGCCCGCCTACACGACATGGCGTACCGAGGCCGAGCCCGAGCAGGTCCGCGAGGCCGCGCTCACGCTGCTGAAGAAGCGGCGCTTCCGTGCGCACACCGCCGGTGACGCCGTCGCCGCCGAGAAGGGCTACCTCCGTGAGGTCGGCAACCTCGCCTTCCACATCGCGCTGATCGTGATGCTGATCGCCTTCGCCTGGGGCCAGCTCTTCAAGTCCGAGGGCAACAAGCTGATCATCGAGGGCGACGGCTTCGCCAACACCCTCACGCAGTACGACGACTTCAAGTCCGGGAACCTCTTCAGCAACGACAACCTGAATCCCTTCAGCTTCACCCTGAAGGACTTCAAGGGCACGTACGCGAGGACAGGGCCCAACCGGGGCACCCCGCGCATCTACGAGGCCGCCGTCAACTACAGCGAAGGCGCCGACGGCGAGGAGAAGACGCGGACGATCGAGGTCAACGAGCCGCTGAAGATCGACGGCTCGAACGTCTACCTCGTCAGCCATGGTTACGCCCCCGTCGTCACCGTCCGCGACGCCAAGGGTGACGTCGTCTTCAGCCAGGCCGTGCCGATGCTGCCGCTCGACGCCAACGTCACCTCCTCCGGTGCGATCAAGGTCCTCGACGGCTACACCAACGCCAAGGGCCAGAAGGAACAGCTCGGCTTCAACGCCTTCTTCGTGCCGACCTTCGCGGGGGCAGGCCAGGGCCAGATGCAGTCCCAGTTCCCGGCGCTGGACTTCCCCGTACTGGCGCTCTCCGCCTACCACGGCGACCTGGGCGTCAACTCGGGCCTCCCGCAGAGCGTGTACCAGCTCGACACGAAGAACATGAAGGAGTTCAAGGACTCCAAGGGCGAACTGTTCAAGCAACGCCTCCTTCCAGGCGAGACCATGAAGCTCCCGAACGGCGCCGGCTCGGTCACCTTCGAGAAGGACATCAAGGAGTGGGCCGGCTTCCAGGTCACCCAACAGCCCGGCAGCGGCTGGGCCCTCGCCGGAGCCCTGACCGCCATCTTCGGCCTCGCCGCCTCCCTGTTCATCCAACGCCGCCGGGTCTGGGTCCGCGCCACCGCCGGCCCCGACGGCGTCACGGTCGTCGAAATGGCGGGCCTCGGCCGCAGCGAGTCCGCGAAGGTCCCGGAGGAACTGGGGGACTTGGCGGCCATCCTGTACGACACGGCACCTGGCGCCCCGGATCCAGACGCCGACCCCACCCCCGACCCCCAAGCCGTACCTGCCGAAGGGGCTGAGCCCAAGTGAGTCTCGCCGCCGCAACCGACCTCGCCGCCGCGACCAACGAAAACCTCGCGAACCTCAGCAACACGCTGATCTACTCCGCGATGGCCGTCTACACGCTGGCCTTCTTCGCCTACATCGCCGAGTGGACCTTCGGCAGCCGCAGCAAGGTGAGCCGCACGGCTGCCGCGCTCACCAGCGACGCGAAGGGCGCGAAGAAGGACGCCAAGAAGGGCGGGGCGCCCGAGGTCACCGTGAAGAAGGCCGGTGGTACGGCCGTACTGGAGCGGCCCAAGGTCGTCACGCGGGCCGCCGCCGGTGCGCGGGACGTGCCGGACGGACCCGGTGCGCACGGCGGGGACGAACAGGGCGACCTCTACGGACGTATCGCCGTGTCGCTCACCGTGCTCGCCTTCCTCATCGAGTTCGGCGGAGTGCTCGCACGGGCCCTCTCGGTGCAGCGGGCGCCGTGGGGCAACATGTACGAGTTCAACATCACCTTCTCCACCGTCGCCGTAGGCGTGTACCTCTCACTCCTCGCGCTGAAGAAGAACATCCGCTGGCTCGGCCTCCCCCTGGTCACCTCGGTCCTCCTCGATCTCGGACTAGCCGTCACTGTCTTGTACACCGCCAGTGACCAATTGGTTCCCGCCCTCCACTCGTACTGGCTCTACATCCACGTATCGACGGCGATCTTCTGCGGCGCCGTCTTCTACGTGGGCGCGGTCGCCACGATCCTGTACCTGTTCAAGGACTCGTACGAGAACAAGCTGGCGGGCGGCGGCACGCCGGGCCGTTTCGCCACCTCCGTCCTGGAGCGGCTCCCGTCCTCCGCCTCTCTCGACAAGTTCTCCTACCGCGTCAACGCCGCCGTCTTCCCCCTGTGGACCTTCACGATCATCGCGGGCGCCATCTGGGCGGGCGACGCCTGGGGCCGCTACTGGGGCTGGGACCCCAAGGAGACCTGGTCCTTCATCACCTGGGTCGCGTACGCCTGCTACCTCCACGCCCGCGCCACGGCCGGCTGGAAGGGCCGCAAGGCCGCGTACATCGCCCTCGCCGCCTTCGCCTGCTGGCTGTTCAACTACTACGGCGTGAACATCTTCGTGAGCGGCAAGCACTCGTACGCCGACGTCGGCTGAGCGCAGCGCACCACCCGCGAGACCGGTTCCGCGTGACGTACGTCACATGGAACCGGTCTTCGTTGTACGGACAGGGAAGAGGGTGTGGACACGAATCTGCGGAAGCGTATTCGCGCGGGGGACCACGACGCCTTCGGTGAGCTCTTCGACGCGTACGCGCGCTCCGTCTACAACCATGCCTTTCGCCTCACGGGGGAGTGGACGACCGCCCAGGACATCGTCTCGCTGACCTTCCTGGACGCCTGGCGGCTGCGCGACAAGGTCGACGAGGAGGGCGGTTCGCTCCGCCCTTGGCTGCTCGGCGTCGCCACCAACGTCACCCGCAACACCCGCCGCGCGGCCCGAAGACATGCCGCCGCCGTGGCCCGCCTGCCGTCCGACGAGGTCGTGGACGACTTCGCCGACGAGATCGCCGGCCGCCTGGACGACTCGGCGCAACTCGCCCTCGTACGGACCGCCCTGACGAAGCTTCGACGGCCCGAGCGCGAGGTGCTGGCCCTGTGCGTCTGGTCCGGTCTCGACTATGCGGCGGCCGCCGAGGCGCTCGGTATCCCGGTGGGGACCGTGCGGTCACGGCTCTCGCGGGCCAGAACAAAACTCGCGAAACATGTCAGAGAACTGGAACTGCCGCAAATTGCCGGACAGATGAGAGGTGACCGCAGCAGAGCGGTCAGGCCCCTGAGGGAGGGAAACCGATGAACCAACTCCCGGAACTTCCCGAGAGAGACCTTCCGCCGGGCCATCACCGACTCCTCAAGGAGCATCTGATGACCGAGATCCGGCGAGACGAAACCCAGACCGCCACGACCACGGCCCGTCCGCGCACCCGGTGGCTGCGCCCTGCCCTGGTCGCGGGAGCGGTCGCGGCGGTCGCCGCCGTCACCGTCACTCTCACCGTGCCGTCCGAGCGGACCGAGCGGACCGAGCGGACCGAGCGCTCCGAGCGGCCCGCCTCGCAGGAGGCCGCGGCCCTGCTGGAGGACATCGCGCTCGCCGCCGAGCACGCCGATATGCCGACCGGCATCCGCGACGACCAGTTCGTGTACATCAAGAGCAAGGTCGGCTGGAGCGTCCAGAACGATGGAGAGCCCGCCAAGCTCGAGCCGATTCACCAGCGCGAGGTGTGGCTGTCGGTGGATGGCAGTCAGCAGGGCATGCTGCACGACCCCGACCGCCGCTCCGACCACGAACCGCTGGACAAGGAGACCCCCGGCATCCCGTCCAACACCAACTACCGCCACCTCCAGACCCTGCCGACCGACCCCGACAAGATGTTCAAGTGGCTGAACAGCGTCAGCATAGGCAGCAACGGCAAGGACGAGGCCAACTTCGTGCTCGTCGGCGACCTCGTCAGCGAGTCCCTGATGCCGCCCGCCCAGGCCGCCGCCCTCTACCGGGCCGCCACCAAGATCTCCGGCGTCTTCGTGATCGACGACGCGGTGGACGCGGCCGGCCGGCACGGGGTGGCGGTGGCCCGGATCGATGATGGGGAGCGGACCGAGCTGATCTTCGACAAGAAGACCAAGGAGTTCCTCGGCGAGCGGGGGGTCGCGGTCGAAGACATGCAGTCCGGCTTCAAGAAGGGCGAGATGACAAGCCGCACCGCCATCCTGGAGCGCACTGTCGTCGACAAGGTCGGCCAGCGCCCCTGAAATGGGTGCGGTCCCCCTCGGGCGCGCGTCACGCTGGTGTCATGTCATGGACGGGTTCGTCGAGTTCATCGAACAGGGCACCAGCCGGACCGAGGGGGACGCCTGCACTCTGCACGTCCACCAGCCAGAGGACGTAGTCAGTTCCGTATGGCTGAGATGAAGGACGACCAGGCGGAGCGGTTGATCAACAGGACCGGTCCGTCAGGCGTTTTGCTGTCGCGGACGGGGACGACGGCGGGGAAATCGGGGGCTACTTCGATGCAGTCGCCGCCGTTGTCGCCGCTGTAGCTGCTCTTCACCCAGGTCGCCATTTCCAGGCAGTTGCCGCCGTTGTCGCCGCTGAAGCTGCTCCTGACCCAGGTCGCCCTGCTGAGATCGATCCTGTCCATCGCGCCCGTATCCTTCCATCGTCTCGCCGATCACAGCGGCAGACTCATGGGCCGACAGAGAGTCCGCCCTGAGCGCATCATAGGTCTGCTCATGGCGTGTGTAGACGGCTGGATCATCGTTGAAATGCCCACGGTCCAGCGATTCCGAGTAGACCCACCTGTGGCCGTCGGGCAGCGTGATCAACGACAAGGGGGCGTTGGGGCGGACGAGTTCAGGGATGTTTGCCGGGGCGACCTGGATACGGATGTTGGGGCGCCGTCCGACGCTCAGCAGGTGCGCGCACTGGTCACGCATGACGGCCGGGCTGCCCACCACGTTCCGTAGACAGCTCTCGTCCAGAACCACGACGTACAGCGGACCGCCCTCGACGAGGAAGCGCTGCTGTCGGCTCAGCCGGGCCCGAACGCGCTCCTCCAACTCGTCGCCGCTCGCGACGCGGGAGAACAGCGCCCGCGCGTAGTCCGGTGTCTGCAACAGCCCCGGCACGACGCGCTCCTGATACTCCCGCAGGGCAACGGCCACCGCATCCATCTCAGCCCTGCGCCTGAACCAATCCGGATGCTCCACCTGCGGATACCAATCAATCCGCCCCCACAACCGCAGCAACACCCCACCCGTATCCAGGACTTCATCGCACTTCTTGGCGAACGTGTCCTGCGGGACCCGCGTCCCCGCCTCCACCCGAGCCACATGCGAGCGATCGCAAGGGATCTCCTTCGCCAGCCCTTCCTGCGTCAGCCCCGCCGCCTCGCGGAAGTGCTTGAGCAGCTCCCCGAAAACGGCCCCGGTGGTGGCGGCCGAACCCCCTTCGGCATTACGTCGGCTCACAACTTCCCTCCGTGACAGTGGGCCAGTGGCACGCGTCCGGCGTTGAAACGCCACGCTCCGCTACGCAACGCTTGATTCACCCAGAGTAACGAGTCATGCACCCCTGGCAGGTGCGAATGGCAAAGAACGTACGGAGTGGAAATGGCGGACGAAGCAGGGCAGTTGAGGCCGGGGGCGCTCGTCTACGACCCGGGTACGCGCAAGGTGGGGGAGTACCGCGACAAGGCGGGCCCGTACGCGATGCTGCGCCCGGTCGGCGGCGGCCGCGAGTGGGAGGCAGACCCGGCACTGCTCCGCCCGGCAACGCAGGAGGAGCGCATCGACGCCACGCTGAGGGCGGCGAACCACCGTACGAAGCGGCGGGTGTGATGCTGCATCAGCCATTTCCGTCGGACGACGCCCTCAGCCGCCCACCCGTCCCCACCCCCGGCTGCGCAACGTGCACGGAGCTCGCCATCACCCGAGACGACGCCCGAGCCCAAGGCAACCGCAGCGCAGAAACCGACGCCGACGTCCTCCTGCGTCGCCACCAACACCGCGACCACGCCTCCCGCCCCCGCCCGCAGTAATTCCCTACCGTCGCGGCCGGATAGGGCGGACACTCGTCCCATGGCTGACATGGGGGCGTTTCGGGATGCGGTCATCGCGTGGGCGGCCGGTGGCCCCGCCGACCCCGCACGCGAACTGGCCGAGCGACTACCGGTCCGGGCGGCCGTCCTGCTCGAAGGACCGAGCGACGTAGCAGCGGTCGACGCCCTGGCCGCGAGTCGCGGCCGCGACCTGGCTGCCGAAGGAGTCTGCGTCCTCCCGATGGGCGGCGCAATGAGCGTCGGCCGCTTCGCCGGCCTCCTGGGACCCCCCGGCCTGAACCTGAACCTCACAGGCCTGTGCGACGAACGAGAGCGCAGCTACTACGCCCGCGGCCTGGAACGAGCAGGCGCGGCACAGCAGTTCTTCGTCTGCACAGCAGACCTGGAAGACGAACTAATCCGCGCCCTGGGCGTACCCCGAGTAGAGGCCCTGATCCAGTCAGAAGGCGACTGGCGCCCCCTACAAACCCTCCGCCAACAACCCGCCCAACAGACCCGCACCCCTCACCAGCAGCTGCGCCGCTTCCTAGGTACAAAGAAAGGCCGCAAGATCCACTACGGCCGAGTCCTAGTAGAGGCCCTCGCCCCCGACCAGGTACCCGCCCCACTGGAGGGCCTGCTCGCCAGCGTCTGACCGCCTCAGCCTGCGGGGTATTACGGTGAATCACAGGCATTCCTAACGCCAGGGATCGAGGGCGTGCTTGCCGCAGGTCTGGCCCGCTTCGAGTTGCTGCAGCACCGCCGGCCCCTCGGCCAGGGGATGGACGTGGGGGGTGCCGGGCGGGTACACGCCGTGGGTTATGAGGGCTGCGATCTCAACGAGCAACGACTGGTAGAGGGAGGGTGCTGCGGCCGCCAGCGCACCGATGTGCAGACCCTTGACCTGGACCTGATGGGTGAAGACCAGATCGTGCGTTGTCAGAGTGGCATCGCCGGAAGCGGCGCCGAACACGACGATGCGTCCGAAGCGTTTGGTGGCCGACAGGCTGGCCTTGAACGTGGCCTGTCCCACTGATTCAAGGACCAGGTCGACACGGCCGGTCAGGCGTGTGATCTCCTCAGCCAGATCGGGGCGTCGACTGTCCAGAACCTCGTCGACGCCGAGCGCTTGGACGGTGTCATGCTTCGCTGGTGACGCCGTGGCGATCACGCGCGCTCCGTAGTGGCGGGCGAGGCGAACGGCAGCCTGCCCCACGCCTCCGGCCGCGGCATGTACGAGGACTACCTCACCAGCCTTGATCTCGCCCAACGTCTTCAGTGCCGCCAACGCGGTAACCCAGTTCAGCACCAGGCCGAGAGCTTCGGCGTCGCTCCAGCCGGAAGGCACGGGGAGTACACCCGCGGCAGGCATCGTCATGTACTGCGCGAAGGCGCCGGGGCCAGTGCCGACGACGTGGGTACCGAGTTGGAGAGGACTCTCGACGTCCGGGCCGACACCCACGATCTCGCCGACAGCCTCGAAACCCGCCACGTAGGGCGCCTGCGGGCCTCCACCGTAATTTCCATGCGTCTGCATGACGTCAGCGAAGTTGACACCGGCGGCGCCCACGCGGATCAGGTACTCGCCGGGCCCCGGAGTGGGACGGCGCTGTTCGGTCGTCAGGGCCAGGTCTTTCGGTCCCCGGTGCGACCGTTGGATCAGTGCTCGTACCGTCTGCTCAGCGGTGTGCCGCTGCTCGTTGATCTCCATGCACCGAACGTAGGAATCTGACACTTACGTCAAGGTCAAGGGAACGTTCAGAGATCAATACGGCGGGCCTCTCGAAGGTAGGAGTCCAGTGCCGCCTGCTGATCGCTGAGAACGGCGATGCGAGCAGCGAGCCGATCACGAAAGCTCTGTACCTCGTGCAGGAACTCCGCGCACACCACTTCGGTGCCGGCATCGGATCCGTCAGTGAGACGGGGCAGGACTTCCCTGATCAACCGCACAGGCAGCCCGGACTCCAGCAGCGAGCGGATAACGAGCACCCGATCGATAGTGGACTGGCAGTAGTCGCGGAACCCATTGCTGAAACGGCCAGGGACGATCAAGCCTTCATCCTCGTAGTGCCGCAACGATCTCGCACTCGCACCGCTGACTCTGGAAGCTTCGCTGATCTTCATACCTGAAGCAACGCCCAGGAACACCGCGACCTTCCAGCACTCGCTACGGTCGGACCAGCCGGAGGTGGCCGGGCCGGCATCCAACACCGTCTCCAGCACGCGCAGTTGTCCCGCATCGAGCTTGCAGCGGGCGCCGCCTGGGCCTTTGGAGGCAAGGGCCGACTCTGCCGCTTCTTCGTGATCAGCCGACCGTGATCGAGTCCAGCTTCTCCCGCAGGTATACGTGCGAGTCCACCGGCTCGTACGCCACCCGCCCGACCGGCGCCGGTACCGACTCCACGAGCGTCCCCGGTGTGCACTCGCCGAAGTAGACGAGGGACATCAGCTCCTCGGCGGGTGCGTCCGCGGGCGGGGGCAGGACCCGGTGGCGGCCCGAGCGCCAGCGGTCGCCCGTCCAACGGGCCATTAGGTCACCGATGTTGATGGTGAACGCCTCGGGGTCGTACGGGGCGTTCTCCCAGCCGCCTTCGTCTGTGAAGACTTGCAGGCCGCCCTTGCCGGACTGGCGGTCGAGGATCGTGACCGTGCCGAAGTCGGTGTGCGGGCCGATGCGGAACTGGTTCGGCTCGGGGACGCCCAGTACGTCCCTGCCCGGATACCAGTTGATGTTGAAGCCGTAGGTGGGGTGGCTCATGTGACGGGTGAAGAAGGCGGGTTCGAGACCGAGGGCTTCGCCGAGGAGGCTCAGGAGGTGGTTCTCCAGGGCCGCCATCCGGGCCAGGTACTCCTCGCAGAGCGGCCTCAACTCGGGGGCCTCCGCGGGCCAGACGTTCGGCGCGTACCACTCCGCGTTCACGACCGGGTCCTCGAAGGGCTCGTGCGTCGCGAACGTCAGCGACTCCTTCAGGTCCGGTGGGGTCTCGGTTCCCTCCGCGTAGCCGTTGGCCTCCGCGCCCGGGCCGAGCCAGCCGCGGCCGCCGACTTGGGCGGCGTACGGCTGCTTGACCTCGACCGGCAGCCGGAAGAAGGCGCGGGCGGAGTCCCGGATGGCCGTCCGCAGCTCCGGGTCCACGCCGTGCCCTGTCACCAGCAGGAACCCGGCGGTCTGCAAGGCCGCGTCGACCGTGCGCGCGATCTCCTTGCGGGCCGCGGGGTCGCCGGAGAGCCAGGGGCGTAGGTCGATGGTCGGGATGCGGGGCTCACTCACCGATGTCCTCGTTCCACAGAGCCGGGTTGTTCTTGATGAAGTCGTGCATCAGGGCGGTGCACTCGGGGTCGTTCAACAGGACGATCTCCACGCCGTGTTCGGCCAGCCAGTCGTGGCCGCCGTGGAACGTTGTCGCCTCGCCGATCACCACCCGCGAGATGCCGAACTGGCGCACCAGGCCGGAGCAGTACCAGCACGGTGAGAGGGTCGTCACCATCGTCGTACCGCGGTACGTCCGCTGCCGGCCGGCCGCGCGGAAGGCGGACGTCTCCGCGTGCATGGACGGGTCGTCGTCCTGGACGCGACGGTTGTGGCCGCGGCCCAGGACGGTCCCGTCGGTGCCATAGAGCGCGGCGCCGATCGGGATGCCGCCCTCGGCGAGCCCCGCCCGCGCCTCCTGGACGGCGGTGGCGAGCCATGCGCGTGCCTGTGCCTGATCCATGGGCTCCATGCTCCCCAGTGTTGTACCGAAAAATGAGTTGCCGAGGGGTACTTGGCGTGACGTAACTTGATCGGCATGTGCGCAGCCGCAGCAATCACCAGGACCCGTCGCTTCTAGCGGCGGGCACTCTCACGACGTAACGCCTCACGCGTAACGATCTCGCGTAACGAGAGCAGCCGCCGCTCCGGAGACCTCCCGCCGGGCGGCCCCTGCCGTGCTGCCCGGCTTCCCTTCGAAGCCGCGGAGATCCTGTGCGCACGCAGCGTCATCAGCACTCACACCGGCGTCCTGGCCGTCCTGGCCGTCACGAGCTCGGTCAGAACTTCCTCGTCGATCAGAGTGTCATCGACGCCATCGTCGGCCTCGTGACCCGTACCGACGGGCCGATCATCGAGATCGGCGCCGGAGACGGCGCGCTCACCCTCCCCCTGCAAGGCCTCGCCAGGCCCCTGACCGGCATCGAGATCGACGACCGGCGCGCGGCCCGCCTCGATCGCCGTACGCGCCCGTCGACCGCCATCGTCCGGGCGGACTTCCTCCGCTATACGGTCCCCAGCACGCCCCATGTCCTGGTGGGCAACCTGCCCTTCCACCAGACGACCGCCATGCTCCGGCGCATCCTCAACGCCCCCGGCTGGACCGACGCCGTCCTGCTCGTGCAGTGGGAGGTCGCGCGCCGTCGGGCCGGTGTGGGCGGGGCGACGATGATGACGGCGCAGTGGTGGCCGTGGTTCGAGTTCCGGCTCGTACGACGCGTACCGGCGGCGGCGTTCCGGCCGCGACCCGGTGTCGACGGCGGGCTGATGACGGTGTCCCGGCGGGAGCGTTCCCTCGTCGACCGTCGCGAGCAGCGGCGCTACCAGGACTTCGTCCAGCGGGTGTTCACCGCCAAAGGCCGCGGCCTGCCGGAGATGCTCGCCGCGGCCGCGCCCGAGCTGCCGCGGCAACGGATCCGCCGCTGGACGCGCCACCACCGGATCGCCCCGCATGTCCTGCCGAAGAGCCTTACCGCGGAGCAGTGGGCGGAGCTGTACCGGCTCCGGCAGGAGCGTTAGCTCTTGCCGTCAGCTCGCGGTCAGCTCGCCGTCAGTTCTCGCCGGCTCCCGGCGTCACTTCTCGCCGTCCTCGTCTCGCTTTTCGTCCAGCTTTTCGTCCGGCTTCTCGTCGTGCTTCTCGTCCTTCGGTTCCTCGTCCTTCAGGGACTTCAGGAACTCGGGGTTGTCGTCCGGCGCCACCCAGCCGTCGCGGCGGCCACCGCCGGCGGGGCGCCGCGGCGTGCGCTCCTTGCCCACCAGCAGCCAGGAGATGGAGCCCACCAGCGGGAAGAGTAGGACGAGCATGGCCCAGAGCGGCTTCGGGATGTACCGGATCTGCTTCTCATCGGTGCTGATGCAGTCGATGAACGCGTAGATGCTGAGCCCCAGCGGCACCAGCACCATCAGCACCCTGAGCATGAGCACTCCCTTGCGTTGCGATCGGGGCCGCTGGACCAGGCCCCGTTACCGGGCCAGGGTAGCCCGTAGCAGCTGTGCTACCCCGGGGGGCGCTGTGTCCCATTGCCGCTGCGCGGCGGGCCGGACCCCCGGCCGGAACGCGGGGCGCGCGCATGCTTCCGACTGCCCTCGGCGATACTTGACGGCATGGCTTACGACGATCTTCGCTCCCTGCTCAGGGCACTGGAACGCGAGGGTGACCTCAAGCGCGTCAAGGCCGAGGTCGACCCGTATCTGGAAGTGGGGGAGATCGTCGACCGCGTACAGAAGTCGGGCGGTCCGGCGCTGCTCTTCGAGAACGTACGCGGGTCGGCCATGCCGCTCGCGATGAACGTCTTCGGGACCGACCGCCGCCTGCTCAAGGCGCTCGGCCTGAAGTCGTACGGCGAGATCAGCGAGAAGATCGGCGGGCTGCTCAAGCCCGAACTGCCGCACGGGTTCGTCGGCGTGCGCGAGGCCTTCGGGAAGCTCGGCGCCATGACGCACGTACCGCCGAAGAAGGTGAAGTCCGACAACGCGCCCGTGCAGGAGGTCGTCGTCAAGGGCGACGACGTCGACCTCGACCAGCTCCCCGCCCTCTTCACCTGGCCGAAGGACGGCGGGTCCTTCTTCAACCTCGGCCTCACCCACACCAAGGACCCGGAGAGCGGCATCCGCAACCTCGGGCTGTACCGCCTCCAGCGCCACGACAAGCGCACCATCGGCATGCACTGGCAGATCCACAAGGACAGCCGGAACCACTATCAAGTGGCCGCGCGCCGGGGCGAGAAGCTCCCGGTCGCGATCGCGTTCGGATGCCCGCCCGCCGTCACCTACGCCTCCACCGCCCCGCTCCCCGGCGACATCGACGAGTACCTCTTCGCCGGGTTCCTCCAGGGCAAGCGGATCGAGATGGTCGACTGCAAGACGGTGCCGTTGCAGGTGCCGGCGCAGGCGGAGGTCGTACTGGAGGGATGGCTGGAGCCGGGCGAGATGCTCCCGGAGGGGCCCTTCGGCGACCACACCGGCTTCTACACCCCGCAGGAACCGTTCCCGGCGCTGACGATCGACTGCGTGACGATGCGGAAGCGGCCGTTGCTCCAGTCGATCGTGGTCGGCCGCCCTCCGACCGAGGACGGACCTCTCGGCCGGGCAACGGAGCGGTTCTTCCTGCCGCTCCTCAAGATCATCGTTCCCGACATCGTGGACTACCACCTCCCCGAGGCGGGCGGTTTCCACAACTGCGCGATCGTCGCGATCGACAAGAAGTACCCGAAGCACGCCCAGAAGGTGATGCACGCGATCTGGGGCGCGCACATGATGTCCCTGTCCAAGCTGATCGTGATCGTCGACTCGGACTGCGACGTCCACGATCTGCACGAGGTCGCGTGGCGCGCCCTCGGCAACACGGACTACGCCCGCGATCTCACGGTCGTAGAAGGCCCGGTCGACCACCTCGATCACGCCTCCTACCAGCAATTCTGGGGCGGCAAGGCGGGCATCGACGCGACGAAGAAGTGGCCCGAGGAGGGCTACACGCGCGACGGCGGCTGGCCGGACATGGTGCTGTCCGACCCGGAGACGGCGGCGCTCGTCGACCGCCGCTGGAAGGAGTACGGACTCAAGTGAGCGGCAACGTGATCAGCAACGTGATCAGCGCGTATCGCCCGTGCAGCAGAAGGGAGTTCGGACTCTCGTGAGCAGCGCATCCGCAGCGATCCCGCAGCCCGGCCGTACGAAGGCGTTCCTGCGCCTCGTCATGATCGAGCACTCCGTCTTCGCGCTGCCCTTCGCCTACATCGCCGCGTTGACGGCGATGTTCCAGCTCGACCGGAACATTCACTGGGGCCGGCTCCTCCTCGTCACCATCGCGATGGTCGGGCTGCGTACGTTCGCCATGGCCGCGAACCGGATCATCGACCGCGAGATCGACGCCCGTAACCCCCGTACCGCGCAACGGGAGTTGGTCACCGGCGCGATGACGGTGCGGCACGCGTGGACGGGCGCGCTGGTCGCCCTGGTCTTCTTCCTCGGAGCCGCGGCCCTGCTCAACCCCCTCTGCCTCGCCCTCGCCCCCATCGCCGTGATCCCGATGGTGGTCTACCCCTACGGCAAGCGGTTCACGAACTTCCCGCAGGCCATCCTCGGTCTCGCCCAGGCCATGGGCCCGATCGGCGGCTGGCTGGCGATCACCGGCGAATGGTCCTGGGACGCGGTGATCCTCGGCCTCGCGGTCGGCATCTGGATCGGCGGCTTCGACCTGATCTACGCCTGCCAGGACGTCAAGACGGACCGCGAGATCGGCGTCATGTCGGTCCCGGCCCGCTTCGGCATCCCGGCCGCCATCTGGGGCGCCCGCGGCTGCCACACCATCACCACGGCACTGTTCGTCTGGTACGCCCTGGCCACCGACGCGGGCGCCTTCTTCTGGCTGGGCCTGCTGATCGTCGCCGCCGCGTTCCTCTACGAGCACTCGATCGTGAAGCCGCACGACCTGTCCCGGGTGAACAGGGCGTTCTTCTCGACGAACGGCTTCATCGGAATCAGCCTCTTCATCTGCGCCCTGATCGACCTGCTCGTGCGCGGCCTCACGGTCTGACCGGCTCGTACGGATCTGCCCGTACGCGGCCTGCCAGCTCGTACTGTTCCGCTCGTACGCGGCTTACCGGCTCGTACCGTTCCGCCCGTACGTGCCATACGCGCCGTACGCGGCTTACCGGATGGCCCTTTCGGGTGAGCCGGAGGCCGAGCGGCGGCGGAACAGGAAGGCCGCTGCCACGCCGGACACCAGGCCGACGAGATGCCCCTGCCAGCTGACCGTGCTGTCGGTGGGGGCTATGCCCACGAGGACCGAGCTGCCCCAGACCGCCGCGATCAGTATCCCGGCCACGATGCCGAGCGGCCTGCGCTCCACGAAGCCGCTGATCACCAGGAAGCCGAAGAGCCCGAAGATCAGGCCGGAGGCCCCGGCGGTGTTGGTGTGCGCCGGAGATATCAGCCAGACGCCGAGCCCGTCGGCCACGATGATCAGCGCGGCCGCGGCGGCGAAACGGCGCAGCCCGCTGAGGGCCGCGACAAAGCCGAGGACGAGCAGCGGAACCGTGTTCGCTGCCAGGTGGGCGAAGCCGAAATGGATGAACGAGGCCGGCACGATGTCGACCAGCTCCGACGGCGTACGCGGAGTGATTCCGAGGCCGTCCAGCGAGTGACCCGTGCTCACGTCGACCACTTCGAGCAGCCACAGCAAGGCCACCCAGCCCACCATCAACTTGGCAGCCGTCTTGGCCCGCTCGCCCTGCGACCAGCCCCGGTCACTCCGGGTCCAACTGACGTCCTTACCAGCCATCGCCGTCCCCCATGTCCACCCGTAGTGCCGCACGCACCAGTCGCCCGGCTCTGTCAGATTAACGGGCGGGCCCCTCGGGCCGTTCCCGCTTCGGGTCGCCGGATAGGCTCGACACCATGAAGCCAGGACAGACGCAGCGCACGCCTTGGATCGTGGGGGTCTCGGGTGCGTCCGGTACGCCGTATGCCGCTGCTGTGCTGCGTGCGCTTCTGGATGCAGGGGACAGCGTCGACCTGATCGTCAGCAGGGCTTCGCGGTTGACGTTGCTGGACGAGACGGGGATCAGCTTCCGGGACGCCCACTGGGACGAGGACCTGCGCGAATGGCTGGCCCGTGGCGCGGACGGCAAGCCCGGCACCTTCGACATCCAGGCCCAGGACGTACGTCACTGGAGTCCCGGTGACCTGGCAGCGGGGCCGTCCTCAGGCTCGTACGCCTCGAAAGGCATGCTCATCGTGCCCGCGTCCACGGCCTGTGTCGCCGGGGTCGCGCTCGGCCTCTCGAAGGACCTGCTGCAACGCGCCGCGAGCGTCACGCTCAAGGAGCGCCGCAAGCTGGTCGTCGCCGTCCGCGAGACCCCGCTGAACGGGCAGACCCTGCGGCACCTCGTAACCCTGGACGACGCGGGCGCGACCGTACTGCCGGCGTCCCCGGCGTTCTACGCGGGCGCCACCCACATCCAGGACCTCGTCGACTTCGTCGCCGGGCGGGTGCTGGACGCGGCGGGCGTCGAGCACACGCTGTACCGCCGCTGGGAGGGCGAACTGGGCGGCGGCTCACGCCCCACCTGAGCAAGACCGGTTGAGCAACGAGCAGCACCCACGCAGCACTTCAGGACTTCGTACTTCAAGAACTCTTCAGCGGAAGGCTATCGATCGCATGGACGCGGTGGACAGGCAGCTCATCCAGGCCCTGAGGGAGAACGGCCGGGCCTCCTACGCGGAGCTGGGACGCCTCGTCGGACTGTCGGGACCCAGCGTCACCGACCGCATCAACCGCCTGGAGGCCGCCGGTGTCATCACCGGCTACCGCGCGACGGTCGACGCCGCCTCGCTCGGCCTCGGCGTCACCGCCCTGATCGGCATCTCGCTCTCCGACGCCGCCGACCACGAGGACGTCGCGCACCGGCTGCGGGACCTGAACGAGATCGAGGACTGCTGGTTCATCGCGGGCGACGACTCGTTCATGCTCAAGGTCCGGGCGCCGGATGTGGACGGCCTGGAGAAGACGATCCGGCGGCTGTCGGGGACGAAGGGCGTGTCCCGTACGCGTACGACGATCGTGCTCTCCACGAAGTGGGAGAACCGGGTGGGTGAGCTGCCCGAAGAGGCATAAGGGCTCAGGCGTACGGTTGGCAGGGTTCGTCTTCGAGGAGAGGTAAAGGCATGGACGTCGGGCTCAAGCGCGAGCTGGAGGAGAAGGTCCGGGCCGGTGAACGGCTCACCCGTGAGGACGGCATCGCGCTGTACGAGTCGGACGACCTGGCCTGGCTGGGCGGGCTGGCGCACGAGGTGCGGACCCGTAAGAACGGTGACGTCGTCCACTTCAACGTCAACCGGCACCTCAACATGACGAACGTATGCACGGCGTCGTGTGCGTACTGCTCCTTCCAGCGCAAGCCGGGCGAGAAGGACGCGTACACGATGCGCATCGAGGAGGCGGTGAAGCTCGCCAAGGCGATGGAGGGCGAGAACCTCACCGAGCTGCACATCGTCAATGGCCTGCACCCGAATCTGCCGTGGCGTTACTACCCGCGGTCGCTGTCGGAGCTGAAGAAGGCGCTGCCGAACGTCTCTCTGAAGGCCTTCACGGCGACCGAGATCCACCACTTCGAGACGATCTCGGGCCTGTCGGCGTCGGAGATCCTGGACGAGCTGATCGAGGCGGGCCTGGAGTCCCTCACCGGCGGCGGCGCGGAGATCTTCGACTGGGAGGTACGCCAGCACATCGTCGACCACCGCACGCACTGGGAGGACTGGTCGCGCATCCACCGCCTGGCGCATGCGAAGGGTCTGAAGACCCCGTGCACGATGCTGTACGGCCACATCGAAGAGCCGAGGCACAGGGTTGATCACGTGCTGCGCCTGCGTGAACTGCAGGACGAGACGGGTGGCTTCCAGGTCTTCATCCCGTTGCGCTACCAGCACGACTTCGTCGACATGAAGGACGGCAAGGTACGCAACCGGCTGCAGGCGCGCACGCAGATGGCGACGGGTGCGGAAGCCCTGAAGACCTTCGCGGTCTCTCGGCTGCTCTTCGACAACGTGCCGCACGTCAAGGTCTTCTGGGTCATGCATGGCGTGCAGACCGCGCAGTTGGCGTTGCAGCACGGGGCCGATGACATGGACGGCTCGGTGGTCGAGTACAAGATCACCCACGACGCCGACAACTACGGCACGCCGAACAAGTTGACCCGCGAGGACTTGCTGGACCTGATCAGGGACGCCGGGTTCCGTCCGGTGGAACGGAACACGCGGTACGAGATCATCCGCGAGTACGAGGGCCCGGACGCGTCGCGTCGCGAGTCGCCTCAGCCGATGCGGGTCTGATCAAAGAGGGCTCCGCCCTCTTGACCCCCGGCTCCATCGGGGGTGCCAAGTGGGGTGGTCGGGAGGGTGCGGGTGGTTGGTGGCTGGTCGCGCAGTTCCCCGCGCCCCTTACGGGGCGCACGGCACCCTGCGCTCTCCAGCAGAGCCCAGGCCCCCAGCGCTCCACCCGCCAGCGCTCTTCAGCCGGGCCCAGGCACCCCCAGCCCGTCCAGCGCGAGACGACAAGGCCGCTCGGGCCGACGCTCACCCACCCGCCCCCAGCGACACCACCCACCCCCACCCACCGGCACCTTTTCAGCCGAGGCATGGCAATCCAGCCCGTCCGGCGTTTGAGGACGAGGCCGTTCAGGCCGATTGGGGTCTGGGGCGGAGCCCCAGCGCGGTCCAGGGGCAGCGCCCCTTGTTACGGGAAGGGGCGGGGTGGGGGAGAAATCCGCGTGAGGCACCGCGCGGCAGGGGTACTCGGGCCGCATGGTCACCACTAAGGCCCCCGAGGACGCGTACACGGCGGAGCCGTTCGTGCCGGAGCGCGGCGGCCTGGCCGCCCTCCGCAAGGCCGCCGCCGACTGCCGCGGTTGCCCCCTGCACCGGGACGCCACACAGACCGTATTCGGCAACGGCGACACCGACGCCCGCGTACTGATCGTCGGCGAACAGCCCGGCGACCAGGAGGACCGGCAGGGCAAGCCGTTCGTCGGCCCCGCGGGCCGCCTGCTCGACCGCGCTCTGGCCGAGGCAGGCATCGACCCCACCCAGACGTACGTCACGAACGCGGTCAAGCACTTCAAGTTCACCCGCTCCGGCCCCGGCAAGCGCCGTATCCACAAGGCACCGAGCCTGCGCGAGATGACGGCCTGCGGCCCCTGGCTGGCCGCCGAACTCGCCCTGGTGGACCCGGAGTTGATCGTCATACTCGGCGCAACGGCGGGCAAGGCCCTGCTCGGCTCCTCGTTCCGCGTCACGCAGCAACGCGGAACCCTCCTGGAGGAGGAGATCCACGGCCGCCAGACCCGCGTGGTCGCCACCATCCACCCGTCCGCAGCCCTACGCGCCGACGACCGCGAGGCGGTGTACCAGGGACTGGTCTCCGACCTGAAGGTGGCGGCAAGGGCACTGGGCTGAACGCGGGCCAAGCGGAGAATGAGGGGAGAACGCCGGTCCGTTGGCGCGCAGGGCGTCCGCGAGTCCTCTGAATGCCTTGAGCCTCGTACGCGGTAATAGATACTCTCGCCCCATGCCCCTTACGTTCACCCTCGACCCCACCGTAGACCCCGCCCTCCGCGACGGCATCCTCACCCTCTGGGCCGACGTATCCAACGCAGGCGGTGCCGTCGGCTTCGTACCACCCGTGGCCCCCGACGCGATCCGCCCGGAACTCATCAAGCACCTGGCCGCGATGAGCGAAGGCCGTATGCGGCTGCTGATCGGCCGCGACGAGGACGGAGACATCGCCGCAACCGCCTTCTTCGCCTTCAACACGCACCGGCTGATGACGCACTGGGTGTGGCTCTACACGGTGATGGTGCACCCGAAGCACCAGGGCAAGGGCTACGGACGCGACCTGCTCGCAGCCGCCGCGGAGGCGGCCGCCGGCTTCGAGGGCATCGACGCGATACGGCTCACCTGCCGCGGCGGACTGGGACTCGAGCGTTTCTACGCCTCCTGCGGCTACAAGGAGGTCGGCCGCGTACCCGGCGCGATCCGCGTAGCCCCCGGTGACGACCGCGACGACATCACGATGCTGCTGCCACTCACCCGCCTCACCTGAGGTCACCCGCCTGAGGCACCACTCCGCCCGAGGCTTCTCAGCTTGAAGCCATGGAGGCCCCGCTGAGCCCCCGCAGGCCCCCCTGCGAGCTCAAACCCAGAACATGCTTGACTGGAGGGTGCCCTTTGGGAACGTTCGAACGGGAAGAGTGGATTGAGATGCTCCGCTACACGCTGATGCGCCTCGGAATCTTCGTGGGCTGCCTCGTGGTCGTCTGGGGCCTCGTCTACTCCGGCATCGCCCCGCGCGGCCTCGGCGACTCCAACGGCATGTGGATCGTCCTGCTCGCCCTCGTGCTCTCCGCCCCGATCAGCTTCGTGGTCCTGCGCAAGGAGCGCGACCGTGCCTCCGCGAAGATCGTCGAGCGGGTGGACCGCACCAAGGCCAACCTGGAGCGCAACCGTTCCCAGGAGGACACCGCGGACGACGCGGCCCGCGGCGGCGCACAGGGCCAGCCTTCGTAAACCCAGCCTTCGTAAGCCCGGCCCTCATAACGCGGCCTTCGCCGCCAGGCGGACCGTACGCTAAGCCATATGGGTGCTGTGAAGAACAAGCGGATGCCGCGTGCCGTGCGTGAACAGCAGATGCTGGACGCCGCCGTGCGGACCTTCGGGCAGCGGGGGTACCGGGCCGCTTCGATGGACGAGATCGCCGATCTGGCGGGCGTGTCCAAGCCGCTGGTGTACCTGTACCTGAACTCCAAGGAAGACCTCTTCACGGCCTGCATCCGCCGCGAGGCCGCCGCCCTGACGGCCGCCGTACGCGCGGGAGTTCACCCCGGTCTGCCCGCCGACCGCCAACTCTGGGAAGGCCTGCGGGCGTTCTTCACGCACACCGCGCAGAACCCGGACGGCTGGGCGGTGTTGCACCTCCAGGCCCGTACGCACGGCGAGCCGTTCGCCGCCGAAGTCGCCGCGATGCGGGAGGAACTCGTCGCGTTCGTCACCCAGTTGATAGCGGTGGCCGCCCGCGAGGCGAACCGGGAGCCGCCGCCCCCCGAGCGCGCCGAGAACGAGGTCGCCGGCCTGGCCGAGGCCCTGGTCGGAGCGGCCGAGTCCCTCGCAGCCTGGGCCAACAGCACCCCCGGCGTCTCAGCCAAGCAGGCGGCGGCGACCCTGATGAACTTCGCCTGGGCGGGCCTCGGAAACCTCATGGACGGCCGGGCCTGGAACCCTCCGAAGCCGTAACGCGTCCAGCCAGGCAACGCCTCACGCCGGATACGACCTCACGCCAGTGTCCGCACCTCGCCCCTGACGTGCACGCGTTCCCCACCCCCACGCAGCTCGAAGGCACCCCCCTTCGCCGCGTACGTCACCACCCCCGGCAACAGCACCGGCGCCCTGAACTCGGCCTTGACGTACGCGCCTTCGGGAACCCCGTGCTCAGCCAGGCAGCGCGCCACGGTCCACATGCCATGCGCGATGGGCCGACGGAAGCCGAAGAGCCGAGCCGTGACCGGATGCAGATGGATCGGGTTCCGATCCCCGGACGCCGCCCCGTATCGCCGCCCGAGATCCCCACCGAGCCGCCACTCGGCGATGGCGGGAAGGGGCTGAGGGGGCTGATGGGGCCGAGAAGGTCGCGCGCTCTGCGCACTGTGCGGCGTACTGCCCGTGCTCTGCGCGCTGCGCGTGCCCTGCGAGGTCCGATGCCGCGCAAGATACGTACTCCTCGACTCCCATACGAGCCTGCCCCCGGCCCGTGCCTCCGTGACGAGCGTCGCCTCGGTCCCACGCCGATGGGGCACCAACCCCTCGACGTACGCCTGGAGTTCGTACTCCCCGGTCGCCGGAAGCCCCTCCCGCTGCACGATCTCGACGGACGTGTGCACAAGCCCGAGCAACGGCAGCGGAAACGCCCGCTCACTCATTAACCGCATGGCCAGCGGAAACCCCAGCACATGCGGATACGTCACCGGCAGCGCGTCGGCACCCACGCCGTACCCGCAGACGCGCTCGTACCCGGCGAGTTTGGCGAGGTCGATGCGAACTCCGGGGAGTACGAGGCGAGTCGGGGGAAGATCCGTGTCGTCGGCTGCCCGGGGCCGCTTGAAGGGGGAGAGGAGCGCGCCGCGGGTGAGGAGGGGAGCGAGGGCTGGGGCGGCGGCCAGGGTCTCGTTGCGTAGGGGGCGCATGGGGCGGTCGGCCATCGTCCAAGAACTCCCAGCTCGATCGGCGCAGTTGTGGATCTGGTGGTGCATCTGGTGGGGATCCGGTCGCAGATCCGGTCGCAGATCTGATCGCAGATCTGATCGGGGCTCTGATCGCGGATCCGGTCGTGGCTCTGATCTGGATCTGATCGTGATGCTTACTCCAAAGTAAGATTACTCAGAAGTCAGAAAGTGGTCGAGACGCACCCGGCGCCTGTGAATGTGTGTGGAGGGTGGCGTCGTCGCTGGTGAAGACGGTTCGCTCACGGCACCCGCGTACGTCGTAATGCGTATGTTGATGGACCCACTCCCACTGAACACCGGGTAGATCAGCCCCGTAGCACCCATGGGGCCTTGCGGGGGGACCGCCGGGCATGACGAAGAGGAGCCGCCCCATGTCCGCCAGAAAGTCCTCCACCCCTGCACCAGCCCTCGTCGAGCCGGATCTCAAGCGGCTGGACGGGGTCGTACGGGAGGCGTCGGTGCCGCCGCTCGTCGCGCCGATCACGCACGGTTCGCTCGCGGACATCCCGTTCGACAACGCGAGCGACGCCCCCGCCCAGGTCGTACTGAGCCGCAAGGGGCCGGACGGCGACTGGTTGGACGTGACGGCGAACGCGTTCGCTGACGAAGTGCTGGCGCTGGCCAAGGGGTTGATCGGCGAGGGGCTGATGCCGGGCGACCGGATCGCCATCATGGCGCGTACGACGTACGAGTGGACGCTGCTGGACTTCGCGGCCTGGGCCGCCGGCCTGGTGACCGTGCCGATCTACCCGACCTCCTCCCTCTTCCAGACCCGCTGGATCCTCCAGGACTCCGGGGCCGTCGCGCTCGCCGTCGAGAGCGCCGCGCAGGCCGCCGCGCTGGGCCCGGAGATGGAGAGGCTCCCGGATCTGCGGCATGTGTGGGTCTTCGAGAAGGGGCACGTGGAGCGGCTCGCCGAGTCGGGCAGGAACGTTCCGGACGCGGAAGTCGCCGTACGCCGTGGGATGTTGGGGCCGGGCACCCTCGCCACGATCATCTACACCTCGGGTACGACCGGTCGCCCCAAGGGCTGCGCGCTGTCCCACGGCAACTTCTTCGCCGAGGTCGACAACGCCATCGAACTCCTCTACCCCGCCTTCAGATCCCTCACCGACGAACCGGCGGCCACCCTCCTCTTCCTCCCCCTCTCCCACGTCTTCGGCCGCATGATCGCGATCGGCTGCCTGCGCGCCCGCGTCCGGCTGGGGCATGCGCCCAGCATCGGTTCGGAGGAACTGCTCGCCGACCTGGCCTCGTTCAAGCCGACGTTCCTGGTGGCCATCCCGTACGTCCTGGAGAAGGTCTTCAACACGGGCCGCGCGACCGCCGAACGCATGGGCCGCGCCTCGTCCTTCGACCGCGCAACGCGCGTCGCCCGCGCGTACGGCGAGGCGATCGAGGCCGAGCAGCACGGCCTGGGCCCCGGCCCGAGCCGCTCCCTGCGCGCGGCCCGCTCCCTCTACGACCCGCTCGTCTACCGCCGCATCCGGGCCGCCCTGGGCGGCCGCGTCCGCTACGCCATCTGCGGCGGCTCCCCGCTCAGCCGCGAGATGGCGGCGTTCTTCGCCGGCGCGGGCATAGAGATCTTCGAGGGTTACGGCCTCACCGAGTCGACGGCGGCTGCCACGGTCACCCCGCCCCTCAAGCCCCGCCTCGGCACGGTGGGCTGGCCGCTGCCCGGCACCCGGGTCCGTATCGCCGCGGACGGGGAGATCCTGCTGAGCGGCAACCATGTCTTCCGGGGTTACTGGGATCCGCACGCGGGCGGAGTCGCCCCTGCCGCCCCCGACGGCTGGTTCGCGACGGGCGACATCGGCACCCTGGACGACGAGGGCTACCTCACGATCACCGGCCGCAAGAAGGAAATCCTGATCACGGCCGGCGGCAAGAGCGTCGCCCCGGCCCCCCTGGAGGACTGGCTCCGCTCCCACCCCCTGATAGCCCACGTCATGGTCGTAGGTGACGGCCGCCCGTACGTCAGCGCCGTGATCACCCTCGACCCCGAAGGCATCACCCACTGGCGCCAGATGAACAACAAACACGCGGTGCCCAACGAACTCCTGGTGGACGACGAGGAGTTGAACACCATCCTCAAACGCGCCATCCACGAGGCCAACAAGCTGGTCTCCCGCCCGGAGTCGATCCGCCGCTTCGCCATTCTGCCGGGGAGGTTCAGCGAGGAGGCCGGGCACCTGACGCCGACGATGAAGCTACGGCGGGATGCGATCGCAAGGGACTTCGCGGCGGAGATCGAGGGGTTGTACGAGAGGTAGGGCGGGCGTGGCCGCTGCGCGGCGGAGGGCGAACGGGGCCTTTGGCTCGTATGTGCGTGGGAAGGCGCAGGTTTTTTAGGGGCGCGGGGCTGTATCAATTTGCGGCTCCGCCGCGTGGGCGCGACCAGCCACAACGAGCCCGCACCCGCCAACGAACCCCAAAACCCACCCCACTAGGCGCCCGCCGGAGGCAAAAGGCAGGAGCCCCGCCACCGAATAGGTGAAGGGGCTCCTTAGGTACTGCACTCGTTCCGGAGCTCAGAGCGTCCGCTCTAGAGGCCGAAGGATCAGACGGGTGTGACGTTCTCCGCCTGCGGGCCCTTCGGACCCTGGGTGACGTCGAAGGTAACCGCTTGGTTCTCTTCGAGGGAGCGGAAGCCGCTCGCGTTGATTGCGGAGTAGTGGACGAAGACGTCGGGGCCTCCGCCTTCTTGGGCGATGAAGCCAAAGCCCTTTTCGGCGTTGAACCACTTCACGGTTCCGGTAGCCATAAGCCCTCCTTGGGCCCAAAGGGTTGCCCTGCTCCAGAACCAGCGATTGTGTAAACAACTGCATTCGTCTGAAAACGACGAGAGCCCGCGGTCACATGCGCTCCGCAGGCTCTGTACTGCAAGGGAAACCAAACTGCAACTTGCGGCTGAGCCTAGCATGCAGGCAGCGGAAAGCAACAGGGGTCAAGATCACGTCACCCAAAGGTTTGAGCAGCTCACCCGAGGGGTTGACGTAGGGATGGCGACCAGGTGTCACAGGGCTTGACACGAGAGGCCGGGCGGGTTTCCGGAATGGCTCCCACCACTCCGGGACCCGAAGCCTGCACCGTACCCCAAAGGGTCTAGTCTCGCGATGTGGACAATTCTCGCACCCGGCCGCGCGTCGGCCACATCCAGTTCCTGAACTGCCTGCCCCTGTACTGGGGGCTCGCTCGTACGGGGACGCTTCTCGACTTCGAGCTCACCAAGGACACCCCGGAACAGCTCAGCGAGCAGCTTGTGCGTGGCGATCTCGACATCGGGCCCATCACGCTCGTCGAGTTCCTCAAGAACGCCGACGAACTGGTCGCCTTCCCCGACATCGCGGTCGGCTGCGACGGCCCCGTGATGTCGTGCGTGATCGTCTCCCAGGTCCCGCTGGAGGACCTGGACGGCGCAAGGGTCGCGCTCGGCTCCACGTCGCGCACGTCCGTACGGCTCGCGCAGCTGCTGTTGGCCGACCGGTTCGGCGTACAGCCCTCGTACTACACGTGCCCGCCCGACCTGGCCCTGATGATGCGGGAGGCCGAGGCCGCCGTACTCATCGGGGACGCGGCGCTGCGCGCCAACCTGCTCGACGGGCCGCAGTACGGGCTCGCCGTGCACGACCTGGGCGCGCTGTGGAAGGAGTGGACGGGCCTGCCGTTCGTCTTCGCGGTCTGGGCGGCGCGACGCGAGTACCTGGAGCGCGAACCGGTCGTCACGCGCAAGGTCCACGAGGCCTTCCTCGCGTCCAGGGACCTCTCCCTGGAGGAGGTCGGCAAGGTCGCCGAACAGGCGGCACGCTGGGAGGCCTTCGACGAGAGCGTCCTGGAGAACTACTTCACGACCCTCGACTTCCGTTTCGGCGAGCCCCAGTTGGAGGCCGTCACGGAGTTCGCCCGCCGCGTCGGCCCGACCACCGGCTTCCCGGCGGATGTGAAGGTGTCTCTGCTGGAGCCGTAAGCCGTAAGCAGCGCCTACCCTGCTGGTTGTCCCTACCCTTGCCGGTGGGGAGTGGAGCGCGTCCGGGGGAGGCACACGCCATGCAACCGCTCGATGTCGGCGAACCCACCACGGTCGGGCCCTACCGGCTGCTCGGCCGCCTAGGCTCGGGCGGGATGGGCCGGGTCTACCTGGGCCGCAGCGCCGGCGGCCGCACCGTAGCGGTCAAGATCGTGCACCCGCACTTCGCGCTCGACGAGGAGTTCCGCGCCCGTTTCCGCCGCGAGGTCGACGCGGCGCGACGGGTGGGCGGCGCGTACACGGCACCGGTCCTGGACGCCGACCCCGATGCCTCGATCCCTTGGGTGGCGACCGCGTACGCCGCCGGCCCTTCGCTCGCCGCGGCCATCGCCGACGCCGGCCCACTGCCGGACCATTCCGTACGAGTCCTGGGTGCGGGCCTCGCGGAGGCGCTGGCGGCGGTGCACGGCCTGGGTCTCGTACATCGCGACGTCAAGCCCTCGAACGTACTCCTGACGCTGGACGGCCCGCTCCTCATCGACTTCGGCATCGCGCGGGCGACGGACGGCACGGCGTCGCTGACGTCCACAGGGGTGTCTGTGGGCTCGCCCGGTTATATGTCGCCCGAGCAGATCCTCGGCAAGGGGGCCTCGGGGGCGGCGGATGTCTTCTCGTTGGGGGCGGTATTGGCGTACGCGGCCACGGGTTCGCCTCCGTTCCCCGGGGACTCGTCGGCTGCGCTGCTCTACAAGGTGGTGCATGAGGAGCCTGAACTCGGCCCGGTGGACGGGGAGTTGCGGGAAGTAGTCGCGGCCTGTCTGTCCAAGGACCCGGGCGGGCGTCCGTCTCCGGGCGAGCTGGCCGCGCGGCTGGCGCCGGAGGGGGCGGCGCGGGCGGTGGCGGCGGGGTGGCTGCCAGGGTCGTTGGTGGAACAGGTGAGCCGAAGTGCGGTCCAGGTGCTGAACCTTGAGGCTACGGGGGCGGAGCCTTCGGGGGTGGTGGGGTTCAGTAGTCCTTCGGTGGGGGTGGATGCTGCTTCGCCTTCGCCGGTGAAGGAGGAAGGGGCGGGCAGCGGGTCTGCTCCGGCGACTCCGGCTCCGGCGACTCCGGCCGGGGTGTTCGGGCCGCCGGATCCGTCGTACGGAATGGGGGACGGGGCTGGGCGGGCGGCGGCCCAGGTGGCGGACGTACCGACGTATGTCCCGGAGCCTCGCGAGGGCGAGAGCCCAGGAACGGGCTCGGGCTCGGGCTCGGGACCTGGCCCGGGATCCGGACTGGAATCGCGCCCTGGTGGCCCCTCCGCTCCCGGAAGACTGACCGTCTCCGTGGCCGCGACGTCCGCGCCGGGGGCGGGCGGCCGTGGCCGCAAGCTGAGTTGCACGGTGGCGCTGGCGGTCGCGGGAGCGCTGGCGGCGGTGACGTTCGGCTCGGTGTTCGTCTTCGACCTGCTGCCGGGCGGAGCCTCGGACGGCGACGGCGGGCCCGCGGCCGACGACACGGCGGCGAGACCGAGCGCGTCCGCGCCCACATCCGCACCGGCCACCGGAGCGGCCGTCCCCAAGCGCTACCTAGGCACTTGGGAAGGCGACGGCGTAGCCCTCAACGGCACCCTCCCCATGGGCAAGTTCCGCGTCACGGTCCGCCAGGCCGGCGTGGGCGAACAGTTCGCCACATTCCGCCAGACCGACCTGATCGGCGGCCACTGCGACACCGTACTCATCCTCAAAAAGGCCACCCCGCAACAGATCACCGCCACAAGCGTCGCCAAGAAGTCCAAGGACGCGGTGTGCGTAATGGGCCGCCACGAGGTCCGCCTGATCCCGGTCGACGACGACCTGAGATACGAGACGGACAACGAGGAGGCGGGGGATCCGGTGGCTCGGATGAACAAGGTCAAGTAGGTCGAGAGATCGAGTAGGTCAAGTGGTGGGCTGAGCAGGAGAGTTGCCGCCGATGGCAGCCCTTCGGCGGCGGTACACGAAACGCCCGCCGAGCACGGCCGCGCCCGCGAGTAGCGCGGTGCCCCAGATGATGGCCCAGATGTACGGATACTCCTCACGGAGCCAGCAGGCGCCGCCTTCGCTGTAGCAGTCGGGACCGCGACCGCGAAGGCGTCTGGGGCGCATGGCCGTGAAGAGCACCACGGTGAGCAGCGCGGCCATGACATGGCCGGGCAACGAAGCGGCGATCCACTTCAGCGAACCCACCTTGTCCTGCGGCCACTTCACCCGCGTCAGCGTCACGAAGAGGGCGGCGATGGTGAGGGGCACGAGGAGGCCGGCGGTCGCGGCCAGACCGTACGGGCCTCCGGGCCAGGCAGGGGCGAGTCCGCCCCACACGTGGTTACGGACCCAGAAGTGCGTCACGAGACTGAGCCCGGCTATTTCGAGGGTGAGGGCGATGGCGATCACCCACCGAAGAACGGCATCCCACTTCACCTTCGGCTCGCGCCCCGGCCCCCGCGACACCACCCGCCCCTGCACAGGCTCGTACCGCAGGGCCGCCCCGGCTGCCCGCCTCCACTTCGGCCTGGCCGATCCGCTCACCGTCCATCCCCCTTGCCGTCCCCGGCCACTCCCACCCGTCACTCCCGTTACTACTGTGTCTGCAAACAAGTGAACGAAATTACCGCGCGGACGAGGAAACGGGGAAGGCCCGACCATGGAGACACTGCAGGCGGACGATCCGCGGGAGTTGGGCAGCTATCGGCTGCTGCGGAGGCTCGGCGTGGGAGGCATGGGCCGCGTCTACCTCGCCCGTTCGCCGGGCGGCCGCACGGTCGCGGTGAAGGTCGTACGACCGGAGCTGGCGGCGGACGGCGACTTCCGCCGCCGCTTCCAGCACGAGGTGGAGATAGCCCGCGCGGTCTCCGGCCGCTATACGGCACCGGTCGTGGACGCGGCTCCGGACGCGCCGTTGCCGTGGCTGGCGACCTCGTACGTACTGGGCACCGACCTCACCGACGTGGTGGAGGCGCACGGCGCTCTCCCCGAGCACACGGTCCGCGCACTGGGCGCGGGCCTTGCCGCCGCGCTCCAGGAGATCCACGCGGCAGGCCTGATCCACCGCGACCTCAAGCCCTCCAACGTCCTGTTGGCGGCGGATGGTCCCCGCGTCATCGACTTCGGCATCGCGCGGGCGGTGGACGGAAACCGTATGACGCAGACGGGAGTTGTGGTCGGCTCGCCCGGTTACATGCCGCCCGAGCAGGCCTTGGGGCAGGACGTCGGGACCGCCGGAGACGTCTTCTCGCTCGGCGCCGTACTCGCCTTCGCGGCAACGGGCCGCAACGTCTTCGGCGAGGGCGCGGCCTCGCACGCCGCGATGCTCTACCAGGTCGTTCATGGCGAGCCAGATCTCACCGGCATCCCGCAGTCACTCCTCGGGCTGCTACGCGCCTGCCTGCTCAAGGACCCGGCGCAGCGCCCGGCGCCCGCGGAAATTGTGACGGCCCTGGCGCCCGGCGGTGTCGAGGGACTGTTGACGAACTGGCTGCCGTCGGCGGTCGCTTCCACGATCGCGACGCACGCGGCGGGGATTCTGGACCTGGAGGCGCCGGAAGAACCGGAGGCACAGCCGGCTCCCGGATTCGGACGGCCGCCCACGATGCTGGGCGGGTCGTCGGCCGCTGCGGGGACTCCTGGTACGGGCACGCCCGTGCCGGGATACGGCAATCCCGCCGAGGGCATGCCGGTCCCGGGCTACGGAACTCCTCCAGCAGGCCTGCCCTCACCCGGTTACGGCACACCACCGGCCGGGACGTCGCCGTACGCAGCCGACACACCCGTGCCAGGTACGGTCCAACTCGGCACACGTCCCGCGAACTCCTCCACCCCTCTCCCCTCCCGGCGCCGCTTCTTGGGCTTGGCGGCGGGCGGTGTAGCGGGAGTCGCGGTCGTCGGCGGAAGCGCTGCCTGGTTGCTTTCGCGCGATGACTCGCCCGGTACGTCCGCAGGGGGCAGCAAGGGCGGTTCGGCCGGACCCGCGGGCGAGGACTTCACGACTCCGCCGGCCGGTACGGCACCGCAGCCGCTGTGGCACAAGTCGGTGGCGGAGGAGAGCATCAGCACCACCCTTCCGCTGGTGACCCACGACGGCCTGCTGCTGATCAGCGGGGACCCTTTGGTGGCGTACGACGTGAAAACGGGCAAGAAGCGCTGGTACCGCCCTGGTGTCGTCCGGCCGAATGCCCAACTGCTGTTTTCCGGCGGCAAACTGTTCCTGGCCGACGGCGACTACGACGGCGCACTCGTGGCACTGGACGTGAGGACGGGCAAGGAGGCCTGGCGCAGTCGCCTCGGCAAGGATCTGAAACTCGACGCCACGATCGCCATCGACGAGAAGAACGTGTACGTCACGGTGACCGACTTCAGCGACGCGAAGAGCGCCACCGACTACCGCATGGGCGTTGCCGCCATCAGCCACACCACACGTAAGACGGCGTGGGTCCAGATGCGCGACTGGGGTACCAACAACTGGGATGTCGAGGGCACTGTCTCCGGAAAGTACTTCGTCTACGCCGACTCCAAGTACAACCTCACCGTCCGCGACACTGCCACGGGCAGCCAGCTATGGACCAAGAAGCTTGGCGACGACTGGAGTTGGACACCCACTGTCGCCTCGGGCCTCGTCTTCCTCCCGGGCGACAACCTGACGGCGCTGGATGCGGAAACCGGCAAGAGCCGCTGGACGCTGTCTCCCAACGGCCGTCGGGGCTTCAACGATCCCACGGTCATCGACGGCGTGCTGTACGTCAGCGACTACGACGACGGTGTATGGGCAGTCAACGTCAAGACGGGCAGGAAGATCTGGCTGTGCGAGGACCCCGGTGCAAGAAGAGCCCCCACCAGGTTCCTGCGCGCCGGCGCAACCCTCTACGGAGCCTCGTACAAGGACGAAGGCGGCATCTTCGCGCTCGCGGCGAAGACCGGCAAGCCCCGCTGGGTCTACAACGACAACAAGGACCCGGTGGAACCATTTCAGGTCGCTATATCCGGCAACCGGCTGCTGGTGACGCACGGCTACGAGATCTACGCTCTGCCTGCGGTGTGAGATGTGTCAGAGACAGTGCTTACCAGGTAAGTAGTCAGCGAACCCGAGCGATTGTGATCGTCATGTCTGCAGATTCGTCGGCATCGTACGAAGTCCCCTTCACCTGGACGCCTTTTCAGCTCCTCAGCGGCGCGTGGAAGAAGCGACTTGTCGCATTCCGCGTCGATGATCAAGGTGTGACGTTGGGTGGTGCGCCTGCACGGTACGAGCGTCAGACCGCCTTCGTTCCCTGGAGGGACATCGAAGCGGTGGTGCTGTGGCAGCAAGACACCGCTGCGTTGACACCGATGCGCTACGTGGGCCTTCGCCGTCGAGCGGGTGCCCCTGCGCTTCCGGGTCCCAACTCCGACCTGACCCGGGAGCAGACTGGCCGCCTGGCACCGCATGTCGATCACGAGGTCTTCCTGGCAAGTAGGCACATCAACCTGTGGGCGCTCGATCGCGAGCGTCTGGCTGAGGCCCTGCGCACGTTTGCTCCCAGAGTCCCGGTGGAGGAGATGGCCAATCCGGCGGAGCATTAGGGGAAATGGGAAATCTATCCCAATTCCGTGGTTAGTGAACCCTCCCTGATATGTGCACAGATGCTGCACCTGGATGGCTGACTACTGCGGGCTAGGCTCTGAGTGACGCAATTTCAAATCATGACTGGCAAGATTCGAAGGGGAGGGGACACGTCCCGATGCGAGTGCGGGCGACCGTAGTCCGGGAAGGAGTCGCACCACAGGACGCGGTTATCAACGTTGATGACGGTACGACCGCGGCTGAAGTGGCGGCGGCGGTGGACCGGCTTCATGGGTGGGGCAGCCCTGTGTCTTTCGCGGCTCAGGGGGTGGTGACGCCTCTCCCCGCTCGAGCCCCCTCGTGGCAGCGGTCGACTGCTGGTGCTGGGCTGTGGGTGGACGGCAGGTTCTGCGCACCAGAGGCAAAGATCGGGAGTGTGCTGAGGGACGGGGTGCGCCTCACCACTGACCCTTCTGTAGGCCCCTTCATGGACAGTGGCGAGCCCGTCGGCAGGTGCGAGGTCACCGTCAGCGGTGGTGCCGGGGCAGGACGAGTGGTCCGACTGTCCGCCGGGGTCAGCACGATTGGCTCCGCGCCCACTGCCACGCTCTGCGTCGAGGACCCGTATCTGGCGCAGATGGCTGCGAGGGTGACCGTCGACGTCAAGGGACGTGTAGAGATCGCCCCCTGCGATGGCGCCGAACTCACCCTGGACGACGAGCCGGTGTCCGGCACGCAGGAGTGGCAGCCGGGCGTGCTGCTGAAATCCGGCGAATCGTTGTTCAGCCTCTCCGAAGTCGGCGAACCCGATGCTCACCTCTCCCCTGCCGGAGCGGGCGGTCTGGCCTACAACCGGCCTCCGCGCCTGACCTCGCCGAGGGCGAAGCCTCGACTGGTTGTCCCCGCGCCGCCCACCAAGGATGAAGCCCAGCGGTTCCAGCTCCTTTCCGCGATCCTCCCGCTCTTCTTCGGAGTGGGCATGTACTTCGTTACCAAGATGATCTACATGCTCCTGTTCTGCCTTCTGTCGCCCATCATGATCGTCGGCCAGTGGGTCAGTGACAGGCGTCATGGCAAGAAGAAGTACCGAGCGGCCATGAAGGAGTACAAAAAGGCCAAGGCCGATCATGAAGCCCAGGTCGAGCAGCTGAGTGAGCACGACCAGCGCCGCAGACGCGACGCTTACCCGGACCCGGGACAGCTCCTGTTGTTCGCCACCGGTCCGCGGCGGCGCCTGTGGGAACGGCGGATTACCGACCCCGACGCGATGCACCTGAGGGTCGGTTTCAGTGATCTCCGTGCGGAGATCGACCTGGCCAACGCCCGTACCGCCAGCCCGGACGCGGACGAACCGGAGCCTCCGGTGGTATCCAACGTCCCGCTGACGCTGCCCTTCGCGGAGCTCGGAGTAGTCGGCATCGCAGGAGACCGGCCGCGGGCTGTGGCCAGCACTCGGTGGATGGCAGCTCAGGCAGCGGTGCTTCACAGCCCCCGTGACCTCTCCCTAGTGGTGCTGTCCTCCGCGACGGACGCGGCGCAGAACTGGAGTTGGGCGCAATGGCTGCCTCACACGAGCCCACAGCAGGGCCAGAATTGCGTTGCCTTGATAGGCACCGATGCGGAGTCCATCTCGCGCCGAGTTGCCGAGCTCCTCGCGGAACTCACCAGGCGTCAGGCAGCCGCCAAGGAGAACGGCGGTCTGAATGTGCTTCGCCCAGACCCGCAGGTGCTGCTCATCCTTGACGGCGCGCGGTTGCTGCGCAGGGTGCCCGGTGTCCCCCAACTGCTGCAGGAGGGACCGGCTCACGGAATCTTCGCGCTGTGCGTCGATGAGGATGAGCGGCTTCTGCCGGAAGAATGCCGCACGGCCATCTGCTGGACACCTGAGTCGGCGAGCAGGGTTCACCTTCGGGGATACGGATACGAGGCCGCCGGCGACGTACTGGCAGATCAGGTCTCCATTGCCTGGTGCGAACGTATAGCCCGTGCTCTTGCACCCGTGGTGGATGTGAGCCGTGACGACGCCGACAGTGCGCTCCCCACGGCTGCGCGGCTGCTCGAGCTGCTGGAGATGCCGAACCCAACCGGTGCCGACATCGCCTCGATCTGGCAGCGGGGCGGGGCGACCACGGCGGCGCCGATAGGACTGGCCGCCGACGGTCCCTTCATCCTGGACATTCGGCGGGACGGTCCGCACGCACTGATCGCGGGCACGACAGGTGCCGGTAAGTCGGAGCTGCTGCAAACCATCATCGCCTCGCTGGCCGTGGGTAACACTCCGGATTCCCTCAACTTCGTCCTCATCGACTACAAGGGCGGAAGCGCCTTCCAGGACTGTGCGCGGCTGCCGCACACCGTCGGGATGGTGAGTGACCTCGATGCCCATTTGACGGAGCGCGCACTCGCGTCGCTCGCTGCGGAGTTGAAGCGCCGGGAGGAAATCCTCTTCGAGGCCGAGACCAAGGACATCGAGGACTACAACGATGCCCGAAGGCTGCGGCCCGAACTCGAACCCATGCCACGGCTCGTGCTCGTCATCGACGAGTTCGCCTCGCTCGTCGCGGAGCTTCCCGACTTCATCGCGGGCCTCGTGGATATCGCGAGACGTGGCCGATCGCTGGGCGTGCACCTCATGCTTGCCACGCAGCGCCCGGCAGGTGTGGTCAGCGCGGACATCCGGGCCAACACCAACCTTCGTATTGCGCTGCGCGTCACCAACGGCGAGGAGTCGCGCGACGTCATCGACGCCCCTGACTCAGGCAACATCTCGAAGGCGACACCGGGCCGCTGCTACGTACGGTCCGGAGCCCAGTCGCTCGTCGGCGTCCAGTCCGCACGTATTGGTGGGCGTCGTCCGGGTCTCGACACAGCGCCTCAGGTCACAGTGAACCTCCTGGACTGGGTGGCCTACGGGCATCCGCCGCCGCGAGCCACGCAGGACGACGGAGATGACGGCACGATGGTCACCGACCTGGCCGTGCTGGTGGATGCGATCGGCGCGGGAGCACGACAGCTCGCCTGTGCCACACCTCGCAGCCCGTGGTTGCCGCCGATCCCCTCGCAGGTGCTGACATCGGAGCTGCCTGCTCTGCCCGCTGCGGGCCCAGACGCCGACACGATCCGACCCGTGGCCTTCGGACTAACCGACCTGCCGGCCCAGCAGGCGCGCGCCGCACTCGCGCTCGACCTGGCCGACGGGGAGCACCTAATGATCGCGGGTGGTCCACGCTCCGGGAGGTCGACGGCGCTGCGGACGATCGCGGGATCGCTCGCGTATCACTGCGCGCCGCACGACGTCCATATCTACGGCATCGACTGCGGGGCCAACGCGCTGCTGCCGCTGACCGGCCTCCCGCACTGCGGGGCAGTCGTGACCCGTGACCAGACGGCGCGTGTCGACCGGCTTCTCGGCCGACTCCTCAATGAGGTCTCACGACGGCAGTTGCTCCTCGCGGAGAAGGGTCAGTCCAGCGCGGCGGAGCAGCGTGCAAGTGCCGATCCTGCGGAACGTCTGCCGTGGCTGGTCGTACTGATCGACGGGTGGGACGCGTTCCGCGTGGCTTTTGAGAACTACGACTACGGACGCCTTGTCGAGTCGGCGAAGAGGCTGTTCCGAGAAGGCGCCGCCGTGGGCGTCAAGGTCGTCCTTGCCACGGACCGGAGCGGTCTCATGGGCGAGATCTCCAGTTCCTTTGCCGAACGGCTCGTGCTCCGTCTCGCCGACCCCTCGGACTACTCCTTCGCAGGCATCTCCCCGAAGGACGTCCCCAAGGAGGTGCCGCCCGGCAGAGCGCTCAAGGCAACAGACGAGGGAGTGCAGGAGAGCCAGATCGCTCTGCTCGCCGAGAATCCGAGCGGACAGGCACAGGTGGCCGCACTCCAGGAGATTGCGCGGGTGGTGGCGGGGGCCGCCGATCGTCCTGCTCCGCAGCAGCGGCCCATCCGCGTCGATGTGCTTCCTGCACGCATGAAGGCGTCCGAAGCGATGGCCTTGCAGCCCGACTTCTCTCCGCCCTCGTCGCTGTGGGCGCTCTTCGCGGTCGGCGGAGACGAACTGCATCCCCTCGGCATGGATTTGGAGGAATCTGGACCGGGCTTTGTCATTTCGGGTCCGCCTAAGTCGGGGCGCTCCAGCACACTGGTGACCGCGGCCATGTCGCTGCTACGCCGGGAAACCGAGGTCATCCTCATCACCCCGCGGCGTTCGCCGCTGCGAGAACTGTCCTCGGAGTCCGGAGTGCTCGGCGTCCTGGACAGTGAGAGCTCAAGTGACGATCTGGAGGCGCTGACGGACAGTGCGCGGGGACCGTATGTGATCGTCGTGGACGATGCGGAGTTGATCTACGATACGCCGCTCGACGAGGCGCTGGAGGAAGTTCTCCGTCGCGGTATGGACGGCGGTCTCGGTGTGATCGCGGCGGGTGCTGTCGACACCTTGTCCTCGCAGTACCGGGGCTTCGTCGTACAGGCACGCCGGTCGCGCAATGGCCTGCTGCTGTCTCCGCAGGGTACGGCGGATGGCGAGATGTTCAACATTCGCCTGCCTTCGAACAGCGGGGGTGGGCCGACCGGTCGTGGACTCTTTGTCCAGGGCGGGGAGGCCATGCCGGCGCAGGCGGTGCTGCCGGGCTGATAACAGTCGCTCGCAAGGCATAGCAATGCATTCGGGCCCGGCAGCCTTAGAGCTGCCGGGCCCGAATGCATTTGCTCGAAGTGAGGCCCGATGTACCGATCGCGCCGAACTACGACTAACTCTTGACTAGTCGTTGACGCGGTCGTTGCCGTCGGCGGCGTCGTTCGTCTCCTTGCGAGCATTCTCAAGGGACTGAAGGAAGTTCTTGAGCTGCGGCTTCAGCTTGTCCCATTCGTCCCGGAATCGGTTGGCTCGGCCACCCTTCCAGAATTGCTCACTGTTGCCCGTACCTGTCGAGATTGCACGGATCAGTTCGTCAAGGTTGCCGTGCTGGGTCTTGAACGTGTTGGAAAGACCCCGAAGTCGAGTAGTATCTGCGCCTTTTTGTGCCATGGCTGCCTCCCCGTGTATCGATAGCTAGACGAACCCTCCGTCCGCCGGGCCCGATGCTATCGCAACGGGTCGAGCTGCGTCATCCGCCCCAAGCCTTCTTGCTCGCAGCATCGAAAGCTCCGTATTCTTGACAAGGAGCAACTTGGGAAATCTGACGAAGGACAGCCTGACATGACGCTGGAGGGGCAGTGGGGGACACGAACGAGCAGCCGAAGGTTGATAACCCTTATCGAACCCGCCTTGAGACATTGAAGGGGGATCTCGTGAATGAGGTCAAAGAGTTGAAAAAGTGCCTGAAGTCTGCATCTCAGGATGTTGGGGACAAAAAGAAATCCTGGGTCGGCAAGACAGCCAACAAGTGGCACGACGAAATCGAAGGCAACCGCGGTCGCATGATCCGGGAGATCGACAAGCTCATCCCGGCGGTGCAGAAGAGGATTGACTCTCTCCCGGAGAAGGTTCCGCTCTCCGAGGCGAAGATGATGCAAATGGACCTGCGCTACTGATTTGAGCTATCGATTTTCACGCAGAACGGGGAGACTTTCATGGGAAACGGTAAAGATGGCGGTAGCGGATACTCCGGGATCGATCCAGAACACCTGGCAAAGACTATCCAATCGCTGCAGAAAGACCAGCAGAAACTGAAATCCAGTGCAACGTGGATCAAGTCTAGTTTCGAACGGTACGGGGTAGGCACGGAACCGTTGACCGAGTTGCTTGCCATTGCTGGGTGGGCTGAGAATCAGCTTCCCATGCTGAGGCGTCGGCATCATCTCTCCATCGCTGAGGATGAAAAATATGGCCACGGCTACAAGGGCATGGTACGGATCGACGAAAGCATGGTCGGCCAGACCAAGAAGTCGCTTGCCGACGGGAAGAAGCTGGGTGACAAGTTCAAGGATAAGTTGAACAACGGGGACGACATCAGTCCTGAGATGTTCGCTGACCTGCGTGCGAACAAGGCCGATGCGGATTATGTAAAGGCTTTCTATAATGCGCTGGGTCCGCAGCGTCTGATGTGGATGTCCAACGAAATGGGCGACCGCAACAACGACGTATACAAGGATAACCCGGACCAGCGGGAGAAGGACCGGGCAGTCATTGCCGATACATTCGGCACGTACACGAAGGTTGCTTTTGAAGGTAAGACGGCAAAAGAGAAGCAGCGGGAGTGGAACAAGTGGTTCGACGACTCCGCGATGGACGAGTATGACGGATTTCGTCCAGATCGACTGACTCCGTTTCTCAAGGGAGGCTCACACGACAAGGACTTCCTTGTGGCCCTTGGGGACCGAGTATTCAATAAGGACACGAAGACCAACGAGACCCGCTTCTTCGGAAACAGTGGATTGGGCGAGGGAGAGTGGAGCAAAGACAACTACGCGCAACTCTTCGACGCCATTGCGCAGAACCCGGAAGCCTCCGGTGAGTGGTTTGACCACAATAATGAGTTCGCCCTGAAAGCTCTCTACCCGACCGGCCCGTGGAAGGTGGACGAGCCGAAAGAGCGCGGGGAAGCATTTTTTGCCTTGCTCAACGCCGGCACAGTGGAGCTGAAGTCGGAGAACCCGTCACTCGCTGAGAAGAATACGGCTCGGATTCTATTCGATAACTATCAGCACAGGAACGGATCCGACACGAAGGGGATGCACCCTATCGACGGGACTCAGGCTCTCTACGCGAGCATCATCACGGCATATTGGAAAGACCTTGAGCACGCAGTCACATCACCGGTGGGTAATTCCCTTTGGGGAGGCGATATTGTCGCCAAAGGTGAAGCGAAGTTCAAGGATGCCAGCAAATGGAGCCTTGCGGACTACATGAAGGGCCAGGATGGCAGTCGCCCTGGCCTTGAGGCGTCCGCAAGTATGTGGCGGTCACTCATGGAGGAGTCGGCCCGTGATCCAAAGGCGGCCGGAACCCTGAGCGCCCTCTTTCAGTCTTACGACAAGAAGGAGCTCGACCACGCATACGGAACTCACGAGAGCCGAAAGGATGCTGGTTCTTATGATTCCATGAAGCGCGGCATGATGCAGCAGTTCTATGTAACCACGTTCAAGACGGCATCGGCCGAACTCGATATGGACATCGATAAATGGGTCAATGACACGAACACCTTCCGTGCATCGGTGATCGATAAAGCTGGTGAGGTGGCCCTGGGAGCGGCAGGCGGAGCAGGGGTGGCGGGTGTCAAGGGTGCAGCCATCGGAGTCGCCTACGGAATGGGATCGGGCATCGTTACTGGGTGGATCAAGGAGCTTGCGAAGGTCGATCCGAACGATGCTCCCAAGGGCCTTAAGGAGCAATTCAAGGGAGTCAAGGATGCGACGGCTGATTTCTCTTGGCAGACCGACTACCAGAATAACGCCGACGCGGCCCGGGAGCACGGAAGGATCGAGAAAGTAACAATCGTGACTGACGGCGAGAAGGGCGAGAAGACCACTAAGGAGTACACGGGTGATCCCAAGGACTACGCCAAGGGCGACGGGAACTTCTTGGACAAGGACGGTAAAATCAAGGATGTTTCCGACATGACGAATTCTCAGCGCACCGCCTACGGAAAATGGCTGCAAGATCCGGCAGTTGTCAACGCGGTCTGGCCGGAATTCTCATCAGGTAGGGACGGGCGGGACTATCCCGGGCAGGACGGGTAATGGGCTGGGCTGAGACCGTTCATCTCGAGAGAGATGTAACTGAGGTGCGTGCAATGGGTATTTTCGAAAAAAGAGTTACCGCGGCCATCGCCGTGACGGTGGCTCTGTTGAGTGCAACGGCGTGTGCAGAAGATAAGGGAACGGCGGAAAACGAGCCGCTGACCAAGACGCAAATAGCGCAAGCAGCACTGAACGAGGGGGACGTTCCCGGGTACACGATCCGCGACAACTCCGGTGTCCAGTCCGACCCGTCAGCGCGAGCGGCGAAGAAGTCATGTCAGCCGATTGTTGCAATGATGGCTCCCGTGGCTTCGGCGGATGACGAGCGTCTGGCGCTGCGGAGTATTGTCAAGACGCCGACTGGTTCCGAGAGCCCGGAAGCGAGCTATCAACTTGTTCTGTCAACCGCCGGGTCGGAGTCAGCTGCCGAGCAGGCTGTGCAGGACTTGAGAGGCGCCGTCTCCTCTTGCGGTTCGGGGTTCGAGGTAACGCTTTCCGGGGAAGATTACAAGATTCGCCAAGTAGCGGTCAACAAGTCCGAGCTCGGTGAGAAGGCTGTGGACTTCTCACTTGAGTACCAAATGGGCCGGAAGATGCGCTACGTGATGGTGCAGAACGGGGCGTCGTTGACCAAGATTTCTGCCTCGGGTCAGTTCGAGAGCAAGTTCATTGCTGTGCCACAGAAGATCATTGATGCGCAGCAGCGAAAGTTGGATGAAGCGGCTAAGTGAACCGGCGCTCGCTCGGCCTAGTTTTTCTTGGGAAGTTGCACCTGCACTACTGCCGTGTTCCAGTTCTCAGGATTGTCTTTGTCCCCGTCGTTGGATTCCGCTGCAACGTACAGCGCATCGTCAGAGGCTGTGATAGCTTGCGCCCCCACGATCACGGGGGCCAGTTGTCCGTCAGCCACTCGATAGATGAGCTTGCCAGCGACTGAGTTCTCCAGGAGTTTCTTCTGAGAAGCCGTTTCTGATCCTCCCCAACGGTACGCTTTTGTAAAGGGAGGTGAATATTCCTCCCCTGCCTCGGAGTAATAGACTTCGTCACGTCCCGCAAGGACGGCCAAGTCGCCTCGTGGCTCGGTGGAGGTGGCGTTGCGTGCGATCGCCGCGTCGAGAGCGCGGCCAACATTGTCGAATGGGACGTTCGGCTCGCTGATTTCATTGGGAGACTTGGCTCCGACGAACGGACTCAGAGTGCCATCGTGATTGATGCGAACGATCCCGAACCCGGTCCTCCAATAGAGGCCCTGTTTGTCGGACGAGAGCCAACCCGAGTTCGTGACCTCCGGAACCAACACGTCCTTCGCCTTGGTACCGGGAGGGGGGTTGATGCCGTTCCTCACTGCAAGGTTGGACCGCTTCAAGGACTCGCCGTCCTCGGGCGGGCGTCCCGCCACGAGCTCGATCGTGTCGCCGTCGACCTTATGTACATAGGAGCCGTGGCGTCCCCAGTTCACCTGGTCGCCGATATAGACAGCGCCGTCCTTGGCAACCGTCACTCCCGTGACTTGGCCGGTGCAGAACTCGCTGACCGTAGTGGCGAGGGGTGTGGGTTCTTTGCCCTCACATACGTCAATGACTTTGGCGGCTTTTCCCTCCGGGCTGACCTTCCAGAGATCATCTGCCGCGAGATAGACAGACCCATCGGATGCCACGGATGTTTGCTCTGCCGTCACTCCGTCCATACCGGAGATAGGGATTTGCTCGGTGGTGCCGGATTTCTCCGTCCGCCACATCACCATCCCGTCTGCCCCTTGAGTGAACAGATAAACAGTGCCATCAGGAGCGGCGCCAAGACCACCGAATTTCCCCTGGACCGCCAACTGATTACCCTTGCCGGTCGATTCAGTCCCTCCGCCGAGCACAAAGTCGACGTTCAAGGGTGAATCGGTGCTGTCATCTGATGCCATGCTATAGATCCCGAATCCGGCAATAGCCACGATCACGATGACGCCGCCGAATATGGCCCGGCGCCGCGCGCGGGGCAAGGAGCTGAAGCCGCTCAAGGGACTCCGCCTCTCGTCACTAACAGGTTAGGAACGGGTCACTCGACGCACCATACGTAGTCCTACCGAGTCCTGCTGCTCAACATCGCTGTCCGTTGCCAGATGGATAGGAACAAAGACGACCATCCAGTAGAAGCCGAAAAGCCAGCGGCCAATGAGCCGGAAGAGACGAGGACGCCCGCCGTCGGGCGTGCGGACGACTCGCAGTCCAGTGAGCAGCTTTCCGAGGCTGGCCCGAGCCGCCAGCGTGAGCAGGACATGGTTGACAAAGGAGAGTCCGATGGCCGCGCCGAGTGCTGCTCCCAGCACTGTGGGGGACTGCGGCCGGAGTTCGACGACTCCGTCGACCACCTTCACGCCAGCTGCAGCTCCGGCCGCGAGGCCGCACACCAAGGCGGCGAGCGCGTCGATGACCGCCGCAGTGACCCGGCGTGCCTGAGCAGGTGTTGCGCCGCGAGCGGGAGTGCGTTGCTGGTTGGCCACGGCGCTAGTTCCCGGTTCCTGTCTTCTTCTTGTCTTCCTCTTCCCGCTCCACGCGCTTGAGTGCTTTGTCTATTTCGGCGCGGGCGTTGGCCACTGCGTCCTTGATCTGCTTCCGGTGGCCGGACCATTCCTTGCGGAACCGCTCGCTCTTGGGACCCTTCCAGGTGTCTGTGCCGCAGAGACTCTGGACGTTGTCGACTGAACGCTCAAGTTCGTCCGCGTACTTCTTGAGCAGGCGTACGTCCTCACGGCAATCGCTCTCTCTGGACATGTCTCCGCCTTCCTCAGCTCGGGGTGATCAGCTTGGCGATCATCTTTTGTAGCGTCGTCTTGCCGACGGGGCGCGCTTCAATGCCGGTCGCAGCGTTCGGCTTCTCGATGTAAACCGTCCACAGGGCCTTATCGGTTGCATACGTCGTCAGGAGTGGGCCGGGAGCGTCGGCAAGGAGGACTGTCTGACCGACCACTAGGGCGTTGTTGATGGCCTCGTTGAGTGCGCGGCCGACGTTCTCTTCGCTGATCTGCTGCGGAGTGAGCTGTTGGACGCGACCATCCTTGTCGGCGACCTCGAAAGGGTCGATGAAGAGTTGCACCATCTCAGCCGCGTCCTTGGCCGAACTGGCGAGAGTGAACATGTGGAGGCCACCGGAGGTGACACGCTCCACGAGATAGAGATCCTCGGCATGTATGTAGACCAGCATGTGAGTGATGCCGCTCGAAGTGTGCTGCTCAACGGCCAGTGCTCGGGCGGCAGTTCGCCGCAGGGCCAGCGCGAGGCTTACCTCGGGGGTGACACGCATGTCGAGGTCCACCCCGGATGGGGTGGATGCCGGGTCGGTACCGCCCTCGGAGGCCGTGTCGCCGGGCACGGAGTTCACGGACGATGCGCGCAGCACGGCGTCGAGTTCGTCGATGTTGGCGATCTCTACCGCCTCACGCGATACGAGGGATCGTAGCGCGGTGGCGTAGACCCATTCGCGTTCCTGCGTGGAGAGTTCACTGATCCGCGGCGTGGGGGCGACACATTCGTTCAATGAGTCGGGATCGAGAATGGCGATCTCTTCATCGGTGAGCCTTAGGAGAGGTTGGGTCCCTCCTTCGGCGAGCGCCTCAGCAAGGGTTCCGCGGAACTCCTGAAGGTCCATGTCAATGTCGGGGCTTTGCATGATTGTGCGTCCGATGCTCGCTTACCAGAACTTGTATTTTTGGATGGTGTTGGGGACTAGGTTAGTGACCGCGCTCTTGGCTCCATTGACGATCTCAGCACCCTTGTCCTTGATCTCGCCGCCCCATTCCTTAGTGGCGTTCCAAGCCTGCTTGGCACCGTCCTTGATGTCGTCCCCCCACTTGTCCCAGGCCCAACTGCCCAGGAAGTAGGCACCGGCCACGCCAAGAGCGACCCAGCCCGCGACGGGTACTGCGGCTGCGACTGCCGCCGATGCTCCCAGAGCGGTGGCCATGCTCGCGCCACCTAGTACGGCTACGGCACCCGCTGCCTGGACGCCTCCCATGCCGCGGTCGACCCAGCCCTGGGCGCCTCCATGAGTTGGGAGGAACATCTCCTTGACGCCGCTCACGATGCTCAAGGGGAGGAAGACACGCTGGGCCAGGAAGCCGGCTCCAGGCGCCTTGGTGAAGAGCTTTGCGGCGAACGGGATCTTGAGGCGCATGGCAGTTCTCCGCACCGCCTGCTGCCACTTCCAGGGCTCCTTGTACCAGTTACGGATCTTCTGGTCCTTGAGGAGCTCCTTGAGGAGTTCGCCACGCTTTGCCTTGATGCGCTCGGCCGATGAACCGAAGTACTTGTTGAGTTCCCAGACCGCCCGCGCGCCCGCAACGTTCTGTCCCTGGGCCCACCGCTGGTAAAGGTGGATCGAAGCTTCGATCGCGGTCGGGATCTTGAGGATCTTGAGGGGCGTCTTGATGTCCTTGAGGGTGCCCTCTTTAAACTCGTTCCACGTCTCCAACGCACCGGCGAGGCTGGCGAAGGTGAGAACCGCCTCCGGGTCGTCCTTAGACAATCCCAGACGGCGACGGATGTCTTTTGCCTCGTCTTGAGCCCATGACGCCTTCTTGGGGAAATCGGAGACGCCTTCCGCCTTCGCGTCCCATTTCGCGAGAATGCCGCTGATCAGCCCTCCTTGGATGGTGAGGGTTCCTCCCAAGACGTCAACGGAGGCGGCCAGTTTCGGAGCCTGGACATCGTCCATTCCCTTGAAGCCCACTGCTATGATCCCTTTCTACTTCACTTTAGGGGGTCGATCGGGCGGCGGAGATCGTTGGGTGATTCACTGCTGAACTCCAGCAGCGTGGCGGTAGGGGCACTTTTCGCGGACAGTTAGATGTGATCTATTCAGCTATCCATCCTGCCGGTGTTGCCTGGCCTATTCTTCTTTTACATCTTTGTCGTTGGGTTTTTTCTTGCTTGACGGTTAGGCGGTGCCCTCCGCCGCGCGGCAGCTCATTTTTCTCTTGGATGCATGGTTGGTTGGCCTATTCATGAGTTTCCTCCCTGCTCAGGCCATGCATTCTGCAACCTTTTCATCAACGTGAACTTCCTTGGCTAGCCACAAGTCTTGCTGTCGCACTGAGCGCGTCATCTCAATCCGAAGGTAAGAGTAATCATCGATGCTCTCCTCGCGGTGCCACACTTTTCCCGTCGTGATGCTTACGTCGTAGAGTCTCGAATTATCACGGCAGAAATAGACCGTGGCCTCCTTCTTGTCGTTGCGCATCTTCACGTGCCCACTGAAGATCTGGAGCCCCGTGATGCCAGCTTTGCCGTTGACACGCTTCTTGATCTCTTCGTGGGCATATTTCTGGGCACTTTCCAAGGTGTAACTGTAGAACTTGTATGCTGGGTCCTGCGGATCCTGGCGGAGAGTCGCGTGGTTGATAGACCGCAGAAAATTCTCTGCGTCGTTGAGCGCTGCTTTCTGCGCCGGATCGGACAGCTCTTCGCGAGCGAAGACCATCCTGACGTCAGGGGGTAGGGTTATCTTCGGTCGGTCGATTGTGGTGAGCGATCTCGTATTTGATGGGGATGGGTTTCTGGAGGTTGCTACAGGACTGCCATCATTGTCGTCAGCTTGAGATTTTTCATTACTTCCACTGCATGACGCAATCAGCACGGCCGTGGTTGTGATCAGCGTGACAACAGTGGATATCTTGCGGCGGCTCACTGTCCACTCCCAGTGGTGGTGGGCGTTCGTAGAAAAAGGATGATGCCAGTGGGGTGGGCTGGGTCGTCGGCCGTGCTCTCATACCCGCGCGTGAGCGCCTTGCGCGGGTATGAGGGTGAGCGCCTGTCCCCAACATTGGCCACAGTTCAGCGTCAACTGTTGACGGACTGGATCTCCTGCACGGTGATGTCTTGCTCGCTGCCGAAGGTTCCGTCAGGAAGCGCTCCGGCTTCGCCATTGGTCCCTTCCCAGGTGATCTCCCAGGTGACCGTGGCCTTGAGCTTGTATGTGTTTTCACCGGACGAGCGCAGGTACGTGATGCCGCAGGGCGGGGTCTCATCGGACTTGCCTTTGGCCCAAGGCTCGCCGATGGAGCCATCGTCGTTGATCGCGCATTCGCCGGAGGCGGGGAAAGTTGTGGCGTCGCCTGTGCCGGGTTCGAGCTTGAGGGAGACCGGTTTGGCGGTGGTGGTGGCGGCGAGGTTCCAACCCGGGACGTTCAGGGAAGCGGTGACAGACACCTCGTGGAATTCGGCCTTGTCGAGCCAGGCCCAGGTCGGGAGGTTGACCTTGGTGATGTTCTCTGGAGCGAGGGAGATTTCCGTGTCCGGGACCTTTATCTCCTTGTAGGCGAGCATGGCCAGCGTCTCTGCGTCGATGGCGTCTTCGACGTCAGGGAAGTCCCCATTCTCAACCCAGAAGTCCGCTCCACCGCAGGCCAGGTAGTCGTCTCCCTCAAGCCTGTCCCAGTCGTAGACGGCCCCCCAGAACATGCCCTCGCCAGTCTTGTCCTTGTTGAAATTCTTGTAGGGTTTCCCCTCGATGTAGCGAGCCTGCTCCCCCGCATATCCCTGTGCAGCGCCGCTGAAGTGACCGACGTCCCAGCGCTTCTTGAATTCCTTCTCGTACTCCTCAGGCGTCCACTGCGGTTCGTACCAGCAAGCCGGGGGATCATAGTCGCCAACCGCAGTAAGTGCACCGGTGGACTTTCCAGTGCCGTTCTTCGAGACGTCGAAGGTGACCTGAGACGAGATCGTCTGGTCGTCTGATCCGCTGTCGGTGTCGACCTCATTGCGGGATCCACCGAACCCTATTCCCGCCTGCGCTGTTCCCGAGATCAGGAAGACGCTGAACGCGAGGGTGAGTGTAGCCAGGGCGCTCTTCCGAGCGGTGATCACGGAGTGCACTTCTCGCTCCCCCTCTTCGAGGCAACTTCAGTGGTGACCCAGACCTTCTTGGAGTTCAGCTCGAGGCGGCTGATGTAGTACACATATGAGTCGTCCGTGGGCGCGGATTTGTCGATCTTCTTCGTCTTTCGGTCCTTGTTGAAAACCTTGCTCTCGTCCGCACACATCGTGACGGCAGCCGTCTTCTCGCCCGAGAGGCTGACTTCGGGTGTGTAGTAGCGCGTGGTGCCGCTGATCGTCGCGTTGTGGTCCACGAACGTCTGGACCCACTTCGCCGCACCCACCAGGGCTTCACCCTCGTAATAGAAGGTCAGAGCAGGGGAGTTGGCGTCGCCATCCGTGATGGCCCGTTCGACTGCCGTCATGGAACGCCCGGCGTCCGAGAGGACGGCGTCTTGGACCGCATCGCCTGTCTTCCAGCCCTCGAAGACCTCCTTCACGTCGTCGGGCAGAGACAGGTCCGGCCGTTCGATGTCATCCGACGCGCTCGCACTGGGCGAAGCCGACTTCGTCGATCCGCCGGTGTCGGCCCCCGCGATCTTGTCGTTCTCGCTGGACTTTTCGTCCCCGTTGCCGCAGGCCGTCAGCAGCAGGGCTGCTGACGCGGCGAGCGCTGCAGCAACGGGCAAAGGGCGGCGTTTCACTGTGGGCTCCCCGTGAGACATAGGTTCAGTCAAGAGCAACGACGGTATCTACGGGGCGGACGGTTTCGCCACAGCGAACTTCCTTGCATGGCTGGGCAGATGGGAAGAAAACGGGGCAAGGCAAGGGCACTTGTGGCCCGATTGTGTCTGGGCACGCGAGGGCCCCGAGCGCGGAAAGCGCGTTCGGGGCGGGGTGTGGGGTGCTATTTGCCGGGATTCAGGCATTGCTTGCGCGACGGGGATTCCGTGGTGGCGTGAGGCGGCCGTTCGGATCTGGAACTCCTCGATGGGGGGACTCGTGGCAGGACGGCTTCAAACCGGGCAGTGAAGAGGTCGAACGCTTCTGACAGTTCAGTTCAGCTCAGCTCGAAGCCAGTGCCGCCCCCAGCAGCAGCACGAGCATTACGGGCAGAAGCACGAACCCGAGCCCGAGCGACGCCGCCACCGTGCGGTACGTCCGTACGGACCGGCGGTGGGGGAGAGCCCAAGCGAGCGCGAACAGGGCCATGGCCCAGTAGAGAAAGAGACCGTAGCCACTGGTGGCGCCGTCGGCCCAGTACAGGCTGTACTCCCAGGCGAGGAGCGGCAGTCCGGGCAGGGAGGTCACGAGCGGCGCCTTCCACCACGTCTTGTGAGGAGCAGGGAGCTGCACAGCATCGTTCTGCGTCGTCATGGGCTCTACCCCATCAACGCCGACCGCCCGCGGCATCGGAAGGCGTACTCATCGCGTCCATGCGCGCATACTCAGGCAGGTTGATCCAGTGGGCTTCCTCGGCAGGCTGAACGGCACCAGGTACCCCGACCGAGTCGCTCAATGAGCCGCCCCAGGAAGCCGGAGCGTCCGCGCGAAGTCGTCCAGGGGCTCCATTACCGCGGCGATCACTTCCGGATCGTCGTGGTGCCCACGTAGGCAGACGTCGGGGAGGCCGGGCGCGGTGTGCCAGTGGTACGTCACCGAGGTCATCATGATGGAGCCGTCCGCGGGATAAGAGCGGGTGACCCGGACCCCGTCCCCACCCAGGTAAGGGGAGGCGAAAGCGGCGCTGCTGGTGCGCTGTTGCCACTCGGGGATCTCCGGGTGCGGCACCGTGAGCGCGGCGATTCCCTCGCAGGAGGCCGCGTCAGGGGCCTGGCAGTGGAAGCGGGTGGCGTGCATCACCAGTGGCATGTACGTCAGCGGAACGGGGCGGTAAATGAACGCCTCGTCGGCCTGGAGCTTGTCCCGGAGAGTCACCAGCGTCCGCTCGTAGAAATCCTTGTGGAACTTGCGGAGTTTGCGGGTGAGTTCGATGTTGTGGATGGCGGCCAGATGGGGCAGGTAGGCCTCCAGCCACTCCTTGAAGGTCTTCTTGTCGATCTGGAGGTAGAAGTACTCCCAGAGGCCTGGGTTGGCATCCGTATCGATGTGGAGCGGGCCGAGGTCGGTGCTCCACAGGGTGGCGGCGGACATGGAGGGACTTTTTTGTCGGGGCGAGGGTGGGGGGAGCGTTCGGGCAGCACCGCTTCGGGCCCGCTGTTGGGCCTGGCCGGGCGGCGGGACCAGGTTGAAGCCGGCCGGGGCCCGGCGGTGGTCACGACGCTCCTTGATTCCTTCCACGACAAAGGCGAGACCGACGAAGAGCGCCCACGCCGGTGCGGCGAAGATGCCCGGCCAGAAACCGAGGAGCATCGAGGGCAGGAAGAAGCCGCCGCCCATGGCGAGATCCCGGGTGAGGTAGGGCGGGCGGTCGTCGTACCGGGGGTACTGCACGAAGACCCAGACATAGTGCAGGAGGCAGCCGATGATCCCGGCCTCGTAGACGTAAAGAACCACGTTCATCAGAGACTTCGGCACCAGGATCATGATTCCGATCACCGGAAAAACCAGGGGCATTCCGATGAGCATGGTCAGCCTGAGCCGACGGTTGGGGCCGGTGCCGAGTCCGGTGCGGGCAGCTTCCGCCTCGACGATGCGCTGGGCCGAGTTCAGGTCCATGGTTGTTCCTCGGGGTGACGTGCGGACGAGGTAGCGGGTACGAACCTGGTGGCAGCCACCTCCGCGGCGAGCCACCACCTCCGCGCTGTCACGGAGCGCACTTCGCGTTTCCCCTCTCCGAAAGGAGGCTTGTGGTCTGCCAGAGGCCCTGCTCGTTCTTCTGCACGCGCGCGTTGTAGGTGACGTATGAGTTCTTCGTCACGGTCGTCTCGTCGGCCTTGTTGGTCTTACGGTCCTTGTCGTACGCCTTGCTTTCGTCCGAGCAGTACGCAAGGGCCGCCGTGTCCTTGTCGAAGACCTCGAGCTCGGGATTGAAGTAGCGAGTCTTCCCCGTGATCGACTTGCCGTCGTTCTTGTAGCCCTGGACCCACTGCACGGCGTCGACCAGGGCTTCATCGGCGTAGTAGAACTTCAGCGCCGCAGAGTTCGGATCGCCGGCCGTGATGGCCGCGTCCGTGGCGTTGATGCGTTCGCTGATGTCGGTGAGCACCGCGTCCTTCGTCGTGTCGCCCGTCTTCCAGCTCTCGAAGACGTTCGTGATGTCCTTGGGGAGGGTGACCTTGGGTCGTTCTGCGGAATCCGGCGCCTTTGCGCTCGGCGAAGCTGACTCCTCCGAGCCTCCCGGATTGGCTCCCGCGATCTTGTCGTTGTCCTTCGGCCCGCCGTCCCCGCTGCCGCAGGCCGTCAGTAGCAGGGCTGCGGTTGCGGCGAGCGCGGCAGCAACGGGCAAAGGGCGGCGCTTCACTGTGGACTCCCCGTGGGACAGAGGTTCGGTCGAGGGCAACGACGGTATTCGCGGGGCGGACGGTTTCGCCACAGCGAACTTCCTTGCATGGCTGGGTAGATGGGGATGAATCGGGGCAACTGGATTGCTCTTGTGGCCTGATCGTGTCTGGGTGCAGTGCGGCCCCGAACGCTGGGTGAGCGTTCGGGGCTGTGGGTTGGGGGTGTTTGCAGCGATTCGCGTTGCTGCGCGACGCAAAGCGCTGCGGTGTCGGAAGCGGGGCGTTCAGGTGGTGAGGTCCTCGACGTGGCTGCGTGCTTGTGTCCGACAGCGCGGGCATTCGCATGGTGGGAAGGCCGACGTTCGCGGTACGGGTTCGGTGCGGGCGGCGGTCAGGACTTCGACCTTGCCTTGGTCCTCGGTCATGGTGCCTTGGGCGTTGACCTTGTAGATGCGCAGGGTGAGGCGGGAGCGCCGGCGAGGGGTCTCGGCGAGTTCCAGTGGGTCGGTCATGGCTGGGTAGTGGTCGGCGCACTCGGAGCACGCGTAGACGTTGAAGCCGGGACCAGTTGCCGCGTGTACCTCGTGCACGAGTACCGGTTCGCTTGTCGTTCGGTGGCAGCGGGCGCACATCCGCATGGCGGGGCGGGTCATCGGGTGGCCGCCGGTACGCGGATGCCGTGGATGCGGGTCGGGCCGACGTCGATGCCGAGCGTGGCGAGGTAGAGGGCGCGGCGGCGTTCGCGTTGGCGGCGGTGTTCGGCAGCGTCCAGCACGTAAGGGCGTACGAGGCGGGATGCACTGCCGTCGAGCACGCCGGTGAAACGGGGCGGCGGGGCAGGGACGTACCGCAGCGGCGGCACGGAGCCGAGGCGGTGGCGGCCTCGGGGGCGTGGGGTGCAGATGCTCAGCATCCAGGCGAGGAAGCGAAGAGTAAGGTCCAGCATGCTGGCGCTCCTATTCAGCGTCGGCCATGCCCCGGGGCGGCTTGCCTCCGTCGCCGGGGTCTCGTTCAGTAACCAGCACGGTACAGGGTGCACATGGGTGGTGTATAGCGGTTAGCCGTGCTCCAAGGAGCCATGTAGTTACGTGCTGTCGTACGTTGTTCGATATGACAGGAGAGTCAGGGCAGTCGCCGATCGACCCGACGAAGATTGCCTACGTCTACATGCAGATGGCGGACCACATCGCGGCCCGCATCGAGTCAGGGGAGCTGCGACCTGGTGCGCGGCTGCCGGGCGAGCGCGACCTTGCCGCCGAGTACGGGGTCGCCCACCTGACCGCTCGCCGCGCCACCCGCGAACTCCGCGACCGCGGCCTCGTCGTCACACTCCCCGCGAAGGGCACCTTCGTCGCGTATCCGGACGCGAACGAGCCCGCCGAGGACAGCGAGGAGTAACGGCGTCGCCCGCCCCGGCATTCTTCCGTCACGCCGCCTCGACGTGGACGTCGCCCGCATTCAGCACGACCATGTCTCTTCACCGTAGAAGAGGTTGAGAGCGACTTCGACGTCTCGTCGCTCCTGCTCTGTCAACTCCTTTGTGGCGACGCCGGGCAGCGACTTGGAAGCGCGATTGATCTGGTCCGAGGATGCATCCCTCACGCCGCACCCGAATCCCTGGGGCTTCTGAATTCGCATGAGTGCATCAATTGAGCGGCTGATATGACTGGTTCCCACTGCCTCAACGCCTTCGGGGAAGGACTGGCGTCTGATCGAGGACGAGGTTGGGACATCCCTGCCTCGCGACTACAAAGAGCTCATCGACACCTATGGGGGTGGGCTGTTTGATAACTGTCTCTGGCTGCTCGAACCGGGGTGTGCAAACAAGCATTACGATTTGCTCACGGAGATAAGAGAGCGCGCGGAAGCCTTTGAGTTGCTATGGGGCCACGGCGAAGAGAAGCCCAGTGAGCTGGAAGAAGAGGGTAGCCGTGTCATTCCATGGGCCACCACAGAGAATGGTGAGTTTGTCTTCTGGTTAGCGCGGTTCGGACAAGAGCCCGACACCTGGACGGTGATGGTGAACGAGGGCCGCGGCGCTGAGTGGGAACACCACCAGATGACCTGCACCAGCTTCTTGCTCGCGGTCCTGGAGGGAGACGTACGCTCAGAGATACTCTGGGAACTCCCTGTCGCAGAGCACAAATTCCGTCCAAGCGGCGACTTCGTGTGACACGCTCTAGGCCTTGCTGTTGGCGAACCGACGACCCGCCCCCAGAACCCTATGAATCGCCCGTATATGCACGAAATGCTGTCACGTATTGTTCCGGATCTGCGGTACCAGTCAAAGAAGACCGAATGGCTCGCAATGTGGAGCCTACTCCGCTCTGAGTAAGCTCCCGGCTGAATTTCTGGCAGGATTTTGCCTGGCCTGCGCGGAACCGGGAGAGCACCGCCGCCGTCTACGGGCCCAGGAATAGAGAGGGTGCGGCATGGCGAGCAACAGTTCAGTGATCAGCTCGGAGGACCGTCGGGCCGGTACCTCCGTCGTGGTCAAGGCCCTGCGGATCACCGGCCGTGGCCGGCGCCCGGTGTTCGGCTCCGCCGTTCTGGCCGGCGTGGTGGCGCTGCTGGTCGGAGGGGGGATCGTGGCAGGCGCGTTCGCTGCGTCGTGGGGGCTCTTCCTGCAAGCCAGACGAGACGCCGAGTTCAGCATCGCGTCCGAGGACTCCTATGTCGCGTACGCCGACCAGAAGGACAGCCTCGTCAACGTCGCGTTATGCGTGTTCCCGCTGCTGCTCCTCGTCGCCATGGTCTTGATCGCATGGCTGCTCACCGCCCAGGCCGTCACCGTCGCGTACGCGCGGGAACGAGCGGTGGCGGGCACGTGCGCTGCCGCGGCCCCAGGTGCGCTCGGCCTCCGCGCGCTGTGGCGCCGCTGCCGTCCGCACTTCGGGACCGCGTTCCGCGTGCAGTTGCTGACCCTGGTGTGCGTCCTCGTCCCGGCACTGGCGGGCCTGTTCGTCCTGGTTCTCCTCGAGTTGGAGATGGTGCCCGGGGTTGTGTGGCCCACGTACCACGATCCCGCGACCGTGCAGTTCATCCTGGTGGGACGGATCCTGCCCGTCGTGATCTGGGCGCTCGGAGGCGTCCTTCTGGCCCGTTTCTCACTGGCCACCGCGGTACGGGTGGCGGACAACTCCTCGGCAACGGCGGCGATGCGCCGTTCCTGGACGCTGACCGGTACGGCACGTCTGTACACCACCGGGATCTTCCTGCTGGGCACGCTCGCGGTCGCCGTGGTCTTCAACGTGCTGAAGTGGCTCGGGACGTATGTGGCGCACTGGGCGGGGCTGCTCATGCTGGCCACCACCGAGGACAACGTGTGGGTCACCGGCGTCCTCGTCATCATCACCCCGGTTGCGGTGGCGCTTGTGCTGCTGCCCTTGGCGCTGGCGCCGATGGGCGTCCTGCTCGCGTGCCTGCGCGAGCGGCTCGACGGCGGCACGGGAGAGGTTCGGCTGCCGTCCGGTGCCCCGGTCGGATAGTGCCCGCGCTAGGGGTGCGAGAGCCGAGCCAGCCGCTCGGGTGGGCCGACGGGTGAGTGGCCCAGCGAAAGCTGAACCTGACCTGTCCCTCAGGCTGGGCCGACGGTCGGGGTGTCTGGGGCAGGGCGTTCTCCGAGACGCACCGTCAGCCCTCTGGCCCCGCCGACGCCTTGGCGCAAAGGTACGGACGCGCGAGCAGCAAGCCCGTACCCGTAATAGCGATGCCGAAGTAGACCGGCGCCAAGTGGACGAAGTCCGTGTAGTGGATCACGCTGTGCACCACGACCGCCGGCAAGAAGCCGGCCGCCGCAGCCGCAGTCAGCGTCCAGAACACCCACGCCTCGCCCCGCCGCCACCCCCACGCGCTGAGCAGGACGATGGCCACCGCGGCGGACATCAGGGCGCCGCCCAGCCCCGCCCGGTCGTGCGCGACGAACGGCACAAGCCGGGGGTTCAGGGTTTCCAGCGCCTCCGCGCTCGTGCCCAGGAAGGTCAGGTCGGTCGGTACGAAGACGCCGGTCAGGCCCACCACCGAGATCACCGCTCCGCCGATGAACAGGCCCGCTCCCGTGACGATCAGCAGGAGTTGGCCGGTCAGGGCCCGTCGGCGTTCCGGTTCCGGGCCCTCGGGGGGCAGGTGCCAGCGTGGTGTGTGCGGGGTGCGGCGGACCGCGGCCACGAACATCGGGAACAGTACGAGGGCAGTGGCCGTGTGCAGGGGTTCTACGAAGCCGGTGGCCAGGAAGTAGAACAAGGTGGGGAAGCCGATCGCTCCCGAGAGCAGGTACACCTCGCGGGCCCAGGGCCAGCCGCGTCGGATGCCGCCCACGGCGAGGCCGGTGTAGAGGGCGCCGATCGATGCCATCGTGCCGGCCATGGTGATCCGGTCGTGCTGGAGGAAGTGGACGAGGTGGTGGTTGGCGGCGTGCAGTTGATGCACCGTCATGCCGAGGTAGTCGCGGTCGTACCAGAGCAGTACCGGCCCGAGTGTGATCGCCGCGGCGCCGAGTCCGGCGCCCGTCATACCGAGCCCGACGAGCAGCGCCCACCACCAGGCGGGCCAGCGGCGCGGATCGCGGCCGACGTCCCGTAGCCGCGGAGGGGGCGCGGTGGGCGTGGCCGCCTCGGTGACCCGTGCGAACCAGCCGGGTCCGGCCTCGACCAGCACCTCGGGCCGGGCCAACACGACGGCGCCCGGCTCCTCGAGCGCGGCGGCCGCGGCGGTGACCGACGGGTCGGACACGTAGACCAAGTGCGGGTCGTCGCCGCTGGTGAACCTGTCACCGTACGGGTCGGACACATGGACGCCGTCCGGGTCGTCGCCGCTCGTGAACCCGTCGACGTACGGCTTGAGGGCGGCCTCGGTCTCCGGATCGCCGGTGCGGACGACCAGCGGGATCGAGCGGCCGGCAGCGGCCTTCCGTACGGTCTCCACATCGGCCGCCGAGACAGGTGACACCTCGACGACGCCGGCCCCGAGCGGGGGCATGGCCCGTACCGTGTCGCGGGCGAGCGAGGGCGGGACGGTTATGCCGAGGCGGACGGTCACGGGTACGCCGGCGATCTCACCGGCGAGGCGCTCAGGCGGGTGGCGGTGGCCGAACCCCCGGGCGATCAGCCGTGCGCCGGCGGGACGGGAGCCGATCGAGGCCAGCAGCCGCAGTGCGGTGCGCTGCGAACGGCGACGGCCGAGGACAGCGGCGGCCGCGCCGCGCAGCGGGTGATACGTCCAGTCCGGCATCAGTCGCCCTTGCTCTCGCTCTCGCCCTTGTTCTTGCTCTCGCTCTTCGTCGCGGTCGCCGGGTCAGCGGGCGCCGTCCAGCCGAGCACCGGCGTCATCGAACGCAGCGTCGCCCGCGTCGGCGTCAGCCGGGCGGCCGTGTCGCGCAGCAGCACCGCGGGCGGCCACGCCAACTGGCCGACTGCGCCGAGGCGGGCGGAGCGGCGCGTGATTGCCTGGGTTCGCGGGCGGCGCAGCAGGTCGTACGAGCGGAGTGCGGCGCCAACGTCCGGGGTGCCGTCGAGGCAGTGGGCGAGGGTGACCGCATCCTCCAGCGCCTGGCATGCGCCCTGGCCCAGGTTGGGGGTCATGGCATGGGCCGCGTCGCCCAGCAGCGCGACCCGGCCGCGTACGAAGGTGGGCAGCGGCGGAAGCTCGTACAGGTCGTGCCGGAGCACCGCCTCCGTGGGGACGGCGGCCAGCAGGGCGGGCACGGGATCTGGCCACGACCCGAACCGGCGCAGCAGTTCGGCGTGCTCGGACGAGGACGAGAGCGAGGGCGAGGACGAGCCGGAGGCCGCTCCCTCCGGCAGCGACGCCGTCGCGAAGCAGTACATCCGCCCGCCCGGCAGCGCCGTGTAGCCGAACCTCTCTCCACGGCCCCAGATCGCCGCGCCCTCGGAGGGCGGCTCGGCGAAGGGCTCGGTGACCATGCGCCAGGCCGGGTAACCGGCGTACCTGGGGCCGGCCGCGTGAGGCCACAAGGTGCGGCGGACCGCACTGCGCAGCCCGTCGGCGCCGACCACGACGTCGGGCCGGGACCCGCCCCCTGTGCCCCCGCGGTGATCGACGACCAGACCGTGGCCGTCGTCGCGGACCGCGGACACCTCGCTGCTCGACCGCAGGCTGTCGGCGGGCAGTGCCTCGGTGAGCACCCGCAACAGGTCCGCGCGGTGCAGGACCACGAGGGGTTGGCCGAAGCGGCGCGCCAGCTCCGCGTTGTCCGTACGGGACAGCCAGCGGCCCCGGCGGTCCCGTACGCCACCTGCGGCCTCGACGGCGCCGAGTGCCCGTACGTCGTCGGCCAGGCCGAGCACCTCAAGCGCGTGCAGCGCGTTCGGCCACAGCGAGATGCCGGCGCCGATCTCGGTGAACTCCGGGGCACGTTCCAGGACTTCGACGCGCCAGCCCCGGCGGTGCAGGGCGATGGCCGCCGCGAGGCCGCCGATTCCGCCGCCGACGATGGTCGCGGCGCGCTGCGGCATGGGTCCTCGCTCTGCTTTCGGGCGTCGCCCGGTCAGGTGGCCGTCGATCCGGTGCCTGAGCGGCATGCGACGCGGCGCAGGTCCGCAGGTCCGGCTGGGAAGCGCCTCATCGCAGCATGGCGGCAGTCGCCTGTCAACGTGCCTAGGGGCCGACCGGCAAGGGGTTCTGCAAGCCCCGCCCCGGACCGCCCCCAGGAACGCGCAATGCCCGAGTTGCCTACATTGCCGCTTTGTTCAGTCTTAGTGGTACTTGATCGCGTGAAATGGGTCACGTGCGGATGGAATGGGCGTTGAAGGCGCACCTCGACAACTTCTGCTTTGCAGAACGTAAGTTGAGAGTCGCGTTCCGGAATAATCGGGCGATTTGCCCCTCGTTTTAGCGAGTTCATAAGGGGCGCACCGGGATTTCGAGGCTTGTTTCGGGTGTGTGCTCTCGCATACGTTCACGTCTCGATCCGGACGGAACGCCTAATCCTGCCGCCGCTCCGGAACCCCATTCGTCCACGCGCTACGGCAGGAGCGGGGGACCCAGGTAAGTCGCCGATCCGGGCAACCGGAACGGCTTGGGGTGAAGTCGCGCTCCCCGCGCGGCCGGGCAGCTCCCGCCCGAACCCGACAGCTCACCTCGCAGGCGCCGGAGAGGAATTCGTCATGCCCGCACGAGGTAAGCACCGCCGTACGAGAGTCAGCCGCATCGCCCGCGCCTTCGTCCCCGTAGGAACGGGTGGCGTCGCGCTCGCGCTCCCGTTCGTGGCGGTGAGCGGTGCCCACGCCGCCCAGCCGTCGGGGCAGGTCACGCAGGTCGCGCAAGCCGCCGCTCCGCAGGTAGAGCTCGTCACGCACAAGGTGGCCAAGGGCGACACCTTGACCAAGATCGCCAAGAAGCATGGCACGAGCGGCGGTTGGCAGGGGCTGTACAAGGCCAACCGTGCGGTCATCGGGAACAACCCGTCGATGATCAAGCCGGGTCTCACGCTGACGGTCGGTACGAAGAAGGCGGCCGCGAGCCCGGCGGCCGCCAAGTCCGCGGCGCCCGCCGCTGCCACGCAAGCCGCCGCGAAGACGTACTCGAACGACCTCGACGGCTGGATCAAGGAAGCCCTGGACATCATGGCCCAGCACGGGATTCCGGGCTCGTACGACGGCATCCACCGCAACGTCATGCGCGAGTCGTCCGGGAATCCGCAGGCCATCAACAACTGGGACTCCAACGCCGCGGCCGGCACCCCGTCCAAGGGCCTCCTGCAGACCATCGACCCGACCTTCAGCGCCTACCACGTGCCCGGCACGTCGACGGACCCCTTCGACCCGGTCGCCAACATCGTGGCCGCCTGCAACTACGCCGCCGACCGATACGGCTCGATCGACAACGTCAACGGCCCTTATTAAGAACGGCCCTTATCAAGAGGGATCGGGGCCCGTATCGGGCCTGAGCAGAACACCGGCCCGGGTACCAGGTACCCGGGCCGACGCACACCCGTCAACCGAGCTTCGCGTTCTGCTTCTTCAGGATCATCGCCGGGATCTTCGTGTCGCTGGGGTAGCCCTTGGAGATGGCCGAGCCGTTCACTGAGAAGTAGACGGCGACGACGTCGGCGCTGCGTACGGCCGCGCCGTGCACCGTATGCGTGACCCCCCTGAACGTCATCGTGGACTTGAAGGCGAGGGATTCGTCGCCTGCCGCATCGGTCTTCTCCGCGGTGACGGTGTCGTGCTTGCCGCTGTTGCCGTTCGCCTTGGCCGTGAAGCCGGCGCCGCAGGAGTCCACCGCCTTGGAGAGGCCGGCCATGGCGGACTCCGCCTTGCCCTCCTCCTCGTAGGCGTTGAGCGTTATGTAGTTGGACGGTTTGGTGAGCGGGTTGATCGACGCGAAATGGGTGAGGAAGGCCTGCGGTTCGCCCAGCGGGAGCTGGTTCATCGCGTACGCCAGTGGGGCGCAGACCTCTTTGTCGAGGGTGACCTCGTCCTGAGACTTGGCGAAGGCGTACTCCGGGTCCAGGTCTGCCTTCGCGACTTCGTAGTCACCGCCTATCTCGGCCTGGGTGACCATGAGCTTCGCCAGGCGATCAGCCGGGTTCGGCCCCTTCGAAGGGGTGGCCGAGGCCTCAGGTTTGGGCTTGTCCGCCGCCGCGTCCGTCTCCGAGTCACCGCCTCCGCAGGCGGTCAGGCCGGTGAGTACGGCTATGGAGAGGGCGCCGGCGGTCAGGGCAGCGGATCTCTTCATTCCTCTTCCTTTCCTTATCGATGGCTGCCGGTGGAAGCAACTGCCCTACTGGCCGGGGAACTTCCAGATGAACGGCTCCCCGTCCTCCTCCGCCCAGCGGACCTCCATCTCCTTGGCGTTCGCCGGGATCAGGTACGAGTCGCAGAAGGTGTGGCTCTCGCCCGTCTTCCAGCTCTCGACGTCGTACGGGTCCTCGCAGCCGGGCGCGTCGTCGGCGGCGCCGATGAGCAGGGTGCCCCGCTTGCCGTCCGCCCAGATGCTGGTGCCGTCGGCCGCGTCGGAGTCGGACGTCAGGGCCGGGCCGCCCTTGTGCGTGAACTTGAGGTGCGCGACCGCGAGCACCATGCCCTTGGCCTCCGCCTTGTCCTGCACCAGTTCCTGAGCCTCGGCCTCGGTGCCGACGTCCACCTTCATGGCGGTGATGTCGTACGTGACCTTGCCGTCCTCTTCCTCGACCTTGCCCTCGGCGCTCTCGCCCGTGGCCATCTCGCCACCGGAGGCCGCCTCGGCCGGAGTCGCCGCCGCCTTCGCCTTGCCGGCGGGCTTCTTCGCGTCGGCCTTGTCCTCCCCGCCGCCGCACGCCGTCAGCGCGAGCGCGAGAACGGCGACGGGCGCGGCGACGCGCAGGGCGGTTTTCTGGTGCAGCAAGACAAGCTCCTTGTGGGTGTTGTGATTGTGGGGGGATCTACTCGCGCAGGCAGCACGGCGGCGCGGCGCCACAACGGCACGGCACCACAGCGGCATGGCCACAACGCGGAACAGCCACAGCGACAGCCACAGCCGCGGCACAGCCACACAGCGCTACGCGGTCGGAGGTGCCGATTGCGATGCCGGTGCTCTACGGGGCTGCAAGCCACCGGAGTTGCACCAGGAAAGGCCCAACTGCTCGTCGGGCAGACGACGTTCCCCGTGCGCGGACCCGCTCGAACTCCCAGCGGAAACGCGATCAACAGATCCTGGGGTACCGCCCCTCACACTGTCAACAAGGCTGAACACTCACCGTCACCGGAGGCGCGAGCGTGCGGTCGCGGGGCGCCCTCCGACCTGGAAGGTCATCCCCCGGCCCACACCGCCCGCTCCTTAACGCGTGAGTAATTCGTGCAGGAACGGTGGCCTCCGCATGGCGATCACGTGTCTCGCGGGCGTCACGCCGTTCGCGCTCGCACAGCGAAACCTGCTCAGCAAGGCCCGTACTCAACGGGGAACCAACCGGCCTTCGTTGCGCGTGGATAACGTCGAGTCCTGTGAGGTTCGCGATCGTTGGCGCGCCTTGAGGGGCTTATGCGCCCCTGATACGGTGCGATGACTTGACACTCATTCCAGCACTCAAGTCGCTGGTTATTCGGCCAGGTCGGGCGGTACGTCCGATGCCGAATGGAGTGTCCCAAATGACGGAAACCTTCTTGGGTGTACGGGGAGCGGTTGCGTGAAGATCCAAGAGCGTACGGGGGCGGGTAACAACCGTTCCGCGGCGCCGGCTCAGCCGGCCATGGGTGAGCGTCTTCCCACGCCACCTCGCGAGCGCAAACCGGCACTCGCCGCTCTCGCCGTGCTGCTCATCCTGGTCGGCGCGCTGGGGGCGACGATGCTCGTGCTGCGCGCCGGGGATCGTATTGAGGTCATCCAGGTGAAGGAGGGCGTCGACATCCAGGCCGGCGAGTCCGTCTCCAAGAGCAACGTGACCTCTGTATTGGTCAATGCGGATTCCGACGTCAACTACGTCGAGTGGTCCGAGTTCAACGCCCTCAAGACGCTCAAGGCCAAGTCGACCATCTACGGGGGCTCCGTCGTCGTCGGCGAGATGTTCGGCAAGTCCGCCTCCCTCCCCGCCGGCAAGGCCTCCGTAGGCCTCGCCCTCAAGGAGGGCCAGTACCCGGCCAACCTGAAGGTTGGCGACACCGTCGCCGCCTACCGGGCCAGCAAGACCAGCACCGGCTCCAACTCCGACAACTCCTCGTCCGGCGGCACCGCCACAGGCACCGACACCCTCCTCGTCGACAACGCGCGCGTGAACACAAAGAGCACCGGCGACGACGCCACCATCACCACCGGCAACCTCGCCATCACGGTGCTCGTGGACCAGGACGACGTCCCCGCCCTCACCCAGGCCGCCGCCGCCGGCGAGGTCGCCGTCGTCCTCGTGCCCGGCAACTAAGGGCGAGAGAGACAAAAAGAGACATGGCGCTCATTGCTCTCGCCGCCGACAAGGGTTCCCCCGGCGTCACCACGGCCGCCGTCGCCCTCGCCGCGGTCTGGCCCCGCCGGGTGCTGCTGGCGGAGACCGATCCGGCCGGCGGTGACCTGGTGTACCGCAGTGCCGCCGCGCACGGCGGTCCGTTGAACCCCAACACCGGCATGCTGTCCATCGCCGCCACCGCGCGCCGGGGACTCGTACCGGATCAACTGTGGGACCACGTACAGCCGTTGAGCGGCGGCCTCGAGGTGCTGGTCGGGCTCGGGAACGCCGAACAGGCCGCCGGGCTCGCCGGGCTGTGGCCGACCCTTGGCCGGGCCTTCGCGCATCTCGCCGACTCGCCGAACGCGCCCGCCGATGTCATAGCCGACTGCGGCCGGGTCGCGGGGGACACACCGGCCGTCGAGATGTTCTCGCAGGCGGCCCTCGTCCTCCTCATCTCCCGTACGGAGCCGGAGGCCATCGCGCGCGTACGCGACCGGGCCGCCGCCCTCACCGCCAAGCTGCACGGCGGCGCCCGCGGCGCGGCCTCCCTCGCCACCCCGCTCATCGGCGTCATCCTCATCGCCGACCCGGGCGACTCCGCCAAGCTCGTCCACCAGGTCAACGACATGCTGGTGGCCGCGCAGACGGGCGCCCGCGTGGTGGGCACGCTCGCCGACGACCCGTCCGGCGCCGACCAGTTGGCCGGACGCAAGCGTGGCCGGCTCGACAAGTCCCTGCTCATCCGCTCGGCGCGCAAGGTGACCGCGGACCTCTACCAGCAGTTCGGGGCGGCCTGGGCCGTACCGGCCGGCGGGTCGGGCGGGCAGCCCACCGCGGGGGCCGGCCGATGACCGCGGTGGACCACCAGCTGGTCAAGCGGTTCCGGCAGGAGGCCGGTGACCGCATCGCCGAGCAGCGCCGCCTCGACCAGGTCTCCGGCGTCACGCCGATGTCCAGCGAGGACGAGCGGCAGTACGCCCGCGCGGTCATCGCCCAGATCCTCGAGGAGTACGCCCGTACGGAGATCAACTCCGGTCGTACGCCGCTGGATGCCGAGACCGAGGAGCAGTACGCGGCCGCCGTGCACGCCGCGCTCTTCGGGGTCGGCCGGCTTCAGCCGCTGCTCGACAACCCCGAGGTCGAGAACATCGACATCAACGGGTACGACCAGGTCTTCGTCGGATACGCGAACGGCGAGGAGATCAAGGCCGATCCCGTCGCCGAGAACGACGAGGAGCTCATCGAGCTCATTCAGATCCTCGGCGCGTACTCCGGTCTCTCCTCGCGGCCCTTCGACTCCGCGAACCCGCAGCTCGACCTGCGGCTGCCGGACGGTTCGCGACTGTCCGCCGTCATGGACGTCACCCGGCGCCCGGCCCTCTCCATCCGCCGCGCGCGCATGGGCAAGGTCTTCATGTCGGACCTCGTCGGCAACGGGACGCTCACACCCGAGATCGGGCACTTCCTCGCCTGCGCCGTCCGGGCCCGTAAGAACATCATGATCGCGGGCGCGACGAACGCCGGTAAGACGACCTTGCTCCGCGCGCTCGCCAATGAGATCCCGCCGCACGAGCGCCTCATCACCGTCGAGCGCGCCCTGGAGCTGGGCCTCGACCAGTTCCCCGACCTGCACCCGAATGTGGTCGCGTTCGAGGAGCGGCTGCCCAACTCCGAGGGGCAGGGCGCCATTTCGATGGCCGAGCTGGTGCGCCGGTCGCTGCGTATGAACCCCTCGCGCGTCATCGTCGGTGAGGTCCTCGGCGACGAGATCGTGACCATGCTGAACGCGATGTCGCAGGGCAACGACGGTTCGCTGTCCACGATCCACGCGAACAGCTCCAGCGAGGTCTTCAACCGTATTTCGACGTACGCGCTCCAGGCCAACGAGCGGCTGCCCATCGAGGCCAGCCAGATGCTCGTGGCGGGCGCCGTGAACTTCGTCGTGTTCATCCAGCGGCGCAACAACTACCAGACGGGCGGCCGACTTCAGCGCATGGTCACCTCGATCCGTGAGGTCAACGGCGTCGACGGACGCGTCCTGTCCAGCGAGGTGTTCGCCGAGACGGCCGACGGCAGGGTCGTACCGCATGCGCCCATGTCCTGCCTCGACGACCTGGTCGCGCACGGGTATCGCGGGCCCGCCGGGAACTGGGGCTGATGGGGATGACGGAAATGACGTACGCGATGGACGCGACGGGGGAGATGACGGGGTCGGCCGTGCAGCTTGCCGCGCTGGGTTCGCTCGGCTCCATGGGCGGGCTCTTCTCCACGACGGTGCTGTACGCGCTGGCGTGTGGGGTCGCCGTCGGCGGTGGGCTCGCGTTGTTCGCCGTCGCGGTGCGGGGGCTGCCCGCCAAGCCCGCGCACGAGAAGCACAAGTCCGGGGAAAGGGCCGGGGAGCTCATCAAGTTCGCCGGTCAGCGCGGTTCGATCGCGGCGGGCGCCGGAATCGTCGTCCTGCTGCTCACCCGCTGGGCGGTGGCCGGTATCGCCGCCGCCGTACTCGTCTTCTTCTGGGACAAGCTCTTCGGCGGCGCCTCCGAGGAGAAGGCCGCCATGCGCCGCGTAGAGGCGCTGGCGTCCTGGACCGAGTCGCTGCGTGACACGATCGCGGGCGCGGTCGGTCTGGAGCAGGCCATCCCGGCGTCCGCGCGAGCGTCCGCTCCCGTACTGCGGCCGCACCTGGACGCCCTCGTCGACCGGCTCCGCTCCCGTACGCCGCTGCCCGAGGCCCTGCAGCACCTCGCCGACGAGATCAACGACGCCTCCGCCGACATCATCGTCGCCGCGCTCATCCTCAACGCACGGCTGCGCGGCCCGGGTCTGCGCCAAGTCCTCGGCGCGCTCGCCAAGTCGGCGCGCGAGGAGGTCGACATGCGGCAGCGCGTCATGGCACAGCGGGCCTCGACGCGACGGTCCGTACAGATCGTTGTCGCCGTCTCGATCTCCTTCGTGCTTGGACTGTCCATCTTCAACCGCGAGTTCGTCGAGCCGTACGGCACGGCCATCGGACAGCTCGTACTCGCCTGCGTCTGCGCCCTGTTCGCGCTCGGCTTCTGGTGGCTGCGCAAACTGTCGACGATCGAGACGCCGGAAAGGTTCCTGGTCAGGGACGAGGCGGCGGTCCAGTTCGTACGACCCCGGATGCCTGCCCAGTCGCAGCCGTCACCGTCGGGACCGTCGGGTCCGGGCCAGGCGTCGGTTCCGTCCGAAGAGGGGGTGCGTCGCTGATGGACCTGACCATGCCGATCGTGATCGGTGCCGCCATCGGCCTGGGCGTCTACGTCCTCGTACGGGCCCTGATGCCGTCCAAGCGCAGCGCGGTTTCCCAGGTCGCGCGCATCGACGCGATGCGGGCGCGGGGCGCGGCGTACGAGTCCTCGCATCGCACCGCCGACGACGGGCGGCTGGGCAGTCTGCGGGCCGGAGTGGGCCAGCGCGTCGCCGAGTTCTATATGCAGCAGGGCTGGGAGCTGCGGACGCTGCGGGCCGATCTCGCTGTCCTGGACCGGAGTTGGGAGAAGTTCCTCGCGACGAAGGTGCTGCTGGGGGCCGCGGGTCTGTTCTTCGGGCCGCTGCTGTTCGCCGTGGTGTGGACGCTGGGCGTGGGTAGGAGCCCGATCATCCCGGTCTGGCTGGCGCTCCTCTTCGCGGTGCTCTTCTTCTTCCTGCCGGATCTGGAGGTGCGCCGGGACGCGGCCGACAAGCGGCGTGACCTGCGGCGCGTGATCGGCGCGTACCTGGACCTGGTGTCGATGAGCCTGGCCGGCGGCCGCGGTCTCCCGGAGGCCCTGATGGCCGCCGCCGAGATCTCCGACGGCTGGGCGACCCAGCGGATCCGTAACGCGCTGTCCGACGCCCGGATCACCGGCATCAGCCAGTGGCAGGCGCTCGGTTCGCTCGGCGAGGAGCTGGGCGTCGAGGAACTCAAGGACCTCTCGGCATCGTTGGCGCTCGTCGCGGACGACGGCGCGAAGGTCCGCGAATCCCTCGCTTCGCGTGCCGAGACGATGCGGCACCGCGAACTCGCCGATATCGAAGGCAGTGCGGGGGAGAAGTCGCAGTCGATGCTTGTGGCACAGCTGCTGCTGTGTGCGGGGTTCCTCGTGTTCCTGATCTTTCCGGCCGCGATGCGTGTGTTCCAAGTCTGACGCCGACCACTACTTTCGAGATCACTGAGAGGACAACTCACCATGAACGGACGGAACTTCAGCACCGGGATCCCGGGGGTGGACTTCCTGATCACCTTCCTCCAGGCGAGGGTGCAGCGCGCCCGCTCCGGGGAGCTCGACCGGGGGGCCTCCGCGGTGGAGTGGGTCATCATCTCGGCGGTCGTCGTCGCGATCGTCGGCGTTGTGGCCGCGATCATCAATGAGGCGCTGAGCGAAGGCGCCAACAAGGTGGGCGACTGCATCGAGGGCGCGGACGCAGGCAAGACCTGCTGAACTCTCCTTCTGTCATACGGGGTTGCTGGTGAGCGTACGACGCTGGGTGCGCCGCCGGGTGGAGGCCGCCTCCGCCCGCGGCGATTCCGGCATGACCGCGATCGAGTTCGTGCTGCTCACGCCCGTGCTCTTCTTCATGATCTTCGCGACGGTGCAGTTCGCGCTGTACTTCTTCGCCGATCATGTGGCCCAGGCGGCGGCGCAGGCGGGCGCGCGGAAAGCGCGCGCGACGGCCGACGAGCAGCCGGGCGCCTGGCGGGGCGAGGCGCAGAACGTGGTCGACAGCTATATCGAGCAGCTGGGGCCGCAGTTGGTCCTCGCGCCCGACGTGACGATGCTCCAGCCGGAGGAGAACACGGTGGGCGTGGAGATCACGGCCCAGGTGCCGTCGGTCTTTCCCGGGCTGGATCTGACGGTGCACGCGGAGTCTTCGGGACCGGTGGAGCGGTTCGTGGAGGATGACGGGAACTAGATGCGCTCTTTCGACATGTTCTCGTTTGTACGGGCACGGGTGCGGGTTCTGGCTTCCGGGGACCGTGACCGTGGGCTGTCCACGGTCGAGGTCGTGATCCTCGCTCCCGTGATGATCCTCTTCCTGCTCGTCCTGGTGGCTTTTGGGCAACTGGTTGACGGTCGTGGAGCGTTGGACGGGGCGGCGCGGGATGCGGCACGCTCCGGGTCCCTGCAGCGGGAGGAGGGCCCCGCGATGGCGGAGGCCAGGAAGGCCGCGGAGGCCAACTTGGAGGATGTCTGCTCGGGCCCCGTCACGGTGAACAAGACGAGCCCCGGTTTCGCGGACGCCGACCTGTTCACCGTCGAGGTGAGTTGCCAGGTGCGAGGTCTGGCCATGATCGGCCTGGACGTCCCGACCACCCTGACGGCGTCGTTCACGGCACCGCTGGATCCCTTCAAAAGGAAGGCGTGATGGGGGAGATGGGCGGGCGCATCCCGTGCGCCGCACGCGGTTGGTGGGACGCGCGCCGTGCACGCCTCGACGATCGGGGCTCTGGAGCCGGCGCGGTCATCATCTTCGCGCTGGTGTTTCTGTCGCTGTCGGCCTTCGTGATCGACGGCGGCCTCTCCATCTCGAAACGCGAACGCGCAGCCGACATAGCGGAGCAGGCCGCCCGCTACGCCGCCCAGGACGTGGATCTCGAAGCTCTGTACCAGAACCAGGAGGGCGGAGCCCCCATCAACTTCGAGAACTGCGACGCCCGCGTGAAGGCTTTCGCCAACGAGATGGACATGTCCGGCGCGGACATCGGTGCCACGCATTGTGTGGCCGCCAACGCGGACGAGGTGGAGGTCGAGGTCCAGCTCACGTACTCCCCGGTCTTCACAGGCATGTTCTACGGCGGAGACGTGGTCGTCCACGGCCAAGCGGTGGCCGAGAACGAGGTCGGCTGACGGCCTACTTGTCGCCCCCGCCCTTCTCCTTCGTCTTCACGCCATCGCGGGCCTTCTTCGCCAGGTCGTCGTCGACCTTCTTGAACTCGCGGACAATGGCGTCGGACATGCTGGCCAGGGCATCGAGTTGCTGGTTGATGTCCTCGCGGCCGTCCTCCCAGTTGGACTCGAATTCCTCGAGCTTGTCGTAGACCCCACCGTCGCCCACGTCGTCCCGATAGGACTCGAAGAGCTTCTTGGTGTGGTTCATACGCTGCTTGATGTCACGCAGTCGGCTCCCGTAGTCCTCCAGCTCACTGAGCGGAAGCGCGAGGTCGGGCTTGGCCATGTCTTCGATCCCCCTGTGGTGTGCGTGGCGCCTGCGGGCAAGCTACCCGCTACCGCAATGAAGATGTCGTGGAACGCCTCCGTGAGTGCTACGGGAGGAGCGGGCTCAGCTGTCCAGCAGGAAGCCCAACGTCCCACGCAGGTCCGCTGGTTCGCGGTAGTGGACGCCTGTCATCCCAAGCCGGACTGCGGCTTCGACGTTCTCGGGCAGGTCGTCCACGAACAGACACCGCTCCATGGCGACACCCGCCCGCTCGGCCGCGATCTCGTAGATCTTCCGGTCCGGCTTGGCCACCCCCACCCGTGCGCTACTGACGACGTGGTCTGCGAGGTCCGCCAGTCCCAACCCGGCCAGCTCATCCTCCAGTTCCACGGTCGCGTTGGTCACCAGCACCAAGGGCATGTGGCGCCGCGCCTGAAGGAGCATGTCCACCACGACGTCGTCGGCCCAGAACGGCGTCTTGGCGAATGCCGTACCCAACTCGCGCGCTTGGGCCTCCGACACCTCTCCGGCGAGACGGAGCACGATCGACTCCACCCACTGCTGCTTGGTGATCGCGCCCAGGAGCAGGGGCATGTCTATCTCCGGTGAGAATGCCACCTTCGCGGTTGTGCCCTCCGTCAGCCCCGCTGCCCGCTCCAGGCGTGCCAGTTCGGTTGTGTCGAAGAAGCGGATCACGTTGTCGAGGTCGCACAGCACGGCATCGAAGGGTCTGCTGGAGGTCTTGGAAGTCGTCACTGCCCTTGGATAACACAGCGACGAGCCCGGCTGTCGTTCATGTCATCGAATGGTGAGCGGCCCACTACTGGCTGCGCCCTGCGGCGCCCGGACGCGCGGACAGTCGGGCTGCGGCGGAAGATCTGGGAAACCTGCACAGCATTCACCGCGAGGTCATGCGGAACCTGAATAGCTGTCACACCTGTTTTGCGGCATGGGGCTTTGGCGGTTGGATGTCCGGCTTGGAAACCTGGTGGCAACTGTTGTGCGTGCACCGGCGTGGACGGGTGTGTGAAGGAGTTGGTGTATTCGGTGAGTTGGTCGTCACGGGTGTGAAGTTGGGCATCGGAATGCGTCCCGCAAGGGTGGGCAGCGGCTGGCCGTGCATTCGTAGGCGTGCTTTGATCCTGCGCACGGCGTGAGTTGCCGGGAATGGTTCCCGGTTTTTGGGAATCGGGCGAACTCCGCCATCGCGAAATTCACATCCGAAGGGAAACGCGCGCCATGAACTTCACCCCCCAGGTTGAAACCGCCGAGCTCTCCGACGCCGGCTTGGACAACGTGTCCGGCGGCCTCGCAGGCGGTGTGTCCGGCGGTGGCCTTCTCCAGGCCGGGCCCGTCAACGTCGACCTCTGCGCCGACGCCTTTGCCGTGGCCTCGGCCGACGGTGTCGTGGCGGGCGTGAGCGTTCACGCCGGCGCGCACTGACGGAGCGGGTGCCGCAGGTCCCGGATCGCCTGGGTGCTGTTGGCGAGTCCTCCCGGGGCAGGTGGTCGGTCGCGGGAATGTGACACTCACCCCCGCGAGTGTCACATTCCCGTGACTGCCTACCGGGGGGCGGCGGTGTCGGGAGATGCGCCCGCACTGTCGCCCGGATTCGCCAACAGCAGCCGACTGATCCGGGGCCTGTTGCGGTTACGTCGAAGGTGTGGCCAGGGCTCCGGAGCGTATGGAGTGGAGGAGATTGGCCAGGGGGGTGGGGGTGGTCGTGAGTTGAGTGGTGGGGGTGTCGCTTTCGCGGAGGTGGATCATGGTGGGGGTGGAGGCGAGTTCGACGCAGGAGTTGCCGTCACCGCCGCCGGAGAAGGACGACTTCTGCCAGTTGTCAGGGGTGGTCATGGTGCGCCTCACAGTTCCTTCGCCAGCCTGTGGATGAAGTCGCGCGAACGCTCGGGTTCGAGCGACACAGTCTCCACTTTACGGAAAAGCGTTCGAAAGACGGTGAGTTGGGCTTCTGAGTCGATGAAGGCTGTTCCGTGGGGTGCGTCGCGTACCGCAGTGTCCAGCTTGGGCACCCTGGCGCCCGCGTACGTCATGGCGCTCCAGGCTCCGGCGAAGCCGTCCAGGTCGAAAGGGATGACGCGCACAGTGACGTGGTCCATTTCGGAGAATTCCAGGACGCTGGCGAGCTGAGCCCGTGCGGCAGCACGGTCGCCGACCCTGATACGGAGCGCCGCCTCGTGGATCACCGCTTCGTACGGGATGGCCGCGGGGCTCTCGATGACGACCTTCCGTTGCATCCGATGGCGGACGCGCAACTCCAGGTCGGTATCGGGGAGTTCCGGAACCCGGTACGAGAAGACGGCGCGCGCGTAGTCCTCCGTCTGAAGGAGGCCAGGGACGTGCAGGAACTCGACGTCGTACCGATACGTGGCGTGGTGCTCCACTTCGGCGATGTCCAGAAATGGCGTGGGCAGTAGGCCTCGGTACTCCTCCCACCAGCCGCGCGTCCGGTCGGTCGCCATCGCCGCCAGTGCTTCCACCAACTCCTGGTCCGTGCACGCGTAATTGGCGGCAAGCCGACGGACGGTGTTCTCGCTCATGCCTACGATCCCGGACTCGATCTGGCTCAGCCGTGCCGAGTCGGTTCCCAGTGCCGCTGCGGCCTCGCGACCCTTGAGTCCTGCTGCCTCGCGGAGTTTTCGTAGTTCGGCCCCGAGGCGCATCTGACGTGCGGTGGGCTCCCGTCTCCGTGCCATGGGCTCCTCCTCGTCTCAACGGCCTTGGAACGGTGCCCCGTTCGGGGTGAGATTACGGCAGCGGGTTGCGAGAAGCCAATTTTGGTCTCTACTGTCGGTGACGCGTCGCACACGCTGCGGAACCTCGGGGCTCCGAAAGTGCACCGCTCCGTCATGCCGTGACGGCTGCGGCCGAGCCATCGCCCGTCGACCGCCGCACCCTCTCGCCAACTCTCCTTCCATCAAATGGAGTTCACGCATGCCCAAACCCATGGACGAGCCCTGGGGGTACACGCTTCACATCCCGCATGACGTTCGAGCCGCCACCGTCTGCCGGCGCACCTTGCGGCTGATCCTCACCATCCACGGGCTGATCCGGCTCACCGAAGTCGCCGAGCTGCTGGTAACCGAGCTCGTCTCCAACTCCGTACGGCATACGAAAGGGCCCGCGTCCCTGCGCCTGCACTGGCGGGACGGAGTCCTACGCATCGAGGCCTGGGACGCCGACCCTGAACCGCCGCCGCCTCCACGGGAGTTGGCGCACGCAGTGGACGCGGAGGCGGGGCGCGGTCTCGAACTCGTCCGCGCCTGCGCCGATGACTGGGGCTGGCATCCGTTGCGACGCGACGGCGACAAGGGCAAGTACGTGTGGTGCGACTTGCGGGCCGCGTAGCGTCAGCGGTTGACCGACTGGATTCCCTGGACGTTCGTGTCCAGTGACAAGTGCAGCCGCTTCACTGTGAGCAACCGCCCCTCTCGGAACGGACCGACACGGTTTGCCACACGCCCTGGGCGTTCTTGGCCATGGAGACCAGGTAGAAGACCTCGGGGTGCATGCCCGCTGGATTCCCCTCGACCTTGCCCGTCTCGCGGTGTTTTGTGCGCGCCATGCTTTCGTCGGTGCAGTAGGACACAGACGCGCTGGTCTTGTTGTCGCCGATGGTGGCCTTGGGGTCGAAGACGGGCAGCTTGCCGATCACCGTGAGGTTCTTGTCGGTGTAAGACTTGATCCACTCCCGGGCCTGCGACAGTCCCTCTTTGGTGTGGTAGTAGCTGACGGCTTTGCTATCGGGGTCGTTCGCAATGATGGCCGCGTACCCCGCCCGGAGTTCCTCCTTGCTGGCGTTGAGGACGGCCTGCTCGTCGGGGTCGTTGCTGGTCCAGTTCGCGAAGGGGAGCTGGAAGGAGCTCGGGAGCGTGATCTGCGGGCGCTTGGCCTCGGAAGGCGTTGACGCTGACGCGGAAGCAGGCGGGCTGCTCGCCCCCGTATCCGTCCCCTTGACGTCATCCGACGAAGAGGTGCCGTCACCCCCACCGCAGGCGGTGAGTAGCAGCGCCGCTGTTGCGGCGAACGTGGCGGCGGTGGGCACGGTGCGGCGGGCCACGGGCGAACTCTCCCTGTGTCAGGCGTGTGCAATAGAGAACGAAGCTATCAAGGGCAAGTAGCAGGTATCGAAGCGGCGTTGGGGACTGTGCCGGCGCCGTGAGGCCTGTGGCATGACAGTTGCGAAGAGTCTCAGAACCTCGGTTCGGCCGCCGCGCACGTATTGGCGGGCGGCCACACCGGGGGTCGGTCGATCTGCGACCGCTGCAGATCTCCCGCGCTGTGTCACAACCACGGCCGGTACACCCCCGTCCGCGGCTTGGTGAGCCGCGGACGGACAGCGGACCGGAAAGAGGTGGAATGCATCAGCGGTTGATCGACTGGATTTCCTGGACGTTCATGTCCTGGGTGGTCTCGAAGGTGCCGTTCGGGAGGTCGCCGCCATCGCCGCCCGCGCCTTCCCAGGTGATTTCCCAAGTCACCGAGGCGGACAGTTCGTACGGTTCGCCGTTGGTGGCCCGTAGGTACCTGATGCCGCACGGTGGGATCTTCCCGGCGTCGCCCGTCTTGTACGGGGTGCCGATGGAGCCGTCGTCGTTGATCGCGCAGTCGCCGGAGGAGGGGAAGGTCTCTGCGTCGTCTGTGCCCGGCTCCAGGTGGAGAGCGATCGGCTTCGCGGTCGTTTCTGCCCACAGGCCTGTGTTGGGCAGCTCGGCGCGGACCTTGACCTCCTTGAACGTGCCCTTGTCCAGCCACACCCAAGTGGGCGCGTTGACCGTCGACTTGGCCTCCGGCTTCAGTTCGATCTCGGTGTCGGGGACCTTCACCTTGTCGTAGGCGTACTCGGCGAGGATCTCCGGTGTGGGAGCGTTCGGTACGTCGGGGATCTCGCCCGCGTCTTGCCAGAACATGACGCGATCGCAGTCCCATGACTCTGGGTCAGTGTTGTCAGGTGCGACGCCGCGCCAGAAGTAGCCGTCCTGGCCGAGGTTGTAGTTGTCGTAGCCCTTGGCGGTGGACAGTTCGTCGTCGTGCCAGTTGGTCGCGTCCTGGCGGTCCCTGTAGTGGTCCGTCCAGAGCTTCTCGCCGTACCAGGCCACGTGGGGGCTGACGTCGCCCTGGCCGTTCGTCTCCGAGAACTCCTTGAGCTGCTCGGGCGTAAAGGCGGGCTCGTACCAGCAGGGCGGCGGCTCCCAGTTCACGTCCGTCGAGGAGATGTTGCCGGTGTTGCCTCCGGTGGGGCCGCTGACCTGGGTGATCTTGATCCGGGAGTTGCGGGCAGAGGCGGAGATGGTGCCGTTGGCGTCGGAGTCGGCGCCCGTCTCCCCTTCGTGTCCCGGCTCGCCGAGGGCGAGGGCCGGTGCTGGCGCCAGCGCTGCTGCCAGCGTCAGTGAAGCGAGCAGACTTCCGAGAGTCTTGCGGGGAGTCAGCATGATCAGCACGCTCCCGGTTCGGTCTCGACGGTCATCGTCTTCCAGACGCCGTTCGCTTCCTTCCCGAGGCTGGTGCGGTACTGCACCTTCGGGGACTCGCCCTCGGGAGTTCCCGCGGTCTCGCCCGTCTTGAGGTCCTTGCTGTAGCCCTTGCTCTCGTCTACGCAGTAGAAGAGCGTGGCACGCGTCTTGTTCTTGCCCAGGTAGGTGACCTCTGGGTCGTAGACCTTGACTTCCCCGGTGATCGTCAGTCCCTTGTAGCCCTTGACCCAGGTGGAGCCGGTGCTCATCGCTGCCTGCCCGCTGTAGAAGGACAGAGAGTCGGCTTCGGGGTCACCGGCGATGATGGCGGCGTACGAAGCGCGGAGGCGTTCCTTGCCGTCGTTGAGGACGGTCTGGAGCTCGGGGTCGCTGTTCGTCCAGCCCTCGAAGTTTGCCTGGAAGCTGGCCGGAAGCTTGATGACGGGGCGCTCCGCGTTCGATGCCGCTGAAGCCGAAGCCGAAGGACTCTTCGAGCCCGTATCCGCCCCCTGGATGTCATCCGTCGAAGACGAATCGTCACCCCCACCGCAAGCGGTGAGCAGTAGCGCCGCCGTGGCGGCGAACGTGGCGGCTATGGGCGCGATGCGGCGGGCCACGGGTGAACTCCCCCTGTGTCAGGCGTCTCTGGCGTGTGCAACAGAGAACGAAGCTATCAGGGGCAAGTGGCGTGTATCGAAGCGGCGATGGGGGATTGTGTGGGGATCGTGAGATGTGTGACGTGACAGTTGCGAAGTGGCTCACATCCCGGATGTGGTGCGGGCTTTCGACACCCTCCTTAAGATCTCAGTAGGCTCAGTACACCCCCGCACGCCTCCCTCCACACACGACATCAGGACACCCGCCATGGCGCGACGCACCACTTCCAGCTCGACGGGCAGTTCGCCGGGTCCGAGGAATCGGACGCCGCAGCCATTGCCTCGACGGCGGCGTACGTTCGGGGACTTCGTGAAGGCGTTCTTTGCCTTTATTGCCCTGATTGTGCTGTTGGTGGGGGTGCCAGGAGCGCTGGCCACGCAGATGGGGTGGCCGCTGCCGAGCGGGATGCCGAGTCTGGACTGGCTGCAGCAGCCGATCACGGCCGGCACCTTTCTGAACGTCCTGACTGTTGTCGTCTGGTTCGCCTGGGCCCAGTTCACCGCGTGCGTACTCGTCGAAATGAAGGCCGCCCTCTCCGGCGTCGGAGTGCCGAACCGGGTGCCCGGAGCCGGGCCGAGCCAGTTGCTCGCGCGGCAGCTCGTCGCCGCGTTGCTGCTGGTCGGCGCTACCGCGGCCAGCTTCGCGCCCGGGCTCTCGCAGCTCGGGCAGCAGGTGCAGGAGAACCAGCGGCCCACCGTCGCCGCCGCCCAGCAGACGCCCGCCGGCCTGCTCGGGCAGCAGGAACAGGCCGCCTCCAGCGCCGCCGCCGCGCTCGCCGAGCAGGCCGCGAACGCCGCGCACGCCGCCGAGAGCGGCAGCACCGCCGACAGCGGCGACACGAAGTACTACCGGATCCAGCCGCCCGAGGGACGCCATCACGACTCCCTCTGGGAGATCGCCGAGCGGCACCTCGGGGACGGGCGGCGGTACAAGGAGATCTACCAGCTCAACAAGGACCGCGCGCAGCCCGACGGTTCGCGGCTCTCCGAGGCCAGCCTCATCCGGCCCGGCTGGATCCTGCAGATGCCCGGCGACGCCCGCGGCGGCGACCTCGTCGAGATGCCCGACGAGGCCCCGGAGGTGTCGAAGGAGGTCCAGCAGCAGATCTCCGACTACTCCCAGACCGGGAGCGCGGAACAGCGGGGGAGTGGACAGCGGGGCGGCAGTGGAAGTGGCAGTGGCAGCGGGGCCGTTGATCATGACACCGCTCAGATTTCCGTTCCCGAGCAGCGGCCCGCTCCGGACCAAGGACAGCAGGGCCAAGGCCGGCAGGGGCACGAGCACGCCACCTCCGCCTCCGACGACGGTGGCTTCGGGCTACCGCAGGCCCTCCTCGGGGCGCCGCTCCTCGCCGCCGGGCTCCTCGGTGCGCTCGGGCGCCGGCGCCGTCAGGCCCTGTGGCAGTCGGCCCTCGCCGCCGTCGGGGGGCGGCGCGGCATGCTGGAGCCGCCGACGCCCACCGGTACGGCCGCCGATGCGCAGGACGCGCTGCTCGTGGGGGCCGACCCCGAGGGCGTACGACTTCTTGACCGGTCGTTGCGCGGACTGGCCGCTTCGCTCGCGGAGGAGTCGCGGCCGTTGCCGACCGTGTACGCGGCCTGGATGAGCAACGGAGATTTGCACCTGCAACTGGCGCAGCCTGCCGGAAGGCCGCCGGTGCCGTGGCAGCTCGGGCAGGACCAGACGTTCTGGATGCTGGCGCGAGCGGACGCCGAGCGGTACGAGGACACCGACACGGCAGCCCCGTACCCCGGACTCGTCAGCCTCGGCACGATGGACGACTCGCGGCTGCTGCTCAACCTGGAGTCCGTGCCCGGCATCGTCTCGCTGAGCGGCAGCGAGGAGGACCGGGCGGGCGTATTTGCCTCCGTGGCCGCCGAGTTGGCGACCAACGGCTGGTCCGACCGCATGACGATCACGCTCGTCGGCTTCGGGGAGGATCTGACGCCTCTCGCGCCCAACCGGCTGCGCCACCTCGACGACATCGAGGCGCTCATCGAGACCATGGAGGCGGAGACCCGGCAGCGGCGCGGCGCGCTCGGTGCCGCCGGTCACGACTCCGTCCTCACGGGGCGTACGGGGCCCGCGCAGCACACCCGTTGGGCCCCACATCTCGTACTCCTCGCCGCCCAACCGTCCGCCGAGGACGCGGTCAAGCTCGCCGAACTCGCTTCCGACGCCAGCCGGTTGGGCATCGGCTATCTCGTCGGTACGGAGTCGGGGGATCTGCCCGGCGCCGCCTGGGAGATGGAGATCACCGGCGAGGGCAAGCTGCTCGCGCCGCTCCTCGGGCTCGAACTCGACGCGCAACTGCTGCCGGTGGCCCAACAGCGCGCCGTCGTCGAGCTGTTCGTCGAGGCGGACCCCGAGCGCGAGCCGAACGGTCCCGCCGCCGATCCGCCGTTCCTCGTCGACATCAGCGAACAGGGGCGACCGGCGGTGTACGCGCGACTCGTCGGCCCGTACGAGATCATCGGCCTCGATACGCCGGACGGTGAGCGGAGTCCGCTGCTGCACGAGGCGTTGGCGTTGCTGCTGCTGCACCGGGAGGGTGTCCATCCTCGGGTGCTCTCGTCCGCGCTGTGGCCCCGAGGGGTCACGGAGGATGTGCGGGACGCGCTCGTCGAGCGGCTGCGGGCGTGGCTGGGCAATGATCCGGACGGTACGCCGCGGCTCGGTACCGACTCGACGGGGCGGCTCAAGCTGGCGAAGTCCGTGGTGTCCGACCTTGATGTGCTGCGGTCGCTGTACCACGAGGCGACTCAGGGGCGTGGGGTCGACAGCCGGGCTGTGCGGGGGCGGTTGCTGACCGATGCGCTTGTGTTGGTGCGGGGGCCGTTGTTGGCCGAGCGGCCGGCGGGGCGGTATGGGTGGCTCACCCACGAGATCATTGATGCGCAACTGCCCTTGCTCGTTGCCGATATTGGGCTGGCGTTGTCGGCGTTCCATCTTGAGAAGGGGCGGGCGGGGAAGGCCATTGAGGCGCTGAACGCTGCGCTTGGCTCCGCGCCTGGGGATGAGCGGTTGTGGCATGAGTTGCTTCGGGCTACTCATGCCACCGGGGATGCTGCGCAGCTTCAGCGGCTTGCGGCGGATCTCGTTTCGCGGAGTGGGGCTCGGGGGCTGCCGCCTCGGACTGAGGCCTTGTTGGATGAGTTGCTGCCCTCTTGGCGTAGTGGTGTTGCGGCCGTTGGGTGAGCAGTTGCCCAGAGCTTGTGGCTGTGCCCACCCGTTCCGCCCTGCGGAACGTATGCCCACAGCGGTGGCGGAACGATTGCCCACAGCGGTTGCGGCGGCGGGTCGCCCGCCCACAGCGGTAGCGGCTAGGAGCCTTGCGTGGAACTCGTGTTGATCCTCGGTGCCGCCCTCTGGGGTGCGCTCGCCGGGATGCTCGTGCCCCGCGCTGCCTATCGGCTTTCCGTCGAGCCCGAGGAGGAGTGGCGGGGCCAGTGTCCGGATGGGCACGTCATCAGCGGGTGGATCGGGTGGGCTCGGTGTGCGGGGCGGGCTTATGGGCCCAGTACGCCGCTCGTTGTTGTTGCCACCTCGTTTGTCTGCGCTGCTCTTGCCGCTGCTACCGGTGCTCGGCCCGAGTTGGGCGTATGGCTGTTGGTTGCGCCTCTGGGGGTGTTGCTTACCCTCGTCGACTTCTCTGTGCATCGGCTGCCCGATGTGGTGAATCTGCCGGTGGCTGTCACCGTGTTGGGGCTGCTGGGGGTTGTGGCGCTAGTGCCGGAGAACGGCGGTGACTGGACCGGTGCGCTGCTCGGTGGGCTTGCGTATGCCGGGTGGTTCTTTGTCTGTTTTCTTATCAATCCGAACTGGGTGGCCTTCGGGGACGTGAAGGTCGGGATCTGGCTGGGGGCCGTCCTCGGCTGGTACGGGTGGGCCGTGCTCATCCTCGGGGCCTTTGCCGGGTTCTTTCTGGCGGGGTTCTACGCGGTCGGGCTCGTCGTTACGCGCAGGGGTGGGCGTAAGACCGCGGTGCCGTACGGGCCCTTCCTCATCGGCGGTGCCTTTGTGGGCACGCTCATCGGGGCGTACGCGGCCTGACGCGAACTGCCGCAAGGGGCTGGCGTACGCTGGATCAGTCCGTCCACACCCTGTCGAAAGGGACCGCCCGGTGACCGAGAACGCCGACCTTCAGTCCGTCCTCGACCGTGCCGCCGAGGGTGGGCGGATCACCCCGGAGGAGGCGCTCGACCTCTACCGGGACGCCCCGCTGCACGCGCTGGGCGCCGCCGCCGATGCCGTACGCCGCCGCCGGTACGCCGGTACCGAGCACATCGCGACGTACATCATCGAGCGCAACATCAACTACACGAACGTATGCGTCACGGCCTGCAAGTTCTGCGCCTTCTACGCGCCGCCGAAGGCCGTCGACAAGGGCTGGACGCGCGATCTCGACGACATCCTGCGCCGCTGCGCGGAGACCGTCGAACTCGGCGGTACGCAGATCATGTTCCAGGGCGGGCACCACCCGGACTACGGCGTGGAGTACTACGAGGAGCACTTCGCCGCCATCAAGGCCGCGTACCCGCAGCTCGTCATCCACTCCCTGGGGGCGTCGGAGGTCGAGCACATGGCCCGTATCTCCAAGGTGAGTGTGGAAGAGGCCATCTCGCGGATTCACGCCGCCGGGCTCGACTCCTTCGCCGGCGCCGGTGCCGAACTGCTGCCCGCGCGGCCGCGCAAGGCGATCGCCCCGCTGAAGGAGAGCGGTGAGCGCTGGCTGGAGATCATGGAGACCGCCCACCGGCTGGGCGTGGAGTCCACCTCCACCATGCTCATGGGTACGGGCGAGACCAACGCCGAGCGCATCGAGCACCTGCGGATGATCCGTGACGTACAGGACCGGACGGGCGGCTTCCGGGCCTTCATCCCGTACACGTACCAGCCCGAGAACAACCACCTCAAGGGCCGTACACAGGCGACGATCTTCGAGTACCTGCGCATGATCGCCATCGCGCGGCTGTTCATGGACAACATCGCCCACATCCAGGGGTCCTGGCTCACCACCGGCAAGGAGGTCGGCCAGCTGTCGCTGCACTACGGGGCGGACGACCTCGGTTCGATCATGCTGGAGGAGAACGTCGTCTCGTCGGCCGGTGCCAAGCATCGCTCCAACCGGCTCGAGATCATCGACCTGATCCGCAAGGCGGGCCGCGTCCCGGCCCAGCGCGCGACGACATACGAGCACCTCGTCGTGCACGACGACCCGGCGAACGATCCCGTCGACGAGCGGGTCCAGTCGCACATCTCGTCCACGGCGATCGCGGGCGGCACGGCCCACCCGGAGCTGAAGCTCCTTGCCTCCAACTAGCCCCAACTAGCCTTCCTGTGCTGACGATTCACGCTGCGGATGAGCTCCGTCACGCCTGGGACGACTCCGTTCCGGTGAAGGACGGGGCCGTCGTGGTGGAGGGGACTCGGGTTGCGGCGACGGGGCCGCTAGCGGACCTCCAGGAACGTTTCCCGGGCGCTCGTGTACGGCGGTGGTCCGGAGTGCTCGGGCCCGCCCTCGTCCACGAGGGGCCGCTGCCCGAAGCGCCGACGCCTCGGGAACGGCTGCATGCGGTGCTGAAGCTCGGCGCGGTGGCGGTTCTGGAGGAGTACGCCGGTACGGCCGAACTCCGGGCCGCGGCCGAGCGTAACGACGTCTTCGTGCTCGTGAGCGCGGCACGACGGCCCGCGATCGTCGACACCGGCCGCGCCGACCTCGCCGTCTTCGACGAGACCGGCGCGTGTGTCGCGACCGTTTGCGCGGGGCGGCTGGTGCACCGGCGGAGGTAGCGGTCAGCTCGAGAACGCCTTCGCGAACTCGCCCGCCTGCTGCTTCACCCCGCTGCAGTCCGTCTGCGCGACGTTCCGCTTCGCCTTGCCGGGTGCGCACTGGCGGTCGCGGGCCGCCGCCCACATCGACACCCACGCGATGTCCTTCTTCTCGGCGAACGAGCGGACTTGGGCCGCATCGGACACCGTGAACGTCTCGTTGTCGACGTCGTTGACGCCGATCATCGGGGTGAGGGCGAGGCCCTTCCAGGCGGCCTCGGGCGAGAGGCCGAAGATCTTCCTGAGCTGGCCGTGGGTCGCCTTGGCCGCCTTGATCGCGTACGTGCCCATGTCATCGTCGTACGAACTGCCGTAGTTCATCGTCATGATGTTGACCGCGGAGACCTTCACGCCGCCGGCTTTCGCGGACTTCAGCACGGCCCGGCTGTCCTTGTTGAGGCCGTGCGGCATCACGGGCAGCGTGAAGGACACCCGGATCTCCGGGCGTTGCCGCTGGAGCAGGGCGATGGCCTTGGAGCGCAGCGCCACCGACTTGGAGTCGGACAACGGCGGGCCCTCGATGTCGAAGTCGGCCTCCGTCGCACCGGCGGCGTCGAGCGCGGCCGCGTAGGCACCGGCCAGCTTGGGGACGCTCTTGCAGGTCGTGGCCAGCTCCTTGCCGGAGGCGCCGCCGAAGGAGACCCGCACGCTGCGTCCGGACGACTTCAGCGCCGAGATCCGGGACTTCACCGACGCCTTGCTGATGCCGTACTTGCCCCACGTCGGCGTGCAGCCGCCGCGGCCCGCGATCACGAAGGCCAGGTTGTACGACGACGCGGAGCCCGCCGATTCGTTGCCGGAGGCCGCGGTGGCGCTGACGTACGGGGCGAACGCGGGCCCCGGTAAGGGGGTTTCCGGCGGCGACTGTGACGGCGTATCCGGTGACTCCGGCGTGTCCGGCGAGGTCTCCGCGGGAGGTGCGGGCGTTCTGGGAAGCGTGGGGGCCGCTTGGGAGGGCGACGGGTCCGAGGAGCACCCCGTACAGGTCAGCGCCGTCGCGAAGACAAGCCCGGCAGCCGGTTTCAGAAGACTCTTCATTGCACATCCACCTCTCGTGTGAGGTACGGCGGGGGACGGGCAACGTCTCACCGGCGGCGGCGTCGATCCGGGCCCGGCCGGGCAGGCCGGGCGTCCCGGCTCTGCCCTCGGCTGCCACAATGGGCGCGTGACCCGCGCTTCCCTGAACAAGCAGCCGCACGAAGTCGCCTCGATGTTCGACGACGTGGCGGAACGGTACGACCTGACGAACGACGTGCTGTCACTCGGCCAGGACCGGCGGTGGCGCAAAGAAGTCGCCAAGGCGGTGGACGCGCGGCCCGCGCAGAAGGTGCTGGACCTGGCGGCGGGTACGGCCACCTCGTCCCTGCCCTTCGTACGGACCGGGGCGTACGTCGTGCCGTGCGACTTCTCGCTCGGGATGCTCCGGGTCGGCAAGCGGAACCACCCCTGGCTGCCGCTGACGGCGGGCGACGCGACGAGGCTGCCCTTCAAGAACGACACCTTCGACGCGGTGACGATCTCCTTCGGCCTGCGGAACGTCCAGGACACGGACGCGGCGCTGCGCGAGCTGTACCGGGTGACGAGGCCGGGCGGACGCGTGGTGATCTGCGAGTTCTCGCACCCGACTTGGGCGCCCTTCCGCACCGTATACACGGAGTACCTGATGCGCGCGCTGCCCCCGGTCGCGAGGACGGTCTCCTCCAACCCCGACGCGTACGTCTACCTCGCCGAGTCCATCCGCGCCTGGCCCGACCAGCCCGCACTGGCCGAACGCCTGCGCAAGGCCGGCTGGTCGAGGGTGGCGTGGAGGAACCTCACGGGCGGGGTTGTGGCACTGCACCGGGGCTTCAAGCAGAGCTGAGCGGGCGAAATTCGGTGTTGCACCGCGCCCCTAAGAAGGAGGCCGCAGGCCTTCCTTTTAGGGGCGCGGGGAACTGCGCGACAAGCCACGACGGAGCCGCAGCTTCGAAACCGCCTTACTCCCGCGGCGCGCTTGTCACCGCAACACCTCGAACGGGTCGCCCGGTTCATCGAGTTCGCGGTACAAGCCCCCCGAAGGCGGGTGAGGGAGCCGCGGCTCCCGAACCCCCGAACCTCCGCCGCCCTCCCCCTCACCGAAGTCGAACCACACAGTGACGACGGCACCGCGTGGCACCTCGGTGCCGGGCAGCGGGTACTGGCGTACGACGTAGTCGACGACGGTCAGGTGGAAGTCGGGCCGGTCCGGCGCGGCGAGCATCACGCCACGCGCCTCGGCCGTCTCGCGCGCGTCCACGGCCATCAGGCCGACGAGCCGCGGTACACGCACATCGGGTGGTTTGCGCACAGACGTCACCCCCAGCGGTACCGGAAGAGTAAGCCCTGCCGCGCGCCGCCGGAAGCCGGGCGCCGCCCTAAGGCGTCACCCGGCCCGGAGGCCGACCCGGAAGGCGTTACACCCGGCCCTGGAGGGCGTCACGGGTCTCGCAGGCCGACCCGGAAGCCGTCACCGGTCTCAGAGGTCCAGCCGGTAGCAGTGGCCCACCTGCTGCGAGTTCGGCGACGTGAACCTCTCGGAGAGAGTCATTCCGAGGCGTCTGGTCACCGCGATGGAGCGCTCGTTGCGGGAGTTGACCATCGCCACCACGCTGGGGACGCCCGCCGTCCGCAGCCGGTCGAGCGTGCTCCACGCCGCCGTGGTCACGTACCCCTTGCCCCAGTACGCCCGTCCGAGCCGCCAGCCGATCTCGATCTCGCCCTTCGGGCCCCAGTCGTGCGGCCACGGCTGGGCGCCCGTGAAGCCGATGACGTCGTCCTGCTCGTCGAGCATGGTCCAGAAGCAGAAGCCGTACTCGGCGTCGTGCCGGCGCTGCCGCGCGGTCAGCTCCTCGTAGACGGACAGCTCGGCCGGCTTTCCGCCGTGGAACTCCATCACGTCCGGGTCGTCGAAGATCCGGTGCCAGGCGATCGCGTCCTCGTCGGTGGGGACGCGCAGTCGTACCACGGGGGAAGGTCGGTTCATGGAGCGGCCCTTCAGCAGGGTGATCAGTACCGCTGAATAGACTGCCCATGTCCAGTGCCCGTCGGCACGTTGATTTCGAGTCTTGGGGAGACCCCGCCGTGACCGAGTCCCAGCCCCTCTCCGAACACACCGCTGATGTGATCGTCGTCGGGGCCGGGCCAGCCGGTTCCACCACCGCGTACTACCTGGCGAAGGCCGGGCTCGATGTCCTGCTCCTCGAGAAGACGGCGTTTCCGCGCGAAAAGGTCTGCGGTGACGGGCTGACGCCCCGCGCGACCAAGCAGCTTGTCTCGATGGGCATCGACATCTCCGAGGAAGCGGGCTGGCTCCGGAACAAGGGGCTTCGCATCATCGGCGGCGGTGTCCGCCTCCAACTGGACTGGCCGGATCTCGCCGCATACCCCGACTACGGACTCGTACGGAAGCGGGACGACTTCGACGAGCAACTGGCGCGCCAGGCGCAGAAGGCGGGCGCGCGGCTGTACGAGCGCTGCAATGTGGGCGCCCCGATCCTCGACGACCGTACGGGCCGCATCACCGGCGTGCGCGCGAAGCTCGGTGACGTCGACTCGAAGGAGAAGCGCGAGGTCACGTTTCACGCGCCACTGGTCGTGGCGGCCGACGGTAACTCGACCCGGCTGTCCCTCGCCATGGGTCTGCATCGGCGCGACGACCGGCCGATGGGCGTCGCGGTGCGTACGTACTTCACGTCCCCGCGCCACGAGGACGACTACCTGGAGTCCTGGCTGGAGCTGTGGGACCGGCGCGGACCGGGCGAGGACCGGCTGCTGCCCGGCTACGGCTGGATCTTCGGCATGGGAGACGGCACCTCGAACGTCGGCCTGGGCGTCCTCAACACCTCTTCCTCCTTCAAGGAGCTGGACTGGCGTGAGGTCCTGAAGGCCTGGTGCGCGTCGATGCCGGAGGAATGGGGTTACACCCCGGACAACATGACGATCCCGATCCGCGGCGCCGCCCTCCCCATGGCCTTCAACCGCCAGCCGCACTACACGAAGGGCCTGTTGCTCGTCGGCGACGCGGGCGGCATGGTGAACCCCTTCAACGGCGAGGGCATCGCGTACGCCATGGAGTCCGGCCAGATCGCCGCCGACGTCATCGTCCAGGCGCACGCCCGCGCGACCCCCGCCCAGCGTGAACTCGCCCTCCAGCGCTACCCGAAGGTCCTCAAGGACACCTACGGCGGCTACTACAACCTCGGGCGCGCCTTCGTGAAGCTCATCGGCAACCCGAAGGTCATGAAGATCGCGACGCAGCGCGGACTGACGCACCCCGTGCTGATGAAGTTCACGCTGAAGATGCTCGCCAACCTGACGGACCCGACGGGCGGCGACGCGATGGACCGCATCATCAACGGGCTGAGCAAGGTGGCGCCCAAGGCGTGACCCGCCGCCCACGCGCACCCAAGGCGTGACTCCTGCACGCGCGACTCCTACGCGCTGAGGGCCGCTTCCCCCGATGGGGAAGCGGCCCTTCACGTTGCGCGACCGGAGCGGTTCAGAGAGGACCCCCGGGTCCGGTCGGAGTCGGAGTCAGAGGACGCGTACCGCGCCGCTCGCCGGGTAGCCCGACAGGTCCTGGATGACGACGCCCTTGCTGGGGTTCGCCGCGTCCAGGTACTGGCCCCCACCGATGTAGACACCCGTGTGGTACGCCGAGCCCTTGCCGCCCCAGTACAGGATGTCGCCGACCTGGATGTCGGACAGCGGGACGTCGGTCCCGACCGTCGACTGGTCCTGCGAGACGCGCGGGAGGTCCACGCCGACCTGCTTGAACGCGGCCTGGACCAGGCTGGAGCAGTCCCAGGCGTTGGGGCCGGTGGCGCCCATGACGTAGGCGTCGCCGACCTGAGCCTTGAGGAAGCTGATGACCGTACCGACGCTGCCGCTGGCCGGGGCCGGGACATCGGTCTCGGAGCTCGACGAGGCAGAGGAGCTGAGGGTGGTCCGCTCGGCGGCCCTGGAGGCGGCGGCCTCCGCGGCGGCCCTGCGCTCGGCCTCGGCCTTCTTCTTGGCCTCCGCCTTCTTCTTCGCCTCGGCGAGGTCGGCCTTGGCCTGCTTGGCCGCGTTGGCGGCGGCCGCGTCACGCTCGGCCAGCAGCTCGTAGTCGGCCGCGGCCTGCTGGGTGGCGGCCGCGGACTCGGCCACGGTCGCGGACAGGTCGGCCGTGAGCGTGGGCAGCTCGATCGTCTGGGTCACGGGCTCGGACGCGTTCGCCGATCCGGCCGCAGCTCCCACTGCCAGGGTGCTGAGGACGCCACCGGCAACTCCGGCGCGCATCGCGAGCTTCGAACTGCTGCGAGGCCGGGGCTTCCGGTGGCTGGGTATGTGAGCGGTGTGGGACATGAGTCCAACCGGTATCAGGGGCTCCTCCATATCTTCAAGAAACGTGTGGTGCGCCACAGTTGTTCAATGGGCCGCCAAATTCCCGGGCGTGGCGTTCTTTATTGACGCCGTAGCGGGCAAAGCGGACACCGCTCAACTGGCCCGTGAGCAAGGTCTTTTCGCATTACGTCCGAATTGCCCACCACTTACCACCCGTTGGGACCGATGGCCAAGCCCCGCTTATCGGCCCAGGCTTCGAGTGTGACGCAGGTCACGGAACGGCCACTGTGGCGGATACGCCGTGTGTGCTGACCGGAGTGCGACGAGCCTTGTGTCTCGTTCGGGTCTCAAGTTCGTGTTCTGCTCGTGAACGGATGCACGTGCTCACGCCCGTCCACACCGGCGAGCCAACTTCCCCCGAAGTGTGAACGAGTTCCCCTACCAAGCGTTGATGTCCAGGGCCAATTTGCTTGTGCGTGCCGCCGCTTGGTAAAGGGCTGCACCGCCGGACCTGCGTTAACGAGCGAAATTGTCACTTCTGGTGATCACTTGGACGCTTCTTGCGTGAAGATCGGCTCGCCTCTGGCTGCATGATCCAATGCCAGGTGGTGGAGATCACAAAGGCGTTGTCGTACCCCGTGTCGCAGATCACAGACCGGCAGGCATAAGATGCGTGGCAGTTGGGCTTGTGACCTGCTTCACATGTACGCGATCTTCGTGAAGCCGCACGGGGCTTGCGAGTCTCGTGAAGCCGACGGAGCCTGTGAGCTTCGTGGGGCGGGTGAAGTCCGACGAACCTCCCCAGCCTCCGGCCGGGGGGACCCCGCAAGCAGTCAATGCCGACTGAGAGGAGCGAGGAGCGGTGAACGCGTATGCGCCCATCCTCGTACTGGGAGCCCTCGGGGCAGGCTTTGCGATCTTCTCCGTGGTCATGGCCACGCTTATCGGTCCAAAGCGGTACAACCGGGCCAAGCTCGAGGCCTACGAGTGCGGTATCGAACCGACCCCCACGCCGGCCGGCGGTGGGCGGTTCCCCATCAAGTACTACCTGACGGCGATGCTCTTCATCATTTTCGATATCGAGATCGTCTTCCTCTATCCCTGGGCCGTCACCTTCGACGCCCTTGGGGTATTCGGGCTCGTGGAGATGCTGCTCTTCGTGCTCACCGTCTTCGTCGCGTACGCGTACGTATGGCGGCGCGGCGGCCTGGAATGGGACTGAACCCCGGATAGGGCACAGAGGAGCCACTGAGCATGGGACTCGAAGAAAAGCTGCCGAGCGGCTTCCTGCTGACCACCGTCGAGCAGGCCGCCGGCTGGGTGCGCAAGTCGTCCGTCTTTCCCGCCACCTTCGGCCTCGCCTGCTGCGCCATCGAGATGATGACGACGGGCGCCGGCCGCTACGACCTGGCGCGCTTCGGCATGGAGGTCTTCCGCGGCTCACCGCGCCAGGCCGACCTGATGATCGTCGCCGGACGCGTCAGCCAGAAGATGGCACCGGTGCTGCGGCAGGTCTATGACCAGATGCCGAACCCCAAGTGGGTGATCTCCATGGGGGTCTGTGCGTCGTCCGGCGGGATGTTCAACAACTACGCGATCGTGCAGGGCGTCGATCACATCGTCCCTGTCGACATCTATCTGCCCGGCTGTCCGCCACGGCCCGAGATGCTGATGGACGCGATTCTCAAGCTGCACCAGAAGATCCAGACCTCGAAGCTCGGCGTGAACGCCGAGGAGGCGGCCCGCGAGGCGGAGGAAGCGGCGCTCAAGGCGCTCCCCACCATCGAGATGAAGGGCCTGCTGCGGTGAGCGACGCGAACGGCACGAACGGGGTCAACCCCGAGAAGGACCTCAGCGCCGCCAACCTCCCCGGCCGGCGAGGCGAGGCGGGCGAGGAAATCCGCGTCCAGCGCGGCATGTTCGGCGCCGACAACGGCGGCGACACCTCCGGCTACGGCGGCCTGGTCCGCTCCGTCCGGCTGCCCGGGCCCGCCACCCGGCCGTACGGCGGCTGGTTCGACGAGGTCGCCGACGAGCTGGAGGGCGCCCTGGAGGAACAGGGCCTCGTCCCCGAGAACGCCATCGAGAAGACGGTCGTCGACCGCGACGAGATCACCTTCCACATCGAGCGCGAGCACCTGGTCCGCGTCGCACAGACACTGCGCGACGACCCGGCGCTCCGCTTCGAGCTGTGCACGGGGGTGAGCGGCGTCCACTACCCCGGCGACAAGGGGCGCGAGCTGCATGCCGTCTACCACCTGCGCTCGATCACCCACAACCGGCTGATCCGCCTCGAAGTCAGCGCCCCGGACGGTGATCCGCACATCCCGTCCCTGGTCTCCGTCTATCCGACGAACGACTGGCACGAGCGCGAGACGTACGACTTCTTCGGCATCGTCTTCGACGGCCACCCGGCCCTGACGCGGATCATGATGCCGGACGACTGGCAGGGCTTCCCGCAGCGCAAGGACTACCCCCTCGGCGGCATCCCCGTCGAGTACAAGGGCGCCCAGATCCCCGCCCCGGACCAGCGGAGGTCCTACTCATGAGCGCCCACCCGTCGCCCGACCACCACCCCTCAACGACTCCCTTCGGGAGGCTGTGATGACCAGTGCCGCATCCGCCCGCGAGACCACGGAAGGCACCGTCTACACGGTCACCGGCGGCGACTGGGACGAGGTCGTCCAGACCGCGGCCCGGGCCGACGACGAGCGCATCGTCGTCAACATGGGCCCGCAGCACCCGTCCACCCACGGCGTGCTCCGGCTGATCCTGGAGATCGACGGCGAGACGGTCACCGAAGCCCGCTGCGGAATCGGTTATCTGCACACCGGCATCGAGAAGAACCTCGAGTTCCGTACGTGGACGCAGGGCACGACCTTTGTGACGCGCATGGACTACCTGACCTCGTTCTTCAACGAGACCGGGTACTGCCTCGCCGTCGAGAAGCTCCTCGGCATCGAGGACCAGGTCCCCGACCGCGCCTCCATCATCCGCGTGCTCCTGATGGAGCTGAACCGGCTCTCCTCGCACCTGGTGTGCATCGCCACCGGCGGCATGGAACTCGGCGCCACCACGATCATGATCTACGGCTTCCGTGATCGTGAACTCGTTCTCGACATCTACGAGTTGATCACCGGCCTGCGCATGAACCACGCGTACATCCGGCCCGGCGGCCTCGCCCAGGACCTGCCTCCGGGCGCGGTGGACCAGATCCGCGAGTTCGTGAAGAAGATGAAGAAGAACCTTCCCGAGTACGACAAGCTCGCCACCGGGAACCCCGTCTTCAAGGCCCGTATGCAGGACATCGGCTATCTCGACCTGGCCGGCTGCATGGCCCTCGGCGCCACCGGCCCGATCCTGCGCTCGGCCGGCCTCCCGCACGACCTGCGCAAGGCGCAGCCGTACTGCGGCTACGAGACGTACGACTTCGACGTCCCGACCGCCGACACCTGCGACGCGTACGGGCGCTTCCTGATCCGCCTGGAGGAGATGCGCCAGTCGCTGCGGATCATCGAGCAGTGCCTGGACCGGCTGGAGCCCGGCCCGGTCATGGTCGCCGACAAGAAGATCGCCTGGCCCGCACAGCTGGCCCTCGGCCCGGACGGACTGGGCAACTCCCTCGACCACATCAAGCAGATCATGGGCACCTCCATGGAGTCCCTGATCCACCACTTCAAGCTGGTGACCGAGGGCTTCAGGGTCCCGCCCGGCCAGGCGTACGCCGCCGTCGAGTCGCCCAAGGGCGAACTCGGGGTGCATGTCGTGTCCGACGGCGGCACCCGCCCCTACCGGGTCCACTACCGCGACCCGTCCTTCACCAATCTGCAGGCCATGGCGGCGATGTGCGAGGGCGGCCAGGTCGCCGACGTCATCGTCGCCGTCGCGTCCATCGACCCCGTGATGGGAGGCGTCGACCGGTGACCACCACTCCTTCCGAGCAGGGCGTACAGGCACAGGGTGTCAGCCTGGGCATGCCCCAACTGCCCGCGCCCGACTACCCGGACGACGTTCGAGCCCGGCTCGAGGCCGACGCGCGCGAGGTCATCGCCCGCTACCCGGACTCCCGGTCCGCCCTCCTGCCGTTGCTGCATCTCGTGCAGTCGGAGGAGGGCCATGTGACGCGCACCGGCATGCAGTTCTGCGCCGACATGCTGGACCTGACCACGGCCGAGGTCACCGCGGTCGCCACCTTCTACACCATGTACCGGCGCAAGCCCTCCGGTGACTATCAGGTGGGCGTCTGCACCAACACCCTGTGCGCGGTGATGGGCGGCGACGCGATCTTCGAGGCCCTCCAGGACCACCTCGGTGTCGGCAACGGCGAGACCACCGACGACGGCAAGGTCACCCTGGAGCACATCGAGTGCAACGCGGCCTGCGATTTCGCCCCGGTCGTGATGGTCAACTGGGAGTTCTTCGATAACCAGACCGTGGACACCGCGAAGCGCCTCGTGGACGACCTGCGGGCGGGTGCACAGGTCGAACCGACGCGCGGGGCCCCCTTGTGCACGTTCAAGGAGACCGCACGGGTCCTGGCCGGCTTCCCCGACGAGCGCCCCGGAGCCGTCGAGGCGGGCGGCAGCGCGGGACCGGCCTCACTGATCGGCCTCCGGCTGGCAAAGGGCGAGATGACTCCCGCGCGCGTGGTGCACCCGCGGGGCTCCGGTCCGCAGGACCAGCCGCCCGCCGAGCACCTCAGCTCGCACGACGCGCCGCAGCGAACCTCGGCCTCCGACCCCGCGCACCCCGCGGGCCCGGTCTCCGAGGAGGGGGAGTGATGACCTTGGCAGCCGAGATCAAAGACACCGGCCCGGAGAAGCTGCTCGCACCCGTGCTGTCGGCCTTCTGGGACGAGGACAAGTCCTGGACGCTGGACGTGTACCGAAGGCACGAGGGGTACGAGGGGCTCCGCAAGGCGCTGGCCATGTCGCCGGACGACCTCATCGCGTACGTGAAGGACTCCGGTCTGCGCGGACGCGGCGGCGCGGGATTCCCCACGGGCATGAAGTGGCAGTTCATCCCGCAGGGTGATGGCAAGCCTCATTATCTAGTTGTCAACGCCGACGAATCAGAACCGGGCACCTGTAAGGACATCCCGCTTCTCTTCGCGAACCCGCATAGCCTCATCGAGGGCATCGTGATCGCCTGTTACGCGATCCGTTCTTCGCATGCCTTCATCTATCTGCGCGGTGAAGTTGTCCCCGTGCTGAGGCGGCTGCACGAGGCAGTACGGGAGGCGTATGCGGCGGGATACCTCGGCGAGAACGTCCTGGGCAGCGGACTCGACCTCCAGGTCACCGTGCACGCGGGCGCGGGCGCGTACATCTGCGGTGAGGAGACCGCACTGCTCGACTCGCTCGAGGGCCGCCGTGGCCAGCCGCGACTTCGTCCCCCCTTTCCTGCTGTCGCGGGGCTCTACGCGTGCCCGACTGTGGTGAATAACGTCGAGTCGATCGCGTCAGTTCCCGCGATTCTCCACAAAGGCAAAGAATGGTTCCGATCGATGGGGAGCGAGAAGTCCCCGGGCTTCACGCTCTACTCGCTCAGCGGCCATGTCGCCCGTCCCGGCCAGTACGAGGCCCCGCTCGGCATCACGCTGCGCCAACTGCTCGACATGAGCGGCGGGATGCGGCCCGGCCATCGGCTCAAGTTCTGGACGCCGGGCGGCTCTTCGACCCCGATGTTCACCGACGAGCACCTCGACGTCCCTCTTGATTACGAAGGAGTGGGTGCCGCGGGTTCCATGCTCGGCACCAAAGCTCTGCAGTGCTTCGACGAGACGACGTGTGTCGTGCGGGCGGTGACGCGGTGGACGGAGTTCTACGCCCATGAGTCCTGCGGCAAGTGCACGCCCTGCCGCGAAGGGACGTACTGGCTCGTGCAGTTGCTGCGCGACATCGAGGCCGGCAAGGGCGTCATGTCCGACCTCGACAAGCTGAACGACATCGCCGACAACATCAACGGCAAGTCCTTCTGCGCCCTCGGCGACGGCGCCGCCTCGCCGATCTTCTCCTCCCTCAAGTACTTCCGCGAGGAGTACGAGGAGCACATCACGGGCCGGGGCTGCCCCTTCGACCCGGCCAAGTCCACGGCCTGGGCCGACAAGGACAAGCACGCGGAGGTGAACGCATGACTGTGACCACGAGCGCTCCCTCCGGGGGCGGGGAGGCGGCGGTTCCGCCGGAAGATCTCGTCTCGCTGACCATCGACGGCATCGAGATCAGCGTGCCCAAGGGCACCCTGGTCATCCGCGCCGCAGAACAGCTCGGCATCGAGATCCCCCGCTTCTGCGACCACCCGCTTCTCGACCCGGCCGGCGCCTGCCGTCAGTGCATCGTCGAGGTCGAGGGCCAGCGCAAGCCCATGGCGTCCTGCACGATCACCTGCACGGACGGGATGGTCGTCAAGACCCATCTCACCTCTCCTGTCGCCGAGAAGGCCCAGAAGGGTGTGATGGAGCTCCTGCTCATCAACCACCCGCTGGACTGCCCGGTCTGCGACAAGGGCGGCGAGTGCCCCCTGCAGAACCAGGCCATGTCGCACGGCAACGCCGAGTCCCGCTTCGAGGGCAAGAAGCGGACGTTCGAGAAGCCCGTCCCGATCTCCCCCCAGGTGCTGCTCGACCGTGAGCGGTGCGTGCTGTGCGCCCGGTGCACCCGGTTCAGCAACCAGGTCGCGGGCGACCCGATGATCGAGCTGCTCGAACGGGGCGCACTCCAGCAGGTCGGCACCGGAGAGGGCGATCCTTTCGAGTCGTACTTCTCCGGGAACACCATCCAGATCTGCCCGGTGGGCGCGCTGACATCGGCGGCGTACCGCTTCCGCTCGCGCCCCTTCGACCTCGTCTCCTCGCCTTCGGTTTGCGAGCACTGCTCCGGAGGCTGCGCCACCCGTACCGACCACCGGCGCGGCAAGGTCATGCGGCGGCTCGCGGCTCCCGACCCTGAGGTCAACGAGGAGTGGATGTGCGACAAGGGACGGTTCGGCTTCCGGTACGCGCAGCAGCGGGACCGTCTGACGACGCCTCTGGTGCGCGGCGAATCCGGTGAGCTGGAGCCCGCCTCGTGGCCCGAGGCCCTTGCGGCGGCGGCCGAGGGGCTGTTGGCGGCCCGCTCCAGGACCGGTGTCCTGACCGGCGGCCGGCTCACCGTCGAAGACGCCTACGCGTACAGCAAGTTCGCGCGCGTGGCCCTCGACACGAACGACATCGACTTCCGCGCGCGCGTGCACAGCGGCGAGGAGGCCGCCTTCCTGGCCGCCCGGGTCGCCGGACACGGCCGGGACCTCGACGGTACGGGCGTCACGTACACCTCCCTGGAGAAGGCGCCCGCCGTCCTGCTCGTCGGCATCGAGGCCGAGGAGGAGGTGCCCGGCGTCTTCCTGCGGCTGCGCAAGGCCTGGCGGGGGCACGGACAGAAGACGTTCGCGCTCGCCACGCACGCGACCCGCGGACTGGAGAAGGCGGGCGGCACGCTGCTGCCCGCCGCGCCCGGCACCGAGACCGAGTGGCTGGACGCCCTCGCCTCCGGCGTCGGCCTGGAGGGCGACGGCGCGACGGCCTCCGAGGCCTTGCGCGCCGAGGGTGCCGTGATCGTCGTAGGGGAGCGGCTGGCCGCCGTGGCGGGCGGGCTCACCGCCGCCGTACGGGCCGCCTCCGCGACCGGTGCCGAACTGGTGTGGATCCCGCGCCGGGCCGGGGAGCGCGGCGCCATCGAGGCGGGCGCGCTGCCCTCGCTGCTGCCGGGCGGGCGTCCGGCCACCGACTCGCGCGCACGGGTCGAGGTCGCCGCCGCCTGGGGCGTCTCCGAACTCCCGCTCCGGGACGGACGTGACACCGGCCAGATCGTCGAGGCCGCCGCCACCGGTGAGCTGGCCGCGCTCGTCGTGGCCGGCGTCGAGGTCGCGGACCTGCCCGATCCGGCACGCGCGCGTGCGGCACTTTCCGAAGTGGGCTTCCTGGTGTCGCTCGAACTGCGCCCCAGTGAGGTCACCGAGCACGCGGATGTCGTACTCCCCGTCGCCGCCGTCGCGGAGAAGGCGGGCACCTTCCTCAACTGGGAGGGCCGGGCGCGGTCCTTCGAGGCGGCGCTCAAGCCCGACCAGATGACCCGCCGGCTGGCACCGACCGACGGACGCGTCCTGCAGATGCTCGCGGACGCCATGGACGTACACCTGGGGCTGCCCGATCTGCGCACCGCGCGCGTGGAGCTCGACCGGCTCGGCGCCTGGGACGGTGCGCGGGCCACCGAGCCCCTGGAGACAGGAGCCCAACTGCCGCGCCCCGCCGCCGGGGAGGCAGTCCTCGCCGGGCACCGGCTGCTGCTCGACCAAGGCCGCCTCCAGGAGGGCGACGAGGCGCTCGCCGGGACGCGGCATGCCGCACGCGCGCGCGTGTCGGCCGCCACGGCAGCCGAGGCCGGCGTCAAGGAAGGCGACGCGCTGGCCGTGACCGGCCCCTCCGGAGTGGTCGAATTCCCGCTGCAGATCACGGAGATGCCCGACCGCGTGGTGTGGCTCCCGCTGAACTCCGCCGGAGGAGGCGTCGCCTCCGACACCGGCGCGATCCCCGGTGACCTCGTCCGCATCGGCCCGGCGACGCTCGCCCCCGAGGCCCCCAAGGAGGTGAAGGCATGACTCCGGACCTCACCGCGGCGTCGTACCTCGCGGCTGAAGACCTCTCCATGTTCGGCCGCGACCCCTGGTGGCTGGTCGTCATCAAGGCGGTCTTCTGCTTCGCCTTCCTGATGTTGACCGTGCTCTTCTCCATCGTGTGGGAGCGCAAGGTCGTCGCCTGGATGCAGCTGCGCATCGGCCCCAACCGGCACGGCCCCTGGGGCATGCTCCAGTCGCTCGCCGACGGCATGAAGCTGATGCTCAAGGAAGACGTCATCGTCAAGCGCGCGGACAAGGTGGTCTACGTTCTCGCGCCGATCGTCGCCGCGATCCCGGCCTTCATGGCGATCGCGGTGATCCCCTTCGGGCCGGCCGGCAACGAGATCTCGATCTTCGGCCAGCGCACCACGATGCAGCTCACCGACCTGCCGATCGCGATGCTCTACATCCTCGCGGTCGCCTCGGTGGGCATCTACGGGATCGTGCTGGCGGGTTGGAGTTCTGGATCCACCTATCCGCTGCTGGGCGGTCTGCGCTCCTGCGCGCAGATGATCTCGTACGAGATCGCCATGGGCGCCGCCTTCGCTTCGGTGTTCCTGTACTCCGGCTCCATGTCGACGTCGGAGATCGTCGCTCAGCAGCAGGACCGCTGGTACATCATCCTGCTGCCGGTGTCGTTCCTGATCTACATCGTGACGATGGTCGGCGAGACCAACCGCGCGCCGTTCGACATGCCGGAGTCCGAGGGCGACCTGGTCGGCGGCTTCAACACCGAGTACTCGTCCATCAAGTTCGCGATGTTCATGCTCGCCGAGTACGTGAACATGGTGACGGTCTCGGCGGTCTCCGTGACGCTCTTCCTGGGCGGCTGGCGGGCCCCATGGCCGGTCAGCACCTTCTGGGAGGGCGCCAACCACGGCTGGTGGCCGATGCTCTGGTTCGTGGTGAAGGTGCAGCTGCTGCTGTTCTTCTTCATCTGGCTGCGCGGCACTCTGCCCCGCGTCCGCTACGACCAGCTGATGAAGCTCGGCTGGAAGGTCCTCATCCCGGTCTCCGTGGTGTGGCTGATGCTCGTGGCGACCGTACGGACGCTGCGCAACGAGAATTACGGCTTCGCCGACATCGCCCTCTACGTCGGCGGAGCGGTCCTCTTCCTGTTGCTGCTCTCGTTCGTCGTGGACATGTTCCGCGACCGGAAGTCCGCCAAGGAGGCGGAGGAGGCGCCCGCCGAGGCCGCCGCCTTCGACCCGATGGCGGGCGGATTCCCCGTACCACCGCTGCCGGGACAGACGCTGCCACCGGTGCCGAGGCGAAGCCCGCGCCGGGAGCGGGAGTTGATTGTCAGTGGTGGGGTCGATACTGCCAGTGACGGAACCGATGGACCTCGTGACGGAAAGGAGGCGTCCGATGGCTGATGAGCAGAAGGAGACCAAACCCGGTTTCCAGAACCCCGTCGCAGGCTTCGGCGTGACCTTCAAGGCCATGTTCAAGAAGCGGCTGACCGAGCAGTACCCCGAAGAGAAGAAGACCACCGCCCCGCGATTCCACGGCCGGCACCAGCTCAACCGCCATCCGGACGGCCTGGAGAAGTGCATCGGCTGCGAGCTGTGCGCCTGGGCCTGCCCGGCGGATGCCATCTATGTGGAGGGCGCGGACAACACCGAGGAGGAGCGCTACTCCCCGGGCGAGCGGTACGGCCGCGTCTACCAGATCAACTACGCCCGCTGCATCCTGTGCGGGCTGTGCATCGAGGCGTGCCCCACGCGCGCGTTGACGATGACGAACGAGTTCGAGCTGGCCGACAGCAGCCGCGCCAACCTCATCTACACCAAGGAGCAGCTGCTCGCCGGTCTCGACGAGGGCATGGTCGACACTCCGCACGCGATCTTCCCCGGGACGGACGAGCAGGACTATTACCGGGGCCTGGTCACGGAGGCCGCTCCGGGTACGGAGCGTCAGGTGGCCCTCTCCAAGGGCGAGGTGCCGCAGGAGGCCGCCTCGACCTTCGGCGAGGACGAGCCGGCATCGGAGAAGGTGATCGGCCGATGACGGATCTCGCGGCCTACACCACCTCCACCGGAGAGGCCTTCCAGTTCTGGGTCCTCGGCACCATCGCCGTGATCGGTGCCCTGTGCACCGTCTTCATGAAGAAGGCCGTGCACAGCGCGCTCTGCCTCGCCGGAACCATGATCATCCTGGCGGTGTTCTATCTCGCCAACGGCGCGTACTTCCTGGGCATCGTGCAGGTCGTCGTCTACACCGGCGCGATCATGATGCTGTTCCTCTTCGTGGTCATGCTCGTCGGCGTCACCGCCGCCGACTCCTTGAAGGAGACCATCAAGGGGCAGCGCTGGCTGGCCCTCCTGTGCGGTCTCGGCTTCGGCATCCTGCTCTGCGCGGGAATCGGCAACGCCTCGCTGAACGAGTTCAACGGCCTGGGCCAGGCCAACGCCGGTGGGAACGTCGAGGGTCTCGCCGCCCTCATCTTCACGAAGTACGTCTTCGCCTTCGAGCTCACCGGCGCCCTGCTCATCACGGCCGCCGTCGGCGCCATGGTGCTCACGCACCGGGAGCGCACCGAGCGGGCCAAGACCCAGCGCGAGCTGGCCGAGGAGCGCGTACGGGAAGGCAAGCAGCTCCCGCCGCTGCCCGCCCCCGGCGTCTACGCCCGGCACAACGCGGTGGACATCGCGGGCCTCCTCCCGGACGGCACCGCGTCCGAACTCACCGTCATCAAGACGCTGCGGGAGCGCGGCCAGATCCGCGATGTGTCTAACGAGGCGATCAATGACCTCAAGGCCCTGGAGCAGCGCGCGGAGGAACGGCTCGGCCGGGAAGAGGAGGCCACGAAGTGAATCCCGTCAACTACCTCTACCTCGCCGCCCTGTTGTTCACGATCGGCGCCTCCGGCGTCCTGATCAGGCGGAACGCGATCGTGGTGTTCATGTGCGTCGAGCTCATGCTCAACGCCTGCAATCTCGCGCTCGTGGCCTTCTCCCGGATGCACGGCAATCTCGACGGCCAGATCATCGCCTTCTTCACGATGGTCGTCGCCGCCGCGGAGGTCGTGGTCGGGCTCGCGATCATCGTGTCCCTGTTCCGTTCCCGCCACTCGGCCTCGGTCGACGACGCCAGCCTGATGAAGCTCTGAGGGGTCGCTGAATCGTGGAGAACCTGATTGCGCTGCTGGTAGCGGCGCCTCTGCTCGGAGCGGCCGTACTGCTGTGCGGTGGCCGGCGGCTCGATGCCGTCGGCCACTGGATCGGCACCGTCCTCGCGGCCGCCTCCTTCGTGATCGGCGCGATCCTCTTCGCCGACATGCTCGGAAAGGGCGCGGAAGAACGGGAGATGACCCAGCACCTGTTCAGCTGGGTCCCCGTGGAGAGCTTCCAGGCGGACGTCGCCTTCCAGCTCGACCAGCTGTCGATGACGTTCGTCCTGCTGATCAGCGGCGTCGGCTCGCTGATCCACGTGTACTCGATCGGGTACATGGAGCACGACGAGCGGCGCCGCCGCTTCTTCGGCTATCTGAACCTGTTCCTCGCGGCGATGCTGCTGCTCGTCCTCGCCGACAACTACCTGCTGCTGTACGTCGGCTGGGAGGGCGTCGGCCTCGCCTCGTACCTGCTGATCGGCTTCTGGCAGCACAAGCCCAGCGCTGCCACGGCCGCGAAGAAGGCCTTCCTGGTCAACCGCGTCGGCGACATGGGCCTCTCGATCGCGATCATGCTGATGTTCGCCTGGTTCGGCACCTTCGCCTTCGGGCCCGTGCTGGAGGCGACGGGCGAGACGAGCGAGGGCAAGCTCACCGCCATCGGCCTGATGCTGCTGCTCGCCGCCTGCGGCAAGTCCGCCCAGGTGCCGCTGCAGTCCTGGCTCGGGGACGCGATGGAGGGCCCGACTCCGGTCTCGGCCCTCATCCACGCCGCGACGATGGTGACCGCGGGCGTGTACCTGATCGTGCGCTCCGGCGAGATCTTCAACGCCGCGCCGGACGCCCAGCTGGCCGTCACCGTCGTCGGCGCCGTCACGCTCCTGTTCGGTGCGATCGTCGGTTGCGCGAAGGACGACATCAAGAAGGCGCTGGCCGGCTCGACCATGTCGCAGATCGGCTACATGATTCTTGCCGCGGGCCTCGGCCCCATCGGCTACGCCTTCGCGATCATGCACCTGGTGACGCATGGCTTCTTCAAGGCCGGGCTCTTCCTCGGCGCCGGTTCGGTCATGCACGGCATGAACGACGAGGTCGACATGAGGAAGTACGGCGGCCTCAGGAAGTACATGCCGGTCACCTTCGTCACCTTCGGCCTCGGCTACCTCGCCATCATCGGCTTCCCCGGTCTGTCCGGCTTCTTCTCCAAGGACAAGATCATCGAGGCTGCCTTCGCCAAGGGCGGCACCGAGGGCTGGATCCTCGGGGGTTGTGCGCTCTTGGGCGCGGCCATCACCGCGTACTACATGACGCGCGTGATGCTGATGACGTTCTTCGGAGAGGAGCGCTGGCGGCACGCTCCGACGCCGTCCCCGGCCGAACCCAGCGTGGAGCCGGCTGCCGAGACGCACGGCGAGCACGCTGAACCGCATCCGCACGAGTCGCCCAGTTCCATGACGATCCCCATGATCGTGCTGGCCTTCGGGTCGGTCTTCGCGGGCGCGTTCTTCGGTATCGGCGACCGGTTCGTGCACTGGCTGGAGCCCGTCACCGACCACGCGCACGGGCACCCGCCGGTCAGCGCACTGACGGTCACCCTCTCCACGGTGGCCGTGATGGTCATCGGCGTCGGCGTCGCCTACGCCCAGTACGGGCGCCGTCCCGTGCCCGTCGTCGCCCCGCGCGGCTCCCTGCTCACCCGGGCCGCCCGGCGCGACCTCCTCCAGGACGACTTCAACCACGTCGTCCTCGTACGCGGCGGAGAGCACCTCACACGCTCCCTGGTGTACGTCGACCACACCCTGGTCGACGGGGTCGTCAACGGCACGGCGGCCTCGATGGGCGGCCTCTCCGGACGGCTGCGCAGGCTGCAGAACGGCTTCGCGCGCTCGTACGCGGTCTCGATGTTCGGCGGTGCGGCGGTCCTCATCGCCGCGACCCTGCTGATGAGGGCGGTCTGATACCGATGTCCTTTCCACTGCTGACAGCGACGGCGGCGCTCCCGGCCCTCGGGGCGATCGCCACGGCCGCCGTGCCGGCCGCGCGCCGCACCGCCGCCAAATGGCTGGCACTGCTGGTCTCGCTCGCCACCCTGGTACTCGCCGTGGTGGTCCTGGTCCGCTTCGAGCCCGGTGGCGACCGCTACCAACTCACCGAATCCCACGCCTGGATCGCGGACTTCGGGGTGCGCTACGAGCTGGGTGTGGACGGCATCGGGGTGGCGCTGATCGCGCTGACCGCACTGCTGATCCCGTTCGTGATCCTCGCGGGCTGGCACGACGCCGACCCGCTGGAGACCCGCAGCAGCCGCTGGCGTCCCACCCAGGGCTTCTTCGCCCTGATCCTCGCCGTCGAGGCGATGGTGATCCTCTCCTTCGAGGCCACCGACGTCTTCCTCTTCTACATCTTCTTCGAAGCCATGCTCATCCCGATGTACTTCCTCATCGGCGGCTTCGGAGACCGCGCCCACGCGGGCACGGACGAGAAGGCGGCGGCCCAACGCTCGTACGCCGCCGTGAAGTTCCTCCTCTACAACCTGGCCGGCGGCCTGATCATGCTGGCCGCCGTAATCGGCCTCTACGTAGTGGCCGGAAACTTCTCGCTCCAGGAGATCGCCGAGGCCCGGGCCAACGGCACGCTGGACATGGCGACCAGCACCGAACGCTGGCTCTTCCTGGGCTTCTTCTTCGCGTTCGCCGTAAAGGCACCCCTATGGCCGCTGCACACCTGGCTACCGAACGCGATGCAGGAGTCGACGGCCCCGGTCGCCGTACTGATCACGGCGGTCGTCGACAAGGTCGGCACCTTCGCGATGCTGCGCTTCTGCCTCCAGCTCTTCCCGGAGGCATCGAAGTGGGCGACGCCGGTCATTCTCGTACTCGCCCTGATCAGCATCGTCTACGGGGCGTTGCTCGCGGTCGGTCAGCGTGACATCAAGCGGCTGGTGGCGTACGCGTCGATCTCGCACTTCGGGTTCATCATCATGGGCATCTTCGCGATGACCAGCCAGGGCCAGTCGGGCGCGACGCTCTACATGGTCAACCACGGGATCTCGACCGCCGCCCTGATGCTGGTGGCCGGCTTCCTGATCTCGCGGCGCGGCTCGCGGCTGATCGCCGACTACGGAGGAGTGCAGAAAGTCGCCCCGGTACTCGCCGGCACCTTCCTGATCGGCAGCCTCGCGACTCTCTCGCTGCCCGGCCTCGCGCCCTTCGTGAGTGAATTCCTGGTCCTGGTCGGCACGTTCACGCGCTACCCGGTGATCGGGATCATCGCCACCTTCGGCATCGTCCTCGCCGCGCTCTACACCCTCGTCCTCTACCAGAGGACGATGACGGGCCCGGTGAAGCCCGAGGTATCGGCCATGCCCGATCTGAAGGTGCGGGAACTGGTGGTCGTCACCCCGCTGATCGCCCTGTTGATCTTCCTGGGCGTCTTCCCGAAGCCGCTCACCGACATCGTCAACCCGGCGGTCGAGCACACCATGTCCGACGTTCAGAAGCAGGACCCCAAGCCTGAGGTGGAGGCGGCCAAGTGAGCGCAACAGCCGTCCACAGCCTGTGGACAATGGCGGCCGATCCGATCGAGAAGATCGACGCGCCCAAGATCGAATACGGGCAGTTGTCGCCCACCCTGATCGTCATCGGCGCGGCGATCATCGGCGTGCTCCTCGAGGCGTTCGTGCCGCGCAAGTCCCGTTACTACGCCCAGGTGTTCCTGTCCGTCGTCTCGCTCGCCGCCGCCTTCGCCGCGGTCATCGCACTCGCGACCAGGGGATACGGCACCACAAAGGCCGGCATCGTGGCGATGGGCGCCATCGCCGTCGACGGGCCGGCGCTCTTTCTGCAGGGAACGATCCTGCTGGCCGGTCTGCTCGGCGTGTTCACCTTCGCCGAACGGCGGCTCGACCCCGTGGCGCACGGCAACCAGGTCGACTCGTTCGCCGCGCAGGCCGCGTCCGTGCCCGGCAGCGACAGCGAAAAGGCCGCGGTGAAGGCCGGGTTCACCACGACCGAGGTGTTCCCGCTGCTCCTCTTCGCCATCGGCGGAATGCTCCTGTTCCCGGCGGCCAATGACCTGTTGACGCTGTTCATCGCCCTGGAAGTCTTCTCACTGCCGCTCTACCTGCTGTGCGCCGTGGCCCGCCGTAAGCGGATCATGTCGCAGGAGGCCGCGGTCAAGTACTTCCTGCTCGGCGCCTTCGCCTCCGCGTTCACGCTCTTCGGTATCGCCCTGCTGTACGGCTACGCGGGCTCGGTGTCGTACGCGACGATCGCGCAGGTCGTCGACGGCTCGATCGAGAACGTCACACCGGCGCTCGCCGGGACCATGGGCAACGACGCGCTGCTGCTCATCGGCGCCGCGATGCTCGTCATGGGCCTGCTGTTCAAGGTGGGCGCGGTGCCGTTCCACATGTGGACCCCGGACGTGTACCAGGGCGCGCCGACCCCGGTGACCGGCTTCATGGCCGCCGCCACCAAGGTGGCCGCCTTCGGGGCGCTGCTGCGTCTGCTGTACGTGGTGCTGCCGGGCCTGAGCTGGGACTGGCGGCCGGTGATGTGGGCCGTCGCGATCGTCACCATGCTGGGCGGCGCGATCGTCGCGATCACGCAGACCGACATCAAGCGGCTCCTGGCGTACTCGTCGATCGCCCACGCCGGCTTCATCCTCGCCGGTGTCATCGCGACCTCGGCGGACGGCATCTCGTCCGTGCTCTTCTACCTGGGGGCGTACTCCTTCGTCACGATCGGCGCGTTCGCGGTCGTGACCCTGGTGAGGGACGCGGGCGGCGAGGCCACGCATCTGTCCAAGTGGGCGGGGCTCGGACGTCGTTCGCCGCTGGTGGCGGCGGTGTTCGCGGTCTTCCTGCTGGCCTTCGCCGGTATTCCGCTCACCTCCGGCTTCGCCGGGAAGTTCGCCGTGTTCAAGGCGGCGGCGGAGGGCGGCGCGGGCGCGATCGTCGTGGTCGGTGTGATCTCGTCGGCCATCGCTGCGTTCTTCTACATCCGCGTGATCGTGCTGATGTTCTTCAGCGAGCCGAAGCCGGAAGGACCGACGGTGGCGGTGCCGTCACCGCTGACGATGACGGCGATCGCGTTCGGTGTGGTGGTCACGCTGGTACTGGGTGTGGCGCCGCAGTACTTCCTGGATCTGGCAGGACAGGCGGGAGTGTTCGTGCGCTGACGTGCGTACCCGTTGCGTGGGTCCCGGCTCTCTTCGTGGGAGCCGGGGCCTTGTGCGTGTCCGGCGGGAGTAGTGATTGAAGGCAGCCTGTGGATAACTCTGAGGCTGTCAGTGGCGACCCCTATCGTGGACGCAGTGGTCGAGGCACGACGTGCGACGGGGGACAGAGCAATGAGCGGGCTGGGCGGGACTGGCGGGACAGGTGTGATGACGGAAGAGGACGGGGCCGTGACGGAGCTTGCCGGGCAGGCCGCAGGGCTTGCTGGGCAGGCCGTGGGGCTCGGCGGGAGCAGGGCCGCGGGGCTCGCGGAGAGCGAGGTGCTGGGCACGCTCCGCCGTGTCTTCGGGTACGAGGCGTTCCGCGGCGAGCAGGAAGCGGTCATCGAGCATGTGGTGGCCGGCGGCGACGCCGTGGTCCTCATGCCGACGGGCGGCGGCAAGTCGCTCTGCTACCAGATCCCTTCCCTGGTCAGACCCGGTACGGGTGTGGTGGTCTCGCCCCTGATCGCGCTGATGCAGGACCAGGTGGACGCGCTGCGGGCGCTCGGCGTGCGCGCCGGGTTCATGAACTCCACGCAGGACTTCGACGAGCGGCGCGTGGTCGAAGCGGAGTTCCTGGCAGGCGAGCTCGACCTGATCTACCTCGCGCCGGAGCGGCTGCGTCTGGAGTCGACGCTCGACCTCCTCGCCCGCGGCAAGATCTCGGTCTTCGCGATCGACGAGGCGCACTGCGTGTCCCAGTGGGGCCATGACTTCCGCCCCGACTATCTGGCGCTTTCCCTGCTGGGCGAGCGCTGGCCCGACGTACCGCGGATCGCCCTGACCGCGACGGCCACGGACGCGACGCACCAGGAGATCACGCAGCGCTTGGGCATGCCGGACGCCCGCCACTTCGTGGCGAGCTTCGACCGCCCCAACATCCAGTACCGGATCGTGCCGAAGGCCGACCCCAAGAAGCAGCTGCTGACCTTCTTGAAGGAGGAGCACGCGGGCGACGCGGGCATCGTGTACTGCCTGTCGCGCAACTCCGTGGAGAAGACAGCGGAGTTCCTCTGTCGCAACGGCATCGAGGCGGTGCCGTACCACGCGGGCCTGGACGCGGGCACGCGCGCGGCGCATCAGTCGCGGTTCCTGCGCGAGGAGGGCCTGGTCGTCTGCGCCACCATCGCCTTCGGTATGGGCATCGACAAGCCGGACGTACGGTTCGTCGCCCATCTCGACCTGCCGAAGTCGGTCGAGGGCTACTACCAGGAGACGGGTCGCGCAGGCCGCGACGGACTGCCGTCCACGGCCTGGATGGCGTACGGCCTGAACGACGTCATACAGCAGCGCAAGCTGATCCAGTCCGGTGAGGGCGACGAGGCGTTCCAGCGGCGGGCCGCGGCGCACCTCGACGCGATGCTCGCGCTGTGCGAGACGGTCCAGTGCCGCCGGGCCCAACTGCTGGCCTACTTCGGCCAGGACGCCGAGACCACGGCGTGCGGGAACTGCGACACCTGCCTGGTCCCTCCGGAGACCTGGGACGGCACGGTCGCGGCCCAGAAGGTGCTGTCCACGGTGGTGCGGTTGCAGCGCGAGCGGGGCCAGAAGTTCGGGGCGGTCCAAATCGTCGACATTCTGCTCGGGAACAGAACCGCCAAGGTCATACAGTTCGACCACGACCAGCTGTCCGTGTTCGGCATCGGCGAGGAGCTGCCCGAGGGCGAATGGCGCGGTGTCGTACGGCAGTTGCTGGCGCAGGGGCTGCTCGCGGTCGAGGGCGAGTACGGAACGCTGGTGCTGACCGAGGCGAGCGGCACGGTGCTGCGGCGCGAGCGGGAGGTGCCGCTGCGCAAGGAGCCGAAGAAGCCGGTGACCACGAAGTCGGCGTCGCCCAGGGGCGAGCGAAAGCCCAAGGCCGCGGCGATCGAGCTGCCCGAGGAGCTGGTCCCCACCTTCGAGGCCCTGCGCACGTGGCGTGCCGCGCAGGCCAAGGAGCAGGGAGTTCCGGCGTACGTCATCTTCCACGACGCGACACTTCGGGAGATCGCCATGGTGGGGCCCACGTCCATCGTGGAGTTGGGCGCGATCAGTGGGGTGGGCGAGAAGAAGCTCGCGACGTACGGGGATGGGGTGCTCGGGGTGCTTGCCTCCCTGGCTCCGGACTCGCCCGAGTCACCGGCCGGCGCGGCCGAGGGCGGGGACTCGGGGGAGCAGGAGCCGGATCCGGAGGACTGGGGCGAGCCCGATGAGCAGGACGCGCCGGACGACTGGATATAGCGGCCGGGTGGGACGGACGGCCAGGTGAGGCAGAGCGGATGAGCAAGGCACTCACACGCTCTGGCCAGGTGAGGCAAGGCGGGTGAGAGAGGTACTCACACGCTCGGTACGACTTGCCCTGTCACCTCGCCCAGTCCCACCCGGGTTCCGTTCGGCCCCGGTGCCCAGGCCGTCAGCGTGACGACATCGCCGTCCTCGAGGAACGTCCGCTTGCCGTCGGGTAGTTCGAGGGTGTCGCGTCCGTTCCAAGTCAGCTCCAGCAGTGACCCGCGTTCGCGCTCGTCGGCTCCGCTCACTGTTCCCGAGCCGTAGAGATCACCGGTGCGCAGGGAGGCGCCGTTCACCGTCATATGGGCCAACTGCTGGGCGGCGGTCCAGTACATGGTGGAGAAGGGTGGCTCGGAGATGACATGGCCGTTGAGGGCGACGGAGATACGCAGGTCGTAGCCGCCGGGTTCCTCGGAGGTGTCGTCCAGGTAGGGGAGCAGGGGGTGAGTACGGGACGGGGGCGCGACCCGGGCGTCGTCCAGGGCGTCCAGTGGCGTGATCCAGGCCGACACCGACGTGGCGAAGGACTTGCCGAGGAAGGGGCCGAGGGGGACGTACTCCCAGGCCTGGAGGTCGCGCGCGGACCAGTCGTTGAGGAGGCAGAGGCCGAAGACATGGTCGCGGAAGTCGCTCAGCGGCACCCGTGAGCCCATGGCGGAGGGCGTACCCACCACAAAGCCGACCTCTGCCTCGATGTCCAGGCGGACGGACGGCCCGAAGACCGGCTCGGGGTCCGTGGGTGCTTTGCGCTGGCCACAGGGGCGTACCACGTCCGTGCCGGACACCACCACGGTGCCGGACCGGCCGTGATAACCGATCGGCAGGTGCTTCCAGTTGGGGGTGAGGGAGTCGGCGGCGTCGGGGCGGAAGATCTTGCCGACGTTGCGGGCGTGGTTTTCCGATGCGTAGAAGTCGACGTAGTCCGCGACCGTGAAAGGGAGGTGCAGGGTGACTTCGGAGAGCGGGTGCATCAGGGGTTCGACGGTCTCCCGGTGGGCGGGCACGGTCAGCCACGCCGTGATCGCTCGTCGCACGTCCGACCAGGCTGTACGGCCCGCCGCGAGCAGCGGGTCGAGCGAGCGGCGGGCGAGCAGCCTGACGTACGGGGAGCCGAGCGCCCGGGCCGCGCCGCCCACGTCGAGGACGTGGTCGCCCAGCCGGACACCGACACCGCGCTCCTCGGAGCCGGCCGGGGAGAACACGCCGTACGGAAGATTGTGCGGGCCGAAGGGATCGCCCTCGGGGACCTCGAAGGGGGGCATGGGGTGCTGCCTCGCTTTCCGTGTGGGTGGGGATCACGTTACGACGGAGTTGCACGCGGGGCGTCCGAGAGGCTTACGACTCGCCCGCCGCGGCTCGCTGCCAAGACAGGAAGTCGGCGACGAGTTCGGGTGGGTTGGCGGCCTGGGTGGCCTCTACCTCCCAGCCCGGGCAGTCCATGTCGAAGATCTGCACGGGTACGGGGCGGCCGAGGATCTCCTTGAGCCGGCCACTGTCGTGGAGGTGGCGGGCGAGGCTTGTACAGGCATTGGCGAAGTGCTCGCTCAGTGCCTCGTACTGGGCGTCGCTCGCGTCGTCACCCTCGCCGTCGAACCAGAGGCCGAGCCGCTTCACCTCGTCGACGTAAAGCGGGCTTCCGACCGGATCCTCAGGAACATTCCCGAGCATCTCGAACCCGTCCAGCAGCCAGCAGGCGTAATTCCAGCGAGCTTCACCCGGGTTCTCCGGCCGGGTCTCACGCCGGTACTGGCTCTCGGTGTTGTAGCCGATCGCGACGTACGGCTGCCTGGGGTCGTAGTCGATTCGCCAGATGCGGAAGGAGACGGCGTAGACCTCGGGTTTGAGTGTGTCCGGGAAGCGTTTCAGGATCTCGGCGGCGGCCGTGCGCAGATGTTGCTGGAACGAGGTCATACGCCTTCCTCCAGGGTCCAGACGGGCCAGTGGCGGGGAGGGGCCGGGGGCACCTCCCGTTCCAAGAGTTCGAGTTCGCATCGCCACAGGGGAGTTGACGCCGGGAACTCGGCGGCATGGAGCAAGTCTGCCCCTGCGGGGATCGCCGTCGGACTGTGGTGGCGTGAGGGATGGTCGGGGTTTCGGACGACGTCCGGTTCGGGCCGGGTCGTTGGGCCGTTCGGTCCGTATTCTCTGATCATGGCCGCACCGATCGCATATTCACTTATCGCCACTGACCTGGACGGAACGCTGCTCCGCGGCGACGACACCCTCTCCGACCGGTCACGGACCGCGCTGGCGATGGCGGCCACGGCAGGAGCCCGGCACATAGTCGTGACCGGGCGACCGGCGCCGCGCGTACAGCCGTTGCTCGAGGACCTGGGCGGTCAGGGGCTGGCGGTCTGCGGGCAGGGGGCGCAGTTGTACGACGCCGGGGCCCACCGCATGGTGTGGTCGGTGACCCTCGACCGGGAGTTGGCCGAGACGGCACTCGGCAAGATAGAAGCGGAGGTCGGGGACGTGTACGCGGCCGTGGACCAGGACGGTGTCGACGGGCTCACGTTGATCGAACCGGGTTACGAGATGCCGCATCCGACGTTGCCGGCGGTTCGGGTTCCTCACCGTGACGACCTCTGGACGCAGCCCATCAGCAAGGTGCTTCTGCGCCATCCGCGCCTGACGGACGACGAGTTGGCGTCGGCGGCTCGCGGAGCGGTCGGTTCCCTCGCCTCCGTCACGATGTCCGGCCCCGGCACCGTCGAACTTCAGCCATGTGGAGTGAACAAGGCGACGGGCCTCGCCCTCGCCGCCGCCCACCTCGGTCTCAGCCGCACCACAACGATCGCTTTCGGTGACATGCCCAACGACATCCCCATGTTCGACTGGGCGACCCACGGCGTAGCGATGGCCAATGCCCACCCCGGCCTCAAGGCGGTGGCCGACGAGGTGACCCTGTCGAACGAGGAGGACGGCATCGCGGTCGTACTGGAGCGGCTGTTCCGCCCTACGGCGACCGTCACGGAAGCAGCTCCTCGCGTGCGCGGGCGTACGCCCTGAGGTCTTCCTCGGGCCGGTGATCCCGAGGCGGTGGGAGCGGAACCTTCCGTGCCGTGTGCTTCGTTGTCGTTGCAGGTCGCTGGGAACATACCGCCATTGATCCGATAGGGCCTGGTCTGGACGGGCGGGCGCTCACTGTGATCGAAAGGCGACCGGATACGCTGACTTGAGTGCGAGCAGTGACACATCGACAAACACTCACAGCACGCGCGACACATAGAACGCAAACAGCACACAAAGACACAGCAGCACCAAGAGCACGCAGAGACCGCCCTTGAGAGCGTCAGCAGACAGGAGACCCTCGTGACCGTCGTCGGGCCGTTCGGGCTGAGCGTGCGGGACCAGGCTCTCGAAGCCGATGTCCAGGCCGGATTGGCGGCTGTCGAGGAAGGCCTGATCGAGGCCACCAAGAGCGAGGTCCCGTTCATCACGGAGGCCGCGCAGCACCTGGTGCGCGCGGGCGGCAAGCGGTTCCGGCCGCTGCTCGTGATGCTCGCCGCGCAGTTCGGGGACCCGTACGCGCCGGGTGTCGTGCCCTCCGCCGTGGTCGTGGAGCTGACGCACCTCGCCACGCTGTACCACGACGACGTGATGGACGAGGCGGACGTACGCCGCGGGGTGCCCAGCGCGAACATCCGTTGGGGCAACTCGGTAGCGGTACTCACCGGCGACTTCCTGTTCGCGCGCGCCTCGCACATCCTGGCCGACCTCGGGCCGGAGGCGGTACGGATCCAGGCCGAGGCGTTCGAGCGCCTGGTCACCGGGCAGATCCTGGAGACGGCCGGACCTCGCGACGGACGCGACCCGATCGACCACTACCTGGACGTGATCGGCGGCAAGACCGGCTCGCTGATCGCCGTGTCGGGACGGTTCGGCGCGATGATGTCGGGCGCCGACGAGACCGTGGTGGACGTGCTCACGCAGTACGGGGAGCGGCTCGGTGTCGCCTTCCAGCTCGCCGACGACGTACTGGACATCGCCAGCGATTCGCACGAGTCCGGCAAGACGCCGGGCACCGACCTGCGCGAAGGCATCCCCACCCTCCCTGTGCTGCGGCTGCGCGAGCGCGTGGAGCGGCTCGGGCTGGCCGAGGACATCGCGCTCGCCGAGCTGCTCGACTCGGACCTGACGGACGACGCCCGGCATGCCGAGGCGCTCTCCCTCCTGCGCGCCCACCCGGCCCTGGAGCAGGCCCGCCGCGACACCGTGCGGTACGCCGAGGAGGCCCGCGCCACGCTCGCGCCGCTCCCCGAGTGCGATGCGAAGGCGGCGCTCGTGGAGCTCTGCGACGCGGTGGTGCACCGGGCGGGCTGACCCTGCCGCGCTCCCTTCTCGATCTCCTCTCTCGATCTCCTCAATTTCTGCGGTCTTCTCGAGCTTCTCGACCGCCTCGACCCAGAGTGATGCACGTCACATAGTTGGATTGAGTCCAGACTCAGATCCACTCCGTAACAAAGCCCAGAAGCTGACGCAGGGGGTGTCAGCTGAGTTACGGGGAGAAAACAGAATCATGGGGACATTCATTACGTCCGCGAAGCGTCGTAAGAGCCTGGTCATCTCCGGTGTCGCGGTCGTCGCCGCGGCCGGTGTCGCCGCCGCCGTCATCCCGGCGGTCGCCGACAGCGGGAACCAGTCCAACGGCAACGCCAAGGGCAAGGGCGCCAACCACGCGCAGCACGGGGGCCAGTCCATCGAGGTGCAGAGCGGCCTCGCGGGCGGCAGTGGCAGCGGCGGCACCATCCTCGCCGCGAGCCTCAACGGCGCGAACGAGGTGCCGGTCCAGGACGGCCCTGCCGTCGGCGACAAGGACGGCGCGGCGCTCCAGTTCGTGAAGGTCAAGGGCGACAAGGTGTCCGTCGCGGTCAAGTGGCGCGGCACCGACAGGCCGACCCTGCTCCACATCCACCAGGGCGCAAAGGGCGTCAACGGCGGCGTCAAGGTCGACTTCACCAAGCTGCTGAAGAAGGCCAAGGGCCGTACGGTCACCGGCACGGTCAAGGTCGAGGACGCCGTGCTGCTCGACCAGCTGAAGTCCAACCCGGGTGGTTTCTACGCCAATCTGCACACCGCCGAGTTCCCGGGCGGAGCCGTCCGCGGCCAACTCCACAAGGTCACCACGGACTTCGACTTCAGGAACGCGCTGCACAACTTCCAGGCCTCCGTCATCAAGGGCAAGCAGATCTACGAGTGCAAGAAGGCGGACGACGGCACCACCGCCTTCGCGCAGCGTGATGTGCGCGCCGTACTCGGCGGTGGCATCGCGCACTTCTTCGTGAAGCCCAACTCCGGTACGCCGCAGTGGATCGCGCCCGACCGCAGTGCGGTCACCGGTGCGCTGATCTCCAAGACGCCGAACGGTGACAAGAACATCCCGGAGCTGGACCTCAAGGCCACTCAGTCCGGCAAGCACCGCGGGCTGTTGGCCGGTACGGCCGAGATTCTTCGGCTGAACACGGTGGGCGGGGTGGCTCCTGCCGGGTCCTGTGAGGAGGGGGCCATCGTGGGTGTGCCTTACGGGGCGGACTACGTGTTCATCAACCGGTGATCCACGGGCTGTTGAGCCGGCAGCTCAGGGCTGGTGAGCCGGTGATTTCACGGCCTGTTCAGGCTGTGATCCATGGCCTGTTGAGGCAGTGACCGACCGACTCTGAACGGCGTTACGGGCGGCGTCTCCCTCCCGACCCCTACGGGGCGGGGGAGGCGCCGCCCACTCACGTCATACCCCAGCAGTACACAGAGTTGGCTCCGAGGTCTGACGTTTCTCGTCGGCCGATTTGGTCTGATTGGAAACACCACTTCACAGGAGTTCGGGTGACAATGGCGGCCGGGGTGGACGAGTGCGTGACGGTAAGCCGCCGCCGACGACGGAGGTAGGGCACACATGGCACCGTACGAATCCGACGACAACACGAGCGAGGAACTGCGGACCGGCCGGCGCAAAGCGGCGCGGTACGTCGTTCCCGTCGCGGTGGTGGGGCTGGCGGCGGCGACCATCGGGCTGGTCCCGGCGTTCGCGGGCTCCGGCGACCCCGACCTGCCGGACATCACCGCTGAGCAACTCATAGAGAAGATCGCCGCGTCCGACGTACAGCAGCTGTCCGGCACGGTGAAGGTCAGCACGAATCTGGGCCTGCCGGACCTGGGCGGTCTGGAGAGCAGCCTCGCTCCGGGTGGCGGCGGCGCCGGCGGGTCCGAGGACGAGGGCTCCTCCGCCGATCCTTCGACCAAGCTCATGGAACTCGCGTCCGGGACGCACACGTTGCGGGTCGCGACCGATGGCCCGGACAAGCACAAGGTGTCGCTGCTGGACGACGCCGCCGAGTACAGCCTGATCCACAACGGCGACGAGGTGTGGGCGTACGACAGCGCGTCGAACGAGGCCTTCCACATGAAGGACGCCTCCGGTGCCGCCGAGGACAAGGGCAAGAAGGAAGAGGCGCCGAAGGACGTCCCGACCACGCCCAAGGAGATGGCCGACGAGGCGCTGAAGGCGGTCGACGACACGACGTCCGTGAAGGTCGACGGCACCGCCCAGGTCGCGGGCCGCGATGCGTACAGGCTGGTCATCAAGCCGAAGCAGTCCGGTTCGACGGTCGGTCAGATCACCATAGCCGTGGACTCCAAGACCGGTATGCCGCTGAAGTTCACGCTGACACCGGCGAGCGGTGGCGCGGCCGTCGTGGACGCCGGCTTCACCAAGGTCGACTTCAGCAAGCCGGATGCGTCCACGTTCGACTTCAGCCCGCCGAAGGGCGCGAAGGTCACCGAGGGTGACGAGGCGAAGGCCGAGGAGCACGCGCGCCCGAAGGCCGAAGAGGACCTGGGCCAAGGGCTCGAAGGGTTCGAAGGGGCCGAAGGGCTCAAGACCATAGGCGAGGGCTGGACCACCATCGCCCGGTTCGACACCGGCGGCGAGGGCATACCGTCGGAGGCCGGCGCCGCGGGCGGCTTCCTCGACTCGCTGGGCACGAAGGTGAGCGGCAAGTTCGGCTCGGGCACGGTCTTCTCGACCCGTCTGGTCAACGCGCTCATCACGGACGACGGCCAGGTGTACGCGGGCGCCGTCACGAAGGACGCACTGGTGAAGGCGGCCAACGCCGCCAAGTAACAGGCAGAGCACGACAGGTGGTTGGCGCCCGGCCGGAGGATTCTGGCCGGGCGCCAACAGGGAGTTGAGGGAGTCGATGGCGGAACGGTCCACCGCGGAACCGGACACCGGACCGGACTCGGGACCGGGTCCGGGATCGGGCTCCGGGCCGGACAGTCGGCCGGATGCCGGACCGGACACGGTGATCGCCACCCGTGGGCTCACCAAGCGCTACCGCGGCGGGCAACTTGCCGTCGACGGCCTCGATCTGGCCGTACCGGCGGGCAGCGTCTTCGGCTTCCTGGGACCGAACGGCTCCGGCAAGACCACCACCATCAGAATGCTGATGGGCCTGATCGAGCCGACCTCAGGCACGGCACGCGTCCTGGGACAGCCCATGCCGCGCGCCACCCGCACGGTGCTCCCGCAGGTGGGGGCGCTGATCGAGGGACCGGCGCTGTACGGGTTCTTGTCCGGCCGTGACAACCTCCTGCGATACGACTCCGCCGACCCGACCGCCGATCCCCGCACCCGGCGTACGCGCGTCGCGGCAGCCCTCGACCGGGTCGGACTGACGGCCGCCGCAAGCAAGAAGGCGAAGGCCTACTCGCTGGGCATGAAGCAGCGGCTCGGACTGGCCGCGGCACTGCTCCAGCCGCGCCGGCTGCTTGTCCTGGACGAGCCGACCAATGGGCTCGATCCGCAGGGGATGCGCGAAATCCGTTCGCTGGTACGGGAGTTGGCGTCGGACGGTACGACCGTGTTCCTGTCCTCGCATCTGCTGGACGAGATCGAGCAGGTCTGCTCGCACGCTGCGGTGATGGCGCAGGGGCGGCTGATCACCCAGGGCCCGGTGGCCGAGCTAGCGGCCGGCGCTCGTGGCCGCCTGGTCGTCACGACGCCGGATGCGGGCGATGCGGCCCGCGTACTGAAGGAGCAGGGCGTGGCCGACGTCGTCGTCGAGGAGGACCGGGTGACCGGCGAGCCTCCGGACGACCGCGACCGTGACCTCGCCGAGGTGAACGCGGCGTTGGTGTCGGCAGGTGTCCGGGTACGGGGCTTCGGGCTCGAACGGGCTTCGCTGGAGGACGCGTTCGTGGCGCTTACGGGGGAGGGCTTCGATGTCGCGGGCTGAAGCATCCGAGGCCAGTGGGGTTTCGGGGATCTCTGAGGTCTCGGAGGTCACTGACGTCACCCCCGGCTCCGGTACCGCCGAGGTCGTCGGCGTACGGAAGCCGAGTCCGCTGTGGACCCTCGGCCTGCTGCGCAACGAGCTGGTGACCACCCTGCGCCGGTGGCGGACGATCGCGCTGCTGGGAGTGCTGGCCGCGGTGCCGGTGCTCGTCGGGATCGCCGTGAAGATCGAGACGAGTGACGGTGGGGGAGGGGGCGGAGGCGGCGGGGGACCGGCGTTCGTCTCGCAGATCACCAACAACGGACTGTTCCTGGTGTTCACGGCGCTGGCCGCGACGCTGCCCTTCTTCCTGCCGATGGCGATCGGCGTCATCGCTGGCGACGCGATAGCGGGCGAGTCGAACTCCGGCACGCTGCGCTATCTCCTGGTCGCACCCGCGGGACGTACGCGGCTGCTGCTCACCAAGTACGCGACCACGCTGGCGTTCTGCGTCGTGGCGACACTTGTCGTGGCCGTGTCGGCGCTGATCGTGGGGGCCTTCCTGTTCCCACTCGGCGAGCTGACGACGATCTCCGGCACGCAGATCAGCTTCGGTGAAGGGCTGGGGCGGGCGTTTCTGATCGCGCTGATCGTCGCCGCGTCACTGATCGGGATAGCGGCGCTCGGCCTGTTCATCTCGACGCTCACCGGCAGCGGCATAGCGGCGATGGCGACGACCGTGGGCCTGCTGATCACCATCCAGATCCTCGACCAGATACCCCAACTCCACGCGATACAGCCGTACTTCTTCTCGCACTACTGGCTGTCCTTCGCGGACCTGATGCGCGATCCGGTGTACTGGGACGATCTGCTCCGCAACCTCGGCCTTCAAGGGCTGTACGCGGCGGTGTTCGGCACGGCGGCGTGGGCGCGGTTCACCACGAAGGACATCACTGCCTGACCGATCACCGCCTGAGCGGCGGCTTGTATGGGTGGGGCGGTGGGGCGTTCAGTGGACGCAGAATTCGTTGCCCTCGGGGTCCGTCATGATGACCCACTCGCCGCCTGGTTCCTTCACCTCGCGCTCTACGGCCGCTCCCAGGTCCGTCAGTCGCGCGACCTCGGCCTGGCGTCGCCCGGGCTCGGTGTGTACGTCGATGTGCAGCCGGTTTTTGACGGTCTTCGGCTCCGGAACGCGCTGGAAGAGGAACCGTCGGCCGAGGCCCGTGCCGCTCTCCTTGTCGTACGGGTCCTCCGGGTGCCGTACGGCGATGAGGTCGCGCCAGGCCTTGTGGCCGTGGGACTCGACGGTGATCTCGGGCGGTACGGCGCCGAAGCCCAGCAGGCGTTCGATGAGGGCGCTGTTGTCCTCGACTTCGTAGCCGAGGGCGGCGGCCCAGAAGTCGGCCTGGGCGTGCGGGTCGGCAGCGTCGATGACGAGCTTCCAGTGCAGGGGCGTGGGCGACTGAGTCATGGAGGGACGGTACGACGGATGAGGGCTTCGTACGGGGTTTTTGCCCCGCCGTGGAGTCAGCTCGCTAATCCGTTTGATGAGCCTTGGAAGCTGCCGCAGGCTGGCCGTGGCTACAGGAGAGAACCGACCTTCAGTCGAGTGACCGCCTGTGACTCGCCGCCCTCTCTCGAAGGAGTCCCGCCATGGGCACCCGCGCCTGGGCCCTGCTGCTCGTTCTCTGCGGAACGATCTTCCTCGAGGGCATCGATGTCGCCATGCTGGCCGTCGCGATCCCCTCCATCCGGGCCGATCTCGACCTGTCCACGAACGCGGCGGCGTGGGTGATCAGCGCATACGTGCTCGGTTACGCCGGCTTCACCCTGCTCGGCGGTCGGGCGGCCGACCTCCTGGGCAGACGCCGGATGTTCCTCCTCTGGCTCACCGTCTTCCTCACTTTCTCGGGGCTCGGCGGTTTCGCCACGGAGGGCTGGATGCTGATCGTGGCCCGTTTCGTCACGGGCGTCTCGGCGGCGTTCATGACTCCGGCCGCGTTGTCCCTGATCACGACCTCGTACGAGGAAGGCCCGCAGCGCAACAAGGCCCTGCTCGTCTTCGCGGGCACGGGGGCCGGCGGCTTCTCCCTCGGCCTGGTCATCGGCGGCCTGCTGACCCAGCTCGGCTGGCGCTGGGTCTTCTTCGCACCGGTACTGCTCGCGGGGGCGATCCTGATCGCGGCGGTGCGCCTGATTCCGGCCCAGACCGGCGGAGGCCGGCAGGACGTAGCGGACGGGCGCCCCCAGCCCCGTACGACAGAAACAGCCGCAGCCGACCGCGAGACCGCAGCCGACCCCGAGACCGCTGCCGACCGTGAGACTGCAGTCGAGCGCGAGACCGCATCCGACAGCGAGACCGAAGCTGTCCGCCAGGCCGCGAGCGACCACCATGCGGCAGCCGGTCGCCAGGGCTTCGACTTCCTCGGTGCCGTCACTGCCGCCGGAGCCATGCTGCTCGCTGCGTATGCCGTCATACGTCTCGAACACGGCCTGGACGGCTGGCAGTTGACGGCCGGGGCAGCCGTTGCCGCCGGGCTTCTCGTCGCCGCATTCGTCGTCGTCGAACGCCGCAGCCCTGCGCCCCTCGTACGCCTGGGCATTCTGCGCAAGGCGTCGGTCGTACGGGCCGACCTCGGGGCGCTGCTCTTCGTCGGGGCCTTCTTCGGTTTCCAGTTCGTCGTCACGCTCTATCTGCAGGAACTGCGCGGCTGGTCGTCCCTCCAGACGGCGATAGCCCTGGTGGTGATGGGCTGCGACGCGATTCTGGCGCCGACGCTCACGCCCCGTCTAGTCAACCGGTTCGGCAACGGCCGGGTGATCCTCGGCGGCTTCGTCCTGGGGATCGTCGCGTACGGGCTCTTCCTGCCGGTCGGCATGGACTGGACGTACGCCGCGATGTTCCCCACGCTCCTCATATCGGGCATCGCCTTCGCCCTGGCCTACGGTCCGCTCACGATCGCGGCGACGGACGGCGTCACGGAGTCCGAGCAGGGCCTGGCGGGCGGCCTGCTGAACACTGCGACCCAGTTCGGCGCGGCGCTCGGCATCTCGGCGGTGACGGCGGTGTATGGCCTGGCCTCCTCCCCGGGTTCGGACCCCGAGTCCACCCTGTCCGCGTTCCGTACGGCGCTGATCGTGCCCGTCGTGATGGTGACGCTGGGAGCGCTGCTCTCGTCCTTCGGTCTGCGCGGCGGTCGGGGGAGGCGGGTGGCCGGAGTGACTGCCGAGGCGAGCGCCGGGACTGGCGCCAACCCGGCCCAGAAGTCGGTGAGTTGAGGATGCGCGGCACGCCGCACAGTGCGGTTACCGCCGACATAATGTCCCCATGACGGACACCACCGCCCCCACCTCCACAGAGCGTACGGAGCGCACCTCGGTCGTCGTCGTGGGTGCCGGTCCCGCCGGGCTCACCGTCGCCAATATCCTGCGTGCCGCCTCCGTGGACTGTGTGGTGCTGGAGGCGGAGAGCAGGGAGTTCATCGAGCAGCGGCCTCGCGCGGGCTTCCTGGAGGAGTGGGCGGTGCGCGCCCTGGAGCGGCGTGGCCTTGCCGACCGGCTGCTGGAGAACGCCCAGGTGCACAGCGAGTGCGAGTTCCGGTTCGCGGGGGAGCGGCACAGGTTCCGGTACGGCGACCTGTCCGGGCACCATCACTTCGCCTATCCCCAGCCGCTGTTGGTGACGGACCTGGTGCGCGTGTACGCGGATGAGCGGGGCGGTGACATCCGTTTTGGCGTACGCGACGTGGAGCTGGGCGCCATCGACTCGGATCAGCCCTCGGTGTCGTACACGGATCCGGACACGGGTGAGCGCGTACGACTCGACTGTGCGGCCGTCGCGGGCTGCGACGGTGCGCGCGGTGTCACCCGGGCGTGCCTGCCACCGGAGCATGTCGGCATCGCCCGGCACGAGTACGGCATCGGCTGGCTGGCGTTGCTCGCCGAGGCGCCGCCGTCCAACGACTGCGTCGTCTTCGGTGTCCATCCGCGGGGCTTCGCCGGACATATGGCCCGCAGCCCGCAGGTCACCCGCTACTACCTGGAGTGCCCGCCCGGCGACGACCCCGAGAACTGGTCCCACGAACGCGTCTGGGCCGAACTCCACGAGCGGCTCTCGGCGGGCGGGGCCCAGCCGCTCACCGAGGGGCGGCTGATCGAGAAGCGGGTTCTGGACATGCACAACTACGTCGTGGAGCCGATGGCGTACGGGCGGCTGTATCTGGCCGGAGACGCGGCGCACCTCCTGGCGCCGATCGGCGCGAAGGGCATGAACCTCGCGATCCACGACGCCCTGCTGCTGGGCGACGCGCTCGTCGCGTACTGCGGCAAGGGCGACGAGAGCGGGCTCAGCGGTTACTCGGCGGCCTGTCTGGGGCGGGTGTGGCAGTACCAGGAGTTCTCGACGTGGCTGTCGGACATCTACCACGGCGCCTCGTCCGGCGACCCGTTCCGGGCGGGCATCACCGCGGCCCGGCTGCGACGGACCCTCGCCTCGCCCACCGCCGCTGCCGGGTTCGCGGGGCTGTATATCGGCAAGGACGCGGATTACTGACGTACTGGATTTCTGACGTACTGACGACGGCAAGGACGCCGATTACTGACCCTCAGAGCCTGGGGCTGGGGCTCGAGGCCGGCCTCTGGATCTCCGGGACGTCCACCTCGGCCCCCGCCGCCTGCAGTGTCAGTCTCGCCCGGTGTGACGTCCGCAGCGCGTCCCACGTCAGCAGCGACAGCGCGGCCCACACCAGCGCGAACCCAGCCCACCGCTCGGCGGGCATGGCCTCGCGGAAGTACAGGACGCCGAGCAGGAACTGCAGCACCGGTGCCAGGTACTGGAGCAGCCCGAGCGTGGACAGCGGTACGCGGATCGCCGCCGCCCCGAAGCAGACGAGCGGCGCCGCCGTCACCACCCCAGTCGCCGCCAGCAGCGCCGCATGCCCGGCGCCCTCGGCTCCGAACGCCATGTCGCCCTGCCCCGCCAGCCACAGCAGATAGCCGAGCGCGGGCAGGAACTGAATCGCTGTCTCTGCGGCCAGCGACTCCAGACCGCTGAGGTTGACCTTCTTCTTCACCAGACCGTACGTCGCGAAGGAGAAGGCGAGGCAGAGGGAGATCCACGGCGGCTGCCCGTAACCGATGGTCAGCACGAGTACGGCGGCGAAGCCGATGCCGACCGCCGCCCACTGGGCGGGCCGCAGCCGCTCCTTCAGAAGGAGGACGCCCATCGCGATGGTGACGAGCGGGTTGATGAAGTAGCCGAGGGACGCCTCCACCACATGGCCGGTGTTCACGGCCCAGATGTAGACGCCCCAGTTGACGGTGATCACGGTGGCCGCGATCGCGATCAGGCCCAGTCTGCGCGGCTGCCGCAGCAGTTCGCCGGCCCAGGCCCAGCGCCGTATCACCAGCAGCGCGATCGCGACGAACCCGAGCGACCAGACCATGCGGTGGGCGAGGATCTCGACCGCTCCGGCGGGCTCGAGGAGCGGCCAGAAGAGGGGGACGAGTCCCCACATGCCGTACGCCGCGAAGCCGTTCAGCAGGCCTATCCGCCGCTCACCCCTGGACTCCACCGGCACGGCCTCTCCCCTCTCGCGCGGCTGCGAGCGCGCAGCCGTTCACGACGGTAGCGCCGAACACCCCCGCCTGTCATGGCCGTATCCACGATACGGTCATTACCAGCGGGGGTGGGATCCACGGGGCAGGTCGAGCAGGTCAGCCCTTGAGCGCCAGCGCGATCGAGTCCGCGATCGGCGTGGTCGGGCGGCCGATCAGCCGGGACAGGTCGCCGCTGGTGACGACCAGCTCGCCCTTCTCGACGGACGCGTCCACACCGGCGATGGTCGCGGCGACCGGCTCGGGCAGCCCGACGCCGGTCAGGATGCCCGTGTAGACCTCGACGGATACGGGGCTGTACGCGATCTCCTTGCCGGACTGCTTGGCCACCTCGGCGGCGTACTCGGCGAAGCTCCAGGCGATGTCGCCGCCCAGCTCGTACGTCTTGTTCTCGTGGCCCTCGCCCGTCAGCACGGCCACGGCGGCGGCTGCGTAGTCCGCGCGGGAGGCCGAGGAGACCTTGCCCTCGCCGGCGGCCTGGACGACGGCGCCGTGCTCGAGGACCGGGGCCAGGTTCTCGGTGTAGTTCTCGTGGTACCAGCCGTTGCGCAGCAGGGTGTACGTCACGCCGGACTCGAGGATCGCGGCCTCGGTGCCCCGGTGGTCGTCGGCCAGCGCGGCGGTCAGGCTGCCGGGAGCGCTGGTGTAGGCGAGGAGCGCGACCCTGGCGGCCTTGGCGGCTTCGAGAACGACCTTGTGCTGGCCCACGCGGTCGTTGCCGATCTCGCTGCCGGAGATGAGCAGCACCTTGTCGCCGGCGGAGAAGACGTTGTCGAAGGTCTCGGGAGCGCTGTAATCGGCGACGGCTATCTTCACGCCGCGAGCCGCGTAGTCGGCGGCCTTCTCCTCGCTGCGGGCGACAGCCGTGATCTGGTCGGCCGGGACCTTCTCCAGCAGGCCTTCGATGACGAGACGGCCGAGGTGTCCGGTGGCTCCGGTGACGACGATGCTCATGATGTTGCAGCTCCTTGTTGGTGGGTATGCACTAACCCTAGGGGCTGCACTAACTATTGGAAAGTACCCACTTTGAAGTAAGGTACTTGCATGGCCGTAAGCGCATCCGTCAAGACACCCGTCAACGCGTCCGTCACCAAGTGGAACGTCGAGGGCGAGGCGATGTGCCCGCATCGCCTCGTGCTGGAACACGTCACCAGCCGCTGGGGCGTCCTAGTCCTGATCCAGCTCCTGGACCGCCCGCATCGCTTCAGCGAACTGCGCCGTGCCATCGGGCGCGTCAGCGAGAAGATGCTCACGCAGACCTTGCAGACACTCGAGCGGGACGGGCTGGTCCACCGGGACGCGAAGCCGGTGATCCCGCCGAGGGTGGACTACTCACTGACGGACCTGGGCCGCGAGGCCGCCGAGCAGGTGCGTGCCCTGGCCGACTGGACGTCGCGCCGCATGGACGCGGTGCTGAAGGCGCGCGAGGAGTATGACGCCGCCAGGGAGTAGGCCCTCTCCGCTCCGCGACGAGTGACGTGAGGGCCTGGCCCTTGCGGTACGTCATGCACGTACCGCAACGCCCAAGCCCTCAGGCCCAACTACCGCTCAGCCCACGACAGTCCAGGTGTCCCCGCCCGCCAGCAGCGTCGCCAGGTCGCCCTTCCCGTTCTGCTCGATCGCCGTGTCCAGCTGGTCCGACATCTGGGTGTCGTACACCGGCCGGTCCACCGACCGGAAGACGCCGATCGGAGTGTGGTGAAGGGTGTCGGGGTCGGCCAGGCGTGACAGGGCGAACGCCGTCGTGGGGGACGGGGAGTGCGCGTCGTGGACCAGGATCTGTGCCTCGTTTTCCGGCGTGACGGTGACGGCCTTCAGGTCACCTGTCAGCTGATCCCGTACGACACCCTTGGCGCCGTCCGTTCCGAAGCGGATGGGTTGGCCGTGCTGGAGACGGATGACGGCTTCCTCGGCCTGTTGCTTGTCCTTGAGGGCTTCGAAGGCGCCGTCGTTGAAGATGTTGCAGTTCTGGTAGATCTCGACCAGGGCGGTGCCGGGGTGGGCGGCGGCCTGGCGCAGGACCTCGGTGAGGTGTTTGCGGTCGGAGTCCACGGTGCGTGCCACGAAGGACGCTTCCGCGCCGATGGCCAGCGAGACGGGGTTGAAGGGTGCGTCCAGCGAGCCCATCGGTGTGGACTTTGTGATCTTGCCGACCTCGGAGGTCGGGGAGTACTGGCCCTTCGTCAGGCCGTAGATCCGGTTGTTGAAGAGCAGGATCTTGAGGTTGACGTTGCGGCGCAGGGCGTGGATGAGGTGGTTGCCGCCGATGGACAGCGCGTCGCCGTCACCGGTGACGACCCACACCGACAGGTCCTGCCGGGACGAGGCCAGGCCCGTTGCGATGGCGGGCGCGCGGCCGTGGATGGAGTGCATCCCGTACGTGTTCATGTAGTACGGGAAGCGGGAGGAGCAGCCGATGCCCGAGACGAAGACGATGTTCTCCTTCGCCAGCCCGAGTTGGGGCATGAAGCCCTGCACGGCGGCGAGGACCGCGTAGTCGCCGCAGCCGGGGCACCAGCGCACTTCCTGATCGGACTTGAAGTCCTTCATGGACTGCTTGCCCTCGGCCTTGGGCACAAGGGAAAGCGCCTCGATCGTGTCCGTGCCTTCCGTGGTCGTCTCAGCCATCGATGGCCTCCTTGAGAGCCGTGGCGAGCTGCTCAGCCTTGAACGGCATACCGTTGACCTGGTTGTAGGAGTGGGCGTCCACCAGGTATTTCGCCCGGACGAGCGTGGCGAGCTGACCGAGGTTCATCTCGGGGATCACCACCTTGTCGTAACGCCCCAGCACCTCGCCGAGATTCCGCGGGAACGGGTTGAGGTGGCGCAGATGGGCCTGCGCGATGCTCTCCCCGGCCGCGCGCAGCCGTCGTACGGCCGCGGTGATGGGCCCGTACGTCGATCCCCAGCCCAGTACGAGCATCCGCGCGCCGTGCGGGTCGTCGACCTCGATGTCCGGGACGTCGATGCCGTCGACCTTCGCCTGGCGCGTACGCACCATGAAGTCGTGGTTGGCCGGGTCGTATGAGATGTTGCCCGTGCCGTCCTGCTTCTCGATGCCGCCGATACGGTGCTCCAGGCCGGGCGTGCCCGGGATCGCCCATGGGCGGGCGAGGGTCGCCGGGTCGCGTCTGTAGGGCCAGAAGACCTCGGTGCCGTCGTCCAGGGTGTGGTTCGGGCCCTGCGCGAACTGCGTGCGCAGATCCGGGAGTTCGTCGATGTCCGGGATGCGCCAGGGCTCGGAGCCGTTGGCCAGGTAGCCGTCGGAGAGCAGGAACACCGGGGTGCGGTAGGTGACCGCGATCCGGGCGGCCTCCAGAGCCGCGTCGAAGCAGTCGGCGGGTGTGCGCGGGGCTACGACCGGGACCGGGGCCTCGCCGTTGCGCCCGTACATCGCCTGCAGCAGATCCGCCTGCTCGGTCTTGGTCGGCAGACCGGTGGACGGCCCGCCGCGCTGGATGTCGATCACGAGGAGCGGGAGCTCGAGGCTCACGGCCAGACCGATGGTCTCGCTCTTGAGGGCCACGCCCGGACCGGATGTCGTGGTCACGGCGAGCGAGCCGCCGAAGGCTGCCCCCAGCGCCGCGCCGATGCCCGCGATCTCGTCCTCGGCCTGGAAGGTCCGTACGCCGAAGTTCTTGTGTTTGCTGAGTTCGTGCAGGATGTCCGAGGCTGGCGTGATCGGGTACGAGCCCAGGTAGAGCGGCAGGTCGGCCTGGCGGGAGGCGGCGATCAGGCCGTACGACAGGGCCAGGTTCCCGGAGATGTTCCGGTACGTACCGGTCGGGAACGCCGTCGTGGCCGGGGCGACCTCGTACGAGACCGCGAAGTCCTCGGTGGTCTCGCCGAAGTTCCAGCCGGCGCGGAAGGCGGCGATGTTGGCCGCTGCGATGTCCGGCTTCTTGGCGAACTTCGATTTCAGGAACTTCTCGGTGCCCTCGGTCGGCCGGTGGTACATCCAGCTCAGCAGGCCCAGCGCGAACATGTTCTTGCTGCGCTCGGCCTCCTTGCGGGAGAGGTCGAACTCCTTGAGCGCCTCCACCGTCAGCGTGGTGAGAGGCACGGGGTGGACGTGGTAACCGTCCAGGGAGCCGTCCTCCAGCGGGCTCGCGGCATAGCCGACCTTGGCCATCGCGCGCTTGGTGAACTCGTCCGTGTTGACGATCACCTCGGCGCCGCGCGGCACATCGCCGATGTTGGCCTTCAGCGCGGCCGGGTTCATCGCCACGAGCACGTTCGGGGCGTCGCCCGGGGTGAGGATGTCGTGGTCGGCGAAGTGCAGCTGGAACGACGAGACGCCCGGCAGGGTCCCGGCAGGCGCGCGGATCTCGGCGGGGAAGTTCGGCAACGTCGACAGGTCGTTGCCGAACGACGCCGTCTCCGAGGTGAAGCGGTCGCCGGTGAGCTGCATACCGTCACCCGAGTCCCCCGCGAACCGGATGATCACCCGGTCGAGGCGGCGCACGTCCTTCGCGCCCGCGCCCGCCGGTTTGCGCTGTTCTCCTACGACGGCTCCGTCGGCCTGTTCGGTTGGACTGACCTGGCTGGTCACTGAACTGGACCTCCCTCGAGGCGGCTGTCTGGGAGCGGCCTGCCCGCAAGCGCTCCCACCTTCAACCCTACGTCTGTAAGGGTCGCCTTCCCTCGGCCATTCGCATGATGGACACCACCTTGAGACCGTGGGACGCCCCGATTTGCCACGACTTATTCACCCTCTGGCCTCTTTTTCTGAGGACGCTCATGGCTCGTCCTTTGGTTCTAGGACGTTGTTCTGCGGAGTGGTTCTAGGGCGCTGTTCTACGGACGTGGCGTTCCGCTGTCGGGTCAGGTGGGGCCGGATCACGAGTTCAGGTAGGTCAGGACCGCCAGGACCCGTCGGTGGTCGCCGTCGCTCTGGGACAGGCCGAGCTTCAGGAAGATATTGCTGACGTGCTTCTCCACGGCGCCGTCGCTGACGACCAGCTGCCGGGCGATCGCGGAGTTCGTCCGTCCCTCGGCCATAAGTCCCAGGACCTCCCTCTCGCGGGGGGTGAGTCCCGCGAGTACGTCCTGCTTCCGGCTGCGGCCGAGCAGCTGGGCCACCACCTCCGGGTCGAGCGCCGTGCCGCCCCGGGCCACGCGTACGACCGCGTCCACGAACTCACGTACTTCGGCTACCCGGTCCTTGAGCAGGTAGCCGACGCCGTGGCTGGAACCGGCGAGGAGTTCTGTGGCGTACTGCTCCTCCACATACTGCGAGAGCACGAGTACCCCGAGTCCCGGGTGCTGTTTGCGCAACTGCACCGCGGCCTTGACGCCCTCGTCCGTGTGGGTGGGCGGCATCCGTACGTCTGCGACGACGACGTCCGGCAGTGTGCCCTGGGCCGCCAGTTCGGTGATGGTCTTGATCAGCGCCTCGCCGTCACCCACTCCGGCAACGACTTCGTGCCCCCGGTCGGTCAGCAGCCGAGTCAGGCCCTCCCTGAGCAGCACCGAATCCTCAGCGATGACCACTTGCACCCTGTCCTCCACGGTTTCTGGCCCCCCAGTCGGCGCAGGCTTGCGCGTAAGGGTCCAGCATTTCACCTCCGGTGGTTGGGCGGTCTGGGTTCGTGGGGGTTCGGTTGTCGGTTGTCGGGTGCGGGTGCGGGTGCGTTGTGGTTGCTCGCGCCCACGCGGCGGAGCCGCAAATTGACACAGCCCCGCGCCCCTTGGGTGGGTGGTGGGTGCGGGGCCGCGGTCCGGTGCGTCAGCCCGTCGCAGGGCGGGCATACGGCCCCTTGCTTCCACAGGGTGCTGGTGTGCCCAGACCGAAGCTAAGCGACGGGCATAGGACGCACCGGCCCACGTCCCCTCCCGCCGGTGAGTAAGTGACGGGTTCGTTGTGGCTGGCGGCTCGGGGAGCGCCCCTTAAGGGGCGCGGGGAACTGCGCGATCAGCCACGACGGGCCCGCAGCCGCCCATGAACCCCACCCACCCTCCCGGTAGGCGCCCTGCTCAACCGCCGGAGGCGGACGCATGGCGCCAAGGCAGCTCCGCCGTGACGCGCGTCGGCCCGCCGGCCGGAGAGTCGACGACCAGGATTCCGTCCACCGCGTCCAGGCGTTCGGCGAGACCAGCCAGGCCAGAACCGCCGGAGGCATCCGCTCCGCCGGCACCGTTGTCGACGACCTGAAGCATCAGGCGGTTGTCGACGCGCCAGACGTCGACGTACGCCCGCGTCGCCCGCGAGTGCTTGCTGACGTTCTGCAGCAGCTCGGACGCGGTGAAGTACGCGATGCCCTCGATGGCAGGCGCAGGCCGGGACGGCAGGTCCACCTCGACCTGAACCGGCACCGTGCAACGCGAGGCCACCGCGGACAGGGCGGCATCGAGCCCCCGGTCGGTGAGAACGGCGGGATGAATGCCACGAGCCAGGTCCCGCAGTTCCTGCAGCGCCGTCTTCACCTCGCCGTGCGCCTCGCCCACCATCCGGGCGGCCGCCTCCGGATCCTCCGCCAGCTTCTCCTTGGCCAGCCCCAGGTCCATGGCCAGTGCGACCAGCCGCGCCTGCGCCCCGTCGTGCAGATCCCGCTCGATACGCCGCAGATCGGCGGCGGCCGTGTCGATGACGACACCGCGGTCCGACTCCAGCTCCACGACCCGCGTCGCCAGCCGCGAAGGCCCGAGCAGCCCGCGCACCAGCAGCCCGTCCACCAGCGTCAGCGCCCGTACGATCCACGGCGTGGCCAGCGTGAGCAGCAGCCCCAGCAGCGCCGTCACGGTTATCTCGAAGGGGTTGTCCAGGTAGATCCGGTGCGTCTCGTCCCCGTACAGCTGAAGCCCGTCCTGTCCGACCCATACCGGGAAGACCCAGAACCACAGCGGATACGTCAGCATGGCCCAGCCGTACGCCCAGAAGTTGATCGCCACCACGAACGAGAACACGGCCCACGGGAAGTGCAGCACCGCGTACAGCAGATGCCGCCAGGACGCCCCGCTCTTGAGCATCGCGCCCATCCACGCCATCGGGCCCTGCTTCCGGACCCGCAACGGCTCCGGCGCCGCGACGTCCAGACCCAGCAGCCCGCGAGCCCGTGCCCGCTCCAGCGCGCCGAACCCGCGGCACCCCGCGAGCGCCGCCGCGAGCACCGGTATGCCGAGGAACGTGATCAGCAGGCCCGCGCCCAGCGACACCATCGTCACGGCGAAGGTGAACATCAGGATGCTGACCGGCAGGTTCAGCATCAGATAGCCGAACTCTTTCCAGCTGCGCGCCTCGAACGGCGCCCGCAGTGCGGCCGGGAGCCGGTGCCGCCGCCCCTCGACGCCCTCCCCGAGGAATCCGGGCCCAGCGTCTCGCCCGTATCCCTGTCCGTACTCCGTCGCCATGGCTGCCGTCCGTTTCTACTCGGTTCCTGTTCGGTCCGGTTGTCCGCTGTCGTAGCTCCACACTGCTCGGTGCCAGGCCCGCCGACCATGGAGTACGTCGGCGTCTTGGGGCGGGGGTTTTCCCTACCTAGCCGTACGACAAGCAGGGGCGTACGGCAGGAGAAGGCCGTGCAGCTGGAAGTGCCGTACGACAGGCAGTCGCAGTCGCAGTCGTACGGCAGGCAGTCGTACGGCGCGTAGCCCAGACGCCCGCCCGAGCGCGCCCGCAGCCGTCCGCCTACCTCCGTGCCGGCTCCTCCGTGCGGTCCCGCCACGGGAGTTCCGCCGTGATCGTTGTCGGGCCGCCTACGGGGGACTCGATGATGAACAGGCCGTCTACCGCGCCGAGCCGGTCCGCGAGGCCCGCCATGCCGGTGCCGCCGTCGAGGGAGGCGCCGCCGCGGCCGTCGTCCCAGACCTGTATGAGCAGGCGGTTGTCCGAGCGCCAGACGTCTACGGAGGCGGATCGCGCCCCGCTGTGTTTGCTGACGTTCTGGAGGAGCTCGGAGACCGTGAAGTACGCGATGCCCTCGATGGCCGCGGCGGGGCGCATCGGCAGGTCGGCGGTCACCTTGACCGGGACCGTGCAGCGGGAGGCCACCGCGGACAGGGCGGCGTCGAGCCCGCGATCGGTGAGGACGGCGGGATGGATGCCACGAGCCAGGTCGCGCAGCTCCTGGAGCGCCATCTTCACCTCGCCGTGCGCCTCCTCGACCATCGACGCCGCCGCGTCGGGGTCCTCCAGGAGCTTCTCCTTGGCCAGACCGAGCCCCATCGCGAGGTTGACGAGGCGTGCCTGCGCTCCGTCGTGCAGATCCCGCTCGATACGCCGCAGGTCGGCCGCGGCCGTGTCGACGACCACGCCCCGGTCCGACTCCAACTCGGCTATGCGCCGCTCCAGTTCGTCGGAGGGCGACAGCAGTCCGCGGACCATCGCCCGGTCCGCGTTGGCGAGCCCGCGCGCGATGAACGGCAGCACCGGCCACAGAACGAACAACGAGGTCAGCGTGATGGTGAAGGTGAGGATGCCCCAGGGCAACCGCATGAAGTCGTACAGCACCGTCCGCCAGCCGACCGGGTCCTTCAGCGCCATCCACAGCGCGGGGAGGAAGCCGCCCCGGCCTCGCCACGGCAGCGGACTCGGCTCGTCCACCCGTACTCCCAGCAGCGCCCTGGCCCGGCCCCGCTCCAGCTTGCCCAGCAGACGTGCGCCCATCAGCCCGCCCGCGAGCAGCGGAAGACCGATCACCGTCAGGGTCAGGAAGGCGCCAGTGGACAGGACCGTCACTACGTACGTGAAACCGATCAGCGACACCGGCAGGTTCGCCAGGAGATGCGCGATCTCCTTCCAGGTGTGCCGGTCGTAGGCGAAGCGCGCGGGCGGCGGCCGGTCGCCGACGTCCCGGGTGTCGGTGGCGATGATGCGTTCGGTCATAACGGCTAGCGTGCCGGGCCGCAGGCCGGAGCGCCATGAGGTGGACCGCCGGGATCCCCTGGGGAAAACCCCACCCCTGCTTCCCGCCGGGCGCCCGTCGGCGACCTCCGCGCATGCCAAGGCGTGACGGGCTGCTTACCGTTTCTTTAGCAGGGCCTAGACTCCGGTGCGTACAGATCGTCGAGCACGGCGCATCGCACGGCGCACATCAGGGCGCGCACGAGGTCATACGCGGTCATACGAGGTCAGGGAGCGAGGGGCGGACGTGCCGGAACCGACCAGGGGCGCGGGGACCGGGACCGCCGGGATCACGGTCGCGGCGGACTACTTCCAGTCCTACTCGGTCGTCGGACTGCTCGCCGTGATCGGCGTGCTGTTCGTCGCCGTCGCCTTCGGAGCCGGGCGCCTGCTGCGGCCCGTCGTCCCGACGCCCGAAAAACTCCTGACCTACGAGTGCGGAGTCGACCCCGTCGGCGAGGGCTGGGCCCACACCCAGGTCCGCTACTACGTCTACTCCTTCCTCTACGTGATCTTCGCCGTCGACTCGATCTTCCTCTTCCCCTGGGCTACGGTCTTCGCCGCGCCGGGCTACGGGGCGACGACGCTCGTAGAGATGTTCATCTTCCTCGGCTTCCTGGCCGTGGGACTGCTGTACGCATACAAGAAGGGCGTCCTCACATGGACGTGACCCAGCCCGAGCCGGGGCCTGTACTGCTTCCGGAGCCGAAGCGCCTGGGTGCGCTCGCGCGTCTCGCCCCCGAGCCGATGAAGGTGGTCCTGAACTGGGGCCGCCGCTACAGCCTGTGGGTCTTCAACTTCGGCCTCGCCTGCTGCGCCATCGAGTTCATCGCCGCCTCCATGGCCCGGCACGACTTCATCCGCCTGGGAGTGATTCCGTTCGCTCCAGGGCCGCGCCAGGCCGACCTGATGGTGGTCTCGGGGACGGTCACGGACAAGATGGCGCCTGCGGTGAAGCGGCTGTACGAACAGATGCCGGAGCCCAAGTACGTCATCTCCTTCGGCGCCTGCTCCAACTGCGGCGGGCCCTACTGGGACTCGTACTCCGTGACCAAGGGCGTCGACCAGATCATCCCGGTCGACGTGTACGTCCCCGGCTGCCCGCCCCGGCCCGAAGCACTGCTCCAGGGCATCCTCAAGCTTCAGGAGAAGATCGCCCGGGAGTCGCTGGGGGAGCGGTACGGATCCGAGTACGGATCTCAGCGCTACGGATCCGCCGGCCCCCGGCCTTCCGCGGGCGCGCTGCAGAGCGGGCTGGTGAAGCCGCCGGTTCCGGCCGGGGAGGAGGGCGAGCGGTGACCGGCTGGCTGCCCTCCCCGGTGGAGGAGCTCTTCGGCACGGAGGCCACGGCCGAGGAGTCGTACGAGCTCCTGACCGTCGACGTGCCGCCCGCCGCCTGGATCTCCGCCCTGGAGACCGCGCGCGACGAACTGGGCTGCACGTATTTCGACTGGCTGAGCGCCGTCGACGAGCCCGGCACGGGCTTCCGCGTCGCGGCCCATGTGGTCGCGCTCGCTCCGGTACGCCGCCTTCTCGTACGTACGACCGTGCCGCACGACGCCCCCGTACTCCCTTCCGCCGTCGAGATCTACGCGGGCGCCGCCTGGCATGAACGCGAGACCCACGAGATGTTCGGCGTCACCTTCGAGGGTCACCCGGGGCTCGCGCCGCTGCTCCTCCCGGAGGGCTTCGAGGGGCACCCCCTGCGCAAGGACTTCGTCCTGGCGGCCCGGGTCGCCAAGGCCTGGCCCGGCGCGAAGGAACCGGGGGAGTCGGAGCACGGCGGTCCGAAGCGCCGCCAGATGCTGCCACCCGGCGTCCCCGACCCGAACGAGTGGGGGCCCATGAAGGGCCAACTCCCGCCTGCCCCGGCCCGCCCTGCCCGTGGCGCAGCCCGGGCCGCGGGCGAACGCCCGGCCCGGCGGACTCGCACAGCGGGGGAGGGCTCGGCGAGCCAGGCCCCGGCTTCGGATGCGCCCGCCGCGGGTCCGGGTACGGGCACGGCGGCGGAGGGCAGGCCTGCGGGACGCCGGGCGCGCAGCGTGAGCGAGGGCTCGGCGACACAGCGGACGGAGGGGGCAGAGCGCGCTGAGGGGACGGAGACGGGCGCGGCGGGTGCTCCTCCGGCCTCGCCCGCCTCGGCATCGGGTGCCGAAACGCCGCCCGTGGCGCCGCGTCGCGCCCGCAGCGTCGGCGAGGGCTCGGCGTCGCAGCGCGAGGCGTCCGCTGCTGCCCCGGCCGACGAAGCTGGCGGGGAGCAGCAGCCCGGAGGCGGCCGGCAGCCTGGAGGCGAGCAGCAGCCAGAAGGCGGGCGGCCCGCCCGCCCGGCGCGCGCCCGCAGTGCGGACGCCCCCTGGCACCACGCGCGCCCCGCCTTCGATGACGGTGAGCAGACGCCGCCCACGGGGCCTCCCACGGAGGAGTCGCGGATCGGGGAGCCGCCCACTGAAGAGCGACCCTCGCCCGAGCAGCAACCGGACGACGAGCCCGACGCTCCCAAGGCTGCCGAGGCACCCGACGAACCGAAGACTTCCAAGCCTCCTAAGGCGCCCGCGGAAGCACCGACGACACACTCCGACGCCCCCGAAGCCCAGCCCACCACCGACGACAACCCCCCAGGAGGCCCGCAGTGAACGACGTGCTCGACGTCGCCCTGCGACTCCTGATCGTCTTCGTTGTGTTCCTCACCTTCCCGCTGATCGTCGGCCAGACGGAGCACAAGGTGATGGCCCATATGCAGGGCCGCCTCGGCCCCATGTACGCGGGCGGCTTCCACGGCTGGGCCCAACTCGTCGCGGACGGCGTGAAGTTCGCCCAGAAGGAAGACGTGGTCCCCGCGGGCGCGGACCGCCGTATCTTCCAGCTGGCCCCCGCCGTCGCCCTCCTCCCGTACCTACTCGTCCTCCTCGCCATCCCCATCGGCCCGGGCGAAGGCGCCGTCGGCGAGGTCATCGACGCGGGCATCTTCTTCGTCCTGGCCGTGATGGGCGTGGGCGTCCTCGGCTCGCTCATGGCGGGCTGGGCCTCGGCCAACAAGTTCTCCCTCCTCGGCGGCCTCCGCACCGCCGCCCAACTCCTCGCCTACGAACTCCCGATGCTCCTCACCGCGGCCTCGGTCGCGATGGCCGCGGGCACGGTCTCGCTCCCCGGCATCCTCGACGCCTTCGAGTGGTGGTGGCTGCCCTGGCAGATCGTCGGCGCGCTCGTCTTCTTCGTGGCCGGCCTCGCCGAACTGCAGCGCCCTCCCTTCGACATGCCCGTCGCCGACTCGGAGATCATCTTCGGCGCGTACACCGAGTACACCGGTCTGCGTTTCGCTCTCTTCCTCCTCGCCGAGTACGCCGGAATCATCGTCCTGTGCGGCCTGACCACCGTCCTTTTCCTGGGCGGCTGGCACGGCCCGTGGGGTGCCGACGGCCTCGGCTGGGTCTGGACCCTGCTGAAGACCGCGGTCCTCGCTTTCCTCGTGATCTGGCTCCGCGTCACCTATCCCCGTCTCCGCGAGGACCAGCTCCAGAAACTCTCCTGGACCCTCCTCGTCCCCCTCTCCCTCGCCCAGATCGCCCTCACCGGCATCGTCAAGGTGGTGATCCAGTAGCCATGGCTGAGTCCCTCCCGCCCACTCGGTCTCGCATCCCAGGCAGCGGCCTCGCCAAGGGCCTGGCCGTCACCCTGCGCACGATGACGAAGCGCGCGCACACGGCGCAGTACCCGGACGCCCAGCCCGAACTCCCGCCCCGCAGCCGCGGCGTCATCGGCCTCTTCGAGGAGAACTGCACGGTCTGCATGCTGTGCGCCCGCGAGTGCCCGGACTGGTGCATCTACATCGACTCCCACAAGGAGACGGTCCCGCCCGCCGCCCCCGGAGGCCGCGAGCGCAGCCGTAACGTCCTCGACCGCTTCGCCATCGACTTCGCCCTGTGCATGTACTGCGGTATCTGCATCGAGGTGTGTCCTTTCGACGCGCTGTTCTGGTCCCCGGAGTTCGAGTACGCGGAGACCGACATCCACGAACTCACCCACGAACGCGACAAGCTCCGCGAGTGGATGTGGACCGTCCCGGCCCCACCCGCCCTCGACCCCTCCGCCGAAGAACCGAAGGAACTCGCCGCCGCCCGCAAAGCCGCCGACAAGCTCGCCGCCGAACAGGTAGCCCGGGAAGAGGCAGCCCGGGCAGACGAACAGGCAGCCGGGGCGGAGCCGACCGCGCCGCAGGAGGGAGAAGCGTGAGCCTCGCCGCCGTCGCCGCATCAACGGCGACGACCACCGCCGCCGAAACCAACGGCTTCCTCTCCCCGACCGGCGTCGAGATCGCCTTCCTCCTCGTCGGCCTCGTCACCCTCGGCGCGGCCGTCGTGACCGTCACCACCAAGCAACTTGTCCACGCCGCCCTGTGGCTGGTCGTGACGCTCGGCGGCCTCGCCGTCGAATATCTCCTGCTCACCGCCGAGTTCATCGCCTGGGTGCAGGTCCTCATCTACGTCGGTTCCGTCGTCGTACTCCTCCTCTTCGGTCTGATGCTCACCAAGGCCCCCATCGGCCGGTCCCCGGACGCCGATTCCGGCAACCGCTGGGCCGCCCTGACCGTCGCGATCGCCGCGGCCACCGCCCTCGTCTGGGTCGTCGTCGACGCCTTCCGGACGACCTGGATCGACCTGGACGGCGCCGCCGCCGGCTCAACCGAGGCAAACGGCAAGGCCCTCTTCCAGAACTGGGTCCTCCCCTTCGAAGCCCTATCCGTCCTCCTCCTCGCCGCCCTGGTCGGCGCGATCGTCCTCTCCCGCAAGGCCGCCGCCTCCAACCTGCCCACGGGGAGTACGGCCCCCGGGAAGCGGCCCTCGGGTACGAGCCCGGCCACCTCCTCCGACGAGCAGCCCTCGCGTCAGGGCAAGGAAGGCGCCCGCTGATGCATCTCGCCTATCCCGCCGTGCTCTCCGCCCTCCTCTTCTGCACGGGCCTGTACGGAGTCCTCGCGCGCCGCAACGCGATCCTGGTCCTGATGTCCGTCGAGCTGATGCTCAACGCCGTCAACCTCAACCTGGTCGCCTTCGACGTCTGGCTCAGCAAGACCGCCCAGGACACCCTGCACTCCGGCCAGGCCCTGACCCTGTTCACCATCGCCATCGCCGCTGCCGAGATCGGCATCGGCCTGGCGATCGTCCTCGCCGTCTACCGCAACCGCGGCACCTCGGACATCGACAAGCTCCGCGACACCGCCGAGACCGGTGACGGCAACGGCAGCGACGGCAGCGATGATGGCCACGACGCTCCCGGATCCGCCGCTTCCACGACGGCCGAGAAGGCTGAGGCCACCGCGTGACCACGACCACCCTCGCCGTCCTCGTCCCCCTCCTTCCGTTCCTGGGCGCCGCGGCCGGCCTGCTCCTGGGCCGCACCGCCCCCGGTTTCGTACGGCCTCTCGCCGTCCTGCCCGCGGTGACCTCCCTGGCGCTCGCCGTCCTCATCGCCGTACGCCAGAGCGGCGACCAGGCCATCGACGCCGCCACCGAGCTCACCCCGACCGGCTCGGTCCCCATCGAACTCGCCCTGCACATCGACGGCTTCGCCGCCCTCGTCGCCGTCCTCGTCGGCGTCGTCGCCTCCTGCGTGCAGATCTACTCGACGGGCTACCTGCGCGACGACCCGCGCTACCCCTCGTACGCCGCTCTCGTCTCCCTCTTCACCTCCGCGATGCTGCTCGTCGTCTACTCCGGCGACCTGATGGTGCTCCTGGTCGGCTGGGAAATCATGGGCATCTGCTCGTACTTCCTCGTCGGCCACTACTGGGAGACCCCGGAAGCACGCGCCGCCTCCCTGAAGGCCTTCCTGGTCACCAAGCTCGGCGATGTCCCCTTTCTGATCGGTCTGTTCGCGCTCGCCGCCGACGCCGGTTCCTTCCGCATCAGGACCGTCCTTGGCACGGTCGCGAGCGGCGGACTCGACCATCCGACGCTGATCGCCCTGCTGCTCCTCGCCGGTGTGGCGGGCAAGTCGGCGCAGTTCCCGCTGCACACCTGGCTGCCCGACGCGATGGCGGGCCCCACACCCGTCTCCGCGCTGATCCACGCCGCGACGATGGTCGCCGCCGGTGTCTACTTCATCGCCCGGCTCCTTCCGGTCTTCGCCGCCTCCTCGGCCGCGCTGCTCGTCCTCGCCGTCATGGCCGCCGTCACGATGGCCGGCTCGGCGCTCGCCGCGCTCGCCCAGGACGACATCAAGCGCGTCCTCGCGTACTCGACGATCGGCCAGCTCGGCTACATGACCGGCGCCCTCGCTGTCGGCGACCGCGGTGCCGCCGTCTTCCACCTCCTTTCACACGGCGCCTTCAAGGCGCTGCTGTTCCTCGCCGCAGGCGTGATCATCCACGCCGTCGGCACCAACTCGCTGGCCGCCATGTCCCGCATGAAGGACCTGCGCGCCCGCGTCCCCGACGCCTACTGGACGATGACCGTGGCGCTCCTCGCCCTCGCCGCGATCCCTCCCTTCAGCGGCTTCTTCTCCAAGGAAGCCGTCCTGGGCGCCGCCGAGCACGCCGCCACCGGTCACGCCGAGAACATCCCCGGCGCCGCGGGCTGGATCGTCCTCGTCGCCGGCCTGGTCACGGCCCTGCTCACCGCCGCTTACGCGATGCGCCTGTGGCTGCTCGCCTTCCGGGGCCACGGAGCCGAGGCCCCCGACCACGGCAGGCAGCCCCTCGCCATGAACGCAGTGCTGTGGGTACTCGCCGTCCCGTCGCTCGCCCTCGGGCTCACCACCGGCCTGCTGCCCGACTGGTTCGACGGGCACGACCTGACCCCGACCCTCGCCACCTCCGTACTCGGCACGGGAGTTGCCCTCGTCGGCGGCATCGTCACGTACGGCGCCTGGCGGCACACCACGGCGCTCGCGGCCCGCGTACCGCTGGGTGCGGTCGCTGCCCACCCCGAGGGGGATGCCGGACTCGTCGAGGCCGAAGCCATCGCCAGCCACGCGCCCGCGTACGGAAACGTGGCCTCCGCGCCCGACCCGGCGGACCCCGGACGCCTGCTCCTGGGACCGCTGCACCGGCACGCTGCCGTCGGCTTCCACCTCGACGCCGTCTACGCGGCACTCTTCGTCCGCCCGGTCCAGTCCGGAGCCACACTCGTCCGGTTCCTCGACCGTGAGGTCGTCGACACCTACGTACGCGGCGCGGGCGCCCTGCCCCGCCTGCTCGGCGCGGCCGTCCGGCGCGCCCAGACCGGCAATGTGCAGACCTATGTGAGCGCGCTGCTCGCCGGCACCGTCGTCCTCGCGGTCGCCGCCCTCCTAGTCGCCACGGGAGCGTGAGCAGGCGTGATCGATATCAACGAGTCCGTGATGCAGTTCCTTCTGGCGTTCATCGTCGTCGGCCCGCTCCTCGGCGCCGCCGCCGCTCTCCTCCCGGCCCCGCCCGGACTGAAGGGGAAGTCCCCCGAGCAGGCCGTGCTGCGCCACGGCGTCACTGTCACCGGCGCCGTGCTCATCGCCGCGATCGTCCTCGCGCTCGGCTTCGACCACGACCAGCCGTCGAAGATGCAGGCCACGACGGACATCAGCTGGATTCCCGCACTCGACGTGCGGATCCACCTCGGCACGGACGGCATTTCCCTCCCCCTTCTGGTCCTGACCGCGCTGCTGACCTTCCTCTGCGCGCTGTACTCCTACTTCAAAATGCCTTCGGGCCCGACCCCGAAGGCCTTCGTCTCGCTGCTGCTCGTCCTCGAGTCCGGCACCCTCGCGACCTTCGCCGTCCTCGACCTTCTGCTCTTCTTCCTCGCGTTCGAGATGGTGCTCATCCCGATGTACTTCCTCATCGCCCGCTGGGGCGGTGAGCAACGGACCCAAGCTGCTTGGAAGTTCATCCTCTACACACTGTTCGGTTCCGTCGTCATGCTGTTGGGCCTGCTCCTCGTCGGGCTCAAGTCCGGCACGTTCGACATGATGGCACTCGCCACTGACAACGGCCGGTCGCTGACCGCATCCGTGCAGGTCATCGCCGTTTTGGCGATCGGAATCGGGCTCGCGGTCAAGACGCCGATGTGGCCGCTGCACAGCTGGCTGCCGGACGCCCACACCGCCGCGCCGACCGTCGGCTCCGTCCTGCTGGCCGGTGTCCTGCTGAAGATGGGTACGTACGGGTTCGTCCGGATTCTGCTGCCGATCACACCCGACGGCTTCCGCACCTTCGCGCCCTACCTCGCCGCCTTCGCCGTCGTCGGGATCATCTACGGATCCCTCGCCTGCCTAGCCCTCGCCAAGCAGGGCGCGAAGGGCGACCTCAAGCGCCTCATCGCGTACTCCTCCGTCGGCCACATGGGCTTCGTACTCCTCGGCATCGCGACCATGACCCCGACCGGCGTGAACGGCGCGCTGTTCGCCAACATCGCCCACGGCCTCATCACCGGCCTGCTGTTCTTCCTGGTCGGCGCCCTCAAGGACCGTACAGGCACGACCGACCTCGACACACTCGCGGAGAAGACCGGCGCCGCCCTCTACGGCAAGGCCCCGCGCCTGGGCGGCCTGCTCGCCTTCGCTGCCGTCGCCTCGCTCGGGCTGCCGGGCCTCGCCGGGTTCTGGGGCGAAATGCTGGCGCTGTTCGGCGCCTTCGATCCCGCCGACGACCTCAGTCGGCCTGCGTTCCTGACCTTCATGGCGATCGCCGCGTTCGGCACCCTGCTCACCGCCGCGTACCTGCTCATCGTGGTACGCCGCGTCTGCATGGGCGTCGTTCCCCAGGACAGCCCCGGGCTCGCGGACGTCCAGACGTACGAGTTCGCCGCCTGGACCCCGCTCGTCGCCCTCACCGTCGTCGCCGGACTCTGGCCCAAGGCTCTCCTCGGCCTGACCGACCCGGCCGTGCAGCAGCTCCTCGCAGGAGGCACCCGATGAGCAACCTGGCCCAGCCTCTGGCCGAGTCCGTGGTCCAGTCCGTCGACTGGCTCGCGATCGCACCGCCCACCATCGCGGCGGTCGTCGGCCTCGTGGTGCTCGTCGTCGACCTCTTCGTGGGCGACGCCAAGAAGGCACTGCTCGGCTGGCTGTCCGTCGCTGGACTCGCCGCGTCCACGCTGATGCTTCTGCCCCTCCTGGACGGCGACCGCTCCACCTTCTGCCTGACCGGCGACGCGGACGTCTGCAGCTACACGGCGGACCCGTTCACGCTCGTCATCCAGTTCCTCGTCCTCGGCGGAGCCCTCCTGGCGGCCCTTCTCTCCGTCACCGCCCTGAAGGACGCCAACAGGGAACTCCCCGAAGGGGAGTTCTGGTTCCTGCTGCTCTCCTCAGCCGCCGGCGCCGCCCTGCTGCCCGCCTCCCGCGACCTGGCGACCCTGATCGTCGCCCTGGAAGTCGCTTCACTGCCCGCCTTCGCCCTCGTCGGCATCAAACGCGGCGACAGGAAGTCCTCCGAAGCGGCTCTGAAGTTCTTCCTGTCCTCGGTCACCGCAACCGCCGTGAGCCTCATGGGCGTCAGCTTCATCTACGCCTCTACAGGCACCCTGTACCTCACGCAGATCGCCACCGAGATCCAGAACGTAGACGGACAACTCCACACGCTCGTCCAGACCGGCGTCGTTCTCACCCTCGTCGGCTTCGCCTTCAAGACGGCCGCTGTGCCCTTCCACTTCTGGGTGCCCGACACCTACGTAGGGGCGCCCTTGCCGGTCGCCGCCTACCTGTCGGTCGTCGGCAAGGCGGTCGGCTTCTCCGGACTGATCCTCGTCACAGTGATCGCCCTCCCGTCGTACGCCGATGTCTGGGGCCCGGCGCTCGCCGCCCTGGCCGCGCTCACCATGACGATCGGCAACGTGGGCGCCCTGAGGCAGCAGTCCACGCGCGCGTACAGCGCGGTACGGCTGCTCGCCTGGTCCTCGGTCGGCCAGGCCGGCTACCTCCTCGTGCCGATCGCCGCCGCCGCGTACTCCCAGGACGCTGAGAAGGCCATCGGCTCCACCGTCGCGTACGCCCTGATGTACGCCGCCGTGAACCTCGGAGCCTTCGCCGTCGCCGCCCTCGTGGCCCGTACGAAGCCGCTCAACCGCATCAGCGACTACCGCGGCCTGTACGCATCACGCCCTCTCTCCGCGCTCGTACTGGGCTTCTTCTTGCTCTGCCTCGCGGGCCTGCCGCCGGGCATCATCGGCCTCTTCGCGAAGGTCACCGTCTTCTCGGCTGCCGTGGACGCGGGCCTCGGCTGGCTCGCCGTGGTCATGGCCGTCAACGTCGTGATCGCGCTCTTCTACTACCTCCAGTGGACGACGCTCCTGTTCCGCGCTCCCGAAGGAGAGCCCGAGAGGCATCGCGTCCCGGCCCCGCTGACCGCCGCGATCGCACTGACCGCGGTCCTGGGAGTCGCCCTCTCCGGAGCACCCCAGTTGGTCCTGCGCTTCTCGGACACCGGCCTTTTCTGAGCCGCGACACACGCCTCTTCTGAGCCGCTGACGGCATCCGGCACGCGCGCGTGGGGCACCCGAACCGCACGCGCGCGTGCCAGGCGTTGCCGCACTCACCCGGACGGCCCACCCTCGCCGCCGCGCGCACAAGGGAACTAGGGCTTCCCGCCTGGCGTTGACCAGTGAGGGAGGGTCCACTGGACCGTGGAAGCACGGAGTCAGTGACAGAGATCAGCAAGCAAAGGGTTCCCCTGCCGCACAACTTGGAGGGCGTACCGTGCACCGCCGGCACAACGGGCTCAGGACCGCCGTACTCCTCGGGGGACTGTCCGCACTCATCATCGTCATCGGCAGCCTCTTCGGGCGTATGGGCCTCGTCGTCGCGCTGCTGATAGCGATCGGCACGAACGCGTACGCGTACTGGAACAGCGACAAGTTGGCGCTACGCGCGATGCGCGCCCGCCCGGTGAGTGAGTTCGAGGCCCCGGCCCTCTACAGGATGGTTCGCGAACTCTCCACGCAGGCCCGCCAGCCCATGCCCCGCCTGTACATCTCACCGACCGAGGCACCCAACGCGTTCGCGACGGGCCGCAACCCGCGCAATGCTGCTGTGTGCTGCACCGACGGCATCCTGCGGATCCTGAACGAGCGTGAGCTGCGCGGCGTCATCAGCCATGAGCTGAGCCACGTCTACAACCGCGACATACTGATCTCGTCGGTCGCCGGCGCTCTCGCCTCCGTGATCATGTTCCTGGTCCACTTCGCCTGGCTGATCCCCATCGGCCGCTCCGACGACGACGAGGGCCCCGGCCTCCTGGGCATGCTGATGATCATGATCCTGGGTCCGCTCGCCGCCTCCCTGATCCAGCTCGCCATCAGTCGCTCCCGGGAGTACGAAGCCGACGCCTCCGGCGCCCAGCTCACCGGCGACCCGCTGGCCTTGGCGAGCGCCCTGCGCAAGCTCGAAGCGGGCACGAAGCAGCTTCCGCTGCCCCCCGAGCCGCGCATCGAGACCGCAAGCCACATGATGATCGCGAATCCCTTCCGTCCGGGCCAGGGGATGTCCAGGCTGTTCTCCACGCATCCGCCGATGGCGGAACGCATTGCCCGGCTCGAGCAGATGGCAGGTCACCACCAGTGAAGACAATCCTGAACGTCATATGGCTCGTACTGAGCGGCTTCTGGCTGTTCCTCGGCTACTTGTTCGCGGGCGTGCTGCTGTGCATAACGATCATCGGCATCCCGTTTGGCATCGCGGCGTTCCGTATCGGCGTGTACGCCCTGTGGCCGTTCGGACATACGACGGTCGAGCGTCCCAGTGCGGGCGCGGCCTCTTTCGTCGGCAACATCCTGTGGCTGATCCTCGCGGGCTGGTGGCTCGCCCTCACCCACATCGTCACCGGTGTCCTGCAGTGCCTCACGATCATCGGCATCCCCCTGGGGATCGCCAACTTCAAGCTGATCCCCGTTTCGCTGGTCCCTCTGGGACGCGAAATCGTGCGTACGGACCAGCCGTTCGCGACGTCTCGCTGGTAGAGCGGCACGGGGTGCGACAGCCGAAGTACGCCTTGGCGGCCTACGACGTCGAGGCCGAAGACGACGAGATCTGGGCCCTGTGCGCGGACGCCGAGAACCTCTTCGGCGATCCGCCTCCTCCTGCGCGCGGGACGTACGCATTGCTGGGCTGCGCACCCGAAGGGGAGTTGAATACCGCCCTCGCACGCGCGCGTGCCGACGGCTCGGCGCCGCTCGGCTTCCTCGCTCTGCAGATCCTCGACAAGAAAGGCGACGGGGTCGGCGAGTGGTGCCTGGAGGACGTACGTGTCCTCAGCGACCGCCCATGCGCGCGCGACCTGTCGCTGCTGGACATCACGATCGAGGCGCGCCAGTCCCCGGACAACTCGTTCGACTATCCGCAGTGCCCGCCGCTCTCCCCGGGCTACCGGCTGCTCGGAACGGAGGACGAAGCACGGGGCAGCTGCCGGGATTTGGCGTACGTAGAGAACGGCGGGCCGGACCTCGCCGAACCGTCCGTGCGGCTGCTCGGCTGTGCCCCTCAAGGAGCCCTTCGTGCGGCACTGAACGCGGGGGAGGAGGATCTCGGGCACGCCAAGCTGATCCGTCTCGACACATCCGGCCGTGCTATTCAGTGTGCCGTCGAAGGCGAGCTCGTCGCCTGGATCCCGTCCGGCCGCGGCCTGGTGGACCTCACGCTGGAACCGTGGTCCGAGCGGCCGCCGACCGCTGCCCGGGAGGTCTGGCAGCTGTGGGACGACGGACGCCCGGCCCAGCCCAACTCGTGGGCGCGGTGCGGCACAGAGGGGCGCCGCTACTGGCTCGACACGGTGCGGGACAACCACGTCGCGCAGACACCCGACGCCGCGCCCGGCGGCACGTACCACCTCGACGGCCGTCACATCACCGACGAGCCCGGCTTCTTCTGCGCACTCGGAGAGGCGGTCAACGGACCCGGGGGCTACTTCGGCTGGGGTCTCGACGCGCTGGTCGACTGCCTCCGCGGCGGCTGGGGAGCCGGCCGGCCCTCCAACCTGGTCTGGCACGACGCGGACGTCGCCCGCACCTGCCTCGGCCTCACCCCGCGTATCGACAACCGGCCCTGGACCTTCGAGGAACTGCTCGAATTCCTTGCAGCCGAAGGCATCCAGGTCCGCCTCGCCTGACGCCGCACCACTTATCCACAGCCTGGTATCCACAGCCCGCCCGAATGTCAGTGGCGCCCTGCACTATGAACCCATGACCGAGATCGAACAATTGATGACGAGTGTCGCTACTGAGGCCCACAACTCGAGGCTGTGGCGCAAGCCTTCAATCCCCGAGCCCGCGGACGCACCTCCGTAGCGTGCGCTGTACGACGCCTGCTCCGAGCGTCGTTCATCCCGTGCTGCCCTACTGGCCGGAGCCCCGCCCGCTCTGCCTCGAGGCAAGCCACTTCCGCCCTCCATACGCGGCTGCCCCCACACCCAGCACACCCGCGCCCACACCCACCGACACCCCCGGCAAGGCGAACGCCAGCGTGACGCACCCGGCTGCCCCGACCGCCGGCCCGATGCGCGCCATGAAGTCCGAACTGAGCGTCCAAGCCGAGGCGTTGGCGATCGCGTAGTACACGAGCACACCGAAGGAGGAGAAGCCGATAGCACCCCTCACATCCACCGTCGCGGCCAGCGCGGCGACCACCGCGCCGACGGCCAGCTCCGCCCGATGAGGCACCTGGAAGCGCGGATGCACGGCGGCCAACGTGCCCGGGAGATGCCGGTCGCGGGCCATGGCCAGCGTTGTCCGCGACACACCCAGGATCAGCGCGAGGAGTGAGCCGAGGGCTGCCACGGCGGCACCGACCCGTACGACCGGGACGAGTCCCGGCACACCGGCCGCCCGTACCGCGTCGGCCAGCGGCGCCGTCGCCTGCCCGAGCCCGCCCGATCCCAGCACGGAAAGGACAGCCACCGCCACAGCCGCGTACACCAGCAGCGCGATGCCCAGCGCCAGCGGGATCGCGCGCGGAATGGTGCGCGCTGGATCCCGCACCTCCTCGCCGAGCGTCGCGATCCGCGCGTACCCCGCGAAGGCGAAGAACAGCAGGCCGGCCGCCTGCAGCACGCCGCCCGCTCCCCCGGAGACCCCCACGTCGAGCCGCCCGGCATCGGCGTCCCCGGAGGAGAGGCACACGACCACCACGGAGGTGAGTACCGCGAGAACCACCGCCACGATCGCCCGCGTCAGCCATGCGGACTTCTGCACACCGCCGTAGTTCACGGCGGTCAGCGCCACCACGGCCCCGACGGCCACCGCGTGCGCCTGCCCAGGCCAGACGTACGTGCCCACGGTGAGCGCCATCGCCGCACACGAGGAGGTCTTGCCGACGACGAACGCCCAGCCCGCCAGATACCCCCAGAACTCTCCGAGCCGCTCCCGCCCGTACACATAGGTTCCGCCCGACGCGGGATAGAGGGCGGCGAGGCGCGCCGACGAAGTGGCGTTGCAGTACGCCACGACAGCGGCGACGCCCAGTCCGAGGAGCAGCCCGGACCCGGCCGCATGCGCCGCGGGCCCGAGGGCGGCGAAGATTCCGGCCCCGACCATCGACCCGAGTCCGATGACCACGGCGTCGCCGACGCCGAGCGTCCGCCGTAGCCCCGCCTCGGGCTGTGGCGAGCCGGGCTGCCGCGCGCGGGAGGCACCCGGACCGGACGGCGACGAGCCGGGTCGGCCAGAACCGGACTGTGTCATGAGCGGCACCCTACTGATCAGTGCAACCGGCCGACGCCGTAGGGGCGTCCTCTCCAGCAACAACAGACGAACAACGACAAGAGCCGCAGTACAGGCGAAGCCGCGAAACAGCAGCACATCAGCGGCGGGAACACAGCCTGGCGAGAGCAAGATCACAGCACAGGCACAGCACGGAAGGGCAGGTTCACGGTATGGGGATCATCAGCTGGATCATTCTGGGGCTGCTGGCCGGCGCCATAGCCAAGTTCCTGCTGCCGGGCCGCGACCCGGGCGGCTTCATCGGCACGACGCTCATCGGCGTCGCGGGCGCGTTCATCGGCGGCTGGATATCCGCCCGCTGGCTGGACAACCCGATCACCAAGGACTTCTACGACGGCGCCACCTGGGCCGCCGCGATCGGCGGCTCCCTCGTCCTGCTGGTCGCCTACCGCATCCTGTTCGGCCACTCGCGCAACTGAGTACACACCCTCAAACCGCAGCCAGCGGGCGGGAAGGGTGGGCACCCGACGGTGCCCACCCTTCCCCGTACGCGCAACGAGCGCGATCTCACCGGTAGTTCACGAACTGCAGCGCGAAGTCGAAGTCCTTGCCCTTCAGCAGTGCGATTACGGCCTGCAGGTCGTCACGGCTCTTCGAGCTGACCCGCAGCTCATCGCCCTGAACCTGCGCCTTCACGCCCTTCGGCCCCTCATCGCGAATGATCTTCGCCACTTTCTTGGCGTTCTCCTGGGAGATGCCTTCCTCGATGGAGGCGAAGATCTTGTACTCCTTGCCGGAGAGCTGCGGCTCGCCCGCGTCCAGGGCCTTCAGCGAGATGCCGCGCTTGATCAGCTTGGACTGGAAGACGTCGAGGATGGCCTTGACCCGCTCCTCGGAGTTCGCCTCCATCAGGATCTTCTCGCCGGACCAAGAGATGGAGGCGCCCACGTTTTTGAAGTCGTAGCGCTGCGAGATTTCCTTGGCGGCCTGGTTGAGGGCGTTGTCGACCTCCTGCCGCTCGACCTTCGAGACGATGTCGAAACTGGAGTCGGCCATGTCCTGTGGCTCCTTGTATCGGGGTGCGTGGGGCGGCCGTCGAGCCCGGCTCGGTCCCGGCCGCATCCGCTTAAGCCTAGCCACCCCCCACCCCCCGAGTGCCGATCAATCGGGTGGCGAAGCACCCCTGGGCATCGGGTATCGTTTACGTCGTTGCCACGGAGCAGCGCCGAAGGGCGGTTCCAAGGGCAGCAACCCCTGGCGGTGTGCCCGAGCGGCCAAAGGGAGCAGACTGTAAATCTGCCGGCTCAGCCTTCCCAGGTTCGAATCCTGGCGCCGCCACACGAAAACAAAGGGCCCTTGGCCTGCGGAAACCGCAGGCCAAGGGCCCTTTGTCATGCGCTCTCGCGACGGCCGTACTGTCTCGCATTCGAACGCCCCGTCTCGAAGTGCGTGGACGAGACGTGGACGGCTCTCGGGCCCCTGGAGCGCCCGGCAGAACGCGGCCCTGGCCGTGGGCCGAGCAGGCCCCTACGATCCCTGTGTGATTCTCAAGTGGGCGGGCTTCGCGGCATTCGCGGTGACGGTGGCGGGTCTCGCGTGGGGGATATCGGGTCTTGTGGATGGATCATGCCCCGGGGGCGTCAACCGCTGTGCTGCCCCGCCGGGCACGGGTAAGTATTTCGCCGCCACGATGATCTCTGCGTTCGCGGTCTTCGCAGGGTTCTTCCCTGTCATCCGCACGGAAGACTGGCGCCCCACTCTCGGTCTTCTGTTGGGAGCGGTCGTCGGCGTGGGGACAGCACTGTGGCAAGGCCAGTCGCTGGGCTACTGGATTCTCGCGGGCACCCTGCTGGTCGTAGCCAGCGCCATCGTCCTCGGCGTGCGCGCCATGTTCCGAAACTTCCACGCCGAGACGCGGACAGTTTGACAACGCGGGGGAGCCAGCCCGTCCGGCGGTCTGGGAACCGCCAGCGGGAGCGGTCGCTCCCCCGCTTTTGTGCAGGAACCTCCTACTGGTGCTGCCCCAGCCGGGCGGAGATCTTGGCGTTCGCGGCCTCGTCTCCGTCGCTGAGGAACTTGGCGTACACCCGGAAGAGGACGCCGACACTGTGGCCGGCGCGCTTGGCAACGAGCTGAGGTTCCACGCCTGAGCTGAGCCATGTGGACACGGCCGCGTGGCGAAGATCATAAGGACGCTTGGCCATCGACGATTCGCAGTGCGCGGGTGTCAGGGTCCGCGATCGCGCTACTGCCCAGACTTCGCCGTAACCGGTGTCCTGGATCAGCCCGCCGCGCTGTGTGCGGAACAGACGGCCGTCCGGGGCCACGCCGTACGCCGTGACGTGCCACCGCAGCAGCGCGACCAGTTCGGGCGGGATGGGGACCGGTCGGACCGCCTTTCGCGGCCGGTGCTTCAGCCCACGGGTGTCGTGGGCTTCGCCGCTGTCCGTCCACGCTGAGCCCGATCGGGGCCGCGTCTCCCTGAGCCGCAGCGTGCCCCACCCGCGGCGCGGTAGGTCGCAGTCCTGGAGCCGTAGCCCGATGACTTCCGCCGGCCGCGCCGCGGCGTAGCACATGCAGCCGAAGAACCCCACCAGACGGCGACCGCGGGGGCTCTGGTCTCGTACGGCGGCCAAGAGTTTGCTTGAAGTGGCGCGAGCGCAGTTCCCCGCAAGTAGGCACGTACCTCGTCGTGGCCGTGCAGGCGTACCCCGTCGGCGACGTTCGGCCAGTCCACGTCCGGGGACAGGCAGTGCGGGACGAACGTGTCGCGTTCAGCGGTGCTGAAGACCTCGTACATCTTCCGCAGCAGGGCCTCCTGCGCGGCGGGAACCTCGGCGGCGGACACGGCAACTCCTCGGCTCAGGCGAAAGGCTGAAGGGACGTGTTCAGGCAACCAGCGGCCCAACGCCCGCCGCCGCCCCTTGCGGCGAGAGCGAACAGCACTGGACCACCTAGGCCGGGCCTGGAACTTGGCCTCCTCAGTTCCCCGCCACCGACTTCACCGCTACGGACACCGGCGCCGACCCGCTGATCAGCTCCAGCGTCAGCCCGGCCGTCGCCGGAGTGTCCAGCAGCTCCGCGATGACGGCCGCGACGTCATCGCGCGGGATGGGTCCGCGACCGGTGGACGCCTCCAGGCGTACGAGACCGGTGCCGGCGTCGTTCGTCAGCATGCCGGGGCGCAGGATCGTCCAGTCCAGGCTGTTGAAGCCGCGTATGTACGCATCGGCTTCGCCCTTGGCGCGCAAGTACACGTCGAAGACGTCGTCTCCGGGATGCGACGGGTCCGCGCCCATCGACGACACCATCACGTACCGCCGCACCCCGGTCCGTACCGCCGCGTCCGCGAAGAGGACGGCAGCACCCCGGTCCACGGTGTCCTTGCGGGCCGCGCCGCTGCCCGGGCCCGCGCCGGCCGCGAAGACGGCGGCGTCGGCGCCCTGCAGATGCGCGGCGACCTCCTCGACCGAAGCCGACTCCAGATCGCACAGGACCGGCTCGGCGCCGGCCGCCCGCAGATCGTCGCCGTGCTCGGGGCGGCGGATGATGCCCGCGACCTCATCACCGCGCGCGGCGAGCAGCCGCTCCAGCCGCAACGCGATCTGACCATGACCTCCAGCGATGACAATGCGCATGTCTTCGACCGTACGCCCGGACACTGACACGCGCCGCACAACCCTGTGGATAACTCATGAGTCTCCTGAGCGATCAACGAACAACGACAACGATCGCTGAATAACGAGGGCGACGCCGCGCGGCGTCAAAAGGAGACCGTCTTCGCCATGACCGCAACCCTGACTGCCATACGAAAGCCCCTTACCGCGGCCGGTTGCGCCGTCGCACTGTTCGCCGGTGCGGCCGCTTGCGGCACGGTCGAGAACCTCACCGCCGGGCAGAAGGTGGACCGCGCCGTCGAGCAACTCGGCGAACAGAAGTCGCTCTCCCTCGAGTTGGGGCTCCACGCCAAGCCGTCCGCGCTCACGAAGCTGGCTGCAGAGGCGGAGGGGGGCGAGGAAATGCCGCCCGAGTTCGCGAAGTTCTTCACCGGGCTGCGCGTCAAACTGTCCGTCGAGTCGAAGAAGCCGCTCGCCGACTCGGGGGAGAAGGACCTCGTCGGTGTGGGCATGCGGGTTTCGGGAGCCGACGGTGTCCTGGCCGAGTTCCGGGTCGTCGGCGACTTCACGTACTACCGCGCCGACATGGAGGCGCTCGGCGAGGCGATGGGCGTCCCGTTCCCCACGGTCGACGAACTCCCTGAGAGCGAGAAGGAGCTCAGGAAGGTCCTCGAGGGCGAGTGGGCCAAGGTCGACAACTCCGAACTCGAGAAGTCCGGCAAGGGCACCTCGAGTTCCGAGGAGATCGACACCAAGACCCAGCAGAAGATCCTCAAGGCCGTACGCGGTGTCGTCGCACGCGAGGTCACTTTCAGCAGCAAGGGCGGCAGTGACGGCACTGAACAGATCGTCGCCAAGGCCTCGTTCCGCGACCTGCTCACGGGTGTCTTCAAGAAACTCCGGCCACTGGCCGACGATCTCCCGGCAGGCACGGAACTGCCCACCGACAAGGACCTGAAGGAAGCCCCCGACAAGAAGATCGCCGTCAACTTCTCCCTGAAGAACGGCGACCTGACCCGCGTCTCGGTCAACCTCGCCGCCCTCGCGGACAACGCGAAGGGCACCCGACTCCCGCTCGTCCTCACCTTCGGCAAGGCGTCCGACGTCAGCGCCCCGTCCGGCGCCACCGAGGTGCCCGCGGGAGAGCTCATGGGCCCCGGCAACCCGTTCACAGGCGGGATGCTGGGCAGCGGCTTCTGACCCCAGAAGCCCTCGAAACAGGCCTGTCGGCGCCCAAGCCACCGGCGTAGGCAAGAACAACGGCACGCACGCGTGGACCTCACATCCGGCCACGCACGCGTGAGCCCCGTACCCGAACACCGACCGCGCGCGCGTGGACCTCAAAGATGTCCACGCGCGCCTGGGCCGCAATCACCCTCCACGCGCGCGTGAACCCTAATCACCCCACCACGCGCGCGTGCACCCTCAAGAGGGCCCCCCGCCCCGCCCCTGCCGAGGCAGATCCAACGCCACAGCCGCAGCCGAGCCGCAGAACTCCCGCACCGCATTCGTCCGTGCCGCCACCCGCCCCTGGTGCACCACGATCCGGCTGTACGCCAGCGACAGCGCCCCCGCCAGCCGGTCCCCGCGCACGGCGAGCAGTTCGGCCGGGAATCCGGCCTCCACCCGCACCTCGGGCAGCCCGAGCGCCGCTCGCGCCGACGAACTCACCGCGTCGTACGCGTCCTCGGGCCGGAGCCCGTAGCGCGAGGCCAGCAGATACGCCACGTCCAGCGGATCTCCGCGCCCCACAGGGTTCGATACGTCCCTCAGGGCGCCGCTGCCCGCAACGACCCGTACGCCGGCCGCCCGCAGTACTCGTACGGGAGCCGTCCCGCGCAGGTTGACGCCCGAGCAGCCGCCCTGGGGCAGGCAGACGACGGTCACTCCGGCTGCGGCGAGTTGGTCCGCGGCCCGCGCCGCAACCTCCGAGGGCAGTCGCCTGAGCCCGCCGCAGGGGCCAAGCGTCACCCCGGGCCGTAGCCCGCCCGCCATCGCCGCGAGCCGCGCGAGCCGCGCCGGATCGTCACCGTCCGTGTGCAGATCGACCGGGCAGCCGTGCTCGGAAGCGACCTCCAGCACCGCCTCCACATATCCGGTCGGATCGGGGTCGAGATCGGGACAACCGCCCACTACGGAGGCGCCCATTTTCACCGCGTCCCGCAGCATCGCCAGCTCCTCGGCCCCGGCGAGCCCGGTCAGCACCCGCGGCATCGCCACCGCCGTCAGCTCGGCGAGCCCCCGCAACGTGCGCCGCGCCTGGAGCACCGCCGCCAGCGCGCCGAGCCCCTGAACGTCGCCGATGCGTACATGGGAACGCAACGCCGTGGCCCCGTGCCCGAGGTACAGCAGCGCGGCCTCGGTGATGCGGCGCTGGACCTCCTGGTCGTCGTACGAGACCGGACCGTCGCCGTCGGCCGACAGGGCCGTGTCGCCGTGGGCGTGCGGCTCCACGGGGGCCGGCAGGAGCAGGTAGCCGGCGAGATCCACGCGCGCGGTGTGCATGCTGAGGCTGCCGGCCGTGCCGACCGCCTCGATGCGCCCGCCGCCCAGCCGCACGTCCACGGTCCGGCCGTCGGTGAGCCGCGCACCGCACAGCAGCAGAGCGGAGCCGTCGGTCCGGCCCGATGAGGAACCCGACGACGGAGGGGGCTGCTGCGGCAGGCTGTCGGGCATCGTGCTCCTGGCTCTCGGGGCGGCTGCGCAGAGGGAACCTGTGATCACGCAGCGTGAGTCGAGCCTAGGGTGGCGAGCAGGGCGCTTCGAGGAGGAGCGGAATAGTCGTACCGGTGTGGTCCGCCGTGCATAGGGGGCTGTTGGAGCGCTTGTGAAGCTCCTGGGAGCTGCGCAGAACGCCGGGAACGGGGGCGGACAGGTACGGCGAAACGGATTTGGGCGAACGGCTGCCGAGCGTGTAATGTCTTCATCGCTCGCCCCAATAGCTCAGTCGGCAGAGCGTCTCCATGGTAAGGAGAAGGTCTACGGTTCGATTCCGTATTGGGGCTCTGGTGTGTGAGGTTTCCGCCGTGAGGTGGTCCGATCGCATCGCAGCGGTGTAGCTCAGTCGGTAGAGCAAGCGGCTCATAATCGCTGTGTCACCGGTTCAAGTCCGGTCACCGCTACTGACAGTAGCCGATTGTGGGGTCGGTCCTTCGATCGGCTACTCTTCTGTGCGTTGTACTGTCCCATCCGTTCGTCAAGGAGCACTCACGTGGCTGCCACCGACGTCCGCCCGAAGATCACGCTGGCCTGCGTGGAGTGCAAGGAGCGGAACTACATCACCAAGAAGAACCGGCGTAACAACCCGGACCGTCTTGAGATGAAGAAGCACTGCCCGCGTTGCAATGCGCACACCGCGCATCGCGAGACGCGATAAAACAGGCTCGTACACGAGGCCGTCCCCAGCTAATGGGGGCGGCCTCGCGTCGTTGTCGGCTCGCCGGGCCGAATGTCACGCATGCTTGTTCCGGGCAATCACAGCGAACATCAGGAGGTACCGAGCCATGGCGCTCGACCAGTCCTTCGTGGGGCGGTCCTACCCGCCCACCGATCCCTATGAGGTCGGCCGGGAGAAGATCCGCGAGTTCGCGGAGGCAGTGGGGGATCCCAACCCCGCCTACACGGACCCGGAAGCCGCCAAGGCGCTCGGGTACGCCGATGTGATCGCCCCGCCCACCTTCGTGTTCGCGATCACCTTCAAGGCCGCGGGACAGGTCGTCCAGGACCCCCAACTGGGCCTTGACTACAGCCGGGTGGTGCACGGCGACCAGAAGTTCGCCTACAAGCGCCCGGTGCGCGCGGGGGATCGACTGACGGTCGTCTCGACCATCGAGGCGATCAAGTCCATGGCGGGCAACGACATCCTGGACATCCGGGGTGAGGTCCACGACGAGGCGGGCGAGCATGTGGTGACCGCCTGGACGAAGCTCGTGGCCCGCGCGGCAGAGGAGGGCTGAGACGTATGGCGGCGAATATCGCGTACGACGACATCGAGGTCGGCACCGAACTGCCGGCTCAGACCTTCCCGGTGACCCGCGCCACGCTTGTGCAGTACGCGGGCGCCTCCGGGGACTTCAACCCGATCCACTGGAACGAGAAGTTCGCGGTCGAGGTCGGCCTCCCTGATGTCATCGCGCACGGCATGTTCACGATGGCCGAGGCGATCCGGGTCGTCACCGACTGGGTGGGCGATCCGGGCGCGGTCGTCGAGTACGGAGTGCGCTTCACCAAGCCCGTGGTCGTACCGAACGACGACAAGGGGGCCACGATCGAGGTCAGCGCCAAGGTCGGGGCCAAGCTGGACGACAACACCGTGCGCGTCGACCTCACGGCGATGAGCGCGGGACAGAAGGTCCTGGGGATGTCACGGGCGGTCGTACGACTGGCTTGATGGCATGCAGGAGTGCATGAGTAAGGGGCACGCCTCCGTTGAGCGTGCCCCTTACTCATGCACTCAGCACGGCCCTCAAGACACCCCTTGACGTAGGTAGTGATTGGCCACTAACTTAATGCCCGTGGTCAGGATGAGTGCAGAGGAGAGGCGCGAGAGCGTCATCCGGGCGGCCATGAGCGAGTTCGCCCGGAGCGGCTACTACGGCACGTCCACCGAGGCGATCGCCAAGCGGGTGGGGGTCTCGCAGCCATATCTCTTCCGGCTCTTCCCGGGCAAGAAGGCGATCTTCCTCGCGGCGGCGGAGCGCTGCATGGAGGAGGTTCTCCGCACCTTCGAGGAGGCCGCCAAGGGGCTGGAGGGTGAAGAGGCCCTGGACTCCATGGCGAATGGGTACACCGAACTCATCGCTGCGCGTCCGGAACTATTGCTGATGCAGATGCAGATGTACGTCGCCGTTGCTGCCGCCGAGCAGGCCGGTGAGCGGGAGCTCGGCGAGGCGGTGCGAGGCGGCTGGATGCGCCTGTGGGACGCCGTACAGCTGCCGCTCGGCGCCGACCCGGGCGAAACCACGACCTTCATGGCCTACGGAATGCTTATCAACTGCCTGGTGTCCATGGGCTTTCCGCCCGAACACCGGGTGTGGGAGGGGCTTTACCCCGAGGCTCGTACCAAGGGTCGGCTCCAAAAGTGAAACCACGCGGTGGGAAGCTTTCGCTTTTTTATGCCCGTGGAAGTTAGTCATCAATAACTAACCAAGCCGTTGGGGGAGCGATGTCACAGAAGACCGCACCGACCGAACGTCGCGGGGGAACAGTCTGGGCCCTCGTCATCACCAGCGTCGCCGGGTTCATGGCGGCGCTCGACAACCTCGTCGTCACCACTGCCCTGCCGTCGATCCGTGAGGACTTCGGGGGAGGGATGGACGACCTGGAATGGACGGTGAGCGCGTACACGCTGACCTTCGCCGTGCTGCTGATGTTCGGCGCGGCGCTCGGGGACCGGTACGGTCGCCGGCGGCTCTTCCTCGTCGGCATCACGATCTTCACCGGTGCCTCGGCCGCCGCTGCCATGGCGCCCGGTATCGACTCGCTGATCGCCGCTCGCGCGGTGCAGGGCGTCGGCGCCGCGATCGTGATGCCGCTGACGCTGACCCTGCTGACGGCCGCCGTGCCCGCCGCCAAACGCGGTATGGCGTACGGGATCTGGGGCGCCGTCAACGGCCTCGCGGTCGCGTCCGGGCCGCTCATCGGCGGCAGCCTCACCGAACACATCTCCTGGAGCTGGATCTTCTGGCTGAACGTGCCGATCGGCCTGGCCCTGCTGCCGCTCGCCCGGCTGCGCCTCTCGGAGTCGTACGGCTCGGGTGCACCGCTCGACATCACCGGCACGCTGCTCGCCAGCGGTGGCCTGTTCGGCATCGTGTACGGACTGGTCCGCGCGCCTGTCGTCGGCTGGACCGACGGACTCGTCCTCCTGGGTCTGTTCGCGGGCGCGGCCCTTCTCGTCGGATTCGTGTACCACGGCATCCATGCCAAGCACCCCATGCTGCCGATGCGGCTCTTCCGCAACCGGGCCTTCGCCGGGATCAACGCGGCCAGCCTGCTGATGTTCCTGGGGATGTTTGGCTCGATCTTCCTGCTCAGTCAGTACCTGCAGGGCGTTCTCGGCTACACGCCCACCGAGGCGGGGCTGCGCATGCTGCCCTGGACCGGCATGCCGATGCTCATCGCGCCGGTCGCCGGCTATCTGTCCGACCGGATCGGCGGACGGCCGGTCGTCGCCGCGGGCCTGTTTCTACAGGCTGCCGGGCTGGGCTGGTTCGCCTCGATCGTCGAGACCGACACCTCGTTCACCGGGCAACTGCCCGCCCTGATCATCAGCGGCATCGGCATGTCCCTCTTCTTCGCCCCGGCCTCGAGCCTGGTCATGTCCAGCGTCCGGGGGTCGGAACAGGGGATCGCGTCCGGCACCAACAACGCACTGCGCGAAGTCGGCGGCGCGCTCGGTATCGCCGTGATGGCCTCGATCTTCTCCGCACAGGGTGGCTACGAGACCGGCCAGACCTTCGTGGACGGACTCAGGCCCGCGCTGTGGGTCGGCGCCTTCGCCGTGGCCATGGCGGGCGTCGCGACACTGCTCATCCCGGCTCGCCCATGCGCAGTCGAGGTACGGACTCCGGGCGACGAGGCGGCACCCGCGCCGGTCCTGGAGACGGCCTCGCGCTGAGAGCTGAGTTCGGAAACCCAACCTTCGGTTCGTGACGGATTCAGATGGCAAACCCACGTGAGTTCGGAAACCAAACCCTGGAAGGAGTTTGATCATGCCCACCCTCCCCTGGACCGTGCCGAACATCCCACCGGAGCGCACGGAAGCGCACGTCTTCGCCTCCCGCTTCGAAACCCGCACTCTCTGGGGAGCGCTCAAGTTCCTCCTCAGGACGCCGGGTGTCTGGCAGCAGGTGCGCAAGGCGCCGGGTGCGTACGGGGCCTCCCTGAAGGCGGCGCCGTTGAGGCGGACCTTCTGGACGCTGTCCGCCTGGGAGTCGCCCGCGGCGCTCAAGGCCTTCGCCCGCTCCAGCGCCCATGAGCCGACCGCCCGAGGGCTCAGCCCTCAGATGCGGGACGCGAAATTCGTCAGCTGGACGGTGACCACGGATGACCTCCCGCTGGACTGGTCGGACGCGCTCCGGCGCCTGTAACTCGAGTCCCACCGAATACGGCCCCGCCCTGACCGGCGGGGCCGTTCTCGTACCCTTGTGCACGTGCAGGAACTCCACGACGCCCCACTGGCCCCACTGACCACCTTCCGGCTCGGCGGTCCCGCCGCGCGGCTGATCACCGCGTCAACCGACGCCGAGGTGGTCGCCGCCGTCCGCGAGGCCGACGACACCGGTACGCCGCTGCTGCTCATCGGCGGCGGCTCCAACCTGGTCATCGGCGACAAGGGCTTCGCCGGAACCGCCCTGCGCATCGCCACCCGCGGCTTCGAACTCGACGGTACGAAGCTGGAGTTGGCCGCTGGCGAGGTATGGACCGACGCGGTCGCCCGCACCGTCGAGGCGGGCCTCGCAGGCATCGAGTGCCTCGCCGGAATCCCCGGCTCCGCAGGCGCGACACCCATCCAGAACGTCGGCGCGTACGGCCAGGAAGTGTCGTCGACGATCACCGAAGTGATCGCATACGACCGGAAGGCCCGCGAAACGGTCACCGTTCCGAACGCCGACTGCGCCTTCTCGTACCGCCACAGCCGCTTCAAGGCCGACCCCGAGCGCTTCGTCGTCCTGCGCGTCCGCTTCCAGCTGGAGGACGCGGACGGGCTCTCCGCGCCGATCAAGTACGCCGAGACCGCCCGCGCCCTGGGCGTCGAGGCCGGCGAGCGGGTACCCCTCGCGGACGCCCGCGAGACCGTCCTCAAGCTGCGCTCCGGCAAAGGCATGGTCCTGGACCCCGAGGACCACGACACCTGGTCGGCAGGGTCCTTCTTCACCAACCCGATCCTCACCGACGAACAGTTCGCGGCGTTCCACGCGCGCGTGCGGGCGCGTCTGGGCACGGACGTCACCCCGCCCGCGTACCCGGCGGGCAACGGCCACACCAAGACCTCCGCGGCCTGGCTGATCGACAAGTCCGGCTTCACCAAGGGCTACGGAACCGGCCCCGCACGCATCTCCACCAAGCACACCCTCGCCCTCACCAACCGCGGCGAGGCCACCACCGAGGACCTGCTCGCGCTGGCCCGCGAGGTCGTCGCCGGAGTCCACGCAGCCTTCGGGATCACACTGGTCAACGAACCGGTGATGGTCGGCGTCAACCTCTGATCGACCCACCGTCGCCAGGGCGGGGCGCATACCGAAGGATCAGGCAAGCCAGTCGTCGATCCCGGACAGCAACTTCTTCTTGACGTCCGGAGGCGCAGCCGACCCCCGTACCGACTGCCGCGCCAGCTCGGCCAGTTCAGCATCCGTGAAACCGTGATGACGGCGCGCGATCTCGTACTGGGCGGCCAGGCGCGAGCCGAACAGCAGCGGATCGTCCGCACCGAGCGCCATAGGGACCCCTGCTTCGAAGAGCGTGCGCAAGGGGACGTCCTCCGGCTTTTCGTACACCCCTAGGGCGACGTTCGACGCCGGGCACACCTCACACGTGATCCCGCGGTCCGCGAGCCGCTTGAGCAGACGCGGGTCCTCGGCGGCCCGCACCCCGTGCCCGATCCGCGACGCGTCCAGGTCGTCCAGGCAGTCGCGCACCGACGCCGGCCCCGTCAGCTCGCCGCCGTGCGGAGCGGCCAGCAACCCGCCGTCACGCGCGATGGCGAAGGCCCGGTCGAAGTCCCGTGCCATGCCCCGGCGTTCGTCGTTGGAGAGCCCGAAGCCGACGATGCCGCGGTCCGCGTACCGCACGGCCAGCCGGGCCAGCGTGCGGGCGTCCAGTGGGTGCTTCATACGGTTCGCGGCCACCAGGACCCGTATCCCGAGCCCGGTCTCGCGCATGGCCGAGTCGACCGCGTCCAGGATGACCTCCAGGGCCGGGATCAGACCGCCCAGGCGAGGCGCGTACGAGGTCGGATCGACCTGGATCTCCAGCCAGCCGGAGCCGTCCCTGAGGTCCTCCTCGGCGGCCTCGCGCACCAGCCGCTGAATGTCCTCGGGCTCTCTGAGGCACGACCGCGCCGCGTCGTACAGCCGCTGGAAACGGAACCAGCCCCGCTCGTCCGTGGCCCGCAGCTTCGGCGGCTCCCCGCTGGTCAGCGCGTCGGGAAGATGGATCCCATGCTTGTCGGCCAGTTCCAGCAGGGTGGTGATCCGCATCGACCCGGTGAAATGCAGGTGCAGATGGGCTTTCGGCAACTCAGAGACATCACGTACGTCTTGCATCCCAAGATCCTGCCGTACGTCGCTGCCGAGTCGGTAGCTCTTTCCCCGAACGTGGTCTTGCTCGCACTGAGAAGCGGGCCGCCTCCCCGAAGGGAAGCGACCCGCACACGCGCGTGGAGCGCGAAAACAAAAACGACGCCCCTAGGACGTACGAAAACTCAGGCCCGTGCCTCCGCCAGCAGCTTCTGGATCCGGGAGACACCCTCGACCAAGTCCTCGTCCCCGAGGGCGTACGAAAGCCGCAGGTACCCCGGAGTGCCGAAGGCCTCGCCCGGGACGACCGCGACCTCGGCCTCCTCCAGGATCAGGGCGGCCAGCTCGACCGAATCCTTCGGGCGCTTGCCGCGGATCTCCTTGCCGATGAGGGTCTTCACGGAGGGGTACGCATAGAAGGCGCCCTCGGGCTCGGGGCAGACGACGCCGTCGATCTCGTTCAGCATCCGCACGATCGTCTTGCGGCGCCGGTCGAAGGCCTCGCGCATCTTGGCGACGGCGTCCAGGTCGCCGGAGACGGCGGCGAGCGCGGCGATCTGCGCCACGTTCGACACATTGGAGGTGGCGTGCGACTGGAGGTTCGTCGCGGCCTTCACCACATCCTTCGGGCCGATGATCCAGCCGACACGCCAGCCGGTCATCGCGTACGTCTTCGCCACGCCGTTGACCACGACGCACTTGTCGCGCAGCTCGGGCAGGAGGGCCGGCAGCGACACGGAAGCGGCGTCTCCGTAGACGAGGTGTTCGTAGATCTCGTCCGTCATCACCCACAGGCCGTGCTCGACGGCCCAGCGGCCGATGGCCTCGGTGTCGGCGCGGTTGTAGACGGCGCCGGTCGGGTTGGACGGGGACACGAAGAGGACGACCTTCGTCTTCTCCGTACGGGCCGCCTCCAGCTGCTCGACCGAGACGCGATAGCCGGTGGTCTCGTCGGCGACGACCTCGACCGGGACACCGCCGGCGAGGCGGATCGACTCCGGGTACGTCGTCCAGTACGGAGCCGGGACGATCACCTCGTCGCCCGGGTCGAGGATCGCGGCGAACGCCTCGTAGATGGCCTGCTTGCCGCCGTTGGTCACCAGGATCTGCGAGACCTCGGGCTCGTACCCGGAGTCGCGCAGCGTCTTGGCGGCGATCGCGGCCTTCAGCTCGGGAAGGCCACCGGCCGGCGTGTAGCGGTGGTACTTCGGGTTCTTGCACGCCTCGATGGCGGCCTCGACGATGTAGTCCGGCGTCGGGAAGTCGGGCTCACCGGCGCCGAAGCCGATCACCGGACGTCCTGCGGCCTTCAGGGCCTTGGCCTTGGCGTCCACGGCGAGGGTGGCGGACTCGGAGATCGCACCGACTCGGGCGGAGACCCGGCGGTCGGTGGGAGGGGTTGCAGCGCTCATGGGCCCATCGTTCCAGACCCGAAACGTCCGCGGCACACGGGTTTCACAGACTGAGCGGGCCCCGCCAAAGCCCGTACGGGCGCTATCTGTTCGACGACCGGCCGCCGACCACGTACACTCTCACCTCGTTGGCCTTCACCGGCCGCACGCACCGGGTGCACACCGAGCACTCGGACGGATGCGGTACGTTGAAGGGAAACAAAGGGTCGTAGCTCAATTGGTAGAGCACTGGTCTCCAAAACCAGCGGTTGGGGGTTCAAGTCCCTCCGGCCCTGCTACACACTCCTTTCGTCAGGGATGTGTGCGCATGTACGTACTGCAATGCACCCGCCGTGCGGCTCGACCGGGCGCGGCACGGCCACGACCCGGAATCAGGTGAGGACGAGTGACGGACGCCGTGGGCTCCATCGACATGCCTGATGCCCAGGATGAGGTGCCGGAGTCCAAGAAGAAGGGCCGCAAGGGCGGCAAGCGTGCCAAGAAGGGCCCGCTGAAGCGCCTCGCCCTCTTCTACCGCCAGATCGTCGCGGAACTCCGCAAGGTTGTCTGGCCGACTCGCAGCCAGCTGACGACCTACACCACCGTGGTGATCATCTTTGTTGTCATCATGATCGGTCTGGTGACTGTGATTGACTTTGGACTCGACAAGGCGGCCAAGTACGTCTTCGGCTGAGCCAAGCGCGAAGGGCGCCGTACTCGGCGCCCGCTTTCGCGTGTTCCACCCCTATGTATCCAGGAAGAAGCAGCCACCGTGTCTGACCCGAACCTGAACGACGCCATCGAGTCGGCGGAGTCCGTTGAGGACGAGCTCGACATCGTCGAGGCTGCGGACGCTGAGAAGAACGTCGAGGACGCCGACACCACTGAGGCCATCGAAGAGGCTGCTCTGACCGAGGCCGCCGAGGACGCGTCGGGCGAAGACGTGGCCGTCGCCGAGGAAGCCGCGGAAGAAGCCCCCGAGGAAGCCGAAGCCGAGGCTGCGGAGGAAGAGCCCGAGCCGGTCGACCCGGTCACCGCCCTCCGCGAGGAGCTCCGCGGGCTGCCCGGCGAGTGGTACGTCATCCACACCTACGCCGGTTACGAGAAGCGCGTAAAGGCCAACCTGGAGCAGCGCGCCGTCTCGCTGAACGTCGAGGACTTCATCTACCAGGCCGAGGTTCCCGAGGAAGAGATCGTCCAGATCAAGAACGGCGAGCGCAAGAACGTCCGGCAGAACAAGCTGCCCGGTTACGTCCTTGTCCGCATGGATCTGACGAACGAGTCCTGGGGCGTCGTCCGCAACACGCCCGGCGTCACCGGCTTCGTGGGCAACGCCTACGACCCGTACCCGCTGACCCTGGACGAGATCGTCAAGATGCTCGCCCCGGAGGCCGAGGAGAAGGCCGCCCGCGAGGCCGCCGAGGCCGAGGGCAAGCCGACTCCGGCTCGCAAGGTCGAGGTCCAGGTGCTGGACTTCGAGGTCGGCGACTCGGTCACCGTCACCGACGGCCCGTTCGCGACGCTCCAGGCAACCATCAACGAGATCAACGCCGACTCGAAGAAGGTCAAGGGCCTCGTCGAGATCTTCGGTCGCGAGACTCCGGTCGAGCTGTCCTTCGACCAGATCCAGAAGAACTAGCTTCCCGGATTCCAGAAGGCCGACTGCTCGGAACCTTCTGGAACACCCGCTTCCGTCCAGGTCAGGCGATCGCTCGCACGGTCGCCTGACCTGCTCGGTTTCAGGCTGTGCCACGTTGGCCGTTATCGTGGTGCGGTTGCCTTCGCGGCAACATGACAAGGCAAGACACAAGAAAAGGCAGAGGACCCGGAATGCCTCCCAAGAAGAAGAAGGTCACGGGGCTGATCAAGCTCCAGATCCAGGCCGGTGCCGCCAACCCGGCTCCGCCGGTCGGCCCGGCGCTGGGCCAGCACGGCGTCAACATCATGGAGTTCTGCAAGGCCTACAACGCCGCGACCGAGTCGCAGCGTGGCTCGGTGATTCCGGTGGAGATCACGGTCTACGAGGACCGTTCCTTCACCTTCATCACCAAGACGCCGCCGGCCGCCAAGATGATCCTCAAGGCCGCGGGCGTGCAGAAGGGCTCCGGCGAGCCGCACAAGACCAAGGTCGCCAAGATCACCGAGGCGCAGGTCCGCGAGATCGCCACCACCAAGATGCCCGACCTGAACGCGAACGACCTGGACGCCGCGGCGAAGATCATCGCCGGTACCGCGCGTTCCATGGGCATCACGGTCGAGGGCTGAACCCCACCTTCGTAGAACCATGCGGCTCGCAAGGCCGCACGTGGAAGGGCCTGCTCGGTCCGTACCACGACTCCTTCAGAACACATCAGGAGCAGCAGTGAGCAAGCGCAGCAAGTCTCTCCGCGCTGCGGACGCCAAGATCGACCGGGAGAAGCTGTACGCCCCGCTCGAGGCCGTGCGTCTCGCCAAGGAGACCTCCACCACCAAGTTCGACGGCACCGTCGAGGTCGCCTTCCGCCTGGGCGTCGACCCGCGCAAGGCCGACCAGATGGTCCGTGGCACCGTCAACCTCCCGCACGGCACCGGTAAGACCGCCCGGGTCCTGGTCTTCGCGACCGGTGACCGTGCCGAGGCTGCGACTGCCGCGGGCGCCGACATCGTCGGCTCCGACGAGCTCATCGACGAGGTGTCGAAGGGCCGTCTGGACTTCGACGCCGTCGTCGCAACCCCGGACCTCATGGGCAAGGTCGGCCGCCTCGGCCGCGTCCTCGGCCCGCGTGGTCTGATGCCGAACCCGAAGACCGGCACCGTGACCCCGGACGTGGCCAAGGCCGTGACCGAGATCAAGGGCGGCAAGATCGAGTTCCGCGTCGACAAGCACTCGAACCTGCACTTCATCATCGGCAAGTCGTCCTTCGACGACACCAAGCTGGTGGAGAACTACGGCGCCGCGCTGGAGGAGATCCTCCGTCTGAAGCCGTCCGCCGCGAAGGGCCGGTACATCAAGAAGGCCGCCATCACCACCACGATGGGCCCCGGCATTCCGCTCGACCCGAACCGCACCCGCAACCTCCTCGTCGAGGAGGACCCGGCCGCCGTCTGAGTCCAGGACTCAACCGGCAGTCGCGTACGCGTTCTTGTCGGCGGGCCCCGCAACCTTTCGAGGTGCGGGGCCCGTCCCTTTGGTCTGAGTAGTTTTACGGATCCGGGTGTCAGTGGCTTGCGCTAGCGTGCTGGCACAGAAATCACATAGGGGTGGGGACGAATGAAGAGCACGAGTGTGCGCCGCGTGGGCCTGTCGATCGCGGTGGTGGCCGCGTTGACGGGGGTGGCGGCCTGCAGCGGCTCGGACTCCGGCAAGGACTCGGGGGACGACGGCAAGGCGGCCGGCAAGGCCCCGACCCGGGTGAGCCCGATAGCGGCCCTGCGTTCCGTGGAGACGACCACCGACAAGGCCGACTCCGCCAAGGTCGAGGCCACGACGACCATGGGCTCGATGATGTCCATGAAGGCGGACGGCGCGCTCGGCTGGGCCGACGGACTCACCGGCAATCTGACGATCACGTACACCGGCGGGACGATGGCCGACACGATGCGTCAGATGGGCTCCACATCGATGGAGGCCCGCTATCTGCCGGACGCCTACTACGCGAAGATGGGCGACCAGTTCGCCGCGCAGTCGGGCGGCAAGCACTGGATCAAGTACGCGTACGACGATCTCGCGGACCTCGCGGGCGGCTCCGGGGCGTATCTCAAGGACCAGATGCAGAACACCACGCCCAATCAGTCGGTGAAGCTGCTGCTGGCCTCCGGCGATGTGCGGAAGGTCGGCGAGGAGACGGTGCGCGGGGTGAAGACCACGCACTACTCGGGGACGGTGGACGTCGCGGATCTCGCGGTGCGGAACTCGAGTCTCACTGAGGGACAACTTGCTGACCTGAAGAGGCAGTTGGAGCAGGCCGGGATCACCACCGAGACGGTCGACATCTGGGTCGACGACGACGATCTGCTGGTGAAGAAGGTCGAGAAGGGCAAGCTGGCGACCGGGGAGATGTCCTCCACGGCGTACTACAGCGACTACGGCGTGGAGGTCTCCGCCGAGGAGCCTCCGGCCGCCGACACCGCGGACTTCAAGGACCTGGTGGGTCAGCAGCCGCCGGCGTGACCGCTCCGCAAGTGAGCGTGTGCCCAGAGCGGCCGGCTGGTCGTGAGCCGGCCGCTCCCGGCGGATTTGCTTGACACTCGGCCGGTCGCGTACTCTGCCACGGAAGCCAAAGACCGCTGGTCGTTGCCGTGTGCTCGTAAGAGGACATGGTGGCCGAAGGATCCGCTGAAATGCGGACGGCCCGCGCAGGTGACTGTGGAAGAGCTCCCGTATCCCGTCAGGGATATCGGTCGAGTTCACGCCCCGTGCGCCTGCGCCGGGGCGTTTCGTTTTGATGTTGAGACGAGCCCCTTCCTCGCGTGCCTGATTCAGGCGGTCCGGCGACGTGCGGCTGACCGAGAGGTCAGTCGAGGATCATCACCCCGGAAGGAGGCCGAGGCTCATGGCGACGTCCAACAAGGTCGCAGAGGACAAAGTCGCAGCCGTTGAAGAGATCACGACGAAGCTGCGTAATTCCAACGCCGCTGTCGTGACTTCTTACGTCGGACTGTCCGTGGCGCAGCTCCAGGAGCTCCGCCGTTCTCTCGGCGAGAACGCTCAGTACCGAGTGGTGAAGAACACGCTGACCCAGATCGCGGCCAAGGAGGCCGGGGTCGACCTGGACGAGCACCTCGAGGGCTCGACCGCTGTTGCCTTCGTGACCGGTGACCCGGTCGAGGCGGCGAAGGGTCTTCGTGACTTTGCCAAGAACAACCCCTCTCTCGTCATCAAGGGCGGTGTCCTTGAGGGCAAGGCGTTGTCCGCCGACGAGATCAAGAAGCTTGCGGACCTCGAGTCCCGCGAGGTTCTGCTCGCCAAGCTGGCAGGCGCCATGAAGGCCAAGCCGTCCCAGGCTGCCGCGGTCTTCCAGGCGCTTCCCTCGAAGTTCGTCCGCACCGCGGAGGCGCTTCGTGCCAAGCAGGCCGAGCAGGGCGGTGCCGAGTAATTCGGCTCGCACATTGACCGCGGCCTCAAGGCAGCAGCACTGAGGCAGCGGTCGAAGCGGGCCCAACGTACGCCCGCCGACATGTACATCCGGCACCAGCCGAATTAGTGGAAGGATCGCCCATCATGGCGAAGCTCAGCCAGGAAGACCTGCTCGCGCAGTTCGAGGAGATGACCCTCATCGAGCTCTCCGAGTTCGTGAAGGCGTTCGAGGACAAGTTCGACGTCACCGCCGCCGCCCCGGCCGCCGTCGTCGCCGCCGGTGGCCCGGCCGCCCCGGCCGCCGAGGCCGAGCCCGAGCAGGACGAGTTCGACGTCATCCTCACCGGCGCCGGCGACAAGAAGATCCAGGTCATCAAGGTCGTGCGTGAGCTGACCTCCCTGGGTCTGAAGGAGGCCAAGGACCTCGTGGACGGCGCCCCGAAGCCCGTCCTCGAGAAGGTCGCCAAGGACGCCGCCGACAAGGCCGCCGAGTCCCTCAAGGGCGCCGGCGCCTCCGTCGAGGTCAAGTAAGTCTCCGAGTGCGGCCACGGCCGCACGGCGACTTCCCGTGACACAGCTCTCCCGTAGGGCTGTAACGCGGACGCACTGAGGAGCGATCACCCAGTTGGGTGGTCGCTCTTCGGCGTTCGAGGGGGTGCCGTGGCGGCTGCCTTGCGCTGTAGGTCGCGGCGAGTATGGTGATCTTCGTTGTGCCTCAGGCCGCCTCGGTGACGGGCAGCAGACCGGTCTGCAAGTGACGATGGCAGCACCCGGTTTGGGCATGGGGGGCCTTGACGAACCGCACGCAGCGCGCAATTCTCAGGACGCGTCGTCACAACGATCCGAATCCGAGGCATGGATCGACGGCGAAGAGGGAAGCATCGAAGTGCATTGAGGGCGTGGCTTGCAGCAGGGGTTGAGAACAACGAGGGTCTTCAAAAACCCGCACTGGACATCAGTGGGCCTAGTGGCTACACTGACCCTTTGCGCTGCCTGTTAGCTGCCTCCTGCCCGTCACCAGGGGCATGCCCTCGCTTGAGCACTGTGGATTGAAACGGACCTGACCTGGCCTTCTTTGGCTGATCAGGAAACGTCTGTCTCTGTGCCCGGCTTGGGACCGGTACGCGCGTAGTGAGTCCGAGCCCTCGGAAGGACCCCCTCTTGGCCGCCTCGCGCACTGCCTCGACCGCGAATACGAACAACGGCGCCAGCACTGCCCCGCTGCGCATCTCCTTTGCAAAGATCAAGGAGCCCCTCGAGGTTCCGAACCTTCTTGCGCTGCAAACCGAGAGCTTCGACTGGCTGCTCGGTAACGACGCGTGGAAGGCTCGTGTCGAGGCGGCTCTGGAAAGCGGACAGGACGTCCCCACCAAGTCCGGCCTGGAGGAGATCTTCGAGGAGATCTCTCCGATTGAGGACTTCTCCGGGTCGATGTCGCTGACCTTCCGCGACCACCGTTTCGAGCCTCCGAAGAACTCCATCGACGAGTGCAAGGAGCGCGACTTCACGTACGCCGCCCCGCTCTTCGTCACCGCTGAGTTCACCAACAACGAGACCGGCGAGATCAAGTCCCAGACCGTCTTCATGGGCGACTTCCCGCTCATGACGAACAAGGGCACCTTCGTCATCAACGGCACCGAGCGTGTCGTGGTGTCGCAGCTGGTCCGTTCGCCGGGTGTCTACTTCGACTCCTCCATCGACAAGACGTCCGACAAGGACATCTTCTCCGCGAAGGTCATCCCCTCCCGGGGTGCCTGGCTGGAGATGGAGATCGACAAGCGCGACATGGTCGGTGTCCGCATCGACCGCAAGCGCAAGCAGTCCGTGACCGTTCTGCTCAAGGCTCTCGGTTGGACGACCGAGCAGATCCTGGAGGAGTTCGGCGAGTACGAGTCCATGCGCGCCACCCTGGAGAAGGACCACACCCAGGGCCAGGACGACGCACTGCTCGACATCTACCGCAAGCTGCGTCCGGGCGAGCCCCCGACCCGTGAGGCCGCGCAGACGCTGCTCGAGAACCTCTACTTCAACCCGAAGCGTTACGACCTCGCCAAGGTCGGCCGCTACAAGGTCAACAAGAAGCTGGGCGGCGACGCCCCGCTGGACGCCGGGATCCTGACCGTCGAGGACATCATCTCGACGATCAAGTACCTGGTGAAGCTGCACGCCGGTGAGACCGAGACGGTCATGGGCGACAACAACGCCTCGATCGTCGTCGAGACCGACGACATCGACCACTTCGGCAACCGTCGTCTGCGTAACGTCGGCGAGCTCATCCAGAACCAGGTCCGTACGGGTCTGGCGCGTATGGAGCGCGTTGTCCGTGAGCGCATGACGACTCAGGACGTCGAGGCGATCACGCCGCAGACGCTGATCAACATCCGGCCGGTCGTCGCCTCCATCAAGGAGTTCTTCGGCACCAGCCAGCTGTCGCAGTTCATGGACCAGAACAACCCGCTGTCGGGTCTCACCCACAAGCGCCGTCTGTCGGCTCTTGGCCCGGGTGGTCTCTCCCGTGAGCGGGCCGGCTTCGAGGTCCGTGACGTGCACCCGTCCCACTACGGCCGCATGTGCCCGATCGAGACCCCTGAAGGCCCGAACATCGGCCTGATCGGCTCGCTCGCCTCGTACGGCCGGGTCAACGCGTTCGGCTTCGTCGAGACGCCCTACCGCCGGGTCACCGACGGTTTCGTCACCGATGAGGTCGACTACCTGACCGCCGACGAGGAGGACCGCTTCGTCATCGCGCAGGCCAACGCGCCGCTGTCGGACGACATGCGGTTCGAGGAGTCCCGCGTGCTGGTTCGCCGCCGTGGTGGCGAGGTCGACTACGTCCCCGGTGACGACGTCGACTACATGGACGTCTCCCCGCGCCAGATGGTCTCGGTCGCGACTGCCATGATCCCGTTCCTCGAGCACGACGACGCCAACCGTGCCCTCATGGGCGCGAACATGATGCGTCAGGCCGTGCCGCTGATCACCGCCGAGGCTCCCCTCGTCGGTACGGGCATGGAGTACCGCTGCGCCGTCGACGCCGGTGACGTCATCAAGGCCGAGAAGGCGGGTGTGGTCCAGGAGGTCTCCGCGGACTACGTCACCGTGGCCAACGACGACGGCACGTACACCACGTACCGGGTTGCCAAGTTCTCCCGTTCCAACCAGGGCACCTCGGTCAACCAGAAGGTCATCGTCCACGAGGGCGACCGGGTCGTGGAGAGCCAAGTGCTCGCCGACGGTCCGGCCACCCAGGAAGGCGAGATGGCGCTGGGCAAGAACCTGCTCGTCGCCTTCATGCCGTGGGAAGGCCACAACTACGAGGACGCGATCATCCTGTCGCAGCGCCTCGTACAGGACGACGTCCTCTCCTCGATCCACATCGAGGAGCACGAGGTCGACGCCCGTGACACCAAGCTCGGCCCCGAGGAGATCACCCGGGACATCCCGAACGTCTCCGAGGAGGTCCTCGCCGACCTCGACGAGCGCGGCATCATCCGCATCGGCGCCGAGGTCATCGCGGGCGACATCCTCGTCGGCAAGGTGACCCCCAAGGGTGAGACCGAGCTGACGCCGGAGGAGCGCCTGCTGCGCGCGATCTTCGGTGAGAAGGCCCGTGAGGTCCGTGACACCTCGCTGAAGGTGCCGCACGGCGAGACCGGCAAGGTCATCGGCGTACGTGTCTTCGACCGCGAGGAGGGCGACGAGCTGCCCCCCGGTGTGAACCAGCTGGTGCGCGTGTACGTGGCGCAGAAGCGCAAGATCACCGACGGTGACAAGCTCGCCGGCCGCCACGGCAACAAGGGCGTCATCTCCAAGATCCTGCCGATCGAGGACATGCCGTTCCTGGAGGACGGCACCCCGGTCGACATCATCCTCAACCCCCTGGGTGTGCCGTCCCGAATGAACCCGGGACAGGTCCTGGAGATCCACCTCGGCTGGCTCGCCAGCCAGGGCTGGGACGTCTCCGGACTCGCCGACGAGTGGGCTCAGCGTCTCCAGGTCATCGGCGCCGACCAGGTCGACCCGCGTACGAACGTGGCGACCCCGGTCTTCGACGGTGCCCGCGAGGACGAGCTGGCCGGTCTGCTGGAGCACACCGTCCCGAACCGCGACGGCGACCGTATGGTCCTCCCGTCCGGCAAGGCGCGTCTGTTCGACGGCCGCTCCGGCGAGCCGTTCCCGGAGCCGATCTCGATCGGCTACATGTACATCCTCAAGCTCCACCACCTGGTCGACGACAAGCTCCACGCCCGCTCGACCGGTCCGTACTCCATGATCACCCAGCAGCCGCTGGGTGGTAAGGCCCAGTTCGGTGGCCAGCGGTTCGGCGAGATGGAGGTGTGGGCGCTGGAGGCTTACGGCGCCGCATACGCCCTCCAGGAGCTGCTGACCATCAAGTCCGACGACGTCACCGGCCGCGTGAAGGTCTACGAGGCCATCGTCAAGGGCGAGAACATCCCCGAGCCCGGCATCCCCGAGTCCTTCAAGGTGCTCATCAAGGAGATGCAGTCCCTGTGCCTCAACGTGGAGGTGCTGTCCTCGGACGGCATGTCCATCGAGATGCGCGACACGGACGAGGACGTCTTCCGCGCTGCGGAGGAGCTTGGCATCGACCTGTCCCGGCGTGAGCCGAGCAGCGTCGAAGAGGTCTGACGGGAGTCCGGCGGCCTTCGTCATGAAGGCCGCCGGCCCCAGGACCCCCGTATCAGACCCCATGACTTACAACCCTGAGAGGGATTGACGCATAGTGCTCGACGTCAACTTCTTCGACGAGCTCCGGATCGGTCTGGCCACCGCTGACGACATCCGTCAGTGGAGCCACGGCGAGGTCAAGAAGCCCGAGACGATCAACTACCGCACGCTCAAGCCCGAAAAGGACGGACTCTTCTGCGAGAAGATCTTCGGTCCGACCCGGGACTGGGAGTGCTACTGCGGCAAGTACAAGCGTGTCCGGTTCAAGGGCATCATCTGCGAGCGCTGCGGCGTCGAGGTCACTCGCGCCAAGGTGCGTCGTGAGCGGATGGGCCACATCGAACTGGCCGCTCCTGTCACCCACATCTGGTACTTCAAGGGCGTTCCGTCGCGGCTGGGCTACCTGCTCGACCTCGCCCCGAAGGACCTCGAGAAGGTCATCTACTTCGCCGCGTACATGATCACGTTCGTGGACGAGGAGCGCCGTACGCGCGATCTGCCCTCCCTGGAGGCGCATGTCTCCGTGGAGCGTCAGCAGGTCGAGAACCGTCGCGACGCCGACCTGGAGGCCCGTGCCAAGAAGCTCGAGACCGACCTGGCCGAGCTCGAGGCCGAGGGCGCCAAGGCCGACGTACGCCGCAAGGTGCGCGAAGGTGCCGAGCGGGAGATGAAGCAGCTGCGTGACCGTGCGCAGCGCGAGATCGACCGGCTCGACGAGGTGTGGACGCGCTTCAAGAACCTCAAGGTCCAGGACCTCGAGGGCGACGAGCTCCTCTACCGCGAGCTGCGTGACCGCTTCGGCACGTACTTCGACGGCTCCATGGGTGCGGCTGCCCTGCAGAAGCGCCTGGAGTCCTTCGACCTGGAGGAGGAGGCCGAGCGCCTCCGCGAGATCATCCGTACCGGCAAGGGCCAGAAGAAGACCCGTGCGCTGAAGCGGCTGAAGGTCGTGTCTGCCTTCCTGCAGACCTCCAACAGCCCCAAGGGCATGGTCCTCGATTGCGTCCCGGTCATCCCGCCGGACCTTCGCCCGATGGTGCAGCTGGACGGTGGCCGCTTCGCGACCTCCGACCTGAACGACCTGTACCGCCGTGTGATCAACCGCAACAACCGTCTGAAGAGGCTCCTCGACCTCGGCGCGCCCGAGATCATCGTCAACAACGAGAAGCGCATGCTTCAGGAGGCTGTTGACGCCCTCTTCGACAACGGCCGTCGCGGCCGTCCGGTGACCGGTCCCGGTAACCGCCCGCTGAAGTCCCTCAGCGACATGCTGAAGGGCAAGCAGGGTCGCTTCCGTCAGAACCTGCTCGGTAAGCGAGTCGACTACTCGGCGCGTTCCGTGATCGTCGTCGGTCCGCAGCTGAAGCTGCACCAGTGCGGTCTGCCGAAGGCGATGGCGCTGGAGCTCTTCAAGCCGTTCGTGATGAAGCGCCTGGTTGACCTGAACCACGCGCAGAACATCAAGAGCGCGAAGAGGATGGTCGAGCGCGGCCGCACGGTCGTGTACGACGTCCTGGAAGAGGTCATCGCGGAGCACCCGGTTCTGCTGAACCGTGCGCCCACGCTGCACCGACTCGGCATCCAGGCCTTCGAGCCGCAGCTGGTCGAGGGCAAGGCCATCCAGATCCACCCGCTCGTCTGCACCGCGTTCAACGCGGACTTCGACGGTGACCAGATGGCCGTGCACCTGCCGCTGTCCGCGGAGGCGCAGGCCGAGGCCCGCATCCTGATGCTGTCCTCGAACAACATCCTCAAGCCCGCTGACGGCCGTCCGGTGACGATGCCGACCCAGGACATGGTCCTCGGTCTGTTCTTCCTCACCACTGACGGCGAGATGCGGGACGTCAAGGGCGAGGGCCGGTCCTTCGGCTCCGCCGCCGAGGCGATCATGGCGTTCGACGCGGGCGAGCTCTCGCTCCAGTCGAGGGTCGACATCCGCTTCCCCGTCGGCACCATCCCGCCGCGCGGCTGGACGCCGCCGGCGCGGGAAGAGGGCGAGCCGGAGTGGCAGCAGGGTGACAGCTTCCGTCTGAAGACCACGCTCGGCCGTGCGCTCTTCAACGAACTGCTGCCCGAGGACTACCCGTTCGTCGACTACGAGGTCGGCAAGAAGCAGCTCTCCGAGATCGTCAACGACCTCGCCGAGCGCTACCCCAAGGTCATCGTGGCGGCGACGCTCGACAACCTGAAGGCGGCCGGCTTCTACTGGGCGACCCGTTCCGGCGTCACCGTGGCCATCTCCGACGTCGTCGTTCCCGAGGCGAAGAAGGAGATCGTCAAGGGTTACGAGGCGCAGGACGAGAAGGTCCAGAAGCAGTACGAGCGCGGTCTGATCACCAAGGACGAGCGCACGCAGGAGCTCATCGCGATCTGGACCAAGGCGACCAACGAGGTCGCCGAGGCGATGAACGACAACTTCCCGAAGACGAACCCGATCTTCATGATGGTGAACTCGGGCGCCCGAGGGAACATGATGCAGATGCGTCAGATCGCCGGTATGCGTGGTCTGGTTTCGAACGCCAAGAACGAGACCATCCCGCGGCCCATTAAGGCATCGTTCCGTGAGGGTCTCTCCGTGCTGGAGTACTTCATCTCCACGCACGGTGCCCGTAAGGGTCTGGCGGACACCGCTCTGCGTACCGCCGACTCGGGTTACCTCACCCGTCGTCTGGTCGACGTCTCGCAGGACGTCATCATCCGCGAGGAGGACTGCGGCACCGACCGTGGCCTCAGGCTGCAGATTGCGGCCCGGGACGCCGCTGGCAACCTGCTCAAGGACGACAACGTCGAGACGTCCGTGTACGCGCGCTGCCTCGCCGAGGACATCGTCGTCGACGGCAAGGTGCTGGCCCCGGCCGGTACCGACCTGGGCGACGTGCTCATCGACGAGCTGGTCCGGCACGGTGTCGCGGAGGTCAAGACCCGCTCGGTCCTGACCTGCGAGTCCGCCGTCGGCACCTGCGCCATGTGCTACGGCCGTTCGCTGGCCACCGGCAAGCTGGTCGACATCGGTGAGGCGGTCGGCATCATCGCCGCGCAGTCCATCGGTGAGCCCGGCACGCAGCTGACGATGCGTACCTTCCACACCGGTGGTGTGGCCGGTGACGACATCACCCAGGGTCTGCCCCGTGTCGTCGAGCTCTTCGAGGCTCGTACGCCCAAGGGTGTCGCCCCGATCTCCGAGGCCTCCGGCCGCGTACGGATCGAGGAGACCGAGAAGACCAAGAAGCTCGTCGTGACCCCGGACGACGGCAGCGACGAGACGGCGTACCCGATCTCGAAGCGCGCCAAGCTCCAGGTGCGGGAGGGCGACCACGTCGAGGTGGGCCAGAAGCTCACCTACGGTGCCACCAACCCGCACGACGTGCTGCGCATCCTCGGTCAGCGGGCCGTTCAGGTCCACCTGGTCGGCGAGGTGCAGAAGGTCTACAACTCGCAGGGTGTGTCGATCCACGACAAGCACATCGAGATCATCATCCGGCAGATGCTGCGCCGGGTGACGATCATCGAGTCCGGCGACGCCGAGCTGCTGCCCGGCGAGCTCGTGGAGCGCTCGAAGTTCGAGACCGAGAACCGTCGTGTGGTCCAGGAAGGCGGCCACCCGGCCTCCGGCCGTCCGCAGCTGATGGGTATCACCAAGGCCTCGCTGGCCACCGAGTCGTGGCTGTCGGCGGCGTCCTTCCAGGAGACGACCAGGGTCCTCACGGACGCGGCGATCAACGCCAAGTCCGACTCCCTGATCGGCCTCAAGGAGAACGTCATCATCGGTAAGCTCATCCCGGCCGGTACGGGCCTGTCCCGCTACCGCAACATCCGGGTCGAGCCGACCGAGGAGGCCAAGGCCGCGATGTACTCGGCCGTCGGCTACGACGACATCGACTACTCGCCGTTCGGCACGGGCTCCGGCCAGGCCGTTCCGCTGGAGGACTACGACTACGGTCCGTACAACCAGTAAGCGAGCAGCTTGAGTTGAAGGGCGGTCACCTCGTTTCGTACGGGGTGACCGCCCTTCGGCGTGCGCTTCGGCGTGCCCGCCCTGGGTGCCTGCCTGCGTGCTTTTACGGGACTGAAATTGCGGGCCAGGGAACCGATGCCGATATTGGCGCGTTAGAGGATGATGGAGGCATTCAGCCCCGGGGGAGGTGTCCGTGTCGTATCCATCGCAGTGGCAGCCGTGGCAGGGCGGCAACAGCCCGCAGCCCTGGCAGGGCCAGAACAGTTCGTCGATGCTCGCCTCCCACGCCGACCGGGAGCGCGCAGTCGACGTGCTCAGAGCGGGCTTCGGTGAGGGGCGCCTGCAGCAGGACGAGCTCGAGAAGCGGATCGCGAGGGCCTACCAGGCCCGTACGGTCGGCGAGCTGGCCCTGCTCGTCGCCGACCTGCCCCAGGGCCCCATGCCGGTGCCCCTGGCCGCCGCGCCGCCGGTTCCGAGGACGTTCCTGCCCGCCCAGCCGCCGCCCACGAACGGCAAGGCGGTCGGTTCCATGGTCTGCGGTGTGCTCACCACGATGACCCTCGGTATCACGGGCCTGCCCGCCGTGATCCTTGGCCATTCGGCACGCGCCGAGATACGCCGCACTGGCGAGAATGGTGACGGTTTCGCGATCGCCGGACTCATCCTCGGCTGGCTGTCCGTGGCCGGCTGGAGCCTCTTCTTGATGCTCATGATCGTGGCGGGGGCGTCGGGCGCCTGACAGCCCAGGTCCTGGGCGGCGCCCATTTGTTTTGACCGCAGCGTATGAGGTAGGTACGCTCAGACCTTGTGCCTGGGGTGTGCCCTGGCTTCCGTGCGTGCCTTCAGACCGCAACGGGATCCTTCACCGGCCACCGTAATCTGCGCCCTTTCTGCCTTGCGGCGGGAGTCTGCAGCATTCGACACACCCGACCGCGTGGGTCGGCGACGTTCCAGGTTAGCTTCACCATCGGCACACAGAAACCGGAGAAGTAGTGCCTACGATCCAGCAGCTGGTCCGGAAGGGCCGGCAGGACAAGGTCGAGAAGAACAAGACGCCCGCACTCGAGGGTTCGCCCCAGCGTCGCGGCGTCTGCACGCGTGTGTTCACGACCACCCCGAAGAAGCCGAACTCGGCCCTGCGTAAGGTCGCGCGTGTGCGTCTGACCAGCGGGATCGAAGTCACCGCTTACATTCCGGGTGAGGGACACAACCTGCAGGAGCACTCCATCGTGCTCGTGCGTGGCGGCCGTGTGAAGGACCTGCCGGGTGTTCGCTACAAGATCATCCGTGGCTCCCTCGACACCCAGGGTGTCAAGAACCGCAAGCAGGCCCGCAGCCGCTACGGCGCCAAGAAGGAGAAGTAAGAATGCCTCGTAAGGGCCCCGCCCCGAAGCGCCCGGTCATCATCGACCCGGTCTACGGTTCTCCTCTGGTGACCTCCCTCATCAACAAGGTGCTGCTGAACGGCAAGCGCTCCACCGCCGAGCGCATCGTGTACGGCGCCATGGAGGGTCTGCGTGAGAAGACGGGCAACGACCCGATCATCACGCTGAAGCGCGCGCTGGAGAACATCAAGCCGACCCTCGAGGTCAAGTCCCGCCGTGTCGGTGGCGCCACCTACCAGGTTCCGATCGAGGTCAAGCCCGGTCGTGCCAACACCCTGGCGCTGCGCTGGCTGGTCGGTTACTCCCGCGCCCGTCGCGAGAAGACCATGACCGAGCGTCTGCTCAACGAACTTCTCGACGCCTCGAACGGCCTCGGTGCGGCCGTCAAGAAGCGCGAGGACACCCACAAGATGGCCGAGTCCAACAAGGCCTTCGCGCACTACCGCTGGTAGTCGCTACCCACATCGAGACCGAGAGAAGACCGAAGCCTTATGGCTACCACTTCACTTGACCTGGCCAGGGTCCGGAACATCGGGATCATGGCCCACATCGACGCGGGCAAGACGACCACCACCGAGCGGATCCTGTTCTACACCGGCGTCTCCTACAAGATCGGTGAGGTCCACGACGGCGCTGCCACCATGGACTGGATGGAGCAGGAGCAGGAGCGTGGCATCACGATCACCTCCGCTGCCACCACCTGTCACTGGCCGCTGGACAACGACGACTACACCATCAACATCATCGACACCCCGGGGCACGTCGACTTCACCGTCGAGGTGGAGCGCTCGCTGCGCGTACTCGACGGTGCCGTGACCGTGTTCGACGGTGTCGCCGGCGTCGAGCCGCAGTCCGAGACGGTGTGGCGTCAGGCCGACCGTTACGGCGTGCCGCGCATCTGCTTCGTCAACAAGCTGGACCGTACCGGCGCCGAGTTCCACCGCTGCGTGGACATGATCTCGGACCGTCTGGGCGCCCAGCCGATCGTCATGCAGCTGCCGATCGGTGCCGAGGCCGACTTCAAGGGCGTTGTGGACCTGGTCCGCATGAAGGCGCTCGTGTGGTCCGCCGAGGCGGCGAAGGGCGAGATGTACGACACCGTCGACATCCCGGCCACGCACGCCGAGGCTGCCGAGGAATGGCGCGGCAAGCTTCTCGAGGCCGTCGCGGAGAACGACGAAGAGATCATGGAGCTGTACCTGGAGGGCGTTGAGCCCACCGAGGAGCAGTTGTACGCCGCGATCCGTCGCATCACCATCGCCTCGGGCAAGTCCAACGACACCACGGTCACCCCGGTGTTCTGTGGCACCGCGTTCAAGAACAAGGGCGTACAGCCCCTGCTCGACGCGGTCGTGCGCTACCTCCCGACTCCGCTCGACGTCGAGGCCATCGAGGGCCACGACGTCAAGGACCCGGAGTTGGTCGTCAAGCGCAAGCCGTCCGAGGACGAGCCGCTGTCCGCCCTCGCGTTCAAGATCATGAGCGACCCGCACCTGGGCAAGCTCACCTTCGTCCGGGTTTACTCGGGCCGCCTGGAGACCGGCACCGCGGTGCTGAACCCGGTCAAGGGCAAGAAGGAGCGCATCGGCAAGATCTACCGTATGCACGCGAACAAGCGTGAGGAGATCGCGGCGGTGGGCGCCGGCGACATCGTCGCCGTGATGGGTCTGAAGCAGACCACGACCGGTGAGACGCTGTGCGACGACAAGCAGCCGGTGATCCTGGAGTCCATGGACTTCCCGGCGCCGGTCATCCAGGTCGCCATCGAGCCCAAGTCCAAGGGTGACCAGGAGAAGCTGGGTGTCGCCATCCAGCGTCTCGCGGAGGAGGACCCCTCCTTCCAGGTCCACTCGGACGAGGAGACCGGCCAGACCATCATCGGCGGCATGGGCGAACTGCACCTCGAGGTGCTGGTCGACCGCATGAAGCGCGAGTTCAAGGTCGAGGCCAACGTCGGTAAGCCGCAGGTGGCCTACCGCGAGACGATCCGCAAGGCCGTCGAGCGCGTGGACTACACGCACAAGAAGCAGACCGGCGGTACGGGTCAGTTCGCCAAGGTGCAGATCGCGGTCGAGCCGATCGAGGGCGGCGACGCCTCGTACGAGTTCGTGAACAAGGTGACCGGTGGTCGCATCCCGAAGGAGTACATCCCTTCGGTGGACGCCGGCTGCCAGGAGGCCATGCAGTTCGGCATCCTCGCCGGCTACGAGATGACGGGCGTTCGCGTCACGCTCATCGACGGCGCCTACCACGAGGTCGACTCCTCCGAGCTCGCGTTCAAGATCGCCGGTTCGCAGGCCTTCAAGGAGGCCGCGCGTAAGGCCAGCCCCGTGCTGCTCGAGCCGATGATGGCCGTAGAGGTCACCACGCCCGAGGACTACATGGGCGAGGTCATCGGTGACATCAACTCCCGACGTGGTCAGATCGAGGCCATGGAGGAGCGTGCCGGTGCCCGCGTTGTGAAGGGCCTGGTTCCGCTGTCGGAGATGTTCGGCTACGTCGGCGACCTCCGCAGCAAGACATCGGGTCGCGCGAGCTACTCGATGCAGTTCGACTCCTACGCCGAGGTTCCCCGGAACGTCGCCGAGGAGATCATCGCGAAGGCCAAGGGCGAGTAACTCACCCGAGTTCACGCTTTAGGCTTGACTCCGGAGCTTGCTGGGGCATTCCGTCACCATCGTGGCTGGAGTGCCCCGGGCCCCGGCTTTCCAGCAAAGATCACCTGGCGCCGATGAGTAAGGCGTACAGAACCACTCCACAGGAGGACCCCAGTGGCGAAGGCGAAGTTCGAGCGGACTAAGCCGCACGTCAACATCGGCACCATCGGTCACATCGACCACGGTAAGACGACCCTCACGGCCGCCATTACCAAGGTGCTGCACGACGCGTACCCGGACCTGAACGAGGCCTCGGCCTTCGACCAGATCGACAAGGCTCCTGAGGAGCGCCAGCGCGGTATCACCATCTCCATCGCGCACGTCGAGTACCAGACGGAGACGCGTCACTACGCGCACGTCGACTGCCCCGGTCACGCGGACTACATCAAGAACATGATCACGGGTGCGGCGCAGATGGACGGCGCCATCCTCGTGGTCGCCGCGACCGACGGCCCGATGCCGCAGACCAAGGAGCACGTGCTCTTGGCCCGCCAGGTCGGCGTTCCCTACATCGTCGTCGCCCTGAACAAGGCCGACATGGTGGACGACGAGGAGATCCTGGAGCTCGTCGAGCTCGAGGTTCGTGAGCTCCTCTCCGAGTACGAGTTCCCGGGCGACGACCTGCCGGTCGTCAAGGTCTCGGCGCTCAAGGCTCTCGAGGGCGACAAGGAGTGGGGCAACTCCGTCCTCGAGCTGATGAAGGCCGTCGACGAGGCGATCCCGCAGCCCGAGCGTGACGTCGACAAGCCGTTCCTGATGCCGATCGAGGACGTCTTCACGATCACCGGTCGTGGCACCGTCGTCACCGGTCGTATCGAGCGTGGTGTCCTCAAGGTCAACGAGACCGTTGACATCGTGGGCATCAAGCAGGAGAAGACCACCACCACGGTCACCGGCATCGAGATGTTCCGCAAGCTGCTCGACGAGGGCCAGGCCGGTGAGAACGTCGGTCTGCTGCTTCGTGGTATCAAGCGCGAGGACGTCGAGCGCGGCCAGGTCATCATCAAGCCGGGCTCGGTCACCCCGCACACCGAGTTCGAGGCGCAGGCGTACATCCTGTCCAAGGACGAGGGTGGCCGTCACACGCCGTTCTTCAACAACTACCGTCCTCAGTTCTACTTCCGTACGACTGACGTGACCGGTGTTGTGACCCTCCCCGAGGGTACGGAGATGGTCATGCCGGGCGACAACACTGAGATGAAGGTCGAGCTCATCCAGCCCGTCGCCATGGAAGAGGGCCTGAAGTTCGCCATCCGTGAGGGTGGCCGGACCGTGGGCGCCGGCCAGGTCACCAAGATCAACAAGTAAGCTTGTTGACTTGACCTGGTAGCTCAGCGAGCTGCTGAAAGGGCCCGTACGACTTCGGTCGTACGGGCCCTTTTGCTGTTTGCGCGTCTTCGACTTGCCGGTGCTTGGCTTACCGGTACTCAGCTCAGCGGCTGACGGTGAAATTCCTTTGGGCCCGCTCGTGCAGGGCGATACCGACCGAGACCGAGACATTGAGGGACTCGGTGGAATGGAACATCGGGATGGAAACCGTTGTGGCGGACGTCTTCTTGAACAATTCGGAGGGTCCGCCCTTTTCGCTGCCGAACAACAGGGCCAGTCGTTCCTGCTTTTCGCCGAGGTCCTTGACGGTGAGTTCGCCGCCCGCTTCGAAGGCCATCAACGGCATTTCGTTGTCGCGGACGAAAGCGGCCGCGTCCTCGCGGCTGGCGAGAACGACGGGCAGGGAGAAGACGTAGCCGCGGCTGGCCCTCAGCAGGCGCCGGTCGGCGATGGTGGCGAGGTCGCTGTCGACCAGGACGATTCCCGAGGCCCCCAGTGCGAGCGAAGTCCGCACGATCGCGCCGATGTTGCCGACGATCTTCACACCGTCGAGTACGACGACGTCACCGCCGCGCTCCGCGATGTCCTGGAACCGAGCCGGCCGGGGGACGCGTGCGATGCCGAACGTCTTGGCCTTTCGCTCCCCTTTGAACAGCTGATTGACGACCGACGATTCGACGAGCCGGACCGGCACCTTTCGCTGCTGACAGAGGTCGAGCAGTTCGGACGGGAACGGAATGCTGTCGCTGCTGTACACCTCGATGAATTCCACCCCCGCTGCCAGGCATTGCATAAGGGGTTCGGTGTCCTCGATCAATACCGTCTTGATGCTGGTTCTCGACGGCTTGGTGACGTCGAGAATTCGCTGCATCGCGGGATCGGAAAGGGAAGTGATGGTGGCCGGCTCGCTCATGTGTCGATCCTAACAGCGCTGTGTAACGGCGAATATCGACGAAAAGCTGACGCCCAGATCAGTGCAGGGTCGGGATCTCGCCGCCCTCAACTCTCCTCAGCGTGACCCCGGTCAGGCCGCGCAGTCGGCGTTCCGCGACAGCCGCGAGGTGGGCCGGAGCCGGTGGGTTGAGGCCCAGGCCGATGGCGTAGCGGAGCGGGGCCGTGGTGAAGGGGCGGGGCCAGGCGTGGGTAGTCGGGGCTGCTTCCGACAGGTCGGTCAGCAGGGCTCGCATCCTGCCCCGTACCCGGCCTGCGTCAGCGCCCGGGCCCAACTCCACGACCGCCCAGGCCGCGTGGCGGCGGTGCAGTGGGGGAGTGGACAGCAACTCGGGCCAGGGGAACGGGTCCGGGGTCGCGTCCAGCAACTCCCAGGCACGGAACAGCTCTTGGGTGATGAGGTCTCGCATGCCCGCCGTGACCTGGTCCGTGCAGGGGCGGACCGGGTCGGACGGTGTCGTGATCGTGAGGGGGAGGGATGGGCGAGACGGTTCGCCCCGTTCGCCTGGGTCGCCCACCGGGACTCGCCAGTCCCAGGCCGCCCACGTCGCGAAGAAGTGCCGTAGGAGATCGGCCGGGGGCAGCTCGCCGGCCTCCCGCACCGTACGGGCCGCCAGGACGGACCAGGCCAGGCCCGGCAGCCCGCCGAACGGTGCCGAATCCAGGCCGCGTGCCTTCGCCCAGGCCTTGACCTGCCTGGCCAGGCGGGCGAAGGCCGGTCCGTGGTTGCCGACGGAAGCGAGGAGTGCGTCGGCGTCGCTCACCGCGCTGAGCGCGATCGCCGCCGCCTCGCCCAACTCGGCCCGGCGGTTCACCGCCTCGGTGGGGTCCATCGATCCGGTGGCCACGACGACCACGTCCACGTCCAGCCCGTCCAGCCACAACCGCAGGCCGGGTACGCGCGCCCCGACCACCTCGCGTACGTCGCTCGCCTCGGGCAGTGCTTCGGTCAACTTCGCCTGTACTGCGGCGAGTTCGACCGTGCCGGGGAGTGCCGCCACCAGATCCAGGTCCGCACCCGGCAGCGCGCAGCCCATGCGCCGGGAGCCGACGACGTGGACGACGCCGTTGGGGAGGGCCTGCGTGATGCGATGGGTGATGCGGTCGGCCACAGCGGCGTCGGCAACGGCGGTGTCTGCCGCACCGGCGTCGGCTGCGTCCATGTCGGCGGTGTCGTACCCGTCCCCGAACTCGTAGTCCACGCCCGTATCGCCGGCGTCGTACCCGTAGTGCTCGGCAGCCTCGTACCCGTGGTGCGGGGCCTCCCCCGCCCACCGCACCTCTCCCGTGCCCAACGTCACCGTCCCCCGCAACCGCATCGGCTCGTCCCCCCGCCGCGACAGCAGCGCCAGCTCGCCGATCCGGACCGGCATGGGGGTGAGTCGGGCCTCGCAGGCGGCGGCCAGGGTGTTCGGGTCGGTGGTGCGGCCCAGGCTCAGGTGCGGGGTGAAGGCCGCGTGGCGGCCGCGGCAGTGGGGGAAGTGGCGTACGAGGGTGCGGTGCAGCTCGGCCCATGGCTCCTCGTCGGCCGCCGCCGGGTCCAGCCACACCGTCGCGTAATCCCGGTGGCCGAACCAGTGCACGCCCTCCAGCCGGGCGTCGAAGGGAGCCGTCCTGGCCGCCGCGAGCACGGATGCCGCCTGCTCGAAGGCGTGCTCCGGTACGAAGCCGAAGAGGACGTTCACGTGTGGGGGCCAGCGGTGGATCTGCGGGTCGTGGTTCCGGCGGATGTCCTGGAGGGGCGGCCATAGCTCCTGGGGCGGGATCCAGGCCAGGGCCGTACGGGGCGTCGGGCGCGCGTCGAGGATCTCGTACGCCCCTGTCTCGGCCGAGTTCGCCGAGTGCGCCGTCAACTCGACGCGTACTCCGTAGTGATCGGAGATGTGGAGGCCGTCGGCCGTGGGTGTGTCGCCGTACAGCTCGGCACGCCGTACGCGCAGGCCCTCCGTGCGCAGCAGTACCCGGTCCAGTCGGGAGGCCCGGCCGGTGAGGGAGGAGACCGCGGCCAACGGGTTGGCGCCCGGATCGAACGTCGGCGTCCGGTCGTCGGCGCCGTGCGTCTCGCTCCACGCGTCCCGCATGCCGAGGGTCACTTGCGGTGTGTCCCCGCCGTCGTTGAAGTCGCCCATCAGGACGAGGTCGTCTTCCAGGGGCGCCAACCCCTCGGCGATACGGGCGAGTTCGGCTTCGCGGCGGCCGGCGCCGTTCTCGGAGTGGTCGCTGCTGAGGTGGGTCGCGGCGACGACGATGGGGCCTGTGCCTGTTTCCACGACCAGCGCGGTCACCGCTTTGTGCGGGGCCAGTTCGTGGTGCGCCGCCTCGCGGACGGGCAAGCGGCTCAGGAGCAGCAGACCGCAGTCGTCCACGTCTCCGGCCCCGGGGTCTGTGCCGAGCGTCCAGTCCGCCCGGACCCACGGCTCCCGCAGCAGCATGCCCAGCAGCTCCGCCTCGACCTCCTGCAGCGCGATCACGTCCACGTCGGCGTCCCGCAGGGCCCGCAGGAGCAGAGGTCTGCGGCGGGCGCTGTCGATGCGGTCGGCGTCGTACCGGTCCCAGAGGGTGTTCCAGGTCAGGACCCGCACAGGGCCAGGGGCGAGTGCGGTCCCGTGCGGTGGGCGCGCGGGCCGCCAGTCGGCGCAGTCCCAGGCGTACGGCGTACGGGCCGTGAAGAACGGCGCCCGGAGCCGCCGCGCTTCGCGCACCCGCCCGGCCTCCGTCGCGTCGATCCGGTCCACGCCCGTGGTCCGGTCCCACACCACCTCGCCGTCGGCCTCGAAGAACAGCACCCGGTGCCACGGGATCTCGCCGCCCGGTACGAAGGCGGGCAGCGGGACACGCTTGGGATCGGCGCCGCGCTGCATGACTCCCAGCACGAAGCGGGCCGGGTCGAAGCGCGCGTCCCAGCGCACCCGGTGGTAGATCTCCTCGCTCGTACGCACCGTTCCTCAGACCTCTTCCTCGATGGTCCCGCTCGCTCCGATGTACCAGGTGCGGTGCGTGTCGCTCGCGTACGGCGGGCCGAAGCGGCGCAACTGGGCGGTGAGCACCTCGGGCGGCACCGGGTGCTCGCGGTGGGCGTTGCGCCGTATCAGCTCGTCCTCGTCGACCAGGACCACGGCGTGGGTGAGCAGGGCGTCGCGGCGGTGGGCGATCGCGTGGACGAGCGAGCGCTGCTGCTTGTTGAGGGACGTGGCGTCCCACACCACAGTGCCTCCGGCGGCCAGGGCGGTGTCCAGCCGGTCGAGACCCTCGCGCAGGACGTCGGCGTTCGCACGCTGGTCGGCGCGTGAACCGCGGGCTTCGCGCAGGTCGTCCAGGGAGATGTACGTGTCTACGCCTGGGAGCCCCCGGGCGAAGGTGCTCTTGCCGCTGCCCGCGGGGCCGATCGTCTGGATCAGCTTCGGGAAGTCGCCGGAGCGCCAGCGCCACGTGGCGGCAACCGCCTCGTCGAGACCGTGGATGCGCCCTCGCGCGTACGCCTCGCGTGCCTCGGCCCGGCAGCGGACGGCCGCGTCGCCCGGCAGCCCGGCGAAGGCCTCCCGCAGCCCGTCCTCGTCCAGGCCGTCGATGTCCTCAGCGTGCAGGGCCGACCACTCCACCTGCTCGCGTGCCTCGTCCGTGTCCGCCGTGGCCCGGGCGACCGCGTGCAGGAGACCGAGATCGGCGGCATACGACAGCCGTATCAGGCCGGCCCGCCGGTCCTCGTCCGGATACGGCCGGTGCAGTGCCGGGTGCAGCCCGACGAGGTCCGCGACCCGGCGTGCGAGCGGCATGCCCGCCGTCGCCGCGATCTTGGCTGCGATCCGTGCGCGCTGCTTTCCGTGCAGCAGCGCGGCCAGCACGCCCGCGAGCCGGTCGTCCCCGGACCGCCCCACCAGATCGAGCCGGGCGGCGGCCTCCGGGTCCCCCTCACCGGCCAGCCCCACCGCATGCGTCAAGGCATCCGCGTCGACCGCCGCCCCCGAACGCACCGTCCACAGGGCGGCCCTCGCCCCGAGCCCGTTCTCCACGACGGCCGCGTGCATCCAGTGCGTATCCGTCCGCACATGCCCGGCCCGCACCCACTTGGCGACCCGTTGCCCGAACTCCCGCGCACCGAAGGCGTCGACGACCCGTACGACGTATCCCTCCTGCCGCACGGCATCCAGCCGCAGCGCCCGCAGCGCGCGCTCGTCGAACACGCCCCGCCACAGCACACGCGGCACGGGAATGCCGAGCACGCGCAGATACGCGACCGTCCGGTCCCAGTCCAGGCAGCGGCCGTCGGCGTCCCACACCGAGAAGCCGTAGAACCAGCTCTCCAGATCCTCGTACGCGATCGAATGCCGGGCGTACATGTTCTCCCCGCACACCCGCCAGCCCTCGGGGATGCCAAGACCGATACGCCCCTGAAGCGCCTTGACCCAGGCCCGCGAGGGGTGGTGCGCCGAGTCGAGCGAGCGGGCGTGCAGGCCGTCGGCGTACAGCGTGGTGTTCTCGCCGTCGAGCTTTTCGGTGACGACGACCTCGCGTCCCCGCAGCCCCGACAGGTCCGTGACCCGGAGGTCGTCCGCGGTGGCGCCGGGCGACCAGGGCAGATGCCGGGTCCGTGGATAGTGCGTACGCATGATGAACGTTCCCCCGTGATAACCGCCGTACGTGATCAGCGTAGGAGCGCGGGGGAGCGGGGAGCGAGCGGATTAGCGGCGGTTACCGAGTGACGCACACGGCCCTTGGTGCGAGCCCGTGTTTGACGCACGTCACTCCGGGGGTACCCTCTACCGCTCGATTGGCCAGCGCAACGCCCCGTGTGGCAGACTAACCGGGTTGCTCGGTTGAGTGCCGATGCTGCGCGCCTCCCGCCGGGAGGACTGGAAGCGAGTCCCACAGTACTCGTCGCTTCAACTGCCTCTCAGGGCAGCGCTGAGGCGGACGTACGGGAATCTTCCGGGAAGTGTCAGCGGGGTACCGGCCAGGCGCCCGGTGGGTGTCTCACCCTCGGATCCGCGGTCGATGATCGCACCCCCTAGCAGGGAATCCCTTGTGGATATCTGTGTCAGTGAGGGAGCGACACGCCCGACCGCGTGGGTCGGAGAAAAGAGACGCGGACCTTCCGAGTCGCCAGAGCGTTTATTGAGAGACAGGACTACGGAGTAGCCATGGCGGGACAGAAGATCCGCATCCGGCTCAAGGCCTACGACCACGAGGTCATCGACTCCTCGGCGAAGAAGATCGTCGAGACGGTGACGCGTACTGGTGCGTCGGTCGCGGGCCCGGTGCCGCTGCCCACTGAGAAGAACGTGTACTGCGTCATCAAGTCGCCGCACAAGTACAAGGACTCGCGCGAGCACTTCGAGATGCGCACGCACAAGCGCCTGATCGACATCCTCGACCCGACGCCCAAGACCGTTGACTCTCTGATGCGACTCGACCTCCCGGCCGGTGTCGACATCGAGATCAAGCTCTGAGGCCGGTGAATCTGAGAATGGCTAAGCAGATCAAGGGCATCCTGGGCGAGAAGCTCGGTATGACGCAGGTGTGGGACGAGAACAACCGTGTTGTTCCGGTCACCGTCGTCAAGGCCGGGCCGAACGTCGTCACCCAGGTCCGTACGAACGACACCGACGGCTACGAGTCCGTGCAGATCGCCTTCGGCGAGATCGACCCGCGCAAGGTGAACAAGCCCCTCAAGGGCCACTTCGCCAAGGCCGACGTGACCCCCCGCCGTCACCTCGTGGAGATCCGCACCGCGGACGCCAGCGAGTACACGCTCGGGCAGGAGATCACCGCCGAAACCTTCGAGGCCGGCGTGAAGGTCGACGTCACCGGCAAGAGCAAGGGCAAGGGCTTCGCCGGTGTCATGAAGCGCCACAACTTCCGTGGCCTCGGCGCCGGACACGGCACCCAGCGCAAGCACCGCTCTCCCGGCTCCATCGGTGGCTGCGCCACCCCGGGCCGTGTGTTCAAGGGCCTCCGCATGGCGGGTCGTATGGGCAACGAGCGGGTCACCACCCAGAACCTGACCGTCCACGCCGTTGACGCGGAGAAGGGTCTGCTGCTCATCAAGGGCGCGGTTCCCGGTCCGAACGGCGGCCTCGTCCTGGTCCGCACCGCGGCCAAGGGGGCCTGAGGTAACCGATGAGCACTGTTGACATCCTTTCGCCGGCAGGCGACAAGACCGGGACGGTCGAGCTCCCCGCGGAGATCTTCGACGTCGAGAAGGTCAGCGTTCCGCTGCTTCACCAGGTCGTCGTCGCGCAGCTGGCCGCTGCCCGCCAGGGCACGCACAAGACCAAGACCCGCGGCGAAGTCCGTGGTGGTGGCAAGAAGCCTTACCGCCAGAAGGGCACCGGTCGCGCCCGTCAGGGTTCGACCCGCGCGCCGCAGTTCGCCGGTGGTGGCGTCGTGCACGGTCCCGTGCCGCGTGACTACTCGCAGCGGACCCCGAAGAAGATGAAGGCCGCGGCCCTGCGCCACGCCCTCACCGACCGGGCCCGCAACAACCGCATCCACGTCGTCACCGGCGTGGTCGAGGGCGAGATCTCCACCAAGGCCGCCAAGTCGCTGCTCGGCAAGATCTCGGAGCGCAAGAACGTGCTCCTGGTGATCGACCGCGCGGACGAGGCCTCGCTGCTCTCCGCCCGCAACCTGCCCCAGGTGCACATCCTGGAGCCGGGCCAGCTGAACACGTACGACGTTCTCGTCTCGGACGACGTGGTCTTCACCCAGGCCGCTTTCGAGTCCTTCGTCGCCGGCCCGAAGGCCAACGACACTGAAGGGAGCGAGGTCTGATGGCTATCCGTCACCCCTCCATCGCCTCGAAGGCCGCCAAGAAGGCCAAGGAGGCGCGCGTCAAGAAGGCGCGTCGCCACGCCACCGAGGGCAAGAACACCGTCGAGACTCCGCTGAGCAAGTCGTACACGGACCCCCGTGACGTACTGATCAAGCCGGTCGTCTCCGAGAAGAGCTACGCGCTTCTCGACGAGAACAAGTACACGTTCATCGTCGACCCGCGCGCCAACAAGACCCAGATCAAGGAGGCCGTGCAGTCGGTCTTCTCGGTCAAGGTCACCGGGGTCAACACGATCAACCGCCAGGGCAAGCGCAAGCGGACCCGCACTGGTTTCGGCAAGCGTGCCGACACCAAGCGCGCGATCGTGACCCTTGCAGAGGGCGACCGTATCGACATCTTCGGCCAGGCCTCCTAACGGAGTGCCCTGGTCCGATATCGGACGAGGACTGAGAAATGGGAATCCGCAAGTACAAGCCGACTACGCCGGGCCGCCGTGGCTCCAGCGTCGCCGACTTCGTCGAGGTCACGCGGTCCACGCCGGAGAAGTCGCTGGTCCGCCCGCTGCACAGCAAGGGCGGCCGTAACAATTCCGGTCGTGTGACCGTCCGCCACCAGGGTGGTGGCCACAAGCGCGCCTACCGCGTCATCGACTTCCGTCGCCATGACAAGGACGGCGTGCCGGCGAAGGTCGCGCACATCGAGTACGACCCCAACCGCACCGCGCGCATCGCGCTGCTGCACTACGCGGACGGCGAGAAGCGCTACATCCTCGCCCCGCGCAACCTGCGGCAGGGCGACCGGGTGGAGAACGGTCCCGGGGCCGACATCAAGCCCGGCAACAACCTGGCGCTCCGCAACATCCCGGTCGGTACCACGATCCACGCGATCGAGCTCCGTCCCGGTGGCGGCGCCAAGTTCGCCCGCTCCGCCGGTGCCTCCGTGCAGCTGCTCGCGAAGGAGGGCCAGATGGCCCACCTCCGTATGCCGTCCGGTGAGATCCGCCTGGTCGACGTGCGCTGCCGCGCCACCGTCGGTGAGGTCGGCAACGCCGAGCAGTCCAACATCAACTGGGGCAAGGCCGGCCGCAAGCGCTGGCTGGGCGTCCGCCCGACCGTTCGCGGTGTGGCGATGAACCCGGTTGACCACCCCCACGGTGGTGGTGAGGGCAAGACCTCCGGTGGTCGCCACCCGGTCAGCCCCTGGGGCCAGAAGGAAGGACGTACTCGTTCGCCCAAGAAGGCCTCGAACAAGTACATCGTCCGCCGCCGCAAGACGAACAAGAAGCGCTAGGAGCGGGTTTAGATGCCGCGCAGTCTCAAGAAGGGGCCCTTCGTCGACGACCACCTGATCAAGAAGGTGGACGCCCAGAACGAAGCCGGTTCCAAGAACGTCATCAAGACCTGGTCCCGTCGCTCGATGATCGTCCCGGCCATGCTGGGCCACACGATCGCGGTGCACAACGGCAAGACCCACATCCCGGTGTTTGTCACCGAGTCCATGGTCGGCCACAAGCTCGGCGAGTTCTCGCCGACGCGCACCTTCCGGGGTCACGTCAAGGACGACCGGAAGTCGAAGCGCCGCTAAGGCGGGGTGAATGACCATGACAGACACTGAAGGGACAACCATGGAAGCCAGGGCCCAGGCGCGGTACATCCGCGTCACGCCCATGAAGGCCCGCCGAGTGGTGGACCTCATCCGTGGCATGGACGCCACGGAGGCTCAGGCGGTCCTGCGTTTCGCCCCGCAGGCCGCGAGCGTGCCGGTGGGCAAGGTGCTGGACAGCGCCATTGCCAACGCCGCGCACAACTACGACCACACCGACGCCGACAGCCTCTTCATCTCCGAGGCGTACGTCGACGAGGGCCCGACCCTGAAGCGGTTCCGTCCGCGTGCCCAGGGCCGCGCCTACCGGATCCGCAAGCGGACCAGCCACATCACCGTGGTCGTCAGCAGCAAGGAAGGAACCCGGTAATGGGCCAGAAGGTAAACCCGCATGGGTTCCGGCTCGGTGTCACGACCGACTTCAAGTCGCGTTGGTACGCCGACAAGCTGTACAAGGACTACGTCAAGGAAGACGTCGCCATCCGTCGGATGATGACGTCCGGCATGGAGCGCGCCGGTATCTCGAAGGTGGAGATCGAGCGCACCCGTGACCGCGTGCGGGTGGACATCCACACCGCTCGTCCCGGCATCGTCATCGGCCGCCGTGGCGCCGAGGCCGACCGCATCCGCGGTGACCTCGAGAAGCTCACGGGCAAGCAGGTCCAGCTGAACATCCTCGAGGTCAAGAACCCCGAGACGGACGCTCAGCTGGTTGCTCAGGCCGTTGCCGAGCAGCTGTCCTCCCGTGTCTCCTTCCGCCGCGCCATGCGTAAGAGCATGCAGTCGGCGATGAAGGCCGGCGCCAAGGGCATCAAGATCCAGTGTGGTGGCCGTCTCGGCGGCGCCGAGATGTCCCGCTCGGAGTTCTACCGCGAGGGCCGCGTGCCCCTGCACACGCTCCGCGCGAACGTCGACTACGGCTTCTTCGAGGCCAAGACGACCTTCGGCCGCATCGGTGTGAAGGTCTGGATCTACAAGGGCGACGTCAAGAACATCGCCGAGGTCCGTGCCGAGAACGCTGCCGCCCGTGCGGGTAACCGCCCGGCCCGCGGTGGCGGCGCCGACCGCCCGGCCCGCGGTGGCCGTGGTGGCGAGCGCGGCGGTCGCGGCCGTAAGCCGCAGCAGTCCGCTCCGGCGGCTGCCGAGGCCCCCAAGGCCGAGGCTCCCGCGGCGGCGGCTGCCGAGCCCAGCGCTGCCGGAAAGGAGAGCTGACCGACATGCTGATCCCCCGTAGGGTCAAGCACCGTAAGCAGCACCACCCCAAGCGCAGTGGTATGGCCAAGGGTGGTACTGAGGTCGCGTTCGGCGAGTACGGCATCCAGGCGCTGACCCCGGCGTACGTGACGAACCGTCAGATCGAGGCCGCTCGTATCGCGATGACCCGCCACATCAAGCGTGGCGGCAAGGTCTGGATCAACATCTACCCGGACCGTCCCCTCACGAAGAAGCCCGCCGAGACCCGCATGGGTTCCGGTAAGGGCTCCCCGGAGTGGTGGGTCGCGAACGTCAAGCCCGGTCGGGTGATGTTCGAGCTGTCCTACCCGAACGAGAAGATTGCGCGTGAGGCGCTTACCCGCGCTGCTCACAAGCTTCCGATGAAGTGCCGCATTGTCCGGCGCGAGGCAGGTGAAGCGTGATGTCGGCCGGTACCAAGGCGTCCGAGCTGCGCGAGCTGGGCAACGAGGAGCTTCTTGCGAAGCTTCGCGAGGCCAAGGAAGAGCTGTTCAACCTCCGCTTCCAGGCGGCGACCGGTCAGCTCGAGAACCACGGCCGTCTGAAGGCGGTCCGTAAGGACATCGCGCGGATCTACACCCTGATGCGTGAGCGCGAGCTGGGCATCGAAACGGTGGAGAGCGCCTGATGAGCGAGAACAACGTGACTGAAGAGACGAAGGCCGCGCGCGGCTTCCGCAAGACCCGTGAGGGTCTCGTCGTCAGCGACAAGATGGACAAGACCGTCGTCGTCGCCGTCGAGGACCGCGTCAAGCACGCGCTGTACGGCAAGGTCATCCGCCGTACGAACAAGCTCAAGGCGCACGACGAGCAGAACGCCGCCGGCGTTGGCGACCGGGTTCTCCTGATGGAGACCCGTCCGCTGTCGGCGACGAAGCGCTGGCGCGTCGTCGAGATCCTCGAGAAGGCGAAGTAATCAAGCGGGGGTTCCACCCCCGCTGACCCCCGCTGAGGGCTCCGCCCCCAGGCCCCCGGGCCGGGCGGGCGAAGGGCCCCGGCGGGGCCCACGGGGCACCACCCCCAGGCCCTCGGGCTTGCGGGGTGGGAGCCCCTCGGCCCCGTAAGTCCGTAGCCCCAGCGAGGGTTTTCGCCTCTTGAGGCACAAGTAATTCCTGCGGTAATCAACCGCAGGACGGTTCCGCCAGGCTCTCCGGTTCAACCCCCGGAGGGAACCGGCAGACAAACAGGAGATAGACGTGATCCAGCAGGAGTCGCGGCTGCGTGTCGCCGACAACACTGGTGCTAAGGAGATCCTTTGCATCCGTGTGCTCGGCGGGTCCGGTCGCCGCTACGCGGGCATCGGTGACGTCATCGTCGCCACCGTCAAGGACGCGATCCCCGGTGGCAACGTGAAGAAGGGTGACGTCGTCAAGGCGGTCATCGTTCGCACCGTCAAGGAGCGCCGCCGTCCGGACGGCTCGTACATCCGCTTCGACGAGAACGCCGCTGTCATTCTCAAGAACGACGGCGACCCTCGCGGCACCCGCATCTTCGGCCCCGTGGGCCGGGAGCTGCGCGAGAAGAAGTTCATGAAGATCATCTCGCTCGCGCCGGAGGTGCTGTAAGCATGAAGATCAAGAAGGGCGACCTGGTCCAGGTCATCACCGGTAAGGACAAGGGCAAGCAGGGCAAGGTCATTGCCGCTTACCCGCGCGACGAGCGTGTCCTGGTCGAGGGTGTCAACCGGGTCAAGAAGCACACCAAGGCCGGTCCGACGGCTCGCGGTTCGCAGGCCGGCGGCATCGTCACCACCGAGGCGCCGATCCACGTCTCCAACGTCCAGCTGGTCGTGGAGAAGGACGGCAACAAGGTCGTGACCCGCGTCGGTTACCGCTTCGACGACGAAGGCAACAAGATCCGCGTTGCCAAGCGGACGGGTGAGGACATCTGATGACTACCACCACCAGCCCGCGTCTGAAGCAGAAGTACCGCGAGGAGATCGCGGGCAAGCTGCGTGACGAGTTCAAGTACGAGAACGTCATGCAGATCCCCGGCCTCGTCAAGATCGTGGTCAACATGGGTGTGGGCGACGCCGCCCGCGACTCCAAGCTGATCGAGGGCGCCATCCGCGACCTCACCACGATCACCGGTCAGAAGCCGGCCGTCACCAAGGCCCGTAAGTCCATCGCGCAGTTCAAGCTGCGTGAGGGCCAGCCGATCGGTGCCCACGTCACGCTCCGTGGCGACCGCATGTGGGAGTTCCTGGACCGCACCCTGTCGCTCGCGCTTCCGCGCATCCGCGACTTCCGTGGTCTGTCCCCCAAGCAGTTCGACGGCCGTGGCAACTACACCTTCGGTCTCACGGAGCAGGTCATGTTCCACGAGATCGACCAGGACAAGATCGACCGCGTCCGGGGTATGGACATCACCGTGGTCACCACGGCGACCAACGACGCTGAGGGCCGCGCGCTCCTTCGTCACCTCGGCTTCCCCTTCAAGGAGGCGTGAGCGAGATGGCGAAGAAGGCTCTGATCGCTAAGGCTGCCCGCAAGCCCAAGTTCGGTGTGCGCGCGTACACCCGCTGCCAGCGCTGCGGTCGTCCGCATTCCGTGTACCGCAAGTTCGGCCTCTGCCGCGTGTGCCTTCGTGAGATGGCTCACCGTGGCGAGCTGCCGGGCGTGACCAAGAGCTCCTGGTAATTCCCAAATAGGGGATTTCAGGACTCTCGGTAAGTAAAGGGCTCGGTCAGGGGCCCACCTCTCCATGGCTTAGGCTTGGAGGGTTGGGCGCCTGACGCCCGTACGACTTACTACGCCGTAGGTCCACCGCGCCGCACCCGTCCCGTCTCGGATCGGGGAGAGGGATGGCGCACCAGGAAACCCCGGCGAGAGAGGCCGAAGGCCAATTCATGACCATGACTGATCCGATCGCAGACATGCTGACGCGTCTGCGTAACGCGAACTCGGCGTACCACGACACCGTGGCTATGCCGCACAGCAAGATCAAGTCGCACATCGCGGAGATCCTCCAGCAGGAGGGCTTCATCACGGGCTGGAAGGTCGAGGACGCCGAGGTCGGCAAGAACCTCGTTCTCGAGCTGAAGTTCGGCCCGAACCGTGAGCGCTCCATCGCGGGCATCAAGCGGATCTCCAAGCCCGGTCTCCGGGTGTACGCGAAGTCCACCAACCTGCCGAAGGTGCTCGGCGGCCTGGGCGTGGCGATCATCTCCACGTCCCATGGGCTCCTCACCGACAAGCAGGCCGGCAAGAAGGGCGTAGGCGGAGAAGTCCTCGCCTACGTCTGGTAGCGGAAGGGAACGGAGGAAACAGCTATGTCGCGCATTGGCAAGCTCCCCATCACGGTTCCCGCCGGCGTGGACGTCACCATCGATGGCCGTACGGTCCAGGTGAAGGGCCCCAAGGGCTCCCTCTCCCACACCATTGCGGCACCGATCGAGATCGCTAAGGGCGAGGACGGCATTCTCAATGTCACCCGCCCGAACGACGAGCGTCAGAACAAGGCCCTGCACGGCCTGTCCCGCACGCTGGTGGCGAACATGATCACCGGCGTGACCACGGGTTACGTGAAGAAGCTCGAGATCAGCGGTGTCGGTTACCGAGTCCTGGCCAAGGGTTCCAACCTGGAGTTCTCGCTCGGCTACAGCCACCCGATCCTGGTCGAGGCCCCTGAGGGCATCACCTTCAAGGTCGAGAACCCGACGCGGTTCTCGGTCGAGGGCATCGACAAGCAGAAGGTCGGCGAGGTTGCGGCCAACATCCGCAAGCTGCGCAAGCCCGACCCGTACAAGGCCAAGGGTGTCAAGTACGAGGGCGAAGTCATCCGCCGCAAGGTCGGAAAGGCGGGTAAGTAAGCCATGGCATACGGGCAGAAGATCGCCAAGGGCGACGCCTACAAGCGTGCTGCCATCAAGCGGCGTCACATCCGGATCCGTAAGAAGGTCTCGGGTACGGCTGAGCGTCCCCGCCTGGTCGTGACGCGCTCGAACCGCCACATCGTGGCCCAGGTGATCGACGACCTCAAGGGGCACACCCTTGCGTCGGCGTCCACCCTGGACACCTCGATCCGCGGTGCCGAGGGCGACAAGTCCACGCAGGCCAAGCAGGTCGGCGCCCTGGTCGCCGAGCGTGCGAAGGCCGCGGGCGTCGAGGCCGTCGTGTTCGACCGTGGTGGCAACCAGTACGCCGGGCGCATCGCCGCCCTGGCGGACGCCGCCCGCGAAGCCGGGCTCAAGTTCTGAGCCTGCCGTAGCTAGCGGAAACAGAGAGAGGTAAATCCAATGGCTGGACCCCAGCGCCGCGGAAGCGGTGCCGGTGGCGGCGAGCGGCGGGACCGGAAGGGCCGTGACGGCGGCGCAGCTGCCGCCGAGAAGACCGCGTACGTTGAGCGCGTCGTCGCGATCAACCGCGTCGCCAAGGTTGTGAAGGGTGGTCGTCGCTTCAGCTTCACTGCGCTCGTCGTAGTGGGCGATGGCGATGGCACCGTCGGTGTCGGTTACGGCAAGGCCAAGGAGGTGCCGGCCGCCATCGCCAAGGGTGTCGAGGAGGCCAAGAAGCACTTCTTCAAGGTCCCCCGTATCCAGGGCACCATCCCGCACCCGATCACGGGCGAGAAGGCCGCGGGCGTCGTCCTGCTCAAGCCGGCTTCCCCCGGTACCGGTGTTATCGCCGGTGGCCCGGTGCGTGCCGTGCTCGAGTGCGCCGGTGTTCACGACATCCTGTCGAAGTCGCTCGGCTCGTCGAACGCGATCAACATCGTGCACGCGACCGTGGCAGCCCTGAAGGGTCTGCAGCGTCCCGAGGAGATCGCGGCCCGCCGCGGTCTGCCCCTCGAGGACGTCGCTCCCGCGGCTCTGCTGCGTGCGCGTGCCGGGGCTGGTGCTGCGTAATGGCTCAGCTCAAGATCACGCAGACGAAGTCGTACATCGGCAGTAAGCAGAACCACCGTGACACGCTGCGTTCGCTTGGTCTGAAGAGGATCAACGACGTGGTCGTCAAGGAGGACCGCCCCGAGTTCCGCGGCATGGTGCACACCGTCCGCCACCTCGTGACGGTCGAGGAGGTCGACTGATCATGGCGGAGCAGAACCCGCTCAAGATCCACAACCTCCGTCCCGCCCCGGGCGCCAAGACCGCCAAGACCCGTGTCGGTCGTGGTGAGGCCTCGAAGGGTAAGACGGCCGGTCGTGGTACCAAGGGCACGAAGGCCCGCTACCAGGTTCCGGAGCGCTTCGAGGGTGGGCAGATGCCCCTCCACATGCGGCTCCCGAAGCTGAAGGGCTTCAGGAACCCGTTCAAGACCGAGTACCAGGTCGTGAACCTCGACAAGCTGGCCTCCCTCTACCCCGAGGGCGGCGAGGTCACGGTGGCCGATCTGGTCGCCAAGGGCGCCGTTCGCAAGAACAGCCTTGTCAAGGTCCTCGGCCAGGGCGAGATCTCCGTGGCGCTGCAGGTGACGGTTGACGCCGCCTCCGGCTCCGCCAAGGAGAAGATCACCGCCGCCGGCGGTACCGTCACCGAGCTCGTCTGAACTCCACGGACGCCTCGATGACTTGAGCGCACCCGACCGGGGATGCCCCACAAATGGGGCATCCCCGGTTGGTCGTTCCAAGGAAAGCTGTGCCGCGGGTATGGTGGCCAGCACTGCTCATTTTCGCCTGGTGTGCCCGCTGGGAACTTCAGGCGGCTCCTGACTGTTAGTTAGCTGTCCGTTTACTCGTCGAACCTCAAGACCGTCACCTCTGACGCAGTTGCGCGGGGGTCGCAGGAGGCACCGTGCTCACCGCGTTCGCCCGGGCGTTCAAGACGCCCGACCTGCGCAAGAAGCTGCTCTTCACGCTCGGCATCATCGTGATCTACCGGATCGGTACGCATATCCCGATCCCGGGCGTGGACTACAGGAACGTCCAGACCTGTATCGACAACGCCAACGCGAGCCAGGGCCTGCTGGGCCTGGTCAACATGTTCAGCGGTGGCGCTCTGCTGCAGATCACGGTCTTCGCGCTCGGCATCATGCCGTACATCACGGCGAGCATCATTCTGCAGCTGCTGACCGTGGTGATCCCGCGTCTGGAAGCCCTCAAGAAGGAGGGCCAGGCCGGCACGGCGAAGATCACGCAGTACACCCGTTATCTCACCGTGGCACTGGCCGTCCTCCAGGGCACCGGCCTGGTGGCCACCGCCCGCACGGGCGCGCTGTTCCAGGGCTGCCCCGTCGCCACGCAGATCGTGCCCGACCAGTCGATCTTCGTGACGATGACCATGGTCATCACCATGACCGCCGGTACGGCCACCGTCATGTGGCTCGGTGAGCTCATCACCGACCGCGGCATCGGCAACGGCATGTCGATCCTGATGTTCATCTCGATCGCCGCCACCTTCCCCTCCGCGCTGTGGGCCATCAAGGAGCAGGGCAACCTCGCCGGCGGCTGGATCGAATTCGGCATCGTGGTCGCCGTCGGCTTCGTCATGGTCGGGCTCGTGGTCTTCGTCGAGCAGGCCCAGCGCCGTATCCCGGTCCAGTACGCGAAGCGCATGATCGGCCGCCGCTCCTACGGCGGCACGTCGACGTACATCCCGCTGAAGGTCAACCAGGCGGGCATCATCCCTGTGATCTTCGCCTCGTCGCTGCTCTACATCCCGGCGTTGATCGCTCAGTTCGCCGGTGGAACTTCCGGCTGGAAGACCTGGATCGAGAAGAATCTTGCGGCAACGGACGCTCCGGCGCACCTCACCCTCTATTTCTTCCTGATCATTTTCTTCGCGTTCTTCTACGTGGCGATCTCGTTCAACCCCGAGGAAGTCGCGGACAACATGAAGAAGTATGGTGGCTTCATCCCGGGCATCCGGGCTGGCCGACCGACCGCTGAGTACCTCGGATACGTACTCAACCGGATCACCTGGCCGGGTTCGCTGTACCTGGGTCTGATTGCTCTCGTCCCGACGATGGCGTTTTCCGGGTTCGGGGCAAACCAGAACTTCCCGTTCGGCGGTACCAGCATCCTGATCATCGTGGGTGTGGGTCTGGAGACGGTGAAGCAGATCGAGAGCCAGCTCCAGCAGCGCAATTACGAAGGGTTCCTCCGCTGATGCGAATCGTCCTCGTTGGGCCCCCTGGTGCGGGCAAGGGAACGCAGGCCGCGTTTCTTGCCAAGAATCTGTCGATCCCGCACATCTCCACGGGCGACCTCTTCCGCTCCAACATCAGCCAGAAGACGGAACTCGGGAAACTCGCCAAGTCGTACATCGAGGCGGGGAACCTGGTACCGGACGAGGTCACGATCGGGATGGCCCGGGACCGCATGGAGCAGCCGGACGCCGAGAACGGCTTCCTGCTGGACGGCTTCCCGCGGAACGTCTCGCAGGCCGAGGCGCTGGACCAGGCGCTGAAGGCCGACGGTGTGGAGCTGGACGCGGTGCTGGACCTGGAGGTCCCCGAGGACGAGGTGGTCAAGCGCATCGCCGGCCGCCGCACCTGCCGCAAGGACTCGAGCCACGTCTTCCACGTGATCTACAGCCCGCCGAAGAAGCAGGACGTCTGTGACGTCTGCGGCGGCGAGCTGTACCAGCGTGGCGACGACTCCGAGGAGACCGTCCGCAAGCGGCTGGAGGTCTACCACACGCAGACCGAGCCGATCATCGACTACTACCGGGCCCAGGGCCTGGTCGTGACGATCTCGGCGCTCGGCAAGGTGGACGAGGTCACGCGGCGGGCGATGGACGCGCTGAAGCGTGGGGACGACGAGAGCTCTGAGGGTGACGAGAGCGCGTAGTCGTGTGTCTTGTTGGTTCGGCCGCGGTGCCCCCTCCGGGGACCGCGGCCGTACTGTTGTGTACGTAACTTTGTGACGCCGCCCAGTTTGTGGCACAGAAGACGGAGAGCGCAGGCCCCCCATGGTGCAGATCAAGACGCCCGAGCAGATCGCCAAGATGCGTGAGGCGGGGCTTGTTGTTGCCGCCATCCATAAGGCGACGCGTGAAGCGGCCGTGCCCGGGGCCACGACCAAGGATCTTGACGACGTTGCTCGCAAGGTGCTGGACGAGCATGGGGCCAAGTCGAACTTTCTGGGGTACGGAGGGTTTCCCGCGACGATCTGCACCTCCGCGAACGAGGTCGTCGTTCATGGGATTCCCAGTGACGACGTCGTTCTGAAAGACGGCGACATCATCTCCATCGACGCGGGGGCGATTGTGGATGGGTGGCATGGGGATGCCGCCTACACCGCGTTTGTGGGGAGTGGGCATGCGCCCGAGCTCGTTGAGCTTTCTCGGGTGACCGAGGAGTCGATGTGGGCGGGGATCGCTGCGATGAAGGTGGGGCATCGGCTTGTTGATGTGTCCCGGGCCATAGAGACGTATATCCGGCGGCAGCCCAAGCCGGGGGGTGGGCGGTACGGGATCATTGAGGACTATGGGGGGCATGGCATCGGTACGGAGATGCACATGGATCCGCATCTCTTGAACTATGTCGAGCGGAAGCGGGGGCGGGGGCCGAAGCTTGTGCCGGGGTTCTGTCTGGCCATTGAGCCGATGGTGTCCTTGGGGACGGCTAAGACCGAGGTTCTCTCGGATGACTGGACGGTCATCACCACGGATGGGACGTGGTCGTCCCACTGGGAGCACTCGGTTGCTCTGACGGAGGCGGGGCCGCTTGTGCTGACGGCTCCGGACGGGGGTAAGGCGAAGCTTGCCGAGTATGGGGTTGTGGCTGCGCCTGATCCGCTGGGGTGACGGAGGGGTTTCTTTCCCCAGGCCCGCCCCTTCCCGAAACTGAGGGCTGCGGCCCCAGGCCCCCCGCGAGGGGTGGGCGGGGGAGAAGAAGGTGGGCGGGAAACAACGGGTGGGTGGGGACCGCCTGGTGGGTGGGACCGGTTGCGGCTCGGTGCGGGTTCGTTGTGGCTTGTCGCTCCCCCACTCTCGACTTCGCTCGAGCGGGGGGACCCCCATCGCGCGGAGCCGCAAATCGACACAGCCCCGCGCCCCTAAAGGGGCGCCCCCGCCGAGCCGTAAAACAGGCGCCCGCCGTCCGTCCGCTTAAGGATCTTCCTGCTTGGGCAGGCTCTCAATTCGTGTTTCTGATGGCCCTGACGTAGACTGACTCGTCGGCTCTTGTGTACCCGCATGTCTGCATGCGGTTGTTGGAGCCGATCAAGGTAGTCGATTCGAAGGGCGAAGCGTGGCCAAGAAGCAAGGTGCCATCGAGATCGAGGGCACTGTCGTCGAGTCTCTTCCGAACGCCATGTTCAAGGTCGAGCTCCAGAACGGCCACCAGGTCCTGGCACACATCAGCGGCAAGATGCGTATGCACTACATCCGCATCCTCCCTGACGACCGGGTCGTGGTGGAGCTGTCTCCGTACGACCTGACACGTGGCCGGATCGTCTACCGGTACAAGTAGATCTTGCCTGTGCCCCGCTCCCGCGGGGTGGTGGCACTGACCCGGAGAACCTCACCTAATGAAGGTCAAGCCGAGCGTCAAGAAGATCTGCGACAAGTGCAGGGTGATCCGCCGTCACGGTCGGGTCATGGTCATCTGCGAAAACCCGCGCCACAAGCAGCGCCAGGGCTGACGCACGACCAACCTTCTGCATCCGCAGACTTCGCGCGACGCAAGTAGTACATGTTCATACGCAGGACCCGGGCGAGCGATCGCCTGATACCCCCGGTCGGAGGCCGGGGACTCAGTTCGTACCTGGTACGGCGGCTGAGAGCCGGTTCTGTGGAAGACCTCCGAACGACAACTGGAGCCATTGAATGGCACGCGTTTCCGGTGTTGACATCCCGCGCGAAAAGCGCGTGGAGGTTGCCCTCACCTACGTGTTCGGCATTGGCCGGACCCTCTCGCAGAAGACGCTGGCCGAGACCGGCGTCAACCCGAACACCCGCGTTCGCGACCTCTCCGAGGAGGAGCTGGTCAAGATCCGCGAGTACGTGGACAACAACATCAAGACCGAGGGTGACCTCCGTCGTGAGGTTCAGGCCGACATTCGCCGCAAGGTGGAGATCGGCTGCTACCAGGGTCTGCGTCACCGTCGTGGCCTGCCCGTCCACGGTCAGCGCACCAGCACCAACGCCCGTACCCGCAAGGGTCCGCGTCGCGCCATCGCCGGTAAGAAGAAGCCGGGCAAGAAGTAGTCCGCAGCGGACTTCGCCGTCCAGCGGTCTTCGCTGTAGGACCGACCACCTCCCCGTAGGAGAAATAGATGCCCCCCAAGGGACGTCAGGGCGCTGCCAAGAAGGTGCGCCGCAAGGAAAAGAAGAACGTCGCTCACGGCCACGCGCACATCAAGAGCACGTTCAACAACACCATCGTTTCGATCACCGACCCGACCGGCAACGTGATCTCCTGGGCCTCCGCCGGCCACGTCGGCTTCAAGGGCTCGCGTAAGTCGACTCCCTTCGCCGCGCAGATGGCCGCCGAGTCGGCCGCCCGTCGCGCGCAGGAGCACGGCATGCGCAAGGTGGATGTGTTCGTCAAGGGCCCGGGTTCGGGTCGTGAGACCGCCATCCGTTCGCTTCAGGCGACCGGTCTTGAGGTCGGCTCCATCCAGGACGTCACGCCCACCCCGCACAACGGCTGCCGTCCGCCCAAGCGTCGTCGCGTCTGACGCCAGCGACTTAAGGGCTTGCTGCGCCTCCGGGCTTTTCGGCCGGGGGTGTGGGGGTTGGCCCCCACGTGTAACAGCCGGGCGGTACGGCTCCGTAAAAGGGCCGTATCGCCCGTACCCTTGCAGTAACCCGCGCTCTGGTTGGCGCGGTTCCGTCGGGCGTCAAATAGCGGGCGTCCACGAAAAAAGGATCCACACATGCTGATCGCTCAGCGTCCCTCGTTGACTGAAGAGGTCGTCGACGAATTCCGCTCCCGGTTCGTGATCGAGCCGCTGGAGCCGGGCTTCGGTTACACCCTCGGCAACTCCCTGCGTCGTACGCTCCTGTCGTCGATTCCCGGTGCTGCTGTCACGAGCATCCGTATCGACGGTGTCCTGCACGAGTTCACCACCGTGCCGGGCGTCAAGGAGGACGTCACCGACCTGATCCTCAACATCAAGCAGCTGGTCGTGAGCAGTGAGCACGACGAGCCTGTGGTGATGTACCTGCGCAAGCAGGGGCCGGGTCTGGTGACCGCCGCCGACATCGCGCCGCCGGCCGGTGTCGAGGTGCACAACCCGGATCTCGTTCTTGCCACGCTCAACGGCAAGGGCAAGCTGGAGATGGAGCTCACGGTCGAGCGTGGCCGTGGTTACGTCTCCGCCGTGCAGAACAAGCAGGTCGGTCAGGAGATCGGGCGTATCCCGGTCGACTCGATCTACTCGCCGGTCCTCAAGGTCACGTACAAGGTCGAGGCCACGCGTGTTGAGCAGCGCACCGACTTCGACAAGCTGATCGTCGACGTCGAGACCAAGCAGGCCATGCGTCCGCGTGACGCCATGGCTTCCGCCGGTAAGACGTTGGTTGAGCTGTTCGGGCTTGCCCGTGAGCTCAACATCGACGCCGAGGGCATCGACATGGGTCCGTCGCCGACGGACGCCGCCCTGGCGGCCGACCTCGCGCTTCCCATCGAGGAACTCGAGCTGACCGTCCGCTCCTACAACTGCCTCAAGCGCGAGGGCATCCACTCCGTGGGTGAGCTCGTGGCTCGTTCCGAGGCCGACCTCCTGGACATTCGCAACTTCGGTGCGAAGTCCATCGACGAGGTCAAGGCGAAGCTGGCCGGCATGGGCCTGGCCCTGAAGGACAGCCCGCCCGGATTCGACCCGACCGCCGCCGCGGATGCCTTCGGCGCGGACGACGACGCAGACGCCGGGTTCGTCGAGACCGAGCAGTACTAAGAGCTCGGGACCGACTGCCGGTTCTAGGCTGCGGGGCCGTTGTGGCTGGTCGCGCCCACGCGGCGGAGCCGCAAATTGAGTACAGCCCCGCGCCCCTTAGGGGCTTCGCCCCTTACGGGCGCGGGTCCCGCCTCTCTCTTCGCGAGAGGGGCTGGTTGTTGCCGGTGAGCATCCGCTCACCGGGTCCTGACCTCGGTACCTCATACGGCCGGGGCAGATACCAAGGAGAAAGAAATGCCGAAGCCCGCCAAGGGTGCCCGTCTGGGCGGCAGTGCCGCGCACGAGAAGCTGCTTCTTGCGAACCTTGCCAAGGCGCTTTTCGAGCACGGCCGGATCACGACCACCGAGGCGAAGGCCCGCCGTCTGCGGCCCTACGCCGAGCGTCTGGTCACCAAGGCGAAGAAGGGCGACCTTCACAACCGCCGCCAGGTGCTCCAGGTCATCACGGACAAGAGCATCGTGCACACGCTCTTCACCGAGATCGGCCCGCGGTACGAGAACCGTCCGGGTGGCTACACCCGTATCACCAAGATCGGTAACCGTCGGGGCGACAACGCGCCCATGGCTGTCATCGAGCTGGTGGAGGCGCTGACCGTGGCCCAGGAGGCCACCGGTGAGGCCGAGGCGGCGACCAAGCGTGCCGTCAAGGAAGACGCCTTCAAGAAGGAAGACGTTCTCAAGAAGGACGAGGCCGCTGAGGCCGAGGCCGAAGAGGTCGTCGAGGACGCGAAGCCGGCTGCCGCCGAGGGCGACGAGTCCAAGGACGCCTGAGGTTTCACCTCGCGTCGTGCGGGTCCGCCCCTGAGGGGGCGGGCCCGTTTTCGTGTCCCTGAAAGGAACCAGGTGTGAGTGACGAGGTAGAGCCCGGGTTCGTACGGGTGCGGCTTGATCTGTCGTATGACGGGAGCGCGTTCTCCGGGTGGGCCAAGCAGGCCGGGGGGCGGCGGACCGTGCAGGGGGAGGTCGAGGATGCGCTGCGTACGGTGACGCGGTCGCGGGAGACGACGTACGAGCTGACCGTGGCGGGGCGGACCGATGCCGGGGTGCATGCGCGGGGGCAGGTGGCGCATGTCGATCTGCCCGAGGGGCTGTGGGCCGAGCATCGGGAGAAGCTGCTCAAGCGGCTGGCCGGGCGGTTGCCGAAGGATGTGCGGGTCTGGTCTCTCAGGGAGGCGCCCAGCGGCTTCAACGCGCGGTTCTCGGCGGTCTGGCGGCGGTACGCCTATCGCGTCACCGATAACCCGGGTGGCGTCGATCCGCTGTTGCGGAGCCATGTCCTCTGGCATGACTGGCCGCTCGACGTCGATGCCATGAACGAGGCGGCGCGGCCCCTGCTCGGGGAGCACGATTTCGCCGCGTATTGCAAGAAACGGGACGGGGCGACGACCATTCGTACGCTTCAGGAGCTGAGCCTGGCGCGCGGGGAGGACGGGGTGATTACGGCCACAGTGCGGGCCGATGCCTTCTGCCACAACATGGTGCGGTCGTTGATCGGGGCGCTGCTGTTCGTGGGGGACGGGCACCGGGGCACCGACTGGCCGGGGAAGGTGCTCGCCGCCGGGGTGCGGGACTCTGCGGTGCACGTCGTACGGCCTCATGGGCTGACTTTGGAGCAAGTCGGGTACCCCGCCGACGAGTTGCTGGCGGCGCGGAACAAGGAGGCGCGGAACCGGCGGTCGTTGCCGGGGACGGCGGGGTGCTGCTGAGTGAGAAGGCGCGTCTTATGCCCACTGCGGCGGTGAGGGAAACCCCTGCGTAACACGTATGTTCGGGTGTACCTACTGAAACTCGGTTACGATGCGGCTGCTCGGCTTTGAGTTTCATGTGTTGTGGCCGGGCTTGGGTGGGGGTAGCGGGCTGACCAGCCCGGGGGGTTTGTGCATGAGTGCAGTGGGGACTGCTCGTGTTCCACAGAACCGACGTCGTAGGCGGGCGCCGCAGAGTCATGGGCTGCTGCCGCAGCCGCCGGACGATGTGGAGAAGTACTCGTACGCGCGGCGGTATCTGTGGGTGCTGACGATCGGCTCGCTGATCAGTTTCGCGTGTCTGGCGATGAGTCAGTTTCTGTTCACGGCGTCGAGCCCGTGGTTCTGGCTGACGATGCCGCTGCTGGCATTCATCATCGCGGACTATCTGATCTCGCTGTATCTCGACGGGCTCAGCAAGGACTTCGACCTCAAGGGGCACAAGCGGCTCGTCCGCAAGTGGCAGCCCGCCGTGTACCCGAGCGTGGACATCTTCCTGCCGGTGTGCGGTGAGCCGCTGGAGGTGCTGCACAACACCTGGGTGCATGTGAACCGGCTCGCGGCCAGCTATCAGGGCGAGGTGAAGACGTACGTCCTGGACGACGCGGCCGAGGACGAGGTCGGGGCCATGGCGAACGACTTCGGGTTCAACTACGTGGTGCGGCCCAACCGGGGCTGGTTCAAGAAGGCCGGCAACCTCAATCACGCCTTCGAGAAGACCGACGGCGACCACATCCTGATCCTGGACGCCGACTTCGCGCCGCGCGCCGATCTGCTCGACGAACTGCTGCCGTACATGGACGACGACCCGAAGATCGGCATCGTGCAGTCGCCGCAGTTCTTCCGCATCGTCGACCGGCAGAACTGGATCGAGCGCGGGGCCGGCGCCGTGCAGGAGCAGTTCTACCGGTCCGTGCAGACGTCCCGGGAGGACAAGGACGGGTCCATCTGTGTGGGCTCCTGCGCCGTGTACCGGCGTGAGGCCCTGGCGCAGATCGGCGGCATCACGCTGATCGAGCACTCCGAGGACATGTACACCGGCTTCGATCTGCGGGCGCTGGGCTGGAAGCTGCGTTACGTGCCCGTCGCGCTGTCCGCCGGCGTGTGCCCGGACACGGCCGGTGCCTTCCACAACCAGCAGTACCGCTGGTGCATGGGCTCGCTGGAGCTGCTGACCAGCAAGCGGTTCTGGGAGATGGACCTGAAGTTCAAGACGCGGCTTTGCTACGTCTCCGGCTTCCTCTACTACCTGCAGACCGCGCTCGCCACGTTCATCGCGCCCGTCATCCCGCTCGCGCTGATGATCCTGCGCCCCGATCTGCTGCGGGCCGAGGCCGCGCTGTGGGTGCTGCCGAGTGTCGCGTACGTGACGCTGGTGCTGCCGTTGTGGCACCGGGCGCCGTACCGGCTCGAGGCGTGGTCCGTCCGGATCATGTACGGGTGGTCGCATGTCTTCGCGGTCTGGGACGTGCTGCGCGGCCGTCCGATGGGCTGGAAGCCCACGGGTTCGGACGGCGCCAAGAAGAACGGCATGCGCCGCTACTGGAACTGCATGATCTTCTGGACCGGCGGCACCGCCCTGCTCTGGATCGTCGTCGCCGCCTGGCGCATGCTCACCCTCTATCCGCCGGACTTCGCGCTGATGCTGTCGGCCGGGCTGTTCTACGGGATGGTCGTCGGCCGCGTCCTCGTACAGCCCCGTGCCCAGGAAGCGCAGGAAGTGACCGCATGACTTTCTCCGTACGTTCCGTCCACACGCTCCGGACCGTGCGGGCGCTTGCCGCCGCACTGTTGGCCGGTGCGCTGCTCGCCGGATGCAGCACGTTCTCCGAGGAGGGCCGCGACCAGTACGAGCGCAGCCAGGGGGAGCCGCCCGCTGCCGAAGGGGCCGAAGGCGCCGCCTCCGACGAGGAGAAGGAGAGCGAGTCCGCGAACCCGGAGCTGCCGTTCGACGTCAGACCGCTGCTGAAGCCGGACAAGGACTACCTGGGGCTGGCCGCCGACGGGGCGCCCGCCAAGATGACGGCCGTCAAGGACTTCGCCGAGAAGGCGGGCAAGAAGCCGAACCTCATCGAGTTCTACTCGGCCTGGGGCGACCAGTACGAGACGCGTCTGGTGAAGAACTCCTGGGACTACGGCGCGGTGTCCTTCATCGCGTGGGAGCCCTTCGAGACGCCCCTGAAGGACATCGCCTCCGGCAAGGAGGACGAGTACATCCGCGAGTACGCGCGCTCCGTCAAGAAGCTGAACCTGCCGGTGGCGATCAGCTGGGCGCACGAGATGAACGGCTTCTGGTACCCGTGGGGCACCAAGAAGGTCACGGCCGAGGAGTTCGTCGCCGCGTACAAGCACATCCACGACGTGTTCGCCGAAGAGGGTGCCACGCAGGTCATCTGGGTGTGGAGCCCGAACGTCATCAACCCGATGCCGAAGGTGAAGCTCGAGCCGTACTGGCCGGGTGACGAGTACGTCGACTGGGTCGGCGTGATCGGCTATTACGCGGCCACGGGTCCCTCGACGTACCCGGAGCTCTACGGGCCGACGATGACCCAGATACGTACCTTCACGAAGAAACCGTTCATCATCGCGGAGACCGCGGCGCAGGCCGGCGAGCGCAAGCCCGCCGACATCAAGGATCTCTTCAAGGGGACGGCGAAGGCGAAGGACGTCATCGGGTTCGTCTGGTTCAACTTCGACAAGGAGACCGACTGGCGCATCAGCAGTGGCCCGCTGTCCCAGAAGACCTTCAGGGAGCAGGCCCAGAGCGACAGCTTCGGATTCGATGTGACCAAGCCATGACGAACCGACGCACGCCCACCTGGGCGGAGGACTCTGAGCTGCGCGGCGGGGGGCACGAGCGCCCGTACGCGTACGAGCAGGGGAATCAACAGGCCTACGACCAGGGGAATCAGCAGCAGTATCAGGGACAGCAGCAGGCGTACGGGCAGCAGGGGAACCAGCAGGCGTACGGGCAGGGTCACCAGCAGTCACACGCGCAGCCGGGGCAGCAGCAGTACGGGCAAGGGGCCCAGCAGTCGTACCCCCAGGCGCAGCAGCGGCAGGTCGGGAACGAGAGTCTGCGGCAGTACGTGCAGAACGCGCCGCCGCCCGTGTACCCGCACCATCCCGAGTACGACGAGGGCGCCGCGGGCGGGCGGCAGCTGACCAACACCGGCACCTGGCGGTTCAACGGCCGGACGTCCAAGTACCTGGACCAGGCGACGTTCCAGATCTACGCGCCCTTCGACCCGTACGCACAGCTCACCGCGGTCGAGCCGGAACCTCAGGCGCAGGAGGAGAAGCCGGGGTACACGCTGCCCGAGGTGCCCGAGTCGGCCTGGTCGGTGGACACCCGGCGCAGCAAGCTGCTCGGCCGCGCGGTGCTGCTGTTCATCCTGCTCGTGCAGGCCGGGCTGTCCCTCCGCCTGAAGGGGACGGCCTTCCAGGACGAGGCGCTGTATGTCGCGTCCGGCCACTACGAGCTGGCCAACCTGCTGCACGGCACGAAGCTGCCCGTCGACTTCGCGGCCTACTTCTCCGGCCACCCCAAGCTGTATCCGGTGCTCGCGGCGGTCGTGGACAGCCAGTTCGGGCTGACCGGCGTACGGCTGGTGAGCCTGGCGTTCATGCTGGCCTCCACCGGGCTGCTCTACTCGCTCACCCGGCGGCTGTTCAACCTCCGTGCCGCACTCGGAGCGGCCGCGCTGTTCTCGGTGATCCAGTCGACGAGCGTGCTCGGCAACTTCGCCACGTACGACGCCGCCGCGGTCTTCCTGCTCGCGCTCGCTGCCTGGGCGGTGGTGCGCACCGACCGGATGGGCGCCTTCGCGGTGCTGCTCGCGGCGCCGCCGGCCGCGCTCGCCTTCGGAGTGAAGTACGCCTCCGGGCTCTATCTGCCGACCCTGGTACTCCTCGCGGTGGTCACCGCGCACCGGCACCGCGGCATCGGCGCGCTGTGGCGCGGTGTGGTGCTGGGCGCGGGCACCGTGGTGCTGCTCGGCGTCGGCTACTACTTCTCCGGGCCGCTGGGCGGCATCAGCTCCACCACCACCGACCGCGCGAAGGGCCAGGACACCGCGGCGACGATGCTCCAGCACAGCGCGGAGTGGGGCGGCCTGGTCTTCCTGGCCGCGCTGGGCGGCTCGATCGCGTACGTGATACGCGGCCGGATGGGCGAGATGCCGTGGATCGGCGACACCACCACCCCGGGCCGCTGGCGCCGCGCCTCGCTCGGCCTGCTGCTGACCGGCACCGCGCTGCTCGCGCCCGCGTACCAGATCCACCTCCAGACCGAGATCTCGCTCTACAAGCACGTCGGCTTCGGCCTGCTCTTCGCGGCGCCGATGGCCGGACTCGGCATGGCCCGCCTGGTCGGCCCGCACTTCCGGCATCCGCAGCTCGGGATTCTGCTGTACTCCCTCGTGCTGGTGTTCGGCATGGTCCAGGCGCAGCGGGCGTACAGCTTCCCGGACTCGACGGAGATGATCGCGTACATGCGCAAGGTGGTCGACAAGAAGGGCGAGTATCTGGCCGAGGAGCAGGAGGTTCCGGGCTACTACCTGCGTGACAAGACGAACTGGACGCAGTGGCAGAACTCCTACTTCATGGACTATCAGGGCAAGAAGGACAAGAAGCAGTACTCCGGCCCTGAAGCCTTCCGGCAGGCCGTCCGTGAGGGGCACTTCGACGCGATCGTGATGCACGGCGGGGTGAGCCCCGACACGTTCAAGGCGGTCAAGGAGGGCCTGAAGGGCAACTCCCACTACCGGCTGGCCGCCGTCCTCCCCTTCACCACGAGCAGCGGTGAGCGCGCCTACCGGATTTGGGTGAAGCGATGACCGTCAATGCCTCCCCGCCGTACGGCGGCGGATACCCGGATGCCCACGGCAACCATGATCCGTACGCGGGTCAGGGCGGCTACGGGGGTCACGGCTCGTACGCCGGTGGCCAGGGCGGTTACGGCAACCAGGGCGCCTATGCCGACCCGGCGCAGGGCGGGTACGCGGGTCCCGGTCAGTACGCCGACCCCGGTACGTACGCCGCCCCGGGAACGTACGCCCATCCCGGCCAGGACACCTACACCCCCGAGCCCGCTCCGGTCGAACCGCCCCCGGCCCGGCACCGCGCGCCCAAGGCGGAAGAGCCCAAGGCCGAGGAGCCCAAGGCCGAACCCGAGGCCGACGAGGAGCAGCCCGACGAGCCGGAAGGCGCGCGGCTCGCCGGTGCGCTGACCTTCCTGGTGCCCACGGTGCTGTCCTTCGCCATGATCTGGCGAGGGATCGGCGAGCGGCAGCTGTGGCGGGACGAGCACGCCACCTGGTGGGCGGCGACCCTGTCGTTCCACGACCTGAGCATGCTGATCCGCACCATCGACGTGGTCTTCACGCCGTACTACGTGCTCATGCACGCCTGGATCGCCGTCGCCGGGGACACCCCGACGGCGATGCGGATCCCCGGCGCGGTGGCCATGGCGGCGTCCTGCGGTCTGCTCGCCCTGCTCGGGCGGCGGCTGTTCACCACCCAGGTGGGAATCCTCGCGGGACTCGCCTTCGCCGTCGTACCGGCGGCGACGCGGTACGGGCAGGAGATCCGGCCGTACGCCTTCGCCGTGGCGGCCGTGCTGCTGTCGACCTGGCTGCTCGCCCGGGCCCTGGACGAGCCGTCCTTCAAGGTGTGGGTCGCCTACACCCTGTCGGTGCCGCTGATCGGCTGGAGCCATCTGGCTTCGATGGCGGTGCTCGGCGCGCATCTGGTGATGATCCTCATCGCGCGCCGCGAGGGCGACAAGATCGTGGGCTGGGCGTATGCCGCCGCCTGCACCCTGGGTCTGTGCTTCGTCATACCCATGGCCGTCTCGGGCTCGGGGCAGAGCGGGCAGATCGCCTGGAACAACCCCGTGCTCAAGGACCTGATCTTCTTCCCGAAGAACCTCTTCGGGTCCTGGGAGGTCGCCGTGCCGGTGATGGCGTTCGGCGCGCTCGGACTCCTCTTCGCGGGCAAACGGGCCCTCGCACTGGCCGTCTGGATCGTGCTCCCGCCGCTCGCCACATACGTCACCGCCGAGCAGCTCCATCTCTTCCTGCCGCGCTACCTGCTGTTCACGGCGCCCGCCTGGGTGCTGCTCGCGGCCGTGGCCGTGTGCCGGCTCGCCGGTCCGGTCGCCGGGGCGAAGGCCGGTTCCGGCGCCGCGGCGCGGCGCGGCTTCGGCTGGGTGCTCGCCGCGGCGGCGGTCGCCGGGATCGCCTTCCAGGCGCAGCCGGGCATCCGTGAGACCCGGGTGAACGCGGCGGGCGAGCCGGACTTCCGCGGCGCCGCCCGGATCATCGAGGCCGGGCAGAAGAAGGGCGACGGCATCGTCTTCAGCGGTGAGATGTCCGAACGCCGGGCCATGGACTACGAGTTGCGCAACGACGCGGGCCGCCCGAAGGACTGGCTGATGTACCGCACGCCGCAGGAGCTGGGCTCGTTCGGCGCCGCCGAGTGCCCCAATCCCGCGCAGTGCCTGGCGAAGGCCGACCGTCTGTGGCTCGTCGCGACGGGGTACGACGGGAATCCGTTCACCGGCATGTCGAAGGAGTCGGCGACCGCGATCAAGAAGAGCTTCCGCACCGCGAAGACGCGGAAGCTGGACAGTCTCCAGCTCGTGCTCCTCGAAAGGACACGCGCCGCGACGGACGACTCCACCGAGGAGAAGGACGACGCCGGCAAGCGCAAGGTGCACACCTGAGCTGGCTTTGGGACGGACGCCGGAAACGCCCGCGTCCGTAGGGGTTCCTGTATGGGGACATGGGGAGGGAAAAAGATGACGTACGACCTGGGGGCGGGCGCGGCGGTCACCGTGGTGATGCCTACGTACAACGAGGCGGCCAACCTGCCGAGAATGGCCGAAGCGGTCCTTCAACTACCGCTCAGCGGGCTGCACTTGAAGATAGTGGACGACTCCAGTCCGGATGGCACCGGGCGAATAGCCGACGAGCTGGCGGAGAAGTACAACGCCGACCAGCCCGCCTGGCGGCCCCGGATGAGCGTGCTGCACCGCACCGAGAAGGACGGCCTGGGACGCGCGTACGTGGCGGGCATGAGCGCCGCCGTCGACGAGGGCGCCGAGTACGTCGTGCAGATGGACGCCGACGGCAGCCATCCCGTGGAAGCGGTCCCACGGATGCTCGGCACCGCCGTGGCCTCGGGCGTCGGCCTGGTCGTCGGCAGCCGGTACGTACAGGGCGGCTCGCTCGACGAGGACTGGGGCGCGCACCGCGTACTGCTGTCCCGCTTCGCCAACCGCTACGCGCGCACCGTGCTCGGCACGAAGATCCGCGACATCACGGCCGGCTTCAACCTCTGGTCGGCCCAGACCCTGCGGGACGTGGACCTGCACTCCCTGGACAGCGCGGGCTACAGCTTCCAGGTCGAGCTCAAGTACAAGGCCGTACGAGCCGGTCACAGCGCCGTCGAGATCCCGATCCGCTTCGAGGAGCGCACCGAGGGCGTCTCGAAGATGACCTTGCGTACGCAGCTGGAGTCGGCGGTCGTGCCCGTACGGCTGCGGCTGAAGCACAAGTAACGGGCGGTACGGGGCAGTTGGCGGCGGTCGCCCATGGGTGGCCGCCGCTTTCCCGTTGCCCGCCTGCCGGTACCGCTACTCGTTGGCCGCGGCCGAGGCCTGCGCCTCGCCACGGCGGCGGATCTGACGGAACGTGAACTCCCCGAGGTCGTCGCCGGTGGAGAAGACCTTGGTGTCCTTCTGGGTGACGTCCTTGCCGTTGGTGAAGCCGGCGACCGTGAAGTAGGCATAGCGGCCGTACGAGTTGGTCGTCGAGCGGCAGACCGCCGAGCTGCAGAACGCGGGAACTCCGTCGCCCGACAGCGACTGGACGACGCTCTTGTTGTCGGCGTCGTTCTTGGCCTTCGTCGCCTTGGCCTCGGTGTCGAAGACGGCCACGCCGACCGTCACCGCCACACCGTCCAGGGAGTACGTGACGCGCATCAGCCGCGTGCAGTCGTTCTTCGTGAGGACCGTGCCGAGCGAGCCCTGAACGGCCGACGCGCAGTCCTTCGTGGATGCGGTCTTGCCCTTCTCGTAGCGGCTCTCGCCCATCGTGAGCCGCGAACCGGGGAAGAGGATGTCCGGGCTGAGCGGAGCCGTGTCCTTCTTCACGTTGGAGATGAAGTCCTTCGGGTCCAGCGGCGGCGGCGCCGAGGTCTCCGCGAAGGTCGGCTCGGGCCCGGTGGTGTCCGGCGGGATGTCCGAGGTGGCGGGCAGATCGGAGGCAGGCCGGTTCGCCGCCTGGCCGTTGCCGTCGGTCGAGACCACGGCCACGGCGACGGCCGCGCCTATCGCCACGGTGGCCAGCGCGCCACCGCCCACCATCAGCCACCTGCGGCGCCTGTTGCGCGACTCGGACGCCTCGGCGAGCGCAGCCCAGTCGGGGGTCTGGCTGCCCCACTGCGGCTGCTGAGAACCCGATCCCCCGGGACCCCACTGAGGTCCCCCCTGCCCAAAGCTCATGGGGCGCATCTTAGACGGGACAAGGGGTGTACTGGTCCCACACCAGTAACAGGGCCAACTCTCGGCCGCTCGCGCGTTTTGACCCGTGTGGCCCGCCGGAGCTATTCTTGCCCTTCGTTATGTGTATTGGCTTGCTCATTCTCACGTGAGAGGCCCTTACACCGGTCCACCGGGGCCGATGACCAGCGATCTGCATGCGGTTGCGTCGCCGCCGTGCGGTCAGGGCTGTCGTGATCGTCCGTGGTGGCCTTGTCAGGACCCACTCACTGAAGAAGCGAAGGCTACGAACCGTGCGTACGTACAGCCCCAAGCCCGGCGACATCACTCGCCAGTGGCATGTCATCGATGCCCGGGACGTCGTTCTCGGCCGTCTGGCGACCACCGCCGCCACCCTTCTGCGGGGCAAGCACAAGCCGATCTACGCTCCGCACGTCGACGCTGGTGACTTCGTCATCATCATCAACGCGGACAAGGTCCACCTGTCCGGCAACAAGCGGACCCAGAAGCTGGCCTACCGCCACTCCGGGTACCCGGGTGGTCTGCGCTCCGTCCGTTACGACGAGCTGCTGGACAAGAACCCCGAGAAGGCCGTCGAGAAGGCCGTCAAGGGCATGCTCCCGAAGAACTCCCTGGGCCGACAGATGCTCTCGAAGCTGAAGGTCTACAAGGGTGACCAGCACCCGCACGGCGCGCAGCAGCCGCAGCCGTACGAGATCACCCAGGTCGCGCAGTAAGTCCGGCCACCCCTAAGACTGAAGAGAATCTGAGGAGAATCGTGGCCGAGACCACTCCCGAGCAGCCGGTCGAAGAGACCGAGCTCGTCGACATCGAGCAGTACACCACCGAGTCCGAGGCCCCCGTCGAGGGCGAGTACACCTCGGAGTCCATGGCTTCCCGCTTCGGCGAGCCGCAGCCGGCCGCCGGACTGGGTCGCCGTAAGAACGCCATCGCCCGCGTCCGGATCGTTCCGGGCTCCGGCAAGTGGAAGATCAACGGTCGCACCCTTGAGGACTACTTCCCCAACAAGGTGCACCAGCAGGAAGTCAACGAGCCCTTCAAGGTGCTCGAGCTCGACGACCGTTACGACGTTGTCGCCCGCATCTCGGGTGGCGGCGTCTCCGGTCAGGCCGGTGCGCTCCGTCTCGGAGTCGCCCGCGCGCTGAACGAGGCGGACGTCGACAACAACCGTGGCGCCCTGAAGAAGGCCGGATTCCTTCGTCGCGACGACCGTGCGGTCGAGCGCAAGAAGGCCGGTCTCAAGAAGGCCCGCAAGGCGCCGCAGTACAGCAAGCGCTAGTCGTACCGCGTGCTCCGCACGCAGCATCCGCCCCGGCGGCACTCTCGTGCCGCCGGGGCGTGGCATTTACGGCAAGCAGGCATTTACCAGGGCCTTACGTCACCGTCCGTCAGCCTGGGAACTGAGGATGTACGTGATCAAGGCCTTACCTGGACACTCGGCATGAGCCGCAATTTCTGAGCATGTTCGGAGGACACCAGTGGGACGACTCTTCGGCACGGACGGCGTGCGCGGTGTTGCCAACGCGGACCTGACGGCTGAGCTGGCGCTCGGCCTGTCCGTCGCGGCGGCGCACGTACTGGCCGAGGCGGGCACCTTCGAGGGCCACCGGCCCACGGCGGTGGTCGGGCGGGACCCGCGGGCGTCCGGGGAGTTCCTGGAGGCCGCCGTGGTCGCCGGTCTCGCCAGCGCGGGCGTGGACGTCCTGCGCGTGGGCGTGCTGCCGACGCCGGCCGTGGCGTACCTCACCGGCGCACTCGGCGCCGACCTCGGCGTGATGCTCTCCGCCAGCCACAACGCCATGCCCGACAACGGCATCAAGTTCTTCGAGCGCGGCGGCCACAAACTCGCCGACGAGCTGGAGGACCGGATCGAGGCCGTGTACGAGGAGCACCGCACCGGCGCTCCCTGGGACCGCCCGACGGGCGCCGGGGTCGGCCGTGTGAAGTCGTACGACGAGGGCTTCGAGCGGTACGTCGCGCACCTCATCACGGCGGTTCCGAACCGTCTGGACGGTTTGAAGGTGGTCCTCGACGAGGCGCACGGCGCCGCCGCCCAGGTCTCGCCCGAGGCCTTCACCCGGGCCGGCGCCGAGGTCGTCACCATCGGTGCCGAGCCGGACGGACTGAACATCAACGACGGGTGCGGCTCCACGCATCTGGGCCTGCTGCGGGCCGCCGTCGTCGAGCACGGCGCCGACCTGGGCATCGCGCACGACGGCGACGCCGACCGCTGCCTCGCCGTGGACCACACGGGCGCCGAGATCGACGGGGACCAGATCCTGGCCGTACTCGCGCTGGCGATGCGGGAGCGTTCCGCACTGCGCTCCGACACCGTTGTCGCAACGGTCATGTCCAACCTGGGCTTCAAGCTGGCCATGGAGCGCGAGGGACTCTCCTTGGTACAGACGGCAGTTGGTGACCGTTACGTACTGGAGGAGATGAAGAAGCACGACTACGCGCTCGGCGGCGAGCAGTCCGGGCACGTGATCATCACGGATTACGCGACCACCGGCGACGGCACCCTGACCGGCCTGCTGCTGGCGGCCCGGGTCGCCCAGACGGGACGTACGCTCCGGGACCTCGCGTCCGTCATGGAACGGCTGCCGCAGGTACTGATCAATGTGCCGGACGTGGACAGGTCGCGGGTCAGCACCTCCGACGAACTGACCGCCGCGGTCGCCGACGCCGAGCGCGAACTCGGTTCTACGGGACGGGTGTTGCTGCGTCCTTCGGGTACGGAGCCGCTGGTACGGGTGATGGTGGAGGCCGCCGACCTCGACCAGGCGCGGAGGGTGGCGGAGCGGCTCGCCGATGTGGTGAAGTCCGCGCTGGCCTGTTAGGCCTGCGCCTTCTTGGCGTTGCGCTCACGCTGCTTGGCCCAGAAGAACTCCTGGGTGAGCAGCGTGAGGGTGCCGGCGAGGATGATGCCGAGCAGGTTGAGCAGGAGCTGCTCGGTGGAGCCCACCATCTGTTTTGTGTCCCCGTAGCTGAGGGCCACCGCCGCGTTGGCGGCGGCCGGGACGGTCGTCACGGAGATCGCGACGCCGACGAGGGCGCCCGACTTGGCGGAGGTCAGCGAGAGGGTGCCGGCGGTACCGGCGAGGACGGCCACGACGAAGGAGAACCAGTCGGGGGCGTAGACGAAGGCGGTGTTGGGCCGTTCGCTCTCCAGCCGGTCCTCCGTGAACAGGCCCACGGCGTCCATGAAGTCGCTGAAGAGGACCGTCACCCCCATGGCGAAGGCGAAGCCCACGAGCAGCGCGATCGCCGAGCGCAGCGCGAGCCGCGGGGTGCGCCGCACCAGTGCCGTGCACAGACCGGCCAGCGGTCCGAACTCCGGGCCTACTGCCATCGCGCCCACGATCAGGATCGCGTTGTCGAGGACCACACCGCAGGCCGCGATCATCGTGGCCAGTGTGATGAAGGCGATGTACGTGACCGAGAGCGTCGACTCCTCGTGGGTCGCGTCCGCCAGGTGCTCCCACAGGACCGCGTCCGCGCCCTCGCCCGGCGCGTCGTCGCGCGCCTTGTCAGCGCGCTCCGACAGCGAGAGGTCGATGTTCTCGATCGCGATGGAGCCGCACTTGTCGATCTCCAACTCCCGCAGCTCACCGAGCAGTTCGTCGCCCGCCTCGCGCGCCACATCGCACGTCACGACATCTCCGGCGGGATTGCGGGCAGCGCCCTGCATCACGACGAGATGCGTGGTGCCGACGGTGTCCTCGATCAGGCGGACCACGTCGTCGGTCTTGTCGGACGGCGTGATCAGGCGCAGATGCAGCATGCCCCGCAGCGTAACCGGGCTTGATTACAGCTTGCGCAGGCTCAGACGCTGCACCTTGTGGTCGGGGCCCTTGCGCAGGACGAGGGTGGCGCGGCCGCGCGTGGGGGCCACGTTCTCCAGCAGATTGACCTTGTTGATGGTCCGCCACATCGTCCGGGCGTAGTCGAGGGCCTCCTCCTCGGAGACCTGGGTGTACTTGCGGAAGTACGAGGACGGGTTCTGGAAGGCCGTCTCGCGCAGCTTGCGGAAACGGTTCAGGTACCAGTGCTCGATGTCCTCGGGCCGGGCGTCGACGTACACGCTGAAGTCGAAGTAGTCGGCGAGGCCCACGCGGGTGCGGCCGTCCTTGCCGGGCAGGGCGGGCTGCAGAACGTTCAGGCCCTCGACGATCAGGATGTCCGGGCGGCGCACGGTGAGCCGCTTGCCCGGCACGATGTCGTAGATCAAGTGGGAGTAGACGGGCGCGGTGACCTCGTCCTTGCCGGCCTTGATGTCCGCGACGAATCGGGTCAGGGCACGTCGGTCGTACGACTCCGGGAAGCCCTTCCGCGACATCAGGCCGCGCGCCTGGAGCTCCTTGGTCGGCAGCAGGAAGCCGTCCGTGGTGACCAGCTCGACCCGCGGATGCTCGGGCCAGCGGGACAGCAGAGCCTGGAGAAGACGCGCGACGGTCGACTTGCCGACCGCCACGGAGCCGGCGACCCCTATGACGAACGGCGTACCGGACTGCGAGCCCTGCTCGCCGAGGAAGGTGTTCAGCGCGCCGCGCAGACCGTCCGTGGCCCCCACATACAGGTTCAGCAGCCGGGACAGCGGCAGATAGATGTCCCGTACCTCGTCGAGGTCGATGACGTCGCCCAGGCCGCGGAGTCTCTCGACCTCCTCGGCGGTCAGCGGGAGCGGCGTCTTCTCGCGAAGCGCACTCCACTCGGCACGGGTGAGGTCGACGTAGGGAGTCGCCTCCGGCCTGGACCGGTGGGCGCTCCGCGGCGACGAGGAGACCGAAGAGATCACAGTCCATTGTTACGGGCCCGGGGGCGCCGTGGCGGGTGGGGTCCGTCACGTCTGACTGTGGATTACTTGTGGGGAAAGTATGGACCTGCGGGGTCGGTGGGGATACGGTCCGGGCAGCCGGGAGCGAGCCGCCTTCCGGCGGTTTCTGGGGGTTTGGGGTGGTGGCTGTGGCCATGCGTATTCGTGATGCGGTGCGGTGGAGACGGGCGCGCGGCGACGCGGACTTCGCGGGGCGGGTGAGCAGCGAGCTGGCGGTGGATCTGCCGGATGAGGACTTGGGGGAGTACCTCTACGACTGCATCGACCTGTACGAGATGGGGAGCAAGCCGCGGTGTGAGGAAGTGGAGTACCTGCAGCTGGTGCAGGAGGCTATAGAGCGGGTTGAGCGGGGCCGCTGAGCGGTTGGCTGCGTTTTTTTCCCCAGCCCCGCCCCTTCCCGAAACGGGGGCTGCGCCCCCGGCCCCCGCCAGGGGGTGGTGGGTGACACTGCGTGTCGCGGCTGCGGGTGCGTTGGGGCTGGTCGCGCAGTTCCCCGCGCCCCTAAACAGCCTGCGACTGGCCGCACCCCGACGAGCAAGCGAGCCGAAAAAGCCTGCACCCCGACGAAATCTGGACTTTCCCGTCGGCGGGAGGGGACGTGGGCCGGTGCGTCGTATGCCCGTCGCGTAGGTTCTGTCTGGGCACTGCTGCGCCCTGTGTCAGCACGGGGTCGTATGCCCTGTTGGCGACGGGCTGACGCACCGGACCGCGGCCCCGCACCCACCAACCACCCAAGGGGCGCGGGGCTGTGACATTAGCGGCTCCGCCGCGGGGCGCGAGCAACCACAACGAACCGTCAGCCGACAACGAACCCAACCGCTCAACCGCCGGAGGCCCAAGGTGATCATCGGAGTCGGGATCGATGTCGCCGAGATCGACCGGTTCGCGGCATCGCTGGAGCGGACGCCGGCGCTCGCGGACCGGCTGTTCGTCCAGCGGGAGTTGTGGCTGCCGAGCGGCGAGCGGCGCGGAGTCGCATCGCTCGCGGCGCGCTTCGCCGCGAAGGAGGCGCTTGCCAAGGCCCTGGGCGCGCCGAGCGGGCTGTACTGGACCGACGCCGAGGTGTACGTCGAGGACAGCGGGCAGCCCCGGCTGCGGGTGCAGGGCACGGTCGCGGCTCGAGCCGCGGAGCTGGGCGTGCGGTCATGGCATGTGTCGCTGAGCCACGACGCGGGGGTGGCTTCGGCGGTGGTGATCGCGGAGGGGTAGCGGCCCGTAGCGGCTCCCGTCGGCGCCACCTCAACTCATGACGTCCCGCCACGCCGAGCGGATCGACTCGAAGACGTCGTGCGCGCCCACCGGCGCCCCATCCGCGGCAAAGCGCCCAGCGAGCCCGTGGAGGTACGCCGCGACACTCCCGGCGTCCAGAGCGCCCAGGCCCGAGGCCAGAAGCGAACCGGCCAGCCCCGACAACACGTCACCGCTACCGGCCGTGGCCAGCCACGACGTCCCCGTCGCGTTGACCCGAACCGCCCCGCCCCCAGGCGAAGCCACCAACGTGGTCGAGCCCTTCAGCAACACCGCCGCCCCATACCGCTCCGCCAACTCCCGCACGGAGTGCAACCGCGCCCCCTCGACCGACTCCCGCGAAACACCGAGCAAGGCGGCAGCCTCACCCGCGTGAGGCGTCAACAGCGTGGGCGCCTTCCGGCCCCGTACGAGATCACGGTCCGCCAGCCGCAGGCCATCCGCGTCCACGAGGACGGGCACGTCCTGGGCAAGCACCTCCGCCACGCTCTGCGCGTCGTCACCGGCCCCCGGCCCCACGACCCAGGCCTGCACCCGCCCGGCCCGCTTCGGCCCCTGGTCCGAGACAAGGGTTTCGGGGAAGCGGGCGATCACGGCGTCCCCGGCGGGGCCGACGTACCGTACGGCCCCGGCTCCGCCCCGCAGCGCGCCCGCCACCGCGAGTACGGCAGCGCCGGGATACCGCGAGGACCCGGCGGCGATCCCCACGACCCCCCGCCGGTACTTGTCGCTCTCGGCGCCCGGAACAGGCAACAGAGCCGCCACATCGGCATGTTGCAGGGCCTCCGCCTCGGCCGCGTCGGGCAGCGAGAGCCCGATGTCCACGAGCCGTACCGAACCCGCGTACTCCCGTGCCGGATCGATCAGCAGCCCCGGCTTGTGCGTGCCGAAGGTCACGGTCAGGTCGGCACGGATCGCCGCGCCGCGCACCTCGCCGGTGTCGGCCTCGATACCGCTCGGCAGATCCACGGCGACGACGGCGGCGCGGGAGGACGCGGCCAACTCGGCCAAGGGCACGGCCTCTGGGCGCAGCCCGCCCTTGCCGCCGATCCCGACGATTCCGTCGACCACGAGATCGGCGGAACGGATGGCCCGCTCCAGGGGCGCGTTGTCCTTGGCGGAGTGCACGCGGCCGCCCGCCCGGCGCAGTGTGGCCAGGCCGCCGGGATGGGTTCGCTCGGGGGACAGCAGTACGGCCGTGACGCCCGCGCCACGGCGGGCGAGGCGGGCTCCCGCGTACAGCGCGTCTCCGCCGTTGTCCCCGCTGCCCACAATGAGCACGACCCGGCTGCCGTACACCCGCCCCATCAACTCCGCGCAGGCCGCGGCCAGTCCGGCCGCCGCCCGCTGCATCAGCGCCCCCTCCGGAAGCCGCGCCATCAACTCCCGCTCGGCCGCCCGTACCGTCTCCACTCCGTACGCACTACGCATACGCCGAGTCTCGCGTACGCGACGGCCTCGCGTGCAGCGACCCGGCACCCCGGGCGAGCCCGCTGCTCACGGACGTACGGGCTCGGCGGGCCTGTCAGTGGGCTCTGAGACACTGGGCGCAATGAATGAGACAGCGTCCGCGCGTGCCCGCGCCGAGATCGATCTGGCCGCTCTGGCGGCCAATGTGGGGACCCTGCGCGCCTGCGCACCGGATGCCGCCCTGATGGCGGTGGTGAAATCCGACGCGTACGGACACGGGGCGGTGCGGTGTGCAAGGGCGGCGCTCGACGCGGGGGCCACCTGGCTCGGGACGGCCACGCCCGAGGAGGCCCTGGCCCTGCGCGAGGCCGGGCTGCCGGGCCGGATCATGTGCTGGCTGTGGACGCCGGGAGGCCCGTGGCGGGAGGCCGTCGAGGCCGATGTGGACCTGGGGGTCAGTGGGCTCTGGGCCTTGCGCGAAGCCGTCGAGGGTGCGCGCGCCGCGGGGCGTACGGCTCGGGTTCAGCTCAAGGCCGACACCGGGCTCGGGCGCAACGGGTGTCAGCCAAGTGATTGGCCCGAGTTGGTGGCGGCAGCCCTGCGCGCCGAGGCCGAGGGGCTGGTCCGGGTCACCGGCCTCTGGTCGCACTTCGCCTGCGCCGACGAGCCGGGGCACCCCTCCATCGGGTCCCAACTCACCGCCTTCCACGAGATGGTGACGTACGCGGAGAAACAGGGCATACAGCCAGAAGTGCGCCACATCGCCAACTCACCCGCCACGCTCACCCTCCCGGAGACCCACTTCGATCTCGTACGCACCGGAATCGCGACGTACGGCATCTCGCCCAGCCCCGCCCTCGGCACCGCGGCCGAGCTGGGGTTGCGGCCGGTGATGACGCTGTCGGCCTCGCTCGCGCTGGTGAAGCGCGTTCCGGCGGGACACGGCGTCAGTTACGGACATCACTATGTGACGCCGGGCGACACGACCCTCGGCCTGGTGCCCGTGGGGTACGCGGACGGGATCCCGCGGCACGCCTCCGGAACCGGGCCCGTCATGGCCGGCGGCAAGTGGCGGACGGTTGCGGGGCGGGTCGCGATGGACCAGTTCGCCGTCGATCTCGGCGGGGACCAGCCGGCGGTGGGGGAACGCGTGGTGCTGTTCGGCCCTGGCGATGAAGGCGAGCCGACCGCCGAGGACTGGGCCCAGGCCGCGGGCACGATCGCGTACGAAATCGTGACCCGGATCGGAACCCGCGTGCCACGCGTCTACGTGAATAGTGAATAACACACAAGACGGGTACTCAGCTTTCCGGGGACGGCCCCCGGACCACACACCTGCGAAGAGGAGCGGTACGTGAGCGAGAGCAAGGCGGAGGCCGTCGCATCAGTGGCCGCCGCCGCGGGGGGCGCCGGGAACTGGCGCAAGGCGGGCATCGTCGGCACCGCGATAGGCGTCGTCGCCGCGGGCGCTGCCGCCGGAGTCGCGATCGAGCGGCTCACCGTCGGCCGCGGCATGCGCCAGAAGGCCCGCCTCGCCCTCGACTCGGCAGGCCCGTACGGCGCACTGCGCGGTATGCCCGGCACGGCGACCGCGGACGACGGCACGGAGATCTACTACGAGATCGACGACGTGGAGCAGGACGCCACGCTCACCCCCCGCCGCCGCAGACTGTTCGGCCGTAAGGCTCCGGCTCCCGTCACCGTCGTCTTCAGTCACGGTTACTGCCTCAGCCAGGACTCCTGGCACTTCCAGCGGGCGGCCCTGCGCGGTGTCGTACGGACCGTCCACTGGGACCAGCGCAGCCACGGCCGCTCCGGGCGCGGTGTCGCACAGGTCCAGCACGATGTGCCGCTCGACATCGAGCAGCTCGGCCGCGACCTGAAGGCCGTGATCGACGCGGCCGCCCCCGAGGGGCCGCTCGTGCTTGTCGGCCACTCGATGGGGGGAATGACGGTGATGGCTCTTGCCGACCAGTACCCCGACCTCATCCGCGAGCGGGTGGTCGGCGTCGCACTCGTCGGTACGTCCTCGGGCAAGCTCGGCGAGGTCAACTTCGGGCTTCCCGTGGCTGGCGTCAACGCGGTACGGCGCGTACTGCCCGGCGTACTGAAGGCTCTGGGGCAGCGGGCCGATCTGGTGGAGAAGGGGCGGCGGGCCACGGCCGACCTGTTCGCCGGGATCATCAAGCGGTACTCGTTCGCGTCCAGGGACGTCGACCCGGCGGTCGCGCGGTTCGCCGAGCGGCTGATCGAGGGCACGCCGATCGATGTGGTCGCCGAGTTCTATCCGGCGTTCACCGACCACGACAAGACGGAGGCGCTGGCGTACTTCGCCGAGCTGCCCGTCCTCGTACTGTCCGGCGTCAAGGACCTGGTCACGCCGAGCGAACACAGCGAGGCGATAGCGGACCTGCTGCCGGACGCGGAGCTGGTGCTCGTGCCGGACGCCGGGCACCTGGTGATGCTGGAGCATCCGGAGGTGGTCACGGACCGTCTCGCCGACCTCCTCACCCGCGCGGGGGCCGTCCCGGCCGGCGCTACCGTGGGTGGTTATGGAAGCACCAGCAGCACCGCACAGCCCGGCTGATCACCCGATGCCGTACGTCACCACCGAGCTGACCGTCAACTCCCCCGAGCAGATGCAGGAGTTGGGCCGCCGCCTGGCCAAGCTTCTGCGCGCCGGTGACCTGGTGATGCTCACCGGGGAACTCGGCGCGGGCAAGACGACACTGACCCGTGGGCTCGGCGAAGGGCTCGGCGTACGGGGCGCGGTCACCTCCCCCACCTTCGTGATCGCGCGCGTCCACCCCTCCCTCGGCGACGGGCCGCCGCTCGTGCACGCCGACGCGTACCGCCTGAGCGGCGGGCTGGACGAGATGGAGGACCTCGACCTCGATGTCTCGCTGACCGATTCGGTGATCGTCGTGGAGTGGGGCGAGGGGAAGGTCGAGGAGCTGACCGAGGAGCGGCTGCATGTGTTCATCCACCGGGCGGTGGGCGATACGACGGATGAAGTCCGGCACGTGACGCTCCGCGGGGTGGGGGAACGGTGGGCGGCCGTGGATCTGAGCGTGCTGTCGGCCTGACAGCGGGCTTGAGGGCCGGGTTTCGTTACGTTCCGACATGGCGTCGGCAAGAGGTTGCGTGGGGTGGGTTCGGCGTGTTCATATGGGTACCGGTGCTGGTTAGGGTTACCTAACTACGTCTGCTCCGGGAGCCCCAGGAGGCGGCCATGTCGACGTCGGATCGCGAACCTGTGCGGGTTCCTGCGGAGGCTGGTGCGGTGTCGGTGCGCGAGCTGCTCGCGGCGTGTGCCGCCGCCCGCGTCGTGTCCACGCCGCCGCGGGATCCGGCGCCTGCGCCGCGGGCTCCTGCGCCGGAGGGGCGGCGGCAGCGGGAGGCTGCGTAAGCAGGGGGTTTCTTTCCCCAGCCCCGCCCCTTCCCGAAACTGAGGGCTGCGCCCCCACGCCCCCTGCCTCCGGCGGGTGAGGCGCCTACCGCGGCTGGGTGGGTTCGTGGGGTGGGGGGCGGCACGTCGTGCCGCGGCTGCGGGTGCGTCGTGGCTGGTCGCGCCCCGCGGCGGAGCCGCTGATGTCACAGCCCCGCGCCCCTAAAGCAAAGGCCTGCGACTTCCCGCGCCCCGAGCTACTCGACCACGACGACCTTCGTTCCGACCGTCGCGAACTCCCACATCGCATCCCCATCCGCCCGGGACTCCCGAATCCCGCCCAGCTTCTTCCCTCGGGCGGGTGCGGCCGTCGAGCCGTCCACCGCCGCGCTGAAGCCGATCGGTGTGCCGTCCACGTTCGCGAAGCGGACGACGTGTTCGACGGCGACTCCGTCGGAGCCGGTGATGGAGCCGGACCGCGAGGTCACGGCGTACGCGGCGGGTGACGGGTCGACCGTGCCGGGCGTGACCGGGAACGTGCGGGTCACCTTGTCGTTCGCGGCGACCAGCCACACCCGGTCGGTCTTCACCGAGTACACGACCCGCCGCCCGCTGCCGGAAGCCGAGGGCAGCGCCGCCGCGTTCGGCTCGGCGCGCGGCGATGGGGCGGAGGCCGCGGGCGACGACGACGCCCGATCCGGCGCGCCCAGCGTGTCCGGCACATTGGCGGACGCCTGGTAGGCGAGGAAACCGACTGCGGCGATCGCCGCCACCGTGAGCCCGGCCACGAATCCCGAGCTGCTCCTAGCCACCTTCGGTGCCCACCTCTCGTACGGCATACGTTCGTCAACGTGACAGTTGAGGCGACGGTAGCAGCAGGGGCGCATGGGACCTGGGCGACGGTGCGTTCGCCCCGAGCGCCGTAGGCTGTTCGCGTGCTCTTGCTCGCTCTGGATACCGCCACCCCCGCCGTCACCGTCGCCCTGCATGACGGGACGTCCGTCATCGCCTCGTCGAGTCAGGTGGACGCCCGCCGGCACGGGGAGTTGCTGCTGCCCGCCGTCGACCGGGTGCTCACCGAGGCCGGGCTGCGGCTGGACGCCGTCACCGGCATCGTCGCGGGCGTGGGACCCGGCCCGTACACGGGGCTGCGGGTCGGCCTGATGACCGCCGACACCTTCGGGCTCGCGCTGGGCGTGCCCGTGTACGGACTGTGCACGCTCGACGGTCTCGCGTTCGCGGCCGACATGCAGGGCCCCTTCGTCGTGGCGACCGACGCGCGGCGCAAGGAGGTCTACTGGGCGCGGTACGCGGATTCCCGTACGCGCGTCAGCGGGCCCGCCGTGGACCGGCCCGCCGAGATCGCCGAAGCCGTCGCGGGTCTGCCCGCGGTCGGCGCGGGCGCGTTGCTCTACCCGGACACCTTCCCGGATGTGTACGAGCCCGAGAACGTCTCGGCGTCGGCGCTCGCGTGCCTCGCGGCCGAGAAGCTGGCCAAGGGCGAGGAACTCCCCGCTCCCCGGCCGCTGTATCTGCGCCGCCCGGACGCCCAGGTGCCCAAGAACTACAAGGTGGTCACCCCGAAGTGACTCTCGTAGCGACGCCCGTGCTGCGCGAGATGCGCTGGTGGGACATCGATCCCGTACTGGACCTGGAGAAGGCCCTCTTCCCCGAGGACGCCTGGTCGCGGGGGATGTTCTGGTCCGAGCTGGCCCATTCCCGGGGGCCGACTGCGACGAAGCGGTATGTCGTGGCGGTGGAGGTGGATGCGGACGGTGAGCGGATCGTCGGGTACGGGGGACTTGCCGCCTCCGCGGACGTGGGTGACGTACAGACCATCGCCGTCGCCCGTGATCAGTGGGGCACCGGGGTCGGTGCGCTGATCCTGACCGAGCTGCTGCGGGCCGCTACCACCTTCGAGTGCGCCGAAGTGATGCTCGAGTGCCGGATCGACAACATCCGCGCCCAGAAGCTGTACGAGCGCTTCGGCTTCGAGCCGATCGGCTTCCGGCGCGGTTACTACCAGCCGGGCAACGTCGACGCGCTCGTGATGCGTCTGCAAGATCCCTCAACCTCAGTGCAAGGAACCGAGATCCATGGCTGACGAACCACTCGTCCTCGGCATCGAGACCTCCTGTGACGAGACCGGCGTCGGCATCGTCCGCGGCCACACGCTGCTCGCGGACGCGGTCGCGTCGAGCGTCGACGAGCATGCGCGCTTCGGCGGCGTCGTCCCGGAGGTCGCGTCCCGTGCGCACCTGGAGGCGATGGTGCCGACCATCGATCGGGCGCTGAAGGAGGCCGGCGTGAGTGCGCGGGACCTGGACGGGATCGCCGTCACGGCCGGTCCGGGGCTCGCGGGCGCGCTGCTGGTGGGGGTTTCGGCGGCGAAGGCGTACGCGTACGCGCTGGGCAAGCCGCTGTACGGCGTCAATCACCTGGCCTCGCACATCTGCGTCGACCAGCTGGAGCACGGAGCGCTGCCGGAGCCGACCATGGCGTTGCTGGTGTCCGGCGGCCACTCGTCTCTGCTGCTTTCCTCGGACGTCACCTCCGACGTACGGCCGCTGGGCGCGACCATCGACGACGCGGCGGGCGAGGCCTTCGACAAGATCGCGCGGGTGCTGGACCTGGGCTTCCCGGGCGGTCCGGTGATCGACCGGTACGCGCGCGAGGGCGACCCGGAGGCGATCGCGTTCCCGCGCGGGCTGACGGGGCCGCGGGATGCGGCGTACGACTTCTCCTTCTCGGGGCTGAAGACGGCGGTCGCCCGCTGGATCGAGGCCAAGCGGGCGGCGGGGGAGGAGGTTCCGGTGCGTGATGTGGCGGCTTCCTTCCAGGAGGCGGTCGTGGATGTGCTGACGCGTAAGGCCGTGCGGGCGTGCAAGGACGAGGGCGTCGAGCATTTGATGATCGGCGGAGGGGTCGCGGCCAACTCGAGGCTGCGGGCCCTGGCGCAGGAGCGTTGCGAGGCGGCCGGGCTTCAACTGAGGGTGCCGCGGCCGAAGTTGTGCACGGACAACGGGGCGATGGTGGCGGCGCTCGGCGCGGAGATGGTGGCGCGGAACCGGGCTGCCTCCGACTGGGATCTGTCGGCGGACTCGTCGTTGCCGGTGACGGAGCCGCATGTGCCGGGGAGCGGCCACGATCATGTGCATGAGGTGAGCAAGGAGAACCTGTACTCGTGACGGTCGCGCTGATGTGGGAGGCCCGCGCCACTCCTGGCCGGGGTGAGGAGTTGCTCGCCTGGGCGTTGGCGCAGGACCTCCCGGCGCGACCCCTGCGCCGGGAGACCTTCCGGGCGCCGCAGGATCGCGTCCTGGTCATCACCTGGTGGGATGCTCCGTACGACGCCGATCTTCCCGAACTGCCTGAGCCGGACGGGGCGTTGGTGACGCGGGGGGTGCACAGGTGGCGGTTCGAGTGTGTGGGCGCCGATCAGGGCGGAGGGTGATCGTCCGACCGTCGTCGGGGCAGCCGTCGGGACAGCGACTCGGCTGTGGCGTGGCCGCTTGGCCGGGGAGTTTGCGCCTTCGTCGCAGGCGCCGCCGCCCAGGTGGACTGACCCAAGCCGCCCGGTCCCCCTGTAGCCTTCACGCCGACCCCGGTTTTCCGGAAGACTGCTGCAAGGTTTCGGCAACGGAGGTGGGCGCGTGGCCCCGGAGAGCACCAAGAGCAAGGTGACCATCACCGAGATCGCCCGGCAGGCCGGGGTCTCGGTGCCCACTGTGTCGCGTGTCGTCAACGGCCGTTCCGACGTGTCGCCGGAAACCCGGGCCCGGATCGAGGACCTGCTCAGACACCATGGCTACCAGCGCAAGTCCTCCCCGCCGGGCGGCCGGGCGGTTCTCATCGACCTGGTCTTCAACGACCTCGACAGCCCTTGGGCCGTGGAGATCATCCGGGGGGTTGAGGAAGTCGCGCACGCCTCGGGTGTGGGCACGGTGGTGTCCGCCATCCACGGCGCGTCGGGCTCGGCGCGGCAGTGGATGACCAATCTGCGCGCCCGTGCGTCGGACGGGGTGATCCTCGTGACCTCCGTCCTCGAACCCCGTATGCACGAGGAGCTGCGGCGGCTCGGTGTCCCGCTCGTCGTCGTCGACCCGGCGGGGTCGCCGTCCCTGGAAGCGCCGACCGTCGGAGCGGCCAACTGGGCGGGCGGCATGGCCGCGACGGAACACCTGCTCGGTCTCGGCCACCGCAGGATCGGCCTCATCGCCGGGCCCCAGCGGTTGCTGTGCTCGCGGGCCCGGCTCGACGGCTACCGCGCGGCTCTCGAAGGCGCGGACATCGCGGTCGACGACGCGCTGATCGTGCCGGGCGACTTCTACCACGCGTCCGGCTTCGACGGCTGCAACGCCCTGCTCGACCTGGACGAGCCGCCCACCGCCCTGTTCGCCGCCAGCGACCAGATGGCGCTCGGCGCGATCGAGGCGTTGCGGTGCCGAGGGCTCCGGGTGCCGGAGGACATGAGCGTCGTGGGGTTCGACGACCTGCCGGAGGTCCGCTGGTCGGCGCCGCCGCTCACCACCGTGCGCCAACCCCTCGCGGACATGGGCAAGTTGGCGACCCGTACGGTGCTGCGCCTTGCCGCGGGCGAAGAGCCCGCGTCCCCCCGGGTCGAGCTCGCCACCGAGCTCGTCGTACGGGCGAGCACGGCGCCGTTGGCCTGACCTGTCCGAGGTTCCTGAAGCACCTGGGACGCCTGCCGATCCGCCCGGTCTCGATCCACCCCGTCTCGATCCCCCCGGCCTCGATCCACCCCGTCTCGCATCGCCCGGGTCTCGATAATTCCGATGTTTGTCAGGGGCGTTGACATACCCGTCGCCGCGCCCGTAACTTCCGTGCGCAACTCGACCGATAATTTTCGGGCTCTCTTCCGGAAGGTGTGCGATGCGAGCGTTGGGTAACACCTCACTCTCCCGCCGCGGGTTCCTGGCGGCCTCCGCGGCGACCGGCCTGGGGGCCGCCGCCCTGAGCGCGTGCGGTTCCTCGGGCGGTGGAAACAGCTCCGGCAAGACCGAGATCGAGTGGTGGAACATCACCACCACCCAGCCCGCGAAGAAGCTGTGGGCGCAGCGGGCCAAGGAGTTCGAGGCCGCGCATCCCGACGTCAAGATCAAGATCGTGACGCTGGAGAACGAGGCGTACAAGTCGAAGATGACCGCGCAGACCGCCTCGGGCAAGCTGCCGGACATCTTCCACACCTGGGGCGGCGGTGTGCTCCAGCAGCAGATCGACGCCGGTCTGGTCGAGGACCTGTCGGACAAGGTCTCCTCCTGGACGAAGGACTACCTGCCCGCCTCGGTGGCGCCGTTCCGGCTGGACGACAAGATGTACGCCGTCCCCTTCGACGTCGGCATGGTCGGCTTCTGGTACAACAAGGCGCTCTTCAAGCAGGCCGGCATCGCCACCCCGCCCACCACCTGGTCCGGCTACCTCGACGCCGTCAAGGCCCTCAAGGACGAGGGGATCACGCCCATCGCGCTGGCCGGCAAGGAGAAGTGGCCGGGCATGTACTACTGGGCGTACCTCTCGATGCGGGTCGCCGGCCTCGACGCGATGCAGAAAGCCGCCGACGACGCCGACTTCACCGGCGAGGACTTCGTCAAGGCCGGCGCGCACGTCGAGGAACTCGTCGCCCTGAAGCCCTTCCAGAAGGGCTTCCTCGGCGCCGCCTACTCCACGCCCACCGGTGAGGCGGCCACGATGGGCAACGGCAAGGCAGCCATGGAACTCATGGGCCAGTGGGCGCCGGTCGTCCAGGAGGACGCGGGCAAGGGCCTCGGCAAGGACCTCGGCTTCTTCTCCTTCCCCGAAGTGGAGGGCGGCAAGGGCGCGCTCACCGACGTGTTCGGCGGGAGCAACGGCCACGCGGTGCGCAAGGGGGCGCCGGACGCCGCGGTGGAGTTCCTGAAGTTCTTCGCGGAGCAGGAGTTCGCGGAGAAGCTCGTCAAGGAGACCGGTCTGGTTCCGGTGTCCAAGGCCGCGCAGGGTGCGCTGACGGACCCCAACCTCATTGCCGTCTCGGACGCGCTCAGCAAGTCCACCGGCTTCCAGCTCTACCTCGACCAGGCCTACGCCCCCGCTGTCGGCCAGGAGATCAACGACAGCGTCGCCGCGCTCATCGCGGGCTCCAAGTCGCCCGAGCAGGTGACGCGTTCGGTCACGCAGGTCGCCAAGAGCGAGGGCTAGCGGCAGTCAATGACTCACTCCACCTCGACCGCATCGACATCGACGTACGCGCCGGGGCTCGGCAAGTCCCCTGGCGCGGCGCCCGAGTCACCCGTACCGACGACCCGGCCGTCCGCCCTGCACCGACTGCGCGCCTGGTTCTCGGCCTTCGTCTTCACGATCCCGGCCCTCGTCCTGTTCGGCCTGCTCGTCCTTGTGCCGATGGGCTACGCGTTCTACATCAGCTTCTTCAACTGGGGCGGATTCGATACGCCCACGGACAACGTGGGGTTCGACAACTACACGCGGCTCTTCGACGACCCGGTCTTCCTGGGCGACCTGTGGCGCGGATTCCTGCTCATCGCGTTCTCCATCGTCCTCCAGCTGCCGTTCGCGCTGGCCATGGCCGTGCTGCTCAACCAGAGGCTGCGCGGGCGGGCCGTCTACCGGATGCTGTTCTTCGCGCCGTACATCCTGTCCGAGGTCATCACCGGCGTGCTGTTCAGCATGATCTTCGCGCCGGACGAGGGGCTCGCGGACAAGGTCCTCGGTGCGGTCGGGCTCGCCGGTCTGGGCGGGGACTGGTTCGCGGGCCAGGACACCGTGCTGCCCACGCTGTTCCTCGTGATGACGTGGAAGTACTTCGGCTTCCACATGATGCTCTACCTGGCGGGCCTGCAGGGCATCCCGGCCGAGCTGCACGAGGCGGCGCGTATCGACGGGGCGAGCACCTGGCAGCGCTTCCGGCACATCACGCTGCCGCTGCTCGCGCCGACGCTGCGGATCAGCGTCTTCCTGGCCGTGATCGGCGCCATCCAGCTCTTCGACCTGGTGTGGGTGATCACGGCGGGCGGTCCCGACCACGCCTCCGAGACCATGGTCATCAGCCTCTTCCAGTACGGCTTCAAGCGCTACCAGATGGGCTACGCCAGCGCCATCAGCGTGGCGATGTTCCTGATCAGCCTCGTCTTCGCCCTCGCCTACCAGCGCTTCGTGCTGCGCCGCGACACCGAAGGAGCCATCACCACCATGCGAGGTAACCGATGAGCGCGGTTGCGAAGACGGACATGCAGAAGACGGACATGCAGAAGACGAACGCGCCGAAGACGAGCGCACCGAAGACGAACGTGCCCAAGAGCGTCGTACGCCGCCGAAGGCTCCGCGCCATCCCCGTGTACGGGATCCTGTGGCTGGTCGGAGTGTTCATGGTCACTCCGCTCCTGTACGCCCTCGTCTCCGGCTTCAAATCGACCGACCAGCTCTCCAGCAACACCTTCGGCCTTCCGGACCCGTGGGTGACCTCGAACTACACGTCGCTGCTCGGCTCAGGCGCGTTCTGGCGGGCCGTCGGCAGCAGCACCGTGATCGCTCTGGCCACCGCCGTACTGACGGTGGGGGCGGCGGCGCTCGCCGCGTACGCGCTGGCCCGATTCGCCTTCCGGGGACGGGAGTTGCTGTTCACCCTGTTCACCATGGGGCTGATGTTCCCCTTCGCGGTGGCGATCCTGCCGCTGTTCGTCCTGCTGCGCTCCTTCGGGCTCCTCGACAACCCGTGGGGCGTGATCCTGCCCCAGGCGGCCTTCGGCCTGCCCATCACGATCGTCATCCTGCGCGGCTTCTTCCGGGAGATACCGGGGGAACTGGAGGAGGCCGCCACGCTCGACGGCTGCTCCTCCTTCGGCTTCTTCTGGCGCATCCTGCTGCCGCTGGCCCGCCCGGCACTCGGCACGGTCTCGGTCCTCGCCATCGTGGGGAGCTGGAACAACTTCCTGCTCCCGCTGCTCGTCTTCAGCGAACCCACGTGGTGGACGATCCCGGTGGGCATCCAGCAGTTCCAGGGTCAGTACGCCTCCGATGTGGCCCGCATCTTCGCGTACCTGGTCCTCGCCATGGCACCCGCCCTGGCCTTCTACGCGGTCGCCGAACGCCAGCTGATCGGCGGCATCACGCTCGGCGCGACCAAGGGCTGACCCGAACCCCGGCGGACGAAATCCCCTTGATCCCCTTACGGATGTGAGGAGTTACATGATCCACCCTTGGCAGGACCCCGCTCTGCCCGCAGGCGTCCGCGCCGCCGACCTGCTCGCCCGCATGACCCCGCAGGAGAAGATCGCGCAGCTCTACGGCGTCTGGCCCGGCTCGAACGAGACCCCGGGCGGGGACATGGCGCCGCTGCAGCACGCCCTGTCCGAGGACGTGGACCTCACCGAGCTGCTCCCACACGGCCTCGGCCAGCTGACCCGCCCCTTCGGCACCTCACCGGTCGAACCGGCCGAGGGCGCCGCCCGCCTGGCCTCCCTCCAGGAACGCGTCCGCAGCGCGAACCGCTTCCGGCTGCCCGCCCTCGCGCACGAAGAGTGCCTCACCGGCTTCACCGCCTGGCAGGCCACGATCTTCCCCACACCGCTCGCCTGGGGCGCGAGCTTCGACCCGGCCCTGGTGAAGGAGATGGCCTCGGCGATCGGGGCCTCGATGAAGTCGGTCGGCATCCACCAGGGGCTGGCTCCCGTTCTCGACGTCGTACGGGATCCGCGCTGGGGCCGCACGGAGGAGTCGATCAGCGAGGACCCCTACCTCGTGGCGACCGTCGGCACCGCGTACGTACAGGGCCTCGAGGAGGCGGGCATCGTCGCCACGCTCAAACACTTCGCCGGGTACTCCGCCTCGCGCGGCGCCCGCAACCACGCGCCCGCGTCGATCGGCCCGCGCGAACTGGCGGACGTCATCCTGCCGCCGTTCGAGATGGCCCTACGGGACGGCGGCGCACGGTCCGTGATGGCGGCGTACAACGACATCGACGGGCTGCCCGCGCACGCGCACCGTCAGCTGCTCACCGAACTCCTCCGGGACGACTGGCAGTTCACGGGAACCGTCGTCGCCGACTACTTCGGCGTGTCCTTCCTGGAGACGGCGCACCAACTCGTGGACTCCCCGGCGGGAGCCGCGGCGCTCGCGCTCGCTGCGGGAGTAGACGTGGAACTGCCGGCGGTCCGGTGCATGGGAGCGGGACCCCTCGACGAGGAACTGGTGGACCGGGCGGCGCTGCGCGTTCTGACGCAGAAATGCGAGCTGGGGCTGCTGGATCCCGACTGGGCGCCGCCCGCGTCACCATCCGCCCCGGTCGATCTCGACCCACCCCACATGCGGGTACTGGCAAGGCAGTTGGCGGAGGAGTCGGTCGTTCTGCTGTCCAACGACGGCACACTTCCGCTCACCCCCGAACCGCGGCGGATCGCGGTTCTCGGCCCGCTCGCCGACGACCCGGCGGCCATGCTCGGCTGCTACACGTTCCCCCGCCACGTCCTCCTCGACCACCCCGAGGTTGCGATGGGGGTCGCCGTGCCGACGCTGCTCGAAGCGCTGCGCGCGGAGCTGCCGGACGTGGAGTTCGTGGACGATCCCGCGGCCGCCGAGCTGTGCGTGGTCGCGGTCGGCGACCGGTCGGGGCTGTTCGGGCGCGGCACGTCGGGCGAGGGCTGCGACGCGGCGGACCTCGAACTGCCCGACGGACAGGGCGCGTTGCTGGACAAGGTGCTGGCATCCGGAACGCCGGTCGTCTTGGTCGTGCTCTCGGGCCGCCCCTATGCACTCGGACGCTGGGCGGGCCGGTGCGCCGCGGTGGTTCAGGCCTTCTTCCCGGGCGAGGAGGGAGGGCCCGCGGTGGCGGGCGTACTGTCGGGGCGGGTCAACCCGTCCGGGAGGCTCCCCGTGAGCGTGCCGCGCGACCCCGCCGGCCAGCCCTGGACGTACCTCGCCCCGCCGCTCGGACAACGCGGAGAGGCCAGCAGCCTCGACCCCACACCTCTGTTCCCGTTCGGACACGGGCTGTCCTACACGACGTACGACTGGCAGGAGCCGGCGGTCGACGCCGACGCGTTCCCGACGGACGGCGAGACCACGCTGCGTCTGACGGTGCGCAACACCGGCACGCGGCCCGGCGCGGAGCTCGTCCAGCTCTATCTCCACGACCCGGTCGGCAAAGTGGCCCGCCCCGTGGCCCGACTGGTGGGCTATGCGCGGGTGCCGCTGGAGGCGGGAGAGTCGGCGGAGGTCCATTTCACGTTTCCGGCGGACCTGGCCGCGTACACGGGGCCGGACGGCAACCGGATCGTGGAACCCGGAGCGCTGGAGCTGCGGTTGGCCGCGTCCTGCGCCGAGGGGGATGCGCGGTATACGGTGCCGGTCACGCTGACCGGGCCGGAGCGGGTCGTGGGCAGGGAGCGGCGTATGCGGTGCGAAGTACGGGTGAAGTGAGAGGGCCGGGCTGCGCCTCGTTTTCCCTGTTCAGGCTCGTCCTTCCCGCCCCCTCCGAAGCTATCCGAATGTTTCGAATTGGGTATCGAATATTACGGGAATGTGTAGCCGTCAAGGGGCTTCGCCAGAAGGGTGCGCAGGGATACGATCGCGCCCATGACTCACCCGAATCCCGCCGTGGCCCGGTCCGCGACGCTCGCCGAGATCGCCCGCGAGGCGGGAGTCTCGGCTCCGACTGTTTCGAAGGTGCTCAACGGCCGCGCCGATGTGGCTCCGGCGACCCGTACGCGGGTCGAGGAGCTGCTGCGGCACCACGGCTATCGGCGGCGCCGGGCCGAGGCGTCCCGGTCGCCGCTGATCGACCTGGTCTTCCATGAGCTGGAGAGCGCCTGGGCGTTGGAAGTCATCCGGGGCGTCGAGAACATCGCGCGGGACGAGGGACTGAGCGTGGTGCTCTCCGAGAGCGCGGGCCGCCTCACCCCGGGCCGCACCTGGGCCGACCAGGTCGCGGCCCGCCGCCCGCACGGTGTCGTCCTCGTGCTGAGCGGACTCGACGAATCCCAGCGGGCGCTGCTGACCAGCCGCTCCATCCCGTTCGTGGTGATGGACCCGGCCGGCGACCCCGGCGACGACGTACCGTCCGTCGGCGCCACCAACTGGCAGGGCGGCCTGGCCGCGACCCGCCACCTCGTGGACCTCGGCCACCGGCGCATCGGCGTGATCAGCGGGCCCTCGCGGATGATGTGCAGCCGGGCACGACTCGACGGCTACCGGGCCGCGCTGGACACGGCAGGGCTGCCCGTCGACCCCTCACTGGTCCGCACCGGCGACTTCCACCACGAGGCCGGCTACCGCCTCGGGCTCGAACTGCTGAAGCTGCCCGACCGCCCGACGGCCGTCTTCGCGGGCAACGACCTCCAGGCGCTCGGGCTGTACGAAGCCGCCCGCGAGCTGGGGCTCCGCCTACCCGAGGACCTCAGCATCGTCGGCTTCGACGACCTGCCGGTCGCCCGCTGGGTGGGCCCGCCGCTGACCACCGTCCGCCAGCCCCTCACGGAGATGGCCGAGGCGGCGGCCCGGCTCGTCCTCGACCTCGGACGCGGGGAGCCGCCGACGACGGCGACAAGGGTGGAACTGGCGACAAGCCTGGTGGTGCGGAGCAGCACGGGGGCGCCTTCGGCGTAGCCGACTGGCGAGACGTACTGGCCGGGGCGTATGTACCAGCGCGTGGCGAAACTTTCGAAAGCCTGAGAGAAAACCACCGAAAAATGAGAGTTTCCTCAGTAAAAGCGGTTAGGGGTTTCTCGCCGTAACAATTCGGACTTACGTTCCTCTCTGTGAGCGGAGACGGCGAAGGCGGGACCGGCGGCGGGGCTGACGCCGGGAGCGGCGGTGGGAACGACGACGGCGACGGCGGGCGCGGAGGCGCCTCCGGCGACGTCGTAGGACGCCGTGCCGGCAGGCGCTCACGGCTGCTCAAGGCCGCGTCCATCGCGCTCGGTTGCGTGCTCGTCGCCTCGCTCGCCGGCGCGGCCTGGGCGTACTGGCACCTGAACCGCAACATCGACAGCGTCGACATCAACAGCGCGCTCGGCGACGACCGCCCCGCGCGCGCCATGGTCACACCGGACGGCGCCGCCTCCCCGCTGCCGAGCGGCGCGCTGAACATCCTGGTCCTCGGCTCGGACTCACGCAGCGGCGAACGCAACGCCACGCTCGGAGGGGGCGGCGAAGGCGACGGCGCCCGTTCCGACACGGCGATGGTCGTCCACATCGACGAGGGCCGCACGGGCGCGACGATCGTGAGCATCCCGCGCGACACGCTCGTCACACGCCCGGCCTGCCCGCGGGAGTCGGGCGGTTCGACGTCGGTGGCGTACAACGCGATGTTCAACAGCGCCTACTCCGTGGGCGGTCCGGTCTGCGCGGTCAAGACGGTGGAGTCCCTGACGAACGTCCGCATGGACCACTACATAGAGATCGACTTCGCCGGTTTCGCGGACCTGGTGGACGCACTGGGCGGCGTCACGGTGACGACGGAAGAGGACATCTCCGACGAGGACAGCCACCTCGAACTCGAGGCGGGCACCCACCACCTCGACGGCGAGCAAGCCCTCGCCCTGGCCCGCACCCGCCACGGCATAGGCGACGGCAGCGACCTCGGCCGCATAGGCCTCCAGCACACCTTGGTCAAGGCCCTGCTGGACCAGATCTCCGCCACCGACCTCCTCACCAACCCGGCCAAGCTCTACAACGTCGCCGACACCTTGACCGGCAGCCTCACCACGGACACGGGCCTCGACTCCCTGACCGAGCTGATGAGCCTGGGCCGCAGCCTGAACGGCTTGTCCTCGGCCGCCACCAGAACGGTGACAATGCCGGTACTCCCGGCCCCCTTCGACCGCAACCGAGTGATCGCGGACGAGCCGGAGGCGACGCAATTGTGGGAGTCGCTGAGGTGAAGTGCCTCTGGCGGGCGCGCCCCTGAGAGTCTGTGGCATGGAGTTCTTCTGCTACCACCGCGACCGGCCCGGCTCCCTCAAGCTGCGCCATGAACTGCAGGAAGACCACTGGTCCTACATGGACGGCTACGCGACGCAGCTGATCGCCCGCGGCCCGACCTTCGCCGCCGACGGCGAAACGCCCACCGGCAGCGTCCACATAGTCGACGTGCCGGACCCCGCAGCCGCCCGCGCCTTCGCCTTCGACGAGCCCAACTACCAGGCCGGCGCATACCGAGACGTACTCCTACGCCGCTGGCGCAACCTGCTGGGCCGCACGATGTGGGACTTCCCCGGCGGCCGGGAGGGCGGCAACCGCTACCTGGTCCTCGGTCTCAGCGCGGGGCAGCCCGCCGACCTCGTAGCCCCGCCCAACCGGGATGAGTTGATCGCGTACGGGCCCCTGCTGTCCGACGACGACACCACCTGGCTGGGCACGGCAGCACTGGTCTGCGCCCCGGACTCGGACACGGCACGAGCCGTACTGACCGCGGACCGGTACGCCGATATCGAGGTGCACGAGTGGGAGTTCGGCGGGCGGCGGTGATGAACCAAGATCCGTCTGCCTGAGCTTGGCCGTACGGGCTCGTGGGTGTCTGATGGTGTGGCGTGAGACCAGAGTCGACAGATCAGCCGACAGACCCCGCGAGCCCGGTCGGCGGCAGCGCCGCTCCCGGCGATGAAGGCGCTGCCCAGCGCACCATCGAAACCGTCTTCCGTATCGAGTCGCCCCGCATCATCGCCGGCGTCGCCCGCATCGTGCGGGACGTCGGAATCGCCGAGGAACTCGCGCAGGACGCCCTGGTCGCCGCCCTGGAGCAGTGGCCGCGCGACGGCGTCCCGGACAACCCCGGGGCCTGGCTCACGGCGACGGCCAAGCACCGGGCGATCGATCTCGTCCGGCGGCGGGAACGGTACGCCCGCAAGTTGGAGGAGATGGGCCGTGACCTGGAGACCTCCGCGCCGCACGGCCACGTCGACGAACCATCCGACCCCGACGACATCGACGACGACCTGCTGCGGCTGGTCTTCACCGCCTGCCACCCCGTCCTCTCGGCAGAGGCCCGCATCGCCCTCACCCTGCGCCTGCTCGGTGGACTGACCACCGCCGAGATCGCCCGCGCCTACCTCGTTCCCGAGGCGACCATCGCCCAGCGCATCGTCCGCGCCAAGCGGACGCTGGCCACGAAGGGCGTCGCCTTCGAGGTTCCGTACGGGCCGGAGCGCGAGGCCCGGCTCGGGTCCGTACTCGAGGTCATCTACCTGATCTTCAACGAGGGGTACGCGGCCACCGCCGGCGACGACTGGCTGCGCCCGGCGCTGTGCGAGGACGCGTTGCGGCTCGCCCGCGTACTGGCCGAGTTGATGCCGAAGGAACCCGAAGTGCACGGTCTGGCCGCGCTGTTGGAGCTCCAGGCGTCACGCTCGGCCGCGCGTACCGGGCCGTCGGGCGAGCCGGTGCTGCTGGCGGACCAGAACCGGTCCCGCTGGAACCGCATGCTGATCCGCCGAGGTTTCGCCGCCCTCGCCCGCGCCGAGTCGGTCGCCACCGGCGGCGGTCCGGGCCCGTACGTCCTCCAGGCCGCCATCGCCGCCTGCCACGCCCACGCCTACACGTACGAGGAGACCGACTGGAGCCGCATCGCCACCCTGTACGGCCTCCTCGCCGCCCGCACACCGTCCCCCGTCGTCGAACTGAACCGCGCGGTCGCCGTCTCCATGGCCGAGGGCCCCGAACCGGCCCTCACCATCGTCGACGCCCTGACCGCCGAACCCGCCCTGCGCGACTACCACTTGCTGCCGAGCGTGCGCGGCGATCTGCTGGCCCGCGTAGGGCGTATGGCCGAGGCGCGGGAGGAGTTCGAGCGGGCGGCGGCGCTTACGCGCAATGAGCGGGAGCGGGGGTTGTTGCTGGCGCGGGCCAACGAATGCGGCTGAGCGCTCCCTCTGGAAAGCAGTCTTCGCGGCTGGCAGTTCGGCAGCTCACACTGGCTCGCTACGCGGACGCCACTCCGCGGAGTCCGGGCATTCCACGGGTGGCAGCATCCTGCTCGCCAGACCCCAAGGCTCCGTCGATCGCAAGCCGCGCGCGGTCAGGGGCGTCCGGCATCAGGTCCGAGTAGTACCGCTCGGTGAAGCTCACCGATGTGTGGCCCAGCCAAGCCGAGACCTCGGTGATCGACACCCCTTGGCTGAGCAGGGAGGCAGCATAGAAGTGCCTGAGGCTGTGCGGCTTGAAATAGTCGACGCCTGCTGCGGCGAGAGTGGGACGCCAGATCCTGCCGTACCAGTAGTACGTGTAAAGCAGTCCTGTGCCTGTCACGTTGCTGAACAGCAGTTCCTCTTCACCCCAGGTGGCATAGTCCCTGAGATGACGGCGTAGGGCCAATGCCACCACATCGGGCAGCGGGACGCGACGGCCGCGCTCCCCGTCCTCACGCCATTTGACGTGACGCAGCCGCATGCTGCCGTACCGTCCCGATCCGGTGTCCCGGTCGCAGGCGACTTGCCGGTCGACGGTGACCAGCCGGTCGGAGAAGGAGATCCGGTCACGGCCGAGCCCCATGGACTCGCCGAGCCGCAGCCCACAGCCCGCCATCAGCCACAGCATCCCCCGGTACCGCTCCGGGGCAGCGGCGATGACAGCAAGTACGGTCTCCGTGCTCGGAATGTGGACCTCCGCGCGTTGGTCCCTGTATGTACGAGCGCTGCTGACAGGGAGAGCCACTGGCTTGCACGGGTTGGTGTCGGCCAACTCCTGCTCCATGGCCCAACTGAACACCCCCCTGAGGATGTTGAAGCGGAATCGGATGGTGGCGGGCTTGTAGCCACGTGAGTGGACCATCCACTCCACCCACTTCTCGATCTGAGACGAGGTAACGGCTCTGATGCCGTCGGCTCCGAAGAACGGCGCCACTGTCCTGTCCAGCATCGTCCGATACTGCTTGACGCTGCTGTTCTCCACCCCTCTCGTAGTGGCCCATCGCTCAAAGACCACCACGAGCGGCTCACCGTTCGCCGATCCGGCCCCGTTCCGAGTCACATGCATCGTCCCCCTCCAGATGCCGCCTGGCCTTGTCGGTCAGGCGGTCCGCGGGTTTACCCGGCGGCCCGTCGAGGAAGCCCATGGCACGCGCCCGCCGCACGCGGCCGCTGATGGTGTTCCGACTCAGCCCCCACGCAGACGCCAGTCGCGTGATGGGGCTGCGGTACCCCTGCTGCACCAAGTGCACGTACTCACGCGCCATCAGGGCGTATTCCCGCTCTGTCTCAACGCGGTGAAGCACCGCCGCAACGGCGGTCTCGCCAGCCGAGTGCCCCAGACGCGCCCGCAGTTCCTTCGCCGTCCTGCGGATCTCCGCGAGGGAGATCGATCGCATGAGCTCCGCCGTGATGCCATCCGTCCCGACCGTGACGTCTGGATCATCAGGTGGTTCGATGCAGAGGCTTGTCGGGCCGTCCCATGGCGCATCGAGGAAGCTCACGACGGTCAGTTTCCAGCCATGCAACTCGGCCTCGTGGACGAGTCGGTCCCCGTCCAGACGCCATCCTTCGGGCAGTTCCCCACCTGACGATGCTTTGGTCACAAGTCGAAAGTAGCGCGGCATACGACGGCCACCGTGTGCCGGGAAGCCCCCGGCCACGCCAGAACATTAAGACGCGAAACACGGTTCATGCCATGTTTCATGTCTCCATTAACCGGAAAGAGTGAAGGGCGCCCAATAGGTGGGCGCCCTTCGACAGTCAACTCACTAGCGATTACGGCAGGTTGCGCGCCATCACGATCCGCTGGATCTGGTTGGTCCCCTCATACACCTGCGTGATCTTGGCGTCCCGCATCATGCGCTCCACCGGGTAGTCCCGCGTATACCCGTACCCGCCCAGGAGCTGGACTGCATCGACCGTGACCTCCATCGCCACATCCGAAGCGAAGCACTTCGCCGCCGCCCCCTGGAAGGTCAAATCCGCGTCGCCGCGCTCGGACTTGGCGGCAGCCGCATACGTCAACTGACGCGCGGCCTCGATCTTCATGGCCATGTCGGCGAGCATGAACTGGATGCCCTGGAAGTCGGCGATCGCCTTGCCGAACTGCTTGCGTTCCTGGACGTAGCCCTTGGCGTAGTCCAGTGCCCCCTGGGCGATGCCGAGGGCCTGGGCGGCGATGGTGATGCGGGTGTGGTCCAGGGTCTTCATCGCCGTCGCGAAGCCCGTGCCCTCGTCGCCGATCATGCGGTCGGCGGGGATGCGGACGTCGTCCAGGTACACCTCGCGCGTCGGCGAGCCCTTGATGCCGAGCTTCTTCTCCGGCGCGCCGAAGGAGACGCCCTCGTCCGACTTCTCCACGACGAAGGCCGAGATGCCCTTCGAGCGCTTGGTGGGGTCGGTGACGGCCATCACCGTGTAGTACTCGCTCACGCCCGCGTTCGTGATCCAGCGCTTCACGCCGTTGAGGACGTACGAGTCGCCGTCCCGCACCGCCTTCGTCTTCATGCCCGCCGCGTCCGAGCCCGCGTCCGGCTCGGAGAGGCAGTACGAGAACATCCCGTCGCCGGCGGCCAGCGGGCCCAGGTACTTCTTCTTGAGGTCCTCCGAGCCGGAGAGGATCACCGGGAGCGAGCCAAGCTTGTTCACGGCCGGTATCAGGGACGAGGAGGCGCAGACGCGGGCCACCTCCTCGATCACGATCACGGTGGCCAGCGCGTCCGCGCCCGCGCCGCCGTAGCTCTCCGGTACGTGGACGGCATGCAGATCGGAGGAGACGAGGGCGTCCAGGGCCTCCTGCGGGAAGCGGGATTCCTCGTCGACCGCGGCGGCGTACGGCGCGATCTTCGCCTCCGCGAGGGCGCGGACCGTATCGCGGAGCATGTCGTGCTCCTCGGACGGGCGGTACAGGTCGAAATCAGCCGATCCGGCCAAGGTATCTCACGCTCCAAGGACGCTAATTACCGTTAAGTAACTCAAATTTTAGGGGCCCAATCACGCTAGTGATACGTGAGCTTCGCGACAGCGGGACAGATAAACAGGAGCAGACAAACAACCGGGGACGGCAAGGGAGAGTTGCCCGATGAGCCGCCAGCCAGCCCCCGCCACCCCCGACTATGCTCAGGCAGCGCACCCGGCCCGCCACCTACTGGAGCACCCATGGCCCTGAAGATCACCGTGATCGGCACCGGCTATCTCGGCGCCACGCACGCCGCGGCCATGGCCGAACTCGGCTTCGAGGTACTTGGCCTCGATGTCGTTCCCGAGAAGATCGAGATGCTTCAGCGGGGCGAGGTCCCGATCTACGAACCTGGTCTGGAGGACTTGCTGCGCAAGCATGTCGCCGGGTTCGAGGGCACCAGCGGGCGGCTGCGCTTCACGACGGACTATGCCGAGGTCGCGGAGTTCGGTGACATCCACTTCGTATGCGTGAACACACCGCAGAAGCATGGCGAGTACGCATGTGACATGTCGTACGTCGATGCCGCCTTCACCTCGCTCGCCCCGCATCTGAAGGGCCCCGCCCTGGTCGTCGGCAAGTCGACGGTGCCCGTCGGCTCCGCGGACCGGCTCGCCCGTACGCTGGCCGAACTCGCGCCCGCGGGCGAGGACGCCGAACTCGCCTGGAACCCCGAGTTCCTGCGCGAGGGCTTCGCCGTCAAGGACACGCTGCACCCCGACCGGATCGTCGCCGGTGTGCGCAGCGAGCGCGCGGAGAAGCTGCTGCGCGAGGTGTACGCGACGCCGCTGGCCGAGGGCACGCCCTTCGTGGTGACGGACTTCCCGACCGCCGAGCTGGTGAAGACCTCGGCGAACTCGTTCCTCGCCACCAAGATCTCGTTCATCAACGCCATGGCCGAGATGTGCGAGGCCTCGGGCGGCGACGTCGCCAAGCTGGCGGAGGCGATCGGCTACGACGACCGGATCGGGAAGAAGTTCCTGCGCGCGGGAATCGGTTTCGGCGGCGGTTGTCTGCCGAAGGACATCCGGGCGTTCATGGCGCGGGCGGGCGAGCTGGGGGCCGACCAGGCGCTGACGTTCCTGCGCGAGATCGACTCCATCAACATGCGGCAGCGCGGGCAGATGGTCGAGCTGACGCGTCAGGCGCTGGGGGGCGGCTCGTTCCTGGGGAAGCGGGTGGCGGTGCTGGGCGCCACGTTCAAGCCGGACTCCGATGACGTACGGGATTCGCCGGCGCTGAATGTCGCCGGGCAGATCCACCTTCAGGGCGGCCAGGTCACGGTGTACGACCCGAAGGGGATGGCGAACGCGCAGCGGCTCTTTCCGACGCTCGGATACGCCGATTCCGCGATCGAGGCCGTACGGGGCGCCGATGTCGTCCTGCATCTCACCGAGTGGCGCGAGTTCCGGGAACTGGACCCGGCGGTGCTGGGCGAGGCCGTATCGCGCCGCCTTGTCCTGGACGGGCGGAACGCCCTGGACCCGGCGGTGTGGCGCGCGGCCGGCTGGACGTACCGGGCGATGGGGCGTCCGTCGGCTTGACGGTCTCGTTCACGCCCGGCCACCTGGGGCCTGACCGGACTTACCGAGGTCCGGTCAGGCGTGCAAAGTCCGGAGGGCGAGCAGCGTCAGCCAGGTCCAGCCGATCGTGATGGAGACGCGCTGGATCAACCCGCCTGTGGCGGCCAGGCGTTGGCTATGGCTGAACGCGGCATTCGCCAGAATCATGGTTGCCGCGAAGAGCACGGCGCTGGCGATCGAGTAGATGGTCCACCCCAGTGAGCCTTGTGAGGCAAGTACGAGGCAGGCCGCGGCAAGGGCTAGGAAGGCGATGAGGGAGAGCAGATCGTGCAGGGCTCCGGCGCGGGTGGGGCGCTGGAGTTGATCAGGAGTGCCGGGAGGGTAGCCGCGCACAGGGTCGGTCCGGAAGGTGCCCGCACCCAGCAGGCCGATGCCCCATACGCCGATCAGTAGCGCGCCCCAGCGGGAATGCCCGATCTGCCACAGGCCCGCGGCGAAGGCCAGCGACAGCAAGCCGGCGCAGAGAAAACTGACCGTCTGCGCCCAACTCGCGTGGCCGAGGGTGAGCGAACTGACGGGATGTCGCAGTGGCTTGTAGTCCGCCCGTGTGGCGCCTGCCAGCAGATACGTGGCGCTGAAGAGAGGGCCGGCAAGTACCCCGCAGGCCAGAAGGACTTGATTCCCCATACTGTCAACTTAGATTGACAGCATGGGATTGTCAACTTGTATTGACGGGAGGGATTGTCTGCGGCAACTGGAGCGCCGACGGGTTCGTTTCGCTGGTCCAGCTCAGCCATCGCTGGGCGATGGCATGACTGGGCAGGTGGTATCCGTGCTGGGCAGTTTGCCGTCGATCAGGTAGCGGTTGACGGTGTCGTCGATGCACTTGTTCTGGGGGGCGAAGAGTCCCGCGTAGACGGTGTGGCGGAAGGCGCCGCGCAGGGTGACCAGGCGGGAGCCGGTCAAGGCCCGGTGCGCGACCTGCTGGCCCGGGTAGACGGCCGCCGGGTCGCCGGTGGCGCCCACCATCAGGACCGGGACAGCGTTGTGGACCTTCGTGGGAGGTTCCGCCGGGGCGGTCGGCCAGAATGAGCAGGGGCTGATGTTGCGGGTCAGCGGTCCGAACAGCGGCTCGTCCGCCCGGTGGGCCTGGATGTCCCGGTAGTAGGTCTCGGGGTCGCGGGACACGGCGCGGTCCGCGCACTGGATCGCCGTCTGGACGCTGAACGTTCCGTCCGCATCCGTAGAGGTGGACAGATCGGTCAGGGCCTCATCCAGGGCCTTGGGGGGCGTGACCTCGAGACCACGAGCGGCGTCGCTCAGGGCCCGGACGTCGGCCGCGTAGTCGGCGTATGCCTGCTCGCTGTCCCCACCGGTGACGCTCCACAGGATCTGGGGGAGCAGCCGGCTGTCGACCTTGTGGCTGCCCACGCGCAACGGGCCGCGGGTGGCGGCCTGGTTGATCCGGTCCATGGTGGCCATGACCTCGGCGGTGGTGGCGCCCAGGTGGTAGCGGTCGTGGTGGCCGGCCGCCCAGGCTGCCCAGTTCCGCAGAGTCGCGTTCACGGCCGGGCCCTGCGTGGATGACAGGTCGGGGCCGAAGAGGTCGGGGTTCAAGGCGCTGTCGAGTACGACCCTGTCGGCGCGGCGGGGGAACATCTGCAGGTAGACCTGGCCCAGGTAGGTGCCGTACGACGAGCCGAGGTAGGACAGTTTCGATTCGCCGAGGGCTGCCCGGATCACGTCCATGTCCCGGGCCGTGTTGCGGGTGGACGCGTGGGGCAGCACATCCCGGTGGCCGGCGCAGCGGGCCGCCAGGTCTTTGGAGAGGGCCACGCTCCGGTTGAAGGTGCGCCGGTCAGGTCCGGCGGAGCCGATGCTGACGGTGGGCCACTTGCAGTTCAGGGGGGTACTGCGCCCGACGAACCGGGGGTCCATCCCGATCAGGTCGTACCGGGCCGAGACCGTGGGCTCGGCCTGCTTGACCATCAGCGCGAGGTACATCGCCGGAACTCCGGGGCCGCCGGGGTTGTACAGGAGCGTCCCCCTCCGGTGTTCGGGATCGGTGGCCTTCAGCCGGGACATCGCGACCTTGATGGTCCGTCCGTCCGGGTTGCTGTAGTCCAACGGCACGGTGACCTCGGCGCACTGGGCCTTCGCGTCGTCGAGTTCCTTGCCGATCGCGTCGTCCGGGCCGGTCCGGCAGCGGTGCCACTCGACGCTCTGCTGCTGGAACCGGTTCAGCCCCTCGTCCGGAGCATGGCTGCCCCCCTTCGTCGGGGCCGGACCGGCACCCGCCTGCACGGCGATCACTGCACTGCCCGCCAGGGCCACCGCGGCACCGGCCATGGCCATCCTTCGTCGACGCATCGACTCTCCTCTGGGTTGTCTGGGACACGACGGCTGGTCACGGCGCATCGGCGTCTGTTCCGGCGGCGTCCACGACCGGTCGGGATCACGGGCCGCACCGCCCAGTGCCCGAAGCTAGGCCGCTCGGTCAGCCCGGCGCGTCAGCTCCCGGTCCGGTTCCCCGACCCTGCGTGGTCTCGGTGTGCTTCGGAGAGCGGTCAACCGTTCAGCAGGCCTATGACCGGCAATTTCTCCCGGACTTGGCCGCTCCGGGCGAGCGGCGTCCGGGAAGCCTGTGTACGACTGCGAGTTGACGCGGTCGGTCCGGCTCGGCCCGCCTCGCTACACCTGTGGGCGTAGAGCGTTCCACCTGGGGTTGTAGTTCCGCTGAGGTGGTGTCAGCTCGTGGGCTCAAGCCCTTGCCGGGTCCGGAGGCCTAGCGTGGCGGCGAGTTGAGTCGACTATGTTGGCGCCAGGGGCGGGGTTCACGGTGTTCTGTCTGTATGCGGCGGTAGTCCTCGCCGGGGCCGCGGTGGCACTCGAACGACGGGACGCGTGGTGAAAGGGGTGGCCGTGACGGCGGCACCGACGGCGGATTCCCGCTCCGGAAACGGGGTGCCATTCCCGGGCGCCGTCCGCCGGCACCAGCACCAGCACGGCGCCGTGCCCCGGCTCGCCGGCCGACAGTGGACGGGCACCTCTTGAGGAACGCCGCTTTCGCTTCCGCGCGCTCAGTGCGGCCCGTACAACTGCTGCGGGCCCAGCTCCCACCCGTCGCGTTCGACGCGTTGCTGGTGTCCCTGCTCTTCGTCCTGAGTGTCGGGCCCGGGCTGGATCTCAAGGCCCGCCCGGAATCCCTGATCCTTCCGGTGGCGCTGCTCCTGCCCCTGGTGTGGCGGCGCCGAGCGCCCCTCGCGGTGTTCGGCGCGGTTGCCGCCGCCGCCTTCGGCCAGTGGCTCGTCGGCGTTCAGCCGGTGCTGGCCGATGTGGCGCTGCTGGTCGCCCTGTACACGGTGGCCGTGCGCTCTCCCTGGCAGCACCTGCTGCTGGCCGGAGCCGTCCTCGAAGGCGGCATCCTGCTGGCCTCCGCTCGCTGGGCACCCGAGGGCCGCTTCCTCGTCCCCGTCCTCTTCCTGACCGCTCTCGCCACCGCCGTCGCCGTCACGGGTACGAACATCAGGGTCAGACGTGTCTACCTCGCGTCCCTGGAGGATCGCGCCGTACGCCTGGAGCGTGAACGGGACCAACAGGCCCAGCTCGCCGTGGCCGAAGAGCGGGCCCGTATCGCCCGCGAGATGCACGACATCGTCACCCACAATCTGTCCGCCATGGTCGCGCTCGCCGACGCCGCGGTCTTCGCGCAGTTCCGCTCACCCGGCAAAGCGACCGGCGCCATGCAGCAGATCTCCGACACCGGGCGGCAGGCTCTCACCGACATGCGGCGCTCCCTCGGCGTCCTGCGCGCCGACGAACCGGATGCGCAGCGCCACCCGTTGCCCGGCATCGCACAGTTGCAGTCCCTCGTCGACCAGATGGGCGCAGCCGGGCTGCGGACCAGCCTCGGCCTGGAAGGCGACCCCGACCCGGTCCCCGCCACCGCACAACTCACCGTCTACCGGCTGGTGCAGGAAGCCTTGACCAACACGCTCAAGCACGCGCCACCCGGCACCCGCGCCGACGTGCGGGTGCGCTTCTCCCCTGAAGCCGTCGCCATCGAGGTCACCGATGACGGCAACACCACGCGAGTCCCCGGTCCGTCAGCCGGGCACGGGATCGCAGGCATGCGTGAGCGCGCGGCTGCCTACGGCGGGTACCTCCAGGCCGGCCCTCTCCCGGGCGGTGGCTGGCGCGTTGCGGCCCACATCACGCTCGCCGCAGCCGAGGACGACGCCTCATGACGATCCGTGTCCTGCTCGTCGACGACGAATCACTGCTCCGTATGGCGTTCACCATGATCCTGGAGGCCCAACCGGACATGGAACCCGCCGGAGAGGCCGGCGACGGCGCCGATGCCATCCGGCTCGCAAGGCAACTGCGCCCCGATGTCGTTCTGATGGACGTACGCATGCCCGGAACCGACGGCATCGAGGCAACGCGCCGGATCATCAAGGATTCCCCGACGACCCGGGTGCTCATCCTCACCACGTTCGACCTCGATGAATACGCCTTCGCCGCTCTCAAGGCCGGCGCATCCGGCTTCCTCCTCAAGAACGCCCGGCCCGACGAACTGCTCACCGCGATCCGCAGCGTCGCCGCGGGCGATGCGGTGGTCTCCCCTCGGATCACCCGCCGTCTGCTGGAGAACTTCGCCGACCAACTCCCCGGCGACGGCGGCGCCGACGTGGATGAGCGACTGCAGCGGCTCACCTCCCGCGAGCGTGAAGTGCTCATCCACGTCGGCCGCGGCCTGTCGAACACCGAGATCGCCGCCCGTCTGTACCTCGCGGAAGCCACCGTCAAGACACACCTGAGCCGGATTCTGATGAAGCTGGAACTGCGCGATCGTGTCCAGGCCGTCGTCTTCGCCTACGAGACCCGCCTCATCCGCCCGGCGTGAGGGCGTTCGGCCTGCCGTGCCCTACAGAAAACGGGCTGGGCTGACGCTGAATCAGGTAGCAGCGGTTCGTGGTCCGTGGAGGCCCGCCTCAGCCGCCCACATACTCCGCCAGATGCTCCCCTGTAAGAGTCGACCGCGCCGCGACCAGGTCGGCCGGAGTGCCTTCAAAGACGACCCGGCCGCCGTCGTGGCCCGCGCCCGGCCCCAGGTCGATGATCCAGTCGGCGTGGGCCATGACCGCCTGGTGGTGTTCGATGACGATGACCGACTTGCCGGAGTCGACCAGGCGGTCGAGGAGGCCGAGGAGTTGCTCGACGTCGGCGAGGTGGAGGCCGGTGGTGGGTTCGTCGAGGATGTAGGTGCCGCCCTTCTCGGACATGTGGGTGGCCAGCTTGAGGCGTTGGCGTTCGCCGCCGGAGAGGGTGGTGAGGGGCTGGCCGAGGGTGAGATAGCCGAGGCCTACGTCGGCGAGGCGGTCGAGGATCTTGTGCGCGGCCGGAGTGCGGGCCTCGCCGGTGCTGAAGAACTCCTCGGCCTCGGTCACGGGCATCGCGAGGACTTCGCTGATATCGCGGCCGCCGAGGCGGTACTCGAGGACCGAGGCCTGGAATCGCTTGCCCTCGCACTCCTCGCAGGGGGTGGCGACGGTGGCCATCACGCCGAGCTCGGTGTAGATGACGCCGGCGCCGTTACAAGTCGGGCAGGCGCCTTCGGAGTTGGAGCTGAACAGGGCCGGTTTCACGCCGTTGGCCTTGGCGAAGGCCTTGCGGATCGGGTCGAGCAGTCCGGTGTACGTCGCCGGGTTGCTGCGTCGCGAGCCCTTGATCGCGCCCTGGTCGATCGACACCACGCCCGCGCCGGCCGGGATCGACCCGTGTACGAGCGAACTCTTGCCGGAGCCGGCGACGCCGGTCACGACGGTCAGTACGCCGAGCGGGATGTCGACGTCGACGTTCTGCAGGTTGTTCGCGCTCGCGCCGCGGATCTCCAGCGCGCCGGTGGGCTTGCGGACCGTCTCCTTGAGGGTGGCCCGGTCGTCGAGATGGCGGCCGGTGATGGTGTCGCTGCCCCGCAGCCCTTCGACGGTGCCCTCGAAGCAGACGGTGCCGCCCGCCGTACCGGCGCCGGGGCCGAGGTCCACGACATGGTCGGCGATCGCGATCGTCTCCGGCTTGTGCTCCACGACGAGCACGGTGTTGCCCTTGTCCCGCAGCCGCAGCAGCAGGTTGTTCATCCGCTGGATGTCGTGCGGGTGCAGGCCGATGGTGGGCTCGTCGAAGACGTACGTGACGTCCGTGAGCGAGGAGCCGAGGTGGCGGATCATCTTCGTACGCTGGGCCTCGCCGCCCGACAGCGTGCCCGCGGGCCGGTCGAGCGAGAGATAGCCGAGGCCGATCTCCACGAACGAGTCGAGGGTGTGCCGCAGCGTGCCGAGCAGCGGCGCGACCGACGGTTCGTCGAGGCCGCCCACCCACTTGGCCAGGTCGTTGATCTGCATCGCGCAGGCGTCGGCGATGCTGATCCCCTTGATCTTCGAGGACCGGGCCGCTTCGCTGAGCCGGGTGCCGTCGCACTCGGGGCAGGCGGTGAAGGTGACCGCTCGGTCCACGAAGGCCCGGATGTGCGGCTGCATCGCCTCCCGGTCCTTGGCCAGCATCGACTTCTGCAGCTTGAGGATCAGACCTTCGTACGTCAGGTTGATGCCCTCGACCTTGATCTTGGTCGGCTCCTTGTAGAGCAGGTCGTGCAGCTCGCGCTCGGTGAACTCGCGGATCGGCTTGTCCGGGTCGAAGAAGCCGCAGCCGCTGTAGATACGGCCGTACCAGCCGTCGGCGCTGTAACCGGGAACCTTGAACGGGCCTTCGTTCAGCGACTTGCTGTCGTCGTACATCGCGGTCAGGTCGAAGTCGGTGACCCGGCCTGTGCCCTCGCACTTCGGGCACATGCCGCCGGTGATCGAGAAGCTGCGCCGCTCCACCTTCTTGCCGGCACCGGTCTCGATCGTGACGGCGCCCTTCCCGCTGATCGAGGCGACGTTGAACGAGAACGCCTGGGGCGAGCCGATGTGCGGCTTGCCGAGCCGGCTGAACAGGATGCGCAGCAGCGCGTTGGCGTCGGTGGCGGTGCCGACCGTGGAGCGGGAATTGGCGCCCATCCGCTCCTGGTCGACGATGATCGCGGTGGTGAGACCGTCGAGTACGTCGACGTCGGGCCGGGCCAGGTTCGGCATGAAGCCCTGCAGGAAGGCGCTGTACGTCTCGTTGATCATCCGCTGCGACTCGGCGGCGATCGTGGCGAAGACCAGCGAGCTCTTGCCCGAGCCGGAGACGCCGGTGAACACCGTCAGCCGGCGCTTGGGGAGCTCGACGCTGATGTCCTTGAGGTTGTTCTCGCGCGCGCCGTGCACGCGGATCAGATCGTGGCTGTCGGCGACGTGCGGCGCAGGCGACTGCGTGCCCGTGCTTGTGGCCCTGTTCATCGTGTCTCCGTCTTCTGTTGGACCCCTGTGAGGGGCTTCTGCTGGACGGGCCGTCGACGTGGTCTCGGTCGGCGTCGCCCCGGCTCGATCTGATCGGCTTTCTGGCAGTACGTCTGGTTCTACTTCGTCGGCGCTGTGCACGGCAACGGTTCGCCGCAATCCACAGGCTATGAGCGGCCCGGCTGCCCGCGCTTCTCGATTCCTGACCGGTCCGGCCGCCCACCATGGGAAACTGGCCGGGTGAAACGGCCGGATCTCGACGACCTTGTCCGCCTGCGGCGCGCCCGCGACCGTATGGACCGCGACTACGCCGAGCCGCTCGACGTCCCGGCCTTGGCGCGGGACGCCCTGATGTCGGCGGGCCATTTCTCCCGCAGCTTCCGCGCCGCCTACGGGGAGACCCCGTACAGCTATCTGATGACCCGCCGCATCGAGCGCGCCAAGGCGCTGCTGCGGCGCGGCGACCTCTCGGTGACCGAGGTCTGCTTCGCGGTCGGCTGTACGTCGCTGGGGTCGTTCAGCTCGCGCTTCAGCGAGCTGGTCGGTGAGAGCCCGAGCGCCTACCGGGCCCGTAACCATGACGACGGCGCGGCCATCCCGGCCTGTATCGCCAAGATCCACACCAGACCGGTCAGGAATGGAGAAGCACCTCCAGCCGCCCGGTCGTAGCGTGAACGGCATGGACATCAAACTCTCCACATGCTTCATCGCCGTCGACGACCACGACAAGGCGATCGCCTTCTACCGCGACGTACTCGGCCTCGAGGTACGCAATGACGTCGGCTTCGAGGGGATGCGCTGGGTGACCGTCGGCTCGCCCACCCAGCCGGACGTGAATATCGTCCTGGAACCGGCCGCCGCCGACCCGAGCACCTCACCGGCCGACAAACAAGCCCTGGCGGAGCTGATGGCCAAGGGCCTGCTGCGCGGCGTCATCTTCGTGACGGACGACGTCGACGCCGCCTTCGAGCGCATCAGCTCCGCGGGCGGCGAGGTGCTGCAGGAGCCGATGGACCAGCCGTACGGCGTCCGCGACTGCGCCTTCCGCGACCCCGCCGGCAACATGCTGCGTTTCAACCAGCCGCGCAAGGAGTGACTGCACGGCAAGTGTGCTCTTGAGAGGCCTTGGCGGGCTTTGTGGTGGATTGGTGGCGTCCGCCGGATGGCGCGCGGTGGGCAGCAGGCGTACCACGGAAGGGCATGGGGACCCGCCCCTGGGACCCCGCCCCCTCTAGGAGGAGCCATGCAGCAGCAGCCCGAGACCATGAGCCCGATGAGCAAGGAGATGCAGGACTGCGTCGAGGCGTGCATGACGTGCCACAACGTGTGCGAGGAGACCATGAGCACCTGCATGCAGATGGGCGGCCAGGCCCAGATGCAGATCATGCGCGCGCTCATCGACTGCTCCGAGATGACCCGTATGTGCGCGGACATGATGATGCGCAGGTCGCCGATGTCGGCCGAGATGTGCGCCATGTGCGCGCGGGCGTGCGAGATGTGCGCGGAGGCGTGTATGGCGATGCCGGACGACGCGCAGATGATGCGCTGCGCCGAGGCGTGTCGCCGCTGCGCGCAGACCTGCCGCGCGATGTCCGGCGCCACGGCCTGAACACGCGAAAGCCCGCTTCCCAGACACCCGTCAGGTGCCTGCGAAGCGGGCTTCGCCGTACGAGCCCTTGGGGCCCTTACTCCGTGACCGTCACCTTCTCGTCGTTCTTCAGCTGCTCCACCAGGGTCTTGAGCTTGGCCTCGTCCCACTGGAGGTTGCCGTTGGCGGCGTTGCCGGAGATGGGCATGTTCATGGACTTGCCCTCGCCGCCGGTGACGCCCTTCATGGCCCAGAACATGGAGGCCAGGTTCCACAGGGACATGTCCTTGTCGACCGTGAGGGTGTCGAGGCCGGCGCCCATGGTCGGGTAGAGCTTGAAGGGGTTCATGACCGTGGACGGCGTCGCCGTCTGGCTGGCGAGGGCCGAGAGGAACTTCTGCTGGTTCTTCGTCCGGTCCAGGTCGCTGCCCTTGAGCGCGTACCGCGTACGGACGAAGGCCAGCGACTGCTCGCCGTTGAGGGTCTGCTTGCCCGCCTCGAAGTCGGCGCCGGACTTGGGGTCCTTCATGCCGCCCTCGGGGATCGTCATCTCCACGCCGCCGATCGCGTCGACGATCTTCGCGAAGCCGGCGAAGCCGATCTCCGCGTAGTGGTCGATGCGCAGGCCCGTGTTGGCCTCGACGGTACGCACGAGCAGCTCGGGGCCGTCCTCCGCGTACGCCGCGTTCAGCTTGGTCTGGCGGCCGGTGCCCTCGTAGGTCTTTCCGGACTCGGAACCGACGAACGTCGGGATCTCGACGTTCGAGTCACGCGGCAGCGAGATCATCGTGTTCCCGTTGTCGCCGACGTGCAGGATCATCATCGAGTCCGTGCGTTTGCCCTCGGCGGAGCCCGTACGGAGCCGCTTCTTCTCCTCGGCGGACAGGCCCTCGCGGCTGTCGGAGCCGACGATCAGGTAGTTCGTGCCCTCGCCCGCCTCGGGCCGCTCGATCACCTTGGACAGGTCGACCTCGCGCTTGAGCTTCGAGTCGGCCCAGAAGTACGTACCGATGGAGACCACGACCAGCAGTACGACCACGGTTATCGCGGTCCACTTGATCCGGCGGCCCCAGTTCGGCGCGGGACGGTGGCCGCGGGGCCCCGGTCCGTCGGGCCCTCCGCCGCCCGGCGAGCCGTACACCTGGCCGGTGTTGTAGTCGCTGTTGAAGTTGTCGTCGGGGTGCCCGTAGCCGTCGTCGTAGGTGGGCTGCGGTGGAACCCCGCCCCGTGGCGGCGCCGACGGGCCCACTCCCGGGCCGCGCCCCACCTGTCGCATCACGCGGGCGCCCTCGGGCTGGGCGCTCGCGCTGCCGCGGCCGTAACGGTCGCCGCCGTTGTCTCCGTGCCATCCCTCGGGCCAATTGTTCATGCGCCCCAGTGTGCAGTGCTCAGCTGTCCGGCTTACAAGAGTCCACGGAAAATCACACCACCCCCGTTGCAAAGCTGATGCAAACCGGACCTTGCAGAGACTGACATAAAGAGAAACGGCAGGACAGAACAGTCTCCTCGACCGGAACGCAATATTCCGGTCAGGTCGAACAAGCCGGGCGGTCACTTCCGGTCAAGCGCGATCGTTTCGCGAGCCGGCGGGGCCTCACGGACACGCCACCTCGTCCCCGGTGACCACTCCGGCCTCCCCGCGCCGCGCGTCCTCCGCCCGTACCTTCGTCACGCGCTGGAAGTCCGAGCCCGCGATCACCTTCAGCGTCGGGCCCTGCCCCTTGACCGCCCGCGACTGGCTGCCCGGCAGGGCCGCCGCCAAGGTCTTGGCGGAACGGTTCCAGCCGGGGTCGTACGTGATGAGGGTGCGCTCGACGGTGCGGTCGCGGGCGTTCTTCGGGGCGCCCGTCGTGTTGAAGCCCGTCGCGGACAGCGCGTCGTCGACGCGGCGGCCGAGGCCCGGCGTGGCCGTGCCGTTCTCGACCTGGACGCGGATCTGCTGCGGCGCCACGTCGACGCGTACGGCCTTGGAAGGGGAGTGATGCGGGGCCAGCGGCTGGTCCTCGCGCAGCGCACGGAAGATCCGCTCAGACTTCTTCGCGTCCCACTTCAGTGTCGAGCCGATGCCCTTCACCGGGAACCCCATCCGCGCGATCGGGACGGTCGCGAACTCCGAGGACGACGGCGAGAAGTTCCGCATCGCCCACCCCAGATCGACCAGTTTGTCCGGGCCGAAGCCCTTGTCCGCCCGCACCGATCCGAGCACGGCCTGCGTCACATCGCGGAACTTCATCGGGTTCAGCAGCACACCGGTCGAGGTGGCCCGCTCGACCAGCGCGGCCATGAATCGCTGCTGGCGCTGCATCCGGCTGAGGTCGGAGGCGCCGTCGATATGCCGGGACCGTACGTACTGAAGTGCCTGACCGCCATTCAGATCGTGCGTCCCGGCGGGCAGGTTCAGTCCGGTGTACGAGTCCTTCAGCGGGCGCACCGTGCAGATCCGTACGCCGCCGAGCTCGTCCACCGTCTTGATGAAGCTGGTGAAGTCGACCTCCAGGTAGTGGTCGATCTTCACGCGGGTCATGTTCTCGACGGTACGCACGGTCAGTTGGGGCCCGCCCTCCGCGTACGCGGCGTTGAGCTTGAGGGCGTGCGGGCGGTGCCGTTCGCCGGTGGTGCGGTCGGTGTGCGCGGGCGTCTCGGCGTACGAGTCGCGCGGCAGGCTGACGACGCTGGCCCGCTTACGGTCCTGCGAGATGTGCACGATCATCATCGTGTCCGTGCAGCGGCAGGGCGCGCCGCCGAGGCGGTACTTCGCGCGCTGCGCCTTGCTGATCCGCTCGCGGCCGTCGGTGCCGACGACCAGGACGTTCATGCCGTCGCCCTGCTCGGGCCGGTTCTTCATGTCCTTGAAGGGGTCGACGCGGTCGATGTCGGCGTCGACGCCGGAGACCACCGCGTGCCCGATGCCGGCCGCCGCGAGCACCGCAACGGAGAGCGAGGTCACCACCCTCATGGGCCACCCCGGCCGCCTGCGCCGAGCGGGCGGCCGCGCTGGGCGCTGCCGCGGCGGGCGAGCGGGTCTGCGGGGCGGCGTGGGCAAGGGGGACACCTCCGCGTCGGCGGGTGTGGGGGACCGCTGAGAACGGTAGGCCCATACGATCTGCGGCCCGGCGCAGCAAGCCGGGCGGCGCGCGTCGGTGTCCCCCGTTCGCGGTAACGTACGGCCTGATGCCGCATTTCCCGGGGGCGCTGCGCCCGACAGCCGCTGCGCGGCGGGCCGGACCCCCTGCCGAAAAGACGAGAAGGAACCCCAGCACGTGAATTCCGACGGGCGCCTCCCCGCCGTATCCGTGATCATGCCCGTCCTCAACGAGGAGCGGCATCTGCGCGGAGCCGTCCAAGCGATCCTCGCCCAGGAGTACGACGGCGAGATGGAGGTCGTGATCGCCATCGGTCCCTCCTCGGACCGTACGGACGAGATCGCCGCCGAACTCGTACGGGAAGACCCTCGCGTGCACACCGTCCCGAACCCGACGGGCCGTACGCCGGCCGCCCTCAACGCCGCGATCAAGGCCTCCCGCCATCCGATCGTCGTCCGCGTGGACGGCCACGGCATGCTCTCGCCGAACTACATCGCCACGGCCGTACGTCTCCTGGAGGAAACCGGCGCGCAGAACGTCGGCGGCATCATGCACGCCGAGGGCGAGAACGACTGGGAGCGTGCCGTCGCGGCCGCGATGACCTCGAAGATCGGCGTCGGCAACGCCGCCTTCCACACGGGCGGTCAGGCGGGCCCGGCCGAAACGGTCTACCTCGGCGTCTTCCGGCGCGAGGCGCTGGAGCAACAGGGCGGCTACAACGAGGAGTTCATCCGCGCCCAGGACTGGGAGCTGAACTTCCGGATCCGTGAGGCGGGCGGGTTGATCTGGTTCTCGCCCGAGCTGAAGGTGTCGTACCGGCCCAGGCCTTCGGTGCGCGCGCTCGCCAAGCAGTACAAGGACTACGGGCGTTGGCGCCACGTCGTCGCCCGCTACCACGAAGGCTCCATCAACCTGCGCTACCTCGCGCCGCCGGTGGCGGTGTGCGGGATAGCGGCGGGCCTGGTGGCGGGCGCCGCGCTGACCCCGTGGGGCTTTGTCGTCCCGGGCGGCTATCTCGCGGCCATCGCCGCCGGTTCCGTACCGGCAGGCAAGGGCCTCCCGCTCAAGGCACGCCTGCAGATCCCCGTGGCCCTCGCCACGATGCACATGTCGTGGGGCTGGGGCTTCCTGACCAGCCCCCGCGCACTGGCCAGGAAGGTCATCGCGTCCCGGCGGCCCGCGGTACTCGCGGAGAGCTGAGCACCGCGGCGGCGCCGGGGAACTACCAGCGGTAGCGCTCGTACACGGGCATGCACTTGTCGCTGTCCGAGCCGTTCAGGGCGTCGGCGGAGGCGGGGACATCCCCGGCCTCGGGCTTGGACTGCTTCGGATAGGCCGTGCCCTCGCGCCAGTCGGCGCCCACGACGAGCGTGACACCGGACACGTCCGTCGACCGCTTCACCGAACTCAGCGGAATCCCCAGCGACTTGGCGACGCGCTGGGCATCGCCCTCCAACTCGGCACTCGGGTAGCGGACGACCGTCTTGGGCTCTGCGAGCGCCACCGTCCCGTCCGCCGTCGCCCTGCCGAAGCCCTTCTCCACGAGCGCCTGGCTCACCGCGTTCGCCCGCCCGCCGACCGGGCCGAGGGTGTCGGAGCGCGTGCCGTTCTGCACCACGATGCCGATCTCGCCGTCCTCGGCGGCAGGGTCGTCGGAGACCGGCTCCTGCTCCTTCGCCGGCTTCTTCTTCGCGTCCTTGCCCTTGCTGTCGAAGGGCACGTCGTCGCGGATCATCGACCAGACCTGCTCGGCGTCCGCGCCCTTCGGCACCAGGTGGTTGGGGTTCTGCGGGTCTACGTCGTTCGGCATGGTCGTCATGGTGATGCGGTCGGTCGGCACCGTCTTGAGCTGCATACCGAGGCCGTACAGGTCATCGACCTGGCCGATCTCCTCGGAGACCTTCAGGGATTCCGTGGCCGCCTCGGCCAGGCCCATCAGCCGGCCGCCGTCGGTGAAGACGTTCTGCTTCTTCAGCGTGCGGATCATCGAGTTCATGTACATGTGCTGGGCCTTGGCGCGCCCGAGGTCGCTCTCGAAGGCGTGCCTGGTGCGCAGCCACTGCAAGGCCTGCTTGCCCTTGACCTTGTGCTTGCCCTTTGTCAGCTTGAGACCGGAGCCGCCCCGGTCCCACACGTTGTGCTCCACACAGACCTCGACACCGCCGATGGCGTCCGCCATCTTCACCACGCCCGCGAAGTCGATCGTCATCCAGTGGTCGATATAGACATTGGTGAGGTTCTCCCAGGTGGCGAGCGTGCAGCCGGCTCCGCCGCGGGCCAGCGAGACGTTGATGATGTCGTTGGTCGCCGGGTAGGTCTTGCCGGTCTCGGGGTCCTCGCACTCGGGGATGTCGACCCGGGTGTCGCGCGGAACGCTCACCACCGAGGCGTGCTTCCGGCCCGCGGACAGGTGGATGAGCATCTGGACGTCGCCCAGCGGCTTGCTGCCCATCTGATCCCGGCTGCCGCCCAGCTCCACGTTCTCCTCGGAGTTACGGCTGTCCGAACCGATCAGCAGGATGTTCAGCGGAGTCTGGCCCGCCGCGTTCGGCTCCGCCTTCTTGGCGTCGGAGTCGCCGCTGCTGCGCTCGCCCTTGTCGATGTTGTTGTTCAGATGCCAGTAGTAGACGTATCCGGCGCCGGCCGTGCCAAGTATCAGTACCGACAGGGTTATCGCGGACCAGCGGAGTATGCCCCGCTTGCCCCGTGGCCGTCTTCTGCCGCCGCGCCGTCTGCCTCCCGCACCGCCGCCGTCCCCGCTGTCGCCGCCGCCGTCCGGCGCGGTGTCATCGCGCGGACTGTCGTCCCGGCCCAGCTCCTGAGCCTGCTGGACGCGTGGTCGCGTCGGCTCTCCACGCACACCACTCTGCGTCATGCCCGCTGCCTCCCCACCCCTGCACCACTGAACAGGCCTGCCATACGCCTTGGTAGACGTATGGCAGGCCCTTCAGGTCACTCGGCGCACTCGACTTTGTCCGCCGTGGACTTATCCACATCCGGCGCCGTCGACGGAGCGGTGAGGGATTCCCCAGCCCCCTCGAAGTCCTCTCCCAGGGTCAGCGTGATCGCCGGTAGCCCCTGGGAGTTGGTCACGCTTTCACCCGGCTTCATGGCCGACCCGGACAGGCCCATGATGTCGGCGAGCCTGCGTGCCTGGTCTGCCTGATCGGGAGCGTACTCGAGGGTTGTCTTCTTCAGGGTCGTCTCGGCGTTACCCGCGTTCTCCGACTTGAGCACGCCCTCGTCGTTCTGCAGGTAGGTGAGGGTTTCCTGCGCGGAGCCGGGCGCCGCGCCGCCGTTGAGGATTCGTACGCGTACGTCCGCGGGGTCGGCCTTGGACCCCTTGAGGCGGGCGGCGACCGCGTCCTTCTCCTTCTTCTGCTGCTTCTTCACCTCGGTGAGCGAGACATCGTCCTTGATCATCGAGAAGATCTCGGGGCCCTTCGTCTCGTCGATGACCACCGTGGCCTTGACCTGCTCGGTCGGGTTGTCTATCACCGGCACGGTCACGAAGGAGACGTTCTTCGGCGGAACCTTCTTCAGCTCCAGGGCCACGTCCTTGAGCGTGCTGACCTTGCCGATGCCGGTGTCGACGGTCAGCGCCTTGGTGGCGGCCTCCGCCAGCTTCAGCAGCTTCGTGGGGCTGGTCAGAGTGTCGCTGGAGGACATCTTCCGCATGAGCGAACCCAGGAACTGCTGCTGCACCTTGATCCGGTCGAGGTCACCGCTGTTGCCGAAACTCTTCCGGGTACGGACGAACGCGAGCGCCTGCTCGCCCTCCACCGTCGACGTGCCCGCGGGCAGTTTGAGCTTCGACTCCGGGTCGTCGACGGGCTTGGTGAGACAGACCTCGACCCCGCCCACCGCAGACGTCAGCGTCTTCACCGCGTTGAAGTCGGCCATCATGAAGTGGTCCACCGAGATGCCGGTGGCCTCCTTGACCGTACGCATCGTGCAGCCCGGGTCCCGGCCGCTCTGCCCGAGACTCGTGTTGAAGCGGACGCCCTGCGAGCCGGCGATGACCTTGGTGGAGCCGTCCTCCTGCTTGGTCTCGCAGTCCGGAATGTCCACGATCAGGTCGCGCGGAATGCTCATCGCGGTCGCGTTCGTACGGTCCTTGGAGACATGCAGCAGGATGTTGGTGTCGGCATGCCCGACGTTGCCGGTGTCGCCGTACCCCTGATTGCCCTTGCCGGTGCGCTTGTCGGTACCGATGATCAGGATGTTGAAGGCCTCGTCCTTGCTGAAGTTCCCCGCGCCCGCGCTCCCGACGTCCGTCGTGGAGACGTTGCCCTCGAGGTGCTTCACGTAGACATAGCCCGCGGTGGACACGGCGACCAGCGCGAAGGCCATCGTGCCGCCGGTCCACAGCGCTATCTTCTTGCCCTTCGGCTTCTGCGGCCTGCCCTTGCGGCGGCTCGGCTGCGGCCCCTGCGGCGGGCGCCGCCTGCGCGGGCCCGGCACGACGTCGGGCGCCGGCGCCACCTCCGGCGATCCCCGGTACTCCCGCCCCGGCGCCGTACGGCCGCGCGGTGGCGCGGCGGTACCTGCGGTCGCGGTTCTTGAGGAGCGAGGGCCCGGGACCGCCGGCTGCGCTGTGGAAGGACCCAGTCGCAATTCGTAGTCACCGGTGTTCGGATTGAGTACCCACTGGTCTGCGGGGTCGATATTGTCCGCCCGCCCTCGGCCTTGCGCGTCCACGGTTGTGTCAGTCCTCCGTCGGGGCCACGCGGCGCCTTCTCCCCTCAAAAAGCGCCCGGTCTCGTTCAAGCAGGTGCATGACCTCATGGCCGGGTGCACCGGACCGCTCACACTATCCGGCCGGATCACCGTCAAGGGACGCCGGTGACAAATTCCACGTCTTACAACCGGTCAATCCGCCCCATATTTTTGGACGAATGTTCCCCAGCTTGGCGTTCTCTTTACTCGCAGACGCGTTCGGGGCTTAACCGCACGGGTCCTCGGCAGCCGTGTTACCCCGGAAAGTGGGTGGGGCGCTTACGGACGGTGAGGGCCCGTCATTCCGCATTCCGTCCGATTTGCCGTTCTGGCGGCCCGAGTTGTCCGAAACTTCGACCGGAGCGTCCCTGCGTAGCCGCTCGAAGAGTTTCTCCGCCTCGGCTTCTACCAATTGGTCCCGATTGGGGTTGTTGGGGTACGACTCCCTCGGCACCGTCAGAAACTGCACACGTTCGGTGGGGATATCGCGCAGACCGCGCACCAGGTCGTACAGGCCCCGCAGGTTCGCCAGCGCGGGGTCCGTGGTGAGCGACGAGGTCGCCGCGTCGAGCACCGGATAGAGCTTCACGGGATTCAGCAGTACGTCATTGCTGCGGACCTTGCTGACCAGCGCGCCCAGGAACCGCTGCTGGCGCTCCATCCGCTCGGTGTCGCTGCCGTCGCCGACGCTCTTGCGGGCGCGTACGTAGCCGAGGGCCTGCTCGCCATCGAGCTTCACCTTGCCCGCGGGCAGCCGCAGTTTGGCCGCGCGGTCGTTCATCGGTTCCTTGAGGCAGACCACGACGCCGTCGACCGCGTCGACCATGTCCTTGAAGCCGCTGAAGTCCACCACCATGTGATGGTCGATCCGGATGTCCGTCAGCTTCTCCACCGTACGGATCGTGCAGGCCGAACCCCCGGCCTGGAACGCGTAGTTGAACATCGCGAACGCCGGCTCGCTACGGCTGCCGTCCCGGCGCCGGCAGCCCGGCACGTCCACCATCAGATCGCGCGGTATCGAAACGGCGGTCGCACTGCGCCGGTTCGCCGCGAGATGCAGCAGGATCACGGTGTCGGAGCGCTCGATGCCGAAGTCCCGCCCGTACTTCCGGTTCTCCTCACCCGCGCGGGAGTCGGACCCGATCAGCAGGATGTTCTGCGCGTCCTTCACCAACGCGGTCGGCCGCTCCTTCTCGTACCGAGCGAGCTCGGCCGCGGCAGCCTCGTCCGCCGTGATGTTCCCGTCCAGCTTCTCGTACACGGCCCACCCACCCCCCGCAGCAGCGAGCAGCCCGACCCCCAGCCCCACAGCCCCATACCTGAGCCACCGCCGCCGCACACCGCCGGCCCCGGTCGGCGAAGCACCCCGACCGGGTCCCATACGTCGGCTGCCGCTCACTTCGGTTCCACCCCTCACGGCGTACGAGCGTGTCGTGCTCTTACGACCATGGACTGGGTGGGGGCGGGGGGCCTGTGGGCTGGGCCAGATGGGGGAGGGGTGCTTCTCTGCGAGGGCGGTGAGGGGAGTCGCAGGTCTTTTAGGGGCGCGGGGAACTGCGCGACCAGCCACGACGGACGGAAAGCCGCTATACGACCTGTAGTCCCCAGACGTTCTGCGACTACCGCCTCGTAGCCGTCACCCGTTCACTCTCGATCCGCTTGGCAACCGCATCCTCCCCAAGCTGATCCAGATGCCGGCACAGCACCACAGAAGCCCCCGTGGCAAGCGGCGCATACAGCCCGGCGCTGAGCCCCTCCCACGTGTCGTAAGACAGCCCCGACAGCAGTCGCGACCCAGGCCCCGTAAGGCCAAATCCCGTGGCATCGGCCCGAGCCCGCTCAACAACCTCCGCCCCCGTGAACTCCGCCCCGGCCACGATCAGCGCGGCCGCCTCCGGGTCCACGGGAGCGTACGGCTGGAACCGGTCGCCCTGCGAGGGGACCTCGACCGCATAGTCGGCGTACCCCGCAGGCGGAGCCGAAAAGCGGCGGCCGAGTGGCGCGAGCGACAACGCCATCCGCGAGCCCGCGCAGGCGAGCCCCGCCTCGAACTGGCCGGGCCCCGCGACCACATGATCGGCGGCAGCCGCCTCGCCCCCGACGTCCGCGATCACGCCCACCGAGGAACAGGCAAGCAGCCACACCGCCGTCTGCCAATGCGCGGGCAGCAGCAGCGCGACCCGCTCGCCGGGCTCGGCGGACAGCTCGTCCTGGAGGAGGTTGGCGGTCTTGGCCACCCAATTGGCGAAGGTGGCCACGGACAGTTCGACCCGTTCGCCGGTGGCGTCGTCGTAGAAGGTCACCAGGGGGCGCGCGGGGTCCGCGGCGAGCGCGGATCGCAGCAGGTCGGCAGGGGTGCGGTCGGTGGCGGTCACGAGAGGAAAGCGTACGCGGGCCCTCGGCCGGGCGGGGGAGGCCGGGCCACCGGTTCGGAGGAGTGCCGGTCGACGGTCCGTCAAGTCCCGGATGGACAGATAAGTATGACTATGTCCACGATCAGGGGCATGCGTGGATACCTTGCTTCCTCGATCGCCGTGACGTGTGCGGCCGCCCTGGCCCTCCCTCTGACGTCCCCCTCCAGCGCTCTGGCGGACACCGCGAGACCCGCGAACGCGGAGAGATCCGTGAACGCCGATGGATCGGCGGCAGTCGCGAGACCCGCCGTCTTCACGAAACCGGAGGCCGTCGAAGTGCCCGGGCCGGCCAGCCCGGAAACACCGGCCGTCCCCGGCAGCACCCGCTCGCTCCCCCTCGTCCCGCTCTCCAGCGACCGCTCCCTCGGTGCGGCCTCCGTGCAGGGGCTGCACCGGCGCGACGTACCCCGCTTCTCGCTGGTCGGCGTCGTCTGGGACGACCCGGACACGGAACTGCGGGGCACCGTCCAGGTCCGTACCCGCTCCGCTGAAACCGGCACATGGTCCGCCTGGCAGGACGTAGAGACGCACAACCTGGAGCACGCGGCCGACCCGGAATCCGACGAGCGGACCTCCGGACGGGTACGAGGCTCAACGGCACCGCTGTGGGTGGGGGAGTCGGACGGCGTGGAAGTGCGCGTACAGACCAAGCTGCACGAACACGAAGGGGGCCACGAAGGAGACGGACGGGCCGTCACCAGCCAGCCGCTGCCCAGCGGACTGCGCCTCGAACTCGTCGACCCCGGCGAGGAGCCCCCGCCCCAGGGCCCCGAACTGCAGGCCCCGAACGCCGTCTCACTCACCGCCGAGTCCGCCGCGGCATCCGCCGTCAACGCCGACCTCGCACCGCTCGGCGCCACCGCCATCCCCGAACTGACCCGGAAGCAGACGCAGGAGGACTTCCTCGCGACCCGCGGCATCGAGGCCGCCGAGGGCGCGGCCACGAACCCGTACATCGGCCCGCGCCCGCGCATCGTCACCCGCCGCGGCTGGGGCGCGGACGAGAGCCTGCGCGAGCGGCACTTCAGCTACACCAAGTCCGTACGGGCCGCCTTCGTGCACCACAGTGCCTCGGGCAACAACTACCGTTGCTCGCAAGCGTCTTCGGTCATCCGCAGCATCTACCGCTACCACGTCAAGAGCAGTGGCTGGCGGGACATCGGGTACAACTTCCTCGTCGACAAGTGCGGAAACATCTACGAGGGCCGGGCCGGAGGCGTGACCAAGCCGGTCAAGGGCGCGCACACGCTCGGGTTCAACAGCAACAGCATGGGGATCGCCGTCCTCGGCAGCTACAACGGCACGAACCCGCCCAGCGCCGCGGTGCAGGGCGTGGCCAGACTCACCGCGTGGAAGCTCGGCCTCTACGGGGCGAATCCGGCGGGCAAGACATATCTGAAGTCGGGAGGTGGCAACCTCTTCCGAAAAGGTAAGAATGTGCGACTGAACGTGATCTCCGGACACCGGGACGGCTTCGCCACCGAGTGCCCGGGCGCACGGCTGTACGCCAAGCTCCACCAAGCCAGGACCACTTCGGCCCGCTTCCAGGGACGTTGAGGTCGGGGCTGCGGCCCCCCACGGCCACCCAAGAGGCTCCCCACGGCCAACGAACGGCTGAATACACTGGCCGGCCGACAAACGTTCGGCCGGCCCCACAGGGAAGCAGAGACGACAGGTGACAGAAGCGATCCTCCTGGTCGGCGGCAAGGGCACACGGCTGCGGCCGCTCACGGTCCACACGCCGAAGCCGATGGTTCCGGCGGCCGGGGTACCGTTCCTCACGCACCAGCTGGCGCGAGCCAGAGCGGCCGGGGTCGAGCACATAGTGCTCGCGACCTCCTATCTGGCCGAGGTCTTCGAGCCCTACTTCGGCGATGGTTCGTCGCTGGGGCTCCAGATCGAGTACGTCACCGAAGTCGAGCCCCTCGGCACGGGCGGCGCCATCCGGAACGTCGCCTCCCGTCTCCGCTCCGCCCCCGACGACCCCGTCCTGATCTTCAACGGCGACATACTCACCGGCCTCGACATACCCGCCCTCGTCGCCACCCACCAGTCCTCGGGCGCGGACGTCTCCCTGCACCTGACCCGAGTCGAGGACCCAAGGGCGTACGGCCTGGTCCCGACCGACACCTCGGGCCGCGTACAGGCCTTCCTCGAAAAGCCCCAGACCCCCGAAGAGATCGTCACCGACCAGATCAACGCCGGCGCCTACGTCTTCCGCCGCTCGATCATCGACACGATCCCGTCCGGCCGCCCGGTCTCGGTAGAACGCGAAACGTTCCCCGACCTTCTCTCCTCAGGCGCCCACCTCCAGGGCATGGTCGACTCGACCTACTGGCTGGACCTGGGCACCCCCCAAGCCTTCGTACGAGGCTCCGCAGACCTGGTCCTCGGCCGCGCCCCCTCGCCGGCAGTCCCCGGCCGCTGCGGCGACTGCCTGGTCCTCCCGACAGCCACAGTCGCGCCGGACGCGAAGCTGACCGGCGGCACGGTGGTAGGCGAGGGAGCGGTGATCGGCTCGGGCGCGCGGATCTCCGGCTCCACGATCCTGGCGGGCGCGGTGGTGGAACCAGGAGCAGTGATCACGGATTCCCTGATCGGCGCCCGCGCCCAGGTAGGCACGCGCTCGATCCTCACGGGAGCGGTGGTGGGCGACGGCGCAACGGTGGGCCCCGACAACGAACTCAGGGAGGGCGTACGGGTGTGGTGCGATGCGGCACTGCCGGCGGGGGCGGTGCGGTTCTCGTCGGATCAGTGACCGCTGCTTTGAGCTCAGTTCCGGCATGACCAGCCGGTCTGGGGGCGCCCCAGCGGCCGCTGAGGGAGCCTGAGGACGAGGCCGCCCAGGCGGTTCCCCCCACCCTCCACGCCACCCAGCCACCCGCACTTTCCCGCCCACCCCAGGCAAACCCAGCCCGTCTGGGGGCGCTTGTGGACGAGGCCGTCCAGGCGGTTCCCCCACCCACCCGAACCTTCCCGCCCGCCCGGGCAAAATCAGCCCGTCTGGGGGCACCTCCCAGCGGTAGCTGGGGGAGTTTGAGGACGAGGCCGCTAGGCCGATGGGGGTCTGGGGCACAGCCCCAGCGGGGTCCAGGGGCGGAGCCCCTGGTGGGGTTCGGGGCGAAGCCCCGAGGATGGGACGGGTAGGGGCGGCGGGGGCGAAACACCCGGACCCGCACCCGGAACACTCACAGCCGCCCAATGTCCCCGCGGGGCATACGTGGCTGACGCCGAGGCGGAGTGCGGCCGCTCAACATAATGAGCCGAGCCGCACGATGCCGCTGCCCCGCATACGGCTCCAGCAACCGCAACATGACGGAGTCATCCGCATCACGGTCGCCCGCCAGCGCAAACCCCACAATCCCCGGCAGATGCAGATCCCCCACGGTCACCGAGTCCGCCGCCCCATGACTCCGCTGCACGGTCTCCGCCGAAGTCCACGGCCCAATCCCGGACACAAGCTCAAGCCGAGCCTGCGCAGCAACCGGCTCGAACCCCACCGCTTCCTCCAACCGCCGAGCCACCCGAACCGCCCGCAAAACCGTAGACGCCCGCTTGTTGTCCACCCCGGCCCGATGCCACTCCCAAGAGGGGATCAGAGCCCAAGTCCGCGGCTCCGGCATGACGTACATGCGCCCGGGCGCAGGCCCAGGCGCCGGCACGCCGTACTTCCGTACAAGCAGCCGCCAAGCCCGATACGCCTCCTCCGTCGTGACCTTCTGCTCAAGAATCGACGGAATCAACGACTCCATAACGAGCCCCGTACGCGTCAGCCGCAGCCCCGGCCGCCGATGCCGCGCGAGCGCCACCAGCCGATGCCGCGGCTCGAAGGCGGAGGGATCGTCCAACTCCCCGAGCATCTGAGGAAGTTGCTCCAGCAGCCAGTCGGCTCCAGGCCCCCAGGCTTCCCCCACGGCCACCCCACCCCGCATGGAAACCCGCAAGGTCCCGGGCCCGGCGGGCGTACGACTGGCCCGCCATACGGACCCGTCCGGCATGGCCCGGAACGTCGGATCGGCGGGCCCACGCCGCAACGGCCCGAGCACGAGCCCAAGATCAAGCGGCCCGGGCGGCGTCCAGCTACGCGTACGCCCGGGCGCCGCGACCTGCCGAGGCACGCGCCCGGCGCCGGAAACATGCCCGCCGCGCACGGTCGTACGCGTGGGTCGGGGCTCGAAACGTCCGGCCACGGAGGGGGTCCTAGGGGTATCGGGAGCAGGGGCGCTGAGGCGCCCTAAAGACTAGGCGCTCCACTGGCAACGCGGTTCGAAAACGGCGCACGGTCCGCGCCCGACCGCGGCGACACCGCCAGCCGCCAGCCGCCGAAGCCGATCGCTGTTCCCGTCCCGCTCCAGGTCGCCTATCCAGGCGCCCTGCATGGCGTCGAGAGGCCGCACGCCGGACGCCAGACGGAAACGACAGGCATCAGGCGCCGGACCCCGCACGCCAAACGCCAACCCCCACCCGTCACCGAACCTCAATAAACGCCCCCGCCTCCCGCTCACCCCGCGGCTTAGGCTCCTCCGCCGCATGCCCCACAGCAACCGCCCCCATCGGATCCCACCCACCCGGCAGCCCCAGCACGTCCCGTACGACATCCCGGCAGAACATCGTCGACGACACCCACGCCGACCCCAGCCGCTCCCCGGCGAGCGCGACGAGAAAGTTCTGCACGGCAGCCCCCGCGGCGACCACGAACATCTCGCGCTCGGCCCCGTCCCGCCGCGCGTCGCCGTACGCGTGCGAGCCGTCCATGACGAGGCAGGGCACGACGAGATACGGCGCGTTGCGCAGGACATCCCCCCGCCGTACGCGCTTGGCGATGGACTCCTCGCTCTTCCCGTCCCGCTCCAGGTCGGCTATCCACGCGTCCCGCATGGCGTCGAGAAGCCGTGTACGGGACTCCTCCGACTCCAGGAGCACGAACCGCCACGGCGTCGTGTGATGCGGCGCCGGCGCGGTCACGGCGGCGGCCACCGCACGGCGTACGGCCCCCGGGTCGACGGGCTCGTCGGTGAAGGCCCGTACGGTACGCCGCTGGGTGACGGCCTCCCGTACGGCCTCGGAGGTGCCCAGCCGGAACATGTCGTCGCGCGCCCCGCGCACCATGGCCCGCGCCCCCTCATCTTCATCGATGCCAGTGCTGCCCGTGATGACCGTGTGGGGCAGCCCGCGCACGACGGCGACCGGCAGCCCGTCGGCCTTGCCCTTGACCAGATCGCCCGCGGCGGCGAGTTCGTCGGCCGTGGCGACGACGGTGGCGCCGAGCGGATTGCCGTACGCGTCGGTGCCGCCCCGGAGATCGTCGAGCACCCGCACACCGGCGGCCCCGATGGCGACATCGGTGAGCCCGGTACGCCAAGGCCGCCCGAACGTGTCCGTGACGAGCACCCCGACGTCGACGCCCAGCGCGTCCCGCACCCCGTCCCGTATCGCCCGCGCGGACGCATCGGGGTCCTCGGGCAGCAACAGCACGGTCCCCGCAGGGGTGTTGGAGGCGTCGACCCCGGCCGCAGCCATCACGAGCCCCTGCCGGTTCTCGACAATCCGCAACGCCCCGCGCCGCGCCACCACCCGCACGGTCTCGGCATCGATCGCGGCTTCCCGGTCGTCGGCCTCGACGATCCGCCCCTCGGCCTTGGACACGATCTTCGAGGTGACGAGCAGTACGTCCCCGTCGAGCAGCCCCGGCTCGGCAGCGGCGATCAACTTGGCGAGATCGTCCCCCTCACGAATCTCGGGCAGCCCGGGAAGCGCCCAGACCCGATAACCGGGCACCGCACGCCCCGGACCTTCCCCGGCCGCGGCCAACTCCTGCGCATCCGGCCCCGAAACACCCCCGCCGCTCAAGCGCCCCCCACCTCCTCCGCCAACGCCAGCGCCTCACGGGCCATCCGGGTCGCCGCTGCCAGATCGGTCATCAGGAGGGGTACGGCACGGCAACGGATGCCGGCGGACTCCACGCGGTCCACGGCGGAGGCGTCGACCGTGTCGACGAGCCAGCCGTCGAGGAGCCCCGAGCCGTAGTGCTCGGCGACCGCGGCGGCCGTGGACTCCACGCCGATGGCCGCGAGGACCTTGTCGGCCATGCCCCGCACGGGCGCGTCCCCGACGATGGGGGAGAGGCCGACCACCGGCACCCCGGCGTCGGCGATCGCCTCCCGTATGCCGGGCACGGCGAGGATCGTGCCCACGGACACGACGGGATTGGACGGCGGGAAGATCGCGACGTCGGCCGAGGCGATCGCCTCGAGCACCCCGGGCGCCGGTTTCGCCTGGTCCGCGCCGACGGGCACCACCGCATGCGCCTCGACGGAGGCCCGCAGCCGCACCCAGTACTCCTGGAAGTGAACGGCCTTGCGCTCGCCGTCCACCTCGACGGCCACATGTGTCTCGACGCGGTCGTCGGTCATGGGGATCAGCCGGACCCCCGGCTTCCACCGGTCGCACAGCGCTTCCGTCACGGCGCTGAGCGGATAGCCGGCGCCCAGCATCTGCGTACGGACGATGTGCGTCGCGAAGTCCCGGTCACCGAGCCCGAACCACTCGGGCCCCACTCCGTACGCCGCCAGCTCCTCCTTGAGGTGGAAGGTCTCGTCGGCTCGCCCCCAGCCCTGGTCTTCGTTGATGCCGCCGCCGAGCGTGTACATCACCGTGTCGAGGTCCGGGCAGACCTTCAGCCCGAAGAGATGGATGTCGTCCCCGGTGTTGCCGATGACGGTGACCTCCGCGTCCGGCACCGCCTGCCTGAGACCACGCAGAAACCGGGCACCGCCGATGCCGCCTGCCAGAACCACAATGCGCATGAGACTCAGTCTTGCAGGCGGGTACGACAACGCGTCACGCGGTCGCGTCAGCCGGTTGCCTCAGGCGCTGACGACATCCCCCTGCTCCTGGCTCCCGTGCTCCTGCGGGCGCGATGCGGCGCAGCGGGTGGCGTGCGTGTGCATCGGCATCTCGGTCAGCCCGGGGTAGTAGACGTGCAGGCTTATGGCCGGCTCGAGCGAGTCGTTGACCACCTCGTGGACATACCCCGGCGCGAACACCTGTTGAGTGCCGACCCCCAATGCGCGGGTGCCGCGCTCCGTGCGCTCCGTCAGTGCGCCCTCCAGCACCGTGAACACGCCGGAGGAGGGGCCGTGGTCGTGCAGCCCGCTGCCCTGTCCTGGCACCCAGGAGAGCAGCCACACCTCGTAACCGGGGCCGGTGCGCAGCCGGTGGTACCACCGGGATGTCGCGTCGTACTGGACGAGGTGCTCCCACTGGGAGCGGTCGGCGGCGATGGAGCGGGCCAGCCCGACGAACTCGGCCACGGTGGACGGATGCTCGCGCGGCGCCTGGAGGAGATGCGGGACTTCAAGGATGTCGCCGGCGATCTGAAGGTCGCTGTCGCTGTTCATGGAGTGCGGTGTTTCCTCGGCTGAAGAGGCCGGAAGGCCTGTGCTGGAGATCTGGGAGCGCCCTAGTCACGGGCGAAGGGGACCAGCGGCCAGGTACGGATGGACCTGGCGGCAGCAGGAGCGCTGGGAAGGCTCAACAGCTGCGACAACAACAGCGACAGCTACAGCGAGCGTGGGCAGCACCGAGGGACCCGGCGGTGCGGGTCGAGGTGAGCGCCAAGTTCGCGAGCATGCCCACAAGGACAGCGGTTCACCCCTTCACTGTCAACTCGATGCCCGCTATGTCGGCGTATGCGCGAGATGTTTCACCCCTTCCGGTTCCTCTGGGAGGTGAAAGGTTTGCTCTGGGGTCCGCCGGGACACATGGCGCAACAACCGGGCACGCAAACCTCGTTGCGATCCTGTGATCGGAATGTGATCCAGCTCGCTTCGAGTGCCGGACGGAACTGAGATCGATCTCCCGGACGTCCTTCCCTGTGTAGGTCCTGTGCGGGGCGACGGTCCCGGCTGGGTCTCTTCCTGCTGTCAGGGTTTATGCCGATTTGAACACTTTCCGCATGGCCTTGGTTCCGCAGAGTGAATAAGGGGCCCAATAGCAGATCTCGGCTTGACTCGCCCGGAGCAGCACACTTGTAATTTCACTCGTGTCGTTCAGCCGGAATCGGTAACGGCAGCATCACGGGGACGCGAGACGGACGAGGGGCGCACATGACCGAGCTGTTTCAGGAACTGCTGGTCGACGAGGCCGACGAGGAGCTCGGTTGGCAGGAGCGGGCGCTCTGCGCGCAGACCGACCCCGAATCCTTTTTCCCCGAGAAGGGCGGCTCCACCCGCGAGGCCAAGAAGGTCTGCCTCGCCTGCGAGGTCCGCTCCGAGTGCCTCGAGTACGCCCTCGCCAACGACGAACGCTTCGGCATCTGGGGCGGCCTGTCCGAGCGTGAACGGCGCCGCCTGAAGAAGGCAGCCGTATAGGAGATCGTCCAGCTCGTCCGGAGATTTCGTACCGAACGGCCCGTCGCCGGTGGGTTATCCACAGGCGGCGGGCCGCGGTCTTGTCCAGCCGTTAGTGTGGGCCTCCGTCCGAGACACCCCAGTGCCCACACAGGGCACAGGCGTCCACCGCAGTCCATCGAACCGGGGCCCGTACCTCGATGTCCGCGCACAGCCATCCGGCAGCTCAGTACGACGCAGCCGCAGCGTTCGAACCGTCACGCCCGGCAGCTCTCGACCCGTCCCGCGCCCCCGAGTTTCCGCGGCACGTGGTCACCGCCGTGCTCGTCTCGCACGACGGTGGCCGCTGGCTGCCCGACGCCCTCGCCGGGCTGCTCGGTCAGGACCGCCCGGTGCAGAACGCCGTGGCGGCCGACACCGGGAGCGCGGACGACTCCGCCCGGCTGGTCACCGAAGCGCTCGGCGCCGACCGGGTGCTGCACCTCGCCCGGCGCACCGGCTTCGGCCAGGCCGTCGAGGAGGCCGCCCGCACGGCTGGCGTGCTCACTCCGGACGACCTGCCGTACCTGAAGCGGCCCAGCGGCTGGGACCCGGTGACGCGGACCTGGCGCGACGACGCGTACGACATGCCGGAACTGCCGTACGGCGAGCCCGTCCAGTGGCTGTGGCTCCTGCACGACGACTGCGCCCCCGAGCCCGACAGCCTGGCCCAGCTCCTCCGGGTCGTCGAGAACGAGCAGGAGCTCGGCAAGGACGTCGCGATCGTCGGCCCCAAGCTCCGCGGCTGGTACGACCGTCGCCAGCTCCTCGAGGTCGGCGTCACCATCGCCAACAGCGGCCGCCGCTGGACCGGCCTGGACCGGCGCGAGCAGGACCAGGGCCAGCACGACCACGTACGGCCCGTGCTGTCCGTGTCCACGGCCGGCATGCTGATCCGCCGCGACGTCTTCGAGCAGCTCGGGGGCTTCGACCGGCGGCTGCCCCTGATGCGTGACGACGTCGACCTGTGCTGGCGCGCCCAGGCCGCAGGGCACCGCGTTCTCGTCGCCCCCGAAGCGGTCGTACGTCATGCCGAGGCGGCCTCCCGCGAGCGGCGCACCGTCGACTGTGTGGGCCGTACGTCCGCCTCCCCGCACAAGGTCGACAAGGCGGGCGCCGTCTACACGCTGCTCGTCAACTCCCGTACCGCCGTGCTGCCCTGGGTGCTGCTGCGGCTCGTGCTCGGCACCCTGCTGCGCACCGTCGCGTATCTCGTCGGCAAGGTTCCCGGACAGGCCGTCGACGAGATCCGGGGTCTTCTGGGGACGCTGCTGCGGCCCGAGCGGATCATCGCCGGGCGGCGCAGGCGCGGTCGTCCACAGGTCGACAAGGGGGAGCTGCGCGCGCTGTTCCCGCCGCCGGGTGCGACCGTGCGGGCCACCATCGAGCAGGCCGCGGGCAACCTCGTGGGCAGCTCCGACCCCGAGCTGAACGCGGCTGGGCGGCACGGCGGCGCCGTCGAGTCCGGGCCCGGCGGTGACGACGCCGACTTCCTGGAGATCGAGCAGTTCGCCCGGCTCAAGCGCGTCGCCCGCAAGCCCGGGCCCGTGCTCTTCGTCGTGCTCCTCTTCGCCTCGCTCATCGCCTGCCGTGAACTGATCGGCGGCGGTGCGCTCGCGGGCGGCGCCCTCCTGCCAGCACCCGCCGACGCCTCCGCGCTCTGGTCGCGCTACCTGGACGGCTGGCACCCCGTCGGTGCCGGGGGCACCGAATCCGCGCCGCCCTATCTGGCGCTCGTCGCGCTGCTCGCCAGTGCGCTGTTCGGCTCCACCGGGCTCGCGGTCACCGTCCTGCTCGTCGGTTCCGTGCCGCTGGCCGGCTTCACCGCGTACTTCGCCTCCCGGCCGCTCGTCATGTCGCGGCTGCTGCGGGCCTGGGCGTCCATCGCGTACGCCTTCCTGCCCGCCGCCACCGGAGCGCTCGCGGGCGGCCGCATCGGCACCGCTGTCCTCGCCGTCCTGTTGCCCCTCATCGCGCGCGCGGGCATCGCGGCGAGCGGCTTCGCCTCGACGACGGCGCGCGGCAGCTGGCGCGCTACCTGGGCGTATGCGTTGCTGCTGACCCTTGCCACCGCCTTCACGCCGATCGTGTGGCCCATCGCCCTGGTCCTCGGCCTCGTGCTGCTGGCCGTGAGGCGGGGTGAAATCGTCGCCTACGGGCTTCGTTTCCTGGCGCAGCTCGGCACTCCGCTGCTGGTCCTGGCGCCCTGGTCGCTGTCGCTGCTGCCCTTCGGCTTCTTCCAGGAGGCCGGTCTCGAGTTCGGCGAGGGGTCGGCGTCCGCGCTCGATCTGCTGGGCGGCAGCCCGGGTGGCCCCGGCACCGTCAGTGGGCTGATGCTCATCGGCATCGTGTGCGCCGCGCTGGCCGCCCTGCTGCGCACAGAGCGTCAGTTGGGAATCTGGACGGCCTGGGCCGCTGCCCTAGTAGGGCTCGTTTTCGCCGTCCTGTCCAACAGTTCCGCCTGGGCCGGGCCCGCCACGCTCGTCTACGGCCTCGCCCTCCTCGCCGCCGCCGCGCTCGGCGCCGACGGGGCACGCTCGCGGGTGGCCGAGCAGAGCTTCGGCTGGCGTCAGCCGGTCGCCGCGCTCATCGCGTTCGCCGCCGCCGCGGGCCCGCTGCTGGTCGCCGCCGGGTGGATGATCGGCGGCGCCGATGGGCCCCTGGAGCGGCGTGACCCCGTCCAGGTGCCCGCGTTCGTCGCCGAGGAGAGCGGCACCCGCGACCAGGCCCGCACCCTCGTCCTCGACAGCGACTCGACCGCCCGGGTCGGCTACACACTCGTACGCGGCTCCGGTGCCCGGCTCGGAGACGCCGAGCTGGCCGCCGCGGTCGGCGAGAACAAGAAACTCGACTCCGTGGTCGCCAACCTCGTGGCCGGTTCCGGAGCCGACCAGACCGACCAGCTCGGCGGATTCGCCGTGCGCTACGTACTCGTGCACCAGGGAGCGCCCCGCGAGGTCAGCCGCGTCCTGGACGCCACGCCCGGCCTGACCCGGCTGAGCCAGCAGGACGGCAGCGCCCTGTGGCGTGTGGAGCGGCAGGTCTCCCGCGCGGCCATCGTCCCCGAGTCCGGCGACCCGCAGCCCATCGCCGCCGGACCCGTCGAGGTGCACACCACGATCCCCTCCGGCGAGGCAGGGCGTGTACTGCGCCTCGCCGACACCGCCGACGAGGGCTGGACCGCCACCCTCGACGGCAAGCCGCTCACCAGGACCACGCTCGACGGCTGGGCGCAGGGCTTCGAACTGCCCGCCGGTGACGGCCGGCTGGACGTCACCTTTGAGCCGCCGGCGCTCCACACCGGCTGGCTGTGGGCCCAGGGCGCGCTCGCCGTCGTCCTCGTAGTGCTCGCCCTGCCCGGCCGCCGCCGCGACGTCGACGACGACCTCCCGGAGGAGCCGGTCGTCCCCGCCCAGCCCGTCGCCGGCGAAGGCCGCAGGGCACGCCGACTGCGCGCCCAGGCCGAGGCCGAACAGACAGCACAGGACGACCAGTTCACGCCGGACGCCCCGCCTCCTCCTCCGGAGGAGCCACCGGTCCCGGCCGCCGTCCCGCAGCAGCAGCCCTATGGCGAGTGGGAAGCGACGGCGTACGCGGGAACCGGCTCCGACTACGGCACGTACGGCGATCAGTACCAGGGCGCCCAGCAGTACCAGGCGGGCACCTATGGGCAGCAGCCGTACCAGACGGACCCGTACCAGGCAGGCCAGTACGACCCGTACGCGTACGGCTCGGGGGCCCCGGCCTACGACCCGACGCAGCAGCCGTACGCCCAGGGCTACGAGGCGTCGTACGACCCCGAGCAGCAGCAACAGCCGCAGCAGCAGTCGCAGCCGCCGCACGGCACCGACCGTGAGCGACCCGACGGGAGCCAGCAGTGAACCGCCCCACCGTGTCCCTGATCGCCGGCGTGGCCGCGCTCGCCGCCGTCGCCGGATTCGCCTCACTCACCGAGCCGGAGGCCTCCGGCTCGGACACGACGGCGAAGACGGCCACCCAGATGCCTGTGGAACGCACCAGCCTGCTCTGCCCGGAGCCCAGCGCCTCGGATGTCGCCGAGACCGCGTACACGTCGTTCACGCCCGCCACGGAGGGCGCCGACGCAAAGGGCAGGGCCGAACTCGCCCTTGCGGGTGAGGAGTCGGCGGACGGTTCCGAAAACGGCGACAAGGAGAAGGCGAGTGACAAGGAGAGGGCCAAGAAGCCCCTCCTGACGCCGAAGGAGCCCGGCAAGCCGGTCACCGGCGAGGTGTCCGGTGCCGACGCGCCCGCGCTGATCGGCACTGCCGAAGGCGGCTTCGCCCCCGGCTGGACCGTCCAGCAGACCACCGAGGTCTCATCCGGCACCGGCCGCGGCCTGCTCGGCGCCAACTGCACCGCTCCGGACACGGACTTCTGGTTCCCGGGCGCCAGCACGGCCGAGGAGCGCACCGACTACGTGCACCTCACCAACCCCGACGACTCCACAGCCGTCGTCGACATCGAGCTGTACGGCAAGGACGGCAGCCTCAAGTCGGCGACGGGGGAGGGCATTCAGGTCCAGCCGCACTCCACAGAGCCGGTGCTGCTGTCCACGCTGATCGACGCGCAGCAGAGCGATCTCACGGTGCACGTGAGCGTCCGCAGCGGGCGGGTCGCCGCCGCCGTCCAGGCCCTCGACGACAAGCTCGGCGGCGACTGGCTGGCCGCCTCCGCGGACCCGGCGGGCAGCCTCGTACTGCCGGGCATTCCCAAGGACGCGACATCCGTACGGCTGGTCGCCTTCACGCCCGGCGACCTGGACGCCGACCTGAAGCTGCAACTGGCCTCGCAGTCCGGGCTGATCACGCCCGCGGGGAACGAGACGCTGCACGTGAAGGCCGGAATGACGGCCGCCGCCGACCTCGGCGACGTCACGCGCGGCGAGGCGGGCTCCCTGGTGCTGACGCCGACCGAGGAGGCCGTGCCGGTGGTGGCGGGGCTGCGGGTCGTGCGGGGCAAGGGCGACAAGCAGGAGACGGCGTTCATCCCGGCCACCCGCCCGGTGGGCACGCGCGCGACGGCCGCCGACAACCGCTCCAAGGGCTCCACGCTCTCCGTGGTCGCCCCCACCGAGGCCGCCGAGGTCAAGGTCACGGCCTCCGCCGGCAGCGAGGGCGGCACTGCCGCGAGCAAGACGTACAAGGTCAAGGGCGGCACCACCCAGGACATCGAGGCGCCCGTTCCCAGCGGCCTTGAGGGCTCGTACGCGCTGACCGTCGAGCCCGTCTCCGGGGGCCCCGTCTACGCCGCACGGACGCTGGAGATCCCCGAGGGCGGCATACCGATGTTCACGGTCCAGACCCTGCCGGACGACCGGGGGATGGTGGCGGTGCCGGACGCGGAGCAGGATCTGTCGGTGCTGCAGGAGCAGAAGTAGGGCCCACGCGCGCGTGCGGGATTTTCGGCCGCTACTTGTGCGTGGCCTCGTACGCGCTGCCCCTGTCGATGCCAGTCCTCTGGTTGATGCCAGTCCGCTGAATGTCAGTCCTCGCCGTACCGGGGATCCACCGTCTCCGGAGTCAGCCCCAGAAGCTCTGCTACCTGCTCCACCACGACCTCGTGGACCAGGGCGGCGCGCTCGTCGCGTCCCTTGGTGCGGATCTCGACCGGACGGCGGTAGACGACGACGCGTCCGGGCCGGCCGTCGTGCGCCGCGATCGTGCCGCCCAGGGGTACCGCCTCGTCACCCCAGCTCCCGCCCCGCCCCAGTTCGAGGCGCGGCACCTCCAGGATCACGAAGTCGATGTCGGCGAGCTGCGGCCAGCGCCGCTCCAGCCGCTCCACGGAGTCCTGCACCAGATCCGCGAACACCTCGGCCCGGCTCGCGGCGAGCGGCACCTGGGGCGGCGCGACGGGTCCGCGCATACCCCTGCCGTGGCGGTCACGGCGGCGGGGCCTGGGGTCGGCGGCGCGGGGCGATACGGGGGGTACGGGGTTGTCCATCACTGACGAAGCGTAGTCCCCGTACGCCCGCGGTGCCCGGCCTCCACGCGGCTCCGCGACCGCCCCCGCGAGGCTGCCCGACCTCCATGAACCGGTCCCGCCGCCCGCACGCGGCCGTCGCCGGACATGTCGCTTGATGACCATTCCAGCCAAGCTTGGGCTCGTTTCCGTATCTCTACGAACCGTCGAACTCACGGCAATTGACATGGTTTGCACCAAGTAGTGATCGGGTGCGGGCTGTCCGGTATTTCGGCAAGGAACGTACGCGCAGGTCAGCCGGACTCGTGAGGATTTTCGTGTGGCCGTTGTCACAGGACGACACGGTGGGGTGACCTGGAGAAGATCCGTCGCGGCCCGCTCAAGAGTGCGGTACCGTCCAACGTCGTGAGCCCTGTACGTCGCTGTTCGCGCACCGCTTGCGGCCGCCCCGCCGTCGCGACGCTGACGTACGTCTACGCCGACTCGACCGCAGTCCTCGGCCCGCTCGCCACCTACGCCGAACCCCACTGCTACGACCTGTGCGCCGAGCACTCCGAGCGCCTCACCGCCCCGCGCGGCTGGGAGGTCGTCCGGCTCGCCGATGGCTCTGCTCCCTCCCGCCCCAGCGGTGACGATCTTGAGGCGCTCGCCAACGCGGTGCGCGAGGCGGCCAGGCCCCAGGAGCGTGCGGCGCAGGCCGGCGGAGCGCGTGGCGCGGACCCGATGGAGGTCGCACGCCGCGGCCACCTGCGGGTGCTGCGCTCGCCGGACTCCTGAACACTCTTTCCCTGATGGGAAGTTCACTCGGTGCACTGACGCGTGCGCATTTCACTCCATGCTGTAGGTGCATGCTGCACAGGCATTGACGAGCGCTTGTCGCGGACACGACCATTCCCTCACCCGTGAGAAATCAATTTCCGCATCGCGGAATCCGGGGAGGTTCTGTGTACGTCCAAGAACTGGAGCCCGTGGCCGATTCCCTCGGCCTGTCCGCGTTAGTCGCGGCTCTGCCCCTCGTCCTCGTCCTGGTCCTGCTCGGCGGCGTCCGCATGAAGGCCCACCTGGCCGGACTGATCGGCCTCGCGGCGGCGGCCCTGGTCGCCGCGCTCGCGTACGGCATGCCCTTCGGTCAGACGCTCTCCAGCGCCGCCCAGGGCGCCGTCTTCGGCCTCTTCCCCATCCTGTGGATCGTCGTCAACGCCCTGTGGGTGTACCGGATGACCGTCCGCACCCGGCACTTCGACATCCTGCGCCGCTCCTTCGGGCGGCTCTCCGACGACCCGCGGATCCAGGCCCTCGTCGTCGCGTTCTGCTTCGGCGCGCTCCTGGAGGCCCTCGCGGGCTTCGGCGCACCCGTCGCGATCTGCTCCGTGATGCTGGTCGCGCTCGGTTTTGAACCCGTCCGCGCGGCCGTGGTCGCGCTGGTCGCCAACACCGCGCCCGTCGCCTTCGGCGCGATGGGCACGCCGGTCGTGACGCTCGCCCAGGTCACCGGACTGCCCCTGGACTCGGTGGCCTCCGTGGTGGGCCGTCAGACGCCGCTGCTGGCCCTTGTGGTGCCGCTTGTGCTCGTCGGTCTGGTGGACGGGCGGCGCGGGCTTCGCGAGACCTGGGTGCCCGCCATGGCGTGCGGAGTCGCCTTCGCCGTGGCCCAGTTCGCCGCCTCCAACTATGTCTCCGCCCAACTCGCCGACATCGGCGCCGCCCTGGCGGGAGCGGGCGCCCTGGTGGCGATCCCCCAGGCGCGCAGGCCCGCCGCCGAGCCCGTACGTGTGGCTGTCCTGACCGGCGTACGCAGTGAGGACCTGGATGAGGAGGACCCGCGTCCCGAGGTGGTGCGGGCCTACGCCCCGTACGCCCTGATCGTCGCGATCTTCTCCGTGGCCCAGATCCCGGCGGTGAAGGACTTCCTGGCGAAGGCGACCCGCACCTTCGACTGGCCCTTCCTGAACGTCGCGAACCCGGACGGGGAGCCCGTCAGCGGCAACGTCTTCTCGTTGCCGATCGTCTCGACCGGCGGCACGCTCGTGCTGCTCGCCGGGGTGTGCACGGCGGTCGTTCTCGGTGTGCACGCGCGCGTGGCCGTCAAGGAATGGGTGGCCACCGTCCATGAGCTGCGGTTCGCGATCCTCACCGTGACATCCGTCCTGGCGCTCGCCTACGTCATGAACCTCTCCGGGCAGGCCGCCACCATCGGCCACTTCGTAGCGGCGGCCGGCGCGGGGCTCGCCTTCCTGTCGCCGGTTCTGGGGTGGTTCGGTGTCGCGGTCTCCGGGTCGGACACCTCGGCCAACGCACTCTTCGGAGCCCTGCAGGTCACCGCCGCACGGGAGTCCGGGCTCTCGCCGGAGCTCCTCGCGGCCGCCAACAGCTCGGGCGGCGTCCTGGGGAAGATGATCTCGCCGCAGAACCTGACCATCGCCTGCGCGGCCGTCGGCCTCGCGGGCCGCGAAGGGGACCTGCTGCGCAAGGTGCTGCCGTGGAGCCTCGGGCTGCTGCTGGTCATGTGCCTGATCGTGGTCGGGCAGAGCTCCGTCGTACTGGAGTGGATGCTTCCGTAGGCCCCGGTGCAAGCTCTCGGAGACCGACCGGGCGAGTGTCAGTCCCGGCGGGTAGTTTGGGGCATCGATGAGGACTCCAGGAGGGCCGGCCGTGGCTGCTGATCTGTCGCAGATCGTGAAGGCGTATGACGTACGCGGGGTGGTCCCGGACCAGTGGGACACGCCGCTGGCCGAGCTGTTCGGTGCGGCCTTCGCGCAGGTGACGGCCGCGAGCGCGATCGTGGTCGGGCACGATATGCGGCCCTCGTCGCCGGGCCTGTCGCGGGCCTTCGCGCGCGGGGCGGCGGCGCGCGGCGTCGCCGTGACCGAGATCGGGCTGTGCTCGACGGACCAGCTGTACTACGCGTCGGGGGCGCTGGGCCTGCCGGGCGCGATGTTCACGGCCTCGCACAACCCCGCGCAGTACAACGGCATCAAGATGTGCCGGGCGGGCGCCGCCCCGGTCGGCCAGGACACCGGCCTCGCCGAGATCCGCGAACTGGTCGAGACCTGGGCGGACTCCAGCGCCCCGGAGCGGGCGGCCACGCCGGGCACGATCACGCAGCACGACACGTTGGAGGACTACGCGGCGTACCTCCGCTCTCTCGTCGACCTGACCTCCATCCGCCCCCTGAAGGTCGTCGTCGACGCGGGCAACGGCATGGGCGGCCATACGGTCCCCACGGTGTTCGCCGGCCTGCCCCTCACCCTCGTCCCGATGTACTTCGAGCTGGACGGCACGTTCCCGAACCACGAGGCCAACCCGCTGGACCCGGCGAACATCGTCGACCTCCAGAAGCGCGTACGCGAAGAGGACGCCGACCTGGGCATCGCCTTCGACGGCGACGCCGACCGCTGCTTCGTGGTCGACGAGCGCGGCGACCCGATCACGCCGTCCGCGATCACCGCCCTGGTCGCCTCCCGCGAGCTGGCCAAGCACGGCGGCAAGGGCACCGTCATCCACAACCTGATCACGTCGTGGTCGGTACCGGAGGTGGTCCGGGAGAACGGCGGCACGCCCGTACGCACGCGCGTGGGCCACTCCTTCATCAAGGCCGAGATGGCCAGGACCGGCGCCATCTTCGGCGGCGAGCACTCCGCGCACTACTACTTCGCCGACTTCTGGAACGCCGACACGGGCATGCTCGCCGCCCTCCACGTCCTCGCAGCCCTCGGCGGCCAGGAGGGCCCGCTGTCCGGCCTGGTCGCCCAGTACGACCGCTACACCGGCTCTGGCGAGATCAACTCCACGGTCGACGACCAGAAGGCCCGCCTCGCCGCGATCAAGACCGCGTACGAGGGCCGAGAGGGCGTCACCCTCGACGAACTCGACGGCCTGACGGTCTCCGCCGCCGACTGGTGGTTCAACGTCCGCCCCTCCAACACAGAACCCCTCCTCCGCCTGAACGCAGAGGCCCGCGACGAGGCAACGATGACGAAGGTAAGAGACGAGGCACTGACGATCATCAGAGGCTGAGCGCCCGGTCTGTGGGCAGGCGTTCCGCAGGGCGATGGGGGTCCCCCCGCTCGAGCGAAGCCGAGAGTGGGGGAGGGTGGGCACAGACCCACCACCGGCCAGCAGCCGACGCCGTACACCCGCCCCGGCCGGGGTCTGGGGCAGAGCCGCAGCTTCGGGAAGGGGCGGGCCTGGGGAAAGAAAACCCACCCCACACGGCGGTACCCTGACCAGGCCACATCCGCCCACACCCCACCCCCGAAGGGACCCCAAATGCCGCTAGAAACCGGCCTCCTGGAGATCCTCGCCTGCCCGGCCTGCCACGCCCCCCTCAAGGAGCAGGACACCGAGCTGATCTGCACGGCACAGGACTGCGCCCTGGCCTACCCGGTCCGAGACGGCATCCCGGTCCTCCTGGTCGACGAGGCCCGCCGCCCCGCGTAGACCCCAACAACAGCGACCGGCGCCCGGAGGCTGCCCCACATGCTCGACGAATCACTGCTCGACGACCCGGAGGCGCTCGCCCGCGCCGACCGCCGCGAACTGCTCCGAGGCGCCGCAGAAGCAGGCGCCCGCGTACGCACCGCCGTCCGGCACGCCACCGAGGCAGGAATCGCCGAACTCAAGCCGGACGGCCGCCCCAGGGCCATCCTGACCGCGGGCCCCGGCCTGGCCGCCATCGGCGTAGCCGATCTGCTCGGCTCCCTCGCCGGCGCCGCCTGCCCCGTCACCCGGCTCACCCCGGGAGGCGTGGCCCCCGCCGCGGGCGCCCTCCTCTGGGAACTGCCCGGCTGGGCGGGCCCCGTGGACCTGCTCCTGATCACCACGCCCGACGGCAGCGAACCCGGCCTGTCGATCCTCGTCGAGCAGGCCTACCGACGCGGCCTCACCGTCGTCGCCGTCTGCCCGCCCAGCGCCCCGCTGACCGAGGCGATCACGGGCGCCCACGGCCTCGCCGTACCGATGGCGACCGCCCCCTACGAGCCGCAGGCACCGGCCGCCGCCTCGGCCCCCGGTTCGCTGTGGGCGCTGCTCACCCCGCTGCTCGCGCTGCTCGACCGTACGGGCATGCTGTCCGCCCCGCCCGACATCCTGCAGAAGGTCGCCGACCGCCTCGACCACGTCGCCGAACGCTGCGGCCCGGCCATCGCGACGTACAGCAATCCCGCCAAGACGCTCGCCGCCGAGCTCGCCGAGGCGCTCCCGGTCATCTGGACCGAGGGCCAGTCCGCCGGCCCCGCGGGACGCCGCTTCGTCGCCGCGATGGCGGAACTGGCGGGCCGCCCCGCGCTCACCGCCGAGCTTCCCGAGGCGCTCGCCGCGCACAGCGTGCTGCTCTCGGGTGCGCTGGCAGCCGGCGCCGACCCCGACGACTTCTTCCGTGACCGCGTAGAGGAGGCGCAGGCCCTCCACGCGCGCGTGGTCCTGCTGCGCGACCGCCCCGCCGGAGGCCGCACCGCAGCCCCCGCCGCCCGCGACCTCGCCCTCAGTCACGACACCGCGATCAGCGAACTCGAACCCGAGGACGGCAGCGACCTGGAGACCCTCGCGGAACTGATCGCCATCACGGATTTCGCCGCTGTTTACCTGGCGCTCACCGCGGGAGCCTGATGCTTGCCCGGCAGCCGATCACCGTGGACGCGTGACCGCGAGAACTACAGAGAGCGCAGAAGGAACCCCATGGACCGCCTCGACAACACCATCCGTCCCTACGCCTGGGGCTCCACCACCGCCATCCCGCGGCTCCTGGGCGTAGAGCCGACCGGCGAGCCGCAGGCCGAGATGTGGATGGGCGCCCACCCCGGCGCGCCCTCACGCACGGCCCGCGGCCCCCTCACCGAGCTCATCGAGGTGGCCCCCGAGCGCGAACTGGGTGCCGAGACGGTCGCCAAGTTCGGCCCGCGCCTGCCGTTCCTCCTCAAGATCCTCGCCGCCGGCGCCCCCCTCTCTCTCCAGGTGCACCCCAACCTGGCCCAGGCCAAGGAGGGTTACGAGGACGAGGAGCGCCGCGGCGTCCCGATCGACGCCCCGCACCGCAACTACAAGGACGCCAACCACAAGCCCGAACTGATCTGCGCGCTCACGGAGTTCGACGGCCTTTGCGGATTCCGGGCCCCGGCCGAGGCCGGGGACCTGCTCGCGGCCCTGGAGATCGACTCCCTCAAGCCGTACGTCGACCTGCTGCACGCCCACCCCGAGGACGCCGCCCTGCGCGAGGTGCTGACGGCCGTCCTGTCCGCGGACCCCGAGCAGATGGCCACGACGGTCACCGAAGCCACCGCGGCCTGCACACGCCTCGGCGGCCCGCACGCCCCGTACGCCGAAATCGCCCACCACTACCCGGGCGACCCGGGCGTCATCGCCGCGATGCTGCTCAACCACGTCCGACTCCAGCCCGGCGAGGCCCTGTTCCTCGGCGCCGGCGTCCCGCACGCGTACCTGAACGGCCTCGGCGTCGAGATCATGGCCAACTCCGACAACGTCCTGCGCTGCGGCCTCACCCCCAAGCACGTGGACGTCCCCGAACTCCTGCGGATCGTCCGCTTCGAGGCCAGCGATCCCGGCGTACTGCGCCCCGAGGCATCCCCCGACGGCGAGGAGGTCTACGAGACGCCGATCGACGAGTTCCGCCTCTCGCGTTACGTCCTGCCGCAGAGCACCGCGACCCACGAACTCACCCTCCGCACCCCGCAGATCCTCCTGTGCACCGCGGGCTCCGTACAGGCGGGCGAGCACGCCCTCACCCCCGGTCAGTCCGTCTTCGTACCGGCGGGCGAAAAGGCCGAAGTGTCCGGGACCGGCACGGTCTTCCGGGCCACTGTTGTGGCCTGAGACAGCCGTCGTAACGGCTAGTGCGACGGGCTGATGCTCCACTGTCGGACCGGACTGCAACAATGGCGCACCGCAAGGGCGGGCAGAGCCGGTCGGCAGGCGGAATGCCCCGGACGGCAGACGAAGGGATCTCAGGAACACATGAGCGCGTCAGGCGGCACCAAAGCGATCGTGGCGGCACTGCTCGCCAACCTCGCGATCGCGGTAGCGAAGTTCGTGGCGTTCATCTTCAGCGGCTCCTCGTCGATGCTCGCCGAGTCCGTGCACTCGCTCGCCGACTCCGGCAACCAGGGCCTGCTGCTGCTCGGCGGCAAGAAGGCCCAGCGCGAGGCGACCCCGCAACACCCCTTCGGCTACGGCCGCGAGCGCTACATCTACGCCTTCCTCGTCTCGATCGTCCTCTTCTCGGTCGGCGGCATGTTCGCGATCTACGAGGGCTACGAGAAGATCAAACACCCGCACGAGATCGACCACTGGTACTGGCCGGTGGGCGTCCTCGTCTTCGCGATCATCGCCGAGACGTTCTCCTTCCGGACGGCCATCGTGGAGTCCAACACCGTGCGGGGCAAGCAGTCCTGGAAGGAGTTCGTACGCCACGCCAAGGCACCCGAGCTGCCCGTCGTCCTCCTGGAGGACCTGGGCGCGCTGGTCGGTCTGATCCTGGCGCTCGGCGGCGTCAGCATGGCGCTGGCCACGGGCGACGGCGTCTGGGACGGCATCGGCACCCTCTGCATCGGCATCCTGCTCATCCTCATCGCGATCGTCCTCGCCGCAGAGACAAAGTCGCTCCTCCTCGGCGAGGCCGCCGGCGTGGAAGAGGTCCAGAAGATCGAGGCCGCCATCGTCGAAGGCGGCACGGTCACCCGCATCATCCACATGCGCACGCTCCACCTCGGCCCCGAGGAACTCCTGGTCGCCGCCAAGATCGCCGTCCAGCACGACGACACGGCCACCGAGATCGCCGCCGCCATCGACGCCGCCGAGTCCCGCATCCGCGAAGCCGTCCCGATCGCCCGGGTCATCTACCTCGAGCCCGACATCTACAGCGAAGCCGAAGCAGCCAAGGGCCCAGACCGCGAGGCAGCCCCGGGAGGCCCGACGGCACCGGCCGAGCACTGACCCCTCGGGCACGGATTCTCCGTACGAGCACCGGGTTCTCCGTACGAGAGGGGGCGCCCCCTCTCGTACGCACACACGCACTCTGGGCCCGCCGAACTGTCCGGCGGGCCCAGCGCCGTCCTGGCAGATGTCGCACGACCGCTGATTTCAGGCCCCGATTGAACCTTCCGCCTCCATCTCCCTGTCTCAATCTGGCCGGAGGCCGACTGGGGTCCGCTGCGCCGATCGGTGTAGATTCGTACATCGAGCCAGACGTCGCTGCTGATGGCGGTCGGGCGGCCCCAGCGGGCCGACCGAGGGAGAGAGGGCCTCCGACGGACTGCGCTGCGCACAGGCGCCGGGCATTCGTATGCTCGCCATCGCGCAGACCAGCCGTACACACCTCGACCCAATCCGAGGAGCAGCTCGCATGACGACTGTCGAGAACCGACAGGACTTCAAGGTCGCCGACCTCTCCCTTGCCGACTTCGGCCGCAAGGAGATCACCCTCGCCGAGCACGAGATGCCCGGCCTGATGGCGATCCGCAAGGAGTACGCCGAGGCGCAGCCCCTCGCGGGCGCCCGCATCACCGGCTCCCTGCACATGACCGTGCAGACCGCCGTACTCATCGAGACTCTCGCCGCCCTGGGCGCCGAGGTCCGCTGGGCCTCCTGCAACATCTTCTCCACGCAGGACCACGCCGCCGCCGCCATCGCGGTCGGTCCGAACGGCACGCCCGACAACCCCCAGGGCATCCCGGTCTTCGCCTGGAAGGGCGAGACCCTGGAGGAGTACTGGTGGTGCACGGAGCAGGCCCTGACCTGGCCGAACGCGCCCACCGGCGGCCCGAACATGATCCTGGACGACGGCGGTGACGCCACCCTCCTCGTCCACAAGGGCGTCGAGTACGAGAAGGACGGCAAGGTCCCGCCCGTCGACACCGCCGAGAACGACGAGCACCGCGTCATCCTCGAGCTCCTGCACCGCACCATTTCGGACGGCTCCCGTAAGTGGACGCAGCTGGCCTCGGAGATCCGCGGCGTCACCGAGGAGACCACGACCGGCGTCCACCGCCTGTACGAGATGCAGCGTGAGGGCACCCTCCTGTTCCCGGCGATCAACGTCAACGACGCCGTCACCAAGTCGAAGTTCGACAACAAGTACGGCTGCCGCCACTCCCTGATCGACGGCATCAACCGCGCCACCGACGTCCTCATCGGCGGTAAGACCGCGGTCGTCTTCGGCTACGGCGACGTGGGCAAGGGCTGCGCGGAGTCCCTGCGCGGACAGGGCGCCCGCGTGATCGTCACCGAGATCGACCCGATCTGCGCCCTGCAGGCGGCGATGGACGGCTACCAGGTCACGACGCTCGACGAGGTCGTCGACAAGGCCGACATCTTCATCACCACGACCGGCAACAAGGACATCATCATGGCCTCGGACATGGCCAAGATGAAGCACCAGGCGATCGTGGGCAACATCGGCCACTTCGACAACGAGATCGACATGGCCGGCCTCGCGAAGATCCCCGGGATCGTCAAGGACGAGGTCAAGCCGCAGGTCCACACCTGGACGTTCCCCGACGGCAAGGTGCTCATCGTCCTCTCCGAGGGCCGCCTGCTGAACCTGGGCAACGCCACCGGACACCCGTCCTTCGTGATGTCCAACTCGTTCGCGGACCAGACCCTGGCCCAGATCGAGCTGTTCACCAAGCAGTCGGAGTACCCGACCGACGTCTACGTGCTGCCCAAGCACCTCGACGAGAAGGTCGCCCGCCTCCACCTCGACGCACTCGGCGTGAAGCTCACCACGCTCCGCCCCGAGCAGGCCTCCTACATCGGTGTCGAGGTCGAGGGCCCGTACAAGCCGGACCACTACCGCTACTGAGCACCCTGCCGAGCAGCGGTACCACCGCTCGGCGCACGGATGTCAGCAGGCCCTCGCCGTCATGGCGGGGGCCTGTCCCCGATGAGGACCGAACCCCCATGCCCCGCGGCCGATATTCGCTCCACGATCCGCACGACCACACCCCCCTCGCTGAAGAGCACTTCCACTGTGCGCCCGGCCCCTCCGGCTGGCGCTACGTCTCCCAAGTGACCACCCCCTCCGGCGGCCCGGCCGGTTCCGTCGACCTCGCCCTCGACGACCTCGGCCGCCCCATCCGTCTCGAACTCCACGCCGCGAGCTGGCAGGTCCGAGGCGCCGCCCTCGACGGCGTCACCTGGGTCCGCACCGACCCCACGGGAACTCACGCCACTGAAGGCAATGTCCGCGCCCATGCCTTCACCGGCACATCCCCCGCCTTCCTCATCGCCACCGCGCGTCTGCTGCGCCTCACCCCCGATTCCTCCGCCACTCGCGTACGCCTCGTCGCCTTCACCGACCCGGTCTTGGCCCCGCGCACCGTCGACCAGTCCTGGGCCCTGATCAAAAGAGAAGCACACGCCACTGACAACGACCCCCTGACCGTGGACGAATACCAGGTCACAGCCCTGGACACGGGCGAGCAGCACACCGTCCACCTCTCCGGTGACGTAGTGCTCTCCGCACCCGGCATCGAACTTGAGGATCTCGACTCACCGCCGTCGTCGTTCACCTGACCGCCCGCAGGGCGTCCAGGTCACGCAGGCGGTACGAACCCGGTGGCGGGGCGCTCACTCCCGGCATCCCGCGGAGCTGCGGCGGGCGCCCCTTGCCCAGCCGACGGCGTCGACTCAGAGCCCGAGGGGTGAACCGCCGGGCTCGGGCTCGATGGATAGGCGGAGTGCGGCGGCTGCACCGCCGGATAGGCGGCAGAGGCGGCGGGCGGCATCTGGGTGGCGGCTTGGTCGGCCGACCCAGCCCCGCCCCCGACAGGCTCACTGCCGCCGAACGCCCGCCGGGCCTCCCGTGCCTGCCGCTCCTGCATCACGGCCGCCAGATACGCCGCTGGCGGCACCCCCTGCGGCGCCGGAGCTCCGGTGCGCTCCGCGACGTCCGCCGCGAGCCGCTCCGCCATCGCCCAGCCGACCTGCGGATCCAACTGCTGCATCCGCGTCAGATACTGCCGGACCGCCAGCCACAGCCCATCCGGAACCGCGGACAGATCAAGCCCGGAAAACCGCCCCGCCAGCCAAGGTGGCGGCGGAGGAACGAAAGGCGTACGCCCGGCAGGTATCCGCTCCCGCACGACCAGGGTCCCCGCGAACACATCCCCGAGCCGCCGCCCCCGAGCCGACACGAGCGACGCGATGCACGCCACGATCCCGAGCGTCATGAGGATCTCGACCACACCGACCGCCCCACGCACCAGCGCATGCCGGAACCGGATCGGCCCGCCGTCGTCCCGCACCACCCGCAGCCCGCACGCCAGCTTCCCGAGCGAACGCCCATGACTGAGCGTCTCCACCGCGATCGGCCCGCCCACCAGCACGAGCAGGAACGCCGCGATGGACACCGCCGTCTGCGCCGCCTCATCGAGACCAGCGGTGGAGACCACAAGTGCCACCGTCACAGCGATATACGCGGCCATCGCCGCCACCAGGTCGATCAGTACGGCCAACGCCCGGCTCGGCAGCTTCGCGGGGCGCAGCTCCAGTGCCACCGCCTCGCCCGTCACAAGCTCACTCACGCCCGCCGTCCTTCCCCGAACTGCCCTGAGAACAGCCAGTCTGCCAAGCTGAGGGCACATCGCGCCGCAGTGCGACAAGCTGACCACACGACGAACAGCCGAGGAGCAGCCAACCCGATGGACCTCGACGTCTTCGTGTCCGCCCACCGCGCCGAGTGGGACCGGCTCGACGCACTACTGCGCCGCCAGCGTCGCCTCACAGGCGCGGAGGCCGACGAACTCGTCGCCCTGTACCAGCGCACGGCGACCCACCTCTCCCTGATCCAGTCCAGCGCACCCGACCCCCAACTCACCGGCCGCCTCAGCCAACTCGTGGCACGCGCGCGTAGTGCCGTAACAGGCACACGCCGAGCCTCCTGGCGCGACGTAACCCACTTCCTTGCCTACGGTTTCCCCGCCGCGGTCTACCGCTCACGACACTGGTGGGTCCCCACAGCACTCCTCTCCACCGCGGTCGCGGCCATCCTGGGGTGGTGGATCGGCACCCACCCCGAGGTCCAGTCCTCGATCGCGGCCCCCAGCGAGCTACGGGAGCTCACCCGCCCCGGCGGCCAGTACGAGACGTACTACTCGAGCCACCCCGCGGCTTCCTTCGCCGCCCAGGTATGGACGAACAACGCCCAAGCCGCAGCCATGTGCCTCGTTCTCGGCGCCTTCTTGTGCCTGCCGGTCATCTGGATCCTCTTCCAGAACATGCTCAACCTGGGCGTGGGCATAGGCCTGATGTCGTCGGCGGGCCGCCTCGACACCTTCCTGGGCCTCGTCCTCCCACACGGCCTCCTGGAGCTGACCGCCGTCTTCGTAGCCGCTGGTACGGGTCTACGCCTCGGCTGGACTCTGATCGACCCGGGCCCCCGCTCCCGACGTGCGGCCCTCGCCGAAGAGGGCCGTGCCGCCCTGGGCATGGCGATAGGCCTCGCCCTGGTCCTCTTCATCTCCGGCGCCATCGAAGGCTTCGTCACCCCCTCCGGTCTCCCGACCTGGGCCCGCATCACCATCGGCATCCTCGCCGAACTGGCCTTCCTCGCGTACGTGTACATCCTGGGCGGTCGCGCGGCACGCGCCGGCGCCACGGGCGACGTCGAGGAGACGGAGCGCAGTGCCTCCGTACCGACCGCAGCCTGATGTGCAGGCACTCCGGCCGAGGTGTTAGCCTCGTATCTCGCCCCGCCGGAGCCGTTGACACGGGACCTGTGGGGAGGTAGATTTACACAGTTGCGCGGAGCTGGACAGCTTCGATAGCAACAGTGAGCGTCTATCTACTCGCTTCTTGGGATCCACTCCCGACGAAGCCCTCCCGATTATTCAGGAACGAGTGGCCGGTCAGGCCGGTCGAAAACTTCTGATAAAGTCGGACCAGCCGAAAGGGAGCCGCAAGGCAACCGAATAGGCAAGGCCCTCCAACTGGCCACCGAAACGAATTCCGAGCCGGAAACGGAACGGAAATGGGTTCTGGTAAGGTTGGAAACACCGAAGGGAAGCCCGGAGGAAAGCCTGCGAGGGTGAGTACAAAGGAAGCGTCCGTTCCTTGAGAACTCAACAGCGTGCCAAAAATCAACGCCAGATATGTTGATACCCCGTCTCCGGCCATTCGGTCGGGAACGAGGTTCCTTTGAAGAAAACACAGCGAGGACGCTGTGAACCCTTCCCGTTTATTCCGCGGGGGGTTCCGCTCTCGTGGTGTCATCCCGATTACGGGAATACATTCACGGAGAGTTTGATCCTGGCTCAGGACGAACGCTGGCGGCGTGCTTAACACATGCAAGTCGAACGATGAACCACTTCGGTGGGGATTAGTGGCGAACGGGTGAGTAACACGTGGGCAATCTGCCCTTCACTCTGGGACAAGCCCTGGAAACGGGGTCTAATACCGGATAACACTTCCACTCTCCTGAGTGGAGGTTAAAAGCTCCGGCGGTGAAGGATGAGCCCGCGGCCTATCAGCTTGTTGGTGAGGTAATGGCTCACCAAGGCGACGACGGGTAGCCGGCCTGAGAGGGCGACCGGCCACACTGGGACTGAGACACGGCCCAGACTCCTACGGGAGGCAGCAGTGGGGAATATTGCACAATGGGCGCAAGCCTGATGCAGCGACGCCGCGTGGGGGATGACGGCCTTCGGGTTGTAAACCCCTTTCAGCAGGGAAGAAGCGAAAGTGACGGTACCTGCAGAAGAAGCGCCGGCTAACTACGTGCCAGCAGCCGCGGTAATACGTAGGGCGCAAGCGTTGTCCGGAATTATTGGGCGTAAAGAGCTCGTAGGCGGCTTGTCGCGTCGGTTGTGAAAGCCCGGGGCTTAACCCCGGGTCTGCAGTCGATACGGGCAGGCTAGAGTTCGGTAGGGGAGATCGGAATTCCTGGTGTAGCGGTGAAATGCGCAGATATCAGGAGGAACACCGGTGGCGAAGGCGGATCTCTGGGCCGATACTGACGCTGAGGAGCGAAAGCGTGGGGAGCGAACAGGATTAGATACCCTGGTAGTCCACGCCGTAAACGGTGGGCACTAGGTGTGGGCAACATTCCACGTTGTCCGTGCCGCAGCTAACGCATTAAGTGCCCCGCCTGGGGAGTACGGCCGCAAGGCTAAAACTCAAAGGAATTGACGGGGGCCCGCACAAGCAGCGGAGCATGTGGCTTAATTCGACGCAACGCGAAGAACCTTACCAAGGCTTGACATACACCGGAAACGTCTGGAGACAGGCGCCCCCTTGTGGTCGGTGTACAGGTGGTGCATGGCTGTCGTCAGCTCGTGTCGTGAGATGTTGGGTTAAGTCCCGCAACGAGCGCAACCCTTGTCCCGTGTTGCCAGCAACCTCTTCGGAGGGTTGGGGACTCACGGGAGACCGCCGGGGTCAACTCGGAGGAAGGTGGGGACGACGTCAAGTCATCATGCCCCTTATGTCTTGGGCTGCACACGTGCTACAATGGCCGGTACAATGAGCTGCGATACCGCAAGGTGGAGCGAATCTCAAAAAGCCGGTCTCAGTTCGGATTGGGGTCTGCAACTCGACCCCATGAAGTCGGAGTTGCTAGTAATCGCAGATCAGCAGTGCTGCGGTGAATACGTTCCCGGGCCTTGTACACACCGCCCGTCACGTCACGAAAGTCGGTAACACCCGAAGCCCGTGGCCCAACCAGCTTGTCTGGAGGGAGCGGTCGAAGGTGGGACTGGCGATTGGGACGAAGTCGTAACAAGGTAGCCGTACCGGAAGGTGCGGCTGGATCACCTCCTTTCTAAGGAGCATCTAGGCGCCCACTCCACTGGAGTCGGCGTCCAGGGCCACAACGCAGGCGCATGTTCTGCGGTGGTCAGCTCATGGGTGGAACGTTGATTATTCGGCACACTCAGCCCACTCGGGCTGCCAGTACTGCTCTTCGGAGCGTGGACCGCAGACCAGGAGGGGCGAGGGTGTCGGGCACGCTGTTGGGTGTCTGAAGGCACGGGCGGAAGCCCGGTTGCCTTCGGTTGCCGGCCCCAGTGAACTCGAACCGGATGGTTCGGGGTGGTGGGTGGTTGGTCGTTGTTTGAGAACTGCACAGTGGACGCGAGCATCTGTGGCCAAGTTTTTAAGGGCGCACGGTGGATGCCTTGGTACCAGGAACCGATGAAGGACGTGGGAGGCCGCGATAGTCCCCGGGGAGTCGTCAACCAGACTTTGATCCGGGGGTTTCCGAATGGGGAAACCCGGCAGTCGTCATGGGCTGTCACCCACTGCTGAACACATAGGCGGTGTGGAGGGAACGCGGGGAAGTGAAACATCTCAGTACCCGCAGGAAGAGAAAACAACCGTGATTCCGGGAGTAGTGGCGAGCGAAACCGGATGAGGCTAAACCGTATACGTGTGAGACCCGGCAGGGGTTGCGTGTACGGGGTTGTGGGATCTCTCTTCTGTCGTCTGCCGGCGGCAGGACGAGTCAGAAATCGTTGATGTAGGCGAAGGACATGCGAAAGGTCCGGCGTAGAGGGTAAGACCCCCGTAGTCGAAACGTCAGCGACTCGTTTGAGAGACACCCAAGTAGCACGGGGCCCGAGAAATCCCGTGTGAATCTGGCGGGACCACCCGCTAAGCCTAAATATTCCCTGGTGACCGATAGCGGATAGTACCGTGAGGGAATGGTGAAAAGTACCCCGGGAGGGGAGTGAAATAGTACCTGAAACCGTGTGCCTACAAGCCGTGGGAGCGTCGGAATGAAGACTTGTCTTCATTCTCGTGACTGCGTGCCTTTTGAAGAATGAGCCTGCGAGTTTGCGGTGTGTTGCGAGGTTAACCCGTGTGGGGGAGCCGTAGCGAAAGCGAGTCCGAACAGGGCGATTCAGTAGTGCGCTCAAGACCCGAAGCGGAGTGATCTAGCCATGGGCAGGCTGAAGCGCGGGTAAGACCGTGTGGAGGGCCGAACCCACCAGGGTTGAAAACCTGGGGGATGACCTGTGGTTAGGGGTGAAAGGCCAATCAAACTCCGTGATAGCTGGTTCTCCCCGAAATGCATTTAGGTGCAGCGTCGTGTGTTTCTTGCCGGAGGTAGAGCACTGGATAGGCGATGGGCCCTACCGGGTTACTGACCTTAGCCAAACTCCGAATGCCGGTAAGTGAGAGCGCGGCAGTGAGACTGTGGGGGATAAGCTCCATGGTCGAGAGGGAAACAGCCCAGAGCATCGACTAAGGCCCCTAAGCGTACGCTAAGTGGGAAAGGATGTGGAGTCGCAGAGACAACCAGGAGGTTGGCTTAGAAGCAGCCACCCTTGAAAGAGTGCGTAATAGCTCACTGGTCAAGTGATTCCGCGCCGACAATGTAGCGGGGCTCAAGCGTACCGCCGAAGTCGTGTCATTGCAGCATGAGGGCCAACGCCCGCTGTGATGGGTAGGGGAGCGTCGTGTGCCGGGTGAAGCAGCCGCGGAAGCGAGTTGTGGACGGTTCACGAGTGAGAATGCAGGCATGAGTAGCGATTCACACGTGGGAAACGTGTGCGCCGATTGACTAAGGGTTCCTGGGTCAAGCTGATCTGCCCAGGGTAAGTCGGGACCTAAGGCGAGGCCGACAGGCGTAGTCGATGGAGAACCGGTTGATATTCCGGTACCCGCTGTGAAGCGTCAAACATCGAATCCAGTGATGCTAAGCCCGTGAAGCCGCCCTGATCTCTTCGGAGTTGAGGGGAGTGGTGGAGCCGGTGACCCGATCTGGTAGTAGGTGAGTGATGGGGTGACGCAGGAAGGTAGTCCAGCCCGGGCGGTGGTTGTCCCGGGGTAAGGGTGTAGCCCGTGCGATAGGCAAATCCGTCGCACTTGTGGGTGAGACCTGATGCCGAGCCGATTGTGGTGAAGTGGATGATCCTATGCTGTCGAGAAAAGCCTCTAGCGAGTTTTATGGCGGCCCGTACCCTAAACCGACTCAGGTGGTCAGGTAGAGAATACCGAGGCGTTCGGGTGAACTATGGTTAAGGAACTCGGCAAAATGCCCCCGTAACTTCGGGAGAAGGGGGGCCATTCTTGGTGATCCGTTTTGCACGGTGAGCTGGGGGTGGCCGCAGAGACCAGCGAGAAGCGACTGTTTACTAAAAACACAGGTCCGTGCGAAGCCGTAAGGCGAGGTATACGGACTGACGCCTGCCCGGTGCTGGAACGTTAAGGGGACCGGTTAGTGCGCTTTCGGGCGTGCGAAGCTGAGAACTTAAGCGCCAGTAAACGGCGGTGGTAACTATAACCATCCTAAGGTAGCGAAATTCCTTGTCGGGTAAGTTCCGACCTGCACGAATGGCGTAACGACTTCTCGACTGTCTCAACCATAGGCCCGGTGAAATTGCACTACGAGTAAAGATGCTCGTTTCGCGCAGCAGGACGGAAAGACCCCGGGACCTTTACTACAGTTTGATATTGGTGTTCGGTTCGGCTTGTGTAGGATAGCTGGGAGACTGTGAACTTGCCACGCCAGTGGTGGGGGAGTCGTCGTTGAAATACCAGTCTGGTCGTGCTGGATGTCTAACCCGGGTCCGTGATCCGGATCGGGGACAGTGTCTGATGGGTAGTTTAACTGGGGCGGTTGCCTCCTAAAGAGTAACGGAGGCGCCCAAAGGTTCCCTCAGCCTGGTTGGCAATCAGGTGGTGAGTGTAAGTGCACAAGGGAGCTTGACTGTGAGACCGACGGGTCGAGCAGGGACGAAAGTCGGGACTAGTGATCCGGCGGTGGCTTGTGGAAGCGCCGTCGCTCAACGGATAAAAGGTACCCCGGGGATAACAGGCTGATCTTCCCCAAGAGTCCATATCGACGGGATGGTTTGGCACCTCGATGTCGGCTCGTCGCATCCTGGGGCTGGAGTCGGTCCCAAGGGTTGGGCTGTTCGCCCATTAAAGCGGTACGCGAGCTGGGTTTAGAACGTCGTGAGACAGTTCGGTCCCTATCCGCTGTGCGCGTAGGAGTCTTGAGAAGGGCTGTCCCTAGTACGAGAGGACCGGGACGGACGAACCTCTGGTGTGCCAGTTGTTCTGCCAAGGGCATGGCTGGTTGGCTACGTTCGGGAGGGATAACCGCTGAAAGCATCTAAGCGGGAAGCCTGCTTCGAGATGAGGACTCCCACCCCCTATGAGGGGTTAAGGCTCCCAGGAGACTACTGGGTTGATAGGCCAGATCTGGAAGCCCGGTAACGGGTGGAGGTGACTGGTACTAATAGGCCGAGGGCTTGTCCTCAGCTGCTCGCGTCCACTGTGTTGGTTCTGAAACCACGAACAACCCCTGTCCTGGGCCACAGGACGGTTGCCGGTTGCGTGTTTCACAGTGTTTCGGTGGTCATAGCGTGAGGGAAACGCCCGGTTACATTCCGAACCCGGAAGCTAAGCCTTACAGCGCCGATGGTACTGCAGGGGGGACCCTGTGGGAGAGTAGGACACCGCCGAACTAAATGTAGAGAAATCCCCCGTGCCATTCGGCACGGGGGATTTTTGCGTTAAAGGCGTCCCGCTGCTTTGAGGGCCAGATAAGCGTCCGCCAAAGCCGGAGGAAGATCGTTCGGTGTCGCGTCCACGACTGTGACGCCATGGCGGATGAGTTGTTCGGCGGTGCGATGGCGTTCTGTCTGAGCTTGGGCTGCTGCAGCGGCTTCGTACACGGCATCTGTGTTTCCCCTTGCCGTGGCCATGTGCTCTATGTGTGGGTCGGCCACTGAGGCAACCAGGACTGTATGGCGCTGGGTGAGGCGGGAGAGTACGGGAAGCAGGCCCTCCTCGATGGGGGCCGCGTCGAGGCTGGTGAGAAGCACGATCAGGGAACGGCGTGGGGCTGTGCGGAGGGCGGTGGCGGTGAGGCCGCGTGCGTCTGTCTCGATGAGTTCCGGTTCGAGGCGGGCCATGGCGTTCACCAGGGAGGGGAGGACATCGCCCGCGGCTCGTCCCTGCACTTGGGCGCGCACCCGGCGGTCGTACGCGAGGAGGTCCACGCGGTCGCCGGCTCGGGAGGCGAGGGCGGCCAGGAGCAGGGCCGCGTCCATGGAGGCGTCGAGGCGTGGGGCGTCGCCCACGCGGCCCGCCGAGGTACGGCCTGTGTCGAGGACCAGCAGGATGCGGCGGTCGCGTTCGGGGCGCCAGGTGCGTACAGCGACCGTGGTCTGCCGGGCGGTGGCGCGCCAGTCGATGGAGCGGGTGTCGTCCCCGGGGACGTATTCGCGGAGGCTGTCGAATTCGGTGCCCTCGCCGCGGGTCAGGGCGCTGGTGCGGCCGTCGAGTTCGCGCAGGCGGGCCAGTTTTGACGGGAGATGCTTGCGGCTGGTGAACGGGGGCAGGACGCGTACGGTCCAGGGGACGTTGTGGGTGCCCTGGCGGGCGAGGAGGCCGAGAGGGCCGTATGAGCGGATGGTGACGCGGTCTGCCTGGCGGTCGCCGCGACGGGTGGGGCGCAGGCGGGTCGTGATGCGGCGGCGTTCGCCCGGGGGAATCGTCAGTCGGTGACGGGATGCGGTGACTTCCGTGCCGGGCTGCCAGCTGCTGGGGGGCCAGGCGTCGCGGACGCGGGCGCGTAGGGGGCGGCCGGTCGGGTTGGTGACCGTGAGGGTGACGTCGGCAGTTTCGCCGAGGCGTACGGAGGTGTCTCCGGAGCGGGTCAGGCCGAGGCGGCGTACGGGGGCGGCCAGGGCGAAGTCGCAGGCGCAGGCGAGGGCCAGGGGGATGTTCACGGCGAGGATGCCTGACCAGCCGGGGGCCCAGATGCCGACCGGGAGAGTGCTGAGGGCCGCGATGAGGGCGGCGCGTCCGGTGAGTGCCATCAGCGCGGTACGGGGACGTGGGCGAGGATCGCGTTGATCACGGAGTCGGCGGTTACGCCTTCCATCTCGGCTTCGGGGCGGAGTTGGACCCGGTGGCGGAGCGTGGGGAGCGCGAGAGCCTTTACGTCATCGGGGATGACGTAGTCGCGGCCGGTCAGCCAGGCCCATGCGCGGGCGGTCGCCAGGAGCGCCGTCGCGCCGCGGGGAGAGACGCCGAGGGCGAGGGACGGGGATTCGCGGGTGGCGCGGCAGATGTCCACTACGTAGCCGGTGATTTCGGGGGATACCGCTGTCTTGCCGACTGCCGCGCGGGCGGCTTCCAGGGCGGCGGGGTCGGCTACGGGGCGTACGCCGGCGGCGCGCAGGTCGCGCGGGTTGAAGCCCTCGGTGTGGCGGGTGAGGACGTCGATCTCGTCCTTGCGGGAGGGCAGCGGGATCGTCAGCTTGAGGAGGAAACGGTCCAGCTGGGCTTCGGGGAGGGGGTATGTGCCCTCGTACTCGACCGGGTTCTGCGTTGCGGCGACCAGGAAGGGCTCGGGGAGGAGGCGCGCGGTGCCGTCGACCGTGACCTGGCGCTCCTCCATCGCTTCGAGGAGTGAGGACTGGGTCTTGGGCGGGGTGCGGTTGATCTCGTCGGCGAGCAGGAGGTTGGTGAAGACCGGGCCGGGCTGGAAGGAGAACTCGGCGGTGCGGGCGTCGTAGACGAGGGAGCCCGTGACGTCGCTGGGCATCAGGTCCGGGGTGAACTGGACGCGCTTGGTGTCGAGTTCGAGGGCGGCTGCGAGGGCCCGTACGAGCAGCGTTTTCGCGACGCCGGGGACTCCTTCGAGCAGGACGTGGCCGCGGCAGAGGAGGGCGACGACGAGGCCGGTCACGGCGGGGTCCTGGCCGACCACGGCTTTGGCGATCTCGGCGCGCAGGGCCTCCAGGGAGGCCCGGGCGCCGCCCGGATCCCTGGTGTCCGCGGCGTTGTCAGTGGTCGGGTCCATCATGGACGGCGTACCTCTCTTTCGAGGGCGTCGAGTTGGTCGGCGAGGTGGATGAGGGCTGCGTCGTCGCGGGGCGGCGGGCCGAAGAGAAGGGAGTGCGGGGAGGACTGTCCGTCGCCGTGGAGGCGGGTGGACAGGGCGGGGAGCAGGGCTTCGGGCGCGTGCGCCTGGGCGGGGGATACGCCGACGAGGGGGGCGAGGCGGGTGCGAGTGGTGGAGCGGAGAGCTGCCGCGGCGCGGTCGCGGGCGTTGGACTTGCGGTAGAGGCGGGCGCGGCCTTCGACGGTTTCGGAGGCGCGGATCGCTACGGGGAGCCGTTCGGGGACGAGCGGGCCCAGACGGCGGGCACGCCAGAGAGCGGCCAGGACTGCGGCAATGAAGAGCTGCAGGCTGCCCCAGAGCCAGCCAGAGGGCATCAGGTCGAAGAAGCTGCGGTCGCCGCCGTCGGTGGCCGAGTCGTCGGAGAGCGAGGGGAGGTACCAGACCAAGTGGGGGCGGGAACCGAGCAGTTGGAGGGCGAGCGAGGCGTTGCCCTGCTCGTCGAGGCGGTCGTTGTGGAGGATGTCGGGGGCGCCGAGTACGACGGTGTCGCCGTCCCCTTCGAGTGCCGGGACGCGCAGCAGGGTGGGCATGCCGTCGCTGGGGTAGCAGGAGTCGGCACCGGGCGCGGTCGTCGTGTAGCGGACGCCGCCGGTGTCGGCGGTGCCCGCTCGCTGGGCGGCAGGCAGGGCGCAGCCGGGCGGGAGCGTCGTGTCGTAGCTCGGCGTGGGGTCGGCGGTGACCCCGGGGGCGAGGCTGTCGACGGACGGGATGCCGGGCGCGACGAGGATGGTGCGGCCTCCGGAGGCGGCGAATGCCGAGTGGAGCCGGGTCTGCTGGCGGTCGGTCAGCAGGTCGGGGGCGGCGACCAGGAGGGTGGTGTCGGGGGCGGCGGCGTTGCGCGCGTCCTCCAGGGTGCTGACCACGCGGGTGGACACGCCGCGGTCGGCGAGGAGCTCGGCGACGGCTCGGCTGCCGTTGGCGTCGACGGAGCGAGGGTCGAGGCGGCCGTGCTGAGCGTCGGAGCGGACCGCGGCGATGGCGATCGCGGCCACCAGGAGGATCACGAACCCGAGCAGAACACCGCGCGCGCGGGTCCACACCTGGCGAGCGGTGGGGGAGGCCGAGGTGGTGGAGGCAGGGGTGGCCTCGGTGGTCATTCGGCGGCCCCCTGGCGCGTCGTGCTGTGTGCAGTGCTCTGGGTGCTCGGGGCGCTGCTCGCGAGGACGGGCTTGGTGCGTTCCACGTCGCGGTCCAGTTCGGTGAGGCGCTGGTACGCCTGTGATGTGGCCGTTCGTCCGCCATACGTGACGTCGTCGAAGTCTCGGGCCGCGGCGCTGAGCCGGTCCGTGTGGGAGGGGAGCGTACGGCCTGCCTCGGCGGCTGCCTCGTCGGCGGTGCGGCCGGGGCGGGGCTCGAGCAGGGCGCGTTCCTCCAGGGAGCGGACGATGGCGCGCATGCGCTCCTGGACAGCCTGGTTCCAGTGGCCCTGGGCAGCGTGGCTCTCGGCGGCTGCCCGGTGCTCGGCGGCGCTGCGGGGCCGGTCGTCGAAGAGTGGGGCGGCCGAGGTGGGGCCGCGCCTCGGGGTGCCGAGCCGCCACCAGAGGGCGCCGATCAGTGCCGCGGCCGCCAGTGCGATGACGACGAGGCCGAGTGCGCCGCCCGGGGTCGCGCCGGAGGCTGCGCTGAACAGCTTGTCGAGCCATTCCCAGAAGGCGTCCAGGGCGCGCTGGAACCAGCTGGGGTCGTCCTCGTGGTACATCCGCTTCGACAGCTCACGCCGGGCCGCGTCCCGTGCGGGGTCGCGCGGGACCGTCACCGGCGGTTCGTCGGCGGAGCGCGGCAGCACGAGTACGGCCGCGGTGCCGGAGCCCGGCAGCGCGAGCACCGCTGTGAGAACACCCCCCGCCGGGCTCACCGCATCAGCTCCCCGGGGTGGTGCCGGCGGCGTCGGAGCCGTAGCCCTGGACGCCGGCGGCGCGGGCCAGGTCGAGGTCGAGGGCCTCGCGGCGGATGCGCTGATCGATGTAGAGGAGCACGGCGACACCCGCGGTGATCGGGAACGTGAGCATCGACCCGATCACCGCGCCGATCCCGCTGACGATGAGGAAGGTCCAGCCGAGGTCCGCGGTGCCGCTGGTGAAGAGGCCGTTGACACCGTCGCCGCTCAGGGCGGCGGCGAGGAAGGTGAACGGGATCACGATGATCGAGGCGACGACGTTCGCGATGATCGTGGCGAGCAGCTGGATGCCGAAGACCCGCCACCAGGAGCCGCGGACCAGCTTCGCGGAGCGGCCCACGGACTTCCAGATGCTCTGTTTCTCCAGCATCAGGGCGGGCGAGGCCAGCGAGAAGCGGACCATCAGCCAGATCGCGACGATACCCGCGGCCATGCCGCCGAGGACGGCGAGTGCGACAGCGCCGTCGCCACCGCCGGCGTAGGCGATCAGGGCGCCGGGCAGGGTGCCTATCGCGACGACCGCGACGCCGATCAGCGGGAGCAGGAAGGTAAGGCCGAAGAGTTTCGGCAGCTGGGGCCGGGCGTCGCGCCAGGCTTCGGCGGTGGTCACCGACTTGCCGAGCACGGCGCGGCTGGTCACGGTCGTGAGCAGGGCGGTCGCGACGATGGTGCCGAGCAGCGAGACCAGCACGATGACGCTGGAGCCCAGCAGGGTGTCGCCCAGGGCGCGGGTGAGTTCGCCGACGGAGGCGCTCGGGTCGTTGAGGGTGTCCGAGCTCGCGGCGTCATCCAGGACGAAGCCCTGGAGCAGGACCACGAGGATCTCCGTGAACACCGCGACGGTCAGCGAGATGCCGAGGACCGTGCGCCAGTGCGTACGCATGGTCGACACGGCGCCGTCGAGGATCTCGCCGACACCGAGCGGGCGGAGCGGGATCACGCCGGGCTTGGCGGCGGGCGGAGGGCCGCCCCAGCCGCTTCCCCACCCGGGGTGACCGCCGGGGCCGTAGCCGCCAGGGCCGCCGGGAGCGCCGTATCCGGGACCGCCGCCGGGACCGCCGGGGTGCTGTCCGCCCCAGCCGGGGCCGGGCGGAGGCGGCGGGGCCTGGGCCGGGCCGCCCTGGGAGCCGCTGGGCGCGGACCATTGGGCGGGCGGGGGCTGCTCCTTGGACCACTTCGTGCCTGGGCCGGTCGGGTCGGGTGCGGGCTGTCCCGGCTGGTCCGTGGGCTCTGGCGCAGTGGGCCGGTCCGCGGGCTCGGCAGGGCCGGAAGCGTTCGGCTCCTGCCCGTCCTCTCCGTCGGAGGGGGCAGATCCGGGCGATGCCCAGCCCGGAGTGTCTTTCATCGTCGCTCCTTCACGGTGCCCGTTCGCGGTTGCGGCGGCAGCTTGGCAGCCATCGTGCCACGGTGCGGCCGGGAAGTGACCGGCCCCCGTATGGGCTGCACACCTTCAATTGTCCGCCCTGGAAGGGGCAGACTGGGCGGATGGACGATCAGTACGTGCATTCCCGCGAGGACAACGCACCCACCGAGATTCCGGCGATCCGGTGGGACGAACCGCCGGAAGGGTCCGTACTGGTCCTTCTCGACCAGACGCGGCTGCCGGCCGAGGAGGTCGAGCTGGTGTGCACCGACCCTCCGGCGCTGGTGGAAGCGATCCGTACACTCGCCGTGCGCGGGGCGCCGCTGCTGGGCATCGCCGGGGCGTACGGGGTCGCGCTCGCCGCCATGCGCGGGTTCGACGTGGATGACGCCGCCGACGCGCTCGCGAGCGCACGGCCCACCGCGGTAAACCTCATGCATGGCGTGCGCAGGGCCCAGTCGGCTCACCGTGCCGCCCTCGCCGGCGGCGGTGACCAGAAGCGGGCCGCCGAGGCCGCGCTCGCCGCTGCTCGCGCCCTTCACCAGGAGGACGCCGAGGCCAGCAGGCGCATGGCCGAGCACGGTCTCGCGCTGCTCGACGAGCTGCTGCCCGGGGGCAACCACCGGATTCTGACGCACTGCAACACCGGGGCGCTGGTGTCCGGCGGGGAGGGTACGGCGTTCGCCGTCGCGCTCGCCGCGCACCGGGCTGGGCGGCTGCGGAGGCTGTGGGTGGACGAGACGCGGCCGTTGCTGCAGGGTGCTCGCCTGACGGCGTACGAGGCGGCGCGCAACGGGATGGCGTACACGCTGCTCACGGACAACGCCGCGGGGTCGCTGTTCTCGGCGGGGGAGGTGGATGCGGTGCTGGTCGGGGCCGACCGGATCGCGGCCGACGGTTCGGTGGCGAACAAGGTGGGGAGCTACCCGCTCGCGGTGCTGGCCCGGTACCACCACGTACCGTTCGTCGTGGTGGCGCCGGTGACGACGGTGGACCCCGACACCCCGGACGGGGCGTCCATCGAGGTCGAGCAGCGCGCCGGTCATGAGGTGACCGAGCTCATCGCACCACAGGTGCCGGTGGCGGGAGCGGAAGCGGGAGGCGGGATTCCGGTGGCACCTCTGGGTACCCAGGCGTACAACCCGGCGTTCGACGTGACGCCGCCCGAGCTGGTGACGGCGATCGTCACCGAGGAGGGCGCCGTTTCGCCCGTCACGGCGGAGGCGCTTGCCGAGCTGTGTGCCAGGTCACGCCAGGTAACGATTTAGTTAATGGGATGATGGCATTCATGAAGGGACGAGTCCTTGTCGTCGATGACGACACCGCACTGGCCGAGATGCTCGGCATTGTGCTGCGTGGTGAAGGTTTTGAACCGTCTTTCGTAGCCGACGGCGACAAGGCGCTGGCCGCATTCCGTGAGACCAAGCCCGATCTCGTGCTGCTCGATCTGATGCTGCCTGGGCGGGACGGTATCGAGGTGTGCCGTCTGATCAGGGCGGAGTCCGGGGTGCCGATCGTGATGCTCACGGCGAAGAGCGACACCGTCGATGTGGTGGTCGGGCTTGAGTCGGGCGCTGATGACTACATCGTGAAGCCGTTCAAGCCGAAGGAGCTGGTGGCTCGGATCCGGGCGCGGCTGCGGAGGTCGGAGGAGCCGGCGCCCGAGCAGCTCGCCATCGGCGACCTGGTCATCGATGTGGCCGGTCACTCCGTGAAGCGGGACGGGCAGTCGATCGCGCTCACGCCGCTGGAGTTCGACCTGCTGGTGGCGCTGGCCCGGAAGCCCTGGCAGGTGTTCACGCGTGAGGTACTCCTCGAGCAGGTGTGGGGCTACCGGCACGCGGCGGACACCCGTCTTGTCAATGTTCATGTACAGCGGCTTCGCTCCAAGGTCGAGAAGGACCCGGAGCGGCCGGAAATCGTGGTGACTGTCCGTGGCGTCGGTTACAAGGCCGGACCCAGCTGACATGTCCCGGGACAGTGCCGCTTCGGCGCCCGGTCAGCCGGGAAGCCGCTCGCGGCCTGTCGGCCGGAGGACCGCGAGCTCCTTCTGGGCTCGGTTCAGCGAGGGCTGGCTGTTGCAGGGCGGAGTCCAGGGCAGCCCGGTCCTCCGGCTCTTCATGCGCTGGGTGCGGCGTCCGCTGCTGCCGGTCATGCGGCTGTGGCGGCGCAACATCCAGCTCAAGGTCGTCGTCACGACGCTGCTGATGTCGCTGGGTGTGGTCCTGCTGTTGGGCTTCGTCGTCATCGGGCAGGTGCGCAACGGCCTGCTGGACGCCAAGGTGAAGGCCGCGGAGAGCCAGGCCACCGGTGGGTTCGGCGTGGCCAAGCAGCGGGCGGACGCGGCTGCGAGCGCCGGGGGCGACGACGGTTCGAGCACGGACGAGCGGCCCGTCCAGAACATCAGCGCGTGGCTGAGCGACCTCGTGCAGTCCCTCGCCAGCGGCGGCCAGGGCGCCTTCGCCGTGGTCACGCTCAGCTCCTCCAGCACGGTCGCCGGCGCGGACAGCGGTGGGCGCGGCCCGCGTTCGTCGGGCGACGTCGATCCGGCGACGAGCGTGCCGGAGGATCTGCGCCGCCGCATCGACGAGAACATGTTCCCGGCCCAGAGTTATACGCGCATCGTCTACAAGACCGGCCAGGACTCCCAGCCGGGGCTGGTCATCGGCAAGCAGGTGAACGACCCGAACGGCGAGCCGTACCAGCTGTACTACCTCTTCCCGCTCACGCAGGAGGAGAAGTCGCTCAGCCTGGTCAAGGGGACGCTCGCGACGGCCGGACTGTTCGTCGTGGTGCTGCTCGGCGCGATCGCCTGGCTCGTGGTGCGGCAGGTCGTCACGCCCGTACGGATGGCCGCGGGCATCGCCGAGCGGCTGTCCGCCGGGCGCCTTCAGGAACGTATGAAGGTCACCGGAGAGGACGACATCGCGCGGCTCGGTGAGGCCTTCAACAAGATGGCGCAGAACCTTCAGTTGAAGATCCAGCAGCTGGAGGACCTGTCGCGGATGCAGCGGCGGTTCGTGTCCGATGTGTCTCATGAGCTGCGGACGCCGCTGACGACCGTACGGATGGCCGCTGACGTCATCCATGACGCGCGCGTGGACTTCGATCCGGTGACCGCGCGGTCGGCCGAGCTGCTCGCGGACCAGCTGGACCGGTTCGAGACGCTGCTCGCGGATCTGCTGGAGATCAGCCGGTTCGACGCGGGCGCGGCGGCCCTGGAGGCCGAGCCGATAGACCTGCGCGAGGTCGTACGCCGGGTGGTGAGCGGGGCCGAGCCGCTCGCCGAGCGCAAGGGCACTCAGATCAAGGTCGTCGGCGATCATCAGCCGGTGGTCGCCGAGGCCGACGCGCGGCGGGTGGAGCGGGTGCTGCGGAACCTCGTCGTCAACGCCGTGGAGCACGGCGAGGGCAAGGACGTCGTCGTCAAGCTCGCCGCGGCGGGCGGCGCGGTCGCGGTCGCCGTGCGCGACTACGGAGTGGGACTCAAGCCCGGCGAGGCGACCCGCGTGTTCAGCCGCTTCTGGAGGGCCGACCCGGCACGCGCGCGTACCACCGGTGGTACGGGCCTCGGGCTGTCCATCGCCCTGGAGGACGCGCGGCTGCACGGCGGCTGGCTGCAGGCGTGGGGTGAGCCGGGGGGCGGCTCGCAGTTCCGGCTGACGTTGCCGCGGACCGCGGACGAGCCGCTTCGGGGCTCGCCCATACCTCTGGAGCCCAAGGACTCGCGGCGCAACCGCGGGCTGAACGAAGCGGGGCTGCCCCTGAGCGGCACGCAAAAACTCGCCACGGTGCCGGCGCAGTCGCAAGGGGAGCGCGGGGTACCGCCGATGCCGCCGCGGGCGCCGGTGGCCCCGAGGCTGGCCGGCGCGGTGGACCCGGCTGCGCTGCCCGGCAGCGGGGCGCGCGTGGTGCCGCGGCCCGCGGCGGAGGCGCGTGCGGTGACCGCGCCCGTGGAGTCCGGGGAGCGCGAAGAGCCTGGCCACGCGCCGTCCGAGGAGGGCGTGGGAACCGGCGAGGGACCGGATCAGTTGAAGCAAGGGGAGGGATCACGTGGGCGCTGACGGCGATCGCGGCGGCCGGCGGCGTCCGATGCGGGTAGTGGCGTACGTCGGCTGTGGAGCCGTACTGCTGGCCGGGTGCGCCTCGATGCCGGACAGCGGGGATCTGCGCGACGTCAAGGCCTCGCAGCGGCCGGACGCGCCGGTCCGGGTCTTCGCGATGCCGCCGCGGGAGAACGCCCAGCCGCTCGAGATCGTGCAGGGCTTCCTGGAGGCGCTGACCAGCGATGAGCCGGAGTTCGACACGGCGCGCAAGTACCTCACCGAGGAGGCCTCGAAGGACTGGCAGCCCGAGCGCTCGACGACGGTGCTCGCGGACGGGCCGACCGCGCTGGCCGAGCACAGCGGCAGCAGGGAGGCCACCGGCGACTACGCGTACGCGCTGATCGGGGACAAGGTCGCCGAGGTGGACCAGCAGTTCGCATACGAGCCCGCCGAGGGCCCGTACAAGGAGACGCTGCATCTCACGGAGCAGAAGCTGTCGGACGGCAGCAAGCAGTGGCGCATCGACGTGCCGCCGCAGGGCGTGGTGCTCGGCAACTCCGACTTCCAGCGCCGCTATGTCTCCGTCAACAAGTACTACTTCGCGTCGAACTCGCCGACCGGCGACCGGCTCGGAACCGTGGCCGATCCGGTCTATGTGCGCCAGCAGGTCGACCCCGTGACACAGATGGTCAAGGCACTGCTGAACGGGCCCACGAGCTGGCTCAAGCCGGTGGTCAGGTCGCGCTTCCCCACGGGAACGGCACTCAAGAAGGGCGTCAAGACGCTGGCGCCGGACGATCAGAACCGGCTGAGGGTGCCGCTGAACAAGAGGGCCGAGGGCGTCGGGCAGACCCAGTGCGCCGAGATGGCGGCCCAGCTCATCTTCACCCTGAGGGACCTGACGCCCACGGGCATTGACAAGGTCGAACTGCAGCGCCCCGACGGCTCACAGCTGTGCGAGATCGATGAGCCCGACGCCGAGATCATCGCCTCGCACGGCACCGGGCAGCCTGTCCACTACGAGTACTTCATCGACGGCGAGAAGCGGCTCGTACGGATACCCGCCGACGAAGACCAAGAGGCCGAGCCGGTGCCCGGAGCGCTCGGCACCGGCGACACGGCACTGCGGACGGCCGCGGTCTCGCGGAACGAGGAGAGCGCGGCCGGGGTCTCGCTGGACGGGCGTTCGCTGTACGTGGGGTCGCTCGCGTCCGGTGCTTCGCTCGGGGATCCCGTGCTGAAGAGCAAGGCCAAGGCGGAGGACGACGGGCTGACGACGCCCAGCTGGGATGTGCGCGGCGACCTGTGGGTGGCCGACCGCGACCCGAAGAACTCCCGGCTGCTCCTGTTCGAGGAGGGCCGCGGTGTGCCGCTGGAGGTCAGGACGCCCGGGATCGAGGGGCGGATCGAGGCGGTGCGGGTGGCCGCGGACGGTGTGCGGATCGCGTTGATCGTCGAGGAGGACGGCAAGACCTCGCTGCTCATGGGGCGGATCGAGCGCCAGAACGGACCGGATGGGCGGCCTGTCGTCACGATCCACGACCCGCGTTCGGTCACACCGCAGCTGGAAGAGGTCACGGCCATGTCCTGGGCCGGGGACAGCCGCCTGGTCGTGGTGGGCCAGGAGGAGGGCGGCGTGCAGCAGATCCGGTACGTCCAGGTCGACGGCTCCACCCCGGTCGGGGCGCCGCCTTCCGCGCTCACCGGCGTGGAGGAGATCGCCGCCTCCGAGGACGAGCGGCTGCCGCTGGTGGCGCACTCGGAGGACGGGATTGTGCGGCTTTCGTCCGGTGCGCAGTGGCAGAAGGTGGTCAAGACGGGGACGGCGCCGGTCTATCCGGGATAGCCAGGCGGTTGTCCACAGGGACTTGTCCACAGGGGTGGCCGCAGCGCTCTGGCGTTGGCACAGTGGTGGGCATGCGCGGGTGGTGGCAGGACCTCACCGACCTGGTGCTGCCGGCCGTGTGCGGAGGCTGCGGGAGACCTCGTGCGGTGTTGTGCCCGGGGTGCCGTGCCGCCCTGATGGGGGCCGCGCCGCGCCGGGTGCGACCGATGCCCGAGCCGCCGGGGCTGCCTGTGGTGCACGCGTCGGCTCCGTACGAGGACGAAGTGCGGGCGGCGCTCCTCGCCCACAAGGAACGGGGTGCGCTGATGCTCGCAGGGCCGCTGGGACTGGCGCTCGCGGGTGCGGTACGGGCCTCGCTCGCGTCCGGTGGCGGGCTCGGAGGACCGGTGCTGCTCGTTCCCGTCCCCTCCGCGCGGCGCGCGGTGCGGGCCCGGGGGCATGACCCGGCGCGGCGGATCGCGCTCGCGGCGGCGGGCGAGCTGCGGCGCGCGGGGACGCCGGCACGGGTGCTCGCCGTGCTGCGGCAGCGGCGTGCCGTGGCCGACCAGTCGGGGCTCAACTCCCGGCAGCGGATGGACAATCTGGCCGGCGCCCTGGAGGTGGCCGCCGGGGGCGCCCGGTTGCTGGCCGAAGGCGGACGGGCCGTACTCGTCGACGACCTGATGACGACGGGCGCGTCCTTGGCGGAGGCGGCGCGGGCGCTGCGCGCCGCTTTTGCGGAAGCGGGAGACCGGCCACAAACGGCTGCGGAAATGCGTGGTCCGAACGGCACCGGAGACATGATCAGCGCGGCTGTGGTCGCCGCGTCTCCGTCATCGTTCGCCATAATCCGGAACTGATCGGGAAGTTGCGTCGTTGCAGGTAGCGAGAGGTTCATTCGCTGGAATGGAGGTACACCGCAGTAGAGGGTGACGACATCCGTCCGAGCGAGATATGTTCGGTTGTGAGGGAATGCCGGGTGCTGTCCCTCCTATACCGGATTGCCATCCTGCGGGTTTCTGCAATCACCCGCAGCGGTGGGGTGGAGATCTTGCCCACGGGGGAGGAGGAGGTGGAAGTCACCAAGTCCGAGGCTCTGGGACGTACCGGAGCCTGGTGCAAAAAGGGAGTTGCTCCGCACCGTTGCGGAGCGATCCGGGAACGGAGTTCTGCGTGGACATCGTCGTCAAGGGCCGCAAGACCGAAGTGCCAGAGCGGTTCCGTAAGCACGTGGCCGAGAAGCTGAAGCTGGAGAAGATCCAGAAGCTCGATGCCAAGGTGATCAGCCTCGACGTCGAGGTGTCCAAGGAGCCCAACCCGCGACAGGCCGACCGGTCCGACCGAGTGGAGATCACGCTTCACTCCCGCGGCCCGGTGATCCGGGCGGAGGCGGCGGCCAGCGATGCGTATGCGGCACTGGACCTGGCGGCGGACAAGCTCGAAGCCCGGCTGCGCAAGCAGCACGACAAGCGCTACACGCGCCGTGGTGCCCGTCGGCTCACGGCAGCTGAGGTCCCCGACCACGTTCCGGGTGTGGCGACACTGAACGGGAACGGCAACGCCGTCCACGAGGAAGAGCCCGAAGGAGTGCCGACCAAGAAGATCGGCTCCCTCGAGGTGAAGGGCGAAGGCCCCCTCGTCGTACGCGAGAAGACGCACGTCGCCTCTCCGATGACCCTCGACCAGGCTCTCTACGAGATGGAGCTGGTCGGGCATGACTTCTATCTTTTCGTCGACTCCGAGACCAAGGAACCGAGTGTCGTCTACCGGCGGCACGCATACGACTACGGCGTCATCCACCTCAGCACTGACCCGATGGTCGCCCAGGCGCACAAGCCCTCGACGGGCGGGACGCTGGGCGGCTGACCACGCCCGATGAGTTCCCCCGGTCGTCGGCCGGGGGACCACCAGTCGGTGCCCCTGGAGCGTGCGTGCGAGTGTGCGTGCGCCCCCAGGGGCACCGGTATGCGACCCCTCGCGCCCCGCTGCGTCACCGGACTGTCGTCCGGGCATGAAATCATGGCCGAACCGGGCCCCAACCGGTGGGCCGTTGCCTTGGGTTGGCGATGGCACAGGAACACAGGCCACGGCCTTCAGGGGGAGGAACGATGGCGGACAGCTTCGGACCGATGCAGGACGAAGATGCCGACGACGGCGTCGTCGGCATGGGCCCGGACGCGGGCTCCGGCCCGAATGCCGGCCCCCCACGCAAGGAGCCGATCCGGGTCCTTGTCGTGGACGACCATGCCCTTTTCCGCCGCGGCCTGGAGATCGTGCTCGCCGCCGAGGAGGACATCCAGGTCGTCGGGGAGGCGGGTGACGGGGCCGAGGCGGTCGACAAGGCCGCCGACCTGCTGCCCGACATCGTGCTGATGGACGTACGGATGCCCAAACGCGGCGGTATCGAGGCGTGCACGTCCATCAAGGAGGTGGCCCCCAGCGCGAAGATCATCATGCTGACGATCAGCGATGAGGAGGCCGACCTCTACGACGCGATCAAGGCGGGCGCGACCGGCTATCTCCTCAAGGAGATCTCCACGGACGAGGTGGCGACGGCGATTCGTGCCGTCGCCGACGGGCAGTCGCAGATCAGCCCCTCGATGGCGTCCAAGCTGCTCACCGAGTTCAAGTCGATGATCCAGCGCACGGATGAGCGACGGCTGGTGCCGGCGCCCCGGCTCACCGATCGTGAGCTGGAGGTTCTCAAGCTGGTCGCGACCGGGATGAACAACCGGGATATCGCCAAGGAGTTGTTCATCTCCGAGAACACCGTGAAGAACCACGTGCGGAACATCCTGGAGAAGCTGCAGTTGCACTCCAGGATGGAGGCCGTGGTGTACGCGATGCGGGAGAAGATCCTCGAGATCCGCTGACCGTTTCGCATCGCGCCCTGGAGGGGCGCGATGCGGTCACTCACGCCAGTACTCGTGCCAGCTCTCTCGTCAGCGGCTCCCGCAGTTCCGGCGCGTCCACCCTCTCCACGCGTACGTCCGCACAGTCCACCCAGCTTGCTGCCTCGACGAGTGCTTGGGCCACCGCGGGCACGGCCTTGGGGCCGTCCAAAGTCACCTGCTTGGCCACGAGCGTTCGGCCCTCGCGGGCGGGGTCCACGCGGCCGACGAGGCGGCCGCCGGCGAGGACCGGCATTGCGAAGTAGCCGTGCACCCGCTTCGGCTTGGGGACGTAGGCCTCCAGGCGGTGGGTGAAGCCGAAGATCCGTTCCGTGCGGGCGCGTTCCCAGATCAGCGAGTCGAACGGGGACAGCAGCGTCGTACGGTGGCGGCCTCGCGGCGTGGTCTCCAGGGCCGCCGGATCGGCCCAGGCGGGCTTGCCCCAGCCCGAGACGGTCACCGGGACCAGTCCGGAGTCCGCTATCACCGCGTCGACCTGCTCGCCCTTGAGGCGGTGGTAGTCGGCTATGTCCGCGCGCGTGCCGACGCCCAGCGCCTGGCCGGCGAGCCAGACCAGACGGCGCAGGCACTCGGTGTCGTCCAGCTCGTCATGGAGCAGCGTGTCGGGGATGGCGCGCTCGGCGAGGTCGTACACCCGCTTCCAGCCGCGCCGTTCCACGCACACCACCTCGCCGTACATCAGCGCGCGCTCGACGGCGACCTTCGTGCCCGACCAATCCCACCACTCGCTGGTCTTCTTGGCGCCGCCCAACTCCGTGGCCGTAAGGGGGCCTTCGGCTTTCAGTTGCTTGATGACCTGGTCGTACGTGCCGTCCGGGAGCTCGTGGTTCCACTGCGGGCGGGCGCGGTAGGCGCGGCGGCGGAAGGCGAAGTGGGGCCACTCCTCGATGGGGAGGATGCAAGCGGCGTGCGACCAGTACTCGAAGGCGTGCGGCCGGGCCGGAGAAGTGCCCGGGGATGACGCGGTCCAGTAGGCCTTGTCCACCGTCTTGCGGCCGACGGCGCCGAGGCGGGCGTACGGGATGAGTTCGTGGGAGCGGGCGAGGACCGAGATCGTGTCGAGCTGGACCGCTCCCAGATGCCGCAGCACCCCGCGCACGCCGGCCTTGCGGTCGGGGGCGCCGAGGAATCCCTGGGCGCGCAGGGCGATTCGGCGGGCCTCGTCGGCGGAGAGTTCGACGGTGGGGCGAGGGAGACTCGTCATGGCCCGCACGATAGGCGGTGCCACTGACAATCGGATCTGACCTGCGAAAACCGGCCCTGACTTGTGGTGATCACGTGGAGAGAGTGGGGCGACGGGACACCGGCGATTCAGCCCGCCCGTTCAACCCGCCCGTTCGGCCCGGCGATTCAGCCCGCCCGTTCAGCCCGGCGGTTCAGGCATGCTGCGGGGCAGGCAGGTACGGCGCTGTCGACGGCAGTCCCATGTCGGAGGGGAGCAAGGAGCCGATCCAGCAGTCGCGGCGTACGCCCTTGTTGTTGATGCCGGAGCGCAGGACGCCCTCCATGGTGAAGCCGGCGCGTTCGGCGACCGCGCGGGAACCCCGGTTGCCGACCTCGGCCCGCCACTCCACACGGTCGATCGCCATGTCCTTGAACGCCCAACGGGACGCGCGGACAGTGGCCTCGGTGACGTAGCCGTTGCCCCTGTGTTCCTTCGTGGCCCAGAAACCGATCTCGCCGACTCCCGGGGAGCGCATCGTGATGCCGAGCATGCCGGCGAGTTCGCCGGCGGCAGGCAGGAAGACGCCGAACGTGAACATCGAGCTGTCCGCCCAGCCGTCGGGCACCATCTGCTCCGTGAAGCCCACCGCGTGCTCCCGCAGATAGGGCGACGGGATCGTTGTCCAGCGCTGGATCTCGGGGTCCTGGCAGGCTTCGTACACGGCGTCGGTGTCGTGCGGTCCCACCGAACGCAGCAGGAGGCGCTCGGAGGTCAGAGTGACGGGTTCCATTGCCCGATTCTGCTCGGCCTCACTCAGGGAAGCCATTGTTTTGCACTGCGTGAAGGGCCGGTTACTTTTCGTTGTGCCTGTGCGGCACCTTCCGCAACTGCCGTCCGTTGTCCTAGTGGCTGTCACGGGCAGACCTCCCGGCGCGGTGGGGTCCTCGCTTACGATGGCCGTTGCTCAAGCTGTGATTTGAAACTGTTGCTGAACCCGACCGTCCGGCCCGACCGGCAAGGAGACAAACCCCCGTGTCCGTCCTCTCGAAGATCATGCGTGCAGGCGAAGGCAAGATCCTGCGCAAACTGCACCGCATTGCGGACCAGGTCAACTCCATCGAAGAGGACTTCATCGACCTCTCCGACGCCGAGCTGCGGGCCCTCACCGACGAGTACAAGGAGCGGATCGCCGAGGCGCTCGCCGACGAGCCCGACGAGTCGAAGCACGACGCGGTTCTGAAGAAGGCGCTCGACGACCTGCTCCCCGAGGCGTTCGCGACCGTCCGCGAGGCCGCCAAGCGCGTTCTCGGCCAGCGCCACTTCGACGTGCAGATCATGGGCGGCGCCGCCCTGCACATGGGCTACGTCGCCGAGATGAAGACCGGTGAGGGCAAGACCCTGGTCGGCACCCTGCCCGCGTATCTCAATGCGCTGTCCGGCAAGGGCGTGCACCTGATCACGGTCAACGACTACCTGGCCGAGAGCCAATCCGAGCTGATGGCCCGCGTCCACAAGTTCCTGGGCCTGTCGGTCGGCTGCATCCTGGCCAACATGACGCCGGCCCAGCGCCGCGAGCAGTACAACTGCGACATCACGTACGGCACGAACAATGAGTTCGGGTTCGACTACCTGCGCGACAACATGGCGTGGTCGAAGGACGAACTGGTGCAGCGGGGCCACAACTTCGCGATCGTCGACGAGGTCGACTCCATCCTCGTCGACGAGGCCCGTACGCCGCTGATCATCTCCGGCCCGGCCGACCAGGCCACCAAGTGGTACGGCGACTTCGCCAAGCTGGTCACGCGCCTGAAGAGGGGCGAGGCGGGCAACACCCTCAAGGGCATCGAGGAGACCGGCGACTACGAGGTCGACGAGAAGAAGCGCACCGTCGCCATCCACGAGTCCGGCGTCACCAAGGTCGAGGACTGGCTGGGCATCGACAACCTCTACGAGTCGGTGAACACCCCGCTGGTGGGCTACCTGAACAACGCCATCAAGGCCAAGGAGCTCTTCAAGAAGGACAAGGACTACGTCGTCATCGACGGCGAAGTCATGATCGTCGACGAGCACACCGGCCGTATCCTCGCCGGCCGCCGCTACAACGAGGGCATGCACCAGGCGATCGAGGCGAAGGAAGGGGTGGACATCAAGGACGAGAACCAGACGCTCGCGACGATCACCCTGCAGAACTTCTTCCGCCTCTACGACAAGCTCTGCGGCATGACCGGTACGGCGATGACCGAGGCCGCCGAGTTCCACCAGATCTACAAGCTCGGTGTCGTGCCGATCCCGACCAACAAGCCGATGATCCGCAAGGACCAGTCGGACCTGATCTACCGCACCGAGGTCGCCAAGTTCGACGCGGTGGTCGACGACATCGCCGAGAAGCACGAGAAGGGCCAGCCGATCCTCGTCGGCACCACCTCGGTCGAGAAGTCCGAGTACCTCTCGCAGCAGCTCAGCAAGCGCGGCATCCAGCACGAGGTGCTGAACGCGAAGCAGCACGACCGTGAGGCGACGATCGTCGCCCAGGCCGGCCGCAGGGGCGCCGTCACCGTTGCCACGAACATGGCCGGACGAGGCACGGACATCAAGCTCGGCGGCAACCCCGAAGACCTCGCCGAGGCCGAGCTGCGCCAGCGTGGCCTCGACCCCGAGGAGCACATCGAGGAGTGGGCCGCCGCGCTGCCCGCCGCCCTGGAGAGGGCCGAAAAGGCGGTGCGGGCCGAGTTCGAGGAGGTCACGGACCTCGGCGGGCTGTACGTGCTCGGCACCGAGCGGCACGAGTCGCGTCGTATCGACAACCAGCTGCGCGGTCGTTCCGGCCGTCAGGGCGACCCGGGCGAGTCCCGCTTCTACCTGTCCCTCGGTGACGACCTGATGCGGCTGTTCAAGGCCCAGATGGTCGAGCGCGTGATGTCGATGGCGAACGTCCCGGACGACGTTCCGATCGAGAACAAGATGGTCACGCGCGCGATCGCCTCCGCCCAGTCGCAGGTCGAGCAGCAGAACTTCGAGACCCGGAAGAACGTCCTCAAGTACGACGAGGTCCTCAACCGGCAGCGCGAGGTCATCTACGGAGAGCGGCGCCGCGTCCTGGAGGGCGAGGATCTGCAGGAGCAGATCCAGCACTTCATGGACGACACGATCGACGCCTACATCGACGCCGAGACCGCCGAGGGCTTCTCCGAGGAGTGGGACCTGGACCGGCTGTGGGGCGCCTTCAAGCAGCTCTACCCGGTGAAGGTCACCATCGAGGAGCTCGAGGAGACGGTGGGCGACCGCGCGGGTCTCACCGCCGAGTTCATCTCCGAGTCCATCAAGGACGACATCCACGAGCAGTACGAGGCCCGTGAGGCGCAGCTCGGCTCCGAGATCATGCGGGAGCTGGAGCGCCGGGTCGTGCTGTCGGTCCTGGACCGCAAGTGGCGCGAGCACCTCTACGAGATGGACTACCTCCAGGAGGGCATCGGCCTGCGTGCGATGGCCCAGAAGGACCCGCTGGTCGAGTACCAGCGCGAGGGCTTCGACATGTTCACCGCCATGATGGACGGCATCAAGGAGGAGTCCGTCGGCTACCTGTTCAACCTGGAGGTCCAGGTCGAGCAGCAGGTCGAGGAGGTTCCGGTCGAGGATGCGAAGCCGTCGCTCGACAAGAAGGAGGACGCCGTGCCCGCGGGTGCGCGTCCGGAGATCCGCGCCAAGGGGCTCGACGCTCCGCAGCGGCCGGACCGGCTGCACTTCTCCGCGCCGACCGTGGACGGCGAGGGTGGTGTCGTCGAGGGCGACTTCACCAGCGACGGGGAGCCGGTGCGTTCCGAGTCGGACGGGCTCACGCGCGCGGAGCGGCGGAAGCAGCAGAAGGGGCGCCGCCGCAAGAAGTGACGGTTCGCTCCGCTGGGTTCAGCAGGTTTAGCGGGGTTTGCTTTGAAGGGCCGGGCACCTTGGGGTGCCTGGCCCTTCGGGCTTTGGGGGGCGGGGGCTCGGTTTGAAGCTGCGGGTGCGTCGTGGCTTGTCGCGCCCGCGCGGCGGAGCCGCAGATTGATACGGCCCCGCGCCCCTGAGGGGGCAGGGGTGCGTTGTGACGCTGCGGGCCCGTTGTGGTTTGTCGCGCCCCGCGGCGGAGCCGCACATGTCACAGCCCCGCGCCCCTAACGGGGCGCTGAATCGCGCCCCGCGCGGCGGAGCCGCATATTGTCACAGCCCCGCGTCCCTGACGGGGCGCTAGTTGTCGTGCCTGTGGGGCATGCGCGTGCCGCCCAGTTCTACTGCTGTGCAGCGCCAGCGGAGGTCTTGGCCCTTTTCCAGGCGGAAGGCCATTGCTCGGAGTTGGTCGCCTGCGCCGATTCGGGCGAAGGCTTCGATTGCGCCGGGGCGGGGGACCTCGTAGCCGACGTCGCGGATGACCGGGCGGGTGCCGCGGGTGCGGAGAGGGCCGCGTTCGGCTAGCCAGGCCAGTTCGTCGTACGCGCGGCCTGCCGTGTGGCGGAGCATGCTGTGAACGGGGCGCTGGCCGCTCAGTACGGCGAGTAGGAGGTCGGCGAAGAGGTCGGTGGGACGCGGCTGTGGGGGCGTCCTGAGCGGGCCTCGAGCGGGCGCCCTGTGGCGAGGGGCGCGCCCGCCGGACGCCGTGTTCTCACTCCGCGGTGAGCTGCCCGGTGTCTCCCTGCCCGGTGTGGAGCGCGGGGTGGTTCCGGCGGGGCGGCGGGTGTCGTGGCGGCCGGGCGGGCGGGTGCCCGAGTTGCGCTTCGTCCTGGTCATCACCTTGGTCATGGCGTTGTCCCCGCTCGCTGGGCCCGAGTCGATACCGGGCAGTAACTAGCTGTTGGGGATCTTGTACGGGGCCGGAGCGGGCGGCGGCAAGGACGCTGGCTGCGCGCCGTGGCGCCCGGAGACTTCACCTATCAGGGTGACGAGGGCGGGCGGGGCCCTTGGCGGGGCTGGGGTGGACAGGGTGAGAACCCCGCGGTGTGGTTGACGTCGCACGAGGGGGTCGACCCGACTCGAAAGGGGACGCCCCGCACGTATCCTGAAGGTCCTTCCGGAGGCGCGGGACAGTCCTCCTGGGAGCCCTCCGACTACGAAAGCGGCCAGCCATGCGCGTCTACGTCCCCCTGACCCTCTCCGGTCTCGCCGAGGCGTACAAGACGGGCGAGCTCGGGGCCGGGCCCTTCGTCGCGTACGCCGTCACGCCCGCGTTGCGCGAGTGGTATCTGTCCGACGACATCGAGGAGTTGGAGTACGCGGCGCTGAACCGGGCCGCGCTCGCCTCGCTGCGGCTGCTCGCGCTCGACCCGGGGACTTTGCGGCGCCGCGTCGTCGTCGCCCTCGACGTCCCGGAGGGAGCCGCCGTCGCCGATCCCGACCGCGGGCTCGACCCCGGCTCGCTCGGAGAGGTGCGGATCGACGGGCCCGTACAGCTGGCCAAGGCCGCGGCCGTGCACGTCGACTCGGACGAGGCCGAGGCGGATGTCACGGCGGCGGCGGACGCGCTGGGCGCGGCGGACACGGGCGACGATGACGCGCAGTTCGTCGTGGACGGGGCCGAGGACCACGAGCTCCTGTGGTTCGCCACGCAGGAGATCCCGAACCTGGTAGGGCTCGGGGACTGACCCGAAACCCGATGGGATGGACCCCGGTCTGATTCGAGACCCGATGGGGCCCCGGACTGGCCCGACACTTGGCGGGCCTCGGGGACTGAGGAGACCGGGTCGAGGCCGTCGGTGAAGAAATGCCTACGGCGTTGTCAGTGCCGGCGGGTACGTTCTTTGGCATGGGGAAGCACAACGCAGCGCACATCGTGTGGGACTGGAACGGGACCCTGTTCCACGACAACACGGCCGTCATCGGGGCCACCAACGCGGCCTTCGCCGAGCTGGGCCTTGAGCCGATCACGCTGGAGCAGTACAGAGAGTTGTACTGCGTTCCGGTGCCGAAGTTCTACGAGCGACTGATGGGCAGGCTGCCCACGGAAGCGGAGTGGGAGGTCATGGACGAGACCTTCCACCGGTACTACACGGAGCACCGGATCGGCTGCGGGCTCACCGACGGGGTTCCGGGGCTGCTCGCCGAGTGGGCTTCGGCCGGCGGCAGCCAGTCGCTGCTCAGCCTGGCCCGGCATGACGAACTCGTCCCGCTCGTACGGGACTTCGGGATCGAGCCGCACTTCATACGGGTCGACGGGCGGACCGGTCCTTCCGGCGGCCGCAAGGCTGAGCACATGGTGCGGCATGTGCGGGCGCTGACCGGCGTGGAGCCCGCTCGTACGGTCGTGATCGGCGACGCGGCGGACGACGCGATAGCGGCCCGGCACGTAGGGGCGCGGGCCGTGCTCTACACCGGGGGCTCGCACAGCCGGGCCAGCCTCGAAGCGGTAGGGGTCCCTGTCGTGGACAGCCTGGAGGAAGCGGTTGTGGAGGCGGAGCGGCTGGCGGCCTGAAGGGGCGTATGGGCATACGGGAGTGATGGCGCCCGTGACGGACGCCCTCCTCGCCCCCGCCGAAGTCAGGTCACCGGAGCCTTAGCCCGTAGCACCGTAAGGAACTCCCGCATCCAGCTGGAGTGGTCCGGCCAGGCGCGCGACGAGACCAGGGTGCCGTCGACCACGGCCTCGGCGTCCTGGAAGGTGGCGCCCGCGGCCTGCATGTCCAGCTCGAGCGCCGGGTACGCCGTGACGCGGCGCCCCCGGAGGCCGTCGATCGCCGCGGTCAGCAGGGGACCGTGGCAGATCTGGGCGACGGGTTTGTCCGTGTCGAAGAAGGACTTCAGGATCTTGCGGAGTTCGAGGTCGTTGCGGAGGTACTCGGGTGCCCGGCCGCCGGGGATCACCAGGGCCACGTACTGGCCGGGGTCGACCTCCGAGAAGGCCAGATCGGCGGGCCAGGTGTAGCCGGGCTTCTCCGTGTACGTGTCGAAGCCGGGTTCGAAGTCGTGGACGACGAAGCGGAGTTGTTTGCGGGTGGGGGCGGCGATGTGGACCTCGTAGCCCTCTTCGCGCAGGCGCTGGTAGGGGTACATCACCTCCAGTGACTCCGCGGCGTCTCCGGTGACGATCAGGATCTTCGCAGTCATGGCGCTCCGCTCCCTTCGCCGGGATCCGTCCCGCCCAACGTGCCTCCGCGTCGGGCCCTTGCCAAGGGGGCTGCGCGCTGGGGTTTGCGTCGAGCTGAGCGAGCTGAGGGACTCGGGTACCCCAAGCGCCCGCTCGTAAGCCCCCGCGCACTGTGCAGACTGTCAAAATCCCACCCACTCTTTTGTACACATGCGGCCCATGACGGGCCCCCCATACGGAGCGATAGCCTTGTCACGTGATCAGCGCGATATGTCGCGGGAGCGTCTGTCTTCCCGCTTTGCGCCCGGACCGCACGGACGACATCCGTGGCCGGGCGGTCGCTGGTCTTCGCGGGCGGTACGAGTCACCGAGAGCAGTCTCACAGTCTCCGGCGGTGCCGAATATGGCCGATAACGCCCCGCCCCTCTCTCATCGCGACATAGCGTCGAAGCAGACCGGACACCCCGCGTCACGGCGCTACGTCACTTCACGTTTTTCGGCGTCACGCAACGGCGCGCGACAGGAGCCAGAGGACAATGCAGACCAAGCTGGACGAAGCCAAAGCCGAGCTGCTCGAACGGGCCGCCCGGGTAGCTGAGAACAGCCCGGCCGGGGTGCATCTACCGACCAGGGCGCAGGACGAGGGCACAACCGACACCCCGGACCACGCCACCGTGCTCGCGTTCCTCCAGCGCTACTACCTGCACACCGCCCCGGAGGACCTCACCGACCGTGACCCGGTCGATGTCTTCGGAGCCGCCTACTCCCACTACCGGCTGGCCGAAAACCGCCCCCAGGGCACGGCCAACGTCCGGGTCCACACCCCGACCGTCGAGGAGAACGGCTGGACCTGCAGCCACTCCGTCGTCGAAGTGGTCACCGACGACATGCCCTTCCTCGTCGACTCCGTGACCAATGAACTGTCCCGGCAGGGGCGCGGCATCCACGTCGTGATCCACCCCCAGTTCGTCGTACGGCGCGATGTCACCGGCAAGCTCATCGAGGTCCAGCCCGCCCGGCCCGCCGCCGAAGACCTGCCGCACGACGCCCACATCGAGTCCTGGATCCACGTCGAGATCGACCGCGAGACCGACCGCGCCGATCTGAAGCAGATCACCGCCGATCTGCTGCGCGTGCTCTCCGACGCTCGCGAGGCCGTCGAGGACTGGGAGAAGATGCGGGACGCGGCGCTGCGTATCGCCGACGACCTGCCGGCCGAGCCCAAGGCAGACGATCTGCGCGACCAGGAGGTCGAGGAGGCCCGCGAGCTGCTGCGCTGGCTGGCCGCCGATCACTTCACCTTCCTCGGCTACCGCGAGTACGAACTGACGGAGGACGACTCCCTCGCCGCCGTCCCCGGTACCGGTCTCGGCATACTGCGCGCGGACCCGCACCACAGCGGCGACGACGCCCACGGCCACTCGCACTCCTTCAGCCGGCTCCCCGCCGACGCCCGCGCCAAGGCCCGTGAGCACAAGCTGCTCATCCTCACCAAGGCCAACAGCCGCGCCACCGTGCACCGGCCGTCCTACCTCGACTACATCGGCGTGAAGAGGTTCGACGAGAACGGGAACGTCATCGGTGAGCGGCGCTTCCTCGGCTTGTTCTCCTCCGCCGCGTACACCGAGTCCGTACGCCGCGTGCCGGTCATCCGCCGCAAGGTCCAGGAAGTCCTCAAGGGCGCGGGCTTCTCGCCCAACAGCCACGACGGGCGCGACCTGCTGCAGATCCTGGAGACGTACCCGCGCGACGAGCTGTTCCAGACCCCGGTCGACGAGCTGCGGTCCATCGTCACCTCCGTGCTCTACCTCCAGGAGCGCCGGCGGCTTCGTCTCTACCTGCGCCAGGACGAGTACGGCCGCTACTACTCGGCCCTCGTCTACCTGCCGCGCGACCGCTACACCACGGCCGTACGCCTGAGGATCATCGACATCCTCAAGGAGGAACTCGGCGGTATCAGCGTCGACTTCACCGCCTGGAACACCGAGTCGATCCTGTCCCGGCTGCACTTCGTGGTCCGCGTCCCGCAGGGCACCGAGCTGTCGGAACTGTCCGACGCCGACAAGGAGCGCATCGAGGCGCGTCTCGCCGAGGCCGCCCGCTCCTGGGCCGACGGTTTCGCCGAGGCGCTGAACGCCGAGTGCGGCGAGGAGCGCGCGGCCGAACTGCTGCGCCGGTACGGCAACGCCATCCCCGAGGGCTACAAGGCCGACCACAACCCGCGTACGGCGGTCGCCGACCTGGTCAACCTGGAGCAGCTCGGCGACGGCAAGGACTTCGCGCTCAGCCTGTACGAGCCGGTGGGCGCCGGGCCCGGCGAGCGCCGCTTCAAGATCTACCGCATCGGCGCGCCGGTCTCCCTCTCCGCCGTCCTGCCGGTGCTCAGCCGGCTCGGCGTCGAGGTCACCGACGAGCGCCCGTACGAGCTGCGCTGCTCGGACCGTACGTCCGCCTGGATCTACGACTTCGGCCTGCGCGTGCCCCCGCCCAAGGGCAGCGGCGACACGCTCGCCGACGACGCCCGCGAGCGCTTCCAGGACGCCTTCTCGGCGACCTGGACCGGACAGGCCGAGAACGACGGCTTCAACTCGCTCGTCCTGAGCGCAGGGCTGAGCTGGCGGCAGGCGATGGTGCTGCGGGCGTACGCGAAGTACCTGCGCCAGGCCGGTTCGACCTTCAGCCAGGACTACATGGAGGACACCCTCCGCAACAACGTCCACACCACCCGGCTGCTCGTCTCCCTCTTCGAGGCGCGGATGTCCCCGGACCGCCAGCGGGCGGGTACGGAACTGACCGACGCCCTCCTGGAGGAGCTGGACGCCGCCCTCGACAAGGTCGCCTCCCTCGACGAGGACCGGATCCTGCGGTCGTTCCTGACCGTGATCAAGGCGACCCTGCGCACCAACTTCTTCCAGGAGGCGGGAGGCGGACAGCCGCACGAGTACGTCTCCATGAAGTTCGACCCGACGGTCATCCCCGACCTTCCGGCGCCGCGTCCGGCGTACGAGATCTGGGTGTACTCACCGAAGGTCGAGGGCGTCCACCTGCGGTTCGGCAAGGTCGCGCGCGGTGGTCTGCGCTGGTCCGACCGCCGTGAGGACTTCCGGACCGAGATTCTCGGCCTGGTCAAGGCGCAGATGGTCAAGAACACCGTCATCGTGCCGGTCGGCGCGAAGGGCGGCTTCGTCGCCAAGCAGCTGCCGGACCCGTCCGTGGACCGCGACGCCTGGCTGGCGGAGGGCATCCGCAGCTACAAGACGTTCATCTCGGCGCTGCTCGACATCACCGACAACATGGTGGCCGGTGAGGTCGTACCACCCGCCGACGTCGTACGGCATGACGAGGACGACACGTACCTGGTCGTCGCCGCCGACAAGGGCACCGCGACCTTCTCGGACATCGCCAACGAGGTCGCGCAGAGCTACAACTTCTGGCTCGGCGATGCCTTCGCCTCGGGCGGCAGCGCCGGCTACGACCACAAGAAGATGGGCATCACCGCCCGCGGCGCCTGGGAGTCCGTGAAGCGGCACTTCCGGGAGCTGGGCGTGAACACCCAGACCGACGACTTCACCGTCGTCGGCGTCGGCGACATGTCCGGCGACGTGTTCGGCAACGGCATGCTGCTGTCCGAGCACATCCGCCTGGTCGCCGCCTTCGACCACCGGCACATCGTCATCGACCCGAACCCGGACGCGGACACCTCCTACGCCGAGCGCCGCCGCCTGTTCGAGCTGCCCCGCAGCTCCTGGGCCGACTACAACAAGGAGCTGCTGTCGCAGGGCGGCGGCATCTTCCCGCGCAGCGCCAAGTCCATCCCGCTCAACAGCCACATCCGCCAGGCCCTCGGCATCGAGGACCGCGTCGCCAAGATGACCCCGGCCGACCTGATGCGGGCCATCCTCAAGGCACCGGTCGACCTGTTGTGGAACGGCGGCATCGGTACGTACGTGAAGGCGTCCACCGAGACGCACGCGGACGTCGGCGACAAGGCCAACGACGCGATCCGCGTGGACGGCGCCGACCTCCGAGTCAGGGTCGTCGGCGAGGGCGGCAACCTCGGCCTGACCCAGCTCGGCCGGATCGAGTTCGCGCAGCACGGCGGCAAGGTCAACACCGACGCCATCGACAACAGCGCGGGCGTGGACACCTCCGACCACGAGGTGAACATCAAGATCCTGCTCAACACGGTCGTCGCGGACGGCGACATGACCGTCAAGCAGCGCAACAAGCTGCTCGCCGAGATGACCGACGAGGTCGGCCAACTCGTCCTGCGCAACAACTACGCACAGAACGTCGCGCTCGCCAACGCGCAGGCCCAGTCCCCGGACATGCTCCACGCCCAGCACCGCTACCTGCGCCACCTGGTGCGCGAGGGTCACCTCGACCGGGCCCTGGAGTTCATGCCCACCGAGCGCCAGATCCGGGAGCGCCTCAACACCGGGCACGGTCTGACCCAGCCGGAGACGGCCGTTCTCCTCGCGTACACGAAGATCACGGTCGCCGACGAGCTGATGCACACCTCGCTGCCCGACGACCCGTATCTGCGCAGCCTGCTGCACGCGTACTTCCCGACCGCGCTGCGCGAACAGTTCCTCACGCAGATCGACAACCACCCGCTGCACCGCGAGATCACCACGACCGTGCTGGTCAACGACACGGTCAACACGGGCGGTACGAGCTTCCTGCACCGCCTGCGCGAGGAGACCGGAGCCTCGCTCGAGGAGATCGTCCGGGCGCAGACCGCGGCCCGCGCGATCTTCGGGCTGAGCGAGGTGTGGGACGCGGTCGAAAGCATCGACAACCGGGTCGACGCGGCCGTCCAGACCCGTATCCGCCTGCACTCCCGCCGACTCGTCGAGCGCGGCACCCGCTGGCTGCTCAACAACCGGCCGCAGCCGCTCCAGCTCGCCGAGACGATCGAGTTCTTCAGCGAGGGAGTCGCACAGGTCTGGGCCGAGCTGCCCAAGCTGCTGCGCGGCGCGGACCTGGAGTGGTACCAGCGGATCTTCGACGAGCTGTCGGATGCCGGAGTCCCGGACGAGCTCGCCCAGCGCGTCGCCGGGTTCTCCGCGGCCTTCCCGACGCTCGACGTCGTCGCGGTGGCCGACCGCACCGGCAAGGATCCGATGGACGTCGCCGAGGTGTACTACGACCTCGCCGACCGCCTCCGCGTCAGCCAGCTCATGGACCGCATCATCGAGCTCCCGCGCGCCGACCGCTGGCAGTCCATGGCCCGCGCCTCCATCCGCGAGGACCTGTACGCGGCCCATGCGGCGCTCACCTCCGACGTCCTGGCCTGCGGAAACGGCACGTCGACGCCGGAGCAGCGGTTCAAGGCCTGGGAGCAGAAGAACGCGGCGATCCTGGGCCGGGCCCGTACGACCCTGGAGGAGATCCAGGGCTCGGAGTCCTTCGACCTGGCGAACCTGTCGGTGGCGATGCGGACGATGCGGACGTTGTTGCGTACGCATTCGTAGGTGGGACGCACGTCGGTACGGGCGGCGGTCCGCACGTCGGTGCGTACGGCGGTACGTACGAGGACGGGGGCGACCGGGACATTTAGGATCAATGGGGTGAACCTGGATCCGTCCCGGCCGCCCGGCGCCACCCCCGCCGTACCCGACGTCACCGTCGTCGTCATCGTCTACAACGACGCGTCCCGCCTGCCCACGGCCGTCCGCTCCGCGCTGGCGCAGACGCTGCGCGCCGTCGAGGTCGTGATCGTGGACGACCGCAGCACGGACGGCTCGTACGAGACGGCCCGACGGCTGGCTGCCGAGCATCCCGATCGCGTACGCGCCTACCGGCTCCCGGAGAACAGCGGTGGCTGCGGGGCGCCGCGCAACCACGGCTTCGCGCAGGCACGCGGTACGTATGTCGTCTTCCTCGACAGCGACGACGTACTGGAACGCGACGCCTGCCGGAACCTCCTGGAAGCGGCCGAGACCACCGGCGCCGACCTCGTCTCCGGGCTGTGCGTCCGCGTACATGTGGACGCGCGCGGCCGCAAGGAGGTCAAGTGGTACCCCTGGCTGTACGAGCGCACCCGCACCCTGGAGTCGATCGCCGAGCTGCCCGACCTGCTGGTCTTCGACACCCTGTCGACGAACAAGCTTTATCGCCGGGAGTTCCTGCTGGAGCGGGACCTGCGCTTCCCCGTCGGCATCCACTACGAGGACCTGCTCTTCTCGGCGCAGGCGTACGTGGCCGCCCGCCGTATCACCCTGATCCCGAATCGCGTCTACGACTGGAGCGTTGCCGAGAAGTCGGCCGCGAAGTCGATCAGCAACCGGCGTGACGAGATCGCCAACTTCGCGCAACGGATGGAGATCCACCGACGGGTCGACCAACTGCTCGCGGAACAGGGCCTGTTGGAGCTGAAGTTCCACAAGGACGTCAAGTTCCTGAAGCACGATCTGGTGCTGCATCTGCGGGATCTGCCGTTCCGGGACGTCGCTTACCGGCAGGAGTTCGCTGCGCTGGCCCGTGACTACCTCGACTCGATCGATCGTGCCGCGTTCGACGAGGTGGAACCCATCCACGCCATCTGCGCCTATCTGCTGCGGGAGCGCGACTGGGACCACCTCCTCCTGGCCGTGGACACGCTCACCAACCGCGACAAGATCTCCTCGCCGCTGCTCGAACGCGACGGGCGGATCTACTGGTGCGCCGAGCACCTGGACGACGACTTCGCGCGCCGGGTCATGGACGTCACCGAACTCGGCTACCACACCAAGCCGGTTGAGAAGATGTTCCTGCGCAACGCCCTGACCGGCTACGCGGAAGCGGCCGGCACGGTCCGTCTCGCCGGGCGCATCACCAACCCGCTCGGCATCGTCCCGCCCGGCGCGCGGCTCACCGCCGAGCTGGAGTTCTACGCCCGCCGCAAGGGCCTGCGATTCCAGACCTTCCGCTTCCCCGTGGCCACCCTGCGGCACGAGGGCGAGGCCATCGCCTGGGAGGCTTCGGCGGATCTCGCGCGCGGGTTGCGTCCGCTGGGCATCGTGGACGCCGTATGGGACGTACGCCTCCACCTCGACGTCGACGACGCCCGCACCACAACCCGGCTCACCGCCCCCGAACCCCGCCTGGCCGGGGGCCAGTTGCCCGTCCGGCCCCGGCTCACCCGCCTCGCCGCCCACCACATCGAGCCCGAGGTCTCCGCGCGCGGCCATCTCTGCTTCCGGCTTGTGTCCCGCGATCAGGTGGACGCGTTCGTCGCGCGCGGCGTGCAGGGGCCGCCCGGCCGGCTCGCCAAGTCCGGTTACCGGAAGGCGAAGGCGGTGCGCAAGAAGCTGACCTCCGGTGACACCAAGATCCGGCTGTACCACGAGGTGTTCAGCCGGCTGCCCGTGAAGAAACGCCTCGTCGTCTTCGAGAGCCACCTGGGCCGGCAGTACAGCGACAGCCCGCGGGCCATCTACGAGGAAATGCGACGCCAGGGCCTGGAGTTCGAGGCGGTGTGGTCGTACACGGGAAGTCCTACGGGCTTTCCGTCCGATGCCACGCTTGTACGCCGCTGGTCGGGGCCCTATCTCCAGGCGCTGGCCCGGGCCGAGTTCTGGATCGACAACCAGAGCTATCCGCTGAAGCTGAGGAAGCGTCCTCAGACCACGTACATCCAGACCTGGCACGGCTCGGCGCTCAAGCGGATGGGCTTCGACGAACCGGAGTGGAAGCTCAAGTTCCGCCGCGGGCAGGAGGAGCGGCAGCGCACGCTGGACCGTTTCGACCACTTCCTGATCCGTACCGAGCACGACGTCCGCACGCTCGCCCGCGCCTTCCGCCTCAAGGAGAAGACGCTGCTACGGGTGGGCTACCCGCGCAACGACGCGCTCGTACGAGCCCGCCATGCCACCGAACGACCGCCGCTGGCCGCTGAGTTGGGCATCCCGGAGGACAGAAAGGTCCTGCTGTACGCGCCCACCTTCCGCGGACGCGGCAAGGGCCGCTTCGAGCTGCCCTTCGACGTGGAGCGCTTCGCGGATACCTTCGGCGACCGCTATGTCCTCCTCGTCCGCGCCCATTACCTCCACCACATCGTGCTCCCGCCGTCCGTGCGGGGCCGCGTCATCGACGTATCGGCGCATCACGATGTGACCCCGCTGCTGGCGCTCGCCGACGGCCTGATCACCGACTACTCGTCCGTGATGTTCGACTACGCCCTCCTCGACCGGCCGATGTTCTTCTTCGCGTACGACTACGAGGAGTACGTGTACGAGGGCCGCGGAACCTACTTCGACCTGCTGGAACGGGCACCGGGCCCCGTCGTGCGCACCGAGGATGAACTGCACGCCGTGGTCGGGTCGTTGGAGAAACAGGTGGCCAAGTACGCGGCGGCGCGGGAGCGGTTCGTCGCGGACTTCGGCGAGTACGACAAGGGGAACGCGGCGCAGAGTGTCGTCGACCCGTTCTTCTCCCAGTGGAGGTCCTAGTGGAGGTCCCTGTGGAGGCGCGCGTGACGGAGTATCCCGAGCGGGACGTCTTCTTCATCTCCAACAGCGTCAACGAGCTGGGCGGGGTGACGAGTTGGTCGCACCAGATGGCCCGGCTGTTCACCGGGCGCGGGCATCGCATGCACATCGTCGGCATCACTCCGGCCGATGTCGAGCAGGAGCTGGGCGAACTCCCGTATCCGACCACGACGTTGTACTCCGGACGGCCGCCCCGCCCCGGCCGTGCCCGCCGGGCGAGCATGCGCAAGCAGGCCGCCAGGCTGACGGCGCTATTCCGGACGTCGCGCCCCGGCGCGGTCGTCATCGTCACGCAGGTGTGGGCCATGGAGTGGGTCGAACTGGCCGACACACGGGGACTGACCGTCATCGGCATGACGCACGAGTCGTACGACTACTCCAGGGCGGCCGGACGTTTCCGGCGCGTCCTCAAGCACTACCGCGACGTCGACCGCCTGCTCGCCCTGACCCGCGAGGACGCCGACCTCTGGATCGGCCAGGGCCTCAACAACGTCTCGTACATGCCGAATCCGCTGCCCTTCATGCCCGCCGTCCCCTCCCCGCGCACCGCGAACGTGGTCGTCAGCATGGGCCGCCTGCACGACCAGAAGGGCATCGACATGCTCCTCGACACCTGGTCCGAGGTCGCTCCGCACCACCCCGGCTGGACCCTGCGGATCTACGGCTCCGGCGAGGACGAGGAGCTCCTGAAGAAGCAGTGCACGGCACTCGGGCTCGACAACTGCGTTGAGTGGATGGGGAGTACGGGCAATGCGGCGGACGCGTTGCGCGGCGGTTCGGTCTTCGTCCAGTCCTCGCGGGGTGAGGGTTTCCCGCTCGCTCTGATGGAGGCGATGGCGACGGGTCTGCCGTGCGCGGCGTTCGACTGCGCGCCCGGGGTGCGCGAGATCGTCCGCGACGGGGAGGACGGCCTGCTCGCACGCCTCGGCAACACGGGGGAACTGGCCCGCAGGCTGGGCACGTTGATGTCCGACAAGGAGCTGCGGGACCGGATGGGGGACGCGGCGAGGGCGAACATTCAGCGATACGGGGCGGATGAGGTCGTACGGCGGTGGGAGGAGCTGTTCGCGTTCCTGGAGCGCTGAGGTTCCTGGTGCGCTGAGGGGGACTGGCTCCTGAGGCTTCCGTCACCGCCTCCCGCTGGTGAACTCCTCGTACGCGGCCAGTACTTCAGAGGTCGGGCCGTCCATGCGGAGTTCCCCGCGTTCGAGCCACAGCACCCGGTCGCACGTATCCCGGATCGACTTGTTGTTGTGGCTGACCAGGAACACCGTGCCCGCATGCTTCCGCAGCTCCCGGATCCGGGCCTCGGACCGCTTCTGGAAGGAGCGATCCCCGGTGGCCAGCGCCTCGTCGATCATCAGCACGTCGTGATCTTTCGCGGCGGCGATCGAGAACCGGAGCCGCGCCGCCATTCCGGAGGAATACGTGCGCATGGGCAACGTAATGAAGTCCCCCTTCTCATTGATCCCCGAGAAGTCGACGATCTCCTCGTACCGCTCGCGGATCTGCTCGCGGGACATCCCCATGGCGAGCCCTCCGAGGCGAACGTTGCGCTCACCGGTGAGGTCGTTCATCAGCGCGGCGTTCACGCCGAGGAGGGAGGGCTGGCCGTGCGTGAAGATACGGCCGCGCTCCACGGGCAGCAGCCCCGCGACCGCCTTGAGCAGGGTCGACTTGCCGGACCCGTTCGTGCCGATCAGCCCGATGGCCTCGCCTTTGTACGCGGTGAAGGACACGCTCTTCACGGCGTGCACCTTGCGTACGCCCGCCGCCTGCTCCGCCTTCTTGCCGCGCACGATGCGATTGAGCGCGGCGGTGGCGGAGCCGCGGCCGGCGCCGGTGCCGTTGACCCGGTAGACGATGTCGACGCGGTCGGCGATGACGGTGGGGATCTTCTCGTTCTTCTCTGTTTGGTTCTCCGCGTGCTCAGCCACGTCCGTACGTCTCCTCGGCCTTCCAGAAGTAGATGAAGCCGCCGACGCCCGCGAGGAGCGCCCAGCCGATCGCGAGCGGCCATACGTGGTGCGGCAACTGGCTGTGGTTGAAGCTGTCGATCAGCGCGAACCGCATGAGGTCGATATAGATCGCGGCCGGATTGCACTCCAGCGCGAGCAGTACGACGCGCGGCATCTCCTGGTGAGCGCTGAGCACCCTGTCGATGCTCCACATGACACCCGACACGTACATCCAGGTCCGCAGTACGAACGGCATCAGCTGCGCGATGTCGGGGGTCTTCGCCCCCAACCGCGCCATGATCATCGCCACGCCCGCGTTGAACACGAACTGAAGTGCCAAAGCCGGGACTGCCAGCAGCCACGACGCCGCGACCGGCACCCCGAAGCAGAGCAGGATCACGACCAGCGCCGCCATCGAGAACAGCAACTGCTGGAGCTGTTGCAGCGCGTACGACACCGGGAGCGCGGCCCGCGGGAAGTGCAGCGCCCTGACCAGGCCCAGGTTGCCTGAGATCGCCCGTGTTCCCGCCATGATCGAACTCTGCGTGAACGTCCACACGAACACGCCCGTGACCAGGAACGGGACGTAGTCCGGCACGTCGTGCTTGGTGCCCATCAGCACGCCGAAGATGAAGTAGTAGACCGTCGCGTTCAGCAAGGGCGTCGCCACCTGCCAGACCTGCCCGAGCTTCGCCTGGCTGTACTGCGCGGTGAGCTTGGCCGTCGCGAACGCCGTGATGAAGTGCCGCCGTGCCCACAACTGGCGGACGTACGCGGGGAGCGAGGGGCGGGCGCCGCTGACGGTGAGGCCGTAGCGGGCGGCGAGTGCTGCGGGGGCGTCGTCGGCGGGTGGGGCTTCGGGTGACGCCGGCGCCGGGGGCGCGATGTCGAGGACCTGGCTCACGGGCGCTCCTTGCACTTGGCGGCGTTACGTCGCGACGGGACCGTATCGTCGCAACGTGAGCGTAGGTCGATGTGACGTCGAAACGCAACCGTCTCGTCGATACGTAGCCGTCCTGACGCTCCCGTCGGAACGCAACCGTTTCGTCGAAACGCCCTTATGCTCTGCCGCATGACGACGAAGCCCGACGGGAAATCCGAGGGAAATGCCGACGGAGCCGCCCAGAGCCCCCAGCCGCCGCGCCGAAGGGCTCCCGCCGGGGCGGCCGTACTCCGCGAGGATGTGACGGAAGCCATCCGGTCGGCCGTCTTCGAGGAACTCGCCGCAGTCGGCTACGCCCGGATGTCCATAGAGGGGATTGCGCGGCGCGCGGGCGTAGGCAAGACGGCGGTCTACCGCCGATGGCGTTCCAAGCTGCACCTGGTGCTCGACCTGGTGTCGGCGATCGCGGTACAGGGCTTGCCGGACCCGGACACCGGCACCCTGGAAGGCGACCTGCGGCTGCTGTACGAGGTCACGTCCCGCGCTCTCCGCCACCCCGTGGCCTCGCAGATCATCCCCGACCTGCAGGCGGAGGCGGCCCGCAACCCGGAGATCGCGGAGGCCATGCAGAAGGCCCTGCGGGAAGGCCAGGAGGGCGTCGCGAGCGGCATCGTGGCGGCGGCCGAGCAACGCGGCGAGGTCCGTATGGGCATCGACGACGAGATGGCCCTAGACCTCATCTCCGGCCCGCTCTACTGGCGCTCAGTGGTGATCCGCGACCCGAAGCTGCCGAAGGACTACCTGGAGAAACTCACGCGCGCCACGGCGGCGGCGCTGAAGGCGCTGTAGGCGCTGCAGACGGTGCGGCCCTTGCCGCTGGGCGCGCGGTGGCCGGGCGTGCGGTAGCCCGTGTTGCAGACCGGGAGCCGGATCGTTGTCATCCGTGACTCACACCTCGGGCCCGCGCTGGCGCATACTGGTTTCACGATGACGAAGCCTTCCGCGCCCCGGCGCCATCTGCCCACCAGTCCCTTCAAAGCTCCGGTTGCCCCGGTCGCCAAGCACTTCGCTCTGGGCGACCGAGTGTCGCACGACCAGTTCGGCCTGGGCACGATCGTCGGCGTCGAGGACGGCGTCGCGATGCTCGTAGACTTCGGCGCCCGCCAGGCCCGAATCGTCAGCCCTTACACCCGCATGGACAAACTCTGACGAAACCCTGACGGGCTCGTCAGCAACGCTCGCCGCGGAGTGGGACAGCAGTCCCGCCCGCGGCGAACGTGTCTCTGCGCCCGCGGCTGCAGAACCAGTTGCTCGGCCGGCCCCACGGCACGAGCAGCTCGTCTGCACGAGGGGGAGCGGATCTCTCGGGCGGAAGTGATCCAGCCTCAGACGGCGGTCGGGCGGCGCCGGGTAGTGCAGCCGGCGCAGGCACCCGGCATCGTCGCGGAACGGGGCGACGTACTCGAGCGCGTAGGTCACGTCGTGCAGGCGTGGTGCCGGGCGAGCGAAGTCCCAGTCGATGATTCCCACCGGCTGATTCCCCCAGGGAGCGGCTGTCATGTTGATGTCGTCCAGCGGGGTGCGGTCTGGGCCCATGCCTTGTCCCAGTCGGCCAGGCGTCGCCGGTCCAGTGCGCGGGCGGCCGCGGCGTAGGCGAGAGCTCCGGCAAGGAGCACTCCTGCACCGGCTACGCCGGCCGAGCCGAGGGCGCGGCTGCGGATCTGCTCGGCGGTCCAGGGCGGGTCGGTGATTTTTCCGCTGTCGGTGGTCCACACCTGGACAGTGCTCTTGGCGGGCAGGCCGGGCCGTACTTCGGTCGTGGCGGTTCGGGAGTGTCCGGTGGGGTCGGTGAAGCGGACCTTGACCGGGTAGCGGGTGTGCCGGTCTTCCTGCGATCCGGGTTCGGGGTGGCGGGGGGCGTCGTGGAGCAGGACGGCCGGGGTGCGGTGTCGTGACTGGGCCTGTTCGTCGGCGGTCTGCTGCAGGGAGCGGTGCACGATGGTGCCCACCAGCACCATGGCCGGCGGGGTGGCGGCCAGCACGGCCAGGGTCAGGGCAAGCCCGATCCATGCCTGCACCAGGTCGGTGGGGCGGCGCAGGGGGCTGCGCCGCCATCGCCACAGTCTGGTGGAGCGCGGGGCGGGGGGCGGCTGGGCCTGCGGTATCTCGTCGGTCACGTCGCCTCTCTCCTTCGATGCCGAAGAGGCCGGTGCCTGCTGACGCAGGGGAATGCGAGGGCCCAGAAGAGGCTGCAGCATCCGGGCGGTGCCCTCGGGGTCGACGATGGTGCCGCGCTGGATGGGTGGGAGCCTGTGGCGCCCTCGACGGTGATGGTGGGGACGTCGAGGATGATCCCGCGGCCGGGCACCCAGGCGCGGGTGCGGGATCATCCCAGGTCGAGGGCGATCCCGGGACACCGTCGGCACACCGGCCAGGTGGTGGGGCCGTCGGCGGGTGCGAAGTACACGGACATACCCGTCACCGTCCTGCTTCTCGGAGCTGGTGGCAGCGGCCGCAGTAGCGGGCTTGCGGCACGATCTTCAGGCGTGCCAGGGCGATGGGCTGGGCGCACAGGTGGCACCTGCCGTAGCGGCCCTGGACCATCCGCTGAAGTGCCGCTTCCACATCGGAGAGGACCATGCGGGCGGAGGCGGCGAGCTTGACGTGGACCTCGAGCTGTGAGGCGGACTGCCGCCCGCGTATCCGCTCGGCCCGCGTCTGGGACGGCGCTGCGATCTGCCGCAGCTGCTCCTCGCGGAACAGTCGCTGCTCACGCAGGCTCTCGCGGAGCCCGGCGAGATCCTCGGGGCGCAGGCCCGCGTTGTCGGCGCCGATGACCTGGTTGTTCACTTCCTCATGCCTCCACACACGGGAAAAGGAACTCGTTCCACATACCGCCGGCTGTCTGCGATCAGGTGGTTCGGCTCTGGCATCCGACGCAGCAGCGCGCGTACGGCAGGATCTCCAGTCGTTCGACGGGGATGGGCTGGCCACAGTCCTGGCAGATGCCGTACGTGCTGTCCTCGATGCGCTGGAAGGCGGCGTCGATTTCTTTCAGTACGCGCTGCAAGGCGTCCTTCTGTACGGCCATGAGGTGGTCGTTCGTCTCGGGTCCGGCCTCTTCGATCGCGGTGAGCTGGACGAGCCGCGAGGCGCGCTCATGCTCAAGACGCTGCCGGGCCTCATGCGCCGTCAGACGTTCAGGGCCGGATTCGCGGCGCGCGGCGGTGTCGAGTGGCATGGAAAGCAGTCCCTTCGAACGGGGCGGTGACCATGGACCAGTCCGCGGCATCCCGGAGGCCACGTAGGGCTGCGTGCCGCAGCTGTCTGCGGCCGTATTGGTGGGGCGGCCGTCTGGTTCATGTCTCCACCCTGGTCCGCCGGGTCAGGGGAAACCATCGGCCACAGCACCCATCTACAGAGGGCTCGGAGATGCAGGCGTCAGGGGAGATGGGTGTTGTACCCCATCGACACGCTCATCGCGCCGCAGGCAGGCTGGCCCTGGGCGGCGAGCAAGCCTGGTGATGCGCGGAGGGGAACCCGTGCCCGCCTGACGGATAGTGGTGACGGGGCGTATTCCGAGGGAGGCTCAACGGGTTGTGTCGTTGTTCTGGCGGATCTTCGGGCTCAACGCCGTGGTGCTCGGTACGGCCACCGCGCTGCTGCTGTGGGCACCGGTGACCGTCTCGGTGCCGGTGCTGCTGACCGAGGCGGTGATCCTGGTCGGCGGACTGATCGTCATGCTGGTGGCCAACGCCGCCCTGCTGCGTATCGGGCTGGCTCCGCTGGACCGCCTCACGAGGCTGATGACCAGGGTGGACCTGCTGCGCCCGGGCCAGCGCCTGCCGGTGACCGGCCACGGCGGGGTGGCCGAGCTGATCCGCACCTTCAACGCCATGCTCGACCGGCTGGAGGCCGAACGCGCCACGAGCAGCGCCCGCGCCCTGTCCGCCCAGGAATCCGAGCGGCAGCGCATCGCCCAGGAACTCCACGACGAGGTCGGGCAGAGCCTGACCGCGGTCCTGCTGGGACTCAAGCGAGCAGCCGACCAGGCCCCCGAGCCCCTGCGCGCCGAACTGCAGCAGGTGCAGGAGACCACCCGCGAAAGCCTGGACGAAGTACGCCGGCTCGCGCGCAGGCTGCGCCCCGGCGTCCTGGAGGATCTGGGCCTGATCAGCGCGCTGACAGCACTGACCAACGACTTCGCCACCCACACAGGGCTGAAGATCACACGCCACTTCGCCGCTGACCTGCCGCCTCTTGACCCGCAGATCGAACTGGTGCTCTACCGGGTGGCGCAGGAGGCGCTGACCAACGTCGCCCGCCACGCCGAAGCCGAACGCATCGAGCTGAGGCTGTGGCGAACCGCCGGTGCCGTGGTGCTGGGCATCAGTGACGACGGCCGAGGCATCGGTATCGCCCGGGAAGGTGCCGGGATCCGCGGCATGCGCGAACGCGCCCTGCTCATCGGCGCCACGCTCGAGATCGACACCGGCACCACCGGTGGCACGCACGTGGCCCTGTCCGCACCCATCGCCAAGAACCCCGTGTCCACCGCAGAGACCGCCAAGGACCCCGTGCCCACCGCAGAGGAAGAGGACGCCGATCATGGCTGACCAGGCCCCGATCCGGATCTTGCTCGCCGATGACCATGCCCTGGTCCGCCGCGGGGTGCGGCTCATCCTCGACGGTGAACCAGACCTTGAGGTCGTCGCCGAGGCCGGCGACGGCGCGGAAGCCATCGCCCTGGCCCGCACGCACGAAGTGGACCTGGCCGTCCTGGATGTCGCCATGCCGCGCATGACGGGACTGCAGGCCGCACGGGAACTGTCGTCCCGCCAACCGCAGCTGCGGATCCTGATGCTGACGATGTACGACAACGAGCAGTACTTCTTCGAGGCACTCAAAGCCGGAGCCTGCGGCTACGTACTGAAGTCAGTGGCCGACCGCGATCTGGTCGCCGCGTGTCGGGCGGCCATGCGCGGCGAGCCGTTCCTCTACCCGGGAGCGGTCACCGCCCTCATCCGCAACTATCTCGACCGTGTCCGCCGGGGCGAGGAGGTTCCGGACCGCGTGCTGACCGCCCGGGAGGAGGAGGTCCTCAAACTCGTCGCCGAGGGCCATTCCTCCAAGGAGATCGCGGAGACGCTGTTCATCAGTGTCAAGACCGTGCAGCGCCATCGGGCGAACCTGCTGCACAAGCTCGGTCTGCGCGACCGCCTGGAGTTGACCCGCTATGCCATCCGGGCCGGCCTGATCGAACCCTGAGCCGCCCGCACTTCGCGAAACCTTGCCCCCGGTTTCACGTGCCGGATCAGGGTATGACGACCAGAGCCCGAGAAGGAGGCGGCGTATGGCCCAGCCCCGTCGCGCCGCCACTCCATGCGGCTGTCCACGCCGCGCAGACACCGCCGGCAGGCTGCTGCCCGTACTGGTCGCCCTCCTCGGCCTTCTGACCATTCTCGGCACCGCCGCCCCCGCCTCTCCCAGCGGCGTAACGACTTCGATCCCCGCGGTGGCCCAGGGAAGCGGCGGCAGTACCACCCCGCACGCCGACGACACGTGCACCACGACCTGGGGTGTCCCGGCGCGAGCATCCCGGGACACCACCGCTGAGCGGCACGCTCCGCCGACCGCGGGCACGCCCGTCCCTCGATGCTCCGTGCTGCCGCGCCCCGAGCCGGGGGCGCTGTCGGCGCCCGCGCCCGAGGCGGCCGGACCTCATGAGCACACCGTGCGGCACAGCGGGCGGGCGCCACCGTCTCCAGCCGGCCTCTGACATCTCCCCTTGTCTTCTCCCGCGCCGCCCGGGGCGGCCGCGGTATGCCTGCTGGAGGCACTCTTGACGCGCGCCACGCGTGTACGGGCCATCTTCGCCCTCGCTGTTCTCGCCCTGTCGCTCTACATCGCCGCAGCCGTACCGGTCCGCCTCGGCCTCGACCTGCGCGGCGGAACCCAGATCGTGCTGGAAACCCGTGACTCGCCGACCGCCGAGGCGGACTCGGCGGCAACCGATCGCACCCTGGAGGTACTGCGCCGCCGTGTCGACGCACTCGGCGTCGCCGAGCCCTCCATCGCCCGTTCCGGGGACGACCGGATCATCGTCGAACTGCCCGGTGTGCAGGACCCGCGCGAGGCCGCCGACGTCCTGGGCCGTACCGCCCAGCTCACCTTCCACCCCGTGCTCGGCATCGCCGAACCGGGACAGGCACCGACCGAGCGGCCGGAGGAACACCTCCGGCCCGACGAATCCGGACAGCGGCTGCGCCTGGGGGCCTCCGCGTTGACGGGAGCCGACGTCGACGGCGCCGAAGCGCGGATCGACCAGCAGGGCGTGGGCGGTTGGTTCGTCAGCGTCGACTTCAAAGACGCGGGCGCGGACGGCTGGGCGGATCTGACCGGTGCGGCAGCCTGCGCCCCGGTCGGCGATCCCACGCGCCGCGTCGCCATCGTGCTGGACGACAAGGTCATCTCCTCCCCGCAGGTCGACCCCTCGGTCGCCTGTCGCACCGGCATCACCGGCGGCAGCACCCAGATCACCGGATCCTTCAGCCCGTCAGAGGCCCAAGAACTGGCCCTGCTCGTCAACGGCGGTGCACTTCCGGTGCCGGTCGAGACCGTCGAACAGCGCACCGTCGGCCCCACCCTGGGCGCCCAGGCCATCCGGGCCAGCGCGCAGGCCGCCGTCATCGGCACCGTGCTGACCTCCCTGTTCCTCATCGCCGTCTACCGGCTCATGGGCACGCTGGCCGTCCTGGCACTGGCCTGCTACGGACTGATCTCCTACGCCGCCCTCGCCGCCCTGGGTGCCACGTTGACCCTGCCCGGGCTCGCCGGGTTCGTCCTCGCCATCGGCATGGCGGTCGACGCCAACGTCCTCGTCTTCGAACGCGCCCGCGAGGAATACACCACCCGCCGCCGCAAGAGCCTGCGCTCCGCCCTGACGGCCGGATTCCGCAACGCATTCAGCGCCATCGCCGACTCCAACATCACCACCCTCATCGCCGCCGGGCTGCTGTTCTTCCTCGCCTCCGGCCCCGTGCGCGGTTTCGGCGTCACCCTGGGCATCGGCGTCCTCGCCTCCATGCTCAGCGCCCTGGTGATCACCCGCGTCCTTGCCGACTTCGCCGTCACCCGGCGCGCCGTACGCCAACGCCCCCGCCTCACCGGCATCGCCGGCACCGGCACCGTCCGCGACTGGATCTCCCGCCGCAGCCCGGACCTGATGCGCCACCGGCGCCGCTGGCTGGCCCTGTCCGCCGCGGCCCTCGTCCTGGCCACCTCCGGGATCGCGGTGCGCGGGCTGAACTTCGGCGTGGAGTTCACCGGCGGTCGGCTCATCGAGTACTCCACCAGCGCACCGGTGTCCGCCGACCGGGCCCGGGATGCCCTGGCCGACGCGGGCTTCCCTCGCGCCGTCGTCCAGACCTCCGGGGAAGGCGCCCTGACCGTGCGTACCGACGAGCTCTCGAATGCCGAGGAGGCCCGGATCACCGAGACGATCGACGACCTCGCCGGCACCGCGGAGAAAACACGGGACGAACTGATCGGACCCAGCCTGGGCGCAGAGCTGCGCCGCGGCGCCGTCATCGCCCTCGCAGCGGCTCTCGCCGCCCAGCTGCTCTACCTCGCCGTCCGCTTCCGCTGGACGTTCGGCACCGCAGCGGTCGCCGCCATGGCACACGACGCGCTCATCCTCATCGGCATTTTCGCCTGGCTGGGCAAGCCCATCGACGGGGTGTTCCTGGCGGCCCTGCTCACCGTCATCGGCTACTCGGTCAACGACTCCGTCGTCGTCTTCGACCGCATCAGGGAACTGTGGCCGGGCAGGAAGACCGCGGCCGCGCCGCGCAAGACACCCTTCGCACACGCCACCAACACCGCGATCCTGCAGACGGTCCCGCGCACCATCAACACCGGCATGGGCGCGGCGTTCATCCTGTGTGCGCTCGCCCTGCTGGGCGGGGACTCCCTGACCGACTTCGCCCTCGCCCTGCTCATCGGCATCGTCGTCGGCACCTACTCCTCGATGTTCACCGCAGCGCCGCTGGCCGTCGAACTCCACTCCCGCAGCACTCCGCCACCGGGGCGCCTTCCGTCGAGCGGACCTCAGAGCGCAGAGACGCCCTGATGCAGCGCATGCGGCGGAAACAACGCGGTCTTCGACGCGGCGTATGACGACATGTGACCCGGCCGGCGACGGGCGGCCGGGAATCCGTCACACTCAGTGAGACGGGTTCACGAGTAGGACGATCTTGTCGGGCTGGGTCGGGCTGGTGTGATCACGGTGCCGGAAACGCACGGCTGAGCAGCCGTGCGAGGCGTTGCCGCGTTTCCGCGTCCGCGGCTACCGAGCCAGCCGCTCCGCCAGCCCCACCAGCTCCGCCGCCCGCAGCACCCGCCCGTCGAACCCCGGCAGCGGCACATGCAACGGCTCGGTCCACCGCGACGGGACGGCGTCCGCCCCGTACACCGCCCCCGCGAGCCCACCCGTGACCGCCGCCACGGTGTCGGTGTCCCCGCCCAGATCGACGGCGGCCCGCACGGCACCTTCGTACGAACCGGTGGTACGCAGCGCCCACACGGCGGACCCGAGACACGGCCACACAGCCCCGTTGAACTCGGTGGCCTGGTCGGGATGCCAGTCCGGCGCTAGGACGACCGCGTACCGCGCCCGATGATCCGGGTGTACGAGATCCAGGGCGCCCGGCAGCGCATCGAGCGGGTCGCCCCCGGCCAGAGCCACCCGCTCGGACACCGCCCACCGCTGGAACCGCCGGAAGATGTCGGCCAGTTCGAGCCCACCACACTCCAGGAGCGACTCCCCGACGAGCACGGCCATCTGGGTGTCGTCGGTCGCTTCGCCGGGGTCCCAGCCGCCTCCTCCGCACATCTCACCGCCGCCACCGGGCTTGGGAAATCGCGCGGAGAACGCCACCTCGGGCCCGAACTCGAAGGGCGCGCCCAGGGCGTCTCCGACGGCGGAGCCGAGGACGGCTCCGATGGCACGTGACGTGCGGTCGATCGGCGTCATCGTGGGGCGAGGCGGCCGGCCTTGAGGGTGGAGAGGAGGGCGCGCAGGGGGGCGGGGGCCGTGGTGAGGAAGGTTGTTGGGCGTTCGCTTTCGCGGAGGCGTATCGCAGTGTCGTCGGCGGTGGCGAGTTCGACGCAGTCCTCGCCCGAACCGCCGCCCGAGAACGACGACTTCTGCCAGGTGAGAGGAGTGGACAAGGGGGCGCCTTTCAGAGTTCCTGGACGATCTGGGTGATGAAGTCCCGGGAGGGACCTGGTTCGAGGGCAGTGGATACGACCCTGTCGTAGCGCTTCCGGTATTGCTTGAGCCGCGGCTCGCTGTCGAGGAACTCGCCGCCGTGCGCGGTGTCCAGTTGGACGGTGTCGAGCTGAGGCACCGGGCCGTGCACGTACAGCATGGAGTGCCCAGCTCCGGCGAAATCCTCGGTGGAGAAGGGCAGGACGCGAACGGTCACGTTGTCCAGGTCCGATAGCTCCAGGATGCGTTCAAGCTGGGCGCGGGTCGTCTTGCGGCCGCCCACGAGGATGCGCAGGGCAGCTTCGTGGATGACCGCCTCGTACGGTGTGGCATGTTCCCCGGTGATGATCTGCTGCCGTCGAGAGCGGAACGCGACGTGTGCGTCCAGGTCTTCCTGCGGCCAGTCCGGAGACACGTAACGGAACATGGCCCGCATGTGATCCTCGGTCTGGAACAGACCGGGTACGTGCGCCATTTGGAAGGTCCGGACACCCTCGGCGTGCTGTTCCAGCTCGGCCAGGTTCAGTCCCGAAGGGGCGACGATGCCTCGGTACTCCTCCCACCAGCCCTTTCCGCGCTCGGCAGCCATGGCTACCAAGGCGTCGACGTACGCGGTGTCATCGCACGCGCAGTGGGCGGCGAGGCGCCGGAGCCTGTCTTCGCTGATGCCGCTGCGTCCGGTCTCGACGTGACTCTGGTGCATGGGATTCGACCCGAGCAGCGCGGCAGCGGCGCGTGCGGAGATCCCCGCGTGTTCGCGCATCTTGCGGAGTTCGGCACCCAGGCGCTCTTGTCGGGCCGTGGGATTGCTCCTTGGCGGCATCGTCCCTTCTTCCTGGTCGCTCCGCTGACAAGTTTGCCGCGCGCCAGCATGGCACGGGCACGAGAGCCGTCACCAATTCGTGGCTATAGGTTGCTCCGGCTATAGGTTGTCCCCTACCTTCAGTGCCGAAGCCGACACGCTGCGTTGCATCAGCGTTCGGCTGCTCAACTCGCCCATGCCCAAGGCCAGTTGGAAGCGCACCCGTGCGAAGTCGACCCCACGGGCAATGACACCAACCGGCGCCTACTCCTCTCCTCTCCTCCTGCCATTTCCTCATCCCTGCAACGGAGTTGATCCTCCATGCCCGAATACACACTCTTCTGCCCCTCCCTGGACACCACCCCTCGCGTCGCCCGCGACTTCGTCGCCTCTGTCCTGCGCTCGCAGCAACTCGGCGACCTCGTCGACGACGCAGCCCTCTGCACCTCCGAACTCGTCACCAACGCCTGCGTACACGCCAAGGGGACCGCCGCTGTGTTACGGCTGGCCGTCGGTGAACCGCTCGCTCCGGTCCGTGTCACCGTCTACGACGGAGACCTGCAGCCGCCCGTACTGAGAGAGAGCTGCCACGGCGAGAGCGGGCGCGGCATCTGGCTCGTGGACGCACTCACCGAGGGGAGATGGGGCACAGAACCCGACGCTGCACACTCCGTCGACCCTCCCCTGGGAGGGAAGGGCGTCTGGTTCGAACTCGGGGCGCCGGGCCCATCCGGCCTCGGCCGATGATGGGCCGGACGTGGTCATACGCGGATACCCTGGCACGTGACGACCACGAGCACACTGGGCCTGACCAGCGGGCGGCGAGAAGGGATCGAGGGATGAGCGCACAGCCGGTGCATCACGATGGGCCGATCATCCCGATGCCGCCCCTGACCAGGGACGCGTTGCGTGAGGCGGTGAAGCGGGTGAGCCTCGTGGATCTGCCCCAGTTCGACCTGGAAGCCGGGCGGGCGTTCGACCAAGCCAGCCAGACCGGGAGTACGGCCCCGCTTCAGCTCTTCCTGAAACGCTGGGGCGTCTTCGTGGCGATCGAAAGGGATCCGTCACGAGCGGCTCGTCTGCACGAGGCTGAGCGGGTCTCTCAGGACGAAACAGTCGACGAAGCCGCGTTCCGCGTCGCCATGGCGGAGATCAACAGGATTCTGCGCGAGGCCGAGCGGGAGATCGAGGCTTGAACGACCAGGAGCCCCAGGACCCTGGATGGGCCTGGGAGTACGGCGCGGACCCGGACTGGGTGGTCGGCGAATTGCCGGCCGAAGGACGCGCAGCCGCCGAGGAAGTCGCGAGAGAACTCGTCGTACTCGCCTCACTGGGCCAGGATCCGGGCGACGGAGCGAGCGTGACGAACCCGCAAGGCCTGCGCGTGATCGCCATGGGTCCGCTCATGGTGTGGTACCAGATCATCGACTACCGCAAGCGGGTGTACATCCAGCGGGTGACCTGGCTTGGTTGAGTCCAGGCCGAGGTCAGGCGGATGTCGGCCCGGGGTCGGGGTGACGCCTGTCGGTCTAGGCCGATGAACGGCTGGACAGGGCAGCGAGAAGTGCGGTCGGCGTCGGGTGAATCGGCTACTCGAGCAGTTGTCGGTGCGTCTTGCTCCAGCCGATCTTGCGGTCAAGTGCGGCCAGGAACCCGTCGGCGGCCCAGGTGGCCTGGGGCTCGTGCCCCTGCTCGGCCAGTCGGCGCACGAGGTCGGCGTTGTCCTGCTGTCTGGCAATGACGGCGTCGACGATCCCCGCGGTCGAGTCGAGGCCGTACGCGCTGCAGAAGTGCTCCAGCCTCAGACGGCGGTCGGGTGGCGCCGGGTAGTGCAGCCAGCGCAGGCACTCGGCGTCGTCGCGGAACGGGGCGACGTACTCGAGCGCGTATGCCACGTCACGCAGGCGTGGTGCCGGGCGAGCGAAGTCCCAATCGATGATTCCCACTGGCTGGTTACCCCGCCAGACCACGTTCCAGGGGCCGAAGTCTCCATGGCAGACGACCTCGTCGTCGGAGCTGCCTGCATCTCTGCCGCCTGCATCCGTGGACCAGTTCGCACCCGGTGGAGGTGAAAAGCCCTCGCAGGCATCGTGGTACTCGCGCAGCAGTCGGGCAAAGTTGCCCAGGTCCTGGTCGTCCACGACCTTGGCCCAACCCATCGAGCCGGAGTCACCCTCGATGTACGTAAGGACCTCACGACCTTCGCCGTCGATTCCCAGCGGTTGGGGCGCGTAGGCGAAGCCAACCTTCTCCAGGTGTCGCAGCAATGCGTGGACGGTGGGCGTCCACTGCTGGACCGGCCTGCGGACAGTGTCACCGATCCGAACCACCCGGCGGTGGGCACCGTCCTGCATCACTTCCTCGCTCGACACTTGGTTCACGCTAGCCAGCCCTCGTGGTGTAGCCCGTGGGCTTCTCTGCGGGGGCCCGATACAGCACACAGCGGCGAAGCGGCCCTTCGGGCACGCTCGGGTCCTCGAAGTCGTCAGCCGGGTCCCGTGTCATGCCGATCCGGCGCATCACTGCCTGGGAACGAAGGTTATTGGCGGTCGTCGATGCAACGATCTCCGGCAGCCCGAGGGTCTCGAAGCCGAAGGCCAGGCACGCCAGGGCAGCCTCGGTGGCGTAACCGTGCCCCCACGCCGAACGCCTCAACCGCCACCCGATATCCACCCCCGCGAACGGCATCTCCTCGTCCACCTCGTCCAAGCCGACGCGGCCGATGAACTCACCGGTCTCCCGAGCTTCGAGCGCCCACCACCCAAAGCCTCGCTCGTCGAACTCGGCCTGCATGAGTGCCACCGCGGCGTCGCTTTGCTCCCGCGTCAGCAGTTCACCCAGGTGCTCTCGGACTTCGGGATCGGCGTTCATCGCCGCCCACGGCTCGAGGTCGGACTCCCGCCACCGGCGGAGCTGGAGACGATCGGTACGCAGCTCTGGCATGCCGACCAGCTAACGCCATCACGATCAGGGCGTCGATCGGTTATGGCGAACCCATACGGTGCTCGCCAACGCCAGCCCTGCTGCGCAGATCTTCACGGCCTGCACCACCCGACGGGACGCTATCTCCCCACCGAACGGCCGCTGGAGGCTCCTTGCTGGTCACAGGTACGGGAAAAGCTCCGCCTTCGCACGGCAGCGAACCGATGTTGAGAGACTCCAGCTATGGGATCTTGGGGAACGTTGGGGCCGGCGCTGTTGTCTCTGGCAGGTGTTGTGCTTGGCGCGGGCGGATCGCTGTTTGGCCAGTATCTCGTCTCGCGAGCAAGCACCCGGCAGGTCGAAGTGCAGGAAGCGGCCGAGCACCGCGCGGAGCTCAAGAATGCCGTCTTGAAATTCCTAGCCATTGCGTCGCAGGTGGAGAAGGCGGCGTTCGCGCGCTCAGGCAGTGGCGACAGTTTGGCCGATCCCGTTCTCGACCAACTAGTCGATGATCTATGGCTGGCTCATGCGGAGATCGACCTGGCTGCCAGAAGTGAGCCACTGAGGGGTGCCGCCTATCGTTATGCAGCCCGCCTCGGTGAGGCAGCCCGGGGTGCGATAGCCGAGGTGTCTGCGCTGCGCGGGCCGCAGGTGCAGTTCTTCGACGCAGCGTATGACGACATGTGGCCCGGCCAGCGACGGGCGGCCGGGGAATCCGTCACACCTCGGTGAGACGGGTCCATGAGTAGGACGATCTTGTCGGGGCTGCTGTGAGCACGGTGCTGGAGCGGACGCAGTCCGCCCTCCGCCGCATCCCTCTACTGCGGCCGCATCAAGTCGAGGTCCTCGCCCCATGCATCCAGCACCGCGCCGTGTCCGGCCCGCCGGGCTGCTGCCTCGACACGGGCGAAGAGGTGCCGTTGCAGGGGCACGTCGCCTGTTCCCGAGATGTGGGCGACAGCACCGAGCAGCATGTCGGTGTCCCAGCCGGGCAGCGGGTATCGGGCGAGTTCCCACTCCAGGTACTTGTTGTAGGGGCGGGGGCGACGGTCGAGAGCGAAGAGCAGCTCCAGCAGGAAGCGAATGCTGTCGGCGGCGTCCAGGTGGGCGGCGAGTGAATGGCCGTCGCGGTCGTTTTTGACGGAGCGGTAGTGGGAGTTGGCATAGGCGTCGAGCCACTCACGGGAGTCCCGGAAGGCTTCATCGGTGTCGAGACGTGCCTTGTCGGTCAGGAGTTGGGCGATGCTTCCGTCGAGCCGGTCGAGTACCACCTGGGCGCGGGCGAGGGCGTAGCGCTCGAAGCCGGGCATTCCGGCTGCGCGGAACTCGGCGAGGGAGACGATGACGAGGTCGAGTTCGGGGGTGCGGTGGCCTGTGAACCGGGTGAGATCCGTGGCCGCGTCATCGGCGAGGATGACGTACAGGTCGTGGTCGGAGTGCTTGGTGGTCATGCCCTCGTGGGCCTTGGAACCCTTGAGGACGATGCCGACGACGGCGGAATCGGCGCGGGCGAGTTCGACGAACGCGTCGTAAGTGAGGGGCTGTTGAGCAGTCACGTGTGATCTCCGGTGGGATGGTGACGGGTATGCCTGCCGGGGCGGCCCCGCTGTCGGGGGCGCCCTGCACCGTCCGCGGCGACACTTGGCCGCCGCCCGGAAGATCAACGCACGTGTGGACCCTATCGCCAGGCCGACCGAGAGGCATCGAACTCAGCCGGATTCAGGGTCGGTTCGCGTCGATCGGCTCAGCCGTGCTCTGACTTGCCGAGCGCGTCAGGCTTCGCCAGAGGGCGCAGCATGGCCGTCCCAGACACCAGTTGTGGCTGTCTCCTGGGCATAGTCCGCGAAGTCGCGGGGCGGGCGGCCGAGAACGCGCTCTACGGTGTCGGTCACCTGGGCCCTGCGGCCGTCGAAGACCTCGGTCATCAGGTTGGCCAGTTGCGTTGCGTACTCGGGCGGCACGCCTCGTTCGGTCAGGGATGATATGAACTGGTCGGGTGTGACCGGTAGATAGCGGATGTCCCTGTGGGTCGCGCTCGCTATCTCGGCGATGGCGTCGGCGAAGGTGAGCAGTCGTGGGCCGGTCACGTCGTGGATGCGGCCGGCGTGGCCGTTCTCGGTCAGGGCCGCGACGGCGACTTCCGCGATGTCCTCCGCGTCCGTGAACGGTTCCGCGACGTCGCCGGCCGGAAGGGCGACCAGACCGGACCGGACCAGTTCTACGAGGAAGGCCTCGCTGAAGTTCTGCGTGATGAAGCCCGCCCGTACGATGGTCCACTCCGCACCCGAGTCCCGTACCGCCTGTTCGCACCGCTCGGCCTCGTCGGCACCGCGGTCGGCCAGCAGGACGAGGCGCCGGACGCCGCGGGCCACTGCAAGGTTTGCGAAGGAACCCACGGTCCTGGCCGCGCCGGGGAACGCCGCGTCGGGGTAGAAGGCCACATAGGCCGCTTCCATGCCTCGTAGCGCGGGTTCCCACGTGGTGTCGTCCTGCCAGTCGAAGGGCGGATCGGCGCGCCGTGAGCCCACCCGTACTGGCACGTCACGCGCTTCGAGTCCGGACACGACGCGGCGTCCGGTCTTGCCTGTCCCCGCGAGGACCAATGTTGTTGGCGCTGTCGCTGTCATGATCCACAGTCCACCGGATCGTCGGGCTAGGGGCCACGATCGAGGCTAACAAGTACCGGCGCGCGGTCCGTAAGGGCCCATAACCCTGACAGTGCGCGCTGATCTAGCCTCGCCGTGCCTCCGGATGCAAGCGCACCCACCCCTCCCAAGCCGACGTGATCATGTCGGTCACGTCGTACCTTGCCTTCCAGCCCAGCTCGTCGGCGATGCGGGCGGCCGAGGCCACGACGCGGGGCGGGTCCCCCGGGCGGCGAGGGGTGACGACCGGGGGCAGGTCATAGCCCGTGAGGTCGTTGATGCGGTCGATCATTTCGCGGACCGAAACGCCTTCCCCGCGGCCGATGTTGAGGGTCAGGTCTGTGCCGGGGGACGTGGACAGGCGGCGGGCTGCTGCTACGTGGGCCTCGGCCAGGTCGACCACGTGGATGTAGTCGCGTACGCATGTGCCGTCCGGCGTTGGATAGTCGTCGCCGAAGATCCGGGGTGGCGCGTCCTCCGTCAGCTTTTCGAAGACCATCGGGACGATGTTGAAGACGCCGATGTCGGCCAGCTCCGGGGTCGCCGCGCCCGCCACGTTGAAGTAGCGCAGGCAGGCCGTCGAGAGGCCGTGTGCGCGGCCCGTGGCGCGGGTCAGCCACTCGCCCGCCAGTTTCGTCTCGCCGTACGGGCTCATGGGCACGCAGGGCGTCTCCTCCGTCACCAGGTCGACGTCCGGCATGCCGTACACCGCCGCCGAGGACGAGAAGACGAAGGAGGGGACCGCTGCGGTCGTCACCGCCTGCAGCAGTACCCGCAGGCCCTCGACGTTCTCGCGGTAGTAGTGCAGCGGCAGCTCGACCGACTCGCCGACCTGCTTCTTCGCCGCCAGGTGGACGACACCGGTGACGGCGTGGTCCGTGAGTGCGCGGGACACGCGATCCGCGTCCAGGGTCGAGCCGACGATCACCGGCACCCCGTCGGGGACGCGCTCGGCGATCCCGGTGGACAAGTCGTCGTACACCACTGCCTGTTCGCCCGCCTCGGTCATCGCGCGGACGACGTGCGCCCCGATGTAGCCGGCGCCGCCGGTGATCAGCCAGGTCATGTACGGCCGTCCCCTCGTCTGTCGGTCAGTAGGACCATCGTCGGTCACTGGGCCTCGTCTTGCATCAGAGCAATCAGTGAAGCAGCCGCCTCAGCCGTCGCCGCAGTACGGCGGCCACTCCCCGCCGACCGGACGCGAGCCGCAACGCCAGCGAGCCCGAATGGGTCGCGTACGGCTGGACCAGCAGCACACCGTGCCGCCCGCTCAACACCGCCGTACGACGCAGCAGCCCAGCCCCGGCGACTGCGTGCGCGGAGGTGTAGCGGGCCGAACCGTCCCGGAACCTCAGCCGCAGCCGCAGGTCCCACGTGCCCGAGCCGAGCGCGGAGAGGTCGACCGGCACCTCGGCCCACCAGCAGCCGACCGAGGGGCCGAAGCCAGAGTTCGCCCCGGAGTCGTCCGCGCCATCGCCCGGCACAAGCGCCGCCCTGACCGCGAGCCCCACCCGCCCCTCCTCCCGATGTACGAACTCGACCTCCACCCCCTCCGGCCCCGCCTCCCCCATCCGCCCATACAGCTCATGCAGACGCAGCCGAAGCCGCGTGGCACGCGCGCGTGGCCGCAGTTCCGCGTCGACGGCCACAGGGAGGAGCCGTACAGGCCGGAACAGCAGGTGTTCCAAGGCCACTTGGGGCAAGTCGGCGGACCACACCGGCGTACCGTCCGCGGCCCGCGCGTACGGCGGCGTCAGCCGGGCCGGACGTGACGCGAGCTCTCTGATGCGGTCCAGGTCGCGCGGCTCCTCGGAGGCCAGGACGACCTGCGCGACGACCCGCCCGGGCGCGGGGGCCGCCGCGAAGTCACCCGCGTCGAATGCCGCGAGGTACGCGCGCGTGAGCGCCCACCACTCGCGCCGGTACCCGGAGTCGCGCAGCCCCAGCTCGCGCGCGTACATCCGCAGGCTGTGGTCCAGGAACGCGGCGCGCGCCGCCCTGGCGAGCCGCTTCTCACCGGCGCCGAGGAGAGTGTCGTACGCCATGCCGTGGGCCGTGAGCCTGGCCCGCCAGTTGTCCATGTCCGCGCGGTCCAGCGAGATCGACAGCCGCTCGGCGGACCGGCGCACCTGCCAGACGTACACCGGGTCGGGGACCAGCGCGATACGCGGACCGGCGGCGAGTACGCGCGCGGTGAACACGAAGTCCTCGTACGGGAAGCGGCCTTCGGGGAAGCGGATGCCGTGCTCGCGCAGGAAGCCGGTGCGGTACAGCTTGTTGACGCAGAGCGTGTCGTGGACCAGGCGGGTGCGGAGCGAGGGGTGGGGGACGAGGACGGGACGCGCGTACAGCTCGGGGCGCCAGGGGATCTCGCGTCCGGACGGCAGCTCGCGGCGGATACACAGGCCGGCCGCCACCTCCGTACCGTGACCGACGGCGGCGGAGAGCAGCGCGTCCACCGCGCCGGGCGGCAGTACGTCGTCGCTGTCCAGGAACATCACGTACGGGGCCGTCGCGGCGTCGATCCCGTCGTTGCGGGGGCTGCCGCAGCCGCCGCTGTTGACCTTGCGGCGTACGACCTTCAGGCGCGGTTCGCCGCGCGCGAGCCGGTCGAGGAGGTCCGGGCTGCCATCCGTCGAGCAGTCGTCGACGGCTATCACCTCGCGGACAGCCGGGCCCTGCACGAGAGCGGAGCGCACCGCGTCCGTCACAAGGGCGGCGTCGTCGTAGCCGATGACTATGACGGAGACCTGCGACGGGGGAGGGTGCGTGGCTCGCATGGTGTGCCTGGATTCCACGGGGACGAACGGGAAGAAATGGAAGCTTTGCGCCTCATTCTCCGTTATGAGGTGCTTGTTGTCCCGTGGGGAGAGAGGGCAGCAGTGAGCGCAAGCTCCCTCGCAAGCGGCGTCTCAGCCCTCAGAAGCTGCGTCTCGGCTCTCAGAAGCAGCGTCTCAGTGGTCAGTCGCTCTCCAGCTCCGCCGAGTCCAGCGCCGCCGTGAGCTTGTCGAGCCGGGCCCGCAGGTCGCGGATCTCGTCCAGGTCGAAGCTCGTCGCGGCGGCGATCCGGCGCGGTACCGCGAGCGCCTTCTCGCGCAGCGCACCGCCCTCGTCCGTGAGCCCGACGACCACCGACCGCTCGTCGCGGGCGCTGCGCTCACGCCGTACGAGACCGGTCGCCTCCAGGCGTTTGAGCAGCGGCGACAGCGTTCCGGAGTCGAGCCGCAGATGCTCGCCCAGCTTCTTCACGGGCAGCTCGCCGTGCTCCCACAGCACGAGCATGACCAGGTACTGGGGGTACGTGAGCCCCAGATCCTTCAGGGCGACCCGGTACACGCCGCCGAAGGCGCGCGAGGCGGCGTTCAGCGAGAAGCAGATCTGCTGGTCGAGACGGAGGAAGTCCTCGGGGGTCGGGGTCTCGGTCGTCGGAGTCGGAGTGGTCATGCCTTCAGGATAACCCGAGTACGCCATTGGATTGTGCACAACTGAATTGTGTGCTCTACTTGTGGTCGTGAGGCGAGCAACCCAGAGGCCCTGCCCGCCACCACGACCGATCTTGCTTCTGATCCATATGACGAGAGGGATGTCTCCCATGGACGCGCTCTACACCGCTGTCGCCACCGCCACCCACGGCCGTGAAGGCCGCGCCTTCACCAACGACGGCCGCCTCGACCTCGAGCTGGGCATCCCGAAGGAGATGGGCGGCAGCGGTCAGGGCACCAACCCGGAGCAGCTGTTCGCCGCGGGCTACTCCGCCTGCTTTGCCAGCGCCCTCGGCCTGGTCGGCCGGAACGCGAAGGTCGACGTCAGCGAGGCCGCGGTGACCGCCGAGGTCGGCATCGGCAAGCAGGGCGAGGGCTTCGGCCTCGCGGTCACGCTGCGCGTGGAACTGCCCGACTCCGTGGACGCCGAGACCGGCCGCAAGCTGATCGAGCAGGCCCACCAGGTCTGCCCGTACTCCAACGCCACCCGCGGCAACATCCCGGTCGAGCTCGTCGTCGAGTAAGTCGATTAATCGGGCAGGCGAGTAATCGGGCGGTCGAGTAACCCCCGGTCAAACCCTGCTTGTTGCCCGGTCCGCACCCAACGCGGGCCGGGCGTCCGGCATTTCAAGCGCCGGGATCGTCGAAACCGCCCGCTCCAGCAGCAGCGGCAGCCCGATCACCGGCAGCACCCACGCCACCACGATCAGCCGGTCGCCGATGGTGATGTCCGGGTGCCCCGCCTGGTTGATGACGCCGCTGAAGGCCGCCGCGATCAGGAACGCCGCGAAGGCCGGACGTTGCCGCAGTACACCCCACGCCCCGGCGGCCAGCGCCACGAGGAACAGGGGCTGCAAGAACTGCCGACGCAGCCACTCCGCCCAGAAGTTGAACTCGAGTTGCCAGAACTCCGGCCAGGGTTCGGCGCGGTCGGGTCGCGTGAAGTGATCGGCGAGCAGGTCCTGGAGACTCTCGTTCGTGGAGGGGTAGTTCAGCAGCCCTGCGGCCGTCACGGTCCCGACCGCCGCACAGCCCGCCACCACGGCGATCACCCGCAGCGCTTGGTCAACTCGCTTCCTCCGTACGGCGATCACCGCGCACGCCGCCACCAAGCACAGCCCGAGGAACATCGCCTGCGAGTGCTTCACCGTGAAGAGCAGCAGCAGCGAGCCGCCGATCATGGTGGCGCCGGCGCGCGTTCGGCCGTCCAGCGCTAGTGCGCAGCCCCACAAGACCGCCAAGGTCAGGGCCAGTTGGAGCCCCTCGGTCATGGGGCGCATCGCGGTCGTGCCGACCGGCAGGGCGTAGTACAGGGCCTGCCCGGTGAGGGCCACGGCGGGCGGGGCGCGCAGGGTGCGCAGGATCAGGAAGACGAGGACGCCTCCGGCCGCGGCTACGAACACGCTCGTCAGCCAGATGCCCCAGGTCACGCCGAACACCGTGACGAAGGGCATCAGCAGCGCGGGATATCCGGGCCGCGCCTCGAAGATCCGCATGAAGCGGGGGGAGTTGAACGGCACCGTGTGCGCGGTCGTCTCCCCGTTCCGCAGCCGCCGTTCCACCTCCGGCCACAGCTCGCGCCGGCACTCCTCGGGGATCCGCCCGACCGGGCCGGGGGAGTGGAAGCGCACCACGTCGACGCTCCGTTCGCGGCGCGCCTCGGCGTGCCGGCTCGCGCAGACGTAGTCGATGGTGGCGGCAGCGGCCTCGCGCTTGCTGTCACCGCGCAGACTCAGGGCGTACGAGAGGTAGTTCCTGGTGTCGGGAGTGTCCCGGCCGGTGTCGTTGGCGAGCTGGAGCAGCGCGAAGACGGCGGCGAGAACGATCACCCAGGTACGCGCCTTGAAGCGGGGCATACGGCTCTTTCAGTGACGTGGTGTTGCTGAGGTGAGCCCGCCGCCACCGCACACAACGGTGGGGCGAGCCGCAGCCCGCCCCACCGAGAGGTTTCAGCCCTTGCGTGCCTTGACGATCGCCCTCGTGACGATCGGCGGCAGCAGGTCCTTGGCGAGCCGCCTGGCCGCGCTCGGGCGACGCTTGGCGGCGCTGACCGTGGCGGGCCGCGTGGTGGCGGAGGCGGGCTTCGGGGCGGGCGTGGGCTTGGGGGCCTCGGCGGCCGGCTTCGGCTTTTCGCCCGCGTACTTGGACACCGGCTGCTTCGGCTCGGTCGCCTTGTTACCGGTTATACGGATCAGCCCGTACCCGGCGACCTGCTGCACCTCGTGCCACATGTCGTCGCGGCCCGCCAGCCACTCCAGCAGCGCGTCGCGCAGCGGCTCGGGGTCGCCCCAGGTGCCGTAGAACTTGGTGCCGGTGATGCAAATGGGGCGCAGGTCGAAGGTGGGAATCGCGCCCCAGGTGGCCGCGGCGACGCCCGGGCAGTGCTCGGCGCGGAAGTCGTCGAGCACGACCACGCCGTCGGGCAGCAGGATGTCGCGCACCGCCGCGATATCCGCGTTCACGTGCTCGTACAGGTGCGAGGCGTCGATGTGCGCGAAGCGGCAACTCTTGTCCTCGACACGGTCGGCGACCACCTGGCTCGGCGCCTGGATGATCTCGGGCAACTCCTCGTGGAACGCGAGGTAGTTGGCCTCGAAGGCCCGCCGGGTCAGCGTCGAGTAGGACTTGTTCATCTCCTTGCTGTTGGCCGCGTCCTCGGCGGGGGAGTCGAAGAGGTCGCACACCGTGAACTTGTCCTCGTCACGCAGGTAAGAGCCCATGAAGATGGCGCTCTTTCCCATGTAGGCGCCGAGCTCCAGCAGATTGCCGGTCTGCTGGCTGTCGAGCTGCCGGGACAGGAACCAGTCGAACAGTTGCTGATCGACGGCACGGAACCAGCCCTTGACGTCCGACAGGGTCCTGGGACGGGGCAGCTCGGTGGTGCTGGAGGTCATGTGTACTCCGTACAGCGGGGTCTATGGATTCTCTGTGTTCAGGGATGGGATCGGAGGGCTTCAGGGGGTGTCAACGACGGGAACGGAAACTCCGGATGTCGAAACAGTTGCCAGTGGTGAGGCGGCCGGATAATCCCCGGTTCGGGTGGAATCGAGCACCCACGGAATGCCATCTTCCATCGACGGCACCGGATGGCGCTCGTCGAGCGGCACCACGGCGGGCAGCCCGGCGGTCTCGCCGAGCACCACCCGGCGTACGACACGTTCGGCGGCCCGCCCGTCGTCGTACGGGCAGAAGCGCTCCCGGAACGCGGCCCTCAGCTGCGCGGAGCGCGAACCGCGCCAGTGGCCGGTCGCGAAGATGTCGATCAGTTCGTCCTCGCTGCGCGCGACGACTCCCGGCGGGAACTTGCGCAGATCGAAGTAGGTGCCACGGGCCGCCTCGTACGCCGCCCAGTCGTTCGCGTGGATCACGATCGGCCGGTCGAGATTCGCGTAGTCGAACATCAGGGAGGAGAAGTCGGTGATCAGCGCGTCCGAGGCCAGGCACAGGGACTCGACGCTCGGATGCCCCGACACATCGATCAGCCGGCCGCCGCTGCGGGCCAGCGGCTGCCCGTACGAGGGATGGGCGCGGGTCAACAGCACGAAGCGCGGGCCGAGTTGGCGCAGGATGCGCTCCAGGTCGAGCATGCTGGGCTGGGAGCGGCGGTAGTCGCGGTGGGTCGGCGCGTACAGGATCGCGACCGAGCCTTCCGGGATGCCGAGCGTCTCGCGCAGCCGGGCCACGTCCGCCGAAGTCGCCCGCTGGAACACGTCGTTGCGGGGCTGGCCGTACTCGAGCGTCGTATAGCCGGAGGGGAAGACGCGCTCCCAGACGAGCGTGGTGTGGCGGTTGCCGGACAGGCAGTAGTCCCACTGGTCGACGCCGCGCAGCAGCTCGGCGAAGTCCGTGCCACGGGCCGCCGCCGGGCGGTCCTGGAGATCCAGGCCCATGCGCTTGAGGGGGGTGCCCGTCTGCGTCTGGACCAGGATCTGACCCGGTCGCTTGACCAGTCTGCGGTCGAAGTCGACGTTGCTGACGAGGTACTTGGAGCGGGCGAGCGCCGTCCAGTACGCGGCCGTGTCCGGGGTCAGCCTGCGGGTCGCGGTCGGGACGGTGTGGTGGTGCTCGGGCGTCGCGATCCACGCGGTGCGGATGCCGGGGGCGTACGTACGGAACGCGTCCTCGAGCGCCGCCGGGTTGCAGCCGTAACCGCGTCCGTCGCCGTTGGAGAACACGGCGTGGTCGGCCCGTACGGGCAGCCGGAGCTGGACGCGGTAGTGCAGCCGCAGCGCCATGGCCCGTACGGCGTGGAATGCCGCCGTGACGCCTTCCGACACCTGTCTCTTCAGCTGCGCCGCCGCCCACAGCGTGCGATACGTGCGGTGGCTGCCCAGGCGGATGAGTACGTGTCGCAGCCAGTTGCGGGCGGGGAGGCGGGCGCCCGGCACGCGGTAACGGGCGTAGTGGGCGCGGGCCCTGCGCAGGAACTCGGGGCGGGAGCGGCGCGGCAGGCGGTCGCGTCCGAGGAACACGGCCGAGAGGTGGTCGACCATGCGGCGGAATAGGACGGGACGCCAGTGCGCCAGCTCCGGGTGGGCGTCGAGATGGGCGAAGACACGGTCGTACTGGTCGAAGATGTCGAAGTGGCCCCGGCCGGTGGAGCCGGTGGTGCCTGTGGTGCCGGTCGTGCGGGGTGTTCCGGTTGTGCTCCCTTGGCGTCGTTGGCGGTAGTGGACACAGACGCGGTCGAGCGTCGCGATGGTCTCGGAGGCCATCAGAACTGAGTACGTCCAGGGGGTGTCCTCGTAGTGGCCGGGAGGGAACGTGAAGCCCTCCCGCTCGATGAACTCCCGGCGGTACGCCTTGTTGCCCACCACCATGAGTACCTTGAGCAGTCCTGGCCGGTCGTCGAGCCGGAACGGTGCCGGGCCCCGCTCGGTGAGCTGCGCCGCCTGGACGTTGCGTACGGTTTCGCCCGTCCAGAAGGTGCGCGCGAAGTCGTAGACCAGGACGTCCGGGTCTTCGGTCTCCTTCAGCCGGTCGGCGATCGCGTGCAGCGCGTGCGGGGTGAGGGTGTCGGAGCCGTCCAGGAAGACCAGGTAGTCGCCCTTCGCGCGCTCCAGACCGGCGTTACGGGCCTGACCGCGGCCCTTGTGTTCGTCGAGGTGAACGGGCCGTACGCGTGGGTCGCGGGCGGCGAACTCGTCGATGATCGAGCCGCAGGCGTCCGGCGAGCAGTCGTCGACGGCGATCAACTCGAGGTCCGGATAGGACTGTTCGAGGACGGAGGCCAGGCAGGCGTGCAGGTAGGCCTGCACCTTGTACGCGGGGACGATGACACTGAACCGGGGCACGTCACATCCATGGGTCGGCGCGGCAGACTGCCCGGAAACGGCCGAAGGGGTGACGTGGTTACGCCAGATGTGGCATATGGGGGACGTCGGGAATGAGATGAGGGGCGGCCGGGTACCGGCCGCCCCTCAACAGATCGTCCGGAAGCGCTACTTCACCGCGCCCGCCATCACACCGGACACGAACTGCCGCTGGAATGCGAAGAACACCGCCAGCGGAATCACCATCGAGATGAACGCGCCGGGCGCGAGCGTCTCGATGTTGCCGGAGAACTGCCGGGTCTGCTCGGTCAGCGCGACCGTCAGCGGCTTCGAGTCGGCGCCCGAGAAGACCAGTGCCACCAGCATGTCGTTCCACACCCACAGGAACTGGAAGATGCCGAGGGACGCGATGGCGGGTGCGCCCAGCGGCAGGATCACGGTGGCGAACAGCCGCATCTCGCCCGCGCCGTCCAGCCGTGCCGCCTCGAGGAGTTCACGGGGGATCTCCGCGAAGAAGTTCCGCAACAGGAAGATCGCGAACGGCAGGCCGAAGCCCACATGGAAGAGGACGACGCCGAGGATGCTGCCGTAGATCCCGAGGTCGCCGAACAGGGAGGACAGCGGGATCAGGGCGACCTGCACCGGCACCACGAGCAGCGCCACCACGACCAGGAACCACCAGTCGCGGCCCTTGAAGTCCATCCAGGCGAACGCGTACGCGGCCATGGCCCCGATGACGATCACCAGGGCGGTGGCCGGAACGGTGATCCAGATCGTGTTGAGCAGGGAGTCGGTGATCTCCTCCTTGCCGAGCAGGGTCGAATAGCTCTCGGTGGTGAGCTGGGCCGGTTTGCTGAAGACGGTCCACCAGCCCGACTCGGCGATGTCCGTCGGATCGCGGAACGACGAGGCGAGCAGACCGACCGTCGGCGTCACCCAGATCAGCGCGATCAGGATCAGGAAGATCCGCATCACGCCGCCGGCCGCGCCGCTCGCGAGCCGGGAGACGAGCGAACGCTCGGCGGGCCGGTCCGGTACGTCCGCCGGCAGTGGTTCCTTCGGTTCTTTCACGGGTACGGAGGGTGCGGTCACCGTCGGCGCTCCCTTCGCAGTCGGCGGATGTTGACGATCATCACCGGCAGGACCAGCAGCAGCAGGACGATGCCGATCGCGCTGCCGAGGCCGAGGTCGCCGCTCCCGGTGAACGCCGCGTTGTAGAGCTGGAGGGCCAGCACATTGGCCTCGTCCTGGGTGGGCTGTGGCGCGATGATGAAGATGAGGTCGAAGATCTTCATCACGTTGATCATCAACGTGATCAGGACGACCACGAGGACCGGCATGAGCAGGGGCACCGTGACCCTGCGGAACACCTGCCACTCGTTGGCCCCGTCGACCCGGGCCGCCTCCAGGAGGTTGCGGTCCACTCCCGCGAGGCCCGCCGCGATGAGCACCATCGCGAAACCGGCCCACATCCAGGCGTACGCCCCGATGATGGCCGGAGTGACCAGGCTCGGGCCGAGCCAGTCGACGCCGTTGTAGGGCGCCGAGAAGTTCGAGGCGGGCAGCCGGAGTTGGGCACCGTCCGCCTCCGCGGGCAGCCGGAACGAACCGTCGTCGGCGGCCTTCGCGGACGCCACGACCTCGCCGTCCTTGACCGCTTCGACCTTCATGCCCGAGAGGCCCTTCTCGCGGGCGTTGATCTCGCCCTTCTGGCCGCCGCCGCCCAGCCTGAAGTCCAGCCAGACCGTGCCGGACACCTCGTCGCCCGCGGACTCGGCGGGCTTGGCGTCCACGGGAGCGCCGGGCAGCTTGTTCGGGGCGATGCCGACCAGCGGGAGCAGGGCCGGAGCTCCCGCTCTGACCGTGTCCGTGGTCGTGAAGGCGCCGCCTCCGGAGGCCTTGAGTCCGAGTTCACCCTCCGGCGACGGGCGCGCGTTGGGATAGACGGACGATTCGGCGAAGGTGTCGTGCACCCCCACGACCACGGCGTTGGCCACGCCCTGGTCGGGATCCGCCTCGTAGACGAGCCGGAAGATGATGCCCGCCGCGAGCATGGAGATCGCCATCGGCATGAAGATGACCAGCTTGAACGCCGTCGACCAGCGCACCCGCTCCATCAGCACGGCGAAGATCAGCCCGAGCCCGGTGACCAGGGCGGGGGCGACCGCGACCCAGATCGCGGTGTTCTTGACGGCGGTGAACGTGGCGTCGTCCGTGAAGATGTCGCCGTAGTTCTGCATGCCGACGAAGGACGAGCCGTCGGCGTCGTAGAAACTTCGCCAGACCGAGTACCCGATCGGGTAGACCACGAGCGCGCCGAGCAGCACCAGCGCGGGCAGCAGGAACAGTCCCGCCACCCACGGCCGGGTGCCCATCACGCTCTTGCGCTTCCGGGCAGGGGGCACCGGACCCGTGGAGCCCCCCGCCATCGCCACCTGGGACGACATAGGCTGCCGTCAGCCCTCGTACGCCTTGGTGGCGGCCGTCTCAAGCTGCTGCTGAATCTCCTCCACCTTCGACGGGTCCTTCAGGAAGTCCTGCAGCGCCTTCCACTCGCCCTGGCCCTGGGTGCCGCCGAACGCGGCGGGAGCCTGGTCGGACATGTCGAAGCGGAAGTCGTCGCCCGCGGCGAGCAGCGCCTCGGCGATGTCCTTGGTCACATCGTCCTTGTATGTCTCGAGATCCATCTCCTTGTTGGGGGAGACGAAGCCGCCCTGTGCGGCCCAGATCTCGGCCGCGTCGGTCGACGCGAGGAAGGTCAGCAGGGCCTGCGAGGCCTTGTCGTCCTTCAGGGCCACGGCCACGTCACCGCCGCTGACTACCGGCGACTCGCTGCCGACCGCCGGGAACGGGAAGACCTTGGCGTCGGTACCGATCTTGGCGTCCGTGTCGGCGTTGATGTTCGCCGCGACGAAGTCGGCCTCGAAGACCATCGCCGCCGGGGTGTCACCGGAGAAGGTGTTCGTCACCGACTTCGGGAACTCCGTGCGCAGCGCGCCGTCCCGGCCGCCCGCGATCAACTCGTCCTTGCCCCACAGTTCGGCCAGCGTGGTCAGGGCCTCCTTCACGGAGGGATCCGTCCACTTGATCTTGTGCTGGGCGAGCTGGTCGTACTTCTCCGGTCCGGCCTGCGAGAGATAGACGTTCTCGAACCAGTCGGTGAGGGTCCAGCCGTCCTGCCCGGCGACGGACACCGCGGGCGAACCCGCGTCCGACAGAGTCTGCGCCGTCTGGACGAACTCGTCCCAGGTCTTCGGCTCCTCGGTGATCCCGGCCGCCTCGAACGCGGCGGTGTTGTACCAGACCAGGGACTTGTTGGCGGCCTTCGCATAGACGCCGTACTGCTTGTCCTTGTACGCGCCCAGGTCCTTCCAGCCCGCCGAGAAGTTCTTGTCGAGCTCCGCCTGCGCCTCGGCGCCCAGCGGCTTGACCCAGCCCTTGTCGGCGAACTGGTGGAGCACGCCGACCTGCGGCAGGAATGCCACGTTCGGCGGCTTGCCGCCCTGGATCCTCGTGCCCAGGAAGGTGGAGGTGTTGTTGCCGGTCGGTACGAAGCTGACGTCGGCGCCCGTCCGCTTCTCGAACTCTTCCAGGACCTTGGTGAAGTTCTCCTGCTCCGGGCCGGTCCAGACGGCCGCGACCTCGAGCTTCTGGCCGTCGAGCTTGGGGAGCTTCACGGAGGCCGCTTTTTCCTTCTCGCCGCCTTCGCTTCCTGAGTCGTCTTTGCCGTCGCCGCCACATGCGGTGAGGGCGAGCGCCATCGCCCCCGCGACGACGGCGGCTGCGGCCTTTGTGGCCCTGCCTTTCCTGATCGGCCTGCGTGTACGAAGAGTGCTGCGCATGACTTGCCCCGTTCTCCGTCGAACGTCCGAGCGCTGCTGTCCCGTGCGCTCTTGGTGTACGCCTGCCTGCTTGGCGTCGGCAAGAGCGCCTGCGGTGTCAAGTGCGTGATCGTAATCGCGTCGTGACGTGCGCTCATGCGGGATGGAGTCGAATGAAGTCTTGTGGTGAGTCGTGTGCGGTTGTAAGGAGTCGTTAGGTGGTTGAGGGCTGTACAGAATTGCGGGCTTGGAGCTGACTTTGGGGCGTCCTCGGAGCGGCTTTGAGGGCGGCCTGGAGGGCGACTGCGGAGGTGGCTCGAGAGCGACCTCTGCAGTGGCTTGGAGGGCGACTTCAGAGGGGCTTTGAGGGCGACTTTAGGGCCTCAGAACAGCTCAGGAGCTGCTCAGCGCTGCGTCAGAGCAGCGAGGGCACCTCCGTGGCCGACACGGAGCGGGCGGCTCTCTCCAGGGCGCTGGCGAGGAGGGCCAGGTCCGTCGGGCCGTTGCCCAATTCGCGTACGGGGCGGCGGGCGGGCGGGTCGCCCATTCGGTCCCACTCGAGGGGGACGACCGTGGGGCGCAGCGTTGACGTACGGGGGATACGGCCCGTGACGCGGCCCCCTTGGAAGGGGGTCGACCGGCCGCGGGGGCCGGTGAGGCGTCCCCGTCCCGGGGCGGGATCCTCCGGTCCGGACGAGGGGGCTTCGAGGGCGATACGCAGGGCCGCCTGCCGGGCCAGCTCCGTCTCGTCGCTACGGGGACCGCCCGCGGTGGCCGCCACCAGATGCACCCCGAGACGGTGACCGCTTCGCGCGACGGCTTCCAGGGCCCGTACGACGGAACCGGCGGCCGGGCGTCCCGGGGAGCCCAGCGCGGGCGACAGGAGCGCGTCGAGGTCGTCGACGATCACGGCCAGCCGGGGGAGCGGAGGGCCCGCGTCCGCCGCCGCCCGCTGCCGCTCCGCGGCGGGGCGCAGGCGGAGGGTGGAACTCGGGGGCGCGTCCAGGTCTGCGGCGCCGGCGCCTGGGGTGGTCTGGGCTCCTGAGCGCGTTGTGGCTCCGGGGGGTGCGGTTCCGGGGGACGCTGTGGTGCTTGCCGAGCGCTGGCCCACGATGCGGCCCTGGAGCCGCTGCCGGGCGTGCCACTCGGCGAAGTCGAGGCGGCCGAGGAGTTCGGCCCGCCGCTTCAGCTCGGCGGTGAGGGATTGCGCGAACTCCCGCATACGGACCGGGTCGTGGGCCGCGAGATGCGTGGTGACATGGGGCAGATCGGTGCAGACCCGCAGACCGTCACCGCGCGAGGCGGCGCCGGCACCGGTGCTGTCCCATCCGTCGATGAGCACGATGCCCAGCCGGTCGGGCCGCTCCGCGGCGGCGAGCGAGGCGGCGACGGAGCGCAGCAGCTCCGTACGCCCGCTGCCCGAGGGCCCCTCGATCAGCAGATGCGGGCCCTCCTGGGCGAGGTCCACGCTCGCGGGCCCGCGTGGCCCGGCGCCGAGCACGGCCACCGCGCGACCGCCGAGCGCCTCCGTGTCGTCGGCGGCGTCCGCCCAACGGGCCATCAGGGACGCTGGGGTGGCCCGGGCCAGCCCCAACTCATCGAGTAGCCGCGCCGCTTGGGGCAAGGGCGCGGACACGCGCGCGTGCCGCTCGCCGGGGACGGCGTCCGTACGCAGCGGGGCGAGCGCCCGTGCGAACCGCTCGGCCCAGGCCATGGACACCGCGTCGACGGCGGCCACGGTGCCATGCCCGACGGGCCCGCGCGGGAGCTCCGCGGCCTGGGTCCGCGCGGCGCCTTCAGGCGCGCCCGGCGCGACCCGCATCAGCCGCAACGCCGTGGCCACGTCCCCGCTGAGCAGAGCAACGGCTCCACAGTCCCGGAACACGGAAGAAGCCGCACAGGCCGCCTCGTAGGTCTCCGTCACCGGCGAGGCGGGCGAAGCGGCCGCCGTCTCGGCAAGGCACACCACATGGATCCCCACCCGAGGCCCCTCAACAGCCAACCGCGACACGGCTTCCCGCACGGCAGCGGGCCCTGGGTCACCGTCCACAACGACGACGGTGAACGGCCCGGGCCAGACGCCGTCGCCGCCTTCGTCGTCCTGGGCCCAGGAGGGGCGACGGTCGCGGGCTCGGCCTCGGGGGGTGCCGTCGGCTTGTCCGCCGCCGAAGTGGATTCCCAGGTGGGTGGCGTCGCGGTCGCGGGTGGGAACGGGGGGCCTGGGGCCGGGTGTGGAGGCCGGGTCGGCGGGCGCGTTGCTGGGGTTGGGGTTGCCGGGGGCGGTGAGGTCGTTTGGGGTGTGCCCTGGGTGAGCGCCGACGGGGGTTGGCCTGGGGTGGTCGCCTGCAGCATCGACGGGGTAGGGCTCGTCACCGCCGCGTCGGTTCGGGGCGGTGGTCGGGTCGAGGGGCATCCCGGGGGCAGCACTGCCATGGTTGCCCGACTGGTGTCCCGGAGGGGCGCCTTCGGCGGACGGTTTGGGGCGGTGGCCCAGGGCGTCGTCGTAACCGTGGCTGCGCTCGCCGCCGGCGCGCTGGGCCGGATCGGAGGCGCGCTCGGCGGCTCCGCCGCCGTAGCCGGAGGCGGAGCCGTGGTCGTCCGACCGGTCTCCTGGGTGGGCGCCTTCGGCGGATGGAATGGGGCGATGGCTCGTGTCGTCGCGCCCAGCACCGCTTCGGACGTCCGGCCGGTGATCGGGGTGGGCCACCTCCGCGGTCGTCCTGGGGCGAGCGCCCGTGCCGTTGCCGGAACCGCGCTCGCCACCGGCGTGGTTGCCCGATGGGCGGCCGGTGTAGGAGCCGTCGGCGGACGGGCTGGTGCGGCCGCCGGCGCCGTCGCCGCGGGTGACGCCGGTCGGATCGTTCGACCGGCGACCCGCGTGGGCGCTTGCATCCGTTGCCCCAGGGCGGCTGGTTGCGCCGTCGCCCAAGCCGCGCTCGCTACCGGCATGGTTGCCCGATGGGTGGCCTGAGCGGGCGTTGTCCGTGGTCGACCTGGGGCGGTCGGTGGCAGCGTCGTTGTAGGCGCGCCCGTCGGCGCCCTGACTGCCCGATGGGTGGGCCGCGTTGGCGCCGTCAGCGGACGGGTCGGGACGTCGGCCCGCGCCGTCGCGGAAGCCTCGCTCGCCACTGGCGTGGTTGCCCGATGGGTGACCTGGGTGCGCGCTGTCCGCGGTCGACCGGGGCCGGTCGGCGGCAGCGTCGTTGTAGGCGCGCCCGCTAGCGCCTTGATCGCCCGACGGGCGACCCGCGTTGGCGCCATCGGCGGACGGTCTAGAGCCGCCATACCCGCCCCCCGCGCCGCCGTCGCCCGCCCCCCGCGCAGCCGGAACCGCGCCGGTCGTATCCGGAGCGGCGGCGGTGATGCGGGCCTGAGCCCCCTGCGCAGCCGCGGTCACCGCGTACGAGGGCCGACGTGCTGTCCCGCGGTCGGTATCCGTCGTGTGGTCGTCCAGGCGGCGGAGGAGTTCCTCCGTGCGGGAGGTGGTCTGTTCGCGGTCGTAGGCCATGAGGAGGTGGCAGTCCTGGCCGTGGGCGGGGCGGATGTGGGGGAGCCAGCCGAGCCAGGACCACTCGGTGATGCGGTCCTCAAGGGGGCGCGAGCGGTCTGCGCTGAGGAGGACGATCTCCAGTGTGTCGGGGGAGTGCAGTGCGGCGAGCTGGGCCACCACCGCGCGTGCGAGCCCGGAGAGGCGGGGACGCGGCCCGGCGATGCCCAGCGCGCCGACCTCCCGCAAGCCGGTGGTCACCGGCACCGCGGGCAGCAGGCCAGAACCGTCCGGCGCGCTCCGGTCCGCCGTACCGAGCCGCACCGCGAGCGTCTCGGGGTGCTCAGGGTCGCGCTCCCACAGCCGGGGTCCCGGTCCGAGCGCGGTCAGGAGCAGTGCCGCGGGGTCGGGCCACCGCTCCGGCTCCCGGACGCCCTCCGCGACGGGCTCGGGCGGCGGCGCCGACTCGTCCTCGTACGCGCTCTCCTCGTACGCCGATGTCCCGGACTGTTCGCCCCGGCCGCCCGCCAGGCGCCGGGCCCATGCCGAGAGCCCGCCGCGTTTACGCGCCCCGCGCGGCGGCACAGCCGTACCCCTCGTCGGTGTGTCCTTCCGGGTGCTCCCGGGCCTCCCGGTTCCCTCGGCCGTCCCGGTGTTCTCGGCCTCCGGTGCCGCCCCCGCGCCCTGACCGGTCGCGACCGGCGGTTCCACAGAGCCGTGCCCCTGCGCCCTGGAGGAGCTGTCCTCCGCGGCTCCCCACCCGGCCGTACCGAAGCCATGGTGCGTGTCGCCCTCCTTTAAGGCGACGGAATCGCCGGCGCCGGAATCGTCCCCCACGCGCGCGTGCGGCACGGTTCCTGCGGCCCTGGGCCGCGGCGGCTCCTCGGGCGCCCCCAGCACCCGTACATGCCCCTCCCCGTCCGGCACCGTCTCCCGTACCGCCTCCGCATCCCCGGCCCGGGCCAGCCGCAACGCCGACTCGCCCACCCGCAGCAGCGCCCCCGGGGCCAAGCGCACCGGGCGCTCGCCCACGCGCGTGCCGTCCAGTGTTGTGCCGTTCGTGGAGCCGAGGTCCGCGACCGACACCCGGCCGTCCGCCGCGACTGTGACGGCGCAGTGCAGGCGGGAGACGTCCGGGTCGTCCAGGGGTACGTCCGCGTCGGCGGAGCGGCCGATGTCGATACGGCCGCCGTGCAGCAGATGGACGCCGCCCGCGTCCGGACCGGCGACGACATGGAGCCGGGCCTCGGCCGCGTCGACCTCGGGGCCGGGCTCCGCCGGAGCGCCGAGGCACAGCACCGCCCCGTCGATCAGCGGCGGCTCACCCAGCGTGCAGCGCTGCGCGTCCAGCCGCTCCGCTCCCGCGTACAGCACACCGGGACCCTCGCCCCCCACCGCCGAGGCGAGTCCGGAGGACACCGCTGCGAGCGCGGTCCCGGCGGGCGCCGTCACCAGCACGTCGCAGGACACGGCACGCCCCTCGGGGCGCGTCCCCAGCGGGTCTACGACGGTCAGCCGGATCTGCATCGCCGTCAGCGGTCCCTTCTGCGCGGGCGCCCGCGACGAGGCTCCGCTGCGATCCCCACCGCAGCTCCCCCCACCACACCGGGCACGTCGGCCAGTACGGGAAGCATCCTCGCACCTGCCACTGACAATGCGCCCGCATCCCACGAACAAGTGATCTTGATTGCTCGGCTCTGCCCGCAAAAGTGCCTGACCAATGCCCCCTTGAGATCGATCATGCCAAGATCCGGCAACCAACCGCCCAGGAGTGAGCGTCTTTGCCTGAAACGGAAGGGATCGCCCCACGTAATCCACAGGACGGCATCGACAGGATGACGACAACCCGGTGCCAGTTCAGCGGCACTACAGTGGGTCGGAACACCCTTAGCAAGGGTGATGGACCAGCCAAGCAAGCAGCAGGGAGCGCATGACGTGCGGCCGGTAGGGAGCAAGTACCTCCTTGAGGAGCCGCTTGGGCGCGGCGCCACAGGCACCGTCTGGCGAGCCCGCCAGAGGGAGACCGCGGGAGCCGAGGCGGCCGTTCCGGGCCAGCCCGGCGAGACCGTGGCGATCAAGGTCCTCAAGGAGGAGCTCGCCAACGACGCGGATGTCGTGATGCGGTTCCTGCGGGAGCGCTCTGTCCTGCTCCGCCTCACCCACCCGAACATCGTCCGGGTACGCGACCTCGTCGTCGAAGGCGACCTCCTCGCCCTCGTCATGGACCTGGTCGAAGGCCCCGACCTGCACCGCTACCTGCGCGAGAACGGCCCCTTCAGCCCCGTCGCCGCCGCCCTCCTCACCGCCCAGGTCGCCGACGCGCTCGCCTCCAGCCACGCGGACGGCGTAGTCCACCGCGACCTGAAGCCCGCGAACGTCCTGCTCCGGCAGGACGGCGGCCAGATGCATCCGCTGCTGACCGACTTCGGCATCGCCCGGCTCGCCGACTCTCCAGGCCTGACCCGCACCCACGAGTTCGTCGGCACACCCGCGTACGTCGCCCCCGAGTCCGCCGAGGGCCGCCCGCAGACGTCCGCGGTCGACGTCTACGGCGCCGGAATCATGCTGTACGAGCTGGTCACCGGCCGCCCGCCGTTCGCCGGCGGCTCGTCCCTCGAGGTGCTCCACCAGCACCTGAACGCCGAACCGCGCCGCCCCTCCACGATCCCCGACCCCCTGTGGACGGTCATCGAGCGCTGCCTGCGCAAGAACCCGGACGAACGGCCCAGCGCCGAGAACCTCGCCCGCGGCCTGCGCACGGTCGCCGAGGGCATCGGCGTGCACGCGAACTCCGCGCAGATCGCCGCCGCCGAGGGCGTCGCCGCGCTGCTCGCCCCGGACCCGGCGCCCGCCACCGTCCCGGGCATGCCCGGCGCCGCCGACCCCACCCAGGTGCTGCCGCACGGCGCCGGCTCGTACGACCCGAACGGCGCGACCAGCGTCCTGCCGCACACCGGCCCCGGCCCCGGCTCCGGAGACGCCGACCCCACCTCCGTACTGCCGCGCGGTGGCGGCCCCGACCCCACCTCGGTGATGCCGCCGATGCCTCCGAACCAGCCGCCGTCCGGCGGCGGCCCGGAGGACCCGCACCCCTGGCAGAACCAGCTGCGCGCGGCCCGCGACCGCAACGAGCAGACACAGGTCCAGTCGTATCTCGACCCCGGCCAGGACCCGCTGCGGCGCCGTCCCCAGCGACAGGTCGCCCGCCCGCAGCAGCAGCCGCGACAGCGGCCCCAGCAGCGACCTCAGCAGGGTTACCCGCCCCAGGGCCAGCCGCAGCAGTACGCACCTCAGCGGCAGCCCCAGCAGCAGCCGCAGCGCTACGCTCCCGCGCCGCCGCCGCCCCAGCAGCCCGCATCGAGGCCGCCTCGCGAGCCCCGGCCGCAGCGTGAGCCGCGCCCGCCGCGCCAGCGCAGCGCCAACCCGATGAAGATTCCCGGGCTCGGGTGCCTCAAGGGGTGCCTGTTCACGATCATCATCCTGGTCGTCGCCGGGTGGCTGGTCTGGGAACTGAGCCCGCTCCAGGAGTGGATCGGGACGACCAAGGGCTACTGGGAGCAGCTCACGGACTGGTTCCAGACGGCGTCGGACTGGGTGGGGGACTTCGGCTCGGCTTCGGACTCGGGTACTGGTTCCGGCCAGTAGGCCCCTCTTGTTGTCTCAGGTTCGTTGAGATCATTTGAGACCCCTTCGGGCCTGTTCAGTCCTATTCAGTGATGTTCAGGACTGAATAGGCCCCTTTCCTGCTCCCCGAATCCCCGGAACCGCGGTGCGGTTCTGGGGATTTGTCGACACCTGGCGGGTGATTTCTGTCTCCGGAGTGAAGGTTGGGCCCCCGTGCGCGTAGCTTTAGCGACAACACGCGTCCGTAGGAGCAGTCTTGGCACGGAAGATCGGCAGCCGGTACACCGCGCACCAGATTCTGGGGCGGGGCAGCGCCGGCACGGTGTGGCTGGGCGAGGGGCCGGAGGGGCCCGTCGCCATCAAGCTGTTGCGTGAGGACCTCGCCTCCGACCAGGAGCTGGTGGGCCGCTTCGTGCAGGAGCGGACGGCGCTGCTCGGGCTCGATCATCCGCATGTCGTCTCCGTACGTGACCTGGTGGTCGACGGCAACGACCTCGCGCTGGTCATGGATCTCGTACGGGGCACGGATCTGCGGACCCGGCTCGACCGCGAGCGGCGGATGGCTCCCGAGGCCGCGGTCGCGATCGTCGCGGATGTCGCGGACGGGCTCGCTGCCGCGCACGCGGCGGGTGTCGTCCACCGGGACGTCAAGCCGGAGAACGTACTGCTGGACATGCAGGGTCCGCTCGGTCCCGGCGGCTCGCATCCGGCGTTGCTGACGGACTTCGGGGTGGCCAAGCTCATCGACTCGCCGCGGCGGACCCGGGCGACGAAGATCATCGGTACGCCGGACTATCTGGCGCCCGAGATCATCGAGGGGCTGCCTCCTCGGGCGGCCGTAGACATCTACGCGCTGGCGACCGTGCTGTACGAGCTGCTGGCGGGGTTCACGCCGTTCGGTGGCGGTCACCCGGGGGCGGTGCTGCGGCGGCATGTCACCGAGACGGTGGTTCCGCTTCCCGGGATTCCCGACGATCTGTGGCAGCTGCTCGTGCAGTGTCTGGCGAAGGCGCCGGCGTCGCGGTTGCGGGCGTCCGAGCTGGCGGCGCGGCTGCGGGAACAGTTGCCGGAACTGGCGGGGATGCCGCCGCTGGATGTGGACGAGCCGGAGCCGGAATCCGACGCGGCGCCGGCGGAGCCGGAGGCTCCGCGGGACGTCGAGCAGGTACGGCGGGGTGCGGTGCCCCTGGTGCCGGGGCGGGCGGCGCCCGACTCGAACCGGGACACGCATACGAGCATGCGGGTGCCCGGGCCGGACGAACTGGCGGGCGGCGCCCGCGGCACCGCCCGCGCACCCCGCGCCGCCGGCGCCCCCCGCCCCGGCTCCGCCCGCAACCGAGCCACGGCCCGACGCCGCCGCCTCACGCTCAGCGCGGTGGCCGCCGCGCTCGCCGCCGCGGTCGGCATCGGCACATGGCTAGCCACAACGGGCGACAACGCCGACGCCAAGCCCCAGGGCCCGGGCGCCTCGGCTCCGGCGACGCCGTAACCTCCGCCCCCGCGGCGGTATGCCCACTGGGCAGGGTGTCGGGGGTGCATTGGCGGCTGCGGACCGTTGTGGCTGATCGCGCAGTTCCCCGCGCCCCTAAAGAGGCCTGCGGCCTCCTTGAGGGGCTCGGGCGGAACGAGGCGCGGGCCGCGGGACCGGGCGGCGCAGGCCGCACGACGGCCCAAGCCCCCACCCACCTAGGGGCGCGGGGAACTGCGCGAGCAACCCAGGACGGCCCGCAGCCGACACACGACCGAGCCGGGGGTCCGGGGGCGCAGCCCCCTGGCCGGGCCGTACGGGCCGCGGGCCGTACGACGGCGCAAGCCCCCACCCACCTAGGGGCGCGGGGAACTGCGCGAGCAACCCAGGACGGCCCGCAGCCGACACACGACCGAGCCGGGGGGCCCGGGGGCGCAGCCCCTGGCCGGGTCGCACGAGGCTTGGGCCGTACGACGGAGCAAGCCCCCACCCACCTAGGGGCGCGGGGAACGGCGCGAGCAACGCACGGCGGCCCGCAGCCGAGATACGACCGTGCCAGGGGCCGGGGGCGCAGCCCTCTGGCCAGCCCGCACGGGGCGCGGGTCGCACGACGGCGCAAGCCCCCACTCACCCAGCGGCGCGGGGAACTGCGCGAGCAACCCACGACGGCCCGCAGCCGACAAACCACCCCGCCAGGGGGCCCGGGGGCGCAGCCCCCGGTTTCGGGAGCCGCGCACCGACCTCCCCGCTCGGCGGAGCCAGTACGCTGGGGAGCGTGGCAGTTGTCGATGTATCCGAAGAGCTCAAGTCCCTCTCCGCGACCATGGAGTCGATCGAGGCCGTCCTGGACCTCGACACGCTGAGGGCAGATATCGCCGTGCTCGAGGAGCAGGCGGCAGCGCCGTCCCTGTGGGACGACCCGGAAGCGGCGCAGAAGATCACCAGCAAGCTGAGCCACCTCCAGGCGGAGGTCCGCAAGGCGGAAGCCCTGCGCGGCCGGATCGACGATCTGGGCGTGCTTTTCGAGATGGCCGAGGAGGAGGACGACCCGGACACCCGTGCCGAGGCCGAGACGGAGCTCACGGCCGTCAAGAAGGCGTTGGACGAGATGGAGGTCCGGACGCTGCTGTCGGGGGAGTACGACTCCCGCGAGGCACTCGTCAACATCCGCGCGGAAGCCGGCGGCGTCGACGCCGCGGACTTCGCCGAGAAGCTCCAGCGCATGTACCTGCGCTGGGCCGAACAGCAGGGCTACAAGACCGAGGTCTACGAAACCTCGTACGCGGAAGAGGCCGGCATCAAGTCGACCACCTTCGCCGTCCAGGTGCCGTACGCCTACGGGACGTTGTCGGTGGAGCAGGGCACACACCGGCTCGTCAGGATCTCGCCGTTCGACAACCAGGGGCGCCGCCAGACCTCGTTCGCGGGCGTGGAAGTGCTGCCCGTCGTCGAGAAGACCGACCACATCGAGATCGACGAGTCCGAGCTGCGGGTGGATGTGTACCGCTCGTCAGGGCCCGGCGGTCAGGGCGTCAACACCACTGACTCCGCGGTGCGGTTGACCCACCTCCCCACCGGAATCGTCGTCTCCTGCCAGAACGAGCGCTCGCAGATCCAGAACAAGGCGACCGCCATGAACGTACTGCAGGCGAAGCTGCTGGAGCGGCGCCGGCAGGAGGAGCAGGCCAAGATGGACGCCCTCAAGGGCGACGGCGGCAACTCCTGGGGAAACCAGATGCGTTCGTACGTCCTGCACCCGTACCAAATGGTCAAGGATCTGCGCACGGAGTACGAAGTGGGCAACCCCGAGGCCGTATTCAATGGCGAGATCGATGGCTTCCTGGAGGCCGGAATTCGCTGGCGCAAGCAGCAGTCCAAGTAAGCGACTTCGCGGACATAGCTTTGTCGACAGGGCAACTGCCTCCTCATGGACGGCAGTTGCCCTTTCTGCAGCCCAATGGGTGGGTTTTACGTCACACTCACATTGCGTCTCGGCCGTCATATGACCTTGATCTGGACATCACGGTCGCAACGACCTTGACGATGCTTTGAAGAACAGGAAGGCTGACGCGCGGCATGCGAATCTCTGGGGCGCATGTGAACCGGGGGGCTTCGAGAGCGTCCCTGATGTCGTCGCCCCAGGCGCTGCTCCATTGACGATGAGCTATCTGGGGGTAGCAGGCAGATGACCAAGAAGACGCGGATCCGTGTCGCGCGGGTGGCCGCCGGTGCGGTGATCGCCGCCGGCGCTTCGCTGACCGCCGCGGGTGCCGCTTCGGCCCTCGACGTCGGCGTCGAGGTGGGCGGTCTGAACGTCGGCGCGAGCGCCGACGAGGACGGCGTTGACGTCGGCCTCGGTGTCAAGGACCCGACCGAGGAGCCGACGGACCCGCCCACCGACATTCCGACGGACATCCCGACGGACGAGCCGACCGACGAGCCCACGGATGAGCCGACGGACGAGCCCACCGAGGACCCGACGGACGAGCCGACCGACGAGCCCACGGATGAGCCGACGGACGAGCCCACCGAGGACCCGACCGACCCGGGTGACGGCGCCGGCGGTGGCGGCAACGACACCGACCCCGACGGCGGCGGCTCGCAGCCCGTCGAGCAGGGCGAGGGCAAGGAGAGCCTGACCGACACCGGCAGCGGTACCGGCACGGGCGCGAACGCCAACCCTCAGGGCACCGGCGGTGGCGGCGAGCTCGCCGAGACCGGCGCCGCCGAGACCACCTTCCTGCTGGTCGGTGCGGCCACGATGATCGCCGGCGGTATCGGCTTCCGCATGCTGCCGCGCATCATGAACGGCCGCGGCGCCGCCGCCTGACGCCTGTCAGCGGCTGACCTGCCGTAGGCGTCCCGGCCTACGGCAGGTGTACGAACGCGAGAAGGGCCCGGAGTCCAGTCCAGGACTCCGGGCCCTTCACGTCGTACGCGTAATACCGCTTGCCATATGTGCCGTACGAGCTGATATGTGCCGTACGAAATACCTCGCCGCTCGCTACGCGGTCTGGTGCGCCAGCAGGGCCACGGCCGCGATCAGCACGGCCAGCAGCGCGATGAGCGCCATGGGGTTCAGGCCCGCGAACGGGCTCTCCTGCTGCAGCCGCTCCCTGTTGGCACGACAGACAGGGCAGCGGCCTTCATTCACGGGCGCGGCACAGTTCGCGCACACCAACCGGTCGTACGTCATGCGCTCGCCCTCCTTGCACCGGTTCCACGTAGACAACGCACTCAACGCTCTCAGGAACGAGAACGTTCCCCTCCACTGTGCCAGGTTCCCCGGATTTAGGCTCGCGTCCCCTTATCCTTCGCGGTCCTGGCGCTTTCAAGCCCTTCCCATGTACGACAAAACGTGCAAGCCTCGCGCAACCCCGACCGGTGACTGCAGCCGCCCGCCGGGTTCGCGTATGGTCACGCTCACCTACCCCCGCTGACTCGTGGTGCATCCGTGATCCGATTCGACAACGTCTCCAAGGTCTACCCAAAGCAGACCCGCCCCGCACTCAGGGATGTCTCCCTGGAGGTCGAACGCGGCGAGTTCGTGTTCCTGGTGGGCTCCTCCGGCTCCGGAAAGTCCACCTTCCTGCGCCTGATCCTCCGTGAGGAGCGCACCAGCCACGGCCAGGTCCACGTCCTGGGCAAGGACCTCGCGCGCCTGTCCAACTGGAAAGTGCCGCACATGCGCCGCCAGTTGGGGACGGTGTTCCAGGACTTCCGGCTGCTGCCGAACAAGACGGTCGGCGAGAACGTCGCGTTCGCGCAGGAGGTCATCGGCAAGTCCCGCGGCGAGATCCGTAAATCAGTGCCCCAGGTGCTCGATCTCGTCGGGCTCGGCGGCAAGGAGGACCGGATGCCGGGCGAGCTCTCCGGTGGTGAGCAGCAGCGCGTCGCCATCGCGCGCGCCTTCGTCAACCGGCCGAAGCTGCTCATCGCCGACGAACCGACCGGAAACCTCGACCCGCAGACCTCCGTCGGCATCATGAAGCTGCTCGACCGCATCAACCGGACGGGCACCACCGTCCTGATGGCGACCCACGACCAGAACATCGTGGACCAGATGCGCAAGCGCGTCATCGAGCTGGAGCAGGGCCGCCTCGTCCGCGACCAGGCACGCGGCGTCTACGGCTACCAGCACTGACGACCGACAGGCTTCACGGAAAGGCTTAAGCAGACGCCATGCGCGCCCAGTTCGTTCTGTCCGAGATCGGTGTCGGTCTCCGCCGCAATCTGACGATGACCTTCGCGGTCATCGTCTCCGTGGCCCTCTCCCTCGCCCTGTTCGGCGGCTCGCTCCTGATGAGCGATCAGGTCAACACGATGAAGGGCTACTGGTACGACAAGGTCAACGTCTCCATCTACCTCTGCAACAAGAGCGACGCGGAGTCCGACCCCAACTGCGCCAAGGGAGCGGTCACCACCGAGCAGAAGAAGCAGATCGAGAGCGACCTCGAGAAGATGTCCGTCGTCGACACCGTCGCGCACGAGACGGCGGACCAGGCGTACAAGCACTACAAGGAGCAGTTCGGCGACTCCCCGCTGGCCAGCTCGCTCACGCCGGACCAGATGCAGGAGTCGTTCCGCGTCAAGCTGACGGAGCCGGAGAAGTACCAGGTCATCGCCACCGCCTTCGACGGCCGTGACGGCGTGCAGTCCGTGCAGGACCAGAAGAGCTACCTGGACAACCTCTTCGAACTCCTCAACGGCATGAACTGGGCGGCCCGCGCGGTGATGGCGATGATGCTCGTCGTCGCGCTGATGCTGATCGTCAACACGGTCCGCGTCTCGGCGTTCAGCCGCCGCCGTGAGACCGGCATCATGCGTCTGGTGGGCGCCTCCGGCTTCTACATCCAGGCGCCGTTCATCATGGAGGCCGCCGTCGCCGGACTCATCGGCGGTGGTGTCGCCTGTGCCTTCCTGCTGATCGCCAGATACTTCATCATCGACCACGGTCTGGCCCTGTCCGAGAAGCTGAACCTCATCAACTTCATCGGCTGGGACGCGGTCCTCACCAAGCTGCCGCTCATCCTCGCCACGAGTCTGCTGATGCCCGCGCTTGCCGCGTTTTTCGCGTTGCGCAAGTACCTGAAGGTGTGACGCATGCCAATGGGGCCGTACTGCCAACGAGGCGTACGGCCCCTTGCGTTGTCCTAGACTCACCGGCATGTCCGGCCGCGACCTGTTCTGTCCGCCCCGCCGTATCCGCCGCGGGGCGGCCCTGACGTTGGTCTTCGCGAGTGTCCTCGCCACCGGTGCCGCGACCGGCTCCTTCGGCGCCTCCGACCAGAAATCGTCTGCCCAGAGGCCCCGTACAGCGACGGTCGGATCCGCCGGATCCGCCGACTCTGCGGGGTCCGCCGACTCCGGGGGGCGCCAGGAGGACGTCGCCGACGCCGCCGCCGAGGCCATGGCCGACGGCAAGTCGCCCGTGGAGGCGGCCGAGCGCGCCGTGAGCCGCAGCGGCGACCGCTGGGGCGCGGTGTACTCCCCGGGGGAGTACGAGGAGTTCGAGGAGGCCCTCGACGGCGCGTACACCGGCGTCGGCCTGGCCGCCCGGCGCGAGCGTGACGGACGTATCGCGGTGGCCCGCGTGCGGGACGGTTCGCCCGCGGACGCCGCCGGGATCCGCAAGGGCGACCGGCTGCGCAGCATCGACGGCGAGCGCGTCGACGGCCGGCCGGTGACCGAGGTCGTCTCCTTACTCCGGGGCGACGCCACCGACGCCGCCGCCGGTACGGCCGTCTCCCTGGGTCTGGAACGCGGCACGCGCGCGTGGACCGAGACGGTGCGCCGGGCGAGGCTGTCCACGGAGTCCGTGACGGTACGGGAACTCGCCGGCGACGTCACCGTGATCAAGGTCGCCGCCTTCACCAAGGGCTCCGGTGAACTCGTACGAGCCGCTGTCGCCGAGTCTTCCACCAGCGCTCGGATCGTTCTCGACCTGCGCGGCAACTCCGGCGGCCTGGTCGCCGAGGCCGTCACCGCCGCCTCCGCCTTCCTCGACGGCGGCCTGGTGGCGACGTACGACGTACGCGGCGAGCAGCGCGCCCTGCACGCTGAGCCGGGCGGCGACACCACCAGACCCCTGGTCGCGCTCGTCGACGGCGGCACGATGAGCGCGGCAGAGCTCCTCACCGGCGCCCTGCAAGATCGCGGACGCGCGGTCGTCGTGGGCTCCAGGACCTTCGGCAAGGGCTCGGTCCAGATGCCGAGCCGACTCCCGGACGGTTCCGTCGCCGAGCTGACCGTCGGGCACTACCGCACTCCCTTCGGGCGCACCGTCGACGGCAGCGGCATCAGCCCCGACCTCGAGGTCGAGGAAGGCGTGCTGGAACGGGCCGAGGCCGTACTGAGCGGGCTCGGCGACCCCACATAGCCGACCGCGCACGGCCTTCGTGGCCGACGGGTCATGGCCTTGGTAATCGGCTTTCCCCGGGACCCCCCTCTAGTGCGAAAATGGCAGCACTATGAGCAAGGGCATGTACGTACCGAAAGAGTCCCAGCCGAAGCAGGGCGGGGGAGCCTCCGGCAACGCCAAGGACGGCAAGCGCAAGATCGTCGCGCAGAACAAGAAGGCGCGGCACGACTACGCGATCATCGACACCTACGAGGCCGGGCTCGTACTCACCGGCACGGAGGTGAAGTCGCTGCGCCAGGGCCGCGCCTCGCTGGTCGACGGCTTCGTCCAGATCGACGGGAACGAGGCGTGGCTGCACAACGCCCACATCCCCGAGTACAGCCAGGGCAGCTGGACCAACCACTCCGCGCGCCGCAAGCGCAAGCTGCTCCTGCACCGCGAGGAGATCGACAAGCTGGCGTCGAAGTCCGAGGAGACGGGGCACACGATCGTGCCCCTCGTCCTGTACTTCAAGGACGGTCGCGCCAAGGCCGAGATCGCGCTCGCCCGGGGCAAGAAGGAGTACGACAAGCGGCAGACGCTGCGGGAGAAGCAGGACCGGCGGGAGTCGGACCGGGCGATCGCGGCGGCGAAGAGGAAGCAGCGGGGCGCGTAGCAGACGGGTGGCGGGCGAGTGGCGCCCGGCCGTCGGGAATACGGTGGCACCGTCGCGCGTTGGTCACGTACGATGGCATCTGCACCTCACCGAGGGTGCGAGGGTCGAAAGATCCGGCTTGAAAAATGAACATGGGGATGATCGGTTTCGACAGCGGCTGTCGAACCAGGGGAAGCGAGCCGAGGAAGCGGCAATGATCTCGTTAACCATATGTCGCAACCAATAATCGCCAATTCCAAGAGCGATTCCCAGTCCTTCGCCCTCGCTGCCTAATAAGCAGTGAGTGAAGGACCCTTAATGGGTGTCAGCCCGGGGGTGTTCCCGACCCGGACCCTGGCATAATCTAGGGAACTAAACCGTCGAGCCCGGTCACGGGGTTCGACGGGAAATCAAACAGTGACTGAGCCCGTCGGAGACTTGTTCGCGTGATCTCCGGGGCTGAGAAAATCGCAGCGAACTGCGCTCGGAGAAGCCCTGATTCTGCACCGGTGGACGCGGGTTCGATTCCCGCCATCTCCACAAGCGTCTGGGGGGCATGCCCCCCAGACCGCCTCATCCCATGTGAGACGAAGGCCCGGTGGTCATGACGACCACCGGGCCTTCGTCGTTTCCGGGCTGCCCCCTCGGCCTCCAGAACCTGGCGCGGGCTGTCACCGCGCGGGGCGAGGACATGAGTGTCGTCGCTCTTCAGCGCCGGATTGACCGTCGCCGGGTGGCCGTTGACGATCAAGGACTGCGCTGGCGCTCTGCATCGATGAGACCGGGCACGTCGGTGTCGGTGAGGTCGAGGCCGGCTGTGTGGCGCATGCGTTCGGCCAGTTCCGTGTTGGTCGGGGTGGTCGCCTCGCGGGTGAGGAGCTCGAGGATGTATGCCTGGAGGCTCTTGCCCTCTTTGGCGGCTCGTTTCTTCAGGGTGGCCAGAACGTCGTCGGGGACATCCCGGATCACGATCGATGGCATGCCGGCAGTGTGGCAGCGGATGCCGGCAAACTGCTGGCATCCGCTGGTGTGGGCCTCTCTTCAGGGCCGCCGCCCCGTGCTCTCCCGCACCGTCAGCCGTGGCGGCAGCAGTGTTGCCTCCGGCGCGGTCGTGCCGCCCAGCTTCTTCATCAGCAACTCCACCGCTCCGGTGCCCACCTCGGCGGACGGTATGGCGACCGAGGTGACGGGGACGCGGACGCGGGCGGCCAACTCGTCCGGGCAGATTGCTGTGACGGAGAGGTCGTTGGGGACGCGTAGGCCTAGTTGCTCGAAGGCGTCGATGAGGGGTTCGACGACCGGCTCGTTGTGGACTACTACTCCTGTCAACGCCGGGCGTTCTCGCAGGAGTTGCTCGGCGACCTGGCGGGCCGCCGCGGGGTCCGCCTCGCAGGGGTGTACCGAGGAGGACAGGCCGTGCCGGTCCGCTGCCGTGGTGAAGCCGCGTACTACTCGCTGGGCGAAGCCCGTCTCCCGTACGTACACCTCGGGCGGGGAGCCCACCAGGGCGATCACGCGGTGGCCGAGGCCCGCCAGGTGCTCGACGCAGACCTCGCCCGCCGCCTGGAAGTCCAGGTCGATGCAGGTGAGCCCGTCGGGCTTGGCGGGGAAGCCGATCAGGACCGAGGGGCGGTCCAGGGCGCGGAGCAACGGCAGTCGGCGGTCGTGGAGTTGGACGTCCATGACGATGAGTGCGTCCACGAGGGCTGTGTCGGCGACCCGGCGCAGGCCGTCCTCGCCCTCCTCCTGCGTGAGCAGCAGTACATCGTGGTCGTACCGGCGCGCCGTCGTCACCACGGACACCGCGAACTGCATCACCACCGGCACATGGATGCCCGCCCGCAACGGCACCACCAGCGCGAGCACGTTCGACCGGCTGCTGGCCAGCGCCCGTGCGCCCGCGTGCGGCCGGTAGCCCAGTTCGCGGATGCTGTCCTCGATCCGCCGCCGGGTCTCCTCCGAGATCGGGCGCTTGCCGCTCAGCGCGTACGAGACAGTGCTGGGGGAGACCCCCGCGTGCCGCGCCACGTCGGTGATCTTCACCATCATCCTTCCTGTTCCGGGGAGTTCAGTTCCAGCGACAGAAATCCGGTCCCGGCCTTCGCCCGCACCGTCCGGCCGCCGGCCGACAGACCCCACGGCGCCGCAGGATCGCTCGACGAGGCCCGCAGCGTGTCCCCCTCGCGTACGACCGTGAAGGTCACGCCGTCCACCGGCACCGTGACCTGCGCGCCGCGTTCCAGCCCGTACGCGTGCAGGGTCACCCCATCCGCGTACGGATAGTCCGGCCGGTCCTCGACGGCCCCGACCGGAATCACCGCACCCGGCCTGACCAGCAACGGAACGCTCGAGAATCCGTGCTTCTCGCGCACCCAGCGCGGCCCGGTCACCGTCTGCCCGCTGAGGAAGTGGGTCCAGGTGCCCTCGGGGACGTAGTACGACACGTCTCCCTCGTCGGAGAACACCGGCGCGACCAGCAGATCGGGGCCGAGCATGTACTGACGCTCCAGATGCGCGCACCCGGGATCGTCAGGGAACTCCAGGACCATCGCCCGCATCATCGGCACCCCTTCCGCGTGGGCGGCGCGGGCGGCCTCGTACAGATACGGCATGAGGCGGAGCTTGAGCCGGGTGAACAGGCGCAGTACGTCGACGGCTTCCTCGTCGAACAGCCACGGCACGCGGTACGACGATGAGCCGTGCAGCCTGCTGTGCGAGGACAGGAGGCCGAAGGCGATCCACCGTTTGAAGAGCGCGGGTGTCGGTGTGCCTTCGAAGCCGCCGATGTCGTGGCTCCAGTAGCCGAAGCCGGACAGGCCGAGGGAGAGGCCGCCGCGCAGCGACTCCGCCATCGACTCGTACGTCGCCTCACAGTCGCCGCCCCAGTGGACGGGGAACTTCTGGCTGCCGGCCGTCGCCGACCGGGCGAAAACCACCGCTTCCCCCTCCCCACGGTGCTTGCGCAGCACGTCGAAGACGGTGCGGTTGTAGAGGTACGTGTAGTAGTTGTGCATCCGCTCCGGGTCGCCGCCGTCCGCGTACGCCACGTCGAGCGGGACCCGTTCGCCGAAGTCGGTCTTGAAGCAGTCGACGCCCTGTGCGAGCAGTGCCTCCAGCTTCGAGGCGTACCAGTCGCGGGCGGCCGGGCTCGTGAAGTCGACCAGTGCCATCCCCGGCTGCCACAGGTCCCACTGCCAGACGCTGCCGTCCGGCTTCTTCAGCAGATGGCCGAGGGCCCGTCCCTCCGCGAACAGCGGGGAGCGTTGCGCGATGTAGGGATTGATCCAGACGCTGATGTGCAGTCCGCGTTCCTTGAGCCGCTTCAGCATCCCCTCCGGGTCGGGGAAGACCCGCGGATCCCACTGGAAGTCGCACCAGTTGAACTCGCGCATCCAGAAGCAGTCGAAGTGGAAGACGGAGAGGGGGAGTTCGCGCTCCTCCATGCCCTCGATGAAGGAGGTGACCGTCTCCTCGTCGTAGGAGGTGGTGAACGACGTCGACAGCCACAGCCCGAACGACCAGGCGGGCGGGAGAGCCGGACGGCCGGTGAGGGCCGTGTACTTGCGCAGGATGTCCTTGGGCGTCGGCCCGTAGATGACGTAGTACGTCAACTGCTGTGTCTCGGAGCTGAATTGGACCCGTGACACCGCCTCAGAGCCGACCTCGAACGACACCCGGCCTGGATGGTCGACGAAGACGCCGTAGCCCGCGTCCGTCAGATAGAACGGCACGTTCTTGTACGCCTGTTCCGTGGCCGTGCCGCCGTCGGCGTTCCACATGTCGACGACCTGGCCGTTCTTGACCAGCGGCCCAAAGCGCTCGCCGAGCCCGAAGACATGCGTGCCCACCCCGAGGTTCAGCTGCTCCCGCAGATAGTGGCCGCCCTCGGCGTCCCGCATGATGCCCATGCCCTTGCGGCCGCTGCTGGTGAGCGTGCGGCCGTCGGCGAGGAAGTCGATGTGCCAGGGGCCGTCGCGGGAGACCTTGACGGAGAGGGCGCCCGAAGTGAGGGTCGCGTACTCGTCGTCGTACGAGGCCGTCGCCGGAACCTCCTCTTTGTTCACCTCGAACTCGGGGCCGCGCGGCTCCTCGCCCTCGAAGTGCGTGAACGTCACGCCGATGACATCGGGCATCGGCGCATGCGCGCTGATCGTCACGACCGGTCCCTTCAGCAGGTCGCCACGGTGGCGGATGGGCTGGGTCGGCGCGTGGATCTCCAACGTGCCCTGCTCGGCGGCGACATCGAGGACCTCGACCGGATGGGCCGCGGTCACGCCCTCGCGCAGCAGCCAGTAGCCGTCGCTGAACTTCACCGGCACACCCCTTAGTTGACGGTCATTTGACGGCACCCACGGCGATGCCGCGGGTGAGCGTCCGCTGGAAGAGGAGGAAGAAGACGATGGCGGGCAGCACGCCGAGCAGGGCCGCCGCGTTCGTCATCGTGGCGTCCATCAGGCGCTGGCCCTGGAGGACGCCGAGTGCGACCGAGACGGTCTGGTTGTCGTTGGAGATCAGCATGACCAGCGGCAGCAGGAACTCGTTCCAGGTCCAGATGAAGAAGAGGACCAGCAGTACGCCGATGGTCGGTCGGCTGACGGGGACCACGATCCGCCACAGCACCTGCCACTTGTTCGCCCCGTCGATCCGGGCGGCCTCGATGATCTCGCGCGGGAACTGCCCGAGAATCGACGACAGCAGATACGTACCGAAGGCCGCCTGGACCACCGTGAACACGATGATCACGCTCAACCGGGTGTCGTAGATGCCGGCTTCCTTGCTCAGGTAGTAGATCGGGTAGACCAGCGCCTCCTGCGGCAGCATGTTCGCCAGCACGAAGAAGGCCAGGACCCAGGTACGGCCCTTGATGCGGCCGATACCGATCGCGTACGCGTTGAGGACGGACAGGACGGCCGCGCCGATCGCGACCGACCCGCTGATCAGGACCGAGTTGACGAGCTTCTGGCCGAAGTCGACGCGCTCCCAGAAGTCCTTCAGGCCGTCGAGATAGAGGCCTTCGGGGAGGCTGAGGGGGCCGTTCGCCGAGTACTCGGCGGGCGACTTCACCGCGTTGACCGCGACGATCAGAAAGGGCAGGACCATGAACAGGGCGCCGATGACCAGGGCGACGAGGACGGGATAGCGGCGTATGACTGTCGTCATCTGATGAGCCCTTCCTCGGCGTCCTCCGCGCGGGTCTGGAGCTTGAGGCCGATCAGGGCCAGCGCCAGGATGATCACGGTCAGTACGGTCGAGATCGCGGCGCCATAACCGACCTGCGTCTTCTCGAAGAACGTGGTGAAGGAGAAGTACGACGGCACATTGGTCTCCCCGCCGGGCCCGCCCTTGGTCAGCACGTACACTGCGCCGAACACCTTGAGCGCGGCGATCGTGCACCAGAGCAGAACCACGTAGATCTCGGGGCGGATCTGCGGCAGCGTGATGTGCCAGAACCGACGCCACCATCCCGCGCCGTCCAGCTCGGCGGCCTCGTACAACTGCGGGTCCACACGCTGGAGTCCGGACATGAAGACGACCAGCGGGAAGCCGATCTGCACCCAGACCATGACGCCCATGACGCTGTAGAGCGCGAAGTCGGGGTCGCCGAGCCAGTCCTGCTGGAGGCTTTCGAGGCCGATGGCCTTGAGGAGCTCGTTCAGCGAACCGTTGTCCGGAGCCAGGATCCAGCTCCAGACGATGCCCGCGACCGCGATCGGCAGCACCTGCGGGAGGTAGAAGCAGGCGCGCAGTACGGCGGCCGTCCGCGTCCCGAAGTGCTTGCCGACGTAGTCGAACAGGGCGGCGGCGAGGACGAGTCCGATGACCGTCGGTACGGCCGCCATGGCGACGACCATGAAGAGGCTGTGCCGGAAGGAGGCCCAGAACTCGCTGTCGTCCATCAGCTCGCGGTAGTTGGCGAGCCCGGACCACTCCGGGGAGCCCACGCCCTGCCAGTCGGTGAAGCTCACCCCCGTGTTCATCAGGAACGGCACGACGACGACCGCGAGGAAGGCGAGCGCTCCGGGGAGCAGGAAGAGGGCGTACGAGTCACGGGGGCGGCGCGGGTGCCTGGTCCCGGAGTGCTTTTCGACGACCCGCCCGCCCCGTTCGGCGGTCACCGTCATTGCTTCGGTACGTCCTTGTCGTACGCCTCCTGAAGTGCCGTCAGGTAGTCGTCCGGCGAACCGCTGCCCGTGATCAGCTTCTGTGTTTCGGAGACGAGGACGTCGTAGAAGCCGGGGACGGGCCAGTCGGGATAGAAGGCCAGGCCGTCCTTCTCCGAGAGGGTGTTGAAGTCGCCGATCAGCTTCTTGGCCTTCGGGTCCGTGATGGCCGACGCGTCGGCGGCCACCGGTACGCCGCCCTTGTTGCCCAGCAGGTTCTGGATCTTCTCCGACATGGTGATGTCGATGAAGTCGTACGCCAGCTCCTTGTTCTTGGCGCCCTTGGGTACGACCCAGAGGTTGCCGCCGGAGCCGAGGGTCAGGTCCGACTCGGGCCACAGGAACGTGCCCCAGTCGAACTTGTTCTCCTCGGCGAAGCGGCCGTACCACCAGCTGCCGGAGAACAGGATGGGGTGCTCGCCGGAGATGAAGGCCGTGCCCGCGTCCTCCGCCTTGGTGCCGCTGGACTTCTTGCTGATGTAGCCCTTCTTCACCCAGTCCGCGAAGGTCTCCGCGCCGTACGTCCAGGCCTCGTCGTGGAAGTCCGTCTTGCCCTTGTAGAGCTCGTACTTGTCGACCCAGGCGCGGTCGGCCTTGGTGAGCGCGAGCTGGTAGAGGTACTGGTGGGCCACGTACTCGGCGCCGGCGTTGGCGAGCGGGGTGATGCCCTCGTCGACGAACTTGTCCATGGCGGCGGTGAGTTCGGCGAGCGTGGTGGGTTCCGCGATGCCGTGCTTCTTGAAGAGGTCCTTGTTGTAGAAGACCATCGTGTACTCGGCGTAGTTGGGGATCCCGTACCAGTTGCCGGAACCCATCACGCCCTCGGCGCTGTACTGGCTGGTGGTGCGCACTCCGGAGCTGAGCTTCTTGTCCCAGCCGCGCTTGGTGGCTTCGCCGGTGAGGTCGGTGAGGAGGCCCTGCTTGGAGAGGAGGCCGGCCGTGGCGTTGCCCTTGTTGTACTCCATGAGGTCGGGGGCATCGTCGGAGTTGAGGACCATCGGGGCGGTCTTCTGGATCTGTTCGAAGCCCTTCTCCTCGAACTTAACCTTGACGCCCGGATGCGTCTTCTCGAACTCCTTGATGGCCTCGTTCCAGGCCACGCCCATCGCGCTGTTGGGCGCTTCGTAGTGCCACAGTCTGAGGGTCTTCCCGTCGGAAGACCCGCTGTCCGAGTCGCCGCAGGAGGCCAGGAGCAGGGCTCCGCTCAGGGCTGCCGCGGCTGCCGCCGTCTTACGCCTTCGTGCCGAAAACACCCAGTGCCTCCAGGGGAGTTGGATGGCTCACTGATCTGGTTCTGATCCGGTCCTGATCCGGTCCGTTTGGCATCACGCAGCGGTCGTCGAATCGATTCGATGCGTGATGTCGAAGCGCTTCGACGGGGCAAGGTATGTGGGGGCTCGGGACGCGTCAATGGGTGCGTCTGGATTGGGGTGAAGTGGAGGTGGGGGTTTCGGTCGTGCGGGGTCGGCTGAGCTCCGGTGAACTGCGGCTCAACGGATCTCAAACTTCTGTGCCGTGGGCAACTAAGTGGTGGGCCTGGGGGGTCGTAGGTGGTTGTTGGGGCTTTTTGAAGCCCGACCGACCTCAACTGCCCATAACTGACCACGACTTGCCTCACGGAGGCCATGAAATGTTGCGTTCTCACCTCGTCAGCCGCCGCGTGTTACGTACGGCCACCACGCTGACGCTGGCTCTCGGTGCGGGGCTGGCTCTGCCGACCGCCCTGGCCACCACGGCCGGTGCCGCGACGCCGGCGGCAACCGCCGTAGTCAACTTCGACCGTGAGATCTCCTATACGGCCGCCGCCGGCCAGACCAACCAGGTGACCGTCACCGAGTCGCGCACCGGCGCAGAGCAACTCACGTTCGTCATCGATGACAGCGTCCCGATCGAGGCGGGCACCGGCTGCGCCCATCCGGACAGCGCGGACGACACCAAGGTCTCCTGCACGGTCGTCATGCTGGACAGCCAGAGCCCGTACGACGCTCTGGTGATGGACCTCGGTGACAGCGACGATGTCGTCACCTACACCAACAACAGCGACCAGGCCTTCTACACCAACAGCATCGACCTGGGCGCCGGCAACGACGAGCTGACCGGCTTCGGCAGCGTCGACGCCAACTACGTCTCGGGCGGGGCGGGCGACGACACCATTACGGTGGGCGAGGCCGCGGGCGCCTTCGGGGACGAGGGCAACGACACGATCTACGCCAACGGCGACGCCGTGATCGCCGTCGGTGGCGCGGGCAACGACCTGCTCCGGGGCGCCGGGGGCGACCAGAGCATGCAGGGCGGCGACGGCCACGACACGCTGTACGGCGGGGACGACGGCGACCATATGGAGGGCGGCCGGGGCAACGACCTCATGTACGGAGAGGGCGGCCCTGACTTCATGTGGGGCAACTCCGGCGACGACGAGCTGTACGGGGGCGCCGACACGGACACGCTCTCCGGGGGCGCGGGCAACAACATCGTCGTGCAGGACTGACGGACGGTCTTCAACTCCCGGTTTGACTTCCTGGTTCGACGCCCGGTTTTGACTTCGGGTTTCGACGCCCGGGCCTGACTTCCGGTTTCGACGCCCGGGGAACTGCCGCGTCATTCGCGCAGCTCCCCGGGCGGTTCCCAGCGCGCCTGTCAGCGTCTGCCGAGATCCACGCGCCAGTCGTTCGACATGATCCAGTGGCCCTTCGGGTACTCGAACTCGACCTCACCCAGCAGCTCGAACCCGGCCCGGCGGCACACCGCGTTCGACGCGGGATGGTCCACGCTCGGAAACGCATGAAGGTACCGGTGCCCGCCGGTGGCCCGCGCCGCCTCCACCACCGCGCGAGCGGCCTTCACCGCGAGCCCCCGTCCCTGGAACTCGGGCAACACGCCCCACCCCGTCTCCCACACCGTCTGGTCACGCCACACCCGCTCCCAGAAGCCGATCGAGCCCACCGTCTCGCCGGTGTCCACCAGCGGGACCCGGTACATCTGCCCCCGCTCGATGCCGAGGTAGCGCTGGTGCCGCGAGGCAAGCTTCTCCTCGCTCTCGGGGCCGCCCAAGTGCTCGGTCATCTCAGGGCTGTTGGTCCGCTTGAGCAGCCAGAAGTCGTCTTCCGCCCAGGGTTCCAGCCGTACCTGGCCCGCGTCCGTGGTGTCCATGGTGGTCACCCTAGGACGAGGGTCTGACAACGTCGGGGCGCGCTTGAACCGCCGCATAAGGGCTTCCTCAACTGGCCTTGTCCGCAAGACTATTGGGGTTCGGACGTGCGTACGACCATGGAAGGCGGCGGATCATGGCGACCGTGATCGCGAGCGTGCAAGCGCCGATCGTGGCGGGAACGCCACTGTTCGGTTCGATGAGCGAGCTGTTGAACGATCCGCTGGCGGCGTATCTGCGGGCGCGGAGCCGGTACGGCGACGTGGTGCGCTTCCGCGCCGGGCCGCCGGGGCTGCGTCGGGAGCTCTACGCGGTGTTCTCGGCCGAGGGCGCGCAACAGGTTCTGGCGACGCGGGCCGCCGACTTCCGCAAGGACAATGTCGTCTACGAGGAGCTGCGGGAGTCCATCGGCAATGGGTTGCTCACCAGCCAGGACGACACCTACCTCCGCCAGCGCCGCCTCATCCAGCCGCTGTTCACCCGCCGCCGGGTGGACGGCTATGCGCACCAGGTCGCCGACGAGGCGGCGGCCGTGGCCGAGGCGTGGCGCGGGGCGCCCGGTGGATCGCTTGAACTGGTCGGTGAAATGCGCCGGTTCGCACTCCGCATGGTCGGCCGGATCCTGTTCGGGACGGACGGGGAGAAGGCGTCAGAGGTGATCGAGCGCACGATGCCCCTGCTCCAGGAGTACTCACTGAAGCGGGGTATGGCACCCGTCAAGCCGCCTCGTACCTGGCCCACGCCCGCCAACCGCCGCGCCGGGCGCCACCAGGCCGAACTGTTCGCGCTCTGCGACACCATCATCGAGAGCCGTCGCGACGGACGGGGCGATGCCTCGCAGAACGACACCGGGGGCGACGGCACCGAAGACCTGGTCACCCTCCTCGTCCGTGCCGAGAACGCCGAGGACGGCAGCCTCGACGCCGCCGAACTCCGCGAACAGGTGCTGATCTTCCTGCTGGCCGGCCACGAGACCACGGCCACCGCGCTCGCCTTCGCCCTGCACCTCCTCGCCCGCCACCCCGAGCAGCAGAAGCGCGTACGGGACGAGGTGGACCACGTGCTCGGCGGCCCCGGCGGGCGGGCGCCCACGGCGGCGGACATGGCGGAGCTGCCGTATCTGACGATGGTGCTGAAGGAAGCGATGCGGCTGTATCCGTCCGCGCCCGTCATCGGCCGCCGCGCGGTCGCGGACGCGGTGATCGACGGCGTACGCATACCGGCCGGCGCCGACCTCCTGGTCAGCCCATGGGTCACCCAGCGTCACCCCGACTACTGGCCCGACCCGGAGCGCTTCGACCCGGAGCGCTTCACCCCGGAGGCGGAGGCGGGCCGCCCGCGCTACGCCTGGTTCCCGTTCGGGGGCGGACCGCGCGCCTGCATCGGGCAGCACCTGTCGATGCTGGAGTCGGTGCTGGGGCTCGCGGTACTCCTCCAGGCCTACGAGTTCGAGGCCACGGACACCGGGGAGGTGCCGCTCGGCGCGGCAGTCACCCTGATACCCAAGGCCCCCGTCCGCTGCCGGATCACACCCCGCTCGAAGGCTTAGGACGGCCCTAGCCCGCTCGGGCGGCGGCGTCGCCCTTGTCGGCGATCTCGGCGACCTCGGCGACCTCGGCGAACTGGACCGGAACGGCCGGACGGAGGGCGTCACCCACGTCCGCATCGACCATCCGGCCACGCGGTTCACCGAACTGCTGGTCGCGCTGTTGCGAGAGCGATCAGCAGGGCGGCCGTCGCCGCGGCGACCGGGATTCCGTACCCCGCGGCGGCTGACACCCGCTCCGCCACCCACCCGCCGGCCGCCGAACCGCACGCGATCCCGCCCAGCAAACCCGTCACCGCCAGCGTCATCCCCTCGTTCAACCGGCCCTCGGGTGTGCGGTGTTGGATCAGGGTCATGGCCGTGACCATCGTCGGGGCCGTCGCCATTCCGGCCACCAGCAGCGCTCCGGCGAGGACCAGCAGTGAGCCCGTGAGCGTGGCGGCCAGTAGAGGGCCCGACATGAGGAGGGCCATCGCGGCGAGGGTCCACGGGTAGCGCCGCTGGGCCGGACCCGGCGGCTTCAGCGCCCCGTACAGCAGACCGGCCGCGCACGAACCGGCCGCCTGGAGCGCGATGATCACGCCCGCCGCCGACCTGTGCCCCTGTGCGTCCGCAAACGCGATCGTGACCACCTCCATCGACCCGAAGACGGCGCCGGTGGCGAGGAAGCCGATGAGGAGAGGGGGCATGCCGGGTGCGCGTAGAGGGGATGCGGCGGCCGTACGAGGACGACCCCGGACCGGCGGCTCCGTGGTCCGCTGGGACGCGAAGAGCAGTACGCCCGTCAGCAGCAGCACCACCCCGACCAACGTGCCCGCCTCCGGGAAGAACGTTCCGCACAGGAACGCCGCCAGCACCGGGCCGAGCATGAAACAGAGCTCGTCCGCGGCCTGTTCGAAGGAGTTCGCGGTGTGCAGGCCGGCCGGATCGCCCTTCAGTAGGTGGGCCCAGCGGGCGCGAGACATGCCTCCCGTGTTGGGCGTCGTGGCCGTCGCGGCGTACGCGGCGAAGAGCGTCCAGTCGGGCGCCCCGTACCGCACACAGAGCAGCAGCGCGAGCGAGCCCAGCGCCGCGATCGCCGTCGCGGGCACGGCGATTCGCGCCTGCCCGTAACGGTCGACCAGCCGTGCCGTCCAGGGCGCGACGACCGCCGTCGCTGCAAGGCCAGTCGCCGTGACGGCGCCGGCGAGGGCGTAGGAATCCCGCGCTCCCGCGATCATGATGACGGCGCTGATGCTGAACATGCCCATGGGGAGGCGGGCGATCAGATTCCCGATGGTGAAGGCGAGGGCGCCCGGGATCGTGAAGAGGCGACGGTAGGAGTTGGCTGCGCCGGACTTCCGGCTCGGGCCGGGCGCCTTCCGCCGGGGTGCGAAGTCGGCGGCCACCAGGCTGTCGGCGGTGACGGTGAGGACGGTCGTGGGGCGAGTCGTCGTACGGCGGTCTGGCCCACGGGGGTCTGGGGCACGGCACTCCGGCGCACGGCGGTCTGTCGTACGGCGGTCAGGGGACTGTTGCGGCATGGATCAACCGTCGTCGGTGCCCTGACCAGCGGTCCAACACCTGCTTCGGGCCGATTCACGCACCTGGGTTGTGAGTTCGGTTGTAAGTTCGGCGGATGCCGTCCTCTCCTGGTCCCGGTGCGGTCGACCCCCGCCTCCTCCGCGCCTTCCTCACCGTCGCCGAAGAGCTGCACTTCACCCGCGCCGCAGCCAGGCTGTACGTCGCCCAGCAAGCCCTGAGTCGCGATATCCGGCGCCTGGAAAGGGAGTTGAAGACGGACCTTTTTGTACGCAATACCCGGCGGGTCTCCCTCACCGCCGACGGTCAGCGGCTGCTCCCGTACGCCCGCCGCGTGCTGGAGGCGCAGGACGCGCTGCTGGCCGAGTTCGGGCGGGGCGCGGACGACGGGCAGCGCCCCCTGCTCGTGGATGTGAACAGCCCTGGCCTGGTCGGCGAGCGCATCCTGCCGCGAGCCCGTGAACTCGCCCCCGACTGCGAGCTGATGGCCCGCTTCGAGAGCGGCCTCACCGGCGCCGCGGCCGAACTGCTCGCCGGCCGGCTCGACGCGTCCTTCGGCCGGTTCGCGGGACTGGACCCGGCGATCCGTACGCGTCTGGAGCAGCAGCCCGTACGGTACGAGCCGATGGCGGTCCTGCTGCCCGAGGACCACTACCTCGCTGACCTGGACGTTGTACCCCTGGAAGCGCTCGCGGGGGAGTACGTCTACGCCGGCGCCGGCAACCCCCGTACGCCCGAGTGGACCGACCTGGCGCGGCAGCTCTTCGAGGGTCGCGGTATCGAGATCGCGCCGCCCGCGCCGCTCGCCGTGGGCACCCAGGAGTTCCAGCGGATCATGGCGAAGACGCGGAATCCCGTCCTCGTAGTGGTGGATTTTCCGGCCATGCCCAAATCGATACGTAGGCCTCTCGTCGATCCCGTGCCTCTGTCGCCTGTGTCACTCGTGTGGAAAAGAGGGCTGCAACACCGGGGGTTGGAGGCCCTCAAGGCCGCCGCCGCGGAGCTGGCCGAGGCGGAGGGCTGGCTCCGGCGTCCTGCCGGTGCATGGATTCCGGCCACCGATGAGCTCGTCATGACGCAATCTGCATGACACGTGGCACTCACACAACTCCCATGTGCGCTACATTCATGGGCCGGGTGCAGTGTGGTAATAGGGGGGCGCCCGGATCGAGTGGGGGCTCGATCCGGACAAACAAGTACGTAGTGCCCGGACTCGTACGCGCCCGATCGGTCCCGTGGGGGGATTTACGTGCGCGTGGAGAAGTGGCGGGAAGACGCCCAACCGGCTGGAACGGATACCGACCAGCCGGACAAGGGTGAAGGCTATCCGTCGACCCGTGTGGATGCGGGGGATTCGTTTCATGGTGGTTCTGGCGATATATCCATGCCCATACAGCGAGATGGTCGAGACGGCGACGACAACGAGCCGGACATAGCCGACGCGCTGGCCAGCGACACGGCCAGCGCGCAGGACGTTGATGGCTCGCAGGACAGAGGCAGCGCGCAGGACAGAGGCAGCGCGCAGCCGGCGGGCCCCGTCCCGCGCGCAGGCGAGACCCAGCAGTTCTTCGCCCTGCCGGAGAACGCGACCGAGCATCACCATGACCCGGACGAGGTCACGGTCCAGCTCGACGTCGTCGGCCCGCACATGGAGGACTGGCTGGTCCAGCAGGCCAAGAGGCCTCGGGGTGGTCAGGGCGTTCAGGAGGGTGCGGACGGTCCGGTCTTTGTCGACGAGACGGGTCGGCGTAGCCGCCGTTACCGCCGTATCGGGATGGCCGTCGGCATGGCCTGCGCCGTCTACGCCGTCGTCATCATCGTCACGCTGATGTCGGGCAACTCCAGCGCTCCGTGGCTCCCGGTGCCGGGCAAGGAGAAGGACAAGCCGGCCGGGCAGGTCGACTCCCCGTCGTTGCCGCCCGCGTCCAAGGAACCGTCCGCCCCGGCGAACCCCACATCGGGGCTGAACCAGCAGCCCACCGACGGTACGTCGTCCCTGCCGGACGTCGACCCCTCGCCGAGCAAGTCGCCCAAGCCCACGAAGTCGGTCAAGCCCACGGAGTCGGACGAGCCGACGGACCCGAGCACGAAGCCGGACCCGGACCCGACCGCGTCGGACGACCCCCCGGCCGATCCGCCCGCCGATCCGCCGGCCGATCCGCCGGCGCCGGACCCGGACCCGACCCCGTCGGACGAGACCCCGGCCGATCCCCCGGGAGACGGCACCGACCCGGTCGCCGCCCCGCCGGCGGTCGGTGACGCTACGCCCGTAGACCCGGTCGGCGTCATCGACGTCATCGAGCAGCCTCCCGCCCCGTCTTCTTCGGAGATCAACCTCTGATGGCACTCCGCTCCAGCCGTCGCGGTGACGCACCAGCCTCCGGCGCAGTACGTCGTCGTCGCCTGCCCCTGCGCTATCTGCTGCCCTCGCTCGTCCTCGTCGCCCTGATGGCGATGCTGATGCTGCGCGGCTTCGTCCACAGCGAGATCCTCGCGGACTACCGCGTCAACACCCCTGCGGCGAACGACCGGGTGCCCCAGGAGGTCCTGAAGGGCGGCCCGGTCATCGACACGCGCCCCGGTGGCGGCGAGGGCCGGGACGACGTACCGGAACGCCGTCTCGTCCTCACCTTCGACGACGGTCCGCACCCCGAGTGGACGCCCAAGATCCTCGACGTGCTGAAGAAGCACGACGCGCACGCGGTGTTCTTCATCACCGGCACCATGGCCTCGCGCTATCCGGACCTCGTCCAGCGGATGGTCGACGAGGGCCACGAGATCGGCCTGCACACCTTCAACCACCCCGATCTCTCCCTCCAGTCACAGCGCCGCATCGACTGGGAGCTCTCCCAGAACCAGCTGGCGCTCGCGGGCGCCGCGGGCATCCGTTCCTCGCTCTTCCGGCCGCCGTACTCCTCCTTCGCCGACGCCATGGACAACAAGTCCTGGCCGGTCACCGAGTACATCGGCAGCAAGGGCTACATCACCATCGTCAACAACACCGACAGCGAGGACTGGCGCAGGCCGGGCGTCGACGAGATCATCCGCAAGGCCACGCCCAAGGGCGACAAGGGCGCGATCGTCCTGATGCACGACTCCGGTGGCGACCGCTCGCAGACCGTGGCCGCGCTCGACAAGTTCATCCCGCAGATGAAGGACAGGAAGTACGAGTTCGAGAACCTCACCGAGGCTCTCGGCGCACAGAGCGCCCACACCAAGGTCACCGGCCTCGAGCTGTGGAAGGGCAAGGCCTGGGTGTACGCGGTCCAGGCCTCCGAGCGGATCACCGGCGTCCTCGTCGTCGGCCTCGCGGTCATCGGTGTCCTGGTCTTCCTCCGCTTCGGCCTGATGCTTCTGCTCTCGGTGGTCCACGCCCGCCGGGTACGCCGCAAGGGCTTCCGCTGGGGCCCCCGCGGACCGGTCACCGAACCGGTGTCGGTGCTGGTTCCCGCGTACAACGAAGCCAAGTGCATCGAGAACACGGTGCGTTCGCTGATGGCCAGCGAGCATCCCATCGAGGTCATCGTCATCGACGACGGTTCGAGTGACGGCACGGCCCGCATCGTGGAGAGCCTGCGGCTGCCGAACGTACGCGTCGTGCGCCAGCTCAACGCGGGCAAGCCCGCCGCCCTCAACCGCGGTATAGCGAACGCCCGTTACAACATCATCGTGATGATGGACGGCGACACCGTCTTCGAACCGTCCACGGTGGGCGAACTCGTCCAGCCCTTCGCCGACCCGAGCGTCGGCGCCGTCGCCGGCAACGCGAAGGTCGGCAACAAGGACTCCCTCATCGGCGCCTGGCAGCACATCGAGTACGTGATGGGCTTCAACCTCGACCGCCGTATGTACGACATCCTGCGCTGCATGCCGACCATCCCCGGCGCGGTCGGTGCCTTCCGCCGCTCGGCCCTGGAACGCGTCGGCGGCATGAGCGACGACACGCTCGCCGAGGACACGGACATCACGATGGCGATGCATCGCGACGGCTGGAAGGTCGTGTACGCGGAGAACGCCCGCGCCTGGACCGAAGCCCCCGAATCCGTCCAGCAGCTGTGGTCCCAGCGCTACCGCTGGTCGTACGGGACGATGCAGGCGATCTGGAAGCACCGCCGCTCGATCATCGAGAAGGGCCCCTCGGGCCGCTTCGGCCGCGTGGGCATGCCGCTGGTCTCCCTGTTCATGGTGGTGGCACCGCTGCTGGCCCCCCTGATCGACGTGTTCCTCCTTTACGGCCTCATCTTCGGCCCCACGGGCAAGACGATCGGCGCCTGGCTGGGCGTCCTGGCCATCCAGGCGATCTGCGCGGCGTACGCCTTCCGCCTGGACCGCGAACGCATGACACACCTGATCTCGCTGCCGTTGCAGCAGCTTCTGTATCGCCAGCTCATGTACGTGGTGCTCTTGCAGTCCTGGATTACGGCCCTGACCGGCGGCCGGCTGCGGTGGCAGAAGCTGCGGCGTACCGGGGTTGTGGGGGCGGCGCCGGGTGGGTCGGTTCCCGGTGCGGTGCCTGGGCAGCGGGCGGCGCGGGGGGATGAGCGGAGGCCGGTGGGATGACGCCGGGGTATGGGGAAGGGGCGGGTGCGGGGGAGGGCACTGGGGCGGACGCGTCGCCGTACGGGGACTCGCCGTACGGGAACTCGCAGTACGAGAACTCGCAGTACGAGAACCCGTACTGGACGTCGTATGAGGAGACGTACGGGCAGTCGAACGGGCAGCCGCACGAGGGGGCGTACGGGCAGTCGTACGAGGGGGCGTACGGGCAGTCGCACGGGGTGATGCCCGGGCAGGGGTACGGGAATGGGCATGTCCCGCAGACTCCCCAGGCTGCCCAGGTTCCCCAGGCCACGCAGGCGATTCCGCAGCAGAGGGCAGATGAGACCCAGCCGCTGCCGGAGGTGCCGGAGGAATGGGCGGGGACGACGGGGCCGGCGGGGCGTACGCCCGAGGCGGCCTCGTCTGTAGCGGCCGCCGAGTCCCCGTCCCGTACCAAGACCGAGCCGCCGTCGGCCAAACCGTCCCCGCCCTCGGGCCGTGACCGCTATCTCGATCTTCTCCGCTCCATCGCGCTGGTCCGAGTCGTCGCCTACCACGTCTTCGGCTGGGCCTGGCTGACGGTCGTCTTCCCTTCCATGGGCGTGATGTTCGCGCTGGCCGGCGCCCTGATGGCGCGCTCGCTGAGCCGCCCGGCGTGGGGCGTGATCCGCGGCCGTATCCGCCGACTCCTGCCGCCGCTCTGGGCGTTCAGCGCGGTGATGCTCGCGATGCTGTTCGTGGGCGGCTGGAACCCGTCCAAGGACGACGGCGCCCTGGGCTGGCTGGGCCTGGTCAACTACGTCATCCCGATCGGCGCCCCGCCCTACCCCTGGCAGATCGGCTCCGAGTCGGGCCTGCTGGAACAGACGTGGGCGGTCCAGGCGGCAGGCCCGCTGTGGTACCTGCGCGCGTACCTGTGGTTCGTGATCGCCTCGCCGCTGCTGCTATGGGCGTTCCGCCGGGTCCCGTGGGCAACACTGCTGGCTCCGCTGGCGCTGACGGCGGTGGTCGGCACGGGACTGGTCTCGATCCCCGGCGAAACGGGCAACGCGGTCACCGACTTCGCGGTGTACGGCAGCTGCTGGATCCTGGGCATGGCCCACCAGGAGGGCGTACTGAAGAAGATCCCGCGCTACGCGGTGGTCTCCGTAGCCTCCCTCTTCATGGCCTTCGGCCTGTGGTGGGCCTCGGGCCACCTGGGCCCCGACGGCTGGAACCTGAACGACATCCCCCTGGCCCAGGCCACCTGGTCCCTGGGCTTCGTAGCGATCCTGCTCCAGTACTCCCCGTCCTGGCAGACCCTCCCCGCCCGCCTGGTCCACTGGGACAAACTGATCACCCTGTCCAACAACCGCGCCGTAACGATCTACCTCTGGCACAACCTCCTGATCATGGCCACGGTCCCGCTACTGGACGCCTTCTACAAACTCCCGTTCATGGACGACCGCTTGTCCAACGCGTTGAGCACGACGTACACGCTGTGGATGTTCGTCCTGGTGTGGCCGTTGATCGGGTTGATGATCGTGAGTGTGGGGTGGGTGGAGGACCTGGCTGCCAAGCGGGGGCCTCGGCTTTGGCCGGATGGGGCGAAGAGGGCGGGGAAGGGGAAGGGGAAGAGGGGCGGGGGTCGAGGGCGGTCGTCGGGCTCGGGGCCACGGTCCGGGTCTGGGTCAGGGTCGGGGTCGCGGGGGCGGGCCAGGGCGCGGTAGCTGCAGCGGTATCGCAGTAGGTTCGTGCCATGGCGGACACGACACGGATCACAGTGACGCTGCCGACCGAGCAGCTCACCGAGCTCAAGAAGCTCACGGACAACGTCTCCGGGGATGTCGCCGAGGCTGTAGCACGCCAGATACGTCACCAACTGCTCGGCGCCGACTTGCTCCGCCACCAGGAGGAGCACGGCGCCTTCACCGAGGAGGAGCTGGCGGAGGCTCGCTCCAGGATCTGCGCTTCGTGGTGATTGCCTCCCGGTCCCACTAACAGCCACTTCCGAACGGCGAGTTCGGCGCCGAGCCGTCAAACGCCGGCCGGAACGCAGAAGAACTCGCGCTGCTGACCAGCATTTACGCGATGCAGGTGCCGCCCGCGTCGGGATCGCCAACCCGGCGACGGTCATAACAGAGTTAACCACGCTGTATCGTAGAGCCCCTGGAGTCCGGCTGACCTTGGAAGTCGTTGCCCTCGAAACACAAAAGAGCCCCGCCCGGTAACTGCCGGACGGGGCTTTCTCGGCTCGGGTTAGTCACCAGCGAGCATCGCCGTGAGGTTGGAAAGGACTCACGGATTTATGTAGATAGGCGTGCAACTTGCGCAGCCCTTGTGCGCGCTTTCGAGGATCTTCCAGCCGTCGTAGCGTGAGATTGAAGCAAGGTCCGGGTCGCTTTTCCAGTTATACCAACCCGTAACGTCCCTGATCTTGACGTATGCATGCCCGGAACAGGATCCACGATCGCCCTTGACGGTGTAGGCGATGTTTTCGGTGACAGTGGCGTAGTAGGTGGTGCCGCAGCTGCGTTCCCACTCCGCGCTGGCTGCGGAAGCTGGCGCTGCCGTTAGGACCACGGTCGCCACGCCCATGGCGGTGACAGCCGCGACGCTCCTTGCTCGTATGCGCACTGGATCCCTCGCTCTCAAGTCTCGAGTTCGCCGAATGGATGGCAACGGTGAGAGTAGCCCCCCCGACGTGCAATGGGTCCCTATAACTCTTCAGGGTGCACCGGGGGGGCGGAGGGAGACAGATTAGCCATCCTGGGTCAGTGGTCTGCATGACGGAAGTTCGGTTTGTCCTACGCCCTCCAGTCGCGCCAGAAGGACCAGGGTGTCTGGGCTGTCGAGAAGCTCGATTCGCACAGGGGAGTGCGAAGTGCCAGCCCTGAGGTGAACCGGGGCCTCCGTCTGTTACTGAGCTGTGTCCGCTTCGTTGAAGATCGGGTCAGGTGCGGGCGACGTCGTCCTACGGTTTGCACTGGCCAAGGCGGCAGTGGCCCCGCTTCCCGGGGGTCACTCAATCTAAGGCCCGTGGTTGCCAATTGGTGGGCTTATGGGTGCTTTGGGGCTGGTGCGGAGTTGCCGACGACGTAATTCGCTCTGGTGTCACCACCGTTGCATCGATAGCGTTACTCCGCTCATGTCAACCCTCGCCCCACCGGGAGTCGTTAGTGAAGCGCCGCCCCACCCTGCTCGCAGCGATCACGCTGACCGCCGCTGCGGCCTTGACGCTGTCCGCCTGTGGCGGCGACAGCGACAGTTCCAAGGACAACGACAAGATTGCGGGCGCCGACACCGGTAGTGAGGAGGCGGCGTCGCCGAGTGCGTCGGCTTCGGTGGCGGCTGACCGTCCGAAGATCGAGCTGCCGTCGGACCTGACGTACACCTTTGAGTGGCCGAAGACCGGTGACAAGGACAAGGACGCAGTTCTCAGCGACAGCGAGCAGTTCATCAAGGCTGTGGACATGGCGATTGCTGAGCAGGATCCGGTGCACGAGGCTTACCGCTTCTACTCCGAAGGGGAGGCGGCGGCGGGCAGTGAGACATTCATCCAGGAATTCGTGGACCACAAGGACCGGATCACTGGTGCCAAGCGCTATTTCAAGCCCAACATGAAGATCAACGATGACGGCACTGCGGGTTTCGTCTACTGCGAAGACCAAAACAACGCCTACAACAAGAGCCTCAAAACCGGCAAAACCGCTGTGACTCCGAAGTCGAACAAAAACTATGTGTTGTACAACAGCCGTCTCAGGATCAACAAGCAAGGCGTCTGGGTCACCGAGAAGCTGATGTCGCAGAGGGGGAGCTCCGTATGTCAGCCCTGAAAGGCAGAGACTCTGCCGTTGTTGTCGCCATGGCAGCCGTTGCCCTGCTTGTGTTCCCGGGGCAGGCGCTCGCTGGCTATGGCTATGGCGACAATGCCAACGGCTCCGCTTCCGGCAACACCGACGATAATGGGAATCTCTCCGCGAATGCCGGCGCCGTAGTCTTCGACCGCTCCAAGAACGGCACCGGAGAAGCCGCAGGCCCTGTGACGTCCGCTGACACCAACTGGACGCCGCCCCCCTGCTATTACGCCCCTAAGTACACGCCCGACCAGTTCCAGAAGCACGTGGAGCCGACTTGGGAGTCCGAGTCAACGGGCTATGAATGGGACGCCTCGCAGCGTGACCGTTACGTGAACGGCGAGCCGTACAAGAACTTCAACAAGGACAAGGCCGGCGAGGGCTACTGGTGGGACTCGTACGTCGCGGAAGGCCGTGCGGGCGACCCTGGCGCTCTCGACTGCACCAAGCCCTGGTTCTGGGTGGACAACGGTGATCCGCCACCCGCGGACGTCCCCGAGGCGATCACTCCCGAGGTGCTCGCCCAACTCGCCTACAACGAGATCCAGGTGCCGTCGACGAAGGTCGAACTCGCCCCGGAGGGCACCACGAAGGTGAACCTTCCGACGTGGTCGTGGCTGGATGCGGCGGAGTTCAAGCCGGTGTCTGTGACGGCGTCCGTCCCGCTGCTGGACATCGAGGCGACGACCACCGCAGAACCGGTCTCGCTGAAGATCGAGCCCGGTACGGATGACGCCACCACGTATCCCGCCTCCGGTGAGTGTGAGATCAACGCGGACGGTTCGATCGGTGAGCCCTATGCGAAGGGCAAGGCCGAGGAGACCCCGCCGTGCGGCGTGAAGTACCTCCGCTCGTCGGGTGACGGCACGTACAAGCTCACGGCAACTGTCACGTGGAAGATCCACTGGGTAGGTACCGGCGTCAACGGTGAACAGCCGCTGCCCGATGGAGAGTTCGGGGCGCAGCAAGACGTGATCGTGCAGGAGATTCAGGCAGTCAACCGCTGAAAGCTGCTCTCGGATCGGACCGCCTGGCCGCCCGAGAACGGCCAGGCGGTCGGTGATTGGAAGGTTTGGGACACCGGGAGCGGCTTCTGGGTGTCCCAAACCTTCCAATCGTTCAGGTAGTGCGCGGGGACGCTTGCGCCTTCAGGGTTCGTATCAACGCGCCTCGTCCGATGGTGTCGGGTGTTCGGTGCGGGTGTCGTATGTGGGTGCGAGGGTCGAGTGCGTGACCTTCGGGTGGGGGCGTCGTTGATCGGATGACAGCACTGTGGGCGGGAGGGGGGTATGGGTGAGCCGGAGGCTGCCGCTGGGTGAGGGGGAGGGGGCCCGCACCGCCTGCGCCCGTGGTGTGCTGCGTACGGGTGTGGAGGAGAAGACCAGCGAGCCCCTGTCGGCCGGTGTGCTGGCCGAGCGGGTCGGCTGGGCTGCCGGTCTGGTCTCCGGCATGGTCGCCGATCTGCTGGCCGAGCACTGGAACACCCTCGACGTGAACGCGCTGGCCTCCGGTGTGGATGCAGGCGGGCAGAAGCTGCCGTCGAATGCCTGGATGGCGCTGCGCCGCCTGGGCTGGACCGTCACCCCGGGCGCCAAGGCCAACGACCGCATCGTGCGCATGGCGCAGGAACAGGCCGGACGCACCCTGCGCTCGGCGAAGTGGCGGGCCGACCTGACCGCCGGTGTCCTCAAGACGTGGCCTACGGATCCGAAGAAGCGCACCGCCGACGAGTGGGATGCCGTCCGCGAGGCAGTGCCCGGCGGGCAGCACGTGCCGTCCAGCATCATCACCTCCCGCACCCGGCAGATTTCTGCCTCCCACAAGAAGCACGACCGGCTCCCGGTCGACGTGTTCGAGCTGGAGGGATCGCCCCGGATTGCCCGGATGCTGCTGTTGTCGGCCTGTGACGGCCAGCAGGCCACCATCGAACGCGCCGATGAACCGGACCGTGCACTGCTGCGCCTGCAACTGCCCACCCGCCCCGATCCGCAGTCGTATGCGCACTGGACGTGGGTGGCCTGCCCGATCACACTGCCGCCGACGATCCCGGCGAACGCGGTGCTGCACCTGCCCACCCTGCGCCTCCACCAGGGCGCTGTACATGCCGACCTCGCCTACACCCACGCCGTTCCGAAGACGCAGCGCACCGGCCACACGGTCGCCCTCGGGGTGGACTGGGGACTGAACACCCTGCTCAGTGCGGGGGCCACCCGACTCCACGACGACGGAAAGATCACCACTCTCGGCTCCGGCGGCACGTTCCGTGCGTCCGGCGTCCTGTCGAAGCAGCACCGCCTGCGCCGCCAGTGCGAAGTCCTGCACGCGAAGGCCGACCGGTACGACCGGCTCATCGGCGAACGCGAGGGACGTACTCTCGTGGACAAGCGTCAGATTCTCGCCGACGAGATCCGGCACGTCTCCGACCGCCGCTCCAACCTGAACGACGCCCTGGCCTGCTCGGCCGCCCGGTGGGCGGTGGACCAGGCGATTGCCGCCCGGGCCACGGTCATCTACGTCGAGGACCTCCGCTCGATGGAGGCCCGGCGCATGGGCCGCACCCACAACACCCGCCTGTCGCAGACGGTACGCGGGCAGATCGTGGAGCGAATGCGGCACCTGGCCGCCGAGACCGGCATCGCCGTGGTGATGGTCCCGGCCCGCAACACCTCGAAGCACTGCCCGCAGTGCCTGGTGCCGCTGCGACACCGCAAAGCCCCCGACCGGCCGACCGTTGCGGGCTGGAAATGGGCGATCTGCCCCTCCTGTGCCTGGCAGGGCGACCGCGACCAGGGCGCCTGGCGCCGCATCGCCGCACGCGGCCTGACCCACCAGACCAAGACGGTCACCGACCGGGCCAGCGGCGCCATGGTGATCCACTCGGTGGCCGACAGGCTCGAAGCCAAGGCGGTCATCACACCGGCTGCCGCCCAGACCGGCCGGGACCGGTCCAAGACGGGACCGACCCGGCACCAAGCAGCATGTCCGACGCCCAGGCGACGCCGGACACCCTCCCCCACCAGGCCACAAGACCTGGCGGGCCAGCGTCCGGAGGGACACGCTCACACGGTCCGCAGACTGCCGCGTGCGGCTCTCCGGAACCAGGGCGTGACAACGATCAGCACACCCACCACCGGCCGACACCGGCCACGCGGAGCAGCCTTGGGTGCGGGGTTCCACCTCCACGCCCACGCCTCCCCTCCCAGGTGGGAACCCGTACCAGGCGCTGCACCTGACTACGTTTCCCTAAGCTGATCAGAGACGCTAGCTGGATTCCGGCTAGCGGAACCGACGTGCGTGAGCCTTCCCGTGCAGGCTCGGAAGCCTCCCGCGCAGGCCCTCGGCCGCCCCTGTGCCCCAACTTCCGTGGCCTATAGGGTGCGTGTGCAAACAGGTGGTCACTGATGGGTACGGGGAAGGTTGGCGTGAGTCAGCGGCAGTTGCAGAAGATGTTTCGGCTCATGGCCAGTGGGGAGCCCGTTGAGCTCGCCAGTGCCATGGCGTCCGTGAAGAAGCTGGCTCGGCTTGCCTTCGTCGCGGAGCAGTTCGGGTATCAGTACGCCGACGTGCGGCAGGCCGGGAACAACGGTCTGAGGATGCTCATCGTGCCCGATCCCAGTCCGCAGGCTCAGATGCGGGCCGCGCAGAACTGGGCCCAGTATCCGCAGGCCGGGAACGGGAAGTCGCTGCCGCCCTTCGTGCCTGATGCGCTGGAGTTGCTGAAGGCGCGGATCAACTTCGATCTCACCGGCAAGATGGCCGAGAAGCGGATGGGGTTCGGGGCCATCGGGATCACCGTTGGTATGGCCATCGGGGTCGCGCGGTCCAGTGGGGACGGAGTGTTCTTCGCCATAGGGACGTGGGTGCTCCTTATGGCGCTCCTGGGTGTCGGGTTCCTCTTCACGCGGAAGCGGAACGCCAAGTTCGCGGCGCGGTTGCAGGCCGCCGGGTTCGCGCAGGTTGCGGATGAGACGGGGAGGGTGCGGTATCTGCCTCCGGGGTCGCAGCTTCCGGGGCATGGGAATCCGTTCGCCGGCCAGCCAGGACAGGGGAATCCGTTCGCGGGTCAGCCGCAGATGCAGGGGCAGCCGGGACATCCGGGGCAGGGCAATCCGTTCGCCGGTCAGCAGCCCGCCGGTCAGCCCTCCGCCCCCGGGCCCTACCAGCAGCAGCCCCATCAGCCCCACCAGCCGCAGCAGCAGCCGTACGCACCGCAGCAGCCCTACGCACCTCAGCAGCCGTACGCGGCTCCGCAGGCCCAAGCGCCCGCCCCCGGACCGTACGGCGGTCAACCGGGTCAGCCAGTCCAGCCGGCCCCCGGCCCATACGCCCAGCCTCAGCCCTACGCCCAGCCGAACAATCCCTACGGCCAGCCCCAACCTCCGCAGCGCTGAACCGGCTGAACCGAGAGCATCGGCCTGACGCCCCGCCCCACCAGGCGGGGCGTTCCGCTTGCTGAACCCACCCGCACCCCCTCACGTACTCTCACTCAGCAACGTACGAACCCCACCCGGCGCAACCCGAAGACCCACCGAACCCACCCCTCCCCCCTCCCGACCTCACCGCCACCCCCGCCCCCTCGTGAGAGCAAAGTTCCCGGGCGGTCACTCACAGGCACAGGCCGGAAACGCGCCATCCCTACCTTCGGGACTCATCACCCACGTACGGATCCCCACGTACGACACACCTGAGCACCGGAGAACCGTGGAGGCGTCATGACAGCCCCTAGTACAGCCCCCGCATCGAGCAGGGGAGGTCGCTGGATCGAGCACTGGGATCCGGAGGACGAGACCTTCTGGAAAGAGACCGGCGAGAAGGTCGCCCGGCGGAACCTGTTCTTCTCCGTGCTGTCCGAGCACATCGGGTTCTCGATCTGGACCCTGTGGTCGGTGATGGTGCTCTTCATGGGGCCGGAGTACGGGCTCACCCCCGCCGACAAGTTCTTCATCGTGTCGATGGCGACCCTGGTCGGCGCCATCGTGCGTGTCCCCTATACCTTCGCGGTCGCCATCTTCGGCGGGCGGAACTGGACGATCGTCTCGGCGAGCATGCTGCTCATCCCGACGATCGCGGCGTTCATCGTGATGGAGCCGGGGACGTCGTTCGGTACGTTCCTGGTGTGCGCCATGCTCGCCGGCGTCGGCGGCGGTAACTTCGCCAGCTCCATGACCAACATCAACTCCTTCTTCCCGCTGAGGAAGAAGGGGTGGGCGCTGGGCCTGAACGCGGGCGGCGGCAACATCGGTGTACCCGTGGTGCAGCTGGTCGGTCTCGCCGTCATCGGGGCCAGTGGTGGCCCGCGTGTCCTGCTGGGGATCTACATCCCCCTCATCGTCCTCGCCACCGTCCTCGGCGCCCTCTACATGGACAACATCTCGTCCGTGAAGAACGACACCGGCGCGGCCAAGGAGGCCGTCAAGGACGCGCACACCTGGATCATGTCCTTCCTCTACATCGGGACGTTCGGATCCTTCATCGGCTACAGCTTCGCGTTCGGCCTGGTGCTGCAGACACAGTTCGGGCGTACGCCGCTGGAGTCCGCGTACGTCACCTTCATCGGTCCGCTGCTCGGCTCGCTGATCCGGCCCTTCGGCGGATGGCTCGCCGACAAGTACGGCGGGGCGAAGATCACGCTGTGGAACTTCGTCGGCATGGCCGCCGCGACCACTGTGATCATCTCCGCCTCGATGTCGAAGTCGCTGGCGCTCTTCACCACAGCCTTCATCGCGCTGTTCGTCCTGACCGGGCTCGGCAACGGCTCGACGTACAAGATGATCCCCGGCATCTTCCAGGCCAAGGCCGTCGCCATGGGTCTCGAGGGTGAGGAAGCGGCTTCGTACGGGCGCCGGCTGTCCGGTGCCTCCATGGGGCTCATCGGAGCGGTCGGCGCGGTCGGCGGGCTCGGTATCAACCTCGCCTTCCGGCAGTCGTTCCTCAGCGTGGGATCGGGTACTGGAGCCTTCGTGGCCTTCCTCGCCTTCTACGCGGTCTGCTTCGGGGTCACCTGGGCCGTATACCTTCGCCGCCCGGCGGGCGCCAAGAGTGAGGCCACTGCCGCCTCCGAGGCAAAGCCGCAGCTCAGCTACGCGGAGGTGTGACGTAACACCACCGACATCAAGCGGAACCGAGCCTGTCACGAGCCGTTGACAGGCTCGGTCGACCGCTGATGTACGGCGGGTACGACCGGGATGACAGACCGGTGCGGGATGAATCGACATCGGGGCGAGAGCTGATGCACGACGAACTGCAGCGACCAGACCGACACGAACACGGGCCCCTCGCGGGATTCACCGTCGGCGTGACGGCGGCCCGCCGTGCCGACGAACTCGGTGCCCTGCTCCAGCGGCGCGGTGCCGCCGTCCTGCACGCCCCTGCCCTGCGTATCGTGCCCCTCTCCGACGACAGCGAACTGCTCGCCGCCACCAAGGAACTCATCGACCAGGCGCCGGACGTCGTGGTCGCCACCACCGCGATCGGGTTCCGGGGGTGGATCGAGGCCGCCGACGGCTGGGGGCTCGGCGAGGCCCTGCTCGACCGGTTGCGCGGGGTCGAACTGCTTGCCCGCGGGCCCAAGGTCAAAGGGGCGGTACGGGCCCAGGGGCTCACCGAGGAGTGGTCCCCGTCCTCCGAGTCCATGGCCGAGGTGCTCGACCGGCTGCTGGAGGAAGGGGTCGACGGGCGGCGGATCGCGATCCAGCTGCACGGGGAGCCGTTGCCCGGCTTTGTCGAGGCGTTGCGGGACTCGGGTGCGGAGGTCGTGGGCGTGCCCGTCTACCGGTGGATGCCGCCGGAGGACATCGCGCCCGTCGACCGGCTGCTCGACGCCACGGTCAGCCGCGGGCTGGACGCGCTGACCTTCACCAGTGCGCCGGCGGCCGCCTCGCTGCTGGGGCGCGCGGAGGAGCGTGGGCTGCTGCCTGAGCTGCTCGCAGCGCTCAACCACGATGTACTGGCGGCCTGCGTCGGGCCGGTGACCGCGCTGCCGTTGCAGGCGCGGGGCATCGACACGGTTCAGCCGGAGCGCTTCCGGCTCGGTCCGCTCGTACAGCTGCTGTGTCAGGAACTGCCTTCGCGGGCCCGTACGTTGCCGATCTCGGGGCATCGGGTGGAGATTCGCGGGCATGCGGTGCTGGTGGACGGCGAGCTGCGGCCCGTACCGCCCGCCGGGATGTCTCTGCTGCGGGCGTTGTCGCGGCGGCCGGGGTGGGTTGTGTCCCGGGCTGAGCTGCTGCGGGCGTTGCCGGGCGCTGGGCGGGATGAGCATGCCGTGGAGACGGCGATGGCTCGGCTGCGTACGGCGTTGGGGGTGCCGAAGTTGATCCAGACGGTGGTCAAGCGGGGGTATCGGCTTGCGCTTGATCCTGCGGCGGATTCGAAGTACGCGGACGTGTGAGGCTGCCGGTCGGTCTTCGCGTCAGCCGATGACCTCGATCGCGCACCGGGCGGCGTTGCAGCGACTGAGCCGCGCGTCGCCGGTGACCAAAGGGCAGGAGAACGTCTCGGCCGCCGCGATGTAGGCGGCGTCGTAGCCGGACACGTTCTGACGCAGTTCCCACATCCGAGGCAGCAGTCGCTGCACGTCGATGGTCTCCAACGAGGCCGCCGCCAGGGCGGACACCGCCTCGTCGGCGCGTTCCTGGGTGATCTTCGTGCCCATCCGTCGTCCGCGGATCGCGTGGAAGGTCTCCACGACGAGGTGCTCCGGTGCCGCCCAGTGGTTGTCCCGCATGAGCCGGGAGCGGGCGGCCTTGCCCGCGATGTCGTCATCGGTGAGAGCCATGGTCAGCACCGATGCGTCCACGATGATCACTGGATACGTTCCTCTCGCGCCGCTTCGATCTCCGCGACGGTCTCGGCCATCGTGCCGCGTGTGCCGTCTGTGCGGTTCTCGAAGGAGCGGAGCAGAGAGATGTTGTTCGCCCGCGCGGCCTCGTCCGTGACGAGGCGCAGAAGATACGCCTGGAGCGACTGGCCCAGCTGCTGGGCGCGGTCGGCCAGTATGTCGCGGACATCGTCCGGCACGTCTCGGATCTGCAGAGCCACCACGCATGCATTGTGCATGCGTGAGCGTTGTGGTGCAACCAGGTGCGTGGGGTTCCGGCCGCGCTCGCGGGGAGGCACTGTAGGGGTACGACCCTCACCGACTCCCTTATGGCGTTACCCCAAGGCGGTGACAGGAACATGGCACTGGGCACAGTCGCGGCCCCGGTCTCGTCCTCGTACGAGCTGCGGTTCGACGCTGGGCGGATCTGTCTGGATCTGCTGGCGACCACGCATCCGGAGGAACGGTTCGACTCGGTCGAGCCGCTGCGGGCCTGGATCAGTGGGTCGGGGCTTGTTCCGGCGGGTACGTCGCTGGCGGTGGCCGACGCTTCCTGGCTGGTGGGCTTTCGTGAACTGCGCGGCCATATCGGGCAGTTGGTGCGCGCGGAGGCCTCGCGGGAGTCTCGGGCCTTCGGCATTGCGCTGGCCTGCGTCAATGAGCTTGCTCGGGCTGCGGCGCCGCCGGCTCCGTGTGCGGTGTGGGATGACGGGGGGGCTCTTGTACGGGGCCTTGATGGCGCCCCGTCGTGCGCCGCGCTCCTTGCTGCTGTGGCTCGCGATGCCGTGGAGTTGCTGACCGACCCCGTCGCCCGGGCGGGCATCCGGCAGTGCGAGGGGGACAACTGTCCCATCGTGTACCTCGATACGTCGCGGGGGCGGCGGCGTCGGTGGTGTTCCAGTGAGACGTGTGGGAACCGGGAGCGGGTGGCTCGGCATCGGCGGCGCGCTGCGCTGGCTCGGGCGTGACGGTTTTTTCCCCAGCCCCGCCCCTTCCCGAAACTGGGGGCTGCGCCCCCAGGTCCCCCAACGGGGGTGGGGACAGCCGGAACTGGGGCTGCGCCCCTGGCCCCTACAACGGGCTGCGGATGATGGACCGGGGGCTGCGCCCCCGAGCCCCCACAACGGGGTGGGGGTGACCGGGACTGGGGCTGCGCCCCCGAGCCCCCGTAAGGGGAGGACAAGTTGTGTCTCGGGCGCGGCGCCGTCGTGGCTTGTCGCGCAGTTCCCCGCGCCCCTGACGGGGCGCCCCGTCAGGGGCGCGGGGAACGCCGTTGCGGCTGCCGGTCTGTCGTGGCCTGTCGCGCCCACGCGGCGGAGCCGCAAATTGATAAGCCCCGCGCCCCTAAAGGGGCGCCCCCCTGAACGTAGCGCGATCTGCGCCGTCCCCTAAGTCCCCTTTGTGCCCCTCAACTTGGAGTGACATTGGCAACAACGTGTTTCCTCCTGTCGTCCTCGGGGCAGCGGTGCGATCTTGCCAGTGTGGCGGGAATGTAAAGGCCTAGTGTCGGGAATGCGGCGCCATGTCCGGGTGGTCCCTGGGTGTTGAAGAAACTTGGGTCACATCTTGAACAGGGTGGCGGCCGGCTGCGTACCCGGTGGAGAGCGACTGAACCGGGGGAACCCCCGGACACCGGAGGTAGGCGTGCGCAAGGATTCCGCCGTGGCCGATGAACGACCGCCGAGGGCCCGACATCGCATGTCCCAGCCCTCGGAGCCCGACGAGGAGCTGATGCGTGCGCTGTATAGGGAACACGCGGGGCCCCTTCTCGCCTATGTCCTGCGGCTGGTCGCGGGGGACCGGCAGCGCGCGGAGGACGTGGTGCAGGAGACCCTCATCCGCGCCTGGAAGAACGCCGGTCAGCTCAACCGAGCTACCGGTTCGGTACGCCCCTGGCTGGTGACGGTTGCCCGGCGCATCGTCATCGACGGCCACCGCAGCCGGCAGGCCCGGCCTCAGGAGGTGGACCCGTCGCCGCTGGAGGTCATCCCCGCGGAGGACGAGATCGACAAGGCGTTGTGGCTGATGACACTGTCGGACGCGCTGGACGACCTGACCCCTGCTCACCGGGAGGTCCTGGTCGAGACGTACTTCAAGGGACGTACCGTCAATGAGGCGGCCGAGACGCTGGGCATACCCAGCGGCACCGTGCGCTCCCGGGTTTTCTATGCCTTGCGTTCGATGAAGCTGGCGCTGGAAGAGCGTGGGGTGACGGCATGAGTACATACGGGGGATACGGAACGGGTAGTCCTGGACCTATGCAAACTTCGCAGGGTCAGGGTGATGTGCACGAGACCGTGGGCGCGTACGCCCTCGGCATCCTCGACGACGCCGAGGCCACCGCCTTCGAGGCGCACCTCGCGACCTGCGACTGGTGCGCGCAGCAACTGGACGAGCTCGCCGGCATGGAGCCGATGCTGGCCGCCCTCGCGGATCTGCCGGGTTCCCAGGGAACCCCGGCCATCGGCGAATCGCTGTCCGCAAAGCCGAGCCCACGCCTGGTCAACCGGCTGGTCGACGAGGTCGCGGAACGCCGTGCTCAGAAGCGGCGGCGCGGTATGTACATGGTCGCGGCGGCAGCGGCGCTGATCATCGGCGGCCCGGTCACCGCGATCGGGGTCACCGGCGACGGCGACAGCAACAACAACGTGACGGCGGCACCGCACTCCACGAGCCCCGCCGAGGACGCCTTCTTCAACGACATGAAGGACAAGGTCTCCGCCACCGACCCGACCACCAAGGTCAGCGCGACCGTCGGCATGGAGACCAAGGGCTGGGGCACCCACGCGGTGCTGGAGCTCAAGAACCTCAAGGGCCCGGAGAAGTGCTCCCTCGTCGCCGTCGGCAAGAACGGCGATCGGGAGACGGTGAGTTCCTGGTCCGTGCCCAAGTGGGGTTACGGCATCGAGAACAGCACCAACGAGAAGGCGCAGAAGCCGCTGTACGTGCATGGCGGCGCGGCCATGTCGCCGAACGAGATCGACCATTTCGAGGTCGTCACGTTCGAGGGCACTCGTCTGGTCCAGGTGGACGCGTGACCAAACCGGGAGCGCATACGTAGCTTCCAGGGCCCCCTTCGCGTACGGTTGACGGCTGCCATGCACGTCAGAAGGGGGCCCGGTGGCCGCTCAGGTTCAGCAGGAAGCCGCGCTCGGTCCGGTCGGCTCATCCGCCCACGATTCCGTACGGGATCGAGAGATCGGGGTCGAACAGGAACACCTGGACCGGGTCTACCGGCGCCTCGAGGAGAAGATCCACGAGGCGGAGTTCCTGATGAACGACGCGGCCAAGCGCGGTCAGGTCGGCACGCCGGGCGCGCTGGCCGAGCGTGACGCGCAGGTCTTTCGGGCGGGGATCCATCTGAACCGCCTGAACAACGAGTTCGAGGACTTCCTCTTCGGACGGATCGACCTGCTGGCCGGCAAGGACGGCAAGAAGGGTCCCGACGGGGCATACACGGCGGTCGAGCCCGCCGAGGGCGCCATACGGTCCGACAACACCGCCGACATCGCGGAAACGCTGCACATCGGGCGGATCGGCGTCCTCGACTCGGACTACTCCCCGCTGGTCATCGACTGGCGGGCGCCGGCCGCCGCGCCCTTCTACCGCTCGACGCCGGTCGATCCGGGGCGGGTCGTACGCCGCCGGGTCATCCGCTCCAAGGGCCGTCGCGTACTCGGTGTCGAGGACGACCTGATGCGGCCCGAACTGACCGCCTCCCTCGACGGGCACAAGCTGCCCGTCGTCGGCGACGGCGCGCTGATGGCCGCGCTCGGCCAGGCCCGCAGCCACACCATGCGGGACATCGTCGCCTCCATCCAGGCCGAGCAGGACCAGGTCATCCGGGCACCCGCCGCCTCGGTGACGTACGTGGAGGGCGGCCCCGGCACCGGCAAGACGGCCGTCGCGCTGCACCGGGCCGCGTATCTGCTGTACCAGGACCGGCGGCGGTACGCGGGCGGCATCCTGATCGTCTCGCCGACCCCGCTGCTCGTCGCGTACACGGAGGGCGTCCTGCCGTCCCTCGGCGAGGAGGGGCAGGTCGCCATCCGCGCGGTCGGCTCCCTCGTCGACGGCGCGGAGGCCACGCTGTACGACTCTCCGGCGGTGGCCCGCGCCAAGGGCTCGTACCGGATGCTGAAGGTGCTGCGGAAGGCGGCGCGGGGGGCGCTGGAGGCGGCGGACGAGGTGGGCGGTGCCGGGCGCGCGGGCGGCCGGCGCGGCGACGCGTCCTCGCGCTCCGCGCGGAATGGCAACGGTGACAGCGGAGCAGCCTCGCGGGCGCGCGGCCACGGGCGCGCGGAACAGCTTGCTTTCGGCGACGACTCCGGCGATCGCGACTTCGGCGACGGCGACCTCGGCGACCGCGACTTCGGGGACGACGGGCCGCAGGCCCCCACCGTCTCCACCTCCCGCCTCCGCGTCGTCGCCTTCGGGCGCCGCCTCGAGCTGGAGGCCGATGACCTCGACCGCATCCGGCGTACGGCTCTGTCCGGCACCGCGCCCGTCAACCTGTTGCGGCCCCGCGCCCGCAAGCTGCTGCTCGACGCCCTGTGGGAGCGCTCCGGCGCCGGATCCCGGCACAGCGACCCGGAGCTGGCCGCCGAGCTGCGGTCGTCGTTCGACGAGGACGTCTCCTCCGAGGACGACTTCATTGCGTTCCTGGACGCCTGGTGGCCCGAGCTGACCCCACGCGCCGTACTGGCCGCGATGGCCGACGAGAAGCGGCTCGGGCGCTGGGCCCGGCGGATCCTCAACCCCGGCGAGGTGCGCCGTGTCGCCCGCTCCCTGGGGCGCGATGGGCTCTCCGTACACGATGTGGCGATGCTCGACGAGCTCCAGGCGATCCTCGGCACCCCGTCCCGCCCCCGCAAGAAGCGCGAGGCGGACCCGCTGGATCAACTCACCGGCCTGGAGGAGCTGATGCCGGTCCGCGAGGAGTCACAGCGCGAGCGCGCCGAACGGCTGGCTCAGGAACGTACCGAGTACGCACACGTCATCGTCGACGAGGCACAGGACCTCACTCCCATGCAGTGGCGCATGATCGGCCGCCGCGGCCGGCACGCCACCTGGACGGTCGTAGGCGACCCCGCCCAGTCCTCGTGGTCGGACCCGGACGAGGCCGCCGAAGCCCGCGACGAGGCCCTCGGCACCCGCCCGCGCCGCCGCTTCGAGCTCACGGTCAACTACCGCAACCCGGCCGAGATCGCCGAACTGGCCGCACGCGTACTGGCGCTGGCCATGCCCGGCTCGACGTCCCCGTCGGCGGTGCGCTCGACGGGCGTGGAGCCGCGCTTCAGCGTCGTACGGGACGGGCTTGGACGGACCGTCCGGGAGGAGGCCGCGCGGCTGCTCGACCGGGTCGACGGCACGGTCGGCGTCGTCGTCGCCATGAACCGGCGCGCGGAGGCCGCCCGCTGGCTCGCCGGGCTCGGCGACCGTGTCGTGGCCCTCGGGAGCCTGGAGGCCAAGGGCCTCGAGTACGACGCGACCGTCGTCGTCTCGCCCGCGGAGATCGCCGACGAGTCACCGGCCGGACTGCGCGTGCTGTACGTCGCCCTGACCCGGGCCACCCAGCAGCTCACCGTCGTCTCCCAGGACCGCGACGAGCCCGACGCGAACGGAGTCCCCGACCTTCTACGCGACTGACCTCGCAGACTCAGGGGTGTCTCCGGGGTGCCTTCCTTCGCCCGGAGATGCACTCCCGGCCCGGAAATCAACTCGCGGGACGGGAATTGCCTTGCGGGGATCCTTTGTTACGGTGGATGAGGCACCGACCCGATCCAAGCCCCCGGGCCCAACCTTCGTCGCTTCGAGCGACCACTTGCCGCGAGGCGAGCATGGCGGGTCGGTGCCATTGTTTGTCCGAGAGGGGTCCACGTCACCTAGTGACGTGGACCCCTTCTCTGTGTCCCAAGTGCGCCGGAATCTCCCTGGCACCCCGTGCCACCTGCGCGAACAAAACGTTCGCAACCCAGGGTGGCTACCGTGTACTCCGCGGTAGGTGCGACGATCGGACGGCATACACGCGACACAGCGAACACGGTGAAAGCAGAGGAAGTCGGCCATGGCAACGGCGCCCAGCGTCTCCTACTCGATGACGGTCCGGCTCGAGGTGCCCGCGAGCGGAACCGCCGTCTCGCACCTCACCTCGGCCGTAGAGTCCTCCGGAGGCTCGGTGACCGGCCTCGACGTCACGGCGTCCGGCCACGAGAAGCTCCGTATCGACGTCACCATCGCGGCGACGTCGACCTCGCACGCCGACGAGATCGTCGAGAAGCTGCGCGGCATCGAGGGCATCACGCTCGGCAAGGTCTCCGACCGTACGTTCCTGATGCACCTCGGCGGCAAGATCGAGATGGCGTCCAAGCACCCCATCCGCAACCGTGACGACCTCTCGATGATCTACACGCCGGGTGTGGCCCGCGTCTGCATGGCGATCGCCGAGAACCCCGAGGACGCCCGCCGCCTCACCATCAAGCGCAACTCGGTCGCGGTCGTCACGGACGGTTCGGCGGTGCTCGGCCTCGGCAACATCGGGCCCAAGGCGGCCCTGCCCGTCATGGAGGGCAAGGCGGCCCTCTTCAAACGCTTCGCCGGCATCGACGCCTGGCCGCTGTGCCTGGACACCCAGGACACGGACGCGATCGTCGAGATCGTCAAGGCCATCGCTCCGGGCTTCGCGGGCATCAACCTCGAGGACATCTCCGCTCCGCGCTGCTTCGAGATCGAGGCCCGCCTGCGCGAGGCCCTCGACATCCCCGTCTTCCACGACGACCAGCACGGCACCGCCATCGTCGTACTCGCCGCCCTGACGAACGCGCTGCGCGTCGCGGGCAAGGCGATCGGCGACATCCGAGTCGTCATGTCCGGTGCGGGCGCGGCCGGTACGGCCATCCTCAAGCTGCTGATCGCGGCGGGCGTCAAGCACGCCGTCGTCGCCGACATCCACGGTGTCGTCCACGCGGGCCGCGAGGACCTGAGGCAGGCCGCCCCCGATTCGCCGCTGCGATGGATCGCCGACAACACCAACCCCGAAGGCGTCACGGGCACGTTGAAGGAAGCCGTACGCGGATCCGACGTGTTCATCGGCGTTTCGGCGCCCAATGTGCTGGACGGCGACGACGTGGCGGCGATGGCCGAGGATGCGATCGTCTTCGCGCTCGCGAACCCGGACCCCGAGGTCGACCCGGCGATCGCCCGCCAGACGGCGGCGGTTGTGGCCACGGGCCGCTCCGACTTCCCGAACCAGATCAACAACGTGCTGGTCTTCCCGGGCGTCTTCCGCGGCCTCCTGGACGCCCAGTCCCGCACCGTCAACACGGAGATGATGCTGGCCGCCGCGACCGCCCTCGCAGACGTGGTGACCGAGGACGAGCTCAACCCGAACTACATCATCCCGAGCGTCTTCAACGACAAGGTCGCGGGCGCGGTCGCGGGCGCGGTACGCAACGCGGCGAAGGCGGCGGGCGCGGCGGCCTCGGGCAGCGCGACGGCCTGACGCCGCCCCGGCGGGAACGGTCCGAGTGGCCGCGTCGTACGCTGTGATGGTCGCCACGGCGGCCCGGATACGGCGCGTCGTGGGACATGGTGTCCCTGGCCGCCCCTAGGGTGTCGGCCAGGCTCAGGCCTTGCAGGCCCTGCGATCTGCTGCCGGGAGCAGACGGAGCGTCACCGATTCGAGGGTGTGGCGCTTTTCGTGTGACTCCCAGGGGTGCCGGATTGGCTTTCCCGCCGCAGGTGGGGGCAGGATGCGTCTCTGGGCGCGAGGGTCTGGCTATGGACCCGGGTCCGGGGACCGACCGAGGACCCTGGCAGCATCGGCTCCGCTGGTGCTCATCATGCGGCTCCGCCGCGTGGCACGCCTCAACGGCAAGAAGAACACGGGAGTAACAACATGAACCGCAGTGAGCTGGTGGCCGCGCTGGCCGACCGCGCCGAGGTGACCCGCAAGGACGCCGACGCCGTTCTGGCCGCGTTCGCCGAGACCGTCGGCGAGATCGTCGCCAAGGGCGACGAGAAGGTCACCATCCCCGGCTTCCTGACCTTCGAGCGCACCCACCGTGCCGCTCGCACCGCGCGCAACCCGCAGACCGGCGACCCGATCCAGATCCCCGCCGGCTACAGCGTGAAGGTCTCCGCTGGAAGCAAGCTGAAGGAAGCGGCGAAGGGCCAGTGACCTTGCCGTCTATACCTCGAGGGGTGTAGGGCACGTAGGCAACGCAATGGGGCGGCACCCGGACTCCGGGTGCCGCCCCAACGTTGTTGCGCTTACAGAGGCCTCAAACTCCCCCACTCTCGGCTGCGCTCGAGCGGGGGGACCCCCAGGCCGGGCTGCTTTCCCTAGCCGAGCGCTTTACCGGGCAGCTCGACCTTCGCGCCCAGGTCTCCGAGCTTCTCCATGAAGTTCTCGTAGCCGCGGTTGATCAGGTCGATGCCGTGGACCCGGGACGTGCCCTGGGCGGCCAGCGCGGCGATGAGGTACGAGAAGCCGCCGCGGAGGTCGGGGATGACCAGGTCGGCGCCCTGGAGCTTGGTCGGGCCCGAGACGACCGCGGAGTGCAGGAAGTTGCGCTGGCCGAAGCGGCAGTGGGAGCCGCCGAGGCACTCGCGGTAGAGCTGGATGTGCGCGCCCATCTGGTTCAGGGCGGAGGTGAAGCCGAGGCGGGACTCGTACACCGTCTCGTGGACGATCGACAGGCCCGTCGCCTGCGTCAGGGCGACGACGAGCGGCTGCTGCCAGTCGGTCTGGAAGCCGGGCGCCACGTCCGTCTCCAGCGCGATGGACTTCAGCTGGCCGCCGGGGTGCCAGAAGCGGATGCCCTCGTCGTCGATCTCGAAGGCGCCGCCGACCTTCCGGTAGGTGTTCAGGAAGGACATCATCGAGCGCTGCTGGGCGCCGCGGACGTAGATGTTGCCTTCGGTGGCGAGCGCTGCGGAAGCCCAGGAGGCGGCCTCCAGGCGGTCCGGGAGGGCCGCGTGGGTGTAGCCGCCGAGCTTGTCCACGCCCGTGACGCGGATGGTGCGGTCGGTGTCCATCGCGATGATCGCGCCCATTTTCTGCAGTACGCAGATCAGGTCCTCGATCTCCGGCTCCACAGCCGCGTTCGAGAGCTCCGTCACACCTTCCGCCAGGACGGCCGTCAGCAGCACCTGCTCGGTCGCGCCCACGGACGGGTACGGCAGCCGGATCTTGGTACCGCGCAGCCGCTGCGGAGCCTCCAGGTACTGGCCGTCCACCCGCTTCTCGATCGTCGCGCCGAACTGCCGCAGCACCTCGAAGTGGAAGTCGATCGGCCGGCCGCCGATGTCACAGCCGCCCAGGCCCGGGATGAACGCGTGGCCGAGCCGGTGCAGCAGCGGTCCGCAGAACAGGATCGGGATGCGCGAGGAGCCCGCGTGCGCGTCGATGTCCGCGACGTTCGCGCTCTCCACGTGCGACGGGTCCAGGACCAGCTCGCCCGGCTCCTCTCCCGGCCGGACCGTCACCCCATGCAGCTGCAGCAGCCCGCGTACGACACGTACGTCACGGATGTCGGGCACATTGCGCAGCCGGCTCGGAGCACTGCCGAGCAGGGCGGCGACCATCGCCTTCGGTACGAGGTTCTTCGCACCACGGACACGGATCTCACCCTCCAGCGGGGTTCCGCCGTGGACAAGCAGGACGTCGTCTGAACCGTTGACGGTCATGTATCTCGCGTTCCGATGAAGTTGGACAGGGGCAGGTTCACAGGGGCAAGTTCGCTGGGCGGCCGTGAACCGGAGCAGCAAGCGTAATGGGCGCCTACCCCGGTATCGGTAGCCCAAGTACGGCTCAGCTCCGTCATAGCTTTGCCACAACACGAACGGTTCTCCGGCGGGTACACGGGGTCACTGCCCGGGGCGTGCGCTCCGCCTGCTTCTGTGAGCCCTGAGCTGCATTCACCGCCGCATTGGCAATGCCTCCCCTCCCAGGGGGAAGATGCGGGATCATGTCAGGCATGACCGAGGTGTCCTCGCTCACAGGGCGGCTGCTCGTGGCCACTCCCGCCCTGGCGGACCCGAACTTCGACCGCGCTGTGGTGCTGCTCCTCGACCACGACGAGGAGGGTTCCCTGGGTGTCGTCCTCAACCGCCCCACCCCGGTGGACGTCGGCGACATCCTCGAGGGCTGGGCGGACCTCGCCGGGGAGCCCGGAGTCGTCTTCCAGGGCGGCCCGGTCTCGCTCGACTCGGCGCTCGGCGTCGCGGTCATCCCCGGCGGCTCCCTGGGGGAGCGCGCACCGCTCGGCTGGCGCCGGGTGCACGGCGCGATCGGGCTCGTGGACCTGGAGGCCCCGCCGGAACTGCTCGCCTCGGCCGTCGGCAGCCTGCGGATCTTCGCCGGGTACGCCGGCTGGGGCCCGGGCCAGTTGGAGGACGAACTGACCGAGGGCGCCTGGTACGTCGTCGAGTCCGAGCCCGGCGACGTCTCCTCCCCGTCTCCCGAACGACTGTGGCGCGAGGTGCTCCGCCGGCAGCGCAACGAGCTGGCGATGGTGGCGACGTACCCGGACGACCCTTCGCTCAACTGATGCCTGTGAGCTTCAGTACCCTTGCAGTCATGAGCACTCTTGAGCCTGAGACCCAGCCTCAGCGCGGGACTGGTACGGGGACCCTGGTCGAGCCGGCGCCGCAGACCTCGCACGGTGACGGTGACCATGAGCGCTTCGCCCATTACGTCCAGAAGGACAAGATCATGGCGAGCGCGCTGGACGGCACGCCTGTTGTCGCGCTCTGCGGCAAGGTGTGGGTCCCGGGCCGCGATCCGAAGAAGTATCCCGTGTGTCCCATGTGCAAGGAGATCTACGAGTCCATGGGCTCCGGCGGAGACCAGGGCAAGGGCGGCGACAAGTAACGCCCGCTTTCCCTTAGGCAGGCCGCGGTACGTCGTGTAGTGCGGCATGCCCAACGAGGCCGCGGTACCCCAATGCGGGGTGCCGCGGCCTCGTCGTGTGTCCAGGGCCGTTGCACAGGGCGCTTTCGGCGGTCACAGAGTGGTAGAGACCTTTGGGTTGGTCTTGTTTGCATGTCCATGAACTTCTAGCCTCCGTCGTGTTGTGCAGAGTGAAACAAGCATTGCGCATGTTGCAACACTCGCCCTTTCGGAGGAAACCGATGAAGTTCCCCGTCAGACTCCCGGCCAGATTCCCTGCCCGCCGTTCCGCCCGAACAGCCGCCCCCATAGCCGCACTTGTCGTCGCCGCTCTCACCGCGACCGCCTGTGCCCCTCAGTCCTCCGACAGTTCCGGCGGCAAGGACGAGAAGAGCGGGACGCTGCGCGTGTGGCTCTTCCAGGAGGTCAACACCGGGCCGAAGCAGAAGGTCGTCGACGCCACCGTGGACGCCTTTGAGAAGGCCCATGAGGGCACGAAGGTCGACGTCGAGTACATACCGGTCGAGACCCGCGCCCAGCGGATCAAGGCCGCCTTCAATGATCCCAAGAGCGCGCCGGACCTCATGGAGTACGGCAACACCGACACCGCCGGATACGTCAAGGACGGTGGACTCGCGGACATCACCGAGGAGTTCGGGGACTGGAGCGAGGCCAAGGACACCGACCCGACGGCCAAGCAGTCCGTGACGGTCGACGGGAAGATCTACGGCGCCCCGTTCTTCGTCGGCGTCCGCGCTCTGTACTACCGCACCGACATCTTCAAGGAGCTGGGCCTCGAAGTCCCCAAGACGCAGAGCGAGTTGATCGCCACCGCGAAGGAGATCCGGCAGGCGAAACCCGATCTGTACGGGCTCGCGGTCGGCGGCGCGTCCACGTACGCCGCGATGCCGTTCATCTGGTCCAACGGCGGCGAGATCGCCGAGGGCAAGGGCGGTTCGTACGCAGCGACGATCGACAGCGCGGCGGCCCAGAAGGGCATCAAGGCGTACACCTCGCTCTTCGGCGACGACAACTGTCCGGCCGCCAAGTGCGCGAGCATGGGCGGCAACGACACCGTCACGGCCTTCGCCTCCGGCAAGGCGGGCATGGCGATCGGCGGTGACTTCAACCACCAGGCGGTCGAGGCCGGGAAGGTCAAGGGCAAGTACGCCGTCGTACCGCTGCCGGGTCTGAAGGCGGGCGAGATCGCGCCGGCCTTCGCGGGCGGCAACAACATCGGCGTACTGAAGAGCACTTCGCACCGTACGCTCGCCGTCGACCTGATGAGGCAGCTCGCGTCGAAGAAGACGCAGGGTGAGCTGTTCGACGCGATGGGATTCCTGCCGACGTACTCGGATGTGCGCGCGGACGTCGCGAAGAAGGAGCCGTTCGTCGAGCCCTTCGTGAAGACGCTCGGCGCCGGCACCAAGTTCGTACCCGCCTCGCCGGCCTGGGCGCAGATCGACGCCTCGCTCGTCCTGCCGACGATGTTCCAGGAGGTCATCAGCGGCAAGAAGGACGTGGCGGCGGCTTCTGAGGACGCGACGAAGAAGATGAACGACGCGTTCAGCTCCGCGGGGTGAAGCGCATGACGAAAGACCCGCTCCCGGGCCCTCCGCCGCCGGGCCACGGCTCAGCGGCCGGGGGTGCGGCGCGCGGTGGCGTGGGGGTGGCCCGTAAGTCTCCGGTCGGCGGGGCTTCGGTCCCGGCCCGGCGGGTGGCGGGGAGCCCGGCGCGCGGTGGTGGCCGGCCGGGGCGCACGTGGCGGCGCGGGAGCGGTGGATGGACGCCGTGGCTCTATCTCGCGCCCGCCCTCGTCGTCCTCGGCGGGCTGCTGGTCTACCCCGTCTACCAGCTCGGGCTGATCTCGTTCCTCGAGTACACGCAGGCCCAGGTCAGCGGTGGGGAACCGACGACCTTCCAGGGGTTCGGGAACTACGCGACGCTCTTCGCGGACGATCAGTTCTGGCAAGTGCTGCTCGCGACCATGGTGTTCGCGGCGGCCTGCGTCGTGTCGACGCTCGCCGTCGGCTGCGCGCTCGCCGTGCTGCTGACGCGCGTACGGGCCGTGCCGCGGCTCGCCCTGATGCTGGCCGCGCTCGGCGCCTGGGCCACGCCCGCGGTCACCGGCTCGACCGTGTGGCTGCTCCTGTTCGACCCCGATTTCGGGCCGGTCAACCGCATGCTGGGTCTCGGCGACCACTCGTGGACGTACGACCGCTACAGCGCCTTCGCCCTCGTGCTCCTCGAAGTCGTCTGGTGCTCCTTCCCGTTCGTGATGGTCACGGTGTACGCGGGCATCCGCGCCGTCCCGGAAGAGGTGCTGGAGGCGGCCGCCTTGGACGGTGCCTCGCAGTGGCGCATCTGGCGCTCGGTGCTCGCGCCGATGCTCCGGCCGATCCTCGTGGTCGTCACCATCCAGTCCGTCATCTGGGACTTCAAGGTCTTCACCCAGATCTACGTCATGACGAACGGCGGCGGTATCGCCGGACAGAACCTCGTGCTGAACGTGTACGCGTACCAGAAGGCGTTCGCCTCCTCGCAGTACAGCCTCGGCTCGGCGATCGGAGTGGTGATGCTGCTGATTCTCCTGGCGGTCACACTCGTCTATCTGCGGCTGCTGCGCAGGCAAGGGGAGGAGCTGTGAGTTCCTTGAGTTCGTCGCGTTTTCCCGTACGGTTCCGGGTGCGCCGGCCCTGGCGGCTGGCCGCGGAGGCGTCGGCTCTGCTGATCGCCGCCGTGGTCGCGTTCCCCCTCTACTGGATGGTGCTGAGCGCCTTCAAACCGGCCGGCGAGATCGAGTCGACCGAGCCCCGTCCCTGGACGCTCACCCCGTCCCTGGATTCCTTCCGGCGCGTCTTCGGGCAGCAGGAATTCGGCCGTTACTTCCTCAACAGCCTTACCGTCGCGGTCGCCGTGGTCGTCGCCTCCGCACTCATCGCGTTCCTCGCGGCGACCGCGGTGACACGATTCCGCTTCCGTCTCCGCACGACCTTGCTGATCATGTTCCTCATCGCGCAGATGGTGCCCATCGAGGCGCTGACGATCCCCCTCTTCTTCCTGATGCGGGACTTCGGTCAGCTGAACACACTGGGTTCGCTGGTCCTGCCGCACATCGCGTTCTCCCTGCCGTTCGCCATCTGGATGCTGCGGGGCTTCGTGAAGGCGGTCCCGGAGGCCCTGGAGGAGGCCGCGTACATCGACGGAGCGAGCCGGGCGCGATTCCTGTGGCAGATCCTTTTCCCTCTGGTCTTTCCCGGGCTCGTCGCCACCAGTGTGTTCTCGTTCATCTCGACCTGGAACGACTTCCTGTTCGCCAAGTCCTTCATCATCAGCGACACCTCGCAGTCGACTCTGCCGATGGCCCTCCTCGTCTTCTACAAGCCGGAGGAGCCCGACTGGGGCGGCGTCATGGCAGCGTCCACGGTGATGACGATTCCGGTGCTGGTCTTCTTCGTACTCGTACAGCGACGGCTGGTCTCCGGACTGGGCGGCGCGGTAAAGGACTGACGTGAGTGAACTGATCCCCGCGCCCCGCAGCCTCGTCGCCGGTCCTGGCGGCGAGGTGCGGCTGACGGCGCACTCCCAGCTCTACGCCGACACCGCGACGGAGGGTGTCGGCCACTGGCTGCGCACCGTCCTCCGGGAGGCCACCGGCCTGCCCCTGCACGAGGGGCGGGAACTCGACGACACCAACGGCGACGGCATCGGGCTCCAACTCGACCCCGCACTCGGCCCCGAGGAGTACCGCCTCGTCAGCGACGAATCCGGCGTCCTCGTCGAGGGCGGCAGCGCGGCCGGTGTGTTCTGGGGCGCCCAGTCACTGCGGCAACTCCTCGGCCCCGACGCGTACCGCAGGGCACCGCTCCGGCGCGACCGCGCCTGGGCCGTGCCGTACGTCACGATCGAGGACGCGCCCCGCTTCCGCTGGCGCGGCCTCATGCTCGACGTCTCACGGCACTTCATGCCCAAGGACGGCGTGCTGCGCTATCTCGACCTGATGGCCGCGCACAAGCTGAACGTCTTCCACTTCCACCTCACCGACGACCAGGGCTGGCGCATCGAGATCAAGCGTCACCCGAAGCTCACGGAGGTCGGCTCCTGGCGGGCGCGTACGAAATTCGGCCATCGTGCCTCGCCCTTCTGGGAGGAGAAGCCGCACGGCGGCTACTACACGCAGGACGACATCCGCGAGATCGTCGCGTACGCCGCCGAGCGGCATATCTCCGTCGTCCCCGAGATCGACATCCCGGGCCACTCGCAGGCCGCCATCGCCGCGTATCCGGAACTCGGCAACACCGACGTCATCGACACGACCTCCCTCTCCGTCTGGGACAACTGGGGCATCTCCTTGAACGTACTCGCCCCCACTGACAACACCCTCCGGTTCTACGAGGAGGTCTTCGAGGAGGTCCTGGAGCTGTTCCCCTCGGAGTTCATCCACGTCGGCGGCGACGAGTGCGCCAAGGAACAGTGGAAGCAGTCGCCGACGGTGCAGGCGCGAATCAGGGAGCTGGGGCTCGCGGACGAGGACGAGTTGCAGTCGTGGTTCATCCGTCACTTCGACAACTGGCTGACCGCGCGCGGGCGTCGTCTGATCGGCTGGGACGAGATCCTGGAAGGCGGGAGTCGAGCCGAAGGGCGCGCCCCTGTCGAAAGCGACGAGGAGGAGGGAGCGAAGCGACCGCTCGACGAGGAGTGTCGACAGGGGATCAGAGCGCCCGGAGGCGAGACGACAAAATTGGGCCTTGCGCCGGGGGCTGCCGTTTCGTCATGGCGTGGCTATCAAGGGGGTATTACGGCCGCACGGGCGGGCCACGACGTCGTCATGTGCCCGGAGCAGCAGGTGTACTTGGACCACCGCCAGGACGGCGGCGCCGACGAACCGGTGCCCATCGGCTACGTACGCACCCTTGAGGACATCTACCGCTTCGAGCCCGTTCCACCGCAGTTGACCCCTGATCAGGCACGGCATGTCCTCGGCACGCAGGCCAACGTGTGGACCGAGGTGATGGAGGACCACGCGCGCGTGGACTATCAGACGTTCCCTCGGCTCGCGGCCTTCGCCGAGGTCGCGTGGAGTGCGCTGCCCGCTCCCGCGAAACGGGACTTCGCGGGCTTCGAGCAGCGGATGACCGCCCACTACAAGCGACTTGACGCCCTGGGAGTGGCCTATCGCCCGCCCACGGGTCCCCTGCCCTGGCAGCGGCGACCGGGGGTGCTCGGACGCCCGATCGAGGGGGCGCCCCCAAACGTGTGAGCCGGCTCTCAAGGGGGTGCCGCGAACCGGCCGCCCTGGAACGGTGGCACCCGGGCGAAAGGCACCCAAGGCTCTGTGAAGTCCGCCAATTCGCCCTGACCGGTGATGTCGTGCGAAAACGGACCAACCCGCTAGTTGCGGGTGCGAAAGCCTCCTAGCGGACCCCCGCATCGTGCACTGGGGAAGATGTGCCAGAGTTGCCACGTCCGCCCTGTCAGCACGTACCGTACGGCAACACAGGTGGGACCAGGTGGGACAGCGGGAAGGGGCAGCCGGTTTGACCACGCACGCACCGCAGGCGGCGCAGACCGTGACGCTGCCCGCGTCTCTGGACGAGGCCGTGGCGGCGCTCGCCGCCACGCCGGCGGCCGTTCCGGTGGCCGGCGGCACGGACCTCATGACCTCCGTCAATTCCGGGCATATGCGGCCTGCCGCACTCGTCGGCCTCGGCCGGATCAGCGAGATCCGCGGCTGGCAGTACCAGGACGGCCACGCGCTGCTCGGCGCGGGACTCACGCATGCCCGCATGGGCCGCCCCGACTTCGCGGCCCTCATCCCGGCGCTCGCGGCCGCCGCGAGAGCCGCGGGCCCGCCGCAGATCCGTAACGCGGGCACCCTGGGCGGCAACATCGCCTCGGCCGCCCCTACGGGAGACGCGCTTCCGGTACTGGCCGCCCTGGAGGCCACGTTGATCATCGCGGGCCAGGGTGGCGCCCGCCGTGAGATCCCCGTCTCGCATCTGCTCGCCGGGGTGGAGATGCTGCGCGCCGGCGAACTCATCGGGTACGTGCGCGTGCCGCTGCTGCACGCCCCACAGGTCTTCCTGAAGGCGACCGGACGGACGGGACCCGGACGCGCTTTGGCGTCCGTGGCGCTCGTCCTCGACCCCGCCCGGCGCGGAGTGCGGTGCGCCGTCGGCGCCATAGCGCCCATGCCGCTGCGGCCCCTGGAGGCCGAGCAGTGGGTCGCCTCGCTGATCGACTGGGACAACAACCGGGCGATCGTGCCGGAAGCGCGGGACGCCTTCGGGGAGTACGTCGCGGCGGCCTGCATCCCCGACCCGGCCCCCGCGGAGGACGGCTCCGTGGAGCAACTGCCACCCGCTGTACTGCACCTGCGGCGCACCGTCGCCGCGCTGGCCCGACGAGCACTGGGGAGGGCACTTTCGTGACCGACGACCAGCACGAAGAGGGCACGCCCCGGCCGGGCAGCCGCTGGGATCCGCTGCCCCAGGGGGACTACGACGACGGCGCCACCGCCTTCGTCCAGCTCCCCGAAGGGGGCATCGACGCACTCCGGTCCGACTCCCCGCTCGCCGCACCCGGCCATGGCTACGTACCGCCGCACATCGAGTCCGAGGAGGGGCAGCCGCAGCAGCCGCAGGAAGTGCGGTGGCCGGATCCGAACGCACAGCGCGACGAACAGCCGCAGCAGCCCACTTACGACGGTTTCTCGTACCGCCCCGGGGCCACCGGCCAGTGGACCTTCGAGGAGCCCGCAGCGCCCGCACAGGACGGCCCGAGCGCTCCCGGACACGACGTGACCGGAGAGTGGTCCATCCCCGTCGCCGACGGTGATCTGCCCGACGAGTCCGGCGAGTACTCGACCTCGGCCCTGGTCGAGCAGTGGGGCGGCAGCCCTCCGGCGACGTTGCCCGGCGGTGCGGCGGCGCCTTGGTCGCAGGATTCCTGGGCGCAGCCCGAGCAGCACGTGTCTGAGCCGCAGGCCGCCGAGCACCTCTTCGCATCGGACGAGGACGTCCGCCACGCCGAGAGTTCCGCGGCCTCCCGCGCGGCCGAGGCCGCCGAGATCATCGACGTCTCGGGGCAGCACGCCGACGAAATCGCCGTCTCCGTAGAGGGCCATTCACAGGAGAGCGCCTCTTCGGAGAGCGTCTCCGTGGAGCGCGAAGAGCCAGTGGAGGAGTCGCCCGAGTACGGCACTCCGGAGCACGACACTCAGGGGCACGGCACCACTCCGGAGCACGGCACTCCTGAGCACGATTCTTCGGAGCACGGTTCTCAGGAGTACGCCGACGAACCGGGCGCCGAGTCCGAAACGGTGCCCCAGGAGGCGCCTGACGAATCAGAACATTCTCCGGAGTCCGCTGACGGCGCGGGCACTCCTGAAGGCAGCGCCGAGGAATCCGAGGACGGCGACACCCCGAGTGCGCTTGCGCACGACGAGATGCACCCCCTGTCCTCGTACGTGCTGCGGGTCAACGGCGTCGACCGGCCCGTGACGGCCGCCTGGATCGGCGAATCGCTCCTCTACGTGCTGCGTGAGCGGCTCGGACTCGCCGGCGCCAAGGACGGCTGCTCGCAGGGTGAGTGCGGGGCCTGCAACGTGCAGGTCGACGGCCGGCTCGTGGCGTCCTGCTTGGTGCCCGCCGTGACCACGGCGGGCAGCGAGGTGCGCACGGTCGAGGGCCTGGCCGCCGCCGGGCAGCCCTCGGACGTACAGCGGGCCCTCGCCAAGTGCGGCGCCGTGCAGTGCGGTTTCTGCATCCCTGGGATGGCGATGACCGTGCACGACCTCCTGGAGGGCAATCCGGCGCCCAGCGAACTGGAGACCCGCAAGGCGCTGAGCGGCAACCTGTGCCGCTGCTCCGGCTACCGCGGCGTCCTCGACGCCGTGCGCGAAGTCGTCGCCGAACGCGAGGCGCACGCGTCCGCCGAAGCCGCCCAGGACGCCGAAGAGGCCCGTATCCCGCACCAGGCGGGCCCCGGCGGGGGTAGCGTCGACCCATCGGCGTACGAGGCGTCCGCGCCGCGTCAGCAGCCCTACGGTCAGGACGGAGGCCAGGCGTGAGCAACGAAACCGCCACCACGACCACCGTGGAGGCCGCTCCCGCTCAGGACCCCGAGCCGCAGCACGGCCTGGGCGCGTCCCTGCCGTCCGTGGAGGCCTGCGCCAAGACGGAGGGCACGTTCCCGTACGCGGCCGACCTGTGGGCCGAGGGCCTGCTGTGGGCCGCCGTGCTGCGCTCCCCGCACCCGCACGCGCGCATCGTCTCCATCGACACCTCCCACGCGCTCCAGATGGTCGGCGTACGGGCCGTCGTCACGCACGAGGACGTACCGGGCAGCGCGTTGTACGGCCGCGGTACGGCCGACCGCCCGGTGTTCGCCTCCGAGGTCGTACGCCACCACGGGGAGCCCATCGCGGCCGTCGCCGCCGACCACCCGGACACCGCGCGGATGGCCGCCGCCGCCGTCATCGTCGAGTACGAAGTACTCGACCCGGTGACCGACCCCGAGCAGGCCTTCGAAGCCGAACCCCTGCACCCCGACGGCAACCTGATCCGCCACATCCCGCTGCGGCACGGCGACTCAGAGGCGGCCGGCGAGATCGTCGTCGAAGGCCTGTACCGCATCGGCCGCCAGGACCCGGCCCCGATCGGCGCCGAGGCCGGCCTCGCCGTGCCCCGCCCCGACGGCGGCGTCGAGCTCTACCTGGCGTCCACCGACCCGCACGCCGACCGCGACACCGCCGCCGCCTGCTTCGGCCTCGAACCGGAGCGCGTGAAGGTCGTCGTCACCGGCGTGCCCGGCGCCACCGCCGACCGCGAGGACCAGGGCTTCCAGCTCCCCCTGGGGCTGCTCGCCCTGAAGACCGGGTGTCCGGTCAAACTCGCGGCGACGCGCGAAGAATCCTTCCTCGGACACGTCCACCGCCATCCCACCCTCCTGCGCTACCGCCACCACGCGGACGCCGAGGGCAGGCTGGTGAAGGTCGAGGCGCAGATCCTGCTCGACGCGGGCGCGTACGCGGACACCTCGTCCGAAGCCCTGGCCGCCGCGGTCTCCTTCGCCTGCGGCCCGTACATCGTCCCGAACGCCTTCATCGAGGGCTGGGCCGTACGCACCAACAACCCGCCCTCCGGGCATGTGCGCGGCGAGGGCGCCATGCAGGTCTGCGCCGCCTACGAGGCGCAGATGGACAAGCTCGCGAAGAGACTGGGCATGGACCCGGCCGAGCTGCGCATGCGCAATGTGATGTCTACAGGGGACGTACTTCCCACCGGCCAGTCGATGACCTGCCCGGCCCCTGTGGCCGAACTCCTCCAGGCCGTACGGGACTTCCCGCTGCCCGCCCTCCCCAAGGACACCCCCGAGGAGGACTGGCTGCTGCCGGGCGGCCCCGAGGGCGCGGGTGAACCGGGCGCGGTGCGGCGCGGTGTCGGCTACGGCCTGGGCATGGTCCACATGCTCGGCGCCGAGGGCGCGGACGAGGTCTCGACGGCCACCGTGAAGGTCCACGACGGCGTCGCCACAGTGCTCTGCGCGGCCGTGGAGACCGGCCAGGGCTTCACCACGCTGGCCCGGCAGATCGTCCAGGAGACCCTCGGCATCGAAGAGGTGCACGTCGCCTCCGTAGACACCGATCAGCCTCCGGCGGGGCCGGGCTGCCGCGGCCGCCACACCTGGGTCTCCGGCGGCGCGGTCGAACGGGCCGCGAAGATGGTCCGTACGCAACTTCTGCAGCCCCTTGCGCACAAGTTCGGGATGTCCACGGAGCTGCTCCAGATCACCGACGGCAAGATCACCTCGTACGACGGCGTGCTGTCGACCACCGTCACGGAGGCCCTGGACGGCAAGGAACTGTGGGCCACCGCCCAGTGCCGCCCGCACCCCACCGAGCCACTGGACGAAGCCGGCCAGGGCGACGCCTTCGTGGGCATGGCCTTCTGCGCGATCCGCGCGGTCGTCGACGTGGACATCGAGCTGGGCTCCGTACGCGTCGTCGAACTGGCGCTCGCCCAGGACGTCGGGCGCATCCTGAACCCCGCCCAGCTCAGGGCCCGTATCGAAGCCGGCGTCACCCAGGGCGTGGGCGCCGCCCTCACCGAGAACCTGCGCACCGCACGCGGCCTGGTCCGCCACCCCGACCTCACCGGCTACGCCCTGCCCACCGCCCTCGACACCCCCGACATCCGCATCGTGAAACTCCTCGAGGAACGCGACGTGGTCGCCCCCTTCGGAGCGAAGTCGGCCAGCGCGGTACCGGTGGTGACCACCCCGGCGGCCATCGCCTCCGCCGTGCGAGCGGCGACGGGGCGTCCGGTGAACCGACTGCCGATCCGGCCCCAGGCGGCCGTTGTGACGACGGGGCAGTGACGGCCTGCGGCTGTTGATGGTCTGAGGCTGTTGACGGTTTGTGGCTGGTGTCGCGATGGGCGCCGGAAGCCTTGTGGCGCTTGGGTTCTGGGGCGTTGTCAGTGGGGCGGCGTATGGTTTTCGATCAGTGGGGAGCGGCTGCTGGGACGGGGCTGGGGCCTGCTGGGGATGGACTGTGCGATCACATGTACGGGGGAGCCATGAGGACGATTGACGCCGGTACGGGGGCTTGCGCGTTGGCCGACGACGAGCGCGGAGGCGGCGCGGGGCGTCGGCTGGGGGTGGCGGCCGGCGCGACGGCTGTTCGGGGCGAGGTGGCGGCGTACTGGCGCATGACCGCGCTGGTCCATTCCCTCACCCGGATCGCCGACCCGGGCACGGGACTCCGGCTCCAGCTGCCGACGAGGCTGCTCGACGAGGAGTTCGGCGTCGGCGGGATCATGCGCTTCGAGGACGTCGACTTCCCGGCCACGCTCACGCACGAGCCGACTCGCCGGTTCCTCCGGGAGACGGGTCTTCCGGAGGACGGCGTCACATTCCAGCTCGAGATGGACGTGCCGCTGCAGACGCTTGCCGAGCGGTACGCGGCCGAGGAAGTCCCGGCTCCGCACCTTGGGGGCCAACTCCCGGATGCGGCCGAGCGGTTGATCCGCCTCGGTCGTCTCGGTCGCCTTGGTTGTTTCGGCAGCCCGGACCGTCTCGTCGTCGAGGACACCGACCTTCTCGTCGACGGCACCACCGGAGAGCTCCACGAGTGGTCCGCCTCGGACACCGGGCTGCGACCGCTCAACGCCGACATATCCACGCTCGCGTTCACGCTCTGGCTGCTGCGTCGCGCGGAGACGCAGCAGGGGCTGTGATCGGTGGCCTGGAGGCCGTGACCGGATTCGAACCGGTGTAAACCGCTTTGCAGGCGGTCCCCTCAACCACTCGGGCACACGGCCGGGTTGGGAACGATGCGCTTCTTCCGAATCGCTTGTTCCGAACTCGATGTTGTCGACCGTAGGCCGCTGGTGAGGGGAGGCTCAAGCGATCGACGAGGGCTGCAATGGGACTGCCATACCGCGTTCATAAAGCTCAAGAAAGGGGGGCGAGGGCGTACGACCAAGGTCTTAGGCGATCACCACCTAGCGACAGGGGCCAACGGGTGCCGTGCCCCTTACGCTGGCGACCATGACCACCCGGGAACCGAGCGACGCCGACGTCGCGGACACCGCGGCCGAACCAGCCGCACCGCCCGAAGCCACCGCGACCGCCACCACTGGCGCCGATGCCTATGCCGATGCCGAGGACAGCGTGCTCGGCCGCCCCTACCGCGCGCTGAGCATCGGGATCGTGTCCGTTGTGCTGCTGATCGCCTTCGAGGCGACCGCGGTTGGAACCGCGATGCCGGTGGCGGCGCGGGAGCTCGACGGGGTCTCGTTGTACGCGTTCGCGTTCTCGGCGTACTTCACGACAAGCCTGTTCGGGATGGTGCTGGCCGGGCAGTGGTCGGACCGGCACGGGCCGCTGGCGGCGCTGACCGCGGGGATCGGGGCGTTCGCGGCTGGGCTGGCGCTGTCCGGGACGGCGGGGGTGATGTGGCTGTTCATCCTCGGCCGGGCGGTGCAGGGGTTCGGCGGTGGGCTGGTGATCGTGGCGTTGTACGTGGTCGTGGGGCGGGCGTATCCGGAGCACCTGCGGCCGTCGATCATGGCGGCGTTCGCGGCGAGCTGGGTGATCCCGTCCATAGTGGGGCCGCTGGCCGCCGGTTCGGTGACCGAACAGCTCGGCTGGCGCTGGGTGTTCATCGGCATACCGGTCCTGGTGGTGTTCCCGCTGGCGCTCGCCCTGCCGCAGATACGGCGACTGGCGTCCGGCCCGACGGAGGGTGCCGTCGCCGCCCCCTTCGACCGGCGCCGGATCCGGCTGGCGCTGGGGATCTCGCTGGGCGCGGGTCTGCTGCAGTACGCGGCGCAGGCTGTGTCCGATGAACGCGCCCGGTGGCTGTCGGCCGCCCCGGCCGTGGCGGGGACGGCGTTACTGGTGCCCGCGGTGCTGGGGCTGCTGCCGCGCGGGACGTACCGGGCGGCGCGCGGGCTGCCGTCCGTGGTGCTGTTGCGCGGGGTCGCGGCCGGGTCGTTCATCGCGGCGGAGTCCTTCGTACCGCTGATGCTGGTCACGCAGCGGGGGTTGTCGCCGACGCTCGCCGGTTTCTCGCTCGCGGCGGGCGGGGCGACCTGGGCGCTGGGCTCCTTCGTGCAGTCCCGGGCGCGGGTGGAGCCGTACCGGGAAGGGCTGATGGGCCTGGGGATGGTGCTGGTCGCCGCCGCGATCGCCGCCGCTCCGAGCGTCCTGATCGATGCGGTGCCGGTGTGGACGCTGGCGGTGACATGGGCGTTCGGCTGCTTCGGGATGGGCCTGGTGATTTCTTCCACCAGCGTCCTCCTGCTGCACCTCTCCGCCCCGCAGGAGGCCGGCGCCAACTCCGCCGCACTCCAGATATCCGACGGTCTGTCGAACGTCCTTCTGCTGGCAGCGGGCGGGGCAGCATTCGCGGCCCTGGGCGGCGGCACGGTGACACACGCCGCCACGTCGGCCGCTGGCGCGGGCGCACCACCGGCCGCGTTCGCCGCCGTGTTTCTGCCGATGGCGGGGGTGGCGTTGGCGGGGGCTTGGGTGACTACGCGGTTGCGGAGCGGTGATCGTAAACCGGTCGAAACCAGGTGATCGCGAGCTCTACCCTCGCCTCATGAAAGAGCTGACTCTCCGCCTCGACCCCGCCCTGCGGCAGGCGCTCGACGACCTCGCGGACGCGCAGGGCCGCATGCCCGAAGCGATCGCGGAGGAGGCCGTACGCAAACATCTGCACGCGGAGGGCAGGCTCGTCCGCTCGCTCGCCGAGCCGATCGCCAAGGAGCACACCGAGTTGCTGAGGAGGTTGGGGGAGTGACCCGTCACCTCACCGTCGCCGAGGTCGTGGACATCGCCGAGGTCGCCTTCGGCGGTCGTCCTCCCGAGGCCCGGGAGCCGGGGCTGCTGGCTTCGGCCGTGCACCGGCCGCGCGCCCGCATGTTCGGCACGGCTGCCTACCAGGACCTGTACGAGCAGGCCGCCGCGCTCCTTCATGCCCTTGCCGCCAACCACCCCTTGGTGGACGGCAACAAGCGCACGGCCTGGCTGGCCGCAGCCACCTTCCTCGCCGCCAACGGCGTGGACCTCGCGACATGCGACCAGGAGGTGGCGTACGACCTGGTCATCGACGTGGCGTCCGGTGCCGAGGGTGATATCGGGGTGATCGCGGGCCGACTGCGCGCCCTGCGAGCGGAACTGTGAGGTGGATCCCATCCACGGGTCGGGCGGCGTAGCCCGCGCGTTCCCCCAACCGGGCCGCCGATAAGGTGGCCCGGTTGTCATACGCACCCCTCATACGCACCGAGCCGCCCAACCACCCCACGGAGACCGTGACTACCACCGCCAACACTCCCTCCTCACACCACCTGTCGCCCGCCTTTCCCGGGCGTGCCCCTTGGGGTACCGCCAGTAAGTTGCGTGCCTGGCAGCAGGGGGCGATGGAGAAGTATCTGCAGGAGCAGCCGCGTGACTTTCTTGCCGTTGCCACGCCCGGTGCCGGTAAGACGACCTTCGCGCTGACGCTTGCCTCGTGGCTGCTGCACCACCATGTCGTGCAGCAGGTGACAGTGGTCGCGCCGACCGAGCATCTGAAGAAGCAGTGGGCCGAGGCGGCGGCGCGGATAGGGATCAGGCTGGACCCGGAGTACAGCGCGGGGCCGCTCAGCAAGGAGTACCAGGGGGTCGCGGTCACGTATGCCGGTGTGGGCGTACGGCCCATGCTGCACCGCAACCGTGTCGAGCAACGCAAGACGCTCGTCATCCTCGACGAGATCCACCACGCCGGCGACTCGAAGTCCTGGGGCGAGGCCTGCCTCGAGGCGTTCGAGCCCGCGACCCGCCGCCTCGCGCTCACGGGTACGCCGTTCCGCTCCGACGCCAACCCCATCCCCTTCGTGGCGTACGAGGAAGGCAACGACGGGATCCGGCGGTCCGCCGCCGACTACACGTACGGCTACGGCAGCGCGCTCGGCGACGGCGTGGTCCGGCCCGTCATCTTCCTCTCCTACAGCGGCAATATGCGGTGGCGTACGAAGGCGGGCGACGAGATCGCGGCCCGCCTCGGCGAGCCCATGACCAAGGACGCCGTCAGCCAGGCCTGGCGCACCGCCCTCGATCCGCGCGGCGAGTGGATGCCGAGCGTGCTGCGCGCCGCCGACCAGCGGCTCACGGAGGTGAGGAAGGGCATCCCGGACGCCGGCGCCCTCGTCATCGCCTCCGACCAGGACTCGGCACGGGCGTACGCCAAGCTGATCCGCGAGATCACGGGCGACAAGGCGACCCTCGTCCTGTCCGACGACGCCGGCGCGTCCGAGCGGATCGACGAGTTCAGCCACAGCGACGACCGCTGGATGGTCGCCGTCCGCATGGTCTCCGAGGGCGTGGACGTGCCCCGGCTGGCCGTCGGCGTGTACGCGACCACCATCTCCACGCCGCTCTTCTTCGCACAGGCCGTCGGCCGCTTCGTACGGTCCCGGCGGCGCGGCGAGACCGCCTCCGTCTTCCTGCCGACCGTCCCCGACCTCCTCACCTTCGCCAACGAGATGGAGGTCGAGCGCGACCACGCCCTGGACAAACCGAAGAAGGAGGGCGAGGAGGACCCGTACGCCGAATCCGAGAAGGAGATGGAGGAGGCGAACAAGGAGCAGGACGAGGACACCGGCGAACAGGAGGAGTTCGCCTTCGAGGCGCTGGAGTCCGAGGCCACCTTCGACCGCGTGCTGTACGACGGCGCCGAGTTCGGCATGCAGGCGCATCCGGGGAGTGAAGAGGAGCAGGACTACCTCGGGATTCCGGGGCTTCTCGAACCCGATCAGGTGCAGATGCTGCTCCAGAAGCGCCAAGCGCGCCAGATCGCGCACAGCCGCAAGAAGCCCGCCGACGAGGCCGACCTCCTCGAACTCCCCGCCGAGCGGCGGCCGGTGGTCACGCACAAGGAGCTGCTGGAGCTGAGGAAGCAGCTCAACACGATGGTCGGGGCGTACGTCCACCAGAGCGGCAAACCGCACGGCGTGATCCACACCGAGCTGCGGCGCGTCTGCGGCGGGCCGCCGAGCGCGGAGGCGACGGCGGGGCAGTTGAGGCAGCGGATCGCCAAGGTGCAGGAGTGGGCGACCCGTATGCGGTGACACATGTTCGTGCAGGTGTACGAGGGTCAGGGCGCCGGTCTCGTTGCGTACGGGACCGGCGCATTGGTGTGTGCGCGTTGTGCGGGGGTGGTGCACAGGGAGTGATGTGCGCCGGGCGTACCAGGACAAACGCAACACCGCTCTCACTGGACACTGACCGGATTCTGGACGGAGTCTTCCGCTGAGCGAACCGGGTCGCTACTGTCCCGCTACGCACACGCCCCGTGGCAGCGCCGCCGCGGAGCGCAGCCGGTGCCCGCCCGGGGTCGTACCCGGGACGCTTGCCGACCGGCGGCCTCTGAAGCGCGTCGCCGTTGGGACCGGTGACGCAACCGCCGCGGAGGGGGCCGTCGACTCTCACCACTAAGGAGTGGGCGTCGTGACCGCGGAGACCTCTCAGACGCTCGACCGAGGACTGCGTGTCCTCAAGTTGCTCGCCGACACCGATCATGGGCTGACGGTCACCGAGCTGTCCAGCAAGCTCGGGGTGAACCGGACTGTTGTGTACCGGCTGCTCGCCACGCTTGAGCAGCATGCGCTTGTACGCCGTGATCTGGGTGGTCGTGCCCGGGTGGGGCTCGGGGTGCTGCGGTTGGGGCGGCAGGTGCATCCGTTGGTGCGGGAGGCTGCGTTGCCCGCGTTGCGGTCGTTGGCCGAGGACATTGGCGCTACGGCGCATCTGACTCTGGTCGATGGGACGGAAGCGTTGGCTGTTGCTGTGGTGGAGCCGACGTGGACGGATTATCACGTGGCTTATCGGGCGGGGTTTCGGCATCCGTTGGATCGGGGGGCTGCGGGTAAGGCGATTCTTGCGGCGCGGGCGGCTGCGGGGACCGTTGACGATCCCGGGTACACGCTTACGCATGGGGAGTTGGAGGCGGGGGCGAGTGGTGCGGCTGCGCCGTTGCTGGGGGTTACCGGGGTGGAGGGGAGCGTGGGGGTTGTGATGCTTGCGGATTCCGTGCCGGAGAGGGTGGGGGCGCGGGTTGTGGACGCGGCCAAGGAAGTGGCCGAGGCGTTGCGCTAGCTGCGGGTTTTCTTTCCCCAGCCCCGCCCCTTCCCGAAACTGGGGGCTGCGCCCCCAGGCCCCCACGGGCCGTATGTCGGGTGCGAGTACGTTGTGGCTGGTCGCGCCGTTCCCCGCGCCCCTTACGGGGCGCACACGGCCGGAAATCCCCCTCACGTTAGATTGATCCCGTGCTCTCTCGCCTATCTCGTCCCCGGGCCCTTACCCTCTGCGCTCTGCCCGTCGTGGCTCTTCTCGCCGTGACGGTCTTTGTGCCGTTGCCGTTTGCTGTGGCTCAGCCGGGGATGACCGCTGATGTGTTGGGGGAGAACCGGGGGGAGCCCGTCATCACCATCAGTGGGGCGGAGACTCATGACACGCGTGGGCAGTTGCGGATGACGACCATCGTGGCCACCGGGCCCGATGCTGATGTGCGGCTCGTGGACGTGGTCGATGGGTGGTTCGACACCGACCGGGCCGTGATGCCGCTGGACTCCGTGTATCCGAGTGGGGACACCGTCAAGGAGATCGAGGAGTACAACGCCGAGGAGATGCGGGAGTCCCAGAACACCGCCACCGAGGCCGCCTTGAACTACCTCGGCGAGGACTCCGGTGACATCAAGGTCACCCTGAAGCTCGCCGACGTCGGCGGACCCAGTGCCGGGCTTCTCTTCTCGCTCGGCATCGTCGACAAGCTCGACGGTGACGGCAGCGGTGGCGACCTGACCGGTGGCCGGACGATCGCGGGTACCGGCACCATCGACGCGGACGGCACGGTGGGCGCCGTCGGCGGTGTCGCCCTCAAGACGCAAGCCGCCAAACGCGACGGGGCGACCATCTTCCTCGTACCGAAGGCCGAGTGCTCGGACGCGGAGTCGGAGCTGCCCAAGGGGCTGCGGCTGATCCCGGTGACGACGCTGAAGGGCACGGTCGAATCCCTCCGCGCCCTGGAGACGGGCCGCGGCTCCGTCCCCAGCTGCTGAACACCCAGGCCGACTATGCCTGGCCAGCTGCTGAACACCCAGCCCGGCTACGCCTGATCCTCCGCCGCCTGCTCCACCAGCGGGATGATCCGCAGCGGTACCGGGTTCTCCATGACGATCGCCGTGGCGGCCCGCACGATGCCCTCGAAGCCCACGACCCGGTCGATCACCCGCTGAAGATCGGCGTTGGAGCGGGCGACGAGGCGGCACAGCATGTCGCCGCTGCCCGTCGTCGTGTGCAGCTCCAGGACCTCGGGGACAGTCGCCAAGTGGGCGCGTACGTCCGTGCCTTGGCCCTGTCGGATCTGGAGGGTCGCGAACGCCGTGACGGGGTACCCGAGCGCCGCGGGGTCCACTTGTGGGCCGAATCCGCGGATGACGCCGTTCGACTGGAGGCGGTCGAGGCGGGCCTGGACCGTCCCGCGGGCGACACCCAGCCGCCGGGACGCCTCCAGCACCCCGATCCGCGGCTCGCGCGCCAGCAGCACGAGAAGCCGGCCGTCCAGCTGATCGATCCCCATGGGAGGCCTCCGCAGATGGTCATCCTGTACAGAAGTACCGACTGTACGCGCCATTCACTGCGCACATTGTCCAGTGAATACGCGAACTATTGCGCACCTTGCGGAACGGAGGGAGCGTAACGCCATGACTGAGACCATCCACCACACCCCTGGTACCGCGCGCGACGCAGACCCGTTCCCGGTCAAGGGAATGGACGCGGTCGTCTTCGCCGTGGGCAACGCCAAACAGGCGGCGCACTACTACTCCACCGCCTTCGGCATGAAGCTCGTCGCGTACTCCGGACCGGAGAACGGCAGCCGCGAGACCGCCTCGTACGTCCTGACCAACGGTTCGGCGCGCTTCGTCCTCACCTCCGTCATCAAGCCCGCCACCACCTGGGGCCACTTCCTCGCCGAGCATGTGGCCGAGCACGGCGACGGCGTGATCGACCTCGCCATCGAGGTCCCGGACACGCGCAGGGCGTACGCGTACGCGATCGAGCACGGCGCCCGCTCGGTCGAGGAGCCGTACGAGATGAAGGACGAGCACGGCACCGTCGTACTCGCGGCGATCGCCACGTACGGGCAGACCCGGCACACGCTCGTCGAGCGGACGGGATACGACGGCCCGTATCTGCCCGGCTTCGTGGCCGCCGACCCGATCGTGGAGCCGCCCGCCCATCGCACGTTCCAGGCCATCGACCACTGCGTCGGCAACGTCGAGCTCGGCCGGATGAACGAATGGGTCGGCTTCTACAACAAGGTCATGGGCTTCACGAACATGAAGGAGTTCGTGGGCGACGACATCGCGACCGAGTACAGCGCGCTGATGTCGAAGGTCGTCGCGGACGGCACGCTCAAGGTCAAGTTCCCGATCAACGAGCCCGCCATCGCCAAGAAGAAGTCCCAGATCGACGAGTACCTGGAGTTCTACGGCGGCGCCGGCGTCCAGCACATCGCGCTGAACACGAACGACATCGTCGAGACGGTACGCACCATGCGGGCGGCCGGAGTCCAGTTCCTGGCCACGCCGGACTCGTACTACGACACGCTGGGGGAGTGGGTCGGCGACACCCGCGTCCCCATCGAGACCCTGCGAGAGCTGAAGATCCTGGCCGACCGCGACGAGGACGGATACCTGCTGCAGATCTTCACCAAGCCGGTCCAGGACCGTCCGACCGTCTTCTTCGAGATCATCGAACGGCATGGCTCGATGGGCTTCGGCAAGGGCAACTTCAAGGCCCTGTTCGAGGCGATCGAGCGGGAGCAGGAGAAGCGGGGCAATCTCTGACCGGCCGGTTACCGCGGAGCGTCTCATGGGGTTCACACCGGTGCCCCTTGATGCGACGCTGTGATCATGAGCCGTATCGAAGCCCCTCGCGATGAAGTGACGGGGAACCTTCTCGACCGTCTGCTCGCGGGGCTGCCGGCCGAGGCGGTCCTGACCGACCCGGACGTCACGGTCTCGTACGCCAACGACATGGCCAGCTTCTGCGAGGCCGGGACGCCCGCCGCCGTCGTGCTGCCGCGGACCGTCGAAGAGGTCCAGCACGTCATGCGCATCGCCACCGAGCTGCGCGTCCCGGTCGTCCCACAGGGCGCCCGTACGGGGCTGTCGGGCGGCGCCAACGCCTCCGAGGGCTGCATCGTGCTGTCCCTCATCAAGATGGACCGGATACTCGAGATCAACCCGGTCGACCGGATCGCCGTCGTCGAGCCCGGCGTCATCAACGCCGCGCTGTCCCGCGCCGTGAACGAACACGGCCTGTACTACCCGCCGGACCCCTCCAGCTGGGAGATGTGCACGATCGGCGGCAACATCGGCACGGCCTCCGGCGGCCTGTGCTGTGTGAAGTACGGGGTCACCGCCGAGTACGTACTCGGGCTGGACGTCGTCCTCGCCGACGGCCGCCTCATGACCACCGGCCGCCGCACGGCCAAGGGCGTCGCCGGGTACGACCTCACCCGCCTGTTCGTGGGCTCGGAGGGCTCGCTCGGCATCGTCGTACGGGCCGTACTGGCGCTCAAGCCGCAACCGCCGCAGCAACTGGTGCTGGCCGCCGAGTTCGCCTCAGCGTCCGCCGCCTGCGATGCCGTGTGCCGGATCATGGAGGGCGGGCATGTGCCGTCCCTCCTCGAACTGATGGACCGTACGACGGTGAAGGCCGTCAACGCCCTGGCGAACATGGGCCTCCCTGAGACCACCGAGGCCCTGCTGCTCGCCGGCTTCGACACCTCGGACCCGGCCGCCGATCTCGCCGCGCTCGGCGCCCTGTGCGAGGCCGCGGGCGCCACCCAGGTCGTCCCGGCCGACGACCTCGCCGAGTCCGAACTGCTGCTCCAGGCACGGCGGTTGTCCCTCACCGCGCTGGAAGCGGTCCGGGGCGTGACGATGATCGACGACGTGTGCGTGCCCCGTTCGCGGCTCGGCGATCTGATCGAGGGCGTCGAGCGGATCGCCGAGAAGCACCAGCTGACCATCGGCGTCGTCGCCCACGCCGGCGACGGCAACACCCACCCCACCGTCTGCTTCGACGCGGGCGATGCCGACGAATCCCGCCGCGCCCGCGAGTCCTTCGACGAGATCATGGCCCTCGGCCTGGAACTCGGCGGCACCATCACCGGCGAACACGGCGTGGGCATCCTGAAGAAGGAATGGCTGGCCCGCGAGATCGGCCCGGTGGGCCTGGAGATGCAGCGCGCGATCAAGACGGCCTTCGACCCGCTGGGCATCCTCAATCCCGGCAAGGTTTTTTGACCCACCGTCAGATATTGAGCGGTCCGGTGTGTGAGCAGTCCGGTATTCGGGAAGGCGTGGCGGAACCTTGCCCGAACGGGGTAGGTACTGGCGGACCGGACGTGACCGTTGCTCCGGTCTGATAGATGTGGATCCCCCAAACGACCCCCGAGCAGATACGGGACGACGGACATGAGCGCCCCAACCCCGGCCCCCGGCGACGACAGGCCCCGCGAAGGGTATTACCCGGACCCGTCCATTCCTGGATACGTCCGGTACTGGAACGGTGCCTCGTGGGTGCCCGGCACCAGCCGCCCGGCGCCGTCCGCCGGCGAGTCGCTGCCGACGCCACCCGGTGGCCGCGCGGCTCCGGCCGCCACCGCTAACGGCCCCGGCGCCACGGAGGAGACGGGCCCGCACTTCTTCGACGAGGACCCGCCCGCCGCGGCCCCCTCGCCCGCCGAGGCCCAGCACGGCAGCAGGCCCGAGCCCGCGGCCGCGTGGGGCGCCGACCGCTCCCGGCAGACCGGTTTCGGCGGTGAGCAGGACCGCCGGGTCTCCTGGGGTTCGCCAGCCGACCCGCGCGTACCGTCCGAGCCGGCCCAGCCGGAGGGCAGGTCCGAGCACACCGACGGTACGGTCACGTTCCGCGCGCCCAAGTCCGAGGACCGCATCGAGGACAAGCCCCGGGACACCGGGGACGTCCAGGACGCGCAGCCTCCGGCTTCCGGCGGCACCGTCCGGTTCCGCAGACCCACGGGGCGGGTGCGACCGGCCGCGGGCTCGGAGGAGAAGCCGTCCGGAGCGCGCCAGGACGCCTCGCCCGGGTCCGGCTCGCCGCGGTCCAACGGTGGAGCCTCCGGCGTCCCCAAGGCCCGTAACCCTCTCGCTTCCGAGGGCACGATGGCGTTCCGGGCCGTCACACCGCGGCAGCGGCAGCTGCGCGACCCGCAGGTCCCGGGCCCGACCGCGGGCGGCACAGGACCGGCCACAGAGGCCCCGGCCGCGGGGAGCCCGACCGCCGCCGCCCACACGGGTCTCGCCCAGGGCGCCTCCGCCTCGACGGCCGGTACGCAGAGCCCTGCCGTACCCGCCCAGTCCACGGACTCCCCGGCCTCTCCCGCCACACCCTCGACCCCTTCCGCACCTTCTACGCCCGAGTCGTCCACCCCCATGGCGCCGGGCGTCGGCGGTGGGCAGCCCTCCTGGGCGCAGCAGGTGCACCGCCTCGCCGGGGCCGAGAACGAGCCGCCCGTCGTCCCCTGGAAGCCGGTGTCCGAGGACCCGTTCCAGGCCGCCGCACGGGCGCAGGCGTCCGCGCGTCCCGCCGGGCTCGGCAAGCGGCTGGTCGCCCGGTTCGTGGACTCGCTGATCCTGGGCGCCGTCACGGGCGCGGCTGCCGTGCCGCTGGGCATCAGAGCCCTCGACCACGTCAACGACAAGATCGACGCGGCCAAGCTGTCCGGCGAGACCGTCACGGTCTGGCTGCTGGACGGCACGACGGGCGCGTACCTCGGCATCGTCCTCGCCGTCATGCTGCTCTTCGGTGTCCTGTACGAGGCGCTGCCCACCGCCAAGTGGGGCCGTACGCTCGGCAAGAAGCTGTGCGGTCTCCAGGTGCGGGACATCGAGGGCGGCGAACCCCCGACGTTCGGCGCGGCCCTGCGCCGCTGGCTCGTCTACAGCGTCCCCGGACTCCTCGGCATCGGTGTCCTGGGTGTCCTGTGGGGCCTGTTCGACCGCCCGTGGCGCCAGTGCTGGCACGACAAGGCGGCGCACACGTTCGTAGCGGGCTGACGCAATGGGCTGAGGTGCCGGTGGAGCCGGGGGCCGACCCACGAGGCGACCCCCGCACCACCCGCCCGCGGCCCCTGGGAAGCAGCTAGCCCGGACGGCTCCCCGCCCATTGCGTCGCCGGTAGCTTCGCGGTCGACTCGAGGTATGACGACCGAGCCGCCGCCTCCCCCGGAAGACGATCCGTTCAAGAAGCGTCAGCCGCCACCCGGCGAGGGCGGCGGCTCTCCGTACGGCACTCCGTCGGAGGGCCCGGAGGGCGAGGGGACCACACCCCCGCCGTACGCGGGCGACCCCTACGGCGGTGGCCCGTACGGCAACGAACCCCTCGCCGGGATGCCGCCCCTCGGCGACAGCCCCAAGCGCGTACTGGCGCGGATCATCGACATGATCCTGGTGGGCGCCGTGTCATGGCTGCTGGCGTGGGCGTTCGGCGCCACCGACTACGGCACGGAGAACGGGACCGTCCAGTACAGCGAGTCCCTCGGCCAGTCCGTGATCGCCGCGGTGCTCTACGTCGCGTACGACACCGTCCTGACCGCCAGGGACGGGCAGACGCTCGGCAAGAAGCTGTTCCGTATGCGGGTGGCGAACCTCAACGACGGCTCGACGCCCTCCTGGCAGAACTCGCTGACCCGGGCGCTGGTCCTGTGGCTGCCGTTCGCGTTCTGCTGTGCCTGCATCTGGACCGCGATCACGGGCGGCTGGAGCTTCTTCGACAAGCCCTACAAGCAGGGTCTGCACGACAAGCCGGCGAAGACCGTGGTGGTCAGCACCGGCTGAGTCGGGCGGTTCGGTGTGAGCCGAGCGGCGCGGTCAGCGCTCGCTGCCGCTGGCGACCGGAACGGATTCGGCGACACGCTGCCGGGCGGCGACGGGCGCGGCGACCGGTGCGGCCGGTTTCTTCGGAACGGGCACCGTCATGGCCACGAGTAGGCCGAGGGCGAGAGCGGAGAGCGCGATCACCGCGATTCCCGGGCCCGAACTCGTCTGAGACAGCAGCAGCATGGCGAGGGTGGAGAAGATCACGGTGCAGGAGCCGTAGGCGAGCTGTGCGGCGGTCGGACGAGGCATGAGCGTTCCTCGGGTCGGGGGTCTCCCCCCGTGCCTCTCGCCAAGGGGGAGGTTGCGGATACGAATCAGGGGGTGACAACGGTCTCGACTTGGCAATCCGCTGATCTCCAGCGCGCCGCCAGCCGACTCTATCGGCTGTCTGCCCGAGTGGAACCAGCGGTAAGCGTGACCTAACACACGGTGCCGTTGCACGGGGGGCGCACGGAGTCATGGAGTCCACCAACTGGACGGTCCGGCGCGCCGGTTGAGCGCTGCACCAACCACGCGGCGCTTCGTGGCGGATAACTGACACCGGCATCAAGATCACGCCCGGAGAGGAGCCTCGTAATGCCTCGATGATCACGGCGACGGCCTTGACCAAGTCGAAACAAATGACGTTCCGGCAGGTCAGCGCATGATCGTCCAGAGGCCTCTGGCGGCTGGCGGCCGATCGTGTTTAGGTGCCTGCTGTGGCTCTCTTATTGACAGTGTTTCTCACGGGGGTGTGATGTGGCCGTAGGAGGTTTCTGCAAGCTGCCGAACGGCAGTGTGGTGGTGGCGTTGAATCTGCCCACCCCCTCCGCCATGGGCGGCACCGGCTGCGTACGCATACTCGTGCACGCTCAGAACCGGGCCCGCGCGCTGACGCGGGTACGCAACCTCGGCATGCGGGCGGTCTATCTGCGCGGCAACGCCGAGCCGCCGACGCCCGACGAGATCACCGCGGTCCTGCACCATCCCGACGGCCTCATATGGCGCACGCCACCCGGCGGCGACACCACCGCCACGACCACGGAGCTGTGGCGCCCGATCCGCGCCCTGAAGCGGCGTACGGCTCCCGGCGCGCAGGCTTCCAGGCCCGCCGCTCCCAAGCTCGCCAAACCCGCCAAGCCCGCCAAGCCAGCTGAACCGGCTAAACGATGGGCTTCCCGGTGAGCTCCACACCCGCCTCGCGCAGCTCCTCCAGGGCCCGCTCGGTGGTCTCCTCGGCCACTCCGGCCGTGAGGTCGAGCAGCACGTTCGTACGGAAGCCCTCGCGGGCCGCGTCCAGCGCGGTGGCGCGGACGCAGTGGTCGGTGGCGATGCCGACCACGTCGACCTCGGTGATCTGGCGGGCACGCAGCCAGTCCGCCAGCGTGACGCCGTTCTCGTCGGCGCCCTCGAAGCCGCTGTACGCCGCGGCGTACGCGCCCTTGTCGAAGACCGCGTCGATCGCGCCGGAGGCGACCGCCGGGGCGAAGTTCGGGTGGAAGCCCACGCCCTCCGTGCCGGCCACGCAGTGTTTGGGCCAGGAGTGCTCGTAGTCGGGGTTCTCGGAGAAGTGGTCGCCCGGGTTGATGTGGTGGTCGCGGGTGGCCACGACATGGCGGTAGCCGGCGGGCGCCTGCCCGATCAGCTCCGTGATGGCGGCGGCCACGTCTGCCCCTCCGGGCACGGCGAGGCTGCCTCCCTCGCAGAAGTCGTTCTGCACGTCGACGACGATCAGTGCGCGGCGCATGGTCGTGTCCTCAAGTTGTGTAGGTCCTACCCCCATACGGGGCCCCGGGGCGGGCATTGGCCTTGCTGTTCCCCCTCACCGCCGGTTCATTCGTCTTCGGGGTGAGGCTGTCCGGAGTTGTGTGCCGGATACGCCCTGGCCTGAACTTCCCACATGCCGGACGCAATCGGGCGTACCCAGGCGCACGCATCGGGCGTACGCGGGCGTGCTCAGACGTACTCGGTCGGGATCACCGCCTCCCCGCGGGACAGCTGGGTCGCGGACAGCGGCAGATTGGCGCGGGCCGCCGCATGCCGTTCCCGTACGACATCCAGGGCCTCGCGGGCGACGACCTCGCCGCCCTTTATCAGCTCCACCAGCAGCTGACGGTCCGCCAGCTCCGCCGGAACGGTGCCCGTGCCGATCACCTCGGCCTCTGCGACACCTTCCTCGTCCAGTCGCCGCGCGGCCCACTTCCGGCCGCCGATGGACGTCTTGCCGCCCATCGACTTCTTCGCCACCGGCACGAGCGGAGCCTGCGGATCCGCCGACTCGGCACGGGCGACCAACTTGTAGACCATCGAACACGTCGGATGGCCGGATCCCGTCACCAGCTGGGTGCCCACTCCGTACGCGTCCACGGGCGCCGCGGCCAGCGAGGCGATCGCGTACTCGTCCAGGTCCGAGGTCACGACGATCTTCGTGTCGGAGGCGCCCAGCTCGTCGAGCTGCTGCCGCACCCGGTGCGCCACCAGCAGCAGGTCACCGGAGTCGATGCGCACGGCACCGAGCTCGGGACCGGCGATCTCGACGGCCGTCCGTACGGCTTCGGCCACGTCGTACGTGTCCACCAGCAGCGTCGTGCCCCGGCCCAGCGAGTGCACCTGGGCCTGGAAAGCGTCCCGCTCGCTGTCGTGCAGCAGCGTGAAGGCGTGGGCGCTGGTGCCGACGGTGGGGATGCCGTAGCGGAAGCCCGCGGCCAGGTCGGAGGTGGTCGTGAAGCCGCCGACGTACGCCGCTCGGGAGGCGGCCACGGCGGCCAGCTCATGGGTGCGCCGGGCGCCCATCTCGATCAGCGGCCGCTCGGCCGCGGCCGAGGCCATCCGGGAGGCGGCGGCGGCGATCGCCGAGTCGTGGTTGAGGATCGACAGGATCACCGTCTCTAGGAGCACGCATTCCGCGAAGGTGCCCTCCACGCGCAGGATCGGCGAGCCGGGGAAGTAGACCTCGCCCTCGGGATAGCCCCACACATCGCCACTGAAGCGGTACGAGGACAGCCACTCGAGGGTCGGCTCGTCCACGACGCGGCGCTCGCGCAGGAAGCCGAGCACATCCGCGTCGAACCGGAAGTTCTCGACCGCGTCAAGGACTCGCCCGGTGCCCGCGACGACGCCGTAGCGCCGTCCCTCGGGCAGCCGCCGCGTAAAGACCTCGAAGACCGAACGACGCTCGGCGGTGCCGCCCGCGAGGGCGCCCTGCAGCATGGTCAGCTCGTAGTGATCCGTGAAGAGCGCTGTCGACGGGACGTCCACAGGCAACCCAAGCTCCGCTACACCCACGAAAGCTCTCCTCGCAGTGACTCTCCGGTGCCCCGGGGTCGGCCGGGGGTCCGGGGGTTGTCCCCCGGTTTATGCAGCATGGCAATGGATGATACCGCCAATCTCGTCACTCTGACGATTTCTGCGATGTGAGGTTCACGGCGCCTTCCGTACGGCGTTCCCGCCGGGGCCGTTTGGCCGCGTACCCCCCTCTGGTGGCAGCATGGGCCATGTGACGGCTCCCGCACCTCTAGAGATCGAAAAGACCGAGTCGGCGGAGGAGGTCTCCGCCGTACCCGAGCCGGATGTCCCCTGGGTCACGATCGTGCACAACGACCCGGTCAACCTCATGAGCTATGTGACGTACGTTTTCCAGACGTACTTCGGTTACTCGAAGGACAAGGCCACCAAGCTCATGCTCGACGTCCACCACAAGGGCCGTGCCGTCGTCTCCAGCGGGTCCCGCGAGGAGATGGAGCGCGATGTGCAGGCCATGCACGGTTACGGTCTGTGGGCCACCCTCCAGCAGGACCGGAAGTAGCGAACTCACTCCATGCCAGGACAATTCGAACCGCTCCCCGGCGGCGGCGCGGCCGTCGCCCTCGACGAGGTCGAGATCTCCATCATCCGCTCGCTTGCGGTTCAGCTCCTGGAGCTCATCGGTCCCGGACCCGCGGAGGACGCCACCGAGGACCCGCTCGCCGAGCTGTTCTCGGAGGGCCCCAGTGAGCCGCCCGCCGACCCCGTACTGCAACGCCTCTTCCCCGACGCCTACAGCGGGCCCGACGTAGAGGCCACCTCGCCCGAGCAGGCCGAGGAGCAGCGCCAGTACTCCGCGGAGTTCCGCCGCTTCACCGAGAACGACCTGCGCGCGGGCAAGCGGGACAACGCTCTTGCCGTGATCCGCTCCCTGGACGCGCTCGCCTCGGCCGGCGAGGGCGGGGCCGTACTCAAGCTGTCGACGGAGGAGTCCCAGCAGTGGCTGGGCGCCCTCAACGACCTGCGGCTCGCGATCGGCTCCCGGCTCGACGTCGTCGACGAGGAGGACACCGACCTCCTCTACCGGCTGCCGGACGACGATCCGCGCAAGCCGATGGTGATGGCGTATCTGTGGCTGGGCGGGCTCCAGGAGACGCTCGTCGAAACGCTTATGCCGTGAGGCAAAGGAATTGGTGTTCGCTCAGAAGACGCTCAATTCCGGATAACGATCCCGTTACCGCCCCTGGAGGTTTGCGCCCCAGGGGCAGCTTTGCGTGATTTGGGTCACTCAAGGCCCCGTGGTGAACGTGATACGACTTCCTGACTCCTTCGTGGGTCGGCCTTTGCCATGCGCGCACCGGCCCTTTACCTGTCCCCCCACCGCTGCTTACGTGTCCCCCCAACTGCTGCGTCACGCCAGCACGTTCCCTGCACTGCCGAGGTAGACCTCATGTCACTCGAGTCCGTCACCAATTCCATCGACGACGCCGTCAGCGATTTCTTCGAACCCGTCGCCGAGCATGTCGGCAATTTCGTCTTCTATGCCGTGCCCGTCGGCGACACCGAGCTTCCGCTCATCGTCGCCTGGCTCGTGATCGCGGGCCTGGTCTTCACCACCTGGTTCGGGCTGATCCAGGTACGCAGGTTCAAGCTCGCCTTCGATGTCGTGCGCGGCAAGTACGACGAGGACGGCTCGCCCGGTGAGGTCAACCACTTCCAGGCGCTGACCGCCGCCGTCTCCGGCACGGTCGGCCTCGGCAACATCGCCGGTGTCGCCGTCGCCGTCTCCATCGGCGGCCCCGGCGCCACCTTCTGGATGATCCTTTGCGGCCTGCTCGGTATGGCCACCAAGTTCGTCGAGGTCACCCTCGGTGTGAGGTACCGCGAGGAGCACGCGGACGGCACCGTATCCGGCGGACCGATGCACTACCTGCCTAAGGGGTTCGCCGAGCGCTTCGGTAAGGGGGGCGCCAAGTTCGGCAAGGTGCTCGCCGTACTGGCCTCCATCATGATCCTCTTCTTCGGCCTGTTCGGCGGCAACCTGTTCCAGACCAACCAGAGCTACGCGCAGGTCGCTTCGACCTTCGGCGGCGAGGACGGCTTCATGGCCTCCTCCGCCGGTGCCGTCCTCTTCGGCCTGGTCGTCGCCGCACTGGTCGGCCTCGTACTGCTCGGCGGCATCCGCTCCATCGCCTCGGTCACCAGCAAGCTCGTCCCGGCGATGGCCGGCCTGTACATCGTGGCCTGCATTGTCGTCATCGTGGGGAACATCAGCGCGGTGCCCCAAGCGGTGGAGGACATCATCGACGGCGCGTTCAACGCCCCCGGTGTCACCGGCGGTGTGCTCGGCGCCCTGATCGTCGGCTTCCAGCGTGCCGCCTTCTCCAACGAGGCCGGTCTGGGCTCCGCCCCCATCGCCCACTCCGCGGTCAAGACCAAGCACCCGGCGAGCGAGGGTCTGGTCGCCCTGCTGGAGCCGTTCATCGACACGGTCATCATCTGCACCATGACCGCGCTGACCATCACCATCGCCAACCCGCCCAGCTATCTCGAGGCCCGCGAGGGCAAGGCGGAGGAGATCGGCGGCGTCACCATCACCTCCGACGCCTTCGCGACCGTATTGCCCTGGTTCCCGGACGTGCTGACCGTCGCGGTGCTGCTCTTCGCCTTCTCCACGATCCTGACCTGGGGCTACTACGGCCTCAAGGCGTGGACGTACCTCTTCGGCAAGAGCAAGGCCAGCGAGACCATCTTCAAGGCCCTGTGGAGCGTGTTCGTCGTGGCGGGCTCTCTGCTCTCCCTCGACACGCTGATCAGCCTGGCCGACTCGGCGCTCTTCACGCTGGCGGTGTTCAACATCATCGGCCTCTACCTGCTCACCCCCTTCGTCAAGCGCGAGCTCAACTCCTTCCTGGAGTTCGTCAAGCGCCGCAAGGCGGGCCTGCCGGACGTGGCCGAGGAGCCCCAGCCCGCGAAGTCGCTCGACTGATCCGAGCCGCGCCGCAGCTCAGCGGCCATTGAGTTCAGCATGTGGGCCGCCTCGTACCACTCCTCGGTACGAGGTGGCCCCTCTGCTTATCCTGACGAGCATGCTCACCATCACCCAGGCCCTCGTGGACCAGATCGTCGCCCACGCCCGCAAGGACCACCCCGACGAGGCCTGCGGCGTCATCGCGGGCCCGGCGGGCACGGACCGCCCCGAGCGCTTCATCCCCATGCTGAACGCGGCCATGTCGCCCACGTTCTACGAATTCGACTCCGGCGATCTCCTCAAGCTGTACCGCGAGCTGGACGACCGCGACGAGGAACCGGTCGTCATCTACCACTCCCACACGGCCACCGAGGCCTACCCGTCCCGCACCGACATCTCGTACGCCAACGAGCCCGGCGCCCACTACGTGCTGGTGTCCACCGCCGACACCGACGGGCTCGGCGACTTCCAGTTCCGCTCGTACCGGATCGTCGAGGGCGAGGTCACGGAGGAGGAGGTCAAGGTCGTACAGGCCTACTGATCCCGCGATGCGGGCAAAAATCATCCACGATGTGAGATCACATTCCAGGACCCGGACCGGGAATCGATACGATGAGCCCATGGTTTCCCACGACGTGAGCGACAAGACGCCGGGCATGCTGCTCGTGGCGCGGCTGCACGTCGACCTGTGCAGACTCGCCAGCGCCATCTGTTGATGCCGCCTGCCGCCGTACGGCTGCTGTGAGAGCCGCGGCGCGGTTTATCGCGTACCACCTTGCAATTCCGCGCTGTCGCGCGCCCACCGACCTGACTTCTTCCGACAGGAGCCCGCAACCATGGCCATCGAGGTCCGCATCCCCACCATCCTCCGCCAGTACACCGACGGTCAGAAGGCGGTGGAGGGCACCGGTGACACCCTCGCCGATCTGTTCACCGACCTCGAGACCCGCCACTCGGGCATCCAGGCTCGCATCGTGGACGGCGGCGAGCTGCGCCGCTTCGTCAACGTCTACCTCAACGACGAGGACGTCCGCTTCCTCGACGGCATCAACACCAAGCTGACCGACGGCGACAACGTGACGATTCTGCCGGCGGTAGCCGGCGGCATGGTCTGACCGGGCTCTGATCCCTGATGCGCTACGACTCCCCGCTGGCCGCGGTGGGCAACACCCCCCTGGTGCGCCTGCCGCGGCTCTCGCCGTCCGCCGACGTCCGCATCTGGGCGAAGCTGGAGGACCGCAACCCCACGGGTTCGGTCAAGGACCGGCCCGCCCTGCACATGATCGAGCAGGCGGAGAAGGACGGCCGCCTCACGCCCGGCTGCACCATCCTCGAACCGACGAGCGGCAACACCGGCATCTCCCTGGCCATGGCCGCCAAGCTCAAGGGCTACCGCATCGTGTGCGTCATGCCCGAGAACACCTCGCAAGAACGCCGGGACCTGCTCGCCATGTGGGGCGCCGAGATCATCCCGTCCCCGGCGGCCGGGGGCTCCAACACGGCCGTACGCGTCGCCAAGGAGCTGTCCGCCGAGCACCCCGACTGGGTGATGCTCTACCAGTACGGCAACCCCGACAACGCCGGCGCCCACTACGCGACCACCGGCCCCGAGATCCTCACCGACCTTCCCTCCGTCACCCATTTCGTGGCGGGCCTCGGCACGACGGGCACCCTCATGGGCGTCGGCCGCTACCTCCGCGAACACAAGCCGGACGTCAAGATCGTCGCCGCCGAGCCGCGCTACGACGACCTCGTCTACGGCCTCCGGAACCTCGACGAGGGCTTCGTCCCCGAGCTGTACGACGCGTCCGTCCTGACCACGCGTTTCTCGGTCGGCTCCGCCGACGCGGTGACGCGCACGCGGGAGCTGCTGCAGCAGGAGGGGATCTTCGCGGGCGTCTCCACCGGGGCTGCGCTGCACGCAGCGATCGGCGTCGGCCGCAAGGCCGTCAAGGCCGGCGAGCCGGCGGACATCGTCTTCGTCGTCGCCGACGGCGGCTGGAAGTACCTGTCGACGGGCGTCTACACGGCGACGACGACGGAGGAGGCCATCGAGAGGCTGCAGGGTCAGCTTTGGGCGTAGCGGGGGCGGGGGTTGTTTCGCCCCCGCCGCCCCTACCCTCCCCCACTCTCGGCTTCGCTCGAGCGGGGGGACCCCCATCGTCCCCTGGGCTTCGCCCAGAGCCCACCAGGGGCTCCGCCCCTGGACCCCGCTGGGGCTGCCGCCCCAGACCCCGCATCGGCCTAGCGGCCTCGTCCTCAAACGCCGGACGGGCTGAGTAATGCCGGCCTCGGCTGCAGAGTTCAACCGAGGCGGCGCCATCATCAGCCCGGGCCAAAATCAGCCCGTTGGGGGCACCTCCCAGCGGTAGCTGGGGGAGTTTGAGGACCGGGGGTCCGGGGGCTGGCCCCCGAAACGGGGTCCGGGGCGAAGCCCCGAGCGGGTCCAGGGGCGCAACCCATGGCCGGGGTCTGGGGCGCAACCCATGGCCGGAGTCCGGGGCGGAGCCCCGAGCGGGGTCTGGGGCGCGGCCCCGAGGGGGGTCTGGGGCGGCAGCCCCAGCGGGGCCCAGGGGCAGCGCCCCTTGGTATGGGACGGGTAAGGGCGGCAGGGGCGAAAGCACCCCCGATTCAGTGACGCCGCAGGTGAGTTCGCCCACAAGACCCCCTTATGGAGGAGCGACCGGAGGTTTTGCGCCTTACGCTCGACGGACCGCACGACCCCCGACTTCACTCCCCGCCAGCGGAGGTTTCTGCTTTATGAAGCTCACCGTCGTCGGCTGCTCGGGGTCGTTCCCGTCCGCGGAATCGGCCTGCTCGAGCTACCTCGTAGAGGCCGACGGCTTCCGGCTGCTCCTCGACATGGGCAACGGTGCCCTAGGCGAGCTGCAGCGCCACTGCGGTCTCTACGACCTCGACGCGATCTACCTCAGCCATCTGCACGCCGACCACTGCATCGACATGTGCGCCTACTTCGTGGCGCGCTACTACCGGCACGAAGGCGGCCGAGCTGCCCCCATCCCGGTCTACGGCCCCGAAGGCACCGAGCACCGCCTCACCACCGCCTACGCCGACACCCCCAGCGCCTCCTCCATGAGCGAGGTCTTCGACTTCCACACGGTCAAGCCGGGCTCCTTCGAGATCGGCCCGTTCTCCGTGCACACCGAGAAGGTGAGCCACCCGGTGGAGGCGTACGGCATCCGCGTCGAACACGGCGGCCGGACACTCACGTACTCCGGGGACACGGGCGTCTGCGACCCGCTCGTCGAACTCGCCCGGGACGCCGACCTGTTCCTCTGCGAGGCCGCGTTCACCCACGGCAAGGAGAACATCCCCGACCTGCACCTCAACGGCCGCGAGGCGGGCGAGATCGCCGCCCGCGCCGCCGCCCGCCGCCTCGTCCTCACCCACATCCCGCCGTGGACGGACCCCCAGGTCAACCTCGCGGACGCCCGCGAGACGTACACCGGTCCGGTGGAACTGGCGACGCCGCGAGTGACGTACGAGATCTAGAGCCCGTACGTATGCGAGATCCTCGTATACGAGATCCAGAGCCCGTACGTACGAGAAGGTCCCCGGAGTCCGACTCCGGGGACCTTCTCGTACGTACGGGCAGAGGCTTGCCCTGAGCCCTACTTCGCCTCCGCCTTTTGCAGCTCCGCCAGCTCCTCGTCCGACTCGCGGCCCGGAGTCGGCAGGTTGAACCTGATGATCGCGAAGCGGAAGACCACGTAGTAGACCACCGCGAAGCACAAGCCCACCAGGGCCAGGCCCCATGGATTCGTCGCGATCCCGAGGTTCAGGAAGAAGTCGACCGCGCCCGCCGAGAAGCCGAAGCCGTCCTTCATGCCCAGCGCCCAGGTCAGCGCCATAGAGACGCCGGTGAGGACGGCGTGGATGGCGTACAGGACCGGCGCGATGAACATGAACGTGAACTCGATCGGCTCGGTGACACCGGTGACGAACGAGGTCAGCGCCAGCGAGACCATCATGCCGCCGACGACCTTGCGGCGCTCGGGACGGGCGCAGTGCACGATCGCCAGGCAGGCGGCGGGCAGCGCGAACATCATGATCGGGAAGAAGCCGGTCATGAACTGGCCGGCGCTCGGGTCACCGGCCAGGAAGCGCGCGATGTCACCGCTCTTGCCCTCGTACTCGCCCGCCTGGAACCACGGGAAGGAGTTCAGCAGGTGGTGCATGCCGATCGGGATCAGCGCACGGTTGGCGACACCGAAGATGCCCGCGCCCACAGAGCCCGAACCGACCAGCCACTCGCCGAGGTTGTGCAAACCGGTGCCCAGGACCGGCCAGATGTAGCCGAAGACGATGCCGATGAGCAGGCCGGCGAAGGCGGAGAGGATCGGGACGAGGCGGCGGCCGCCGAAGAAGCCCGCCCAGTCCGGCAGCTTGGTCCGGTAGAACTTCTGGTACAGCAGGGCGACGACGATGCCCATCACCACACCGCCGAGGACCTTGGCGTCCACGGGCGCGTCGACCATGACGACCTTGCCGTCGACGGCCTCGGCCACCTGCGGCAGGTTCGGGTCGGTGAACGTGGCGAGTACGTTCTTGAAGACCAGGTAGCCGACGACGGCCGCGAGCGCGGTCGAACCGTCCGACTTCTTGGCGAACCCGATCGCGATGCCCACCGCGAACAGCAGTGCCATGTTGTCGAGGATCGCGTTGCCGCCCGCCGACATAAAGCCGGCGATCTTGGTAATGAACTCGGGGAACGACTCGCGGCCGAGCATGTCGGCGTTGCCGAGGCGCACCAGGAGCGCGGCTGCGGGCAGGACGGCGACCGGCAGCATCAGGCTGCGGCCGATGCGCTGCATGACAGCCATCGCGCCGGAGCCCTTCTTCTTGTCGGCCGCGGGAGCGGCGCTGGCCGTGGACACAACTTCCTCCTGGAATCCTGGGGGGACGGTGGTGTCTCCGTGTGAGAGCGACGGAGCGACATGGGAGCGATATGCGAGCGACCCATGATCCATCGGCCGCCTGGTCTAAACCACTCAGTGGTGTAGACCTGTTGTAGCACGGTCAAGGGCGGATAAGGAACCCGCACTTTTCCTTTCTCGCCAACCCCGTGTTTGGCGGCCGTTGCAAACTGGTGTAGACCTGTGGGTTACTGCGACGCAGCGGCAATGTGGCGCAGCGGCGCAGTGACAACGCGGCAACGCGGCACATCGCGCCGGATCAACCGGATCAGGGGAGAACGACATGGCCACCAAGGCTGAGAAGATCGTCGCCGGACTCGGCGGCATCGACAACATCGAAGAGGTCGAGGGCTGCATCACCCGCCTCCGCACCGAGGTCGTGGACGCGAACCTGGTCGACGAGGCCGCCCTCAAGGCCGCCGGCGCACACGGCGTCGTCAAGATGGGCAACGCGATCCAGGTCGTCATCGGCACCGACGCCGACCCCATCGCGGCGGACATCGAAGACATGATGTGAGCCACCGGGCTCCAGCAGGACCCGGCCGCGTCGCTCACGCTTCAGCCGGCCCGCGGGACCGTCGCGCTCCAGCCGGCCTGAGGGACCGCTTTCGTTTACCGGAGGCGGCCCCTCCCCTCCAGGCCGCTAGGCTCAACGCCATGTCACGAATCGACGGCCGCACGCCCGAGCAGCTACGCCCCATCACCATCGAGCGCGGCTGGAGCAAGCACGCCGAAGGCTCCGTCCTCATCTCCTTCGGCGACACCAAGGTCTTCTGCACCGCCTCCGTCACCGAAGGCGTCCCGCGCTGGCGCAAAGGCAGCGGCGAAGGCTGGGTCACCGCCGAGTACTCCATGCTGCCCCGCGCCACCAACACCCGCGGCGACCGCGAATCCGTACGCGGCAAGATCGGCGGCCGTACGCACGAGATCAGCCGACTCATCGGCCGCTCCCTGCGCGCCGTCATCGACTACAAGCAACTCGGCGAGAACACCATCGTCCTCGACTGCGACGTACTCCAGGCCGACGGCGGGACCCGCACCGCCGCCATCACCGGCGCCTACGTCGCCCTCGCCGACGCCATCACCTGGGCCCGCACCAAAAAGCTCATCAGGGCCAGCCGCCAGCCCATCACCGGCACCGTAAGCGCCGTATCCGTCGGCATCGTCGGCGGCGTACCCCTCCTCGACCTCTGCTACGAAGAAGACGTACGCGCCGACACCGACATGAACGTCGTCTGCACCGGCGACGGCCGCTTCGTCGAAGTCCAGGGCACCGCGGAAGCCGAACCCTTTGCCCGCGAAGAACTCAACTCCCTGCTCGACCTTGCCGTTTCAGGCTGCGAAGAACTCGCTGTCGTACAGCGCAAGGCACTTGATACGGTCCTCGAAAGGTAAAGGACGCGTCAATTCCGCACCGAGAGGGGCCGCGCACCGCGGGCAACCACGGCAGCGGTCTCCGCGTCCCTACCAGTACGGGCGTACGGCACACCGCTGCACGCCCCGCCGCACCACACGGGGCCTCCTTAGGCCCGCAAAAGCAACGGGAGGACCGTTCCATGGCCGCGAGCCGACGCCCGCGACGTCGCAGTATCACCATCGCCTCCGCAGTGGCAGCCGTCGCGCTGACCGCCGGACTCACCACCGGCTGCGACGCCGTCAACAAGGCGCTGGACTGCGCCAGGACCGCCGACGCCATCGCCGACAGCGTCACCGAACTCCAGCAGGCCGTCGAAAACGCGGCGAACGACCCGACGCAGACCGGCGAAGCGCTCGACTCCATCGACAAGAACCTCAACGAGATCGGCGACAAGACCGAGGACACCGACGTCAACAAGGCCGTCGACGACCTCCAGACCGCCGTCACCAACGTCCGCGAATCCATCAAGAACGGCGACGAGACACCGGACATCAGCCCGGTCACGGACGCCGCAGGCGAACTCACGAAGGTCTGCACCTCGTAGAAGATCCCAGGGTTACGGAACCGGGGGGCGCCCTGAACGAGAGGAGCGCCCCCCACTCATGACCTGACTACTGTGAGAGCCATGACCCGCCTGATCCTCGCCACCCGCAACCACGGAAAGCTCACCGAGCTCAAGGCGATCCTCGCCGCCGCCGACCTCCACTACGACCTGGTCTGCGCGGACGCCTACCCCGACGTCCCCGACGTCAAGGAAACCGGCGTCACCTTCGCCGAGAACGCCCTCCTCAAGGCCCACGCCCTCGCCCAGGCCACCGGCCACCCCGCCGTCGCCGACGACTCCGGCCTCTGCGTCGACGTACTCGGCGGCGCCCCCGGCATCTTCTCCGCCCGCTGGTCCGGCTCCCACGGCGACGACCGCGCCAACCTCACCCTCCTCCTGGACCAACTCAGCGACATCCCCCACCCCCACCGAACCGCCCACTTCGCCTGCGCCGCAGCCCTAGCCCTCCCAGACGGCACAGAACGAGTAGTCGAAGGCCGCCTCCCCGGCACCCTCCGCCACGAACCAGCCGGCACCCACGGCTTCGGCTACGACCCCATCCTCCAGCCGGACGGGGATACGCGGACGTGTGCGGAGATGCCCCCGGAGGAGAAGAACGAGATCAGCCACAGGGGGAAGGCGTTTCGGGGGCTGGTGCCGGTGTTGCGGGAGTTGTTGGACTGACGCCCGGCGGGTGAGTACGCCGAAGGGCGCGGCACCGGGATGGTGCGCGCCCTTCGTGTACGTGCGGCCGGTGGGACTCGAACCCACATGGGATTTCTCCCAAGGGCACCTAAAACCCTCGCTTATACCGATTCAGCAACGGCCGCTAGCCGCCAGTCATCGTAGCGGGCTGGCGGCTGTGGCGCTGCGGCAGCTTCTGGTTCTGGCGCTGGCCCGTCTCCCTCTGCACCATGTGAACAACGCTGGTACGGGCCGCTCGTGCGGAAGTATGCAGGCTCCTCAGATTCCCAAGTCCTTGATGATCTTGGCGACGTGGCCGGCCGCCCGCACGTTGTACAGGGCTCGTTCGACCTTGCCCTCCTCGTCCACGATGATTGTGGAGCGGATGACGCCCATGTAGGTCTTGCCGTAGTTCTTCTTTTCGCCGTAGGCGCCGTAGGACTCGATGACCTTCTTGTCGGGGTCGCCGGCCAGGGTGACCTTGAGGGACTCCTTTTCGCGGAACTTGGCCAGCTTCTCCGGCTTGTCGGGGGAGATGCCGATGACGTCGTAGCCGGCGGATGCCAGGACGTCGAGGTTGTCCGTGAAGTCGCAGGCCTGCTTGGTGCAGCCGGGGGTGAGGGCGGCGGGGTAGAAGTAGACGATGACCTTGCGGCCCTTGTGGTCGGCCAGGGAGACCTCGTTGCCGTCGGCGTCGGGGAGGGTGAAGGCGGGGGCGGTGTCGCCGGGCTGGAGTCGCTCGCTCATCTCGGTTCGGTCTCCTTGCGGGGTGGTGGATACGGACCCGAGCGTAATGGGGGTGCCCGGGGGGTGTCCGGTGAGCGGAGCTGACAGACTGTCGGCCAGGACAGATGACCACATACGACCTTGGAGGCAGCGCGGTGTCGGAAACGTCGAGCACGCCGGACAGCAGAACTCCGGCGCAGATCGAGGCGGACATCAAGCGCCGCCGCGAGACCCTCGCCGAGACGCTCGACGAGATCGGCGCGCGGGTGCACCCGAAGACGATCGTCGGCGACGCGAAGGCCAAGGTCGTCTCGAACATCGACCACACCCTCGGCCGCGCCTACGTCGGCGTGAACCGCATGGTCAGCGATGTGCGGGGCCAGCTGGTGAACGACGAGGGCGCGCCGCGGCTCGAGCGCATCGTGCCGGTGGCGCTGGTGGTGGTCGGGGTCGTCGGGCTGCTCGCCGTGGGTTCCCGGCGCGGAGCCGTGAGCTCTCGGCGCGGTGGTTCCTTGGGCTCCCGGCGCCGCAAGCGCTGAGCCTCGGCCCGCCCCCTCCCGCGTACGGCCCCCGCAAAGCCAGGTAGGTTCAAGGGCGTGAGTGCGAACACCCATCACGACAAGTTGCCCATCCGGATGCTGCACGATCGAGTGCTCGTGCGGCAGGACACCACGGAGGGCGAGCGCCGTTCCGGTGGCGGCATCCTGATTCCGGCGACCGCGGCGGTGGGCCGTCGACTTGCCTGGGCCGAGGTCGTCGCGGTCGGGCAGAACGTACGGGCCGTGGAGCCGGGCGATCGTGTCCTGTTCGACCCCGAGGACCGCGCCGAGGTCGAGGTGCGCGGCGTCCCGTATGTGCTGATGCGCGAACGGGATCTGCATGCGGTGGCGGCGGACCGGTTCGAGGGGTCCGAGGACTCGACGGGGTTGTACCTGTAGCCGGCCCGTAGGCCCGTAGGTCCGTAAGTAGCCATGGGCCCGTGGCTATCTGGGCCTCGTGAACGTCACGCCTCCATCCGTCCTGCCCGACGTGACCCCGCCGCCTCCCGTAGACGTGTCGCCGCCCGTCGACCCCGTGCCTCCGTCCGTCGTGCCGCCGACCGTCGGCGTTCCTCCGTCCGTTCCGCCCGTGGACGTCGTACCGCCGTCGGTCGTCGTGCCGCCGCTCGGCTGGTCCGGGGCTGTTGGGGACGGTGGCTCGATGGGGGTTTCCTCGCCGCCGGTGGTCGTGCCGCCGTCCTCGCCGTTTCCGCCGTCGGAGCCGCCCGGTCCGCCGGGGCCGTCCATGCCGTCCGTCGTGCCGCCGTTGTCCTCCTCGCCCCCGTCCCAGGGCGGGTCCTCCCAGGGGTCCTCCGGCGGGAACTCCTCCTCGTCCGCGCCCTCTTGGACCTGGAGGTCGAAGTCCTTGACCTCGGTGCCATCGAGGGCGTCCTGGGTGTACTGGGCCCAGATCTGCGCGGGGTAGCCGCCGCCGTTGATGCGGGCCTGGCCGAGGGCTCCGTACAGGGGGGTGTGGGCGCCCGTTTTCGGGTTCTGGCCCATGATGGCGACGACGGTGGCGAGGTCGGGGGTGTAGCCGGCGAACCAGGCTGCCTTGTCCTCCTCCGCGGTGCCGGTCTTGCCGGCGGCGGGGCGGCCCGCGGCCTGGGCGGCGGTGGCGGTGCCGCCCTCGACGACGCCTCGTAGGACCTCTGTCGTGGTGTCGGCGGCCTCGCGGCTGACGGCCTGCCGTACGCCCGTGGCGCGGGAGGGCAGGGTGACGGCGTTCTCGGTGCCGTCCTTGGTGATGTCGGAGACGAGTGAGTAGCGGCCGTGTTTGCCGTGGTTGGCGAGGGTGGCGTAGGCCTCGGCCATGTCGAGGACGCTCGCGGTGGCGGGGCCGAGGGCGATGGAGGGGGAGGCCGTCAGGTCGGGGGTGGAGGCCGGGATGCCCAGGTCGACGGCGGTCTGCACGACGTTGTCGGGGCCGACGTCCACGGCCATCTGTGCGTACACCGCGTTGACGGACTTGTCGGTGGCCTCGCGGACCGGGATCTGGCCGTACGAGGTGTGGTCCTCGTTCTCGGGTGCGTACCTGCCGCCCTGCCAGCCTTCGACGGGCCGCTCGCTGGTGCCGTCGTAGATCGTGTTAGGGGTGATGAGGCGGCCGTCCTGCGTGGTCGAGCCGTGCTGTACGGCGGCGGTGAACACGAACGGCTTGAAGGTGGAGCCGACCTGGTAGTCGCGGCGGGTGGCGTTGTTGACGTACTGCTTGGTGTAGTCGATGCCGCCGTACATCGCGACGACCTTGCCGGTGGCCGGGTCGATGGAGACGCCGCCGGCGCGGACGTTGCGGTCGATCTTGCGGTTCTTCTTGTCGAGCTGGTCCATCACCTGGTCGTCGACGGCTTTGACGAAGGCGTTCTGCTTGTCCTTCTGGATGGTGGTGGTGATGCGGAAGCCGCCGGTGGCGAGGGTTTCCTCGTCGATGATCTCGCCGCCGATGAGGTAGTCCTTGACGGCCTGTACGAGGTAGCCGCGCTGCCCGGAGAGGCCCGCGGAGCCCTTGGCTTCCTTGGGCGTCGGGAACTCCAGTCCGGCCCGCTCCAAGGGGGTCAGCCACTTCTTCTTGACCATGCCGTCGAGTACGTAGTTCCAGCGGTCCACGACCGCCGGTTTGTTCTCGGGGTGCGCGGTCACGTCGTACGCGCTGGGGGCGTTGAGGAGCGAGGCGAGGTACGCGCCCTGGGCGGCCGTGAGGTCCTTGGCGTCGACGCCGTAGTAGGCCTGGGCGGCGGCCTGGATTCCGTAGGCGTTGCGGCCGAAGAAGCTGGTGTTCAGGTAGCCCTCGAGGATCTCGTCCTTGCTGACCTCGCGGTCGAGCTTGATGGCGATGAAGAATTCCTTGATCTTCCGGGTGACCGTCTGGTCCTGCGCCAGGTAGTAGTTCTTGACGTACTGCTGGGTGATCGTCGAGCCGGACTGTTTTCCCTTGCCGGTGACGGTGTTCCAGGCGGCGCGGATCATGGCCTGGGGGTCGACGGCGGACTCGGTGTAGAAGTCCCGGTCTTCTGCGGCGAGTACGGCGTGCTGGGTGTCCTTGGAGATCTGGGCGAGGCTGACGTTCTCCCGGTTGACCTCGCCGTCGCGGGCGAGGCGGCTGCCGTCCGCGTACAGGTAGACGTTGCTCTGCTTTGTCGCGGCCGCGTTCGCCTCGGGGATCTCGACGAGGAAGTAGCCGAGCGCGAACAGGCCGATGAGCAGCATGAGCGCGCCAATGAAGGTGCTGAGCACCATCCGCCAGGTCGGGAGCAGCCGGCGCCAGCCGGTGCGCCGCCGCGGGCGCGCGGTGCTCGGCGCCTGCGGCTCAGGCTGCGGCTGTGGCTGGTCGTTCATGTGGTGCCGGACTCCCGTTTCGCGGCGTACGTGCCTGTACGCCATCGTTAGCTATCTGTTGCCCGCTGTTGAAGACTCTTGCACCGTGCGTTGCGTTCCCGGCACGAGGCGCACGGTTTGGTCACAGAAAATGCGTGGCACGGGGTACGGCCCTGGGACTAGGCTCCTGCGCTTCGGTGTCTGGCGGGCAGGTGCGCGGGAGGGGTGTGGTCGTGGGCGCGGGGCGGTTGTACGCGGCCGTCGCGGTGGGGAGTTTCAGGCGGTACGCGACGTACCGGGTGGCCACTGCGGCGGGGGTGTTCACCAACACCGTCTTCGGCGTGATCCTCGTCTACACGTATCTGGCGCTGTGGGACGAGCGCCCGGATCTCGGCGGGTACGACCAGGCGCAGGCCGTGACCTATGTGTGGCTGGGGCAGGCGTTGTTCGCGGCGCTGGCCATCCAGAGCGGGGGCTTCGAGATCGAGCTGATGGAGCGCATCCGCACCGGTGCGATCGCGATCGATCTGTACCGGCCTGCCGATCTCCAACTGTGGTGGCTGGCAAGCGACTTGGGGCGGATGCTGTTCCAGTTCTTAGGGCGGGGCGTGATCCCGTTCGTCTTCGGCGCGCTGTTCTTCCCGATGGCCCTGCCACGGGACTTCGGCACCTGGGCGGCGTTCCTGGTCGCCCTGCTGCTCGCGGCGGTCGTCAGCTTCGGGATCCGCTATCTGGCGGCGCTGAGCGTGTTCTGGCTGATGGACGGCAGGGGCGTCACGCAGGCCCTGATGGTCACCGGCATCTTCTGCTCGGGCATGACACTCCCGCTGAACGCCTTCCCGGGCGCGCTCGGCGACGTGGTCCAGGCCTTGCCGTGGGCCGCGCAGCTCCAGATGCCGGCGGATGTCCTGATGGGGGAGGCCGACGCGCTCGGGGCGTACGTATTCCAGGCGGTGTGGGGGGTGGCGCTGCTGGCGGCGGGGCGGCTGCTGCAGTCGGCGGCTACGCGGAGGGTGGTGGTGCAGGGTGGCTGAGAAATCCACGGTCCCTGCCGCTACGACATCCATGGCGGCATCCATACCGGCATCCACGGCCGGCTCCGGGGTCGCGGACGGTCTGCGGGCCTACGTGCTGATCGCCGGCATGTGGATCCGGGCCGGCATGACGTACCGCACCTCCTTCGTGGTCACGGTCGTCGGCAACCTGCTGCTGTCCGGGCTGGACTTCATCGGGATTCTGCTGATGTTCTCGCAGGTCGACTCGCTCGGCGGCTGGACGCTGCCCGAGGTGGCCTTCCTGTACGGCCTCTCCGTGACGGGGTTCGGGATCACGGACCTGCTGCTCGGCTCGTCGGAGGTCCTGGGCACCCGGATACGCGACGGGTCGTTCGACACGATGCTTGTACGTCCCGTACCGGTGCTCGCGCAGGTCGCCGCAGACCAGTTCCCGCTGCGACGGTTCGGCCGGATCATCCAGGGGTCGCTGGTGCTGGGCTGGGCGCTGTTCGCCGTCGACGTCGACTGGACCGCGCCGAAGGTGTTGCTGGTGCCGGTGATGCTGGTCAGCGGCGCGTTGATCTTCGGGGCGATCTTCGTTGCGGGCGCGGCTTTCCAGTTCCTGGCGCAGGACGCCGCCCAGGTGCAGAACGCGTTCACGTACGGCGGCACCACGTTGCTGCAGTACCCCCCGACGCTGTTCGGGAAGGACCTGGTACGCGGGGTGACCTTCGTGCTGCCGCTCGCCTTCGTCAACTGGCTGCCCGCGTCCTACGTACTGGGGCGGCCGTATCCGCTCGACCTGCCGACATGGGTGACGTTCATGTCGCCGCTCGCCGCCGGGGTGTGCTGCGCGGTGGCGGCTTTGGTGTGGCGGTCGGGGCTTCGTTCGTACCGGAGTACAGGGAGCTAGAGGGAGATAGCCAGTGACAGACGGTGTGACGGGTGTAGTGCCCGACGGTTTCATCGAGCTCGACCGCGTCGAGAAGGTCTTCGACGTACGCAAGAAGACCGGCTTCCTGCGCCGGGAGCGGCATGAGGTACGCGCCGTCGACTCGATCTCCTTCACCGTGGCGCGCGGCGAGATGGTCGGCTACATCGGGCCGAACGGTGCGGGCAAGTCGACGACGATCAAGATGCTGACCGGGATCCTCACGCCGAGCGGCGGCCGACTGCGCGTCGCCGGCATCGACCCGTCCCGCGAGCGGACGCGGCTCGCGCACCGCATCGGGGTGGTGTTCGGGCAGCGTACGACGCTGTGGTGGGACCTCCCGCTGATCGACTCGTACAAGCTGATGCACCGCATGTACCGGATCCCGGACGCCCGTTACCGCGAGAACCTCGACCGCCTTGTCGAACTCCTCGATTTGGGCGCCCTGTTGGACGTCCCGGTGCGTCAGCTCTCGCTCGGGCAGCGGATGCGCGGCGACATCGCGGCGGCGCTGCTGCACGACCCCGAGGTGCTCTACCTCGACGAGCCGACGATCGGGCTCGATGTGATCAGCAAGGCGAGGGTGCGGGAGTTCCTGCGGGAGTTGAACACCGAACGGTCGACGACCGTGCTGCTCACCACCCACGACCTCTCCGACATCGAGCAGCTCTGCTCGCGCGTGATGGTCATCGACCACGGGCGCATGATGTACGACGGCCCGCTCACCGGACTCCACGAGATCGGCGACAGCGAACGCACCCTGGTGGTCGACCTGGAACGCGAACTTCCGCCCATCGAGGTCGAACCGGCCCGCGTGGTGAAGATCGACGGGCCCCGCCAGTGGCTCGCCTTCCCGGCCTCGGCGTCGGCGGCGCCGCTCGTCGCGCGGATCGCCGCCGAGTATCCGCTGGTCGACCTCTCGGTACGGGAACCGGACATCGAGGCCGTCATCAGCCGCATGTACGCGGAGAAGGCAAGCTCGTAGGCTTCGGTATATGACCGAAGAACTCCCCGAATTGCGGGCGTCAGACACCGATCGTGAACGAGTCGCCGAAGTGCTCAGGGAGGCCGTCGCGGAGGGCCGCCTCGACATGGAGGAATTCGAGGAACGGCTCGACGCGACGTACAAGGCCCGTACGTACGGGGAATTGGCGCCGATCACCCGCGATCTGCCTGCCGCCGGGGTGACGCCGCCGTCCCCTGTGTCGATGGTCAAGGAGCCCGCCGGGTCCGGGTCGGGTGACTGGGCGGGGCGGATCGTCGGGGGTGAGGGTTCGTCGCAGTGGGGCGTCGCGATCATGTCGGGGTTCGAGCGCAAGGGGCGCTGGACCATGCCGAGGCGGTTCAACGCGTTCGCGTTCTGGGGTGGCGGCACGATTGATCTGCGCGAGGCGGATTTCGCTGACCGCGAGGTCGTCATCAACTGCGTGGCGATCATGGGTGGGATGCAGGTGGTTGTGCCGCCTGGCGTTGAGGTCGTCGTGCGCGGCATCGGGATCATGGGTGGCTTCGACCACCGCGAGGAGGGTGTACGGGGCGATCCCGGGGCCCCTCGGGTGATCGTGACGGGGTTCGCCTTCTGGGGCGGCGTTGGTGTTGAGCGGAAGCTGACCCGCGCGGAGCGGCAGCGGATCAAGGAAGCTCGGCGTCAGGAAAAGCTTGAGCGGAAGGCTGGCCGCCGAGGAGAGCAGGGGGAACTGGAGGTCGGCTCCTCCGCGCACCGGGACGCGCTGGACGAGGCTCGGTCCATCCACCGGGATGCGATGGAGCAGCATCGGGAGTTGCTGCGTCAGCATCTGGAGGAGCGGCGGCCGGCTCGTCCCGAGGAGCGTGACGAGCGGCGCCGGGCTCGTCACGAAGAACGTGACGAGCGGCGCCGCGGGCGGGACTAAGAGCTCGGCCCAGAAGGCGGTATGTCGGCTGCGGGTCCGTCGTGGCTGGTCGCGCAGTTCCCCGCGCCCCTAAGGGGCGCGGTACCGCACCGGACTTTGGAAGGCGCCAGGAGTTGGAGCCCTGCCTCACAGCTCCGCCGGAGCCGCCCCCTTCAGCATGTCCAAGTCGAACTTCTTCGCCATCTCCTCGTAGCCCCGGTCGCTCGGGTGCAGATGGTCGCCCGAGTCGTACAGGGGGTTGAGGCGGCGTGGGTTGTAGGGGTCCCTCAGGGCCTCGTCGAAGTCGACGTAGTCGTCGAAGATGTCGCCCGAGCGGATCTGGGCGTTGACGGCCTGGCGGGTGGCTTCGAGGTTCGGGCGGTAGCCGCGGTGGCCCTGGAAGGGCATGAGGGTGGCGCCGATGACGCGTAGGCCGCGGGCGTGGGCCCGTTGCGTCAGTTCGCGCAGGCCGGTGGTGATCTTGTCGGCGTCCGTTACGTGCGGGGTGCGCAGGATGTCGTTGACGCCGAGGGCGATGACTACGGCCTTGACGTTGGTGCGGCCGAGGACGTCGCGGTCGAAGCGGTTCAGGCCGCTCGGGTTGCCGGCGGGGCGGCCTCCGCCCCCGGCCAGCAGGCGGTTGCCGCTGATGCCCTGGTTGACGACGCTGTAGCGGGGGCCGTCCGAGTCGTCGCGGGCGCGGTTGCGCAGGCGGTCGGCGAGGGCGTCGGTCCAGCGCCGGTTCTCGCCCATGCTGGAGGTCACGCCGTCGGTGAGCGAGTCGCCGATCACGACGACCGTGCCCTCCGACTCGTTGCTCAGCACGTCCACCGCCGTCACATAGCGCCAGGCCCGCGTCTGAGCGGCGTACGGCACCCCGGTGACGTCCTCCGTGCGGTCGCCCTCCGCGGTGTACGAGATCTGCCGCGCCGTCGGGTGGTAGGTGACCGGCCCGGACGGCGTGGGCGAGTACGTGGTCACCAGGATGTCCGTGTCGTGCGGGATCACCAGCCGCGCCGCGTCGCTGACGACCTGCTGCCCGGGCGGCACTATCACCGAGGGGCTGCCGCCGAAGGTCAGCCGGCGCATGGTGTCGGCGGCAGCGGCGGCGTTGTTCGCGGTGGCGGCCACGGCGATCGAGGCGTGCGTGATGGTGAGCGGCTGCTGCCCGTACAGGTTCGACAGGGTGACACGGGCCGCGGTGCCCCCCACGCCCGCGTGCACGACGTTGCGTACGGAACGGCCGGCCATGCCGTGCCTCTCGGTGCCCGGTTCGGCACCGGCCGGGGCCGTCGACCAGGTGCCGACCCAGACGCCGGCGGAGGCAGGAGCCGCCGGGTTGTTGTGCGGGCCCCGTCCGCCCGCCAGCGTGTCCCGGGCGGCGCCGTCGTCGAAGCCGACTCCGACGTAGATGGCCGCGGAAACGGCCATGATCATGGCGAGGATCGCCGACAGCAGGGCACAACCGTGGCGCTTGGTCATGCGGTGCAGGTCTCCTATGGGCAATGGGAGCCCGAGGCTCCGGTGTGATCACCTCATGATGAGGCATGGCAGGGGAGGAATCCGACAGGCCCCCCGGCCCTGTCTCGCACCCCCGAACGAAGACGCAGGGAACTCCTGTTCCGTTCCAGGAGTCGGTCAGGAAGGGAGGAGTCATCGGAAGTCAGTCAGAAGTCGGTGGAAATCCGGCCATGAGCGGTCAGGAGTTCGTTCGGGGGTTCGGTCGGCGGTTCGGCCAGGGGTCCGGCCGGGCGGCCGCGCGAAGCCGCCGACGAGTCCGAGGGGAGCACGTCCGATCCGAGGGGAGCACGATCGGGACGGTCGCGGGAAAGGAGCACAGGAAAGCGACAATGGGTACGGGTTCTGCGAACGGTGGAGTGGATGGAACGTACGAAAGCGGATGAAGTCGAGCGTGACGGGCTCATAGGGCCGAGTGCCCAGCCGGTCCGCGCCCCTAACCGGACCGGTAAGGGGACGACCGGCGGCCGGACCAGCAACCGGGCCATGGGCGTCTACAGCGCCGCCGACGAGGAGAAGCGCCGCGGCGTCCGCCGGATGAAGATCACGGCCACCGGCATGTTGCTCCTGGTCGCCGTCATCTACGTACTCGCCAAATGGGCGTCCCACGCGGGCGCCGGTGCCTGGGCCGGGTATGTCGCGGCGGCGGCCGAGGCGGGCATGGTCGGCGCGCTCGCCGACTGGTTCGCCGTCACCGCCCTGTTCCGCCATCCCCTCGGGCTGCGCATCCCGCACACCGCGATCATTCCGACCAAGAAGGACCAACTGGGCATCTCCCTGGGCGAGTTCGTCGGCGAGAACTTCCTGTCGCACGAGGTCGTACGGCAACGACTGCGCGCCGTCGGCATCGGCAGCCGCCTCGGCGCCTGGCTCGCCGAACCGGAGCACGCCGACCGGGTCACCGCGGAACTGTCCACCGCGCTGCGGGGCGCCCTCGCCGTGCTGCGCGACTCCGATGTGCAGGCCATCGTGGGGGAGGCGATCAACCGGCGGGCCGACTCGGCGGAGATCGCCCCGCGCATCGGGAAGATGCTGGAGGGCATCGTCGCCCAAGGCGGCCACAAACGTGCCGTCGACCTGATCTGCGTACGCGCCCACGACTGGCTCGTCCTGCACAACGACCAGGTGATGGACGCCGTGCAGGGCGGCGCCCCCGGCTGGACCCCGCGGTTCGTCGACAAGCGGGTCGGCGAGCGCGTCTACAAGGAACTGCTGCGCTTCGTCACCGAGATGCGCGACATGCCCGCCCACCCGGCCCGTGGCGCCCTCGACCGTTTCCTCACCGACTTCGCCGCCGACCTGCAGTCCGATACCGACACCCGGGGCCGTGTGGAGAACCTCAAGCGCGAGGTCCTCGGCCGTGGCGAGGTGCAGGACATCATCGCCTCCGCCTGGTCCTCCGTACGGCAGATGATCGTGTCCGCCGCCGAGGACGAGCGCAGCGAACTGCGGCTGCGCGTACGGGCCTCGCTGCTGTCGCTCGGCCAGCGGATGTCCACCGAGCCGAGCCTCCAGTCGAAGATCGACGGCTGGGTCGAGGACGCGGCGGTGTACGTGGTGACGACGTACCGCGACGAGATCACCTCCCTCATCACGGACACCGTCGCGAGCTGGGACCCCGAGCACACCACCCGCAAGATCGAGGCACACATCGGCCGCGACCTCCAGTTCATCCGGATCAACGGCACGGTGGTGGGCTCGCTGGCGGGGCTGGTCATCTATACGGTGTCGCGGGCGCTGGGGGCGTAACAGGCCTCAACTGGGCGTTGGTTCGGGGGGCGTAACCCCTCCCTCCTCGGGGACCCGTTCCGGGTTCGCTCGACGAGGAGGGAGCCCGAGCCCATGTCCGCCACCGCGCCACAGGCCAGCAGCAACACCGTCACCACGGCCATCCCTGCCCGCCTCGACCGCCTCCCCTGGTCACGGTGGCACTGGACGGTGGTGATCGGCCTCGGCACGGTCTGGATCCTCGACGGGCTCGAGGTCACCGTCGTCGGCAACATCGCCGGGCGCCTCTCGGAGGAGGGCAGCGGACTGCCGATCTCCTCCGCGCAGGTCACCGGCATCGCCGCCGCCCTCTACGTCGCCGGGGCCTGCGCGGGCGCGCTGTTCTTCGGCCGGCTCACCGACCTGTTCGGCCGCAAGAAGCTGTTCATGGTGACGCTGGCCGTCTATCTGGGCGCCACGGCCCTGACCTCGGTCTCCTTCCACTCGTGGTGGTTCTTCGCCTTCCGGTTCCTCACCGGTTTCGGTATCGGCGGAGAGTACGCGGCGATCAACTCGGCGATCGACGAGCTGATCCCGTCGCAGTACCGCGGCCGGGTCGACCTGATCATCAACGGCAGCTTCTGGCTCGGCGCGATCGGCGGCTCCCTGCTGTCGATCGTCGCGCTGAACACGGACCTGTTCGCCATCAACGTCGGCTGGCGCCTCACCTTCGCCCTCGGCGTCGTCCTCGGCCTGGTCATCCTCCTCGTCCGCCGCAACGTCCCCGAAAGCCCACGCTGGCTGCTCATCCACGGCAGGGAAGAGGAGGCGGAACGGCTGGTCTCCTCGGTGGAGGAGCAGGTCGCCGAGGAGTACGAGGAGCACACCGGCCGCCGCGAACTCCCGCGCCCCGCAGGGGAGATCACCATCCGCCAGCGCGAGAGCATCGGCTTCGGCACCATCGCCCGTACGGTCTTCTCCCAGTACCGCCGGCGCGCCGTGCTCGGCTTCTCCCTCTTCATCGGCCAGGCGTTCCTCTACAACGCGATCACCTTCGGCTTCGGCGCCATCCTCACCACGTTCTTCGACGTCTCGACCTCCGACACCGGCTACTACTTCGCCGTCATCGCGGCCGGCAACTTCCTCGGCCCGCTCCTGCTCGGCAAGCTCTTCGACACCGTCGGCCGCCGGGTGATGATCTCGTCGACGTACCTGCTCTCGGGTCTGCTGCTGTTCGGCACGGCCTGGCTCTTCGACCGGGGCTCGCTCAGCGCGACGACTCTGACGGCCTGCTGGTGCGTGGTGCTGTTCTTCGCCTCGGCGGGCGCGTCCAGTGCGTACCTCACGGTCTCCGAGGTCTTCCCGATGGAGACCCGCGCCATGGCCATCGCCTTCTTCTACGCCATCGGCACCGCGGCCGGCGGCATCAGCGGCCCCCTGCTCTTCGCCAAGCTGACCGAGTCGGGCGTCGTCGCCGACACCGTCCTCGCCTTCCAGATCGGCGCCGCCCTGATGTGCGCGGCGGGGCTCGTGGCGGCGGCACTGGCGATACGGGCCGAGCGGCGCTCCCTGGAGGACATCGCCCGTCCGCTGACAGCGACCACGGGGCTGGCTCAGGGGACGGCGGTCCGGTACGGCTCCTAGACCGCGGTGGTCAGTTCGTCCTGGGCCGGCCACCTGATCGTGAGTGCCAGCAGCGCGCCCATCGCGCACAGCGCCCCCGCCGCCACCCACACCAGGTCGTACGAACCGAAGGCGTCCCGGGCCGCGCCGCCGAGGAAGGCGACGAGTCCGGCGCCCAGTTGGTGGGCGGCGTTGACCCAGCCGAAGACGACCGGTGCGTCGGAGCCGTAGTGCGCGCGGCACAGGGCCAGCGTCGGCGGGACCGTCGCCACGTCGAGCAGCCCGAAGACGATGACGAAGGTGACGATCGGCGGGCCGACCGTCGCGGTGAAGAGCAGCGGCAGCGCGAGGAGGGTGAGGCCGCGCAGGGCGTAGTACGCGGCGAGCAGCCGGCGTGCGTCGAGGCGGTCGGTCAGCAGCCCGGAGCCGACCGTCCCGGCCACGTTGAAGATCCCGATGAGCGACAGCAGCGAGGCGGCGACGGTCACCGGCATCCCGTGGTCGTGTGCGGCGGGCGCGAAGTGGGTCCACATGACGCCGTTGGTGGAGGCCCCGCAGACGGCGAAGGTGCCGGCGAGAAGCCAGAAGGGCGCCGTGCGGGCAGAGTCGGCGAGAACGCGGAAGGCGCGGCGGGCGGCTCCTGGGACCGGTGCGGGCTTGGGTACGAACTCCCGTGCCCCGTACGGAGGTTGGTTGACGTCCGCCGGATGGTCCCGCAGCAGCAGCCATACGAGGGGCAGGGCGCCCGTCGCCGCCACGGCCAGGGCCAGCGCGGCGGCCCGCCAGCCGTACGCGTCGATCACCTCCGACAGCACCGGCAGGAACACGAACTGCCCCACCACGCTGGCCGCCGTCAGCAACCCCGTGACCAGCCCGCGCCGCGCCACGAACCACCGCTCGGTGACCGTCGCCGCGAACGCCGTCGCCGTGGCACCCGTACCGAGCCCCACCAACACGCCCCAGTACAGAACGAATTGGCCGGACGCGGTCATCGTCGTGGTCAGCCCGGCACCCGCCGCGACAAGCGCGAGAGCGGTGCTCGCGACCCGTCGCATCCCGAACCGGTCCATCAGCGCGGCCGCGAACGGCGCCGTAGCCCCGTACAACCCCATGCTCACAAACGTCCCGAGCCCGATCGCGCCCCGCGACCACCCGAACTCCTCGTGCAACGGCCCGACGAGCAGCCCCGCGAGGGTGGTGAAGGCCCCGGCGGTGACGATGGCGAGGGCCGCGGCGGTGGCGACGATCCAGGGGGTGCGGTTCCGGGTTCGGGGCGAGGTCTGGGTGCGTTTCGAGGTCCGGGTCGTGTTCGTGGTCATGACGTCGAGCCTCCGTTTTCGGGGGCGTCGCAACGAGTGGCCAGATGGCCATGATGTGCAAGAATCTGGCCATGGCGGTGGAGGTAGAAAGCGCAGCAACGCACCGAGTGGCCGTCCTCGTCCGGGACGGCGTCCTCCCGATGGAGCTGGGCCTGGCCCACCAGCTCTTCGGCAACGCGACCTCACGCTCCGGCCGGCCGCTCTACACGCTCCTAACCTGCGCCGTCACGCCCGGCATGATCCGTACGGACGCGGACTTCCCCATCTACGCGCCCCACGGCCCGGAGGCCCTCGCGACCGCCGACACGGTGATCGTCCCGTCGTCCCACGAGGAGGACGAGTACCTGAAACCCGGCGGCCTGAGCGCGGAACTGGCCGAAGCGCTGGACCGCGCTCGGGGCGCGCGTATCGCCTCCATCTGCACCGGCGCGTTCGTCCTCGCCGCGGCCGGACTCCTCGACGGCCTGCGGGCGACCACGCACTGGATGTCGACGGACCTCTTCGCGCGTACGTTTCCCACGGTGAGCGTGGACCCCGGGGTCCTGTACGTCGACGAGGGCCGCGTACTGACCTCCGCGGGCGAGGCGGCCGGCATCGACCTGTGCCTGCACATGATCCGCCGGGATTTCGGAGCCGCCATCGCGGCGAACGTGGCCCGCCGCACCGTCGTACCGCCGCACCGGGAGGGCGGCCAGGCCCAGTACATCCAACGCCCGGTCCCGGACGCCCAGTTGACGGGCTCGACCACCTCCGCCTCGCGCGCGTGGGCGCTGGCCAGGCTGGGCGACCCGCTCACTCTGCGCGACCTGGCCGCGCAGGACGCCATGAGCGTTCGCACGTACAACCGCCGCTTCCGCGAGGAAACCGGCCTCACACCCATGCAGTGGCTCACCCAACGCCGCGTCGACCGCGCACGCGAACTGCTGGAACAGACGGACCACACCGTCGACCGCATCGCGGCGGAGGCAGGCTTCGGCACGGCCGCGTCCCTCCGGCAGCACTTCCACACGGCGCTGGGGGTGTCACCGGGGGCGTACCGGGCGACGTTCAGGGGAGCGGTCGCGGGGCATGAGGAGTAGGGCCTGGGCAGCAGAGCTCAGGGTGGATCTGAGAGGAGCTGATCAGGGCCGATGACCGTCCGCAGGATCGTCCCCGACTTTCCGGCCGACTCCGAGGAGTCGATGGCCCAAAACCGTGATTTCTACGGCCGGTTGGGGCTCGAGGAGGTCATGAATCTCGGCTGGGTCATGACCCTCGCCTCCCCTTCCAACCCCACCGCGCAGCTCATCTTCATCACCGAGGAGCCCACCGCGCCGGTCGTCCCCGACCTGAGCATCGAGGTCGAGGACGTCGACGCGGTGTACGCCGAGGTGGTCGCGTCGGGCGCCGAGATCGTACGAGACCTCCGGGACGAGGAGTGGGGCGTACGGCGCTTCTTCGTACGGGACCCGGGCGGGCGCGTCGTGAATGTGCTCGGGCATCGCGGCTGAGCCGGCAGTCCGGGGCAGGCGTTGCTGCCGGGTCAGGCTCCCGTGGTGGAGCCAGGGCGGACGATCATGAGGACGGTGACGGTTGCCCAGAGCAGGTTGAAGATGCCGGTGTACATGGCGAGTTGAGCAGTGGCGCGGGTGTCGGGGGTTGTTTTGGTGGTCGCCCCGCCGTCCGTGGACGCTTCGCCCGACCCGGCCGTCTCGGTGTCGGCCCCGGCGGTTTCGCCGGCCTCCGCCGCTTCGAGGAGTGCCTCCTGTCGCGGCAGGACCAGGGCGATGAGGGCGGCGGCCGCGAGCGTGGTGAGGGCGATCGAGACGATCAGCCAGGCGTCGCCCAGTACGCCCATGCTGCTGCCTGTGGCGAAGCCGAAGACGGGGACGGCGATGCCGACGGTGGCGTACACGCGGCAGATCCGGTGCAGCAGACGTACGGTCTCCAGCGCCCGCGGGTCGCCCGGCTCGGCGAGTGCCCGGCGTGCGGCGGGCGGGAACATGCTGGCGGCCACGGTGACGGGCCCGATGGCGACGATCGCGGCGAGGACGTGGACGGAGAGAAGGAACTTGGTCACGGCAGGACGGTAGGCGGCGTACGGGATCATCGAGAAGTGGCGATATTGCCAGGGGTCAACGGATTCTCGCCACACCTCTCCACGCGCTGATCAGCAGGGATTCTGTATCGCCTACGCACCTTGAACAGGGGGCTGGCAGCTGCTCCTCCCGTTGGCCAATTCCCGTGCCCCGCCTACCCTTTCGCCATGCACACCATGGCCGTACTCGCCCTCGATCAGGTCATCCCCTTCGACCTCTCCGCGCCGATCGACACCTTCGCGCGCGCCCGGTTGCCCGACGGCCGGGACGCGTACCGGGTGCGGGTCTGCGCGCCGCAGGAGGAGGTGAGCGCGGTCGCCTCATCCGGGTCGGTGCACGCGGTCTCGTTCACGTTGCGGGCGCCGTACGGATTGGAGGCGCTGGCCGAGGCCGACACGATCATCCTGCCCGGCACCGCCGACCCCACCGTCCCGCTGCCGCCCGGCGTACGGGAGGCGCTGCGCGAGGCCGCCGCGAACGGCACCCGGATCGCCTCCGTCTGCGTGGGCGCGTTCATCCTCGCCGCGACCGGGCTCCTGGACGGGCTGCGGGCGACCACGCACTGGCTGGCCGCCCCGCACTTGGCGGACCTGTACCCGGACGTGGAGGTCGACGCCAACGTCCTGTACGTGGACAACGGCCAGTTCCTCACCTCGGCCGGCTCCGCCGCCGCCCTCGACATGTGCCTGCACATGATCCGCAAGGACTACGGTTCGGCCGTCGCCGCGGACGCGGCCCGCCTCGCCGTCATGCCCCTCGAACGGGAGGGCGGCCAGGCCCAGTTCATCGTCCACGCGCAGCCCCCTGCCCCGGCCGGCGGCGCGCTGGAACCCCTCCTGAGCTGGCTGGAGGAGAACGCCGAGCACGACCTGACCCTCGACGACATCGCCGCCCACGCGGGCACCAGCGCCCGCACCCTCAACCGCCGCTTCCGCGAGCAGACCGGCACGACGCCGCTGCAGTGGCTGCACCGCGCACGGGTGCGCCGGGCCCAGTACCTCCTGGAGAACACCACGCATCCCGTCGAGCGGATCGCCGCGCAGGCGGGTTTCGGCTCCCCGACGGCGTTCCGGGACCGCTTCAAGAGGGTGGTGGGTACGAGTCCGCAGGCGTACCGGAGGGCGTTCCAGGGCGCGGCGGTGGACGTGAACTGATGGAGGGCTTGCAGGTCAGAGCGCCGCAGGCCTCAGACTGAGTCGGGGCTTGTCAACTTTCCTCCGGGGAGTTATATAAGAAGTCGTAGGGCATCGCACCCAGCCACCGCAGGAAAGGAGCGACCCGTGATGCTCATGCGCACCGACCCCTTCCGCGAGTTCGACCGGCTCGCCCAGCAGGTCTTCAGCTCGGCACGCCCCGCGGCGATGCCGATGGACGCCTACCGGTCCGGTGACGACTTCATCGTCCACTTCGACCTCCCCGGCATCGACCCCGAGTCGATCGACCTGGACGTCGAACGGAACGTGCTGAACGTACGCGCCGAGCGCCGTTCCCCCGCCCCCGAGGGCGCCGAAACGGTCGTCACGGAGCGCCCGACCGGTACGTTCACCCGCCAGCTCTTCCTCGGCGAAACCCTCGACACGGAGCGCATCGACGCCTCGTACGACGCCGGGGTCCTGACCCTGCGCATCCCCGTGGCCGAGCAGGCCAAGCCGCGCCGGATCGAGATCTCCGGCGGCAGCTCCCGGAAGCAGCTGAAGAGCTGAGCGGCCGACTGACCGGCTGGCTGAGCAGCCGACGGCAACTGACCGCAGCAGACGGCAACTGACGGCAACTGACAGAACGCGACGGCCGCGGGCCGTACCGCCCCGTGGGTTCGCCCGCGGGGCGGAGCCCATGCCCTGAGACGAGACGGAGGACAAGTAGGCGTGACGAGGGGGACGACCATGACGACCGTGACGACGAGGCCGACGCGATCGACCGGATCGACGGGATCGACCGGATCGACGGGATCGACCGGATCGACGGGATCGATGGGATCGACGGGATCGATGGGGACGACCATGACCAGGCCGAAGGGACCGACGGGACCGACCGGGACGGCGAGAACCGCGACCACGACCGGCTGGGATCGCCTGATCGACGCCGTACGGGAATCCGGCCAGTACACCACCACGGCGGAGGCCGAACGCGTCACCCGCATCGTGCTGTCCGCCCTCGGCGGCCATGTGATCGGCGACGAACGCGTCGACCTGGCGCGCCGCCTGCCCGAGGAGGCGGCCACCGTCATCGCCTCCCAGATCCCGGCCACCCGACAGCTCACGGCAGCCGAGTTCGTGGACAACGTAGCCGCCCGCATCGAGGGAGCGACCCCGGCAACGGCCCGCTGGGACGTCAGCTCAGTACTGAGCGTCCTCGCGACAACGGTGGGCGACGACCTCGTGGTCCGCATCCTGCGCCAACTTCCGCCGGGGTACGCCTTGTTGTTCGGCCGAGCTGAGCTGGCGCCCCGCTAAATGAGTTGTTGACGCGGAGGGGGCACGCGCAGACTCGCTGGGGAGCGAGTGGACGGGGGAGTGCATGCCGGTGATGGACTCACCCAGGGATGCATGGGCGGACGGCCACGTCACCACCCCCGACGGCACCCGCATCGCGTACAGCGACACCCAAAGCGGCTCCAGCCCGTCAAGCCCGTCACCCCCACTCCTCCTCCTGCACGGGCTGGCAGGCCACATGGGGGAGTGGGACGACCTGGCGGCGCGACTCCTGGTGGACGGCCACCGGGTGGTGAGGTACGACGCCCGAGGCCACGCCGCCAGTACGCGCCGCCCACGGGACATGACGAGAGCGTCCAACGTGGCGGACGCTGTGGCCGTGATCGAGCACCTGTCCCTGGCCCCGGTAACGCTGGTGGGCCAGTCATTGGGCGGCCACACGGCGTTCCTCACCGCGGCGGCCCACCCGCACCTCATCGACACCCTGATCCTGATCGAGGCGGGCCCGTCCGGCCCGAACCGCAACCTGCCGACGGAGATAGCCAGTTGGCTGGACAAGTCCCCGGTGCCCTTCGTGGACAAGGACATGATGGTGGCCGCGGTGGCGGAGCTCGCCCAGCGCTCGTACTGGGCCGAGTGGGAACAAGTCCGCTGCCCCACCTTCGTCATACGCGGTGCACAAGGCACGATGCCGGCATCGGAGATGGCGGAGATGCGAACCCGACGCCCGGTGTCGGCGTCGGCGTCGACGACGATCGAGACCGCGGTCATCGAGGACGCGGGGCATGACGTGCACTTGGATCAGCCGGAGAGGCTGTACGAAGCGGTGCGGGGCTTTCTGGCACGGGGCGCTGAATGAATGACGTACGGCGTGAATGACGTACGGCATGAACGGCGTACGAGATAAGGGGAGCGCGTGGCCAGAGTCGTAGAACTGTCGTACTACCCAATCAAGGGATGCGCCGGCGTCTCGGCGCATGACGCGGTGCTGACGTCCGCGGGGCTTGCGCACGACCGGAGCTTCATGGTCACCAGCGAGGAAGGCGTGTACCGGACGCAACGGCGCTGGCCGCGGCTGGCGTTGATCCGCCCCGGGATCAGCCCCGACGGGGAACGGCTCAGCCTCCGCGCCCCCGGTCACCCGTACGCGTTGGACATCGGCGTCGACGCATCTGGCCCGCGCCGGGACGTGGACCTGTTCGGTGCGCCGTTCACGGGGATCGATCAGGGCGACGAAGCCGCCGCGTGGCTGTCCGAGGTTCTCGGTGCGCCGAGCCGTCTGGTACGCGTACCGCCCGAGCATGACCGAGTCACCGACGGGCAGGTCCCCGGCACCTCCGGTTACGCCGACAGCAGCGCCGTCCACGTCCTGTCACGGTCGACCCTCGACCTGCTGAACGGACGGCTGACCGAGAGCGGCGGCGATGCGCTCCCCATGGACCGTTTCCGCCCGAACATCGTCATCGGCGGCTGGGACGACCCCCACACCGAGGACCGCGTCCGCCGGATCGCCATCGCCGATACGGAACTCGGCTACACCAAGCTCGCCATCCGCTGCGCCGTCACTCTGGTCGACCAGGAAACCGGTACGAGGACCGGCCCTGAACCCCTCCGCACCCTCGCGAGCTACCGCCGAGCCGCCTCGGGCGGGGGCGGCGTGGCCTTCGGCACCAAGTACGCCGTACTCCGGCCGGGGAAGCTGTCCGTGGGCGACGAGGTGCGGGTGACTTTGTGGGGCGAGGCTGAGCTGTAGCGCGGTGGCGAAAGAGGACAGGGGGTGCCGGGTGCGTGGCCGGCCGACAGGTGACCGTCAGGGCCTGGTCGTGGCTGCGTATTCGGCGGGTGTCTGGCCGTACTGCTTCTTGAAGGCGCGGATGAAGTGGCTGCTGTCGGAGAAGTGCCAGTGGGCGGCGAGTTCGGAGATGGTCCACCGGCCGGACGGGGTGGTGAGGGCGAGGCGGGCTTCTTCCAGCCGCCGTTGGCGGATGTAGGCGGACACCGACTCTCCCGACGCGGCGAACGCCCGCTGCAAGGTCCGTACGGAGACGTTGAGTTGACGTGCCAACATTGCCGGCGACAGTTCGGGGTCGGCGAGGTGGCTGTTGGCCAGGTCCTTCGCGGCCTGGGCGAGTGCGGGGGCCAACCGGGGCTCCGCATCGTCGAATTGCCCCTGCATCACCGCCTTGGCCAGCTCGATCAGGGCGCTGTGAGCGGCGTGCACACCGGCCGGGCCGAGGTCGGCGATGGTCGCGTGGACCATGTTCGTGTGGGCCACCAGCAGGCGCACCTCGGGTGAGTCCGCAGGCCCGGTGATGACCCGGTTCCCGAGTACGGGGCTGAGCCTTGCGGCGGGCAGAGCGAGGATCTTCGTCGTCGTATGCGGCGCCGTCTCGAACGCATAGGGGCGTCCGAAGTGCCGGATGCGGAACTGCCCGGCGGAAACCGTGTGTTCGCCGCGATCTGACAGGTCGTCCAACGTCCATCTGCCACGCCGCACCACGTGCATCACCACCGCATCGTGATCGTCACCCGGGGTGCCCGACAGGGCCGACGTGCTGCGGACATCAGAGATGGCCACGTCGCGCACCTTGGCGGCGCGGCCCTTGACCCGGAGGTCACCGATCGTGGCCGGACTGAAGCTCGGCAGCCGGAAGACATCGCCGATCTGCGTCTCCCATGCGCGCCGTAAGGCCTCGAACCCGCGCGGCCCGGCGCCCGCGCGGGTCGAGTCCAGTAAGAACGCCCCGCGCGACCCCTCGGTCTTCGGTGCAGCGTTGTTCATCGTCTACCTCCATGCACCCCGACAACGTTGTCTCGTGGCGCGGATGTTCCGTCCTGATGCCGCTGTGGTTCAAGGTCGTGCTGCGCTGACCTTCCTAAGCTTCGGCGGGGGGAGCAAAACCAGGGCGGTTCCGGGTCCGGTCCGCATAAATGCGGACAAAACTCGTGCGCCCCGCGGTGTCCCGCCGCCCGACCGTCGACTGTTCGATCAGTCCGTCGTCACCGACGGGCTTCACGAGAAGAGCGCTGATGAATCCGCCGATGCCTATGCCGATACCGAAGCCGACAGATGTCATGTTGCAGATGGCGGGAGGCTTTCAGGTCTCCCAGGCCGTCTACGTCGTCGCCAAGCTGGACCTGCCGACGATGCTGGACGAGGCCGGCGGCCCGCTGACGGTAAGCGAACTGGCAGAGCGATCCGGTGCCCAGGTCCAGCACTTGCGCCGTCTGCTGCGCACCCTCGCTTCGATGGGGCTGTTCACCCTCGACGGCGACGAGGTGTCCCTGGCACCCATCGGCGCGACGCTGTCCCGCAACGCCGCCGATTCCATGCACGCGGCGACACTCATGTGGATGGAGACCCACTACGCCCCCTTCGGCGATCTGCTCCACACGCTGAAGACGGGCGAGCCCGCCTCCGACCACTACCTCGGCAAGCCCTTCTTCGACTGGGTGACCGAAAACCCGGACCGGTCGCAGCAGTTCAGCGATGCGATGGCCTCGGTCACCAAGGGCCTTCGTACCGGCATGTTCGACGACTACGCGCTGCCCGCGGGCGAGCTCGTCGCCGACATCGGGGGAGCCGACGGCAGCGTGCTGGTCGAACTCATCAAGGACCTGCCCGACCGCCGCGGGATCGTCTTCGATCTGCCCCCGGTGACGCAGGCGGCGCGGGCCACCATCGCCGCCCGCGGGCTCGAGGGCCGGGTCGAGGTCGTCGGCGGTGACTTCTTCGACAGCGTGCCCGCCGCGGACGTATACGTACTCAGCTACATCCTTCACGACTGGGACGACGCCTCTGCCCTGCGCCTGCTCCAGTCGGTGGCCAAGGCGGGTGGGCCGGGAGCCCGGGTGCTGGTCATCGAGACCATCGTGCCGGACGGCGGCGAACCCCATCTGGCCAAGATGATCGACCTCACGATGCTCGGCATGGGTCCCGGTATGGAACGGACCAAGGCGGAATACGAGTCGCTGCTGAACGCCGCCGGCGTCGGCATCGACAGGGTCGTACCGACGCCGACTCCGTACTCGATCATCGAGGCGACGGTCGCCTGAGACCCGATCCGACCCGACCCGTCAGCGGAGCAGTAGCTGGACGATGGAGACGACTCCGATCGTCACGATCAGCGCTCGCAGCACCGCGGGGCTGAAGCGGCGGCCCACCTTGGCTCCGAGTTGGCCGCCGAGCGCGGAACCGGCCGCGATGAGCACGACGGCGGTCCAGTCGAAGTCCGCTACGAAGAGGAAGAACAGGGCGGCGACCGTGTTCACGATGCCGGCCAGTACGTTCTTGACGGCGACGAGGCGCTGCATCTTCTCGTCGAGGAGGATGCCCATCAGGGACATGTAGATGATTCCCTGGGCGGCGGAGAAGTAGCCGCCATAGACGCTGGCCAGCGTCAGACCGATGAACAGCAGCGGGCCACCGTCGCGACGCTTGGTGTCGCCCGGTGCGTCGCGGCGGACCCGCTTGCTGATCAGCGGCTGGACCACGACGAGAACGAGGGCGAAGCCCACCAGCACCGGCACGATCGTCTCGAACGCGGTGCTGGGCAGGGCCAGCAGCAGGACGGCGCCGGTGACGCCGCCTAGCACGGCCCCGACGCCGAGTTTCAGAACGCGTCGGCCCTGTCCGACGAGCTCCTTCCGGTAGCCGATGACGCCGCTGATGGCGCCGGGGACGAGGCCGAGCGCGTTGGAAACGGTGGCGGTGACGGGCGACAGCCCGGTGGCGAGCAGAACGGGAAAGGTGATCAGCGTCCCGGAACCGACCACGGTATTGATGGCACCAGCGCTCATGCCGGCGCCGAACACGGCGAGCATCTCGACCGGCGTCACGCGGAGGCTCCGCCGACGGCGATGACAGCTGCGGCAGTCGCTACTGCAGTCACTGCCGCTGTCGCAGTCGCGGCCGCCGGTATGGGTCCTGTTCGCCGGCGTCCAGGGCCGGAGGAGATCTTCATGCAGCCGACATTAGACGGGTGAGATTTCGGCGCCCGCCGAATGGTCGCGCAAGCCGGCCCCGCCTACTCCGCGTCACCGGAGACCTCGTACGACCTCGGGACTCGTACGACCTCGAGTCCTCGTATGCCGTCGTACGCCCCGGTGTCAGGGCTTGCGCGCAACACCGCCGTACTCGTTCACCTCCGGCGGCAGCCCACCCGCACCGTCGCCATCACCGCCACCGCTCCCGCCCCAGCCATCGTCAGCGAAGTCGAGCCGCCACCGCGAGCACGAGACCACCCCTGGTTCCACCAGCTCCAGCCCGTCGTAGTAACGCGCGATCTGCTCGGGGCTGCGGAGGATGTACGGAGCGCCGCTTATCTCGTTGTAGCGCCGCGTGGCCTCGTTGTAGACCTCGTTGGTGTTGCCGCCGTCGTAGTGCACCAGGTAACTGCCGGACGGCAGCCCCGCCATCAGCCGCCGGACGATCGAGCAGGCCTCGTCGTGGTCCTCGACAAGCCCCAGGATGCCCATCAGCATCAACGCGACGGGCCGAGTGAAGTCCAGGGCCTCCCTGGCCGCCTCCAGGATCCGCTCCGGTTCCCGCAGATCGGCGTCGATGTACAGGGTGCTCCCCTCGGGCGTGGTGCTGGTGAGCAGGGCCTGGGCATGGGCCAGTACGAGCGGATCGTTGTCGACGTACACGACCCGCGCGTCGGGGGCCACCCGCTGCGCCACCTCATGCGTGTTGTCCACGGTGGGCAGCCCGGTCCCGACATCGAGGAACTGCCGGATCCCCCGCTCTCCCGCCAGAAACCGCACCGCCCGCACAAGGAAGTACCTGCTGGCCCGGGCCTCCTCCTCGATCCCCGGAAACAGCTCCTTGAACGCGTCCCCGGCCGCCCGGTCTACCTCGTAGTTGTCCTTGCCGCCCAGCCAGTAGTTCCAGATCCGCGCCGACTGCGGCGCCGAAGTGTCGATCTTGGACAACGCCCGCTGCGCAGGGTCTGTCGACCCGTCAGTCATAGCCACTCCCATGGTGTCCGCGTCCCCCCAACGTAGGACGGGGAGTCACCTTTCACCACTACGCCCCCGGCCAACACCGGGGCGCTGCACGGCAGTTACGAGCGCCCCGGGCCCGGGCGCTGCGGCGTTACTCCGGTGTTGGAGCCGACTGGGTCTGGGCGTTGAAGACCAGCTCCCACAAGTGCCCGTCGGTGTCGGTGAAGTAGCCCATGTACGACCCGTCGTAGGTGCCCGCGGGCTTGGGAACCGCCCCGCCCGCCGCCACGGCTCGGGCGAGGGTGTCGTCGACTTCCGCCTTGCTGCCGATGGCGCAGGAGATGACACACGCACCCGGCACGGCGGCGCCGGGAGTGCCGACACCGGCACGGTCGGTGTACGTCCCGTACTCCTCGCGCTCGATCAGAAAGAGCGACAGGTTCGGCAGCTCGAAGAGGATGGCGCCTCCGTCGATGCCTTCCGTGGACAGACCGAGTCCGTCCCGGTAGAAGCGCAGAGACCGGTCGAGGTCGGCGACCGGGAGCGAGAGGACGACGGTTTTCGGCTTCATGCGTTCTGACTCCTCACGTGGTTGGGGTTCACGTTATCGAGCCACAACGCTGCTCAACTCCGCCGGAATGGGTCGGGGTTGGCGGCAGCAGGCCGAGCCGGTCAGCAGGCCGAGCGCGTCAGTAGGACTGGCGGTCGCGGTCGCTGTGCGGTGTGCCGCTGTGGCGGCGTCAGGTGTAGGCCAGGAGCCTGCCCGCGATCGTGACTCCCGACCACGACGTGAGGGAGACGACCGCGGCGAGCCGGGCTGCGACAGGCGTCGGCTGTTCCATGTCCCAGTCGGCCACATTGCGGTAGGTCCGCCGATGGAAGATCAGGATGTTCAGGCCTGCGAGCAGGATGAGGCCGAGCTTCCACGGAGCGCTGCCGCGCTCGGCGATGAGGCCGGCGCCAGGCACGAACATGGCCACGCCGGTGACCGCCGCGATCACGAAGCCGAGGTGTGACAGGCGGAGCAGGTGGTAGGCCGCGGTCGTCACCCGCAGTGTCCGCGCCCCGAGCCCCAGCAGCCGAAGATCGAATGCTGCGGCCGGGCCGATGAGGAGGGCGATGCCGATGATGTGGACGCTTTCGAGCACCGGATAGAGGTAGGCCGTGCCACGGACGGCCTCGGCGAACCAGCTGTCCTCCAGCCAGGAGAAGACACTGTCCATGACGAGTGCCGTCACGCCCGGGACGAGCGTCGTCGCAGGTAGAGGGCTCCACCTGCGATGACTGCGACCAGTACGCCCCCGAGCGTGGCCCACACCACGGTCGATGACGTGCCTTCGGAGTCCGAGTCCGCTGCGGCCGACGGGGAGTCCTGGTCGGCGTCACCGGACGCTGCGTCGCCCTCCGGATATGGGACCGGCAGCGGCGTCGCCGGGAGTTCCTCGTTGAGCACCTGGTTGACAGGCTTCCCCTCTTCGTACCAGAACACGACCGGACGGAACTCGTCGGTGTGACTCCTGCCGACGTAACCGACGGCTTCAATCCGCTCACCGTCTTCGAGTTCGCGGTCCAGGCCCCACATCCCCGTGAAGCTCGGCGGCGCGATGGTGACCTCCAGCTCGTCGTGAGACCCGCTGAAGGATGGTGCGGCGTTGATCGGGTCGCTGTCGGGGGCGTCCCGCAGTCCCTCGGGCAGATCGCGCTCGGGGGTGTCAGCGGGGAGGTCTCCGTCGACGGTCACAGTGAAGTGGGAGTGCGGCTCGCCCCAGCGGACCTGCGAGACGGTACCCGCTACGTAGTAGAGGCGATCGGTGTCGAAGTCGTCGAACCCGTGATGCGCCTGCGCGGCACCCGCCGAGAACAAGGTGAGCGTCACCGCGGAGGCCAGGGCCGCGGCCACCAGCCTGACGAGACGGGCGCCCTGATGAGCCGCGGAGGCGGCGACCGGGTTGAAGTGCATACCGAGCCGTTCCTTCGAGAGGTCTTGGGGGGGGGTGCCGCAGCCAGTGAACCTCAACAAGAGCCCAGCAAAGGAGGGTCAATTTCCTCCCAGGATGAGGGTGGTCATGCCGATCAGGGGCTTCATGACGAGGCGCCTCAGTGGCGGATGCAGGAGACTGCGCGCGCACGGTCCAGGCTCCCCATCAGGTGGCCGCCAGCGGGGAATCTCAACTCGCCCCCGACAACCGGGATCGAATATTCGGTGTTCTGCCCTGGCGCCCCGCACCGTGCCTGCTCCATGTGCGCCGGTGGCTGTTCCCCAAGGCCGGTGCGGGCCGGCCTGCCTGGCCGCCTGCGTGACAGCCACGAGCGACGGCCGTTGCGATGCCGACCGCGGGCGTCTCATGCGGTGTCCGGCATGACAAGCTGTGCTTTCCACTGCCCGAACCAGGAGGTCACCATGGCCGCAGAAGAGTCTGCATCACAAGAAGGTTCGGAGTCAGCTGACGCCGAGAGCCCTGCCCTCTCGCCCGACGATGACGGCCAGTACGACCTGAAGCGCAAGTTTCGGGAGGCCCTGGCGCGCAAGCGCGGAATGCAGGCGGACGCCGCCGACATCGCTGCGAACACCGATGCGTCAAAGATCCGCGGCGCGCACGGTCCGGCTGCGAACCAGAGGTCGTTCCGACGCAAGAGCGGCGGCTGAGCACAAATCGGCCGCTGGATGGGATTCGGCAGGACACGGCCCGCAGTCATGGCGATGAGTTGGGCCTGGGTCCTGCCGGGTGAAGAGGGAAGGTCCGTTCAGGCGGTGCGCAGCGGCTAGGCACACCGGCATGCCTGTTCAGCCGTTGCGAGCTGCTTGGGCGTCATCAACGACGCATGACCACGAACGCTGCCTGCTCTGTGGCACGGGAGATCAGATCCGGTCTCCGCTGAGTCGAATGGCGACGCTTACGTCCAGCGCTGCCCGAGTCTGACGGTCACGCCCAATGCAGCGGTTCGCGCATCATCGCGGCGAACATGGGGGAGTCGGGGAACGGCTGTTGCTCGCCGATCGTCTCGTATCCCCAACGCTCGTACACGGCCTGGACTTTGCCGTCTCCTGCCTTCGGGTTGACCAGCAGCGTGACCCGCTCTTCGCCTCTGCCCGCCAGGAGTTCCTCGTGGATGCGGTGAGCGAGGCCGGTGCCGCGCCACGGGCTCCGGACCACGATCTCGTTCAGCGCGAGGGTGCGCTTGCCAGTCTCGACGGTGTATCCGTCGGGCAGCGGGGTGGTCATGGCGGTCCACCAGCGGGTGTCGGGGCCGAGCGGGGTGGCGTACGCGAAGCCTGCGGGCTCGGTGGCGTCGTACGCGATGACCGCTTCCCATCCGGGTTCCGAACGGTGGGCCGTCAGGCGCTCATTGAAACGCTCGGCGGAGTAGAAGGGCCCGGTGAGGCCCAAGTCGCGCTGACGGACCTCGACATGGATGTCCACGACCGCCTGCCGCACCAGGTCGATGTCGGTGTAGTGCCGCAGCTGACTGGAACCGGCGCGCCGATGGGCGCGCCCACCATGCTGCATGGCTGCAGGCACATCGCCTACCTGGAACTTTTGAGGTGCAGTAAGCGGGGGTGATCGGGTAACAGCACTGATTCCAGACAGACCCTACTGAGGCGGATGTTCCGCCCGTACCGTCGATCGGTATGAGCCGAGGTCGGGTACTGGCGTATCTGCTCGCAGGCGCCGTGGCCGCGGTGCTCGTCGTTCTGGGAATCAGCCAGCAGACGTCGGGCACGAAGGGCACGGAGGGCACGGAGGGCACGGAGGGGGCGGAGGGGGCGGACGGGTCGGGCGGGGCGAAGGGGGCGGGGCCCTTCACGATCGCGGTCGTCACCCGCGACGCCGGCCAGGACCGTGCCGGTGCGGCCCGCGTCGCGCTCGCCGAGCTGCGGGATCTGCTGCGCAACAACAAGGCAGAGGGCGGGCTGCCGCTGGAGTTCGTCGCCGTGGCCCCGGGGGACGGCCTGACGCTCGACAAGCTGCGGCGGGACCATCCGCGGCTGGTGGCGGCCATCGCGGACGACCCCGACCTGGACGAACTCGTTGCGCAGGTGCCGGTGGTCGGGACCTGCCGCTGGGAGAACCCGCCCGGCCTCAGCCGCAGCTTCCACTGGACCGTCGCCCCGCAGATCACCGAGGTGGGCTGGCAAGTGCGGGCCTACCTGGGCAAGAAGCACCGCACGCAGCAGTTGGTCGTCTTCGGCGCCTACGGCTCCGACGCCATCGAGGCAGAGCAGCTGGGGAAGGGCAGGCCCGGCCCGGAGTGGGAGGATCCGCAGCTGCCCCCGACGGCGGTGCACATCAAAAGACCGGGCGCGATGTCCGCCCCGGAGCTCCGCTCGGCCCTCTCCGGCGGGCGCGGCGACGCCGTGTATCTCTCCGGCTCGCGCTCCTCTCTCACCGACGACCTGCGCGCCCTGGCCCGCGCCGGCTTCCGCGGCCCCGTGCTGCACACCCCTTGGCTGCTCAACACCTGCGTGAAGGCGGAGCGTGAGGATCCGGGCCAGGTCCCGGACGGCATCACCCTGTACCGCGTAAGCACGGCCGGGCCCGGCGCCGTACGGGCCGATGACTGCGTCAAGGGCGAAACGGAGTTCTGCCCGTATTTCATGCGGTTGCCCGACAGGCCCGGCGCCCTGGAGGAGTACGAGGCGGCGCAGACGCTGATCCGGGTGTACAGGACCGTGTGGGTCGACGGCCGCGGAACCACGCCGTCCGACCCGGAGGAGATGGCCTCGTCGCTCGGGGAGAACCTCAACGGCCAGATCGTGCGCGGCCTTTCGGGCTGGTTCGAGGTGGGCGGCCCGCCTAGGGACAGCCACACGCTCGGCTTCGGACACGACATATGGCTGGAACGGTGGGCGGCCGGGGACGGCCACTGGACCGTCCTCGGCCCTGTCTCCGCCGAGTACTGGTAGCGGCGCGGGCAGCGCGCTCCGTACGGCCCCTGCCGAGGGCCGCAGCGGCCCGCCGCTCCTCCTGAGCCCTCGCGCCGTGCTCGATACGGCTCACGCCTGGTGCAGCGGTTCGCGCATCATCGCGGCGAACACGGGGGAGTCGGGGAACGGCTGTTGCTCGCCGATCGTCTCGTATCCCCAACGCTCGTACACGGCTTGGACCTTGCCGTCTCCCGCCTTCGGATTGACCAGCAGTGTGACCCGCTCTTCGCCTCTGCCCGCCAGGAGTTCCTCGTGGATGCGGTGAGCGAGGCCGGTGCCGCGCCACGGGCGCCGTACCACGATCTCGTTCAGCACGAGGGTGCGCTTGCCCGTCTCGACGGTGTATCCGTCGGGCAGCGGGGCGCTCATGGCCGTCCACCAGCGGGTGTCGGGGCCGAGCGGGGTGGCGTACACGAAGCCGACTGGCTCGCTGCCGTCGTACGCGATGACTGCTTCCCAGCCGGGTTCCGAACGGTGGCTGATCAGGCGCTCGTTGAAGCGTTCGGCGGTGTAGAAGGGCCCCGTGAGGCCCAAGTCGCGCTGGCGGACCTCGACATGGATGTCCACGATCGTCTGCCGCACCAGGTCGATATTGGCGTAGTGCCGCAGGTCCAGGCTCACAGAAGCTCCTTTTCGGGTTCCTCGCGGGTCACGCGAGCGTGGTCGGTGACGACGCGTTGGAACAGGCTATGACCGGTGCGGCCGGTGTGTCTCAGCGCCCATTCCTGGGCCGTTTCCTGCTCCTCCTGGGCGCCGGAGTCCTCGCCACAGCCGGGCTCCGTGCAGAACACCTCGAAGGTGACGCCGCTCTCGGGCATCAGCGTGGCTGGCACAGTGCAGGTCGGGTATGCGTGTCACTTCAGTTGAACTTCAGTACGGCGCCGTCCTCGTTGACGGCGACGGCATGGACGGTGAGTAGGTCGCCGCCCGAGCCGAATGTTCCGCTTCCGCCGGCGGCAAGCGTGAACTCCCCCGTGGCACCCTCAGGGTCGTTGTTGCGCACCGTGGCCTTGGTCTCCGTCAGCGACACACGCAGGTTCCATGCGGCGACCGCGAAGTTCGTCTGCTTCGTCACCAGGATCTCGCAGGTCCCGTCCTTGCAGGCGGAGGTGTCCGTGCCGTCCGCGGCCTTGGGCAGGGGTTTGGGCGGGGCGCAGTTGGGCGCCGTGCGGTAGGCGGCCTGGAGGTTCGGCTCCTTGGCGACCACGGCAGGCAGGTCGGGTTCGGGCATCTTCAGGGACTGGATCAACTTGCCGAGACGTTCGGCCCGGTCGACCGAATCCTCCAACCCGAAGGAGTCGGCCAGCCCGGTGACCTCCGGTTGGACCCGCTCGACCTCCTTGGCCAGGGTGTCGTGCAGCCGGTCCGCAGAGGTGATGCCCGAGGGCCGTACCCTGCCGAGTTCCCGCACGACCTCGTCGAAGGACGTCGATGTGCCCGACAGGTAGCCGTAGGCGGTGGCCTCGGGCGGGACCAGCGCGTCCCCGGGCGGATCCGTGATCTCTTTGACCCCGTTGGCACTGTCCGTCTTCATCGTCTCGAAGAGCTCCGTGGCCTCACACATCTGATCGGCCCACTTCACCAGCGCCCGGTCCGGCCCAGCGGACTTCGACGCCGACTTCGAGGCACTTGCCGCGGACTTCCCCGAATCGCCCCCGTCGTCCGTGCCCGCCGAACAGCCGCCAACGGCCAGTGCAACTCCGGTCGTCAGTACGGCGACGCGCCTCATCCCTGCCTTCACCGGCATAGCCGTTCCCCTCGTCGGTTCCACCGCTTCAGCCGCAGCCGCGCACCATCATCCGACCGGGGCTCCGGGACCCCTCCCGGCCTCCGCCGCCTACTCTCCGCCCATGACCGCCCGACGCAGATGGATCCTCGCGATGGCCGCCGCGCTGATGACGGCGGGCTGCTCCAGTTCCCCGGACGCTGCGCCACCGGCATCGGCCCCGGCCTCGTCCAGCCCGTCGCCCAGCGCATCGACCGCACGCCGGAGCGCCACGCCAACACCGCCCTTCTGCCTTGATCTGTCGCTCTTCCAGATGAGCGTCATTGCCTACAGCGCCGAAGTGGGTGCGGCGATTCAAGGGGAGCCGCTGGACTTCAAAGAGCTACGGAGGAAGGCCGCCTTGGTCGCCGACACGGGTGAGCTGATGCAGGCGAGCGCGCCGCCGGACATCGCCGAAGAGTTCCGTACGGTGCTCAAGGCGATCGATACCTCGGTGAGCAATCTGAAATCGGGCGCCAACGCGAACGATGTCCTGGACCCGGTGTACGGCGAGCGCAACCGTCCCGCCTTCGACGCCGTGGAGAACTATGAATGCGGTGGTGGGGACGGGTGACCCTCAGTCCGTGAGTCAGTGAGCGCCTTCAGGCGCTGCACGTCACCGCCTGATTGGTACCAACTGTGCGCCGAGCCCGCCCTCTTGGAGCCCGGCGGACAGAACGCCAGGATGGTCGGCATGACGACGATCGACGGTGAAGTCGAGGCCGGGTTCGAGCCGGTGCGCGAGGCATTCGCGGCGAACCTCGCCCGGTATGGGGACATCGGCGCGGCGGTGTGCGTGTACCGGGATGGCCGACCGGTGGTGGACCTCTGGGGTGGCACCGCCGACCCTGACACGGACCGTCCGTGGGCGCGGGACACTCTGCAACTCGTCTACTCGACGACCAAGGGGGCAACCGCGACCGCGGCGCACGTGCTGGCCGAGCGCGGCGCGCTGGACCTGGACGCCCCGGTGGCCGACTACTGGCCGGAGTTCGCCGCGAACGGCAAGGCGGAGATCCCGGTGCGCTGGCTGTTGTCCCACCAGGCCGGCCTGGTCGCCCTGGACCAACCGGTGCCGCTGGCCGAGGCGTTGTCCTGGCAGCCGATGGTGGCCGCGCTGGCCGCTCAGCGTCCCCTCTGGGCTCCAGGCACAGCGCACGGGTATCACGGCCGGACCTGGAGCTGGCTGGTCGGCGAGGTGATCCGCCGGGTGTCCGGCCGTACGCCGGGCCGCTTCTTCGCCGACGAGATCGCTGGCCCCCTGGGACTGGACTTCTTCATCGGGTTGCCCGCGAGTGAACGCCACCGAGTCAGCCGCATGGCGTACCAGCAGCCCGAGGTCGATTTCACCACAGTGCCCCCAGAGTCGATCCCCGAGGAACTTCGCGAAATGGTCGCCGCCTGGCGCGACCCGAACTCGTTCAGCAACAGGGCGTTCCAGGTCACCGACCCGGCCGAGATCGACTTCAATTCGCCTGAGGTACAAGCCGCGGAGCTCCCGGCCTCCAACGGCATCGGCACCGCACGCGGACTGGCACGGATGTACGCCGCGCTGATCGGAGAGGTGGACGGAGTACGCCTGCTCACCCCCGAGACCCTCGCATCGGCGACCAAGGAGCAGGCCAGCGGCACGGACCAGGTGATGGTGATGCCGAGCCGATTCAGCTCCGGATACATGCTGCCCACCGAGACCAACCCCATGACCGGGCCGAACTCCTTCGGCCACACCGGCCGAGGCGGCTCACTCGCCTTCGCCGACCCGGAGCACGGCATCGCCTTCGGCTACGCGATGAACCACATCATCAGTGGCTTCGACGATGTGCGTGCGGAGTCGCTGGTTGATGCTGTGCGAAGGTCGCTGGCGTAACCGCAACTTGCGGTCAGCGCTCGTGCTCCGCTGCCCTCAAGGTCCGTACGAAGGCCTCCCACGCGTGCGCACGGATGGCGAGCACAGGCCCGCTGGCGTTCTTGGAGTCGCGTACGAGGGCGCCGTCCGCGCCGTAGGCGCACTCGACGCATTCGCCTCCCGCGCCGTTGCTGTAGGAGGACTTGAACCAGGCGGAGGGGGAGTCGGGAGTGGGATCTGAAGCGTGCATCATGCGTATTCCTTCACTACGGACTTGATCAGTTGGGCGGATCGCTGCGGGCTCAAGGCCGCTGCCCGCAACCCGTCGAAGGCCCTCGTGTACTCACGCACATGATGCTCGCCTTCCAGGTACACGGCGTCGGTGATGCCGTCCCGGTACACGAGATCCGGGTCCTCGGGATCGGGGAAGCCGAGCATCGTGAACGAGCCCGTGGTCGGGTAGGTGCCGGAGTCGAACGGCAAGACCTGCACCGTGACACTCGGCAACTCCGATGATTCCAGGACCCGTTCAAGCTGCTCCCTCATCAACGGCCGGTCCCCGATGACGTTGCGGAGGGCAGCTTCGTTGACGACGAACCACGCATCCGGGGCCTGGGGTCCCGTCAGCATGGTCTGGCGCTCCAGGCGGACTTTTACTGCCCGCTCGATGTCCTCGGGGCGTACGTGCGCGCCCGTCGTGTGAAGTTCGCGGGCGTACGCCGGGGTCTGCATGAGGCCGGGAAGCACCTCGCACTGGTACTGGCGGAACGTGGAGGCGTCCTGCTCCAGGCCGATGTAGATGGAGAACCACGTTGGCACGGCGCCCGAGCCGTGCACCTGCCACCAGCCGCGCGTCTTGGCCTGCCGGGCAAGGGACTTGAGGAACTCGCGTAGCTCATCGCCGGTGTCGTAGAAGCGACACAGGGCATCGATGTCGGATGGCTGGACTCTGCCGCTGCCCGTCTCCATCCGGTTGACCTTGGAGCCGCTCCAGTCCAGCGCCGCACCGACCTGGGCGCAGGTCAGAGCATTCGCCTCGCGCAGCTTCTTCAGCTCGATCGAGAGGCGACGACGGCGTGCCGTCGGTGAACCTGCCATCCCCAAACACCCTTCTCGTAACCGGGGTTCAGTCTCGGTGCCAAGGGGCGTGCTTGCCAATCACTCGATCGTGGGATTCCCGCCGTGCACATTGCACGACGGGATACGCCGCCCGCATTCTTACGAGCATCGCCACTCTGCGTGTGGCGTGGACAACTCTGTGAGAGGGGCGAGTGTGATCCAGACGATGTGCATGCCGCGCAAGCCGTGGGACTTGGACTTCACGGCCGAGCCGGAGGAAGTGGCCGCTCTGCGCCGGATCATGCGGCTGCACCTGGGGAGTTGGGGCCTGCACGGCCTCGTCGACAGCGCCCAACTCTGCGTCAGCGAACTCGTCGCCAACGTCATCACGCACGTCGGCCTCGGCACTCCGACCACGCTCGCGGTGTCGATGAGCGGCACCCACCTGCGTATCGAGGTTCACGACCCCGATACGCGAGCGCTGCCCACCCTCGTCCACGCCGGCTCCGACTCGGAGGGCGGACGCGGCATGGCCCTCGTCGACGCCATCGCCGATCGCTGGGGTGTCCAGCTCCGTGGCGATCGGAAAGTGACCTGGTGCGAGCTGGCGACTGGGTTGTCATCCGCCGACGGGCATTGCGGCGGCGCACGCGTGACTAGAGCCGAGGCCATGCTCGGGCTCTACGGCGCCGCTCGACTCCCGCGCACGGCAGCCCCGAGCACGTTGAGCGTGGCTGTTGCGGAGGAGGCCGCAATCGATGTGATCGCGGACCTCCTTCACTGGCTGCGGGTGCACGGCTGCGACGCGGACGAAGCACTTGATCGCGCCCAGTTTCAATTCGAGGCGGAGATCTCGGAGGCCGAGGGTAGCTCGAAGTAGGGTTCGGGCCAGTCGACGGAGCCGTCTGCGTCGGCTTGTGCTACGTGCTGCAACAGGAGAGCCGTGGGGTCTTGTATGTCTACCTCAGCGTCCTTGCCTAAGAGGCGTGTTGTGGTAGGTATCGACGGGTAGTCGATTCCGAGGAGCCTGCATATGTGCTCGAACTCCTCATTTACGTTTCCGTCGCCGAGATTTCCGCGAAGATAGTCCCGGAGGCGTGAGCTTATATCGAGCATGGCGCTTCCGCTGTCCGTTACTCGGTATTTGCCGCCTTGTAGGCTGTCGCTTTTCAGGAATCCGATGATGAAGAGTCGCTCGATCTCGTACCGGAGTGCATCAAGGCTTACGTCGAGATCTTTGGCTGCTCGTCTATTGTTTCGATAGCCGTGCTTCTTGATGTATGAAAGGATGGCGATGGGGAGGCCTGGGCGTTTTGAGGACGAAAAACGAGTCGCATCCTGAGAGGTGAGCCCCCCAAGGGCTACTTGAAGGAGGAGGTCCTTCGCTATCTCCTCCTTCAAAGCGTTTTGGACCGATTCGCAGGCCTCCTCGTCGCTTGCTTTAAAGTCTGGCGGAACCCAGAAGACGCGTAAGCGTGACAGTCGACCTCGCATCGGAGTTTTGAGGTACGACTGGGTTACCTCGGTGAATCGGGAGCGGAGCTTGCTTTCGTAACGTGCGATGTATACTGCCGCATGGATATCTTCCTCGTTGAGGAACGTCCTTATATCCTTGTCTATGCCATCCCCGCCGTGCTTCCACAGAGTCTGCCCTGCCACTACTTTCGACCAGTCCCTCTTGAGGTCGCAGGAAAAGTCGAACAGCTTGCGCTGTCCTTCCGTGTAGCCAAACAGCCTAGACTTTGATGCATCTTCCATGATGCGTAAAGCAGTGGCTGACAGGAAATCATGCTCCCGTGATGATGCCATGATGACTCCAAGGGCTCCTGAGTGCTGCTAATTTGCCACGGATCGCGTGTATCCGGCGCCGTCTCGGAAGACAGCATCAATTCGCTCCGTATGGAGAAGATTCAGCAAGTCGTCCTGCGGCTTCTCGGGGAGAAGTACGACCAGTTTGGGCCCGCGCGGTGAGATATGCCTTGCATAATCCTTGAGTTGCCCAATTGCCATGCGTACTTCCTCGCGGCTGCTCTCGCCTCTCACCGAATACAGCTCATGCTCGGTGGCGTCGTAGAGGTCAGTCTTGAGGATGGTTGTTGTTCCTGCGATCTTGATTTGGTACGCGAAGACATCGTGCTGTTGCTTCGCGAGTTCGTCGAGATATTGATCGCGCAGCTCTGATTGGCGGAGGTCGGCGATGAGACTTGGTTGGGCCGCACGCCTACTCTCCGAGGCTCGCTGCCTCTTCGGCTCGACTAACTTGGGCTCCATCATCCTGCTGGCGGCTACATTCGCAGCCACTGGATGAGCCTCGGTTTCTGCCGCGCGCGCGATGACGTCCTTGGCGACGCGTTCGTATTCTCCGGCGGGGCGCAGGCGAAAGACGATGATGCGACGTCGTTCGCCCTTCTCGTCGTTCGCCTCGCGCACGGTATACGGCTGATTCGAGTCCAACTCGAACTCGCCGATGTATCGCTGCTGTTTGGCAGCGGACTTGGAGCCAGGAACTCTCCCTGCTGCCATGAAGACTCGCAAGGACCTTCCCGCGTCGGCGTGGTACAGGACGGCCTTGTTGCCGGAGCCCTTCTGCCCCAGAAACGTTTGCTCTCCGCGGGTGCCCTGGCCCGTGTACTCAAACACGGGCCCCAGCTCGTCCTCTTCCTCTAGCCAGCCATCTTCGTAGCCGTACTTCTTACCACTGTCGTGATCTACGTAGATGAGGATGTTTGAGGTGGTATTGGACGGGATGATCCCTCCCTGGGGCCCTCCACCGAAGACCTCCTTCATCTCCTCGCGCGTGGTCAGTAGCCCAGGTCTGATCGAAGCTAAGTCCATACTCTGACGTTAACCGATCACTCTGACATCAGGTGTGGTCAACTAGCTTGCGCTGATGGCCGAATACGTCCACACGTCAGCCGGAAGCTCGTGCTGCAGCCGCCATGTGATCGCCATCGGCTTGCTGCCCCTGTGCTCCACGTACGTGGCCGGGCCCAGGAGCATCCAAGGCTGGGACTTGCCGATGTCGTTGTTCTTGTAGCGGCGCATGAACAGGAGGACGTGGCTGCCCTGTTGGACGTGATGCTGGTAGCGCAGGCCCGTACGGGAACTTTCTGCGGTGGCGTTCTGCGATTCCCAGTGGAAGAGCGTGGGGCTCAGTGCGTAGTCCTTGTAGCGGACGGTGGGGGAGAAGTCCTTCTCGTTCTTCTCCAGCGTGATGAGCAGAGCGTCGGTCTGGAGGTCGTCGACCCACTGGACGCCCTGGGCAAAAGACCGAGGCATCTGGCCACCGAAGCGGGCCACGCCGAGAGCGGCCAGTATCTCCGAGCGGTTGTAGGCGCTGTGGACCTTCAAAGGGACGTGGGCGTGGGGTGCGGACAGAGGGATCGGGAAGTGATCGGCCTGCTCGATGACATACGACAGCGCCTGCCGAAGCTCATCTCGGAACACCGGTTGGGAGCGCAGCGATTCGAGGCCTTGCTGGAAGGTGGTGAAACCTCCGGCGTTGTCCCACAGGTTGAAGAAGAGCATGCGGGCGTACGTCTGGTCAGTCGGAGCCAGAGTCTCGTACGCGGGAGCGTCGTCGGCGAGAAGGCGGAGGTAGGCCTGGGCGCGCTCGGGGTCGTCTACGTGCAAGAACGCGTGGACACGCTTGAGGAGTGCTGCTTCTCCTGGCGGCGCCGGGTCTTCGACCAGGCCTGCCTTGCGGAGGACCGTTGTCCACGAGTTGTCGCTCTTGTAGAGCTCCTTGATTTCGCGGCGGCTCTCGCGGAGGTAGTCCGCAAGGCGCGGTGTGCTGTATGCCTTGGCTTCGTTCACCAAGGTCTTGATGGTGGCACCCAGTTGGGTGCGGATGTTGTCGAGGACGAGGTCCTTCGAGACGCCTTCCAGGATGATCTGGCAGCCGGAGGGAAGCTGGGGGAAGTCACGCTCGATGTGGTCGACGAGGCGGTTGCGGGAGAGATTCGTCAGGGCCCGGAACTGCTCCTCGAAGCGGAACTCCGCCCGGTGGTGGCCGATGAAGTCCAAGACGGTGAGTACTGGCTTCGTGTCCGTGCGGCGTAGTCCCCGGCCCAGCTGCTGGAGAAAGACCGTGGCGCTATTCGTAGGGCGCAGCAGGAGCAGAGTGTCGACGTCAGGGATGTCGAGGCCTTCGTTGAACAGGTCGACGGAGAAGATCACTTGAAGCTTTCCGTCGCGTAGGTCAGCCAGCGCCTGTGCTCGTACGGCAGCCGGCGAGTCGCTGTCGAGCGCTACTGCCCGGAACCCGGCCTTCTGGAAGAAGTCGGCCATGAAGTGCGCGTGCTTCTTGGTCACACAGAAGCCCAGGGCGCGCATGGCGCCTGGGTCGGAGATCTTGTCCCGGATCTGTTTGACCACGATGCGGGCACGTGCGTGGTTGCCCGTGTAGACGTTGTCGAGGTCGCGGTCTGCGTAAGTGCCCTTCTGCCAACCGACGTTGGTCAGGTCGGTGCCGTCCGGGATGCCGAAGTAGTGGAAGGGGCACAGCAGATCATTTTCGAGGGCCTCCCAGAGCCGCATCTCCGCTGCGATGCGTCCATCGAAGAACTCGTCCTGTACATTCCGCCCGTCCATGCGCTCGGGGGTGGCGGTGAGGCCCAGCAGTTCCTTCGGCTTGAAGTGGTCGATGACGCGCCGGTAGGTGGTCGCCGTGGCGTGGTGGAACTCGTCGATGACGATGAAGTCGAAGTGGTCGGGGGCGAGTTGCTCCAGCCGTTGGACATTGAGTGACTGGACGCTCGCGAAGACGTGGTTCCAGGCGCGTGGATCCTCGCCGCTGTGGAGTAGCTCCCCGAAGGATGCGTCGTCGAGTACTTCGCGGTACGTACGCAGGGACTGCTTGAGGATCTCCTTGCGGTGGGCGACGAACAGCAGCCTCGGGTTTCCGTTGCCGAACTTTCTGCGTAGTGATCGATAGTCCAGGGCCGCCATTACCGTTTTGCCGGTACCGGTGGCAGCGACCAGGAGGTTGCGGTTTCGGCCGCGGATTTCGCGCTCTACGCGGAGACGCTCGAGCATGTCCCGCTGGTGAGGGAAGGGACGCACCTCAAGCCCGGAAAGGTTGATCTTCAAGTCGCTCGGGGAGCCGGAGCCGCCCGCCTGCGCCAGGGCTCGATCGAGACGCTCGCCATCGTCGTCGGGGTCGTACGACTCGAAGGCGCTGTCGTTCCAGTACGCGTCGAAGGTGGCCTCGAACTTGTCGAGCACCGCGGGGGTGGCGACCGATGACAGTCGTACGTTCCACTCCAGGCCGTCGAGGAGCGCGGCCTTGGACAGGTTCGAGCTGCCGACGTACGCGGTGTCGAAGCCGCTGTTGCGCCTGAACAGCCATGCCTTGGCGTGTAGTCGCGTGGAGCGGATCTCGTAGTTGACCTTTACCTCGGCGCCGAAGTCGCGAACAAGGCGGTCGAGTGCGAGCCGATCGGTGGCGCCGATGTAGGTCGTCGTGATGACCCGGATCGGCACGCCCCTCTCCTTCGCGGCGCGCAGCGAATCCTCGAGGACGCGAATGCCGTACCACTTCACGAAGGCGCAGAGCAGGTCGATGCGGTCTGCGGTGGCGAGCTCGGCCCTCAACTCCGCGCCCAGGCTCGGGTCGTCCGAGGAGTTGGTGATCAGTGACGTTTCCGAGAGGGGCGTCAGAGGGCGCAGCGCGTAGACCCCCGGAGCTTCCCGCTCTGCGAGGGTCAGGAGCTGTCGTGGACCGTCGACGATGGCGCCGACGGTGTCGTCCGGGTCAGGCGCACTCGCGGCCAGCGACTCCAGAATCTGGTTCGCGACGGCGACCTGCTTGTCGTGGGGAAGCTGACTCAGCCTGCGTCCGACGGCTTCACCGACGTAGCGAGCCAACACGTGCGGAGACGATTCTGCGCTGACTTCCGCGTCAATAGCCTTCCAACCTGCCGCTTCGAGGCGCTCTATCTCCCCGTGCAAGCTGCGCGTAATGAGCTGCTCGTAGACGCCAGCGACTGGCTGCGTCAGGTCCCCCGGTTCCGCCACTGATGCTCCCTCGATTGCTCACCCCGATAGTGTTCTGTTCTAACAGCAACTACTGACAGTCGAAGGTGCTGCACTGAAGTTTGATCGTTTCCAAGCGATCTCCGGCCCCCGGGTGACCTGACCGGTGGCAACCACGGGAGGCCACACACCATGACCATCCCCGCACCGCTCGGCTGGGCCGCCGAGGGTCTCGCCTTCGTTCTGGAACTGGCGGCGCTCGTGGCCCTGGCTTGGTGGGGGTTCACTCGGCCGGTCTCCCGGCTGGCGTCCGTAGCCCTGGGTCTCGGTGCTCCGCTGCTTGCCGCTGTGATCTGGGGGGCGTTTGCCGCGCCCCAGGCCTCGTTCGCTCTGCCTCTGGTGGGGGTGCTCGCGGTGAAGGCGTTGGTGTTTGGAGCGGCTGTCGTCGCGTTGGCGTCGATCGGGCATCGCGGCCTGGCCCTGTGGTTCGGGGGCGTCGTGCTTCTCGACACGGTGGTGGTCACGGTGCTGCGTGCTGCTGGGTGAGTGTCTTCACGAGGCGTCGTATGTAGCAGGCGGCCGTACGGGCTAGGTCTTGCGCGCGTCCGCAAGCCTGTCCAGCTCGCGCATTGCCTGGGCGTGGGCGCTCATTCGGAGGGACACGGTGCCGTTCGTGAAGAGGGCCACGCCGACGATCGACACTGGGATGGAAAGGCCGAGGACGGCCAGGGCCTCGGGCCAGTCACGTTCGTTCTGGCACCAATCCTCCCTGAATAGGCCCTCGTTGGCTGTGCCGCGCTCCGTGAACAACCGTGATTCGCACTCCTCGGGGAACTGGTCGTCGGGCTCCTCGGCGACCTCGTACGGCGTGAGTAGCAACCAGAAACACCAGGTCCAGAGGAGCGCCGCGAGGGACAACAGTGCGATGCCCCAGGAGCGTGTGCGACTGGCCCGGTCGCGAAAGTCGAGGTCGAACTCACGTGAGCGCATGGCGGACGAATCTAGCAGCGCTGATCACACGCTCAACGAGGCCTTGGCCCGTCTCGAACTCCTCCCCGTCAGGCGTCGCCCCCATGACACCCCTCGTACGCCCGCCCCGACCCACACCAGCACGCAGCCCCCCGCTCCGGCGGCCAAGCCACAGCCCGCCCCCGCGCCGCCAGCGTCGTCGCATACTGCGGCAGCAGCGAAGCGTCCGCAGGCGACGCCAGCTCCGATGCCGCGAACGCCTCGTACGACGGCACCGTCCCCGGCACGATTCCCAAGTTCCCCGTGCCTGAGGCCGCGAGCTCGCGCAGCGACGTCTCTATCGTCGCCAGGTGCTCCTCATGCGACGGGTACTCCGACTCCAACGACGGGTACGCGGCGAGCAGTTCGGCCAGTTCGTCGGCCGGCCAGTGGAGTATGGCCACCGGGAAGGGGCGGGAGAGGGCCTCCCTTGCCGTCGTGAGTTCCGACTGGAGGCGGGCGATCTCTGCCTGGAGTTCCGCCGGGTTGTCCGAGCCCAGGGACCAGACGCGCTTGGGGTCGTGGAGTTCGTCCAAGGAGACCGGCGCCTTGTGGAGGGTGTCCGCTCGGGTGTCCCAGTGGTCGTGGGGCATGCCCAGCATGCGGCGGACTCGGTGGCGGCCGAAGAGCAGGGGGTGGGTGGCGTACGGGGGGTCCGTTACGTCCGTCAGGAGCAGGGTGGCGCCTTCCGTGAACGTCTCCTGCGCTGCCTCCAGCTCGTCGTGGGCCTCCAGGGCCTCCGCGATGATCACCCAGGGGGCCGGGTCGCGGGGGGACGCGGCGCGGACGCCCTCGATGATCGCTCTGGCCTCCGCCTCGTGGCCGTACTCCCAGAGGTTGGCCGCCTTCAGGGCGCGTACCAGGAGGGGGTTCTCCAGGGAGTCGGGCGTGGAGAGCAGGCGGTCGTAGAGGGTGCTGGCTCGGGAGCGGTCGTCGGCCAGTTCGAGGTGGGCCGCGGCCTGCAGCAGCAGGTGCTCGGCGTCCTCGGGGTAGAGGCCGGCGGTCCGCTCCAGGCGTGCCGCTTCGGCGTTGTGGTCGACGTACTCGGCAGGCGTGTCGGGGCGCATGGGGGACACCGTACTGCCGTCGCCGTTCGAACAAAGAGAGATGGGCTTGCCAGGGGTGCTCAGCAGTAGAGGCCGCAGGAAGAGGGCAAAAGCGTCGCGATGCGGATCAGTACCGCGGTCAGCGTGCCGGCCCACAGCACCGCCCCCAGCCATACGCCGAACATCGCCGACCTGTAGCGGTCCGGCGAGTCCAGACCCACCGTGTCGGGGGCGCCCGGCATGACGAGGAGGCGTACGCGGGTGCCCTCCTGGATGCGGTGGGCGCTGACCGTGTCGGGGACGGCACGTTCGTACTCGACCCCGTCGGCGTCCGTCCAGCGGACGACCGGGTGGAGGGTGGCGTACGTCGCCTCGCGGGAGGCCACGTGGCCGGTGACCGTGCCTTCGACGCGGCGCGCGGTGCGGCGCAGCAGGCGTTCGGTGATCGCCAGCATACCCTGCTGCGCGCTCACGGAGAGGCCGGTGAGGAACGGGATCAGGGCCAGGAGCCAGTACGCACTCATGAGCAGCGACCCTAAGTCCGTAAGCCAAGGCTCTCATCGCGCTTGTAGGGATGGTGAGTTGAGGCCGCAGCCCTTATCGTGCGCCCGCAGTGCAAGGGCAGGAGGCGTGGGGCAGGAGGCGTGCGGATGCGGGTTCCCGTCACCAGTCGGCGGAGTCTGCGGCGGCATGCGCTCGTCGCGCGCGTTCTCTGGAACGGCGCCGAGCTCCTCGTAACCCTCGGTGTCGTCCTCATGCTCCTCGTCGTCCATCAGCTGTGGTGGACCAATCGGCAGGCCCGGGAGGGCGCCGAGCGGGAGGTCCAGGCGTTGGAGAGGGAGTGGGAGGGGAGTCAGGGGGAGGGCGGCAGCCCGTCTGTGAGCGGGGGCGGGAGCGGTTCCGGCGGTACGAGCAGTACAGGCAGTACGAGTGGTGCGGGCGGGTCCTCCCGCACCGGTCAGCGGTCCGGGTCGTCGGCCAGTCCGGACACCTCCGCCACCCCCGCCCAGCAACCCCGCTGGGATCAGGCGTACGCCATCCTCACCATCCCCCGGCTCGGGCTTCGCATCCCGGTCGCGGAAGGGATCAGCGAGCCGAACGTCCTCAACAAGGGGTACGCCGGCCACTACCCGGACACCGCTCAGCCCGGCCAGGCCGGGAACTTTGCGCTCGCGGGGCATCGGAACACGCACGGCGAGCCCTTCCGGTACATCAACCGGCTGCGGGAAGGGGACCGGATCGAGGTCGAGACGCGGGCGGCCGGATATACGTACGTCGTCGACCGGACGATCCCGCAGACCGCCCCCCGCGACGGCGGGGTCATCCGCGACGTCCCCCGCAGCCTCGTACACCCGCGGTACGGGTACTCCGACCCCGGCTACTACCTCACGCTCACCACCTGCACCCCGGAGTACACCTCCAAGTACCGCCTTGTCGTCTGGGGGAAGCTGGCTTCCATGCGGCCCCGTTAGGATGAGCCAACACGGTTGACGATATGAGGAAGGGAGGACAGCTGATGGGTGGTACGCCCGTCGCCGCCAGGTTGCGGCCGCTCGCCTTCCTCTTCCTTCTCCTCGTCGAGGTGGCGCTCCTCGACTCCGGCAGCCTCGTCGGCGCCGTCGCCTTCGCGGCGACCGCCGCGGCCGGGTCCGCGCTCGCCGCCTGTTCACTCATCGCCGCTCGGCTCGCGCCCGCCGTGCCGCCCACCCGGGTGCGTACGGCCATCCGCGACCGTGAGCGGCGTACGGCGTTCCTGCCGCAACGCGATCCCGACGCTCGGGGGCGTACGCGTCCACGAGCACCCGGTCGTCTTCTCCTGACGGCCGCGTAGGGGCACTCGGAAAACAGCAGCAGCAGTACGCAGCAGCTCTCCCCTCGGGCCGTCATGCCGACGTAGATCCAGATCCCAGGATCCAGATCTCGGGATCCGATCCCAGATCTCAGATCCCGGATCTCTCATCTCCCGGTACGACGAGACCCCCGGAGGGCTCACCCATGTCCGATGTCCTGTCCGCCTTCATGTCCCTTTTCGCCGGCCTCGTCGAAGGGCTGGCCGATCTCCTCGAGCCGTTGTTCCAGGCGTCCGCGGCGGCTGCGGCGATCGTTCTGTTCACCGCGTTCGTACGACTCCTCGTGCACCCTCTCTCCCGGGCCGCGGCGCGCGGGCAGCGCGAGCGGGCCAAGCTGCAGCCGCAGATCGCCGAACTGCGGAAGAAGCACGGGAAGAACCCGGAGAAGCTCCAGAAGGCCGTACTGGAGCTGCACGCGAAGGAGAAGGTCTCGCCGCTGTCCGGCTGTCTGCCGAGTCTGTTCCAGGCGCCGGCCTTCTTTCTGCTCTACCACCTGTTCTCGAACTCGACGATCGGCGGCGAGGCGAACTCCCTGCTCGCGCACAAGCTGTTCGCGGCGCCGCTCGGCGGACGGTGGATGGATGCGTTGGGGGAGGGCGGGGTGTTCGGGGCGCACGGGCTCGTCTATCTCGGGCTGTTCGCGGTCGTCACCCTCGTCGCGACCTTCAACTACCGGCGTACGAAGCGGCAGATGGGTGCGATGACCGGGGTGGCGGCCGCGGGGAGTGGTGAGGAGCAGCAGGTGCCGGGGATGGGGGCGATTCTGAAGTTCATGCCGCTGATGTCGTTCATGACGCTGTTCACGGTCGCCTTCGTGCCGTTGGCGGCCGCGTTGTACGTGGTGACCAGTACGACGTGGAGTGCGGTCGAGCGAGCTGTGCTGTACCGGGACATGCCGGGGGCCTCGCCGTTGGCGGCTGCCGCCGGGTGAAGGTCCACGTGCTGAACCGGGGCTTGCGGAGTGGACGTACAGCTTGGAGGATCGACCAGACCTCCGATGGTTGTGCACGTGGTGCAGAGAGATGGGGATCATGAAGCTGCTGCGAGTCGGTACGGCTGGGGCGGAGCGGCCCGCGCTGCTCGATGCCGAAGGGGTTCTACGGGACCTGTCGGGCATCGTCGCGGACATCGACGGGGCGCTGCTCGCCGACGACGCGGCGCTCGGGCGGATCCGGAGCGCGGCCGAGGCCGGGGAGCTGCCCGCCCTGGACGCGGCGGGGCTGCGGGTCGGGCCGCCGCTTGCCCGGATCGGCAAGGTCGTCTGCATCGGCCTCAACTACCACGACCACGCCACCGAGACCGGCGCCGAGCCCCCCGCCGAGCCGGTCATCTTCTTCAAGGCGGCGGACACGGTCGTCGGGCCGTACGACACCGTGCTCGTACCGCGCGGCTCCGAGAAGACCGACTGGGAGGTCGAGCTGGCGGTCGTCATCGGGCGTACGGCCCGCTATCTCGGCTCGCACGAGGAGGCGCTCGCGCATGTCGCCGGGTACGCGGTGGCGCACGACGTCTCCGAGCGCGCCTTCCAGATCGAGCGGGGCGGCACCTGGGACAAGGGCAAGAACTGCGAGACGTTCAACCCGCTCGGGCCGTGGCTGGTGACGTCGGACGAGGTACCGGACCCGCAGCGGCTGTCGCTGAAGCTGTGGGTCAACGGCGAGCTGAAGCAGGACGGCAACACGTCCGACCAGATCTTCCCGGTTGCCGAAGTGGTGCGCTACGTAAGCCAGTTCATGACCCTCTACCCGGGCGACATCATCAACACGGGTACGCCGGCGGGGGTCGCCCTCGGCCAGCCCGAGCCGAAGCCGTTCCTGCGGGCCGGGGATGTTGTGGAGCTGGAGATCGAGGGGCTGGGGCGGCAGCGGCAGGAGCTCAAGGATGCGTGAGCGCTCCGCTGGGTTCGGCGGGTTGACGGGGCCGTCGCTGGCTGCGGGTTCGTTGTGGCTGGTCGCGCAGTTCCCCGCGCCCCTGAAGGGGCGTTCGGCATCCCGGCGTGACCGGGTTGGTGAACGTCCCGTTGTACTACGCGGCTGCCTGAAGACAGGATCGCGATGGACGAGGAGAGCGACGAGGGCACCCTGGACATGATGTTCGAGTGGCTTGAACCTGCCCCCGAGGGGTTCAAGTTCGAGATCGTCCAGGGGGCCGTCTACATGTGGCCGCAGCGGAACAGCCACTGGGACATCATCTCGGGTATCTACGAGCAGTTGAGGACCAAGTACCCGCGCAAGCGTGTGAAGTCGGACGTCCGGATCGACTATCCGGGCCGTCTCAACGGCTTCGCCTCCGACGTAACTGCCCTCAAGGAGGGCGCGTCCAAGGACGACAAGGGCCGCTGGCGCTACCAGGACGTCGAGTTCGTCGCCGAGGTGATCTACAAGAACACCGCGGCCAACGACTACGGGCCCAAGCTGGAGGCCTACGCCGTTGCCGAAGTGCCGGTCTACCTGATCGTCGACCCGTACACCGCCGAGTGGCACCTCCACACGCTCCCTCATGGCGGCAGGTACCGCGGGAACTTGACCCTCGACTTCGGCGACGAGATCGACCTCACCCAGACCCCGGTCGGCATCAAGCTCACCACGGACGAGTTCCCGCGCGAGACTGGTGCCACCGCCGACCCCGCTAACCCGCGATAAACCGCTCCAGCGCCTCCACCACCAGCGCGTGATCCTCCAGCTGCGGCAGCCCCGACACCACCACCGTGCCGATTACGCCTGCGCCCTCGACCGTGATCGGGAAGGCGCCGCCGTGGGCGGCGTACACGTCTGGGTCGAGGCGGGAGTCGTCCTCGAAGGTCGAGCCCTTGGCTCGGAAGCGGGTGCCGACTAGGAGGGACGAGGCTGCGTAGCGCTCGACTACTCGGCGTTTGCGGGTGATCCAGGCGTCGTTGTCGGGGGTGGAGCCGGGGAGGGCTGCGTGGAAGAGCTGTTGGCCGGAGCGGGTGATGTCGATGGCTACCGGGGCGTTCCGTTCGCGGGCGAGGTCGACCAGGAGTGTGCCGAGGGTCCAGGCGTCGTCGTACGTGAAGTGGGGGAGCGTCAGGCGGCGTTCCTGGGCCTCGAGTTCGGCGACGCTGGGGGCGAGGGGGGAGGAGTCGGAGGTCACAGGGTCACCGTCATTCCGTTGCGGGCCGAGTGGCGGGCGGCTTCCAGTACGTCCAGGGCGGCGGCTGCTTCCAGGGCGGTGACCGGGTTGTCGGCGGTGCCTTGGAGGGCGGCGGCGAGGGCGGCGTAGTACGCGGGGTAGGCGCCCGGGAGGGTGGGGACGGGGCGGCCGCCGCCGGTCAGGGGGGACTCGCCGGAGCCTAGGCGGCCCCACAGGTTCTCGGGCTCAACTGCCCAGTCTTTGCCGGGCGTTGGGCGTTCGCCCTCGCGGAGGGCGGCTTCCTGGGGGTCCAGGCCGTACTTCACGTAGCCGGCCTTCGAGCCCAGGACGCGGAAGCGGGGGCCGAGTTGGGCGGTGGTGGCGGAGGCGTAGAGGTGGGTGCGGACGCCGCTCTTGTGCGTGAGCGCGATGAACGTGTCGTCGTCCGCTTCGGCGCCGGGGCGGCGTACGTCCGACTCCGCGTACACCGAGGCCGCGGGGCCGAAGAGGACCAGGGCCTGGTCGACGACGTGACTGCCGAGGTCGTACAGCAGACCTCCGACCTCTGTCGGGTCGCCGGACTCGCGCCAGCCGCCCTTGAGCTCGGGGCGCCAGCGTTCGAAACGGGACTCGAAGCGGTAGACGTCGCCGAGTTCGCCGTCGGCGAGGAGCTTTTGGAGGGTCAGGAAGTCGTGGTCCCAGCGGCGGTTCTGGAAGACGGAGAGGAGCAGTCCGCGTGCGTCGGCCAACGCGGCCAGCTCGCGGGCCTCGGCCGCCGTGCCCGCGATCGGCTTGTCGACCACGACCGGGAGGCCCGCCTTGAGAGCGGCGGTGGCGAGCGGGACGTGGGTCTTGTTCGGGGAGGCGATGACGATGAGGTCCAAGTCGTCGGCGCGGGCCCAGAGTTCCTCGGGGGACGCGGCGATCCGTACGTCCGGGAACTCGGTACGCGCCTGCTGCTGCCGCTCCGGGTTCGCGGTGACGACCGTGTCGAGGCGGAGGCCCTCGGTGGCGGCGATCAGGGGGGCGTGGAAGACGGAGCCTGCGAGGCCGTAGCCGATGAGGCCTACGCGGGACGCGCGGGAGGGGGCGACAGGAGGTGTGTCGGTCATGTTCTCCACCATGCCCCACACTTAAGCAACGCTGTTGCCAAAGAGCAACCCGGGGGGACAATGGGTTCGTGAACAGGACCAACGGCGGAGGCGGAGCGAATCTGTACGCACTGCGCGGCTACAACGCCGCGCTGGTGCTCGATCTGCTGCGCAGCGCCGGGCGCGCGGGCATCAGCCGGCTCGAACTCGCCGAGCGTACGGGGCTGACGCCGCAGGCCGTCAGCAAGATCACCGCGCGGCTGCGGGACGACGGGCTGGTGGAGGAGGCGGGGCGCCAGGCCTCCACCGGCGGCAAGCCGCGGACGTCACTGCGCCTCGTACCGGAGGCCGGGCATGCCGTGGGCCTGCATCTTGAACGCGATGAGCTGCGGGCGGTGCTCGTCGATCTGACCGGGGCGGTCGCGGGGGAGCGGCGGGGGCCACTGGATCTGGGGGCGGGCGCCGAGGCCGTGGTGGAGGTGGCCGCGAGGGAGGTCGAAGGGCTGGTGGGAGGGGTGGACGAGGAGCTGGGGGCGGTTCTGGGGGTCGGGGTCGCCATGCCCGGGCCTCTCGACCACACCCACGGGGTGCTGCATCGGGTGACCGGGTTTCCCGAGTGGGACGGGTTTCCGCTGCGGGACGCGTTGGCTCGGCGGCTGGGGATGCCGGTCGTGCTGGACAAGGACACGAATGCCGCTGCGCTCGGGCTCGCGGTGGAAGGGGAGGTTGGGTCCTTCGCGTATCTGCATCTGGGTACGGGGCTGGGGGCCGGGCTTGTGCTGGGTGGGGCCGTGCATCGGGGGGCGCATACCGCGGCGGGGGAGTTCGGGCATCAGGTGATCCAGCTGGACGGGCCGGTGTGTTCGTGCGGGGATCGGGGGTGCGTTGAGGTGTTGTGCCTGGAGGCTGTGGCTCGGGGGGATGTGGACGAGGCGGCTCGGGTGCTGGGCGCTGGCGCTGCCAATGTGGTGGGGCTGCTTGATATTGATCTTGTGCTGTTGGGTGGGCGGATTGTGGCTGGTGAGCCGGAGCGGTTTGTGCGGGGGGTGGGGGCGGTGCTCGATGCTCGAGCTCGGCGGGAGGGGGCCAGTTCTCCTGTGCCGGTGCGGGTTGCCTCCGGCGGGGAGTGGGGGGTGGCTGAGGGGGCGGCTCAGTTGTTGTTGGCGCCGTTGTTCGGGCGCGCCGAAGGGTGAGCTTGAGAGCTCGGGAGGGACTACGCGTCGGCGGCTGCGGGTGCGTTGTGGCTTGTCGCGCAGTTCCCCGCGCCCCTGAAGGGGCGTCCCTGCTGAGGTGACGTATAGGGGTGCCCTCCGCTGGAAGGCCGGTTCCAAGCTGCGGGTGCGTTGTGGCTTGTCGCGCAGTTCCCCGCGCCCCTAAAGGGCGCGTCCTGCTGAGGCAACGTATAGGGGTGCCCTCCGCTGCTGAGCCGTGAGCGGCGGGCAAGTCCGCGCTGAGCCGACTTGCTGAACTCGACCCCCGAACGGGGTCCGCCCGGAGTCCTCGGACTGCCTGACGTCTCGGCTCCCGGCAGGCTCCTGTGTTCATGCGACTGCCTACCTCTTTGTCTGCCTTCCTCCTGGTTCTCTCTCTAGTCACCGCCCTTGCTCCCTTGCCCGCGCACGCCCTCGCTCCCGAGCCCAACTGCTCGGCCCCCTCCGGCAGTCGGGCGTTCCCTATCCGTACTCGGATTCACGGTGGGCCCTCCGTGTATGAGGCCGGAGGTGGATATCGGAGCTGGTATCTCGCGCTCACCAACACCACCCGCGAGACCTGCCGGAGCATCCACCCCGTCCTCGTGCTCGTGGATCAGAAGCGCGTGCTTGAGGGCGGGCAGGTTCGGCTTGAGTTTTACGCGTCTGAAGGCGCCGCGGCCCAGGCGTATCCCGTCCGCTTCGAGCGGAGTGGGGAGGACGAGAGCGTCGGGGTGTTCGATGACGGGGACGGGGGGTTTTCGGGGTTCAGCGTGGGGGCGGGGGAGACGGTGTCCGTCAGGGTTCGGCTTGCTGTTGCCGAGGATGCTATGCCCAACGATGTCGTTGCCAACGCGGCCGTCGTGCGGCGGCATGACGATGGCGATGACGGGGATTGGGTGGGGCAGTCGAACGACTACCGGTTTCGTATCGTCCCCAAGGGCACGTCCCAGGACGAGGACACGCCCGAAGGGGAGGCCACTCCGGAGGGCACCCCCGAACCCGTACCCGAGAAAGGGTTCCCGTTCCCCGACGAGCTGGCCGGTACCGGACCCGCCTCCCGGCGTGGGCTTCTTGGAACGGCGGCCGCCGGCCTGCTGCTCATCGCCACCGGAGCCGGCGCCATGCTCATCGCCCGACGCCGCCGCTGAGCCCCGAACCCCGAGCCCCGAACTCCGAACTCCGAACTCCGAACCCCCTGCCGCCCTTCGCTGCCCACCCGGCCTGCCCACAGGCCGGACGCCCCTCCACCAAGATCCGGGCGCTGGCTACCCTGAGACGCTGGCACACGCGTACGTCAGGAGACCGGACATGGCAGAGCGCAAGCCCATCGAGTCGTGGCTCACCGACATGGACGGTGTACTCATCCACGAGGGCGTGCCCATCCCCGGCGCCGACGCCTTCATCAAGAAGCTCCGGGAGTCTGGGCGCCCCTTCCTGGTGCTCACCAACAACTCCATCTACACCGCCCGCGACCTGCACGCCCGCCTTCAGCGCATGGGCCTGGACGTCCCCGTCGAGAACATCTGGACCTCCGCCCTGGCCACCGCCCAGTTCCTGGACGACCAGCGGCCCGGCGGCACCGCGTACGTCATAGGCGAGGCGGGCATGACCACGGCGCTGCACGACATCGGGTACGTCCTCACCGACCACGAGCCCGACTATGTAGTCCTCGGCGAGACTCGTACTTATTCATTCGAGGCCATGACCAAAGCGGTCCGGCTGATCAACGGCGGGGCCCGTTTCATCTGCACCAACCCCGACGAGACCGGGCCGTCCGCCGAAGGCCCGCTGCCCGCCACCGGCGCCGTGGCCGCGCTGATCACCAAGGCGACCGGCAAGAAGCCGTACTTCGCGGGCAAGCCGAACCCGCTGATGATGCGTACGGGACTCAACGCCATCGGCGCGCACTCCGAGACCAGCGCGATGATCGGCGACCGGATGGACACGGATGTCCTTGCCGGACTGGAGGCGGGGATGATGACGTTCCTGGTGCTGACCGGGCTGACCACGCCCGAGGACGTCGAGCGGTACCCGTATCGCCCGTCCAAGGTCGTCGACTCGATCGCCGACCTCGTCGACCGGGTGTGAGCCGGTTTCCGAACGGCTCCTCTTGTCAGTCATCCCAAGTACCCGAACCAGTTACCCGAACGGACCAGCCGAGGCCCCTCCCCACGTGCGTTTACGCGCCCGGGAGAGGAGTCTCGACGTATTCGGAGGTTCACGATGGGCTCACTGCAACTGACTCTCTGTGCCGGTGCCGTGGTCGCCGGCGCGTTCACCCCCGTCCCCGCCTCCGCCCTCCCCATGGACGCCCTCCCCATGGACACGGACGTCTCCGTCTCACCGGCGAACCCGACCCCCGGCAGCGACATCCAGGTACGGGCGCGGGGCTGCCCGGAGGGGACGTCGGGCACCGCTACCGCCACGTCCAGGGCGTTCGTCGCGGACGCCCTGCTGGCCGGGCGAACCGGCGAACTCGTCGGCGATACGCGGATCCGCTCGACGCTCACCCCGGGCACGTACGACATCGAGGTCACCTGCGGCGGCCTCGCCGACAAAGGCGGGCAGGCGGACGGGTCCGACACGGCCACGGGCACCCTCACCGTCGTAAGGAAGCCCTCCGCAGCCGCCGCCGGGCCCGCCGCGCCCTCCGCCCCCCAGTCCCCCACCGCCCCCGTGAGCGCCGGCGGCGGTGGGTCCGCGCGGTTGTCCGCCGCTCAGGAGCGGGCGGAGGGGCCCGGCACGCCGCACACCGTGGTCGGTCTGGTTCTGGCGGGGGCCGCCGCGGTGGCCGTGGCGGTGCGCAGTGTGCGCCGGGGACGCGGCAGGTGAGGGGCGGCCATGTCCGACCGGGAACGTACCTCCGGAGCCGGCCGCCTGACGACGGGCGTCGTCTGGGCGGTGCTGTTGCTCGGGCTGTGGCTGTGGGGCCGCGAAGTGACCGACGTACGCCCGGGGACGTCCGCGCCGACCACGGGTGACGTGGCGGCGGTGGGGCGGCCGCTCGGGGTCCAACTGCCGCCCGCCGCCGAGCCATTGGCGGGTTCGGCGCGGCCGGAGCGGCTGGTCGTTCCGTCGCTCGGGGTGCGGGCGCCGGTGATGGTCCGCGGGCTTGATGCGCGCGGGGCGATCGACGTGCCGCCCTATTCCCGGGCGGGGGCCGTCGGGTGGTACGGGGCCGGTGCGAGCCCCGGCGCCGAGGGAGCCGCGCTGCTCGTGGGGCATGTCGACACCGAGTCGCGGCCGGCGGTGTTCCGCCGCCTCAGCGAGCTGCGGCCGGGCGCGAAGGTGCGGGTGATCCGCGACGACGGCACGGTCGCCGAGTTCACCGTGGACGACGTCCAGGTGCTCGCGCGCGACCGCTTCGATGCGCGGCAGGCGTACGGAGTCCGGCGGCCGGGGCGCGCCGAACTCCGCCTCGTCACCTGCGGTGGGCGCTTCGACCCGGGAGCCCGTGCGTACACGGCGAACGTGGTGGTGTCGGCGTACCTCACGGGTGCCGCTCCGCTGGGAGCACGGTGATACACCTGCGGGCCGGTGGGGGCTGGTCGCGCCCACGCGGCGGAGCCGCATATGGACACTGCCCCGCGCCCCTATCGGGGCCTGCGGCCCCTCAAACGGGCGCGATACCGCACTGCGGACTTCGATACCTAGCCCGGCCGACGACCGCTCCCCCTGAGCCGCCGACCGGGCTGGTCCTCGACCACGCGCGCTCGGGCTGCGGGAGTAACCCGGCGTCGGCGCGGGAGGTCTCGGAACGTCGATGTGTCGATGATGCGTCGATGTCGAAGTCCGGAACGACTCTAGAACGGATCAGCGTTTAGGCCTAGAGATGTTACGGCGACTTTGCGGGACGGCGAGAGCCGATCGGAGTGGCTGTAACAGGTGTCCGACAAGGGGCGGACGCCCTCGTGAGCGCACAGAGGCGTATGTCAGGATTGGTACTTCGAACAGTGCACCCATGGGGGGAGTTGGATGTACGAGCGCAGGGGGGCCGGAGCCAGGGCGTCCGTGGCGGTGGCCGGAGTGGTGCTGCTGCTCGCGGGGTGTTCCTCCTCCGGGGACGACGGCGATGGGGAGAAGGACCAGGCCGGCCAGGTCAGCCAGCAGCCGAAGGGCGACGACCCGTACTGGGTCAACCCCGACGGGAACGCGGCTCAGCAGGTGAGCACCTTCACCGAGGAGGGGAAGAAGGAAGAAGCCGAGCTGATCAAGAAGATCGCCGCGCATCCCACAGGCGAGTGGATCACTCCGGAGAAAGCGGAGGCCGAGGCGCGCGAAGTCACCGAGGCGGCCGAGAAAGCCGACCGGGACGCGCTGCTCGTCATCTACAACATTCCGCACCGCGACTGCGGCCAGTTCTCGCAGGGCGGCGCCAAGGACGGCAACGCCTACCGGGAGTTCATCGACCAGGTCGCCGGCGGCATCGGCGACCGGAACGCCACGGTGATCCTGGAGCCGGACGCACTGCTGCACGTGGTGGACGGCTGCACGGCCCAGGAGTTCCACCAGGAGCGTCTCGACCTGCTCAAGGGGGCCGTCGAGAAGCTCGGGTCCCTGAAGAACACGAAGGTCTACCTGGACGCGGGCAACGCGGGCAACAACCCGAGCGATCTCTACGATCCGCTCAAGAAGGCGGGCATCGACCAGGCCGACGGCTTCTCGGTGAACGTGTCGAACTTCTACACCACCGAGGACAGCACCAAGTACGGCAAGGAGCTGTCCGCGAAGATCGGCAACAAGCCCTTCGTGATCGACACCAGCCGCAACGGCAACGGTCCGTACACCGAAGGCGATCCCGCGGAGAACTGGTGCAATCCGCCAGGCCGCGCGCTCGGCGAGGAGCCCACCACGAAGACCGGCGACGACCTCGTCGACGCCTACCTGTGGGTCAAGCGCCCCGGCGAGTCCGACGGCACCTGCAGGGGCGGCCCGAACGCGGGCGAGTGGTGGCCGGACTACGCGCTGGAGCTCGCGAAGGCCAGCGAGTAGAGCGAGTAGCAGGAGCAGCAGGTCGTACGTGACTGGGGGCGCCCTCCTTGGCGGAGGGCGCCCCCAGTTGCGTAACTCTGCCTGCGGTCAGGGACGGATCACGGAACCTTGACCCACTGGGCCTTGCTCGGTGTGCCCTGGTCGTCCGTCACGAAGAGCATGTACCAGCCCGACTGGACCAGGTTGCGGTTCTTCGGGACGGTGACCTCGATGCCGCCGTCCGTCTTCTCCAGGTCCAGGGCGATGGACTTCTGGTCGATGTCGGTGACGTGCGTCGAGGCGCTCGGCCGGATCAGCCGGGCCGTCTTGATGGACGAGGCGTGCTCGGACTTGAACGTCGCCGACTCGCCGCGCTTGATGGTCTTCGGACCGCCGGAGAGCGTGGGCTGCGCGTCGCCGTAGAGGTACGGCGGCGTGTAGATCTCGATGCGCTGCTCGAACTCGCCCGGCTTGGTGTTGGCCTTGTCCGAGTAGAGCGGGTCCGAGCCGAAGACCATCACACGGCCGTCGGGCAGCAGGATCGAGCCCGAGTGGTAGTTGCGGCCCACGAGCGGGTCGGCGACCCGCTTCATCTCGTTGCTCTTCGCGTCGTAGAGCCGCGCCTCGAAGATGTCCGAGTCGCCGCGCCCGCGGTAGTCCTCGGAGCCGCCGGACACCAGCACGCTGTCGTCGGGCAGGATCGAGTACTGCGGGTAGCGGGTGCCCTTGTCCAGCTCTGGCCCGTCGACGAACTTCGGGTCGTCCTCCAGCAGGTCGATGATGCGGGTCTTCTTGCTGGACTGCTTGGACTCGCCGACGCCGCCGCCGCCGATCACCATGTACTTCTCGTCCTGCGCGGGCGGCAGCAGCACTGTGCCCGCGGTCTCCAGGAGCTTGGGGTCGGACATGCCGGGGATCTTGTCGAACTTGTTCGTCTTCAGGTCCCAGATGCCCGGGTCACGGCCGACGTCGTCCGGGCCGTAGCCGGCGTTGGCGCCCGAGTAGAACAGCTTCCCGTTCTGCATCAGGGAGATCGCCGGGTACGTCGGGAACTGCCGGACTTCCTCGGTGTACTCCCACTCCTTGGTCTTCGGGTCGTAGACCTCGTTCTTGCCCGGCACCAGCTGGCCGATCTCGTCCAGGCCGGAGAGGCTGAGGATCTTGCCGTCGGAGAGCGTGGTGAGCGTCGGGTACCAGCGCGCCTCCTTCATCGGGTCGACCTTGATGTACTTCTCAGCCACCGGGTCGAACTCGAAGGCGTCCCTGATCCCTTGGAAGTCCTTCTTGTCGAGGGCAAGCTTCTGCGCGATGCCGTACGTGTTACGCGCGTCGGCGCCCTTCAGGCCCTGGATCGTGTAGTTGTCCTCGGTGCCGGTCTCGTACTTGGCGCCGCGCTTCGCCGCCTCGACGTAGATACGGCCGAGACCCGGCTCGTTCCCCAGGAACTTGCCGGTCTCCTTGTCGAAATTCTTCTTCGCGCGCTCGACGACGACCGGGTCCTTCGACACGAAGGTCTTGCCGTTCTCCTTGCCCTTGAACTTGGTGCCCGCGGGGATGGTGATCGGCTTGTCCGGGTTCTCGTTGTGGACGATCATCAGGCCGCCGGCCTTGGTGACGTCACCCTCGAGCTTCTCGTACCGCTTGGTGCCGCCCGCGATCAGCAGATTGCCGTTGGCGAGCTGGGTGTGGCCCGTGCAGAACAAGTCCTTCGGTGTCGGGATGTCCTTGATCGTGCCCTTGACCGGGTCCCAGATCCGGGTGTCGAACTTCTTCGCGTCGAAGTTGTCCGCGTTGTTTCCCGAGCCCGCGATCAGCAGGACCTTGCCGGTGCGCAGGAGCGCCGCGTGGATCGTGTTCAGCCGGTACTTCTCCGGGAACTCGACGATCTCCCACTTGCCGTTCGCGGCCTTGTACTCGGGCTGGTTGATCTTGTAGTCGTGGTACTTGGCCGAACCGAACCGGTAGAGCGCCGGTCCGTTCATCCCCGCCAGCGCCACCACCACCGCCGCGCCTATCGCGATGCGGCGGGCGCGGCGGTGGCGGCTGGAGCGGTCTTTCATTTCTTGCGTCCCCCAAGAGCGATCTGCACTGTCTGGTCACTGCCCCCGTCCGCCGCCCAGCTCGGCCTTTGCTGTCCGTGCGGGGCGGGCTGATGGGTGGGCAGAGGCTGTGGTGTGGTCACGGCGTCCTGCGACTCCGGCGGCGCGGACGGCGGCTTCTTCGCGTCCTGGCGCATCTGATAACGCCAGGCGAACATCGGTGAGGCGGTGATCAGAAGCGCGAACGACGCCCAGATGACCATCGCCGGGTGCGAGTTGCCGAAGTAGAAGCCGGCACTGATCGAACCGGCGAAGATCAAGATGAAGTACCAGTGGTAACGGAAGGTCCCGAACCAGGTGTCCGGGCTCGCCGAGTCGCCCTTCGGCGTGACCACGAACTTGCTCTTGCGGCGCAGTACGGAGTCGATCAGCGCCTTCGCGTAGAGCGGCGCCGACAGCGCGGACATGATCATGCCTGCCACACCGCCGGAACCCTCCGGCTCGTGCGGAGAGATGTTGTGGCGGCGGTTCCAGACGTACAGACCGATCTGCAGCGCCGAGGCGTTGCCGTACAGCATCAGCCAGATCGCCGGGTCGATGTTCACACCCGAAGCGCCCAGGCCCAGGAACAGCGCACAACTCAGCGCCGCCAGGATCCAGTTGAGGGCCGACATCGGGTAGAAGATGATCATCATCGTGTAGTTGAAGAGCTTGCTCGGCGGCAGCGAGTACCAGCCCTTCCAGTACTGCTTGAGGATCGTCTCGTACGTCCCTCGCGACCAGCGCATCTGCTGGGTGAAGAAGTCCGTCCAGGCGTTGGGGCCCTCACCGACCGCGAGTACGTCCGGGGTGTAGACCGAGCGCCACTTCTTGCCCGTCGCCGGGTTCTTGTGACGGTGGATCTCGAAGCCCGTCGCCATGTCCTCGGTGATCGAGTCGTACAGACCGCCGATCTGCTTGAGTGCCTTGATCCGTACGGCGTTTGACGTGCCGACGAACATGGGGGAGCCGTAGCGGTTGCCCGCGCGCTGGATCAGCGCGTGGAACAGGAACTGCTGCGACTCGGCGGACTTGGTGATGGGGTTGTCGTAGTTGCCGTACACCTGCGGGCCGATGACGAAGCCGACATCCGGGTCGCGGAAGAAACCGAGCATCCGCTCCAGGTAGTTGGGCAGCGGCACGTGGTCGGTGTCGACCGAGGCGAAGTAGTCGTAGTCGTCACCGTGCGCGTCCAGCCAGGCGTTGTAGTTGCCGTGCTTGGTCTTGGCGCGGTGCGGGCCCTTCTTCTGGTTCCACTTCGCGACGCCCTTGCGGGAGAAGTGGTGCACACCGAGGCGCGCACAGACTTCCTTCACCTCGGGGTCGTCGCCCTCGTCGAGCAACCAGACGTGCATGAGGCCTCGGTGGCGGATCTTCACCGCGGCCTCGAGCGTCTTCGTCACCATCTCCAGCGGCTCTTTGCCGGGCACGAAGGAGGTGAGGAAGGCCACTCTGGTGCCGGTCTCGGGCACCACCGGGATGGGGTCGCGGGCGACCAGCGTGGCGTGCGCGTTCGACACCACGTTCATGCAGCGGAAGAACTCGATCAGACCGATCGAGACGAGCATCACGACGTCGAGCGCGGGCAGGAAGTCGTAGACCGGGTTCTCGCGTTCGGTCCAGTGCGTGGGCTGCAGCAGCCAGGCGAGCAGCACCAGCGACAGGACCGGGGCGGCTATCAGCATCAGGGCGACGCGGATGCGGTGCGGCTCCTGCGAGATCAGGGAGCGGTACTTGACCCGGTACGGCTTGTGCGGATCGGGCTGCGTGAGAGGACCCGAGAGCCTGCTGTAGTGCTCGTAGTCGTATCTCGGCAGTGTCTTCTTGATCCTGCGGAAACTGCCCGTCGTCGTCTGTGACGGCACCCTGAGCTGGGTCGTCTGAGACGGGTCAGAGTTCTGCCGGCCGCCGTTCGGCGTCGACGTCATGAGTCATCCCCCCACACGCAGTGCATCGCGTGCTCCTTGTTCCGTATGCGCCTGTTCGGTCCCCCTCGACCTTCACAGGCGTATCAATAGCAGGCCCCCGTCACCACACCACCCACACCCTATAGACATGGAACGGTGGCCCTCCGGTTGCATGATGCCCCCCTCGACATCGGGCTCTGAACGGGGCCCCTCCTCCCCGCCTCTGGTGCAACCGCTTTCCCGGCCCCCAACTGCCGAGTAACCGCAGCCTCTTGTAGCCCAGGGTTCAGGGTTCTACGACGATCATCATGATCGCAAGACGCGAAACGTGCTGTTTACCGGTCATTCGCGCTAATTAGGAGGACTGATGGTCTCATGCGGTGCGGTAGCGGTCAGGCGTGTTCGAATGTGACCAAAGTGTTCTCTTATTGCGTCCTCCGCCCGCAGAGCATCACCAGTTCGGACCGCGTCGAGGATCTCCCGATGCTGCCGACACGTGACCTTCGGATCCTGCGGCGGTTCCACGAGATCCGTGCGTACGCGGTGGAAGGCGTCCCAGAACGCCTCCAGGACCTCGCCCAGCAGAAGGTTGCCGAGCCCCCGGTACAGCGTGGCGTGAAAGGCCCGGTCGGTCTCCGCGAGGCCTGCCCCTTCGGCGGCCTGACTCTCCATACGGTCGACGAGGGCGTCCAGTTCAACGAGGTCCGCCTCCGGGAGGCGGCCCGCGAGCCGCGAGATGAGCCCGGTCTCCACGGCCTCGCGCAGCTCGAGCAGCTGGACCAGGGAGTCTTCGCCGCGGTAGTGCCCGGCGACCGTGCGGAAGGCGAGGCCCTCGATCATCGGCGCCATCGACATCGGGCCCACATACGTCCCGAAGCCGTGCCGGATCTCGACGATGCCCATCGCCTGGAGGGCCTTCAACGCCTCGCGCACGGAATTCCGGCTGGCGCCGAGAAGCTCCATCAGCTCGGGCTCGGTCGGCAGCGGGGCGCCCGAGGGCAGCCGACGGTCGATGATCAGCTTCTTGATCCGCTCCTGCAGGTCGCGCGCCATGGCGAGAGGGTAGCGGTTGCGCTCCGCTGGGGGTGCGGTGATGAGGGTGCGGGGCAGTGGGGTGCGGTGGTGAGGCTGCGGGTCGGTGGGGGCTGGTCGCGCAGTTCCCCGCGCCCCTGAAGGAAGGCCTGCGGCCTCCTTCAGGGGCGCGGGACCGCGCAGGACCTCGCCGCGGTTGCTTGGGGCCTTACATCGTTCGGACCGTCAGCATGCGGTTGTTGGTGGGGGTTGAGAAACTGGCGTATGTGCGCGAGTGCGGACATCTCCACCCGAAGGGGGCGGCCGGATGAGTACGACTACTTCGGAGTCGGAGCAGGGTCCTGAAGGGTCCCGGGTGCCGCGGTTGATTCACAACGAGGCGACCACTGAGATTCCGGTGCATCTGTTGTTCCGGCCTGCCGAGGTCGGGCCGGTCGGTGCGCGGCGGGGGACTGGGGAGCAGCCGCGGGTGGTTCGGCGGGAGTCGGTGGTGGTGCCGGTTGTCGATCCTGAGCTGGTGGAGCGGTCGGCTCGGGTGCTGCCGGGGGCTGTGGGTGTGGTGGCCGGGGGCGGTGGGGTTGCCGGGTGTTTGGTGACGGCCTGGTGGGCGGGCGTACTGCCGTCCCTTGCGCGGGAGTTGACGGGGCTGCCCGTGTACGCGGGTGCCGGGCTCGGTGCTCCGCAGTGGGCGGCGTTCGCCGTGTCCGGGGCGGTCGGGCTCTTTGGGTTCGGGGGGCTGGCTCGTGGGCGGACCGGGTGTGCTTGGGTGCTCGGGCTCTTCGGGCGCTACCGGGGCACCGTTCGGCGTACGGGGCTGATGTGGGTGAACCCGTTGCTGTTGCGGCGCCGGATCGACGTACGGCTGCGGCACTGGCGCAGCGAGCCGATGCCGGCCGTTGACGCGCATGGGCTCGCCCTGCGCGTCGTGGTGTTGGTGATCTGGCGGGTCAGGGATACCGCACGGGCCGCGCTTGGCGTCGAGGACTACGAGCGGTATCTGCGCGAATGCGTGGAGGCGGCGCTGGCTCGGCTTCCGGCCGATACGGAGGGGGTCAGGGAGAGGCTGACTCGCCTCGTGGCGGGGGAGGCCTCGGCGGCGGGCCTTCAGGTGTTTTCCGTCCAGCCGTTGCGGACGGAGTACGCGCCTGAGGTTGCCGCGGTGATACAGCGGCGGCGGCTCGCGGCCTTGGAGGCCAGGGACGGCGCCTGAGCGCTCCGCTGGGAGGGTGGCTCGAAGCGGGTTCGTTTGAAGCCGCGGGTTCGTCGTGGCTGGTCGCGCAGTTCCCCGCGCCCCTTAAGAGGCCTGCGGCCTCCTCGGGGCGTGGGCCGTCCCCTCGGGGCACGGGGACGCACCGGACCTCGGCAAGTCCGCTTAGAGCCTCTGGCGAAGACCCGACCGATGGCGTCCAATGCAGGGCATGGAGATCGCTGACCGCCCCGCCCTCGTCACCCTCGCTGCCGACGCCTGGCGGCTCACCGATGGCCTGCCGCGTGCCGTGCTCGGGCTCGCGGGCCCGCCCGGTGCCGGGAAGTCCACCCTCGCTCGGGCCCTTGTCGCGCACCTTGGCGAGCGGGCCGCCTATCTGCCCCTCGATGGGTTCCACCTCTCCAACCGGCAGTTGGAGCGGCTGGGGCTGACCTCCCGTAAGGGTTCCGAGCCCAGTTTCGATGTGTGGGGGTACGTCGCGCTGCTGCGGCGGGTGCTGGAGGACACCGGCGCCGACATCTACGTACCGGACTACGACCGCACCATCGACGAGCCCATCGCCGCCCGCCACTTGGTGCCGCCCGCCGCCCGGCTGATCGTCACCGAGGGGAACTACCTGGCCTGCGATCTGCCGGGTTGGCGCGAGGCGTACGGGCTGATGCGGGAGTGCTGGTATGTGGAGGCGCCGGGGGACGTACGCCAAACGCGGCTGGTGGAGCGGCAGTTGGCGGGCGGGCGGAGTGAGGAGCAGGCGCGGAACTGGGTCGCTACCAACGACGATCCGAACGGGGAGTTGGTCGAGAAGTCCCGGGACCGGTGCCATCGGGTCCTGTCGACGATTGGTACGGACGTTTCCGCGATTGGTATGGACATGTTCAAGGGGTCGCAATAATCTGAGCTTGGTCTAGACCTGAGACTGAAGACTGAGTAGTCATCGGTCCACGCATCGCGATGCGCACGCACAGCTCACGGAAATCCCCCACGTTCTCCAGGAGCGGCAGCATGCGTACAAGGATCGGCAAGAAGACCAAGTGGTACGCGGTTGTGGTCGGCCTCGCCACCACGGGAGCGTTCGTGCTCTCCAGCGGCGGCGCCAGCGGCCACGGCTACACCGACCTCCCCATCAGCCGGCAGAAGCTCTGCGCCAACGGCACCGTGACCAACTGCGGGGCCATCCAGTGGGAGCCTCAGAGCGTCGAGGGCCCCAAGGGCTTCCCGGCGGCCGGACCCGCGGACGGGCAGATCTGTTCCGCCGGCCACGGCCACTTCAGCGCGCTCGACCAGCCGAAGACCCCGTCCGGCGGCGCCTGGCCCACCACCAGGGTCACCGGTGGGCAGAGCTACACCTTCCGCTGGCAGTTCACGGCGCGGCACTCGACGACCGACTTCCGGTACTACGTCACCAAGAACGGGTGGAACGAGAACGCCCCGCTGACCCGGGCCGCCCTCGACACCGCCCCGTTCCTGACCGTCCCCTACAACGGCCAGCCCCCGGCGACGCTCTCCCACAGCGGCACCCTGCCGTCCGGCAAGAGCGGCCACCACGTGATCCTCGCGGTGTGGACGATCGCCGACACGGGCAACGCGTTCTACGCCTGCTCGGACGTCACGTTCTGACCCGCCATGTTCTGATCAGGCACGGTCCGATCCAACTCGTACGATCCAACTCCTGATCTCTGAGCGTTACTTGAGACAGGCGTGCTTCCCCCGCGGGTAGGTTCCCCCCACAAGCAGTACCTGACCTCGGGGGAAGCATGATCGACTTCTTGTTCTACATGGTGCCGAGCCTGGTCCTGGCCGTGGTGCTCTTCGGCGCGTACCGCGTGGTGCGCCGCTCGCTGCAGATCCGTAGCGCTTGGAGCAGCGGCCTCACGGCCGAGGGGCGCTGTCTGCGGATGTTCACGACGACACACGGCGGCAGCAACGACACGTCCGTGAGGACCACGCTGCACCACGTCTACGAGTTCACGGCTCGCGACGGCCAGACGGTCCGCTTCGAGGAGGAGGACGGCCCGGGGACGATCCTCGAGGGCGACTTCGTCACCGTGTACTACGCCGAGGGCCGCGATGTGGTCGCCACGGTGAAGGAGCCGCGCCGGGCCAGGCTGGCGGCGTCCACCGGCGCCATCCTGGCGTTCCTCGGGGTGGCCGCGGTGTTCTGTATCGGCTTCATGGTCACGTACAACCAGACGTCCGACGTCTTCGGCTTCGAGGAGACCCCGAGCGAGACCAACGACACCGTCGTCATCGATGGCGTCACGATGACCCCGTGACCAAGGCCGTGACTGTGACCGCGGCCGGATGGCTCTGGGATACGTCGAAGGGCCTCTCGCTCCCGCGAGAGGCCCTTCGGTGGTGCGCCGCCAGGGACTCGAACCCCGGACCCGCTGATTAAGAGTCAGCTGCTCTAACCAACTGAGCTAGCGGCGCATGACTCCCGCCTCCCGCTTGCGGCGGTCGGCGACGGAAAAAATAGTACCTGGTCCGCGGGGGTGCTTTTGACCAGTGTCCAGCCGGAGCCCGCGGCTCAGAGTGCGAGGGACAGCAGTACCGGTGCCGCGCCCCGGTTCAGGGTGTCCGCCGCCGCCCGCAGACGGTGCGCGTGGGAGATCGGAAGGGACAGCGCCAGGCAGCCCACGGCGGAGCCGGCCGTGATGGGGACCGCCGCGCACACCGTGCCGACCGCGTACTCCTGGAGGTCGAGGACCGGCACGCTGGGGGCCTGGGCGTCGAGGCTGGACAGCAGCACCCGCTCGTTGGTGATGGTGCGCGAGGTGAGGCGGGCCATCTTGTGGCGAGCGAGGTGGTCGCGGCGGGCGTTCACGTCGAGCTGGCCGAGCAGGCTCTTGCCGATCGCGCTGGCGTGGGCGGAGCGCCTGAAGTCCACCCATTCGTTCACCGCGGGGGTGCTCGGGCCTTCCGCGCACTGGGTTACGTGGACCTCGCCGTCGACGTAACGGCTGATGTAGACGGCGGCGCCCACCGAGTCGCGCAACCGGTCGAGGTTGCGCTGGACCTGCTCGCGCAGCGCCTGGTCGCGGCCGCGTGCCGAGGTCAGCCTGTTCAGGGCGGCGCCGGTGACGTATGCGCCGTCGGTGACCTGCTCGACGTATCCCTCGCGGCGCAGCATCCGCAGGAGCGGGGTCAGCCGGTCCGTGCCGAGGCCGGTCGCGCGGGCGAGCCCGGCGTCGGTGACGCCGGTGGTGTGTCGTGCCACGGTCTCCAGTACGCGCAAGGCGTCCTGGGCCGAGTGGTACGGCGCGGTCGGCTCGTGCTTGAGCGCCACGGTTCCCCCTGCGCTGCTTGGCCGTTCTCGGATGGAGGCTGCTTCCACGATAGCCGTCAATGGGCGGACGGGGAGGGGCTGTTGACGAGAAGGATGGCGCGTTCCGGCCCTCTCAGCAGGAACGCGCCACTCTGGCATATGCCACAGTCAAGTCACCATGGCTCGACCACGGGCGCGCCCGCTCGCCGGAGTCGCAAATCGATACAGTCCCGCGCCCCTGAAGGAGGTCGGAGGCCTTCCTCTAGGGGCGCGGGACTGCACCTGCGCCTACAGCACCGCGCTCAAGAACTCCCGCGTCCGCTCGTGCTCCGGTTCGCCGAAGATCTTCTCCGGGGGGCCGGATTCCAGGACGCGGCCCTTGTCGAACATCAGGACCGCGTCCGAGATGTCCCGGGCGAAGTTCATCTCGTGGGTCACGCAGAGCATCGTGATGTCCGTGGTGCGGGCGATGTCCCGCAGCACGTCGAGGACGCCCACGACCAGCTCGGGGTCGAGCGCGGAGGTGACCTCGTCCAGAAGCAGCACCTTCGGCCGCATCGCCAGGGCCCGCGCGATCGCGACGCGCTGCTGCTGACCGCCGGAGAGCTGGGTCGGGTACTTGTCGATGTGCTCGGTCAGACCGACCAGTTCGAGGAGGTCGCGGGCCCGTTCCTCGGCCGCCTCCTTGGACATGCCGAGCACAGTGACCGGCGCCTCGGTGAGGTTGCGCAGCACCTTCATGTTCGGGAAGAGGTTGAACTGCTGGAAGACCATCCCGATGTTCTTGCGGACCTCGCGGATGTGCTTCTCGCCCGCCGGGACGAGCTTGCCGTTCTTCTCCTCGTGCGTGAGGTAGTCGCCGTTGACCTTGATCGTGCCTTCGTCGGCCTTGAGCAGGGTCATCAGCAGGCGCAGGATCGTCGTCTTGCCGGAGCCGGACGGGCCGATCAGCGTGACGTGTTTGCCGGAGTCCACCGAGAAGTCGAGGTTGTCGAGCACGACGTTGCTGCCGAAGCGCTTGGTGACCTTGTCGAAGCGGATCAGCTCGCTGCCGTCCACCGGTGGGTTCTGGCTGCTCTCGGGTTCTTTCTGCAGAGGGGTGTCAGCGGACAAGACGACGCTCCAGGGCTCGGATCAAGAGGGAAGCGGGGTAGGCGATGACGATGAAGGCCACACCCACGACGGTGATGGCTTCCGTGGTGAAGGTCTCGTTGCTGAAGGCCTGGGCCTCGCCGAGCATGTCGAGGGCGCCGATGGTCGCGATCATCGGGGAGTCCTTGAGCATGGCGACGACGTAGTTGCCCAGCGGCGGGACGACGCGGCGGATCGCCTGCGGCAGGATCACCGCACGCCACGTACGGCCCTTGGGCAGATTCAGCGCCGTGGCCGCCTCCCACTGGCCGACGGGCACGCCGTCGATACCGGCGCGGTAGACCTCAGCGGTGTACGTGGAGTAATGCAGCCCGAGGCCGATGATGCCGGTGGCGAGCGGTGACATCGAGGGGCCGAAGTTCGGCACCACGTAGAACAGGAAGAACAGCTGCACCAGCAGCGGAGTGTTGCGGATGAACTCCGTGAAGGCGATGACCGGCCAGCGCACCCACACCAGCGTGGACCGCTGCGCCATCGCCCATACGAGGCCGAGGGCGAAGGCGATCAGGGTGCCGATGGCCAGGGCCTGCAGCGTGACCAGTACGCCGTCCCAGAACCGCGGCATGAAGTCGTCTACGACTTGCCAGTCCCAGTTCATCAGATGCCTCCCGCGGACTGCGAACCGGCCTGCAGGCTTTCACCGCGAGCGCCGAGCTTGGCGGTGATCCCGCCCCGCTTCTCCGGCTGCTGCCCGATGCCTGCCTTGGCCTTGCGCTCGACCACCCGCATGCCGCGGGTGATGAGGAAGGCGAGTACGAAGTACAGGACCAGCAGCAGCGTGTAGATCGGCGTCGTCTCATTGGTGCCAAGCCGGACCAGACCGCCGGCGAAGGTCATGTCGGCCACCGTGATGACGGAGACCAGGGCGGTGCCCTTCAGGAGCTCGACCAGCAGGTTATTGAACGGCGGCACCATCTCGGGCCACGCCTGCGGCATCTCGATCAGTCGCAGCCGCTGCCAGCGGGTGAAGTTGAGCGCGATGCCCGCCTCCTTCTGCGCCGGGGCTACGGCGGCCAGCGAACCGCGGACGATCTCGGAACCGTAGGCGCCGTAGGTGAGGGCGAGCGCGCTGACGCCCGCCCACATGGGCACCAGTTGCCAGCCGAAGAACGGCAGGGCGAAGAACATCCAGAACATCAGCACCAGGGCCGACATGCCACGGAAGATCTCGAAATAGACGCCGGCGAGGAAACGTACGATCCAGAACTGCGAATCGCGTGCCAGACCGATCCCGAACGCGATGACAGCGCCCAGAGCAGCCGCGTACACCGTCACCTGGATGGTGATCCAGATACCCGGCAGGAACCACGTGGTGAAGAACTCCGAGCTCATCATCCGGCACACAGCTCCTTCGCGGTGAGATCGGTCATCTCGGCCATGCCGAAACCGAAGGGCCTGACGATCTCGAGAAGCTCCTTGTAGTTGTTCTCCTTGAGCTTGAGCAGTTCCTCGTTGAAGGCGTCACGGAAGTTCTGCTCGGACTTTCGGAAGGCGAATCCGCCCGCGCCGTAGACGGGCTTTCCGTCGATCTCGGGCTGGAAGGGTTCGGTCGCCTCGGCCCGGTTGGAGCCCTTCACCGCGTCGCTGACCGTGATGCGGGTACCCGCGAAGGCGTCCACCCGCCCCTGGGCCACCGCGTCGAGACCGGCGACCTGGTCCGGCAGGATCAGAATGTTGCCGATACCCGCGGCCTTGGCCGAGTCGATCTGGGCGTAGGCCTTGCCCGAGGCGAGCTTGAGATTCTTCGCCTTGACGTCCTCATACGTCTTGATGCCGTGCGGATTCCCCTTCTTGACGATGAAGGCGTCCAGCATCAGGTAGTCCGGGTCGGAGAAGAGCACCTGCGCGCATCGGTCGGGATTGATGTACATCCCGGCGGACACCACATCGAACTGTCGCGCCTTCAGTCCGGGAATGAGGGCGCCGAAGTCCACCGGCACTGGCTTGATCTCGCCGATGCCGAGCCGCTCGAAGATAACCTTGGCGATAGCGGGGGCTTCTCCGGTGGCCTGTCCGTCGTCTCCCACATAACCGAACGGCGGCTCGCTGGCGATGCCGATTTTCACGGATCCCTGATCCTTCAGGGTGTCCAGCAGGCTGCCTCCCAGCACCTTTCCCTCGTCGGGGACGCGGCTGCAGCCCGCCACCCCGAGACTTCCCGCAGCGCCCAGGGCCACCGCTCCTGTGAGCAAGGAGCGGCGGCTGAGACCTCTGAGGGACCCGTTGTCGGTTCCTGATCGGTTTGCGTGTGGTCGAGCCATGGGCGCGCGGCTACCCGAACCAACGGAAGTCATGCCGGTCCTTCCCAGTCACTGAGTCCACTCATCCCTCAATGCCCGGTATGTGAGGATTGGTTGCGCGTACTGGCCTCTTCGTGACCCCGTCGTGGGCGCGCCTTGACCCACACGCTCCACACGCCGCACAGGACCTATCCGTGGATTCCGGTCCACACCGGGGTACGGGTGTGACCATGGCCGACCGTTACATCGACGTCTCCCTGACCAAGCGCGGAGTCCACTGCACCGCAAAGCTCCTCGACGACCGCGCCCCCATCACCTGCGAGGCGGTGTGGAACGCGCTCCCGCTCGGCAGCGACGTCTACCACGCGAAGTACGCCCGCAACGAGATCTACACCCTGCTCCCCGCCTTCGCCCCCGACGAACCCCCGCTCGAAAACCCCACCGTCACCCCCATCCCCGGCGACCTGTGCTACTTCTCCTTCTCCGGCACACAGCTGGGCACGAAGTCGTACGGCTACGGCGGGGCATCCGGCGTCCAGCACGGCACCCCGGTCATCGACCTGGCCCTCTTCTACGAACGCAACAACCTGCTGATCAACGCCGATGTCGGCTGGGTCCCCGGCATCGTCTGGGGCCAGGTGGTGGAGGGCCTGGAAGGCATGGCGGAAGCGTGCAACGACCTGTGGAGGGCAGGCGCGCTGGGGGAGACGCTGAGTTTCCGGAGAGCCTGAGCCAATGGCTGTGTGGCCTTGGCGAAGTCCGGTGCGCTGCCGCGCCCCATAAGGGGCGCGGGGAACTGCGCGACCAGCCCCCACCGGGCCCGCAGCTTCATCACCGTGCTTCCAGCGGAGCGCTTGGCGGGGGATCCACATGGGCGACCCCCGCCTCGTACAGCGCGTGCGCCGCGCGTAGCACCAGGTCGTCCCGGTGGCGGGCGGCCACGAGCTGCAGGCCCACCGGCAGGCCGTCCCCGTCCAGGCCGACGGGGACGCTGGCCGCGGGCTGCTGCGACATGTTGAAGGGGTACGTGAACGGGGTCCAGCCCGTCCACCGCCGGTGCCCCGAGCCCTTCGGCACCTCCGCGCCCGCCTCGAACGCGGTGATCGGCAGCGTCGGCGTGACCAGCAGGTCGTACTTCTCGTGGAAGCGGCCCATCCGCCGGCCCAAATCCATCCGTACGTCCACCGCGGCCAGATAGTCGAGCGCGCTGTAACGGGCACCCAGGTCGCAGACCTCTCGCAGCCCCGGATCCAGCAGCTCCCGCTGATGCGGCCCGAGATTCTGCGTCACCCGGGCGGCCCCGCTGAACCACAGGGTGTGGAAGGCCTCCACCGGCTCGGTGAAATCGGGGTCGGCCTCCTCGACGAACGCGCCGAGGGACGCGAGCCCCTCCACACCCCGCCGCACGGCCGCCGCGACACCGGGTCGTACGGGCACCTGCCCGCCCAGGGAGGGCGAGTACGCGACCCGCAGCCCCCGCACACCGCCGTCCAGCGCATCCGTGAATCGCCCGGTCGGCGGCGCGAGCGCGGACCAGTCGCGGGCGTCCGTGCCGCTGATCACGTCCATCAGGAGAGCCGCGTCGGCGGCGTCCCGCGTCATCGGTCCCACGTGTGCGAGCGTCCCGAAGGCGCTCGCCGGATACAGCGGCACCCGCCCGTACGTCGGCTTCAGCGCGAAGATCCCGCAGAACGCGGCCGGGATACGGACACTGCCGCCGCCGTCCGTGCCCAGCGACAGCGGGCCCGCACCCATGGCCACGGCCGCCGCGCTCCCGCCGCTGGAACCGCCCGGCGTACGCGACAGGTCGTACGGATTCCGCGTGATCCCCGACTGCGGCGAGTCCGTGACGCCCTTCCACCCGAACTCCGGCGTCGTCGTCTTGCCGATGAAGACGGCACCGTGCTCGCGCAGCCGGGCCACCGAGGGCGCGTCCTCGTCCCAACGCCCTTCCACCCGCACGGTGTTGGAGCCCTTCAGCGTGGGCCCGCCCCGCATCAGCAGAATGTCCTTCACCGTGACCGGCACCCCGTCCAGGAGCCCGGCCGGCTCACCGCGCCGCCATCGCTCGGCCGACTCCCGCGCCCGCTCGAGCGCCTCGTCAGCGGTGAGGCGGACGAAGGCGTTCACGGAGGGCTGGATCTCCTCGGCCCGTCGGAGAGCGTCCCGCGTCGCCTCCACGGGGCTGAATTCGCCCTTGCGGTACCCGTCGACGAGTTGCAGCGCGGTCAGCTCGGTGAGCTCGGTCATGCACGCCTCCAAGGGAGTTCTTCGGAGTCCGAAGGGAGTTCAGTGGCCTGGTACGTACCCACGCTGCTTGTCCACCACGTTGGGCAGTGGCTCCCCCGCCTCCCACAGCTCGTACAACTCCACGAACTGCGCCCCGAGTTCATCCCGCCACCCGATCGTGTCGCCGCTCATGTGCGGCGAGACGATCAGGCCAGGGAGCTCCCACAAGGGGCTCTCCGCAGTGAGCGGCTCGTGTTCGAAGACGTCGAGCGCCGCACCCGCGATCCAGTGCTTCGACAAAGCCTCCGCCAGCGCGTCCTCGTCGACGAGCTGCCCCCGCCCGACGTTGATGAAGCGCGCGGACGGCTGCATGAGGCCGAAGCGCCGCGCGTTGAACATTCCAGCCGTCTCGTCGGTGAGAGGCGCCGCGGACACCACCCAATCCGCCCGCGCCATCAGCCGGTCGAGTTCGTCGGGACCGTGGACACCGGCACGCGCCGTACGCCCGACCAGAGCAGTCTTGATGCCGAGCGCCTTCAGGGTCTGCTCGATCGCCCGGCCGATCGGCCCGGAGCCGACCACGCACGCACGCGTACCCGCGACCCGCTGCGATTCGCGGTGCCGCCACTCCCGCCCCCGCTGAAGTTCCAACGTACGCGGCAGATCCTTGGCCATGGCCAGCACGAGCGCAGCCACGTACTCGGCGATCGGCTGATCGAAGACGCCGCGCGCGTTCGTCACCACCGTCTCGGACGAGGCAAGCTCCGGACACATCAGATGGTCCACGCCCGCACTCGCCGTGTGCACCCAACGCGGCCGCGGCCCGTCGCCGGGCCACGCGCGCCGCACCGCGTGCGATGTGAAGTCCCACACAAGCAGGACATCCGCGGCTGGCAGCAACGAGGCCAACGTCGACTCGTCGGCGTGCTCGACCCGGGCCCGCCCGGTGAGCCGCCCGAGCCGAGGCGGTGGCTCGGCGTCGAGCACCAAAAGGGTCGGCTTGTTTTCGGCCGTGTACGGGGACATGGGTGCCGTCATCGGGGGGAAACCGTTTCGCAATCCGAGTCCGCTTCTCTTGGGTCTGGGCACACTTGCGGGACAACTGCGGAAGCCGTCTGAGATGCACGGATTGACCACGCTGGCACCGGAACCTACCTTCGTCAACATGGACCCGTAGGCGGTCCGCTTTCCTGTCCCGACGTCCCGGCATGCGCCGGCTTGTGTCCCCCGGCCCCTCGGGCCGGTTCTTCACCATCAACTCATTAGCTCGACTTGAGTTTGGGGCCTGCTCATGGACGTCTCCTTCCTCGGTGGACCGCACCCACAACGCGGTGTCGGCATCGTCGCTCCCTTCGACTTCGCCCTGGACCGCGAGCTGTGGCGCTGGGTGCCGGACGAGGTCTCTCTGCATCTGACCCGCACCCCTTTTGTGCCCGTCGAGGTCAGCCTCGACCTCGCACGGCTGGTCAGTGAGCACGAGACGCTCGGCGAAGCGGTGCGCGCGCTGAACGCGGTACATCCCGAGGTCGTCGCGTACGCCTGTACGTCGGGCAGTTTCGTCGGCGGTATCGCGGGCGAGCGGGCGATGTGCGAGGCGATGACGCGGGCCGGCGAGGTGCAGTCCCTGACCACCTCCGGTGCGCTCCTCGAAGCCCTCCAGGAACTGGGCGCCCGCAGGATCGCCCTGGTCACGCCCTACACCGTGTCGGTGACCCGGGCCCTGGAGGAGTACCTCGCCGAGGCCGGCATCGAGATCATCGGCACCTCCTCTCTCGGCCTGACCCGGCACATCTGGAAGGTCCCCTACCGGGACGTCGTCGACATGGCCCGCGAGGCGGTCCGCGGCGCCGCGGACGCGCTGTTCATCAGCTGCACCAACCTCCCCACGTACGACGTGATCCCCCAGCTGGAGGCAGAGCTGCGGATTCCCGTCATCTCAGCCAACCAGGTGACGATGTGGGCCGCACTGCGTCACATGGGTACGCGAGCGGTGGGGCCCTATCAGGCGCTGATCGACCATTCGGCGCGGCAGCATCCGGTGATGCCGGAATCGCTGCCGGAGTCGATGCCGGGAGCGTTCCCGGAAACATCGATGCCGGGATCGGTCCCGGAAGCTCCGATCCCGGAAGCATCGATCCCGGGGTCGGTTCCGGGAGCGATGCCGGGGTCGGTGCCTGAGTCACAGGGGCCCGTACTGCCGGAAGAACAGGAAGGTTGGGCATGACGGCACTCGGATTCCTCTACCCGGGCCACTCGGCCGAGGACGACTACCCGCGCATCGAGCAGCTCCTGGGGAGCGACATCCGCCTCCCGCTCGTCCACACGGACATCGGCGAGGACGCCCACCGCGAGGACGCGCTGCTGGAGATGGGCTCGGCGGCCCGGCTCGCGGCCGGCGTCGAGGAGCTGCGGCTGTCCGGTGCGGAGGCGGTGGTGTGGGCATGCACGTCCGGCAGCTTCGTGTACGGCTGGGAGGGCGCCCATGAGCAGGTCCGCACCCTCGCTCTCGCGGCCGGCATGCCCGCCTCCTCGACGTCCTTCGCCTTCGTCCACGCGATCCGTGAGATCGGCGCGCGACGGGTCGCGATCGCGGCGACGTATCCGGAGGATGTGGCCGCGTTGTTCTCGGCGTTCCTGAAGGACGCGGGGATCGAGGTGGTCTCCGTCCGCGGCAGCGGCATCATCACGGCGGCGGAGGTCGGCACGTGGGGCGCCGACGAGGTCCTCACCATGGCCCGCCAGGGCGACCACCCCGACGCGGAAGCCGTCCTCCTCCCGGACACCGCCCTCCACACGGCCTCCCACCTCCCCGCCCTGGAGAAGGCCCTCGCCAAACCCGTCCTCACCGCGAACCAGGTCACGGTCTGGGAAGCCCTGCGGTTGGCCGACCGCCGGGTGAACGCGCCTGAGCTGGGGATGCTCTTCACACGGGAGCCAATTGTTCAGGTTTGAATCCTCCCCTCCCTGAAGGGAGAGGATTCCTGGCTCAGGCCGCCTCCTGGAGCAGCGCTCCAGGAGGTCTTCCGCCATCGGCACCAACCGGGTTGAGACCAGCCCGGACGAGCATCACGCGTGCGGAGTTCTTGTCCCGTGGGGACACGGTTCCGCAGGCGGTGCAGGTGTAGGTGCGCTCACCCAGCGGCTGGGGGTCCCCCCACGCCTTTAAGGCAGTGGGGGAGCGTGCTTGGCTCTCGCTCCGCACTGCAGTCCATCGTGGTGTGCGCGGGGTGGACCAGGCGGATGTCCCGCCCGTGCTTGCGGCCCATCTCGATCAGAGCGGCCTTGGTGGCGCCGATGGCGGTGTCTGCGGCCTTGCGGGCCATGGTGGTCCTGGCCAGGAACTTCGGACGAAAGTCCTCCACCGCGACGGCGTCGTGGTCGCGGACCACCTTCTTGGCCCACTTGCGGCCGGTGTCCTCACGCTGCCTGGCAACTTTCTTGTGCGCCTCCGCCCGCAGCTTCTTCGCCGCGCGGTAGCCCTTCGATCCAGGTTGACCCTTCGCCGGCCTGCGGCGGGCATCATCCGGTCATACCGGCTCAGCTTCTCCTGGGCTTTCTCGCCGTGCCCGGCGTGCGGGAGGTCGTGGGCCTCGGATGTGGTGGTGGCGGTCTCCTTCACACCCCAGTCGATACCGAGTGCGCGGCCAGTCTCCGGCAGCGGCTGTATCTGGGCGGGCACGACGAACGAGCAGTACCAGTGCCCGAGGCTGTCCTGGTATACGCGCACCGAGGACGGCTCAGCCGACAGTTCCCGCGACCACACGACCGTCAGTACGATGCCCCCGGCCAGGTGCAGACGGCCGCCCTTCAACCGGAACCCACGCCGGGGGTAGTTCAGGGTGGGCAGTGCCTCGCGTTTGGTCTTCCACTTCGGCATCCCGGCCCGCTGCCGCACCGGTAGGCGTTCTTGGATGTCCTTCTGTGCCTTGGTGCGGGAGCGGCCGAAGTCGCGGATGATCTGCTGTTGGGGAACTGATGAGCCCTCGCGCAGCCACGGGATACGGGCGCGGGCTTCGGTCAGCATCCTGTCGAGCTGTGCTGGGCCGCACGTCTGTTTCTCCCCGGTCACCTTGTTGTGCAGGTGAACGGCCTGGGACTTGGCCACGCACTCGTTCCACACCCAACGGCACCGGTCCCATTCGCCCATCAGGGCGGAGCGGGCGGTAGACGACACGCGAAGCCGGAAGGTCCACCGGGCGTGCCCGGTGCCCTCGACTTTCTTTAGTGTCTTCATGCCACCATAATAGCACCATGATCAATGAAGTCCGCATGACTCTCCGTCTCCCTGAAGACCTCCGTGACCGGCTACGCGATCACGCCAAGTCCGAACGGCGGTCCCTCAACTCCGAGCTCGTGTACATGCTCGAGGTCGGCCTCCGCGCCGCTGGAGTGGGCGCCGAATCGCCCGGCGACGATTCGGCTTCTCCTGGGGCGGAATAAACCGCCGACCGGCCCCCGTTAGAACGCCGCGGACCCACCGTCGTACCCAGCAGGAGGCACCCCGTGGCGGCAGACGAGATACGAGGCGACACGGCGGGCACCGCCCCGGTGCCGCTCTCCGTGCTGGACCTGGCAACTGTCGGCGCCGGACACACCGCCACCGACGCCCTCCGCACCAGCGTCGAAATCGCCCGCCTCGCAGAGAGCCGCGGCTTCCACCGTTACTGGGTGGCCGAGCACCACTCCATGCCCGGCGTCGCATCGACCTCCCCGGCCGTGATCCTCGCCCACCTCGCCGCCCACACCCACCGGATCCGCCTCGGCTCGGGCGGCGTGATGCTGCCCAACCACGCGCCGCTCGTCATCGCGGAACAGTTCGGCACCCTGGAGGCCATGGCCCCGGGTCGTATCGACCTGGGCCTCGGCCGCGCCCCGGGTACGGACGGAGCGACGGCGGCGGCCCTGCGCCGCACCGACCGGCTCAACGAGGGCGCAGACGACTTCCCCCAGCAACTCGCGGAGCTGACCCGCTTCCTGGACGACGACTTCCCGGACGGCCACCGCTACGCCCGTATCCACGCGGTCCCGGGCCCCATCCAGGCGACCGCCCCCGGCGGCGTACAGGACCCGCACCGCCCACCCGTCTGGCTCCTCGGCTCCTCCGGCTTCAGCGCCCGGCTCGCCGGCAGCCTCGGCCTCCCGTTCGCCTTCGCGCACCACTTCTCGGCGCAGAACACGATTCCGGCCCTCGACCTCTACCGCGAGTCGTTCACACCCTCCGACGTCCTCGACGCCCCGTACGCCCTCATCGGCGTCTCCGCGCTCGCCACGGACGACGAGAAGGAGGCTCGTCGCCAGGTCATGGCCGGGGCCCTGAGCATGATCCGTCTGCGCACCGGGCGACCGGGGCTCGTGCCCACTCCGGAGGAGGCGGAGGCGTACGAATTCAGCCCCATGGAGCGGGAGTTCATCGACTCCTGGAACTCCAACGTCATCCACGGCACCGCGGAGGAGGTCCGCGCAGGCCTCGACGACCTCCAAAAGCGCACGGGCGCGGACGAGTTGATGCTCACGAGCCACGCCCACAGCGGAGACGTACGCCTGCGCTCGTACGAACTGATCGCCGACGCCTACGAGTTGCCGCAGACGCGGACGGCTCAGGCCTGAGGACAGTCCGCCCCTGAGTCCGCCCCTGTCAATAGTGCGGAGATACGATCCGCCGCCACCGGCCGGGAGTACAGCCACCCCTGGCCGGTGTCGCAGCCGATGCGCCGCAGTCGGGAGGCCTGCCCGGCGGTCTCCACGCACTCGGCGGTGACCGTCAGGCCCAGCCGGTGGGCGAGTTCGATGAGGGCTTCGACGATGACCTCGTCGGCGGGGTTCGCGCGGTTGCCAGCCTCCTCGTACTGGAAGCCCCGTACGAACGAGCCGTCGAGCTTCAGCACGGAGACCGGGAGGCGGCTGAGGTAGGCGAGGTTGGAGTACCCGGTGCCGAAGTCGTCGATGGCGATGCGTACGCCCATGTCGCTGAGTGCTTGCAGGGCCTGCAGCGGGCGGCCCGCCGAGCCCATCACGGCCGACTCGGTGAGCTCCAACTGGAGGAGATGCGGGGCGAGTCCGGTCTCCGTGAGGATCGCCGCGACGTCCGCCACCAGGTCGGAGTCCCAGACCTGACGCACCGCCACGTTCACGCTCACGAAGACCGGCGGCACATCCGGGTGGTCCAACTGCCAGCGGCGCGCCTGCCGGCAGGCGGTGGCCAGCACCCAGCGCCCCAACTGCACGATGGAACCGTCTTCTTCAGCAAGTCCGATGAACCGATTCGGCGTCAGTGTGCCGAACTGAGGATGGTTCCAGCGGACCAGCGCCTCGACCCCGCGTACACCGCCGTCCTCCATGCCCACCAACGGCTGGTATTCCAGGGCGAATTCACCCTTCTCGATGGCGGGGCGGAGGGTGGAGGCGAGGGCCTGACGGGTCATACGGTGGGCGTTGCGCTCCGGGTCGAAGAGCGTCCAGCGGGACTTTCCGTCGGCCTTCGCCCAGTACAGCGTCGTATCGGCGGCCTGCATCAGGCCCGTCGCGGTGGTGTCGGCCGCGTGCCGCTCGACGACCCCGATCGAGGCCGAGACCGACAGCCGCTGCCCGGAGATGTCGAAGGGCGCCTGAAGGGCCGTCAGTACGGACTTGGCGAGCTCCGCCAGCTGCTCCGTACCCGTCGAGTCCTCGACCAGCAGCGCGAACTCGTCGCCGCCGAGCCGGGCGACCAGCGGCTTGACCGCTCGCGCGTGACCGGCCTCGTCCGCGCAGCGCGTCAGCCGCTCGGCGACGGCCGCGAGCAGCCGGTCGCCGATGCGGTGGCCGAGCGTGTCGTTGACCGCCTTGAAGCCGTCGAGGTCCAGGTAGCACAGCCCGATCCGGCCGGTGCCCGACTCCTCGTACGCCTCCGCCTCCAGCGCGGCCGACAGGCGCTCGAAGAACAGGGTGCGGTTGGGCAGCCGCGTCACCGGGTCGTGCATCTGCAAGTGCCGCAGCCGCGCCTGGAGTTCACGGCGGGCGCTGATGTCGCAGACCGACACCAGCACGGCCTGCTCCTCCTCCGGGAGCGGAGAGACCGTCACCTGGGCCCAGAGGGAGTGCCCGTCGGGGTGTTTGAGTCGTCGGGTGCAGCGCAGTCTGGCCTGTCGGCCGCGGAGCACCTCGCGGTACGCGTGCCAGGTGCGGGCGTCGGAGGCCAGGTCCACCAGATCGGCGGCGACCCGGCCCGCGAGTCCGTCCGGGCCGGCGCCGAGCAGTGCGGCCAGCGCGTCGTTGGCCGTGACGACCAGGCCTTCGCGGTCGACGACGGCCATCGCCACGGGGGCGAAGTCGAAGGCGGACCGGAATGTACGGTCCTCGAGGTCGTCGGTCGTGCTGCCGGTCCCGGGGCTTCCGGTGGGGGCGGGTGGAGGCTCGGCCTCGGCGCGTGATGTCACCGGTTCGGTACGTGTGGTACGCGTGTCCACGCGTGAGGTGTGAGTGTCGACGCGTGGGGTCGTCTCCTCGTGAGAAAGCGGCTGACTGTCACTTTCTGTGACCGTCGGCCGGACAAGGTCCGCCGCCGGCACCGGCCCATCGGACATTCCGCTCACCGTTCGCTCCCGCTGTGCACTCGTTACTCGTACAGGTCTCGTCGGGTGGTCGGCCGGTGGAGGACGGCCGCTCTAGCCGTGTCCGCGCAGGAAAGTGTGCCGATCATAGAGGCTGGCCCGAACGCCTTCCAGCTACTCCTCAGTCTCCCCAATTAACCGGCTCTTCTGACAGATCGTTTCTGCCCGCACGTGGACATGTTCCTTCAGGGGCCGATCGGTTGTGACGTTCCGTGAGTGCTCAGGGTGTCAGCTTCCCTGTGGCGTGCTCATCCAGATGCCCTTGTGCTCACCCTTCTGGTGCAGACAAACAGGACGTTGGCTGACAAATACGTACAGGCTGGGTGTGGTATCCCGAATTCCGCACCGGAGGTCGAAGTGCCGCGTCTGTTCCCCCTCAAGGGGCTCACCCGTGGCGGGGCACGACCTCGTTGGCGTGGTCCCGCGGCACTGTTCACCTCCATGACGGCGCTCGCCGCGACCTCCCTGGCGGCGGGCCCTTCCAATGCCGTACCGCCCTTGACGCCCTGCGCTCTGAAGCGAACCGACGCGCACCACTCCGTGGGCCTCGACACCTGGAACACCGCCTATCCGCGCCCAGACCGCCAACTCGACGCGGTGATGGTCTTCCTCTCCTTCCCCGACTCCGTCCCGCGGACCACACCCACCGAACTGACGGCCGACCACTTCCCGTCCACCAGCCGCTTCTTCGAACGCGCCTCCTATGGCAAGTTCACGCTGCGCCCGCACGCAGTGCGTTCATGGCTTCCGATGCCGAGTGCCTCCACGGCGTACGCCATACGGCGCGACTGGAACTCCGCGCGCCGTTCCGCGTATCTGCGCGACGCCCTCGCCGCGTCCGACGCGCGGGTCGACTTCTCGCGTTACGACGTCGTCTACTTCGTCGCCGACCCGGATGCACCCGGCGTCAACTCGGACGCGACGAAGGTGGTCAACTTGGAGTCGCCGCTACGCGCCGACGGCACGGACATCCGCCGGGTCGTCACGGTCTTCGAGCGGCATCCACCGGACCGCCTGGTCCTGGCCCACGAAACCGGCCACGTCTTCGACCTGCCCGACCTCTACCACCGCCCGCCCGACGATCGGGGCGACTGGGACACGTACGTCGGCGACTGGGACCTCATGGGCAGCCAGTTCGGCCTCGCACCGGATCTCTTCGCCTGGCACAAGTGGAAGCTCGGCTGGCTGGAATCGCGGCAGGTGTCGTGTGTGCAGGCGGCGGGTGGCGACGGTACGCGGCTGGCGCTGGAGCCGTTGGGGGCGAGCGGCGGTCCGGTGAGGGCTGGGGCTGGGGCGGCTGGGGCAGGTGTGGCCGCTGGGGCTATGGGGGGTGCGGTGGGAGTTGCGGCGGGGGGTGGGACGAAGCTGGCGGTGGTGCGGACCGGGCGGGACAGTGCGCTCGCCTTCGAGGTGCGAGGGCGGGTCGGGAACGACGGGGCGGTCTGTTCTCAGGGGGTGCTCGTCTATCGCGTACGCAGTGAGGCCGTGTCCGGAGGCGGCCCGATCGAGGTCCTCGACGCCCACCCCGACACCGCGGCCTGCCGGGAGGAGTCGGTCTATCCACCGCTCGCGGACGCCCCGGTCGGGCTCGGTGAGAGCTTCACGGTGCCGGGGGAGGACGTACGGGTCGAGGTGGAGAGCCGTACGGTCGCGGGGGCGTGGGGGGTGCGGATCTCGACAGGGTGAGCTCTCGGACTGACGGTCACAGCGCGCCCGTCGGGGGTGTGGGTGGCGGAGCCCCCACAACGCGCGGCGAAGCCGCGCAAAAACAACGATGGCGAGGAGGTTCGCGCTTTCCGCGAACACGCCTCGCCATCGCTATCGTGCGCCGCCAGGGACTCGAACCCCGGACCCGCTGATTAAGAGTCAGCTGCTCTAACCAACTGAGCTAGCGGCGCCTGCTGACGTCGTAGACCTTAGCACCCGGATCCGGGGGAGGAAAAATCGATATCCGGGCCGCCCGAGCTGCGCGTACCGCTGCCCAGAGCAGGACCTCCGGGCCTGGCAGCCAGGGCCGCTGGGTGTCCGGGGCGACGACCCAGCGGGCGGGGGTGGGGATGGGCGCGGGGGCGGCTGTCGTACCCGCGGGCGGGACCGTCACCGCGTCGCCCCGGCCGTGGCAGAGCAGGGGCGGGATCGCGCGGCTGCGGCCCGCGCCGCCGTCGGAGCCCCACTCCTCCCACTTCAGCAGCGCGGGCAGTCGCTGCGCTGTGCCCGGCGTCGCGAACAGGAGCATCCGCCCCCGGTACGCGGCCACCGGCCCCGAACCCGGTCCCTCGCCCCACAGCTCGTCCAGCATGCGGCGGCCGAAGATCGCGGGGGCGTTGACGACGTCGAAGGCGGCGCCGCAGGGGAGGACCGCCGGGGTGGTGGGCCGGCGGTTCCGGACGGCGACGGTGGCGCTGTGCTTGTGGCTCTGTGCGGACGCGAGCCAGGCGGCTCCGTCCGAGGTGAGGGTGAGTGCACCTTGCGCGACGGTACGTGCGCTGGGCGCGACGGTGCCTGCCGGGTTGCCTGTGCTGCTCATGCCGCTCATGGCGCATAGGTCTACTGGCAGTGAGAGGCCGATTGCGAGGAGTCGCCGGAAATCGGGACAGGAGGGGTGCGAGTGGGGTAGCTTGCCCACCCGGCATATGCCGGGCGGCCGTTGCCCCGACTCAAGCCTCCGTGACCCAGGTCTCCTGATTCAGGTGGCCCTGATTCAGGTCTCGCCGGCTCAGGCCTCCAAGAATCAGGTTTCGCCGACTCAGGCCTCGCGGCTCGGGCCTCGGCGGCTCAGATCTCGCGGCTCGGGCCTCGGCGGCTCAGGGCAGATCGCCGATTCCATGCCCGAGACCCTTGCCGTTCGTCCCGCTGAGCAGTTCCCGGCCGAAGTCGACCATTCTCTTCGCGTAGTCCTCGGTCCACTCCGCCCGCTCGGCGATGTCGGCCGCGGTGAGCCGGTCGAACCGGCGGGGGTCGGCGAGCTGCGCGGCGGCGATCGCCTGGAACTCGACGGCACGGTCGGTGGCCGCGCGGAACGCGTGTGTCAGCTCCGTGGCGCGGTCCAGCAGCGCCCGTGGATCGTCGATCGACTCCAGATCGAAGAAATGCTCCGGATCGGAGGCCGCCTCCGCGGGCTCGAAGAGCAGGGGCGCGGGGCGAAGCCGCGGCTCGTTCCGACGCGGCGTTTGCTCCGCCATGACTTCTCCTCCTCATGCGGTGGACGACCCGTCCTTGTGGGTGGGCCACCGTCCATTGTCTCTTGACCGCGCAAGTGGGCCTCAGGACCGCCGGACGCGCAGCCGTTCACTTGGGCCTCGGCCAGCAGCACCAGGCCCTGCTCGCACCAGCGCCGGATGTTTGCGCGTCGCGCGTCATCGCCCGACGCCGCGAGGGAGTCGATCCCGGTGAGTTCGGTCCAGTCCGAGGCGTGCGCGCGACGGACCATCGGGCCGCCGGGATTCTCAGGGTTCATGGCGGGGGGCTCTCTGCGTTACGGCTGCCATGGCACCCGGTGTTTCGAGAGGTGGGCGAACACCGCGTGGTTCGCCTCCCAGCCGTCCGGGAACTTCAGCGGGACTCCCAGCTGGACCGGCTCCGTGGAGGGGTGGTCGTCCAGGAGTTCCGGTACTCCGGCGCGGCTGATCACGATGCAGGCGTGGCGGTGGCGGGAGGCCAGGACGCAGAGGCGGCCCGTTTCCAGGTGGAAGGCCGTGGCGTCGGGGCGGCCGGAGAGGGGGTGCAGGACGACCGTGACGTCGTATTCGCGGCCCTGGAGGCGGTTGGCCGTGTCTACGGTCACGTCGCCGGCGCCCAGCTCCGCCAGCGCCGAGCGGACCGCTGCCGCCTGGTCGCGGTGTGCCGTGCCTACGGCGATGCGGTCGGCGGTGAGGGGGGTGGGCTCGGGGGAGCGCTCGGAGGTGGCGGCGCCGCCTCGGTCCAGGAGACGGCGTACGACCTGGGCCAGTGCTCGTACCGCCTCGGGGTCCGTACGAGGCGTGTGCCGGGCCGGGAGTTCCAGCAGTCCCCAGCCCGACTCGGCCGCCTCGTCGATCACGCGGTCGGGGCCCGAACCGTCCGACGGGATCGCGAAGTCCAGCCGCCGGTCGCCGTGTTCCGTGCCGCTGCGGAACGGGGTGTACGGGTAGAACGCGGCCGAGACCAGCGGCGCCGCCGACGCCGGGAGCCGCCAGGAGACGGGGAGGCGGTGCTGCGGCAGCTGCGGGTTGTGGGCGAGCAGCGTCGTCACGGCCGAGGCGGACGGGTCGTACGACAGCCCTGCCCACTGCTCCGAGCCGACGATCGCGAACGGGTCCAGCTGGCCCGGGTCGCCCACGAACAGCGCCCGCTCGAAGAGGCCCGCGACGGCGAGCAGCGCGTCCGAGCGCATCTGGTACGCCTCGTCGACGATCGCGTGCCCCCAGGGCTCGACGCCCTTGACGTGGGCCCACTTGGCGGCCGTCGAGATCACGACGTCGAGCCCGGCGAGGTCTCCGGCCTTCGCCGACTTGCGGACGTTCGGGAGGTCGTCGAGCGCCTTGTCGTACGGGTCCGGGTCGCTGCTGTGCAGGCGGCCGACGGGCAGCTCGGGGTTCTTGTCGGCGAGCCGCAGGACCAGGTCGTCGACCTGCGCGTTGGTCTGCGCGATGACCATCAACGGGCGTCCGGCCTCGGCCAGTTCGAGCGCGGCGCGGACGACGAGCGTGGACTTGCCGGCGCCGGGCGGGGAGTCGACGACGACTCCGCGGTGCGTGCCGTGGAGGGTGTCGCGCAGGATCGCGTCGGTGGCGCGGGTCGCTTCGGTGCTGGCGTCGAAGGGAGCGGTGGTGGTCATAGGACGTCCTCCTCGGTCACCGGGTCGGCCGGGGGATCCGTCGCCTCACCCGGTGGGCCGCCGTGCGTCCAAGGCGTGTCCTCCGGGTCGGGCAGCTTCGCGCCGCCGCGCTGTTCGTGCTCGAAGAGCGTGAAGCAGACGTGGTCGCCCTTCTCGGGGACGGAGCCGGTCTCGGGTTCCTTGCCGCGGCCCATCTTGTCGACGATGCGCAGGACGATGCTCCTGCCTCCGGTGTCGGCGCCGTCGGCCTCGCCTTCGACGTACTCGACGAACTCCGCTGCCTGCGGCTTTCCGCCCAGCGAGCGGTACACCTTGGCGCGCTCGGCGAGGTGCGGACGGTCGTCCGTGCGGACCGTCACGAGGGGGCGCGGGCTGGGGCGCTTGCTCTCGCTGTACGCCATGACGACGTCCGTGACCTCGCCCGCGAAGGCCTCTCCGGCGAGCCGGCGTCCGGCCATGACGAGCGGGTCGTCGAGGGCTTCCTGTGCTTCGAGGCGGGCCTGTTCGCGCTCGCGCGTGGCGAGTTTGTTCGCGGCGGTGACCGCGTCGTCGCGGCGCGGCTGCGGGGGCTCGCCTGCGAGCACGCGGTCCCGGTGGCCGGTGAACGACCAGCGGTCGCGGGTCCAGCGGTCGGCGGCGTGGGTGCCCTCGGGCAGGGTGCGCAGCAGGTCGAGGCCGTGCCACACCGCGTCCCAGGTGGGGCGGGTGCGGCTGTCGACGAGGTCGCGGATCTCGCGCTCGGCGGCGGTGAGTTCGCCGAGCCGGTCGTCCGCCTGGAGGCCGTCTTCGGCGGCTTGGAGTGCCGTACGGGCGCGGTCGTAGCGCTCGATGGCGGGGGCGAGCAGCTTGTTGTCGAACGCCGGGTCGGTGGCGGGGCCGGCGGGCGGGCAGAGGAGCTGACCCTTGGCGTCGCGCCCGAGCTCGGCCCGCAGGGCGGCCTCGGCTCCGGACTCGCCTTGGGGTGGGTCGATCCAGGCGAGCAGTGCGCCGAGGTGCTGGTCCTCGAGGCTGCTCTGGCCGGTGGCCCAGTGGCGCGACAGTACGTCCGTGAGGGCGAGCAGCAGCGCGGAGCCGGGCACTCGGGCCCGCTCGCCGTAGTGCGTCAGCCATCGCCCGAGCAGCGGTACGTGCGGGGGTGCCGGGTGGGGCGTCTCCGGGTCCTGCTCGGCGGTGCGGCGGAAGCGCATGGAACGCCCGAGAAGCCGTACGAACTCGATACCGGCTCGGCTCGGCACGATCAACTGCGGTGCGTCCGCGCACAGTTCGACCTCGACCTTGACTCGCTTGCCGGTCTCGGGGTCGGTCTCGGTGCGTTCCGCGGCCTCGACGTCCTCGCCGTACGCGTCGATGTACGGCAGGACGACGCCGGCCAGCTCGGCGAGGAACGCGAACCGCAGGTCCCGGTCGCGGGGCTGCGGCACGACGAGCAGCCGGGGCGCGTCGCGGTCGGTGCCGACGAGTGCCCCTAGCGGGGCCCCGGCTTCTCCGGCGGTCGTGAGCGGCACGAATACGAGCGGCTGCTCGGTGAGGTGCCGGTGCCGCACCGTGGCGAGCGGCTGGGCACGGCCGGTGTCGACGGCTTCGAGGCGGGCGAGGGTGGTGATCAGGGACATGGGACTCCGTCCCAGGCGGGGCGCTTTGCACGTTTCGGTGTTGTACGTGCGGGTGCGTTGTGGCTGGTCGCGCCCACGCGGCGGAGCCGCCTAGTGTCACGGCCCGCGCCCCTAAAGGGCGCTCGCCGCGCCCAACGAGGCGGAGCCACGTATTGACGCAGCCCCGCGCCCCTTACGGGGCGCTCCGCGCGGGTCGGTGTCGTTCGTGCGGGTGCGTTGTGGCTGGTCGCGCCCCGCGGCGGAGCCGCAATTTGACACAGCCCCGCGCCCCTGACGGGGTGCTGGTCGCGCCCCCGCGGCGGAGCCGCATATTGATGCAGCCCCGCGCCCCTGAAGGGGCGCGGACTGCACCGGGGCTGCCATGCGCTCAGCACGTCGCCCGCCCCACTCCCTCGCGGCCGTCCAGCGCCTCCGCGCGCAACTCCGCCGCTCTCCGCAGCGCGGCCACCGCCGGGTCGTCCGGGTCGCCGGAGTCGCCGCGGGCTGCCGACAGGACGTCGTCGACCGTCGTCAGGCCGCCCAGCTCTGCCCGCAGGGAGCGGCCCAGGGACGTCACCGCGCCCTCGGTGCGGGAGCGGTTCCGGCAGTGGAAGGCGAGTTCGCAGGTGGAGAGGCATTCGGGGGCGTAGGTGGCGGGGACCGACTCGACTGCTGCCGTCAGGTCGGGGGTGGGGAGGTCGGGGGCGAAGCAGGTGCCCTCTGGGAGGGTGGCGGCGATGTCCTCGATGCGGGTGAGGCGGTCCAGCTGGCGGCGGGTCACGGCGCGCTGTTTGCGGACGTCGACGGCGGAGGCGGTGGGGAGGTTCGAGAAGTCCTTCGGGCAGACCAGGAGCACTGAGTGCCGTACCTCGGGGGCGGGGGTGATGCGGTCCGCGACCCGCTCCAGCGCCAGTACGTACACCGCGGCCTGCCGCGCCGCCGCGCCCACCTTCGCCGCGTCCGCCGAACCGTCCAGCATCGGGAAGGACTTGATCTCTACGACCGTCCAGCTTCCGTCGGGATGCACCACGACCGCGTCCGGCTCCAGGAAGGCGGGTGAGCCCGCGACCTCCAGCGCGAGCATGGGGTGGTCGAGCAGCGTCCAGGCGCCGGCCTCGGTCGCTTCGCGCAGCGCCAGTGCCGTACGGGCCGCACGTCCCTCGGGGCCCACGGCCGTCAGGTCGGGGACGAGACCGTTCGCGGGCGGCTCCGCCCCCGGGTCCAACTTCTCGTGCACCAGCCGCAGCAGCTCAGCGCCTCCGTCGGCCTTGACCTTCGCCTCGAAGGCGTTGCCCCGCATGAACGCGAACTGTGACTGCCCGAAGGCCGACGGCGAGCCGAGCGCGCTCGCCAGCGCCGCCTTGTTCACCCCCGCTCCGTCGAGGATGGCGCGGCGCTTGCAGCCGGGGTTCGCGGCGAGTGCCGCGAGGGCACGGGCGTCCAGCGGCTGCGGCGCGACCGCCGGACCGCGCAGCTCAGCGAGCCGCTGCCGGAGTCTCGTCCCCCGCGTCGGCGGGATTTGCTTCGGGTTCGGCTCCCTGCTCGGTGCCGGAACCTGGGCCGGCACTGACCTTGCGCTGTCGCGGAATTCGCTCACCCGGGGAAGTCTGGCATCCACCACTGACAATTGAGGAGCCTGCGGCTCGAGAGCCCGCTGTGACGGAGGCGACGACCGGTTCGGGAACCGCTTCCGGGACGGATTCCGGGATCGCTTCCTGGACCGGCGCAGCGACGGGTGTCGAGCCAGGCGTGCCCGCTGTCCGGACCCGGGCGAGCAGCCGTATCCGCGTCCGTATCTGTATCCCGTACCGCTCCCGAACCCGGTCCGCCAGCCGCAGTACCGGCCGGGTCAGCAGCAGGCCGACGCCCATCACGGCGGCGCCCGCGAGCGCGTCGAGGAAGTAGTGGTTCGCGGTGCCCATCACCACGACCGTGGTGATCAAGGGATACGCGACCCCCGCGATCTTGGTGAGCCGTGTGCCGCCGTACTTCCACAGCATGACCCCGCACCACAGCGCCCATCCGACGTGCAGGCTCGGCATCGCCGCGTACTGGTTGGTCATGCCGCCCAGGCCCCGCGGCGCGCTCGCCTCGCCGCCCCACCAGCCGTAGTCGCTGTACTGGGCCATCGTGTCGACGAAGCCGTGGCTCGCGGACAGCAGCCGGGGCGGGCAGGTGGGCAGCAGCGTGAAGCCGATCAGGCCGATGAACGTCGACGCCAGCAGCCAGGTGCGGGCCGCCCGGTAACGCACGGTCCGGGAGCGGAAGATCCACACCAGGATCGCGGGCGTGACGAGGTAGTGCAGCGACGCGTACCAGAAGTCGGCGGGTATGCCGATCCAGGGCTCGCGGGTGAAGAGGCGGTTCAGCGGGTGCTCGGCGTTGAGGTAGAAGACCTTCTCGATGCGCAGGATCTCCAGACCGTGGTCCACGGCGGTGGTCACGTCCCCGCGCGCGAGCAGCCGGCCGGCCGAATACACCGCGTACACCAGGAGGATCAGCGGCAGCTCCGCCCACCAGCGGGGCCGAACGCGCGATACCGCCTCGGTAACCGGTACATCGGTCCGCCGCATCCGACCGCCCTCCCCCTTCTGACCCCGTGGCCGGTGCGCCACGCCCCAAGGTCCAACCTATGCGAACGCCTGAACGGGGCGCCTCGGTCCTGCAAGACGCTGAGATCGCCCAGTGGGTTGCCCCGAAGCAGCCTCGGCGATGATGGAGCGATCCACCAGAGGGTCATCCCTGAATCCGACCCTGAGCCATTCCTGGTCCATCCCTGACCCCACCGGAGGCCGAACTCATGGCACCGCGCATCCTGCTGGCCCGGCACGGACAGACCGAGTGGTCACTGGCCGGCAAGCACACCGGCAGGAGTGACATTGCTCTCCTGGAGGAAGGCAGGCGCGGCGCCAAGCTGCTCGGGGAGCGACTGCACCGGGCGCCGTTCGACGGGCTCTCCGGGGTCGAGGTGCGTACGAGTCCGCTGGCACGCGCGCGTGAGACGTGCGAAATCGCAGGGTTCGGCGACCTACGCGCTCCGCTGGAAGAACCGTCCGCACCTGCGGGTCCGTCGTGGCTGGTCGCTCCCCCACGCTCGAATCGAGCTCGCGCGGGGGGACCCCCATCGCGGCGGAGCCGCACATTGACACAGCCCCGCGCCCCTTTGGGGCGCGGGCGAACCGCACCGGACGCTTAGCCGTCGCTGCAGCGGTCAGGCGCCCACACAAAGCACCGGCGGAGAGCTGGAGCCGCGTAAACCGTCTGCCTACGTCACCTCACCCCAAGTGGCGCCTACGGGATACCGACGCAGCGCTATGCCGTCCGCGCCAGCGCCGCGTGCCGTTCCAAAAAGTCCGACACTCCTGTCGCGCGGCGATGCGGCAGCAGTACCCGGGCCGTGCCCGCGAGCATCGTCTGGACGCGTGAGGACTGGACCTCGTTCAGAAGGTCCAGTACGCGCAGTCCGGCCGTGGCGGCCTCGTCGGGGTGGCCGGCGCGGGCCAGGTCGTCGGCGAGTTCGGCGGTGTAGAGCGCGATGTTGCGCGTGAAGTGGGGGTCCTGGAGGCGGGCCGCGCGCCGGGCGTGGTGGGCCGCGCGCGGCCAGTCGCCGAGCGTCGACCAGCACTGGGCCTCCAGGCCCGCCAGTTCGGCCGCTCCGTAGAAGCTCATCCACTCCGGGTCGGCCTCGCAGGGCCCGCGGTCGAACAGCGCGTGCGCGCGGGCGAGCGCCTGCTCGCAGCCGGTGCGGTCGGCGAGCCCGGCCCAGCCGCCCGCCTCGCGCATGGCGAGCAGCGACAGGAGCCGGGCCGAACCCAGCGGACGCGCGACGCGCTGCGCGGCCTGCGCCGCCCGCACCGCCTCACGCGGGCGTCCCGCGTCACGCGCCAGGAAGGACGTATTGCAGAACGCGTGCGCCTCCAGGGCCGGGTCCCCGGCGACCCGCGCGGTCGCGAGGGCCTCCGCGTAGTGCGAGCGCGCGTCGCCGAAGCGCCCCGAGTCGTGTGCCAGCCAGCCCACGGAGATGGCCAGTTCACCCGCCCCCGAGTGCAGCCGCTCGGCGGTCGCCCGCCGGGTCGCGCCCGCGTCAAGCAGTGAGTACGCGGCCCGCAGCGGAGCCGCCGCTCTCCGGTAAAGACCGTCCGCGCCGTGCCGGTCGTCGAGCAGCCGGATCTGCCGTACGGCCTCTTCGAGCGCGCCCGCCTCGGCCTCACCGACCCGGCGCACGGGACGGTCCGCCGCGACGGCCGGGCCGCCGAACGCGAGGCCCAGCGGGCCCAGGGAGGCGGCCGCCACGGTGACGGTGCCGCCGGTCATGAATGCGCGACGCTGCACGTCGCTCTCCTCGTGGTTCTGATCGTGGTACTCGTACGGGTCTTCCGTTCCGTACGTGTCTTGCATGCCGTACGTGTTGTGCGTTCCGCAGGCGTGTTGCGCGTCCTGCGTTTCATACGGCTCGTGCGCCCCATCCGTCTCATGCGGGGCGTACGTCGGGCTCGTGGTGCGCGAGGGGAGCGCCTCGTCCAATTCACGCGCCCCGCGTCCGCGTACCGATGAGCGGGGCGCGAAGCCCAGGTCGGTCAGCGACCGGCCGGGGAACATATGCAGGAACACCCGCTCGTACGCGTAGTTCGGGCAGCGGATCTCCCCCGCCTCGACGCGCCCCACGTAGCGCGCGTCGCAGCTCACCCGCTCCCCGATCTCCCGCGCGGCCCGTCGCACCGCCGCGGCGAACTCGCCCGGCGAGCGCTGCCCGCGCAGCTCCCGGAAGGCGAGGTTCGGCCGCGGTGGTGGAGGTGACTGGGACGACGAGGTCGTCGTGGACGACGCCATGGCCGGGCCCTCTCTCGCGAACCGTCGAACCATGCCGGAAACCGGGCGAGTTGATCACGTTTCGCTCGGATGGATCAGGTCTCGCTCATGTTTCTGGCGGGCAAGAACGTACCCGCTGTGATGAGCCGACCACGCGAGGTTTGGCTACAAACCGGATATCTCATCCATGATCTGCCATGAACTGCCATCCTTTGCGGCTGAGTTGCGCCGTAGCCGTTGACGTCCGGGGGCGTTGAACCATGCGGTGAGTTCGATCGAGGAGGGGTTCCATATGGAGGTCGCGATGGAGACCAGACAGAGCATCGATCGCCGTGCGCCGCTCTCGACGGAGGCCGCGCCCCCGCCCGGGGGTGAGGGGCCGGCGGACCCCGGCGACCCCTGTGACCTCGTCACCGTCCCGACGCGGCAGGGCTTGGAGGCCGTCGACATCCTGCGCCGGGGTTCCTCGGAGGCCGTGGGCCCCGTACTGCACGACGACAGCTGCGACACCCTCGGCTTCCTGGTGCCGCCGGGCACGGCGGACGCGTGGGATGTGCCGGGGAGCACGTGCACGCAGACGGATGGTCGGGGTGTCAGCCTCGTCGCGGAGGCCGCCGCCTCCGAGGACTCGGGCGCCGGGTCCGGCGAGCCGCCCGTCGAGGGCTCCGACTGGCTCCTGCCCCCGGAGGACTCCGAGCTCGCCACGGACCCGGTTGTGCTGCGGGCGGCGCTGGACGAGGCGGCTCGGTTGATCGAGGCGGCCGATAACTGCCGTTAGGTGTTGCAGGCGACGGCCGGTGATTGTCTGCGGGTCGGCCGTGGCTGGTCGCTCCCCCACGCTCGAATCGAGCTCGCGCGGGGGGACCCCCATCGCGGCGGAGCCGCACATTGACACAGCCCCGCGCCCCTTTGGGGCGCTGTCGCTGAGCCTCCCTCTCCCGCCCCCGATAGTGGGCTGAGCCACCCCGCCCGTACGCCGCGATAATGGCCCGATGGCAAGGGCAAGGGCGAAGCCGAGAACCAAGCGGTCAGGCGACCGGCGGACGGCGCAACCCGTCGTCGCCGAAGTCGACGGCGGGCTCGCCGAGCTGATGCCCGACCGGGACAGGCCTCGGGCCTGGTCGCTGTTCATCGACGGTGCCCCGCAGTCGTACGTGGACCTCGACGACCCGGCGTATCTGAACTTCGAGTACCAGCGCCGCCTCGGCCATGTCATCGACCTCGTCGGCCCGCCGGGCAAACCCGTGCATGCCGTGCACCTCGGCGGCGGCGCCCTCACCCTCGCCCGCTACGTCGCCGCCACTCGCCCCCGCTCCACCCAGCAGGCCGTCGAGCGCGACGCCGCCCTCGTCCAACTGGTCCGCCGAGAGCTGCCGTTGGACCCGAACGCCCGGATCCGCGTACGTTCCGCCGACGCCCGCGAAGGGCTCGCCAAGGTGCCGGACGGCTGGGCGGACCTGGTCATCGCGGACGTGTTCAGCGGGGCGCGCACGCCGGCGCATCTGACCTCCACCGAGTTCCTCGACGACGTCCGCAGGGTCGTCAAGCCGGGCGGCGTATACGCGGCCAACCTCGCCGACGGCCCCCCGCTGGCCCACCTGCGCGGGCAGATCGCCACGGCAGCGGGCGTCTTCCCGGAGCTCGCCCTGGTCGCCGACCCGGCCGTACTGCGCGGCAAACGCTTCGGCAACGCGGTCCTCGTAGCTTCCGACCACCCGCTCCCGATCGCCGAACTGACCCGCCGCGCCGCTTCGGACCCGCACCCCGCGAGGGTCGAACACGGCAGAACGCTGACCGACTTCACCGGCGGCGCCGTAGCCGTCACGGACGCGGCTGCGGTGGCATCACCGGCGCCACCGCCCTCGGCGTTCCGCTGATTCGAGACCGGCGGCACGGCGGTACAAGCGGCACGGCGGTGCAAGGCGTCACAGCCGCCTGACCACCCGCGTCGCCACGGCCGCGTACCCGATGCCGACGGCCAGGCAGGCGAAGAGGGCCAGGAGCGGGAAGTCGTCCGGGATGTGGGGATAGACCTGAAAGTGCGTCAGGTAGATGTAGAGCGAGCTGCTCGCCAGGATGCCCGTGATCCGGTTGAGCGGGCCCAGGCTGGGCAGCGTCGGCACCCAGATCAGCAGCGTCAGCCCGGCCACCACGAGCATGGTGCGCAGTGGCTGGTCGTTGAAGAGGCCCGGGAGTGCGAGCAGGAGTACCGCCGTCAGCAGCGACCGCTGTCGCACGGTGGTCGCCCGTGCGGCGGCCCACCCCAGCGCGAACAGCCAGAAGACCACGGTCGGTCCGAGGTGGAAGCGGGCGGGTGCCAGGTCCGGCAGGTCGTACCGGCCGATCAGCCCGACCGCCAGGAGCGCCAGTGGCACCCCGAACGCGTACCGCCGCTCCAGCCGGTCCAGCAGGGGAACTGCTATCAGTACGGCGAGGACGACCAGGATGTAGACCAGCGCCTCCACGAACCAGTAGTGCCATTCGTGACGTTCGGTCCCCTGGTCGAGGAGGCTGTTCAGGAGCAGGGCGTTGGCCGGGTCGTAGTGGCCGGTCAGCGCCACCGCGCCGGCGATCCACGCCACGCTCGGTACAGCGACGCGGGCGATGCCGCGCCACAAGTGCCGTACGCGCGCGCGGCGTTCGGCGCCGGTGAGATGGAAACGGGCGAAGTTGTAGCCCGCGACGCCGATCAGCACGTGCGCGCCGCCCTGGAGGGAGAAGAAGGGGATGTGCGAGGCGACGATCAGAACGATGCCGACTGCGCGCAGGGCTACGCCGGTTTCCAGCGTGCGACGGGTTCGCCAGGACCGCGAGGGCCGCGAGGGCCGCGGGGACTTCGGGCCGCGGGTGCGGATAGGGAGCCGCCCGTTCCACCAGACCGGCCGTCCGGCGGCTCCGGCTGCCGGGGCTTCGCCGGCTTCCGTACCTGCCAGTTCCGTCACGGGAGTTGCCAGGGCGCGCAGTTCGCGAATCGGCCTCGTATACCAGTCGGTGGGAAGCCCGCCGAGCGCTTCCTCCAGCCGCAGGGACATCTCGACGTAGGAGAGCGAATCGCCGCCCAGGCCCACAAAGCTGCTGTCCTCGGTGGCGTCGGCCCGGTCGAGGATCTCGGCGTAGAGCCGGCACAAGTCCCCGGCGAGCCCTGCCTCTTCCACCTCCTCCGGTGCCGGGCGCGTCAGCCGTCGTACGGCCTCGTAGTCGGGCTTGTCCGTGGCGAGCCGAGGGAGTTCGGCGAGGACCCGGACCCGTATCGCGCGGGCCGGGATTCCGCACACGTCGGCCACCAGGCGCCGCAGCCGGTCACCGTCGGCGGCCTCGTCCCCCGCCGCGGCCACAGCCAGCGCGTCGCCGTCCGCCGTGCAGTACGCGGTGACCCCGTGCCGCTCCAGCAGCGCCTCGACGCGCTGGGGGTCGATCCGCAGACCGAGGATCTTCACGAACCGGCCGCGGCGGCCCACGATTTCGTACAGTCCGTCGGGTGCGCGCCGGGCGAGGTCTCCCGTGTGCAGTTCCCGTACGGTCCGGCCGAGGGCGAGGTCGGCCGGGCTCTCGGCGTAACCGAGCATCACATTGGGACCGGAGTAGACCAGTTCGCCGATTTCAGGATCGTCCAGATCGCCGATCCCGGGATCACCCTGGTCGTCGACCGGGTGCAGCCGGAAGGAGCCGCCGGGGATCGGCACCCCGACGGATTCCGGGCGCTCGGCGGCGAGATGCGGCGGCAGGTAGGCCATACGGGCCGTCGCCTCGGTCTGCCCGTACATCACGAACAGTTCCCAGCCGGACCGGCGCCCCAACTCCGCGTACCGTGCGACGCGTTCGGGTGCGAGCCGACCGCCGGCCTGGGTGACGCGGCGCAGCTGCGGCAGCCGCATCCGCTCGAAGCCGACCCGGTCGAGCAGGTCGAAGGTGTACGGCACCCCGGCGAGGGACGTGCCGCGGGCGGTACGGAACTCCGCCCAGAAGTCCGGCTCCGACACCGAACGGTCCGTGAGGATCAGCCCGGCACCGCGCAGCAGGTGGCTGTGGACCACCGACAGGCCGTAGCAGTAGTGCATGGGGAGGGTCGTGGCCGCGCGGTCGGTGTCGGAGATACCGAGGTACGTGGCGATGGACTCGGCATTGGCCTGGACGTTCTCGTGGGAGAGCCGCACCAGTTTGGGTGAGCCGGTCGAACCGGAGGTGCTCAACAGCAGGGCGAGATCCGGATGGAGGGTGTGGCTGCTGCCGTGGTGCCGCTCGTCGAGGGTCCAGGTGCCGTGGTCGTCCGGCCGGGCCACCACGTCCGGGTTGTACGCGGCGGTCAGGGTGCGTATCGCGCGGTCGTTGTCGCCGGGGACGAGCAGTACGGGGTGGCCCGCGGAGAGGGCGGCGAGGTGGACGACGAGGGCGTCGGCCCGGTTGGCGCCGGCCAGCAGCACCAGTCGGCGTACGGGGCCGAGGCGCTCGGCGGTGGCGGCCACGCGTTCTGCCAGCCGGCGGTAGGAGAGCTCCCCGTCCGGGGTGATCAGCGCGACGCGGTCGCCGTACGCCGCGAGCTTCCGCGCGAACGGCACGCCGTGCGGGCGTACTTGCGGCGCGCTCTGCGGACGTACGGGCGGTTCCGGAAAGGGGACCGAGGTGGGCGGGGCGGCCGACGGGGTCGAAATGCTGGGCGGCGCCTGGAGGGGCCCGAAGGGGTCGATCACGGTGCGCGCCTTTCCGCAGCAAAGTCCGCAGATAACACAGATCCCTTGACGGTTAGGCAAGGTTTACCTTATTCATAGCATGTTCACAGTTGGCTAAAAAGCGTCAGTACGCCGCTCGCCGCCCGACGACGCGACCTGCGGCGTCGCAGCGAGCCACGCAGGAAGGCACCCTCATGCGACGCCCTCTGGCTGGCCGAATCACCGCGCTCGTCGCGGCCGGCCTGCTGCTCCCCGCCCTCGCCGCCTGCGGCTCCGACGACGACAAGAGCAGCTCGGCGGACGGCGGCGACTCCGCCCTCGTCATCTACTCCGGCCGTAACGAGAAGCTGGTCAAGCCGATCCTCGACAAGCTGGAGAAGGCCGTCGGCACCGAGGTCGAGGTGCGCTACGGCGACAGCGCCGAGCTGGCCGCGCAGATCCTGGAGGAGGGCGACCGCACCAAGGCCGGACTGTTCTTCTCCCAGGACGCCGGGGCGCTCGGCGCCCTTGCCAAGGAGGGGATGCTGGAGAAGCTCCCGCAGGCTCAGCTGGACAAGGTCGACAAGGCCTACCGGAGCGCCGACAGCGACTGGGTGGGCGTCTCCGGGCGCGTCCGCGTGATCGCGTACAACCCGGACAAGGTCGCCGAGGGCGACGTCCCGGACAGCGTCCACGACGTGGTGAAGCCCGAGTGGAAGGGCAAGGTCGGCTTCGCGCCCACCAACGCCTCCTTCCAGGCCTTCGTCACCGGCATGCGCGTACTGGAGGGCGACGACGCGACCCGTGAGTGGCTGGAGGGCCTGAAGGCGAACGGCGCCAAGACGTACGCCCACAACCTCGCGACGCTCGACGGGGTCGAGGCCGGCGAGGTCTCCCTCGGCCTGGTCAACCACTACTACTGGTACGAGCGGGTCGCCGAGAAGGGCGAGGACAAGGTCAACTCCAAGCTGCACTTCCTGCCCGGCAAGGACCCCGGCGCGCTGATCAACGTCGCCGGGGCGGGCGTCCTCAAGGGCAGCGGGCAGAGCGAGACCGCCCAGAAGGCCGTCGACTTCCTGCTGTCGGAGGAGGCGCAGACCTACTTCGCCGACAAGACCATGGAGTACCCGCTGGCCGCGGGCGTCACCAGCACCGTCGAGGGCCTGCCGCCGTTCGACTCCCTCGAGTCGCCCGACATCGACCTCGGCAAGCTGGAGTCCCTCCAGGAGACCCTGGCCATGCTCCAGGACGTCGGGCTGGTCTGACGGCTGTGACCACATCGCAGTCCGGGCGCCCCGACACGAGCAGTGGGGTGCCCGGTGCACGTCGGTCCCGGACAGGCGGGGAGCCAACCCGCCGGTCCCGGACGGGCGGGGAGCCACCCCGTTTTCGTACGGTCCAAAAGGCGCTCGGTGCCCGGCCGTTCCGTAGCACGGCCGGGCGCAGAACACCCCTCGTCCTGCTCGTCCCCGCCTGCGTGGCGGCCCTCTTCGCCCTGCTCCCGCTCGGCTATCTCGCCGTCCGCGCCCTTGAACGCGGCCCCGCTTACGCCTGGGACGTCGTCGCGGACGAACGCACCCTGCACCTGCTCGGCCGCAGCCTCGGCCTCACCGCCGTGGTCGTCGCGGCCAGCCTGGTGCTGGGCGTCTCGCTGGCCTGGCTGACGGTGCGCACCGCCCTGCCGGGCGCCCGCGCCTGGTCGGTGCTGGCCACGCTGCCGCTGGCGGTGCCCAGTTACGTCGCCGCCTTCGCCTGGCTGTCCGCGGCTCCCGGACTCGCCGGTTTCGCGGGCGCCGCACTTGCCCTGACCCTGGTCAGCTTCCCGTACGTCCACCTGCCGGTCGCCGCCGCGCTGCGCGGCATCGACCCCGCGCAGGAGGAGGCCTCGCGCTCCCTCGGCCACGGCCCGGCGGCGACCTTCCTGCGGGTCACCCTGCCGCAACTGCGACCGGCCGCGGCGGGCGGCGGGCTGCTCGTCGCGCTGTATGTGCTCTCCGACTTCGGCGCGGTCTCACTGATGCGGTACGACACCTTCACCCGTGCCATCCACACCTCGTACCGTGCGTCCTTCGACCGCACCCCGGCCGCCGCGCTCAGCGTCGTGCTGGTGGTGATGACGGTGGCACTGGTCGCCGCCGAGGCCCGTACGCGCGGACGCGCCGGGCACGCAAGGACCGGCACCGGCACCGCCCGCCCGGCCGTACCGATGGCACTGGGCCGGTGGGGACCGCTCGCGTTGCTGTGGTGCGGGGCGGTGGTGGCCGTGGCCGTCGTCTTCCCGCTCGGCACCCTCGCGTACTGGCTGACCGCCGGCAGTTCGGCCACCTGGGACCTGGGTGCGATCGCGGACACCGCGTGGGCCACGTTCACCGTCGCCGCGGCCGGGGCCGCCCTCACCACGGCCCTCGCCCTGCCCGTCGGGGTGATCGCCGCCCGGCACCGGGGGCGCGGCGCGCGCCTGCTGGAGCAGGCGGCGTACGCGGGCCATGCGCTGCCCGGTATCACGGTCGCCCTCTCCCTGGTCTTCTTCGCGGTCCGCTACGCGTACCCCCTGTACCAGCAACTCCCGCTCCTGGTCTGCGCGTACGCGGTCCTCTTCCTGCCGGTCGCGGTGGCCGCAACGCGGGCCGCCGTGCTCCAGGCGCCGCCCGTGCTGGAGGACGTGGCCCGGTCGCTGGGGCGGCGGCCGTGGCAGGTCCTGCGCGAGGTGACCGTGCCGCTGGCCGCGCCGGGGGTGGCGGCGGGGGCGGCACTCACGTTCGTGGTCTGCATGAAGGAGCTGCCCGCCACCCTGCTCCTGCGCCCCACCGGCATGGACACCCTGGCCACCCGCCTGTGGACCGAGACGGGCGCCGGGTCCTTCGCGGCGGCCGCACCCTACGCGGCCGCGCTGATCCTGCTGGCGGCCGTCCCTTCGTACCTCCTTGGCAGGCACCGAACATGACGGGCATTACGGACATGAACGAGCTCCATGTCGAAGGACTGACCAAGTCGTACGGTGACGGCGGCCCCGTCCTGCGCGGACTGGACCTGACCGTGCCGACCGGCGCCCTGGCCGCCGTCCTCGGCCCTTCTGGCTGCGGCAAGACGACCCTGCTGCGCATCGTCGCCGGCTTCCTGCGCGCCGACGCGGGCACGGTACGGGTGGGCGACCGGGTCCTGACCGGCCCGGGTGCGGGCGTCCATGTGCCACCTGAGCGGCGCCGCGTCGGCATCGTCCCGCAGGAGGGCGCGCTGTTCCCGCACCTGAGCGTGGCCCACAACGTGACCTTCGGCCTGAAGGGTGTGGACCGGGCCGAGCGACGCCGCCGCACGGACGAGATGCTGGAACTGGTCGGCCTGGCAGGCTACGGCGACCGCATGCCGCACGAACTGTCGGGCGGCCAGCAGCAACGCGTCGCCCTCGCCCGGGCGCTCGCCCCGCGTCCTCAACTGGTGCTGCTGGACGAGCCGTTCAACGCCCTCGACAGCGCGCTACGGGCGGGAGTACGGGCCGACGTGCGGACGGCGCTGCGCGCGACGGGAGCCACGGCCGTGCTCGTCACCCACGACCAGCAGGAGGCTCTGTCCACCGCCGACCTCGTCGCCGTCGTACGGGACGGCCGCGTCGCCCAGTGCGCCACTCCGCAGGACCTCTACCGCCACCCCGCCGACCCCTGGGTCGCCGACTTCGTGGGCGACGCCGTCCTGCTCCCCGGCACGCTCGAGACCGACGGCACGGCCCGCACACCGCTGGGCACCGTGTCCCTGGGCGCCCCGCCCGCGGGCCTGCGCACCGGCACGGTCCTGCTCCGCCCGGAACAACTCCGCCTCACCGCCCCCACCGCGGAAGACGCGGCACGGGGCACGGTGACCGACGTCTGCTACTACGGCCACGACGCCATGGTCACCGTGTCCGTCGACGGCCACGACACCCCGGTCGGCATCCGGGTCGCGGGCCCGCTGCGGGTGCGGCCGGGGGAGCAGACGGGGGTGCGGATTGTGGGGGAGGGGGCGCTGCACGCGGAGGGCCCCGAAGCGCGGCCGAGCTGACTCGTAGCAGCTGAGCACCCCCGTACGTATACGAGGAACTGCGGCGCTACAACATCGCGTTCCGTGGGCCTGGTGCCTGGTGCCTGGTGCCTGGTGCCTGGTGCCGCTCAGCGGAAATCGCTGAGCATGGCCAGGACGTCGTCGTACGTACCGTTCGCCGCCGCGTCTCGAAAGAACCTGGCCCGCTCGACGACGATTTCCCTGGCGTCGGGGTTTTCCCGCAGAAGGTCCACGGCCTCGGTGAGGTAGTCCTCCAGCGGCATGGCGTTCTCGTCGTCCTGCTGGCCCATGAGGGTGGTGCGCACGCCCGGCGGGACCACCTCGATCACCTGGACGCCGCTGTCGGCGAGCTGCACGCGCAGGCTCTCGGAGAAGGAGTGCAGCGCGGCCTTGGTCGCGCCGTAGGTCGGGGTGACCGCCAGCGGTACGAAGCCCATCGAGGAGGTGACGTTCATGACGACCGCGTCGTCCTTGCCCGTGAGCAGGGGCAGGAAGGCGTACGTCATCCGGATCGTGCCGAGCAGATTGACGGCGACGTGGTCCTCGGCGACCGGGAGAGAGGCGGGGTCGAGGAGGTTCTCGCGCAGCATGATGCCGGCGTTGTTGACCAGGACGTTCAGGTCCGGGTGAGCGGACGCCACCCTCTCGGCGGCGTGGGCGATCGACGCGGGGTCGGCGACGTCGAGGACGAGCGCCGCGATGCCGGGGTGCTCGGTCGTGATCTGGTCCAGGAGTTCTTTGCGGCGGCCGGCGACGATCACCTTGTTGCCGGCCTCGTGCAGACGCAGCGCCAGGCCGAGCCCGATGCCCGAGGTGCCGCCGGTGATCAGGATCGTGTTGCCGGTCATCTTCATGGGGGTCTTCTCTCATTCATTCGCTGGCTGCGGGCCGGTGAACGCCACGCCCGCAGCCCCGACCGTAGGAGCGCCTGCGGGGAGGCGGGAGAGGAAGGTTTATCCATGGATTGGCGATCCCTGGATGGGCCGACGCAAAACGGCGACCATGGAGGACATGGACAAGAAAGAACTGGCGGAGTTCCTGCGTCGGCGGCGCGAGATGCTGCGTCCCGCCGACGTCGGACTGGTCGAGGGCCCGCGTCGGCGCACCCAGGGGCTGCGCCGCGAGGAGGTCGCCCAGCTCGCCGGCATGTCCACCGACTACTACGCCCGCCTGGAACAGCGGCGCGCTCCACAGCCGTCCGTCCAGATCGCCACCGCCCTCGCCAGGGCCCTGTGCCTGACACCGGACGAACGCGACCACCTCTTCGCCCTCATCGGCCACAACGCCCCGGCCCGCCTGCAGCCCTCCGAGCACGTCAGCCCGACCCTCCTACGGGTCCTGGAACGCCTGAACGACGACACCCCGGCCCTGGTGCTGACCGACATGGCCGAAACCCTCGCGATGAACCCGATCGCCACCGCCCTGCTCGGCGACCAGACCCGCCATACGGGCCTGGCCCGCAGCGGCTACTACCGCTGGTTCACGGACCCGGCCGAGCGCCTGTATTACGCCGAAGAGGACCGCCCGCGCCACAGCCGCATGATGGCAGCCCGCCTGCGGGCCGTGCTGACGGCCGGCAGCGACGTCGACCGGGCCGCCCGTATGGTCGCCGAACTCCACGAAATCAGCCCCGAGTTCGCCCGTGTGTGGGAACTCGGGGAGGTCGCCCGGCGCTACGCGGAGTGCAAGACCATCCTCCACCCGGATCTCGGCCGTATCGACATCGACGCCCAGGTCCTGTTCACCGAGAACCGCGCCCAGACCCTGGTGGTACTGCCCGCCCGCCCCGGCACGGACAGCCAGGGAAAGCTCGAACTGCTCTCCGTCATAGGCCACCAGCAGCTCACCCCCTGACCCGGCACCGCCTCGACGACACCGCCGGGTGGTCAAGCACCCTCGCCAAGCCGACCGCCCGGAAACCGGGTGCGGACGGTCGGTGCGGTGATGTGTGATCGGGCCTATGGCGATTGCGTTGGGTGAGCCGGGAGTTGACGGGCTGAGCGAGGCAGTGGGCGTGCTGCGGGAGTGGCAGTACGACGGGGCGCCGATGCAACTGCATCCGGGAGATCTGGGCTGGTTCTGGCGGTTCGGTGCGGAGGCGACGGCAGCGGCGGTCCGGACGTGGAGCCGGGGCGGACGGATTCTCGCCGTCGGGCTGCTGGACGGTCCCGAGTTGTTGCGGCTGACGATCGCGCCGGACGCTCAGCGGGACGAGGAGCTGGCGCGGCAGCTGGTCGAGGACGTGACCGAGCCGGAGCGCGGCGTACTGCCCGAGGGGAAGGTGAACATCGAGGCGCCGATGGGCGCACTGGTCCAGGATCTGCTGTCCGAGAACGGCTGGAGCGCCGCCGAGCCGTGGACTCCGCTGCGCCGCGACCTCACGGATCCGGTGAAGGACCCGGGCGTGCGGATCGAGGTGATCGGGCCGGAGCAGGCGCACGTGCGGGCCGCCGTACAGCGGGCATCGTTCGACGGGTCGACGTTCACGGACGAACGCTGGCACGCGATGGCGGCCGGATTGCCGTACGCCGACGCCCGCTGTCTGGTCGCGTACGACGACCAGGGCAACGCGGTGGCGGCGGTGACGGTCTGGTCGGCCGGTCCGGGCAGGCCCGGGTTGCTCGAGCCGATGGGCGTACACCGGGAACATCGCGGTCACGGCTACGGCGAGGCAATCACCGTCGCCGCGACGGCCGCCCTCCAGGACCTGGGCTCATCGAGCGCGATCGTCTGCACCCCGAGCCACAATGCCGGCGCCGTCGCCACCTACAAGTCAGCCGGCTTCCGGCAACTCCCCGAGATCCGGGACCTGCACCGGGACGCCGAGAGCCCGTAGCCGCGATCTCGGAAATCGAGGGTCGGGGCCGCCTGGCGGCCACTTGGGACAGCCGTGATCGCTGACCCATCTCCGCCAACGCAGGTGGGGCTCAGTGGCTGAGGTTCCCCGACTTCAGCGCATGCAGCAGGCCCGCGAGGGCGCGAGGTGTGGTCGTGGCTATCCCGTCCGGTTGATCGCTCTCGCGGAGGTGAATGCGGTACGGGGTTGCGGCGGCCGCCAGCTCTACGCAATTGCCCTCGCCGCCTGAGCTGAACGACGACTTCTGCCAGGCAAGTTGGGGCATGCTCGGTCCTTTCACAGGGTGTACATCACGTGCTGGATGAGGCTCAGAGAGTCCCGTGACTCGTGCGATTCCGGCGCCGATTCCGGGTCGACCGGAGCTAGCGCCAGTTGCGAGAGCCTCTCGAACATCTTCGCGTACTCGTCGAGTTGGTCTCCATCCCGCAGGAAGAGCGACTTCGTCGGATGTTCCAGGTAGACCGTGTCCAGTTCGGGGGTCGTGCAGCCGTAGATGACGAACGACTGGGTGTGCGCGGCGTAGTTTCCAGCTTCGAACGGGTAGACCTGCACGGTCATGTTGGGCAGCCGGGAGACCTCGATCAGCCGCAGGAGTTGCCTGCGCATGATTGCCGGGCCGCCCACGCGGGTGTGGAGCGCGGCCTCGTGGATGACGGCGCGATACGTCACGGGGGAATCGCCGGTCAGTACACGCTGCCGCGCCAGGCGGAACTGGGCGTAGCGGTCCGCCCGTTGTGGGTCCCCCTCGGTGGCTTCGAGCACGGCGCGGGCGTAGTCCTGAGTCTGGAGCATGCCGGGGATGAGCATCGGTTCGTGCGTTCGTAGCACGGTTGACCGTGATTCGAGTTCGGCCAGATCGCGGGCCGCTGGCCCGATGGTGTCGCTGAACTCGCTCCACCAACCCTTCCCGCGTTCCTGAGCCATCGCCATCAGGCCGTCGAAGTAGGCGCCCTCCGGACAACCGTAGGCACGTAGCAACTTGTACAGCCCGTTGCGCGGGACATCGACGCGGCCGCTCTCGATGTGGCTGATCCTGGTGCGCTCGGCATGGATGAGTTCGGCAGCGGCGTCACCCGACATCCCTGCCTGGATGCGTAGTTTGCGCAGCTCAGCCCCCAGGCGTCGCTGACGCTCGCTGGGGCTGGTCCTCGGTGGCATGCGGTCCTCCCTGTGGCCTTGCGCAGTGTGTCGCGAGGATGGCGCCGACGTCCATCGCACTGAAGGGGCGTCACTCTTGAGAGGGAAGCGCGCCGTACACGGTTGTAACTTTCCCATGAGTGGTCCTACCTTCGGCATCGACCCAATCACCCCGCGTCACGAGGAAGCACCCCCGCCCTCAAGCCAGTTGACGAGGCCTGGACCTGGTCACCGCGTAGACGCCCAACCCGAAGGAGCCCCATGGAAAACCCTCCAAGCCCCAACACTCACCCGCACCCCACCGATGTCTCCCTCGTCTTCCCGCCCCACCCAGCCTGGGTCCGCGCCGCCCGCGAAACCGTGCGCACCCTCCTCGTCACCTCCGGCCGCCCCGAACTCACCGACACCGCAGTCCTGTTGACTTCCGAGGCCGTCACCAACTCCATCAACGCCTGCGCCGCGAAGGGCTGCACCACCCCCGTCACCCTCCACGCCGGCTGGACCGACCCCACCCGCCTCCGCATCCTCATCCACGACGAAGCCCCGGGCCTGCCCACCTGCCGTACCCGCGTCTCCGCCACTGACGAGGACGGCCGCGGCATGCACCTCATCTCGTACGGCGCCGACGCCTGGGGCGTGTGTACACACGGTCCGGGCCGGGGCAAGGCCACCTGGTTCGAGCTTGGAGCGCGAGGAGCGGTCGTACCGGCGTGCTCAGGTGAGGAGGCCGTCGGCCTCGCCGTCGCTGAGGTGGGGCCATGAGGGCGACTGACTGCGACCACATCGGATTTACTCAGGTCATCGATGGATACCCAGGAGTGGTTTTGTGCGTGGAAGCTGACACCACTTGTCGCTCAGGACCAAAATGCCACCGCGAGCCGATCAGTCCTTGCTATCCCCGGCAGCGGCTTCTGCGCCGTGCCGTGTCAGATCAGCTGTCGAGGGATCGAGTTCGTCGGCAGTACGGGCCCTCCGGGTGGGAGAAACCGTCAGCACGAGTGCCTGGATGACTGCTCCGGACAGTCCGATCCACAGGGCGAAGCGATAGCTGACCTGGTCGGCGAGTACTCCGCCAAGCGGGGCACCCACCGCTATCATTCCCCAGTTCATCGAGCGGATCGTCGCGTTCATCCGCCCGCGCAGCCCATCGGGTGTCACCGCCTGGCGGTAGCTCATCTCCACCGGGCTTTCGATGCCGATGGCCAGGGACACGAGGAAGAAGGCGAGCGACACGGAGGCGAGCGCCCACGATCCGCGCTCGGCCAGGACCAAAGGCAGCCAGCCGATGGCGGCGAGCAGGCGGAAGACGACCAGAGTGGCGCCGACGTCCAGTCTTCTGGCCAAGCGACCGGAGAGCGCACCGCCGAGTACCGCGCCGACACTCGCGCAGGCATACGTGACCCCCAGACCGAATTCCCCGATCTTGAGGCTCTGCAGGGCGAAGACCACGAAGACCGTGCTCACCATGCTGTTGAAGAAGAGCATCGCGTGCGAGGTCAGGGCGATGGACGCCAGCGTGCGATGTCGGTAGACCCATGCCACGCCCTCGCGCAGCTCGCTGCCCAGGCTGCGCCGTGCACCTCGATCGGGGACGGGGTCGGGCGCCTTCACCGAGGCGAGCAGCAGGCCGGATGTCAGATAAGTGAGGGCGTCCACCAGCACGGCAAGCGGCGCTCCCATGATTTTGATCAGCGCCCCGGCGATCAGCGGGCCGGTCGAGCCGGCCACCGCGCCGGCCTGTTCCACTCGGGCGTACCCCGCGTTCAGCAGCTCTTTTGGTACCAGCTGTGGCACATACGACTGGTTCGCCGCCTCGAACAGCAACGACAGCACCCCGAACACGAAGACGAACATGCACAGCGCGGGGATGCTGAGCCGATCCAGCGCATACAACACCGGTATCGCACCGAGCAGGACCGCCCTTCCGAGGTCCGTGGCGACCATCATCGGCCTGCGCCGCCAGCGGTCCACCACGACCCCGGCTATGAGTCCGAAGAGCAGATACGGAACCCAGCGGGCGGCGTTGACGATGCCGACCTCGGTGGCGGATGCGCTCAGCGCCACGGCGGTAAGGACTTGCAACGCCAGCCCCGTGACCTGAGAACCGAACGCAGACACAGCCGAAGCGGTCAAGAAACGTACGTACCCAGGGACTTCCACTAGGCGCGGCATGATCGGACCGTACCAAGGGGGACACCGTCAACGCCGCGCTCAAGGAAGGCGTCAAGCGCAAGAAGCGTGCGCTCGCCCTGGCCCGGCTGGCGGCGCGGGCCGACGTCGGCGACTTCGACCCGTTGCTGGACAAGGAGAACTACCGTCGATGAGCGCGGCCGCATCCCTCAGGTCCGCTTACCGAGGTCGAGTTTCTCTACTGCGCCAGGAACCCATTGTGTTGGGCAATTGGGGTTGGTGATCGTGACGTATGGGCTGTGGTCAGCCCTGAGGAAGCTCTAGCCGCCTGAGGGGTGGGGGCTGTTGCGGGAACTTGTGACACTTGCACGTCCAAGTGTCACAAGTTCCCGCAACAGCCTTGGCACCCCGAGGCCGCCCGCTTACAGCGCCGACGGAGGCGTTCCCGGTCGGAGGCCGGAGTGCCTGGCACGGTCCAGGCCGTGGCCCCCGGGGCGTCGGTCTTCCAGCCTTCAATTACCGTGCGAAGCTTCACACTTGGGGCAACAATGATCCTGGGCGTGAGCCGGTTCACCACGCAGGGGGTGGCCAACGCGACGCTGAGCGGCTGCAGTTCCCACACCATGTGCGACAACGTCGCCCCTAGAACGGCGACGAGATCTCTTCCTGGCGTACGACGAACGGATGCTGAGTTGAGCACAGCCGCTGGCGCACCACTTGCCCCGCTCGTCCGGACGAGCGGGGTGTGCAAGGCGTATCGGTCCGCGGCCGAGATCGTATGGGCCGCGCGAGATGTGGACTTCACTGCCAGGGCGGGGGAGTTCGTGTGCGTGTATGGCGCCAGCGGCTCCGGCAAGTCGACGCTGCTGAACCTGCTCGCCGGGCTGGATCTCGCCGACTCCGGCGAGATCCGGGTCGGCGGAGTCGATGTGGGCACGGCCGACGAGGCGCAGCGCGCAGAGCTGCGGCTGCGCACCGTCGGGGTCGTGTTCCAGGAGCACAACCTGATCGAGGAGTTCACCGCCGTAGAAAACGTCGCGCTGCCCCTGGAGGCACGCGGCGTCCCCGTCGCCGAAGCCCGTGAACAGGCGCTGGAGCAACTGTCCCGCGTGGGCCTCGCGGACCTGGCGGAGCGGCTGCCGTGGCAGCTCTCCGGCGGCCAGCGGCAACGGGTGGGCGTAGCACGGGCGCTCACCGGACAGCGCGCCGTTCTCCTCGCGGACGAGCCGACCGGTGCGCTGGACTCGGCCCCGACACAGGAGTTGTTCGAGCTGATCCGCAAGCTGTGCGACGACGGCGTACTGGCCGTGGTCTGCTCGCACGACCCGCGCTGCCGTGAGTTCGCCGACACCGTCTACGAGGTCATCGACGGCCGCCTGGAATCCCGCTCGTGAACGCCACGGAGAAGGAGAAGACGAGGACAGCACCAGCGGCACCGGGGCCTGGCCGTATGACGTACGCCGGTCAGCTCCGCCTGGCCCTCCGACTCGCCCGGCGGCTGGCGCGCTCGCGGGCGCTGGCCCGCTCGGTGGCGATCGTCTTCGTCGCCGCGCTGCTGGTGATGGCCATGTTCATCACCCTGCGGACGCTGTCGCTGTCTGGCGAACAGGTTGCGGACCGCGACCTCGGCCGCTTCGACGCGCAGGTCGGCAGCGGTAGCGGGGTCAATCTCTTGCCGGGCGATGACATCTTCGTCGCCGACCTCGAAGCCCGTGTGCGGGACGTCGGTGTGACGGACGCTGAAGTCTCCTGACCGGCATCGTGATCGCCGCGGTGCTGCTGGTCGTCCCGGAGGTGTTCGGCGGCGTACTGAAGCTGCTCCCGGAGGGCGGGCCCCGCCGCCGACTGGTGCGCCGCCAGCTGGCCGCCGACCGGCGCCGCGCCTGCGCCGCACTGGCCGTACTCACGGTGCTGTTCGGTGCCTCCCTGGGCTATCTCACCCTGCTGGACACCCTGATCCGTACGGCCGAGAAACAGTCGTACGCCGACGTTCTCCCCGGCCAGGTCCTGCTGGCCGGCCAAGAGAGCGACACCTTCCCGCCGAACCAGGCCCTGCTGCGCACAGTCGACGCGTCCGGCGCGATCGACGGCCTGCCCCGCACGGAAGTGCGGTACCTGATGGACGGGAACATCGACAGCCCACGGATGGCAAGCCTGGCAGGCGACGACGGCAGTCTGCTCGCGGCAGACACACCCGAGCAGATCGAGAGACTGCTCGGCCTCCGGCTCGACGACCCCCAGACCGCCGTGCTGCGCGACGGCGGCCTGCTCGTCTGGTCGGACGACAACGACGTTCCCGCGGGCACGAACTCGCGCTCCCGTCTCGTCGTCCGCGAGGGCGACAAAGTCCTGGGCCGCACCGCCGAACTGCCCACGACCACCGTCGCTCCCGACCCGACCTCATGGCGGACCGGTTCCGACGGCATCATGCTGCGCGCCACCGCCGACGCGCTCCGGCTCCCGATCCAGACCGACGGCCCGCTCATGGTTACCGGCGTCTCCGCGGACCAGGCGCACGCCGTGCAACAGGCCGTCATCAACGCCGGCATGGACGCCGGCGCCGTCCTCATCCATGTGAAACCGGACGATCCAGTACCTCCCGCGGCACTCCTGGCCACCACCGCGGGCCTGGTGACCTTCGCGCTCTTCGCTATCCTGGCCGCCACCCGCAGCCAGACCCGCATCCTGCGCCGCTACGTGGCCCGCCTGATCGCCGTCGGCATCCCCCCGCGCTGGGCCCGCCACGTCCTGCTCGGCCAGCACGGCGCACTCATCGGGGCAAGCACGGTCCTCGGCCTGGTGATCGCCCTGGTCCCGAGCGTGGTCCTCGCCCTGCAGATCAACGGCTTCGTCCTGAGCGTCCCCTGGTGGCAACTGGCCGTCCTCGCCGTGTCCCTCTACCTGGCCGCCCTCCTCGCCGCGCTCCACTCCGCCCACAAGCTCAGCGTCACGGAAGCGGGACGGGGCTGAAACGGCCGTACGGGCGGCCACTCTCGCGGAGGCGAAACAGGGGCGCGGCACCCCCCTCAAGCGCCGCGCCCCATCCCCCGTTCCCCCTGTTTCCCCTACTCAGTGGTCACCGGAGGCAGCTCCCCCGTGCGAGCCGCCTGCGCATACCAATGCGCACTCGACTTGGGCGTACGAGCCAGGGTCGAGTAGTCGACGTACACCGCGCCGAAGCGCTTGCCGTAGCCGTAGGCCCATTCGAAGTTGTCCATCAGGGACCAGAGGAAGTAGCCGCGGACGTCCGCGCCGTCGGTGATCGCGCGGCGGACGGCCGAGAGGTGGCCGTGCAGGTAGGCGATCCGCTCGGGGTCGTGGACGCGGCCGTCGGGGTCCGGCTTGTCGTCGTAGGCGGCGCCGTTCTCCGTGATGTAGAGGGGGAGTCCGGGGGCCAGGCGCGAGTAGCGCATGATCAGCTCGTGGAGGCCGGTCGGGTCGATCGTCCAGCCCATCTCCGTGCGCTCGCCCGGAGTTTGATGGAACATCACGTCGTCCGCGCCCGGCCAGGGGGAGTACGGGCTGGCGCCGTGGCCGTCCGCTCGCGGACCCGTCGGGGTGGACTCGGCGGCCGAAACCAGCGCCGGGGTGTAGTAGTTGAGGCCCAGCGCGTCCAGGGGCTGGTGGATCAGCTCGAGGTCGCCGTCGAGGACGTACGACCAGTCCGTGACCGAGGACGTCGCCTCGAAGAGCGTCTGGGGGTACTCACCGTGCAGCATCGGGCCGTGGAAGACGCCGTTCGCCAGGTCGTCGATCCGCCGCCCCGCATCCAGATCCGCCGGGTCCTGCGAAACCGTCCTGACCACCGAGGAGTTGAGGCTCACCGCGACCGTGTTGCGGGCGGGCATCGCGGAGCGCAGGGCCGAAGTACCGAGCCCGTGCGCCAAGTTGAGGTGATGGGCTGCCTTCAGTGAAGCCGCCGCGTCCGTACGGCCCGGAGCGTGCACCCCGGACCCGTACCCCAGAAAGGCGCTGCACCACGGCTCGTTGAGGGTGATCCACTGCTCGACGCGGTCGCCGAGCGCTTCGCCGACGATCTGCGCGTACTCCGCGAAACGCAGCGCCGTGTCGCGCTCCGGCCAGCCGCCCGCGTCCTCCAGTTCCTGCGGCAGATCCCAGTGGTAGAGGGTGAGGGCGGGCTTGATGCCGTGCGCGAGCAGCTCGTCCACCAGGCGGCGGTAGAAGTCCAGGCCGCGCTGGATGGCGGGGCCGCGGCCCGTGGGCTGCACCCGCGACCAGGACACCGAGAAGCGGTACGCGCCGAGGCCCAGCTCCGCCATGAGGGCCACGTCGTCGCGGTAGCGGTGGTAGTGGTCGACAGCGATGTCACCGTGTTCGCCACCGGCCGTCTTCCCCGGCGTATGACTGAAGGTGTCCCAGATCGAGGGCGTACGGCCGTCCTCTCGCACCGCCCCCTCGATCTGGTACGCGGAGGTCGCGGCTCCCCAGAGGAAGGCGGGGGGAAAGGTCACAGGCTCAGGCATGGAAGCGCTCCCATTTGAGGTCGTGGAGGCCGAGGGGTTGGTGGGGGAGGGCGGGGGCCGGGGCGACGGTGGCCCGGCCCCCATGCGCGGGGCTGTCGGCGGGTCAGCCCTTGACGGCGCCCTGCATGATGCCGCCGACGATCTGCTTGCCGAAGATGGCGAAGACGATCAGCAGCGGCAGGGTGCCGAGCAGCGCGCCCGCCATGATCAGGGACTGGTCGGGGGTGTAGCCGCGGCCGAGGCCGGCCACCGCGACCTGCACGGTCGGGTTGCCCAGCTGGGTGAGCACCAGGAACGGCCACAGGAAGTCGTTCCAGGTCTGCACGAACATCAGCATGCCCAGGACGGCCATCGCGGGCCGGGCCGCCGGGAACACGACATGCCAGATCACCCGCCAGCTGCTCGCACCGTCCACACGGGCCGCCTCGATCAGCTCGTCGGGCAGCGCCTGGAGCAGGTACTGCCGCATGAAGAACACCCCGAAGGCGTTCACCAGCGATGGCAGCAGCACCGCCTGCAGCTGATCGGTCCAGCCCAGCTCGGCGACCATCATGTACAGCGGGATCACACTGAGCTGCGGCGGCACCATCATCGTGCCGATGACGATCAGCAGGGCGGCGTTACGGCCCCTGAAGCGCAGCTTGGCGAACGCGAAACCGGCGATCGTGGACAGGAACACGATGGTCAGCGACGAAACGCCCGCCACCAGCGTGGTGTTGAGGAACGCCTCGCCCAGATTGGCGTCCGTCCAGGCCAGTTCGAGCTTGTCGAAGAGGTTGGCGCCGAACCAGAACGGCGGCGGTGTGTCGGCCAGCCGCGCATTGTCGCGGGACGCGGCGATCGCCGTCCACACCAGCGGGAACAGCGAGCCGATGGTGAACAGGATGAGGATGGCGTACGCGATGGGCCCGGCGTGCATGTGCCCGCCGGCGCGCGCCGCCTTGGGCCCCCGTAGGCGCCGCTTGGGCGGTCCGGGCTCCGGATCCGCCGGAGGTTTGGTCAGGGTCGTCGTCACGGCCGGTTCTCCTTAACTACTGGCGCGCAGCCGGCGCGAGATGACGTAGTTGACGATGCCGATCACGATGAGAATCAGGAACATCGTCCAGGCGATGGCGGAGGCCCGGCCCAGGTGCTGGTTCAGCCAGCCCTGCTCGTACATGTACAGACCGAGCGTCTGGAACTGGTGCTGAGAGCCACCGGACGCGCCCTTGTTGGCGTCGAACAACAGCGGCTCGCCGAACAACTGGCTCGCCCCGATCGTCGACACGACCACGGTGAACAGGATCGTCGGCCGCAGCTGGGGCAGCGTGACGTGGATGAACTGCTTCCAGCGCGAGGCGCCGTCCAGGGCCGCCGACTCGTACAGATCCTGCGGGATGGCCTGCATCGCCGCCAGATAGATCAGCGCGTTGTAGCCGGTCCAGCGCCAGATGACGATGCTCGACACCGCGAGCTGCGAGGCCCATGTCTCGTTCTGCCAGTCGATGTTGTCGATACCGACGATGCCGAGGGCCCAGTTGATCATGCCGTAGTCACGGCCGAAGAGCAGCACGAAGACCAGGGAGGCGGCGGCGATCGACGTCGCGTACGGCGCCAGCATCACGACCCGGTAGAAGGTCGAGGCACGCAGCTTGTAGTTGAGGAGATGGGCCAGGCCCAGCGCCATCAGCAGCTGCGGGACGGTGGAGATGATGCCGATGGTCAGGGTGTTCTGCGCCGCGTTCCAGTAGAACTCGTCGTCGAAGACGCGCGTGTAGTTGCGCAGCCCCGCCCACTCCATGTCGGTCGGCGCCGTCAGCTCCACCGTGTGCAGGGACGCCCAGGCGGTGTAGAGCAGCGGGAACAGGCCGAACGCCAGGAACAGCAGGAAGAACGGCGAGACGAAGACGTACGGGCTCCAGCGCAGGTCCCGCTGCCATCGGCGGGAGAGCCGGGCGCGCTTCTTCGCCACGTCCGGAGGTATCGCGTCGGCCGGAGGACGGCCCGGGGCCGCGCCCCCCTTGGCGGGGGGCGCGGCGGTGTCGTGCCGGGTGGCCATACCGGTCACTTCTCCAGGTTGTTGTCGATGGTCTTGACGGCTGTGTCCCAGGCTTCCTTGGGCGACTTGCCCTGGGTCACCAGGATCACGCCGTTGTCGGTCAGACCCTGCTGGATGATCTGGTCCTTCGGGCCGATGGTCTGGATCGGGCTCTCCTTGGCGAGCGGAGCGAAGATCTCGCCGATCGGCGCGTCACCGGTCATCTTGTTCTTCGCGCCGGTCACCAGCGGCAGATCGTACGCCGCCTCCGCGCTCGGGAAGCTGCCGCGCTTCGCGAACAGCTTGGCCTGCTGCTCGGGCGCCGTCAGCCAGGCGGCGAGCTTCGCGGCCTCCTCGGCGTTCTTGCCCGACTTGGGCACGGCCAGGAAGGAACCGCCCCAGTTGCCGGGCTTGGGCGGCGAGGCCACGTCCCACTTGCCGGCGTCCTCGGGCTTCGACTTGCTCTCGATGTAGCCGAGCATCCACGGCGGGCAGGACATCGCGGCGAACTTGCTGTTGGCGATCGTCGTGTCCCAGGCGGGCTGGAACTGCGTCTGGTTGCCGACGAGCCCGTCCTCGGCGGCGGCGGCCGTCAGGTCGAAGGCGGCCTTCACTGCCGGGTTCGACTTGTAGATGACCTCGCCGGAGGAGTCGTAGAACCGGTCCTTCTCACTGCCGATGATGGCGTTGAGCAGACCGCCGGGGGAGTCCATGAAGGTGGTGCCCTTCGGGGCCTTCGCCTTGTAGTCCTTGCCGACGTCGACGAACTTCTCCCAGTCGCCCTCCCACAGCTTGCCGACCTCCGCGCGGTCGGTGGGCAGACCGGCCGCCTCGAACAGGTCCTTGCGGTAGCAGATGGCCATCGGGCCGACGTCGGTGCCGAGGCCGATCGTCTCGCCGCTCTTGGTGGTGGCCTGCTTCCACTTCCAGTCGAGGAAGTCGCTCTCCTTGCCGTACTTGGACAGGTCCACCAACTTGTCCGCGTAGGTGTTCGCGACCTCGTTGATGTTGCCGACTTCGATGCCCTGGATGTCCTGCAGTCCACTGTTGGTGGTGAGGTGGTTGACCAGCGGCGGGTAGTAGTTCTCGTTCCGCTCGATCACCGTCTGCTGGACGCTGATGTCCGGGTTGAGCTTCTCGTACTCCTTGTAGAGGCCTGCCTCCTCGAAGCCGAAGCTGCCGAAGAGACCCAGAGTGATCTTGGTCTTACCGCCACCGCTGCCGCTGCCAGGCGACTCCTCGTCGCCGCCGTCATCGGCACAACCTGCCAGCAGCCCGGCGCCCAGCGACGCCACGGCCGCGAGGACTACCACCTTGCGGCGGCCGGTTCGGGTACGTGCGCGCATTGTCGTCCTCCTGTTGCCCTGACGTGCCGACCCCCCGGCCAACTCTCTTGCTGGGCCCGTGTGTTCTGACTTGCGGCTCGGGCGGGGAACGTGCGGGATGTGTATGTGCCAGGTACTGTGGGAGCGCTCCCACCAGTGATGTGTTGAAGGTTCGCCGCTCGATGCGGGGGTGTCAAGGGACCGGACAGTGAGATATGTGTTCAGTTATCGGGCCGTTAGCTAACGCCTGGCGGCTCTACTGGGGAGTGATCAAGTCCGGTACGGGCGTCGGCAGATGAGTGCCGGAAGCCGCGCACGGACCGACACTGTTAGATTCCAGGCCACACGCGGTGCGAGCCGTGTCGGACGGGAGGCAGGGGATGGTAGTCCACGGAGCGCGGGGCCGCAGCGGCAGGCGGCCGACCCTCGAGGAGGTCGCCGCGCGCGCCGGAGTGGGCCGCGGCACGGTCTCCCGCGTGATCAACGGCTCCCCGCGGGTCAGCGAGGCCACCCGCGCGGCCGTCGAGGCGGCGGTCGCGGAACTCGGTTACGTCCCGAACACGGCGGCCCGCGCTCTCGCCGCGAACCGTACCGACGCGATAGCCCTGGTCGTCCCCGAGCCGGAGACCCGCTTCTTCGCGGAGCCGTACTTCTCGGACATGCTCAAAGGTGTGGGCGCGGCCCTCTCGGACACCGAGATGCAGCTCCTGCTGATCTTCGCGGGCAGTGACCGGGAGCGGCGCAGGCTGGCCCAGTATCTGGCGGCGCACCGGGTGGACGGCGTGCTGCTGGTCTCGGTCCACGCGGACGACCCGCTGCCGGATCTGCTGTCCCAGCTGGAGATCCCGGCGGTGATCAGCGGCCGCAGGTCCGCGGACGAGACGCTGCCCTCCGTCGACTCGGACAACTACGGCGGCGGCCGGGCGGCGGCGGAGCACCTGCTCGCCCGGGGCTGCCGCACCATCACCCATATCGCCGGCCGCCTCGACGTCTTCGGCGCCCAGCGCCGCGTCGACGGCTACCGCGACGCGCTGCGCGACGCCGGCCGCGAGGTCGACGAGGAACTGATCATCACGGGTGACTTCACGGAGGAGGGCGGCCGCCGCGCGATGACGGAACTGCTGGCCCGCCGCCCCGACCTGGACGCCGTCTTCGCCGGCTCCGACGTGATGGCGGCCGGCGCCCGCCGGGTCCTGCGTGAGGCGGGCCGCCGCACACCCGACGACGTGGCCCTCGTCGGCTACGACGACTCCGCCATCGCCCGCCACATGGACCCGCCGCTGACCAGCGTCCGCCAGCCGATCGAGGACATGGGCCGCGCGATGCTCGACCTCCTGCTGGACGAGATCGCGGACCGTCGTCCCGCGGTCTCGCGAGGCCTGGAGAAGCGGCAGTTGGTGCTTCCGGCGATGTTGGTGGAGCGCGACTCGTCGTGAGCGGAGCCCATCTCGCGGTGCTCGGGAACGATGAAGGCCCGGCCTGTTCGTACAGGCCGGGCCTTCATTCTCGAGGGTGAGTGACGGGACTTGAACCCGCGGCATCCTGGACCACAACCAGGTGCTCTACCAGCTGAGCTACACCCACCATGTCCGGCGGTTGTCCGCGTGGACTTCCCGACCGGCCGAGAAAAAGTGTACAGGGTCGGAAGGGGTGCTCGCGCCCGCGTTTACGAGGGCGCAGCACAGGCGCTACTCCCCAGGCAGGACGTGCTTCGCGGCGATCGCGCGGGCCGTTTCCGAGTCCGGGCCGGGGAGCGGGACGAAGATCGCCTCGCGGTAGTAGCGGAGTTCGGCGATGGATTCGCGGATGTCCGCCAGGGCGCGGTGGTTGCCGTTCTTCTCCGGGCTGTTGAAGTACGCCCGGGGGTACCAGCGGCGGGCCAGCTCCTTGACGGAGGAGACGTCGACGATCCGGTAGTGGAGGTACTGCTCCAGGGCCGGCATGTCCCGCAGCAGGAAACCGCGGTCCGTGCCCACCGAGTTACCGCACAGCGGGGCCTTGCCCGGCTCCTTCACGTGCTCACGTACGTACGCCATGACCTGCTCCTCGGCGTCCGCCAGGGTCGTACCGGCGGACAGCTCGGAGAGGAGACCGGAGGCGGTGTGCATGGCACGTACCACCTCCGGCATGGTCTCCAGCGCCGTGTCGGGCGGGCGGATGACGATGTCCACCCCTTCCCCGAGCACGTTCAGCTCAGAGTCGGTGACCAGTGCGGCCACCTCGATGAGCGCGTCGTCGGACAACGAGAGACCGGTCATCTCGCAGTCGATCCACACCATGCGATCGTTCATATGTCTTACCCTACGGCCCGCCGCCACCGCCGCGGCAGGCGCGGGACCAGGGCAGCCCTTGTAGCGGGGCGGGCGACCCGCCCCGCTACAGCCTTACGTCCCTTATGGTGCGCTCCGCTGTCCCGGCAGGCTCGGCCTGCCGTTGGCGTACATCTCGGTGCCGCTCTTGCCCGGCTCCGTGGAGACGGACGCCGTCGGGCCCACCGCGTGGGCGGCGGCCGTGCGGCGGGTCTGCTGGGGAACCGAGGCGGACTCCTGCGGAGCAGCCGGTGGCGGTGGCGGTCCCTCCGGGTCCGAGGGCTTGTCGGACTGCGGGCGCCGGGCCCGGTAGGCGGCCCGGTACGCGGCCGGGGACGAGCCGAGCTGCCGGCGGAAGTGGCCGCGCAGGGCCACCGGGGAGCGGAAGCCGCAGCGGCCCGCCACCTCGTCCACCGAGTAGTCGGATGTCTCAAGCAACCGTTGCGCCTGCAGCACCCGCTGCGTGATCAGCCACTGCAGGGGAGCGCTCCCGGTGAGCGAGCGGAACCGGCGGTCGAACGTACGACGGCTCATGTACGCGCGTGCCGCCAGCGTCTCCACGTCGAACTGCTCGTGGAGATGCTCCAGCGCCCAGGCGACGACCTCCGCGAGCGGGTCGGCGCCGATCTCCTCTGGTAAAGACCGATCGAGATAGCGCTCCTGGCCGCCGCTGCGCCGGGGCGGGACCACCAGACGGCGGGCCAGCGCTCCGGCTGCTTCGTTTCCGTGGTCTGTCCGCACGATGTGCAGACAGAGGTCGATACCCGCCGCCGTACCCGCCGATGTCAGCACATCGCCGTCGTCCACGAACAGTTCGCGGGGATCGACGTGGACGGACGGATAGCGCTTGGCCAGCGTCGGCGCATACATCCAGTGGGTGGTCGCGGGACGACCGTCCAGCAGCCCTGCCGCCGCGAGTACGAAGGCGCCGGTGCACAGCCCGACTATGCGGGCGCCCTCCTCGTGGGCCCGGCGCAGTGCGTCGAGCGCCTCCTCCGGCGGCGGCGAGGTGATCGACCGCCAGGCGGGCACGACGACGGTGCCTGCCCTGGATATCGCCTCCAGCCCCTGGGGCGCGGTGAGTTCAAGTCCCCCTGTGGTCCGCAGGGGCCCCTCTTCCCCCGCGCAGACAAGCAGCCTGTAGCGCGGCACGCCGGCGTCCTGGCGGTCGATCCCGAACACCGACAGTGGAATGGAACTCTCGAAGATGGGGCCGCCGCTGAACAGCAGCACCGCGACGATCTCCTTGCGGCGTCGCCCGGAAAGTTTCCGGGCCGCGGCTTCCGGCGCGGCAGTGGAGTCGTGGCTCATACTGCTAAGCCCCCCTCGGTGGTCGCGGCGCCCCTAACCTTTCGGGTCTGTCGCTCCAACACGTTTCCCCTCGGTCCTGCACGAGTCCCCCGCCGTCAGACAGCATGATCGAATCTACTGTGTCCCGTGGTGCCTACGTGACCAGTTCAGCACTCGGCAGATTGTCGACATGACAACTTGGCGTGAAGCATTCGATCACGAAGCGTTGCACTCGTGGGCCGTACAGGGAAGTGCGCCTCAGCTCCGTGGCCGGTCCCCGTAGGGTGTGAGGCCCCCTGGCACCCCTTTCGGTGCAGGTGGAACGGGGGGTGGAGACCCCTTAGGCCAAGGAATGCGCAGGAGCCGGAAGTTGGCTGAAAACCACCGGGCGCGTGAGCTGAAACCGGTCAGTCGACCGGCGTGCTTTCCGGGGCTCTCCGGCCCCCTCTGTGCGCTCCTGTACTGCCCCTGATGCGCCGTCGGCGACCGGCTGTCCGTTTCCCGGCCGGATCGTTGGCCGAAGCGCCCGCCGCGTACCGCTCGGAGCGCCTCAGCAGCGCCCGGCAGACCGCCGTCACCGCCGCCAGTCCGAGGGCCGTGCCGGCGGCGCCCGCCAGCGAGGTTCCGTACCCGACGAGCACCACGGGGACCAGTACGCAGCTGAAGGCCGCCCAGCGCACCACATCGCTCACGGAGTCGCCGACGGAGTCCCGCGCGGCGGGCTTCCCGGAGGAGGGCTGGGGTGCGGACACGGTGGGCCTCCCTGGACGGTGGCTTGGGCCTCCCTGGAGCGGTGGCTCACCGGAGTTCAACGCCTGCCCGACCCGGCGGTCACGAAATCCACCGCCCGGCGAGAGGTCCCGGGGCAAACCGAGCGGTCGTAGCACGCCATGCAAGCGGCAGCGGACCGATCAACTGCCGTACTACGGCGATCAAAACCCTGCGCAAACAGCCTGTACGGGGCAGCAACCATTGCGTTGCGGGCACCCTCTCGTGCATGCTCCCTGGAACCCTCCCGCGGCCGTCGCGGGATCTGGGCAGAGGAGGCGTGCCGCCGTACCCTTGGGGGTATGGGGTTGGGAAGATGATTCCCGGACACAGCTCCGTAGCACCTGTCGTCCCACCCATGAGGATCCAAACGCCGAGACAGCCATGGCCGGTCAAGAATTCTTCGATCCCGCGGACCGCAAGCGCCCCGTCGTCGATCCCACGGCGTCCGAGCCCTTCGCGGCGGAAGAGACACGTCAGTCCTGTGACCCCGCGTTCAAGCATGGCGTCGTCGTCGGCTTCGACGGCTCGACGTCCAGCGAGCGCGCCCTTTCCTATGCGATCGGGATGGCACACCGCTCGGGCTCCGGCCTGATCATCGTGCACGTGGCCAACCGGCTGCCGACCACGGTGTGGGCGGGCTGTGAACCCCCGGTCTTCGTCGACGTCCCGGACCACCGCACCGAGGTGCTCGGGCTCGAACTCGCCTGCGCGGACTACCTCTCCGAGGTGCCCTGGATCCTCGTGGAGCGCGGCGGCGACATCTGCCACGAGCTCGAGGAGGTCGGGCGGGAGTACGAGGCGGACGCGATCGTCGTCGGCTCCACGCACGGCATCGTCGGGCGGATCTTCGGCTCGGTCGCGGGGCGGCTCGCCAAGCGGGCGCAGCGGCCCGTCGTCGTCATCCCGTAAGACGTCGCCCCGACCGTTGTCTCAGCGTTGTCCCAGGTGGGACGAGGCGCGACGAGGGCCGATGCCACTTCTGACGCGGCATAAACCTACTCGCGCGTAGAGGTGTTTGTACCCTTGTGAAGGGTACAAACCGGTCGTCGGGCCGACACGGTCCGGCATAGGGCATCGCGCAAGCGCTCCTGCATGAAAGGGGGCCCGCCGTGAACAACGACGTCACTGCGGGAAGCACCATCACCACCCTCGGTCATCTCGCCCTCGGTATCACCCTGCTGTTCTTCGGCCTCGGTCACACCGAAGTGATCGACGGCGTGACGGCGGCGGACGCCGTGGGTCTCGCCACGTACGTAGGCGGCATCGCGCTCTTCATCGCGGGTCTGTTCGCGTTCCGCGACCGTGACATCGTCACCGGCACGGCCTTCACGGGGTTCGGCGCCCTGTGGTTCGCCTGGGGTGCGATGGCGGGCGACTGGGGAGTCACCGCCGGCAGCACGCTGTCCGACAACGCCGCAGGGCTCTTCTTCCTGCTGTTCGCACTCGTCGCGCTGAGCCTGACCCTCGGAGCGGCGGCCCGCGGACCGCTCGCACAGGGCGCCTACGGGCTGTTCTTCGTCGCGCTGGTGCTGCTCGCCATCTCGAGCTTCGCGGACAACGAGGCGCTCGGAAAGGTCGGCGGCTGGTTCGCCGTGGCGGGCGGCGCCGTGGCCTGGTACACCGCGACGGCGTTCCTGGCCCACTGGCCCACCGCGGTCCCACGACGCGCTGCCGGCCGGAGGATGACGGCTCCCGGCTGAGGCAGCCACGAGCCGAGGTAATGGGCGACCTCGGCTCCCGCAGGAACGGCCTCTCGGGTGCTGGTGGCACACCCGAGAGGCCGTTCGCTGTGTACGAGGGCTACTCCACCGTCACGGACTTCGCCAGGTTCCGCGGCTTGTCGATGTCCCTGCCCAGGGCCAACGCCGTGTGGTAGGCGAGGAGTTGGAGGGGGATGCCCATCAGGATCGGGTCCAGTTCGTCCTCGTTCTTGGGGACGACGATCGTCCTGTCGGCCTTCTCCTGCTCCTGGTGCGCCACCGCGAGGATCTTGCCGCTGCGGGCCTTGATCTCCTCCAGGGCGGCGCGGTTCTTCTCCAGCAGGTCGTCGTCGGGGACGATCGCGACCGTTGGAAGGGCGGGCTCGATCAGGGCGAGCGGTCCGTGCTTGAGCTCGGAGGCGGGGTAGGCCTCGGCGTGGATGTACGAGACCTCCTTGAGCTTCAGCGAGGCCTCGCGGGCCACCGGGTAGCCCCGTACACGACCGATGAAGAGCATCGAGCGGGCCTCGGCGTACTCCGCCGCCAGCTTCTCGATCTCGCCCTCCTGCGCGAGGATCTCCGAGATCTGCGCGGGCAGCCTGCGCAGGCCCTCGATGATCCGCTTGCCGTCGCGGACCGACAGGTCACGGGTGCGGCCCAGGTGCAGGGCGAGCAACGCGAAGGCGACCGTGGTGTTGGTGAAGCACTTGGTCGAGACGACGCAGACCTCGGGGCCCGCGTGGACGTAGATGCCGCCGTCCGCCTCGCGGGCGATGGCGCTGCCCACCACGTTCACCACGCCCAGGACGCGCGCGCCCTTGCGCTTCAGCTCCTGCACGGCGGCCAGTACGTCGTACGTCTCACCGGACTGCGAGACCGCGACGTACAGCGTGTCCGGGTCGACGACCGCGTTGCGGTAGCGGAACTCGGAGGCCGGCTCGGCGTCCGCGGGGATACGGGCCAGCTCCTCGATCATCTGGGCGCCGATCATGCCCGCGTGGTACGAAGTGCCGCAGCCGAGGATCTTCACGCGGCGGATCTTGCGCGCCTCGCGGGCGTCCAGGTTCAGGCCGCCCAGGTGCACGGTGGAGAACCGGTCGTCGATGCGGCCGCGCAGGCACCGGTCCACGGCGTCGGCCTGCTCGAAGACCTCCTTGTGCATGTACGTGTCGTGGCCGCCCATGTCGTACGAGGCTGCCTCCCACTCCACGGTGGTCGGCTCGGCCGTCGTACGGGTGCCCTCGGTGGTGTACGTACGGAAGTCGTCGGCCTTCAGCGTGGCCATCTCGCCGTCGTCGAGGGTGACGATCTGGCGGGTGTGGGCGACCAGGGCGGCGATGTCCGAGGCGACGAACATCTCCTTCTCGCCGATGCCGAGGACCACCGGGGAGCCGTTGCGGGCCACCACGATGCGGTCGGGGAAGTCGGCGTGCATCACGGCGATGCCGTACGTGCCCTCGATGACGCGCAGCGTGTCGCGGACCTTGTCCTCGAGCTTCACGGCCTGCGAGCGGGCGATGAGGTGGGTGAGGACCTCGGTGTCGGTCTCGGAGAGGAACTCGACTCCGTCGGCCTCCAGCTTCCTGCGCAGGTCGGAGGCGTTGTCGATGATGCCGTTGTGGACGACGGCGACCTTGCCCTCGGCGTCCAGATGCGGGTGCGCGTTGACGTCCGAAGGGGCGCCGTGCGTGGCCCAGCGGGTGTGGGCGATGCCGGTGGTGCCCTTGAAGCGGGCCGGCACCTTGGCCTCCAGGTCACGGACCCGGCCCTTGGCCTTGACCATCTTGAGGCCGGACGTCTTCGGGCTGGTCACCACGATGCCGGCGGAGTCGTAGCCGCGGTACTCCAGGCGCTGCAGGCCCTCCAGGAGCAGCGGCGCCACGTCACGCTTGCCGATGTATCCGACGATTCCACACATACAGAAGGCCCCTAGCCCTAGACGATCTAGCCATAGACGATGCGGCGCAGCTGCCGGAGCGTGAGCTCGGGCGGTGCGACCGCGCGGTACTTCAGGTCTGCCGCGATCCGTTCGAAGATCGCCGCGTTCACCAGGCCCTGAACCTGGAGCTCGCGATGGCGGCGACGGACGTATTCCTCGGTCGTCTCGTCGAAGTAGGCGAGCACGTCCTGGATCACCCGCAGAGCCTCGCCCCGGCTGAGGGCGGTGGAGCGCGTCAGATGATCAACGAGTTCGTCGTGCACTCGATGATCCTGAACGATGGGGCGAGTGATCGCAAGAAATCTGCCCGGTATCGGGCAGCAACGTGGCAGAACTGTCGCAAAGGACCCGCGTTGGCCGTAAAGGATCTACAGCGGCTCGGAGACCGGCTCAAAGACGCTTCAGGATGGCCTGCTTGGCCAGGGTGAACTCCTCCTCCGTGAGGATGCCCGACTTGTGTAGTTCACCCAGTTCGCGAAGGCGGCGCAGTAGGGCGTCGTGGTCGGGCTCGGCGGGCGGTTCGGCGTCCTTGGCGGGGGAGTTGGGCGATATGGGCACCCGGTCCTCGATGGACGACGCCGAGGGGTGCGGAAGGCGGGCCTGTACCGCCGCCGCGACCAGCGCCATCAGCGGGTCCTTCTTGAAGCCCCACAGCTCAATGGAGTTGGGGTCGTACTTCGGCGGCGCCTTGGTCGGGGCGTTGCGAACGGTGAAGCGGAGATAGCCGTTCTCCAGGCCGACCGCCGGGTGCCACTCCACCGACTCGATGTCCGCGAAGTAGATCGTGCGTGCACCGGCCGCCGCCTTGGCCTCCTCCGTCTTCCAGTTCCAGTCCAGCCGTACGCGCTCCCCGTCGAAGCTCGCGGTGCCGTCCCCGGCGGACACCGACAGCGGCACGGACGGGCCCGGCACCAGATAGCGGTCGACGGCGGTGGTCGGGACCTCGTCCAGCAGCAGCCCGTTGCGGATCTCCTCGACGAAGTACTCGGCGACGCCATAGCGGTCGGAGTCGACGGCGAGTTGGTACGGGTCGTTCGGCTCGGCGAGCTTGCCGCCGGTGGCCTGCAGCAAGGGGTCCGCGCCCTCCCGCAGCCGGAGCTTCAACCGCCCGGACTTCTTGCCCTGTTCGAAGGAGATACCCGCCAACGCGCCCAGCGGGACGGTCAGTTCACCCAGTGTCTTCCGCAGCAGGCTCACGCTCTTGTCGCGCCCCGGGGTGAGGTGCAGGGCATCGCCGTCGAAGGTCCAAGTCCCGTCCTTCTGGATGATTTCCGCCATACGGCAATTCTGTACGACGGCGGGCGCCCCCTGGGACCGTACGTGAGGGCGCCCGCCTGCTGGTGGGGCTGTCTGTTGCTACAGCCCAGCTATGGGGTTATTCAGGTTGCCGACGAGCTGGAGTGCCCCGGCCGGATCGGCGAGGTCGACCATCTGCTCGTTGTTGCGCAACTGCAGCCGGTTGAGGCACGACAGCGCGAACTCAGGCGCAAACATGTCGTACTGCCGGAACTTGTCGGCCAGTTCAGGCGCGGCTGCTTGATAGTCGCGTACGCAGTCGGCGACCGTCCGCCAGAAGTCCGCCTCCTCGATGACGCCCTCGTCGGCGAGGTTCGCGGCCAGGAAGCGGAAGAAGCAGTCGAAGACGTCCGTGAGGATCGACAGCAGCTTCTTGTCCTCGGGCACCTCGACACGGATCCGCTCGACCACCGGCGGCAGCACCGCGTCCGGGTCCATCACCGCGATCTCCTCGGCGATGTCCTTGTAGATCACGCGCTGTACGACGCCGTCCTCAAGGACGAGGATGACGTTCTCGCCGTGCGGCATGAAGACGAGGTCGTACGCGTAGAAGCTGTGCAGCAGCGGCGTGAGGTAGGCGTGCAGATAGCGGCGCAGCCACTCCGTCGGGGCGAGCCCCGAGCGCTCGATCAGGGCCGCCGCGAAGGACGCGCCCTCGTGGTCGACGTGGACGAGGGAGGCCATGGTGGCCAGTTGCTCGCCCTCGCGGAGGGAGGGGACCGGGCTTTCGCGCCACAGGGCGGCGAGCATCTTGCGGTACGGGGAGTAGCGGTCGGTGGCGGCCTCGTACTCCAGGTGCCGGTAGCCGACGGCCGCGCGCTCGCGGATGACGGACAGGCCGGTGGACTTCAACACCGGCTCGTTCTCGACGAGTTGGGCCAGCCAGTCGTTGATGGCCGGCGTCGCCTCCATGTACGCGGCGGACAGGCCGCGCATGAAGCCCATGTTGATGACCGACAGGGCGGTCTTCACGTAGTGCTTCTCGGGGGCGCTCTTGTTGAAGAACGTCCGGATCGACTGCTGGGCCAGATACTCGTCGTCGCCCTCACCCAGGCATACGAGGTGCTGCTGGGCGACCTCGGCCGCGAAGGTCACGGAGAGTTTGTTCCACCACTGCCAGGGGTGGACCGGGATGAGCAGGTAGTCGTCCGGGTCGAGCCCCTTTTCGGTCAAGGTGACGGAGAACCGCTTCAGCGTCTCGTCCCCGAGCTCCGACCGCAGCAGCGACTCGTAGTCCAGGCCGACGCCCGCCGTGAACGCCGCCCGCGAGCGGTGCGCCGCCAGCCAGATCAGCCGTACGGGGCTCGCGGTCTCAGGGGCGTACGAGAGGTACTCGTGGACCCCGAAGCCGAGCCGCCCGTTGTTGGCGACGAAGCAGGGGTGGCCCTCGGTCATCCCGGTCTCGATCTCCTGGAAGCCGCTCCTGGCGAGCTCGGCGGAGGTGAGCTGGGGCTGCTTGGTGAGCTTGTAGCAGGTGCCGGAGAGGGTGGAGGAGATCTCCTCCAGATAGACCGGCAACACCTCGTCGCTCAGGCCGAGGGACTTCCTCAGCTCGATGAAGAACTCCAGGGCGTGCAGGGGGAGTTCACTGCCGTCGCGGTGCCGGGTGATCGAGTTGGCGTCGACCTGCCAGTGGTCGAGGGCGCGACGGATGGCGGCGAACTGGTAACGGGTGAGGCCGTCATCGCTCCGTACGACATACGAGCCGTCGTCGGCCTCCTCAGGTGTGAAGAGCCGCTCGTGGGCGAACTCGGCGAGGGCCTTCCGGATGAGGAGGCGGTTCGCGCGCGCCCAGCGTTCGGGGGAGAGGTGCGCGACGGCGTCGGACAGATGCGGTCCGGTTGCGGTTGCGGTTGCGGTCGTGGTGTCGGTGGTCAGGGTCATGTCGCGGGTCATATCGCCACTCCTCGCGAAGCCAAGAACTGCGCCCGCGTGCAGAAGGACAGCAGCGCGCGCTTCTCCGGCTTCTGGATCTCGCGTACGGGCACAAAGCCGACGGCCTCGTTCAGCGCGTGCACCGCCGTGTTGGTCACGTCCGGTTCGACGACGACCCGCCGGGTGCGCGGGTCGGCGAACAGGGACTCCATCACCGCGGTGATCACGGCCTGGGTGAAGCCGTGTACGGGGGTGTCCGTCGGCGCCACCAGGAAGTGCATGCCGACGTCGCCGGGCTCGGGCTCGTACAGGCCGACGAGTTCGACGTACCGCGGGTCGTAGCGCTCCATCAGGAACGCAGGCTCGCCGTCGTGCAGCCCGATGAACGCGTCGTGGTGCTCGTGGGCGGCGATCCGCATGTACTCGCGCTCCACGTCCTCGAGCCGGGCGTCCAGCATCATCCAGTGGGCCGCCTTGGGATGGGTCACCCAGGAGTGCAGCAACTCGGCGTCGGTGAGCGGGTCGAGGGGGCGCAGCGAGAGCGCCCCGAGAATCGCGGTGCTCATATGGCGAACTCCTGGAACGCGATGGTCTTCTCGACCGGGTAGTACTCGGTGCCGAGCAGCTCGCGGATGATGTACGCGTTGCGGTACGCGCCCATGCCGAGGTCCGGTGACGTGATCGAGTGCGTGTGGACGCCCGCGTTCTGCAGGAAGATGCCGCGTCCGGTCGTGTCGATGGCGTAGTTGCGGGCCACGTCGTGGTTGCCGTGCTCGTCGTAGAGGATCCGGTCGCGTACGGGCTTCAGGAACTCCGGCTCCGCGTACTTGTAGCCCGTCGCGAGGATCAGGCCCTCGGAGTGCAGTTCGAAGTCCTTCTCCTGCTCCTCCTGACGCAGGCCGAGGGTGTACGTGCCGTTCTCGTAACTCGCGCTGCGCAGTGCGGAGTTGGTGAGCAGCCGGGTGGGCACCGGACCGCCGAGGTTCTTCTGGTAGAGCAGATCGAAGATCTCGTTGATCAGCTCCCCGTCGATGCCCTTGAACAGGCCCTTCTGCTCCGACTGGAGGCGATAGCGGGTCCGCTCCGGCAGCGCGTGGAAGTAGTCGATGTACTCCGGAGAGGTCATCTCCAGCGTGAGCTTGGTGTACTCGAGCGGGAAGAAACGGGGCGAGCGCGTGACCCAGTTCAGCCGGTAGCCGTGGACGTCGATCTCGCTCAGCAGGTCGTAGTAGATCTCCGCGGCGGACTGCCCGCTGCCGACCAGCGTGATCGACTTCTTCGCCTGCAGCTCCCGCTTGTGCTGCTGGTAGCGGGAGTTGTGGATGAAGTCGCCGCCGAGTCCCCGGCAGGCCTCGGGGATGTACGGCGGCGTGCCGGTGCCGAGCACGAGATGGCGGGCGCGGTAGGTCTCGCCGGCTTCCGTCCGTACGACGTACACGTCATCGACGTACGTGACCTCGGTGACCGTCGTGTTGAAGCGGATGCTGGAGAGCTGCCCGGCGGCCCAGCGGCAGTAGTCGTCGTACTCGACGCGCAGCGGATAGAAGTTCTCGCGGATGTAGAACGCGTACAACCGCCCGGAGGACTTCAGGTAGTTGAGGAAGGAGTACGGGGACGTCGGGTCGGCCAGGGTGACCAGGTCCGACATGAACGGCGTCTGGAGGTGTGCGCCCTCCAGGAACATCCCGGAGTGCCATTCGAAGTCCGGCTTGGACTCCAGGAAGACGCCGTCGAGTTCGGTGATCGGCTCGGTGAGGCAGGCGAGACCGAGGTTGAAGGGGCCGAGGCCGATCCCGATGAAGTCGTGGGTCTTCGCGGGGAATTCGGGAAGCGCGGATTCAGGAAGCGCGGTCAAGGGACTCTCCTCCCAGGTACTGCTCGGCGTGGCCGGCGATCAGGTCGAGTACGGCGGCGATGTCGTCCGTCGTGGTCTCGGGGTTGAGCAGGGTGAACTTCAGGTAGTGGCGGCCATCGACCTTGGTGCCCGCGACGACTGCGTCACCGGAGGCGAACAGGGCCTTGCGGGCGTACAGGTTGGCGCGGTCGATCTCGGCCCGGTCGGCGACGGCCGCCGGGATGTAGCGGAAGACGAGGGTGGAGAGGGACGGCTCGACGACCACGTCGAAGCGCGGATCGGCGGCGAGCAACTTCCAGCCCTCCTGCGCCAGTTCACACACCTCGTCGAAGAGTTCGCCGATGCCGTCGGCGCCCATCACGCGCAGCGTCATCCACAGCTTGAGCGCGTCGAAGCGGCGGGTGGTCTGCAGGGACTTGTCGACCTGGTTGGGGATGCGCTCCTCCACCATGCGGCGCGGGTTGAGGTACTCCGCGTGGTACGTGGCATGCCGCAGCGTGGCCGCGTCCCGGACCAGCACGGCGGACGAACTCACCGGCTGGAAGAAGGACTTGTGGTAGTCGACGGTGACGGAGTCGGCGCGCTCGATGCCGTCGATGAGGTGACGGTTTTTGAGTGACGTGAGCAGCCCGCAACCGTATGCCGCGTCGACGTGCAGCCAGGCGCCGAACTGGTCGCACAGCTCGGCGATCTCGGGCAGCGGGTCGATGGAGCCGAAGTCGGTGGTGCCCGCGGTGGCGACGACGGCCATCGGGATCAGCCCGTCGCGGCGGCAGCGCTCCAGCTCATGGGCGAGCGCGACGGTCTGCAGGCGCTTGTCGTGGCCGACGGGTATGGAGACCACGGAGTCCTGGCTGAGCCCGAGGAGTTTCGCCGACTTCTTCACGCTGAAGTGGCTCACCTCGGAGGCGAAGACGCGCAGTTTGGCGTACGAGTCGGTCTTGGCCTCTTCTCGCGCCAGCAGCAGCGCCTGGAGGTTGGACTGGGTGCCGCCGGACGTGAACACCCCATCGGCGGCCGGGCCGAGGCCGATGCGCTCGGTGGTCCAGTCGATGAGCCGGCGCTCGATGAGGGTGCCGCCGGCCGACTGGTCCCAGGTGTCCAGTGAGGAGTTGACGGCGGAGAGGACGGCCTCGCCGACGACGGCGGGGATCACGACCGGGCAGTTGAGGTGCGCGAGGTAGCGCGGGTGGTGGAAGTAGATCGCGTCGCGCAGGTAGAGCTCTTCGAGCTCGTCCAGGGCCGCGGTGGTGTCGAGCAGCGGCCGGTCGAGGTCGACCTTCTCGATGCGCGGCGCGAGGGCGTCGACCGTGACGCCGGTGAACGGACGGTCGGTGGTGGCGAGTTTGGCCGCCACCCGCTCGATTCCTTCGGTCACGGAGCTGCGGTACCGCTCCGCGGTCGTGTCATTGAGCAGGTGCGAGCGCATGGGGGTGTTTCCTCCGGGGCGGGAGAGGGTGGGGGTGGGGAGAGCGGTGCCCTTCAGAGTGGGGCTGGGGCTGGAGCTTGGTGCTTACTTAGGTAAGGCTAACCTAACTTCTCGGCTCCCGCTGCTCCCTCATGTCCCTTTAGTTGCGCGTTGGTTGCCTTTGGTGGCTGTGCGTGTTGGGTGAATCACTCTCCCTGTCACTCTCCTTGCGCGCGTAGTTGCTCCTCGGTCAGCCCGCGCCGCCAGTAGCCGACGAACGTGACGCGCCGACGGTCGATCTCCCGCTCCCGTACGAGGTGCCGACGCAGCTCCTTCACTTGGCCGGACTCGCCGGCGATCCAGGCGTACGGGGCCTGTGCGGGCGGGAGTTGGGCGGCTCGGATCGCTTCGTGGGCCATGGGGGAGCCCTCGTCGCGTACGAGCCAGGTGATGTCGGCTTCGGCGGGGTTGAGGAGGTCGAGGCGGTCGGCTGCGTGCGGGACTTCGAGCCAGGCGGTTGCACTGGTCCCGGGTGGGAGCGACTCGAGGATGGCTGCGGCGGCGGGCAGGGCGGTTTCGTCCGCCCAGAGGACGATCAGGTCGGTGTCCGTTGGCGGGCGGAAACGGATCGCCGTGTTGTCGGCTACGGCTGGGCCGAGCAGTACGACGCGGTCGCGGGCCTTGGCTTCGGCGGCCCAGCGGGAGGCCGGGCCGGCCGGGGTTTCGGCGCCCGGCTCCGTGCCGTGCAGCACGAAGTCGATGTCGATCTCGTCGGGGTCTCGCCTCAGGGCGCGGAGCGTGTACGAGCGCATGATGGCCCGCACGTCCTCGGGGGTGTCGATCCAGGCCTGACGCCAGCCCTCGCCGTACTCCATCGGCATGACGGGCTTTTCCTGGCCCGGGCGCGGGAGGAAGAGGGAGAGGCTTTGATCGAGGCCGTTGGAGGCGAAGGTGTGTAGGCCGTTGCGGTCGCTGGCCGCGAAGCTGACGCGGACGAGGGAGGGGCTGAGCCGCCTCGTCCGTACGACCTGGAGGTCGAAGAAGCGGTACGGGGTGGCTATGGCCGTTGCCATGCGGGCTCCTGATGTGGGGTCAGGGGGAGGGGGGCTGTTGTCTGCCGACTGCGGGTCCGTTGTGGTTGCTCGCGCAGTTCCCCGCGGGTGCCTCCGGCGGTTGAGCGGGTGCGGGTGCGTCGTGGTTGCTCGCGCAGTTCCCCGCGCCCCTCAAGGGGCGGGTGGGTGGCTGTGGTGTTTGACCTGCGGGTCCGTTGTGGTTGCTCGCGCAGTTCCCCGCGCCCCTTATGGGGCGCCCCCTCCCCGGTGTCTCTGCCTGCGGCGTGCGGGCCGGAACCCTTGCACGGCGGTTGGCCAGCATCGGCGCCCCTTTTGGGGGCGCGGGGAACTGCGCGACCAGCCATCAACCGGCCCGCAGTTGACGAACCCCGCTCAGCTAACTTTCTTCGCCTTCTCGATGGCCTCCGCCAAGTTTTCGAGAAGCGGCGCGCACTTGTCGTAGGACAAGATCGGCTCCGGGTCACGGGCGATGACCTGCCCAGCCTTCACCGCAGGCAACTGCTTCCACGTTGCCTCCGTGATGTCCGCGGGCTGGATGGCCGAGGTGCGGTTGTCCATCAGGATGAGATCCGCGTCGTACTTGTCGACGTTCTCCCAGCTGAGGTTCTCGAACCAGCCGCCGCTGGCCTTCAGTACGTCGGCGGGGGGCTCGACGAAGGTGACGCCGAGTGCCTTGAAGTACTCCAGGTCGACGGAGAGGTTCGAGGTGGAGACGTAGAAGATGTCCTGGCTCGCGGAACCGGCCAGCACCTTGATGCCGGGGTTGGCTTTCACCGCGGCGCGCACCCTGGCGGAGGCGTCCTCGAAGCGCTTCTTGGCGGCGGTGACCTTGTCGGCCTTGATGTCGGCGCCAAGGGACTCGGCGAGCGCCATCATGCGCTGCAGCGGCTCGGTCAGCTGACGGTCGTAGACGGAGATGCCGACGCTCGGAGCGAGGGCGGCGATCTTGTCCTTGGACTCCTCGGGGACGTACCAGAGCGTGCCCGCGTCGTCGAACATGGTGGTGATCAGAACGTCGGGTGCCAGGGTCGCGTACTTCTCGACGTTGAACTGGCCGAACTCGTTGCCGAGAATGGTCACCTTGCTGATGTCGAGGTCGCCGGCCTGGACGTCGGCCTTGCCGTCCTTGGTCTCGGTGGGGCCGAAGACGCCCTTGACCTCGATGCCGTAGTCGTGGAGTGCGGCGGCGACGCCGGTGAACGCGACGATGTTCGCAGGGACCTTGTCGGTCTCGACGTTCTTGCCGCGGTCGTCCTTGAAGCTCCAGGGGCCGGACTTGGCGGCCTCCGTGGAGTCGGCCGAGCCACCGCTTTTCGCGTCGTCGTCGCCGCAGGCCGCGAGCACGGCGCCGAGGCCGAGGGCGCCGCCCGCGGCGAGTATGCCGCGGCGGTTGAGGTGGGCGGAACGGGCGTTGAACATGGTGGTGACTGCTTTCGCACAGGGCTGATCGCCCACGGGACAATTCCCAAGGAAGGTTAGCCTAACCTCACTAGGTGTCCAATGGACGGGTCCTGAACGACTGGGACGGTGCAGCGCCGCCACCCCTTCTGCCCCGGCCCTCCCGCAGAAAGGGACGTGTCACGCGTCACGAGATCATGTGCCGTATGACGACCACTTCTCGGCGCAGCCTGCTGGCTGCCCTGGCGACCTCCGCCGCCACCGTCCCGCTCAGCGCTCTGGCCACCGCTCCGGCGCGCGCCGCCGACTCGGCGGTGTCCGTCGAGCCGTTAGCGGCTTCGGCTCCGACCGGTCTGGCCTCGGCTCGTTCCTCCGTGACCCTGCCGTCGCTGGACGCCTCCTACTTCACACCGGTGACGCTGGGCGCCGCGCTCACCGCGACCGTGCTGCCGGGGACCCCGGCCCGTACGGAGGTCACCTCCGGCGGTCGGCGCGTCGCGCTGCTGACGCACGGCGCGCGGACCGTCGTACTGCCGGGCCCGCAGCGGACGTTCACCGAGAACAAGCGGCTCTTCGTGGACGACTTCCAGCGCACACTGCCGGACGTGTCGCTGCCGGCCGCGAACCGGCAGTACTGGGGCACCTCCCCGGGCGGTGGCAGCTGGTCCACGCTCGGGCCCGTCGACACTGACTACTCGGTGGTGCCGGGCACCGGTCTCATCGCCCTGACCACGGATTACGCGAGTCGGCACGCGAGCCTCCGCGATGGCGAGATCACCGACGTCGATGTGCGCTCCGTGGCCCGGTTCGACAAGGTGCCCACCGGTGAGGCGTGTTCGTACGCGCTGTCCTTCGGCTACCAGAACACCCACAACAGCTACCGGGCCCGGCTGTCCTTCGTCACCTCGGGTGCGGTCCAACTGCGCGTCGAGAAGGAGGTCGACGACACGGTCACCCAGCTGGCCCCGTCCCAGACTCTCGCCACGGACGTGCCCGCGGGCACCGACTGGACGATCCGGGTACGCCGGGAGGGTTCCCGTATCCGGGCCAAGGCGTGGCGTTCGGCGTCGGCGGAACCATCCGCGTGGGCCGTCGACGTCACCGACTCCGCCTTCGGCAAGGGCCGGGTGGGCCTACGGGTGTTGGCCAACAACGGTTGCACCAACCTGCCGGTCACGCTCGCCGTCAGTCGCTTCCAGGTGGACGCCGCGAACTGGGACACCCCGCCGAGCGTCACCCACAGCGACTGGGTCCGAGTCCTGCCCGAGCCCTTCGACGGTACGTGGAACGACGAGGTCGAGCGGACCATACGTGCCTGGGCCGGTTCCCCCGCCCCGGACGTGCTCGCGTACGCCGCGATGTTCCTCGGCGGGGCCCCGGCGGTGACGGCCGGGGCGGGCCCGGCCCAGGGCAAGCAGGTGCTGGGCGAGTCCGGGTACGGCTACCTCGACCCACAGGGCTACCGCTACGAAGGCGCCGACTTCCACGAGTACATGAACACCGGCTGGACCTTCGACGACGGCGGCCACACCGGCCCGTCCAGCAAGCAGGTCGGCAACCTCGACTGCTCCGGCTACACACGCATGGTGTACGGCTACCACATGGGGGTGCCGATGGCCGCGGGCGAGGACACGTCCGGGCTTCGCCTTCCCCGCCGGTCCCGGGACATGGCCGACCACGCCCCCGGCGTACGCGTCGACCGCACCGACGGCACGAACCCGCCCGCCGCGACCCTCCTCCAGCCGGGCGACCTGGTCCTCTTCAACGCAGACTCCGGCGACGACAACCTCACGGCCACCGCCGACCACGTCGGCATCTACCTGGGCCTGGACGCGACCGGCAAGCGTCGCTTCCTGTCGAGCCGCAAGACCGTCAACGGGCCCACCATGTCCGACCTCGGCGGCACCTCGTTGCTGGACGGGACGGGGACGTACGCCAAAACGTTGCATACGGTGCATCGCATCTGACGCCGTGCGCTCACCGCGCCTGCGGACCCGACTCGACTCGTAGGCCTCCCCTCGGGCATCGGCCCGAGGGAGAACGACGAGCGCCGGATCGACCCCGTCGAGCTTCGCCGCAAAGCCTGCCTCTCCCCTCCGTGGCGGACCCGGCGGGGTCAGCTCGTCAGGCCCAACTCCCGTGCGATCAGCATGCGTTGGACCTCGCTCGTGCCCTCGCCGATCTCCAGGATCTTGGAGTCGCGCCACATGCGGGCCACCGGGTACTCGTTCATGAAGCCGTAGCCGCCGTGGATCTGGGTGGCGTCGCGGGCGTTGTCCACGGCGATCGTGGAGGAGTAGAGCTTGGCCAGGGCCGCCTCCTTCTTGAAGGGGTCGCCGGTCACCAGGCGGGAGGCCGCGTCGCGCCAGGCGAGGCGGGCCGTGTGGGCCTTCATCTCCATGTCGGCGATCTTGAACTGGATCGCCTGGTACGAGCCGATGGGGTGGCCGAAGGCTTGGCGCTCCTTCGCGTACTTCACCGACTCGTCCACGCAGCCCTGCGCCAGACCCGTCGCCAGGGCGGCTATGGCGATACGGCCCTCGTCGAGGATGCGGAGGAACTGGGCGTAACCGCGGCCCTCCTCGCCGAGCAGGTTCGCGGCGGGTACGCGGACGTCGTCGAAGGACAGCTCGCGGGTGTCCGAGGCGTTCCAGCCGACCTTCGAGTACGCGGGCGCCACCGTGAACCCGGGTGTACCGGACGGCACGATGATCGCCGAGATACGGGGCTTGCCCTCGTCCGTGCGGCCGGTCACCGCCGTGACCGTGACCAGACCCGTGATGTCCGTACCGGAGTTGGTGATGAAGCACTTGGTGCCGTTGATCACCCATTCGTTCGTCGCCTCGTCCAGACGGGCCGTCGTACGGGTCGCGCCCGCGTCCGAGCCGCCGTCCGGTTCGGTCAGGCCGAAGGCGCCGAGGATCTCGCCCGTGCAGAGGCGGGGCAGCCACTCCCGCTTCTGGGCCTCCGTGCCGAACAGGTGGATCGGCATGGCACCGAGGGAGACACCTGCTTCGAGGGTGATGGCGACGGAGGAGTCCACGCGGGCCAGTTCCTCCAGCGCGATGCCCAGCGCCAGATAGTCGCCGCCCATACCGCCGTACTCCTCCGGGAACGGCAGCCCGAACAACCCCATCCGGCCCATCTCCCGCACGATCTCGTACGGGAACTCATGCCGCTCGTAGAAATCCCCGATCTTCGGGGCGACCACATCGTGGGCGAACTCCTCGACGGTCCGGCGGAGTTCTTCGAGCTCGGGGGAGAGCCGATGGTCAAGTGACATGGGGGATCACTCCTTGTGGGAGAGGGCGCGGACGGTGCGGGAAGGGCTGGGTCGGCCCAATTGGTCGGCCATCCAGGCGCTCGTGGCGACGAGACGGTCGAGGTCGACTCCGGTGTCGATACCGAGGCCCCGCAGCATCCACACGAGGTCTTCGGTGGCGAGGTTGCCGGTGGCGGACTTGGCGAACGGACAGCCGCCGAGGCCTCCGGCGGACGCGTCGACGGTCGTGACGCCGTGCTGAAGCGCCGCCAGGGTGTTGGCGAGGGCCTGCCCGTACGTGTCGTGGAAGTGCACGCCGAGCGTGTGCGTGGGCACGCCTGCTTCGTTGAGGGCGCTGAGGAGTGCCCGTACGTGCCCCGGGGTCGCGACGCCGATCGTGTCGCCGAGACTCAGTTCGTCACAGCCCATGTCCAGCAGCGCCCGGCAGACCCGTACGACCTGGGGGACGGGGACCGGGCCCTCCCAGGGGTCGCCGAAGCACATGGAGAGATACCCGCGTACATGGGCACCCTCGTCCATCGCCCGCTGGACCACCGGCTCGAACATGGCCAGCGCCTCGTCGACGGTCCGGTTGAGGTTGGCCTTCGCGAAGGACTCCGTGGCGCTCGCGAACACGGCGATGCGGCTCGCGCCGAGGGCGAGGGCGCGGTCCAACCCGCGTTTGTTGGGCACGAGGACCGGGAGCGCGACCGGGAGTTCGCTGACGCGGGGGAACAGGTCTTCCGCGTCGGCCAGTTGGGGCACCCACTTGGGGTGTACGAAGCTGGTGGCCTCGATGGTGGTGAGGCCCGCGTCGGCGAGGCGCCGGATGAACTCGGCCTTCGTCTCCGTCGGGACGGTGGCCTTCTCGTTCTGCAGGCCGTCGCGGGGGCCTACCTCGTGGATGCGGACGCGGGCGGGCAGGTCCGGGGCAGGCACCGTCATGGGCAGCGTCATCAGTCCTCCTCCGTCGGGTTGATGACCGCCAGCACCTGGTCCATGGCGACCGCCGTGCCCGGCGTGACGTCCAGTTCGGCGACCGTGCCGGCGTGCGGGGCGGAGATGACGTGCTCCATCTTCATCGCCTCCACCACCAACAGGCTCTGTCCTGCGGTCACTTCGTCCCCCACGGCGACCTTCACCACCGTCACCGTCCCCGGCATGGGCGCGGTGAGCGAGTCGGCGCCCGCGTGGGCGGCCCCGGTGAGCGAGGCGGTCACCGGGTCGTGGTCGCGCACGTGCCACGCGTCGCCGTCCCGGCCGAGCCAGTCGGCGGCGCGGTGGAAGGTGTGGCGGACGCCGTCGAGGGTGACGGCCACCCGGTCGTCCGTGACGGTGTGGACGCCCCGCGGGGCGTACTCCACGGGGTCGGTGATCCGCAGGTGGAAGCCGACGGGCCTGGGCTCGCCGCTCAGCCGCCAGCCGCTAGGCACGGAGAACGGGTCGGTCCAGCCCTCCCCGCGAGGCCGCAGCGCGTCCAGCCGTACGGCCGCCGCCGCCTCGTACACCTCCTGCGGTACGTCGGTGGAGACCAGCTCGTCCACCTCCCGCTCGACCAACCCCGTGTCCAGCTCGCCCGCCACGACCGCCGGATGCGCGAGCAGCCGCCGCAAGAACCCGGCGTTGGTCTGCACGCCCAGCGTGACCGTCTCCGCGAGAGCGGCCCGGAGCTTTCGCAACGCGGTCGCGCGGTCGGGGCCGTACGCGATCACTTTGGACAGCATCGGGTCGTACAGGCTGCCGACCTCCGTGCCCTCGCTGAGCCCGGAGTCGGTGCGGATGCCGTCGCCCTGCGGCTCGTGCAGCTTCAGGACCGTGCCGCCGGAGGGGAGGAACCCGCGGGAGGGGTCCTCCGCGCAGACGCGGGCCTCGATCGCGTGGCCGGTGAGACGGATGTCGTCCTGCCCGAAGGCGAGCGGCTCGCTCGCCGCCACCCGCAACTGCCACTCCACCAGGTCGAGGCCGGTGATCAGCTCGGTGACCGGGTGCTCCACCTGGAGGCGGGTGTTCATCTCCATGAAGTAGTACGAGGAGGGGTCGCCGCCGGGGACGATGAACTCCACCGTGCCCGCGCCCCGGTAGCCGCAGGACCGTGCCGCCTGCACCGCGGCCTCGCCCATCGACGCGCGCGTACTCTCGTCCAGGAGGACGGACGGCGCCTCCTCGATGATCTTCTGATGCCGGCGCTGGAGCGAGCACTCACGCTCGCCCAGGTGCACCACATTGCCGTGGCCGTCCGCCAAAACCTGGATCTCGATGTGCCGGGGCCGGTCGATCCACCGCTCCACGAGGAGCGTGTCATCGCCGAAGGAGGCACGGGCCTCACGCCGGGCCGCCGCGATCTCCTCGCTCAGCACCGCCACGTCCCGCACCAGCCGCATGCCCTTGCCGCCACCGCCGGCGGAGGGCTTGAGCAGCACGGGCATGCCGATCTCCCGGGCCGCGTCGGCCAGTTCGGCATCCGTCAGCCCGCTGCCGCTGGATCCGGGCACGACTGGCACCCCGGCCGCCTTCACCGTCTCCTTGGCGCGGATCTTGTCGCCCATCAGGGAGATGGCGTCGGCGGGCGGCCCGATGAAGACGAGCCCGGCGTCGGCGCAGGCGCGCGCGAAGGCGGCGTTCTCGGCGAGGAACCCATAGCCCGGATGCACCGCCTGCGCGCCCGTCCGTGCCGCCGCCTCCAGCAGGCGTTCCGCCGACAGATAGCTCTCAGCCGCCGGCGCCGGACCGATCCGTACGGCCGTGTCCGCCTCCCGGACGTGCCGTGCGTCGGCGTCCGCGTCGCTGAAGACGGCCACCGAGCGCACGCCCAGCGACCGGAGCGTACGGATGACCCGTACGGCGATCTCGCCCCGGTTGGCCACAAGTACCGTGTCGAACATGGGTCCCCTCATCACATCCGGAAGACGCCGAACTGGGGGTCGCCCAGAGGCGCGTTGGCGCACGCGGTCAGGGCCAGGCCCAGCACCTGCCGGGTCTCCAGCGGGTCGATGACCCCGTCGTCCCACAGGCGGGCGGTCGCGTAGTAAGCGTTCCCCTGGCGCTCATACTGCGCACGGATCGGATCCTTGAAGGACTCCTCCTCCTGCGCAGGCCAGTCCTCGCCGCGCGCCTCCAACTGGTCCCGCTTGACGGTCGCGAGCACGGAGGCGGCTTGCTCGCCGCCCATCACGGAGATCTTGGCGTTGGGCCACATCCACAGGAAGCGGGGCGAGTACGCGCGCCCGCACATGGAGTAGTTCCCCGCGCCGTACGACCCGCCGACGACCACCGTCAGCTTCGGCACGCGCGTGCACGCCACAGCCGTCACCATCTTGGCGCCGTGCTTGGCGATGCCCCCGGCCTCGTAGTCCTTGCCGACCATGAACCCGGAGATGTTCTGCAGGAACACCAGCGGGATCCCGCGCTGGTCGCACAGCTCGATGAAGTGGGCGCCCTTCTGGGCGGACTCGGAGAACAGGATGCCGTTGTTGGCGACGATGCCGACCGGGTGGCCGTGGATCCGGGCGAAGCCGGTGACGAGGGTCTGCCCGAACTCGGACTTGAACTCCGCGAAACGGGAGCCGTCGGCCACACGCGCGATGATCTCGCGTACGTCGTAGGGGGTGCGGGAGTCGACCGGGACGGCGCCGTAGAGGCCGTAGGGGTCGACCTTCGGCTCGGCGGCGGCCGTGACTTCCCAGGGGAGCGACCCGCGCGCGGGGAGGGTCGCGACGATGTTCCGCACGATCCGCAGCGCGTGTGCGTCGTCCTCGGCGAGATGGTCGGTCACGCCGGACACGCGCGCGTGGACGTCACCGCCGCCGAGTTCCTCGGCCGTGACGACCTCGCCGGTGGCCGCCTTCACCAGCGGGGGGCCGCCGAGGAAGATCGTGCCCTGGTTGCGGACGATGACGGCCTCGTCGCTCATGGCGGGGACGTAGGCGCCGCCGGCGGTGCAGGAGCCGAGCACGGCCGCGATCTGCGGGATGCCGGCGCCGGACATCCGGGCCTGGTTGTAGAAGATCCGCCCGAAGTGCTCGCGGTCGGGGAAGACCTCGTCCTGCATGGGCAGGAAGGCTCCGCCGGAGTCGACCAGATACAGACACGGCAGGCGGTTCTCCAGGGCCACCTCCTGTGCGCGCAGGTGCTTCTTCACGGTCATCGGGTAGTACGTGCCGCCCTTGACCGTGGCGTCGTTCGCGACGATCAGGCACTCGCGCCCGCTGACCCGCCCGATCCCGGCGATGACACCGGCGGCCGGGGCCTGGCCGTCGTACAGGCTGTCGGCGGCGAGGGGTGCGAGCTCCAGGAAGGGGGAGCCGGGGTCGAGGAGGCTGTCGACTCGGTCCCTGGGCAACAGCTTGCCGCGCGCGGTGTGCCGGGCGCGGGCCTTCTCGCCGCCACCGAGCCGGGCCGCGGCGAGCTTGCCGCGCAGCTCCTCGGCCAGCGCCCGGTGGGCCTCCTCGTTGGCCCGAAAGGCCTCCGACGCGGGATCTGCCGCGCTGTGAAGCTCCGGTGCCTCATGCATCCTGCGGTCCCCTCACCCAGTGATCGACTGTTAATGAGCGTTAACCATTTCCTTCAGGTTAACGAGCGCTAACCTCCCTGTCTAGAATTACTTCCATGGCCCCCAGAACCGACGCCCCCACCCGCCGCGAACAGATCCTCAAGGAGGCCGCGCGGCTCTTCGCCGAGCGTGGATTCCACGGCGTCGGTGTCGACGAGATAGGCGCCGCTGTGGGCATCAGCGGACCCGGTCTCTACCGGCACTTCGCCGGCAAGGACGCGATGCTCGCCGAGCTCCTGGTCGGCATCAGCGGCCAGCTTCTGACGGGCGCGAAGCGGCGGCTGGCGGAGGCCGATGGGGTGCCCGCCGAGGCGGTGCTCGACTCGCTCATCGAGGGCCACATCGACTTCGCCCTCGACGACCGGCCTCTCATCACCCTGCACGACCGCGAGCTGGACCGCCTCCGCGACAGCGACCGCAAGCTGGTACGGCAGCTGCAGCGGCAGTACGTCGAGCTGTGGGTGGGGGTGGTGCGCGAGGTGTACCCGGACCTCACTGAGCCGACGGCCCGCTCGGCGGTGCACTCGGTGTTCGGGCTGCTGAACTCCACGCCGCATCTGGGGCGGCCGGGGTCGCTGCCGGGGCGCGGGGTTACGGCGGTGCTGCTGCACCGGATGGCTCGGGGGGCGTTCGCGGCGGCCGGCACACAGTGAGGAGTTGACCGAATCCGCCTTCCTGGTGAACTCCCTGTGTCACCCTGCGAGTTGCAGTGATCGACAGCGGGATCCTCGGGGGACGGTCTTGGAACGTGACGCCTTCATCTCCTACAGCCACAAGGAGGACGTACCCCTCGCCCGAGCGCTGGAGGACGGACTCAAGGAGATCCTCCGGACACCGTGGCTACGCCGTTCGAGGGTGAAAGTCTTCCGGGACACCAGCAGCCTCAGTGCCAACCATGATCTCGATGGCTCCATCAAAGCCGCGCTGGCCGAGTGCCGGTACTTCATCTATCTGGCATCCCCCGAAGCCGCGAGGTCGCGGTGGGTCCGGGAAGAGATCACGTACTGGCGACAGAACCACGGCATGGAGCAGTTCCTGATCGCGCTCAGTGACGGCAGCCTTGGCTGGGACCCGGCCGCGGGTGACTTCGACTGGGCCGATGAGACCATCGCCCTGCCCCCCGAGTTACGGGGTGCCTTCACCGCCGAACCCCTCTGGGTGGACCTCAGGAAGTTCCGCGCCGGCGAAGAACGCTCCATGAAGCCCGGCGCCCCGTTTCGCGACCGGGTGGCTGCGCTCGCCGCGCCTCTGTACGGCATGCCGAAGGACGCCTTGGACAGCACCGATCTGCGCGTCCAGCGCAAGGCGGTCCGTATCCTCCGGTTCTTCGTGGCCGGTCTGCTCGTCCTGTCGCTGCTCGCCGCGGGAGCCGGTCTCATTGCCTGGCAGCAGCGCGGCGAGGCCCTCTCGCGGGCCCGCACCTCCGCGTCGCAGGCCCTGGCGGCCCGCGCGCTCGACACCGTCGCCAAGGACCCCCGCAAAGCCGCACAATTCGCGCTCTACGCCCAGGCAGTCGAACCCACTGGGGAATCGGCACAGGCGCTGGCCCAGGCCGTCGCGGCCAACGCCAGTGTGACCCGGCACCTGCAGGCCGGTAGCGACGAAGTGGCCGACTACCACGGCGTCGGAAACGCCAACGCGACCAACGTGGCGATCAGCCGTGACGGCAGCGTGCTGGCGTACTACTCGGACTTCGATCCGGATGGCAAGGAGCTCGAGGACGGTCAGCGCATCCACCTATACGACATCGTGGCGGGCAAGGCGCTGCCGCATATCGACGAGGGATCCTGGCCGCAGAACGGCGGCGGCATGGAGTTCAGCTCGGATGGGCGGACCCTGGCGGTCGAGCGGCCGTATAACAGGATCGACATCTGGGACGTGGCCCGCCAGAAGCTGCTCCGGACGATCACCGCGAGTGAGGGCGAGGCTTTGGCCGAGGCGTTCAAGCGCCTCCAGGCGTTCGCCTTTTCCGGGGACGGGCGGCGCCTTGCCGCCACGTTCTTCACACCGGACGAGCCCGAGTTCGGATTCCGCGTCGCCGTCTGGGACGTGGGGACCGGCCGCTTGCTGACTGAGGAAAACGTCGCTCCCCGTAGTCTCACCCTCGGTTTCGACGACGAGAACCGGCTCGTGGCGCTCGATCACGCGGTCGGCCGGATCCGTGCCCTGGATCCCGACTCCACGTCTTGGAGCGCCTGGCGGACCCTCCCTGGCTTCCCGCGCCAGGAAGTGGCTCAGGTGACCTTCTCAGCCGACGGCTCCAAGGCCTACGTCGGTGAGCGCGATGAGGTCTGGGATCTGGTGAAGGGCCGGCGCATGGGCGACGCGGAGAGCCGGGGCCTGGGAGTGATGAGCGTGCCCGGTGCGGGGAACGGGAACGTGTACGCCGCCGAGGACCGAAAGGTGGGTGTGTACGACTCCGCGCTGCGCCGACGGCGTGTCCTCGGCTCCTTCACCTGGCCCGTGAGCAGCGTTGCCGCTTCCGGTGACGGCCGATGGGTGGTCGCAGGCTCGGAGGACGGGGCCGTCTCTCTCTTTTCGACCACCGGCTTTCAGGCGGGCGTACCCCTTCCGAACGAGCCGGGGGTCAAGCCCGCCGATCTGGCGCCGGACGATCGCACTGCCTTCCGTGCCGATGAATCGGGCACCGATGTGTGGTCTGTCACGGGCAAGGGCGTCCGGAAGTCCGGTCGCATTCCGTTGCGTCTGGTCAGGAAGCCGTCGCGGCAGGAGGTCCTGATCGCCTCGCTCGACGGCACCCGTGCCGTCGTGGCTCAAGCAGGTGAGCTGTCGCTCTGGGACCCACGGGATGGCAGCAGGGTGGGGCGGCCGGCGGTCGGCGACGAGGAATTCATGCCGGTGGCCTTCCTGCCCGACAACGTCCATGTGGTGGGCACAACGAGGAACGCGGTGCAGGTCCTGGACACCCGGTCCTGGAAGGTGTTGCAGTCGGTGCCTTTCGATGGGGAGCCTTTCGACACGGCGTCTGTGAGTGCCGACCGGACCACGGTGGCTCTGGTGCGGGACGACAAACTCACGGTGTGGAGGTGGACCGACGGTGACGAACTGAGGCAGGTGCGCGAGGTGTCCATCGAGTCCGTGTGGACCATGTTGGGGCAGGGGGTCGCGGTCAGTGCCGACGGGGAGCGGGTCGCGCTCGTCAACGACGACAGGATCATCTCGGTGCTGGATGTGGCCAGCGGCAGGTTCGTGCGGAGCACCTCGGCGGCTCCTGAGGGAACAGTGCCCGTCTTCGGCGCCGACAACAGTTTGCTGGTCCAGGCAGGCGCCTCGGACGATGCGCCGGTACTGCAGTTCTGGGACGCCGCCACCACGGAGTCCCGTGGCTCCTGGACACTCGTGGGCGAGGGAACCGGCCAAGACGTCGTGACCACGCGTCTGCTTCCCGGTGGTGACGGCGCGGTGATCTCCCTTACTGCGGACGGCAGTCTGGTGCGCCGGACGGTCGATGTCGCGCAGTGGCAGCAGGTCTTGTGCGACCTTCAGCCTCAGGAACTGCCTCAGGAGGAGTACGACCGGTACCTGGGTGGACTGGATGTGGCGGCACCCTGCCCGCGTGACTGAACCTCGGGGGCGAGCGTGACGAGCGTTACGGAGTGGACCCCCTGGACGGCTCTTCGTACTCGCCGGTACGGTTGGTGAGCAAGCGCTTAGACAAGTCACGCAGCGCTTGGGACCGAGCAGCGCGAGTCAAGGAGTCGTACACGATGCGCCGTACCGTCTTCAACGAGGATCACGAGGCGTTCCGGGAGACCCTGCGGGCCTTTATCGAGGCCGAGGTCGTGCCCGTGTACGACGAGTGGTTCGCCGCGGGCCAGGCGCCGCGCGACTTCTACTACAAGCTCGCCGAGCTGGGCGTCTTCGGGATCCGCGTCCCCGAGGAGTTCGGCGGCGCGGGCATCGACTCGTACAAGTTCGAGGCCATCATGTACGAGGAGACCGCCCGCGCGGGTGTCTCCTTCGGCGGCTCCGGGGTGCATGTGCTGCTCGGGCTGCCGTACATCAAGATGCTCGCCACCGACGAGCAGAAGAAGCGGTTCCTGCCCAAGTTCGTCTCCGGTGAGGAGATGTGGGCCCTCGCGATGACCGAGCCGGGTACCGGCTCCGACCTCGCGGGCATGAAGACGACCGCCAAGCTTTCCGACGACGGCACGCACTATGTGCTCAACGGCGCCAAGACCTTCATCACCGGCGGCGTCCACGCCGACCGCGTCATCGTCTGCGCCCGCACCTCCGCCCCGCGCGAGGACGACCGCCGCTTCGGCATCTCCCTGTTCGCCGTCGACACCAAGTCCGAGGGCTACTCCGTCGGCCGCAAGCTGGACAAGCTCGGCCTGAAGACCTCCGACACCGCCGAGCTGGCGTTCGTCGACGTGAAGGTGCCGGTCGAGGACCTGCTCGGCGAGGAGAACAAGGGCTTCGCCTACCTCGGCACCAACCTCGCCTCCGAGCGCTGGGGCATCGCCTACGGCGCGTACGCGCAGGCCGCTGCGGCGGTCCGGTTCGCCAAGGAGTACGTCCAGGACCGTACGGTCTTCGGCAAGACCGTCGCCTCGTTCCAGAACACCAAGTTCGAGCTGGCCGCCTGCCAGGCCGAGGTCGACGCCGCGCAGGCCGTCGCCGACCGCTCCCTGGAGGCCCTGGACGCGGGCGAGTTGTCCCCGGCCGAGGCCGCGAGCGCCAAGCTGTTCTGCACCGAGGTCGCGCACCGCGTCATCGACCGCTGCCTCCAGCTGCACGGCGGCTACGGGTTCATGAACGAGTACCCGATAGCCCGCCTGTACGCCGACAACCGCGTCAACCGGATCTACGGCGGCACCAGCGAGGTCATGAAGATGATTATCGCGAAGGACATGGGTCTGTAGGCCGTCAGAAATCAGTCCACGGCACAACGGACATCATGAGCCAGGAAAGCGACGTAAACCGGCCGCGCGAGGCGAGTCAGCCGCGCGAGGCGCTCGACTCCCTGCTCGATCTGCTCGACCTGGAGCGGATCGAGCAGGACATCTTCCGCGGGCGGTCCCATCGCTCCGTCGTCCCGCGCGTCTTCGGCGGGCAGGTCGCGGCGCAGGCGCTGGTCGCGGCCGGGCGTACGGTGCCCGAGGACCGGCTCGCCCACTCCCTGCACTCGTACTTCCTGCGCCCCGGAGATCCGGGCGCGCCCATCGTCTACACCGTGGACCGGATCCGCGACGGCCGTTCCTTCACGACGCGTCGGGTCGTCGCGGTCCAGCACGGGCAGCCGATCTTTCACCTCTCGGCGTCGTTCCAGACGTACGAGGAGGGCCTCGAGCACCAGGCGCCCATGCCGGACTCGCCCGACCCCGAGACGCTGCCGACCGCGGAGGAGACCCTTCCCGCGTACGCGGACGCCTTCTGGGAACCGGGCGTTCTGGAGCGGCTGTTGGAGGCTCGTGCCGCGGTCGACCTCCGGTATGTGGACGCACCGCCGTTCGCCAGCGTCGGGGAGGAGCGTGAGCCGCGCTCCCAGGTGTGGTTCCGCACCAACGGCAAGCTGGTGGACGATCCCCTGCTGCACGTCTGCCTCGCCACGTATGTCTCCGACATGACGCTCCTCGACTCCGTGCTCCTCGCCCACGGGCGGGGTGGCTGGGCCGTCGGGGACGTGGTCGGGGCCTCGCTGGACCACGCGATGTGGTTCCACCGCCCGTTCCGGGCGGACGAGTGGCTCCTGTACGACCAGGAGTCGCCGTCGGCGTCGGGCGGGCGGGGGCTTGGGCAGGCACGGATCTACACGCGGGAGGGCCAGTTGGCGATCACGGTGATCCAGGAGGGGGTTGTGCGGGTGCCGCGGTGACGGTTCCCGGCTTTTCTCGCCCCCGTCGCCCTTACCCGTCCCATACCAAGGGGCTCCGCCCCTGGACCCCGCTGGGGCTGCGCCCCAGACCCCCGTTATCGGCCTGGCGGCCTCGTCCTCAAACGCCGGACGGGCTGAAAAATCAGCCCCTTGGGGGCACCTCTGGGGGCACCCCCAGCGGTAGCTGGGGGAGGTAGCTGGGGGAGTTTGAGGAGCGGGGGTTCGGGGGCTGGCCCCCGAAACGGGGTCCGGGGCTGGCCCCGGGATGATGGGGGTCCCCCCGCTCGAGCGAAGCCGAGAGTGGGGGAGGGTAAGGGCGGCGGGGGGCGAATACCCCTACGCCAAGTCCGCCGCGTCCAGCAGATACGCCGTCATCGGGTCGTAGTGCCGTGGACTGGTCACGTGGTCGTCCAGCGGAATCGCCACCTGGAGCGTGCCCTCGGATTCCGCGAGGAACAGCGCGGGGTCGTTGCAGTCGGCGTACCCCATCGAGTCGATGCCCTGCTGGGCGGCGAAACCGGCCCAGCCGTGGTCGGCGACGACCAGGTCGGGGAGCGGCCGGCCTTCGCGCTCGAGCCCCTTCAGGATGGCGCGCATCGGCTCGCCGGAGTGGGTGTGCCAGAGGGTGGCCCCGTGCTCCAGAACCGCCACGTCCGCGAACTGCATCACGTACCCCTCATCCGTCTGCAGCCCATCCGGGATCACCACGATCTCGCACCCGGCGGCCCGCAATCCGGCGGCGGTCGCGCGGTGCACGTCCAGAAGCCCGCCCGGATGCCCCGTCGCGAACAGCACCCGCTGCTGCCCGGCGGCAGCCTTCCGCAGCCGTGACGCCATCCGGTCCAGGGCGTCGATCGTCAGCTCCGGATCGATGGTGTCCTGCCCGTGGCGATACTCCGGGTCGTCGTTCACCCCGCACCGCTCCGCCATCACCGCGAGCACGTCCTGCTCGTCGGTCCAGCGGTCACCGAGCTCAAGGCCGAGCCAGAAGTTGCGGTCGCCGTTCGACAGCTTGCGGTAGTGGGAAAGGTTGTTCTCGCGGGGGGTGGCGACATCGCCCGCGATACGCGTCCGTACGAGGTGCTCGACGAGTTCGGCGCGGCTGGGAGTCCCGGTTATCGGCATGGTCCCTATTCTGCCGGTGCGCTCCGCGCGGCGAACTGGTGTTCCGCAGCCTGGGACGGGGGGCCACGTGGCGTTCGTCACCCGCGGCCGTCCGCCGCAGGCGTCAGCCCAGGTGCGTAGGCGCGAACATCCGTAGCACCGCCGGGAGGACGATCACCACGGGGCCGGGTGTGGAGAGGGCCTTGGACAGGTCGGCTTCCAGGGTTTCCGGAGTCGTACGGGCCCCTGGTACCCCGAATGACTCCGCCAGGGCCACATAGTCCGGGCGGGACAGCTCCGTGGCCGACTCCGTCACCGTGGCTGTGGCCGTCTCCGTCGTCTCGCCGAAGGTGTCCGTCATGTACTCGCGGAGGATGCCGTAGCCGCCGTCGTCGATGATCAGCCAGGTGACGTTGAAGTCGTGCTGCTTCGCGGTGGCGAGTTCGGCGATGGAGTACAGGGCGCCGCCGTCGCCGGAGATCGCGAGGACCGGGTGGGTGGGGTCGGCTGCCGCGGCGCCCAGGGCGGCGGGGAAGGCGTAGCCGAGGCCGCCCGCGCCCTGAGCCGAGTGCATGGTGTTGGGGTGGCGGGGGTCGAAGGCCGACCAGGCCCAGTACGCCAGGATCGTCATGTCCCAGAAGGAAGGGGAGCGTCGGGGGAGGGCTCGGCGGATCGACGCCAACAGGCCCTGTTCCAGGGTGAGTTGCTGGGCGTCGATGCGTGCGTGGACGCGTTCCAGGAGCGTACGTACCCGCTCGGGAGCCGTCTCGTCCGTGCGCTCGTCCACCGTCTCCAGCAGGGCGGAGAGCGCGAGCCTCGCGTCGGCGTGGATGCCGAGCGCCGGGTAGTTGGACTCCAGCTTGCCCAGGTCCGCCTCGATCTGGATCAGGCGGCCGCGGGGCTTGAAGGTTCGGTAGTTCGACGACATCTCGCCGAGGCCCGAGCCGACGACGAGGAGTACGTCCGCGTCCTCCAGGAAGTCCGTGGTGTGCCGGTCCTCCATCCAGGACTGGAGGGAGAGCGGGTGGTTCCAGGGGAACGCGGCCTTGCCGCCGAACGTGGTGACCACGGGGGCCTGGATCCGCTCCGCCAGCGCGCGCAGCTTGCCCGACGCGTCCGCCCGTACGACCCCGCCTCCCGCGATGATCGCCGGGCGGGCCGCGCCCGACAGCAAGTGGGCCGCCAGCGCGGTGAGTTCGGGGCGCGGGACCAGTTCCTCGGGCGTCGCGTCGGGCGCCGTCACCTCCGGCAGCAGCGTCTCGGCCAGCAGTACGTCCTGGGGGATCTCCACCCACACCGGCCCATGCGGAGCCGTCAGCGCCGACTGCCAGGCCGCCGCGATCGCCGACGGGATCTGTGACTGCGTACGGACCGTATGGACCGACTTCACCACGCCCCTGAACGACGCCTGCTGGTCCGGGAGTTCGTGCAGGTAGCCGTGACGACCGCCGCCCAGGCCCGCCGTCGGGATCTGGCTGCTGATCGCCAGCACCGGCGCGCTCGCCGCGGCCGCCTCCTGGAGCGCGGCCAGGGACATCAGCGCGCCCGGGCCCGTCGAGAGCAGCAGCGGGGCCGCCTCGCCGGTGATACGGCCGTACGCGTCTGCCGCGAAGCCCGCGTTGTTCTCGACGCGCATGCCGATGTAGCGGAGGGAGGAGCGGCGCAATGCGTCGAACAGGCCAAGCGCGTGCTGGCCGGGGAGACCGAAGACCGTGGTCGCGCCGAGGCCGGAGAGGGTTTCCACGACCAGGTCGCCGCCGATGCGGCCGGGGGGAGGGGCGAGGGCGGCCTCCGTCTGGGCGGGTGTGGGACGGAGTACCAGGTCGTGGTCGTGCGTCACTTCGCCGTCTTCTCCTGGTTCGCCTGCGCGATCTGGCGGGACATGATCGTCGTCAGCTCGTACGCCGTGTGGGACGCGGCGACCGACGTGATCTCGGCGTGATCGTACGCGGGCGCGACCTCCACGACGTCCGCCGAGACGAGGTGGCAGGACGCCAACCCCCGGAGGATCTCCAGGAGTTCGCGCGAGGTGAGGCCACCCGCCTCCGGCGTACCCGTGCCGGGTGCGTGCGCGGGGTCCAGTACGTCGATGTCGATGGAGATGTAGAGCGGACGGTCTCCGATGCGCTGCCGCAGCTGGTCCGCCACGTCGTCGACGCCGCGCCGCATCACGTCCGCCGACGTCACGATGCCGAAGCCCATCTTCTCGTCGTCGTCCAGGTCCTTCCTGCCGTACAGCGGACCGCGGATGCCCACGTGCGACAGCGCCGAGGTGTCGAGGATGCCCTCCTCGACCGCCCGCCGGAACGGTGTCCCATGCGTGTACTCCGCGCCGAAGTACGTCTCCCAGGTGTCGAGGTGCGCGTCGAAGTGCAGCAGAGCCACCGGGCCGTGCTTCTTCGCGACCGAACGCAGGAGGGGGAGCGCGATGGTGTGGTCGCCGCCGAGGGTCATCAACCGGGCGCCCGTGCCAAGGAGTTCGTCCGCAGCCCCTTCGATGGTCTCCACGGCCTCATTGATGTCGAACGGGTTCGCGGCGATGTCCCCGGCGTCCGCGACCTGCGCCAGCGCGAACGGCGACGCGTCCTGCGCGGGGTTGTACGGGCGCAGGAGACGGCTGGCCTCCCTGATGGCGTTCCCGCCGAAACGGGCACCCGGACGGTACGAGACGCCCGCGTCGAAGGGGACGCCCACCACCGCGACGTCGGCGCGGCCGACCTCGTCGAGGCGGGGCAGCCGGGCGAAGGTGGCCGGTCCCGCGTACCGGGGGATACGGGAGGAGTCGACGGGCCCGCGGGGCGTCTCGGTGCCGCTCATGGTGGTTATGCCTTCTTTCTTACGCTTCATCGCGTTTGTACTGCATGGCCGACTCTACTGGGGAGCCGGGACCGCTTCGGACACGGGTTCGGGTGCCCGACCCGCCAGCCGCTCGCGCCAGGCGCCAAGCACGGCGGCGTCGGTCGCGGGTGTGGCCAGCGACACGATCAGGTACGTGGCCAGCGAGGCCAGCAGCCCGTAGTAGATGGGCTCGTTGGCGAGGATTCCGTATGTCGCCATCAGCGCGATGACCGCGAGCCCGCCGACCGCGACGGAGGCCAGAGCGCCCTGGGCGGTGCCGCGCCTCCACAGCAGGCCGCCGAGGATGGGGATGAGGAGGCCGCCTACGAGGAGGTTGTACGCGACGGTCAGGGCCTCGACGACGTTGTTGAGCGCGATGGAGGTACAGATCACGGCGACGCCCATGATGAGGATGAAGGCCCTGTTGCCCCTGACCTCGTCGTGCTGCCCTTCGGACGGCCGGACGGCCCCTCGCAGCCGCGACCAGATGTCGTTGTTCGCGACGGTCGCGCAGGCGATGAGAGCGCCCGAGGACGTCGACATCACGGCGGCCAGCGCTGCGGCGAGCACCAACCCCCGTACACCCATGGGGAGTTCGTCCTTGACGATGGTCGCGAAGGCGTCGTCCGCACTGCCCAGCTTCGGGTAGAGGACCTTGGCCGCCGTACCGATGACCGCGCCGGCGAGCGCGTACGCCAGGCAGTAGGTGCCCGCGATCGTGCCGCCCCACTTGGCGGTCCGGTCGCTGCGCGCGGTGAACACGCGCTGCCAGATGTCCTGCCCGATCAGCATGCCGAACGTGTAGATGAGGACGTACGTGAAGATCGTCTCGCCGCCGATGCCCAGCGGATCGAAGTACGACGTCGGCAACTCGTCCCTCATCGCGCCGAAGCCGCCCGCCTTGACGACCGCGATGGGGAGCAGCAGGAGCAGTACGCCGATCGTCTTGACCACGAACTGCACCATGTCCGTCAGCGTGATGGACCACATGCCGCCGAGCGTCGAGTACGCGACCACGATCGAGCCGCCGAGGACGATCGCGACCGTGCGGTTCATGTCGAAGAGGACGTCGAAGATCGTGGCGTACGCGATGGTGGACGTGACCGCGAGCATCAGCGTGTACGCCCACATGACGACGCCGGAGACGACCCCGGCCCTGCCGCCGTAGCGCAGATCGAGCATCTCGGAGACGGTGTAGACCTTGAGCCGGGCGATGCGGGCGGAGAAGAAGACCGACAGGGCCAGGAGCCCGAGGCCGATGGTGAAGACCATCCAGGCGCCGGAGAGGCCGTACTGGTAGCCGAGGCCGACGCCGCCGATGGTGGATGCGCCGCCGAGGACGATCGCGGCCATGGTGCCGGAGTACATGGTGGGGCCCAGGCGGCGGCCCGCCACCAGGAACTCGCTCTTCGACTTGGCGCGGCGCATGCCCCACCAGCCCATGGCCAGCATGCCTGCCAGATAGACGACGATCACTGCGTAGTCGACGGCCACAGGGCCCTCCTTCACTCGGTGTCGCCTGCGGGTGACGAGCACCGACACTAGGTGGCCGGAAAGCGACTGCGAAGTGTACGTTTCATCCATTCGAGCCGCCTCGAGTGGAGGGAACGTCCACCATGTCGGACTCCGCCGTCCCTCCCACCCCACCGGTCCCACTTGCGGCACTCCTGGCCCGCGAGGACCTCGCCCTCCGCCAGATCGCCGGGCCGACCGATCCGGACATCGTCATCCACTGGGCGCACACCTCGGAGATGGCCGACCCGTACCCGTACCTGCTGGGCGGCGAGCTGCTGCTGACGGCGGGCGTGCACATCCCCGAGGCGGCAGGTTCAGGCACCTACTTCGACGACTACGTCTCCCGGATCGTCGCGGCGCGCGGCGCGGCCCTCGGCTTCGGGGTGGCGCCGGTGCACGACACGGTGCCGCGGGCGCTGGTCGCGGCCTGCGAGGCGTACGAGCTGCCGCTGGTCGAGGTCCCTCCGCAGACCACCTTCTCGGGCGTGGCCCGGGCGGTCTGGCAGCTCATGGCCCAGGCTCGGCACGCGGAGCTGCGCCGGGTGACCGAGGCCCAGCAGAGCCTGGCCGCGGCGGCCTCCCGGCAGGACCCGGTGCCGTCGGTCCTGCGGCAACTGGCTCAGCGCGTGGGCGGCCGGGCGGTGCTGTACGGGACCGACGGGGCGGAAGTCGCCTTTGCAGGGCGGGAGTTGGGGCCGGGAGTGAGTGGTGCGCTGGCCGAGCTGGCGGCGATCGTGCGGCCGGTCGAGGGCTCCGGTGCCACGCCCACGCCCGCCCCTTCCTCCGCCACCGACACCGTGGACGGCACCCACCTCGCCGCGTACGCCCTCGGTGCGGAGCAGAGGTTCGTGCTCGGAGTGGCGGCCTCCCGGCGTGAACCCGGTGACCACACCATCGCCTCCGTCGCCGCCGTACTCCTGTCCCTCCTCACCGGCGAGCACCAGAGCGGCACCGGCGCGGCTCGCTCCTCGGCTCTCGTACGACTGCTGTTGGGCGCCGCGCCCGAGGACGTGGCGCCTCTTCTGGGCGGGAAGCGGTGGGTCGTGGTGCACGCGTGTCCAGACGGCCCCGCCGCTCCGGACGCCGTCGGCGCGTCCGCGCTGGGGGCGGCGCTCGGCTCGGCGCTCGTGGACATGGACGGAGACGTCGTACGCGTCCTCGTGCCCGCTGACCGTGAGCCGGCGCCGCAGCCCGGCTGGGCGTGCGGGGCCAGTTCGGCCGTCGGCCCGCAGGAATGGGCGACCGGCGATACGCAGGCTGCCCGTGCGCTCGCTCGCGCGCGGGCCACCCGTACACCCCTGGTTCGCCACAGCGAACGCCTCGGCCTGGCTGGTCTGATCCCGCCGGCCGAGGCCGAGGCACACGCCCGTACGCTCCTCGACCCGATCGCCACGAACCCGGCCCTCCCCGAGACCCTCCGCACCTGGCTTTCCCTGCACGGCAGTTGGGACCGCACGGCGGTCGCCCTGTCCGTGCACCGGAACACGGTGCGGCAGCGGGTCGCGCGGTGTGCGGCCCTGCTGGGCATGGACGTCGACGATCCGGACGTACGGATGGAGCTGTGGTTCGCGCTCAGACACAAGTGACCCAGGAGCGGCGCGGACGCCGGTCCTGGGTCACTCGTGGGCCTCGTGCTTCTCAGCCGCTCAGCGCAGGTCCGAGCCGAACAGTGCGTTCGTGGTCGGTGCCGACAGCGTGCCGGGACCGAAGGCGAACGCCGACGTGGTGGTGAGGCCGCTCGTGTTGCCGCGCAGCACCCAGACCGCTCCGGCGGCGGCGTTCTCCGCCGTCGAGGCGACGGCGAGATCGCGGTGGCCGTTGCCGTCCACGTCCACAAGCGCCGTGGCCGCGCCGAACGCGTCGTTCGCCTCGGCTACTCCGGGCACACCCTCGGTGTTCTGGTTGAAGACCTGGGTGCCTGTGCCCGTGACGCCGGAGGCGCTGCCCGGGACCAGGGCGAACGAACCGGCGTCGGTGAGGCCGCCGAAGTCCTCGCCGGCGATGCCGAGCGCGATGTCCGCGAAACCGTCGCCCGTGACGTCGGCGACCGAGACCGCGGAGCCGACGCGGTCACCCTCTTCCTGGGCGCCGTAAAAGCCGGGCAGGCTCTGGTCGAAGGACTTGGTGTCGGCCAGTCCGGAGGCCGAGCCGTAGGCGACACGGACCTGTTCGGACCAGTCGTCGGCGCCGACCACCACATCGTCGAAGCCGTCGCCGTTCACGTCACCCACGCCGGTGCCCGGCTGGTCGCCGCTCGCGGTCTCTCCGTGGGACCACCCGATGGTGAAGCCCGAACTGCCGCCGCCGTACAGCAGCCGGTTGCCCCAGGTGCCGTCGCCGGCGTAGACCCACTGGACGATGTCGTCCTTGCCGTCACCGTTGACGTCGCCGACCTGTCCGGAGACGACGGGGCCGGTGATCGAGTCGGGGCCGTTCTCGCAGCCGCCGTTGGTGACGCAGGAGGCGTCGTCCGCGTTCCAGCCCCACCACTCCGACTTGTCGAGGATGTTCAGGGTGGCGGCGGGCGTTCCGGCGCGGGAGATCGGGCCCTTCCACACAGCGGCCGGGGCACCCTCGGGTTCGTCGCCGCCGACGGGCCGCTTGGAGAACAGGGCCAGGTCCGTAGTGCCGTCCCCGTCGAAGTCGCCGGCCTGCGGGGTGGCCCCGTACCCGGCGATGTTCGTGCCGCCGGTCAGGCCGGAGGGGGAGCCCCACAGGATGACGGAGCCCGCGGTCCCGCCCGCGATCACGAGGTCGCCGTAGCCGTCGCCGTCCAGGTCGCCCTTGGCGAACGTGGATCCGAAGCGCTGGTCGGCGGTGGCCGAGCCGGGGACTCCGCTGGTGGAGCGGCTGATGAGCTTCTTGTTGGCGGCGGAGAGGCCGCTGGGCGAGCCGTAGGTCACGGCTACGTAGCCGGCCTTGGCCTTGCCGGACACCGTGGCGCCCGGGGCGCCGGTGACCAGGTCGGCGTGGCCGTCTCCGTTTAAGTCGTCTTGTACGTCCACGTCCGCCGCTGCGGCGGCGGGCGCGGCGTGGGCGGAGGCCCCGGTGAGGGTCAGGGTGCCGATCCCTCCGGCGAGCAGCGCCGCGGCGGCCACGGGAGCGGCCAGCCGGGCGGTGGGGGTCCTGCGTCGTGCTCGGGACATGCATGAGCCTTTCGAGTCGGTCCGTTCAGCGCGTTGGACGCGCATTCATGGACTGGGACCCGGATGGCGCTTCACCGGTTGTGTGGCCGGACGACATTTTTTGTTCACCCACGGACCTTGGCTGGAACTGAACTCCCCGCTGAACACGGGGAGTTCACGCCTCTGTGCAGTGGGCTACCGGAGTGCGTGTGGGTGCGCCACCGGTTCACGTGCGGGTGCGCTACCAGATCGCCTCCACCCACTCCGGGTGGTCGATGAACGGGTTGCGGTTGTGCTGGTACGTGTCGTAGATGATCTCGTTGCGGTTCTCCTCGAAGGCGCTCGGCGGGTCCTCGTCGTTCCACTGCTTCAGGACCGAGAGGCGGCCGTGGTACGGGGAACTGCCGTTGGACACCGAGTCGTTGGGCTCCAGATCCGCCCAGCTGTCGTCGCCCTCGTAACGGACGGCCATGTAGAGGATCATGCGGGCCACGTCGCCCTTGACGGAGTCGCGGGGCTCGAAGGAGTTCGAGTCGGTGAAGTTGCCGGACGCCCCGCTGACCGCGCTGCCGCCGTTGTCGAAGTCCTTGTTGCCGCGGATGCTGTTGATCCGTACGTCCTCGGGGCGCAGGTGGTGCAGGTCGGTGCCGGGGCCGGCCGAGGTGCCGAAGTCGCCGTGGGACTGGGCCCAGACGTGCTCGCGGTTCCAGTCGCCGGTGTCGCCGCCGTTGAGGGACTTGCTGCGGGAGGTGCCGCTGTAGAGCAGGATCACGTTGTTGCTGTTGTTCGGGTCCTGGTCCGTGGCCTTGAGGGCGTTCCAGACCGCGGAGTACGAGATCCTGGTCTGGTCGCTGATGATCGTGTGCAGCGAGTCCTTGAGCGCCGGGCCCGTCTTGCCGATCGCGTCCTGGTAGTACGTGTCGTCGTACGCGTCGGTGGTGGCCACGGCGGGGCTCGCGGCGGCGGTCGGCAGGGTGAGGCCGACGAGTACAGCGGCGGCGGTCATCGCGAGCGGCTTCCAGCCGCGTATTCGACTGCCGGTCGCCCGGCTGGTGCCTGTCTGCGTAACGGACATGGGGGGTGCCCTTTCCCGGGGACTGCACGCGTGGAACGCGGTGTCCGGCTCAAGGTGCCTCTGCTCTACGCGTGTTGACCACTTGGTCAATCGCGAGAGTGGCACGGGGGAGGGGTCCGCCGTGTAACCGGGAAGGGGCGGTTGTGTGACGTTCCCGTAGAGCCGCGGGGTGCGCGGGCTTTGCGCGGGTTTTCCCCAACTGGCTGAGGGTTTGCTCTAGTTGACGGCCGTCGGGTCCTGGCGGTACGGGGATGCCGCACAGCTGCGGGTGACGATGTCGGCGAAGGCGCGGGCGAGGGGCGGGAGCGCGTCCCAGCGGCGTACGGCCCAGCCGACCGACAGCGGCGGCAGCGCCGGAATGGGGACGAGCCGCAGTGGTCCGTCCTCGGGCGTCGGCAGACCCGGTACGGCGGGTACGACGGCGTGCCCCAGGCCGAGTTCGGCGAGCAGCAGAGCCGTATCCCAGTCGGCGACACTCGTGTCCGAGCCGACCCGGATGCCCAACTCGGCGAAGGCCGCGTCCAGATGGGCGCCCGAGGTGGAGTTCGGCGGAAGCCGGACGAGGCGGATGTCCGACAGGTCGGGGGCGTCGATGCGCGACCGGGTCGCGAGCGGGTCGTCGGCCTGGATGGCGAGCACCCAGGGCAGGTCGAGTACGGGGCGCTGCTCGATGCCGCGCACCGGGTCGCCGATTGTGATCCAGGCCAGATCGAGGTTGCTGGCCAGGAGGGCGTCGAAGCAGCTGCGGCTGGAGGTCTCGGTCTGGAACTCCAGGTTCGCCCTGGGGTAACGCCTGCGGAACGCGACGATCGCCTCGGCCATGAAGTGCCGTACGGTCGTGCCGCCGGTGGTGATCCGGACCGAACCGCTGTCACCGTTCACCAGCTCGCCGAGGCGGCGCAGCGCGAGATCGAGCCCCGCGATGCCGTCGGCGGCGGCATCGCACAGGATGCGCCCGGCCGCCGTGGGTACGACTCCGCGCGGCTGACGCTCCAGCAGGCTCAGTCCGGTCTCCCGCTCCAGCCGCTTCACGTGCTGGCTGACAGCCGACTGAGTACAGGTCAGCTCCCGGGCCACAGCACTGAGGCTTCCCGCCCGGCATACGGCCACGAACACACGCAGGTCGTCCAACGTCACGGGCACCCAAGCTACACCTTGGGGTATGTGAGAAAACCCCAGGATTGACTGGGGTACTCGACCCCCGCGAAGATCGTCCCAGGGCCCAGGCGGCAACCCGTCCGGCGCCTTCGCCAGGATCCGGACCAGGCGATGGCGTCGTACGGGTGCCGACCTCGCCCCCGCCGCCCTTACCCCGTCCCATACCAAGGGGCTCCGCCCCTGGACCCCGCTGGGGCTGTGCCCCGGACCCCCTCGGGGCTGTGCCCCGGATCCCCTCGGGGCTGTGCCCCGGACCCCACTGGGGCTGCGCCCCGGACCCCCACGGGGCTGCGCCCCGGACCCCCACGGGGCTGCGCCCCGGACCCCCACGGGGCTGCGCCCCGGACCCCCACCGGGCTCCGCCCCGGACCCCGTTCGGGGGCTGGCCCCCGGACCCCCGGTCCTCAAACTCCCCCAGCTACCGCTGGGGGCGCCCCCAGACCGGCTGATTGCCCGACCTGCGGGCGATCCGCACTACTTCGCGGGGAACAGCCGTAGCTTCGCGGTGTCGCCCGCGATGGCGAGGACCTCGATTGACAACTCGTTGACGGTGGAGGGGCCGCCCTGGTCGGGGTGCTGTCCGAGCAGGTTGGAGGCGAATCCTGTCGCGTCGACCGATCTCAGGTCCACGCCCTCGGCACTGACGGCGGTCACCGCGAACGGACCCGCCCGAAGGCTCTCGGCACGCGGGAGCTCGGTCCCCTTCTTCACGACGACCGTGCAGCTTCCGTCCGCACACGCCTGCAACTCGGCCGGTGACGACGGCTTCATCGGCTTCACCGGGGTCGGCGACGGTGAAGCGGAGGGCTTCGTGGGCGTGGGCGAGGCGGTCGACGGTTCAGTCGAAGGCGACGATTCGGCTGACGCGGGCGCCCCCTTGTCGTCACCCGAGTCGGAGCCGCAGCCGGTCAGCGCGGCGGAGAGGACCAGGAGGGCGCAGACGGTTCCCGCCGCACCGCGCGCTGCGGACAGCCTGGCCGTACGGCGACGGGCCGATGTTTCCGATGTGGTCATGGACCCGTTCTATAGGCGGGTGCCCGGGAGGGGTCCCCGCGCCCGCCACCACGGTGTCGGCCCACTGACGGCTCACCGGCGTCGAGCCGCAGCGCGGTTCGAAGGCGGGCCGTCTTGTCGAACGGCCCAGGCGGTTGCGGGCTAGCCGACCGAGAAGGTGGTGCCGGGGGCGGCATAGTCAACGGGGCCGTCGAAGCGGGCCGAGGCGCGTGCCACCGCCTGTTGCGGGGTGAGGAATCGGCCGACGTGGGTGACGATCAACCGGCGTGCTCGGGCTGCGTCGGCCGTGTCGCCGGCGTCTTCGGGCGTGTGGTGCACCTGTTCGCCCTCGGTCGGCGCCTGGGCGCTCTCGGCTTCGCACAGCAACACGTCGCATCCTTCGGCCAGTTCCGTGAGGTTCGCGCACGGTGCAGTGTCGCCGGAGTAGACCAGCGAGCGGCCCTCGGCCTCGATGCGCACGGCGAAGGCCGGCATGCCGTGCGCCACTGCCCGGCTGGTCATCGTGAGCGAGCCGACGCGCGCCTGATGCCCGTCAACCAGCTCATGGACGGCGAAGGCGCGCTCGACCGGGCTGCGCGTCGAGCCGTTGGTGAGGAAGTGAGCCAACCGGTCAGCGATTCCGGGCGGTCCGTACAGGGGGATGGGCGCGGCAAGCTGGATATCCGCGTAGAGCGCCGCGTAGTAGGCGGTGAGCAGGTCCGCGCTGTGATCGGCATGCAGGTGCGAGATCCAAATCGCGTCCACCTCATCGAGCCCGGCATGCCGCTGCAGCTCCGCCAGCGTCCCGCTGCCCGCGTCCACCCAGACTCGAGTACCGCCGCCGGACACGAGGTACCCGGAGCACGGGTTGTCCACGCTCGCATAGGGCGTCGCAGACCCCAGAACGGTGAGACGCAGAAGGTCGCTGGTCATCCGGGGAGTGTATGTCCCCCGGTGGGCTCCGCCGAGGGGGTCTTCCAACTCCCTTTCCGGGAACGCCCGTACAACCCCCAGCCACTCCGGTGAGTCGAGAGACCAGTGCGCCGAGGTGCGCTCGTACGTACTCAAGAGGACGGAAAGACTCGATGACTCACCGGATATCCCGGCCTGCCCGCGGGCTCTGCGAGGGCCTCGACGCCGGGATCCCAGCGCCGCCCACCGTGACTGCGACGCCGGCGGTGGCGGTGGCGTCGTGATCATCTGGCTGAACGGTGCCTTCGGGGTCGGCAAGACCACGACCGCGAGGGAACTCACCACCATCCTCCCGGACTCCAGACTCTTCGACGCCGAGCAGGTCGGGTACATGCTCTGGCACGTCCTTGGAAAGCCGCGGGAGTTCCAGGACCTTCCGCCGTGGCGTGGGCTGGTGGTGGAGACCGCGCGTCAGGTGCTCGACTATGTGGGCGGCACGCTGGTCGTCACGCAGACCGTGCTGGAGAAGCCGTACTGGCGCGAGATCCGTACGGGGCTGACCCAAGCGGGCATTCCCTTACGGCACTTCGTCCTCCACACCGACCACAACACGCTGGTCGAGCGCATCCAGAACGACACCGACCCGGAGGGCGCCGACGCCCGCGGATGGCGGCTGGACCATCTCGAGGACTATGACCAGGCACTCCTCTGGCTACGCGAGGAAGCAGAGCTGATCGACACCACCCGTATCCCGGCACCCATCGTCGCGAAACTCGTCATGGCAATGGCCCTCGAGGGATGAGCGTGATCGCCTCCGCCGGAAGGCCGTCTCCCGGAAACTCCGGCCCGGAATTAACGGCCCGTACGCTCTCCCTCCACCACCCCCGCCCTACGGTGATCCCATGCGCTTGAGATCCGTACTCGCGACCCTTACCGCCGGCCTGACCGCGGCCACCTGCCTCACCGCCGCCGGACCCGCCGCAGCCGCAGCCGCCGTCGGAGCCCCGCCGCGGAACGCCTGCTCCCCCTCCGTATCCATCGACGGCTTCTCCGACGCCCTCGACAAGACGACGTACGAGGGCACCTTCGTCGGTAACTTCTCCGCGCTCGCCGTCGACCGGGACGGCAAGCTCGCCGCCCTCTCGGACCGGTCGTCCCTCTTCACCCTGGACCCGAAGACGCTCGCGCCCCGCTCCGTCGTCGCGCTCGCCGACGAGAACAAGGCCGCGCTCGACTCCGAGGGCCTGGTCATCGACCGGGACGGTACGCGGCTTGTGTCGTCCGAGGGGGAGCCGGCGGTTCGGCGGTACGGGCCGGACGGGGCGCTCCTGGGACGGCTCCCCGTGCCGGACGACCTGCGCGTCGCCCCCGCCGGACGAGCCGCCACCAACCAGACCTTCGAGGCCCTGACCTTCCGCAACGGCGGCCGCACCCTGCTGGCCGGCATGGAGGGCTCCCTCTCCGGTGACACGGCGGGCATCGTCCGCTTCCAGACCTGGAACCGGCACGGCTCGAAGGACTTCCGCCTCGCGGCCCAGTACGGCTACCGCGCGGACACCGGCCTCGGCGTCGTCGAGACCACCGCGACCCCGGACGGCCGTCTCCTCGTCCTGGAACGCGGCTTCACCTCGGGTGTCGGCAACACGGTCCGCCTCTACGCCGCCGACCTCCGCCGCGCCACGGACACCGGCGGCATCGAGAACCTGACCGGCCAAGACGGCGTACGCCTGATCAAGAAAACCCTCCTCGCCGATCTCGTGAACTGCCCCACCCTCGGCGCCACCGCCAAGCAGCCCCAGCCCAACCCCCTCCTCGACAACATCGAGGCCATGACGATCACCGGCCACCGCCACGGCCGCCTCAAGGTCCTCCTGGCCAGCGACGACAACCAGAACGACGCGCAGATCACCCGCTTCTACTCCCTGCGCGTACGCCTCTGACCATTTCGCCTCCGATTCGCGTCTGATCCGCATCTGATTTGCCTCCGAGTGTTGCGGAGGGATGAAATCCGGTTCCGATCGCGTTGGTGCCTTCCGGCGGACAAGGATCTAGGGATCTAGGGATCTAGGGATCTCAAGATCCAGATCCAACGGACCTACGGGAGGCACCGGCGTTGGCAGCGCAACAGGGGGAGTCGAGCGGCTGGGCACGGCGGCTCGCCGGATACGCATGGCGGTATCCGAAGGACGTCGTGCTCGCGCTCGGCTCCTCGCTCGCCGGTATGGCGGTCATGGCGCTGGTCCCGCTCGTCACCAAGGTGATCATCGATGACGTCATCGGGGACAAGACCCGGGACATGGCCCCGTGGGCGGGCGCCCTCATCGGCGCAGCCCTCCTCGTCTACGTCTTCACCTACATCCGGCGCTACTACGGCGGCCGACTCGCCCTCGACGTCCAGCACGACCTGCGCACCGACATGTACAAGGCGATCACCCGCCTCGACGGGCGGCGCCAGGACGAGCTGTCGACCGGGCAGGTCGTCGGCAGGGCGACCAGTGACCTCCAGCTGATCCAGAGCCTGCTGTTCATGCTCCCGATGACCATCGGGAACGTACTGCTCTTCCTGATCTCCCTCGGGATCATGGCCTCGCTGTCCCTGCCGCTCACCGGCGTCGCGCTGGCCGTCGCCCCTGCCCTGTGGTTCATCGCCAAGCACAGCAGCAGCCGGCTGCACCCCGCCACCTGGTACGCGCAGGGTCAGGCCGCCGCCGTCGCGGGAGTCGTCGACGGCGCCGTCAGCGGCGTACGCGTGGTGAAGGGGTTCGGGCAGGAGGACCAGGAGACCGGGAAGCTGCGGGAGGTCGGGCGGCGGCTCTTCGCGGGGCGGCTGCGGACCATCAAGCTCAACGCCCGCTACACCCCGGCACTGCAGGCCGTGCCCGCACTCGGTCAGGTCGCGATGCTCGCGCTGGGCGGCTGGCTCGCCGTACGAGGGCACATCACGCTCGGTACGTTCGTCGCCTTCTCGACGTACCTCGCCCAGCTCGTCGGACCCGTGCGCATGCTCGCCATGGTGCTCACCGTCGGGCAGCAGGCCCGCGCCGGTGCCGAGCGCGTGCTTGAGCTGATCGACACCAAGCCGTCCATCGAGGACGGCACGAAGCCGCTGCCGGCCGACGCGCCCGCGACCGTCGAGTTCGACGATGTGAGCTTCGGGTACGCCGACTCCTCTCAACCCGTTCTCGACGGCCTCAGCTTCGAGATCCGCCCGGGCGAAACCCTCGCCGTCGTCGGCTCCTCAGGCTCCGGCAAGTCCACCGTCTCCCTGCTCCTCCCGCGCTTCTACGACGTCACGCGCGGCGCCGTCCTCGTCGGCGGCCACGATGTGCGCGAGCTGACCCTCGAATCACTGCGCGCCGCGATCGGGCTCGTCCCCGAGGACTCCTTCCTCTTCTCGGACACCGTGCGCGCCAATATCGCGTACGGCCGCCCCGACGCCACCCAGGAGGAGATCGTCACCGCGGCGCGTGCCGCGCAGGCGGACCGGTTCATCGCCGAACTGCCGGACGGGTACGACACCAAGGTCGGCGAACAGGGCCTGACCCTCTCCGGCGGGCAGCGCCAGCGCGTCGCCCTCGCCCGCGCGATCCTCACCGACCCACGCCTGCTGGTCCTCGACGACGCGACCTCGGCCGTGGACGCCCGCGTGGAGCACGAGATCCATGAGGCGCTGAAGCATGTGATGGAGGGTCGTACGACCCTGCTCATCGCCCACCGCCGTTCCACGCTCAACCTCGCCGACCGCATCGCCGTCCTCGACGGCGGACGGCTCGCCGACATCGGTACGCACGACGAACTCCAGCAGCGCTCGCCCCTGTACCGGCGGCTGCTCACCGACCCGGACGAGCTGGGCGGCGTCTCGCCCGGGCACACCCAGCCCGCCTGCCCGGTCGAGGACACGTCCGTACGGGACGAACTGGACGCCGAGTTCGACGCCGAGCGCGGCATCACTCCCAAGCTGTGGACCGGCGACCGTGAGCCCCGGGACGCCGCCATGGACGGGATGCCCGCGACACCCGAACTCCTCGCCCAGGTCGAGGCCTTGCCCCCGGCGAACGACAAGCCCGACATCGACGAGGCGCGGGCGGTCACCCCGGAAGAGTCGTACGGGCTCCGCAGACTGCTCCGAGGCTTCGGGCTCCCCCTTCTCGTCAGCCTCGGCCTCGTCGCCGTCGACGCGGGCATGGGCCTGCTGCTGCCGGTCATGATCCGGAACGGAATCGACGACGGTGTCAGCAAGGTTGCCGAGGGCGCCGTGTGGACGGCGTCCCTGCTGGCCCTGCTCACCGTGATCGTCCAGTGGGCGGCGCAGACCGGTGAGATCCGCATGACCGGACGTACGGGGGAGAGGGTCCTGTACGCGCTCCGGCTGAAGATCTTCGCGCAGCTCCAGCGGCTCGGACTCGACTACTACGAGCGGGAGTTGACGGGCCGGATCATGACCCGGATGACGACCGACGTGGACGCCCTGTCGACGTTCCTGCAGACGGGACTCGTCACCGCTTTCGTCTCCGTCGTCACCTTCTTCGGCATCATGGTCGCGCTGTTCGTGATCGACATTCAGCTGGCGCTGGTCGTCTTCGCGACGCTGCCGCCGCTGATCATCGGCACCGTCTTCTTCCGCCGGTCGAGTGTGAAGGCGTACGAACTCGCCCGTGAGCGCGTGTCCGTGGTGAACGCCGACCTTCAGGAGTCGGTGGCCGGGCTGCGGATCGTGCAGGCGTTCCGGCGTGAGCGCGGCGGCCGGGAGCGGTTCACGGCGGGCAGCGACAGCTATCGCAAGGCGCGTATCCGGGGTCAGTGGCTGATCTCGGTCTACTTCCCCTTCGTGCAGTTCCTGTCGTCGGTCGCGGCGGCCGCGGTGATCATCGTGGGCGCTGGGCGGATCGACGCGGGGACGCTCACCACCGGTGCGCTGGTCGCGTATCTGCTCTACATCGACCTGTTCTTCGCGCCCGTGCAGCAGCTCTCGCAGGTCTTCGACGGCTACCAGCAGGCGAGCGTCTCGCTGGGCCGCGTCCAGGAACTCCTCCAGGAGCCGACCTCCACCAAGGCCGCCGACAAGGCGCTCGACGTCCCGTCACTGCGGGGCGAGATCGCCTTCGAGAACGTCGACTTCGCGTACAAGGACGACGAAGAGGCCCTGAGCGGCGTGCAGTTGCACATCCCCGCCGGACAGACGGTTGCCTTCGTCGGGGAGACCGGCGCGGGCAAGTCGACGCTGGTCAAACTGGTCGCCCGGTTCTACGACCCGACGAGCGGACGGGTCACCGTCGACGGCACGGACCTGCGCGCGCTGGACCTCACCTCGTACCGGCACCGTCTCGGCGTCGTCCCCCAGGAGGCGTACCTCTTCCAGGGCACGGTCCGGGATGCCATCGCGTACGGCCGCCCCGACGCCACCGACGCCGAGGTGGAGGCCGCCGCCCGCGCGGTCGGCGCGCACGACATGATCGCCACGCTCGACGGCGGCTACCTCCACGAGGTCGCCGAACGCGGCCGCAACCTCTCCGCCGGGCAACGCCAGTTGATCGCCCTCGCCCGCGCCGAACTCGTCGACCCCGACATCCTCCTCCTCGACGAGGCCACCGCCGCCCTCGACCTGGCCACTGAAGCCCAGGTCAACCAGGCCACCGACCGCATCGCAGGCCGCCGCACCACACTCGTGGTCGCCCACCGCCTGACCACGGCGGCCCGCGCGGACCGCGTCGTGGTCATGGACCACGGCCGGGTCGCGGAGGACGGCACCCACGAGGAACTGCTCGAACGCGGCGGACGGTACGCCGAGTTGTGGCAGATGTTCCTGGGGGAGCCCGTAACGGCCCCGCTGCCGCAGTGAAGTAGCGTTTCTCCCGGCTTTCTCCCCCAACGCAACCAGACGGCCTACGCCTTGCGTCCGTAGACGGAGTACGCCGATTGCTGCGGGAGGAACAACAGTGGACAAGAGCGCGATACGCCGCCATATGGCGCTCGCTGTGGCTGTACTGACCGCTGCCGGACTTCTGTCGCTCGCGGGCCCCGGCACGGCCACCGCGGAGGCGGCATCCCCCTGCTCCGGCCGCAAGGTCCGCACGCTGCCCTTCTCCACCGGATCCCTCCAGATCTACAAGAAGGACGGCTACGTCTGCGCGCTGACCCTCCGTAAGAGGGAGGGCGCCCGCACCTACATGTCCGTAAGCGTCCGGGCCTGGCGCGCCCGACCGGCCGTGAACAAGGGCTTGTTCCGGCACCATGCGGGCCCGGTGACGGCACATGTGGGTCACCGCCGCGTACTGGTGAAGGGAACGGTGGGTTCGGCGTCGGTGAGCTCGGGCTGGATCCGCCTGTAAACCGCGCCCCGGCTCAGAACTGTCCGTAATGCACCCAACATCCCCTGGTCTCAACGGAGTTGCTCAGATAAGTTCCGGCGGACATCTGTGTTCTCCAGGGGAGTGTGCATGCGCAAGACGCTCAGATGGCTGCTGTCGCTCGTGGTGCTTATAGGCACCCTGAGCACGGCCGGCGCGGCCACCGCCGCGCAGCCGGAGGCCACCGGCACCCGCGCCAGTGCCATAACGGACGACAACGCGGATATAAAGGACCGCCTCCTCGCGATACCGGGCATGAGCCTGATCGAGGAGAAGCCCTACACCGGCTACCGCTACTTCGTCCTCAACTACACCCAGCCGATCGACCACCGGCACCCGTCCAAGGGCACGTTCAAGCAGCGCATCACGGTGCTGCACAAGGACACGGCCCGCCCGACGGTGTTCTTCACCAGCGGCTACAACGTCTCGACGACACCGCGCCGCAGCGAGCCGACCCAGATCGTGGACGGCAACCAGATCTCGATGGAGTACCGCTTCTTCACTCCGTCCCGCCCCGACCCGGCCGACTGGTCCAAGCTCGACATCTGGCAGGCCGCCAGCGACCAGCACCGTATCTTCAAGGCGCTGAAGAAGGTCTACGACAAGAAGTGGCTCTCCACGGGCGGTTCGAAGGGCGGCATGACCGCCACGTACTACGAGCGCTTCTACCCGCGTGACATGGACGGCGTCGTCGCGTACGTCGCCCCCAACGACGTGGTGAACAAGGAGGATTCGGCGTACGACCGCTTCTTCGCGGGCGTCGGCACCAAGGAGTGCCGCGACAAGCTGAACGCCGTGCAGCGCGAAGCGCTCGTACGCCGCGAGAAGTTGGAGAAGCGCTACGAGGAGTACGCCGCCGCGGAGGGTCTGACCTTCAAGACCATCGGCAGCATGGACAAGGCGTACGAGGCCGTCGTACTCGACTATGTGTGGGGCTTCTGGCAGTACAGCCTGCTCGGCGACTGCGACGCGATCCCGGCCGACGCCGCGAAGGCCACCGACGACGAGCTGTGGAGCACGATCGACACGATCGTCGGCTTCTCCGCCTACGCCGACCAGGGCCTGGAGCAGTACACGCCGTACTACTACCAGGCGGGTACGCAACTCGGGGCGCCGGACATCGAGTTCCCGCACATCGAGCCGGGGCTGATCCGCTACGGCTACCAGCCGCCGCGGAACTTCGTGCCGCGCGACATCTCCATGAAGTTCCAGCCGTGGGCGATGCGCGACGTCGACACCTGGGTCAAGCACAACGCCAAGCAGATGCTGTTCGTGTACGGCGAGAACGACCCGTGGGGCTCCGAGCCGTTCCACCTGGGCAAGGGCGCCCGTGACTCGTACATCTTCACGGCCCCCGGCGCGAACCACGGCGCCAACGTCGCAGGACTCGTCGCCGACGAGAAGGCCCTCGCCACGGCCCGCATCCTGAAGTGGGCGGGCGTCGCCTCCGCCACGGTCCAGGACGACCCGGCGAAGGCGAAGCCGCTGGCCAAGTACGACAGGAAGCTGGACAAGCACAGCGCGGAGCGCCAGCTGCGGCCGTAAAGCCGTAACTGCTCTTACTGCCGTAACTTCCTTGCTGCGCCCGTCCGTTGATCACAGCGGGCGGGCGCAGCCCACCGGCTTCGGCCCGCCGAGCCGGACGTACAGGGCGGTCGACCCGGGACACTCGGTGCGCTTCTCGACCGCCGAAGTGACCTTGTATTCGGGCGACTTCTCGCCCTTGCCGTCGCAGGCCGTCTCGCGGACCTCGCCCTTGCCGGCGCTGTAGACGCAGTCGCCGACGATCGTGCGCGGGCCTCCGCCGCCGCCCGGGTCGCCGGGGTGCGGCTTCTGCAGATTGCGCATACAGGCGTAGCCCTGGGGGACCGCGCCGTCGCCGTCCTCGTCCGCGGACGGTTTCTGTTCGCTGATGTGCAGCACGAAGTCCGTGGTGGCAGGGCACGGCGGACCTTCGCTCTGCTTGCCGTCATGGCGCGCCACGACCCGCGCCGCCGCCCGCTCACTGCTGCACGCCACCTCGGTGAACGACGTGCGCCCGAACGAACTGCACTCGTCCACCCCGAGGAACTCCGCCCCGTACCCGGCGGTCCGCGTCGGCGTCACCCGCCCGCTCTCGCCACTCTCGCCGAGTCGGCCCTCCCCGGAATCCGCGGATCCCGAAAGACGATCGCACCCGGTGAGCGCCGCCACCAGCACCAGCAGCGCGCACACCACCCACCCACACCGTGCCTTGTGCATGACGCTCCCCCCGATACCCCCGCCCAGCGTGACCCGCCACCGCGGCCCACGCCAGACGTGCAGGATGCTTTGCGTCTTTTGGGGGCGGTGCGCCGGGTGTGCGGCGTACGTGGCGTACGGCGGACTGTACAGCCGTAGGTCGTTCAATGTCGGACTAGGGTCTGGTAGCCCGATCCGTTGTGCGACTGCGAGCTAGTAGCGCAGCCCGTGCCCGATCGGATACAGCACCTGATCCGGATCGTCCGCCCGCTGCACGGGCACCGGCAGCCTGCCCTCCGGTTCGATACGGCCTGCGATCACTCTGGCGGCGGCGCGCAGCTCGACGTCGGTCCATGAGTACGTCGCCAAGTAGGCCTGGACGGCGGTCAGTTGGGCAACGTCGTACGGGTTGCGGATGGCCACCGCGACCACCGGGCGGCCGGTCGCGAGCAGCTCGCCGACGAGGGTCTTCTGCGAGCTGGTCGCCGTGACGTTGTACGTGCCGACGACCACGGCGTCCGCGTCCCGCGCCGCCGCCACGGCCTGCGCGATGACCGCCGCGGAGGGTGCCGTACCGGTGGAGAGCGCGGTGGCGGTGAAGCCCAGCTCCGTGAGCGCGCCCGCGAGGACGGTCGTCGGCGGCCCGGTGGTCCCGGACGGCGAGGCGGGATCGGCGCCGACGACGAGCACATTGCGATGCGTACGGCGCGAAAGCGGCAACAGTCCGCCCGAGTTGACCAGCAGCGTCGTCGTACCGTCGGCGATCTTGTCGGCCGCCCTGAGATGCGCCGTGATGCCGACGACGCGGTCTACGCCGCGGTGCGAGACGTACGGGTCCTTCAGCAGCCCCAACTTCGCCTTCAGCCGGAGGACGCGCAGGATCGACTCGTCGAGGCGGGCCTCGGTCAGCTCGCCACCACGTACGGCCGCCAGGACCGCGTTCCAGGCGACGTCCAGCTTCGGCGGGTTGAGCAACTGGTCGACACCGGCCTTGAGGGCGAGCACCGGCACCCGGTCGTCGCCGTACTTCGTGCGGACGCCCTCCATGCCGAGGGAGTCGGTCACCACGACCCCGTCGTAGCCGAGCCGTTCGCGCAGGATGCCAGTGAGGATCGGGCGGGAGAGCGTGGCCGGGTCGCCGGAGGGATCGAGTGCCGGAACCATGATGTGCGCGGTCATGATCGAGTCGATCCCGGCGGCGATCGCGGCCCGGAAGGGCGGCGCGTCCAGCTCGGCCCACTGAGCCTCGGTGTGCTCGATGACCGGGAACCCGTAGTGGCTGTCGGTCTCGGTGTCCCCGTGCCCCGGAAAGTGCTTGGCCGTGGCGGCCACCGACGCACTCTGGTAGCCCTTCACCTGGGCGGCGACGAGAACGGCCACGGCCCGCGGATCGGCGCCGAAGGAACGTACACCGATGACCGGATTGGCCGGGTTCACATTCACGTCGGCGACCGGCGCGTAGTCCTGCCGGACGCCCATCGCGCGCAGCTCCGCCCCGCCGATCTGCCCGGCCCGGCGGGCATCCGACCGCGACCCACCGGCACCGAGCGCCATCGCACCCGGGAGGAGGGTCGCAGGCTTGCCCACGCGGGCGACGATGCCGTGCTCCTGATCGGTGGAGATGAGAACGGGCAGCCCGCGGGGCTTCCCGAGCGAGGCCCGCTGGATCCCATTGCTCAGATCCGCGATCTGGTGCGGATCACGGGTGTTGTGCGCCCAGGCGAAGTAGATGATCCCGCCCACGTGATACTTGGCGATCAGCTCGGCGGCAGTCCGTACACCGATCTCCTCGAGATTCGCGTCGATGTCGGCCTGGTCGGGCGCGGTGGCTGAGTGCCCGTACACCCGCATCACGAAGAGCTGCCCGACCTTCTCTTCGAGGGTCATACGGGAGATGAGGGCGCGCAGCCGCCGATCGCGGTCGTCCGCCCGGGCGGGAGCCTGCCCGACGGCGACGGCCGCCGCGGTGCCCGCCGTGACGGCAAGCAGCGTACGTCTGGAGGTACCGGACTTCCTCGTACGTTCGTACACGTGCGCTCCTTCCGGAGAGGGCCCAAGGACCCGTGGAGGGGCGAGCATGAAGGAAACTTCCAAGAAGTCACGGATAGCTGGGAACTTTCTGCCAGTCAAGGGCGCGCGCAACGAACACTCTTGGTGAACGGCTCCAAGGGGCGCTGGAAAAGTCCGGTGCGGTATCGCGCCCCGTAAGGGGCGCGGGGAACTGCGCGCCCAGCCACAACGAACCCGCGGGTTCAACTGTGCCTTCAGCGGAGCTGTGCCCCCCCCAAGAGGGGCCGTCATCGGCGCTGTTGGAGGGGGGCGCGCCGATGACGGCATGGCTGCCGGCCGCAGGCGGTTGGAGAGGGTAGGTCAGCGATCGCAGCCAGCAGCGAGGGCCGACACCGCACAGCGGAGACTCATCCGGCAGCCTGCGCGTTGGACGGAGGGTGGCGGGGATGGGTTCCCCGGATCGGCCCGATTCCCAAAAATTGGTACGGAAACGCGCCACTGGGCCCGAGGAGGTTCCTGCGGCGCTGTTTTGGGCCGGGCGGAGGGGGTGGTCCGAGCCCGGGGCCGCCCAGGCTCAGGCTGACTCGTTCAGCAACCGGGAAAGGTGCTCCCGGCCCGCCCCCAGCAAGCCCTCAAGCGGCGCGGCCGAGTCGTACCAGCGCTTCTCGTACTCCCAGCAGAGCCAGCCGTCCCAGCCCTCGCGGGAGAGGAGTTCTACGCACTCGGTGAGGGGGAGGACTCCTGAGCCGAGCGGTAGCGGGGTGGTGTCGTCCGACGAGGCGATGTCCTTGACCTGGACGTAGCCGAGGTAGGGGGAGAGGGCGACGTACGTGGAGCCGGGTTGTTCGCCGCCTAGCCAGGTGTGCATGACGTCCCAGAGGGCGCCGACGCGGGGGTGGCCTACGAGGCCGAGGACGCGGATGGCGTCCGCGCCGGTGCGGTGGGAGTCGTGAGTCTCCAGGAGGATGCGTACGCCGAGATCGGCGGCGTACTCCGCTGCTGTGCCCAGTCGCCGCGCGGCCGTCGCGTCGGCTTCCTCGGGGCTCTGGTCGGTGCCGCCGCCGGGGAAGACGCGGATGTAGGGGGCGCCCAAGTCGCGGGCCAGCTCTAGGAGTTCGCGGATCTGCTCGAGTACGGGGCCGTCCTCGCCCGGCGCGGCTACGCGTGCGTATCCCGCGAGGCCCAGGATCTCGACGCCGGCCGCCTTGAACTCGGCGGCCACGTCGGCCCGGCGGCTCAGGTCTATGCCGGGGTGGACCGGCTCCTCGGGGTGCGCGCGTAGCTCGACGCCGTGGTAGCCGTGGGCGGCCGCGAGCCGCACCACGTCGGGGATGGGGAGTCCGGGGACGCCGAGAGTGGAGAACGCCAGCTTCATGCTGCGGACCTTACCTTTTGGCTCCGCGTGCTGGGCAGGGTCAGTCCTGACCGCTGTGCAGGTCCAGGCGCCAGTCCTGGCCGACCAGGTCTACGCCGAAGGAGCGGTGCGGTTTCTCGGCTAGGAGGACGAAGCCGTGGCGCTGGTAGATGCGGCGGGCCGAGGTCAGTACGTCGTTTGTCCACAGGACCATTTCGCGGTAGCCGACGCCGCGGGCGAACTCGATGCAGGCGCGTACGAGTTGGTCGCCGATGCCGAGGCCGCGGGCGTCCGGTTCGACGAGGAGGAGCCGTAGGCGTGCCGCGCCCGGTGCCTCGTCTCGTACGCACATCACGCAGCCCACTGCGCGGCCGTCCAGCTCTGCGATCCATACCCGTTCCAGGTGCGGGTCGTGATCCTCCGCGAAGTCCGCGACGATCCGGGCGACCAGGCCCTCGTAGTCCGTGTTGAACCCGTGTTCGGCGGCGTACAGCGCGGCGTTGCGCTGCACGATCCAGCCGAGGTCGCCGGGGCCGGGGTCGCGCAGGACGATGTCCTCGCGGCGCGGTGCCCGCCCGGCGGACAGCACGTCCCGGATCGTGCGCATCGCCTCTACGAGCCGGGGCCGCTCGTCCGCCGGAACCGTCGCCAGCAACGACCCGACCGCTTCCTGCGACCGCTCGTCGAGCAGGTCGGCCGCCTCGCGCCCGCGCGCGGTGAGCGTGACGTGTCGCCGCCGCGTGTCCTTCTCGGACGGCGCGCGTTCGATCAGGCCGTCCTGCTCGAACTTCGCCAGGATGCGGCTCAAGTAGCCGGCGTCCAGGGACAGTTCGGTGCGCAGGTCGGCGGCGTCTGTGCGGGGCGCGTGCGCGAGCTCGTACAGCACGCGGGCCTCGGTGAGGGTGTACGGGGCGTACAGCTGGCGGCTGTAGTCCAGCGCGCCGATGACGTTTGTATAGAACCGGTTGAACGAGCGGATGTCCTGGATGGTCATAGCCCGACCTCGGATGGTTGACTCAGTCAGAGATATCGCCAGTCCGAGGTTAGGCCGACGACGGCTCCGCGTCCATGGGTCGCCCAGGGTGGTGGGGGTTCGGTTCATGGGCGACTACCGGTCCGTCGTGGTTGCTCGCGCCCACGCGGCGGAGCCGCATATGTCACAGCCTCGCGCCCCTGGGGTTTGTGGTGGGTGCGGGGCCGCGTCGGGGGTGTCCGTCCTCGGACCGGCGCGCGTTGCTGTTGGCTGGTAGGGGGTGTCGGTGTTGGCGCGCCGGCCGCTGCGGGCGCACACCCCCGCCCCGTCCCCTTGCCGCCGTGGGCGGCTGCGGGGGCATGGGGGTGCGGGCTCCCTCCGGGCGGGCTTTCCGGGCCGCGGGCTTACTCGGGGCGCGGGCGCCTTCCGGGCACGGGCTTGCTCGGGGTGCGGGCGCCTTCCCGGCTGCGGGCTGCTCGGGTGCGGGCGCCTTCCGGGGCCGGGCTTTCCGGTTCGCTTGCTCGTCGGGGTGCGGGCAGTCGCAGGCTTTTGCCTTTAGGGGCGCGGGGAACTGCGCGACCAGCCACGATGCACCCGCGGCCGCGACACGACTGTCACCCCCCACCCCGGTAGGCACCCGCCCGCCACGAACCCACCCACCCGCGGAGGCGCCCACCCGCCGGAGGCAGCGGGGCCTGGGGGCGCAGCCCTCAGTTTCGGGAAGGGGTGGGTATGGGGAATTGCGACCACCCGCAACGGACTCGCAGCCAAAAGACAACCTCAACCCTTGGGGACCCCCGTCGACCCCCGCACCATCAACTCCCCCCGCACCGTCACAATCCCCCCGTCCGGCGCCTCCTCCCGCCCCATAGCGATCCGCCCCGCCCGGGCCCCCGCCTCCGACAACGGCAACCGCACAGTCGTCAGCGCAGGCACCGCATCAACGCTGAACGGCAGGTCATCGAACCCGACGACGGACACGTCGTCCGGGATACGGAGCCCCGAGTCCCGAAGCGCGGCACAAGCGCCCAGCGCCACCGTGTCGTTGGCGGCGACAACAGCCGTCAACGACGGCTCCCGCCGCAGGAGTTCGAGGGTCGCCTCGTAACCCGCCCGGCGGTCGTAGCGCCCGTGGACGGTCCACGCGGGATCGTCGGCGATACCGTACGCGGCCAGCGCAGCCCGGTGACCTTCGAGCCGATGCCGCGTCGTCGTCCGCTCCTCGGGCCCCGCGATATACCCCATCCGCCGATGCCCGAGCCCGATCAGATGCTCGGTCAACTCCTGCCCGCCGCCACGGTTGTCGAACGTCAACGCCACCGCCTCGGTGTCAGCAGGCGCGGGCGGCCGCCCGCACAACACCACCCGCGTCCCCGCATCCGCCAGCTTGCGCAGCTTCGTCGCGACGGCCGCCGCATGCGCGGTGTTCTCGACGGCACCCCCGGTCAGTACGACCGCGGCGGCCCGCTGCCGCTGAAGAAGCGTGAGGTAGGTGAGCTCGCGCTCCGGCGAGCCGCCCGTATTGCAGACGACCCCCAGCCGTTCCCCGCCCGCGCGCCCGCCCGGCCCGCCGATCTCGGACTGGATCGCCGCCGCCATGATCCCGAAGAAGGGGTCGGCGATGTCGTTGACGAGGATGCCGACCAGGTCGGAGGTGGCGGCGGCCAGCGCGCTCGCCGGGCCGTTCAATACGTAGTCCAGCTCGTCCACGGCCCGCAGCACCCGGTCCCGCGTCGTCGCCGCCACGGGATAGTTGCCGTTCAGCACACGGGACACGGTGGCGGGCGAGACCTGCGCGCGAGCCGCCACGTCCGCCAGGGTCACGGTCATCTATCGTCCTCCGGTCAGGGATCTACGTCGCATATCTCATCACCGCGCGGGGTTGTCCGATCCGCCGCACAGAGGTTAGCTTCTTCACACATAGAAAGCGCTTGCTGCAACGCTCACCTGTTCACTGTGGGGCGTACGCGGCGCAGGACGCGTACGAAGGGAATGACGTGACACGCAAGACGGTGCGCATCGCGATGAACGGTGTGACGGGACGCATGGGCTACCGCCAGCATCTCGTCCGCTCCATCCTCGCCCTGCGCGAACAGGGCGGCCTCGATCTCGGCGACGGCACCGTGCTGTGGCCCGAGCCCGTGCTGGTCGGCCGCCGTGAGCACGCTCTGAAGGCGCTCGCCGACCAGCACGGACTCGAGCACTGGTCCACCAGCCTCGACGCCGTACTCGACGACCCGGCCATCGACATCTACTTCGACGCACAGGTCACCTCCGCCCGCGAGGACGCCATCAAGAAGGCCATCGAGGCCGGAAAGCACATCTACACCGAGAAGCCGACCGCGACCGGGCTCGAGGGCGCCCTGGAGCTGGCCCGGCTGGCCGCGGACAAGGGCATTAAGCACGGCGTCGTCCAGGACAAGCTGTTCCTGCCCGGCCTGCTCAAGCTGAAGCGCCTCATCGAGGGCGGCTTCTTCGGGCGGATCCTGTCCATCCGCGGCGAGTTCGGCTACTGGGTCTTCGAGGGCGACTGGCAGCCCGCCCAGCGCCCCTCCTGGAACTACCGTGCCGAGGACGGCGGCGGCATCGTCGTCGACATGTTCCCGCACTGGGAGTACGTACTCCACGAGCTGTTCGGCCGCGTCAAGTCCGTACAGGCGCTGACCGCGACCCACATCCCGCAGCGCTGGGACGAGCAGGGCAAGCCGTACGCCGCGACGGCCGACGACGCCGCGTACGGCATCTTCGAGCTCGAGAACGGCGCCATCGCGCAGATCAACTCCTCCTGGACCGTACGCGTCAACCGCGACGAACTCGTGGAGTTCCAGGTCGACGGGACGGAGGGCTCGGCGGTCGCCGGTCTGCGCAACTGCCGTGTCCAGCACCGCAGTTCGACCCCCAAGCCGGTGTGGAACCCGGACATCCCCGCCACCGAAGTCTTCCGCGACCAGTGGCAGGAGGTCCCCGACAACGCCGAGTTCGACAACGGCTTCAAGGCGCAGTGGGAGCTGTTCCTCAAGCATGTGTACGCCGATGCGCCGTACCACTGGGATCTGCTGGCGGGCGCTCGTGGGGTTCAGCTCGCCGAGCTGGGGCTGAAGTCCTCGGCCGAGGGCCGCCGTTTCGACGTGCCGGAGATTTCGCTGTGACGGTCACCATTCAACTGCCGGATGCGGGTGGGGAGTTGCGTGCCTACACCCCGCGTACGGAACCGCTCGCCCTCTCCACGGGCGCACCCTTCACCTCTCGTACGGTCTTCTCGGCGGCGCATGTGGTCGCGGACCCGTACGCCGACGTGTCCCCCGACTCTCCCGCCGCCGTCGACTGGGACGCCACCCTCGCCTTCCGGCGGCACCTGTGGTCGCACGGGCTCGGGGTCGCGGAGGCGATGGACACGGCTCAGCGGGGGATGGGGCTCGACTGGGACGGGGCGGCGGAGCTGATCCGCCGTTCGGCCGCCGAGGCCAAGGCCGTCGGCGGGCTGATCGCTTGCGGGGTGGGCACGGACCAGCTGGCCGCCGGTTCCCTGGCTGAGGTCCAGGCGGCGTACGAGGAGCAGCTCGCGCTCGTGGAGGGGACGGGCGCGCAGGCGATCCTCATGGCGTCGCGGGCGCTGGCGGCGGTGGCCCGCGGACCCGAGGACTACCTCGAGGTCTACGGCCATCTGCTGCGCCAGGCGTCCGAGCCGGTGATCCTGCACTGGCTGGGCCCGATGTTCGACCCGGCGCTGGAGGGTTACTGGGGCTCGTCCGACCTGGACGCGGCCACCGACACCTTCCTGGAGGTCATCGCCGCGCACCCCGACAAGGTCGACGGCATCAAGGTCTCCCTCCTGGACGCCCAGCGCGAGATCGACCTGCGCCGCCGTCTGCCGAAGGGGGTCCGCTGCTACACGGGCGACGACTTCAACTACCCCGAGCTGATCGCGGGCGACGAGCAGGGATTCAGCCACGCGCTTCTCGGCATCTTCGACCCTCTGGGCCCGTTGGCGGCGGAAGCGGTACGCGTCCTCGACACGGGTGACGTGAAGGGATTCCGCGAACTCCTCGACCCCACCGTCGAGTTGTCCCGCCACCTCTTCCAGGCCCCGACCCGCTTCTATAAGACGGGCGTGGTCTTCCTGGCCTGGCTCGCCGGCCACCAGTCCCACTTCACGATGGTCGGCGGACTGCAGTCGGCGCGCTCGCTCCCGCACTTCGCCCGCGCGTACGAACTGGCCGACGGGTTGGGATTGTTCCCGGACCCGGCGGTGGCCGCGACGCGGATGAAGAACCTGCTGTCGCTGTACGGAGTCGAACAGTGAGCCTCTCGCGTTTTTCCATCAACCAGATGACGGTCAAGCAACTGTCGCTGCCCGAACTGGTCGACGCCTGCCTGGAGCTGAGCGTACCGGGGGTCGGCCTGTGGCGAGAGCCGGTCCAGTCGTACGGTCTGGAGGCGACGGCGAAGCTGGTCCGTGACGCGGGTCTGGCCGTCACCACCCTGTGCCGGGGCGGCTTCTTCACGGCCATCGACCCGGCTGAGCGCGCGAAGGCGCTGGACGACAACCGGGCGGCCGTCGACGAGGCGGCCACCCTGGGGACGGACACGTTGGTCCTGGTGTCCGGCGGCCTTCCGGCGGGCTCGAAGGACCTGCACGGTGCGCGGGAGCGCATCGCGGACGCGCTGGCCGAGCTGGGGCCGTACGCGCAGGAGCGGGGCGTACGGCTGGCCATCGAGCCGTTGCACCCGATGTTCGCCTCGGACCGCTGCGTGGTGTCCACCCTGAGCCAGGCCCTGGACATCGCGGAACGCTTCCCTGCGGAGCAGGTGGGTGTGACGGTCGACACGTACCACATCTGGTGGGACGATCAGGCGCCCGCCCAGATCGCCCGCGCGGGCGCCGGCGGCCGTATCCACACCTTCCAACTGGCCGACTGGACAACCCCGTTGCCGGAGGGGGTCCTCACGGGCCGCGGTCAGATCGGCGACGGCTCGATCGACATGCGGGAGTGGAAGGGCTACGTCGAGGCGGCGGGCTACACCGGCCCCATCGAGGTCGAGCTCTTCAACGCCGGGCTGTGGGCTCGGGACGGCCGCGAAGTGCTGGCGGAGACGGCGGCGCGGTTCGTGGAGCACGCCGCGTAAGGGGTGTGCGTGGACTGACGCGCGTGGGGCGCCCTGCGAGGGAAGGGGCGCCCCACGTGGCGTCCACTGCCGATGGCTGCTCCTTGCGGTGGGCGTTTGTCTGCGTTTGACGGGAGTCCGCCCTGGGGCTGGACTGGAATCACGGGCGCTGCGGCCGGCCTCCGTTCTAGGGAGAGCAGCGATGACGACCATGGAAACTTTCAATCTTCTGCAGCCGTACCGGATCGCCGAGGAGACGTTCGTCATCCCGTGGGCCCTGGAAGCCCCGCCGGTCGGCCACTTCCCGATGAATTCGATGGTGATCCGGGGAGCGGAACCGGTGCTTGTGGACACCGGGGCACCGGCGGTGCGGGCGCAGTGGCTGGAGGCCGCGTGGTCCGTAGTGGATCCGCTGGACGTGCGGTGGATCTTCCTCACTCACGACGACCGTGACCACGCGGGCAACCTTTTGGCCGTCCTCGCCGAATGCCCGAACGCGACACTGCTGACGACGTGGTTCTCGATCGGGCGCATGGCCGAGGAGTGGGAGACGCCCGTCAACCGGTGCCGCTTCATGATCGACGGCGACACGGTGGATGTGGGTGACCGAACGCTGGTGGCCAAGCGGCCGCCGTTGTACGACAACCCCACGACCCGCGCCCTCTTCGACCCGAAGACCAGTGTTCTGTGGGCGGTGGACACCTTCGCGACGAACGTGCCCGCTCCCGTCCCCGAAATCGCCGACCTGTCCGCCGATGAATTCCGTGACGGCCAGTTCTTCGGCGGACGCCTCGTCTCGCCCTGGGTCGCGCTGCTTGACGGCCGGAAGTTCGGGGCGGTGGTGGACGACTTCCAGCGGCTGGACGCCGAGGTCATCGCCGGCTGCCACTCGCCGGTGCTTCGCGGGCCGCGGATCGCGGAGGCGTACGACTTTCTCCGCCGGCTTCCCGAGATTCCCGCGTGGCCTGACTTCACGCAGGCCGACCTGGACCAGTGGATGGCCGCCGCCGAGGGATCGGTCCCGCCGGAACAGCCACGGCCATCGGCCACGTGACTACAGACCGAGCGATGTCTGGGTCACCACCTGCGTCTCCCGTACCTCCTCGTCGTCCGTGAAGGCACCGGACGACGCCGCCCCGCTGAGGAGTGTCGCGGCGAGTGCTGCCGCGACGACGAACGCCCAGTGTGGCCGCCACGAGCGCTTGGTCTCGACGCTGCGTGCGGGCGGGGCGTCCACGGGCCCGCAGGCGATCGTCTTGCGCGCGTCTGCCGGGGCGTCCACGGGCCCGCACGCGATTGTGGTGCGCGCGTCTGCCCACGCCTCCGCCTCGTCCTCCCGCAGTCCGCAGGCCGTGACGAACGCTACGAGCAGCTCCTCGCGGGGCAGGCGTTCCCTGCCGAGCATGGTCGCCGCTGTGGAGTAGGGCAGCGTGTGGCCTGCCTCTGTTGCGCGGCGTTCGAGTTGGCGGTAGCTCAGGCCCGACCATGCCTTGAGGCGTCGTAGGGCTGCCACGAAGGCGGCCGGGTCGGTGTCCGGTGGTGTGGGCGGTGCTGTGGTCATGGTGGTGGTCCCCCCTGTTGAGCTGGACGTACACGAGCTCGCACAAGCTCGAACACCCTGACAGCTTGAGGAACGGTGAGAGCGGCGGTCAACCTCGGCGCAGATTCCCGATGTTGGAGGTCATATGGGCAAGGGTCTGCGTCCGCGTCTGCCTCACTGTCGCCGTACGGGCGTCGGCGTCACGGTCCTCGCGGTTCTGGTGATGCTGGGCGGATGCGCCGAAAGCGCCGAAGAGCCGGCCGACGGGCATACGCCGGGAGGGGCCGCCGCCGGGCGCTCGGCACCAGTCGACGCCGCGACCCCGAAGGCGCGCGACGGGGAGTCGGTCGCCGACTTCCTACGCCGCACCCTGCCCGCCGGGTCCGGCGGCACCGTGATCGCCGCACGCGGCGACGAACTCGCGTACTGCGGAGGGTTCGGGACGGCGGACCGCGCCGCAGGCACCCCGGCGAGCTGCCGCACCGTGTACGACGTCATGTCGATCACCAAGCAGTTCACCGCGGCCGCCATCCTGAAGCTGGAGGTGATGGGGCGGCTGCGGGTGAGCGATCCGATCAGCCGGTACCTGGGGCAGCCGGTGCCCGGGGACAAGCGCGGCATCACGATCGAGCACCTGCTCACGCACACATCGGGCCTGGTCGAAGGGCTCGGTGACGACTACGAACCCGTCTCCCGCGAGGAGATGGTGCGGCAGGCCCTGGCGTCGAAGCTGCGGTCCGCGCCGGGTGCGGAGTTCCACTACTCCAACACCGGCTACAGCCTGCTCGCCGCGATCATCGAGGAGGCGTCCGGGGAGGGTTACGAGCCGTTCCTGGCCCGGCACCTGTTCGCACCGGCCGGAATGCACCGGACCGGATACGTGCTGCCCAAGTGGCCGCGGCATCTGATCGCGGTGGAGTACGACAGCGAGGGGCAGAGCCAGGGCAGGCCCATCGACCATCCCTGGGCGCCCGACGGGCCGTACTGGCACCTGCGCGGCAACGGCGGCATGCTCTCCACCGCGGGCGACATGTTCCGCTGGCACCGCGCCCTCTTGGGCGACGAGATCCTTCCGGCGCAGGCCCGGAAGAGGCTGTTCGCGCCCCACGCGCGGATCCCCGACTCCGACGAGCTGATCGGCCCCGGCCCGTCGCACTACGGATACGGCTGGGTCGCCACCCGCACTCCCGACGGCCCGCTCGCCTGGCACAACGGCGGCAACGACTGGTCCCTGGGCTATCTCGCCCATTGGCCGCGCGACGGCGTCCTGGTGTTCTGGGTGAGCAACCACGCCTACCAGGACGGGAAGTGGGACCTCCAGGAACGCTCGGAGAAGCTGACCCTGGGCATCGCCGACCGCGTACGGGCAGACGACCGCTGAGGACCCACAGAGGTCCCGCAAAAAATCTTCGAAGGCCCGTGCAACCCTCCGCCCACCCCGCGGGTCGTACTTGGCATCAGGGCTTCTGGAGGGGGGATCTGGGGGGATCCGCGGGGGTTCTGATGTTGGGGGAGGGGTAAAACGAGGGGCCTGGTCGACGGACCGGGCCCCTCGAAGCCTTTCCGGCTTTCTTCACAGGGCGGCGACTTCCGGCGCGGTGGGGAAGGATGCCTGGGCGCCCTCCCGGGTAACCGCTACGGCGCCCACGCGCGCCGCGTACGCCGCCGACTCCGCGAGGGCCTCCCCGAGCCCCAGCCGCCAGGCCAGCGCCGCCGTGAAGGCGTCGCCCGCACCCGTCGTGTCCACGGCGTCGACCTTCACGGACGGGACGTGGGCCACCCCGGACGCGTCGGCAACCAGGGCGCCCTCCTCGCCCAGCGTGACGACCACTGAGCGTGGGCCCCGGGCGAGGAGGGCCTCGGCCCACTCCGAGGGGGTGGCGCCCGCTTCGGCTCCCAGCACCACGCGCGCCTCGTGTTCGTTCACGATCAGTGGGTCGCAGGCGGCGAGTACGGCCTCGGGCAACTCGCGGGGCGGGGATGGGTTCAGTACGAAACGGGTGTCCGGCCGCAAGCCTCGTACGACCTCTTCGACCGTCTCCAGTGGGATCTCCAGCTGGGCCGAGACCACCCGGGAGGCGGCGAGGAGGGTCGAGGCCGTGCGGACGTCGTCCGGGGTCAGGCGGCCGTTCGCGCCGGGCGACACGACGATGCTGTTGTCGCCGGACGGGTCCACCGTGATCAGTGCGACCCCGGTGGGCGCTCCGCCGACGAGGACGCCGGCCGTGTCGACGCCGGCGTCCCGCATCGAGTCGAGCAGCAGCCGGCCGTGGCCGTCGTCGCCGACGCGCGCCAGTAGCGCCGTACGCGCCCCGAGGCGGGCGGCGGCGACCGCCTGGTTGGCGCCCTTGCCGCCGGGGTGGACGGCGAGGTCGGAGCCGAGCACGGTCTCCCCGGCGGCGGGGCGGCGCTCGACGCCGATCACCAGGTCGGCGTTGGCCGAGCCGATGACCAGCAGGTCGTAGTCGTTTATCACTCTCTCCTTGTACAGGAGGGGCTGGAATCGGTGCCACTGAAGTCGGCAAGCCCTCAAGGTCGGATCCCGCTGAAGTTGTCCACAGGCTTCGTCCGCTGTCAGAGGCGGGCGGTAGCGTCGGATCATGCCCAATCAGACGGCGGCCCAGCAGGGGAGCGGTGAGCGGCGACTTGCCGTGCTCGAAGGCGTGCTGGAGCGGATCACATACGCCAACGAGGAGAACGGCTACACGGTCGCCCGGGTGGACACCGGACGGGGCGGCGGCGATCTGCTGACGGTCGTCGGCGCGCTGCTGGGTGCCCAGGTGGGGGAGTCCCTGCGCATGGAAGGCCGCTGGGGGTCCCATCCCCAGTACGGCAAGCAGTTCACGGTGGAGAACTACACGACGGTGCTGCCCGCCACCGTGCAGGGCATCCGCCGCTATCTGGGATCCGGCCTGGTCAAGGGCATCGGGCCGGTCTTCGCGGACCGCATCACCCAGCACTTCGGGCTCGACACTCTCCAGATCATCGAGGAGGAGCCCAAGCGGCTCATCGAGGTCCCCGGGCTCGGTCCGAAGCGGACGAAGAAGATCGCCGACGCCTGGGAGGAGCAGAAGGCGATCAAGGAGGTCATGCTCTTCCTCCAGACCGTCGAGGTGTCGACGTCGATCGCGGTCCGCATCTACAAGAAGTACGGCGACGCCTCGATCTCGGTGGTCAAGAACCAGCCGTACCGGCTCGCGTCCGACGTCTGGGGCATCGGCTTCCTCACCGCCGACAAGATCGCCCAGTCCGTGGGCATCCCGCACGACAGCCCGGAGCGCGTCAAGGCCGGTCTCCAGTACGCCCTTTCGCAGTCCACTGACCAGGGCCACTGTTTTCTGCCGGAGGAGCAGCTGATCGCGGACGCGGTGAAGCTGCTCCAGGTGGACACGGGCCTGGTCATCGAGTGCCTCGGGGAGCTGGCGGCGCCCCAGGAGGATGACGGCGACCCCGGAGTCGTACGGGAAAAGGTGCCCGGTCACGACGGCGGCGACCCCGTGACGGCCGTCTACCTGGTCCCCTTCCACCGGGCCGAACTCTCCCTGTCCGCCCAGCTGTTGCGCCTCCTGCGCACCGACGAGGACCGGATGCCGGCTTTCCGGAACGTGGCCTGGGACAAGGCTCTGGCCTGGCTCAAGGACCGTACGGGAGCGGAGCTGGCCCCCGAGCAGGAGGAAGCCGTCCGTCTCGCGCTCACCGAGAAGGTCGCCGTGCTCACCGGAGGCCCCGGCTGCGGCAAGTCCTTCACGGTCCGCTCGATCGTGGAGCTGGCCCGCGCCAAGAAGGCCAAGGTCGTGCTGGCCGCGCCCACGGGCCGGGCCGCCAAGCGCCTGTCCGAGCTCACGGGCGCGGAGGCCTCGACCGTGCACCGGCTCCTGGAGCTGAAGCCCGGCGGGGACGCGGCGTACGACAAGGACCGCCCGCTGGACGCCGACCTGGTGGTCGTGGACGAGGCCTCGATGCTCGACCTGCTGCTTGCCAACAAGCTGGTCAAGGCGGTGCCTCCGGGGGCGCATCTGCTCTTCGTGGGAGACGTGGACCAGCTGCCGAGCGTCGGCGCGGGGGAGGTTCTGCGGGACCTGCTCGCCGAGGGCGGCCCGGTGCCGGCCGTCCGCCTCACTCGGGTCTTCCGCCAGGCCCAGCAGTCGGGCGTGGTGACGAACGCCCACCGGATCAACGCGGGCAAGCAGCCCGTCACCCAGGACCTGAAGGACTTCTTCCTGTTCGTCGAGGACGACACGGAGGAGGCGGGCCGGCTCACGGTGGACGTGGCGGCCCGCCGCATCCCGGCGAAATTCGGCCTCGATCCGCGCCGCGACGTCCAGGTCCTGGCCCCCATGCACCGCGGCCCGGCAGGCGCCGGCACCCTCAACGGACTGCTCCAGCAGGCGATCACACCCGCCCGGCCCGACCTCGCGGAGAAGCGCTTCGGAGGCCGGGTCTTCCGCGTCGGCGACAAGGTCACGCAGATTCGCAACAATTATGAAAAGGGCACGAACGGTGTCTTCAACGGCACGGTCGGCGTGGTCACCTCCCTCAACCTGGACGACCAGCGGCTGACGGTGCTGACCGACGAGGACGAGGAGGTGCCGTACGAATTCGACGAGCTCGACGAGCTGGCGCACGCGTACGCGGTGACGATCCACCGCTCCCAGGGCAGTGAGTACCCGGCGGTGGTGATCCCGGTGACCACCAGCGCCTGGATGATGCTCCAGCGCAACCTGCTCTACACGGCGGTCACTCGGGCGAAGAAGCTGGTTGTACTGGTGGGGTCGCGGAAGGCCCTGGGCCAGGCGGTCCGTACGGTGTCCGCGGGGCGGCGGTGCACGGCGTTGGACTTCCGCCTGGCCGGGGGCCGGCTCCCGGACGAGTCAAACTGAGGCCGACGAGCTCATGCGCTGCTCGGGGAACGTCGCGTCCTGCTGTCGGGGTGGTCGTGGCAGGTGCAGTTGCCACGACCGAGAAGCCCTGCCCGGTGCAGGCTTTCGCGCGCCTGGACCCATGCCCAGCGTGACAGGACGCGGGTCCTGGGGCCGAAGAAGCCACTGAGAAGCACGCTCGGCGTCAGGTTGACGACTTCGTGCCACCAGTAAGCAGGCACGTATAGCACATCGCCCGGTTCGAGATCCGCCACGAAGAAGTCGCCGTGTTCCTGCCCGGCTGCCAGCTCGTCGGCGCCGATCAGGGACAAGCGGGCCCATGCGTCGTATTTCCGGGATTCCATTCCGGCCCGTTTCACTGCCCCGGGGTGTGCGAGATAGAAGCGTTTCGTCCCCATGATCTGAACGGCGAGATTGTCCAGGAGATCGCAGTGCAACCCGGTATGAGCGCGGGAGGGGCCGATCCATGTGGCACTCGACCTGATGGTCCCCGACGGGAACAGTTCGCGGCTTCTGAGGTCCACGCGCAACTGCGGGAACTTCTTGAGCAGATCGAACTCTTTGAGATAGGCCAGTACGTCGTCCGGTGGTGCTTCTCGCGTCAGACGGCTGAGGTAGGAACCCAGCGTCGACGTCGTGAATCGAGTCCTCTCGGTCTCTCTGTTTCCCGCAACCAGTTGCACGGGGAGGCCGGGGTCGAGTGAGGCGAGATACGGGAAGCTCCACTCCTTGACGGCCGGCCAGGTGGCTGCCGCCGCTCGGAATACCGTTGGCGTACGAGTGTGGACATGAGTTGCGGGCGCTTCCTCGGAAGCGGGCAGCGGTCGGAACGTGCGCATTCTCTCTCCCTTCAGGAACGAACAGGATCCGCTGCCTTGGGCAGTGCCAGAATCAAATCATCTATATCGCCTCGTATTACGGCCGCATAGTCCAGTGACCGTTCGTGCGGAAAGTAGTTTTCCTTGCAGGCGACGATGCTCTGGAACCCCTTGCCGTGGTAGTAGCGGAGTTGAGGGTCGAGCGGGAGGCCGTTGCGCTTGGCGTACACGTAGTCTCCGACCGGTACCTCGGGGTTGGCGCGCTTCCAGGCATCCAGGCCGGGCAGGGGGGACCCGAGATATACATCGTGGTATCCGAGTGCGCGTACATGCGGAAGGAAGAATTGGAAGACAGCCGTCACCGCGTCACCGTCAATACTGCTGAGGCTGACGCCGAAGAGGGAACGTTTCGCGTTCGGACGCGGAGAGGGAGAATCGGCTTTGGCGCATTCTTCCCAGGACAGCGCTGTGCGCGCCTTTTCGGCCGTGATCGGCTTCACGAAAAGCGAGGTGAGGACTTTGCCTGTGATGACAGAGAAAGCGCCGGCGTTGAGTTGCGGATTTTCCTCGATGCGTTGGATGAGACCCTCACGGCTGCCCGACTGTTCTTCTGTCCACTTGACCTCCTCCAGCTCCATGAGCCCGTCGGCGTCGTCCGGACGAAGAAGACGCACCTCAATATCACGGGCAGTCGGAGGCCGATCGAATCCGTGCGTGTCGGTGGTTGGGCGTGAGGAGCTGTGTGAGGAAATGTTTGAGGCTGTGCTCAAGGTCATCTCGTCCGAGGCATCCATGAAACTCCCCTTTGGCTGCGGTTGGAATGAATCTGGGTCGTGCTGAAGATTTTCATGCCAAGTGAGGGCCGGACGGAGAGGATACTTTTTGTTGCGGCTGCATTCACTCGAAGTTGGAATTCCCCGCTGCGCTTTCGAGTTCTGTAACTTTTGAAGACAATCGATTAAAATCGTGAAGAATCCGAGAAGGGCGAACGGGGCAAGCTGGACGCGGGGCCGCAGTCGGCGCTGCCGACGTCGGTCGAGCCCGGCGAACGAGGGCGACCCGATGTCGCTGCGCTGGACGACGAAGCCGACCGCAACCTGGCAGCAGAGCTGACCCGGGGGCAGGGCCACTGCGTCTCCGCCGACCACCACCGACGTCGGCAGGTTTCGTTCGCGACCAGCCCTCCTCGGGCCCGTAGCCGAAAAAATGATCGATCAAACAAGTCGGAAAGGTCACACAGTGCTTTCCTCAGGAGGGCAGGAGGGGGGAGGATGGAAAGGTTGACGGCACTCAGTGCCGCCAGTAGGCCCCATGGTCGACCCCGAGTGCACTCTCCTGCGCCAAATGGGGGATGGTAGAAGCAGTCAGGGCACCTCGAAGAAGAGGCACAACGTCGGTGAGGGATGACGTGAGCGACAACTCTGTAGTACTGCGGTACGGCGACGGCGAGTACACCTACCCGGTGATAGACAGCACCGTCGGTGACAAGGGCTTCGACATCGGGAAGCTCCGTTCCCAGACCGGTCTGGTCACGCTGGACAGTGGTTACGGCAACACCGCCGCCTATAAATCCGCCATCACCTATCTCGACGGTGAGCAGGGCATCCTCCGGTACCGCGGTTACCCGATCGAGCAGCTGGCAGAGCGCTCCACCTTCCTCGAGGTGGCCTACCTGCTGATCAACGGCGAACTGCCCACGGTCGACGAGCTCGCCACCTTCAAGGGCGACATCACGCAGCACACGCTGCTGCATGAGGACGTCAAGAACTTCTACCGTGGCTTCCCGCGCGACGCCCACCCGATGGCGATGCTGTCCTCGGTGGTCTCCGCGCTGTCCACCTTCTACCAGGACAGCCACAACCCGTTCGACGAGACGCAGCGCAACCTCTCCACGATCCGGCTGCTCGCCAAGCTTCCGACGATCGCGGCGTACGCGTACAAGAAGTCGATCGGCCACCCCTTCGTCTACCCGCGCAACGATCTCGGTTACGTCGAGAACTTCCTGCGTATGACGTTCTCGGTGCCGGCGCAGGAGTACGAGCTGGACCCGGTCGTGGTCTCCGCGCTCGACAAGCTGCTGATCCTGCACGCGGACCACGAGCAGAACTGCTCGACGTCCACGGTCCGCCTGGTCGGCTCCTCGCAGGCGAACATGTTCGCCTCGATCTCCGCCGGTATCTCCGCGCTCTGGGGCCCGCTGCACGGCGGCGCCAACCAGTCCGTGCTGGAGATGCTGGAGCGCATCCAGGCCTCCGGCGGCGACGTCGACTCCTTCATCCGCAAGGTGAAGAACAAGGAGGAGGGCGTCCGCCTGATGGGCTTCGGCCACCGGGTGTACAAGTCCTTCGACCCGCGCGCCAAGATCATCAAGGCCGCCGCGCACGATGTCCTCTCGGCCCTCGGCAAGTCCGACGAGCTGCTGGACATCGCGCTCAAGCTGGAGGAGCACGCGCTCTCCGACGACTACTTCGTCTCGCGCAACCTCTACCCGAACGTGGACTTCTACACGGGCCTGATCTACCGCGCGATGGGCTTCCCGACCGAGATGTTCACGGTCCTGTTCGCGCTCGGCCGTCTCCCCGGCTGGATCGCCCAGTGGCACGAGATGATCAAGGAGCCGGGTTCGCGCATCGGCCGCCCGCGCCAGATCTACACGGGCGAGGTTCTGCGGGACTTCGTCCCGGTCGAGTCCCGCTGACCGGCCGCCGCCGGCAGGCAGCACATACGTAAACGGAAGGCGCCCCGCTGCCGGTCCCCCCACGGGCCGGAGTCGGGGCGCCTTCCTTGTCCCGGTTCGGATTCCCCCCACGGGATCCGGCCGGGCGCCTGAGGACAGCGCCTGAATCGCTGTGATCTAAATGAGCAGAACCGTCGTGCACTGCGTACTGCTCTGTGTACGGCTGAACTTTCGTGCTGCTGAACTTCGTGTTACTGCGGCGAGTGCGGTCTGCCGGGACCCGTACGGGAGGGCCGCTCAAGCTCCCCGTGTACGTGTCCCGGCAACGCAGTCCGGGAACGTCCCCCAAGACATCCCCAGATGCCAGTCACGCCCCCCAAGACGCTTCTGACATCGCCAACTTAGACTCACGAACTCCTTCGAGGGTTACCTTCTCTTCACTGTGATCTGCGTCTCTTGCATATGTCCTGAAAATGCACAAGAGACCCGATATCGAGATCGGAGCCCAAGCGTAAGGAAGATGCGCGAGCCTTGTGAAGAGCTTATGTGAGGCACGCGTCGGACTCCAGAGGGGTTCTTACTTCGACATCACCGAAATGCCCGGAGTCGGAGACTGTTCGTCACCACGAACACCGACGAGAACGCCATCGCGGCCCCCGCGATCATCGGATTCAGCAGTCCTGCCGCGGCCAGCGGCAGCGCGGCCACGTTGTAGCCGAAGGCCCAGACGAGGTTTCCCTTGATCGTCGCGAGGGTTTTCCGCGACAGCCGGATCGCGTCCGCGGCCACCCGCAGATCCCCGCGTACGAGCGTCAGATCGCTCGCCTCGATCGCCGCGTCAGTTCCGGTGCCCATGGCAAGGCCCAGATCGGCGACAGCGAGAGCGGCCGCGTCGTTGACGCCGTCGCCGACCATCGCGACGGCCCGGCCCTCAGCCTGGAGCCGCCGGATCACCTCGACCTTGTCCTGCGGCAGCACCTCGGCGAAGACGAACGCCTCGTCGATGCCGACCCGGCGCGCCACCGCCTCGGCGACGGTCCGGTTGTCCCCGGTCAGCAGCACGGGCGTCAGCCCCAGGGCGCGCAGCTCGCGGACCGCCTCGGCGCTGGTCTCCTTGACCGCGTCGGCGACGGTCACGACACCGCGTGCCACCCCGTCCCAGGCGACGGCCACGGCGGTACGTCCCTCTGCCTCGGCCCGCGTCTTCAGCGCGGCCAGCTCGTCGGGCAGCGCGACACCGGCGTCGTCGAGCAGCCGCGCCCGTCCGACGAGCACTTCGTGTCCGTCGACGGTTCCGCGTACGCCGAGACCCGCGACGTTCTCGAAGCCGGCGACGGCTGGGAGGGGCCCTGTGCGTTCTTCCGCGCCCGCCGCGACGGCCCGTGCGATCGGGTGCTCGGAGGCGTGCTCCAGGGCGCCTGCGAGCCGCAGTACCTGCTTCTCGTCGGCGCCGGCAGCGGCGTACACCTCCTGGAGGGTCATACGGCCGGTGGTGACCGTGCCGGTCTTGTCCAGGACGACCGTGTCGACGCGGCGCGTGGACTCCAGGACCTCGGGGCCCTTGATGAGGATGCCGAGCTGGGCGCCGCGACCGGTGCCGACCATGAGGGCGGTGGGCGTGGCGAGGCCGAGGGCGCACGGGCAGGCGATGATCAGCACCGCGACGGCGGCCGTGAAGGCGGCGGTCAGCTCGTCCGTCATGCCGAGCCAGACGCCGAAGGTGGCGACGGCGATCAGCAGCACGGCCGGGACGAACACGGCGGAGATCCGGTCGGCGAGGCGCTGCGCCTCGGCCTTGCCGTTCTGCGCGTCCTCCACGAGCTTCGCCATCCGCGCGAGCTGCGTGTCCGCGCCGACGCGGATCGCCTCGACGACGAGCCTGCCGTCGGCGTTCACGGTCGCGCCGGTCACGGCGTCGCCGACGGTTACGTCCACCGGCACCGACTCGCCGGTCAGCATGGAGGCGTCGACCGCCGAGGCGCCCTCGACGACGGTGCCGTCGGTGGCGACCTTCTCGCCGGGGCGTACGACGAACTGGTCACCGACCTTGAGATCGGCGACGGGAACGCGCACCTCGCGGCCGTCGCGCAGTACGGAGACGTCCTTGGCGCCCAGCTCCATGAGGGCCCTCAGGGCTGCGCCTGAGCGCCGCTTGGCGCGGGCCTCCAGATAGCGGCCGAGGAGGATGAAGGTGACGACTCCGGCGGCCACTTCGAGGTAGATCGCCGACGAGGCGTCCGCGCGCTCGACGGTGAGGTCGAAACCGTGCCGCATGCCCGGCATTCCCGCGTGGCCCCAGAACAGCGCCCACACCGACCAGCTGAAGGCGGCCAGGGTGCCGACGGAGACGAGCGTGTCCATGGTGGCCGCGCCGTGCCGGGCGTTCGTGAACGTCGCCAGGTGGAACGGGAGTCCGCCCCAGACGACGACGGGGGCGGCGAGCGTGAGCGACAGCCACTGCCAGTTGTCGAACTGGAGGGACGGGATCATGGAGAGGAGTACGACGGGGAGCGCGAGCACGGCGGAGATGGTCAGGCGCTCGCGGAGGGAGACGAGTTCGGGGTCTTCGCGGGTTGCCTCCGCCTCGGGCTTCGGGGGTGCCGGCTCCTCCGCCGTGTAGCCGGTCTTCTCTACGGTGGCGATCAGATCGGCTACGCGTATGCCGTCGCCGTACGAGACCTTCGCGCGCTCCGTCGCGAAGTTCACCGTGGCGGTGACGCCGTCGATGCGGTTGAGCTTCTTCTCGACGCGGGCGGCGCAGGAGGCGCAGGTCATGCCGCCGATGGTGAGCTCGACGCTCTTGTCTGTGGCGGATGCCGCTGGGCTGGTCAAGGTTGGCCCTGGCCCTCAGGCCGTGCCGACGAGTTCGAACCCGGCCTCGTCGATGGCGGCGCGCACCGCGTCCGCGTCGAGCGGGTTGTCGGACACGACGGTGACCTCACCGGTCGAGGCGACTGCCTTCACCTCGCGGACGCCCGGCAGCGCGGAGAGCTCGCCTGCGACGGAGCCTTCGCAGTGGGCGCAGCTCATTCCGGTCACCTGGTAGGTGACGGTGACGGTGTGGGCGGTCATGTCGTTGCTCCTCGGTGGGGCGGGTGGTGCTGTTCGCTTCCACTGTACCCCTAGGGGGTATCACTCCAAAGCGCGGGTGAGTGGGTGGTTGCTCGCGCAGTTCCTCGCGCCCCTTGGGTGGGTGGTGGGTGCGGGGCCGCGTCGGGGGTGTCCGTCCTCGGACCGGCGCGCGTTGCTGTTGGCTGGTAGAGGGTGCCGGTGTTGGCGCGCCGGCCGCTGCGGGCGCACACCCCCGCCCCGTCCCCTTCCCGCCGCGGGTGGGTGCGGGGCCATGGGGGTGCGGGCTTTTCCGGGTCGCTTTCTCGTCGAGGGTGCGGGCAGTCGCAGGCTTTTGCTTTTAGGGGCGCGGGGAACTGCGCGACCAGCCCCGACGCACCCGCAGCCGCGACACGCAGTGTCACTCACCACCCCCCGGCGGGGGGGGGGGGCGGGGGCGCAGCCCCCGTTTCGGGAAGGGGCGGGGCTGGGGAAAAGAAACCCGGCGGCTCAGTCGCCCCGCCGCCCCCTGTTACTCGGCCGCGAAGCCACCCACGCCCGAATGGTGTCCGCATACCAATACGGCTTGCCGGACTCCACATGATCCGGCGGCGGAAGCATCCCGTGCTTGCGATAAGACCGCACGGTGTCCGGCTGCACCTGAATGTGCGCCGCGATGTCCTTGTACGACCAGAGTTGTCGGTCGGTCATCAGTAGCACCTCCCCGCGCGCGCCGCGTAGGCACTGCGCTGGCGATCACATGGCTGTGACCGTCCAACGACACGGTGTGACCACAGGCCAGTGCCTGTCGCCCGCCCGTGACGCAAGACCTGCACCGCAGGGACATGTGTGACACAACGGCGGCATTTGTGACACACGTGACGTGATGCGACCTCCGGGACCTAGTCCGAATGTCCGGACAACCAATTGACAGGCATCACGGCGCGCCGCTAGACCTGGGGGCAGCCGAAGCGAAGGGAACCCGATGGACGAGTCCGCGGTGTCCGGTGCGCCGGAATCGGGTGCGCTGGAATCCGGTGCGCGGGAATCCGGTCCGTACGAACTGATCCCCATGGGTCGGATCGACGAGGAGCCCCAGACCTCCATCGGCGAGCAGCCCGTGGCCGACGGAGCCGCCTCCCTGGAGTGCTCCTCCGCCATGAACAACGGCACCCATACCGCCCCAGCAAAAACCACACCCCTCGAACTCCCGGCCAGGGATGCCGCGTTCAGCGAAGTCGCCGACTTCGCGCACGCCCCTCCCCGCGCCCGGGTACAGATCGCCTCCGGCGTGGGAGGCCGCTTCGCCCTGGCAGGAGCGAAGTGCGAGCGCCGACTCCCCGCCCGCTACGGCCCCGCGCCGGAGGTTCTCGTCCGCCCCGCTAGCGAACGGATTCGGCCGCGGGCGCGTATTTCCCTCGCGTGAGGGCGGTTCCGATGTCCTCGCCGAGGTCCGCACCGGCGATGCCTTCCTCGTACGCGACGGATGGCTCGGCCCGTTCATCGCCCAGCTCGGTCACGCGAGGTACTACTGAAATGTGACGGCCGGGTGAGGACAGGCAGGGGCGGGCTCTGTTTCCACCCGGGACACGTAGAAAGCACAGAGGGCTTCCGATGACAGAGCCGAAGACGTCAACGGCGACGACAAGGCTGACGGTCGCGCAGGCGCTGGTGCGGTTCCTCGCCGCCCAGTACACGGAGCGGGACGGGGTGCGGCGCCGGCTGATCGGCGCCACCTGGGGCATCTTCGGGCACGGCAACGTCGCCGGGCTGGGGCAGGCGCTTCTCGAGTACGGCGACGAAATGCCGTACCACCAGGGACGTAACGAACAGGCCATGGTGCACGCGGCGGTCGGCTACGCGCGTCAGTCGCACCGCCTGTCCACCCACGCCGTCACGACGTCCATCGGCCCGGGCGCCACCAATCTCGTCACGGGCGCCGCCCTCGCCACGATCAACCACCTGCCCGTACTGCTGCTGCCCGGCGACATCTTCGCGACCCGCCCCGCCGATCCGGTCCTCCAGCAGCTCGAAGTCCCGTACGCGGGCGATGTGTCGGTGAACGACTGTCTGCGCCCGGTGTCGAAGTACTTCGACCGCGTCATGCGCCCCGAAGCCCTCATCCCGGCCGCCCTCCAGGCGATGCGCGTGCTCACCGACCCGGTCGAGACGGGCGCCGTCACGCTCGCGCTGCCGCAGGACGTGCAGGCCGAGGCATACGACTGGCCGGAGGAGTTCTTCGCCGAGCGCGTCTGGGCGGTCCGGCGTCCGGGCGCGGACCCGGAGGAACTGGCCGCCGCCGTCAGGGCCGTACGGGATGCCCGGCGCCCCTTGGTTATCGCGGGCGGCGGGGTGCACCACAGTGAGGCCGAGGACGCGCTGAAGGAGTTCGCCGACGTCACCCGTATCCCGGTCGCCTCGACGCAGGCGGGCAAGGGCTCGCTGACCTGGGATCACCCGGCGGACGTCGGCGGGATCGGGCACACCGGCACCGCGACCGCCTGCGAACTGGCCCGCACCGCCGACCTGGTGATCGGCGTCGGCACCCGCTACACCGACTTCACGACCGCCTCCGGCACCCTCTTCGCCGACCCGGGCGTCCGTTTCCTGAACCTCAACATCGCGCCCTTCGACGGGCACAAGCTGTCCGGCCAGCCGCTGATCGCGGACGCCCGTACGGGCCTGGAGGCGCTCACCGAGGCGCTCGCCCTGCACGGCCACCGCGCCGCGCCCGCGTACGTCACCGACTACACGGACGACAAGGAGCGCTGGGAGCACCGGGTCGACGCGGCCTACGAGGCGGACGAACCGGACACCCGGCCCACCCAACCGCAGGTCCTCGGCCTGCTCGACGAGCTGGTCAACGAGGACGACATCCTGATCAACGCGGCCGGCTCCCTTCCCGGTGACCTGCACAAACTGTGGCGGACCCGGTCCCGGGACCAGTACCACGTCGAGTACGGCTACTCCTGCATGGGTTACGAGATCCCGGCCGCGATCGGTGTGCGGATGGCTGCGCCCGACCGGCCCGTGTGGGCGCTGGTCGGCGACGGCACGTATCTGATGATGCCGACGGAGATCGTCACCGCGGTGCAGGAAGGCATCGCTATCAAAGTCGTGATTCTGCAGAACCATGGGTACGCGTCCATCGGCGGGCTCTCCGAGACTGTGGGCGCCGAGCGGTTCGCCACCGCGTACCGCCACCGGTCCGAGGACGGCATGTTCACGGGGCGCCCGCTGCCCGTGGACCTCGCCGCCAACGCGGCCAGCCTCGGGATGCGGGTGCTGCGCGCGAAGACCGTACGGGATCTGCGGGCCGCCCTCGCCGAGGCGCGGGCCGCCGACACTCCCGTCTGTGTCCACGTGGAGACCGAGACAGCGGACACGGTCACGGGCGCGCCGCCGGCGCAGGCCTGGTGGGACGTGCCCGTGGCCGAGACGGCGACCCGCTCGTCGGCGGTCAAGGCGCGCGAGGTGTACGACCGGCATGCGGCCGCTCGCCGCCGCCATCTGTAGACCGTCAACTCCCCGCCGCAGCCGTCCACATCGTGGACGGCTGCCGTGCTTTTCGGGTCCCAGCGCGAATTCTCATGAAGTTGACAGGAACCGAAAGGCGGGGTCCGGGGCCGGGCGCGGGGAGCTGTGTCGAGGGCGCGATGGTGCTGGTTCTCGGGGGTTCCGACCGGGTGGGATACCGCGTCCGCAGTATGAGAGAGGGCCCCGTACTCCCGGGGGCTTACGTGTGATTCGGGCCGTAGTCGCGCATGGCTGTCGGTGGTGGCACTTACCGTTGACGCATGGATCTTCGACTGCCCCGACTGCGCGGGGCCGTGCTTCGGAGGCCGCGACGGCTCATCGCCGCCGCGGCCGCCGTGGTCGTGCTCGCCGGCGCCGGTACGTGGACGGCCGTCGCCTCTGACGACGCCGCGCCTGTGGACCGGGCCGACAGAGTCATGGACATGGGCAGCGGGGTGAAGATCGACACCTCGTACTTCACGTCGGGCGACGGCCGCCGCCCCGCCGTCCTCCTCGCGCACGGCTTCGGCGGCAGCAAGGACGACGTACGGTCCCAGGCGGAGGGCCTGGCGCGCGACGGTTACGCGGTGCTGACCTGGTCGGCCCGCGGCATGGGCAGGTCCACGGGCAAGATCGGCCTGAACGACCCCAAGGGCGAGGTCGCCGACGCCTCCAAGCTGATCGACTGGCTGGCCGAGCGCCCCGAGGTCGAACTGGACAAGGACGGCGACCCGCGCGTCGGCGCCACCGGTGCCTCGTACGGCGGCGCGGTCTCGCTCCTCGCGGCGGGCCACGACCAGCGGGTGGACGCGATCGCCCCGGCGATCACGTACTGGAACCTCTCGGACGCGCTGTTCCCGAACGGCGTCTTCAAGAAGCTGTGGGCCGGCATCTTCGTCAACTCCGGTGGCGGTTGCGACAACTTCGAGACCCAGCTGTGCGAGATGTACCAGCGGGTCGCCGAGTCCGGGCAGCCGGACGCCGAGGCGACGGAGCTGCTGGAAGCCCGCTCCCCGTCCGCCGTCGGCGACGAGATCAACGTGCCGACGCTGATCACGCAGGGCCAGACCGACTCCCTGTTCCCGCTCGGCCAGGCCGACGCGATGGCCAAGGCGATCCGGGCCAACGGCGCGCCCGTGGACGTCGACTGGATCTCAGGCGGTCATGACGGCGGCGACATGGAGGCGGGCCGGGTGTCCGCGCGCGTGGGCGCCTGGTTCGACCGCTATCTGAAGGACGAGTCGGGGGTGGACACCGGCCCCGCGTTCCAGGTCACGCGCAGCGGCGGCGTCGATTCCCGGGAGGGCACCACCCGCCTGACCAGCGTGACTTCGGACAGCTACCCCGGCCTGACGAGCAAGACGCGCCCGATCGCCCTGACCGGCCGCGAGCAGAGCTTCGAGAACCCGGCGGGCGCCAACCCGCCCGCCGTCTCGGCCCTGCCCGGCCTCGGCGGCGCCGGCGGCCTCTCCCAGCTCTCCTCGCTGGGGATCGGTGTGTCCCTGGACTTCCCGGGCCAGTTCGCCGCGTTCGAGTCCGAGCCTTTCGTGGAGGACCTCCAGATCACCGGTTCGCCGACGGCGACGGTCCATGTGAAGTCGACCAGCGAGGACGCCGTGCTCTTCGCGAAGGTCTACGACGTCGGACCGGACGGCGGCATGCAGCAGGTGCTGCCCGCGCAACTGGTCGAGCCCATCAGGGTGGAGGACGCGAAGTCCGGCAAGGACGTACGGCTCACGCTGCCGGCGATCGACTACGAGGTGGACGACGGCCACCGGCTGCGCCTGGTCCTCGCCTCGACGGACCTCGGCTACGCCTCCCCGACGGCTCCGGCCACCTACACGGTCTCCATGGCGGGAGACGGCGGCCTGAGGGTGCCGATGCCCCTCGGTGACTCGGAGGCGACGGCACCGCTGCCCGCATGGGTGTGGTGGCTGCCGCTGGCCGGGGCGCTCACGGCACTCGCTCTGATCCTGACGGCCCGCCGCCCCACCGCCGCACCCGCCCCGGACCCGGAACTGGCCGACGTCCCGCTCCAGATCACGGATCTGAGCAAGAAGTACGCCAAGTCCAGCGACCGTTACGCGGTCCGCGACCTGTCCTTCACGGTCGAAAAGGGCCAGGTACTGGGCCTGCTGGGCCCGAACGGTGCGGGCAAGACGACGACGCTGCGCATGCTGATGGGCCTCATCAAGCCGGACGGCGGCGAGATCCGGGTCTTCGGCCACGCGATCCGCCCGGGCGCCCCGGTGCTGTCCCGCGTCGGCTCCTTCGTCGAGGGCGCGGGCTTCCTCCCGCACCTCTCCGGCCGCGAGAACCTCGAGCTGTACTGGCGGGCCACGGGCCGCCCGCCCGAGGACGCGCACCTGGAGGAGGCCCTGGAGATCGCGGGCCTGGGTGACGCCCTGTCCCGCGCGGTCCGCACGTACTCCCAGGGCATGCGCCAGCGCCTCGCCATCGCCCAGGCCATGCTCGGCCTCCCCGACCTCCTCATCCTCGACGAGCCGACCAACGGCCTCGACCCGCCACAGATCCGCGAAATGCGCCAGGTCGTGATCCGCTACGCGGCCGCCGGCCGCACGGTCATCCTCTCCAGCCACCTGCTGGCCGAGGTCGAGCAGTCCTGCACCCACATCGTGGTCATGGACCACGGCCGCCTGGTCCAGGCGGGCCCCGTGGGCGAGATCATCGGCGGCGGCGACACCCTCCTCGTCGGCCTGGCCTCCGACATCCCCGACCCGGTGCTGGACAAGGTTGCGGCTCTACGGGACGTGGAGTCGGCGGTACGAACGGACGACGGCCTGCTCGTACGGCTGACTCCGGCACCGTCACCCACACAGGGCGCCCCGGTGCCCGAGACCGCCGGCGTGGGAGCCTCCGGCGGAGCCGACCCCACCGTGACCGCCTCCGGGCCCCTGGCCTCAGCGGACTCCGAGGGCGCACCCGGCGTCACCGAGCGGAGCGCCTCGCTGCTCGTCGAACTCGTACGGCTCGAAGTGCCCGTCGCCTCGATCGGCCCGCACCGCCGCCTGGAGGACGCCTTCCTCACCCTGATCGGAGACTTCGAATGAGCACGCTCGCCGAGAAGGCTGAGAAGACCGAGAAGGTCGAGAAGGAGGAGGTGGCGGACGGGTACCGCGCGGGCCGCACCCTGCCACTGCGCGTCGAGCTCGTACGGCAGCTGAAGCGGCGCCGCACGCTCATCATGTTCGGGGTCCTGGCCGCCCTGCCGTTCATCCTGGCCATCGCCTTCCAGGTCGGCGGCGAACCGGGCGACGGCAACGAACGCGTGAACCTGATGGACACCGCCACGGCGTCCGGCGCGAACTTCGCCGCGGTGAACCTCTTCGCGTCCGCCGGCTTCCTCCTCGTCGTCCCCGTGGCGCTGTTCTGCGGAGACACGGTCGCCTCGGAGGCAAGCTGGTCGTCGCTGCGCTATCTGCTCGCGGCACCCGTACCCCGCGCCCGGCTCCTGTGGTCCAAGCTCGTCGTCGGACTCACCCTCAGCCTCGCCGCGATGGTGCTGCTGCCGGTCATCGCACTCGCCGTCGGCACAGTCGCGTACGGCTGGGGCCCGCTCCAACTGCCCGTCGGCGGCACCCTGCCCAGCGGCGACGCCGCCCGGCTCCTGCTGATCGTGATGGCGTACATCTTCGTGTCCCAACTGGTCACCGCAGGGCTGGCGTTCTGGCTGTCGACCCGGACGGACGCCCCGCTGGGCGCGGTCGGCGGCGCGGTGGGCCTGACGATCATCGGCAGCGTCCTCGACGAGGTGACGGCCCTCGGCGACTGGCGCGACTTCATCCCCGCGCACTGGCAGTACGCCTGGCTGGACGTCATCCAGCCGGAGCCGGACTACAGCGAGATGATCCAGGGCACGGCGATCTCCGTCACGTACGCCCTGGTGCTGTTCGCCCTGGCCTTCCGCGGCTTCGCCCGCAAGGACATCGTTTCGTAGGCCGAGGACCGTTCCCCGCGGACCCGGAGGGAATACCTGTTCCCGACCCGAACATTCGGGACGTAATCGCCATGGTGCGCCACCCCTCCCGCTGAGTAGAAAGATCCATCAGCATGAGCAGGCAAGGGTCCGACCAGCCCTCGCGGCGATGGGGGAGAGCGATGTCCCGCCCGTGCGGGGCCAACGGATCCGGAGGGTCACCATGCGAACAGTCACCACGAAGCCGGCCATGGAGTGGCTGGCGGCCGCCGCGACCGATCCACGCGACTGCAAGCGGCGGTGGCAGGGTTACGAGGGGATCGCGGTACTGCCCTGCGGACGGTTCTGGGACGTACTGAGCGTGCCGGAGGAACTGGGCGTGCCGGCCCTGGACGCCTTGCTCTGCATCCCGCAGGCACCCGGCCCGGTACTCGCGGACACCGGCGCACGCAGGGTGGGCTTCTTCCTGCCGCCGGATCCCGAGGGCCGCTGGGTCGGCTCGGATGTCCGCTACCTGGGCAAGGGCGCCTGGATCACCGTGCCCGCCCCCTATCGGACGCCGGGACGCTTCCGATGGCTGGTGCCGCCGGACGGAGCGGGCACGCTGTTCGTCCCCGCCGCCGTGGAACTGGCCCTCCAGCAGGCCCTCGGCACCCTCGCCGCAAGAGCCGCAGCCCAGGCCGCCGCACGGCACCGCTGCCCGACATGCGGAGCGGCGACCGCGGGAACCAGCTAGGACCCACGGAACCGGATAGGACCCACGGGAACCGGATGCGACCCATAGGAAAACCGCCGCCTCGAACGAGGCGGCGGTTCTTCTGCCCCGGTTCCCGAAGCGGGAACGGTCAGTTGAGAGGCGGCGCTCTAAAAGACCGCGGTCGCGCCCGGCAGGCAGGTGAACACCGAAGTCGTAGCGCTGCTCACGACGCTGCAGGCCGGAACGCTCACCACGCCGCCGACACCGCCGCCCCCGGAGGAGCTGGAGCTGGAACTCGAGCTCGAGCTGGAGTTGGAGCTCCCGCCGTCGTTGCCGTGGCCGTGCTTCTTTATGCCCTTGCCCTTGCCGTCATGGCCCTGGACGACGGCGTGGCCCTCCGCCGGCGCCGCGAAGGCGGCGGGCGCCGACAAGGTCAGGGCGGCCGTGGCCAGCACAGCCGAGCCGAGCAGTACTCGAGCAGAACGCATAGTCGCGTATTCCTTCCGACACCGACGATCGCTGGCCGTTTGCCAGCAGGCTGGATCGCCGACGTATCTCCATCAACGTCAACCACTCGCGGATTCCGCACCACCGGAACTCGCCCATTTGTATGAGACTTGAGTGGGGTGCCACGCAGTTTGTATGAGGCGTCTCGCTGCCTGGTCGGAACAGGTGAATTTCCGCAACGGCGCGGCACAGTGGCCGTTGGTGGGGTGGTGACCTTCTGTTAGAACTTCTCCCGCAAGACGCAATTCATGCGGAGACGAAAGGAATTCCATGCCTACGATCAGCTTCGACGAGCTCGAGGGCCTGACCGGCGAGATGCTCCCCGAGCGTTCGGTGCTGTCCACGGTGGTCCCCATCGGCAGCCTCGGTGGCAACGGCGGCGGTGACGGCGTCGGGTCCGCCAGCTCGGGCAGCTCCAGCTCCGCGGTCGCGGAGGGCGGTGACGTCGCTCCCCGCGGCGCCCTGTCGACCTCGGCCTGCCAGTCCGTCAACAACCTGGGCACGTCCGGGCTGGTCAACGGTACTGGCCCGCTCGGCGGAGCGCTGTACCCGAACTCCAGCCTCACCTGTATTCCGGCTTCGACCGCCGTGTTCTAGGCGCGTGTTCGAGCGGCCGGGGAATGGACGGGCTTTTTGCCGGTCCATTCCCCGGCCGCTCATCCTGTTGTCCGGCCCAAAGCCCCGCACGGGCTCAACCTGAAGGAATCAGGAAGGGGAAACATGTCTGCCGTCGACTACCCGGAACTCTACGCACTCTCCGGTGAGTTGATCCCCGGGAAATTTCTGCTGTCCATTATTGATCTGAGCCTGGACAACAGCAGGCATACGACGTTCAACTTCCCCCAGGGCGGTGGCGGCACTGTGGCTTACGCATGCCAGGCCACGAACTCCCCGGGGGTGGCGGATCCCTTCGGCACCTTGGGGCTGGGCGGTGGCAGCAGCATGACGTGTATTCCTGCCGCGGTCAGCAGCCGCTGAGTTCTGGAAACGCCCGACGTCTGGAGATTTGTCATCAGCACGCGAGTATCCACGCCCGAAGCCCAGGGCGGCCTCGTTTCCTCCACCGCAGCGCCCGCCATCACCGAGGGAACCGAGCTGGTGGGCGAGTTCGCGGGATCCGGATATCGCAACCCTCCGCTCCTGGTCTACCGCTTCGACGGACAGGTGATCCACCTCCCGCCCCTGCTCTACCAGGCCGCCCAGGCCCTGGACGAGGTCTCCAGAGCAGCGAAAAGACCATTGAACGGGCGGCAGTTGATGTCGCGTGTGGCACGGGAACTCAGCCGTACGACGGGCCGCACCTTCGCCGCCGAGCACGTGATCTTCCTGATCGACCGCAAGCTGGCTCCGCTCGGCATCACCACCTACACCGACGGCTCGCAGCCCACCGTCGCCAAGAGCGAACACCCCTTCCTGGGCCTGCGCTTTCGTGCCGCACTGGTCTCCGAACGGGCCACCTGGTTCATCAGCGGACTGTTCGCCTGGCTGTACCGGCCCCTCGTCCTCGTCGTGGCCGTCACCGCGATCGTCGCCAGCGAGATCTGGCTGTTCAGCACGCAGAACATGGGCCAGGCGATGGCGCACGTGATGGCCAATCCGGCCGGCATCCTGCTCGTGGTGCTGCTGACCCTGGCTTCCGCCGCGTTCCACGAGGTCGGTCACGCAGCGGCCTGCCGGTACGGGAGGGTGCCGCCCGGTGCCATGGGATGCGGCATCTATCTGGTGTGGCCCGCCTTCTACACCGACGTCACCAACTCATACCGGCTGAGCAAGAGCGGACGTCTGCGCACCGATCTGGGCGGCGTCTACTTCAACGGCCTGTTCATCGTCGGCCTGTTCCTGCTGTACGAGTACACCGGATCCCCGCTGCTGCTCGTGACCTTCCTGCTCGTCAACCTGGAAATGGTCCAGCAGTTGTTGCCCACGCTCCGGTTCGACGGGTACTACATCGTCTCCGACCTGGTCGGCATTCCGGACCTCTTCAAGTACGTCGGCCCCATCCTCAAGCGCACCATCCTCCGCCGGCCTGCGGACGAAGCACTCAACGCCCTCAAGCGTTGGCCCCAGATCGTCGTCACCGTCTGGGTCCTCGCGGTGCTGCCCGCACTGGCGATCCAACTCGGCATCGTCTTCTTCCAGCTTCCGGATCTGGCGGCCACCGCCTGGCAGACCATGGTCTCCCTGGCCAGTGGTGCCACGGCCGGCGGCAATCCCGTACTCGGCGTGCTCTCGGCCTGCGTGCAGATCCTCTTCCTGCTGCTTCCGCTGCTCGGACTGGTCCTGATTCTGTGGCAGTTGCTCGTCCTCGCGGCCCGGTTCCTGCGCAGGCGTGGGTTCGGCAGGGCACTGCGTCGGGTCCGTGACCGGGTGCCGGCTCCCTTGTGGTGGGGTGCCCTGGCCGCCGCGGCGGCGGTGTCCCTGGAGTACCTGGTGTCGTCGCCGGCCCGGTCCACGACGCAGCGCACCGAGCTTCCCGTAGTCCCGAAATCCGCACCGTCGGACTTCACGCCGGGGGCCACCGAATCCCCGGATGCGTCCGCCACCGCGCGTCGGCCACCGGCCAAGGCGCCGAACTCGCGCGTACCGGCACCGGAACGCACCAGCATCGGCAGCGGTGACCTCATCGCGCTTCCGCCCTCGACCGCGGACACCGTACGGCCCCGGCCCGCATCCCCTCGCCCACACCGTCGGCCGGAGGCAGCCGCGCCGACTTCCCCCGTGCCCGCCCCTGCCGCCACGCGTGACGGCACGCTGCGGAACACGAGTGACGCCACGCCGCGCAAGGCGTCCGCCTCGCGCGCCGCTGCCCCGTACGCCCCTGACCTTCCGCGACTGGCCAGGCGGCCCTTCGTGCGCGTATGCCACGAGCCCCTTGACCTGCCTGTGCCGGGACTCACCCCGGTCATTTGCCGCTGAGAGCCCGGAGTCGCAAGGGCGCCCTCCGGACACCTCCAGGTCTCCGGAGGATCACCCACCGGTCTCAACAGGCGCCCGCCGTGCCCGCTTTGAGATCGATCCGCAACGCCCCGTGCCGCACACCTCGGCCCCCTCCGGCGTCACAGTCACAGACGTCGACGTCAACTCAGAGGGGGCCCGCATGGGCGAGTACCGGACGACACAACGAACACGCTCAACCCACCGACCGCGCGGTGCACTTGCCGCTCTCATGGCCGCGAGCTGCCTGCTGCTCGCCGCCTGCAGTTCGGGCGCCAACGAGGCGTCGCACGACGGCGGCAAGACCGCAGGTGACACCGAGCGCTTCCCGGCACCCGACCCAGCGCAGCCGACCGGCCCCTCGGGCACCGACGAAGGCACCGCGCCGGGCGAGCAGAAGGGCGAGATCCGCGAGAGTACGCCGCCTCCCGCCGACTATCTCTCCACCTTCGCCCTGGATGTCGACACCGCCTCGTACGGGTACGCGCGCCGTACCATCGCCGACGGACGGCGGCCGGACCCGGCGACCATCCGTCCGGAGGAGTTCATCAACAGCTTCCGCCAGAACTACGAGCGTCCCGACGGCAACGGCTTCTCCGTCACCGTCGACGGGGCGCGTACGGAGGCCGGTGGGGAGAGCGACGACTGGCGGCTCGTACGCGTCGGTCTTGCCACGCGGCCGGCCGAGGACACCGGTGAACGGCCGCCCGCCGCCCTCACGTTCGTGATTGACGTCTCGGGTTCCATGGGCGAGCCGGGGCGGCTCGACCTGGTCAAGAAGTCGCTTGGTGTGATGACGGACGAACTGCGTGACGACGACTCCGTCGCGATCGTCACCTTCAGCGACGAGGCCGAGACCGTACTCCCGATGACCCGCCTCGGCGACAACCGCGACCGGGTCCACGAGGCCGTCGACACCCTCGAGCCCACCCTGTCCACCAACCTCGGCGCGGGCGTCGACACCGGGTACGCCACCGCCGTCGAGGGCCGGCGTGAGGGCGCGACGAACCGTGTCGTCCTGCTTTCCGACGCCCTCGCCAACACCGGTGACACGGACGCCGACTCGATTCTGGATCAGGTCTCCGACGCCCGTCGCGAGCACGGCATCACGCTCTTCGGGGTCGGTGTGGGCAGCGACTACGGCGACGCCCTGATGGAACAGCTCGCCGACAAGGGCGATGGCCATACCACCTACGTATCGAACGAAAAGGACGCGCGGACGGTCTTCGTCGACCAACTGCCCCGCAACATCGACCTCACCGCCCGCGACGCCAAGGCGCAGGTCGCCTTCGACCCGGAGACGGTCGAGCAGTTCCGGCTCATCGGTTACGACAACCGCGAGGTCACCGACGAGGACTTCCGCAACGACCAGGTCGACGGCGGCGAGATCGGCCCGGGCCACACGGTCACGGCCCTCTACGCCGTCCGCACCAAGCCCGGCGCCTTCGGCCACCTCGCCACCGCGACCGTCCGCTGGCTCGACCCCGAGACCCGCACCCCGCACGAGGAGTCGGCCCAGCTGGAGTCCGAGGCCCTCAACCAGCCGCTGTGGAGCCGCGACAACGCCGGCAACGGACTCCAAGTCACCGCCATAGCCGCCTACTTCGCCGACGCCCTCCGCTCCGGCGACTCCCGCTGGTCCCGTCTCCCCGGCGCGCCCGGTCTGCCCGAACTGTCCGACCGTGCCGACGAGTTGGCTGACACCACGGAGTCCGAGGAGGTACGCCAACTCGCCGAGACGATCGAACAGGCGGGCAGGTAGCGGGCTAGGCGGGCCTGAGCCGGTAGGCGTACGTGTACGTCCGTCCGGAGTGCAGCAGGTACTTCTCCAGCGGGGCCGCCCCCCAGGAGTCGATGCCGCCCACGCCCATCTGCCGGTGGTTGACGCCCAGTACGGTCTCGTCGCGCCGCTTCAACTCGTACGGATGGCGCGGCCCGTCGAGGTCGAACGGCGAGTAGTGCAGGGCGCTGGTCTCCAGCAACGGCTCGCCGTCCGCCGGATCGGCGATCACGATGAGCCCGTCACCGGAACGGTCGGTCAGCGACAGGTGGCGTACGTCCGTCATGTTCCCGGTCTGCTGGGGGCGGACGTACGGCGCCATCTGGTCGTCGACCGTGGAACGCCAACGCCCCACGAACGCTGACGTCTTGCGGTCCCAGTAGTTCTCGTGCGGCCCGCGCCCGAACCAGTCGAGCCGCTCGAAACCCCCGGGAACCGTCAACAGGGCGCCCACCATGGGCAGATCAGGCAACCCCGAGGCCGCTTCCAGCGTGTGCCGCACCCGCACCTCGCCGTCCCCGCGCACCCGGAACTCGGTGCGCCATGACGAGGCGTTCGGCGAGGTCGGCAGCGTACAGCCGACCTCGATGACGACCTCGGCGGACGAAGGCTGCGAGGCCTTGACGGACTTCACGGTGCGCTTGGCTCCCGCGTCGCGCCAAGTGCGCGCCGTGTTCTGGAACTTACGGCCGATGTCGTTATCCGTCGGCCCCCGCCAGAAGTTCGGGACGGGGCCCTCGGTGAGCAGAAGCCGGCCGCGGAAGGCGTACGAGGAGAGGGTGCCGGTGGCCTTCGACAGCACGACCTCCACGTTTCGGCCGCTGACTTTCACCTCGCTGTCGGTCTCGGTGAGCTTGAGTCCGCCACGTGGTGCGGGGTCGGCGGGGGCGGGTGCCTGCCAGTCCAACGTCAGCTGTTCGGCGGCGACTTCGTGTCCGGCGTCGGCCCAACTCGTCCTCTTCCGCAGCACGAAGGACAGGTTGAGGAAGTACTCCGCGCCGGGTTCGAGCGCGGACGGCTTCCGATACGGAATGCGTACGGTCCCCTCCTCGCCCGGCGCGACCTTGGGCGCCGCCAGCGTGCCGTGCTGCACGCGCGCGCCGTTCCGCGTGACGGTCCACCGCAGCTCGTACGCGTCCAGGCCGCTGAACAGGTGCTTGTTGCGCACCTTCACCACACCCGCGGCGAGATCACCGGCCGCGATCCCCACCGGCTGGTAGACCTTCTTCGCCTCCAGCAGCCCCGGATGAATGGCACGGTCGCCCGCCACCAGGCCGTTGCAGCAGAAGTTCCCATCCGTCGGATAGCCGGGCTTCCAGTCGCCCCCGAACGACAAATACGTACGCTTCGGGTCGCCGGGCACGGGCAGCCGTATCGTCTGGTCGGCCCAGTCCCAGAAGAATGCGCCGTGCAGGTTCGGATAGCGCTCCATGATCTCCCAGTACTCCGGGAGGTTGCCGCCGCTGTTGCCCATCATGTGCGTGTACTCGCACAGCATGTACGGCTTCGGATTGCCCGACTTGCCGTACCGCTCGACGCCCGCCGGGCTAGTGTACATCTCGCTGTGCACATCGGTCACGGCGTTCATGCCCTCGTAGTGCACGGGCCGCGAGGCGTCGCGAGCATGCACCCAGTCGGCCATGACCTTGAAGTTCGAGCCCTGGCCCGCTTCGTTGCCGAGCGACCACACGACCACGCACGCATGGTTCTTGTCCCGCTCGACCATCGACCGCATCCGGTCCACACACGCGTCGGTCCACTCGGGCAGCGAACCCGGCACGGTGTCGCGTACGCCGTGGGTCTCCAGGTTCGCCTCGTCGACGACGTACAGCCCATACTCGTCGCACAGCTCCAGCATGCGTGGATGGTTGGGGTAGTGCGCGGTGCGCAGGGCGTTGATGTTGTGACGCTTCATCAGCAGGATGTCCTGCACCATGCGCGCCTCGTCGACGGCCTGTCCGCGGTCGGGGTCGTTCTCGTGGCGGTTGGTGCCGCGGAACATGATCGGCTTGCCGTTGACGGTGAACTTGCCGGGCCCGTAGTCGACTTGGCGGAAGCCGACGCGCTTGCTGTGGATGTCGACGGCTTTGCCGGAGCGGTCCTTGAGCGTGACGACCAGGGTGTAGAGATTCGGATGCTCGGCCGACCAGAGGGTGGGGGCTTTCACGTCGCCCTTGAGCGTCACCTTCTCCTCGATGCCGTCTGCCAGTTGCAGTACGCGCCGGCCTCGGGCGTCGAAGAGATCGGCCACGACGCGATGGCCGGCCTTCTGGTCCCCACCCCGGTCGCGTACGGCGACATCGACGCTTAATACGGCGTCGCGGTACGCGGAATCCAGCTCCGTCCGCACGAACAGGTCGTCGACGTGCACTTGCGGAACCGAGTACAGATACACGTCGCGGAAGATGCCGGACAGGTCGATCATGTCCTGGTCCTCCAGCCAACTGCCGTCGGACCAGCGGTAGACCTCCACGGCGAGCGTGTTCCGCCCGGCCTTCAGATACTTGGTGATGTCGAACTCGGCGGGCGTGTAGCTGTCCTCGCTGTAGCCGACGCGCTCGCCGTTGACCCACACGAAGAACGCGGACTTCACGCCCTGGAAGGAGATCAGGGTGCGCCGGTTCTTCCAGCCGTCGGGCACGGTGAAGGTACGGCGGTACGAGCCGACGGGGTTGAAGTCGTGCGGGATCTGCGGGGGCTTCGGCTCCTCGTAACCGATCCACGGATACGGGATGTTGAGGTAGATCGGCTCCGGGTAGCCCTCGATCTCCCAGTTCGACGGGACGGGGATGCGGTCCCAGTCGCTGTCGTCGAAGTTGGGCACGTGGAACCCGGTGGGGCGCTGATCGGGGTTTCTCGCCCAGTGGAAGCGCCAAGTCCCGTTCAGGGAGCGGTGGTACGGCGACTTGTCGAACTGCCCGCGCCGGGCGTCGGCGGCGGTCGCGTACGGCACGAGGCGGGCAGCCCGGGCCGGCTCTCTGTTGACTTGGAAGACTCTCGGATTCGCGTCCCACTCGTCCCCCTCGGCAGCGAACGCCCGCTTCTGTGCGGCGAACGCGGCTGCGCCGGCGAGGGCGGCTCCTGCGACGAGGACATTGCGGCGGCTCGGACGGTATGTGCTCATACGGCGGCTCCACCGGAAGGCAACATGAAGCCTCAGGGTCGAACGGAATCGCGCAGTGCGCAAGACCTCATGCGTCTCACAAGCCGCCAAGGGCATCTGGCCTGAACGCCCACACGACCGAACACAGGCGAACAACCGATTGAAGTTCGGCTACGCGCGAGTAAGTTGACGCCCGCGTAACTACACACCGCACACCACTGCAAGTGAGCCGCCGCGACCGGGAGCCGTCATGGGCGTACGCAAAGATCTGAAACAGGCAAAGAAACGTACCGACCTGACGAACCGCAGCACCAAGGTCGAGATCGTCAGGGACCACGACGGAGTCGTCCGCGAGGCCCGTATGCCACCCCTCGCGCCGAGGGCCACCACCGGCAGCATCGCCGACCTGCCCTACACCAACGCGGCCGAGGCCCCCGACGCCGTGATCCTTCGCCGCCGCCAGGCAAACGGCACGTGGGCGCCGGTCACCGCGGAGGCCTTCGCCCACGACGTCACCGCCGTCGCCAAGGGACTGATCGCGGCGGGACTCGAACCCGGCGGCCGAGTCGCGCTGATGTCCCGTACGCGCTACGAGTGGACCGTCCTCGACTTCGCGATCTGGGCGGCGGGCGGCCAGTCCGTGCCCATCTATGCCACGTCCTCGGCCGAGCAGATCGAGTGGATCGTCCGCGACTCGGGCGCCTGCTTCGTCATAGCCGAGACCCCCGAGAACGAGGACGCCGTCGTGGCCGGCACGGCCGACCACCCCGAGCCCCCGCGCGTATGGCAGATCGACGAAGGCGTGATCCCCGAACTCACGGCCCGCGGCCAGCACATCCCCGACGAGGAGATCATCAAGCGCCGCGAAGCCCTCACCCCCGACACACCCGCGACGATCTGCTACACCTCCGGTACCACGGGCCAGCCCAAGGGCTGCGTCCTCACGCACGGAAACCTGCATGCCGAGGCCGCCAACACGGTCGAGCTCCTGCATCCCATCTTCAAAGAGATCACGGGCCAGGTCGCCTCGACTCTCCTCTTCCTGCCGCTGGCCCACATCCTGGGCCGTACGATCCAGATCGCCTGCCTGATGGCCCGTATCGAGCTGGGCCACTTCCCGAGCATCACACCCGACGAACTCCGGCCCGCGCTCAGGGAGTTCGGCCCCACCTTCGTGGTCGGCGTCCCGTACCTCTTCGAGAAGATCCACGCCACCGGCCGCGCGACCGCCGAACGGATCGGCCGTGGCGCCTCCTTCGACCGCGCGGACCGAATCGCCGTCCGCTTCGGCGAGGCCCACCTCAACAAGTTCCTCGACCGCGGCCCGGGCCCGAACCCCGGCCTGTGGGCCGCCTGGGCCCTCTACGACCTGCTGGTCTACCGCCGCATCCGCAAGGAACTCGGCGGCCGCATGCGCTACGCCATCAGCGGCGGCTCCCCCCTCGACCGCAACCTCAACCTCTTCTTCTACGCGGCCGGAATCATCATCTACGAGGGCTACGGCCTGACCGAGACCACAGCCGCCGCAACGATCGTCCCGCCCCTGAAGCCCCGCCCCGGCACCGTCGGCCTCCCCGTCCCCGGCACGGCGATCCGCATCGACGACGACGGCGAGGTCCTCATCAAGGGCGGCATCGTCTTCAACGCGTACTGGAACAACCCCGCCGCCACCGACGCCGCCCTGACGGACGCCTGGTTCGCAACCGGCGACCTGGGCTCCCTCGACGAGGACGGCTACCTCACCATCACCGGCCGCAAGAAAGACATCCTCATCACATCGGGCGGCAAAAACGTCTCTCCCGCCATCCTGGAAGACCGCCTCCGCAGCCGCCCCCCGGTGGGCCAGTGCATCGTCGTAGGCGACAACCGCCCCTACGTAGCCGCCCTGATCACCCTCGACCGCGAAGACGTAGCCCACTGGCTCCACGTCCGCGCCATGCCCGCGAACACCCCGATGTCCGACCTGATCCGCGACCCCGCCATGCGAGCCGACGTCGAAAAGGCCGTGGACTACGCGAACCAGGCGGTCTCCCGAGCCGAGTCCATCCGCGAATTCCTCCTAGTGGAAGGCGAGTTCACAGAGGAAAACCGCCTCCTCACTCCGTCCCTGAAGGTGAAGCGGCATGCGGTTACGCGGGCGTACGCGGATCAGATCGAGGCGCTTTATCGGGGCTGACGCGGCCCTGGTGCACCACTCTGCGACACCGAAATGTGCCACCATTCCTTGGTTGCTAACGTGAGGGCATGTCTGTGATGACGCTCCGGATTCCGGATGACCTCGAACCCTCGATAAAGGCCAGCGCCAAGGCAGCCGGGCTCTCTCTCAACGCGTACATCGTCCGCGCGGTCCGACGTCAGTCGGTGATCGACGCCGCGCAGCAACTCGCAGCGCTCGGCCTCGGCGACGACCTGTGTGAGGAGGGCGACAGTCTGTGAAACGGGGGGACATCTGGACGCTCGGCGACGGGCGGAGCGTCCTGATCATTTCGCTGGATGGGCTGGAGGGGGCGTACGGCGCGGTGGTCGCGATCGTGCTGCATCCCGCCGGCAGGTTCCCGGACACCGCGATGTCCGTGACCATCGAGGACCCGCTGCCGTGCACGGCGGTCGCGGTCAACATCCAGCAGCTGAGGACCGCGCGCTTCGACGACGCGAAGCGGCTCGGCTCCGTGGAGCCCGCGGTGATGGAGCGGGTGAACCAGGCGCTCCGCGCGGTCCTCGACCTGTAGACGGGCGTCGAGCTTGCCGCCACGGAGACGTCCTCGGGCGCTGCAGCCCGGACACGGCCCGCAAGCTGGCGGCGGCCCTGCGGGAGAACAGGCGGGTTTGAGCTGCTCGTCACCGCGCCTGTCACTCGAATGGCGGCTCCAACTAGTCCTGTACTCCATCCGGTCTGAAGATCGGAGGGACAGCGCGTTTCGCGTTGACAAAGCAAGGAGGGTGACATGCAAGACCTTATCGGCCTCGGCCTCGGCCTCGACCTCGTCGTCAGCGTCAGTGGCATCGTCGGCGACCTAGTCAGTGGCCTCGTCGGCGGCGTCAGTGGCATCGGCGGCATCGGCGGCCTCTAGGCAGCGGCCTTCGGACAAGTAGCTCCAGTGTGGCTCAGTGGTCGCAGGCGATCAGTGACCGACGGTTGAAGCCCATACGGGTGTTGATGCCAAGGTCATCGCCAGGACTGCTGGGCCACGGGCTTGCCGAGGCGGCCGTTGCGGCAGTGGTCAACCGAGGCGTTCTGTCGCGCTTCGAGCAGGCCGCTACGAGGGCGCCCTCGTCCGACAGTGGACTCCGTCTGCGAATCCGGCCGATGGGGCGCGGCCCCGGCAGGCATGCTGCGAATGGCGTGAACACTCTTCCGGAATGTGTTCACGCCATTCGCAGCTGGTGTCCCGGGCGGACGGGTCAGCCAACGGCTTCCGCTTGCGTGACGGGTCACCTCTGGACCCTTCCGGCCCACGTGGGGTCAGGCGGCCAGAGTCGGCGGCACCCGCTCCGGGAGGGAGAGCTCGAACCAGACGGTCTTGCCGCCCCGCTCGTACGGCCCATCTCCTATGGCGCACCCACCCCACCGGTCGGCCACCGTGTCGAGAATCAGCAACCCGCGCCCGGCGTCGGCGTGCGGCGGGGGTGCGACGGGCGGCGCGGGTGGGGGCAGGTCGGGGCTCATGTCCCAGACGGTGACGCGCAGTACGGGACAGAGCCACTGGAGCCGTACGGATGCGGGCCCCTTTGTGTGCCGAACCGAGTTGGTGGTCAGCTCGGAGGCCAACAGCTCAGCGCGGTCGGTGAGTTCGGCGAGACCGTGAGCGGAGAGTACGGCTCGAAGGGTGAGCCTGGCGATACTTGGGCCTCTCGGGTCACAGGGGAAGTGGAGTTCGTAGTGCCAGGGGGCGGCGAAGGGGAGGGGTGGCGGGTGCGGGAGGCCTCCGAGGGGATCGAGGGCGGTGATGAGAAGGGAATTCTGGTCGCCGTGGGGTGTGGTGGTTGGGTTCGGGCAGATGCGGTCGTTGTCCACGCGGCGCCTCCTGGGGGTGCGCAGTTGTGATGTGACAAGTGGGCGTGCGCCACGCGGTGTTGGGGCCATGGCCGGACGGTGTCTTTGCCGCGCAGCCTTGCGTCCCGGGTGGGCAAGGCTGCGCGGTGCGCTTCCGGTTCCGGCGGCGAACGGGTGGCACGGGTCACACCGTAGAGCACGAAAACTCACTAGTGAGCGCAACTTCCACTTTCTAGTGAACAGTTGAGGCACTCACTAGACGGCCAAGGTGTTCCTTGTCAGACTGCTCGCGCGCACGAGAGAGGACCCATGGCCCCACGAAACGCCCCGACGAACCGCAAGCGACGCCTGGCCACGGAGATGCGTCGCATGCGCGAGCAGGCAGACATTTCCATCCAGGAAGCCGCCTCGCTACTCGGCTCGGACCGGACGATGATCTCCAACATCGAAGCGGGACGTACTGGCCTCAGCGAGGAGCGGGTGCGGCAGATCGCCTGCCATTACAAGTGCCCTGATCCGGCACTGGTCGATGCTCTGGCCGTGATGGCGGGCCTCCGTCGGGCCAGCTACTGGTGGGACGAATATCGAGGCAAGCTCCCAGAAGGGCACCTTGAGGTCTCGGAGGTGGAGCATTTCGCCACCCGGATCCGCACAGCCCAGTCGATTCACCTGCCAGGCCTGCTCCAGACCGAGGATCATGCGCGAGCAATCTTCGAATACACCGTGCCGAAGCTGCGACGGCTGGACGTTGAGCTACGGGTCGAGCACCGCCTCAAGCGCCAGGACATCCTCAGCAGACCGAACCCGACGCCTTACGTCGGAATCATCCACGAGGCCGCCCTGCGCCTGGCGTTCGGCGGGCGCGATGTGGCCCGAGCCCAGCTCGAGTACCTCGCGGACGCAGCCGACCGCGCCAACGTGACGCTGCTCGTCATTCCGTTCAGCGCCGGAGCCTTCCACGGAGCCGGGCAATCGGTCCTGTACGCGGAGGGCCCGGTTCCGCAGTTGGACACGGTTCAGCTGGACACAGCGATGGGCGCGCATTTCGTGGATGCCCCGACCTCCCTGGCGAACTATCGTTCCCTACTGGACCTGATGGAGCAGTCGGCGCTGTCACCAGACGAGTCACAGAAGCTCATCCGCTCCATCGCGCGCGAACTGTGAGGGGACCAGGGACATGAGCGGGAACGAGTGGCAGCGATCGTCGTTCTGCGGGGGCGGCGGCAACAACTGCGTCGAAGTCGCCGCCACCAACAATGGCGTGGCACTCCGAGAAAGCGACATCCCGGAGGAGGTCCTGACGGCCGGCCGCTACGCGCTGTCCTCGCTCATACGAGGCGCGAAGGTGGGTGCGTTGCAGCACCCGCCTTCGTAACGCGTCCCCTCGGGCGCGCCGCGGGCACCCGCTCCTTGCCGATAAGCAGGTGTTGTCTTGCTCCTGGCGGGCGCGCCCGAGTGAGGGAACGGACCTTCTCCAGCAGCTTCGAGTTGAGGTGCAGGCCCGAACTGGTGGCGGCAATGCACCTTCCAATAGGCCCGTATCTTCCGGGAGTTGAGCTGCGGCATCGCGAACTCGGGGGCCACAGCGTCGAAGCGCAGCCGGAGCGCGAGATGTGGCCCGCCTGTAGTCCGGGCGTTCGCGCTCCGGCCGGTCGAATGTGCTCCTGTGGGAGTGCGGCCTGCGGGGCCGCGCATCGAGGCGTCTCGGTTCGACAGTAGGTCCCGGGAATGTGCCGTATCGGCGCCCATTCGGGCGTGGGTTCGGAATGCAACGATGGTTCAACTCTGCTTTGACGGTGTGTCGTTACTCCGTTTGAATTACCGATCCGGTGTGACCTGGGGATCCCTGTAATTCGTATCAACTGACGTACAGGGCCAAGCGGATGAAGTTCCGGGTCTAGGCCGCGCTCAAGTGGTGCGGGCTTCCCTGCCAAGGCAATATCGATTTCGTTCTTCCAAACGGAGAAGGACCGAGAAACGGAGATATCAATGCGCAAGAGCATGAAGCTGGGCGCCGCCTCGACCCTCGCTGCGGTCGCCCTCGTCGCGGGTTCTGCGTCGACTGCCAGCGCCGGCGACGACGACCGCAAGGACGGCTACATCTGTGGCAACACCTCGGCCCCGTCGGGCGCAGAAGGCGAAGGCGCCACCGCTGCAGGGCCGACGGGCTTCGGCCCGGCGACGGCCTGCCAGATCGGCGAGACCAACATTTACAACAACAACCAGAATGGCGCTGTGACGGGCACGTCCGCCGGTGCGAGCTTGACTGAAACGATCACCGACACGATCACCGACGCGGTCTGACGTCGGGGTTAAACGGAGCCCCTGACCCCGCGTTGTGACTGTTCAAGTCCTGTGCGGGTGGTCAGAGGCACCAAATCTCGATTCTCTTGGGGATCGTGACCCGACCTGAAAGCGTCTCTCCCTGGCAGGCGAATGGGGAAGCATCCTCATCCGCCGAGGGAGAGGCGCTTTCCCCTGTTCAGGGTTGGTGTTGATCACCGCAGAATCATCGCGCCGCAGGTAATCGCGCAGGTAGAGCACATCGGAGGGGACATGAGTGACGCGGTCGTCCTGCCGCGTTGTCCGGAAACGGGGAAGGCGTCGTTCCGGACTGAGGGCGAGGCTCGGGGGTGGATTGTCAGGCAGCCGTTGATCGAGAAGATTCCGGATCGGATCTATCGGTGTCCCGGGTGTCGGTACTGGCATTTCACTGGGTCGCATCATCTCACCAGTCAGAAGATCCAGCGGCGGCGGAACTATGGCAGGCGTGAAGCCACTCCCCGGCGCAGTCGCAGGAAGAGGGGGGGGAACTGACGAGAGAGCCAGTTCTTTCGGACTCATCGTGCCCATCGTGCCGCTGTCCAAAGAGCAGTTGAACGGCTGAGGCACAGGCCGGGATTGGGACCCTTCCTTCGGTTTCATGCCGGCTTCTCCCACTTGATCGAGCAGGAAGACAACCAGATTGCGACAGAACCTGAGCAGGGGAATGGTCGTGGCTGCTGCCGCGACGAGCATTCTGTCCCTGTACGGCACCCCGGTGTTCGCGGACTCGCGTTCCGAGGGAGGCCAAGGGGTATCGTCCGGCGCTCCGTCGGGCGGCGACGTTGAGGTTTCGGCTGACGTTGAGCCGGACGTCGACGGCGATTCCGTCGGTGTGAGTGCTGACGTCGACACGTCCGTCGAGTACGGCGACTACGCCTATGGCAGTGAGTTCGACTACGACGTCAGTTACAACCTTGGCGTCGATTACGGCGAAGAGAGCGGCTACGGCGGCGACGACGTCGGGTACGGGGACGATGGCGGCGAGGAGGACGGCGGTGACCCGTCCACGCCGCCCGAGGAGCCCTCGACTTCACCGCCCGCCTCCACGCCGCCGGAGTCGACGACGCCCATGTCGCCGCGGCCGGACACCCCGGTTGACGAGCCGCGGGCTGTCGAGCCCCCTGCCGGCCGGCCTCCGGCCGTTGAGGTTCCGGTGGGCGAGTCCTCGGTGGAGCCGCCCTCGCTCGCTGAGACCGGTGGTGGGGAGCAAGCGCTGCTGGCGGCGGGTGCCGCGTTGCTGCTGACGAGCGGGGTCGTCCTGTACCGGCGAGGTCGGGCCGCTTCGCTGCGGTAAGGAAGAACCGCGTGGGTGTGCTTCCCTCGGGGGCCGGACGGAGACTCGTCCGGCCCCCGAAGTCGTTCCCGGGTATCGGTCACTCGTGCGGGTGTCGGGGTGTGGCCATGTAGAGGAACTCCGCTGGTGGGCCAGCCGTGCGTATGACTCGATGTCAGGAGAGAGTGCGGGAGAAGTGGACGGCTGTGCAGTCGTTGCGGTCGTCGTTGATCGGCGGAGACGGGAGCGGCTATGGCCGCTCGGCAACGGCGCCTCAGACAATGGCCAGTATTTGCGGCGGCCGGGATTCTTGCGGCGGCTGCTCTGGTGGCGGGGCCTGGCCGCCCTGTGGGCAGCAGGGCGAACAAGGACGACAAGACGTCGGGGCCGACAGTCACCGGAGCAGTACCGGCTCCGCTCGTAACGCCTACCGCCTTCCCCGCCTTTGGCGCCTACGTCGACTACAGCCGGCGTGGTGTGGTGCGGTCGGACTGGTTCAGTCGGTGGCTTGGTGGATGATTTCGTGCCGATGCAGCATCGATTCCATATTTCTCGGCAGAGTAATGCGAGTCGAATCACGCTTCGGGGAAAATGTGGGTCATATGATCATCTTGCCACGTTGCCCGGAGACTGGGTAAGCATCGTTCCGTACTCAAGCGCTGACGTGATAGTCAGTCCTCTCGCCAACACGCGGGACACAGCCTGAAGGCTCGTGCGTGACTGACCTCGACGGTGCGATGCGACCTGTTGTATGCACTCATACTCGGTTCCGGCTGTGGCACCGGTCGGCCTGGGACCTGTTCGTTTGGATCCAGGATCGGTTTTCCTCTTTCTTCGAGCAGGAAGACAACGAGATTGCGAAAAAAACTGAGTAGGGGAATGGTCGTGGCTGCCGCCGCGACGAGCATCCTGCCCGTGTACGGCATCACGGCCTTCGCGGACTCGGACTCGCACTTCGAGGCATCCGCCAACGCCTGCGACAGGTCCATCGACGCCGCTGTCGCGACCGACCCGTCCTTCGGGACTTCCTGTACCAGTGGCCCGAACACGCGCGGATCGTCCAGCACCCCCAACGCTCCCGACCGCAACGATGGGCGCGAGCCCGTCGGCCACGACAGTGGCTACGCGGATGTCGATGAGGTCGGTTACGGAAGTGACAGCGGCTACGGCGACGACGCCGACTCCCGTCATGACGGAAGTTATGGCGATATCACCGACTCCCGTCATGACGGTGGGTATGGCGACGACGCCGATGACACCGGCACAGGTGGCAACTCCGGTTATGGCGAGGAGGCCGGCGCCGAGGACGACAGCGGCTACGGCGATGACACCGGTTATGGCGGGGATGCCGGCGTCGAGGACAGCGATGGCTACGGCGATGACACCGGTTATGGCGGGGATGCCGGCGTCGAGGACAGCGATGGCTACGGCGATGACACCGGTTATGGCGGGGACGTCGGCGTCGAGGACAGCGATGGCTACGGTGACGGCACCGGTTATGGCGGGGACGTCGGCGCCGAGGACGGTGGCGGCGGTTATGGCGATGGCGCCGACTCCCGTCATGACGGTGGGTATGGCGACGACGTCGATGACAACGGCACAGGTGGCGACTCCGGTTATGGCGAGGACGCCAGCGCCGAGGACAACAGCGGCTACGGCCACGAATCGGACACGCCGGAAGGCTATGGCGACACACCGGCCACTAATCCGCCCACGCACAGGCCGCCGACGACGAAGCCGCCCAAGTCGCCGTCGCCCACGCACAGGCCGCCGACGACGAAGCCGCCCAAGTTGCCGCCGCCCACGCACAGGCCTCCGACGACGAAGCCGCCCACGTGGTCGGCGCCACCCACCTACAGACCACCTACGGCGAAGCCGCCCACGTGGTCACCAGACACTCCTCCGCACACCGAGCCCCCGGCGAAGCCACCCGCCTCGCCTCCGACGAAGCCGCCCTCCCTTCCGGAGACCGGCGTTGGCAAGCAAGTGATTGCGGCTTCGGGTGCTTCCGCGCTGCTGCTGACGGGCGGCGTCATTCTGTACCGACGGGGTCGGGCCGCGTCGGTGCGGTAAGGAGGAGCCACGCGGGTGTGCTTCCTTCGGGGGCCGGGCGGAGACTCGTCCGGCCCCCGAAGTCGTGCCCGGGCAGCGGTCACTCGTGGGGGTGGTCGGGGTGTGGCCAAGTAGAGGAACTCCGCTGGCGGGACCGTCGTGCGTATGACTCGATGTCAGGAGTAATACGGCGAAAAGGGCGGCGGCTGTGCAGTCGTTGCGGTCGTCGTTGATCAGCGGAGACGGGAGCAGTTATGGCCGCTCGGCATCGGTGCCTCAGACGATGGCCCGTATTTGCGGCGGCCGGGATTCTTGCGGCGGCTGCTCTGTTGGCGGGGCCTGGTCGGCCTGGGGGCAGCGGGGTGGACAAGGATGACAAGACGCCGGGGCCTGTGGCGGCGCCGGGGCCAGGTCCGGTACCGGCGCCGACAGGTACCGGCACGACGCCGGCTCCGCTCGTAACGCCTACCTCGTTCCCCGCCTTTGGCGCCTATCTCGACTACAGCCGGCGTGGTGTGGTGCGGACGGACTGGTTCAGTCGGTGGCTTGGTGGGGCCGAACTGCGGGTGGGGCGTACGTATTTGCCTGGGGATCTTTGGAGCAATATCGAGGGGGCTCCTCGGTTTCTTGATGACTGGGCTGAGTGGCGGCGGGCGCGGGCTGATCGGATGCTCGTGCTCAATGTGCCGATGATGGAGCGGAACGAGGAGGGGGTGTCCGATTCTGAGGTGCGGGGGCTGCTGCGGCGGGGGGCTGCCGGGGAGTTTGATGTGCACTTTCGGCGGTTGGGTGAGCGGCTTGTGGGGTTGGGGGTGCCGGATACCGTGCTGGTGCTGGGGTGGGAGATGAACGGGATTACCTACACCCATCGGTGCGGGCCGGATCCTGAGGCCTGGAAGGCGTATTGGAATCGGATCGTCGGGGCCATGCGGTCGGTGCCTGGGCAGGCGTTTCGGTTTGACTTCACGCCTAGTCGGGGGCGGGATGCCGTTCCGTGGACCGAGTGTTATCCGGGGGACGCGAGCGTCGACATCATCGGGATGGACAGTTACGACCAGCCGCGGGGGATGGCGTTCGACGAGCAGGTTTCGGAGCCGTACGGGCTGCAGGACCATGTGGACTTCGCCCGGGAGCATGGGAAGCCCATCTCGTATCCGGAGTGGGGGCTGTTCCGCAACGGGGACAATCCGGAGTACATGCGGCGCATGCTGGCCTGGATGGATCAGCACCGGCCGGTGTACAACACGCTCACCGACTACTGCCCGCACGGGGTGTGGCAGTGCGGGCAGAATCCGCGGGCGGCCGAGGTGTATCGGGCTGTGCTTTACGGGCGTACCGAGACCGGGGACGGGACCGGGACAGGAACCGGGGCGGAGACCGTGCCTCCTAAGCCGTTGCCCGTTCCGACGCCGGTACCCACCCCCGTTCCGACGCCTGAGTCTCAGCCCATTCCCGAGCCCCAACCCTCCCCGGGCTGCCGGTCGTTGGATCTGGGCGACTGGATCGAGTACTGGATCGGTGGGGAGCCCTGCATCCGTGATGACTGGTTCGGCGACTGGTGGCCGTTTTAGTTGGTGACCGCAACCGCTCCCTTCCGGCCGCGTACGAGTTCCCGGGCCCGGGCGCGCGCGTAAGCCTCGCAGGCCACCGCCGAGAGCAGGGGGGCCGTGCGGCGGCGGGCCAGGAGGAGGTGCTGGTTGATCACCGTGTCGGGGCGCCAGCGGAATTTGTACGGTTCGGTGCCGCGTAGCAGGCTCAGGATCTGGCGGTCGGCCTGAGATACGCGCGAGGCGCAGGCGTGGAGCAGCATGGTGGCGATGTCCGCCTTCCATTCGCGTAGGCGGGGATGGGCGCCGTAGAGGTAGTTGCCGGCCAGGCGGCGTGCCAGCAGGGTGACGTCTACGGCCAGTACGTCGGTGCCGGCCCGGAATTCGGTCACCACTGCGTCGCCGGAGCGGACCAGGGGGACGAGTGAGCGGGTCAGGTGGTCGTGGAAGCGGGGTTTCAGGTGTTCGGGGGTCACCTTGCGGTGCTGCCACTGGAGGCGGTGGAGGTCCAGCAGGGTGCGGATGGTTGAGGGCACCTCTTCGGGGTGGACGAAGCGGTGTTCGATGCCTAGTTCGGTGAGTTTGCGGATCTTGGACTGGACGCGGCGGGCCCGGCCGGGCGGCATGCGGGTGAGTAGCTCGTTGAGGGGGCTGGCGGGTAGTTCCAGGCATACCGAGTCGGGCGTTTGGAGGCGGGGGCCGGGCCAGTGTGCGTACACCTGCTCCACTGCGCTGCCGGGGCGGACCTCGCGGATGTCGATCAGGGCGGTGCGGGCGGCCGACCAGAGGGTTTGGGTGAGGGTGGCTGCGGCGCTGTCGGCGTGGTCGTCGTCGAGGAGTACGTCGCTGTAGTCGGAGATCGCGCCGCCCAGCGGGACCAGGCGGGGCAGGAGGCCGCCGGTGCGCATCAGGGGTGCGGCTGCCCGGAGTTCGCCGTCGTTGTCGCGTACCAGTGTCAGCCGCAGGCGGCCCGGGGTGCCGTACGACATCCACCATGAGTGCAGCCAGGCGTGGCTCTGGAACGGGGTGGCCGCGCTGCATCGGCGGTACAGGCGTTCCCAGGCGGGGGCCAGGGCGGTGAACTCGCGCTCTTCGGTGCACAGTTCGGCTCGCAGGGTGCCGGCGCCTGACTGCGCCGCTACCGCGCTCACAGTTGTCCGTGGGCGTCGGCGGCCGTGGCCGGGCCGGGTACGACGGCCGGGCTCGTGCCGTCGGGGGTGGTGGGGCGTGGGCGGGCCAGTAGGGCGAGGCCGGCCAGCAGGCCGCCGGCGCTTGCGCCTACCAAGGCGGTCAGGGCCGGGGATGCCGAGGAGGGTTGGGTTGGCTGGATGGCCCGGGAGAACTGGCGGAGTTCGATGTGCGTGGCGTCCTTGGTGTGGGTGGCGTGGCGGGTCATCGCGCCGGTGACCGCGTTGGCCATGTCGGCGGCCAGGTCGGGGCGGGCGGATGTGGCGGTTACGGCGACCATGGGCGCGTCCGGGGAGGTCGCCGACCGTACGCTCTCGAGGAGTGTCGGGACCGGTACGCCCGCCCACACCTGGGCGTCGCCCAGCACTGCGAGTTGGGTGGCGACGCGGCCGTAGGCCTGGGCGAAGCCGAGTGCGGCCTGGGGGTCGGACTTCGCGGTCGGTACGGCGACTACGTAGGCCGAGGCCGAGTAGGCGGGTGGCGTGAGGGCGCCGTATGCGCCTCCCGCCAGGGCGCCGGTGAGGGTGCCTGCCGCGAGCAGGGACCAGGGGGGCAGGGCGCGCAGGCGTCGCAGTGCCGCGCGCAGTCGGCGGGGTGGGGCTGTCGGGGTGGCGGGGGTGGCCGGGGAGTCGGTCTTGGTGGTCATCAGGGGAGTGCTCCGGGGGTTACGGGTCCGAGGGTTACGGGGATGAGACGGCGGCCGCGTATACGTCCATGAGGCGTGCCGCGGTGTGCGTGATGCAGTAGTGGCGGGCGGCGGCGGGGGGTCGGCGCGAACCGCTGTTGCCGGGCTGGGCTCGGGTCTTGGCCAGGGCGTGGGCGAAGGCGTCCGCGCCGCCGCTTACCCGGTGGGCGCCGGCGGCGAGGCGTGGCGGGAGGTCTTCGACGGCGGGGCAGCAGGCGTACAGGACCGGCAGGCCTGCTGCCAGGCCTTCCACGACGGCCAGGCCGAAGGACTCCTCGGCGCTCGGGGAGGCGAGGACGTCCATCGCCGAGGTCAGCGAGGGCAGGTCCAGGCGGTCACGGGTGCCGTCGGGCTCGTACGGCTGCTCGCCCGTGAAGAGGACGCGGTCGGTCACCCCGGCCCGTTGGGCGGCGCGTCGCAGCACGCTCTCCTCGGGGCCGCTGCCGACCAGCAACAGCACGTAATCGCGGGGGAGTTGGGCGAGGGCTTCGATCAGGACGCTGAAGCGTTTGCTCGCGGCGAGGCGGCCGATGCCGCCGATGACGTACGCGTCCTTCGGCAGCCCGAGGCGGCGGCGGGTGCGTGCGCGGCGGGACGGGTCGAAGCGGAAGCGGGCCAGGTCGATGCCGTTGGGGACGACCTCGATGCGCGGCTCGGGGACGCCCCAGCCGCGGAGGCGGTCGGCGACCGTGGGGGAGACGGCGACCGTGGCGCGGCCCAGACGTTCGCTGGCCAGGTACAGCGCGCGCATTCCGGAGGTCAGGGCACGGCCCTCCAACTGGGTGCCGCCGAGGGAGTGTTCGGTGGCCACCACGGCCCGTACGCCTGCCAGGCGGGCGGCGAGCCTGCCGTATACGCAGGCCCGGTAGAGGTGGGTGTGGACGAGGTCGTAGCCGCCGTGGCGGATCAGGCGGGCGAGGCGGGGGAGGGCGGACAGGTCGCGGTTGCCGGACATGCCGAGGTGGACGACGCGTACGCCGTCCGCCGTCAGGCCGTCGGCTACCGGGCCGGGGTTGGTGAGCGTCACTACGTCGCAGTCGACGGGCAAGTGGCGTAGGAGCAGGCGGAGTTGCTGTTCCGCGCCGCCTACGCCGAGGCCGGTGATGATGTGCAGGGCCTTCAAGTCGGGCATGGCGGGGGCTCACACGCCGTCGACGGGGCGGCGGTGCAGGCGGTGCAGGTGGCGCTTGAGGTGCAGTCGCCAGGCTGTGTCGCGCTCGCCGATGTGGACGCGGGGGAGGGCGTACGGGCCGGTCAGGTCGCCGGGGGTGGTGGCGGTTGCGCAGGCGTAGCTGTAGCCCGCCTCGCGTACGGCTTCGACGGTTCGGTGGTCGGCTTGGCCGTACGGGTAGCAGAAGCCGTGGATGTGGGCACCGGTCACGTCGTAGAGCAGTGCTCTGCTGTCGCTCACCTCGGCTCGGAGCCGTGCGTCGTCGGTGCGGGTCAGGTCCCTGTGCGTGAGGCCGTGCGAGCCGATCTCGATGCCTGCGGCGGCGGCCTGGCGGATGCCGTCCGCCGACAGCAGTGGCTTGCGTGGGCCGAGGGGGTCCCAGGCGTTGTCGCCGCCCAGCCTGCCCGGCAGTACGAACAGGGTGGCGCCGAAGGCGTGGCGGTGCAGCAGCGGCAGGGCGTGCGTGACGAAGTCGGCGTAGCCGTCGTCGAAGGTCAGGCCCACCAGGTGCTGGCCCTCACCGCGGGCGCGGGCGGCGAGCAGTTCGTGCACGCCGACGCCGCGCAGGCCTCGGCGGCGGAGCCAGGTGAGCTGGCGGTCGAGGCGGTGGGGCGAGACGGTGACGCGGTACGGGTCGTGGGAGCAGTCGTCCACGGAGTGGTACATCGCCACCCAGGGGGGTCGGCCGGGTCTGCGCTGGGGCGCGAGGTCGGGAGGGGGCGCGGTTGGCGCGGTTGATGTAGTTCGCGCGGTTGAAGGGTCGTGGTCAGCGGATACGGGCATACGGGAGCCTCCGGGTGACGGTGCGGATCGTGGGGGCGAGGCCCTGCCCGCCCGGTAGCCCGGCGAGCAGGAGGAAGACGACGGTGACGGCTGTGCCGCCGACGGTGAGCCCGAGGGTGGGGGAGCCGATGAGGCTCGCGGTGAACCAGCCCACCGCGCAGGCGGCCAGTGCCGCGCGCAGTGGTTTGCCCATCGCGGCCAGCACCGGGCGGGTGCGGATCGGTACGGCGCGCTTTCCCATGCCGTACAGGAGGATCAGGGCGGTGAGGCTGATGCCGGCCGCGTTGGCGGCGGCGATGCCGAGCACGCCCCACGGGCCGACTGCCCATGCACCGGCACCCGCGGTCGTGGCGATACCGGCGGTCATGGCGGCCACCGGGTACCAGGTGGGCCGGCCTGCCGAGAAGTACGAGCGGACGAGGGCGCCCACGAGTGCGTGGCCGAGCAGCCCGAGCGCGTACACCCGCATGACGGCTGCCGTGGCCGCCGTGTCCTGTGCCGTGAACGCGCCCCGCTGGAACAGGAGTTGGATGAGCTGCGGGGCGCAGGCGACGACGGCTGCGGTGCCGAGCAGGACGACGTACGACACCGCCGCGAGGTCGCGTTCGACGCGGTCGCGGGCCCGCTCGGTGTCGCCCTCGGCCAGTGCCTGTGAGACGACGGGGAAGGTGACCGTGCACAGCATCAGGGCGAGCACCATCGGCAACTGGGCCACTTTTTGGGCGTAGTTGAGGTGCGAGATGGTGCCGGCGGGGAGGGGGGAGGCCAGGTAGCGCTCGATGAGGACCTGGGACTGGCGGCAGAGGGCGAAGAGGAGGACGGTGAGGAAGAGGGCGAGGTTGAGGGCGTGGCGGTCGGTTGACGGATGCCCTGGGGGCGCGGGTGCCATCGCGTTCGTCGTCGTGTGCGGCGCGCCCATTGCGGTCGGCTCGAGGGACGCCTGACGGCGGTGCAACTGCCGTAGCAGGGAGGGCAGTTGGGTGGCGATCATGAGTACGCCGCCCAGCGCGACGCCGATCGCCGCCGCTCGTACGCCCCAGCGGCCGCCGAGGACGAACATCGCCGTGATGATGGCGGTGTTGTAGGCGACGTAGATGGCTGCGGGCGCGACGAAGCGGCGGTGTGCGCGTAGGGCGGCGCTGCAGTAGCCGGCGAGGCCGAAGGTCAGGACGCAGGTGCCGGTCAGCCGGGTGCAGTCCACCGCGAGCCGGGGGTCCGGGAGCCCTGGCGCCAGCAGCTCGACCAGGTACGGGCCTCCCCAGATGAGCAGCGCCGACGCCACGGTGAACGCCAGCGTCAGGCGGGGCAGTGTGCGGCGGACCAGGGCGCGTACTGGGTCGCCGGGGTCGCCCGGGTTGCCTGTGCCGCCGTGGACGCGACTGGCGCGGCGGGCCACGACCGCGCTGAACGCCGGTACGAGCGCGAAGGCCAGCCCGTCCTCGATGAGCAGGGTCGCCGCGAACTCCGGCACCGTCCACGCGACCAGGAAGGCGTCCGTATCGCTCCCGGCTCCGAAGAGATGCGCCAGCGCCTGGTCCCGGCCGAGGCCGAGCAGGGCTCCGGCCAGGGAGAGGAGGACGGTGATGAAGGCGGCCCTGGCGAGGAAGCCTTGCGAGACGAAGGTGGTTTTGGTGCCCGGGTCGGGGTCGGGGGCGTTTGTGTGGGGGCCCGCCACCGTGGGTTCCGGGGCTTCCGTGCCGGGGGCAGGCGTGGTGGCCGTGGCGTTTCCGGCCGGCGGAGGGGGGACGGTCATCGTGGGGCCGCCTCCTCGGAGGGCTCGGAGACGGCCGGTTGGGGGCGGCCCTGCAAGCGGCCTTGGCGGAGTCCGCTGTGGTGCCGCGCCCTGTGAGGGGGGCGGGGCTGTGGCGTATGTGCCGCGCCGTTGCGGGGGCGACCGGCCCGCGGCCTCATGACCGCACCTCCAGCGGAGCGCTCAGCGCCCACCACGCCGTCAGGCCCAGGCTGATGGCGGTCAGGACGGTCGTGGGGCCGCCGATATCGGCGTACGCGAAGTTGATCAGCTGCCAGATCAGCAGGCCGCAGGCGATGAGCCCGCAGTCGAGGGACGATTCCGGCGTCGGGGCGTTGCCGGGGTCCCGCGCTCTGCGGGCGCGGGTCAGTCTCCGCAGCCCCAGCACCAGCAGCGCCAGCCAGCTTCCGGCGAGCGTCAGCAGCCCGATGATGCCCTGTTCGCTGAGTACCAGCAGGTACATGTTGTGCGGGGACAGCAGTGGCTGTTTCCGGTACTCCGTGCCCGCGCCCTCGATGTCGCTGCCCGACGACAGCGCCAGTGAGGCGTGACCGTCGCGGTGTTCGGGGAAGCCCTTGAAGCCGACGCCCGTGAGCGGCTGTTCGCGCCACATGCCGGCCGCCGCCGCCCACATGGTGTACCGGTCGGTGACCGACTGGTCCGGAGCGTCGCCGACCTGGCCGATGCTGCTGACCCGCTCCTGCAACAGCGTGGACCCGACGCCGAACCCGCCGACGAGGATCACGGTCACCGCGGCCACGACCGCACCCGCCGCAACCGCCCGCCGCAGTCCCGCGAGCACCAACTGCGCCCCGCACGCGACGGCCGTCGCGATCCACGCACCCCGGCTGAAGGACACGGCCAGCGGCACGACGAGCAGCACCGTGCACACCAAGGCCCACACCCGCTGTCGTACGGACCCTGCCGCCAGCGCCAGTCCCACCGCGCACACCAGCCCGAAGGACACCACGGTCGCCATCCCCATGACGTCCGCCGGGCCGAAGGTGCCGACCGCCCGGATCTCCTGGCCCATGTACGAGGCGCCGGTCCCGGTCGCGTACTGGTGCACCCCTACGGCCCCCTGCCACACCGCGAGCGCCACCACCGACCAGGCCAGCAGCCGTACGTCGCGCCGGTCGCGGACGAGGAGGAGGACGGCGGCCGGTACGAGCACGAAGATCTGCAGCCAGCGCGCGAAGCCGGTGAGCGCCGCGCCGGGCGTGATGGCCCCGGCCGCCGCCACCGCGAAACCGGCCACGGGCAGGCCGAGTACGACTACCGCGGTACGGGACAGGGGGCGCCGCCGCTGCCGCAGCAGACGGATCGCGCAGCACAGGACCACGACACCGGAGGCGGCGTCGGCGAGGCTCGCGCCGCCTTCGCTGCCCGGTGCGACGGGCAGGGCGAGCAGGGCGATCACCGCGAGTACGGGGAGGATGGGCAGTACGGGGGTCAGTGCGCGCGCGGCAGGCAGGACGGCGTATGCGTGGCTCACCGGTGGTCAGCTCCCCGTGGGGCGCACGAGTGCGGCGGCCGTGCGCAGCAGGATGCAGATGTCCTGCCACAGCGACCAGTCGTCGATGTATGCGTTGTCGAAGCGGGCGCGGTCCTCGATGGAGGTGTCGCCGCGCAGCCCCTGGACCTGGGCGAGCCCGGTGATGCCGGTCCGCATACGGTGGCGGGCCGCGTAACCGGGATAGGTGCGGCTGAACCCGGCGACGAAGTACGGGCGTTCGGGGCGCGGCCCGACCAGGCTCATATCGCCTCGGAATACGTTCCACAGTTGGGGTAGCTCGTCGAGCGAGGTGCGGCGCAGGAAACGGCAGAACCGGCTCATGTCCCGCTCACCCGCCACACTCCAGCGGGTGGCGGCCTCGTGCTCGTCGGCCGGGCGATGGGTGCGGAACTTCAGCAGCGTGAAGGGGAGTCCGTCCTGGCCGACGCGCTCCTGACGGAAGACGACGCCCGGGCCTTCGCTGAGCCGCAGCACCAGCGCGCAGGCCAGCAGTACCGGGGCGGCGAGCAGGAGCAGCATCCCGGATACCAGCACGTCGAGGGCGCGCTTGGCGGGGCTTTCGGGGCGTCGGCCGACTTCGAGGCGGCGGCAGGAGAAGCCGGCGATGCGTTCGCGTGGGGTGCGGGTGCGGGGGGAGGGCAGGTAGCCGGTGCGTGCGTGTGCCGTGCTGCCGGGCTCGTCGTGTGGGGCGATGCCCTTGCCCGGCACGGCTCCTGACGGGTCGTAGGCTGCGCGGCTGGTCTCCTCGTACGCGGGGCTCGCGACCGGGTCGTACGCCGGTACGTCCGCGTCGACCTCCCACAGCGCACAGCCGCCCTCAGCCAACTCCCTTACCAGCAGCCCGTGTTCACCGACGGGCCCGACGAGGAGCACGGCCCGTACGCCGTTCTGGACGACGGCCCGCTGGACCTCCTCGTCCGTGCTGAGCACCGGCAGGCCCGTACCGCCGGCAGGGTCGTCGGCGAGGACGCCCACCGGTCTGAGGCCGCACTCCGGGCGGCGCAGGAAGGCGGCGGCCACGCGCTGGGCGGTGGCGGCCGGGCCTACGACGAGGGCGGCGGCGGGGTTGCGGACCAGCATCCGGCGGCGGCGCCAGTGCACCAGGCCGCGGCCCGCGCAGCTCGCCGCGGTCTGCAGGGCGCAGCCGGTCAGCAGCGTACGGACAGAGGGGGCGTGGGCCGGGGAGAGGGCCGCGACCAGTGCGGCGAGGGCGCACCAGCTCACCGTGATCCGGGCGCAGAGGGCGGGGAGTTCGTCCAGGACGGCGGGTACGGCGGGCGGGCGGTACAGCGCGGCCAGCGCGTTCAGCCAGAGGACGGCGAGCAGCAGGGGTGCGGCCAGCAGGGGGTGGGGGAGGGCCGGGGCGGCGGTGAGCGCGGCCGTCGCGTCCACGAGGAGCAGGGGCAGTGCCGGGGCGGGGCGTGCCGCGGACCGCTGTCTCGCGGGAAACCCGCGGGCCCCGCGTGGGGGGAGGAGCGGTGCGGGCAGGAATCCCCGCTGCGGTTGCTGGGCTGCGAGGGGAGAGACGGTGCGTTCGACGGTCACGAGCGGATGGACTCCCTGCACTCGATGGGTTCCTGGGGCACCGGGCGCCCGGAGCCGAGGAGTTCGCGGTAGAGGGCCGCGACCGCCTCGGCCGAGTGCCGCACGTCGTGCGCGGCCAGTACGTGGCAGCGCCCCTGGCGGCCGAGCGACTCGCGCAGCGGCGGGTCGAGCAGCAGCCCGGTGAGCGCGTCGGCCAGCGGTCCCGGCAGGCCGGGCGGTACGAGGCAGTGCGCCCGGTGACCAGGCGGCAGACTCTCGCGCGCCCCCGCCACGTCTGTGACCACCACGGGCCGCCCGCACGCCATCGCCTCCAACGGCGCCAGCGCCATGCCCTCCCAACGGGACGGCAGCACCACCAGATCGGCGGCTTGGTACCAGGGCAGGGCGTCGGTCACGGCACCGGCGAACAGCACGCCTTCGGGCGCGCGGTCCCGCAGTCGCTCCTCGTCCGGCCCGTCCCCGACAAGCGCCAGCCGGGCTCCGGGCACGTGTTGGAGCACCGAGGGCCACGCGTGGAGCAGTACGTCCTGGCCCTTCTGGCGACAGAGGCGTCCTACGCAGACGACCAGCGGGGCGGACGGATCGAGGGCGGGGAGCGGCGGCGGGGCGACTCGTACGGGGTCCGTTCGTACGGGGTCCGTTTTTACGGGGGCATCGGCTCCGGCTCGTACGAGGGTGTCGGCGGCGTGGGCTCGTACGGGCGCGTCGGCGGCGGGGTGGAAGCGCCGCGGGTCGACGCCGTTGGGGATCACTCGCCAAGTGGCTTGGACTCCGGCCCGTACGCCTCGTGTGCGCTCTGCCTCGCTGACGCACACCACTCGGGCGGCCCACCGTGCCGCCCAGCGCTCCCACGCCAGGGCCGCCGTCGCCGTGAGCCCGCCGACCGCCTCGAACGACCAGGCGTGCGGCTGGAAAACCGTCGGGATCCGCCCCCTGACCGCCAGCCGGGCGGCGAGCCCGGCCTTGGCGCTGTGCGCGTGCAGTACGTCGGGCCGGACCTCGTCGACGATGCGGGCGAGCCGGTGTACCTCAGCGGGAAGCGACCGCCCGGGCGCGCGGGTCGCGGGCCAGTGTCGTACGTCCGCGCCGAGTGCCCGGAGCGTCTGGGCGAGGCCGCTGTCGGGGCACGCGACCGTCACGTGGAAACCGGTCGCGCGCTGGGCCCGGACCAGCTCGGTGACGACGTTAGCGACGCCGCCGTCCACCGGCTGGGTGACGTGGAGGATGCGCGGCGGAGCCCCCTGCCGCGTCGCGTCGCGCAACGATCCGGCGGACCGGCTGACCATCACCGTGTGCGTCGGCCCGAGGGGCGGCCGTTCCGCCCTGATGGGCCGTGGAACGGGCGGACCCCCGTGCGAGTCGCAGTGGAAAGACCCCGGGCATGACGCATGACCGGCGTTGCCCTTTCGCGAGAACGTCAAATGCGGCTGACGGGGCGTCACTCTATCCCCTCAAACCCCACATATCGGGCAAGAGTGACGAACCGCTTAAATCACTCGCCTCGTGTCGGTGGCCGCTCGGCCGGTGTCGCCGGGATGCTGCGCCGAACGGGGTGGGGTGTCCGGAGGGGTTCGACAGGGGCGCTCACCAGCGGTGATGCATGGTCAGGAGAGGGCGAGGTGTCACGCTGTGCGCCCGCTCGGTTGCAGGGTGTGGCCACCGGTTTAAGGGTGGCCACAAGGACCCCACGCACCCTTGCGAAAGGAACCTCCATGCCTGCTCTTTCGGCACGGCGCATCGCGACCTCCGCACTCTGCGCCACGTTTCTGATCGGTGTCGCAGCTCCAACCACCCTGGCCGCCGATGAGGCGCGGGAACGTACGCGGGAGTCGAAGTCGGCTCCCGCCGCCGACGTAGCCACCCTCCAGGCCCAGGTCAGGCAGTTGAGCACCATCAGCTCCGTGGCGGCCCCGGTCACCGAGCTTCAGAACGCCGCGCTCAAGGCCCAGACCGAGAACTCCCAGCTCTCCACCGCGGAGGTGACGAGACTCGGCGAGGCCGCCAAGGCCGCCATCGACGCGGCGGCCGCGAACACGGCGGCCCCGACGACTCCCTCGACGCCGGGCGTGACGACTCCCACCGCGCCCCTGGCTCCTGTGACACCGGCCGATTCGGCGGCGTCGGCCGCGAACCCGGTGCCCCCCATTTCGACCCCCATTTCGGATGCGCTCACCGCGCTGCGGAACGCCGTGGACGCCCTGATCACCGCCATCCAGTCCGCTGCCGACACCATCGGCGCAGCCCTCGAAGCCGTGTCGGACAGCCTCACGGACCTCATCGAGGCCCTCCTGCCGCCCATCAACCCCGAGCCGCCCGTCAACGGCCTCGTGCCGCCCAACCCCGTCCTGCCCTAGGACCAGCCTTCCTGAGAACGGGAGTTGTGCCTGAGGCGAAGCAGGCACAGCTCGGCCCGGACGCCGTACCGAACCTGTGGCCCTGTCACGGATCGGTACGGCGTCCGTTGCTGCGGCCGGGCGCATGTGCCCCGCCTTCACAGTCGCGTTCATAAGAGGATGAGAAACGCGGATAAGACGCGCCCTTCATTCGGGTGACCTTTTCTTCGGCGGGCCGGAAATTTCGGTGTTCGGGGTTTCCGCGGCGTCCCGGCCTCGTTGGATTCGGTGAAGCAATTCCCGCTGGCGACTTACGGGTTGCCGAAGAAAGGAACACGATGAAGTCTCTGAAGGCTGCCGCCATCGTTGCCGGATCCCTTGTCGTGGCCGGTCTCGCCACTCCCGCTGTCGCCGCTGACGCCTCGGGGAGCGGGTCCGCCGGCCTCAGTGGAAAGGTCGGCAACCTGGCTCAGGAGGTCAAGGCGCCGGGGCTGGACGCTCCGAAGATGCTCGACTCGGAGAAGGGACTGCTGCCCAAGGCCGTCGAGAAGACGACGGGCGTCGTGAAGGGTGACGCGCGACTGGTGCGCTGAGAACCCGTGCAGAACCGGGAGCTGAGCTGAGCGGTTCGGGCGCACATTCGTCTCCGGCCTTCGCTCGGATTTCGTCTCCGGCTCCGGCTCCTTTTCGGATCTGCATATCGGGTGCTTATTGACCGTCCGTCCCCGGGCTCCTTGGGCCGATTCCGCGTGCGTGCGGGATCGGCCCTTCGGTCGTGTTCGGCGTGTTCAGTGTGTTTCCGGGTTCAGCGTGTTCGTGGGTTCAGCGCAGGAGCGAGGAGGAGGCAGACCGTTGGCGAGCAGCAGACGAGTGAGGTTTTCGCCGGTACGTGGTGCGGCTGGGGCCGTGGGGCGGCGGCGAATGTTGCGGGGTGCGTTCGCGGTGGTGGCCGGGATGGCGTCCGCGCCGTTCGTGGTGGGGTCGAGAGCGGCCGGGGCGCAGGAGACGCGGTTCGAGGAGACGTATCGCGGGCGCCGGATCGTCGGCGTCAGGCATGACGACGGGCGGTCCGGGGGCAGCTCAGATGGCGGCAGCTGGCATGTGGCCGTCGACGGGCGGCCGCTGCATTTGATGCCACGGGCGGACGGCAGCTGGGTGAGCATGGTCGACCACTACCAGTCGTACGCGACTCCGCTCGCCGCCGCCCGCGCGGCCGTCGACGAACTGGGGCCGAGCGCGCGGCTGGGGGCGCCGGATGGCGCGCCGGGTGACACGAGCGGCCGTACGCACGGCTGTGGCAACGGAACCGAGGGGGAGCACCGCTGTGGTGTACACGCGTAAGGACGTCAGCAAGCTCACCAAGTCCGAGCGGCGGCGGTTTGTCGAGGCGTTGCTCGAGGTGAAGCGCCGGGGCGAGTACGACCAGTTCGTGCGTACGCATATCGAGTACTACCGCTCCGACGGCGAGCCCGGGCTGCGCGTCGCCCATATGGCCCCCTCCTTCCTGCCCTGGCACCGCCGGTTCCTGCTGGACCTGGAGGAGGCGCTGCGGCGCGTGGACGACTCGGTGACCGTGCCGTACTGGGACTGGACGCGTAACCGCGGCACCACGTCCGTACCGTGGACCGAGGACCTGCTCGGCGGGACCGGGCGGAAGTCCGACCGGCAGGTCATGAACGGGCCCTTCGCCTATCGCAACGGCGAGTGGACCATCGAGGTGGGGATCACCGACACCGAGTTCCTCACGCGTGACCTGGGCCGGTGGCGGGACCCGATCGCGCTGCCCACGGCCGCGGATGTGGACCGGGCCCTCAAGGACCCGGTCTACGACGCGGCCCCCTGGGACTCCACGTCCGCCAAGGGGTTCCGCAACAAGCTGGAGGGGTGGGGGCCGGGGCGGGGTGCCGTTTCGTGGCGTACGCACAACCGGGTGCACCGTTGGGTCGGCGGCCACATGCTCGGCGGCGCTTCCGTGAACGATCCCGTCTTCTGGCTGCACCACGCCTTCGTCGACCTCCTCTGGTCCCGCTGGCAGCGGCGCCACCCGGGCGCCCGCTATCTCCCCGCCAAGCCGCTCGCCCGGGGCGACGCACAGCGCGGCCGGGTCGCCGCACGGCATGAGCGGATGCCGCCGTGGGACGTGACGCCGGGCGAGGTGGAGGACCAGAGTGGGATCTATCGGTACGCGTAGGCCGCACGGGCCGGGTAACGGGTGAGCTGCGTACGCGCGGCACGCAGGAGCCGGGGACGAGTATGCGCCTTCTGCCGTGGTCCTCGGTGGCCACGTGGGCGGTGACGGGAGCGGGGAGCGTCGGCTGCTGCTGCGGGGCGCCGATGTGCCGCAGACCGGGGGCGGGCCGGGCGGGCGTCCGACGGGCACCGCGATGGTTCCGTGGCCAGAAAGCGCTGCCGCGCACCTCGACCACCTGGCCTGAAGGGGCGCATCGCCACCGATGGTCAGCCGTCACACGGACCGTACGGCCGCACTGTGGTGTGGAGCGGACGAACCAGCGGCTGACGCAGCACGGTCGGGGCAAGGTCGCTGCGCGGCTCCAGCAGGTGCAGCACCAGGGTGCGGGTGGAGCCCACAGGAAGCTCCAGATCTAGGGTGTAGACCGGATGCCCACGCTCGGCACCGTGATGGAGCAGCGCAGGCTGACCGTCCAGCGTAGCCTTGGTCAACCCGGACTGCTCACTGGCGAAGTACGACACCAGCAGCCGGTTGTCGCCCGGCTGGGTCGGGTAGGGCGGCTTGTCCGTCCGCTGGGTGACATACAAGGGCAGCCCCGAGGCCGGTGCCCGATTGGCCAGGCGTACGGTCACGGTGATCTCACGGCCTTCCGCTGTGCAGCGGCCCGGTTCCCACACCAGGTGGCGGTCCAGGTAATAGTCCAGTTTGTTGCCCGCCGCATTGGTCACCACCAGCCCGGCGAGCGGCGCGGGCCCATCCGGCAGGGCACCGCCGAAAGGACGCTCCCGCACTTCACGCTGTTCGTCGGGGTGGGCGCTCCACACCTTGATCCGCCCCTCACTCAGTTGCTGCCGCAGGGCCGTGAACAGCGCCGGGCGGCGCGCCGGATCGTCCACGGCTCCCGTCAGCCGAGCGGCGACGGCACGCGCGACATCGAGGAAGAACGCCTTGCGCTCCGGGATGTCCTCGTATGCCGCATAGCTGGTGCGCAGAGTGAGCTCCACCACGTTGGCAGCGGTCACGGCGGTCCCGTCGGTCAGCGAGGCCGATCCGGATGCCGCGAGCAGAGCGGACAGCGCACCGGGATCGAGCGAGAACGCACCGTCCAATCGCTGGCCGGTGTGCGCGCGCCAGGCGGCGGCCCAGATGCGAGCGGCGTACGGGAAGTGCGGACTCAGATTCGTGTTGACCCACATCCTGGTCGGAGCGCTGTGGCCATAGAGCCTGGCGTACTCGTCCGGCAGGTCGACCGCGGCTTGGATGTTGGACACTTCGGTGTCATTGCCGAAGTCCTCGAAGCGCAGTCGGCCCCCCTGCGCGGTGAGCACCGCGAACGCCCCGGGAAGCCCGCCGGTGCCCCGGGCCTCGGCGGTGTTCTCGAACACAACCAGATAACGCCTCGGCCCATCCGCTCCGAGCATGGGTGGAATCACCCGGGCCGCCATGGCGGCATCGTCTGTGGCGGTGCTGATCGGGCCGAGTTGCTCCGCGAGCCGGGCTCGGGCGGTGTCGGCGGCCGGCAGCCACGTACCGCGCGGCAACGCTTCGACTTCCGTCCGCACATCCGAGGCGCTGCGCGCGGCCCGCTCCAGAAGGGGAGCCGAGCGCCGCAACACGGCGAGGTCGAGGTGTCCGCTGTCGCTTCCTGCGGCGACCCCCAGGCGGGTGGCAGTACGTGCCAGCGGAGGAAACACCTCGTGGGTCAGCCGGTCGGATGCTTCGGCGACACCACGCGCGGTCCGCAGCGGTCCTCCGAGGAGAGGCAGGTGGGCCGCGGAGTACCAGGCCGGCCCGGTGGTGAGGCGGTGCGCCCGGGCAGCATGTCTCGCGGCACGGTGCACGGCGGCCTCATCAGTACGCAGGCGCTGGGCAGAACCCCGTGTCGGGTCAGCGGCGACCTGCCCCCGCAGCGTCTCCAAACTCCGTTGGGCAGCAAGCAACTCGCTGCGCGCGAGCACACCGGTGACGACGATCCAGCCGGCACCCGCCAACAGCAGGCCGATGACGGTGCACACGGGCAGCAGGACGCGGCGATCGCGCAGCAGGCGGACGACAGTACGGAGATCTGGGCTCTTCGGACGCGGCATTCTTACAGGCTGGCCCTAGTAGGCGCCGCTTCCGTGCGGCACGGCGGGCAAAGCGCGGAAGGATCGCCAAGTCCAGCCGGACGGACCACGTGTCAACGTATTCCAGGTCCAGACGCAGGCGTCCCCCGGGCAAAAGACACTCTGGCTAGGGTCATTTCACCTGTCTGCAGCAAGAGTACCGGGCGTGCCGGATTGTGGCCAGGGTCACATTGGTGAGATCGTCAAAGCGTCATATGTAATCAAAGAACCGTCAAAACGGTATATTTAAGCAAAGATTGGTATAAATTCCCTCAGGTAAACGAAAGGACCGGGGGTACCATGCTCGAGCAGGTCCTGGGTCCGATCTCGGCTCAACGGTACGCCGTCACGGCGACCGCCCCGCCCAGTTGGCGCAGGCCCTACACGAGGCTCCTCGCCCTCGGCGACCTCGCGGTGCTTCTGGTGGTGCTGGGAATCGTCAGAGCAGCACGGTTCGGCCTGGCGTCAGATGTACGTGCCGATGCTCCCTTCTCTCCGTCGTACGACATCCTTGGTGTCGTCATGGCGATCGTGTGGTGGCTGACACTCAACGCCTTCCGGAGCCTGAGCCCACGCGTCATCGGTTATGGGACCGAGGAGTACCTCCGCGTCATCCGCGCTACTTGGGCAGCATTCGCGTTGATGGCCGTCTTGGCCGTGGCGCTCAAGGTCGACACCTCCCGTCTCTACCTGGCAGCTGCCTTCCCGTTGGGGCTGCTGAGCCTGCTGCTCTGGCGGAGGGTTGCCCGGGTACAGCTGCACCGCCACCGAGCCGCAGGGCGTGCGCTGTCCAACGTCCTGGTCATCGGCGGCCGCGAGTCAGCATGCAGGGTCGCTGCCTCGCTTGCTGGAGTTCCGCAGTCGGGCTACCGCGTCACCGGTGTATGGGTGCCCGACGGTGAAGGCATTGACGAGCCGGTCACGGACAGAGGAATCGCGGTCCTCGACCGTAGCCACACATTGCAGGAGATGCTTAGGCTGACCGGCGCGAACGCGGTGATGGTGACCGATACCGAAAACCTCGGCCCAGACGGCCTTCGCGAACTCGCCTGGGGGCTCGAGGGCACCGGCATCGAGCTGATGCTGTCGCCGAATGTCGTCAACGTGGACGGCTCGCGCCTCCACCTACACGAGATCTCCGGCCTGCCGATCCTTCATCTCGACGAACCCCAATATGCCGGCGCGTCGCGCCTCGCGAAGACACTGTTCGATCGAGTCGGCGCTTCGGTGCTCTTCCTTATCTTGAGCCCGGTCCTGATGGTGTGTGCAGCACTGGTCAAGCTCACCAGCGAAGGCCCGGCCTTCTACGTCCAGGACCGCATCGGGCGGGACGGCAGGCCCTTCCGGATGATCAAGTTTCGCTCCATGCGGGTCGGTGCGGACGCCGAGTTGGCCGCGCTGGTCGCAACAGAGGGCAAGAGCATCGCTGAGCTCCCTAAGCCGGCCGATGATCCGCGGGTTACCGCGGTCGGTCGGGTGATGCGTCGCTACTCCCTCGACGAACTGCCGCAGCTCTTCAACGTACTCAAGGGCGACATAAGCCTGGTCGGCCCGCGCCCGCAGCGACACTTCGAGGTGGAGCGCTACGACCACGTGGCCACCCGCCGGCTCACCGTCCGCCCCGGCATGACCGGCCTCTGGCAGGTCTCCGGCCGCTCGAACCTGGACTTCACGCAAGCAATCCGACTGGACATCCACTATGTCGAGAACTGGTCGCTAACGGGTGACCTCATCATCCTCTGGCGCACCTTCAGGGCTGTCATGGCTTCGGACGGAGCGTACTGAGTGGAGCCGCTTCTTCCCGATTTCGACATCTGAACCCACGGCCAGGCAACCCGCTGTCACCGGGCAACGCTCGTGACCGTCGGCTACAACAGTTCTTCGCCGCTAACCGAGTCCCGCTGGTAGGTGCGGGTGATCGCCGGGCCAGGTCCACAGGTGGTAGCGGACGGCAGTCAGACGCCTCCCGGCCGCAAGACGCGCATAGTGCCTTCGCCGGTAGCGACTTGAAGGAGTACCCGGCGTACTACGCCGGTGCCGCCAAAGAATAATGGGGAAGATATTGCGAGTGCCAATGTCTGATTAATCCCCAGTACGTACGAGGCGACTAATCTCTCCGGGCCTGAGGCGATGACGCGCTGCTGTTGCGCGCGGCGACACGTCGTGGACTAATTTTTTGTGGGACGTTGTGGCTGAATCGCCCTATCTTCTTCATTTCTGGCCATGACGTCGTTCGCGGTTAACGGCAGCTGTGCAATATTCAACTAGGCCGTGGCGGCTGCGTTGCTAGTTGCCCTTCATGGGCAGGAAGGCTCCCTGATCGTGATCACGACTCCCCCTTCGATTCCGCTCTTCTGGTGGAGGCCAATGACTGGAACTCGCCGCCAGAAGGTCCTTACCCTCTGTCACCTCTGGACGCGTCGGAACGATGGGCGTCTGCTACCGCCTTGGGCGCTTCGTAACTTCGGTGATGAACTGGCCCCTTCAATTCTTCGCATGGAGCTGGGCGAAACGACCGCGGTGAAGCACGCGGATGCCCCAGCAGCGGAGGTTTTCACATTGGGTTCAGTTCTCCAGAGGGCAGCCCTAGAGGCACGTGATGGAACCGCCGTAATCGGATCAGGTCTACCTCAACTCGACCCCTCCTTGCTGGATCGGGTTCGACGCGGAGTGCGCCGCCTCAATCTGCTAGCCGTTCGCGGACCTGAAACGCGAAAAATCCTAAAACTACCTCAAACTACAACTCTAGGGGATCCGGCTCTGCTGCTCGAAGGGCGCCTTGCGCCAAGCGAAAGGAGAAGTGGTGGCGTAGTGGTGGCGCACTACAGCGTTAGGAGAAATGCGCGAACAATCGACAAATTGGAATCTCACGCGCAAAGATTGAACGCCCGCGTCGTGTACACCTCGGATCCGCTTGACGACGTGCTCCCGGCCATTGGACGTGCGGAGTGGGTCCTGACCAGCAGCTTGCACGGACTGGTGGTAGCGGATGTAGTGAAAACACCAGCGATGCCTCTGGCTCGGTACGCAAACAACTCGAGTGATTTCCGATTCTACGATTATGGTGGGTCCGTCGGCCGCGACGTTCAGGCGACGCTTCTTCAACGCGTGACCAGCGCCGACGTTCTCGACGCCTCGTCCTGGCCGAGACCTGACGCCATCCGCGTTCGGGACGTCGCTGATCAACTCCGGTCTGTGACTGCGTCTTGGTTCGCGGAAAGGCGCGGCAGTTCCTGAGTCGCTCGGCTCAACAGCTCATTTGGAGTAGCAACGTGGCGACTTACCGGTAAATTCCCGGCGGACTTTGTATCATCCCTGAGTGAAACGACTCGAACTGCTCGACTACGCGAGGCTTCTCGCCGCGCTGTGCGTACTGTGTTTCCATTACTTGTACAACGGGATCGAGAACGGCAAGGTCACATCAATCGACCACATCCCGGGTATTTCAGAATGGGCCATGTACGGATACCTGGGCGTTCCTTTCTTCTTCATGATCAGCGGGTATGTGATCTTTTTCTCTGTGCAGGGCAGGACTGCGGCAGAATTCGCAGTGTCCCGAGCAGTTCGTCTTTTCCCGGCATTCTGGGCAGCCGTCCTCCTCACCTCCCTCGTCGCACTGTTCTGGGGGGAGCAGAGCTTAGGAACATCGGTCCAGCCGGCTCAAGTACTCGCCAATCTCACTATGGTGCCCCGCCTGCTGGGTGAAAAATACGTCGACGGCGTCTACTGGAGCCTGGAGTACGAACTCGCCTTCTACTTGCTCGTTTTCGTCCTCCTGCTCCTGGGATGGCGGAACCATCTCGAGCGTGTCTTCCTCCTGTGGCCTTCCGTGATGCTGGTTGCTCTACTTGCAGACCTTCCGAAACTACTGTTCCTCGGAGGTCAGTTCACCTTCTTCGCTGCCGGCGCGGCATTCGCAGTCCTGAAACGGCGTGCCTCGATTGCCTCTTTGATGGCAGTCGCGGTCAGCGCTGTCCTCTGCATCGAAACGGTCCTCGCGACACTGCCGAGTCCGCCTGCCAATGACGCCATCCAATACTCGAGGCAGGTGATCACGATGGTGATCGTTTCCTTCTTCGCGTTCTTTTTCTTCCTGAACTCAGAGAAAGGAGCCTCGCTGCACCTTCCGGGTTCACGCCTGGCTGGAAACCTGAGCTACCCGATCTATCTCCTGCACGCCCATATCGGTTACATGGCGATCTCCCGGTTCGCGACCAACGAGAATCGAATCGTGACCTACCTCGGTGTACTCGTTGCCGTGCTCTTCGCGGCATGGACCCTCCATCGAGTGGTGGAGGTACAGTGCGGCCCGCTTTGGCGAATTCTCTTTACCAAGTCGGTAGGCAAAATGGTCGCCACCGTACGGCCTGATGGGGCGCAGAGCACCCTCGCGGTCGGCGATCGGACACGCTAGTACGGCGTAACAGGCTAGGCCCTCGGGCTGTTGAGGGAAATCTCTCGCGTCTCAACTCGCCTACCGGGAGCCTCGTTGGGGCCTGTCGTCACGCACCCGACCTACCGCACGCACGGCCGAGGCCGGGTCGAGGCATTGGCTCGCGTCGACGCGCCGGACCGGGCCGGCCTCAAGCCATGATCGCGACCCCCACACCGACCAGCACGCACGCGGCGACCGAAGCCCGCAGCGGCGTGGAGAGCACGATGCGGATGCCGTCCCGCCTGAGGCGCAGGACGCTGACCAGGGCCCGGGTGGACAGACCAGCGGAGACGGCCAGTCCTCCTGCCGCCAGCCCCAGCGACCCGCTGGCCAGCATGACGACTGCCACCGCGACACACGCGCCGACGCAGGTCCCGATGGACACCGTGCCACCCTTGCCGCTCCGCAGGGCCATTTCGGCCTGCAGATCTCCGACACACTGGAGGGTGACCGCCGGTACCAGTGCGGCGACGGCCAGCGCGATCGAGCGAACAGGGTACGACGACGGCAGCAGGATGGGCAGGAGGTGCAGTGCCGAGACGCCGGCGATGGCGGCAAGTGCCACAGACATCCAGGCAAGCCGCTGACCATACCTCAGCGTCTCCCGGTGGAACGCCTCATCGTCCTGACACCGTTGCGCGCAGGTCGACCAGTAACCGTGCAGAATGAGCACGGCCGTGATCGGAAACCCACCAAGCATGGCCGCGAACTGGAAGTATCCGGCCGCCGAATAACCCTGCGTCATCGCCACGAGGACGCGTACCCCCTGCACCAGCGTGAGGATCAGAACCAGGTGCGGCATCAGCGGCACCGAAAAGCGCAGCGCCCTGGCCAACATGGACCGGTCGTCCCGGCGGGTCGCGACGCGGCCGGTCGCCACCCGGCCGGCGTGGGTGGCTGACCTTGCGGCGTCGCGGCTGACCGCGACCATGGGTAGGACCATCGCGGCCGCGAACACGAGCATCGCGGTGTTGACCGAGCCGGTCCGTACCAGCGCCAGCGCCGCCGCCGTCGGCGCCACGGTCTGGCTGCCCAGCGTCAAAACGGCGAAGCTCCGGCCCCGGTCCAGGCCGCGCATGAGCGCGACCAGCACGAGGCCGGCCGCGGCGCAGAGCACGGCCAGGATCGCGCTGCCCGCCGTCGGCCAGAGCGGCAGCAGCACCAGGGCGAGGCCGGCTGCCGGCCCGATCACGGTCCGTATCGACGCTGCCGCGACCCGCACCGCCTGATGACGGACCCGCGGGTCGGGATGGGCCGCGTGCCGCACCACGTAGACGTGCAGCCCGGCCGCGGCGGCCGGGCTGAGCAGGCCGACCACGGTGAGCTGGGTGGCCAGCCGCCCCAGGAGGTCCGGGGCGGCATGGCGGGCCAGGACCGGCCACAGGACCAGTGTGTTGAGTCCGAGGCTCACCACACCGGTGCAGTAGGGCACGAGTCGGGGCAGGCCCCCGCTCATGACTCACGCGGTTCTGGGCCGTGTGGGCAAACCCGCGCGGCTGCCTGGTACGGGCCGACCGGGCACAGCTCAGGTCCCGATCCCGATCCTGGCCGCGGCGTGCTGCGTGCCGGCAACGGCAACCGGCGCCGGCGGCGCGTGTCGTTCATCTCCAGTGTCCGCACCAGGGTGACGACGACGAGGTAGGGAATGGCCAGCAGCGCCAGCGCGCAGCCGTAATTCACTGCCAAGTACGCGCCGCCGCCGTTGAGCAGGAACGTCCGCGCCGCCAGGATGTAGGTGATGCACACCAGGCCGACGGGCACCCTGCGAGTTGCTGCGATCTGGTCGCAACAGCGCTGCCAGGCGTAGCCGAGGGCCCCAGCGACCACCACGGCGAGCACCGCCCCGACGCTGTTGATCAGGTACGCCGCGCCGCCAGCCGTGACCGGCACCAGGAAGGAGTCGCCGGTCAGCGGGGTCCCGGTGACGTATGAGGAGACGATCTTGTCGTAGGCGAACGTGGGGCCGTTGCCCAACCCGAGGTAGTGTGCGGCGAAGTAGCGCAGGTCGTGGCCGAACGCGGGGTCGCCCTGGGTGGCCGTCCGGCCCAGCACCAGGGAGTACCACGCGGGACTCGCCGCATCGATGGTGAGCCGGTCGAGCACGTAGCCGAGCGATGCGCCGCCGGAGCGGGCCAGGGTCTGGTACTGGTTTCCGATCCAGGTGCCGTAGCCCATCGTCAGCGCCAGCAGCGGCAGACCGGCGATGACGGTCGCGGGCCGCACGCGGCCGCGCCGGAGCAGCACGACGGTGAAGAGAACGACCAGTACCTCGACCAGGCCGCCCTTGAAGCCGAGTGCCAGCCGGGACAGCACGAACACCGCCCAGACCATGCCGGTGACCCACCCTGGCAGGCGGGCGTACTTCACTCCGCACAGTGTGGCCAGGATCGGCAGGCCGAACAGCACGCCGCGACTCGGCAGACCGAACAGTCCGGACGCTCCGAGGTTGAAGCGCTCGATCTCAGGGTTCCCGCTCAGCGCGGGAATGCCCACAATGCTGAAGTGGGTCACAGTCAGGCCGCAGACGAGCAACGCTGACACGGCCAGCCCGATCTGCTGCGAACCCCACAGCGCCGCCGGATGGACCCGCGCATGTCCGGATCTCGGCACTACCCTGGCCTCGCCGCCGCGCCAGCCCACGGCGAGCACGCCGACAGTGAACGCCGGGGCCGTGGCGTACACCGCCCAGCTGTGCGGAGGGGGACCGAGCCGCGCGCAGACCATCTCGAAGCCGACCAGGATCGGGGCCATGGACAGCACCAGGAGGAACGCCGGGCTGATCCGCCGCTGGCCGCCGGCCAGCGCCCCGAGACAGGCCAGCAGGACCGCTGCCGACACGAACCCGGTCATGGCCGGACCGCGCGCAATCCGGCGACCAGACCTCGCAGGCTGGCGCCGGCCGCCGGTCGCGACGAGGCCAGCAGCCGCAGGCTCCAGCCGAGCCGGGCCACCGTCCAGCACACGGACGTGCCAGGGCCGATCGTGCGTGCGACAACGGCCGCTGACCGGGCGGCGTGATAGGCCTCCAGCGGGCTGCGCACGCTCCCGCCGCCCCGCGTCGTGGAGTGGCGTTGATGGGCGCCGACGACCCGGGGGATCAGCCGCAACTGCCGTCCGGCTTCCCGCAGCCGCAGGGTCACCAGCACCTCGTCGTAGTAGAGGAACAGGTCGCCGGGGAATCCGCCGATCCGGTCCAGCGATGCCCGCTCGAACAGGGCGCACGCGCCCGAGTACGTGAAGACGCCCCGGCCCGCGGTCCTGGCGCCCGCGGGTGCCGCGTCAGGGGCCGGCGGGTCGGTCAACCTCCTGGTCCGGCCGGTACGCAGGGAGACCCATCCGCCGGCACAGTCAACCTTGCGCTCCGACGGTGTCCCGTCGCCCGGCACCGCTGCCGGAGTCTTCACCAGTACACCGGACACGACCCCGGTATCGGCTACGTGAACCCGCAACATGTCCGTCACCGCACCGGGCAGCAGTACACAGTCCGGATTCAGGACCAGGTGGTACGGTTCGTCGCAATACGCTAGGGCGAGATTGTTGCCGCGACAGTAGCCGCCGTTCTCGGCGCTCCAGACCACGACACACGTCGTGCCGCCAGACCGCCACGAAAGCACCTGGCGCACGGGGTACGCCCCGGCCCCGGTCTGGCGGCCGGACCGGCGTTCTGACCCCGCCGGGGCGAGCGACGTCCAGCACCGCCAGTGTTCCGGCCGCTGCGAGTTTTCGACGACCACGATCGTGGTCGGCGGGGATACCTGCCGCAGCGTCGAACGGAAGGCCCCGTGCGCCAGGTCGAAGGACCCGTAGGAGACGATTCCGACGCTGTACGAGGTCATCGGTCAAAATCCCTTCGTCAACAGCGCGTCGACCTCGCGCGCACGGGCGCACCAGGTGTTGCTGGCGACGAACGCCCGCCGGGCTGACCGGTCGCCGGGCGTGTCATCGACGTCGGCCCGCACCGCCGCCAACGCCTGCGGGACGGATCGGTAGTAGCTGAGAAAGGGCTCCGCCGGCCGGAGCACGGGCAGCGGAGGCGCGAGGATCGGGCGATCCAGCGCGACATACTCGTAGAGCTTCACCGGATCGACCGATTCGGCGAAATCGTCAGACCGGAACGGCAGAAGCAGCACGTGCGGCCAGGTCCTGGCGATCTCCAGCAACGCGAGCTGTGGCATCGCGCCCGACACGCACGGTCCTACCTCCGGCGGCAGCGCGGTCCTGACTGGGCCGATGAGCTTCAGGTGGACGGCCGGCGCGGTGGCAAGGGCCGCGAGCAGCGCCATGTCCAGCCATGGTCCGATCGTGCCGAAGAAGAGCACTCGGACCGGGCCGTCTGCGGCATCCGGCCTGGCGCCGGACGCCGTCAGCGCTGGCCAGGCAAAATCAGACCGGCACGCGTTCCGAACGAGTGACAAGCCTGCCGCGGCGGGATATCGCCTGCTCAGTTCGTCCGCGATACGCGGGGACGAGGCGATTGTCGTGTTCGCCCGCGCGGCCAGCCGCGTTTCGAGGCTCCTGACGTAGCGATGGTCCGCGCCGGCCATGTCCGGGGCCAAGTCCATGCAGTCATACACCACCGGCACGCCGGTGAGTTTCCGGACCAGCGGCTCCAGCCGAGGATGAGTGACCCAGACGACGTCCGGCCGCAGCGCCCGAGCGGTACGGCCGAGCCGGCGCACCATTGCGGCGTCACCTCGCCGTACCACCGGCCGCGACCAGCGGGGCAGGCAGCCGAGTGCGGTAGGCACGACCGGCAGCTCGATCCCAGGGTCCTGGTCGACCAAGCCGGACCGTCGCCACGCCCGGAGATGGAAAACGCGGAGGTCGTGGCCGAGCCGGCTGAGCTCGGTGGCCAGGAAATGCGGCCGCTGCGGGATCCAGTTCCAGTCGACGTGCTGCAAGTAGAGGATTCTCACGCCGTGGCCTCCAGATAGACGCGCTCCACGGACTCGGCGACCGACGCCCACGAGAACTGCTTCTCGATCCTGGCCGCGATCTTCACGGCTCGCTCGCCGTCCCAGCGGTACTCCGGCCGGAAGAACGTCGACAGTCCGCCGAGCAGCGCGTCCGGGTCGCCCGGCCTCACCAGCGTCAGGCAGTCGCCGCAGGCGTCGCCAAGGTCGAGCAGGCCGCCGACACGGGTGCCGAGGACAGGCACGCCGCAGCCAAGCGACTCGATCGCGCTCAGGCTGGTGGCCTCCTTGAGGGACGGGACGACGGTGAGGTCCGTGACCTGGTAGAGCGCCGGCATGTCCGCGGTGGCGACGGCCCCAAGCGTGCGGACCTCGACCGCGGCCCCGGCCAGAGCCCGCCCCACCGCCTTCTGGTACGCCGCGTACCGGTCGTTGCCGCTCCCGGCGAACAGTACGGTGGCCGTCCGGCCTGACGGCACCCAGCGGCGCACCGCGTGGGCGAAGTGCAGAACGCCCTTGGTGGGCGCCCACCGTCTCGGCACGAGAACGACGAACTGGTCCGGGTCCAGGCCGAACCCGACGCGCAGCGAGGCCCGGAGCGCTGCGCTGACCGGACGGAAGCGCGCCGGATCGTAACCGTTGGAGATGAACCGCATCGGGGGCCAGCAGGCGTCCTGGCGGGCCAGCTCGCTCGACGGGCCGATGCCGAGCCGGTACGGCGCCGTCAGCAGCCGGGTCACCGTGCGCCCCGCGGGGTACCGGGCCAGGGCGAGGAACTCGCCGAGATGGTTCGTCCAAACCAGCGCGGCCGGCAGCCGGCGGCGCAGCCACAGGGCCATCGGCAGGGCCTCGCACAGGTCGTGGAAGTGCACCACGTCGGGGGCGGTGTCGACAATCTGGTCGGCCTGCCTGGCGGCGTGGAAGCCGTTGACGATCCGGCGAGCGACCTCGGTCACGGGCGACCGCTGGTACGGCGAAGGCAACTGGCCCGGCCGCAGAACGACCAGCGGTACATCCGTCGGCGGTTGCAGCCGGGCCGCGCCGGGGCTGGTCCGGAACACCATCGGGTCATGGCCACGCAACCGCAACTGGCGGGATACCTCGTAGACGTGCGACTCGATGCCGCCCACCCCGGCGTCGAGATAGGCGGCGGTCACCATCGCGATCCTCATCCTCGCTCCGTTTCTGGTGGCATGGCCCGCAACCACCGACGCATCACAGACAAGGCCCCAGTTGGCTCACCGGCTCGGGGACGAAGTCCGGCAACCGCTCGCCGCCGCCCGTCAGCGCGTCGATCGCGGCGACGCACCGTAGCGCCGCGTTGCCGTCGCCGTACGGGTTGACGCTGCGCGCCATCCGGCCGTACCGCTCCTCGTCCTCGACGAGCTCGCTGACGCACTGGATGATCGAGCCCGCCCTGGTACCGGCCAGGACGGCCGTTCCCGCGTTGACCGCCTCCCGCCGCTCGGTGGTGTCCCTGAGCACGACGACCGGCACGCCGAGCGACGGCGCCTCCTCCTGGACGCCGCCCGAGTCGGTCATGACGATCGTGCTCGCCGCCATCAGCCGGCAGAAGTCCGGGTAACACAGCGGCTCGACGGTGTGGAGGTTGGGCCGCTTCGCGAGGTGGGTTCGGGCGGTTCCGCGCACCAGCGGATTCGGATGCAGCGGGATGACGAACCGGTGGTCAGGGTACCTGCGCGCCAGTGCACTGACCGCCTCGAAGATCTCCTCCATCGGCGCCCCCCACGACTCCCGGCGATGGGTGGTGACCGTGACGATTCCGGGCCGACGGACGCCAGCGATCGCGCCGTCGAGGATCTCCGCCAGCCAGCGATCCTGGAGCGGCGGAGAGATCCGCATCACCTCCTGGAGTGCGTCGATCACTGTGTTGCCGGTTACCACGACACGGGTGGCGGCCACCCCCTCGCCGACCAGATTCTGCTTCGCCGCGGCGGTGGGCGCGAGATGGAGGTCGGTGAGCCAGCCGAGCAGCGAGCGGTTCATCTCCTCCGGAAATGGAGCGCGCCGGCTGCCCGTACGCAGCCCCGCCTCCAGATGCACCAGCGGGACGTTGGCGTAGAAGGCGGCCATGCCTGCCGCGAACGCGCTGGTGGTGTCCCCCTGAACCAGGACGAGTTCTGGCTGTGCCTCCGCAATCGCGGTGGAGGCTCGCTCGACCATCCTTGCGGTCATCGACGCGAGCGGCTGTCCCGGCTCGAAAGCACGCAGGTCCAGGTCTGCCCCGACCTGCAACGTCCGGTGGACCTGCTCGACCAGGTGTGGATGCTGACCGGTCACCGCCACAACCGGTTCATGGCGGCCGCTGTCGCGCAACGACTTCACTACGGGAGCGACTTTCACGGCCTCGGGCCGGGTGCCATAGATCGCCAAGACACGTGCCATAGCGTGCGGAGCCACCTTTCGATACGACACCAAGCCTGGGCCGGAGCCACACGTCCTTTTCGGGAGCGCCGGCTTGGACGCCGTCGCGGCTGGAATTTGCAAGAGAACTGCGTTGACGAACGGCTAGGCGGCCACCAGCGTAGGAGGATGTCCACTGGCACAGGTGCCGCCAGCCGCCGAGCATTCCTGATTACCTTCCGCAGTGCTGTGCTCTACGGCGTGATGAGCGTAGGTCAGGTAGGCATTATTTCCGGCTGGAAGAACGGAATAGCCGCCGGTACCACACGATTTGGTGCCGTCCGAACGGCGCATTCCAACATTTGCCCTGCTGAAGCTCAGGGCGGCCGCGCAGACCGCCGCACGAGCGTCGGCGGTCGCAGGAAATAACCGAATCCTCGGCCCTCGCGGGACCGGGCCGGAAGACCGCGACGGCGTGTCAGGGCAGCCTCAACAGCGGCGAATACCGTACGCGACAGGCACAATCCGAGTGATGTCACACAGGCCCACTCGGCATGAACCGCAGACGTTGTGGTACCTCAGACCCAGGTGCCACGTGCCCCAGCCACGACGAAGCCGGGGCCGAAAGCCACAACAATCCCGCCGCTGCCCGCCTCTGGCGGCGTGCTCTGGAAGCGCCGCAGGATGTCAAATACGGCGTTTCCGCCTAGATTGCCGTTCTCGGACAGCGAGGCGACCGAATGCGCGACGTCTTCGTCTCGCAGGCCGAGCCCTTGGGCGACCTCCTTGATGATGCGTGGCCCTCCCGGATGCACCACACCGAATGACGGGCGCCAGACGCCCAACCACTGCAGGATCGCTGACAGGGCATCTCGAGCTGCGGTAGTCGCCTTCTTGGGGGACGTGAAGTGCAGTCCGCGAGCGTCGATCTGACCCCAGTACCGGTCCCTTGACCGCGGCAGCAAGTATTCGAAAGTCGTAGATGGGGGGGCGCCCTCGGGCCGGGCCGCGCTGGCGGGAGCAGTTCGCGGTCCTGTTACCGCAAGATGATCCGGCACCGCCGATCGCCTTGGGACGACTGATCGCCGTCAATGCTCTGTTGCTGGCCCGCGCGCTGGGCCGACAAGGCCGGGACGTCATCACGGTCGTGCCGTACGAGAGGACGTCACCAACCGCGCCGCGACCCTAGCTCGCATCGCTGAACGTCTGGAACTCCCGCTGGCTGCCAACGCTCCATCCTGGACATGCCCAGCGGCCACCAACCGCGTTGCTACCGACTTCGCCACCACCAGCCACAAGAGCAAGTAAACGGTCTCGTCGCCGAACTGGACGCTCACACGGCAGAGTTGGTACGCGAGCACACGACCGCGATGCTGGTTGCCGCCGAGGCAGCACTCGGCCCTGGGATCACTGCGACCGCAGCCGGGTGGCTGGAGGGCGACCACCTGTATGAACCGCGCCAACCGGAACCCCGCCGACGCGCGCCCGCGCGCCCTCCAAACACAGCCCCTCGCTTGCCGAAACCGGTGTACCGCCCCATGGGACGAACATCGTGGCGCACCCTGCTGATCACCAACGCGGAGATGGCTGATCTGCTCACACTGCTTCACGCGGCCGGGATGCCCAACGCGCACCATGGGGCACACCTGTTCGTGTTTCCCATGCCGCACGAACGCGGTGGCCGTCTGCGGTATGACGCCAAGAGCCGTCGCTGGCAGGTCAGCCCCGGCCACGAATCCCATCCAGCCTACGGGGTTACGTGGGTCGGGGCCGCCGCCATGGCCGCCTGGCAGGGCACCCGACTGCCTACTCGCGCCGAGGCACTTGAAGCGTGTGCGGACGTACCGCCCACCAACTGCGATTACGCCGTGGGTGACGCCCGCCCGGTCGTCGAGCACGACCCCGCTCCCGGCCAGGTGCACCTGGTGGGCAACCTCCAGCAGGCGTCGTAGCCCGATCGCGGACCAGTCACGGTCAGCCACCACCGAAAATGCGACAGAACCACTTTTCACCGTCGCCAACAGGCACACCGCTGTCCTCAATGAAAAAGACCCATGGCCTCGTAGTCTGCCGCCAGGAGTTTCAGGACTGTGTTCTCTCCGCGAGCGAGATTGCGGTCCCCCCCAACCCCCACGGAGGTATCCGGATGAAGGTCATCGGTGTCGGCTTCGGCCGGACGGGGACGCTCTCGGTCAAGGCCGCGCTGGAATTGATCGGGCTGGGTCCTGCTACCACATGGTCACGGCCTTCGAACGGCCAGATCACCTGCGGTTCTGGAACGCCGCGCATGAGGGAGAGGAGCCCGACTGGGATGCCGTCTTTGAAGGCTTCCAGTCCACCGTGGACTGGCCCGCCTGCGACTTCTGGGAGGCACTGGCCCGCTGTTATCCCGAGGCCAAGGTGCTTCTGACGGTTCGGGATCCTGAGCGGTGGTACGAAAGGTTACGCGAGACCCTGGCTCCCTTGTGGTCGGCAGACAGCCTTCCACCGGCTGCCGTCCCGGGGGTCCCGGAGTACCTCAAACTCGTGCGCCGTATCGCCCTGGACACCTTCGATGGACGACTCGACGACAAGGCGCACGTGATCTCAGTGTTCGAGGAGCACAACCGGGTCGTTCGCGCGAAAATTCCGAAGGATCGGCTCCTCATCTACGAAGTGCGCGAGGGATGGCAGACCCTGTGCGACTTCCTGGGCGTTCCAGTCCCCAGGTACACCGAATTCCCTCACGTCAATGACCGGGCGAATTTCCAGGCCATGATGCGCAGTCACTTCACCAAGTGAGTCGGCTTCAAGGAATTCCGGGCCAACGCTGACTGCCGCGACCAGAGCCAGGCAGGCCCCGAGCGTTCTCGGATGACGAGAGGTCGCGCTTCTGATTGGCCCAGGAGCCCTCCTCAGGTGGACGTGGCTTCGCCCACTGCCCTCGTCATCGAAGGTGACTCATTGCCCGTGCGCGTGTGGAGAAGCCCCAGCACCAGGTGCCATGCCCCGTCGAGAGCGGCCGTGGGCAGCAGCGTGATCAGTCCCGCCCCGGGCGTCCCGGATCCCATCGTCCACCACCCCAATGAAGCATGCGGAGCAGTCTCGTGAAAGCACTCGTACTCGCCGGAGGTTCAGGAACCCGGCTACGCCCCATCACCCACACCTCCGCCAAGCAACTCGTCCCGGTGGCCAACAAACCCGTGCTCTTCTACGGGCTCGAGTCCATCGCCGCAGCCGGGATCAGGGAGGTGGGAATCGTCGTCGGCCACTCGGCCGAGGAAATCCAGTCGGCCGTCGGAGCCGGCGACGCGTTCGGCCTCGACACCACCTACATCCGCCAGGAAGCACCCCTCGGGCTCGCCCATGCGGTTCTCGTCTCCCGGGATTTTCTCCAGGACGAGGACTTCGTGATGTACCTCGGCGACAACTTCATCGTGGGCGGTATCACAGGCTTGGTCGACGAATTCCGCCGTGCCCGCCCGGACGCCGGGATCCTGCTCACCCGGGTCGCCGATCCGAGCGCCTTCGGTGTCGCCGAACTCGGTACGACCGGCCGGGTCTGCCGCCTTGAGGAGAAGCCGGAGCAGCCGCGATCCGATCTGGCGCTGGTCGGCGTCTATCTCTTCTCTCCGGCCGTTCACCGGGCAGTACGCGCCATCAAGCCGTCCCAGCGTGGGGAGTTGGAGATCACTCACGCTCTCCAGTGGCTGATCGACGAGGGGTACGAAGTCCGCTCCACCGTCATCGACGGCTACTGGAAGGACACCGGCAACGTCTCCGACATGCTGGAAGTGAACCGCACGGTGCTGGAAAGCCTCGAGCCTGCCGTGCGGGGCAGCGTGGATACGGCCTCCCAGATCATCGGCCGGGTCCGCATCGAGGAAGGCGCCCGGGTCACCGGATCCCGGATCGTGGGCCCCGCGATCGTCGGCGCCGGAACCGTCATCACTCACTCCTACGTCGGGCCGTACACCTCCATCGCCGCTGGCTGCCGTCTGCTCGACAGCGAGATCGAGTACTCGATCGTGCTCAGCGGCTCGGCCATCCAGGGCGTACGCCGCGTGGAGGCCTCTCTGATCGGCCGCAACGTCGATGTCACCCCCGCCCCGGCGGTCCCCGCAGCTCACCGTCTCGTACTTGGCGACCACAGCAAGGTGCAGATCTCCGCATGACGTACGTCACCACTCGCATCCTCGTCACGGGCGGCGCCGGTTTCATCGGCTCGCACTATGTCCGCACGCTGCTCGGCCCACAGGGCCCCGGTGGTCTTGCTGTCACCGTCCTGGACCAGCTCACCTACGCCGGAAATCCGGCCAACCTGGACCCGGTACGTGGCCATTCCGGCTTCTCCTTCGTGCGCGGCGACATCTGCGACCGAGAACTCGTCGGCAAACTCGTCTCCGAGCACGACGAGGTGGTGCACTTCGCCGCCGAGTCCCATGTCGACCGCTCCATCCAGAGTGCCGACACGTTCGTCCGCACCAACATCTTGGGCACCCAGACGCTGCTGGACGCAGCGGTGCGCCACCGGCTGCGCACCTTCGTCCACATCTCCACCGACGAGGTGTACGGCTCGCTCGACAAAGGCTCCTGGCCGGAGACCGACCCACTGCGCCCCAACTCCCCCTACGCGGCGTCCAAGGCGGCCTCTGACCTGCTTGCCCTGGCCTGCCATCGCACCCACGGTCTGGACGTGCGGGTGACCCGCTGCTCGAACAACTACGGGCCTTACCAGTTCCCGGAGAAGGTGATCCCGCTGTTCGTCACCAACCTCCTCGACGGCCTGCCCGTCCCCCTCTACGGCGACGGGTTGAACGTCCGCGACTGGCTGCACATCGACGACCACATCCGGGGAATCGAACTCGTCCGCACGGGTGGCCGCCCCGGCGAGGTGTACAACATCGGCGGCGGCGCTGAACTCACCAACCGCGACCTCACCAGGTTGCTTCTGGATGCCTGCGGGGCCGACTGGGATCGCGTGGAGCACGTTGAGGATCGCAAGGGCCACGATCGCCGCTACTCCCTGGACTGGGCCAAGATCCAGTCCGAGTTGGGCTACGCGCCTCGCAAGGACTTCATGGCGGGTCTGGCCGAGACCGTCCGCTGGTACCGCGAGCACCGTTCCTGGTGGGAGCCCGTCAAGCGGAAGGCGACGGCACGGTGACTCGCTGGATGGTGACCGGGGCCGGTGGACTACTGGGACAGGCCGTCGTCGCCCGGCTGCGCGGGTCAGATGTCATCGCCCTCGACAGGCGCGGGCTCGACATCACCGACCCTGGCTCCGTACGGGCCACCATGGCTGCCCACAGCCCGGATGTCGTCGTCAACTGCGCGGCGTGGACGGCCGTTGATGACGCCGAGACCCGTGAGGCTGAGGCCCTTCGGATCAACGGCCAGGGCCCGGCCCACCTTGCGGCCGACTGCGCCGCCACAGGCGCCCGGCTCATCCATGTCTCCACCGACTACGTGTTCGCAGGAGATGCTAGCCACCCCTACCCGGAGAACCACCCCACGGGGCCGCGCACAGCCTACGGCCGCACCAAACTGGCGGGCGAGCAGGCCGTGCTGACGGCCCTTCCGGAGAGTGGCTTCGTAGTCCGGACTGCCTGGCTGTATGGGGCAGGCGGCGCCAATTTCGTACGCACCATGATCCGGCTGGCTGACGAGCGCGACGTCCTGGACGTGGTCGACGACCAGTGGGGACAGCCCACGTGGACCACCGATCTGGCCGATCTGCTGGTACGGGTCGGTAACGCGGCGCTCGTTGGGCAGGCCGCCCCCGGCGTCTATCACGGCACCAGCACGGGCAGTGCCACCTGGCACGAGCTGGCCCAGGAGATCTTCCGGCTGCTGGGCACCGACCCGACCCGAGTCCGGCCCGTCGCCACTTCCGCGTTCCGTCGGCCCGCGCCTCGTCCGGGCTACAGCGTGCTGGGACACCAGCGCTGGTGTGAAGCCGGCCTGGCTCCGATCCGCCACTGGCGCGCGGGACTCGCCGAGGCGTTCCCGGCGCTGCTCAGCGCGGAGCGGAGGTGATCGATTCGGCAGACTGATCCTCACGCAGCCTGCCGTACCAGTCCAGGCACTCCCCGTACTCGGGCAGCAACCCCCTCTCCGCGGCCTCCCGGAGCGTGGGAGCCGCCGCGTCCTTCTCCGACAGCAGCGGCTCGATGTCCGTCGGCCAGTCGACGCCGAGTGCTGGGTCGAGCGGATGGATGCCGTGCTCGCGATCCGGGGTGTACGGCGCACTGCACAGGTAGACCACGGTGGCGTCGTCGGTCAGTGCCATGAAGGCGTGGCCGAGCCCCTCGGCGAGGTACACGGCTCTGTGGTGCCGTTCGCCCAGTTCCACGGCCTCCCACTGCCTGAAAGTGGGTGATCCCCGTCGAATGTCCACGACCACGTCTATGACCGAGCCGCGCACGCAGGTGACGTACTTCGCCTGCCCTGGCGGCACATCCGCGAAGTGCACACCACGGAGCGTGCCACGGACGGACACGGAGCAGTTCGCCTGCGCCACGCCGAGTGGATGACGCAGAGCCGCGGCGAATGCCGGCCCGGTGAACCACTCGTGGAAGGTTCCTCTGGGGTCCGAGAACACCCTCGGCTCCAGCACCCACGCTCCCTCAATGCCCAACGCACGCATTCCCGTACTCCTCAGCCGACCGCTATCCGTCTGAACGAGCGCCTCGGCGGCTGGTCACTGGCTCTCATCCACCGCACACCGCCGCGCACGATCTGACCAGGCGGTCATGTCCCTTCTCGTGCAACACCATTGCGTTGGAATCGCTCGTCGACCACACACCTGCCGTCCAATCGGCCCGTCTTCGCCAGGCGTATGCCCTGGGGGCACGGTCCGCCTGCGCCGACGTTTCGGTGAGTGACAAGGCGGGCGGCTGCGGATGCGCCCGAGAGGGCCATGGGACTGGGCCATTAGGTGGCTTCTGAGGCCTCCTGCGTTAATTGCGGAGTAAATCCTCATATATAGCAGAGTGTCAGTTCTTTTGATGATGCCGCCATCCGGACAGAGATCAGCTGGGAGATGGAAAAAGGATGATCAATTCATTGCCGTGGCGGGTGGCCTTGGCTGTCACTGCCGCCACCGTCGTTGCCGCCGTACCACTGGCGACCGCTCAGTCCGCGTACGCCGGTGCACCCACGAATGTCTACCAGCCCTACCCGCCGTCGTTGAGCGCTGCCACGGTGCCGGCAGGCGGGGTGATCTACTTCGTCGCAGAGGGATTCGAGGACTTCGAGACGGTCACTGCAACGCTCGCCCCGCAGTTCTCGCCCGCCCTCAGCGGAGCGACCCGCAGCGGGGGCGGCGGGGGCAAGTGCGAGGACCGGGACGCGACCTACGAGGCCAACAGGCGGGGCACTGTGTTCGGGTGCTTCCAGGTGCCCCAGGGCACCCCTCCCGGTCCTTACCTGTTCACGCTCACCGGCGATCGGTCGGGAAGCGTCTCCGCTCCCATCACCGTGACAGCGAAGAACGGGCATGGAAAGGGACACGGGCATGGGAAGGGAGACGGGAGGCCGAACGGAGGAGACAGGGCGAACACCGATGTGACCGGCGGCGCCGCGTTGAACCAGGCGGGGACGACACTCCCCCAGGGCATCGAAGGTCAGCCGGGGACCGTCAAGGTCTCGGGCAACGGAAAGACCCTCAGCCTGAGGACCAGCGCCGACGCGGAGCAGTCCCGCTCCATCGGGACGAATCAGACGACCGACCTGGCTCTGGCCGGCTACGACGAGGCCAGCCAAGACGTAAGCGGTGGCACGGGGCCCGCGGAGACCGGTTCGGGCGCGAACTGGGCGCTGGTGGGCGGGGCTGCTGGTCTCGCCGCGATCGCCACCAAGACGGTCACGGTCGTACGGCGCCGTCGTACTCGCACTGAAGAAGGCTGAGCCGGTCGCAGCATGCGAATGCCGCGCCTCGAAAACTACGTGCCACGCAACGCCGACAACCTGGTCCGATGGCTCCGCCGCCGTCGTGCCAGGTTGTTGGTGTGGTGATCTGGAGCTGCCTGCCGGTGTCGCCCGCACTCTGGTACTGCGCCTGGTGGAGAGCGCCTCGGACCGTCCCGTGTCGCTGTTGCGCCAGCCGCTGGTACGTCCGCTGCGGGCCACGGTGCGGCCGTACGGTCTGTGTGATGTCTGAGTTGAGATGAATGTTGGCGTCATGTCCCAGAGTTGTGGCTCATTTCCCTCCCCAGCGCCTGGCGTGTGCGTGCGCGGGTTTCGTGTACTCGTCGTGTGCACTGGCAACCTCTACCGCTCACCTCTTGCCGAGTGCCTTCTCCGGCAGCAACTGTCCGAGGGTCGGTGGGCGATTCGGCTGAGCAGTGCGGGCACCGAAGCCGTCCCGGGCATGCGGGTGGCGGACACGGTTGCGTCCTTCCTCCTTCGGCGTGGAGTGGATCCTTCCGGAAGGGTCTCGCGTCGACTGGCCGCCGAGATGGTCGAGTCCGCGGATCTGGTGCTGGGGGCCGCGACGGAGCATCGCGAGGCCGCCGTGCGGCTGTCTCCCGTACGGGCGTTGTCCCGCGCTTTCACCCTGCATGAGTTTGCCCGGCTGGTGCGGGCCGAGGACGCCGTGGGCGTGGCGGATCCGGCCGCACGGTTTGCGGCGCTCGTCCAGGGCGCGGCCGCTCGCCGTGGCGCCGCGCGGGCGCAAGCGGGTGACGACGACGTCAAAGACCCTCTCGGTGCGGATCCGCAGGAGATGCAGCAATGCCTTGTGCGGATCGAGGAGGTGGTGGAGCGGATCGCCGCGGCCGTACGGACCGGGTGAGGCACGTCTCGGTCAGCCGCGGCGATGCGGAGGACGTGGGGGCTCTACGGGGCGCGTTGCGGCGTGAACAGCGGCTGGTTCAAGGGCCCGGGACTCGGCTGCTGACCGGCTCGAGAAGGAGGAGCGCCAGCGTATGGCTGTGCTGTGCGGGCAGTTGCAGGTCCCGAAGTAGCCGAGGCCCGCCGGATCGGCAGGCCCAGCGGGTCCGTCGTGGATTGGCGGAGTGCTTCCAGCCCCCGCTGGGTGGTGAGCCCGAATGGGAGCGGTGGTCAGTGACGCTTCAGCCACCGGGCAGTCATGACCGCACCGCCGCCCAACAGACCAAACCCGGCCGCCCCGCCCAGCAGGATAGAGGAGTTGTGGATTTGACGGGTTTGGGGCTGTACGCTCTCTTCGCTTTCGTGAACTATCGCATCTCCGACAAAATGCCTCAATTGGGACGGATACCTTGGATCTGCCCGACTACCTTCGCGTCCTCGCCCGCCGCTGGCGCGCCGTCGTGGTGCTGGGGCTGCTGGGGACGGTGATCGGAGCGCTCGCCGCCCTCGCCGTCACTCCGCAGTACCGGGCCACTTCAACCCTCTTCGTGTCGCTGCAGGACTCGAACGACACGGTCCAACTCAACAACGGCAACACCTTTGCCCAGGCACGCGTCCGCTCCTACGCGGAAGTGGTGGTGAGCCCCAGGGTGACCGAGCCGGTCGTTCAGGGTCTGCGCCTGAAGATGACGCCCTCTCAGCTCGCCGAGAAAATCACCACAGAAATCCCCCTCGATACCGTCCTGCTCAAAATCACCGTCACGGACACCAAGCCGTCTCAGGCTGCTCGCCTCAGCAACGCGCTCGCCGACCGCTTCGCCCATGTCATCGCCGACATCGAACGGCCCGAGGAGGCTGCGCCATCACCGGTGCGGTTGAGTATTACCAAGCCGGCAGTCAAGCCGTCCGCGCCCTCCTCCCCGAACCTCCCGGTCAATGTCGCGCTGGGACTCGCGGCGGGACTGGTACTGGGCACCGGCCTGGCGTTCGCACGGGAGTCGCTGGACACTTCGCTGCGCGGCCGCGACGACCTGACGCAGTGTCTTGCCCAGGCCGGCGGGCCGGCCCTGCTGGGAAGCGTTACTTACGACGCGCGCGCGTCCAAGTGCCCTGTAGCCACCGACGACGACGCCTTCGGGCGGCGCGCGGAGGACTTTCGGCGGCTGCGCACCAGTCTCCAATTCGTAGACATCGATCACCCGCCCAAGATCATCGCCGTCACCAGTGCCTTGCCGGGTGAAGGCAAGACAAGTATTTCGGTGAACTTGGCCGCCATGCTCTCCGAGGCCGGTTCCTCGGTGTGCCTGGTGGACGCCGACCTGCGGCGCCCCAACGTGGCGAGCACCCTTCGCCTGGTCCAGGACGCGGGACTCACCACCGTCATGATCGGCCAGGCGGCGCCCGAGCAAGTGATGCAGTCGACGGGCGCCTTCTCGGTACTCACCAGCGGAGCCCTTCCTCCCAACCCCGCGGAGATGCTCGGCTCGGAGCAGTTCCGGGCGGTGCTGCGCTCGCTCGCCGACAAGTTCGACCACGTCGTCGTCGACACCGCGCCGGTGCTTCCGGTGGCGGACACGACCGCGATGGCCCCGGCAGTGGACGGCTACCTGGTGGTGGCTCGCTGCGCGAAGACCAGCCGCAGCCAGGTTGCCGACGCGATTCACACCCTGCAGCGAGTTGGTGCCACCATGCTCGGCGGCATCCTCAACATGGCCTCCACGAAGGGCGACAAGGAGCACTACTCGTACGAGTACTCGTACCGCCCAGCGAACGCCTCACGACGTTGGGGCCGGTTCTGGGGCCGCCGTCGGCCCGCGCCGATCGGTGGCCTGCCCGGACCGTCAAAGCCGGCAGCACCCCCTGTCCACACGCGTCCGGTCACCGTGGCCAGCACATCCAACGGCCAGCCCGGTCCGGTGACACTCCAGGACGAACACCCACGCTCAGAGTGAAGGGCATGCGACTCAGGCTCGTGATCTCTGTTGCGGCCGTCTTGCTGACCGGCGGTGTGCTGGCCCACTTCTGGCAGGCGAGGTATGGGGCGGTGTCCCCCGTCGTGGACGAGCACCGACAGGCTGCGGGAGAACCCGAACGGTTGCGGGTACAGGTCCTCGAAACCCTCCCTCACGATTCCAAGGCCTTCACCCAGGGCCTGGAAGCTGCCGACGGCATGCTCTACGAGGGCACAGGCCTTCCGGGCCAGTCGTCCCTCCGTGCCGGGCCGGTCGGCAAGGCCCCTGCCGTCCGCGTCGAGTTGCCGGCTCCGTTGTTCGGGGAGGGCGTCACCGTCCTGGGCCGGACGCTGTGGCAGCTCACGTGGCGGAACGGCATCGCGATCGAACGTGATGCCCAAACGCTGGCCGAGGTGCGCCGCGTCCGCTACGAAGACGAGGGCTGGGGAGTGTGCTACCAGCGGGACCGCAGGCGGCTGGTGACGAGCGACGGCTCCTCCCGGCTCGCCTTCCGGGACCCGAAGACGCTGTCGAAAACGGGTGAGGTGGCCGTCACCTCTCGCGGGCATGCCGTGCCACGGCTGAACGAGTTGGAGTGCGTCGGCGACACCGTGTACGCAAATGTGTGGCCGTCCCACCGGATCGTACGCATCGACGTCGACACCGGCAGGGTGACCGGCGAGATCTCGGTGCCGCCCCTGCTGAGTGCGGAGGAGGAGCGTCAAGCACATGTGCTCAACGGCATCGCCGCCGTGTCCGGCACCGACCAGTTCCTGCTCACCGGCAAGTGGTGGCCCAAGATGTTCCGCGTCGTATTCGTCGCCGGATGACAGAGGGCAACGTCGGTACGTGGGGCGAACCGTTTTGCCTGATCGGCGACTACGGCACCGGTAAGTCCCACCTCGGACTTCGCGGTGGTCCGGGAAGGAGGGCCGGTGCTCTGCGGTTGGATCGAGCCGCAGTGCGCCGTTTCGCCGCCTGGCCCTCTCGGTTCCTGATCCCGAGGACGTCCTCCGTGCCCTGCAGCCCCACGCCCCCCGAGGTCGCCGCGATGAGTGCTTGTTACACGTGACCTCGGCATGCGCGTTGCTCCGTTCGGCCCCACACTGAGGGAGACCCGGCTGTTGCAGGAGGTGACTGCGGGTGCCCAGCAGACGCGCGGCTTGAGGGGCGGCGTTCTCGTGAGCGCATCGGGGAGAACCATCCGGCCGCGGAGCCCGATCACACTTCCCTCGGGAGGCTCCGTGATCTTGATAGCCCTGCTCCTACCGGTCTTCATGATGCTGCTGATGCTCGCGATGGAGGCTTTCGAGGACTTCCTGTTCCGCCGCCCTGACGAGCCCCAGCCCCCTCGACATCTCCCCGGCCACGCTGAGCGGTCCGCTCGGACGCGGTCCGCCGAGGGGCGCTGAAGCCGGGCGGCCAGGCCGTGGTCACCTGCACTCGCCGGTCGGCTGAGTCGTACCGCAGCTGTGGTCTCACGTGTCACTCTGGGACCTCCTGTTCCTCCTTTGTCTCCTGTGCGCCATGTGTTGATTACCTGACACGCGTGAACTACCCGGAGTGATGACGTGCAGCGGCGAGCTCGGGCTGTCGTCCCGGGAGCTGCGGGAACTGTGAGGGCTTGGTTCGTGGGAGTTTCTGAGGGTCAAGGGTCTGTTGGCGAGCTGGCTTTCCGGGTGCTGGGGCCGCTTGAGGTGAGCGGCGCCGGTGGGCCCCTCGATCTCGGTCCTCCGCAGCGGCGTGTTCTGTTGCTGCGTCTGTTACTGGAGGCCGGTCGGCCGGTGGGTTCCGAGCGGCTGCGGGAGGACCTGTGGGAGGGCAGGCCGCCGTCTTCGGCCATGTCGTCCGTACATGCGCATATCAGCAAGCTGCGGTCGGTGCTGGACGACGGGAGCCGGCCGGGACGCTCTTCGCGGATTCTGGTGAGCACGTCGGCGGGGTACGCGCTGGCCGTCTCGCCGGAGGCGCGGGACACGGTCGAGTTCGAGCGGGCCGCGGGACAGGGCAGCCGTCTCGAGGGGCAGGGGCGGTGGGCGCGGGCGCGCCGTGTGGCGGAGAACGCGCTGCAGTTGTGGCGGGGGCACCCGTACGCCGAGGCGCGGGGTCTGTCCTTTGCCCGCGGAGAGTCGGATCGGCTCATCGAGCTGCACTGGTCGGTTCAGGAGCTGCGGGCCCGGATGCTGCTCGCGGAGGGACAGCCGCGGGAAGCGGTGGTCGCCGCCGACGGGCTGGTCAGCCGTGACCCCTTGCGGGAGACGTCATGGGTGATCCTGCTGAGGGCCCTGTACGCCGCGGGGCGCGGTGCGGAGGCTCTGCGCCGATACGAGACGGTGCGGCGCACTCTGGCCGAGGCGCTGGGAACTGATCCCGGTCCGGAGTTGAGGCGGATTCACCTGGCGATTCTGCGCCATGAGGTGGACGTATCGCCGGTCGGACGTCAGACGGCTGTGGTGGCGGGGGGATCCGGGGACCTCCGGGGGGCCGGGGAGACCGGGGAGTCCCGAGGGGACGGCGATGAGGTGGACCAGCTGGACGAGCCCTGGGCGGCGGCGGACGGGCGCGGGCGGGGCCACGGGCCGGATGAGCTGCCGCTCGTGGGGCGGGACACGGAACTGGCCCGGCTTCTGAAGCTGCTGCCGGATGCGCGGGCGGGCCGTACCGGATGGGCCGTGGTGTGCGGTCAGGCCGGGTCGGGCAAGACGCGGCTGGTCCAGGAACTGGCCGAGCGGGCGCGCAGGGAGGGGTTCGCGGTGGTGCAGGACCGGTTTCCCAAGCGGGTCAGGGCCGGTGCGGGCGCGTCGGACGGTGGCCAAGTCCTGCGCTTATTACAGGCGTTACGGTACGGGGCCGGGCGGCCGGATGACGGAGGCCCCGTTCCCGTCGCGGGACCGGGACAAGGAGCGGGGGACGCACCGGCGGAAGACGGACCACTGGCTGGCCGTCCGGCCTTGTGCCTGGTCGAGGACGCGCAGGGCGCATCGGCCGCTGTCGTCAATGCACTGGCCGACTGCGCGGAGACACTGCACGGCGCCCAGGTCGCCGTGGTCTGCACGATGCCAGCCGCACCGGACCCGGTGACCGACGAACTTCGTGCCGCGCTGGCCCGCGGCGCGGCGGAACACCTCGAACTGCGTCCCCTGGACCTCAGGGATATCGAAGAACTGCTGCGAGGCCGGCACCAGGACGCCAAGGCGGCCGTGGCCACGGACGAGGCGGGCATTGCTGTGGCGACCGTGGCCACGGGCCAGGCGGGCGTCGTTGCGGCGACCGCGACCCCGGACGAGGCGGGCATCGTTGCGGAGACCGCCGCCACGGGCCAGGTGGACTTCGTTGAGGCGACCGCGGCCACCGGCCGGACACCAGCGCACTCCGGCGAGTCTCTGGACGACACGGCCACGGCCGCCGCGGAGCTGCACGCGTTGACCGGCGGCAACCCCTTCCTCCTCACCGAGATGTTGCGGCTGCCGCGGGACCAACGCAGCGGACCCGGGCGGCGGTTGCCCGCCGCCGTTGCCTCGGTGATGCGCGTACGCCTCGCTGCCCTCGACGCGGACAGCCGCGGTGTGCTGGAGATGGCCGCTGTCATCGGCGACCGTATCGACGTCCCGCTGCTGGCCCGCGCCTGCGCCCTGCCGGCCAGTCAGGTCCTGCGGGCTCTCGACACCGCCGTGGAGGCCGACATCGTTGTCTGGACACCCGCCGTCACCCGGTCCGTACCCCCCGACTACGCCTTCTCCTGCGGCCTGATCCGCGCAGCCCTGCTCGCCGCGCCTCTTCCCTCACGGCAGGACGGACTGCGCGCGGCAGCGGCACGCGCGCTCGCGGCCGAAGAGGGCCCGTACGCCTCGGACTTCGCGCGCGCCCGGGTCCGGAGGATTGCCTGAAGTCACGGCGAGTGCCCGGGCACGCCGTCGCCTGGCCGGCCGACAAGCCGACGACAAGGTTTGGTCAAGTCCCGTCCCGTTGACTGCCGTTCGGCACACGTGCCACGCGCGGGAGACACGAGACGCCGGCCGCGGGCCTCGCGATTTTCTGCCGTACGGAGTGAACCGGCATGACCATCCTTGGCGTGTCAACAGATACAAGAGAGCTCAACTGATGCTGGAGGAACGGCAGTTGCTCACGGATTGCCAGCAGACGACGTGTTAGCCACGGACGGTACCCGCGGGGCCGGGGCGGCTTGGACCGGCTGATGCGACCTCAGCGAGACGCCATGGGCGGACACGGCGAGACGGTGGCTCCCCCCGCGACGATCGACAAACTCCTCGCCGCTTCCGTCGCCAGACGCTTCTACCTCGAGCACCAGTCGAAGGTGGACATCGCCAAGGAATTCAACATCAGCCGCTTCAAGGTGGCTCGCCTGCTCGACGCGGCCGTGGCCCACGACATCGTACGGATCGACATCACCGTTCCGGCCGAGATCGATGCCCCACTCGGGCAGGCGCTGACCGAGCGGTTCGGGCTCCGGCACGCCATCGTTGTCAACCTGACCCGAAGCGAGGGCAGCGCGGTGTCCTCGGCGGACCAGCGCCAGGTCAGCCGCTGGCTCGGCACCGCGGCGGCCCAGCTGATCTCGGAGATCGCCGAGGAGGGCGACGTACTCGGTCTTGACGGAAGCCGTTCGGTGGACGCGCTCAGCGAGGCGCTCACGCGGCTGCCGCTGTGCGACGTCGTTCAGCTGACCGGAGTGCACGGGCAGGACCTGGCCAATGACGCGGCGGTCGCGGCGGTCCTCCGTACCGCCGGGGCGGGCGGCGGCCGGGCCTTTCCCCTCTACACCCCGTTCCTGCTGCCGAACGCGGCGACGGCTGCCATCCTCAGAAGCCAGCCGGCCATCGCCGAGACGCTGAACCGGTTCGGGCGGGTCACCAAGGCCGTCGTCGGTATCGGCGCGTGGGACGCCACGCTCTCGGCGGTGTACGACGCCCTGACCGAGCCGGAGCGCGAAAAGTACCGGGCGTCGGGAGCGTGCGCCGATATGGCCGGCCACGTCTTCGACGGGGCTGGCCAGGTGATTCCCACGGAGCTGAACGCGCGCATGATCTCCATGAGCGTCGCCGAACTCCGCGCCGTTCCGGAGCTGATCGGCGTCGCGGGTGGCGGACGGAGCACCGAGGCGATCCGTGCCGTGCTGAAGTCCGGTCTCCTCACCGGTGTGGTCACGGACGCGACGACCGCGCGCCGCCTCCTCTGGTCCGGCGGCCCGGACGACGCACCGCGGACGATCGACGCGTACGTGGCGGAACCGGCCACGTGAGCGCTGTGCGGCGTACTCCGGTGCTGCTTTCCAGCCGTGTGCGGGCTGCCGCCCCGAACCACCGAGTGAGGACAGCAATGAACCAGCAGGGCACCGACAACGCGGTGGTCGGGCGCGAGCCGACGGCAACAGCAACGGCAGTGGCAATGGCGGACAGGGGCGCGGGTGCCGGGAAGGTCGGCGTCGGGCTGCTGTTGTCCGAGGCCGTTGCTCCGGTTCGGGGGTCGGACGCGTGAGCCGTTGGTCATCTGTTGTGCCGCGGCGGGGCGGCAGGTCCGGTGCGGGACGTGGAGCGCGGGGGGCGGCCGCCGACGCGGGCGGCGCGGGACGCCAGGGGGTCGCCGGTGGTCCGCCCGTGGAGGACATCGACGGCGTACTGCTGGTGCGTTCGGTCGAGGACGACTCCTTTCCGTTGGACGCCCTGGCCGAAGTGGCGCACGCCGTCAGCGCGGAAGCGGACGAAGGTGGCGAAAGGGGCGCGGAGGGCATCGTCACGGTGATCGTCGGCGCCGCCGCCGGGGGTGGGCCGCCCGACGCCGACCACTGGGCGCGGCTGGGTGCTCTCCTGGACTCCCTCCGCTCGCAGGGCACCGGCCGGGTCCGGCTCGTCATGTCCGGTGCCGGTGACGACCGGCCGGGCCGGCCCTGTGTGGCGCGCAGGATCGCCGACGCCTGGGAGTTGGAGGTGATCGCTCCGGACGGAGCCGTACTGATCACTCCCGGGGGTGCGCTCTTCGTCCACGGGGACTCCGGGCCCGGCTGCGGGTGGTGGCGCTTCGCGCCTGGTGAGGCACCTCGGAAGCTGGGCGCGCGTGCCCCGGCGCCCGTATGGCAGGAAGCGCTGGGCCGGGTCCCCTCGCGTACGAAGGGCGGCTGTGTGGTGGACCCGATACCGGCGGGCGTGCTGATACGTCCGGCCGAGGCGCCCGGACCCGGCCCCGGCGACCTGTGTTTCGCCGTGCCCGTCGACTTCGAACGCCCCATGGTGCTGGTCGGCGCGCCGCAGGCGGAGGACGTCGCGGCCGACGAGGTGGCCGCCGTGCTCGCGGCGCTGCCCGTGGCCCTGCGGTCCCGTGTCCGGCTCGTGCCGGGGGGCCGCCGGGATCTGCTGCGGCTCGGGCAGTCGGTCGCCGACATGCTGGGTGCCGACGTGGAGATACTCACCGGTCTGCCGCTGCTCGCCGACCACGCACCGCCCGGAGCGGCACCCCGGCCGACGCTGGTGGGGCGGGACGGGAAGCCGAGCTGGCGGCCGTTCGTGTCGTCGGTGGTCTGTGGGCCCGCCGACGCGGAGGGGAGGGCTCCCGCTCTCCGGCCGGTGGGAAGCCATCCGCCCGACTGGATCCCCGGCGGTAGCGAACCCGGGACCGTACGGCTGACGGACCGCTGGCAGGCCACGGTGACCCGGGCCGGACTCGCCCTGTGGGAACAGGACGGTCCCCGCCCTCCGCTGGCGGGGGCGGCCGTGGACCCGGACGTGTGCGTCATCGAACTGGGCGCACCTGGGCAGCCGTTGGACACCTCGCTGCTGCCCGCGCTGTCCCGGCTGCTGCGCGGCCTCGGCGCCGAGACCCGGGCGAAGAGCACCCTGCTGGTGCGCGGCCGGCTCATCACGGGAGAAGGCGAACTGCGCCGGCTGGCCGCCGAACACGGCGTACCGGGCATCCGCTACGTCACCGCCGGGCCCGCCCGCGCCGCGGCCCGCCCAACCGGTTCGGGGCCGCGCCCGCGGGCGGGTGCGGTCCCGCCGCCCACCGGGTCCGGGACACCGGCGGCCAGGACACCCGGCGCCGCCGCGTCACCGGAACGTGTCCGGGAAGCCGAGCCATCGGGTGCGCTGCCGCTGGGTGGGGCCGGTGCCGCTGGGCCGGTGCACGCCTCCGGTGGTGCTCTGGTGGGCGAGGGGATCGCCCTCGCAGCTGGTGGCGAAGAGGCCGGTCCTGGCCGGGGAGGGCGTACGCCTGCGGGCGGTGCGGGTACGGGGCCGGAGGGCGGGTCCGGTGGCGGGGCTGTTGCCGGGGTGGCCGGGCACGGCCCCGGTGGTACGGCCGCTGGTGCTGGAACTGAGCTGACCGGTGGCGGTGCATCGGCGAGTCCCGGCAGTGGAGGGCGTACGGGCACTGGCGAGGGCCCGTACGGTGCTGACGGCGGCGAACCGGAGTCGAGCGGCCCGGAGACGCACGCCCAACTGCGGTCGCCGCGGCCGGAGTTGGCCCGGCTTCCGGAGAGACGGGCCTCGAAGGCCCGGGCTCCGGAGGCAGAGGCCCCTGAGGCCCGGGGCTCTGAAACACAGGGCCCGGAGGTGAGGGGTCCTGAGGCGCGGGTTCCGAAGGCGCCGGCCGCTGAGGCGGGTGCTCCTGACGTACCGGTCCCAGAGGCACAGGCTCCGGAGGCACTGTCCCCGGCAACGAACGCTCCTGACGTACGGCCTTCGGGGGCGCGGGTCCAGGAGGCGCGGGCTCCTGAGGTGGGGTCTCCTGCAGTACGAGCCCGAGAGGCGCGGCCTCCGGAGGGACGGGTATCGAAGACGCGGGCCTCGGAGGCACCGGCCCCGGAGATGAGGGCCTCTGAGGCGCGGGCTCCTGAGGCACGGCTTCCGCGGACGCGGGTCGTGGAGGCGCGGGCTCCGGAGGCAGAGGCTCCCGAGGCCGGAGCCCCCGTGGCGCCAGCGCCCGAAGCGTCGGCCGTTCCCCTTCCCTTCGTCCCCGGGCACGTCAGCGGTGCAGCCGAGCGTGTGGCGTTTCGGGACTTTGCCTCGGGGGTCTGGGAGGGGCATGCCGCTGCTGTTTCGCGGGTGCTTACGCGGATGCCTGCGTTGCGTGGGCGTGAGTTGGAGGCGGCGCGGGTCGATCTGATCGCGGCGCATGCCTATCTCACCACCGAGGAAGGGGTGTTGCACCACCGCGAGTTGACCCGGGATCTGCGTACGGGCGAAGGGCGGCTGCTGCCCTACGCCGGGTGCCTGGCGTCCGGGCTGCGGCGGCTGCCCTCCTACCGGGGGGTGGCGCTGCGCGGCGGCGACGCCGCGGGGCCCGAGCCCGCGATCGGGGCCCTGGTGCAGGAGCCCGCGTCGGTCAGTGCCCTGGCCGGGGCCTCGGGGCTGCCGACCGGGGCCGCCGTGCGCTATGCGATCTGGTCCGTCACGGGGCGCAAGGTGCGGCAACTGCTCGACCGGCCCGCCGGTTCCCCGGAGGCGTACGAGGAGGTCGTCTTCGTGCCGGGGACCGGCTTCCGGGCGCTGGGGGTACGGACCGGGCCCGGCGGTTCGCCCGTGGTGCTGCTGCGTGAGCTCCCCGGAAACTCGACTGCCTACATGGACGGGGCGGAGGAACTGAGCTCCCTCGACCTCAAGGCACTCGCACACCTCGAAGAAGCGCTCTCCAAAGGGTTCCCCGCCGGTGAGGGCCGGAGCTGGCCGGAGCGCTGCACCGGGTCCGTGGGCCATGGCGGGTAGCCGAGGGTGCGCCCGGAGGCCCAGCTGGCGATCCACCCGGAGCCCCACCGGGGCAACCCGCGAACCGCACCACTGACCACGTACCAAAAGCCACCTACCAACGACCACGTACCAAGCCAAAGGAGCATGATGACAAGGCGTCAGAGGCGGTCCTCCCCCGACGGATCATCGGGGGGTTCCTCGGCTGCCGGAAGCACCGATCCGTCCGCCGCCACGGGTGGGTCGTCCGTCCGCAGGGCGGTCACGCTCGGGTCGCTGGGATCGGACCCGGGTCCGATGCTGGCGCCGGCCACGCCGCCGTCCGCCGGTGCCGGCCAGGGCGAGAGCCAGGGCCAGGGTGAGGAAACGGCACGCCCGCGTCCGGACACCTCGGAGAGCGAGGCGGCGTCCGCTGCCGCGCCGGCCGGCATCACGAGTCGTACGACCGAGGAGGCGGCGGCGGGCACGGCGGCGACCTCTCGGCCGCGGTCGGAGCCGCGAGTGTCCGAGCCCGTGAGCAGGCGCGCACAGGCGGCGTCGGCGGCCGGCGAGGGCGCCCCGGAAGCCGAAGCCGAGGCCGCGGCCGGCGGTGCCTCCGGTGACGGAACCGCACGCGGGGCGGACGAACCGCCCTCCGGGAACCCGAAGAAGCCGCTGCTCGCCGCCGCCGGCATCGCGGGCGCGGTCCTCCTCGCGGTGCCGCTGCTGATCTGGGCCTCGGACGACTCCGAGCCGAAGAAGGACAACGTGTCCACGGCCGCCAACTCCGACACCGTCCTCGACGACAAGTCCCTGGACGCTCCGCGCGGCGACTACGCACCGGCGGAACCCACACCGGAGCCCTCGGCCTCGAAGCCGTCTCCCAAGGCGAAGCCCAAGGCCGCGCCACCGAGTTCGCCTCCCGCCGTCCCCGAGCCGCCGCAGAAGAAGGCCGAGACCAAGGCGGTGAAGCAGGAGGCGCCCAAGCCCGCGCCGAACACCGCGGCGCTCGCCGTCCAGCGGCTGGCCACGGGGAGCCCGGGCCGGCACATCTGCTACCGGGCCTATATGACGGACATCGGCTGGCAGGCCCCGGTGTGCGACGGCGCCACGGCCGGCTTGGAGGGCCAGAACCGCGCCATCAAGGCCCTCGACATCGCCGTCTCCGACACCAACGGCGTGGCCGCCAACGCGTTCTACCAGGGAGCCGGCTGGACGACGCCGTGGACGAACGTGGGCAACGGCGCCGACCTCGTCATCGGAACCCCGAAGCAGTCGGCACCGAACATGGGCGGCTTCGCCATCAACGTCGACGAGGGCGGCGGCAACATCTGCCAGACCGCCCACGTCAGCGGCGCAGGATGGCAGGGCCTCGGCTGTGACAACCCCCAGACCGAGAACAAGTACATCTTCGGCGGGGATGTGACCAAGGAGCGCGCACTCGAGGCGGTGCGATTCACCGTGTGACGCTGTCCGCCCGACGGTCGCCGGGCGGCAGATCCTCGGGCAGCAGCGTGGTGAGGTCGGCGAGGGTGGGTGACTCGAGCCCGCCCAGCCGACGCGCCTGACTGGTCATCATGGTCTCCAGCAACTGGCGGGCGAGCCGGGCGTTGCCGAAGGAGCGGTCCCGGGGGATGGCGTCCACGTGCGCGCGCAGGGCCGCGAGCGTGTCGGTGCCGCACTCGTAGCCGGAGGCGGCGGCGTGCCGGGAGACGATGGTGACCAATTCGTCCGTGCTGTAGTCCTCGAACTGCACGTACTTGGAGAACCGGGAGGACAGCCCCGGATTGGACGCGAGGAAGCGCTCCATCTCCTCGGTGTATCCGGCGACGATGACCACGACCTCGTCGCGGTGGTCCTCCATCAGTTTCAGCAGGGTGTCGACGGCTTCGCGGCCGAAGTCGTTGGACGAGCCCTCCGGGGTAAGGGTGTAGGCCTCGTCAATGAACAGCACACCGCCCAGAGCGCTGGTGAAGACGTCCTTCGTGCGCTGGGCGGTGTGGCCGACGTACTGGCCCACCAGGTCCGCCCGGGCCACCTCCACCAGGGAGGAGCGGGGGAGCACGCCGAGGGAGTGCAGGAGTTTCGCGTACAGCCGGGCGACCGTGGTCTTTCCGGTGCCGGGCGGCCCGGTGAAGACCAGATGGTTGCTGATCCTGGGGGCGGGGAGCCCGGCCGCGATCCGCTGCCGGGCGTTGGACAGCAGATTGACCAGATCGGTGACCTCCCGCTTCACGGCCCCGAGCCCCACCATGGCCCTGAGTTCGGCCATCGGATCGGCCGCGTCGTCCGCACTCGCCGGCGTCCCGTCGACGGCCGCGGCCTCCGCGTCCCCGACGTCCTGCGGCAGCAGCAGGGTCAGGTCGTTCTCGCCCGGGTCCGGCATCGACGCGAGCCGGAACGCCTGACGGTCCACCATGTCCTCGAACACCGCGCGGGCCGCCCGGCCGTTGCCGAAGGACGCGTCGCGCGTCATCTGCTCGAAGCGGACGGCCAGGGCTTCCCGGGTCAGCGGCCCGAGCTCGAACTGGTGCTTGAGGCACATGCTCTCCGTGATGGTCACCAGCTCCTCGACGGCGTAGTTGCCGAACTCGATGGTGCGGGTGAACCGGGAGGCGAGACCCGGGTTGGCGGACAGGAACGACTCCATCTGCTCGGAGTATCCGGCCGCCACCACGACCACGTCGTCGCGGTGGTCCTCCATCAGTTTGAGCAGGGTGTCGACGGCTTCGCGCCCGAAGTCGTTGGAGGAGCCGCCCTCGGGGGTGAGGGTGTACGCCTCGTCGATGAACAGCACGCCGCCCAGTGCGCTGGTGAAGGCCTCGGTGGTCTTGATGGCCGTACCGCCGATGATCTGGGCGACCAGATCGGCGCGGGCCACCTCGACCAGGTGCCCGCTGCGCAGCACGCCCAGGTCGGCCAGGATGCTCCCGTACAGGCGGGCGACGGTGGTCTTTCCGGTGCCAGGCGGACCGGCGAAGATCAAATGCCGGCTCATCGAGGGAACCGGCATGCCGAGCCGGCGGCGGCGCTCCGCGAGCTGGTTCAGGTTGACCAGCGTGTTCACCTGGTGCTTCACGTTGTCCAGGCCGATGAGCGCCTCAAGTTCGGCCAGCGGGCTCTCGGGCTCCGGCCCCTTCCCGGACTGGCCGGGGGCGCCGTCCTCACCGGTCACCTCGGCGTTCTCGCCCCAGCTGTCCGCCAGACCGTTGTCCGCGCTGGTCAGGTGCTCGACCGAGAGCCGGTCGCTCGCGCGGCTCTGGCGCAGTCCCGCGCCGCGGTTGTCGCGCACCACGCAGCGGGTGACGTCGACCGGTTCGGCGCTGTCGACCCGTACGCCGTCGCCCGTACTGCCGGTGATCTCGCAGGCGGTCAGCGAGGCCCGGCCGCCGCGCCACACCTGGATCCCGTGGGCCTTCGAACCGCTCACCCGGACCCGGTCGAGCGCGATCTCCGCCCCGTCGCGCACGCTGACACCGGCGTCGGCGCTGTCGCTGATCTCGCAGTCCCGGAGGGTTCCCCGGCCGCGTTCGCCGAAGACGACGCCCGAGCGGGCGGCGGAGCGCATCACGGTGTCGCTGACCTCGGGTTCGGCGTCGTCGTCGACGCTCAGCGCGCAGCCGCCCGCGGACTCGATCTCGCAGTGCTCGAGCCTGCCGCGGGCGTCGTCGGTGATCTCGATGCCGTGACCGCCCGCCCCGGTGACCCTGGCACGGCGCAGCAGGGGGTTGGCGGAGGAGCGTACGGAGATGCCGATCCCGACCGCGTCCAGGACGTCCAGGCGGTCGAACTCGGCCGTGGAGTCGTCCGCGAGGAACACCGCCCCGGAGGCGTCGGCGCAGTCGCTCACCACCGTGTCCCGCAGCATCGGGGAGCTGCCCTCGACGACCCGGATGGCGGGCTCGGCCGAGGTGTGGAACTCACAGCCCTCCAGGGTTCCGCGCGAGCGGTCCAGGACGAGCAGCCCGCTGTTCTTGGTGCGCCGGGTGACACAGCGGCGCAGCAGCGGGTCGGCTCCGCCGGAGATGACGACGGCGCTCTGGGCGATGGACTCGAACGAGGTCTCCTCGATTTCCGGGCGGGACACGCTGGTCACGAGCAGGCCCACCGAAGTGTGGTGAACGGTGCACCCCAGCACGCGGGTCGAGCTGTGGCCTTCCAGGGCGATGGCGGGCTTGTCGGTGCCGGAGATGTCGCAGTTCTCCACGGTGCCTCCGGCTTCGCCGCTGGCCAGGACGCCGTTCGCCCGTGCCGCGCGGATCCTGCAGTCGCGGACGAGGGGTCTGGCCGTCTCGCCGATGACCACCGCGGAGGTGCCGAAGTTCTCGAACAGGCAGTCCTCGATGACGCTTTGCGTCTCGGAGGAGTCGACGATTCCGGCCCCGCCGGGGTTGCTGATCCGGCAGCCGCGGGCGGCGAGGGAGCCCTTGCCGCGCACCAGCAGTGCCGTCCATGCCGCACCGGTCACGGTGCAGCCGTCGAGGGCGGCCTGGCCGGCCGGTACGTCCACGACCGCCAGTTCCTTGTCGCGTCCGCGGAGGGTGAGGCCGCTGAGCATCACGGCGTCGGCCATCAGGCTCACGGCGGTGCCGGAGCGCGGGCAGATCTCCACGGCTCCCGGCTCGCCCTCGGCGACGATCGTCACCCGGTTCCTGATGACGAGGTTCTCGGCGTAGCGGCCGGGGCGGACCCGGATCACCGCCCCGGTGCGTGCCTGGGCCAGTGCCTCACCGATCGTCTGGAAGCTGTCCGACCGTTCCGGGCTGACCGTGAGTATGTGCCGTGCCACGCGCCTCGAACCTCCTTGTGTTTCTGCGTCTTTGGCCCTGCCCTGTGCGTGCGCCCGAGCATGTCATGTGCATATCATGCGCTCTATGCGGAATGCGCGGAATGCCATGAAATCCAGGTATGCGGGCCTCGTACTGGCGGTCGCCGTCGTCCTGCCGGTCACCTGTGTGCCTGCCTTCGCCGCACCCCACGAGCCGTCGGTGTCCGAGAGCGACGGCCCGGCGGCTGGCGACCCGGGCACCACGCTGCTGCCCCCGCTGCCCGTCCGCCTCGGCGAGGACAGCCCGTGCACCGCGGCCTCCGAGGAGACCGCCACCGGAGCGGCGTGGTCGCAGACGGCTCTCGGGCTGCCGCGGACCCAGCGGATCTCCCGGGGCGGCGGGGTGACCGTCGCGGTGGTCGACACCGGTGTCGCCTCGGGCGTCCGCAGCCTGTCCGGGCGGGTGACGTCCCTCGACGGGGCGGGCGAGGACTGCGTGGGACACGGCACGTTCGCCGCCGGTCTCATCGCCGCCGCGCCGGAGAAGGGCAGCGGGATCACCGGGGTCGCCCCGGAAGCCGAGATCCTCGCCCTGCCGGGGACCGACGACCGCGGAGTGCCCTCGGCGGAGCGCGTCGCTCTTGGCATACGTACGGCGGCGGACCGCGGCGCGCAGGTCATCTACGTCGGCCACGCCCTGCGTACCGGAAAGCCGGAACTCACCGCTGCCGTCGCCCACGCCACGCGGCGCGACGCACTCGTGGTCGCCCCCGCCGCGCCGGACGCCGTGCCCCGCGAGGAACTCGGGCCCGACGGTGAGATGCCCGAAGGACCGTACTGGCCGGCCGCCGCGCCGGACGTGCTCGCCGTCGTGGACTTCGGGCCCAGCGGCGTACGGCAGGAAAACGCGCCACCCGCCCACGAGCCGGACCTGTCGGCGCCCGGCAGCTCCATGGTCAGCGTCGGACCGGGCGGTTCCGGGCACTACATCGGCTCCGGCGCCTCGCTGGCCGCGGCGGGTACCGCGGGGGCCGCCGCACTCGTACGCGCGTACCGCCCCGAACTGACCGCGGCGGAGGTCTCCCGACAGCTGCTCGACACCGCCTATCCGTCGGACACGCCCCGACTCGACCCCTACGCGGCCCTGTCCGTCGTCGCGGACGTCACGGACCAGGGGCAGGCAGCCGCCGCGAAGCCCGCCCCCGCGCACCTGCCACCGCCCGCCGACCCCGGCCCCCGCAACCGATCCCTGGCAATCGCCGCCGCGGGCCTGACGCTCGTCCTCCTGGTCGGAGGCATGGCCGCGGTGATTCCGCGCGGCCGGGCCAGGGGCTGGCTGCCACCGGGCCGGCATCCGGAGGGCAACTCCTCCGGGCAGTAGGACGTGCCAAGTGCGTGGCATCAGCGGTTGTCCTCCGCCAGTGCGGTCTGTATCTGGAGCGTCTTGCGGCGGGCGATGCGTATCGCCCGGCCGGGGATCAGTTCGCGGCCCTTCACGCTGCCGAAGAGGTAGCCCTCGCTCGGGGGGCACGACATCAGGAGGCCGGGGGTATTGACCTCCTGGAGCCTGCGCAGGAGGGGCTCGTTGAGGCCGCGGCCGGCTCCGGCGGAGGAGCGGGCCACCACCATGTGCAGGCCGACCTCGTGGCCGAGCGCGAGATGGTCGAGCAGCGGAGCGAACGGCTGTGTCATCGGACCGCTGCCGACCATGTCGTAGTCGTCGACCAGGATGAACAGCCGCGGCCCCTGCCACCAGTCGCACAGCCTCATCCGCGAGGGGGCGATGTCCTCACCCGGCACCCGCTGCTTGACCGCCCTGGCCGCCCCGTCCACGAGTTCCTTGAGCATGTCCAGGGACACGGCGTGCCCGAGCCGGTACGCCTCGGGGATGCTCTCCACCAGCTCCCGCCGGTAGTCCACCGTCATGATGCGGGCCTCGCCGGGTGTGTACCGCTCGGTGATGCCCTTGGCGACCAGGCGCAGCAGATTCGTCTTGCCGCACTCGGTGTCGCCCACCACGATCATGTGCGGGTTCTCGGTGAAGTCGTGCCAGATCGGGGCGAGTTCGTTCTCGTCCAGGCCGAGGGGGATCCGCAGGCCGTTCTCGCCCTCCGGCTCGGGCAGCTCGTCGACGGACAGACTGGTCGGCAGCATCCGTACCCGGGGCGCGGTCGGTCCCGTCCAGTTCTCGCTGATCGCGGAGACGAGCCCGGCGACACCGTCGGCGAGGTCGTCGGCGTCCTCGACCCCGTCGACGCGCGGCAGCGCCGACAGATAGTGCAGCTTCTCGCCGGTTAGGCCCCGCCCCGGGCTGCGCGGAATCGTGGCCGCCTTGCGGGAGTCGATCTGGGAGTCCATCGGGTCCCCCATCCGCAGCTCCAGCCGGGTGCCGGTCTGGTCGCGCACGGAGGACGACAACTCCACCCAGCGGGCGGTGGTGACCAGCAGATGGACGCCGTAGTTCAGCCCGCGGGCGGCGAGCGCGTTGAACGTGGGAATGTGCCGGTCGAAGTCCTGGCGCACGGTGGACCAGCCGTCGATGACCAGGAAGACGTCACCATGCGGCTCGTCGGGGAACTCGCCCGCCGCGCGCCGCTTGCGGTACGTGGGCATGGAGTCGATGCCGTGCTCCAGGAAGAACCGCTCCCGCTTGCTGAGCAGCGTGCTGACCTCGGCGATCGTACGGCCCACCCGCTCGGTGTCCACGCGTGCCGCCACCCCGCTCATATGGGGCAGTTCATCGAGCGCGGCGAGGGTGCCGCCACCGAAGTCCAGGCAGTAGAACTGCACTTCGCGCGGTGTGTGGGTGAGGGCGAGCGCGGTGATGAGGGTCCTCAGCAGGGTGCTCTTGCCGCTCTGCGGGCCGCCGGCGATGGCCACATGGCCCCCGGCCGCCGACAGGTCCACGGTCAGCAGATCACGCAGCTGGTCGAACGGCCGGTCCACGATGCCCACCGGCACGGTGAGCCGCCCGCGCAGCGGCCAGTCGGCCGTGGTGAGGCCGTACCGCGGATCGGGGGCCAGCGGAGGCAGGATCTGGTCCAGGGTGGCCGGCATGCCCAGCGGCGGCAGCCACACCTGGTGGGCCGGCGGTCCGGAGCCGCGCAGCCGGTCGAGCGCCACCGACAGCAGGGTCTCGCCGCTCTCCTCGTCGCCGCCCTCCGCCTCCGGCTCCTCCTCGTCGGGCTCGCCGGTCAGGTCCGGGTCCGCGGGCGCGCGCGGCACCACCCAGTCCGCCGTCCACGGCACCACCTGGCGCGCCACCTGGGCCTGCACGACGGCACGGCGCCGCCGGTAGGGGCCCGACACATACGCGGCCCGGAACCGGGTCAGCGCGTCGACCCCGCTCTTGAGGAAACCGGCGCCCGGCTGCGCGGGCAGCTGGTAGGCGTCCGGCACACCCAGCACCCCCCGGCTCTCCATCGCGGAGAAGGTCCGCAGACCGATCCGGTACGACAGATGGCTCTCCAGCTGGTGCATACGGCCCTCGTCGAGCCGCTGCGACGCCAGCAGCAGATGGACACCGAGACTGCGCCCGAGCCGGCCGATCATGACGAACAGCTCCATGAAGTCGCGGTGCGCGGACAGCAGTTCACTGAACTCGTCCACCACGACGAACAGGCTGGGCAGCGGCTGCAACGGCACCCCGGACTGCCGCGCCTTCTCGTACTCCAGGGCCGAGGTGTAGTTCCCGGCGGCACGCAGCAGCTCCTGACGGCGTATCAGTTCGCCGTGCAGGGCGTCCTGCATACGGGCCACCAGCGCCACCTCGTCCGCGAGGTTGGTGATGACCGCGGAGGTGTGCGGCAGTTCGTCGAGGCCGAGGAAGGTGGCGCCGCCCTTGAAGTCGACGAGGACGAAGTTCAGCGTCTCGGAGGAGTTGGTGAGGGCCAGCGAGAGGACGAGGGTGCGCAGCAGCTCGCTCTTGCCGGAACCGGTGGCGCCGATGAGCATGCCGTGCGGTCCCGTACCACCCTGCGCGGACTCCTTGATGTCCAGCTCCACGGGCCTGCCCTCGCCGCTGACCGCGATCGGCACCCGGAGCCGGGCACTGCCGGTGTACCGCTCCCAGAGCGTGGCCGGCTCGTGCCGGTGCAGATCGGGGATGTTCAGCAGCGAGGTCAGCTCGACGTCGGTGGAGAACGGCTTGGAGTCGTCGCCGCCCACGCTCATCCGGTACGGCGCGAGCAGCCGGGCGAGCGCCAGCGCGCCCGCCGGGCCCAGCCGGTCGGGCCTGCCGAGCGCCGTCGACTGCTCCTTGCGGTCGCGGTCCGTGCGCACCAGCGCGACGCTGTCCTCGTCCACCTCGAGACGCAGAGTGGTGCGCCCCGGCTTCCAGGCGAGGGCTCCGGTGAGGTCGAGCACCACCGCGTTGCGGAAACCGTGCCCGTCGAAGCGGTGGCCCGAGGGCACCGTGCAGCCGTCGATCACGATGACGGTGTACGGCTCCTCACGCCCCGGCACCGCGTCCGGGTCGGCGCCCGGCCGCTCCTGGAACTCGACACCGAGCAGGTTCTCCAGCTCGCTGAAGGCCGAGGCGATCATGCGGGTCGGTCCGGCGCCGTCCTCCTCGTGCCGGTGCAGGCTGTGCGGAAGCCACTTCGCCCACTCCCACTCGGATCGCCGCTCGTCCGACACGCACAGCGCGATCCACAGGTCGTCGGGGGAGTGGAAGACCGCCAACTGACCGAGCAGGCCCCGCACCAGACCCCGTATCCGCTCCTCGTCCCCGCGGAAGAGCACCTTCGACCAGGCCCGCAGATAGATCGCGATGGGCTGGTCCCGTACGGTCGAATAGGCCCGGGTGAAGCTGCGCAACGCGTGCGCGGACAGCGGCTCCAGGTCCTCGACCGGCTTGGTCGACAACGGCGTCAGCTTCATCGCCAGACGCTGGTCGCCGACCCCCATCCGGACCTCCGCGAAGTCCTCGTCGGACGCCCGGCGCTCCCACAACCGGGTGCTGCGCACCAGCGAGGACAGCGCGTCGGGATCGGGATGCCGCCAGGCGAGGGCGCGTTGCTGGTCGACGATGGACGCCCGCACCTTGCGCCGCGTCTGCCGCAGATAGCGCAGATAGTCGCGGCGCTCGCCCTTCATCCGCTGCTTGCGCTCGGAGTTGCGGCGCATGACCTGACCGAGCATCATCCCCGCGGACGCGATCACCATCACACCGAGCGCGATATAGATGAACCCGCCGCTGGACCGGCTCATGCCCGGCCGCATGAACATCAGCATCATGGAGACCGACATCAGCGCCATCGGCAAGTATGTCCACACCGCGGAACTGTCCGGCACGACTTCCGGAAGTGTCGGCGGCTCCTGAAGACTCAGGTCTCCCGACGGTAATTCCGGGCCTTTACGGCGTGCCGGCCTGCGGAACAGGATCACGCTCAACGAATGGCCTCCTCAATGATTTCGGAACAATTCCGCGGTAACGGCGCGGTGATTATCCGGTGTCCGCCTGCACGCCGGTTCGCCTCGAAGTCGGGGGCGAAGGCGAGAACGCTTCTGGTCGCAATGAGTCAGAGCCCCGCGCGGTGGTCGCGGGGAAATTTCCGTATGGGTTCCGTGAAACGCTGAATTTCTTGAGTGGTGTTGCGAAAACGGCCGGTCTACCGTCAAACTCGTCGGCGCGTGCCGCATCCGACGTGCCGTCACATTCGGCGACCGACCGGCGTGCCGCTGCCACCTTCCAGCCACCGCGAATCCCGTGGTCCGCCAGAAAGCGTGAACCCGAAGCCCATGACTGAAATTCAGACGGCAAGCCTGTGCCGCGTGACCGTACGTGCCCCGGCCAGGACCGTCGACCTGGCCGTACCCTCCGACGTTCCCGTAGCCGATCTGCTGCCCACTGTGATCAGTTACGGAGGCGACGACCTGGAGGAATCCGGTCTGGAGCACGGCGGTTGGGTGCTGCAACGCCTCGGCGGCCCGCCGCTCGACCCAGAGAGTACCTTGGACTCCCTCGGTCTGCGGGACGGCGAGGACCTTTATCTGCGCCCGCGCACCGAAGCGCTACCGGAGGTTCACCTCGACGACCTGGTCGACGGCATCTCCACCACCATGCAGCAGCGGCCGCACGGCTGGAGCCCGGAGGCCGGCCGGCGTCTGCTGCGCGGCCTCGCGGTGGCCACCCTCACCCTGGGCATCGTGCTGCTGGCCATGCCGGGAACGGCCGGCTGGCTGCGCGCGGTGGCCGCCTCCGCCGCCGGGCTCCTGCTGCTCGCCGGGGCGGGCTCCGCGACCCGGGCCGTCGGCGACTCCGGCGCCGGCTCGGCGCTCGGCCTGATGGTGGGCCCGTACTTCGCCCTGGCGGGCTGGCTGCTGCCCGGCGGTGACCTGGGCGGCGCGGAAGGTGAAGCCGTGCTGGGCGCACGGCTGTTGGCGGCCTCCGCGGCCGGCGGCGGCGGGGCCGTACTCGCCCTCGCGGCGGTCGGCGTGTACCCGGCCCTGTTCATCGGCGCGGCCTGCGTCGCCACGGCGGGAGCGCTCGGCGCCACCCTGATCACCCTGGAACTGTCGCCGGAACAGGCGGCCAGCGTGGTCGCCGTCGTCGTGGTCCTGTTCGGCGGCTTCGTCCCCTCGCTGTCCTTCCGGCTCGCCGGCATGCGAATGCCGCCGCTGCCCACCAACGTCCAGCAGCTGCAGCAGGGCATCGACCCGTACCCCTCCTCGGACGTCGAAGCCCGCTCCATGCTGGCGGACGGCTGGATGACCGCCTTCTACGGAGCCATCGGCCTGGTCTGCCTGCCGTGCCTCGCGGCGCTCACGGCCGAGCCCGACCTCGCCGGAATCCTCACCGTCGTGGCCCTGTCGCTCCTCCTCCTGCTGCACAGCAGGGGGTTGGGCAACGTCTGGCAGCGGCTTTCGCTGACCATCGCCGGAGCCTGGGGCGTGGCCCTGCTCCTGTTCGTGTCCGCGCGCTCCCTCGCCCCGGGGGACCGGCTGACGCTGACGGCCGGTCTGATGGGCCTGGCGGCCGCCATCACGATCGCCTCATGGACCGTGCCAGGGCGGCGACTTGTCCCGTACTGGGGCCGCGCGGCCGAGCTGCTGCACTCGCTCGCCGCGATCAGCATGCTGCCGCTGATGCTCTGGTCGATGGGCGTCTACGGCATGCTGCGCGGCCTCAACGGCTGAGAGCCCCCGCCTACTTGGCATCTACGGCGAAGCGTCACCAACTGCTGATTCGGGAGAACGGCGACCATGCACAGCAAACGGGACCAAGTACAGGCGCATCTCTTCATCATGGGCAGGCTGGCCTCGGCCATGCTGCGCGCCGAGCCCGACGATCCGGAGAGCCCGCTGGGCAGAACCAACCGCGGCGCCGCGATCGGCGTGATCATCGCCGTGCTGGTGTGCGCCGGCGCCTTCGTCTTCGGGCTCATCAAGCCGGGCGGGAACGACTCGTGGCGTACGGGGGAGAAGCTGATCGTCGACAAGCAGACGGGCGCGCGTTACCTGTATCTGGACGGTCGGCTGCGTCCCGTACGCAACTACGCGTCGGCCCAGCTCATAGCGGGCGGCGGCCTCGGCGTCACGACGGTGGGCACGTCCTCGCTCGCCGGTACGCCGCACGGGGCGCCCATCGGTGTCCCGGACGGCCCCGAGGCGCTGCCGGCCACCGGTGACCTGGACCGCAAGCCCTGGCTGGTGTGTTCGGGTGTCCGGCCGAGGACGACGGGCGTCGTCACGCCGACCACGACGCTCGCCCTCGGCGCGGACGTACCCCAGGACGTACCCGGTGGACGTCAACTGGGGGAGAACGACGGCCTGTTGGTCGCCGGGCCGGACCGCGCTACGTATCTGCTGTGGCAGGGCAGCCGGCTGCGCCTGGACGACCGGGCGAACGCGGCCGAGGCCCTGGGCTACGGGAGCGTCACACCGCGTCCCGTCTCGGCGGCGTTCCTCGACGCCTTCCCCCAGGGACCCGATCTGGCTCCCGTCGACGTACCCGGCCGGGGCACCGAGGGACCCGCGCTGGCGGGCCGGAGCACACGGATCGGGCAGCTCTTCCGCATCGACGTGCCCGGCTCCGCCTCCCGGTACCACCTGCTCACCCGCGAGGGTCTCGTGCCGGTCACGGCCACCGACGCGGCCCTGCTGCTGGGCGACCCGGAGACCCGGAAGAAGGCCTACGAAGGAGGCGCCGCGACCGTGGCGACGCTCGGCGCGGACATCCTGACCGAGCATCTCGCCCCCAACTCCGGGAGCGCCGCGGTGAATTCGGCGAAGCTGCCCGAGCGGCCGCCGAAGGCGGCCACGGTAGCCGCAGGCTCCGTCGCCTGCGCGGACGTCGACTCCGCGGACGGCGGCGTACGGGTGGGTACGTCCGTACGGCCCGAGAGCGCGCTGCCCGAGGCCGTGCAGACGCCGGCCCCCGAGGTCGTACCGGGCTGTCTCAAGGTCGACACCATCGTCGTACGACCCGGAAAGGGCGCGCTGGTCAGGGCGTTGAGCGCGAGCGGCAGCGCGCTGGGCGACACCACCTACCTGGTGACGGACCTGGGCGTGAAGTACCGGCTGCTGTCCCAGGAAGGGGTGAAGGCGCTGGGATACGAGGGCGCCGAGGAGCGGACGATGCCGTCGCCGATGTTGGCCATGCTGCCCAGCGGCCCCGACCTCACCCCTGAGGCGGCCTCCTCGGGAGAGGCGCGGGTGACACTGCGGTGTCCGCGGAAATAGCGGGTGATCGGGGACAACGGGTACACCGGGAAAAGCGGGAACAACGGGAACAAGTCGCCCGGCTGCAGATCATCCCGCAGGGAAATTTTTGGATTCTCCGGGGTCACCTCGTGTTAAGGCCGGGCGTCCGACCGTAACGCGGGGAAGGGGGCAATGTCCGATCTGTCCGACTGGGATCATGTCACCGCTCAAGTGAGCGGCGTGAGTTCCGAGTAATTGCTCAATCGAGCATTCGGGAATGAGGATTCGGGTGTCGCGCGGGCTCGGCGGGCAATTGCCAAACAAGTTGTGCCCTGCCTAGCATCTGGAAACCCCATGCCCCGGCGAACCGGCGTGTGATGGCCGGGCCACTCTGTCTGCCCGCGGAGTGGTATGGGGTCCACAGGTCGGTCGGTGAATTTCGCCGAAAGGGAGTTTTCTCATGGCCATGCAGCAGTCCGAAGAGCAGGCGACACGTGGCGGGATCCTGTCGCTGGAAACGGCGTTCAATGAAATCGCCGGCCGTCAGCAAGACGTGCAGTCCACGGCGGGCAATCTCGCCAACGCCTACCAGGGCGCGGACGGCGGGAAGTTCAAAACGTTGATGGAGACATGGGACGGGCATGTCGACACCATCCTGGTCAACCTGGACAGGATGGTCGACGAGCTCAACGAGACCCTCAGGGAACAGGGTCTGGTGCAGGGTTCCTCGAGCGAGGCGGTCGACCAGGAGTACTCGCGGTCCACGGCCGTCTTCGACGAGCTCAACGGGACGGACCTCTCGTCCTCCACCACCCAGGACAGGGCGGCTGAGGCCGAGTCGGGCACTCCCCCGCGAACGGGCTCTCCTGCTTGAGGCCGTCCTCCTGGAAGTACCTCCTTCTGAGCCGATGTTGTGACGGTCCCGCCCACTGACCGTCGGCACACGCTCCCCCGTACTCGTGGCGAAATCGAGGAATTCGATGAACTTCAACGAAGGTTTCATTTACGTCGACTACACCCAGGTCCAGGCCGCCGTGGAGGACATGGAGGCCCAGTCGCAGGCCATCGCGCGCGTCATCGAGAACCTGAACATGGAACTCACCGAGCTCCAGAACAGCTGGATCGGTGACGACAAAGATGTCTACGCCGAGGTCCAGAAGAAATGGGACATGGCCGTCCACAACCTCGGGCTGTTGCTCAAGAATCACTCCACCGCTCTCGAAGGCATCCAAATGGAATACGCGCGCACCCAGCAGAGCGGTACCGACCGGTGGCAGAGCGTCAGGATCGGCAGTCGCTGACCGCGCGAGACGGTCGCCTCCCGCCTTCCCCGCGCACGACGGTGCGGGTCGAGCCGGGCGGGAGCGGCGAATGAACGACCGGGCGCCGTCGGCCTCAGTTGCTCCGGGCTCCGCCGGCCCGGTCCGGAACAGCTGAGGCCGACGGCGCCCGACGTTCGGCCGCGGATTCTCTCAGTATTCGCAGATCTCCCGGAAGGGGAACGACGTGGCCGATGTCACGGTCCTTGACAGCGAATTCATCAAGAAGTTCACCACCGAACAGATCGAAGTTTTCGCCGCGACCCTGGGCGCAATCGCCCAGGACCACGCAACGGAGGGGCCGGCCATGAAATCCATCAGCGCCGGCATCGAAAACACCACGATCAGCTCCACGACCCCGCTCATTCTCGGCGAAATGGCCAAAGAACAGTCGTCGTCGGGCGGGGGTGAGCTGAACGCGGTCGTCCGGAAGGCCGCAGAGGAGCTGGCGCGCATATTCGAGGATCACGGCGTCCTCTTCGAGGATGTCCAGGAAGCCATGTGGGATACCGTCGACAAGCTGAACGAGGCCCAGGGGAAAGGCCTGGAGACCATCGCGATGGAGGAATTCATGGACATCTTCGAGGACGTCGACAGTGACCTGAGCGGTGAAAGCGAAGACGAAGACGAGGAGTCCTAGGACTTCCTGAGCCCGGACCGTAGTCCTCTCCTCTCCTACGACCACGAACACGACCTTCGCGGAGCACGGTGATGGCCGACCCCAAAAACAACAACGACGACAACTGGAAAGCCGCCGTTGACATGCTCACCGGCTACATCCTGCCGGCGCGGGACAAGTTGTTCGAGAATCTGAAGGGAAACGACGGCATCCCGATGATCCACGTCCGCCTGGACAAGGTGGGCGGTCCGGGATACGAGTCGGGATTCGTTGGCTCGGGCGGCTGGCACACGGAGAACACCGACTACACCATCCCGTTCTACCGCCCGGACGATGACGCCAAGGACGTGTCGGCGGGAAGACTGCTCTACATGTACCGGGCGCACATCACCTTCCTGGCCTCCAATACGGCGGCCCCGCCCAGTGGTGACGACATCATCTCGGACTACGAGAAGACCAGCACGAAGCTGAAGGGCAAGGGCGGCTGGAACAAAGAGGGGGAGGGGATCACCTGGAATACAACGGACCTGGCCCGGTACATCTACGGCTCCAAGGCCGCCCTGGAGCAGCTGACCACTTCGCCCTACTCCACCCACGGGTTCACCAGCCACAGTCTGGACGTGCCGGACACTTCCTATGTCGATCTGAACTCCTTCACCGACGCGGCCAAGGCGTTCGACCGGGCCGTGAAGTTCTTCGAGGACAGCGCGGTCACCGTCGGGAAATGGGACACCGAGAACATCGGCGAGGGCAGTGACGCCTGGGACGGCACCTCGGCGGCGGTGTTCAAGGCGCTCATCCATAAACTGGCGAGAAACTACGAGGGATACGCCGACCAGCTCAACGGTGACAACGGCGACGGAACCGCCACCGAAGTCGCCCTCGACGGCACGGTCGTGAGGTCTCATCCAGCCCGAGCCCTGATCGCCGCCCAGCAAACGCTCTACGACCAGGCGAAGGAACTTGAGCTCCGCTGGAAGGCGTGGCGGCCCGAGAGCAACCCGCAGCGCTGGCTCTACGACCTGCTGGAAAAGGCCCGTCTGGAGATTCTCAACCAGATCGACTACACCGACTTCGAGGTTATCGGGGCTGGGCCTTACAGCGCTGGCCAGTTGGCGGTCGTGGCGCTGGACGGTTTCAAGAACGACATCGTCATCGACGGTGAATCCTATGGCACGCCCAGTGACATGGCGACATGGAAGAAAGTGGCGGAAAAGGCCGTAAGCCTGTGGGGGGAATCCGTTCAGGAATTCCTCAGCGTGGCGGGTGCCGATGCCATCGTCGCCGTCAACAAAGCCTTCGCCGATGCGCAGAATGCATTTGACACGAAGATAACCGACAAGGACAAGAAGTCGCTTTCGGACATCTCCGCCAAGGAGGATGCCGTCAAGCAGAAGAAGGACGCGGACGCGGCAGCCGCAGCGGCGGCGGCTGCCGCCGACAAGCAGAGGCGCGACGCGGAGGCGGCGGCAGCGGCGGCGGCAGCCGAGGCCGACAGGCAGAGGAAGGCGGCGGAGGCGGCAGCCGCGGCGGCGGCGGCCGAAGCCAAGGCGGACCGGGAGGCGGACCAGGCCGAGGCCAGGGCGGACCGGGAAGCGGAGCAGGCCCAAGCCAAGGCAGAGCGGGACGCGGCAAAGGCGCAGGCCGACAAGGACAAGGCCGACGCCAAGGCCGAGCGGGATGCCGAGAAAGCCGCCGCCCAGGCCGAGAAGGATGCGGCGAAGGCCCAGGCCGATCAGGACAAGGCCGAGGCCAAGGCCGAGAAGGACGCGGAGAAGGCCGCGGCCCAAGCCGAGAAGGACGCGGCGAAGGCGGAGGCCGATCAGGACAAGGCCGAGGCCAAGGCCGAGCGGGATGCGGAGAAGGCGGCGGCCCAGGCCGACAAGGACGCGGCGAAGGCGGAGGCCGACCAGGAGAAGGCCGAGGCCAAGGCGCAGAACGAGCAGGACCGCGCCGACGCCAAGCAGGCCCAGGACGAGGCAAAACAGCAGGCGGACGCGCAGCAGGCGTTCGCCGTCGCCCAGGCGAACCAGCAGCGGGCGGACGCCAAGAAGGCCCAGGACGAGGCGAAGGCCGAGCGGGAGGCCGAGAAGGCGGAGGCCGATCAGGAGAAGGCCGAGGCCGAGGCGAAGGCGGATCAGGAGAAGGCGGAGGCCAAGGCCGAGCGGGATGCGGAGAAGGCGGCGGCCCAGGCCGAGAAGGACGCGGCGAAGGCGGAGCAGGACCAGGAAAAGGCCGCAGCCAAGCAGGAGCAGGAAGCCGCCAAGGCCGAGGCGGATCAGGAGAAGGCCGAAGCGAAGGCCGAGCAGCAGGCCGAGAAAGCGGCGGCCCAGGCCGAGAAGGACGCGGCGAAGGCGGAGCAGGACCAGGAAAAGGCCGCAGCCAAGCAGGAGCAGGAAGCCGCGAAAGCCGAGGCCGAGCAGGAGAAGAGCGAAGCCAAGGCCGAGCAGCAGGCCGAGAAGGCTGCCGCGAAGCAGGAGCAGGAAGCCGCCAAGGCCGAGGCCGAGCAGCAGAGGGCGGAGGCGAAGGCGGAGCAGGATCAGGAGAAGGCTGCCGCCAAGCAGGAGCAGGAAGCCGCCAAGGCCGACTCGGCGCGCCAGCAGGACGAAGCCCGGCAGGAGTCCGTACGAGAGAAGCAGCAGGCCCGGCTGGAGGCCGAGCATGCCAAGGTCGAGGCGCAGGAGGCCTACGACCAGCAGAAGGCCGAGGCCCAGCAGGAGCGCGCGAACGCCGAGCGGGAAGCCGACCGCCAGGAGGCGGAGGCGAAGCAGCAGTACGAGCAGGAGAAGGCCCAGGCCCAGCAGGAGCGGGAACAGGCGCGGGAAGAGGCCGAGCAGCAGCGGACGGAAGCACGGCAGGAGTACGACCGCGAGATAGCCGCCGGCACCGACGAGCGGGACGCCCGCGAGGAGTACGACCGGCGGATCGCCGAGATCGACGCCGCCGAGCGGGACGCCGTCAAGGAGGCCGACGACGCCGAGGCGCGGGCCAAGGAGGACTACCAGGACCAGAAGGCCGCCGCCCAGGAGCAGCGGGATGAGGCCCGTTCGGAGGCGGAGCAGGCCCGGCGGGACGCCAAGGCCCAGTACGACCAGCGCATGGGCGACATCCAGGCCGAGTACGACCGGATCGGGGCCGGCGAGAAGGACATCGGCGAACTGATCCGCCAGCGCATCGCCGACCTCCCGCAGCCGCCCGACCTCTCCTCGTACGGCCCGTCGGGTCTCGGCTCGGGAGGCTCGCAGTACGCCTCCGCCTTCAACGACAACCTCTACAACCAGGAGGACCTGGCGTCCGCCTTGGGCCGCCCCGAGGGGAACGGAGTCCCGGCGGGCGCGTCCAACGGTTCCGGCGGTATGGGGGCGCCGATGATGCCGCCGATGATGCGGGGCGGGGGTGAGGGGGGCGGAACCGGCGAGCGGGTCCGTACCGCCGTCGAGCCCGGTGCCGTCCGCACCGGCAGGGTGGCCGCCGCCACGCCGACGGTCGATGACCAGGAACACCAGGTGGCCCCGCGATCCGCGCAGACCAGCAGTAGTACGCCCTTCATGCCCCCGATGGGTGGCATGCCCGGGATGGGAGGGCCCGGACAGCAGACGGAGAGCGGCGACCGGGAGCGGACCACCTGGCTGGTGGAGGACGAGGACGTGTGGGGCACCGACGAGGGCGGCGCGCCGCAGGCCCTGGGGAGATGAGCTGATGACGTCGGCCGCCCGGCGCCGGTCGCGGGAGCGGCGCCGGGCGGCCCGTTGTCCAACGGACCGGTGAGGAGACCAAGTTGAGTGAGTCGATCGAAGATCGCGTCGCCGAGGCGATGGCGCATCTCAAGGCGACCGAGGAGGCCGTCGCCCAGGCGCAGGGTGAGCTGAACGCGGCCTCGGTGACCGCGCACTCGGCGGACAGATCGGTCCGGGTGACCGTCGGGGCCAAGGGCGAGCTGACGAGCCTGGAGTTCCTCGACGGCAAGTACCGGAACATGGCGGCCTCGCAGCTCTCCGCCTCGGTGCTGGAAGCCGCGAACGAGGCGCGTGCCGAGATGGCGCGCCGGGTCGTCGACACGCTCGACCCCCTCACCAGGATGACTTCCCGCGGCATGGCGCCGGAGCGGATGGGCGTCGACTGGGGCTCGGTCTTCGGGTCGTTGCTCAGCGAGACCGCCGTGGAGAAGAGGCCGACGGCGATGAGCCGGTTCCGGGACGAGATCCACGAGGACGAGGAGCCGCCCGCCGCCCCGCCCGGCGGCGGGGAGAACAAGCGACAGGGAGGTGCGTAGCGATGCACAGCGAGTTCTCGGGCGACGTGACGGAGCTCCGGGCCAAGTCCAAGCACCTCGACGACGCCGTCAGGGGGGCCGAGACGCTGGGGGACAAGTTCGAGGCCAACTGGGCCAAGACCGAGGGCTGGTGGGGCGAGCGGGGGGACGACGAGTGGGCCGAGAAGGTCGGTTCGCAGTGCGTGGACGAGAAGGAGCAGGTGACCCAGACGGTCGGTGACATCACCGGCGGTTTCCTGGCCCTGGTCGACGCGGTCGCCCAGGAGGCCGACAAGATCCAGCGTCCGCAGCTCCAGGCACTGGACGACCTGCAGACGCTGAGTGACGAAAGCGAGAGCCGGCGGTAAATGGCGATCGATTTCCCGCCCGCTCTGCGGGAGTTCATCGAGGTATGGGTCGGCGGCAACGTCGCCACCGGTAACGAGGACAAGGGCTACGAGAGCCGTTTCGCCTTCACCGAGCTGGCGGACGACATCGAAGCGCTGTCCACCTCGATGACGGGAGCCATCGACTCGGCGGGAAAGTCGCTCCCGCCGGCGATCGCCGAGGAATTCGTCGCCGCGGTGAAGACCTTCATCGACGACGGAGGGGTGAATCACCTTCAGAATTTCGCCGCCGAGCTGCGGGACATGGGTTCCCGGCAGGTGGACCGCTCGATCAACCTTGCTGAGGCCAAGTACCAGATCCTCATCGAGTTCATCCTGATGAACCTCGAACTCGCGCTGATCGCCGCCCTGTCCGTCTTCACCGGCGGTACGTCGCTGGCTGAGATAGCGGCGGCGAAGGCGCGTACCGCACTGGCCATCCTGCTGATCCTGCAAAGGATGGGGCGCGTCCTCCCGACCCCGCTGTCGGTCGTGCTCGAAGCGATCCAAGAGGCCTTCGTCACGTTCACGTCCCAGCTCATCTCGATGACCGCGCCGGACAACCCGGACCGCCGGCGTACGGACTTCGACTGGAACGAGATCCTGCAGTCGGCGGTCACAGGAGCGCTGGCAGGGGCCTTCGGCGGGCTCTTCAACGAGTTCGCCCAGCCGATCGTGAGGAACCTCTTCAAGAACAGCCCGGGGTGGAAGGAGGTGGCCGAGCTCCCGCTCACCTTCATCAACGAGGGTCAGGCCGAGACCTTCGCGGAAGGGTTCAGCAAGCTCATCTTCACCGGCCAGTTCTCCCTCAACCCCTCGACGTTCGGCTCCGCCGGTCTCAGCGGGCTTCTTTTCGAGGCGACTTCTGATGTCGCCGAGTTCGGCGGGAAGTGGATCAACCAGAAGTTCTTCGGTAACAACAACTTCGGCCCGAACGACATCAATTACCTCACGGATGGCAGTGGGGGCGGAGCCGGAGCGGGTGCCGGGAACGGCCAGAATCAGATTGAGTACACCGCCGACTCCGGGGTCCGTCCTTCCACGGAGTCCAACGGCGACGTTTACGGCGTGACCAATGGCGTCGGCTCGGGTGATGGGGCATCGTACGTCGGCGATGTGGGTGGCGCGGCGTCCGTTTACGAGAGCCCCAGTGACGTCTCGTCAATTCAGAGTGGCATCGGCGATAACTCGGCCATTCATGGCGACGCCGATGATGCGGCGTCCGTACACAGTCACACCAGTAACGCCGATTCCACTTTCAGCGGCGGCAGCGATGCCTCGTCCGTAACGGACTTCGCCGATTACGAAACCGACGAGCATGGGCAGACGGAGGTCAACGGGGCCGCGGGCCTGCACCCGGGCGCGGTCCCCGGCGCATCGGGGATCGGCGCATCGGGGATCGGCGGCGCGGGCAAGCCCTCGACCCTCTTCGGCTCCTCGGACACCGCCGGGGTGAACCCCACTCGGGATCTCTCCGTCGGCGAGAATGCCGTGCCCGGCCACGTGGACAACTCCCTGCCTGTGAAGGGCGATTCGGGTGGTGAGTCCGTCTTCTCGGCGCTCAACCAGTCGCCGACCACACCGCCGGGCGACGCATCATCTGTCGGCGCATCATCTGTCGATACGTCATCTGTCGATACGTCACTCATCGACGCGCCGTCGAACATTCCCACCGTGGGCTCCGCCGCCCCCACACAGTCGTTCACCCCGGCCGCCGGGTCGGCATCCGCCACCGGCGACTTCGACCAGCGGGAGCTCGACCAGGACCCCGCCCGGGAGCTCGACCAGGACCCCGCCCGGGATCTCGCCCGGGACCTCGACCAGGATCTCGACAACCTGCCCGCCGAGGAGGACGCCGGCGTTCGGGAAGGGGGAACGCCGGACGCGGAGAGCGCTTCGTCCACGACCGATTCGCCCGCGGGCCGAACGGGCACGGGCGGCACCGGACCCGTACAGGACGAGGAGCACGAGACCAGGCTCACGCCCGACGAGCAGGAGCAGTCGGCCCCACAGGCGCCGCTCGCCGCTGCCGCCGGTCCGCTCACCGGCGGTTCGCCGGCGACCAGTCCGACCACCACTCAGACCACCGCTCCGCCGGCTGCCGCTTCACCAACTCCCGCTTCGCCAACTTCCGCTCCCTCGACGGCCACCCCGCAGCAACGGCCCCAGACCCCTCCCGATGCGCCCGTCGACGCCCCCGCCGCCGAAGCCCAGGCGACCTCCACCGAGCCCTCGTCCTCATCCACGTCCGCGCCCCCGGACCCCGTCGCCCCCGACGGCACCCGTACCCCCACGTCCGAGGAGCCCGGCCGGCGCTCCGCGATGCCGGAGACCGCATCCGCGTCCGATGACCCCCCGCCGTACCGACCCGTACGGACCGAGTCCGACGCCCTGACGATCGCCGCCATGGACCGCGGCATCCACGATCCCGCTTCCGCGGACGCGCCGGCGGAATCGGACTCGGTGTTTTCCCGGCACGCGCCGCCCACCGTCGCCGACGAGACGCCCTTCAGCTCCGCGGCGCCGGCCGAGCTCCCCGTCGGCACCCCGTCGTCGCCCGGTTCCCCCGACACGATCGACATGATCATGGACTGGGAGGACGGCGACGAATTGGAGTCCGAGGACGAGTCCATGGCCGAGTCCATGGGCCCATCGCCCGAGCCGTCCCCGACCCCTGAGGAGCTCCATCACCAGTTGCTGACGGGCGTCTTCGGCCCCGCCATCGATTCGCACCGGGTCTACCCCGCCCTCCGAGACGTCATCGCGCGCCTCGACCGGCTCCGGCAGGCCGACCCCGGTCTGCGGGACGGCCCGCTCGATCTGGACGCCCTGACCCGCCGCGTGCTCCTCCTGGACACCGCCACTCCGGTGACCGGCGCACAGCGCAGCGAGCTGTTCCGGGTGGCGATGGACGAGGCAGTGGAATCGGCGGGCAGCCTGGCCGCGCTGGCCGCGTTCCACCTGCAGCTCCGCGGCGTACTGTCCCCGACCCGTGCCCTCACCGCCCCGGACGGCCGCGTACGGGGCCGCAACTGGACGAGCGCCGCGATCCCCGACCTGGACCTCGCGCATGTCGGGAAAGTGGCCCGCCAACCCAACGACGTTCTGGCACGCGGCGACGTCGAGACCGCGCCGTGGCACCGGCCCGGTGAGCCGGAGCCGTATGTGGTGATGGCGGAGGGCCACCACGACATCGTCGTGGTGCGAGGCTACGACGGGGCACCGCGCGAGGTGCCGATCGACGTGTTCGCCGAGCTGCTGGCCATCGACCCGGCGCTTGCGGGGCTCCCGCAGGACGTCCCCGTGGTGTTGCTCATCCCGAACGCGGGCGCCAGGGGCCTGGAACTGCCGCGCCGGGCGGCGGACCGCATCGACAGGGACACCTGGTCGGCCAACGGCATCGTGAAGGTGTCCCCGCAAGAGGACCCGACGCAGCAGGACCAGCCCCAGCCGCACGTCATCTCCCTGCTGTTCGCTCCGGACTTGTCGCGCCCCGACTGGATCCGCAGCACTCCCGGTCAGGTGCTCGACCCCGCGGAGTACGAGAACGCTCCGGCGTGGGAGCGCGAGGTGCAGTCCCACACCATCGTCACCGCCAGCGGGCCGATCGGCAGGGGCGTGTTCCGCGATGCCGAAGCCCCGCGGCGGATCGAGGCCCTCCGGCACGCGACGGAGGCGACGGAGCTGTGGCACTACAACCCGGTCACCGGTGAGTCGGCCAAGGACGACGAGCCCGTTCCGTTCGCGGGCAAGCCCGTCTACGTCTTCGGCGCGCACGCCAAGCCCGGCGAGACCAGTGTGCCGACAGAGAGCGACCCAGCCCACCACTCCCGGCAGCGGGAGACCGGCGGGATGCTCAAGAGGCGTCCGAGCCTGGCTCAACTCCCCGCGGGCCATGGCGTGTTGATCGAGGCGTGCTCGATCGCGACGCCGCAGGGAGTGGTCCGAGCCCGCAGGGGCATCGAGGACACCTTCGTCCCCGACCCGCTGGCGACCGTCAGCGAGAGCCAGCATGTGTCCAACGAGACCGGGCGCACCGTGTACGGCGGCACCCATATGGTCAGCCTGGGGAATCTGCCGGACCGGGGATTCGTCCACCGTATGTACACGGATTCGCGGGGGCGGCGCGGCAAGTGGGTGGAGCACCGGCCGGAACCCACCGGCGACGTGCTCGGCGACCGCGCCCGCGCGGCCGGACTGCACGTAGGTTCCGATCCGGTCCCGGTCGAGGCCCGCGAACGGGCGCTGAGACTGGTCCGTGCGCTGCGCCTGGTCTTCGGGGTGGCCATCGAGGACGACAGCCGGTACGGGAATCTCCTCGCCGGCATCGGCGCGCTGGAGGCCATGCGCGACAACGATCCGGTGCTGCGCGACTTCGGACCCTTCACCATGGACCTGTTCGAGCGCGCGGCCCGCGCGGACCGTGCCCGGCGACACGGCGTGGTGGACGGCGAACCCGGGCTTGAGGCCTACCGTGACCTGCTGGACAGAGCCGCCGAGACCGCGAACCTCCAACCGGGCACCGCGCTCAGCGACTTCGTCGACCTGCCGCACGTGGTCGCCACGGCCCAGCGGCTGGACGGGCTCGCGAACCTGGACGCCGAGGCCGTACGGATCCTGCGGCTCGACCCTGATACGGCGGCCGTCGAGGAGCCCGAGCTGTCACGGCTGTTCTGGGCGACTGAGAAGGCCCTGGAATGGGAGAGCCGGTTCCCCGACCCGGACGCGCTCACCGCCAGGATCCTCCACCTCGACCAGCCGGACACGGCCCGGCGGCCCGACCTGCTCCAACTGGCCGCCCAGGCGGCGGCCGTGGGAGTCGACCTGGACAACCTGACCGAACTGGCCGCGTACCACCTCGAGTTGCTGGGAGCCCTCTCCTCGGAAACCCAGTTGCTCGACACCAACGGCACTCCGACCGGCCGCCACTGGGCACAGGCCCCGCTGAACGCGCGGGCATACACGGACCGTGTCGTCGTGGCCGCCCCGTCGCAGGGCGGCGGCTACCGCCCCGCGGGCCAGGAGCGAGCGCCGTGGAGCACTCCCAACGGGCACGCGTCGTACCTGGTGTGGGCCGGTGGCGGGCCGGACCACCTGCTCATGGACCTGCCCGGGGGTTTCCGCGGCCGGGTGCCGTACGAGGAGGTCGCCGAGCTGTTGGCGCGGGACCCGGTGCTGAACGGCCGCCCGCAGGCCGTGGATATCGTCCTGGCCGTCCCGAAGGCGGCACCGGCGACGCAGCCGGCGCCGGCAGGCGCGGGGCCGTCGGCGGGTACAGCCGCGTCCGCCGCACCGACGGGCAGTGGCACCCTGAACACCGATCCGCGAGCCGTCATCACCGCGGAGACCGGTCACGGCGTGTGGGCTTCGCAGGGCAGCGTGGCCCTGGCCAGAACGGGGGAGTCGAGACCGTACGTCCCTTCCCTGCTCCCCTCGGCGCCGGGGCGTCAGGCGGCCGCGGACTGGGGGGTCGTCCGGCCGGAGGACCTGCTTCCGCCGAACGCCCGGGCGTCGGCGGGCAACACCGGAGAAACCGAGGTCACGTTCGCGGACGAGCCGGCCCCCGCACCCCACCGGCCCGTCACCATGACGTCGAGCGCGTACCCCGAGGATCCCGGGCCACCGCCGCCCGCCGACACGCTGTCCACGCCGTCCACCCAGGAATCCGCGCCGCCCCTGTCGGGCCAGGAACTCGAGTTCGTACGGGCCGAGACCAACCGTGGCGCGCCGGAGAGCGCCGAGGGGACTGACGATGACCTGCACCAGGTGCTGGACGGGCTGGGCCTGACGGATCCGGAGTCGGGTCCGGACCCCTACTCCTCCTCCGGCGAACTCCTTGACGACCTCATCGCGTCGGCGCGGGTTCCCGACGTCCGTGAGGTGGCCGCGGACCGGACCCTGGGTGTTGATGTCTTCAACCTGCTGAGCCCGCCGGAGCCGCCGGTCTTCCTGGTCGATCCGGACACCGGTGTGCCGTACGACTACTCCGGATACGGCCCCGATCACGGGGTGTACTTCCTCCACATGATGGACATGCTGGAGTCGGCTCCGGATGCCGGCGCGATGGATCCGGCGACCTGGGACGTCGAGGCGGGGAGCCTGAGCTACCAGGGGGAGCACCATCAGGTGCCGCTGCTGGTGTCCGCCATCTGGCAGGGTGACCCGTTGTCCGACACCGGTCCGTCGGCCGGGTTCTGGCAGAAGTTCGGCAGCGCCGCCCGGGACTTCCAGGATCAGGTGTTCTTCATGGTGTTCACCGATGTGCCACGCGCCGATATCGAGGCGATTCTCCGCCTGACCGACTGGTCCGAGGACCCGAGGCTGCTGGCCGTGCAACGGATGGTGGCGTGGGCGCAGGGCACGGGGGTCAAGCTGGTCAACCTCCGTGAGGTGTTCAATTCCGCGCGGCCGATGAGGCTGCAGGCGGAGTCCACCACCGAGACGGTCAAGCAGACGGGGCTGGGGTGGGCTGCCTCCAGTGACGATCTGCGCTGGGAGATCGTGAACGCCTTCGGCGGTCTTTACAGCGACGGCGACAATGTCATCACCACTCTGGAGGACTTCCAGGACGTCGCGAACGGCCCGGCGGGCTTCGCCGTCCATCGCGAGGGCGACAAGATCTACAACTCCGCGTTTCTGACGGTGCCGGGGCACCCGGCGCTCGGCGAGCTCCGCCAGCTGATCAAGGCCCAGTACGGCAAGACCCAGGAGGACATCTACGGCCCCATGGGTACGGTGCGGGACTTCTGGTGGCAGAAGAAGGAGGGCCTGGCCAGGCGGAACTCGGTACTGGAGCGGACGTTCCCCGGGAAGGCACTGGACGTGTTCCTGAAACACGGCGGTGTCGACAGTCAAAGGCAACTGCCGACACTCAAGGGCGTCGGCGTCGGGACCGACGGGAGCTGGAAGGTTCCCTACTCGCGGCCGCCGCAGGAGATGGGGCGCGCTCAGACCCTGGTCTTCGCCCAGTCGGTGGCGCAGAGCCTGGTACGGGATCTCTACAACCGAAACCGGGTTCTGCGATTGACGGCCGCGGCCGACGCCATTGCCCGGCACGCCCAGCCGCAGTTGGTGTGGGAGGCGGTGCTGAGGTTCCTGGCCTCCCGTGAGGACATGCGGGACCTTGTCCGCGGTGTGACGACGCGCCGTCTGCTGGAGGATGGCGGGGAGTTCACGGTCGAGCTGCCCGAGAGCGTACGCGGTCTGATACGGGAAGTGGAGGGCGAGCAGCCACCGCTGGGCGCGCCGAAGGAGGGGGAGGAGGACGCGTTCTGGTTCGGCCAGGAGCACGGCGGCGGATGGTGGCTCGGCGAGCACTCGATCGCGGCGCGCCTGGCGCCCTATGTGCCGTTGTCCTCCGCGGGAGGGTCGGTCGGGCCACGGGGCGGGTCGCCTGACAGCGGCAAGGAGCCGTACGCCGAGGGGCGGGCGATCGACCGCAACGTGGTCCTCGACGGCCCGCGTCGTGGCCCCCGCCTGACCGAGATGTCCGTACAGGACGTGGCCGAGGTCGCGCGGGACGTGCATCGCGAGGTCATGGGGGAGTTCGGGGAGGTGGCCGGCGCCGACGAGGCGGCGGATCTGCAGGTGTGTGTGGCCCTGGTGGAGGGGTTCCGGAACCGTCGCTTCCCGCAGGGGCTGCGAGGGCTTGCGCGGCCGGGCAGGGCTGTGGACGACGAGGCCGTGGGCACGGGCCGTGCCGCGGACCGGCTGGGGGTCGGTGCCGACATGAGCCCGGTGGGTTCCTGGGGCGCGGTGACCGACGCCCTGGCCACCAAGGGGCGGGGCAGTCTCGCGCTGGTCCTGACCCGCAGTACTTCCGGGCCGGGGCACGCCCTCGCGGCGTACTACCCGCCCTACGCGCCGGATGAGGAGGACAAGGGCCCGGTCTGGGTGGACATGACGCAGGACGGGGTGCTCGTGCTGCCGGGTGCCCCGGAGATGGCGCCGGTGGAGGCGCGGGCGCTGGTCGTGGACTCCACGGGCCGGGTCGACGCGGAGGTCCTGGACGGCTTCCGGGAGTCGTCCTCGACGGAGCACGTCGTGGTCGACGGCGCCTCGGATCCGAGGTACGGCGCGTCCTTGTTCCGCAGGTCCGCGACGAGGACCGCTTCCACGGCGCCGACCGAGCCCACCCAGCGAACGGACACGCAGAGGGCACGCCCGCCGGTGCAACCGCTCGTCCAGCAGCCGAGGCAGCCGGACGAGGACGCCGACCAGATCACGGCACTGACCCCGGTCGTCTCCCGGGCTGCCGCCACGCCCTCGCACCAGCCCGTACTGGACCGCGACATGGCGCCCCCGGCCCGCGGGCGCCGGACCCCGGCCCGGCTCGAAGAGGGCCGGAGCATGCCCGAGTACGTCGACGACCTCGAAGCGCTGCTGCCGCAGAACCTGACCGACGCCGAGCGCGCCGAACTCCTCGCCAGCCCCAGCACCTTCGGCCAGAGCACGGTCGTCCTGCGCGGCATCGACCAGGTGGTGGAGGCGATCCGGGCAGAACTGCACCGCCGGCCCGGCACGCGGCTGCCCCAGGACGACACCCAGCTGCTGACCGACGTCCGACGGGCGCTCCAGGAGAAGCCGAAGACGCTGACGGACCGTGGGCGCCCGTTCCCGTATGTCAACGCGAACGGCGACCTGCGGGTCCTCTACGTCAACACGCGGCACTACGGCAACTGGAGCCCGTACGACGACGGCGTCGGAAACGCCACGAAGATCGACAGTATGCACCGGGCGGCCGCGACCTTCGGGTTCTCCAAGAACATGCAGGCCAACTCCCAGTACGGCCTCGGCGGGCCGATCGGGCCCGCGGGCACGGCGGCCTTCGGTGGCTTCGGCCGTCTCAACTTCCGGTTCGGCTTCATCGACAAGGTCGGCTACACGCTGACGGACCAGCGTCAGAACCAGATGGAGACCCGTACGCTCGACGGCTCCCGTGCGTATCTCGACGACCTCCGCTACGAGGTGTGGGTCACCGACGCCGCCGGACAGGTCATCACGGACACGGTCACCGCCACCACCGGCGCTCCCACCCCGGCCCGCTTCGACTTCTCCGTCCGCGACGGGATCAAGGTGCGCCTGCCCGACAGCGTGCTCAAGAGGCCGACGCCGGGGCGGATTCCGAGGTCGATGACGCTCGACCGCAACTCGCAGTACCGCTTCGTCCGTATCGAGGGCTACGGTCCCGTCGCGGCGATTCGCGACTGGGCGGCAGGGCTCGTCGGAGCCCGGCCGGGCAGCACCGCCTACAACGAACTCGACAGCTTCTTCTCGGCCGACAGCTTCCAGCGGCACGGCGGCACGCTGGCGCGTGGCCGCGTCACGACCCCGCCGCTGTTCGCCGACGACAAGAGGAAGTCACCGCTGGGTGTCTTCGTCGTCGAGGAGGTGATCCCGCGTTCGGCTGTGCTGTTCGGGGAGACCGACCAGGCCGAGATGCGGGACATCAACACGTCCACGGTCCGCAGCGAGCGCAGCCGGGCGACGGGCAGGAACCTGCTGCTGCAGGCCGCCGTCGGGCCCGCGTTCAACTTCTTCGACCCGGGGACGGCGCCGTTCGACCTGCGGCTCCAGGCCGGGCCGAGCGCCACGTACTCGTTCGCGCGGACCTACCAGGTCGGTCTCGGCGGCGCCGGTGCCCTCAAGTCGGCGGGACAGGTCAAGGGGCCCAGGACCGCTCTCTACCTGGTCGTCAAGTCCGTACGGGTGCGGCGGGCCGGCGACAGCGGCCCGCCCCGGCAGTTCCTCACCTGGAGCCTGGACCGGATGACCAGCTCCGAGGCCCGTCGGCTGGCCGGCTGGGACGACGGGACGTCCCTCGTCCTGCGGAGCGGTGCCACGCCGTTCGCCCCGGCCTACCTCACGGTGGACCGGCCGCGCACCCTGGGCATGCACCGGGTGAAGGAGTTCACCTTCGACGACGGCCGGCGCACGCAGGTCACGCCGGACGCGGCGGACGGTGTCGGCCGCACCCTGCTGGACGCCTTCGCCGACAGCGTGATCAACTCGGTCGCCGCGCAGCGCGAGGGAATGGTGGTTCCCCTCGACCAGCTGAACCTGCCGAAGGGCTGGCGCACCCGCTTCCACGAGATGATGCGGCGCGACCCGAACCAGGTGCAGGCGGCGGCCCGCAGTCTGCCGAGGCCGCCCCAGTGGTCCGACCCCGCGAAGTACAACGTCGCGCTCCAGAACACCCTGCAGATCCTCGGTGAGCTGTCCCAGCAGAACGTCACCAGCCTGGAGGCACTGACCACGGTCGGCCTGCCGATCCGGCTCACCGACACCGGCGGCCTCGGGCAGACGTACTACACGCTCTGGGTGCACGGAACTCTGACCGGAAGGCGGTACGAGGGCAAGGACGTCGACGAGGGGATGCGCTTCAGCGCCTTGGGCGTCGACCGTCTGGACGGCCAGACGAGCGCGAAACGCGGCGAGGACATCGGTTTTGAAGGCACGTTCTCGGGCCGCGACAACAGCGTCGACGACGCCGGGCTGCCACGGAACACGCTCGGGCTGACGGCGGGCGTGCGTACGGGACGGCAGTGGGAGGCGGAGACCGCCTTCGGCTCGACGGTCACCAACGAGCCGATGTCGGTGAGCAACCAGCCCACCCACCTGTACCGCTACAACCTGGAACTCACCGCGACCCTCGGCGGCTACTGGCGGCCTCGCGGCCTGGTCCGCGGCTTCGGCTTCGGGCTGCCCGGACTGCTGGTCCTCGACGAGCCCACCAACATCCTCTTCGGCCGGACCGCGCAGGGGCACCTGAGGGGCGGCGGACCGGTGACCGGAACGGTCCTGATCAGCGTCCCCGTCCAGCACGCCCCCGAGGCCGACCCGCACGCGGACGGGGCCCTCAACCCGTATCTGAGCGACGAGCCCGATCCCTCACCCATGAGCACTCAGCGGGCCCTCGCCCTGGCGAAGGGCGATCTGGTGCTGCCCGGCGGGGGCAGCGGCCCGAACGCGGGGCGGCTCTCCGGGCGCGGGACGGACCAGTTCCGGGAGTTCCGCCAACACCCCTTCGTGACCGTGAACATGGTGCTGCCGCCGGTGCTGGTCGCGGAGGTGAACCGGGTCCTGCACGAGGCGTCGGGCAGTTCCTGGCAACTGGTCGAGGAGGGCGCCCCCACCCGGGAGGCGGTCATCCGGGTCTTCACACCCCAGTACCTGACGGCGAGCTTCGACCAGAGCACCGGGCCCCTCGGCCTGGCGGGCAGCGGGCTGATGGGCAAGGGGCCCTACGCCACGCTGTGGGGGACCTACCGGTACGCGACGACGGTGGGCGGGCTGCGTGCCCTCACCGGGTCGATGTCCATGGACACCGAGATGATCCTCGGCGGCACCCGGCAGGCCGCCGGCAAGACCAGCAACAGCACGACCTTCGTCTTCGGCGGTCAACTGGGCTACAACGCCTCCCAGTTCCCTGGGCACGGGCTCATGGGCACCTACGCGTTCGTCGCCAACCCCGTCTCGCGGGGCACCGCGCGGAGCCGCAGTGTCGTACGTACCGTCGTCGCGGACATGAACCGCAAGGGGTTCACCCACCAGGTGCTGGTGGCCGGAGACGTGAACCACTGGTTCGCGCTGACGACGAGCCGGCTCGGGACGGGGTGGCTCGGTCGGGCCGCGGCGGGCAGCTCGCTCGTACCCGGGATGCTGGCCGGAGCGGCGGGGACGGAGCTGACGACCCCCGCCGGCCTGCTGGGACACCTGCCCGAGAAGAGCGCCCACCAGCTGGGGCTGCTCGACGACGGGATGGGCGAGGTCCCGCGCTACACGCAGCACCTCTGGTCGCCGCAGCCGTGGCTGCGCCGCGCCCCCTTCGGCACGTATGCGGTGAACCCGCTGGACCCGACTCAGGCGCTGCTCGCGTTCGAGGAGCGGATCCGCGGGATGGGGCTCGACGAGTCGAGCAGGGAGAAGATCCGGCAGCTGGTGACGGCCCGCGCCACGCGCGCCCTGAAGGGCGAGATGACGACCACCGGCCCCTCGACGATGGTCACCGTCGGCGGCACCGGCTGGGACGGCGTGCGGATCGGCGACCGGTGGGTCCGGGCGCGGGTCGAGCTGATCCCCGGGACACCCGTGTTCCACGGGCTCGACCACAGCGTGGAGATGGAGGAGAACCGGCGGGCCATCGAGACCGTCCAGCAGGGCTCGGAAGCCTCCTCCGGCGCGGACATCGGGATCCAGACCAGCCAGCTGGTGTACACCGGCAACCAGTACGTCGCGGGCGCCGGGCCCACGTATGCCGAGAGCGGATCCAACAAGCGGACCGCCGCGTCGAGCCACTCGACCACCACCGTCACGATCTACCGCGCGGCGTCCACCGAGCCGTACGCGGAGGTCGTCACCCCGTACACCATGCGGATCACGCTGGAGGCGGACGACACCCCCAACACCGGCAACGCCGCCGAGCGGGAGGCGCGGGAGGGGACGGTCTCCGTCTGGGACCGCTTCCGGGGCAGGCGGCAGATCGTCGAGGAACACGGCGTGGGGGAGCTGCGCGAGCATGTGCCGCTCAGCCTGATGGAACCGGTGACGCCGCGGGCGAACGACTCCTCCTCCGATGGCCGGCCCGGCCCCTCCCGCGGCAACGGGCTTGGTCATGCCGGGGCGTCGAACACGTCCGGCGCCCCGAGGCTGCTGCCCGCTCCGGACCCGGGGAGCGATCCCGCCCTGGCCGACGCTCCCCGGCCCGTGCCCCTTCCGAAGCCGGGGCAGGCAATGACCGTCCGGTTCGGGGACGGAGCCGAAGGGACCTTCGACTTCCCCGAGAACGGCTTCCACCCGCGCGGGATCATCGCCGTGGAGAACATCCGCGCGGCGAGCGAGCTCCTGCTCGGCAGGGCGTACGACCCCCGCATCTCCCTCCCGGCCGGCGCCGACGCCACCACCGTGACCGAACTCCTCCGGAAGACCAGGAACACCGGCCTCACCCGGTTCGGCACCGGCTCCGCGCAGGCACTGGAGGACGCCACCGGCTACGCGGCGGTCACGTCCTTCTTCCCCGTCACCCTGAAGCCGGAGGGCTACCAGGTCGCGGGGCTGACCGAGAAGTCCGTCGTGGGCACCGACACCGGAGAGCTGTTCCTGCGCTCCACGCCCGACTTCAGCCGCGCCCTGCTGCTGACGGTCGCGGACGGCAAGAAGCTGGAGGTGCTCAGGCGGTACGGCGAGAACGCGGGAACCTCCTCGTCGAGCGAGCACGCCCAGTCGGCGAACTTCGGCGGCGGTTTCCTGTACGACTCGCCCAACGGCGCCGGCCTCAACACGATCGGGCTCTTCGGTCCCGGACCCAACGACCTCGAGGGCGACGGGATGCCGGTGGGTGACGACCACCTGACGTCGCGCAACGTCAAACCGAAGACCGACCGTTCGCTCCTGTTCGCGATCCCCACCACCTTCCTCAGCGTCGGCGACGTACACCGGAGCTTCAAGGACTCGAAGTTCGCGAACGCGGTCCGAGGGGTCTTCGGCGACGCGGTGAGGTCGGGTCCGCAGGCGATGGAGTCCGAGGCGTACGTCATCGCCTGGATACGGAAGGACGTCGCGCAGGGTCTGAAGCTGATCAACGACGAGAACTTCCCCGCGCAGGTCGACAGGGCGTGGGATGCGGTGGACAGCGCGAGCAAGGGGTGGGTCACCGCGGACAAGGCCTACTGGGCGAAGCGGCGTACCGCGATCCATCTGCGCGAGGCCCTCGACGCCGCGCGGCGCGCGGTGGACGAGGTGCGCCCGGCCGCCCGGGCCGCCGCGATCCCGCTCGATCTCGCCCGTGACGCCGACGACGCGGCGGAGGCGGACCTGCGGCAGGCTGAGGCCGACGTCATCCAGGACTACGGCACCGCCCGGGACACCTACGACGCGGCCGAGGCTGCCCTGCGGCAGGCCGAGACCGACGCCGCCCGGGACCACCGCACGGCCCGGGACTCCGTGGCCGCCGCGCGGGCCCAACTCGACGCCCTCCTCACGGACGACACCGCCCCCGAGCACGACGGCTGGGCGGAACTCGCGCAGGAGGAAGTCGACGCCGCGCGGGCCCGGCTCGCCCAGGCCCAGTCGGCCGCCGACACCCTGCGCACGGCGGCCGATCAGCGGGTCGACGCCGCACGACTCGGGCTCGCCCAGGCCGAGTCGACCGCTGACGCCCTGCGCTCGGCGGCCGATCAGCGGCTCGAGACCGCCCGCACTCGCCGGGCCGAAGCCGCCGCCCGGCTCGACGCGATCCGGCTGTCCGCCGAGGCCGCCCAGCGGCCCCTCGACGCCGCCCTCGCCGGACAGCGGACGGCACAGGCCGCACTGGACGCCCGGCGCACCGAGCTGGACCGGCTCAGGGAGGCGGCGGAGACGGCCGCGGCGGAGTATCACCGGGTACGGGCCGGAGCGGACCAGCTCACCCGCTGGCACCAACTGGCGGCCACCGACGAGGGCCGCCAGGAGCTCGACGGTCTCGAAGAACCACCCGAGGTGACCTACCAGGCCCCGCCCGCACCGGCCGTTGTCCCGCCCCCGGCACGGCCCCGCTTCACCAGGACCGGCACCGGACCGGACGTACGGCTCACCTCGCCCGAGAACGAGACGTACACCCTCCACGACGGTCCGAGGGACGGCGAGGCCTTCTTCCGCGCGCTCGCCGAAGGCCTGGACCTGGCGGCTCCGGAACTCCTCGCCGATCTGGGCATCGACCCCACGAGCCCGGCAGCGGTGACCGAGCTGCGCAGGCGGCTGGCCGCCCGGCTGACCGACCCGGCCGACGTGGACTTGCTCGCCTTCGTCACCCCCGACACGGCCGACACCTTCAGCACACGGGAGATCGCCGACGCGGGCCTCGACCTGGGGACGAACACCCCGGCCCGCCGCGAGTTCGACGCCCTCGGCGGTCTGATCCCGCACGCCGCCGACCTGAGCCCCGAGGCCCGTACGGGACTGGCGGTCGCCCAGCTCCTACGACGCGGTGACGCCGCGTCGGAGACCGGGTGGAACCACTCCGCCGCGGACGTGCTCCCGATGCTCGCCGCCCGCACCTTCGGCGTACGGGTCACCGTGGTCAGGGGCGACGGCACCTTCGACCACTTCGACCCCGGCACGCGTGAGGGCTCAGGGGACCTCCACGGCCTCGTAGACGACCCCGAAACTCCCCGCCCCCACGTGGTCCTCAGCCTCGACGACCACCACTACCAGCTCGCCGTGCCCGCCCACAGCTCCTTCTTCCAGGCGCTCGCCAGGGGGCTGCGCCTGGCCACCGGCCCCGGCCCCGATGCCGCCGTCGTCGCCCGCATGCGCCGCGTACTCACGGAGGAGATCGGCAAAGACGCGAACGCGGACCTGCAAACCCTGGGCACCGTCACCGCCACCCCCGAGGACCACGCCACCGGTGACCTCCTCCCGATGCTCGCGGCCCGCGTCTACGGGGCGCGGATCACCGTCGTCCACGGTGACGGCAGCTCCCAGGACTTCACCGGGTTCCCCGACGGCCGCCCCGCACCCTCGAACCGGCACGTCGTGCTCAGCCTGGAGGACGGCACCTACCGGCTCAGCGTGCCTCCTTGGGGCGTCGCTCCCGGAACCGACCTCGATCACGCATACGGTCCGCTCGCGGGCCCGAAGAGCGTGAAGAAGCAGGAACAGGAGCAGGACCCGAATCAGCCGGGAGGAAAGCCGCGACCCGACGAGCCCGCCAAGGACAAGTCGGCCAAGCCCGAGGGCGCCAAGGACAAGCCCGCCAAGGACAAGCCCGCCAAGTCCGAGGGTGCCAAGGTCAGGCCCACGCGCGTCAATCCACTGTGGTACGCGCTGGACGATTTCCCCCCGGCGCTCCTGGAACACAAGCATGTGCACTGGCTGTATTCGGTTGACGAAGAAGGCGAGATCCATCTCGGTGTCGAGGAGATCGACACGGCCCTCGATGGCGAGGAGTTCGAGAAGCTGTACGAGCTCCTGGCGGCGAAGAACCCGGACCTGACCCGCGAGGAGTTGCGGCGGGGCCTCGACGGTCAGGGCCACCCCACGATGGCGGTCGGATTCGACGAGGCGGGCAGGACGGTGACCCGGTCCGCCCGGGTGAGCGGTGAGCTGGCCTGGAACGAGGCGGCCGGGCACTGGGAGGTCAATGACAAGTCGGGCCGCTACATGAGCACCAACGAGCGCGTCCGGCCGCAGCTGAACCCCGTGGACGCCCTCCGCTGGGTGAGCAACGTGGCCGCCCGCATGTCGGCACGGTTCGAAGTCCCGGTCGAGCCGGTACTCCTGAAGCACAAGGACCTCCAACAGCCGCCGGTGGTGCCGCCGGTGGTACCGGATCCGGTGGGTGGTCAGCCGGCGGTGCAGGATCCGGCGGATGGACAGCCCGTTGTGCCGGACCCGGCGGGTGGTCAGCCGGTTGTGCCGGATCCGGCGGACGGGCAGCCTGATGTGCCGGACCCGGCGGGTGGTCAGCCGGTTGTGCCGGGGGCGACGGATGCGCAGCCTGATGTGCCGGACCCGGCGGATGCGCAGTCGGGCGTGCCGGACCCGGCGGCGTCGCAGTCCACGGCTCCGCCCGCGGAGCCCATGCGCCCGGTACCGCCGCCGGCGGCCTCCGGGACGCGTGTCGAAGTCGACGGGCGTACCTTCGTCGTCAGTCCTGTGGCCCCTGACGGAGACTGCCTGTTCCACGCCGTGCGAGGGAGCCTGGCGGCGCAGCGGCCGGACGCGGACGGGGCGGCCATGGACGCGTCGACGATGCGCCGCCACGCGGTGGACTGGTACAAGAAGTCCCCCGCCGCGGAGGGCTTCCGCACCGAGCACGCCGAGCGGAGCCCCTTGGACACGCTGGTCCACGACCAGTTCCCCGGCCTCACCGACCTGCTGGCCCTGCTGGAACGCTCAAGTCCGCCGGCTCTCACCCCCGCGCAACAGGCAAGGATCGACGAGGAGTTGCGGACCTCTCAGCGCCGGGCGGCCCTGGTGGCCCTGGCGGCCGAGGACAACGACCGCACGCTTCTCGCCGACCTCCCGACACCCGCCGTGACGGCGTTGCTGCCCGGTTTCCAGCCCGACACGGCGGCGGTGGACCAGGGCCGTCTCAGGCGACTGACCGAGCAGGCCCAGGTGGCCACCCTGCGGGAGGAGGTGCTGAAGCTGTTGCGGGCTCCGGTCGGGGATCCGCGGGCGGACGCGCTGTGGCAGCGGTTGCATCGGGCATTGCAGCGCTCTGCCGCCCGGGGCATTCCGCGAGAGCGGTCCGCCATGACAGAGGCCGGCTATGGCGGCCTGGTCGCGGACGCCATCGGCACTCCGCGAATGTGGCAGACGCCCTTCTACGACGAGGTGCCCCTGCTGGTGGCCCGTTCGCAGAACCTGAACCTGGTACTCGTACAACCGGGCGGTTTCAGCTGGCGTCTCGACGACGAGGCCACCGGTCCCGAGGTGTACGTCTTCTACAACGGCACCAACCACTATGAGGCGCTGGTCCCGGCAGAGCCGGCCGGAACCGGCCCCATCGAGCCGCAGCCGCAGCCGGAGCACGAGCCTCAGCCGGAGCCGGACCACGAGCCGGCGGAGCCACCGGCATCCGGCACCTCCGGGGCTCCCGCGCCGGACCAGGCGACGCGGGACCGGCTCGCGGATCTCGCACGTCGGCACGGCGCGAGCGAAGCGTACGTACACCGTCTGGCGACCGGACTGTCGGCGCGGACCCTCGCCCGGCTCCTGGACGCGTTGCCGGACACCGTGGCCGCCGCCGGGACGGGCGGGGAGCCGGTGCCGGGCGGGGTGAACCATCCCGCACCGCCCGCACTTTCCGCGGCCGCGCCCCCCGCTCCTCCGGCCGACGCCCCCGGCGCCGCCGCCGACGTCCCTTCCGGCGATCCGACCATCACCAGCGGCTTGGCGACAGCCCCGTTGGACTCCGGGACGGGTGACGACCTGCTCGACGCCAATACCGCGGCGGACTCGGACGGCGCCGGCCCGGTGGCATCCGCCGGCGTCGGCGTGGCGGAGGTGGACGGGGCTGGCCCGGTGGCATCCGCCGGCGTCAGTGCGGCGGACGTGGACGATGTCGGCCTGGCGACATCCGACGACATCAGCGTGGCGGGATCGGAAGACGACAGTGTGGTGTCCGACGACATCAGCGTGGCGGGACCGGACGACGACAGTGTCGTATCCGACGACATCAGCGTGGCGGCGTCCGACAGCAGCAGCCTGGGCAGTGTGGTGGACTCCGACGACGGAGAGCCGGCTGCCGATCCGCAAGTACTGCTGCCTGCGGCGCAGCTCCAGGTCCCTTTCCTGCACCGCAATCGGGCCGTCACCGACCCGGTCCACATCCAGAAGATCGCCGATCTGGCCGAGCAGATCGTGGCGACCGGCCTGAGGGACATCCGGGCCGGACTCCGGGCCCCCCGGATCACGATCACCGGCTACAGCAACGGCCCGCGTTTCGCGCTCTTCGGCGGCGCCGTGGAGCACGCGGAGACAGTCGGCCGACAACGGGCCGAGGGGGTGGAGGAACTCCTGCGCAAGGAGATCCGGCGTCAGCTGGAACTTCAGCGCAGGGCCGCGAACAACGTCCTCCGGCGGCGGGGCAGGGAAGTCCGGGTCGAGGACTTCAGGATCGATGTACGGAGCGGTGGCCGTGACCTCGGCACCGTGGGCCCGATCGACGGCGCCACTGGGCGGGAGGTGCGACAGCAGGCCGTGATCAGTGTGGAGCGGTCGCCTCTGTCCGACGGGGTCGCGCAGCTCGCCAGATTGGCCCCGTGGACCTTCGCCGCCGAGTCCACATTCTTCCGTCCGGAGGGGCTCCTCGATTCCGTCCTCGCCCAGCCCTACCTGGACCTTTCCGGAAGCCGGCCCCCAAGTCCGAGCACCGACCCGTCCACCGACAGCGCGTCCGACACCGAGAGCATCGCGTCCACGAGCGACAGCGGCAGCGACGCGTCCCAAGAGTCCCACGCGTCGGAGCACAACCCCTTCGAGACCGACGACGTGCCCGACGACCGCCTCCGTGAGCTCTACGAACTGGCAACCGAGGCGGCGGCCGCCGGGCTGGCGACGAGCCAATCCGCACTGACCGCTCTCTACCTGGCCAAGCAGGGCCTGCTCGGTGACGCCACCCTCCTCAGGGCGCCGGACGGCACACCGCTGGGGCGTAACTGGACCGGCAGACCGGTACAGGACCTGGACATGGCTTCGTACCAGGTGAGGGGCTCCGCCTCGCCGCCCGCACCCTCTCCGTGGGGCGAGGGTTCGTACCTCATCGCGACCGAGAGCGGAAACGATGAGGCGGTCACGTTGGGCCTGCCGGACGGCAGGCGCTGGCCCGTAGGGAAGAAGGCGCTCGCCGAACTGCTGGGCCTGGACGCGGAGTTGAGGGCCCGCGACAGTGACGTACCGGTGGTGATCGCGTCACCGTTCGCCGGTGCCCAGGGGCTGCTCCTGCCGCGCACGGCCGCGCACCGGACCCGGAAGACGGTGTGGACGCACACCGGATCGGTCTCGCTGAAGACGGCCCAGCACGACCCGGGCAGGCACCGTATCGAGGTCGACGGCGACCGGGGCGCGAATGTGCCGGTGGGTACCTGGCTCCCCACCCCACCGGACGACATGACCGACAAGGAGTTCGACGACCTCCATGCGGACACCGGTGCCATGGAGGACATCAAGGGGCGGGTGGTCTACGACGGCGACGTCAACACCGTCACGCTCGTCAGCGACTCACTGCCCATCGGACGCGCGGTCTTCTCCGATGCCGACCAGCGGGAACGCGAACAGTTCTTCGCCCAGCTGAGCCGGTTGAGGGAGTGGTTCAGCGTCGACCCGGTCACGAAAAGGCGCCATGGCGCCCCCAAACCGGTGCCGTGGAAGGGCGGGAAGGCCTACTTCTTCTACGTGCACGGGTTGCCGGGCGAGTCCCACTTCTCCGTGGTGTCCGGCGATACGGCAAGACTCCGCGGCCCCCATAGCGGTGGCTACCTCCACAGGCGTCCGAGCGTGGCGCAGCTCGCGCCGACCGTACCGATCGTGGTCCTCTCGTGCTGGGTGAACACACCGGGCCACCCTGGCGTCGCCCTCGCCTCGGGGAGCCCCGCCCCGTTCGTCGCCGATCCGCTGTCGACGGTATCGGTGGCCCAGGACATCGCCAACGAGACAGAGCACACCGTCTACGCCCCCAACCGGCTGCACACGGTCTACCACGACGACGGATCGCACGGTGTCTACACCACCCGCGACGGCGCCACCCCGGTCACCTGGGAGGAGGTGAGGCCCGAACCGAAGGGCGACGAGCTCGACACCCTGAGCGAGATCGCGGGCGTGAGCGGGACCGAGCCCGTTCTCACCCCTCAGGAGGCCCGCGACACGACCCTGCGGCTGGTCCGTGCACTGCGCCTGAAGTTCGGTGTCTCCGTCGAGAACGACAAGAACGACCCCTCCGGCGAGTACCAGCGACTGCTGCGCGGCATCGGCGCGCTGGAGATGATGCGGCGCAGGGACGCGAACCTGCGGGGCCCCGGGCAGTTCACGCTCGACCTGCTCGACGGGGTCACCCGCGCGCACCTCGGCCGGCCGGCCACCCCCGGGACGCGGCCCGCCCCGCTGAGCCCCGCCGACATGACCGCGGCACTCCAGGCGGCGTCGGCGCACGTGGCCGCCGACTCCCGGGCCGTACTGTCCGACTTCGTCTCCCTTCCCTCCGTGCGCCGGGCCAAGCAACTGCTGGCGGAGGGTGATCCGGACGGGCGGGTCCGCAAGGTGCTGCGACTGCCTGCCGACACCCCGGTGACCGAGGCCCACCGGCAACACGTGCTGTGGGCCGCCGTCAAGGCCGTGGAGAGCGTCGACAACCACCCCGACGCGGAGGCCCTGACGAAGAAGGTCCTCCATCTGCTCGCCGGCGACGATCCGCGGGATCCCGACCGGCAGAGCGACCTGTTCCTGACAGCGGTCCGGGCGGCGGCGGTCGGCCGCGACACGTACGACCCGCATGTGCTCGCCGCGTACGACCTGGAACTGAACGGGGCGCTGGACCGGGGAACCGAGATCCATTCGACGGACGACCGACGGGTCGGCCGCAACTGGACGGGGCGCCCGCTGAAGGGCCCGGTCGTCGTGGACAGTTACTTCGTCAAGAGCCCCGGCAGCAGTGGCGAGACGCAGGTGGCGGCACCCTGGGCCAAGCGCAAGTTCCGTGACGTCAAGCCGGGCCCGTACTTCGTGGCCACGGACCGGACCGCCGCCGGGATCAGCGTGCCCCGCCGGGACGGCACCACTCGCCCCGTGCCCCACGCCGAGATCGTCGAGCTGCTGAAGCACGATCCTGAGCTGGCCCACGTCCGGGCGGAAGCGCTCGACATCGTCCCCGTGGACGCCTTTTCCCGCTTCCAGGAGGCCCACGACCTCGCCGCCCGCACCGGAACCGCCCGGACCGTGTGGGTGACGAGCGACTTCGTCCGCTTCGTCCACGACACGGATACGGGCGAGACCCGCCTGGTGATGAGCGTGGTGGCCGGCTACCTCGGCAGGGACTTCGACTGGAGGTCGGTCGACCCACCCCAGCTGCCGCCGGAACCCACACCGCCGACCCCGCCCGCCCCGCAGCCTGGTCCGGCACCGGCACCGGCTCCCGGCCCCGGCCCGGCTCCCGGCCCCGCTCCCGCCCCCGGCACGTCCACCGGTGGCACGGTGGCCGAGGGGACCGCTTCTCCCAAGACCCGGGCGGAGTCCGCACCGCCGACTCCGCCCGCCCAGCCAACCGCGCCTCCGGCACGCACCGCCCCGCCCCTGCCCACCAACGTGGCCACCACCGTCCCTCACGCCGATCCGGACCCCGACTCGGACCCGGTCGGCAGTTCGGACACCCAACCGGATCCGGCGGCCGAGTCCGAAACGGCGGCGGATTCGGTGGGCTGGACAGACACGGACACGGTGTGGGACTCGGGCACGGACACGGTGTGGGACCGGGACACCTACCCGAAAGGGGGCGCGGATCCGGATGGGGACATGGGCCCGGAGTGGGACGCCGACCGGGAGTGGGACGCGGGCCCGAAGTCGGATACCGGCAGGGAATCGGACACCGGCAGCGACAGCGCCTCTGATGACGGCAGGTGGCCGGACACAGACCCGGAGCCGTCGGCCGACGCCGACATCGACGTCACCCCCGCTCCGCTCACGCGGTCCGTCCCGCAGCAGGCGTCGGCGCCGCAGGCGGAGGCGAGCCCGGCTGCGCTCAGCGAGGCCGAGGCGGCCCAGGTCTCGCTCACACACGCCACTAAGGACCCCGCCCCCGCTCCCACCCCCTCCTGGACCGGCCCCGGCAGCCTCGACCTCGGAGGCGTTCCGCTGCGGCTGTACGACGTGCCCGGCGACGGCGACAAGTTCGCCGAGGCGCTGGTGCGCGCCCTGCGCGACGGCGCGCCGGAGCCGGCGGCGGGGAACGGCCTCGCCGCCGCCCTGGCCGGGCCGGACGGCCCCGCCGCGCTGCACCGCTGGGCCGAGGACCGGCTCGGCGCCCCCGACGCGGCGGACAAGGCCCCCCTGCTCGCCGGACCCGACTGGCTCGGCGGCCGGCCGGAACCGACCGTCGACGAACTCACCGCCGCCGGGGTCCCGCTCGGGCTCACCCAGGCGCAGAGCACCTTCGCCGTGCTCACCGGGCAGTCGCTGACGGCCGCCGAGGTCACGCTCACTCTGCCGCAGCGCTACCGGCTGCTGCGCCAGAGCCCCGGTGGCGAGCACCTCACCGAGACCACCGCCGCACTGGTCGCCGAGGAACTCGGCATCAGGCTCACCGTCATCGAACCGGACGGCGGCGTACGGTCGTTCGGCCCAGCGACCGGGCCCGCGGTCGTGCTGGCCCACGTCGACGGCGTCCACCATCCGGCCGTGCCCGGCGTGCCCGCCGAGCCCTTCGCGCCCGGCGCCGAGCCCGAGGTCCCGTCCTCCGACCCGAACCGGGACGGCCCGTCATGAGAGAGGAGTACGAAGCCGCCGTCGGCCGGGCCTCGCCGCCGGGCCGCATGTGGCGGTAGGGCCGAGCGACCGAAAATCCCTACCACACAAGGAAGTTGACGAGGCATCCGGAGAAGCTGACGGCTGGTCTCCCGGTCGCCTCCTCTCCAGTTGCAGTCCGTAGAGTCGCGGCCTCCGCCGACTCCGTCTGATGGCCGAAGGTCACATGAGCGAGAACCAGAAGCAGAAGCGACCCGCAACGCCGGCCGACCCGGCACCGAGTGAACACATGCCCGTTCCTCCGCAGGAACTCGTCGAGGCGGCCCGACTCGCGCCCGACCACTGGATCAGCATGGTCGACCCCGGCTGGTCCGGCGAGGGCGTGCCGCCGGACTGGGCGGTGGCCGGGCGCTGGCGGTCCGGACCGGCCGGCGAGATCGAGGAGTGGGAGGACAACGAGGCGTACCGCCCCTCCCCGGAGGCCCTCGGCTGGCCCGCGCCCGCCGACGACGTCGACGCAGCCTTCCAGCTCGCCGTCACCGGCTACGGACCCGCCGAGGACGCGGTGCGCGCCCTGGCAGCCGCCGAGGTCGCGGTGCTGACCCTGCCCGACGGGCTGCCGGTCACGGCCGTCGCGTCGGACGGCACGCCCGTGGTCCCGGTCTACACCTCCTCGCCATATCTCGACGCCGCCGGTGGCTTCGCCTTCGAAGTCGTCGCCGTACCCGACCTCCTGGGCCGGCTGCCGGACGGGTACGCGCTGTACGTCAACCCGTCCGGCCCAGCGGGCACGGTGCTGGCCACCGGTCAACTGGAGGAGGCGACGGCACTCGGCCGCGGCACGAGCGCGACCGGGGCCGACGGCGACATCCACATCGGCACGCACGGCGACGCAGGACCGTACGGCGACGCGGAAACGACTGGCACGGAGGCGGAAGCCGAGCCGGTGACGTCGTAGCGACTGCCGCGCCCCACGGCCCGAACGTCGCTACGGGCACTGCCGGCGTCGTCGCCATGGCAGGGCTCCCCCCCCCGCGCGGGGAGGGGGGACCGGCCCGCTGCTGGGCACGGCCGGCCCGGCGGCCGACAACCTGCTCGGAGCCGGGGCCCGGGGAGAGGCTGTTGCGCGAAAAGGTGACACCTCAGGGGTCGAGTGTCACATTCGCGCGCAACAGCCTCCCCACCCCCCGGGCCAGCCCAACCGGCGGCAGCCGGACGCGCTCGCGAAGTCGGAGCGGCACGTACCGCACTGATACGCGGTCAGGTCACCAGGCCTCGGCGGTGGGCGCGGGCCCGATTTGCGATCTTCGGTGGTTCATCCTTCGCTGGAAGGGTCCGTTGGTATCCGGAGGGGATCGCGTGATCTCCGTCATCAGCCGTGGCCCGTGAGAACGCGGGCGGCGTCGCGCATACGGGCCGGCCTGTGGACGTCTGCTCGGAAGTCCCGGGCCCGCCGTGCGGTCGGGCATCACATGTGGAGGCGGACGTATGCAGCAACCCACAGACCCGTCGAGGCAGTACGCGGCCGACGACGAGGAACGGTTCCGGCTGCTGGCGAAGAACTCTCCGGACATGGTCTTCCGGCGGACGCTCGACGGTTTCTTCGAGGAGGTGTCCGCCGCGGGGCAGGTCCTGCTCGGCCGGCCCGTCGAGGACATCGTGGGGACATCAGTGGAGTCCTGGGTGCACCCGGGCGACGTGGACGACTTCGAGGGAGCGGAGCGCGACCTGCACCGCGACGGGCGGGTGGTGGTGTGTCTGCGGCTGCGGCGCGCCGACGGGCACTGGCTGTGGACGGAGACCACGTCCTGGGTCGTAGGGGACGCGGCGGGCAAGCCCCTCGAGGTACGCGGCTTCATCCGCGAGGCGGAGGGACAGCGGCGCCGGGAGGAAGCGCTGCGGCTGCTGCAGGAGCAGGCGCGCTCGGTCATCGAGACCGCCCGGGACGCCTTCGTCTCCATCGACGAGGAGGGCCTGGTCATCGACTGGAACCAGGCCGCGGAAAGGCTGTTCGGGTTCAGCCACCGCGAGGCGATGGGCCGCCCGCTGACGGAGACGATCATCCCCGAGCGCTACCGCGCCCTGCACACCGCCGGCCTACAGCGGGTGCTGGCCGGCGGGGAGACACATGTGCTGGGCCGCCGGATCGAACTCGCGGCGCTGCACCGGGACGGCCACGAGATACCGGTCGAACTGGAGGTGTGGCGGCTGAAGTCGGCGAAGGCGCGCTGCTTCAACGCCTTCGTCCGCGACATCGGCGAGCGCAAGCAGGCCGAAGCCGCCCTGGCGGAGGCCCGCGACCAGGCGATCGCCGCGTCCCAGGCGAAGTCCCAGTTCGTCGCCTCGATGAGCCATGAGATCCGTACGCCCATGAACGGCGTCCTCGGGCTCAGCAGCCTGCTGTTGGACACCCCACTGGACGCCGAGCAGCGTCGTTACGCGGAGGGCATTCAGGCCGCGGGCTCGGCACTGCTGTCACTGATCAACGACATCCTGGACTTCTCCAAGCTGGAGGCCGGCCGGCTCGAACTGGACGAGGTCGCCTTCAGCCCCCAGACGCTGGTGGAGGAGGTCACCACGCTCGTGGCGCAGACCCCCCAGGCCCAGGGTCTTGAACTGCTCAGCGACTGCGATCCCGACCTGCCCGTGATCGTGCTCGGGGACGCCGGGCGGCTGCGGCAGATCCTGCTCAACCTGGCATCCAACGCGGTGAAGTTCACCGAGTCCGGCGAGGTCGTCCTGCGTGTCTGCCCGGCCGCCGACCGGGCCTCCGCGGCGAGCACGCCGTGGCTGCGCTTCGAGGTGTCCGACACCGGGATCGGTATCGCCGAGGCCGACCAGGAGCGCATGTTCGACGCGTTCTCCCAGGCGGACGCCTCCACCACCCGCCGCTACGGAGGCACCGGTCTCGGGCTGGCCATCTGCCGCAGGCTCACCGAGGCGATGGGCGGCACCATCGGCGTGACCAGCCGGCTCGGACAGGGCAGCACGTTCTACTTCACCGTGCCGGCCCGGACACCTGACACGCCCCAGCAACCCGCGGCGCCTGTCAAGCCCGTCGTGCTGCGCGGGCTGCGGGTGCTGGTCGTCGACGACAACGACACCAACCGGCTGATCCTCGACACCCAGCTGCGCAGATGGCACATGCAGCCGACCGCCGTCGCGGGCGGCCCGCAGGCCCTGGTGGCCCTGCACGAGGCGGCAGCCGCGGGCCGCCCCTTCGACCTGGCACTGCTGGACATGCATATGCCCGACATGGACGGCCTGGAACTCGCCCGCCGGATCACCACCGACCGGACCCTCTCCCGCGTACGGCTGCTGATGCTCAGCTCCAGCGCACCCCTGCCCGCCGCCGAACTGACCGCGGCCGGTATCGCGAAGAGTCTGCCCAAGCCTGTCTCGCAGTCGCAGCTCGTGGACGCTCTGGTCGAACTCATGAGCCAGAAGCCGTCGGTGGCCGTTTCCACCCAGGCGCTGGCTCAGGCACCGGCACGGGCTCCGACCCCTTCCGCGCCCCCGCGGCCCGACCGCGGCCATCTGCTGCTGGTGGAGGACAACGAGATCAACCAGATGGTGGCGCAGGGCATGCTCACCGGCCTCGGCTACAGCGTCGACATCGCCGCCGACGGCGTCCAGGCACTGCAACTGACCGAGGCGCACGCGAAACCTCGCTATCAGGCCGTACTGATGGACTGTCAGATGCCCCGGATGGACGGCTACAGCGCCACCCGGGAGCTGCGCCGCCGGGAACGCGGCAGCGGCCGTCACCTGCCGGTGATCGCCATGACGGCCAGCGCCATGGCCGAGGACCGGGAACGCTGTCTGGCCGCGGGCATGGACGACTACATCGCCAAACCCGTCAGCCCCGACGAGCTGGAACGAGCTCTCGCCCGCTGGGTACACCCCACCGGCCCACAGGAGGACAGCGACGACCTGCGCGTCTCCATCGAAGAGCGGCTGAACGAACTACGGGGCGCCGGCACCCCCGCCGAGCACGAACTGGTCAACCGTCTTGTGGACCACTTCCTCGTCCGGGCACCCGAGATGACCAGCGCCCTCTTCCACGCCCTTGACCGCCACGACATCTCGGAGACCGCCGAGCAGGCCCACAGCCTCAAAGGCGCCGCCGGCAACATGGGAGCCCGTAGCCTCGCCGCCTGCTGCGGGGAGCTGGAGGAGCAGGCCCGGGCCGGCGACCCCGCCCCCCTGGCCCAGATTGCACCCCGGCTCCAGGACGAGCTGGACCGCGCCTGCCGCATCCTCGAGGCCCTCCGCTCCCAGCCTCCGGGCAACGGAGGCGAATGATGCTCCATCACCGCTCTCCGGCTCCCGACGGCGGCAGGGAGGGAGGAACCGTGGACAAGCTGCACGCCTGGCTGCCCTCCCGCCGCGAGGCGGTGGCCTGGGCGTATGTGACAGCAGGGGTGGCGGTGATCGTCACCTTCCTGGTCACCTCCTCCTCGGTGCGCTATCTGCTGCCCGTGCTGGTGTCCGCCTCGGTCGTGCCCGCGATCGCCGTGGGCGTGGTCAGGAACAAGCCGGCGTCTCGCCTTCCGTGGTGGCTGTTCGCCGCGGGGATGGCACCGTTCGCGGCGGCGGACACGATCTGGGGTCTGTACCAGGTCCGCGGCGACGAAGTCCCGTTCCCGGGCGTGGCCGACATGCTCTACCTGGGCAGCTACCTGTTGTTCACCGCGGGCCTGGTGGCGCTGGCCCGGCGGGAGGCGGGCCGTCTGCACTGGGCGGGCCTGCTGGACGCGGGCATCGTCACGCTCGGGTTCGCCACCCTGTTCTGGGCGTTCATCTTCGCCCCGTACCTGCGCAGCGAGCTGTCCGCATGGCCGCTCGCGGTCTCCATCGCCTATCCCGCCACCGACCTGATGCTGCTGTCCGTGGCCGCGCGGCTGATGTTCACCACCGGCTCGCGCTCACCGTCGTTCCTGCTGTGCCTCGGATGGCTGGTCGTCCTGCTGGCCGCCGACGGCCTCTATTACGGGACGCAGGCGACGACCGGGACCGCGATCGCGGAGGACGTGTCCGAGGTGGGATGGATGCTCTCCGTCCTCCTGCTGGGGGCCGCGGCACTGCACTCCTCCCTCGCCCGGCCCGCACTCGCGGCGGCAGCCCAGGAGAGGATGCCGCGGCGAAGACTGTCGATCCTGATCGCGCTCATCCTGATGGGCCCACTCATCGTGCTGGCCAACGTCGGCGGCATCCGGGACCAGCCCGTGGACGTCACCGTGATCGTGGGCATGATGGCGGCCTTGTCACTGCTGCTGCTGTTGCGCGTCGCGTTCCTGGCCCAGTTCGCCCAGAGCCGGGCCATCGCCCTCGCCGCCTCACTCCGGGAACAGTCGGTGCTCCAGGAACAGCTCAGCCATCAGGCGACCCACGACCCGTTGACGGGTCTGGCCAACCGGGCGCTGCTGAACGAGCGCCTGGAGTCCGTACTCGGCCGGTGTTCCGACGATTGCGGCGCCGGACTGGTGATGCTCGATCTCGACGGCTTCAAGGAGGTCAACGACACGCTGGGACACCCGGTGGGCGACGAGCTGCTGGTCGGCGTCGCACACCGGCTGGCGGGCCGGGTCCGCGACCAGGACCTCGTGGCCAGGCTCGGCGGCGACGAGTTCGCCCTCCTCGTGGAAGGCGTCGACGAGCGCACCCTGCACGACTACACGACGCGGCTCCTGGACGCCTTCACCGACCCGTTCATCCTCGCCCACGGCCATCCGGTCCAGGTGACCACGAGCATCGGAGCCCGCAGCATCACCAAGCCGACGGCGCCCACGGAGGCGCTGCGGGACGCCGACACGGCCTTGTACCGAGCCAAGACGGCGGGCAAGAACCAGGCCGCTTTCTACTGAGGACCTCCGGCAGGGGCGCCGACGACCACGGACGCGGTACAGGCGCGCCCGTGGTCGTCGGTGAACGTGACGATCTCGCTGCCGTATCTCTACGGCCGGCCCTCACCGGTAACGACGTGGAACGCGTCGAGAACGAGCTTCCCGGACTTCAGGACGAACTTCGCCGTGTGCTTGCCGTCGGGCAGGCCGCGGAGCTTGTACGTCGCGAGGCGCTTGTCGACGGCGGAGGTCTTCGCGTCCACCGCGACCGGCTTGCCGTCGACGTAGACATCCAGAACGGCGCTGCCGTCGTTGCCGCCGATGACATCGATCCCCGTACCGGTGAACGGGACGCTGAAGGACGCGCCAGCAGCCGTGCTCGTCGACGTCGACCGGTACCAGTCCATCGCGTCGCCGAGTGAGGCCTTCCGGCTCCAGGCGCCGTCGTACGCGACCGAACCGTCCATGTTGTCGATCTGGGTGCCGGTGTAGGGCGTGTACCCGTCGATCTTCTCGACCTTCAGGTTGTCGAAGCCCGTCTTGTAGAAGTCGCTGCCGAGCTTGACGCGGCCCTGGGTCTGCGGCGTCGGATCCTCGTACGTGGCGACGGCTTCCCCGTCGACGAAGGCCGTGACCGTCGCGCCCTTCGCCTCTAGGGCGAGACGGTACGTGCCGGACGCGGCGACCGTTCCCGACTTGATCGCGGTGCCGTACTCGTAGAACGTCCAGCTGCCGTCCGGGCGGATACGCACGTTGTAGGCGGCGTCGCTGATCGCCATGCCCTTCTGCTGGCGGACGCCCAGGGAGGCGAGCCCGCCCGCCGGGTCCGGGAAGGAGACGTCGACCGTGGCCTTGTAGCTCTCCCAGCGGAAGTCGCCGACCGTGGTGTTCGGCGTGTGCCGGTTCCAGGCGTGGGTGTCCTTCATGGACTGGTCCATGTACTGGTACAGCACGTTGTCGCCGCCCGCGTTCTTCCCGACTTCCCAGGCGCCGGTCTGGTCGACCATGTAGCGCGGCTGGTTGCCACGGGACGGCAGGTAGGGCTGGGACACCTTGTGCGCGCCGTCGGCCGCACCGACCCGGACCCTGCCCTCCTCCTCGTAGCCGAAGTCGTCGGCGTACAGAACGTCGTCGCGGGTGTTGTGCTTCTTGCCCGTGGCGTCGGTGTCGAGCACCGTACGGTCCCCGGACTTGGGCAGACGTTGCTTCGTCGCCTTGTCGCGGCTCTTGTCCAGCGTCGTCAGGGTCACGATCGACCGCGGCTTGACCGTGTAGGTGTAGGAGCCGTCGCCGCCGGGCCGGATCTGGTCGGCGAGGTGCTTGAAGTTCGCGTCGTAGGCCTGTCCCGCGTCCGCCGCGCGGGTCTCCCAGACCTCCATGGTCGGGTCCGAGCCGAGCCGCATGTTCTCGGCCTTGACGCGGTAAGTCTTGGGCTGGTCACTGTCGTTGACCACGACCGTCGAGAAGTCCTTCTTACGGGGATCCGCGAGCGTCATATAACTCGGGGCACCGTTCGACCCGTCGACGTTCTCGGTGCCGCTCACCCCGCTGTAACTGGCCTCCGGAACGGTGCGCCAAATACCCGCCGTGTTCGTGTCGTTCTCCCAGCCGGTCTTCGCGAACTGCGTGAAGTGCTGCATCACATAGAGCGCCGCGTCGTAATGGAGATAGCCCGACCATGGATCGCGGGCGCTGACGAGTTCCTTGTGGCTGTACTGGGCGCCCTCGTAGAAGGAGCCGATCGCCGGCTGGAAGATGTAGTGCGTCCGCTTGGAGTTGGCGTAGCTCTTGACGGACCGGTTCGCGAGATCGAGGGCGCTTTGGACGCCGCCGATTCCGGTGCTCGCGCCATTGGGGCCTTCGGTGTTGTTGACGCGGTATTCGGTGTAGCCGAAGGAGCCGACGCCCTCGCTGTACCAGACTTCCTTGTCCTGGCCGTATGTGTTCTCACCGGTCGCCAGCTTCGTGTACGGCCGGTACGTGGCGCTGTCGGGGGTGCCGTCCAGCCGGTCGTCGGTGGTGTAGTGGTAGCCCACCGCGTCGACCATGCCGAAGAGTTCGGCGTCCGTGAGCAGGGCGGGGCCGATGTTCTTCGTGGTGTTCTCGTCCGATGCCGTGATCTTGATGTCGCGGTACGCCTTGGCGGCCTCCTTCTGCTGCCGGGGCGTCAGTCCGTAACGCGGGTCGGCGAATTCCGCGTCGTTCACCAGCGCGTTCTTGTACCACTTGATGAAGGAGATGTCGGGGGTGCGCGTCTCGTTCTTGTCCGGGTTGACGTAGTCGACGATGTATCCGTACTTCTCGTACGCGTCGAGGATCGTCTCCTTGTACCACTTGTACATCTCGTCGGTGCCGGTGCCCTTGTCCCATTCGTTCTGGACCCATTCGGGCATTTCCCAGCGGAGAATCGAGACCTTGAGGTTCCGGTTGACTGTCTTGGCGTCGGCGGCCAGTTGGAAGCCGGGGGAGCGCGAGGAGTCGGCGAGTTCGTCCGGCGTACGCATCGTCGCCGGATCCGAACCGGTCGACGTGTTCGTGTCCGTCCCCATCTCGATCTTGACGTGGTTGATCAGCGGATTCTTCCCGCCGAAAAGAACCTTGATGAGCTGCCAGTACCGATCGGGCTGCTGGGCCTTGTAGTCCATCAGCAGATTGGTCGTGCTGTTGCAGCTGAGCACGCCAAGTCCCTTGTAGGTCAAGCCGTTCACGTTCTCGGCGCGAACATCGTTCCCGTCGACTATGACCTCGACGGGGTCCTCCGCGGTGTGCGCGGCAGGGGCATTGACCACTCCGGCCGCCAGCGCCATGGCGGCAGCCGCGGCAACCGACCCCCACCCGAACCGTCTCTGCGTGCCCATCCGGCCTCGACTCCCGCCAGGGTTCGACATTTCGAACATTGTTCGCTTCGCCGGAGGAACCGTAGGAGGCAAGCGCTTTCCCCGTCAATGCCCGTGCCGAGACTGCTTCTTGGGCTTCCTGTGTCGGGTGAGGGGGGCCGGCGCCTCGGTCCGCTCGCTCGGCGGAGCCGTAGCCACGGACGGAGGGTGAGGCCGGAGGCTTCCGATTGCCGCTCTGTCGGCGTGCCCTTAGTTTCGGGGCGTCGGGATATCCCGATAAGGCCGATATGACACTTATGTCGGTCTCCCTCGGTAGTGGTGAAAGGAGCATTCATGTCGGTGATGACCGGTACTCAACCCCAACAGCAGTACGGCACGCAGTTCGGCGCTCAGCAGCAGGGCGGCCCGCAGCAGATCACCCAGCTGGTTCAGCAGACCATCCAGCAGGCGTGTCAGCAGACGGCCCAGCAGGTCGCGCAGCAGGTGCAGCAGACGTTCCAGCAGATCCAGCAGCTTCAGCAGCAGCTGCAGCAGCGGCCGGAGCTCGCTCAGCAGGCGCACCCGTACCTGGCGCTCGCGCTGCACCGCTCGCTGGCTGGGGCGGTCCGCCACGCCGTAGAGCAGTCCGTGCAGCAGGCGCTGCCGAACACGATCGTGGCCCTGCTCACGCAGAGCCAGCAGGGTCAGCAGGGCATGCAGGGCCAGGGCATGCAGGGCCAGCAGCAGTGGGGCGGCGGCTTCGGCCAGCAGTCCCCGCAGCAGTGGGGCGGCGGCTTCGGTCAGCAGTCCCCGCAGTACCAGCAGTACCAGCAGCAGCCCGGCTTCGGCTTCGGCCAGATGGGCCAGCCGTTCGGTATCGGCTGACGAGTAGGGCAGCGTGACGCGGTGTGCCCGGAGCAGCAGATTCCGGGCACACCGCATCACCTTGAACGGGCGAGCTGTCCCGTTGCCGGTCAGGAGCACGAGTTACGACGTAGGCGTGGTGAAGGTGGACGTAATGGCTAAGGAAAGGCCCGGAAACAGCGGCGCGAGCGGGGCCGAGGGTGGTGCGGGGGCCGAAGGACCGGACCCGGAGGGCAGTCAGGCGGAGCCGGGTGGGAAGGCCGCACGGGCATCGCGCCCGGTGCAATCGCGCCGGGAGCGATACATGGTGACGCCGCTGCCGCGGCACCTGCTGCCCCCAGGAATTCCCGAACTCAGCATGGACCAGGTGTGCGACCAACTGGAGCGGATGCCCGAGGTCGAGGTGACCCGCAGGCTCCGGCCTTCGGAGAAACTGCAGTCGGCCGGGATGCATCCCTCCTGCCCGGAGATCGCGGTCGTCGAGGCGCCCGAGCCTCAGTTGCCGGCGATGCGGACTCTGCACGTACATATCGAGCCGGACCTGCCGCTGTCCGCGGCCACACCCGCCACCGCGCCGGCCGCCGGGATCCCGCTGCGCGATCCGGGGCTGGTCATGCCCCTGGACGAACCCGTCGAGATCGCGCTGCGCGTCTGCGGCCCGGAGGGCGAACCGCTGGCCGGCGCGGGCGTGTTCGTGATCGGTTCGTCATGGCCCGCTCAGGGCGTCACCGCGGCCGACGGGACGGTCACCGTCACGCTGCCTACGGAGACCGTCCAGTCCATTCAGTCCCTGTACGTCCGCCCCGTGGGTGGCTACACCGACCGCTGGATCACTCGTCCGGACCTGTCGGCGACCGAGCAGAACCTCGTCACGCTCACGCCGCTGGCGAAGGCGTACCCGGGGCTGGAGGAGCGGCAGCAGTACGGCTGGGGCCAGCAGGCCATGCGGCTGGACCAGCTGCCTCCCACGTTCCGCGCCTTCGGGGTCAAGGTCGGGGTGATCGGTTCGGGTGTCGCCAGCGAGCATCCGGACCTGAAGCAGCGGGTGCGCTCCGGGATCGATCTCGTCCGCGGTACGGAGGAAGGCTGGGCCTACGACCCGGTCGGCACCGGCACCCACGCGGCGGGCGTCATCGCCGGGGCGGACACCGGCAAGGGCGTCATCGGCACCGCGGTCGACGCCGAGATCGAGGTCTGCCAGGTGCTGCCCGGCGGCTGCTTCAGCGACCTGATCGCCGCTCTGGACCACTGCATCGAACGCGACGTCGACATCGCGCACATCGCCGTGGCGACGCCGTACCCCTCGGCGCTGGTCTCCCGCAAACTGGCCGACGCCAACGCGGCGGGGATCGCCTGCGTCGCCCCGGCGGGTGACACGGGCGGCCCGGTCTGCTTCCCCGCCTCGCTACCCACCGTGTTCACCGTGGGTGCGCTGGGGGTCTTCGGCTCCTTCCCGCCGGACACCTCCCAGGCCACGCACGCGGGCCCGCAGCTGACGCCGGAAGGGCTGTTCGCCGCGCCGTTCAGCTGTTACGGCCCCGGGGTCGACGCGGCTGCCCCCGGCGTGGCGGTGCTCTCGTGCTCGCCGGAGGGCGGATACACGGCCCTCGACGGCACCGGTACGGCCTCGGCCCACGTCGTCGGTCTCGCCGCCCTCGTCCTCGCTCACCACGAGGACTTCCACGGCCAGTTGCTGCCGCGCGGACCCGGCCGGGTGCGGCACCTCTTCGAGATCATCGCCGCCAGCTGCCGCCCACTGGCCGCCCCGGGCACCATGGACGCCGCCCGCATCGGACGGGGCCTCCCCGACGCCCTCACCGCCCTCGGCCTGGCGCCCGGCGTACAGCTGGCCCCGGCCCTGTCTCCCTACGTCCCGACCACGACCGGGTAGGCCCGCCCGCTAGGCCCACCCTCACTCGGCCGTAGGACCGGTCGATGACGATCAACACCGGGATGCGCGATCAACATGGTCGCGCATCCCGCTCGTACGGTGGTCAGCACCGACAGCATCTGTACGGCCCTACAGCCGCCCTGAGCTGGTTCTTTCTGGCACCGTCGCGGTGCCGCGGGTTCGTCGGCGCCGTCGTAGGGATGGTTCTCGGTGGCCGCTCCGAGCGAAACACGGCGCGGTGCGTCTGTGAGGGAGTGCTCCCGGCCGGAGCGCCCGCGCATTCGTCGCCGAGGTGACGGACATCCGGGTGTGAACCCCACTCGGATTGTCGATGATTGTCGATGTAACGACAAATCAGACCCCCTGCCTCTAGGCTCTGACAATCTGTCACCGACAAGCCCGTGGGGGTCTCGTGACACAACGCCCGCTCGCCGGATCATTCAGAGGGTTACGCCGTATCGCGGTCCTCACCGCACTCGCCCTGACCGTCCCACTGACGGCCACCGCCGCCGAGGCACACAGCGGCGTGGCGGCCGCCCCGGGCAATCCCGTCATCGCCTGGAACATCCACGCCCAGACCGCCATCTACGACACCGCCAAGCAGTCGCCCACCACCAGCACCCGCAGCTTCGCCATCGTGCAGGGCGCCGTGTACGACGCGGTCAACGCTGTCGCCGGCCGTCCGTACGAGCCCCTGGTCAGCGCGCCCCGCAGCCGCCCCGGGGACTCCACCGCCGCGGCGGTCGCCGCGGCCGCCCACGACACGCTGCTGTGGCTCTTCCCGGGGCAGGCCGAGTCGCTGAACGCCCGGTACGACGAGGCGCTGGCCGCGATCCCCGACGGCCGCGCCGAGGACGGCGGGGTGGCCGTCGGCAGGGCCGCCGCCGCGGCGATGACCGAGAGCCGCCGTGACGACGGCTTCGACCCCACCGCGCCGTGGACCGTCGGCACCGAGCCGGGCGAATACCGGCTCACCCCGCCCGGCTACGTCAACGTCGGCGCTTGGGTGCCGAACCTGAAGCCGTTCGTCGTCCCCGACGCCGGCACCTACCGGGTCAAGCCCCCGCCGGCCCTGACCGGCGCCGCCTGGGCCCGCGACCTGAACGAGGCCAAGAGCCTCGGCGCGGCCACCAGCACCGTCCGCACCGAGGACCAGACCGAGGCGGCGATCTGGTGGGACGACCCCCGGATGGTCGAATGGTCGATCACCCGGCAACTCGCCGACGCGCACCGCCTCAGCAGCCTCCGGACGGCCCGGCTGCTCGCCATGGTGTACGTGGCCTCCGCCGACACCCTGATCGCCTGCTACAAGGCCAAGGCGCACTGGAACTTCTGGCGCCCAGTGACGGCCATTCCGCTCGCCGGCACCGACGGCAACGCGGCCACCGATCCCGACCCGGACTGGACGCCGCTGCGGGTCACCGCCCCGTCGCCGGAGTACCCGTCGGGCCACGCCTGCTTCACCACGGCGGTCATGACGGTCCTGGGGTCGTTCTTCGGCCGTGACGACCTCACGTTCGCGGCGTACAGCCCCGCCTCCGGCACGACCCGCCACTACGACAGCCTTCAGGCGGCGACAGCCGAACTCCTGGAGGCGCGCATCTGGGCCGGCGTGCATTACCGCTTCGCCTCCGAGCACGGGCACCGGCTCGGGCTGGCGGTCACCCGCGACGTCCTGAACCGCGCCTTCCATCGGCGCTGACGCGGCCGTCCCTTACGACACTGAGCATCCAACGGAGTTCCTCGTGCGACAGAAGGATCTTGGTCGATCTCCTGCCCATGGGCAACTCCGTTGTCGCGTGGGACTTTCGCCGGACAACCACCCAAATCGGGGCAGAGAAACCTGGACGCCGGCGGAGGAAGCCGGGCACGCGGTCAAGGTGCCCTGACCTGCGATAACTCAGAGCAGTGTGGCGCCCCCGGCAGGACTCGAACCTGCGGCCAAGCGCTTAGAAGGCGCCTGCTCTATCCACTGAGCTACGGGGGCCAGGTGTGGTGGCCTGGGGCACTGATGCCCGGTGTGGGCGGATCCGTGACCTTGTCGGGGACAAGGATAGGGCTCCCTTGCCCTGGTCCCCGGTGCTTCGCCTCCGTGGCTCGATGTGGAGGTTCGGTGAAGCGGTCCTGATAATCGCAGGCAGGTACGAATCGTGCATCGCTTTTGGCGTCTCGCGACCCTGGTGTTGTGCACTCGTTATGCCTGCGCCCCAGTCGTCCCTTCCGCCCCGTGTGTCCGATCGGCGCGCAGATGTAGTCATATGCTTCAGAAAGCCTCCAAAATTGGGCATTCTTCGCATGTGGTGACCTTGGACGTACGGCCTCAGCTGCTCGACGCACTTTCCGCCCTGCGCGACCGTGTCGCCGCCGCACGCTTCCCGCTGCCCCTGGCGGGGGCCCCACGCGCGCGTGCCAATCGCGACGAACTGCTCGCACAACTCGACGACTACTTGGTGCCCCGGTTGAGGGAACCCGAAGCGCCATTGCTGGCCGTCGTGGGGGGATCCACCGGAGCCGGAAAGTCGACACTCGTCAACTCCCTTGTGGGCCGTCGTGTCAGCGAGGCTGGAGTGCTGCGGCCCACGACCCGCACTCCGGTGCTGGTGTGCCACCCGGAGGACCACCACTGGTTCAGCGGGATGCGCGTACTGCCCGACCTCACACGCGTATGGAGGCGGCCACCGGACCCCAAGGGCGACCTCCTGCAGCCGGACGGTCCACGCGCGCGTGTGCTGCGTATCGAAACCGCCGACACCCTCCCGCGCGGGCTCGCCCTCCTCGACGCGCCCGACGTCGACTCCCTGGTGGCCGACAATCGCGTCCTCGCCGCCGAGCTGATCTGCGCCGCCGACGTATGGATCATGGTCACCACGGCCGCGCGGTACGCCGACGCCGTGCCCTGGCATCTGCTGCGTACCGCCAAGGAACATGACGCCACCCTCGTCACCGTTCTCGACCGCGTCCCGCACCAGGTGGTCTCCGAGGTCTCGCGGCAGTACGGCGCCCTGCTCACCAAGGCCGGACTCGGCGACGTGCCCCGCTTCACCGTGCCCGAGCTGCCCGAGTCCGCGTGGGGCGGGGGGCTGCTTCCGGCCACCGCCGTGGCGCCGCTACGGACCTGGCTCGTCCATCAGGTGCAGGACCCCGGAGCCAGGCACCAGGTGATGGCCCGTACGGCGTACGGAGTGCTCGACTCGCTGAAGGCGCGGATGCCCGAACTGGCCAGTGCCTCGGCCGCGCAGTACGCCGCCGCCCTGCGGCTCACCGCGGCCGTCGACGGGGCGTACAACAGCGAGCACGCGCGCGTGCGGGGTCGTCTGCAGGCCGGAGCGGTGCTCGCCGGCGACGCGTTGAAGCGATGGCGCAGCTACCCGCTGGACTGCACCGCCGGCGAACTGCTCGACGCGCTGGTGGAGAGCCTGGCCGCCCTGTTGCTGTGTGCCGTCGCCGCCGCCGACGAGCGCATCGACGAGGCCTGGCGCCGCGAACCCGCCGCGAAAGCCCCCGGCCTGATGAACCGGGACCCGGGCCCGGAAGACGCCGAGCACCGGATCGGGCTGGCCGTACGGCGCTGGCGGCGGGTCGTCGAGGAGTACGCCGAGGACGAGGTGCGCCACCTCGACAAGAGCATCGCGCCCGACGCCGAGGTGGTGGCCGCGCTGGTCGCCACCTCGCTGCTGGGCGGTCGCCGGGCGCGGTCCGCGGGCGAGAACCTCGCCGAGCGGATCGGCGCACACGGCGCTCTGCGGCTGCGCGACCGGGTCGGGCGACTGCTCACCGACTACCTCGACAAGACGCTGCACGCCGAACGAGAGCGGCGGCTCGCCCCGCTCGACGCCCTCGACGTACGCCCGGAACCCCAGTCCGAACTCATCGCCGCGCTGTCCGTACTGCAGAAGGAGAGGTGACCACGGTGACCGCCGCCACGGATCACAGGGATCACTCCGACCACCCCGGAGACGACGAGGGGCACGGGGGCGAGGGACAAGGGAACGAGGGGCATGGGGACGGGGGGAACAGGGACGGGGCGCACAGGGACGGTGGGCACGCGCGCGTGGACGATGCCGAGGAAACCGCCCTCCTGGAGATCGTGAATTCCACGGACGTCGACATGGAGGCGGGCACAGACCCAGGCGCAGACACCGACACAGACACCGGCGCAGACTCCGAAGGCTTCTGGGACGACGGGCTGATCGCACGGCGCGTGTCCGCGGCAGACGAGGCGCAAGGGCACGGACAGGTCGTACGGGAGCCGGTCGCGGAGCCCTGGACGCCTCCTGTGACTCCTCTCTCGTACGACAGGACGCTACGGTCCCGTCTCGACGCACTGCGTGAACTGGTCGGCCTGTCCCGGACCAGGCTCGACAGCAAGACGCTCGCCGAGGCAGGGCGGGTCCTCGACGCGGCGGCGGCCCGGCGCAGGCTCTCCGGGCAGCACACCGTCGTCGCCATCGCCGGGGCCACCGGAAGCGGCAAGTCGCAGCTCTTCAACGCGCTGGCCGGAGTGGCCATTTCGGAGACCGGCGTACGCAGGCCGACCACCGCCGCGCCCATCGCGTGCAGTTGGAGCGACGGCGCCGCGACGCTCATCGACCGGCTCGGCATCCCGGGGCGGCTGCGGCGGCGCCCGTTGCAGAGCCCCGAGGCCGAGGCACAGCTGCGCGGGCTCGTCCTTGTCGACCTGCCCGACCACGACTCCGCGGCCGTCCAGCACCGCGAGCAGGTCGACCGCATCCTGGGGCTCGTCGACGCGGTCATCTGGGTCGTCGACCCGGAGAAGTACGCCGACGCCGTGCTCCATGAGCGCTATCTGCGGCCTATGGCGGGCCACGCGGAGGTCACCTTCGTAGTGCTCAATCAGATCGACCGGCTCCCCGGGGAGGCGGCCGATCTGGTCCTCGACGACCTCAGACGACTGCTCGACGAGGACGGGATCGCGCTCGGCGAATACGGCGAACCGGGCGCGAACGTGCTTGCCGTGTCCGCCCTCACCGGCAAGGGCATCGGCGAACTCCGCGAGGCGCTCGGCCACTTCGTGGCGGAGCGGGGCGCCGCGGCCCGCCGGATCTCCGCCGATCTGGACTCGGCGGCAGCTCGGCTGTGGCCCGTCTACGCGAACGGGCAGTGGGCCGGGCTCAGCGAGGAGGCGCGCGACGAGTTCGCCGACCGGCTCGCGGACGCGGTCGGCGCCACGGCCGCCGGAGAGGCCGCCGAGCGCGCCTGCCGCCGCCACGCCAACCGCGCCTGCGGTACGCCCTGGCTCCGGCTGTGGCGCTGGTACCAGGACCTGCGCGAACCGCCGACCGGGCGTCAGGCCGTACGGACGTACGCCGAGGAGGAGGCCACCGCGCGCCAGCGGGTGGAGCAGGCGGTGCGTACGGTGGCCGAGCAGGCGTCCGGCGGACTGCCGGGTCCCTGGGCGCAGGCGGTGCGAGAGGCGGCCGTACGAGGGTCGCAGGGGCTGCCCGAGGCGCTGGACGAGCTGGCGGCAGCGGCCGGGAGTCCCGCCGGTCGACCGCCGCGGCCCGGCTGGTGGCCGCTGGCCGTGCTGGCGCAGGCGTCCATGACGATCCTTCAAGTCATCGGCGGGCTCTGGCTGTTGGGTCAGGTCATCGGATTCATGTCACCGAACCTCGGGGTGCCGGTGCTGCTGATGGTGATCGGCATCGTCGGCGGGCCGGGCATCGAGTGGGCCTGCAAGCTGGCGGTACGCGGGCCGGCGCGACGGTACGGGGACGAGGCGGAACGGCGATTGCGGGAGGCGGCAGCGGCCTGCGGCAGGGCGCGGGTGCTGGATCCGGTGGCGGCGGAGCTGCTGCGATATCGGGAGGTACGAGAGCAATACGTGCGGGTCACGGGGGTCGGAACCACGATCGGGTGACGGAGTTGTCCACAACCGGGCGGTAGCCCACAGCTCTCAGCGGGCTCGGGCCGGCGGAGGCAATCTGGGACCGCGGCGATCACAGCACGATCGCCGCGACAGACGCAGCCGTACGGGACGGGCCCGTCGGCGTGTGGACACGGGAGGGTTTCGGCCATGAATGAGATGACGGTTTGTGCGGTGGGGAACGTCGCAACGCAGCCGGTGTACCGGGATACGGCGGCGGGGGCGTCGGCGCGGTTCCGGCTCGCGGTGACACAGCGGTACTGGGACCGCGAGAAGAACGCGTGGACGGACGGGCATACGAACTTCTTCACGGTATGGGTCAAGCGGTCGCTCGCGACCAATGTGCAGGCGTCCGTGACGCTGGGCGATCCGGTCGTCGTCCAGGGCAGGTTGAAGGTCCGTACCGATCAACGCGACGGCAAGGCATGGACGTACGCCGATATCGAGGCGACCGCGGTCGGCCATGATCTGTCGCGCGGTACCGCGGCGTTCCGGCGGGCGAACAAGGGGGAGTTGGCATCGGCCGCGCCACCCCGGCCGGAGCCCAGTTGGGAGACGGAGCCGGGAGGCCAGCCGGGCGTCGCAGCCCAACAGCAGGCGGAGCCAGCCTTGGTGACGTGACGTCCGGCGTCGGTCTCGCCAAGTGGCGCGGGGTGACACGGGGTGAGGCGGGGTGACACGGGGTGGGGCAGGCGCCGGCACCGGCCGTCGGCTTCGCCGATTGATCTGCGCCGATCGAAGTGCGGCTTATCAGCGAGTGTGTCCCGAACAATCCGTCGTGGATTTGTCGACAACCCCGACTCGGATGCGATCTTGGCGATAACAATTCCGAGTCGGATCGGTTATCGGATGGGATGCCTGGGGAGCGTGGTGCGCCTCGTACCTAGGATGCCGGGCATAGCTCTCGAGGCTTCTGATTTTGCTGGTGGGACCGTAACCCCCCACGTCAACAGGTCCTGCTCGAAAGGGAATTCTGTGCTTGCTTCGTTCTCTGCGTTGTCCGTACGCGGGCGAGGTGCTGCCCGCCTCGCGGCGGCGACGCTGATGTCCGGGCTTGTCGTGGTGAGCGCGATGACCACGGCGGGTACGGCCGTCGCTGCCGCCGACGAGGTCCCGCAGAGCCGGGGCGGCGCGACCGCCACCGTCGGCGGTCTGAAGACGTCCGGGCTCGCCGTCATCCACGACAACGGCGAGGACAGGCAGGTGCCCGCGGGGCTGTTCGAGATGTCCGTCGACAACGGCGGCACTCTGCAGACCTACTGCGTCGACATGGACCACCCGACGCAGATGTCCGCCAAGTACCAGGAGACGCCCTGGAGCGGTACGGCGCTGAGCGGCAACCCGGACGCGGGCAAGATCCGTTGGATCCTGCAGAACTCCTACCCGCAGGTGAACGACCTCTCGGCGCTGGCCGAGCGGGCCGGCGCCAGTGGTCTCACCGAGGAGGACGCGGCCGTCGGGACGCAGGTGGCGATCTGGCGGTACTCGGACGGTGCCGACGTGGACGCGGTGAACCCGAAGGCGGAAAAGCTCGCCGACTACCTGCACAAGAGCGCGCGGAACGTCGCGGAGCCCGAGGCCTCGCTGACCCTGGGGTCGCCGGAGGTCTCCGGGCGTGCCGGTGAGCTGCTCGGCCCCGTCACGGTCCACACCGACGCGGAGAGCGTGCGGGTGACGCCGCCCACCGACGCGACGAGCGGGGTGAAGGTCGTCGACAAGGAAGGTCGGGCCGTCACCTCCGCGACCCACGGCAGTCAGCTGTTCTTCGACGTGCCCGAGGGTGCCGCGGACGGCTCGGCCGCGCTGACGGTGCAGGGCTCGACCACGGTGCCGGTCGGCCGGGCCTTCGCCTCCGAGAACAGAAGCCAGACGCAGATCCTCGCGGGCTCCAGCGAGTCGACGGTCTCCGCGACGGCGACCGCGAACTGGGCCGAGAAGGGCGCGATACCCGCGCTGTCGGCCGAGAAGAACTGCGACAAGGGAGCCGTGGACATCACGGCGGCCAACGCGGGTGACGAGCCGTTCACCTTCGAGCTGATGGGGGCCGAGCACACCATCGAGGCGGGCGCGTCGCAGACCGTGACGATTCCGCTCCAGGAGGACCAGGCGTACGACTTCACGATCAGAGGGCCGAACGGCTACGAGAAGCGGTTCAAGGGCGTCCTCGACTGCCAGACGCAGAGCAGCAGCGCGGGCGGTGAGACCACACAGACGCTGAGCGAACCGAGCCCGGCCACGGTCGGCGGCACCTCCACCGGTGGCACCGACCTCGCCGAGACCGGCGGCTCCAGCGCCACCCCGATGATGGTCGAGATCGCGATCGGCCTGCTCGCGATCGGCAGCACCGCGCTGCTCCTCGTCCACAAGAAGAAGCCTCAGGGCTGAGTGACGCGTGACTGAATGCCTCCTGGTGCCTCGGGGCCGAGCGATGAATGACCGCACCTTGTCAACTGCACAGTGAGGGACCGTATGCGTCAGCGGCACCGGTTGGGGTGACTGATGTCGACGACGAAGCGCTCCGGGGAGTGCAGCTTGAAGGTCTTGTACGTGGGCTTGGTGTGGAACGCGGCTCCGAACGAGACCGTGCCCTCGAAGTCGCCGGTCAGGGCGAGGCCCTTGAGTTTGGGCAGGTGGACATTCAGGAGCTTGGGGCCCCGGTAGACCGACCGGCCGGCATCGTTGTGCGCGGCGGCGGGGGAGAGCTTGATCTCCAGGAAGTGCTTGCCGGCGAGCGGGACCTTGGCTCCGGTTCCGTCGTAGCGCAGCTCCCTGACCGGTTTCACGGTGACCGGGGGCATGGTGCCCCGGACGTCGATGACGATCCGGTCGAACGAACAGTGCCCGCCCCAGCGGGCGTTGACGACGAGTGCGATTGCGGGGGCCTGCCGGGGCGCCTCGGCCTGTGCGGAAGTGGAGGCGGAAGCGGAGGCAGGGGCGGAGGCCGAAGCGGGAATCGTGGTGCCGACTGCGGCCGTGAGAAGGATGCCTGCGGCCATGGCCGCGCGGGATGGATGGTGTTGCATGACGCCCCCGATTTCTCCTGGTGAGGGGCAGTGATTTCACTATGTGTGACATCCGGACGAGCCGTACGGTTGCATCACTTGTGGTGCGATTCGCTGGATTTTCCGGACTCGGACTTCCGGGCCTGGATATCCGGGGCGGGATTTCCGGACGTAACACCGGACTGATCAGTCCTCCGCGGCCAGCTCCGCCGGTATCGCGATGACGTCCACGAGGGCGTCGCCGCGCAGCGCGGTCAGGGGGAGTGGCTGTCCGATGGCGTCCTCGAGCATCAGCCGCTGCAGGGTCTGTGCGCTGCTGACCGGCTCGTCGTGAGCGGTGAGCAGCAGGTCGCCGGTGCGCAGTCCGGCGCGGGCGGCGGGCGAGGCGGGTACGACCTCGATGATGCGCAGGCCGGTGCGCTGGTCCAACCGCGCCTGAAGCGGGGGCGGCAGTGGTGCGGGCGTACCGGCGAGGCCGAGGTAGGCGCGGCGGACCCGGCCGTCGGCGAGCAGGGCGGCGACGATCCGCCGGCTGGTGTCGTTCACCGGGATCGCGAGGCCGAGGCCTATCTCGGCGATGGCGGTGTTGATGCCGACGACCCTGCCGTCGGCGGTGGCGAGGGCGCCGCCCGAACTGCCGGGATAGAGAGCGGCGTCGGTCTGGACGACATCGTCGATGACACGCGTCGCGGAGCCGGTGCTCGCCGGCAGCGACCGACCCAGGGCGCTGACGACGCCCGCGGTGACGCTGCCGGCCAGACCGAGCGGGTTGCCGACCGCGACCACCAGCTGACCCACGCGCAGTGCGTTGGCCTCGCCGAGCCGGGCCGGCGGCGGGGTCGGTCCGTCGGCGCGGACCACTGCGAGGTCGGACAGTGGGTCGGCGCCGATGACATGGAAGGGAGTGGTCGTACCGTCGGCGAAGGAGGCCGTACCGGCGTCGGAGTGCCCGACGACATGGGCGTTGGTGAGCAGGAAACCGTCGTCCGTGAACACCACCGCGGAGCCGGTGCCCATCACGAAGCGCCCTCTGTAGCGCCGGTGCGCCACGTTCAGGGCCGCCACCTTCGGAGTGAGCTCGGCGGCGACCGAGACGACAACCTGGGAGTACGTGTCGAGCGCGGCCTGCTCCCCGCGGGAGCGGTCGGGCTCGGAGACTGTCTCGGCCACGAGTCGACCCTTTCGGCTTGCCCAAGGTTCGAATTACATAATTACAACCTTGCGCGTGCTAGTGGGCCGGACTTCGCTGTGGGCGGAGCGGACGGCGATGTGGCTGGTGGTGTGGCCGTGGACGTGAGCCTGAGACTGCCCAGCCGCAGCCGCAGCCGCAGCCGCAGCCCCGACGAAGTCGCCCAGCCGCAGCCGCCCCACCGGCTACTCGTCAAGCTCCGTGAACAAGGTCAGCTGGAGTGCGGCCGGCGCCTCGAGCCGGGAGTTCAGGGAGTTCCAGGGGGTGCGGGTCGGCTCGGCGAGTACCTGGGCTCCGGCGGCGGCCAGCCGTGACGTGGTGGTGGCGGAGTCGTCGACCTGGAAGGCGACCCGGATGTGGCCGGCGACCCGCTGTCCGACCTCGACGTCGTCGATGAAGGCGGCGTGGTTCGGATCCGTCAGCTCCAGCGTGGCCCGGCCGGCGTCGAGGATGGTGACCCGTCCGCCGGGGGAGGAGAACGCGCCGCGCTCGGTCAGGCCGAGGACGTCGCGGTAGAAGTGCAGCGCCGCGTCGTAGTCGTCTGCCGTGACCACCAGGCGGAGTTCGCGTACGGCGGGTTCGTCGGGCATATCGGCTCCTTGGAGTTCTCGAAGTTGACCAGGGGTGCCCAGCCTGCCGCTCCGGGAGGAGCCCGCCGCCGGCGGTGCTGACGGGCGGCCACGAGGGCGCGCCACAGGTTGTCCGGCTCATGGTTCGGCGCGACACGGCCCACGGTGTACTGATCGCCTCCAGTACGTAGACGCGGGCCTTCCCAGCGGGAGAGGTCACCTTTAGCTTCGCCGGTCGCATGCCACACCTCCGCCCTCTCCGGCGGCTTTCGCGCCCGTCTCCCGAGTCTGCAGACGGCGTAAGCGACTGGCCATGGAAGGGAGTTGGAATCCGGATGGACACAGGACGGTTGTACCGCCAGGGCTCTGGGACCTCTCACCGCGTTCACCACCACCAGCGCGGACCAGCAGGACGCCCCGTACGACAGCGCCGCCCGAAACCGAACGGTAACCGTGGTGATCACACCTGAGTAGTGACCCGGTGGAGAGTGGTACGAACAGGGCCCGGACCGATCACAGGCAGCCGCCGACTGGCTAGACTCGCACCCTCTGTGGCACGTGATCGCGCCACGTACGGGCCATGCCGTTCCCGAAGGGTTTCGACGCTTGATAGCCATCGAAGAGGTCAGCAAGCGGTACGCCGACGGCACGGTGGCCGTCGATCGCCTGTCCCTTGATATTCCGAACCACTCCATCACCGTGCTGGTCGGGCCTTCGGGGTGCGGCAAGACCACCACGCTGCGCATGATCAACCGCATGATCGAGCCCAGCAGCGGCACGATCCGGGTGAACGGCGAGGACGTCCAGCGTCAGCCGGTCAACGCCCTGCGCCGGTCCATGGGTTACGTCATCCAGAACGCCGGCCTTTTCCAGCACCGCACCATCCTCGACAACATCGCCACGGTGCCGCGGCTGCTGGGCTGGTCCAAGCAGCGCGCCCGGGCCCGCGCGGCCGAGCTCATGGAACGCGTCGGGCTCGACAAGGACATGGCCCGCCGCTACCCGTACCAGCTCTCCGGTGGCCAGCAGCAGCGGGTCGGTGTGGCGCGGGCGCTCGCTGCGGACCCGCCGATCCTGCTGATGGACGAGCCGTTCTCGGCGGTCGACCCGGTCGTCCGGCGGGGCCTGCAGGAGGAGTTGCTGCGTATTCAGGGCGAGCTCGGCAAGGCGATCGTGTTCGTCACGCACGACATGGACGAGGCCATCACGATCGGCGACCGGATCGCCGTACTGCGCAAGGGCGGCCGGCTCGCCCAGTTCGCGGCGCCCGACGAGCTGTTGTCGTCGCCCGCCGACGAGTTCGTGGAGGAGTTCCTGGGCGGTGACCGGGGCATCCGCGGACTGTCGTTCCTGTCCACGCGCGACCTCGAACTCGACCGTTCCCGGGTCTTCCCGATCGACGCCGACCGGCGGCGGATCGCCCAGGCGACGAGCGCTCAACCCGCCGATGCCCAGCCGGTTCTCGTCACCGACATCGACGACAAGCCCCTCGGCTGGACCGACCCCACGGCCTGGAACGGCGACGCCAGGACCCTGGCGCCGTACGGGCAGAGCTTCGAGATCGGCCGGGACTCCCTGCGCGTCGCCCTGGACCGGGCGGTCCTTTCGCCCACCGGCCATGCGGTCGCCGTGGACGGGTCGGGACGCGTGCTGGGCATCGCCGGCCAGGAGACGATCGCCGCGGCGATCCGCGCCGCCAGGCAGCGGCACGCCGCCACCTCGCCTCAGGGCACGGACTACCCGCAGGACCCGCCCCCGGTGAAGGCGGCCCGATGAACGGCTTCTTCGACATCCCGAGCGACCTCCAGAGCAGCTATCTCGGCCTCATCTCCACACACCTGCAAGAGGCCCTGATCCCGGTGCTGGTCGGCTTCCTGCTGTCGCTGCCGATCGGTCTGCTGTGCGTCCGCGTCCGCTGGCTCTACCCGCCGGTGCTGTGGACCACCACGGTGATCTACGCGATCCCGTCGCTGGCCTTCTTCGTGGTGCTCATCGACTACACGGGGCTGAGCAAGCTCACGGTGATGATCCCGCTGTGCCTGTACAGCCTGGTCGTCCTCGTCCCGTCGGTCGTCGACGGCATCCGGTCGGTTCCCGAGGAGACGAACGCCGCCGCCCAGGCCATGGGCATCGGCCTCGTACGCCGCTATTTCCAGGTCCAACTGCCCATCGCCGTACCCGCGATCATCGCCGGACTGCGGGTGGCCGCGGCCTCCAGCATCAGCCTGGTCAGCGTCGGCGCACTGATCGGCAACCAGGGCGCCCTGGGCAATCTGCTGACCACTGCGCTGCTCTACCAGCGCCCCGTCCTGGCCTTGAACTCGGTGGTCACCACCGCCGTACTCGCCGTGCTGGTCGACGCCCTGCTCGTCCTCGCGCGCCGCCTCCTCACCCCCTGGCTGCCGCCGTCCGACAGCAAGGCCAGGCGCACGGCGCTGCGTACCGCCGCGGGCCCCACGGCGCCGGACCCGTCCACAACGGCGGGCGCGGCCCGCGCAGGAGAGCGCGTCTCGTGAACGTACTGAACTTCATCGAAGCCTTCTTCAGCGACAGCGCCCAGTGGAAGGGCTACGACGGCATCCCGCAGCGCGTGTGGGAGCACATCCAGTACTCCGCCGCCGCGCTCGCGATCGCCGCGGCCATCGGACTGCCGATCGGGCTGGTCACCGGGCACACCGGCCGCGGCGGCAACGCGATGGCGTTCGTGGCGGCGTCGGCCCGTGCCCTGCCGACGTTCGGGCTTCTGGTGCTGATGTTCGTCTGGCTCGGGCTGAGCGTGCTGCCCGTGATGATCCCGCTGGTGGTGCTGGCGATCCCGCCGATCCTCATCACCACCTACGAGGCGGTGCGCACCGTGGACCCCTCGCCCGTCGACGCCGCCCGTGGAATGGGCATGTCGCAGTCGCAGATCCTGTTCCAGGTCGAGGTGCCGGCCGCGCTGCCGCTGATCTTCAGCGGGCTGCGCTCGGCGGCGATCCAGATCGTCTCCACGGCGACGATCGCGGCGTACGTCTCTCTGGGCGGCGTCGGCCGGTACATCGTGGACGGCCTCTACCAGCGTGACTACGAGAAGGTGGTCGGCGGCGCCACGCTCACCGCGGCCCTCGCCCTGCTCGTCCTCGTCGTGTTCTGGGCCGCGGGCCGGACGGCGGTGTCCCCGGGGGTCCGCAGGCGCGGCACGGCCTGACCCGACTGGGCGGTTACCCGCCGGGTCACCGCCCGGTCACCGCCGTTCGGCGGTTTCCAGGGCGTGTTCCAGGACGACGAGCAGCGCGTCCCGGACCGAGCCGCGTTCGCGGGCGTCGAACACGGTGACCGGGACATGGTCGCCGACGTCGAGGGCCCACCGTACGTCGGTCAGGTCGTGCTCGACCTTGCCGTCGAAGGCGTTGACGGCCACCGCGAAGGGGATCTGCCGGTGCTCGAAGTAGTCGACGGCGGCGTAGCAGTCGTCGAGGCGACGGGTGTCGACGATGACGAGGCCGCCCAGCGCGCCGTCCACCAGGTCGTCCCACATGAACCCGAACCGCTCCTGGCCGGGCGTCCCGAACAGATAGAGCTTCAGCGTCGGGTCGAGCGTGACGCAGCCGAAGTCCATGGCGACGGTGGTCGTCATCTTCTCCGGGGTGTGCGAGAGGTCGTCGATGCCGGCCGCGACCGAGGTGATGGACGCCTCGGTGGTCAGCGGCTCGATCTCGGAGATGGCGCCGACCGTGGTCGTCTTGCCCACGCCGAAGCCGCCCGCGATGACCATCTTCACCGGCAGCGGCGGCCGGGTCCCCTGGGTCTCATCGTTCACGGACCCGCCCCCGGGAGTCGGGGATGTCTCGAAGACCATCGATAACCCTTCGCAATACAGAGGTGTCGCGGGCGGAACCGTCCTGCGGTGCGTACAAGGCCAGTTGGCCGTCCGCGCGCAGATCGTCGGCGAGCACCCGGATCACATTGAGATGCATCCGCAGTTTCGCCGCGATCTCCGCCAGCGACTGCGGCTGGCGGCAGATCATGATGATGTCGCGGTGCTGGTCGAAGGCGAATGCGTCCAGCGTGGCCAGACCCACGTCGGTCGCGACCACCTGTGTCTCTATCGGAATCGGCGGTACGAGGCTGTCGCCGCCGGCGATCCGCCCCGCCGTCAGCAGGAACGGCCGGATCAGAGGCGCGGGAGGCTCCGCACCCCACACGGAGTCGTCGGCGGCAGGTGGCTCACCGGCCGTCATCACGTTCCCCCTTCACCTTCACGGGCGTCATGGTTGGGCAACGCCCCAGGCCGTTCGTCACCCGGCGGGCGCGATCCCCACGGTGTTCTTCAGCTCCATGACCAGCTGCGGGCTCAGCGCGGCGCCGGCACGATTGGCGAAGAGGGTCATCTCGTACGCGATGTTGCCGAGCTTCGCCTCCTTGGACGCGACCACGCCGAGTACCGCTCCCGCGCCGAGCGCCGACACCAGGACGTGGCCCTCCTCGAGGTCGATGATGACCTTGTTGAGGCCGCCGAGTCCGTAGTTGCCGGACGCCCCCATGGCGAGGCTGGTGATGCCGGAGACGATCGCCGCGAGCCGTTCCGAGTCCGCCTGGCCGCGCAGTTGGGACACCGCGATCAGCAGCCCGTCGGAGGAGACACCGATCACGTCGACAACCCCGGCGGTCTCGGTGGCGAAGCGGTTCAGCAGCCAGTTGAAATCGGCGGCGGCTGCCTTCACATCCGTCACCGGCCCCACGGCCCCGGATTGCGTTCCACCTGTCCACATCATCACTTGCTCAAGCCTTCCGGGAATGGGGATCTGTAGGTCTCGGGTCGGTAGGTGTGTACGCGGAGTTGGGCCGCGTCTCTTCGGCGGCCTCGCGCTGAGCCCGCTGTACGGCGGCCTCGAACTCGTCGATCTCGGACCGCGCCGCCTCCGGGTCTACGGGCTGCCAGGCGGACGGCCGCTGGGTCGTCGGCGCCCGCTTGGGCTGGCGGGCGGAGGCGGTGGTGGCGCCGAGGGTGGCACCACGCACCCGGCGCCGCAGGGGTCCTGGAGCGTCGGGCCGCGACGGGGCCGTACCGGAGGATCCGCTGTTGCCGCCACCGCGAGTGCCGCCGCCGCTGCCACCGCCACCGACAACGCCGGCGCTGCCGCCGCGCCCGGCCGCCTCGTGAGGGCCAACTCCCGTACCGGAGGGGGGCCTTGGCGAGAGCCCGCCCCGCCTGGGCAGCGGGGGAGTGCCGGGGCCGTACGGCGTGTGACCCATGGCCTCCGGGCGCCCGCGCATGCCCCCCTCTGCCGCGGCTTCCTGGCGTCCGCGCATGCCGTCCGCCATGGCTTCCTGGCGTCCGCGCATGCCCTCAGCCGTGGCGTCCTGGCGTCCCCGCACGCTCTCCGCCGTCGCTTCCAGGCGGCGCGCATGACCCGCGGACCGGGGCTCGACCGGAGACGAGGGCTGGGCCGGTGCCTGCTCCGCCCGCGTACGCGCGGGAATCCGGCGGGGCAGGGACGAGCGGCCGGGCGCCGCCTCCACCATCGCGGGACGCGGTTCGGACTGGCCCGAGCGGCGGGCGGGCGGCAGGATCTGCGCGGGCCGTCCCGGAGGCGCCGTCGGGTCGGTGGTCAGCAGATGCTCCGCGGGGACCGCGACGGTGGCGGTGACTCCGCCGCCCGGAGTGCGGGACAGTACGACCTCGATGCCCCAGCGCCGGGACAGACCGCCGACCACGAACAGGCCGAGGACCTCGGTCGGCGCCAGGTCGAGCCGTTCCCGGCGGATCAGCCGGGCGTTCTCCTCGTCCAGCCGCTCGGTGCTCATCCCGAGCCCGTGGTCGATGATCTCGACGACGGCGCCTCCGGAGCCCATCCGGGGCCGTAGGACCACCTCGACGCTGGTGTGCGCGGGGGAGAACGTCACCGCGTTCTCCAGCAGTTCGGCGAGCATCAGCGTCAGATCGCCGACGATGTCGGGGGCGACGGTGACATCGCCCTCGGCGTGCGGAGTGACGCGCTGATAGCCCTCGATCTGGCCGAGCGCGGCCCGGGCGATGTTGCTGAGCCGCATCGGCCCGGTGTTCAGGCCCGTCTCACGGATTCCGGCGAGCAGCATCAGGCTGTCGGCGTTGCGCTGGAGTCGTACGGCGATGTGGTCGATGCGGTAGAGCCGGTCCAGTACCTCCGGGTCGGTCTCGCCGCGCTCCACCGAGTCGATCAGCGAGAGTTGGCGGGCGGTCAGGTTGCTGACACGGCGACCGACGTTGCCGAACATCTCGGCGATGTTGCGCCGGCTGACGACCTGGCGCTCCAGCAGGGCGGTCGCGGTGACCTGAACCTGGTTGAAGGCTTCGGCGAGTTCACCGATCTCGTCGCGTACGGGCACGGGTACGGCTTCCAGACGCGGCGGGCTCGCGTCGTCGGCGTCGTCGTCCGCGACCCGCGCCAACTCGGTCTCGGCCGCGGCGGCCACATGCTGGGCCGCACCGGTGAGGCTCCGTACGACCCGTACCACGGAGCGGCGGACCAGTACGGAGAACAGCAGCCAGGCCCCGAAGGCGATCAGCGTGCCGGCGACCAGCCAGGACACCTGCCACCAGGCGGCGTTCGACGCGGACTGGGTGTCGTCGGCGATCTGGCCGATGAGGGACTGGGTGATCTTCAGCCGGTTCTGCGCCTGCCGCTCGTAGGTGGGCTCGGCCTTCAGCGCGTCGCCGAGGGCCCTGCGCAGCTGGGTCGCGTTCTCGGCGACCAGTGCGCCGGGGTCGACCTGGAGCCCGACGTAGTGCTGGTCGATGACGCTCTGGTACGGGCTCTGCGCGATGCCGGCCAGTTCGGCACCCTGCTTCTGGCTGGCGTACCCGGTGAACCGCTCGGCCTGGTAGGTGTACTGCTCGAGGTCGCCGACGGCGGCGGTGAACTGGATGAGTGCGTTCGGGTCCCGGGTCCGGGCGGCGAACACGCTGGTCTCGAAGGAGGCGTGGGCTGTGTCGGCCCGCAGCAGCGCGTCGAGCAGATTGCCCGCGGACGAGGAGGACTCGGCGCCCTCACCGAGGTCGAGTCCGCTGATCAGGCCCTCGATGACCGATGCGTACGCGGGGTCGATGTTGTCGGCGGGGATGGGCCCCTTCTCCACGGTCTGCCTCAGGCTGTCCAGGCCCTCCAGCTCCTGCAGCGCCTGGGCCTCGCCCTCCGGAAGGCTGTCCCCGTAGGTCTCCCGGACCTTCTCTATCTGGGAGTTCACCTTCTGCTGCGCCTGGAGATACACGGAGGTGTCGGGCGCGCCCTCCTCGGGACCCGCGGCCTCATAGCGCAGGGAGACGAGCAGGGCCTGCCGGTGCTCTGTCTGCACGGCGTCGATCAGCCGGGTCACCTGCGCGCTGTCGCGCACGAGTTCAGCGGTGGAGGCGGCGGAACGGGCTTGGTCGACCTGGGCGTAGACGACGTAGGCGAGGATCGCCGAGACGACCGCAAGCGGAACGATCACCAGAACGTTCAATTTGCGCCGGAAGGGCCAGCGGTCGAGGAGGGGCGTCGTCGGGCCGGTGCGGGGAGCCTCGGGTGATTGCTCCCGGGCAACCTTTCTGTGCGCGGGCACCGAACCTCCTTGCTTCTTGCGTCACATGGAAAACCCGCTGTCCAAAAGTCATCGGTTGCAGGGTCGCGACAGCGCGCTTCGACCGACAAGTGGAACCAGGTGGAACAGGACCCCCGACGCGGCCAACACTAGCGGCTGGCGGAACAGTACGGCCATGATCAACCAAAAACTGGCACGAAGATATGCCGCTTTCGATCCCATATTGGCCCCGTTGTGCATACGGGACGAAGCCGTCCGGTGTCCTTCGGTGATCTATTCGTGCCTTGACGGCTTGTGAGCGGGGTCGATTGGATCGTCGCGACGCCGCAACTACGGCCGCATTGCTCGCAACGCCTTCACCGCCCACGCCCCCGCAAGTCTGGATGACGAACGTGACCATCGCACGAAGCACCAGAAAATCCGCAACGTACGCCGTATCCCTGCTGGTTGTGGCCACGGCCGCGCTCGCGGGATGTGGTTCCTCCGACGACTCCTCCGGCAGCTCCGACCCCTTGCAGGAGGACGAAGCCAAGGGCGGGACCGTCGTGGTCGGTTCCAACAACTTCCCCGAGAGCATCCTGCTCGCCGACATCTACGGCGAGGCGCTCAAGTCCAAGGGCATCAAGGTCAGTTACAAACTGAACATCGGCAGCCGTGAAACGACCTACGGTCTGATCAAGAACGGCACGATCACGGTACTGCCCGAGTACAACGGGGCGCTGCTGTCCTACCTGAACAAGGACGCGGCCCCGACGTCGACTGAGGAGACCAACAAGGCCATCGGGTCCGAAATCGATTCCAAGCTCACGCTGTTGGAGTCTTCGGAGGCCCAGGACAAGGACGCCGTCGCGGTCAACGAGGCCACGGCCAAGAAGTACAAGCTGACGGACAAGTCGACGCTCGCCGACCTCGCCGAACTGGCGCCTGAGATGGTCATCGGCGGTTCGCCCGAGTTCCAGACCCGGCACCACGGGCTGCCGGGCCTCAAGGAGGACTACGGGCTCGAATTCAAGTCCTTCAAGGCGCTGGACGCGGGCGGTCCGCTGACGGCGGCGGCGCTCAAGGGCAACAACATTCAGGCCGGGAACATCTTCACGACCGACCCCGGTATCGAACAGAACAAGTTCCTCATCCTTCAGGACCCGAAGAACCTCTTCGGCTTCCAGAACGTAACTCCGTTGGCATTCAAGAGCGATCTCCCGGCGGAGGGCGTTTCCGCGCTCAACGCCGTATCGGAGAAGCTCGACACGGAAACGCTGATCAGTCTCAACGGCCAGGTGCAGAACGACAAAAAGGACCCGCTGGAGGTGGCCAAGACCTGGCTGTCCTCGAACGGTCTGACCTGACGGGTTAGGGGCCGGGTGGGCGAGCCTCCGCCCACCCGGCACCCCTTCCCGCCCGGCGAACCCTCCCGCCTCTCCTTTAACCTGTCGCCCATGAACGCACCGGGGGACGTGATCGACGGCCGGTTCGAGCTGATTGAGAGGCTCGGCAGCGGCGGGATGGGAACGGTGTGGCGGGCGCGCGACAGCGTTCTGCACCGGGAGGTCGCCCTCAAGGCCGTACGGGCGGACGCGGCGACGTCGGACGCCATGCGGGAGCGGGTGCTGCGGGAGGCACGGGCGCTCGCCCGGCTCAGCCATCCGAACGTGGTGACCATCCATCACATCGTGGACCAGGACCCGCACCCCTGGCTCGTGATGGAGCTGGTGAGCGGCATCTCGCTCCAACAGCGCCTCGACAACGGCCCGTTGCTCCCCGTCGAGGCCGCCCGCGTCGGCCGTCAGGTGCTCGCCGCCCTGCGCGCAGCGGACGCGGCCGGCATCCAGCACCGCGACGTCAAGCCCGCCAACATCCTCCTGCGCCCCGACGGCACCGCCGTCCTCACCGACTTCGGCATCGCGGCCCTCCAGGGCTCGACCTCCCTGACGGCCACCGGCGAACTCATCGGCTCCCCCGAGTACATCGCCCCCGAGCGGATCCGCGGCAACGACGACCTCCCGGCGTCCGACCTCTGGTCCCTGGGCCTCGTCCTGTACGTCTGCGTCGAGGGCGTCAGCCCGCTGCGCCGCGGGACCACGCTCGCCACGCTCGCCGCGGTGCTCGACGACCCCGTACCGCCGCCGGTGCGCTCCGGCCCCCTCGCGCCCGTACTCCAGGCCCTGCTCGTACGGGACCCGGCGGCACGCCCCGCCCCGGCACACCTGGACGCGATGCTCGCGCAGGTGGAGCACGGCGCGGCCCCGCACTGGGCGGCGCCCACGCTGACGACGACGGGACCGCCAGCATCGGAGCCGGTGCCGCACCCGCTCACCCAGGTCGACACCCCGCGGCCGACGCCGCCGCACCCTCAGTACCACCAGGCGCCCCGCCGCACCGGCAGCCGTACGTCGATCGTCATCGCGGTCATCGCGGTCGCCCTCGCGGTCACCGCCGCCACCGCCTTCGCCCTCATGCTCGGCGACAAGACCGACAAGGAGGCCCGCGGTGGTACGTCCCCCACACCGGTGACGCAGCCGACGCGCCAGACCCCCGAGCCGAACCGGCAGACGACCCCCGCACCGACCCCGACCCCGACTGCGACCCCAAGCCCGTCGAAGCCGAAGCAGACCACCCGCCCGCCCGCCGCCCCCAACAAGGGCGACCGCTGGATCGCCCAGCTCTTCTCCGAGCCCGTCAGCGCGGGCACGGCCGCCCGAGACCAACGGCTCGCCAAGATCCGCCAGACCGTCCCCGAGGCCGTCTACGTCCGCAGCGACAACTTCGCCTCCCTGCGCGCCGGCTTCTGGGTCATCTACGCCCCGGGCCCCTTCGCCGACGGCCGAGCCGCCCTGAACTTCTGCCGAGACCGAGGCCGCACCAGCGCGAACACCTGCATGGGCCGCTACCTGAGCAAGAACGCCGCGGACTTCGCCCTGCAATGCCGCCCACCGGCCGCCGCCCCGACGGGCCGCTGCACTCGCTCTTGATCAGGTCCGGCAGCGAAAGCGCAGGTCAGGTCCGCTGGGCGATACGGGTTTCCCCCGAGGGGTGGCGGTCGGGCAAGATGGGGTGTTACTTGCTGTGGGAGGGCATGAAACAGCCCCTCACCAGCAGGTTTCCCACCGATGAGGGGCCGTGTCAGGCGGCTTGGGCCGTCTCTGGGCCGTCATGGATTCACAGCACCGCCCTGGGGCACGCGCAGCGAAGGATCTTCTACACCGAGGCACGTACGCATCATGCTGCGCATCTGCTTCCATCGCTCCCAGAGGTCTTGGAGATCTTGTTCTATCTCCTCGAATGACCTCACCGGGTTGCCTTCCTCCAGACGTTTGACCCGCCGGTAGGTCTCGCCGAGTTCCTTCGCCACGGCGTCCAACTCGGCCAGTACCACGGATGAGGCGATCAACTGAGCTTCCGCGAAGGCAGCGTGATGGGCGTGGCGTGCTGCCTCTAACTCGTCACGCGCTGCGGTCGTGACCGTCCCTTGATGGACATCCCATAGGTAGTTCATGAGCTGTATGCGGTATCGCCGATAGGCCGTGTTGGTAGCGACGTAGCAGGCACGCCGCTCGGATAGCCGCGCTTCCTCTCTGTCGCGCATCCACTGGGCCTGTACCGCCTGTTGTTGCCGTTCGAACTGCCGTTCCTGGACCCGAGTGACTATTCGTTGAGAGAAAATGGGGGCCACCAAGGTCCCCGTCACGCCAACAAGTGCAGCGATCAGAGCGGTTAGGCCGTTATCCATGTCTGTCCCCCGGCTTGACTGGACGTCTCATCGGCACCCGAGCTCATGATGCCCGGGAACCTGGCATTCCAACGGGGGCAATGTGTCATCACCTCAGGCTGCTTGGCGGCGGGCGTGACCGGCGGTCTGGTACATCGCACTGATGGCCTTTCGAGTTCGCGTCTCGCTGCTCGGCATCAGGTGCGTGTACACGCGGAGCGTGAAGCCCGGATCGCTGTGACCGAGGTACATACTCAGCGCCTTGATGTTCTCCCCGGCGTCCAGGAGGACCGAGGCGTAGAAGTGGCGCAGGGCGTGCATGCCGTGTTCGCGGGCGGGTGCGTAGCCCTGGCCCTTGTCCGGGACCGGGATGATCCCGGCGGACGCCAACGCGGGCTTCCACGACTGATCGTTGAACCCTTGGCTCCAGATGGCAGCGCCGACGCCGCTCGTGAAGATGAGCCGATGGGTCGCCTTCGGCCCGGCATGGACCAGGCCACTCCCGAGTTCCTGTCGATCTACGGGACTCTGTTCCTCGCAGGATCGATGGCGGCGGCCCGCGCAGAGGACCGCGGTACGACACAGGCCTTCCTCGGAGAGGCGGACCAGGCAGCGCGGCGACTCGGAAGCGATGCCAACCACGTCTGGACCGCCTTCGGCCCGACGAACGTCGCGATCCACCGAGTAGCCACCGCTGCTGAGTTGGGGGACATGCAGATCGCGGCAGACCTGGGCCCACAGATCGACACGAGCGGACTGCCGACCGAGCGCCGGACCCGTCACAACCTCGAAGTAGCCCGAGCCCTCAGCGCCCACAACCAGATGGATGAAGCGCTAGCGAAGATCCTCGAAGCGGAGAGCTGGGCACCCGAGCAGGTGTGAAGCCACTACCTCGCGCGCGAGCTGGTGCTCACCTGGGTCAGGAATCAGCGCGGCCGACCGAGCCGCACTCTGGCTGACCTAGCCGACAGGCTGCATGTCGTCTGATCTGGGTACGCTCGGCTGCATGGCAGTGAACGCACAGGAAGCGAAGATGGCGCATCCGCGTATGGCAGCGGGTGCGCTGTTCTTCGATGCCGCCGGACGGGTCCTCATGGTGGAGCCCACCTACAAGAGCTACTGGGAGATCCCAGGCGGGTATGTCGAGACCGGCGAGTCACCGCTTCATGCCGCCGTCCGAGAGGTTCAAGAAGAGCTGGGCATCGCGCCGAACCTCGGGCGCCTACTGGCCGTTGACTGGGCGCCCAACGAGGCCGAGGGCGACAAGGTGCTGTACCTCTTCGACGGCGGCGAGCTCAGCCCCGATCACCTGTCCCAGATCAGCTTGCAGGCAGACGAGCTGAAGAGCTTCGCCTTCCTCACCCCGAACGAGATCACGCAGCGCACTATCCCGCGACTGGCCCGACGCATCTTGGCAGCGGCCGAGGCCCGCAACGAGGCAGCGCCGGTCTACTTGGAGCACGGGCAGAAGCCCGACAGCCGAGCCGCATGATCGCGACGAGCCCGACCCGAGCCGCAGCGCGGTAAGACTTTCCCTACGTTCATCAAGGCGGCTCGCTCCGCTCCCCGCGCGCGGCCCGGCCCCCGGCCGGGCCTGCGCTCCTGTCTCCGCCCCGCTCCAGCCCGGCCGACGCCCGTACCGCGCACACAGCAATCAGCCGCCTGACGCCAGAGAAGGGGTACGTCGCGGCTGGGGCGGTCGGCTCCACGGCTTTAGGCAGCCACTTTGGCGCGAGCCTCGAAGATCATGGCCCCAACGTCGTGCTTTACCGGGCAGGTCCACTACCTGCCCGACGCGCCGGAAGCTTACGGGACCATGATCACTCGCGAAGCAGCTCCTGCCCAAAGCCGCTCCACCGACCTTCGAGTGCTAACCCCGCGCTTGAGCACGTGCCGCAGCCTGCACCCTCATGGTACGGATCTTCGTGCGGAGATCGGCATACACAGGAGGCAAACGGACTCACCCTGTGGACGCCCTCGAAGGGCGTTACGCGGCGAAGCGCTGCGCCAGCTTCTTGGCCTTGGCGGCGGCGTCGTCGAGGGCGCGTTCGCGGGAGGCCTCGAAGAGGGGGACCAGCTCGGCCATCGCCGGGTTGCGCGGGGCCGCGGTGAGCTCCGGGACGATGAAGTCGACGTCCATGGCGAGAGTCTCGGCGAAGATCGCCGACAGGTAGTTCTGTACATACTCGGAGCCCGCGCGCGGGGTGCCCGGGGCGTACGAGCCGCCGCGGCTGGCGACCACGGTGACCGGGGTGCCCTTGACCTTCGAGTCCTCGGCGGCCGCGGTGCGGCCCCTCAGGATCACATGATCCAGCCAGGCCTTCAGGGTGGACGGGATCGCGTAGTTGTACATCGGGGCGCCGATCAGCACGGCGTCCGCCTGCTCCAGCTCCTCGATCAGCTGCAGGCGCTCCGTGAAGGCGGCCGCCTGCTCGGGGCTGTGCGCGGCCGGGTCGGCGAAGCCGGCGGTGTGGGCGTCGGCGGTGATGTGCGGCACGGGGCTCACGGAGAGATCGCGGTAGATCACCGTGCCTTCGGGGTGCTGTTCCTCCCAGGTCGTGCGGAAGGCGTCCGTGACGGCGCGGGACGCGGATGCGCCGCTGGGGAACACGGACGAGTCGATGTGGAGCAGCGTGGCCATGGGGTCTCCAAGGAGAGAGGTGCCCGCACGGGAGCGGCGGGCTAATAATTCGTACTCGACTATGGATAACACAGTCACTTACTTTTTTTCATCCCCGTACGTCAGGGCAGTACCCTGAACCCATGGCGGGTGAGCGGATTCACGACGAATCGACGTGCAAGCGGGTGGACGGCGGGATCACCCGTGTCTTCCAGCTGCTCGGCAAGCGCTGGACCGGTCCGATCGTGTCCGTGCTGGTGGAACAGCCCGCGCACTTCGCCGATCTGCGCCGGGCCGTCCCCGGGATCAGCGAGCGCATGCTCTCCGACCGGCTCACCGAACTCGGCGCCGCGGGACTCCTGGTGCGGGAGGTCGACGAGGGTCCGCCGCTGCGGGTGTCGTACCGGCTGACGGAGGCGGGAGCGGCGCTGGGGCCCGCCCTCCAGGAGCTCGGGGAGTGGGCGGAGAAGCATCTGCCGGAGAGCGAGCGGGACGGCGGCTGTTAGCCCCGGGCGCGGATGACGGGTTTTCCACAGCTGTGGAGTTGTCCACAGGGTCTGACGCGTTCTGGCTGCCGGTTGTACGGTCGGCACGAGTTGATGTTCGTGCCCGTGCGGGGGAGGTGGTCGTTGTGACCCAGGTGGATGCGGGTATGGCTGAGGCGGTCCAGGGGGCTGCCGTGGAGGCCGGGGCGGTGCGCCGGCTGCCGTGCGTGCGGGTGATCTCTGCATCTGAACACCCAGCGTTCGTGCTTCCGTCGTGCTTCAGGCCGCCAAGCGCTTGGAGTTGGCCGCCCTGAAGCCAGATACACGACGTCCATGCAGACATGCCAGATGCGTGCCAGATCCCGCGGGGAACACCCGGGGAACCAGCCGACCGCCCACCAGGCGCCGACACCGCTCCGCCGCAGTTCAGCCCCGGAGTAGGCCCTAGATGCCCTGGGCTTCCCAAGCTCATGGCTCCGCTGGTTGGGCAGCTCGTACCTATTCGCTCACGATCGGCGGCGATGCCAGGCAGGATGCCGTGATGGTCACTCCGTTCGTCAACATCCAGGGGAACCCCGAGGACGGTCCACACCCCTGTCCCTGCTGTGGCTTCCTGACGCTCGGTGAGCGCAGCAACTTCGAGATCTGTCCCGTGTGCTTTTGGGAGGACGACGGGCAGGTCGACCATGATGCTGACCGAGTTCGAGGCTGCCCCAACGGGCGGCTGAGCCTCACGGAAACACGAAAAAACTTCCACGCTGTGGGTGCTTGCGACGAGCGATGTACCCAGTTCGTCCGCGCCCCTCTGCCGAACGAACACCCCATGGTCTGACATCACCAGCTGACATCAACGTCGCCAGACGATAACGGATCCTGGCGACTGGAGCTGGACTGCGAACCGCCCGGCTAGCACGAGTCCGAAGCAGCCGCACGGAGGAGGGATCGAACTCCTAAGGCGGATGTCGCCTCATCTGCCCGCAGCAGGGTCCCCCCTTCCTTCCTCTGTGGCCGGATCGCTCCCTTGTGTGCCCTTCGTGTACGTGTCACACAGTTGAGAGGCAGGATCAGGGGGAGGGGGACGCTGCATGTCCGTGTGGGGTGGCGATCCGGTAGCGCCGTCGGCTTGGGCGGTCGAGCGGTTCGGGCAACAGGCCGGCAGGCTCGCTGCGGCGGTTCCGGTGCAACTGGCCAAGGCGCAGGCGAAGGCTCACGCCGCGCATCTCGCGGCCGGGCTGAAGAAGCGAAGTCCCTACGGTGTCACCCTCGCCGAGGCCGTGCGCGAGAACCTGGCGGACACGGCACGCGAGCTTGGTGAGTCCGTGCGAGAAGTCCTTGGGTACGAGTACGCGGTGATTAACGAGCACGCCCTCTTCCCCTTCAAGTACGCGGACAGGCCGAGGCCGCTGGATCGCGCTCGGCTGCCGTCCAAGACCTCTCCCACACGACGCCGATTGTTCCGGGCGCACGGACCCGAGCCTCAGGACACGTTGTTCGATCTCGGCGACGAGCTCACAACAGAGGAGTACTTGCAGCTGCACGAAACCTTCGAGGAGCTGGGCGCCTCGACGAAGTTGGTCTGTGTGTTCTTCACGGCCGATGTCGAGAGCGGTATCCATGTCATCCACTGGGGACAGGCCCACCTCGAACCCGATCGCACCTTCACCTGGCTGCATAGCGAACAGCTCCCGGTAGCTCCCCAACCGCTTGAGTGATCGCCGGGCGTCGCGTCCGGCTTCCGCGTCGAGGCGAGTCGGCTGATTCCTGGGCCGTCTCTGGGCCGTGCGAGGGCGCCCGAGGTCGATCGATGACGACCGGCAGTGACAGTTGAGCCTGGGGTGCCTGGCACGAAACCGCAGGTCACAGGGCTGTGGCCATATGGGTTTCCGTCCATGGGTGGCGGTCGGGCAAGATGGGGTGTATCTGCCCACTGCCGATTTCAAGCGTCCGGACGGTTTCTCTTGGCTGAGTACATTTACACCATGCGCAAGGCGCGCAAGGCGCACGGCGACAAGGTGATTCTCGACGACGTCACCCTGAGCTTCCTGCCTGGCGCGAAGATCGGTGTCCTCGGCCCGAACGGTGCCGGTAAGTCGACAGTCCTCAAGATCATGGCCGGCCTTGAGCAGCCGTCGAACGGTGACGCGTTCCTGGCGCCCGGTTACACCGTCGGCATCCTGCTGCAGGAGCCCCCGCTGAGCGAGGACAAGACCGTCCTGGAGAACGTCCAGGAGGGTGTCGCCTCGATCAAGGGCAAGCTCGACCGGTTCAACGAGATCGCCGAGCAGATGGCGACCGACTACTCGGACGCACTGCTCGACGAGATGGGCAAGCTCCAGGAGGAACTCGACCACGCCAACGCGTGGGACCTGGATGCCCAGCTCGAGCAGGCCATGGACGCCCTGGGCTGCCCTCCCGGTGACTGGCCCGTCACCAACCTCTCCGGTGGTGAGAAGCGCCGCGTCGCGCTCTGCAAGCTGCTGCTCGAGCAGCCCGACCTGCTGCTTCTCGACGAGCCCACCAACCACCTCGACGCCGAGTCCGTGAACTGGCTGGAGCAGCACCTCGCCAAGTACCCGGGCACCGTCGTCGCCGTCACCCACGACCGGTACTTCCTCGACAACGTCGCCGGATGGATCTGCGAGGTCGACCGCGGCCGCCTCCACGGCTACGAGGGCAACTACTCGCAGTACCTGGAGACCAAGCAGGCCCGTCTCAAGGTCGAGGGTGCGAAGGACGCCAAGCGGCAGAAGCGTCTGAAGGAAGAGCTCGAGTGGGTCCGCTCCAACGCCAAGGGCCGGCAGGCCAAGTCCAAGGCGCGCCTTGCCCGTTACGAGGAGATGGCCGCCGAGGCGGACAAGATGCGGAAGCTGGACTTCGAGGAGATCCAGATCCCGCCGGGCCCGCGGCTTGGCAACGTGGTCGTCGAGGTCAACAACCTCAGCAAGGGCTTCGGCGAGAAGCTCCTCATCGACGACCTCTCCTTCACGCTGCCGCGTAACGGCATCGTCGGCGTCATCGGCCCGAACGGCGCCGGCAAGACCACGCTGTTCAAGATGATCCAGGGCATCGAGGAGCCGGACTCCGGTGCCATCAAGGTCGGCGACACCGTCAAGATCAGCTACGTCGACCAGACCCGCGCGAACATCGACCCCAAGAAGACGCTGTGGGCCGTCGTCTCCGACGAGCTGGACTACATCAACGTCGGCCAGGTCGAGATGCCGTCCCGCGCGTACGTCTCCGCCTTCGGCTTCAAGGGCCCCGACCAGCAGAAGCCGGCCGGTGTGCTCTCCGGCGGTGAGCGCAACCGCCTCAACCTCGCGCTCACCCTCAAGCAGGGCGGCAACCTGCTGCTCCTCGACGAGCCGACCAACGACCTGGACGTCGAGACGCTGTCCAGCCTCGAGAACGCGCTGCTGGAGTTCCCCGGCTGCGCCGTGGTCGTCTCCCACGACCGCTGGTTCCTCGACCGCGTGGCGACGCACATCCTCGCCTACGAGGGCGACTCCAAGTGGTTCTGGTTCGAGGGCAACTTCGAGTCGTACGAGAAGAACAAGATCGAACGGCTCGGCCCGGACGCCGCGCGTCCGCACCGCGCCACCTACAAGAAGCTGACCCGGGGCTGATCTTGCGGCACATCTACCGCTGCCCACTGCGCTGGGCGGACATGGACGCGTACGGCCACATCAACAACGTGGTCTTCCTCCGCTACCTGGAGGAAGCCCGTATCGACTTCCTGTTCCGCCCGGACAAGGATTTCCAGCAGGGGTCCGTGGTGGCACGCCATGAGATCGACTACAAGCAGCAGCTCGTCCACCGGCACACGCCGGTGGACATCGAGCTGTGGGTCACGGAGATCCGGGCGGCGTCCTTCACCATCACGTACGAGGTCAAGGACCCGGACCAGGTGTATGTACGGGCCTCGACGGTGATCGTGCCGTTCGACTTCGAGGCGCAGCGACCGCGCCGGATCACCGCCGAGGAGAAGGCCTTCCTCGAGGAGTACACGGACTCCACCGAAGACGACGAAGACCCCTCGGAGGCAGTCGCCGCATGACGGCCCTGCACCTCGCCGACGCCGGGGAGGCGGCGGACCTCGCCGCCTTCCTCGCCCGGCTGATCCACTACGACCGCGCGGCAGCCGTACGGTTGCAGGGATCGGGGACGGCGCTCGCGGTCTTCGGCCGCCCCCCGTCGTTCGAGGTCCTCGCCATCCGTACGGCACGACTGGCCAAGCCGTACGAGAACGGCCTCGACGTCTCCCTAGACGTGACCGTCTCGGCCGGCGAACTCCTGGAGTCCATCGACGAGCCGGCGGCCACGGCCGCCGTACCCACCGCCGTCACCGGCCCACCCTGGGCAGGCGTCCTGCCCCCGCGCAGCGGCTGGCGCCCGGAGCCGGGGCTGCCCCCGCTGGAGACGGTGCGGTCGATGGTCGCCTCGGCGGTGGCCGAATTCCGTTCCCGCACGGGCGAGTTGGCGCCAGAGCAGCGCACCCGCACCGAGCTGGACCGGATCGGCCGGGAGATCTGGTCCCGCCCGATCGGCGACACCGACCTCCCGGTGAGGGCGGCACACGCGGCCCAGTCACTGGGCTTCCTGCGCCCAGCCCGCCCAGCCACACCGGAAGAGCCGGCCCTGGCACTGCTGTCCTCGGGCCCGTGGCTCAGACTGCGCACGCCGTACGGCTCGATCGCGGTACGCAGGGCGGGACTCGGTGCCTTGGACGTCAGCGTCCGCTGATCGCGCCCAGCCGTCACCGGCGTGATGTTGTGAGCGGGGGCCGAGTGGGGGCGCCCCTTTAAAGAACCTGCGGCTGGCCGCGCCCGGAGGGAGCCCGCACCCCCATGGCCCCGCAGCCGCCCACGGCGGCAAGGGGACGGGGCGGGGGTGTGCGCCCGCAGCGGCCGGCGCGCCACCCCGAGCACCCTCTACCAGCCGACAGCAACGCGCGCCGGTCCGAGGACGGACACCCCCGACGCGGCCCCGCACCCACCACGAACCCCAGGGGCGCGGGGCTGCGTCAATTTGCGGCTCCACCGCGCGGGCGCGACCAGCCCCCACCGGACCCGCAGATGGTCACTGCCCCTCCAGCGGAGCGTCTCCGTCGGGGCGGACCGCGATATGGTCCGGCTCCAGCTCGAGCGCGACCCGGTCGCGCATCCCGAGCGCCTCCGTGTACTCGGCCGGCAACTGAAGCCGCCCCGCCCGGTCGAGCATGGCGTACTCGCGGGCCACCACCCTCTCGTCGCCGGTCGCGGCATCGACCTCCGTGCGGCGCAGCACCTCCGTGGAGGTGCGCCCGTCGCGGATGGCGACCGTACGGCGGACCTCGCCGGCCACCGCCTGGTCATGGGTGACGATGACGATCGTGGTGCCGAGGCGCTCATTCGCCGTACGGAACGCGGCGAAGATCTGCTCCGCGGTGTGCGAGTCCAGCTCACCGGTGGGCTCGTCCGCGAGGAGCACGGCGGGCGAGTTGGCCAGCGCCACGGCAATGGCGACCCGCTGCTGCTGTCCGCCGGACAACTGGTGGGGATGACGCGCCCGGCACTCGGCGATGCCCAGCAACTCCAGGAGCTCCAGGGCACGTTCGGCCTTCGCCCGGCGACTACGGATGCCACCGCGGGCGCCGCGCAGCTGCATGGGCAGGGCGACGTTCTGCGCGGCGGTCAGATAGGGGAGCAGGTTGCGGGCCGTCTGCTGCCAGACGAAGCCGACCGTCTCGCGCCGGTAGCGGAGGCGGTCCTTCGCGTTCATGGTCAGCAGGTCGTGGTCGGCGACCCGGGCCGCGCCCGCCGTGGGGGTGTCGAGGCCGGCCAGGATGTTCATCAGGGTCGACTTGCCGCTGCCGGACGCCCCCACCAGGGCCATCAACTCGCCCTCGCGGACGAGCAGATCGAGCCCCTGGAGCGCCTGCACCTCCACACCGTCCGTGGAGAAGACACGGACCAGCCGGTCACAGGTGATCAGCGCGTCATGGCCGTAGGCGGGCCGGTCCCGGCGGTCGGCGGCGCGCTGGGCCAGATCGGCGAAGGTCGGGTTCGTGGCCGTCATCGGGCGACTCCTACGGTCGTGATAATCGCCGTCATCAGGCGACTCCTGCGGTCGTGGTCGTAGCCATAGCCGTGGCCGTCATTGGGCACCCCGGAGGATCGTGGTCGTCATCGCGCATCCCCCGCCCGGAGTTCCGTGACCGACCCCTTCCGCCCCGTCCACCACGCCTGAGCAGCCGCGATGCTCGTCGCGAGGACGAGAACGGCCAGCGCGGGAAGCAACAGGGACGCCGGGTCCGTACGCAACGGGGCGGCGCCCTGCGCGCTCGCGCCGCCCGCCGTGGCGAGCGCGATCGTGGTCAGGTCCACGCCCGGCGCCAGAAGCCGGACGGCCGCCCAGCCGGTCAGCGCGCCGCCCGCCGCCGCGAGCAGAGCCCCCGGCAGCGCCTCCAGTACGAGCAGCCGGCGCCCCTGGCTACGGGTGAGGCCCATGGTGCGCAGCCGGGCCAGCAGGGCGGCGCGTTCCGGAGCGGCGCGGACCAGGGCCAGCAACAGCGCGAGTACGGCATATCCGGCGCCCGCCGCCACCGCCGCCGCGTAGACACGCTCGGCGCCGGACTGGAGAGGGGAGTCCACGTACCGCTCCCGCTCCTCGGACCGCAGTCGTACGTCCGTGCCGGCACCCTCGGCCTTGTGCAGCGCGCCCGCGTTGAGGTGATCGCCGGTCAACAGCAGAGCAGTCGGACGCGCGGCCTCGGCGCCGAGACCGGAGCGGTCCACCACCAGGAACTCGGTGCCGGACACGGCCGGCGTCAGCTCCCGTACGAGAGCGATCCGGACGGTCACCTCGCTGCCGTCCTCCAGCCGTACGGGCAGGGGCCGGGTGCCGTACCGCTCGGCGACCGAGGGGGAGGCGAGGGCGGGAAGAACCCGCTGCCCCGAGCGGCTCAACTCGCCCTCGGGAAACGCCCCGAGCCCCGTCCGCCCCGCCAGCCTCGCGTACTCCTCCGGCTCCACCCCCGCGAGCGGCACCGTCACCGGACCGCCCTCCGGCTTCGCCTGGTACGCGATGCTCAGCGCCGTGACCTCGTCCGCGCCGGACGTCGAGCGCAGCTCCTCGGGCAGGTCGGCGGGCAGCGGGCCGATGGCTTCGACGCGGGCGTCCGCACCGAGGGCGAGGACCGCCGCCCGGTCCCGCGCGTCCGCCACGCCCGCCAGCACGGAACCCCCGAACGCGGCGGTGGTCAGCGCGGTCAGCAGCGCGAGCAGCGGCAGCACCGTGGAGACGGAGGTGCGGCCCGCGCGCGCCAGCGAGAGATGGCCGACGGCCCCGCGCAGCCGGGCCGCGGGACGGGCGAGGTGGCGCAGCGGGAACGGGTAGACCCGGACCAGCACCAGCGCGGCGATGACGCCGATCAACACCGGGGCCAGCGCCACCAGTTGATCGCCGGACGCCGCCCCGCGCCGCCGCAGCGCGAACACCGCCGCCGACGCCAGGATGAGCAGGGTGACCTCGGCGACCGTACGGCGGCGTGAGGGACGTACGGACGTCAGGTCCTCACGGGCGCCGTGGACGCGTACGGCACGGTGGGCACTCGCGGCGCGCAGCGGGAGCACGACGCAGGCGAGCACGGTGACCGCGACGGCGGCCGTCACGGCGTACGAGAGGCGGCCGTACGGGACGGCGAACAGGGCGGCCGTCAGGCCGAGCGCGCCCGCCGGAACCGCGACCACGGCCGTCTCGGCGAGCAGCCGCCCCATGACGCCGCGCAGGGAACCGCCGCGGGCGCGCAGCAGGGCGAGTTCGGTGCGGCGGCGGTCGGCGGCGAGGCCACCGGCCATGAGCAGGACGATCGCGGCGACCGCGCCGGTGCCGAAAACGGCGACGGCGACGAGGGGCGAGATGCCGGAGCGGAGCTCGCCGTACGAGGTGAGGATGTCGTCGAGGTCGGTGGCCACATCGGCATCCGGGTCGGTGAGGAGGCGGACCTTCAGCAGGTCAGGGCCGGATTCGAGCGCGGCGACGGCGCTGCTGAGCCGGGACAGATCGCGCGCCGTCAGGCTTGCGGGGTCGGGGGCGAGCTGCCAGTAGCGCACCGGGTTTCCGGGCGTGCCGAGGAGGGCGGGGGCCGCTTCCGGGGCCAGCAGCAGGGCGCCCAGCCAGTACGTCTGCTCGTTGCCGATCGAGCCGGGGACCCGGGAGAGGGAGGGGCGGCGCAGCAGGGGCTGGGTCGTCCAGTACGGGCCTTCCGGATCGCGCGGGGCGACGATGCCGGTGATGCGGACGGCCAGCGGGGCGCGCTCCACTCCGGGTACGTGGATCACCGAACCCGCCTTGATCCGCAGCTTCGCGGCGGTCTCCGTGGTGACCGCGGCCTCCACCTCGGCCGTCGCGGCGGTCACCTTGCCGTCGGTGCGCGGGAAGCGTCCCTCGCGCAGCTTGGAGTGGTCGGCGAGGCCGTTTAGCGCGGCGAGCGACATCTGCGCGGGCAGCCCGCTCGGCCGCGGCAGCCAGCGCTCGGGCGCCTCGAGCGGCTCGGTGTTGCGGACGCCGTACGTGGACTGCTCACGGTCCGGGACGAGGGGTGCCCGTACCAAAGCCTGCAGTTGCGCGTACTGCTCGCGCAGCTTGTCCGGGCGCAGGGCCGACTCCCGTTCCCCCTGCGAGATGGGGCCCCAGGGCTGCGGCGCGGACAGCTGTACGGAGCTCGACTGGGCCGTCGCCTGTTCGACGGCGTGGCGCAGACCCTCGTCCTCGTAACGGTCGACCGCGCGCGGGAAGACGGCGGCCAGCGAGGCGGTCAGCGCGACGAGCAGGGCGAGGGCGATGGCGGCACCGGGCGCGGCGCGCAGGCGGGTACGGGTCCAGGGGGCGACCGTGTGGCGAGGCGCGGCCTTGTCATGAGGCGTCGTGTTGCGAGACGAGGCCTCGTCATGAGGTGCAGCCTCGTCATGAGGCGTGACCGAGTCACGAGGTGCGGCCACGTCACTCACCCCCCTGGCTTCGCAGCGAACTCGCCGCATCCTGCCGCCGCAGCGCCAGCACCGCCGTGACCAGCAACGGCAAGACGACGACCGCCGTCAGCAGGACGGCCACCTGACCCAGCGGGAGCTCCACCAGCACCTGCGGCACCGGCTGCGTAGCCCGCGGGGTCAGGACGATCAGCGGGATGACCGCCCGCGTCAGCACCGCCCCGAGCGCCACGCCCACCACCAACGCGAGCGCGATCAGAACGCCCTGCTCGGCGGCGATCAGCCGGGCCAGCTGGCGGCGCGGGGCGCCCAGGGCGCGCAGGATCGCGAACTCGGTGCCCCGTTCCCGTAGCGAACCCGCCGTGCTCACCGCGAAACCGACCGCGGCCAGCGCGGCGGCCACCGCGGCCGCCGCCGCGAACGCCGACTGAGGCCCCGCCCCGAAGGGATCGTCCCGCAGGCCGTCCGCGACCTCGTCCCGCACGACCACCTGAGACGGCTCGATATCCGGCCGCTCCCGCAACTGCGCCGCCACGCGCGCCGCACTGCCCGGCTCGGCCCGCAGCCACCACTCGCTGGGCGTGACGCTCTCGCCGTACCGCGCCTCCAGTACCCGGTTCACGGACCGCAGATCGACCAGCAGCGCGCCACCACTGGTGGACGACGCGTCCTCGGCGGTCGGCAGCGCCCGTACGCTCCCCACGATCCGCACCGGCACGGTCGAGCCGTCGAACGGCACCTCCACCCGTTGCCCGGTGCGCGCGCCCGCCGACTGAAGGAAACGGTCGGTCGCCAGGGCCGTGACCTCCGGTGTGGCGGGCTGGGTGACCTGCAGCCGGACCGTGAACGGGAAGGGATTCCAGGCGACTTCGCGGGGCACATAGCCGGTGCCGTAGCTGACCGTCAGCGGCCGGGAGGACTCCACGCGCGCACGGGTCGGGGCCGCGTCACCCTCGGGGTCCACCATGGTGCTGTCGCTACGGGACTTCGCCTTCCAGGAGGCGGGCTGCGGCAGAGTGCGCTTCTGGCCGTCGGCTCCCGTGGCCGTCAACTCCTCGATGGTGAACCGGTGTTGCTCGGCCTTGTCGATCGGCTGGGTCATGTCCAGCTGCATTCCGATGAGCGTCAACGGCTCGGCCGGGGCCGCCGCGACCCGCTCGAGGTCCAGGGTGAGGGTGTGCGCCCGGCCGTCGGCGGGGAGTGCGCCGACGGTGACCCGGTACGGCACCCCGTACCGGTCCTCCAGCGTCACCGCGACGTCCGCGGTCACCTCCGAAGGACCGGCACCGGAAGCCTTGGAGGCAATGTCACGGAGCCGAAGGCCCAGATCCAGGCGGCTGGTCCCCTTCGGCAGCGTCGTACCCTCGGCAGCCACCCGCCCCGGCCCGAGCCCCGCCAGCAGCCGCCCCACCGGCTCGTCCGCCAGATCCCGCCGCATCAGCAGTGCGCCGCCTCCCGCTTCCCCCAAGTCCCCGGTGTTCAGGGCCAGCACCGAAGCCGTCCGGTCGCCGGACAACGGCAGCGTCGTACGCACGGCGGGCGCGGCCTCGCGTACGCCCTCGACCTCGGCGTAGACCCCGGCCGCGCCCAACCCGCCCTCGCCGACCCCGAGTACACGTACCGACGTGCCGGACTGGAAGTCCGCCTGGTCGTCCTGCGAGCGGTCCCAGGAGGCGCCCTGGCCGATGGCGAGCATGCCCAGGGCGATGGCGAGGACGAGCAGCAGTACGGGTCCTGCGCCGCGCATCGGGCGGCGGCTGAACTGCCAGCCCGCGAGCGCCGCCGGCAGTCCGCGCCCGCCGGCCGCGCGGCGTTCGGCGAGACGGGCGACGGGCGGCAGCAGCCGCAGGGTGAGGACGGTTCCGGCGAGCAGGGCGAGCGCGGGCGCCGAGACGAGCAGCGGGTCGATACCGAGGGTGCCGGAGGTGTCGTCGGTGACGGCGCCGGAGGTCTGGCGGTTCAGCTGCCAGTACGCGACCGCCGCGATCACCAGCAGGCCGACGTCCGCGCCCGCCCGCACCGGCGCGGGCAGCGCCCGGGCCCGGCCCTTGGGCTCCGCGCTCAGCGCGGGCACGGTCACCGCGAGCGCACACCCCAGCGCCACCCCTGCTGCCACCAGCCACAGCGAGCCGACCGCCGCCGAGGTGTCGAGCTCCAGCCCGATCCGGGACAGCGCCCCCTGCCCGGCCAGCAACCGCGTCAACGGCCCGGCGAGCAGCGGTGCGCATGCGGCAGCGGGCACGGCGAGCAGCAGCGCCTCTATCGCGGCGAAGCCCGCGACCCGGCCCCGCGAACCGCCGCGCGCCCGCAACAGCCGCGTCTCACCGGCCCGTTCGGTACTCAGCAGCCGGGCCACGAGCAGCAGTGCGTAGCCGGCGAGCAGCGCGAGCTGGAGCGCGACGATCAGCAGCGTCGAACGGGAGACCAGCAGCGAACGTTCGACCCGGTCCAGCTCCTCCGGCAACGAGGTCGTGACGGCCGTGGTCCCGTGCATCGCGGGCGACTTGACCAGCGCCTTGGGACCGGCGAGCGCGGCCTCCCGCAGGGCGTCGATCCGTCCGGTGGTCAGCTCCCGGAAGTCGGCGGACGCCAGCCAGGCCGAAGGCCCCTCGCTCACCCGCCCGTTCGCGCTCAGGACCGCCGGATCGGTGAGCAGCGGCCCGTACGTGGTGAAGTCGACTTCCTTGATGCCACGGCCGCCGAGCTCGTCCAACTTCCAGTACGGCGAGGTGACTTGGGCGGGCCGGTACAGACCGCTGACCCGGATGCGCGCGTCCGGCCCGTCGAGCCGGTCGACGAGCGTGAGCCGCGCGCCGGGCTTCAGCGACAGCGCCCGCGCCGCCGCCTCGGGGAGGGCCACCTCGATCTCGCGGCCTGCCGCATTGCGCGGCAGCCGCCCTTCGACGACGCGGACCTGCGAGCGGTCCAGCGCCGCGAAGTGCGTGAGATCCGGGTCGCCGGACCGGGCGGAGGGCGGCTGGAGGGACCGCGGCAGTGCGTACGGTCCCGACCGCAGCAGCGTCCGCAGCGTCACCGGGAGCCCGTCGAAGGTACGCCGAGCCCCGTCTCGTACGGCCTTGTCGGCGGCCTCGCGCTCGTCCGCCGGCACGTCGGCCTCGACGAACAGGGTCGTGGCGGCGGCGCTCTCCGTATCGGACGAGCCCGACGAGCCCGAGGTGTCCGAGGCGCCCGACGCGCTCGATGTGCCCGAGGCGCGGGCCTGTGCGAGCAGCGAGTGGCGCAGAGCCGCGTCGCCGATCGCGCCCGAGTACGCGGTGAGGGTCGTCAGGACGGCGGTCGTCAGGATGACGGTGAGCAGTGCTGCGGTCAGCAGCAGACGGTGCGCCCGCGCACGCGATAAGACGAACTCCGTCACCCGGCTCCCCCCGCCTGTCCCGGACCTCCGGTGATGTTGTCAGAGGGAAGGGGCTACGGGTAAGCGCTTGTCGTCCGGGCTTGACCGGATTGTGATAGATGCCGTTCGAAAAGCGGTGTCAGCTCGCCGGGTCTGTCAGTCCGCGTGCGTCAGCCCTCCGTGTTCACCATCGACGCCGCCGCGTACGTCAGGTACTTCCACAGCGTGTGCTCGTGCTCCTCGGAGAGGCCGAGCTCGTCGACGGCGACCCGCATGTGCTTCAGCCAGGCGTCGTGCGCCGCGCGGTCGACGGCGAAGGGGGCGTGGCGCATCCGCAGCCGGGGGTGGCCGCGGTTCTCGCTGTACGTGGTGGGGCCGCCCCAGTACTGGATCAGGAACAGCGTGAGGCGCTCCTCGGCCGGGCCCAGGTCCTCCTCGGGATACATCGGCCTGAGCAGCGGGTCCTCGGCGACACCCTCGTAGAAACGGTGGACGAGGCGGCGGAAGGTCTCCTCCCCGCCGACCTGCTCGTAGAAGGTCTGCTCTTGAAGCGTGCCGCGCCGAATCTCGACCACGTTGGTTGGCCTCACAAAAATCGCTCTGGTCAGCCCCTGGCTCTGTTCGGCCGGGGGTCCGGGGGTTGTCCCCCGGAAATTGCAGCCACGTCACCCATGGTCTCAGACGGGTAGACCGAGGACTCAAGGCTTAGGACTACGGGGAAAGCGCGCGGAACGGCGCATTCAAGCGCTCGCCCCTGCGAGCCTCGCGCCGCACAGTGGAGGTATGAGTGCGCACGCCATCGACCACGGCCTGGACGACCTCGCCGCCACGGCGCGGGCCGCGCTGGTGCGCGAGATCGAGGCGGGCGGGGCCTGGAGCAGTGACCCGCGCTGGCGGGAGGCCTTCGAGAGTGTCCCGCGTCACCTCTTCGTGCCGTACTACTTCGTCGGTGCCGAGGACGGCTATGAGCGACTGTGGTGCGAGGACCCCGACCGGCGCCGCCGTGAGCGCTGGCTGCGCGGCGCGTACGCGGACTCCCCGCTGGCCACCCGCGTACGCGACGGTCAGCTGGTCTCGTCCAGCAGCCAGCCGTCCCTGATGGCGAAGATGCTGGCGGAGCTGGAGGTACGGGACGGCAACGCGGTCCTGGAGATCGGCGCGGGCACCGGCTACAACGCGGCCCTGCTCGCCCACCGCCTCGGCGACGAACTGGTCACCACCATCGACCTGGACCCGGAGATCACCGAGTCCGCCCGCCGGCATCTGGCCGCCGCCGGGTACCACCCGAGAGTCGTCACCGGAGACGGCGCCCGCGGCTGCCCGGAGCATGCCCCGTACGACCGCGTCATCGTGACCTGCGCGGTGACCTCGATCCCGCGCCCCTGGCTCGCCCAGTGCAACCCAGGCGCCCATATCCTCGCGCCGATCGCGACCGGCGTGATCGACCTGCGCGTACGCGACGCCGGGCACGCCGAGGGCCACTTCCTGCAGACGCCCGCCTACTTCGTGCCCCTGCGCGGCACCGAGCGGCCCGAACCGCGGTCCACGGCGGACGGCGGTCTGCCGCGCCGGGCGATCCAGAACGAACTCTTCCGCTTCCTGCTGGCCCTCACCGCGGGCGCCCTCGACCCCCACGAGGCCCTGGCCCTGTGGGAGCGCGAGGAGCAGCCGGAACGGGAGCGGTACGGGATCACGGTCAGCGGCGAACGCGAGTGGGCCTGGCTGGACGACCCGGAAGGACCGTACGCCTGGCCGCTCGCGTAACGCAGATCACACAGCGCTGGGACTGCTTCAGCCCCGGCGGATCGTGATCGTCGTCCATGCCCCCACGTGCACCCGGTCGCCGTCCTGCAGCGGTACCGGGACGAAGGGCTGGATGGGCTCCTCGCCGTTGTTGACGGTGGTGCCGTTCGTGGAGTTCTGGTCGACGACCGCCCAGCTGCCGTCCGGCTGCTGGACGAGGACCGCGTGCTGGTGCGAGACGCCCGGGTCCTCCGGCGGCACCGACAGGTCGATGTCCGGGGACTCGCCCGTGGAGTGGCGACGGCGGCCGATCGTGATCTGGTTGCCGATGAGCGGGCGCTGCTGCTCGGGGGAGTACGCGGGCAGGTTGAGCCCCGTGGCCTCCGGTCCTGAGCGCTGCATCATCGCCATGAAGTACTCGCGGTCGGGCCCGATCGTGATGTTCCAGGCCATCGGCTGCTGCTGGTAGCCGGGCGGGGCCTGCGTCTGGCCGGGCTGCGGGTAGCCGTAGCCACCCTGGCCCTGGCCGTTGGGGTCGCCGCCGGGCGGAGGGAGAACCCAGTCGTCCCCGTTCCCGTAGGGCTGCTGCCCGCCCGGACCCTGCGGATGACCGGTCTGCTGCGGATATCCGGGCGGAGCCTGCTGCTGGTACGCCTGCGCGGCACCGGGGTGGCCGCCCTGACCCTGACCACCGTAGTTCCCCTGACCACCGAAGTCCCCTTGACCACCGGGGTAGCCACCCTGGCCCGAGGGGTCGCCGCCGTACGGCGAGAGCGGCTCGGCGGGACGGTTCATCTGAGAGGGCCTCGAGCTCTGGTAGTCGTACGGGTCATGGCCGCCGCCGTGCTGTCCGGGCTGTTGCTGCTGGAACCGCAGCGCCGGGTTCGGACCGCCGGCACCGGGCGGCGCGGCCGGGGTGTACGAGGTCGCCGTGTTCGTCAGGAAGTTCCACCGGCACTCCTCGCAGAACGGGGCCCCGCCCTCGCGCGGGGTGCGGCACTGCGGGCAGAGTTCCTGCGAGGGCGAGTCCGGTACGGCGGACAGGTGCGGGCGTCCGCCCTGACCGTGCTGCTGCGAACCGGGCTGCGGGTAGCCGTAGCCGGCGGCCGGGGGTGGCGGCGGAGGAGGGGGCACGGCACCGGCCATGCGGTGACCGCAGACCTCGCACCAGTCGTCGGAACCCGACTGGTGTCCGTTCGGGCAGGTCGGCATGTCGGCGCTTCCCCCTTTCTTCTTCCGGCCCCGGGGGACCGAAGTTCTCCGTCCCCCTCGGTACAGGGTCCGGCTTTCGTCGCTCCAGCCCCCGGGGAGGGGCCGGACCAGCTATTTCTTTACACGAACAGTCTTGGTCGACCGAGTTTCGAGCGTCATCTCGTCGGCCTCCTCGACCTTCGCCTTCAGTCGCACAGTACCTGCCGGGGCATCGACCACGTCCACTACCTTCGCAAGCAGTTTCGCCGTATCCGCGTTTCCGGAGATGCTGGCGAGCTGAACGGCGCGGCCCAACTTGGCCGTTGCGCCATCGATATCTCCCGATTTGCGGGCATCCAGTCCCTGCTGGATGGCTTCAGCCAGTTCGGCCTGGCCCGTGTAGTGCGCGACCTGCGGATTGATCGACGTCGACGCCGCCATGTCGTCGGTCCACACGGCCCGTACGAGACCCTGGGCGCCCAAGGTCTGGGCCGGGCCCTCCGTCTGCGGGATCACCAGGGAGATCCGGGCCGCGAGCATCTCCTGGCCGATGCCCGCCTCGGGCACCTCGACGCACACGTGGTAGTCGCGGGACTCGTCTCCCCAGGAGCCGGTCGGGTAGTCGCCGGCGCGCGGGCCCGCCTCCGTACGGCGGTCGGTCAACTCCTCGACCGTGGGCGCCACTTGCTTGACGAACTTGATGGCGGTGCCCACCGGCGTCCACAGCCGCAGCGCGACGTCCGCGACCTCCTTGCCCATCGCCGTCTCCATCATCTGCGTGAAGTCGGCGGACAGGCCCGCCGGGTCGGCGACGATGTCGGCGGTGCCGAGCAGCGCGGAGGCGATCCCGGTGACCTCCTTGACCTCCCAGTCGGTGCCGACGCCCCGCGCGTCACAGGTGAAGCGCCCCGCGCAGGCGTCGAGGGCGGCCTTGAGATCCTCCGCCGACTCGTGTTCGTTGCGTCCGTCGGTGAGCACGATGCCGTGCCGGATCGCCACGTCCGCCGATGCCAGCAGCCGGTCCGCGAGCCGCAGCCAGGTGCCGATCGCCGTGCCGCCGCCCGCACTCAGCTTGCGCAGCGCCTGCTTGGCCTGCTCGCGGGTCCCCGCGTCGGCGACCGCGAGCTGCCCGCCGCCGGGGTAGACCTCCTTGGCCACATGCGTGCCGCCGATCACCGCGAAGTGCACTCCGTCGCGTACGGCGTCGATGGCGGCGGCCGTCGCGTCCCGGGCGCCGCGCATCTTGGTCGGCGGGTAGTCCATCGAACCCGAGCAGTCGACCATGATCGCCACGGCCGCGTCCGGGCCCTGGCCCGGTGTGTACAGGTGCGGCGCGGCGACCGCACTCCCGACGGTGCCGCCGCCCGTCGAGGTCACCGTGACGATCGCGTTGACCTCGCGCCCGCCTTCCGGCAGGTACTCGTTCTGGTACACCTCCACCGAGAACTGCGGCACGTTCGACTTCGAGAAATTGGCCATGCCTTCCTAGCTCCCCCTAAGCAACCCCACGCACCGTGGGTGATGTCGGTGAGCGGACCGGTCCCCTCCGGTCCGCGGCCGTGTCCGCCCGGCCTCAGGCCGATCCTGCCCCCATCGGAGGGGCCGGGAACGGCAGGACGGCCACTGTTACGTTGTCGTGGCCCCCGCCGTCCAAGGCGTGGCCGACCAGAACCCGGGCGCTGTGCAGCGGGTGGAGCGCGGCGTCGGGCGGGATGACCTGTGCCATCTCCTCGGCCGCCTCCGCGTAGTTCCACAGCCCGTCGGTGCACACCACCACTACACCCGGCCGGTCCGGCTTGAAGGAAGCGGTGTGCGGCTCCAGTTCGTACGCATCTGCCCCGAGCCAGCCGGTGATCGCGTGGGCGCGCTCGTCCGCGTACGCCTCCGCCTCGTTCATCAGGCCCGCGGCGACCATCTGCGCGGCCCAGGAGTCGTCCTCGGTGAGCCGGGCCGCGGGGGCGGTGCGATCCACTGGGATCCAGTAGGCGCGGCTGTCGCCGACCCACCCGACGATCAGCAGGGTGGGGGTGACCACGGCGCCCACGAGGGTGCAGGCGGGCGCGTTCTGATGCGGGGCGTGCTCGGAAGGGGCGGCTCCCGCAAGGGAGTTGACGGCCCGGGAGGCGGCGACGATCGCGTCGTGCATGGCCTGCTGCGGGTGCGTGCCCCGGGGCAGGGCCTCAAGGAGCGACTCGTTGGCGGCGCGGGACGCGGCGAGGGAGGCCTCGTCCGGGCGGGTCGCCGAGGACACCCCGTCGCAGACGATGGCGATGACGGCGGAGGAGCCGTCGGGCAGTGCGGTCGAGGAGATCGCGAACGCGTCCTCGTTGCGGTGGTGACGCAGCCCCCGGTCGCTGACCGCGGACACGGCGTCCAACTCTTGTTCCATGTGGTCCCGTTCACGCGGCTGTGCGTGGCCGCAGTTCTCGCAGTAGCCGTCCCGGTCGACCTGGCCCGCACGGCAGGCCACGCACACCTTGGTGCCCGCGGACGGGGTCGCCACGAAGTCGGCGGTACGCGGGTCTGGTGCCTGCAAGGCGTACTCGTCGGGCTCCGGGGGCCCGTCGAACCGTACGCCCGACGCATGGGCCGGGAGTTCGTGGCCCGCCGAATCGGTGCCCTGGATCTCCGACGGCACATGGAGCGGGGCGGGCCGGTGGGAGCTGTCCACCTCGGGGGCGACCGGCCAGTCCACCGGCGGGGCCGGAGGGTACGGGGGGTGCGGCGCCGAGCCGTTCATGGTCATCGTGGGGTTGTCGTCCGGCGGTGCGGGCACGGCCGACAGGTCGTACCCGCAGGCACCGCAGAAGCGGTCGCCCGACTCCAGCGGCTCCTCGCAGCTGGGGCACTTCGACAACGCCGGGGGCATCTGCGACATGAATTACACCCACGTCCGGGGGCGGTAGCGGTTGGCGCGCTCCACCAGATCGATCCTCTCCTCGCCACCTTGGGCGAGCCGGGCCAGTGTCCGGTACGAGCGCTCCAGACCGAAACGGAGGCCTCGCTCGTCCAGGTCACTGCCGAGCAGTACGGTCCGCGCTCCCGTACTCGGTGGCGAGGAACCCTGGCTACCGGAGAGTACCCAGTCCAGGGCGCAGCCGAGGACCTCTGTGGACAACTGCTCGCGGCGGACCGCGTCCAGGCCGTACCCGCGCAGCGCCTCGATCTGCCCGGCGGCCGCGGTCAGGTCGTTCAGGAACGGCGCGCTGGGCCCCTCGTTGATCCGGTGCCGAAGCCGCGCCCGTACGGCGGCGACACGGGCCGCCGTGTAGTGGATGTTCGCCTCCGGTACCGACTCCAGGGTCCGTACGGCCCCTTGCCGGTCTCCGGCCGCCAGCTGTACGCGGGCCAGTCCGAACGCCGCGCTCACATAGCTCGGGTCGGTCGTCCACACCAGGCGGTAGTACTCGGCGGCGTTGTCCAGTTGCCCGAGGACCTCCGCGCACAGGCCGAGGGCCAGCTTGGGGGCGGGCTCGCCGGGGAACGCGTCGTAGATCGCGTCGAAGGACAGCGCCGCCACCTCGTGGTCGCCGCTCGCGAGCGCGGCGATACCGCGGTACCAGACCACCCGCCAGTCGTCGGGGTGGTCCGCCTCCAGAGCCGCGAGTGTTCCGGTGGCGCTGGCGAGTTCGCGCATCTCGAGCCGGGCCCGCAGTTCGCGCAGCCGCAGCTCCAGGGAGCCGGTGGGCGCCGCGTGCAGAGCGGAGATCAGCTCCGCGGGCGCTGACGCCATGAGGCCGGCGAGGAAACCGGCGTTCGGGTCGCCGGGGTCGACCCGGGGGACCGGAAGGGCGAGCGCTGCGGCTGCGGCGTCGACGGGCTTGACGAGGGCGGTCGGCTTCGGCGCGAGTGCGCTGGCCGCGCTTTGGGCGGGGGAGGCATTGGCGGCTCCGCCGCCCGCCTGCACGGCGCCTCCGGCGCCAAGAGCGTTAGCGGCTCCGCCGCCCACCAGCGCGGCACCGCCGGTGCCTGAAGAAAGCGCCGCACCGCCGTTGCCCGCGGCGGGCGCCTGGCCCGCGCTGGCCCCGACCAGTGCCCGGCGCCGCCGTCCCACCGGCACCGCCCGCGCCCCCAGCCGCGACACATCCCCTTCCAGTTCCCCGAACAACTCCGTGTCCGTGACCTTCAGTTCGGGACCGAAGAGGGTGGAGAGGAAGGGGCGGGGGCGGCCCGTCTGGAGCGCCACGACCTCGCGCAGTACGCCCGTCAGCTGCTCCGCCATCTCCTCGGCGGAGGCGAACCGGCGGGCCGGGTCGGGGTCGGTGGCGCGGACCAGCAGCCGGTAGAACGACTCGTACTGGCGGAAGACCTCGATGTTGTCGGGGTCGGGCAGGGAGTCCACGAAAACGTTCGTGTAGCCCTGGAAGTCGAAGGTCAGCACGGCGAGCGTACGGGCGACGGTGTAGAGGTCGGAGGCGACCGACGGGCCGAGCTCGGCGACCTCCGGCGCCTGGTAGCCGACCGTGCCGTAGATGGCCGACTCGTCGTCGTCCATCCTGCGCACCGCGCCCATGTCGATCAGCTTGAGCTGGTCCTCGGTCTGGATCGCGTTGTCGACCTTGAAGTCGCAGTACAGCAGGTTGCGGCTGTGCAGATGCCCGAGCGCCTCGAGCGCCTCGATGCCGTACGCACAGGCCTGCTCGACCGGCAGCGGGTCCCGCTTCCCGGAGGGCGTACGGCGCTCGTTGGCGATCTCCTTGAGGGACTTGCCGCCGACGTACTCCATGACGATGTAGCCGTCGAGGGAGCCCGTGCGCTGGTCGAGATGCTCGACGAAGTTGTAGATCCGCACGATGTTGGAGTGCTCGATCTCGGCGAGGAAGCGGCGCTCCGATATCGCGGCGGCCATCGCGTCCTGGTCGCCCGTGTCGAGCAGGCCCTTGAGCACCACCCAGCGGTCGGACACCGCGCGGTCCACGGCGAGGTAGACCCAGCCGAGCCCGCCGTGCGCGAGGCAGCCCACGACCTCGTACTGGCCGTGCACGACGTCGCCCGCGGCCAGCTTCGGCACGAACGAGTACGGGTGGCCGCACTTGGTGCAGAAACCCTCCGTACGCCCCGGCCTCTCACCCCGCGAACGTCCCACCGGCGCCCCGCAGTCGGAGCGCGAGCAGAACCGCTTCCGCTCGGGCACCTCGGGGTTCTCCTGGACCATCGCGCGCGGATCGGGGCGCGGCACGTCCGGAACCTGGACGAGGCCGACGCCCAGCCGGCCGCGGCCGGAGGACCCGGTCGTCTTGCCGGAGCTGCGCACCGACACCGAACGGCTCGACGTCCGCCCCGACAACGAGCGCGACAGCCGCCCCGACACCGAGCGCCGGGACTGCGAGGAGCGGGCCGAGCGCGACGAGGACCGGGAACTGGAGCGCGAGCTCGCACTCCCGCGGCCGGACCCGCGCGAGTTCTTGCCGCCCGCCGTGAGCCCGGTCGGCGGCGAGCCGACCATGCCGCTCGGGGAGACGACCGGCGCCAGACCGCAGGTGTCGCAGTACAACTCGCCGCCGCCCACGTCCTCGTACGCCCCCGAGCAACCGGGGCGCTGGCACTCTTTCCGCTCGCCTGCGTTCTCTTCGCTCACGCTGCATCACCTTTATCGCTCACGCGAGGGGCCCCTTCCGGTCCTGTGGTCCTCCGTTGCTGGCTGGGCCGGGGACCTTGGGCACCAGCAAGTCGGCGGCCGCGTGCTGGTAGCGCAACACCGCCTGTTCCGCCACGCGCAGATCGCAGGGCGCGCTCCACAGCATGCGGCGCGCCGCGTCGTAGCGCTCCACGAGCAGCGGGTCTTCGGCGAGGCCGTGCCGGGCGACCTTCGCCTTGTACGCGTCGAGCCGGCCGCGCAGCTCCGCACGGACCGCGAGCGGCGCGGTGACCGCCGTCAACGACTCGCGGGCCCTGAGGAGTTCGTCCTCGGCCTTCTGCTCCAGGGACTCCAGCAGCGGCGAGAGACGGTGCCACTGCGCGTGTCTGCGGTATTCGGCGGCCGTCGCCAGCTGCTCCTGCAGCGCGGTCGGCGGGCCGCTGACCGCGGGCACCTCCGACGCGGCGATCTTCGCCAGCACCTCACCGCGCGCGGAGCGCGCCTCGGCCAGGGTGCGGTCCGCGCGCGAGAGCGTGTCCCGCAGCTTGACGAGGCGCGCCTCCGCGTCCTGCCGCACGCTCAGCACCGCGTCGATCTCGCGGCGCACATCCTCCAGGGCGCGCGCCTCCCGGTCGTAGCGCGTGGTGTCGGGCCGCCCGCCGCCCGGCGCCGAACTGCCCTGCGCGGGCCGCCAGAACGCCAGCGGATCGGACACCACCTGCTCACGCAACGACGTCAGTGTGCGCGTGATCCGCTCCAGGTCGTCGCCCGCCGGGTGCTCCCCGGGGCGTACGCCCACGGAGTGCGCGAGCTGGCGGGTGCGCTGCAACTCGGCGGCCAGCAGGTCGATGCGGGCGGGCAGGGCCGACCAGACGGCGTCGGCCGCCACGACCATGTCGAGCGACTTCGCGTACAACTCGTTCATACGCTCCACGAGTTCGACGAGGGTGAAGCGCTCGCTGAGCTTTCCCGTGCCGGCCATCGTGGGCGCGGAGGCCGTGGCGGCGGCACTGCCCGCCACCGTGACGCACTCGCCGCGCAGCAGCTCCGTCAGCTCCACCAGGTCGTCGCGGTTCGGCCAGCGTCGGCGGGAGCGCACGTCACGGGCGGACCTCAACGCGTCCGCGTACGCGTCGAAGTACGTCCACAGGAGCGAGATCGACGCCTCGGTGGCCGTCCAGCGCTCCCGGGTCGTGCCCGTGAGCTCGGCGCCTTCGAGGAGTCTGCGGCCCGCGTGGTCCTGCAGGGCGAGGAGCGAGGTCTCGATGGCCTCGTGCTCCGCGCCGAGCCGCGCCAGCGCACGGTCCACCTCGTCCCGGTCCATTACCGGCCCGGAGGGTCCCGCGGCGCCCATCGATCACCTCTCGCTCTCAGTCGTTCCCTGTGCGCGTTCCCCCGCGCCCCGGGCAACTCTCCAGTGGTATCAGGTTGGTGGTATCAGGTTGGCCGCCGTAACGCGGCTCGGGCTACTGGTACTTGACGGGCGGTGGCCCACCCGACTCCCCGAGGCTCGGCTCGAGCCACTTGTCGTACGACTGCTGCCAGCCGTTCTTGCGGTAGTCCACCAGTACTTGGTTGACCCGGCGCACCAGGTCGTCGGCGTCCTTCTTCATCGCCACCCCGTAGTACTCGGTCGTGAACGGTTCCCCCTTGAGCTCGACCGTCGGGTCCTGCGCGGCCTGGCTCGCGGCGAGCGCGCCGTCGGTCACCACGGCGTCGACCTCACCGAGCTGAAGCCTCACCAGACAGTCGAGCTGGTTGGGCACGGTGGTCTTGATGTCGGCGGAGGCGACCAGCTTGCCGGACTTCTTGTCCGCGGTCAGGGTCTCCCAGGCGGTGGAGCCGTCCGCCGAGCAGATCTTCTTGTTCGCCAAGGACACGTCGTACCCCTTGATGCCCGAGGTCTTCGGGGCCAGGACCTGCTGTCCGGTCTCGAAGTACGGCGAGGAGAAGGCCACTTCATCCAGCCGGGTGCAGCTGATCGTCATCGTGCGCACCACCATGTCGACGCGGTCGCCCTGGATCGCCGGGATCCGCTCATTGGTGGGGATGGCCTGGAAGCGGATCTTGTCCCGGTCGCCGAGGATCTCGCCCGCTATCGCGTGCGCGAGATCGATGTCGAAGCCCTCCAGCTCACTGGTCTCCGAGTCGCTGTTCGGATCGCGGTAGCCCCAGCGGTAGCTGTTCTGGTCGACGCCGACCCGAAGAAAGCCGCGCTTCCGGATCTCCTGGATCGTCGCGCCGTCCTCGCCGGACGGCGCCAGGCTCTGGTCCTGCGGGTTCGGGCAGTCCTCGGCCTTGGTCTGCGTGCCCTCGGCCACGCCCTGGCCGCCGGTGCCCGTGCTGCCGTCCCCGCGGGACTGCGACAGCGGCAGCACCAGCGCGAAGACCGCTGTCAGGGCCAGGACGACCGCCATCGCGCCGACGCCGCCCCAGCCCTTCAGAGCGGCCCGCACACGTCGTGCCCTCATCGTCATGCCCCCTCTCACCGGTACTCCGACAGCCGGCGCCCGATACCGAGCACCGCACCCGAGGCGCCCAGCACCGCGAGCACCGCGGCGCCCACTGGAAGCCCCGTCATCGCGCCCTTGCCGTCCTCAGCCGCCAGTTCGAACTCGCCCTGCTCGTGCTTGAGCGCCTTGTCCAGATCGGTGTCCACATTGTCGAAGCACTCGCCCGTCGGCTTCTTGTCATTGGAGCCGATCACCCTGTCCAGCGCGCCCTGGTAGTCGCCGTTGTCGTCCGCGGTACGGGCTTCCTCGTGCCGGTCCTGCCAGACCTGCATGTTCTTCGTCGCGCCCTTCACCGGGGTCTCGCCCGCACCGTCGTCGGCGAGGTCCTCGGCGGCGGCCAGCTTGGCGGAGAGGTCCTTCATCTGGATCTTGTAGTCGTTGTCGTACGCGTCCACGACCTTGTCGCCGACCTTTGTGGTCTCGGCGCCCCGGCTGACCAGCGTCAGCGTCTCGTTGCCGCGGGCCTTGAGGGAGGCGATCCGGGCGTCGTTCAGCACGTTCAGCGACCGTACTCCGTGGTCGTACGAGTCGTTCAGTCCCGCCCGCGCGAAGGTGTGGCCCACCGCCAGCCAGAGCAGCACCACCGTGGAGGCGGCGGTCGCGGCGACAAGGCCGTGGTTCAAGACCCTGTTCGTACGGTGGTAGTTGCGCCGTTGGGCCCAGACGAGGCCGCCGATCGCGAGGACGCCGGCGCCCATCGCTATCCACGGGTACGGAGTGGCGGCGTCGTAGTCGGAACGCAGCCGCTGGTTCTCCATCTTGTAGAGATCCTCGGCGTCCTTGAGCATGACCTGCATCTTCGCGTTGGCGTACCGCAGGTAGGCGCCGCCGAGCGGGTAGCCCTGCCGGTTGTTGGACCGGGCGCGCTCGACGAGGCCCTTGTACTCGGGCAGCCGGGTGTTCAGCCGGGTGATGGTCTTCGCCGACTCGGAGCCCGGCTCGGAGTTGGCCGCGGCGTTGACCAGCTTGTCCGCGGCCGTGCTGATGCCCTCCTCGTACCGCTGGCGGGACCGGGCCGTCTCCTGGCCGCCCGCGAGGAAGCCGCTGGAGGCCGCGGTGTTGGCGTCGGCGAGCGAGCGGTAGATGTCCGCGGCGTCGGCGCTCAGCGGCTGGCTGCTGTTCAGCACGTTGTCGGCGGCGGCCGACCGCTCCGTCATCTGCCAAGCCGTCATCGAGCCGAACGCCACGACGAGGAAGGCGAGCACGGCACCGATGATGCGCAGCCGCCCCGGCTCCGTCGTCGCCGCGGCACGCAACTGGTCGACGCCTTCCGCCCAGGCCGTACGGCGCGGAGGCGTCGGGTCGGGCCCGCCGGGACCGGCCGGAGCAGGCTGGGCGGCGGGCGCGGCCGGTGGCGCCGCGACCGGTGGACCGGGCTGCGGCGGCATGGCGGGCATCGTGGGCGGTCCCGCGCCAGGTGGCGCCGAGCCGCCGTTCGGCGTGTATGTCACTTGACCTCCCCCATGGTCATCCCTCCGTCACGTCCGCCCGCACGTCAGGACGCACGGGAAGAGGTGCACGGCCGCAAGTATCCCCGCCGGGACTGACATCCGCACAGGCCCTGACTGGATCTTGTTCGTATCGCAGTGCAATTCGTACCGCAGCGCAACCATGAATACGCGATCCGCGACCCTACGGTTCCCTGAGTTCTGCCGAGTTCTCACGGTTTCTCCGCGGAGGGAACCGGGTTTCTCCCAGGAGGGGAGCCGGGGGGAACCCGGAGGGAAGCGCTCAGTTTCCGCCCTCGTAATGCGCCCGCACGCGCGCGTGCACCTCCTCGGGCGCCCCCACGTGGTCGAGGCCGAGCAGCACGGCACCCAGGACGGGGCTCGCGGTGACCACCCGGGGTACGGACTTGGGGGCGCGCTCGGCCAGCAGTTCCTGTATACGGTCGTCGAGTTGGGGGTGCCGGGCCGCCAGGATGCTGCCGCCGAGAAGTACGGGGGCCTCCTCGTCGAGCAGTTCCAGACGGGAGAGGGCCACGCTCGCCATGGCCGCCACCTCCTCCGCGAGCCGGTCGACCAGCGCGCGGGCCACCGGGTCGCCGGCCGCCGCTGTGGCGAACAGGACCGGTGTCAGCTCATGACGCCGCTCCTGCACCAGGTGCCCGAGGTGGAAGGCCTCGATCAGCGCGTACATGGAGTCCAGGCCGAAGTGGGCGGGCAGCGCGCGGGCCAGCACGGTCGGGCCGCCCCGGCCGTCCTCGGCGCGCGCCGCATGCCAGATGGCCTCCTCGGCCAAACCCCCGCCGCCGCCCCAGTCACCGGAGAGCCGGCCGATGGCAGGGAAGCGGGCGATGCGCCCATCGGGCCGCATGCCGACGCAGTTGATACCCGCACCGCACACCACCGCCACCCCACGCGGCTCGGCGACGCCGGCGCGCAGGATCGCGAAGGTGTCGTTGCGCACCTCGGTACTCGCGCCCCACGCACGCGCGTGCAGCGCGGCCGCCAACTGCCGCTCCTCGACGGGGAGATCGGCATTGGCGAGACAAGCGGAGACATGGTCCACGGCCGTGATCCCCGCCTCGGCGAAGGCCCGGTCGACGGCCCCCGCCAGCGTGTCCACCGCCTGCCGCACCCCGACCACGGGCGGCCGGAAGCCACCCGCGCGCGCCTCGGCGAGCACCCGCCCGTCCGGCGCGACCACAGCGACATCGGTCTTGCTGTTCCCCGCGTCGATGGCGAGAACACCCGCTCTCACGTCCACGCGAGGTGCTCCCGGTTGTGCGCGATCAGCTGATCGGTGAGGGCGTCGGCATACGCGTACTGGCCGACCAGCGGATGCGCCAGCAGCGCCCGGAACACCCGCTCGCGGCCACCGTGCAGCGCCGCCTGAAGCGCCAGGTCCTCGTACGCGGTGACGTTCGCCATCAGACCCGCGTACAGCGGATCCACGGACGGCACCGGCAGCGGAGTGGCCCCGCTGGATCCGACGGCCGCCTGGACCTCGATGACGGCGTCGTCCGGCAGGAACGGCAGCGTCCCCTTGTTGTACGTGTTCACGACCTGGTACGGACTTCCCGCCCCGCCACCGAGCAGCGAGGCCGCGAGGTCCACGGCCGCCTCCGAGTAGTACGCCCCGCCCCGCTTGCCCAGCAGCGCCGGCTTCTCGGCGAGCTCCGGGTCGCCGTACATCTTCAGCAACTCGCGCTCCATCGCGGCCACTTCGGCGGCCCGCGACGGCTTCGTACGTTGCTCCCGTACGACCTCGTCGTGCGCGTAGTAGTAGCGCAGGTAGTAGGAGGGGACGACGCCGAGGCGGTCGAGGACGTGGCGGGGCAGGCGAAGGTCGGTGGCGACGGCTTCGCCGTGCACGGCCAGTAGCTTCGGCAGGATGTCCTCGCCCTCGGGCCCCCCGAGTCGTACACCCGTCTCCCAGGTGAGGTGGTTGAGCCCGACATGATCGAGGTGCACGTCGACGGGCGCGATGCCGAGCAGCCCTGCGAACTTCCGCTGGAAACCGATCGCCACATTGCACAACCCAACCGCTTTATGACCGGCCTCGAGCAGGGCGCGGGTCACGATGCCGACCGGATTGGTGAAGTCGATGATCCAGGCGCCCGGATTCGTCCGCCGTACGCGCTCCGCGATGTCCAGCACCACCGGCACCGTACGCAGCGCCTTCGCGAGCCCGCCCGCACCGGTCGTCTCCTGCCCGACACAGCCGCACTCCAGCGGCCAGGTCTCGTCCTGCTCCCGCGCGGCCTGTCCGCCGACGCGCAGTTGCAGCAGGACCGCGTCGGCGCCGTCGATCCCCGCGTCGAGGTCGGAGGTCGTGACGATGCGCCCGCCGTGCCCCTGACGGGCGAAGATGCGCCGCGCCAAGCCGCCGACCAGCTCAAGCCGTTCGGCCGCCGGGTCGACGAGCACCAGCTCTTCGACGGGCAGGGTGTCCCTCAACCGGGCGAAGCCGTCGATGAGTTCGGGGGTGTAGGTGGAGCCCCCGCCCACTACTGCCAGTTTCACGGTCAGTCAGCCCTTCACTCCGGTCAGCGTGACACCCTCGATGAACGCCTTCTGTGCGAAGAAGAACACGATGATCACGGGGGCCATGACCAGCAGGGTCGCGGCCATGGTCAGATTCCAGTTCGTATGGTGGTTGTCCTTGAACGACTCAAGGCCGTAACTGAGCGTCCAGGCAGCCGGATTGTCACTCGCGTAGATCTGCGGGCCGAAGTAGTCGTTCCAGCAGTAGAAGAACTGGAACAGCGCTACGGCCGCGATCCCCGGCTTGGCCAGCGGCACAACGATCCGCAGCAGGGTGCGCAGCTCCCCGCAGCCGTCGACCTTCGCCGCGTCCAAGTACTCATTCGGAATGGTCAGCAGGAACTGCCGCAGCAGGAAGATGCTGAAGGCGTCGCCGAAGGCCATCGGGATGATCAGCGGCCACAGCGAGCCGGTCATGTGCATCTGCTTGGCCCAGAACAGGTACATCGGCACGATGATCACTTGCGGCGGCAGCATCATCGCGGAGATCACGAGCATCGTCGCGATCCGCCGGCCGCGGAAGCGGAACTTTGCCAGGGCGTACGCCACCGGAAGGCTGGAGACGACGGTGAAGAGGGTGCCGAGCCCCGCGTACATGAGGGTGTTGCGCCACCAGGTCAGGAAGCCGGGGGCGTTCCAGACGTTCGCGTAGTTGTCCCAGTTCCAGGACCTCGGCCGCAGGGCGCTGGTCAGCGCCTGCCGGTCGTCCATCAGGGACGTGAGCAGGATGAACACGAACGGCATGATGAAGAACAGCGCGGCCGCGATGCCCAGACAGTGCACGGCGATCCAGTGCAGCAGCGCCTTGCGACGGGCGGTACGGGCCGCCGGGCTCGCGGAGGCCCTGCCGGACGAACCGGCCGGTTTGGTGGGCGTCGGCGGGCGAGCGGTGACGGTGTGGGTCATGGGGATCAGTCCTCCACCGTGATCAGGCCGCCGCGGCGGCGCATCAGCAGCGCGGTGAACGCCATGGACAGGGCGAACAGCACGAGGGCGACCACGCAGGCGGAGCCGGTGTCGAAGCGCTGGAAGCCCAGGGTGTAGATGAGCTGGGGGAGGGTCAGCGTCGATTTCCCCGGGTAGCCGGGCTCGTAGATCTGGCCGGCCCCGGCGCCGATGACACCGCTGGCCGTCTTACCGGCGATGAGCGGCTGCGTGTAGTACTGCATCGTCTGGATCACCCCGGTGACCACGGCGAACAGCACGATGGGCGAGATGTTCGGCAGAGTGACGTAGCGGAAGCGCTTCCAGGAGCCCGCGCCGTCCAGCTCGGCGGCCTCGTACTGCTCCTTGGGCACATCGAGCAGCGCCGCCATGAAGATGACCATGAGGTCGCCGATGCCCCACAGCGCGAGCAGCGTCAGCGCCGGCTTGGACCAGGTCGGGTCGTTGAACCAGCCCGGCTGTGGCAGGCCCAGATCGCCGAGCACCTGGTTGACCGGGCCCGTGCCGGGGTTGAGCAGAAACGCGAAGGCCAGGGTCGCGGCGACGGGCGGGGCGAGGTACGGCAGGTAGAAGAAGGTACGGAACACGCCCGCACCCGTCTTGATCTTCGTGATCAGCAGCCCGACGCCGAGCCCGAACACCACCCGGGCCGCCACCATGATCACCACGAGCCACAGGGTGTTGCGCATCGCGGCCCAGAAGAAGGGATATTGGCTGAAGACGTAGGTCCAGTTGGTGAGCCCGTTGAAGGTGGGCGGCTTGAAGCCGTCGTACTTCATGAAGGAGAAGTAGACGGTCGACAGCAGCGGATAGACGAAGAAGACGCTGAAACCGATGAGCCAGGGGGAGAGGAACGCCAGCGTGCGCAGCCCCTCCCGGCGGCGCTTGGTACGCAGCGCCGCCGAGTGGCCGTGAAGGATCGTCATCGGGCCGCTACTTCGCCTTGGCGATGTCGGTGTCGATCTGCTTCGCGACCTTCGCAAGCCCCGCGTCCAGGCCCTTCTCCTTGCCGGACTCGTAGTCGTACGCGAAGTTCTGCAGGGTCTCCTGGTACGCGCTGCCGTTGACCGCGGCGGGCGCGGTGTTGCTGTTCGGGTTCTCGGCGATCTTCACGAAGGCCTGCATCGTGGCGTCGTTCTCGAGTTTCGGGGACTTCAGGGCCTCGAAGGTCGAGGGGACGTTGTTGATGGCGTTGGCGAAGGAGACGACCGCGTCGGTGTTCGTGGTCATGTACTTCACCAGCTCCCAGGCGGCGTTCTGCTTGCTGCTGGTGCTGGCGAGGCCGATGATCGTGCCGGTCAGGAAGCCCTTGCCGTACGTGTCCGCCTGGTCGTCCGGGACCGGGAACGGCGCGACTCCCACCTCGAAGTCGACGCCCGCGTCCTTCATCATGCCGCCGCGCCACTCGCCGTCGATGTTCATGGCGATCTGCCCGGTGTGCAGCGGGTTCTGGGCCGACCATTCGTCACCGAAGGTGGAGCGGTACTTCTCCAGCTTCTGGAAGCCGCCGAGCGACTTGACCATGTCCTGCTGCCAGGTCAACAGCTCCTTGAACGCCGGGTCCTTGGCGACGTTCGACTTGCCGTCGGCGGTGAAGTACTCCGGGCTCCACTGCGCCGCGAGGTGCGGGACGGTGACCTCGTAGCCGTGGAAGGTCGGCATGAAGCCGAGCTGCGAGTAACTGCCGCCCTTGCTCTTCGTCAGCTTGACCGCTGCGGCCTTGAACTCGGAGAGCGTCTTGGGCGGGGCCGTGATGCCCGCCTCCTCGAACATCGTCTTGTTGTAGTAGAGCCCGTACGCGTCGCCCAACAGCGGCAGTGCGCAGCGCGTCCCCTCGAACTGCGTGTAGTCGAGCATCGGCTTGGGGAACGTCTTCGCGGTGTCGATCTTCGACTTCTCCAGGAAGGGATCGAGGTCGGCGAAGACACCCGACGAACAGAACTTGCCGACGTTGCTCGTCTCCGGGGACGCCACCACGTCCGGTGCGTTCGAACCGCCCGCGCGCAGCGCCTGGTTCACCTTGTCGGCGTCGACGTTCCCGACGACCTTGACGTCGATGTTGGGGTGCGCCTTCTCGAAGGCCGCGACGTTCGCTTCGATCGCCTTGACCTCGTTGGGCGCGCTCCACGGGTGCCAGAAGGTGATGGTGGACGGCTTGCTGGCGTCGTCGGTCGCGCCGGACGTGCTGGAACCTGTGCAGGCGGTGGCGGTCAGGGCTAGCGCGGTGGCCGCGATGACGAGTCGTACGGGGCGTACGGGACTGATTCTGGGCATGGCGGAACTCCTTGGGGCGTGCGCGGGGAACTTTGGGGCGTGCGAAGGGGGTTGGGCGAGGGGGAATTGGGCGTGCGGGGGTAGGGACGGGGCGGGTCGGGGGCCGCGGATCAAGTGGGGACGGATCAGGTGGTGCGGGCGGGCGGTATCGGTCCGGCCGTACGAGCTGGGGGTGCCGGTCCGGTCGTACGGGCTCGGCCATCGGTCAGGCGATACGAATCGGGCGGTACGGGTCTGCCGTACCGGTCAGGTCGTACGGACCAGGCAGTGGTGGATCAGGCGGTACGGGTCAGGGGGTGCGACCCGTGGTGTCGAAGACCTCGGCGCGGGTGGCCGCGAGGGCGGATTGCAGGGCGCCGGTCAGTACGGGGCTGTCGGGTGTCGTACTGAGGCGGATGGCGGGGCGGGGGACGGCCAGTTCGGCGAGCTCGGACTGGATGAGGGCGCGCAGGGGTTCGCCGCCGGCGGTGATCACGCCGCCGGCCAGGATGATCAGTTCGGGGTCGATCACCGCGACGACCGCGGCGAGTCCGGTGGCGAGGCGGGTGGCGAACTCGGCGAGTACGGCCTGCCCCGGTCCGTGGCTTTCGGCCGTACGGGCCGCTTCGGCGACCACCGCGGCGGCTCTCTCGGTGAGGGTGCCGCCACTGGTGCCCGGCGGAGGCGTCAGTCCGTGCTCGCGCGCCAGGCGCAACACGGTCCGGCGACCGGCCAGTTCCTCGAAACCCCCGGAGTTGCTGCGCGCGACATTGCGTACGAGCGGGGCTCCCGGCAACGGGAGGAAGGCGACTTCGCCGGCGCCTCCGGTGGCGCCCCGGTGCAGTCGGCCGCCGATGACGACCGCGGCGCCGAAGCCCCGTTCTCCCCAGAGCAGGGTGAAGTTCTCGCAGCCGCGCGCTTCGCCGATGCGCTGTTCGGCGATGGCGGCGAGGTTGACGTCGTTCTCCACTTCGAAGGGGATGGGGCCGAGCGCGGCGGCCATGTCCTCCAGCAGCCGGGGCGAGTGCCAGCCGTGGAGGTGGCTGGCGTAACGCAGGTTGCCGGTGGCGGGGTCGAAGGCGCCCTGCGTACCGATCACGATCCGGTGCACGTCGGCCCGGTGCAGCCCGGCGTCCTTGATCGCGCCGTCCAGGGCCACCAGTACGCGGTCGACGGCGCCCTCCGCACTGCGGCCGGGAGTTGGCAGTTCGAACCGACCCACGGTCTCGCCGGTGATGTCGGCGATCGCGGCACGGATTCCCGTGGGGGTGACGTCGAGGCCCGCGACCCGGGCGGCGGCGGGGTTCACCGCGTACAACTGGGCGTTGGGTCCGGGCCGCCCCTCACTGGTGCCGGTCACGACGACGAGTCCTGCGGCCTCCAGCCGGGCGAGGAGCTGCGAGGCGGTCGGCTTGGACAGGCCGGTGAGGTTGCCGATCCTGGTCCGCGACAGCGGCCCGTGCTCCAGCAGCAGATCGAGAGCGGCCCGGTCGTTCATGGCGCGCAGGACGCGCGGGGTGCCCGGGGTACCGGCTGAACCTGCCATCGCTGTCGTCACCTGCCCTTCCGTGGCCAGCATCTCAGCGATCTCGAGCGGGCGTCCATCCATGCTGGATCCTGCTCTCGAGCACTGTTAGGAAACTTTCCTATTGGTTGTGGAAGGTAGGCCTTCGGCCACGGAGGCGTCAATACCGGCCGCTGGCAGGTAACAAAGTCTTTACGTGACGCTGAACGGCTAGGGTCGACCCATGGCTGGCGAGGACGAAGCGCTTGTGGACCAAGGCCTTCCGGACGAAGCCCTGCTGGCGGAACAGCGGGCCTACTACCGGGCCAGAGCGCAGGAGTACGACCGGGTCTATGCCGAACGCGAGGACCTACGGAACCTCCTGGCCGCCATCGACGAACTCCCCATCACCGGCGACGTGTTGGAGCTGGCCTGCGGAACGGGCCAGTGGACCGGCGCCCTCGCCGAACGCGCCCACTCGGTGACCGCGCTCGACGCGGCGGCCGAGACGCTGGACATCGCGTGCGCCCGCGTCACATCCCCCAACGTCCTGTTCACCCAGGCCGACGTCTTCACCTGGCACCCGTCGCGCCGCTACGACACGGTCTTCTTCGCCTTCTGGCTCTCCCACGTCCCGCCGTCGCGACTGCCCGCTTTCTGGAACACGGTCCGTGAGGCGCTGGCCCCGCACGGCAAGGCGATCTTCATCGACGAGGGTCCGGGGGAGGCCTGGCGCGAGGAGGCCGCCGCCGACGGCCAGCCCGGCTCGGTGGTGCTGCGCCGCCTGGACGACGGCAGCCGGCACCGGGTCGTGAAGGTATTCCACGAGCCGGAGACCCTGACGGGTGACCTCGCGGCGCTGGGATGGTCGGCCGATGTACGGCTGGTGGGCGGCCGGAGCTTCATCGTGGGCGTGGCGGAACCGGTGGGGGAGCGGGGCTGACGGGGACGGACCTGCAGCGGGGGTGACGGGGGCGGACCGGCAGCGCGGGCGGCGGACCGCCGCCGCGTCCGGCCGCCACAACGACGGTGTCCGGGCCCACATGCGCGACGTGGGTCAGGCGATGCCGGCCCGGATGCCGCACGGGCTCGCGCCCGCCCCGCCCTGACCCGTCCCGTCCCAGGCGCAGGTCAGGGGTTCCAGAACACGCTGGTGAACGCCCGGTCGAAGCGCTGCGCGGCCAGATCCTCGCGCTGGATCACCCAGTGAACGGTGGCACTCTCCCAGCCCTCCACATCCATACCGGCCTGCCAGTCGGCCAGTAGCACCCAGTCCGCGACATCACCCGAAACCGGCCCGTCCCACCCGCCCGCTTCCGCCGCTCTCACAGCCCTGGACACGGCAACGGCGACCGGATCGATGTAAACGGCCTCCTCATCGGCGTACCCCCCGATCTGCAACGGCCCCTCGGGCGCGATGTCGCCACGGACGCTCTCCCAGACCGCGACGAGTTCCTCGGCCCGGGGATGCCCGGGAATTGGCACGCTCCTCGCCTCGCCGAGGACTTCGACCGCCTGATGGTGAGGCAGCGACACATTGACCGTCGCCCGCAACGGCCCCTCCGGAAACGCCTCGAACATCGCCTCCTCATCCTCGAAGTCGTACGCGTTCCAAGCATGCCGATCCCGCTCCACCACGGCCGAGCCGACCGGGACGTACACCACACTGCCCATGCTCTCGGCATCGTCAGCGCTCTCAGGAAAGGCGAACAGCAGCAGCTGCCCGTCGCGAGGCAGGCCCAGATCCGTCGCACCGTCGGGCAACGCCGCGAGATCGACGGAGGCAACGAAGGGATGCTCGGGGTCCGGCACCTCGGCCGGCAGCAGCAACGGCCCACCGAACCGCCCCACAACCGGCCCGTCCCCGTCCCGCCCCAGCGTCGCGCAGGGCCGGGCGACGGCCAACCACCGCTCCACGTCCTCGCCCGGTATACCCCGAGCAACCGCCTTGCCACGAAAGGCACTTAACCGTTCCCACATCTCAGGAGTCATGCCCAAACCGTAGAGGCAGGCACTGACATAGCGACTCCCAAGCGGTGACGTGCGGCCGAGGAGCCGCCTGGTTCCGGGTCCCGGCAAACCCGGAGTGGCGTAGCTGCCCCAACCCGCAGCTACCGCGTCCGGCGCCACTGCATGCGCGACACATCCCTGAACTGACCGTTCATATACGAGATTTGGTCAACAAGTTGACTGAAATCCATCAGGTGGTGATCTTGTGTCTGACATGTCCATACACTTCCGGACGTTCATGCCACCCCTCACCGAAAGGCATCAGCCACGCGTTCCCGTCGCTGGTTCGACAACGGTGGCTCAACCAACATCAAGTTCACCGGCCGCTCCGACGACGGCTCGGACAGACTCGTCAACGTCACCCTCCGCAAGGACCGGGTCGGTCCCGCCCCGACCCGTGGGTGCGGCCGGACGGTCGGCCGTGCCACGAGGAAACCCTCCATGCCCCTGAACTATCAGTCCTGCACCTTCCGCTACACCGCCAGGTCACGCCTCGTGCTCAACCAGCTCAACCTGAACTTCTCACCCGGCCACACCGTCCTCCTCGGCCCGAACGGCGCAGGGAAAAGCACCCTGCTCACCCTCGGCGCCAGCGCCTCCACGCCGCAGGCAGGCCGAATCCGCTACGGGGACCTCGACCTTGGCAACCGCAGGCATGTGCGGACCTACCGCCACAAGGTTTCCTGGCTGCCGCAGCGCCCAGGATTCCTCCCCGGGATGACGTGCAGAGAACATGTGGCATACGTGGGCTGGCTCAAGGGCATGCGGGAGCGCGACGCCTGGAATGCCGCACCCGAGGCCATCGAGCGCGTCGGCCTGACCGACAAGCTCAACAACAAGATCAAGACACTCTCCGGCGGACAGCAGCAGCGCCTCGCCATCGCGCAAGCCCTCGTCCATGACGCCGAAGTACTCCTTCTCGACGAACCCACCGTCGGGCTCGACCCCCACCAGCGACGCCGCTTTCTCGACCTGCTGATCTCCCTGCGCGGCACGGTCCACGTCATCGTTTCCACGCACGACATCGGCGACCTGGACCAGGCTTTCGACGAAGTCGTCGTCCTTGAAGCGGGCCGTTCCCGCTTCAAGGGGACGGTCAAGGAATTCGCCGGCCACCACGCATCGGACTGCGTGCCAGGACGCCAGTTTGAAAGTGCCTACGCGGCGCTCCTGGAGGCAACTGAATGACCATCACCTGGGCAAGCCTCCGCGCCTCGGCCGCACCGTGGCTGGTCCTGCCCGCCCTGATCTACATCGGCCTGTACATCGGCGACGTCACCTACACCGCTCCCTCCCACTACGGTGTGGAATCCGGCGAGACAGCCGCCTTCGCCATGGCAGTCATCGCTCCGGCCGCCGCCGGCGCCACCGCGTGGGAAGCAGGCCGACACCGCCTCCTGGGCGCCCTCGGCACTACCAGCCCCCGCAACCCTGTCGTGCAGCTGCTGCGAGCCGTCACGCCCGCCCTGATCCTCTACCTCGTTCTCGTTGTCGCCGCGCTCGTGCTCGCCCGCAACGCGACAGGCGTATGGCCCGGTGGTGCCGGATGGCTCGCCGTGGCCCACCTGATTGTTCTCCCCCTCGGCTGGACGGTCATCGGCTGGTGCGCCGGACGCGCGCTTCCCGGCAGCATCGCCGCCCCGCTCGTGGCCATCGGCTGCTGGGCCTGGCTCGCCATGCCGCACTCCTTCACCAACCCCTCCCTACGGCACCTGGGAGGTTTCATCCACGGCGGTTCCACCGTCACCGACATCCTCGACCCCGCCGTCTACCTCGTCCCCTGGGGTGTCGTCGCCGGTCTGGCCGTCGCCGCGTGGCTTTTGACCAGCCCACACCGGCGCGGTCTCAAGGCCACGATCGGCGCCGTGACCGCAGCAGCGACCCTCATCACCGGCTACCTTGCCGTGTCCGACTGGACATACGAGGCCCTCACTCATGCCCGTACGGTCACCATGTCCTGCACCGGACAGGCCCCCAGAGTGTGTGTGCCGCCGGAGTACCAGCCGTATGCCGAGCAGCTGCGCCGAGACGCCATAGGACCGATCGACGATCTGAAGGCCGCCGGCGTTCCCGCCCCTCAGGAGCTGCGCATCACCTCTGCCACTACACCGCTCAAGCCAGGCACTTGGCCGCTGTACTGGTCGCTTCCCGCTCTCCATGAGCAAGCCTCCCAGGAGCGGTACGAGGCTGATCTCGCTGAATCAGCCGTAGCCGGTGTGGCCGCCACCGCTGGTGTGCGCGACTGCTGGCAGCCCGGCTCTCCCGCAGCCGCCTGGGCAGCACTCGTCATCGGCCTCGACACGCAATCCGTCCAGCAGGCGATGGTCCCCGCCGAATGGACAGAACTCCAGAAGGTCCGCCAGATGCCCGCCGCGGACCAGGCCGACTGGTTCAAGCAGCAGGCCACCAGCCAGGACCACTGCATCCGGGTGGGCGCGTGAACCGATACGCGCTGACGGTACGCCGCTGGTGGGCCGTCCCTCCCACCCTCGCCGTGATCGTGGTCGTGTGCTGGGCGGTGGGCACCAGCGAGGTTCCCATTCCGAGCCTGGTCGGCGGGATGGACGGTGCACGCCTGGAGTACTTCACCCCGATCCTGGCCGTCGTCGCCGTCATGTACTGCATGGAACGCCGGCTCCAGGAGGCGGAACGGACAGCGGTCGTACCCATCCGCCGCCTCGACAATGGCGCCGTCGTCCTCACCGTAGGTCTCGCACACGCGGCTGGAGTGCTGGTCGGGATGGACGTCGCCCGCAACATCACGCTCCTCCTCGCTGTTGCTCTCCTCGTACGGCGTGTGGCCAACGAAGCGGCGGCGGCAGCTTCCGGCATGGCGCTCCTCATCGGTACTCTGATCGCCGGCCGCACCTACCAGCCCGGCAGCTCCGCCACGCACACCTGGTGGGCGCTGCCCCTATACCCGGCTGGAAGCACGACCGCATGGCTGATCACGGTTGCCGTGTTCGCTCTCGCCCTGCTAGCCAGCACTTGACGGCTCAGTGGCGGCGGGGGCCTGAAGCGGAGCGTCAGCCACTGCGCAGCCCCCTGAGTTGCCGGAGTGCGCGCCATGGCCGGATTCCCGGCGAGCCGACTTAGGCCGAGCAACGGGTCATACGAGGGCACGATGTCGTGAAGTGAGCCCAGGCCTCCGGGGTGAGGCGAAGTATCGGGCCGTCGGGGTCTTTTGAGTCGCGGACGGCGATGGTGTGGGGGATGTTGCGGGCAACTTCGACGCACTCCCCGCCGGACGTGCTGTAGCTGGACTTCACGAAGTCGAACTCGGGCAAGGCCTACATCCATCTCCTGACGGATGCTGTCGATCAGCTGGACGGCGTCGTGCTGAGCGAGGCTCAGGCGGGCCGTACGGTCGAAGTACTGGCTGTACTTGGCGCTGTCGTCCTCGTTCTCCACCCACACGGTAGACGTGATGGCGTCCACGTGGACCACGTCCACGGCCTCGGTTTCGGCGAACGAGATGATATTGAACGCGCCACCGACGCAGGGGTGTCCACCCGTGCGGTAGGGGAGTACTTGCAACCTGATGTTCGGCAACTTGGCCACGTTCAGCAGGTGTTCGAGCTGTGCTCGCATCACGTCAGGGCCGCCGACCAGTTGGCGTAGCGCCGCCTCCCAGATGACGGCGTACACCTGAAGCGGACGCTCGCCGTGCAGGCGTTCCTGGCGTCGCATGCGGACCTCGACGATGCGCTCGATCTCGTCCGGGTCCTCCCAGACGTCGTCGCTGACAGCCAGCGACCGGGAGGTCTGCGGCTGGCCAACGAGATCGCCGTACATGCGTCCATGGTCTTCCTAGAGAGGGCCGCCCGGACCGGGACCCGGCATGCGGGCCGAGAGCCGGGGGCTGCTGATGCTCACCTACCTCACCCATGTGCGTGGAGAGCGGATCGTCATCCACGCAAGCCGACGTCCTGCGAGCCCTGGCGGTGGTACGGGAGGGGTCCCGACGCATCGGGGCAAGGCTTGTGGCATGGATGAGGATGCGAGGGCTGACAAGAAGCCGACGAAGCCGGAGGAATCGGAGCTGCTGCCAGTCTGGTGGGGGTGCGTCGTTGTGCCGTGCCTGGTGCTGGTCGCCCTGGTGATGGTTGTCGGGGCGATCCTCCAGATCCTGGCCACGGCGAACGCCAAACTTGTCCACACAGGAGGCCCTGCCCCGGAGACCGAGTTCAGCTTCCGTCACGTGGGCGCCGGTCTCACCGACAACAAGCGCTACACCTTCAGCTGGCGGGTGCGCGACAGCCTCGAAAGCACCCTGAGCGTCCGGGGGACGGTCTCCGTGCCCCACCTCCGCCGCGTCGACGACGTGTCGGGCGCGCTGACCGCTTACGTCCCGGCGGGCTGCTCGGACCGCGCGATCCGGTGGCAGATCACCGTCAACGGGCGGGAGGCCGACGCCGGTACCTTCCAGGGGCAGCGGGCGTACGTGATCCCCACCGACTACTCCTCGGACGGTGACCTGGACACTGTCGTGATCGCCGCCGACTGGGACGGCGGCACCGAGGCGTGCCCCCGCTTCCGGCTGGTGTGGGACACCAAGGCGCTGGAGCCGTAGCCCGCCAACGACGCGGCGCCCGGAATCCTCCGGGCGCCGCCGTCCTCGTAAAAGGCAAGTCCAAGCCGCTACTTCGAGACGTTCGGTGAAGCCGAACCCGCGGGCGATGCCGAAGCCGCCTGTGCCGGTGTGAGTGGCGTAGCCGCCTGGGCCTGTGGTGAGGACGTGTTCGCGTACGCCGAGGGAGGGGCCATGCCTGCCGTCGGGTCGGTGGACGAGGAATCGGTGTCCGGCTGGAGGGGGAGGCCGCCCACGATCTGGATGCCGGCCGCGTCGAAGGCGTTCTTGATGCGCCAGCGGAGTTCGCGTTCTACGGAGAGGGCCTTGCCGGGCATCGTCTTGGCCGAGACTCGGACGACCATCTGGTCGAGGAGGACGCTGTCCAGGCCCAGGACCTCGACCGGGCCCCAGAGGCGCTCGTTCCAGGGCTCGTCCTTGCTCATCTCCTCGCCCACCGCGAGCAGGGTGCGCCGGACCTTCTCCAGGTCCTCGTCGGGGCGGACGGTGACGTCGACGCCGGCTGTGGACCAGCCCTGGGAGAGGTTGCCGATGCGCTTGACCTCGCCGTTGCGGACGTACCAGATCTCGCCGTTGTCGCCGCGGAGCTTCGTCACGCGCAGGCCTACCTCGATGACCTCGCCGGAGGCGACGCCCGCGTCGACCGTGTCACCTACGCCGTACTGGTCCTCCAGAATCATGAAGACGCCGGAGAGGAAGTCGGTCACGAGGTTGCGCGCGCCGAAACCGATCGCCACACCCGCCACACCGGCCGAGGCCAGCAGCGGGGCCAGGTTGATCTGGAACGTGCCGAGGATCATCAGCCCGGCCGTGCCCAGGATCAGGAAGGACGCCACCGAGCGCAGTACCGAACCGATCGCCTGGGAACGCTGACGGCGGCGCTCGACGTTGACGAGGAGACCGCCAAGGGCGGTGCCGTCGACGGCCTGGGCGGTGCGGTTCATGCGGTCTATCAGCTTGGTGATGGCCCGCCGGATCATCACTCTCAGGACGCCCGCGATCACGATGATCAGCAGGATACGAAGCCCGATGCTGAGCCACGTCGACCAGTTCTGCTCCACCCAGCTCGCGGCCTCGGTCGCGCTTTCCTGGGCGTCCTGGAGCGATGGAGCCGAGGGTTCGTCCGAGGGCTCGGCGATCGACAGGACGGACAAGAACACGGCAGGAACCTCCAGGCGTAGCGGTCCGCCCGCGGCATGGGGGTCACAAGAGGGTCACCGGACGGGCAGACTCAACACACTATCGGGGCACCATGTGTGGATCGCCGCAAAGTTCGAGGGAGAGACTGTGCTCACCTGGGGATGAACGCGAAGAAGTGAAAACGGTGTGGTCGAAAACACTCCCAGCCCGTTACCGGGACATGGTGGCGCTTCCACCAGGCATGAGGGGAGACTGGCTGCAGATCGTCCCGGCGCGAGCCACGCGCCGCCGGCGTACAAGGAGGCATCCGTGCCGCATGTCCTGGTCCTCAACGCGTCGTACGAGCCACTCGGCGTCGTACCGCTCCGCCGCGCGCTCGTCCTCGTCCTCGAGAACAAGGCTGTCTGCCTCGAGGAATCCGGCGCCTTTATGCATAGTGCAACCGTTACTGTCCCCGCACCCAGCGTGGTCCGGCTGAAGAGGTTCGTACGGGTCCCTTACCGGGGGCCCGTTCCGCTGACCCGTCGCGCGTTGTTCGCCCGCGACGGGGGCCGGTGCATGTACTGCGGTGGCGTCGCAACCAGCGTCGACCACGTCATCCCGCGCTCCCGCGGGGGTCAGCACGTCTGGGACAACGTGGTGGCGTCCTGCCGCCGCTGCAACCATGTGAAGGCCGACCGCCATCTCTTCGAGATCGGCTGGCGCCTGCGACACAAACCGGCTCCGCCGTCTGGGCTGGCCTGGCGCATCATCGGGACCGGGCATAGGGATCCGCGCTGGCTGCCGTACTTGCAACCGTACGGCGCGGATGACGCCATGGCCCGGATCGATGGCATTTCTGCCTGACGATCCGGGCCTTCGTATTGGCGTGGCGCGGTGCGTCGATACGGGCCTCGGCCAGCCGACCGGCCCGTTCAGAGCTGTACGGCTGTACGGCTCTGAACTGCGGCGTTACGGCTCTCCGGGAAGTCCCCTCGTGCCTCCCGGAGAGCCGAGTCACTGCCCCGCACCCCTTCAGGGGCGCGGGGAACTGCGCGACCAGCCACGACGGACCCGCAGTCGAACTGCAACCCGAGCGGAGCGCCTACGCGTACCGCAGCTCCCCCGGCTGCACCACCCGCCTCAGCAGCGGCAGTGCCGTCGCCGCCGCGAGGAGGCAGGACGCGTACACCATCGCTGGGAACAGCAGCGGCAGCAGGAGTGGGACGGAGGCTTTCGCCACGATCCCGTACGCGAGGTACACCGCCGTGCCGCCGAGGCCCGCGAGGAGCATCGCCGGGGCCAGTGGCAGTGCCGTCTCCAGGAGCAGGGCGCGGCCGAGTACCGCTTGCGGGACCCCGGCGGCGGCCTGGGCGGCGAGGCCGTGGCGGCGGGTGGCCAGTGACTCGGCGGCGCCTACGGCGAGGCCGCTCAGGGTGATGGTCAGGGCGAGCAGGACGGCGGCGGCCGTGAGGTTGATGCCGGTGGTGTAGAAGGCCATGTTCTCGACGTGGCGGTCCGCGTTCAGGTCGTCGAGCAGCAGCTGCCGTATGCCCAGGAAGCTCACGCCCACGATGGTCACCAGGAGTACGGCGGCGTGGGTGCGTGCGGCGGCCCAGGGGTCGGTGCGCAGGCGCTCGGCCGCGATCAGCACCGCCGGATTGTCGGTCCGCGCGGCGAGCCACCGGCCCATGAGCTTGGCCGTGCCCCCGGAAATGGCGACCGAGCCCACCGCGGTCAGCGTCACCGCGCCGAGCGCCGCCAGCGGGAACGCGGCGTAACTCAAGTCTCGGCCCCCCTTCAGGACCAGAGTGGCCCCGGCGCCCACCAACAGCGTGGGTACGCCCAACGTGAGCAGGGCACTCGCGCCGCGCTCCGGCCGCACCCGGCGTACCCACCCCAGCGGCGAGGCCACCACCCGGCGCAGCGCGAGAACGCTCACCAGCGCGGCGACGACGGGTACGACCAGCGTCGCCCCGGCGAAGGCGGCCCACAGCCACAGCGGAGGCCGGTCCCACAGGAGCAGCACCGAAGGTATGCAGACCGCCGCGGCGACAACCGAGCCCAGCAGACAGGCAAGGCCCGCCTCCAGGGCCGCGATACGCCGCACCTGCGGGGCCGTCGCCCCGACCAGGCGCAGCGAGGCCAGCCGCCGGTCCCGGTGCACGGCACCGATCCGCGCACACTGCGCGAGGAACCCGAGCACCGGCACCAGCAGGAGCAGCAGCGCGGCGACCACTCCGTGACGTACTCCCGGCTCATCCAGCAGCCCGTTGAGATACGGGAACTCCACGTTTCCGCGCACCGCGCCGATCCCGAGCGCCGCGAGCCCGAAGGCGGTGGCGAGCGCGGCTCCCACCGCGGTCAGCAGCACCCGCAACCACTCGCGCCGATCGGACCCGCGCGTGAGCTGCCAGGCGAGCCGGAGATCGTCCATGACCCGAGCCTTCTCTGAGGCTCTCACCGGGGCGCTCACTGGGCCACCTCCAGATCCGCAGACGAGTCCTCGATGACGCCGTCTCGCAGCCGGATCTCACGGTCCGCGTACGCCGCGACCTGGTGGTCGTGCGTGATGAGCAGCACCGTCGTGCCCGTCTCCTGCGCGGTGTGCACCATCGCCGTCATCACCTGCTCGCTCGCGAGGGAGTCGAGCGCGCCGGTCGGCTCGTCGGCGAAGACGATCTTCGGGCCGGTCACCAACGCCCGTGCCATCGACACCCGTTGGGCCTGCCCGCCGCTCATCTCACCCGGCCGCTGCTCCTCCTGGCCGCGTACGCCGAACCGTTCCATCCACTCGCCCGCCCGCTGGTGCGCCTCGGCCCGCCCCGCTCCCGCGAGCATCAGCGGCAGTGCCACGTTGTCGATCGCGGTCAGTTCCGGGATGAGCTGGCCGAACTGGAAGACCACCCCGAACTCCGTACGCCGCAGCTCGCTGAGTCGCTTGTCCGGCAGCTGGTCGAGGCGCTGCCCCGCGTAGACGACCGAGCCCTCGTCGGGGCGGACGATCCCGGCCAGGCAGTGCAGGAGCGTGGACTTTCCGCTGCCGCTGGTGCCGGTGACGGCGAGGATCTCGCCGGCGCGCAGTTCGATCGTGGCGCCGCGCAGCGCCTGCGTTTTGCCGTGCGCCTTGGCGAGGGCGCGGGCTGCCAGGAGCGGCACTTCGTTGCTCATGCTGCGTCGACCTCCGCGGTCAGGGTGGTGAGCCGGGCGGCGGTGGTGGTCATCCAGCGCAGATCGGCGTCGAGATGGGACAGGGCGTAGTCGGCTGACAGGACCGTCGCGAGATCGGCGCCCGTGGCGGTCTTGACCGCCGTGAGCTGCCGCATCCGCTCCATGTGCGCGGCGCGCTGGGCGCGCAGGTAGCCGGCCGGGTCCGTCGAGGCGAGGATCGCGCAGACGACCTTGGCGAAGATCTCGTTCGCCACGAAGGGCGCGGGCGGTGTGATCTCGCCCGCCCACTTGGCCAGTTCACGCGCTCCTTCGGCGGTCGACCGGTACCGCGTCCGCTCCGGGCCGCCGGCGGAATCGGTGCCGTCGACCTCGGCGAGGCCGTCGCGGACCAGGCGTTGCAGGGTCGTGTAGACCTGCCCGTAGGCCAGCGGACGGGCCTGCGGGAAACGTTCGTCGTGCCGTCGCTTGAGGTCGTAGCCATGGCTCGGCCCACCGGCGAGCAGCCCCAGCAGGATGTGGCGGGTGCTCATGCGGACCAGTATGCACTGGATATATGTACTGAGTGAATAGTCGGTCGTGAAGTCCAGGGCGTGACATCTGTCCGGCATCAGGAAATCCGTCCGGGATGCGGCCCGGCAGAAAGTTCCTCGGTTGTGCACCGGATCCGGGAGAGAATGTGAACACCAACACGTTCACCACTCGTATACGTCTGTCGTCGCGCCCGCTGGGTATGGGGCCCCTGACCCGCCGTTCCGACTTCTTCAAGGAGGCCAGCATGGCCGCACCGGCACCGCTTCTGCTCTCGGCCCTTTCCAAACACCCGGAAGACCGCCTCGAGGACCCCTCCAAACGCCTGGCGGGCCTGCCCGCCGACCCCGACCTGCACCTTTGCGTCTTCAGCGCCGAGAGCTCCTGTGCTGAGGCCCCGCTGACCAGTGAGCCGCCGCTGCCCGACGCCGCCCCCCTCACCAGCGAGCCGCCCCTCGCCGATGCCGCCCCTCTGACGAGCGAGCCCACCTCCACGGGTGCCGCCGCCGGCCTGGACTTCCCGGGGGTCTGATGCCGCTTTCCCGGCTCGCCGAGCTGCACGGCGTCGCCACTTCCTACAGCCCGTCCCCGGACCGTACGGTCCCGGCTTCGGAAGCCGCGCTGATCGCCGCGCTCGGCGCGCTGGGCGTGGACGCCCAGACACCGGAGGCCGTCGAGAGGTCGCTCGCGGCGCGCGAGAGGGAGCTTCGGGAGCGGCTGCTGCCGCCGACGGTGGTGTGCTGGGGCGGAGCCCCGGCCACGAGCGGCGAGCGGGAACCCGCGGCGGACGACCCCGCGCCCACCGCCCGGGCCGGGCGCCCGACGCGTGGCCCGCTGCCCGCCGCGCTCACCGAACTCCCCGCGGGCACCCGCCTGCGCATCCGCACCGAGCAGGGCGAGACCCGCTCCTCCGCCGAGCAACTCCCGTCCGGCGTCCACGAGTTGGAGGCCACCGCCCCCGACGGCCGCACCGCTCAGGCCCACCTGGTGGTCGCCCCGTCCCGGCTGCCGACGCCGCCGGGACGTACGTACGGACTGCTCGTCCAGCTCTACTCCCTCCTCTCCCGCCGCTCCTGGGGCATGGGCGACCTCGGGGACCTCGCCGAGCTGACGGCCTGGGCCGGGCGGGCGCTCGGCGCCGGATTCGTGCAGGTCAACCCCCTGCATGTGGCCGTGCCCGGCGACCCCACCGACCCCTCCCCGTACCGTCCCTCCTCGCGCCGCTTCCCGGACCCGGTGCATCTGCGCGTCGAGGACATCCCGGAATTCGCGTACGTCGAGGACCGCGACCGCGTTCGTACGTTGCTGGAGCGGGCCGACCGGCTGCGTGAATCGGTGCTCCACAAAGGCGCGTTGATCGACCGCGACGCCGTATGGGAACTCAAGCGCGAAGCCCTGGAGCTCGTACGCGAGGTGCCGCTCGGGCCCGGACGGCGCGCCGCCTACTGCGACTTCCTCGCCGAGGAGGGCGAGGCCCTCGAGGACCACGCCACCTGGTGCGCGCTCGCGGAGCGATACGGCTCCGACTGGCACAACTGGCCGACCGGCCTGCGCGATCCCCGCTCGCCCGAAACCGCCCGCGCCCGGGCCGAGTTGATGGACCGCGTCGACTTCCACAGCCGACTCGTCTGGCTCACCGACAGCCAGCTCGCCACCGCCCAGCGCAGCGCGCGCGACGCGGGCATGCCCGTCGGACTCGTGCACGATCTCGCGGTCGGCGTGCATCCCGGCGGCGCCGACGCCTGGGCGCAACAGGAGTACTTCGCGGCGGGCATGACCGTCGGCGCGCCCCCCGACGCCTTCAACGCCCGCGGCCAGGACTGGAGCCTGCCCCCCTGGCGCCCCGACCGCCTCGCCGACTCCGGCTACGCCCCCTACCGCTACCTCCTGCGCGCCCTGTTCCGGTACGCGGGCGCGCTGCGCATCGACCACGTCATGGGCCTGTTCCGGCTCTGGTGGATCCCGCAGGGCGAGGCGCCGACGGAGGGGACGTACGTCCGTTACGACGCCGAAGCCATGCTCGCGATTCTCGTACTGGAGGCCTGGCGGGCCGGAGCGCTGGTCATCGGCGAGGACCTCGGCACCGTCGAACCGGGCGTCCGCGACACCCTGCACGAGCGAGGGGTCCTAGGCACGTCCGTGCTGTGGTTCGAGCGCGACTGGACCGGGGACGGTCAGCCCCTGCCCCCCGAACGTTGGCGCGCCGACTGCCTCGCCACCGCCACCACCCACGACCTGCCCCCCACTGCGGCCCGCCTCACCGGCGACCACGTCGAACTCCGCGACAACCTGGGTCTGTTGACCCGCCCCCTGGAGGAGGAGCGAGCCGAGGCCGCCGCGGACGCGGGGGAGTGGCTGACCCTGCTGGCCCGCCTAGGCCTCCTGGACGGCCTGGGCGGCACAGACGCAGCCTCGGAGGAGTCCGAAATCCAGGCCATCCACCGCTTCCTGCTCCGCACCCCCGCCCGCATGATCGGCATCTGGCTCCCCGACACGGTGGGCGACCGCCGCCCCCAGAACGTCCCCGGAACCTGGAACCAGTACCCGAACTGGCGCCTACCGATCGCGGACGCGGAGGGCCAGCCGGTGACGCTGGAGGAACTGGCGGCTTCGCCGAGGCTGCATGCGCTGCTTGACGTGGTGAGGGGGAGGGAGCCCCTTTAGGGGCGCGGGGCTGTATCCATTTGCGGCTCCGCCGCGTGGGCGCGACCAGCCACGACGCACCCGCAGCCGCGACACAACGTGTCACCTCACCCCGGTAGGCGCCCCGTCAGGGGCGCGGGGAACTGCGCGACCAGCCACAACGCACCCGCAGCCGCGACACGAAGTGTCACCCCGCCCCGGTAGGCGCCCCACCCACCCGCGGCGGTGGGCGCACCACCCAACCCCGAACCCACCCACCCGCCGGAGGCAGGGGCCTGGGGGCGGCAGCCCACAGTTTCGGGAAGGGGCGGGGCTGGGGAAAGAAACCCACCCCGGCCAAGCGCCCCAGCGCCCCGTTAGCTACCGTGGTCCCGTGGACAAGAAGAACGCCCTGCGAGCCGGCACCCTGGCAGCCGGCACGACGCTGATGCTGCTGCTCATGTCGTCCCCCGCCCTCGCCCTGATCCCCGACGACGGTGACGACCCCGGCCAGGGCCTGAGCGTCGTCGAGACGCTGGGCCTGTACGTCGTGGCGCCGATCGCGCTGTTCGCGGTAATCGCCGGCCTGGTCATGGTCCTGGACAGGTCGACGGACCGCCAGCCAAAGCCGAAGCCCGGCGGCAAGGCGCAGGGCAGGATGCAGGGCGAGGACCAGGTGCAGGCCTCCTCCTGACCTCGGTCCTCTCCGAGTTTTCTGTCGAGGGCGCCGTCCTCGCATACGTACGCAGGTTTCGCGGTACGTGGGCGAGGACGGCGCCCTCGACGTGTTCTCACCGGAGGGGCACTTCCGGGTGGGGCGCGGTGAGGTAGCGCTGGAGGGTCGGTCCCAGCCAGGCCAGGATCTCCTCGCGATGCAGGGCGGCGGCGGGCGGGAATTTCAGGACGTACCGGGTCAGGGCCATCCCGAGCACCTGTGACGCGCAGAGCGCGGCCCGGGCCGGGGCCTGCTCGGGGTCGGGGCAGACGCGCATGACCACCGGCAGCAGCTGCTCCTTGAAAATGTTCTGCATGCGCTCGGCCCCAGCCTCGTTGGAGACGCCGACCCTCAGCAGCGCGGTGAGAACCTCGTTCCTCTCCCACATGTCCAGGAAGTGCTGGGCGAACATCCGGCCGGCCTCCTCCTTCGGCACCTTGTCCGGCACCGGCATCCGCAGGTCGACGTCGATCGCCGCCGCGAACAGGCCCTCCTTGTTGCCGTAGTAGCGCATCACCATCGATGGATCGATGCCCGCGTCCCGGGCGATCGCGCGGATGGTGGCCCGCTCGTAACCGTCGGCCGCGAAGCGTTCGCGAGCCGCGGCAAGGATGGCGCCACGGGTCGCATCAGAGCGCCGCGCCTGCGGAGAAGCGGTGTTGTCAGCCATGCCAACGAGCGTAGGCCAACATCTGTAGGCCAACAAGTGTTGACGTCGACGGATATCCCGTCCTACATTGCCAACAAGCGTTGACCAACAAGCGTTGACCAAATAGGCGTTGATCATTCGGCGTTGGCATCCCAGGAGGCCTCAATGAGCGGCACCACTGGCACCACCAGCACCACGAACTCCGTCATCGTCGTCGGCTCCGGCCCCACCGGCCTGCTGCTGGCCGGCGACCTCGCCACCGCCGGCATCCCGGTCACCCTCGTCGAGAAGCGACCGCAGAAGATCAGCAACCTCTCCCGCGCCTTCGCCGTCCACGCCCGCACCCTGGAGCAGTTCGACTCCCGAGGCCTGGCCGACGAGCTCGAGGCCAAGGGCCAGCCCGTCGATCGCCTCCGCCTCTTCGGGCGCCTCGACATCGCGCTCGACACGCTGCCCTCGCGCTTCAAGCACCTGCTCGTCCTCCCGCAGTACGAGATCGAGACGGCGTTGCGGCGGCGGGCGGTCGAGGCGGGGGTGCGGTTCGCGTACGAGACCGAGGTGACCGGCCTGGTCCAGGACGAGGACGAGGTCACGCTCCGGGTGCGCGGGCCCGGCGGGGAGGCGGAGGAGCTGCGTGCCGCGTACGTCGTCGGGGCGGACGGGATGCGCAGCGCCGTGCGCGAGTCGATCGGGCTGCCGTTCCCCGGGCGTTCGGTGATCCGTTCCGTGGTCCTCGCCGACGTCAAGCTCGCCGAGGAACCCCCGACGCTGCTCACCGTCAACGCCGTCGGCGACGCGTTCGCCTTCCTCGCGCCCTTCGGTGACGGCTACTACCGAGTGATCGGCTGGCACCGCGGCCGTAACGTCCCCGACAGCGAGCCCCTCGACCTCGACGAGGTCAAGGAGATCACCCGGCTCGCCCTCGGCCGTGACTACGGCATGCACGACGCCCGCTGGATGTCCCGCTTCCACAGCGACGAGCGGCAGGCGCCCGCCTATCGCGTGGGCCGCGTGTTCCTCGCCGGGGACGCCGCGCACGTGCACACCCCCGCCGGTGGCATGGGTATGAACACCGGCCTCCAGGACGCCGCGAACCTGAGCTGGAAGCTGGCGGCCACGCTCAAGGGGTACGGTCCCGCCGACCTGTTGGACACCTACCAGGCCGAACGCCACCCCGTCGGCAAGGCGGTGCTCCGCAGCAGCGGAGGGATCGTGCGGCTTGCGATGGCCAAGCGGCCCTGGACGCTCGCGGCCCGCGCGCTGCTCACCTCCTTCCTGAACAAGGTCCGTCCGGCGCGCGAGCGGATGCTCGGTCAGGTCACCGGAATCGGCTTCGCCTACCCGGCACCGCGTGGCGCCCACCCGATGACCGGCCGACGCGTCCCGGACGTGGCACTGCAGAACGGCCGGCTCTACGAAGCTCTGCGCGGCGGCAGGTTCGTACTCATCACCTCGGCCGACACCGCCGGTGCACCCGCCGGTGTCGACACCGACGCCCGCAAGGTCCGGCTCACGGTGGCCAGTTGGGCGAGCGACCGGCGTACGACGCTGCTGGTGCGCCCCGACGGATACGCGGCCTGGGCGGCGGAGTCGGCGACTGCGGAGGAGATCGAGAAGGCGCTGGCTACGGCTGTGGGTTGACCGATCCGGCGAGCAACTGACGCAACAGGTCGGCCAGTTGGCCGGACTGTTCTTCGTCGAGCGCCGACAGCGCCTCCGTCTGGAGGGCGAGCCCGGCCTCGACCGCGTCGTCGATCATCGCAAGGCCCTTGTTCGTGAGCGTGACCTGGAGGGCGCGGCGGTCGTGGGGGTCGGGGGACCGGCGTAGCAGACCGGCCCGTTCCAGCTTGTCGAGCCGCCCTGTCATGCCCCCGGTGGTCAGCATCAGCGACTCCGAGAGCCGGCGGGGCGAGAGCGTGTACGGGGCGCCGGACCGCCGGAGCGTGGCCAGTACGTCGAACTCGCCGCGCGAGATCCCGAACCGGGCGTACGCCTTCTCCATCCGGTCGCCCACGGTCCGGGCGAGCCGCCAGACGCGGCCGAACACCTCCATCGCGGCGGTGTCCAGGTCGGGCCGTACGACGGCCCACTGGTCGATGATCGCGTCGACGGCGTCCCGGGAGGGCTTGGGCGTGCTGCTCATGGGGCGAGTATCCCGTGTCGGGTCGGTCACTCGCAAGAAAGTAGCTTGACGGAAAGTAGCTTAGCGCTAAGCTATTTACTTGCGGCCCGCCCTCCGACGGGGGGAGGGCGGGCCGCAGGCCAAGTCGAATCGCCGCCCGCCATGCCACCCGCCTTGCTGCCACCCCCGCATTCCACCGCCCCGCTGCCGCCCCTGGAGCCGGTCATGAACCGCCCCATCGCCAGCCCCACCACCCTCGCCGCCGCCCCCCTCCTCACCATCGCCCTCACCGCCCTGGCGCCCATCTCTTGGGGCACCACCTACGCCGTCACCACGGAGTTCCTGCCGGCTGACCGCCCCCTGTTCACCGGCCTGATCCGGGCTCTGCCCGCCGGACTCGTCCTGCTCGCCGTCGCCCGCAAGCTGCCCAGCGGCGTCTGGTGGTGGAAGGCGGCGGCCCTCGGCGCGCTGAACATCGGTGCCTTCTTCCCGCTGCTCTTCCTCTCCGCGTACCGCCTGCCCGGCGGCCTTGCGGCGGTCTTCGGCTCCGTCGGCCCGCTGTTCGTCGCGGGCCTCGCGGCGCTGCTGCTCGGCGAGCGCCCGACGGTCCGTACGATCCTCACCGGCATCGCGGCGGCCCTCGGCGTCAGCCTCGTCGTGCTGAAGGCGACGGGGGCGCTGGACGTCATCGGGATCGCGGCGGCCCTCGCCGCAACCGCGTCGATGTCCGCCGGGACGGTGCTTACCAAGAGGTGGGGGCGGCCGGAGGGTGTGGGCCCGTTGGCGCTCACCGGTTGGCAGTTGACCGCGGGCGGCCTGCTGATCGCTCCGCTCGCGCTGCTCGTCGAGGGTGCCCCGCCCGCGCTCGACGGCCGGGCGATCGGCGGCTACCTCTACCTCGCGCTGGCCAACACAGCGTTGGCGTACTGGCTCTGGTTCCGCGGCATAGGCCGCCTAGCCGCCACCCAGGTCACCTTCCTCGGCCCACTCTCCCCCCTGACCGCGGCCGCCGTCGGCTGGGTGGCGCTGGGCCAGTCGCTCGGACCCCTGCAACTGGCAGGCATGGCACTGGCGTTCGCGGCGACGGTGGCGGGGCAGCTCGGCCCGCGGACGGTCGGGGGCCGACTCGGACCGCGTACGAAGCAGCCCGGACAGTCGACGCCGCCCGCCGCCCCGGCCCCGCCCCGAACCCCGGCACCAGCGCCCCAGCCACCCCAAAGCCCCCTCCGCTCCCCAAGACCGCGCCCTTGACTCCCTGACGCGGCACATTGAGCCTTGACGAGGCGGTGGTCCACCGGACCCCATCGGCCGTCATGAACGCTCGACATCCGTGCGGAAGTGAGGAGTTGGGGGCGTGATCCTCGCTGTCGACGAGCTGACACGTGCGGCGCGGGCGATGGTGGTGGCCCGGCCCGGGGTGGTGCGGTTGTGGAGCGCCGGGGAGTCGCGGGCCGGGCGCCAGCTCTGGGTGCTGTCGGTCGGGCGCGGCGAGCGGCAGGTGCTCGCCGTGGCCGGGGCGCATGCCAATGAACCCGTCGGCGGGGTGTCCGCGCTCGCCATGGCCGAGGAACTCGTACGGGACCCGGGTGTCCTCGAAGTGTGGGGCTGCACCTGGCATTTCCTGCTGTGCCTGGATCCGGACGGCGCCGCCCTCGCCCAGTGCCGGTTCGCCGAGCGGCCCACCCTGGAGGCGTACTACCGGGGCTTCTACCGGCCCTCCTTCGCCGGTCAGCCGGAGTTCCCGCCCATCGAGGCCGATCCGCGTCCGCCCCTGCCGGAGTCCCGAGCGCTCATCCGGCTCCTCGACGAGCTGTGTCCCGTCGTGCAGTTCTCGCTGCACGGCGTCGAAGCAGGCGGATCGTTCCTGCAACTCACCCGTCCCGTGCCCGGCGCGCCCGACGCCTTCCGTGCGGTGGCGGCCGAGCTCGAAATCCCCCTGGAATACCGGCCGTTCGACGGATCGGGCTGGTTCGTGGACAGTCCCGGCGTGCTCGTACGACCCGACGGCAGCCCGGCCGACGAACGCGACCCGTCCGGCTACACCTCCCGCTCCACCTGGACGTACCCGCTGCGGCACGGCACCGTGTCGGCCGTCGTCGAGGCGCCCCTGTGGAGCGTGGCGGCCGTGAGCGACCCGAGCCGCGTCGCCGATCCCGGGCGGGAGATCGACCGCGCCTCGGAGATCCTGCTCAGCCGTTCCAAGCAACTGGAGGAAGTACTCGGCCCGTTGGCCGACCGGCCACCCCGTGACACCGCCCGGCTGCCGTTCTACACGGCCGCCCGCGAACTCATGGACATAGGCCCCGGCGTGGTCGCCACCTGGACCACACACGACGCCCGCGGCCTCGGCGACGCCGAACTCGCCACCACCGTCGGCAACTCCGTCTCCCTCGGCATCGCGGCCCGCCGCATCCCGCTGCGCGCGGCAGCGATGATGCGCGGCGCCTTCAGCGAGGCGGCGACCGGTACGCCCGCCATCGAGGCCCTCGATGCCCTGGTCAGCGACTGGAGCCGCGAGCTGGCCGCCACCTTCGAAGCTCGCTGGGTGCCGGTCCACCGCCAGACCGCGCTGCACACCCGCACCATGCGCAGGCTGGCCCAGCAGCTCCTGGGCACGTGAAAGGACCCGCGTGGATACGTGAAAGGGGGCGCCCGATACGACACCGGGCGCCCCCATTCGCGTACGGACTGGTACGGACTACTCCTGCTCGGAGGCCGCGTCCGCAGCCTGCGCCCTCAGCGCGCGCTCCACGCCCGAGCGGGACTCCGAGATCAGCCGGCGCAGCGCCGCGCTGGGTTCGGCGGAGGCGAGCCAGGCGTCCGTACGGTCCAGGGTGTCCTGGGAGACCTGTACGGACGGGTAGAGGCCGACCGCGATCTGCTGGGCCATCTCGTGGGAGCGGGAGTCCCAGACGTCCTTGACCGCCGCGAAGAACTTCTCCGTGTACGGGGCGAGCAGTTCGCGCTGGTCGGTCTGGACGAAGCCGCCGATCACCGCTTCCTGCACGGCGTTCGGGAGCTTGTCGGACTCGACGACCGAGGCCCAGGCCTCCGCCTTCGCCTCCTCGGTGGGGCGGGCGGCCCGCGCGGTCGCCGCGTGGCGCTCACCGGCGGCCGTCTTGTCCCGCTCGTACTCGGCGGTGATCTCCGCCTCGTCGAACCGGCCCGTCGCCGCGAGCCGCTGCACGAAGGTCCAGCGCAGCTCGGTGTCCACGGCCAGCCCCTCGATGGTCTCGCTGCCGCTGAGCAGCCCCTCCAGGAGGTCCAGCTGCTCCGCCGTACGGGCCGTCGCCGCGAAGGCGCGCGCCCAGGCCAGCTGGTGGTCGCTGCCGGGCTCGGCCGCGCGCAGGTGCTCGAGCGCGGCCACGGTCCAGCGGGTCAGGCCGGTGTCGCGCCAGGCCGGGGCCGCGTACAGGTCGAGGGCCAGCTTCACCTGGCGGTGCAGCGACTGCACGACGCCGATGTCGGACTCCTTGCCGATGCCCGACAGGACCAGGGAGAGGTAGTCGCGCGTGGCGAGCTCGGCGTCGCGCGTCATGTCCCAGGACGACGCCCAAGACAGGGCGCGGGGGAGGGACGCCTCGAAGTCGCCGAGGTGCTGTGTGACGGCGGCGAGCGACTGCTCGTCGAGGCGGACCTTCGCGTACGAGAGGTCGTCGTCGTTGAGGAGTACTACGGCCGGGCGGCGCTTGCCCACCAGCTGCGGGACGGCGGTCAGTTCACCGTCCACGTCCAGCTCGATGCGCTCGTCGCGCAGCAGCTTGCCGCTGTCGTCGTCCAGGTCGTACAGGCCCACCGCGATGCGGTGCGGGCGCAGGGTCGGCTCGCCCTTCGCGCCGGCCGGCAGTGCCGGGGCCTCCTGGCGGATCACGAAGGACGTGATCACGCCGGCGGCGTCCGTCTCGATCTCCGGGCGCAGGATGTTGATGCCCGCGGTCTCCAGCCACTTCTGCGACCAGGTCTTCAGGTCGCGGCCGGAGGTCTCCTCCAGGGCGCCGAGCAGGTCGGACAGGCGCGTGTTGCCGTAGGCGTGGCGCTTGAAGTACGCCTGCACGCCCCGGAAGAACTCGTCCTCGCCGACGTACGCGACGAGCTGCTTCAGCACGCTGGCGCCCTTGGCGTAGGTGATCCCGTCGAAGTTGACGAGCACGTCGTCCAGGTCGCGGATCTCCGCCATGATCGGGTGCGTGGAGGGAAGCTGGTCCTGACGGTAGGCCCAGGTCTTCATCTGGTTGGCGAACGTCGTCCAGGAGTGCGGCCAGCGCGACTGCGGGGCGTAGGCCTGGCAGGCGGCCTCGGCGTAGGTGGCGAACGACTCGTTCAGCCACAGGTCGTTCCACCACTCCATGGTGACCAGGTCGCCGAACCACATATGGGCCAGCTCGTGCAGGATCGTGGAGGCCCGCATCTCGTAGGCGGCGTCGGTCACCTTCGAGCGGAACACGTACTGGTCGCGGATCGTCACCGCGCCCGCGTTCTCCATCGCGCCCGCGTTGAACTCCGGCACGAACAGCTGGTCGTACTTCTTGAACGGGTACGCGTAGTCGAACTTCTCCTGGAACCACTCGAAGCCCTGCCGCGTCACCTCGAAGATCGCGTCCGAGTCGAGGTACTCGGCGAGGGAGGGCCGGCAGTAGATGCCGAGCGGGACGGACTGCCCGTCCTTCTCGTACACGCTGTGGACGCTGTGGTACGGGCCGACGATGAGCGCCGTGATGTACGTGGACATCCTCGGCGTCGGCTCGAAGACCCAGGTGTCGTCCTTGGGCTCGGGCGTCGGCGAGTTGGAGATGACGGTCCAGCCGGTGGGGGCCTTCACGGTGAACTGGAAGGTGGCCTTCAGATCGGGCTGCTCGAAGGACGCGAACACGCGGCGGGCGTCCGGGACCTCGAACTGGGTGTAGAGGTAGGCCTGTTGGTCGACGGGGTCGACGAACCGGTGCAGGCCCTCACCGGTGTTGGTGTACGCGCAGTCCGCGACGACCCGCAGGATGTTGCGGCCCTCGAGCAGGCCCGGCAGGGCGATCCGGGAGTCCTTGAACACGTCGTCGGGGTCCAGCGGGTCCCCGTTGAGGGTCACCTCGTGGACGGTCGGAGCCACCAGGTCGATGAAGGACTCCGCACCGGTCTCCTCGACGTCGAAGCGCACCGTCGTCACGGACCGGTAGGTGCCTCCCTCCTGCGCGCCGGAGAGGTCGAGATCGATCTCGTACGAGTCAACGGTGAGCAGCTTCGCCCGCTGCTGCGCCTCTTCACGGGTCAGGTTTGTGCCAGGCACGCGGTCATCTCCTCGGTACACCTGAGTATGTGTGGGTTCGGCCATCCTTCCACGGGAGCTGCACGTAAGGCGATGTCGGATTCCCGCCGGAGCCCAGGCCGGGCAGGGGGCAGTCTGTCGTGCATGACCAGCCATCACGCACGCCCCATCGAACCGGCCACCCTGAAGGAACTCCGCTCCACAGACGACGCGGGCCGCCCGCCGTCCCCCTACGCGGACCCCGAGGGCGGAGCCCCCCTCCGCTGCTGCCTCCGCCGCAGCGAGCCCGGCGAGCCGATCGCCCTCGTCTCGTACGCGCCGCTGCGCCGTTGGGCGGCGGAGACGGGCGTCGACCCGGGGGCGTACGACGAACAGGGCCCGGTCTTCATCCACGCGGAGGAGTGCGGCGGTCCAGAGCTGAACGGCTACCCGTTCACGGGCGCCCACCGCACGGTGCGCCGCTATTCCGCAGACGGTCGCATCCTCGGCGGCTGCCTTGTGGAGCCGCCGGAGTCCTTCGAGTCGGCGTTCGCGGAGGCGTTCGTCGACTCGGAGGTGGCGCTGGTGCATGTCAGGGCGGTGGAGTACGGGTGCTTTCTGTACGAGGTGCGCCGGGGGTAGGTGGGGTTCTTTCCCCAAGCCCGCCCCTTCCCGAAGGCAAGGGGCTCCGCCCCCTGCACCCCCGCTGGGGCTGCCGCCCCAGGCCCCGATCGGCCTGAACGGCCTCGTCCTCAAGCTCCCCCAGCTACCTCCCCCAGCTACCGCTGGGGGTGCCCCCAGAGGTGCCCCCAGACGGGCTGATTGATGCTGGCCTTGGCTGCAAAGTGCAGCCAGGCAAAATTAGCCCCTTGGGGGTCCCCCCAGCGGTAGCTGGGGGAGTTTGAGGAGCGGGGGTCCGGGGGCTGGCCCCCGTAACGGGGTCCGGGGCGGAGCCCCGAAGGGGGTCTGGGGGCGTAGCCCCCAGCGGGGTCCGGGGCCGGCCCCGGGATGGGACGGGTAAGGGCGGCGGGGGCGAGAATCAGCCCCGCAGCTCCGCTGCCACCAGTTCCGCGATCTGTACCGCGTTCAGCGCTGCGCCCTTGCGGAGGTTGTCGCTTGAGACGAACAGGGCCAGGCCGTTCTCCACCGTTTCGTCGGTGCGGATGCGGCCTACGTAGGACGGGTCCTGGCCTGCGGCTTGGAGGGGGGTCGGGATGTCCGAGAGGGCGACCCCCGGGGCGCCGGCCAACAGCTCCGTTGCGCGCTCCACCGACAGCGGACGCGCGAAGCGGGCGTTTACCTGGAGGGAGTGGCCGGAGAAGACCGGGACGCGGACACACGTGCCGGAGACCTTCAGCGCCGGGATCTCGAGGATCTTGCGGGACTCGTTGCGGAGCTTCTGCTCCTCGTCCGTCTCGTTCAGGCCGTCGTCGACGATCGAGCCCGCCAGGGGGAGGACGTTGAAGGCGATGGGGCGCTTGTAGACCTGCGGCTCGGGGAAGTCGACCGCCGAACCGTCGTGGGTCAGCTTGTCCGCGTCCGCGATCACCTTCTGCGCCTGGCCGTGCAGCTCGGCCACGCCCGCGAGGCCGGAGCCCGACACCGCCTGGTAGGTGGCCACCACCAGCGCCTCGAGGCCTGCCTCCTCGTGCAGCGGCTTCAGTACGGGCATCGCGGCCATCGTCGTGCAGTTCGGGTTCGCGATGATCCCCTTGGGGCGGTTCACGATCGCGTGCGGGTTCACCTCGGACACCACCAGGGGTACGTCCGGGTCCTTGCGCCAGGCGGAGGAGTTGTCGATCACGACCGGGCCCTGCGAGGCGACCTTCTCGGCCAGCGCCCGTGACGTGGCGCCGCCCGCCGAGAACAGCACGATGTCCAGGCCGGAGTAGTCCGCCGTGGAAGCGTCTTCCACCGTCACACCGTCGAGTACCGACCCGGCCGAGCGGGCCGAGGCGAACAGGCGCAGCTCGGAGACCGGGAAGTCCCGTTCCACGAGGATCCTGCGCATGACCGTGCCGACCTGACCGGTGGCTCCGACGATTCCTACCTTCACGGCGACTCCCTCTACCTGTGCATGGCTGCGCGAAATGGGCGGCATTCCATCATGCGTCCCACCCCGGCCCGGCTGTCCAATCCTTTGTGCTCCTGCCCGAGGAGTGGGACGGTGTGCGCCCGCACGACGTGACGTACATCTCGGTCGAACGTTTTGGCCCGCACCGGCGTCGTAGAGGCAGGGCGAAGGGGAGGGGTGGCTGTGCTGCGCAGAAAAAGCCGCCGCGGCCAGGGGAGCGGCAGCCAGATGGGCCACGCTCCGGCGGACGATCCGCTGGACGCGGCCCAGGAACGCCGGGTGCGTGCGGTGCTCGCGCTCGGCGGCGTACCGCAGTCGGACCTGCCGGACGGGGTGCAGCAGGTCCGGCTGCGGCTCCTGGAGCGGGCCGCGAGCGGGGCGGAGGCGCCGCGCGACGTGTCCGCGTGGGCGGCGGTCGTGGCGTCGAACCTGGCGATGGACTGGCACCGGGCCAGGCGCCGCCAGGAACGTATCGGGGAACGCCTCGCCGCCCTGCGGCAGTTGGACCATGTGGACGCCTCGGGCGACGACACGAAGGTGCTCTCGCTCGCCGTCGCCCAGGGCCTGGACGAGCTGCCCGACGCCCAGCGGCAGATCCTCGTCCTGCGCTTCTACGCCGATCTGCCGGTCCGCGGCATCGCCGAGGAGCTCGGCATCCCGGAGGGCACGGTCAAGAGCAGGCTGCACACGGCGGTCCGCGCGCTGCGCGCCCGCCTGCACGAGGACGAGGTGGTGTGACGTGGCCGGATACGAGGCCGAAGGCGATGCGCGAACCGACGCGCTGCTGGCCGCGATCACCGACGAACCGCTGCCCCAAGAGGCCCTGGACGACCCGGAGTTCATGGCGGAACACCGGTCGGCGAAGGCGGACGTGGAGGCACTCCGCGAGCAGCTGATGTTCATGGGGGACGCCTTGGCTGCGGAGAGCGAGCCGTCGCAGGCGGAACCCGTGCCGGTCAGGACGGCGAAGCCCGCCAGGACGCCGAAGCCCGCCAAGCCCGCGCGATCATGGCAGCCCCGGCGCTATGCGGGCCTCGCCGTGGGCGCCCTCGTGATCGCCATGGGCACCACGCTGCTCGGCGGGCTCGTATGGCTCGGCGCACAGAACAGCGGCGGGGACGAGGCCGGCTCCGACGCCACCTCCAGCCGCGCCGAAAGCGATACCGCCGACGGTGCCGCCCCCGACGCGGCCGAGAAGCCGTTCTCACCCGAGCTGTACATCGCCTGCTCGAAGGTCCTCGTCCAAGGGACCGTACTGAGCGTCACGCGTCGTGACGACGGAGACGTACGGGTCGTACTGGAGGCGAAGCGCTACCTCCGGCCCGAGCAGACGGCGGCCGAACACCCGACCGTCGCCGTGAACCTGTATGACAGTGCGCGCGCGGACCTGAAGGTGGGCATCGACGCCCTGGTACGGGTGCCGGTCCACACGCAGGAACCGCAGGAGTGGAAGGTCGGCCCCGAGGCCGCCGAATTCAGCGAACGGCTCATCGACGCACTGCCCGGGGCGCACGGCCTGAAGTGCCCACCCCCGGAGGAGTGACCGAGGGAGACCAAAAGAGGCGGGCGCCCGGTACACACCGGACGCCCGCCCACAGTCGTACAGAAACCGCAGTCAGAAACCGCAGCCAGTACGCCGAACTATTACGGCGTGACCTTCTCGATCACCACGCTGCCCGTACCCGCGACCGTGCCGCGGGCGTTCACGAGCTGTGCCTGGCCGAAGAACTCGCGGCCCTCGGGCGCCGCGGCGGCCGCGGTGACCTTGCCGGAGAACGTCGCCGACTCGCCCGTACCGAGCGACACCTGCGTGTCGTCGGCCTCGATGGTGCCGAGTGCGGCCGAGAAGAACACGTCACGGTAGTCGTACTCCGTGGAACCGCCCGGAACCGCATAGCCCAGGACCTCCACGGTGTACTTACCGGCGGCGGGCTTGGCGACGGAGACCGACTCCTCCGAGTCGCCGTCGGCCGAGCTGCCCACCTCGTTGCCCTCCGCGTCGTACACGTACAGGTCGAGGTCGGCGTTCGCGGCCGACACGTTGCCGATGGACACGTCCAGCGACTCGGCGCCCGCGGGCACCTCGACCGTGCTGGTCTGCTTGGCGCCCTCGGCGATCGTCGGACGCTCGCTCTTGGAGGAGCCGAGCGGGCCGCCCGCGAGCTTGCCCTCGACCGGCTCCAGCTTGTTCGTCACCTTCCAGGAGACGTCGGCCGGGGTGCCGACCTTGGCCTCGGGGATGGTCACGAGCTCCGGGTCGAAGGTCGCGCCCAGGACGGCGACGTCCAGCTTGTACGGGTTGTCGAGCAGCGGCGACGTACGGCGCGACTCGACCTCGATCTCCCAGACGCCCGGCTGCGGGTCGGTGTACGAGCGCAGGTCGGGGCGGCAGGGCTTGCTGTCCGGGCTGGTGAAGTTGCTGTAGCAGTCCAGCGAGGACGACGACTCGATCTGCACGCCGTACGGGTGGATGGACAGGAACCGGGTCTGGCTCTTGTCCTTGATCCCGCTCATCCGGACCTCGAGGGTCTTGGCGCCCTCGGGGACGGTCACGAAGTACGAGTCGTTGCTGTTGCGCTGCACCGAACCCGACGCGGAGTAGTCGTACTTCAGCGGGGCCGAGACCACGACCGTCGACATGACCTGGTGGTCGATGCCCTCGGTGCGCGGGTCGTCGACCTCGAGGATCGCGCTCTGGATGCCGGCCGAGGACGGCTTCGCGGAGACCTTCACCGTGACCGGCTTGTTCAGCTCCAGCGAGACCTCGTCGGAGCTCTCGATGCGGAACGTCTTGCCGCTGTTGTTCTCCAGGTGCAGCTCGTGCCGCAGCGCGCGGTCCGGGCCGGACGTACGGGTGATGGTGATGTCGTACGTCTTCTTCTGGCCGGACTTGAGCCCGCCCTCACGGTCGTAGAGGCCGGTGCCGAAGCCCGGGGTCTTGAGCGCCTGGTCGAGGGCGGTGTCGACCGGGGCCTTGACCGCGTACTCGTGCGCCGTGGCGCCCTTCTGGATCGACTTCCACGCGTCGACGATGTTGATCCGGCCCACGCCCTCGGTGTACGCCTGGACACCCTTGATGTGGTCGGCGGTCGACGTCAGCGCGGTGCGCAGCTTCGCGGGCGTCAGGTCGACGCCTTTCTGCTTCGCGGCGGACAGCAGCAGCGCGGACGCGCCCGCGGCCTGCGGGGAGGACATCGAGGTGCCGTTGAGCATCTGGTAGCCGGGAGGCAGGGTGTAGCCCGCCTCGGGGGCTATGACGCCCGGCAGCCAGGTCTGCGCGGTGTTCACCGCGGCGCCGGGCGCGACCAGGGTCGGGGTGAAGCCGCCGTCCTCACGCGGGCCGCGCGAGGAGAAGGGGAACATGGCGTACTTCTTCTCCACGGCCGAGCCGTAGTTGGACGCCCAGGTCTCCTTGGAGATGGCCGCACCGACCGAGATGACCTTGTTCGCGAGGCCGGGGTCGCCGATGGTGTTGGCGCCGGGGCCTGAGTTGCCCGCGGAGATCACCAGCTGGACGCCGTACTCGTCGATGAGACGCGTGTAGAGCTCGGCGCGGGCGTTGTTGCCGTCGTTGAGGGCGGGCAGGCCGCCGATCGACATGTTGACGATGTCGACGCCGCGCTTCGTCACGAGGTCGATCATGCCCTCGGTGAGCGCGACGTTCGTGCAACCGGCCCCGAAGATGCAGGCACGCGAGGAGACGACCTTGGCGCCGGGCGCCGCACCGTTCATCTTGCCGCCGAACATCTTGTGGGCGGCGGTGATGCCCGCGACGTGCGTGCCGTGCTCGGACTCGATGATGCCGATGTTGACGAAGTCGGCCTTCTTGCCGACCCAGTCACCGCCCAGCGGGTCCATCGGGACGTCCTTGCGGATCTCCACGACGAACGGTTGACGCTCGGCGACCGGGGTCGCCGGGTCGTCCTTGCCGAAGTAGCCGATCTGGAAACCGTCCTTGTACGGCTTCATGGCGTCGTCGTCGGAGAAGTCGTTGTTGTCGTTCAGGTCGACGCGCGCGGTGCCGGACGCGGCGTCGTACAGCACGCCCCAGCTGTCCGTCTTGTCGCCGTCGCGGTTGACGTCGCCGTTCGCGTCGCCGCCGGCGGTGGCCGACTCGCTGAAGCGGCTGACCTTGTACTCGCCGGCCGGGGCCTGCCAGGTCTCGCCACCCCAGGTGAAGACCGGGCCCGTGACCGCGTTCACCATCGGGCGCCAGGTCGCGTCGCCGTCCACGAGCGGGTCGGTCGCGGTCACCCAGTCGACGATCTTGCGCTCGCCGGTGGTGGTCTTCTGCAGCGCCGGGTGGCCGAGGTCGACACCGGTGTCGAGGACACCGATGGTGACGCCGCGCCCGTCAGCCTTCGGGTTCTTCTTCACGAAGTCGACGGCGCCCGTCTCGAAGGACGGGTTGTACGGGTTCTCCGCCGGGGTGTTCTTGTCCGGCGCCGGGTAACGCTTCGCCGAGGCCTCGGCCTTGGCGCCCGAGACGCCCGGAGTCGGGTCCTCGAGGGCGATCTCGTGCCGCAGGTCGATGCCGTGCACGGAGCGGAGCTTCGCGGCGGCGTCGACGGCGGCCTCGGCCCTGGCCGTGGGCACGGTGGCGCGGACGTAGCCGAGCTTGTCGTAAGTGCGGCCAACGGAGCCGCCCTTGACCGCGTCCAGCTGGTCGGCGACCTTCTCGGTCTCACCGGGCGCGGTGGCGATCATCATCGTGACGTTCTTCTCGCCGTCGGCCTTGGCCTCGGCGAGCAGGTCGGCATCGGCCGAACCGAGCTTGTCCTCTGCGGACTTGAGGGCCGGGTCGGTGGTCGCACGGGCGGCCGGGTCGTCCGCGGAGAAGGCCATGGGTATCGGCCCTGCCGCGGAGAGGGCAGCTACCAGGCCTGCGGCCACGGCAATTCGGGCCACGTGTCTCGCGCCTCTGATCGGAGTGCGCTGAGGCTCGGGAGTGGGGGTCATCAGCATCCCTGTTAGGTAAAGGACGAGCATGAGTCCGGTATGTGAACCCGGATGACCGCTCAGCTTTACGTAAGAAATGCATGTTTGGGGAGGGGTGGCTGGTACTCGAGAGTAAGGTGGCGCAATCTCGCCATACGCCATGGAGTTGATAGAGCGTCATAAGCGGACGTGTCCGCATTCGACTCGGTCCGCACCGGCTCGGAACGGCCGCCGACTTCCACGGACGGTGCGGATCGTCTACGAGGCCCCGCGTCACCGGAGACGAAGCGTACGGCCGGGCTGCCGGTGCCCGAGAAATAGGTTCCGTACCCAGGAAAGTGAACATGGAGTGACCGCCTCCCCTCCGCTCGACGAGGGGTCGGTGGACGCGGAGGGTAACCAAGATCCACGTACGGTGATCGGCGTTGCCCGTTGCCGTTCAGTTAACGCACAGGTCACTCCCGGTGCCAACGATCCATTGTGAGCGGGTAGTTCGCGTCAGCGAACCGCCCGCGACCACTGCTGACGCGTTCGCACTCGGGGAGATCGCGCCATGTCGCGCATACGCTCTGTCGCCACATCCGTTCGTGACCGCCGCGCCTTCCTGGCCGCCACCGGGGCGGTGTCACTCTCCGCGGGTATCGGCCTCGCGCTCCGCCCGGACCGCGGCGGGAGCACCGTCCCCGCCGCCGACCAGGGGCAGGCCGTCGCCCTGTCGTCCCGGCAGGCACCCGCCGCGCCCCTCATGCCGTACACCCGCGGCACCACACTCGGCTCGGTCGCGGCGCCGCGGGGCTCCTCCGGCTTCCGGCGGCTCGGCGACGGCCCCGCCTGGCAGCGCGTCGTCCGCGGCGACCTGGCCGCACCCAAGGCGGGCCGCGGCGAACGCCGCACCGCGCTGGCCGCGTTCGTGCAGTTCACCGACCTGCACATCGTCGACGTGCAGCACCCGCTGCGGTACGAGTACCTGCGCGCCCAGACCGCCAGCGCCTGGCGTCCGCAGGAGTCGCTGTCGGTGGCCGGCGCGGTCTCGCTCGTCGAGCGGGTGAACGCGCTGCGCGGCGCCCCGGTCACCGGTTCCCCGCTGCACTTCGTGATGACCACCGGCGACAACACCGACAACAACGCCAAGACGGAACTCGACTGGTTCCTGAAGACGATGAGCGGTGGCCGTATCACCCCCAACTCCGGTGACCCGAAGGGCTACGAGGGCGTCCAGAACAGCGGACTCAAGCTGTACTGGCAGCCCGACGCGGATGTTCGCGATGGGGACAAGCAGCTCGGCTTCCCGAAGATCGACGGCTTCCTCGCCGCCGCCGTACGCGAACTGCAGAGCCCTGGCCTCAACCTGCCCTGGTACTCCACGGTGGGCAACCACGACTCCCTGCCCGGCGGTTGCTACGCGCCCGGCGACCCCTTCTTCGCCGAGTACGCCGTCGGCGGCAAGAAGCTGATGTCGCTGGACGAGACGGTGGGCGCCGCAATCTGGAAGAACGTCAAGAAGGGCGGCGACCCCAAGGGCACGGCCTTCAAGGAGATGCTCAAGTCGCAGGCGCGGAAGATGCGTTCGGTCACTCCGGACGAGGGGCGGGCGCCCTTCACGGCCGCCGAGTACCTCCAGGCGCACCTCGACCCGGCGCACACGGGCCCCGGCCCCATCGGGCACGGCTACTCGCAGGCGAACCTCGCGGCGAAGACGCAGTACTACACCTTCCGCATCGCGGACGACCTGCTCGGTATCAGCCTCGACAGCACCGACCCCGGCGGCCACTACGAGGGCTCGCTCGGCACGGCCCAACTGCGTTGGCTGGAGCGGACGTTGAAGACGGCCGAGCAGAACAAGGAACACGTCATCGTCTTCAGCCACCACACCAGCAAGACGATGCGCAACCTCCGCGAGGACCCGAACCACCCCGGCGAGCGCCGGCACGGCGGCGACGAGGTCCTCGCCCTCCTCGGCAGCTACAGCTCCACCCTGGCCTGGGTGAACGGCCACAGCCACAAGAACAACATCACCCCGCACCCGGCCCCCGGCAACCGTTCCTTCTGGGAGATCTCCACGGCCTCCCACATCGACTTCCCCCAACTGGCCCGCGTCATCGAGGTAGTCGACAACCACGACGGCACGATCTCCCTCTTCACCACCCTCATCGAATCCGCGGCCCCGCACCGCACGGACTTCGCCGACCTCACCCAGACCGGCCTCGCGGCCCTGTACCGCGAGTTGTCCTTCAACGCCCCGGGCTCCCGCTCGACCCTCACGGGCGACCCGGGGGACCGGAACACGGAACTCGTCCTGAAAAAGGGCTAGTTCACCGGAAAGGCTCAAAAGCGCCTAACCGGTACAAGGGCAGGCAACCTTCCGGCCCGCCATGGTGTCCCTTCCGTCGACCACCTTCGACGGAAGGGACGTACCCACACATGACCGCATCCCGCACGCTGCGTATCGGACTGGTGGGGGCTGTCGCACTCACCGCGGCGTCGCTCACCGCATCCGCCGTGGCCGCCCCCACCCCGACCACCAGAGACCACAGCGCGACCCAGGAAGCGATGGACGCCGCCGTGCAGGACGGGGTTCCCGGTGTTGCCGGACAGGTGAAGGACAAGTACGGGGTCTGGAAGGGCACTTCGGGCGTCGGAAACCTCAGGACGGGGCAGGCGCGTTCCGCGCACGACCGGTATCGCGTCGGCAGCCTCACCAAGACCTTCGTGTCCACGGTGCTGCTGCAGCTGGAGGCGGAGGGGAGGCTCTCGCTCGATGACAAGGTCGACAAGTGGCTGCCCGGCGTTGTCCGCGGGAACGGTCACGACGGCAGGCGCATCACCCTCCGTCAGCTCCTCAACCACACGAGCGGCATCTTCGACTACTTGGCGGCCGAGGAGTTCGGCCGGAAGTACGGCACCAAGGACGGCTTCTTCAAGAACCGCTACGACACGGCGACCCTCGGGCAACTCGTGAAGTACGCCATGTCCCACAAGCCGGAGTCCGCGCCCGGCGCGTCCTGGAACTACTCGAACACCAACTACTCCCTGGCGGCGATGGTGATCGAGAGCGCCACGGGCAACTCGTACGGGGACGAGATACGCCACCGCATCATCGAACCGCTGGGCCTGCACGCCACCTCCGTGCCCGGTACGTACCCGAAGGTGCCGCAGCCCAGCAGCCGGGCGTACTCGAAGCTCGCCGCGTCCACGACCGGCCCGACATATGACGTCACGGAACTGAATCCCACGCTCTCCGGTGGCTCGGGTGACATGATCTCCGACTCCGGCGACCTGAACCGTTTCTACTCGGCCCTGCTGCGCGGCAAGCTGCTGCCGAAGGCCCAGCTCACCGCGATGAAGACGACCGTCAAGGTTGACGAGGTCCCCGGTGCCGGCTACGGCCTCGGCCTCATCGAACGCAAGCTGAGCTGTGGCGTCACGGTCTGGGGCCACGGCGGCCAAATCATCGGTTCGCTCACGGATGCGGTCACGACGGCGGACGGCCGCCACTCCCTCGCCTTCAACTTCAACGGCGACTGGGCGGGGGACAGCGGGGCGGTGATCGAGGCGGAGTTCTGCGGCAAGTAGCGCGCGGGGCGGGCGGTCCATGAAATGGCGTTCCGCCGCACCGAACGTGGCCCCCGTCCCCTACCGCCAACGCCTGCCGAGGTCGGACTCTGTCTACGCCCAAGCGTTGCTCGCAACGTCCTCAGCCCGAAGGCGGCAGCTTGTCTCTCAGCACTTCTTTGCCTGGCCGTCAGTGATCACTCCGCGTGAGCGCGCCCGCGTCGGCTTGCCACGGTGGAGCCCTGGCCTCACCGGGCCGCGATGTGCGCCGCCCCGAACAGGCGCTTGGCCATGCCGAGACGTTCATACGTGGCGATGGCCGGCGCGTTGCCGGTGAGCACCATGAGCGCGGCGCGGCCGTGCTGATTGACGAGGGCGTCCACGACGAAGCCGCACACGGCCCGCGCAAGACCGCGTCCGCGGGCGGCGGGGTGGGTGACCGCCCCGCCCATGAACCCGCACCCGGCTGCGGACCACGCGTCCGCAGCCACCGCTAGCGGCTTCGTCCCGACGCTGCCGTCCACCTCGCCGACGACCCCGGCCCAGCGGCGCATGCCCGCGCGTCCCGGCTGCGCGTAGGAGTCAGGGAAGAAGCGGTCGAACAGCGAGGTCGCCTCCTTCTCCTCGCGGGCGTTCAGCCACCGCACGCCTGCGGCGGCGGCACCGGATGGGGACGTGGTCTCCATCCAGAAGAAGTTGTGGACCGGCTCCAGGTTGGGCAGCTGCCGCACCAGCGCATCGATCAAGGCAGCTTCCCCCAAGACTCGGTAGGACGGGCCGATCTCCTCCAGGATCCGCCGCACCAACACGGCCACGTCGGCGCCGTCGCCCTTGACCGCAAGCCTGTCCTGCTGAGGGTTCGGGCTCGCCACCGCCAGCGCCGCGCCGTGGCACCAGGCCCGTACCCCCGGCCCCAGGCCGTCACCGCCTTGTCCCTGGGCGGCCCAGACCGGAAGTCCGTCGCCGGCCGCGGCCTGCTCGATATCGCTGCGCCGTGCAAGTTCCTCCATACGCCGTGCTTACCAGGCGCTCTTGGAGGCCCGCTGTGACCCAGCCCTCATCGATCAGCGACTGTGATCACGTATCTGAGCCGTACCTGAGGAATGTGAAGTGGTCGCCGACAGCCAAGTGGAGCCAGACCAACGTCTTACTCCGCGGAGCCACTTCAACCTCGACTGCTTCTGTGACGTGCCGGAGCGGCAGCCTCGCTATATGGATTTCTGTATAGTGGCGTCTGTGAGCGACCCATGGCAGATCGAGATCGAGCCCGAAGTCCGACAGTGGCTGGAGCTCCTCTCGGACGCCCAGTACGGCAAGGCCGAACGGGCCGCCGACATGCTCGCGGCCCAGCCGACCACGCTTGGGGAGCCGTACTCCCGTCACCTCGGCGGTAAAGTGCGCGAGCTTCGCTTCATCATGGAGGGCAACGCCGTACGCATCACGTACTGGCTCGCTCCGGACAGACGCATCGTGTTGCTGACGGTGTTCCGAAAGACCAGGCAGCGCGAGACGGCCGAGGTCGAGCGTGCCCGGCAGGCCCAGAAGGTGTGCGAGGCGGATCACGGTCCTGCGGAGCACAGCTATGAGCGGATCGAGGAGGAGCGGCCGTGAACCACTCCCAGTGGAAGACCCGGCGGACCAGGAAGCTGTTGGGGGAGTCCGTCGAGGAATCTCCGGCCTACGTGGAGGCCGGGTACGCATTCGCCCTGGGGCAGGCGGTCCATGACCGGCGTACCGAGCTCGGTCTATCCCAGACCGAGCTGGCGCGCCGGGCGGGCATGACCCAGCCGCAGATCTCCAACATCGAGGGTGGCGACTCCGTCCCTACCCTGCCTCTGCTCACTCGCCTGGCCAAGGCGTTGGATGCCGCGATGACCATCGATCTGGACGGCGACACGTCGGCGTTTCTCTTTACCGCCCACGACGGGGGCGGAGACGGCGAACCGCAGTCGGGCGGTCACTCGTCAGTTGCCTGAGGCTGTGTCGTGGAGGTGAGTGACGAAGGCTGTCCAGGCCGTGGGGGGTACGAGGAGGGCGGGGCCCGTCGGGTTCTTGGAGTCGCGCACTCCTATGGCGGGGGTGAGGCGGGCGACCGCGACGCAGTTGGTTCCTGTGCCGTCGCTGTGGGACGACTTGAACCAGCGTCCTCAGGGACAAATTGGGCGACCTCGATGCAGTTCTGGCTCTCGTCACTGTGAGAGGACTTGAACCAAGCTTGCTCTGAGGCGAGTTCGGTCGCCTGCCCGTTGTCTCCGCCGCCGTCGGCGTCAGTGCTGGTCCCGGGCCGGAAGCACGCAGCCGCCCGGGGCAGCCGACGATCCCCCTGAAATCTGTCACCTATGCAGTCGTACGCCTGCGGGCCAGATCCTTGCCCTCCTCCGGCAGTGCGTCGGCGACCAGCAGCCGGGGCAGCAGTTCCGGTTCACGTGTCATCGCGCGGAAGACGAGCTCGACGGTCACGTCGTGGTCAGGGCGGTGCACGATCTCGACCGGATCGGCAGCGCGGATGTCCCCCGGCTCGATCACGCGAAGGTACGCGCCCGGCCGTGCGGCCTGCGTGAACCGCTTGATCCACCCGTCACGCTCCAGCCAGCCCTGGAACGTCGCGCACGGGATCCGCGCGCACGACACCTCCAGGACGACGTCCGGCCCGATACGCCAACGCTCACCGATCAGGGCTCCGTTGACGTCGAGGCCAGCGGTCGTGAGGTTCTCCCCGAAGGCGCCGTTCGCAAGCGGCCTGCCCAACTCAGCCTCCCATCCGTCGAGGTCCTCGCGGGCATAGGCGTAGACGGCCTGGTCGGAACCGCCGTGGTGCTTCACGTCGTAGACCCGGTCGCCCACTAGACCGACCTCGCCGGTGCCCTTGGGGCCGGGGGCGATGACGGCGACCGGGCCGTCGACGGGCCGCTTGTCGATGCCTGTCGCGCTGAGACCCTTCCAAGGGTTGGGGCGGGGCCTGCCGACATTGACGGAGAGCAGCTTCATGGGGACGACGGTACGGTCCGCTGCATCCGGAGGGCGAGACATTTCCGTGCCACTGCCACTGCCACTGCCGTGCTCGCGGCGTGCGTGGCACCCGGCGGCGTGGCCGTCCGGGCGATTCCGGGCTCCCGTGGCTCCATGAGCTACGGAGGTATCGGATCCGACTCGCTCATGTCGACCGGACATGGCCTGACCCCGGGGGAGTAGGGCGGAAGTCCGAGGCGTCTGGGCCGTCGGACCGAGGCGTTCTCGCGGGCGTGCGGGTGAGATGGGTGGATGAGTGATTCCGAGGCTTTGCCTGTGGGTGTTCGCGATCGCCTGGTTCAGGAGAAGAACGTCTGGCTGTGTACCGTGCGGGCGGACGGGTCTCCCCATGTGACGCCGGTCTGGTTCGTCTTCTTGCGGGGCAGTTGGTGGATCGGTACGGATGCGGGTGCGGTCAAGGTCCGCAATATCGAGAGGTTCTCGCGGGTCTCCCTGGCGTTGGAGGACGGCCGGCTTCCCGTCGTCGCCGAGGGAGAGGCGGTGCTGCATCGTGGACTGTTCCCGGCGGAGATCAGGGATGCCTTCACGGTGAAGTACGGAGGTTGGGATGTCTCCGCCCCGTACACACCGGGCGTGGACCGCGTACTGCTCGAAGTTCCCGTGCGGCGCTGGCTGCTGGCGGGTAGGGCTCAGTGAATGACCCGGCGCGAGGTAAGGGGACGTAAGAGTTAGGGTCGTAGCTGATCAAGTCGCTGAAGAATGGGGGCTCCAGGGATGTTGAGCGGGATGGTTACGGCGGTCAGTAGCAATGGGGAGTACTCGTTCACCAAGCCGAATCGGGACAGCATCACGTTGCTTGCCGGGCTTGGGGTGGAGGGTGATGTGCATGCTGGGGTGACGGTCAAGCATCGTTCGCGGGTGGCGCAGGATCCGACTCAGCCGAATCTGCGGCAGGTTCATCTCATTCATGAAGAGCTCTTCGCCGAGGTTGGTGCGGAGGGATTCAACGTGGCGCCCGGTGAGCTCGGTGAGAACATCACCACCCGCGGCATTGATCTGCTAGGGCTGCCGGTCGGCACGTTGCTGCGTATCGGGGATGACGCGGTGCTGGAGGTGACCGGGCTGCGCAATCCCTGTCTGCAGATCGACAACTTTCAGGGCGGGCTGCTGAAGCAGGTCGTCGGCCGTGATGAGGCCGGGAACGTCGTGCGCAAGTCGGGGATCATGAGCATCGTGAAGGTGGGCGGCGTGGTGCGCCCGGGGGACACGATCGCGGCGGAGCTTCCCAGCGGACCGCACCGGCCCCTGGAGCGGGTCTGACGTCGCTCAGAGCGGGTCTGATGTCGCTCACCGAGCCGGTCTGATGTTGCTCACCGAGTGGGGCTGACGTCGCTCACCGAGCGGGGCTGATGCAACTCGCGGAGGGCCGTCACCCGGCGGGACAAGCCGGGTGACGGCCCTCTTTCTGCCCCCGTCCTCGGGTGGTCAGTTGTACTTTCGCCAGTCGTACGTCAGCTGGTAGTGACCGCCGTGGCCCTTGAAGTCGAGGGTGCGGTCCGTGCTGTTGTCCTGGCCGCCGGGGAAGCGGCTGGTCAGCGACGAGATGGTGGCGCTGACCGTGATGGGCTTGAAGACCTCGTCGCCCCACAGGCCCTTGAGGTAGTCGAAGACCAGGCCGACCACGAAGCCCACCGCGACGCCGATGGCGATGCCGAGAGGCCCGCCGGGGGCGCCGATCGCTCCTCCGATGGCGGCCGCGAGGGCCGCGGCGACCTTGGCCTTCACCTTGTCGAGGAGTTCGTCGAGGAAGTCGGCGAGGCCGCCCCAGTCGACCTCCGCGGGGACCAGCGTGACGAAGTACGTCTTGGGGAACGTGACCTTGCTCTGCTCGGTGAGGCTGAAGTGGGTGAAGCGCCTCGGCGGAGAGTACGTCTGCACGGTCCCGGTGCTGAAGCTTCGTACCCGGAACGCCGAAACCTTCTTGGTGTCGCCGTCCTCGTCCACGGACGTGCCGCCCAGGTCGATCTCGTCCTTGCCGATCTCGCTCGTCTCGTCCACGCACTTCACCCGGTGGATGCGCAGCTCCAGGTTGCGCAGTGCCGGGAAGGCCGCCGCGGACGCCACCTCCTGGGCTGTCATCGGGCCGACCAGTGCGTCGGACATCCGCTGCAGTTCCTCGACCGGGAACTTCATCCGCGCCGGGAGCGGAGTCTTACGGACCTGCTCATCGACGCCGGCCGACGACTTGAGGTCGACCTTGGCGAGCTCGCCGAGCCGCTTGGTACGCGCCGCTCCGCCCCGCAGCTCCACAGCGATCCGGTCCGCCGCCTGCTTCTGCTGGGCTTCGGGCAGCGTACGGAAACGGCGGGCCAGTATCTGCTCGGTGCTCTTGGCGTCGGACGGCATCGGGTACTTGCCGGGCTCCGCGTGGTGCGCGGCCACCTTGTCGGCGGCGAGCTGGAATTCCAGCGCGACGCGTTCGGCGATGGCTTTGACCTTGGCGCTGGGTATGTCGGTGACGACCAGTTCCTTGTTTTCGGCCATGAGATTCCTTCCCCCATGTGGCCGGCCGGCCCCGATGGGACCGGTCCGGTATGGCCTTCGATGGTCTGTGATGGCCACGAGGCCAGACGCTAGGCCGCCGGTGCCGGGGAGCGGACCTGGGGAAGGACCCGGGAGAATCCCCAGTCCTCCCGCGGAAGCGTCAGTTCCGCCCAGGTCAACCTCAGTTACGCCCCGGCAGCCCCGCCTCGTTCCCCGCCGCCAGCAGCACGGCCAGCCGGGTGCGTGAGGCGACGCCGAGCTTGGCGTAGATGCGGCCCAGATGGAACTCGACGGTCTTGGGGCTGATCACCAGTTCCCGGGCCACCTGGCGATTGGTCAGTCCGGCCGCCACCCTGCGGGCGACCACCAGCTCCTGGGCGGTGAGCGGTGCGACAGCCGCCTTGCCGGGAGCGACGTCCGTGCCGCGCGCGGGGGTGTCCAGGCCGCAGGCCGCCAACTCCCGTTCGCAGCGCTCCAGATCGGGCCGGGCGTCGAGGCGTACGAGCAGGCCCCGGGCCGTACGCAACTGCTCCGCGGCCGGAGTTCGCTTGGCCACCCGGCGCAGGAACTGCCCGTACGCGAGGTGCACCAGCGCACGACCGAACGGCTCCTGGGCGCGGTGGGCGTGCCGCAGCGCCGAGCGGAAGGCGCTCTCGGCGGCGGCCGGATCTCCGCGGGCCGCCGCCAGGGTGCCCCGGCTCCGGGCCGCCCGCATCAGCGCGGCCGGGTGGTCGCGTCGTACGGCCAAAGCCTCGTACTGGCCGAGGAGTTGAGCCGCCCGCCGTTGGTCCCCGAGTTCGGTCCACGCGTCGGCGAGGAGGTCCGGCCAGGGCACGGCGCCCGGTTCGTCGAAGGAGCCGGAGGTGTCCTGTTCGCTCGGCGGGAGCAGCGGGGCCAGGGCAGTGACGACGTCCTCGGGGCGGCCGAGCGTCCGCGCCAGGTGAGCCTCGGCGAGCGCCGTCCACACGAACGGGCCGGCACCGCCCGGGCCGATGTCCTCGCGCATCCCGCGCACCTGGGCGTGTGCCTCGGCGAAGGAGCCACGGGCGGCGTGGGTGAGGGCCGCGAGCATCCGGCAGTACGGCGCGGAATGGGGACGGCCGCTGTCATCGGCGAGCGAGAGGGCCAGTTCGCAATGGGTGAGCGCGTCGTCCCAGTGGCCCGCCAGGTACTCGGCGGCGGCAAGTGCGCCCGCGGCGGTGATACGGAAGGACGCCGAGTACGTCCGGCCGTCGCCGGGCGGCATCCTCGCCGGTGTCGTCGGGGCGGCCGACGCCTGCACCGGCTTCCGTTCGTGCGTCGCCGCGAGCACGCCGGTCAGGTCCCGCAGGGCACCGGTGAGATCGCCGGTGAACACCCGCAGGGTGCCGCGGCCCATGAGTTCCTGGAGCTGTGCGGGTGACGCCACGGCGGGGTCGGGCAGCGGGCCCAGTTCGCCGAGGGCGCGGGCCGCTCCGCCGCTCGTCGCCATACCGGCGAGCGCCAGGTAGCGGACGGTGTCGGTGGCGGTCGCCTCCGGTGCGAGGCGGAGGGCCAGGCGCGCCCAGTTGGCGGCTTCCGTGCCGCGCGCGACGCTTTCGTACAGGGCCGCGAACCGGCCCGCGATCCGGGCGGCCAGCACCCGGTCGCCCCGGTCGGCATCCGGATCGCAGCGCCGCCAGGCGTCCCGCAGCAGCACCTCGGCACGGTCCGGGTCGGCCGGACTGAGCCGCCCCAGCAGATAGCTGCGCCAGCCGCTCTCGGCGAACTCCCCGATGCGCGCGGTGAGTTCGGCGCGGTCCGGTACGTCCCCCGCGAGCAGCCGACACTCGACCGCCTCCAGCGTGTACTGCTCGTACGCCGCCCGGTCGGGCGCCAGCCTGGCCGCCGTGGACAGCTGACGCGCGGCCTTCTCCCACCGCTCCCCGGCGGCCGACCGGCGTCCGTGCGCCGCGAGTTCGGCGGCGAGCTGCGGGGCGGGGCCGGTCGCGGCGCAGGCCCGGTGGTGCAGGGCGGTCTCCTCGTCATCGGTGAGTGAGGCGGCCCGGCGGTGCAGGGCGCGGCGGCGTGCGGGGCCGAGCCCGTGGTAGACGGCGGCCTGCACGATCGGGTGCGGGAAGCGGACCACCGGGTCGCCCTGCCGCTCGGTCAACAGCCCGGTACGTACGGCCTGTTCGAGCGCGGGCAGCGGATCGGCGAGGTCGGCCAGGAGAGCCGCTTCGGCGAGAGTGCAGCTCCGGCCGAGGGCGCTTGCCGCGGCCACCAGCGCCTCCGCCTGAGCGGTGCAGGAGGCGAGCCGGGCCAGGGCGAGTTCGACGCACGACTTGGGGGCGGGCGGGGTGATGTCGGTACGTTCCAGGGCCTCGACCAGACCTGGCCCCTCCTGCTCCAGCAGGGCCCGCGCGTACAGCGGGTTGCCGCCGGTGTGCTCGTACAGCCTGCCAGCGGCGCGGACGGTGAGTCGGACGGGGCCCAGGGTGTCGCCGAGAGCGCGAAGCGCGGCGGGTTCCAGCCCTTCGAGCCGGATCCGGACGGCGGCGTCCGCCGTGAAGAGACGGCCCAGGCCCTCCGGGATCCGAGGGTCGGCGATGTCCCTGGTCACTACGACGACCAGGACCCGTACGGCACGCAGTCTGCGCACTGCGAAACCGAGCGCACGCAGCGAGGCGGACCCGGCCCACTGGGCGTCGTCCACCACGACGGTCACCGCGTCCTCGCCAACACCCCCACCCTTCCGGAGCGTCGTCTGGAGCGCCTCCACCAGCGCGGCACCGGCGGAACCCGGATCCGTCCACCGCCCGGGCCCGATGAGCTGCTCCAGCACACCGAAGGCCGGCCAGGTCCCGGCGTCCTCGCCCTCCGCGTACAGGACATGCGGCACTCCCGCGAGAGAACGCCGTACGAGCGCGGTCTTGCCGATGCCCTCCGGCCCCTCCACCAGCACCCGCTGCGGCTGCCCGGCGCGGGCCCGCTCCCTCGCCCCCTCCAGCACGGCGAGCTCCTCGCCCCGCCCCACGAACACCCGCTTCACGGCGCACCCACCCCCGCCCCTGCTCCGTCGCCTCCGCATGCTGCCACCGCCCACCGCCGACGTCTCGCCCAGCCGCCGATCCCACAGGGCGCGCCCCGCGCTCCCGCCACCGGAGGCTTCCCCAGCTCCGCTCCGACGCGGACCGGTGACCGAAAACCGCCTTGCCTGTACGTGTCGAGATCCGGCGAGCGGCTCCGACGTACCCGGTGTGGGCTGGAGCTGTCGGCTTCGGTCGGCAGCCGGTAGTCGATCAGGAGAGGGACGGAGTTGGATCATGTTGCTGGAGGAGAAGGTCGCCGTGGTGTACGGGGCCGGCGGGTCCATCGGTGGGGCGGCTGCCAGGGCCTTTGCCCGGGAGGGGGCACGGGTTTTCCTCGCCGGGCGTACGGCGGCGTCGCTCGAGGCGGTCGCCGGGGACATCCGCGGTGCCGGCGGTACTGCGGAGACCGCTGTGGTCGATGCCCTGGACGAGGCGGCCGTGGACGACTTCGTCGACGGCGTGGCCGCGCGGGCCGGGCGGATCGATGTCTCGTTCAACACCATCGGTGTCGGGGATGTCCAGCAACCGCTGATGGAGATCTCGGTGGCGGACTTTCTGCAGCCGATCACGTACGCGATGCGCTCGCAGTTCCTGACGACCCGGGCGGCGGCCCGGCACATGACCGCCCGCGGCTCAGGGGTCATCCTCGCCTTCGGTGGCGGCGGGACGCAGACGCTGCCCGGCCTCGGCGGCTTCAAGATCGCCCTGGACGCGCTCGAGGGGCTGCGCCGTCAGTGGGCCATCGAGCTGGGTCCGCACGGTATTCGTGTGGTCACGCTGAAGTCGGGCGGTGTGCCGGAGAGCATCCCCGACGGGTTCCCCGGCAAGGAGGAGATCACCGAGAGCCTCGTCAAGGAGACCCAGCTCGGCCGTGCCGCGACTCTCACGGACGTGGGCGACGTGGCCGCCTTCGTCGCCTCCGACCGGGCGCGCACGCTCACCGCGACGGACGTGAACATCTCCTGCGGGGCCATCGTCGACTGAGCGGGCGGACTGAGTGATGGGCCTGAGCGAGCGGACTCAGTGATGGGGCTGGGCGACCGGACTGAGTGTGACCGGTCGGCGGTGATGATGACCGAGTGACCGGCCGGCAGTTGACTGAGTGACCGGCCGACCGTGACGTGGGGGCCACCAGATGCCCAGTGGGTGGCCGATGGCCGTGGCCAGTGGCTGTGGCCGGTGGCCCCCACAGCTCACCGGGGCAGCACCACCACATACGCCGACGGCTCACGATCGCACGCCGCCATCAGCGCGGTCCGTACGACGGCCGCCTGCTGATCCATCGCGTCGCGCAGCTTCCGCGGGGTGACGTGGACGACGGTGATCCCGAGCCGTTCCAGGTGTTCGCGTTTACGGGCGTACTCCGACCACAGCGCGTCGTCGTCCTGGCGGGGAGCCCGGGTGTCCAGTTCGAGGGCCACGGCCTGTTCGGGCCAGTACGCGTCGAGGCCGCCCAGGTGAGGGCCGCCGGGCAGGCACAGGTCCACGTTCCAGACGGGGTCGGGCAGGCCGTGTTCGCGGACCATGCGATACAGGTGGTCCTCGGCGATGGCCCGGCCCTCGGCGAGCAGGGTGTCGACGGCGTCCACGACGTGCGGCCGGTTCAGCAGCCGGGCCTGGCTCAACTCCCGTACGACGGCGCCCGGTTCGCAGTGTCCGCCGCGTACTGCCTCGGTCAGCAGACGCCGTACGGTGGCCGCCTCCGAGAGCTCGGCGACGGCGTCGGCCAGCGCGCGCGGAACAGGCGCCACCGGGAGACCGGTGACCTCCTCGGGCTTCGGCAGCGCGGGCGCCCGAACGATGCGCGCGCAGCCCGTCGAGCGGAGCCGGCGCAGACGCGGTACGAGGACGTCGATGCGGTCCAGCGACAGCAGCGAGGGTGCGGAGGAGAAGCCGTACAGCGTGAGGGCCGCGAGGCCGGTGATCATCGCGTCGGGGTAACGCTGCGGTGCGGGCGGTTCTTGCGTGCCGGGCCCGGCGGCGGCCGGTTGAGTCGGGATGCCCTGTGCTCTCAGGGGCGGCTCGCGGAACGCTGAGCGGGTCGCGTACATCAGGACCGCGTGCAGCCGCTCCTCGCCGGTGGGCGGGCCGGGGTGCAGCAGGCACACACCGGGGAGGAACTGCTGCCAGGCGCCACCCGGCCGGCACTGCTCGTTGATCTCGGCGTTGGTCACGCCGTGCGCCCGCAGCTGTGCGTTGGTCAGTACGCGCCGCCGGGCGTCGGACAGGTGGCTCAAGGGACGGGGGGAAAGAGGGGTGTTGTGGTTCATGCCCCCGAATCTCCCGCACCCGCCCGGCCCATTAACCGCTGTTACATCCCCGTCGAATAACCCGGACACCCCAGCCCTAAAGTGCAAGCGTTCGACGACCGAAACCCCCTGGTCCGTATGGGGGTTACGGCCCCGAATACCAGCATTCCGTAACTGTTATGCCCGTCAACACCTGTTGACGGCTCCCGGCGCCCCGAAGGTGAACCCCTACCCGGCGGCGGCCAAGTCACAAGCCTGCGCACGCAACGCCCGCGCCAAGTCATCCCGAGCCTCAAGCACAAGCCGCCGCAGCGCCGGAGCCGCCGCCCCATGCTCGGAGAGCCACGTATCCGTCGCGGCCAGCGTTGCCTCCGAGTCCTGCAAGGACGGGAACAACCCCTTCACCACATCCATCGCGATCTGGATGGACCGCTCTTCCCAGACGCGCTCAATCGCATCGAAGTACTTGGCGACATAAGGCGCCCCAAGCCCCCGCTGCGACGGCTGCGCAAACCCCGCGATCGTCGCCTCCACCAGCGCGTTGGACAGCTTGTCCGACTCGACAACGGCCGCCCAAGCCTGGGCCTTCACCGCGGCGGAGGGCCGAGCCGCAAGGCACCGAACCTGATGCCGCTTCCCCGAAGCCGTGTCGTCACGGGCGAGCTCGGCGGCAAGCACACCCTCGTCGGCGACCCCATGCGAGGCCAGCGGCTCCAGGAACGCCCAGCGCAGCTCCTGGTCCACCTCCAGCCCGTCGATCTTGGCCGTCCCCTCCAACAGGTCCCGCAACAGCCCCAGTTCAGCCTCACTAGAGGCGACCGCCGCGAAGAACCGCGCCCAGGTCAGCTGATGCTGGCTCCCCGGTTCGGCCGCCCGCAGCTCCCGCAGCGCACCCTCCGCGAGCAACTTCCCGCCGGTGTCCCGCCACTCGGGCGCCGCGTAGTGCGTGAGCGCGGAGTTCGCCCACGCGTGCAGCATCTGGAGCACGCCGATGTCGGACTCGCGGCCCGCGAAACGCAGTACGAGGTCGATGAAGTCCCGGGCCGGCATCAGGGCGTCCCGCGTCAGGTTCCACAACGCCGACCAGCACAGCGCCCGGGCCAGCGGGTCGCTGATCTCACCGAGCCGCTCCCGCAGCGTCGCCAGCGAGCCCTCGTCGAAACGGATCTTGCAGTACGTCAGGTCGTCGTCGTTCACCAGCACCAGCTCGGGAGCCTCGGCCCCGGCCAGTTCCGCCACGACCGTACGCGGCCCGTCGACGTCCACCTCCGCGCGCGCGTACCGCTCCAGCGCACCCTCGGAAGTCCGCCGGTACAGGCCCACCGCCACCCGGTGCGGCCGCAGTTCAGGGTGCGACTCGGCGGCCTCCTGGAGGATCGAGAGCTCGTCGATCCGCCCCTCGGAGCTCAACAGCACCTGCGGTGTAAGGGAGTTGACCCCGGCGGTTTGCAGCCAGGCCCGCGACCAGGCGGCCATGTCACGCCCGCTCGTCTCCTCCAGGACCGACAACAGATCCCCGAGCCGCGTGTTCCCGTACGCGTTCCGCTTGAAGTAGCGGCGCGCGCCCTCCAGGAAGGCGTCCCGCCCGACGTACGCCACCAACTGCTTGAGAACCGACGCCCCCTTGGCGTACGTGATCCCGTCGAAGTTCAGCTTCGCGTCCTCCAGGTCACGGATGTCGGCCGTGATCGGATGCGTGGAGGGCAGTTGGTCGGCGCGGTACGCCCAGGACTTGCGGTTGTTGGCGAAGGTGATCCAGCCGTTGGTGAAGCGGGTCGCCTCGACCATGGAGAAGGAGCCCATGAAGTCCGCGAAGGACTCCTTGAGCCACAGGTCGTCCCACCACTCCATGGTGACGAGGTCGCCGAACCACATGTGCGCCATCTCGTGCAGGATGACGTTCGCCCGCCGCTCGTACGACGCCTGTGTCACCTTGCCGCGGAAGATGAACTCCTCGCGGAACGTCACACAGCCCGGGTTCTCCATCGCGCCCAGGTTGTACTCCGGCACGAACGCCTGGTCGTACTTCCCGAACGGGTACGGGTAGTCGAAGTGGTCGTGGAAGAAGTCAAGGCCCTGCTTGGTCACCAGGAACACGTCGTCGGTGTCGAAGTACCGGGCGAGGCCCTTGCGGCACAGGGCGCCGAGGGGGATCTCCAGCGTCGTACCGTCGTCGAAGGTGCGGGAGTAGTGGTCCGTCACATAGTGGTACGGGCCCGCGACGATCGCCGTGATGTACGTCGAGATGGGCCTCGTCTCGGCGAACCGCCATACCCCGTCGTGCAGTTCACCCACGCCGTTGCTCCACGCGACCCAGTCCTCGGGGGCCCGGACCTCGAACCGGAAGGGGGCCTTGAGGTCCGGCTGCTCGAAGTTGGCGAAGACGCGGCGGGAGTCGGCCGGTTCGTACTGCGTGTAGAGGTAGACCTCGCCGTCCTCGGGGTCGACGAAGCGGTGCAGGCCCTCACCTGTGCGGCTGTAGGCGCACTGGGCGTCGACCACGAGTTCGTTGTCGTCGCCGAGGTCTTCCAGGAGGATGCGGGAGCCGTCGAAGACGGCGCCCGGGTCGAGATCCTTGCCGTTGAGGGAAACCGCGGTGACGCTCGGCGCGATCAGGTCCGCGAAGCTCGTGGCGCCCGGCTCGGCGCAGCGGAACCGGATGGTCGTCACCGAACGGAACGTCCGCGGCCCGGCGTCCGTGCCGCCCACGGCGGAGCGCAGGTCGAGCGACACCTCGTACCCGTCGACGGACAGCAGGGCGGCCCGCTCGCGGGCCTCGTCGCGGGACAGATTCTCACCGGGCACAGGCGGCACTCCCTTGTCACTGCATGACTGGCGGCATGACTCCTTCGAACTGCATTGATCCTCGCATGGGGCACTGACAACGGGCATCAGGGAATAGGACGGGGAAGGGGGTGGTTGCAGGTTCAAGAACAGGCTCAGCCGTCCCCTGTACTTGTCACCCGTCATGACCGCGTTTTCGAGGAGAGCCATGTCCGAGGCCGCAACGCGCTCCGCCAAGACCCCCGTCGACTTCTGGTTCGACCCACTGTGTCCCTGGGCGTGGATGACCTCGCGCTGGGTCCTTGAGGTGGAGAAAGTCCGCGACATCGAGGTCCGCTGGCACATCATGAGCCTCGCGGTGCTGAACGAGGACAAGATCGACGAGCTGCCCGAGGAGTACCGGGAGATGCTCGCGACCAAGGCGTGGAAGCCGGTGCGCGTGGTGACCGCGGCCTGGCAGAAGCACGGCGCCGACATCCTCGGCCCCCTCTACACCGCCCTCGGCACCCGCATCCACAACAACGACGAGGGCCCGACCGTCGAGGCGATCGCCGGCGCTCTCGCCGACGTCGGTCTGCCCGCCCACCTCATCGACTACGCCGACCAGGAGGACTTCGAGTTCGACGCCGAGCTGCGCGCCTCCCACAAGGAGGGCATCGACAAGGTCGGCCAGGAGGTCGGCACCCCGGTCATCGCCGTCCCCGGCGCCGACGGCGAGCAGATCGCCTTCTTCGGCCCGGTCGTCACCCCCGCCCCCAAGGGCGAGGAGGCCGCCCGCCTCTGGGACGGCACCCTTGCCGTCGCCTCGGTCCCCGGCTTCTACGAGATCAAGCGCACGCGCACCAAGGGGCCGGACTTCAGCAACCTCTGAGGCAACCTCGGAGCGCTCACTAGGGCGACCCCCGCGAGTCACGTCCTCGCGGGGGTCGCCCGTATCCAGCGTTCGTTTTACGACGGCCGCCGCAACAGACCCCTCTCCATCGCCACCACCACCGCCCGAGTCCGGTCGTTCACGTCCAGCTTCGCGAACAGGCGCAGGAGATGGGTCTTGACCGTGGCCTCGCCGATGACAAGGCGCGAGCCGATCTCGGCGTTGGTGAGGCCGTCGGCGACGGCGTTGAGGACGTCTCGCTCGCGGGCGGTGAGCGGAGCGTGGGCGGGGCGGCGCATACGGGCGACCAGTTTTTCCGCGACCCGAGGGGCGAGGACCGTTTCGCCGCGCGACGCCGCGTGGATGGCGTCGACGAGCTGCTCGCGGGTGGCGTCCTTCAGGAGGTAGCCGATGGCTCCCGCCTCGACACCGCGCTCGATCTCCGCGTCGGTGTCATAGGTGGTGAGGATCAGCACCCGGGTGCGGGGATGCGCGGCCACGATCTCCGTGGTCGTCGCGACCCCGTCCAGTACGGGCATCCGCAGATCCACCAGGGCCACATCGGGCTCGTACGCGGCGACGAGTTCGAGCGCCGCCCGGCCGTCGCCCGCCTCGCCGACGATCTCGATACTGGGCTCGGCGGCCAGCAGGGCCACCACACCGGCCCGCATCACCGTGTGATCGTCCACAACGATGATCCGCAGCTTTCCACCGCCCGCCGTCATGCCATCTCCTCGTCTTCCCCGGGACCGGGCTCGCCGTCCATCGGAATCGTCGCCAGTACGCGCGTACCGTCCCCCACCGAACTCGTCACCCTGAGCTCCCCGCCCAGCTCCGCGAGCCGTTTACGCATCCCGTCGAGCCCGAACCCCGACGATTCCCCCACCACGAAACCCGCCCCGTCATCCGTGATCTCCAGCTCCACCCCATACGGCTGCCGAGCCAGTACGACCCCGACCGTGGACGCCCGCGCATGCTTGCGCACATTGGCCAGTGACTCCTGCGTACAGCGCAACAGCGCGATCCGGGTCGGCTGGTCGCAGTCGATGTCCGCCAGCTCCGCGTCCACCGTGAGCCCGGTGTCCTCCGCGAAACGGTCCAGTGTCCGGCGCAGCGTGTGGGCCACCGAACCCGCCGCCACCTGCCCGCCGCGCTGCGCGGAGCCGACCAGCTCCCGCGCCTCGGCGAGGTTCTCGCGCGCGGTGGACTCGATCGACCGCAACTGCTGTGCGCTGCGCGCCGGATCGCTGTCGAGCCCGGCTCGCGCCGCCTCCGCGAGCGCGATGATCGAGGCGAAGCCCTGGGCGAGCGTGTCATGGATGTCGCGTGCCATCCGTTCCCTCTCATCGGCCGCCCCCTGACGCTGATGCGCCTCGGACAGCTCGGACTGTGCCTGTTCCAACTCCGTGATCAGCCGGGCCCGTTCATGACTCTGGGCGACCACCGAGTGCACCCACAGCCCGACCAGCATCCCGACGGCCACCACGATCACGACGGGTACGAGCGTCTCGCCGAAGAACTTCGCCGACGGGCCGAGCCGGAACCAACTGCCCACCAGGGTCGCCCCGGTGGCCAGCCCCAGAAACCCGACCGAGGCCCGCGGCGTACGCCCGAACATCCAGTAGTGCGGCAGCGTCACCATGAACAGCGACCCGAAGGAGCCGCGCAGATACGCGAACACACCCAGCGTGGCGACCAGCACCAGGAGATAGGTGTGCGGGCGCAGTACGGGATTGCCCGGGAACCGGTCGACCACCGCGTAGCAGAGCATCAGGAACCCGAGCAGCCCGAGCGCCCAGTACTTGCTCCCGCCGGGCTGGTCGAGGGCGGCGAGCCCGATTGCCAGGGCCACGAACAGCAGCCAGGACACCGCGTTCCAGCGGCGCAGCGTGGCGGCCCAGAACGGGTCGGTGACCTGCTCGGCGGGACTCCCGGCGGGAGAAGCTGGGGTGGTCATAACAGTCAACGTAAGTCTGCCACCGCCGACTTGGCGGCCTCTTGCCGCTCGGACACCGCCTGCCGCCGCACCCCGCGCGAAGGCCACCAGCTCGCCTCGCCGAGCAGCAGCATCGCCGCCGGCAGGATCAGGATCCGGATGATGAAAGCGTCCAGCAGTACGGCCGCCGCGAGGACGAAGCCGATCTGCTTCATCTCGATGATGTGCAGGAAGACGAAGCTCACGAAGACCGTCATCATGACCGCCGCCGCACTGGTCACGACCCCCGCCGAGCTGCGGATCCCGTCGAGGACCGCCTGCCGCGTCGGTACGCCGGCCAGCACGGCCTCCCTGATCCGGCTCACCACGAACACCTGGTAGTCCATGGACAGCCCGAAGAGGATCACGAACAGGAACAGCGGCACGCGCGAGCCGATCGACCCGGTGGAGTCGAAGTTCAGCAGCCCCTCGGCCCAACTGCCCTGGAAGACCAGGACGAGCAGCCCGAGCGCCGCCGCCGCGGACAGCAGGTTGAGTACGACTCCGAGCACGCCGAGCACCACCGAACGGAACGCGTACAAGGTCATCGCGAAGGTCACCAGGAGCAACGCGCCGAGAACCAGGGGCAGTTTGCTGTTCTGATGCGCGGGATAGTCGGCGTAACGGGCGACGTCGCCGCTCACACCGTACTCGGCGCCCGCGATCCGGCCGACCGTCGTGGGCACGTACTCGTCCCGCAGATGGTCGAGGGAGTCGTACGCCTCGTCCGAGTTGCCGAGATGCGGAACGTTCAGCTCCAGCACACTGATCCGCCGGTCCTCAGAGGTACGTACCCGGGACTCGCCGGTGAACAGCGGGTCCCCGTCGGCGAGTTGGGCCAGTTTCTCCAGGGCCGCGGTGACCTCGCCGGAGCGTGCGGCATCGGCGCGTACGACGATGTCGTGGGTCACACGCTGCTCGGGGAAGGCCTCGTTGAGGCGGTCGTACACCTGCATGGCGGGGATCTCCCGCGAGTGGGTGTCCCGGCTCATCTCGGTGATCTTCAGCCCGCCCAGCGGTGCGGCGAGCGCGAGCATGGCGAACACCGAGACGCACAGGGTGGCCACCGGATGCCGGGTCGCGGGCCGCAGCAGCGCGGCCCACACCCGGCCGCCGCCCTCGCCCCGCATCCGCCGCGCGGGCTTGCCGCGTTCGGCACGGCGCAGCGCCCTGCGCTCGGCCCGCTTGCCGAGTTTGACCAGCAGCGCCGGGAGTACGGTCAGGGAGCTGAGCACCGCCACCAGAACGACCACGATGGTGCCGGTGGCCAACGAGGTGAAGATCACGTCGGCGGCCAGGAACAGCGTCGCCGTGGACACCACCACCGCCAGCCCCGACACCACGACCGCCCGGCCCGAGGTCGCCGCGGCCAGCTCCACCAGCGCCTCGGAACTCAACCGCCCGCCGGACCGGGCCCGTTCCTCCCGCTCGCGCTTGAGGTAGAAGAGCGTGTAGTCGACGCCGACCGCGAGCCCGATCATCAGGATGATGTTGGTCCCGACGCCGGTGTCGGGGGAGAGGTGCGAGACCACCATCGACAGGCCGACGGCCGCCGCGATCGACGACAGCGCGAGCAGCAGCGGCACCCCGGCCATCGTCACCGAACCGAACACGATCAGCAGCGTGATCAGCGTGACCGGCAGCGTGATCGCCTCAGAGAGCGCCAGATCCTCGCCGCGCTGCTTGTCGACTCCCTTGCTGATGGAGGGACTTCCGGTCTCCTCCAGGAGCAGCGCCGGGTTGACCTTCTGTACGGCCTCGGTCTGCGCGACCAGCGCGTCGACCTTGTCCTTCGCATCGCGCTCCTCGCCCTTCACGGCCACTTCGACCATGAGGATCCGGCCGTCCTTCGACAGCAGCGGATCGGCCACGCTCTCGACCTCGGGCAGCCGCTCCATCCGGGCGGTGAGATCCGCAGCGGCGGCCTTCGCAGAGGCTTCGGCGGCGCCCTCGTCGAGACCGGCGCCGGACCGGTCGGAGATCATCACCTGCTCGGTGGACCTGCGCTCCAACTGCCCCTCGGCCGCAATCGCTTCGGCCCGGCCGGCCTCACCCACCCGATAATCCGCGGTCTTCGCGCTGTTGAGCCCGACAGCACTGCCGATGCCCAGACACAACACCACGAACACCAGCCAACCGATGATCGCCCGCCATGGGTGCAGGGCACTCCAGCGAGCCATGCGCACAGTTAATGAGTTCATGCCCAGAAGCGTTGCTGAGCAGGGCAGTTGGCAGACAGAGGTACTCGGTGGAACTTGCCGTCCACCGATCGGTGGACCTCAGGGCTGGGGCAAACCCCCTGAAGGGGACGGTTGGATTCACGTTCACCACGGGTTGCAGGCGCGTACAACGAGGCGTATCCGCGACCCCTGCCGCCCAAAGAATCTTGAAGTGACAAAGATGCTGGCCAAAGCCGCTTTCAGCATCAACTACGCGGCTGTATACGAACTTTGGAGGCATGAGCTCCACGACATCGGATAGCGATCTGCAGAGCATGACTCCCGATGACTGAAGGAGTTCCCATCATCGTGCAACCGGCTCAAGAGTTCGGCGACAACCCTGTCGAAGTACGCGAAACCGGTCACTACACAGAGGAATACGTTCCCAGCTTTGTCGAGAAATGGGACTCGCTCATCGACTGGGAAAAACGGGCGGACAGCGAAGGAAACTTCTTCATCGACCTGCTGCGCAAGTGGGGAGTGAAGAGCGTGCTCGACGTCGCGACGGGCACCGGATTCCACTCCGTACGGCTGCTGGCGGCCGGATTCGACACCGTGAGCGCGGACGGCAGCGCGGACATGCTGGCGATGGCCTTCGAGAACGGCACCAAGCAGGGCGGACACATCCTGCGCGTCGTCCAGGCCGACTGGCGCTGGCTCAACAGAGACGTCCACGGCGAGTACGACGCCATCGTCTGCCTCGGCAACTCCTTCACGCATCTCTTCTCGGAACGCGACCGGCGCAAGGCGCTCGCCGAGTTCTACGCGATGCTCAAACACGACGGAATTCTCGTCCTCGACCAGCGCAATTACGACGCGATCCTGGACGACGGATACACCAGCAAGCACACGTACTACTACTGCGGCGAAGACGTCACCGTCGAGCCGGAGTACGTCGACGAGGGCCTGTGCCGCATGCGGTACCACTTCCCCGACGACTCCGTGTACCACCTCAACATGTTCCCGCTGCGCAAGGACTACACCCGCCGCCTGATGTCCGAGGTGGGTTTCCAGCGCGTCCAGACCTACGGCGACTTCCAGCACACCTACCGGGGCGAACAACCGGACTTCTTCGTGCATGTGGCGGAGAAGGAGTACCGGATGGACGACCCGCAGGAGAAGGAGGGCCGGTACAAGGGCGCGGTCAGCACCGCCCGCAGCTACTACAACTCACCCGACGCCGACACCTTCTACGCCACGGTGTGGGGCGGCGAGGACATCCACATCGGCCTCTACGAAAGCCCCGCGGAACCCATCGCGGACGCCAGCCGGCGCACCGTAGAGCGGATGGCGTCGAAGCTGGAGCTGACCCGGGACTCCGTGGTGCTCGACCTCGGCTCGGGGTACGGCGGCTCGGCACGCTGCCTGGCCGGGACGTACGACTGCCGGGTCATCGCCCTCAACCTCAGCGAGGTAGAGAACCAGCGCCACAAGGAGCTGAACGCGGCCCGCGCGCTCAGCGACCGGATCGAGGTCGTGGACGGGTCCTTCGAGGACATCCCGTATCCGGACGGCCAGGTCGACGTCGTCTGGTCCCAGGACGCCTTCCTGCACAGCGGCAACCGCGTCCAGGTCCTCGAGGAGATCGCCCGCGTGCTGCGCCCCGGCGGCCACCTCATCTTCACCGACCCGATGGCGACGGCGGACGGCGGCTCCGCCGACGTACTGCAGCCGATCCTCGACCGCATCCACCTCGACGACATGGGCTCGCCGGCCTTCTACATGCGTGAGCTGAACCGCCTCGGATTCACCCCGGTGGACGGCGGCTTCGAAGAACACCGCGAACAGCTGGTGAACCACTACACGCGGGTCCTGGAGGAGACGGCCCGCCAAGAGGCCGAAGGGCTGGCCAGAAAGATCAGCCACGACTACCTCGCCCAGATGAAGAAGGGCCTCGGCCACTGGATCGACGGCGGCCGCGAGGAGCACCTCACCTGGGGCATCTTCCACTTCAGGCTGGACACCGACGACTGAATCACCTGACGGTATGCAAGGAAAACCCCCGCGAGTCACGTCCTCGCGGGGGCTTTCTTCTTTCCGCCCGCCCGCGTGAAAGGTGAGAAGACGATCACGAGGCAGGACGCTTCAGACTGCCCTCAAGGGGCGAGCAGCAAAACATCCGTACGGGACTTCGCGGCGGCGTAACGCCGAGCCACGTCCTGCCAGTTGACGACCTGCCACATGGCCTCGATGAAGTCGACCTTCTGGTTCTTGTACTGGAGGTAGAAGGCGTGCTCCCAGGCGTCGAAGACCAGGATCGGGGTCGAGCCCTGGCCGACATTGCCCTGGTGGTCGTAGACCTGCTCGACGACGAGGCGCCCGCTCAGCGGCTCGTACGCGAGGACGCCCCAGCCGGAGCCCTGCGTGGTCGCGGCAGCCTTCGTCAACTGGCCCTTGAACCCGGCGAAGGACCCGAACGACTCGGTGATCGCGTCGGCAAGCTCGCCCACACCGTCCGCGGCGAGCGGCTCGCCACCGCCCTCACCCGTCATGTTGTGCCAGTAGATGCTGTGCAGAACATGGCCGGAGAGATGAAAGGCCAGATTCTTCTCCAGCCCGTTGATCGACCCCCATGACTCCTTGTCCCGCGCCTCCGCGAGCTGTTCCAGGGTGTCGTTCGCCCCCTTCACATACGCCGCGTGGTGCTTGTCGTGGTGCAGCTCGATGATCTCGGGGCTGATCACGGGCGCGAGCGCGGAGTAGTCGTACGGCAGCTCAGGGAGCGTGTAGACGGGCATGGTGGGTCGTCCCCTCCGAAGTCCGAAGTCTTATTGCAAGTATCTTGCAAGTGCAGATTAACAGCAAGAGAGATCAAGGGGAGGGGGTGATGAGAGGGATTGGCGAGATCCAACAGTCCGCGCCGGTCCCGTCCTTGTGGGTAAGGCCGCCGTACCTCAGTGACCAGGGTCACGCCGCCTCGGGTGTACCAATCTCTCTTTGTATGGAGCGCACCAAGCGTGCGCTCCGTGGTTTGTCGAGCGCTGCTGGTGATCGGGGCGAGGGGCTGGGATAGCGTCGCGGTGTTCGGAACCACCCGCTCCCCTCACCGCCGGAGTCCCCATGAGCACCGCTGCCGCCAACGCCCTCCCGGGCAAGGTCCTCGCCGACCTGATTCCCGCGTCCCGCGTCCGCGACATCGCGCTCGTGGCCGGCGGCGCCGCGCTCACCGGGTTCGCCGCCCAGATCGCCGTGCCCGTACCGGGCTCGCCGGTGCCGGTGACCGGGCAGACCTTCGCGGCCCTCCTGGTCGGCACCGCGCTCGGCGCGGGGCGTGGCTTCCTGTCGCTCGCTCTGTACGCGCTCGTCGGCCTGGCCGGAGTTCCCTGGTTCGCGGAGGGTAGCCACGGCCTCTCCCCGACCTTCGGCTACATCGTCGGCATGATGCTCGCGGCCGCACTCGTCGGCGCCCTGGCCCGCCGCGGCGCCGACCGCTCGGTGTTCCGCATGGCCGGCACGATGCTGCTCGGTTCGGCCGTCATCTACGCGATCGGCGTCCCCTATCTCTCCGCCGCCACGATGTTGAGCCCCACGGAGGCTGTTGCCGCCGGGTTCACGCCCTTCCTTATAGGCGACGCGTTCAAGGCGGCGCTGGCGATGGGACTGCTGCCTACCGCTTGGAAGCTCGTGAACCGGTAGGAGTGAGGAGACAGCCCAAGCCCCCGCGTCCGTAAAGGCCGCGGGGGCTTCTTGGGTTCCGGTCTCGTGTCACCCGGATTGTGCTGTCGTGACTCCGCTCCCTCTCCTGAAGGAGGGGGGCTTCCAACCCGAGGGTTGCGGTCCAGCCCGAACCGGTCCCTTGCGTGACGCAAGGAAAATATCACAACCTAGAGGGAGGTTGGGGGTGTACCTGCATGTTCTGCGTCGTGAACCGGTACCGGCTCCTGGAACCCATCGGGCAGGGCGGCATGGGCCGTGTCTGGCGCGCGGCCGACGAACTGCTCGACCGCCCGGTCGCCGTGAAGGAACTGCGGCTCGACACCCTCGGAGCCGAGGAACTCGAGATCCGGCGGGAGCGCGCGCTGCGCGAGGCCCGCGCCAGTGCCCGTATCGACCACCCCAATGTCGTACGGGTCTATGACGTGGCCGAGGAAGACGACCGGCTCTGGATCGTCATGGAACTGGTAGATGCCCCTTCGCTGGCCCGGACCGTCGTCGAACACGGCCCCCTCGACGTACGCGAGACGGCCAGGATCGGCCTGGCGCTCGCCGAGGCGCTGCGCCCGGTGCACGCGGCCGGAGTCCTGCACCGTGACATCAAGCCCGGCAACGTGCTGCTCGAGCCGGGCGGCCGGGTCGTCCTCACCGACTTCGGGATCGCCGCTCTCCAGGACGCGCAGGGGCTGACGCAGGCCGGAGTCATCGTCGGCTCCCCGGAGTACATCCCGCCGGAACGTATCTCCGGCCGCCCGCAGGGCCCGGCCTCCGACCTGTGGTCCCTCGGCGCCACGCTCTGCACCGCTCTCACCGGGCACTCCCCGTTCGAACGGGCCGGGACGCTCGCCACGTTGGCCGCGGTGATGTACGAGGAGCCTCAACTTCCGCCGGAGGACGGGCCGTTGACTCCGTTGCTGTGGAGGCTGCTGGCCCGGGATCCGGGGGCTCGGCCGGATGTGGGGGAGGTGGTGCGGTTCTTGGGGCGGGTGCTCGCGGCGCCGCCCGCAGAGAAGGAGAGGGAGAGGAAGACGGATGAGGAGAGTGACGGGCCTGAGTGGTTGCCGCGGCTGCTCACCGTGCTCGTTCTGGTGGCCGCCGCCGCTGTGGGCGTCGTCATGATCATCACTGCCGTACGTCCTGGTGGTGAGACGAAGCTGCCTGACACCAGCCCGGCGCCCACGGTCGCGGGTACGTCGCGTCCGCCGCCCTCACCTGGGGTGAGTCAGACCCCGTCGCCCTGATGCGGGGGTGCCTTCGACCGGCCCGACCCGAGGAGGCCCGGCCGAAACACGCGTGTCACACTCGGACCATGCGCGTGTACCTCGGCTCCGATCATGCCGGTTTTGAACTCAAGAACCACCTCGTCGAGTGGCTCAAGGCGGCCGGGCATGAGCCCGTCGACTGCGGGCCTCTCATCTACGACGCCCAGGACGACTACCCGCCGTTCTGCCTCCGCGCGGCCTCGCGTACCGCGGGGGATCCCGGCTCGCTCGGCATTGTGATCGGGGGGTCGGGGAACGGGGAGCAGATCGCGGCGAACAAGGTGGCGGGGGTTCGGGCGGCGCTCGCTTGGAGCGAGGAGACTGCGGCGTTGGGGCGTCAGCACAACGATGCGAATGTTGTGGCTGTGGGGGCGCGGATGCACTCGCGGGACGAGGCGATCAAGTTCGTCGAGACGTTCTTGAACACGCCGTTCTCGGGCGATGACCGTCATGTCCGTCGCATTGACATGCTGTCGGCGTACGAGACGGCGGGGGTTATGCCGGAGATTCCGGCGCATCACCCGCAGGGGTAGGGCGCTTTTTCTGTCCCCAGTCCCGCCCCTTCCCGAAACTGAGGGCTCCGCCCCCAGACCCCCGTATCGGCCTGAACGGCCTCGTCCTCAAACGCCGGACGGGCTGATGGTGCGCGCCCCTTTAGGGGCGCGGGGAACTGCGCGACCAGCCACGACGCACCCGCAGCCGCGACACGAAGTGTCACCCACCACCCCCTGGCGGGGGGCCTGGGGCGCAGCCCCAGTTTCGGGAAGGGGCGGGGCTGGGGAAGAATCCCGCCCCGACCGCAGGACGAACACGCACAGGAGGCCCCCGTGCCCGAAGGGCACACCATCCACCGCCTGGCCGAGGACTACCTCGGACGGTTCGGCGGCCGGACGGCCCACGTCACCAGCCCCCAGGGCAAGTTCACCGACGCCGCAGCCCTCCTGGACAGCACCACCCTGACCACCGCCGAAGCCCACGGCAAACACCTCTTCCTACGGTTCGAAACCGACGACTGGATCCACATCCACCTCGGCCTCTTCGGCAAGGTCACCCTCGGCGAAGCCCCCACACCCCCACCCACCGAAACCATCCGCCTACGCCTCACCAACGACACCGCATACGCAGACCTCCGCGGCCCCACCACCTGCACCCTGATCACGGACACGGAAAAGCAGGCGGTCCACGCCCGCCTGGGCCCGGACCCGCTGCGCGAGGACGCCGACCCGGCCCAGGCGTACGCCCGCATCTCCCGCAGCCGTACGACGATCGCCGCCCTCCTCATGGACCAGAAGGTCGTCGCAGGCGTAGGCAACGTCTACCGCGCGGAAGTCCTCTTCCGGCACGGCATCGACCCGTACCGGCCGGGCAAAGACATCACCCGGCCCGAGTGGGAGGCGATGTGGGCGGACCTCGTCACCCTCATGCGCCAGGGCGTCCGCAACAACCGCATCGACACAGTCCGCCCGGAACACGAGCCGGACGCGATGGGCCGCCCGCCGCGCGAGGACGACCACGGCGGCGAGGTCTACGTGTACCGCAGGGCCGACCTGCCCTGCCACATCTGTGGCGGCGAGATCCGCACCGCCGGTCTCGCCGCCCGCAACCTCTTCTGGTGCCCCACCTGCCAAAAGGCATAGGGAGCTACGGGCCGACTCAGAAGCCGTGCGGCAGCCAGGGTGCGACGGCGGCGGAGAAGCCGAGCGAGGCCTCCGCGAGCGCGCCCTGGCGCAGCTCCCGTACCCGCCCGGCCGCGGCGAGTGACGCCAGGGACACGCCACCGAGATAGGCCGACCCCAACTCCCGTACGGACAGGGCGAGATCGGCCGAGTCGGTGGTCCGCTCGCAGGACGCCCCCTTGGCGTCACCGGAGAGCCGCCAACGGCCTTCGTTCCAGGGGCAGAAGGCGTCCTCGACCTCGAACACGACGTCCACGGGCGCCTGATACGTACGTGCCTCGAGCGCGGCCCCGACATCGACGAGCCGTACGTACAGCGAGTCACGCAGGTTGAGAGCGCACCGCCGGACGTCGGAGACGAGGTGCAGCAAGGCGTCGTCGACGGGCCGGTTGTACGTCTTCACCGTCGAGGTCAGGTCGATGTCGAACAGGAACCGCCACAGCGCCACGTACGCGGCCGGGTCCAGCGCCTCCAGATCACGCAGCTCGATCGTGCCCTTGGGGCCGGCCGCGTCCCACTCCGGCTTGTTGAAGTACCGGGCGTAGCCGACCATTTCACCGTCCCGCTCGGCGAGCACGCACTGCAGCGGCGACGAGCCCTTACGGTCGGCCGGCGGGTCGAGCAGCGGCAGCCCTTCCCAGCCGGGCAGCCGCGCGAGCATGCCGGGCCGGGTGGGCACCTGGCGTGCGTAGACGGCCTCGCACGCATCGCGTACGGCATCCGCAGCAGGTTCGGCGAGGCGGAGTCGTACGTCATCGGTGCCGGGCGGCACCGTCAGCCGTACCCGGGATGTGTCGATCTCCGCGCGCATCTGCTGGGTCGCCGCGCCGTAGCCGAAGCGGCCGTATATCACCGGCTCGGAGGCGGTCAGTACGGCCAGCGGCTCGCCCCAGGAGCGGATGTCGTCCAACTGCCTGCGCTTCATGGACCTGAGCAGCCCGCGGCGGCGGTGCGTCGCGGCGACGCTCACCATCGTGATGCCGGCCGCCTTCACCAGGGCGCCGCCGGGAACGGTCATACGGAAGCTGAACGCACCCGCCGTACCCACGCACTCGTCGCCGTCCCAGGCCCCGATGAAGCGGTCGAACTCCGTGAGGCCGTTCCACAGGGCGCGCTCCTCGGGAGACTCGTCGACTCCGCCGAAGGCGAGCACCAGCTTTCCGTACCACTTGTCCCATTCTTCCGGCCGGAGCACGCGCAAGTCAGTGGTCATATGCCATGCCTACCAGGGCAATCCGGGATCAGCGAGTGGATTTCCAGCGGGTGCATTTCCGTCAGGCCGGGCGGGAGGCCCTCGGCGGCATGCGATCCTCGGGGATCGGACGTTTCTGTGACTTCGGTTCTCGGACGGGGGACAAGTGGGACCTCCCGTGCCAAGTGCCTGGTCCGATGGATAGGGTCCCGAACAATGGCAGCAGGACGAGAGCGGCGCGCGGAAGCCGACACGTTCACGGCCCGGTGCAAGAAGCAACTGCACCGGGTCCGCACAGGGCTGCGCAAATCCGCTGTCGACTACTTCCGCGGGGACGGCTCGGACTGGGTCGCGCTGGCCGGTCTGCTGCTGACCATTCCCGTGATCACGTGCGCCACACTCGTCAACTCCGTCTGGTTCTCGCCGGCCGCGCTGGTCCTCCCGATCGTCGCCGGCGGGCTGGTGCTGCGGCCGGCCAGCCTGCTCGGTCTGTACGCGGCCGCTGCCACCGCCCTGATCATCGAGTCCGTGAAACTCGGCCCCTACACAGAGGGACCGTCCCGGGTGACGCCGGGAACCGTGCTGGTCGTCGCCGCCTGCGGCTTCTTCGGCCTGCTCATCGCGCAGTTCCGCAGCCGGGTCGGTGTGCCGTGGCGGCGCGGCGGCACCATGCTGTTCGACCTGCGGGAACGGATCCGGGTCCAGAGCAAGTTGCCGAAGCTGCCGGTGGGTTGGCACCGTGAGATGGCCCTGCGGCCGGCCGGCGGTCAGTCGTTCTCGGGGGACTTCGTGGTGGCTGCCCGTACGAATGGCGGGCGCACGCTCGAGGTCGTACTGACGGACGTGTCCGGCAAGGGCATGGACGCGGGGTCGCGTGCGCTGCTTCTGTCCGGGGCGTTCGGGGGCCTGCTCGGGTCCTTGCCGCCGCACGCCTTCCTCCCCGCGGCGAACGGCTACCTGCTCCGGCAGGACTGGGACGAGGGGTTCGCCACATCGATCCACCTCGTCCTGGACCTGGACTCGGGCGACTACGAGCTGTTTTCCGCCGGGCATCCCCCCGGGCTGCAGCTCAGCGCGGGGAGCGGGCGCTGGGAGGAGAAGTCGGCGGAGGGGCCGCTGCTCGGGGTGTACGACGGGGCTCAGTTCGATCCCGTGAAAGGTACGTTGCGCCCCGGCGACGTTCTGATGCTGTTCACGGACGGCTTGGTCGAGACGTCCGACCGGGACATCGCGGAGGGCATCGACCGCCTCACCGGCGAGGCGGACCGGTACGTGGCCGGGGGGTTCCATGGGGCGGCGTGGCATTTGATCGAGGCGGTTGCGCGGGATGTGAACGATGACAGGGCTTTGCTGCTGATTTGCCGGGAGGTGTCCGGCGGTTAGGTGGGGTGCCTCCGGCGGTGGGGCGGTTGGGTTCGCTTTCGGGTGCGGGTTGTGTGTGGCTGGTCGCGCAGTTCCCCGCGCCCCTTGGGTGGTTGGTGGGTGCGGGGCCGCGGTCCGGTGCGTCAGCCCGTCGCCAACGGGGCATACGGCCCCTTGCTTCCACAGGGTTCTGGTGTGCCCAGACCGAAGCTAAGCGACGGGCATAGGACGCACCGGCCCACGTCCCCTCCCGCCGACGGGAAGCTGCGGGTAGTCAGGGGCGGGTGCGTGGTGGCTGGCGAGCATGGCGACTGGTGAGCTGTGTGGCTGGCGGTTCCGGGAGCGCCCCGTCAGGGGCGCGGGGAACTGCGCGACAAGCCACAACGAACCCGCACCCGCACACGATCCCAACACCCCACCCCAGTAGGCGCCCCACCCACCCGCGGGTGGACGCCCCGGCCACCCACCCGCGGTGGGCACCCGCGGACCCAACGACCCGCAGTGGGCGCCCCACCCACCCCCTGAACCCACCCACCCGCCGGAGGCGCTGCACCCACCCCCTGAACCCACCCGCCCGCCGCAGGCGCCCCACTCAGCCGGAGGCAGGGGGCCTGGGGGCGGAGCCCCCAGTTTCGGGAAGGGGCGGGGCTGGGGAAAAGAACTTCCCTCGCCGCCGCGGACGAAATACCCCCGGGGCCGACCTGGGGTTTCCCCCACCCCAACTCGGCGGTCGACCGCATGGTGAAGGCCGCCACCAAATCCGTAGCGTCGAGCCATCGACAGAGATCGGCGAGGCGGAAGGACGGACCCAGCCATGGGCCTGCGGAAGAGGCGGTACGACAACGGGGCCGAAAAGACCCCGCAGAACGTACGGAGCGGCCCAAGCCCGGACGCCGACTGGGCCGTCGAACTGCGGAGCGTCCAGCGGCGATACGGCCGAGGCACCTCCGCCGTACACGCCCTACGCGGCATAGACCTCACCCTCCCCCGCGGCACCTACACCGCGGTAATGGGCCCCTCCGGCTCCGGAAAGTCCACATTCCTCCAGTGCGCCGCAGGCCTCGACCACCCCACCAGCGGAACGGTCCGCCTAGGCGGCACAGAAATCACCGGCATGAGCGAGAACAAGCTCACAGCCCTACGCCGCGAACGCCTCGGCTTCGTCTTCCAGGCCTTCAACTTGCTCCCATCCCTCACCGTCGAACAGAACGTCGTCCTGCCCATGCGCCTCGCAGGCCACCGCCCCGACCGCCACCGCGCGGCCGAGGTCCTCGCCCAGGTCGGCCTGGACGGCCTGGCCCGGCGCCGCCCGGGCCAGCTCTCCGGCGGACAGCAGCAGCGCGTGGCCATCGCCCGTGCCCTGGTCACCCGCCCCGACGTGGTCTTCGCAGACGAGCCCACCGGCGCCCTCGACACCCGCACCGCCACCGAGGTGCTCGCCCTCCTCCGTCAGGCCGTCGACGACCTCGGTGCGACCGTCGTCATGGTCACCCACGACCCGACGGCCGCCGCCTGGGCCGACCGCGTCCTGTTCCTCGCCGACGGCTCGATCGTCGACCACCTGGACCGCGCCCCGGCGGAGCAGATCGCCGCAAGGATGACGGCGCTGACGGCTCCCGCGACGACCGTACGAGCGGCCGCGTGATGTTCGTACCCAACGGCCTCGCCCGCGCCGCAGTCCGCTTCAAGCCCGCCGCCTTCGTCGGCACGTTCGTCGCCCTGGCGATGGCCGCGCTGATCGTCTCGGCCTGCGGCATCCTCCTGGAGACGGGCCTGCGCGCCTCCGTCCCACCCGTCCGCTACCAGGACGCCCCCGTGGTCGCCGCCGCCGACCAACGCGCCCACCACGTCACCGGACATGGCGACAGCCGCGAGGACGACGCCGTACCGGTCCCGGACCGTGCCTGGCTGGACAACTCCCTGGTGGCGAAGGCCGGTTCAGTGCCCGGCGCACGCCAGGCCGTCGCGGATGTCACCTTCCCCGTGCAGACGGGCGACGGCGCACAGCTCACCGCCCACGGCTGGGGATCCACCGCATTCACTGGCGAGCGGCTGACCGCGGGCCGGGCGCCGGGCGACGGCGAGGTCGTATTAGCAAAGGGCACGATCGGCGAACGCGTCCGCCTCACCACCGCCGACGGGCCTCGCACCTTCCGTGTCTCCGGCATCGCGAAGCCAGGGGAGCGGGGGGATGCACAGGGGACAGTCTGGTTCGCCGACACCGAAGCCGTACGCATCTCCGGTCACCCCGGGCGTATAGACGCGATCGCCGTCCTACCGAAGGACGGGGTGACCGCCGAGGCACTCAAAGCCCAGGTCGCGCGCGCCCTCGGCGACCGGGCCGAGGTCCACACCGGCGACAGCCGTGGCTCCGTCGAGGACTCCTCCCTCGCCGAGGCCGAGGAACTGCTCGTCGGGATCGGCGGGTCGTTCGGCGGGGTCGCGACGATGGTGGCCGTGTTCACGGCGGCGGGGACGGTGGCGTTGTCCGTCGCCCAGCGGGCCCGGGAGTTCGCGCTGTTGCGCGCGATCGGTACGACTCCGCGCCAGATCCGCCGGTCCATCGCCACCGAGACCCTGCTGGTCGCCCCTCTCGCCGGGCTCGTCGGTTGTCTGCCGGGCATCGGGCTGGCCCGCTGGTGGTTCGGGCAGCTCAAGGACAAGGGGGCGATTCCGGAGCCGGTGGAGCTGTCGGTGTCGTACATACCGCTGCTCACGGCCGTCGGCGGTGTGCTCGGCACCGCGCTGGTCGCCGGGTACATGGCGGCCCGGCGGCCGGCGCGGATCAAGCCGGGGCAGGCGCTCACCGAGGCGTCCGTGGAGCGGCTGCGGATCGGCTGGATCCGTACGCCGCTGGGGATCGCGGCGGCCGTCGGCGGCTTCGTCTGCGCGGGTGTGTCCGCCTCGACGACCGGCGAGGACGCGGCCAACGCGGCGCTCGGCATCGTGATGTTGTTCATGCTGGCCGTGGCGCTGCTCGGCCCGCTGATCGCGCGCCTCTGCGCCGCTCTGTTCGGGCTGCCGTTGCGTGCCGCGGGCGCCTCCGCCTCGCTGGCGGCCGCCAACGCCCGTACGAACGCCCGCCGGCTGGCCTCCGCGATCACCCCGATCGTCCTGGCGATGGCCTTCTCGTCCGTGCTCGTCTTCATGCACACCAGCGAGGAGCGGGTCACACAGGAGCAGCAGCGGGCCGGCACCGTGGCCGACCACATCGTGACCTCGGAGGCCGGGCTGACACCGGATGCCGTACGTCAGGCCGCCCGCAGCCCTGAAGTCACCGCTGCCGTCGGACTGTTGAAGACCGGGGTCCTTCTCCCGGCGAACGGGTACCTTCAGCAGGCCTCCGCTCAGGGCGTCATGGGTTCGGGGCGGGACCTTGCCCGCGTACAGGACTTGAAGGTCGAGAAGGGCGCGCTGTCGCTGGAGCGGGGGCAGGTCGCGATGGACGCCTCGCTGGCCCGTGATGCCGGTGTCGGCGTCGGCGAGCGTGTCGAGCTGCGGCTGCCCGACGGTACGAAGGTGAGGCCGACGGTCGTGGCGACGTACGGCCGCGGCATGGGGCTGTCCCAAGTGACCCTCAGTCACGCGGACTTGGCGCGGCATGTCAGCTCCGCCTTTGCCACCGAGCTCTGGACGAAGGGAGGCAGTGCCGCCGGGCTGGAGAAGTTCGGTACGGTCACGGACCGTGGTGGCTACACCGCCGCCCAGTCCCTCGACCGCGAGCTGAACGCCTGGGCCAACACCGTCATGGCCGCTGTCCTCGGTGGCTTCGCGGCCGTCGCTGCCGTCAACACGTTGGTGATGACCGTCCTCGACCGCCGCCGCGAACTGGACACCCTGCGGCTCATCGGCTCCACTCGCCGCCAGGTGCTGAACATGATCCACTGGGAGGCCCTGCTCGTCACGCTCGCGGGCCTCGTCCTCGGCACGGGTATCGCGCTCGCCACGCTCATCCCGATGATGAAGGGGCTGACGGGGCAGGCGCCGTACATACCGCCACTGCTGTACGGCTCGCTGGCCGCGACCGTGCTCGTGACCGGTCTGGCGGCGGCGTCGGTACCCGCCAGGTCGGCGCTGCGGGGGACACTCGACGCATGACCGAGAAAGCGCTGCTGAGTCTCACCGAAGTCGAAGCCATCGCCCGTAACGCACACGCCGCCCAGACCGACAAGGCGGGCCGTCCGTACGCCGAGCACCTCCAGGCGGTGGCCGAGGGGGTACGGGCCCGGGGCGGCGACGACGAACAGATCGCCGCCGCCTGGCTGCACGACACCATCGAGGACGAGGTCCTCTCGGAGGACTGGCTGCTGCACGAGGCCGCGCTGACCCGGCGCACCAAGGACATCGTGCTGGCCCTCACCAAGCGCCCCGGCGAGCCCCCGGAGTCGTACGCCGAACGCATCCTGGCGACCCCGGGAGCCCTCCTGGTCAAGGAATCCGACCTGGCCCACAACGCGAATCCGGCCAGGCTGGCGGCCCTGGACGAGCCCACGCGGACGCGACTGGAGGAGAAGTACGCGAGGATGCGCGAACTCCTGGGCCTGGCCTAGGACTTGGGCCTCGACTACGACTTGCCCCGGTCGCGGGCCAGCTCCGTCGCGTCCCGCTTGAACGCCCACTCCATCTTCGGCTCCATCGCGAAGCGGAAGGCGCGCTGGATGGGCGGGGTGCACAGCAGCGTGACCACGGCGGCGGCGACCAGCGTGACGAGGATCTCGCCGAGCGGCTCATGCAGCCACTTGTAGTCGAACCAGCCCCAGAAACGGCCGCCCTTGACCAGGAAACCGTGCAGCAGATAGCCGTACAGCGTCCCCGCGCCGAGCACCGTGAACCACATCTTGCGACGCGGCACCCAGGAGAAGAAGCAGGCCGTGAGGACCATCGAGCAGCCGAACAGCGCGAGCGTCATCACGACACCGGCCCACCACAGCGTGCCCAACTCCTGGGCGCTGTCCCGGTGGTAGAACCACGCCGACGTCATGCGCGGAGCCGCCCAGTACGCAACGACCAGCGCCGCCGCGAACACCGGCACCGACAGGATCCGGACCTCTCGGCGCCGCATCAACTGGAAGTGCTCGGGCTTCATGAACAGGCCGATGACGAAGAACGGCAGGAACTGCAGCACACGTTGCAGATCCAGGTCGTCACCGATGTCGGGCGAGATCGAGGCGAGCACCGCGATGGCGAGCGCGAGCGGCACCGGCCAGCGCACGACCTTCCACAGGGGCGTCGTCAGCCGCCATACGAACAGCGCGACCAGGAACCAGGTGAGGTACCAGGGGTCGAGCAGGCTGATCGGATGGGCCGGGTCGTCGTCCGCGACCTTCTTGAAGACGGAGTACGCGGCTTCGAAGAGGATGTACGGCACGGCGATGCCGGTCACCAGGCGCTGGAGCCGGTCGGCACGCATGTCGAAACTGCGCGAGAAGTAGCCGGAGATGAGGATGAACGCCGGCATGTGGAAGGCGTAGACGACCATGTACAGCGCTTCGGCGGTGCGGCTGTGGTCGGTCAGCGGCTCCCAGGTGTGGCCCATCGCGACGAGCACGATGGCCAGGTACTTGGCGTTGTCGAAGAACGCGTCGCGTTGCCTGGCCGGCTTGGCCTGAGGCCCGGCGGGAGCGGTGTCCGTCTGCGGGCTGTCGCGGGTGCGAGGGCTCGGCATCGCGGACAGCGACGATTCCTCCGTCGGCGGGAGCGGCGCCCTCTGTTGGCCGTGTGGGCGGAGCGAGTTCGTCACAGACCCTCCCACCAGGAGCTGGGGGAGAGGATCCGGGACCTCACTGCGCATGCGGGGGACGAGGCAGCGGTGAACATCTGAGGCACCCTAGCGTTGCCGGTGCGTTTTCGTAAAACCCTCCTCGTCATTCCTGCTTAACCTCTGCTTATCCCGCTGAGTACAGGGGATTTGAAGAAGGAGAGAGGGAAGGGGGGAAGTCGACTTGGTGATGCGGAGATCGGCTCGGAGGTCGACTGCTGTAACACGTACGTCTGTTACGTACCACTTCATCCCGACTAAATGGTGCATAACATCCGCGGGCGACTCTGGTGAAATGTCCGTTGATTGGCGTTTGTTGACACCCTCTCCGAGCCGCTGACCGGCCTCCCGCTGTGTCCGCGGCAACAATTCGAATAATCGGCGAGCGGGATGGGTGGGCACGGCAATCACCCTCCTGAATTCGGCGTGCGGGACACTCCGCGAATTGCCGTACGTGGCACCGCCGTTCATGGCCGCCGGAGAGCGCCGGGCGGGTACGGATTGTGCAGGTACGGCGAGAACGATGGCCGATGATGCCCCACCTCCCGCATAGGCCGGGCCTGTTGGTGGCACGATGGTTCTGCGGGGGTGTGCGGGGTGGCACCCTCGGGCCGGGAGAGCGGACCGACCGTAGGGTGTGATCAGTTGTGGCCATTTCGCTATCAGTTGTGTTGCTGTTGGCGATCGTCCTCGTGGTGTTGATCCGGGGAGGATCCATCAAGCCGGGTCCGGCGATCGTCGCCGTACTGTTCGGCTTCTTCCTGGCCTCGACGGGCATGGCCGACGACATCCAGCGCTTCCTCAACTCGATAGCGGAGACCCTCAACGAGATCCAGTTCTGAGCGAGCTGAGCACGTACTGCTCCCGGCGCCCCTGCGCGAGGCCCCGGTCTGTGAGTACGCCAGCTCCGCGAGCCATCGCGGACCGCTCCCGCACGCGCTCGACGTCGAAAACGCCTCAGGGCCAGGCAGAGGATTCAACCTCTGACCTGGCCCTGAGCCGTATGGAGCGGGCGACGGGAATCGAACCCGCGTAGCTAGTTTGGAAGACTAGGGCTCTACCATTGAGCTACGCCCGCACGGGACGCGCCGCAGGTCAGTGGACGCGCGGCACTGGAGCATCCTAGCGGGTGGCACCCTTCATCGCACATCCCGTTCCGCGGCCCTTCAGGCGCCCGGGAAATGCGGGAGCCTCGGTGTCGGCGGGCATGTACCCTACGTGTCGCACCGAACGGGGTGTGGCGCAGCTTGGTAGCGCGTCCGCTTTGGGAGCGGAAGGCCGTGGGTTCAAATCCCGCCACCCCGACCATCAGCAGGGACCCGGTGACCACCTGCGGGGACCCGGTCCGGAACCCGACCGGGCTCCGCGGGACCGCGGCACCGGAAGCTCGCCTTTTGGGGCGTGTACCGCCTGCGGCTACTATGCAAACTGCGCGCCCGTATGTCTGCACTGTTACGTCTCACAAGGGCCGCGAATCCGCTGAGGCACCCGCCGCATCCGGCAGAGGTCGACAGCAGAACCCCAAGAAGTCAGCCATCAAGGAGACCGAACCGTGAAGAGCGCCGTGGAGACCCTGAACCCGACCCGGGTTCGGCTCACTGTCGAGGTGCCCTTCGAGGAGCTCAAGGACAGCCTCGACGCGGCGTACAAGAAGATCAACCAGCAGGTCACGGTGAAGGGGTTCCGGAAGGGCAAGATTCCGGCGCGCGTCATCGACCAGCGGTTCGGCCGCGGTGCGGTTCTGGAGGAGGCGGTCAACGACGCGCTTCCGAAGTTCTACACCGACGCGGTCAACAACGCCGAGCTGAACGTGCTCGGTCAGCCCGAGGTCGACATCACGGAGCTGAAGGACGGCGAGACGCTGAACTTCACCGCCGAGGTCGACATCCGCCCGTCCATCGAGATCCCGGACTACTCCGGCATCGAGGTCGAGGTCGACGCCGTCGAGGTCAGCGAGGAGGACGTCGACAAGGCCGTCGAGGAGCTGCGTGAGCGCTTCGCGTCCACCACGCCGGTCGAGCGCGCCGCCGAGGACGGCGACGTCGTGACGATCGACCTGGAGGCCAAGGTCGACGGCGAGGTCCTGGAGGACGGCGTCGCGAACGGCGTCTCCTACACGATCGGCTCCGGTGAGCTGCTGGAGGGCATCGACGACGCCGTGAAGGGCCTGGAGGCCGGTGGCGAGGCCACCTTCACCTCCGAGCTCAAGGGCGGCTCGGCGGCCGGCAAGGAGGCCGAGGTCTCCGTCAAGGTCACCCAGGTCGCCGCGCGCGAGCTCCCCGAGCTGGACGACGACTTCGCTCAGCTCGCCTCCGAGTTCGACACCCTGGAGGAGCTGCGGGCGGACAGCCGTAAGCGCCTCGAGAACATGAAGCAGTACGACCAGGCCACGCAGGCCCAGGAGCGCGTCCTGGAGAAGCTGCTCGAGCTGGTCGAGGTGCCCGTCCCGGAGAAGCTCCTCGAGGACGAGATCAACACCCGTAAGCACAACCTCGAGCACCACCAGCTCGGTCAGATGGGCCTGGACCTGCCGCAGTACCTGGAGATCCAGGGCAAGACGGCCGAGGAGTTCGACACCGAGACGCGCGAGGCCGCGGTCAAGGGCATCAAGACCCAGTTCGTCCTCGACGAGCTGGTCAACAAGGAGAAGCTGAACGTCAACCAGGAGGAGCTCACCGAGCACCTCATGCGCCGCGCCGCTTCCTCCGGCATGTCCCCCGACCAGTTCGCCCAGGCCGTCGTAGAGGGCGGCCAGGTCCCGATGCTCGTCGGCGAGGTCGCCCGCGGCAAGGCCCTCGCGGTCGTCGTAGAGGCGGCCACCGTCAAGGACACGAACGGCGAGCTCGTGGACCTGGACGACGAGGAGGACGAGGACGAGGTCTCTGCCGAGGGCTCGGCCGAGGAGACCCCCGCGGAGGGCTCCTCCGAGGCCACTGAGGCCCCCGAGGAGAAGCCTGAGGCCTGATTGCCTCGCTGTACGCCGAGCAGGCCCCGGACCGCACCAGCGGTCCGGGGCCTGCTGCGCTACGCCCAGGGGAAAGGCCCCGTAGGGGCGCGGGGAACTGCGCGAGTAACCCACAACAAGCCGCACCCGCCGATGCACAGCCCTTGGCAGACGCGTCTGCGGGCTTGTGGGGGCTTGTGGGGGCTGAGCGCAAGGTTCCCCCGCCAAAACCCCTGCGCAACCAGCGGAGCGCATGCGCTCACAGCGAACAGTCAGCTCCTCGGGATTCCCCGAAGGGACCCGCGCGTTAGGGTCCATGAGTACGAGGGCAGGGGAGTCCCCGAAACTGCCCAGCCCCCGGCAGACTACGTAAGACGGCCCCGGCGCCGTCGTTTAGACGAGCAGGTGGATACGTGACGAATCTGATGCCTTCAGCCGCCGGCGAGCCCTCCATCGGTGGTGGCCTCGGCGACCAGGTCTACAACCGGCTGCTCGGTGAGCGAATCATCTTCCTCGGCCAGCCGGTCGACGACGACATCGCGAACAAGATCACCGCACAGCTGCTGCTCCTTGCCGCCGACCCGGACAAGGACATCTTCCTGTACATCAACAGCCCCGGCGGATCGATCACGGCCGGCATGGCGATCTACGACACCATGCAGTACATCCAGAACGATGTGGTGACCATTGCCATGGGCATGGCGGCCTCCATGGGCCAGTTCCTGCTGAGCGCGGGCACCCCGGGCAAGCGTTTCGCCCTGCCGAATGCCGAGATCCTGATCCACCAGCCCTCGGCCGGCCTCGCCGGTTCCGCGTCGGACATCAAGATCCACGCCGAGCGGTTGCTGCACACCAAGAAGCGGATGGCGGAGCTGACCGCCTTCCACACCGGCCAGACCGTGGAGCAGATCACTCGCGACTCGGACCGTGACCGCTGGTTCGACCCGATCGAGGCCAAGGAGTACGGCCTGATCGACGACATCATGCCCACCGCTGCCGGTATGCCGGGCGGCGGAGGCACCGGAGCGGCCTAGCTCGGCACGCGCCCACGGCTGGTACGGCACGCGCCCACGGGCAGCCCGTACGCGGCCGGGGCGCAGCCGGCGTAAGCCTTCCGAGCCCCCAGCCGACCGCCTCAGCTCTTTATCAGGCTCCCAGGAGACACAGTGAACGACTTCCCCGGCAGCGGCCTCTACGCCCGCACGGAGGCCGAGTACACCGGCCCCCGCGCGGAGTCCCGCTACGTCATCCCGCGCTTCGTCGAGCGCACCTCGCAGGGCGTGCGCGAGTACGACCCGTACGCGAAGCTCTTCGAGGAGCGCGTGATCTTCCTCGGTGTGCAGATCGACGACGCCTCCGCCAACGACGTCATGGCGCAGCTGCTGTGCCTGGAGTCGATGGACCCCGACCGGGACATCTCGGTCTACATCAACAGCCCCGGCGGCTCCTTCACGGCGCTCACCGCGATTTACGACACGATGCAGTTCGTGAAGCCGGACATCCAGACGGTCTGCATGGGCCAGGCGGCCTCCGCCGCCGCGATCCTGCTCGCCGCCGGTACGCAGGGCAAGCGCATGGCACTTCCCAACGCCCGCGTGCTGATCCACCAGCCCTACAGCGAGACGGGTCGCGGCCAGGTCTCCGACCTTGAGATCGCCGCGAACGAGATCCTCCGGATGCGTGCCCAGCTGGAGGAACTGCTGGCCAAGCACTCCACGACGCCCATCGAGAAGATCCGCGAGGACATCGAGCGCGACAAGATCCTCACCGCCGAGGACGCGCTCTCGTACGGCCTGATCGACCAGATCATCTCGACCCGGAAGATGAACAACGCCGCGGTCGCGTGACGTAGCGCTGTATTGTCAGCCGCCCCTTGGCACGGTTTGGCGCCGTACGCGTCAAAGTGAACCGCGCCAAGGGGGGCCCGAACGGGGGGCTAGGCAAGGTACCGTCGGACATAAGGCAGCACCAGGAGCCGCTGGACCTAGGCGTCTCCCAGGCGAAGGGGAAGCACACCGTGGCACGCATCGGTGACGGCGGCGATCTGCTCAAGTGCTCGTTCTGTGGCAAGAGCCAGAAGCAGGTCAAGAAGCTCATCGCAGGCCCCGGTGTGTACATCTGCGACGAGTGCATCGATCTCTGCAACGAGATCATCGAGGAAGAGCTCGCCGAAACGAGCGAGGTGAGGTGGGAGGAACTCCCCAAGCCTCGCGAGATCTACGAGTTCCTCGAGGGGTACGTCGTCGGGCAGGAGTCGGCGAAGAAGGCCCTCTCCGTAGCGGTGTACAACCACTACAAGCGGGTCCAGGCCGGTGAGAACGGCGGGAGCCAGAACCGCGACGACGCCATCGAGTTGGCGAAGTCCAACATCCTGCTCCTCGGCCCCACGGGCTCCGGAAAGACCCTGCTCGCCCAGACTCTGGCGCGCATGCTGAACGTCCCCTTCGCCATCGCCGACGCCACTGCGCTGACGGAGGCCGGGTATGTCGGCGAGGACGTAGAGAACATCCTGCTGAAGCTCATCCAGGCCGCGGACTACGACGTCAAGAAGGCCGAGACCGGGATCATCTACATCGACGAGATCGACAAGGTGGCCCGCAAGAGCGAGAACCCGTCGATCACGCGGGACGTGAGCGGCGAGGGCGTCCAGCAGGCGCTGCTCAAGATCCTGGAGGGCACGACGGCCTCGGTTCCGCCGCAGGGCGGCCGCAAGCACCCCCACCAGGAGTTCATCCAGATCGACACGACGAACGTCCTGTTCATCGTGGGCGGTGCTTTCGCCGGCCTGGAGAAGATCATCGAGTCCCGCGCGGGCGCGAAGGGCATCGGCTTCGGCGCGACGATCCGCTCGAAGCGCGAGCTGGAGGAGAAGGACCAGTTCGAGGACGTCATGCCCGAGGACCTGGTCAAGTTCGGCATGATCCCCGAGTTCATCGGCCGCCTGCCTGTGATCACTTCGGTCCACAACCTCGACCGCGAGGCGCTCCTCCAGATCCTGGTCGAGCCGCGCAACGCGCTGGTGAAGCAGTACCAGCGCCTCTTCGAACTCGACGGCGTAGAGCTGGACTTCGAGCGCGAGGCCCTCGAAGCCATCGCCGACCAGGCCATCTTGAGGCAGACCGGCGCCCGCGGCCTGCGCGCCATCATGGAAGAGGTCCTGCAGTCGGTGATGTACGAGGTCCCGTCCCGCAAGGACGTAGGCCGCGTCGTCATCACAGCGGACGTCGTCCTCTCGAACGTCAACCCGACGCTCATTCCGCGCGATGCGCGGGGGCGGGGCCCGGGGGAGCAGAAGACGGCGTAGCCGCTCGTACGCGTAGCGAAGGGGCCCCGGTCAACTGACCGGGGCCCCTTGCTCGTTGATGCGCGGCGTCAGGCCTTGACGCGGACTTCCTTGCGGAACTTGGCTGCCTGCTCGGCCGCCGCTGCGAGGTCGGGGCCCTTGCCCGCCAGGGCGTCGGCGATGTTCGCGTCGATGGTGACACCGAGGGTGCTGTGGTCACCCCAGATGCACACCGGCATCTTGATCTCCTTGGGTCCCGCCTCGCCGGTCTCGTCGCCCGGGACCCTGGTCTCCTGGCACTTCATGACGGCGCCGTCGAGCCCCGCGGGCGTGAAGGCCTTCGGGCTGCCGACGAGCTCGCCCTTGTCCGGGTCGGACTCCTTCTTCAACTCGGCGAACATGGCGTCGACGACCTTCTCCGGGTCCTCGATCTCGCCGTAGACGCCCACGAACTGGAGGAGTTTCTGCGACAGCGGGTTGTCCTTGTCCCCGGCCTCGTACGCGGCGTTCACGTCCTTGGGGTTCTTCACGCCGGCTTCCTCGGCGTTCTTGATGTCTTCCTCGTTGAAGCTGCTGCTGTTCGCGCCTTCGTCGCCCTTCTTGTACTCACCGCCGAGCACCGACGCCGGCGTGGTCAGCTTGTGCGGGCCGTCGTCCGCGACGTCCGAGGAACCGCCGCCACCCCCGCCGATCACGAAGTACGCGCCGACCGCGATCGCGGCCACGACCGCCACGGCGCCGATGACGATCCCGGTCTTCTTCTTGCCGCCGCCTGGAGCGGGCGGCTGCGGCATGCCGTAGGGCGGGGGCTGCTGGCCGTACGGCGGCTGCTGGCCGTAGCCGGGCTGCTGGGGCGGAGCACCGGGGGGAGTCTGCTGGGGGTACCCATAGCCGGGCTGCTGCGGAGGAGCCTGCTGCGGGTAGCCGTAGCCGGGCTGCGGGGCCTGCGGTTGCTGGCCGTAGGGGCCGGGCTGACCGTATGGTCCCGGCTGTTGAGGCTGCCCGCCGTACGGGCCCGGCTGGTTGTGGCTCATTCTGGGTTCCCCTCCAGATACTTATACGTTCCGAACATCCTGGCGTAAGGAGCGTCCGCGGGGAGCACCGGGGGTCTCACCGTTACCGAACAATCGAGTTTCAGGACCGCCCGGTGACACCTCTAAACTGACCCCGTGACCGACAACGCTCAGCAGCAGCCGCCAGCCAACACCCCCGAACTGCCGACCCAGTACGCGCCGGCCGAGGTAGAGGGGAAGCTGTATGAGCGCTGGGTAGAGCGGGGTTACTTCGAGGCGGACGCGAAGAGCGAGAAGCCGCCGTACACCGTTGTCATCCCGCCGCCGAATGTCACGGGCAGCCTGCACCTGGGCCACGCCTTCGAGCACACGCTCATCGACGCCCTCACGCGCCGCAAGCGCATGCAGGGGTACGAGACGTTGTGGCAGCCCGGCATGGACCACGCCGGTATCGCCACGCAGAACGTCGTCGAGCGTGAGCTGGGCAAGGAGGGCAAGTCCCGGCACGACCTGGGGCGCGAGGCCTTCGTCGAGCGCGTCTGGCAGTGGAAGGCCGAGTCCGGCGGGCAGATCTCCGGGCAGATGAAGCGTCTAGGCGACGGTGTTGCCTGGTCGCGTGAGCGCTTCACCATGGACGAGGGGCTCTCGGAGGCCGTTCAGACCATCTTCAAGAGGCTGTACGACGACGAGCTGATCTACCGCGCCGAGCGCATCATCAACTGGTGTCCCCGGTGCCTCACCGCCATCTCCGACATCGAGGTCGAGTACCAGGACGACGACGGCGAGCTCGTCTCCATGAAGTACGGCGAAGGGGACGACACGATCGTCGTCGCCACCACCCGTGCCGAGACGATGCTCGGTGACACGGCGGTTGCCGTCCACCCCGGCGACGAGCGGTACAAGCACCTCATCGGCAAGCTCATCAAGCTGCCGCTGACCGACCGTTCCATCCCGGTCGTCGCGGACGAGCACGTCGACCCCGAGTTCGGCACGGGTGCCGTCAAGGTCACCCCGGCACACGACCCGAACGACTTCGAGATCGGCCAGCGGCACGACCTGCCCGCCATCACGATCATGGACGAGCACGCTGTCATCACCGCACACGGCCCCTTCCAGGGCCTGGACCGGCTCGAGGCCCGCTCCGCGATCGTCGCCGCCCTGCGTGCCGAGGGCCGGATCGTGGCCGAGAAGCGGCCGTACGTCCACTCCGTGGGCCACTGCTCGCGCTGCAAGACCACCATCGAGCCGCGTCTATCCATGCAGTGGTGGGTCAAGGTCGGCCCGCTCGCCAAGGCCGCCGGTGACGCGGTCCGCGACGGCCGGGTCAAGATCCACCCGCAGGAGATGGAGAAGCGGTACTTCGACTGGGTCGACAACCTCCACGACTGGTGCATCTCACGGCAGTTGTGGTGGGGTCACCGCATCCCGGTCTGGTACGGGCCGAACGGCGAGGTCGTCTGCGTCGGCCCCGACGACGAGGCCCCGACCGGTGAGGGCTGGACGCAGGACACCGACGTCCTCGACACCTGGTTCTCCTCCGGCCTGTGGCCGTTCTCCACGCTCGGCTGGCCCGAACAGACCGACAGCCTCGCGAAGTTCTACCCGAACTCCGTCCTGGTCACCGGCTACGACATCCTCTTCTTCTGGGTCGCCCGGATGATGATGTTCGGCCTGTACGCGATGGACGGCACCCCGCCGTTCCACACCATCGCCCTGCATGGGATGGTCCGCGACCAGTTCGGCAAGAAGATGTCGAAGTCCTTCGGCAACGCGGTCAACCCGCTGGACTGGATGGACAAGTACGGCTCCGACGCCCTGCGCTTCACGCTCGCGCGCGGCGCCAACCCGGGTGTGGACGTGCCGATCGGCGAGGACTGGGTCCAGGGCTCGCGCAACTTCGCCAACAAGATCTGGAACGCCACGCGCTTCGCGCTGATGAACGGCGCCACGATCGAGGGCGAACTGCCGCCCGTCGAGCAGCTGTCGTCCACCGACCGCTGGATCCTGTCCCGGCTGAACGCGACGGTCGCGGAGGTCGACGCCTTCTACGAGGACTACCAGTTCGCCAAGCTGTCGGACGCCCTTTTCCACTTCGCCTGGGACGAGGTCTTCGACTGGTACGTCGAGCTGTCGAAGACGACGTTCAACGCCGGCGGCCCTGCGGCCGACGTCAGCAAGCGGGTCCTCGGCGAGGTCCTGGACGTCACGTTGCGGCTGCTGCACCCGATCGTTCCGTTCGTCACGGAGACGCTGTGGACCACGCTCACGGGCGGCGAGTCCGTGGTGATCGCGGACTGGCCGGCCGACTCCGGGTTCCGTGACGCGGCGGCCGAGCGGGAGATCGAGACGCTTCAGCAGGTCATCACGGAGGTCCGCCGGTTCCGTAACGACCAGGGGCTGCAGCCCGGCCAGCGCGTCCCGGCCCGGCTCACCCTCGACGGGACCGCCCTGGCTCCGCACGAGGCGGCCATCCGCCAGCTGCTGCGCCTCCAGCCGGAGGGCGAGGGCTTCGCGGCCACGGCGACGCTGCCGGTCGCGGGTGCGCAGGTCGCGCTCGATCTCTCCGGCACGATCGACGTGGCCGCGGAGCGGAAGCGGCTCGCGAAGGATCTGGCCGCCGCCCAGAAAGAACGCCAGCAGGCCGAGGCGAAGCTGGGCAACGAGGCGTTCCTCGCGAAGGCTCCGGAGCAGGTCGTGGACAAGATCCGTACGCGGCTTGCCAAGGCGGGCGAGGACATCGCGCGGATTCAGGCGCAGCTGGAGCGGTTGCCGCAGGGTTAGCAGGCGGTGTTACGTCGCTGAAGGCGCCCGGAGCTGGAAGGCTCCGGGCGCCTTTTGCCGCCCCAGCGGCACGACTGCCCGCAGCTACGCCTGTCAGTCCGGCTCCGTAGACTGGCCCCGTGAGTGAGCTCCCCCCAGACCACAGCAGCGAGCCCGACCCCTTCGAAGAGATCGTCGAGGCGGAGACGCAGCGCGACCCCGATCTCGCGGTGATCGAGGCCGGCAGCCGTACCCTGCGCGCCCAGGGTGCGCCGCCGGAGGCCGATGTACCCGCGCGGCCGGCCGATCCCGAGGTCGACAAGGCGTTGCGTGAGGTCGAGGCCGAGTTGGCCACGCGGTGGGGTGAGACGAAGCTGGAGCCGTCGATCACGCGGATCGCCGCCCTGATGGACGTACTGGGGGAGCCGCAGCGCTCGTACCCCTCGATCCACATCACAGGGACGAACGGCAAGACGTCCACGGCCCGCATGATCGAGGCGCTACTCGGCGCCTTCGAACTGCGCACCGGGCGGTACACCTCGCCGCACGTCCAGTCGATCACCGAGCGGATCAGCCTGGACGGCGCACCGATGAACGCCGAGCGGTTCGTGGAGACGTACCGGGACATTCAGCCGTACGTCGAGATGGTGGACGGGCAGCAGGAGTTCCGGCTGTCCTTCTTCGAGGTGCTGACGGGCATGGCGTACGCGGCCTTCGCGGACGCGCCGGTCGATGTGGCCGTCGTCGAGGTGGGGATGGGCGGCAGCTGGGATGCCACGAATGTGATCGACGGTGATGTTGCCGTGGTGACGCCCATCGATCTCGACCACACGGACCGGCTGGGCAATACGCCCGGTGAGATCGCCGTGGAGAAGGCGGGCATCGTCAAGCAGGGCGCGACCGTGATTCTGGCGCAGCAGCCGGTCGACGCGGCGCAGGTGATGTTGAAGAAGGCCGTCGAGGTCGATGCGACGGTCGCCCGCGAAGGGCTGGAGTTCGGGGTCGTCTCGCGTCAACTCGCTGTCGGAGGACAGCTGTTGACCTTGCGTGGGCTCGGCGGGGAGTACGAGGAAGTGTTTCTGCCGGTGCACGGGGCGTACCAGGCGCACAACGCCGCCGTCGCGCTTGCCGCGGTGGAGGCGTTCTTCGGTGTGGGCGCGGCGCGGGCGGACCGGCTCGATATCGACACCGTGCGGAAGGCGTTCGCGGCGGTGGCCGCGCCGGGGCGGATGGAGGTGGTGCGGCGGTCGCCGACCGTGGTGCTGGATGCCGCGCACAATCCGGCGGGGGCTCGGGCGACTGCCGAGGGGGTCAGCGAGGTGTTCGACTTCAGCCGGCTGATCGGCGTGGTCGGGGTGAGCGGCGATAAGAACGTGCGCGGGCTGCTGGAGGCTTTCGAGCCGATCTTCGCCGAGGTGGTGATCACGCAGAACTCCAGCCATCGGGCCATGGACGCGGATGCGCTGGCCGCGCTGGCTGTGGAGGTGTTCGGGGAGGAGCGGGTTCAGGTGGAGCCGCGGCTTGATGATGCGCTGGAAGCCGCGATCACTCTGGCCGAGGAGGAGGGGGAGTTTGCGGGTGGGGGCGTGCTTGTGACCGGGTCCGTTATCACCGTGGGTGAGGCCCGACTGCTCCTCGGGAGGGGCTGAGCTGTGCGTACGCTCTGTGCTTCTACGTTGATCGGTGAGTTCTTCGTCATCGGCTTTGCCGGGCTTGTGGCCATGAAGGATCCCGATCTGTCCATGACCACTGTGTGGACCGTGAGTGGCGTCGCGATGTTGCTGTGTCTGCTGTTGTGTGGTGTGGTCACTCGGCCTTGGGGTGTTCAGCTGGGCTGGGCGCTGCAGATCGCGCTGATCGCGTCCGGGTTCGTCGTGCCGACGATGTTCCTCTTGGGGGCGATCTTTGCGGCGCTGTGGTGGGCTTCGGTTCATTACGGGCGGAAGGTTGACGAGGCCAAGGCGCGGTTTGCTGCGCAGGCTGAGGGGGAGACCAAAGCGGCGTAGTCGCCTGCGGCGGGCTTTTTCCCCAGCCCCGCCCCTTCCCGGCTGTATCAATTTGCGGCTCCGCCGCGTGGGGTGGCTGCGCCCCCAGGCCCCCCTGCCTCCGGCGGGTTGGGGTGCCTACCGGCGGGTGGGTGGGTTCGTGGGGCGGGTGGGGGCGCCAACGGGGTGGGGGATGACAGCCGTGTCGCGGCTGCAGGTGCGTCGTGGCTTGTCGCGCAGTTCCCCGCGCCCCTAAAGGGGCGCAACCCCCTGTAATCTCTGTGGTCCCACCCCTGTTGCTAAGGAGTTTCCACGTGAGCCAGCGCACCCTCGTCCTTCTCAAGCCCGATGCTGTTCGTCGTGGCCTGACCGGCGAGATCATCAGCCGTATTGAGCGTAAGGCCGGCTGGCAGATCACCGCGCTGGAGTTGCGGAACCTGGATCAGGAGACCCTGGAGCTGCACTACGGCGAGCACAAGGGCAAGCCTTTTTATGAGCCGCTGGTCGAGTTCATGGCGTCGGGGCCTGTGGTTGCTCTCGTTGTCGAGGGGGAGCGGGTCATCGAGGGGGTGCGGGCTCTTGCGGGGCCTACGGATCCGATCGCGGCGGCTCCGGGTTCCATTCGTGGGGACTTCGGGGTGATCGTTCGCGAGAATCTGATCCACGCTTCGGACTCCGAGGAGTCCGCCGAGCGTGAGATGAAGATCTTCTTCCCCGGGCTGGCTTGATCGCCGATATCCGGTCATGTCCGTCCGCGACACGGCACACCCACCCGGCGTACGCGAAGATTTTCTGACGATGCGTCAACCCTGAGCCGTATCTGACCAGGCCCTGCCGCAAAAAGGCGGCGGGGCCTGGCATATGCGTGGCGATCGGGGGAACGCTTGCCTCCATTGGCTCGTCTCCACAAGCGAGGCGGCACATCATCTGCTGACAATGGCGAAGACCCTCGCGCGGTGTTCGGTGCAGGCGAGACTACGATGGAAGCCTTCACGTCACAGCGCTCACCCTCGCCGACCTAACAAGCCATCAAAAGCTCCACTTGGGAAGGCCAGACGAATCCTGATGGGGAACTCAATGTCGTTCATCGGCCGTGACATGGCTGTCGACCTCGGGACCGCCAACACGCTGGTGTACGTCAGGGGTCGAGGGATCGTACTCAACGAGCCGTCCGTCGTCGCGATCAACACCAACACCGGTGGCATCCTCGCCGTCGGCGCCGAAGCGAAGAAGATGATCGGCCGGACTCCCGGCAACATCGTCGCCGTGCGTCCACTGAAGGACGGCGTCATCGCCGACTTCGAGATCACCGAGCGGATGCTCCGCTACTTCATTCTGAAGATCCACAAGAGGCGGTATCTCGCCCGGCCGAGGGTCGTCGTCTGTGTGCCCTCGGGGATCACCGGAGTCGAGCGGCGCGCCGTCATCGAGGCCTCCTCCCAGGCCGGTGCCCGCCAGGTGCACATCATCGAGGAGCCGATGGCCGCGGCCATCGGCTCCGGACTGCCGGTCCACGAGGCCACGGGCAACATGGTGGTGGACATCGGCGGCGGCACCACGGAAGTCGCGGTCATCTCGCTCGGTGGAATCGTCACGGCACAGTCCATCCGTGTCGCGGGCGACGAACTGGACAACGCGATCATCCAGCACATCAAGAAGGAGTACAGCCTGCTTCTTGGTGAGCGGACGGCCGAGCAGATCAAGATCACGATCGGTTCGGCGTACGACCTCGACAATGACGAGCACACCGAAATCCGCGGCCGGGACCTGGTCTCCGGTCTGCCGAAGACCGTCGTCATCTCCGCCGCCGAAGTGCGCAAGGCGATTGAGGAGCCGGTCAACGCGATTGTCGACGCGGTCAAGACGACCCTCGACAAGTGTCCTCCGGAGCTCTCCGGCGACGTCATGGACCGCGGGATCGTCCTCACCGGCGGCGGTGCGTTGCTGCGCGGGCTCGACGAGCGGCTGCGGCGCGAGACCGGTATGCCGATCCACATTGCCGAGGATCCGCTGGACAGTGTGGCGCTCGGTTCCGGCAAGTGCGTAGAGGAGTTCGAGGCGCTCCAGCAGGTGCTGGACGCCCAGCCCCGCAGATGAAGTAACTCTTCGATTCCGCCGTACGGGATGATCTCCTCTCGTACGGCGGATCGTTGATATAGAGGCATAAGCTCCCCCAAAGCGCCCCGGCCGAGGGGAGCCCCACACGAATCCGATAAGGAAGGCACGGCCGCCGCACGTGAGGGACACACGAGAGAGCCGGCTGCTCCTGGTGCTGCTGATCGCCATCGCGTTCGCTTTGATCACGGTGGATATCCGCGGCGGCGAGGACTCGCCCGTCGACGGGGCCCGATCGGCCGCCGCCACGGTCTTCGGCCCGATCGAGAACGGGGTGTCCACCGCGGTCGACCCCGTCGGCAACGCGATCGCAGCGATCCGCGACTCCGGCGACCGGCACGACCGTATCGCCCAACTGGAGCGGGACAACGCCTCGTTGAAGGCGGAGCTGGGCAGCGAGGACCGTAACCGCAGCCGGCTGAAGCAGCTCGACAAGATCCTCAAGACGGCGGGCGCCGGGCAGTACGGCATCAAGGGCGCCGAAGTCATCGCGATAGGGGCGGCCCAGGGCTTCTCCTGGACCGTCACCATCGACGTCGGCGCGAACGACGGCATCAAGCGCGATATGACCGTCCTGAACGGGGACGGGCTCGTCGGGCGCGTGACGACCGTCGGGCCCAACACCGCCACCGTGCTCCTCGCCAGCGACCCGGACTTCACGGTCGGTACGCGCATGGAGTCCACCGACGAACTCGGCTTCGCCTCCGGCCAGGGCGACCGGCCGCTGCGCGTGGAGATGCTCAACGGCAAGGCCAAGATCAAGAAGGGCGACCGCCTTGTCACCTTCGGCTCCCAGGCCGACAAGCCGTTCGTGCCCGGCGTCCCCGTCGGCGTCGTCTCCCGCGTCGACCCCTCCGGCGGCGATCTGACGCGCACCATCTACGTCGAGCCGTACGTCGGCTTCAGCAAGCTCGACATCGTCGGCGTCGTCACCCAGGCCCCGCCCCGGGACCCGCGCGACCAGGTGCTGCCGCCCAAACCCAAGCCGACGCCCAGGCCGACGGTGACCGTGACGGTCACCCCCTCGGCCGGAGCGTCCGCCGACGGCCTGCCCCAAAATCAGCAAGAGCAGTAGGAGCTGAACCCGCATGCGCTTCAACCGAATGCTGCTCTCCGTCACCCTGGTGATCGTCGCCCTGGTGACCCAGGTGACCATCCTCGCCCGCCTCCAACTCCCGGGCGCCGTCCCCGACTTGCTGCTGCTCACCGTGCTCGGCCTCGCCCTGGTGTACGGCCACGTCGGCGGCGCCCTCATCGGCTTCGGCGCCGGACTGCTCGCCGACCTCGCACCACCCGCCGACCATGCCGCCGGTCGCTACGCGCTCGTACTGTGCGTCATCGGCTACCTCGCCGGGCTCTTCAAGCCCGACAACGGGCAGATCAGATCCGCGACCGGCCCGATGGTCGTGGTCGTCGCCTCGGCGATCGGGTCCACGCTCCTGTACGCGGGAGTCGGCGCCCTCGTCGGTGACACCGCCGCACGCCAGGTGGGCCTGGGCAGCCTGCTGTTCACGTCCGCGCTGTACGACCTGCTGCTCGCGCCCTTCGTGGTGCCCGGGATCATGGCGCTGGCCCGCCGCGCCGACAACGATCCGCTCGCCGAGACCACGTCCGCGAAGGCGACCGACGTCTCCTCCGGCTGGCTGTCCTCCGGCGGCACGGGGCTGCGCCTCGGTGGCCAGCGGGGTGGGTTGCGGATGAAGGCCGCGGGCGGGCTTCGGATGAAGTCCGTGAAGTCGCGCGTTGCGCGGGCGGGGCGGATCAAGGGGGTTAAGCGGCTGTGAGTGTGGTTGGTTTCGCCCCCGCCGCCCCTACCCTCCCCCACTCTCGGCTTCGCTCGAGCGGGGGGACCCCCATCATCCCTGGGGGCAAAGCCCCCGGAGCCCCCTCGAGACGTCGTACATCGGCTGCAGGTTCGTTGTGGCTTGTCGCGCAGTTCCCCGCGCCCCTTAGGGGGCGCATCCGCACCTACCGCCCCGAGGCGAACCGTCCCACCGCCGGAGGCACGCCGTGACCAACATCCCCGAGACCGGGCGGACCCCGCGCGTCCAGATTCGGCTCGTCATCATCCAGATCCTTGTCTTCTCCCTCCTTGCGACTCTCGGCGGACGTCTCTGGTATCTGCAGATCCGCGAAGGCGACGCCTATGCCAAGGAGGCGTCCGGGAACCACGTTCAGCAGGTCGTCAGCCCGGCCGTGCGCGGGTCGATTCTCGACGCGCGCGGTGTGCCGATCGCCGACAACGAGACGCGGCTTGTGGTGTCCGCGTCGCGTACCGATCTGCTGAAGATGAAGGACGACGGCGAGGCGGTGCTCACCAAGCTCGCCGGTGTCCTCGGCATGAAGCCCAAGGACGTCATGGACAAGGTGCGGCTGTGCGACTCCAAGACGCCGCAGCCCTGCTGGAACGGCTCGCCCTACCAGCCGATCCCCATCACCGACGAGGCCACCGCCAAGCAGGCCCTCCAGATCCGCGAACGCTCCGAGGACTTCCCCGGCATCACCGCCGAACCCCAGGCCGTACGCCGTTACGCGAGCCCCGGCGACGCCAACACCGCGCAGGTCCTCGGTTACCTCTCGCCCGTCACGGACGAGGAGATCAAGGAAGCGGAGAAGAGCGAATCCCCGTACCTGCGCTCCGACATGGTCGGCCGGTCAGGGCTTGAGCGGCAGTACGACCAGCAACTGCGCGGCAAGGCCGGAGTCACCCGCTACGAGGTCGACAACCTCGGCCGCGTCATGGGCGAGGCCCAGAGCGACCCGGCCCAGCCCGGAGCGAACCTCGTCACCAGCATCGACGCCCGGGTCCAGCGCGTCGCCGAGTACGAGCTGCAGAAGGCGATGAAGAACGCCCGCAAGGAGTTCGACAAGAACACCGGCACGAACTACAAGGCGGACTCCGGCGCCGTCATCGTGATGGAGTCCAAGACGGGCCGCATCGTCTCCATGGCCTCCAACCCGTCGTACGACCCGAATGCCTGGGTCGGCGGCATCTCCGGCAAGGACTACGCGAAGCTCACCGGCAAGAAGTCCAACTACCCGCTGCTGAACCGGGCGATCCAGGGCCAGTCCGCCCCCGGCTCCGTCTTCAAGGTCATCCCGACGGCCGCCGCGATCAAGGCCGGCTACTCCTTCGACGGCCCGTACCAGTGCTCCAGCTCGTACAACATCGGCAGCCAGGTCTTCAAGAACTTCGAGTCCAAGGGATACGGCCCGATCTCGCTGGGCCGCGCGCTCGAGGTGTCCTGTGACACCGTCTTCTACCGGCTCTCCCACGAGGAATGGAAGCGGGACGGCGGCACCAAGCCGAAGAAGAACGCCAACGACTGGTTCTACAAGACGGCCCACCAGTTCGGCCTCGCCAAGGAGACCGGTATCGACCTGCCGAACGAGGTCACGGGGCGTATCCCCGACCGCCAGTGGAAGCAGGCGTACTGGAAGGCCAACAAGGATTCCTGGTGCAAGACCGGCAAGAAGGACGGCGACTACGCCGAGCGCATCGCGTACGAGAACTGCCTCGAAGGCAACCGGCTGCGCGCAGGTGACTCCGTCAACTACTCCATCGGCCAGGGCGACACCCTCGTCACCCCGATCCAGATGGCCACCATCTATTCGGCGATCTCCAACGGCGGCACCATGTACGACCCGAGTGTCGGCAAGGCGATCGTCAGCGCCGACGGCCGCAGCGTCCAGGAGATCGTCCCGAAGCCGCACGGCAAGCTGCCGATGTCGCAGCAGACGCTCGGCGAGATAGACGAAGCCCTCGAGGGAGTCGCTACCCGCGGAACGGCGGCCTGGCGCTTCGCCGATGCCGGCTGGCCGCAGGACAAGATCCCGATGCACGCCAAGACGGGTACCGCCGAGGTCTACGGCAAGCAGACCACCTCGTGGTTCACCACGTACACCGACGAGTACACGGTCGTCATGACCATCTCCCAGGGTGGTACGGGCTCCGGCGCCTCCGGCCCCGCCGTGCGCAACATCTACGACGCGTTGTACGGCGTCTCCGAGGACGGCACGATCGACAAGAAGAAGGCCCTGCTGCCCCAGCCGCAGAAGAGCCTGCCGAAGATCCAGCCGGACGGTTCGATCGACGCCCCGAAGATCGGGAAGTACGTGCCGCAGGAGGAAGCGAGCCCGGAGAGCCAGCAGGCGGCGACCGGTGACGATCCGGCCGCCACGGTGCCCTCGCCGAACACCGGCACCAACCGCGACACCCGACGGCGTGCCGATCGCTCTGCCGATCGCTCCAAGAAGAGGCGGAGGGCCACCGAATGACCGGCGCGAGCGGTTTCTCCGTCTCCGGCTACGGGCCCCAACGCTCCGTCTGGGCACGGCTGTTCGCCCGCGACTCGCTGGCGCGCAGGCTCGACTGGCCGATACTGCTCTCGGCCATCGCCCTCTCCGTGATCGGCGCGGCCCTCGTCTACTCGGCGACCCGTAACCGCACCGAACTCAACCAGGGCGACCCGTACTACTTCCTGGTCCGGCACCTGCTCAACACGGGCATCGGCTTCGCCCTGATGATCGCCACGGTCTGGCTCGGCCACCGCACGCTGCGTGGGGCCGTGCCGATCCTGTACGGCATCTCGGTGTTCCTCATCATCCTGGTGCTGACCCCGCTCGGCGCCACGATCAACGGCTCGCACGCGTGGATCAAGCTGCCCGGCGGATTCTCGCTGCAGCCCTCGGAGTTCGTGAAGATCACGATCATCCTCGGCATGGCGATGCTGCTCGCGGCCAGAGTCGACGCCGGCGACAAGCCCTACCCCGACCACCGCACGGTCCTGCAGTCCCTGGGCCTGGCCACCGTGCCGATACTGATCGTCCTGCTCATGCCCGACCTCGGCTCGGTCATGGTCATGGTGATCATCGTGCTCGGCGTACTGCTCGCCTCCGGCGCCTCCAACCGCTGGGTGTTCGGCCTCATGGGCACGGGTGCCGCGGGCGCGATCGCGGTCTGGCAGCTCGGGATCCTCGACGAATACCAGATCAACCGCTTCGCCGCCTTCGCCAACCCCGAGCTCGACCCGGCCGGCGTCGGCTACAACACCAACCAGGCCCGCATCGCGATCGGTTCGGGCGGACTGTTCGGCACCGGCCTCGGCAACGGCTCGCAGACGACAGGGCAGTTCGTCCCGGAACAGCAGACGGACTTCGTCTTCACGGTCGCGGGCGAGGAGTTGGGCTTCCTCGGCGCCGGCCTGATCATCCTGCTCATGGGCGTCATCCTGTGGCGCGCCTGCCGCATTGCCCGCGAGACGACCGAGCTGTACGGCACGATCGTCGCCGCCGGGATCATCGCCTGGTTCGCGTTCCAGTCCTTCGAGAACGTGGGCATGACGCTGGGGATCATGCCGGTAGCGGGGCTGCCGCTGCCCTTCGTGTCGTACGGGGGGTCGTCGATGTTCGCGGTGTGGGTGGCTGTGGGGTTGCTGCAGTCGATCCGCGTCCAGCGCCCCATGTCGGCGTAGGAGGGGCGGATCGGCAGGGATCGCGTCGGCGGGGCTATTGCTGAGGCAAGCGCCAAGTAACGTCCGGAAGAACGTTAAATGTGTCTCAGATGGCGAGTGCGTGCCCTTTGAGGGCTGCCCCCGATGCCGAATCGTGACTAGATTCAGTCCATGGCGGACACAAAGCGGGAAATCGAGCGTAAGTACGAGGTGGGCGAAGGTGCGGGGCTTCCCGATCTGAGCGGTGTGAGCGGCGTCGACAGCGTCATCGACAAGGGCGTCGCCGACCTCGACGCGACCTACTACGACACGGCCGACCAGCGGCTCGCCGCGTCCTCGATCACACTGCGCCGCCGTACCGGAGGCGATGACGCGGGCTGGCATCTGAAGCTGCCGGTCTCCGACGGCGTACGCGACGAGATCAGCGCCCCGCTGTCCGACGCCCTGCCCCGGGGCCTCGCCGGACTCGTCCGCTCCCGGGTGCGCGACGCCGAACTGCTCCCCGTCGTACGACTGCAGTCCGCGCGCGACGTCCGCCACCTCGTCGACGCCTCTGGTGGCCTGCTCGCCGAGGTCAGCGTCGACCGCGTACATGCCGAGCGGCTCAGCGGCGGCGACAGGACCACCGAGTGGACCGAGATCGAGGTGGAGCTGGCCGACGACGGCGACCCCGCCTTCCTCGACAAGGTCGAGAAGAAGCTCCGTAAAGCCGGGATCAGCCGCTCCAAGTCCGCCTCCAAACTGGCCAGGGCGCTGGCGGAGACCGGGACTGAGGCGAAGACCGGGCCGGTCAAGCTGCCCAAGCAGGCCAAGTCGAACGGTCGTAAGAAGGAGAAGGCCAAGGTCGTCGTGATCGCCGAGCCTGAGCCGCCCAACGCGGGCGACCATGTCCTCGCGTACATACGCGCCCAGCGTGACGCGCTCGTCGAACTCGACCCTGCCGTACGGCGCGACGTATACGACTCCGTGCACCGGATGCGCGTCGCCACCCGCCGGCTGCGCAGCAGCTTCCGCTCGTACGGGAAGGCCCTGGACCGGGCCGTCACCGACCCGATCGGCGACGAACTCAAGTGGCTGGCCGGGGAGTTGGGCGTCGACCGCGACCAGGAGGTGCTGACCGAGCGGCTGACGGCGGCGCTCGACGAGCTGCCGCGTACCCTGCTCGCCGGTCCTGTCCGCACGCGGCTGCGGACCTGGGCGAACGCCCGGCGCGGCGGTTCACGGCGTCGGCTGATCGCGGTCCTGGACGGAAAGCGGTACCTGGATCTGCTCGCCACCCTCGACTCCCTGGTCGCCGAACCGCCGCTGCTCAAGGCCGCCGCGGGCCCGCCGGACATGGTGATCGGCAAGGCCGTACGCGGGGACTTCGCGAAGCTGTCCGCCCTGGTCGTCGAGGCCATCGACGCACTGCCCGGCACGGACCGCGACCTCGCGATCCACGACGCCCGCAAGAAGGCCAAGCGCACCCGGTACGCGGCCGAGGCCGCCACCAAGGCGCTCGGCGAACCGGCCGTCGACCTGGTCAGATCGATGAAGTCCCTCCAGACCCTCCTCGGCGACCACCAGGACAGCGTCATGACCCGCCTCGCCCTGCGCGACCTCGCCACCCAGGCCCACGCGGCGGGCGAGAGCTCCTTCACGTACGGGGTGCTGTACGGCAGGGAGGAGCAGCGGGCAGCGGACGTCGAGCGGGCGCTGCCGGAAGCCTGGACGGCGATCTTCGCGGCGACCGGAGGGCTCATAGGGACGCGTTAGTCTTGAGGGTCACCCCTGTCAGCTCACGAAGGTCCCCACCACGATGTCTGTCGAGTCGGTCTTCCCACAGCTCGAGGCCCTGCTGCCGCATGTGCAGAAGCCGATCCAGTACGTAGGCGGTGAGCTCAACTCCACCGTCAAGGACTGGGACAGCTCCGACGTCCGCTGGGCGCTCATGTACCCCGACGCGTACGAGGTCGGACTGCCCAACCAAGGCGTGCAGATCCTCTACGAGGTCCTCAACGAGCGCGAGGGCGTGCTCGCCGAGCGCACGTACAGCGTGTGGCCGGACCTCGAGGAGCTGATGCGGGAGCACGGCGTCCCGCAGTTCACGGTGGACAGCCACCGCCCGGTGCGCGCCTTCGACGTGCTCGGGCTCAGCTTCTCCACAGAGCTCGGCTACACGAACATGCTGACGGCCCTGGACCTCGCGGGGATCCCCCTGGAGTCCAAGGACCGGACGCTGGACGACCCGATCGTCCTGGCCGGAGGCCACGCCGCCTTCAACCCCGAGCCGATCGCCGACTTCCTCGACGCGGCGATCATCGGCGACGGCGAGCAGGCCGTGCTCGACATGACGGAGATCATCCGCGCCTGGAAGGCGGAGGGCCGGCCGGGCGGCCGCGAGGAGGTCCTGTTCCGCCTCGCGAAGACCGGCAACGTCTACATTCCGGCGTTCTACGACGTGGAGTACCTGCCGGACGGCCGCATCGGACGCGTCGTACCGAACAAGTCCGGTGTCCCGTGGCGCGTGTCCAAGCACACGGTCATGGACCTGGACGAGTGGCCGTACCCGAAGCAGCCCCTGGTGCCGCTCGCGGAGACGGTCCACGAGCGCATGTCGGTCGAAATCTTCCGCGGCTGCACGCGCGGCTGCCGCTTCTGCCAGGCCGGCATGATCACGCGCCCGGTGCGCGAGCGCTCCATCACGGGCATCGGCGACATGGTCGACAAGGGCCTGAAGGCGACGGGCTTCGAGGAGGTCGGCCTCCTGTCGCTGTCGTCGGCGGACCACAGCGAGATCGGCGACATCGCGAAGGGCCTGGCGGACCGGTACGAGGAGGACAAGGTCGGCCTGTCGCTGCCCTCCACCCGCGTCGACGCCTTCAACATCGACCTGGCCAACGAGCTCACGCGCAACGGCCGCCGGTCGGGCCTGACCTTCGCACCCGAAGGCGGTTCGGAACGCATCCGCAAGGTCATCAACAAGATGGTCTCGGAGGAGGACCTGATCAGGACGGTCTCGACGGCGTACGGCAACGGCTGGCGTCAGGTGAAGCTGTACTTCATGTGCGGCCTGCCGACGGAGACCGACGACGACGTCCTGCAGATCGCCGACATGGCGACCCGCGTGATCCAGAAGGGCCGCGAGGTCTCCGGCCAGAACGACATCCGCTGCACGGTGTCGATCGGCGGCTTCGTGCCCAAGCCCCACACCCCGTTCCAGTGGGCCCCGCAGCTCTCGGCGGAGGAGACGGATGCCCGTCTCGCGAAGCTCCGCGACAAGATCCGCGGTGACAAGAAGTACGGCCGCTCCATCGGCTTCCGCTACCACGACGGCAAGCCGGGCATCGTCGAGGGCCTGCTCTCGCGCGGCGACCGCCGCATCGGCGCCGTCATCCGCGCCGTCTATGAGGACGGCGGCCGTTTCGACGGCTGGCGTGAGCACTTCTCGTACGACCGCTGGATGCAGTGCGCCGACAAAACGCTGCCCGCGTTCGGCGTGGACGTCGACTGGTACACCACCCGCGAGCGTACGTACGAGGAGGTCCTCCCCTGGGACCACCTCGACTCCGGCCTCGACAAGGACTGGCTCTGGGAGGACTGGCAGGACGCCCTCGACGAGACGGAGGTCGAGGACTGCCGCTGGACGCCTTGCTTCGACTGCGGGGTCTGCCCTGCCATGGACACTTCCATCCAGGTCGGGCCGACGGGCAAGAAGCTGCTGCCGCTGACGGTGGTCAAGTAGGACGACGAGGCGAGGGCCCGGCCGACGGCGGAAACGCCGTGGCCGGGCCCTCGTGCGTCGCGGCACAATGCGGTGATGCCGCAGCTCGTGAGCCCTGATCCGCGTTTCCGTGTCTCCTTCCTGGCGGCGGTCCAGGAGAACCTCGCCGAGGACGAGTACTTCGGTGACACCCTCAAGCGGGAGCTCGCCGTGTACGGCGACAGCTGGCATGAGCCGGACGGGTTCGCGCGCTATGTCGCCGCCGTCCGCGAGGAGGAGCTGGAAGACGGGCGCCGGCCCGACGGATTCGTGCCCGGCAGCTGGTACTGGTACGTGGACGGCGAGACCTATCTCGGCCGGATCCAGGTACGCCACCGCCTGACGCCCCACCTTCGCGACTACGGCGGCCACATCGGCTACGGCGTACGGCCCACCGCGCGGCGGAAAGGCCACGCCACCGCCATGCTGCGCGACGTTCTGCCGTACGCGCGTGCCCTCGGGCTCGAGCGGGTGCTCGTCACTTGTGACACCACCAACGTCGGTTCGCGGAAGGTCATCGAGGCCAATGGTGGGGAGTTCGAGGATGAGCGGGGCGGGAAGCTGAGGTTCTGGATCCATACAGGGTGTTGATGCGTCTTCGTCGGCATGGACCTGGAAAAGCCGTCGTCCGCGACGCCTGAGCCACAGCCGTACGAGTCGAAGTCGTACGAGACGAAGCCCGCGCCCCGGCAGCAGCAGGACGCGGCGCCTGAGGGGTGCCTCGCGGTCGCGATCCGGATACCCGTGCGGATCGTGGTGCTCGTGCTGGTTGTGCCGGTGCGGATGGTGTGGGACGCGCTGGTGGTCGGCGGGCGGTTCCTGCGGGACACGGTGTTCCGGCCGCTGGGGCGGGCGGTCATGTGGGTGCTTGTGCCGGTCGGGCGGGCGGTGGCCACCGTTGTCGAGTGGCTGGCCAAGCTGGTGTTCGTGTGGCCCTGGGTGGGGCTGTGGCGGTATGTGGTCGTGCCGGTCGGGCGGGGGCTGGGGTGGCTCGGGCGTGTGCTGTTCGTCGTGCCGGGCGTGTGGTTGTACGCGCGGGTGCTGACGCCGCTCGGGCACGGGATCGTGGCGGCGCTGCGGGGGATCGGGGCCGGGTGCGCCTGGTTGTGGCGGGTGCTGGTGGTCGTTCCGGCGGGCTGGCTGTACGCGCGGGTGCTCGCGCCGACTGGGCGGGGGATCGCCTGGGTGGTGCGGGGCATCGCGGCCGGGGTGGCGTGGGTGGCGCTGAGGGTGTGGTCGGGGATTGCCTGGGCCGGCCTGGGCGTGTGGGCCGGTGTGACGTGGGTGTGCAGCGGCGTCTGGGCGGGCGTGACATGGGTCTGCCGTGGGGTGTGGGCCGGTGTCGCTTGGGTCGGTCGCGGCGTGTGGATCGGTTTGGCGTGGGTCGGGGGCGGTCTGTGGGCCGGTCTGACATGGGTCGGGCGTGGGGTCTGGGCCGGGGTGACCTGGGTTGCGATGGTCGTCGGGGCCTTGCTGCGGTGGGTCTTCGTCGTGCCGGCCGTTGCCCTGTGGCGTTGGGTGTTCGTGCCGGTCGGGCGGGCGATCGCCGTCGTCGCGCGCGAGATCGGTACCGCGATCGGGCACGCGTGGCGGGTCGCCGGGTATGTGTCGCTCGCCGTCGGGCGGTTCCTGGGGCGGCTCTTCCGGTGGATCTTCGTGGAGCCGGTGCGGTGGGTGTACAAGAGCGTGCTCACGCCCGTCGGACATGCCGTACGGGACTCGATCTGGCGGCCCGTCGCCGAGGCCGCGCGCAGCGTGGGGCGGGGCACCCGGCAGGCCTTGGCCAGTGCTCGCGAGACCGCGCGGCAGACCCGGGCCGACATCCGGCGGATGCTGTTCGGGGCGCGGCCGGAACCCGAGCCGGTGTCCTTGTCCAAGGGACTCCGGGAACCCACGGTGGTTCCTGCGCGTACTCTGGAGGGTAGGTCCGGACGCGACGACCTGTCCCCGCAGGCGCGGGGATGATCCGGACCGGGCGACGCCGCAAGGCGTCATCTGCCGACGTCCCCCGCCCACGCGGGGGCGACGAGGTCCACCGCACGTCCACGAGGCGGCGCACGTATGTACCGCTTCACAGCGAGGAGAAGAACCACTGGGCAAGCGACAGCCCGAAGGCCCGCCGCCCGCACCCGCGGTGCAGCGCGTTCGACTGCGCTACACCAAGCGCGGCCGCCTCCGGTTCACCAGCCACCGTGACTTCCAGCGCGCCTTCGAGCGTGCGCTGCGCCGCGCCGAGGTGCCGATGGCGTACTCGGCGGGCTTCACTCCGCACCCGAAGGTGTCGTACGCCAATGCCGCACCCACCGGCACGGGCAGCGAGGCCGAGTACCTGGAGATCGCGCTCACCGAAGCGCGCGATCCCGAGCAGCTGCGTGCGCTGCTCGACGAGTCGCTGCCCGCCGGGCTCGACATCGTCGACGCGGTCGAGGCCCGGACTTCCGGGCTAGCCGACCGGCTCACGGCCTCCGTCTGGGAGCTGCGCCTCGACGGCGTGGCACCCGCGGACGCCGAGCGCGCGGTCGACGCCTTCAAGAAGGCCGAGACCGTCGAGGTCCAGCGCAAGATGAAGAACGGCATGCGCACCTTCGACGCCCGCGCCGCGGTCGCGAGCCTGGAGGCGCACAGTGTCCGTCCCGGGACGGACAGTCCACAGCCTGATAGGCCGACCGGCCAGCCCTGTGCGATACTGCGGCTGGTTGTTCGGCACGTGACGCCTGCCGTACGACCCGACGACGTCCTGTCCGGTCTCCGAGCTGTGGCCGACCTGGCGCCGCCGGTCCCCGCAGCGGTGACCAGGCTGGCGCAGGGGCTTTTCGATGAAGAGACCGGCACGGTGACCGACCCGCTCGCGCCCGACCGCGAGGCAGTGGCAGCCGCCCCACACATGGCCGCAGCCACCGCCGCCGCGAAGGCGCCGGCGTAAGGAAGGTCCCGCGTAGGACGGATGTCGTAGCGCCGCCCTCGTACTCGGGAGCCACCTGGGTCGGGCAGCGCACCGACCACAAGACTTTCGCCAGGCCGTACGCAACACGGCATACGGAACCGGCGAGACAGAACACAGAGAGCTCCCGAGCGGCGCCCGCGCCCCGGACGGCGGCACCGCGCATCGCGCGAGCCGCGGACGTCACCGGCACAGCCGGACCAGGTGCGGCGCCCGGGAGCCTGACGGGAGATCCACCCGCATGCTCGAGCCGAACGAACCCGCTGAGGGTCCCGAGAACAGCACCCCCAGCGACACCTTGCCGCCGCGCCGGCGCCGCCGCGCCGCGTCCCGCCCCGCGGGCCCGCCCGCGGAGACGACCGAGTCCTCGGCTGTGGCCGAGACCACGGCACCGGCCATACCGCCGGTGAGCTCCGCCGATCTCGTGGCGACCGCTGAGACGGATGCTGCCGAAGAGACGGCGGCCGCGCCGGAGACCGCTGGGGCGCCGGAGGTGGTTGCCGCCGACGAGACGGCAGCCGCGGCCACCGCCGACGCACCGGGTGCGGAGGAGTCCGCGCCCGCCGAGACCACTGCTCCCGCTGCTGCCTCTCCGGCAGCGGAGGAGCCTGCCGGGCGTACGCGCCGCCGTGCGACGCGTCGCGTCTCCGCTCCTGCTGGTGCGCCCGAGGGCGCCGAGGTGTCGGAGGCCGTGGTGACCGCGTCCGCCTCCGGGGCTGGTGCCGGTCTCGCGGCGCCCGAGACGGGCGCCGAGGCCCCGGCTGTCGCGGAGCCCGCTGCCGAGACGGCTGCTTCCGCTGCTGCCGACGCTGAGCCTGATGCCGCGCCTGCCGGGCGTACGCGCCGACGCGCCACGCGTCGTGTTACCGCACCGGCGGCTGCGCCTGAGCCTGCCGAGGCCCCGGCCTCGACTCCGGCTGTTGCAGAGCCCGCGGCCGAGGTAGCGGCGGCACCTGCCGAGACCGCCGCGTCCGAGGCCGCCGAGGCGGAGCCTGCGGTCGACGAGGCCGCGCCTGCCGGGCGTACGCGTCGTCGCGCCACGCGTCGTGTCACCGCACCGGCCGCTGCGCCTGAGCCTGCCGAGGCCCCGGCCTCGACCTCGGCTGCTGCGGAGCCCGCCGCCGACGTAGCGGCCTCCGCCGAGATCGCCCCCGAAGCCACCGGAACCACCGACGCGGAGCCTGCCCTCGACGAGGCCGCGCCCGCCGGGCGCACGCGCCGCCGTGCGTCGCGTCGTGCCTCCGCTCCCGCCGGTGCGCCCGAGCCCGCAAACAGCGCAGCTCTCACCGCTGCGCCCGGCGCCGACGAGGCTGCTGACACCGCGGCCCTCACCCCCGCGTCCGCCACCGAAACCACCCAGACCACCCCCGAGCCCGCCGCCGTAGTCGAGCCGGAGCTGACCACCGAGACCGAGGACAGTGCCCCGCGCCGTGGGCGCCGTCGCGCGACACGGCGCGCTGTCGCGCCCGCCGGGGTGCCCGAGGGTGCCGAGGTGGAGTCCGCCGCTGAGGCCGCTGTCCAAGACGAGCGCAGGGAGGCCTCTGTGGCCGCTGCCGAGACCGACCAGACCACCCCCGAGCCGGAGGGCGACACCCCGCGTCGTACGCGGCGTCGTTCCGCCCGTAAGACCGCCGCTGCCGGTTTCGCCGAGCCCGCGCCCAAGGCCGCCGAGGACGGCGAGGCCGCGCAGCCGCCCGCGCGGCCCGCGGTCGCCGTCTTCCAGGCGCCCGTGTTCACCGAGCCGATGTTCCAGACGCCGGAGCGCGCGGCGGCCGCCGCCGCTGCTGAGGCCGAGGAGGACGAGGACGAGGACGTCGTCGAGACGGCGGCGGCCCCGGAGCCCGTCGAGGAGGAGACCGGTCCGCGTCGGCGCCGTCGCCGCAGGGGCGCGGCCGAGGAGCCCGCGGAGGCCCCCGAGGCCCCCGAGGCCGAGGAGTCCGCTGACGACGAGGGCGACGAGACCGAGGAGACCGGCTCGCGTCGTCGGCGCCGTCGCGGTGGCCGCAGGCGTCGCCGGGGCGAGAACGCCGAGGCGGAGGGCGAGACCTCGGAGAGCGAGGAGACCGCCGCCGAGCAGGCTTCCCAGGACGACGAGGACACCGCTGAGCAGGCCGAAGAGGACGCTCAGGAGCAGCGCGAGGAGCGCGAGGAGTCCGGCGGTTCCAGCAGCAGCCGTCGCCGCCGTCGCCGTAGGCGTCGGGCCGGTGACGCGCCCGTGGAGGCCGAGCCGAGTGACGGCGACCCGGAGCGTACGGTCGTCAAGGTCCGCGAGGCCCGCCCGAAGGCCGAGCCGTCCGACGAGGTGCAGTCCATCAAGGGCTCGACCCGGCTGGAGGCCAAGAAGCAGCGCCGTCGTGAAGGCCGCGAGCAGGGCCGCCGCCGGGTGCCGATCATCACCGAGGCCGAGTTCCTGGCCCGCCGCGAGGCTGTCGAGCGCGTGATGGTGGTCCGGCAGAACGGCGACCGTACGCAGATCGGCGTACTCGAGGACAACGTGCTCGTCGAGCATTACGTCAACAAGGAGCAGTCGACCTCGTACGTCGGCAATGTCTACCTCGGCAAGGTCCAGAACGTACTGCCGTCGATGGAGGCCGCCTTCATCGACATCGGCAAGGGACGCAACGCCGTCCTGTACGCCGGCGAGGTCAACTTCGAGGCGCTGGGCATGGCCAACGGCCCGCGCCGTATCGAGACCGCCCTCAAGTCCGGCCAGTCGGTCCTCGTGCAGGTCACGAAGGACCCGATGGGGCACAAGGGCGCGCGCCTGACCAGCCAGGTCTCGCTGCCGGGCCGCTACCTGGTCTACGTCCCCGAGGGGTCGATGACCGGTATCAGCCGCAAGCTGCCCGACACCGAGCGGGCCCGCCTGAAGACCATCCTCAAGAAGATCGTCCCCGAGGACGCGGGCGTCATCGTGCGCACCGCCGCCGAGGGCGCGAGCGAGGACGAGCTGCGCCGTGACGTCGAGCGGCTGCAGGCGCAATGGGAGGACATCCAGAAGAAGGCGAAGGGTGGTGGCAACGCCCCGACGCTGCTGTACGGCGAGCCGGACATGACCGTCCGCGTCGTACGCGACATCTTCAACGAGGACTTCACCAAGGTCATCGTCAGCGGCGGCGAGGCCTGGGAGACCATCCACGGATACGTGTCCCATGTCGCCCCCGACCTGGCCGAGCGTCTGCAGAAGTGGACGAGCGAGGTCGACGTCTTCGCGTCGTACCGGATCGACGAGCAGCTCGCCAAGGCGCTGGACCGCAAGGTCTGGCTGCCGAGCGGCGGTTCGCTGGTGATCGACAAGACCGAAGCGATGATCGTGATCGACGTCAACACCGGCAAGTTCACCGGTCAGGGCGGCAACCTCGAAGAGACCGTGACCAGGAACAACCTGGAGGCGGCCGAGGAGATCGTGCGCCAGCTGCGGCTGCGCGACCTGGGCGGCATCGTCGTCATCGACTTCATCGACATGGTTCTGGAGTCCAACCGGGATCTGGTGCTGCGGCGCCTCCTCGAGTGCCTGGGACGCGACCGTACGAAGCACCAGGTCGCCGAGGTGACCTCGCTGGGTCTCGTCCAGATGACGCGGAAGCGCGTGGGCCAGGGTCTGCTCGAGTCGTTCTCCGAGACTTGCGTCCACTGCAACGGCCGTGGCGTCATCGTGCACATGGAGCAGCCGACTGCCGTCGGAGGCGGCGGCAAGCGCAAGAAGCGTGCGCGGGCCGGTGCCGAGCCGCTGCCCGAGCAGCTCCCCGCTCCGGCCATAGAGGCTGTCGAGACCGCCGAGGAGGAGGCCGAGACCGAGGCGGAGATCGCCGCCGAGGTCGCCGAGCCGGTCGCGCTGGCCGAGCCCGCCTTCGTACCGGACGAGGACCTGTACAGCAGCGCGGCCGAGGCGGAGGCCGCGGCCACCCGCGGCGGCCGTTCCCGGCGGCGGGCCAGCCGGCGCGCGTCGGCTCCGGCGGGCGCCCCGCGCCCCGAGTCCCGTAGGCCCGAGCGCAGGGCCCAGCCCGAGGTGCCGACGGCGCAGACCGTGACCGCCGAGGACGAGGCCGAGCGTCCTGTCCAGCCGGAGTCTGCCGCCGTCGCGCACGCGGAGCCGATGGCCGCCGAGGACCCGGTCGTCGAGGCCTCGACTGCCGAGGAGGCCGCGCCCAAGGGGCGTACGCGTCGAAGGGCGACCCGCAAGGTCTCCGCGCCGGCCGGTTCGCCGAAGGCGGCCGAGGAGGTCGTGGTGACGGTCACCGAGCCGGTCGCCGCACCCGCCGCCGAGCCCGAGCCGGTCGCCGAGCCGCAGCCCGAGCCCGCCGCCGAGAGCGCGGCTCCGGCCCGCCCGCGGCGCCGTGCGGTCCGGATGGCGACCGCGCCCACCGCGTCGGAGGAGACGGCCGTCGTGGTCGTCCCGTCGGCCCCGGCGGACGAGCCTGCGGAGGCCCCGGTCGCGGAAGCCGAGGACGCCGACGAGGCACCGGCCAAGAAGGCGGCCCGTAAGACGGCCAAGAAGGCGACCGCGAAGAAGGCCGCCACGAAGAAGACGGCGGTCAAGAAGACGGCCGCCAAGAAGGCCACGGCCAAGAAGGCGACCGCGAAGAAGGCGACCACCAAGAAGGCCGCGACGAAGAAGACCGCGGCGGCGGAGCAGACGCCGTCGTCGTCCACCGTCACGGCCGCCACCGACGAGGACTGAGAACCGTCTAGATCGTCGCCCGACGCCCTCTGACCGGCAGAGAACCCGCCGGTCAGAGGGCGTCGGCGTACCCGAAGCCGGTCAACCGACCGACTGCCCCATGGGCTGCCCGGGACCCGGTTTGACCCCGCTGGTCAGGGCCCCGTAACCTTGACCCTCGGCGTGTCCACAGACCCGCCGCATTCCCGTAAACCTCTTTCCTCCCGGTGGCTCGCGCCCCGGGAGAGGCCGTCTGCTTTCTGTCGGCGGCTGGACTGCGGGGATTCCGAATCGAGCGAGAGAGAGATCCGCGTGTACGCCATCGTGCGCAGCGGTGGTCGCCAGCACAAGGTTGCTGTCGGCGACATCGTTGAGGTTGACAAGATTTCCACTGCCCAGGTCGGCGACACGGTCGAGCTCTCGACTCTGCTCGTTGTCGACGGTGACGCCGTCACCAGCGACCCGTGGGTGCTCGCCGGCATCAAGGTCCAGGCCGAGATCGTGGACCACCACAAGGGCGCGAAGATCGACATCCTTCGCTACAAGAACAAGACCGGCTACCGCCGTCGTCAGGGCCACCGCCAGCAGTACACGGCGATCAAGGTCACTGAGATCCCCGCGGCTGCGAAGTAAGGGACTGAGGAGAGATGGCACACAAGAAGGGCGCATCGTCCACCCGGAACGGTCGCGACTCCAACGCTCAGCGGCTCGGCGTGAAGCGCTTCGGCGGTCAGGTCGTCAACGCCGGTGAGATCCTGGTCCGCCAGCGCGGCACCCACTTCCACCCCGGCAGCGGCGTCGGCCGCGGCAAGGACGACACGCTGTTCGCCCTTGACGCCGGTGCGGTCGAGTTCGGTACGCGCCGTGGCCGCAAGGTCGTGAACATCGTTCCGGTCGCCTGACCGGATCTTTCGCGAGGCGGACCTCACTTCCCGTACGGGAAGCGGGTCCGCCTTTCGCGTGTTTCACCTGAGCAGAGATTTCTCAGCGGAGATTTCTGCGCCGCACAACGCAGAGTTTTCCGTACGTAACTGGAGGCACATCCCATGACCACCTTCGTGGACCGCGTCGAGCTGCATGTCGCCGCGGGTAGCGGAGGCCACGGCTGTGCCTCCGTCCATCGCGAGAAGTTCAAGCCGCTGGGCGGCCCGGACGGCGGCAACGGCGGCCGTGGCGGTGACGTGATCCTGGTCGTCGACCAGTCCGTCACCACGCTCCTCGACTACCACCACTCCCCGCACCGCAAGGCCACCAACGGCAAGCCCGGTGAGGGCGGCAACCGTTCCGGCAAGGACGGCCAGGACCTGATCCTGCCGGTGCCGAACGGCACGGTCGTACTGGACAAGGCGGGCAACGTGCTCGCGGACCTGGTCGGGCACGGCACGGCGTACGTGGCCGCGCAGGGCGGGCGCGGCGGTCTCGGGAACGCGGCGCTGGCCTCGGCCCGGCGCAAGGCGCCCGGGTTCGCGCTGCTTGGTGTGCCCGGTGACATGCAGGACATCGTCCTGGAGCTGAAGACGGTCGCTGACGTGGCGCTCGTCGGCTACCCCAGTGCGGGCAAGTCCTCCCTGATCTCCGCCCTGTCCGCCGCCAAGCCGAAGATCGCGGACTATCCGTTCACGACGCTCGTCCCCAACCTGGGGGTGGTGACGGCGGGCGCCACGGTCTACACGATCGCGGACGTGCCCGGCCTGATTCCCGGGGCGAGCCAGGGCAAGGGGCTGGGGCTTGAGTTCCTGCGCCATGTCGAGCGGTGCTCGGTCCTGGTCCACGTACTCGACACGGCCACGCTCGAATCGGACCGTGACCCCGTCTCCGACCTTGACCTGATCGAGGAGGAGCTGAAGCAGTACGGCGGCCTCGACGATCGTCCGCGCATCGTCCTCCTCAACAAGATCGACGTCCCCGACGGCAAGGATCTCGCCGAGATGGTCCGCCCTGATCTCGAGGCGCGGGGCTACCGGGTCTTCGAGGCGTCGGCGGTCGCCCACATCGGCCTCAAGGAGCTGTCGTACGCCCTTGCCGATCTGGTGGCGAAGGCCCGTGCGGCCAAGCCGCAGGAGGAGGCGACTCGGATCGTCATCCGGCCGAAGGCCGTGGACGACGCGGGCTTCACGGTTGTGCGCGAGGAGGACGGCCTCTTCCGCGTACGGGGCGAGAAGCCCGAACGCTGGGTTCGCCAGACCGACTTCAGCAACGACGAGGCCGTTGGTTACCTCGCCGATCGCCTCAACCGGCTTGGTGTCGAGGACGAGTTGATGAAGGCGGGGGCCCGTACGGGGGATGGCGTTGCCATCGGGCCCGAGGAGAACGCCGTCGTCTTCGACTGGGAGCCCACGGTCATGGCCGGCGCGGAGATGCTCGGCCGCCGGGGCGAGGACCATCGCTTCGAGGCGCCCCGCCCTGCGGTGACGCGTCGCCGCGAGAAGCAGGCCGAGCGGGACGAGGCGGAGCGCGAGTACGACGACTTCGAGCCGTTCTAGGCTTTCCTTTCCTCAGCCCCGCCCCTTCCCGAAACTGGGGGCTCCGCCCCCAGACCCCGCTGCCTCCAAGGGGGTGAGTGGGGCGCCTACGGCGGGTGGGTGGGGTGCCTACTGGGGTGGTGGGTGACAGTCGTGTCGCGGGTGCGGGTGTGTTGTGGCTTGTCGCGCAGTTCCCCGCGCCCCTGATGGGGCGCTCCCGGAACCGTCAGCCACAAAGCTCACCAGTCGCCATGCTCGCCCGCCCCGACGAAACTGGCAGCTTTCCGCCGGTGGGAGGGGACGTGGGCCGGTGCGTCCTATGCCCGTCGCTTAGCTTCGGTCTGGGCACACCAGAACCCTGTACCAGCACGGGGCCGTATGCCCCGTTGGCGACGGGCTGACGCACCGGACCGCGGCCCCGCACCCACCAACCACCCAAGGGGCGCGGGGAACTGCGCGACCAGCCACAACGAACCGTCAGTCGACAACGAACCCAACCGCCCAACCGCCGGAGGCAACCCGCTCAACCGCCGGAGGCAACCGTCTCCTCCGCCTCATGCGGATCCTGCGCCGTCTCCTCGGCCGCCTCCTCCCGCGGCGACGGAAGCTCCGACGACAGCCGCGTCTCCATGCGGACGCGGCGCTCGTCAGCCGCCGCGCACAGCGCGGCGATCGCGGCGTTGAAGCGGGCCAAGGACGGCGGGTCCGACGGCCCCAGCAGGTGCACCTTCAGCTCGGCGCGGGCCGCCGTGAAGAGGTCCTTCTCCGGGTGGCGTACCGATTCCAGCAGCGCCGGGACGCCGTCCGCCGCGGGCGTCAGGATGACGCCCGCGGACACCGTGGGGAAACCGGCGCGGAAGTCCGCCTCGGGCATCCCGGACGTGTTGGCCACCGCGTACGGCTTCTCGCTCGAGAGCCAGTCGGAGACAACCGACGACACATCACTGATCAACAGGTCCGCCTGATTGAAGCAGGCGAAGATCGCGGGCCGCGCGTCCGTGATGATCTGGTGCTCCCACTCCGGGAAGGAGGCCCAGTACGCCTTCTCCCAGGCCAGCGTGGCCTCGGCGATCGCCGCCTCACGGTCGCCGCGTGGCGTCCCCTGGAGCAGCATGCGCTCCATCTCGTCCGCACCGGGACGGAAGGAGGTTTTCGTCAGCTGGTCCAACTCGGCCGTACGGCGCACCAGTTCGGCCGCCGCCTCCGCATCCGGCCGGGGCCCCGACCGCTTGGTGTTGGCCTCGCGGATCATCGCCATGATGCGCTCATTGGCCGCGCCCGCACGCGGATCGACGGAACCCGTCAGCGGATGCGGCTTGTAGAGGAGCCGTACGCCCTCGTCCGCGAGCAGATGCCGCACGATGTTCTCGCCGGCCAGCACCACCGAGGTGTTGCCGGGGTTCCCGTCCCAGCCCTCCCACGTGGGCGCGTACAGCACGGTCGTGTACGGACCGGTCGGCGGGCCCGCGTACGGCCGGATCGGCGCGAGCTGCGGGCGGCCCACCTCCACGATGTCCTTGTCCTCGACGCCGACCTCCGCCAGCGCGTACCGCTCGCGGGCCGCGGGACCGGCCACCCACACCTCGTCGTACGCCTTCGCGTACGGGTTGCAGGAGGACAGCTTGTCGCTCTCGCCGTGGTTGATGAACGCGTGCTTGATGGTGGGGATGCGCAGCACCTGCGAGGTCTTCGCGGCGTTGGCGGGGTGCAGCATCATCTTCAGCGTCGAGTTCTCCAGCGAGAACATCGTCGACACCTTCGGGAAGCAGATGATCGGCACGTCCGTCGCGTCGATCTTCTGCACCATGAACCGCTCGCGCAGCACGATCAGCGGCCTGGCGTCGATCGAGGAGAGCGTCGAGAGCCACATGTTCGCCTGGTACGCGGAGGTCGCGCCGCCGGAGAAGTACATGCCGACCGTCGGCTGGTAGTCGGCCAGCCACTTGTCCAGCCAGTTCATGACCTGCTGCTCGCTCTTGGCGCGCTTCTTGGGGAGCAGCCAGGTGGCGAGGTACGCCGTGCCGCCGCCGATCAGCGCGAGGGAGGCGACGACACCGATGGCGCCCCAGTACCCGTCCGTGGTGGCCGCCGTGAGCAGGAGGCCGGCCGTCGTCGGAATGGAGAAGGTGAGCAGCCGGTGGCCCTGACGGCGGGCCAGGATGCGCGGCGGCGCGGCGGTCAGGTGCAGGGCGGACGCGTCGATGTTGCGGGTGACGATCGGCAGCGTACGGGTGCGGCGGACCAGGACCGCGGCGGCCTGGCAGGCGAAGTGCAGGGCGTAGAAGGCGCATACGGCGACCAGGAGCGGTGCCTGCTCGCTGCCCGCGTCGATGCCGTCGATCCGCAGGAGACCCACCAGGACCAGCATGTCGCGCAGCAACTGACGGACCGTCGCATCGAAGCGGACCTTGCCCAGCAGCGCGAGCAGCCCGGGGTCGCGGTACTGCAGATAGACGTCGAGGGCGAGGCCCGCCGCGCTCACGGCGATGAACACCGGGACGTTCGGCAGCAGCGCGGAGACGATCTGGGCCGTGAAGAGCGCGAACATCGACAGCAGCGCGGCAAGCTGCGTGACGCGGCGGGGGGAGAGGCCTGCGGAAGGCACGGGCTGGGCTCCTGCGGAGGGTACGGCGGATGAGGGCAAGCAACGGGTTCGGTCGGCCGAACACTACGAGGCCGATCCCTGACCGTATGACTTGGGCGGCCCGCCAAGCAATCTTCCCAAGGAGCTATCGCTGGATATCGGATGAAACCGCGGTGAACTTCTGGGGCGTACGTCACGCACGCGGCGTCGGCCGCTGGGCACCGGCCCCACGTCCGCCCCTCGGAACGCGGCGGCGCCCCCTGCCCGTAATCGCGTAGATTGCACGGACGGGGCTGGTCAGAACATTGGGGAAAGCGTGTCAGCGGCAAGGCAGGCGACGGCAGGACAGGCACACACCAGACACGGCATCGCGGACGCCCGCAGGATCGTCGTCAAGGTGGGTTCCTCGTCCCTGACCACCGCGTCGGGAGGCCTCGACGCGGACCGCGTGGACGCCCTGGTCGACGTACTCGCGAAAGGCCGCAGCGGGGGCGAGAAGGAGATCGTCCTCGTCTCCTCCGGTGCCATCGCCGCCGGCCTCGCCCCGCTGGGCCTGCGCCGCCGCCCCAAGGACCTGGCCCGCCAGCAGGCCGCCGCCAGCGTCGGGCAGGGGCTGCTCGTCGCCCGCTACACCGCCTCTTTCGCGCGCTACGGCGTCCGCGTCGGCCAAGTCCTGCTCACCAGCGACGACATGAGCCGCCGCGCCCACCACCGCAACGCCCAGCGCACCTTCGACAAGCTCCTCGCCATGGGTGCCCTGCCGATCGTCAACGAGAACGACACGGTCGCCACGGACGAGATCCGCTTCGGCGACAACGACCGGCTCGCCGCCCTGGTCGCCCATCTCGTACGCGCCGACCTGCTGGTCCTCCTCTCCGATGTGGACGGCGTCTACGACGGCGACCCCACCAGGCCGGGTACGACGCGGATCGCGGAGGTACGCGCTCCGGCGGACCTCGCGCACGTCGAGATCGGCAGCGCGGGCCGGGCCGGCGTCGGCACCGGCGGCATGGTCACCAAGATCGAGGCGGCCAGGATCGCGGCGGCGGCCGGCATCCCGGTCGTCCTCACCGCCGCCGTGCACGCCGCCGACGCCCTCGCGGGCCGGGACACCGGTACGCACTTCCACGCCACAGGGCGCCGCTCCGCTGACCGTCTCCTCTGGCTCCAGCACGCGTCCACCCCGCAGGGCGCGCTCACGCTCGACGACGGGGCCGTGCGCGCGGTCGTCGAGGGCCGCAAGTCGCTGCTGCCCGCGGGTATCGCGGCAGTCGAGGGCGAGTTCACGGCGGGCGATCCCGTCGAGTTGCGCGACAGCACGGGACGGGCGGTGGCGCGCGGGCTCGTCAACTTCGACGCCAAGGAGATACCGCAGCTGCTCGGCCGCTCCACCCGCGAGCTGGCCCGCGAGCTGGGTCCCGCGTACGAACGGGAGGTCGTACACAGGGACGATCTGGTGCTGCTGCACGCGTAAACGGCCGAAAGGGACAGCCCCCGCAGGGCTACGTTCGGTAAAACCGCCCCACGAAGCCGTCCCGCCTGCTCAACTTTGATTCAAGGAGCCCTCGAGATTCCGCGCTGCAGTAATCCATAACCCATTGCGAACCCACTGCGTAAAGGAGGCCGTCGTGAGACGAGTACGCCCCGGGGCGGCGTCCCGCGGTGGTGGCACCTCCCGCGCGGCCGGTGAGGAGCGGACCCTCACCAGCGTCGCGGCCGGAGACACGTACCAGGGTGAGGAACCGAAGGACCTGCCGCGGCTGTGGCACGTCACGCTGAGCGTCTCGGGCGACGAGGCCCCGCTCAACGACGTCCGGCGCTCGCTCGAGCAGCTCGCCCACGACCACCCCTTTCTGCTGACCAGCCGGTACGCCGGCGACCACGCGGAGATCCGCTACTGGGAAGAGGCCCGCGACCTGCACGACGCCGCGGCCGTCGCGCTGCGCCTGTGGGGCGAGCACCGCCAGACCGCGAAACTCCCGCCCTGGGAGATCGTCGGCCTCGAGGTCATCGACCGCGAGACCTACCACCAGCGCATCGCCGAGGGCTACGGCCCACAACCGGCGACTCCCGTAGGGGTCCACCCGTTCTAGGGGAGTGCCGGGGGGCGTTTTCGGCCCTGTCTCGGGTTCTGGAACAAACGCTGGACGCCCATGCGGCGAGCATTACGCTTCCCTCATGACCACGCTCTCGCCGTACGACTCGATGTCCCCGGTCACTCAGGCCGCTTACCGCGCCAAGGCCGCCGCCGCCGACCTCGCTCCGCTGCCGCGGGCCGAGAAGGACGACGCGCTGCTCGCGATCGCGGACGCCCTGGAGGTCCGTACGAGCGAAATCGTCGAGGCCAACGCCAAGGACGTCGAGCGTGCCCGTGAGGCCGGCACCAGCGAGTCCATCATCGACCGGCTCACGCTCACGCCCGAGCGGATCCGCGCCATCGCCTCAGATGTACGCGACGTGGTGGCGCTGCCCGACCCGGTCGGCGAGGTCGTCCGCGGCTCCACGCTCCCGAACGGCATCGACCTGCGCCAGGTCCGCGTCCCGCTCGGCGTCGTCGGGATCATCTACGAGGCCCGCCCGAACGTCACGGTCGACGCCGCCGCGCTCTGCCTGAAGTCCGGCAACGCGGTCCTGCTGCGCGGCTCGTCCTCCGCGTTCGAGTCCAACACCGCCCTCGTCCGCGTGCTGCGCGACGCCGTCGGCGGCTCGGGGCTGCCCGCCGACGCCGTCCAGCTCGTACCGGGCGAAAGCCGCGAATCCGTACGGGAGTTGATGCGCGCCCGCGGCCTCGTCGACGTGCTCATCCCGCGCGGCGGCGCCTCCCTGATCCGTACCGTCGTGCAGGAATCCACCGTCCCGGTCATCGAGACCGGCACCGGAAACTGCCATGTGTACGTGGACGCCAACGCCGACCTCGACATGGCGATCGAGATCCTGATCAACTCCAAGGCCCAGCGGCCGAGCGTGTGCAACGCCGCCGAGACGCTCCTCGTGCACCAGGACATCGCCGCCGAGTTCCTGCCGCGCGCCCTGGACGCCCTCGCCGAGGCCGGGGTCACCGTGCACGCCGACGAGCGGGTGCTGGCGTACGCCAAGGGCTCCAAGGCCACCGTCGTCGAGGCCACGACCGACGACTGGGACACCGAATACCTGTCGTACGACATCGCCGCCGCCGTCGTCGACTCGCTCGACAAGGCCGTGGCGCACATCCGGCTGTGGAGTTCCGGCCACACCGAGGCCATCGTCACCAGCTCCCAGCCGGCCGCCCGCCGCTTCACCCAGCTGGTCGATTCCACGACGGTCGCCGTGAACGCGTCCACGCGCTTCACGGACGGCGGCCAGTTCGGCTTCGGCGCCGAGATCGGCATCTCCACCCAGAAGCTGCACGCGCGGGGCCCGATGGGCCTGCCGGAGCTGACGAGCACGAAGTACATCGTCACGGGCGACGGGCACATCCGGCGCTGAGCAGGCCCCCGAAGAAGCTGTCTCGCCAGGTGGATGAATCTCCATACCGTCTGCCCAAATTGAACCCCCAGGTCTAGTCTGGGTCTGTGCCGGAGGACGTGGGGGGCACGCCGTTTCCTGACGGCTGGGAGCCCGACGACGACCGCGACCGCGGAGGCTCGGACGAAGAGTTCGCCTCCGTGGTCTTCGACGAGGCCTTTGTGCGGGCGGCCAGGGTCCATGAGCCGACCGCCGTCGAACGCCTCCTCGCCGCCGCGCAGGCCCGCGCGGAGGCTTCCGAGGCCGAGGCGCGTCGCGGCCGCACCCGGGGCCCACGCGGTGACGACGAGCGGTACGACGACTTCGGACCCGACGGCCGCCATGATTTCGGCCACGATCCGGACCTGGACGATCTCGACGACCGTGACTACTACGACGGTCGCTACGGTCACTCCGGGTCGTACGGAAAACAGACCCGCTGGCACCGTCCCGTCGCCTGGATCCTCGCCGTCGTGATGGGCGTCGGCATGGTCGCGCTCGCCTTCACGGCGGTCTACCGCGGCGGCTCCTCGGGCCGCCAGCCCCAGGTACCGCCGCCCGCCTCCACAGGCGTCGAACAGGGCACCGGAACGCGCCCTTCGGCCTCCGCCGACTACTCCCAGCCACCCGTCCCCGCGGAACCGCGTACGCCGTGAACTTGTCGCGTACGGCGGCGTTTACGTGAGGTTCCAGAGACCTACTCTGAATGTATGGGCGGGCTAGGAGACCCACCGGAGGGACCACCCGACGGGGCTTCCGGTGGCGGTGAGGAAGAGTACCGATCCGTCGTCTTCGACGAGTCGTTCGTCCGAGCTGCCCGTCTCCAGGAGTTCTCCGCGCAGGAGCGGATCGCCGATCATGCCCCGGCCGTGCGCCGCCGCCCGCCGATGCGCCGTGGTCTGTCCCGGCAGGCGCTGATCCTGGTTCTGCTGATCGCCGTCGCTTTCGGCACGGCGATCTATATGGGTGTACGGCACCCGTATCAGGCGCCCGCCGCGAAGCCGCCCGAGCCGCTGCGGATGACGGTCATCCCCCTCGCGCCACAGGGCGCGGTGCCCGGTACCGCGGACACCGGGTTGCTGTACGCGCGCAGCCCGGCCGATCAGTTCCGTATCGGCGCCGACGGGATCACGATGCCCGCCACCCGGCGCACCGCCCACTTCTCGGACAGCCAGGTCGTCACCGCGCTCACCACGGCGAAGGACTACCTCGTGGAGTCGGCGCTCGACCCGGACGTGCTCACCGGCGGCGCCACCAGGCCTGTACGGATTCTGCTCGATCCGCAGCAGCTCGACCAGTTCGACCGGAGCTTCGACCATCCGACCGCGGACGGGCGGCACGCGCCCACCGGTTGGCTGGTCCGCTTCGACCCTTCCCACGCTCAGCTGGCCGACCCGCAGATCCGGGTGCAGGGCACGCTGCAGGCGGCCGAGACCGACGCCGACACCCTTGAGGTGACGGCCGACCACACCTTCGTCTACGCGCTGCGGCCGACGGGCTCGGAGGACGGTGCGAAAGCCTCGCTGTTCACCGTGCGGCGCGAGCTGCATTTCCGGTTCGACCGCGATGATCTGCGGATGCGCCAGGCGGAGCTGGTGGGCTCGTACGTCCAGGCCGGGCCGCTCGCCTGCGCCGAGGACGCGACCAGCCATCTGCGCCCGCTGCTCGCGGGGCAGACGGCCAAGGCGGGCGGACCGGCCGGCACCGACCCGTTCGCGACGGGCGGTGCCACGGCGCTGTGCGGGTCGCTGTCGGCCAGCGCACAGCCCAGGGTGTAGTCGTCGGCCTTCTTCGTGCTGCTGTTCAGCTGGCGCTGCCGTTGGGGCTCTCGTCGTCGGGGCGGTCGTCCTGCGGCCGTTCCTTGGTTGAGGAGCTTGCGCTCGAGCCGCTCGCGAAGCCCCCGAAACCGCGCCGGACCCGGCCGCCGAGGTCGCCAGCCCCGCCCGCGATGTCCGTGACCAGCTTCATCAGCGGGTCCTTGGAGCTGCGTACGTGGGTGGCGTAGGCGGAGGCCGACTCGCGGAAGGAGTCCGTGACCTTGGTGTCGCCGTCCTCGTCGCGGCGCGGGTAGTGACCGTCCATGATCCGCTGGTAGTCGCGGGACTCGGCCCACTTCTTCAGCTCGGCGGCGCGCACCGTGGTGAAGGGGTGGGAGCGGGGCAGGACGTTCAGGATCTTGAGTACGGAGTCGCGGAGGTCGCCCCCGGCTTCGTACTCCTCGGCCTGGGCGAGGAACGCGTCCACGTTCATCTCGTGCAGGTGGTTGCCGCCCGCGATCTTCATCAGGCCGCGCATCGAGGCCTTCAGGTCCTGGCCGACCAGCAGCCCGGCACGGTCCGCGGACAGCTCGGACTTGCGGAACCACTCGCGCAGGGCGGTCACGATCGCCATGATCGCGATGTTGCCCAGCGGGATCCAGGCCACGCGGAGCGCGAGGCTGGTGAGAAACAGCAGGATCGTGCGGTAGACGGAGTGGCCGGACAGGGCATGGCCGACCTCGTGGCCGACGACCGCCCGCATCTCCTCCTCGTCGAGCAGCTCGACGAGGCCGGTGGTGACGACGATGATCGGCTCGTCCAGGCCGATGCACATCGCGTTCGGCTGCGGGTCCTGGTTGACGTACATCGGCGGGACCTTCTCCAGGTCCAGGATGTAACAGGCGTCCCGCAGCATGTCGTTCAGGTGCGCGAACTGGGCGTCCGAGACCCGTACGGAATCGGACAGGAACAGCAGCCTCAGGCTGCGCTCCGGAAGCAGTCCGCTGAGCGCCTTGAACACCGTGTCGAAGCCGCTGAGCTTGCGCAGGGCGACCAGGGCCGAGCGGTCCGCGGGGTGCTCGTACGCCCGGGAGGAGATCCCCTCGAAGCGCCTGCGCTGCCTGCTCGGTACGTTCTCGTGGCTTTCTTCTGGCATGTGGTCCCCCATGCGTCTGGTTGCCTCCTGTGCCCCCGAGGCGGGGTACAGCCTAGGCGGATATACCGTGGGACGTGCAGTACAGCGAAGGAGTCGCACGTCATGGAGCACCACCCCCAAGCCTGGCTCGCCGAAGCAGCGAGCGCCGCCGAGCAGCAGGGACCGGGAATTCTGCTCCGTGTCGTGTTGATAGTGATGGTCGTCGGCTGCGTTTTGGTTGCCTGGTTCCTGCTGCGTGGCTACAAGCGGGACGACTGAGCCCCGCCCGAAGTTCCCGGCGGCGCCTGAAAGCGGCATTCCCGGCAGTGGCCGAGCGGCGCGATGCACACGGCGGAGAGCGGGCGTGACGGAGTCGGCGTGATCCGCGCGACGGCGCCCGCTTACGATGGCCCTACGTCTGTACGTCTGTATCCCGCCCTCACCGGATAGGTCCTGCCGAAGATGAGCTTCCACAGCACCGCTGCCCAGTTGGCCACCCTCGCCTCCGAGGGCGGAGAGCACAGTGGCAACCACGAGAGCCTCAACCCCTATCTGACCGGCGGCGGCGCGCTCTTCGTCCTCCTTCTGCTGCTGTGGATCACCACCCGCTTCAACCGGGACCGCTGACGTCCGCCGGGCGGGGCTCAGGGACCGGGCCGGTAGGGTCTGCACGCATGGGAGAGCAGGACATGCCAAGCGGTCCGTCGGCGGGCCGGGAGAACAGCCCGGCCCCCGGCCCGTCGAACCCGGGCAAGCGCCGCCTCGGCGTCATGGGCGGAACGTTCGACCCGATCCACCACGGCCACCTCGTCGCGGCCAGTGAGGTCGCCGCGCAGTTCCACCTCGACGAGGTGGTGTTCGTGCCGACCGGGCAGCCGTGGCAGAAGACCGACCGCAAGGTCTCCCCGGCCGAGGACCGCTATCTGATGACGGTCATCGCGACCGCCGAGAACCCGCAGTTCTCGGTGAGCCGTATCGACATCGACCGCGGCGGCCCGACCTACACCACGGACACGCTGCGCGATCTGCGGGCGCTCAATCCCGACACGGACCTCTTCTTCATCACCGGCGCCGACGCGCTCTCCCAGATCCTCACCTGGCGCGATGCCGAAGAGCTGTTCTCCCTCGCGCACTTCATCGGGGTCACCCGGCCCGGCCACGCGCTGACCGACCCGGGGCTCCCGGAGGGCGGTGTCTCGCTCGTCGAGGTCCCCGCGCTCGCCATCTCGTCCACGGACTGCCGAGCTCGGGTCGCCAAGGGTGACCCGGTCTGGTATCTGGTGCCGGACGGTGTGGTGCGTTACATCGACAAGCGTGAGCTGTACCGCGGCGAGTGAGGCGAGTGAACCGAGAGGGGCGCCGGTGAGCGACCGATACGACGCTGGGTACGGGGGCGACCAGAGTTACCAAGGTGATCAGAGTTACGAGCTGGTCGGCTACGACGAGTTCGGGCAGCCGGTGTACCGGCAGGTGCCACCGCCTTCCCAGACGCCGTACGGGTACGACGCCTACGGCGCGCAGCAACAGGGGCAGCAGGGTTACGGGTACGACCCGTACGGGCACGGTCAGCAGCAGACGCCGTCGTACGACACCGGCAACGGCCATCAGCAGCCGGGAGCCTCGTACGGGACATACGGCGCGCAGGACTCGTACGACCCCTACGGCACGACTGCTCAGGGGACCGCTCCGGCAGCCCCAAACTCGTACGACCCCTACGGGCAGCCCGCGGCCGGCGGTCAGCAGCCCCGCGTCGCCGAGCAGACCGCCTACATCCCCCAGCAGGCCGGGCCCGCCGAGCGGACGGAGGCCGAGGAGCCGGCGGACGGGCAGCGGGAGGAGCGCGACTACCGCACCGAGCAGTTCACCTTCGTCGAGGAGCCGACCGACGACTCCGAAGACGTCATCGACTGGCTGAAGTTCACCGAGAACCGCACCGAGCGGCGCGAGGAGGCCCGCCGCCGGGCCCGTGGCCGCGTCGTCGCCCTGGTCGTGGTGTTCGCCCTGGTCGCGGTCGGCGGTGTCGGCTACCTCTGGTACGCGGGGAAGCTGCCCGGCACGTCGTCGGACGCGAAGACCGGCACCGCGACGGCCGCGGGCGCCCAGAACCGCGATGTGATCGTCGTCCACCTGCACAACACCAAGGGCGGCGGCACCGCGACAGCGCTGCTCGTCAACAACACCACCACCAAGCAGGGCACCACCGTCCTGGTCCCCAACTCCCTTGCCGTGGCGGACGACAACGGCACCACGACCACGCTCGCCAAGTCCGTGGACGACGACGGCACCTCCGGGACGCGGGACGCGATCGACACCGTGCTCGGCACGAAGATCGAGGGCACCTGGCGCCTCGACACCCCCTACCTCAGCAACCTCGTCGACCTCGTCGGCAACATCGACATCGACACCAACGCGAACGTGCCGGACCCGGATTCCAAGCGGAAGGGCGAGGCACCCCTCGTCAACAAGGGCGAGGACCAGACGCTCAGCGGCAAGATGGCCGTCGCGTACGCCACCTACCGTGGCTCCGGGGAGGCGCAGAACGCGCAGCTGGAGCGGTTCGGGCAGGTCATGCAGGGCGTGCTGCGCAAGGTGTCGTCGGATCCGCAGGCCGCGACGACCACCGTGCAGACGCTCGCGCAGATCATCGAGCCCCCCTTGACCGACAAGGACCTGGGCACCTTCCTCGCCAAGCTCGCGGACCACGCCAAGGGCGGCGACTACAAGTCCGTGCTGCTGCCGGTCCAGTCGGACGGCAGGCTGAGCACGAAGGCGAGCGACAGCGTGGTCAAGGACGTGCTCGGCGGGGCCGCGAAGAGCCCGGAGCAGGGCGCGGCCGTCCAGGTGGGCATCAGGAACGCCACCGGCAAGAAGGACGCCACCGAGCAGGCCCGCGTCGTCCTGCTCAACGGCGGCTACGCCTTCGTGGACGCAGGCAGGACCGATACGGCACAGACGGCGTCCCAGATCACGTACGCCGACGCCGCGAAGAAGGCGGACGCGGTGGAGGTCGCCAAGACGCTGGGCCTGCCGACCAGTTCCGTGAAGAAGGCCAAGGGCGCCTCGAACGCGGATGTGTCGGTGGTACTCGGACAGGACTACGAGGTGGGCGGCTCGGCGGGCTGAGGAAGGCGGGCGCCTCGGCCGCCAACCCATGGGCGGGCTAATCGTGGGGCGGTGTCGGCGGTCCGTGAGACCCTTGGGGTAACCCCTTGGGGACAACTGACCGCCGACGGAAAGCCTTGGTAGTGACCGCCACTGACCGCTCTCTCGAGCTCATCACCACCGCCGCGCAGGCGGCCGCCGACAAGCTCGCGCACGACATCATCGCGTACGACGTCAGCGACGTGCTGTCGATCACGGACGCCTTCCTGCTGGCCTCCGCTCCCAACGACCGCCAGGTCAAGTCGATCGTCGACGAGATCGAGGAGCGGCTGAACAAGGAACTCGACGCCAAGCCGGTCCGCCGCGAAGGCGACCGCGAGGCCCGCTGGGTGCTGCTCGACTACGTCGACATCGTGGTGCACGTCCAGCACAGCGAGGAGCGCGTCTTCTACGCCCTGGAGCGGCTCTGGAAGGACTGCCCGGAACTCGAGCTGCCCGCCGACGCCAAGGCCACCCGCGGCAAGGCCGCCGAGCACGCCAAGCTCCAGGAAGCCGAGGACGCCGGACTGGGCGGTGAGCTGCGTTGAGCGCGGGAACGGGGGCGGCGGACGGCAGGCCGCTGTCCGAGTCCGGCAAGGCCGGCCGGGGCCGCCGCGTCATCCTGTGGCGCCACGGACAGACCTCGTGGAACGTGGAGCGCCGCTTCCAGGGCACGACCGACGTCGAGCTCACCGAGGCCGGCCTCGAGCAGGCGCGCCGCGCCGCCCGGCTGCTCGCCTCGCTCAAGCCGGACGCGATCGTCGCCTCGGACCTGAAGCGCGCCGCCGACACGGCGGCCGAGCTGGCCGCCCTCACCACCCTCGACGTCACCCACGACGAGGGCCTGCGCGAGACGTACGCGGGCGTCTGGCAGGGCCTGACGCACGAGGAGATAATCGCGCGCTACGGCGACGAGTACGCGGCGTGGAAGCGCGGTCAGCCGGTCCGCCGTGGCGGTGGCGAACTGGAGACCGAGGTCGCCGACCGCGCCGCCCCCGTAGTGCTCCGGCACGCCGAGAAGCTCCCCGACGAGGGCACGCTCGTGGTGGTCAGCCACGGCGGCACCATCCGCACCACCATCGGCCGCCTCCTCGGCCTCGACTCCCACCACTGGGAAAGCCTCGGCGGCCTCTCCAACTGCTGCTGGTCCGTCCTCGGCGAGGGCGCCCGCGGCTGGCGCCTGCTGGAACACAACGCGGGCACGCTGCCGGAGCCGGTCCTGGGAGACGACGACTGACCCCGTCAGACAGTGACCGACGCGGAGGCCCGCGGCGGTGGGCCTCGGCTCCAGGGGCCCGTAGGCCCGTGCCCGCGGACGCGTGGACCCGGATTTCACTTTCCGGCAGGCCACAAGCTAAAGTTCCTCTTGTTCAGCCCGCCGGGCGGGTGAACGCGAGGGGCTATAGCTCAGTTGGTAGAGCACCTGCATGGCATGCAGGGGGTCAGGAGTTCAAATCTCCTTAGCTCCACACAGAACACAGGCGCTACGGCGTGAAGATCCCGTTCCCCACAGGGGGAGCGGGATTTTTCGTGCCGATCGGCACACTCTTCTTGAATCGCTTGAGTCACTTGGGCCCGGGAGGCGTATACCTCTTGGGAGGCGCCCCTCGTTGTACGTTCGCGCTGGCCGTGACGGGTATCGCGGCCTCCGTGTCCGGACTGGTACGCAGGCGTCGCTGACCGTATTGGTCCGGCCGTGGCAGAATCAAACGGCCGGAAGGGGGCGCGGCCCGACGGGAGGGAGTTGGCGATGCCTGCGAGCATCCTCGGGGAGGTCGACGACCACCCCGATGCTGAGGTGACACGCGACCGGATCACCCGCCTCGACTGCCCTTCCTGCGGATCGGCCCACGTCGCCCAAGTTCTCGGCGACAACGGCGGGATCTCCTACGTGTGCACGGCCTGCGGCCACATTTGGAGCTGAGCGATGGGTGCACACAGGCGGAAGTGCGATTGGTGCGGCAGCGGTACGCCCATCGTCCGCGACATGGAACCGCTCAACCACGACTACCAGTACTGGTGCGAGGAATGCGCACGGGCGCTGATCATAAAAGGCGACCCGATCGAGACGTACCGCGAGCTGGAGGGGGAGCCGATCTACGGCCGGCTCCTCGACGAGCACTGCACGCTCAAACGGTTCTATTCGTTCGCCACGTCCTGACTCGGGGCACCCGTAAACGATTTGGTGGTGCACCGGGATGACCGTGTAATGTTGGCGTCGCCGCCGGGTCAACCGGGGGACACACAAGGGGCTATAGCTCAGTTGGTAGAGCACCTGCATGGCATGCAGGGGGTCAGGAGTTCAAATCTCCTTAGCTCCACAGCAGATGAAGAGTCATACAGAAGGCGGGCCATCCGATCGGATGGCCCGCCTTCTGTATGTGCTGCCTCCTGCGTTGTTACGTCGCGGTCAGCGGCCGCTGCCGAGCGCGCGGCGACCGCGTCCTTGGCCGCGCTGCGACAGGACGGGCAGGTTGTTGCGGGCCGGGCCGCCGGAGTTGTCCTCCTCGATGCGCAGCGCGAGTGCCGGGCAGCGGCGTACGGCGCGCATGGCCTTCTGCTCGGCGTAGCGCGGCACCTGGGCCTGGGCGACGGTCGGGAACCCGTCGGCGCCCAGTTCGAAGACCTCCGGGAGGATGTCGGCGCACAGGCCGTGCCCTCGGCACAGCGTCCAGTCGACGTGGATCTTCTGGCGGCTGGGGCCGGACTCCAACTGCCCCTGTCCGCCCGGGATACCGGTGGGAACTCCGCCGGCCTCGAAGAGCGGCAGTACGCCCTCCACGGGCCTGCCGCAGCCGTTGCCGAGGACGTGCGCGGCCAGGTCGTCGGTGAACGCCTTGAGGGTCGACTCGAGGAACATCGCGGAGCCGTCCGGGTGCGAGCACGCACCGCGTCGCTTCACGGCGTGGGCGACCTGCTTGACCGCTTCCAGGGCGGCGGGGCCGCCGCCGTTGAGGATGTCCTCCATGCCGCGGGCCGCGGCGGGCAGACCGAGATAGCAGGGACCGCACTGGCCCGCGCTTTCTTCGGCCAGCCACTGCGCGACGCGCAGCGACTCGCCCAGCGGACAGGTCTCCTGGCTGATCGGGAGGATCGCGCCCGCGCCGAGTGAACCGCCCACCGCCGCAAGGGAGTCACGCGAGACGATCGCCTCGTTGACCGTGGCCGCGTCGATCCACTTGCCGTGGTAGCCGCCGGTCAGCACGCCCTGCGGGACCGGTGGGGCGCCGGCGAGCTGGAGGACGTACCGCAGCGGCACACCGGTCGGCATCTCGATCACCATGGGGCGGGCGACGGCGCCGGAGACGGTGACCATGACGGTGCCGGGCTCGTCGTACAGGCCGGTGTTGCCGTAGCGCTCGGAGCCGATGCGGGCGGCGATCGCCAGCTGGGCGAACGTCTCGGCGTTGGACAGCAGCGTGGGAGCACCGCCGACGCCGGTCTGTGAGGCGCTGACCTTGCGGCCCGGCGGGATCGCGGGACCGCCGTCGATGGAGCGGATCAGCGAGGCGGCGGCGCCGGTCACCATCCGTACCGGGTTGCGCTGTACACGGGCCCGGAGGACCGAGCCGCGCCGGTTGTTCAGGCCCCGCTCGGCGAGCGCGGACTCCATGGAGCGCTGGGTGGACTCCCGGGTGACACCGACCACGAGGGTGCGGGCACCGAGTGCCTCCGCGACCAGCAGGGCGCCGTCGAGGATGAGGTGCGGAGCACGGTTGATCAGCACCGTGTCCTTGCGGCAGGCCGGCTCGTCCTCACTGCCGTTGACGACGACCACGGGCCTCACACCGCGCTTGATCGCCGACTCGGCGACCGAACGCAGCTTCTTGTGGAAGGGGAAGCCCGCGCCGCCGCGGCCCTTCAGGGATATCCGCTCGGCGAGTTGCGCGAGCTGTTCTCCGCCCATCGGCTCGAGCGGACCGTGCACCTTGAGGTGCATGTCCAGGTCGAGTCTTTCGACCAGGTCGAAACCCGAGGTGAGCTGGGGAAGTCCGACCACACGGACCTCGGGGACATCAGGCAGAGCGGCGTTCACCAAGAGCCTCCGGAAGGCGCGTTCCAGGGTTCGCCGGAGCTGGGTGCGTCAAACGCACCGGGCAGCGTTTCAGTGGCGGGACCGCTGTCGTACGTGTCATTCGTGTTGTACGTGCCAAGGGGGTCGTTCGACTCACCGGTGTCGTAGAAATCATTGGATCCGTACGGCGAGGGGGTGTCGGGAGTCACGTAGGGCATGTTGCCCGTGTCGTAGAGCGGGCTGTTGTACGGGGCGGGCGCCTCGGAGGGGGGCGGCGGGGCCTCGTACAGCTGCGGGGACGGGGCCGGCCAGCGGGGGGCGTTGTCGTCGACGGGCGGGAGCACCTCGGTGGGCTGCATGTCCGTCGGGAGGCCCTGCATGCGCTGGGTCGGGTCGGGCTGGGCGATGGGTGCCTGGATGCGCGGGATGCTGCCGGTGTTGGACACGGCCCGGTAGGCGGCGGAGAAGCCGCCGGTGTCGGTGAGCGGGTTGGAGCCGGTGTCCGTGAGCGCGGCGCGCTGACCGGTGTCGTACAGCGAGCCTGCCCCGGTGTCTGTGAGGGCGGCGCGCTGGCCGGTGTCGTACAGCGAGGCGCCAGACGGGGAACCCGTCCGCTGCCGCGGGACCTTCCCCTCCGGGAAGCCCGGACGGGAACCGGCGCCCTGCAGCCGGGACTGGGCGGCGGTACGGCGCCCGGGGGGCTCCGCGCGTAGCGTGCCGTTGTTGTTGCCGATCACTTCCCGGAGGCGCTGGGCGACCCTGCGCCTGAACGGCGGTGGAGAGGCCCGCAGGGCCAGCGCCGCGCCGACCGCCGCCAGGCTCAGGCAGTACAGGATCACGAAGACCGGCTTCGCCTCGCGGCCGGTGAACAGGCCGTGGATCAGCGCGAAGCACCAGGCCGGGTAGGCCAGGCTGTGCATCATGCGCCAGCGGGAGGCGACGGGTGCCGAGGTCGCGAAGCGATTGCGCAGGATGCCGGTGATGGCCACGAAGATCATCATCAGGCTGGCCAGGGTGCCCAGGCCGATGAAGATGGCCCGGCCCAGCATCTCGTCGTTCGAGCCGACGAGTCCGAAGGGGATGATCGCGGCGATCCACGAGGTGTGGCTCAGCGCGAGCTTGGTCCCGATGTGCACCAGCATGAACACGACCGCGGAGACCGCGGTGATCCGGTGCACCGCCTGCGCCAGCATCCGCTGGCGGGCGTCCAGGAAGATCCTGTCCTGGGCGACGAGTCCCCAGATCACCGAGGCGCTGAGGCAGACGAGGGACAGGACGCCTGTACCGAAGTTGAGGAACTCCGCGAACGCGTCATCCATCGTGCTGTTCAACTCGCACCCGGGGCAGTCCGCCGCCAAGGGTTGGCTGTCTGAGATCACGACATACCTCCCAACATCGCGACGAAGGATATGAGCGACAACGCACCCGCGGTGAATCCACCGCGGGTTGAGCAGCCCGGTCGGGGAACCGGGCTGTTACTGCGTCGAGTGTTCATGGGGGGTGTCTCCCAAACAGTTCGGGGAAGCGGTCCCGCTGCCGCACTCTAGGCCGAGTACATACCGAGGGGTACGAGGTTTGAGTTATTGCGCCGTTATCTAAGGGTCCTTAGGGGGCTGTGATGTCCCTTAGATTGCCTTACGCGGAGTAACCCTTGACCTTTGTTCAGCTTTTGGTGCCGCAACAAGAGTGTGGCACGCCGTGTCATGTGCCCCTGAAATCTCCGTCGCGGCCCACTCGACGGCTGCGGTACCCTGACGCCATGCGTGCCGTACGCCTTCTGCTTAGCGAGCCGCGCTGACCAGTCCCGGCCACCGACGATTCCGTGGCCGGAATCAGCGCGGCGTCCCCTCCTGTGCGAGGGGCTTTTTCATTTCCCGCCGCTGGCAGAGACGATCGATGGAGCTTTGAGGATCATGAGCGAGACGAACCCCGCCGCTGCCTCCGAGGTGGTGGCGCCGCACCGCTACACGGCCGCCATGGCCAACGAGATCGAGGCACGCTGGCAGGACTTCTGGGAGGCGAACGCCACTTACGCGGCGCCCAACCCCACCGGCGATCTGGCCGCTGACCCCGCCCTGGTGGCCAGGCCCAAGAAGTTCATCATGGACATGTTCCCGTACCCCTCCGGTGCGGGCCTGCACGTCGGCCACCCGCTGGGATACATCGCCACCGATGTGTACGCCCGCTATCAGCGCATGAGCGGCCACAACGTCCTGCACACCCTGGGCTTCGACGCCTTCGGCCTGCCCGCCGAGCAGTACGCCGTGCAGACCGGCACACACCCGCGCGTGTCCACCGAAGCCAACATGAAGAACATGCAGGTGCAGCTGCGCCGGCTGGGCCTGGGCCACGACAACCGCCGCTCGTTCGCGACGATCGACCCGGACTACTACAAGTGGACCCAGTGGATCTTCCTGCAGATCTTCAACTCCTGGTACGACGACGAGGCGAAGAAGGCCCGCCCGATCTCGGAGCTGGTCGCCCGGTTCGAGAGCGGGGAGCGGGCGGTACCCGGTGGGCGTTCCTGGAATGAGCTGACGGCCGCCGAGCGCGCCGACGTCCTGAGTGGGTTCCGGCTGGCATACGCCTCCGACGCGCCCGTCAACTGGTGCCCAGGCCTGGGCACCGTACTGGCGAACGAGGAGGTGACCGCGGACGGCCGCTCCGAGCGCGGCAACTTCCCCGTGTTCAAGGCCAAGCTGCGCCAGTGGAACATGCGCATCACCGCGTACGCCGACCGGCTGCTGGACGACCTGGAGCAGCTGGACTGGCCCGAGGCCATCAAGCTGCAGCAGCGCAACTGGATCGGCCGCTCCGAAGGTGCCCGCGTCGACTTCCCGATCGACGGCGAGAACATCACGATCTTCACCACCCGCCAGGACACCCTGTTCGGCGCGACCTACATGGTGCTGGCGCCCGAGCACCCGCTGGTGGAGAAGTTCACACCCCAGGAGTGGCCCGAGGGCACGCACGAGGTGTGGACCGGCGGCCACGCGACCCCCGCCGAAGCCGTCGCCGCCTACCGCGCGCAGGCCGCCTCGAAGTCGGATGTCGAGCGGCAGGCCGAGGCCAAGGACAAGACTGGCGTCTTCACCGGCTCGTACGCCACCAACCCCGTCAGCGGCGAACAGGTGCCCGTCTTCATCGCCGACTACGTACTGATGGGCTACGGCACCGGCGCGATCATGGCCGTCCCGGCGCACGACACACGGGACTTCGCCTTCGCGCGCGCCTTCGAGCTGCCGATCCGCTGCGTCGTCGAACCGACAGATGACCGGGGCACCGACGCCTCGACCTGGGACGACGCCTTCGTGTCGTACGACGCGAAGATCGTCAACTCCTCCGGTGCCGACATCTCCCTGGACGGCCTGGGTGTCGCCGAGGCCAAGGCCCGTATCACCGAGTGGCTGGAGCGCGAGGGCATCGGCGAGGGCACTGTCAACTTCCGGCTGCGTGACTGGCTGTTCAGCCGCCAGCGCTACTGGGGCGAGCCCTTCCCGATCGTCTACGACGAGGAAGGCATCGCCCACCCGCTGCCCGAGTCGATGCTGCCCCTGGAGCTGCCGGAGGTCGAGGACTACTCGCCGCGCACCTTCGACCCGGACGACGCGAACACCGTGCCGGAGACCCCGCTGTCCCGCAACGAGGACTGGGTGAACGTCACCCTGGACCTGGGCGACGGCCGCGGCCCGCGCACGTACCGCCGTGAGACCAACACCATGCCGAACTGGGCCGGTTCCTGCTGGTACGAGCTGCGTTACCTGGACCCGCACAACTCCGAGAAGCTGGTCGACCCGGAGAACGAGCGCTACTGGATGGGCCCGCGCGAGGGCATGCCGCATGGCGGCGTCGACCTGTACGTGGGCGGCCAGGAACACGCCGTGCTGCACCTGCTGTACGCGCGTTTCTGGTCCAAGGTCCTGTACGACCTGGGGCACGTCTCGTCGGCCGAGCCGTTCCACAAGCTGTACAACCAGGGCATGATCCAGGCCTTCGTCTACCGCGACAGCCGAGGCATCGCGGTGCCCGCCGCCGAGGTGGAGGAGCGCGACGGTGCGTTCTACTACCAGGGCGAAAAGGTCACCAAGCTGCTGGGCAAGATGGGCAAGTCCCTGAAGAACGCGGTCACTCCGGACGAGATCTGCGACGAGTACGGGGCGGACACGCTGCGCCTGTACGAGATGGCGATGGGCCCCCTGGATGTGTCGCGGCCGTGGGACACGCGCGCGGTGGTGGGTCAGTTCCGGCTGCTGCAGCGGCTGTGGCGCAACGTCGTGGACGAGGCGAGCGGTGATGTGACGGTGGTGGACGCGGAGCCCGACGAGGACACGCTGCGTGCCCTGCACAAGGCCATCGACGGCGTACGCCAGGACCTGGAGGGCCTGCGCTTCAACACTGCCATCGCCAAGGTCACCGAGCTGAACAACCATCTGACCAAGGCGGGAGGCCCGGTGTCGCGGTCCGTCGCCGAGCCCCTGGTGCTGCTGGTCGCGCCGCTGGCCCCGCACATTGCCGAGGAGCTGTGGCGCAAGCTGGGGCACACCGACTCGGTCGTGCACCAGGACTTCCCCGTCGCCGACCCGGCGTATGTCGTGGACGAGACCGTGACCTGTGTCGTGCAGGTCAAGGGCAAGGTCAAGGCGCGCCTGGAGGTGTCCCCGTCGATCTCCGACGTGGAGCTGGAGAAGGCGGCGCTGGGTGACGACAAGGTCGTGGCGGCGCTGGATGGCGCGGGGATCCGCAAGGTGATCGTGCGGGCGCCGAAGCTGGTGAACATCGTTCCCGCGTAACAGGCGTCGGGGTAGTCCCCTACGGGCAGGTTGGGGGTTCCGCTGGAACCTCCGGCCTGCCTTTTCCGTTTACCGTGGAAGAGCCGGCGGGCACTGGAACAGGACCGAGCAGATCTAGTAGACCGCGAAGACCGAGCAGATCTAGTAGACCGAGCAGACCGAGAAGCAGGTCCCGAGAGGAACGACGTCGTGGAAGCCGTGGCAGTAATCGTGGCGCTGATCTTCGTGTTGTTCGTGGTCCTCGGGGCGTATGCGACGGTCAAGGTGGTCGGCGCCGCCAAGCGCGGAGTGGACCGCACCGTCGCGCAGGCCCGCCGTACGGTCGAGGACTCCACGCTCAAGGCGAAGACCCTCGCGCAGCCTGGAGCGTTCGGTGAGTTGGCCCAACTGCGGCTCTCCTTGCGCACATCGATGCGCGCGACCCAGGACGCGCTGCACGCGGGCGTGGCCGAGGACGAGTCGCTGAAGGAGTCCCTGGCCCTCTTCCAGCGACTCAGCGCGCACGGCCATGAACTGGACGCCGACATGAAGCGACTGGAGCGCGAGCCGAACAGAGCCCGCCTCGTCGAGCAGCTGCCTCAACTGCGGGAGCGTACGGAGCAGATCACGAAGTCGGCCGACGCCCTGCGGTGGGCGGCGCGTGACCGGGCCCGGCGGTTCGCGGGCGATGACCTGGACTCACTGAGCCAGCAGATCGACATGGAGGCGGGCGCGCTGCGGCACTGGACCAAGGAGCCGGCGCCCTCTCAGCCGCCGCCCCCGTGGCCGGAGGCGCCGGCCGCCCCGGGCGACCAGCAGACCTGGCCGGACACGGCTCCGTCGCGTAGCGCCGAGGAGGAGCCCACGCCCACCGCCGCGAAGGAGCCCAGCGCCGAGAAGGAGCGCACGCCCACCCAGCCCGCCATCGCACCGCCGGCAGCGCGGCCCACGTACCCCTGGGAGAAGAAGCCCCGCCCGGAGAGCACGACTTGATCCGGGAACGCGACGGGATCCGGCCGAATCGGCAGCGCCAGGCGCGATCTGCCGGGCTGCCGCCCAGGCGTTCCTGCGGGTAATCTCCAGCTCATGTCCCGCCATGTCGCTATCGTCACCGATTCAACGGCCTACCTGCCGCCGCGGACGATGGAGCGCCACGGCATCACAGCGGTGCCCCTGACCGTGGTTCTCGGCGACCAGGCACTCGAAGAGGGCACCGAGATCTCGGCCCGCTCACTGGCCCAGGCACTCCAGAAGCGACGCCCCGTCACCACGTCCCGGCCCAGCCCCGCGGTCTTCGCCGAGACCTACCGCAAGGTGGCCGAGTCGGGCGCCACCGGCATCGTCTCGCTGCACCTGTCCGCCGAGCTCTCGGGTACGTACGACGCGGCGGTCCTCGCCTCGCGCGAAGCCTCGGTGCCCGTACGGGTCGTGGACACGGGCATGGTCGCCATGGCTCTCGGCTTCTGCGCCCTGGCCGCGGCTGAGTCCGCGGAGGCGGGCGGCACGATCGACGAGGCGGTGACTGCGGCGGAGAAGCGGGCCGCCGGCACGTCCGCGTACTTCTACGTCGACACGCTCGACTATCTGCGCCGGGGCGGCCGGATCGGGGCGGCACAGGCCCTGTTCGGCTCCGCACTGGCCGTGAAACCGCTGCTGGAGCTCAACGGCGGCCGGATCGAACTACTGGAGAAGGTGCGCACCGCATCGAAGGCGATCGCCCGCCTCGAGGAGATCGCGGCCGACCGGGCCGGAAGTGCACAGGTCGACATCGCGGTTCACCATCTCGCCGCGCACGAACGGGCGTCGGCGCTCGCGGAGCGGCTCCGGGCCCGGGTGCCGGGCCTGGCAGATCTGCATGTGAGCGAGGTCGGGGCGGCCATCGGGGCGCATACGGGGCCGGGGTTGCTGGGGGCTGTGGTCTCGCCTCGGTGAGCTTTCACGGGGCTTGGTGAGGTATCCCACTGTGATGTATCTCGCAAAGTGTGTGGGTTATGTGGGGAAGTCGTGTGCTGCGTGCGTGGGTGGCCCGACGGGTGCTCTGTCGGAGGCTGTGTCGGGAGCCCTGTCGGGAGCCCTGTCGGACGCCCGTCAGGCTCCTCGTGTGGGTGACGGAGTTATCCACAACTGGGTGGTAATCCACGGGAATTGAGCAAGATCATCGCGAGAGTGCCGGTGTGCTCGATTCTCGTCGCATGGCACTTCGATCACCTTCACGGACAACGACCGCTACCAGTGGCCCGGGCCGCGGCCCCGTTTCCGACGGCCGCGTCCGGCACCGCCGCCGCCCTTACCGCGGCAGGGCACGCCGACATCAGGCCTCGGCGGAGGCCCTCCGCCTGCGCGCGGAGGCGATCTTCGCCGAAAGGGCAGGAGAACGGCGGGGGTTGGGGCATTGGCCGCCCGACGCCGGCCCGAGGACGCGTGTGCCCCCTCGCGAACGGGCAGTTGGCGGCGACGCGGTGGGGGCAGGCGGCGCCGAGACGGTCGGCAACGAGGCCGGGGTGGAAGCCGCGGCCAGGTCTGAAGCCGTGTGGCGGGAGCGGGTTGGGCTTGCCGTGCGGGAGCGGATGCCGCTGTGGCTCCAGTCGAGGTGCGGCCTGGAGCGGAAGAGTGTGATCGCGCTCTCGGTGTTGCTGGTGGTGGCCGCTGTCTTCGCCGCTCAGCACTTCTGGTCGGGCCGTACCCAGCCGGTGCGTCCACCGGAGGTGGTACGGGCGGCACCCACGGCTCCGTACGAGGAAGCGGCGGTGGCACCCGGATCCTCAACAGCCGCGCGGGATCCCGTCGGTGCGCCAGGCCCGGCGGTCGTGGTGGACGTCATCGGCAAGGTGCGCGAACCGGGTATCCACCGGCTGCCGGCCGGCTCCCGGGTCGCGGACGCGCTGCGGGCTGCCGGAGGAGTGCGGCCGGGCGCGGACACGGTGGGGCTGAACCGCGCTCGGCTCCTTGTGGACGGCGAGCAGGTGGTGGTCGGGGCGCCGCCCGGCGGGATGGCAGCGGGCGCGACCGGAGGCACAGGCGGCGCCGGTGCCGGTGGCTCCGCTGGTGCCGCGGGCGCTGTCGGTCCCGGAGGAGCCGCCGCCGCTCCGGCCGCTCCGGTCGCCCTCAACACGGCCACACTGGAGCAGCTTGACACCTTGCCGGGCGTCGGCCCCGTGTTGGCCCAGCACATCATCGACTACCGCACGCAGCACGGCGGTTTCCGCTCGGTCGACGAACTCCGGGAAGTGAACGGAATCGGTGATCGTCGTTTCGCTGATTTGCAGAATCTCGTACGGCCATGAATGGGCCGGAGGTTCATCCGCTCAGCTCCGCTGTGGTTGGCCCCGCCGTTCGCGGCCCCGGGGCGCCCAGCGCTGGTGTGCCCGGCTCTGCTGAGGCTGGCCCCGGTGCGCCCAACTCTGGCGGGCGCGACCGCCCGGCCGTGCACGCTGCCTCTGGGAACCCGCTTGGTTCCTCGCGTCCTCGCCAAGAGGGGCCGACCGACCTGCGGTTGGTGCCTCCCGCACTGGCGGCGTGGGTTACGGCGGCACTGACGCTGGGCGCGTCACCGGGCTGGACCGTCGGGGTGGTGGCCGTCTGCCTGGTCGTGGCGGGAGGGTTGCTGGTCACCGGCCGAAATCGTGAGCGCGTCGTGTCGCACCGCGACCGTAGCGAGGTGGACCGCGTGCGCAGCGAACTGGACCGTAGCCACAGGGGGTCGGGCCGCAGGCATGCCGGGCCGGAACGCAGCCACGGTGAACTAGGCCGCGGGAGCGGTGGCTCGGACGGCGGCATGAGCGAGCGGGACTGGAACCGCATCGATTCGGAACGCAGGTACGCCGAGCCGCACGGCAGCCACGGTGAACCAGGCCGCTGGAGAGGTGAATCGGACCGCGGAAGGGGCGACCCGGACGGGGGCCGAGGCAACTCGGGCCGCCGCCGCGTCCAGCCGGGCCGCAACCGCAATGAGCCGGACGGCAACCGCGCCGAGCCGGAGCGCGGTCACGACGAGTCGGACCGCAGCCAGGCCGAGCCGGAGCGCAGTCACAGTGAGCCGGTACGCAACCGCGCCGAGCAGGACCGTAACCGCGCCGCTCCGGAGGCCCATCGCGCGCGCCGCCGCCTCCTGTGGCGTACCTGGCCGAAGGCCTCCGTAGCCGCCGTGCTGCTCTGCGTGGCGGCAGCGGCTGCCTCCGGTGGGCTGCACGGGGCGGACCTGCGCCGTGGCCCCGTCCCGGAGTTGGCACGCCAGTACACCGAGGTGACCGCCGACGTGGAGGTCACCTCGGACCCCCGGCTCACCCGACCTCGGATCAGGGGAGCCCACGCCGCCCCGACCTCCGTACTGCTCAACGCCGAGGTCCGCCGCATTGAGCAGCCGGACGGAACGGTGACGGCGACACGGACACCGGTCCTGGTGATCGTGACGGTGGGGTCGGACTCCGGCGACGGAGCCATGGCGGGGCCGGATTCTGCGAAGGCGCAACGCTCGCCCTGGCTCTCCCTTCTGCCCTCCACGAAGGTGCGCGTGGCGGCGCGGGTTGTGCCCGAGTTGGGGGACGGTGGTCGGGTCGCGGCGGTGTTGCGGGTGCAGGGGAGTGGGCCGCCGTGGGTGGTGGGGGAGCCGTCGGGGGCGCAGCGGTTCGCGGGGGAGTTGCGGGCCGGGTTGCGTGCGGCGACCGAGGGGCTGGAGCCGGATGCGCGGGCGTTGCTGCCGGGACTGGTGGTGGGGGACACCTCGCGGATCCCGCCGGAGCTGGACGAGGCGTTCAAAGCGACTGATCTCACTCACCTGCTGGCCGTCAGCGGCGCCAACTTCACGATCCTGCTCGCCCTGCTCATCGGACCACCGGGCCTTGCACAGCGCGCCGAACGCCGAGGCCTCGCCCCCAGACTCGGCATCCCGCTGCGGGCGACCGCCGTACTCGGTGGCGCGCTCTCACTCGGCTTCGTCATCGTGTGCCGGCCGGACCCGAGTGTGCTGCGGGCCGCGGCCTGCGGATCGATCGCGCTGCTGGCCATCGCCACCGGCCGCCGCAGGTCGCTGATTCCGGCGCTGGCCACGGCGGTCCTGCTCCTGGTGCTGTACGACCCCTGGCTGTCCAGGAGTTATGGCTTCCTGCTCTCCGTACTCGCGACCGGTGCTCTGCTCACCCTGGCCCCGAGGTGGAGCGCCGCGCTCCAGAGGCGGCGGGTCCCGCCGCGGCTCGCCGAGGCGCTGGCCGCGGCGGGCGCGGCGCAGGCCGTGTGCGCGCCCGTTGTCGTGGTCCTCTCGGCTCGGGTGAGCCTGGTGGCGGTGCCGTGCAATCTCCTCGCGGAGTTCGCGGTCGCGCCCGCCACGGTGCTGGGCTTCATGACGCTGGCCACGGCCTTGTGGGCGATGCCGGTCGCCAAGGCGCTGGCGTGGTGCGCGAGTTGGCCCGCGGGCTGGATCGCGGACATCGCCCGCACCGGAGCCGCCGTGCCCGGCGCGGGCGTGGACTGGCCGGACAGTTGGGCAGGCGCGCTGCTGCTCGCCTGCGTAACGGTGGTGCTCGTACTCGTCGGCCGGAGGCTCTTGTGGCACCCCTGGCTGAGCGCTGCCTGCGGTCTGCTGCTCCTGCTGGTGCTGGTGCAGCCGGCGCCCCTCACACGGGTGATCACGGGGTGGCCGCCACCCGGCTGGCGGTTCGCGATGTGCGACGTGGGACAGGGCGATGCGACGGTGCTCGCGGCAGGAGACGGCGCCGGTGTGGTGGTCGACGCGGGACCCGATCCGGTGCTCGTCGACCGCTGCCTGCGCACGCTCGGCATCACCCGAATCCCCCTCGTCGTGCTCACCCACTTCCACGCGGACCATGTCGCGGGGCTGGCGGGCGTGCTGCGCGGCCGTTCGGTGGGCGCGATCGAGACGACGGACTTCGAAGAGCCGCTGGACCAGGCGGAGTTCGTGCACCGGCAGGCGGCGGCCCGGCGTATCCCGGTGACCCGTGCAGTAGCGGGAGAGCGGCGGCGTACGGGCGCGCTCGACTGGCGGGTGCTGTGGCCGCCGCCCCGCCCGGCCCCGACTCCCGAGGGCCCGAACGACTCGAGCGTCGCCATGTTCGTACGGTCGGCCGGGCTGACCCTGCTCCTGCTCGGCGACCTCGAACCGCCCGCCCAGCAGGCCCTGTTGAGATCCCCGGCCGGAGCCACCCTGGGTGGCGTGGACGTGCTCAAGGTCGCCCATCACGGCTCGGCCTACCAGGACCCCGAGCTCATACGCCGAGCAGCGCCACGCCTCGCACTCATCTCAGCCGGCGCGGACAACCCGTACGGGCACCCGGCCCCGAGCACGGTGGCGGCACTGCGTGCCGGGGGCGCCACGGTACTGAGCACGGACGAGCACGGGGCGATAGCCGTCGCCGGAGAGGGGGGACCGCCTGTGGGTGGCGGGAGCCTGAAGCTCCTGGAGCCTGACGTCCAGGAGCCAGGAGCCAGGAGCCAGGAGCCAGGAGCCACGAGCAGGGAGCAGGGAGCAGGGAGCCAGGAGCCGAGGGCCGGAGACCGGAGGCCGGAAGGCCAGGTCCCGGGGACCGGCTCCCGGAGGCTGGAGGCCGGCGACCGGCTCTCGGAGACCGACTCCCGGACACCGGGCGGCCAGATCCCGAAGCTCGACGTCCGCGAAACTGGAGCCATGGAATCCGTACAGGCAGACGCCTATCTCCGGCGGATGGGGGCTGACCGTCCCGCACTGCCCACCGCTGACGCTCTCCAGGAGCTGCAACTGCGGCATCTGCTGGCCGTGCCGTTCGAGAATCTGTCGATCCATCTGGGAGAGGAGATCGTGCTGGAGGAGAAACGGCTCTTGGACAAGCTGGTGGGGGCCCGGCGGGGCGGCTTCTGTTACGAGCTGAACGGGGCGTTCGGGGCGCTGCTCGCGGAACTGGGCTTCGAGGTGACGCTCCTCGCGGCACGGGTGTACGGGGAGGAGGGGCGGCTGGGCATTCCCTTCGACCATCTCGCGCTGCGGGTGCGGACGTCGGACGGGGGTGACTGGCTGGTCGACGTCGGATTCGGGGCGAACAGCCACTATCCGCTGGCCTTCGGGGAGCGGGGCGAGCAGGTGGATCCGGGCGGCACGTTCCAGCTGGTGGAGGCCGGGGCGGATCCGGCCGGAGTGCGAGGAGGTGCCGTGCGCTCCGCGGGCTCCAGGGACCTGGACCTGGCCCCGGACCTGGACGTCCTGCGGGACGGCACACCTCAGTACCGGCTGGAGCTGCGGCCACGGGTGCTCGAGGACTGTGTGAGCGGTGCCTGGTGGCACAGCACCTCGCCGGTGTCGCACTTCACGCGATCCCTCGTCTGTTCGCGGCTCACCGACGACGGTGGCCGAATCACGCTCAGCGGACGGAAGCTCACGATCACGGCCGCCGACGGGACGAAGGAGGTATCGGATCTGGCCACGGACGAGGAGGTGTTGGAGACGTACCGGGAGCGATTCGGAATCGTGCTGGAGCGCGTTCCGACGCTGGGGGGAGCGGATTCCTGAAGGAAGAAACACAAGCGGAACGGCCAACTCGGACTGATCGTGCCAATAACCAGCACACTTGCTGGATTCCCGTGATGTGGTCGAGTCTTGCCTCGAAAGCCGCACCAGTGGTCGAATGCATCGCCAACAAACCTGTCTTATTTCATATTGCGCGAGGTGTGTCGTAGATGGTCGGCCGGTGGCTGGGAAGCCGTAAGAACCGAGTGCAAGGAACGGGTACGGGCCTCCGCGCTGCCCTGCCGATGCCGACAGGTGCCGGGATGCTCAGCTGCCGGGTGCTGGATCCGGTCAACCAGCCGGTGTCGCATGCCGAGTTCACGGTCAGCGACGTCAGGGGACGCAGAGTGGTCGGCGGGGGCGTGGATCCCTTCGGGTCGTTCATGGCGACGGTTCCCGCGGGGGAGTACCGGCTCGGGGTGTCGGCGGAGGGGTTCACGCCGATCCGGGAGAGCGCCACGGTGCGGGAGAACTCGGTGACCTCGCTCGGCGACATGGCGCTTCGCATCGCCCAGCCTCCCCAGCTGCCCGAGCCGGGGGACTGGGAGATCGAGCCGACGCATTCCTCGATCGGGTTCACCGCACGGCACATCGGGCTGGCGCGGGTTCACGGCCGGTTCAACACCTTCGCCGGGGTGATACGTGTCGCCGATCCGGTGGAGCACACGGCGATGCACGTGGTGATCGACGCCTCCTCCATCGACACCAATGTGAAGATGCGCGACGACCATCTGCGATCGGCGGACTTCCTCGACGTCGACCGTTTCCCCACGCTGGAGTTCTACAGTGACCGCTTTGTGCACAAGGGCGGTAACCGCTGGGCGGTCACCGGGGCGCTGTCGCTGCACGGCGTGACGCGTACGGTCACGCTCGACACCGAGTACCTCGGGATCGGCAACGGCATGGAGGGCGAGGTCCGGGCGGCGTGCCGAGCCACCACAGAGCTCCGGCGCGACGACTTCACGGTGAGCTGGCAGACGATGCTCGCCCGTGGCATCGCCGTGGTCGGGCCCAGCATCCAGATCGCCTTGGACGTACAGGTCGTCCCCAAGAGCTGAGCTGCTCGGCCGTACCGGAAAATGTCCGCGTGAGCGATGTGAGACATGTGCTGGTGCTGCCGGATCGCGATGCCGCTGAGGAGGCGTTGGAGGCGCTCGGGGAGCGGTTCGGGATAAACGACGAGGAGCCGCGGCTCGTACGGGATGCCCTGGCCGGTGAGGACGATGCCGAGGACGCGCAGTGGCTGGTGGTCCTGCGGGATGCCGAGGGACGGCTGGACGCCGGGGAGTTGGACGAGTTCGCGGGCGAGTGGGACGGCTGGCGGGAAGAGCCGTAGCCGCGGGGCCGGGGTGCCTGAGCGGCCTCAGCCGAGGGTCGTTGTCAGTGGTGCGTGGGATGCTTGAGCGCGATGGCCAGGAAGACTGAATCCGCAGACCCGGCAGAGGTACTCGCCCCCGTCACGATCGCCGTGGGGCAGGAGGACCTACTGCTCGACCGCGCCGTGCGGGAGGTGGTGACCGCCGCGCGGGCCGCCGATCCGGACACGGATGTACGGGACCTCACCTCGGACCAGTTGCAGCCGGGGACGCTCGCCGAGCTGACGAGTCCCTCGCTCTTCGCCGAGCGGAAAGTCGTGGTCGTGCGGGGTGCGCACGATCTGTCGGCGGACACGATCAAGGACGTGAAGGCGTATTTCGGTGCGCCCGCCGAAGAGATCACGCTGGTGTTGCTGCATGCCGGCGGGGCCAAGGGCAAGGGGCTGCTCGATGCCGCGCGGAAGGCGGGAGCGCGGGAGGTCGCCTGCCCCAAGATGACCAAGCCGGCGGACCGGCTGGCCTTCGTGCGCGGTGAGTTCCGTACGCTCGGGCGGTCGGCCACGCCCGAGGCGTGTCAGGCCCTTGTCGATGCGATCGGGAGTGATCTGCGGGAGTTGGCGTCCGCCGTGGCGCAGCTGGTCGCGGACGTCGAGGGAACGATCGACGACGCGGTCGTCGGGCGGTACTACACCGGGCGGGCCGAGGCCTCCAGCTTCACCGTCGCCGACCGGGCCGTAGAGGGGCGGGCGGCGGACGCCTTGGAGGCGCTGCGGTGGTCCTTGTCGACGGGGGTCGCGCCGGTGCTGATCACCAGCGCGCTGGCGCAAGGGGTGCGGGCCATCGGCAAGTTGTCCTCCGCGCGTGGGGGGCGTCCGGCCGACCTGGCCCGAGAGCTCGGGATGCCGCCGTGGAAGATCGACCGGGTGCGGCAGCAGATGCGGGGCTGGACGCCGGACGGCGTCGCCGCGGCCCTCCTGGCGGTGGCGGAAGCGGACGCGGGCGTCAAGGGTGGGGGCGATGACCCCGAGTACGCCCTCGAGAAGGCGGTTGTTGCGATCGCCCGGGCGGCGCGGAGCGCTCCGCGCGGAGTGCGGTAGGCCCTACGGGGGTGGTGGGTTCGGTTCGCGGGCGGCTGCGGGTCGTTTGTGGCTGGTCGCGCCCACGCGGCGGAGCCGCAAATTGATACAGCCCCGCGCCCCTAAGGGGCCGCTCCCCCCAGGTCTCGAAACAGGGAAACCCAACGCCGCCCAGCCCAAGCCGAAGGCCCCGCGTTCCGCCCTGGGGAAGGGCGGAAAGCGGGGCCTTCGGTTCAAGCTGAGGACTCGTACCCGCGTGGCGAACGCAGGCCGCGTACGAGTCGGGGTGCCGGTCGGGAGCGGAAGAGAGAGGGCCCGCTCGAGTCCTTCCGGCGATCAAATCAAGTGATCGTTACAGGTTCAGCCCTTGAGGGAAGCGACCTGGGAAGCAAGCGCCGACTTCTTGTTGGCGGCCTGGTTCTTGTGGATGACGCCCTTCGAGGCGGCCTTGTCGAGCTGACGCGCGGCAACGCGCTGCAGCTCGGTGGCCTTCTCGACGTCACCCGCGGCAGCGGCCTCACGGGCCTTGCGGATCGCGGTCTTCAGCGAGGACTTCACGGCCTTGTTGCGCAGCCGCGCCTTCTCGTTGGTCTTGATCCGCTTCATCTGGGACTTGATGTTCGCCACGAATGAGCCTTTTCAGGTTCAGGCGCACGAGGGCCAGCCTCACACGCCGGTGATTGATCTTCGAGTGGCCCACCGGTGACCCGGCAGAGCCGTCTGTGTCTCCCAAGAGGGCTCCGCAGAGAGCCCTTCAAGGGGCACCCCAAAGTGCATGAGACACAGCTGCTCAGACTAGCAGCCGTAGTCCTACCGGCCCAAACCCGTGGCCGGTCCCCGCCCGTGGGACCATGGAACCTACGTATCGATCCGAACCCGAGCCGCTGACCCCTGCGGATATCTCAAGAATCAGGACCCTGCGTGCCCGCGACCCCTAACAATGTGCCGAAGCCGAGCCGTACCGACCCGGCTCTGATCCGCAATTTCTGCATCATCGCGCACATCGACCACGGCAAGTCCACGCTCGCCGACCGGATGCTCCAGCTGACCGGTGTGGTCGAGCAGCGGCAGATGCGCGCTCAGTACCTCGATCGTATGGACATCGAGCGCGAGCGCGGCATCACGATCAAGTCCCAGGCGGTCCGGCTGCCCTGGGCCCCGACCGAGGACAAGGGCAACACCCACATCCTCAACATGATCGACACTCCGGGGCACGTGGACTTCACGTACGAGGTGTCCCGGTCGCTCGCCGCGTGCGAGGGGACGATCCTGCTCGTCGACGCCGCTCAGGGCATCGAGGCCCAGACCCTCGCCAATCTCTACCTGGCGATGGAGAACGACCTCACGATCATCCCCGTACTGAACAAGATCGATCTGCCCGCCGCGCAGCCCGAGAAATTCGCCGACGAGCTCGCCCACCTCATCGGCTGCGACCCCGGCGATGTCCTCAAGGTCTCCGCCAAGACGGGACTCGGCGTCGAGGCCCTGCTGGACAAGGTCGTCGCGCAGGTCCCCGCGCCCGTCGGCGTGAAGGACGCCCCGGCGCGCGCCATGATCTTCGACTCCGTCTACGACTCCTACCGCGGCGTCGTGACGTACGTACGAGTCATCGACGGGCAGCTCAACAAGCGCGAGCGGATCCGGATGATGTCCACCGGCGCCACGCACGAGCTGCTGGAGATCGGCACCAACTCGCCGGAGATGCTCTCCGCCGACGGCCTCGGAGTCGGTGAGGTCGGCTACCTCATCACCGGTGTGAAGGACGTCCGCCAGTCCAAGGTCGGTGACACCATCACCACCCTGAGCAAGGGGGCGACCGAGGCGCTCGGCGGCTACAAGGACCCGAAGCCGATGGTCTTCTCGGGCCTGTATCCGCTGGACGGCTCCGACTACCCCGAGCTGCGTGACGCTCTCGACAAGCTTCAGCTCAACGACGCCGCGCTGGTCTACGAGCCGGAGACCTCGGCCGCCCTCGGCTTCGGATTCCGCGTCGGCTTCCTCGGGCTGCTGCACCTGGATGTGATCCGGGAGCGGCTGGAGCGTGAGTTCGGGCTCGACCTGATCGCCACCGCGCCGAACGTGGTGTACCGCGTGCTCATGGAGGACGGCGTCGAGCACACGGTGACGAACCCGAGCGAGTTCCCCGAGGGGAAGATCAGTGAGGTGTACGAGCCGGTCGTACGCGCCACGATTCTCGCCCCGAGCGAGTTCATCGGCTCGATCATGGAGCTGTGCCAGACCCGTCGCGGCACCATGCTCGGCATGGACTACCTCTCCGAGGACCGCGTCGAGATCCGCTACACGCTGCCGCTCGCGGAGATCGTCTTCGACTTCTTCGACCAGCTGAAGTCCAAGACCCGCGGCTATGCCTCCCTCGACTACGAGCCCACGGGCGAGCAGAGCAGCTCACTCGTCAAGGTCGACATCCTGCTGCACGGCGACAAGGTGGACGCGTTCTCCGCGATCACCCACAAGGACCAGGCGTACGCATATGGCGTGCGGCTCGTCGCCAAGCTGCGCGAGCTCATCCCGCGGCAGGCCTTCGAGGTGCCTGTCCAGGCGGCCGTCGGCTCCCGGGTCATCGCCCGCGAGACCATCCGCGCCATCCGCAAGGACGTCCTCGCCAAGTGCTACGGCGGTGACATCTCGCGTAAGCGGAAGCTGCTGGAGAAGCAGAAGGAAGGCAAGAAGCGGATGAAGATGGTGGGCTCTGTGGAGGTTCCGCAAGAGGCCTTCATCGCGGTGCTGGCCAGCGACGAGAGCGCGACCTCCGGCAGGGGCAAGAAGTAGGAGACGTCGTTCCGGGTAAGCCGACCACTGTTACCCCAGGAAACTGGGGAAGAATGCGGGCTCGTCGCATTTCGGCGCGACGGGCCCGTACGCATGCGTAGGTTCGCTCAGCGTAGGAGTCTCGTAGGAAGTGACAGCTCGCCGCCCCTTACGCACTGGCGAGTCCCGCTCTACTCTGATCACCCATCGATGGTTACTCGCGAGTTAAACAGCGGCCGCGAGTGACACAACAGCCGCAAAGAGCCAGCCGCACACTGTCGCGGGCCCGGAGGATGTCGTGAGCGACACACAAACCCTGATCGAGAACCGTCCGCCGTCCGTGGCGGCCCTCTTCCTGGAGCGCGTGGCGGCCACACCGGACGCCGAGGCCTACCGCTACCCCGTACCCCCCGCATCGGGCGAAGGCCCGGACGATTGGAAGTCGCTGACCTGGGCGCAAGCTGCCGAGCGGGTCTTCGCCATCGCCGCGGGTCTGATCGAACTGGGCGTCCAGCCCGAGCAGCGCGTCGCGCTGTCCTCCGCCACCCGGGTCGAGTGGATCCTCGTCGACCTCGGCATCATGTGCGCGGGTGCGGCGACGACGACCGTCTACCCGCAGACGAACGCCGAGGAGTCGGCCTTCATCCTCTCCGACTCCGAGAGCAAGGTCCTGATCGCGGAGGACGCCGCACAGCTCGCCAAGGCGCGCGAGAAGCGGGCCGAACTTCCCGAATTGACCCATGTCATCGTCATCGACGGCACCGGCGTGGACTCCTCCCAGGACGAGGGCGACTGGGTACTCACCCTCGCCGAGCTGGAGAAGCGCGGCGCCGCCGTCCTGGAGAAGAACCCCGACCTCGTCAAGGAGAAGGTCGGCGCGATCACCTCCGACCAGCTCGCCACGCTGATCTACACCTCCGGCACCACCGGCCGCCCCAAGGGCGTACGGCTGCCGCACGACAACTGGTCGTACATGGCGAAGGCGACCTCCGCGACCGGTCTGATCAGCGGCGAGGACGTGCAGTACCTGTGGCTGCCGCTCGCGCACGTCTTCGGCAAGGTGCTCACGTCCGGGCAGATCGACGTCGGGCACGTCACCGCTGTCGACGGCCGGGTGGACAAGATCATCGAGAATCTGCCGGTGGTGAAGCCGACGTACATGGCGGCCGTGCCCCGCATCTTCGAGAAGGTCTACAACGGCGTCGCGGCCAAGGCCCGCGCCGGTGGCGGCGCCAAGTACAAGATCTTCCAGTGGGCGGCGGGAGTCGCGCGCGAGTACGCGAAGGTCAGCCAGGACAACTTCCGCAGGACCGGTACGGCCTCCGTGCCCTTCGGACTCGGAGCCAAGCACAAGATCGCGGACGCGCTCGTCTACTCCAAGCTGCGCGAGGCCTTCGGCGGCAATCTGCGCGCCTGCGTCTCCGGATCGGCCGCGCTCGCGCCCGACATCGGCTACTTCTTCGCCGGCGCCGGCGTGCACATCCTGGAGGGCTACGGACTGACCGAGTCGTCCGCCGCCTCCTTCGTGAACCCGGGGGAGGCGTACCGCACGGGCACCGTGGGTAAGCCGCTGCCCGGCTGCGAGGTGCGGATCGCGGACGACGGCGAGATCCTGCTGCGCGGGCCCGGGATCATGGAGGGCTACCACAAGCTGCCCGACAAGACCGCCGAGGTCCTGGAGCCGGACGGCTGGTTCCACACCGGTGACATCGGCGAGCTGTCGCCCGACGGCTATCTGAAGATCACCGACCGCAAGAAGGACCTCATCAAGACGTCCGGCGGCAAGTACATCGCGCCGGCCGAGGTCGAGGGCCAGTTCAAGGCGGTGTGCCCGTACGTCTCCAACATCCTCGTGCACGGTGCTGACCGGAACTTCTGCACCGCGCTCATCGCGCTCGACGAGCCGTCCATCCTCGGCTGGGCCAAGGAGAACGGTATGGAGGGCAAGTCGTACGCCGAGGTCGTCGCCGACCCCGCGACGGTCGAGCTCATTGACGGGTACGTCAAGCAGCTCAACCAAGGGCTTCAGAAGTGGCAGACCATCAAGAAGTTCCGGCTTCTGCCGCGGGACCTCGACATTGAGCATGGCGAGCTGACGCCGAGTCTGAAGTTGAAGCGGCCGGTTGTTGAGCGGGAGTACAAGGGGTTGATCGAGGAGATGTACGCGGGCTCTCGCGAGGCGTAAGCAGGGCGTTTTCAGCGGGCGTTTCCTCCAGGAAGGGCGGGGAACTGCGTTCGGCTGTTGGCTGCGGGTTGTACGTGGCTGGTCGCGCAGTTCCCCGCGCCCCTAAAGGGGCCGCTGGTCGCGCCCACGCGGCGGAGCCGCAAATTGATACAGCCCCGCGCCCCTAAGAGGCCTACGGCCTCTCACACGGCGCCGTTGCCCTTCACCAATGCCCGTAGGTCTCTCACCTGCCTGCGCACCCCCGCCAAGTCCGGGGAAGCCTCCGTCAGTTGCTTCTCCAGGGCGTCCAAGCTGGCGTTCACCTGTGCGCCGTGGGCCCGTTGCTGTGCCAGCATCCGTTCCAGTTGGCGGTTCTTTCGGTGGAGGTCCAGGAAGACTGTGACCTTGGCTCTTAGGACCCAGGGGTCGAAGGGCTTGGTGAGGTAGTCGGCGGCGCCGGTGGCGTAGCCGCGGAAGGCGTAGCCGGAGTCGGCGTCCGTGCCCGTCAGGAAGATGATCGGGACGTCCTTGGTCTGGTCCAGCCGCTTGATGTTCGCGGCGGTCTCGAAGCCGTCCATGCCCGGCATGCGGATGTCGAGCAGCACTACGGCGAACCGCTGCCGCAGCAGCGCCTTCATCGCTTCCTCGCCCGAACGGGCCCGTATCAGCGGCTCGTTGAGGGAGCCCAGGACCGCCTCCAGCGCGATCAGGTTGTCCTCCATGTCGTCCACGAGGAGGATGTTGGCGCGCTCGCCGGTCGATGCCTCAGTACTCATGGTGATCGTCTGCCTGCCTCAGTCGTTCGGCGACGGGACGGGGGCGGGGCCGACGGCTTCCGGCTCCTCGCCGCGTCCTTCCGCCTCCGCATCGTCGCCTTCTTCGTCGTCTGGTCCGTCGTCTTCTCCGGCCGGGTTCAGGAGGGCGCAGACGACGGTCAGCAGTTGATCGACGTCCACCGGCTTGGGTACGTAGTCGTTGGCGCCGCGGGCGATGGACTTCTCGCGGTCGCCGGGCATCGCCTTGGCGGTGAGGGCGACGATGGGCAGGCCGGCCCAGCGTGGGGTGCGGCGGATGGCGGCGATGGTCTCGTAACCGTCCATCTCCGGCATCATGATGTCCATCAGGACCAGTTCGACATCGGGGTTGCGCTCCAGCGTTTCGATGCCCTCGCGGCCGTTCTCCGCGTACAGCACCGGCATGCCGACCCGGCCCAGGACGTGCGTGAGAGCGAAGACGTTGCGGATGTCGTCGTCCACGATCAACACCCTGCGCCCCGGCAGAAGTTGACCCGCCCGGCCCGCCTTCCACTCCTCCAGCTTGGTGGGCGTAGGCCAGGTGTCGTCCGTGTCGTGCGCGGTGTACGACCCGATGGACTCGGCGGATTCGGTGGACTCGGCGGTGGACTCGGTGGACAGTTGCTCGGGTACGGGCGACTGGCGCTCCTCGGGTACGGGACCGGTCGCGGCGTTGCCGGGGCTGGCGACAGGGACGTACAGCGTGAAGGTGGAACCCTTCCCGGGCTGGCTCTCGGCGATGATGCGGCCGCCGAGCAGTCCGGCGATCTCGCGGCTGATGGACAGACCAAGGCCTGTGCCGCCGTATTTGCGGTTGGTGGTGCCGTCGGCCTGCTGGAACGCCTCGAAGATCACCGGGAGTTTCTCCGGCGCGATACCGATGCCGGTGTCCGTCACCTCGAAGGCGATCACGTCGTCGTGCTCGCCGCGTGTGTAGCGGTGCTCGGGGTCCTTGATGCGGTTGACGCGCAGCTCGACCCGGCCGTTCGCGGTGAACTTGATCGCGTTGGAGAGCAGATTGCGCAGGATCTGCTGGAGGCGCTGCTCGTCCGAGTACATCTCGCGCGGTACGTCCTCGCCGACCGCCACCTCGAAGGCGAGCCCCCGGTCGATGGTGAGCGGCCGGAACGTGGCGTGGACGTAGTCGAGCAGCTTGATCAGCGGCAGCTTCTTCGGGCGTACGTCCATCCGGCCGGCCTCGATCTTCGACAGGTCGAGGATGTCGTTGATCAACTGGAGCAGGTCCGAGCCCGAACGGTGGATCGTGGACGCGAACTGCACCTCCTGGTCGGAGAGATGGCCGTCCGGGTTGTCGGAGAGCAGGCGGGCGAGGATCAGCAGCGAATTCAGCGGGGTGCGCAGCTCGTGCGACATGTTCGCCAGGAACTCCGACTTGTACTGGGAGGACGTCGCCAGGAGAGCCGCCTTCTCCTCCAGTTCGGCGTTCGAGCGCTGCAACTTGGCCTGCTGGCGCTGTAGTTCGTCGGAGCGGTCCTGGAGCTGGGTGGCCAGCTGCTGGGACTGGCCGAGCAGGGACTCCGTACGCGAGTTGGCGATGATGGTGTTGATCGCGACACCGATGGTGTTCACGAACTGGTCGAAGAACGCCAGGTGGACATCGGAGAAGCGGGAGAACGAGGCCAGTTCGACCACGCCGAGCAGCTTGTCCTCGAAGAGGATCGGAATGATGACGACGCTGGCCGGGGACGCCTCGCCCAGACCACTGTTGATCTTGATGTAGTCCGGCGGGGCCTCCTCGACGAGGATCCGCTTCTTCTCGCGGGCCGCCTGCGCCACCAGTCCGTGCACCGGGAGCCCGCCGGTCTCCACGGTCGCGCCCTGCGCCGCTCCGTACCCGGCGATGAAGGCAAGCCCCTTGGCAGGCACGGCAGTTCGCAGCGCCGGGCTGTCCTCGTCGGGGTCGGCCAGATAGAACGCGCCGTACTGTGCGTTCACCAGCGGCGTCAGCTCGCGCAGGATCAGGTCGGCGACCTCCATCAGGTCCCGGTGGCCCTGCATCAGGGCGGCGAGGCGGGCGAGGTTCGACTCCAGCCAGTCCTTCGCGCGGGTCGTCTCGCGCAGGTTGGCCACCATCAGGTTGATGTTGTCCTTCAGCTCGGTGACCTCGCCGCGGGTCTCCACCGAGATGGAGCGGGACATGTCGCCCTGGGCCACCGCGGACGCCACCTCGGCGATCGCGCGGACCTGGGTGGTGAGGTTGGAGGCGAGTTCGTTCACGTTCGTCGTCAGGCGCTTCCAGGTGCCGTACACGCCCTCGACCCTTGCCTGACCGCCGAGTTGGCCCTCGGAACCCACCTCGCGGGCCACCCTCGTCACCTCGGACGAGAACGACGACAGGGTGTCCACCATCGTGTTGATCGTGGTCTTCAGCTCCAGGATCTCGCCGCGCGCGTCCACGTCGATCTTCTTGGAGAGGTCACCCTGGGCCACGGCGGTGGCGACCTGAGCGATGTTCCGTACCTGCGAAGTGAGGTTGTCCGCCATGTAGTTGACGTTGTCCGTCAGGTCCCGCCACACGCCCGAGACGCCGAGTACCTGGGCACGTCCGCCGAGCCGCCCGTCCGTGCCGACCTCGCGGGCCACCCGGGTCACCTCGTCGGCGAAGGCGCGCAGCTGCTCCACCATCGTGTTGACGGTGTCCTTGAGTTCGAGGATCTCGCCGCGGGCGTCGACGGTGATCTTCTTGGACAGGTCGCCGTTCGCGACGGCCGTGGTCACCTGCGCGATGTTCCGCACCTGTGACGTCAGGTTGAGCGCCATGAAGTTGACGTTGTCGGTGAGGTCTTTCCAGACCCCTGATACGCCACGGACCTGGGCCTGACCTCCCAGGTTGCCCTCGGTGCCGACCTCGCGGGCCACACGGGTGACCTCGTCCGCGAAGGCGGAGAGCTGGTCCACCATCGTGTTGATCGTCGACTTCAGCTCCAGGATCTCGCCCTTCGCCTCCACCGTGATCTTCTTGCCGAGGTCGCCCTGGGCCACGGCGGTCGAGACGAGGGCGATGTTCCGTACCTGTGACGTCAGGTTGTCCGCCATGAAGTTGACGTTGTCGGTGAGGTCTTTCCAGACGCCCGATACGCCACGGACCTGAGCGCGACCTCCCAGGTTTCCTTCGGTGCCGACTTCGCGGGCCACACGGGTGACCTCGTCGGCGAAGGCGGAGAGCTGGTCGACCATCGTGTTGATGGTCGACTTCAGTTCGAGGATCTCGCCCTGGGCGTCGACCGTGATCTTCTGGCTGAGGTCGCCGTTGGCCACGGCTGTGGTGACTTGGGCGATATTTCGGACTTGACTGGTCAGGTTGGACGCCATGAAGTTGACGTTGTCGGTGAGGTCTTTCCAGACGCCCGATACGCCACGGACCTGGGCGCGACCGCCCAACTGGCCCTCCGTGCCCACCTCGCGGGCCACTCGCGTGACCTCGTCGGCGAAGGCGGAGAGCTGGTCGACCATCGTGTTCACGGTCAGCTTCAGCTCGAGCAGCTCGCCCGTCGCCTCGACCGTCACCGAGCGGGTCAGATCGCCCCGCGCCACCGCCGTCGTCACCAGGGCGATGTCGCGCACCTGCGCGGTCAGCCGGGACGCCATCGTGTTGACGGCCTCGGTCACATCCCGCCAACTCCCAGACAGGCCCGTCACCTTGGCGCGACCGCCCAGCCGTCCCTCGGTGCCGACCTCGCGCGCGACCCGGGTCACCTCTCCGGTGAACAGGGACAGCTGATCGACCATCTTGTTGACGGCTCGCCCCAACCGGCGCAGATCGCCTCGGAGTTGACGGTTCCCGTCATGCAGGTCGACCCGCTGCGTCAGATCGCCGCCGGCCACCGCGTCCAGTACGCGGGTCGCGTTCGCGGCGGGGGCCACCAGCGCGTCGAGCAGCTGGTTGACGTCGTCGACCCTGGTCGTCCACTGGCCCTGACCGGGGCTCGCGGAGAGCCGTTCGTCGAGCCGGCCGTGGCGCACCAGCTCCCGACGGACGCGCTGCACCTCGGAGTTGAAGTGCGCGTCACGGCCCATGATCTGGTTGAACACGGCGTTGAGCTCGGCCACCAGCCCCTGCCCCGACTCCGGCACCTTCGTGAAGTCACCGTCGCGGGCAGCGGTCATGGCAGCGAGCAGAGGACGCAGATCGGATGCTCGAATCTGTCCGTCTTCGAGCACTTGCGTAGCACTGTTCTCACTCATGCGAGCCCACTTCGGTAACTCGACGCTTATGGGCGGGGTCAGTCTGTCACTCTGTCGATGCCGCCTGAGGCCTAATCGTCCAACTGCTCAGGGAGCCGCACAGTGGGGCCCATACCAACGCGACGGGGGAGCATGTCCCGTGCTCCTGATGCACCTGAGCGCCCGCGCCCGACCGCGCGTACGTCGCTGCCGGGCAACCCTCTCGCGCCCGGAGCCGCCCGCCGCTTCGTCCGCACCGCGCTCGCCGAGTGGACCGAACTTGCCCTGCCGGGCGTCGAGTTTATCACCGACCAGCTGGTCGACGAGGCCGTGGTCGTGGTCAGCGAACTCGTCACCAATGCGGTGGTGCACGCCGGCACGGACGTAGAACTCCGGACGCGCCTTGAGCCCGCCGAGCCCGCCGAGCCCGCCGAGGACGGCGAGTTCGTGGGGAACGCCGGGTTCGCCGAGAACTCCGGGTTCGCCGAGCCCGCGCGGCTCGCCGAGTTTGCCGACGTGGCCGAAAGTGATGCCGAAGCCGCCGGTGTGCTCGTCATCGAGGTCGCCGACCACCATCCCGCGCGCGTGGTGCGCGGCGACGGCGTCGAGCGGCCGCACGACAGCGCCGAGTACGGGCGTGGTCTGCGGCTCGTCTCCGCGCTCGCCGAGTCGTGGGGCATCACGTACCGCACCGGCACCAAGATCGTGTGGGCCCGGCTGCCCGTTGCCGGGGTCGCGCCCGTCGAGGAGACGGCCGGGCCAGAGGCGTACGACGGTGAACGCGCCCTCCTGCGCGGGGTGCGGGCCGCCGAGATCCTCACCCCCGCACCCCGGCGCGGCGTACCGCTGCACGACAAGGAATGGCTCAATCGCGGCGCCCTCTGCTTCCTCGCCGAAGCCTCCGACCTGCTGGCCGGGCAGCTCGACGAGGACCTGGTCGCCGCGCTCACCGCGCAGCTGCTCGTGCCGCGGCTCGCCGACTGGTGCGCGGTGTGGCTCGAGGACGAGACCCCGGGCCGGCCCGACGGTGGCCTGACCGGCGGGCCACGCCTCGCCCGCGTCTGGCACGGCAGCGAGAACCGCATCGAGGAACTGCGCCTCTTCCTGGAGAAGGACCCGCCGCGCGTACCCGACTCGGCGGGCTCCAGCCCCGTCCCCGTCCCCTGGCCCGGACAGGCGCTCGGCGCGGGCGCGGACAGCGGTACGGCACTCGCGTACCGGCTGATCGCGGGCGGCCGGCCGCTCGGCACGCTCGTCATCGGACGGACGGGGCTCGTCCGCTTCCCCGACGAGATCACCGGGCTCGTCGAGGACCTCAGCCGCCGGGTCTCGCTCGCCATCGGAGCGGCCCGGCAGTACGCGCGACAGGCCACCATCAGCCGCGTACTGCAGCGTGGCCTGCTGCCCGGCGCGGTCGCCGAAATACCCGGCGTACGCAGCGCGCTCGTCTACGAACCGTGCGACAAGGGCGGCCCGAGCGGTGACTTCTACGACCTCTTCCCGGCCGGGGACGGACGCTGGTGCTTCGCGCTCGGCGACGTCCAGGGCAAGGGACCCGAGGCAGCCGTCGTCATCGGCCTCGCCAGGCCCTGGCTGCGGCTGCTCGCCCGCGAGGGGTACGAGGTCCCCGACGTGCTCGACCGCCTCAATCAGCTGCTCCTCGACGACGCGACCGAGGCCGCGGACGCCGCGGCCCGCTCCCTGGTGGCGGCCGGCGCTCCCGGCCTCGCCGACGAGGGCCCGCAGAACCGGTTCCTCTCCCTGCTGTACGGCGAGCTGGTCCCCCACGACGGCGGCGTGCACTGCACCATCGCCTCCGCCGGCCATCCGCTGCCGCTGGTCCTGGAACCCTGCGGAACGGTGCTCACCGAGGTGGCCCAGCCGCAGACGCTGCTCGGCGTCTTCGAGGACGCCACGTACACGTACGGGAGCTTCGAACTGCGCCCCGGCGACAGTCTCCTGTGCGTCACGGACGGGGTGACGGAGCGGAGGAGCGGGGCCCGGCAGTTCGACGACTCCGAGGGGCTCGCCACTGTCCTCAGCGGCTGCGCGGGCCTGAGCGCCGAGCTGATCGCCGAGCGGATCCGGCGACTGGTGCACGAATTCGGGCCGAAGCCGCCGGAGGACGATCTGGCGCTGCTGGTGCTGCAGGCGGAGTAGACGGCGTAGTCGGTGCCGGGGGTGCTGGACAATGGAAGGCATGCCTTCCGCACTTCCCGACGGTGAGCCCGTCCCCGACGACGGGACGCTGCCCGCGCACGCCCTGGCGGGCGCCGCCGCGCGCCCCCTCGGGTTCTATCTGCACGTGCCGTACTGCGCGACGCGCTGCGGCTACTGCGACTTCAACACGTACACCGCGACCGAGCTGCGGGGGAGTGGAGGCGTCCTCGCGTCCCGCGACAACTACGCCTCGACCCTGATCGACGAGGTGCGGCTGGCTCGCAAGGTCCTGGGCGACGACCCCCGGCCCGTCCGTACGGTCTTCGTCGGTGGCGGTACGCCGACTCTGCTCGCCGCCGATGATCTCGTACGGATGCTGGGGGCGATCCGGGACGAGTTCGGGCTCGCGGAGGACGCGGAGATCACGACGGAGGCGAATCCGGAGTCGGTGGATCCGTCGTATCTGGCCGCGTTGCGGTCCGGGGGCTTCAACCGGATCTCGTTCGGGATGCAGAGTGCGCGGCAGCATGTGCTCAAGGTGCTGGACCGTACGCATACGCCGGGGCGGCCCGAGGCGTGCGTCGCGGAGGCGCGGGCGGCGGGGTTCTCGCATGTGAACCTGGATCTGATCTACGGCACGCCCGGGGAGTCGGATGACGACTGGCGGGCGTCGTTGGAGGCGGCTCTGGGGGCCGGGCCGGATCATGTGTCGGCGTACGCGTTGATCGTCGAGGAAGGGACGCAGTTGGCGCGGCGGATCCGGCGCGGTGAGGTTCCGATGACGGATGACGACGTTCACGCGGACCGGTATCTGATCGCGGACGAGGTGCTGGCGGGGGCCGGGTTCGAGTGGTACGAGGTGTCGAACTGGGCCACGTCGCGGGCCGGGCGGTGTCTGCACAACGAGTTGTACTGGCGGGGGGCCGACTGGTGGGGGGCTGGGCCAGGGGCGCACAGCCATGTGGGGGGTGTGCGGTGGTGGAACGTCAAGCATCCGGGGGCGTATGCGGGGGCTTTGGCGGAGGGTAGGTCGCCGGGCGCCGGGCGGGAGCTCCTGTCGGAGGAGGACCGGCGGGTGGAGCGGATCCTGCTGGAGCTGCGGCTCCGGGAGGGCTGCCCGTTGTCCCTGCTGAGGCCGGACGGCCTCGCCGCGTCCCGGCGGGCGCTGGCCGAGGGGCTTCTCGAAGCCGGGCCGTACGGGGAGGGGCTGGCGGTTCTTACGCTGCGGGGGCGGTTGCTGGCGGATGCGGTGGTGCGGGACCTGGTGGACTGAAGGGTTCCGCCCCCGCCGCCCCAACCCGTCCCATCCCCGAGGGCCAGCCCCGGATCCAATTTCGTGGGCCAGCCCCCGCACCTGCGCTCCTCAAATGCCGGAGGGGCTGCGGGCGCTGCCAGCCGAGGAGCGCGAGCAGGACGTCCTGGACGAGGACGTCGCCCGCGTCTCCCCGCTCAAGCGCGCGAACCTCAACGTGCTCGGCCGCTACAGCTTCCGCGCCTCTACCCCGGTCGGCGGCGGTCTGCGCCCGCTGCGAACCGCGGCCGCCAGCCGACGGATCAGGACCTTGACGTACGCCGGGCAGGGTCGAGCAGCGAGTCATCGGCTTCCACCGCTTCCGGCGCTGCTGCGCACCCTGGGGCTGGCCGAGGCCGAGAGCCAGAGCAATCCGGGGCCAGGTGACCTTGCGTTCGCGGGCAATGTCGATCAGCCGTCGCTCGCCGTCGTCGAGCATGCGACGAACCAGGGCGAGCAGAACCAGCGCGGCCTCAGCGTCCTCCGCGCGGGCCGGAGGCTGCTCCGCCTTGAAGTGGGCTCCTACCGGACCGTGGTGTCACACCATTCGACGTAGCGGTCGGGGCTTGGCCGCCATCGAAGCGGCCGCCTACACGGCAGCACCGGCCACATGGTCGGCACACCGCCCGCGCGTACGCACCCTCCCGGCCGCCCGAGCGGGAAAGTCGGCGGCACCAACCAGTACGGGCACGACCGCAGCGACCCCGTGGGCCGGTGCTGCGCCCCCGGGGTCAGTCCCCGACCCCGGTCAGGCGGATTCGAGGATCGGGCGGATCTCGATCGTCTCCGGGGTGGGCAGCCCTTTGGCCAGTTCGACGGCTTCCTCGCGGTCGGCGACCTCGAGCACGAACCAGCCGCCGAGGGTCTCCTCGCCCGCCTGCGCAGCACCTTCGGTCACCTGCAGCGAACCGTCGGATGCCTTGCGCACGGTCACCGGGGCGATGCGCTCGGTCTCGAGGGCTTCGCCGCCGGCCAGCTTGCCGCCCGCCGCGACCTGGCCGATCCAGGTCTCGTACGCCTTGCGGTAGGCGTCCCGGTCGGCCTGGATGCTGCGGCGCGACTCCTCGGTCTCAAAGATCACCAGCGCGTACTTCACGGGCACTCTCTCCGGTCTGGTCTCCGCAGGAGAGACCGCGGTCATCGGGTTTCGGGTCAGCGGTTCCTGGCGGCGATGCATTCGATGTCGGCCGGCGTTCCGGCCATGATGGTGCGGGCGTGTTCGGTGACCAGGTCGGCGGGCCAGTCCCACCACGCGGCGCGCAGCAGCCGCTCGATGTCGGCGTCGTCGAAGCGCTGCCGGATCGGCCTGGACGGGTTGCCACCGACGATCGTGTAGGGCGGAACGTCGGCGGTGACCACGGCGCCGGCCGCGATGATGGCGCCGTCGCCGATCCGCACGCCGGCCATGACGGTCGCCTGGTAGCCGAACCAGACGTCGTTGCCGACGATCGTGTCGCCGCGGCTGGGCATGGCCATGACGATGTCCAGGGTCTGCTCGGCCCACCGGCCGCCGAACATGGTGAACGGGTACGTGGACACCCCCATCGCCGGATGCTCGGCACCGGCCATCAGGAATGTGGTTCCCGAGGCGATCGCGCAGTACTTGCCGATGATGAGACGCTCCGGCCCGTAGGCGTAAAGGACGTTGCGGTGCTCGAAGTCCGTGGCGCCGTTCGGATCGTCGTAGTAGGTGTACTCACCCACGGCGATGGTCGGTGACATGACCAGCGGTTTGAGGAACACCACGCGGTCGTGGGCGGGCAGCGGGTGAACGGTGGTCGGATCAGGTGACAAGGTTGAGGTCCTCTGCCGAGTTGCGGGATGTCGCACACGGTCCGGGCCGGGCGTTGCCGGGGCATGGCGCGGATCGGCCTGACGCGGTGGGCTGTCAGGCGTTCTCGGGGCCGGACGGGGTGACCCACTCGACGAACTGGACGATCACGCCGTTGGGGTCGGTGACCTGGAAGAGGCGTTCGCCCCAGGGCTCCTCGCGCAGCGGCATGGTGATCTCGACGCCCTCGGCGCGCAGCCGCTTCTCCTCCTGCTCGATACCGGTGGTGGTGAAGGCGAGGATCAGGCCGGAGGCGTGCTGGTCACGCTGGTCGGCCGGCAGCACTTCGGTGCCACGTGCGAGCAGGACGATGTCCATCGCGGCGTCGTCGCGCGACAGGGAGGCGAATCCATCGGCGGCGGCCTGCTCGACGTAGCCGAGGTGTGTTGTGAAGAACCGCTGGGACGCGGCGACGTCGTCGACGGTGAGTGAGACGGTGGACGCGGTGATCTGCAAGGTGCTTCTCCTCATTGGATTCCGGGAGGCGGAGGTACAGGTGCCGGGTGAGTGCGGGTCAGTAGCCGGAGCGGCGCGGCAGATTGCGGGCCTTCGGGGGGACCCGCCGGGCGGGTGCGGGCAGAGCGCGGGCGGAACGCTGATTGCCGCGGGGCAGAGCCGGGGCGCGGTTGTCGCGCTCGGTCAGGACCGGGCCGATCTTGACGGGCGCGATCCGAAGGGCGACAGGGGGGGTTCGAGCATGGGCACATCCGTTCTTCGCTTCGGAGGAAACTTGCAACGGATGTAAACTTAGGCTGGTCCGCTCGAGGATGTCAACATAAAAATACTACGAGGGTAAGATTGCTCCATGACTACTGACGCCATTTCGTCCGCACCCCCTGCTGGCCTGCGGGAATCCAAGAAGCAGGAGACCCGGCAGCTCATCTCCGACGTCGCCACCGGCTTGTTCCTCGCCCAGGGTTTCGAGCGGACCACCATCGCCGAGATCGCCGCCGCCGCGCGGGTGGCGAAGAAGACGGTGACCAACTACTTCCCGCGCAAGGAGGACCTGGCCCTGGACCACCAGGACGCCTTCACCGCCTCCCTGGCCGGTACGGTGACCGGCCGTCAAGCCGGCGAGTCGGCCCTGGCGGCCCTGCGCCGCGCCTTCGCCGACGCGGCCGCGGACGCCGACCCGGTCGCCGGGTTCTCCGGCCCCGACTTCGCCCGCATGATCGCCGACAGCCCCACCCTCTCCGCCCGACTGCGCGACCTGCACGACCTGCGAGAGGCCGCCTTGGCAGACGCCTTGGCCGACGCCACCGGCACACCCCGCGGCGACATCACCCCCCGCACCGCCGCCGCCCTGCTCGGCGCCGTGCACCGCACCCTGTTCCAGCGCATCCAGGAACTCACCCTCACCGGCCAGGACAACGTCCGGATCTCCGCCACCGTCATCGCGGAGGCGGACAGCGCCTTCGGCCTGTTGGAGCCTTCGCTCGCCGACTACGCCGCAGCGTGAGCCAGGCGTCGCCCGTCGGCGTTCCGACGGAGGTGGATGCGGGCCCACACCTCGCAGCGTTGTCCCCGCTGCGGGCACACCGGGCGGGCCAACGGCCCGACCGGGACCATTTCCGTTGTCGTCGGTGCGGCCTCGCTAGGTCCGCCGACCACGTCGCCGGGGTCAACGTGCGCAACCGCGCACGCTCGGCGTGGGCATTCGTCACCATGCCCGTCCTGCAACTGGCCTGGCCGTTAGTGGGAGATGCGACCCGTGACCGTCCCGCCGTAGGGGGCAGTCGGGAGCGCGACAAGGTGTGAAAGACCGAGTACACAAGCTCGGCCGTTCACGGCCGAGAAAGTCACTCCGCCGCCGTGACGAAGTCGATCAACTCCTCCACGCGCCCCAAGAGCTCCGGCTCCAAGTCCCGATACGAGCGCACCGAGCCAAGGATCCGCCCCCACGCCGCCCCCGTGTTCTCCGGCCACCCCAACGCCCGGCACACCCCCGTCTTCCAGTCCTGCCCGCGCGGGACCCGGGGCCACCCCTCAATCCCCACCGACGACGGCTTCACCGCCTCCCAGACGTCGATGTACGGATGCCCGACGACCAGCGCGTACTCACTCGTCACCGCCTCCGCGATACGCGACTCCTTGCTGCCGGGCACCAGGTGGTCGACCAGGACGCCCAGGCGGGCATCGGCGCCAGGGTCGAAATCGGCCACGATCGACGGGAGGTCGTCGATGCCCTCCAGGTACTCCACGACCACGCCCTCGATGCGCAGATCGTCGCCCCACACCTTCTCGACCAGTTCCGCGTCGTGGCGCCCCTCCACGTAGATCCGCCCGGCACGGGCCACGCGGGCGCGGGCGCCGGGGACGGCCACCGAGCCGGAGGCGGTACGCGTGGGACGTACCGGCGCCGACGACGGACGTACGAGCGTCACCACCCGCCCCTCCAGCAGGAACCCGCGCGGCTCCAGCGGGAACACCCGGTGCTTGCCGAAGCGGTCCTCCAGCGTGACCGTTGCCGCCTCGCAGCGGATCACGGCGCCGCAGAAGCCGGTGCCGGGCTCCTCGACGACGAGGCCGGGCTCGGCCGGGACCTCCGGTACCGGCTTGGGCTTCTTCCAGGGAGGGGTCAGATCCGGTGAGTACTGGCGCATTCGGCAGACGATACCGATACGACCTTCGTCACACCCCGAAACGCCTTGCCAGCGCGTCCCGTTGGGCCCGGACGAAGCCCGCGTCCACCGCGGCACCGTGTCCGGGGACGTACACCGCGTCCTCGCCGCCCAGGGCCAGCAGCCGGTCCAGGGCCGCGGGCCAGTGGGACGGTACGGCGTCGGGGCCGGCCTGCGGTTCGCCGGACTCTTCGACCAGGTCGCCGCAGAAGACGACCTCGCGGGCCTCGAGCGCCTCCGGGGAGGGGACCGCACCAGGTCCGCCGGGGCTGCCGGGCCTGCCAGGGCCGCCGGGCCCGGCGGGGACCAGCACCGCCAGATCGTGAGGAGTATGCCCCGGCCCCACATTCGCCAGCAGCACCTGTCGCCCGCCCCCCAGGTCCAGCGTCCACTCGCCAGACACCAGATGCCGCGGCCGGACGAGGAGATCCGCCGCCTCCGCCGCCTCGCGCGGATCCGCACCGTTGCGCACCGCATCCGCGCGCAGCTCATCGCGGTCGTCATCGAGCACCTTGTCCACGCCCACCGCCCCGAAGACCTCGACCCCCGCGAACGCCGCCGCCCCGAGGACATGGTCGAAGTGCGGATGCGTGAGCGCGAGGTGGGTCACCCTGCCACCCGCGAGGAGCCGTTGCGCCTCCGTACGCAGCCGTACGCCCTCCCGCACGCTCGACCCCGCGTCGATCAGGAGCGCCGCGCCCTCGCCGATCACGAGCCCGACCGTGCAGTCCCACCCGGGAAGACGGCACCGACCGACCCCGGGGGCCAGCTCCTCCCACCCCGCCTCCGCCCAGACCGTGTTCAGCATCGCGCGGACTCTTCCCAAGTCACCGTCATGCAACGACGCTAGCTGTATGTCCCCGACAGAGCAGGACATGCCCGTACACCTCGGATCGGCGGCTCACGTCCGCCCTTGCCGGGGCGCTACCCCACGGCCGTACACTTGAGCCGGGATGCTGGCACTCTTGCGCGCTGAGTGCCAAGCGAAGAACACGGGAGACCAGCTGGAGGTGTGCGCGATGCTCAGTGAACGCAGGCTCGAAGTGCTCCGCGCCATCGTCCAGGACTACGTGGGCACGGAAGAGCCGGTGGGTTCCAAGGCGCTCACGGAGCGGCACAGCCTCGGGGTTTCGCCGGCGACAGTGCGTAACGACATGGCGGCGCTGGAGGACGAGGGCTACATCGCGCAGCCGCACACCAGCGCCGGACGCATCCCCACGGACAAGGGTTACCGCCTGTTCGTCGATAAGCTCGCGGGCGTCAAGCCGATGACGGCGCCCGAGCGACGGGCGATCCAGAACTTCCTCGACGGCGCCGTTGATCTGGACGACGTGGTGGGCCGGACCGTACGACTGCTGGCGCAGCTCACCCGGCAGGTCGCCGTGGTGCAGTACCCCTCGCTGACGCGCTCGACGGTGCGGCACGTGGAGTTGCTGTCGCTGGCTCCGGCGCGCGTCATGCTCGTACTGATCACGGACACGGGACGGGTCGAGCAGCGCATGATCGACTGCCCGGCGCCGTTCGGGGAGACGTCGCTGGCGGATCTACGCGCGCGGCTGAACAGCCGGGTCGCGGGCCGCCGTTTCACGGACGTCCCGAACCTGGTGCAGGACCTGCCGGAGGCCTTCGAGGCCGAGGACCGCGGCACGGTCTCGACGGTGCTCTCCACCCTCCTGGAGACGCTCGTCGAGGAGACCGAGGAGCGGCTGATGATTGGCGGCACCGCCAATCTCACTCGCTTCGGACATGACTTTCCCCTCACGATCCGGCCCGTTCTGGAAGCATTGGAGGAGCAGGTCGTCCTGCTCAGACTCCTTGGTGAGGCAAGCGATTCGGGCATGACGGTGCGGATCGGTCATGAGAACGCCTATGAGGGACTCAACTCCACGTCGGTCGTCTCTGTCGGTTACGGTTCGGGCGGCGAGGCAGTAGCCAAACTCGGCGTGGTCGGACCGACCCGCATGGATTACCCGGGAACGATGGGAGCGGTACGAGCGGTGGCACGGTACGTCGGACAGATCCTGGCGGAGTCGTAAGTGGCCACGGACTACTACGCCGTACTCGGCGTGCGCCGCGATGCGTCACAGGACGAGATCAAGAAGGCCTTCCGGAGGCTCGCACGCGAGCTGCATCCGGACGTCAATCCCGATCCGAAGACGCAGGAGCGGTTCAAGGAGATCAACGCCGCGTACGAGGTGTTGTCGGACCCGCAGAAGAAGCAGGTCTACGACCTCGGCGGTGACCCGCTGTCCCAGGCGGCCGGCGGTGGCGCGGGCGGATTCGGCGCGGGCGGTTTCGGGAACTTCTCGGACATCATGGACGCGTTCTTCGGTACGGCGTCCCAGCGCGGCCCGCGCTCGCGCACCCGGCGCGGCCAGGACGCGATGATCCGCCTGGAGATCGAGCTCGACGAGGCGGCCTTCGGGACGACGAAGGACATCCAGGTCGACACGGCCATCGTCTGCACCACCTGCAGCGGTGAGGGCGCGGCTCCGGGGACCTCGGCGCAGACGTGTGACATGTGCCGCGGCCGTGGTGAGGTCTCGCAGGTCACGCGGTCCTTCCTCGGCCAGGTCATGACGTCCCGGCCCTGCCCGCAGTGCCAGGGCTTCGGCACGGTCGTACCGAACCCGTGCCCGGAGTGCGCGGGCGACGGACGCGTACGCTCCCGCCGGACACTGACCGTGAAGATCCCGGCCGGTGTCGACAACGGCACGCGGATCCAGCTCGCCGGAGAGGGCGAGGTCGGCCCCGGCGGTGGGCCCGCCGGTGACCTCTACGTCGAGATCCACGAGGTCCCGCACCCCGCCTTCCAGCGACGCGGCGACGATCTGCACTGCACGGTCACCCTCCCGATGACCGCGGCGGCGCTCGGCACGAAGGTTCCGCTGGAGACGCTCGACGGCATGGAGGAGGTCGACATCCGCCCGGGCACGCAGTCCGGCCAGTCGATCCCGCTGCACGGCCGCGGCATCACGCATCTGCGCGGCGGCGGTCGCGGCGACCTCATCGTCCACGTCGAGGTCATGACCCCGAGCAAGCTCGACGTGGAGCAGGAACGGCTGCTGCGCGAGCTGGCCAAGCTGCGGGGGGAGGAACGGCCTACGGGGCAGTTCCAGCCTGGGCAGCAAGGGTTGTTCTCGCGCCTCAAGGATGCGTTCAACGGGCGCTGACGGCGGGTCCTTCTCGCACGCTTCCGGAGGCCTCTGAGCACGGCTTGATCTCGTGCCCGGAGGCCTCCGCCGTACCTGCTGACCGGCGCCCATTCCTCTGGCGTATGCCGGGCGGAAGGCCGGATTCGGTCCTCTTGGAGCGACGTGACAACATGCCGTCATGTCCTCCGCGCTGACCGATCTTTTCCCCCTTCCGATCGTGCAGGCCCCGATGGCGGGCGGCGTCTCCGTGCCGCAGCTCGCCGCGGCCGTGTCCGAGGCAGGGGGGCTCGGTTTTCTCGCCGCCGGCTACAAAACGGCCGACGGCATGTACCAGGAGATCAAGCAACTCCGCGGGGCGACGAACCGGCCCTTCGGCGTGAACCTCTTCATGCCGCAGCCCGAGTACGCCGACCCCGCCGCCGTCGAGGTCTACGCCAACCAGCTCGCCGGCGAGTCCGCCTGGTACGAGACCAAGCTGGGCGACCCAGACAGCGGACGCGACGACGGCTACGACGCCAAACTCGCCGTACTCCTCGACAACCCCGCGCCGATCGTCTCCTTCCACTTCGGCTGCCCCACGCGCGAGGTCCTGGACTCCCTCGCCCGCGCCGGAACGTTCACCATGGTCACCGCGACCACCGTCGAGGAGGCGCAGGCCGTGCAGCGGGCGGGCGCCGACGCGGTGATCGTGCAGGGCGTCGAGGCGGGCGGCCACCAGGGCACCCACCGCGACAACCCCGAGACGGACGGCGCCGGCATCGGACTGCTCTCCCTGATCGCGCAGGTCCGCGAGGCCGTACAGATCCCGATCGTCGCGGCCGGCGGCATCATGCGCGGCGGCCAGATCGCCGGCGCACTCGCCGCGGGCGCCACCGCCGCCCAGCTCGGCACGGCCTTCCTCGCCACCCACGAGTCCGGCGCGAACGCCCTGCACAAGCAGGCGCTCACCAACCCCCTCTTCGTCCGTACGGAGCTGACCCGCGCCTTCTCCGGCCGCCCGGCCCGCGGCCTGGTGAACCGCTTCATGCGCGAGCACGGCCCGTACGCCCCCGCCGCGTACCCCCAGATCCACCACCTCACCTCCGGCCTGCGCAAGGCGGCGGCCAAGGCGGGGGACGCGCAGGGGATGGCGCTGTGGGCCGGGCAGGGACACCGGCTCGCCCGCGATCTGCCGGCACAGCAGCTGGTCGAGGTGCTCGCGGACGAGATCGCCGAGGCGAAGGCGGCCCTGGCGGCGCTGCCCGGCGGGAGTGCCGGCTGATGACCGCGCCGGTGTTCGTGGTGGACGCGGTGCCGACGGGCCCGGAGTTCGTCCTCGACGGCCCCGAGGGACGGCACGCCGTGTCCGTGAAACGACTCCGCCCGGGCGAGGACGTGGTGCTCACGGACGGCCGCGGACGCTGGACGGAAGGCGTGGTGAAGGCGGCCGAGGGCAAGGACCGTCTGGTGCTCGCCGAACTCCAAGAAACCCAAGAGGAGCCGGAGCCGACGCCCCGTATCACCGTCGTCCAGGCCCTACCGAAGGGCGACCGGGGCGAACTCGCCGTCGAGACGATGACGGAGACGGGCGTAGACGAGATCGTCCCCTGGTCCGCCGCCCGCTGCATCACGCAGTGGAAGGGCGAGCGCGGCCTCAAGTCCCTCACCAAATGGCGGGCGACGGCGAGGGAGGCGGGCAAACAGTCACGCCGAGTCCGCTTCCCCCACATCACGGACCCGATGACGACGAAGCAGGTCGCCGAACTCCTCACCACAGCGGACTTCGCAGCGGTCTTGCATGAGGACCGCTCCCACCCGAGCGACCCCCTCGCCACCGCCGAACTCCCCACCTCCGGCTCGATCGTGCTCGTGGTGGGGCCCGAAGGGGGCGTGTCTCCGGAGGAGTTGGCGGCTTTCGCGGACGCGGGGGCGGGGGCGTACCGGCTGGGCCGCAGCGTGCTCCGTACGTCGACGGCGGGCACGGCGGCTACGGCGTTGCTGCTGGGGCGCACGGGCCGCTGGTCTTGAGGGCGAGGGCTCTCGCCCTCGCCGCACCTACGTCCTGTGCCTCCCGGTACTCCCGTCACTCACCCCCGGGCAAAGCCGGAGCCGTCTTCGCCGGATTCTCCGAGAGAGCCGCCAGCGCGATACGGATCGCCTCGTCCAGTTGCGTGTCGCGACCCGCCGCGTAGTCGTGCGGCGCCTGGACGACCTCGACGTCCGGATCGACACCGTGGTTCTCCACGCCCCACTCGTAACCCTCCAGCCAGAACGCGTACTTGGGCTGGGTGACGAGCGTGCCGTCGACGAGGCGGTAGCGGCTGTCGATGCCTACGACGCCGCCCCAGGTGCGGGTACCGACCACCGGCCCGATCCCGAGCGCCTTGATCGCCGCGTTGACGATGTCGCCGTCCGAGCCGGAGAACTCGTTGGCGACGGCGACGACCGGGCCGCGCGGCGCGTCCTCGGGATAGCTGTACGGGCGCATTCCGCGCGGCAGGTCCCAGCCGACGATGCGCCGGGCGAGCTTTTCGACGACGAGCTGGGAAGTATGCCCGCCGCGGTTCTCGCGGAGGTCGACGACCAGGCCCTCCTTGGCGACCTCGATGCGCAGGTCGCGGTGGAGCTGCGCCCAGCCGGAGCCGACCATGTCGGGCACGTGGAGGTAGCCGAGCCGTCCCTCCGACTTCTCGTGGACGTACGCGCGCCGGTCGGCGACCCACGCGTGGTAGCGCAGCGGCTCCTCGTCGGAGATGGGGACGACCACGGCGTGGCGTGGATCGCCGCCGCCCGAGGGCGAGATGGTCAGTTCGACGGGCTTTCCGGCCGTACCGACGAGCAGTGGTCCGGGCCCGGTCACCGGGTCGACCGGCTGCCCGGAGACGGCGACGATCGCGTCGCCCGCGCGTACCGCGACGCCGGGCGCGGCGAGCGGGGCCTGTGCGTCCGGGTCGGAGGTCTCCGACGGCAGGATCCGGTCGATACGCCAACTGCCGTCCTCGTGACGGGAGATGTCCGCGCCGAGCAGCCCCTGCCGCTCCCCGCCGCCGAAGCCGCCGCGCGGAGTGACGTACGCATGCGAGGTGCCGAGTTCCCCCTGCACCTCCCACAACAGGTCCACCAGGTCGTCGTGGGTGGCGACCCGGTCGAGCACCGGCCGGTAGCGGTCGAGTACGCCGTCCCAGTCGACCCCGCCGAGGTCCGGCCGCCAGAAGTTGTCGCGCATGAGGCGACCGGCCTCGTCGTACATCTGCCGCCACTCGGCGGCCGGGTCGACGCTCTGGCGGACCCGCGAGAGGTCGACGGTGATGTTGGTGTCGCTCTCGTCGTCGTTCGAGGCGCGCCGGTCGCTCGGTACGACCTTGAGCTTGCTGTCGGTCCACAGCAGGATCCGCTTGCCGTCGCCGGTGACCGCGAAGTGGTCGGCGTCCGAGGCGAGATGCTCGATGCGCTGCTGGACGAGGTCGTAGCGCTCGAGGTCCGTCTTCGGGTCCGGGTCGTCGGGGGTGGCGCGGGAGGCGCCGAGTACGCCGCGCACCGGGTGGCGCAGCCACAGCACGCCGTCCTTGGCGGCGCGCAGCTGCGAGTAACGGGCGGCCTCGACCGGGAACGGCACGATGCGGTCGGCGAGTCCGTCCAGGTCGATACGGGTCGTGGGGGCGCCCTCGCTGTCCGGCGTCTCCTCCTTGTCGGGGGCGTCGAAGGGACGGCCGTGCCGCTGCGGACCGAAGGGGGAGGGTGTGGTGGCGGCGAGCGTGATCAGGTGTGGCCGCGAGCCGCCGACGAAGGCCAGGTCGAAGACGTGCTCGTCGTAGACCGGGTCGAAGGAGCGGGCCGAAAGGAAGGCCAGGTGCTTGCCGTCCAGCGTGAACGCGGGCGCGTAGTCGCGGAAACGGAGCGGGGTCGCCTCGGTCACCGACAGGTCGGCGGTGTTGGCGAGCTTGAGCTGGCGCAGCGGGCGCGGGCCGGGATGCGACCAGGCGAGCCAGGCCGAGTCGGGCGAGAACACCAGCCCGGAGACGTCGCCGTCCTCGCTGCGGTCGACCTCCCGTACCTCTCCTGTCTCCCGCTCGACGAGCAGCAAGCGTCCATCGTGCGAGGCCACGGCGGCGCGGCTGCCGTCCGGTGCCACCGAGAGCCCGACCACCCGGCCGAGCTGTCCGGCGGCGAGCCGGCGCGGGGTCGCGCCGGGTGCGGCTCCGGTGGCGGGCGCGAACTCCAGCGCGTCCTCGCCCTCCGCGTCCGTCACCCACACCACATGCTCCTCGCCGTCCACGCGGAACGTACGCGGCAGCCGGGCCCGTACGCCCTGCTCCGCGGCCAGCGCCCGGGCGGGCCCCGAACGGTGCGTGACCCAGTGGACGGCACCGCGCACGGCGATCGCACTCCCGCGCCCGGTGTGGTCGGGCGCCCCCGCCCCGAACCACCGGGACGCGTTCACAGGATGCGGCTGCAGATCGACGCGCTGCCCGCCGAGCCGGATGTCGAGCCGCCGCGGCTCGGCCCCGTCCAGGTCGTCGAGGATCCACAGCTCACCGGCGGACGAGTACACGACGCGCGTACCGTCGGTCGCCGCATGCCGGGCGTAAAAACCGTCAACTGCCGTGTGCCGCCGCAGATCCGACCCGTCGGCGAGGGAGGAGTAGACCGCCCCCACACCCTCATGATCGGAGAGAAAGACGACCCGGTCCCCGACCCACGACGGATACTCGATGTTCCCGTCCAGGTCGGCATGCAGCCGTACGAACTCGCCTCCGCCCTCGCTGTCGATCCACAGCTTGCCGGCCGTGCCGCCCCGGTATCGCTTCCACCAGGCGGCCTCGCGGCCCATGGGCGCGGACAGCAGGACGACGCCGTTACCGGGGCCGTAGGCGACGCCGCCAACAGGCCCGTACGGGAGGGTGGTTGCGGGACCGCCGTCGAGCGGTACGGCCCGCGCCCAGCTGCGCCGCAGGCTGGCCTCACCGTAGGTGCTGAGCGCGAGGACCTGGCCTTCCGGGGTCCAGCCGCGTACCTGGGTTCGCCAACTGCCCCAGTGCGTAAGGCGTTTGGCGGGGCCGCCGTCGATGGGGGCGATGTGCACCTCGGGGGCGCCGTCGCGGGTGGACGTCCAGGCGAGGGTCGTACCGTCCGGGGAGATGCGCGGATGGTTCACCGGGACGTTGTCCGCGCTGACCCGCCAGGCGCGACCGCCGTCGAGGGGCGCGACCCAGACGTCGTCCTCGGCGGTGAAGGTGATCAACTCGCCGTGGAGATGCGGATACCGGAGATACGTCGCGGACGCCGAGGACGCTGAGGACGCTGAGGACGCTGAGGACGTGGCTGACGGGGCGGACTCCGAGGACGCAGCGGAGGCATGGGATGCAGCGGATGCGGTCTGTGTCACCCGATCACCCTATGCAGCGGTCCTTCCTCCGGCCAGAGCTTTGGATCACTTCGCCGGTTGGCAGGAACAGGTGGGGCTGGGGTGCACGGTGACGGTTTTGGTCACGGTGACGGTGACGGTGACGGTGGGACCGGGCTGGTCATGCGGCGGGGTGGTCTCGTGGTCGTCGTCGGGTGGCGTCGAGGTGGGGCCGGTGGTGGTCGGAGCGGGAGCGGTAGAGGTCGGAGCGGTGGTGGTGGGGTCGGCCGCATCGCAGTTCCCCAGCACATCCGCCCGGAACCACTCCTTGCCGCCGACCTTGGCGGTCAGATCCCCCCGTACACACTTCCCATCGACCTCCTGCGTGACCTTCCCCTTGATCGTGATGTCCCGCCCGTCCTTGTCCTCGCCGACACAGTCGACGATCGCCATACTCCGCGCACTCGGCGAACTCCCGGCGGTCGCCTTCTCCCCGTACGAGGCCGTACAGCTGACCCACCGCACATCGACACCCTGCCGCTCAAGCTCCCGCGTCCCGACCTGATCGGTGGTGACGGCCACGGCCGCGGTACTCAACCCGTCCCCCGGCTCACACGCGGCCACTCCGACGACGGCGACCACCACGAACCCGGCCACGACCGGGCTCCGCCACCGCCCCTGTAAACCGTGCCGTATACGCCTCAATGCCCCCATGGGCGGCAGAGTGCCACTACGGCGGGGGCTGCGGTAGACCGCATGCGGCCACGCTGTACCCGTACCTACTCAGGCCGTGCGGGCGCGCAGCCGCCGCAGCATGCGTGCGTCCTCGAAGCCGACCGAGCGGGCGGCGGCGTCGATCGTCGTGCCGTGGCTGATGAGGTGTTGGGCGCGTTCGAGGCGGAGGGTTTGTTGGTAGCGGAGGGGAGTGAGGCCGGTGGCGCGGGTGAAGAGGCGCGTGAGGGTGCGTTCGCTGACGCCTACCGCCGACGCCAGGGTGGCTAGCGGGAGTGGCTGGTCGAAGTGGGCGTCGATGAGGTCCTGGGCTCGGTGGACGGTGTCGTCGAGGTGGGAGCGGTGGCGGAGCATTGCGCTGGACTGCGGCTCGTGGCCGTTGCGGCGGGCGTAGACGACCATGTTCCGGGCCACTTGGGCGGCGGCGGCCGGGCCGTGCCGGGTCGCGACCAGGTGCAGGGCGAGATCGATACCGCTGGCGATGCCGGCCGAGGTGATCACCCGTTCGTCGGCGGTGAACAGGACGTCGCGGGCGACCAATGCCTTGGGGTGGCGCAGGGCCAGCTCGTCCTGCACGTCGTGGTGGGTGGTGCAGCGGCGGCCGTCGAGCAGGCCGGCCCGGCCGAGCGCGTCGGCTCCGGCGCAGACGCTGGCCACGGTCCCGCCCTTGGCGTGGTGGTCCCGGAGGACCTGGAGGGAGGCGGCCCCGATGGCGGGAGCGTCGGCCAGGGTGACGCACCGCCAGCCGGGCACCACGATCAGGTCCTCGGGACCGAGTTCGGGCCAGTCCAGCCCGGCCACCAGCGGCAGCCCCTGGGCGGTGGGGACCTGGGGCTGCTCGGCGACGTAGGTGAGCGTGTAGGGGTGCCCGAAGTTGGCGGCCGTGGAGAAGACCTGCGCGGGACCGGCCAGGTCCAGCAAGTGGACTCCGGGCACCAGGAAGAAGACGACGTGGCTCACGATTCGGTCATCATGCCTGAGGTCCTGCCGCTGCCTCCAGCTGCTCGACCGTCGCGATGGTGGCGAAGCGTCCGGAGAGGGCGTACTCGGTGCGCCGGATGATCTCTTCGGCAGACAGCGTGCGGGGGTCGGCCAGCAGCTCGGCGACGCTCTGGCCGGCGGGAGCGTCGCGGTGCGGGATGGGGTTGGTCGCGGTCGCGTCGGTGACGAAGGTGACCTGGTAGCCGAGGTCGGAGGCGAGGCGGGTGGTGGTCTCCACGCACTGCTCGGTGCGGATGCCGCAGACGATGAGTTCGCTGATGCCGCGCTCGGTGAGGAGTTGCTGCAGGTTGGTGGTGGTGAAGGCGTTGTGCGAGGTCTTGTGGAGCAGCGGCTCCCCGTCCGCTCGCTCCAGCTCCTCCATCAGCCGGACATGGCCGAGGGCCGGGTCGAAGACATCGCCGGAGCCGGGAGCGGTGTGCAGCACCCACACCACCAGGTCCCCGGCCTGCCGGGCGAGCCGAACCAGGCGGTTCACCTGGTCGGCGATCTTCGGCTCGGAGATGGTCGCCCACAGCGGACGGGCACGGAAGGATTCCTGGACATCGATGACGATCAGTGCTCGGGTCATGTCCCGAGTCTCGGTCGCGCCGCCGGAGCGGCGACAGGCCGCATCGGGTCCAGGAGCGGACCGATCTGGTCATCGGTGGTCAGGTGGGTGAGCAACCACATCAAGGGACGTCGAGAGCACCGGAACGCTGCCTCTCCCAGTGGGTGACGAGTCTTGGCATAAGGTGCGCTCGAGTTGATGTTCGGATCGTTCGTCCATAGTGATCAAAGGGCCGATCAATCATGCCGTTCACGGTGTCGCAGGCGGTGATACGCCGAACCGAACGTTGGCTTGTCCGGCGAGGTGCACCCACGATGATCGAGGGGTACGGCTTCGTCGATCACGCGCTCCCTCGCATGCTGCCGTCGCTGGCCTTCGTGGCGCTGGCCAGCCTGGCCTGGCTCGTCCCGCTCAGATCCGCGGGCTCGCACGGGTGGCTCCTCCTCGGTGGCGTCGCCGTGATGACGCTGGCCGCGTGGGGCACAAGTACGGTTTTCGTCCAGCGGCTTCCCCGTTTCTCACGCAGGACCGCCATCGCGATCCTCGCCGCGTACGCCACGATGCCCGTCGCAGTACCTCTGTTGCAGCTCGCCGTCGACGGAGCCGTCACACCGCCGGGCGGCAGCGTGGTCGGGCTGCTGGGTTTCGTGATCTTCTTCGCCGCCGCCTTCGTCGCCACACTTCTGGCCACCACGTACGGTCTCGGCACGCTGCTACGTCGGGCGGTCCGCCACTCGGTCTTCGACCTGCGCAACAGCGTGCACCTGCTGGGCCGGGCGCTGCCCGCGCTGCTCTTCGTCACGCTCTTCCTGTTCTTCACCGGCGAGTTGTGGCAGGCCATGAACCGGCTGGCGTGGTGGCGGGTCGGGCTCGTCGTCGTGCTGTTCGCCGCGATCACCGTGCTTGCCGCCGCCGCCCGACTGCGCGACGAGATCGGCCGGGTCGAGCAGGACCTCAGCCGGCCCACGCTCGCGGCGGCGTGCCGAGGTACTCCCTTGGCCGGTGTGCCGGTCGAGCAGCTGGCGCCCGACGGTCAACTGCCTGCGATGCCGCTGACCCCACGGCAGGAACGCAACCTGCTGCTGATGCTGGCCAGCCGCCAGCTCGTGCAGGCGGCGGTGGTCGGCCTGGCACTGTTCACCTTCTTCCTCGCCCTGGGCGTGCTGGTGGTCACGCCCGAGACAGCGGAACAGTGGATCGGCGAAAAACCGGAGATGTCTGCACTTTTCTCCGTGATCCCCGTAGCGATGTTGCGGAACGCCACACTCTTCGCCGCGTTCGGCAGCATGTACTTCGCGGTCACTTCGATGACGGACGCGGACCATCGACAGCAGTTCTTCGCGCCGATCATCGACGAGATCGAGCACGTGCTCGCGGTGCACGCGGTGTACCTGGCCGTGCGCGAACCGGCCCCGGCCGCGCCCCAGGGCCTGGGCACGGGATGACCCACCTGTCTGCCGAGCACGAACGAGATGCTTACGGCCGGGCCACACACTCCTGCCCGCCCCCACCGCTCGCTACGATGCCGACGTAACGATCATCCAGCGTGAGGAGGCCGCGCATGGCACAGGAGCCAGAGGGGCGCCAAGAGGGCGGCGCACCGCAAGACGACTGTCTGTTCTGCAAGATTGTCGCAGGGAAGGTGCCGGCGACCGTCGTGCGGGAGACCGAGACGACCGTTGCCTTCCGGGACATCAACCCGCAGGCGCCCACCCACGTTCTGGTGATCCCGAAGGCCCACTACCGGGACGCCGCCTCGCTCGCCGCCGGCGACCCCGCGGCCCTCGCCGACGTGGTGCGCGAGGCCGGGGAGGTCGCGGCCGACGAGAAGCAGGAGAGTTACCGCCTCGTCTTCAACACCGGAAGCGGTGCGGGCCAGACCGTCTGGCACGTGCACGCGCACGTCCTGGGCGGCCGCGGCATGCAGTGGCCGCCAGGCTAGGCCAGGACAACTCACCGTGTCCGTACGTGAATTGGTGGTCCTCGGCACTGCCAGCCAGGTCCCCACCCGGCACCGCAACCACAACGGCTATCTGCTGCGCTGGGACGGGGAGGGGCTGCTCTTCGACCCCGGCGAGGGCACGCAGCGGCAAATGCTGCGTGCCGGGGTCGCGGCCCATGACCTGCACCGGATCTGCGTCACCCACTTCCACGGCGACCACTCCCTCGGCCTCGCCGGAGTGATCCAGCGCATCAACCTCGACCGGGTGCCGCACGAGATCACCGCCCACTATCCGCGCTCAGGGCGGCACTTCTTCGAACGGCTGCGGTACGCCACCGCCTACCGCGAGACCGTCCAGCTCACCGAAGCACCGGTCGCCGCCGACGGCGTACTCGCGGCCTCGAAGGCGTACACCCTGGAGGCCCGCAAACTCGCCCACCCCGTCGAGTCGTACGGCTACCGGCTCGTCGAACCCGACGGGCGGCGGATGCTGCCCGAGCGGCTCGCCTCGTACGGGATCAAAGGGCCGGACGTCGGGCGGATCCAGCGGGAGGGAGTACTGGGCGACGTCGCGCTGGAGGAGGTGAGCGTGGTGCGGCGGGGGCAGCGGTTCGCGTTCGTCATGGACACCCGGCTGTGTGAGGGGGTGTACGCGCTCGCGGAGAAGGCCGACATGCTCGTCATCGAGTCGACCTTCCTCGATGCCGAAATTGAACTGGCCGTTGAGTACGGCCACTTGACGGCTGGGCAGGCGGGTGGCGTGGCTCGGGACGCGGGCGTACGGCATCTCGTGCTGACGCACTTCAGCCAGCGGTACTCCGAACCCGATGAATTCGAGCGGGAGGCGCGGGCCGCCGGGTTCGAGGGGGAGCTGACGGTGGCCCACGATCTGCTGCGGGTACCGCTTCCGAAACGCCGCTGATCCGGTCGTACGATGCCTTGATGCCTCTCCCCAAAGCCGAACTCCACGTGCACATCGAAGGCACCCTCGAACCCGAGCAGGCCCTCGCGTTCGCGGCGCGCAACGGCGTCGAGCTGCCGTACGCCGATACGGAGGAGCTCCGCAAGGCGTACCAGTTCAGCGACCTCCAGTCCTTCCTGAATCTCTACTACGAGCTGATGGCCGGGCTCCGGACCGAGCGGGACTTCGAGGAGCTTGCCGACGCCTATCTCGCGCGCGCCGCGGCGCAGGGAGTGCGGCACGCGGAGATCTTCTTCGATCCGCAGGCGCACCTCGCGCGCGGCGTCGACATGGGGACGGTGGTGGAGGGGCTCTGGCGGGCCCTCGGCCGGAGCGAGGCCGTGCACGGCGTCTCCAGCCAGTTGATCATGTGCTTCCTGCGGGACGAGTCCGCCGAGTCCGCGATGGAGACCCTGGACGCCGCCAGGCCGTATCTCGACCGGATCACCGGCGTCGGCCTCGACTCCGCCGAGGTCGGGCATCCGCCGGGGAAGTTCCGCGAGGTGTACGAGGCTGCCGGCGCCCTCGGGCTGCGACGGGTGGCCCACGCGGGGGAGGAAGGGCCGCCCGCGTACATCACCGAGGCCCTCGACGTGCTCGGCGCCGAACGGATCGACCACGGGCTGAGCTGCATGAAGGAACCGGCGCTGGTCGAACGGCTCGTACGGGAGCGGGTGCCGCTGACGGTCTGCCCCCTGTCGAACGTACGACTGCGGGCCGTCGACACCCTGGCCGAGCACCCGCTGCCCGCGATGCTCGACGCCGGGCTGCTGTGCACCGTCAACTCCGACGATCCCGCGTACTTCGGCGGCTACGTCGGCGACAACTTCGACGCCCTGCACGAGACGTTGGGGCTCTCGCAGGAGCGGTTGCGGGAACTGGCGCGGAACTCGTTCCTCGCGGCGTTCCTGGAACACGACGAGGAGCGGCGGCGGAGGTACCTCGCCGAGGTGGAGGCGTACGTCTTCGAGTAGGTGAGCGGAGGGGCGCGCGATACGGGCGCAGGTGCGCCTCCGAAAGCTGGCACGCCGGGCGCACCCGGCAGTCCGCTGCGGTTCCGCGCCCGGCAAGGGGCGCGAGGAACTGCGCGATCAGCCACGACGGATCCGCAGTTTCGAACCGGCCTTCCAGCGGAGCGCTCGGCCCGCAGGGCGGCTGTCAGTGGTGTGGTGCACACTGACTGGAAATCGCACCACCCAGGGGAGCGCACCGTGACCACGCCCCACGGAGAGGGCCCGTACCACTGCCACGCCCACGTCGATCCGCTCGCCGGGCTGCGCACACCCGGCGACCCGCCCTGGGACGTCTACCTCACGGGCACCGTCTTCCTCGACATCATCTTCACCGGGCTCGACTCCGCCCCCGTACGCGGCACCGAGTCCTGGGCGCGCGGCATGGGCTCGAGTCCCGGAGGCGTCGCCAACATGGCGACCGCGCTGGCCCGCCTCGGCCTGAAGACCTCCCTGGCGGCTGCCTTCGGGGACGACCACTACGGGGAGTATTGCTGGGACGCTCTGGAACAGGGCGAGCACATCGACCTGTCCACGTCCCGTACGGTGCCCCACTGGCACTCCCCGGTCACCGTCTCCATGGCGTACGAGGGTGAGCGGACCATGGTCAGCCACGGCCACGAACCGCCCCCGGAGGAGCCCGCGCCCGACTGCCCCCCACGCGCGCGTGCCGCCATCGCCTCCCTGACGCCCGGCACCCGCGCGCCCTGGATCGCGCAGGCCGCACGCAAGGGAGCCAGGATCTTCGCCGACGTCGGCTGGGACGACACCGGCCGCTGGGACCTCGCCGCCCTCCCCGACCTGGAGCACTGCGAGGCCTTCCTCCCGAACGCCGAGGAGGCCATGCGCTACACCCGCACCCGCTGCCCCCGCGAAGCCGCCCGCGCCCTCACCGACCACGTACCGCTCGCCGTCGTCACCCTCGGCGCGGAAGGCGCGTACGCCGTCGACGGACGCACCGGAGAGACCGCCGACGTTCCCGCCATCGCCGTCGAGGCCCTCGACCCCACCGGCGCCGGCGACGTCTTCGTGGCCGGCTTCGTCACCGGCACCCTGGCCGGCTGGCCGCTGGCCGACCGCCTAGCCTTCGCCGGCCTCACGGCCGCCCTCTCCGTCCAGGAGTTCGGCGGCTCTCTCTCCGCCCCCGGCTGGACCGAGATCGCCGCCTGGTGGCGCCGCGTCCAGTCGTACGACGACCAGGACCCGACCGCGCTCAGACGGTACGCCTTCCTGGAGGAACTGCTCCCGGCGGACGCCAGGCCCTGGCCACTGCGGCGGGCGGTACCGACGATCGGGTTCCGGACGTCGGCGTAGGCCGAGGGGTGTCTGGGCGCAGCCACTTCCTGGAGCCACTGGGTTCTGGGAAGTGCGCGGGATTGGGGAGCACCCTCACCCAGCCGTCGCAGACACCCGCACCACCCCGTCAACTCCCGCCAGCAACACCGGCGTTGAGGCCCCGCCAAGGTCCCGCACGGCCGCCAGGTCGCCGTCCGCCAAGGACTCCGCCTCGCTCACCACCGCCGCCGCCTCCAGCGACTTCGCGCCCGACGCCACGGCCATCGCCACGGCGGTCTGCAGGGCGCTGAGCCGCAGGGAGTCCAGGGCGACGGTGCCCGCGACGTACGTACGGCCGGTTTCGTCGCGTACGGCCGCCCCCTCGGGCACACCGTTGCGAGCCCGTGCGGAACGGGCCAGGGTGACGATCTTGCGGTCCTCGGGGTCAAGCGTGTCGGTCATGCCCTGAGCATACGAAGCCCGAGCCCGGCCACATCAGGCGCGGTGTCCCTGGCCCTGTCCCTGGCCTTGGACGACGCGGTGTCCCTGGCCTTGGACGACGGCGGGGAGAGACCTTGCCCAGGTCGCCCACGCCTCGCCGGACGGCCCGTGCTCGATGATCGCCTTTTCGAGCCGCGGCACGGCCCGTTGCCCCAGCACCGCGAGGGCTATCGCTGCGGCGACTCCGGCCCAGGCGAGCGGGCCCAGGGGGGTGCAGCCGAAGAACTGGCTGGGGCCCGGCGTCTGGATCAGCGCCACGAGGGCGACGGCGGAGCCGAGGGACGTGATGCGGACCAGCGGACTGTCGCGGCGGTCGGTGAGGGTCTGGGCGAGCTGGGTGCCGACCACGCCGCACAGGGCCATGGTCGTGGAGCGGCGCGCCGTACCCGGGGTGAAGCGGCCGATGAGCCAGGCCGTGGTCGCGCCCAGGCATGTGGTCAGGGCGCGGTGGCGGATCTGGCGGATCAGTGGCGCGCCGAGGAGCGAGGTGCCGAGCGGCTCGGTGCCCGGATCGGCCACGCCTGCCGCCTCCGCTGCCTCCCCCGCTGTCGTGCCTGCCGCCTCATGCGACTCCGTGCCGCCGTCCCCCGCTCCCGTGGCCTCCCCCTTCGGGGTCACCGCCACCGCCATCGCCGGGAACAGGTCCGTGAACAGGTTCACCAGCAGCATCTGGCGGGTGGAGAGCGGAGCCGAGCCCGAGAGCACGGAGCCGAGGATGCCGAAGCCGACCTCCCCCGCGTTGCCGCCGATCAGGATCGCGATGGCGTCGGCGACGCCGTGCCACAGCGCGCGGCCTTCGGTGACCGCCTCGATGAGGACGGTGAGGTCGTCGTCGGTGAGGACGATGTCGGCCGCGTTGCGTGCGGCCGCCGAGCCGCGGGCGCTGATGCCCACGCCGACGTCGGCGGCGCGGATGGCCGCGGCGTCGTTGGCGCCGTCGCCGACCATCCCGACCACCCGGCCCGCGTCCCGCAACGCCTCCACGACCTGGAGCTTCTGTTCGGGCGCGACGCGGGCCACCACGCTCGCGTCGCGCAGCATCCGGGACCGTGCCGACCGGTCCGCGGCGGCCAGTTCGTCGCCCGTGACCACGGTGGTGTCGTCCGGCCAGCCCAGGTCGGCGGCGATCGCCCGGGCGGTCTGCGGGTGGTCGCCGGTCAGCATGACGGGTCGTACGCCCGCCTGCCGCAGACCGTGCACGAGCGCGGTGGACGTGTCTCGCGCCACGTCCGCCAGCGCGAGCAGGCCGGTGAACTCCAGCTCGTTCAGGGGCTCTTCGAGTACGTCCGTCGCCTCCTCGCCCTCCGCCAGCGGGCGCCCGGCCACCGCCAGCACCCGCAGTCCGTCGCGGGCCAGGGACTGCGCCGCGTCGGACGCGTGGCCGGGGAGGTCGCGGCAGGCGGGCAGGACGGTTTCCGGGGCGCCCTTGACCACGAGCAGCGGTGTGCCGTCCGCGGTCCGGCCGACTGAGGCGGCGTAGCCGCGGGCGGCCTCGAACGGGCGGCCCTCGGTCTGCGTCCAGTCCGGGTCGGGACCGGCCGCGTCCAGGACGGCCTCGTCGGTGGCGTGCGCCGGGCGGGTCGAGTCGCCGTTCAGGCGGGGGCAGGCGCGCGCGGCGTCGCGCAGCGTACGCCCGGACTTCGCCTCGTCCGGGGTGTGGGCCGTGCCGTCGGCGTCCGTCACCCGCACCAGCCGTAGCCGGTTCTCGGTGAGGGTGCCGGTCTTGTCGAAGCAGATCGTGTCCATGCGGCCCAGCGCCTCCAGCGTGCGCGGGGTGCGGACGAGGACGCCGCGGCGGCTCAGCCGTCGGGCGGCGGCGAGTTGAGCCACTGTGGCCACCAGCGGCAGTCCTTCGGGGACGGCGGCCACGGCCACGGCCACACCGCCGCTCACGGCCTGGCGTATCGGCGTGCCGCGCAGCAGCGACAGGCCCGTCACGGCGGCGCCGCCCGCCAGCGTCAACGGCAGCGCCTTGCGGGTGAGTTCCTGCAGCCTGGCCTGTACGCCGCCGGCCGGCGGGGTCCGGGCGGCGAGGGAGACGGCCCGGGCGGCCTCGGTGCGGTCGCCGGTGTCCACCACGACGGCCCGGGCATGCCCGGCCACCACGGTCGTGCCCTCGAACACCATGCAGCAGCGTTCGGGCACAGGAGCTTGCGGAGTCGCGTCGGTCCGCTTGTCCGCCGGCAGCGACTCGCCGGTCAGCGCGGACTCGTCCACCTCCAGGCCGTCCTCCCACAGGAGCCGGGCGTCAGCGGGTACGACATCGTCCGCCTCGAGCTCGATCACATCGCCGGGAGCGAGCTGAGCGGCATCGACGATATGCGTCTCGCCGAACGTGTCCTGCGCTTCGGCGGACGTGACGGGTACTTCGGCGGCCTTGCCGCGTGCTTCGGCCGCTGTGCTGCGTGCCTCGGTCGCCGCGCCGCGTGCTTCAGCGGACGTGTCGTCGTAGAGGCCGCCCACCGCCCGGTCCGTCACCCGCGCCTTCTGCTTCTGCCCCGCGAGCAGCCCGGACAGTGCCCGCTCGGCCCGCAGCCGCTGTACGCCTCCGACCAGCGCGTTCAGGTCGAGCGCGCCCACGACGAGCAGGGCGTCCACGACGGAGCCGAGGATCGCCGAGGCGGCCGAGCCGACCGCCAGCACCGGGGTGAGCGGATCGTCCAGCTCGCCGCGTACGGCCCGGGCGAGCCGTAGTGACCACCGCGCCGGGGCCATTACGGGATGACGGCCGACGGCAGCGACCGCCTCACGCACCTGGTGGGTCGCCTGCTCGGCGGCACTCGCCTCGGCGTCCGGCTCATGCTCCAGCCGGGAGAGGACGTCCGCCGGTTCCAGCGCATGCCAGGCCACCCGCGGACGCGGGTGCGGGGCCCGGGTCGCCGCAACGCCGAGGGCGGCTCGCGCCCCGGACAGCAGGGCCACCGCCGCGGCGGCGTCGACCGGTGCATGCCGCAGTCCGGGCAGCAACGGCGTACGGCGTCCCCGCCCCGACTCGCCGACCGCCACCAGCAGACCCGACAGCGCCGCGCCGGACCGGGCCAGCGTCTGCGACCTGTGCCCGGTGACGCGGGCGGCCCGCACGGCGGTCAGCAGCCGCCACGCGTCGGCCAGCCCATGCAGGGCCACGACGTCCGCTCCCCACACGACCGCGCCCTCCTGGTCCGCGAGGGCGACGGCCACGTCACCGGCGAGCAGCCCGGACAGTACGTCGCTGTCGTCGGCCGACAGCAGCCGGGCGACCGTGACGACGGTGCCCTCCCCGTCCTCGTGCCCGTCGCGCAGCCCCTGCACCACCTCGCTCAACGGCCGGTCACCGCCCACGACTTGGTCTGCGAGGACGGTGAACTCGCTCAGCGAGGGATCCTCGGGATCGTCCACCACCACGACCCGCAGCCCGGCGCGCCGGGCTGCGTCCAGTACGGTCTCGACCCATGGATCCGGCCCCGCGCCCGGCCTGCGCAGCGCGCTCGGATGCAGGACCACCGTGTCAGCCATCTCCAGTTGCCGCAGCCGCTCCGGATCGCGCACCAGCACACCCGTGCGCGACAGCGCGCCGCTCAGCACGGCGTGGAAGGCGGCGGGCCCGTAGCGGGCGGCCTTGGGCGAGCCCGCGAGGACCGCTTCCGCCGCCTCCGCACCGTCGTGCTTGACCAGCAGTGTCGCCGCGGCGCCCGCCACACTGCCGGCGGAGGCATGGGCGGCGTACTCCTGAGCCGGCGAAGTCCGCAACGGCGGGCGCGGGAAGTGGTCCGCCGCCGCACTGATCCGCTCCGGCGCGCACACCTGGTCGTGCACCGAGTCGAAGGCGGCCAGACGCGCCACGGTCTCCGCCAACTGGCAGGCGCGCAGCACCCCGTCGAGCAACAGCGACGTCGGCGACTGGCCCGCGCCGTGCGCGGCCGCGTTCGCCGCGGCGAGCACCAGGTCCATCCGCGAGCGGCCGAGCCGGGCGCGCAGCAGGCCACGGAAGCGCGGGTTCTCGCGCAACAGCGTCACCACCGCGGTCACCAGCCGCGGTGAGGGCGGCAGGCGCAGGGCGCTCGCGACCAGCGCGGCTCCGGTACCCACGGCGTCGATGGCGATCGCCGCCGCTGCGGCCCGTACTCCGGCCGGGTCGCCCGGATGCGCGAACTCCTCCACCGGCTCGTCCGACGGCGTGAGTCCGTGCCGGGCCGCGAGAGCGGTCGCCTTCTCCACCACCCGATCGGTGAGCGCGTCCTCGGTGGCCGTCACCACCAACCGAGCCAGCCCGCCGTCCCAGTACGCGAACGCCACATCCGGGTGCTCCGCCAGCGCGGCGGCCACCCGCCGCGCCCGGTGCTCCGTCCCGTCCTCCCGCCGCACCCGTTCCGGCCCTTCCGGCCCTTCCGGCCCTTCCGGCGCGGACGGCCGCAACGCGAGATGCGCCCGCGTACCGGACCGCCAATGCGGCGAACCACCGGGCAGTGCGTTACGGGCGACCCGCCCGACCCGCACCGCGGAGTCCACGCTCCGCACCCCGGCCCGCGCCGTCCCCGCCACCGCCGCCGCGGCCACGCCCACCGCGGGCGCGACCGCCCGCGCGAGCAGCCGCGGCCCCGCCAGCGCAAAACCGCCGGCCGAAGGAGACGTCGTCAACAGCAGTCCCAGACCCATCGCACGGCTCCACCTCTCGTGACGGCGCCTCCCGTAACAGCGCCTTACTGCGCCGTCCGAGTGCCCGCAACACGAGTGGTCATCCAGGCGAGGTCTTCAGGAGATCTTCAGGGCCGGTCCAGCCGCAGCCGCTCGGCGCGCGGCAGACCGGCCACCACCAGGTCGTACGAGTCCTCGATCAGCTCCCGTACGAGCCGGTCCGGCAGCTTCCCGTCCACCGTGACGGTGTTCCAGTGCCGCTTGTTCATATGCCAGCCGGGGATGATCAGCCCGGGGTACTCGTCCCGCAGCCGAACCGCGTCCTCCGGGTCGCACTTGAGGTTCACGGTGAGAGGGCGGGAGTCCAGGTGCGTCAGCGCGAACAGCTTGCCCAGCACCTTGAAGACGGAAATCTCCGGGCTGAACGGGAAGTCCTCCACCGCCGCGTTGAACGACAGGCAGAACGCGCGCAGTTCCTGAGGAGTCACTCCGGCTTCTTCTCCTCCTCCGGCGGATCCGCCGGACCCATCGGCTCCACCAGCACCGTCACGATCTTGTTCCGCCGGCCCGCCGCGGTCTCCGCTGTGAGCCGCAGCTCGCGCTCGTCCGGCAGCGCCACCACCGACGAAGCACCCGCGATCGGCACCCGCCCCAGTGCCTTGGCCAGCAGCCCGCCCACCGTCTCGACATCCTCGTCGTCGTACGCCTCGAAGCCGTACAACTCACCGAGGTCCCCGATGTCCAGGCGGGCCGTCACGCGGTAACGGTCGTCGCCCAGGTCCTCGACCGGCGGCAGTTCACGGTCGTACTCGTCCGTGATCTCGCCGACGATCTCCTCCAGGATGTCCTCGATGGTGACGATGCCGGCCGTGCCGCCGTACTCGTCGATGACGACCGCGACGTGATTGCGGTGCTGCTGCATCTCGCGCAGCAGATCGCCCGCGTTCTTGGTGTCGGGCACGAAGGCCGCGGGCCGCATCGCCGTCGACACCAGCTCGCTCTCCGCATCCCGGTTGATGTGCGTCTTACGGGCCAGGTCCTTCAGATACACGATCCCCACGATGTCGTCATCGCTCTCCCCTGTGACGGGGATCCGCGAGAAACCCGACCGCAGGGCGAGGGTCAGCGCTTGCCGGATCGTCTTGTAGCGCTCGATGACGATCAGGTCCGTACGGGGCACCATCACCTCGCGTACGAGGGTGTCGCCCAACTCGAAGACCGAGTGCACCATCCGGCGCTCCTCGTCCTCGATCAGCGACTCCTTCTCGGCGAGGTCCACCAGGGCTCGCAGCTCGGCCTCGGAGGCGAACGGGCCGCGGCGGAAGCCCTTGCCGGGAGTCAGCGCGTTGCCGATGAGGATCAGCAGCGGCGGGATCGGCCCCATGATGCGGGCGAGGGGCAGCAGGACATACGCCGCCGCCGTCGCCGTGTTCAGCGGATGCTGGCGGCCGATCGTGCGCGGCGAGACACCCACCGCGACATACGAGACGAGGACCATCACGCCGATCGCGATCGACAGCGCCTCCCACGTCTCGTCGAACGCCTGCAGGCAGGCGTACGTGACGAGCGCGGCGGACGCCATCTCGCAGGCGACGCGCACGAGCAGCGCGACGTTCAGATAGCGGGTCGGGTCCGCGGCGACCTGGGCCAGCTTGGCGCTGCCGCGGCGACCGGACCGTACGGCCTCCTCCGCGCGGAAACTGGAGACGCGCGCCAGGCCCGCCTCCGCGCAGGCGGCGAGCCAGGCCACGATGACCAGCGCTATCGCGCCGAGAACGATCTGAGGATTCATGACACGGTCGGGGCCGGGGAGGGACCGGTCAGGCCCTTCTCCGCACGCCAGCCGTCCACGATGGCGGCCTGCAGACCGAACATCTCGGTCTTCTCGTTCGGCTGCTCATGGTCGTAACCGAGCAGATGCAGCACCCCATGCACCGTGAGCAGCTGAAGCTCCTCGTCCATGGAATGCTGCGTCGCCGCCTCCTTGCCCTGCCGCTCGGCGACCTCGGGGCAGAGCACGATGTCACCGAGCAGCCCCTGCGGCGGCTCGTCGTCGCCCTTCGACGGCGGACGCAACTCGTCCATCGGGAACGACATCACATCCGTCGGTCCCGGCAGCTCCATCCACTGAATGTGGAGCTGCTCCATGGCATCGGCGTCCACGACGATCACCGAGAGCTCGGAGAGCGGGTGGATACGCATCCGCGCGAGCGCGTAACGGGCGATGTCGAGGATCGCCTGCTCGTCGACCTCGGTTCCGGACTCGTTGTTGACGTCGATCGACATGATCGGGCTTGGTCTACTTCCGTTTGTCACGGCCCTTGTGGGAGCCGTTCTGCGTGCCGTTCTCGCTGTCGTACTTCTCGTACGCGTCGACGATACGGCCGACCAGCTTGTGCCGTACGACATCCTGCGACGACAGCCGCGAGAAGTGGACGTCGTCGAGTCCCTCCAGGATGTCCTGGACCTGACGCAGACCGGACTTGGTGCCCGCCGGGAGGTCGACCTGCGTGACATCACCGGTGATCACGATCTTCGAGTCGAACCCGAGCCGGGTGAGGAACATCTTCATCTGCTCGGCGCTCGTGTTCTGAGCCTCGTCCAGGATGATGAAGGCGTCATTCAAGGTGCGACCACGCATGTATGCGAGCGGCGCGACCTCTATCGTCCCCGCCGCCATCAGCCGCGGAATCGAGTCCGGGTCGAGCATGTCGTGCAGGGCGTCGTACAGCGGGCGCAGGTACGGGTCGATCTTCTCGTACAGCGTGCCGGGCAGGAAGCCGAGCCGCTCGCCCGCCTCTACCGCCGGGCGGGTCAGGATGATGCGGTTGACCTGCTTGGACTGGAGGGCCTGGACCGCCTTGGCCATGGCGAGGTAGGTCTTGCCGGTGCCCGCGGGGCCGATGCCGAAGACGACGGTGTGCTTGTCGATGGCGTCGACGTACCGCTTCTGGTTGAGGGTCTTGGGGCGGATCGTGCGGCCTCGGGAGGACAGGATGTTCTGGGTGAGCACCTCGGCCGGAGTCTCCTCCGGGCCGTTCCCGTCCTCACTGGCCCTCAGCATGGCGATCGAGCGTTCCACCGCGTCCTCCGTCATCGGCTGTCCGGTGCGGAGCACCAGCATCATCTCGTCGAACAGGCGCTGGACGAGGGCCACCTCGCGGGCGTCGCCGACCGCGCTGATCTCGTTGCCCCGGACGTGGATGTCGGCCGCCGGGAAGGCCTTTTCGATCACACGCAGGAGGGCGTCTCCTGAGCCCAGCACGGTCACCATGGGGTGCTTGGGCGGAACGGTGAACTGCGCTTTCGCGTTTCCCTGAACAGGGCCTTGCGCTGTGGGTGTCTCAGTCATGGGCCGGCTCGTAGGCCTTGCTCGTCCTCCTCGACAGGGTCCGCAGCCAGATGACTGCCTTTGCACTGCCCAGGGTACGTCGGAGCACTGACAACGCCGTAGGCGTTTTCAGTGGCCGTTACCGGAGGGGTATGGGACGGAGGAACGAGGGAGTTCGGAGCCGCGCCCTCAGAACCCCAGCTTCCGCAGCTGCCTCGGATCCCGCTGCCAGTCCTTCGCGACCTTCACATGAAGGTCCAGGAAGACCGGCGTGCCCAGCAGCGCCTCGATCTGCTTGCGGGACTTGATGCCGACTTCCTTCAGGCGTTTGCCCTTCGGGCCGATGATGATGCCCTTCTGGCTGGGGCGCTCGATGTAGACGAAGGCGTGGATGTCGAGGAGGGGGCGGTCGGCGGGGCGGTCCTCGCGCGGCAGCATCTCCTCCACCACGACCGCGATGGAGTGGGGGAGCTCGTCGCGTACGCCCTCCAGGGCGGCCTCGCGGATCAGCTCGGCCACCATCACCTGCTCGGGCTCGTCCGTGAGGTCGCCCTCGGGGTAGAGGGCCGGGCCCTCCGGGAGGAGCGGGACGAGGAGGTCGGCAAGCAGGTCAACCTGCTTGCCGGAGACCGCCGACACCGGCACGATCTCCGCCCACTCGAAGCCGAGCTCCTTGCCGAGCTGGTCGATGGCGATGAGCTGCTCGGCGAGCGCCTTGCCCTCCACCAAGTCGGTCTTCGTCACGATCGCGATCTTCGGCGTCTTCTTGATGGACGCCAGTTCCTTGGCGATGAAACGGTCGCCCGGCCCCAGCTTCTCGTTCGCCGGCAGACAGAAACCGATCACGTCGACCTCGGCCCAGGTGGTCCGTACGACATCGTTGAGCCGCTCGCCGAGCAGCGTGCGCGGCTTGTGCAGACCGGGGGTGTCCACCAGGATCAGCTGCGCGTCGGGCCGGTGCACGATGCCCCGTACCGTGTGCCGCGTGGTCTGCGGCTGGTTCGCGGTGATCGCCACCTTCTGGCCGACCAGAGCGTTCGTGAGGGTGGACTTGCCCGCGTTCGGGCGGCCCACGAAGCAGGCGAAGCCCGCGCGATGGATGGCCCCGGAAGACTCCGGCGGCTCGGATGACTGGGTACGAACGCTCATGGCGCCCATTGTCCCTGATCATCGGAGTCCCGCCGCACGTGTTCACGTCCGTACGTCCGCACCTTCACGTACGGGCCTTACGGTGCACGCCGCGCCCCCTTACGATCACGGGTTCATGAAGCTCATCATCGCGATCATCAAGCCGTACCGCCTCGACGAGGTCAAGAACGCGCTCCAGGAGGCGGGCGTCCACGGCCTGACCGTCACGGAGGCCAGCGGTTACGGGCGGCAGCGCGGGCACACCGAGGTGTACCGCGGGGCGGAGTACCAGGTCGACCTGGTCCCCAAGGTCCGTATCGAGGTCGTCGTCGACGACGCGGACGCCGATGCCGTCACCGACGCGATCGTCCAGGCGGCGCGGACGGGGAAGATCGGCGACGGCAAGGTGTGGGCGCTGCCGGTGGAGACGGTGGTGCGGGTACGGACGGGGGAGCGCGGCCCGGACGCGCTCTGAGCCGTCGCGCCGGCTGATCGGTGCCGTCTGCGCGCCGACGGCACCGATCGTTACGTACGGATCATTGCATGCGGATCATTCCGTACGGAGCTTGCTGCGGGCCTACTCGAACACGAACGGGCCCGGCGACTGCGGTGCCTGGGCGGTGCACGTGATGTTGATCCCGATGACCGTCAGGTTCAGGGAGCCGCCGAACGTCTCAAGGCTGTCCCCGGCGGCGACCGTGCCGGTCAGGGGCCCGACGGTGACCCCCTCACCGGCGGCTATCGCGGGGTTCTCGGTGCCGGAGAACGTGGTGGTGCCGCCGCTCGCCTTCACCATGGTGAGCGAGGCCTGGATGGAGTCCTCGCCGAGGGCGATCGGCGAGGTGATGGCGGTGGAGCTGACCGTGATGGTGGCGGAGGTGCCGTCCTGCGTGGCGGTGAGGGTGGCCTCGCCGCCGCCGAGGAGGCTGCATTCCGCGTTGATGGTCGCCGACTGCGGGACCACCGCGGCGGCGCTGGGGGCCAGGACGAAGCCGGTCATTGCGAGGGTGCCGGCCGCGACGGCCGCTCCGATTCCGATCCGCTTGCGTCTCATGAATTCCCTTTCCTTGGTGGGGAGTTGCCATGTGGGAACGGTTGACGGACCGCCCACGGGTGGGGGCGCGAAAGTGCCGCGCGGGTCAGACCTGACGGTCCGTCAAAAGAGAGAGTCGAGGTCTATTGAGGCCTGAGTGGCGCCTGTTGGCAAGAGATGCGGAAGTGATTCTTCTAATGGTTGGAGGAAGTGGCCGAAGGCGGCTGACGGTTGCCCGAAAACCGGCTCCGTCTCAGGGGTGTTGGGCGCGCAGTACGTCCCGCAGCCAGCCGTACGACGCCTTCGGTGTCCGCTTCAGCGTCTCGTAGTCGACGTGGACCAGGCCGAAGCGCCTGGCGTAGCCCTCCGCCCACTCGAAGTTGTCCAGCAGCGACCACACGAAGTACCCGCGTACGTCGACGCCCGCCTCCAACGCCCGGTGCAGCGCCCGGAGATGGCCGTCCAGGAACGCGATCCGCTTCTGGTCGTCGATGCCTTCGTACGAGCAGCCGTTCTCGGTGATGACGATCGGCGGGAGGCGGTCGCCGTAGCGGTCGCGGAAGCTCGTCAGCAGCTCGGTGAGTGCTTCCGGGATCACGGGCCAGCCGAAGTCGGTGACGGGGTGGCCCTCGATCTCCCTTACGGAGAAGGGGAGTTCGGCCGGAAGCGTGAAGCCGCCGAACTCGATGTCGGCGCCCTGGGGTGCGCCCACGCTGGTCGGTGCGTAGTAGTTGATCCCGTACCAGTCGAGCGGTTCGGCGATCACCTTCAGGTCGGCTTCGACGTCCCCGGGCATCAACTCGCCCAGTCCTTCCGGGTATTGGCCCAGGAGGATCGGGTCCGCGAACAGCCGGTTCAGCAGCACGTCGTAGAAGCCGGCCGCTTCGACGTCGGCTTCCTCGTCGGTCGCCGGCCAGGTCGGGCCGTGCGAGTTGGCGATCCCGATGTCCGTGACTCCGGCCGCGCGCAGGGCTCGTACGGCCAGACCGTGGGCCAGCAGCTGATGGTGGGCGACGGGGAGGGCGTCGAACATCAGCTGCTTGCCGGGGGCGTGGGTGCCGAGGGCGTGACCCAACAGGGTGTGTTCGGCGGGCTCGTTGAGGGTGATCCACTTGCTGACCCGGTCGCCGAGGCGTTCGGCGACGAGAGCCGCGTACTCGGCGAAACGCTCGGCGGTCTCGCGGCGTAGCCAGCCGCCCTCCGTTTCCACAGAGAGCGGTAGGTCCCAGTGGAAGAGGGTCGGAACGGGGCGTACGCCCGCTGCCGACAGCTCGTCCACCAGGCGGTCGTAGAAGTCGAGGCCGCCGGAGGACTGGACGCGGGGCCAGGAGATGGAGAAGCGGTACGCTCCCACGCCGAGGTCGCGCAGGAGGGCCACGTCTTCGGGGTAGCGGTGGTAGTGGTCGCAGGCCACGGTCGCGGTGGTGTTGTCCTTCACCCGGCCTGGTTCGGCGGTGAAGGCGTCCCAGACGGAGGGCTCGCGCTGGTCCGCGGCGCCTTCGATCTGGTGGGCCGAGGTGGATACGCCCCAGAGGAAGTCGGCCGGGAACTGAGGAATGGGGTTCGTTCCGCCGCGCGCGTCAGTCGCCATGCACGGATCATCCTTACCGGCGGTAACGGAAGTCAACAGTCCAGTGAGAACTGGCCGTTACGTCCCCTCTTTCAGCACCCTTGAGATCAGCTTTCGTTGCTCCTCCGTCAAGCGCGGATCCGAGCAGTACACCGTCTTTTCGTCGACGGTGATCTGGTAGCTGAAGCCGTCGGGGACGCCGATCGGGGGTGTCTGGCGGGCTGCGGCGACCGCCTGTTTGGCCAGGTCGTGCCACTCCTGGGCATCGGCCCGTCCCGCCGTCTCCACCGAGGCGTGACGGTCGATGCCCGCGAATCCGCCCGTGCGCTTCACCTGGATACGCATGGTTCCTGTCTAGTACGAAAGCGTCCGGCGGGCCACTCCTGGGCCGCGGCCGCACACCTCGCGCTCAGGCCGTGGGCACCCCGACCTGCTCCCACGCCTTCGTGACGGCCTGGAGTTCCTCGCCCTCGCCGTACGCGGTGCGGGCCTGCGCGATGGTCAGGTTCGCGAAGTCGGTGAAGTTCGCCTCGGAGTCCAGCTCGCCGCCGGTCAGCACGTCGTACCAGATCTGACCCGCACGCTCCCAGGCGTTGCCGCCGAGGGCGGTCGCGGCGAGGTAGAAGGCGCGGTTGGGGATGCCGGAGTTGATGTGGACGCCGCCGTTGTCGCGGCCCGTCTGGACGTAGTCGTCCATCGTCGCCGGCTGCGGGTCCTTGCCGAGGACGTCGTCGTCGTACGCGCTGCCCGGCTCCTTCATCGAGCGCAGCGCCTTGCCGGTGACGCGCGGCGCAAGCAGGCCCGCGCCGATCAGCCAGTCGGCCTCGGCGGCGGTCTGGCCGAGCGTGTACTGCTTGATCAGCGCGCCGAACACGTCCGACATCGACTCGTTCAGGGCGCCCGGCTGGCCGAAGTAGGTGAGGTTCGCGGTGTACTGCGTGACGCCGTGGGCGAGTTCATGGCCGATGACGTCGACGGGGATCGTGAAGTCCAGGAAGATCTCGCCGTCACCGTCGCCGAAGACCATCTGCTCGCCGTTCCAGAACGCGTTGTTGTAGTCCTCGCCGAAGTGCACGGTCGCGCTCAGCGGCAGGCCCTCGCCGTTGATCGAGTTGCGCTCGTACGCCTTCAGGAACAGGTCGAAGGTCGCGCCCAGACCCGCGTACGCGCGGTTGACCGTGGCGTCCTTGCCGGGCTTGTCGCCCTCGCCGCGCACCTTTTTGCCGGGGAGGTCCTGCTTGTGTTTGGCGTCGTAGATGGTTCGGTTCGGCTGGTCCGCCGTGGCGCCCGCGGGCGGGGTGGCGGTGGGTGCGCCGAGGACCGTGGTCAGGCGGCGGTGGGTGCGCTCGAGGGCGTCGCGCTCCAGGGTGCGGCGCGCCGGGCCCGCGAGGGCGGGATCCTCGGACTGGGCGAGGGTGTCTAGGACGTGGGGCGGCACGATGGTGCAGAAGGTGGGCTCAAAGCCACGGGTCGCGGTCATGACCGCACCTTTGCACTGAGTGCTTTTGGTGTCACTAGGCGCAACCATGATTGGTGAAACGTGGGGATATGGGCGCCGTGGGGGTTACCCGTTGTGTTATGGCTGCGGGCCCGTCGTGGCTGGTCGCGCCCACGCGGCGGAGCCGCAAATTGATACAGCCCCGCGCCCCTAAGGGGCGCGTTGTAGTGGGCCCTTGTGACCTTGTGCACCTTTTGTGTAGTGCGTCCCCCTGGTCCCGCATACTGATACGAACCCTCGCTCGGAGCCAAGCTCCGCTAGCATGCCGAACATCATGCGTTTCGGGCTGCTTCTCCTTAGCTGCCGCGGCGAGGGCCTGTAGTCGAGGCCGACCCCCTCCCCGCGGAGTCTGGCGTTGCGCCGTCGGCCGTCCTTCCGGACACCCTTCAGGAGCCCACGCATCATGGCGAACAGCCAGAATCGTAAGAACCGGCAGCAGCCCACCTCCATGCCGATCCACAAGTACAAGCCGTACGACCAGGTCGACATCCCCGACCGCACATGGCCGGACAACCGGATCACCGTCGCCCCCCGCTGGCTCTCCACGGACCTGCGCGACGGCAACCAGGCCCTGATCGACCCCATGTCGCCCGCCCGTAAGCGCGAGATGTTCGATCTGCTGGTGAGGATGGGTTACAAGGAGATCGAGGTCGGGTTCCCCGCTTCCGGGCAGACCGACTTCGACTTCGTACGGTCGATCATCGAGGAAGAGGGCGCGATCCCCGATGACGTCACGATCTCCGTACTGACCCAGGCCCGCGAGGACCTGATCGAGCGGACCGTCGAGTCGCTGGTCGGCGCGAAGCGCGCCACCGTGCATCTGTACAACGCCACGGCGCCCGTGTTCCGCCGGGTCGTCTTCCGTGGTTCCAAGGACGACATCAAGCAGATCGCGGTCGACGGTACGCGGCTGGTGATGGAGTACGCCGAGAAGCTGCTGGACGAGCGGACGACCTTCGGCTACCAGTACAGCCCCGAGATCTTCACCGACACCGAGCTGGACTTCGCCCTGGAGGTCTGCGAGGCCGTCATGGACGTATGGCAGCCGGGCCCGGACCGCGAGATCATCCTCAACCTGCCCGCCACCGTGGAGCGTTCGACCCCCTCCACGCACGCGGACCGCTTCGAGTGGATGAGCCGCAACCTCTCCCGCCGCGAGTACGTCTGCCTGTCCGTGCACCCGCACAACGACCGCGGTACGGCGGTCGCGGCGGCCGAGCTGGCGCTGATGGCCGGCGCCGACCGCATCGAGGGCTGCCTGTTCGGGCAGGGCGAGCGGACCGGCAACGTCGACCTGGTCACCCTGGGCATGAACCTGTTCTCGCAGGGCGTCGACCCGCAGATCGACTTCTCGAACATCGACGAGGTCCGGCGCACCGCCGAGTACTGCAACCAGATGGAGGTCCACGCCCGCCACCCGTACGTCGGCGACCTCGTCTACACCTCCTTCTCCGGCTCCCACCAGGACGCCATCAAGAAGGGCTTCGACGCCATGGAGGCGTCCGCGAAGGAGCAGGGCAAGACGGTCGACGACATCGAGTGGGCGGTCCCGTATCTGCCGATCGACCCGAAGGACGTCGGCCGCTCGTACGAGGCGGTCATCCGCGTCAACTCGCAGTCCGGCAAGGGCGGGATCGCGTACGTCCTGAAGAACGACCACAAGCTGGACCTGCCGCGCCGGATGCAGATCGAGTTCTCGAAGATCATCCAGGCGAAGACGGACGCCGAGGGCGGCGAGGTCACGCCGAAGGCCATCGGGGAGATCTTCCGGGACGAGTACCTGCCTAACGCCGAGAACGCCTGGGGCCGTATCCAGCTCAAGAACGGCCAGTCCACCACCGACAAGGACGGCGTGGACACACTGACCGTCGAGGCCGCGGTGGACGGCGTCGAGACCACCCTGGTCGGCACCGGCAACGGCCCGATCTCCGCGTTCTTCCACGCACTGCAGGGCATCGGCGTCGACGCCCGGCTCCTGGACTACCAGGAGCACACGATGAGCGAGGGCGCCTCCGCGCAGGCCGCCTCGTACATCGAGGTCGCGATCGACGACAAGGTCCTGTGGGGGATCGGCATCGACGCGAATACGACACGCGCCTCGCTGAAGGCGGTCGTCTCCGCGGTCAACCGCGCGACGCGATAAGCCCGTTCACCTGCTTTTCTCCGGCCCCGTCCGCCGCTTCGGCGGGCGGGGCCGCGGTGCGATAACCGGCCATGTCGCCGAGTGGCCTCGTACGGGGTACTGACTCCGAGTCGACGATGTGGCTAACATCACGCCAGCGCGGCGATGATGCCGCGGGGTCAGGGAGGTGCCACGTGCTGCCAGGATGGGGACGAAACGGCCGGTTTGTCCGCGCTCGCGCGCTCGGCGTTTCCCGCGTCCTGGGGACCCGTACCGCGTGGACGACGGTCGGCGACGGCGAGTTCTTCTGCCCCGGCTGCGGAGGCGACCGCAACTACCAGCGCCTCGCGGGCCGCCGCCGCTTCACCCTGCTCGGCATGCCCGTCTTGCCGCGCGGCGCCACCGGACCCGTCGTGGAATGCGCCGCTTGCGGCGACCACTTCGGCGCGGACGTCCTCGACCACCCCACCACCACCCGCTTCTCCGCGATGCTCCGCGACGCCGTCCACACGGTCGCGCTCGCGATCCTGGCCGCGGGCGGCACCTGCTCCCGTACGTCCCTGGAGACGGCCGCCGACGCCGTACGCGCGGCCGGCTTCGAGGACTGCACCGAGGAGCAGCTCGCCGCGCTCGTCGAGGCCCTCGCCGCCGACACCGGCCGCGTCCACGGCGGCCCCTGCGGACCGGGCCTGGCCATAGAGCTCCACGAGGCGCTGGACCCGCTGGCCCCGCACCTCGCCCCCACCGGCCGCGAGTCGATCCTCCTCCAGGGCGCCCGCATCGCGCTGGCCGACGGCCCGTACACCCCCGCCGAACGCGACACCCTCGCGACGGTGGGCGCGGCGCTGACTATCTGCTCGGACGAGGTGACGAGGCTGCTGGCTGCGGCGCGTACGCCGTCCTAGGGCGGATCGACTGCCATACCGGCGAGGGAGCGGATTGATTTCGGGGACACTCGGCTCATGAACCCGGCGCAGGGGGAGCCGTCAGCCGCTCGGGCGCTGCTGGTCGCGGTCGAGACGTACGAGGCCGGGACCGCCTGGAACCTGGACGGCCCGGTGCGGGACGCGTTGGCCCACCGCAGCTGGCTGCTCGGACAGGGCTTCGCTCCGGAAGCGATCACCCTGCTGGTGTCGCCGCTGCCGGAGAACTGTGTCCTGCTCCAGAAGGCGGGCGTGGAAGAGCAGCCGGCCGACCGGGAGAGCGTGCACCGGGCCCTGTTCCGGGAGCTGGCGGAGACGGCCAGCGACTGGCTGTTCGTCGCCTGGTCCGGGCACGGACTGGTCGACCTGGACGGCCACCGGCGACTGGTGTACGCGGACGCGGTCGGCCGCGATCTGCGGAGTCTCGACGTGGAAGCCGCCCTTGCGGCGTTCCGCTCCGACATCGCACCGGCGCACCCGCGGCAACTGTGGCTCCTGGACGCCTGCCAGACTTTCACCGACGCGGCCTCCGCGGCCAACGCACTGCGGCCCGACCCCGTGCCCCGCGGCCGTCTGCGCGCGGTGCGGGAGCAGCAGGTGCTGTTCGCCTGCGGGCCCGGCGAGGCTACGGGCAACCGAGTTCCGGGTGCCGGGGCGAGGGACGGCGTACCCCGTGCTTCCGGTGCCTTCAGCTCGGCGGCCCTGGCTCTGTTGCGCGCCCACCCCGAGTGGCGGCACGACGCGGCCCAGCTGGCCGCCGCGCTGCGGGAGGAGTTCAGCGCGGCCGCGGCGGGCGGTGAGGCCGCCGTGATGCCGACGTCGCTCTGGTTCGAGGGCGCGGGCCACACGACCCGAGCGGAAGTGAGCCGGGCCGCTCCCCGGCGGCGGCTCGGCCCGGCGGACCACCGGCGGATGTACGACGCGCTGGCCGACCTTCCGGTCATGCAGGACCCGGGCCTACGGGCCGCGGTCATCGGACATCTGCCGCTCGAGATCTGCGCCAGTGTCCCTCGCTCCCCGGTGATGCGGATCGAAATCCTCGCGCTGATCAGGACCTGTCTGGTGTTTGAGAACGGGTTGCTCCACCTGTGGGACGCGGTGTCACTGCTGGATGCCGGAACGCTTGCGCTCTCCGAGCTGGAAACCGTTCTGCGTGACTATCCGGAGTGGTTCACGCCGTTGTGAGCCTTCTGGTACCGCAAGCCGGACGGCTGACAGACCTGTCGGGGGTAACCGGCCAACGGGCCCACCAGGCTGGCTGGTTGACGATGTTTCCGCCGACGGAGGCTTGGGACATGATGTAAGGGCGGACTGAACAGGGCTCGATTCCCGGGGGAGGTCTACCGCAGGATGGAGAAGCCGGAAAGGGCTGTCAGGTCGGACCTGCCCGACTTGACGGGCACCTCTCTCGAGGAGCTGCGCGAGCACAGCAGCGACCACCGGGAGAGAGCGAAACAGCGGCTGCTCAAGACCATCGGCAGGCCGACACGAAGCGCCTCTCCAGGGACCGGCAACAGCTGGGTCGTGTGATGACGCAGGCTTCGGGGGCGGCGCCGGACACAGAGCCGCTGCACCGGTTCACCTCTCGGCAGTTCGAGAGTCTGATACGCGGAGAGGGGGACGCGGACGCGCTGACCGCCTTGGTCCTGGCCGAGCGCAGTCACCGCCTGCTGGTCCTCGACCTCGTCATGGACTCCCTCACGACCATGGCGGGTGTCGGCAGGCCGTTGCCTGCCCCTCAACGAGCCTGGAACCTGCTGGCCGACACGCAGCGCATCGCTCCGGCGGTCGTCCAAGAACTGCTGGATCTGCCCGAAACGGGCCTGTGGGCAGGGCAGTTGCTGCAGCGGCTGCGGGCACCTCGGCCCACTGAGCTGCCCCTCTGGGCCGACGTGGGGCACCTGCACTGCATCGCTGCGGCGGCCGCGGTCCGCGCCGGTCTGAGTTTCTCCTTCCCCGTGCCGTCCGTTGAGGGCAGGGTCGATCTCCCTACTCTCGGCCAGGCCCGGCTGCCTTACCAGGCGCCGTGGGAGACCGCCGTGCTGACCTCCCACAAGGGCGGTGTCGTGCTGACCTCCGCGACCGGCACTCTGCAGTTGCCCGGCCCGCTGGGCCGCCGGGCGCCAGGATGGCTGCCCCTGCACCGCGACGAGGTCCGGCCACCGGGAGCCCCGGCTGTCCGCGTCACCCTCGACGACTTGGGGCGACACCGGATCGTCCCGCCTCCGATGGGGGCTGCCCGGCGTCTGCCGGCCGGCGCGGCAGCAGGGCTGACCAAGCTGATACAGGAGGGTTGCGACCTGCTGGTGGAGGCCGATCCACCGTCGGCCGTGACCGTGGGGGCGCTGCTGCGCACCGTCCAGCCCATGCCGGCTCACGAGGCGTTCCGGGTCCGCAGCGCGAGCAGTTCCCACGCGGTGGGTGGCCTGGCCCTGTCCTGGCCCGACTCCGAGCTGGCTTGTGCGGCGGCCATCGTCCATGAACTCCAGCACAGCAAGCTCAACGCGCTCTCCCATCTTGTCCCGCTGTTCGAGGAGGGCCCGTTACCTGGGCGGCTCTACTACGCCCCCTGGCGGGACGACCCGAGGCCGTTACCGGGCATGCTCCAGGGGATCTACGCGTTCACCGGGGTCACCCGCTTCTGGCGTGGCCGGACTCGGCTGCCCGCTGAGCGGTACGAGCCGCTCGACTGGTTCGAATTCGCCTTGTGGCGAGGTCAGTTGGCGAGTGTTCTGCCGCGGGTCGCGGCCGATCCGGAGCTGACGGCGGCGGGTCGGCGTCTGCTTGTCGCGGTGCGGTCCACGGTGGCGGGCTGGGCGGCCGAGTGCCCGGTGACGACAGCGGCCCGGGAGGCTGTAGGCCTCGCGCAACGGCTGGCCGCCGACCACCGTGCCCTGTGGCGCCTGCATCATGTGCGCCCGTACCCCGTAGACACGGACCGACTGGCCGCAGCCTGGTTGCGGGGGGACGAGCCCGTGCTGCCACGCCGCCGGCAGCAGGTCCGAGCGGAGCGCAGGCAGCGGCATCTGGACGCGCGTGCCGTGCTGGCCCGTATTCGGCTCGTCGACCCTGTTGCGCTGGTCAAACTCCGGGACGTCGCGGAGGAGGCCGACGTGCCGGGGGTGACGGGCGCGGGTCGGGCCGATCTGCTCTGGGCGACCGGCGACCCGTCCGCCGCTGCGGAACACTTCACCCGGACTGTCGTTGACGGCACCGCTCCGCCAGCCGCCTGGGCGGGCCTGCGGCTGACGTTGGAAGAGACCGGTCGCTCACCGGAGGCGGTACGTGCCCTGGGGGCCGTTCCGGAGGTAGTCGGCGCTGTGGCCCGTGCCGTCCGTCGGCGCACCAGGACGCGAGTGGATCCGGTCGGACTCGCTCACTGGGTGGGGCGAGGCCTCGGCGAGGAGGTCTGACGAAGGCTCCTTCCAAGGCCGCCGGGTCGTGCCCGGCTGCCTTGGCGGCTCCCGAATGTGTTGTGCCGGGCTTCCGGCACAGGCCCTACAGGTGCATGGGATCGATATCGCAGTTCGCCCGTCGCCAAGCCAGCGCGTCCTGGTAAGCGGGATGAGCGCTGCCCAGCTTTTCCTTGATCGCCTCAACCGCTTCCCTGTGCAGAGACGCCGCCTCCTCGGACTGCCCCAGGGCCCGCAGATCGGCCGCGAGGTTCGCCTGCAGCACGAGTGCGGTGGGATGCGTGTCGCCCAGGTAATCCCGCACTTGGCCGAGCGTACGTTCGTCCAGGTCACGCGCCCGGGCGGCCTCGGCTTGCGCGAACAGGTCGTTGGCCAGGTTGATCGCGGTGATCAAGGTGCAGGGATGGGTGTCGCCCAGAGATTCCTTGAACCGGATCAGAGCGGACTCGTTGAGCTTGCGGGCGGCGTCCACCTGGTCCAGGAGCCTCAGCGTCACGGCCAGGTCGACGTCGGCCGAGACGGTGTGCGGGTGATCGGCGCCCAGTGTCTCCGCGAACAGCTTGCGGGTGCGCTCGCCGAGCTTCAAGGCTTCCTGGAGGTCCCCGTTCTGGCGCAGGTCGATGGAGAAGTTCAGCGAGATCTGTAGCACGTCCGGCGCCCGGTCGCCGTACCGCTCGGCCAGCGCCGCCAGTGCGATCCGCGTGTTCTCGGCTGCCTCCGCGTGCATGCCGGCCTTGCGCTGCGCGACGCCGAGCCGGGCGATGGCCCGGTATGTCATGGGGTGGGAGTCGCCGTACACCTCCTTGGACTTCTCCACACCCTCTTCGCACATTCCCAAGGCCTGGGTGTACTCGCCGAGTTCCTGGCGGTCCAGGGCGACCGAGGCTTCGGAGCTCAGGGTGATGGGGCTGTCGGCGCCGAACATCTGCACCCGGTGGCGCCAGACCGCCTGGTCCAGTTCCAGCGCCCGCCGGAAGTCCCCGTTGACGCGCAGGCACACCGACAGGTTGAAGGCATGCAGCAGGGTGTCGGGGTCGTCGTCCCCGAAGGCGCGCACCGCCCGGTTGTAGACGTCCTCGTCGAATTCCAGGGCGCCGCGGAAGTCGCCGCGCACCCGGCGGTCGCTGGAGACCTGGCCCTTGACCCGGAGGTACTCCTCCTCCAGTTCGGACCCGGCCGCCTCCAGCGTGGCCAGCATCCGCTCGCCGAGTTCCGCGGCCGCGGTGTACCGCCCCATGCGCCACATCACGAACCGCAGGTGTCGGCCCAGGACCAGCGTCTGTGGATCGCCTTCACCGAATCGCTCGCGCCAGATCGAGTAGACCTGGCTCGCGAAGTCCAGGGCAGCCGCGTGATCTCCCCAGTAGAAGAGGTATTCGGCCACGTTGTAGACCAGTTGCCGCACATAGCGGTGGGGCGACTCCAGGGCTTCGGAGACGATCACGTGCGAGTACAGCTCACCGAAGCGCACCCAGGCCCGCGGGTCCTGGGGGTCGCTCGGCGCGTTGGCGGCGAGCAGCAGATGCGCCCCGTGCTGGAAGCGCTCGCGCTGCTCCTCCGTCATCCGCGCCTTCAGCACGGCCTGGACCAGCCGGTGCATCTGGATCGAATTGGTCCGGTGATCGATCTTGGCGAGGGAATAGCGGTTGATCTCGCGGATGGCCCGGCTCAGTCGAATGGGATCCGTGAAGATGACATCAAGTTCCGGCGCGATGGGATCGGCCACTGCGTTGGAGAAGAACTGTCGGGAAATCGGCTCCGGCGCGAAATAGGAGCACAACTGGAGAAGTTGCAGGGCGCCAGGGTTCTTGGTCTCCACGTGATCGAGAGATACGTTCCACGCTGTGGCGACCGTCTCTTCGTACTGTGTGGGCGGAGAGACCGCCATGAGTTCTGCGCGCTTTTCTTCAAACACCCTCAAGTATTCGGCAGGGGGCATGCCCGTCTCGGCGCGCCACGCCGAGGCCTGCTCGACGGCCAGCGGAAGGTCGCCGAGGACTTCGGCGAGCATGTCGGCCTCTTGGTCGGTCAGATCGGGATTACGCCGCCGCAGCAGCTGGATGCTCTCGGAGCGGTCGAACACGTCGACCTCCAAGGGGTGGGCGAGGGTGTTCCACTGGGGATTGCGTGAGGTCACGATCACGGAACCGGTCGGCCCGCCCTCGGGAGCGCTGGGGAAATATTCCTGCACCGCGTTCGGGCTTTCCGCGTTGTCGAAGACCAGAAGCCAGTTCCCGTACGGAACTCCGGTGCGCAGGGATTCCAGGACCGCGGGTACTGCGGTGATGGCCTCGGAACTGACCGGGAGATGCATTCTGCGGGCGAGTTCGACGAATGCCTGCTGAATCTGGGTCGGGCGCTCTGCTGGAATCCACCAGACGAGATCGTATTGAGCGGCATGCCGGTAGACGAATTCCAACGCCAGTTGTGATTTGCCGACACCGCCCATGCCGTGGAGGGCGTGGGGCAGGACGGCCGTGGGACCCGATCGCAGCCCCTGCTCCAGGGAGACCAGGAGCTCGTCGCGACCGGTGAACACCAGGTTCCGTGGTGGCATGTTCCCCCAGACAGTGGGCCTTGACGGACGGGGACCACCTGCGGTCAGATGCTGATCGTGCCCACGTTCGGACGCGGCGGGGACCGTGCTCACTGATGATTCTCCTTCTCCTGGATCGGCGTCTGCCGTGCCGTCCAACGCCTGGGTGCCGAGCGGGAAGCTGTCGCGCGATGACTGCGGCATACCCGAGAACGACGGGTCTGCCGGTTCAGCAACGCGAGGTTGGGCCGAATCGACCACAGCGGCCGACACTTTGGGGCCCTCAGGGCGCCCTCCGAAGGAGCCGCGCACGTCCTCCAGCGCGTCCAGTTCTCTCGCGCGGGGGCGGTGTGGTCCGCTCAACGCGTGCAGGACGGCCCGCTCGACCTCCCTGAACTCGCGGTCCTGGCCGCGCGCGGGGGTCGCGCTCGCCTCCTGTCCTCGGAGGTAGGACAGCAGGTCCTGCGCGGCGGCGCTGCGGGGGGCCAGGAGTTCGGCGGCCTGTTTGATCACGTGCTCCGTGGCGTTCCGTGAGCCGTAGGCCAGTAGTTCCTCGCGCACTCCGGGGGCGAAGACGAAGGACAGCTGGTCGTCGTCGTACCACAGGAGTGGTGAGACCAGGCGGCTGAGAAGGAACTCCGCCATGTGCTCCGTGCCCAAGTGGGGCATGGTGCGCCGCTGGACCTCGGACATCGTGGGCAGGTCCAGCTGGATCGCCGCCATGTGCGTAGCCAGCTGGAACGCTTCGGGGGACGCCCAGCCGCGGAACATCGCGACCTGCTCGGCGGGGTCGGACGACGACGTCGGCGCCGGTGGCGCCGGCCGCGCGTGCACCGTGGTCAGGACGGCCGCCAGCTCGACGTCGCGCGGCTCGTCCGCTCCCACGAACCGGGCCCATGGCTCCAGCCAGTCCGGGTCAAGTTCGAGTACCGGTACGGGCACGGTCGTTCCCCGGCCGGAGCGGGACCGTAACACCCCGGAGAGTGCCTCCGCCGGCTCCCAGGAGGGTCGCCGGTCCGCGGCCCACGGGCCGGACGCCCGCAGTCTGATCCAGGACGGATTCAGGCCGGTACGGTGCCACAGCCGCTGGGGCAGCATGTGCAGTACGGCCACCGGCTGCCGCTTGCCCCACAGCGCGAGTAGCCGTTGGGCGGCGCCCGACCGCCAGGCGGGGGCGGCCCCGTCGGTCAGCACGAAGATGACGGACCGCCCCGTCGGGTCGACCAGACTGCGCGGAGAGGCGGTCCGGGCTTCGAGGGCCGGGCCGGGCAGCGACACGGTGGCGCGCTCGGCCGAACTTGCGTCCAGCGACAGCTCCATGACGTCACGGAACCCGCCGAAGCGGCGGGCGATCTTCGCGAATTGTTCCGTGGCGTCGCGCCACACCGCCATGTGCGGCGCGCCGTCCACCAGCAGCACCGCCCGCCAACGGCGCTCCGCCGTGGGACGGAGGACCGGTGGCAGGGGCAGGGCCAGCGCGATGCGTTCCGCGGTGGCCTCCTCGTTCAGTTCGCTCGCGTACGCGGAGGCGACGGCGGTACGGAACGCACGCAGCGCCCGCCCCACGGCCCGGGCGTTCGAGCGCCACGTGGTCCGGGAGGCGGACCCCTGCGTGGACACTGGTTCTGGCACGCGGGACAGCCGACGGCGGTGCTCGGCGGCGGGCACGGATGGCTGGGCGTCCACCCGCGCCACTACGCCATTGAGCGTGGGGTCCTCGTCCGGGGCGTCGCCTGGTGTTCCCGGGTGCTCGTCGGGCCTGCCGCTACCGTCGGGCCCGGACGGGGCTTCCGGCTGGGCGGGTGCGGGTACGGCGGGGTCCGGCACCGGGCCCGCCGGGTGGCCGGCCTGCTCGCCCTCGTCGGCGGACCGATCCGGCACCCCGGTCAGCCACGCGTGTTCGCTCGCCACCCACACCGCATCGGCCACTTCCCGGGGGTGGAGGCGGGTGAGGGGCTGTTGTTCCTCGGCCAACGGCGCACGTGGCCCGTCCCGCCCGCGCACGGTCCGCCCGTCCTGCGCGGGGGAGGGATCGTGAGTCACGCCGGTTCCGCCCCTTCACCGCCGAGCGGGTGCCAGATGGCCTCCAGCAGATCTGTCCACTCATCTGCCCCGCCTTCTTGCGCGGGCTGGTGCGCATAGTGGCCGGAGGTCACCAGGTGCGCCGCGTTCAGCAACTGGTCGGCGGCGAGCCCGCCCACCCGCTCGCTGCGCCGGAGGAAGTCACGGATCAACTCCTCCTGACGGGTACCCAGCCGGTCCCCGAAGTGCGCGGCCACCAGCTCGCCCAACGCCGCCGCGTCGGGATCGGGCATGTCCAGCCTCAGACACCGGCGCATGAACGCCTCCGGGAACTCCCGCTCGCCGTTGGACGTCATCACGATGACGGGGAAGGCGTGGCAGCGCACCACACCCGCCGTGATCTCCGCCGTCCCGCCCGGATCCGCCGTGTGGACGGTCGTGGTGGGCTCCTGCGGTTTCACCCGGGCCAGGGGAGGCACCTCGTAATATCCGTCCTCGAAGAGCGTGAGGAGGTCGTTGGGCAGATCGATGTCGCACTTGTCGATCTCGTCGATGAGCAGGACTCGAGGCAGCTTGTAGGGCAGCAGCGCGGTCCCCAGCGGGCCGAGCTGGACGAAGGCGCCGGTCCCCGCCGACGTTTCCGCCGCTCCCGGCGGGCTCTGTAAGGCCTGCGCGCGCCCAATGGCGTCGTACTCGAAGATCCCCGAGGTGAGCGTGGTGCGGCTGGTCACCGCCCAGTGAAGAACTCGCCCCAGGCGTAACTCCCGTGCGATGCGGTAGGCGAGGCCCGATTTTCCGACGCCCGGGCGCCCCGTCACCAGCAGCGGCCTGCGCAGGAGCAAGGCCGCGTTGACCAGTCGTACCTCCTCCGGCCGCGGACGGCGCTCCACTCCCGGCCGGCCGAGCCTGCGGTCGGCCTCCTCGTCCTCGGGTGGTGGCGGCATCACGGGCGGAGGGCTGAACATGCGCCACGGTGGCCCGGTCGGCCAAGTCCGCTCCTCGTACGGGATGTCCGGCACCGGGGCGCCGGTGCCCTTGTAGAGAGGCCCTCCGTTTTCCAGCGGCGCGTTCAATCGGTCCCCCCTACAAACGTGGCGGGAGCGCTCGGTCCCCCGTCGAGAAGATGCTCAGGGTCGTCCCAGATCATGCCCATTGAGCGGATCGCCTTGGGGTCATGCGCGGAAGGCCGGCCGGCGGCGGCATCGGTCTTCCACTGTTGCGCGAGCCGAGGAAGAGCGGCCAGCCCATCTTCGGCCAAGGCTTCCCGCACCGCGGCCCGACAGGCGGACGCTGCTTCGTCCTCACGGTGGTACATCAGTAAGGGCACTCCCAGGTCCAGGGCCAGGCTCACCTCCTGTATGCCCAACTTGCTGTGATCCCAAGGCGGTTGGCACAACAGCATGCCGACCACATCATCGTCGCTGCCGACTACCGCGTCCAGTCGTGCCAGATGCTCGGAGTCGGTGAGCGTCGGCTCTGGGGCACACTCGTGCACAACGCGCCGGGTGTGCTCCAGGTTGCTCCCGTTTTCCCTCCAGTGTGTCCAGCGCGCCCGCCATGCGCGGTGGAATTCGCGCCGCTGCACGCGATCCAGACTGTGGACGGACACCCGGTACGTACTGAGCAGCGGATTGGCGTAACCGCGGGCCGGATCGCGGTCCCACCATTCGACCGGCTCGTTCAGCAGTTCCAGAGGCAGGAAGAATTCAAGGGCCACGAGTTCCGAGCGGTTATGCCAGAGCGCTGCCATCCTGGTGAGTAACTCGGCGACACGGGAGCCGAGTTGCTCACGGGTGGCAGGCGCCTGGGGCTCCGCTCCGGGTTCCCGGTGGAGCGTGGGGGAGTTCGCGTACTTCACGCACGCCGACACCTGGTAGCGCGGGATCCGTGCGGCCCGGCGGCGCCCGGTACTGGGCTGGGGTGTGCGGTCGGTGGCCACTCTGATGTACAAGCGGATGAGGGGGCGTCCGTCCGGCGCGGTGTGGTCCTCCCGTCCAGCCTCCGCACCGTCGTCCTGGGGCCTGTCGGCCGCGCCGCCCGCCGGGTCGGCCGCGCTGAAGCCGACTCCCTCGTGCCGGCGGGCCGAGTCCAGCCGTCGGCGCAGCCCCCGTAAGCCGTCGGACCCGTCCAGCAATCCCCATTCCCGCGCGAAGTGGTCGTTCCAGGTCCGTATCTCACCTACCGCCGCGGCCAGTTCGGGGCAGTGCGCCAGGTGCTCGAGGAACACCATGCCCGGCGGCAGTCCGCCGACTGGTGAGTTGAGGTCGGCAAGGTGGACGAACGCCTGCCACGGCGTCCCGCAGTGTGCGGGCAGGGTGCGGCGCCCACCGGTCGACAGGGAGACCAGGGAGGCCAGTTCGGGCAGCCGGGGCTGGAGTGCCTGGCGCAGGGAGGACCAGTTCCGCCCTCCGTATACGTGATGTGCCCACCACTCCTCCAGTAGGGGCTGCAGTTGCCGGCCCACCGCCGGGGCCACCAGCTCGGTGGCGCGGACCAGCTCCTCCAGCGCACCTTCCTGCCGGGCGCAGGCCCGCACCACGCTCAGGAACTCCTGGTGCGGAACGGAGTAGGTCTCCTGCGGCAGCCCGTCCACCGCTTCGTGGACGAACTGCCGCCACAGCAGGCGCCCGCCGTCCTGCATCAGACCTCCGGCGGGTTCCTCGAGTATCGCGACGATCGCCGCGATGAGATCGAGCTGGATGTCATCGAACCTCTGTCTCGCCACGCGCGTTCCCTCTCGCACCGTGGTAGGGATGCCAGGCTGGGCACTTGGTTGAATACCGGCGGAAACACCTCAGGAAACGGGCCGCACCACAGCGGCCGCGAAGAACGGGGCTCCGCCGGACTCAAGGAGGAGAGACCTGGTCCAGCACGTCGTGGAGCACCGAGTGGAAGCGGTCGTTCGTCCAGTAGGCGCTGTGCGCGGCGGAGACCGGCTGCCGGTTGTCGACCTCCACATCGGTCACCTCACTGCCGAACACCTCCGAGGCCGTGTAGGACAGCAGGTCACGACGGTCGTACACGTTGACCCAGCGCGGGAAACCGCTGGGCAGACCGCTGCCGTACGGCCGTGAGGGCAGGGCGTCCAGCTCGTACAGGAGCGGCGCCTGCGAGCCCACGGTGATCAGCGCTTCCACCTGGGGGAGACGCCCGGCCCGCTGTTCGCCGGCGCCGTCGAGCAGCACTCCCGAGGCCAGCAGGTCGAACGCGGCGATCCCGCCCAGGCTGTGCCCGAGCAGCACCACAGGACCGGGCTGCGCACGCACTGCCTCCGCGACGAAGGCGCGCACGGCCTCTCCCCGGACCAGGTACCTCACGATGTCGCCGAAGAAGCCCACCGACCGGCCGCTCCACGGTGTCCTGCGGGCCACCACGAGACGGGATCCCAGGACGTTCTCGAAGAGGCGGGCGGAGAACCTGAAGGCGGCCGTCAGGGCCTCGGGGACGACGCGGAGGTCACCGCCGAGTGCGTCGGTGACGCAGTCCACCAGCTCGTCGCGCGCCTTCGCGGACACCTCCCCGGCGTCGCGGTCCGTACGGCTCAGCGCGTACGCCACCAGGGCGCGAGCCGTCAGCCTGGGCAGCGCGCCCGCCGGGTCACCGTCCACCACGATCGCCCGCCGGAAGGCCGGCGCCCCGCGGACCGCGGTCGCCGCCTCCGTCAGAAGCTCTCCGAGACCGACGTCCGCCCAGGCCTCGCGCACCGTGTCCCGGGCATCGAGACCGCTCACCCCGTCCAGCAGCAGATCCCCGCGTGCCCGCGGACCCGGCACGAAGCCGCTCGACGGGACGGCCCCGGCTCCGGTGAGGGCGAACAACTCCAATTCGGCGAAGGGGTCCGCGTACAGGAGGGCCCACCGCGCGACCGCCTCGTCGCGCGGGTCGGGAGCGGGGGGTCCCTGACCGCCCTGCGCGGCGAAACCCGGGATCGACGCGCCCTCCGCCCGTAGGTACGAGCCCAGGGCCGATCCCCAGTCGCACGGTTCCACCCGCACGTCCGGACGCACCGCGGCCACTCCCTCGCGTACGCGCGCCAGCGCGTTGCTGTAGGAGGGCTCCCGCACGCCCGTGCCGTGCACAAACAGAACTGTCACCATAAGCGCACTCCCCCGTTGGACACCCCGTGGGCCCGTCGGCGCGGAAATCCCATGACATTCCGGCGTCCAGGCACTCGTACCACTACCGGGCATTGCTACCGGCACGGCCGGACAGGGACAAGGCCGCACCGGAAAACGGCGGAAAAGTGGAAGCAACAAAGGGAAAATCCGCTGCGGAAACGGACATCAACGACCCATTGCACGTCAGGTACTCGGTCACAGCGCGCTCCCGCTGCTGGAGGGGAGTACTCCCCGGGGAGTAATCCGCCCCCTCAGACACCCCCGGCAGTACCCCCGAAGTCGCCCTGACGCGCGACGATTCCGGCCCTTCTCGCCGGGAGTCTGGTGGAGTCCAGACACCGTCCAAGGGAAGGGGGACCCCGCCATGGGGCCCGGAAAGACAACCACGCGTACGCGGCGACGAGCCGTGCCCTGGGTGCTGCTCGGGCTCTGGGCGGCCTTGCTCGTCCTGACCTTGCCGTTCGCGTCCAAGCTGTCCGATGTGCAGCAGGACCGAGCCGTCGACAATCTGCCGGCGAGCGCGGACTCCACCCAAGTCGCCAAGATCGAGGATCAGTTGCCCGGCGGCGAGACCACCGAGCTGGTGCTCGTCTACCACCGGGACGGCGGGCTGACCGCCGCCGACCGTGAGACGGCGGCCCAGCAGGTCGAGGAGATCGCGGGCGCGAGTCGGCTGACCGCGACGCCCAAGGCGGTGCCGTCCGAGGACGGGACCACCTTGATGTACCCGGTCGCCAGCAACGAACCGGGCATCGACGAGGAACTCCAGAACGAGTTCGTCAAAGAGGTGCGCGATGTCGCTCAGGGGGACGGCGGGCTGAGCGTCGAGGTGGGCGGCCCGGGGGCGCTGGACACCGACGCGAACGAGGTGTACGACTCGCTCGACGGGCCACTGCTCTTCACCACCGTCGGCGTGGTCGCGATCCTGCTGATCCTCATCTACCGCAGCCCGCTGCTGTGGCTCGTTCCGCTCGCCGTCGCGGGCGTCGCCGACTACCTCTCGATGGGCGTCGCGTACGGCCTCAACTCGGCGTTCGGCACGACCGTCTCCGGCCAGAGCACGGGCATCATGACGATCCTCGTGTTCGGCGTGGGCACCGACTACGCGCTGCTGCTGATCGCCCGCTACCGGGAGGAACTGCGGCGCATCGAGCGGCCGTACGACGCCATGTGGGCCGCCCTGCGCGGCTGCGGTCCCGCCGTTCTCGCCTCGTCCGGCACGGTCGCCGCCGGACTGCTGTGCCTGCTCGCTGCCGACCTCAACAGCAGCCGCGGTATGGGGCCGCTGGGCACCGTCGGTGTACTGTGCGCGCTCCTCGCCATGCTGACGCTGCTGCCCGCGCTCCTCGTACTGCTGGGCCGCCGGGTGTTCTGGCCGATGGTGCCCGCGTTCGGCAGCCGGCCGAAGGAGCGCAGGTCGCTGTTCACCGCGATGGGCAGTTCCGCGAGGCGTCGGCCGCTGGCCGTGCTCGCGGGCGGTGTGGTTCTGCTCGGCGCGCTCGCGATGGGCATGCTGAACCTGCCCGGGGCGGTCAAGCAGGAGGACTCCTTCGTCAAGACGCCGGAAGCGGTCGTCGCGATGGAGACGCTCGCCGCGGCCTTCCCCGAGCAGAGCACCCAGCCGCTCGATGTGATCACTCCCAGCGGGCAGACCGACGAGACCTTGGCGGTGGTGCGTGACCATGACGGTGTCGCAAGCGCCGAGCGGGGCCGCAGCGTGGACGGCTGGACGGAGATCTCCGTGATCGCCAAGGACCCGCCCGAGTCGGCGGCCGAGACCGCCACGATCAAGTCCCTGCGCACGCAGCTCGACGGGTCGTACATCGGCGGTCCCAGCGCCGAGCAGCTCGACCTCAAGGACACCAACGCCAGCGACACCAAGGTCGTCGTGCCGCTCGTCCTCGCCTCCGTACTGCTGATCCTGATCGCGTTGCTGCGCAGCCTGGTCGCCCCGCTGCTGCTGGTGGCCGCCGTGGTCGCCGTGTGGGGCGCGGCGCTCGGCATCGGCGGACTGGTTTTCGGCCCGGTCTTCGGCCTCGAGGGAACCGATCCCGGACTCGGACTGCTCTCGTTCGTGTTCCTGGTCGCCCTCGGCGTCGACTACGGCATCTTCCTCATGCACCGGATGCGCGAGGAGTCCCTGTCCGGCAAGGAACCCGTGGACGCCGCGCTCACCGCGCTGCGGACGACGGGGGGCGTCATCGCCTCCGCGGGCCTCGTCCTCGCCGCGACCTTCGCGGTGCTGGTGAACATGGGCCTGGTGCAGCTGGTCGAGCTGGGCTTCGTGATCTCGGTCGGAGTGCTGCTGGACACCTTCCTCGTACGGACGTACCTGGTGACCAGCGCAAGCGTCGCCCTGCGGCGGAAGATGTGGTGGCCGGGTCGCCTGTCGCGGGAACCGGAGCCGGATCCTGACGCACAGGAGCCGCCGCGACAGCAGGAGCCTGTCGCAGTTCCGTAGACACCGCGGGCGTCCCTCCCACTGCCGGAGGGACGCCCGCCTGACGGAAGATGGAGCAGTGTCGCGCCCCCAATCCCTCATCGAGCGGGCCCTGACCGCCGTCAACCACCCTCCGGCGGTCCGCTCCCTGCGCAACGACGCGTACCTCGCCGCCGCGGTGGCCGCCCTCACCACGGTCATGGCCCTCTTCCTCAAGGACGGGCGCCAGCCGGACCCCCTCGCGTGGCTGCTGCTGCTGGGCGCGAACGTCCCGCTGATCTGGCGCCGGCGCCACCCCATGACCGTGATGCTGGCCATGGTGGCCTGCGTCGTCCCGTACCACGCGCTCGACTACACCCACACCGCCCCCATCCCGGCGACCCTGCTCGCGCTCTACACCGTCGCCGTCGCCGGCAGCGCCCGCCGCACCCTGCTCATCGGGACCGTCCTCATCGGCACGACCCTCACCGTCAACGCGGTCACCAATCCGGACGGACTCGCCGAGATGCTCCGCATCAGCGGCTGGCTGATCTCCGTGCTCCTCTTCGGCCGCTACATCCGCGTCCACCGCCAGTACCTCGCCTCCACCCTGGAACGCGCCGAACGCGCCGAACGCACCCGCGAGGAAGAGGCCCTCCGCCGCGTCGCCGAGGAGCGGCTGCGTATCGCCCGCGACCTGCACGACCTGCTCGCCCACAGCATCACGCTCATCGGCGTGCAGACCTCCGTCGCCGCCCACGTCCTGACCGCCGACCCGGACCGCCTCGACCGCGAGGCCGTCGCGAAGGCGCTCGACGACATCTCCGACACCTGCCGCACCGCCCGCGGCGAACTCCGCACCACCCTCGAGGTGTTGCGCGCCGCCGAACACGGCGACGGCCGCGGACCGCTGCCCGGCCTCGACGGCATCCCCCACCTCACGGAGACCGCCCGCACCGCCGGGGCACAGGTCGATCTGACCGTACGGGCCGACGACGCGCCGCCCGCCGTGGGCGCTGCCGCGTACCGCATCGTGCAGGAGGCGCTGACCAACTCGGTACGGCACGGGGGGCCGGGGCTTTCGATCCGGGTGGACGTGTACGAGGAGCGCGGCGCGTTGTGTGTGTCGGTGACCGACGACGGCACGGGGCCGCCCGCCGGGGGCACTCCTGGGTCCCCCGGGTTCGGGCTCGTGGGGATGCGGGAGCGGGCGCGGAGTGTGGGCGGGACACTGGACGCCGGGGCGGGGGAGGGTGGGGGGTTCGAGGTGAGGGCCGTACTGCCTGTGGTGCCTGTGGTGTCTGGGCTGCCTGTACCTCCGGCACCGTCCGAGCCGTCCACGCCGTCCGTGCATCGAGAAGGGGCCCGATGACCATGATTCGCGTGCTGCTCGCCGACGATCAGACCCTTGTACGGTCCGCCTTCGCGATGCTCGTCAAGTCGGCCGGGGACATGGAGGTCGTCGCCGAGGCGGGTACCGGGCGGGAGGCCGTGGAGTTGGCCCGGTCGGAACGGGCGGACCTCGTGGTGATGGACATCCGCATGCCCGACCTCGACGGGATCGAGGCGACGCGGCTCATCGCCGCCGACGAGGATCTCGCCGGGGTGAAAGTCCTCGTCCTGACGACGTACGACACCGACGAGCACATCGTCGAGGCGCTACGGGCCGGGGCGTCGGGGTTCCTGGTGAAGGACACCAAGCCTGCCGAACTCCTGGACGCGATCCGTACGGTGGCCGCGGGCGAGTCGCTCCTGTCGCCCGGGCCGACGTCGCGGCTGATCGCTCGTTTTCTGCGGGCGCCGCATGCCGTGGCTCCGGCGGCGGGTGGTCCGGAGGAGCTCTCCGAGCGGGAGCGGCAGGTGCTGGCCCTGGTCGCGCGTGGGCTCAACAACACGGAGATCGCTGAGGCGTTGGGGCTGAGCCCGCTCACGGCGAAGACCCATGTCAGCCGGATCATGGGGAAGCTGGGGGCGCGGGATCGGGCGCAGTTGGTGATGGTGGCGTATGAGTCGGGGTTGGTGGTACCGGGGGAGGGGTGACGGGGGTGGGGGCGGCGCCTGCGGCGGGCTTCTTTCCCCAGCCCCGCCCCTTCCCGAAACTGGGGGCTGCGCCCCCAGGCCCCCTGAGGGGCAGTGTGTCGGCTGCCGGTCCGATGTGGCTGGTCGCGCAGTTCCCCGCGCCCCTGACGGGGCGCTTGTGCCCAGCTCAGCCATCCAGCCAGGCATCGTCCAGCCCAGCAGGCACAATCCCGCCCAGCCGGTCACAATCGAGCCGCGCCAGGCACAACCCAGCCCGTCCGGCGTTTGAGGACGAGGCCGCAAGGCCGATACGGGGGTCTGGGGGCGCAGCCCCCAGATTCGGGAAGGGGCGGGGCTGGGGACAGAAAAACCTCTACAGCAACCCCGCCCCCGCCAAGAACTTGCCCACCCGCTCAACCTCCCCCGCCGCCAACGGAACCTGCGGCTCCGCGGTCACCGGACAATCGATGACCCCCCGCAGATACAGCGCAGCCTTGAACGCCCCAAGCCCCGCCGAGCTCCCTCCCATCCGCGCCCCGTCCCCAACCCGCACCATCCCGAACAACGCACACAACCGCTCCTGCTCGCCCCGAGCCCGCTCCCAGTCCCCCTCCCGACAGAGCCGATAGAGCCGTACGTACCCGTGCGGATCCACATTCGCCAGCCCGGGCACCGCCCCATCCGCCCCCATCGCCAACGCGGTATCAACGACCAGCTCAGACCCCGTCAACACACTGAACCCCCCCACAGCAGGATCCATCCGAGCCCCCATCACAACGGCCCGAAACCCACCCTCATCCCCACTGGAATCCTTCAACCCGGCCAACACCCCATCCGCAGCCAGCTCCAGCACCAACTCCGCACTCAGCTTGCTGTGAACGGACACCGGCAGGTCGTACGCGAACACCGGCACCGAAGACCGCGCAGCGATCACCCGGTAGTGGCGGGAGACCTCCGCGGGATGCGTCCGCGTGTAGAAGGGCGCGGTGACGACGACACCATCGGCCCCCGCCTCCGTGACGTACCGAACATGATCGAGAACCCGAGGAGTCGTCATATCGATGGCCCCGGCGAGAACGGGCAGCTGACCCCCCACATGACCGACGACCGTCTCGACGACAAGACGCCGATGACGGTCCGTCAAGTACGCGGCCTCGGACGAGGAACCGAGCACGAACAGCCCATGCACCCCGCCCTCCACCAAGTGATCGACAAGCCTGAGGAGCGAGGGTACGTCCACCTCGTGGTCCGGTGTCAGGGGCGTGCAGACGGGCGGAACGACACCGGTCAGCGGGGCGGAAAGGGTCATCAAGGGCTCCCTGGTGCTATTGCTTCGACTTCTCTACGGGGATGTCGGCCATGGCGGTGGCCTCCGGAACCGCGGTGACGGCCTGCGCCACCAGCTCACGTGTCGACTGCTCCTCCTCCACAGGATGATGGCAACGAAAGCGATGCCCGGGACTCGACGCGTCCGCAAAATCGGGCATCACCTCGGCGCACTGGGCGTCGGCCTTCCAGCAGCGCGTACGGAAGGGACAGCCGCTCGGCGGACGGGTCGCCGACGGTACGGGTCCCACCAGCGGAATGGGGTCGATCGGGTCCAGCAGGCCGGGCGTCGCGGAGAAGAGTGCGCGGGTGTACGGGTGCCGGGCCCGGTCCGTGACCTCGTCGGCGGGGGACTCCTCGACGATCCGGCCGAGATACATCGTGATGACGCGGTCGCTCATCCGCCGCACGGTCTGGATGTCGTGCGAGACGAAGACGAGCGCGAGTCCTAGGCGTTCCTTGAGGTCCAGGAGCAGGTTGAGGATCTGCGCTCGTACCGATACGTCCAGCGCGCTGGTCGGTTCGTCGGCCACCACCAGGTCCGGTTCCAGCGCCAACGCCCTTGCGATGGCGACTCGTTGACGCTGGCCACCCGACAGCTGCCCGGGGAGTCCTTCGGCCAGTACGCGCGGCAGTCCGACGAGAGACATCAACTCCCGTACGCGTTCCTCCCGTTGCTGGACCGTGCCGCGCCTGTGCACATCGAGTGGGTCCCGCAGGATCTGCCGTACCGTCAGCCGACGGTTCAGAGCCGTCGACGGGTCCTGGAAGATCATGCCGGTGTGGGCGCCGACCGTGGCCCGCCGCTCGGCCGGCTTCATCGTCCACAGGTCGCGGCCACGAAAGGCCACCGTCCCGGACGTCGGCTTCTGTACGCCCACCAGCACCTTGGCGAGCGTCGACTTGCCGCAGCCGGACTCGCCGACGACGCCCACCGTCTCGCCGGGCGCGATCGCGAGATCGGCGCCGGTGAGGGCGTACACGCGATCGCGCGAGAACAGGCCACCGGTGCGCGCCTTGTGGACGACGTGCGTGTCGGAGAGCGTGATGATGGGACCCGCCCCACTGCCCTGCGTCGCCCCACCCTCCTGCTTCATGGCCCCGCTCAATTCACTGCCTCGCTTTCCGTCGTGCTCCCCGTCGGCTCGGTCGCGCCCGTGCCCGTGCCCGTGGCCGCCTCCGCGCTTGCAGGCAGAGCGATCGCCGGATGGTGGCAAGCGACCTCGTGATGGCGGTGCGGGCCCACCAGCCGGGGCGCTGTCGTACGGCACACCTCCGTCGCCATCGGGCACCGGTCCGCGAACCGGCAGCCCGCCGGGAAGTCGGCGGGGGAGGGGACGACGCCCTTGATCTGCGTCATCCGTTCCGCCGCGCCCTCCAGGGAGAGGACGCTGCCGAGCAGCCCGCGCGTGTAGTGGTGGGCGGGCGACTCCACCAGGTCCGCCGTCACCCCCGACTCCACGATCTGGCCGCCGTACATCACCACGACCCGATCCGTCACGTCCGCGATCAGCGCCAGGTCGTGGGAGACGAGGATCAGCGCGAAGTCCAGTTCCTCGCGCAGCCGCAGCAGCAGCTCGATGATCTGGGCCTGGACCGTGACGTCCAAGGCCGTGGTCGGCTCGTCGGCGACGATCAGCTTTGGCTGGCGGGAGAGGGCCATGGCGATCAGTACGCGTTGGCGCTGGCCGCCGGAGAGTTCGTGGGGGTAGCTGCGCAGGGTGCGTTCCGGGTCTAGGCCGACGAGTTCGAGGAGCTCGGCGCCCGTGCGCTTGCCGCCGCGCCGTATCACCTGCTTGAGCTGGGCGCGGATCGTCATCGCGGGGTTCAGGGACGACAGGGCGTCCTGGTAGATCATCGCCATGTCGTGGCCGAGGAGTTTGCGTCGTACGCGCATCGGCTCGCCCACCAACTGCCGCTGGTTGAAGCGGACATGGCCGCGTACTCGCGCGCCCTTCGGCTCCAGGCCCATCACCGCGAGCGCGGTCAGCGACTTGCCGCAGCCCGACTCGCCCACCAGGCCTAGCACTTCACCGGGCTGTACGTCGAAACTGATGCCGTCGACGATGTCCACACCCCCGTGGCGGGCATCGAAGCCGATGGCCAGGTTCTCGACGGCGAGCACCGGTTGCCCCTCGCGCAGCGGCCGGGCCCGGGCACGTAGCCGTTGTGCGGCCTCCGTGAGTCCCGGCAGTTCGAGGACCTTTCCGCTGCCCGGCTCGGGGGCCTCGAGGCGGTCCTTCTCCACGGACGTACGAGCCGCCTCCACGTCCCGCGCGGTGGGCGCCGCCCATGCGTCCGACACGCCCTCGGAGAGGATGTTCAGCGCCAGCACCGTGATCAGCATCAGCAGTCCGGGGAAGACGGTCGCCCACCAGCCCCCCGTCAGCACCATGTTCTTGCCGTCCGCGATGACGCTGCCCCAGGACGGGTCCGGGGGCCGTACGCCCGCGCCGATGAACGACAGCGATGCCTCGAAGACGATGGCCTCGGCGACCTGCACGGTGCAGAACACCAGCACGGGGGCGGCACAGTTGATGGCGACGTGCTTCAGCACGATGTGTGACGTGCGCGCCCCTATGACGCGTTCGGCGGTCACGTAGTCCTCGCCGTACTGGTCCATCACATTGGCCCGTACGACCCGTGCGATGGGCGGTGTGTAGAGGAACGCGATCGCGCCGATGAGGACCGGGATGCTGCCGCCGAACACCGCGATGAGCACGGCCGCGAGCGCGATGCCCGGGAACGCCATGATGACGTCCAGGCAGCGCATCACCGTCTCGTCGACCGCCTTGCGCGAGGTCGCCGCGATCGCACCGAGGACCGCGCCCACGACGAGCGCGAGCCCGGTCGCGCCGAGGCCGATCGCGAGGGACCAACGCGCCCCGTACATCAGCCTGCTGAGGATGTCGCGGCCCAGGCTGTCCTGGCCCATCCAGTGCTCGCCGGAGGGCGCGCCCTCGCCGTTCCCGTCGTCGATCATCGTGGCCTGGTCGAGCGGGTCGTGCGGGGCGATCAGCGGGGCCAGCAGGGCCGTCAGGACGACGATCCCGATGACGACGACCGCGACCCTCGACATCACGGGGAGGCGCCTGAATCCCCTCAGCCGGATGCCGGGCCGGGAGAGGGCCTCGGTCATCCGCTTCCGTGACAGCGGCATCATGCTTCGGCACCCCTCAGACGCGGGTTGACCAGCAGATAGAGGATGTCGATGACCAGGTTCACGATCACGAACCCGAAGGCGGTCGTCAGGACGACGCCCTGTACGACGGCCGGGTCACCGTTCTTCACGGCGTCGATCATCAGCTTCCCCATCCCCGGCAGCGAGAAGATCGTCTCGATGACGACCGCGCCGCCGAGCAGATAGCCGACCTGGAGTCCGAGCACGGTCATCGGGTTGATCAGCGCGTTGCGCAGCACGTTCCGGCCGACGACGACCACCGGTGGCAGACCGCTGCCGACGGCAGTCCGTACGTAGTCCTTGTCCAGCTCCTCGACCACGGCGGTCCGTACGATCCGGGTGAGCTTCGCGGCGACCGGCAGCGACAGCGCGAACGCCGGCAGCGTCATCGTCTTCAGCCAGCCGCTGAACGAGTCCGCCGGGTTGACGTAACCGCTGGTCGGGAACCAGCCGAAGTCAACGGCCAGGTACTGGATCATCAGCAGCGCCAGCCAGAAGCCGGGCGCCGCGACACCGGTCAGTGAGACCACCCGGATCAGCTGGTCGGGCAGCCGGTCCCGGTAGATCGCGGCCGTGACCCCGCCGAGCAGCGCCAGCACCACCGCGATGCCGAGTCCCATGAACGTCAGCTGCATGGTGAGCGGCAACGCGGTGGTGACCTGCTCGACGACCGGCGCCCTGGTCAGCGCACTGACACCCATGTCCCCTCGAGCCAGGTCCGCGACGAAGGCGACGTAACGCACCGGAAGCGGGTCGAGCAGCCCGTTGCGCTCCCGGAACTCGTGCAACTGCTCCTCGGTGGGGTTGGCCCCCTGGAAGTACGCGGACGCCGGATCACTGTCCGAGAACCGCATCACGAGAAACACGAACAGCACGATGCCGAGTACGAGCGGAACGAGCAGGGCAATACGGCGGGCCAGAATCCTGACGATCGCGACCACGTGGAGCTCTCCTTGCTATCGCGGCTACGCCCACTTGGCCTGGAGCAGGTTTATCCCCGGATACGGCTGTGGCCGAATACCCGTCAGTTCCTTCGCGTTCCAGGCGGTCATCAGCTCGGTGTGGACGACCGGATAGATCACGGCGTTTTCCGCGACGATGTCGATGTATTCCTGCGTCATCTGCTTCTTCGTCTCAGCGTCGGGTTCCCGCGTGGCCTCGTCCATGCGCTTGAAGAGGTCCTTGGCCACGGAGTTGTCCGTCCAACGGGCGTACCGCATCCAGGTGTTCTCGGGCCCGTAGTTGTAACGCATGATCAGGTCCGCTTCGAGGCCGAACTGGTTCGGATTCGAAGCGGCGGCGACCACCTGGAAATCCTGCTTCTGGTCGAGTTTTGTGAACAGCGCGGCGGTTTCCTGCGGCTGGAGGGTCGTCTTGACGCCGATGGCGTCCCATGAGGCCTTGATGGTCGGCAAGCAGTCCACGATCCAGCTCACGCTCACCGCCATGAGATTGACCGTCAGGTCGCTGACCCCGGCCTCCCTCAGCAGCTCACGCGCCTTGTCCGGGTCGTACGCGTAGACCGTCTTGGCCTTCCGGTAGCTCGGATTTCCCTCGTTGAGGAACGAGCTCGCCGGCTTCCCGTGACCGCGTAGCGCGGCCTGGATCATCTTCTCCGTGTCGATCGCGTAATGCAGCGCCTGCCGCACCCGTACGTCGTCGAACGGCTTGTGGGCGGTGTTGAAGAGCAGGAACAGATGGTTCATTCCGGCTCCGCCCTCGACCTTCAGGCCGCCTTTCTCCAGCTGGGAGATATTGGCGTACGGAATGTTGTCGGAGATCTGCGCGCCCGCGCTCGAACCGGAGATCTTGGCGACGCGTGGCGCGGCGTCCACGATCGACAGCCAGTTCATCTTCTTGAACGTGGCTTTTCGCGGCCCGTTGTAATCGGCGAAGGCCTCGAACGACGTGTTGGACTTCGGATTGTGCGCGGTCTGCCGGTACGGCCCCGAACCGACCGCTTTCCCCGCCGTCGCCTCGTCCAGCGCACCCGCCTTGGAGAAGACGTGCTTCGGCATGATCTTCGCGAGCGTGAGCCGCTGCGCCCCGTCGGGGAACGGGAACCTGAGCACCAGGTCCACCGTCTTCTCGTCGACCTTCTTCACCTCCTTCAGCCAGGACGCGAAGAAGCTCTTGGCGAGCGTCGTCGTCTTGGGGTCCAGCACACGCCCGTAGGTGAAGACCACGTCGTCGGCGGTGACGGGCTGCCCGTCGTGCCACTTCGCGCCCTCCCGCAGCGTGAACCTCCACGTGGTCGCCTGGAGATCGGCCGGGATCTCGGTCGCGAGGGCCGCGTACGGCTCACGGCTGATCGGATCGGTGTCCAGCAGCCCCTCGTAGATGTGATGGTTGGCGGCCACCGAGAACGCCGACGCCGTGATCAGCGGGTCCCAGCTCTGGTCGTTGCCGTAGCCGATCACCGCCGTGAGCGTCCGGTTGGCGCCCTCGCCCCCGCCGCCCGTCTCGTTCGTGGACTCCGGCCCCGAGGAGCAGGCGGACAGCGTCGAGCTGATCGCGGCGGCCGCGCCCAGCGCGCCGGAGTACTTCAGGAACGACCGGCGGTGCAGCGCCGGTGCGTGGGTCGCGTCGCGCACGGTTCCTCCAGCATGCAGTGGGGAGATACGACGTCCTACGTCATAGGTGCAGCGTGACCATAAGAGGGGGCGTGGGGGCGGTCAAGGGATCGCGCACGAATGCCGTTTCTTCCAGAGGTGCGACCAATGTCGGTACCACGGAACGGGAGTTGAGCCCTGTATCTGACGGGTCGTGGCGAGAAGTTTAGTCAGGAGGTGGGACGTGGGATGTCCGCCACGCGTACGATGCGGCGCATGTCTCAGGAGCCGATGTCGCAGGAGTCCGTGCCGCAGGAGCCCACCCTCCAGCCAGCCGGAAACGCCTCCCTGAACTCCCTCTCCAGGGGGCAGGCGTCCGCTGGTCCGCGGCGGGTCAGCAGCCAGATCCAGCGCGAGGTCATGCAACTGATCCTCGACCGTAAGCTCCGCGCCGGCGCGCCCCTGCCCACCGAGGCCGAACTCATGGGCGCCCTCGGCGTCAGCCGCAACTCCGTCCGCGAGGCCCTCAAAGCGCTCCAGGCCCTCGACATCGTGGAGATCAGACACGGCTACGGGACATATGTCGGCCAGGCGTCCCTGACTCCCCTCGTCGACGGCCTGACCTTCCGCACGCTGGCAGCCCAGCAGGGCGACGACGGCGGAGCCTTGGCGCTCGGAGACATCCTCCAAGTCCGCGAAGTGCTAGAGGAAGGGCTGATACGACGGGTCGCGGGCGTGCTGTCCGACGCGGAACTGGACCGGCTGGAGGGCGTGGTCACACGGATGGAGGAGGCGGGGCGGGCAGGCCTTCCCTTCCCCGAACTCGACCGCGAATTCCACGAGTTGATGTACGCCTCGCTCGGCAACGCGCTCGTCCCCCAACTCCTCGGCGCCTTCTGGACCGTGTACCGGCGGGTCGCCGGAGTCCAGGGCTGGACGGACGATCCCACCCCCGACGTCACGGTGCGGCGCCACCGGGACATAGTCGTCGCCCTCAGGGCACGGGATATCGAAGGTGCACAGCGGGCGATGGCGGTACATTTCCGGGGAATCGAGGCGCGTGCGGCGCAGGAGTCGAGGGGTGTCGGGTGAGCGGGTTCGGGGATACGGCTCGGGACGGGGGCTGGCCGGACGAGACGGCCGGCGTACTTCGATTGCCGTCAGGCCGGCTCGTACGGGGCCGAGGCCTCCGGCACCCGCTCCCGCCGACGGCGCCGACACCCACGTACGCCGTCTATCTGCTGGGCAAAAACCCACCCCAAGTCCCCTGGGAAACCCGCTGGATCCGCTGGCCGGACTTCTGGCTTCCGAAGGACCGCGCGTACGCCCGCGAGGTGCTGACGGAGGCGTGGAACCGGGCGGCGTCCGAGGGCGAGCGGGTCGAGGTCGCCTGCGGGGGTGGCCGCGGACGTACAGGTACGGCCCTTGCCTGCCTGGCGGTCCTGGACGGTGTACCGCCTGAGGATGCGGTGGACTTCGTACGCCGGAACTATGACCGGCATGCGGTGGAGACGCCGTGGCAGCGACGGTACGTACGGGGTTTCGCGGAGCCGTCGCGCGTCAGGTGAGGCGTTGGTCAGGCGAGGCGCAGGGTGATCGAGGGAACGGTGTCGTCCGGCAGCACGTACCGCTCGACTGAGCCGAGCCGGAGCGGCTCAGGGGACGGTCTCGCCGCGTACGAGGGGATGGCAGATCGGCTGGAGGTCGGCGGGGAGTTCGTCCGGGCGGCACCAGCGGGCTTCCAGGATTTCGAAGGGGTCGATGCGTAGTTCGCCGCCCAGCAGGCGGGCTTCGTAGGCCACTTCGAGGCGGGTGCGGAAGCCGCTGTTCAGGAGGACGAGGCGGCCTGCCTCGACGTCGAGGTTGGTCTCCTCCTTGATCTCGCGGACCAGGGTCCGCCGGAAGTCCTCGCCCTTGTGCGCGAAGCCACTCGGCAGGCCCCACTGGCGTCCCGGCGGCCACATCCGGTGCCGTAGCAGCAGCACGCGGCCTTCGTCGTCGCGCACGACACCGGTCACGCCGACCACGAACTTCGCGTTCAGGAGCCACATCACGCGGCTTTGCACCGGGCGCAGGGCGCGCCAAAGGCGGACAAGGAGTCGCCTCACGGGGCCTCCGAGGGGGTTACGGGGGTACGGGGTTGTCGCTCCCCGCGAACGGGTGGCGGTCGGGCGAGGACTTCGCCCCTACGGACGGTACCTCGTCGGGAGTTCATACCTTGGTTGCGCTCCCATCGACCATCGGCGGACAGCCAACTTCCCATCGGCTCAAGAGACTTGCGGCATGGAGAAGACCAAGGGGAGTCAGGGGAACACGGGCAACAAAAGGAACACGGGGAGCACGGGGAACGCGGAGAACACGGAGAACACGGAGAACACGGAGAACACGGAGAACGGGGGGATCAGTCGTGCGCGCTTCATGGCGGGAGCGGCTGTTGTCGGGGGTGCGGTGGCGGCCGGGGGCCTCGCAGCCCCGGCCCCCGCGTCGGCTTCGGCCCGAGCGGCTGCGTCAGGGGCGAGGGCAGTGACCACAGAGTCAACGGCAACGGAGGTTCGGCGCGGGCTGAAGCACAGGGGCATCGTCTACACCCTGGGCGCCGGCGAGACGCCCGGTACCGCTTGGAGCGAGCGGAGGATGCGCGAGGACGTCCGCGTCATGGCGGACGAACTGCACGCCGACTCCGTCGAGGTCACCGGGGACGGTGTCGAGCGGCTCAACGCCACGGCGAGTGAGGTGGCCGAACGCGGACTGCATGTGTGGCTGCAGCCGACGCTGGGCGACGTGCCGGAGAAGGAGATCCTCGAGCACCTCGCCGAGAGCGGGCGGCACGGGGAGCGGCTGCGGCGGCAGGGCGCGCAGGTCACGCTCGCCGTGGGGTGTGAGTTCTGGCTGTTCGTGCCGGGCATCGTGCCGGGGGACGACGTCCTCGAGCGGATCGACAACCTGGAGAAGGGGAACTTCGATTTCGCGAAGATGCAGCAGCGGCTGGCCGGGTTCACCGCGAAGGCGGCGGCGGTGGGCCGGTCCGTCTTCCGCGGCAAACTCAGCTATGCCGCCGCGCAGGACGAGACGTTCGAGAAGGTCGACTGGGGCCTGTTCGACATCGTAGGCATCGACTACTACTCGTACTTCCGTCAACGGGCCGACTACGTACGGGAGTTGCGTACGTACCTGCGCTGGGGCAAGCCCCTGGCCATCACCGAGTTCGGCACCTGCACCTTCAAGGGCGCCCCGGAGGCCGGCGGCATGGGCTGGAACATCGTCGACTACACCAAGGAGCCGCCGGAGATCAAAGGCAACCCCGTCCGCAGCGAACGCACCCAGGCCGCGTACCTCACCGATCTACTCGACGTCTTCGAGTCCATGAACCTGCACGCGGCGATGACCTTCGAGTTCATCACCGCCGACGCCCCCCACCGCCCCGACAACCCACGCTACGACCTCGACATGGCGTCCTACGCCATAGTCAAGCCCCTCAAGGACAACCCCGACGACCCCACCTCCGACTGGCACTGGGAACCCAAACAGTCCTTCCACGCGGTCGCCCGCCATTACGGCCGGGCACGCTGCTGAGAGCTGGGCGCAGAGATCAGGGACGCCGGCCGCTCTCCGGCGCAGGACTGAGGGACTGCCCGTCCCGCTGGCCGCGGCGGTGGGCTGCGACGCGTTCGCGGGTGGCGCAGCGGCGGGAGCAGTAGCGGCGGGTTGGGCCGGGGCCCTGGGTGATGTAGACGTTCTGGCAGGTGGGGGAGGCGCAGAGGCCGCCGGGTGGGCGTTGGCGGTCCCAGAGGAGGACGGTGAGTGCCAGGCAGGACGAGGCCAGGAACCATTCGTCCCAGGGGGCGTCGTCGTGGCGGTCTAGGTGGGGGTGCCAGGGGGCGCTGCCGCCGTGCGAGGTGAGGCGTAGTGGACCCGTGTGTTCCCGGAGCAGGCGGTTGAGGGCTGCGGCTGCGGGGTCGATGTGCTCGACGGCGAACACCTCGCGGAGGAGGAGGGCGGTTGCGCGCATGCGGGTGATGTCGGCGGGGGTGATCTCTATGGGGTCCAACTCGCCGTATTCGCGCAGTACTTCGGCGACGGCGTTGGGGTGGGGTGGGGGTTGGTCTCCGGTACCGGTACCGGTGCTGTTACCGGTGAGGACGTTGATCAGTGCTGCGGTGCGGCGGGCGTTGGTCAGTACGGAGTGCCGTGTGGACCAGTCGTCGGTGGGGGCCGTCATGGGCCCGAATGTAACGCATATTGCGAAGGTTTGAGTTACGTCCGTAACGTCATCCCGATGGGGAAGCGTTACTTGAAGTGGTCGTATCTCTCCGGGGCGGCAGCGGCGCGGATGGGCGACGAGATGTCCGGCCCGGCGTTGCTGCTGGCTGGTTTCGCGGTCGGAGGTTCGGTTGCGGAGGCGTCGTCGCTGCTGGCCGGCATCACGGTGGCGGCGGCGGTCGGTGGGCCGGTGCTCGGGGCGCTTCTCGACAGGTCCGCGCGGCCGGGTCGGCTGCTGGCCCGGGCGCTTGCCCTCTACGGGGCGGGATTGGCGGCGATCCTTCTGAGCCTCGGTCGCCTTCCGTTCGCTTTGACGGTCCTGATCGCCGTGTTCACCGGCCTGCTCGGACCTGCTCTGTCGGGCGGCTGGACCGCCCAACTGCCAAGGGTCGTACCTCGCGAGCAGATGCCACGCGCGAACGCACTCGACGCGATGACGTTCAGCCTGGCGAGTCTGGCCGGCCCAGCGCTCGCCGGAGTCCTGGCGAAGCTGTTCGGGGCACCGGCTGCTGTGGTGGCGTCCGTGGCGCTGATCTCGCTCGCGCTGCCTGCGGCGTGGAGGCTGCCCGCGGATGACGGTCCGGGGCGGGGGCGAGTGGCTGTGGGGCGCGGTCATGTGCGGGGTCGATTGCCTGTGGGTCGCAGTCCGGTGCGGGACCGACTGCCCGCGGACGACGATCTAGGGTGCGACCGGTTGCCTGCGGATCATGGTCCGGCGCGGATTCGTCCGGCCGCGGGCCATGGTCCGGAGCAGGGCCGGACGACGGTGTCCGTGGCCGGGGATGTGGTCGCCGGCTTTCGTTGCATCACCCGCACCCGGCCCCTGGCCCGGGCGACCCTCACTTCGGTGATCTCCTGCGCGGGACTGGGCATGCTGATCACCTGCAACCCGTCCCTCGGCGAACGGGCCTTCGGTTCGGCCGCCGACGGCACGATGCTGCTGTCCTGCACCGCAGTCTCGGCCCTCGCCGCCAACGCCGTACTCGCCCGCCGTCCCCACGCGATAGCCCCGGACACGATCATCTGGTCCAGCACCCTGTTCCTGGCCGCCGCGCTCCTGCTGGCCGCGACCGGCCATCCGGCTCTGGTCATCGCGGCCGCCGTGGTGGCGGGCATCGGCGAAGGCCCCCAACTCGTCGCACTGTTCACGATCCGGCACCGCGAGGCACCGGAACGCCTACGCAGCCAGGTCTTCACCACAGGCGCCAGTCTCAAGATCACCGCCTTCGCCGTCGGCGCGGCGGCCGCCGGCCCGCTCGCGACGCGGTCGCTTTCCGCCGCGCTCCTGACGGCGGCCGGAGTGCAGCTTGCCGCGGGGCTGAGCTACGGGGCGGCTAAGTTCAGTACGCGAGTACGTGGTTGAGCGGACGAAGGAGTCGGGAAGTGAGCGGATACGTCCGGTGGTCGCGCAGTGGGCACCGGGAGCGGGCCGAGGAGTTGGCCGGTGGCCGGGCTGCGTTTCTCGAGGGTGCCCAGCGGATGCTCACCCAGGCCACCCAGGTGCAGGTGGCCGAGCGCATGGGTGTGCGCAAGGAGCAGGGCGACGGGCTTGGTGACGGTGGGCCGGGGCTCGTGACGTGAACGTTTGGGCTGCCCGCTTCTTGCCAGTGTCGTGCTTCCACGGCCCGAGTAAAGGGCGCTCCCTCCGGTCGCGTCGCCTTCGGCGATTCCGCTTCGCTCCACCCTTGACTCGACCCGCTCCAGCACGGGTAAGAAGCGAGCGGGCAGCCCGAAAGAAGGGCTCCCAAGGTACGGCTACGAACGGGGTGGGCTCACCCGTGGGCCGGAGCTCACGGGCGCGATCGCGCCTCGCCAGCACGCCGGGCCGGCTCAGCGACTGACCGCCGGTGGTGGGGCGCGATCACGTCTCGCCTGCACGCCGGGTCGGCTCAGCGACTCACGGCCGGTGGATGGGATGCCTTCGGTTGGGAGGGGACGCCGGATTGGGTTGGCGACTGCGGGTAGTGGGCGGGGATGCGGCGGAGTCTCGTCTCCATGCCGGGTTGGTCGGCGCGGTGACCGGTGGCGGGTAGGCGGCATCGGCGTGGCCGGAAGCGCCGGGGTCATGGGCGGCCAACGGCCGGTGGTTGGGGCCTTGGGTCGGGTGGGCACCTTGGGTGGGCGGGATGGCCTGCGGGTGGGCTGACCAGCGGCGGGCCGGGGCTGCGGATGGAGGGTTGGGGCCCCGTCTGCGCCCACTTCCTATCCGTACGGTGGTGATTGGCAGATTTGGGACATCGTCGGAGGGCCTACGACATCACTGAGCTGGGGTGATCCATCCCCGCCCCTGTCCCAAACCCGCCAATCACGCCTCGGGCGTCCAGCTGCGGGCGGTCCCGGCTCAGCCTTGCCAGCCCGCACTCACCCTGTTCGCTTCGGAGTTGCACCGACGCGTCCACGCGCCCGCGACCCGTACCCTGTCGCGGGAAATTGTGACACTTGCCCCCCGAAGTGTCACAATTTCGCACCCCACCTCCCCCGCCCCCCCGGCCGCTGAGCCGTGGCATGCCAGCGAGGCGCTGCTGCGGACCGCTGCCAGAGTCGGCCGTGAGTCGCTGAGCTGGCCGCGGGCGTGCTGGCGAGACGCCGCCACGTCCCGGCCCACTGCCCGCAGTCGCCACGCTCCCGCGGCGTGCGAGCCCAGCGCCGATGCGCATCCGCTTACCGGCCGTCGGTCGCCAAGCCCACCCGCGGCGGACCAGGGCGGACCAGCAGCCGACGGTCCCCTGTCCACCGGCCGTCAGCCGCTAAGTCGGCCCGGCGTGCAGGCGAGACGCCACCGCGTCCCCGCTCCCTACCTGCAGTCGCCAAACCCAACCGGCGTGCCCTCCCAACCGAAGGCGCCCGCACCCACCGGCGGTCAGTCGCTGAGTCGGCCCGGCGTGCTGGCGAGGCGCGAACGCGCCCGTGAGCTCCGGCCCACGGGTGAGCCCACCCCGTTCGTAACCCTACCTGGGGAGCCCTTCTTTCGGGCTGCCCGCTCGCTTCTTACCCGTGCTGGAGCGGGTCGAGTCAAGGGTGGAGCGAAGCGGAATCGGCGTAGCCGACGCGACCGGAGGGAGCGCCCTTTACTCGGGCCGTGGAAGCACGACACTGGCAAGAAGCGGGCAGCCCAAACGTTCACTTGAGAGCTTGCGATGCGAGTTACTCGGCTACGGCGCCGATGAACTCCGTCCAGGCCGCCGCACCGATCACCAGCACGGGCCCGTCCATGACCTTGCTGTCCCGGACGGGGACGATGCCGGGGACTCCGTCGGCTACCTCGACGCAGTCCTCGCCGCCGGCGCCGCCGCTGTAACTGCTCTTTCGCCAGCGGGCTGCGCCTACGAAGTCGTACGCGACCTCGATGCAGTCCTCCCCGCCGTCGCCGCCGCTGTAACTGCTCTTGCGCCAGCGGGCGTTGGTCAGGTCGTACTCGCGCATCGTCTGTAGTCCTCCGCCGCCGACTCGATCATGGCCAGGGACGCCTCCGGCGACAATGCGGCAGCCCTGATGTGATCGTAAGACGCTTGGACCCGCTTCACCACCGCCGGTTCGTCCAGCAGATTCCCCGAAAACACCCCCTCTGTATAGGCGGTTGGTGGAGCGTCCTCGAACTTCATGAGCTTCGTCAGCTTGCCCATCACGGGATGCGCTCCCGCCGCGAACGGCAGCACTTGCACCAGCACCGCACGCTCCCGCATCAGCGTCGCGATGCGGTCCAGCTGGCGCGCCATGACGTCGGCGTCGCCGACCGGGATGCGCAGAGCCGTCTCGTGCAGGACTGCCCAATACACCGGCCGTGTAGCGTCCTTGAGGAGCTGCGTCCGGTCCATGCGCCCCTCCACCAGCTCCTCGATGTACTCGTCGGTGGCCAGCGGATTGCCCGCCAGGAACACCGCTCGCGCGTACTCCCGCGTCTGGAGCAGCCCCGGAATCACTGTCGGCGCGTACTCGCAGATCTCCGTAGCGAGCCGCTCCAGCTCCGCGACGTGAGCGAAGTACTCCGTATACGGCTGCTCCTTGATGAGCTTTCGCCAAAGCCTTTCGAAAAAACCCTCGGTTTGTAGGACCTCATCGATCCGCTGCGCCACATCCAACTGCGGTTTCCGAATGGCCTGTTCGAATTGCCCAATGTAGCCGCCCGACACAAAAACGCGAGAACCCAAGTCGGACTGAGTGAATCCGGCTTCCTCGCGCCGCCGTTTCAGCTCTGTGCCGAAGAACTCCCAGGCCGCCTGACGCGAACCATTGGCCATGGCCAACCCCCTTGTACTGCACCGACGTTGCTGAGCGTAGAGGTCTTCCAAAGTCTATGCGGCCGACTCCACCGTGGAGATGAAAAGCGTGAAACTCAAAAGCGAGGGGAGCGCCACGATGGCTGACTATGAGGGTCGCGGCGTACGGCACTCGACGGGATGCGTCGAAGAGGCGGAGGAAACGGTGAAAGAGTTGCGGGAAGCTCTCGTGAACGCGGGAATTAAGTTGCCGACGCTCCGGATCGACCCGGCAAGTTTGGCGCGGGAGACGCCTTGCCCGCTCATCGAATTGGGGCGGTGTTCCGTCGAGACGGCGGCACGGCTGGCGGCGGTGATCCGGTGAGGCTGCCGATCGGGGCGTACGCCTTCGATACGAAGACGGGGAAGGTGGGCGTGGTGATGGGGCACGAGGGACCGTACGTACAGCTCAGACCGATCGGCGGCGGCCGCGAGTGGGACTGCGAACCGGGCTCGGTCCGCAAGGCCACCCAGGCTGAACGGCTCCGCGCGGCCACGGCGTACGCGAACGCACGCAGCCGCGGGGAGGTCCCTTGAAGGGAGTGGGGTGTGAGAGGCGTGACTGTGACCGGAGGTAACTCCTGAGGCCGGTGTGACATAAAGTGCGGGCGCATGGCGATCTGGAACCCGATACGGAACCTTCGCAGGCCGAAGACGGCTCGCAAGTACCCCGTGCCGCTCACCATGCACCAGCTGTGGATGGTGTCGCTGAGTGCGCCCGTGAACCGCGACGGGGACGCCTCGCGGACGACGCTGTACCCCTTCACCCGCATCGACGACGAGAAGGCCCGGCGGTGGCTGGCCGACCAGTGGGAGATCACCTCGCGTGAGGCGCTGGCCGGCCGGCTCGACGGGCTCGCGCGGAGCGGTTACCGCGCGCGGGCGCGGCTGCGACTCGGTGTCGAACCGCTGGCGTGGGACGCCGGGCTGTACGTGGACATCTCCCGGCGGGGCTTCGCCTGCGGGCTGCTGAGCGAGGCCGAGGCGTGGACGGCGCTCAAGAACATCGTGCCGGCGGTGGCGCGCACGTACGGCTCCTGGAAGGAGTACGCCGAGCACTATCTGCTGGGGCGGAAGGTGTGGCTCGAGGGCCTCCAGGGCCGAGGGGATGCCGACCTCCCGGCCCCCCAGGAGGCGTCCGACGCCCACCTGCAGGCCCTGCTGGACCCGATGAACAAGGCCAGCCCTTGGAACATGGCGCCTTGGGAGGCGATCAGCCATCCCGACCGCGCCCGCTGAGGGGGCGCGGTCCGGGAGTCTCAGCTGGGCGTCAGCGCAGGGCATCCACCTCGGCGCGCTTGCCGACGGGGCCAAGGTGGTCCAGCAGGTGCTGGATGTCTTCGGGATCCGAGGTGACGATCACGGCCCCGAGGTCCGCGGCCAACACCGCCACGGCCCCGTCGACCGGGTCTGACGTCCTGGCCTGCCCTAGGAGTTGCCCCACGCTCCTGGCGAGCGCGTGGTCGAGGGCCGGGATGTCGCAGCCGTTGAGCATGCGGGCCAACTGGGCCTGGCGGGTGCCGTCGCGCCATACCTGCGCCACCACGGGCGCGGGTGCCAGGGGCACGCCACCGGCGAGGAGGTAGGAACGGTGGGCTCGCCAGAAGGCCGCGTGGTTCCGCTCCGCGGCGATCAGTGCCCCGGCGTCGTACACCGTTGGTCGTAGCGCACTCATGCGGCACCCCGCGACTGGTCGGCGGCCGGGACGGCGGGCCGGGTGACACGGTCCATGAAATCGTCCACCCATGCCTGTTCTTCCGGTGTAGGCGGAGCGACGTGCGCCATAGCCTCCTCCGCTGCGGCCAGACCCGCCTCGATCTTCGCCGCACGCTCGGCCGCTCGCGAAAGCCAGGCGGAGACGCTCAGGCCTTCGCGCTCGGCGGCCGATTTGGCCGCTTCGAGGATTTCGCTCGGGATGGTGATGGTGACGCGTTCTAGGCTCATACTGAGAGTCTTACTGGCCTGAGCGGTGCCACGCCAGGCATATCGGCCCCGTTCACCCGTGAGAGTGCCGGGTTCACCGGTGAGAGTGGAGGCGGCTCCCTGCTGTTGCCGGCTCCACGTAAGCGAGAATGGGCCCATGAGTCTCTTCCGGGACGACGGCATCGTCCTGCGGACGCAGAAGCTCGGTGAAGCCGACCGCATCATCACCCTGCTCACGCGCGGGCATGGGCGGGTGCGGGCCGTGGCCCGTGGAGTACGGCGTACGAAGTCGAAGTTCGGGGCGCGGCTCGAACCGTTCTCGCATGTGGACGTGCAGTTTTTCGCGCGCGGGAGCGAGTTGGTGGGGCGCGGGCTACCGCTGTGCACGCAGAGCGAGACGATCGCTCCGTACGGAGGTGGGATCGTCGCCGACTACGCCCGCTACACCGCCGGGACGGCCATGCTGGAGACGGCCGAGCGGTTCACGGACCATGAGGGCGAACCGGCGGTGCAGCAGTATCTGCTGCTCGTCGGCGGGCTGCGGACGCTGGCCCGCGGGGAGCACGAGCCGCATCTCGTGCTCGACGCCTTTCTGCTGCGCTCGCTCGCCGTGAACGGGTACGCGCCCAGTTTCAGCGACTGCGCGAAGTGCGGGATGGCCGGACCGAACCGGTTCTTCTCGGTCTCGGCGGGAGGTTCCGTCTGCGTGGACTGCCGGGTGCCCGGCAGCGTCGTACCCTCGGCGCAGGCCCTCGAACTGCTCGGAGCGCTGCTGACGGGGGACTGGGCGACGGCCGACGCGTGCGAGTCGCGGTACGTCCGGGAGGGCAGTGGGCTGGTGTCGGCCTATCTGCACTGGCATCTGGAGCGTGGGCTGCGGTCGCTGCGTTACGTCGAGAAGTAGCCACGTAGAACCACTACAGAAGTACGAGAACTAGGAGACGAGAAGCACATGGTGGTACGTGGGATCCTGGGGCGCCAGCGCCGCGAGTACAAGACGCCGGAGCCGCATCCGTCCGGCGCCCGCGCGCCGAAGCTTCCCGGTGAGCTGATCCCGAACCATGTGGCGGTCGTCATGGACGGGAACGGGCGGTGGGCCAAGCAGCGAGGGCTGCCGCGGACCGAGGGGCACCGGGTTGGTGAGGGCGTCGTTCTGGACGTTCTTAGAGGCTGCATCGAGATGGGCATCAAGAACCTCTCCCTGTACGCCTTCTCGACCGAGAACTGGAAGCGGTCGCCGGACGAGGTCCGCTTCCTGATGAACTTCAACCGGGATGTCATCCGACGCCGGCGGGACGAGATGGATGAGATGGGGATCCGGATCCGTTGGGTCGGGCGGATGCCCAAGCTGTGGAAGTCCGTCGTTCAGGAGCTTCAGGTCGCGCAGGAGCAGACGAAGCGGAACGATGCGCTGACATTGTATTTCTGCGTCAACTATGGCGGACGGGCTGAACTCGCTGACGCGGCAAAGGCGTTGGCCGCGGATGTCGCCGCCGGGAAGCTTGATCCGGAGAAGGTCACCGAGAAGACCGTGCAGAAGTATCTGTACTACCCGGACATGCCGGATGTTGATCTTTTTCTGCGGCCTAGCGGTGAGCAGCGCATCTCCAACTACCTGATCTGGCAGTCGAGTTACGCCGAGATGGTTTTCCAGGATGTGCTGTGGCCGGACTTCGATCGGCGGGATCTGTGGCGGGCGTGTGTGGAATACGCCCAGAGGGACCGGCGGTTTGGCGGGGCCGTCCCTAATGAGCAGTTGCTGGCGATGGAGGCCGCGATGAAGGGACGTCCCGAAGGGGGCTGATCGCCCCCGCGATGCCCCTTGCCGGGGTGGGGGGCGTTGCGGCTCGTGGGGCGCGCCCTTCAGGGGCGCGGGGCTGTATCGATTTGCGGCTCCGCCGCGCGGGCGCGACCAGCGCCCCGAAGGAGGCCGCAGGCCTCTTAGGGGCGCGGGGCTGTGACATTAGCGGCTCCGCCGCGGGGCGCGACCAGCCACAACGAACCCGCAGCCGCCAGCGAACCGAACTCACCCTCGCCGTAGGCGCCCCGTTCAACCGCCGGAGGCAGCCCGCGCCGCCGCGCACTCCGCGCAAGTGCCGAAGATCTCTACCGTGTGCGCCACGTTCACATACCCGTGCTCCGTGGCGATCGCTTCCGCCCACTTCTCCACCGCCGGGCCCTCGACCTCCACCGCCTTGCCGCACACACGGCAGACCAGGTGGTGATGGTGATCGCCCGTCGAGCAGCGGCGGTAGACCGACTCGCCGTCCGACGTGCGCAGGACGTCCACCTCGCCCGCGTCGGCCAGGGACTGGAGTGTGCGGTACACCGTGGTGAGACCTACGGAGTCGCCCTTGTGCTTGAGCATGTCGTGGAGATCCTGCGCACTGCGGAACTCGTCGACCTCGTCCAGCGCCGCGGCCACGGCAGCGCGCTGCCGGGTCGAACGGCCCCGTACGGGCGGTCCAGCGGTCGTCACCGTTGCCTCCTTCTATCTGCGGGGTGCCGGGCCATTGTGCCAGCCCGGTCTTTGCGCAGTCAGACGCCGACCTTTCCCGAGGAGTCCCGGGTGGCCGGAATCGGGCACTCCGCGGGGTCTCCGGTGGACTGTGCCATGGCCCGGGCCCGGCGCCGGTTCAGCGGTGTGGCCAGTGCGGTCAGGGCGATGAACGCCCCGATGGTCAGCAGGACGATGGTCGCGCCGGGCGGCACGTCCTGGTAGTACGAGGTGACCGTGCCGCCGATCGTCACGCTGATCCCGATCGCCACAGCGATCGCGAAGGTGGCCGCGAAACTGCGGCTGAGCTGCTGCGCGGCCGCGACCGGCACCACCATCAGGGCGGAGACCAGAAGCAGGCCCACGACCCGCATCGCGACCGTCACCGTGACGGCCGCCGTCACCGCCGTCAACAGATTGAGCGCGCGGACCGGCAGGCCCGTAACCCGCGCGAACTCCTCGTCCTGGCTCACCGCGAACAGCTGCCGGCGCAGGCCCAGAGTGACAAGGACCACGAAAGCCGCCAGCAGGCAGATCGCCGTCACGTCGCTCTCGCTCACCGTCGACAGCGAGCCGAAGAGGTACGAGGTCAGGTTGGCGTTGGAGCCGCCCGGCGCGAGGTTGATGAACATCACGCCGCCCGCCATACCGCCGTAGAAGAGCATGGCCAGGGCGATGTCGCCGCGCGTTCTGCCGTACCAGCGGATGAGTTCCATGAGGACCGCGCCCACCACGGACACCAGCGTCGCCATCCAGATCGGGGACCAGGACAACAGGAAGCCGAGGCCCACGCCCGTCATCGCGACATGGCCGATTCCGTCGCCCATCAGGGCCTGGCGGCGCTGTACGAGATAGATGCCGACGGCGGGCGCGGTGATGCCGACGAGCACGGCGGCGAGCAGAGCCCGCTGCATGAAGGCGTAATCGAGGATGTCCATGGCCGGTCCTTCAGCTTCCTCAGCTCAGCAGGCCCGTGCGGACCGGTTCGGCGCCGTGCGCCGCGTGCGGGTGTACGTGGTCGTGGCCGGGCAGCGCGTGCTGGCCGACCGCGGGTGGCGGCGGGCCGTCGTGCGCCACACAGCCGTCGCGCAGGACGACCGCGCGCTTGATCAACGGTTCCAGCGGGCCCAGCTCGTGCAGTACGAGGAGTACGGACGCGCCCTCGCCGACTTGCTGACGCAGGGTCTCGGCGAGCATCTCCTGGCTGGCGTGATCGACGCCCGCCATCGGCTCGTCCATGATCAGCAGGTCGGGCTGGGAGGCGAGGGCACGGGCGATGAGTACGCGCTGATGCTGGCCGCCCGACAACGCGTCGACGTTGTGCTTGGCGTGGTCCGCCATGCCGACCAGTTCGAGGGCCTGGTGGACGGCCTCGCGGTCCGCCTTGCGCAGGAATCCGAAGCGGGTCCGGGACAGCCGCCCAGACGACACGACCTCGGTCACCGTCGCGGGCACCCCGCCCGCGGCCGTCGTGCGCTGCGGTACGTACCCCACGCGCGCCCAGTCGTTGAAACGGCGCCGCGGTGTGCCGAACAGCTCGATCTCGCCGCGGGTGACCGGGACTTGACCGATGACCGTGCGGACGGCCGTGGACTTGCCGGAGCCGTTGGCGCCGAGCAGCGCGACGACCTCGCCGTGGTGCACGGTGAGGTCGATGCCGCGCAGGACGGGGCGCGAGCCGAGTTCGGCCGTCACGCCGCGCAGAGAGATGACGGGTTCCCCGGGCCGGTCAGCCTTCATGGCTCGCGCCTTCCGTTCGCTGCTTCATATTGCGTGCACTCCCGCGTGCACTGAAAGCGATCACTTCTGGCCGAGGGCCTTCTCCAGCGCCGTCAGGTTCGCCTGCATGACCTGGAAGTAGTCGTCGCCCTTGGACTTGTCGGTGATGCCCTCGAGGGGGTCGAGTACATCAGTCTTGAGACCGGCGTCCGAGGCCAGGGTCTTCGCGGTCTTGTCGGATACCAGTGTCTCGTAGAAGACGGTGGTGACGCCGTCCGCCTTCGCTTCCTCCTGGAGTTCCTTGACCCGCGCGGCGCTGGGCTCGCTGTCGGGCTCCAGGCCGGAGATGGCCTCCATGGTCAGGCCGTAGCGCTGGGCGAGGTAGCCGAAGGCCGCGTGGTTGGTGAAGAAGACCTTGGTCTTGGTGTTCTTGAGGCCGTTCTCGTACTCGGTGTTGAGGCCGTCCAGCTTCTTCACGAGGTCCGCGGTGTTCTTCTTGTAGTCCGCCGCGTTGTCCGGGTCCTGCTTCTCGAGGGCCTTGCCGACGCCCTCGGCGATCTCGGCGTACTTCACCGGGTCCAGCCAGACGTGCGGATCGAGGGCGTGCTCCCCTTCCTCGCCCGCGTGCTCCTCCTCGCCGGCGTGCTCCTCTTCGCCCGCGTGTTCTTCGCCTTCGCCGTGCCCGTGGCTGTCCTCGGTGCCGAGGTCCTCGAGCTTCGTCAGCGTGGCCGCGTCGACCTTCGTCTTGACCTCGGACTGCCCCACCGCCTCGTCGACGGACGGCTGCAGACCCTTCAGATAGAGGATCGCGTCCGCTTCCTGGAGCTTCGCGGTCTGCTGGGCGCTGATCTCCAGGTCGTGCGGCTCCTGGCCGGGCTCCGTCAGGGAGGTCACACTGACGTGGTCCCCGCCGATCTGCTCCGCGAGGAACTGCAACGGATAGAACGACGCCACGACGTCGAGCTTGCCGCCCTCACCCTCACCCTCCGCGGCGTTGGAGTCGGAGGAGCAGCCGGACAGGGTGCCGATCGCGAGGGCTGTGGCCGCCAGTGCCGCGGTCCCGGCGGTGTTTATTCGAGAGCGGGCAAGGCGTCGTCGTACGTTCATGACACCCATTTTCAGTGAAAGTGGAAACGATTGTCAACAAGCGCCTGGTAAGAGGCCGGTAAGGCCGGAAAAGCCCTGCTCGGGCCCTGCTCACGCCCTGCTCAGGTCCTCTGTCTGTCCGTGACCCCGAACCGATTTGATCCGGGGGGCGGGACCGCCGGTAATCTGAAGCATTCGCTCCTGAAGCAATCGCTCCTCAAGCAATGCTTCTCCCGCCCGTCTCCCGACCACCACCCCTCATCGAGGCGCTACGCGCCGCACCTGTCCGTAATCGTCGTAATGAAGAGAGCACCGTGGCCGCCGACAAGATCGACACCATCGTCAGCCTGAGCAAGCGCCGTGGCTTCGTCTACCCGTGCAGTGAGATCTACGGCGGCCAGCGCGCCGCCTGGGACTACGGGCCGCTGGGTGTCGAGCTCAAGGAGAACCTCAAGCGCCAGTGGTGGCGCTACATGGTGACGTCGCGCGAGGACGTCGTGGGTATCGACTCCTCGGTGATCCTGGCGACCGAGGTCTGGGTGGCCTCCGGTCACGTCGCGACCTTCACCGACCCGCTCACCGAGTGCACCTCCTGTCACAAGCGGTTCCGCGCGGACCACCTGGAGGAGGCGTACGAGGCCAAGCACGGCCGCGCGCCCGAGAACGGCCTCACCGATGTCAACTGCCCCCACTGCGGCAACAAGGGCCAGTTCACCGAGCCCAAGCAGTTCTCCGGCCTGCTCTCCACGCACCTCGGCCCCACCCAGGACAGCGGCTCCGTCGCCTACCTGCGGCCCGAGACCGCGCAGGGCATCTTCACCAACTTCGCCCAGGTACAGCAGACTTCGCGCCGCAAGCCGCCGTTCGGCATCGCGCAGATGGGCAAGTCCTTCCGGAACGAGATCACTCCGGGCAACTTCATCTTCCGTACGCGCGAGTTCGAGCAGATGGAGATGGAGTTCTTCGTCAAGCCGGGCGAGGACGAGAAGTGGCAGGAGTACTGGATGGAGCAGCGCTGGAACTGGTACACGGGCCTGGGCCTGCGCGAGGAGAACATGCGGTGGTACGAGCACCCGCAGGAGAAGCTCTCCCACTACTCGAAGCGCACGGCGGACATCGAGTACCGCTTCCAGTTCGGCGGCAACGAGTGGGGTGAGCTGGAGGGCGTCGCGAACCGTACCGACTTCGACCTCTCCGCTCACTCGAAGGCGTCTGGGCAGGATCTCTCCTACTTCGACCAGGAGGCCAGCGAGCGGTGGACTCCGTACGTCATCGAGCCCGCGGCCGGCGTTGGGCGGGCGATGCTCGCATTCCTGTTGGACGCCTACATCGAGGATGAGGCGCCCAACGCCAAGGGCAAGATGGAGAAGCGGACCGTGCTGCGGCTGGACCACCGGCTCGCTCCGGTGAAGGTCGCGGTGCTGCCGCTTTCGCGTAACCCGGAGCTTTCGCCCAAGGCCAAGGGGCTGGCTTCTGCGCTGCGGCAGAACTGGAACATCGAGTTCGATGACGCCGGGGCGATCGGGCGCCGGTACCGGCGGCAGGATGAGATCGGCACGCCGTTCTGCGTGACGGTGGACTTCGACACGCTCGACGACAATGCGGTGACTGTGCGGGAGCGGGACTCGATGAAGCAGGAGCGGGTGTCTCTCGACCAGATCGAGGGGTACCTCGCCAGCCGGCTGGTCGGCTGCTAGTTCGCCCCCGCCGCCCTTACCCGTCCCATACCAAGGGGCTCCGCCCCTGGACCCCGCTGGGGGCTTCGCCCCCAGACCCCCCATCGGCCTGGACGGCCTCGTCCTCAAACGCCGGACGGGCTGATTCTCAGCCCGTCCGGCGTTTGAGGACCGGGGGTTCGGGGGCTGGCCCCCGAAACGGGGTCCAGGGGCGCAGCCCCTGGCTTCGGGAAGGGGCGGGCTTGGGGAAATGAACCCTCTGCAGCCACCCCGCCGCGGCCCCGTAGAAATGCCCCGGTTCTGTCACGTCCGTAACGGACGTAACGAACCGGGGCTTTCGCAATCCGCGGGGCAAATCGCTCCGAAGAGAGGGCATGCGCGGCCCGCAGGGGGTGGGCCGCCGGACCTCTCACGGGGGCATCAATGCGTAAGCAGGCAATCATCGCCATCGCGGCCATGGCACTGGCCATCGGAACCGTCGGCTGCGGCGCGGGGAGTGACGGGGAGCAGGGGGCCCCGGGGGCGGCGACCCCTGCGGCGATCGAGGCCAAGGGTGGGGCCGGATCGCTGCCGGCGGGCTCGGGCGGGCGGCTCAGCGCGATCGGGCTCACCGACAACCAGCGCCTCGTCAAGTTCCGCGTCGACCAGCCCAACCGCACCCTCCCGCTCGGCAAGGTGAACGGCCTCAAGGGCGACAGCAAGCTGATCGGCATCGACTACCGCGTACAGAACGGCAAGCTGTACGGCGTCGGCGACCGCGGCGGCATCTACACGATCCGCGAGATCGGCGCCAAGGCCACCAAGGTCTCGCAGCTGAGCGTGGCCCTGCAGGGCAACTCCTTCGGTGTCGACTTCAACCCGGCCGCGAACCGGCTGCGGGTCATCAGCGACACCGGCCAGAACCTCCGCCACAACATCGACGACCCGGCCGGCGCCCCGCCCGCCGGCACCACCGCGGTCGACGGCACGCTCACCAACCCGCCGGTCCCGCCCGCCACGACGGGTGCCACGGCGCAGGGAGTGACGGGAGCCGCGTACACGAACAACGATCTCGCGGCGAACACCGCCACCACCCTCTTCGACCTCGACACGGCCCTCGACCAGGTCTCCCTCCAGTCCCCGGCCAACGCGGGCAACCTCGCGCCCGCCGGCAAGCTCGGCGTGGACGCCGGCCCGAGCGCGGGCTTCGACATCTACACCTCGACCCGTTCCGGCTCCAACACCGCGTACGCCGTCCTGCGCGTCGACGGCAAGCAGCGGCTGTACCGGGCGGACCTGCTGAACGGCTCGGTGGCTCGTACGGGGACGTTCGACGGAGGCCGGGCGGTCGTGGACCTGGCGCTGCCTCTCCGGCAGGGCTGAGCCGTGCCTGGCTAGCAATCGCTGACACATGACAACTGGCAGATGACAGATATTGAAATCTGTCAGTTGTCATGTCAGGGTGGGTGGTGGATGTACGACACCCCATCCGGCGGGGGCCACCGCCCCCGCCGGGACCCCAAGGAGCTCGTATGCAAACCCGCCCTCTCGGAACGACCGGCCCTCAGGTCTCCGCGCTCGGCCTCGGCTGCATGGGCATGTCGGCCTTGTACGGCGAGGCCGACCGCGCCGAGTCCATCGCGACCATCCATGCCGCCCTCGAGGCGGGCGTGACCCTGCTCGACACCGGCGACTTCTACGGCATGGGGCACAACGAGATGCTGATCGGCGAGGCGCTCAGGACCGCGCCCGCCTCGTGGCGCGAACAGGCGCTCACCAGCGTGAAGTTCGGGGCGTTGCGCGACCCGGACGGCGGCTGGGTCGGTTACGACGGCCGACCTGCCGCGGTGAAGAACTTCGCCGCGTACTCGCTTCAGCGCCTCGGCGTCGAGCACATCGACGTCTACCGGATCGCCCGCCTCGACCCGGACGTACCGATCGAGGAGACGGTCGGCGCGATCGCGGAACTGGTCGAGAAGGGATACGTCCGGCACATCGGCCTCAGCGAGGTCGGCGCCGAGACGATCCGCCGGGCCGCCGCGACCGCGCCGATCGCGGACCTTCAGATCGAGTACTCGCTCATCTCGCGCGGCATCGAGGACAAGGTGCTGCCGGTCACCCGTGAGCTGGGGATCGGCATCACGGCGTACGGCGTGCTCTCTCGTGGGCTGATCTCCGGGCACTTCACCGCGGACCGGCAGCTGGCGCCGAACGACTTCCGCTCGTTCTCACCGCGCTTCCAGGGCGAGAACCTCCAGCACAACCTGGGCCTCGTCGAGGCGTTGCGGAAGATCGCCGAGCAGAAGGGCGTCTCGGTCGCGCAGATCGCCATCGCCTGGGTGCTGTCCCGCGGCGAGGACATCGTGCCGCTGATCGGCGCCCGGCGCCGGGATCGGCTGACGGAGGCGCTGGGCGCGCTCGACGTCACCCTCGACGCCGCCGACCTCGCCGCCATCGAGGACGCGGTGCCAGCCGACGCCGTCGCGGGCGCGCGCTACCCCGAGCAGCAGATGGCACACCTCGACAGCGAACGCTGACCTCACCGCCAGGTACGGTCATCGACATGGCGACCACCGGGACTCTGACCGCCGAGCGCATCCTCGAAGCGACCGAGGAGGTGCTGCGCCGCCACGGCCCGGCCAAGGCCACCGTGGTGGACGTGGCCCGTGCGCTCGGCGTCAGTCATGGCAGCGTCTACCGGCACTTCCGTACGAAGGCGGCGCTGCGGGAGGCGGTGACGATGCGATGGCTGGACCGTACGACGGCGACCCTGTCCGGCATCGTCGCCGAGGGCGGACGGGACCCGGAGGCCCGGGTGCGCGAATGGCTCGGGGCCCTCTTCGCCGCCAAGCGCCGCAAGGCGGGAGACGATCCCGAGCTGTTCGCCACGTACAGCGTGCTGGCCCACGAGAACGGCGAGGCGGTCGGCCGGCACCTCGACGACCTGACCGGCCAGCTGACGGAGATCGTCCGGGCCGGTGTCGACGCCGGTGTCTTCACCACCGCCGACCCGGCGGCCACCGCCCGCGCCCTCTTCCAGGCCACCGGCCGCTTCCACGACCCCGTCTACGCCCCGGAATGGGAACGGCCGGGGATCGACGCGGAGTTCGAGGCCGTCATGGACCTGGTGCTACGAGGCCTGCGCGCGTGAGATCCATCAGCAGCCCCCCCGGGCCTTACCAGGACGGCATGATCGCCTCCGGGTAGCGGGATCCGGCCGCGCCCCGCGGCAGGATCTCCTGGACACGGGCCAAGTCCTGCGGTGTGAGCGTGACATGCGCCGCCGCGACGTTCTCGGCGAGGCGCTGCGGGCTGCGGGTGCCGGGGATGGGCACGATGTCGTCGGCCTGGGCGAGCAGCCAGGCCAGCGCCAACTGCGTGACCGTGATGCCCTTCGCGTCGGATAGCGCGGTCAGCTCGCGGATGGCGGCCAGGTTCTTCTCGTAGTTGCCGGGCTGCCAGCGGTCGTCCCAGCTGCGCATGTCGTCCGCCGGATATTCGGCGGCGGGCTTCACCGCGCCGGTGAGGAAGCCGCGGCCCAGCGGTGAGTACGGTACGAAGCCGATGCCCAACTCCCGTACCACGGGCAGCACTTCGGCCTCGACCGCCCGCTCGAACACCGAGTACTCGGTCTGCAGCACGGACACCGGGTGGACGGCGTGGGCGCGCCGCAAGATGTCCGGGCCAGCTTCGCTGAGTCCCAAGTAGCGCACCTTGCCTTCGGCGATCAGTTCGCCGACGGTGCCCGCCATGTCTTCGATGGGTACGTCCGGGTCGACGCGGTGCTGGTAGAGGACGTCGATGTAGTCGGTACCGAGGTGGCGGAGGCTGTTCTCGGTGACCTCGCGGATGTGGTCGGGGCGGCTGTTCAGCTTCATGCCCGCGCCAGTCTGCGGGGCACTCATGTCGAAGCCGAACTTGGTGGCGATGACCACGTCGTCGCGGAAGTCCTTCACGGCCCGGCCGAGCAGCTGCTCATTGCTGCCGGTGCCCATGCCGTACAGCTCGGCGGTGTCGAAGAGGGTGACGCCGAGCTCGTACGCCCGGCGGATGGTGGCGATGCCGCCGGGCTCGTCACCGGCGCCGTACGCCATGGTCATGCCCATCGTGCCGAGACCGATCGCCCCGGCCTCAAGGCCCTGCGTGCCGAGCTTGCGGGTCGGCAGGTTGCTGCTCTGGTCTGTGCCCTGCTGGTCTGTCTGGCCTGTGTCCTGCTGTGTCATGTCGTCGACGCTACGAGCGCGGGCACCCAGCGGTCATGGGCCGAGGACCGCATAGGATTGCCTGATCCTCTCAGGACGCCCGCTCAGGACCCCCGCTCGGGACCCACTCAGGACCCGCTACCCAGGGAGCGCTTCATGCTGGACGAGCTCGCGTCGGCCATCGCCCGGCACGGCGACGACTGGTGGTCCGACACCGCGGTGCCACGCCTCCGGCTGGTGAGGCTGGACGAGCCCATCACCCCCATCGACCTGCTGTACGAGCCCATGATCTGCTTCATCGTCGACGGCTCCAAGAGCAGTGTCGCGGGCGAGAGGAGCTGGACCACCGGGAGCGGGGAGATGCTCTTCAACTCGCTCGTGCTGCCGGTCACCTCCACGTTCGAGCGGCTGCCGTACCGCTCGGCGGTGATGCGCCTCGACGGCACGATGCTCGCCGACCTCCTGCTGGAACTGGACGGCACGGACCCCGTCACGCCCACCGGTCCCGAGCCCGAGGCCGGCGGGCAGATCACCGCACCGATGACCCCCGAGATCGTCGACGCGGTCACCCGGTGGGTACGGCTGCTCGACACTCCGGAGGACATCCGCCCCCTGGCGAACCGTATCGAGGGCGAGATCCTCTACCGCCTGCTCGGCAGTCCCCTCGGTCCGACCCTGCGTCACTTCCCGCTTGCCGACACCGCGGCCGCCCGGGTCCGTACGGCGGCCAGGTGGATCTGCGAGCACTACACCGAGCCGCTCAGCATCGAAAAGATCGCGGCCGTGGCCCATATGAGCCCCGCCACCCTGCACCGCCACTTCAAGTCCGCGACCGGCATGAGCCCGTTGCGCTTCCAGAAGCACCTGCGGCTTCAGGAGGCCCGCCGCCGGCTCCTCGCCGGTGACACCACGGCGGCCGTGGTCGCCGAAGCGGTCGGCTATGTGAGCGCGACCCAGTTCAACCGCGAGTACCGAAGGGCGTACGGACTGCCGCCGGCCCAGGACGCGGCCCGTCTGCGGAGCCAACTGGTGGGCACCGGGCGGGCACGGTAGGGACCGGCTCCGCTATCCCTCCGACGGATCCACCGTCGCCTGATGCGCCTCCGCCAGGTGTTCCTCCGCCTTCAGCCACGGCAGGAACTGGGCGCCCTTCCGCCAACCGCACGTATCGCATCTGATCGTGCGCTGCACGCCAGAGCGTTGAACCCGTACGACGTGCTCGCGGCCGTGCTGGTCCCAGCGGCTCACCTTGCTTGTGTTGATCTGCAGCATGACGAACTCCTCTTGTGGGGGTGGCTCGCAGAGCGAGTGTGCAGCAAGACCAACATCAACAGGGGTTACTTATGAGGAGAGTTAGCGCACGAACGGCGTCAGGCCACGGGCGCACCATCTGCGCGCTAACTGACCTTGCGAGGCAGCCGCAGGCTCAGCAGGATCGTCAGGACGATGCCCGCCAGCTGCACCAACAGCGTGGTGACCAGGGCATCTCGCATGCCCATGCCCGGGACCAGGCCGAGGAAGAGGGTGCCGAGGGAGGCGACGCCCAGGGCGAGGGCCGACTGCTGGACCGTGATCATCACGCCGCTGCCGACTCCGGCCCGGGCGGGCGGGACCTCGGAGAGGATCACGCGGAAAAGGATGGGGAGTTGGAGGGCCTGGCCCGCGCCCGCCACGGCCGCGCCCGGCAGCAGTTCCACCACACCCAGGTCCGGCCAGGAGCGCCAGGCGGCGAGGGCGATGAGCGCCACGCCGACACCCTGGATCAGTCCGCCGACCGTCACGATGCGGGTTCCGTAGCGGGTGACGAGCCGCGGGCCCCAGAGCGAGACGACGAGAAACACCACCGCCATGGGCGCCAGCGCGAGCCCGGCCGGGACCGGGCCGAGCCCGGCACCCTGTTGCAGCGCCACCGCGATCACGAACATGAAGCCGCTGAAGCCGATCGAGAACGGCACCACCATGGCCAGGCCCCGGCGCAGCGACGCCAGCGCGAACAAGCTCGGCGGCACCAGGGGCGTACGGCCCTGGCGGTCCTCCCGGCGCTCGACCAGGTAGAAGGCAGTCGCCGCGAAGGGGAACGCCGCCAGCGCCAGCCAGGTCCACAGCGGCCAGCCCGCCGCCCGGCCCTCGGTCAGCGGCGCCAGCAGGGTCAGCAGGGAGACGGCCAGGAGCAGCGTGCCGGGGACGTCCACCGGCTCCGGGTGCTGCGAGCGGGTCTCGGGGACGGTGCGTGCGGCCAGGATCAGGCCGAGCAGGACGACCGGGACGTTCACGAGGAACACCGAACGCCATTCCGTGCCCGCGATGTTCGCCGCGACCAGGACGCCGCCGAGGATCTGGCCCGCGACCATGGAGAGCCCGGCCGTCGCTCCGTACAGGCTCATGGCCTTGGCGCGGCGCGGGCCTTCGGTCGCCGACTGGATGGTGGCGAGGACCTGCGGCAGCATCGCCGCGGCCGCCGCGCCCTGTGCGACGCGCGCCGCGACCAGCGTCCAGGCGGTGGGCGCGAGGCCGCACGCCAGCGAGGTCAGCCCGAAGGCGGCCATACCGGCGAGGAAGAGCCGGCGTCGGCCGAACATGTCGCCGAGGCGTCCGCCGAGCACGAGGAGCACGGCGTACGAGACTCCGTAGCCGGCGACGACGAGTTCCAGGACCGCCTCGCCGGCGGACAGGTCGCGGCCGATCGTCGGCAGGGCGACGTTGACGATGAAGAAGTCGATGAGGGGGAGCGCCGCGCCCAGGAGCACGGTGAAGAGTCCGAGTCCGCCGAGTACGGGCGGGGCGGCGGGGGAGCGGGCGGCACTGCGGTCGAGAGTCGTCGTTTCAGTCACGTCCCTCAGCTTTGGCCGACTCTCAGCCTGGTACCAGAGTCTTCTTATCCTGGTAGCAGCAGTACCTGGCAACAGGCTTGGCGTGGCGGCAGGCTGGAGGCATGACGAGCATGGCCCAGGAGACGGCTCCACGGAAGACGGCGGTACGGGACGCCGTGCCGCCCGGCGCCCAGAAGGCCGACGAGGCCCGCGGTGCGAAGGAGTCGGAGATCCGGCGGCATGAACTCGCCGCCTTCCTGCGCCACCGCCGCGAGCACATCACCCCCGAACAGGCAGGCCTGCCCCGAGGCCGCCGCCGGCGCACCCCTGGCCTGCGCCGCGAGGAGGTCGCGCAGCTCTCCGCGGTCGGCGTCACGTGGTACACGTGGCTCGAGCAGGCCAGGGACATCCAGGTGTCCGTCCAGGTCCTCGACGCCCTCGCCCGCACGCTCATGCTCGACTCCAGCGAGCGTGCGCACCTGTTCAACCTGGCGGGGGCCGTCGACCCCGCACCCGGCGCGCACTGCGCGTCGGTCACCGACGCCCAGCGCGCACTCCTGCGACAGCTGGATCCGATCCCGGCCTCCATCCAGAACAGCCGGTACGACATCCTCGCCCACAACCGCACGTACGGGCTGCTGTTCTGCGACCTCGACGCCATCCCGCCGGAGGACCGCAACTGCATGCTCCTGTGCTTCACGAACGAGGACTGGCAGTCGTCGCTCGTGCGGCTGGAGGAGACCATGCGGGTCATGGCGGCCAAGTTCCGCGCCTCGATGGCCGGTCATCTCGCGGAGCCCGCCTGGAAGATGCTGCTCCATCGGCTGCGTACCGAGTCGCCGGAATTCCGGGAGATCTGGGAGCGGCACGAGGTCGTGACCTCGAGCAGCAAACGCAAGCAGTTCACCAACGCCCACGTCGGCCTGCTCACCGTGGACAGCACCGACCTGTGGCTGGGCCCGCACAACGGCCCCCGCATGCTGACGTTCGCCCCGGTCGACACCGAGTCCCGCGAACGCCTGGAGAAGCTGCACGCGATCGCCCTCGAGCGAAGCTGAGAGCCTCAGGCCAGTACGTCCGCCTGCTCCTTGACCTCCGCCGACTCCAGCCGTTCCGCGGTGCGTTCGGCGGTTCGGCGGGCCCAGCGGCCGCTCGTCAGGGCGCCGACGACCAGGACCGCGAGGCCGCAGGCCGCGATGATCCACCAGCCGGGGCGGGCCGCTGAGACGTAGACCTCGCGGTACGGGAGCGAGCCCAGGCCCGAGGCGAGTACGGCGCCGACCACGGCGACGCCCAGGGTCTGGCCGATCTGACGGCTGGTGGAGGCGACCGCGGCGGCGACGCCGGCCTGGGCGCGGGGCATGCCCGAGACGGCGGTGTTGGTGATGGGGGCGTTGACGAAGCCGAAGCCGAGGCCGAAGAGGACGTAACCGATGACCAGCGTCACGTTCGACGTCTCGGCCTCGAAGGCGGCGAAGAGCACCCCGCTCGCCGTCATCGCCACTCCGGCGACGAGGAGGGAGAGGCGAGGGCCGCGGCTGCCGACCAGGCGGCCGGACAGCGGGGCGGATACGAAGGTCAGGGCGGCCATCGGGAGCATCCACAGGCCCGCGCTCAGCGCGGTGAGCCCGCGTACGTTCTGCAGATAGAGCGTCGAGAGGAAGAGGAACCCGCCGAGTGCCGCGAACGCGCTGATCGCCACGACCGTGGCCCCGCTGAACGGCGCCGAACGGAAGAAGCGCAGGTCGATGAGGGGTTCGGCACGGCGCGGCTCGTACCACAGGAGGCTCAGCAGGGCGGCCACGGCCAGGGCGCCGAACGCGATGACCGTGGGGGCGCCCGAGTGGGGGGCCTCGATGATCGCGTACGTCAGGGAGCCGAGCAGCGCGATCACCAGGAGCTGGCCGACCGGGTCGGGGCGGCGGGCCTTCGGGGCGCGGGACTCGGGGACGTACCGGAGGGTGAGCAGGAGCGCGGCCAGGCCCACCGGAAGGTTGATCCAGAAGATCGCGCGCCAGCCGACCGAGTCCACGAGAAGGCCGCCGATCAGCGGTCCTGCGGCCATCGATATGCCCACCACACCGCCCCACACCCCGATCGCGCGGGCGCGCTCGCGCGGATCCGTGAACGTGTTGGTGATGATCGACATCGCCACCGGGTTGAGCATCGAACCGCCCACCGCCTGCACCATCCGGAAGGCGATGAGCGATTCGAGGTTCGGCGCGAGGGAACACAGCACCGAGCCGATCGTGAAGACGACAAGGCCCGCCATGAAGACCCGCTTGCGGCCGATGCGGTCGGCCGTCGAGCCCGCGAGCATCAGTAGCGAGGCGAGCACCAGCGTGTACGCGTCGATCGTCCACTGGAGGCCGGCCGTACTCGCGTGCAGTTCGCGCTGCATCGAGGGCAGCGCGACGTTCAGCACGGTGTTGTCGAGGCTCACGATCAGCAAGCTCATACAGCAGATCGCGAGCACCAGCATGCGTCGGCGGTGGTTGAGCTCGGGCATTGCACCAGGGTACGCCGATATCGGTAGTGCGCCTAACTAACGACCTCGGTCGGTCGTCGAAAGGCCGTGGCTCGCGCCCGTCGGCGTACGGGACAATGGGGCCATGCCCACGCCCGCACCTCTCCTGAACTCCACCCTGCCGATCGGCCCGCACCCGGTGCGGCCGCCCGTCGTCCTCGCCCCCATGGCCGGGATCACGAACGCGCCGTTCCGCACGCTGTGCAGGGAGTTCAGCGGTGGCAAGGGCCTGTTCGTCAGCGAGATGATCACGACGCGGGCGCTGGTCGAGCGCAACGAGAAGACCATGCAGCTGATCCACTTCGACGCCTCGGAGACGCCGCGCTCGATCCAGTTGTACGGGGTCGACCCGGCGACCGTCGGCAAGGCCGTCCGCATGATCGCGGAGGAGGACCTCGCCGACCACATCGACCTCAACTTCGGCTGCCCGGTACCGAAGGTGACGCGCAAGGGCGGCGGCTCGGCCCTCCCGTACAAGCGCAACCTGCTGCGCGCGATCCTGCGCGAGGCGGTGAGCGGGGCCGGGGACCTGCCGGTCACGATGAAGATGCGCAAGGGCATCGACGACGACCACATCACGTACCTGGACGCGGGCCGGATCGCGGTCGAGGAGGGCGTGACGGCGATCGCCCTCCACGGCAGGACGGCCGCGCAGCACTACGGCGGCACGGCGGACTGGGAGGCGATCGCCCGCCTCAAGGAGCACGTCCCGGAGATTCCCGTCCTCGGCAACGGCGACATCTGGTCGGCGGACGACGCGCTGCGGATGGTGCGGGTGACTGGCTGCGACGGGGTGGTGGTCGGCCGGGGTTGCCTGGGCCGCCCGTGGCTGTTCGCGGACCTGGTGGCCGCCTTCGAGGGTCGTACGGGGGACTACGCGCGACCGACCCTCCGCGAGGTGGCCGACGTCATGGTCCGCCACGCGACCCTGCTCGGCGAGTGGATCGAACAAGGAGGGGCGGCCCGAAGGGCCACCGTTGAGGGTGGTGGTGGGAGACGGGCGGGCGAGGCGCGCGGAGTCATCGACTTCCGCAAGCACGTGGCCTGGTACCTGAAGGGTTTCGCGGTCGGCTCGGAGATGCGTAAGCGCCTGGCGATCACGTCGTCACTGGCCGAACTCCGGTCAGGGCTCGATGAGTTGGACCTTGACCAGCCGTGGCCGACGGGCGCGGACGGGCCCCGGGGCCGTACGTCCGGCAACAACAGGGTTGTCCTGCCGGACGGTTGGCTGAAGGACCCGTACGACTGTGCCGGGATCGGCGAGGACGCGGAGTTGGACACGTCCGGGGGTTGAGCGTTCGCTGCGGGTGCAGCGGCCCAAGCGGTCGAGTGGGCGCCGCCGTTGTGAACAACGGCGGCGCCCAAGTCCGAGCCGCGTCCTCCCCTCGATAGGGACGCGGACCGAACGGTCCCGAAGGTTCACGCCGGGGGCGGGGCCGGGCGGTGGATCGGCTGTTCGTCAGTTACAGCTGATCCGCGCCCCGGTTTCCATGCTGTAGTTCGCCCACACCATCGCATTCCGCGTATTGGGGCCGTAATCGCCGTCCGCCCGGACGCCCACCTTCCTCTGAACGGATTTGAGCGCCGACTCGGTGAGGTCTCCGAAGTCCCCATCGGTTGCCAGCCGGTATCCGTAGCAGGAATTCAGGTTCTTCTGGAGAGCGCGGACTGCCGTATTGCTCATCCCCCAGTCAAGCCAGCAATTGGGCGAATTGCCAACGTACGGGACGTACTTGTAAGAGGTGGGGTTTGTGACTTTGTTGTGCAGAACCGCCCCGTAGGTGCAAGGGGAGTAGTCAGCCGCGGTCGCGGACGGCGCGCCGGCGAGAGCGCCGCCGAGGAGGCCGGCCAGAAGGGCTCCCGCGGCCGTAGCCGACTTGGCGCGCCCGCTTCGGATTTTGCTCAACTCTGCTCCACCTTCTGATTGTTGGCGGACTGCCCGAGTTCTTGCGGCGCCCGCCACGGCCGGTGTCAGTTCCGTACGACGGGCACGGTAGCCCGGTCCGGTCGCTGAGTGTGTCGGTCGTTTGCCCCACAAGGAACGGCCGCCGCACACGGACATCGCGCAAGGCTGCGGGCTCATGTGACGCTCTACCTTGATCGCTGGTCAATTACTCTTGGCCCCATGCGGCACGGGGGGCACGAGGGGCACAGCGATGGAGCCGCTGAGCCGACAGGCGGCCCCAGGTCCAGCGAGCGCCTGTTGATCCTGGCCCTCGAGCGGTACGGGGTGTGGCTCCGGTCCACCGTGGTCTGTCTGTGCAGTGCGCTGGGCGTCGCCTCGGCAGATGCGGCGGACATTCCCCTGGCGATGTCTCTGCTGGTGCCCGCTCTCCTCGCCTGCGGTGTGCGCCTCTACTCGCTGCGCCGCCCGCTCCCGTTCGCCCTGCTGTGGACCTTGGACGCGGCCGCGCTGGTGCTGACGGGACTGTCTCAGCCGGTGCTCGGCGGCGACGGCGCGAATGTGATGGTGGAGGCGATTGTCGGCATCAGCCTCATCACTTTCCAGCACGAGTGGGCGACGCGACCCGTGGCCGGGGCTGCCCTGGCCGCGTTGGGGGCCGTCGTCTGCGCGCTGGGCGACGTCCTCTCCTCGCCCGGGCACAGCCCGGAGTTGCTCCCCCTGGTGCGCATGCTTTTCCTGGCGGGACTGTCGAGGGCCGCTTTCCTGATGGTTCGGGCGCGGGCCCGGGCGGCTGACCGGGCGGCCGCGGCCAGGGCGGCGTCGCGTCGGAAGGCCGATGTCGCCGCCGCACGGAGAGCGGCCGAGCGCGAGTACCTGGCGACCCTGCACGACACGGCGAGCGCGACGCTGCTGATGGTCTCCCAGGGCGACGGCCGGGACTGGTCGTGGCTGCCCGCACGGGCCCGACAGGATCTGGAGGCGCTGTCCGCCATGCCCGGATTCGAGACGGAGAACGTCGACCTCGCGGCACTTCTCGGCTGCGTGCCCGAGGGTGAGGGACAGGCCAGGGTGCGGCTCAAGACGCGTATCGAGGGCCCGCTCGCGATCCCGTCCGGCCCTGGTCTTGCGATATTCAACGGGGTCCGGGAGGCCGTCACCAATGTGGCACGCCATGCCGGAGTGCGGGAGGCGGAGCTCAGGGCATGGACGGAGGGGGACGGCACCGTCGTCGAACTGTCCGACGCGGGGCGGGGATTCGACCCGGACTCCGTCCCCGCACGGCGCCGGGGCATCTCCGGTTCCATCATCGGCAGGATGCACGCGGTCGGCGGCTCCGCTTCCGTCAGCTCACATCCGGGCACCGGGACCCGCGTGCAGTGGCGCTGGCACGGCCCGGCCCGGGCGTCACAGACAGGGGGCGGAGCGCAGGTGACCGGCGGCGTACCGCGCCCGCCCCGCGCCCAGGCACAGCACACGGCCCTCGTCCGCCTCATCCGCGGGCAGCTCCTTTACGGGGCTCAACTGGCCGCGCTGCTGATCAGCCTGCTGTCGCAGTTCACCCTCTCGCTGTACCAGCTCACGGCCTACCAGAGCGTGTATCGCCCCGCGTGGGCACAGACGGCGGCCTTCGTCTGTCTCGCCGCCGTCGCGGCGACCGGGGGCGCCTATCTGCTGCGTGGCAGACAGATCCCGCCGAGGGTGCGCTGGTGGAGCCTGGGCGCGGTGCTGACGGTTTCCGCGATCGGCGCGTTCACGCTCCCGCCGGAGCGGTTGGCAGGGGCGGAGGACTGGGTGTTCGGGCTGGTCGGCTGGCACGCGCTGTTCCTGCTGGCAGACCTGCGGCTCAGGGTGTTCGCGGCGTTCCTCGGGGTGCATATCGGGCTCAACGCGACCGCTGTGTTCCTGTCGGGGGCGCCGACCGCCGCGGAGGCGGCCGTCATGGGGATCTCCGTCTGCGGCTTCCAGCTCTCCGTCGGTGTACTGCTGACGCACCTGCTCCACGGCACGGCGCCGGCAGCGGGGACCGCGGCCGCACAGGAGGAGGAACTGCGTACCCGGGAACGTATCCACGAGGACATGCAGCGTGATCACAAGGAGCGCTACCGCGCCCTGACGGCGACGACGGTGCCGCTGCTCGTGGGCCTCGGCCACGGAGTGCTGAGCCCGCACGACGAGGAGGTCAGGCTGCGGTGCGGCGTGGAAGCCGCCCGTATGCGCCGCCTGTTCGCGGAGAGCGACGCCGTCACCGACCCGCTGCTGAACGAGTTGCGGGCATGCGTGGAGGTGGTCGAGCACCAGGGGGTGACGGTGAGCCTGGCCGTACGAGGCCAGCCGGGGGAGGTGCCTGTGGAGATACGCAGGGAGCTGGTCGACCCGCTGGCGGTGATTCTGGGCCGTACCCGCTCGACCGCGCGGGTGACCGTCGTGTGGACCCCTCGCGCGGTACGCGTGAGCGTGGTCAGCGAGGACTGCGCCGGCGGCCGTGGCCCGGGAGAAGCCGCTCAAGCACACGGCCACGCCACGGACGCCACGGACGCCAAGGTGACCGTGGCCCGAACGACGCGCGGCGAAAGTGTGTGGGTGGAAGCCGGCTGGAGAAGACCGGCGATCTCCGGAGTTGACCTGACATGAGTGACAACGCACCAGTCAGCGTGGTCGTCGTGGACGACCATCCGGCCATCCTCTCGGGCGTGGAGGCGTGGTACGCCGCATCACGGCGGCCCATCACCGTGGTCGCGGCCGGCGGTTCCATACAGGAAGCCTGGACCGCGCCGGGCAGCACCGCCGACGTCGTCGTCCTGGATCTGCAACTGGGCGAGGGCGGCCCCGCCTTCGGCAGCCTACGAAGACTCGTCGACGCCGGGCGGCAGGTGGTCGTCTACTCGATGCGGGACGACGAGAAGACAGCACTCAACTGCCTGGACCTGGGAGCCGCGACCTTTCTGACCAAGAGTGAGGGCCGGGACCACCTGGTCGAGGCGACGCTGGCGGCAGCCGACGAGCGGCCCTATATGCCGCCCGCGCTGGCCGGCGCGCTGGGAACAAACACCCGCGCCGACCGCCCCCAGCTCTCCGTGCGCGAGGAGAACGTGCTCATCGAGTGGTTCCAGTCGGAGTCGAAGGAGCTGGTCGCCCAGCGTCTCGGCATCTCCGTACGGACGGTCAACTCGTATCTGGACCGGGTGCGGATCAAGTACGCGAACGTTGGCCGCCCCGCGCGGACCAAGGCAAGCCTGGTGGCCCGCGCCATCCAGGACGGGCTGGTCGACGTGGACGACCTCTGAGTACGGGCAGTACGGGCAGTACGGGCAAGCAGGTCAATTACAACTTCAAGGTCGACGCCAGCGCCGCCTGAGCCCGAGCTCAGGCGCCCCCGACGGCAGTCAGCAACGCCAAAGGAGCCGCCGCCGACCGGGATTCCCGCACGCACGCGTGCGGGTAAGGCACCGGCTCCCCCTGACTGTCGCGGCCGTAGCCCGCAAGGACCTCCGGGAGCCGGTGGCCGGCCGCCGTCGCCGCGTTCACCAGGGCATGCGCGACCGTTTGGGCCTCGTCATGGAGCCCGTACCGCGCCAACCCCAGTGTGATCAACGCGTTGTCGTGGGGCCAGACCGACCCCCGGTGATACGACAGCGGATGGTAGGCGGCCTGCCCGGAGGCCACCGTCCGCACTCCCCACCCCGAGAAGAAGTCCGGCTCCAACAACCGCCGGCCCACCAACTCCCCGTACTCCTTGTCCAACAACCCGGACCACAACAGATGCCCGGCATCGGAGGCCAGCGCATCCACCTGATTGCCGTCGCCGTCCAACGCCAGTGCGGGAAAGGCGAGTTCAGGCATCCAGAAGTCCCGCTGGAAGCGGTCGCGGAGGTCGCCGGCCGCCTGTTCCAGCAGCGCCGCGTACACGTCGTCGCCCCACACCGAGCGCGACAGATGCGCGGTACGGCGCAGGGCGTCGTACGCGTACCCCTGCGCACCCGCGGCCATCACCGGCCCGGTGGCGCGGCTGCCGTCCGCGGAGCAGATGGCGCCGGGGGAGTCCTTCCAGTTCTGGTTGGCGAGGCCGCCCTCGTCGGCGCGGTAGACGAGGTAGCCGCGCGAGGTGAGCCCGCCGTGGTCCAGCATCCAGCCGATCGCCGCGCGGGCGTGGGGCTCGAGGCGGCGGGCGGTCGCGACATCGCCGGTCTGCTCGACGTACGCCCCGAGCAGCACAAGGAAGAGCGGCGTGGCGTCGACCGAGCCGTAGTACCGCCCGTACGGCACCTGCCCGAAGTGCGCCAGCTCCCCGTGCCGTACCTCGTGCACGATCTTGCCCGGCTGGGCCACCGCCCCGGTGCCGGTCGCGGTCGCCTGCGCGGCGGCGAGCGCGGGCAGGGTGGCGGCGGCGAGCTGGGGGCGGTAGGGGAGCGCGAAGAGGGAGGTGAGGAGCGCGTCCCGGCCGAGCAGCGTCAGGAACCAGGGGACTCCGGCCGCCGGGACGCGAAGTTCCTCTCCGTCGGGGCCCGTGGCCGGAACCTGGAGGACGGCCAGGTCGGCGAGGCCCCGCTCGCAGGCCGCGGCCAGCTCCGGCCAGCCCGTCGGGAAGGGCACGCCCTCGGTGAACTCGTTCTCCAGCGCGCGGAGTTGGGCGTTCACGGCGGACGGGGAGGCGGGCACCTCCGGGTGCGGTGTGCCGTGCGGGCGGGCCGCGACCCGAAGGGCCAGCTCTGCGGAACCGTGCGGTTCGAGCTCCAGAGCCCAAACCAGGCGACGGGCGCCCGTACCCGTCTCCTCGACGCCGTCAGGCGCGGGCTCGGCGGTGACCGTCGTACAAGAACGCCACTCACCGCGCCGGTAGCTGAACTCCACGCCGTCGTCCAGGATTTCGCGGGAGCGGACGGCGCCGATCTTGGCGTACGTACGGTGGTCGGAGCGCAGCTCGAACTGGTCCGAGAAGTCGGCGTCCGCGGTGACCGCGATCCGGACCGTCGTCGGCACCGGTCGGTTGCTGGTGACGCGCAGCGACTCGACGAACGCGCCGTCGGCGACGGCCTGTTCACGGAAGAGCGTGTACGCGGGCGGTTCCTGCCGGCCCCCGCGCGGTACGAGAACACAGCGCGCCACGTCGCCGTCCGCGACCGGCGACAGCAACTCGGGCATCGCCCCGTCGACGGTCAGCTGCCAGCGGCTCAGATGCCGGGCGTCACGTACGAACAGCCCGTCGGGGGAGCCGCTGCCGCGCACTCCGCTGATGTCCCCGCCGTCGCCCACGGCCGCGAACGTCCCACCGTGCACGAGCAGATGCTGCCGGTCCGTCATCCCTGGTCCCCTCCCTTGGCACCCTTGCCGATCTCTTCGCCTACGTGATCGCTCACGTGATGCGCCGCGCTCAGTGAAGGGCCCGGCTCGTGCTGGTGGTCGTGGTCGTGCAGCAGGTCGAGCGTCAGCGCGGCGGTCCAGCTGAAGCCGAGCGCTCCGCAGGCCTCGCCGCTGTACGGGGTCACGTACTCCGCGAATCCGGACGCGCCCGCCGTGTCGAGCAGTGCACCGCGCAGACGGTTCGCGAGGGCCTGCTCCCCGTGCAGCCTGAGGCCGCGCTCCAGCATCCAGTTGGTGTTGAACCAGGCCGGACCCCGCCAGTACCGGTGCGGATCGAAGGCCTCGCCGGTCAGGTCGTAACTCGGTACGAGCCGGGTGACGCCGCCGAGCCCGAAGTGCGGCCCGCGCAGGGTCCGTACGAGACTGTCGGCGACGTCGCGGGGCAGGGCGGGCAGCAGCAGCGGGACGAGCCCGGCCACGCCGCGCTCGGGGATGAGTTCCCCGGTCTGTACGTCCCGGCAGAAGAACATGCCCTCCGCCGGGTCCCACAGCCGCTCCACCAGCGCGGCCGTCAGCCGCTCCGCCCGCGCACTGCGGGCCGTGCTCGTGGCGCCCAGCTCGCGGGCGATCCGGGCCAGCGCGTACTCGGAGGCGATCAGCAGCGCGTTGAACGCCGGGTCCTCGACCGCGAACTGCCCCTCTCCGTCGGCGTATTCACGGTCCCGGTAGTCGCTCGCCAGCGCCACGTACCGCCCGTAGTCCAGATCCGTAGGCCGGTCCGAAGCGGCCCCGTGGTCGAGGTCGGCGCGGCGGAAGGTGCGGGCCGGGGCGGGCGTGACGCGGCTGAGCGGGGCGTCCCAGGACGGGGCGTTGTCCATGCCCTGCTCCCAGGGGTGGACCACGGAGGCCAGGCCCCCGCCGCCCAGGTCCCGGCGGTGCAGCAGATAGCGGTGCCAGGCCGCGAGCCGCGGATACAGGCCGGACAGGAAGCCGCGGGCCCGCGACAGACCCGGGTCGGCGACATGCACCAGCCAGGCGGCGAGTGCGTGCACCGGTGGCTGCACGATGCCCGACGTCTGTACGGTGCGCGGGGCGCCCGCGGCGCGTCCCGCGGTGGAGGAGCGCCAGAAGTCGGGGCTCGGGAAGTACGCGTCGAGCGGGACGGAGGGGTTGAAGACGATGTGCGGAATCCGGCCGTCGCCCCACTGCGCGTTCAGGAGCGTCTCCAGCTCGACCTGCGCCTTGAGCGGCGACAGGTGGCGCAGCCCGATCGCGATGAACGCCGAGTCCCAGGACCACTGGTGGGGATACAGGCCGCGCGAGGGCACCGTGGACGTCCCGGTCCAGTTGTCGTGCAGGACGCGCGCGGCCCTCAGATGCAGGGAGCGCGCGGCGAGGCCCGGATCGTATACGGCTGCCCCGGAATGGCCGATCTCACCCTGGCCGGAAAATGGGGGTGAGGCCGAGGTGCGTACGGGCTCCGGGTGTCCGGTGCGGCGGGCTGTGAGCTGGGTCGAGCGGTCCACTCGGGTCTCCACGAAGACGTATGTCCGGCCAGTTCGGTTGATGCTGCCGTAGGGTTACGTCTATTTAACACGCAAAACTCAATATGTAATGCAGAGTTGAGGAGCGCAAGGGGGTGTGCATGACCGAGAACGCCGGGAGAACCGGTACGGCAGGACGGGCCGCGAGGGCGGCCGGCCAGGGGAGCGCCGGCGAGCTGCTGGCGCTGGTACGCAGCGGACGGGCCACCACGCGCGGTGCCTTGCAGCAGGTCACGGGCCTGTCCAGGGCCACGGTCGGCCAGCGCCTGGACCGGCTCTTCCGGGCGGGCTGGCTGCGCGAGGGCGCCGCGGGCCCGGTGGACTCGCCGCTCGGTGGTCGGCCCTCGGTCCGACTTGAGTTCGATGACTCACATTCCGTCGTCCTCGCTGCCGACCTCGACACCCGGCACGCGCGCACCGCGGTCCTCTCGCTCAGCGGCGAGCTGCTGGCCGAGCACACGGGTTCGCTGCTCATCGAGGACGGCCCGGACGCGGTACTCGGCGAACTCGGCCGCTGGTTCGGCGAGTTGCTGGAGAAGGCGGGGCACCGGGCGCACGAGGTGTGCGGGATCGGGCTCTCCGTGCCGGGCCCGGTCGACAGCGACACCGGCCGCGTGGTCCAGCCGCCGATGATGCCCGGTTGGGACGGCTACGACATAAGAACCCGGCTGGCCCGCGCCTTCGCCGAGCACACGGGTACCGAATCCGTCCCGGTCCTTGTGGACAACGACGCCAACCTCATGGCGTACGGCGAACAGCGCACCGCCTACCCGGACTGCTCGGCCTTCGTCCTCATCAAGGTCTCCACCGGCATCGGCGCGGGCGTCGTCGTCGGCGGCGAGATCTACCGGGGCATAGACGGGGGCGCCGGGGACATCGGGCACATACGGGTCCCGGAGGGTGCCGACGCCTTGTGCAAGTGCGGTTCGTACGGCTGTCTCGCCGCCGTCGCGAGCGGCGGTGCCGTGGCGCGGCGGCTCGCGGAGACCGGGGTGCCGGCGGCCTCCGGCTCAGATGTACGGGACTTGCTGACCGCCGGGCACCCCGGGGCGGCGGCGCTCGCGCGGGACGCCGGGCGGCTGGTCGGCGACGTACTGGCGACCGTGGTGACGCTGCTGAACCCCGGGGTGCTGATGATCGCCGGGGACCTGGCCGGCACCCCGTTCCTCACGGGCGTACGCGAACTGCTCTACCAGCGCGCCCTGCCCCGCTCCACCGCCCACCTGGACGTGGTCACCTCACGGCTGGGGGAGCGGGCGGGACTGGTGGGGGCGGGGCTGCTGGTGGTGGAGCACCTGTACGCGCCGGAGCGGGCCGAGGAGCGACTGCTGGCGATGGGCGTGTGAAACGCCCGGCGTAAGCGGATGCGCCGTGGGTGGCCGATCGGTGTGTGACATCCGCATTACGGACCGTGTACGCGTCCGCATGGTGAAATCTGGCCGCTCAAATCGGCGTGATTCTTGCCACCCTTGATAAGGGTTGCGCTCAGATGAGCGGATCTTGGGCAACTGCACTTCTCCAAGGGGTGGCACTGAGTGCCACCCCTTGATCGTTCACGCTGTGAACTCACACGTACGAAGCGCTGCTCACATGAGCGCTTGAGGGGGTCTACGTGCGTTGACTCGTTCAGGAAGTGAAAACATCACCTCCCGACTCATTGCCAGCTCTTGACTTGCGATCTGTTGGCGGACGGGCGGTTACGGCCGCATGACGCGCAAGTGGACGTACCGAGGTACCTTCGATTTGGGTATGTTCCTCGCCGTCAGGGCAGCCAGCGCGTCCTCGAGGAGTCGAGATCCGTGTCGGAAAACAAAGATCCCCACGTAACTGGTAGCGACGCTCAGGGCGTGAAGTTCGTTTATGACTTCACCGAGGGCAACAAGGACCTCAAGGACCTCCTCGGCGGCAAAGGCGCGAACCTCGCCGAGATGACCAACCTGGGCCTCCCCGTCCCGCCGGGCTTCACGATCACCACCGAGGCGTGCAAGACGTACCTCGAGAGCGGCGTGGAGCCCGCGGCACTGCGTGACGAGGTGAGTGCGCACCTCGACGCCCTCGAAGAGAAGATGGGCAAGAAGCTCGGACAGGCCGATAACCCCCTGCTCGTATCGGTCCGTTCAGGGGCGAAGTTCTCCATGCCCGGCATGATGGACACCGTCCTGAACATCGGGCTCTCCGACAAGTCCGTCCAGGGACTGGCCAAGCAGGCCGGCGACGACCGCTTCGCATGGGACTCGTACCGCCGTCTCATCCAGATGTTCGGCAAGACGGTCCTCGGCGTCGACGGCGAACTCTTCGAGGACGCGCTGGAGGCGGCGAAGGCCGCCAAGAAGGTCACGGTCGACACGGAGCTCGAAGCGGCCGACCTGAAGAAGCTCGTCACCAAGTTCAAGAAGATCGTCAAGACCGAGGCCGGGCGCGACTTCCCGCAGGACCCGCGCGAGCAGATGGACCTCGCCATCCACGCGGTCTTCGACTCGTGGAACACCGACCGCGCGAAGCTCTACCGCCGCCAGGAGCGCATCCCGCACGACCTCGGCACGGCCGTCAACGTCTGCTCGATGGTCTTCGGCAACCTCGGCCCGGACTCGGGCACGGGCGTGGCCTTCACCCGCGACCCGGCCAGCGGCCACCAGGGCGTGTACGGCGACTACCTGCAGAACGCTCAGGGCGAGGACGTCGTCGCCGGCATCCGCAACACGGTCCCGCTCGCCGATCTGGAGAAGATCGACAAGAAGTCGTACGACCAGCTGATGCAGATCATGGAGACCCTTGAGAACCACTACAAGGATCTCTGCGACATCGAATTCACCATCGAGCGCGGCCAGTTGTGGATGCTCCAGACGCGCGTCGGCAAGCGGACGGCGGGCGCGGCCTTCCGTATCGCGACCCAGCTGGTGGACCAGGGGCTGATCGACGAGGCCGAGGCGCTGCAGCGCGTCAACGGCGCTCAGCTCGCGCAGCTGATGTTCCCGCGCTTCGACGAGGACACGAAGGTCGAGACGGTCGGCCGGGGCATCGCGGCCTCGCCGGGTGCGGCGGTCGGCAAGGCGGTCTTCGACTCGTACACGGCGGTGAAGTGGTCGCGTTCGGGCGAGAAGGTGATCCTGGTCCGCCGCGAGACCAACCCCGACGACCTGGACGGCATGATCGCGGCGGAGGGGATTCTGACCTCCCGCGGCGGCAAGACCTCGCACGCGGCCGTGGTCGCGCGCGGTATGGGCAAGACGTGTGTGTGCGGTGCCGAGGAGCTCGAGGTCGACACCAAGCGGCGCCGGATGACTGTCCCGGGCGGGCATGTGGTGGAGGAGGGCGACCTGATCTCGATCGACGGGTCGTCGGGCAAGGTCTACCTGGGCGAGGTCCCGGTCGTCCCGTCTCCCGTCGTGGAGTACTTCGAGGGCCGGATGCACGCGGGCGCCCAGGACGCCGACGAACTGGTCGAGGCCGTACACCGGATCATGGCGTTCGCCGACCGCAAGCGCCGCCTGCGGGTGCGTGCCAACGCGGACAACGCCGAGGACGCGATGCGCGCCCGTCGCTTCGGCGCGCAGGGCATCGGCCTGTGCCGCACGGAGCACATGTTCCTCGGTGACCGTCGTGAGCTGGTCGAGCGCCTCATCCTGGCCGACACGGAGGACGAGCGCGAGGAGTCGCTGAAGCAGCTGTTGCCGCTGCAGAAGCAGGACTTCGTGGAGCTGTTCTCGGCGATGGACGGCCTGCCGGTGACGGTCCGTCTGCTCGACCCGCCGCTGCACGAGTTCCTGCCCGACATCACGGAGCTCTCGGTCCGGGTCGCCCTGGCGGAGGCCCGCCAGGAGCCGCACGAGAACCTCCTCCGCCTCCTCCAGGCGGTGCACCGCCTGCACGAGCAGAACCCGATGCTTGGGCTCAGGGGTGTGAGGTTGGGCCTGGTCATCCCCGGCCTGTTCACGATGCAGGTACGGGCGATCGCCGAGGCCGCGGCCGAGCGCAAGAACGCCAAGGGCGACCCGCGCGCCGAGATCATGATCCCGCTGGTCGGCACGGTCCAGGAGCTGGAGATCGTCCGCGAGGAGGCCGACCAGGTCGTTGCCGAGGTTGAGGCGGCGACGGGCACGGAACTGAAGCTGTCGATCGGCACGATGATCGAACTGCCGCGGGCCGCGCTGACGGCGGGTCAGATCGCGGAGGCGGCCGAGTTCTTCAGCTTCGGCACGAACGATCTGACGCAGACGGTGTGGGGCTTCTCGCGCGATGACGTCGAAGCGTCGTTCTTCACGGCGTACTTGGAGAAGGGCATCTTCGGCGTCTCCCCCTTCGAGACGATCGACAAGGACGGCGTCGGCTCCCTGGTGAAACTCGCCGCCGACGCCGGCCGCGCCACCCGCCCCGACCTGAAGCTGGGGGTCTGCGGCGAGCACGGCGGCGACCCGGAGTCGGTCCACTTCTTCCACGAGGTGGGTCTGGACTACGTATCGTGCTCGCCGTTCCGGATCCCGGTGGCCCGCCTGGAGGCCGGCCGCGCGGCATCTACGTCGAAGGGCAGCGACCACCGCTGACCCGCCATATCGAGGGGCAGCGATCATCGTTGACCCTCACGTCGAGGGTCAGCGACTATCGCTGACCTTCCCGACTCCGGAGCCGCCGTCGGTCACCCCGACCCTCACCGACGCGATGGCGGCTCCGGTGCGTGAAAGAGAAGGGGCGGCGCCTGTGCGGAGGCGCCGCCCCTTTCGCTTGCGAGCGGCAGGGCCAAGGGACCGGCCGGGAGCAGGAATCGGCCCTGTACAGGCGACCATGCCACCGCGCGTGCGGTCTTTACTCGCCCCGCCAAATGTTGTCGAAGGCCGCCTCGTCGAGGGCTCGCCGCTGCCGTTCGGCCTCCAGGCTCCTTACCGCGTCATGGACGGCGGCGAGCACTGCCGCCACGGCATCGTCGGCCACGCTTGGTGACTCTCCCGTCTGCTTGTCGCCGATCCCGACGGCCGCCGCGAGGGCTGTGAGGACGGGCTCCTCCGATGCCCAGCGGTTCGCCGCCTGGCGGCGTGCGGGCGAATCCACCAGCACCAGGCGAGCGGGCTGGAAGATCATCCAGGGGCGGCGTTGCCGAGTGAGCCGGCCTTCCGCTTCGAGGGCGGCCAGATAGGCCGCGGACAGGCCGCGGCCTCTGCGCCACAGCCAGTCGCCGACCGACTCGTACGGCGGTTGTCGCGCAAGTGACGACGCGGCCTCATCCAACCCCCGATCGGCTGTGGCTCGCCGGTCGCTCGGCACGATGTGATCACCGTCCAGTGTGATGGCCCGGGCCTCCAGGAGGTCGATCAGCTCGGCTCCCGCGAGCGCAAGGGACAGATCGCCTTGTTCCGGTTGTTCCGCAGGACGACTGGCCGTCAAGTCCATGGCGGTGATCAACAGGTCCCGCGGCGTGGTCATGAATGACTCCATCTCACCTCGAGGAGCAATCGGGGCTGCCGCTGGCCGCTGCCGCGGGCGGTGGCCTCATGCGGGCGGCAGCGGGACACGCATGTAGACCGTGCCGCGCAGGTCCAGCCATGCGGCGTCGGGGGCCCGTACGAGTCGCAGGATCACAGCGTCGCAGCTCGGGCAGCGGGCCACCAGGCCCGGGGCATGCGCGTACACGCGCAGGTCGGCGACGAGAGCGGTGCGCCCGCAGCCGGCGCAGCGCCCGGCGGCCGCGGTGACGTCCGCGGTGAACAGTTCGCCCAGCGGGCCGGCGAGCGCGTTGCCGTCCTCGTAGTCCGTGGTGTCCTGTCGGTCCATGTCAGCCTCCCGTGGGGCCGAAGCGTTCGGTTCTGATCCGGCGCGGGTCGTGGCCCAGCGCCACCAGCTGGGCTGCGGCGGTCTCGACGAAACCGGTCGGCCCGCAGACGAAGCAGACCGGCTCGAACTCCGGTGGCCAGCCGTGGGTCTGCAGGTCCGCGAGTTGCAGGCGCTTGGCGGGTCTCGGCCAGCCCTCAGGCGTGTGCCGGGTGTAGAGGTGGGTGATCTCCAGGCCGCCGTCACCGGGCTGCGGGGTGCGCAGTTCGGAGGCGTAGTAGCGGTCCTCGGGGGTGCGGACCGAGTAGATCAGCCGGAAGGGGGTGTGGCTGCCGAGGCTGCGGCGCGTGCGGATCATGGCCATCAGCGGGGCGATCCCCGATCCGCCGCCCACCAGCAGCACCGGCCGGATGTCGGCCGGGCGCCAGACGAACCAGCCGCCCACCGGGCCCCGGATCTCCACCAGGTCACCGATCTCCATCACATCGGCCAGGTACGGCGAGACCTCTCCGCCGGGCACACGCTGCACCGTCAGCTCGAACCGGTCACCGTCGGGTGCCGAGGCCAGCGAGTAGCTGCGCTGGGTGCTGTAGCCGTCCTCGGCCGTCAGCCGCACATCCACGTGCTGGCCGGCCAGGTGCCCGGACCAGCCGGGTACGTCGAAGACCAGCGTGCGGGCCGAAGGCGTCTCGTCGCGCAGACCGACCAGCCGGGCGGCCTGCCAGGTCAGGGGCGCTTTCAGTCGCCCTGGTACCGCTGCTCGCGCCACGGGTCACCGTAGTCGTGGTAGCCGAGGCTCTCCCAGAACCCCGGCTCGTCCTCGGTCAGCAGCCGCATCCCGCGCACCCACTTGGCCGACTTCCACAGGTACAGATGCGGCACCAGCAGCCGGGCCGGGCCGCCGTGCACCGGAGCGAGGTCCTCCCCCTCGTACTGGTAGGCGATCCACGCCTTGCCGCCCAGCAGGTCCTCCAGCGGGATGTTCGTCGTGTAGTCACCGTAGGAGTGGACCAGCACGAACTCGGCCGCCGTCTCCACATCGGCGAACAGCGTGTCCAGCGACACCCCTTCCCAGCCGGTGCCCAGCTTCGACCACTTGGTCACGCAGTGCAGGTCCACTGTCGGCCGCTCGCTCGGCAACGCCAGCAGTTCCTGCCACGACCAGCGGTGGCGCGTACCGCTTTCGGTCGTGAGGGTGAACTCCCACTCCTCCCGTGCGATGTTCGGCGTGGGACCGGCCGACAGCACCGGAAAGTCCTCGGTCAGATATTGCCCGGGAGGCAGCTTCACATCCGCTGGGCGCGCCCGGCTGTGAAAGCCCCGCGAAACGATTCCCATGGACCTGCCCCATTCCGTCAGAGGGACACGACGCCGACGACCCCGGGGACGACATCTCCATTGTGGGAGACGTGAGCGGAAGGCACATGTCGTGGCGCCGTGCCGCCCGCCCTAGGGCTCGTCCGCCGAGTTGCCGACCTCGATCTCCTGAGCCTGCTCCCGGGTCAGCGGGAAGAGGACGGACTCTCGCCGGGCACCGAGTCGTACGAGCCCTCCTCCGGCGCGAGGTCCTCGCAGAAGGCGAGGCTGTAGCCGAAGGGAGCCGCCTCGAACACCCAGCGGAGTCCGTCGGTCATTCCGTCATCCTGTCAGGCGACCACAGGTCAGCGGGTCGTACGGCGCTTGCGGGCCGCCAGCAGGACGCCGCCCCCGGCGAGCAGGACGGCCGCGCCGCCGCCCGCGAGGTAGGGAGTCGCGCTGCTGCCGCCCGTCGCGGCGAGGTCGGTGCTCTCGTCGCCCGCGGTGTCGTCCGTGCCGTTGGACTCTTCGGCTCCGGTGCTCTCGTCCTCGTCGCTGGTGTTCCTGTCCTCGTTCGGGACGAAGTCCGCGGGCGGCTGGTCGCAGCCGATGCCGTCATCGTCGCGGTCGAGATGGTCGCCGTAGTGCTCGTTGCCCTCGCGGATGTTGGAGTACCCGTTGTCGTACGCCTCGGTGCAGTTCTTGAACGGGTGGTCGCCGTCATGGGCCACGGCGGTGGCCGGCAGGGCGGCCAGTGCCAGGGCTGCGACGGCCACGGCGGCTGGTCTGCGGAAACGGTTCATGGAGAGCCCCCAGATATGTGCGGATATCCGTACCGTGATCACGAAGTGGCGATCGAGCGGATTTGAGGTGATCAACGTATTGAGGGGCTGTCGATGTGGAGGCGATATGAAGGACCTGTGATGCGAACGTGACGTGACTGGAAGGTAGCTCTCCGCTCATGGGGCGGGGCTCTGTAAAGCGCGGGCGTGCGAACACCGCCGCGTTCGACCCGAGAATCAGCCGGAGAACCTTCTCGCCAGATCCCGGTGCCACTGCGCGGCCTCGGCCGCCTGGTCCCCGGTGATGACCGCGCCGGGCATCCGGCTCAGGCGTTCGACCTGGTCGGCGAAGCGCAGATGCTCCCGGTGGGCGTGTTCCCGGCAGGCAAGGCAGGTGACGCGTTCCGGATGGGGAGAGGTCATCGCGTACGGCACCCGGCGTGCGCAACCGGTGGTGACGACGCTCGGCGCGTCGGGCACGCGGCCAAGCGTCGACGCGATCGTGTTGCGGTAGGCGGCGCCGGCCTGCGCCACCTTTTCCTCGACGTGGATGTGCGGATCGGTCTCGCCCATGTACGTCACCCCTCCGCTCCCGAGCCGTCGAGCGCCAGGCTACGACTCAGGCGCGCAGCGCCGGGGCCTCTCTGCGGCGAGGGCCGGGTTTCCCTGCCGGAGGCTCCTGCGATTGCGCGGACGGGAGGCGGACCACCGCGTCCAGGCCGCCCGTGGCCGCCGCGTGCAGGATTGCCTCGCCGCCGCTGGCGTGGGCGAGGCGTTGGACCAGGGAGAGTCCCAGGCCGGTGCCGCCCTTGGGGGCTCCGGGGGCGCGCCAGAAGCGGTCGAAGGCGCGGCTTCGCTGTTCGGGGCTCATGCCGGGGCCCTCGTCCGTGACGTGCAGGTCGACCCAGGACGCGCGGCTTTCGCGAAGGTGGTGGAGATGGTGCAGGGGATGCCGGCGGGCCGGGGCCGAGAGGCGGAGCTCCATCGAGACCGTGCTGCCGGGCGGTGAGTACCGCAGGGCGTTGGAGAGCAGGTTGTCCAGGATCTGCTCCACCGCTCCCGGGATCGCGAGCACATGGCCCACGCTGCCTGCGAACAGTACGAGCGAGACATCGTGCCGCGCGAACAACGGCGCCCACGTCCGGTGCCGTTCCGCGCAGATCTCGCCCACGTCGACCGGGCCCGGAGCCGCCGCGCTGTCCTCGAGGCGGGCCATCGCCAGCAGCCCCTCGACCATCCGCGACAGCCGGTCCGTCTCGGTCACGGCGGCGGCGAGACTGCCCCGGGCACCCTGGGCCGTGTCGGGCTCCAGGTTCTCCAGCCGTAGCCGCAAGGCCGCGAGCGGGGTCTTCAGCTGGTGCGAGGCCTCGCCGGCGAAGGCGCGTTGCGAGGCCAGGAGGTGTTCGAGGCGGGCGGCGGTCCGGTTGAAGGCCGCCGCCAAGCTACGTATCTCCGGTGGACCGGAGGTGACCGCCACCGGAGTCGCCTGGCCGCCGTCGGCCAACTGGTGTGTGGCCTCCTCGAGTTGGCGGATCGGACGCCCGGCCCATCGGGCGAACGCGAAGGCCAGGGCCGCGACGGCGGTCAGCGCCGAGCACCCGGTGAACGCCAGCAACAGCCAGACCCGGCCGACCCGTTCGGCGACCATGTCCGTGGGCAGCGTGATCCGCACCGCGCCCCGCGCCCGCTCATCGCCCGCGCCCTGAGCCCCGCCGGGCGCGACGACCGGGGCGGCGACGGACAGGTACTGCACGCCGCCGATCGTGGACGTACGGACATCGGTGGTGGCCGTGCCGTCGAGTGCGGCGGACACCTCGGTACGGGACGGCAGTTCGCGTTTCTCCGTATCGGTCAGCGGATGCGAGGTGGCCAGCAGTTTGCCGTCCGCGTCGAGGATGGCCACCTGTCCGCCGATACGTTCGGCGCACTGGGCGACCCGCTCGGCGAGCTCGCGCCCCCGCCCCGCCGAGACGGACAGCGCGGCGAACGCGGCCACCGACTCGGCCTCGTCGCTCGCGGAGTTGACGATCCGCTCGCGCTCCGCGCGCGAGTAGACGATCCCCAGCGGGATCTCCAGGCACAGCAGGACGAAGGCGGCGAGGCTGAGGTAGGTCAGCAGCAGACGGCGGGTCATGACACCGCGGCCTCCTCGGAGGTGTCGGGGGCGTCGCCGTGGCCCTCGCGCTCCCGGCCGGTCGGCTGTCCCGCGGTCCGTACGGCCAGCCGGAACCCCACCCCGCGCAGGGTCTGGATCCACGCCGTGTCGCCCAACTTGCGGCGCAGCGTGGCGACATGCACGTCCAGGGTCTTCGTCGGGCCCTGATAGTGCGTGTCCCAGACCCGGTTGAGGATCTGCTGCCGCGAGTACACCGCGCCGGGATCCTCGGCGAGCAGCGCCAGCAGCTCGAACTCCTTGGGCGTCAGCGGCACCGGCACCTCGCCGACCCAGACCTGCCGCGTCCGCCGGTCCACCACGAGCGGTCCGGGCGCCGGGGCGTCGCCCGCCGGCTCGCCGGGTTCGGGCGGGGACTGCTCGTACCTGGGCGGTTCGTAGGACCCGCGGTCGTACGGGGCGGGGGCGGCAGGTTCGTACGCGTTCGGATCGTACGTCGCTGAATGGGCGGCGTACGGATCGGGCGTGTACGTACCGGCTGCGGGGCCAACGTACGTACCGGCGGCGGGAGTTGCGTCCCCCAGCGTCCCTGCCCCCGGCCCCGTGCGGTGCAGCCGTCGCGTCACCGCCCGGATGCGGGCGACGAGTTCGCGGATGCTGAACGGTTTCGCCAGGTAGTCGTCCGCGCCGAGTTCAAGGCCCAGTACGCGGTCGGCTTCCTCGCCGCGCGCGCTGAGGATGATGATGGGGACGTCGGAGGTCTGGCGGATGCCGCGGCAGACGTCGATGCCGTCCAGGTCGGGCAGGCCCAGGTCGAGCAGGACGACATCGCCGTACGGCCCTCTCAACCCGTCGGCGCCGGTGGCGACATGGCTGACCGTCAGCCCGAAGTGGCGCAGGCCCTCGGTCAGCGGTTCGGCGATCGTCTCGTCGTCCTCGATGAGCAGCACTCGTACGCCCATGCGTCCTGTCTCTCCATGAAACATGAATCCGGACAACACGAATCCCGTGCTGTGGGGTCGCCACGCTACAAGAGGACTCATGTGCGTGTCCCATGAATGCGGACTTTGTGAAAAGGGGCTCAGTAAGCGCTTGTATCTGTCCGATTCGACTGGTTCCGGCGGCTTCGGTGGGCGCCTGGGAGAAATATATGGCAAACCTGGTGCTGCCTTAGTGTCCCCTTAACCTTTCTCTGGTCGGACCTCCCCTACGGTGCATAAAGCCTGGTCAAACCAGGTTCGCGGCAGGTTTGAGGGAGGAAGCATGAAGGCATTGCTGGATCGCGCCCGGTCGTTCAAACGTCGGGTCGACTTCGAGAGCGGTGAATACCGGAAGCTGGCCGAGGGGCAATTCCCTGAAGCCCTGTTCATCACCTGCTCGGACTCGCGGGTGATCCCCGCTCTGATCACCGGCGCAAGGCCCGGCGAGATATTCGAGCTGCGCAATGCGGGCAATATCGTGCCGCCGCACGATGAGCACGGAGCGGCCTCCGGCGAGGCCGCCACCATCGAGTACGCGCTGGAGGTGCTCGGCGTTCAGGACGTCGTCGTGTGTGGTCATTCCCACTGCGGCGCCATGGGGGTGCTGAAGCGCGGCACGGATCTGTCCGGACTGCCGCGGGTGGACGCCTGGCTCGACCTCGCCAGGCCGGGGCTCGCCCCCCTGCTCGGGGACGCCGTCGAGCCGGAGGACCCGGCTGTGCGGGACGTCGTCCAGATGAACGTACGCAACCAGCTGGCCGCGCTGCGTGAGTACCCGACGGCCCGTCAACTCCTGGACACCGGGCTGCTTCGGCTGCACGGCTGGTATTACGAGATCGACACCGGCCAGGTCCATGAGCTGGACGAGGACGGTCTGTTCCGGGTGCACGCGTCATGAGCGGGCAGCATGCGCGGCGGGCGCGCGGACGCGGTACGGGGGCGTCGGGGGCCTCGTCGTCGACGGTCACGATGGAGCAGCCGCTGAGCCCTCGCAGTCAGAGCCCTCAGAATCCTCCGGGGGCCCGAAGTACCGAGGAAGGATCTGCCGGTCCTGCCAACCTGGGCAAGGAGAGCGGCAGTGGCGGTCGCGTCGACTTCGCCACCGAGATCACCGCCTCGCTCGTCGTGTTCCTCGTCGCGTTGCCGCTGTGTATCGGGGTGGCCGTGGCGTCCGGGGTGCCCGCCGAGTTGGGGATCATCTCCGGGGTCATCGGGGGACTGGTAGTAGGGGCGGCTCGGGGCAGCACGCTCCAGGTCAGCGGGCCGGCCGCCGGGCTCGCGGCGCTGGTCGCGGAGACGGTGATGGAGTTCGGCGTCGCCATGCTCGGCGTGATCGTTCTCTTCTCCGGCATCCTGCAGATCATTCTGGGGATGGTGCGGCTCGGCCGCATGTTCCAGGCGATCTCCCTTGCCGTTGTCCAGGGCATGCTTGCCGGGATCGGACTGCCGCTGATGTTCAGCCAGGCGTATCCGATGGCCGACGCCAAGGCTCCCGGTATGCCGATCGAGAACATCGCCGGTGTTCCCGGCCTGGTCGTGGACACCCTGGGGAACCCCCAGGCGGGGATTGCGGCGCTGCTCGGCATCGTGACGATCGTGCTCAGCTTCGTGTGGAAGAAGATGCCGGGGCCGGTGAAGAAGGTCCCGGCGGCGCTCGTGGCCGTGGGCATCGGTATCGGGGTGGCCTCGCTGCCGGGCGTGGACGTGAAGACGCTCCAGGTGGGCAACATCCTGGCTTCCGTACAGGTGCCGGGGGCGGAGCAGTTCGCGGGCCTGGCCGACGTCGGGATCATCACCGCGATCCTGACCTTCACGGTCATCGCCTCGGCGGAGAGCCTGTTCACGGCGGCGGCCGTGGACCGGATGCACAACGGCCCGCGCACCCGCTACAACACCGAACTCATCGCCCAGGGTGCCGGAAACACGGTGGCCGGTGTCCTCGGTGCGCTGCCCGTCACGGCGGTCGTGGCCCGTAGCTCGGCCAATGTGCAGGCGGGGGCCAAGACCCGGCTCTCCCGTACGCTGCACGGCTTGTGGCTGCTCGCCTTCGCGCTGCTGCTGCCGCAGGTGCTCGCGCTGATCCCGATCTCGGTGCTCGCGGGTGTCCTGGTGCACAGCGGGTGGAAGCTGTTCGCGCCCGAGGAGTTCCCGAAGATGTGGCGTCAGGACCGGGGCGAGTTCGCGGTGATGACCACGACGACGCTGGTCATCACCGCCACGGCGCTCCTGGAGGGCGTACTGATCGGCCTCGCGGCCGGTGTGATCCTGGCGGCGCTGCGGATGTCGCAGACGGTCGTCCGGCAGCACATCGACAACGACACGGCGAAGGTCGTCATGGCGGGCAACGCCACGTTCCTGCGCCTGCCGCGCCTGATCGACGCCCTCGAGTCCGCGGCCGCCTCCGGCAAGCCCCGCATCCGCCTCGACCTCACGGGCGTAACCCACCTGGACCATGCCTGCCGCAGCCAGATCGACGAGTTCGTCGCGCAGCAGCGGGGGGCGGGGTTGCGGGTGGAGCTGCTCATGCCGGGGCCGGGGGTTACGGGTACGGGGGTTGCCGGGGCGGGGGCGAAGGTGCCGCCGTCGCCGGAGCCGGACGTGACGGCCGGCGCCGCCGGCGCCGGGGCATCCCCTTCCGCATCCGCGCAGGGGGCGGATGCGGAAGGGGAGCGCGTCCTGGCCTCGGTCCCTTCTGCCGCCGTCGACGGGGAAGCCGACCGGGGATGGGACGAGGCCTCGACACCTTCCCCCGCTCTCGGCTTCGCTCGAGCGGGAGGTGCCTCCGGGGCGGCGAGTCCGGCCTGGGAGGGGGATACGAGCCGGGCCTGGGAAGCCTCTGACTCCGTCGGCCGGGCAGCCCAGGATGCGGCACTCAACGGGGGAGCGAGTCGGGCGTGGGATCCGGACTTTTCTCTCGGCTCCGCTTGGGAAGCGGACGGGTCCACAGGTTCGGCTTGGGACGCCACCCCCGGCGGGGACACGAACCCGGCTCGGGACAACGGGACCGGGCCTCGGGACCCCGGCCAGGCGTGGAACACCGACGCGTCCACGGGCTCGGCTTGGGACGCCACCTCCGGCCGGGGCACGAGCCCGACTCCGGACGGGCCTGCGCCTTGGGACTCCGACCGGGCGTGGGGCACCGGCCAGGCATGGGACACCGACCGTCCCTGGACCACGGACCACGCCCAGGACGCCGACCGGCTCACCACCCCACCCCATGACCGAGCCACCGCCGACCGATCTGCCGATCCGGCCCCCGTCCCCGGCCCGACAGCCGAGTGGTTCTACCTGGACACGGAGCCGATGCCGGGCACGCCCTCACCGCCCGTCATGCCCCTGTTCCGCCGCGGCCGGTCAACGGCCGACCGGGCCTGAGGAAGGGCTCCGCCTGGGACGCGGACCAGATGGGGGAGGCCGGCAGGTCTGGAAAGCGGATTGGGTCGGGCTCCGGGAGGTGCCCGACCCAGTCCGCTTTCCAGCGCGGTGTACGGCACCTGCCAGCACGCAGGTGGATCTGCGAACGTTACAGATCTCCCCGATGTGTAACACTCGCAGCCGACACACTCTGCCCTCAACTTGATCGCGAAATCGAGGTCGCGTGTCAGGCGGTGAAGCCGCCGTCGACATGGATCGAGGCTCCGGTGATGTACGAGCCGTCCGTGCTCGCCAGGTGGGCGACGGTGGCCGCGATCTCGGCCGCTTCCGCATAGCGGCCGACAGCCGTGAAGCCGGCGATCACCTCGGCGTTCGGCCCGTCAGCGGGGTTGGTATCCGTGTCCGTGGGGCCGGGGTGCACCAGATTGACGGTGACTCCACGCGGACCGAGTTCTCGGGCCAGGCCCTTCGTCATCCCGGCCAGAGCCGTCTTGCTCATCGAGTACAGCGCCAGTCCGGGGAAGACCGCACGCTCGGCGACGTTGCTGCCGATGCTGATGATGCGGCCACCCCGGCCCATATGGCGCACGGCCGCCTGGGACGCCACGAACGGCGCCCGGACGTTCACCGCCAGAGTGCGATCGATCTCTTCCGGCCCCAGGTCTTCGAGTGGGCCGACGAGAAAGACGGCGGCGTTATTGACGAGGATGTCGAGTCTGCCGAACGTCGCGGCGGCCTCGTCCACCGCGGCGGTGAGTGCCTCAGGGACCGCGCTGTCGGCCTGGATGGCAAGAGCCCGGCGCCCCCGGGTCTTGACCTGCTCCACCACCTTGGCGGCGCGCTCCGCGCTGTTCTCATAGGTCAGGACGACGTCGGCGCCTTCCTCGGCCAGTCGTAACGCCACAGCGGCACCGATACCCCGGCTTCCACCCGTGATCAAGGCCACGCTTCCCTCAAGTCGGTTCATGACGTTGAGCATCGCTGGCACCAGCCCCGGAAGCTGGCGGTTATCCGACCTGGCGTTCAATCCCGCGGCGGACCGGAGCCCAGGACCCTGGCGGTGAAGGCCGCCAGTTGAGAGCGCATCTGCTCGCGAGTCATCCGCTGTTGGCCGGCGAGGTGTTCGACAAGGTCGGCGCGGGTGGCGGCCAGCAGAGCATGTGCGGTGAAGTTGCTGTCGGTGAGGCCGGGGATCTGCTCCAGCGCGGCCTGGAGCATGCCGTGCCACCGCTCGTAGTGCTCCGCCGCATACGGGCTGTCGCCGCCGGTTCCCTCCAAGGCCAGGGCGAGGTGGCGGTTGTCGATCTTGAAGCACAGGACGGCGTCGAGGAGGGCGGGCACGCGCTGGGTCGGCGGGGTGGTCGGCCCCAGAGGGGGTGCCCCCTCTTCGACGGCGAGCCTGATCGGAGCGAGCCGCATCTCGTACAGCGCGCGGATCAGGCCCGTGCGGTCACCGAAGCCGCGGAAGAGCGTCGCCTTGCCGACGCCAGCTGCTGCCGCGATGTCGGCCATGGTGACCGACTCAGGGCTCCCGCCACGGGCGAAGAGTGCGTCGGCAGCCGCAAGGACGGCCTCCCGATTGCGAGTGGCATCCGCGCGTGGCTTGCGTCCGGGCATGCGGTTCCTCCGTTTGCAAAGCGGACCCCGGGTCCGTATCGTCGGCCATTCCTGAAACGGACCCGCGGTCCGTATCGTACGGGATGGAGTAAACCCATGAGCGCGAGCACCGCACCGGCGGACCTGTACCGCCACGGCCTGCAATTACTGCTGGACAAGGACATCCCCGCCTGGGTCGACTTGTGGGACGAGAACGGGATCTTCGAGTTCCCCTTCGCGCCGGAAGGCTGGCCGAAGCGCCTGGAGGGCAAGGCGGCGATCGCCGAGTACATGCGCGCCTACCCCGACCACATAGACCTGCACGACTTCCCCTACGTCGAGATCCACCAGACCCTCGCCCCGGAGACCATCGTGGTCGAGATGCGCGGTGTGGGCCGTCTGGTGGACACCGACAGCCCCTTCGACATGTCCTACATCGCCGTTGTCACCGTCAAGGACGGCCTCATCACCCGCTACCGCGACTACTGGAACCCGCTCGCGGTCCAGGATCCCGCCACCAACTTCGCCGGGGGCAACTGATGGGCGCCTCCCAGGAGTTCACCCTGGTCATCGGAGCCACCGGCACCACCGGCAGCCGCGTCGCCGCCCGACTGGCCGCCGCAGGCCGGCGCGTCAAGGCCGCCAGCCGACGTGCCACTCCCGTGGACGGGTCCTGTGCCGTGCGCTTCGACTGGGACGACCCCGCGTCCTTCGAAGGCGCCCTCGAAGGCGTGGACCGGGTCTATCTCATCCCGCCGCTCGGCTCCTCCGACCCGGCAGCCGTCATGCTGCCCTTCCTCCAGCAGGCCCGCACCGCAGGCGTCCAGCGCGCCGTCCTGCTCAGCTCGTCGGCGATCCCCGCCGGAGGCCCTGCCGTGGGACAGGTTCACCAGGCCCTGCCCGGCCTGTTCGACCAGTGGGCGGTGCTGCGGCCCTCGTGGTTCATGCAGAACTTCACCGGCACCCTCATGCACGCCCGGAACATCAAGGCGTACGGGACCATCCACACGGCAGCCGATGACGGCCGCGTCGGATTCATCGACGCCGACGACATCGCCGCCGTCGCCGTGCACGCACTGACCGAGACGCGGGCCCCGAACACCGACCTGATCATTACCGGGCCACAAGCGCTCAGCTACGACGACATCGCCGCCACCCTCACCCAGGTCACCGGCCGGATCACCACCCACCGCCGGCTGACCTACGAGCAGATGCGCGACCGTCTGGCCGCCGACATGCCCGCCGAATTCGCCGCGATGCTCGCCGGCATGGACCGCGCCATCGCCGACGGCGCCGAGGACCGCACCACCGACACGGTCCAGCGCCTCACCGGCCGCCCGCCGCGTAGCTTCCGCGCGTTCGCGGAACGGTCTCTCCCCACCAGCACCTGTGGAAAAGCGGAACCGCGGCTAGCCTGAAACTGCACGTCTCGTGCGGAGTTGAGAGGGTCCTCAAGGCGCCGTGAGAAGGAGCCGTCATGGCCGGCTGGAGTGTGCAGGACATCCCTGAGCAGGGCGGGCGCATCGCCGTCGTGACCGGTGCCAACAGTGGGCTCGGACTGGCCACCTCGCGTGAGCTGGCCCGGCGTGGGGCCCATGTGGTGCTCGCCTGCCGGAGTGAGGAGCGGGGGGCCCGCGCTCGCGACCGGATTCTTGAGGAAATCCCTGACGCGCAGGTCGAGTTGAGGGTTCTCGACCTCGGACGCCTGGAATCCGTAAGGGAGTTCGTGGCCTCCTACGGGCACGAGCGGCTCGATCTGCTCATCAACAACGCTGGTGTGATGGCTCTGCCCCACGGGCGCACGGCGGACGGCTTCGAGACCCAGTTCGGGGTCAACCATCTCGGGCACTTCGCGCTCACGGGGCTTCTGCTGCCGCTGCTGCTGAAGACGCCGGGTGCGCGGATCGTCACCGTGTCCAGCACCATGCACTCGGTGGCCAACATCGACATCAACGACCTCAACAGCGAGCGCCGCTACAACCGTTGGCTCGCCTACTCCCGTTCCAAGACGGCCAACCTGCTCTTCACGCACGAACTCGCCCGCCGCCTCGCCGCAACCGGCTCGGACGTCGTGGCGGCCGCCGCCCACCCCGGCTACGCGGCCACGAACCTGCAGACCAAGGGACCCAAGCAGGAGCGACGCAAGGCCGCCGAACTGTTCATGCGGACCGGTAACCGCTTCTTCGCCCAGTCCGCCGAAGCGGGCGCCCTGCCCATCCTGTACGCGGCCACCGCCCCCGGCGTCGAACCCGACTCCTTCACCGGCCCCTCGTTCGCCAACTGGCGCGGCTCACCGGCCAAGTCCCGCCGTGCCAAGTGGACGCTCAACGACACGGCGGGGGAACGGCTCTGGGCGGAATCGGAAAGGATGACGGGAGTGACGTACGACGCCCTGAAGGTGTGAGCGAAGCGGACCGAGCGCCCGATGACACCGAGTGGCCGCAGGCCAAGACATGCCCTATAGCGATGTCCCACCGTCGATCACCAGATCAGTGCCGATGACCGACCCGGCGGCATCGGACGCCAGGTACAGCACAGCCTGCGCCACCTCCCCGGTCGACGAGACGCGGCCCAGCGGCGACTGCTCCTTCATCCGTACGGCACGTTCGTCCTCGGTCTCGCCGGGCAGCAGCGACATGGCGGTGGCGGACGCGCCGGGGCTCACGGCGTTGATACGGACGCCGTCCGCGATGTGGTCGAGTGCGGCGCCACGGGTGAGCGCGGAGACGGCGGCCTTGGAAGCGGCGTACGCGGTGGTGCGGGGCACCTGCATGTGCGCGCCCAGGTTGGACGAGACGTTGACGACGGCACCGCCGTCCGGCTGCGTCCGCATCTGCCGGACCTCGGCGCGCAGGGCGAGGAGCACGCCTGTGACGTTGGTGTCGAGCAGCGTCTGCCAGTCCTCCTCGGAGAGGTCGACGACGGGCTGCCCGCCCCGGAAGACGCCCGCGTTGTTCACGGCGACGTCGAGGGAGCCGAAGCGGTCGACGGCCGTCCGGACGAGCGCGTCCACGTCGGCGGCCCGAGCTACGTCGGCGACCTGCGCGACCACCGTGCCATCCGCCCCCTCGGCGAGGGCGACGGTCTCGTCGAGTGAGGCCCGCGTACGGCCCGCGACGACGACGGAGGCCCCTTCGGCGGCGAACGCGAGCGCGATGGCCCGTCCGAGCCCGGAGCCACCTCCGGTGACGAGGACGGTACGGCCTGAGAAGCGGTTAGGGATCATGGCGTAACTCTCTTTCTGATGTGGGTAGTTGTGGTGCAGGGAGATCAGGAGCGCGCGAGGCGCGAGGCCACGGCGGTGGTGCCGAACAGTGCTGCCGTCGCCGCGAGGCTCGCCGCGTCGCCGCCGACCGCGAGTACCAGGGCGAAGACGACGGTCGGCCCGGTCTCCATCGCCGTGTTGTGCACCCCGCCCGCGAGCCCGGTCCGCTCGGCGGGCACGCGGGCGGTGGCCAGGACGGCGGCTCCGGTGAAGGAGGCGGCGGCCCCGGCCGCCAGCAGAACGAACCCGGGGAGTGCCCCGTACGCGTAGGGGACACCCGCGTCGAGACCGAAGAGCGCGAGGAGTACGAGGCCCACGGCCCCCGTGACCAGCCCGACCCCGGTGACGACGGCAGCCCCGTACCGCCCGACGAGTCGTCCCGCCACCCGGCTCGACGCGATGAGTGCGACGGCGAACGGCACGAACGCGGCCGAGGTCCGCAGCGCCGACCAGCCGCGGCCGTCCTGGAGATGGAGCGAGAACAGCACGAAGACGGTTGCGGTCCCGGCCGCGGTGAGCGCCGTGGCGGCGAGTCCGAGCCCGCGCCGCCCGTCGAGGAGGAACCGCGGCGGCAGCAGCGGATCGCGCGCCCGCCGCTCGACTCCGACGAAGACGGCCAGCAGCACGGCACCTGCTGCCAACGGCCCCAGCACGCGGCCCGACGCCCAGGGCCGGGCATCGGTGAGTACGAGTCCGTAGCTGGCCAGGGCGAGGCCCGCCGTGGCCAGTAGGGCGCCGGGGAGGTCAAGAGCGGGACGCTTCCCCCGCTTCTCCGCCCCGGCGGATGCCGGCAGTATTCGGGGCGCCAGCGCGAGCGCCGCCGCCGTCACCGCGAGCGGCACGGCGAAGGCCCAACGCCAGGACAGCAGCGCCGAGATGACGCCGGAGAGCAGGTTGCCCGCGGTGGCGCCGAGAATCGACAGACCGCCCCAGGTGGCCATCGCCCTTGCGTACGCGGCGGGGGAGTGGAACACCGTCCGCAGGACCGTCATCGCGGCCGGGGCGATCAGGGCCGCGCCCGCGCCCTGCGCGAAACGGGCCGCGAGCAGCGAGGCGTATCCCGGGGCGAACGGGGCGGCCAGCGACGCGGCGCCGAACAGCAGCAGGCCGGCGGTGAGCGCCCGGCGTCCGCCGTAGCGGTCGGCGAGGCGTCCGCCGAACAGCAGCAGGCCGGCGAAGGTCAGCCCGTATGCGGCGCTGAGCAGGATCAAGTCCTCACGCCGCAGCCCGAATTCATGCCCGATCCGCGGCAGCGGCACCGCCACCGCGGCCAGCGTGAAGATCAGCGTGGCCTGCAGGGTTCCGAGCAGGGCGAACGCTCCGCGGGTGGAGCGTGAGGATCCGGCTGTCGGCAGGGTGCCGTCGACCACGGTCATGAAACTCCCCTTTACTTGACCGATCGGTTCAATATGAGGGCATGCGAAAGGGCACCCAAAGCCGTATCTGCGGCTCAGTCCAGCAGTGTCAGCGCCTGTTCCGCCGCGTCCCGCACCCGCGCCGGGTCCGTCGACGCCTTGCCGACCACCCGCATCCCTTGCATCAGCACCAGCAGCATGCGCGCCAGCGCCCGCGGGTCGCGGTCCTCCGGGAGTTCGCCCTGTGCCTGGGCGCGTACGAGCGCCGAGTGCAGGGGTGTTTCGATGTGCTGCCAGCTGAGTTCCACGCGGCGGGCCGCCGCGGTGTCGTGCGGACCCAGCTCGGCCGCCGTGTTGGTGACGAAACAGCCGTTCAGGCGCTCGATCTCATCCGCGGCCTCCGCCGCGAACCGCCGCACCATCGCGCGCACGGCGGGCAGCGCGGGGCCCGGCTGGGACAGTTCACGCACGATCGCGGGGTCGCGTGTCTCGCCGTACCGGTCCAGCGCCTTCAGGTACAGGTCGTGCTTGTTCCCGAAGGTCGCGTAGATGCTGGCGCGCCCGATGCCGAGGTGCTCGACGAGGTCGGCCATCGACGTCGCCTCGTAGCCGCGCCGCCAGAACAGCTCAAGGGCCGACTGGAGCGCGGCGTCCGGATCGAATTCCTTGGTCCTGGCCACGCATCGCAGCCTAGACTTTACTGGAACGATCGGTCAAGCAAGGTTTCCTCGGGCAAGGGCCCTACCGCGTACGTACCTCGTACGTCGCCACCGTCACCGCGTCGTCGTCCAGGCACCGCCCCGACTCCAGGTCGAAGCGCTGCTTGAGCAGGGGTGAGGCCACGAACGGGCGGCCCTGGTGGGAGCCGAGGAGGCCGCGGGAGAGGACGGCGGCGCCGGTGAACGGGTCGCGGTTGTCGATGGCGTACAGGCGGCCCGCGCGGTCCTGGAAGAGGGCGATCTGGCGGCCGTCGGGGAGCAGGGCAGCCACCCCGCGGCCGGGCATCAGCGCGCTGATGTCGCAGACCGTGAACCAGTCGTCCGCCGCGTCGTCGACGCGAAGCTGGACCTTCAGGGTCGTCGTCTCGGGTGCGAGGGTCATCGCTGGGCGCTTCCTTCCAGGGGACGGGTGCCGATGGTCAGCAGCGGCAGGTCGGGCTTGATCTGGTCGCGCTCGGGGACGAAGCCGACGACGGGGTCGGGGGTGTCCGGCGCGTTCACGAAGGAGACGAAGCGGGACAGCTTCTCGGGGTCGTTGATGGTCTCGGCCCACTCGTCGCGGTAGTTCGCGACATGCGCGGCCATCAGGGACTCCAGCTCCTCGCAGATGCCCAGGGAGTCGTTCACGACCACGTCGCGTACGTGGTCCAGGCCGCCGGGGATCCGCTCCAGCCAGGTCGAGGTGCGCTCCAGGCGGTCGGCCGTGCGGATGTAGAACATCAGGAAACGGTCGATCAGGCGGATCAGTTCGGCGTCGGAGAGGTCCTGTGCGAGCAGGTCCGCGTGGCGCGGGGTGGCGCCGCCGTTGCCGGCCACGTACAGGTTCCAGCCGTTGGCCGTGGCGATCACGCCGAAGTCCTTCGACTGGGCCTCGGCGCACTCGCGCTGGCAGCCGGAGACCGCCGACTTCAGCTTGTGGGGGGAACGAAGCCCCCGGTAGCGCAGCTCCAGGTCGATCGCCATGCGTACGGAGTCCTGGACGCCGTAGCGGCACCAGGTCTGGCCGACGCACGACTTCACCGTACGCAGCGCCTTTCCGTACGCGTGACCGGACTCGAAGCCCGCGTCCACCAACCGAGCCCAGATGAGGGGGAGTTGCTCGACGCGTGCGCCGAACATGTCGATGCGCTGGCCACCCGTGATCTTCGTGTAGAGGCCGAAGTCGCGCGCCACTTCCCCGATCACGATGAGCTTCTCGGGGGTGATCTCCCCTCCCGGGATGCGCGGCACGATCGAGTACGAGCCGTTCTTCTGCAGGTTGGCGAGGAAGTGGTCGTTGCTGTCCTGCAGGGCCGCCTGGTCGCCGTCCAGGACGTAGCCGCTCGCGCCGATCGTGGGGGCGAGGGAGGCGATGATCGAGCCCACGGCCGGCTTGCAGATCTCGCAGCCGTCGCCGCCTCGGGCGCTCTCACGCCCGTAACGGTCCAGCAGGTCCTGGTACTTGTTGATGCGCAGGGCGAGGACGATCTCGTACAGCTCCTCGCGGGTCTGCGAGAAGCAGCCGCACAGGCCCTTGTCGACCTCGACGCCGCTGGCCTCCAGCTCGGCGTTGACGAGCTGACCGAGGACCTTGACGCAACTGCCGCAGCCCGTACCGGCCTTGGTGCACTTCTTGACCTCGGGCACCGTGGTGCACTGGTGGTCGGTGACCGCGCCGCGGATCGTGCCCTTGGTGACGTTGTGGCAGGAGCAGATGACCGCCTCGTCGGGCAGTGCGGACGGGCCGAGCTGGGCGCCGCCGCCGGAGCCCGCCGGGAGCACCAGCTGCTCGGGGGAGACGGGCGGTACGGAACCGGTCAGCGCGCGCAGTGTGCCGTACGCGTCCGCGTCGCCGACCAGGATGCCGCCGAGCAGCTCGCCGTCGCGGCCGATGACCAGCTTCTTGTACAGGCCCGAGCGGGAGTCGGAGTAGACGACGTCCAGGCAGTCCTCGGTCGCGCCGTGCGCGTCACCGAAGGACGCCACGTCGACGCCGAGCAGCTTCAGCTTGGTCGACATGTCGGCACCGGTGAAGGAGGCCTCGTCCGCCGCGATCGTCGCCGCCACCGTCTCGGCCTGCTCGTAACCGGGCGCCACCAGGCCGTACACCCGGCCGTCCGCCGCCAGAGCGCACTCGCCGATCGCGAAGACGTGCGGGTCGGAGACCGTACGGCACTGCTCGTCGACCGAGATGCCGCCGCGCTCGCCGACGGTCAGGCCGCAGTCACGGGCGAGCTGGTCACGGGGACGTACACCGGCGCTGAACACCACCATGTCGGTGGCCAGTTCGGAACCGTCGGACAGCTTCATGCCGGTCACGGCGCCCGACTCGTCGGTCACGATCTCCTGCGTGCCCACGCCTGTGTGGACGGACAGGCCCATGTCCGCGATCGTGCGCAGCAGGGCGGCGCCACCGCCGTCGTCGACCTGCACCGGCATCAGGCGGGGCGCGAACTCCACGATGTGGGCGTTCAGCCCGAGACCCTTCAGCGCGCCCGCGGCCTCCAGACCGAGCAGACCGCCGCCGACCACGGCACCGGTCGTCGCCTTCGACTTCGCGTACTCCTCGATCGCGAGGAGGTCCTCGATCGTGCGGTAGACGAAGCAGCCCTCGGCGTCCTTGTTCGGCACCGGCGGCACGAACGGGTACGAGCCGGTGGCCATGACGAGGACGTCGTAGTCGACGACGAGACCGGAGCGGGCGGTCACCCTGCGCGCCTCACGGTCGATGGTCTCGGCCGGGTCGCCGACGTACAGCTCGATGCCCTCCTTCTCGATGAACGCCATGTCGGTCATCGAGAGGTCCTCGGGCGTCTTGCCCGAGAAGTACGAGGTCAGCGCCACGCGGTCGTACGCAGGGCGCGGCTCCTCGCACAGCACGACCACGCGGTGCGTGGCGGTCAGGCCGCGCTCGGCGAGCGCCTCGAGGAAGCGCTGGCCGACCATGCCATGGCCGACGAGCACGATCGTGGGGGTCGCCCCAGTGGCGGTCATCAGGAGCCTCCATCGTTGGTGAGCAGGTGGAGCAGAGGGCCGGTCTGGGGGAGCGGCTCTGCTCCCTCCCAGGCGCGGGCGAGCGCGCCTACGGTGCCGAGTTCGCCGACGAGTACGCCGCCGACCACGCGGTCGTTGCGGACGACGACCTTGCGGTAGGTGCCGCGGGTCGCGTCGGCGAGCTGGATGACGTCGTCACCGGGCTGCGGGGTGGGCTCGCCGAAGGCGGCGAGGTCGAGCGGGGTGCCGGAGGCGAGGGTCAGGCGGGTGAGGGCGCGGGTGCCGGTGTAGCGGGCGGCGCCCTCGCCCGTCGCCAGCAACTCGGCGAGCGCTTCGGCCTGTTCGAGGGCGGGCGTCGCGAGACCGTAGACGGTGCCGGCGTGCTGGGCGCAGTCGCCGATCGCCCGGATGTGCGGGTCGGACGTACGCAGCTCGTCGTCGACGATGACGCCCTTGTGTACGGCGAGGCCCGCGTCCTGGGCCAGGCCGACGCGCGGGTGTACGCCGCAGGTCAGCACCACGAGGTCGGCGTCGAGCGCGTATCCGTCGGCCAGCTCGACGGAACGGACCGCGCCGCCGACGCAGCGCACGTCCCGTACGCGGCACTCGGTGTGCACCTCGACGCCGAGGTCCTTCAGGTGGCGGAGCACCAACTTCGATGCGGACGGGTCGAGTTGGCGTTCCATGAGGCGTTCGGCCTGCTGCGCGAGCATGACCTGCGCGCCGCGGGCGGCGAGGGCGCGGGCGGCCGAGACGCCGAGGAGGCCGCCGCCGATGACGACGGCTCGGGCGTCCGGGCGTACGGCCTTGGACAGGCCGAGGCAGTCGTCCATCGTACGGAAGGCATGGACGCCCTCCGGCAGTACGTGATCCTCGGTGAAGAGCCCGCGGAGGGGTGGCAGCTTCGCGTTCGATCCGGTCGCCAGGACCAGCGTGTCGTATGCGATCACTGAGCCGTTCTCGCAGTGCACGAGGCGCTCCGCGCGGTCTATGCGGGTGACTCGGGAGCGGACCAAGTCCGCCGGTGCCGGCAGGGCGATCACCTCGGGGGCGTACCGGCCGGCCAGCACTTCGGCGAGCAGCACCCGGTTGTACGGGGTGTGCTCCTCCTCGCCGATGAGCGTGGCGCGCAGCCCGAGCTCGCCGAGCCGCCGGGCGAGCCGCACGCCCGCGAGGCCGGCGCCGATCACCACCACACGCGTATTCGAGGTCATGGTGTCGAGGGTGCGGGGTGGGTGTTACCCGGTGGCATCACGGTTGTTTCCCGCGGGGAACGCTGCCCTCAGCGACGTGCCTCCGGCGGTGTGAGGGTTGGGTTCGCTTTTTTGGTGCGGCGCCGTGGTGGCTGGTCGCGCAGCCGTGCGGGGTGCCTCCGACGGTTGGGCGGCTGACGGTTCGTCGTGGCTGGTCGCGCAGTTCCCCGCGCCCCTTGGGTTCGTTGGGGGTCGGGGCCGCGTCGGGGGTGTCCGTCCTCGGACCGGCGCGCGTTGCTGTTGGCTGGTAGAGGGTGCTCGGGGTGGCGCGCCGGCCGCTGCGGGCGCACACCCCCGCCCCGTCCCCTTGCCGCCGTGGGCGGCTGCGGGGCCATGGGGGTCTGGGCTCCCTCCGGGCGGCCTTTCCGGGCCCAGGGAAGTCGCAGGCTTTTGCTTTTAGGGGCGCGGGGAACTGCGCGACCAGCCACAACGCACCCGCAGCCGCGACACGAAGTGTCACTCACCACCCCTTGGCGGGGGTCTGGGGCGGAGCCCCAGTTTCGGGAAGGGGCGGGACTGGGGCAAACTGCGCGACCACCCACACGGGCCCGCAGTCGCCAACGAACCGAACCCACCCTCCCGGCAGGCGCCCTGCTCAACCGCCGGGAGGGGCAGCCGCGTATGAACTAGGGCGGCTCACGTATGGTCCGGCACGCGTGGTCGCTGGTTGGGTCGGTGGGGTGATCGATTACGCCACCGAGGACGAGACCACCCGGGTCCTACGTGCCCACGCCGAGAACGCGGAACAGAACGATCGGCCGGCCCCGGAAAGCCTGGAAGCCGCGCGCAAGGACGGGGTCTTCGCCCTGCGGACGCCGCGCGAGTACGGGGGTGCCTGGGCGGGCGCGGAGACCGTCGCCCGGCGCCTGACCGAGCTGGGCCGAGCCTGTCCCTCCACGGCATGGGTCGCCGGGACATGCGTGGTCGGGAAGAGCCTCATCGCCGGGCTTTTCCCGGCCGCGCCGGCGCGTGAGGTCTTCGCCGACCCCGACGCGCTCGTTTGCGGAGCGGGAGCCCCCAGCGCCCAGGGCCAGCGTGTGTCCGAGGGCGTACGCGTCAACGGCCGCTGGCCGAACGTCTCCGGGTGTGAGGACGCGGCCTGGGCCGGGCTCGGTCTGATGGTGGACGGCGAGTTCTCCTTCGCCGTCGTACCCGTTGCCGACCTGGCCATCAAGCGGGACTGGAACATGGCCGGAATGCGCGGCACGGGCAGCCACACCCTGGTCGCCGAGGACGTCCTGGTGCCGGCCGATCGAGTCGTGCCGGGGTCCCCCTTCCCCGTCGGGGACCTGATGCTGTACTCGATGACGACGCTCGGCCCGGTGGTGGGGGCCGCCAAGGGCGCGCTCGACGTGGTCAACGAGATGTTCGCCTCGGACCGCAAGCCGTACATGACCCAGTACTTCCGGATGGGCGAGTCTCCCGGTGCCCGGCACTGGCTGGCGGAGGCGACCCACCTAGTGAACCGCGCCGAGAACACCATGCTCACGGTCGCCCGCGCGGCAGACACGACCGAACTGTCCGAAACCGACGGCCCCCGCCTGCGCATGGACCTCGCGGATGCCGCCAGGGACTGCCGAGCCGCGGTCGACCGGATGCTCGACCTGCACGGCGCGAGCGGCTTCAAGTCCGCGAACGCGCTTCAGCGTTACTGGCGAGACGTCGCCGTCGCCAGCCGCCACCCCCACATGAACCCATACCTCGCAACCGAGGCCTACGGCACGGACCTTGCAGCAACATCATGAGCATGGAAGCCACCACCCCCGGGCGAGCATGGCGGCTGGCGGCTCCGGGAGCGCCCCATCAGGGCGCGGGGAACTGCGCGCCAAGCCACAACGCACCCGCAGCCGCGACACGATCCCCAACACCCCACCCCTGTAGGCACCTCACCCACCCGCGGTAAGCACCCCACCCACCCGCGGTAGGCGCGCACCCGCCGTAGGCGCCCCCACCCCGCCGGAGGCAACGGGGGGCCTGGGGGCGCAGCCCCCAGTTTCGGGAAGGGGCGGGGCTGGGGAAAGAAAACCCCCTCCCCCGCGGGCCGCGAGGGGCATCGGACCCGAAGGGGAAGGGGACAGCGGTACCGATGGACAGCGGAGGTGTCCGTCAGGCCCCGTCGCCTCTCGCCCGGCGAACCAGGAACCAGGTACCGCCCACGGCGGCGACGGCAACCACCGTCACTCCCGCCGCAGCCTGCACAGGGCCGGAGCCAACCGCACCACCGGCCCCCGTCTTCACACCCCCTCGCGGCCGCACCGCTTCCCCGGCCCCCTCCTCGGCCCCCTTCACATGGGCCAGCGCGACCTCCAGATCCCCCGTCAGCCGCGTACCGCTGGAACAGAGCGCGACAATCTCGTACGTTCCGGGCTGCGCAGACGCCGGCACCCGGAACCGCCCGACCGCGTTCCGCTCGTGCACGCTGGGCGTCAGCGCAAACGCCCCCGCGCCGACCGCACTCGCGTCCCCCGTCATCGCCCCGTCCGCACCGCACAACGCCGTGTTCACCGTGACCTCGGCACCAGGCGCGACGGTCGCCGGGTACACCTCCAGCGGACCGGCGTCCGAGCCGAGCGCGAACGCGAACGCCTGCGCATAGGCGGGCGCGGCGAGGAGGCCCGCAGCGGCGAGCGCCAGCCCGGTACCGGTCAGCAGACGCCCTGTGCGCATCGTGCTCGCTCCTCCACCTCGGTCGCATCCCTGCACTGTCGAGGTAAGTGCCACTCCGCCCGGAACGCCTCCTGATGAGGCGTCAGAACGGGTGTCAGCGGCGGCGGCGGCCAGGGTGCCCGATAGCGTTTCGGCAGGTCACGGACGTACGAGCAAAAAGTATCGGCGGGGCGTGGGGCGCGGGTGTGAACGGGTGACCAGCACTCGCCGATGAGCGGCTCCACCGGTGGCCCGATCGGGTGGTCCCGGCAAGCGGCCCCGCAACACTTGACCTCAACTTTGGTTGAGATACGAGCCTGTCCCCATGAACTCCATGAACCCCACGCACTCCACCACAGACGACCCCATCCGCGTCGCCCTCATCATCGGCAGCAACCGCGAGGGCCGCTTCGGCCCCGTGGTCGCCGAATGGCTGCTGGGCCGCATCCGCGAGCGCGACGACATCGAGGCCGACGTCGTCGACACCGCCGACCTGCGACTGCCGACGGCCCTGTCCCACTCGCCGTCCGCCGAGGTGACCGCCGAGCTCGCGAAGGTCAGGCCGAAGCTCGCCGGCGCCGATGCCTTCGTGGTCCTCACCCCCGAGTACAACCACTCCTTCCCGGCCCCCCTGAAGAACCTCATCGACTGGCACTACACCGAGTGGCAGGCCAAGCCCGTCGCTTTCGTCTCGTACGGCGGACTCTCCGGCGGTCTCCGCGCCGTCGAGCACCTCCGCCAGGTCTTCGCCGAACTCCACGCCGTCACCGTCCGCGACACCGTCTCCTTCCACAATGCGGGCGCCCACTTCGACGACGAGGGCCGCCACAAGGACCCGGCGACTCCGAACGCCGCCGCGAAGGGAATGCTGGACCAACTGGAGTGGTGGGGACGGACGTTGAGGGAGGCGAAGAAGGTACGCCCGTACGCGGGATGACGGTGACGGGCTGTCGGCCGCCCGACGGTTCCGACGGTCCCGACCGCCCTGACGGCGAGTGACGCGTTTTCGCTCCTTGCGCCGGCGGATAGGCAAGTGCGCCTTGACAATCCCCAACTGTCAAGGCGCACTTGCCTCATGCCTCTCCCAGACCTGGACGAACTCATCGCGGAAGTCGACCGCACCTGCGACACCGCACACCGACCCGGCGGCGGTACGGAGCAGCCGGACTGGCTCGCCCTGCTGACCGTGGCCGCGCAGCTTTCCGGCCAACTGCAGGCCCTGGCGGACGACTTGGTCGAGGACTATGTCGAGCACTGCCGGATGCATGGCTGCTCGTGGACCGACATCGGGGCCGCCCTGGGCGTCACCCGGCAGGCGGTGCAGCAGCGCTTTCACGCCCCACACAAGCGATACGCCCCCGAGACGATGACCGACGACCTCCGCGAGGCGATGACCCACGTCAAGCGGGCCGCGGTGCAGCACCGCAACAACTACATAGGCACCGAGCACCTGTTGTGGGGCCTCACCGCGAAGCCCAATAGCGCCACCCGGCTCCTCGAGGCGTCCGGAGTCGCCCCCGACGTCGTACACCGCTCGGTCGAGGCCCACTTGAGCATGGGCGCCTCGCAAGCCGCCGAACGGATCGCCTGGACTCCCTACTCCCGCAAGGCCATCGCCCTGGCGGAGGAACAAGCGGGCTCCGCCCTCATCGACTGCGACCACCTGCTGAGGGGTCTTTGCCGGGTCGGCCGTGGGGTGGCGGCGACGGTACTGGCCGAGGCCGGCTTCACGACGGCCGCACCGGACGAGGGGTAGCCAACGGGCTTGAAAACGCTGGACAGTTGGGCGCCGTTTTTCCCATCCTCATGGAGAGACCCGTACTGACCGCCGTCCCCCTCTTCGGAAGGTGACATCGTGAAGTTCAGCTACGCGCTGCTCCCCGACTACCCGCTCACGGAGTCCCTGGACTCGATCAAACTCGCCGATGAACTCGGCTTCCACGCCTGCTACGCCGCCGACGAGACCTGGCACAAGGACCTGTGGCTCCTCTTCGCCGCGGCCGCCGGGCAGACCAGCCGCATCCGCCTCGGCCCGAGCGTCTCACCGATAACCCTCCGCGAACCGACCCTGATCGCCCAGGCCGTCGCCACACTCGACGAACTGTCCGGCGGACGCGCGGAGGCCGTGCTCTCCAGCGGCAACTTCGGGCTCCTCGCTCAGTACAAGATCGACTGGGCCCGCACCCGCCCGCTGTCCCGCGTCAAGGAAGCGCTGCATGTGGTGCGCACGCTGCTGGACGAGGGGACGATCTCGTACGACGGCGAATTCGCCTCGTACGAAGGCCTGTTCACGTTCGCGCGACCGGTCCAGAGCCGGGTGCCGCTGAAGCTCGGGGCGATGCGCGGGCCCAAGTCCTTCGAAGCGGCAGGGGAGTTGTCCGACGGCTGCCATCACGCGCTGAGCTACAAGCGCGAGGCGTACGAGTACGCGGTGCGGCACATCCGGGCCGGGGCCGAGCGTGCCGGCAAGGACTGGCAGTCCCTGGACATCGGCGCCTGGGTCGTCTTCGCGACCGGCCCCGACTCCGCCGCCGCCAAGGACGCGGCACGCAGCATGGTCGGCATCTACGCCTCCTCGATGCCCGAGGAACAACTACGCCGCAACGGCGTCGACCCGACCGAACTCAAACCGATCATCGACGCCATCGCCGCCGGCGACCTGGCCCGAGGCATCGAACTGACGACGCCGGAGATAGCCGAGCGCCTCTCCATAGCGGGCACCCCCGAGGAATGCCGGGACAAGATTCAACGCGAGATCGCCCCCACCGGTGTGAACCACATGATCTGCGCCCTCACCGACCGCGCCCTGGTCAAGGCCTTCACCGGCCGTGACCTGGCGGAGGTGGCAGACGTGAACACCCAGCTCCGCCTCATTCGGGAGCGGATGATGCCGGCGTTCGCGTGACCGGACACCGGTTGCCGAACTGCTGATCCAGGCTCCCGGACGGCTCACTCATAGGGGACGGGGTCGGTCCGGTTCGATTTCGCAGCCGAATGCCCCCGCGCGATCATCACCGTGCTCCATGGACTCGTACGTTTTAACCGGGAGGAGGCCGCGCGGGGGGAAAGGAATAGGCGCCCCCTGCGCATCACAACAGCCGCAAAATATCCGATGCAGTTATGGGTGCGGACAGGTCTCCCAAACAGGTGCAGAGCATACAGCGACGTGTCACCTCGCTAATTTCCGCATAATAGCCCACGAACACCCCTGCTCGGCGTCGTCAAGGCTGGCATTCCTGTCGATTTATTATCAATAATCATGCGGCGGTTGGCATAAAAATTTACCAGCGGCTTCGCCTTGTCAACGAGTGATCACGGGGGGAATGCTGATGCGTGGCAAGGCTTGAAAGTTATAGGACCACCGCTTTTCGGGCACAGGTGATGGGGTGCAGTGGCTCGGCTTTCCGTAATGTTTCGCTCGAAGTCGCTGCCGGTCCTTGCCGTGCGGTCGCTGGGCCCGGAAGGCGCATTACTCATGCTGATAACTGGCAAATTATTTCGTTTGATGCGGGTCGCCACTCCCCTCTCTACACAAATACGGAGGACTGAACCATGCGCATTCTCGTCGCCGGGGCCACCGGAGTGATCGGACACCCCCTGGTGGGCGCGCTGCGGGCACGGGGGCACGAGGTGAGCGCGCTGGTACGCCAGGAATCGCGGGAGCGGGCCCCGGAGGCGGACCACGTCGTGGTCGCCGACGCCCTCGACCGCGAGGCCGTGTTGTCGGCGGTGTCGGCTGCCCGGCCCGAGGTGATCGTCCATCAGATGTCGGCGCTGCGGCTGCTGGGCGACGACCCTGTGGCGGCCTTCGCGCTGACCGCGCGGCTGCGTACCGAGGGCACCGCCAACCTCATCGAGGCGGCCCGGGCGGCCGGTGCGCGGCGGCTGGTCGCGCAGTCCATCGCCTTCGCCGCCGCCCCGGCTTCGGTTCCCGTCGTCGACGAGGACGCGCCGCTGTACGTGGACGCCCCCGACCCCGGCTGGGCTGCCACCGTACGGGCCGTCGCCGAGCTGGAGCGGCTGGTTCTGGACAGCGGGCCGCTCGCCGGCGTGGTGCTGCGGTACGGCACGCTGTACGGCCCCGGCACCATGTATGCCCGTACCGGCGGGGCTGCCCAAGCCGTGCTGGCCGGACAGCTCCCGCTGCCCGGGGACGGCGCCGGGATCATGTCGTTCCTGCACGTGGAGGACGCCGTGGGGGCCACGGTCGCTGCCGTCGAATCGGATGCCATCGGGGTGTTCCATGTGACGTACGACGACCCGGCCCCGGCCGCGCAGTGGCTGCCGCACTACGCCCAGGTGCTGGCCGGCCCGTCCCCGCGCACGATCCCGGCGGAGCTCGCACCCCGGATGCTCGGCTGGTACCTGACCCATCAACTCACCGCGGCACACGGCGCGTCCAACGACCGGGCCCGTACGACGCTGGGCTGGAAGCCGCTGCGGCCGAGCTGGCGCGACGGGCTGGGCCAGGAATGACCGGCCCAACGGAACCAAACGAAATAAACTTACGGATTTACCTTATTGGAAGTGGAAATTGTGAACCCGATCCCCAGGTTGCGCCCCTCCGCCACCACCGTGGAGCAGTACCGCAAGGAGGACCTCTGGCGCGCTGACACCATCCTGGACGACCTGGCGCGGTGGCGTGCCGAGACTCCCGACGCCCCCGCCCTTCTTGTGTCGGAGGCCGGCCGGGGCCTCCTGCAGCTGAGCTACGCGCAGTACGCCGAGTATGTGGACCGCTTCGCCGGCGCATTGCACGCGCTGGGGGTGCGCAGCGGTCAGGTCGTCGCGATGCAGTTGCCGAACCTCTGGCAGGTCGGACCGCTGGTACTGGCCTGCGCCCGGCTCGGGGCCGTCGCCGCGCCGATCATGTGCGCGTTCCGCCCCCGTGAGCTGGAGCGGATGCTCCGCCGGCTGGATGCCGTCGTCTGCGTGACCATCGATCGGTGGGACAACTTCGAACACGCTGCGGCGCTGGCCGAGATGGCCCACCGGCTGCCCGCACTGCGCCACCGTGTGGTGCTCGGCGAGCGAACCGCCGACGGGGACGACGGGGAACTCGACTTCCGCGAGTACTTCGAGCACACAGAGCACAGCACCCTGCCGGATGCGTCCGTCGTGGACCCGGACCGGGTCTCCTTGGTGCTGTTCACCTCCGGCACCTCCGGCGAGCCGAAGGCCGTGCTGCACACCATGAACACCTGCTACGCCTGGTATGCCGCCGTCGCAGCCGCCGACGGAATCGGCCCCGCCAGCCGCGTCTACTCACCGAACGCGGCGACGCACATCGTCGGCCTCACCATGGGGATCTTCATGCCGCTGCACCGCGGGGCCTGCGCGGTCATCACGGACCGCTGGGAGCCGGAGGCTGTCATTCCCTTCCTGGCCGAGGCCCAGGTCAGCTGGATAGTCATCGTCCCCGTCTTCCTCTCCACCCTGATCGACGCGATGGAACGCACCTCGCTGCGGCTGCCCACCGTGCGGATCATCCGCGCGGGAGGCACCACGGTCCCGCAGCCGCTGTTCAGGCGGGTGACCGAGACCTTCGGAATCCCATTGGATGTGGGGTGGGGCATGACTGAGGGCGCCAATGTCTTCACCCGCTCCGGAGAACACCCGGAGCTGGCCGGCCACACCGTCGGGCGCCCCGCCCCGGGCCATGAGATCGACCTGCGGGCCGACCACCCGATCAGCGACGACCAACCCGGGCGTCTCTTCGTCCGCGGCCCTTCGCTGTGTCTGGCCACCTGGGGCCGGGATGACGGTCGGTTGACCGTGCTCGCCGAGCACGACGACGGCTGGTACGACACCGGTGACCTCGCGGCACCGGACGGCCACGGCGGCATCCGGCTGCACGGCCGTGCCGAAGACCGGATTGGCGTCATCATGATCCCGGTCAGTGACGTCGAGTCGGCACTGCTGGACCACCCCGACGTACGGGATGTCGCCCTGGTCGGCTACCCGGACGGCCACGGCGGCGAGCTCGCCTGCGCGGTCGTCGTCCCGGGGGAGCGGACGCCCACCCTCGAGGGCCTGCGCGACTGGCTCGGCGGGCTCGGCATGAGCGAATGGTGCCAGCCGTCCCGCCTGGAACTCCTGCCCCAACTGCCGCGCAACGAGACCGGCAAGGTGCGGAAGAACCTGCTCCGGGAACGGCTTCAGCTCCGCGCAGCTGACTAAGGGGTCCTTGCGCCATGAGGCTCGGGTCGCCCGGGAGAATCATCCCCGGGCGACCCGACTACCAGGCCTTGTTCCGAACTTACGTAGCACGTGAGCTGATTCGGCTCATCGACAAGCGCTATCCGCACTGAAGCATCAGGCACCCCCTGACAGGAGACATCAGCACGTGGACACCACCGGACCACGCACCGCCGAAAGCCTTGCCGCACGTTTCCACGACGTCGACTCGTCCGGCGTCCCCGAGGACTTCATCGCCTATTTGCAGAAGATGGAGGAGAGCGAGAGCGGCCGCGCAGTGCGGGAAATCACCTACCGCGCCCTGGATGCCGCCGAGGGCAAGGGAGCGGACATCGGGTGCGGCGCCGGCCGCGCCGTCGCGGATCTCGTACGGCTCGGAAAGGACGCCGTGGGGGTCGACAGCAGCCAGGCCATGGTTGACGCGGCCCTGGCCAGGTTCCCGCACTGTCGCGTCGTCAGGGGCAGCGCCTTCGAGCTGCCGTTCGAGGACGGTGAACTGTCGTGGTACCGGTCCGAGCGGACCTTCCTCCACTTCGGCGATCCCGCCGAGGCACTGTCCGAGGCCCGCAGGGTGCTGAGGCCGGGCGGGACAATCGTTCTCGCGGACCCCGATCTCGGGTCGATGGTGCTGAGTTCGCGGATCCCGGAGACGACCGACGCGGTCAAGGACGCGTTCTGCTCAGCCGTCCCGAATCCCCACGCCGGCACCCACAGCGCCTACCACCTCGCCGACGCGGGATTCACCGACATCGAGGTCGTTCCCGTCATGGCGGCTCTGAACGACCACGCGTCCGCGTTCGGCGTGGTACTGGAGCCGGCCTTGACGGCGGCTCTCGCCCAGGGCGCCGTCAGCGAGGAGGCGGCGGAGCGGTGGAAGGACGACCTGAGCGATCTCTCTCGCCGGAACGCCTTCACCGCGACGGCGACCTTCTTCGTCACCACGGCCCGCCTGGCGTCGTAGGGGTGGAGCCGTTCGGTCGGGAGTGCATGCGAGGCCGCCTCAGTCTCCGACCCGAAGGGCGAGGTGCCGAGCCTGCGAGAGGCGACCGCGGACGACATGGAGGACGCAGGGACGGACACCCGTGTGACGCCCGCGCTTCCCGGCGTACGGCCGTCGCCCCGGAGGTAAGCCCGAAGCGGCCGTTCGTGTGAGGAGCGAGAATCGTTCTGCGAAGGTCTGCAAAGGAGATCGATCATGGCCATGCCCGACTGGCTCACCGTCCTGACCACGACCGACGCCCCGGAGAAGGCGGACGCACTCGCACGCGGCGCGGTCGCGGCACGCGTGGCCGCCTGCGCGCAGATCTCCGGACCGGTCACGTCCGTCTACCGCTGGAAGGGAGAGATCGAGACCGCGTCCGAGTGGCAGGTGCTCTTCAAGACCACGGAAACGCGGTACGCGGAGCTCGAGGTGTACCTGCGCGAGGCACACGACTACGACACGCCGGAGATCATCGCCACACCGATCGTGCGGGGGAGTGCGGCGTATCTGGAGTGGCTTGAGCAGGAGACGGCGGGGTGAGCCGTCCACCCATCTTCGTGTACGGAACGCTGCGCCCCGGAGAGCCCAACCACGACCTCTTCCTGCTCGGGCACACCGTGTCCGAGGTGCCGGGCCGACTGGCGGGGGCGGTGCTGTACGAGGGCCCCGGCTACCCGTACGCCGTCGAGGAGCCCGGCGGCATGGTCTCCGGCGAGCTGATCACTCCCGCACCCGAGCGCTACGACCAACTCCTGCTCACCCTCGACCGGTTGGAGGACTACGCGCCGGGGGATCCCGCGAACCTGTACGAGCGTGTGGCCCGGAACGTGATCCGCGAGGACGGCACGAGTGTGGACGCCTGGGTGTACGTGGCCGCACCTACCGTCGCCACACGCCTGCGCGCCCGCGGCAAGCTCATCGAGGGCGGGGACTGGCGGGCGCGGGCTTGTTGAGGGGCGAGCAAAAACTGTCGTCCAATCACCGCTCAGTTTTCTGACGCACCCCGGTCTACATCTACGAAAGGAACACCAACCCCCGTACGACAAACAGGAGTCAGAGCCATGACCGCGACCACGCCCCAGACCCAGACCATCGCCCAGTCCTCCTCCCCCTCCTCGATCCGGTCCCTCGTCACGCGGCCCGTGTGGCTGGTCGGCGTGCTGGCCACGCTCGCCGGGGCCGTTGTGACCGAAGTGTTCGCGCTGATCGCTCGCGGCGTCGGAGTACCAATGGAGGCGGCCAGTCCCGGGGCCAAGGAGGCCGCGGAGATTCCGGTCGGCGGCTTCGCCGGAGGCGTGGTGTTCTGGTCGATCGCCGGGATCGTCCTCGCGGTGGTTCTCGCCCGCTGGGCCAAGCGTCCCGCCCGTACCTTCGTGACGATCACCGTCGCCCTCACGGCCCTCTCCCTCGCCGGCCCGGCCGCCGCCCCGCACACCGCCACGTCCACCCAGATCATCCTGGCCGCGTCCCACGTGGTCGCAGCCGCCGTAATCATCCCCGTACTGGCCCGCCGCCTCGCCGAGCACCACCGGTGACGAAGGGGACGACCCCACCCGCCCGTAGTGGCACCCTCGGCGATACCGAGGGTGCCACTACGGGCGGGTGGGGTGGGGGCGTATCGAGGCGGCGTGATCAACGGGGTCGATCCCCAGCCCCGCCCCTTCCCGGCTGTAACAATTTGCGGCTCCGCCGCGTGGGGGGCTGCGCCCCAGGCCCCCCCGCCAGGGGGTGGTGGGTGACACTCGTGTCGCGGCTGCGGGCGCGTCGTGGCTGGTCGCGCAGTTCCCCGCGCCCCTAAAGGACCTGCGACTGCCCGCACCCCGACGAGCAAGGGCCCCGGAAAAGCCCGCACCCCCATGGCCCCGCAGCCGCCCGCGGCGGCAAGGGGACGGGGCGGGGGTGTGCGCCCGCAGCGGCCGGCGCGCCACCCCGAGCACCCTCTACCAGCCAACAGCAACGCGCGCCGGTCCGAGGACGGACACCCCCGACGCGGCCCCGCACCCACCATGTACCTCAGGGGCGCGGGGAACTGCGCGACCAGCCACAATGGCGCCGCAGCCAAAATGGCCCCCCCTGCTCAACCGCCGGAGGCAACCCGCACCAACAGCACCCCCGGACACGCGGGAAGCGCGACCCGCAAGGACCCCGATTCCTCATCCCACTCCGCCGTACCGGTCGGCACCGACGGGTGCAGGACCTCCACCCGTACGTCCCCCCGACCCGCCAAGTGCGGCACGGACAGCGTCTGTTCGGCCTCGCCGCCCCGGCGCCACACCGACAGATACGTCACCCTCGCCGACGGCACCCGCACCCCCAAAGCCACCCACCCATCCCCCCACCCCGGCAACCCAAGCGGCCAGAACGGCACCCCCGACCGCAGGTCATCCCGGATCGACTTGTACGTCGCCACAGCGTCCCGTACCAGCGACAGCTGCCCGGCCGACATCCGGTCGAGGTGCCCGGACAGATGCACCCGCCCCAGCAACGCCGTACCCAACGTGAAGTTGATCTCGTCGTCCGAGAACTCGGGCTGGGGGTACGCCCACACAGCCCCCTGCTCCGGCGGCACAGCCGTAGGCGCCGCCGCCGCGATCGGCGGATAGCGGAGCGGGTCCTGCTGGTCGGACGTGGACTGCAGCTGAGCCACCGCCAAGGACGCGCCATCCATGCGCATACCGCCGGACGCGCAGTTCTCGATCACCAGCGACGGGTGGCGGTCAAGGACCGACGACAGCCAGGACAGCCACGCCCGCGTATGCGAGAGCAACCCCGGCACGGACGTGGTGATGTTGTAGTCCAGCTTCAGATACCCCACACCCCACTCACCCACGAGACGGTCCACCGTCTCGTCGAGGTGCGCCCGGGCCGCCGGATGCGTCAAGTCCAGCTGATGACGGCCCTGTTCGGTGACTCGCACGCCCCCCTCGTGGCGCAGAAACGCCTCATCCGGCAGCGAGCGCGCGACGGCGCTGCGGACGCCCACGACCTCCGGCTCGAGCCACAGCCCCGGCACCATCCCGCGCGAGCGGATACGGTCGAGCACCGCGCCGAGCCCCCCACCAGGGAACCGCCCGGCGGACGGCAGCCAGGCGCCGACGCTGTCCCACCAGCCCGCCGCGTCATCGTCGTACCAGCCGGTGTCGATGCAGAAGTACTCCGCCCCGGCCGAGGCGGCCGCGTCGATCAACGGCAGCAGCTTCTCCGTCGTCGGGTCGCCCATCAACGTGTTCATGTAGTCGTTGAAGATGACGGGGAGCCGCTCGTGGTCGGGGTGCGGGCGGCGGACGAGACGGCGGTACGTCGTCAGCGCGGCCAGCGCTCCGTCGAAGCGGGTACCGAGGGCCAGTGCAGCCCACTCGCTGCCGAACTCCCCGCCCGGCTCAAGGACTTCACGCCAGCCGTGCTCGTCCGAGGTCGGCCCGCCGAGTGTCAGGTACGTGTGCCCGCCGGCTTCCCCCGCCTCCCAGGCCCAGCTCGCCGCGGACTCGATCTGCCACAGCCAACTGCGTTCGTCCGTACGGTGGTTGAGGGCACCCATCGCCAAGTGCCCGTCGGTGGGCCAGCTGCCCCGCCCGGACAGGCGTACCGAGGCCCGGCTGTCGTGCTCGTGGACGTCCCGGCCGATGTCGGGCACGGACGCCCGCAGCGGTTCGGCGTACCAACGGCACTCGGCGAGCCAGTCGTTGCGCGCCCGGAACACGAGCAGGTCGTCGGGGGAGGGCAGGGCACCCAGCAGCAGGCTGCTGACCGAGCGCACGGTGACCGGCGCGGAGCCGTCGTTGCGGAGCCGCACCCGGGAGCGCAGCACCGGCACCCCGTCGGGCGAGGTGTACTCCGCGAAGACCACCAACTCGCTTGCGGGATCGTGGAGTTCGACGGTCAGACGGTGCCAGCCGTCGTCGTCGTACGTGGCGGCATGCGCCCGGTACTTCAGCCGTGGCCCGAGCGCCGTCCCCGTGAACCGCGGCCCCGAAAATCCCGTACCCTCACCGGCCAACACCAGATCGACGAGCGGCAACGCGGCACGGATCTCGGCATCCTCGTCCTTGGGCTCCGGATCGCCCGGCCGCCCCACTTGGAGCAGCCGAGCCGAGTCCCCGCCGACACCGGCGGCCCAAGCGGCCCCGCCGGTCTCACCCGTCTCACCGGACTCGCCGAAGTCGAAGTCGACCGCAAGCTCCGAATGCCCCCAGCGAAAGTGCCGTACGCCGTTGCCGTGGTCCTGCGTCACCCGATCTCCCCGCGATAGCCCTGATGACTCATGTCCTGGTGCCGTGATGCCGTGATCTTCAAGCCAACAAGTCAACCGTTACCCCTGCCACCGGGCCCCGTACTCTCCCGCACAATCAACTCCGGCTCCGCACAAGGCTCCTGCCCCGGAGCCGACGGATCCAGCAGCCGATGCAGCAAGCCGAAACCCGTACGCCCGAGCCCCTCGAAATCCAGCCGCACCGTGGTCAGCGCGGGGGCGAGGTACGCGGACGCGGGCGTGTCGTCGAAGCCCACGACGCTCAGCTCGTCCGGCACCCGGCGCCCCGCCTCCCGTGCCGCCCGCAGCATTCCGAGCGCGAGGTCGTCGTTGCCGCACAGTACGGCGGTGGCGTCGGGGTGGCGTTCTAGGAGCGTGCGCGCCGCGAGGTGACCGGAGCGCGGTGTCCAGCCGCCCTCGACCGGCGCGGGCGCGTCAACTCCCGCTTCCCGCAAGGCATCCAGCCAGCCCTCCGTCCGCTGTGCGGTTCGTGCCGTGGACGACGGGAGAGCGAGGCAGTGCACGGTCCGGTGGCCGAGGCCGAGCAGATGGCGGGTGGCGCGGGTGGCGGCGAGGCGGTCGTCGAGCCAGACGTGCCGGGGGTCCGGGTCGTCGCCGGGAGGGCGCTCGACCAGCGCGGTCACCGGTACGTCCGAGGGCAGCAGCTCCAGCGCCCGGACGCCCGCCGCGTCGAAGGCGATGACGATCACGGGCTCGCCCGGGCGTACCAGCCGGGCCCGCAACTCCTCGGCGTCCAGGGCCGCGTGGCGGTCGAGCACGCTGATGGAGACCGCGAAGCCCGCAGTGCGCGCCGCCTCCTCGATGCCGCGCAGCGCCGCCGCGTTGCCGTACAGGGAGGTGTCGGAGGTCAGCACGGTCAGCGAGCGGACCGCCTTGCCGGCGAGTTCGCGGGCGGCCCGGTTGGGCCGGTAGCCGAGTTCGCCGATGGCGGTCTGCACCCGTCGGCGGGTGGCTTCGGCGACGCGTTCGTTGCCGTTGATGACGCGCGAGACGGTTTGGTACGAGACGCCGGCCGCGCGGGCGACGTCCCTGATGGTGGGCTCTTGAACGCTCCTCATGTGAACGGTCACTCCCTGTTTACTGCACTGGCTACTTCAGTGTTATCGCTGCTTATTGCTGCAACAGGTGTTGACAGATGGTACTGCGGCGGGAGAATCATGCGCTGATGTGATCGTTCACACAAGAGTCCAGGAGCCGATGGATGACTCGGAGAACGCGCACGACACAAGGGACCAAAGGCATCACAGGGATCACAGGGATCACAGGGATCAGACGGTGGACCACCACGGTCCTCGCGTTCGCACTGATGGGAGGCGCCATGTCGGCGGCCCAGATGTCCGCGGCCCAAGGCGCGGAACGGGCGGCGCCCCGCCTCTCCGTCGACCTCGCCGACTCCGAGGGGCCGGTGATGCGCGGCGCGAACGGCGCGCTGTACGGGCTCAGTGACGACGGCGTGCCCAGCGACGCCGCGCTCGAGCCTCTGAAGGTCACCAGCATCTCGCAGAAGCCGGAGGGCGGCGCCCAGCATCCCAACGGGGACGCGATCACCGTCTCCAAGTCGTTCTTCCGCAACGGCGGCGGCGAGATCAACGTGATGATGCAGGACATCTACGCCAAGTGGCCGTACGAGGATCTCGGCATCGACGACTACCTCCCCAAGGTCGACAAGATCGCCAAGGAGGTGTCGGCCGCCCCGAACAGCGACCGCTTCGTCTACATCCCGTTCAACGAGCCCGACCAGATCTGGTACAACCTCGGCGTCGCGGACCAGGCGACGTACGAGAAGAACCGCGACCGGTTCTTCAAGGACTGGAAGACGGTGTACCAGCGGATCCGCGCGATCGACCCGGACGCCAGGATCGCGGGCCCGAACGAAGCCGCGTACCACACACGCCTGTTGACGGACTTCCTCGCCTTCGCCAAGCGCGAGAACGTACTTCCGCAGATCATGACCTGGCACGAGCTCGGCTCCGGCTCGCTGCGGGACTTCCAGGGGCACTACGACAACTACCGTTCCATCGAGCGTGAGTTGGGCATCGCCCCGCTGAAGATCAACATCGATGAGTACGCCAACCGCCGCGACCTGTCCGTGCCGGGGCAACTCGTGCAGTGGGTCTCGATGCTCGAGCGCAACAAGGTGTACGGCAACATGGCGTACTGGGACGCCGCAGGCAATCTCAGCGGCCATGTCGTGCGCTCCAACATCCCCAACGGCGGCTGGTGGCTGTTCCGTTGGTACGCGGGACTGACCGGCGACACCGTCAAGGTGACCCCGCCGCAGGCCAACACCATCGACACACTCCAGGGCCTCGCTTCGTACGACACGAAGCGTCGGCAGGCGCAGGTGGTGCTCGGCGGCGCGGCGGGTGACGCGGACGTCGTCGTCAAGAGCGTCGACCGCAAGGTCTTCGGGTCCTCGGTCACCGCGACCGTGGCGGAGGCGGCCTGGTCCGGGTACGAGGGCGCGCACGCGGCGCCTCAGGTGCTCAAGCGCGTGAAGCTGAAGGTGGCGAAGGACGGCACGGTCACCGTTCCGCTCACCGGGATGCGAAAGATGTCGGCGTACCGCGTCGTCCTCAACCCGGCCGGCTCCGGCACGCCCGCCACGCCGTCCGTCCCCTGGTCGGCGTCGTACGAGGCCGAGGACGCGGCCATGACCGGCGGCCAGGTCTACACCCAGGGCACGGTGTCCAACGCCAACGGGTACGCCGCCTCCGGCACCAAGGATGTCGGCTCGCTCAACACCGCTTCCAGCAAGGTGGACTTCACGGTCTCGGTGCCGCGCACGGGGACGTACGACCTGGGGATCCTGTACGGCAACCAGAGCGGGACGCCCGCCACGCAGAAGCTCTCCGTGGACGGCGGTCCGGCGACGACGGTGACGTATCCCTCGACGGAGAACTGGACGTACCGCGCCCTGAAGACCGTCCCCGTCTCCCTCACGGCGGGCAGCCACACGCTGACGCTGGCCAAGGACAGCAAGGAGGTGACGCTGGACCGCGTCGACCTGACGGCGAGCACGACGCCTTCGGCGCGGTACGAGGCGACGCTCGCGGACATCTCGGGCAAGCCGACGTACGACTACGGGAGTTCGGCCGGCACCGGGACGGGCACGCTGCGGCTCGGTTCCGGCGACAAGGCGGTCTTCGACGTGTACGCGCCGCGCGACGGCTACTACACGCTGACCTCGCGGGCTTCGGCGGCCGTGAAGCTGTCCCTGCACGGCCAGTCGGTGACGGCACCGCCCGACCGGGCGCTCCGGCTGTACCTGGTCGCGGGCAACAACCGGGTGACGGCGACCGGTTCGGGCGTCGGACTGCGCTCGCTGGACGTGTCGGGGGCGGGCTCGTCCTCGGGCACGCTCGCGTACGAGGGCGCGGACGCGACCCTGGCCGGGGGAGCACGCCTGGAGTCCTCGCCGTACGCCTCGGCGGGCTCGTACATCGGGTGGCTGGGCAACTCGTCGGGGAGCACGGCGCAGTTCACGGTCGACGCGCCGAAGGCGGGGCGCTACATGCTGGTGATCTCGTACGCGAACAATGACCGCCGCGACAACGGCCACGCGTACAACACGGACATCGTGTCCCGCACGGCGGATGTCACGGTGGGCGACACCACGCGGAAGGTGACCTTCAAGAACACGTGGAGTTGGGACGACTACTGGACGGTGGGGTTTCCGGTCGACTTGAAGAAGGGCGCGAACGCGGTGACGTTTGGCAACGCCACCGCGTGGGCGCCGAACATTGACAGGGTCGAACTGGCGCCGGTACTGGGCTAGTTGGTGCAGCACCGCGCCCCTGTGGAGGCCGCAGGCCTCTCAGGGGCGCGGTGCTGTGTCGATATGCGGCTCCGCCGCGTGGGCGCGACCAGCCACGACGCACCCGCAGCGTCAAACCGCCCCCTCCGCGGAGCGGTCGGCTCGCTCAACGCGCACCGCGCACGCCTTGAACTCCGGCATGCGGGATGTCGGGTCGAGGGCCGGGTTGGTCAGGGTGTTGGCCCGGCCCTCGCCCGGCCAGTGGAAGGGCATGAAGACCGTGTCCGGGCGGATGGAGGTGGTGATCCGCGCGGGCGCGGTCGCGCGTCCGCGCCGGGAGACGACGGCAAGGGCGTCGCCCTCCTTGGCACCGAGCCGCTCGGCGAGCCTCGGATGCAGCTCCACGAAGGCGCTGGGGGCGGCGGCGTTCAGCTCGTCGACCCGCCGGGTCTGCGCCCCAGACTGGTACTGCGAGACAACGCGCCCAGTGGTCAGCAGCACCGGGTACTCGTCATCGGGCTCCTCGGCAAGCGGCCGATGCGTCACGGCAACGAACCGCGCGCGACCGTCGGGCGTGGCGAAACGGTCGAGGAAGAGCCGGGGGGTGCCGGGGTGGACGTCGGCTGCGGCCTTTGGCTCGGCTTCGCTCGCCGGGTCGTCCGGCAGGAGGTCGAGCGCCGCGTCCTCGCCGTCCTGTGCTGCGGCGCCGGGCAGCGGCTTTTCCGCCGGGGCAGCGGGCTTGCTGTCGCCCACGTGCGGACCCTCCGCCGGGCACGGCCAGAACACCCCGTTCTCCTCCGCCAGGCGGCGATACGTGATCCCCGAGTAGTCGGCGGGGCCGCCCGCGCTCGCCCGGCGCAGCTCCTCGAAGATCTCCTCCGCGTCCGTCGGGAAGCCCTTTTCCACGCCCAGGCGGGAGGCCAGTTCGTGCATGACCTCCAGGTCGCTGCGGACGCCCTCAGGCGGAGTGATCGCGCGCCGCCGCAGCAGCACCCGGCCCTCCAGGTTGGTCATCGTCCCTGTCTCCTCGGCCCACTGCGTCACCGGCAGTACGACATCCGCCAGGGCCGCCGTCTCGGACAGCACCACGTCACAAACGGCCAGGAAATCAAGCGACTTGATGCGTTCCTCGATATGCGCGGCACGCGGCGCCGACACCACCGGGTTCGAAGCCATCAGCAACAGGGCGCGGATGTCCGTACCGAGCGCGTCAAGGAGCTCGTACGCGCTACGCCCCGGCCCCGGGAGTGAGTCCGGGTCCACGCCCCAGACCTCGGCCACATGGCGGCGCGCCGCCGGGTCGTCGAGCTTGCGGTAGCCGGGCAACTGGTCGGCCTTCTGCCCGTGTTCACGGCCGCCCTGCCCGTTGCCCTGCCCGGTCAGACAGCCGTAGCCGGACAGCGGACGCCCGGCGCGGCCCGTCGCCAGGCACAGGTTGATCCACGCGCCCACCGTGTCCGTACCCTTCGATTGCTGCTCGGGCCCCCGCGCGGTGAGCACCATCGCGGACTCCGGCTCACAGAACAGCCGTACCGTCTCCCGGAGTTGAGGCACGGACACCCCCGTGATCCGCTCCACCAGCTCCGGCCAGTGCGCCATCGCCGCGGCCCGCGCCTCCTCCCAGCCGCTCGTACGCTCCTGGATGTACGCCTCGTCCGTACGCCCCTCCGCCACCACCAGGTGCAGCAGGCCGAGCGCGAGAGCGAGATCCGTACCGGGGCGGGGGGCGAGGTGCAGGTCCGCCTGCTCGGCGGTCCGGGTGCGGCGCGGGTCGATGACGATCAGCTTGCCGCCGTTCTCCTTGAGCTCGGTGAGATAGCGCAGCGCGGGCGGCATCGTCTCGGCGAGGTTCGAGCCGACGAGGATGACGCAGCCGGTCTTCGGGATGTCCTCCAGCGGGAACGGCAGCCCCCGGTCCAGACCGAACGCCTTGATCCCGCCGGCCGCAGCGGACGACATGCAGAAACGTCCGTTGTAGTCGATCTGCGAGGTGCCGAGCACGACGCGGGCGAACTTCCCGAGCGTGTACGCCTTCTCGTTGGTCAGCCCGCCGCCGCCGAACACCCCGCACGCGTCCGGGCCATGCTCCGTACGCGTGCGGGACAGCGCCTCGGCGATCCGGCCCAGCGCCTCGTCCCAGGTGGCGGGCTCCAGGACACCGGAGTTCCGGACCAGCGGGGAGGTGAGGCGGACGCTCGATGAGAGCACCGCGGGCGCCGTACGGCCCTTGCCGCACAGCGCGCCACGGTTCACCGGGAAGTCCGGGCGCTCGACCACCGCGACGCCCCCGTCCTGCTCGGGCGTGAGATTCATTCCGCACTGCAAGGCGCAATACGGGCAGTGGGTGGGCGTCACGGTGTTCTGCATACCGTCCAGCGTGCGTCGCACGTGTTACGCACCGCAACGCGTCCCGTTACACGGCAGGCACGGGGACCTCCCCGCGGGGGCTCAGGCGGCGTGAGGGGCCGGAAGCGCGACGCCTGAGGTTCCTGTCGTGAACCTGTTCAGAAGCTGTCGATGTGCTGTCGGTCCAGTCATGTGACTTGTTTTGCCAGTGACGCGTACCACATTGAACGTTGAAGCTGTTCGGGTCGCCATCGCGCACATGCGGTGCGGCCCGCAACACCTTCGGACGATGTTCGGTATATCGAACGTCGTGTGTCAGTGTTCAGTCGCCCGAGGCACCTTCTCCCCACACAGCCAGGAGGTCTGTGAAGCATGCCCCTGAGCCATCTGTCCCCCCAAGACAGGGCCCTGTTCTGGCAGTTCGGCCAAGGCCCTGAAGTCCCCGTCCCCGACCCCCTCGTCCATCACGCCGTCGAACGGCGGGCCGCCGCCGCTCCGGACGCCGTCGCCGCCGAGCACCAGGGCACGACGATCACGTACGGCGAGCTCAACCGCCGTGCCGACCGGCTCGCGGCCAGACTCGTACGGGAGGGCGTACGGCCCGGCGATCACGTCGGCCTCTTCGTACGCCGCTCCATCCCGATGCTCGTCGGACTGCTCGGCACGCTGAAGGCCGGCGCCGCGTACGTACCGCAGGACATCGGCCTCACCCCCGCCGCCCAGTTACGGCACGTCATCCGTACCGCCGGAACGCGGGTCGTCCTCACTCAGACAGAGCACACGCTGCGGGTGCCTCTGCCTGACACCGGACACCGGCTGATCACGCTGGACGACGATGACCTCGCCCCGGCGGGGCCGGTCCGGCTCGAGCGGCCCGTACGCCCCGACGACGGGTGCTACGTCCTGTTCACCTCCGGCACGACCGGCAAGCCCAACGGCGTGAAGGTCACCCACCGCAACGTCGCCAACATCCTCCTCACCGCCCCCGGCGACCTCGGCATCCGCCCCGGCGACCGGGTCGCCCAGCTCCTCAACATCGCCTTCGACATGGCCGCCTGGGAGATCCTCGGCTGCCTCGCCCACGGCGGCACGCTCGTCATCCGCGGCAAGGACGTCGCGGCGGCGGCCCGTACGGCGGACGTGCTGATCGCGACGCCGACGGTGCTGTCCGGGATCGACCCGGCGGGCTGCCTCCATGTCCGGACGGTGGCGGTCGCGGGGGAGCCGTGCCCGCGCCCGCTCGCGGACGCCTGGGCCCGGCGGTCCGCGTTCCACAACTCCTGCGGGCCCACGGAGACGACCATCGTCAACACGATGCGCCGCCACCACGTGGACGACCCGCTGCTCACGATCGGCCGCCCCACCCCGAACAACACGGTGTACGTCCTCGACGAGCACCGGCGTCCCCTGCCCATCGGGGAGGTCGGCGAGATGTGGGCCGGCGGCGACTGCGTATCGGCGGGCTACCTGAACAACGAGGCGCTCAACGCCGAGCGGTACGCCCCCGATCCCTTCCTCGGCGGCGGACGCCGGATGTTCCGTACCCGCGACCTAGGCCGCTGGACGCCCGACGGCGAACTCGAGCATCTCGGCCGTACGGACGACCAGGTCAAGGTCCGCGGCTTCCGCGTCGAACTGGACTCCGTCTCCTCGGTACTGGAGTCGGTGCCGGGCTGCACCCGCGCCGTCACGCTCAAGCGGGACGCCCGCAGCCTGGTCTCCTTCGTCTGCCCGGCCGACGTCGACCCGGACACGGCCCGGCGCGCGGTGTCCGACGCGCTGCCGTACTACTGCGTGCCGGCCACGGTCCTCCCACTGGCCGCGTTACCGGAGACGGACCGGGGCAAGGTCGACCGGGCGGCACTGCTGCGGCTGGCGGCGGAGCGGGAGGATGCCGCTCGCGCGGCGACGGTTCGTGGCGAGGGGGCACCTCTGCTGCAGGTGTCTGCCGTGCGAGAGGGGGCGGCCTGATGACGTCGTCCGTCGAGACCTCGTCCCTGAAGAGGTCGTCCGTCGAGCCTCCGGCCGCCGGGAACTCGGCCACCGAGTCGCCGGCCGTCCAGCCACCGGTCGTCGAGGCACCATCCGCCGAGTCCCGGGCCGCTGAGCATTCGGCCGTCGAGCCCTCGGCCGTCGAAGCCCCCAGGGCCTCGTCCGCCGGAGCCCCGTCCGCTCCCGCGGATATCGCCGAGCTTCCTCCGCTCACCTCCGCACCCCGTCGCCTCCTCAAGCACCCCCGCCTGATGCACTACAACCGCCTGGCGGCCCTGGTGCTGCTCGCCAACCTCGGCTTTCTGGCGGTGAGTTGGGCGCCGAGCGCCGAAGCCATCGGCTACGCGTCCCTCGTGAACCTCGCGCTTGCCGTGGTCGTACGGCAGCAGTACGTCATCAACCTCTTCTTCCGGCTGGCCACTTGGGCGCCGACGAGCTGGCCGTTGAAGGTGCGGTGGACGCTCGGGAAGGTGTACCACTTCGGCGGACTGCATGTGGGCGGGGCGCTGGCCGGAGCGGTGTGGTTCCTCGCCGGGGCGGTCGTGGTGACCGTCGACGGCGCCAACGCGCCGCTCATCACGGTGAGTTGGGCACTCGTGGCCCTGCTCGTCGTCATCGTCGCCACCGCCCTGCCGCCCTTCCGCTCCCGCTTCCACGACCAATTCGAGAAGATCCACCGCTTCGGCGGCTGGACGGCGCTCGCACTGTTCTGGACGCACACACTGCTCGGCGCCCAGGGCCCGATCGCCCTCGGCATACTGGCCGTGGTCACCTTCAGCGTCGCCCTGCCCTGGCTGCGGCTGCGCAAGGTGGACGTACGGATCGAACGGCCCTCCTCGCACGTCGCCTTGGCCCGTTTCGACCACGGTGTGACCCCCTTCGCGGGGTCCTCCACCGCCATCAGCCGCAGCCCATTGAAGGAGTGGCACTCCTTCGCCAACGTGCCCTCGCCCGGCCGGCCCGGCTTCCGGCTGACCATCTCGCGCGCGGGCGACTGGACGGGCTCGTTCATCGACGACGCGCCCCCGAAGGTCTGGGTCAAGGGCATCACCACGGCCGGGGTCGCCAATATCGAGACCCTGTTCAGCAAGGTGATCTACGTCGCCACCGGCAGCGGTATCGGTCCCTGCCTGCCCCATCTGCTGGCCGCCGAGGTGCCCTCACGGCTCGTGTGGGCGACACGCGATCCCCGTAAGACCTACGGCGACGACCTGGTCGACGAGATCCTCGCCGTCCAGCCGGACGCACTGGTCTGGGACACCTCGCAGCACGGCAAACCGGACATGGTGCGGCTCGCGTACACCGCGTACCGCGACTTCGGCGCCGAAGCCGTCATCTGCATCTCCAACAAGAAGCTGACCTGGCAGGTCGTACACGGTCTCGAACGGCGCGGCATTCCCGCGTACGGCGCGATCTGGGACTCGTAACCGACCATCCGGAAAGGGGAGTTGATGAACACCCTCAAGATCGAACGCCACGGCCGCGTCGTCACCGTACGACTCCACCGGCCGCACGTCCTGAATGCCCTCAGCAGCGAGCTGCTGGCCGAACTCCTCGACGTACTGCGCCCGTTGGACCGTGACCCGGAGGTCGGCTGCTTCGTCGTCACCGGTTCGGAGAAGGTCTTCGCGGCCGGTGCCGACATCAAGGAGATGGCCGGGAAGTCGGCCGTGGACATGGCCGCGGAGGACTACTTCGCGGGCTGGGAGGAGTTCGCCGGATTCCGTACGCCGAAGATCGCGGCCGTCAACGGCTATGCGCTGGGCGGCGGTTGCGAACTCGCGATGATGTGCGACCTGATCATCGCGGGCGAGTCGGCGGTCTTCGGCCAGCCGGAGATCAAGCTCGGCGTGATCCCCGGCATCGGCGGCACCCAGCGGCTGACCCGCCTGGTCGGCCGCGCCAAGGCCATGGACCTGATCCTCACGGGCAGGACGATGGACGCCCGCGAGGCGGAGACGGCGGGCCTCGTATCGCGGGTCGTACCCGACGACCGGGTCCTGCCCGAGGCGACGGAAGCCGCCGAAACCATCGCCTCTTACGGCCGCCCGGCCGTCACGGCGGCCCGCGAATCGGTCGACCGCGCCCTGGAGACAGGCCTGCGCGACGGGCTGCTATTCGAACGGCGCGTATTCCATGCGCTGTTCGCGACGGAAGACCAGCAGGAGGGGATGAGCGCGTTCATGGAGAAGAGGGCGCCTGTTTTCAAGGGGCGCTGAGGAGTGAGTCGGGCGAGTCCGGCGAGCCGGGTGAGTTGACCCGGTGAGCGGGATGAGCTGATCCGGTGAGTGAGCGGGGGCGGCGGACGGGGTTTTCGGTCCGCCGCCCCCGCGTCATGTGCGGGTTGTGGGGCCGGGTCCCGTAGGGGAAAGGCGGGGGTCGGGTCAGGGCGGTGCCCGGATGTCCGGGGTGCCCTCGGGCCGAGATCGTCGAAGCATGACGACATCGGGGACGAGGACGACAGGGGCAGCAGGGACGGTGGGCGGGAGCGGCGAAGGGGGCACGGCCGGGAAGAAGAAGGGGCGCCGGAGGCTCAAGCGGGTTCTGGTCACCCTTGTCACGGTCGTGGCCGTGCTGATCGCCGCGTTCGGTGGATGGCTGGCTTGGCTGTGGACCAGCGCCGATACCAGCACGGTCGGCAAGGGCTCCTTCGGCAATGAGCTCGCCATCCCGCCGCTCGCCGAACCCAGCCGGGTCAAGGCGGACGGCACCAAGGTCTTCGACCTCGAAATGCACGCCGGCGAGAAGGAGTTCAGTCCGGGCCAGCGGACCAAGACCTGGGGGTTCAACGGCGACCACCTCGGCCCCACCCTGCGTGCCGAACGCGGCGACAAGGTCGAGCTCAGAGTGCGCAACAAGCTGGCCGAACCGTCGACCGTGCACTGGCACGGCATGCACCTCCCCGCACGGATGGACGGCGGTCCGCATCAGATGGTGCGGCCGGGCGGCACATGGACGCCGTCGTGGAAGATCGACCAGCCCGCCGCCACCCTCTGGTACCACCCGCATCCCCACGGGCGAACCGAGCGGCACGTCCAGCGCGGCCTCGCCGGGATGTTCCTCCTCGACGACGACAAGTCCTCCGCCCTGCCGCTGCCGAAGAAGTACGGCGTCGACGATCTGCCCGTCATCGTGCAGGACGTCAAGTTCGACGGCGCCGAGTTCGATCACGGACGCGGCATCATGCAGAACGTCGGCTTCCTCGGCGACCGCACCATGGTCAACGGCACCCTCGACCCGCACCGAGAAGTACGGGACGAACTGGTGCGGCTGCGGCTGCTCAACGCCTCGACGGCCCGGACGTACTCCTTCGGCTTCGATGACAACCGCCGCTATACGCAGATAGCGACCGACGGCGGCCTTCTGGAAAGCCCCGTGCAGACCGAGCGGCTTCAGCTCTCGCCCGGGGAGCGCGCCGAGATCGTCGTACGGATGCGGGCCGGCGAGCGCACCACCCTGCGCAGCTTCCCGCAGGACAACTACGGGGACGCCTGGAACACCCGGTTCGGCGGGGGCGACGACTCCTTCGACATCCTGAAACTACGGGCCGCGGCGAAGCTCCGCCCCTCGCCCGAACTGCCGCAGAAGCTGGGCGAACTGGAGGTGCCGGACGGTACGGACGCCGTGCGCGCCCGCCACTTCGACCTGAAGAAGTCGGGGATCAACGGACGCAAGATGGCCATGGACCGAATAGACGAGACGGTCACCAGGGGCACCACCGAGACCTGGACCGTCCGCAACACCAACGGCATGCCCCACAACTTCCATGTCCACGATGTGCAGTTCCGCGTCCTGGAGGTGAACGGAAAGACCCCGCCGCCGGATCTGCGGGGCCCCAAGGACACCGTCTTCCTGCCGAACGGTACGACGATGAAGCTGGCGCTGAGCTTCGAGGGCCCGGCCGACCCGGACACCCCGTACATGTACCACTGCCATCTCCTCTACCACGAGGACGAGGGCATGATGGGCCAGTTCGCGGTGGTCGAGAAGGGCCAGCGGGCCGGGCAGCCGGACGCCGGTGGAGTCGACGGAGCCGGTGGAGCCGATGGTGGACAGGACGCGCACGCGGGACATTGACGTGCGGTCATGACGACGGGGGGACGGGGCGACGGGAGTGACGGGGGCGGGACGACTACGGGAGGTGTGCTGTGCCTCGGCTATCGGCTACCTGGCCGTCGCCAGGGCTCGCGACACCCCCGGCTCCTCCGGCCCCAGGAACCGCGGATCGGGCTCGAACACCGCCTCCGTAGCCGCCTTGCTCGCCGCGAGGAGCTCCCGGACGGCGCCGTAGTACCAGACTCCGTCACGCCGGTCACCCTCGGCGGGGACGCCGTACGACGTGACGCCCGCTTCCTCGCACAGGGCGACCGCACGGCGAATGTGGAAGCCCTGGCTGATGAGCACGGCCTCGTCGATGCCGAAGATCTCCTTGGCGCGGACGCAGGAGTCCCAGGTGTCGAAGCCGGCGTAGTCGCTGACGATGCGCCGGTCGGGGACGCCGCGCTCGGTGAGGTAAGTCCGCATGCTGTCAGGTTCGTCATAGTCTTCCCGGCTGTTGTCGCCGGTGACCAGGACGACCTCGATACGGCCCGAGCGGTACAGCTCGGCCGCCGCGTCCAGACGGTGGGCGAGGTACGGGGAGGGCCGCTCGCCCCGCAGTCCGGCGCCGAACACCATCGCCACGTCGGTCCGCGGCACGCCCCGTACGGTTCCCAGCCGGTCGTCCGCCGCAAGGAACAGCCACGTCGAGGGGAGCAGCGCCAGTACGCACCCGAGCATCACCGCCTGCACGGTCCGGCGCTGCCCCGTACGGGTTCGCGGCAACCGCGGTCTCAGCAGCGGAAGGAGGCGCAGCAGCCGCGTTCGACGCCACCGCAGCCGGGCCGGCCTCAGCTGCAGCATCCGGTATCCTCCCAGGTCAGTGGCCTCGTCGAAGAGAACGTTGGGGAGGGTGATCCGGTTCCCCTCCGGCCCCTGGCCACCTCACGACCGTCCTCGCCCCGCCGTGAACCCCCGGAAAACACCTGTCATTCCCGCGCAACGGGGCGGCAACGTCGTACCGCCACCATCAGTTCATGACGGCGTCGAACCCTCCGCGCGACGAGTCCACCACACGCCCCGGTGGCCAGCATCTCTGGGGCGCTCACCTCGACAGTACGGCGCAACTGATGAACCGGATCACCAGCCAGCTCGGCAGCCAGCTCAGCCTCGTCTCGCCCGACGGGACGCGGCGTTCCGCGCCGCCCGCGCTCGTCCTGGTGGGCCATGGCAGCCGTGACCCGAGGGCGCTGAGCACCATCCGTGCGCTCATCGAGAAGGTCCGAGAGCTGCGCCCCTCCCTGCCCGTGCACCTCGGCCACATCGAGCTGAACGAGCCCCTGCTGCCCGACACGCTCGCCTCCCTCGGCACCGGCGACGCGGTCCTCGTACCGCTGCTGCTCAGCCGCGGCTACCACGTCAAGCAGGACATCCCGGAGGCTGCGGCCGCGGCCCAGGCAAACACCAGGGTCGCCGCGCCGCTAGGCCCCCACCCGCTCCTCGTGGAGACGCTGCACGAGCGCCTGGTCGAGGCCGGCTGGCGAACCCGGATGACCCACACCGACCGCCGCACCAGCGGAATCGTGCTGGCCGCCGCCGGCTCCCGCGACCCGGAGGCAGCCATCGACACTCGCCGCACCGCGGGCCTCCTGGCCGAGCGCCTAGGCGTCCCGGTCATCCCCGCGTACGCCTCCGCCGCCGCACCCACCGTCCCGCACGCAGTCCGCGCCCTGGCCGCCCGAGGCCGCCACCGCATAGCAATCGCCTCCTACTTCACAGCCCCCGGCCGCTTCTCCACAGAGTGCGCAGAGGCGGCCCCCTGGATAGCAGCGGCCCCCCTGGGCGCCCATCCATCGATGGCCCGCCTGGTCCTACACCGCTATGACCAGGCACTGGCGACGCCGACGACTGCGGCGGCACCCCAACTGGCGTCCGCCTGAACTTGCCGTCCTGCCTGACTGGCGTCCGCCTGAACTTGCCGTCCTGCCTGAGCTCGGCGTCTGCCTGAGCCTGGCCACTCGCTGGAGACTGGCGTCCGCCTGAGCCTGGCGTCTGCCTGAATCTGGCGTCCCGCCTGAGTTTGGCGTGCGCCTGGAACTGGGGTCCGCCTGATCCCTCCGGGCGAGGGAAGCGCCCCTGAAAGGGGCGCGGGGAACTGCGCGACAAGCCACCGATAACCCGCACCCGCAAGCGACACAGAACCCGGCAGACGAGTAGGCACCCCAATCCGGCGGCGCCAAATGTCACTGCCGACGCTTAATGTCGAGACATGGCAGGCACCGCACCAAGGGCACCCGAAGACCACGCCGGAGGCAACGCGCACGACGGTGCGTACGACGAGGCAGCCGTCGAGCGTTGGGCCGGCGAACCCGACAAGCGCCCCGGCCGCACCGCCTTCCAACGCGACCGCGCCCGAGTGCTGCACTCCGCCGCACTACGCCGCCTCGCAGGCAAAACCCAGGTAGTCACGCCCGGCACCCGCAGCGAGGCCTGGGACGCCAGCCCCCGTACGAGGCTGACGCACTCCCTGGAGTGCGCCCAGGTAGGCCGCGAGCTCGGCGCAGCCCTCGGCTGTGACCCGGACCTCGTAGAGGCGGCCTGCCTCTCCCACGACCTGGGCCACCCACCCTTCGGCCACAACGGCGAACAGGCCCTGAACGAGTTCGCACACGACTGCGGCGGCTTCGAGGGCAACGCCCAGTCCCTGCGCCTACTGACCCGCATCGAACCCAAACGCTTCGTCAACAGCCCGGAGACCGACGGCGTCATCAGCGTCGGCCTCAACCTCACCCGCGCCGCCCTCGACGCAGCCACCAAGTACCCCTGGCCGCGCGGCGCGCACCCCACCGATCCGGGGTCACCGAAGTTCGGGGTCTACGACGACGACCGCCCGGTCTTCGACTGGGTCCGCAAGGGCGCCCCCGACGACCGCATCTGCTTCGAGGCCCAGGTCATGGACTGGTCCGACGACGTGGCGTACTCCGTGCACGACGTCGAGGACGGACTGCACGCCGGCCATATCGACCCCGGCTGCCTGTACGCGGAGCCCGAGCGGCAGTCGGTCTTCGCGGTGGCGATCGGCCGGTACGTACCCGCCGACACCGACCCCGCCGAGCTGGCCGAGGCCCTCGACCGCCTCCTCGCCCAGGAGTGGTGGCCGCACGGCTACGACGGAACGGCAGTAGCGCAGGCCCGCCTGAAGGACGCCACGAGCCAGCTCATCGGCCGCTTCTGCCTGGCAGCGGAGGGCGCCACCCGGGCGGCGTACGGCACGGGACGGCTTACGAGATACGCCGCCGAGCTGGTCGTACCGAGAAGCGCACGCCTGGAATGCGCGGTCCTCAAGGCAGTAGCCGACCGGTACGTCATGCAACGCGCCGAGCAGGAGCGACTCCGCGCCGACCAGCGAATCGTGGTAGCCGAACTGGCCGAAGCGCTGACGGCCCGCGCCCCCGAGGGCCTGGACCCCCAGTTCCGCGCCCTGTACGAGGAGGCCCCGGACGACAGAGCCCGCAAACGCGTGCTGGTCGACCAGATCGCCTCCTTGACGGACGCGTCGGCCCGCTCCCTACACGCACGGCTGGCGTCTTAGCCCGTCTGGGGGCACCTCCCAGCGGTAGCTGGGGGAGTTTGAGGACGAGGCCGAAGGCCGATACGGGGGCCTGGGGGCGGAGCCCCCAGTTTCGGGAAGGGGCGGGGCTGGGGAAAAAGCCCGCCGCAGGCGCCACCCACGCGCCACCCACACGTGACCCCCCCCGTGGCCTGATCGGGTCACTCCCCCTTCCCGCACCACGCCACGTGCGGGAGGCTCAGACGTAGCGGCATATTTACGAGGAGGCATCAAGTGGTCGACGCGGATCAGACATTCGTCATCGTCGGAGGAGGGCTGGCCGGCGCAAAGGCGGCCGAGACGCTCCGCACGGAGGGCTTCACCGGCCGCGTGATACTGATCTGCGACGAGCGCGACCACCCGTACGAGCGCCCCCCGCTGTCCAAGGGCTACCTGCTCGGCAAGGAGGAACGCGACAGCGTTTTCGTCCACGAGCCCGCCTGGTACGCCCGCAACGACATCGAGCTGCATCTCGGCCAGACCGTAGACGCGGTCGACCCGTCCGCGAAGACGGTCCACTTCGGCGATGACGGCACGCTCGTGCGCTACGACAAGCTGCTGCTCGCGACCGGCGCCGAGCCCCGGCGCCTCGACATCCCGGGGACCGGCCTGGCCGGCGTCCACCATCTGCGCCGCCTGGCCCACGCCGAGCGCCTCAAGGGCGTCCTCGCCGCCCTGGGCCGTGACAACGGCCACATCGTCATCGCGGGCGCCGGCTGGATCGGCCTGGAGGTCGCGGCGGCGGCCCGCGAGTACGGCGCCGAGGTCACCGTCGTCGCGCCCCAGCCCACTCCGCTGTACGGAGTTTTCGGCCCCGAGATCGGGCAGATCTTCACCGATCTGCACGCCGAACGGGGCGTCCGTTTCCACTTCGGCACCCGCCTCACCGAGATCATCGGCCAGGACGGCATGGTCCTGGCCGCCCGCACGGAGGACGGTGAGGAACACCCCGCCCACGACGTGCTCGCCGCGATCGGCGCCGCCCCGCGCACCGGCCTCGCCGAGGCCGCGGGCCTCACCCTGGTAGACCGCTCGCAGGGCGGCGGCATCGCGGTCGACGAGCGGCTGCGCACCTCGGACCCCGACATCTTCGCGGCCGGCGACGTGGCTTCCTACCACCACGCCCTCTTCGGCGTCCGGCTGCGCGTCGAGCACTGGGCCAACGCCCTCAACGGCGGACCCGCGGCGGCCCGTTCGATGCTCGGCCGCGAGCTGACGTACGACAGGGTGCCCTATTTCTTCTCGGACCAGTACGACGTGGGGCTCGAGTACTCGGGCTGGGCGCCCCCAGGCTCGTACGACCAAGTGGTGATCCGGGGAGACGCGGGCAAGCGGCAGTTCATCGCCTTCTGGATGAAGGAGGGCCGGGTGCTCGCCGGGATGAACGTCAATGTGTGGGACGTCACGGAGCCGATCCAACAGCTGATCCGCTCCAGGGCACAGGTGGACATGGAGGCACTTGCGGACCCGCATGTTCCGCTGGACAACCTCGTCTCGTGACAGTCGACGGTGCTCGACTGTCACACCGTCCCCGTAGAATTCACGCGTGGCCGGAAGGATCAACGACGAGGACGTGAAGGCGGTTCGGGACGCGGTTCCGATCGACGCCGTGGTGTCCGAGTACCTCCAGCTGAAGGGCGCGGGCGGGGGCAACCTCAAGGGCCTGTGCCCGTTCCACGACGAGAAGTCGCCCTCCTTCCAGGTCAGCCCGAGCAAGGGGCTCTTCCACTGCTTCGGCTGCCAGGAGGGCGGCGACACCATCGCCTTCGTGATGAAGATCGACCACCTCTCCTTCTCGGAGGCGGTCGAGCGCCTGGCCGGCCAGGCGGGCATCACGCTGCGGTACGAGGAGGGCGGCTACAACCCCTCCCACCAGCGCGGCGAGCGCATCCGCCTGGTCGAGGCCCACAAGATCGCCGCCCAGTTCTACATCGAGCAGCTCGACACCAGCTCCGAGGCCGACACGGGCCGTAAGTTCCTCGCCGAGCGCGGCTTCGACCAGGCCGCCGCCGCCCACTTCGGCGTCGGCTACAGCCCGCAGGGCTGGGACCACCTCACCCGCTATCTGCGCGGCAAGGGCTTCACCGACAAGGAGCTCCTCCTCTCCGGCCTCGCTCAGGAGGGCCGCCGCGGCCCCATCGACCGCTTCCGCGGCCGGCTGATGTGGCCGATCCGCGATATCGCGGGGGACGTCGTCGGCTTCGGCGCCCGCAAGCTCTACGAGTCGGACAACGGCCCGAAGTACCTGAACACCCCCGACACCGCGATCTACCGCAAGTCCCAGGTCCTGTACGGCATCGACCTCGCCAAGCAGCACATCGCCAAAACCAGCCGGGCCGTGATCGTCGAGGGCTACACCGACGTCATGGCCTGCCACCTGGCCGGCGTCACCACCGCGATCGCGACCTGCGGTACGGCCTTCGGCGGCGACCACATCAAGATCCTCCGCCGTCTCCTCATGGACAACGGCAGCGCACGCGTCATCTTCACCTTCGACGGCGACGCGGCCGGCCAGAAGGCGGCCCTGCGCGCCTTCGAGGACGACCAGAAGTTCGCCGCCGAGACATACATCGCGATCGCGCCGGACGGTATGGACCCCTGCGAGCTGCGCCTGGCGAAGGGCGACGAGGCGGTCGCCGACCTGGCCGAACCCCGCACCCCGCTCTTCGAGTTCGCGCTCCGCCAGATCGTCGCCCGCTACGACCTCGAGACCCCCGCGGGCCGCGCCGCCGCCCTCGACGAGGCGGCGCCCATCGTGGCCCGCATCAAGAACAGCGGCGCCCAGCACGAGGTCGCCGTACAGCTCGCGGGCATGCTCGGCATCCTGGACACGCAGTTCGTGGTCAAGCGCGTGGCCCAGCTGGCGCGCTGGGCCCGCGACCGCGGCGGCAGAGGCCCGGCGCCGACGTCGAGCCGACAGCCCTCGTACGACATGGCGCCGCGCCAGGCCCCCTCGGGCCCCGCCCTCAACCTCCGCAACCCCGTCTACGCCACCGAGCGCGAGCTGCTCAAACTCGCCCTCCAGCGCCCCGAGTTGGTCTCCCCGGCCTTCGACGCGTACGGAATCGACGAGTTCACCGCCCCGCCGTACGCGGCCGTACGCCAGGCGATCATGGACGCGGGCGGCGCGGAGTACGGCGTACAGGACCCCCAGGAGTATCTGATCCGGGTCCGCGAGGCCGCCCCGGACAACGCGGTCCGCGCCATGGTCACGGAGCTGGCCGTAGAGGCCATCATGCGCAAGACCGTCGACGAGCTGTACGCGGGAGATCAGCTCGTCATGGTGCGCCGCCGGGCCGTCGACCGTCGCATCCACGAGGTCCAGGGCACCCTCGCCCGCGCCAGCGCCCAGGGCGACCCGGCCCATCTGGCCGCCGTACAGAACGAGTTGTGGGTCCTCCAGCAGTACGGACAGGCCTTGCGCGAACGGGGCGCGGCAGCGCTCTGACCGGGGCTTGTGCCCTCTGTGACGTCTCCTCGTACGTGTGGGTAACCACCCGGTCACAGACCGGACTCAAAAAGTCACCGCACGCCCCTCGTGGCGAGGATGTGTCGTACTCCACACTGGTTCCGGTGCCTGAGTCCTCGGAGCGCGGCCGACCCGAACGCGACGGGTCCTCCATCCCCGCGGTTCCGCTCAACGTGTACGGGACGGATGGCGGCGCGGCCGCCGAGTCCGTTCGCGAAGTACCGCTGCCGTACGCCTCAGCAGCGATCATCCTGGAGGTCGCCCCCGTGCAGACCCAGACCCTGACCCAGACCGACAACACGACGGACGCGGAGGCGGACGTCATCCCGGCGGTTCCGCAACAGAGCCGTGTCGCGCATCATCCCGAAGCCGAGGCGGGAGGCCCGCCGCACGATCCCGACGAGCCGCCCGCCGGTGCCGTCGGGACGACGGTCGTCGAGACCGAGGCCCCCGAGCCGCCGCCTGTCGAGACGCTGCCACCTCGCGGCCGTGCGGCCGACACCGGCGGCCCGTCCTCGGACCTGTTCCGCCAGTACCTGCGCGAGATAGGCCGCATCCCTCTCCTCACCGCCGCCGAGGAGGTCGAGCTCGCGCGCCGCGTCGAGGCGGGCCTCTTCGCCGAGGAGAAGCTGGCGCGCACCCCGGCTCCCGAGTTGGACAGCCAACTCGCCCTCGACCTCGACAAGTTGGTGGTCATGGGGCGGATGGCCAAGCGCCGCCTCATCGAGGCCAACCTGCGGCTCGTGGTCTCGGTCGCGAAGCGGTACGTGGGGCGCGGGCTCACCATGCTGGACCTCGTCCAGGAGGGGAATCTGGGCCTGATCAGGGCCGTCGAGAAGTTCGACTACGCCCGCGGGTACAAGTTCTCGACGTACGCGACCTGGTGGATACGGCAGGCCATGTCCCGCGCCCTCGCCGACCAGGCCCGGACCATACGAGTCCCCGTCCACGTCGTCGAGTTGATCAACCGCGTCGTCCGCGTCCAGCGGCGCATGCTCCAGGAACGCGGCTACGAGCCGACCCCCGAGGAGGTCGCCGGCCAGCTCGACCTGCCCAGCGAGCGGGTCAGCGAGGTCCTGCGCCTGGCCCAGGAACCGGTGTCCCTGCACGCGCCCGTGGGCGAGGAGGACGACGTCGCGTTGGGCGACCTGATCGAGGACGGCGACGCGACGAGCCCGGTGGAGTCGGCGGCGTTCCTGCTGTTGCGGGAGCACCTGGAGGCGGTCCTGTCGACGCTCGGCGAACGCGAACGCAAGGTAGTCCAACTCCGCTACGGCCTCGCGGACGGGCGCCCGCGCACGCTGGAAGAGATCGGCCGCATCTTCGGCGTCACGCGGGAGCGAATCCGCCAGATCGAGTCAAAGACCCTGAACAAGCTCCGGGACCATGCGTTCGCGGACCAGCTGCGGGGTTACTTGGACTGAGGGGGATGTCGCCCCCGCCGCCCTTACCCGTCCCATCCCGGGGCGCTGCCCCGGACCCCCGCCAGGGGCTCCGCCCCCGGACCCCCGCCAGGGGCTCCGCCCCCGGACCCCCGCCAGGGGCTCCGCCCCTGTACCTCACCGGGGCTCTGCCCCTGTACCTCACCGGGGCTCTGCCCCTGTACCCCGCTGAGGCTGCGCCCCAGGCCCCCATCGGCCTGGCGGCCTCGTCCTCAAACGCCGGACGGGCTGAAATCAGCCCGCCCGGCTGAAAGCAGCGCCGTCCGGCGGAAAGCCAGCCCGGCCGGCGGCACCGGCTCGGGCGGCCCCCCCCCGCGGCGGGCTAGACGCCGACCGGGAGGCGTCGTGGGCGCGCCCTCGGCATGCCCCCTCGGCCGATTGCTCACCGAGGCCCCGGCCCGGCGAAAATCAGCCCGCCCAGCGCAAAAATCAGCCCGTCCGGCGTTTGAGGACCGGGGCCCGGGGGCTGGCCCCCGAAACGGGGTCCGGGGCGAAGCCCCGTGGGGGGTCCAGGGGCGCAGCCCCGGTGGGGTCCAGGGCGAAGCCCGGTGGACGGGAATGGGTAGGGGCGGCGGGGGCGAAACCCACCCCCGCGAACCCCCGGCGGGAACCGTCACTCCACCTCCACCACAGCCTCCGCAAACTGCGCCTGATACAGCCGCGCATAAGCCCCTTCCGCCCCCAACAACTCCTCGTGAGCCCCCTGCTCCACAATCGCCCCGTTCTCCATCACCAAAATCGTGTCCGCATCCCGAATCGTCGACAACCGATGCGCGATCACGAACGACGTCCGCCCATGCGCCAGCTTCGCCATCGCCTTCTGGATCAGGACCTCGGTCCGGGTGTCGACCGAGCTCGTCGCCTCGTCCAGCACAAGGATCACCGGATCCGACAGGAACGCCCGCGCGATCGTGATCAGCTGCTTCTCACCCGCGCTGACCCCTGACCCCTCGTCGTCGATCACGGTGTCGTAGCCATCCGGCAGCGTACGAATGAACCGGTCCGCATGAGCGGCCCGCGCCGCCTCCTCGATCTCCCCGCGTGTGACCTCGCGAGAGGCCCCGTACGCGATGTTCTCCGCGATCGTCCCCCCGAACAGCCAGGTGTCCTGGAGCACCATCCCGATCCCGGCCCGGAGTTCGTCGCGGGACATCTTCGCGACGTCGACGCCGTCGAGCGTGATCCGCCCACCCGTGACCTCGTAGAACCGCATCAGCAGATTCACCAGCGTCGTCTTGCCCGCCCCCGTCGGGCCCACGATGGCGACCGTGTTGCCGGGCTCGACCTTCAGGGACAGGTCCTCGATCAGCGGCTTCTCGGGGTCGTAGCGGAAGGAGACGTGCTCCAGCGCGACCCGGCCCCGCACTTCCTCCGGCCGAACCCCGGGCACGGGATCCGCCTCCTGCTCCTCCGCGTCGAGCAACTCGAAGATGCGTTCCGCCGACGCGATCCCCGACTGCACGAGGTTCGCCATCGACGCGACCTGGGTGAGCGGCATCGAGAATTGCCGCGAGTACTGGATGAAGGCCTGCACATCACCGATCGACAGCGCGCCGGACGCGACCCGCAGCCCGCCGACCACCGCCACCAGCACATAGTTGAGGTTCGACACGAACATCATCAGCGGCTGCATGATCCCGCTGTTGAACTGCGCCTTGAACCCGGCCTCGTACAACTTCTCGTTCTGCTCAGCGAATTGAGCCGCCGACTCGTCCTGCCGCCCGAAGACCTTGACGAGCGTGTGCCCGGTGTACATCTCCTCGATGTGGGCGTTGAGCTTGCCGGTGGACCGCCACTGCTGCACGAAGTGCGGCTGCGAGCGCTTGCCGACCGACTTGGCGACGACGTACGACAGCGGCACCGTCACCAGCGCGACCAGCGCCAGCAGCGGCGACACCCAGAACATCATCACCAGTACGCCGACGATGGTGAGCAGCGAGTTGACGAGCTGCCCCATCGACTGCTGAAGCGTCTGACCGATGTTGTCGATGTCGTTGGTCGCCCGGCTGAGCACCTCACCGCGCTGCCGCTGGTCGAAGTACGACAGCGGCAGCCGCGACAGCTTCGTCTGCACGTCCTCCCGCATCCGGTACACGGTCATGTTGACGGCCCGGTTGACCAGCCGCGTCGCCACCGCCATCAGCAGCCCGGCCGCCGCGAACACCAGCAGCGCGAGCCCCAGCACCTCACCGACCGCGGTGAAGTCGATGCCCTTGCCCGGCGTGAAGTCCGTACCGGAGAGCATGTCGGCCACACCGCCGTCACCACGCTCCCGCATGGACTCCAGCACCTCGGCCTTCGTGGCGCCCTCGGGCATCTCCCGTCCGACGACGCCCGCGAAGACCAGGTCGGTCGCCCGTCCGAGGATCCACGGGCCCAGCACCGACAGGCCCACACTCAGCACGACGGCGAGCAACATCCCGTACATCGTGGCCCGTTCGGGCCTGAACTGCGCCAGCAGCCGTTTCCCGGATCCCTTGAAGTCCATCGACTGCTGGTCGGGGCCGCCCCCGGCCATCATCCGCGCCATGGGCCCGGCCATCAGGCTGCCTCCGCTTCCGTCAGCTGGGAGAGCACGATCTCCCGATAGCACTCGTTGTCCGCCATCAACTCGCGGTGACGGCCCGTCCCCACGACCCGCCCCTCGTCGAGTACGACGATCCGGTCGGCGTCACGGATCGTCGACACGCGTTGCGCGACGATCACGACGGTCGCCTCGGCGGTCTCCCGCGCCAGCGCCGTCCGCAGGGCCGCGTCCGTCGCGTAGTCGAGCGCCGAGAACGAGTCGTCGAAGAGGTAGATCTCCGGGCGCTGTACGAGGGTCCGGGCGATCGCGAGCCGCTGCCGCTGACCACCCGACACATTCGTGCCGCCCTGCGCGATGGGGGAGTCGAGCCCGTTCTCCAGCCGCTCCACAAAGCCCTTGGCCTGCGCCACCTCCAGCGCGTGCCACAACTCCTCGTCGGTCGCGTCCGGATTCCCGTACCGCAGATTCGTGGCCACCGTGCCCGCGAAGAGATACGGCTTCTGCGGTACGAGGCCCACGGTGCGGGCGAGCAGCCGCGGTTCAAGGGTCCGTACGTCCACGCCGTCGACGAGGACCTCACCGTCCGTGGCGTCAAAAAGCCGCGGGACCAGCCCGAGAAGCGTCGACTTGCCGCTGCCGGTCGACCCGATCACCGCGGTCGTCTCGCCGGGCCGCGCCACCAGGTCGATGGACTTCAGCACCGGCTCCTCCGCGCCCGGGTAACGGAAACCGGCCCCACGCACCTCCAGATGACCATGCCGCCGCAGTTCCCGTACAGGATCGGCCGGAGGCACGACACTGCTGTCCGTGTCCAGGACCTCCTGGATGCGCTCGGCGCAGACCTCGGCGCGCGGCACCATCATGAACATGAAGGTGGCCATCATCACGGCCATCACGATCTGCATCAGATAGGCGAGAAACGCGGTCAGCGCACCGATCTGCATCCCGCCACTGTCGATACGGTGCGCACCGAACCACACCACCGCGATCGACGAGACGTTCACCACCGTCATGACGATCGGGAACATCAGCGCCAGAATCCGCCCGGTGCCCAGCGACACCTCGGTGAGGTCGACGTTGGCCTTGCGGAAGCGCTCCTCCTCGTATGTGTCCCGGACGAAGGCGCGGATGACGCGGTTGCCGGTGATCTGCTCGCGCAGCACCCGGTTCACGTTGTCGAGCCGCTCCTGCATGGTGCGGAACAGCGGGCGCAACCGCCGCACGATCAACGTCACGCTGATACCGAGGACGGGCACGACGGCGACGAGCACTCCGGACAGCTGTACGTCCAGACCGAGCGCCATCACGATGCCGCCCACGCACATGATCGGCGCCGACACCATCAGCGTGAACGTCATCAGGGCCAGCATCTGCACCTGCTGCACATCGTTCGTGGTGCGGGTGATCAGCGACGGCGCCCCGAAGCGGCCGACCTCACGCGCGGAGAACGACTGCACCCGGTCGAAGACGCCGGCCCGGATGTCCCGGCCGACCGCCGAGGCCGTACGGGCGCCGTAGTAGACGGCCCCGATGTTGCAGACGACCTGCACCAGCGAGATGCCGATCATCAACGCGCCGAAGGTCAGGATGTAGCCCGTGTCCCCCTTCACGACGCCGTCGTCGATGATGTCCGCGTTCAGGGTGGGCAGATAGAGGGTGGCGCAGGTCTGGAGGAACTGCAGCAGCACGAGTAAGGCGATGGCCTTCTTGTACGGCCTGAGATGGGCACGCAGGAGTCGTATGAGCACGCTGGTCTCTCGGAGTCGGCGACAGGGGTGAGTGGTGACGCACCACGCCTCATCGTCGAACATTCCACCGGCGTTACCCCAACCAATTAAGCCAACAGCGTTCCAAGAACCTCCCAAACCGTCCGGAACGCCCGACTCCGGTGGCCGCCAGCTAGGGCGTACGGCCGTGGGTCTAGGCGTACGTACGGTCGTACGCCGGGACGGTCCGGGACGGTCCGGTCAGAGCCTGACCGCGCCCGGGTGCGTCTGGTCCCGTACCGACGTGTACTGCTGCCGCACCGCCGCCCCCACCGCCACATCGTCGCCGGGGTCCAGGATCTGCGCGGTCGCGCCCTGCCAGACGGGCGGCTGCCGCGGATCGAGGGTGCCCTGCGAGGCGCCGAGCGCCCAGGCGGCCTGCCGCGCCGCGCCGATCGCCGCGTAGTCGGCGGACTGCGGCACCACAACCTGCGTACCGAGCAGCGCGGGCGCACAGGCCTGCACGGCCGGCAACTCGGCGGCAGGACCCAGCAGAAAGATCCGCCGCACCTCCACCCCCCGCCGACGCAGTACGTCCAGCGCGTCCGCGAGCCCGCACAACATGCCCTCGAACGCCGCCCGCGCCAGATGCTCGGGCCGCATCGACTCCCGCCGCAACCCCGCCAACGTCCCCGCCACATGCGGCAGATCGGGCACCCGCTCGCCCTCCAGGTACGGCAGCAGTACGAGTCCATGGGCGCCCGGCGTCGACTTCATCGCGAGGTCCGACAGGCTCTCCAGGTCGGGCAGCCCGAGGAGTTCGGCACTCCCGCGCAGCGTCCGTACGGCATTCAGCGTGGTGACGACCGGCAGATGCATCCCCGTCGCGTCCGCGAGCGAGGTGATCATCCCGGACGGATCGACCAGCGCCTCATGGTGTACGGCCATCACGGACCCGGAGGCGCCGAGCGACACCACCGCGTCCCCGAGCCCGATCCCCAGGCCGAACGCCGCGGCCATGGTCTCGCCCGTCCCCGCCGAGATCAGCAGCCCCTCGGGCGTCGTCCCCGCGGCCTCCGCCGGACCGAGCACATCCGGCAGCAGCGCCTGATGCCCCAGCGCCAGCTCGACCAGATCGGGCCGGTACACACCGTTCACAGCGCACCAGTACCCCGTACCCGAGGCATCGCCCCGGTCCGTGGTCCGCCGGGCCGGTCTGCCCAGCAACTGCCACACCAGCCAGTCGTGCGCCTGCATCAGCATGGCCGTACGCAATGCGGCATCCGGCTCGTTCTTCACCATCCAGCGCAGCTTCGTCACCGGCTGAGCCGCCCCCGGCACGGTGCCCACGGCCTGCGCCCACGCCTCCCGGCCACCGAGCGCGTCGACCAGTTCGGCGGCGCAGACCTGCGCCCGCTTGTCCCCGCCGACCAGCGCCGGACGCACCGTATTGCCCTGCGTGTCCAGCGGAATCAGCGCGCTCTGCTGCGCGGACACACCGATGGCCTGGACACCTTCGAGGAGCCCGCCACCCGCCGCCTCGCCCAGGGACAGCAGCCAGGCCTGCGGATCCACGTCGGAGGGCCGACCGCCCTCGGCGCCGTCGAGCGGATGCGGGGCATACCCCTGCCTGAGCACGGCTCCGCTGTCCGCGTCGCAGACGACGATGCGAGTGAAATCGGGCGAACTGTCCAGCCCGGCGACTATCCCCATGGCGGAAATTCTGCCGTACCGCCGGACCCCACCGCGCCGCTCTGCCGGAGGCCCTCGTACCGCTTGTGCCCTGACCTGCTATGTGTCACCGGTATCGAGCCCCGCACGTGGCGCAGGGCACTCCGTTGTACGTGTTACGTGCCACTCGTGCACCTACGTATTACTGGTGCCCCAGTCATCGTGAGCCGCCGCACCGTTCGTGTTCCGCTCGCGCAGATGCCGCACGCGCTCGGCCACCGAATCCGGGACACGGTCACCGACTCGCTCGCTCACCACGTGGTAGGCCTTTCCCGCGAACTGCCGGCCCTGCTGGGCGGCCGACTCCGCGGTGTTGCGCACGGCGGGGTTCTGCGCGATCTCCCGCGCGGACTTCTTCAACTGCTCGTAACGCTCGCGCCCTGCCCGGGTGCCCAGCACGTAACCCAGGGCCAGTCCGGCAACGAACGTCAGTCGATAGCGCATGACGGCCACCCTTCCCTTGAGTCGGCATCGGTCGCGGGGGAAGAACCGATTGGCGGAGCACCCCCCTGCTTGCGCTAATGTATGTGTCGCAGCGAGCGCCCGCCCTCTGGCGAATACCCAGGGAGGTACGTTCGATGCAGCGAGACAATCCTCCGTAGCTCAATTGGCAGAGCAGCCGGCTGTTAACCGGCAGGTTACTGGTTCGAGTCCAGTCGGGGGAGCTCGATCTTCCGTAGCTCAATTGGCAGAGCAGCCGGCTGTTAACCGGCAGGTTACTGGTTCGAGTCCAGTCGGGAGAGCAGCGGAAGAGGACCCCTCAGGGGTCCTTTTTCATGTCCGGCGGAACCGCGCGGCCTGCGCCGCAGTCCTCATGGTCGTGCGTAGCCGACCAGCCGAAGCAGGAGATCGTATGAGCGGCTATGCTGCGGCAGACGGCGCGCACAAATGTGCGCGACGCGCCGTAGACGGGGCGGTAGCTCAGCCGGTTAGAGCAGCGGACTCATAATCCGTCGGCCGTGGGTTCGAGTCCCACCCGCCCCACCTGCGCAGGCCTCTGACCTGCGGAAACGTTCATTTTGGGGGTCGGAGCGTCAACTTTGCCTGAACGGACTGAATCCGCTGCTCGCGAGTTCGGGATCTCGCCGGTCTGTGGTGCTCGGAAGTGTTTTGATCGCTTTGACCTGCGACGGAACAGGTATTCAAGGCTGTCGTCGGCCTCCGGGTCCGCTGCCCCGGGGGCTCGAAGCCAAGGTCCAGGGACCAGACAGGGACCAAGACGGTGCCGACACCATGCGTCGCGTGTGTGGGATCCAGGGTCGGGGCGCTTCTCATCCGCTGGCTGTGCGCCGCCGTCCGCGATGTTTCCGGTCGGCGCCGGGCGCACCGGGCGTAGTGGATGGTGGTGCGTCTTGGTGCTGCCGGTGGCGGGACGGCGCGTGTTGCTGATGGCGGGGCCGATCGGCGATCCGGGTACTGAGGATCCCTGCGCCGGAGAGTGGTGGTCGCCACTGCTTCTCAGTGACTGCGGCGCCGTCGAGCGCCCTGGGCTGTCCGGAAACGGCCCGAACAGAAAACGGCCCCTCCGGGATACTCGACGGCTTTCGGGCCGTCGAGATCGAGTGTGGTTGAGGTGATCGGACAGGGAGCTGCGGAGAAGGCAGAGCAGATCGACCCTGTTCGGGAGCCACCGCCCGCCGTGGCTATGCCTATCCGTGCGCGCTGACGCTGGCTCGCGCACGGCCGGTCCGCCGGCAGGCGACCAGCTCACGCTTCAAGGCACCCCGGCCCTGGAAGAACAGGGCCTGGTAGATCGCCTCGTGCGAGATCCGCACGGAATAGCCCTCGGGGAAGTCGGCCTTCAACCGGTTCGCAATCTGCTCCGGGCTCCACGACGTTGCCCACCCGCGATCCTGTCGGCGAGCCTTGCTCCGGCCCTTCCACGGCGGAACCTCGGGGCCCGCCACGGACTGTCCACCCGGGAGACAGACGGCGCCGGACAGCCGGTCCTGGTACGCGCTCCGCCACACGATCATGAACGGGAGCACCCTCCGCTCGGGCGACCCGGCAGGCATCGAGCAGGAGGTGTCGCCCCCGCTCACGCTCTACCAGGCCCTCCGCACTGTGATGGTCGGTGCCGCCGAGTCCCTCCGCGGGGCCGGCCCGGACCGCTGCTGTTTCGGCATCACGCTCCACACCACCCGTGACCGGGTGAGCCAGGCCACGGGTATCGTCAGCGCGGACACCGATCGGGACACCCGTCTCGGGACGATCGGCCGCCGGATCCTGGCCGGCCTGCTTCAGCCCAGGCGGCAGCGGGTCAGCACCCGCAAGGTCAAGTCACCGATGTCCCACTGCAGCGAGCGCCACGCCGCCGGCCGGCCCGACAGCAGCCGCACCATGACCCGCCTCAACGTCACCGTCCCCGAACCCGTGGATCAACCCGCGCTGCCCACGGCTTTCCCGGGACGACCGGCACGCTACCCCTGCCACGCGGCGCCGACACCGCACCCTGACACTCCACCAGGAAGACCCCACTCGCTTCTGGCAACCCCGTGAAATCGCTGCCCACTTCGGCGACGTCAGCCCGGGGAGCATGTACAGGCAACTGAATCGGTGGGCCGCCAGCGGCTTCGTCCACAAGTCCGGACCCGGTCTCTACGCCGCAACACCATGACCCCCAGCCCCACTTGCGTGACCAGCGAAAACGCTAACTACCCCGGCCTTCGGGGAGGCCTCCACCGCCCAACGGCCGCCTCATTGCACAGAACCATGCCCAATAGGGCAACCAACCGGTTGGTTGCCCTATTGGGCATGGTTCTGTAGTGTCGGATCATCCGATCGGTTGACTCGGCGCTCAGCCGCTGCGTGACCAACCGCGCTGAGCCGGAAGGCCCCTTCGGCCCCGGAACCCAGAAACGAGCAAGGAGCACACCGTGCCTATCGACGTTCACTTTCGCAGCGGCGGTATCACTGTCGCGGGCCACCTCTACCTTCCGGAGGATTACAAGGAGGGTCAGAAGCGGGCCGCCGTGGTGACGGTGGCCCCGGGGGGCGGGATCAAGGAGCAGACTTCCGGTCGCTACGCCCGTGAATTGCGCGACCGGGGTTTCGTTGCCCTGGCCTTCGATCACCGGTCGTATGGCGAGAGCGAAGGCTTTCCCCGCTACGACGAGGACCCGTTCGCGAAGATCGAAGACATCAAGAACGCAGTGAGTTATCTCCGTAACCGCCCGGAGGTGGATCCGGACCGTATCGGCGCTATGGGCATTTGCGGCGGGGGTGGCTATGCGCCCGCCGCGGCAGCCACCGATCGCCGGATCAAGGCCGTCGCCACTGTGAGCGGAGTGGGGGATCAGCGTGGCGTGTTTCACGAGCAGACAGGTTCCGACCACGGTGTTCTGGTCGCCATGCTGGAGGCTTGCGGTGCGGCCAGGCAGGCGTTCTCACGCGGAGACGAACCCACGTATTGGCCCCTCATCCCGGGCCCGGAGGTCGAGAACGCGTTCGCTCCCCTCAAGGAAGTTCCGGACTACTACTACGACTCAACGCGCGGGGCTCACCCCCGATGGGAGAACAAGACGCTGGCCTGGTCGCTGGAGAAGCAGCTGACCTTTTCCGCATTGGATGTGGTCAGTCTCATCGCGCCACATCCCCTTCTGCTGATTGTCGGCACCGAATCCACCAGCCAGTCTCACAATGAAGCGACGTACGCGGCTGCCGCGGAACCCAAGGAGCTCTTCCTGATCGACGGGGCCTCGCACCTCGACCTGTACGATCTGGACCAGTACGTCAAGCAGGCAGCCGACAAACTGGCAGAGTTCTTCAGCCAGAGTCTGTGACTCACCTTGCTCCGGTAGGCACTACCGAGGGCGGTGCAAAGGTGAACAAGAAGGTTTCACGCCTCTATTATCCTGCAGCGCATGATGTCTGATTCCAGCGCGAGCAGAGCCCGGCTGCTCGACGCCGCCGCCTCCGAGTTCACCGCACATGGCTTGGCCGGCGCCAGGGTCGCTCGCATCGCGAGCAACGCCAAATTGAACAAGGAACGCATCTACGCGTATTTCGGTGACAAGGAAAGGCTGTTCGACGCGGTGATGGACCAACGGCACGTCGAGGTGATGGCGGCAGTCCCGCTGGACGCCGACGATCTGCCGGGCTACGTAGGCCGCCTCTTCGACTACATCATCTCCCACCCAGACCTCATGCGGTTGGCCGCCTGGAAACAGCTTGAACGCCCCCTTGGCCAAGGCGGCAAGAATATCGGCTCTTACCAACACGCCCTCGCCCCGCTCACCGCCGCGCGGGACGAAGGGCGGATCGACACCACCTTCAACCCGGTCGACCTCGCCGTCATCCTGTACGGCCTGGCCAGCGCCTGGCATCACATCTTCGCTGCGCAACGCGATACCGACTCGGGGGCAACGGACGACATCTGGTCGGCGCAGCGGCTCACCGAGCACCGTGAGGCGCTGATCGAGGTGGTGCGCAGGCTCATGACCAGCTGAACACCATTCATGAGACCGGCCAGGCGCAACAGATCGCCTGAGCGACGCGGGGCCTGGGGTGGTGCTGCGCGATCCATTCGCCGTCGCCTGGTTGTTCTGTCTCGGGACGGTGTGGACGTCACTGGCTGTACCAACGCCTTCCGGGAGCCGCTGGAACCCCAGGCATTCACCGACCGACTCATGCGCATGCTGTCGGTCCTCATCGCCGCCCTGAGCCCCACCACCAGCACACCAGACCTGGAGACCCCCCCATGAGCCTGCTCAGTCACCTCGTCCAGCGCCGGCTGAAGCTGGCCGCGCCGCCGACCCGGGACCTGGTCGTCGAGCGGGATCTTCGTGTCCCGATGCCCGACGGAATCGACCTCCTGGCCGACCGGTGGACGCCCAAGAGCGGTGGCGAGGGGCTGCCGACAGGATGGGATCCCGGAAGCGTTCGACTTCGCGCAGACGGGCGGCGCGTGAGGCCTTGCCGTCGAGGCTGCTGGTCTTACGCCGGCCTTTCGACTTTTTGTCCTTCGGCCCGCCGTGGTCTCCGCTGGTGAGCTGCACGCGCTCGGAGGCATCGAGAAGATCCCGTACGGTGGGCCGGGGCTGGGCCCGCGTCCCACGCGCGGAGCCTGGCGTCATGCCTCCTCGGCGCCGCGGTCTGGTATGGAGCCGTACTGGCTGCGCAGGCGGGCCTTGAGGATCTTGCCGGTGGCGTTGCGGGGGAGGGTGTCGACGAGGACGACCGACTTGGGGAGCTTGTACTTGGCGAGTCGGCCGGACAGGGAGTCCATGATGTCGTCGGGCGACACGTCGGAGCCCGCGCGGGGCACGATCAGCGCTCTGCCCACTTCGCCCCATCGTTCGTCGGGTACGCCGATCACCGCGCATTCGGCGACCGCGGGATGCTGGTAGAGGAGTTGCTCGACCTCGGCCGGATAGACGTTCTCTCCGCCGGAGATGTACATGTCCTTGATCCGGTCGACGATCGTGACGTACCCCTCCTCGTCGACGGTGGCCGCATCCCCGGAGCGGAACCAACTTCCTTCGACGAAGGCGTCCTTGGTGGCTTCGGGCCACTGCCAGTAGCCCTTCATCACGTTGAGGCCCTCGATGATCACCTCGCCGACCTCGCCCGGTGCGACATCGGTGAGGTCGGGGCGCACCACGCGTACGTCGGTGAAGAAGCAGGGCGTGCCGGCCGAGCCGGCCTTGCGGATGCTGTCCCGCGCGCGCAGTCCCAGCGCGGCGGGAGCGGTCTCGGTCAGGCCGTACGCCTGGAGGAAGGTCAGGCCACGGTCCTGGTACGTGTGGATGAGGGTCTTGGGTACGGGTGCCGCCGCGCACATCAGGATCCGGATCGAGGACAGGTCGGCCGTCGCCCACCGCGGCGACCGGGCCATGGCCTGGTACATCGCGGGCACGCCGAACATCCTTGTCACCCGGTGCTCGTCGATGACGTCGAGCACCCGTTCCGGGTCGAAGCCGCGCATCAGCACCGACGTCCCTCCTTTGAGGAAGCCCGGTAGGAAGACGGTGTTGAGGGCGGCGGTGTGGAACATCGGTGCCACCACCAGAGCGACGTCGTCGGTGGTGATGTCCACGTCCAGCAGGATGTTGAAGCAGTTCCAGGCGATGTTGGCGTGGGTGAGCATGACGCCCTTGGGACGGCCGCTGGTGCCGGAGGTGTACTGGATCATGCACACTTCCTCCAGGCCGACCGTCTCGTCCAGGGGGTCGTCCGGCGCGCTCGCGAGTAGCTCCTCGTACGCTTTCCCCACCTCGACGTAGTGCTTCACCTCGGCGTCGTCCCTGAATGCGTCGACGACGTCGGTGAGTTCGGCCCCGAACACCAGCACCGACGCTCCCGAGTCGCCCAGGATGAAGGCCAATTCGGGTGCCGCGAGGCGGGTGTTGAGCGGGACGAAGACGGCGCCCAGCGCGCTCGTGGCGAACAGGGTTTCCGCCAGGGCCGGATGGTTCGCGCCGAGGTAGGCCACCCGGTCGCCGTGTCCGACCCCCAGGGCACGCAGGGCGTGAGCGAGCCGCGTCACGCGCGCGGCCAGCTCTCCGTAGGACAGGGATCCGCCGTCGTGCACGACGGCGGTGGCCTCTGGTGCCATGCGGGCGCGCCGCACGGGCCACGAGCCGAGCCCTTGATTGCGCATGGTGCGTCTCTCTTCTCTCAGATCTCTCAGAGCCAGTCGGGCCATGTGTAGTCGGTTGAGTCGTCGTGGTCCCGGTGTGGGGGCAACGGGGCGAGCCGCCCCCGGGAGAAGACCAGCGGTGCCGCGCCGGCCTTCTCCACCCCGAGTTCCCGGACGCGGCCGAGGACGAAGTAGTGGTCGCCGAGGGTCCACACGTCGGCGATGTCGCAGTCGATCCAGGCGACGACGCCCGCCAGGACGGGGCTGCCCGAGGCCGCGCTGCGCCACGGGTGGCGGTCGAAGACGTCGGGTGCCTTGGCGCTGACGTCCCGGCAGAGGTCCTCCTGGCCGGCGGCCAGCACGTTCACGCAGAAGGCGCCGCCGGCCATGATCCTGGGCCAGGTCGTGGAGGAGCGGCCGGCGAAGAACGCGACGAGCGGGGGGTCCAGGGACACCGAGGTGAACGAGCCGATGACCATGCCGACCAGGGTGTCGTCGGGTGCGGTCGCGGTGACCACCGTGACACCCGTCGGGTAGTGGCCGAGCACGTGCCGGAACCGGCCGGGGTCGTCCGCCTGGCCGCCGCCGGGCGCCGTCGCGGCGGGCGTCGACCGGTTCACGACGGAGTCTCCACGCCGAGCAGAGAGCGGCCGTACCCCGTCGCCCACCAGCCGTGCTGCGCGTTGATGTGCGTCTTGTACGTGGCGACGTCGCGCAGGTACCGCTGCATGCGCTCGCCGTTCGCCAGCCCGCTGGAGCCACTGGCCGAGGCCAGCATCTCGACGGCCTGGCAGGCCAGTTGGCCGGACTGCCGGGCCGTGAGGGAGAGGGCCTGGTCGTCCAGTTCGGAGAAGGGCTCGCCCCCTGCCAGGCCCCGGGCCGCGTAGGCGGTGTAGTCGTCGGCGACCGACAGGATGATCCGCTGCGCGCTGTCGGCCAGGGCCGTGGCCAGTCCGAAGTTGCGCTGGTGTTCAGGGTCGTGGCTGCGCGGCTTGAACGGGGGCAGCGGGCTGTTCTTGGTGGTGATGATCCGCTGGTACTCGTCGACCGCGGCCCAGGCGGTGCCCGCCACGATCGAACACAGCTGGATGTTGAAGAACGCCATCAGCCGGCCCGCGTACATCGGGTTGCCGTGCAGTTCGACACCTGGTCCGTCGGTGGCGTCGTTCGCCAGGAGGTGGGTCCTGGACACGTACTCGTGCGGGACGAGGACGTCCTCGGCCACGACGCTGTTGGAGCCGCTGCCGCGGAAGCCCAGGATCTCGCCCCAGTTGTCGAGCATCCGCCAGCCGGAGGGGACGAGCACCAGGCCCTGCGTGGGCATGCCGCCCTGTTCGTCGACGATGAGCACACCGCCGAGGAAGTGCGTGGAGACGTTGACCCCGGAGGCGTAGTCCCAGCGGCCGTTGACCAGGTACCCGTCGGGGGTCCTCGTCGCTGTGGCGCTCGGGGCGATCGGCAACGGGGCCCGGAAGTCGCCGTCCGGCCCGAACACCTCGCGCTGGGTGCTCTCGGGGAAGCGGCCGGCCACCACCAGGCTGTGGGAGGCGGCCAGACACAGGTTCCATCCGCTGGACGGGCAGCCGCGGGCCACCTCGGTGACCATCCGGGAGTAGGTCCGCAGATCGAACTCGTAACCGCCGAAGCGGCGTGGCTGAAGGGCCCGGTAAAAGCCGGCCTCCAGGAACGCCTTGTGCGTGTCCTCGGAGATGCCGGTCCGCTGTTCGGTCTCATCCTGACGGTCCCGCAGCCAGGTCCTCATGCCGACGGCCCGGCGCACCAGTTCCTCCGGTGTCAGGTCCGGTTCCGGCTGAGGAATCTCGATGATTTTTTCGGCTGCCTCGGTTGTCCCGGACAATTCGCACCCCATCCGCTGCTGTTCTGTGTCGGCCTGAATGGAGTGTCGGCAGCGCGGCGAAGGGCCGTCCAATGCCAGTGCCCATGCCGCTGATGAGCGCCATGCATCACAGCAGGTCAGCGATCCAGCGCACCTTCGGTGCGCGCCGGGGGCGTGGTAAATGCCGTGGAGAGGGGTGACGGGAAAGCCGGACGTTTCTGCCTGGTGACGTGCGGGGAAGCGCGCTGTAACCTGACCCGGACCACAACGCCGTGGACCTCGCCTTTCTGGAGGGCGGAGTGGAACTCCGGAACCTGCGCCATTTCTCGGCGCTCGCCGAGACCCTGAATTACAGGGTCGCCGCCGAGCGGCTGCACCTCACCCAGCCCGCGCTGACGCGCTCGATCGCCTCCCTGGAGCGTGAGCTGGGCGTCCGGCTGTTCGACCGCGACAAACGGCATGTGGCGCTCACCGCCGACGGTGCGGAACTGCTCGAACGGGCGGGCGAGGTGCTGGCCGACGCCGAGCGGCTCTCCGCCGCCGCGGGCGCCATCCGGGCCAGGCAACGGGACGAGGTGCGGGTCGCGTGCTACGGCGTGGCTCTGGCCGAACTCACTCATCCGGTCATCGAGGCGTTCTGCGAGCGGTATCCCAGCGTCACGATCCGGGTACACGAAGCGGACTTCCACCAGGGTCTCGCCCCGCTGCTGGCCGGCGAGTACGACGTGGCGCTGTTGCCCCTGAACGTCGACATGCCGGGCCTGACACGAGTACCGATCTTCACCGAGCCCGCTTCCCTCGCGCTGTGGAAGGGGCATCCGCTGGCCTCGGCAGCCGCGGTGGACGTGACCGAGGTCTTCGACCAGCCCTGGGTCACCCCCGAGCCGGGCCTCGACTTCTGGGTGGGCGGACGAAACGGGGACGACGACGCCCCGACGGTCGGCTTCCACGCCCGCTCGGCCCAGGACGTGGCCTTGAAGATCGCCTACCAGCACATGGTGGGACTGATGCCGCTGTCGGCCACCCGGATGTTCCCGCACCCGGGAGTGGAGAACGTCGCTCCGAAGGAGCCCCTCGGCTTGGTGGCCGCCGTCGCCTTTCCGGAGGCCGGTCACTCGCCCGCCGCCCCGGCCTTCGCCGAGCTCGCACGCCGGGTGGCCCGACGTGCGACCGGCGTTCCGTACGCCGAACTCGCCCGGTAGAAGCGGTCAGCCGCCGTACGGCGGCTCGCCCGCCCATGCCGCGTGCAGGACGGCGCGCAGATCGTCGGCGGACGCCGGGCGGGGATTCGCGTACGGTGCCCCGAGCGCGAGGTCGACCGCACGGTCCACGTCGGCGGCGGTCAGACCCAGCTCGGCGAGCGATCGAGGGATGCCCAGCCGCCCGCCCAACTCGTACAACTCCCGTGCCGGGTCCGGGACATCGAGCGCCCGGCGCAGTGCCGCAAGCGCCTCGGGTGCCGCCGGGGCGTTGAACGCCAGCACGTGGGGCAGGACGACGGCGTGCGTCTCGGCGTGCGGCAGGTCGAAGGTGCCGCCGAGCACATGGCAGAGCTTGTGGTGCAGCCCCATGGTGGTCGCGCCGAGACAGGTACCGCACAGCCACGCCCCGTACAGCGCGCGGCTGCGGGCGGACGGCTCGGTGGGGGCGGACACGACGTCGGGGAGGGCGCCGACCAGAGCCCGTACACCCTCCTCCGCCATGAGCGCGACGATCGGGGTGGTGTCCGGGGCGTACAGAGCCTCGACGGCGTGGGCGATCGCGTTCATGCCACTCGTCGCGGACCCCAGGGGCGGCATGGTGAGCGTGAGCAGCGGGTCGTACACGACGCTGCGCGGCAACACCTTCGGGTCGCGCCCGGTGCGTTTGACCGCGCCTTCGGTCAGGCCCCAGACGGGGGTCATCTCCGAGCCGGCGTACGTCGTCGGGACGGCGACGATCGGCACGCCGGTCCTGAGTGCGACGGCCTTGGCCAGGCCGGTCACGGAACCCCCGCCGACCGCCACACAGCCGTCGGCACGGGCTTCGCGAGCCGCCTCGACGGCCAGGTCGGCGACCTTCACCGGGACGTGCGTCACCGCCCCCGCGTACAGCCCGGCGCAGGCGTCGCCGAGAGACGCGGCGACGGCACGGGCCGTGTCCAGGCCATGGTCGTCGCACAGCACGAGGACGCGGCGCAGTCCGAGAAGCGCGGCCTCGCCGGGCACCGCTCCCGGCACGGCACCCGACCGGAAGACGACGCGCATCGGCTGTGCCTGGTAGGTGAAGTCCAGGGCCTCGTCCTTCACACGATCACCGGTTGCAGCACGATGTCGAAGCGAGCCCGGCGGAAGGGGTTGGCCAGGCCCAGCTCTGCGGCCTCCTCGGGGGAGTCCACCTCGACGAACTCCTCGACCAGGCTCTCCTTCACGGCGAAGACGGCGTCCGACTCCAGATAGTCGCTGCCCGCCACGAAGATGTGCGTCGTCACCGGGCTGTGCCCCTCGGCGCCCACGATGAAGTGGACATGGGCGGGACGGTAGGGGTGGCGGCCGGTCGCCTCCAGCAGGGAGCCGACAGGCCCGTCCGTCGGAATGGGATACGGGCTGGGAACGCACGAGCGGAACCAGAACCGCCCTTCCGCGTCCGCCGTGAACAGCCCGCGCCCATTGCCCGGCGGCTGCTTCTCCGGCTGCTGGACGTCGTAGAAACCCTGGTCGTCGGCCTGCCACACGTCCAGCGTCGCACCGGGCAGCGGGGTACCGTCGACGGAGATGACCCGTCCGCTGATCACGCAGGGCTCGCCGGCGCCGACCAGGTCGATGGTGGCCCCGAGTTCCCGGATCGGGGACTCGGTCATGTGGAACGGGCCGAGCACCGTGGAGTCGGTCGCGGCGGCCGCCTTGTGGTCGTTGATCGTCTCGACGAGCATCGACACTCCCAGGACGTCCGACAGCAGGATGAACTCCTGCCGGGTGTCGTCGCACATGTGCCCGGTGGCGGTGAGGAAGTCGATTGCCCGCTCCCACTCGGCCTGGGTCGGCTCGATGTCCCGTACGAAGTCGTGCAGGTGACGCGTCAGGGAGGTCAGCACCTCGCGCAGTCGGGGATCGGAGGTGTGGGCGAAGCTTTCCAGCACCGCCGTCGTCGTCGCGGTCTTCGCGGTCCTCGCGGTCTTCGCCGTGAAGTCCATGGCCGCTCAGCCCCGCCCGAGAATCTGCCGGAGCGCGTCGCCCAGTGCGGCCGTGACATCACCGGTGGCGTCACGGCGGCGGAAGGCCACGTGGTTGTCCGGCCGTACCAGCAGTGCGCCCGAGTCGCCGATCTCCCGCAGCCGGGCCCAGTCCCCGTACGGGTCCTCGTACTCCTGGCCGGGGCCGATGACCGCCGTGGTGATCTCCAGGCCGAACTCTTTGCCGAGGATGCGGGCGGCCTCCGTCCAGGGCTCGCCGCCGATGCCGGTGATCAGGGTGAACCGGCCGTTCCCGCCCAGGTCCAGGGTGGACGGATTGCGGGTGCCGGAGGTGATCCAGGCGTGCGGGAGCTTGGCGCCGGGGCGGGTGCTCGGCTGGAAGTGCAGCTCGGGGTCGCGTTCGAAGCCGGGGTCCGGTGTGCCGTCCGGGACGATCGCGGCGGAGGCGTAGCGCTGGTTGAGGTCCACGCCGTGGGCGTTGAACTCGTACGTCTTGAAGGCGATCGCCTCCCGCAGCCGCGCCCGCTGCTCCTCGGCCTCCGTAGTGGTGTCCTTGCGGGCGGCGATGTTCCGCCACAGCTGTTCGGCGGTCTGCGGCGCCAGGCCGCCGAGCGCCTCGAAGACGGGGGCCGTCTCACCGATGGACTGGTTGGCCCGGGTGACGACCTGCTTGCCGACCGGCGCGCGCTCGTCGCTGTAGGTGTCCAGCAGGGACGGGGACGCGGTGCCGTCCAGGACCAGCTTCAGCTTCCATGCCAGGTTGTAGGAGTCCTGGAGGGAGGTGTTGGAGCCCAGCCCGTTGGACGGAGGGTGACGGTGGCAGGCGTCGCCCGCGCAGAACACCCGGCCGTTCGAGTAGGTCTCGGCGTACATCTCGTTGACCGTCCACGCGGAGGACGACTTGATGGTCACCGGGATCTCGTCGTCGCCGATCAGCTTGCGTACGACGGACAGGGCGTACTCCTCGGTGAGGTCCGGCGGCCCGGCATTGACGTCGTAGCCCCACACAATCAGCCACTCGTTCCACGTCCGTATGCAGCGCACCAGGCCGGCGCCGATGCCGCCCACGGTCGCGCCGGGCGCCAGCACCCAGTAGAGGGTGGCGGGGCGGTGCGCCACGTACTTGGTGAGGTCCGCGTCGAAGACGATGTTGATGCTGCCGGCCACGCCCATCTGGCCGCCCATCGACAGCCCGGCGTCCTCGGCCACCTTGCTGCGGCCGCCGTCCGCGCCGATCAGGTACTTGGCGCGGATGGTGTACGTGTCGCCGCGCAGCCGGTCGCGGACCGTGGCGGTCACGCCGTCGGCGTCCTGTTCGTGCGACAGGTACTCGGTGCCGAACCGCAGTTGGCTTCCGCGTGCTATGGCCGCGTTCACGAGCACCGGTTCCATGAGGTGCTGCGGCATGTCGCACATCCGGGTGGGGCTGGCCAGCTCGTGTGCGGCCTGCACGAGCGGCTCGTTGCCCCAGGACCTCAGCCGGCCGAGTTCCTCGCCCGCGAGGGCGGTGCAGAAGACGGTGTTGCCCATCAGGTGCTGCGGGGTGGCCTGGGCGATCACGTCCTCTTCGACACCGAGGTCACGCAGCACTTCCATGGTGCGCTGGTTGGTGATGTGCGCCCGGGGCGTGTCCGCGAGGCGTGAGTAGCGGGTGACCATGACGTTCGGCACGCCATAGGTGCTCAGTGCCAGTGCGGCGCTCGCTCCCGCAGGACCGCTGCCCACGATGAGCACCTCGGTCTCGACGGTTGTCACGGTTGTCATCGGGACGTTTCCTCCACTGCCGCCAGTCGCTTGTTCAGCCAGGTCATCAGTGCCTCGGCCACGTCGTCGGAGTTCTTCTCACCCATGGGCAGGTGACCGTTGCCCGTGAGCCCCAGGTCCGCCAGGCGCAGCAACTCTACGTCCGCACCGGCCTGGGCGAGGTAGCCGGCGACACCGTGCTGGAACGCCGCGAACGGTGAGGTGTCGGCCGCGACCACGGCGATCGGGAAGCCCCGCAGCCCTGGCAGGGACCGCACGGGGCCGGCGTGTTCGTCCTGGACCAGGCAGTCCTGCGGCCCCTCGTCCCCGGCCTCGCGCAGCCGGGTGCGCAGTTCCTCCGGGGTCCGCACCGGCGGGTCGTAGGTGATCGGGGCCGCGGTGAGCCCCCACTCCAGCTTTCCGAGGCCGGGCAGTTCGACGAACGGGGGTCCTATCGGCTCGATGGAGACGACGGCCTTCACCAGCCCGGGCCGTGCATCGGCGACCAACCAGCCGAAGGGCGCCCCCATGGAGTGGGTGATCAGCACGGCCGGTCCGATCCGGTCCAGCAACTCGGCCCCGCAGCGCCGCATCTGCTCCTCGTTCTCGGCGAAGGTGGGCAGCGTCGGGCCCTGGCTCGCCATCAGCTGGTCCAGCGCGGAGTCGTCGCCGATTTCGCCGCTGCCGGGCCACTGGCTGCCGGGTCGTCCCGCCCCGTCGCAGAACAGCCAGCGGATGAACTCGTACGTCGGCGCCGCGCCCTCGATGGGCCCGAGGACATCGGGGTGGTACGGGGAGCGCCCGTGCCCCGGACGGTCGACCACGTACACGGCGTAACCGGCCTCGACGAACCGGGTGGCCCAGCCGGGGCGGCCGTCAGGCGTCGACAGGTAGTCCGAGCCCTGGCCGCCGCCCCCGTGGACCATCACCACGGGCAGCGGATGCCGGAGATCGGCCGGGATCTGGTACTGGACGTACATCGCGGCCTCGGCGGCGGTCCCGGCCTCGGTCGGCTTGCGCCCGACACCGACCCAGAACGCGCCTTGCTCGCTGATCGTCAACGGCGAGGCGGCACGGGCCGGCTCGGTGGTTCCGGGTGGTGGAGAGATGGTCATCGGTGAACCTCCGTCACGGCGTCTGCGCCCATGCCCAGCACTATTGGTGATCGGCTCCCGGGCGGTCCAATGCCGGTTGGGGACGCCGTGATGCATGGCGCTCATCAGCGTCCCGGAGGGCGGCTACTTCGGCGGGAGGGTGCGCGTGGGGGCGAGGGTGACCAGGGCGTCGGTGTAGAGCGCGGCCTCCAGCTGCTCGACGACCGGCAGCTTGTGCAGCGGGTCGCGGTCGGAGAGGCCGGTCACGTGGAAGCTGCCGGTGCCGACCCACCGCTTGGCGCGTACGACCTCGAAGGACGACTCCACGAACTCGGCGACGACGGGCGGCTGGCCGGGCCGTACTTGAAGCTGAGGCCCGGCAGTCAAGTGATCAGACGGCCGCTCGGGCTGCGGCCGCGGCCTGCACCTTGCGGGCCGTGAGTCCGTAGGGCGGGGGTGGAGCGAGGTGAGGAGGCCGCGCGGGAACCGCCCAGCCGCTGATGCCGGTCATGCAGGGCCTGGTCACCTCCCCGGACGCCGTGTTTCGCGCATGGATCACACATTTGACGGGTGGGAGTCAGGCCGTATGGCGCACGTCCGGCGTCACCGGTTCGGTCGGAGCTCCACTGCGCCGGGCCCGGTCCTCCCGCGCCCGCTTCAGTGCCAGGCGGCGGGTTTCCTCGGCATCCCGACGACGTTGGGCGCGGGCCGCCTCGATCGGGGACGGCTGGTCGTCCCCGCCTGCCTCCAGCTCGGGGAACGCCCGCGCGCTGAGCTCACGCATCGCCCGGCTCTGCCGCTCGGCTGCCTCAGCGATAGCCGTGTCGACACGGCTGATCCCGCCTGGCCCCGAGCCCGCCCGAGCCCCTTCGTCGTCCGGCGCGCCGCACTGTGCGCTGGAAGGAGAATCCGCTGCGCCAAGGTTCGACCGTGTCGGCTGAGCTGGAGCGACGCCCAGGATTCCGTATCGGGCGGCTCTCTCAAGGAGCGGTAGGGACCACAAAGGGACCGCAAGGATAGGAACCAACCGACAAGGACCACGCAAGGCCGACACAGGTGCACAGGCATGACCTGCAAGAACGCCGTGAATCGGCACTGATCGGCAAGGGCCGCCAAGATCCTAAATGGACTCATAATCCGTCGGCCGTGGGTTCGAGTCCCACCCGCCCCACCTGCGCAAGCCTCTGACCTGCGGAAACGTTCATTTTGTCCTGTCGGATCGTCAACTTTGCCTGAACGGACTGAATCCGCTGCTCGTGAGTTTGGAGTCCGGAGACGGCCTGGGTAGCTGCAAACCGTCTGACCTGCAGCTGAGTGGATGATCGAGGTCCTGGCTCGCGGTCCGGGCGACTGACTTGAGGGTCGATGCCAAGACCCAGGGGCCGTACAGGGGCCGGGAGGGCGTAGCCGTGTCCAGGCCGACGGTGTCTCGGGGTCGATCCGTTGTCCCATTTGATGGTGGCGCTGCTGGGGCAGCCATCCACGGGGCGGCCGGTTGAGCACCGGGCCGGTGGCGGAGGCGGGCGGTGCTGATACCGGCGCGGCCAGTGCGCGGACGCGGGTGGGGCGACGTCGGCTGGTATCTGCGCTGTGGAGAGCCTGTCGCTGCTGAGGAAGTGTCCCGGCGACGGCCGAGGGGCAAGGAAACGGCCCGAAGAGGAAACGGCCCCGATGGGGTTATTCGACCCTCTCTCGTATGGCCCCCTAGCCCCGGGCGGCGGGACCGGCATGCGGGCCCGTCACCGGTGCTGCGCCATGCCCAGCTCGTCGGTGTACCGGCCGAGGCCGTCCTCGGCGGTGAGAGCGGGGGCGAACAGCTGCTCCTGGCGGCGGGGGTCGGCGACGTAGCGGCCGATGTCGAACCAGCTGAACATCGAGTCCCTGCCGGTGTACGTCGATGTCTTCGCCGGTCATCGAGGACTACAGCCAGACCGGTTTCGGGGCACGGTCGCCGGGCAGGCGATCAGCCTTCAGCCGGATCAACGTGCCGTGGATCAGCGGAGTTCGCCGCGGTGCTGGAGACAGGGGCCGTGTGCCGCCAGGCGCGGGTGCATCCGGTGCTGGGACACGCCGTCCATGGACGGTCCTAGGTTCGCCGGGTCGGCGGTCGTGGCGGTTGCATGTGCGGTGACATTCGATCCGACCGCTGGAGGCGCGGTGGCCGAGCCCGTCCGTGTGCGCAGACTGACCGACCACGAGGGGCAGAAGCTGCAGCAGATCGTGCGCCGGGGCAGCACGAGTTCGGTGCGCTACCGGCGGGCGATGATGCTGCTGGCCTCCGCTGGAGGGGGCACCGGCAGCGGATGATCAGGCGGATCCCGGCCGGCCCGCGGAGCGGGTATGTGCGGCGCTGATGTGTCCTCAGACGCCCGCTTCCACCAGGTCGTCGGTATGGAAGGTGCGGCGGTAGGAGGCGGGTGAGACACCGAAGGCGGTGCGCATGTGGGCGCGCAGGGAGTTGGCGGAGCCGAAGCCACAGCGGTGGGCGACCAGGTCGATGGACAGGTCGGTGGTCTCCAGCAACTGCTTGGCCAGTTCCAGGCGTTGCGCGGTGAGCCACTGCACGGGGGTCATGCCGACCTCGTCGCGGAAGCGGCGGGTGAAGGAGCGCAGGCTCATCCGGGCGTGTTCGGCCAGGCGGTTCAGGGAGAGGGGTTCGCCGAGGTGTTCCAGGGCCCAGGCGCGGGTGGCGGTGGTGGTGCCGACGGTGGGTTCGGGCACCGGGCGGTCGATGTACTGGGCCTGGCCGCCGTCCCGCCAGGGCGGGACGACGCACATGCGGGCGGCGCGGTTGGCGGCGGCGGTGCCGTGGTCGCGGCGGATCATGTGCAGGCACAGGTCGACGCCGGCGGCGACGCCCGCGGAGGTCAGGACGTCGCCGTCGTCGACGAAGAGGACCTCCTCGTCGACCTTGACGCGGGGGTAGGCGCGGCGGAACTCGGGAGCGAGGCCCCAGTGGGTGGTGGCGGGCCGGCCGTCGAGGAGGCCCGCAGCGGCCAGGACGTAGGAGCCGGCGCAGATGGACACCAGGCGGGTGCCGGGCCGGATGCCGGCGATGGCCGCGGTGACCTCGGGCGGCAGCGGGCCGCCGCGGCCCAGCTCGGGCATGGCGTGCGTGGGCGGGACGATCACGGTGTCCGCGGCGGCCAGGGCCTCGGGACCGGCCGCGGGCTGCACGGTGAACCCGGCGTCGCTGAGGACCGGGGCGCCGTCGGCGGTGCAGACGGTGACCTCGTACAGCGGGCGTGAGCCGGCGTCCAGGACGCTGCCGAAGACGCGGGAGGGGATGCCGAGTTCGAAGGGCGGGACGCCGGGCAGGGCGAGGACGGCGATGCGGTGCCGCCCGGCCGCGTCGGCGCTCGGGTCGGGGAGGGGGTCGGTGCACGGCCACTGCATCTCACTCATGGCCAGATCCTGTCACATAGTGGCCAGACGGCCAACACCATGGTGGGGGCGGATGCCGGATCGTGGACTGCGTCGCGCCGGGAAGGGCCCGGACGGCCGGTATCCGATCAAGACGGAAAAGAGTGAGGCGGACAGCATGCGTGCGGTGGTCGTGGAGCAGTGGGGCGGACCGGAAGTGCTCGTGGAGCGTGAGGTCGCCCGGCCCGAGCCGGGACTGAACGAGGTCCTGGTGCGGGTCCACGCGGCCGGTGTGAACCCGGTGGACTTCAAGACCCGGGCCAGCGGGGCCCTGATCGAGTGGGGAGAGGTCCCGGCGGTCGGCTGGGACGTCTCCGGCACCGTGGAGGCCGTCGGACCGGGCGTGGGGATGTTCCACCCCGGGGACGAGGTGTACGGCATGCCGCTGTTCCCGCGGCAGGCCGGCGCCTACGCCGAGTACGTCGTCGCCCCGGCCCGCCACCTCGCGCCCAAGCCAGCGAACCTCACCCACGTGCAGGCGGCGGCGCTGCCGCTGGCCGCGCTGACCGCCTGGCAGGCCCTGGTGGACACCGCCGGGGTGCGCGCCGGTGAGCGGGTGCTGGTGCACGCGGCGGCCGGCGGGGTCGGCCACCTGGCCGTGCAGATCGCCAAGGCCCGCGGCGCGTACGTCATCGGCACGGCCAGCGCCGGCAAGCACGACCTGCTGCGGCAGCTGGGCGCGGACGAGGTGATCGACTACCGCACGGTCCGCTTCGAGGACGCCGTCGGGGACGTGGACGTGGTGCTGGACGGGCTCGGCGGCCAGAACGCCGAGCGGTCCCTGACGGTGCTGCGCCCGGGCGGCCGGCTGATCACCCTGCCCGGCCCCGACGACGTCCCCGCCGACGTCCCCGGCCACGTGCGGGCGGTGTGGATGCTGGTCGAGCCCGACCACCTGGGTCTGCGCGAGATCGCCGCCCTGGCCGAGCGGGGCGCGCTCACGCCCGTGGTCGAGACCGTCGTCCCGCTGGCCGAGGCCGCGAAGGCGCACGAGATCGGCGAGCAGGGCCGCACCACCGGGAAGATCGTCCTGAGCGTCGCCTGACGCCGGCCGCCCCGGCCGGGTCGGCTGCGGGCAGGTGGAGCGGGACCGGAGCCCCGGGACCGACCGGTCCTGATCTGGCCTCACGCCTGGATAAATAGGATGAAGACAAGGAGAGACGTCCCATGCGAGCGTTCGTCGTCACCAAGTACAAGGAGCCGCTGCAGGAGGCGGACGTCCCCGAACCCACCGTGGGGGAGCACGACGTGCTCGTCCGGGTGGAGGCCGCCGGACTGAATCAGCTGGATGAGAAGATCCGCGCCGGTGAGTTGAAGCAGATCCTGCCCTACAAACTGCCGCTGATCCTGGGCAACGATGTTGCGGGCACTGTCATCAGCGTCGGGACGGCGGTTCGCGGCTTCAAGCCCGGAGACGAGGTCTACGGTCGGCCCGACCAGGACCGCATCGGCACGTTCGCCGAGCGCATCGCCGTAGCGGAGGGCGACCTGGCGCTCAAGCCCGCTTCGATCAGCATGAATGAGGCCGGCTCGCTGCCGCTGGTGGCGCTCACGGCGTGGCAGGCGCTGGTGGAGCGCGGGAAGGTGCGGCCCGGGCAGAAGGTTCTCATCCACGCCGGGGCCGGCGGGGTCGGTTCGATCGCGATCCAGCTCGCCGCGCACCTCGGTGCGAGCGTCGCCACGACCGCCAGCGGGTCCAACGCGGACTTCGTGCGCGCGCTCGGCGCGGACACGGTGATCGATTACCGCAGCCAGGACTTCGAGCAGCTCCTGACCGGCTACGACCTGGTGCTGGACAGCCTCGGTGGGGAGACTCTCGAGAAGTCCCTGCGGGTGCTCAAGCCCGGCGGCAAAGCCATCGAGATCGCTGGTCCCCCGGAGCCCACTTTCGCGCGCGAGGCCGGCCTCAACCCGCTGCTGCGCCTGGGGGTCGCCGCCCTGAGCCGCAAGATCCGCAAGCAGGCGAAGAAGCTCGGCGTGACGTATGAGTTCATGCTCATGCGCGCCAGCGGCGACCAGCTCCGCCAGATCACCACCCTCATCGACCAGGGCGTGGTGCGTCCGGTCGTGGGAAAGGTGGTCGGCTTCGACCAGACCCCGCAGGCGCTGCAGTCCCTGTCCCAGGGCGGCATCCGCGGCAAGGCCGTCATCGGCCACAGCTGACCCGCCGCAACCGCGACGGGCGACACAGAACGCACGAGGACACCACCCATGTCTGCCGCCTCCCAGTCGGTCGGACGGCGCGAGCGGAACAAGCAGGAGAAACTCGACCGCATCGTCGCTGCCGCCAGTGAACTGTTCGCCGAACACGGCGTCGATGAGGTCACGACCCAGCAGATCGCCGACCAGGCCGACATCGGCACCGGGACCCTGTTCCTTTATGCCAAGACCAAGGGCGAACTCCTCCTCCTTGTCCAGAACGCCAAGTACGTCGAAGCACTTGAGCAGGGCCGGGCGGACGCCGAGACCATCCCAGGCGTGCTGGACGCGGTGCTGGCGATCGTCCGGCCGATCGTCGAGTGCAACCGCATCCAGATCGACAACGGACGCACCTACCTGCGAGAGATGCTCTTCGGCGACCCCGAGGAGCCCCGGCACGGCGCGGCACTCGCCATCGTCGCGCAGACCGAGGAGGCCATCGCCGCCGTGCTGCGCCGAGACGAACGGGTCGCAGAGGGCGACGCCGCGACGCTGGCACACATCGTGTCCGCCGCGATGTTCCTCAGCATGGCGGCGGGCGTGAACATCGCCTTGAGCGTCGAGGAGATCGTGCAGGACATCCGCAGGCAGGTCGACGTCCTGCTGCCTCGCTGAAGCGCGGCCAGCCTCAGGCCCAGGCGACCATCCGGGCAGTCCTCGGCTGCGGCATGGCCCGAATCCCCACATGGCAGGTCAGCCGACCGTTGCTGCCCATACCGGCATGACCGGACGGCTGGGGCGGCCGGCCGGAGGGCTACCGCCACCGCGTGCTGCTGGGATTCCGGAGACTGCCTGCCTACGTGGCGTCGAGTCCCCGTCGCACAGTCCCTGTCCCCAGGATTCCGGGTCGAGGCCCGTGTGGTGCGGTCAGGGCTTTGTGGGTCGATTCAGCAGTTCAAGGGCGCCTTCGACGCGATGATGCCGTCCTACCGCGTCGTGCGTGGCGCAGGCGGCCAGGTCGGGGCGCTCGTAGGGCTGCCGGCAGACATGGCAGTCGTAGGTGACCGCCCCACCACTCGGCCATACACGCTGGGTCCGTGCAGGGACCGAGCGAGCGTCCCGGCCGCCAAGCACGTCCAGGTCAACGGCCTAGGCGTCGGGACTACGCTCCTGGCCATGACGACTTCTGCCGCCGACTACGACTGGCTGCCTGACCATCAACTGCACGTGGTGCCCACCCTGGCTCATGTGGACCGGCTGATCGATCACGTCACGCGGATCGTCCACGACTACACCGACCAGGGCCCGTTGACCCTGACCGAGGTTGTGCACGACGACCGGGCTCACATCAAGGTGACCGCTATCGCACCGATACCCGAGTTGATGCCCCGCCTCGTTGCGGACGCCCTCACCCAGCTCCGCGCCGCCCTGGAGCACACCCTGTACGCCGAGGTCGAGCACCTCCTACAGCGCCCGCTGACCGACCAGGAGGCGCGATGCATTGAGATGCCCGCCTGTACCGAGCCGGCCCGCTTCGACACCTGGCTCGCACACGGGCGCCGGAGCCAGCTGGGCCCGCTTGCCGCCGGTGCCGTGCTCGCCGAGCGCATCCGGGTACTACAGCCCTTCCAGCGCCGCGACTTCGACGACCACCCGCTGCGGCTGTTGGCCGAGCACACCAACCTGGCCAAGCACCGCACGCCGGCCGTCGCTGCCGTCCGCCTCGGCGCCGTCTACCCCGACCGTCAGCACCCCGACCTCACCGTCGCCCTCCCCTTGGAACGCAACCCACAGCCCGGCCACGGCCTTCGTCTCCAGCCCGGAGCCGTCCTGGCCAGCGGCCCCCGCAACGCCAGGATCGAGTTCTCGATCGTCCCGCCCGTCTGCCTTCAGCGTCCTCATACCGGGGTCTGGAACATAGCGGTGAAAGAACTCGGCTACCTCGAAGACTGGGTCCGGACGACGGCCATACCCATCCTCGTCACCGGGTCCCGACAGAGCCCCCCGATCCCACCTCAGCTCGACATCGCGATCGGGCACAGCGATCTCCGGCGCGCACTCCTGTCGGCAGGCACTACGCCCGCAACGGAGCGGGGCACTCTGAGCATCCAGGCCACGCAGGCCCGCCGCGCTCTTCCGGAAATCCTCTCCATGCCGCCAGTGGGAGCACAGCCCGAAACGGTCAGGGCATGGGTGTCCTCCTTGGACGACGTGACGGTCGTGAGGACGATGGCCCATATCGCAGGGGTGAACTCCGACCCGACGGCCCTGCTGCACTACCTAGATGAGCTGAGTGCTGCGGCTGACGCCTACCAATCGACACTTGGTGCCTCCTCGTGACCTTCGCCGCCGACCAGACAGGCAGGCGGCTCCGGTACGAAAAATCCACGCCTGAAATCTCAGTCAGAGCCGACGGTCAACGTGACGACATCGGTAGACGGTGAGCCGGAGGAGCAGTAGAACGGTGGCGGCTCCACGAGCAGGGCGATGGACCCATGGATCGTCCAACTGCGGAGCAGCACCCACGTCCTTCTCTTCAGCGCGCAAGGGAAGTTATGTGTCAGCACGTAAGCCAGGAGCCACGCTGTACCGCGTCCGGATGAATCTCGTGAGCAAGCGCCGCGGGACATGGCTCTGCTCGTTGGTCTCCACGACTTCGCATATCCCGGAGGCTGGACATGACTTCGACTATCACGAGTTCCGATGACGAGACATCAGCTGTGCCGCGTGCCCTGGACGCCTCGATCTCCTGGTCTCTTGACAACCTGGGCGCATATCTCAGTGGAGCACTGACGACACAGAAGCGTGCCCGTGCAGCAGAAACGGCCAAGCCGTGGATCCGGGGCATGCTCGTCTACCTCCAAGCCATGTCGCGAGAAATCGAGAGTGCGCAAGGTGTACTCATCGCCGCTGGACTCAGCATGGACATGTCGCGGGAAGATCTGGCCCGGCAGATTGGGGAGACCGCTAGTGACATCGCGCGGTTCGAAACGCAATGGGCGAAGGAGGAGGTCGGCGGCATCTTCGGGAAGGACTTCCGTGACATTGAGAAGTTCGACGTTGATCTGTACTGGGCAAATCGCACCGGTGCCGTGGCGTCCGAGCAAGCCGACTACTACCTAAACCGGGCTGACCGGCTTCTTGAGCTCTTGGCGCTGTTGCACACGGACAGGCACGAGGCTGACGACTGTTCCTGGCTGACGGAAAAGACCCGGAGGGCGATCAAGGCTGGCTGGTACGTCCAAGCCAAGGCTGCTGGAGCGGGGAAGAAGCGAAGCCTTGCCCCCGTTACGGAGACGCCTGCGACTTCATCCAGCGACGCCAAAGCCGAGAGTGCAGCGTAGGGCTGCCCCTCGATCTGGAGTAGTCGGCAGGGGCGCCGCGGTGGTCAGTGCCGAGATGGAAACCGTGGGGCCCTCGTTGTGTCTGAACTCGACTAAGCTGCGAGACGTCTGGCCTGCGGAAACGGTTATCGAGGCTCCGCCCCGAGTGGAGGGGCGGAGCCTCTGCGCGTTGGAAGGGAAATCCGCTGTGCGAGGGTTCTATCCCTCTGGCTGAACTGGGCGGACGCGGCTGCTGCTGTGGTACGCGTCCAACTCAGCGGCTTCCAGGGGCCATTGAGGGGCCACAAGGACAGGAACGCATCGACAAGCGCCACACAGGACTGACACGGATCAGCGCGTCTGACCTGGGAAAACGGCAAAGATGAGCGTTGATCGACAAGGCCCGCCAAGATCCCCAATGGACTCATAATCCGTCGGCCGTGGGTTCGAGTCCCACCCGCCCCACCTGCGCAGGCCTCTGACCTGCGGAAACGTTCATTTTTGGGTGTCGGGGCGTCGACTTTGCCTGAGCGGACTGAATCCGCTGCTTGTGAGTTTGGAGTCCGGCGGCGCTCGAGGGAGTTCCAACCCGTCTGACCTGCGACGGAGTAGGCGATTGAGGTTGTCGCTCGCCGTCCGGGCGGCTGCCCTGGGGCTTGAAGTCAAGATCCAGGAACCAGACAGGGGCCAAGACGGCGCTGTTGCGTCGCGTGCGTGGAATCCAGGACCGGGGACACCTCATTCGCTGGCGGTAGGCCGTCGTCCGCGACGCATCTGGTCGCATACCGGTCGTGCTCTGGGTCTTGGACTGCTCGTGGTGCAGACGGCGCGGTACCGCTGGCTGTTGTGCCGCTCGGTGCTCCCACGTTGTTGGTCCAATGCGCCGGAGGATCCCGCGGTGGTCGCCACTGCCCGGTCCGCGATCGTGGGCCGGCGAGTGAGCAGAAGGACCGCCGACCGCCTCTCCCCTTTACCCATGTGGTTGGCGTGGCCGAAGCGGCGGGGCCACCCGGCGGCGTGCCTCGAACCCACGGGTCTGCAGTGGGACGACGGCTGACAGGTCTCAGCAAGGGGCCACCTGGCTGCCCGACGAGCGGGGGTGCTCGGAGGAGTCCTCCGAGCACCCCATGATCCGTCACCGGGGCTCAGGCAGGGTCTCCGCCCGCGTTGAGCCACGCACGCACTGACCCGTTACCGGACACCACCAGGTAGTCCGCCCTGTTGTCACGGTTGATGTCGGCGAGCCGAAGGCTGTCCCGGGACGAGCCGACGCCGATGGCGAAGACGCCCCGGTTGACCCAGCCACCGCGGCCCTCACCTCCGTTGTTGATCCAGGCGCGGATCTGGCCTGCCTCACTCACCATCAGGTAGTCGGCACGGCCGTCACCGCTTACGTCGGCGAACCTGACCATGGCGCGGGTGGCACCATCCACACCGGCGGCGTAGGTCCCCAGACCGGCCCACGAGGGCTTTCCGCCGTTGCCGGGGGTGTTGAGCCAGGCTCGTACGGCGCCGTTGTCGGCGACGACCAGGTAGTCGGCTCGGTCGTCGCCGTCGATGTCGGCGAACCGGAGCTGTGAGCCGGGAGCGCCGACGCCGGGAGCGATCTCACCCCAGCTCCTCCAGGAGGGCTTTCCGCCGTTGCCGGGGGTGTTGAGCCAGGCTCGTACGGCGCCGTTGTCGGCGACGACCAGGTAGTCGGCTCGGTCGTCGCCGTCGATGTCGGCGAACCGGACCTGTGAGCCGGGAGCGCCGACACCGGGAGCGATCTCCTGTCGACCGGTCCAGTGAGGGGTTCCCGCGGGGGAGATCCCGCCATCGGTGAGCCCTGCCTGCACCGAACCGTCGCTGTTCACGATCACGTAGTCCGGGAATCCGTCTCCGTTGATCTCCGCGAACTGAAGCGCATCCGGATCGCCGGCCAGCTCGCCGGAGTAGACCCGGCCGAGGCTGGACCAGGAGGGCTTTCCGCCGTCACCCGGTGTGTTCAGCCACGCGTCGACGGCACCGTCGACCTTGAACGCCAGGTAGTCGGATCTGCCGTCGCCGTCGAGGTTGACGAACCTGATCTGGCCTGGGGAGACTCCCGGCACCTTGGCGATCTCTCCCCAGCTCTTCCATGAGGGCTTTCCGCCGTCGCCGGGTGTGTTCAGCCACGCCCGCACCGCGCCGCTGTCCTCGACGACCAGGTAGTCGGCGCGGCGGTCTCCGTTGATGTCGGTGAGGTTTATCTGGTGTGATGATGCTCCGACGCCAGGGGCTATCTCTCCCCAGCTCTTCCAGGAGGGCTTTCCGCCGTCACCCGGTGTGTTCAGCCACGCCCGCACCGGGCCGGCCGGGTCCACGTCCAGGTAGTCGGCGCGGCGGTCTCCGTTGATGTCGGTGAAGTGCACCTGCGCTCCAGGGGCACCGACGCCGGGGGCGATCCGGCCGAGACGGGACCACGACGGCTTGCCACCGTCACCCGGCTCGTTCTCCCAGGCTTCGACCGCACCGTCGTCGGCGATCGTCAGGCGGTCATCCCGTCCGTCGCCATTGATGTCGGCGAAGTCGACCCACCCGGAGACCGGAAGCCCGGCACCCGGAATGACCTCCCCTGCGTTGTCCCAGCCGCCAGGTTCCGTCTCAGGGGCCGGGCAGGTGCCCGTACCACCGGAGTCGGGAGCGACGGGGTCCTTGAGCCAGCCTTTCCCGGCAGCGTCATAAATGCTGTCCCGGAAGACGGTGCTCATCTTGCGGTATCCCTCGTCGTTGGGGTGCAGCTGATCGGCCAGATCGGCTGTCGTCACCGATCTCATGTCCGCCAGCAGGACGTGCTTGCCCGCAACCTGGCGGCTCTTAACCAGACCGGGGATGCTGCGGTTGTACTCGACGATGCGTGGCTGAACCGACGGTTTCGTGGACGGAACGACGGTCGCCACCACAACGACCGCCTCCGGGGCGTCGACGAGAACCTGATCGATCAGGTTGCCGAGCCGAGTCGGTGCACTGTCCACGCTGTAGTTCTGGTTCATGTCATTGGTCCCGGCATGCAACAGGATCACGTTGGGCCGGTGCATGGGAACCGAGCAGTCCGCCCCTGGGCGATCTGGTCAATGCGCCAGCCGGAATGCCCCTCGTGGTTTCGGTCCGGCAGCTGACCCGCCGTCATGGTTCCGACGAAGTCCAGTCGGTTGCCCGCCGCGTTGAACTCGGCCCAGAGATCGGCTCGGTAACTGGACCCCGTTGAGCTGCCACGCCCCTCGGTGATCGAGTCACCCAGGGGCATGACCCGCATGTTGCGGATGAAGCCGAGCCTTCTGGCCGCGGCGACGATCAGGTCGTGGAAGAGGACGCCGGTCTGTGTCAGTTCGGTCGACAGCCAGGTCGCCGCGCTCACAACGGAGTCGCCCACCCACCAGCGGATCGAATTCGCGGCGGAGACGATGGCCTTGCCCATCCTGGAGAAGACCGCGGGGGCCTTGTCCTTCGCCCACGGCACCAGATAGCGATTGGTCATGTAGCCGCCTGCGGCGGCCACGATCCCAGCGGCCAGTGCCTCGTTCCAGACCGGGTTGAAGTGGCTCAGGTCGTCGCCCTTGAAGATCGCCAGCATGACCGTGCCGACGAAGGCTCCCGCAAAGCCGGCGAGCGAACCGCAGAGGTCGATGACGAGCGGAGTGGCTGAGGCACCGCCGAAGCCGACGATACAGACGGCGTCGACGAACGCGTACAAGGCGAAACCGATCACGCCGGCAACCCAGGGTCCCCACAACGGTGGCTCGGACTGGTCCCAGGCCTGGGCCCCGGGTAGGACGATCGCCAAGCCGGTGGAGGTCTGCACGAGAGTCCCGTCGAAATCGAACCACTCGAACCCCGGGTCCGGCAGCTCCATCTTGTGGCTCTCGAACATGTCTCTGATCGCGTCGCTCAGCAGCTCGTCGTCCTGGTTGAGCCCGTCGATCACGTCCTGGGTGACCGCTGGATCGAGTCCCTCGACGTCATAGTTGATCACTATGTCGCCATCGGCGACGTCCATCGCCGCCACTCTGCCCGGCTCGTCCACACATTCGATGCTGATGCCGGAGCCTCCCCCGGCCGGGTTCTGCCCCAGCGCGCCCGTGCCGGTCGGTCCCGGACGCGCGGTCCCCGCCGGTCCGCAGAGCGCCACTGGCGGGGACGTCTCCGTCACCGGCGCTGCGGCGGCCGGCGCGTTGACACCGATGATCTTCAAGCCGCCTGTTCCGAAGCCGCCTGGTTCGGCAGCGGCGTCATACGCGGCGAACCCGGCTGTCGGCTGCCGGACGGTTGCCTGGTCGAGTGCTACCGCGGATTCGCTCGACACGTGCAGAATGAGAGAACAGGCGATACCGACTGTGAAGATGCGGATGATTGAACCCAGGCTTCGCGGGCCGGGCGTTTTTCTTCGACTCAACGAACTTTTCCACTTCTAGAAGCTGCAGCGTCCCAGCAGGCTCGGATGCCCGGCCGGCTGGGCTGCTGCCGCAGGCACACGCCGCTAAGTAGGGTCTGGTTCACGTCAGCCGCGGCTGCGTCGTTCGGCGGCGCCCTTCAGGGCGCCGAGCCATGCCAGGAGGGAGCCCTCCAAGGCCGTGCGCATCCCCTCCGGGTCGGCTTCCACGGGCGCGCCCGCCCAGGATTCGAGGGTGGTGACGACCGTGCCGTTCGTGGTGGGTTCGAAGGTCCAGACGTGGACGCCGTCGATGCCGTGGGCCGGGCCTCCCCAGACGGTGCGGTGCCGCGGCTGCACTTCGATGATGCGGGAGCTGATGCTCAAGCCCGCTGTCTCCCAGTCGAAGACGCTGCCCTCGGCGAAGCCTTCCGGCAGGTGAGCCTTGTCGATGCCCGCGTTCCAGCTCGGCCAGGCGTTGATGTCGGTGTGCAGTTCCCAGAGTGTTTCGGGGGTGGCGTCGATGGTGGTGCGCAACTCGACGATCACGGGGGCGGAGCGGTCGATGTCCTTCACGGTTTCCTTCTCTCTGAGTTCTCTGAAGTCGTGCGCAGTCGTGGCCGGGCCGGTGCCCAGGGGTGCTTCGGGTCAGTGCTGGTCGTCGATCCAGGAACCGTGGATTCCGGCGGTGACCCGGCGCGGGAGGTGCACGGTGGCCACGGGGGCGGCCGTGACATCGGTGGCGTCCAGGACGAGGAGCTGTGAGGCGTCGGCGTGCAGGTTGCTGATGACGGTCAGCAGGTATCCGTCGTCCTCCGAGGTTCCTTGCGCGGAGGGCACGAAGACCGCTTCGCTGGGCAGTTGGCCATCACCGACGTTTCTGATCAGGCGTGCTCCCGTGGTCCGGTCGTACTTGACCACGCCGAAGTTCCCGATGCCATGGTCGTCCGGGAAGGAGATCGCGTACTGGTACCGGTGTCTGCGGCCGGCCAGGTTCTCGTTGATGGTGGGGAACTCGATCACCAGGTCGTCGATGGTCTGTTCGCGGACGGTGTCGGCAGGCAGATCGATCACCCACTGTCGGTTGAAGGACCGGGAGTTGGGGACGGCTCCGCGGCCCGGTGAGCCGACCCACCAGTTCCAGGACCGCTGAAAGCCGTCCCGGTCCACGGTGGGGCCCTCCAGCACGATGCGGCCGGGTCCGTCCTCGTAGGCGTTGGCGGCGTGCAGCATCGATCCCGGCTCGATGCCGAACCACTTGATCGACGCTGCGCCGCCCCGGCCACGCGGCATCACGCCGATGCGGGCAGGCTGCTCGTCCTTCCAGGCGTAGGGGATGCCCGAGGTTTCGCCATGGTCGAAGGTCACCGTCCCCTCCATGAACACCACGTACCGCTCCGTGACGGCGAAATCGTGCTTGAGTGATGCGCTCGCCCCCGGGACCTCCTCACTGTGGAGCAGTTCCCCCTTGTCCGAGGAGACGTGGTAGGTCAGGTACGGAGGGAACGGCGAGGAACTGAAGAAGTGGAGTTCGCCGGTGCCCGGGTCGTGCTTGGGGTGGGCGGTCATGACGTCGGTGAGCCTGCCGTCGAAGTCGTACGCGCCGACGGTCTCCAGGTCCGGGGTCAGTTCGAAGGGGAAATTGGACTCGCACAGAGCAAGCAGCCGGCCGGCATGCTCGATGACATGGGTGCCCGCAGTGCTGGCGGTCAGGTCGGGGCCCTTGTCGGTCATGTAGGGCGCTCCGTCCAGGGCCGGTGTGCGTACCCAGCGGTTGCGGTACCACTCGGCGCGTCCGTGGCGCAGCCGGATGCCGTGCACCATGCCGCTGCCCTTGAACCAGTGGGTGGGAGTGATGCCGGGCTTGGGGTTGTGGCCGTTGCGCACCAGCCGCCCGGACAGCTCGGGGGGAAGGGTTCCTTCGACCCGGAGGTCGTGTGCGGTGACCTCGTCGACGTGGGGCGTGTAGTGACCTGTCAGATACGGCTTCATGATGACTCCTTGTCACCGGGTACTGGTATTCGGTCCGCCTGCTGGGAGGCGGGGTGCGCGGCGGTGCACTCACCGGAAGGTCCGGGCTCACCGGGAGGTGAGGGACTCGGTCCTGCCCGCCCGCGAGTCGCGTGCCATGTGGACTCTTGCGCCGAGGGCGGCCAGGAGGCAGATGACGGCCGCGCCGACCAGAGCCCGGCTGCAGCCGTGCGCCAGGGTCGCCGGACCGGTGGCCGTCGGGCCGCCCTCGGGTGCCGCCAGGGGGGTCAGGAGGGCGAGGCCGATCGCGCCGCCGACCTGCCGTGCGGTGTTGATCAGTCCGCCTGCCACACCCGAGTGACGCGCCTCCACACCACTCACGCCGAGGGCCGTCAACGGTACGAAAGCCAGGCCCAGCCCCAGACCGATCAGGACGGTCGGACCCAGCAGGTCGGCCGCGAACGTGCCGTCGACGGGCAGTCGCGCCAGCCACAACAGCCCCGCGGCGAGGGTGAGGAGCCCGGGAAGCAGCGGTGCGCGCAACCGCCCGGCCAGCGTGGAGGCCGCCATGAGCGCGGCGGAGAGCGGCAGTTGGGTGAGACCGGCGGTCAGCGGTGAGTAGCCGAGGACCTTCTGCTGGTAGAGAGGCAGGAAGAAAAAGGTGGCGACCCACACCATGCCGAGCATCAGCATGAGGAGGTTGCCCGCCACAACGGAACGGATCTGCAGCAGCCCGGGAGGGATCAGCGGGTGACTCGCCCGGCGTTCGAGAGGCGCGAGACACAGCAGCAGGGCGAGGCCGATCGCTGGGATCACGGTGCTGTGCAGGGTGGATCCGTCGCGTGAGCCGAGCCCGTACACCAGGAGGACGAGGCCGGCTGTCGCGGCGAACGTGCCCGGCAGATCGAGCCGTCCGCCTGCCCTGCGGCCATCGCGGGGGATCAGGCTGGGAACGGCGAGCAGGACGGGGGTGGCGACGACCGCGCTCACGGCGAAGACCGACCACCAACCCAGGGCGCTGGTCAGCAGCCCACCGAAGAGCACACCGGCCGCTCCTCCCGCCGCGGAGGCGGCTCCCCAGATACCCAGATCCCTCCCGCGACTCTCACCCGCGGGCCCCAGCGACAGCAGAACGGCCAGGGCCGCCGGGGAGAGCACAGCGGCCCCGACACCTTGCACCGCGCGTGCCGCGATGAGCGGGCCCGCTCCGTACGCCAGGCTCGCCGCGCAGGATCCCGCGACGAACAACAGGAGACCGATGACCAGCACCCTGCGGTGTCCGAAGAGGTCCGCCAGCCTTCCCCCCACAGGCAGCAGGGCCCCGAAGGCGATGAGGTAGGTGTTGACGATCCAGGTCAGCCCGGCCGGCGAGAGCCGCAGCTCCTCGCCGATGACGGGCAGCGCCACGTTCACGACGGACGTGTTCAGTACGACAAGGAACTGCGCTGCCGCCAGCAGGAAGAGAGTGACCCCACGGCGTCCGGGGCGCAGGGAGTGTGTGAGGGCACGCATGACAGCCTTTCGGACCGCTGATGGAACAGAGGGTGCCCCTGGGGGCTCTCGCGCGCCGTGACGTGCCGTGGCTTCCGGCGGCAGTGACCAGGCTGTTGCGAACGGCCCAGCGAGCCCAGACCGTTTTGGTGCTCACCGTTGCTCAGTGGTGCTCACCGGCATTCACACATGGCTCCCGGTCCCCGGTGAGCGGAGGTGAGCAGGGACGAGCATGAGAGGACAGTGGAACGGGCTGTCGGGTGGGCGGACGCCGCGCGGATGATCGTTTTCCAGAAGCCCGGGCCCGAATGAACCCGGGGTCGGAGGAAGGGAAATCATGCGCGGCCATCGCCTCGTGAAACAGCTGTCCATGACGGGAGCGGCCGTCTTCGCGTCCGTCGCCCTCGGCGTACTGGGCGCACCGCCGGCCGCCGCGGACAGCAGCGACTGCCAGCCCAACTGGTTCTGCATGTGGGAGAACTCCAGTTACGGGGGGCGGCTGCTGACCAGCCCGGCGCAGAACGTCTCCAACATCGGCCTCCGCCACAACGACCTCATGACCTCCTACTGGAACCGCACCGACCAATGGATCACGGTCTATGACGACTCGGGCTACCGCGGCTGCCTGTTCGCCATCCCGCCGGGCGGCTCCGACAACGCCGTCGACCCCCACCTCAACGACCGCGTGACCTCGTTCGCCGTCGGCAAGTGGTGCTGAGAGCGACCGTGACCAACACAAGGAAAGCGACCGTGACCAAAATAAGAGGAAGACGATGACGACACGTATGCGCTCCCTGGCCGCCGCGGTCCTCACGCTCAGCGCGGCCTTCGGGCTGACCACCGTAAGTGGTGGGCCGGCCGCGGCTGCTGACAGCCAGTGCCCGGTCGGAGAGTTCTGTCTCTGGGAGCACTCCGGGTTCCAGGGGCGCTTCGCCTACTCCAGCGAGCCACAGCCCAACGTCGGCGACTACATGAACGATCGGCTGACGTCCTTCTGGAACCGTACCGATAACTGGATCTCGCTCTACGATGACGACAAGTTCGAGGGGTGCCTCATCTCCATCCGTCCGGGCGCCAAGATCCCGGCCATCAGTTCCTGGGCCAACGACTTGACCACCAGCTTCCGCCCCGGGAATTTCTGCAGGTGGACCTCGTGATCGACCGCATCGGCGTCCATGCCCCTACCCGCGTCCGTCTCGGTCTCCTGGCGACGGCCGCGGCCTGCCTGACCCTGGGCGTCGCGCCGCAGGCCCAGGCCGAAGCCGGCGCATGGGTCAGCCTCCAGAACCCCTACACCAATGCCTGTCTGGGTATCAACATCCACGTAGCCAGCCATCCGATCACGCAGGGTACCTGCGACATAGGCGGCTGGTCCTCCTGGCACCTGAGCACCGACGGCTGGCTGCGCAACGGCTACATCAGCGACTCGTGCCTGGACACCAACGGGACGAACCTGTACCTCTCGAAGTGCAACACCACCGACCCCGGCCAGCTGTGGGAGCGGTTACCCGGCACCAAGGTGGGCATAGTCAGCCGGGGCTTCCCCGGCAAGGTGCTCGTCGGGTGGGCGAGCGGGTCGGTCAGCCTGGCCGACACGCGCGCGGTGGACAACGCCGACAAGTACAAGTGGAAGTGGAACTGGCTGTAGATCACTCTGCGCCGAACGGAGGCGGCGCATGAGGCGGGGCCTCTTTGGCGGCCTGGGGACAACAAATCAGCCCAAGTGCCAAGGAAGCCCCGCGGTCGCTGCCGCCGCGGGCGGGACGGGACTCGGCCCGGCACCGCCGCGAACCGGGGAACCCGCTGGGGACCGCGGTGTTCGACGGCGCGACAGGCGGGACTAGGGGGCCTGCGGGTCGCCGAGGATGTCCAGGGCCGACCTTTCAGCCGTCACCGGCAGAAGCGCGCCCTCTGGTGCCGGCAGCGTCACCTCCTGTTGCCAGAGAAGCTCCACGACACGGTCGATTCCCTGTGCCAGATGCCGCCGGTAGGAGCTGAACGGAATGCCGAGGTGGGCTGCCGCGGCCTCCTGGGTCCGGTGGCGGGGCGTGTACGTGGCCTTGAGAGCCCGATAGGCCTTGGTGTGACGGGGGTCGTGCCGGAGGTTCTCGATCGTCTCGAGGAGCACTTGGCGCAGTTGCTTGTCGTCTGTGCCCGTCCGGTCGGCGCGTTCGGTCATGAGCCGGGTGGCGAGCAGGGGGTTCTCTCGCAGCGCGGCGGTGTGCAGGTCGCGCAGAGCTGTGCGTACCGCCGCGGTGAAGGTGCCGAGGTCCAGCGGCGGTTCGCTCCGCTTGGCCGCGTGCACGGGCTCGGCCTGCGGAAGCAGGGACCAGGTGCGGTCGAACCAGGACTCCAGCGGATTGGCACGCCAGTCACAACCGAATGCGGTCCAGACGCTCCCGCTATCCACGGCCGCGCTCACGATCTGCCGATGGCCATTGAGATGCATCAGCTCTCGCCAGAGTTCGACGTGGGTGGTGACGATGAAGGACCAGCCCATGCCTGCCGCCCTGAGCAGGTCCTTGGTGACGTGCAACTCCATGAGGTGTTCCACGGGAGAGACACCGCCGTACGACGATTCACCGACGCAGAAGCGCGCTATGCCCACGTGCTGTCCGGTGCGCAGCGGGCCGTGGCTTTCGATGTGGTCCCAGACCGCCGCGACGACGGGATCCGCCTGGTGGTCCGGCTCGCGCCGTGTCAGCCGCAGCCACGCCATGAAGCCCATCGGGTGGCCTGTCCGGGTGTCTCTGTAGAGCCAGAACGCCTCCGGCTGCCTTTCGAGCCAGAAACGTACGATGGCGACCGAGTCCTCGTCCTCGACGTGCGCCATTATCTTGAGGACGATCTCGTGGTCCTCGGGACGCAGAGGTTCCTCCCAGACATCGCCTTCACGTTCGATGCTCTCGACGAACGCCCGCATGGGGCCGTGACGCTTCAGATAGGTAAGCGCACGCATCGCCTGCACCGCCTCGACTTCCGGTGCCGTCCGCGTACGGTTCAGAAGGAAGCGCCCCACCTTGTGGTGCATCAGCTCATAGCCCTCGGGGTCGCGCCAGCGCAGGTCGCGATCCAGGACCTCGGCCGCCAGATCGTGGACGGACAGCCCACGCGGCCCGAGTTCGGTGAACGGGAGTTCGCACAGCCAGTCGAACATCGGGCCGGCGCTGTCCTGGCCCATCACCGCGCCCAGCAGAGATCTGTTCAGCGTCATCACGTGGGCGGCGGTTTCCAGAGCGGTGCGGTGTTGTTCTGTGGGAAGGGTGCCGACCAGAGAGGCAAGGAGTTCGCCGATGATATGGGAGTCCGGCCCCCAGTCCGCCGGAGCATCACTGTGGGCGGTCACCAGCGACGCGGCGATCCTCAGAGCCAGAGGATGACCGCCGGCGAAGGCGAAGATCTTCTCGCGCAGAGCCACAGGGACCTCGTGCCGCTCCAGAAGGACGTGTGCGTGCTCTTCGTCCAAGGGGCGAAGCTCCATGACAGCCAGGGCATCGGTCCACGCGATGTCGTAGGTCCACTGCGCGGTGGGCGGCCGACGCCCTGCGATCACGACCACCGTGGTCTCCGGAACCGTGGGCAGATACTGCTCCCGTAACCAGCCCTCGAGGCCCTGACAGTGTTCGAATGAATCGATCAGGAGAACGCTGTGGGTTTCGCCGAGCACTCCGGACGCTGCCCGCTCGAAGCCCTGGGGCGAGGGTTCGACATGCCTTCCCTCGACCTGTGAGACCGCATGTCCGGCCTCGCGTGCCTCGGTCGCGAGACGTCGCATCAACGTCGTCTTGCCCACGCCACCCATCCCGTGCACATACAGAACAGCCGGTGAGCCGGGCTCACGTCGAAGCATCGCGGCGAAACGGTCGATCTCGGCCTCGCGACCGACGAAGGACCTCCTCTGCGCCGCTGCGAGTCGTGCTGCTAATGCGTTGGTCGTGTCACCTGTCATTTCCCCACCCCTCCAGAAGACTGCCCGATCATGATGACACCGCGGATAGCCCACACCTTTTCGAACACGCGGTCGTGGGCCTGCCAGGGCTGGTGATCTGATCGAACCCGCGAACGACGTGCAGTTCCGGGCTGGCACGTGTCCTGGCGCCGCCGATCCCGCGCTCGGCGGCGCCGGTGGTGGTGATCGGTCTGCCGGTACGGCGCCTGCTTCATCGCGGGCAGGGACGGGATGCTTGCCGCAGACGCTCGCTGAGCAGTTCGCATGCGGACGGTGCGGTACAGGCGCCACACTGCGTGGCCGGAAGGCGATAGGGGCAGGCAGCAGCTTCGGCGTCTCGAAAACGCCGCCCCGTGCCCGCCCGCCCTCCGGTCCCGGCGAGCGGAGGGCGCTTACCCGCGGAGGCGGAAGGCCGCTGCCGCGACGCGTGCCAGGACCGACGGCCGGAGGAGTAGCGTCGGGGGCTTCGTGAGGTGAGCCACGGAGGCGAAGGCCGTCGCGACCGAAGGAGATGTCTGGGCGGCGAGTACGACCCTGCGTACATAGCGGTTGATCGTGTCGGTTCCGCGTGGCTTGGATCCTTTCGTGCCGGGGAACGCGAAGTCGCCTCCGGCCGCCAGTGTCCAGGGAACCTCGACCACCTTGGCCGCCACCGCGTAGTAGGCGGCGGCGGTCCGCGTCCCGCCGGACTCGTACCGGTCAAGGGCCTTGCCGAGGGCCAGTGCCTGGAGGGCGGCGCTGGTCATTCCCTGACCGTAGACGGGGTTGAACGTGCAGAGCGCGTCCCCGAGCGTGACAAACCCGGCAGGGACCTCCGACAGCCGCTCGAAGTGCCGTCGTCGGCTCGCCGGGAAGCGGTGGACAGAGATGCCGCTCGTCGGCTCCGCACGGGCCACCAGTTTGGCAATCGACGGATCGGGGAGGGTGCGGGCGAAATCGATGAACGAGGTGTCGTCGTCGGGCAGCCCGCCCACATGCAGTCCGTGCAGGCTGACGAGCCAGCGGTCGCCTTCCACCGGTACGGCGTTACCGCCCCGTGCGCTGCCCGGCGGAGAGGCGAGGACGTAGGCTGCCTCAGCCCCTCCCACGCGCTCGCCGGGCAGTCGCTTGAACATCCGGCTGGAGTATCCCGCGCCGATCTTCACCTTCGACACCTCGGGTGTGGCGACACCCAGATCCGCGAGCCACCGGTCCGAGCGCCCCGCCGGGCCCGTGCAGTCCGCGACGAGGTCGGCGGCGAGTGTGTCGCCGTCGTCGAGCCCTACCCCTCTCACCCGGTGCGCGTCGCCGGACAGACTTGCCACAGCGGAGTTTTGGCGGATCGTCACATTCGGCAGGCCGACGATACGTTGCCGCAGCGACCACTCGAGGAGCGGCCGTGTCACGGAGAGGAAGTGGCTCCCGGAGGTGACGCTGCAGAACGGGCGGCCGTATTGGAACACCTTCGCGTCGGCCAGGTGGTCCAGCCGCGCCGCTCCCGCGCCGACAAGCTCTGCCGTGACACAGGGGAACAACTCATCGAGCGCGTCCTGGCCGGCTTCCAGCAGGCCGTGGGCATGCCGCCCTTGAGGCACCGCCGAGCGGAACTCCGGCCCGTCGGGAAGCTGGTCCCGCTCCACGACGTGCACTTGCTGGAACCTGCTCGCCAGCACGCTCGCGGTGCACAGGCCCGCTATGCCCGCTCCGACCACCACAGCTCGCCGCCGCTCACTCACTCAACATCCTCCTGTTATGTCGTTGCCGCATGCGTGCGGCAGTTCCCGTGCTCTGGGGCCTGGAAAGGCGTGCAGGGGGCACCCTGCCCCGCGCTGCCGCCCGACGGAACCGCACTCGCCATACCGCCGATGCGCTTACGAGGCCGTCGCGACTATCCAGCCAATGCGTCTGGTTCACCGCTCATCGGCCGACCGTGCAGGGAGCCGAGGCGGCGTGCGGACCACAGGCCCGACCTGCTCAGCGTCGTGCCTGCCGCTGCCCACTTCCCAGGCCGGTCGCCTGCCCACTCCTGCTCAGGGTCGTCTTGTTCGGTCCTCTACGCGCCACGGCGCTGATGGGGAGCGTCCAGGCGGAGTCCATTCACGCTGGAAGGGAGATCCGCTGCACGAAGGTTCGACCCCGTCTGTTGAGCTGGAGCGACATCCAGGATTCCGTGTCGAGCATGTCTCTCAGGGGGTGGCAGGGACCATGCAGGGACCACAAGGACAGGAAACAACTGACAAGGACCGTGCAGGGCGGACAGAGATGCACGCGCCTGACCTGCAAAAATGCCTTGAATCGCCGAAGATTGGCAAGGACCGCCAAGATTCTCAAAGGACTCATAATCCGTCGGCCGTGGGTTCGAGTCCCACCCGCCCCACCTGCGCAGGCCTCTGACCTGTGGAAACGTTCATTTTTGGGTGTCGGGGCGTCGACTTTGCCTGAGCGGACTGAATCCGCTGCGCGTGAGTTTGATGCCAGGTTGGTCTGTGTCGGCTGATGTTGCTCTGACCTGCACGTATGCGCCCGGAAACGTAGCTGGTGAGGCGTGTTCTGGTCGGCTCTGCTGCGGCGTTGAGGCCATTCTGAGGCCGAAGGTATGGGGAAGTACCCGGGAGACTGGGCTCCGACGAGTCGTCTGGGTATGGCTCAGGGCCTTGGAGGGTGTCTCTCGTACAGGCGGACGGCGACGATCAGGCCGGAGACGGCGGTGAGGGCGGCGACGGTCCAGATCGCGGTGGTGATGCCGTAGGCGTCGGCGAGGAGGGCGCGACGGCGAAGCCGCCGTCGCGCCACAGGCGGTAGACCCCGACGGCGCGGGCGTGCCTTCTCGGTCCCGTCTCCGGTGCGCACTTCAACCCTCAGCACGTCGAGCGCCCGCCGGTCCGGCGTCAGCATGCGGTCGAAGAGTTCGATGGGGGTCCTCTGGGTTGTGGACCGCTCGGGATGTGCCTTGGCCATGGCCGGTAAGTGGTGAGGAAACGGCCCCGAGAGAAAGCGGCCTCGCAGGGAGCCCTCGACGGTTGTCGAGGGCGGTCGAGGCCGAGTCTCGTTGAGGCGTGCTGACAGCCGCGAGGGACGGCGGTCGGACGTCCACGGTCGCACGGCGACCTGCACCCCGGCGTGCCGAGGTCAGCGGCTGTTCCACCGCGGTGTCCCATTCGGTCTGCGGCGGCAGGCTCCGCAACATCTCCCCGCGGGTAGGCTTTGCCTGATCAGGCAAAGTCGGCGGGGACGAGGCATGGGCGGGGTCGAGAAGACGCGGGGTGGCGGGGCTGAGCGGGCGACCTCGCGGGATGTCGCCCGGCTTGCCGGGGTGTCGCACACCGCCGTGTCCTTCGTCTTCAACGGGCGTGCCCAGGGCAACCTCTCCGCCGAGACGCAGGAGAAGATCCGCAAGGCGGCCGAACAGCTCGGCTACCGGCCGAACGCGGTCGCCCGTGGCCTGCGCCGGCGTCGTACCGCCGTGATCGGTCTGGTCACGGACGAGATCGCCACCTCGCCGTTCGCCGGGCGGCTGCTGCGGGGGGCCATGGACATGGCGTGGAGCAGTGAGCACCTGGTGCTCACCGTCGACTCCGGGCAGGACCCGGTCGCCGAGGACGCGGCTGTCGCCGAACTGCTCGACCGGAGGGTCGACGGGATCATCTACGCCGCGCTGTCGTTGCGCCGCGCCCGAGTCCCGGAAGGGCTGCACCGCACGTTCGCCGTGTTCGCCAACTGTCTCCCCGAGGACGGCTCCCTCCCGGCCGTCATCCCCGCCGAGCGGGCCGGCGGCCGCAGCGCCGCGCGCGTCCTTCTCGACGCGGGCCACCGCCGTGTCGCCCTGGTGGGCGGTCTGGACGACATCGCGACCGCGGAACGGCTGCGCGGCTTCCGGGACGCGCTGCGGACGGTGGGGCTGACCGCCGGGAAGGACTGGATCGTGCGGACGGGAGGGGAGATCGCCGCCGGGTACCAGGGCGCGCTGCGGCTGCTGGACGGTGTTCCCGCCTACCGGCGGCCCACGGGGATCGTCTGTTACAACGACCGGGTCGCCGCGGGCGTCCTCCACGCCGCCGCGCGCCTGGGCCTCGACGTGCCCGCCGAGCTGTCCGTCGTCGGTTATGACGACCAGGAACACATGGCGGCTTTCCTCAGCCCGCCCCTCACCACTGTCGCTCTGCCCCATCGCGCGATGGGAGAGACGGCCGTCCGCCTGCTCCTGGACGCCATCGACAGCGGGACCGCGCCGCCGGTCACCACCCGGCGGCTGGAGTGCCCCGTCGTCACGCGGGGTTCGGTGGGACCAGCTCCCAGCCCGTGACCTCGACGTCCGTCCCCTGCACGGTCAGCTCCGCGATGTCGTCGTCCCGTCGGTACACCCGTTCCGTGGCCGTCGCCCGGTCACCCGCGAACAGTTCCAGCAGGGAGCCGTCCACGAGGATCCGTACGGTGAGGGTCTCGCCCGGCGGGGTCGGCAGGACCAGGGGGGCCGTGCCGTCCGGGCGGGAGCGTGGCCAGGCCGTGCGGTCCAGGGTCACCGTGCCGGACGCCGGATCGAGTCGCACGGTCAGTTCGGCCCCGGACGTGGCCCGCAGCAGACTCACGGTCGCCGCTGAACGGGCAGTCACCAGCAGGTCGTACGCGAGGGGGAGTGGCCGGTGCGGTCCTGGTGCGGCCGTGAACGGGACGGCCGCTCGCAGTAGTTCGAGCTCCGGAGCCGGTACGACCCGTAGCGTGCCGTCCTCGTGGGTGTCCATCACCCGGGGTGCCGTGAGGACGCCGGACCAGCCTGCGCGGTCCACCTCCTCGGGCGGGCGTGATTCCCAGGACCAGCCCCAGAGCAGGGCGCGGCCGGATTCCGTGTCCTGGAGGACGGAGGGGGCGTAGAAGTCACGGCCGAGGTCCAGCGGGCCGCCGCCCGTACCGGCCGCGAACCTCGGTCCACCGTCCGCCCGCTCCACCAGACGGCCCGTGACGTACGCGGTGCTCAGCGGGTCGCCGTCCCACAGGGCCACCGCCAGCACCCAGTCGCCCCCGGGGGTCGCCCACAACTGCGGGCACTCCCAGCCGATCGCCCGCTTGCCGAAGGCGCGGGCCGCCGCCGGGTCCCGGCCGTCCAGCAGGACCCCGGCGAACCGCCAGTCGTACAGGTCCTCACAGTCGTACACCAGGACGGACGGGGTGCCGTCGGCGTGGCCGGCGCCCATCAGCGCCCAGCGGCGTCCGGCGAAGCGGAAGACGAAAGGGTCCCGGAACATCGTCACGTCCAGGCCGGGTGGTGGGCCGGCGACCACCGGCACCGGCAGTTGCTTCCACTTCTGGAGGCCGTCGTCCTCGGTCACGGCGAGACAGATCGCGCTCAGGCCCTGGTGGTCGTGGTCGATCCCGGAGTACACCGCTGTCGGTACACCACCGTCGTCCACCACGCAGCCGGACCAGCAGCCCGCCTCGTCCGGGCCGTCGGGCGTGGGGTGCAGGGCGATCCCGTGGTCGTCCCAGTGGGCGAGGTCGGGGCTGGAGGCGTGGCCCCAGTGAACGTTCGTGTGCACGGGGGCGTCGGGGTTGTGCTGGTAGAAGAGGTGGTATCGATCGCCCCAGCGGAACGGGCCATTCGGGTCGTTCATCCAGTTGGCCGGCGGGCGGACCCTGAAACGCGGGCTGTTGGCGTCGGCCGACCGGCTCACGGAACTCAACGATTGACTCCTGCGGATGTGATGCCCTCGCGCAGAGGGCGCTGGCCGACGACGAACACGAGGACGGCGGGGATCATGGAGAGGACGACTCCGGCGAGGACGACGGAGATCGAGCCGGTGCCGAGGTTGCCCTGGAGGGAGACCAGGCCCAGGGGCAGCGTGAGGTTCTCGGTGGAGGTTTCGAGGATCAGCGGCCGGAAGAACTCGTTCCAGTGGTAGTTGAAGGCCAGCACGCCGACGATGGCGAGACCGGGGGCCGCCAAGGGGGCGTACACCGACCGGAAGACGCGCCACGGACCCGCGCCGTCGATCATCGCCGCCTCGCCCAGGTCCTTCGGCATGCCCAGGAAGTACTGGCGCATCAGGAAGGTGCCGAAGGCCGTCGGGAAGGCCGGGATGATGAGGCCGAGCAGGGTGTCGGTCAGACCCATCGTCTTCAGTTCCAGGAAGACCGGGACCATCGTGACCTGCAACGGCACCATCATCGTGGCCAGGACCAGCGCGAACAGCGGCTTCTTGAAGCGGAATTCGAGGCGGGCGAAGGCATAGCCCGCCAGGCCCGCGGTGATCATCTGGCCGGCCGCGATCAGCGCGGTCACCAGGGTGGAGTTCAGCGCGTACAGCCAGACGTCGATCTGGTCGAAGACCCCGCGGTAGGCGTCGACGGTGGGGTCGGTGGGGATGATCTTCGGCGGCAGGTCGAAGGACTCCGCCGGCGTGCGCAGTGACGTCGACACCGTCCAGATGACCGGGCCGAGCGTCAACAGGGCGCACAGCGCCAGGCCTGCGATCCGGCCCCAGGGCGCCAGGCCGTGCCGTACGCGTGACGCGGTGGGGCTCGTGCGGGGACCCGGCATCGAACCCGGTGCCGAACCCGAGAGGGAACTCGTACTCATCTGACTCACCCGGCTCACTGGTAGTGGACGTAACGCCGGCTGAGCCGGAACTGGAGTGCGGTGACCGCCATGATCAGGGCGAAGAGCAGGACGCCCACGGCGGACGCCTCGCCGAAACGGAGCTGCTCGAAGGCCGTCTCGTAGATGACCATCACGACCGTGCGCGTCGAGTCGCCGGGACCGCCCGCCGTGAGGACGTACGGCTGCTCGAAGACCTGGAGGGCGTTGATGATGCCGACCACGGACGCCACCAGCAGCGTGGGCGACAGCAGCGGCAGGGTGATGGCGAGGTGTTTGCGCACCCCGCTCGCGCCGTCCAGCGAAGCCGCCTCGTGCACCTCTTTCGGGATGTTGTTCAGGCCGCCGACGAACAGCAGGAACGAGAAGCCGAACTGCTGCCAGACGTACGCCAGGACCACGGCCGCCATCGCCCCGTTCTCCGAGGTCAGCCAGGGGACCGAGGGGATACCGACCGTGGCAAGCAGCCAGTTCACGGGGCCGAAGTCCTGGTTGAACAGGTACTTCATCACCACCGAGATGGACGCGGCGGACAGCACCAGCGGGAAGAAGAACGCCGAACGGAACACGGACCGCAGCCACTTGGGCATCCGGCCGTTCACCACGATCGCCAGCACGAGCGCGATCAGCAACTGGAGTGCGACCGCGAGCACCATGAAGACGAGCGTGTTGCGGAAGGAGACGAGGACCGTCGAATCGGTCAGGATCTCCCGGTAGTTGGCCGCTCCGGCCCACCGCGGGTCGTCGATCACGTCCCACTGGAAGAGGCTGAGGACGACCGAGCCGACGATCGGTACGACCGTGAAGACGACGATGCCGACGACGGTGGGCGCGAGGAACAGTACGGCGAGGAGGCGGGTGCCCCGGGTGCGGATGGTGGTGGCGGCCGTGGACTCGGATGCCTTACGGGTCTGACCGGTCCTGCGGTTCCTGCGGCTCTTGCGGATGCGGGCGGGCTCCGGCCCTACGGGCCTGATCTCGGTGTTCGTCACACTTCACGCTCCATGGCCTTCTCCAGGTCCCCCTGCAGCCGGCGCAGCGAGGGACGCACCGCGCCGGGGCTCGCAAGGGCGGTTCCGGTGTGCTTGATCAGCAGCTGCTCGACCTCGTTGACCTGCGGCGGGGCCGGGATCGGGCCGGTGGTGGGGATCTTGTCGAGGGTGTCGTAGAAGACCTGCCAGTGGGCCGGGCCGGTCTCCCGGTAGCGGGCCTCGTCGACCATGGAGCGGCGGGCCGGAGTGGTCTGGTTGGCCGCGAAGAGCTGGGTCATCACGTCCTTGCGGGCGGTGTACTTGATGAACTCCCAGGCCTCGTCCCGCATCTTCGACGTGCGCAGCATCGCGTACCCGGCGGCGCCGAACTGGTGACGCCGGGTGCGCCAGCGCGGGAAGTACTGCACGTCGTAGTCGGCCGGTTTCATGCCCGCCTGATGCAGGCCGCCCGCCCAGAAGCCGCCCGCGGGCGTGACACCGACGCGGCCGGTGGAGAAGACGCCGACGAGGTTGCGGCCGTCGCCGCCCTCCGGCCGGGTGCACAGGTCCTCCTGGACGAGGGAGGAGAGGTAGTCGTAGACCTCCGCGACGCGGTCGGAGTCGGCCAGGGGTGTCGTCCACCGGTGGCCGCCGCCCCGGCCGCGCCGCTGTGCCTCGGGATAGAAGGAGTTCCAGAGCCAGTCGCCGCCGGGGGCCTTGGACTCGGTGAGGAGGTTGGTGTCGTTGGCGAAGAGCCAGGGGACCACTCCGCCCCACAGCCGGTTGGTCCAGAAGTACGGGGTGAACCGGTCGCCGTTGCTGCGTTTCATCGCTCGCAGCAGCGTTGTGAAGTCGTCGTGGGTCCAGTCGTCGTCGGGGAGGTCGGCACCCGCGCGTTCGAGGACCCGGCTGTTGAGGTACATGTCGGCCGCGTTGAACTCGACCGGCAGCTGGTAGAGGCTCCCCTCGTACATCATCGACTCGACCAGCGAGGGATGGACGTCGGCGAAGTACGTGCGCAGCTCGGCCGCGTCCCGCTTCGCCCACCTGTCCAGTGGTACGCCGAGCCGCTGGGCGAAGAGCTGCACGCCCTCGGTGGCGACGTACACGAGGTCGGGTGCCGTGCCCGCGGCGATCTGGGTGAGGATCTTGGAGAAGAAGTCCGACCAGTCGTAGGCCTGTACGGGGTTGATGCGGATCCTGATGTCGGGGTGGACCTCGCGGAATCCGTCGCGCAGGGCGCGCTGCGCCTCGGGGTCGAAGGCGGAGCCCAGGGTGGCGATGACGAGCGAGCCGTCGTCGCGGCCGGGGATGTCGGCGGCGGTGAGGCGGTCCCAGCCGGCCGCGACACCGGCGAGAGCGGCGGCTCCGGCGCCGTATGCGCCGTAGCGCATCAGGGCCCGTCGGGAGAGGAGCGAGTCGGTCATCGGCGAGCCTAACTCGTGTTAGCCGAAGTTGGATTCCATGATGATGAGAACCCCGCTGCGGCTCTGTCAAGGGATGTGCGCGGATGGGGAGTTGCGAACGGCCGGTGCGCGAGGGCTTGACCTTTAACGAGTTAGGTATACGGTTCCGGTCCACATGAGCCGCATCCCGACGACGACGTCGGGGAAGGGAGCCGCACGATGCGTGGCATGAAGAGGAGTTCGCTCGGCCCAGGGGAGACACTGTCCAGGCGGTCGCTGCTGACGGCCTCGGCCGTCGGCGCCGCCGGTGTTCTGCTGCCGGACCTCGTGAGACCGGCGGTGGCGGTGCCCCGCGAGGCGACGGCCGCGTGCACGGGCAGCTACCGCGCCGAGTACCACTTCACGGTCCCCGACCAGTGGATGAACGACCCGCAGCGCCCGATCTGGATCGACGGCGAGTACCACTACTACTACCTCTACAACCCCGACTACTCGACGGGCGGCACGACGGCCGGCACCACCTGGCGCCTGGCCACCAGCACCGACCTCGTCTCCTTCACCGACCGGGGCATCGCCGTGCCGAAGGACACGACTCCCAACGGCGATGTCTGGTCCGGCTCGGCGGTGGTCGACACGGTCGACACGGCGGGCTTCGGCGCGGGCGCGGTGATCGTCATCGCCACCATGGCGCCCGACGAGGTCACCCAGGCCCAGTACCTGTACTACTCGACGGACGACGGCCGCACCTTCACGAACCACGGCACCGCCCCGGTCCTCCCCAACCCCGGCGTACGGGACTTCCGCGACCCCAAGGTGATCCGCGACGAGGAGCGCGGGCGGTGGGTGATGCTGCTCGCCGAGAACGACAAAGTCGGCTTCTACCACTCCGCCGACCTCAAGGCGTGGACGTACGTCGGCGGCTTCGTCAAGGGCGGCATCGGCGTCCTGGAGTGCCCCGACCTGTTCCGGATCAGGGCGGACGACGGGACCTGGAAGTGGGTGCTGGGCGTCAGCGCCAACGGCAAGGGCTCCGGGCTGCCGAGCACGTTCGCGTACTGGACGGGTTCCTTCGACGGTACGACCTTCACCGCCGACGCGTCCGATCCCCAGTGGCTGGACCACGGCTGGGACTGGTACGCGGCGGTCACCTTCGACAAACGTGACGCGAGCGGGGTCCTGGACCCGGACGCGCGGTATGCGATCGGCTGGATGAACCACTGGGACTACGCGAACACCACGCCCACCATCGAGTGCGACGGCTTCAACGGCACCGACTCGATCGTCCGCGAGGTACGACTGAAGCACGCGTCGGGTACGTATTACCTGGCGTCTCAGCCGGTGGCGGCCCTGGACGACCATGTGTCGCGCACGGTGGACCTCGGCGACATCGCGGTCGACGGCACACGACCGCTCGACTACACGGGTACCGCGTACGAGCTGACCTGTGAGATCACCTGGGACCAACTGGTGGGAGCCGGCCTCCAGTTGCGGCGGTCGTCGGACGGTGGGCGGCACATCGACGCGGGAGTCTACGGCGACTACGCCTTCGTCAACCGCGGTTACACCGTGAGCCCCGACACCTCCGGCCGCTGGCAGGAGAGCCGCACGCCGTTCAACCTGTCCGCCGGCACGGTCCGCCTGCGGATCCTCGTCGACCGCACGTCCGTCGAGATGTTCGTCGGCGACGGCCGGTACGTGCACTCGACCGAGGCCTTCCCCGACCCGTCCGACACCGCACTGGCGCTGTTCACGATCGACGGGCAGGCGGTGTTCCGGAACGTGGTGATCCGGGAGTTCACGGTCTGATCCGACGGGGAGGTGGCCGGGGCGGGCCGAGAGGCTGCCGACGACCGGCGCGCCAGGGCTCTCTATACCGAGGCAAGCTAGGGCCTGTATCGAATGTGTTGGTCACGGCCACTCGTTGATGGCCGCGACGACGAGGACGCTTGCCTCGTGGCGGGATGATCCCGGGCTGGCACAGATGGGTCCGGTTTTAAGGGCCCTGTCAGGGCTGGTCGGCCACGGCGGCGGTGAAACGCGCCACGAGTGCCACGACCGCGGCACGCAGTTCTTCTCCGCCCTCGACGCGGAAGGCGAACGGCAGGCTCGCCAGCCATTCCTGCGCGTACATGGCTGGGTTGCGAGTGCTGCCGACCAGAACGCATCCGTCCCCCAAGGGTTCAAGCCGTCCCATGGGCGGCCGGATCCAGGGGACCACCTCGGTCAGGGGGAGGTCGAACACCACGCGGGTGGAGAACTCCCATCCGAGGCCCAGGTTCTCCTCCAGCACCGCCACCGGGTCGAGACCTTCGGGTGGTTCGAACCCGTGCCCGGTCCGCCGGACCGCGCGGACCCGGTCGACCCGGTAAGTGCGGATTGCGTCCGCGCGATGGGAGTGGCACAGCAGGTACCAGCGCCCGTAGCGGACGACGAGGGACCAGGGATCCACCTCCGCCTCCCACTCGTTGCCGACCTCGCTGCGGTACGTGACCAACACGCGGTGCCGGGCCGCGACGGCACCGACGAGCTCGCTGGTGATGGCCGGATCCGGGCGGGCCGAGTACGGGTCCGGTGCGGCCGACGCGTACTCCCGCAGCATTGCCGCCTGTTGGCCGACGCTCTCCGGCAGCGCCTTGACGACCTTGCCCAGGGCGGTGCTGACCAGGTCTTCGGCACCGGCCGCGCTCGGCTGGCCGCTGAGTACGGCCGTCACCAGGCCGAGGGCCTCGGCCTGCGTGAAATGCACAGGGGGCAGCCTCGTCCCGCGCCCCAGCCGGTATCCGCCATGCGGCCCCCGGGCCGACTCCACGGGGATGCCGGCCTCTCGGAGTATCCCGACGTATCGGCGCGCGGCTCGCTCCGTGACGCCCAGCCGTATGGCAAGTTCACCGGCCGTCGTACCGGGGCGGGCCTGGATGATCTCCAGGGCGCGCAGTGCTCGCGCGGTGGGGCTGAGATCGTTCGGCACGGGAGCAGGCTAATCCGCTCCGCTGAGCTCCAGGGTCAAAAGAGTCCGCGGGATTCCCCAGCCCCGTGGGGCGAGGGTGGCCGGGGCTGGTTCCCAGACTTGGCCGCCACCGGGCTTCGGCCGGGGCGCTTGGGTGGTCGCCGGACAAACCGGCAGTGGATTGTCCGGATCTCCTCCTACGGTGACATCCGTGAAGCAGAAGAAGGGGAACTGACCATGAACATCCTGCTCATCGGCGGCCTGTGGCTGGACGGATCCGTGTGGGGCCGTGTCGCGTCCGCGCTGGAGGCGCTCGGCCATCGCCCGGTGCCGCTCACCCTCCCGGGCCAGGGGGACGGCTCCGCGTCCGCCACGCTCGACGACCAGGTGGAGGCAGTGCTCGCCGCGGTGGACGCGGCGCCCGGCAAGCTCATGGTGGTGGGGCATTCCGCCGCCTGCTCGCTGGCCTGGCTGGCCGCCGACCGGCGGCCGGGGCGGCTGGCCAAGGTCGCCCTCATCGGCGGCTTCCCGTCCCCCCACGGTCAGCTGTACGCCGACTTCTTTGAGGTGAGGGACGGCGTCATGCCCTTCCCGGGCTGGAGCCCGTACGAAGGGCCGGACGCCGCCGACCTCGACGACGAGGCCAGGCGAAAATTTGCCACTGCCGCGATCCCCGTGCCCGCGGGCGTCGCCAAGGGCGTGGTGCGGCTGGCGGACGAGCGGCGGTTCGACGTCCCGGTCGTGGTCGTGTGCCCGGAGTTCACGCCCGCCCAGGCGCAGGAGTGGATCAACGCCGGCGACGCCCCGGAACTCGCCCGGGCCAAGCACGTCGACTTCATCGACATCGACTCGGGCCACTGGCCCATGGTCACCAAGCCCACCAAGCCCACCGAGCTGGCCCGAATCCTGGCCGAGGCGGCCGACGCGGCCTGACGGGGTGATTGCTGGGCAGGAACACGGCACACCGGGCGTGCACCAAAGTGGATCTCTAACTGCCTGTTCTCTATCCGTTCGCGTGGTCGGTTCGCTTCGAACGGGGTCCTGGATCGGGTGAGTTGGCCGGTGCGGAGGCATGACAGAAGGGCCTCTTGGTAGCTCGCGGATGTCGAGTCCAGCGAGGAGCAAGAGGCCCTGTTGTCGAAGTGTCGCGTGGTCGCGGTTGCCGAGTCCAGTTGGTCCACTCCTGGGTGTGACTGTCTCGCCCACAGGTTCGGGAACGCGTCCGACCGGCCGGAGCGCCGGCCCCGGTACGGCTCGGACATGAGCGATGCCGAGTGGGCCCTGGTGCGGGATCTGCTGCCGGTGCCGGGATGGCTGGCGGGCCGGGGCGGGCGTCCGGAGGGCTACTGCCACCGGCAGATGATCGACGCGGTGCGCTACCTCGTCGACAACGGCATCAAGTGTCGGGCGATGCCCTGCGACTTCCCGCCCTGGCCGCGCGTGTACGCCTTCTTCGCCCGCTGGCGGGACGCGGGACTGGTGGCCGAGCTGCACGACCGGCTGCGCGAGGCCGTCCGCGCAGCTGAGGGCCGTGAGGAGGAGCCGAGCGCGGGCGTGGTGGACTCGCAGTCGGTGAAGGCGGACGCCACCGTCGCCCACACCTCGCGGGGGTTCGACGCCGGCAAGAAGATCAACGGGCGCAAGCGGCACCTGCTCACCGACACCCTCGGGCTCCTTCTGGCCGTGCTGGTCACGCCGGCCTCCACGACCGACCGGGACGCCGCCCGGATCCTGCTGCCGACGGCGAAGAATCGCTTCCGGCGGCTGGCGCGCATCTGGGCCGACGGCGGTTACACCGGCCACCTCACCGACTGGACCGCCCGGCACCTCGGCCTCGTTCTCGACATCGTCCGCCGCAGCGACGACGCCTGCGGTTTTCAGGTTCTGCCCCGCCGCTGGGTCGTGGAAAGATCCTTCGCCTGGTTCCTGCGCAGCCGGCGTCTGGTCCGTGACTACGAGCGGCGCACCGACACCAGCGAAGCGGTCATCCTGTGGTCGATGACCACGCTCATGGGCCGCCGCCTGGCCGCCCGGCACCAGCGGCTTGCTCCGGCGCGGGCAGCGTGAACCTGCCCGGTTTCTCCTCGACCAGCCAGCCCCGTTCCACCAGTCGCTTCAGCCGGGCCCGCGCTCCCTCGACCCGGGAGGCCAACGCGCTGTCCCAGCCCAGCACCACCGCCGCCCGCCGGGCACCCAGCCCGTCACCGCCCGCCTCCAGGGCGGCGGCCATCAACGCCTGGTAGTCCACCGACAAACCCCCGACCCCGGCCGCGTTCTGCCGATGAGGCACCGCCCGGCGCGGCCCCACCCGGTTCCTCTGCGCCACCCCCTCGGCCACCACGGCGGGCGCATCCTCCTCGGCCAGCGCCTCCAGATACTGCTCCAGGCCGATCACCCGGCGCCTGAGCACCTCTTCCGCGTCCGCCAGAGCCGCCCGCACCCGCTCCAGCTCGGCCTCGAGATCCTCCACCCGCACCGCCGCGGCCTTCTGCCGCGCCTCCAGGACCGCCCGCATCGACGGCATCCGCCACCCCACAACATCTCGGCCAGCAACAAGCCGAGACTTCCGCGACAGCCGCGATCTCATGTCTGAGCAGCAAAAGTCGCACACGAGCTTCGGAAAGAGAACGACCTCAAACGTGAGATGATCTTGGTTTGTGGCACGTGGAAATCTGACGGACGCGCAATGGGCGGTGCTGGCACCGCTGTTACCGAAGGGCAAGAAGCCCGGACGACCTGCGACGTGGGCCAGGCGGCAGCTGATCGACGGCATACGGTTCCGGGTCCGCACCGGCATCCCGTGGCGGGACCTGCCCGCCGAGTACGGGCCATGGGGCCGGGTGTACGACCTGTTCCGCCGGTGGCAGCGGGACGGCACCTGGCATCGGATCTTCTCCGACCTGCAGGCACGGGCGGACGAGAAAGAGCTGATCACCTGGGACATCAACGTCGACTCCACGGTGTGCCGGGCCCACCAGCACGCCGCCGGGGTGAGGAAAAGGGGGAGCTGCAGAAGGAGCCGCCTGGCGGCGTCACCGTTGAGCCGGACGACCACGGGCTCGGGCGCTCGCGCGGCGGCCTGACCACCAAGTTGCACCTGGCCGTCGAACAGGGCCAGAAGCCCATGTCCATCGTGATCACGGCCGGGCAGCGGGGCGATTCCCCGCAGTTCGAGCCTGTCCTGAACAAGATCCGTGTCCCGCGTCTTGGGCCGGGCAGGCCGCGCACCCGGCCCGATCGCGTGCGGGCCGACAAGGCGTACTCCTCCCGGAAGAACCGCGCTTACCTGCGGCGGCGCGGGATCCGCTGCACCATCCCGGACAAGGCCGACCAGGCCCGCAACCGCAAGAAACGCGGTTCGCACGGCGGCCGGCCGCCGAAGTTCGACCCACAGGACTACAAGGCTCGGCACGCGGTCGAGTGCGGCATCAATCGCCTCAAGAGGCACCGGGCCGTGGCCACGAGGTACGACAAGCTCGCGGTCCGCTACGAGGCGACCGTCCTCGTCGCGGTCATCAACGAGTGGCTGTGACTGGCAACGTCACGATGGCGCTGCGTAACAGCGGATGGCCACCGTCTGGTGCGGACACCACTGCTGCTCGACTGTGGCCATCAGCTCCCAGCCCAGCCGCTCATACAAGGCTGCCGCCGCGGCATCGGATGCGACGACGTCGAGCACCGGATGCAGGCCACGACGCCGCGCTTCCTCCACTGCCCGGCCGATCAGCAGTGCACCGATCCGATGTCCCCTCGCCTGCGGGACAACGAATAGCCTGCTGACCACGGCGGTCATACCCCGCGTCGCCCCGTTCCGCTCGCTCCACAACATCGGGGCCAGATCGCCTTCGCCGCCTTGCGACAAACTGACATGCCCAACCAGGCGGCCTTCGAGTTCGGCAACCCAGGAACCCAGCAGGGGACCGCGTGACAGCCACTCGCCGGGCTGATCCGGCCAGTTCACCGGATAGCCGTCGCGCGCATGGACCTCCGCGAGGACCCGCACGCACTCCTCAACATCGCCATCAGCCCTCTGCCGGACCCAGCGGCTCGGCCTCTCGTCCGGCACCCCGGAGCGCTCGATGTTCACTCCGGCATAGAAACACAGGCCACAGAGTCACAACCAGCCACTTTCGATACAGGCCCTAGTGCCGCATCAGGCAACGTTCGCCCTGTAACCGCCTGGGGCGTCAGCTCGTGCTGAGTGGTGCGCTCTCCTCAGCGTCGAGCTGGTGGTCCGCCCAGACGTAGCTTTCGGGAAGCAGGTCGGTGACGGGCACCATCCGGAGGCCGTCGTTTGTCCCGACGATGACCTTGAGGGTTGGGAAGTAGTCAAGAAGGACCTGACGGCAGCGGCCACATGGGGGCACGACGCCTCGGCCGCGGTCACCCACGGCGACGATGGTGTCCAGGTCATCGGCGCTGCTGCGTCTCTCGGTGCCCCCGGGAAGGGAACACGGGACGGTGCCACGGGCGCCCGGTAGCCCTTATGGGCCAGCACTCCACGCCGCGAGGGCCGGGGGGTCGCCCTGCGCCGCGAGCGTGAGCGCGTCAGCTGGCTCGGGGTGCGCTCGACCGCGCCCGTGACGGCGCCACGACCGCGGAGCTCACCGCAACCGGAGAACTGGCACTGGTCGCCTGACCCCATCCCCAGACCGAGCGTCCAAGGTCGGTCACGCGAAACTCGGCGGCGCGGAGACCATCACGCGGAGAAGCGGGGGTGGTTCTGGTCGCGCCAGGCCCGAGGCGAGAGTCCGTATGCCTGTTTGAACACCTTGCTGAAGTGGGTCGCGTCCACGAAGCCCCAACTCCGTCCTATCGCTGCGATGGTCCGCAGTCGGCCGTTCCGGCCGGCCAGCTCTCTCCTGCATGCGGCCAGGCGGCGGGTACGGATCCAGTCTCCGAGGCTGATGCCCGACCGGGACAGCACAGCGTAGAGATGACGCACGGAGATGCCGTGTGCGGCGGCTATCCGTGCCGCCGACAGATCGGGATCAGCCAGGTGCTCCCGGATGTATTGAGTGATCCGCAGGCTGAGTGTCGCCCCCAACGGTGCTCTGGCCAGACTGGAGTTACCGTGCTGGGACGTCAGGACGGCACGCCGGAGTTCGACGCTGGGTTCCACCACGGCGAGGAGGCGCTGACGCACTCCACTCGCACATCGATCCCGGGAAACAGCACATCTTCAACCGCGTTGCTTGCCACGGCAGGAAACACTCTGCCGAAATGATCCCTCGTTCCCCTCGCCGACCTGGGGATTCACGGAACTGTGGCCAGAGCCCGGGTGCGCTCAGCGCGTTGTGTGGGCTTTGCCAGGTCGTCGGCATGGCACGCGCCGCGGCCTGGCGCCGCGTCAGGTGATCAGGTCGCCGGTGAGCAGTGCGCCGCTTGCATGGACGACGTCCAGATGGTGCACCTCGGGCTCGCCGTCCGGGCGGGAGTCGCCGAAGGCCGCGTCCACCGCGGGGTGGATCCGCTCATCGAACGCGCGGCCGCACTGTTCCTTGGATTCCCACACGTCGATGTAGCGCAGCCCGCCGTCCGGGCGGCGCACGCACAGGTGGAGCAGCGAGCCGTCCAACGGCTCGGGCCCCAGCGCGTCGATGATCCGCTGGTAGAGCTCCTCGCCGATCGGAACGTCCTGGATGTAGGCGTAGACCATGGCAGCCTCCCGCATAAATTGACCCGAATGCAATTCGGGCGAATGTTGGTAACGTACGGTCCATGAGCGATCAGGTCAAGGGCGGCAAACGCGGCTATCACGCTCCACGCCGAGCCGAACAGGCCGCCGCCACCCGCCGCGCCGTGCTGGACGCGGCCCGCGAACTGTTCGTGCGGCAGGGCTACGCCGCGACCACGGTCGCGCAGATCGCCCGGCGGGCCGACGTCGCGGTGGACACGGTCTACGCTGCTGTCGGACGCAAACCGGCCTTGCTGCGCGAGTTGGTGGAGACCTCGCTGTCCGGCACCGACCACCCGGTCGCGGCCGCCCAACGGGACTACGTCCTGCGCATCCGGGCCGCGCGCACCGCTGCCGAAAAGATCGCAATCTATGCCGCGGCGGTCACAGAGCTCCAGCGGCGGCTCGCACCAGTGTTCCTGGCCCTTCGTGACGCCGCGGTGACCGATGCCGACTGTGCCGCCCTGTGGCGGCAGATCGCCGAGCGCCGAGCGCGCAACATGCGCGAGTTCGCCGCAGACCTGCGCGCCACCGGGGAACTGCGCCCGGATCTGACCGACGACGAGGTCGCTGACACGGTGTGGAGCATGAACGCCGCGGAGTACTGGGTGCTGCTGGTCCACGGGCGAGGGTGGAGCCCCGAGCACTTCGGCGCCAGACTCCGCGACGCCTGGATCCGGCTCTTCCTGCCGCCCGACCGCTGGCCCGGTCAAGCGTCGGAGAACGAGCGGTAGCCAGCCTCCGAGGCGTCCGGTCTCGACTGCGCAGGAGCCCCAGCATCGCTGCGATCACATGCTGGATCAGGTCAGACGAACGCCGAACGAGTCGGGTTCGAGGCGTCGACGGCTCAACAGGGCATCTTCACGGAACTGCGGCCAGAGCCTTGCAAATCCCCAGTCCCGCTCTTCTTCACCGCTTGGTTGCGGGCTCAACCAGGGGAGCGGGTTCGCCTCACAGACCCTAGTCTGACCGCCATGAGCGACGGTGACTCAACGGGCCTGCGAGGCAAGGCGTCGGAGCGCGCGGACATGACGGGGGCACGGTTCACCACGGTGAACCTGAACGGGGCGACGTTCTGGGCCTGTGAGCTGAACCAGGTCGTGATGCGCGGCGTCGAGATGGTCGACACCACCATCGACGGCGAGATCCAGAACCTGGTCATCAACGGGGTCGACGTCGCGCCGTTGGTGGAGGCGGAGTTGGACCGTCGGCACCCTGACCGCCCCAAGTTCCGGCCGACCACTCCCGAGGGGTTCCGGGAGGCCTGGGACCTCAACGAGTGGCTGTGGAAGTCGACCGTCGCTCGGGCGCGCAGGCTGCCCCCCGACATGCTGCACGAGTCGGTCGACGGCGAGTGGTCGTTCATTCAAACCCTGCGCCACCTCGCGTTCGCGACCGAGTCGTGGGTCGGCCGCTGCATCCTGGGCGATCCCATGCCGTGGCACCCGCTGTCCCTGCCGTGGGATCAGATGGACCCCCGACCAGGAGTACCGCACGACCGTGACGCGCGCCCGTCCCTCGACGAGGCGCTCACCTTGCGACGGGCAGCGATGGCGATGATGCGGCGGGTGGCCGACGGACTGACCCACGAGCAGCTCGACAGCCGGACAGAGCCGCTCGTGGGTCCTGGCTGGCCGGACGAGGGCGAGACCTTCCCCATCCGCGAGTGCCTGCTGATCGTCCTCAGCGAGGAGTGGTCGCACCGCATGTACGCCGAGCGCGACCTGGCCGTCCTCGAGGAACGGGACTGACCTCGTGGAGCTCCTCCTCACCGGCCGGGTGATCGAATGGCGCGGACCGTCGCCGTACTACTCCGCCCCCGTGCGAGACGAGGAGTCCGACCGACATCCGCGAGGTGGTCGCGATGGCCACGTACGGCTGGGGCTTGATCCCGCCGGGTCCTTCGCGGTCCGGCTGATCCGCTGCAGCCGACGGCTCTCCTCCATGCTTACCGGCCGGACGAACACACTCGGTCGGCGTCCCACGACCACCTCCAAGATCAGGTCTTGGAGGCAGTCTGCTGTCCAACGAGCAGCAGGTCGATTACTCGGCGAAGGTTGCCTGACGAGCCGTTAGATGCCTAGATCGCCTGGCAAATTGATGGTCTTGTACTCCAGGAACGAGCTGAGGCCCTCGGGCCCGAACTCACGGCCGATCCCGGATTCCTTGTATCCGCCGAAGGGGGCGGCGAACTCGATCCGGTACCCGTTCAGCGTCAAGCTTCCCGTGCGCACCTGGCGAGCGATGCGCATGGCCCGGTCCAGGTCGTTGGACCAGATGCTTCCCGACAGGCCGTACTTCGAGTCGTTCGCGATACGGACCGCGTCGTTGTCGTCGTCGAAGGGGATCACGACGAGCACGGGGCCAAAGATCTCCTCCTGCGCGATGCTCATGGAACTGTCGACGTCTGCGAAGATCGTTGGTTCGACGTACCAGCCCTTCGACGGGCGCGCGGGCCGGCCGCCGCCTACCGTGATCGTCGCGCCGTCCTTGTGCCCGCCGGCGATGTAGTCCTCGACCCGCCGCCGCTGGCGCTCGGCCACCAGGGGGCCGACCTCGGTCGAGGGGTCAGCCGGATCGCCGACCCGCAGCGCAGCGGCTGATTGCGAGATCGCATCCACGACCTGCTGGTAGCGGTTGCGATGAGCGAGGATCCGGGTCTGTGCAAGGCAGTGCTGGCCGGACATCATGATCGCGTACGGCATGAGGGCGGGTACGACGCTGTAGATGTCGGCGTCCTCGAGGATGATGGCGGGCGACTTCCCGCCGCACTCGAGGGTGACGCGCTTGAACTGCTCGCCGCACAGCGCGCCGATCCGCCGCCCCACGGCAGAGCTGCCCGTGAAGCTGATCTTGTCTACCAGCGGGTGCCGCACGAGCGATTCACTGTTCTCCCGGCCGGCGGGCACAATGTTGAGGACTCCTGGGGGCAGACCGGCCTCCATGGCGGCGTCGGCGAGCAGGTACGCGTCCAGCGGGGTCTCCGGCGCGGGCTTCAGCACGACCGTGCAGCCGGCGATGAGGGCGGGAGCAAGATTCACCATCGTCAGGATGAGCGGCGCGTTCCACGGCACGATCTGCCCCACGACGCCCACCGGCTCCCGAAGGATCCGTGCGGGACCGCTGAGACCTGCTCGATCCTGTTCGAAGGGGAACGTCGCGGCAAGTTCCCGGTAGTAGTCCAAAAGCATCACGGGAACCGGTGCCTGGAGCTGGTTTGAGAAGCTGATCGGTGAGCCCATCTCCGCGGTGATGAGCTGTGCGATCTCGGGGACACGTGCGCGCAGGTACTCGCCGAACGGACCCAGCGCGTCCGCGCGCTCCTGCGGAGACATGCGGGGCCAGGGGCCATCGTCGAAGGCGCCGCGCGCCGCGCGTACTGCTCGGTCGATATCGGCAGGCCTCGACGAGGGAGCGGTACCGATCCGCTCCTCCGAGAAGGGGGAGATGACCTCGATCACGTCTTCCGAGGCAGGCGTGACCATGTCCCCGCCAATGAATAGCCGATCCTGCACTGTATGGCTGGTCATGGCCGCTCCTTTCGCCGTGCCAAGACGCGCCTACGCGGACGGCTGTTGGTGAGCAACGCCAAGCCGTCACTGCTACCTTCAGCCGAGCACGTCCGGGCCTTGGCCGCGCGCAGGCTTCCACCAGACGGTTCGCCCATCCGAGACGGACACCGCTCCCGCACCCGGCGAAGGTGTCCGGGCTGCCCGGTTGAGCCGGGAGACCGGCTGTCATTGCCGTGCGGATCAGTCCTGGGTCAGCCCTGTCCCGCCGGGCAGAAGAACTCCAGAGCGATATTGTCCGGATCCTTGAAGCTGAGATGGAGTCCGAACGGGTCCTCGACGATGCCGGAGTGCGACACTCCCTGCTCGTCGAGCCGGGCCTCCCAGACCTCCAGTTGCCCCCGGTCGGCGACGTGGAACCCGCAGTGGTCGAGCCCGACGCGCGCCGGGTCGAACACATCGGCTTCGTTCGTCGCCTCATGCTTGCGGAAACCGAGAATGAATGACGAGGAGGCGTTGACCACGAACGGGCCGTATTCGTCCTCCACGTCGAGAACCGTCTGGGTGTCCAGCAGGCGGTTGTAGAACTCCGCACTGCGCTTCACATCGCTCACGGTCAGGGCGATGTGCCCGATTCCAGGGGCCACGGGCATGGACGACACCTCCTCACGGTGGTGCGCTGCCTCCCATTCGATGTTACGCCGCCCGTACTTCCGCCGCCCCTGCTCCGGCACAGGCCGACCCTCGCTGGAGATCATGCCCTGACGTGGAGGGGGTCCCAGCTGCCCGACAGTCCGGTTGGGCCTGTGACCTGCGGGAATGGATCGGACAGCTCAAAGTGCGACTATCCGGTGGTGGCGAAGATGTCTGCGACAGGCCATCACTCCCACGGAATCACCGACCCTATGCCTGACCATCGCAAACGCCGCAGTCATGGTTCGGCACACCAACAGCTACTCAGGCATCGGCTGCATCTGAACTCCGTGCCGCTTGCCGATCTCGATGAGGCGGTCAACGTCCGGCGGTGTGTCCGACTGGGGCGGCAACTCGCGTCGCTGGGCGGGTTCACCCGCCTCGGCGAAGAATTTGTCGATGCCGCCCGGCGTGTAGGTGGTCAGCATCCGTACTGTGCTGGTGGGCTCGAACCGCTCCAGGGTGCCCTCAGGGATGTGGAAGAAGGACCCGGGACCGCCTTCAACCGTCTCGCCGGCGATGTGATAGCGGAGTGTCCCCTCGATGACGTAGACACTCTCGGTGCCAGGGTGGGTGTGGGGCGGTGGGCCCATCCCTTCCGGAATGGTCATCTCCATGACGGTCATCGCGCCGTTGGTCTCGTCGCTCGACGCCTTGACCTCGTACAAGCCGTTCAGCATCCAGAATGCCTTGCCATCACCGCTATGACGCACATGCGCGTTCTTCGCCATGGGACTGCTCCTTCCTCGGTGCCCCCATGTGTCCCCGCCGGAGAGCCAGCCGAAGGCCGCCATCCGGGTACCTGCGCCGGGGCAGCGCCGACCCCCCGTGAGATTCAGAAGACCGCCTTTCCCGGCAGCGTGCCGTGCCGGTGGAGGCTGCCGGGGCGGAGCGTCACCGCGGCCGCGCAGCTCGATTGTGAGCCGCTCAGCCTGATGGCCTAACGCCGCAGAGCCACGGTGTGTCGCGCGACGTACGCTCCCCAGGGGGCCGAGAGAGGCGCTGATGACCGATCACCCGAACATCGCTGTGTTCCAGCGCGCCATGGCTGCCTTCGCGGCCGGCGACATGGATGCGCTAGCGAAGGTCTTTCACCCCGAAGTGGTGTGGCATATCGGAGGCAGCAACCCACTGGCGGGAGAGTACCGAGGACGTGAGGACACCTTCGCGGTATTCGAGCGGGAGTTTCAGCTGACAGGGGGCACGTACCGCCCACAGCTCCACGATGTGCTCGCCAACGATGACCACACAGTCGCGCTCCTGCACGTCACGGCGTCACGTGAGGGCAAGGAGCTCGATATGGACTACGCCCTCGTCTTCCACATCAGGGACGACAAGATCACCGAGGGTTGGGTGCTGACGGCCGACCCAAAGATGTACGACGAGTTCTGGTCGTAGGACATTCGTGACGCGGCGCGCGATGTCGGCGCCATTTCAGGGCGCGAGAGTTCACTGCGCCAAGAGTGGTGCCCACTTTGCCGTGAATACTTCCCGGGCATCGGCAGGTTCGCTGTAGCGCCGCCCGGTCTGTTCGGCGGCTGAACTTTGACTCGCTTGGGTCCCCGTCAGAGGGTCCGTGTGCGGCCGTCGCCGAGACGGTCTCTGGCGATCTGATCCACTCCGGGCGATGGCTGACCAGCGAAGAAGCCGCGCGGCTCCACCCGCGAGCGAGGCGTGCGGTGCCCATCTCGCCGGTAAGGCACTCCGCTGCTCGCTCCAGAGAGGCTCCGCGCGTTGGAAGGGGAATCCGCTGCGGGCGGGTTCGAGGCCCTCGTCTGAGCTGGAGTGACCGCTTGGTGCGGCCGGACCTTTTTGCTCTGCGACGGATTGAGGCCGCGTTGGGGCCACAAGGACAGGAACAGACTGACAAGGGCCGAGAAACACGGACAAGATTTACCTGTCCTGACCTGCGAAAACGTCATGGATGAGCGTTGATCGGCAAGGGCCGCCAAGATCCTTAGAGGACTCATAATCCGTCGGCCGTGGGTTCGAGTCCCACCCGCCCCACTGTGCAGGTCCGTGACCTGCGGAAACATCTCAGCGGGCGTGCGGATTCAGGACTTTGGGTGGACGGACTGAATCCGCTGCCCGTGAGTTCAATGGTGTTGCCATCGGCGTTGGTTAGAACCTCTCTGACCTGCGCAGACGTGTTAGCCCACCGCCGAGGCAAGCCGCCGCAAGTGGCCTGTGCGAGCGGTTGGACGCTGAATTCGGGACTCTGGCAGGACGCAGGTAATCGGAAGTGGCTGCCTGGGAACCTACGCCTACGCTGCTCTGGCCGTGGGCGGCGGGGTCGGTGCGGTGTGGTGGCAGGCCACCGGGATAGTGGGCGACTTCTGGATCACTGGGCTGCCGCCGCCCGGCTGAGAGAGCGGTTCGGGAGTGAGTGGTTCTGGTGTCGCATCCTCACCGAGATCGACAGCGGCAGCCTCGCCGGGACGCAGTAACCGACCAAAGCCCGCGACCAGCCTGGGATGGATCCTGCTCCGCCGGCGTCTGGCCCGCGACTATGAGCCCCTCCCCGCCAGCTCAGAAGCCACGATCCACATCGCCTCGATCGACAACCTCGCCAAGCGCACAACGGACGAGAACAGCCGCCCGCGCCATAACCGTTCGCGGTCTTGGGGACGCTGTCCCCAGCGCCGGGGTCAGTGGGCGAGGACGCGGTTCAGCCAGGCCAGCAGGTCGCTGACGATCTCCTGTTTGTTGGTCTCGTGGAACAGTTCGTGGCGGGCTTCGGGATAACTGAGATAGGTGACGTCGATGAGGCCGGCCTCGCCGTAGCGTTCGACAAGCAGGTTGCTGAGTGAGAGCTCGGCGTTCAGCGGGTCGTGATCCCCAACCAGGATGCAGACGGGTAGATCCGCCGGGATGCCCCTGGGCTGGGCAAGTGACGCCGAGGCGATGGTGATGTCGGCCATACCCTGGGCGTCGAGGCTGAAGCCGCACATGGGGTCGGCGAGGTAGGCGTCGACGGCCGGTTCGTCCCGGCTGAGCCAGTCGAACGGCGTGCGGATGGGCTGGAACGCCTGGTTGAGCGCGAGCAACGGGTCTCCTCCCTCCGCGGCCTCCTGCGCCTGCGCCGCGAGCATGACGTCGACCGCGGTAGTACCGGCGAGGGCGAGTGCGTCGATCAGGTGGGCGTGGTCCAGGACGTACTGCTGCGAGGCGAAGGAACCGAGGCTGTGTCCGAGCAGCACCAGGGGCAGGCCGGGGTGCTGCTCGCGGATGGTCTCCGAGAGGGTGACCATGTCACCGACGAGTCGGTTCCAGCCGTCCTCCCCGAGATGACCGGGCTCGGCGTGCCTGCTCAGCCCGTGTCCGCGGTGATCGTTGGCATAGACGGCGTAGCCCTCAGCGGTCAGTGCTGCCGCGAGTGGGGCGTAACGGCCGGCGTGCTCTCCCATACCGTGGGCGATCTGGACGACGGCTCGCGGTGGGGTGTCCGGATTCCATTCGTGCACGTGGATCTGTACGCCGTCTTTGCTGTCGAAGGTGAACATCGGACTCCTTGTCCTGGGTACGCGGGCAGCCCTGAGCGTCCGGCCGAGTTGTAGGGGGTGGCCGGCCCAAGCGGTTCAGGTTCACGGTGGTTGTGGTGTACGGCGGTTGTGGGCACCGGGCCGGGTCAGGCGTGTTGTTCGCCGAGGTAGCCGGCGATGATCCGGGACTGGTCGGCCCTCAGTTCCTGGGCCGTGGCGTGCGCGGTGATTTCGCCGTGGGACAGGACGTAGCCGCGGTCGGCCATGTCGAGGGCGAGGCCGACGTGCTGTTCGACGAGCAGCACCCCGCAGCCGGTGTCGTCGGCATAGCGCCTGACTATGGGCAGCAACTCCTCGACGATGATGGGTGCAAGGCCGAGGCTGAGTTCGTCGAGCAGGAGCAGCTTGGGGCCGCGGGCCAGGGCTCGTCCCATGGCGAGCATCTGTTGCTCGCCGCCAGAGAGCAGGCCTGCCTTGCGGTCCTGGAGGCGGGCCAGGGCGGGGAAGTAACGTTGGGCGGCCGCCTGGTCGAGGCGCTCGCCCCGATGACCGAGGCGCAGGTGCTCCGCCACCGTGAGGCCGGAGAAGATGCCTCGTCCTTCCGGAACGTGGGCGATGCCGAGGCGGGCGCGGGTCGCTGCCGGGATCCTGCCGAGGTCCGTTCCGCTGAAAGTGATCGTGCCGGCGAGGGGGCGCAGCAGCGCGGAGACGGCCTTGAGCGTCGTGGTCTTCCCCGCTCCGTTGGCCCCGAGGAGGGCGACGACCTCTCCCGCGCCCACTTGGAGGTCGATGCCGCGGATGACGGGGGCTCCGTCGTATCCGGCAGTGAGTCCGGCCACCTTCAGGACTGGGGTACTCATGGTGTCTCCGGTGTGCTGGTGAGGGCCTTGGCGGAGCCACCGGTCGAAGTGCCGGACGCGGTGGCAGGCTGGACGGTGGATGCCCCGAGGTAGGCGGTGACGACGGCGGGGTCGGTTCGGACCTGTGCCGGTGTCCCGGAGGCGATCACCTTGCCGAACTCCAGGACGACGACGTGGTCGCAGATGCCCATCACGAGGCTCATGTCGTGGTCGATGAGGAGCAGTGCGGTGCCGGCGTCGGCGACCGTGCGCAGTCTGCGTCCGAGTTCGGCGCTCTCCGTTGTGTCCAGGCCGGCCGCGGGTTCGTCGAGACAGATGATGCGGGGCCGGGCGGCCAAGGCCCGTGCCACCCCGACGAGTTTGCGTCTGCCCTGCGACAGTTCGTGTGCCGAGGCGTCGGCCAGGTCCTCGAGTCCCAGGGCCGTAAGGGCCTGAGGGACAGCGGGGTTCGGGGACGGACGGCGGCCGAAGGTCTCGCCGAGCGCGGTCCACCACGTCGAAGGGTCCGCCGAGACCTGGAGGTTCTCCGCGACCGTGAGGTCTTCGAAGAGTTCGCTGCTCTGGAAGGTACGGGCGAGTCCTCGGCGGGCTCGTACATGGGGCGGCCGTCCGGTCAGGTCCTTGCCATCCAGTTCCACCCTTCCCCGGGAGGCGACGAGGCCGGTGACCGCGTCCACGAAGGTGGTCTTGCCGGCCCCGTTGGGGCCGATGAGCCCCACGAGTTGGCCCTCGCCGACCTCCAGGGAGACATCGCTGAGTGCGTGGACGCCGCCGTAGCTGACACCCAACTGCTGGACAGAGAGAACGTTCACGGTGCGACCTCCTTGGCGTCGGCAGCGGTACGGCCGAGGTGGATCTGTGGGGAGCCGACGGCGGATGCGTTGTCGGTCGGTGGTCCCGTCGTGGCCGCCGCGCGTCTCGCCCTCTTCGCCGTCCTCCGGCGGTGGGCGGCGCCCGCGATGCCGTCGGGGTTGGCGATCAGCGTCACGATCAGGGAGACACCGCCGAAGAGCAGGGCCCAAGTCCCCTTGATCCCGAACCACTTGTCCAGCGCGTGGGGCAGCAGCGCCTCGGTGGACATCAGCCCCGCGATCACGGCTCCGGACACCATGGTGATGCCGCCGATGTAGGCGAAACCGATCAGGCCGAGGGCGGCCAGCGCGGTGAACCGGGCGGCGCTGACCGAGCCGAAGTTGTAGCCGTAGAGGGTGCCGGCGGCGCTGGCGATGAAGGAGCTGATCGCGAACGCGGCGATCTTCACGGCCCGCACGTCGACACCGGCTGCTGCGGCGGCGCGCTCGTTGGAGCGGACGGCGAGCATCCGTCGGCCGAGTCCGGTGCGCCTGAGATGGGCGACGTACAGCCCGAGGGCGACAGTGACGGCCAGGACGAGGAAGCCGAACATGGGGCTGGGTTCGTTGCCGTCCAGGCCGCGGAAGTCCGCTTTCGGTCCGAGGTCGTTCCCGAACAGGCGCGGCGGGGGTACGGACACTCCGGCCGTTCCGCCGAACCAGGTGTTGTTGAACAGTGCCTGTTCCATGGCCAGGGCCGCGGCCAGGGTGACGACGGCCAGGCTCACACCCCGTACCCGCAGGGCGGAGACGCCCGCGGCCACTCCGAGCAGTGTGGCCAGCACCATCGAGCCGAGGGCGGAGAACGGGAACGGGATTCCCCACCCGACCGAGAGGTGGGAGAGGACGAAGCCTGCGGTTCCGGAGAGCGCGAGCTGCATCACGGAGATCTGTCCCACGTAGCCGGTGATGACGACGTAGGACAGGACGATGACCATGCCGATCATCGAGTTCGTGAGTGCCTGGCGGAAGTCGAACGGCAGCACTATCAGTGCGACGACGGCGACCGTGGCGGCCATCAAGGCGGGACGTAGCAGCCGTTCGGGCAGGGGCACCGCGGGCAGTCGCTGTTCGACGCGTTCACCGCGGCGCGGCAGGCCGGCGCCACGCACGTACAGGGCGACGACCATCAGGGCGAAGACGAGGAGCTGCTGGAGGCCGGGCATGGCGTTGCCGTTGTCGGTCGGGAACCAGCTCTGCGTGGACAGGTAGTACACGATCGACTGGAGCACTCCGATGAGGATGCCCGTGGTGCAGGCGATCCACAGCGAGGTGAACCCGGCGAAGAGGGCGGCGGCCAGGGCCGGGACCACCTGCAGGGGCAGCGTCATGGAGTCGACCTGGACGATGGGCGCGGCCAGGACACCGAGCAGCCCGGCGACCAGGGCGGCCAGGAGTGTGTTGGCCATCGAGACGCTGTTGGGTGACAGGCCTGCCAGAAGAGCGGCCTGTTCGTTCTCCGAGGCCGCGCGGGTGGCCAGGCCGAAGCGGCTCCACCGGTACAGGGCTCCGAGGACCAGGGCGATCACGATGACCAGTCCGGCCAGGATGAAGCGGTCGGAGGGTGTGGTGACGCCCAGGATGGTGACGGTGTCGGCCGGAAGGATGCTTGGTGCCTGCTGCGGCTGAACTCCGAAGACCAGGAGCACGGTGGCCTGCAGGGTGAGCAGGATGCCGAGGGAGGCCGCGAGTTTGGCCAGGGGTGAGACGGTTCGCAGCGGCTTGAAGACCGCCACCTCCGTGAGCATTCCGACGGCGAGCGCGACCGCGAGGGCCCCGGCGAGAGCGGGCCCGACGGGCAGCGTGAAGCCGAAGAAGCCGGTGGTCAGGGCCCAGAAGGCATAGGCCGATGCCATGGCGACGGCGCCGGTGGACAGGTTGATGATGCCCGAGCCCCGGTAGGTGACCACGACGCCGAGCGCGATGCCGGCGATCAGTGCCCCCTGGCCGAGGCCGAGCACGGAGAAGAGCAGGATCTGTTCCAATTCATGACTCCTGTCATGGGTCCGCGAGTCCGCGAGTCCGCGCTGCTGAGGCTGCGTCCTGCGAGGGCGTGCAGCCTCAACGGCGGTGGTGGCGGGGGCGGGCGGGGCTCACTGGGGCGGGCGGATCCAGTCGGTCAGGGGCTTGAACTGGCCCTTGCCTTCGTACTGGTAGAACCTCGCCTGGTCGTTGCAGACGGCGAGGGCGTCCGGGTACTTGCCGCACTTGACCTCGGCGGCGCCCATGATGACCGGCCCGGTGAACTTCTTGAGCTGCTCGGTCACCGACGCGGGAGTGATCTTGTCAGGGCCGATGGCGTTGAGCACCTTCGCGTACGTCAGGACCGTGCTCCAGCCCAGCGGCGCGAAGACCTTGGACTGGTCGTCCTTGTCCAGCCCCGCCTGCGCCGAGTCCTTCAGGAACGCCTTGGAGTCGGCGGCCGAGGAGTCCATCGGCAGCGTCTGGGCGACGCCGTATGTCCAGGTGGGCAAGTCCCCTCCGAGCCCCTGGGCGACATCGGGGGACATGCACAGCGGCGTGGAGACCACCGGCTTGGTGACATTGAGCTGCTTCAGTGCCTTGGCGATCCCGACGCATCCGCCACCGATGGAGATGGGCACCACGACATCCGCGGTGTTCGCCCCGGCTGCGGTGACCGGGCCGATCAGATCGGTGGACTGCGCGTCGAATCCGACGGACTTCACCTTCAGACCGGCGGCTTCCAGGCCCTTCACCGCTGCCCCGGAGGCGATCTTGTCGCCAGGCGTGTTCGTGTGGATCACAGCCGCGGTTTTCGCCTTCAGCACATCACGGGCGTACGTGCCCCAGGTGCCGAAGATGTGCGGCAGGTCGCCGAACGTGCTGAAGGTGTTCTTCGCGGTGGGCATGGTCGGGCCCGTCGCCACTCCGACCAGCACGGGCTTCTTCCCCGCGATCACGGAGTTGAAGGAGGCATCTCCGAGGTAGAGGTTGCCCGCACCGATGGCGGAGACTTCTTTGTCGCCGAGCAGTTGCTGGCCGCACTTCTGCCCCTCCTCCTCGGCGGACACCACCGTGCAGACGTTCAGCTTCAGAGGGTGCCCGCCGATGCCGCCCATCCTGTCGTTGACGTACTTCACGGCGGCACGGGCACCCAGGGTGGCTTCGGGGTTGCCGCCGGGGCCGCCCTCGACGTTCACCCAACCCAGGGTGACCGGTTCGAGGCCGGCGTCGGCCTTGCCCGCCTTTCCGCCGACGTAGCCGAGGTAGTCGGTCACGACGTCACTCGCCGGGCGGGAGTCCGCACTCGCGGAGGAGCCACCCCCGGAGGCGCCGGTCGATGAGGATGCGTTGGTGCCCGATCCGCTGCATGCGGCGATGCCCAGCAGGGGCGCCATGGCGGCGGAGACGAGGCCGAGTCTTAGGGGGCGTGAGGTTGAGGGCATGCGGGATCCTCCAGGATCGGAAAACGGCAGGGCGGTGCCCGGGACGGCAGGCGGGGAGAGCACGGAAGGCAGAAGGAAGGCAGGACGGTGCACCGGGGTGACCGGTGCCTCGGACCAGCCCGAGGAACTTCGAAAGGCCAGGTGATCGGCACTTTCGAGTTTCGTAACTTTCTTACGGATCGGGAATCTAGGTGTACGATTGCGCTCTGTCAACGCCCCGGTTCACACCGAATTAACGATCATGCAATGGGAGGGGAAGGACATGACGGCGGACGCCGTGAGACGCAGGCTCCCTCGGCGCTCACCCGAAGAGACCCGGGCCCTCATGCTGGAAGCGGCCACCAAGCTCGTCTGCGCCGGCGCCTTTGACACGAGCGAGGCGGCCGTCTCCGCAGCCCTCGCTCATATCCGCGTCAAGCGGGTCACCGAGGAAGCCACCCGCATCATGCGGGAGAGGCTGGGCGACGACACGGCACCGGCGATCACGACCGGATCCATCTACCAGATCTGGCCCGCGCAGGCCGACTTCCAGGCAGATCTCCTCTTCCACCTCACCAGCCGACAGGCCGAACTGGTCCCGGGGTTGCCGGAGAGCATCCGCCGTTTCAAGGAGGCGGTCGACAGCGGCACGACCTGGCAGGAGGCTCTCAACGACGTCCTGACGGACAACCATGAGAACCATCGCGTGGACCCGGTCTACCGCGTACTGCTCGGCTTCTACGCCAGCGCCGCCAACCCACGTGTCCGCGACGCCCTGGGGCACTACGGCGAGTCGTTCACCGAGGTCGCCTGCGAGGCGTACCAGGCGCTGCTGGACGCCTACGGGCTACGCATGCGCGCGCCCTACAAGGTCGAACACCTCGCCACCACCCTCGCCGCCCTGCTCGACGGCTTCCACATGCGCTGGATCGCCGGACACCCCAACCTGGAGGACCCGGAAGGAGAAGACGGCTGGTCCCTCGCCACCCGGGCCGCCGTGATGGTGTTCGATCAGTTCACCGAACCGGCGTAGGTGGGTTCGCACGCCGGAGCCGGAGGGCCAGGCACAGGGCGTCGCCGTCCACGAGGAGTACGGCTCCTGCGTGGCATGCCTGGTCGAAATCGACGCCACCGACCCGAAGAACCCCCGCGTGACCAAGGTGGTGATGGCGGCCGACGTCGGAACGGCCGTCAACCTGCGCGGTCTTGAGGCCCAGCTCATGGGCACCGCGATCGACGGCATCTCCACCGTCCTCCAGGCAGGTCTACACATCGACCGGGGCGCCGTCCGCGAGAGCAGCTACGCCGCTTCACACTACGCCCGCCGGCGGCACGCCCCGTTGCGCTTCGAGGCACACATCATGCCTTCCTGGCGGGAACCGGGCGGGGGGCGAACTCGGCGTCCCGGCCGCGGCCGGCGCAGTCGCCAACGCCTATGCCCGGGCGACCGGGTCCAAGCCCCGCCGCTTCCCTCTCAACTTCTGACCCGACTTCCGAGAAGGTGCTGATGCCCTCCTACTCCTTCGTCCTCAACGGGAAGCCGGTCACTGTCGAGGCCCCGTCCGACATGCCAGTGCTGTGGGTCCTGCGGGACATGCTGAACGTCACGGGACCCAAGTACGGCTGCGGCGTGGGCGTCTGCCGTGCCTGTACGAGCCACCTCGACGGCGAGGAGTTCCAGCCCTGTGTCGTGCGGGTCGCGAACTGTGCGGACCGCGAGGTCACCACGATCGAAGGCCTGGCCGACGGCGACAAGCTGCACCCCGTGCAGCAGGCATGGCTCGACCGCGATGTCGCGTGCGGCTTCTGCCAGCCGGGCCAGATCATGGCCGCGGCGGCCCTGCTGAAGGAGACGCCCCAACCGACGGACACCGAAATCGACGACATCGAGAACGTCTGCCGCTGTGGTACTTACTCCCGGATCCGCGAAGCGATCAAGAAGGCCGCGGCAAACGGCTGACGGCCGGCCACGGAGGTCAGGGCGTCGTTTTCGGCGGTGTCATGGGCTTGCTCCGCCGTGGGTGCCCCGGCACCCCGAGCCGACTGGTGCTCCTCTCAGGGCTCTCAGCCGCCTACCCTCACACTCCCGAGGCCCCGGCGCCGGCCATCACCCAGGTGCTGCACTCCGCCGCGCAGCCGGCCTGACACATCCGGCGGAGGCGCTGCCCCGAGTGCCGGACGCACGGCGTCCCGAGTACCGAGCGGAGGTTCTGTGCGTTGGAAGGGGCTCCATGACGCCGATGGTGCCGTAGGCGTCGGACGGCGGTGAGGGCTTGGGTTGTGGATTCCGGGTCAGTGATGTCCACGGCGAAGCTGCGTGCGCCGAAGCCTTCAGGTAAACGCCTGGTCGGCTGCTCAGGGCGCCACCGCGCGGCCCGTCTGCGGGGAGATCACGCCGGCGCACAGACCGCGGGCGGCCAGCCCCTGTGCGATGCGCGGGATCGCGGCCAGCGTGTTGGTGGCCCAGTCGTGCATGAGGATGATCTGACCGTTGGTAAGCCGCCCGGCGGCCTGCACGATCGCATCCGTACTGGCGCCGTTCCAGTCCTGCGAGTCCACGTTCCAGATGATCTCGGTCAGACCGTACTTGGCCGCCACCGCCTTGACCGTCGAGTTGCTCTCGCCGTACGGCGGCCGGAACAGTTTCGGCGTGCCGCCGCCCGCGGCCGCGATGGCCTGCTGGGTTCGGGAGATCTCCGAGTCGATCTGCGACTGGCCGAGCCGGGTCAGATGCGGGTGGGTGTAACTGTGGTTGCCGACCCACATGCCGGCCGCCGCCTGGGCCTTGACCTGGGCCGGGTAGGCGGCGGCGTACCGCCCCTCGTTGAACATGGTCGCCCGTAGCCCGTTCCGCTGCAGCGCGCCCAGCAGGGCGGGCGTGTTCCCGGAGGGGCCGTCGTCGAAGGTGAGTCCGACGTATCCGTTGCAGCCGGCGGCCTGCGCAGGGCTGGCGTGGACGGTGAGGGTACTGGTGGCGGCCAGCGCCAGCGCGGCCAGGGTCGTCGCCAAGGGGCGTGTGGTCGGACGCGGTCGGGCGGTGCTCATCCTGCCACCGTGATGTTGGAGTTACCGCTGCTCTGGTAACCCTCGGTTGCAAGGATCATGTAATACCTGAAGTCGCCGAGGCGCATCCCTGCGCGGGCCCAGGCGTCGAAGTGGTTGCCGGTGGTGATGGTGCCGCCCGTCCGCTTCGACTGCCGCACGCTCCAGTACTGGTTGAAGGTCCTGATGCCTTCGACGGACGGCGCGTTGTACCGCGTCGTCTGGTAGATGTCGTACGTGCCGCCGTCGCTGCTGACAGCGCCCTTGTACGTGCCCGTTGGCCGGTAGGTGCCCCAGTTGTCGACGACGTAGTACTCGACGAGCGGGTTCGACGTCCACCCGTAGAGGCACAGGTAGCCGTTGCCGGAGGGATTGAAGGTGCCCGAATACCTCACGGTCCTGCGTGAGCCGTTGCTCCAGCCCTTGCCGGCGACGAAGTTCCCGGTGTTTCTCCAGCTCGTGCTGTAGTTGCCGCCGGAGTCCAGGGTCATGGAGACCGTGCCCTGCGCGTCGGTCCAGAACGAATAGTAGAAGCCGTTGTGGGTGCCGGTCTGGTTCGTGTTGATGACCGTGGCGGCGCGGGCGGTACCGGGTAGGGCCAGCGCCGACGCGGCGCCCAACAGCATGGCGCAGGCGGCCCTGCGGGTCGTCGGGTGTGCGGGTACGAGGTCCATGCGAGGGGTCCTTCTCTCTTCTCCGGGAGGTGGGTCGCAGTGTTGGCCTGCTCTCGTCAAGTGTCAATACTTTCGGTATCAGTTACGAAATATTTCGAAGACTTCAAGCGTTTAATAGAGGGTTTTTGGTCGCCGAACAGAGGGTGCTTGGGAGAAATTCCGAGGGCCTGGACTTCGAATGTTTCGAAGAGTCTCCGGGCAGATCCGAGGTCATGACTGCAGCAGGGGGTGCAGGCGCGGCGACTCGGCGTGGGGCGCGACCGGCAGGGCGACGAGCGGGAGGAACATGGGCCGCTCAACGCCCGGTCCGCGAACTGACCGCCCTGCGCACGTCCACCACGGCCCGCAAGGACCTCTCCGTCGGCCCGACTTCCGCTAACCCGCTCACACGTGTCACGGGCATCGCGTACGAGATCGAGGCCGAAGCCACCCTCGGCACCGCCACGGAGATCGGTTTCCGCCTCCGGGCCGACGACGACCAGCACACGACGGTCGGATACGACGCCAAGGCGCAGGAACTGTTCGTGGATTGCTCGGCCGCGGGCCTGAGCGACTTCACGCAGTACTTCGCGGGCCGTACGACCGCGCCGATGCGGGCGACCGACGGACGCGTGACCCTGCGCGTGTACGTCGACTCGTCCTCGGTCGAGGCATGCGGCGCGGACGGACAGGCAGCCGTGACCAGCCTGATCTTCCCGGCGCCGGACGCCGACGGCATGGCCTTCTACGCCAAGGGCGGCACCGCGCACATCGAGTCGCTCAAGGTGCACAAGCTGGACAGCACCGACCGCCTGGTGGATCGCGTGAAGCCGCTGCCGGCCGCCCCGCGCGGCGGTGAATTCCGCTCGGACCTCGGCAAGTTGACGGTCACGCCTGCCGGCCACTGGTCCACGGACAGCGCGGGCCGCGCCGGAACCTTCGACAAGGACTCCAACGCGATGTCCGTGCGCACGGCGACGGACCTGGACCTCACCACCCTGGTCCGGCTCGGCGGCCCCGACCCCGACACGGGCGGCGCCCTCTCCCTCCTCTGGCGGGCCTCCTCCGACGGCGCCGACGCCTACTGCCTCAACATCGACCCCGACCTGCGCGTGATCCGCCTGGTCGCCAAGGCCGACGGCCAGTTCGACGCCGCCGCCGCCCTCGCCCGCGTCCCGGCCCTGGTCCGCCGCGGCACGACGTACGCGGTGCGGGTGCTGGCCGACGGAGACCGCATCCGGGTCTTCCTCAACGGCACCCGGATCATCGACGTGACGGACGCGACGTACACGAGCGGACACATCGGCCTCAACGTGTTCGGAGGGAGGGCGGCGTACCAGGACACCTACGCGAGGCAGCTATGACCGCCGGTCAGGCCGACCTGCAACCGTGACCGCAGAGGCTCCGCACCGAATACCGGGAGCGGAGCCTCTATGTGTTGGATGGGGAATCCGCTGCGGAGGGGTTCGAGAACCCCCTCCGAGCTGGCGCGACTGCTTCGCGGGGCGGTGCCATTTTTGCTTTGCGACGGATTCGGGACGCCTTCGGGACACAAGGACAGGAACAGACCGACAAAGACGAAAAGGGATGCCGACACAGCTCACCCCTTCTGACCAGCGAAAACGTCACGGATTGGCGTTGATCGACAAGGGCCGCCAAGATCCCTAAAGGACTCATAATCCGTCGGCCGTGGGTTCGAGTCCCACCCGCCCCACCTGCGCAGGCCTCTGACCTGCGGAAACGTTCACTTTTGGGTGTCAGGGCGTCGACTTCGCCTGAACGGACTGAATCCGCTGCTCGTGGGTTTGGCGCCAGGTGCGTCTGCGTCGACTGGTGCCCTTCTGGCCTGCACGGATGCGTGCAGACCTGCAGCCGGTGAGACGTATTCGGCTCGGCTCTGCTGCGACATGGCCATGTATTGAGGCCACCCTGAGGCCGGAGGTACCGGGGGAGCACCCGAGAGGCGTTCTCCGACGAGTCGTCTGCGTGTGGCTCAGGAGCTCCAGGTGGCGACCGTCTGGGGCTGTAGCCCTGCGAGGAGTGCGTCTGGCGAGGGTCCTAGGAGCCAAGGAAACGGCCCCAACAGAAGCCGAGCTCGACCATCCGCTCCAACAGTTCGGGGGAGTAGGTGAGGTTGCCTGGGCCCTCGGCCTGAGCGACGCAGGTCAGCCCCTCGGTCGCACCCTGTACGCCACTATCGCCCGCAACACCGGCGTCACCGCCCGTACCTTCGTCCTATTGCCTTGGCCGGCCACCTCTCCGGACTTCTCGGCGCTTCGGTGGCCGCATTTGCCTCAGCTCTGGCGCCTGTCACCGGGGGCGTTGGCTGAAGGCGCTGAGCAGTTACCCGGTGCTGTTCCCCGTGCTTGCGTTCGTCTCCATCACGGCGGCCGCACTCGGGCTGGCAGGCAGGCCAGCCTGGCTCGGCAAAACGGCACTGGAGTAAGAGGGCGGGGCCACGGATGCCGAGCTGGACCGAGAAGACCGCCGGGCCACTCTGGCCAGGGATGGCGCCCGCGGCACACCAACCTCACTCAGGAAGAAACGCACCCGATGGGCACGGGGGGAGGGTCTGTTCCGCCCAGATCGTTTTGCCCTCCGTTGTCTGGCGGGTGCCCCAGGCGGTGGTGAGCTGGGCGACCAGGTGCAGCACGGATGGGGACGCACGGTCTTGTATCCAGTGCACCTCTGTTCGTCCCGCACACGTGTCGCCACCCTGCGCGCTCAAGGGGAAGCGATGCGTCTGTACGGAGATACGTAGCCGACGCGCCAGTCGCAGTGCTTGAGAGAAGCACTCGCCCATCCGTATCCCGGTCTCGTTCGCAGTCGCGAACAGCGGCCGGTCGCGTGCCGATCCCGACCGGTGAAGCAAGATGGGCGGGCGCGGCGGTTTGGTCGGGAAGGGCGCCTGGTGCTGCTACGGGTGCCGGTCGCCGACGGCAGGATCGCCCAGCAGATCCTCCAAGCCGGCCGATATCCCGGCCAAGAGATCACGCCGCGGGTCGATGAGCCACTGGAGCTGGAGGCCGTCCCACATCGCGACAAGGGCCGCCGCGATCAGCTCGGGGTCCCTCCGGTTCGAGATGCGACCCAGGTCCTGGTCCCTGCGTACCGCGGTTGTGAAAGCGGTGATGACCAGCTCGTACCTGTCACGGAACCACTCGTGCGCCGGGTGGTCGGGAGCCGAGGCCTCCGCGGCCATCAGGGCGAGGAGCCGCAGCATCTCCTGTCGTTCCAGGTTGCGGCGGACGTACCGCAGGACCGCGTAGGCCACACCCTTTCCCCGGCTGTCCGACTCGAAGGAGTCGATGCTTGCGTAATCGGCGTTCTCGAGGACGGCCACGAGGAGCGCGCTCTTGCTGGGAAAGTGGTGCACGACGCTGGTAAGGCTGAGGTCGAGCTGCTTGGCGATCTCCCTCAGGGACCCTCCACGGTAACCGCGAGCCGCGAACACGGCGGTCGCCGAGGCGACGATCTCGGCTCTGCGCTGTGCGCTCTTGGCATACGGGCCTCGGCGAGTGGCCGGACGGGCCGCCGTCTTCTCGGTCATACCCCAACCCTAAGCGGGCGGTGCGGGGCGGCGTCCGGTCGATAATCCGCCAACATCACCCTTGCTGAAAGTGTGGCACCTGTTCGGTTTTCGCTGTACGGTCTCGCTGACCCACACCACGACGTGCGGTAGAGCCGCTCACGCATCCACCGGGTGGAGAGGAGACGGACAAGGATGTCCACCTCACATTTGTCGAAAGCGCTCATCGGCGGTCTGGCCGCCACACTGGTTCTGGCCGGTTGCGGCCGGTCCGATACACAAGGCGGTGGGGGCGCCACGGGCACTCCCGTCGGCAACTCACCTGCCAAGGGCGAGATCAACGTATGGGCCATGGGCACCGAGGGAGAGCGCCTGCCCGAGTTGGTCGCGCGCTTCCGGAAGGCCAATCCGGACGCGAAGGTGAAGGTCACGGCCATCCCGTGGCAGGACTACGCCAAGAAGGTCGAAACGGCGATCGCCTCCCAGGACACGCCTGACGCCACGCTCGTCGGATCCGCCGACCTGACGAACTTCGCCTCGACGGGCGGACTCGAGCAGGTGCCGGCCGGCCTCGTCGACACCTCCTCCTTCTACCGAGGCGCCGCTCAGAGCACCACCTACGACGGGGGCACGTACGGCGTCCCCTGGTATGTGGACACGCGCGTCCTGTTCTACCGCAAGGACCTGGCACAGGCTGCCGGAGTCTCCGCGCCGAAGACCTGGAAGGAGTACGGCCCGTTCCTCAAGGCCCTCCAGAAGGAGGGCGCGAAGTGGGGCCTGGCGCTGCCCACCGGCGTGGCGGCGAGCTGGCAGGGCGTCCTGCCCTTCATGTGGCAGGCCGGTGCGCGTCTCATGAACGAGGACAACACCAAGTTCACCTTCGACACACCCGAGGCACTCAAGGGGCTGGAGTACTACCAGTCGTTCTTCACGTCGAAGACCGCGACCCGCAACGGGGCGGTGAGTCTGGGGGAGATCGAGCCGCAGTTCGTCGCCGGTTCCACCGCCGCACTCATCTCGGGCCCCTGGGAAACGGCACTGCTGAAGGGCGCGGGCGGAGCGGACTTCGTCAAGGACAAGGTGGGGGTCGCCCCGCTCCCGAAGGGGTCGAAGTCCAACGCCAGCTTCATCGGCGGAGGGCACTGGACGGTGTTCAAGAACGCGAAGAACCGCGACGGTGCCTGGAAGTTCATCCGGTGGCTCTCCCGGCCCGACGTCCAGCAGGACTGGTACGAACTGTCCGGAGACCTTCCCGCCGTGCAGCCGGCCTGGAGTGAGGGGAAGCTCAAGTCGGATCCGACACTGGCCGTCTTCCGATCCCAGCTGGAGACTGCGCTACCCGGCCCGAACGTCACCACGTGGAAGCAGATATCCGCGGTCCTCGATGCCGAGATCGAGAAGGTGGCCAAGGGGGTCTCGTCACCGAAGGCGGCCCTGGAACGGATTCAGGCGAAAGCGTCCGCGATCGGAACGGGACAGTCCCGATGACCACGGCCACCTCGCTGAAACCCGCACGCGAGAGGTCTTCCACCAGGCAGCCGGCTCAACGGTCGAGGCGCGGTTCCGGACACCTGCGGCGCACACTGATCGCCTGGGCCTTCTGCTCACCCTTCGTCCTGCTGTTCGCCACGTTCGGCATCTGGCCGGTCTTCTCGTCACTGTCGATGAGCGTCACGGACATCACGAGCAGGGACGTGCAGACGCCCTTCAGCGTCAACTTCGTCGGCCTGGAGAACTACACCGCGCTCTTCGACGATCCCACCTTCGTCCGCTCCGCTTTGAACACGCTCTATTTCGTCGCCGTGGGCATACCACTGACGATGGTGCTCTCTCTCGCCGTCGCCGTCGCACTCAACTCCGGGATCCAGCGTGCGAAGGGCTTCTTCCGGGTCGCCTACTTCGCCCCGGTCGTGACGAGCATCGTGGCGGTGGCGGTCGTGTGGAGGTACCTCTACAAGCCCGACGGGATGATCAACTCGGTCCTGTCCGTAGTGGGAATCTCCGGGCCGGACTGGCTGAACGATCCCAACTGGTCCATGCCCGCCCTCATACTGATGGCGGTCTGGCGGCACTTCGGAATCCCCATGGTGATCTTCCTGGCGGGACTGCAGTCGATACCGCCCGAACTGCACGAGGCGGCCGTTGTGGACGGCGCGTCCCGCTGGCGGGCCTTCCGCAGCGTGACCTTGCCGCTGCTCCGGCCCACCACGCTGGTGGTCGCCATCCTGCTCAGCATCAGCTACCTCCAGTTCTTCGAGGAACCGTTCGTCATGACGAGCGGCGGCCCCTTGGACAGCACGACGTCGATCAGCTATTACGCCTACCAGCAATTCGGCTTCGGGAACTACGGACTGGCATCGGCCGCGTCCTATGTGCTGGTCACCGCGATCGCTCTACTGAGCCTTCTTCAGTTCCGCATCTTCCGAGCGAAGGCCTGACATGACCGCCACCACCACAACGACAGGACCAGCCTTCCAGAACCGGCGTCCGTCCCGGCGAGTCCCCACGGCCCGTCTCGCTCTCTACGGTGCCCTCGTGATCGGACTCCTCGCGACCCTGGCGCCCTTTGCCTGGATGTTCCTCGGCTCGGTGAAACCGACGGGTGAGATCGTCGCCCACCCGAGTTCCTGGCTCCCCCGGTCCCCGACCTTCGCCAATTTCGAACAACTGCTGTCGAAGCAGAACTTCGGACTGTACTTCCTGAACAGCACACTCGTCGCGGTGGCTTGTGTGCTGGGAAACCTGCTGTTCTGCTCGATGGCCGGATATGCCTTCGCGAAGATCGAGTTCGCGGGGAAGCGTCTGCTGTTCGGCCTCGTCCTCACCATGCTGATCATCCCCGGCGTCACCACCTTCGTCCCACTGTTCGTGCTCGTCAGCAACATGGGCCTGGGCAACTCCTATCTCGGGCTCATCCTGCCCTTCCTCGTGACACCGTTCGGCGTGTTCATCATGCGGCAGTTCATCCGGGACATCCCGGACGCCCTCGTCGAGGCGGCGCGCCTCGACGGTGCGGGCGAATCCCGGATCTTCCTCAGGGTGATCCTGCCGTTGACACGGCCGGCGCTGGCGACACTGGCGATCCTCACCTTCCTCGCGCAGTGGAACAACTTCCTGTGGCCGCTCGTCATCGCGCAGACCGAGGACCACTACACGCTGCCCGTCGCCCTCGCCCTCTTCTCCACGGGAGCCAACGGCACCAACTACGGCCTGCTGCTGGCCGGGGCGGTCACGGTCGTCACACCGATCATCCTGCTCTTCCTCGCCCTGCAACGACACTTCATCCAGGGCATCGCCAACACCGGCATCAAATAGACCGGGCCGCCGCCCGCCCCCGCCCCGACAGGACTGCCGCCCGCCCTGACCGGCCCCGGGAGTGCTGACCGTCCCCTGGGCGCCGCGCCCTTCATCCCCGCCTATTCGACCTACTCGACCGCCGCGTCGACAGGCGTAAACAGAACAGGAGAACCAACCATGCTTCGTCCCCAGGACGGCCCCACTCGTGAACGCCGCTCTCTCGGCGGCCTGTGGAGCTTCCGCCTGGACGCGGAGGGGGCCGGCCGTGCCGAGGGCTGGTGGCGCTCGCAGCTCGCGGGCGCCGTGGACATCCCTGTGCCGGCCAGCTACAACGACATCTTCCCGGACACGACCGTCCGTGACCATGTCGGCGACGTCTGGTACCAGACGCAGGTATGGGTTCCTGCCGGGTGGGCGGGGGAACGGACGGTACTCCGCTTCGACGCCGCGACGCATCGCGCCACCGCCTGGGTCAACGATGTCGAGGTCGCCCGGCACGAAGGCGGTTACACCCCCTTCGAGGCCGACGTCACGGCGCACTTGCGGCCGGGTGCCGAAAACCGTGTCACCGTCGTGGTCAACAACGAACTGACCTGGGAGTCGATACCACCCGGCCGAGTGGAGGAACGCGAGGACGGCCGCCGGGTGCAGCACTACTTCTTCGACTTCTTCAACTACGCGGGCCTGCACCGGCCCGTGTGGCTGTACACCACGCCCCCCGTCCACATCACCGACATCACCGTGACCACCAGCCTGAAGGACACGACCGGCCTCGTCGCCTACCGCGTGGACAGCACCGCTCAAGCCGAAGAGCACGTGGTGCGTGTCTCGCTGCGCGATGCCTCCGGGGTCGAGGTCCATGCCGCCACCGGGGCGGTGGGGACCCTCAGGATCGAGGACGTGCACCCCTGGGCGCCCGGAGACGGCTACCTCTACGAACTCGAGGCCACGCTCTGGAGCACCTCCGGCGACCTCGTCGACAGTTACCGGCAGTCCGTGGGGGTGCGCACTGTAGAGGTACGGGGCAAGGAATTCCTGATCAACGGAGTCCCGTTCTATTTCAAGGGTTTCGGCAAGCACGAGGACGCCGCCGTGCGCGGCAGGGCTCACGACGACACCCTGATGGTTCATGACTTCGCCCTGCTGGAGTGGACCGGCGCGAACTCGTTCCGCACCTCGCACTACCCCTATGCCGAGGAGGTGCTGGACTACGCGGACCGACAAGGTGTGGTGGTCATCGACGAGACGGCGGCCGTCGGCCTGAACCTGAACATCGCGGGAGGTGTTTTCGGCTCCGGCCGGAAGGCGTCCACGTTCTCGCCCGACACCGTGGGTGAGAGCACACTTCGCACGCACCTGCAGGCGGTGAGGGAGCTCGTGGCGCGCGACAAGAACCATCCGAGTGTCGTGCTGTGGTCCATCGCCAACGAGCCGGACAACGTCCAACCGGAGGCGCGCGACTACTTCGCACCACTGGCTGCCGAGGCACGCCGACTGGATCCCTCACGGCCCGTCGCCTACGTCAACGCGCTCATGGGGAAACCGGACGAGTGCGTGGTCACCGACCTGTTCGACGTCGTGCTCCTCAACCGTTACTACGGCTGGTACTTCGGCCCCGACGACCTGGCGGCGGCCGAGACGGATTTGGAGGCGGAACTCCGGCAGTGGGCCGCGCACGACAAGCCCATCGTCATCACCGAGTACGGAGCGGACACCTACCCCGGACTGCGCAGCGTCGTACCCAGCCCGTGGACCGAGGAGTACCAGACCGAACTGCTCGACGTGTATCACCGGGTGTTCGACCGTGTCGACGCGGTCGTCGGCGAGCAGGTCTGGAACTTCGCCGACTTCGCCACGGCGCCCGGTGTCTTCCGTGTCGACGGCAACAAGAAGGGAGTGTTCACCCGCGAACGCCGGCCGAAGGGCGCGGCGTTCAGTCTGCGCGCCCGCTGGCGGAAGGCCGACTAGGGTCAACGCCGTTGCTTTCGCTGTGGGCGTAGGCTGGTTGGGAGTCGGTGCCGGGGGTGGTGCGGGTGGCTGCGAGTGCGTCTGACTTATCGGGTCTTGGCCTGTTGACCTGGGTGTATCCGCCGGGGCTGGTGGACCGGGTGGTGGCCGCGTGCGGCCGGTCCGAGCAACGTAGGCGACTGCTTCCTGCGCGGCTGATGGTGTACGTCGTGCTGGGGCTGGCGCTGTTCTCACCTGCTCCGTATCTCGAGGTCATGCGACACCTGGTGGCGGGATTGCGAGGGCTGGGGCTGCTGGGTGACTGGCACGTTCCGGCGAAATCATCGCTGTTCAGGGCCAGGCAGCGGCTGGGTTCCGAGCCGCTGCAGGTGCTGTTCGCGGCGACCGCGAAGCCGATGGCGACCGAGTCGACCCCCGGTGCGTTCTGGCGGGGATTGCGGCTGCTGGCCGTCGACGGGACCTGCTGGGACGTCGCGGACACCGAAGCCAACCAGGCCGCCTTCGGCCGTCCCGGCAATGGCCGCGGGACCGGCAAGAGCGCCTTTGTGCAGGTGCGGATGGCAGCCCTGGTGGAGGTGGGCAGCCATGCGGTGCTGGACGCGGAACTCGCCGGCTGCCGCACCGGGGAAGTGACCCTGGTTGGCCGCTTGCCCCGCTCCTGCCCTTCGTCGGACCGGGACTCCAACAGCCGTCCAGCAGCGACTCGTCCCCACTGCGGTTCAACGGCACGGGACAACAAACGCTGCACCAAGGTAGAGCTACTACCTGGCTTGCCCCGCGGGGCCAAGTGCTGTGAGCGGAAGGCTCTCCAGGACATCCCACTCTCGGAGCCCAGGCCCTCGACCAGGCCGAACGGCGAGGATCGGCAGTGCACGTCACCGTGGCCGTCTATGAGACGCCTAGGAGGCGAGGGAGACTGAGAGTTCCTCCAGCACCCCGGTCGCCACGGTCAGCTCTGGTACCTGCGCGGCCAACGTCCGTCTGTCGGTGCTGTGTACGTACACCGTGTTGTAGCAGGGGCCCTCGCCCTCGCCCGTCGGGAATGGCAGTCCGTCGATCCGCCAGTCGCCGCTCCACGGCAGATGCCCGCCCTCCCGGTCGTACACCCCCTCGCGCGTCAGCGTCAGCTCACCCAACCGCACCGTGCCCTCCCGGTCGAACATCTCGCGGATTCGCCGCACGATCCGCTCGCGGGTGCGGTCCACGATCAGGGCCGACAGCTCCTCCTGCCGAGGTGACCCGCTGAGCGTCAGCCGGTCTTCCGTGCCCTCCAGGGCCAGCTCGCAGAGGGCGGGTAGGGTCCGTGCCCCGACGCCGGGGAGGGTCCGCCCGGGGACGGTGAACTCCCGACGATGCCATACGGCTCGTATGGCATCGCAGGGGATCACGAGCCGCCCGGTGTCGGTCGCGACCACCAATCCGTCCGTGTACGCCAGGTACTCGGGGCTCCCGTCACGCGGCCGCGGGGGAGGGAATGAGCGTTCCAGAACACCCGGGTCCGGCCGGTCGCCGCCGTACAACTCCAGCATCGTGCCGCTCAGTTCGCCCGCGTCCTCGTACGCGGGTGCGGGCGGCGGCCCGCCCAGGGGGTTGAGCAGCGGCTGGTGTGCTCGCTGCTGCGCCTCGAGGGCGCGCTGTCCCCGGTGCCGGGCGATGGCGCCGGCGACCATCACCGCGCCCATGGCGATCAGCGCCGTCCCGGCAGCAGCCTGGAACTGGGCCCCCACCCAGCCCCCGACAGCCACCAGCAACGTACCCACGATGACAAACCCGACCACCATCAGGCACCCCCGTGGCTCTGACTCCATGTCTCTGATTCAGCTCACGAAGTCTACGAACTCCTCCCATGCGTCAAAGGTGAACGAGCGGTGAGGGCCCTGTGTCCCTGCAGCGCCTACGGGGCGGGAAAAGCCTCGCGGCGGAGCTCCTGAACGCCGGCTTCTCGATGACCGTGAGGCCCAAGCGCTGAACGCGACGGGGCATGCTGTTGATTGCGGTTGAGTGCCGCTGAGCCGCCGTTGCCTATGATTTGGGCATGCCACCCCCGAGTGTCGCTCCGGACCGGCGTTCCGATGATGTGCTGCCTGTTGGCCGGACGTCTTCCGGGGTGGATCGGGTAATCGCGGTGCTGTCGTGGTGGTGGATGACCACTCCCCTCATCCTGCTGACTCCTGCGATCGCCCTTGCGATGGGGTTTGCGGAAGTACGGGACGAGTTCGGCAGGATGTTTGGGCTCGCTGCTCTGAGCAGTGCCGCGGTCGCGCCGGCAATTGGGGCCGTGGTGGCGCTTGTCGGGCGTCGACGGCGGGCTTGCCGGCGCTTCGCCATCATGGGAGCGGTGTCCAGCGTGCCAGTCCTCTTCTTCTGGATCTTCGGAGTACTGCTCGCTGAGTGCCCTGATGGTTATCACTGCTAGAGATCTTTAACGGCGCGGGTTACGCAGCAAGATGCCCCCGGGCCGAAAGGTCGGAGGCATCCCATCGAGACCTACCAGCACGGGGAGGTCGGTGTTGGTCAGGAACGATAAGGCTCTACGCGGGCGGGGACGTGTTTGTGCCAGGGGGTGCCGGCGATGGGGTCGCGCCAGGTGAGGTCTGTGAGCGTGTTCAGGGCGACGCCGACGCGTTCGGTGTCGCCGTCCTCGGTGGGCAGGTCGAGGCCGAAGCCGTTGGGCAGGGCCGCGTGTCCTGCTTGCAGACGGTCGTCGATCTCGACGACTGCCTGAGCGGTGCCGCGGGTGGTGGTGATCTGGGCGAGGGCGCCGTCGGACAGGCCGAGCTGTTCGGCGTCGTGCGGGCTGATGCGCAGGGCGCCCTGTTGGTCGCGCTTGCGCCAGGTGTTGTCTCGGAAGATGGTGTTCGCGGTGAAGGCCCGGCGCTGTCCTGCGGCCAGGACGATCGGGAAGTCGTCGCTGGTGTGCACGGCGGGAGTGGTGTCCAGGTCGGCGAGGAGGCCGAGGAGTTCGGGGATGGGCAGGGGGATGCGGTGGCCGGGGTGGGGCACGTAGTTCCAGGCGTCGGCGTACTCGTCCTGCGTGAACGTGATGCCGGAGCGGCCTCCCAGCATGGCGTCGAACAGGGCGTCGGCGCTTGGGTGTCCTGCCCGGCGTATGGCGGCGGGGTACTCCCTGGCGATGCGCTGGGCGAGCGCCCACAGCACGGCGGCGGAACGGGCGCCTGCGGGGAGGGTGGGGCCGAGGGTCTCGTACAGCAGGTACGGGGCCGTCGCGAGGGTGCTCTTGTCGACGGTGGCCAGGGCGGCGAAGGCGAACTTGAAGGGGGTACGGCCCAGGCGGGCCGCGGCGTGCAGCAGTGTCAGCCTGCTGCGGGGGACGGCGTTCAGTTCGCGGATGAGGCGGGCGTAGATCTCGGGTTCGGGCAGGGTGCCGGGCAGCGGGTCGAGGACCGGGGCGCGCAGGTGGAAGGTGTTGTGGGGGAACTCGAAGGTGAAGAAGGTCGCTTCCCACTTCTCGAACTGTGAGGCTGCCGGCAGCACGTAGTCGGCCTGGCGGCCGGTCTCGGTCAGGGCGATGTCGATGACGACGACCAGGTCGAGCGCGGCGAGCGCCTTGGCGAAGGCGGCGGAGTCGGCCAGCGAGTGCGCCGGATTGGACGACTCGATGATCATCGCTCGGAACCGGTCGGGATGGTCGGTGAGGATCTCCTCGGCGATGACGTTGCAGGGCACCAGGCCGCCGGGCATCCGCGCGCCGGTGACGGGGGTGTGATGCGGGCTTGTCGAGTAGCGGGCCAGCGGGGCGATCCACGAGTGCGGCTGCATGGCGCCGGGCTTGGCGAAGTTGCCCGTCAGCAGCCAGGTCAGCTTGTTGAGGTAGGACACCAGCGTGCTGTTGGGACCCTGCTGGACGCCCAGGTCCTCGTACGTCGACACGCTGGAGGCGGTGCCGATCCTGCGGGCCGCCTGACGCAGCAGATCCTCGTCCACACCGCAGGTGCGGGCGCAGCGGGCGACGTCCACCCCTTTGAGATGCTCGATCACCGTCTCCGCGCCGGTGGTGCGGGAGGTGAGGAAGGCGTGGTCGAGGAGGTCTTCCTGAACCAGGACGCCGAGGAGGCCGGCCAGGCACCAGGCATCGGTGCCGGGTTTCACCTGGAGGTGGATGTCGGCGAGGTCGGCGGTCTCCGTGCGCACCGGATCGATGACGATCATGGTGCGGGTGGAGTCCTTGGCGATGTCCTTCAATATGGTGCGGGCGCGCGGGACGCCGTGGGACTGCCAGGGGTTCTTGCCGAGGAAGAGGGAGACTTCGGCGTTCTGGAAGTCTCCGGTGGTGTGGCCGCCGGTGAGGTGGGCGTCGACGAAGCCCTCGCCGGTCTTCTCCTGGGCGAGCGGGTTGGAGCGATAGCGGGCGCCGAGGGCGCGTAGCAGGGCGCCGCTGTAGGCGCCGCCGAGGTGGTTGCCCTGTCCGCCGCCGCCGTAGAAGAAGATCGATTTGCCGCCGTGGGTGTCGCGTACGGTCTTCAGTCGGGTGGCGATCTCACCGATGGCGGTGTCCCAGTCGATGGGGGTGAAGCTGCCGTCGGTCTCCCGGCGCAGCGGCGTCGTGAGGCGGGCTCCGCCGTTTTGGTAGTGGTCCAGGCGCAGGGCTTTGTTGCAGGTGTAGCCGGCGGTGGCGACATGCTCCTTGTCGCCGCGGATCTTGGCGAAGCGGCGGCCGTCGGTCTGGATCTGGATGCCGCAGTTGTTCTCGCACAGGATGCAGGCGCTCTTGTGCCAGGCGGTGTCGGCTGTCATTGGCCCTGTCTCCTTATGCGGTGGGCAGCTGGGGCAGCCCTCCCCGGGCGAAGTCCCCGGGGTAGGGGGGTGTGTGGTCGGCGAGGTGCCGGCTCAGCCCAGCGGGTCGGTGGTGTCGCGCAGGGTGGACAGGGCCGGGGAGTACATGCGGGCCTTGATGGTGCCGAGGGTGTCGCCGGCCTTGTTCACCTGTGCCTGGGCGATCTCGATCGCGGTGGAGCGCACGGCGTCCTCGCTGACCGCCTGGTCGACGATGCCTGCGGCCGCGGCGTCGGTGCCGCCGTAACGGCGGGCGGTGAGCATGGCCTCGTGCGCGGTCTGCGGAGCCAGCCGGGACTGGATCAGCGCGGCCATGCCGGGGGTGAAGGGGATGTTGATGTCCGCTTCGGGCAGGCACCAGTAGCCGCGGTCGGCGCGCATCACACGGAAGTCGTGGGCGAGGGAGAACATCGCGCCGGCGGCGAAGGTGTGCCCCTGCAGCGCGGCCACCGTGATGACCGGCAGCGACAGCATCCGCGCGAACAGTTCATGGACCGAGACGACGTAGTCGTGGTACTGGTCGGCGTGCGCGGACAGCCAGTCCAGGTCGAGCCCGTTGGAGTAGAACTTGCCGGTCGCGGCGGTGACCAGGGCGCGGGGGCCTTCCGCCTTTTCCACCTCATCGAGCGCGGCATCGACGGCCGTGAGCCAGTCGGGGTGGAAACGGTTCTCACCGACTCCGAGGTCGAGGACGAAGACGTTGTCGTGGCGGTCGAGCGAGGGCATGGCGACTCCTTCGAGCTGAACTGACTGGGTCAAGTGGCTGCGGGCTACGGCCGGGGCTCCGATTCGGCGGCACCGGGGCGGTCGCGCAAGGTGTGGAGAAGTAGGTCGTGGATCTCGGCGGCGGCTGCCTCGACCGGGGCGGTACTCTGCTCGGCCCGGCACATGATCACCGCGCCTTCGACCGCCGCGATGATGAAGGCGCCCAGCCGGCGGCTGCGTTCCTCGGTCAGGCCGTGCCGGACGAACAGGGCCGCGAGGGCCTCCTGCCAGCGGGCGAAGACAGCGGCTGCCGAGACGACAAGCTGGGGTGCGTCGTCGTTGGTCTCGACGGCCACCGCCACTATCGGGCAGCCGGCCCGGAAGCCGCTCTCCACGAGCCGGTCGCGCCACAGCGCGAAGAACGCGTCGACGGCCTCCACCGGATCATCCGCCTGCATGGCGGCGTCGATCAGGCCCGCGATGAAGTCCCCCGCCAGTGCCACCGCTTCGTCGATGAGCTGCGTGCGCCCGCCGGGGAAGTGGTGATACACCGAGCCCCGAGGGGCTCCGCTGTGTGCCAGCACCCGGTCGATGCTGGTCGCGCTCGCCCCGTACTCGCGCAGCAGGGCGGCGGCGCTGAGGACCATCCGGTCACGGCTGTCACTCTTGCGCGGGCTCACCTGCCCACCACCTTCCGACGAGATTGCAGCCCGCCGTAACGAGCTACCTGTCGGTAACTTATGAGGTATGGCATAGAACATGCAAGGGGGGCGGATGGCCGTTCGGTCGGAGTCGACGGCGTGGCGGCATGTGGGCGACCGCGTCGCGTACGCCGTGAAGGTGCCGAACAGCTGCGGGACCAGCAACCCCAGGACCAGGCCGAGCCACGTCGCGTGCAGAACCCCGACGGGTGCCCACCACTCGGCTGCCTGAGGTGTCCCGAGGGTTAGAGTGACGTGCAATGTGGGGGATCCGTTTGGTGTGAGCCAGTACTTCTCCTCCAGGCATTCCATGCTTAGAGTGTTGCTCTAACGTGAGTGAAGCGAGGAGGTGCCCGCGGCATGAGGCTGACTCCCACGGAGCGTGATCGGCTGCTGCTCTTCGGAGCTGCCGAGTTGGCTCGCGCCCGCCGCGCGCGCGGTCTGCGGCTCAATGTGCCGGAGGCGACCGCGTTGATCGCGGACGCCGTCTGCGAGGCCGCCCGCGACGGTGCCCGGCTTGTGGAGGCCGTCGAGCGCGGCAGGTCCGTGCTCGGCCCGGACGATGTGCTGCCGGGTGTCGCGGACGTCGTCACCGAGGTGCAGGTCGAGGCGGTGTTCGACGACGGGTCGCGGCTCGCGGTCGTGAGTGACCCGATCGGCGGGAGTCTTGGTGCGCGGGCTCCGGGCGCGCTGCTGCCGGGGCCCGAGCACGCCGAGCCCGAGGCGGTCGTGCGGCTGACGGTCACCAACACCGCCACCGTGCCGGTCTCCGTCACCTCCCACTTCCACTTCTTCGAGGCCAATCCGCGGCTCGACTTCGCTCGGGAGAGGGCCTACGGGATGCGGCTCGCCGTACCCGCCGGATCGTCCCTGCGGTTCGGGCCGGGGGAGAGCCTCGAGGTCGGGCTGGTGCCCATCGGGGGCGACCGGATCGCCATCGGGTTCGCTGGTCTGGTCGACGGGGCACTGGACGCGCCCGGCGCCCGCGAGGAGGCACTCCGCCGCGCCGCCGCCTGCGGCTACCTCGGCATACCGGAAACACCTGATACGGAAACACCTGATCAGGAGGTCGCGCGATGAGCCGTCCAGGAGGCCACCCCGCCGAGGCCCGCCGCCTCAGCCCGTACGAGTACGCCTCCACCCACGGCCCGCGCGCGGGTGACCGGATCCGGCTGGGCGACTCCGGCCTGACGATCCGCGTCGAGTCCGACTCCCAGCGCTACGGCGACGAGTTCCTCGCCGGGTTCGGTAAGACCGCCCGGGACGGACTGCACCTCAAGGCGGCCGCCGTCCGGGAGACCTGTGACCTCGTCATCAGCAACGTCGTCGTGATCGACGCGGCGCTGGGGATCCGTAAGGTCTCCATCGGCATCAGGGAAGGCCGGATCTGCTCGGTCGGGCGGGCCGGGAACCCCGACACCCTCGACGGAGTCGACGTCGTCGTGGGCACCGGGACTTCCATCGTGTCCGGCGAGGGGCTCATCGCGACCGCCGGAGCCGTCGACACCCACGTTCACCTGCTGTCGCCGCGGATCATGGAAGCCTCGCTCGCCTCCGGCGTCACCACGATCATCGGGCAGGAGTTCGGGCCCGTATGGGGCGTCGGGGTCAACTCGCCGTGGGCGCTGCGGCACGCGTTCAACGCCTTCGACGCCTGGCCGGTCAACATCGGCTTCCTCGGGCGCGGTTCGTCCTCCCACGAGGCGCCCCTGATCGAGGCCCTCGCCGAGGGCGGCGCGTCCGGCTTCAAGGTGCACGAGGACATGGGCGCCCACACGCGCGCCCTGGACACCGCCTTGCGTGTCGCCGAGGAACACGACGTCCAAGTCGCCCTGCACAGCGACGGGTTGAACGAATGCCTCTCCGTCGAGGACACCCTGCGCGTGCTGGAGGGCCGGACCATCCACGCCTTCCACATCGAGGGCTGCGGCGGCGGACACGTCCCGAACGTGCTGAAGATGGCCGGCGTCCCGAACGTCATCGGCTCCTCCACCAACCCCACCCTCCCCTTCGGCCGGGACGCCGTCGCCGAGCACTACGACATGATCGTCTCCGCCCACGGCCTCAAGACCGACCTGCCCGGCGACGCCGCCATGGCCCGCGACCGCATCCGCGCCGGCACCATGGGCGCCGAGGACGTGCTGCACGACCTGGGCGCGATCGGCATCACCTCGTCGGACGCGCAGGGGATGGGGCGGGCCGGCGAGACCGTCCGCCGTACGTTCGCGATGGCAGGGAAGATGAAGGCCGAGCTCGGCGCCCCGGACGACGGCCACGACAACGAGCGTGTCCTGCGCTACCTGGCCAAGCTGACGATCAACCCGGCCATCGCGCACGGTCTCGCCCACGAGGTGGGGTCGATCGAGGTTGGCAAGCTCGCCGACATCGTGCTGTGGCGGCCGGAGTACTTCGGCGCCAAGCCGCAGCTGGTGCTCAAGTCCGGCTTCCCGGCGTACGGCGTGGTCGGCGACCCGAACGCCGCCACCGAGACCTGCGAACCCCTCGTCCTCGGCCCGCAGTTCGGGGCGTACGGTGCCACGCCCGCCGACATCTCGGTCGCCTTCGTCGCCCAGGCGGCCGTGGACCAGGGCAACGACTTGATGCCAACCCGGCGCCGCAGGGTCGCCGTACGGGGCACGCGCGGCATCGGGCCGGCCGACCTGCGCCTCAACTCCCGTACCGGAGCGGTCGATGTGGACCAGCGCACGGGGCTGGTCACGCTCGACGGAGAGCCGCTGCGCTCCGAACCGGCCGAGTCTGTCTCCCTCAACCGCCTGTACTTCCTCTGAGGACGTAAGGACGCTTCATGTCTGCTGCCGCCGACGGCTTCCGCATGCCCGCCGAGTGGGCCCCGCACGAGCGCACCTGGATGGCGTGGCCGGGCCCGAATCCGACCTTCGACGACCCCGAGGGCCTCGCCGCCGCGCGCGTCGCCTGGGCCTCGGTCGCCCGCACGGTGCGCCGCTTCGAGCCGGTGACGGTGGTGTGCGGCCCCGGACAGTCGGCCGAGGCGCGCGCTCTGCTCGGGCACGGCATCGACACGGTCGAGCGGGACCTCGACGACGCCTGGATGCGCGACATCGGGCCCACGTTCCTCACCGACGGCGCCGGTGAACTCGCCGCCGTGGACTGGACGTTCAACGGCTGGGGTGCCCAGGACTGGGCGCGCTGGGAGCACGACGCGAAGATCGCCGAGTACGTCTCCGACCTTGCGGGCTCGGCGAAGACGTACACCTCGGAACTCGTCAACGAAGGCGGTGCCATCCACGTCGACGGCGAGGGCACGGTCCTGCTGACGGAGACGGTCCAGCTCGGGCCGGAACGCAACCCGCACTGGACCCGCGAGCAGGTGGAGGCCGAGATCCACGCCCACCTCGGCACCCGCAAGGCGATCTGGCTGCCGCGCGGCCTCACCGGCGACTACGACGGCTTCGGCACCCTCGGCCATGTGGACATCGTCGCCGCGTTCGCCCGGCCCGGTGTGGTCGTGGCCCATGTGCAGCCGGACCCGGCCCACCCCGACCACGAGGTGACGCAGGAGGTCGTCGGCCTGCTGAAGGCGCAGACCGACGCGCGCGGCCGCCGCCTGGAGGTCGTCGAGGTGCCCGCCCCGACCGTCCTGGAGACCGACGGCTACTGGGCCGACTACTCCTACATCAACCACTACCTCTGCAACGGCGGCGTCGTCCTGTGTGGCTTCGACGACCCCCGGGACGAGACCGCGGCCGACGTCTTCCGCCGGCTGTTCCCGCAGCGGACGGTGACGCTGGTGGACGCGCGGCCGATCTTCGCGGGCGGTGGGGGCATCCACTGCATTACTCAGCAGCAGCCGAAGGTCGTGGTCAGGTAGAACGTACGGGTGAACGTACTGCTGCTCTGCACGGCCTGCGGCCATCCCCTCACCGAACCGCTGCGCCGGCTGCCCGAGCTGCCGGAGCGCCCCTATTTCGACGGGCTGCCGGGCCCGGACGGCTCCCGGCACGCCCCGCCGACGGTGCCGCGCGGCACGTACGCGGTGGATCCGGAGCCGTCCGGGGCGCCTTTCGTGCCGCATCCGGATCCTGAGTGGGAGGGAGCGGCGATCCCAGGGCTGTCCATGTCGGACCCCGACGGCGACGGATGCCTGATGTCCGCCGGGCCGCGCGACACCCTGGTGACACACCCGGAGGACACCGCCGGGCGGCTGTCCCACAATCCCAAGTTGTCAGAGGTCGGCTGCTGCGGGGTATCCGGCCAGAAGGGGCCCAACCAGGTGTGCGGCAGCTGCGGCGCGGTGGTCGCGACCCTGTTCAGCGACTGCTATGTCCCGTACGAGACCCACTTCCTGCCCGACGCCGTACGGGTTGAGGCCGCCGAGTGACCACCCGCCGCCGCACCCCCGCCCCGCCCCGCGAGGACGTACTCGCCGCCGCCATGGGCATGATCGCCGAGCGCGGTCTGGAGAAGCTCACCATGGCGGCGCTCGGACGCGAGGTCGGGATGAGCAGCGGGCATCTGCTCTATTACTTCCACTCCAAGGACGAGCTGCTGCTGCAGACCCTGGAGTGGAGCGAGGGCCGACTCGGTGCCGAGCGCGGTCGGCTGCTGACCCGCACCACGTCCGCCCGTGAGCGGCTTGACGCGTACGTCGACCTGTACGTGCCCGACGGCCACCGAGACCCGCACTGGACGCTGTGGCTGGAGGTCTGGAACCGCTCGCAGAACGCCGACGACGCGGCCCGCGACCGCCAGGCCGCGATCGAGGGTGCCTGGCACCGCGACCTGGTGGCCCTGCTGGCGGAGGGGGTGTCGAGGGGAGAGTTCCGGCCGGTCGACCCGGACCGTTTCGCCGCCCGGCTGCGGGCGCTGCTCGACGGGTTCTCCGTCCATGTGGCGATCGGACTACGGGGTACGGACCGGGCCCAAGTCCTGCGCCACGTACGGGAGTTCCTGGACGACAGCCTCCTCGCGGACTCCTGAGTCCACGTCCACGTCCAGGTTGTACGCAGCACCGCGGTTGGCACTGTGGCGCGTGCTGCGTTGGCCCAGATTCGCTCGATTCCATCGTCCCCACACTTGAATCGAGCGCACAGGTCCGGCATCGTGCTTGAAACAAGCGCAATGCCTGCCGTTCACGCAGGAGAGAGGTGCTGCATGGACGACATCGACCGGGCCATCCTGCGGGAGCTGCAGGTCGACGGCCGGATCCCTTACGCCGATCTGGGTCCGAAGGTCGGGCTGTCGCCCTCGGCCGCACGGCTCCGGCTGCAGCGGCTGATCGACACCAAGGCGGTCCAGGTCGTCGGAGTGACCGACCCGATGACGATGGGCCGGCAGACGATGGCACTCCTGGGCTTGCGCACCGACGGCGATTCCCGGGCGGTCGCCGATGAACTGTCCCGGCACGACGAAGTCGTGTACACGGTCCTGACGGCCGGCGGCTTCGACCTGTTCGCGGAGGTGGTGTGCGCGCAGCCCCGGGATCTTCTGGACTTCATCAACGACGTCGTGCGGCCCGTCGAGGGTGTCGCATCCGTGGAGAGCTTCCCCTACTTCGGGATTCACACGCACCGCTTCCTGTGGCACGTCGACTGAGGCATCCGAGCCGTCCGAGCCCTGTTTGCAGCGTCCGAGCCCTGTTCGCCCGCACCAGCCCCCTGACTGCCCGCACCGGCCGAGGAATCCCGCATGCAGCCCGACGAGTACGAGTACGAGCACCGCACGATCGACTTCTTCACCAAGGACGCCCTTCCCGCCCCCCGCATGGCGCCGGCCGAGGCTGAGCTCATCGCTGCCGAACACCTCGGCATCACCGCTCGCGCGCAGGCGCTGGGCAGCCAGCAGGACGCCAACTTCCTGCTGCACACAGACGACGGGACACCCGCGGCGATTCTGAAGATCGCCAACCCCGCCTTCGGCACGGTGGAGATCGACGCCCAGGACGCGGCAGCCGACCTGATCGCCTCGGCCCGCCCGGAACTGCGTATCGCCACGGTCCTGCGCCGCCCCGACGGCTCCCCGCGACGTACGACGGTGGACACCGAGGACGGTCCGGCCGTCGCGCGCCTGCTGCGCTACCTGCCCGGCGGGACGCTCTCGGGACCACGGCACCTGTCCGCCGACACCGTGGCGGGCATGGGCACCCTCGCCGGACAGGCCAGCACCGCTCTACGCGACTTCCGGCACCCGGGCCTCGACCGCGTGCTTCAGTGGGACCCGCAGCACGCCGATCGCGTCGTCGCCAAGCTCGCCGGGCACATCGACGAAACCGACCGGCGCACCGCCGTCCAGGCCGCGACCGCCGAGGCCTGGGCGTATGTCCAGAAGCTCGGCGCCACGCTGCCGTCGCAGGCCGTGCACCTGGACCTCACCGACGACAATCTGATCCGCCGTCCCGACAGCCGTCCGCCCATGCCGGACGGGGTCATCGACTTCGGTGACGTGACCACAAGCTGGGCGGTCGGCGAACTCGCCGTGTCACTGTCCTCGATGCTCCACCACGACGGTGTCGAGCCTCACCATGTGCTGCCGGCCGTCCGCGCCTTCCACGCCGTTCGGCCGCTCTCCGCCGAGGAAGCCGAGGCGGTGTGGCCGCTCGTGGTCCTGCGCGCCGCCGTCCTGGTGGCCAGCGGGCGGCAGCAGGCCGCCGTCGACGAGGACAACGCGTACGCCAAGGACGCGCTCGACCGCGAATGGCGCATCTTCGAACAGGCCACCCGGCTGCCCCTGCCGGTGATGACCCGCCTTATCAGGGACGCGACCGGCATGGCCGACGTGCCTGCCGAGACCGCCCAGACCGCCGAGACCGCCGAGACCGCCCAGACCGCTCGGACCGCGCAGGCCGATGCGTCGCTGCGCCCTCTCCTACGGGACCTCGCCGCCGGCGACATCACCCTCCTCGACCTGTCCACCGACGCCGATTCCATGGACCACGGAGCCTGGACGGACGCCGGCACCGAGGCCCGGCTGGTGACCTCCGCGCTCGCGGACGGAGCCGCCGCCGTCGCCACCCGGTACGCCCATGCGCGACTGGCTCGGACACCGGCGCTGTCGGCGGTGTCCACCGCCACGGTGCCCACCGGAATCGACCTCTGGCTCGGCCGGGATGCCGTGGTGCAGGCGCCCGCCGCGGGGAAGGTCCTCGCCGCGGCGCCGGGCCACGTGGAACTCACCTACGGCGCGCAGACTCTGACGCTGTCTTTCCCCCGCGCGGTCCAGCCCGTGGTCACCACCGGTGCGACGGTGCAGGCGGGCGAGGACATCACCCACCTCAGCTCCGGTGCCTCGGTCCACGTCGCGCTGCGCGACGCCGACGGCCCCGCTGCCCCACGCCTGGTTCGTCCCGAGTACGCCGCCGGCTGGCTCGCGCTCACCGCCGACCCCGCCCCGCTCCTCGGACTCCCGGCCGGCTCCGACCGTACGCACGAGAGGGACCTGCTCGACCGGCGGGACGCCACGTTCGCCACCGTGCAGGAGCACTACTACGCCAACCCTCCACGTATCGAACGTGGTTGGCGCCACCATCTGCTGTCCACCGACGGCCGGTCGTACCTCGACATCGTCAACAACGTCACCCCACTCGGCCACGCCCACCCCCGCGTCGAGCAGGCGGTCTCCCGGCAGTTGCGGCGGCTCAACACCAACTCGCGCTTCCACTACGCCTCCGTGGTGGAGTTCACCGAGCGCCTCGCCGCCCTCCTCCCCGACCCTCTGGACACGGTGTTCCTCGTCAACTCCGGTTCGGAAGCGGTGGATCTGGGCCTTCGGCTGGCCATCGGGGCCTCCGGCCGGCAGGACGTCGTCGCGCTGCGCGAGGCGTACCACGGCTGGACGTACGCCTCCGACGCGGTCTCCACCTCGCTCCAGGACAACCCGAACGCCCTTGCCACCCGCCCGAGTTGGGTGCACACCGTGGACTCGCCCAACTCCTACCGCGGCCGCCATCGCGGGCCGGACGCCGTGCGCTACGCCCCCGAGGCCGTCGCGGTGATCGACGAACTGGCCGCTGCCGGCCGCCCGGCGGGAGCATTCATCGGCGAGACCTTCTACGGCAACGCCGGGGGAGTCGCCCTTCCCGACGGCTATCTCGCCCAGGTGTACGCGGCGATACGGCGTCACGGCGGCCTGGCCGTCGCCGACGAGGTCCAGGTCGGATACGGCCGCCTGGGACACTGGTTCTGGGGCTTCGAGCAGCAGCAGGTCGTCCCCGACATCGTCTGTGTCGCCAAGGCCATGGGCAACGGACACCCCCTCGGCGCCGTCATCACGTCGAAGGCGGTCGCGGACCGGTACCGCCACCAGGGCTACTTCTTCTCCTCCACCGGCGGCAGCCCCGTCTCCAGCATCGTGGGCCTCACCGTCCTGGACGCCCTGCGCGACGAAGACCTCCAGGGCAACGCGGCGCGCGTCGGCGGCCATCTGAAAAGTCGGCTCGAGGCACTGGCCGACCGCTACGGCATCATCGGCGCCGTCCACGGCTCGGGCCTCTACCTCGGCGTCGAACTCGTACGGGACCACGTCGGCCTGGAACCCGCCACAGAAGAGACCGCCGAACTCTGCGACCGCATGCTCGACCTCGGCGTGATCGTCCAGCCCACCGGGGACCACCTCAACATCCTCAAGATCAAGCCACCGCTGTGCATCGACACCACCGCAGCCGACTTCTTCGCCGACGTGCTCGACCTGGCCCTCACCCAACTCGGCCACTCCCGCTGACGCCGCACCACGTCGCAGGTCGCTCGACCTGCACTCACTGGCGGAGTGTGCGGAGCGTGCCGATGATGTCGTCGGCGCGGGTGTCCGGGTTGACGAAGGCCATGCGCAGCACGGTTGTGCCGTTCCACTGGGTCGGCACGCACAGCATGGCGCCTGTTTCGGCGGTACGGGCGGACCATGACGCGTAGTCCTGCGGGCCCCAGCCTGGGCGTTCGAAGAGGACGACGGACAGTTCGGGCTCGATCGTCAGGCGTAGATGGTCACTGGCGCGTATGGCGTCGGCGACCAGTCGGCTGGTGGTCAGCGTCTGTTCCACGGCACGCGCGTACCGCTCGGTTCCGTGGACGGCCAGGCTGAACCAGAGCGGCAGACCCCGGGCGCGGCGGCTGAGGTGGAGGGCCAGGTCCGACGGGTTGTGGACGTCGCGGTCGATGGCGTCGAGATAGTGCGCCGACTGACTGTGCGCGGCGCGTGCCGCCGCGGGGTTCCGGTAGAGCAGTGCGCAGCAGTCGTACGGGGCGAAGAGCCATTTGTGGGGATCGACGATGAAGCTGTCGGCGCGTTCGATGCCGGCGTAGAGGTGCCGCACACTGGGTGCCGCCAGGCCCGCTCCGCCGTAGGCGCCGTCGATGTGCAGCCACACCTGGTGGCGTTCACATGCCTCGGCGATGTCATCGAGGTCGTCGATGAGACCGGCATTGGTGGTCCCGGCGGTCGCCACCACGGCGAACACGCCGGTCGTGGAGTCCAAGGCCGCGTTCACGGCGGCTCCGGTGAGGTGTCCCCGCTGGTCCACGGGTGCGGTGACGACCGTGACATCCATCGCTTGGGCCGCGGACCTGATCGAGGAGTGGGCGCTGTCGGCACACACGATCTTCCAGCCGTCCGTCGGCCGGGGGCCGGATGCGGCGGCAGCGGCGCGGGCCGTGATGAGAGCCGAGAGGTTGCCCATGGTGCCGCCGCTGACGAAGCATCCCGCTGCGGTGCCGGGCCATCCGAGCAACTGGGTGAGCCAGGCCAGCGCCTCGTTCTCGGCATGAATGGCGCCGGCTCCCGCCTCCCAGAGGCCCGCGAAGATGTTCGCCGCGCCGGTGACCGCGTCGAAGGCGAGTGCGGCACGGGTGGGGGCCGCGGGGATGTACGCGAGGTTCGTCGGTCCGTTCTGGGCGCGGGTGGCGGGTACCAGGACTTGGTCGAACAGTTTGAGGGCCGCGGCGCCGCCGATTCCCCAGGGGGTGATGGCCGTACGGGCCGCGAGGGCGAGGTCGGCGGCGGGGCGGGCGCCGGTCACCGGATCCGGAGCCTGCGTGATGCGCCGCCGCGCGTAGTCGAGGGCGGCCGCCACGATCTCGTCCTCGTCACCCCATACCCGGCGGTCCACACGGGCGGCGCTGGTCGTTGACGTGTTGTCGCATTGCGCTTTTTGCATGGCGTGAACCTAGGAAGGCGTATCGGAATGCACAATATGCGGCAGGAATGATGAGCAGAATGCTCAATATGACACTCTCGCGCTGTGCCATACTGAGCACCATGCGAAACGTCGACGCCCTCGACGCCAAGATCCTCCTGGCGCTCGACGCGGACCCACGAGCCACGACGGTTGCCCTGGCCGAGCGGCTCGGTCTGGCCCGTAACACCGTGCAGGCGCGTCTGAAGCGACTGGAAGAAGGCGGTCAACTCAGGGAGCACAGTCGGCGCGTGGCGCCCGAGGCTCTCGGCTATCCGCTGCTGGCCCTCATCACGATGTCGATCAGCCAGCGCATGGGCCAGTCCACCCGCGACGCGATCCTGCGCATTCCCGAGGTGGTCGAGCTGCTCGTCACCACCGGCGACGGCGACCTGCTCGCCCGCGTGGTCGCCCGGGACACCGAAGACCTGCACCGCATCACGAACCTGTTGCTGGAAGCGCCTGGGGTCGTCCGGTCCAACACCACCATCGTCCTGCTCGAGGTGCAGCCCTTCAGCGTCAGGTCCCTACTGGAACGACACGCCGGCCCCTGACGCGGAGCGGGTGACTCGAGTTGCATTGAGACTCCGAGGGAGGTGCCCGATGACCAAGGAATACGGGACCGAGGAGTACGGGACCGAGGCGGACCTGCGGGAGATCGAGCGCGTGGCCGATGCCTGGGCCGCGGCGATCGTCGCCGACGATGCCGACGCGATGGCGGAGTGCATGGCGGAGGAGTGGTGCATGGTCGCGCCGACCGGCATCGACGGCCGCGACAAGCTGCTGTCGCTGGTGCGCTCCGGCACGCTCTCGCATTCGGCGATGGAGCGGGTGGGCCCGGCCAGGGTGCGGGTCTACGGCGACACGGCGGTCTGGTCGGCGCGCGTGACGAACACGGCCCACTACGGCGGCGAGCGGTACGACGCCGATGAGTGGACGACCGACGTGTACGTCCGCCGCCGCGGGCGCTGGGTCTGTGTGCTGACCCAGACGACGCCGGCCGGTTCGGAGTGATCCAGCGGTAGGCCCGCGCTGGGCGCTGCGAGCCCGGCGCTTCGAGCTGAACGCGCCCGACGTCCGTACCGTGGCGCGGCGTTCGTGAGCCACACTCGATCTATGAGGCAACACAATCTCTTCGGTGCCGCACTTCGGGCGCGGCGTGAAAGCACTGACCCTGCCGCGGTTGCCCTCACCGCAGAGGGCCGACGTCGTACTCGCGGGCTGCGCAGAGAGGAGCTTGCCGACCTGGCCGGCGTCTCGGCGGACTACATCAGGCGGCTCGAGCAGGGCTGGAGCCACCCGTCGGCCGGGGTCGTGAACTCCCTCGCCCGCGCGTTACGCGTGGACCGGGCCGAGTACGAGCATTTCTGCGCGCTGGCGGGGCACGCCCCCGCCGACGGACCCGTCCCTCGTGACATAGGTCCGGGCGCGCGACGGCTGCTCGAGCGCCTTGACGGCACGCCGGTGTGTGTCTGTGATGCGACGTGGACGGTGGTCGCCTGGAACAGCGCATGGGAGGCGCTGGCGTGCGGGGAGCAGATGTCACACAGCTGGGATCGGAACCTCGCGTGGCGGGGCTTCAACCCGGACTCCGGTCGCGTCCGCAGGTCTGCCGAACAGGCGGCCAGGTTCGAAGCGATGCTGGCGGCGGAGCTTCGGACCGCGTCACTGCGCTATCCCGCGGACGACACCCTCGCCGCCCTGATCGATGAGCTGCGGAGTACGAGTCGGTCGTTCGCCACCTTGTGGAGCAGGGCGGGGGCCGTTGCCCACCAGGATGACCAGTCCGTACTCAGTCACCCCGAGGTGGGTGATATCGCCCTGGACTGCGACCTGTTGACGGTGCGCGACAGCGATCTGCGGGCCATGGTCTTCACTGCTCAGCCGGGTTCCGAGGACGCAGGCCGGCTCAGGGAGCTCGTCGGCGGTGCGGGGCGCGGGCCGACTTCGATGGTGTGACAGTTTGGCCCAGGCTAGGCCCGGGGGCCCGTTGCCATCCTTGATCGACAAGGTGAGCCGGTCGGCGCCAAGGCGCGAAGGCGCGAGCCGGGAGTCGAATCGGCCACCGGCAGTGTCGTAAACCCCATTGATGGAGACGGTGAGCTCGGTGAGCGGTACGGAAATCCTGCAGCGCATGGAAAAGGCGATGAACGCGCACGACTTGGACGAATTCGTCGACTGCTTCACCGAGGACTTCGTCTCGGAGCTTCCGCTGCATCCGGAGCGGAATTTCGTCGGTCGCGAGATCGTCCGGAGGAACTGGGGTGGCCTCTTCGCGCACGTTCCGGACCTGGTGGGGACGGTCCTGCAGTCCGTCGAGGACGGTGACAAGATCTGGAGCGAGTGGGAGATTCGCGGAAATACGCAGGCTGGGATGCCATACCTGGCGCGTGGTGCGGCCATCCATGGCCTCCGCGACGGGCGGCTGGCGTCGGTGCGGTTCTACCTCGACACCGTCGAGGAGGCCACTGAGGCAGCTGGGTAGCTGGGTAGCTTCGCCGGGCAGAAGCGCAGGCACGTCCGCTGGTGATCATGTGGTCGTCGAGACCCATGAGAACCGAGCGAGACGTGCCTGCGGCGTTTCCTGATCCTTGTGACTGGTCCTTGTGGCTGATCCGTGCGGCCACGAAGTCGAGCTCGCGAGTCAGGACTTGAGTACTAGACGACCGAAGCAGCCGTGGCACTCCGGTTCGCCTGACGGGCGTCGCGGTGGGCCTGGGCCGCGGCCATGAGCGCGTCGAGTGCGTCGCGGGTGTGCTGCAGCTCCTCGATGTGGGCGGAGAGCCGGTCCCGTTCCTGGGCCATGCGCTCCATCGCGGCGTCGGAGTTTTCGTCGCTGGGCGAGTCCACACACGGCAGCGTTTCGAGGATGGTGCGGCTGGACAGTCCGCCTGCGTACATGCGCTGGATGAAGGCGACCCGCTCGACCTCGTCGTCGGTGTAGTGCCGCTGTCCGCCGGCGCTGCGGGTGCTGGTGAGCAGGCCTTGTTCCTCGTAGTAGCGCAGGGAGCGGATGCTGACTCCGGTGCGCGCTGCGAGTTCGCCGATCCGCATCTCGTTCTCCTGTCTGTGACCCCGGCCACAAGACTTGCCTCTCACATGGATGTCAGGTTTTACGTTACCTGCCGGGCCCGCCGTTCCGGGGCCTACGACCAGTACGGACCAGTACGGACCAGTGCGAGGAGTACCGGCATGACCACGTTGTTCGACCGCCACCGTCTCGGTGACCTGGAGCTGCCCAACCGCGTCGTGATGGCCCCGATGACCCGGGTCCGGGCCGCGGCCGGGGGTCTTGCGACCCCGTCCATGGCGGTCTACTACGCCCAGCGGGCCACCGCCGGGCTGATCATCAGCGAGGGGGTGCAGCCGAACCTGGTCGGGCAGTCCAACCCGGGCACGCCGGGTCTGTACACCGATGAGCAGGTGGTCTCCTGGCGGCCCGTCACCGACGCCGTGCACGCCAACGGTGGGCGGATCTTCGCCCAGCTCATGCACGGCGGCCGAGTCTCGCATCCCGACACCACGGGCCTCCAGCCGGTCGGGCCGTCCGCGGTCGCCGCCGTGGGGGAGGTGTTCACCCCGACCGGGCCACAGCCCGCCCCGGTACCCCGCGCCCTGGAGAGCGCCGAGGTGCCCGAGCAGGCGCGTTCGTACGCCGAGGCAGCCCGGCGCGCCGTCGACGCAGGCTTCGACGGTGTCGAACTGCACGGCGCGAACGGCTACTTGATCTCACAGTTCCTGTCGTCCAACGCCAACCTGCGCACCGACGCCTACGGCGGCCCGATCGCCCACCGCATCCGCTTCGCCGTCGAGGCGGTCGCCGCCACGGTGGACGCCGTGGGCGCGGCCCGCACCGCGATCAGGCTCTCTCCCGGCGGCACCTTCTGGGGCGTGGAGGAGACCGAGGTGCCTGAGCTGTACGCGGCCCTGCTCGCCGAACTCGCCCGCTTCGACCTCGCTTACGTGCACGTGGAGGCGACCGCGGAGGAGGACGTGCTGCTCGGGCTGCGCCGCGCATGGCCGGGCACACTGATCGTCAACCCGGTGCTCCCGATGGGCCCCAAGCAGACCGACCGGACCGTCGCCGACCACTGGCTCGGACTGGGCGCGGACCTGATCAGCTTCGGCCGCGCCTTCCTCGCCAACCCCGACCTGACCGAACGGCTGCGCACCGGCCTGCCGATCGCACCCGCCGACGAGACCACGTACTACCAGGGCGGCGACGCGGGCTACCTCACGTACCCGGCCTACCAGTACACCGCCTGACCGAAAGCCGGAAGGCGGGGGTGCAAGGCGAGGGCGGAGCAGCGCGGTCCCGGCCGGGGACGTTTCTCATCGTTGCCGGCCGGGTCGTGGCCCCCGCGGGTCCGCCAGGGACGTCGCAGGCCTCGGGCGGCGAACCGGCCGCTGTCCGGGCCGTGTTCCTCGCAACGCCCGGTTTCTCCTTTCTGGGGACAAAGTATGGACGGTCTCAACTCCCCTTCGTACGCTGGGCGTCGGTTTCGTACGGAGGACCCGCGTGCATCACCTGCATCACCGCGGAACCTCGCCGTGCCCCCCGTACGTGCAGGAACTCCACTCCGCGGACGCCGGTCACCCCCGGCGCATCGCCTCACAGCGCCCAGCAGGAGGAAGAGTGACGCCACGCAAGTCTCCGAGGCCCCGCCGCAACCGCCGCAGAGCACGAAGAACCGCCGGATTACTTCTCACCGCCCTCTTCACCGCAGGCCTCGCGGCCCCCGCCGCCGGCGCGGAGGACAAGCCGTTCGCGGATCTGCCGCCCCAGGAACCCGGCGTCACCCTCCGCGTCTTCGACATCCAGTCCCCGCTGAGCGAACTCTGCGACCTCAAGCCCGCCCAGACGCCCAACGTCGACAAACTGATCCCCACCGTCGACTGGTCCTCCACCGAGGGCTTCGGCTTCACCGACAATTTCGTGTCGCAGATCATCGGCAACATCAATGCTCCCGCTGACGGTACGTACACCTTCCGCCTGATCAGCGACGACGGCTCCCGCCTCTTCATCGGCGACCAGAAGGTCATCGACCACGACGGACTGCACGGCGCCGAGCCCAAGGACGGCGAGATCACCCTCACGCCCGGTTACCACGCCCTGCACATCGACCACTTCGACCGCGGTGGCGAACAGCAGGTCACCCTCCAGTGGAAGCCGCCGGGCGCCGACGACTTCACCCTCGTCCCGAACTCCGTTCTCAGTACCGACGCCGACGTCGTCCGCGTCACCGCCCCCGGCCGCAAGGAGTGCGAGGGCACTTACGACACTCCCGGCGACGGCCTCCCGCTGACCTCGGTCAACCCCGCCTACGACCTCACCGATCTACGCCCCGAGGGCTTCGAGCCGCAGGTCTCCGCGATGGACTGGATGCCGGGCGGCCGGCTCGCCGTGACCACGTGGGGCGGCAGCGACGAGACGCGGGGAGAGGTGTACGTCCTCGACAACGTCACGGGTGACACCGGTCCGGAGAAAGTCACGTACAAGAAGATCGCCGACGGCCTGAAGGAGCCGATGGGGATCAAGTACGTCGACGGAAAGCTGTACGTCTCGGAGAAGCACCAGCTGACCGAGCTGTCCGACACCAAGGGCGACAACACCGCGGGCGAGATCCGGAAGGTCGCCGAGTGGCCGTACGGAGGGAACTTCCACGAGTTCGCCTTCGGACTGCTCTACGAGGACGGGCATTTCTATCTGAACCTGTCCGTCGCCATCAACTACGGCGGCGCGACGACCGATCCGCAGCCCGCCCCGAACCGCGGCACCACCATCAAGGTGAACAAGAAGACCGGAAAGGTCAGTTACCTGGCCGGCGGCCTGCGCACACCGAACGGGATCGGACGCGGTCCCGAGGGCGAGCTCTTCGTCACCGACAACCAGGGCGGCTGGCTGCCCTCCTCCAAGCTGCTGCACATCAAACCCGGCCGGTTCTTCAACCACCACACCAACCCGGACGGCCCGTTCGACGACCGTACGGTCACCAAGCCGGTGCTCTGGCTGCCGCAGAACGAGATCGCCAACTCACCCAGCACACCCATGCTGCTGAAGAAGGGGCCCTTCGCCGGGCAGATGCTCTTCGGCGATGTCACCTACGGCGGAATCCAGCGCGCCGACCTGGAGAAGGTGGACGGCGAATACCAGGGCGCGGTGTTCCGGCACACACAGGGCCTGGAGGCCGGCATCACCCGCATCAGCACCGGACCGGACGGCGCGATCTACGCGGGCGGTCTGGGCGCCGACGGAAACTGGGGCCAGGAAGGCAAACTCCGCTTCGGCCTGCAGAAACTCACGCCGAACGGCAAGAGCGTCTTCGACATCAAGACCATGCGCGCCACCCGCGACGGCTTCGAACTCACCTACACCAAGCCGCTGTCGGAGGAGACCGCCGCCAAGCTGACGAGCGGCGCGTACTCGGTGGAGTAGTGGCGCTACGTCCCCACCCCGGCGTACGGGGGACCCAAGGTCGACGAGGAGGTCCTCCCCGTCGCGGCGGCCCGGATATCCGACGACCGTCGCAAGGTCCGGCTCACCATCCCCGGCCTGAAGACCGACCGGGTGGTGCATGTGCGCTCGCCGCGCCCGTTCGCTTCGGCCGATGGTGAGCAACTCTGGTCCACCGAGGCCTGGTACACCCTGAACGCACGTCCCGGTCCCGAGGAGCCCGTCACCTCGTACGACGCCGAATCGGCACGCCTGTCCGGCGGAGCGGACATCGACACCGAGCATGCCGGCCACACCGGCGGCGGCTTCGTCGACGGCTTCGGCACCCAGGGCGCCACCGCCACCTTCGAGGTCGACGCACCCGCGAAGGGCAGCTACGACGTGGGCCTGCGCTACGCCAACGGCCCGCACCCCTTCACCGGCACCAAGACGCTCGGTGTCAGCGTCAACGGCGGAGAGGCACGGCAGACCAGCCTCCCCTCCACCGGCGCCTGGAACCGCTGGTCCACCAGCACCGAGCGGCTCGACCTCCGCAAGGGCCGCAACACCATCACGTACACCTACCGGCCGGAGGACACCGGCAACGTCAACCTCGACATGATCGACGTACGCAGACCCGGCAGCCGTATCGACCTGTTCTCCGGCGGCAGCCTCGCCACCGCCTGGCAGCACACCGACGGCCGAAGCGCCGAATGGCCGCACACCGCCGAGGACTCCATCGAGGTGTGCTGCGGCGACCTCCGCACCAAACAGGCCTTCGGCGACTTCAGACTGCACGCCGAATTCCGGGTGCCGAAGCTGCCGGACGACGTCACCGGGCAGGACCGCGGCAACAGCGGCATCTATCTCCAGGACCGTTACGAGATCCAGATCCTGGACTCGTTCGGGGTGAAGCAACTCGCCCCGAACGAGGCCGCGGCCATCTACGAGAAGAAGGCCGCCGACCTGAACGCCGCCACCGCACCCGAAACCTGGCAGACGTACGACATCGTCTTCCGAGCGGCCCGTTTCGACGCCGCAGGCCAGAAGACGGAGGACGCCAGGATCACCGTGGTGTGGAACGGCAGAAAAGTCCACGACAACGTCGCGGTGAACGGCCCAACCGGCGGCGGCGATGCGGAATCGGCCGCAGCAGGAGCAATCCGCCTCCAGGACCACGGCAACAAGGTCCGCTTCAGGAACCTTTGGATCGAACCGACCAACGGCCCGACACCCGACCCGAATTGACCAACGGCGTCCGCTGCCAGTGACGCCCCCTTCGCACGGGCGTGACAGCACTTCCCGCGGCCGACTCCTCCTCCGAGGCGGTGGAGGAGTCGGCCGTGGGGGTTCGAGCCACCGCTCCGGCACACTCGTGCAGTCGGCTCGGATTCAGGTTCAGGGTTGCTCCGTCCCGTCTGTCGAGTGAGGAAGCAAGGGGAACAGGCGGGTGATGAGGGCCACCGGTCGGGCGCCGTCGGGTCGGGCCAGGGGGCGTTGTTCGCGGTCCTGGTAGGGGGTGAGTGCTCGTCGGATGGCGTCCGCGACTCGGGTCATCTCTTCGGGCGTCAAGTAGGCGACGGCGCTGAAGGCTTCGTCGTGGCGCCATTCGGCCGGCGCCTGGTCGCGCTGCGCGAGCCATCGCTGCCAGCTCTCGTCCTCCAGGCCTCGGGCCAATTCGCCGAACTGCTCCTCCGCAGGGGCCCCTTCGGTGGTCTTGCGCTGCCTCAGACGCCAAGGGCGTGCGCGACCCCCGCGGTGCGGGGCCTCCTCGATGTGCCCGTGGCGTGCGAGCTGCCGTAGGTGAAACGAGCAGAGTCCAGAGCTGTAGCCCAGCCGGACCGCGGCTTCGGTCGCCGTAACGGTGCCGACTTCGGCGAGCAGGTCCAACAGGGCCGTACGGACCTCATGTTCACGCAGTGCGTCGCCGGTGGCCCGTGCCCGGCCGGGCTGGGAGTTGAGGTCATCTTCAGTCACTTTGCAAAGTCTGCTACTTTGCAAAGAACTTGGCAAGGGGAGCAAGGGGAGACAGCGATGTCCGTACGCCACGACCAGTCCCGTCCCGTAGACCGGCGAGTCCGTGTCCAGGGCCAACCCGTCGACTCGTACCCGGCGCTGCCACCGGAAGCGGAACGGGGGTCGATGCGGCGGGTCACGGTGGTGGGTGAGGAGATCCTGAGCCGACCGTGCCGGGAGCTGGCCGAGTTCGGAACTCCGGAACTGTCGGCGTTAATCGACGACATGTTCCTGACGATGTACGTGGCTGACGGCGCCGGTCTGGCAGCCAATCAAGTAGGCGTCGACCTGCGGCTGTTCGTATATGACTGCCCGGACGACAACGGGATTCGGCACGTCGGCCACATCATCAACCCCATCCTGGAACTGCCAACTCCAGGTAGCCGCCGACTCGTTGACGAACTCGAGGGCTGCCTGTCCGTGCCCGGCGCCGCCATGACGGTTGCCCGCACCGATCATGCCGTCGCTCGCGGGCTAGACCAGGACGGCAACCCCCTCGTCATCGAAGGAACGGGCTACTTCGCACGGTGCCTGCAGCACGAGACCGACCACCTCTTCGGCCACACGTATCTCGACCGACTGTCCAAGCGAGACCGCAAGGACGCGCTGCGGCAAATGGAAGACCGCCGCGAGGACGTCTTCGCCCACCGCGCGACCAAGGCGGCCCGCCTGGGCCAATGAGAAGCTCGCCGGCAGCAGCCAGGACAAGACTGACGGCTCTCGGGTCAGGACGTAAACCAGGACCCACCTCAGCGCGCAATCATCCGGCAGCTTTCCCGCTGCGGCTTGCGCGTCTCGGTGCGGCCGTACGGCCGCACCGAGACGCGCAAGCTTGCGCCGTTGCCGCCAGTCCAGGGGCGGGCTGGATTGAGGTACGCCTGGGCGGTGTTTGGGCACGCGGACGCGTAGTGCGCCGGGTGCGAGGCGGCAGTGCACGGGTGTGGGGAGGATCGTGGCCTCGCCGTCGAGGCCTGCCTCGATTTGCGGGCGGTCGGCGTCTACGACCGCTTCGCGGGCGGTCACGACCGTGAGTCCGTCCGGCTCCGGGTCCAGGAGGAGGGCGACGCGCGCACCGAGTCGTTCGGCCGTCTCCTTCAGGCCGAACGCCGCCGCCGGAGCGCGGGTTGGAAACAGTTCCCGGATGTGTAGGCCGGTGTTGGTCATTTCGGGCCGGGCGGAGGGGTGTGGTCGGTCGCGAATGATCCAGTCGACGATCATCTTCTGCCCTTCCTGTGCAGAGGGGAGCAGTTGTTCGCCAATCGCTGGCATGTGCTTCCCGGGGTATGGGGGCGGGCGTTAGCTTCGGCCCGTCGAGATCATCACAGGCGAGCGGGGGCGCACGGCGTTGGGCAAGCGGGAGCGGGGAGCGAAGCAGCGGGAACCGCGCCCGTTCCGTGCGCTGGCTGGCCCGTTCGTGGTCGCCCCGCCTTCTGGATGCCGCATCCGCACCCGGCTGCACCTCTCGCCCGCCGACGAGGAGGTACTGCGGGCGGTCGGGGAGCACCTGGGCGCGCTGGCCGGAGCGGACTTGGCGGCGCGGGTGCGGATCGGGAACGTGCCCGCCGCGCACAATCGGCGGGCCGAGCGGAAGAAGGCCTTGACCGCGCAGTCCTCCTCCCGCTGGGCGGGATCGATCACCCGCACCAGCGAGGACCAGTACCAGCTGGCCCGGCGGGCACTGAACGCCCGCATTGGCTCGCTACGTCAGGCGATCGCCACGATCACCTCCCGCCTCGCCGTCGCACCTGGCACCCGCGAGCAGCGCGGGCGCAGGTGGGTGCGCGGGTATGCCGATGACAGCGAGCGGCGGGCCAAGCAGCAGCGGCTGCAGATCCTGCAGGGCCAGCTGCGCCGGGCGGTGCGGGAGCGGGACAGCGGCCACGTGCGGGTCACCCGGGGCGGACGCCGGTTGCTCAACGCCCGCCACCACCTTTACGACGCCGCCACCGCCGAAAAGCCGCTGACCGCAGCCGACTGGCAGGCTCAGCTGGAGGGGTGGGGCACGGTCTGGTCGGCGCGGCGGATGTTTCTGACCGCGGACGGGGAGGCGGGCGCGCCGTTCGGGAACTACACCCTCAGCATCGACCCCGCCGACGGCTCCATCGCGATGGTGCTGCCCGACCCGCTGCGCGTCCAGTACGCCAACGCCCCGCGCGGCCGGTACGTGCTGGACGCGGCGGCCGTCTTCAGGCACCGGGGCGGGCAGTGGGCGGACCGGATCGCCGTGGGCGCCTCGGTCCGCTACGACATCACCTACGACCCGGCCCGCGGACACTGGTATCTGGATGCCTCCTGGTCCACCACGGTCAAGGGCCAGACAGCCCCGGCCCCGGCCCTGAAAACGCTGCGGCAACATCCGGTCCTCGCTGTGGACGTCAACGCCGACCATCTCGCCGCCTGGATCATCGACCCCTGCGGCAACCCCGTCGGCGCTCCCCACACCATCCCCCTTCAGCTGTCCGGTCTGCCCGCCCCCACCCGCGACGCACGGCTGCGCGCAGCGATCTCCCAGCTCCTGCACCTCGCCCAGCGGCATGAGTGCGCGGCGCTGGTGATCGAGAACCTGGACTTTACTGACGCCCGCGCCACCGGAAGGGAGAAGCTGGGCCGGGGCCGGCGCGGCAAAGCCTTCCGCCGCACCGTGGCAGGGATCCCGACGGCCAAGTTCCGCGACCGCCTGGCCGGGATGGCCCACCACGCCGGACTCTCCGTGATCGCGGTCGATCCGGCGTATTCGAGCAAGTGGGGTGCCCAGCACTGGCTGAACCCCCTGAAACAGCAGGCTTCTACCGGCTCGACCACTGTGAGCGGGCATCATGCCGCCGCGGTGGTTGTCGGCAGACGCGGTCTGGGCTGTACGGCCCGGCGCAGGAAAGACGGACCCCGCCAAACCGCTGCCACCACCGCCACCCGGCGTGCTGAGGCAGCGGCCGTGCGACCGGAGGATCGCACCGGGACAACCGCCCCCGCAGCGCCGAGTCACCACAGCACAGGCCGTACGGAGCGGACAGCTCCGGCACGGACCTCGCGCAGCACCCCCGGGGTGCGTCAGACACGAGCGCGCCCACCCGGAAAGCACCCGCCCCACGGCCCCACCACCGTTCGGGGGCCCAGCATCCACGACCAGCTCACGCTGTTCGCAATGCCAGAAACGGCCAATACCGGCCAATCAACCTAGGAACGGTACTGGACCTGGACGATCGCCGTGCTTCCGTCGGCCGAGACGGCGCCGGTGGCGCGGGGCTCGGCGACAGCGCTGACCTGGGGGGCTTTCTCGGCCGCCGTCACGGTCCGGGAGATGGCCGCGGCGTACGGCGCTTCGGTTATCCGGTGGCCCTCGGGGGCGGTGAAGACGATCTGGGCATTGGCGCCCGAGGATTCCGGAAGGGTCTTGCTCAGACTGTCCAGCGCACGCTGCGACTCGGTGCCGGGCACCGTGAAGCGGTCATCGAGCTTGCCGCTGAAGACGCTGACGCACGCGATGAGCGCGGCCAGGACGAAGAGCCATATGCCCAGGACCAGCTTGCGGTGCCGGTAGGCGCCGAGGCCCAGCCGGTGGAGCAGTACGGCCATGAAGAACTCCCTGGGTCGGGGTGGGGATCTTGGTCGATGGACCGACTTTATCATCTGCTCAAGTCGTACGAACAAGTCGGATCGCACACAGACGGATGCGGTACCGGCGGATGCCGTAGCGGCGGATGCCGTGCCCGTGGCGCGGCCGCTGAGGTCCGGTTCCTGGCCGCGCGGGTCAGTTTCCGCTGAACGGCGGGTGCATACGTTTCCTGCAACACCCGTGAAGCGGGACGAACGAGGAGGCAGGCCCGTGGAAGAAAGCCAGTTGGATACGTGCGTGATCGGGGCGGGGCCTGCCGGTCTTGCGGTCGCCAGGGCGCTCGCGGAGCGGAACCTGCCGTACACGCACCTGGAGCGGCACACCGGGCCCGGCGGTATCTGGGACATCGACAACCCCGGCAGCCCGATGTACGAGTCGGCCCACTTCATCTCCAGCAGGACGCTGTCAGGGTTCGGCGGTTTCCCGATGCCCGACCACTTCGCGGACTATCCGCCGCACCGGCAGATCCTGTCGTACCTGCGGTCCTTCGCCGACGCGTACGGGCTGACGGACCGCATCGAGTTCGGCGTCGAGGTCGAGAACGTCGAGAAGAACGCGGACGGCACGTGGACGGTCACCCGGGCCGACGGGCGGGAAAGCGTGCACGGTCAGGTCGTCGTCTGTACGGGCTCGCAGTGGCACCCCAACATCCCCGAACTGCCGGGGGAGTTCAGCGGTGAGGTCCGGCACACCGTCGGCTATCGCAGCGCGGATGAGCTGCGGGGCAAGCGGGTGCTGGTCGTGGGCGCCGGGAACTCCGGCTGCGACATCGCCTGCGATGCGGCCCGGACCGCGGACCGCGCGGTGATCAGCATGCGGCGCGGCTACTGGTTCATCCCCAAGCACCTGTTCGGCCGGCCCGTGGACACCATCGCCAACAGTGGGCCGCACCTGCCGATGTGGCTGGCGCAGCGCGTCTTCGGCGGGCTCCTGCGGATCATCAACGGTGACCCGACGCGGCTGGGGCTGCCGAAGCCGGACCACAAGCTGTTCGAGACCCACCCGGCCATCAACTCGATGCTGATCCACCACCTCCAGCACGGCGACATCACCGCCAAGCCCGGGATCGCCCGCACCGAGGGCCAGACCGTGTACTTCACCGACGGCACGAGCGACGACTTCGATCTCGTCCTGCTGGCCACGGGCTACGTCCACAAAGTGCCGGTCGCGCAGCGGTACTTCGGCGACGAGCAGCACCCGGACCTGTACCTGTCGTCGTTCTCGCGCCAGCACGAGGGCCTGTTCGGCGTCGGCTTCATCGAGACCAACTCCGGTGCGTACCAGCTCTTCGACTCCCAGGCGCAGCTGATCGCCGCGTACATCCACGACGCGCGGCACCTCCTGCCGAGCGCGGAGCGGTTCGCCCAGATGATCCGCGCCGACCGGCCGGACCTGACCGGCGGGCTGAAGTTGGTCGACTCGCCCCGCCATACCGGCTACGTCGACAGCTCGGCCATCGTGAAGTACCTGGGCAAGGTCGCGCGGCAGATGGGCTGGCGGACCGAGGGCCAGCCGCCGCCCGTACGGTCCCTGCGACCTGCGGTGGCGACGGCATGAGCGGGTTCGACTTCACCGACAAGGTCATCCTGGTGACCGGCGGCGCGGGCGGCATCGGCAGCGCGCTGTGCCGTCGCTTCGCCTCCGGCGGCGCCCGCTGCGTCGTCGTCGACATCGACGGAATCCGCGCCATGAGGGTGGCCGCGGATCTGCCGGGCATCGGGCATACCGGCATCGGCTGTGATCTGCTGGACCGGGCCCAGGTGGAGCGGCTGTTCCAGGTGGTCGCCGATGACCACGGCCGCCTGGACGTACTCGTCAACAACGTGGGCATGACCAACGCGGAACGCTTCGACGTCCGCAGCGTCGAGAGCATCGAGCGGGAGATCACCCTCAACCTGACGTCACCGCTGGTCGCGACCCGGATCGCGATCCCCCTGCTGAAGGCTTCTCGGGACGCCCGGGTCGTCACCACGGTCTCCCTCGGCGGAATCTTCCCGCTGGGCGAGACCCCGATCTACACCGCTTCCAAGTTCGGGCTGCGGGGCGCGATGCTGGCCATCGGCCTCGACCTGAGGAGCAAGGGCATCCTGGCCGGTTCGGTACTGCCGTCGGCGACCGACACCCGGATGCTGCGCCAGGAAGCCGTGGACGGCGGGAACTCCATGCAGTTCCAAGACCGGCCCCAGCAGCCCGCCGACGTCGTCGCGGCCGTGGTGAGCCTGCTGGACAAGCCCCGGCTGGAGGCCTACCCGCGGCCCGGCGAGTCCCGGCTGGTGCGTTTCGCGATGCTCATGCCGAACCTGCTGCCCCGCGTCTTCCCGCTGTTCCGCAAACGCGGCGACCGCGGCATGGCCCGCTATCTGGAGGAACTCCGCCGACGCGGACTGGCCCGCCAGAGCGACGGGCGCTGGGAACTGGTGGAGGAAGCATGACGATGAATGAGACGACTACGAACGAGACGCTGCAGGTCGTCAACGCCGCCACCGGTGAGCCGATCACCTCCCTGCCCGCCTCGAGCGCCGACGACGTCGCCAAGGCCGCCGAACGGGCCCGGCAGGTCCATGAAGCCGGGGTGTGGTCGCGGCTGCCGGTCCGGGAGCGCGGTGCGGTGCTGCTGCGGCTGGCCGACCTCATGGAACGCGACGCCGAGATCCTCGCCCGGCTGGACAGCGAGGACGCCGGCAAGCCGATCACGGAGTGCCGTTCGGGCGACGTACCGGGCGCGATCGAGTCGATCCGCTGGTTCGCCGAGGCCGCCGACAAGGTCTTCGGCCGCATCGCGCCGAGCGGGCCCGACGCTCTCGGTCTCATGAGCCGCGAACCGGTCGGCGTCGTCGCGGCGATCCTGCCGTGGAACTACCCGCTGGCCATGACCGCCTGGAAGGTCGGCCCGGCCCTGGCCGCGGGCAACTGTCTGCTGGCCAAGCCCGCCGAGGCGACCCCGCGCTCGGCCCTGCACCTGGCCGCACTCGCCGCAGAGGCCGGCCTGCCCGACGGGGTGCTCACCGTGCTACCCGGGTACGGCCAGGAAGCCGGGGCGGCACTCGCCCGTAACCCCCTGGTGGGGGCGCTCTCCTTCACCGGGTCCACTACGACTGGCCGCCACATCCTCAGGGCCGCCGCCGAGAGCAACTTCAAGCGCGTCTCGCTGGAGATGGGCGGCAAGAGCCCCCAGGTGCTGATGGCCGACGCGCTCTCCTACGGCGATGAGCTCATCGACAACATGATCGAGGCCGCGTTCTTGACCATGGGGCAGAACTGCACGGCCGGCTCCCGGATCCTGGTTCACCACAGCATCGCCGAGGAGGTCGTGGAGCGGTTCACGGTCGCCGCGAGAGAGCTCGTCATCGGCGATCCGGCCGACCCGCGCACGCAGTTGGGGCCGCTCATCAACCGCGACGCCTTCGACCGGGTAGCGGGAGCCGTGGAGGCCGCCCGGGCCGGCGGAGCCCAGATCCACACCGGGGGACTGCCGCATGGTCTGCCTCCGCGCGGCGCGTACTACCCGCCCACCGTGATCACCCGAGCCCCCGACGGCAGCGACGTCCTCACCAAGGAGTTGTTCGGTCCGGTCGTCACCGTCCAGACCTTCACCTCCGAGGACGAGGCGGTACGCAGGGCCAACGCCACCGAGTACGGTCTCGCCGCCTCCGTCTGGACCCGCGACATCGATACGGCGCTGAGGCTGGCCCGCGGTATCGAGGCCGGCGTGGTCTCCGTCAACGCCTACAGCGAGGGTGACATCACCACGCCTTTCGGCGGCTGGAAGCAGTCGGGATTCGGCGGAGCGGAGAAGTCCACCGACGCCTTCGACCAGTGGACCCGGGAGAAGACGATCTGGATCCGCACCCGCTGACCCACGCAGCCTCCGCCCTCAAAGGCGATCCGCACGCATACGTTCCCGGAGCCGGGCCGGAGAGGTGCCGTGCCAGCGGCGTACCGCGCGGCGCAGCGCCCGTTCGTCGGAGAATCCCGCCCGGCGGGCGATGTCGCGCAGGGTCAACTCCGGGCGGAGCAGGAGCTGTTCGACGCGTTCCCGGCGCACTCCCTCGACGAGTGCCTCGTACGTCGTGCCGCAGTCGGCCAGCCGACGGCGCAGCGTCCGCTCGCTCGTCGCATGCCGCCGCGCCTGCTCTCCGAACGACGGCACCACCGGGAGGCTCTGCGCGACGGAGACCTCCAGCACCTCCAGCAGATCCTGCTGGTCACGACGGGAAGCCATCTGCGCGTCGAGCGTCTCCAGCGTCGACGCGTAGCTCACCGGATCCCGGCCGGGCATCCGGATACGGGCCCACGCCGGGTCGATGACCATGCGGTTGGCGGGCGTACCGAATCGGACCGGACAGCGGAACAGGGCGCCGTACAGGTCGAGTTGGCGCGGCGGCGGAAACGAGAACTCCACCGCCCGCGGCGCGAAGGCCGGATCGACGGCCAGCCGGGACAGGGTGACCACGGAGGCGTACGCCTCCTCGATCAGGAAGGCGGCCACGGCCGGGTCCATGGCGGGATCGGGAAGATCGGCGCGTATGACGAAGGCGTCGTCCTCCTCGTCCACACCGGCCGACCACACCACCATCGCCCCGGACAGGTTCTGGTACTTCACCCCGGTCTCGATGGCGTGCCGCAGAGTGTCGTCGGCCATCAGGGCGAAGCCGAGCAGACCCCAAGCGGTCAGATGCTGCGCCGCGCCGACCTTCAGCCCCAGGCGCTCGTCCCCGGTGAGCTCCAGCGCACGGCGGATCAGCGCACTGCCCTGCCGGTACGACACCCGCAGCGCAGCGGAGCGCATGAGCGTCTCGTCCAGTCCCATCTGCTTCAGCAGGGGACGCAGATCGACGCCACGCTCGTCGGCGACCGCGACCAAGTAGCGCAGGATGTTCGGCTGGATCGTCGCCGACGTACTGCGGCTGGTCCCGGAAGGGTCTGCCGTGCCGGGGGCAAGAGACATAGCACTCACCTTCTCCTCGACGACCACCGTAGACAGCCGACACCACCGGCCGCGCACTCTGGCCTCCGAAGCCCGCTGTATGGCCCCTGGTGTCCTGAGGCTGTCCGCTTCCCGCCCCCGCACAGGTATTGACATGCCGCTCAAGACGGACGTAACTTCCCAGCCACACGGTAGTAACGCGCGTTATTAAAGCGCGAAACCGGAGAGGCTTCCGCGTCTCCGGCCGGCCGAAGGGAACCGAAAGTGGCCACGAACAAGACGCGTCGCGTGACCATGAGCGACGTGGCACGCGCTGCGGGCGTCTCGCGGACCACGGTCTCCTTCGTCCTCAACGACAAGCCCGGCGCCGCCATCCCCGACGAGACCCGTCGGCGGATCCTGGAGGCGATAGACGAGCTCGGCTACCGGCCCAACGCCGGGGCGCGAGCGCTGGCCGCCAACCGCAGCGGATGGTTCGGCCTGATCACCGAGATCGTGACCGGCCCGTTCGCCGCGGAGGTGATCACGGGTGCGCAGAGCCGCGCCTGGGGCGACCGGAGGTTCCTGCTGATCGCCGCGAGCGAGGGCGACCCCGCCCAGGAGGCCGCCGCGCTCGACCAGATGCTGGAGCACCGAGTGGAAGGGCTGCTGTACGCCACGACCTGGCACCGGGCCGTCACTCTGCCGAAGGTCGCCCGTGAGGTACCGACGGTGCTCGTCAACTGTTATGACGCGGAAGGGGAGTTGCCGTGCATCCTGCCCGACGAGGAGTCGGGCGGACACCGCGCCACCCGCCGGCTCCTGGACGCCGGTCACACCCGTATCGGGTTCATCAACCTGGACCCGGAGATCCCGGCCGCCGTCGGCAGGCGCGAGGGGTACGAGCGCGCCCTGCGCGAGGCCGGGATCACCCCCGACCCCTCCCTTGTCATCCCCGGCTGGGCCACCGCCGACGGCGCCTACACCGCCGCCTGCGAACTGCTGGACCGCCCCGCCGCCGACCGGCCGACCGCACTGTTCTGCGGAAACGACCGGATGGCGATGGGCGCGTACGACGCGATCAAGGAACGTGGGCTGCGCATCCCGCACGACGTGGCCGTGGTGGGGTTCGACAACCAGGAACTCATCGCCGCCTATCTGCGGCCGAAACTCACGACGCTCGCCCTGCCCTTCGAGGCCATGGGCACCAAGGGCGTCGACATGCTCGCCGCTCTCGCAGCGGGGCAGCCGCTCGACACCCACCGGGTGACGATCGACTGCCCGCTGCTCGAACGCTCGTCGGTCTGACCGCGAATCAGTCCGCCGAGCAATCCCATCCCCGTCTTCGCCCTGTGTGTTGAAGAGAGGAAAAGAGTCTCCATTATGGCACCCTCCCGCATACCTTCACGCCGGCCACGAGCCGTCCTGAGAGCCGCCACCGCGACCGCCGCCGCAGCCCTGGTCCTGTCAGCCTGTACGGGCGGCACGGGCACCTCCGGCGCCGGTGACACCTCCGGCAACCAGCTGCTCACCATCCCGCGCGAAGACCTGGCGACGTTCACGCGCAACTTCAACCCGCTCTCGCCGCAGGCCGCGCCCATGACCAAGGAGGCTGTTTACGAGCCGCTGGTGGTCCACAGCATGGCCGACGGCAAGGACACCCCGTGGCTGGCCACGAAGTGGGAGCAGGCCAAGGACGGGAAGTCCCTCACGTTCACGCTGCGCGAGGGCGTGAAGTGGTCGGACGGGAAGCCGCTCGTCGCCGATGACGTCGTGTACACCTTCGATCTCCAGAAGAAGGTGCTGGGCGGCTACGACTACCTCGACAAGGTCACCGCGGTCGACGCCCAGACGGTGAAGTTCTCCTTCAACAAGCCCTTCTCGCCCGCCTTCTTCGAGATCGGCAGCCACTACATCCTGCCGAAGCACATCTGGTCCGAGGTGAAGGACCCGGCGAAGTTCACCAACCCGAACCCGGTCGGCACCGGCCCGTACACCAAGATCGACAAGTTCCAGGCGCAGTCGTACGAGCTGCGCAAGAACCCCGACTACTGGCAGCCCGCCAAGCAGCGGATCGCCGGCATCCAGATGCTCGCCTTCTCCGGCAACGACAGCGCCAACGTCGCCTTCACCAACGGTGAGGTGGACTGGACACAGTCGTTCATCCCGGACATCGAGAAGTCCTTCGTCGCCAAGAACAAGAAGCACAACCACTACTGGTTCCCCGCCACCGGCGCCATGATCAACTGGCAGCTGAACACCACCAAGGCGCCGTTCGACGACCCTGCCGTCCGCAAGGCACTCAGCATGGCCGTCGACCGCGACCAGATCACCAAGGTCGCGATGAACGGCTACGCAGAACCCGCCGACTGTACGGGCCTGGCCCGTACGTACGACGACTGGCGCGACTCCTCCCTCGCCGCCTCCTGCACCTGGACCAAGCACGACACCGACGCGGCGGCGAAGGCCCTCGACGCGGCCGGCTACAAGGAGAGCGGCGGCAAGCGGAAGCTGAAGAACGGCAAGGACTTCAAGCTCGACATCTCCGTCGGTTCCGCTTCCACCGACTGGATCTCGGTCGCCAACATCATCAAGCAGGACCTCGCGAAGGTCGGCATCACCGCCACCGTCAAGACGCCCGACTGGTCGGCCGTGCAGTCGTCGTACAACACCGGCACCTTCGACAGCGGCATCGTGTGGAGCAACAACGGCGCCACCCCGTACGAGTACTACCGCGGCGTGATGTCGACCAAGATGCTCCAGCCGGCCGGCAAGCAGGCCACCGAGAACTACCACCGCTTCGGTGACAAGAAGGCCGACCAGCTCATCGACGCCTTCGCCGCCGCCACCGACGAGAAGACGCAGCGCGAGCAGATGAACGGTCTGCAGGAGCTGTACAACGAGGACGCGCCCGTCGTCCCGCTGTTCACCGGCCCCGAGTGGGGCGCGTACACGGACGCCCGCTTCACCGGCTGGCCCACCGAGAAGAACCCGTACGCCACCCTCGGCAACCGCAACGGCACCACGATCCTCGTGCTCACCTCGCTGAAGCCCGTCAAGGGCTGACGCCCCCGCGCGGACCGGCGGCCGCCCTCCTCCCCGACCAGGCGGCCGCCCCCGCGCACCGCACCCCCGTTCACCCCCACCGACAGGGAGCACGACCCGTGCGTCTGATCCTGCGCAACCTGGGGTTCTATCTGCTCGCCTTCTGGGCCTCCATCACCCTGAACTTCGTTCTCCCGCGCTTCATGCCGGGTGACCCGGTCTCCCGGATGTTCGCGCAGGCCCAGGGCTCGATGCAGCCCGACCAGATAGCCCAACTGCGAAAACTCTTCGGCCTGGACGACCGCCCTCTCTGGGAGCAGTACGTCTCCTACGTCCAGAGCGTCTTCACCGGCGACCTCGGCATCTCCATCACCCGTTTCCCGACCCCGGTCTCCGAGGTGATCGGCTCGCAGATCGGCTGGACCCTGCTGCTCGGCGGTGTCGCACTCGTCATCGCCGCCGTGGCCGGCAACCTGCTCGGCATCGTCGCCGCCTGGCGGCGTGGCGGCGTCCTCGACTCCGCGTTCCCGCCCCTGCTGATCTTCGTCGGCTCGTTCCCGTATTTCTGGCTGGCGATGGGCGCCCTGTACCTGTTCGGGGTGACCCTGGGCTGGTTCCCGCTGCGGCACGCGTACGACGTCGGGCTCACCCCCGGCTTCAACGGCGAGTTCCTCTCGAACGTCGCCACCCACCTGGTGCTGCCCGCGCTGACCATCGTGCTGGTCTCCATCGGCGGCTGGATGCTCGGCATGCGCAACACCATGATCGCCACGGCGGCCGAGGACTACATCACGATGGCCGAGGCGAAGGGGCTCAGGCCCTCGCGGATCATGTTCCGCTACGCCGCCCGCAACGCGCTGCTCCCCTCCGTCACCAACTTCGGCATGGCGCTGGGCTTCGTCGTCGGCGGCGCCCTGCTCACCGAGGTCGTGTTCGCCTACCCCGGCATCGGCTACCAACTGCTGATGGCCGTCCAGGGCCTGGACTACCCGCTGATGCAGGGCATCTTCCTGACGCTCACGGCGGCGGTGCTGTTCGCGAACTTCCTCGTCGACCTCGTCTATGTCCGCCTCGACCCGCGCGTCCGCGTCCGCTGAAGGGGGTTGCCGACATGACCACCATCGAGATCGCGAAGGCCACCACGCCGACAACTCCCGTACGCCCTTCCCGCCGACGCGGACTGCTGCGCCAACTCATCGACAGCAAGAAGGCGTTGACGGGACTGGTCCTGCTCGCCCTCTTCGCGCTCCTCGCCCTGTTCGCTCCCGTCCTCGCCCCGGGCGACCCGTCACTCATCAACTCCACGGGAAGCCAGGCCCCTTCGGCCGGCCACCTGCTCGGTACCACCGCCAAGGGACAGGACGTACTCGCCCTCACCCTGTGGGGCGCGCGCAGCTCCCTCTTCGTCGGGTTCACCGTGGGGCTCGCGGCGACCGGGGTCGCCATCCTCGTCGGCCTCGCGTCCGCCTACTTCGGCCGCATCGTGGACGACGCCCTGACCCTGGTCACCAACGTCTTCCTGCTGCTGCCCGGACTGCCGCTGCTCATCATCCTGGCCGCGTTCCTGCCGCCCGGGACCTCCACCGTGATCCTGGTGCTCGTCGTCACCGGCTGGGCGGGATCCGCCCGGGTACTGCGCGCCCAGGCCAAGTCGATCCGAGGCAAGGACTTCGTGGCCGCCGCAGTAGTCACCGGAGAGCGCCCGCTGCGGATCATGTTCCGCGAGATCCTGCCCAATATGGCGTCCGTGGTGATGACCACGCTGCTCGGCTGCGTGATCTTCGGCATCGGCGCCCAGGCCGGCCTGGAGTTCCTCGGCCTCGGCGACAGCAGCGTCGTCAGCTGGGGCACCAACCTCTACTGGGCCAGCAACGACGGCGCGCTGATGACCGGCACCTGGTGGGCCTTCGTCCCCTCCGGGCTGTGCATCGCCCTCGTCGCCTTCGCGCTCGCGCTGGTCAACTACGCGGTCGACGAGATCACCAACCCGCGGCTGCGCAACCGCCGCGCCCGCCGTGAGAGGAGGGGCTGAGCCATGGAACCCGTACTTGAGGTGAATGGCCTCCGCGTCGAATACCGCGGCGACGGACGCACCGTCGTGGGCGCAGACGACGTCTCCTTCTCCATCGGCGCCGGAGAGATCTTCGGCCTCGCCGGCGAATCCGGCTGCGGCAAGTCGACCATCGCCAACGCGGTGATGCGGCTGCTGAAGCCCCCGGCCGAGATCACCGCGGGCAGCATCCGCTTCGACGGCGGGGACGTCCTCGCCCTGGACGCACGGGAGTTGCGCGCGTTCCGCTGGCGGCAGATCGCCATGGTCTTCCAGTCGGCGATGAACTCCCTCAACCCCGTCCTCACCATCGGCGAGCAGATCGTCGACATCTTCACCACGCATGAGCGGATGAAGAAGCGGGCCGCGCGGGAGAAGGCGGGCGTGCTGCTGGAGCTGGTGGGCATGGACCCCGGGCGGCTGAAGGCGTACCCGCACCAGCTCTCCGGCGGTATGCGCCAGCGCGTGGTCATCGCCATGGCCGTTGCGCTGCGCCCCCGGCTGCTGATCATGGACGAGCCGACCACCGCGCTCGACGTGGTCGTGCAGCAGGAGATCTTGGCGCAGATCCGCGACCTCCAGCGGGAGCTGGGCTTCTCCATCCTCTTCATCACCCACGACATGTCCCTGATGGTCGAGCTGTCGGACCGTATGGGTGTGATGTACGGCGGACGGATCGTCGAACTCGCCGACGCCAAGGATCTGTTCGCGAAGCCGCTCCACCCGTACACCGAGGCGCTGATGAACGCCTTCCCGCCGCTGACCGGCCCGCGCCGCGAACTCACCGGCCTCTTCGACGCCCCGCGCACCGCCGACAGCTGCGGCTTCCACGTCCTCTGCCCCGAGGACCGCTCGGACTGCTCCATGAACATCCCCGACCTGCGCGAGGTCGCGCCCGGCCGCTGGGTGGCCCGCAGTACGGCCCGCAGTCCGGAAGGAGCCACCCGATGACCGAATCGACCGCATCCCTGTTGTCCGTACGGGGCCTGACCAAGGATTTCCAGGTCGGCACCGTCTTCTCCCGGCGCCGCGTCCGCGCCGTCAACGACGTCTCCTTCGACCTCCCCGCCGGCCGCATCACCGCCCTGGTCGGCGAGTCCGGCAGCGGCAAGTCCACCATCGCCCGTTGCCTGGCTCGCCTCGAACAGCCCACCTCCGGTGAGGTGTTGCTCGACGGTGAGAATGTCCTGCGCACCGAGCGGAGGTGGGCATCACGGACGTACCGCCGCAAGGTCCAGATGGTCTTCCAGGACCCCTTCGGCTCGCTCAACCCGGTCCATCGCATCGAGCACTTCCTCACCCGGGCCCTCGTCCTGCACGGCCACTCCGCCACCCACGACGCGCTGCGCGAGCTGATGGCGACGGTCGGCCTGACCGAGGACATGCTGCAGTCCTACCCGCACGAACTCTCCGGCGGCCAGCGCCAGCGCGTCGCCATCGCCCGCGCGCTGGCGGTGGAGCCGCGTCTGATCCTGGCCGACGAACCGACCTCGATGCTCGACGTCTCCGTGCGCGTCGGCGTACTCAACCTGATGCGCCGCCTGCGCAACGAGCGCGACATCGCCATGCTCTACATCACCCATGACCTGGGCTCCGCGCGCTACCTCGCGGACACCACGATGGTGATGTTCGCCGGCGAACTCGTAGAGGGCGGCGACGCGTTGGCGGTGATGGACGCTCCCGCCCACCCCTACACGCGCCTCCTCCTGTCCGCCGTACCCGATCCGGAACGGGCCGGAAGCTACGACCCCGTCGAGCGCGCCAGGCTCCGCGAGGCGATCCTCAACCCCACGTCCTGCCCGTACGACGACGACGGCACCTGCAGCCGTACCGACCCCGTCCGCCACATCGTCGGCGAGAACGGCGGCCAGCCCCACTGGGTGCGCTGCCACCTGCGCGCCCCCGCCTCCGACATCGCCCGCCGCGTCCTCAAGGCCACCGACCAGCCGGACGGCGAAGCCACCGACGACACCGGCAAAGACCCCGAGAAAGCGGAGACCACCGCCGCATGACCCACGACCTCACCCTCCCCTCCGGCACTCCCACCGCCGAGGGGCTGGCCGAGCGCGCCCATCGCGACCCCCACCGCCCCCGCTACCACTTCACCGCACCCGGCGGCTGGCTCAACGACCCCAACGGACTGACCCACTGGAACGGCGTCTACCACCTCTTCTACCAGTACAACCCCCTGGCAGCCGCCCACCACCGCATCCACTGGGGTCACGCCACCAGCACCGACCTCGTCCACTGGACCGATGAACCGGTCGCCCTCGTCCCCGGCACCGACGGCCCCGACCGCGACGGCTGCTGGTCCGGCGTCCTCGTCGACGACGGGGGAGTGCCCACGCTCGTCTACTCCGGTCGGCACGGAGAACACGAACTCCCTTGCGTAGCAAGGGGATCAGCAGACCTCCGGTACTGGACGAAGGACCGGGCCAACCCGGTCATCACCGCTCCGCCCGAGGGCGTCGACACCACCGCCTTCCGCGACCACTGCGTATGGCGGGAAGACGGGGTCTGGCGGCAGTTGGTCGGCTCGGGCGTCCGAGGCGTCGGCGGAACAGCCTTCCTGTACGAGTCGGACGACCTGCGCACCTGGCGGTACGTCGGCCCCCTGTTGACCGGCGACGCCTCGCAGAACCGGGGTGAGCCGGACTGGACCGGCACGCTGTGGGAGTGCGTCGACCTGTTCGGCATCGGCGACGGCGACGGCACGGACGTACTCGTCTTCTCCGCCTGGGACGAAGGCACCACCCACCACCCCCTGTACTGGACCGGCCGCTACCACGGCGACACCTTCACCCCGACCGCTCTCCACCGCCTCGACTACGGCGGCCGCTACTTCTACGCCCCCCAGTCCACCCGCGACGAGCACGGCCGCCGCATCATGTTCGGCTGGCTCCAGGAAGGGCGTACGGACGAGGCGAACGCGCAGGCCGGCTGGTGCGGTGCGATGTCCGTGCCGCGGGTCGCCACGCTCGGCACGGACGGCCGTCTGCACCAGGCCCCGGTGCCCGAACTGACCGAGCTGCGGCGGGAGCGCGCGGAGGTGGCGCCCGGCCCGCTGACCGACCCGTACACCCCGCTGCACGGCGTACGCGGCGACCAGCTGGACATCGAGACGACCCTGAGCCTCGCCCCCGGAGCCACCGCCCGGCTCGTGGTCCGCGAGACACCGGACGGCGCGGAGCGCACGGTCGTGGAGGTGAGCAGGCCGTACGTCGGAGCGCGCGGCACCCTCCGCCTGCACCGCGAGGCCAGCAGCCTCGACCCGACGGTCGACACCGAACCCCGTTACGGCGAGCTGCCGTTGGACGACGACGGCCGCGTGGACCTGCGCGTCCTCGTCGACCACTCCGCACTGGAGATCTTCGCGAACGGGCGTCCGCTGGCCGCCCGTATCTACCCCACCCGCCCCGACGAGGCCGTAGGTGTAGGCATCGGTGCCGTCGGCGACGTGGCCCTGGAGCGGTTCGACGCCTGGGAGATGGCGTCGGCCTTCACAGAAGGGCCCCGGCCGCTGTGGCCGTGACGGCCTTACACCCGACCACGGCCCGGGGAGTGGACGTCTCCCCGGGCCGTGGCCCTCCCTTGCCCGCTTCCCTCAGGAGCCGCCATGAGCGTGTCCCGCCGTACCCTCCTGCTCGCAGGAGGCACCGCCGCCACCCTGCTGCCTCTCGGCGGCATCATGCCCGCAGCCCAGGCGGCCGCCGGACCAGCCCCCGCCCCCACCCCGATTCCGGACCCTCTGCCCGTCACCGGCACCTGGACCCGTACCTCCGACGGCGGCCAGCAGTCGACACCCGGCCGTCGCGAGCCCGCCCTCGCCCTCTCCGAGCAGCAACTCGCCGTCAAGGGCACTTACGTGGCCCGCGTCACGCCCCAATCCGCCTCCTCCGTAGGCGCGTTGGTGTTCCGGGCCGCCCCCGACGGCTCGACCGGATACGCGGTCGCCCTCGATCCGGGCCGCGCCCGCATACGCCTCTACGACCTGGCCGGCGGCGACACGATCGCCACCGCACCACTGCCGGGCGCGCGCACAGGCAAGTCCTACGACCTCGAAGTGGCCGTAGACGGACCGGAGTTGACGGTCCACGTCGACGGCAAGCGGCTCCTCCGCACCGAGGACCACCGCCACGACACCGGCTCCGTAGGCCTGCTCGCCCAGGGCGGCAAGGTCACCTTCGGCCCGCCCTCCCTGTCCTCGGTCACCACCAACCTCACCGGCTGGACCACGACCGGCGGCACCTGGACGGCAAGTCCGCTCGGCTGGCGCGCGGCCCCCTCCAAGGGAGCCACCGCCCGCGCCGTCACCACGACCCAGGCGTACGACACCGCGTTCCAGGCCGACCTGCTCCTGCACGACGCCTCCGCGGTCGCCTCGCTCCAGGTGCGTACCGACGCCAAGGCCACGCGCGGTTACGGCGTCCAAGTCGACCCAGGTCAGGGCAGGTTGAGGCTGTACCGCATCGACGGCAACGTCACCCTCGGCACATACGCGACCACCATCAAGGCCGACACGGTCTACCGCCTGCGCATCGAAGCCGAGGGCGACGAACTGCGCGTGCACTGGCAGACCAACTTCCTCTCGCCCGACGGCTACAGCCCCGTCATCACCGCCAAGGACTCGGCCCACGACGAGGGCCGACTCACCGTCACGGCCTCGTCCGGCGCGGCGTCCTTCGAGAACATCGCCGCCGCCGACCTCACCACCGACCTCCAGGGCTGGACGTCCCGCTCCGGCACCTGGACCCCAGACCTGCGCGGCCTCCGTGGCGAAAACGGCCTGCGCACGGCCCCCTTCACCGACGGAGACCTGGTGGCGAGGGCCGACATCACACTCGCCGCCCGCTCCTCCTCGGCCGGCCTCGTCCTGCGCGCGTCCGCGAACGGATCCGGCGGCTACGAGGCCCGACTGGAACCCGGCCGCAACGCCATCGTCCTGCTGGACCGCTCCTCCGGCGCCCGCGTCGCCTCCGCCTCCGGCCCGGTCCGGCGCATCGCGGCCGGAAGCACGTACCGCGTCGAGGCCCGCGCGACGGGCAGGACGATCGAGGTGTACGTGGACGGCGTAAGGGCGTTGAAAACCCGCGTGTCCCGCACCACGGGGGCCACCGTCGGCACCGCAGCCGCGCACGGGACGTCGTACTTCCAGAACGTCGAAGTCCGCGCCACCGCCGACTACTTCACCGAGCCCTACCGCCCCACGTACCACTACTCCCAGCTCACCGGCTCCACCAGCGACCCCTGCGGCCTGCTGTTCCACGACGGCGAGTACCACCTCTTCCACCAGGACGAGGGCCGCTGGGCGCACGCGGTCAGCACCGACCTCGTCCACTGGCAGCCCCTGCCGATCGCGCTGCCCTGGAACGCGTACGGCCACTGCTGGACGGGCTGCGCGGTCGTGGATGCGGACGACACCTCGGGCCTCTTCGACGGCGGCTCCGGCCTGATCGCGTACTACACGAGCCACCACCCGGACAAACCGGGCGGGAACGCCAGCGTGCGCATCGCGTACAGCAAGGACGAGGGCCGCTCCTGGAAGCTGCACGGCGGTTCGACCCCGGCCGTGCAGAACCCGGGCGGCCCCGACGCCGGCTGGACCTTCCGCGACCCGAAGGTGATCCGCGACGAGGCCCACGACCAGTGGCTGATGGTCGTCTCCGGCGGCGACAACATCCGCTTCTACACCTCCACCGACCTCCTCGGCTGGACCCACGTCAGCTCCTTCGGCTACGGAGACTGGGTCACCCCGGGCGTCTGGGAGTGCCCCGACTTCTTCCCGCTCCCCGTCGACGGCGACAAGGGCAAGGTGAAGTGGGTCCTCACCCTGAGCACGGGCGCCGTACGCGCCACGAACGGCTCGGCCGCCCAGTACTTCACCGGTGAGTGGAACGGCACCGACTTCGCCCCCGACCAGAAGCCCGGCACAGTCCTACGCGCCGACTCCGGCCGCGACTTCTACGCCGCCATGTCCTTCTACGGCCTGCCCGACGACCGCCGCGTCTGGCTCGGCTGGATGAGTAACTGGGACTACCCGTTCAGTGCTCCGACCGGCGCCTGGAAGGGCCAGCTGAGCACGCCGCGCGAACTGACGCTGACGGACACCGCCGACGGCGTGCGCCTCGTGCAGCGCCCGGTCCGCGAACTGACCGCCCTGCGCACCTCCACCACGACCCGCAAGGACGTCACCGTCGGCCCGACCTCCGCGAACCCGCTCACACGTGTCACAGGTATCGCGTACGAGATCGAGGCCGAAGTCACCCTCGGAACCGCCACGGAGATCGGCTTCCGCCTCCGGGCCGACGACGACCAGCACACGACGGTCGGATACGACGCGAAGGCGCAGGAACTGTTCGTGGACCGCTCGGCCTCGGGCTTGAGCGACTTCACGCAGTACTTCGCGGGCCGTACGACCGCACCGATGCCGACGGCCGACGGACGCGTGACCCTGCGCGTGTACGTCGACTCGTCCTCGGTCGAGGCCTTCGGCGCGGACGGACAGGCAGCCGTGACCAGCCTGATCTTCCCCGCGCCGACCGCCGACCGCATGGCCTTCTACGCCAAGGGCGGCACCGCGCACATCGAGTCGCTCAAGGTGCACAAGCTGGACAGCACCGACCGCCTGGTGGACCGCGTGAAGCCGCTGCCGGCCGCCCCGGCTGCCGACGGTGAATTCCGCTCGGACCTCGGCAAGTTGACGATCACCCCCGCCGGCCACTGGTCCACGGACAGCGCGGGCCGCGCCGGAACCTTCGACAAGGACTCCAACGCGATGTCCGCCCGCACGGCGACCGACCTGGACCTCACCACCCTGGTCCGGCTCGGCGGCCCCGACCCCGACACGGGCGGCGCCCTCTCCCTCCTCTGGCGGGCCTCCTCCGACGGCACCGACGCCTACTGCCTCAACATCGACCCCGACCTGCGCGTGATCCGCCTGGTCGCCAAGGCCGACGGCCAGTTCGACGACGCCGCCGCCCTCGCCCGCGTCCCGGCCCTGGTCCGCCGCGGCACGACGTACGCGGTACGCGTGCTGTCCGACGGAGACCGCATCCGGGTCTTCCTCGACGGCACCCGGATCATCGACGTGACGGACGCGACGTACACGAGCGGACACATCGGCCTCAACGTGTTCGGAGGGAGGGCGGCGTACCAGGACACCTACGTGAAGCGGCTGTAACCGCTGGTCAGGTCGGCCCGTCAGAACAACTCCTTCGACAGCAGTTGGGCGGCGGGCCGCAGCGTCCAGAGGTCGCCGCCGGGCGGTGGGGTGAGCTGGGGCAGGGCCGCCCGCGCGTTGCGGTTGCCCGCGTCGGCGGCTGCATGGATGACGTCGTTCGCCTTCCAGATCTCGAAGTTGGACTCGGGGTAGGGCCAGGGCGTCGTGCCCGTGGCGGCCGGGAGGAGGAAGTCGACGGCCTTGAACACGCTCTGGCCGTCGGGGCCTTGGTGCTTCCAGAGGTTGACGCCCACGTGGCGTCCGACGTCGGCGAGCCGGGCCAGGGCGAGCAGGTTGAAGGCGGAGTAGTGGTAGCTGCGGGTGCGGCGGATCTCCTCCGGCTGGCGGCCGTCCGGGGCGATGCCCTGGTCGATACGGGTCGTCCGCGCCTGGAGGACGGTCTCGCGGGCCAGTTGGGGGCGCCCGACGGCCAGTGCGATGGCGGCCACCTGCATATCGGCGAAGGTGCCGTGATTGTTGACGGCCGCGGACTCCTCCTTGCCGAATTCGCTGGTCGTCCACCAGTCGAGGAACTGGGCGGACCAGGAACGGAATCCGCCATGGTCGGCACGGGTCCAGCCCGGGGCGCCGGTGTCCAGGATCGCGGCGGCGTCGAGCAGGCTCGTAAAGCCCAGGGAGAACTCGATGAGACCGGCCGCCCGGCCGTCGTCACCGCACGGCACGAACTGGGCGTTGATCAGGCGCGGGTTCATCCTCGTCTCCGGGGTGACGAACCAGGTGCGCAGGATGTCGGACGCGTGCCGGGCGTAAGCCGCCTTGCCGGTGTAGTACCAGGCGAGGCTGAGGGTGTAGGCGGAAGCGAAGACGTAGGCACGTTCGGAGTGGTCGGGGATCTGGTCGGCCTCCGGGTTGCGCTGGCCGTCCTTGCTCACGTACGGGCAGCCCATCGGGTTCTCGGGCGTCTTCGGCTGGCTCGGCCACCAGTACGGGGCCTGACTCAGGTAGTCGTGCTTGTCACCGCTGGGCGGGGTCTGCGTCTTGTCGGTGACGGTCCAAGGGCCCTTGTCGAGCCAGTCGTCGGCCTGCTTGACCAGGTCGGCGAGGGCGCGGCGCCGCACCGGGTCGCCCTGGTTGAGGCGATGCTTCGCGTGCACCAGGCGTTTGCCGTCGAGCACGACGGTTCGGGGGGCGCGCTGCTCGGCCACCGCCGCGGCGGCCGGGACCGTGCCTCCGGCCGGTACGGCGGCTCCGCTCGGGACCGCGGGGACGAGCAGCGACAACATGGCCGCCCCGAGGGACAGCAGGCCGACGGTACGTTTGTGCATGACGGCTCCTCATCACATGGATGAACGACGTTCACATGCGTACCGGTTGGACGGTAGAAGCGTCAGCCGCTGACGGCAATACCCGTGACGCGATGTCATCCGATGAATGGGAGAAACTCGGCCAGCGATTCGTCGCGAAGGGGGCCAGCTTCGGGGTCGTACGCGTCGATAGGTCGGATGTGTGAGCGGGGAGCGCGGCCAGATGCACTGCAGACCAGACCAAGGACCCCTCGGGAGCGTCTAGATCATCCAGACTTCCCGAGGGGCCCTGTCGTTGCTGCTAACTGCTTGCCGATTACCGCTTACCGGATCACTTGGCCGGCTTGTAGAAGGTGTAGATCGCGGTGTACGGGACGCTGGTCTCCTCGGTGCCCGTGCAGGCCGTGGTGGGCGCGACGCCGCCGGTGGTGCTGAGCCGCTGGATGTACGAGACGTCGGCGAAGACGCCGGTGCCGCGCGTGCCGTTGGACTTCAGGAGGAGTTCGGGGATGGTGCCGGTTTTGGGGGAGGTGGCGACGGCGGCGGCGGTGACCGCGCTGCCGTCCACCGTGGACACCCAGACGGGGCCGCGGGAGTGGAGGGCCACGGGGCGGTTGGAGCGGTCCTTCTTGGCCGAGAGGGTGGCGGCGGGCTCCAGCAGCTTCCAGGCGCCGTCGGTGCAGGCGTAGGTCTGGACGCCCTTGGCGTTGAAGACGCCGGTGAGCCGGTGGCCGTCGGGGACCTTCAGGGAGTCGGGGATCTTCGGCGTGGCGGCAGCTTTGGTTTCGGCGCCGACGGGCTTCGAGGTTGGTGTGGCCTGGCCGGCCGTGGCGCTGATCAGCGTGCCGGCGGCCACTGCGGCTATGGCTGTGGTGGTGAGAATGAGACGTCTGGCGAGCTTCATCAGGTGTGTCTCCAGAAAGATTTTTCTGAGCGTTTCCTGGCTGTGGACGCGAATGCCGTGCATGTCCCGAGGGCTGGAACGGCATGGTCCGTCAAGCATCCGGGTCCCGTTAACGATCTTGAACCCACAATCGCGCACTGTATCGCGCGGACCGCCGACGGGAACGAGTGGGGGGCACTCCGGGGCGCCGATTCGCCCCGACAAGTACCCCCAGGCACGCGGAAGTTGGACATTCCAGGTGTACGGAGCCGGCGCCTGCCGCAGCTCGGACAAGGCGACAGCACCTTCCGCACACGTACGCGGAATCAGGCCCGTACGCAGACCAGAAGCCCCGATTCCTCGAACCGGCCCCGGGTACCCGCAGCATGCGGCGCGACGCGACGCCCGCCATGGCGCACGCACGCAAGCCCACGCACACCCCGGGAGGCCGCCATGGAACTCAACCTCGTCGAGGAAGGCCCGTACCGCTTCCGGATCGAACCCCGAGGCGACATGCGCGTACCGGGCATCGTCTTCGCATCCCACGACCTGCTCCAGGACGCCGAGCAATCGCTGGAGCAGGTCGTCAACGTGGCCACGCTGCCCGGCATCGTCGAAGCCTCCTACGCCATGCCGGACATCCACTGGGGCTACGGCTTCCCCATCGGCGGCGTGGCGGCGACCGACGTGGACGACGGCGGCGTCGTCTCGCCCGGCGGGGTCGGCTTCGACATCTCGTGCGGGGTGCGGCTGCTGGCCGCCGACGGTGACCGGCAGTCGCTGTGGCCCGCGTTGCCCGATGTCATGGACGGTCTCGACCGGGCGATCCCGCGCGGCGCGGGCCCCGGAGGGGTGTGGCACCTGAGCGGGCCCGGGGAACTGGAGCGGATCCTGGACGGCGGTTCCCGGTACGCCGTGGAACGCGGCCACGGCGAGGAACGCGACCTCACCCGCTGCGAGGACGGCGGCGCGGTCGCCGACGCCGACGGGGCGCAGGTCAGCGGCCGGGCCCGGGAACGCGGTCTCGGTCAGGTCGGCAGCCTCGGGTCCGCCAACCACTTCCTGGAGGTCCAGCAGGTCGCCGAGGTGTACGACGAGCGGGTCGCCGCCGCGTTCGGGCTCGCCCGCGACCAGGTGTGCGTGATGATCCACTGCGGTTCACGGGGCCTCGGGCACCAGATCTGCACCGATCACGTACGCGCGATGGACCGGGCCATGAACCGGTACGGCATCACCGTGCCCGACCGGCAACTGGCCTGTACGCCGGTCGACTCGCCCGAGGGGCGCGCGTACCTCGGCGCGATGGCCGCCGCCGCCAACTACGGCCGTGCGAACCGCCAGTTGCTGTCCGACGCCGCCCGCCGGATCTTCCACCGCGCCGCCCGCACCCGGCTCTCCCTCGTGTACGACGTCTCCCACAACCTCGCCAAGATCGAGACCCACACGGTGAACGGCACCCGGCGCCGACTGTGCGTCCACCGCAAGGGCGCCACCCGGGCCTTTCCGCCGGGTCACCCCGAACTTCCCGAGGACATAAGGGAGTTCGGCCAGCCGGTACTGATCCCCGGCACGATGGGCACCGCCTCCTACGTACTCACCGGAGTCCCCGGCGGCGACGCCTTCCACTCCACCTGCCACGGCGCGGGCCGGGTGATGAGCCGCCACAAGGCCGCGCGGGCGGTCGCCGGAAAGGAGCTGCGGGCCCGGCTCGAGCGGGGCGGCATCGCGGTACGCCCGCGCTCGCTGCGCGGCCTCGCGGAGGAAACCCCGGAGGCGTACAAGGACGTCGGCGCGGTGGTGGAGGCGAGCGAGGGGGCGGGGCTGTGCCGTACGGTCGCGCGGTTGGTTCCGCTGGGCGTGGTCAAAGGCTGACGCCCCCACTCACCCGTATTCACACCTCACACATCGATGGTCACGGCGCAGGTCCAGCCGTACGGACCCGGCTCGATGTGCAGTTCATGCCACGACACGGCCTTCGGTACGGCTCCCGTGATCTCCACGGCCGACAGATCGGCGACCGCCAGCCGAACGTCGACGGTGCTGCCGGGCGTCTCCGTCTCGAGTTCGACGTCCACGGGGACCTGGCCGGGTACTTCGAGGCGGTAGACGACCTCGTCGAGGAGGGCGGCGAGGAGGTCGTCGTCGCAGTTCCCGGACAACTGGGCGCGCTGGACCGCCGTCGGCCGTACGGCGGAGACGTCGGCGAAGCAGTCGACCATCCCGTGCACGGCCTCGACCAGGCAGTTCTCCCGGGTCGTGCCCCATGCCTCGATCCGCACGTCCGCGGTGTGCGGCACCAGCCGGTGGCCGCTCTCGCCCTGCGCGCGGGCCTGCCTGTCGTCGTACGTCTCGCCGACCATGTACACCGGGTGCCCCGTTTGTCCCGTACGCATGTGTCGTCGGCACGCGGAAGACGACGAAGAACGACGCCTGCGTGCCGACGGCACTCGCGTTACGGCGGCCCTACCTGTTCGGCTCCGCCTGGCTGATGTCGGCGAGCGCGGACTGCGGGTCGCGTTCGACGGCCAGGTCGCCGATGCTGAGCGCACCGACGAGGTGGTCCTCCTCCACGACGGGCAGCCGCCGCAGGGCGTGCTCCCGCATCAGCCGCACCGCCTGGTCGATGTCGTCCTGCGGGGAGACGGTCACCAGATCGGTGCTGCACACCTCGCGGACGGGGGTGGCGGCGGGGTCCCGGTCCTCGGCCATGGCCCGGATCACCAGATCGCGATCGGTCACCAGGCCGCGTACGTGGTCCTCCTCGGTGATGAAGACGTCGCCGATGTTCTTCTCCCGCATGAGCTTGGCGACCTCGGGGAGCGGGGTCTGCTCGGTCACCGTCACCGGGTTCGCCGTCATGACTTCCCGGACGTGCTGCGCCATGGCTACCTCCGTGTGACTTCCGGGATGAGCACCGGAAACGTACCTGATCAGCCGGTGCTCGGACGCTCCGGCGAGTACCCGGCGGATGTTCCTCCATGCACGCGTGAGGAGCCGGCCGCTCGGGTACTCGGGGGCTCGACCGCGGAGGCCCGCAGGCGGCGGGCGAACCCGGCGGACGTGGCGGAAAGAAGGCGGACACCATGCGTTTCCAGAGCCGTCGGCAGGCGGGGCAGGACCTCGCCGCCGCGCTGCTGCGACGGGCGGAAGGCGGCGGTTACGTCGACCCCCTCGTCCTGGCCCTGCCCCGCGGCGGCGTCCCCGTCGCGGCGGAGATCGCACACGCCCTGCGTGCGCCGCTGGACGTCCTGGTGGTGCGCAAGATCGGCGCACCGGGGCAGCCGGAGGCCGGGGTCGGCGCGGTCGTCGGCGAGGATCCGCCGGTCTTCGACCAGGAGGCGCTGGCGCTTCTGGACATGACCGAGTACCAGTTCACGCAGGCCGTCGCCCGGCAGCGCGCGGAGGTCCACCGCCTGGAGTCGCTCTACCGCGAGGGCCGTCCCGCGCCCCGCCTACGCGACCGCACGGTGATCCTCGTCGACGACGGCCTCGCCACCGGCGTCACGGCCCGGGCCGCCCTCCTCCACCTGCGGCGCGGCTCGCCCGCCCAGCTGGTGCTCGCGGTTCCGGTGTGCTCCGGGCTCGGTGTCGTACGCCAGCACGAGGCGGACGACGTGATCTGCCTGCACCAGCCGGAGCACTTCTACGCCGTGGGGGAGTGGTACGCGGACTTCGGCCAGCTGTCCGACCACGAGGTGATCGAGACGCTGCGCAGCGTGCAGACCAGGGCGTAGCCCTGGGGGGTGCCGGGGCGCCTACCGGGTGGGTGGGTTCGGTTTGTTGGCGACTGCGGGTCCGTCGTGGCTGGTCGCGCAGTTCCCCGCGCCCCTGAAGGACCTGCGACTGCCCGCACCCCGACGAGCGAGGGCCCCGGAAAAGCCCGGACCCCCATGGCCCTGCGGCCGCCCACGGCGGCAAGGGGACGGGGCGGGGGTGTGCGCCCGCAGCGGCCGGCGCGCCAACACCGGCACCCTCCACCAGCCAACAGCAACGCGCGCCGGTCCGAGGACGGACACCCCCGACGCGGCCCCGCACCCACCACAAACCCAAGGGGCGCGAGGAACTGCGCGACAAGCCACACTCAACCCGTACCCGACAACGAACCCTCCTGCTGAACCCCGGAGGGGCCCGCGCCCCAAGATCGGAGCCGGCTCGTCCGCAACCCCCGGCTCAGTTCCCGTGCGAACTCCTCGATCAGCGCCTGGGGTTCGCCCAACGGGGAGAGGGGAGAACCCGCAGAGAGCAGCTGCTGCGATGCCGGTACCTCGCTCGACATCAGCTGTCGGTCACCCATAACTCACGCTCGCTCACTGGTCGTTCCGCCAGAAGTGGATCAGCGTACGTAATCCGGGCAATTGGCGCGTCTCGACCCGCCGTCCGCGGGATGCGCGATCAGGAGCCCCGCGGGCCCCGCCCGAATGCCCTCGGCCCCGCCCGAATGCCCCCGGGCCCGCCCGAGTGCCCCGCGCCCGCCCGAGTAGCCCCACGCCCGCCCGAGTGCTCCGCGCCGCTCGCGGGCGCACACTGGTAGGACACCCGAAGAGGTGACTGCCGTCGGTGCTCACAAGGGGGTGCTGGCCGATGGCGAGGACACGTCACACGACAGTGAGACTGTGGCGCTGGCGGAGCAACCCGCTCCGACGGCGCGTGGACGTCGTAGAGGCCTGGCTACTGCTCGGCGCCTGGCTGATCGCCCTGGTCGGCGGCCTGATCGCAGGGCTGGCGGCCGCCGAGGCGGTGAGCCGCAGCGTGGACCGGCAGCGCGAGGAGCGCCGCCCGGTGACGGCGGTGCTCGCCGAAAACGCCCCGGAACGGTCACCGACCGAGTCCGTGGGCGACGACCTGGTCTGGGCCACGGTCCGCTGGAAGACACCCGACGGCAACGCCCGCACCGGCGAAGCCCAGGTCAAACCCGAAGCCAAAAAAGGTACCCGGACCACAGTCTGGACCGACCGAGACGGCACCCTGATGCCGCAGCCCCTCAACGAGGCGGAAGCGGTTCTGCAAGCGGTCTCAGCGGGCCTGCTGGCCGCGACGGGCGCGGGCGGCGCCGTCTGGCTGACCGCCTGGACGGTGCGCGGACGCCTCGACCAGCGCCGTATGCGCGAGTGGGACGCGGAGTGGGAGCGCGCCGACATGCGCTGGGGCGGCAGGACGGGCTGACCGCAAGACGGGCTGACCCCGACGAGCAGACCGCTCGCTCAACCCGGGCGCACCCGCTCATGTGCCGTGCCGTGCCGCGCACGCGCCACTCAGGACGACACCGGCTCAAGCCCCAGCGGCTGGATCCTGCCCTCCAACATCGCGCCCAGCCCCAACGCGGCGCACACATCGGGCCGCTCGGCGATATGCACCGGCATCCCCGTCGCGGACCGCAGCATGTGGTCGAACCCGGGCAGCAGAGCGCTGCCGCCGACCATCATGATCCCGCGGTCCGCAAGATCGGCCACCAGATCAGGCGGGCAGTCGCGCAGCACCCTGCCGATCCCGTCCAGCACAGCGGTGAGCGGAGTCTGGATGGCATTGCGTACGGCGGCCGTGTCCACCTGCACCGAGCGGGCGAGCCCCGTGGCCACGTCCCGCCCGTGGATCTCGGTACGGGCGGGCCCCTCCGGGGTCAGCCCGTTGCTGGACAGGGCCAGCTGCAAGGGACGTACGGACTGACTCGGCAGCACCAACTCGTGCTCATGGCGCAGATGCTGGACGATCGCGTGGTCGACGGCCTCGCCGCCGACGGGGATGCGCTCGGCGTTCACGACCGAACCGAGGGAGAGCACGGCGACCTGCGTGGCCGCCGCCCCGCACACCATGATCATGGTCGCCTCGGGCTGCTCCACGGGCAGCCCACAGCCGACCGCCGCCGCGATCAGCGTGTCCACCAGCTCGACCCGCCACGCCCCGAGCCCGACCAGCGTCTCGATCGCCGCGCGCTGGGCGAGCGGGTCGGCATCGTGCGGCGTACAGGCCGCCGCCCGCAGCCGCGGCTTACGGCGCAACGTGCGGCGGAGGCGTTCGCCGAGCAGTTGCCGCAGCATTCGCTGCGCCATGTCGATGTCGACGACCGTGCCGCCGGACACGGGCTTGACCACGCGGATGTAGTCGGGCGTACGGCCCGTCATCTTCTCGGCCAGCTCCCCGACCGCGATCAGCGCGCCGGTCCTCGTATTGACGGCGGCCACACTCGGCTGATCCACAACCAGCCCGGCCCCCTTCACAAACACACGGGTCCTCGCCGCCCCCAGATCAACGGCGAAATGACAGCGGCGCAACTGCTCCAAACTGGCACTGGCGGCCATGGCAGATCCTCCCGAGAGCGCAGACCGAGGGACCGCCGGGTGACGGTCCTCCCAGGCATCGTGCGCGAGCGCTCGGGAGTCCGCCCGTTGAGATGGGCTGGGTGGGGTGCCGCTGGATGGGTGCTCTTGAGCGGGTCAGTCGCGGCTGAGCGTTTCGAATACCGACTGCAAGTAGGTGACGGTGTGCTCGCAGCCGGCACGACGGAGGTGTTGCTCATGCTTTTGGCTGCGGGCATAGCCGACGAAGGGGACGCCAATGGTGCCCGCCGCAGTGAGTTCGGCCACGGTGGAGCCGATCAGCACCGTGCTCGATGCCGAGGTGCCCAGATGGTCCAGGGCCCGGAGCAGGCAGTCGGGATTCGGCATGAGCTTGGTGAGGTCCCCGGACCGGGCGTGGATCCCGCCGAGCACCGATGTACGGCGAGGTCACCGGGATCGGTCTTACCGCCGTCCCAGCCGCCCTGCGCGATCACCCGGGCCGGGACCTGGCCCTCTGTGCCGTGCGCGAAGGACACGGTGACCGTGTCCGTGCGGCTGCGCGCGACGACATGCGCGCACGTCAGGACGTGCCGCTCGGTGACCAGGAAACCGGCGCCGGTGTCGCGCCCGCAGCTGATTCTGGCGTGCCACGAAGCGCTCGTCATGATGCCGAGGTGGTCTCCGGGGAGCCGGCGCCCTGCCCCGGTGACCAGGCGAGCTTGACCACGAGATGCCCTTCGACCGAGCTCTTGGCGATCAACGCGCCCGCTTCCGCGGTGAGTTTCACGCCGAACTCGATCTCCACGGAGTCGGGGCGCAGCGAGCCGTCTCGGAAGACCCGGAGTGCGGACTCGGCTGCCGCGCGTACTCCGTCCAGGGCGCCCTCGAAGGTGCGGGTTGCCTGGACCGTGCCGTCGTCGCGGGAGACGAGCTGGTGGCCGGAGAGGTCCTCGGTGGCCGCGCCCTCGACGTTGATCACGACTCCGTCGTCGGTCTTGAACTCCACCAAGCCTTCCATGGCGCCCCCGGTTCCTGGTTCTCGGTTCTCGGTTCAGTGACTCTCGATCAACTCCATTGTTACGGACCGTACTTGTGGTTGTCGCGGCTTGTTGCGGTTTCTCAGCCCGCAACACCCTTCACAACCCCTTTCACGACCCCCTTCACCACCCCCAGCTCCACCAAGTCCTGTGGCCGGATCCGTAGTTCGTCCGCCGTGTCCTTCACTTGGTCCGGCGGGCGTTTGAGGATCGCCGCGGCCAGCTCTGGGGCTATCACCGAGAAGTAACTGTCCGGTGTGGCCCAGGTGTTGTCGGGAGCGGCGAGGGCCAGGGCGCCGCCCGAGCCGCCCTCGCCGATCAGAAGGGTGGTGAGGGGGGTGCGGGCGGAGGCCACGGCGGCGAACAGTTCCGCTATCGCCGCCCCCGCTCCCTGGCGTTCCGCCTCCGCGTCGTTGGCGGCGCCCGGGGTGTCCATCAACGTCAGTACGGGGGTGCCGAGTTGGTCCGCCAGGCGGATCAGACGGGCGGCGGTGCGATAGCCGGTGGGGCGGGTTGCGGTGCCTGTCTGGGCGGCGTAGGCGATCGTACGGCCGTCCTCCGCCCGTACACCGAAGCCGCAGAGCATTCCGGGATCGCCATCAGGGTCGGTGCCGCCGCCCGTGCGGTCGCCGCTGATCGGCAGACGGGCGCTGAGGTATGCGTCCAAGTAGGCCTGGGCGCGGGGGCGTTGAGGTGAGCGCGCGTTGTCGACCGCCTCGCGCCCGGTGGCGGGCAGGTCGGCCCGGCCCAGTGCGGGCGGGGGAGGAGCGGGCGTCGTCGACGGGCGGGTCAGCAGCCGCAGCCAGAGCTTCAGTACGCCGGGCAGCTCCTCCGGAGGTACCACCGCGTCGATCGAACCCGCCGCCAGCTGCGCCTCCGCCGTATACGCCGCCGGGTCCGCGTCCGGCGGGCGGACCCGGGAACCCGCGAAACCCACCTGGGCGCCCGGCAGCGCGAGGATCACATCGGCGCCCGCGCCCAGCGTGGCCCAGCCGCCGCCCGTCGTAGGGTCCCGCAGGACCGCGAGCTGCGGCAGGCCCGCCTCGCGGGTGAGCGCCGACTGCCGTGCCACGCGCTGGAGTTGGACCAGCGCGCGCATGCCCTCCTGCATCCGGCTGCCGCCCGTCGCGACGAGGGACACGACGGGGAGGCGATGCTCACGGGCGTAGGTGTACGCCGCCTCCAGCCGGTCTCCGGTGCGTTCCCCGAGCGAGCCGCCCAGGAAGCCGAACTCGAAGGAGATCAGCACGGCAGAAGTCGTACCGACCATGGCCGTGCCGCAGACGACGGACTCCTCCTCGCCGGTGCGGGACGCGGCGCGGGCGCGAGAGGCGTCGTAACCCTGCCAGGACAACGGGCCGTCGGGTGCGTACTCGCCTCCCTTGACCGGGAGTTCGGTGAAACCGTCGGCCACGAGACCGATCGCCTCGCGAGCAGTGAACCTCCGGCCGTCAGTCATGAGGCAGCGCGCGCTTCATGATCTTGCCCATGTCGTTACGGGGCAGGGCGTCGAGGTAACGGACGACGCGCGGACGCTTGTGGGGTGCCAGGCGGCGGGCCACATGGTCCGCCAACTCCTCGGCGGACGGCGGTGATTGAAGTGAATCCCGGTCCGGCACGATCCACGCCACGATCCGCTCGCCGAGGTCCGCGTCGGGCTCACCCGTGACCGCTGCCTCGCGCACGCCGGGATGTTCCAGAAGCGCGTTCTCGATCTCGCCCGCCCCGATCTTGTAACCACCGCTCTTGATCAGGTCGGTGGCCTTGCGGCCGACGATGCGTACGTAGCCGTCGGGGTCGCGTACCGCCATGTCGCCCGTGCGGAACCAGCCGTCCTCGGTGAAGGCTTCGGCCGTCGCGTCCGGCCGGTTCAGGTACTCGGTGAAGAGGTTCGGCCCACGGACCTGGATCTCGCCCACCGTCTCCCCGTCGTACGCCTCGACGGCCGTCACCCCGTCGTCCTCCGTCAGCCGCAGCTCCACGCCCGGCAGCGGAACGCCGACCGTGCCCGCGCGCGGCTCCCCGTCCGCACGGACGCTGGTGTTCATCAGGGTTTCCGTCATCCCGTAACGCTCGATGACCCGCCGCCCCGTCGCCGCCGCGATCCGCTCGTGGTCGTGCACGGGCAGCGCCGCCGACCCCGACACCAGCAACCGCGCCTTCCCCAGCGACTTCGCGAGAGCCGGGTCGTCGGGCAGCGCCTCCGCGATCCGGTGGTACATCGTCGGCACCCCGAACAACATCGTGGCGCCCTCGGTCAACTCCCTTGCCACTCCCGCCGTTTCGAACCTGCCCAGGTGCCGGACCGATCCGCCGCGGCGCAGCGGGCCGAGGATGCCGAGGATCAGGCCGTGCACATGGAAGAGGGGAAGGCCGTGTACGAGTACGTCGTCACCCGTCCACTGCCAGGCGTCCGCGAGGGCGTCCAGCGTGGCGGCGATGGCCCGGCGGGGGATGACGGCGCCCTTGGGCGGGCCGGTGGTGCCGGAGGTGTAGACGATCAGGGCGGGGGATTCGGGGGTGAGGTCTCCGGGGGCGTGGGGCGCCCCAGCGGCTCGTACGTCGATATCGATCCGCCCCAACTCACCCAGTGCTGCAGGGAGTTGATCACCCGCCCCCGCGAGCACCAGCGTCGGCGCGCTGTCCGACACGATGTGCCCCAGCTCGCTCTCGCCCGACTTCGGGTTGAGCGGTACGGCCGGGACGCCGGCCAGCAGCGCGGCGACCACGGCGACCGCGGTCTCCAGGGTGGGCGTGGCCCAGACGGCGATCCGGCCTGCTCCCGCGAGGCGCTCGGCCAGGGGCGCGGCCACGGCGGCCAGCTCGCCGTACGTCAGGGAACGGTCGCCGAAGCGCAGGGCGGGCCGTTGCGCACCGGGTCCGTCCGGATCCGCCAGGGCCTCGGTCAGGGCCGGGAAGAGAGGGGACACGCGTCGTACTCCTTGATCGTTCGTCGGTACGTGGCTGATGGGCGGGTGCGTCCTTCATGGGCGGTACGTCGCTCATGGCGTCGTCAGCATCCCTCAGGGCTTCCCTGGGGAGCACCCCAATCACCCCAGGTCATCCCCAGTTCGGCACCACCATCACCAGCCACGCCACCGCGGGTACCACCGCCACCACGATCCCTCCGTACACCATCAGCTGCCTGAAGAAACGCTCGCGGTCGACGTCCGGCGCCGCGGCCAGCACCAGCGCGCCGTTCGTCGAGAAGGGGCTCACGTCCACGACCGTCGCCGACACGGCCAGCGCGCACACCATGCCGATGGCCCCGATCTCGCCCTGCGCGAGGAAGGGCACGGCGAGCGGAATCAGGGCGCCCATGATCCCGACGGACGAGGCGAACGCCGAGACGATCGCGCCGATGTAGCAGAGCAGGACCGCGGCCAGCAGCGGTACGCCGATGTCGCTGACGCCCTCGCCTGCCCAGGTGATGGTGCCCATCTCGTCCAGGACACCGACGTACGTGAGGACACCGCAGATCAGCAGCACCGTCGACCAGGCGATCTGGCCGACCGCCTTGCGGCTGTCCTCCGGCCAGACGGTGCTCAGCGCGACGGCGAGGGTGATCGCGGTCAGGCCGGCGTCCAGGTCGAAGGCGAGGACGGCCACGACGAGGGCCACGAGAGAGGTGAGCGTGGCGATCCGGGCCGGGGTGAGGCGGGTGGTGTCGGGCTTGGTGGGGGCGTCTGGGCGGGTGGCTACGGCGGTCTTGGTGCCAGTGCCAGTGCCCGTTCCGGTGCCGGTGCCGGTGCCGGTGCCGGTGCCGGTTCCCGTTCCCGTTCCCGTTCCCGTTCCCGTTCCCGTTCCCGTGCCGGAGGTGGTACCCCCGGGCTGCGGGCCGGAACCGCCCTCCGGAAGGTCGCCCTTGTCGGAAGAGCCCTTGGACGCGTCCTTGGAGGGCTCGTCCAGTGGGACCGCCCCCTGCGCCCACAGCTTCAGCCCGCCGAAGAGCACGAAAACCACACCCGCGATGACCAGGTTGGCGAACAGGGAGGCCAGGAAGAGGGTGATCTCGTTGCCCGGCAGGTCCTCCCGTTCCACGATTCCGTTGACGATCGACCCGTAGATGCTGATCGGCGAGAACCCGCCGCCCTGCGCCCCGTGCACCACCATCGCGCCCATCAGCAGCGGACTGATCCCGTACCGCGCCGCGAAACTCAGCGCGATCGGCGCCACGATGGCGACCGCGGCCGGACTGACCGCGCCGATCGCGGTCAGCGCCCCCGTGATCACGAACATCACCCAGGGGATGAGGGCGACCCGGCCGCGTACGAGCCGGATCGAGGCGTGTACGAGCCAGTCGGTGGTGCCGTTGGCGCGGGCGATCGCGAAGAGGTACGTCACGCCGACGAGCACGACGAAGAGGTCACCGGGGAAGCCCGCGAAGATTTCGTCGGCGTTCAGTTCGGCGACGAGTTCGCCGACGCCGAACGCGGCGGCGAAGGCGAGCGCGCCCATGTTGATGGAGCGGGTCGTGGCGATCACGAACACCACGACGAGTACGAGGATCGATATCAGTTCGGCGGACATACGGGCTCCCGTCTTTGGGCCCCGGAGCGGCATTGAGGGCTGGCGGAGGGCTGGTGGATTGGCCAAGTGGCTGAACCACTTCGGTCGCTGGACAGCGTGGGCGCGACCCGGGCGCCCGTCAAGGGGTCGCGCAGGAATTGGCTCAGCCAGTGGACCACTGGCTCCACGGTGTTACGCTCCCGACGAAGGGGGACCTCATGACCGAAGCCCTGCGGCCCATGACGAAACAGCGCCTCTACGAGCAGGTGCTGGAGCGGTTGCGCCAGTACGTCGCCGAGGGCGGTCTGCGCGCCGGTGACCGGCTGCCGCCCGAGCGCGACCTGGCGGCCCGCCTCGGCGTCAGCCGCGCCTCCGTGAAGCAGGCCATCGTGGTCCTGGAGGTCCAGGGCCTGGTGGAGGCACGGCACGGCGGCGGTACGTACCTGGTCCGCGACAGCCTCGACGTCGAGCCCGTCGAGCGGCTCGTGGAACGCCGACGGCGCCTGCCCGACGTACTCGAAGCCCGCGAGGCCCTGGAGACCAAGCTCGCCGAACTCGCCGCCGAGCGCCGCACGGACGACGATCTCACCGCCCTCCGCGCGGCCCTCGACCACATGGAGCGGGAGATCGAGGAGGGCGCCCCCGGAGTGGAGGGCGACCGGCTTTTCCACGCCGCGGTCACGGCGGCGGCCCACAGCAGCATCCTCGCCGAGTTCATGCGCTCCATCGCCGACCAGATCACCGAGAGCCGCAATGAATCCCTCCGCCAGCCCGGCCGCCCCACCCGTTCCCTGGCCCAGCATCACGCGATCCTCGACGCGATCGCCGACCGCCGCCCGAGCCAGGCGGCCACGGCGATGCGCCGCCATGTCCGTACGGTGGCGAAGGTACGGCTGCTGGACTGGGACCCGGAGGAGAACGACTAACTGCCGCTCTGACGTGGGAAGTTAGGATCGTTAGGATCCCCTGCTATGACCGCCCCCGCGACGCCCCCTCTCCCTTCTCCCGTGAACGGGCGGGAACCCACCATCCTCGCCACCTCCGGCGGCCACCGAGCCGGCGGCGGCCGGACCATGATGATGTTCGACTCCCTGGTCCACCACGCGGTCGAACTCTCCGGCGCCCAAGGCCGCCGCCCCCGCGTCCTGTACGTGGGCACGGCGATAGGCGACGCCGAACACTTCACGGCCCGCATGTCCGAGGCCGCACGCGTGGCGGGCTTCGACCTCACGCCCCTCCAGCTCTTCCCGATGCCCAACCACGACGACGTGGAGGCCACCGTCCTCGACCAGGACGTGGTCTGGGTCATGGGCGGCTCGGTGGCGAACCTCCTCGCGGTATGGCGAGTGCACGGCCTGGACGACATCCTCCGGCGTGCCTGGCGCTCGGGCGTCGTCCTCAGCGGCGTCAGCGCGGGCTCGATCTGCTGGTTCCAGGGCGGCACCACGGACTCCTTCGGCCCCGAACTCCGCCCACTCACCAACGCGTTGGGCTTCCTCCCGTACGGCAACGGCGTCCACTACGACACCGACCTCGGCCGCCGCCCCCTGGTACACCGCCTGGTCGCAGACGGCACCCTCCCCACAACCCACTGCACCGACGATGGAGTGGGCCTGGTCTACCGCGGCACCGAACTGACCGAAGCCGTAACCGAGTTGCCGGGCAAGGGCGCGTACATCGTGACGCGCGACGGGGACTCGGCCGTCGAGGAACGCATCGAGCCGCGCCGCCTGCCCACGGTCAACTGACGCTGCTCCACACGGCTGTTGAGCCTGCCGGCGGTCTGAGCACACCCCGTGCTGCGCCGGAGGAGGATGCCCCGCCGTCAATTCGCCTCCGGCCCGAACCGACGTCTGTACGCCGACGGAGAGATGCCCGTCTCGCGGCGCATCAGCGTGCGCAAATTGGCAGCGGTGCCGAGCCCGCTGCGCCGCGCGACGATCTCGAAGCGGGACTCACCTCGCTCGATCAACCTGCATGCCAAGGCGAGTCGTTCCCCCGTGAGCCACGTCAACGGCGTCGTTCCCAGTTGTGCCCGGAAGCGGCGATGCAGCGTCGCCGGACTGACCGCCGCGCGCGACGCAAGGTCAGCGACCGTCAGTGGTGAGTCCAGCCGTTCTTGGGCCCAGGCCAAGACAGGCGCGAGGGACTCATCAGGCAGGTCGGGCATGGGCCGCTCCACAAACTGCCGCTGCCCGCCGTCCCGGTGTGCCGCGAAAACCAGTCGTCGACTCACAGAGTTGGCAATCTCCGCGCCGTAGTCGCGGCGGACCACATGCAGCCCGAGATCGAGCGCGGCCGCGCTGCCCGCAGCCGTGAGGATGTCACCGTCATCCACGAACAGCACGTCTGATGCGAGGTGGACAGAAGGGAAGCGGGCTCGGAAGGTATCCGCCCACTTCCAGTGCGCGGTGGCCCGGCGCCCGTCGAGGACTCCGGCCTCGGCCAGTGTGAAGGCGCCGCTGCAGAAGCCGATCATGCGCGCGCCGCGCGCGTGCGCCCGTCGGACGGCATCGAGCACAGCGGGGCGGCGGGGCACTTCGACGTCGGGGCGGTTGGGGACGATCAAGGTGTCGGCCGTGTCGGCCGCTTCAAGGTCGGCGACTCCCGTGAGCGTGAAGAATCCGTCCCGCATCAGCGTGCGGGGCTCGGGGGAGCAGAGCCTGAAGTCGTAGAGATCACGGCCGATCTCCGGCCTGCGCAGACCGAAGACCTCGGTCGCGCAGCCGAGCTCGAAGGGGTTCGAGTTCTCGTCGACGATCACGACGACCCGGTGTACGCCCGCCGAGCGCAGCGCGTGCGAGGATTCTTTCGCCATATGCAATTCCTAGCACTCACCTCCGCCATGCAAAACGGCTCAGGATGAGCCCATGAGTAACGAACCCATCTCCCTCAGCAAGGCTCTGGCCTCCTTCGATGCCCTGTGGAGCCCCCGTATCGTCACGCGCGTCAACGACTATGACGTCCGCATCGCCAAGGTCGAGGGCGAACATGTCTGGCACGTCCACGACGACACCGACGAGTTCTTCCTGGTCCTCGACGGAGAGCTCCACATCTCCTTGCGCGAGCCCGATGGGGAGCGCACGGTCCTGCTCCCACAGGGGACGGTCTTCACCGTCCCCCGAGGCACGGAGCACAAGCCGTACGCTCCGTCCGGCGCCGCGATCCTTATGCTCGAGCCCACCGGGACGCTGACCGTGGGCGATCGCCACGACGAGATCCCGGACCACGTGGACCCAACGACCGGGCACACACTCATCACGTGAGCCGACAGGCTTCGGGCCCGCCTGTTCCAAGGGCGTAGCCCGGTCACCGCACGTGGCCAGAGACGCACCCTTCTCTCTAATCTGCACGCATGACGGTGATCGGGCAGATCTCGTTGGGCGTGAGTGACGACCGGCGAGCGGGGGAGTTCTGGCGTCAGGCGCTGGGATATGTGCGGCGCCCGCCCCGTTTCGAGGGCGACGACTGGATCGTGCTGGAGCCTCCGCCGGGAGGTTCCGGGGTGGCGATCGCGATGGATGTGAGCGAGAGTCCCGCGGAGGAGTTTCCCCGGGTGCACCTTGATCTCAAGGCGGGGGAGCGGGACCTCGAGGACGAGGTTGAGCGTTTGGTGGCCCTGGGGGCACAGCGTGTCGACTGGCCGTACTACCCGGAGAACCCTCGCCCCGAAGAACCTCCGTATGTGGTGCTGGCCGACCCGGAAGGTAACCGGTTCTGCGTGGAGGGGCGGCCCGCACGCTAGGGCCTGTTCGGCGGGTCAGGCTGCTGCCCAGGCACGACCTGGCGGCGGCGATCTTCGCCATGTCGGCATAAGACCGCAAAGAGAGTGTTACGCCGTCGAAGGCTCGCCGACACAGTGATCGTTAAGGCTGATGGCGCCAATTGCCCATATCGACTGGGCAGTTGAGCGTAGGCACCAATCAAGGTCCTCCCCCACAATCCGACAGGATCGGACCACACAAGATGCTGAATCAGCTTGGGCACGCCCCCGTGCCCCAGGACGCTCACGCGCGCGTGCCCCGACATACCGTGCCGAGCCCCGGTCACGTCCTGGCCGTGGGCACGCCGGGAACGAGGCGTGAACAGTTGGGCCGTACGCTCATATCTGCCGGTTACGAGGTCAGTCACGCGGCGCCGGGAGACGTCATCCGGCAGGCGCGGCAGTACCGGCCTGACGCGATCGTCGCGCTCGACGAGGGACTTGATGTCGTACGGGAGGTGCGTGCCGATCCCGCGGGACAGGCGCTGCCTCTGCTCATGGTCACCGCGGACGGTTGCCCGAAGTCCGTGGCCGAGCTGCTGCGGGACGGCGCCGACGACTGTCTGCCGCAGGCACCCGACCCTGACGAGCTGGACGCGCGGATTGCGGCCAAGCTGCACCGAGTGCCCGTCCCCGTAGACCAGTTGCTCCTCGACCCGCGCACCGGTCTGTACTCAGGACCGCACTTCATGGACGAGCTGGACCGGGAGCTGAGACGTCCGGCGGCGGCCCGCCGCGGCGGTGTCCTCGCCGTGGTCGGGGTAGCCGAGACGGCGGCGCTGGAGGCCCGGCTGGGCACCCGCGTACGGCGCGAGGTCGCCGAACGGCTCGCCCAGGTCGCCGAGCGCCTCGGCAGCGGCTGCGACCGGCTCGGCTGGGACGACGAAGGGCATCTGCTCATGCTGATGCCCGGCGTCGACGAGGAGGCGGCACGCGGCGCGCTCCAGGAGTTCGCCAGCACCGTCGCCGGCACGCGGTTCGTCGTTGCCGACGAGAACGTACGGCTCACTCCCGCCGTCGGCTGGACCCCGCTCACCGACCACACCGGCCACAGCAGCCCGGTCCAGGAAGCGCGGGACGCCGCAGCCGAGGCCGTACGCCACCGGGATCTACGACCCGTCCGCTACGAACCGTGGATGCGCGCCAAGGCCAAGTCCTCCCACCGCCGCGCCCGCGCATCCCTCGCCCCGCTGCTGTCCCCGGTGCTCAGCCTGGCGCTCGGCATCGGTGTGCCGTTCCTGATCTACCAACAGGCGTACGCGCTCGGCTGGGACCTCGCTTCGGCCGCGTACTGGGTGGTGGTCGCCGGACTCGTCGTATCCGCGCTGCTCATCGTGCTGGAGTGCCTGTACTCGCTCGACGCCGAACCCCGCCCCGCCAAGGCCGCGCAGCCGTATCCGCCCGCCAGTGCCGTGATCGCCGCGTATCTGCCGAACGAGGCCGCGACGATCGTCGACACCGTCGAATCCTTCCTGCGCCTCGACTACCCGAACGAACTCGAGATCGTCCTCGCCTACAACACCCCGCACCCGCTGCCCGTCGAGGACACCCTGCGCGAGATCGCCCGCCGCGACCCCCGCCTCGTCCTGCTCCCCGTGCCGGGCAGCACATCGAAGGCGCAGAATCTCAACGCCGCCGCTACGCGCGTAGGGGGCGAGTTCGTCGGCATCTTCGACGCGGACCACCATCCGGCGCCGGACGCCTTCCGGCATGCCTGGGACTGGCTGTCCAACGGCTACGACGTCGTGCAGGGCCACTGCGTGATCCGTAACGGCGAGAGCTCATGGGTCGCCGAGCTCGTCAGTATCGAGTTCGAGGCGATCTACGCCGTCAGCCATCCCGGCCGGACCCGGATGTACGGCTTCGGGGTGTTCGGCGGCTCCAACGGCTTCTGGCGTACGGATCTGCTCGCGCGCACCCGGATGCACGGCTCCATGCTCACCGAGGACATCGACTCCACGATGCGCGCGCTGAACGAGGGCGCCCGCATCGCCATGGACCGCACCCTCGTCTCCCGCGAGCTGGCGCCCACGATGCTGAAGCCGCTGTGGAACCAGCGCTCGCGCTGGGCGCAGGGCTGGCTCCAGGTCTCGCTGCGGCATCTGTGGCGCGGGCTGCGGTCGCCCGTCTTCACCCGCCGCCAGAAGGCCGGGCTCTTCGTGCTGCTCGGCTGGCGGGAGGTGCAGCCGTGGCTGTCGCTGCAGATCCTGCCCGTGCTGCTGCACGCGGCGTTGCGGGCGGGCGGTGTCGACGGGCTCGACTGGGCCGTACCCGTCTGTCTGCTGGCGGTGGCCCTGACCCTGTCCGCCGGATTCGTACAGGCGGCGTTCGCCTGGCGGCTCGCGGTGCCCGAACTGCGGCGCCGTAAGGCCTGGTTCTGGCGCTACCTCCTCGTGTCGACCTTCTTCTACACCCACTTCAAGAACCTGGTGGCGCGGCAGGCGCATCTCAAGGAGGCGATGGGAGACCGGCGTTGGCGGGTCACGCCCCGAGCGGAGCGCGAGGAGGTGTCCGAGGCGTGAAGCGTTCCTCCACCCTCGAACTCCAGGGCTTTCGCGGCCTCGCCGCGCTGAGCACGGTCGTCTTCCACGTCTGGCAGCAGTACTACACGTACGACGCCGAAGGCTCCCATCCGCCGGTCGACAACCCCTGGCTGGGCGCGCTCATCTCACTCGAGGTCATCGACCTCTTCTTCGTGATGTCCGCGTACCTGCTGACCATGTCCTACGCCCGCGCGGCCATCGACGAGGGTTCGGTACGGCCGGGCAAGGTGTTCCTCTTCCGGCGGGCGGTACGCATCCTGCCGCTGTACTTCCTCGCCGTCCTGGTCGTCTGGGCGAGCCGCAATCCCACGCTCCCCGGCGACTGGCGCGACCTGGTCGAACACCTCACGTTCACGCACATCTTCGACCGCGAGCGGATCTTCTACACGCTGGGCCCGAGCTGGTCCCTGTCCCTGGAGATCGCGTTCTACCTGTCCCTGGTCGCGCTGGGCCCCTTGGCGATACGTGCCTGCCGCCGCCTGAACACCCGCCGCGCAAGGGTGGCGCTCTGTGCCTCGGGCTGCGCGGCTCTGTTCGCGGCTCCCGTCGCCTGGATCGCCTTCGCCCACCACATCCTCGGCATCCCGCACACCAACTGGCCGGTGTACTTCGGCCCTCAGGCCCGCTTCGGCGGCTTCGCGGCGGGCATGGGACTTGCGGTGCTACTGGTCGCGCTGGGCGAACGGGGCCGGATCACCGGCCGCTGGTCCGCGCTGCTCTCGGTGGCGTCATTGGCGGGCCTGTACGCACTCTCGTACACGTCCGCCCCGGAGAACTTCACACACACCTACTACCACCCGCTCGCGGCCCTGCTGTGGTTCGTGCTCCTCTTCGCCACGCTGCACATACGCCAACAGATGCGTGGACACGCGGTGTTGAGGGCCCGCTGGGTCACGACGGTCGGCCTGATCAGCTACAGCCTCTACATCTGGCACGAGCCGGTCATGCTCCAACTCGACAAGTCGGGCTGGCTGCCGCCGGGGCCTTCAGGCTTCCCGCTGGGCATCCTGATCGTGCTGGCGGTGGCACTGCCGACGGCGGTACTGAGCTATTGGCTCGTGGAGTACCCAGGCAGTCTGCTGGTCCGGGCGAAGGACGGGGCGGGGAGGCCACGGGAGTTCTATCCGGCGGCGCCGCTCCCGTCACCGTCACCGTCAACGGAGCGCGAGCCGGAGCCGGTCGGGGCGCCACAGCCGATGCGCTGACGGTACGGCCCTGACGCGTCCCGCACGTGTCCTGCGCGCACGGAAGCCCGTACGCGCAGGACACACTGCTGCCAACGGGCCGCGCCCGCCTACCCCTTGAGCCGCTCCGTCAGCTCCTCCACATCGGCCAGAAACCACGTCTGCCGCCCACGATTGCACTCCCGGACGAAGTCCCGCAGCGCCGAACTGGCCTCCGTATGACGGGAGATGTCACCGAGGACAACAATCCCCAATCCGTACTGGACGAACTTCTGGATGATGTCTCCGGCGACCCGCGTGCTCAGCTGAAAGAACGCCTCGTCGAACCGCTCGGCGGGGATGACGACCCTTTGGGCGCCCTGATACCCGGCGTCACCAATGAGATCCAGGGCGTCGCGTTCGCTGCGGATGGGTTCGCCCTCGGGGGCGCACATCAGGACCGGCACGTCGTGGATCTTCTGCAGGGTGGTCATGCCGGCCAACGCTACGAGACGCCCCGCTTCCAAGGGGAAGCGGGGCGGGGAGGGGCCGTCCGCCCCTGCTCCCGCCCGACCGCCGGATCGGCAGGGGCCCGGATGTCAGTGCCGGGTGCTTGTATTCGGTGCCATGACTACCTCGGTATTTCCCGCTCCGCCCGATCGCATTGAGCGGCCTGACGACGTCACCGTCATGCAGCAGACCACCGTCGATGAGCTGGCCCAAATACAGCAGCTCTGGCCGTCGTTCGAGAAGCTGGTCGGGCTGCGTGGACGCAAGATGTATGCGCAGATCGACGTACGCGAGAACACCTACACGGTCTGCACGCCGGTCAAGGAGGACGACCGCCCTGGCCTCTTGGGTCTGCAGCTCGGCACCCTGCCGGGAGGCAGCTACCTGCGCGGTCGCCTTGTCGGCGACCCGCCCCAGATCTATGAGCGAATCAGCGACGGGATGGCCGAGTTGGAGGCGATGCTGCCGGTCGATGACACGCGGCCCCTCGTCGAGTTCTACCGGCGGCACGACCAGATCGAGCTGTGGGTGCCGATCCGGTCGTGACTGGCTTTGTATCTGAGTGTGGGAGTCGTTTCGAGGTGACTGTGGGAGTGACTAGGGCCGGTCGAGGATGGCGGTGGCGAGGACTTCGTCGCCGGTCCAGGGCCCGGGCCCTTACGTCTCGTCGGGCAGGTAGGTGGCCAGCGTCCGCAGACCCGCCAGCACCTCCTCGGCGGTGGGTGCGGACTCAGGGTCGGTGAGATGCTGCATCATCAGGCCGCTGACGAGGGCGAGTTGCACCGAGCCGACGGTGCGGATCGTTGCTTCGGAGAGCTCGGTCTCGGCGGTTCCGGTGACCTCTCGCGCCATGCCACTGCGTCCCTGCCGCAGCCCGGCGGCCATCTGCTCACGCAGTTCCGGATCGCGCTGCGCGCGCAGGACTGTCTCCAGGTTGGCGGTCCAGAAGGTCTTGTTGACCGAGAACGCCTCGATCAGGCGACGCCATAGCTCGCCGAGGTCGGTGTCGCCCGCCGACGGCCCGAAGGCCTGGTCTCCCGAGTCGAGCGCCTCGAAGAGCGCCTGGTTGAGCAGCGCCTCCTTCGAGCCGAAGTGATAGCCGATCGCCGCCATGCTGACGCCCGCCGCGGAGGCGAGGTCGCGGACCGTCGTGCGCTCGTAGCCCTTCGTGAAGAGGCACTGTCTTGCGGCCTCCAGCAGCTTTTCCCGGTTTCCCATGACGCGGACCCTAGCAACAGCCTGCACGTTCGCGCGAGACGAACGCCTTAGGCAATCGTCTTAGGCGAACGTCTTGCGCATCTGCCCAAATCCTGGCTACCGTTCCGGGCATCGAAGATCACGCTGATCCCAGGAGCCCGAATGAGCACCAGGAAGTCCCGCGTCACAGCCCTTGCCGCGGTCGCTGTCTCCGCGACGCTCGCCGTCACGGTGAACACGGCCGGCCCCGCCTCCGCGCACCCCGGCACCCAAGTCGTCCCCACCCGGGTGATGACCGCCGAGGGCCCGGTCCAGGGCACGGTCGCCGATACAGTGCGCACGTTCCAGGGCATCCCCTACGCGGCCCCGCCGACCGGAGAGCGCAGGTGGAAGAAGCCGCAGCCGGTGCGCCATTGGTCGTCGCCGCTGGACGCCCGCGCCCCGAAGAGCGCCTGCGCGCAGCCGACCGACCAGCCGCCCATCTCGATCGAGGACGGCGGCAGTGAGGACTGCCTCTACCTGAATGTCACGACTCCGGCCGGCCGGACGACGGGACGGCTGCCGGTCATCGTCTGGATTCACGGCGGCAGCTTCACCTACGGCGACGGTGCCACCTACCGCGCGGCCAAGCTGGCCGCCGCGCGGCAGGGCGCGATGGTCGTGACGATCAACTACCGGCTCGGCGCGTTCGGCTTCCTCACCGCGCCCGGCCTGCGCGCACCGGCCAACCTCGGTCTTCTTGACCAGCAGGCCGCGCTGAAATGGGTCAACCGCAACGCCGGTGCCTTCGGCGGCGACCCCCGCAATGTCACGATCATGGGGCAGTCCGGCGGCGGCTACAGCGTCTGCGCCCAGCTGGTCTCGCCCGGAGCCCGCGGGCTCTTCAGCAAGGCGATCGTGCAGAGTGCGGGCTGCGTCGGACCGGACGGCTCGTTCACCCGCAGGCAGGCGGAGACCAACGGCCTTGACGTCGCCAAAGCCGCGGGCTGCGACGATCCGCGCACCGTCGACTCCTGTCTGCGGCGCAGGTCCACCGCCGAGCTCATCAAGGCGTCCGTCTCCGGGCACGACGGTTACCGGCCCGTGGTCGACGGCAAGGTACTGCCCGAGGCCCCGGCGCAGGCGATCGCCGCCGGACGGTTCGCCCGGGTACCGGTGCTGCACGGCTCCACTCACGACGAGATGAGCGGGCTGGCCGGGCTCGACGAGATCATGACAGGGAGGCCGTTGACCGCCGAGGGGTACACCGAGAAGGTCACCGAGCAGTTCAAGAAGGACGCTCCCGCGGTCCTGGCCGAGTATCCAGTGGCGAACTACCCGGCGCCCGGGGCGGCGCTGTCGGCCGTGCTGACCGACTCGGAGTGGTCGACCGCCGCGCTCGACACCCAGCGCGCGCTGGCCCGCTACACCCCCGTCTACGCCTACGACTTCGCCGAGACCGAGGCTCCGTACTTCAAAAGCGTGCCGGTACCGACGAGTTTCTCCCTCGGTACCGGCCACATGATCGACTTGGCCTACCTGTTCGACAACGACCTGTTCGAGCCGCTCGATGACACGCAAGCCGGGCTGTCGGACACGGTGACCGCCTACTGGAGCCGGTTCGCGAGCACTGGGCAGATGAACGGGTATGGCATGCCCACCTGGAAGCAGTTCACGGCCCGCGGCCCGTACGTGCAGCGGCTCGCGTCCGGCCGCATCAGGCAGACCGACTTCGCGGCCGACCACCACTACGCCTTCTGGAAGGCACTCGCCCCCTCGCAGTGAGGTGAAGTGCATCTGCCGGAGTACGCGACAGCCGGGGAGAGTGACACAGCCACGTGCAACAGCTCAACCCCGCGCTCAGCGCGATTCAGCCGTCACCACGTCGGCCACCACACAACTCACGTTGTCCGGGCCGCCGGAGTTGTTCGCCGCGATGATCAGGGCGCGAACTGCCTGTTCAGGGGCGGGAATTGTGGTCAGGGTTTCCTGGATCTCCGAGTCCGGGACTACCGACGAGAGGCCGTCGGAGCAGAGGAGGTAGCGGTCGCCCGGCTGGGCGTCGTGCAGGCGTACGTCCGGAGTGGGGGCCGGGGCCGCACCCGTCAACGCCTTCAAGAGAAGCGCGCGTTGGGGGTGGGCCGTGGCTTCCTCCAGGGTGAGGCGGCCCTCGTCGATCATCGACTGGACCATCGTGTGGTCGTGGGTGATCTGGAAGAGGGAGCCGTCGCGCAGGAGGTAGGCGCGGCTGTCGCCGATGTGGACCAGGGCCAGTTGGGAGCCGGTCCAGAGCATGGCGGTGAGGGTGGTGCCGTCCTCCTTCGGGTTCCGGGTCGCGTCCTGGACCGCCTGGGTCGCGCCCTGGACCGCGTCTTCCAGAAGGTTGAGGACGCTGCCCGCCGTAAGGGGCTCGGTGTCCAGGAACTTGAGGGCCTCGACCGCGGCCGTACTCGCGGGGGCGCCCGCCGGACCGAAGCCGTCCGCGACGGCCAGGACTCGGGTGCCCGCATAGGCCGTGTCCTGGTTGGCGGGGCGGACGAGGCCGGTGTCGGAGAGGGCGGCGTAACGCAGTTCCAGCATGGTGGTGTCCTTCCTCGGAACCTGTGAGAGGTGGTCGACGAGGAAGGCGGCCAGGTCACGGCGGGTCGCCGTCTCGGCCTCGACCCGCGCCCAGTACGCGCGGATCTCCGCCGCGGCGGACGCAGGCTCGAGCGCGCAGACCTCGCGTATCCGGGCCAACGGCATCCCGAGCCGCCGCAGCCACGCCACCAGACGCGCCTGCTCAAGCTGCTCCGGCGCGTAGTAGCGGTACCCGCTCTCCGGGTCCACCCGCGCCGGCCGCAGCAACTCCAGCTCGTCGTACAGCCGAAGCGCCTTCGGCGACAGCCGGCACGCCTTGGCGAACGCCCCGATCGTCAGCATGTCCATGCGATCTCCCTGCATTTCCACGCGATCCCCCTGTGCGATCGCCCTGTGCGATCTCCATGCGCCCGCCATGCGAGCTGGTCGTTCCTCGTCGTGCCACCGATGCTGGGGCCTCCCCAAAGGTGAAGGTCAATCCACGAGCTTTGGTTCCTCTTGGGTTGTTAGCCTGCGGGCCGGATCGCCGGGATCGACCGGCGCACCGTTTCGACGTACGAACGAGGAGTCCGCTGTGGCACGCAGTACCCGAATATCGCTCGTCACCTGCCGGGAGGTCGTGGAGAGCGGCAGGGACGTCGATCTGCCGGTGCTCGCGGGCGCGGTGGAGGAGGCCGGGGCCGAGGCCGTCGTCGTGTGCTGGGACGACCCTGACGTCGAGTGGGGCGACTTCGACCTCGTCGTCATCCGGTCCACCTGGGACTACACCTGGCGTTCCGCGGAGTTCGTCGCTTGGGCTGAGCGGTGCGCGGCCGCCACGACGCTCGCCAATCCGGTCGACGTCGTGCGGTGGAACGCCGACAAGCGGTACCTGGGGGATCTGGGGGCGGCCGGGGTGCCCGTCGTCGACACGCGTTTTATCGCACCTGGAGACCCGGTCGACCTGCCCGAAGGGCAGGAGTACGTCATCAAGCCCACCTCGGGGGCAGGGGCCCGGTTCGCCGCCCGCTATACGCCCGGGGAGCGCGAGACCGCCGTACGCCATCTCGCGCGGATGCACGCGGAGGGGCTGGCCGCGATCGTGCAGCCGTACGTACGGAGCATCGATACGGCGGGTGAGCGGGCCCTCCAGTTCTTCGGCGGGCGTTTCCTCCACGCCATACGCAAGGGCGCCGTCCTCGCACCCGGAACCGCCTACGACGAGGCCAAGGTCCCGCACCCGAACGTCCGGCCCTGGGAGCCGACCTCCGCCGAACTGGCCGTCGCCGAACGGGCGTTGGCGGCCGTACCCGGCGACGGCGACCCCGAGCTGCTCTACGCCCGCGTCGACCTCGTGGACGGAGACGACGGCGAGCCCCGCGTCATGGAGCTCGAGCTGATCGAGCCGAACCTCTTCCTCTCGCTGCACACCGACTCGGTGCCGGTCGTCGCGGAGGCGATCGTCAAGGCTGCTCAGCAGCGGCCTGCCCGCTGACGGCCACGCGCTGCAACAGCCCCCACGTGAACTCAGCCACGCAGTCCCGTCGTACGCCCGAAGAGTCCGTCGCCGTGAACTTCAGTCCCCACCGCGTCGGCGCCGTCCCCTCCAACGGCCGGACCGGAGCGAAGGCGCGGGCCGCTTCGTCGACCGTGCAGGACCAGGGGGTCAGGTCGTCGAGCGTGTCCAGTGAAGGCCCGGTCGCGCCCGGGGCCCGTACCAGCCACTCGTTCCAGACGACTCCGTTCGAGGCGAGGAGCACCTCGAAGCGGAGGTCCGGCCACAGGGGTACGGACCAGAGCCGGGCCTCGCACTCCAGGTCGCCGATCTTCCGGGTGGTCACCGACTCCGGCTGGCCGAGGACGGAGTGGTAGCGGGAGGCGGCCGAGCGGGAGCGGGGGCCGCGGATCATCGCCTGCCAGCGGCGGTTGGCCTCGCGCATCTCGGCGATCGAGACGCCCAGTTCATGACGGGCTTCCTCGACCAGGTCCGGATTGTGGTCGGCCATACGGCGCAGCAGGACGAGCTGGAAGTCGAGCCGGGTGAAGGGGCGGGTGGGTCGCTTCGCGGCGGGCATGCGTCCCATCCTCGCGGACACGCGTTCCATCGTCGCGTACGGACCCGTCATTGCGTACGGATCGGTCATCACGTACGGACGGGTCATCGGGTACGGACCGCTCGTCGCGTACGAGTCGCTCGCCCGGGCGGCGGCCGTCGGGGAGGAACAGTACGGAGTTCACGTACCGGATGTAGCCGTTGCCGCGGAACGGGAGCACCCGGCGGAGCAGGCCCTGGGAGACGACGTGGGAGGCGCGTGCCTGGTGGGCCTCCAGGTCGAAGGAGGACAGGGGGAGCCAGGTGTCGCCGGGCAGGACCCAGCCCTCGTAACCGTGCTGGGCGAGATGGGAGACGACCGGGGCGATCGGCTGGATACGGGCCTCCAGCTCGATGAACAGGGCCGGCCGATCGCGGGTCAGCAGGGTGGTGGCGCCGTTCAGGACCGCGAGTTCGTTGCCGTCGACGTCGATCTTGATGAAGCCGACGTCGTGCAGGTCCAGGCTGTCCAGGGTGACGCAGGGGACGTCCAGGGCGCGGGCGTGGATGTCACGGCGGATGAGCGAGGAGACGCCGCGGTCGCCCTGGTCGCCGGGCGGCAGCCAGAGCCGGGCGGTGCCCTGCTGGTCGCTGGCGGCGGCGCGGATCACCCGTACGTTGCCGGGGGTGGCGTCCGTCAGCAGGCGGGCCAGGTGCGGGACCGGCTCTACGGTCACGACGCGGTGGGCCCGGTCCGACAGGCGGCGGGTCCAGGGGCCGTACCAGCCGCCGACGTCCACGGCCGTGCCGCAGTCCGGCGGGCACAGCTCGGGGAGCCGGGCCAGCTCGGGCTCGAAGCGCGGGTAGACGAGCCGGGCCGCGGCGGCGACGAGGCGGAGCGGGATGAAGGGGGCTAGTCGGGCGGCCAGGGTCATGGGGCGATCCGTTTCAGCAGTCGCTCGTGTTCGTCTTCCGTGACCTGCTCGCCGGAGGACGGGAGGAGCTGAGGTATGCCGTCGATGATCGGGTAACGGCGTTGCAGGCGTGGGTTGTAGAGGGCGTCGCCCGGCCCTCCGGGCTCATCCGGTTCCTGTGCGAGGAGGTGCAGGGGCCCTTTGTCGAGCGGGCACGCCAGGATCTTGAGCAGGGGGTCGTCAGGGTTCATGGTGGGGTCAACTCTCGGGTGGGGGTGGGGCGTTCGGGCTTGGCTGCCGGTTCGGTCTCCGGTGACCGCTCGGTGTCCGGGGACCGCTCGGTCTGGGGTGACCGCTCGGTGTCCGGAGACCGCTCGGTCTCGGATGACCGCTCGGATTCCGGCGGCCGCTCGGGCTCCGATGGGGAATCGGGCTCCGAAGGCGGCTCGGGATCCGGGGACTGGTCGGGCTCCGATGGGGATTCGGGCTCCGACGGGGAGTTGGACTCTGGGGGCCGTTCGGACGGCGACGGCCGCTCAGACTCCGGTGTCGGCTCATGGTCCGGAGGCGGTTCGATTTCCGAGCGGGGCTCGGGGTCTGTCGGCCACCCGGACTTCGTAAACCATGCCGACACCGGCCGCGGTTCCGGATCCGAAGGCGGTTCCGGGTCTGACAGCCGGGGTTCCGACACCGGCGGCGGTTCCGGCTCCGACGGCCGGGGCTCCGACACCGGCGGCGGCTCCGACACCGACAGCCGAGGCTCCGGCTCCGAGAGCGGTCCCGGATCCGACGGCCGGGGTTCCGACACCGGCGGCGGTCCCGGCTCCGACAGTCGGGGCTCCGGCTCCGACGGCGGCTCCGGCTCCGACGGCCCGGGCTCCGGCTTCGCCGGCGGATCATGCTTTGGCATCGCGAGGAGTACGGAGACCGCCAGCGCCGTGCCGCCGAGGCGCAGCGCTAGCCGTACCGGGTCCTCGGGAAGCGCCTCGCCGAACGCGAGCGTGCCGAGGATCGCCGTGAACAGGCAGGTCACCGTCGTACAGACCGGCACGATCAGCGAGGCCCGGCAGCGTTGCAGCGCCGCTTGCGACATGATCAGGCCGAACGCGCCGGTGAACATCAGGATGTACGGATACGGGGAGATCAGCAGGTCGAGTACCGCTCCACCGAGGCCACTTGCCGTCAGGTAGCTCGACACGCCCTTGATGGCCAGCGAGCTCACCCCGTACAACAGGCCCACCGCCACGCCGTATTCGACCCCCGTGGTCGGCATACGGTGCCGGCGCCGCGCACGGTGCTCGGCCGAGCCGTACAGCCAGACGCCCATCGCCAGGGTCGGCAGGCAGACCAGCAGGATCGTCGAGACGGGGGCGCTGCGGCTGACCGTGTCGGATTGTTCGTTCAGCGAGAGCACGACCATCAGCAGGGCGGCGAGGATGGCGCCGAGTGCGTACCGCTCGCGGCCGGAGGTCTCCTCGCCGAGCAGCTTCGAGGAGAGCAGGACGAGGATCACCAGGCCGGAGACGAAGATGCCCTGGGCGGCGGCGATCGGCAGGGTGCGGTAGACGATGAGCTGGGCGCCGAAGCCGCTGGCCAGGGCGAGGGAGCCGCCGATCCACAGCGGGCTGCCCAGGACGAGCCGCAGCAGCCGAACCGGTTCGCGGACGCTCACCGAGGGCATGGTCGCCAGCGCCCGTTTCTCCAGGACGAAACCGGTGCTGTACAGAACGTTGGCCAGCAGCGCCGCGGCTACCCCCCACCACATGGGCTACGTCCTCCGAGCGTGCAGAAGCAGGATCGAGGACATGGATGGCGCGCGGCAGGCCAGCCTGTCCAGTGGACGCAAAGGGCGCGGTACGCCGTGGAAGGGCGCCCCCCGAAGTCGTACGACCTCGAAGCCGGACGCGGCCACGAACTCCCGTAGCGCGCGGGCGGTGTAGAGCCGCAGATGACCTACGACCTCCTGCCCTGGACGGCCGTGGATGGCGCGCAGGCTCACCTCGGAGAAGACGGGCTGGACTCCGGCGAGGAGCAGGGCGCGGTTGTACCAGGCGGCCAGGTTCGGGGTGGAGAGCATGAGATGACCTCCGGGGCGCAGGATCCGGTGGATCTCGTCGAGGGCCGCATCCGGGTCCACGAGGTGTTCGACGACCTCGCTGAACAGGACGGCGTCGGCGCAGCCGGACTTGAACGGCAGCCCGCCGTCGGTGAGTTCGCCGCGTACCACGTACGGGATGTGGGTGTGCGCGCGCTTCAGGGCGTCATGGGACCAGTCGACGCCGATGATGCGGTGGCCCGCGAGGAGCGGGGCGGCGGTCGCCGCGGCGCTGCCGTCGCCGCAGCCGATGTCGATGACGGTCTGTGCGCCGGAGGTGGCCGGGCCGAGGGCGTCGGCGAGCATCCGGGCCTGGCGGAGGCTGCGGGGGGTGCCGGAGGCGACGGTGACGTCCGGGTCCTCGTAGAAGTCCCGTAGTCCGTGCGGCCGTTCGCTGGTGGGCGGGGCGGTGGTCATGCGCCGTTCCCCCTCGCGGACTTCGTGGGTTTGTCCTTCTCGGGTTCCTCTTTGGACTCTTCCGCGTGTTCCGTCGCGTGCAGGTAGTGCTCGAACAGGTCGCGGAGGTGGCAGCCGTCGCCGTGGCTGAGGAGGGTGCGGGACCAGCGCAGCGCCAGGTGCAGCTTGCCCGCCGTGGCGGCCGTCGTGACCGTCAGGCCGCGGGGCATGCGCGCGGGCGCGGAGAACCACACCGCGTGCGCACGGCCCGCTCCCTCGCCGAAGTCGAGGGGGTACGGGACGCGGCCGATGTTGCTCAGCAGGGTCGTCGACGTCCAGGGCGCGGCAGCCTTGCGCAGCCCTCTGGTGAGGGCGGCCCGCCAGGGCACGGGAGCCCAGGGCGCGGTCAACAGGGCTGCTCCGTGGCCGAGTTGGGGCCGGGGCTGGGCCTTGAGAGCGCGCGTGCGGTCGGCCGTACGACGCAACAGGCCGGACAGGTCGGAGGCGTCCAGCTCCTCGAGTGAGAAGGGGACTTCGACGAGCCGGGTGCCGTTGCCGATGGGCATGTCCGTGCCGCGCGGCCGGTCGTCCACCGGCATCGTGATGCGCATCGGCCGGGGGCGGGCGCCGTGTTCCCGGTTCCAGTGGGCGAGCATCATCGCGGTGGCCACCATGAGCTGGTCGTTCACGGTGTAGGGGGAGCCCTTGGGCCGGTGCGGCACGTTCAGCTCGGACACGAGCATGCCGTTGCCGGGGGAGGGCTCGGGGGTGCCGTGGGCGACCCGGGCGGGCGGGGCCCAGCTGGAGGGGGCCTCAACCTCCGGGGGAGTGGCGCCTGTTGTACGAACCGGGGGCGCGGCGGGCGCGTTGTCGCGCCCCCCGTAGACCTCGGCCGCCGTGGCCAGGACCCTCAGGCAGGCGGGGCCGTCCAGCGCGGTGTGGTTGATGGTGAGGAAGAGAACGGTGCCGTCGTCCTCCGGATCCCGGACCACCTCCAGCCTGATCGGCGGGGACGCCGACAGGGGCGGGGCGGAGGCGAGCGCCCTGTCCCGGGCGTGCTTCAGGGCGTCGCGGTCCGGAGCCGGGAACGTCACCACATCGGCGACGTCCGGATCGTCGGTGAGTTCCCATTCATAGCGGCGGCGGTACCAAGGCCCTGCCGCCTCCCGCATCAGGATGCGGGGGTGGCGGTGCAGGGCCTCGGTGAAAGCCGTCTTCAGGCGGGCCGGGTCGAGGTGGCCCGGCAGGTGGACCTCGATGTGGACGGTCTCCGGCTCTTCCTCCTGGAGGCAGTGCCGGGCGACCTCGTCCACGACGGGGAACGGGATCCGGGCGGGTGGCCGTACGGGTCCGTCCGTGCCGTTGCGCGCCGGGTGGTCCAGGGTGGTCATTTGGGTTCGCCTTCCCCCGTCTCTTCCTTGTCCCGCGGTTCCGCCGCTTCCGTCTCCTCGGGACGCGTCGCCTTCAACTTCGGCTTACGGAGCGGGAAGCGGACGGTCGGCGGATCGGGGATCCGCCGGTCGGACTCCGGGCCCCGCGCGGAGACGGTGGGCCCGGCCTCGTACTTCGACGGTGTCTCGGGACCAGACTCCTGCGACTCCTCAGACGTCCGGGGCGGCGGCAGCAGTCCTCCCGGCGCACCCGGATCCGCACCCGCTCCGGACGGCGCCCCGGCTTCGGGCGCCCCCGACGGAGACGCCGTCCCGGATGCGTCCGGCCCGTACGTCTCCCCGCGCTGACGATGCGGCAGCGGCGCCGTCGGCGCCTCCGGGGCGGGCCCGGGCGGCGGCACAGGCGGAAGAACACCGAAGCCACCGGGACCTCCGGACTGCGCCCCCGGAGGCACAGTCCCCTGAGTCCCCTGAGGCGCCAGCTCGTCGCCCCGTACCGACACCAGGCCCGCGAACAGCCCGATCAGCGCAAGGAGTTGAGCCGCCTGGCCGAAGGACCCCTGGTCCGCCGAGGCCGGTGTCCCCGCGCCCGTGGCGGCGGCGATCCCGGCGCCCGCGAGGGCGAGGATCGCGATCGGCACCAGCAGCGTGTGCCGCTTCCACGCGATGAGCGCGAGCACCGGCACCAGCAGGGCGAAGAACCCGGCGATCACGGCGGCCACCAGCGTGAGCGCCACGGTGCCCAGGATCATCCCGGGGGCGGGCGGCAGCGGCGAGGGCTGGTCGGTGTTGGGCGAGCGACGGCGGAACAGGACGAGGCCCGCGAGCGCGAGTATCCCGACGCCGCCGCCGATCAGCCCGGCTTCGTACGTCGTGGAGGGCTCGTACGAGAGCTTGATGGTGCCGCCCTCGCCCGCCGGGATCCGCCAGCCCTGCTGCCAGCCGTCGAGCCGGACCGGGTCCAGTTCGTCGCCGTTCAGCGTGGCCTTCCAGCCTTCATTGAAGTTCTCGTACGTCGTCAGGTATGAGGCCGCGCCCGAGCCGGCGCTCACCTCGCGGCGGTCGCCCAGCCAGTCACGTATCTCCAGCTCACGCTCGGCCGCGGCGGGTGCCGTGACCGTGCCGCGGGTCAGCGTGACGTTCGTGACGGCCAACGGGCCGGCGTCGCCCGCCTCGACGCGGTGTGCGCCCGAGTCGAGGGAGAGCGAGGTGTCCGCGCGGCCCCGCTGGCAGAGCGTGATCTCGATGGGCCGCCGCTCCATGAGGTCCTGGACGGTGCCCTTCGCGCTCGTCTGGTACAGCTCGTCGTCCACGGCGAGGTCCGGGCCCTGGCCGCACGGCAGATCGAAGGTGCGGTCCTCGTCGGGCTGCTCGGTGCGGTACTCGTCGAGCGCCGGGACGTACGCCTCGGTGAGGCCGACCGGCAGCTGCAGATCGTCGTCGACGACCGGGTTGTGGACCTTCATCCGAGCGGTCTCGGTGATCGTGATGCTCAGCTCGTTGGTGGTGATCTCCGGGAAGCGGACGTTGCCGTTCTCGTCGACACCGGCGATCGCCGCGCCGTCCGGTGAGCTGATGTCCACCTTGGTGGCCCGGGTGGACAGACCGCCCGCGGGCGGCAGCACGATCTCGTCGATGGCCTTCTTGTCCGGCCAGCGCAGGTGGATCGTGGGGTTGTCCCCGGCGATCCAGGCGGTGGTCAGATCACCGTCGGTGAGATTGCGCGGCGACAGCCCGACACCGAGTCCGGCCGTGGAGTCGGCGGACGCGATGATCTGGTTCTGCTGCTCGGGCGCCACCCGGTAGAGCAGCTCGTCGAGTTCGGCACCCGGAACCGGGACCGCGCTCGCCTTCACCTCGTACGAGCCCGACGCCTCGGAGTTCCAGCGGCGGTGCAGGCCCGCTTCCGTGCCCGTCGGGGAGAAGCCGCCCGGGTCGGACGCCCGGTGCAGCGAGACGACCTCGGCGGCGGCCTCGGAGCGCTCGGCGTCCTTGGGGAGCCGCAGCATGCGGGTCACCTGGACGTCGGGGATGCTGATCTCGGAGAATCCGGCACCGGTGAGTCCGGCATGCCGGGCCACCGAGTCGACGATCGTGATCCGCAGCCAGTCCGTCTCGCCTTCGGGCGCCTTGATGCGCTGCCGCATGCCGTTGGCCTGGAGGAAGCTCGTCTTCGAGCCGCGTTCGGTCTCCACCTTCACCCGCGTCGGCGCCGAGCGGACGCTGTCCTGCGGCAGCGGCGTGACCCGGATCGAGGAGGGGATGTCGGTCTTCTCCGTGAAGCCGATCCGCAGCCACTCGCCGTCCGCCGAGCCCGAAGCGCCTTCGGCCCACGCGGTGTTGGGGTTGCCGTCGAAGGCGTTCACCGGGTCGTACTGCGGCAGATAGAACAGCCAGTTGCCGCTGGACGACGCGGTCACCGATTTGGCCCCGCGCAGTTCGGCCACCGTCTGGTGCTCGATGCCCTCCGTCGGCAGGATCTGGTGCGGCTTCTCACCGGCGTCCTGGAAGCTGCCGGAGTGATTGCGTTCGTCGCGGGTGTACGTGTACGAGGTGTTGGCGTTGACAAGACCGAACCGTGTGTCGGCCCGGCGCATCCCGTCACCCGTCACCTGGAGCGGAGGAGTGCCGAGCCCGGGGTGGTTGTCACCGGTCAGCACCGCGGCCCGGCCCCGCATCGCGGGATCGGCGGACACCGGCAGCAGCGCCTCGGGCCCGCCGGAGACGACGGCCGTGTCGGCGACCGCCTTCAGCCCGGCCTGGCCGGGCCGCGGCACGTCCTCATCGGCCGGCTCGTAGATCTCGACGGAGCGGTGCCGCGGATACAGGCCCTCGACCTGCACCGGGGTGTCCTCCGGGATCGTCCCGCCCGTCATCACCGGGCCGAGACCGGTCACCCGGCGGTAGCCCGACTCCTCCAGGGTGCGCTTGACGGTCGTGGACGGTACGTGGCCCATCTGGTCCGGGTCGAGATCGTTGCGTACGACGACGTAGTGGAGCCCGGAGCGGCTCAAGTAGTCGGCCAGGCCCGGGACTTCGCCGCCCGTCAGCAGTGCCTGCTCGACGGCGTCCATGGCGCGCCGGTTGCCCGCGGTGCCGAACGGTACGTAGTCCCGCTGGGCCCACCGGGATTCGGCGAGCACGTCGAGGGGCTGGTCGATGGGGGAGCCCCAGGTGTAGATGCCGTGCGCGGTGGCGGGGACGACGAGGGCGCGGGAGTCGGGGGAGTGCTTCTCCAGCCAGTCGGCCGTGGCCTGCCAGTACTTGGGGAGCTCCTGGAACGAACCCGGCTGCAGGATCGACCCGTTGAGGTAGGGCAGCGCGAGACCGGGCAGCACGAGGACCGCCGCGATCAGCGTGACGTACCGCCGGCCGCGTACGGGACGGGCGCCCCGGGTCTCGGAGGCCACGCCGACCAGGTGCATCAGCCCGAAGGCCAGCGCGAGGGCGAGGCCCACCTGGAACTTGTAGATGTTGCGGAAGGGCGCCAGGGCGCCGTCCAGCCAGCCCTGGAAGATCTCGTGGAAGGGCGCGCCGAACGAACCGGCGTACCCGGCAAGGGTGATGAGCGCGACCGACAGCACGACCAGGACCAGCCAGCGCCGCTCGGGCAGATCACGGCGGGCGAGCCCGGCGAGACCGAGGCCGGCCGCGAGGGCCGAGCAGACGATCACGAGCACCGAGGAGGCGACGGTCCAGCCGGCAGGCAGCCAGGCCTCGCCGAAGTTCAGATAGGCGACCCAGTTACCGGCGCCGCGCAGCATCTCCGTGGCCGACATGGTGGCCGTCGTGGTCGACGAACTCTCGATGTACGGAAGGAAGTTCTCGCCGTAGATGCCGAGCAGCAGCAGCGGAATGACCCACCAGGCCGTCGCCAGGATCACCCCCGGCACCCACCAGGCGATCAGCTTGCGCTGCCGCGGACCGCGCGGGCGGGACAGGAGATACAGGCCAACGGGCAGCAGAGCGGCCAGAGTTGTCGCCGCGTTCACACCGCCCATGAAGGGGATGAGCAGCGCCGAGCGCAGGGCGGCGATGCGCGCGCTGTAGCGCTCGTTGGTCAGCGGCAGCAGCACCCACGGCAGCATCGCGCCCGGCAGCGCCGCCGCCGAGGTCGAGCCGACGACGATCGTGAACACCGGCCACAGCGCGTACACGACCGCGCCGAGCAGCCGGGACGGGCGGCTGCCGATGCCGAGCCGCTCGGCCAGCCGCAGCGCACCCCAGAAGGCGACGCTCACGATGAGCGACAGCCACAGGCGCTCGGCCAGCCACACCGGTATGCCCAGCAGGTCGGTCAGCGCGTAGTACGGCAGCATCGGGAAGGCGTAACCGATGTACTGGTCGGCGATACCGCCGAAGCCGCCGCGATCGTGCCAGAGCTGACCCAGATCGGCCATGAACTGCCAGGGATCGACCGTGACTCCGAGCTTGGTCTCGAAGGTCTGCCGCCCCGGGTCCACGGCCAGGAACAACACGAACACCACGGCCCAGAACCCCAGCAGCCACCTTCGTGACCGCGGCCCCTCAGGGGGGTCCGGCACAGGAGGGAGGGGACGTGTCGGCGCCGGGGGAGGAGCCGACTGGACCGTACTGGTCATTGATACCGCCGGAGGATGAGGAGGAGATTCCAGGTGGCGAACTCGCGCAGCCCCGGCGCCTTCGCGACGGTTTCCGCGAGGAACGGCCAGTAGCGGGAGCGCGCCGAGACGACCGTGACGTCGTCTCTCTCGCGCACCTGCCTGAGGGTGGTTCCGATATGCACGGCGAAGAGGTTCTCGCCGAGGGTGTGTTTGGCGTCCTTGCCGGTACGCCGCTCGTAGCGGGCGCGGGCCCGCTCGGCACCGAAGTAGTGCCAGGGCGCCCACTCGTGGCCGCCCCAGGGGGACAGCCAGTTGGTGAACGACACGTAGATGAGTCCGCCGGGCTTGGTGACGCGGACCATCTCACTGATGAAGGTCTGCGGGTCGGCCACATGCTCGAGGACATTGGAGGAGAAGCAGACGTCGGCGACGCCGTCCGCGAGCGGCAGCAGATAGCCGTCCGCGACGACGGCGCCCTCGGGCGGCTTCTCGCCGAGTTCTTGTACGTCCGGCTCGAAGAGGTAGGCATGCGCGCCGCGCCGCCGGAACTCCTCGGTGAACCAGCCGCCACCGCCGCCGACGTCCACGACGGTCCGGTTGTTCACCGGACCGTCGTACGACTCCACTTGGTCGACGGCGTCACGGGCGAGCAGTGAGTAGCAGGCGTCAGGGTCGTCCTGCTCGTTGAGGAAGGCACGGAAGAGAGCGACGGAGCGGCGCAGCGAGGGGTCCTTCAGACCCGTCCCCGTACCCCTACCCGTACGTCTGCCTTTGCCCGTGCCTCTGCCGGAACCCGTGGAAGTGCTCATGGCTGGTAGCTCCTCACCGCCTCTGCCGCGACCGCGCGGAACTGCCGAACTGTCTGGTGCCAGCGGTACTGGGCGGCACGCTCCCGCGCCGCCTTGCCCATCAGGGTGCGGCGCTCGGCGGACAGAGCGAGGGTGCACCAGGCCGCAGCGAACGACGACTCGCCGCGGGCCAGCAGACCGGTCTCGCCGTCCACGATGGAGTCCCGCAGACCGGGTACGTCGAAGGAGATGGCCGGAGTCTCACGGGCGGCGGCCTCGGTCACCACCAGACCCCAGCCTTCGACGGCGGAGGGGTGCAGCAGCATCCAGGAGGCGCAGAGCAGCTCGTGCTTCTCGGCTTCGGAGACGTGGCCCCTGAACTCCACGCCAGGGCCCGCGAGTTGTTCCAGACGCTGCCGCTCGGGTCCGTCGCCGACGATCACCAGACGGCCGCCGGTGACCGGGCGGACCCGCTCCCACAGCCGCAGCAGCAGATCGATGCGCTTGTACTCGACGAGCCGTCCCATCGCCAGGAACAGCGGCTCCGGCGAGCGCTCGGCCCGCGGGCCCGGTTCCTCGACGCCGTTGTGGACGACCCGTATGCGCTCACGCTCGACACCTATGTCGCGCAGCGCGTGTGCCGTCGACGGGGAGACGGCGACCAGCAGATTCTTGCGCTGGGCACCCGCGAGCGCCCAGTGCTCGAGTCTTCGGCCGAGGCGGGCGGCGGGCGCAAGCGGACCGCCGAACCGCATCTTCCACAGATCGGTGTGGACGTGGTTGACCAGGCACAGGGTCGGGCCGCGATGCCACAACGGCGCCAGGTACGGCATCCCGTTGCAGACCTCCACCAGCAGATCGCAGTCGCCGACCTGGCGCTGGAAAGCGGAACGGACCTTCAGATAGTGGCCGAGGTCGCCCCCGGCCGACACGACTCGGTAGTCGCGGTACGCGGCCGGTCCCCCGCACAGCAGGGTGACCTGGTGGCCGAGTTGGGTCAGGCCCTCGGCGAGCTTGTCGACGAGGAGTTCGGAGCCGCCCGCCGCCGCGTTGCCGAAATCACGGCGGGCGAGGAAGACGATCCGGCGCGGCTGTGGGGAGCGCGCCGGCGGTCGCTGCGCGGTGCGGGGGAATGCAGCGCGCAGCGACGAAGGCACGTGCTGGGGCATGTGTGCTCCAACTCGTCTCGGGGTGCGGAACCAGCGTGGGGGATTCGGCGGGTGCGGGGTTTCCGACAAGGTCACGCGGGGCGGATGTGTGGTGGTTGTGGGACCGACTGTGGCGATGGTGTGGGCAGGCTGTGCTTGGGTGGGGGTGGATAGTTTTCGCCCAGTGGTTCGATGCTGCTACTCACCCAGGTGACAAATTCGGGGCTTTATTCCGCTGACGTCTCATCACATTGTGAGCGGCTGCTGGGACGACTCGGACGTTTCAGGATTTGGACGCCCGCGCACCACCAAAATGACCCCCACAAGTGCGAGCAGTGCGCCCGCTCCTGCCGCCCCGATGGGCAACGTCTGCCCCACCAGGCGCAGTTGGCGACTGTCGGCCTTGGCGAGTTTCACTTGCTCCTTCTGTGTGTCCGTGGTGAAGGCGAGGCGCTTGGCGTCCAGCAGAACCGCCGCATCCTCGTCGGAACCCGGCGCCCGCAGCGTCTGACGGATCCCGGTCGCGGCGTAGAGGATCCGGCCCGTGGGCTCGTCGACGACCAGCTCGACGCCGTGGTTGGCGTACCACTCCTCGGCGAGTACCTGGCTGCGCTCGGGCTGGTCCACGAGGGTGCCCGGCACCATCCGGGTGCCGTTCTTGGCGGGCGCCACCTTCGCGGTGAACCGCATGCCCTCGTACCCCTGGATCTTCTTCTTGCCCTGGTAGTTCAAGGTGATCGTCGAGCCCAGAGTGCTGTCCCACCAGCGGTAATCGCGCTTCTGCACGTCGAAGGGGAACTTCAGATACGCCTCACCCTCGATGTACGGCTTCTCCTGGCAGCAGTGGACCGGGGCGTTCGTCTTCCGGTTGGTCACCCAGCGCTCTGTCGTCCAGAGCAGCGCGTCGTGCGGGTCTGCCGCCGGCAGCGACTTCTCGGTGTCGAGGGTCGTGGACACGTCCCAGATCGCCCGCCCGTGCTTCTCGCTGTCGGCGACATCGCCGCGGACCTGCCGGGTGATCGTGATCTTTTTGTTGTGAACGGTTTCGATCTCGTCCGTGTCGAAATAGCTTCCCGTGCCGGTGAGTATGGTCTTGGAATCGATGTCGATCGGGTTCTGCTTAGCACGTGGCTCGACATACCAGGCGAGCAGGGGGGCCAGGACGAGCAAAAACACGCCCAAACCCAGCAGGACCAGCGACAACGGTGAGGCAGTGCGGCGCATCCGGGCACTCCAGAGGGCTTGTGGTGACCAGGCACAGAGATGTGCGGACACAGTGGTGGGAGGGTGCACAAGCGGTATGGGGCGGGAACCGTAGGCGCACCCTTGACGAAGTGTCAATGCATTGTCGAGACTGTCCCCTGCCGGAAGGGACCGGCTGGGGCGATTGAATGGGCAGGCAGCCGCACAGATTTCTGCTGCGGTTGACCGGGGTGGGACCGCCATTCAACCCGGTGGGACCACCTTTCGACTGAGAGGGCTGAACTTTCGTGCCCAGACTTCTTGCCGCCCTGCTGACGGTCACCGCCGCCGCCGTACTCGCCGTCGGCGCCGCCGTCGGCATCGTCGCGCTGCTGAACGCGACTCCAGAGCAGCCCAACACCCCCCTGATCACGTATGAGACGGCCGGCCAGGACCGCTGACCATGGCGCTCCGCACCCCGGCAACCACCGGAACCGTCACCGTGCGCTCGGCATGGCGTGACGTACCACGCCTCAAGGTCCGGCAGTTCGCGGCCATTGCCCTGGCCGAGGCGCCCGACCTCGCCGAGGAGATCCTTCGGGAGATCCGCCGCGAGTACCCCCACCTGCCCGTCGTCCTCGACGACTCCGGCGAACCCATGGCGCTGATCGGCATCCGCCGGGCCATCGAGGTCTTCATCCAGCACCTGGAGGCCGCCGAGGGCCGCCCGCGCGTCCACCCCGAGGTCTTCCAGGAGTTCGGCCGCGGCGAGGGCCTCAACGGCCGCAGCCTCGACTCGCTCCAGGCGATCTACCGCATGGGAGTACGCCTCGCCTGGCGCCGTTTCGCCGAGATCGGGCAGCGCGTGGAGATCCCACCGCCCGCGATGTACGAGCTCGTCGACGCCGGCTACGAGTACCTGGACGGCCTCGTCGACCAGTCCGTACGCGGCTACGCCGAGGCCGCCGCCCGGCAGGCAGGCGAACGGCTCCGCCTTCAGCGCGGGCTCATGGAACTGCTGCTCACCGAGCACCACCGGGGCGACCCGACCGAGGCGTTCGCCGAACGGGCCGCGCGCATCGGCTGGCCGATTCCCGGCAAGGTCGCGGTGGGCGTACTGCTGCGGCCCGCCCGGGAAGCCGTCGCCCCCGCCGTAGGGCAGGGCGTACTGCTGGACATGGAGTGCGAACAGCCCCGCATGGTCGTTCCCGACCCGGACGCCGCCGGGCGCCCCGAGCTCCTGCGGCGCGCGATGACCGGCTGGGCGGGCGCGATCGGCCCGCCGGTCCCACTGGCCGACGCGGCGAAGTCGCTGCGCTGGGCTGAGGCGGCGGTACGGCTGATGGAGCGCGGGCTGCTCCCCTCCGGGGACGTCCTCTACTGCACGGAACACACCGAGGCCCTGGTCCTCCTCCAGCCCGAGGAGCTGATCGACGACCTGGCGCGGCGGTCACTGGCGCCGCTCGGCCACTGCGGGCCCACCCATGGGCGCCGGCTGGCGGAGACGCTGCTGGCGTGGCTGGAGACGCGGGGCGGGGCGCCGGAGGTGGCGGCTCGGTTGGGGGTGCATCCGCAGACCGTGCGGTATCGCCTTCGGCAGATTCGGGAGTTGTGGGGGGACGAGATCGATGACCCGGATCGGCGGTTTGAGTTGGAGCTTGTGTTGCGGGCGCAGCGGTTGCGGGGGGAGCTGGGGGATCCGCGGGCTCGGCGTTGAGCGCCGGCGCCCGGCGGTGAGCTCGCGCCCGGCGCTTTTGTCGCGGGGCGACTAAGCGCAGGGGGCTGCGAGTTTTCCCTCGGCTGCGGGTTCGTCGTGGCTTGTCGCGCCCACGCGGCGGAGCCGCAAATTGACACAGCCCCGCGCCCCTAAAAGGGGCGCTCCCCTGTACCTAGGGAGCACAGCCACCCGCGTTTGCCCTGCTCAGGCGGTCGTGACTGCCTGCATATTGCCTGGCGAAAGCCACTATGCGTAGCCTGTGTTCGTCATGCCGATCGTCTGTTGAAATATCGAACACTAGGGAGGGGCCGGTCGTGGGACGTCTCGTGCCAGCCGTGACCCGGGCTCTCGACATTCTCGAGCTCTTTCTCGACGGGGACGGAACGCTTTCGGCCCCCGACATCGTGCGCAAGCTCCAGCTGCCGCGCACCACCGTGCACGAGCTGGTGACCACGCTCGCCGCTCGGCAGTACATCGTGCAAGTACCGGGTCAGCCCGGACGCTACCGCCTCGGTGTGCGCCCGTATCAGCTCGGCAGCCGCTACGCCGAGCAGCTGGACCTCGCCGCCGAGGGCCAGCAGGTCGCCCGTACCGTCGCGGAGACCTGCGACGAGACGGTGCACGTGGCCATCCTGGAGGGCACGGACGTCATCTACATCGCCAAGGTCGACTCCACGCACGCCGTGCGCATGGTGTCCGCCGCCGGACGTCGCCTTCCCGCGCACTGCACCTCCGTGGGCAAGATGCTGCTCGCCTCGCTCCCCGACTCCGAGCTGACCTCGCGGGTCCCCGAGGACGCCGAACTCATTGGGATGACACCGAACAGCATCACCGACCCGACTGTTCTGCGCGAGGCCCTCGCCGAGATCCGTCGCCGGGGCGTCGCCGTGGAGAGCCGCGAGTCGAACCCCGACGTCAGCTGCGTGGCCGCCCCCGTACGCGACCGCACGGGCCAGGTCGTCGCCGCGCTCTCCATTTCCGTACCGATGATCCGCTGGAGCGACGACCGCCGCGGCGAGCTGGAACAGCTCGCCATGAAGGGCGCCGCGGAACTGTCGGAGCGGCTCGGGCACCGGAGCGTGGCATGACCGTAGAAGTGGCCATACGTGAATACGCCACCCTGGGCGAGGGCCCGACCTGGGACGCCGCAGCCCAGCGGCTGATCTGGGTCGACATCCTCAGCTCCCGGGTCCATACGTACGAGCCGGACACCGGGCGCCGTACGGTCCTGACGACCGAGCAGCACGTGGGCGCCGCGAAGCCGCGTACGGGCGGAGGCCTGGTACTCAACCTCCGCGACGGCGTGGCGCTCATCGGCGCTGATGGCGCCGAGGGCCCGGACGGCTTCCGGTGGCTGCACCGGGAAGTCGTCCCCGGCCGCCGCGCCAACGACGCCGCGGTCGCCCCCGACGGTTCGCTGTGGGCGGGCACGATGCGCTACGACGAGGCACCGGGCGGTGGCACCCTCTCCCGCATCACCGCCGACGGCACGGTGGAAGTCGTCCTCGACGACGTCGCCGTCAGCAACGGCACGGGCTGGAGCCCCGACGGCACCCTGATGTACTACATCGACTCACCGACGCGCCGCATCGACGTCTTCGACGTGGGCGACGACCAACGCCCCGTCAATAGGCGCCAGTTGGCGTCTATCGAGGAGGGTGTCGGCTTCCCCGACGGCCTCACCGTCGACGCCGAGGGCTGCATCTGGGTAGCCCTCTGGGACGGCGCCGCAGTCCGCCGCTACACCCCGTCCGGGGACCTGGACCGTGTGATCGCCCTCCCCACCCCCCGCCCCACGGCTTGCGCCTTCGCGGGATCCGACCTGACGGACCTGTACATCACGACGGCCCGTACGGGTCTGGAGGCGCCGCACCCGATGTCAGGCTCGGTACTGGTGGTACCGGGCGCGGGGAAGGGGCTGACGCAGCCGCCGTTCGCGGGTTAGCGGCCAGTTCTTCGCGCGCGCATCCACCCGCGGGCTGGTACGCGGTGTCGGCCCCGTTAGGGGCGCGGGGCTGTGACATTTGCGGCTCCGCCGCGGGGCGCGACCAGCCACGACGGGCCGGCAGCCGCAATCCAACCCCGCCCTGCGGAGCGCCTACGCTTCCCCTGTCCAGCAGTTGGAGCCGCGGGCTGGCAGGCGCCCCGGGACGCGGGGCTGCATCAATTTGCGGCGCAGCCGAGAGTGGGGCGCGACCAGCCACCGACAACCCGCACATGCCCGCGAACAAGGACAACCCTCCCCGAAAGGAGACCATGCACACCGCCCGCTTCACACTCGACCCCGCCTTCACCATCGGCGAGGTCAACCCCCGTCTCTTCGGCTCCTTCGTCGAGCACCTCGGCCGCTGCGTCTACACCGGCATCTTCGAGCCCGACCACCCCTCGGCCGACGCCGGAGGCCTCCGCACCGATGTCCTGGACCTGGTCCGCGAACTCGGCGTCACCGCCATCCGCTACCCCGGCGGCAACTTCGTATCCGGCTACAAGTGGGAGGACTCGGTGGGCCCCGCGGACGAACGCCCCCGCCGCTTAGACCTCGCCTGGCACTCGACCGAGACCAACCGCTTCGGCCTCTCCGAATACATCGCCTTCCTCCGCAAGGTAGGCCCCCAAACCGAGCCCATGATGGCGGTCAACCTCGGCACCCGAGGCGTCGCGGAAGCCCTGGAACTCCAGGAGTACGCCAACCACACCTCCGGCACCGCACTCGCAGAGAAGCGCATAGCCCACGGTGACAAGGACCCCTTCGGCATCAAACTCTGGTGCCTCGGCAACGAGATGGACGGCCCCTGGCAGACGGGCCACAAGACGGCGGAGGAGTACGGCCGTATCGCCGCCGAGACGGCCCGCGCGATGCGCCAGCTCGACCCGACCGTCGAACTGGTCGCCTGCGGCTCCTCCAGCCAGAGCATGCCGACGTTCGCCGAGTGGGAGGCGACGGTGCTGGCAGAGACGTACGACCTCGTCGACTACATCTCTCTCCACGCCTACTACTGGCCGGACGACGGTGACATCGACTCCTTCCTCGCCTCCGCCGTCGACATGGAGTCCTTCATAGACAACGTCGTCGCGACCGCCGACCACGTGGGCGCGAAGCTCAAGTCGAAGAAGCGGATCAACCTCTCCTTCGACGAGTGGAACGTCTGGTACCTGCCCAAGTGGGAGGAGCACGCGAAGACGTTCGAGCAGGACGACTGGCCCGAGGCCCCCCGCCTCCTGGAGGACAACTACAGCGTCACCGACGCCGTCGTCTTCGGCTCACTCCTCATCGCCCTGCTCCGGCACGCGGACCGCGTGACCGTGGCCTGCCTCGCCCAGCTCGTCAACGTCATCGCCCCGATCATGACCCAACCGGGCGGCCCGGCCTGGCGCCAGACGACGTTCTTCCCGTTCGCCCAGGCCTCGCGCTACGGACGCGGCGAGGTCCTCGACGTACGGGTGGACTCCCCGACATACGAGACGAAGAAGTACGGGGAAACGGACCTGCTGCACGCCACGGCGGTGCGGGCGGAGGACGGCTCGGTGACGGTGTTCGCGGTCAACCGCAGCCGTACGGAGCCGCTACCGCTCGAAGTTGCCCTAAACAGCTTGGAGTTGACCTCCATGCTCGAGCACACGGCCCTCGCGGACACCGACCCCGACGCCCGCAACACCCTCGACAACCCGGAACGCGTCACTCCGCACCCCGTGGACGGCACAACCCTCCAGGACGGCACGCTTAACGCCGTACTGGAGCCGCTGTCCTGGAACGTGATCCGGCTGCGCTAGTACGTCCACCAGCAGAGTCCCCTCGTACGACGACGTGGGGAGGGTCCTCACCAACCAGCCCTCCCCACGATCGTCGACGCGCCCCCGTCGGACGTACGCGCCTCACGGCCTCATGCCCCCTCAGGCTTGGGAGTCCGTGCCGGCGGCCTCGGCCAGGACCCGGGCCAGCTCGGCGGGCTTGGTGAACATGGGCCAGTGCCCCGAGTCGATGTCGACGAAGTCGACGTGCTTTGCCCGGGCGAGTTCCGGGGAGTCGCCGGAGTCGATCAACTCCCGCGCCTGAGCAGGCGTGAACTCCGGGCACACAACCACGACCGGCACGTCGAACCGCCGCTCGTCCGTCAGCCGCACCACGCCCTTGGCGACGCCTGCGGGCACGGGGATCGCGGCAGCCGCGAACTCTCGCCTGGCCTCGTCGTCGAGGTCGGCGGCGTCCGGCCCCTCGAAGGGGCCCCAGCCCGGAAAGGGCATGACGCCGTCCGTCACCTCGAAGAAATCGGCGTACGGCTGACCGTCGCCGGACGGAAAGCCACCGACGAGGGCAACCTTGGCCACCCCCTCCGGCCGCCGGTCGGCGGCAAGCCAGGCCAGCGCGCACGCAGCTGAATGCCCCACCACCATGGGCTTACCGTCCGCCGCGTCCACCGCGGCGACCACCGCCCCCACCTGGTCATCGAGCGTGGCGGACACGCGGCCGTCCCCCTGCCCCGGCAGAGTAACCGGCACCGCCCGATGCCCCACCGCCTCCAGCCCGGCCGCAACCCGACCCCACACGGATCCCTCCAGCCACAGCCCACCAATGAGCAGGATGTCCATGGTCACTTCCCCTTCTCCAGCCCGATGGCCATCACCGTAGGACGAGGCCTCTGGAGTACGGGGGTGATCGCGGAAATGTGACACTCGACCCCGTCACTGTCACATTCCCACGACAGCTACCTGCCCTACCGCTGAACTCCTTTGAGCCTCTGGGAGGCGGCCGCCCACTCGCGGTCGAGCATGGCGTGGACGACCGAGTCGCGCCATCGGCCGGCCTTGAAGATGTGCTCGCGGATGGTGCCCTCCTCGACCATGCCCGCGGCGGCCATGGTTCTCGCCGATGCCTCGTTGAGTGGGGAGCGTGCTCCCCAGATGCGGTGCAGGCCCAGGTCCTCGAACCCGAGGCCGAGGAGGAGGCGTACGGTCTCGATGCCGTAGCCGACTCCCCAGGTATCGGGGTGCAGGGCGAAGCCCATGGTGGCGCCGCGTTGCTGATGCGGGTCGGTGGCGAGGCGGCCGGAGCCGATCAGCTTGGCCGTTTTCCGTTCGACGACGGCGAGTTGGTACTCGGTGCGCGGGGTCGCGGTGGCGGAGGCGATCGATTCGGACAGGACCTGCGTGACCTGTTCGCGGGTGCGCGCTGCGAACGACAGGTGCTCCGTGGTTACGGAGCTGCTGTAGACGGCGAGCATCGCATCCACGTCCTCGTCGGCGAGTTCACGCAGATCAAGACGTGGACCGGAACGTGAGACCGGGTACATGCCCGGACCCTACCCACGGGGCAGAACATGCCGGGCCGGGCGGGACACCCTCAGCAGGCGTACGGAGCGTGTCCGACGCACCCGCCCGGACATTGCCACGTCATGCAGGGCGGAGGCCCCCCTCTCCTCCAACCCCCGGGCCTCCGCGAACTCACCGAGCAAGAGCCACACCCGACTCGAGCGTTCCGTCGGTTGGCCGGTGCAGCGCTGCGAACCGGGTGGATGCTGCACGCCGACGGCTGTCCTTTGGCAGCCAACCCAGTCGCTTCGCCACTGAACCGAGTCCGCTCGACCGTACGTCGGTGGCCGTGAGCTGCCGGATATGCGAGGCGATTGCCATCGTCCGTTGCCGTTGAGGGCGTCGGGTCGGCGATCCCGGCAACACGCCTAAGCCGTACGCCACTTGAACAGCGCTCCCGAAGCGGCCGCCGAGGCGGCGAGGATGCCCGTGCACCAGGCGAGCGCCACCCACCCCGTCGAGCCCACCGGCTGCCCGAGCAGCAGTCCGCGTACCGCCTCGATGACCTGGGTGACGGGCTGGTGGGTGGCGAAGCCCTGGAGCCACGACGGCATGTCGTCGATCCGCACGAAGGCGCTGCTCGGGTAGGGCAGGAAGCTCACGAAGAAGGTGAAACCCCCGGCTGCCTCGGGGGACTTGACGAGCAGGCCCACCGCGGCGGACAGCCAGGAGAGCGCCGCGATGTAGGCGACCAGGAGGCCGATCGCGGCGAGCCAGCCGCCCGGGCCGGCCGAGGGGCGGAAGCCGATCGCGAAGGCGAGCGCGAAGACCAGGGCGGTGGCGATCAGGTTCCGGGCCGTGGAGGCGAGGACGTGGCCCGCCAGGATGGGGGAGCCGCCGATGTCGAGGGACCGGAAGCGGTCGATGATGCCGCCCTTGAGGTCCTCGGTGACGGCCACGGCGGTGCTGGCCGAGCCGAAGCCGGCGCACAGCAGCAGGACGCCGGGGACGACGTAAGTGACGTACTTCGTACCGGTGTTGATGGCTCCGCCGAAGAAGTACACGAAGATCAGGAGCAGCATCACCGGGAGCGCCATGGCCATGATCAGGGCGTCGACGTTGCGGCGGCTGAGCCGGACGGAGCGGCCGGTCATGATGAGTACGTCAGACATGGCTGGGCTCCTGGCGTGCGGGCTGTGTCGGCTTCGTGAGGCTCAGGAAGACGTCGTCGAGGGTGGCTGTGTGCAGCGAGAACCGTTCGATGGCCGTGCCGTCGGGGTCCAACGCGTCGAGCAGCGCCCGCACCTGGGGCGCGCCGCCGTCAGTGGGGAAGCCCAGGGTGCGGGTCTCGGGCTCGCTGTACATCGCCTGTGACACCAGGCGCAGATAGGCGGCCGGGTCGGTCAGGACGACGTCGAGGCGGTGGCCCGCGACGCGCCGCTTCAGCTCCTCGGAGGTGCCCTCGGCGATCAGCTCGCCGCCGTGCAGCACGGCGATACGGTCCGCCAACCGGTCGGCCTCCTCCAGGTACTGGGTGGTCAGGAAGACCGTCGTACCCCGCGCCGACAGCTCGCGCACCACGCTCCACAGCTCTTGGCGGCTGCGCGGGTCGAGGCCTGTCGTCGGCTCGTCCAGGAAGATCACTTTGGGTTCGCCCACCAGGGACGCGGCCAGGTCGAGGCGCCGCCGCATGCCTCCCGAGTACGTCTTGACCAGGCGGTCGGCGGCGTCGGCGAGGTCGAAGCGGTCGAGGAGTTCGGCGGCCCGGGTGCGTGCGGCGGCACGGGAGGTGCGGGCGCCGCCGTGTGTGCGGGCGAGCCGGGCCATCATCCGCAGGTTCTCCGCGCCGGTCTGCATCTCGTCGACCGCCGCGAACTGGCCGGTGAGGCTGAGCGCGCGGCGGGCCCGGGCCCGCTCGGTGCGCAGGTCGTGCCCGGCGACCCTGGCGGTGCCCGCGTCGGCCTCGGTGAGCGTGGCCAGGATGCGCACGATCGTGGTCTTGCCCGCGCCGTTCGGGCCGAGCAGGGCGTGCACGGTGCCGCGCGGCACCGTCAGGTCGAGACCGCGCAGGACCTCGACCTTTCCGTAGGTCTTGCGAAGGCCGGTGGCCTCGATGGCGGGTGCGTCGGGCATGGCCTCGCCTCTCCATGACTCTTACTGCGTAACCCTTACGCATTACTGTGTAAGGGTTACGCAGAACTAGGATGTACGTCAAGCCGGAGGCCCGAGGAACGGTCCCGGATGCGCAGAGGGAGGCGACGCGGATGGCGGCGGCGGACGAGGACACCGGCCTGCCCGCGAGCCTCGCGACGGCCTGGGGTTTCAGGGCCCGCCCCTCGAAGGGGCCGAAGCCGGGGCTCAGCCTGGACCGCATCGTGGCCGCGGCGGTGGGCGTGGCGGCCACCGAGAGCATCGGGGCGGTGTCGATGGGGCGCGTCGCCAAGGAGCTCGGCGTCTCGCCGATGTCGCTCTACCGGTACGTCGGCGCCAAGGACGAGCTCTACATCCTGATGCAGGAGGCGGTCACGCCCGCGCCCCCCGAACCGCTGCCCGACGGGGCCGGGTGGCGCGCGGGGCTGACCCGGTGGGCGCGGGCCCAGCGCGCGTTCTTCTACGAGAACCTGTGGCTCCTGCGGATCCCCACCTCCGGGCCGCCCGCGAGCCCGAAGTCGGTGGCGTGGATGGAGTACGGCCTCGCGGCCCTCGACGGCACGGGGCTCGACGAGGGTACGAAACTCGGCGTGATCATGCTGGTCAGCGGCTATGTGCGCAACGAGGCGACGCTGATGTCCGACCTGGATGCCGCGTACACGGCGCGCGGCCACACCCCCGACGAGGTCTTGCGCCGCTACCGGCGCACCCTCGCCACCCTCACCGACCCCGAACGCCACCCGGCCGTCACGCGCCTCCTCGAATCCGATGCCCTGGCCCAGGCGGACGAACCGGACGCGGACTTCGAGTTCGGACTCGAGGTCGTGCTCGACGGGGTGGCGGCGCTGATCGCGCGGCGCGGTTAGGCACTACACCCGCTTCGATCCCGAGCCCCGCGGCAGCGAGTCCTCCGCCCTGTCGTGAGGAGAACCGGCACTGTCCATCTGCCTCCAGGCCGGGAAGATCACCGGGCACAGCGTGGCGAGCAGATACACACCGCCGACCGCGAGCAGCGACGAGGACAGGCCGGCCGAATCCACGAGGAAGCCCGCAGCCAGTCCGCCCAGAGGAGTGACCAGCTGGAACGAGGCTGTTGTCGCGCTGAGTACGCGGCTGCGCAGTTCCTCCGGCACCGTCTCGTACATCACGGTGGCCATGATGGGGTTGAGCACACCGCAGGCGAGCCCCTCAACCGCCATCATCACCGCCAGCGGCGCGAAAGAGTCGGTGAAGGCGGCCACCACGAAGCGCGGCAGGCCCACGATGAGAAACGCGATCGTGAACACCGGCCACCGCCGAAAGCGGCTGCCCACCGCCCCATAGGCCAGCGCCCCCGTGAGCGCGCAGATCCCGAACGAAGCCTCCAGCAGACCGAGATCGACGGAACCACCCAGCTCCTCACGGGCATGTACGGGGAGGAGTACAGCGCTCCATCCCTGGTCGAGGCCCCTGGTCACCAGCGTCATGAGGCACAGGCTCAGCAGCAACGGCGTGGCCGCCACGAAGCGATAGCCCTGTCCCAGCTCACGACGGTAGGCACGCAACGACATCGGCTCGGCTCGCGGCCGGGCCTGCGCCTCGGGCAGGCCGCGCACCCCGAACGTGAACAGCGGCGCGGACACGGCGAAGGTCGCGGCATCCACCAACAGGACGTTCTCGGCCCCGAGTACGGCGATGAGCACACCCCCGAGAGCCGATCCAGTCAGCGCCGCACAGCGTGACGCACCGTCGTACAGCCCGGCAGCCCTGGGCAGCGGCATCCGGGCGCGTTCGGCGAGCGTCGGCAACAGCACGCCGCGGGCAGTTTCACCCGGCGTACGGAACAGCCCGGTGACCGCCATCAACGCGCACAGCATCCAGAACTGCAGGACACCGGCGAACTGCAGCAGCGGGATCGCCGCAACGGCCACTCCGCAGACGAGGTCCGACATGACGGCCACCCGCCGCCGCCCGATCCGGTCGATGACCGGACCACCGACAAGCGCAGCGAGGACTACGGGCAGCATCGTGCAGAACGCGACGATGCCGGCCTTGGCGGCACTGCCCGTGCTCTGCAGCACGAACCACGGCACGCCCATGTACGTGAGGCAACTCCCGGTGATCGAAACGACGTTGGCGGCAAGGACCGTTGCCAGAGGACGGCGATCACCGGGCAAGGAATCTACGGAATCTTCGGACACTGCGGTGGTCTCCCATGAGGGGAAGCGCCCACCGCGAACGAAGCAGTCAGCCGGTGGGCGAAGCGAAGTGGTCGGCGTCTGGCGCGCAGAACAAGGCGCACCGCTCAGATGCGGCGTTCACAAGCCTCGCCTCCAGCACTTCGCCGGGATGACCACCCGGCACCTCCAGGCATTCTCATCTCCGGCCCCAGCCCTCCGCAACGACGATTCGTTCGCAAGGGGCGGGCTCGCACAGGGAGTCGTCCGAGATGCGCGGATGAGGGCAGATCCGCTGAAGAGGCGGGGCGCCCGTTGTCGGAAGCCGCCCGACTCCAAGGCGTCTTCACATCGTTTTTAACCTCTTCTCAGCTTGAGCCACTACTGTCGGCCCGTCGATCCCTACTGAGCCGGTAGGAAAGCTAGGAAAGACGGGACGGACTCGTATGCGCACCCTGGTGCTGCTCGCCTTGGCGGGCCTAGGTGCCCAACTGGTCGACGGTAGCCTGGGCATGGCCTACGGCGTGACCTCGACCACCCTGCTGCTCGCCATGGGCACCAACCCGGCCGCGGCCTCGGCCACGGTTCACCTCGCGGAGATCGGTACGACGCTGATGTCCGGCGCCGCGCACTGGCGGTTCGGGAACGTGGACTGGAAGGTCGTCGCCAAGATCGGGGTGCCGGGAGCGGTGGGCGCGTTCCTCGGTGCGACCGTTCTGTCCCAGCTGTCCACCGCGGTCGCCGAGCCGGTGATGTCGCTGATCCTGCTCGGGCTCGGGCTGTATGTGATGTCCCGGTTCACGTTCCGCGGCATGCCCAAGGGCAATCTCGGCAAGCCGCTGCGCAAGAGGTTCCTGTCGCCGCTCGGCGTGGTCGCAGGGTTCCTGGACGCGACCGGCGGAGGCGGCTGGGGCCCGGTGGGTACGCCGGCGCTGCTGGCCAGCGGGCGTATGGAGCCGCGCAAGGTGATCGGCTCCATCGATACGAGCGAGTTCCTCGTCGCCATCGCCGCGAGCCTGGGCTTCCTCTTCTCGCTCGGCTCGCAGGGACTCAACTGGGCCTGGGTCGCCGCCTTTCTCCTCGGCGGACTGATCGCCGCCCCGATCGCGGCCTGGCTGGTACGCCTCGTCCCGCCGCGCGTTCTGGGCTCGGCGGTCGGCGGCGTCATCATCGTGACGAATGTCCGTACGTTGCTGAAGAGCGACTGGGTCGACGCGTCCAGCTCGCTGACCACACCCGTCTACGTACTCCTGTACGCGCTGTGGGCCGCCGCCCTGACGTACTCGATCCGCGCCTACCGCAAGGAGCAGGCGACGGAGACCGAGTCCGTCGAGGAGCCGCAGCCCGTCACGGCGGCCTGAGGACCCCTGAACCACGTACGACTTGAGGGGACGCGGTGAGCGTCACGCTCACCGCGAGCGGCGGTGCATCGCGAAGTGTGCGAGTCCGTTCCTTGACGTCCGGCGGCCGTGCGAGCGAAGCGCCGCCTTCGCGCCCAGGGCCAGCATCCTGACGATCACGTTGCGTGGATGCCTGCGCGCACCGTTGACGCGGAAGCGCTTCGACCTTACGGTCCGTCCGAATTCGCGAGCACAGTTCGGAATCTCGGACGACCGAAGGGCGGGCCGCGCAGCCGATGAACCACGATGAACCACGCCTGAGCAGAAGGAAGTTACTCGTCGGCACCGGAGGGCTGGCACTGGGAGCGGCAGGGTGCGCCGCGCCCTCCTTCGGGGCCGAGGGAAAGACCCGGTTGCGTTACTGGCACCTGTTCGGCGGGGGTGACGGTGCCAATATGACGGGGCTGGTCGACGCGTTCGGCGAGGAGCACCCGGAGATCGATCTGGAGGCGACGCAACTCCAGTGGGGCACCCCGTACTACACGAAGTTGAGCATGGCAGGAGCCGGCGGGCGGGCGCCCGAAGTCGCGGTGCTCCACCTGGCAAGGCTTGCGGGGTTCGGCCCGGGGCGGCTTCTCGATCCCTTCGACTTGGATCTGCTGCGTGAACGGGGCGTCGGAGCCGACCAGTTCCCCGAGGACATCTTCAAGCGCGGCTCGGTCGACGGGCAGCAGTACGCGATCCCCCTCGACACCCACCCGATGGTCCTCTACTACAACACCGAGGTCTGCGAGAAGGCCGGGTTGCTCGGCGGCGACGGAACCCTCCAACCCATCGGCAGCGCAAGGGAGTTCATGGACGCCCTGCGCGCCGCGAAGAAGGCCACCGGCGTCCCCGCGCTGTGTTCCGAGACGACCGGACCTGACTCCGTCACCCCCTGGCGGCTGTTCGCCACCTTCTATTCCCAACTCGGCGGCACCCTCCTGTCGGCCGACGGCAAACGGCTGACTCTGGACGACGCGAAGGCCCTGGAGATCCTGGAGTTCATGGCCCGGCTCACGGCGGACGGGCTGATGGTGCGCCGCGTCGACTACCCCGGTTCCATCGGGGTGTTCAACGCCGGCAAGACCGCCTTCCACCTCAACGGCGAGTGGGAGGTGTCGACGTTCACCACCGCCAAGCTGCCGTTCTCCATGACCCGCGTACCGGCGCTCTTCGGCCGTCCCACGGTCCAGGCCGACAGCCACTCCTTCGTACTCCCGCACCAGGACAGCCGCTCGGACGCGGCGCACGAGGCTGCCCACACCTTCGTCGCCTGGATGCTCAAGCACTCCGTGGACTGGGCGAAGGGCGGCCACGTACCCGCGTATCTGCCCACCCTGACGCGGCCGGACTATCTGGAGCTGGAACCGCAGTCCGCGTACCGGTCGGTCATCGACGACGTGGTCCTCGACCAGCCGGCCTGGTTCGTCGGCTCGGCGTCACCGATGTGGGTCCAACTAGGCGCCGTCTTCTCGGGCGTACTGACCGGATCGCGCTCCCCGGCGGGCGCGCTGCGCGAGGCGAAGAAACGGCTGCGGAAGCTGCTCGACACGCCCGATCCGCTCGGCAGCGGTCCCGTGGGCGATGCGCTCGGCAGGGGCCCCATCGATGCGCGCGGCAGCGAGACGACCGGTGGCGCAGGAGGTGCCGTATGACCACGACGACGACCGCGACCACCGTCCCGCTCCCGGCCGAACAGCCGACGGCGAAACCCGTCACCGTACGCCGCAAATGGACCGAACACGGCCTGGTCTTCATCGCCCCCTTCTTCCTTACCTACGCGCTCTTCCTCCTCTGGCCGCTGGTCTCCGGCATCGGGATGAGCCTGCGCAGCGACAACATCACCGGTGAGGGTGGGGAGTTCGTCGGCTTCGACAACTACACGGAGGCCTTCCAGGACCCCAACGTGTGGTCGTCGCTGTGGAACACGATCTGGTTCACGATCCTGTCCACGGTCCCGCTGGTGCTGATGGGCCTGGTCTTCGCACTGCTCTCGCACCACCTCCGGTTCGTCCAATGGCTGTGGCGGCTCTCCTGGTTCGCGCCCTTCCTGCTGCCGTCGGGCGTGATCGGGCTGCTCTTCCTCTGGGTGATCTACCCCTCGGACTTCGGTTTCGCGGACCAACTGCTCGCCTGGTTCGGCCTGGAGCCGGGCATCGGCTGGCTGACGGACGAGCGGTACGCGATGCTGTCGATCGTGGCGGCCACCGTCTGGTGGACGGTCGGCTTCAACTTCCTCCTCTACCTGGCCGCACTCCAGTCGATCCCTCAATGCCTGTACGAGGCGGCGGAGTTGGACGGAGCGGGAGCCTGGCACCGGCTGCGGCATGTGACCCTCCCGCTGCTGAAGCGCACCACGGGGGTCGTGCTGGTCCTGCAGATTCTGGCCTCGCTCAAGATCTTCGACCAGGTGTACATCATGACCGGCGGCGGCCCTGACGACTCGACCCGCCCGATCCTCCAGTACGTCTACCAGTCCGGTTTCACCGGCTACCGCATCGGCTACGCCTCGGCAGTCTCGTACCTCTTCTTCGCCCTGATCGTCATCGTGTCGCTGGTACAGCTGCGGTTGTCGCGGCGGAGTGGGGAGTCGCAAGCATGAGTGCGCTGCTGTCAACTGACGAGGGCCGCAAGGTCCGTTGGACGCCGGGCCGCTGGGTGATGCTGGCCGCGGCCCTGCTCCTGGCGGTCATCTGGGTCCTGCCGCTCGCCTGGACGCTGGCGACGTCCTTCAAACCGGAGGGCGAGGCGACCAAGACGCCTCTGCGCTGGCTGGGCTCCCACTTCACCTTCGACGCGTACCAGAAGGTGTGGGAGGCGGGTGACATCGGCCGCTGGATGTTCAACACGGCGTACATCTCGGTGATGACGACGATCCTGACGGTGCTGCTGTGCGCGATGGCGGCATACGGTTTCTCGCGCACGGAGTTCCGCGGCCGCAAGGTCCTGTACGCGGTTGTCCTGGCCGGAATCATGGTCCCGCCGCAGGTGCTGATGGCACCGCTGTTTGCCGAGATGGTCCAACTGGGCCTGGTCGACACGTACTGGGGCGTGATCCTGCCCCAAGTCGCCGTCCCCGCCATGGTGTTCATCCTGGTCAAGTTCTTCGACGGCGTCCCCCGGGAACTGGAGGAGGCGGCCTTCGTCGACGGCGCGGGCCGCTGGCGGGTGTTCTGGACGATCGTGGTGCCGCTGTCCCGCCCGGTCCTGGCGGCGGTCGGCATCTTCACCTTCATCTCGACGTGGAACAACTTCCTCTGGCCGTTCCTGGTGACGACCGACCCGAACGGCATGACGCTCCCTGTGGGACTGGTCAACGTCCAGACGTCGTACGGCCTGCGGTACGAGCAGATGATGGCGTCGGTCGTCATCGCGGGGCTGCCGCTGCTGATCGTCTTCGCGCTGTTCCAGCGGCAGATTGTGCGGGGGGTGGCGCATACGGGGCTGGCGGGGCAGTGAGGGTCACGTCCCACAGGGGAGGGGGCAGGTCCCACAGGTGAGGGAGAGTCAGGTCTCACTGGCCATGGCCGAAAGTGGTTGCCTGGTTTTGTCAAAAGGCCTGGCAATGCTCTGGGAAAGCCCGGCAACGGTACGGGCTGGAAACACCCAAGGTTGGATCATGGCGGTCAAGATCCAGCCAGGTGGACGCCTGTGGCCGAATTTCAGACGTACGTTCCTCCCCGTGAAGTCTCTACTCATACCCCACAGAGCTGTCGACCACACGTCGACTCCCGCCGGCGGGAGCGCTCCCGCACGGCGTTCACTGATCCGCGCCGCACTGACCGGCACCGCTGCCCTCGGTGCCGGTCTCGCCCTCGGCACCCCCACCCCCACCGCTGCCGCCGCAACCCCGGTCCGCAGCACGCGCTCCCGGCCGACCACGGCCCAGGAAGCATTGCGGGAACTCGCGGCGGGCAACCACCGCTGGCGCATCAACCGCCAGCGGCATCCCAACGAGAGCCCGGCCGTCAGGCAGTCGCTGACGACGAGTCAGCATCCCTTCGCTCTCATACTCGGCTGCATCGACTCCCGCGTACCGCCGGAGCTGGTCTTCGACCAGGGTCTCGGCGATCTGATGACGGTGCGATCGGGGGGCGAGGTGCTGGACGAGGCCGTGCTCGGCAGCGTCGCCTACGGCGTGCTCGAACTGGAGATACCGCTGGTCATGGTGCTCGGCCACCAGTCGTGCGGCGCCGTGAAGGCGGCGATCGAGGTGGACGAGTCGGGCGACGAACTACCCGCCCACATGCAGTACTTGGTCGACCAGATCAGCCCCGCCATCGACCACAGCCAGGAGGGCGACGCCCGCGTCAACGCGACGATAGACGCCAATGTCGCACTCGTCCGTTCGAAGCTCGCGGCGGTGCCTGAACTCGCCGCCAAGGTGGACGCGGGTGATCTGGCGATAGTCGGCGCGCGTTACGAACTGACCAGCCAGCTGGTGCATCGGATCGCCTGAGTGCCCTGAGTGCCCTGAGTGCCCTGAGCGCCCTGAGCGGATGGCCGGGCCCCCGGGTGCCTGCCGGAAACTGAACAGTTTCCGGCAGGCACCGGGGGCCCGCTGCGTCCGATCCGCCGTGGGTGACCGGCAGCTGCGGGCTCGGCAGTCGGGAGGGTCGGTCGGCATCCCCAGCCGTCCGATGACCTTGCGGAGCAGCGAGGGCCGGCTGCTGCGGCGTACGTACTACGGTGCTCGGGTGATCCGGATACCAGAGACGTTCGCGCGGAGCACGGTCGAGCGTGAGGGAGAGGCCGGAGCGGCATGGCTTGCCGAACTGCCCATGAGCGTGGGCGAGTTGCTGCGGCGCTGGGAGTGCGTGCCGGACGGCGAGGTCATGCACGGGGGTGTCGGCGTCATCGTCCCGGTGCGACGGCGGGCCGAGGGGCCCGCCGTCCTGAAGGTGTCGTTTCCGCATCCCGGCAACGTCCATGAGCCGGACGCCTTCGCGGTGTGGGGCGGGCGTGGGGCCGTCCGGCTGTACGAGCGCGACGACGAGCGGTTCGCGATGCTGCTGGAACGGGCCAGGACGTCGACTCTGGCGGAGGTCGAGGACGCCGACGAGGTGGTGACGGTGGCCGGCCGGCTCAGCCGCCGCCTTGCCGTCCCCGCACCACCCGGTCTGCCCCGCCTGCGCGAGCAGGCCGACGCCTGGGAGGAGCAACTGCGTCTGGACGCCGAGGAGTTGCCGCACAACCTGCCACGCCATGTCCTGGACGCCGCCCTGGCGACGGTCCGCGAGTTGGGCCGCACCCAGCCGGACACCGTCATCCACGGCGACCTCCACGCCGGCAACATCCTGCGCGCCGACCGCGAGCCCTGGCTGGCCGTCGACCCCAAGGGCTACGCGGGCGATCCCGCCTACGACGGCGGCACACTGCTCAAGGCGCTAGCCCTACGGTTCCTCCAGCTGCCCGACCTCAGCAAGGCGGTCCGCCGCGCGTTGGACGTGTTCGCCGAGGCCGCGGAACTCGATCGCGAACGCGCCCGGCGCTGGGCCCAGTTCCACGCCGTCGAGGCCGCGTTCCACGGCCGCCGGCACGGATTCCGTATCGCCCGCAGCGGACCAGAGCTGGAAGGGCTCACCGAATACGCCGACGGATTGGCGGAGTTGCTCACGGAGCAGCTCGGGCGAAAATGAGCAGCCGTTGAGTGTCGTCTCCGGATACGTTCGAGCGCATGGCTGCTGACGAGTTGTTCGTGCACCCACGGCTCGCCGCGATCTACGACGCGCTCGATTCCGATCGCAGCGATCTCGATGCGTACGTGGGTGTGGCGGAGGAGTTCGGAGCGCGTCGAGTGCTGGATGTCGGTTGCGGGACGGGCGTGCTCGCGCTTCTGCTGGCCGATCGCGGGATCGAGGTGGTCGGTGTGGATCCTGCCGGCGCGTCCCTCGATGTGGCCCGGGCCAAGCCCGGCGCCGACCGGGTGCGCTGGATCCATGGCGATGCAACAGCGCTTCCGCCGCTGCAAGTTGACCTCGCGACCATGACGGGGAACGCCGCCCAGGCCATCGTCGACCCGCAGGTCTGGCAGGGGACCCTGCGGGGGGTCTACGACGCGCTGCGGCCGGGCGGGCGCTTCGTGTTCGAGACCCGGGATCCGGCGAAGCGCGCCTGGGAGACGTGGAACCGGGAAGCCAGGTACGGCGTTACGGAGATTCCGGGCGTCGGCGCGGTGGAACATTGGCTGGACCTGATCGACGTCAGCGAGTCGCTGGTGACGTTCCGCGGGACTTATGTCTTCGCCGCGGACGGGCAGGTACTGACGTCCGACTCGACCCTGCGCTTCCGCGAACGGGAGGAAGTCGAGGCGGAGTTGGCCGCACACGGCTATGTGGTGGAGGACGTGCGGGACGCACCCGATCGGCCGGGGCTGGAGTTCGTGTTCGTCGCGGCGCGGCCGGGCGATGAGTGAACAACGCCCGGCACCTGGCCATCCGCCATGGAGGAAGCCGACGGCCGGACCCTCGGGATTCTGGGCGGTCAGTCCACGGTCAGCGACCACTCGCCACGCGAGAGCGTGAGGGGTGCCGTCCGGGTCGATCCGGCCCTTCGCCCCGTACAGCGGCAAGCCACCCTCGCGGTTGAGCCGGTGTCCGTGCCCCGCACGTCGAGGCCGTCCGTGTGCGTCTCCCGGATCCCGTCCGCGTCGATCGGTTCGGTCTGATTACTCATCGGCTCCCCTCTCCGCCTTCGCGCGCCGGAACCGGGCCAGCGCGAGGAGTTGGGACACCGCGTCCGGAACGGCGAGGGCGCCGGGGCCGTCCATCGAGACGCACCAGTACGAGCGCACGCCCTCCGGCTCCGTGCGATCCGGTCGCGGCACGCCGAGGAAGCAGCCGCGCCCGAGGAACTCCGCCTCCGGGTCACGGCGGACGGCCCACTCGTAGCGCCGTCCGGCGCTCACCGGTACGAGGACGTAGTACCGCTGGGCATACAGGTCCACGAACACCGGGCCGCGCTGCAAGGCCTCCGCGAGGAAGGCGTCGATCTTCCGGGAGTTGTCCGTACCGGCCGCCGTGCGCACCAGGTCACCCGAGATCCGGATCGCACCGAACAGGCCCCCGCACCTCAGGAGCGCAATCCCACTCTCCCGCCACTGAGTCCGGGCCTGCTTCATGTCCTGCGCCGCCGTCACGTAGCGAAGGTGCCGGCTGCGGCCCACCCGTCCGCCCGCCGCTGACCCTAGGGCTGATCAACGGCGTGTTCCCTCAGGAAGGCCCCCGCGTAGGCTGCCGCCTCTTCCTTCGTCGCGTACGAGGTGTCGCCGTCGGGCGTGCCGTGTGTTCCGTCGGCGCCCTCGCCTGTCCACCTCCAGCCGCCGGAGAAAGGCTCTTGCGTCAGTTCGGCCGTTCCACCGAACAGTTCGAGTACGGCGCTCGTGTGGGCTGCGGTGGCTGCCTGGCGACTGATGGCCTCAGGCCACTTCTTGCGGGCGCCTTGCCGGGTGATGCCCCAGACGGCGCCCAGTTGCTCGTAGCTCGCGCCGTAAGACCCGGCGGTTCCCGCTGCGATCGCCGTCAACCGTTTGACCTCCGCGTCCACCACCTTCCATGCGGCAAGGACGGACAGCGCCACTTCGACCGGGTCCGCCTCCCACATGCGGTCCCCTGGTAGCCCAGGCCCCCGGGAGCGCATGGCCGATGCAAGCGGGTTCAGGGCGTCGTAGAGAGCCTTGTCGAGCTCTATCTGTTCTTCGGGGGTGATCTCAAGCGAGGTCATGCGACAACTTTAGTTACCCAAGATGGGATCGTAAACAATAGTTTCCGGTCGAGGGTGTGAGCCATGCATCGTCAGCTTTGAGCTGGTGGCCAGACCGGACCGTCGCAGCAGCTTGCCAGTCCTGCGGCTTCAAGTAGGCAGTGAGTGACGATCATGAGCGTCCTCGGTGCGGCGGGCCACCCGGGCGCCGGGGTGCTGCTCGCCGCCGCGCTCGTCGTCGGCGGCGAGCTCGCCCTCGCCGTCCAGCGCCGCACCATGCCGCCCCTCACCGGCCGCGCCGAACGTCGGCACGCCGGACGCGCCCTGCTCCGCTCCGCATTCCTGCGGCAGGTCGCGCTCGGCCTCGCGCTCGGGGTGTTTTTCGGCGCGATGCAGGTGTCCGTCGCCGCGTACGCCGTCGGACGCGGCACGCCGGACGCGGCAGCGCTGCTATTTCGCCTCCCACTGCACCAACCTGGCGGGCGGTTGGGCCTACGGAGCATGGCATCACGGTGGCTCACCTCGGCGCCGCCAGGCGGCAGCAGCCGCCTGCCTCACCCTCGCGAGCCTCCCGCTGACCTTCCTCGACGCGCCCCTCGCGGTCGGCGCCACCCTCGCCCTGACCGGACTCGCCATCCCAGTCCTGCTGATCCTCACCTCCGTCCTCACCGAGTCATCGGTCCCGCGCGCTGTCCTCACCCAGGCGTTCACCTGGGGCAACTCCGCAAGCGCGGCAGGATCAGCGGCTGCCGCGGCGGTCGCGGGGCGGGTGGTGGACGCAGGCGGTGCGCACAGCGGTTTCGGTGTGGCGGCGGGGGCCGCGGTGATGATGACGGTCCTGGCGCTCGTTCGGTCTGCGGAACCCATGACCGGACGTGCCGAGGTCGTCCGCGCCCGAGTTCAGGGGTAGGGCGGGTAGCTGTCGTGGGAATGTGACAGTGACGGGGTCGAGTGTCACATTTCCGCGAACACCCCAGTGCTCCAGAGGCCTTGCCGTCGCAGGGCGAGGCGTGAGCTGAGCGTGCTCATGCCTGCAGCGTGCGCAGCCGGATGCGCAGCAGTAGGTGCAGGCAGAGGCGGGCCGGATGAGGTGGGCGTGTGCCTGGTGGGTCCACACGATGCGGCCGGGCCCGGAATTGGCGTGCTCGTGGGCGACATCGAGGCCGTCGATCGTCGCATCCGCCGACCCAATTGGCGCCCAGCTGCAGGTGGACGAGGAGGAATGAGAGCCGGTGAGCCCAGAGCAGATCACGCACCACACAGCCACCCGGATCCAGCGCCTCGCAGAGGCCGAGCCCAGGCGCCTGGGACTGACCGACGAGACACTCTCGCCTTCCGCACGGAGCGTCGGAGTGCGGCTGCTCGGCCAGGGGGAGAGCTACACCGCCTGGCGCCTTGATGCCGACGGGACCGCCCCTCTCGTCGTCCGCGTCGCCCGCAGGGCTGTTGAGGAGTTGCCGAGGCCGATGACGGAGGAGTTCGCCGCCCTCGGCATGCTGCCTGCCGGGGTCGGGCCCGCTCCGGTGCTTCTGGAGCAGGCGCCGGACAATCCCCTGGGCTCGCCCTACATGGTTTGCGGGTACGTACCCGGCACCGTGCGGCAGCCCGCCGAGTGGACCGACGCGATGCTGGGCGCCCACGCCCGTCAGATGGCCCGACTGCACACCCCGGTCTTCGAGCGGTGCGGCGACGTCACCGCACCGGTCGGTGAGCGGGCTGCGAAGCTGTCTCTGACCGCGCTGTTCGAGATGAGCCTCGACTGGTGGAGTGAGACATCACCGCACGTGGTCGGCGACCCGGAGGTCAGCCGACTGCTGCCCCGCGTGGCGGGCTTCGTCGCGGCGGCGGAACCCGCCTTCGCGCGCCTGCACCGGTTCGCCGCCATCCACGGTGACCTGGTCGTGCCCAACATCGTGGTCGACGAGGCCGGCACGCCGCGCTACGTCGACTGGGAGTGGGCCGAGATCGGCGACCCGGCACGGGACCTGGCCTACATCGGCGGACACGTGCCGGCGCCGCCGTGGTATCTGCCGCTGGACTGCATCCGCCTCCGCCGGCTCCTGGAGACCTACCTGCGGCAGATCCCCGACCACGGCGACGAGACACCGGAAGACCCGGGAGACTTCGAAACCCGCCGTGACGCGTGGGAGGTGTACGAGCGGTTCTTCTCCTCCCTGCACTTCCGCACCCGCCGCGGCACCCCCGAGGACCAGCGCACCGGCCTCTACACCCATGCGGTGGCCGAGCTCACGGCCGGACTCGACCGCCGCCTGGACGGGGCATGAGGTGCCGGCCGCAGGGGGCGGCATGGGCCCGTAATGCGTGGGCACCGGCGGCCGCCGAATCCGGCTCAGGCCACCGCCGTAGGCGCCAGTTCGCGTAGCTCGCGCAGTGCTGCCGCCACCGCTGGGCGGTCGTGGCCGGAGGCTCGGGTGCAGGTGAGGAGTTTGCGGTGGGGGTCGCCGGAGCAGCGTACGCGGGTGATCGGCAAGTGCGGGGTGAGGTGGGCCAGGCGGGGGATCAGGGCTACGCCCAGGCTGTGGGCCACCAGGTGGGCCGTGACGTTCCAGTCCAGGGCGTGGTGGGCGATGTCGGGGGTGAAGCCGGCGGCGCCGCAGGCGGAGAGGACGTGGGGGCGGCAGGGGCTTTCGGGGACGGGGGCGATCCAGGGCTCGTGTGCGGCTTCCGTGAGGTCGACGCGGTCCCGGTTGGCCAGGCGGTGGTCCTTCGGGACGACCAGGTCGAACGGGTCGTCCAGGAGCGGCTGTTGGTCGAAGCGGGTGTCACTGAGCGGCGGGTTGCGGGGGGTCGCCTCGACGACCGCCAAGTCGATCTCGCCCTCGAAGAGCAGGTCGAAGCTCGTCGTTACGTCCAGCTCCTGGATCTGGACGGTGAGGCGCGGGTGGCGTTCGCGCAGGTGCGCGGCCATCGGGGCGAGCAGGATCGAGATGGCCACCGGGAAGCCGCTCACCCGTAGCAGCCCGGCGGGCACGCTGTGGTCGGCCCGCAGGTCGAGCTCCGCGCGCTCCCAGCGGGCCTGGATCGCGTCGGCGTGAGTGAGCAGGCTCCGGGCCGCCGGAGTGAGGCGTACGCCGCGGCCCTGTGGTTCCAGCAGGTCGACGCCCAGGTCACGGGCCAGCTGCCGGATCTGCTGGGAGGCGGCGGACGGGGTGAAGTGCAGGGCGCGGGCGGCGGCGGTGACCGTTCCGTAGTGGTCGACCGCCCTCAGGACGTGCAGTCGGCGCAGGTCAATCATGAAGTCCACGCTTCACGGTGAGGTCCAGGAAGTCAACCTGGACGTACACAAAGGCCTCGGTACACCCTGGCTGTGTCGCGACGGTCAGTCCAGCCGCTACAGCAACGAGGAGTCCGAGATGACCAGCACAGCCGACCGCAGGGCCGGCGGGGTGTGCCCGTACTGCGGGTGGCCGGACCATGCCGAGCCCTTCCAGGTGGTGTCCCGGCACACCACCGCGGCGGGCGTCACGGTGTGGACCCGCTGCGGCTGCGGATCGCTCCAGATGCGCGTCGTGGACGCCACCGGTCTGCGCCTCGTCTCGCGCAGCCGGCCCGCTGACCCCGCCATCACGTCAAGTCGCTTCTGTGAGCGGTGAGTTGTCGAATGGCCTTCGACGGGCGGCGTAAGGGGAGTTGCTGCGCGAACCGTTGACGCGCAAGGGGTTCGATTCTACGTTCCGTTCGAAGTGGTGACCGCTGTTCAGTATATCGAACGAACGACCTCCGTAGAACGACCCCACTCGTAGGAGGATCCGCGTGAGCCGCACACCCCGAAGCACCTTCAGAAGCACCTCCCGAAGAACCGCCCTCCTCGCCCTCCCCGCCGCCATCCTGCTCGCCCTCGTGCCGAGCACGGCGTCCGCGTACCCGAACCCCGGCCGCGTCACCGGCGACATCGTCACGCACGACCCGACGATGATCCGCACCTCGTCCGGCCAGTACCTGCTCTACGCCACCGGCGGCGGCATCTCCAGCAAGACGTCCGGCGACCGCATCGCCTTCAGGAACGGCGCCGACGCCTTCTCCAGCCGGCCTGGCTGGTGGCGTAACTACTCCTCCGTTCCGGAGGCTTGGGCGCCCGACATCTCGTACCACGGAGGGAAGTACCTGATGTACTACTCCGTCTCGTCGTTCGGCTCCCAGAACTCGGCGATCGGGCTTGCCACGTCGACGACCGGTCAGCCGGGCAGCTGGAGCGACCAAGGCGTCGTCTACACGTCGAGCTCGTCGACCGACTACAACGCCATCGACCCGAATCTCTTCGTGAACGACGACGGCAAGTGGTGGCTGTCGTTCGGCAGTTGGTGGAGCGGGATCAAGATGATCCAGATCAACCCGTCCACCGGGAAGCAGCTCTCCTCCAACACCACCCGGTACTCGCTCGCCTCCCGCCCGACCGGGACCAAGGCCGTCGAAGCGCCCTACATCGTCAAGCGCAACGGCTACTACTACCTCTTCGCCTCGTACGACACCTGCTGCGCCGGCACCAGCTCCACGTACAAGGTCAAGGTCGGCCGTGCCAGCAGCATCACGGGGCCGTACCGCGACAAGAACGGCGTCGCCATGATGGCCAACGGCGGTACGCCCGTACTGGAGTCGCACGGCCGCTACATCGGCCCCGGCGGACAGTCGATCATGAACGACGTGGACGGCGACCTGATCGTCTACCACTACTACGACGCCCAGGACAACGGCACGCCCAAGCTCGGCGTCAACCTCCTGAACTGGAGCAGCGGATGGCCCGTCGCGTACTGACCGTGCCGGCGGCCCAAAGCCCCCACGCCACGGTGTGACCAAGGCCGGGAGGATGTGGGACCTGCTGGCGAAGGTCCTGGGCTACGTGGCCCGATCCTCCCGGCCGGCGAAGGCCTCGTCGCGGGAAGAGCGAGGCCTCCGGGCAACCGGTCCGGCTCGTCGGTCAGCCGACCCGGTTGTTCGCGGGGGCCTCCGGCCAAGGCGTGCCCCGGGATGCGGCGGCGGCCGGCCAGCGCGTGGGCTGGGGCATCGGCTGCGGACCGGGCTGGGCGACCGGAGTCAGCCCGGGCTGCTGCTGGCCCACAGGCGTCAGCCACGGTTCCTGCTGCGGCTGACCGTTCGCGGCCACCGGGCTCAGGCCCGCCTGTTGCTGGCCGTTCGCGGCCACCGGACTCAGCCCCGGCTGCTGCTGCGGCTGACCCGAGCCCACCGGACTCAGCCCGGCCTGCTGCTGAGCCTGAGCCATGGCGGTCATCGGCTGCTGCTGAGGCTGCTGGCCCATACCTTGCTGGCCCATGCCTTGCTGTCCCTGCCCCTGCCCCTGCCCTTGTCCCTGACCCATGGCGCCCACAGCGGTAAGCAGCCCCTGCTGCTGCCGCCCTTGAGCCACGGGAGCCGGCTGCGGTTGCTGTTGCTGCTGCTGCGGCCACTGAGCGACCGGCGCCAACTGCCGTTGCTGCTGCGGCTGTTGAGCCTGAGCGACCGGCGCCAGTTGCGGCTGCTGTTGCTGCTGCTGGCCCTGCCCCTGGGCCGCCGCGGCCAGCCCCTGCATGCCCGACCCGTTCGTGGAGCTGACCAGGCGGTCCACGGCCGCCGTACCTGAGCTGTAGTTGTTGTTCAGCTCGGGCACGGCGGCTCCCCTCCTGGACCCGTAGAGCACCGACTCCAGGCCGGACACCAGGCGACGCACATCCACCTGAGGCCGGACCACGAGTCGCAGGAAGCGACTGGACGAGCCGATCTTGTTGCCGCACTCGCGGACCAGGATCCGGTGCTCGGTGAGCAGCTGATCCCGGACCACGGTGCCCTCGGCGCCCACGGGGAGGCGCACGAAGAGGAAGTTGCCCTGGGACGGATACACCGTCAGACCGGGCAGTTGGGAGAGCTGGCGGGACATGTCGAGGCGGTCACGGCGGACCTGGTGCAGGCTCTCCATGTACTCGGCGCCATGGTCTCTGAGCATGAACACCACGGTCTCCGCGAAGGAGTTGAGGTTCCACTTGGGCAGCATGGAGCGGATCCGGCCGGCCAGGGAGGGATTCGCGACCATATAGCCGAAGCGGATGCCGTGCAGGCCGAAGTTCTTGCCGAGGCTGCGCAGCACGACCACGTTGGGGCGCATCACCGCGTCCTCGACGACGCTCGGCTCGGCCTCCGCGTCGGCGAACTCCAGGAACGACTCGTCGATGACGATCAGGTCCAGATCGGCGAGGGCGTCGCAGAAGGCGAGGATCGTCTGGCGGGGCAGGAATCCGCCGTCGGGGTTGTTCGGGTTGCAGATGACGGCGACCCGGCTGCCCCGGGAGCGGATGAACTGGATGTACTGCGCCGGATCGAGGGCGAAGCCGTTGCTCTCCTGGAGCGGGAACATGTCGACGCGCTTGCCGGTCTCCATCGGCTGGTCGGTCCAGCGGCCGAAGGTGGGGACGGGGATGGCCAGGGACTCGCGCACCAGCAAGTGGTCGATCCAGGTGATCAGTTCGGTCGACCCGTTGCCCATCGCGACGCACTGCGGGGGCAGTTGGAGCAGGTTGCACAGTTCACCGGTGATGGTGTCGGCGCTGCTCGGGTAGAACGTGATGATGTCGCGGAGCCGGTGCGTCAGCTCCTCGAACATCGCCGGTGTGGGGAAGTACGGATTGCAGGGGATGCAGAAGTCCAGCGGACCCGACTCCCCGCCGCTCTCTCGTGCCAGCGCTGCCATTGACGGGCTGTGCGCGCCGGTGCGGAACAGCGAGGTGACGTTGTCGGCCATGGACCCTCCGTCCGTGGGGGTGGCCCGCGCGGACATATGCGGGCCGCTCTCCTTTACGGACGTGGATGCCTCGGTGTTCAACTCATGGGAAAGCTGGGGAGATTTGTTCCCCCCACCATGTTTCAGCGGCCGAACGAGTGGAGAGTCGCCGAGCGGTACGTCTCGCCTGGCCGGAGCGTCGTGGACGGGAACCCCGGCTGGTTCGGGGAGTCCGGGAAGTGCTGGGTCTCCAGGCAGAGCGCGTCGCCCTGGCGGTAGACGGAGCCGCCACTGCCGACGAGCGTCCCGTCGACGAAGTTCCCGGAGTAGAACTGCAGGCCCGGCTCAGTCGTCGACACCGACAAGGTGCGGCCGGAGGACGGGTCGCGGAGCGTCGCGATGGGCTCGGGTTCGGCCGTGATGCCCTTGTCGAGCACCCAGTTGTGGTCGAAGCCCTGCGCGTACAGCAGTTGCTGGTGCGCCGCGCGGATGTCCGCGCCGATGGTCTTCTTGGCGCGGAAGTCGAAGGGGGTGCCCGCGACGGGGGCGAGCTCACCGGTGGGGATGAGGCCCTCGCCGACCGGGGTGTAGCGGGTGGCGGCAATCTCCAGCTCGTGGTCGTAGACCGAACCGCTGCTCTCGCCCGCGAGGTTCCAGTACACGTGGTTGGTGAGGTTGACGACCGTCGTCCGGTCGGTGGTGGCCTCGTAGTCGATGCGCCAGTCGCCCTGCGCGGTCAGGGTGTACGTGACTTTCGTCTGCAGCGTTCCGGGGAAGCCCATCTCGTCGTCGGCGGACGTGTAGTGCAGGTACAGGCCGACGTCGGAGCCCTCGGTGAAGGGCTCGATGTCCCACACCCGCTTGTCGAAGCCCTCGGCGCCGCCGTGCAGGCTGTTCGCGCCGTCGTTGACGTCCAGCTGGTACGCCTGGCCGTCCAGGGTGAACTGGCCCTGGTCGATGCGGTTTCCGTACCGGCCGATCAGTGCGCCGAAGTACGGGCTGGAGGCGACGTAATCCTCGATGGTGCCGAAGCCGAGGGACACGTTCGCGTACCGGCCGCGGCTGTCGGGGATCTCCAGGGACTGGACGATGCCGCCGTAGGAGAGGACCTTCAGGCGGGTGCCGCCGTTCTCCAGCGACCAGCGGTAGATCTCCGTGCCGTCGGCGAGCTTGCCGAAGAGCTCCTTCACGAGCTTCCTGCCTCCTGTGGCCGTGGGCGGACATGCGTACGGGGGCCCTTTCGGACCCCCGTACGACCTATGGATTGCTTACGAACCGACCTTGCGCTTGTTCCACACGTCGAAGCCGACCGCCGCGAGCAGCACCATGCCCTTGATGACCTGCTGCCAGTCGGTGCCGACGCCGACGAGGTTCATGCCGTTGTTCAGCACACCCAGGACCAGGCCGCCGATGATGGCGCCGAGGACCGTGCCGACGCCGCCGCTCATCGACGCGCCGCCGATGAACGAGGCGGCGATCGCCTCGAGTTCGAAGTTGAGGCCGGCCTTGGGGGAGGCCGCGTTGAAGCGGGCGGCGAAGACCAGACCCGCCAGGGCGGCCATCATGCCCATGTTCAGGAAGACCAGGAAGGTGACCTTCTTGTCCTTCACACCGGACAGCTTCGCTGCCGGGAGGTTGCCGCCGATCGCGTAGATGTGACGGCCGACGATCGCGTTACGCATGACGTAGCCGAAGCCGACGACCAGCACACCGAGGATCAGCAGGACCACCGGGGCGCCCTTGTAGCTGGCGAGCAGCAGCGTCACCGTGAGCAGGGCGGAAACCAGCGCCACGATCTTGAGCACGAACAGCTTCACGGGCGGCACTTCGAGCGAGAACTCCTGCGACCGCTTGCGGTCCCGCATCTCCTGGTAGATCACGAAGGCGATCAGAGCGAAGCCGAGCAGCAGGGTGAGGTTGTGATAGTTGGTGTTCGGTCCGACCTCGGGCAGGAAGCCGTTGGCGACCTTCTGCAGCCCCTGCGGGAACGGGCCGAGGGTCTGGCCCTCCAGGAAGATCTCCGTCAGACCGCGGAAGAGCAGCATGCCCGCGAGGGTGACGATGAACGATGGAATGCCCAGATACGCGATGAAGAAGCCTTGCATCGCACCGGCGGCGGCGCCCAGCAGCAGACACAGCACCACCGCGAGTGGCCACGGCAAGTCGTTCTTGACCATCATCACCGCGGCTATCGAGCCGACGAACGCGGTGAGTGAGCCGACCGACAGGTCGATATGGCCCGCGATGATGACCAGCATCATGCCCATCGCGAGGATGAGGATGTAGCTGTTCTGCAGCACCAAGTTGGAGACGTTCCGCGGCAGAAGCAGGTCGCCGTCGGTCCACACCGCGAACAGCGCCACAATCAGACCGAGGGCGATCAGCATGCCGTACTGCCGCATATTGCGGCGCATGCCGTCCAGCATCAGCTGGAGCAGGCCGCCGCCACCGGCGGCTGCCTTGCCCGGCGGCGCGGGGGCCGGGCTCTTGTCGGTCACATCGGTGCTCATCGGGTTACCTCTTTGTCCTTCGTCATCTGGCGCATCAGCACTTCCTGCGTGGCCTCCGCACGCGAGAATTCGCCGGTCAGCCGCCCCGCGGCCATCGTGTAGATGCGGTCACACATACCGAGCAGTTCCGGCAGCTCGGAGGAGATGAAGACGACCGCCTTGCCCTGTGCGGCCAGTTGGTCGATCACGGTGTAGATCTCGAACTTGGCGCCCACGTCGATACCGCGGGTCGGCTCGTCCAGGATCAGCACATCGGGCCCGGCGAAGATCCACTTGCTGAGGACGACCTTCTGCTGGTTACCGCCCGAGAGCCGGCCCACCTGCTCGAACACGGTCGGCGCCTTGATGTTCATGGACTTGCGGAAGTCCTCGGCGACCTGGCGCTCCGCGTGCTCGTCGACCACACCGCGCTTGGAGACCTTCCCCAGCGCGCTGAGGGAGATATTGCGGCCGATGGTGTCGATGAGGTTGAGCCCGTAGTGCTTGCGGTCCTCGGTGACGTACGCGATGCCGTGCTTGACCGCCTCGGGCACGTGCTTCGTACGGATCTCCTTGCCGTCCTTGAAGACCTTGCCGCCGTGGTACCGGCCGTACGTACGCCCGAAGACGCTCATCGCGAGCTCGGTGCGCCCGGCGCCCATCAGTCCCGCGATGCCGACGATCTCCCCGCGCCGCACCTGGATCGACACATCGTCGACCACCTTGCGCTGCTGGTCGATCGGGTGGTGCACGGTCCAGTTGCGGATCTCCAGGGCCGGAGCCGCGCCCACCTCCGGCTCGTGCGGGGTGCGCTCCGGGAAGCGGTGCTCGAGGTCACGGCCGACCATCCCGCTGATGATCCGGTCCTCGGTGGTCTCCTTGGCCTTCACATCGAGCGTCTCGATGGAGCGGCCGTCGCGCAGGATCGTCACCGAGTCTGCGACCTTGCGGATCTCGTTGAGCTTGTGGGAGATGATGATCGAGGTGATGCCCTGCTTCTTCAACTCCAGGATGAGATCCAGGAGTTTGCCGCTGTCCTCGTCGTTCAGAGCCGCGGTGGGCTCATCGAGGATGAGCAGCTTCACCTTCTTCGAGAGGGCCTTCGCGATCTCCACGAGCTGCTGCTTGCCCACGCCGATGTCGGCGACGCGGGTGTCCGGGTGGTCGCTGAGACCGACCCGCCGCAGCAGCTCGGTGGCGTGCTTCAGCGTCTCGGACCAGCTGATGATCCCGCGGGTGGCGTGCTCGTTGCCGAGGAAGATGTTCTCCGCGAGGGAGAGATACGGCACCAGGGCAAGCTCCTGGTGAATGATCACAATGCCGTGCTGCTCGCTCGCCCTGATGTCCTTGAAGGTGCAGATCTCACCTTCGAAGAGGATGTCCCCTTCGTAACTTCCGTGCGGGTGGACGCCGGAGAGGACCTTCATCAAGGTCGACTTGCCGGCGCCGTTCTCCCCGCAGATGGCATGGACCTCGCCCTGCTGGACGGTCAGTGTGACGTCCGACAGCGCTTTGACGCCGGGAAAGGTCTTGACGATCGAGCGCATTTCCAGGACGGGTCCCGCCATGGTCGTGCCTTCCAATCCTTGGTGCTGGTGCGGCGATCAGTTGACGTCGCTGGCCTTGACGTAGCCGGAGTCGACGACGACCTTCTGGTAGTTGGTCTTGTCGACGCTCACCGGCTCCAGGAGGAACGCGGGAACGACCTTCGCGCCGTTCTGGTACGTCTCGGTGTCGTTGGTCTTCGGCTTCTTGTCGTTGAGCAGGGAGTCGACCATGTTGCCCGCCACCTTGGCGAGCTCGCGGGTGTCCTTGAAGACCGTCTGCGTCTGCTCGTCAGCCTTGATCGACTTCAGCGAGGCGACCTCGGCGTCCTGGCCCGTGACGATCGGCAGCGGCTTGGCCTTGGAGCCGTAGTCGTCCGACTTCAGCGCCGACAGGATGCCGATGGAGATGCCGTCGTACGGCGAGAGGACCGCGTCGACGCGCTCCTTCTTGTACGCGGCGGTCAGCAGGTCGTCCATGCGCTTCTGGGCGGTGCCGCCGTCCCAGCGCAGGGTGGTGACCTGGTTCAGCTTGGTCTGGCCCGACCTGACCACCAGCTGCTTCTTGTCGATGTACGGCTGCAGGACGCTCATCGCGCCCTGGAAGAAGTACTTGGTGTTGTTGTCGTCGTTCGAGCCGGCGAAGAGCTCGATGTTGAACGGGCCCTTCTCGGAGCCGTCCGCCAGACCGAGCTTGTCGGCGATGTACTGGCCCTGCAGCTGGCCGACCTTCTCGTTGTCGAACGAGGCGTAGTAGTCCACGTTCGGGCTGTTGAGGATGAGTCGGTCGTACGAGATCACCGGGATGTCGGCGTCCTTGGCCTGCTGGAGAACGTTGTCGAGCGACTTGTTGTCGATCGCCGCGATGATCAGCGCGCTGACACCCTGGGTGATCAGGTTCTCGATCTGGGAGACCTGCTGGTCCGGGTCGTCCTCACCGTAGACGAGCTTGGTCTTGTAGCCCGCGTCCTTCAGGTGCTTCTCGACGTTGGCACCATCGGCGATCCAGCGCTCCGAGGACTTGGTCGGCATCGCGATGCCGACGGTGGAGCCCTTGGCGTCCCCCTTGTCCTCTTCGCTGCCGCCCTCGCCGCTCTGCCCGCAGGCGGAGAGCGTCAGGGCCAGGGAGGACGCCGCGGCTATGACGGCGAGTGCACTTCTGCGGTTGCGCATGATCATCTTCCTTGATGTGTGAGGGTGCGCCGAACTGGCGAGGCTGTCGGATTGTGTGCGGCTGCGTGGTCTTTTGTGAAGAGGGTTTGTCCGGAACGTTATGAGGGAATGCCGAATCGTTTCAGGTCGCCGGGCAGCCGCGAGCCCAGAGGAGCCATGTCGCCGTCCGCTCCGTGCCGCTCCAGCAGGTCGAGAGCGAGCCGGCCGCGCCGCACCCGCTCCTTGGCCGTGCTCAGCGTCAGGTCCCGCATATGGGCCCCGTACGGGTAGATTCCGGGGGCCTTGGACAGGCCGAACTTCAGGTAGAGCGGGGCGCCGCGCCGGATCAGCTCGGCGACCTCGTACATGCGGACATAGCCGCCGAGATCGTCCGGGGCCTCGATGTACATGTCCATGGGGGCCGCGCTGACCCGGCGGATCTCCGTGAGGTGGTCCAGGGTCAGGTCGCTGGGCACGTTGATGGAGTCTCCGCCGAGCTGCTCGTATACGGCGTACGCGGCCGGGTTGACCGGGCCGATCAGCGCGGAGACCTTCAGCGTCGTGTCGGCGGGGATGATCCCGGCCGCACGCGCGCGGTGCAGCGTCCACAGCACGCCCTCATCAGCCACGAGGAGGCACTTTACGCCCAACTCCGTTGCGCGGACGGCGTCTTCAAGACACCCGGCGACCGCGTCATGGCCGCGGGCGCGCAGGCCCCCGCCGCGGGAGTCGGTACGGGTCGAGCCGCCGATGTCCCAGGTGCCGCGCGGGCCCGTGAACAGGCAGAGCTCGATGTCGCGCTCGGCGGTGGCCTCGACCATCTCGGTGATCTCGGCGTCGTTCAGCATCCAGATGCCGCTGCCCTGGCTGATCCGGTGGATCGGCACATCGAGGCGCGAGGACTCCTTGAGGACCACGGCCAGCGCCTCGGGCCCCTCGCAGGAGGGGATCTCGGTGCGCCAGCGGCCGCCACCGGGGAAGGTGTGCGGTGAGGCGTCGGCAGGATCGGGGGCGGGCGCGCCCAGGCCGAGAGCGGAGAGCGCCGGCTCGCCGGGTCGTCGGGCTGCCGTGGCGGAAGCGTCGGTCACAAGCTGTCCTTCGCGTTCGATGTTTCGGACATGGTTCGTGGGGATTGGGAGCACGCCGGTACAGAGCGTCAGGGTCTCCGTACCGGCGTGCGGCTCGTGGGGCGGTGCGGGCGCCACGGAAATTTATGGCTTGATCAGTACCTTGCCGACCTTCGGGTCGCCGGAGCCGACCAGCTCGATGGCCTTCGCGAACTCCTCCAGCGGCAGCTCGTGGGTGACCAGGGGCAGCGGGTTCAGCAGACCGGCGCCGAAGACCCGCACCGTGTGCGCCCAGGCGTCCGGGGCCGCACCGAAAACGGTGTGCACCTCCAGCTGCCGTACGACGAGATCGGTCGGGTCAAGTCCGTCGGCACCCGGAGCCGGGATACCGGTCAGGACGAGCCGGCCGCCGCGCCGGAGCAGAGCGGCGGCGGTGCGCGCCGCGTCCGCGGACCCGGCGGTCTCGATGACGACGTCGAAGTCGTCGGGGAGCTCCTCGTCCTTCGTACGGAACTCCGTGGCGCCGAAGTCCTTGGAGAGCGCCGCGCGGTCCGGGCGGGTGCCGACCACGAGCAGCTCGCCGGGGGAGCCGGCCTTCAGGAACTGCACGGCGAACATCCCGAGCGTCCCGGTGCCGACGACGGCCACCCTCTCGCCCGGCCGGGCGTTCGCCTTCAGCGCGGCGGCGGCGATGCAGGCGGCCGGCTCCAGCAGAGCGGCGGCGGTCAGGTCCGCGTCGTCGGACAGGACGTGCAGCAGCCGTGCCGGAAGCGTCAGCGTGCCCGCCATCGCACCGGGCTGCGTGAAGCCCGTCTCCTCGTACCCGGCGGAGCACAGGGTCGTCTCGCCCGCGTGACAGCGGTCGCAGACCTGGCAGTTGCGGAAGCCCTCGCCGACGACCTTGCGGCCGATGAGGGACTCCGGGACCCCGGAGCCGACCGCCTCGACCGTGCCGGACCACTCATGGCCGGGCGTGAGCGGGTAACGGACGTACCCCTCGGGCCTGTTGCCCTCGTACACCTCACGGTCACTGCCGCAGATGCCGCTCGCATGGACCCGTACGAGGGCCTCCCCGGCGGCCGGAGCCGTGGGCTCGTGCGGGACGAGCCGGTGCTCGCCCGGAGCCTCGATGACGACAGCAACGCTCACTTGGACCCCTTGGGCTTGCGCTGCTCCCAGCCGTCCGCCCACAGGTCGAAGCGCGCCTGCTGCTGGGGGAACTCGGCCGCCGCGTCCGTGTCCAGCTCGACGCCGAGACCGGGGGCCTCGGAGAGGTGGAAGTAGCCGTCCACGACCTGGGGCGCGCCCTTGACGACCTGCTTGATGTCCGCGTCCGCGAAGTCGTTGAAGTGCTCGAGGATCTTGAAGTTCGGGGCGGTGAAGCCGACCTGGAGGGAGGCGGCGGTGAGGACCGGGCCGCCCACGTTGTGCGGGGCGACGAGCATGTAGTGCGTCTCGGCGGTCGCGGCCAGCTTGCGCGTCTCCCAGATGCCGCCGATGTGGCCGACGTCGGGCTGGATGATGTCCACGGCCTGGCTCTCGAACAGCTCGCGGAACTCGATGCGGTCGTGGATGCGCTCACCGGTCGCGACCGGCATGTCCACCTTCGCCGCCACCTTCTCCAGCGCCTTCAGGTTCTCCGGCGGCACCGGCTCCTCCAGCCAGGCCGGCTTGAAGGGCGCGAGCTCCTTGGCGAGCCGTACGGCGGTGGCGGGGGAGAAGCGGCCGTGCATCTCCAGCATCAGCTCGGTCTCGGGGCCGATGGCGTCCCGTACGGCCTCGATGAGGGAGACGGAGTAGAGGGTCGCCTCGTGGTCGAGCTCGAAGTGACCGGTCCCGAAGGGGTCGATCTTGAGGGCCTTGTAGCCGCGCTCCATGACCTGCTGGGCGGCCTTGTGGTACGCCTCCGGGGTGCGCTCCGTGGTGTACCAGCCGTTGGCGTACGCCTTGACCTTGTCGGTGACCTTGCCGCCGAGCAGCTGCCAGACGGGGACGCCGAGGGCCTTGCCCTTGATGTCCCAGCAGGCCATCTCGATCACCGCGATACCGGACATCACGATCTCGCCGGCGCGGCCGTAGTCGCCGTACTTCATGCGCTTGACGAGGTCCTCGACAGCGAACGGGTCGGAGCCGAGAATGTGGTTGGCCTCTGCCTCCCGCAGATAGCCGAGCAGCGCGTCGGTATGACCCAGCATGCGGGTCTCACCGACACCGGTGAGTCCCTCATCGGTGTGCACCTGGACATAGGTCAGGTTCCGCCACGGCGTCCCTACCACGTGCGTGCTGATTCCAGTGATGCGCACTGCAGCTGCTCCCTGTACTCGTCGGCCCTGTTCGAGATTTCGTCACTCGTTCGAAATGCTGTCGCGACAGTAAGGATTCGGCAGTCGGAGTGTCAATGGGTCGAGCGGTCGAACACGTAACGGTTTTGACGCCAAGGCGGTGGGATGGCGGGGAATGATCCGGGCTGTCCGCGCCCCGGCATGCCTGGACAGCGCTTTCGTATGCCTGAACAGGCGACTCCCTACACAACATTCACAGCTGCCCCTAGGAACGTTACCTGTCCGGAATCTAGTCTTCCGGCGTCATGGACTACTGCCACCCGTGCCAACGGCACCTCAACGGCGCCCTCGCCTGCCCGGGCTGCGGCACACCGGCCGAAGCCTGCCGCGCGTACGCCGCGTCGCTGGACGCCGCACACGCGCGGGAGGGCGCGGGTGCGCGCGCGGGCGACGACGGACACGGCGACCCCGACGACCCCGAGGACTCCTCGGCCGCCGGTGGACGCCGGTCCCGTGGCCGGTCCCATCGTGGGGCGCGGGAGACCCGGCGGGACAGGCGGGCGGCGGTGCACCGGCGTCGTCGGCAGCGGGCGCTGCTGATCGGGGCGGGGCTGCTGCTCGCCGCGGGCGGGCTGAGCCTGGCGGAGCTGGGCAGGGAGGCACCCTCGGCGGAGCCGAACACCGCGACGGACGACGAGGGCTCCGGTTCGCGGGTGTCGGAGGACGGGAAGACGGGCTCGTCGGAGGGCGGGGCGGCGGGCTCCGTCGTGACGGACTCCCGGTCGCCGGAGGCCTCGGCCTCTCCTTCGCCTTCGAAGTCGAAGAAGCCGGGGGACAAGGGCAAGGACGAGGGCGAGAGCAAGAAGCCCTCGCCCACGCCGACGTCCGAGGATCCCGAGGACCCCCCGCGCCCGCCCCCTGAGGACCCCGACACCCCGGACCCCCGCCCGACGTCGAAGCGTCCGGCCCCGGAGCCGACGCCCACGGAGACGTGCACGCGGTTCCTGTTCTTCTGCTCGTAACTCCCGCTTCCGGCACCAGAACTGACGATGTCCGGGCCGACCCGCTGGGGCCGGCCCGGACGTCGTACTCACGTCACCCAGGTCGTACTCGGAGCGATCCGAGCGACCGGAGCGATCAGACGAGGTCGAACCGGTCCAGGTTCATGACCTTGACCCACGCCTCGACGAAGTCCTGCACGAACTTCGCCTTCGCGTCGTCGCTCGCGTAGACCTCGGCGAGCGCACGCAGCTCGGAGTTCGAGCCGAAGACGAGGTCGGCACGGGTGCCCGTCCACTTGACCTCGCCCGTGGCGGCGTCGCGCCCCTCGAACGTGGTCTGGTCGGCGGACGTCGACTTCCACGTCGTACCCAGGTCGAGCAGGTTCGCGAAGAAGTCATTCGTCAGCTTGCCGGGCGTCTCGGTGAGAACACCGAGCGACGACTGCTGGTGGTTGGCGCCCAGGACGCGCAGGCCACCGACGAGGGCCGTCATCTCGGGGGCGCTCAGCGTGAGCAGGTTGGCCCGGTCGAGCAGCAGGTACTCGGCCGGCAGGCGGTTGGCCTTGCCCTGGTAGTTGCGGAAGCCGTCGGCGTTGGGCTCAAGCGCGGCGAAGGACTCCGCGTCGGTGTGCTCCTCCGTCGCGTCCACACGACCCGGGGTGAAGGGCACCTCGATGTCGTGACCGGCGTCCTTGGCGGCCTTCTCCACGGCAGCCGAGCCGCCGAGCACGATCAGGTCGGCCAGGGAGACCTTCTTGGCGCCGGAGCCGTTGAACTCCTGCTGGACGCCCTCGAGGGTGCGCAGGACCGTCGCGAGCTGGTCGGGGTCGTTGGCCTCCCAGCTGCGCTGCGGCTCCAGGCGGATACGCGCACCGTTGGCACCGCCGCGCTTGTCGCTGCCGCGGAACGTCGAGGCCGACGCCCACGCGGTGGAGACCAGCTGCGACACGGTCAGACCCGAGTCGAGGAGCTTCGCCTTGAGGGCCGCAATGTCCGCGGCGTCGATGGCCTCACCCTCGGCCTCCGGCAGCGGGTCCTGCCAGAGCAGGGTCTCCTCCGGGACCTCCGGGCCGAGGTACAGCGACTTCGGGCCCATGTCGCGGTGGGTCAGCTTGTACCAGGCGCGGGCGAAGGCGTCCGCGAACTGGTCCGGGTTCTCGTAGAAGCGGCGCGAGATCGGCTCGTAGATCGGGTCGAAGCGCAGGGACAGGTCGGTGGTCAGCATCGTCGGGAGCTTCGTCTTCGACGGGTCGTGCGCGTCGGGGATGATCGCCTCGGCGTTCTTCGCCACCCACTGGTTCGCGCCGGCCGGGCTCTGGGTGAGCTCGTACTCGTACTCGAACAGGTTCTTGAAGAAGTTGTTGCTCCACTGCGTGGGCGTCTCCGTCCACGTCACCTCCAGGCCGGAGGTGATGGCGTCGCCGCCCTTACCGGTGCCGTGGGTGCTCTTCCAGCCCAGGCCCATCTCCTCCATGGAGGCGGCCTCGGGGTCGTTGCCGACGGCGTCCGCCGGGCCCGCACCGTGGGTCTTGCCGAAGGTGTGACCGCCCGCGATCAGGGCGACCGTCTCCTCGTCGTTCATCGCCATCCGGCGGAACGTCTCGCGGATGTCACGGGCCGCGGCGATCGGGTCCGGGTTGCCGTTCGGGCCCTCCGGGTTGACGTAGATGAGGCCCATCTGGACGGCGCCGAGGGGGTTCTCCAGCTCGCGGTCACCGCTGTAGCGCTGGTCGTCGAGCCAGGTGGTCTCGGGACCCCAGTACACGTCCTCCTCGGGCTCCCATACGTCCTCACGGCCGCCGGCGAAGCCGAAGGTCTCGAAGCCCATCTGCTCCAGGGCGACATTGCCGGTGAGGATCATGAGGTCGGCCCAGGAGATGGACTGGCCGTACTTCTTCTTGACCGGCCACAGCAGACGGCGCGCCTTGTCCAGGTTGCCGTTGTCCGGCCAGCTGTTGAGCGGGGCGAAGCGCTGCTGACCGGCGCCGGCGCCGCCACGGCCGTCGCTGATGCGGTAGGTGCCGGCGCTGTGCCAGGCCATACGGATCATCAGCGGGCCGTAGTTGCCGAAGTCGGCGGGCCACCAGTCCTGCGAGCTGGTGAGCACCTCGGCGATGTCCTGTTTCACCGCGGCCAGGTCGAGGTTCTTGAACGCCTCGGCGTAGTCGAACTCCTCGCCCAGCGGGTTGGCCACGGCGGGGTTCTTGGCAAGGATCTTCAGGTTGAGCCGCTCCGGCCACCACTGGCGGTTGCCGCCACCCTGCGTCGGGTGCAGGGCACGCCCGTGCGCGACCGGGCAGCCGCCCGCGCCCTCCGCCTTGGGATCGGTGACGATTGCGTCGGGGTTCTCGGCCATTGGGGGAATCCTTCCGAACTACTAGTGGATCACGGTGCTCATCAGGTACCGCGGGGGGTGGAACAGTCGGGGCACGCGCCCCAGTAGATGACCTCTGCCTCGTCGACCGAGAAGCCCCGGTCGTCGGATGCGGTAAGGCAGGGGGCATGGCCGACCGCGCAGTCGACGTCCGCGAGGACGCCGCACGACCGGCACACGAGGTGGTGATGGTTGTCCCCGACACGCCCCTCGAACCGGGCCGGACTGCCGGGCAGTTCGATACGGCGTACGAGGCCCGCCGCGACGAGCGCGTGCAGTCCCTCGTACACGGCCTGCAGGGAGACCTGGCCCAGCCGCTCGCGCACCCCGGAGGCGATCGCCTCGACACCGAGGTGATCACCACGGCGAACGGTCTCCAGCAACGCGACCCGGCCGGCCGTCACCCGCAGACCGACACCGCGCAGCTCATCGGCGGTGCTCGGGGTCTGGGAGGCGGTCATGGCGCCCAACCTACATCGCCTAACACGAACGATTCAAGAAAAAGAACAGTTCTAATCTTGGGAAGTGTCGGACGGTGTTCCGGAGGGCGCTCTTAGATGCGTCACGGCTCGGGGGAGCGCCCCTTCCCGGCGCGGGGCTGTGACATTTGCGGCTCCGCCGCGTGGGCGCGAACAACCCACGACGGCCCGCGCCCGCCCGCGATCAAGAACCTCCCCGTCCAGTAGGCGCCTAAGGGTCAGGATGCAGCCCCGAGCATCCGCAAGAGCAGGTCCCGCAGAGCCAACCGCTCATCCCGAGACAACTCGGCAAGCGGCTCACGCGCAAAGTGCAGCGACTCACGAAGCCCCCGGGCGACCCGTCGCCCTTCATCGGTGACCGCCGCCAGCTTCACCCGGCGGTCACCAGGATCGGGCCGCCGCTCAACAAGCCCGCGCGACTCCAGTCGATCCACTATCCCGGTCACATTCGAAGGCTCACACTTGAGTTTCTGGGCCAGCCGTCGCATGGGCAAAGGCTCCAACGAGAGCAGGCTCAGCAACCGAGCCTGCGCCCCGGTCAGCGCATGCTCGGCGGCAGCGTCGTCGTACTCCTCGTGATAGCGAGCCACCACCGTGCCGATGAGGTCCACGACCTCCAAGGTCAGGGCATCGGGGCGGCGGGTCTTCTGCGGGGCGGCCATGCGCTCCAGCGTACCCGCATTACTTGACAACCTGAAATATTCGGCCGCATGCTTGTTTCAGGTACTGAAGTAAATTGAAAGGCTCCCCATGATCAACCGCGAATGGCACCTCCTCAGCCGCCCCGTCGGCTGGCCCAAGCCCGAGAACTTCGCCCTCGTCGAGACCGAGGTCGAGCAGCCGGGCCCCGGTCAGGTGCTGGTACGCAACCAGTACCTCAGCGTGGACCCGTACATGCGCGGCCGTATGAGCGAGGCGAAGTCGTACGTCGCGCCCTACGAACTCGGCGAGCCCATGCAGGGCGGTGCCGTCGGCGAGGTCATCGCCTCGAACGCCGAGGGCATCGCGGTCGGTGACCACGTCCTGCACTTCTTCGGCTGGCGGGAGTACGCCGTCGTGGACGCCAAGCAGGCGGTCAAGGTCGACCCCGAGGCGGCGCCGCTGAGCACGTACCTCGGTGTGCTCGGCATGACGGGCCTGACCGCGTACGCGGGTCTGCTGCGCGTCGGTGCCTTCAAGGAGGGCGACGCGGTCTTCGTCTCGGGCGCGGCCGGTGCCGTCGGCAGCCAGGTCGGGCAGATCGCCAAGCTCAAGGGCGCCTCGCGGGTCATCGGCTCCGCCGGGTCCGACGAGAAGGTCAAGCTGCTGGTCGAGGAGTACGGCTTCGACGCCGCGTTCAACTACAAGAACGGCCCGGTCTGGGAGCAGCTCAAGGAGGCCGCCCCGGACGGCATCGACGTCTACTTCGACAACGTCGGCGGCGAGCACCTCGAGGCCGCGATCGGCGCGCTCAACCTGCGCGGCAGGGCCGTGATCTGCGGCATGATCTCGCAGTACAACGCGACCGAGCCGACTCCCGGCCCGCGCAACATGGTCAAGATCCTGCAGAACCGGCTCCGCGTCGAGGGCGTTCTGGTCGGCGACCACTACGACCTGCAGCCCGAGTTCGTCCAGGAGGTCGGCCCCTGGATCCGCTCCGGCGAACTGAAGTACCGCGAGACGGTCGTCGAGGGCATCGACAACAACCTTGAGGCATTCCTCGGCGTCCTGCGAGGCGACAACACCGGCAAAATGATCGTCAAGCTCTGACAGTTGACGGTTCCTCAGGAGAGGGCCTGACGACTCCTCAGCACAGCAGGGGAGAGGCCGCACCCACCGCCATGGGTGCGGCCTCTTCGGTTGCGTAAGGCTCTTGAGCCGCCTTGATGAAGTGCCGTGCGATGAAGCGCCCCGTAAGGGGCGCGGGGAACTGCGCGACAAGCCACAGCGAACCCGCAGCTTCAAAACCGTTCTCCCAGCGGAGCGTCTTCGCGGAGCGTCGCGTTACGCAACCGTGACGCCTTCTCCTTGCAGCCCTCTTGACCGTCATGGATTGTTAGCGCTCACAATGACGTCCGCATTCACCAGTCGGCGACCATCGCCGACCACCGGTGTTCAACGGCATCCAAGGAGGCGCGGCCGTGGCACACGCACAGCTTCGACCGCCCACGATGGCGGATGTCGCACAACTCGCAGGGGTCTCGCACCAGACCGTGTCCCGCGTGCTGGGGGATCACCCCAATGTGCGGGACGAGACACGGACCAAGGTGCTGCACGCGATCAAGGAGCTGGGCTACCGCCGCAACTCCTCCGCACGCGCCCTGGCCACCCGGCGCACCCGCACCCTCGGTGTGGTCGCTTCCAACACCACCCTCTTCGGGCCGGCCAGTACGCTGTTCGCGCTCGAGGAGGCCGCACGTGCCGAGGGGTATCTCGTCTCGACGGTGAGTCTGCGCAAGCTGACCGTGGAGACGCTGTCCGAGGCCCTGGACCACCTCAGCGAGGGCGGAGTGGAGGGGGTCATCGCCATCGCTCCCCAGCGATCGGCGGTGGAGGCTCTGGCCGAACTCTCCAGTCCCTTCCCGGTGGTTGTGGTGGGCGGCGGGCAGCCGGAAGGGGACATCCCCAGCGTCAGCGTGGACCAGCACCTGGGAGCGCGACTGGCCACCAGTCATCTGCTGGCCGCCGGCCACCGCACGGTCTGGCACCTGTCCGGGCCCGAGGACTGGCAGGAGGCGGCCGACCGGGTCGTCGGCTGGCGGGCGACCCTCGAGGAGTCCGGTATCGAGCCGCCCACGCTGCTGCACGGGGACTGGAGTCCGCTGTCGGGCTACCGCGCCGGCCAGGAGCTGGCCGGCTGGGTGGGCCGTGGGCTCACCGCCGTGTTCGTCGCCAACGACCAGATGGCGCTGGGGGTGTTGCGGGCCCTGCGTGAAGCGGGGGTGCGCACTCCCAAGGACGTGGCGGTGGTCGGCTTCGACGACATCCCGGAGTCGGAGTTCTTCGCTCCGCCGCTCACCACCGTCCGACAGGACTTCTCGACGGTCGGGAAGCGGAGCATCGCCCTGCTCCTCGATCTCGTCGAGGGCCGGGCCCTGTCCGGGGCACCCCGGATCGCCATCGAACCGCAACTCGTCGTTCGCGCCAGTACGTTTCCGTACGCCCCTCAGCCGGAGGGCGTTCTGAACTGACGCGACACCCATCGGTCGCACAAGCACCTACGCGGCCGGTATTTCGAACAATGATCGACAGGCTGGACGTTGTGCGGCCGGTCCCATCGAGTACCAGCGGGTCCATCCCCGGGCCGGCTCTTCAAAGGAGAAGAAAGATGCTCAACAGAAGGAACTTCCTCACGGCGGCGGTCGGCGTGGCGGCTGCGGGCGGTCTGGCCGCCTGCGCCAAGGAGGACAGCAGCTCCAGCAGCTCCTCCTCCGGTGGCGGCGGCAGCAAGGCGCTCACCCTCGGCTTCTCCCAGGTCGGCTCGGAGAGCGGCTGGCGTAGCGCCAACACCACGTCGGTGAAGGCGGCTGCCAAGGAAGCGGGTTACAACCTCAAGTTCTCCGACGCTCAGCAGAAGCAGGAGAACCAGATCTCCGCGATCCGCAGCTTCATCGCCCAGAAGGTGGACGTCATAGCCTTCTCGCCGGTGGTCGTCACCGGCTGGGACGCGGTGCTCAAGGAGGCCAAGGCCAAGAAGATCCCGGTGGTCCTCACCGACCGTTCCGTCGAGACCGACGACAAGTCCCTGTTCGTCACGCTCGTCGGCTCGGACTTCACGGACGAGGGCCGGCGCGCGGCCAGGATCCTGGAGAAGGTCCTGGAGAAGGCCGGTCACAAGGGCCCGGTGAAGATCGCACAGCTGGAGGGCACCACCGGTGCCGCCCCCGCGATCGAGCGCGCCAAGGGCTTCAAGGAGGTCATGGACGCGGACCACAAGGACGACTGGAAGATCGTCGTCAGCCAGACCGGTGACTTCACCCGCGCCGGCGGCAAGCAGGTCATGGCGGCCTTCCTGCAGTCCAACCCGGACATCGACGTGCTGTTCGCGCACAACGACGACATGGGCATCGGCGCCATCCAGGCCATCGAGGCGGCCGGCAAGAAGCCCGGCAAGGACATCCTGATCGTCACGGTCGACGGCGTGAAGGACGGCTTCATCGCGATGTCCGAGGGCAAGATCAACGCCATCGTCGAGTGCAACCCGCTGCTCGGCCCCCAGCTGATGGAGGTCGTGCAGAAGGTCAAGGACGGCGAGAAGGTCGAGCCCTGGGTCAAGACCAAGGAGAGCGACTTCATGCAGGACCAGGCCAAGGAAGCCCTCCCGACCCGCAAGTACTGACCCACCGCACCCACTTGCAGGGAGCCCACGGCCGACCGGACCCTCGGTCCCTGGGCTCCCTGCGGGCCGAAACGAATTCCATGAATTCAACGAGGAGCGCTGCCATGGCAGAGCCGCGGCCCGTCCTGGAGATGACGGGCATAGTCAAGGAATTTCCGGGGGTACGGGCTCTGTCCGGTGTCGACTTCCGGCTCTTCCCCGGCGAGATCCACGCCCTGATGGGCGAGAACGGAGCCGGAAAGTCCACCCTCATCAAGGTGCTGACCGGGGTCTACTCCCTGGACGCCGGCACCGTCACCCTCGACGGGAAGACGGTGCGGATCGGCAGCCCGCTGGAGGCGCAGCAGGCCGGCATCAGCACCGTCTACCAGGAGGTGAACCTCTGCCCCAACCTGTCGGTGGCGGAGAACATCTTCATCGGACGTGAACCCACCCGCATGGGCCGCATCCAGTGGAAGCGCATGCGCAAGGAGGCCGCGGAGCTGGTCGACCGGCTCGGCCTCGACATCGACGTGACGGCGCCCCTGTCCTCGTACCCCCTGGCTGTCCAGCAGTTGGTGGCGATCGTACGGTCCGTGGGCACCGGCGACAGCGACGGTTCGGGATCCGGCACCAAGGTGCTGGTCCTGGACGAGCCGACCTCGAGCCTTGACCGCGACGAAGTCCTCGAACTGTTCCGCCTGATGCGGCAGTTGAGGGACGAGGGTGTCGCGATCCTGTTCGTCTCGCACTTCCTCGACCAGATCTACGAGATCTGCGACCGGATGACCGTCCTGCGCAACGGCGGCCTCGTCGGCGAGCACATGGTGAGCGAGCTCGACCAGGTCGGACTGATCGAGCTGATGATCGGCAAGGCCCTGGACCAGCTCGAGGGGCTGCACGAGCACCAGTTGCACTCCGATGTCGGCGAGACGCTGGTCCAGGCGGAGAACCTCGGCAGGACGGGCGGCATCGCGCCCTTCGACCTGGAGATCAAGAAGGGCGAGGTCGTCGGCCTTGCGGGCCTGCTCGGCTCGGGCCGTACGGAACTCGCCCGGCTGCTCTTCGGCGCCGACCAGCCGGACAGCGGCAAGCTGACCATCGGCGGCAAGCAGGTCTCGATGAGCGCGCCGAACGACGCGATCGGCGCCGGCGTCGCGTTCTGCTCGGAGAACCGCAAGACCGAGGGCCTCGTACCGGATCTGACGGTGCGGGAGAACATCATCCTGGCCCTCCAGGCGGCCCGCGGCTGGACCCGGCCCATCCCGGTCTCCCAGCGCGATGAGCTGGTCGCCAAGTACATCAAGGCGCTGGACATCCGCCCCGCCAACCCGGAGGCACGGGTCGGCCAGCTCAGCGGCGGCAACCAGCAGAAGGTGCTGCTCGCCCGCTGGCTGATCACTCAGCCGAAGATGCTGATCCTGGACGAGCCGACGCGCGGTATCGACGTCGGCGCGAAGGCGGAGATCCAGAAGCTGGTGGTCTCGCTGTCCGAGGAGGGCATGGCCGTGCTGTACATCGCGGCCGAGCTGGAGGAGGTACTCCGGCTCAGCCACACCATCGGAGTGCTGCGCGACCGCCGGCTGGTGGCGCGGCTCACCAACGGGCCCGAGATCACCACCAGCAAGATCCTCGAGACCATCGCGAGCGGAGAACACCAGTGACCACCACTCCCCGATGGCGAGCACTGACCCACCACAACCTGTTCTGGCCCGTCGCGGTCCTGGTCGTCCTGCTGCTCGTCAACGTTCCCTTCACCCCTGACTTCTTCTCCATCCGGATGACGAACGGCCACCTCCACGGCAGCCTCGTCTCCATCGTGCTGTTCGGCTCGCCCCTGATCCTGGTGGCGGTCGGTATGACCCTGGTCATCGCGACCGGTGGAATCGACCTCTCCGTCGGCGCCGTGGTCGCCATCACCGGGGCCCTGACCTGTTCGTACATCAGTGATCAGTCCGATCAGAGCGCCCTGTCCGCGGTGTTCCTGGCCCTGGGCATCGGCCTGCTGGCCGCGGTGATCTGCGGACTGTGGAACGGATTCCTGGTCGCCCGGATGGGCATCCAGCCGATCATCGCGACGCTGATCATCATGGTCGCCGGACGTGGCGTGGCCCAGCTGATCACCGACGGGCAGATCATCACCGTCAACAGCGAGCCGTTCAAGATGATCGGCGGCGGCTACTGGCTGACCCTGCCGTTCTCCATCTTCATCGTGGCCGTGGTCGTGGCGATCACCGTGGCACTGACCCGCCGTACGGCGCTCGGCCTGCTCGTGGAGTCGGTCGGCGGCAACGCGGAGGCCAGCCGTCTGGTGGGCATCAGGTCCCGCCGTATCAAGATCATGGTGTACGTGTTCTGCGCGGTGTGCGCGGGCATCGCGGGCCTGATGATCAGCTCCAACACCTCGGCCGCGGACGGCAACAACGCCGGTCTGTGGATCGAGCTCGACGCGATCCTCGCCGTGGTGATCGGCGGCACCTCGCTGCTGGGCGGCCGGTTCTCCATCGGCGGCACGGTGGTCGGCGCCCTCGTCATCCAGACCCTGACCACCACGATCTACACCATCGGCGTGCCGACCCAGACCAACCTGGTCTTCAAGGCCGCCGTCGTCATCGTCGTCTGCCTGCTGCAGTCCCCGAAGTTCCGCGCCAAGGTCTTCCGCGGCAAGTTCGGCACCAAGACCGGCGCGAAGGGCGGCCCCGGCCAGCCCCCCGCGGCCCCGGCGGACACCACCCCGGCGCCCGTGGCCGCTCCCAAGATGGAGGTGTCGTGATGAGCACGACCACGAAGACCCCCACAGCCTCCAAGAGCCGTACGCCGGCGCCGTCCAGGGCCGCGACTCTGCTCGGCGACCGCCGGCTGCCCGTCCTGGTGACGGCCGGGCTCTTCCTCGCGATGTACGTGGCGGGCCTGAGCCGCTACCAGAACTACGGGTTCGGCGAACCGCAGGTCTTCATGAACCTGTTCATCGACAACGGCTATCTGCTGGTCGCCGCCGTCGGAGTCACCTTCGTCATCCTGTCCGGCGGCATCGACCTCTCCGTCGGCTCCGTCATCGGCTTCACCACCATGTTCACGGCATGGCTGGTGGAGCGTCAGGGCCTGCCGATCCTGGTCGTCATCCCCATGGCGCTGGCCGTGGGCGCCTTCGGTGGCTTCCTGATGGGCTATGTGATCCACAACTTCGAGATCCAGCCCTTCATCGTGACCCTCGCCGGCCTCTTCCTCTTCCGGGGCCTGTGCCTGGTCATCAGCAAGGAGTCCATCTCCATCGGCGACCCCTCGGTGAGCAGCATGGCCGGGGCGCAGCTGAACCTGGGGGCGGGCTTCCTCTCGATCGGCGCGATCGTCGCACTGGTCGTCCTCGCCGCGGCGTTCTACGTCCTGCACTACACGCGCTTCGGACGCCGGGTGTACGCCGTCGGCGGCAACGAGCAGTCGGCGCTGCTGATGGGCCTTCCGCAGGGCGGCACGAAGATCGCCGTCTACACCATCAGCGGCTTCTGCTCGGCGCTCGCCGGTCTGCTGTTCACCCTGTACATCCAGTCCGGTGACCCGCTGCACGCCACCGGCATGGAGCTCGACGCGATCGCCGCGGTCGTCATCGGCGGCACGCTGCTCACGGGCGGCTCCGGCTATGTGATCGGCACCCTGTTCGGCGTCCTCGTACTGGGCCTGATCAAGAGCATCATCCAGTTCGAGGGCACGCTCAGCTCCTGGTGGACGAAGATCGCCACGGGTGTGCTGCTGTGCGCGTTCATCCTGATCCAGCGGGCGATGACGTCACGCAAGAAAACCTGACCCGGACGCAGGCTCCGGTCAACACACCGCGACAGCAAGGGAGTTACCCCGACCGAGGGGTCTCCCTTGCTGTCGCGTTCGTCAACTCACCGACAGCTCCGCCCAGATGGTCTTGCCGTCGTCCGTCGGGCGGCTGCCCCAGCGCTCGGTGAGCTGGGCGACGAGTAGCAGTCCGCGCCCGCCCTCGTCATACGTCTTGGCCCGGCGCAGATGCGGGGCCGTGGCGCTGCCGTCCGACACCTCGCAGATCAGCGTGGCGTCGTCGTCATCGTGGATCAGGCGCAGCCGTACGGGCGGACTGCCGTGCCGGATGGCGTTCGTGACCAGTTCGCTCACCACGAGTTCGGCCGCGAACGCCGCCTCGTCCAGTCCCCAGACGCCCAGCTGCTCGGTCGCGTACTTCCTTGCACGTGCCACCAGGGCCGCGGCAGGGGGAACGTCCCAGGTCGCGACCTGGGAGGCGGCGAGGCCCTGGGTACGGGCCAGCAGGAGCGCCACGTCATCGGCCGCGCCGTCAGGGGGCAGCAGGGTCCGTACGAGCTCCTGGCACGTCTCGTCCAGCGAACCTGCCGATCGCGCCAGCACCTCGCACAGGAGCTCGTAACTCCCGTCGATGTCCTGGACCCGGTTCTCGATCAGGCCGTCGGTGCACAGGGCGAGCACGGTGCCTTCGGGCAGCTCGAGTTCCATGCACTCGAAGGGCAGTCCGCCCACGCCCAGCGGCGGGCCCGCGGGTACGTCGATCTGCCGGGGGGTACCGCCCGGCACGGCCATGACCGGCGGCGGATGGCCGGCTCTGGCGAAGGAGCAGCGGCGCGAGACCGGGTCGTACACCGCGTAGAGACAGGTGGCGCCGACCTCGCCGGTGGCGTGTCCGTTCCCGGCCTCCGCGGAGAGCCGTACGACGAGGTCGTCCAGGTGCGTCAGCAGCTCGTCCGGCGGCAGGTCGACGTCGGCGAGTGTACGTACGGCCGTGCGCAGCCGCCCCATGGTGGCGGAGGCCTGGATCCCGTGGCCGACGACATCACCGACGACCATGCCGACGCGCAGCCCGGACAGCGGAATGACGTCGAACCAGTCCCCGCCCACCCCCGCACGCGCCGCCGGAAGATAGCGCGAAGCCGTCTGCAGTGCGGCAGTTCGGGGCAGCGTCTGCGGCAGCAGGCTGCGCTGCAGGACCAGCGCGGTCTCGCGCTCGCGGGAGAAACGGCGGGCGTTGTCCACGCAGACGGCCGCTCTGGCCGTGATCTCCTCGGCCAGCAGCACGTCTTCGGGGGTGAAGGGTTCGGGGCTGCGGTACCGCACGAACACGGCGACGCCGAGGGTCGCGCCGCGGGCCCGGATCGGCACCGACATCGCCGAGTGCACGCCGTACTCCTTGACCCGCTCGGTGCGCATCGAGTCCCCGGCGAGCCAGTCGTGGAGAGCGGCGACCGGGTCGGACCGTACGGTCGTCCGGCCGGCCAGCAGCGAGTCGGCCTGCGGTGACGAGGCCGGGTACGTGTCGACCTCGCCCGGCTCGATCACGGCTTCGGGACAGCCCGGCGTGATCGACCGATGGGCGGCGCGGCGCAGGACCACAGGGGCGGAGGGGATGCTCGCCGGGGACTCGCCGCTGTCGTCCGGCGGGTCCATGAGGTCGACGCTCACGAAGTCGGCGAGACCGGGCACGCACACATCGGCCAGTTCCTGGGCGGTGCGCGTGACGTCGAGCGTGGAGCCGATGCGGATGCTCGCCTCGTTGACCAACTGCAGCCGCTGGCGGGCCAGATCCTGCTCCGTGATGTCGTGCGCGGTCAGACAGACCCCGCGCACCACACCGTCGGCGTCGGTCAGCGGTGCGAACTTCGCCGACCACGGGTGGGCGTGCTGCTCCCCGCCCGTGCGTAAGTAGATGTCCACGTCCTGCTGTTGACCGGTGCGGAACGCCCGGCGCAGATGCCGCTCGAGTTCCTCGCTCTGCCGCTTCCCGCCGATCTCCGTGAGCCGCAGGCCGCGGATGCGTTCCTCGGGCAGGCCGATGACGCGTTCCATCGCCTCGTTGATCCTGTGCAGCCGTAACCGGTCGTCATAGATCGCCATGGGGCACGGGGACTGCTCCAACAGCGCTGCTGACAAAGGGTCGTCGGACGGCAGCGGACCTCTGTCCCCCAGCGGGCAGATCACCCGCCACTCGAAGCGCTCGCCGGACTCCGGCCGACTGCGATGGGCGAGCACCCACACGGACACCTCATGGCCGTCGCGATGGCGCAGGGTGACGCCGCCGCTCCACCGGTCGGCCGCCGCCTCCGGAAGGACGACCTTGCTGTCCGGGGCCAGCAACCGCTCCGCGGGCCGGCCCACGACGTCCGGCGCTGCATGCCCGAGCAGCCGCTCGGCGCCCTCGCCCCATTCGACGACGGCGCCGGTGCTGTCGATGACCGCCTGTGCCGAACCGGTCTCGTCGAATGGGTCCTTCGGTCCTTGTCCCGCTGTGTCCTTGTGCCGGCTCATCCTTATACGAGCCTCGTTTCTCCCGGCTCGAGATCTTGAGCTGTGAAACGCAAGAGCCCTCGGTGAACAGAATTCTGTTTGAAGGCTAAAGTGCGCGCCGGGGTCGCGGCAGCCTTACTGCCGAGTTTGCGGCCCCCGTCACATACGAAGCGGCGCCCGGGGCACATGCCCCGGGCGCCGCTCTATCGTGGCGAGCCGGTCCGTCAGCTGAAGATGATGCCGAAGGCCTTGCTGCCGGTGCGGTTGTCGTAGACGACGTCGCCGGTGGACTTCTTCCAGATCCTGATGCGGTACGTGTCAGGGGAGTCGGTGACGGTGATACGGAAGCCGTAGCCGCCGCTGCCGTTGACCGTTCCGGAGCCCTGGTACAGGGCCTCGGAACCCGTGACCACCAGCCAGTCGGACGAAGTGGACCGGAACTTCAGCTTGGCGGCCGCGTAGTCGAAGGTGGCGTTGCCGCTCGGAACGGTGGCGCCCTTCTTGTACTTGGCGCCGAAGGAGAAGGCCGCCGGACCCTTCAGGGAGGGCTTGGCGGGGTAGGCGCCGGCCGGGGAGGCGATGATGCCCGCACCTGCCACGGGACCGGCCGCCCGGTCGTACACGACCAGTTCGGCCAGCTTCCTGCTGTCCGAGCCGCCGTCGTCGTCCTTGACGGTGATCTCCGGACGGTAGATACCCGCCTTGGTGTAGGTGTGCGCGGCCTCGCAGCCGGCGCCGGTGACCTTCCCGGCGGTCGGCTCGCTGCCGTCCTTCCAGTCGACCCGGCAGGTCTGGGTGTCGCCGGAACCGGGATCGGTGAAGTCGGCCGTGACGACCGCGCTCTTGCCCACCGACACCGGCGACGACGGGCCCGTACCGGCCGTGATCATCGGGGCCGCGTTGTCCACGGTCACGGTGAGCGTGTCGCTGCTGCGGCCACCGGACAGCGTCACCTCGTACGTACCGTCGTCGTCGCAGGTGATCGCGGTGAGAATGGCGTCGGGGTCGGAGAAGGAACAGGGTGCTCCATCCTTCACCGTCCACTTCGGGTCGCCGGCTCCGGAGATGGTGCCGGTGAGGGAGATCGCGCTGCCCTCGGTGCCCGAGGCGTCCGGACCCGCACGGACGACGGTGACCGGGTCGATGCTCTCCAGGGTCGGAACGACCTTCTTGATCAGGCCGTCGGAGTCGAACTCCAGCTTGTCGAGGGTGGTTTCACGGTGGGTGCCGTCACCGCCGGGGATGGCGAAACGGTGGTAGGCGATGTACCAGTCGTCGGAGTTCGGCACCTTCACCACCGAGTGGTGGCCGGGTCCCTTGACGCCGAGCGAGAGGTCCTTCTCCAGGATCACGCCCCGCTTGGTCCAGGGACCGGTGGGGGAGGATCCGGTGGCATAGGCGACGCGGTAGTTCTCGTCCCGCGTGTCGTTCTCCGACCACATGAAGTAGTAGGTGCCCTTGCGCTTGATGACGAAGGTGCCCTCGTTGTAGCCGCTCGGGGTGATGTCGGTGACCTTCGAGGCGTCGAACGACACCATGTCGTCGTTCAACGGCACGACATACGCCCTGCCGTTGCCCCAGTACAGATACGACTGACCGTCGTCGTCCGTGAAGACCGCCGGGTCGATCATCTGGCCCTCGTAGGCGCCACGCGGGACCAGCGGCTTGCCCAGGGGGTCCTTGAACGGGCCGGTGGGCGAATCGGAGACCGCGACACCGATGTTCGTGTCGGCCGAGTAGTAGAAGTAGTACTTCCCGTCCTTCTCGCCCATCGTCGGCGCCCAGGCCCGGCTGTCGGCCCAGCTGACGTCCGGTCCCAGGTCGAGGATGACGCCGTGGTCCTGCCAGTTGACCAGGTCCTTGGAGGAGTACGCCTTGAACTGCGTGCCGCTCCAGCCAGGGAAGCCGTCGGTCGTCGGGTAGATGTAGAAGGTGTCGCCGAACCTGACGATGTTCGGGTCGGCGTTGAGACCCGGCAGGACCGGGCTCTTCATCTCCAGGGCCCGGACCGTCCAGGTGCGCTTCTCGCCGTCCGAGCCGGTCACCTCGTACGTCACCGGCTCGGTGAAGTCGCGCAGGGTGCCGGACGCGGGGCTGATGCTCGCGCCGTTGGCGAGGCCGAACTCCGGTGCCAGGGCGGTCACATCACTGCCCGCGGTCAGCGGGAGCGTGATCCTGCTGTCCGCGTCGTCGATGATCGCGTCGGTCTTCAGCGCGGGGTGGGTCGCCGAGGCAATCCCCGTGGTGTTCCCGCTGAGCTCCAGGATCTCGGCGGGCGACAGCGCCCGGTTGTAGATCCGGAAGTCGTCGACCTCGCCGCCGAAGTACGGGTCGGGGGCGTACATGGACCGGCCGATGTAGCCGGAGTAGCCCTTCGACGCGTCGTACATCTCGGACGGCTTGATGGTGACACCGGTCGCCCGGGCCGCCTCGGCGCCGTCGACGTAGAGGACCGCCGTCTCGGTCGCGCTGTTCACCGTGACGGTGACGTGCTTCCACTCACCGGGAGTGAGCTGCGAGCCGCCGACCATCTGCTTCTCGCCCGACCAAGTGGCCTTGGTGATCGCGGAGAAGACCTTGCCTGCGCCGTTGGACGGGGTGGCGAAGAGGTACTTGTCGCTGTCCGGGCCAAGACCGAAGAGCCACTGGAAGTTGTCCCCGCCCTTCCACTTCACGTGGGTGGAGACGGTGACGCTGTCAGCGCCCTTCAGAACGCCGTTCGGGATGCTGACGTACGGGGAGGTGGTGGAGGAGCTGGAACCGCCGGACATCTTGAAGGAGCCGTCCTTGACCCCCGTTCCGAAGTCGGGCGTACGGACGTACGTGCCGTGGTAGCCGTGCCCGCTGGAGTCACGGGCGATGTTGCCGCCGGTCTCGTCGAAGTCGTAGCGCAGCAGCAGGTCGGCGGGCACGTCCGGGCCCTGAGCCGAGACCGTGACCTCTGCCTTGGCCTTGAGCGCGGCGCCGTCGGGCAGGCTGCCCTCCACCGTGAAGGTGCCGGCCTGCGCGTAGGCCGAGGCCGGGACGTCGTCCCAGGTGACGGCGACGGGCCGCTTGGCGCCGTCGGCGTACTCGGCGATCACGGTGCCCGGCAGGACCGGAGCCTCACCGATGCCCGTCGTCACCTTCACTTCCTCGACCGACTTGACGAGCTCGTCCGACTGGTAGGCCTTCAGCAGCCGGTCGTACTCGGCCTGCGTGACCGGAAGCACCGTGCCATGGCGAGGTTTTGACGGCAGGTCATACCCGGTGGACGGCGTCCAGTTCCCGGAGGCGAGGTCCGTCGTCTCGAAGGGGATGTAGCCGCGGCCGCCGAACTCGTCGAGGAACGCATACCACTTCTCCTCGGTGTTGGACTTGAAGACCAGCGGTCCCTCGGCGGCGCTCATCTCCCCCTTGCCGATGCCCTCGGCGACGAAGTCGTAGGAGGGGTCGAGGATCGAGTCGCTCTTCTCGTGGAAGATGAACTTGCTGTTGGGGGTGGAGGAGGTGTTGTTCCGCTCGTCCTTGGACAGGCGGTGGTAGGTGCCGTCGTGCTCGATCATCGTGGAGTCGATGACCGAGTAGCCGCGATCGATCCACACCTTGGGCTCGCTGAACGTGTGGAAGTCGCGGGTGGTGGCGTACATCATGCGGTTGTACGTGTCGCCGGTGTGCGCCTCGTTGTCGTACAGCTTCGAGGCCCAGAAGACGACGTACTCGCCGAGCTTCTCGTCGTAATAGGCCTCCGGGGCCCAGGTGTTGCCCGCCGAGTCCGGGGAGACCTTGACCAGGCGCTGGTTCGTCCAGTTCACCAGGTCGGTGGACTCCCAGACCATGATGGACTTGCTGCCGGTGCGCTGCGAGGCGTCCCAGTTGCCGTTGCCGTAGATCCGCAGGTCGGTGGCGATCTGGTAGAACTTGTCGCCCTCGGGGGAGCGGATGATGAACGGGTCGCGCAGACCCTTCTCACCGAGCGTGGAGGTCAGGACGGGCTTGCCCTCGTTCAACTCCCGCCAGTTCAGCGGGTCGTTGCCCTTGCTGAGAGCGGCGTAGAGCTGCTCGCCGTCCGAGGTGCCCTCGCCGGTGAAGTAGCTGAACATATAGCCCTTGAGGGCTTCCTTCTTCGGCAGTTCCGGCACCTTGGCGGTGAAGGTCCGAGTCGCCTTCGCGTCGCCCTTCGTGACCGCCGCGGTCAGCTCCACGGTGGTGTCGCCGTCACCGTTCGCGGGGCGCTTCACCAGGCCGTCGGCGTCGATGACGTCCGGCTTCGCGGACGACCAGGCGACCTTCGTGCCGTAGTCACCGGTCGCGGGGAGGGTCAGGTTGCCGCGTACGTCGTCGAGGTTGTGAACGGACAGCGCCTCGGCGGCCTGCTGGGTGGCCGTGGCGTCGTCGGCGGCGGCGGGGACCGTGATGTCGAAGCTCTTGGTGTCGGTGACGGGTCCCTTCTTCAGGGTCGCCGTGAGCGTGGCGCGGCCGTCCGGCTCACCGGCCGGCGGGCGGGTGACCTTGCCGGTGGCGGAGACCACGCCGGCGTTGTCCGTGGCCCAGCTGATCTTCGATCCGCCGGCGGTGCCCGTCGCGGGCAGCTTCAGGTCGGAGACGATGGCGTCGGTGTCACCGAGGCTGAGGGCGGCCTTGTCGTCGGCGACGCCCTGGGTCGCGACGGGGAGGGAGAGTTCCTCGACCTCGGAGCCGCCGAGTGCCCGGTTGTATACGCGGAAGTCGCGGATCTGGCCCTTGAAGAGCTTGTCGCCCGGGTACACGGACTTGCCGATGTAGTTGGCGGTCGTCTTGCCGGAGCCGATGGCACCCGGGGTGATGCTGACCGACGTGTTACGGGCCACCTCGACGCCGTCCTCGTACAGCACACCCGTATTGCCGGTCTGCGTGTACGTGACGTGCTTCCACACGGAGCGGGTGAGGTTGCCGGACCCGGACGGCCGGGTCGTCTGCTCCGTCGACCAGTTGCCGGTGGCTATGGAGGTCCGGAAGCCGTCGCCGGTGGTGAAGAGATAGCCGTTGCCGGCGGTACCGCTGGTGTTGCCGAAACCGTAGAGGAAGTACGGAGTGGCCTGCGTGGCATCGATCTTCACGTCCATCGAGACGCTGATCGACTCCATGCCGCTCATGATGTTGTCCGGCACCTTGATGTAGGTGTCGGAGCCGTTGAAGGCGAGTCCCTCGCCGCTGCCGGACCAGTCGGCGGTGCCGCTGACGGTGCCGTTCCGTCCGTTCCCCGAGGCATCGGCCGCCACGCTTCCCGAGCCGGCGTCGAGCTTGTACCAGAGGGCCAGGCCATCGGTGATCTCCGCCGCCTGTACGGGGGAGACGGGCCCGGCGAGACCCAGGAACAGTGACGCGGTGGTCAGCCCGGCGAGATGGCCCACCAGGCGTCTCGCGCGTCTGCGAGGCCGGTCGGTCTGCGGCATTTCAGTCTCCTCGTTGAGACGTCGTTCGTCGCTTATCGCTGAAGGAACGAAGTGAGGCGCGTGATGGCGGGCCCTGACCCCCGAGACCCCGCTGTTTCGTCTGTGTGACGTCGCGTTGCGAGAGTGTCAGCCGGGGTGTGGCGGACCGTCAAGAGTTTTCGAACAATGTCCGACTGGTCGGACAGATTGCTCCCGTGTCCCTCTACTTGATAGACGCCCCACATTCCCGGGGTCGTTCAGGCGAGAGCCGCCCGGTGCACCGCCCGCACCAGTCGCTCGTTCTCCGGAGCCGCCCCGCCCGGGAACGACATCCGGCGCCGTGTGTCGCCGGCGCGTACATCCCGGCGAGCCCGCGCGGAGGCGACGCCGCCCGCCGACGCCTGGCCCTTGGCGCGCACGGTACGGGAGTTGGCGATGCTCTCCAGCGTTCCGGGCTCCGGCACATGCTCGGTCAACTACCCGGATTGAAGTCCCGGGCTTGCTGCTCGGGTCATCACTGGCGGTGATGAGGCCCGGCTGCGTCCAGCTCTCACGCGATGAGGGCGAGGGCAGGGGCCTGTGACTCGGCCCCGCGGACCCACGCCATCCAGCCGCGATCGGCGATGTTGTGGGACGCGTTCAGGTCTGCGTGCTCAACGAAGCCGCAGGACCTGCAGGTGAATATGGCCTGGGAGGGCCGGTTGCGTTTGTCGATGTGGTGACACCGGGAGCATTCCCGGCTGGTGTTCGCCGGGTTGACATACACCAGCGGGACGCCTGCGCGCTGGGCCTTGTAAGCGATGAAGGTGCCGAGCTGGTGGAAGGACCAGGAGTGCAGCGTGACGCGTTGGGGCTTGCGTAGCCGTGCCCGATCGCGATGCCCGTGAGGTCTTCCAGGGCGATCCCGCGCGCGGTGCGTTCAGCCTCCGCCACGATGCTCTTGCTGATCTTGTGGTTGATGTCCCGGGCCCGGCGTGCTTCCTTGCCCGCGTGCTTCCTCGCCCGCCGCTTGGCGGACTTGGTGTTCTTCTTCTGCAGCTTGGAGCGCAGCTTGCGGTCCGCCTCGCGGTGCCGGTTGACACGTCGTCCGCAGTGGCGTGTGCCAGTGGAGGTGGAGGCGATGTTCACGATCCCCAGGTCCACGCCGAGGAACCCTGCCGGGTGGGCGTTCGCCCTGGCCTCGGGAATGTCGCAGGTCGCGATCAGATACCACTGGCCGTCTCGGCGCAGCAGGTCCGACTCGCCCTTGCGGTGTGCGGCCAGTACGGCGAGCTGGTCGTCCTGGCCGGTGAAGGCGAGGTTCTTCATGCGGCCGGTCGTGGTCCAGATCGAGACCGTGCGGTCGGGTATCTGCCAAGACAGGCAGCGGTCGTCGTAGGGCTGGGCCGCGTCCTTGCGGAAGGTGATCGGTTTGCCGGTGGCCTTGGTGTGCCGCTTCGAGCCGGGCTTGCCGAGGTTCCCGACTTTGAGGTTCGCCTTCAGCGTGGTGTAGGCGTCGGCGACCTTGCGCAGGACGTGCAGGGCGGGCTGCGCGGACAGGCCCCGCGCCTTCAGCTCGCCGTAGGCCATCGCCTGCAGCCGGGCCCGGGAGGTCACCTGGTGGTCGTACGCATGGGCGGACAGCCAGTTTGCCGCCTCGTTACAGGCGTGCAGAGTCGCCTCAAGTGCCAACGCTTGCTCGGGCGTTGGCAGCAGCTTCACCAGCACCACCAGCTTCACAACCCCGGACCGTAGTGCGACAACCACACACACGACCGCCGTTCACTCACAGGTCACCACCACCAGCGACCTATGGGACGGTTGTTCGCATGTCACGGCTCCGCCGGGCAGCCGTGCGGGCGCTCCGCGGTCGACGGAAAGCATGCGTCGCCGCTCCGCGTCGCTGCCACAGAAGGCGATTTCCCCCAGCGTGGACGCCGGGGCACCCCGCCCGAATCAGGGGACGATTTTCGACGGCCGCGCAGGACTCCTGAGAGCGGTGGTAATTAGAGTGGCGCGTGTCGTGAACCCACCAAGGTTGCGGCACTCGAGCATCTCTGGTCCCCGCCCTACTTCGCCGCCTCCGCCGGAGGCGGCCCGCTGAACGTGGTCAAGGAGTACATCGAGAATCAGAAACGTCCCGGATGATGCAGTGCCCGGCTCCGTCGGCAGAGGAAACACCGCGCCCCTCCGGGACGCCACATCGGGATGCGATTCCTCCCGATGGCTGAAGCCACGTGAGACGCACGCGTACCTCCTGTTAATCGGTACCGGGAGGTGTACCGGTTCAATTCACCCGCAACAAGAGGGCGTTGGCGTAGGCGAGCGGGCATGCTGTGGGTGGGCGTCGGCGCGGCGGGGGCCGGGCCCTGGCGCGCAGGGCGTGAGGCGAGGAGTAGTCCATGGCAACGATTCCGTCGCTCCCCAGCAGGGATGACGTGGCGCGTATCGCAAGGAACACGACCGACATCACCGGCCAACTTCTGGACACCGCGGGCAATATCACCCGTATAGCCATCAACACCTTCGATCCACGGGACGGTTCGGGAGCGGAGGCGCTGCGCGTACTACGCGAAACCACAGCCGAACTGGCCGAGGCAAGCGCGTCCCCCCAGGCCCAGGAAGCCTTCTACCGCATCGTCGACACCCTGACGCGCCTAGGCACAAGCGGAGCACCGCTAGCCACCCACCCGGTCAGCGAACCCGCCCAGGCCTTGCTCACGGCACTGGGCGACAGCCTGCTCCCGGTCCTGGACGCGGTCGGCCCTGCCCTGGAGGAGACGGCAGAGGCACTGGGCGAACTGGTAGAGGCGACGTCCCCCCTACTCCCCGCAGCGGCCGGCCTGGCAGCAGGCACCCTCCTCGCCCTGACCCCCCTCCTACGAGCCGCAGCGGACGTCCTACGAGACTCATCCCCCGAACTCCGCCGCATAGCCGACGCGTTGACGGCAGCGCTGGCTCCGCTACTCCCCTTGCAGCTCGCCCTGGCGGAACGAACCGCCGCCGCAGGCGCAGGCATCGCCCGCACAACCCTCCCACCCCTGGCCGACCTCACAGAAGCAGCAGCCGCCACCATCAAGGCAGGCCGCCCCCTCCTGATCGCCGGCGAGGAGCTCCTGGTCTCCGGCCTGGAACACGTCCAGCCCCTGCTCCTGGCGTCGGCTTCCCGGGCGGGCCAGGTGGTCCGGGAGGCGGCGGTACGGGTGTCGGCGGCGGTGTCGCCTGCGGCGGAGCGGGGGGTTGTGGTGGCGGTGCAGCCGGTGTGAGGTGCGCGCGGCGGGGCGAGCACCGCTCCGAGCGAGTGACGCTGGTGGGCCATTCCGTCTGACCGTCAGCGCAGTGTCCAGCTTCAGACAAGCTCCCGGGAAGGCATCCGCCATGTCCGACCTCGACAGTCAGATTCCCTACTGGGATGCCGCCGCGGCCACGAAGACGTTCACTCATCCGCTCCATCTGCCCTGGCTCAACGGGATCGGCAGGCACGCGGCGATCCTCGACTACGGATGCGGCTACGGCCGCACCGTGGAGGATCTCGAACGGCACGGCTTCGACAACCTCACGGGCACCGACACCTCGCCAGGAATGATCAAACGGGCCCGCCGCCTGCACCCTGCCATGCGCTTCGCAGCCCTGGATGCACCACCGGTGTCCCCGTACCCCGACGCCGGTTTCGACGCAGCTCTGCTCTTCGCCGTACTCACTTGCGTCCCCAGCGATGAAGCCCAACACCGGCTGATCGCCGAGCTGAACCGCGTCCTCAAGCCCGGCGGGATCCTCTACATAAGCGACCTTCTGCTGCAAGACGACGAACGCAACCGCAGTCGCTACAGCCGCTATGCCGACCGCTACGGAAGCTATGGCGTGTTCGAGACGAGCGACGGTGCGGTCTGCCGCCACCACTCCCGCGAGTGGCTCTCCGCCCTCCTCGCCGGCTTCGAAACCGTCGACACCCGGACCATCACGGTGGCCACCATGAACGGACATGAGTCAACGGGAATCCAGCTCCTCGCCCGCAAGCCCACGACGACATGAGCGCGGCGAACTCAGGATCCCTGCTTGCGCATTCCCGCCGCCAGAACCACCGTCGGCACCGACACCAACACTGCCCATCCCAGGCATCGTGTCCGCCCGCCGCACGGCGGGCCACCGTCCCGGCGGCAGGAGCCCCAACTCCCGGGGTGCCGGTCATGAGGACCCCGATAGGGTGCACCCATGCATGATCTGCGCGTGGGGTTCAGCTACTTGGGGCAAGGGCAGCGTTGGGTTGCCCGGCATGGGAAGCAGTTCGGGTTCGGGCTGATCCCGGGGCTCATCACGCTTGTGCTGTATGCGGCCGCGCTCGTCGGCCTGGCCGTGTGGGGTACGGACTTCGTGGCCTGGGCCACCCCGTTCGCAGATGACTGGGCGAGCCCCTGGCTGGGCCTCTTCCGAGGGTTCCTGACGGCAGTCCTTTTCGCGCTCGCGCTCCTCCTCTCTGTCGTCACCTTCACCGCCGTGACCCTGCTCATCGGGCAGCCCTTCTACGAGAAGCTCTCCGAGTCCGTGGACCGGGACGTTTCGCCGGACGGGACGGCGCCGGAGTCGGGGCTGTCGTTGTGGCGGGAGTTGGTGATCTCGGGGCGGGACAGTCTGCGGATCGTCGTCCGGGCGGCGGCGTGGGGCGTGTTGCTGTTCGCGCTCGGGTTCATCCCGTTCGTCGGGCAGACCGTCGTGCCCGTCATCGGGTTCTTCGTCACCGGGTTCTTCCTGACCGAGGAGCTGACGAGCGTCGCGATGCAGCGCCGTCGCGTCGAACTCCGCGACCGCCTCCGCCTGTTGCGCGCCCGTAAGACCCTGGTGTGGGGCTTCGGCACCCCACTCGCCCTCGCCTTCGTCGTACCGTTCGTCGCCGTGTTCCTGATGCCCGGCGCGGTCGCGGGCGCCACACTGATGGCCCGCGACCTGCTGGGCGAGCAGACGGAAGACGGAGAAGGAGAGGACGAGGGCGAGAGCCAGGGTCAGGGGCCAGGTCAGGTCCGGGGCGACTCCGTCACCTGGTGACCTACCAGGACACCGAACCGACCTGCCAGGACACGTCCTGAACGACTTGCCAGCAACGCGTCCTGAATTACCTGGACCCCTCCGCCGCCACCCTCACGATCTCGCGGACCTGCCCGATGATGTCCAGCCGGTTCTGGACGAACTGCGGATCCGTGACCGTACCTGTCGCCGGATCCGTGTTGCCCGTACCGAACTGCAGCACCGGCGTGTGCACATGCCCGCCGGGCAGCGAGCCGCGCAGCCCGAGGCGGTCGCGCAGCAGCGTCGCCCGGTACGCGATCTCGTTGGACAGGTAGTTCCCGCCGCCACCGGCCCGCGCGGTCGAGCCCGGCGTCGGACCCCCGGGACGTACGACCGGATCCGTACCGCCCGCCGGAATCTCGGTCACCTCCGTGTTGTCGTACACGGGGAAACGACCGGTATTCGCGGCCACAATCTCCTTGTACGGCAAGGTCGTTGACGTCCACTGCGGCTGCGAGGCCGGGTCGTTCACCGGGATGGTCTCCGTGCGCGACAGGTTCTCGTTGTCGGGGAAACCGCCCCGCCAGGCCCCGTTGGTGCGCTCGACGTCAAAACGACCCACCCGGCCCTGGCTGACCGTGGTGAACAGGTCGACCCGGGGGAGGTACGGACGCAGCGTGCGCTCCACCGTTCCGTCGGTGAAGTCCTGCCAGCGGACCGGGAAGAGCGCCGTTTCGATACGGGCCGGACCGTCGGCCGTCTTGATCACCGTGCCGTCGAGGGCAAGGGCCGTAGCCCCCGACGGGTTGGAGATGCGTACGTCCCGGTCCAGCGTGAACGGGTCGAAGCCGGTCACCAGGATCCGCTTCACGCCCTTGACGCCCTTACCGCCCCTGCCGCCGTGTGGATAGCGAATGGTGTCCTGACCGCGCGAGGTCCGCTCAAGTGAGGCCAGCAACCCAGCCCGTTGGGTATCGGAAAGGCCGAACTCCGGCTCCCACTGGCGTACTTCCCGCGTCATCCCGAGCCGCGCCCAGTACAGCGGCCGGTCGTCGTCCCGCGAAAGATCGCCACCCGCCGGACCCCGCCCCTGCGCCCGGTCCACGGCCCGCTGCCACAGCCGCGAACCTTGCCGTACGACCACCCGCTCGGCCTCCGCATATGACCGCACCTTGCCCAGCGCCCGCGCCAACTCCGGTGCCACCGCGTCGAATCCGGAACGCCGCAGGATCTCCTGGGGCGCCGCCCTGTCGAGACGCTGTTCCTCCACGGTGGGCGCGGCCTTGGGTTCCTCGGCAGCCAGGGCAGGCGGAGTCGCGAGGCCCGCGAGGGCGGCCGCCAGTCCGAGGGCGCCAAGCCGAACACGTATATAACTCAAGGGAGTTCATGTCCTTCCGTCACGCGAAACGCCGGGTGGCGGAAGTATCGCGTGACGGATGGGACGTACGCCATGGGGCCACGGTCGCCAAAACAGCGCCGAAACCGTCAGCCCTCAGTAGCCGTCAGCCCCCGGAAGCCGTCAGCCCCCGGAAGTCGTCCGTCCCCCCGAAGCCCTCAACTCCCCTTCTCGCCAAGCAAGGTGAGGAAGTCCCGGAACGCACCAGCCATGTCCACCTTCTCCGGCGCCAGCAGCCACTGGTACTGAAGCCCGTCCATCACCGCGACGAGCAGCGGAGCCGCCCGCTCCGGAGTGAGTCCGCTCGGCAGCCGCTCGCCGTACTCGGAGCGCAGAATCCCCGCCATGTTGGCGCGCACATTCTCGTACCGGCCGGTGAAGAACTCGCGTGCCGGATGCTCTTCCGTGACGCTTTCGCCGAGCAGTGCCGAGAAGGTCTGCACGATGCCCGCCCGCATCGAGTTGTAGTCGACGAGCGAGGCGAGCAGGTCGAGCCGCCAGTGGGAGTCCGGCAGTGCGTCCCACTGGTCGCGCTCCTCCAGGACGGCGACGAGCATGGCCTCCTTCGTCGGGAAGTAGTGCAGCAGGCCCTGCTGGGTGAGCCCCACACGTTCCGCGACCGCACCGAGACTCGCCCCCCGGTAGCCACGCTCGGCGATCACCTCCAGGGCAGCCCGGAGAATCTCCGCGCGCCGCTCGGCACCCCTGATGGCCCTGGTCGTCGACATATCTCCACCGTAAGTCATGCACATGAAGATTCACATAACGGCCAGGTTACGGAACCTACCTATCTACAGGTAACACGTGCACGATGGACGGACGGCACGGACGTCGTCAATGAGGAGGCACCGGCATGGCGGGAACGCAGGGCAATCAGGGCAACTCCGGGGCAAATCGCGGCAGTTCCCAGGCAATCCAGGGCAACGCCCAGGCGCACCAAGGCAACCCGCCGGCCGACCAGGCCACCCGGCCGGCCGACCAGGCACGCGAGGCCGTCGTCGAAGCCGCGCTCGGCAGGCTCGACCTCGACGCGAAGACGCGGCTGCTCGCCGGTCAGGACATGTGGTCCCTGCCCGCGCTGCCCGAGATCGGCCTCGAGTCCCTGGTCATGTCCGACGGCCCGATCGGCGTACGAGGCGTGCGCTGGACCGCCGACGACCCGTCCGTCGCGCTGCCGTCCCCGACCGCCCTCGCCGCCACCTGGGACCCCGAACTCGCCCGCAGGGCAGGCGTGTTGCTCGCCCAGGAAGCCCGCCGCAAGGGCGTGCACGTCCTGCTCGCGCCCACCGTCAACCTCCACCGCTCGCCGCTCGGGGGGCGACACTTCGAGGCGTACAGCGAGGACCCGTATCTGACGGGGCGGATCGGCACCGAGTACGTCCGCGGCGTGCAGGAAGGCGGCGTCGGCACCACCGTCAAGCACTTCGTCGCGAACGACGCCGAGACCGAACGCTTCACCGTGAACAACCTGGTCTCCGAACGCGCCCTGCGCGAGCTCTACTTGGCCCCCTTCGAAACGATCGTCGCAGGCGCCCGCCCCTGGGGCGTCATGACCGCCTACAACTCGGTCAACGGCACGACGATGACCGAGCACCGCCACCTCGTCGACGAAGTCCTGCGTGGCGAATGGGACTTCGACGGCATCAACGTCTCCGACTGGACGGCCGCCCGGTCCACCGTCCCCGCCATCGAGAGCGGCCTCGACATTGCGATGCCCGGCCCGCAGACCGTGTACGGCGACGCGCTCGCGCAGGCCGTACGGGACGGGCGGGTCGAGGAGGCCACCATCGACGCGGCCGTACGGAACGTGCTGCGGCTCGCCGCCCGCACGGGCATCCTCGAGGGCGCCGAGCCCGTCGTAACCGAGCTGCCCGAGACCGTCGACGGCGAGGCCCTGGCCCGCGAGATCGCCCGCCGCTCCTTCGTGCTCGTACGCAACGAAGGCGCCCTCCCGCTCCCCGAAGGACACCGAGTCGCCCTGATCGGCGCCGCCGCCCGCGACGCCCGCGTCCTCGGCGGCGGGTCCGCCACGGTCTTCCCCGCCCGGATCGTCTCCCCGCTCGACGGACTCACCGCCGCCCTGCCCGAGGGCACCCTGACGTACGCGGTCGGCGCGGACCCGAATCAGGAACTCACCCCCGCCGACCAGGGGTTCGAGCTGCGCGCCGTCTGCCGGGACGCCGACGGCAACGACATCGGCACCGGCTCCGCGCCCAACGGCCATATCCAGTGGATGGGTTCGGACCTCCCCGAGGGCGTCACCCACGCCGCCCTCCACACCGTCGAGCTGACCGGCACCTTCACTCCGCGCGAGAGCGGCGCGCACACCTTCGGCATCAAGGGCCTCGGGGCGTTCACGCTCACCATCGACGGCACGACGTACTTCGACGACGTCCAGCGCCCCGAGTCGGACGACCGCTTCGAGTCGTTCCTCCGGGCCCCGACGCCCCGAGCGCAGGCAGAACTGATCGCGGGCGAGCCGGTCGACGTCTCCCTCACCTACGTCCTCGCCCTCCCCGAGGGCATGCCGATGCCGGTCGTCACCTTCACCCTCGCCCACCGGGAGCCGCAGCGAGACCCCGACGAACTGATCGCGGAGGCGGTCGAAGCCGCCCGCGCCGCCGATACCGCCGTTGTCGTGGTCGCCACCACCGAACTCGTGGAGTCCGAGGGCTTCGACCGGAAGGACCTACGGCTCCCCGGCCGCCAGGACGACCTCGTCCGCGCGGTCGCCGCCGCCAACCCGAACACCGTGGTCGTCGTCAACTCCGGCTCCCCGGTGGAACTTCCCTGGCGAGACGAGGTCGCCGCCGTCCTGCTCGACTGGTTCCCCGGCCAGGAAGGCGGCGCCGCGCTCGCGGACGTGCTGACCGGCGCGTACGAACCGGGCGGCCGACTCCCCACCACCTGGGGCTCTCTGACGGACGCCCCGGTCACGCAGGTCACTCCGGTCGACGGCGAACTCCCGTACAGCGAGGGCGTGTTCATCGGCTACCGCGCCTGGCAGAAGGAGGGCAGGACTCCCTCGTACGCCTTCGGTCATGGCCTCGGCTACACCGACTGGACGTACGAGTCGGTCAAGGTGGAGGGCAGCACCGTCACGGTCCGCGTCACCAACTCCGGTGCGCGCGCGGGCCGCGAGGTCGTCCAGGTGTATCTCGCGCCGACGGAGACTGACCCCGAGCGGCCGGTGCGGTGGCTCGCCGGTTTCGCGGGTGTCGAGGCCGGGCCCGGTGAGACCGTCGAGGTCAGCGTCGAACTTCCGCGCCGCGCCTTCGAGATCTGGGAGGAGACCGCTGGCTCGTGGGCGTTCGTGAAGGGTTCGTACGAGGTGGAGGCGGGCCGGTCGATCGCAGACCTACGGGTCACGACGACGATCGACGTGTGACGGCAGCGGGGCCCTTGCGGACCCCGGCGGGCCCCTGCGCGCGCCGCGTCCGTCAGCCGGAGCCGGTCGGCAGTTTCAACTCGTCCGGCTTCGGCGCCGTCACCAGGCGATACGCCATCTCCGCCAGCAGCTTCTGGCCACTCGTACTCGGGTGGAACCAGTCCCAGGTGCTCAACTGTGGGGTCTCGAACCGGTACTTGTAGAGGGCTCCGCCGTCGAAGCGGCACCGCTCGTCCTTCTCGCAGACGTCTTCCAGGACGGCGTTGTACTCCTTGACCCGGTCCTGCACCTTGTCGCGCCGCGACGTCCCCGCCGTGCCCAGGTCGTCCGGGTCCGCCAGCATCGAGGGGCAGATGCCCAGCTTCCACATCCGCTTGCTGAGCTCGCTGGTCCGGCCGATCGACCACAGCCGCTTCAGATCGGGCACGCTCCCCACGAACACCTGGGTCTTCGGCGACGCCTCACGCAGCGTGGTCATCGCGTCCACGAACTGGGCGCGGAAGTCCTTCACCGAAGTCATGGCGTCCACCGTCGGCTGGCAGGCGTCATTGGCGCCGGCCAGCACCGTCACCAGGTCCGGCTTCTTCGTCGCCGCCTGAGCCAGCTGGTCGTCCACGTCGGCCATCTGGGCGCCGGTCTTCGCGTAGTTCCAGCTCCGCTCGGCGGCCCCGGTCTTCCCGAGCAGCCGCAGCGCGAGGCTGTTGACCTTCGCGTCGGTGCCGGTCGCCCACGAGACGGCGGGGCAGTCGGTCAGCACTTCGCAGGCGTCGAAGGCGCGCGTGATGGAGTCGCCGACCGCGGCGATCGACTTCGGGGTGCGGTCCCAGGTGGGCGGTTCCGGGGACGGCTTCGACCGCGAGGTGCTGCCGGGGGGTGCTTCGTTGCCGCCGACCGCGTCGCAGCCGGCTGTCCCCACGATGCCGAGAAGCGCCGCCGCCGCTGTGGCGGCAACTGCACGTGATCGGTAACCACGTTTCCGCATTCCCGGATCTCCTCGCTAATCGCGCAACGTTAACCCGTAATACGGGCGTCCCCCCGAGTGAACCTCAGTGTTTTCGGGGCGCTGGGACCGACGGTACGTCACCCTCCTTGCGCCCTCGCACGGTAGCCTCGCCACGTGGCTGCCCCGCCACCGAGGTTCCGCCAAGTTACAAGATGCAATGCTCTGCCCGGAGGTCCCAGTGACGACACGTGGAGTTCTCTACGTGCACTCCGCGCCGCGCGCGCTGTGCCCGCACGTCGAATGGGCAGTCGCGGGCGTGCTCGGCACACGCGTCAACCTCGACTGGATCCGGCAGCCCGCGGCGCCGGGCACCTGGAGATCCGAGTTCTCCTGGCAGGGCGAGTCCGGCACCGCCTCCAAACTGGCCTCGGCACTGCGCGGCTGGCAGATGCTTCGCTTCGAAGTCACCGCCGAGCCGTCTGCCGCCGCCGAGGGCGAGCGCTACAGCTGCACCCCTGACCTGGGCATCTTCCACGCCGTCACCGGCATCCACGGCGACATCCTGATCCCCGAGGACCGGCTGCGCGCCGCCCTCGTCCGCGCCCAGAGCGGCGAGACGGAACTGGAGTCCGAACTCACCAAGCTCCTCGGCAAACCCTGGGACGACGAGCTTGAGCCCTTCCGGTACGCGGGCGAGGGCGCCCCGGTCCGCTGGCTGCACCAGGTCGTCTGACGCCGACTCGAACACGCGCGAAGGGCCCCACCAGACGGTGGGGCCCTTCGTCACGTAGACGCACATCACACGACGTACGACCGGAAATCGATCTCCGGCGGCCGGAAACAGCCGGACAGAAGTACTAGACGGTTCGGAACGCCAGCACCACGTTGTGTCCGCCGAAGCCGAACGAGTCGTTCAGCGCGGCGATGCGGCCCTCGACGGGGAGCTTGCGAGCCTCGCCGCGGACGACGTCGGCGTTGGCCTCGGCCTCCGGGTCGAGGTTCTCGATGTTGATGGTCGGCGGGGCCACCCGGTGGTACAGGGCGAGCACCGTCGCCACCGACTCCACGCCGCCCGCGCCACCGAGGAGGTGACCCGTCATCGACTTGGTGCCGGAGACCGCGAAGTGGTCGGTGTCGTCACCGAAGACCTTGCGCAGCGCCTTCAGTTCGGCGACGTCGCCGGCCGGGGTCGAGGTGGCGTGCGCGTTCACATGCACGATCTCGGCCGGGTTGAGGTCGGTGTTGTCGAGCAGGTTCTGCAGGGCGTGCGAGATGCCGAGGCCCTCGGGCTCCGGCTGCACGATGTCGTGGCCGTCGGCGGAGATGCCCTGGCCGACCGCCTCCGCGTAGACGCGGGCACCGCGCTTGGCGGCGTGCTCGGCGGACTCCAGCACGATGACGCCCGCGCCTTCACCGAGGACGAAGCCGTCGCGCGCCATGTCGTAGGGGCGCGAGGCACCCTGCGGATCGTCGTTGTTCTTGGACATCGCCATCATGTTGCCGAACGCGGCGATGGGCAGCGGGTGGATCGCCGCTTCCGTGCCACCGGCGACGACCACGTCGGCGCGGCCGGTGCGGATCATCTCGATCGCGTAGCCGATGGCCTCGGCGCCCGAAGCGCAGGCGGACACCGGGGTGTGCACGCCGGCGCGGGCACCCACGAGGAGACCCACGTTGGCGGACGGGCCGTTCGGCATCAGCATCGGAACGGTGTGCGGGGAGACGCGGCGTACGCCCTTCTCCTTCAGTACGTCGTACTGGTCGAGGAGCGTGGTGACGCCGCCGATGCCGGAGGCGATGACCGCGCCGAGGCGGTTCGGGTCGACGTCGGCGCCCTCGCCCGCCTTGTCGGTGTAACCGGCGTCCGCCCAGGCCTCCTTGGCCGCGATCAGCGCGAACTGCGCCGAGCGGTCGAGGCGGCGGGCCTGCGGCCGGGGGATGACCTCGGTCGGCTCCACGGCGACCGGGGCCGCGATACGGACCGCCTGCTCGGCGGCCCACTCCTGCTCCAGGGGCTTGACACCGGAACGACCGGCGACCAGACCCTCCCAGGTCGAGGCTGCGTCGCCACCCAGCGGTGTGGTTGCGCCGATACCGGTGACGACCACGGTGCGATTGGTCGGGCTCACGGGAATTCTTTCTCCAACGTTTACGAGGATCAGCGGCGCCACCGCCGGGTGGCGGGGCCTTCGGGGGTCCTTGGTGAAAGGACCCCCAGCGCCCTGGGCTCAGCGGCCTGCTCAGCCCTGGTGCTTGAGGATGTACTCGGTGGCGTCGCCGACCGTCTTGAGGTTCTTGACGTCGTCGTCCGGGATCTTGACGTCGAAGCGCTCTTCGGCGGCGACGACGACCTCGACCATGGACAGCGAGTCGACGTCCAGGTCGTCGGTGAAGGACTTGTCCAGCTGGACGTCCTCAACCGGGATCCCGGCGATCTCGTTCACGATGTCGGCGAGACCGGCGACGATCTCTTCCTGAGTGGCGGCCATGTGAGGCGCTCCTTCGTAGATATCCAGAGGGTGTGGCGCCCGCCGCGCCAGCGGCAGGTGTTACAGCGGACCAGGTCCCAGGGGACCTGGCACGGGGTGCCTAGGGGAGGGTAACGACCGTCGCGGCGTACACGAGACCCGCCCCGAAGCCGATGACGAGCGCGGTGTCGCCGCTCTTCGCCTCGCCGGTCGCCAGGAGCCGCTCCATAGCGAGCGGGATCGAGGCGGCCGAGGTGTTGCCGGTGGTGCGCACATCACGCGCGACCGTGACATGCTCCGGCAGTTTGAGTGTCTTCACCATCGAGTCGATGATCCGCTCGTTGGCCTGGTGGGGAATGAAGACGTCCAGGTCGTTCGCGGTGATTCCGGCCGCGTCCAGCGCCTGCTGAGCGACCTTCGCCATCTCGAACACGGCCCAGCGGAACACCGCCTGGCCCTCCTGCGTGATCGCAGGGAACTTGATGTCGCCCTTGGAATCGAGCGGCAGCTCGGACACGTCGCCGGTCCGGAAACGGTCCCACGGCACGGTCTGCTTGATCGTGTCGGACTTGTCGCCCTCGGAGCCCCAGACGGTCGGGCCGATGTGCGGCTCCTGGGAGGGGCCGACGACGACAGCGCCCGCGCCGTCACCGAACAGGAAGGCCGTGGCCCGGTCCTCCAGATCGGTGAGGTCGGAAAGCCGCTCGACGCCGATGACGAGTACGTACTCCGCCGAGCCCTCGACGACCATGCCCTTGGCGAGCGTGATGCCGTAGCCGAAGCCCGCGCAGCCCGCCGAGATGTCGAAGGCCGCGGCCTTGTTCGTGCCGAGCTTGTCGGCGATCTCGGTGGCGACGGCCGGGGTCTGGCTGAAGTGCGAGACGGTCGAGACGACCACGGCGCCGATCTGCTCAGCCGTGATCCCGGAGTCGGCGATCGCCTTCCCGGAGGCCTCGATGGACATCGCGGCGACGGTCTCCTCGTCGGAGGCCCAGTGACGGGTCTCGATGCCGGAGCGCGAGCGGATCCACTCGTCGGAGGAGTCGATCGTCTCGAGGATCACCTCGTTCGGCACGACCCGGGTGGGACGGTAGCCGCCCACGCCCAGGATCCGGGCGTACGGGGCGCCTTTGCTGGGCCTGATCTTCGACATGCTCTCGGGGCTCCTTGTCAGCCAGCGTGCTCGGCGATGAGCTCGCGAGCAGCGTCGAGGTCGTCAGGGGTCTTGAGCGCCAGCGTCTTCACACCGGGCAGGGCGCGCTTGGCGAGACCGGTCAGCGTGCCGCCGGGGCACACCTCGACGAGCGCGGTCACGCCCAGCTCCTTGAAGGTCTCCATGCACAGGTCCCAGCGAACGGGGTTGGCGACTTGGCCGACCAGGCGGGACAGCACCTCGGCGCCGGTGGCGACAGCCTGGCCGTCCTTGTTCGAGACGTACGTGATCTTCGGGTCGGCCGGGGTCAGCTCCGCCGCGGCCTGCTCCAGGCTCGCGACCGCGGGGGCCATGTGGTGCGTGTGGAAGGCGCCCGCGACCTTGAGGGCCACGACGCGTCGTACGCCCTCGGGCTTGTCGGCCTCCAGAGCGGCCAGCTCCTCCATGGTGCCGGCGGCGACGATCTGACCCGCGCCGTTCACGTTCGCCGGGGTCAGGCCGAGCTTCTCCAGATGCGGGATCGTCATTTCGGGGTCACCGCCGAGCAGCGCCGACATACCGGTCTCGGTGATCGCGGCGGCCTCGGCCATGGCCAGACCACGCTTGCGTACGAGTCCCAGGGCGGCCGTGTCGTCCAGTACGCCCGCGAAGGCGGCCGCCGTGATCTCGCCGACGCTGTGGCCCGCGACGGCACCCGGTGCCACCTCGCCGAGCGCGGACGCCGACAGGAGTCCGGCCGCGACGAGGAGCGGCTGCGCCACCGCCGTGTCACGGATCGCGTCCGCGTCGGCCTGCGTGCCGTAGTGGGCGAGGTCGAGGCCGATGGCGTCCGACCACGCGCCGAGACGGTCGGCGGCGCCGGGGAGTTCGAGCCAGGGGGTCAGGAAGCCGGGCGTCTGGGCGCCCTGGCCGGGAGCGACGAGTACGAGCACTCTCACACTCTCTCTTGTGGACGGCCGACGCCGCCCGTGGGGACAGGGACGAAGAACAGCAGGGGGTTTTGTGGAGCCCCGACAAAAGCCTAGAGCTGGGGATCTCCATCGGCCAGACGCCCCAGGATCAGCGCGATCCGGAGTGTGAAGGCGGATCGTACATCGGAGGGCGACCAACCGGTGACGTCAGTCACACGTCGAAGCCGGTAGCGCACGGTGTTCGGGTGAACGAAGAGCATCCGCGCGGCGCCCTCCAGACTGCTCGCCTGCTCCAGATACACGCTCAGAGTCTCCAGGAGAGCGGACCCGGCCTCCTCCAGTGGTCTGTAGATCTCCTCCACCAATTGCTCGCGCGCCGCGGGATCGCCGGCGATCGCGCGCTCCGGCAGCAGATCATCCGCCAGTACCGGCCGCGGGGCGTCCTGCCAGGCAAAACACGCCTTGAGCCCGGCGGCGGCGGCCTGCGCGGACCGGGTCGCGGCCAGCAGATCGGGCACAACGGGCCCCGCCACGACCGGTCCCGCCGCATACGGCCCGATCAGGGACTTGGCGACCCCCAGCGGATCGTCACTGCCACCGGCGATCACGACGAGCCGATCGCCGAGTACTCCGGTGAGGACTTGCAACTTGGCATGCCTGGCGGCCCGCCGGATCGCCTCCACGGTCAGCTCGCTGTCACCGTCGGGGGCCGTGCCCAGCACCACGCACACATGCTCGGGCGAGTTCCAGCCGAGCGCCGCGGCCCGGCTGACGGCACCCTCGTCGGCCTCGCCGGACAGTACGGCGTTGACGACCAGTGACTCGAGCCGGGCGTCCCAGGCACCGCGTGCCTCGGCGGCCTGCGCGTACACCTGTGCGGTGGCGAAGGCGATCTCGCGGGCGTACACGAGGAGGGCCTCGCGCAGAACGGACTCGTCGCCCGGGGCCGCGACCTCGTCGATCGCGGACTCCATGACCTCGATGGTCGTACGCACCATCTCCACGGTCTGGCGCAGCGTGATCGCCCTGGTCAGCTCGCGCGGTGCGGTGCCGAAGACGTCGGTGGAGATGGCCTGCGGGGCGTCCGGATGCCGGAACCACTCGGTGAAGGCGGCGATACCGGCCTGGGCGACCAGCCCGATCCACGACCGGTTCTCCGGGGGCATCGCCCGGTACCACGGCAGCGTCTCGTCCATGCGCGCGATGGCCTGCGCGGCGAGACTGCCGGACGACTTCTCCAGCCGCTTCAGGGTCGCGGCGTGCGCGTGAGCGGCGTGCGCAGCGGCTTTGGTGGCGTGGGATTCGGGTTCGGGCACGGGACAAGACTGCCTTATCCGGACGGCGGTGTGCGGCGGCGGGTCTCAGATGACGGGCGCCGCGGGTCTACGGTGGGCTGCGTGATGGACGTACGGCGCTCCGGCGAGCGCTACCGCGGAGGCGACCCGGCGGCCGGGATCGAGTCGCTGCACGCCTTCTCCTTCGGCCCCTTCTACGACCCCGACAACCTCCGTTTCGGCGCGATCATCGCCTGCAACGAGGAACGGCTCGCCCCCGGCGCGGGCTTCGACGAGCACCCGCACAGCCACACCGAGATCGTCACCTGGGTCGTCTCGGGCGAACTGACGCACCGGGACTCGGCGGGCCACGAGTCGGTGGTGAGGTCTGGGGATGTGCAGCGGCTCAGCTCGGCGGGCGGCGTACGGCACGTGGAGCGCAACGACGGGTCTGAGCCGCTGGTCTTCGTCCAGATGTGGCTGGCCCCGCTGTCCCCGGGCGGCGATCCCGCGTACGAGATCGTTCACGGCATCGCGGACTCCACGCCGTACGCGGTGCCTGAGGCCGGGGCGATGCTGCATGTGCGGAGGCTGGGGGAGGGCGAGCGGACGGCTGTGCCGGACGGTTCGTTTGTGTACGTGCATATGGTGCGGGGTGAAGTCCGGCTGGACGGAGCGGAGTTGGGGGCGGGGGACTCGGCCCGGATTACGGATGCGAAGGATGTGGAGTTGGAGGTGGTGGCGGGGGGTTCGGCGGAGGTGTTGGTGTGGGAGATGGCGGGGGAGCGCGGCTGAGCCGGGGGTTTCGCCCCCGCCGCCCCTACCCGTCCCATCCCGGGGCCAGCCCCGGACCCCGCTGGGGCTGCGCCCCGGGCCCCTTCGGGGCTCCGCCCCGGACCCCGTTTCGGGGGCCAGCCCCCGGGCCCCCGGTCCTCAAGCGCCGGACGGGCTGAAATCAGCCCGTCCGGCGCTTGAGGACGAGGCCGCCAGGCCGATGCGGGGTCTGGGGCGGCAGCCCCAGCGGGGTCCAGGGGCGGAGCCCCTTGGTATGGGACGGGTAGGGGCGGCGGGGGCGAACTCAGCCGCGCAGCTCCGCCAGCACCGCATCCGTGAACGGCGTCCACGCCTCGATCGCCCACGGCCCGAACGCCCGATCCGTCAGAGCCACGCAAGCGACCCCCACATCCGGGTCGATCCAAAGGAACGTACCGGACTGCCCGAAGTGCCCAAAGGTCCGCGGAGAGGACGAACTCCCCGTCCAATGGGGCGACTTGGAGTCCCGTATCTCGAAACCGAGCCCCCAGTCGTTGGGGTTCTGATGCCCGTACCCCGGAAGGACACCCTTCGTACCGGGGTACTGAACCGTCATCGCCGAGGCGACCGTCCGCGGGTCGAGCAGCCGAGGCGCCTGCACCTCGGCCGCGAAGCGAACGAGATCGTCGACAGTAGAGACGCCATCCTTGGCGGGCGAGCCGTCGAGCGCAGTCGACGCCATGCCCAACGGCTCCAGCACCGCCTGCCGCGCGTAATCCGCGAACGCGAAGTCCGTCGCCTTCGCGACATGATCCCCGAGCACCTCGAACCCGGCGTTGGAGTACAGCCGCCGCTCCCCGGGCGCCGACGTCACCCGGTGCTCGTCGAAGGCCAGCCCGGAGGTGTGCGCGAGGAGATGGCGAACCGTGGAGCCAGCCGGACCCGCCGGTTCGTCCAGCTCGACCGCCCCCTCCTCGTACGCGACCAGCACGGCGTACGCGGCGAGCGGCTTGGTGACCGAGGCCAACGGGAAACGGTGCCCGGTCGGGCCGTACGACCCGAGGACGGCGCCGTCCGCGCGCACGACGGCCGCGGCGGCGGTGGGCACCGGCCAGTTCTCGATCAACGCCAGGCTCTTGAGGGACATGCGTACGAGGTTATGCGGCTCAGAACGTCAGCCGCATCGAGGGGTCGGGCTTGCGTACGAAGCCCAGCGACGCGTACAGCGGCTCGGCTTCGGCGGAAGCGTTCAGATCGACTTGGGCGGCGCCCCTCTCTCGGAACCAGTCCAGGAGGGTCTCCATGCAGGCGCGGGCGTAACCGCGGCGCCGCGCGTCCGGGTCGGTGGCGACGCTGAACACGTACCCGACGGCCCCGTGCGGGTTCCCCGCCCGACCGATCCGGTACTCGACCGTCCCGACCGCAAGCGCCGCCAGCGCGCCGAGCCGCGAAGGGTGGTCGACCACGAAGGCGGCGAACTCGCCCTCGGCGTCCGCGAGTCGGGCGCGCAGCGTCGGCAGGGACTCGACCTGCCACTCCGTGGAGGACACGGCCGCATGGACCGAGTCGAGCATCACCTGACGCAGCCGGAGCACTTCCTCCGCGTCCTCGGGCATGGCACGGCGTACGAGACTCATGTCGCGCACGCTAAGCGCTCCGCTGGGGGAACGGCAATGAACCCGCGGGCCGGTGGGGGCTGGTCGCGCAGTTCCCCGCGCCCCTTACGGGGCGCGGTACGCGCCCCGGACTTAACCGAGGCCGCTTAGTGGTCGCGACCGCGGTCAGTCCCCGCGGATTCTGACGGAATCCGCTTGCTTCGAGTGCACTCCAAGGTCCTAGCGTTGAGGCCATGACGGTGACGGAGACCACGAGCACCAGTAGGACCAAGACCGACAGCTGCGCCGCCCCGTTCAGCACCGCGAACCGGCGTCCGGACGGGCAGGACCACTACACGATCAGCGAGGTCGTCGCCTTCACCGGCCTCACGGCGCACACCCTGCGCTGGTACGAGCGCATCGGGCTGATGCCGCACGTCGACCGCTCCCACACCGGGCAACGCCGCTACAGCAACCGCGACCTCGACTGGCTCGACCTCGTCGGCAAGCTGCGCCTGACCGGCATGCCGGTCGCCGACATGGTGCGGTACGCGGAACTGGTGCGCGAGGGCGACCACACCTACGGCGAGCGCTTCGAGCTGCTGCAGACGACCCGGGAGGATGTACTGGCCCGGATCGCCGAACTCCAGGACACGCTCGCCGTGCTCGACCGGAAGATCAATTTCTACGCGGACGCCGGGCAGGCCCTGGCGTCGGAGAGGTCCCGATGACGGACAGCAAGATCGCGAAGGTGGAACTCGGCACGGGCGGCCCCGAGGTCGGTGTACAGGGCCTCGGCTGCATGGGGATGAGCTTCGCGTACGGCCCCACGGACGCCGACGAGGCACGGGCCACCCTGGAGCGGGCGCTGGAACTCGGCGTCACGTTCTACGACACCGCCGATGCCTACGGCCAAGGCGAGAACGAGAAGTTCCTCTCCCCGTTCTTCAAGGCCTACCGCGACGAGGTCGTCATCGCGACGAAGTTCGCCCTGTCGATCCCGCCGGACGAGCCGACGAAGCGCATCATCCGCAATGACGCGCCATACATCCGCCAGGCCGTGGAGGCGAGCCTGAAGCGCCTGGACGTCGACGTGATCGACCTCTACTACATGCACCGCCGCGACCCGAACGTCCCCATCGAGGAGACTGTCGGGGTCATGGCCGAGCTGGTCCGCGAGGGCAAGGTCAAGCACCTCGGGCTGAGCGAGGTCACGGGCGGCGAACTGCGTGCGGCGCAGGCCGTGCATCCGATCGCGGCCGTGCAGTCGGAGTGGTCGCTGTTCAGCCGCGACATCGAGGCCGGTGTCGTACCGGCCGCGCGCGAACTGGGTGTCGCCCTGGTGCCGTACTCGCCGCTCGGCCGTGGCTTCCTCACGGGCTCCTTCGCCAACGCCGAGAAGGACCTGACGGCCGACGACTTCCGCCGTATGCAGCCCCGCTTCACGGGCGAGAACGCGGCCGCCAACGTGGCCCTCCTCGAGCCGATACGCGCGGTCGCCGACTCCCACAGCGCCTCGCTCGGACAGATCGCGCTGGCGTGGGTCCAGCAGCAGGCGGCGACACACAACCTGCCGGTCGTCCCCATCCCAGGTACCCGCAAGCGCAGCCGCATCGAGGAGAACGTGGAAGCCACCCGCATCGTCCTCGACGAGGAGGACATGGCCCTCCTGGAGCCGATCGCCTCCAAGGTGGCCGGAAACCGGTACGCCGACATGACGTTCACGTCGGCGGGCCGGGAGTAGGTCCCGCTGCGGGGTCGGTCCCGCCCGGCGTCCGTGAGGTGCCGGCGATACCTCCCCGGTCAGGTGGTCGGTCGCGGAAATGTGACAGTCGCGCGGGCAAGTGTCACATCCCCGCGACCGCCTCCCCGCCGGGAGCAGCGCGGAGCCGTCCGGCCCCGGCGGCTCACCGGTCGCCGGGCGTGACCAGCCCCGACTCGTACGCGAAGATCACCGCCTGCGCTCGATCGCGCAGGTCCAGCTTCGCCAGTACGCGGCCTATGTGGGTCTTCACTGTCTGCTCGGCCAGTACTAGGTGGTCCGCTATCTCCTGGTTGGACAGCCCGCGGGCGACCAGCTCCACGACCTCCGTCTCACGCGGTGTCAGGCCGTCCAGCTGAACGGCGGGTCTTCTGCGCTGCGCGGGCCGCTGCTGCGCGAAGTCCGCGATCAGACGGCGCGTCACCTTCGGGGCGAGCAACGCGTCCCCCGCGGCCACCACCCGCACCGCCGCGATCAGGTCCGCGGGCGGCGCGTCCTTGAGCAGGAACCCGGAGGCTCCGGCACGCAACGCCTCGTACACGTAGTCGTCCGCGTCGAAGGTGGTGAGCATCAGCACCTTCGGCCGGCTGACGGCGGCCCCGTCGTCGTAGGTCTCGTGGTCCTTGCCTTCCTCCTGTGTGTCCAGCAGTATGCGCGCCGCGGCCAGTCCGTCCATCTCCGGCATCCGTACGTCCATGAGCACGACGTCGGGCCGCGTGCCACGGGCCAGCTCGACACCCTTTCTGCCGTCCGCCGCCTCACCCACCACGTCGATATCGCTCTGCGCCGCCAACAGGGCCGCGAAACCGGCGCGGACCATGGCCTGGTCGTCGACGATGATCACGCGGATGGTCATGAAGCGCCGGGCTCCTTTACGGGATCCGCAGGATCCGCGGGCGCCATGGACGCAACGGGTCTCTCCGCGGACGATGCGGGCTCGGCCGTAAACCATGCGGGCTCAACCGCAGACGATGCCGGCTCCTCCGCGGACGATGAGGGCTCCGCCACCGGCAACCGCGCCGCCACCCGGAACCCACCACCTGGCAGCGGTCCGACATCCAGCGTGCCGCCGACCAGCCGTACGCGCTCGCCCATGCCGACCAAACCGTGTCCGGTCCCGCTCGACTCCAGGCCCGAAACCGGCTTCGCCGCAGGCCCGTTGACGACGAGCACCGTCAGATGCCGGCCGTCGGCGGACAGCGACACCTGGGTGGGGGCGCCGGGGGCGTGCCGCACCACGTTGGACAGGGCCTCCTGCACGATGCGGTACGCGGACAGGTCCACGGCCGGTGACACCTTCGGCCACCCCTCCTTGTCCTTCTCCAGAACCGACTTCGGAAGCGACAGTTCGACCGGGACACCGCCGCGTCTGGTCGCCTCGACGAGCTGGCGCAGCTTGTCCAGGCCCGGCTGCGGTGCCCGTTCGTCCCGCGCGTCTTCACTGCGCAGCACCTCGAGGAGCCGCCGCATCTCGCCCAGCGAGTCACGGGCCCCGACGGCTATCGACTCGAACTCCCTGCGTATGTCGTCGGAGACGCCACTGAGCCGGTACGGAGCGGAGTCCGCCTGGACCGATATCACCGTCATGTGATGGGCCACCACGTCGTGCAACTCCCTTGCGATACGGGCCCGTTCCTCCAGCAGCGTGCGCCGGGCGCGCTCGGTCTCGCTGATCGTCTCCTGCTCGACGAGCCGTCGCCGGGTCTCGCCGCGCTCACGTATCAGGGTGCCCAGCAGCAGTGCGGCACCGCTGAGGACGATCATCGCCACGCTGGTGTCCTGGGTATCAGGCGACCGTGGCAGGGCGAGCACAAGGCTCGCGGTCACGGTGGCCCCCCAGACGCGGATCACCGTGCGGCGCGGCTCGCGTAGGGAGAGCGCCAAGCACAGCACCACATAGCCCACGATGACCATGGCCGTGAAGGGAGAGGGCCGGCCGTCGTCGTGGCCCAGCACCACGATCGCCCCGATGACGTCCGCCACTGAGATGATCCACCACGCGGTCAGCGGCCGGATCACGGCCAGCAGCAGTGGGGCCGCCTGTGCGAAGGCGAGCACCCCGGAGAAACCGTCGTCCACCCCGTAGTCGGTCCCCAGCACCTGGGCCGTGACTGGCACCAGGACGGCGGCGAAGCCCAGCACGATCACATACGGCAGCCGCCGCATCCACCGCTTGGGCGCGTGGGCGAGGAGGGGCTCGGCCGCACCGCTCGGCGGCACGAAGGCCGTCGCGGCCTCACGCAGCGCGGCGAGCGCACGGTGCCGCACCCCGTGCCCGGACCGCTCTTCGGCCGGTGCGCGGGGCTCCTGACGGGGAGGAGTCGCTGCATTGCTCATGGCTTGATCAGCGTAGGCGCGAAGATCCCACCACCGCGTCCTACCTGAGAGCCCATCCGCACCTCATACCCAGGTACGAGCGGTATGACGACGAGTCACGCACGCCCGATCGCAGACCGCCCGATCACAGAACGGCCGGTCACAGAACGTCCGGCCACTGCACGACAACTCACGGCACAACAGATCACCGCACGACGACCGTCACAACTCCGCCAGCAACTCCGCCTTCTTAGACGTGAATTCCTCGTCCGTCACCAGCCCAGCCTGGTGCAGCTCGCCAAGATGCCGGATCCGCTCGGCGATGTCCGCGGGATCACGGTGCCGTGCAGCCGGGGCGCCGTCACTCTTCGCCGAGGGCCCGGCCGCCCGTACCGCCGCGAGGACCGAGGCCGCGAACGGCAGCGACTCGTGCACGGGTCCGTAACCGAGGCCGAAGACGACCGCCGCCGGGTCCTGGTCGGCCTGCGCGGGCTGCTGGACGGCGGACGGTTCGCGGCGCAACAGCCGCAGATGGCCCTCGAAGACCTCGGGTGAGCGCCACTCGACGCCGCTCAGCTCCGAGACCGCGAAACTCTGGTCGCCCGCCTTCCACTTGGCGGACGAGGCGCCCGTCCAGAACCAGCGGAAGGACACCGACTTGCCGTCGAAGGACGCCTTCCCGTCGTACGCCTTGAACTGCAGCGGCGTCTCGGGCGGTTCCACCAGATACCGCTCCGCCTCGGCCGCGTCGTCGGGAATGAGCTGGGCCCGCAGCTCGTCGGCGTAGTACTCGGCGAGCGTCTCGCGGTCGCCGGGCAGCACCAGACGGTAGGGATCGCACGCTTCCTTCAGCTGTCCCGCCGCCGCCTCCATCAGCGGGTCCGCGCCCGGTCTCGGCTCGGCGCGCAGGACGACCGTCCCGCGCTTGCCCGGGGTCAGCGTCACCGCTGCGATCGCCTCGATCGGGATACGGCGCTCACCGAGCGCCTGGAAGAGTTTCGGCGTACGGATCCCCCGTTCGAAGCGGATGAGCACGGAGTCGGAGTCGAACTCCCAGGCGGCATGAAATCCGGCCAGTACGTCACCCATGCGGGCCATCGTATGCGCCATGCGCTTCCTCGTCCCCTCCCCGTGCGAACCGCTGTTTCTTCGTCCTCTACGCGCGTCCGGCTTCAGCCATGTCGGACAAACCCTTCTGGCACACGTCATCCTCGTGTGCGCAGCTCACCGCCCGGTACGCGCCAACACCGATCTCGGCGAAGTTGCGCAGGCTCTCCGTACCCGGCTCGAAATAGCCCGCGTGGCCCTTCGCGCCCCACGCGGACAGCACCCGCGCCCCGAATCCCGAGGACACCGGATCGGCCCCGTGACCGAGCCAGCCGACCGCCATGTACGGCACGTCCTGGATCCAGTCGTCGGAGTCCCGCGTGGCCCACACCCGAGCGGAGGTGCCCAGTTGCGCGGCGTTCGCGACCCGCATCCCGGGGCTGCCCGCGACCGCTATGTCGGAGACCCGGGACGGCAGATTGCGCGCGGCGACACCGCACACCACGGAGCCGTAGCTGTGGCAGTACAGCGCGATGGGCGAGCGCCCGGGCAGCGTCCGTACGAGCGTGTTGAGCCGGACGGCGCCCTCCTCGGCGCGTACGCCCGTGGCCGCGTCCATACCGACCCCGCTGGGCGCCGTGTAGTCGGCCCAGGCGATCACGGCCGTACGCGTACTCGGGCTCGCCGCGCGCTCCTCCAGGTACAGGGACCTCGCCATGCCGACGGGCGCGGCGAACTCGCGGTCGGTGCGCTGGAAGTTCAGTACGTCGGTGTCGACCCCCGGCACGACGACCGAGACGCGCTGCGCCTTGCCCAGGTCACCGAAGACCTCGGCGATCCGGCCCGCGCCCAGCGGGTCGAAGGAGAGGAACTGACGGCCCTCGGCCAGCAGGTCCTCGTAACGATGCATACGGCGGCCCGCCTCGTGCTGACCGGCGGGCGAGAGCCGTTCGTCGTGCATGCGTTCTCGCTCGGTCTTGCGTGCCTCGTCGATCGCGATGCGGTTGGCGCGGTAGCGGAGTTTCACCGGCGCCCCGTTCATATTGCCGACCGCGAGCGGATAGCGGGCGGCAAGCCGGTGCCGCTGCTGGACGTCGAGCGAGGCGAAGAAGCGGGTGAGGCGGGCCGGAGCGGCATCCGGATCCGGCAGCGAGCGTCCGCCGATGCTGCCCCGCTCCCAGGCGGAGAGGGAGGCTTCGAGCGGCGTCGGGGCGGCTCTGTGGTTGCGTACGACGGTCCAGCCGGTGGTCGCCAGCATGACGAAGACGACGGCCAGAGCGAGGAGAGCGCGCCAGACGTTGAGTTGGGGAGGGGAGTCGAAGGAAGTCACTGGGAGGACACACTAAGAGAACAAGAGTGTCTCGCGTTAACCGAGTGAGGGGGATCACGTTTCTCACTGGGTAATTGGGGCAATCCGGGCTCAGTGGGAGTTAAAGCCTCACGCTGTGTAGGTGATTGAAGCGTCACGCCCCGTATGGGAGTTGAATCGTCACGCCCTGTCGCCGTCCGTTTTGCCTTGTACGTTCCAGTCCTTGGCCAACGCGGGCCCCACCTGGTCGAGATAAGCGGTGGTCAGCGCGCGAATCGCCTCGACGCTTATGTCGTCCCCCGTGCTCCATCGCTGCCCGGTCACCCGCATCACGCCGCTGAACACGGCCACCGCCACCCGCGGTCGCGGATCGGCGTCCACGTCCAGGCCTTCACGCTCGGCGATCAGTTGGGCGAGCTTCTCCTCCAGTACGGCGGTGCGGCGCAGATGGACGGCGAGCAGAGCGGGTGTCGACTCGATCAGCTGGAAGGTGCGCATGTGGAGTTCGACCGGGATGACGCTCTCGATGGTCTCGTGCAGGGTGTCCCAGTTCTCCAGGACGGCCCGGCGCAGCGCCTCCAACGGGCTCTCGTGTGGCGGCCGTTCGCGCACCAGGTCGAGGAAATGCGCCTCCGTCATCTCCAGTACGGCGAAAGCGGCCTCCTCCTTGCCTGCGAAATAGCGGAAGAACGTGCGCTGTGACACATCGACGGCTTCGGCGATCTCGTCGACCGTCGTCCGCTCGTACCCCTTGCTCGTGAACAGCTCCAGAGCGGCCCGTACGAGCGCGTCCCGGGTCCGCTGCTTCTTGCGCTCGCGCAGTCCGGGGCGGGGAAGCGTGTCCATGGGCCCTCCCTTCCGAGCTGCCTGAAATGTTCCAACTATCCGTATCGTCCGGACTGTCCGGGCTGTTCGCGCCAAGCCTTGTTCGCTCCCAAGCTTGCCCAGGCCTAGCCCAAGCCCTGTCCCAGCCTTTTTGTCCAGCTCACCCTATCCGTGCGTGACGTGACAGTTACCGACTTGTGAATCGGTTCGTCAAGTGTCAGTGGCTGCCATTAGCCTCGAACGCATGACTAGTCAGACCACTGTCGACAAGACGGGCTCGGGGGACAAGACGCCAGTCGTCCCGTCGGACCGGACAACGGACCGGGGGCTTCGCGGCCACCCCTGGTTGACCCTCATCACCGTGGCCGTGGGCGTCATGATGGTGGCCCTAGACGGCACCATCGTGGCCATCGCCAACCCGGCCATCGCCACGGACCTGGGCGCCACCTTCGCCGACGTCCAGTGGATCACCAACTCGTACTTCCTGGCGCTCGCCGTCACGTTGATCACGGCGGGCAAGCTCGGCGACCGGTTCGGACACCGGCAGACCTTTCTCATAGGCGTCGTGGGCTTCGCGGCGGCCTCGGGCGTGATCGGACTGTCCAGCTCGATCGGCATGGTGATCACGTTCCGCGTCTTCCAGGGCCTGTTCGGCGCACTGCTGATGCCGGCCGCGCTCGGACTGCTGCGGGCCACCTTCCCCGCCGAGAAGCTGAACATGGCCATCGGTATCTGGGGCATGGTGATCGGCGCCTCCACCGCGGGCGGCCCGATCCTCGGCGGCGTGCTCGTCGAGAACGTCAACTGGCAGTCCGTCTTCTTCATCAACGTCCCCGTCGGCATCCTGGCCGTCGTCCTCGGCGTGTGGATCCTGACCGACCACCGCGCCGAGAACGCTCCGCGCTCCTTCGACCTGCTTGGCATCGGGCTGCTGTCCGGCGCCATGTTCTGCCTGGTCTGGGCGCTCATCAAGGCCCCCGAGTGGGGCTGGGGCGACGGTATGACCTGGACGTTCCTGGGCATCTCCGTGCTCGGCTTCGCCCTGTTCGCGCTCTGGGAGACCAAGGTCAGGGAACCGCTCATCCCGCTGGGCCTGTTCCGCTCCGTACCGCTCTCGGCCGGTGTCGTCCTGATGGTCCTGATGGCCATCGCCTTCATGGGCGGCCTCTTCTTCGTCACCTTCTACCTGCAGAACGTGCACGGCATGAGCCCCATCGACGCCGGCCTGCACCTGCTGCCGCTCACCGGCATGATGATCGTCGGCTCCCCCCTCGCGGGCGCCATGATCACCAAGGTGGGGCCACGCATCCCGCTCGCGGGCGGCATGGCGTGCACGGCCATCGCCATGTACGGCATGTCGACGCTGGAGAAGGGCACCGGCAGCGGCGTCATGTCGATCTGGTTCGCCCTCCTCGGCCTCGGACTCGCGCCCGTCATGGTCGGCGCGACCGAAGTCATCGTGGGCAACGCGCCGATGGAGCTCTCCGGTGTCGCCGGCGGTCTCCAGCAGGCCGCGATGCAGATCGGCGGCAGCCTCGGTACGGCGGTCCTCGGCGCCGTGATGGCCTCCAAGGTCGACAACGACCTCGCGGGCAACTGGGCGGAGGCCAAGCTTCCGCCGCTCTCCGAAGAACAGCTCGGGCAGGCCTCGCAGGCGGTCCAGCAGGGCGCCGCACCCGTCCCGCCGGACACACCGGCCCCGATCGCCGAGAAGATCACGGACGTCGCCCACGACACGTTCATCTCCGGCATGAGCCTGGCCAGCCTGGTCGCCGCCGGGGTCGCCGCCGTCGCGGTCCTGGTCGCCTTCCTCACCAAGCGCGGCGCCAACGCGGACGCCGCCGGGCCGGGGGCGGGGCACATCTAACCGGCCACCCACCCCGTCTGACACCCCGTCGGGTCCGCTCGACGGGGTTCGCCTATCAGGGTGACTGGTGTCCATAGGACTTTCGTACGGCCCTTGCCGGGGGCCAGAGTGGTTCACCTGATCCGTACGCCACGGCAGTCGGGCCAGGCCGCGGCGCGCCGCCGGAGGGGGATGGCGCGCCGCGGATGCAACTCACGTCCCAGAGAGCGTGTCTAGGGATGACGAACCGGGGTACCCGCCGCATCGAGCCCGAACCGGCAGCAAAACCCCAGGGAGTTGATGATGGCGGGCTTCGGACACACCACGCGCAAGCACCCCCGCTCACGTAGCCGGACGTGGTCACGGAGTGGGCCGGATCGCGCGACGCTCGGAATCATCGGCGCCATCTGCGCGGTCGCCGGCTTCTTCGCACTGGGCATCGTTCTCGGCCCGGTGGCGATCGCCGGCGGCTGGCTCGCCATGGGACGCAGCTGGAGCGGCGCCCGCCCGGTACCGGCAGTGATCGCCGTAGTGCTGGGCACGATCGACACGATCCTGGCGATCGTCTGGCTCGCCGGGGCAGGAACTCCCGCGGCCGGCATCTTCTGATCCGCGGTCCGCGGGACGTGAGGGGAGCCCCGCGCTCCGTCAGGAGCGCGGGGCGGTCACGTGCGTAGGGCGCTGTGCAACAGCCCTGTGCATGGCCGTGCTTACGGCCCTGGACACGGCCCTATACGTGGTCGTGCGTACGGCCCTTCCCGGGCAGCGTTCCCGGAGATTCGGACAGCGCGGCCACCTGGGCGCGCAGCGCCCGAACTTCCTCTGACAGAGCCTCGATCGCGGCCGTCTGCCGGCGCTCCTCCACGTCGTCCGACTCAAAGCGGGCGATGAACCAGGCCGCGATGTTGGCGGTGACGACACCGAGCAGGGCGATCCCGGAGAGCATCAGCCCGACCGCGATCATGCGGCCGAGCCCGGTCGTCGGCGCGTGATCGCCATAGCCGACGGTCGTCATCGTGGTGAACGACCACCACACCGCGTCACCCATCGTCTTGATGTTGCCGTCCGGCGACTCCCGTTCGACGGACAGCACGGCGAGCGAGCCGAACATCATCAGCGCCACCACGGCGCCTGCGACGTACGTCGTGAGCCGGATCTGCGTGGCCATCCTGGCCCGCTGTCCGACGAGCAGCACGGTGGCCACGACCCTGAGCAGTTGCAGCGGCCGGATCAGCGGCAGCAGTACGGCGCACAGGTCAAGCCAGTGCGTACGTACGAACTCCCCGCGCCGGTCGGCCAGTACGAGCCGTACGAGGTAGTCGAGGGAGAAAGCTCCCCACACCACCCACTCCACGACGGCAGACGCGTCCATCACGGCGCGACTGGCGTCGGGCCAAACGATCGGCACCGCATAGGCGACGGCGAACACCACCGCCATCCCCATCAACGGCTGCTGAGTACGCCGCTCCCAACGAAGCTGCGCCGATCCCTCGTTCATATGGGCATTATCGGGTGTGGGTTGCCTCCGGCGGTCGGGCGGATGGGTTCGTTGCCGGATGCGGGTGCGTTGTGGTTGCTCGCGCAGTTCCCCGCGCCCCTTATAGGTGCGTGTTGAGTGCGGGCTGCAGGCAGGTGACGGGTCCGTTGTGGCTGGCGGCTCCAGGGGCGCCCCGTTAGGGGCGCGGGGAACTGCGCGACCAGCCACAACGGACCTGCAGCCGAGGAACGGACCCTAGTAACCCGCCCTCAAGCGGAGCGCTTACGCGTCGCCTCCCGCGGCACCCGGATCCGCCGCCGAAACATCCAGCAACTGATACCGATCAACGGCCTGCTTCAAGGCCGAGCGATCGACCTTCCCCTCGCGGGCGAGCTCCGTCAGGACCGCGACCACGATCGACTGGGCGTCGATGTGGAAGAAGCGGCGAGCTGCCCCGCGGGTGTCCGCGAAGCCGAAACCGTCCGCCCCCAGGGACTGGTACGTGCCGGGTACCCAGCGCGAGATCTGATCCGGAACCGATCGCATCCAGTCGGAGACCGCCACGAACGGACCCTCGGCGTCCGACAACTTGCGCGTCACATACGGAACTCGCTGCTCCTCCTCGGGGTGCAGAAGGTTGTGCTCCTCCACCTCCACGGCCTCGCGTCGCAGCTCGTTCCAGGAGGTCGCCGACCAGACGTCCGCCTTGACGTTCCAGTCCTCGGCGAGGATCTTCTGCGCCTCGACGGCCCACGGAACGGCGACACCGGACGCCATGATCTGCGCGGGAATGGAGCCCGAAGTGCCCGCCGAGAAGCGGTGGATGCCCTTGAGGATGCCCTCGACGTCAACGTTCTCCGGTTCGGACGGGTGCTGGATCGGCTCGTTGTAGACGGTGAGGTAGTAGAAGACGTCCTCGCCGTGCGGGTGCTCCTCGGAGGAGCCGTACATCCGGCGAAGCCCGTCCTTCACGATGTGCGCGATCTCGAAGCCGTAGGCCGGGTCGTACGCGACACAGCCCGGGTTCGTCGAGGCGAGCAACTGCGAGTGTCCGTCCGCGTGTTGCAGACCCTCACCGGTCAGCGTCGTACGGCCGGCGGTCGCACCCAGTACGAATCCGCGCGCCAACTGGTCGGCCATCTGCCAGAACTGGTCACCGGTGCGCTGGAAACCGAACATCGAGTAGAAGACGTACACCGGGATCAGCGGCTCACCGTGCGTCGCGTACGTCGAACCGGCCGCGATCAGCGAGGCCGTGCAGCCGGCTTCGGAGATGCCGTCGTGCAGCATCTGCCCGGTCGGCGACTCCTTGTAGGCGAGGAGCAGGTCGCGGTCGACCGCCTCGTACTGCTGGCCGAGCGGGTTGTAGATCTTCGCGCTCGGGAAGAACGAGTCCATGCCGAAGGTGCGGTACTCGTCCGGCGCGATCAGCACGAACCGCTTGCCGATCTCCTTGTCCCGCATGAGGTCCTTCAGCAGCCGTACGAACGCCATGGTCGTGGCGATCGATTGCTGGCCGGACCCCTTCTTCACGCTCGCGTACGTCTTGTCCTCGGGCAGCGTCAGCGGCTTCGAGCGCACGACGCGGGTCGGGACGTAACCGCCCAGGCCCTTGCGGCGGTCGTGCATGTACTGGATCTCCTCGGAGTTCGGGCCCGGGTGGTAGTACGGCGGCGGGCCCTCCTCCAGTTCCTTGTCGGAGATCGGCAGGTGGAGGCGGTCGCGGAAGCCCTTGAGGTCTGCGACCGTCAGCTTCTTCATCTGGTGCGTGGCGTTACGGCCCTCGAAGTTCGGGCCGAGCGTCCAGCCCTTGATCGTCTTGGCGAGGATCACTGTCGGCTGGCCCTTGTGGGCGCGGGCCGCCGAGTACGCCGCGAAGATCTTCCGGTGGTCGTGACCGCCGCGACCGAGATGCAGGATCTGGTCGTCGGTCATGTTCTCGACCATCGCGCGCAGCCGCTGGTCGTCACCGAAGAAGTGGTCGCGGATGTACGCGCCGGTCTCGGTGGCGTACGTCTGGAACTGACCGTCCGGCGTGGTGTTCATCTTGTTGACCAGCACACCGTCGCGGTCCTGGGCGAGCAGCGGGTCCCAGGTGCGGTCCCAGACCAGCTTGATCACATTCCAGCCGGCGCCCCGGAACTGGGACTCCAGCTCCTGGATGATCTTGCCGTTGCCGCGTACGGGCCCGTCGAGCCGCTGGAGGTTGCAGTTGACGACGAAGGTCAGGTTGTCCAGGCCCTCGCGCGCGGCGATGGACAGCTGGCCGAGCGACTCCGGCTCGTCCATCTCGCCGTCGCCGAGGAAGGCCCACACATGGGACTTGGAGGTGTCCGCGATGCCGCGGGCCTCCATGTAGCGGTTCATCCGCGCCTGGAAGATCGCGCCCAGCGGGCCGAGGCCCATGGAGACGGTCGGGAACTCCCAGAAGTCCGGCATCGAGCGGGGGTGCGGGTAGCTGGACAGGCCGTCCGGATACTTCGACTTCTCCTGGCGGAAGCCGTCGAGCTGCCGCTCGGAGAGGCGGTCCAGCATGAACGCGCGTGCGTAGATGCCCGGCGAGGCATGGCCCTGGAAGAAGACCTGGTCGCCGCCGTCGCCCTCGTCCTTGCCGCGGAAGAAGTGGTTGAAGCCCACGTCGTAGAGGGAGGCGGAAGAGGCGAAGGTGGCGATATGGCCGCCGACGCCGATGCCGGGGCGCTGGGCCCGCGAGACCATGACCGCGGCGTTCCAGCGGGTCGCGTTCAGGATCTTGCGCTCGATCTCCTCGTTGCCCGGGAAGAACGGCTCGTCCTTGGTGGCGATGGTGTTGACGTAGTCCGTGCTGCGCATCTCGGGCACGGCCACGCGCTTCTCGCGGGCCCGCTCGATCAGGCGCAACATCAGATACCGGGCTCGCTCCCGGCCGCGCTGGTCGACGGCGGCATCGAGGGAATCGAGCCACTCCTGGGTCTCTTCGGGGTCGAAGTCAGGTACCTGACTCGGAAGGCCGCCAATGATGATCGGGTTGCGATCGGGTCCGGAAGCCACGCTGTTCCTTCGCTTTCAGGGAGGCCGTTCTTCTCGGTTCTTCTTCTCGGCTCTGCTGGGTCGTTGCTCGGTGTTCTCGCCGCTGCCCTCGGGGTTCACACCGATCCCCATCGTGTACCTCGGGAACGGAAACGTCACCTCTACCGAGGGGTAACCGGGACGTTTACGTGGTTCCACGGGGACGGGCCCGGCAAATCGCAACGATACGCCCGACCCGTGACGCGGTCCGCAAAGTCATTCGAGTCCCGTACCCTCGAAGGGTTCCGAAATTCGCAAAGCGGGCAGATCGCTGTGGTGTGTGTCACCTGGAGCCGTGATTGGCTGTCTGGAGTTGCGGCGACACCGCCGGGATCGTCACCGTTTCGGCGGTCTCAACGGCCGGGTACTTGCGCGATCCGTCCCGCCCGTGTGGACTACGGCCAATGCTTCGCGCACGCGCGTGGCTTGAACCTTTACCAAACATGATCAGGAGGCAACCCGTGAGCGCGACCGCGGACCACGCGGAGGAGCGGACGAGCCTGGCCGCCAGGCTGGGATTCCAGCCCGAGCAGGTGGTCCAGGAGATCGGCTTCGACGACGACGTCGACCAGGAGCTCCGCGAGGCCATTGAGGAAGTGATCGGCAGCGAGCTCGTGGACGAGGAGTACGACGACGTCGCCGACGCCGTGGTGCTCTGGTTCCGTGACGACGACGGCGACCTGACGGATGCGCTGGTGGATGCCACCACGTACGTCGAAGAGGGCGGCGGCATTCTGCTGCTGACGCCGAAGACCGGCCGTGACGGCTACGTGGAGGCCAGCGACATCGCCGAAGCCGCGACGACCGCGGGGCTGTCCCAGACCAAGAGCATCAGCGTGGGCAAGGACTGGAGCGGCAGCCGCCTGGCTACGCCGAAGGCGGCCAAGTCCAAGAGGTGACGTTCTCGTCTTACCGGAGGGGCTCGCTTTTGCGGGCCCCTCCGGGCTTTGCGGGCTCGTTTTGGGTGCGGGTGTGTGGGGGAGGCGGGCAGTCGCAGGCTTTGGAAACCCCGTGATCGTAAGGTGGGCATGCCCGACTACCCCCCAGGAAGGGATGGCAGGACCATGGCGATCGAGGTCGGCGACAAGGCGCCGGACTTTGCGCTCAAGGACAACCACGGCGCCACCGTGAAGCTCTCCGACTTCCGCGGAGCCAAGAACGTAGTTCTGCTCTTCTACCCGTTCGCTTTCACCGGCGTGTGCACCGGAGAGCTCTGCGCCCTCCGCGACAACCTGCCGAAGTTCACCGACCGCGAGACCCAGCTGCTTGCCGTCTCCAACGACTCCATCCACACGCTGCGCGTCTTCGGCGAGCAGGAGGCCCTGGAGTACCCGCTGCTGTCCGACTTCTGGCCGCACGGCGAGGTCTCACGGGCGTACGGCGTCTTCGACGAGGACAAGGGCTGCGCGGTGCGCGGCACGTTCGTCATCGACAAGGACGGAGTCGTCCGCTGGACCGTCGTGAACGGTCTTCCGGACGCGCGTGACCTGAACGAGTACGTGAAAGCGCTGGACACTCTGTGATTCTTCGCCCGCAGGGCCTGCGTCAACAGGGAACCCCTCACTAGGATCGACACGTTGATCCGATACCAACGCACTACGGGGCTCCCCGCCCCTGGACACCAATGGGAGGACTCGTGGGAGTCAGCCTCAGCAAGGGCGGCAACGTATCGCTTTCGAAGGAGGCGCCGGGCCTTACCGCGGTCATCGTCGGTCTGGGGTGGGACGTCCGCACCACCACCGGCACCGACTTCGACCTTGATGCCAGCGCCATCCTGACCAACGCCGAGGGGAAGGTCAGCAGCGACGCCAACTTCGTGTTCTTCAACAACCTGAAGAGCCAGGACGGCTCGGTCGAGCACACCGGTGACAACCTCACCGGTGAGGGTGAGGGCGACGACGAGCAGATCAAGGTCAATCTCGCCGGCGTTCCGGCGGACGTGGAGAAGATCGTGTTCCCGGTCTCGATCTACGACGCCGAGAACCGCCAGCAGTCGTTCGGCCAGGTCCGCAACGCGTTCATCCGCGTCGTGAACCAGGCGGGCGGCGCGGAGATCGCGCGGTACGACCTCTCCGAGGACGCCTCGACGGAGACCGCCATGGTCTTCGGCGAGCTGTACCGTCACGGCGCGGAGTGGAAGTTCCGCGCCATCGGCCAGGGCTACGCCTCGGGCCTGCGCGGCATCGCGCAGGACTTCGGCGTCAACGTCTGAGCCTTTTCGGTTCCTGTTCGCAGAACAGGACCTGCCGCTTCACCTCCGTCCGGCGTCGCACACCACCAGTGCGGCGCCGGACGCGCTCGACAACTGAAGGCTTGACCGGGGAGGAACAGAAACATGGGCGTCACGCTCGCCAAGGGGGGCAATGTCTCCCTCTCCAAGGCCGCACCGAACCTCACGCAGGTGTTGATCGGGCTCGGCTGGGATGCACGCTCCACCACCGGAGCCCCGTTCGACCTCGATGCCAGCGCACTGCTGTGCAACTCGGGGCGGGTGCTCGGTGATGAGTGGTTCATCTTCTACAACCAGCTCAAGAGCCCGGACGGCTCGGTCGAGCACACCGGCGACAACCTCACCGGCGAGGGCGACGGCGACGACGAGTCGATCCTGATCGACCTCTCCAAGGTGCCGGCCAACGTCGACAAGATCATCTTCCCGGTCTCGATTCATGACGCCGACAATCGCGGCCAGACCTTCGGCCAGGTCAGCAACGCGTTCATCCGCGTCGTCAACCAGGCCGACGGTCAGGAACTGGCCCGCTACGACCTCTCCGAGGACGCCTCCACCGAGACCGCGATGATCTTCGGCGAGGTCTACCGATACGGCGCGGAATGGAAGTTCCGGGCCGTAGGACAGGGGTACGCGTCGGGGCTGCGGGGCATCGCTCTAGACTTCGGAGTCAATGTTTCGTAAAGCCGCGCGCGGCGCGGGGGAGACCCGTACACAGATGATTGGGTAGCCAGTGGTTCTGAAAACCTTCGGCTGGTCGTTCGCGGTCACCGCGCTCGGCCTGGTCGCAGCGGTGCTGTTCGGCGGATGGGGCGCGTTCGGGATCGTGCTGATCCTGTCCATCCTCGAGATCTCGCTGTCCTTCGACAACGCGGTGGTCAACGCCGGGATCCTGAAGAAGATGAATGCCTTCTGGCAGAAGATCTTCCTCACCGTCGGCATTCTGATCGCCGTCTTCGGAATGCGGCTCGTCTTCCCCGTGGTGATCGTGGCGGTCAGTGCCTCGCTCGGCCCCATTGAGGCCGTCGACCTGGCGTTGAACAACCCGGACCGCTACGAGGAGTTGGTGACCGACGCCCACCCGTCGATCGCGGCCTTCGGCGGGATGTTCCTCCTGATGATCTTCCTCGACTTCGTCTTCGAGGACCGTGAGATCAAGTGGCTGGGCAAGATCGAGCGTCCGCTGGCCAAGCTCGGCAAGGTCGACATGCTCTCGGCCTGCATCGCGCTGATCGTCCTGCTGGGCGTCGCGCTGACCTTCGCCAAGAACGCGCACCTGCACGCCGGGCACGCCGACAAGGCGGAGACAGTGCTGCTCTCCGGCGTCGCCGGTCTCATCACATACATGGTGGTGGGCGGTCTCTCCGGCTTCTTCGAGAATCGGCTCGAGGAATCGGAAGAGCGCGAGCACGAGGCCGAGGAGGAGGCCAAGAAGGCCGGGAAGCCGGTCTCCGCGGTGGCGATGGCCGGCAAGGCGGCCTTCTTCATGTTCCTCTACCTGGAGGTTCTGGACGCCTCGTTCTCCTTCGACGGTGTCATCGGCGCCTTCGCCATCACCAACGACATCGTGCTGATGGCCCTCGGCCTCGGTATCGGCGCCATGTACGTCCGGTCGCTCACCGTCTACCTGGTCCGCGAGGGCACGCTCGACGACTACGTCTACCTGGAGCACGGCGCGCACTACGCGATCGGCGCGCTCGCCGCGATCCTGCTGATCACCATCCAGTACGAGATCAACGAGATCATCACCGGTCTCATCGGCGTCGTCCTGATCGGCTGGTCCTTCTGGTCCTCGGTCCGCCGCAACCGCGCGCTGGCGGCCGCCGAGGGAAAAGCTGACGCCTCGGGCGACAAGGCAGAAGTCTCGTCCGGGGTGTGACACCCCTCCCGTTGAGGAACGCTCTGAGGCGGGGCGGCCACGAGGAAGTCCTCGTGGCCGCCCCGTCGTCGTATCTGTTGTATTCGTTGGTGTTCGCCGAGGTGAACAGCTAACCGTGGGGGTGGAATGAGCTTCTGGGACGGTCTGTGGCGTGGGGGACGATCGACGCAGTTCGATTCGGGGAGCGCGGCGACCAACGCCATCACGCTGACCAAGCGGAACCAGTCGGTCTCGCTCACCAAACAGGGCGCGGCCAACGGCAATCTGCGGATCAATCTGTCCTGGCGGATGCGCACGTCCGACATAGGCGGCGGTCGGCGCGGCAGCCTGCTTCGGCATCCGTTCCAGGCGTTCAAGCCCGAAGTGGTGCAGGCGCACACCGAGAGCATGGTCAACGTCGACCTCGACCTGGGGTGCCTGTACGAGCTGACGGACGGCACCAAGGGCGTCGTACAGCCGCTGGGCAGCTTCTACGGAGAGCTCAACGGACCGCCGTACGTGAAACTCAGCGGCGACGACCGCTTCGGCTCGGGCTCGGGCGAGACGATCTTCATCAACCTCGACCACCGCGAGCAGATCAAGCGGCTCCTGGTCTTCGTCTACATCTACGACCAGACCCCGGCCTTCGACCGTACGCACGCCATCGTGACCCTCTACCCCAGCAACGGCCCGCGGATCGAGGTCGGCCTCGACGAGCGCCACCCACAGGCCCGTTCCTGCGCGGTGGTCATGATCGAGAACGTCAAGAACGAGCTGGTTGTGCGGCGCGAGGTGAAGTTCGTGTACGGGTTCCAGGCGGAGCTGGACCGGCTGTACGGCTGGGGGCTGCAGTGGGGCCGCGGCTACAAAGCCAAGGCCGACCGCTGAGCCCCGTACGCCTGCAGCGGATGCCCCGGCCGAGTGGTGCTCACCGTCCGACGAACTGCGGCCCCTGCGGCGGCAGTTTGAACTCCGGGTCGGGGAGGGCCGGGACCGGGTGCGGATAGCCGTACGCGGGCTGGGCCGTCGCCGCGGCGGGCTGGGCCGGGGGGGCCGCCTGCGGGTAGGCGTACGAGGCCGGCTGCGGGTAGCCGTACGCCGGCTGGGTCGTGGACTCCGGGGGGTAGCCGTACGCGGGCTGCGCCGGCTGCTGGGGCAGACCGGAGGCGGCGGGCTGCTCGGGCGGCAGTGGCGCCGAGTTGCCGGCGGACTCGGGCTCGGAGTCGTCCACCATGATGCCGAAGTCGCTGGCCAGGCCCTCGATGCCGTTCGAATAGCCCTCGCCGAGCGCCCGGAACTTCCAGCCTTTCCCGCGCCGGTACAGCTCGCCGCAGATCAGCGCGGTCTCCTCGCCGGTCTCCGGCTTGATGTCGAAGTACGCCAGCGGCTCACCGTCGGCGACGGAGGCGTCGTACAGCAGGATCCGCAGGGCGGGTACGCGGTCGAAGGTGACGCCTTCCGCCGAGGCGACCAGCAGGATCCGCGTCACCGCGCTTTCGACGCCCGACAGATCCGACTGGATCGCGTCGGTGAGCCCCTCGGTGACCCGCTTCTTGCCGAGGCGCCAGACCTTGCCGGAGGGGTGGCGGGGCTGGTTGTAGAAGACGAAGTCCTCGTCGGATCGCACACGATCGTCGGGCCCGAGGAGCAGCGCCGAGGCGTCCACGTCGGGCACGCCCTGCCCCGGCGACCAGCGCAGCACGGACCGTACCGCCTTGGCGTCCAGCGGTACGTTCGACCCTTTCAGCATCGCGTGCGTCATGCGGTCATCCTGCCTTCTCGGTCCTGGTCACGACAACGCGGGTGCGCCACAACCCTTTCGGTGTGACGCTGGAGGACATGGTTGTGTTCGTGTGCGTTACCTGAATTTCATGCCCGGCGGGAACCTCGGACATGGATCTCTACGTACTATTACCGGCCACATATCGTCAGGCGTCTCAGCCGCCCCGGGGGAGTCACATGCGTCATTTCGGGCACATCGCTCCGGAGGTGCGGCAGCGCCTCTTCCATCAGGAACCCCGCGTCTTCACCGCGGAGTCCCCGGCCCAGACGCTCTCCGTGGCCCTCGGCGCCACGTTGTACAGCCCCGCGACCAGACCGAGGCTGGCCGAGGACATCGTGAAGCAGATCGGGCGCGGTGTGGTCTCGATGGTGCTGTGCCTGGAGGACTCCATAGACGACGCCGAGGTCGCGGGCGCCGAGGAGAACCTGGTCCGGCAGTTCGAGACGCTGGCCGACGGCTGCCCGGAGACCGAGCTGCCGCTGCTGTTCATCCGCGTTCGTACTCCGGAGCAGATACCGGACCTGGTCGAGCGGCTCGGTGACGCGGCCCGGCTGCTGTCCGGATTCGTACTGCCGAAGTTCACCGAGGAGCGGGGCGTGCCGTTCCTGGAGGCGCTCACCGCGGCCGAGGCCGCGAGCGGGCGGCGGCTGTTCGCCATGCCCGTCCTCGAATCGCCGGACCTGCTGTACCGCGAGTCGCGCGTGGAGACCCTGGCGGGCATCTTCCGGGCCGTCGACAAGTACCGCGACCGGGTCCTCGCGCTCAGGCTCGGCGTCACCGACTTCTGCTCCTCCTACGGGCTGCGCCGGGCGCCCGACATGACGGCGTACGACGTGCAGATCGTGGCCTCCGTGATCGCCGACGTGGTGAACGTCCTGGGGCGGGCCGACGGCACCGGATTCACGGTGACGGGCCCCGTGTGGGAGTACTTCCGGGTCCAGGAGCGCATGTTCAAGCCGCAACTGCGCCGCAGCCCCTTCACCCCGGAGGCCGAGGACCTGCGCAACGCGCTGATCGAGCACGACATGGACGGGCTGCTGCGCGAGATCTCTCTCGACCGGGCCAACGGACTGACCGGCAAGACCTGCATCCACCCCTCACACGTACTGCCCGTGCATGCTCTGTCGGTGGTCAGTCACGAGGAGTACAGCGACGCCCAGGACATACTGCGTCCGGAGCGTGGCGGCGGAGGCGTCATGCGGTCCGCGTACACAAACAAGATGAACGAGGTGAAGCCGCACCGCGCCTGGGCCGAGCGCACCCTGCAGCGCGCCGAGGTCTTCGGCGTCGCGAACGAGGACATCGGTTTTGTGGAGCTGCTCGCCGCGGGGCTGGCCGGCCAGACGTAGGGAATCGCCGAGGGGCTGCCCGGCCAGATACGGGGATCTGCCGTCGGCCAGACACAGGGATCTGCCGCCGGGCCGATCTGGCCGAGAATGCTGCCGGGTCGACGCGGCCGAAAATGCTGCCGGGCTCTCCGGCCGAACACAGGGATTTAATGAGAAACGTGGTGTGGACAGGTACCTGGGTCGCGGAGCGGCTCGGCGTCGAACTCGTCGGTGACGAGAAGCTGAGCGAGCTGCTGGGGCTTGCCCTGCGGCGCAACCCCAAGCGCGCGCATCTGCTGGTGTCGAACGTGCTGGGCAAGCACGTACCGCAGAGCCCGCGCACGGTGTGGCAGTCCGGGTACGAACTGGGCCACCGAGTGCGCGAACTGCTCGGCGAGGCAGGGGCGCGCCGGGCCGTGGTGCTCGGATACGCGGAGACGGCGACGGGCCTCGGCCACTCGGTCGCGGACGGCCTGGGCCTCGCGCCCTATCTGCACTCGACGCGGCGCCCCGTCGACGGAGTCGAGCGGGCGGGCGGCTTCGAGGAGTCCCACTCGCACGCCACCTCGCATCTACTGCTGCCGGAGAAGCCCGGGCTGCTCGCTGGAGACGGGGCGCTGGTCCTCGTGGACGACGAGTTCTCCACGGGCAACACCGTGCTCAACACGATCCGCGCGCTGCACGAGCGCTACCCGCGCGAGCACTATGTGATCGTCGCGCTCGTCGACATGCGCTCCCCGGCCGACCAGGGCCGCCTCGATGCCTTCGCCCTGGAGATCGGCGCCCGCGTGGACCTGGTGGCGGCGGCCTCGGGGACGGTGTGGCTGCCCGACGGCGTACTGGAGAAGGGGCAGGCCCTGGTCGCCGAGCATGAGTCGGCCCCGGAACAGCTGGCGGCGTCGGCGGGGCCTCCGGCGCTTTCGGAACGTGGCACCGTCGCGCGCGTGGAGCTCGGCTGGCCGCAGGGCCTGCCCGACGGTGGCCGGCACGGCTTCACGCCCGAGCACCGGATACGCCTGGAGGGCGCCCTGCCCGCCATGGCCGGGCGGCTCGCGGACGCGCTGCCGGACGACGCGCGACGCGTACTCGTCCTCGGCTTCGAGGAGTTGATGTACGCGCCGCTGCGGCTCGGCGTCGCGCTGGAGGAGCTGACCGACGCCGAGGTCCGCTACTCCACCACGACCCGCTCCCCGGTCCTCGCCGTCGACGACCCCGGTTACGCGATCCGCAGCCGCCTCGTCTTCCCCGCCCACGACAATCCGGACGACGGTCCCGGCGAGCGGTACGCCTACAACGTCGCGGGCGGCGGATTCGACGCCGTCGTCGCCGTGGTCGACTCGGTCGCCGACACGCCCGAACTGCACGCCCCGGATGGCCTGTTGGCACGGCTCGCCGCACACACCCCGAGCGTGCTGCTCGCCGTCATCCCCTCGTACACACCGTCGTACGCCTCTGCCGCCACACTCTCGTACGCCTCCACCTCCACTCCGTCGTACGCCCCCACCCCGCAGCTGTCCGAAAGGTCCGCCATGCTGCCCGAGCCCCTTCGCGGCCCCGACTTCTCCTCGTATGCCCCTGACGAGGTCGGCTGGCTGCTCCAGGACCTCTCGGACGTGACGCTGGAGGCGCCGACGGAGGAGCGCGAGGAGGCGATCCAGAGCGGGGGCGCGCACTACGCGGAGTCGCTGCCGGTGGAGTACCAGCCGAGCGACCGGTACCAGGAGCTGTTCCGCGCCGCGCTGGACACCTCCGCCGCCCGCATCGCCCAGGCGGCGGGCGCCGTCACGGAGACCGTGCTCGCTGAACGGTCCCCGCGCCCCGTCCTCGTCTCGCTCGCCCGCGCCGGCACCCCCATCGGCATCCTGATGCGCCGCTGGGCCCAGCACCGGCACGCGATCGACCTGCCGCACTACGCCGTCTCCATCGTGCGCGGGCGCGGAATCGACGCCAACGCGCTGCGCTGGCTCGCTGCCCACCATGACCCGGCCGATGTCGTCTTCGTGGACGGCTGGACCGGCAAGGGCGCCATCACCCGCGAACTCGCCCAGGCCATCGAGGAGTTCGAGGCCTCCGACGGCGTCACCGGCTTCGACCCGGAGATCGCGGTGCTCGCCGACCCCGGCTCCTGCGTCCGCACCTACGGCACCCGCGAGGACTTCCTCATTCCCTCCGCCTGCCTCAACTCCACGGTCTCCGGGCTCATTTCGCGTACGGTGCTCCGCGCCGACCTGGTCGGTCAGCACGACTACCACGGCGCGAAGTTCTACCGCGAACTCGCCGGCGCGGACGTCTCCGTCGACTTCCTGGACGCCATCTCTGACCGCTTCGACGAGGTCGGCGACGCCGTCGACACCCTGGTCAAGGAGCTCCTCTCCATGGACCGCAACCCAACCTGGGAGGGCTGGGCGGCAGTTGAGCGGATCAGCGAGGAGTACGGCATCCATGACGTGAACCTCGTCAAGCCCGGCGTCGGCGAGACGACCCGCGTACTGCTGCGCCGCGTCCCCTGGAAGATCCTCGCCCGCGCGGAAGCGGGCGCCGACCTCGACCACGTACGCCTGCTCGCCGAACAGCGCGGTGTACCCGTCGAGGAGGTCGCCGAACTCCCGTACACCTGCGTCGGGTTGATCCACCCCAAGTACACGCGCGGGGCGACCGGCGCCGACGGCAAGGCGGTGAGCGCCTGATGTCCTCGCCGAAGGTCCTTGTGGCCAGCGACCTCGACCGCACGCTCATCTACTCCGCCGCCGCACTCGCGCTGCCCCTGCCGGACGAGCGGGCGCCGCGGCTGCTGTGCGTCGAGGTGTACGAGAGCAAGCCGCTGTCCTACATGACCGAGACCGCTGCCGCACTGCTGGCCGAACTCGCCGAACTCGGTGACGAGGCCCTCTTCGTACCGACCACCACCCGTACGCGTCAGCAGTACCGCCGCATCCAACTCCCCGGCCCCGCCCCGAAGTTCGCGATCTGCGCCAATGGCGGCCACCTCCTCGTCGACGGCGCCTCGGACCCGGAGTGGCACGCCCAGGTCACCGAGCGACTGGCCGGTGAGTGCGCCCCGCTCGCTGAGGTACGGGACCATATGGCGGCCACCGCCGACCCCGCCTGGGTACGCAAGCACCGCGTCGCCGAGGATCTCTTCGCGTATGTCGTCGTCGAGCGCGAACTGCTCCCCGAGGACTGGGTCAAGGAGCTGGCCGTCTGGGCGGAGAACCGCGGCTGGACCGTCTCCCTCCAGGGCCGCAAGATCTACGCCGTACCGAAGCCGCTCACCAAGAGCGCCGCGATGCACGAGATCGCCCGCCGCACCGGAGCCGACCTCACCCTCGCAGCGGGCGACTCCCTCCTCGACGCCGACCTCCTCCTCGCCGCGGACCGCGGCTGGCGCCCGGGCCACGGCGAACTGGCCGACGTGGGCTGGACTGCCCCTGGGATCACCTCTCTTCCAGAGCGGGGTGTCGCCGCGGGTGAGCGGATTCTGCGGGAGTTCCTGCGGGAAGTGCGGTCGGCGCGGGAGGCTCGGTAGAGCCAGGGCTCTCCGTGGTGGCCGCGACGGACGATCCGACGGACGAGGCTATGGAGGCGGCTTCCCCATCCTTGGCGCGCCGTCGCCCGTCGCGCCCGCTCCGCCCCGGCCTGAAGAGCCGTACGCCCGCGAAAAGCAGCACCGCCAGTACCGCCGCGACCAGCACCACCTTCGAGTAGGCCGACACATAGCCGGTGACCTCCGTCCAGTTCTCGCCGAGCAGATAGCCGGCGAGGACGAAGATGGTGTTCCAGATCGCGCTGCCCAGCGTGGTCAGGCAGAGGAAGACGGGCAGGCGCATGCGCTCGACGCCCGCGGGCACGGATATCAGACTGCGGAAGATCGGGATCATCCGTCCGAAGAACACGGCCTTGGTTCCGTGCCGGACGAACCAGGCCTCCGTCTTCTCTATGTCCGCGACCTTCACCAGCGGCAGCCGAGCCGCGATGGCCACCGTACGGTCGCGCCCGAGCAGCGCCCCCACTCCGTACAGCGCGAGCGCGCCTATGACGGAACCGGCCGTCGTCCACAGCAGCGCCGCGAACAGGTTCATCTGTCCGGTGCTCGCCGCGAACCCCGCGAGCGGCAGGATGACCTCGCTCGGCAGGGGCGGAAAGAGGTTTTCCAGGGCAATGGCGATGCCCGCGCCCGGCGCCCCGAGCGTGTCCATGAGGTTGTTGATCCACTGTGGCGCGCCGCTGTCCGCCGCGACGCCGGCTGCGATGGCTGTCATGCCACACACGCTAGAAAATCGAAGCTGAAGAGACCCTGAGGACGGGCTGCGAGAGGGGAGTGCGGCTGCGTGGAGCAGCGACTCCTCCGCGCCTGAATGGCGCCCGGAAGCCGCCGGGGTCAGCCGCAGCAACCGCTGGGGTCAGCCGCAGCAACCCCCGCCGCAGCACCCTCCGCCGCTCGTCTTGGGGGCGGCCGGTGCGGTCGCGGGTGCCGTGGCTGAGCCGCCGACGGCGACTGTCGACAGCAGCTTTACCGTGTCGTCGTGGCCGGCGGGGCAGGCCGCGGGGGCCGATGACTCGGCCATGGGGCGGCTCTTTTCGAAGGTGTCGCCGCAGGTCCGGCAGCGGTATTCGTAGCGAGGCATACGGACAGATTAGCGGGCGGCAAGCGCGGGGAGGGGCCGCGCGCTTCCGCGTACTTCCCGTGCGCTTCAGGCCGAGTGGCCCCGCTCCTCGCGGATCTGGGTCACCACCCGGGACACCGTCCGCCGTACGGCCTCCGTCTCGGTCAGGAAGTGCCAGTAGTCGGGGTGCCGCCCCTCCAGGGTGGCGACGGCTCGCTCAAGGCGGGCCACCGAGTCGTCGAGGGGGCGGGCGTGACGCGGGTCGGGGGTGTGACGGCCTGCCATCGCCAGTCGCTGGGCGTCGCGGATCGCGAAGCGCGTGCGGTCGATCTCACGCTGGGGGTCCTTCTGGACCTCGTTCAGCCGCCGTAGGCGGTCGCCGGCTGCTGAGACGGCCTCGTCGGTCGTGTTCAGCAGCGCCCGCACCGTGGAAAGGAGCGCCGTCGCGTCCGCCCAGCGCTGTTCGTCGCGCGCGGTCTTGGCCTCCGTCAGCTTCGCTTCGGCCTGCCGTACGGTCTCGGCGGCCTGGTCCGGTACGTGCTGGAGGTCCTGCCAGCAGGCGGCCGTGAAGCGGCGGCGCAGCTCGCTCAGTACCGGATCCACCTGTCCGGAGCGGGTGGTCAGAGCCTGGGCGCGGGTACGTAGCGAGACGAGGCGGCGGTCGATCTCGGCGGCGCGTTCCGGCAGGCGCTCGGCCTCCGCGCGTACCGCTTCGGCGTCGCGGGCGACCCGGTCGGCGCGCTCCAGCGTCTCCGGGACGCCGTGCTGTCCGGCGCCTTGGTTGAGCTTGGTCAGTTCCGGGCCGAGGGCGGCGAGACGGGCGGCCAGGTCGTCGGCCTTGAGCCCTGAGCCTCGTACGGCATCCAGGGCGTTCGAGGCGGCGAGCAGGGCCTGGCGGGCGCGCTCGACGGCGGGGGCGAGTCGGGCCAGCTGGGTCTCGGCCTTGCCGAGCAGCGGGCCGAGCCCGTCGGTGAACCGGTCCAGCTCCTGCTTGACGCGGGACAGCTCGTCCTTCGCCTTGGTCAGCTCCGTACGCGCCCGGGCGGCGACGGAGGCTTCCAGGTCGTCGCGGTCGAGGTCGTGGGCGTCGACCGCGTTGATGTACGTATGGCTGACCTCGTCGATACGACGTCCCAGCGCGTCGAAGTCGGCGACCGCGCGCCGGGCTGCGGGGGAGTCGTCGACGGCCGTGATGGTCTCGATGGAGATGCGCAGATCGCGCTGCGCGGTGTCGAGTTCGTAGAACGCGGCAGCGGCGGCGTCCTTGGCCGCCTGCGCCTCGGCCCGCTGGCTTTCGGAACGGCCGCCGAACCACCGCCGCGTCCCGCCGCCGGTGAACGCGGCGGGGAGCGTGAGCGCGAGCAGCGGAAACGGGAGGAGAGCCAGGGTCAGCAGGTCACGGGCGGCGCCCCGGGGCCTCGTACCTCTGTCGGCCCTCCCGGACTTCCCGGCCCTCGTTGCCCTCAAATCGGCACGGTTGCGAGGTAGTTGCTGTGCCCATGGCACAAACGGCGTGTACGGCTGTGAAGGTGTCGCCGTCACATCCCTCTCCCGTGCTGTGGTCCACCCTGCCCGGTGTCATTCTCCCACCAGGTAGGGACGAACACACGGCCCGGTTAGTTCGCCGTACGCACCGTGACTTTCCCGTCCCGTGTCTCGGCGGACACCTCGTGCGCGCTGTGCTCGTCGCGGGGCACGGACACATCGACGCTTCCGTCGCCGGTCTTGGCCTTCACCCGGTACGTCGCCTCTGCGGGCAGCTCGATCGTGACGGAGCCGTCCTGGCTGCTCGAGGCGACCCGGTCCGGCACAGCGGCGAGGCCGAGCCGCACGGAACCGTCCTGCGTGTGCACGTCCACGCGCCGGGAGCCGACGTCGGTCGCGGTGACCGAACCGTCGCCGGTGTGCAGGGTCAGCGGCCCGCTGGAGTCCTCGACGCGCACGGAACCGTCGCCCGTGCGGACGTTCAGGGCCTCCTTGAAGCCGCTCGCCCGTATGCTGCCGTCCCCGTCCTTCACGGTGACCGCGATGCCGCGCGGCACCTCGATCCGGTGTTTGGCCGAGCAGCCGGTGACCATGCCCGAGCACTTCATCCGCAGCGTGAGCTTGTCGTCCTTCATCGCCCAGGTCACCTTGGGGTCGTCGCCGACGACGACCTTGCCCTGGAACCACCGGGTGACCTTCACCTCGTCGACATCGGCGGCGACGAGTTCGAGTGCGGAGTCGTCGGAGTCGACGGTCAGCGTCCGGCCCTCGAGCGCGAACGAACGGTTCTCGGGTTCCTTGTCGTCTCCCGCGTCGGCGCCGCACCCGGCGGCAAAGAGGGTGACGGCGGCGACGGCCGCGCTGGCCACGACTGCGGAACGGCGGATACGTACGGTCATGACGGGCTCCCCCTGGTGTCGGGCGCCCCGGCCGCGGACTTCGTGGACCTACGGCTGCTTGGGACGCTCTTCGACCGTACGGAGCGGGGGCCCTGGGCGGGATCCGGCCCACTCCCGGATCCCGGGTGGGGTAATCCCCCGCATCGCCCGGGACCGGGACCGGACCCGGTGGGTGCCCGATACGTGTTTGCCGGGCACTGCCCCTGGCAAGGTAGGCTGTCGACTCATCCCGGGTGCGTAGCTCAGGGGTAGAGCGCCTGCCTTACAAGCAGGATGTCGGCGGTTCGAAACCGTCCGCGCCCACGTGTATGACCAGCCAGGATGCCCCTCGGGCAGCCTGGCTGGTTCTTTGTGTGCCCGGTTCTGTATGTACGTCGTGTTGAAGGCGTCAGGCCTCTGCGCGGCCTCGTTGCGCGAGCTGCGCTTCCACGGCCTCAAGTCGCGCCAGAATCTCCGCGCAGTGGCTCTCAAGTTGCACCAGTCGTCGGCCAAGTTCGCCGGGCGGCATCAGCCCGTCCGCTTCGGGGCCGGGATCCAGGAAGTACGTATCCAAGTACTCGTCGTGAAGGTGTAGGCGTTCCGCGCGCCTGAGGTGGGCAATTGCTTCTCGCACCTCTGCTGGGGTCGCCCTGTACAGCTCTTGGAGTTCAGCTTCCGAAGGGAGGATGTCTCCGCACGTGTACCGGCCGTCCCTCAAGCCTTCCTTTACGTGTCGCATCAGGGCTAGGACGCTTGATGTCGATTCGTCGTCCGCAGTACGCCCCGGAAGCTGCACCGGCAGAACGTCCGGTGGCTTCGGGAACTTCCTTTCCGGCATGTCTGGTGGCCTTTCGTCCGTAGAAGCAACCGTCTCAAGCCGGAGTCTTTCGCGTACGCGCCCCAACGGCCACGCGTGTCAAGGACGTTGACCTGCCCCGCACGTGCCAGCACAATGAGCGCGCACCGCTTGAGAGCGCTCTCAAGCCCGGCGCGCCCCTGCACTCGACCGTCTCGATCCGTACGTTTCCCAGGGAGAACCATGACCGGCAGACAAACCCCGGCGTTCAGTCGTCGAACGCTCATCGGCGCCGGACTCGGTGTCGGAACCGCGGTGTTCGCCTCGGTCGGCTCCGGTGCGGCGCACGCCGCCGGAGACTTGGGTGGCGGGAGTGCGGCCGCCCGGCGTCGGGGGCACGCCTTTCTCGCCGCCGCCATGGACGCGTACCCAGAGCACGGGAGCATTCGCCTGACTCAGAGCTACGCCGACCAGGCGGGGCTGTTCAGCACGGCGTTCACGTACGACAACGCTCTTACGATCCTGGCTCATCTCGCGGTGGGTACCGGCGAAGGGCGGGCCAGAGCCGTGGTGCTCGGCGACGCGTTGCTCTATGCCCAGGCCCATGACCCGGCGTACGACGACGGTCGGCTGCGTCAGGCCTACAACGTCGGGCCGTACACCTTCTTCGACGGTTCGCCGCAGCCGGACGGCTTTGTGCGGGCGGACGGTACGGCCAACGTCGGCACGCAGTTTGGGTTCACGGGTACGGCGGTCGGCGACATGGCCTGGGCGGGCATCGCGCTGAGTGCTCTCGCCCGCCGGACCGGGGCGCGCCGTTTCCTCGACGGTGCGGTGCGGATCGGTGCGTGGATCGAGCGGAACGGTCGTACCGACGAACCTCTCGGCGGCTACAAATTCGGGGTCAACGGGGCCAACGAGAAGCTGCCGTTCACCTCGACCGAGCACAACACCGACCTGGTCTGCCTCTTCGGACGGCTCGCCCGGCTCACCGGGGACCGGGTGTGGCTGGAGCGGCGGGCGCGGGCCGAAGCCTTCGTCAAGAAGATGTGGGAGCCGTCCGGCGGCTTCTTCTACACCGGCACCAATGACGGCGTCACGGTCAACAAGTCCCCTATACCCGAGGACACCCAGACCTGGACCCATCTCGCCCTCGACTCCCGCAAGTACTCCCGCTCGCTGGACTGGGCCGCCGCCGAGCTGGCCGTCCTCGACCACGCCGACCGGCGGAACAGCACGGTGCCCGCGGGCCAGTCGTACGAGGGCGTCACCTTCAGCTCCGCGAGCCTTGCGGCGAACGAGGACGCCCCGATCGCCGAGTTCCAGCCCAAGCCCGACAGGAACGGCGTGTGGTTCGAGGGGACCGCCCACCTCGCGCTCGCCCTGCGGGACCGGCACGCCTCGGGTGACGAGGCGCGCGCCCGCCGGCTGATCGCCTCGATCGAACAGGCCCAGGACCTGCTCGGCACCGGCCAGACCGTCGGCGACAAGGCGCTGCCCGAACGCTCCGGAGTCGTCTCGGCGAGCAGCCCGCTCGACACCGGATTCGGCTTCGGCTACTACCCGTACCGGCACGCGGGGGCGACGGCCTGGTACCTGCTGGCGGCGACGCGTACGAATCCCTTGCGGGCCTGAACGCGTACGAACTCCCTGCGGGCCTGAAGGCGCAGCCGCTCGCCGCACCTCGACGACCCTTGCCTCACGAGGGCCTCCCGAAGGCCTCAGGAGGACGGCCCCTCCTCCTCCGACTCCCGTACGTGCTTCAAGCGCATCCTCGCGTCCACCCGCTCCGGACCCGTGACCTCGGCCCAGAAGCGGTGGCAGGTCACGAAGACAGCGAGTTCGCGTTCGCGCTGGCGGAGCTTCTCCACCTCGGCCTGTTCGTCGGCACTCCAGCCGGGCGAGGCGGGCAGCTCCACCTTGCGCCAGCCGTGGGCGTCGCTGATGCCCTCCATGGGCTCGACCGACCAGGGGAGCCGCTTCAGCAGGGCCAGCAGCTCGGCCCGGACCTGATGCAGCTCCTCCTGACCGGCCAGGAGGTCACTCGGAAAGTCATAGGTCTCAGCCACGCGCCAATGCTACGCCTGTTCGAATTTGGGATGCGAGTTCCTTGGGGGACTTCACACGTACGGGTGCGGTCGGGTGCGACTCCCTGCCGCCCGAAGACTGAGCGGCGGCGCGCCGCGCGCCGTGGGATCGTGGGTTCCATGGCCATCGAGGTTCGCCCGGCGTCGGTCTTCGAGGACGTACGTGCTGTGGTCGGGCCCAAGTCGCCCACGGCTACCGTCTGTTGGTGTTTGAGCTATCGGATCCCGTCCAAGCTCAACAACGAGCTTCGAGGGCCGGCCCGCGGTGAGTACGTCGCCGAGTTGTGCCGCGCCGATCCGCCTCCGGGTGTGCTCGCCTACGACGGTGACGAACCGGTCGGCTGGGCCGCCGTGGCACCGCGCGCGGACACGTCCTTCGCGCGCAACCGCAAGATCCCGCACGTCGACGACCTGCCGGTCTGGTCGCTGTGGTGCATCCGCGTACGCCCCGGTCATCGGAAGCAGGGGATCTCGCACGCCCTCATCGCCGGCGCGGTCGAGTTCGCGCGCGCCCACGGAGCGCCGGCGATCGAGGCGTACCCGCTCGACAACGGTGAAGCCAAGGTCGACCTGACGATGGCGTACGCCGGAATCCGCAAGAACTTCGAACGCGCCGGGTTCGTCCACGCCGCCGACACCACCTCCGTGCTGGCCGGCCATCCACGGATCCTGATGCGGCTCGACCTGCGCTGACGCGTTCCCGACCCCTTTGGAGAACCACCCACGGAAGGACCCGACACATGACCGTCAGCAGCGTGGACAAGGACCTCGACCACCTGACCCTCACCCTGATCGCCGACTTCTCCGCACCCGTGGAGCGGGTGTGGCAGCTGTGGGCCGACCCGCGGCAGCTGGAGCGCTGGTGGGGACCGCCGACCTATCCGGCGACCGTGGAGCAGCACGACCTGAGCCCCGGCGGGGACGTCAGCTACTTCATGACCAGCCCGGAGGGCGAGCGGCACCACGGCTGGTGGCGCGTCACCTCGGTCGACTCGCCTACGTCCCTGGAGTTCACCGACGGCTTCGCCGACCAGGAAGGCAAGCCGATCCCCGACCAGCCGACCAGCAATATGCGGGTGCGGCTCACCGAGCGCGAGGGCGGCACCCGGATGGAGATGCGCTCGACCTTCGACTCCCGGGAACAGATGGAGCAGTTGGTGAACATGGGCATGGTCGAGGGTCTGCGGGAGGCGGTCGGCCAGATGGACGGCATCCTCGCCGGTTGACGATGGCTCTTTCGTCGGTTGACGGCGGCTCGTCGGTCGACGGCGGCTCGTCGGTTGTCGGCGGGCCGTCGGTTGTCGGGCCGATTCCGTCGTAAGTCAGGAGCAGCAGTCCTTGCCGGGTCCGCAGCCGCACGCACCGGCTTCCGCCTCGGCGTCCGCGGCGGCCTCGGTTGGGTGCGCCGCCGCGGTGACGGGGGCAGCGCAGCAGCCCTTGCCCTGCCAGGCGTCGCGGCCTTCCCTGACCGCGATGGCGGCGATGACGAGGGCCGCGATCGGGTCCGCCCAGGACCAGCCGAGCGTGGCGTTGAGGACCAGGCCGAGCAGGAGGACGGCGGAGAGGTAGGTGCACAGCAGGGTCTGCTTGGAGTCGGCGACCGCGCTGGCGGAACCCAGTTCGCGGCCCGCGCGGCGCTGGGCGGCCGACAGGAAGGGCATGACCGCCAGGGACAGGGCGGCGATCACGATGCCGGGTATGGAGCGTTCCGCCTCACCGGTGCCGACCAGTGCGCGGACGGCGTCGATGGTGACGTAGAGGGCGAGGGCGAAGAAGGAGACGGCGATGATCCGCAGGGTCGTCCGCTCCCGCGCTTCGCGCAGGGCGTGGTCGCGGGGGGAGAACTGCCAGGCGACGGCGGCCGCGGAAGAGACCTCGATGACCGAGTCGAGGCCGAAACCGATGAGCGCGGTGGAGGAAGCGAGGGTGCCGGCGGTGAGGGCGGCGATCGCCTCGATCACGTTGTAGATGATCGTCGCCGCGACCAGGAACCGTATGCGCTTCGCCAGCGCGTCACGGCGGGTCGGGGTCGGGCCGAGGGATATCGCGGTCATCTCAGCAGCAGTCCTTCGCCTCTGCGTCCGGGCAGCTACGGTCGGTCTCCACGGCGACGACGGCGGTGCGCAGGTCGTCGAGCGCGTGGCCGAGACGTTCGTCGGCGAGTTCATAGCGAGCGCGGCGGCCTTCGGGGACGGCGACGACCAGTCCGCAGTCGCGCAGACAGGTCAGATGGTTCGACAGGCGCGTACGGGAGATGCCCAGGGCCTCGGCGAGCTCGGACGGGTAGGCGGGAGCATCGCGCAGCGCCAGCAGGAGGCGACAGCGGATCGGGTCGGCGAGCGCGCGGCCGAAGCGGGCCAGCACCTCGATGTCGGAAGCAAGAGCAACGTTCAGCACACTCACGAACGTACAGGAAATCCTGGATTCAGCAAATCGTGGACAGTTAGCCAAGGGCTGTGGCTGTGCCTGCTGTTACTCATGTCGTGCGGGCTTCGGAAAAAATCTCCGGACAGATGTCGATTCCGCCGTCGCCCGCTCGACGCAGAGGTGAGAGGCGGGGAGAAGCCCCGCCCTCATCGCCAAGGCGACCAAGACAACCGAGGAGTCACCATGCCGCGTTTCATGACGCTGGTTCGTATCGAGGAGAACGACGTTCCCGCCGGAGGGCTGGGCCCGGACTTCGAGGAGCGTATGGGTGCGCTGCTCGAGGAGATCACCAAGGCCGGGGTCATGCTGGACACCGCCGGCCTTCACCCGACCTCCGACGGCACCCGGATCACCTGGACCGGCGGCAAGTTCAGCCAGGTCGACGGCCCGTTCACCGAGACCAAGGAAGTGATCGGCGGCTACTCCATCACTCAGTGCAAGGACAAGGCCGAGGCCATGGAGTGGGCCAAGCGCTTCCTCGAGATCCACCCGCCGGAGTTCACGCTCACGGTCGAGGTCCGCGAGATCGCCGAGGGCTGAGCGACTCGAGCCGGTAGCGGCAGTACGCCTCCACAGGCGTACTGCCGCTACCGCCCCCACGACCCCCGGTCACGCGCGAAACTGGACCCATGTGCCGAAGCATCAAGACTCTCCGCCCGCCCGTACTCCCCGAAGAGGCCACCGAGGACGACATTCGGGCCGCCGCTCTTCAGTACGTCCGCAAGGTGTCCGGCTTCCGGGCCCCGGCAGCCCACAACCGTGAGGTGTTCGACCGGGCGGTCGACGCGATCACGGAGGCGACGGCCGAGCTGCTGGACGGCCTCGAGGTCCGGGGCCAGACGGCCGCACGCCGGGCCGGCTGACTCCGTAAGCAGCCCATACGCAGCTCATGCGCAGCCCGTACGCACCCCGGACGGGCCCCCTACGCAGCCCGCACGGGCCGACCGCGTACGCCTCAGACCCCCGTGCCCGTGCCCGTCTCCGCCACCGGACGCCGTATCAGATACGCCGCCCCCGCCCCCGCGCCGAACAGTGCGAGCAGCGAAACGCCCGTGGCGAGCCATGTCGTGCCCAGCAGGTGGCCGCCGAAGTAGCCGAGGGCGACGCTGTACGCGGCCCAGGCCAGGGCCGCGAGGATCGACCAGGGCAGGAACTCGCGGACGCGGCGGTGGGCGGCGCCCGCGCCGAGTGAGACAAGGGAGCGGCCCGCGGGTGCGAAGCGGGCGACGACGACCAGGGCGCCGCCGCCGCGTGCGAGGGCCGCGCCGAGACGTTCCTGCGCGCCGGTCAGGCGGCGGGAACGGGCGAGGGCCCGGTCCAGGCGCTCGCCGCCGCGCCGGGCAAGGCGGTACGCGATCAGGTCGCCGAGGACCGAGGCGGTGGCCGCGGTGAGGGTCAGCGGCAGAAGGTCCGGTACGTGCCCGGTCGCCGCGCCGGAGCCGGCCGCGGCCGCGGTCGCCGCCGCGATGACGAGGACCCCGCTCGGCAGCACCGGCACGAACACGTCGAACAGCACGGACAAGGCCACCACGGCGTAGATCCATGGGCTGCCCGTCAGCAGCCCCACACTCTCAAGCACCCGAACTCCCTGTGTCTCCCCCGTAGCCCGAACCTGGCCGAGAGCCGCGATGTCGCGGGGGAGCGGCAGGTGCGGCCTGTGACAGCCATACAGCGTACGCGGGGGGTGGGACCGGAGATCCACAGGGGGCACGTGTGATCGCTACACCACGTTCACCCAGCCGCCATGGTGCCGTTCAGAGAGCCGCAAGATACGACGTCGGAGGAGCCGCCCGATACGACGACGGCGCCCGCCCCCGGTGCGAAGGGGCGGGCGCCGTTTTCATACGCCCTGCGTATCTCGTGCTACTTGCGTGCTGCGGTACGCCGGTTCGGGCGTCAGGCCGCGATGGGCTCCGAGCTGCGCTGGTCCGCCGTGGACGACGAGGTGCGCCGCGCGAAGATCCGGTCGAGGCCGAGCGCGCCTGAGCCGGTGAAGACGAGCAGGAACATCGACCAGCAGAACATGGCCGCGCCCTCACCCTGGTTCTCGATCGGGAAGAGCGCCTGCGGCTGGTGGACCTTGAAGTACGCGTAGGCCATGGCGCCCGAGGCGATGAACGCCGCGAACCGGGTGCCGAGGCCGAGCAGAACCAGGCTGCCGCCGACGAGCTCGATGACGGCCGCGTACCCGTTCGGCCAGGTGGTCGGCTCCACGGTGCCGCCCTTGCCGTCGGCGCCGCCGAACTCGCCGAAGAGCGACATGACGCCGTGGCAGGTGAAGAGCAGACCGATAACGATGCGGAACAGGCCGATGGCGTACGGCTGGGCGCTGTTTAGGCGTCCGGTCATGATGGGGGAACTCCTTCGGTCTGATGCGGTCATGGGGGGACCGCCGTTGGGGACGTAAACCGAGCGAGTGATCGACGGTAGGCTAGCTCAATCGATTGTTGCAAGTTCAACATTCGGCCGATTTTCGGCCGCGTCTTCCGACGTCGCCGCAGTTGAGACAGCCCGCAGCACCGCTCGCGCCACCGAGTCCGTGTCGGAGAGTGTGACTGAGTCCACCCCTGGCCTGACCCCCGCCGCCGTCACCCAGTGCACGCCCTCCGTGGGCACGCCGAGCGCGAACCGCCGCGGATGCGCGTGCCCCCCGCGGTCGATCAGACGGTACGGGCGCGGTGTTACGTCCAGCCCTCCGGTTTCGTAACCGTCCACCGTGTGCGGCCGGCACTGACCCGTCTTCAGCAGCCGCGCGAGCAAGTCGTCGGCGGTGCGTCGCAGTTCCGGTTCCGGCAGCCGCGCCTCGACGAGGGTGGTCGTACGGACCGTCGAGCCGGGCACGTCGGGGGAGTACGCCACCCACGCCCCGTCCTCTTCCCGCACCTCCAGGCGCGGGCCGAGCACCTCCAGGACGCCCGCCTCGATCAGCGCGATCATCTCCTCGATACGACGCCGGGGTGGCCCGATCGAAAGGAGCGCGTTGAGCGGCGTGTACCAGCGGTCCAGGTGCTCCCGCCGCGAGGTTCCCGCAAGCCCGCCGTGGTCGACGATCAGCCGCACCTCGTTGCGCAGGTCGCGCAGCACGTCGAGGGCCGCTTTGAGGGGGCCGTCGACATTGCCGAGCGCCGCCTGCTCGGCGTCCTCGCGCAGATACCCGAGCAGCCAACTCCGGAAGTCCGCCGGGCGGTTGAAGGCCTGTCCCCCGTACGGGCGCGAAATGCGGTCCCAGGACCAGCGGTCGGCCTCCGCGATGCCGAACTCGTCGAGGAGCAGGGCCTCTTGGGGATCGCGGTAGGGAATGGCGAGAAAACGCTCACGGAAGTCCCGTACGGCCGCCGCGTCGCCCCGTGCCGCAGTCTCGCCGCGCACCAACAGCGCCTCGTAGTAGACCGTTTCGACCTCCTTCGCGACCAACGGCCATATCTCCGCGAGGAAGTCGGGCGCGTCACCGTTGTCCGCGCGCTTGCGGAAGGCGGAGATGACGTCCGGAGTGAGGACGAGCGGGAGATGACGGCCGTACGGGCCCTTCGCGTTGTCGCCGCGGGCCTGGTACGGGATGCCGCGCCGGGAACCCGCGTACAGGCGTGGCTCGCGGCCCGACGGGACGTAACGCAGGCCGCCTTGCGGCGCCCGGAGGAAACGGCCGCCGCGGCCCGTCGTCAACAGGGCCATGTGATCGAAGAAGTTGAGGCCAAGGCCGCGCAGCAGGACGGGTTCGCCGGGGGCGAGCGGGGAGAGGTCGACGTCGGCCGGGTTGGCGGGCGGGATGTGGCGCAGGCCGTGGCGGTCGGCGTACTCGGCGAGGCGTTGCTGTGTCCGGTCGGCGACCGTCGGCAGGTGGCCCTGGGCGAGGACCACGGCGGCGAGGTCGTGCAGGGTGCGGCCGTTGTCGAGTACGAGTCGCTGGTGGCCGTCGGGTGCGTCGTCGAGCCGTATCGCACGGGCCTGGTGGGTCTCGACGCGGACCGACGGCGGTGCCCCGCGCACGACTTCGGCGAAGACCCACTCCAGGTACTGGCCGTACTGGGCGCGGGTCGGGTACGCGTCCGGGTCCAGCTCGCCGTCGGCCCAGTCGTGCAGGCTCGGGCCCGGGCGGATGGGGCCCGAGCAGTCCACGCTGTCGTCGGTGAAGAGGGTCACCTGGCAGGACACGGTGTTCATCAGCAGCTCGGCCGGCTGGTCTGTCCGCCAGACGCGCCCCGGACCGGGCGGCGAGGGGTCGACGACATGGACCGTCAGGCGCGCCCCGGGGGCGAGGAGCTCGGGCGCGGAGGCGCAGAGGCGTTCCAGGACGCTGGTGCCGCGGGGGCCTGCGCCGACCAAGGCGACGGAGACCTCTGCGGACGACTCGGCGCTCGCCGGCGGTTCCGCGGTCGCTGCAGACAAAACTGTGACTCCCGGGCATCTGGGGCGCTATGCGGCAAACCGCCCGCTGGAAGCGGACGGTCCGCATCATCATGCCGTCGCAGGGCACGGGAGCCGAGCACTTGAGTGGATCCTCGGCACCCGGTGTGGGATGCCTCACGAGCATCAGGGGCAACAGGCGCGATAGCCGGGCAACGTACGCCGAGGGTGAGTTATGGGGTGAGCTCGGACTCGACGACCGTCCGCAGCCGGGCGCCGCCGCCCTTCTCCTCCCGAGCCTGGTCGAGCCGCAGTCGGGCCGAGCGGCCGCGCAGGATCAGCGTCATCAACTGGTTGCCGAACCAGGGGCCGCCCGTTCTGCGCCAGTCGATCGGCGGATTCGGGACGCCGCCGTGCCCGGCGAAACGGCGGCCGAGAGCGCGGCCCACTCTGCTCCAGCCGAAGTGGAAGCCGAGCTTGATGGACATCGGGATGGAGTTGTGGACGGGGGAGCAGGTCAGTTGCAGCACGCGGGCGTCGGGCCCGGAGGCGCCCTTGGGCCACGAGGGTTCGGCGATGTACGCGTGATGCACATCCCCGGACAGCACGCACACCGTCGCGGGCGCCTCGGGCCCCGACCCGACCTCGGCGACGAGTGAGGCCAGCGCGTCGAACGACGCCGGAAACGCCGACCAGTGCTCCAGATCGGCCCGCCGCCGCAGATCCTCCCCGAACCGCGCCCACCGCTCCCCACGCTCCCCCCGGCACAAGGCGGCGTTCCACGCCTCGGCGTCGTGCACGAGATGGGGGAGCAGCCAGGGCAGGGACGTACCGATGAGGAGGTGGTCGTAGGGGGCGGCGGGGGAGTCCGCCGGGGGAGCGGCCGTCCCGTTCGCTCCGCTCGGCACGGGTGCCGGGGTTGGGGTTGGGGCCGGTGCACCCCTCCCCTCCAGCACCTGCTCCCGCAGCCACGCAAGCTCACCCGGCGCGAGCATCGCCCGCTCCTTCTCGTCGAGAACGCGCGCCGCCCGCGTATCGATCATCAGCAGGCGTACGCGGCCGAAGTCGCGGCGGTAGCTCCAGCGGACCGAGGAGGGGTTCGAGTCGGCTTCGGCGGCGAAGGTGCGGAGTACGTCCGTGCCGTCCGGGATGGCGCGGACGGCGGCGTACAGGGGGTCGGTGGCGAGGTGTTCGGGCGGGAGATTGCCGAGGTGCTGATGGACCCAGTACGACATCAGGCCGCTCAGCAGCCGCTCTTGCCACCAGGGCGTGGCCCGCATGTCGGCGAGCCATGAAGCGCTGGTGTTCCAGTCGTCGATGACGTCATGGTCGTCGAAGATCATGCAACTGGGCACCGTGGACAGCAGCCAGCGGACCTCGGGATCGAGCCACGATTCGTAGTAGAGGCGCGTGTACTCCTCATAGTCCGCGACCTCATTGCCCGGCGGATCCTTGAGATCGCGGCGGGCCGCCAGCCAGCGGCGGGTGGCCTTGGAGGTCTCGTCCGCGTACACCTGGTCGCCCAACAACACCAGTACGTCGGGTCTTTCGGCCCCCGGATCCGAGGCGAGGCGTGCGGCCAGCGTGTCCAGCGCGTCCGGGCCCACCGGGTCCTTCTCGTCGGCGGGCGGAGCAGCCCAGCGACAGGAACCGAAGGCCACCCGCACGGTCGCGTGGTCGTCGTAGGCAGGGGCGTGGATGGCTGAGGGCGGGAATGAGGAGCCGGGCAGCGGCCAGACCGTCGTACCGTCGAGGCGCACCTCGTACGCGGTCGACGTGCCCGGTGTCAGCCCGGTCACCGGGATCAGGGCGTAGTGATGGCCCGCGACCTGGAAGGTACGGGTCTCGCCGCCGGCGCCGTCCGCGCAGCGCACCTCGGCGGTGCACGGACGGCTCGCCTCGACCCAGACGGTCGCGGACGAGCCGTCGACGTACCTCAGCAGTGGTCCCAGCCGCAGCCTCGCCACGTGATCACCCTCCTCCGTCGCCCCGTACGGTACGGAACGACGGAGGTCAGTGGGGAGGTTCCGGTGACCACATGTTGAACTGCGGACGTCTGGCGCAGGTCAGCAGCCGTTGAGCACGGACGTCAGCTTGTTCTTCTCCGCGGAGTCGACGGAGAGGTCGTAGTAGTACTTCACCTGGACCCAGGCGCGTACGTACGTGCAGGAGTACGAGCCGACCGACGGCATCCACTCCGCCGGGTCCTTGTCGCCCTTCGCCTGGTTCACGTTGTCCGTGACCGCGATGAGCTGCGGGCGGGTCAGGTCGTTGGCGAAGCCCTGGCGCTCGGAGGTGGTCCAGCTGTCGGCGCCGGAGTCCCAGGCTTCGGCGAGCGGTACGAGGTGGTCGATGTCGACGTCGGCGGCGGCGCTCCAGGTGGCGCCGTCGTAGACGGAGAACCAACTGCCGCTGGTCGCGGCGCAGCTGGAGTTCTGCTCTACGTTCTCGCCGTCGCGCTTGAGGACGACCTCGCGGGTGTTGCAGGCGCCGGACTGGGTGATCCAGTGCGGGAAGAGGTCGCGGTCGTAGCCGGTGCGGTCCTCGTTGGCCACGGTGAGCTGGGACAGGTAGGAGCGGGCGGTGGCGGCGCTCACGGGGGTGGGCAGAGCTGCGGAGGCGGTCGGACCGTTGAAAAGCCCGACCATGGCTATCAATCCGCCGGCGGCGGCGAGTATGCTGAGCCGTCGACGCGCGTAGACCTTCGGCATGCGAACTCCCTTAGGGGGGTGGGAAGTTGACGGTGCGTGCGAATGCTTGCGGTGTCGCGTTTCGGGGAGATGTGCGCCGGGTGAGAATTTAATGTCGTGGCCATGACATAACAAGGGGTACGGGACTGAGGCGGCGGAGCTTTGGGCTCGTGCGTGCCTTTGTTGGGCTTTTGGTTCGGCCTTTGTTACGCGAAGTTCTGTGGAATCGGGTCCGCTGAGTGGTGGCGGGATTGCCCTTCGGTTTTGTACCGTGGAGGAACAAAGTGGCTCCCGCCCGCTTTCCCTGACCGGCGGGCGGGGCCACCTTGTCCTTGGGCCGCCTCGCCCTGGGGCACCTTGCCCCGGCGCCTTCGGCCCCCTCCCCGACGCTTTGGAGCATGCCGATGACGGCCACGACCGTGCTGACCGCCCGTGCCCTGCTGTTGGACATGGACGGCACCCTCGTCAACTCCGATGCCGTAGTCGAACGCGTCTGGCATCGCTGGGCCGAGCGGCACGGGCTGGACGGCGACGAGGTCATGAAGGTCGTCCACGGCCGGCAAGGGCACGCGTCGATGGCCCAACTGCTGCCTCATCGGCCCATGGAGAAGAACCTCGCGGACAACGAACGCATGCTGGCCGAGGAGACGGCCGACATGGACGGCGTCGTCGCGATTCCCGGCGCCCCGGAATTCCTCGCCTCACTGCGGGAGCTGGGGTTGCCGCATGCGCTGGTGACCTCCGCGGACGTACCCCTGTCGACCGCGCGGATGGCCGCCGCCGGGCTACCGCTGCCCGACGTCCGGATCACCGCCGAGTCCGTCGGGGCGAGCAAGCCGGATCCTGAAGGGTTCTTGAAGGGGGCGGCCGAGTTGGGCGTCGCGCCCGCGGAGTGTTTGGTGTTCGAGGACTCGGGGGCGGGCATCGCGGCGGGGCGCTCCGCGGGGATGCGGGTTGTGGGGGTCGGGGCTCGGGCCGGGGATCATCGGCCGGATGTGGTGGTGCGGGACCTTTCGCAGGTGCGGGTTTTGGCTGCGGGGGATGGGGCGATTCGGGTGAGCGTCGCTCCTGGCGGTTGAGGGGGGCGCGTACCGGGAGGGTGGGTCGGTTTGCGGGCGACCGCGGGGCTGTTGTGGCTTGTCGCTCCCCGGCGGCGGAGCCGCACTTTGACGCAGCCCCGCGCCTCCTGGGTGTGCTGGTGTGTCCGCCCGTCGCAGCCGGGGGCGTACGTGGTCTGCGCGGCCACAAGGCGAAGCCGTACTCGCACAGTTCATCGTCGTGGAGCTTGCTCCTGTTCAGTCGGCTGCGGGGCGCCACTGGTCGGCCTCGCGGGCTGCGGCGCGTGCGCCTAGGAACCCGACGGTGAGCGAGACCACGGCACATGTCGTGACGCCGGCTGCCAGGACGGTCCAGGAAACGGAGCCTTCCTGTACCAGGGCGATGAAGAACACGGAGTGCCATGCGGTCACGGCACCAGCCACCACCGTGGAGATGAGCAAGGGCACAGTCAGGTGCCATGAACTCACGGACCGGAACACGCGACGGTGGCCGGTCAGGACGGATAGCGGAGCGAGGGCGTGGCGGATCCGTACGAACTCTGCCGCCGCGCTCACCGCGCCGGCCACGAGAAGAAACATGAGGCCGGTGACGCCGAACAGCTGAATCCAGTTCGGAAGGCGGATACGGGAGGACCCCAGCCACGTCCCGCCCAGTTCATCGACCTGCACGGAAGGGTTGGGGAGCGTGTACGCGGCCTGCTTGACCGCAGCGAGCTGTCCTGGTGTGGGGGTCACAACAAGGAGCGACTGGCTGCCGTCCGCCTTCACCGTGATCTGGGAGGCTTGCGCGAACTTGATGTCGCCGTACCAGCGGCGCAGTTCGTCCACCTGAGCGCTACTTGCCGCCTTGGTCTTCGTGTCGCCGGTGCAGGCGATGTGCAGCGCGCGCAGGTCCTGGCACGGCCCTTCGATCGACACCCACGGTTCTTTGGGCGGTCCTGGGTCATGCATGGTGCGGGTCAGCAGAAGCGATCCAGGAGGAAGGGATGAGCGGAACCGGTCGCTCTGCGCCGCGGTCATGCCGCCGGTGGTCAGCTCGATCACGGTGTCCTTGATGCGCTCGTGTGTGGCCACCGCTGCTTGTGAGTGCTCTCCGAGCCTGCTGGTCCACACCTGCATCTGAGCGACGATCCCGATGCCGATCACCATGGCCAGCGCGAGGCGGACGATGACGCCGGGGTGCGCGTGGGTCCAGCGTCCGCCGATCATGCGGCCCGCGTGGCCCTGCCGTCTGCCGTTGTCGGCGAGCCAGGCCCCCAGGTGGCGGGTGCCGAGGGCCACGACAGAGGACAGGAACGCCCACATCACGACGGTTCCGCTGGTGAACACGATCAGTTGAGCCTTGCGGGGCACGTACTGGCTCGCCAGGACCAGCGCGACGCCGACTCCGCAGGCCAGCAGGCGCCATGCCGGGACACGGGAGGTGAACGAGGTCGGGCGGGTGGATCTACCGTCCCGATGGACTCGGTGTGCGGCGACCACGATGCCCAACACGGCAAGCAGGGCTACGACTCCCGCTCCGATGGCAGTGGGCCAAGCGGCCGATACGTCGCGATGGTCGAGGAGGTATCCGGTGGGCGCCAGGCGGATGTCCCGCACGGAGGCGACGGCATACGGCACGAACGCGACGATGGTTCCCAACGCTGCGGGGAATGCGGCTTCACCAATGTTGACGATCATCCGGTGTCGCCATGTCCCGCCAAGGGCTTGCAGCAGACTGCTGCGCCGGTCACGCGCGCGGGAGCCGACCCGTGCACTGATCACGACCAGGGCGAGAGCGGGCAACCCGGTCAGGGCCCACATAGCCGTCAGAGGCGACGTCACAGGAGCTTGATCGGCCATTTCTCCCGTCGCTCCGCCGCCGCCTCCGAAGGCGGCCACGGGAAGCCATCGGCGATCGCCCTTCGGCGGAGCGTCCGTCACCCGGACGTAGGCGAGCCGCTCTGAGGGGGAGGCCAGGCCGTCGGCAGTGATGGTCCCAGCGAACGATCCGTACCGGGTACGGATCCCCTCCGCGTCTCCGGTGCGGAGGAGTTCGGGGGAGAGCAGGACTTCGCCCGGTTCGGGCCATCGGTTCACGCCGGCGGGAACAGGGGCCTTGGGAGTGAGGGGGTGGACGAAGACGACCGATACGGGTCGTCTGCCGACGGAGTCGGCGCCCTCCCTGTACAGCAGTGCGGCGTGCTTACTGCTGGTGAACACTGCTCCGCGGGCGTCTGCTCGGCTCTCCCGGCCGTCATAGGTGGCGACGGTGGCCACGGTCGCCAGGGTGACGAAGGCGACGGCGAGGGCGGCGCCGAACAGTCCCCACCAGCGCAGGCGGTCGCCGGGAGTGGAGCGGCCCGCGGCGAGGCCGATCCTGATCAGCGTGCCCGCGGTGCGCGTGCTCGTTCGCATCAGGCGGCTCCGACTTCGGCGAGGATCCCGCCCTGAAGCTCGTGGCGGCGGTCGGCCCGGCCGGCGACCCAGGGGTCGTGCGTGACGACGAGCAGTGCGCAACCGCGGTCACGGGCCGTGGTGAAAAGCAGCCGGGCGACTCCTTCCTTGGCATCGGGGTCGAGGGCACCGGTGGGCTCGTCGGCAAGGAGGACAGCGGGCTCGGTGATCAAGGCGCGGGCCACGGCGGTGCGCTGGCGCTCGCCTCCGGAAAGCATCCCGGTGGGCGTGGAGCCGGTGGGGACGCCGAGTTCGCCGAGGAGTTCTTCCGCGCGCCGGTACGCATCCTGGTGGCGGCCCCCGTCGAGCAGGACCGGCAGGGCGACGTTCTCCACCGGGCTGAGCTCGGGGAGGAGTTCGCCGAACTGGAACACCATGCCCAGCGTCACTCGCCGTACTTGCGCAAGCTGGGCGGACCCGAGTCCGGTGATCTCCCGGCCCCCGGCGGTGATGACGCCCGCCTGCGGTTTGATCAGGCCGAGGATGCACATGAGCAGCGTCGACTTGCCGGAGCCGCTGGGGCCGGTCACCGCGACCGACTCGCCGGGAGAGACGGACAAGTTCACGCTGTCGAGAAGGGTTCGTCCCTCGACCTGATAGCACAGGCCGCTCACCCGGAGCCCGGGCGCATCACTTGGTTTCACAGAATCTGGCCTCTTGTGTCAGAAAAGGGAGCGCCGCACCAGCCGGTTCGGGCTGGTGCGGCAAAACCATCCGTGGACGTCCGGCTTACGGGATTACCCAGCCGGAGCAGTCGTCCGGATTGCCGTAGTTCTCGTCGCACGCCTTGAACTTGTAGATCCTGGACCCGTCGCCAGATGTGGTGGTGGTGCGCGGGCCGCTGTGGTTCCACAGCGTCCGCTTCGTGTCCGGGTTGGCAGTCCGGTAGTACTCGGCCTTCACCGGGTCCCCGTCACTGCTGTTGTCCTTTACGGATATCTTCCCGCTGTCGCCGCCGGCCGGAGACCAGGCGTGTGCGCCGCCGCCGTGGGCGCTGGCGGCAACCGCCGTGGCCGTGGGTACCGCGAGTGCCGCGGTGAGTAGCGCGGCGGCGACGAATCTGACTCTCTTCACTTTGTTCCCCTCGTTGGTCAACTGGCGGGCCGACAAGTCGAGTTGCCGTGACATGGCGCCGATGTAACGGCCCTGCACTGCCGCCCCAGTTGCCGCAACGATCACACAAGTGACTCTCAGGTAGCCAGGCGGTTACGAGGTAATGACTTAATGGCAGCCTTGGTTGTATGTCGGATTCTTCGCTTACGTCCGACAGTATTGGGTGAGAGTTTGGAGGAAACCGGAATAAGTTGTGGAGGCCAGCTCACGTTGACGTAGTTGCTGTGTCGAACTGAAACGGATCACGAGGGCGCCCAGACTCGAATGTGCGGCAACGAGCACTCCGTTGAGGCTGCAGACTGTTTTTTGGCGAGAATTGATCGGTAGCGATACCCGTGAGGCACGGGAGTGGGCAGGGACATGGCCCGCGCCGAAGAGCCGTTGTCGCAGGCCGTCCCGTTCCTTGATGATCCGCTGTGTGCGCTGTGCAGTGTTGGGTGTGGGCCTGAAAGAGCTTCCTGCCCCCAGGTGCAGCTGAACCTCAGCGAGGGCGAGATACCCCGCGGAGTCGGCGCGACGTGCTCGACGACTGGAATGCCCGGTTCGCTACGCAGTTCGCTGCGCCGTGCGCGCAGCGGCTCGTGTGGTGGATGGTCTGGCAGGGCGGAACGGCGCACCCCTGCTGGCCCAGTGGAGGGGTTGGCCGACAGCGTCCTGACCGGTCCGGGGGGCTCTTGGCCGTGGCTTCGCGGGTCCGTGCGTGCCTGGGTGTGGGGCGCGAGTTGTGGCAGCACCGGCTCGTGGTCGGCTTACGGTTCGTCCGTCTCTGACTCCAGGCTTTCTCGTGTTGGCTCGCCGTAGATGCCCAGTTCGTCGTTGACGCCTCGGGAGCCCTGGAAGCTTCGTACGGAGTTTTCTGTCTGGTCGTCGTACGTGCCTGTGGTGGGGCCTGCGTAGAGGAAGAGCTGGCGTAGGCGGAGTTGGAGTTCTGTGACCTCGTTGCCGGAGTCGCCGGGGCGCAGGACCCGCTCGTTGCTGCGCTCGCCGCCTCCGCCGGAGCCGGGGGGTGCCGAGTCGGCCGGCGGCTCGGCCGACGGTGGGCGGGGCGTGGGGGTTTCGCGGGTCGGGGTGGGCTCGGGCGTGGGCTCCTTGGTCGGCGCGGACGTGCTGGGCGTGGCTGGTTTGGACGGCTTGGTCGGTGGGGCCGCCTGCGGTGGCTGGGCTGGCGGTGACGTCTTCGACGGGCTCGGGGACGGCGGCTCCGGCGAGACCGCGTCCGGGATGCTCGCGCGCATGTCGCCCGGAGGGCCTGCGCTGTCCCGCGACGGCGTGTCGTACGAGAAGAACCCGCTCGCGAACCCGGCGGCGGTCATTACCACGGCGCCAACCGCTGTGCCGACGAAGGCGAGCCGACGCCGACGGCCGCGCCTGCGAGCCGGCTGCTCGGGCTCGGTCAGGGACAGCGGGCCGGTCACCGGGTCCGGGCCGGGGGACTGTGCGTCGAACCGGTGGAGGTCCGTCAGTTGGAGGTCGGCCGTGGGGGCGTCGTCGGGCGAATGGGCCTGGGGTGCCGGAGCCGGGGCGGCCTGAGACGGGGTCGCGGCCGCCGGGGGCGAGTTCGGCACCGAGGGCGGCCCGGACTGGTGTTGCCTCGCGGGCGGTGCGGACTGGTGCTGCTCCGTGGGCGGCGCAGATCGGTGCTGCCCCACCGGCGGTCCGGACGGGTGCTGCTCCGAGGGCGGTCCGGACTGGCGCCGCCCCACCGGCGGCTCGGACCGGTGCTGCCCTGCGGCCGGTCCGGACGGCCCCGGGGGTGTCGCGGGCGCGCCCGGACCGCCGGGCCCGACCAACGGGTTGCCCGCCCCGGAGGGCGTGTGCTCGACAAACGGGTCGCCTGCGCGCGAGCCTCCGGGCTCGGCCGGTGGGTCAGTCGCCCCAGAGCCCCTCCGCTTGGCCGCCGGGTGAGCCGCCCCGGAGCGCCCGGCCTCGGTCAACGGGTCACCCGTCCCCGAGCCCCCGGGCTCACGAAGCGCGTCGCCCGCCCCCGAGGGCATCGGCTCGACCAACGGGTCAGCGGCCTCCCACGACTTGGCCCCGTTTAACGACCTAGGAGGCCCCATATCCGAGCCCGCGCCCGAGGCACCCGAAACGCCCGAGCCTGCGCCCAAGGCACCCGAGCCTGCGCCCAAGGCACCTGAGCCCGCACCCGATACGCCCGAGCCCGCGCCCAAGGCACCCGAGCCCGCACCCGGGCCGCCCGAGTCCACTCCTGAGACGCCTGAGCCCGCACCCGGATCACCCGAGCCCACTCCTGAGACGCCCGACCCCGCACCCAAGGCACCCGAGCCCGAATCCATGGAACCCGAGTCCGAACCCATGGAACCCGAGCCCGAGCCCAAGGCACCCGGGTCCACCCCCGAGACCCCCGACCCCTTCTCCAGGTCGACCTCGTACTCAACCGCCTCCAGATCCACGTACGGCCGGATGCGCAGCGGATCGAAGTCCTCCGCTGCGGCGGCCTCCGCGTAGCGGGTTTCCAGGAGTTCGTCCGCCGCCCGCTGAGCGCATGCGCACGAGGGCGCGCCTCCCGGCTCGCGCGGTGTCCCGCATTCCGGGCAGACGTGCACACTCCGGCCACTCACGTATGGATCCCTCCCCAAAACGAACTTCAGCGATTATGCAGACCGCCTCCACACCATCTCCCAGCTACCACCAGAATCTCGAACTCCTCTGTGGATTCAACGGGCCATAACCGGTCACACCGACCAGAATGCAAGGACGACGGGGACCCGAGGGCTCTCGCGGCCGGGAGGTCGGCATGGCCGAGGAAGCGCACCGTACGAACACCCACGACACGGCGGACGGGGCTCACCCGCCACCGCCCCGCGACCACTCACGCGGCGCTCCCGGTCAGGAGTACGTACGAGGGGGCGTCCTCGTCTCGATCGGCGCCCTATTGCTGGGCATGCTGCTCGCGGCGCTGGACCAGACGATCGTGTCGACCGCGCTGCCGACCATCGTCAGCGAACTCGGCGGCCTGGACCATTTGTCCTGGGTAGTCACGGCGTATCTGCTCGCTGCCACCGCCGCCACCCCGCTCTGGGGCAAGCTCGGTGACCAGTACGGCCGAAAGAGGCTCTTCCAGACGGCGATTGTGATCTTTCTCATCGGCTCGGCGCTCTGCGGAATGGCGCAGAACATGCCCCAGTTGATCGGGTTCCGGGCGCTCCAGGGCCTGGGCGGCGGCGGGTTGATGGTGCTGTCGATGGCGATCGTCGGCGATCTCGTCCCGCCCCGCGAACGGGGCAAGTATCAGGGCCTGTTCGGAGCCGTCTTCGGCGCGACCAGTGTGCTCGGCCCGCTGCTCGGCGGCCTGTTCACCGAGCATCTGAGCTGGCGCTGGGTCTTCTACGTCAATCTCCCCGTCGGCGTGGTCGCACTCGCCGTCATCGCCACCGTCCTCCGCATCCCCGTCCGGACCGCGCGGCACACGATCGACTACCTCGGTACGTTCCTGATCGCGTCCGTCGCCGCCTGCCTCGTCCTCGTCGCCTCGCTCGGCGGCACCACCTGGGGCTGGGCCTCGCCGCAGATCATCGGCCTCGCGGTACTCGCCGCTGTGCTGGCCGTGGCCTTCGTGTCCGTCGAACGGAGGGCCGCCGAGCCCGTACTCCCCCTGAAACTCTTCCGCATCCGCACCTTCACCCTCTCCGCCGTGATCAGCCTGATCGTGGGCTTCGCGATGTTTGGTGCGATGACGTATCTGCCGACGTTCCTGCAGGTCGTCCAGGGGGTCTCGCCCACCATGTCGGGCGTGCACATGCTGCCGATGGTGGCCGGTCTGCTGCTCGCCTCCACGGTGTCCGGCCAGATCGTCAGCCGTACCGGCCGCTGGAAGGTGTTCCCGATCGCGGGCACGGGCGTCACCACGCTCGGCCTGCTGCTGCTCCATCAGCTCGACGAGAACAGCTCCACCGGTGAAATGAGCGCGTACTTCGCCGTGTTCGGCCTCGGCCTCGGACTCGTCATGCAGGTCCTGGTGCTGATCGTGCAGAACGCCGTCTCGTACGAGGATCTCGGCGTCGCCACCTCCGGCGCCACCTTCTTCCGCTCCATCGGCGCCTCGTTCGGCGTCGCCATCTTCGGCACGATCTTCGCGAGCCGCCTCGCCGACAAGCTGACGACCGCGCTCGCCGGACAGCCGCTGCCGCCCGGCATCACTCCGGACGCCCTCGAGAGCGACCCGCGCGGCATCTCCGAACTCCCTTCCGCGCTGCGCCTGTCGGCCGTGCAGTCGTACGCCTCGGCCATCACGGACGTCTTCCTGTACGCGGCTCCCGTCGCCGTTCTCGGCTTCGTACTGGCCTGGTTCCTGCGCGAGGACAAGCTGCGGGGCTCGGTGACGGTGCCCGACGCCACGGAGACGCTGGCCAGCAATCCGGTGGAGCGCTCCTCGTACGACGAGGTCTGCCGGGCGCTGTCGCTGCTCGGCACGCGCGAGGGGCGGCGCGCGATCTACGAGAAGATCACCGCCCGCGCCGGCTACGACCTGCTGCCCGCGGCGAGCTGGCTCCTGCTGCGCATCCGGCGCTACGGCTGGGCCGAGCCGGGCGTCCTCGCCGAACGCAGCGCCGTCCCGCTGGACGTCATCATGCAGGCGGCCCGCCAGGTCGAGGAACGCCACCTCGCTGTCCGCGAGGGCCTCGACCTCGTCCTCACCACCGAGGGCCGCGAGGTCGCCGCCCAACTCGCCGCGGCCCGCGAGGAGTCCCTCGCCGAGCTGTTGGGCGACTGGTGGACGCCGGACCGGCCCACGGACTTGGCCCAGCTCGTCAGGGAGCTGAGTGCGGAGATGTGCGGCTCGGTGGCGGAACGTCCTGCCTCCGGCGGTTGAGGGGTTGGGTTCGTTGTCGACTGACGGTTCGTTGTGGCTGGTCCCGTGGCTTCTAGCCGGACTTCAAGAGGAGCGCAGCCGTTTCGCGAACCAGTGCTCGGCGTACTCCTCGTCGTTGTACCGCTCGATTTCCACGTACCCGTGCCGTGCGTACATCGCGCGTGCCTCGACCAGGTCGTTGCGGGTGTCGAGCACGAGCCGCTCGAGGCCGAGCCCGCGGGCCGCCTCCTCGGCTGCCGCGAGCAGCACGGAACCGCCGCCCTTGCCGCGCATCTCCTTCCGCACGAACATCCGCTTGAGCTCGCCCGTGCCCGTGACGGCGGTTCCCCCGCTCACGAGAAGTCGCACGCCCACTGTGCCGGCCGGCTCTCCGTCGTACCGGGCGAGCAATAACACCCCGGTGGGCGGGGCGAGTTCAGCCCCGGTCTCGGCGGCGATCTCGCGCTCCAGCTCGGCCGGGTCGGTGGTGTGCCCCTCGTGGAGCAGGTACCAGCGGTCGCTGACCTCCGTGTAGTACGCGCGCCAGAGGGCTGCCGCGGCGGGGGAGTCGAAGGGCTCGGGGGCGACGGTCCAGGACGTCGTCGTCGTAGTACGAGTGGTCATGGCGGGCATTGTCCGTACGTACGGTCCGCCGTCCGCAAGCCAATTACCCGGGCACGGGTGTCGTTTGGCCGGCGTCCTGTGGGCAACTCGGGCAGGGAGCCGGCCTCAACGGGCCGTAACCGGAAGGTATTCCATGTCCACTGGCGTGATCATTGTTCTGATCGTGGTCGCGGCGATCATCATCGGCGCGGCCGTCTGGCTCGCCACGTCCCGCGGAGCGGGCGGCGGCGGGCGTAACCTGCGGCGGCGCTTCGGGCCCGAGTACGACCGGGCCGTCGCCCAGCACGACGGCGACGCCAAGGCCGCCGAACGCGAGCTCACGGACCGTGTGAAGCGGCACGGTTCGCTGCACAAGCAGCCGTTGGAGCCTGCGGCGCGGGAGCGGTACGAGGCGCGTTGGGCTGCCGCACAGGAGCGGTTCGTCGACTCGCCGCGGGAGGCCGTGGCCGAGGCGGACCGGCTGCTCGGCGAACTGGCCGGCGCCCGCGGTTTCCCCGACGGCGACCGTTACGACGAGCAGCTCGCCGCGCTCTCCGTGCACCACGCACACCACGTCCATGGCTACCGGCGCATCCACCGGGCCGCCCACGCACCCCTCGCCGACGGCGACGAGAGCCGTACCGGTACGGAGGAACTCCGCGAGGCCATGATCGAGGCCCGCGCCCTCTTCGACGACCTGGTGACGCCGGGCCGTGAGGACACACGGCGCCACCGCGCGGCCGACGAGCCCGCTCCCGCCCGCTCGAACCGCCTGGGCGAACGCCTGCACGCGCCGTGGGCGTTCAACAGGCGCCACGCCAAGGGGAGTTGAGACGCATGACTGACAACATGGCTGGTCTGCCGACGCCGGCGAAGCAGCCGGAGCGTGAGGCCGCGATCGGTCCCGACAAGGCAGTCAGCCCCGGCAAGACGATCGGTCGCGACAAGACCGTCGGCGGCTCCACCGGCCGGCTGATGTCCCACGACGAGGCCGACAAGTGGACCCTGCGGCTCCAGCACGCGGTCGCCGGCTTCGTCGACGGCCCGCGGGATTCCCTGGAGGAGGCGGACCAGGTACTGGAGGAGGTGGCGGCCCGCTTCACAGAAGCCGTAACCCAACGCCGCCGCACCCTCCGCACGTCCTGGCAGACGCCGGGCGACGAGAAGGCCGACACCGAGCAACTACGGCTCGCCCTGCGCGACTACCGGGAGCTCGCGGAACGCCTCCTGCGCATCTGAACTCCCGTACAACTCCTTTACACAGCACAGCAACCCGCGTACGCAGCACAGTCTGCGTACGCGGGTTGTGCGCGTCAGCCCTCGTGCCGTCCACGTCGCTCGCGCCAGTCCCGTACGATCTCCTCCACGTCGTACGGCTTCAGGCCCAGTGGCGGACCCGGTGGCGGCTTGAACATCATCTCGCGGATCTTTGCGTTGATCTCCGTGACGATCTGCCGCACCACGCGTTCCGAAGGGGCTTCCGCGGCGCGGGCGAGCGCGTCCTCCGCCTCCTTGCGCAACGCCAGCGTCGGCGGCAGCACCGACAGCCCCTCGCGGGCCATCTTCTGCTTGATCCACCACAGTTCGTCGTACGTGGTGTCGCTGGTGGCAGGCAGCGGCTTACCGGCACCGGGGAGTTGATCGAACTCCCCACGCGCCTCCGCCTCGCGGATCTGCTTGTCGATCCAGGACTCGAAGCTGACACCGGGAGGTTTTCGCTCGGTCATGCGTTAAGTGTGCCGGACGGCATGTCACCCGGGCGATCTATCATTCGGCCGCGACATGTCGCCGGAGCGAGGAGCCCCGGGTCCCGGGGTCCGGGGTCCGACCAGGACCCCACCACGCTTCGGCGCCGAACCACTGGACTTGCGGGAACCGAAGGAGCGCACGTGCTCGAACTCACCATGGCCACGGTGTCGGAGGCCGACGCGGGTGCGACGGCCGGGATGCAGATGGCCGACTCGCCCAGCGAACCGGGTGCCGTGCTGCGGGTGGGGCGGGACCGGGGCTTCTGCCGCCTCGCGACGCCCGACGACTGGCTGTTCGTCTCGCGGGTGCACCTGGAGTTCCTGTGCGGCCCGGACGGGACCTGGCAGGTGACGTGGCTGCGGGGCTCGCACGCCGACCCCTCGTCCGAGGTGCGGCTCGTGCTGGTCGGCGGGACCCCGCAGCCCCTCCCGTACGGCGGAACGGCGAGGCTCCCCCAGAACGGTTCCGGCGAACTGATCATCCACGACCGCACCTCCCCACGCAGCGTGAACGTGGGTTTCTACCACGAGGGGTGAGGTCGGGCGGCGTAAGACCAGGCGGGCGGTAAGCCCGGGCGCCCTACGCCAATACGCGCGCCAGCGCAAACCCGTCGTACCCCTTCAACCCCACCGTCTGGATCGCCGTAGCGTCCAGCTTCGGATGGGACGCGAAGAGTTCCAGCGCCGCGCGGGTGCCTCGGATCGACGGGTCGTCGCTGGTGGCGTCGGTGACGGCGCCGCCGCGTACGACGTTGTCGAGGACGATCAGGCTGCCGGGGCGGGTGAGTCTGACGGCCCACTCGACGTAGTGCGGGTTGTTCACCTTGTCCGCGTCGATGAAGACCAGGTCGAACGGAGCCGGGTTCTCGGCCTGCTCGTCGGCCAGTTTCGGCAGCGAGTCCAGGGCGGGGCCCACCCGTACCTCGGTGATCTTGTCGAGGCCGGCCCGCGCGAGGTTCCGGCGGGCGACTTCCGCGTGCTTCGGGTCGTACTCGAGGCTGATCAAGCGCCCGTCCGCCGGCAGCGCGCGGCCCAGCCAGATGGTGCTGTAGCCGCCGAGGGTGCCGATCTCCAGGATGCGGCGGGCGCCCTGGATCACGGCGAGCAGGTGGAGCAGCTTGCCGTGGGTGGGGGCGACGTTGATGTGCGGGAGTCCGGCGGCGTCGCTGTCGCGCAGTGCGGCGGACAGGGCGTCGTCGGGTGGGGCGAGGAGCGCGGTGAGGTAGTCGTCGACGTCGTTCCAGAGCCGTGGCTCGGTCATGCACCATGCCTTTCGTCTGGCTAGTTAGAGGCTCTAACTAGTTTCGTCGTCGAATATAGACCGCTACGGGCGGATCCGCCCGGCGGTCACGCAGGTCCCCGGAACATCACCGCAACCTCCGGTCGCGCTACACCCTCTTCAGGACAAAAGATGGAAGGACGTCAGGTAAAGCGGGGGTTGCCTGCGTCTCTCCGCGGGGGTAGTGCGAGCCTCATAGGGCTCGCACAGTGACAACGATCAGCTGACACCCGTGGGACATGGGTGACCAACGGGGCGGGAGGGCCGACGGGGCGTGGCGAATGTGGAGAGTGGACGACCAGGTGATGCCTTCGCGGCGGGAGCCGCGGGCACGGCGAAGGCACGGCTGGGCATGGTGCGCGCGGCCCTCTGGCTGGTCGCGGCCGTACTGGCGGTACGGCAGGTCGCCGTCGTCCTGAGCACGCCGAAGGGGGAACGCCTGACGGATCTGGAGACCTGGGTCGGCCCGGGCGGCGTGCTGCATGTGAACGGATCGTTGTACGACTCGACGCGCTTCACGGGCACGCCGTTCGGCGGACTCGTCCTCAAACCGCTCACCCGCGCGGCCGAGCAGGCCCTCGGCTGGGGCTGGACCTTCGGCACCCTGCTGCTCGTCGTCGCGCTCGGTCTGGTCGCGGCCCGTGCCCTGCCGCAGCCGGTGAGCAGACGCACGGCCCTGCTCGCCGCCCCCGTGGCGATCAGCCTGCTGATGCTGTCCCTGCCGGTGCGCAACACGCTGTATCTCGGCCAGACCAGCATCATCCCGGTGCTGTTGGTACTGCTCGGCTGTTTCGCGGTCCGGGGGGAACGGGCCAGCGGACTGCTGATCGGTGTCGCCGCGGCCCTCCAGCCGACCGTCCTGCTCTTCGCTCCGCTGTTGTGGTTCACCGGCCGCCGCCGGGCCGCGCTCTCCACCGGCGTCACCTTCGCCGCGACGACGGCCCTGGCCTGGGCGGCGATGCCGCACGACTCGTTCACGTACTGGGTGCACCACCTGGCCGGAGTCGGTCTCGGTCGGCCCGCCGACGACCTCGCCAACCAGTCGCTGCACGGCGCCCTGCTGCGGTTCGGCCTGACCGGGCCCCTGGAGATCGCCCTGTTCCTGTTGCTCGGCGCGGCCGTCGCGTTCCTCGGCCTGCGCCGTGCCGTGCGCTACGCGCGCGACGGGCAGCTGCTGCTCGCCGTCGCGCTGACCGGCTGCGTGGCGATCGCGGTGTCGCCCACCACCTGGCAGCACCAGCTGCTGTGGGTGCTGCTCGCACTGGTCGGCCGGGTCGGCAAGAAGGCCTCGGACCGGTACGTATGGCCGGTCGCCGTCGTCCTGGTGATGACGCTCCCGGCGAAGATGATGCTGCCGAACATGCCGGTGCTCTACCCGCTGCGGGACAACGTCGTGCTGCTCGCCGCGCTCACCGCCGCCTGCGTCGTCCCGTTCCTGTCCCGCACCTCGCCGCACTACCAGGTCCCGATCCCCACGCAGTACGCGCCACCCGCCGAGGCCCGCTGGAAATTCGTACCCCTGCTGCCCTTCCTGCGCCGGGTCCTCTCCCGCCCGAACCTGCTCCTCGAACTGCTGCTGATCCGCGTCGGCTACTCCGCCTACCAGCAGGTCAGGCTGGAGGCGCACGGCGGCTCCAACGAGGCGGCCCGGGCCACCGCCGAGCAGCACGGCGAGCAGATCCTGGCGATCGAGAAGTTCCTGTTCATGGACATCGAGCACTGGGTCAACCACGCGGTGGTGAACGTCGACTGGCTGCGCGCCTTCTTCGACTTCTACTACACGTCGTTCCACTTCGTGGTCCCGCTCAGCGTCCTCGGCGTCCTCTATGTGCGCCGCCCCGCCGAGTACCGCTGGGCCCGCTCGGCGCTCGGTTTCGCCACGATCCTCGCGCTGCTCGGCTTCTGGCTCTATCCGCTGGCCCCACCGCGCCTGATGCCGGGCCTCGGCTACATCGACACCGTGCACGGCGTACAGGACTTCTCCCAGCCGGACTACGGAACGCTGACCGCGCTGACGAACCAGTACGCGGCGATGCCCTCACTGCACTTCGGCTGGTCGCTGTGGTGCGGTCTGGTGATCGCGGTCCTCGCGCCGACGGGGTGGATGAAGGCGCTCGGTCTCCTGCATCCGCTGTTCACGATCGCGGCGATCGTGGCGACCGCCAACCACTGGGTGCTCGACGCGGCGGGCGGCGCGGCCGTCGTCGGCATCGGCTTCGTGCTGACCTATCTGCTCCAGGGCCCCCGGGTCAGCGCGCGCGGCAAGCCCGCCGAGGTCAGCATCGCGGAGCCGGACCAGGCGAAGGACCGTACCCCGAGCTGATCCGGTACACGCCCGATTCGGTCACCGTCAGCCGCGTGAACTCGCCCCGCTTCTTCAGGCAGCCGCCCTCGGCATACAGCCACGGCGAGTAGGCGATGCGCACGGTGACCGAGCCGGGCCCCGGCATCCGTACGACGACCTCGGCACTGGAGGCCCGTACGACGGAGCCGGGCGACGACACCAACGGCACCGCGCCGCGCACCCGGAACACCTGCCAGTGCGCGTCCTGCCAGACCGGCTCCAACCAGGCGGGCCGACTCCTGACCAGCCGCGCCTCCTCCTCGGCGAAGCCGTCCGGCTTCCCGGCGGGCAGTACGACGAAGCCGACGGCCCAGCGGTCCAGCCAGGCCCGGTACGTCGACTCCGAGAACGTTCCGTCGTAGAAGAGCCGCCCGCGCTCGATGTCCAGCTGCCGGTTCCAGCCGCGCGCGAGGTTCACATGCGGGGCGAGCGCGGTGGCCTCGCGATGGTTGCGGGCCGGGACCACCTCGACCCGGGTGCGCTCGGCACCGAGCCGGTCGAGGGCACGGACGACACCGCGGGTGTCGGCGGCCCAGGCGGGCACCTTGGTGGAGATCCGCAGATCATCGACGGTCTTCGTACCCAGCCAGGTCACGGAGACGATGAGGGTCACGGCGAGGGCGACGAGTCTGCGTCTCTGCCCCTGCTTCCTCTGCGCGAGCAGCGCGGCGAGCAGGGCGGTCGGTGCGAACAGCTCGGCGAGCCGCTCCACGTTCGTGCCGATCGGGGAGGGGATCAGATACGTCAGCACCGTCCCGGCCGCGTACACCAGGCCGCACCACCGCAGCACCCCCCAGCGGCGCGGAGCGAGGGCGAACAGCACGACACCAAAGAGGACAGGCGGCCAGATCCGGCCGGCCGGCATCAACTGCTCGCCCTTGAACGGGAACAGCAACGTGATCCCCGCGACCACCACGAACGGCGGCGCGATGAGACCGGCGGCCCGCTTCCAGTCCCGTACGAGCGCGAAACCGGCCCCCGCCACCACCAGGAACAGCCCCGCCACCGGGCTCGCCATGGTCGCAAGGGCCGCGTACGCGACGGCCAGAGGCAGCCGCCGCTCCCGCGTGAGCGGCACACAGGCCGCGAGCCCGAAGGCGACGCCGAGCGCGAAGGTCGTACGGCCGGACGCGACGTTGCACCACAGGGCGAGCGAGGCGAGCAGCGCGGGGCCGAGGGGGCGGCGGATCCCGCTGCGCACGAGCAGCACCGCGGCCAGCCAGGTGGCGAGCAGCCCGGCGACGACCGTGACCGTGCGCACGCCGAAGGTGGCCATCAAGTACGGGGAGATCAGGCTGTAGTTGGCGGTGTGCATCCCGCCGTACCAGAAGAGGCTGTACGCCGATCCGCCGTGCCGTGACGCGAACTCCGCCCATGCCTGCTGCGCCGCGAGATCCCCGCCACCCGTGGCGAGAAACGCGAACCACACCCCGTACAACGGAACCGTCGGAAGCGTGGCCAGCAACGGCACCCGATACCGCCGCCAGAACCCTTTGAGTTCCGGGAACGGTTCCTTCCGCCCACCGGGGGCCGGCTCGGCCGGACCGGAGGGCGGACGGGCGGGGGACAGCTCGGCGGCAGAGGCCACGGTCAGCGTTTCCGTTCGAAGTCGTCGAGGCTGTGACTTTGCTGTGTCACGTGCGAAGACGTCGAGCGGCACGGAAACGTTCACTCGGTCACTGGGACGCGGGCGCCAGGGGCTCACGAGCCGTGCAACGACTCACCGCAACCGTGGTCACCAGCCGATACCCCAAATCACCGGTGAGGTTCAAGGGATCAGCCCCAGGGGCCAGCGGCCTGCCGTTGGCCTTTCAGCTCAGCGAGAGTCGCCCAACGGGTAGTTGTTCTTGGTCACCGTCAGGGTGATCTTCGTTTCCTTGGGGATCCAGGTCCCGGGAGCGCTGATGTCGGCCTTGGCCGGCCAGGTGGTGCCGGAGGCCACGTTGAGGGCCTTCTTGGTCACCGTCACCGGAGCACCCCTCTCGCCTCTGTCGGCCGTGACCGTGACCGTGTAAGAGGCGCGCTTCTCGCCCGTGTTCTGCATCGTGAGGGGCACGACCACGCGGCGGTTGTCCAGGCGCGGCAGGTAGGCGACGACCTCTCCGTTGTGCGCCGTGGCCGCCGGACGACCGAAGTCGAAGTCCTCGGGCTTGCGAACGTCGGTCTTCCCGGGCCCGGCGGATTCGCCGTCCGCGGGAGCCGTCGCATCCACCGTGGACCTGCTCTCCGCCACCCCTTCGCCCTGGAATGCGCAGGCGGTCAGGACGAGCGGTGCCGCCACCACGGCGACGAGCAGAGAGCGTACGGAGCTCCGGTTCCGGGACCTGCCGGACGTACCGTCAGCCACAGGGCCACACACGGCTGGACGCGTAGCCGATGGACATAGGTATCCCCCTGGTGTCTGCGCATGAGTGACTGAACAGTCCGGCGAAGCGGCCACAACTTACGCTCAGGACGACCCCGAAGGGAAAGGTTTATACCTGTCGACCGGCGGCGAACTGTAAACCTCGCCGCGCGAGCCGTAGCGATGCGTATCTCACGCCGGGCGAAGATGTGAACTTCTGTCACGTCTTCTCCCCGGGATCTCCACACTCAAAGTGAGCCCGTGACACCGATCACAGGGCGCGCCGGATCGCGGCAAACAGGGCACTTGTCCAGACAAACTCCCGGCGTTTACCGGTCAGTTGGCGCGTTTCTTCCTCTCGCCGAACGAATCGCGCGGTGGCAGGAGGCGGGGGCGGGGCGATGGGGGGATGGTGCCCCCGCCTCCTGTTCTGCGCGACCCCGTGGGTCAACTGGCGCTGACCTGGAGCTCCTTGACGCCGTTCACCCAGGCGGAGCGCAGTCGGCGCGGGTCGCCGACGAGGCGGAGGCCGGGCATGGCGTCGGCGATGGCGTTGAAGATGAGGTCGATCTCGAGGGTGGCCAGGGACTTGCCGAGGCAGTAGTGCGGTCCGCCGCCACCGAAACCGAGGTGGGGGTTCGGGTCGCGGGTGATGTCGAGGACCTCCGGGGAGTCGAAGACGGCGGGGTCGTTGTTCGCGGAGGAGTAGAAGAGGCCTACGCGGTCACCCTTCTTGATCCGCTGTCCGCCGAGTTCCGTGTCCTGGGTCGCGGTGCGCTGGAAGGACACGATGGGGGTCGCCCAGCGGACGAGCTCCTCGGCCGTGGTCGAGGGGCGTTCCCTCTTGTAGAGGTCCCACTGGTCGGGGTGGGTGAGCAGCGCGTGCATGCCGTGCGTGATCGCGTTACGGGTCGTCTCGTTGCCCGCGACGGCCAGCATGAGGACGAAGAAGCCGAACTCGTCCGAGGTGAGGTTGCCTTCGTCCTCGGCCGCCACCAGCTGCGTCACGATGTCCTTGGCCGGGCACTGTTTGCGGTCGGCGGCCATGTTCATGGCGTACGAGATGAGCTCGGTGGCCGACTCCTGGCCGACCTCTTCGGTGATCGCGTACTCCGGGTCGTCGTACGAGATCATCTTGTTGGACCAGTCGAAGATCTTGAGGCGGTCCTCCTGCGGGATGCCGATGAGCTCGGCTATCGCCTGGAGGGGGAGTTCGCAGGCGACCTGCGTGACGAAGTCGAAGGGGCCGGTCTGAGCGACGGCTTCCTGGACGATCGAGTGGGCACGTCGGCGCAGGGTGTCCTCCAGGGCGCGGATCGCGCGCGGGGTGAAGCCGCGCTGCACGATGCCGCGGACGCGGGTGTGTTCGGGCGGGTCCATGTTGAGCAGGATCAGCCGCTGGACCTCGATGGCGTCGCGCGGGATGTGCTCGTTGAAGCGGATGATCGCGGTGTTGAGCCAGGAGGAGAACAGCTCGGGGTGCGTGGAGACGTACTTGACGTCAGCGTGCCGCGTGACGGCCCAGTAACCCTCGTCCTCGAAGCCCGCGATGCCGGGCTGCTGGGGGACCCAGTGGACTGGTTCGGCCTGACGCAGCTCGGCGAACTCCGGGAGAGGCACGCGGTGGTGCAGCAGATCGGGGTCGGTGAAATCGAACCCGTCGGGCAGCGCTGGACAGGGCATCGGCAACTCCGGGTCATGCGACGGGGTTTGATCTGGGATTTTGGTTCCGGGTCTTGGTTCCGGGGTTTGGTCCGGGGGTTGTGTTGACGTCTGTGTTGGCGTCTGCGTTGACGTCTGTTCTGACGATCCATCAGGTACCGGGAATTGCCGTGAAGGTAGTAACGGGTTCTACAAGTCGCAATAGGCATGACGGGTCGAATTGCGTGCGGAGTTCGTGCAGATCGCGACTTCGGGGGGTGCAAGACCCTTGCGGTGCACGGCGTGGGCTCAGCAGACTGCGTAGAGAACTAGTACGCGTTCTAGTTCAGCGCACCGGGTGGGCCGGGCCACCCGTGATGCGCGAAGGGCGAGGAGAGGACTGGGGAACATGGCCGCTGAACCCGTCATCGTCGAAGCCGTACGCACGCCGATCGGCAAGCGCGGTGGCGCGCTCGCCAACCTGCATCCCGCCTATCTCCTGGGCGAGACCTACCGTGAGCTCCTGGGCCGTACGAACATCCCCGCCGACTGCGTCGAGCAGATCGTCGGCGGCGCCGTCACCCACGCCGGCGAACAGTCCGGCAACCCCGCACGTACCGCGTGGCTCGCCATGGGCCTGCCCTACGAGACGGCCGCGACGACCGTGAACGCCCAGTGCGGCTCCTCGCAGCAGGCCTCCCACATGGTCGCCAACATGATCGCGGCCGGTGTCGTGGACGTCGGCATCAGCTGCGGCGTCGAGGCCATGTCCCGGGTGCCGCTCGGCGCGGCCTCCAAGCACGGCCCTGGGAAGCCGACGCCCGACGAGTGGAACGTAGACCTCCCGAACCAGTTCGAGGCGGCGGAACGGATCGCTCGTCACCGCGGGCTGACGCGAGAGAACGTGGACGCGCTGGGGTTGATGTCCCAGGAACGGGCCGCGATCGCCTGGTCCGAAGAGCGCTTCAAGCGCGAGACGTTCGCCGTCCAGGTGCCCACCACGGAGGACGAGCAGCGCGCTGGTCACGGCATGTGGCGCCTCGTCGACCGGGACGAGGGCCTGCGCGACACGTCCATGGAGGCCCTGGCCGGCCTGAAGCCGATCATGCCGACGGCGGTGCATACGGCCGGCAACTCGTCCCAGATCTCCGACGGTGCCTCGGCTCTCATGTGGGCGTCGAAGCGGATGGCGCGGGCGCTGAAGCTCCGGCCGCGGGCGCGGATCGTCGCCCAGGCACTGGTGGGCTCGGACCCGCACTTCCACCTGGACGGGCCCATCGACGCGACGCGCGCCGTGCTCGGCAAGGCGGGCATGACCCTGAAGGACATCGACGTCATCGAGATCAACGAGGCGTTCGCTTCAGTGGTGTTGAGCTGGGCGCAGGTCTTTGAGCAGGACCTGGAGAAGGTGAATGTGAATGGCGGGGCGATCGCGCTAGGTCACCCCGTGGGTGCGACGGGCGCCCGGCTCCTGACCACCGCGCTCCATGAACTGGAGCGCAGGGACAAGGAGTTCGCGCTGGTCACGATGTGCGCGGGCGGGGCGCTGGCTACGGGGACGATCATTCAGCGGCTGTAGGACGAACATTCAGCGGCTGTAGAGAGACGTGGCGGCGGCCCAGGGTTCGAAGGCCGCCGCCACAGTCTCTAAGGCTTTACGACTCTATGGACGGTCTCGGTCCCAGAGGTCGCACTGATGCTCACGGTGGACCGTCGTGCTCGGACTGTTTCCGCCGTGTGAGGCGGTTCGCAGGGAGAGCACCTGCTCCTGGCCGTCCGGCATCGGCGGCTGGCCGTCGGCCTGTGGCACGCCGTCCCGGATGAAGGAGCCCCAGTACTGGATCATCTGGCGCGAGAGCGCGCGCTGTTCGGCGTTCAGTGGGGACTTCAGGCCGAAGTGTTTGAAGAGGTACTGGACCTCGTTCACGTGGGTCGCGCCGAAGTCGAAGTCCTTGTTGAGGTTTCGTAGCGAGGCGAAGGGGGGCGAGGTGCGGTCGGCGAACTCGTAGGCGTAGACCGGGCCTCGGGTTGCCAGGGCGTTGTTGAGGCGGAGTGCCGGGCAGGCCATCAGGAAGTCTCCGTAGGCGGTGCCGTACGCGATGGTCGGCGACGGGTAGTCCGACTGCGGGTAGCGCTGGAGTACGCGCTCGCCCTGCTCAGCGCCGAACACGCCTCGTACCACCTCGGGATACTGCTCGGCCGTGAGCGGGGTGCCGTTGTTGTCGAACTGGGCGAAGGCGAACATCCGGCCCTCGTCCTGGTTCGCTCCGTTGAGTACGGGGACGCGGGCGGCCGCTCCATTTGCGTACGCCTCGAAGGGCTGTACCGGCAGGAAGTCGCCGCCGACCACCGGCCCCCAGTTGAAGTCGGCCTGGGCGGCGAGGACTTCCTTGGCGGGCTTGCCGCGCACACACGCGACGCTCTCGCAGCCCAGCTTCTTCATGAATTCGGCGCCCTGAGCCACGGCTTCCTTGTGCGTACGGGCCGCACAGTCCGCGTACGCACCACTCTGGACGATCCCCCTGTGGAACAGGCCCCTTGAGGTCGGCGACGCCATCTGCGTGCAGACCGAGCGGCCCCCAGCCGACTCGCCCGCGATGGTGACGCTGCCCGGATCGCCGCCGAAGCGGGCGATGTTGGCCCGCACCCAGCGGAGGCCCGCCTGCTGGTCGAGCATCCCGAAGTTGCCCGAGACGCGGTCGCGTGCCTCGCGGTCGAGGCCGGAGGTGGCGAGGAAACCCATCGCGCCCAGGCGGTAGTTGACGGTCACGACGACCGTGCCGGTCTGCCGCGCGAAGGTGTCCGGCACGATGTCCTCGCCCGCGCCGGCGGTGAGCCCGCCGCCGTGCAGCCAGACCATGACCGGCCGCGGACCGGTGCCTTTGGGGGCGTACACATTCAGGTCGAGGCAGTCCTCGGTGTGGCTGGGCTTCTCGTAGCCCGGGTCCCAACTCGCCGTCTGTACGCAGCGGTTGCCGAAGTCGTCTGCGGTACGCACGCCGGACCACGGCTCTACGGGCCGTGGGGCGCGCCAGCGGAGTTTGCCGACGGGCGGTTGCGCGTACGGGATGCCGAGGAACTGCCGTCCCTCGCTCGTGGTCTCCCCGCGGACCCAGCCGGACTCGGTCCGGACGAGTGGGGGCTTCTGCTCGGTCGGGGCAGGCGCCGCCGCGGTGGAACCGGCGGCCGTGAGGACGGTGGTCGCCAGTGCGGTCAGCATGACAGCGAGACGACGGACGGTGAGTCGGCGTATCACGCGTGCACCTCCGCGACCGTACGCAGGCGCAGTTCGCCCGCCGAGGCTCCGACCCATACGGTGCGGCGGCCGGTTCCGAGCACCCAGTCGTGGCGTTCGGGGTCCCATGAGGAGAGGGTGCGTTCGTCGACGCGTACGGTGACCCGGCGCTCCTCTCCCGCCCGCAGTGCGAGCCGCCGGTATCCGCCCAACAGCTTTAACGGCTGGTCGAGTTGGAGTTCCGGCGAGGGGCCGACATACACCTGTGGGATGTCGACGCCGTCACGGCGCCCGGTATTGCGCACGGTGAAGGTCACCTCCAGACCATGTCGTGACCCGCGTATGCGCAGGTCGCTGTAGGAGAACGTGGTGTACGAGAGGCCGTGCCCGAACGGGAACAGCGGGCGCACTCCCTCGGAGTCGTACCAGCGGTAGCCGGCGTGGATGCCCTCCGAGTACTCCTGGGTGCCGTCCACGCCCGGGTAACGGCGCGGGTCGCCGGCCACCGGGTGGTGGTCGTCGTCCACCGGGAAGGACTGGGTGAGACGGCCGCCGGGGTCGCAGTCGCCGAACAGGACGGCCGTGGTGGCGGCCGCGCCCTCCTGGCCCGGGTAGTACATCTGCAGCACGGCGGCGGTGCGCCGCAGCCAGGGCATCGACGTCGAGGACGAGGTGTTGAGGACGACGGTGGTACGGGGATTCACCGCCGTCACCGCCTCGATCAGGCGCACTTGGTGACCGGGCAGCGCGACGGTCGTGCGGTCCTGGCCCTCAGTGGCGTCCTCGTACGCGAAGAGCACGACACTGTGAGCGGCGCGCGCCGCCCGTACAGCCTCGCCGACGTCCTTGGCGCGGGTCGCGCCGGTGATGCGCCGCAGCCGGAACAACTGCCCCTCGTCGCCGCCCTCCGCGGTGATCTTCACCTTGTGCGTGCCCTTGGCGAGGTCGAGTGTCTTGCGGCGCACGGCGAGCCCGTCGGGCGCCGCCGACACGAGGCCGCCGGTGAAGTACTCGCCGAAGTCGGGCAGCACGGGGAAGAGTTCCTCGCCGTCGAGGAGCACCTTGGGGCGCGTAGTACCCGAGTAGTGGATGACGAAGGTCCACTCGTCGGCGTCCTGCGCGGTGAGCGTTCCCTCGTACGTCCAGGTTTCCCCGGCGGCGACCCGCTGCCCTTCGCTCTCGAGACCCGGCGAGAACGCACCCTCGGGAATGGCCTTGCCGAAAATGTCCTCGCCCAGTGTGTAGGACACCCGGGCGCCGCGCCCCGCACGGGACTTGATGGCGTCGAGCGGACTGTCGGCCCGGTCCGGAATGACATGGGCGCTGCCGCCGCCACTGACGAACGGGATCGAGCCGGTGGGTCCGATGACGGCGATGCTCCGGGCGGCGGCGCCGGTCAGGGGCAGAGTGCGGTTCTCGTTGCGCAGCAGCGTGGCTCCGGCCTTCGCCACGTCCAGGGCGACCGCCGCGCCCGCCGCCGGGTCGCGGTCCGGACGGGGCGGGGCGCTGCCGTCGAGCAGCCCGAAGTCGTCCATCGTCGCGAGGGTGCGGCGTACGGCGCGGTCGAGGTACTCCTCGGAGACGCTGCCGTTCTCGACCGCCGTCTTCAGTGCCTTGCCCAGGTACTTGCCGTCCGGCATCTCCATGTCGAGGCCCGCGGTGATCGCGTCGACGGTGCTGTGGGTGGCGTACCAGTCGGACATCACCCAGCCCTCGAAGCCCCAGCGGTCGCGGAGAATGTCGGTGAGGAGCTCCTGGTTCTCGCAGGCGTACGTGCCCTTGACCTTGTTGTAGGCACCCATGAACGCGCCCGTGCCGGCGCGGACGGCGGACTCGAAGCCGCGCAGTTCGACCTCGTTCATCGTCTGCTCGTCGACCCGCACGTCTATGGTCATGCGGTCCTTCTCCTGGTTGTTCATCGCGTAGTGCTTGACGGTCGCGATGAGCCCCTCGCCCTGGATGCCCTTGATCTCCTCGGCCACCAGGTCGGCGGAGAGCAACGGGTCCTCGCTGAAGGTCTCGAAGTTGCGGCCCGCGTACGGGGTGCGGATGACGTTGACCATCGGCGAGAGCAGTACGTCTTGGCCGAGGGCGCGGCCCTCGCGGCCGATGACCTGGCCGTAGCGGCGGGCCAGTTCGGGGTCGAAGGCGGAGGCGAGGAGAACGGGGGCGGGCAGGGCTGTGGCGTGCTGGGTGATACGGACTCCGGCGGGGCCGTCGGCGAGACGGAGTGGGGGGATGTTGAGGCGCTTGACGCCGGGGATGTAGCCGGCCTGGCCGAGCGAGTTCGGGTCGGTGGCGCCGTGCAGCAGGGAGATCTTCTCGTCGAGGGTGAGTTTGGCGATCAGGCCTTCCACGCGCGGACCCGCGCTGGGTTCGGCTCTCTTGAGCGCGGTGGTGTGCGAGGAGGCGTACGAGGTGGTGGTGAATCCGGTGGAGGTGGCCGCGGCTGCGACCGCGATCGAACCGCCCAGCAGACGCAGGGCCGATCGCCGGGACACGGTGTCGGACAAGAGCCGTCACTCCTTCGTGTGCGGGCACGTCGTTGTGGGGACCGCGTGGACGCGTGTACACGTGCCACCGACGGCAGTCGGCGTTCGACCCTTGAACCCACGGTGGGGTCAGAGCTATTGACGTGCCATCAGGTGCTACGAGTACGCGGCGGAAACTATGTCCGCTGATGACTCGTGTCAATGAAGTGAACTGAAGAGGGCTGAAGTCTCCACAAGAAGCGAAGGGATCACGCCACGGGGTGGGGGTGCGGGGGCGTCGGGTCCACCCCGTGAGGGGTATGGAGGCGCGGCTCATCGCGACCGCGCTGCATGAACTGGAGTGCAGGGGTGGGGTTAGGAGTTCGCGCTCGCCACGATGTGCGCGGGTGGGACATCGGCCACCGGGACGATCATTCAGCGGCTGTAGTCGCGTTCCTCGTCCAGTCGACGAAGTTGATGAACGTGGCGGGGGCGAAGGTGAGATGGGGGCCCGTCGGGTTCTTTGAGTCGCGTACGGCGAGGGTGGTGCGGGGGGTTTCGGCGATCTCCAGGCACTCGCCGCCTTGATCGCCGCTGTACGTCGATTTGCGCCAGGCCAGGGGGCCGAGGGGTGCGCACTCTACGCAGTTGCCTCCCTGGTCACTGCTGTAGCTGGACTTACGCCACTGGACCACCGTCGGCATCGCGTTGTTGTCCATAGCGTTCCTCCATCACGCGCCGGATCAGCCCCGCCGAGTCGCTGAGGGAGAGTGCGGCGGCCTGAAGATGATCGTAACGGAGTGAGCAGTCCTTGACGGTGTCCGGGTTGGCGGTGGGATGCCCGCTGCCGTAGCCCTCGGTGTAGAGGATGGTCGGGTCGCTCGTGAAGCGGTAGAGGTCGAACGAGCCCGTAAGCCCCGCGTGCGCTCCGGCTGAGAACGGCAGGATCTGGATGTTGATCCGGGGGTTGGTTTCGAAGGACAACAGGCGCTCCAGTTGCCCCCGCATGGTCTCCGGGCCGCCGATCTCCTGGTACAGCGCGGCCTCGCTGAGAATCGCCCAGAAGACCGGCGGCTCCTCTTTCTCGAAGATGCGCTGGCGGGCCAGCCGTACGGCGGTGCGGTCGTCGAGGTTGCTCTGGTCCAGTGCCCCAAGCACGGCGCGCGCGTACGCCTCGGTCTGCAGAAGACCGTGGATCATATGCGTTTCGAAGGAGCAGATTTCGACAGCCCGAGCCTGCAACTCCGCCACTTGTTGGAACCAGGCCGGAAGTTGACTGCGCAGCACAAGGTCGACCAGCCGGGTCAACAGCCCGCCCGTCCCCAGTGCCGCGTCCACCCGCTCGCTGAATGTCGGGGTCGGAAGCTTGCGGGCGGTCTCGATCTGGCCGATCAAAGAGCCGGTGTAGTTGACGATTTCGCCGAGCTGTTTCTGCGTCAGACCGGCGGCTTCGCGGTGGCGGCGCAGCTCGAAGCCGTAGTAGTCGAGCGGTGAGGCGCCCGGGTCGAGGATGTTGATGTGGGTCACGCGGCGATCCCCTCTCGCGCAACTCGGCCCACTACGGGACCGGTTGTATCCGTTCCGTAGCCGAGAGTAGTTGCGCTGGGTCACTCTCGTGGTGTGAACGAACACATTCCTCCCACGCTCCCGGGCTTCCTCGTGGGCCCTCGCCCCGCCCAGTACCGCATGCGGCTCACCGCCGGCGAGCACTCGGCCCTGCACATCCGGCGCATCGTCCGCTCGCTTCTCGACGAGTGGGACATGGCCGAGCTGTCCGACGCCGTGGAACTGGGCGTGACCGAGCTGATCGCCAACGTCGTACGGCATGTCCCGGACCGGCGTTGCGAGTTGCTGTTGCTGCGGCAGGGCGCGGCGGGGGTGCGGGTGGAGGTCACGGACGGCTCGCCCCAACTGCCCGCAGTGCCAGCCGAGTTGTCGATGGAGTCGGAGGGTGGGCGCGGGCTGGTCCTGCTCGATGCGGTGGTCGCCAAGTGGGGCGTGTGGCCGGGGGTCGGGGGTGGGAAGACGGTGTGGTTCGAGTGCGGGGAACGATGAGTTTTCCTTCACCGCTGGCGAACTGCGGCTATGAAGTCGGGACCCCTCCCGGGGCCAGCCTCTTACCATCCAGAAGCATGAGCGATGATGATGAACCCCAGGTGAGAGGGTCGGCGGATTCCGCAGGGCGCCCATCGAGGCCCTGGCATCACCGCGTCCCGCCCAGCCCTCCGGCCGCTCCGCTCACACCACCTGAGGGCACGACCTTCCAGCGGGCAAGCGCCGCTGCGGCATTGTGGGCCGCGCCCCTCGTCATCCTCTTCGCGGTGGCGGTGGTGGCGGCGCCTGATCCAGGAGAGGTGTTCGCGTATGTGATCGTCCTCCTCGCGGCATCGACCCTGCTGGCCGCCCTCTTGACATGGTGGGTCACGCGGAGGCGGCGTCGGCCGTTCTGGCAACTCGCGCTGATCGCATTGCCGATGTACTTCGTCGCGTTGGTCTTCGTCGACAACACCCTGGCGGCCGGGAGAACTGGGCCATGATCCCGATGCCGGGAATGGACGGCGGGCGTTCGTCGGCGATCGGATCAGGTAGTTCGTCTACTGGCAGGCGGCGTAGTCCTCGGCGGACACGCGGAACCTATTTTCAGTCCCGGGACGTCGCCAGGCAATAGGCGACGAGGAGAATCCCGGCCCCGGTCACCAGGCCGCCCGGCACCACTCAACTCAATACGTATGGGCCCTGGATCCCAGAATATTGGTGAATAGTGGAAAAGATTGTCGAAGAGTTCGAGATCGACTTAGGGTGCCGCATTGAGCAATGGAGAAACGAAGACGAAGCCGTAACCAGATTCGCGATCATCCGATTCCGGCTCCGTCGACCTGATCAGGGAAGTAATCTCCTCGAACTTCCTTGCAGTGTATGCGGCATGTCCGTCCGTATGCGTGTCCACAGTCACAGTCGCACCCTTAGGGCGCGGAGGCGGTACCTGATGCTGGGTGTGTTGCAGCTGCTGCTGATGGTGGGACTTTTTTGGAGTTTTTCGCTACCCGTGTTTGAAGGTCGCGAATGGTTAGCTTTTACGCTTGGATGGGGGGCATTGTGTTGTCTCCCGTACGCTGCTTCCTCTTTTCTCAAGTGGCAGAGCAGTCAGGGCTTCATCTTCAGGGTGTGGGACAACCCCGGCTACCACAAAATACTCAAGGGGCCTTCGGAAGATGAGTGAAGATCCACCGTCTCGAAGGTGCTGTCGGGAGTGGAATTTGCCCTGTGCTGCGACTTGGGAGCCGTTGAATACCTCTCGGTCTGGGACTATTGACCGCGCCATGGGATTCTGGACAGCATGATCGGACCACCTCGGAACCTGGAACTCTGGGAATTCCTGGACTCATGGAGGAACTGCGATGAACCACGCCGAGTGGAAGACCCGCCGCCAGCGCGCGCTCCTCGGCGAAGCGGTCGAGGGTAACGCCGAGTACGACCGGCTGTACGAGGAGGCGGGGCTGGCCCTCGACCTCGGCCAGCTGGTTTACGACCGGCGTACTGATCCGCCGCCCCAGTCAAGAGACACTGTTGGCGAATTTCGGTTCGCGGGATGCGTTGGCGGGCGACGGATAGCCTGCCTTCATGGGTTCGGATGAGGGGGCCGAGGGCATCGGCGCGGATATTGGCAGTCAGGGTTGGGGTGCCACGCGTTCCTGGGTGGAGAAGGGGCTGTCCGAGGCGGAGCGCATCGAAAACGTTGTGCGGCTGCGTGGTGGCTGGACGTCGGAGATGCGCCGCCTGGACCTCTGTGGTCCGGGTGGTCGGCGTTCACTCGTCCTACGGTCCTTCGTCAAGCCCTTCTTCGTTCGGCACGCGGAGGGTCTGCTGACCCGTGAGGCGACCGTCCTGCGCCTGCTCGGTGACACAGACGTGCCCGCGGCCACGCTCGCGGCGGTGGATGCGACGGCGCAGTACTGCGATCACCCCTCCTTGCTCATGTCCCTGTTGCCGGGGACTGTGCGCCTGGGCGATCAGGGTGCTGATGACCGCGCTGACCTGCTGGCCCGGCAGTTGGTGCGTATCCATCAGCTGCCGGTGACCGCGCAACAACGACCTCGCACCTACCAGGCCTGGGCCTCTCCCGAGCGAGTGACTCTGCCCACGGCCACCGAGCGGCCCGAGCTCTGGCAGCGGGCTGTCGACGTCATCCGCCAGGAGCCCCCGGCCTATCAGGGCTGCTTCCTGCACCGGGACTTCCACCCCGGCAACGTCCTCTTCACAGGCACCGATGATGATCTCCAGATCAGTGGTGTCGTCGACTGGGTGGAGACCTCTTGGGGGCCGGCCGACTTGGACGTGGCACATTGCTCGACGGCCCTCGCCCTGCTGCACGGGGTTCCCGCAGGCATGCGCTTCGCCGATCGCTACGTCGCTGCGGGCGGAACCTTGGCCGAAGACGGCACCGCCCATATCTATTGGCGGCTGCTGGACGCGTTGAGTTTTGCTCCGGATGCGGAGAAGGTCGCTGTCCCCTGGCGTGAACTGGGCCGCGTCGATCTGACAGCCACTGTCCTGACTCAAAGGCTGGAGGGATACATTGAATCCCTTTTCAGTGGCTATGCCTGAACTATCGCCGCTGGGACGGTCTTTAAGCAGGGACGAGCAACGTTTGTCGACGGTTTGCGTCCGGGGTCGTCGTCATGGCGGGCAACGCTCGTCACGCGCGCAGATGGCGATCAATCCGTTTCTGCACTACAGCGCGTGGTTGTCCCAAAGAAAGATCCACGGTGTCACGTTCGCGGTCACTCAGTCGATGCAGAACTCGTTGCCCTCGATGTCCAGCATCGGGATGCACGAATCATTGCCGTCATACAGCGTTCGCACGTGTACCGCGCCGAGCGGGACCAGCCGTGCGCATTCGGCCTCAAGTGCGGCGAGGCGCTCTTTACCCACGAGTCCGGTGCCGACCCGCACGTCAAGATGCAGCCGGTTCTTGGCGGCCTTTCCTTCGGGGACGCGCTGGAAGTACAGTCGCGGACCCACGCCTGAGGGGTCAATGCAGGCAAACCATGCGTCCTGCTGCTCAGGTGGCTGCGAGCGCTTGAAGTCGTCCCACGTGGCGAACCCCTCGGGTGGCGGCGGTACGACGTACCCCAACACCTCGCACCAGAAACGGGCGAGGCGCTTAGGTTCCGCACAGTCGAAGGTGACCTGGAACTGCTTGACCGATGCCATCGGCCCACCATAGAGGCGGTGTTCGTCGTCAATGCGTCACGGGTCGAAACTGACGTCTCTCACTCTCCACCGGCCAGTTCCTGGAGCTCTTCGAGGGACTTGGTGATCACTGGCTGGCCGGCTTGGTCGTGGGCGACAGCTTCCATGAGACGGCGAGCGTTGGCCGGTGATCGGAGTAGGTAGTTCGTCTCTTGCCAGGCGGCGTGGTCCTCGGTGGACATGTGGGACCTACTTTCGGGTCTCGCGGGTGTGCGGGTGCTCGAACGTGACCGGTGATTCGAAAGCCGCCCTCCGCGTGGCCCGGCGTAGGGCCTTGAGGATGGTTGGGCCCAGGGTGAGGGTCAGGGCGACCGTGACGGCGGCTCGGCCGAGGTCCCAGCCGAGGGATGTGGCCAGGCAGTAGGCGAGGAAACGGGTCAGGTTGGTGGCGACGTCCGCGTTCGGGTCGAAGGCCACGCTTGATGTGAGGGCGTTCATGAAGGGCCAGCCGGACAGGTTCATGAGCGTGCCGTACGCGAAGGCCGCGACGAAGCCGTATGCCGCGAGCATCACCAACTCCGCACGGCCGCGTAGGCGGTCGGGGCCCGGGAGCAGGCCCGCGCCCATCGCGAACCAGCCCATGCTGAGCATCTGGAACGGCATCCACGGCCCGACCCCGCCAGTCAGCAGCGCGGACGCGAACATCGTGACCGCCCCGAGTACGAAGCCGAAGCCAGGGCCCAGCACCCGCCCGCTCAGCACCATCAGGAAGAACATCGGCTCGATCCCGGCCGTCCCGGCCCCGATCGGCCGCAACGCCGCCCCCGTCGCCGCCAGTACCCCGAGCATGGCCACGGCCTTCGGCCCGATCCCCGACTCCGAGACCGCCGCGCCCACCACCCCGACCAGCAGTACGAGCAGCCCCGCGAACAGCCAGGGCGCGTCCTGCGCATGGGCGCTGACCTGGGATGTCGGCCCGGCGAATAGCGGCCAGGCAAAGGCCGCGAGGCCGATGACGCTGACGAGCGCGAGGGTGCTGATGGAGCGGGGGCCGAGGCGGATCGCGCGGGCTTGAGGGGTCGCGCGGGCTTGGGGGATCGCCTGGGGGGTCACGCCTCCGCCTCCCGGTCTGCCGTCGTCTCCCGGCCTTCCGGCTCCCACTCCCACTCCGTTGCGCCCACAGCAGCGCGTACCTGTGAGACCGTCAGCCACCTCTGCGGGGCCAGGATCTTCGCCACCTGCGGGGCGAAGGACGGGGACGCCATGACGACCTCGGCGGTCGGGCCGTCGGCCACCGGTTCGCCGTCGGCCAGGATCACTACCCGGTGGGCGAGTTCGGCGGCCAGTTCCACGTCATGGGTGGCCAGGATGATGGCGTGGCCTGCCGTTGCCAGGTCCCGAAGGACCGATACCAGGCGGGACTTGGCCGCGTAGTCGAGGCCGCGGGTCGGTTCGTCCAGGAGGAGGAGTGGGGGGCGTGCCGTCAGGACGAGGGCCAGGGCGAGGGTGAGGCGGCCGCCCTCGGAGAGGTCGCGGGGGTGGGTGTCGTCCGCGATACCTGGGAGCAGTTCGGAGACCAGGGCGCGGCAGGTGCCCGGTTCCGCGTCCGCGTCGCGGTCCGCGGCCGTGCACTCGGCGGCCACCGTGTCCGCGTACAGCAGGTCGCGAGGCTCCTGCGGTACGAGGCCGACTCGGCGTACGAGTTCAGGGGGCGCCGTCCGATGCGGTACGGCGCCACCGACTCGTACCGAACCCGACGCCGGTTCCACCAGCCCGACCAGTGCGCTGAGCAGCGTGGACTTTCCGGCACCGTTGCGGCCCATGAGGGCGATGGTCTCGCCGGGAGCGACGGTCAGGGTGACGTCGCGGAGGGCGTCGATGCCGCCTCGGCGGACGGTGAGGTGATCGACGGCTGCGGCAACTGTGTTCCCGGGAGCGGGAGTTGGGGTGTCGCGTCGGCGGAAGAGGCGGGAGCGGGCCGGTACGGGGCGGGGTGCGGGCGCCGCGGCCGGAGTCGCACTCGAGCGCTCGTCCTCGTACGCCACCTCCGACAGCCGTTCCCGCAGCGCCCCCGCCCTCCGCCGTGCGTCGCGCACCGTCAACGGCAACGGTGACCATCCGGCGAGGCGCCCCAGGGCGACGACCGGCGGGTACACCGGGGAGACGGCCATCACCTCGGACGGAGGCCCCAGCACCAGCGGGGCGCCCGGGGCCGGGATGAGGGCGACCTGGTCGGCGTACTGGATGACGCGTTCCAGGCGGTGTTCGGCCATGAGGACCGTGGTGCCGAGGTCGTGCACGAGGCGTTGGAGGACGGCGAGTACCTCCTCCGCGGCGGCCGGGTCGAGCGCCGACGTCGGCTCGTCGAGGACCAGGACGCGGGGGTGCGGGGTGAGCACCGAGCCGATCGCGGCCCGCTGCTGCTGGCCGCCGGAGAGGGTGGAGATCGGGCGGTCGCGGAGGTCCGCGAGGCCCAGCAGGTCCAGGGTCTCCTCGACCCGGCGGCGCATCACATCCGGCGCGAGGCCCAACGACTCCATCCCGTACGCGAGTTCGTCCTCGACCGTGTCCGTCACGAAGTGCGCGAGCGGGTCCTGGCCCACCGTGCCTACGACGTCGGCGAGTTCGCGCGGCTTGTGCGTACGGGTGTCCCGGCCGGCCACCCTGACGCGTCCGCGCAGGGTGCCGCCCGTGAAGTGCGGGACGAGTCCGCTCACCGCACCGAGGATCGTCGACTTGCCGACTCCGGACGGCCCGACCAGCAGCACCAACTCGCCCTCGGGGACGGTGAGTTCTACGCCTCGTACGGCTGGCTCGGTCTGCCCGTCGTACGTCACGGAGACATCCTCGAAGCGGATCATGAGGGCTCCTTGGCGGTTGGGGGCGTCGGGGCGATGAAGGACGGGGCGAGGCCGAGCAGGATCGCGGCGGCCGGCCAGAGCGGGAAGGTCGGGGACGTCAGGGGGACGACGCCGGGGTGCAGGGCGGCGGAGCCAGGCGAGTCGTACGCGGCGTACAGGATCAGCAGCGCCGCGACTCCCGCGCCGGACGTGGCGACCAGCCATGCCCGTACGCCCCATGCGTCCGGCCGGTAGCGGGTACGCAGCGAGCGGCGGCCGCCGAGCCAGAGCCCGGCGAGGGCCGCGCCGAGGCCGGCGAGCAGCACGGGCAGGCCGTACGTGCCGCCTTCGGCGGTGAGCAGGCCGTACGTTCCGGCGCAGACGCCGACCAGGCCGCCGAGGGTGAGTACGGCGGTGGTGCGGCGGACGGTGGGCGATACCTCGGCGGTACGGCCGTAACCGCGGGCGTCCATCGCCGCCGCGAGCGCGACCGAACGCTCCAACGCGCCCTCCAGGACCGGGAGTCCGACCTGGAGCAGGCCGCGTATCCCGCGGTCGGGCCGGCCGCGGAGGCGGCGTGCGGCGCGTAGGCGTTGGACGTCCGCGATCAGGTTCGGGGCGAAGGTTAGCGCGACGACCACGGCAACTCCCGCCTCGTACAAGGCGCCTGGAAGCGACTTGAGGAGGCGGGCGGGGTTGGCGAGGGCGTTCGCGGCGCCCACGCAGATGAGGAGGGTGGCCAGTTTCAGGCCGTCGTACAGCGCGAAGACCAGGCCCTCGGCGGTGACCCGGCCGCCGATGCGGATGCCCTGCGCCCAGTCGGGGAGCGGGAGTTCGGGGAGGGTGACGAGGGTGTGGGTGCCGGGGATGGGGGAGCCGAGGAACACGGCGAAGACGAGGCGGATGGCCAGTACGGCGAGGGCGAGTTTGACGAAGGCGGTGTAGGAGCGGGACCAGGGGGATGCGGTGCGGTGGGTGGCTACTACGTAGCCCGCTACCGCTATGAGGAGGGTGAGGAGGAGGGGGTTGGTGGTGCGGGAGGCGGCGGTGCCGAGGCCTAGGGCCCAGAGCCACCAGGCGCCGGGGTGGAGGGCGTTGGAGCGGGTCGCCTGCGGCGGGCTGAGCGGCCACTGACGCCGGGCTCCGCCGAGTGCGGCACGGTTGCCCACGGCACTGCTGACTTCGCTCATCGCGCACCTCCGCCCGTCAGTCGCGCCGCCGGCGACGCGTCTGCCAGACCGCCGCCGCGCCCAGTACAGCCACCGCCCCGATGCCCGCAACCAGGCCCAGCGACGGGCCCTGATCGCCGGAGCCGCCACCGGACTCGCTGGAGTCGTTCTCGCCGGAGGCGCTCGTATCGCGAGGCGTGGCCGACGGTTCCGCCGTCGGCTCGGCGGCCGAGACCGGTTCGCCGCACCCCGTGCGCGGATAGCCCGCGATGGCGCACAGCAGAGCGTTCGTGTCGTAGCGCAAGGGCTTGGCGACCTTCGCGAGCGCGTCCGCCGTCGTGGCGTCCTCGGGGACGCGGGCGCAGGCCATACGCGCACGGGGCGGCGTCTCGCCGGACGGCGCGTCCGCGCTGGTGCCGAAGTCGAGTACGAGGGCGACCCGTTTCGAATCCTCCCGCGCGGGCGTCTTCGCGCAGATCGTCGCGAACTCCGCCGCCCCGCGCGGCTTCGCCGCGTCCTGGGCGTCCTCGCTCACCGAGAAGCGGAAGCCCTGGACATCGCCGTCGGAGGGTCGGACGATCGACGGTCCCTGGGTCGCGTACACCCAGGTGTCGCCGTCGCGGTCCCAGAAGGACCAGTAGCGGTAACCGGCCGCGTGGGCCTGCCCCGTCGCCCCGAGCATGGCGAGGACGGCGAACAGCGGGGCCAGGACCGACAGGACCGTACGGCGGTGGCGGAGGCGGATCACGGCTTCGGCTGCTTCTTGTTGCGGCTGCTGATCAGGAAGCCGACGCCGATGCCGCCGACGAGGCCGACACCGATCATCCACCAGACGCTGACGCCGCCGTCGTCCTCGTCCTGCTCCTTCGCCTTCTCCTGGCTGGGGGTGGCGGTACCGGCAGCGGTGTTGTTCGAGCCCTCCGGGCCGGTCGCGCCGAGCTGCTTCACCAGGTCCGCGCCGCCGAAGTCGCGCGGGTTCTTGCCGGTCGCGTCCGCCGCGAAGATCAGCTGGGCGTACGCGGCGGGGCCGTTCTGTGCCGCCCACTCAGCGGAGTTCTTCTCCAGCCACGCGAGCGACTTCTCGGCCCCGGCGGTCCGGCCCGCGGCGGCGAGCGCGACGACGGCGTCGGCGGTGTTGCCGTGGTCGGGCTGGTCCTCGGCGCCGGCGAGGGCCGACTTCAGGTAACCGTCCTTGGCGATCGCGTCGACGAGATACAGGGCACCGTTCGCGGCCGCGTCCTCGCGCGTGAAGGAGTCACCGCGTACGCACTCCGCGGAAATCTTCGCAGTGTCCCCGACCTTCGTCAGCCCCTTCCCCAGCGCGCCGAGGACGCCCGCCGCCGTGGCGTCCGCATTCGCGACGAGCTTGCCCTTCTTGTCGGGCTGGAAGACGAACGCGCCGCCGCCGTCCTCCTCGCACGGCACGGAGAGCGCGAGCAGGGCGTCGTACGGCGTCTTCTGCTCCTCCGTCGGCAGGTCCGTGGGGTCGATGTCCGCGGCCTCCAGGGCGCCGATCACGACGGAGGTCGAGTTCGTGTCGCTGGCTCCGCCCGGGGCGTACCCCCAGCCGCCGTCGTCGTTCTGCACGGACTTCAGCCACTTCACGGCGGCGCCGGTCACCGAGTCGTCGGCGCCGAGCGGCTCCAGAGCCTGGAGCGCGGCGGCCGTACTGTTCGTGTCGACCGGCGTCTTGGCGTCGCACTTCACGCTCGTATCGGCGCGATACGGCGCGAACGCCCCGCTCTCACACTGCTGCCCGACCAGCCAGTCGACGGCCTCCGGCGCGGGCTCCACGCCCACGCTGTGCTGAGCGAGCAACGCGAGCGACTGCCGCCAGACACCGTCGTACGTCGGATCCGTACTGCCGAACAGCCCCGTGGGCAACTCCTTGGTCGGCGACGGCGACGGCGACGGCGACGGCGACGGGGACGACGACGGGGAGGGCGACTCGGCGGCGAGGGCGACCGGCGCGCAGGCCGCACCGATCACGGCGGTGGCGGCCAGCACGGCAGCGCTACGGCGAAGTTTCATGATCGGCGGTTTCTCCCTGCTCAATTGGTCGCCTCCGGGGCGCCACAGCCGGTGTCGAGACGACGAACGTGCTCACCCCTTCGGGCCTCCGCGCGTTCGCCGTCTCGACACCGGCGCGCCCCTTCGGCTCTCCAGACAGGGAGCCGGGCAGCCCAGAGCCCCGGGCGGCTCGGCTCCGTATGCCTCGACGGTGCCCGTCACCGGCGGTTCCCGGTGACGTCGAGCCGGTCACGTCCGTACGGGGCATTCCGGCTCACCGCCCGCTGTCGAGACGGCGGACGATTCACGGCTGCGGGTCAGCGCCGGTTTTGCACCGGCTTCCCCCCGTACGGGTGTGATGACGACCTGTTTACTGTACCGGCCCGTATCAAAACGCTGAGGCCCGGCTGTGCGGCGCCGATAAGTTCGGCCCATGAGTAGCGACTTACGGCTCGGCCCTCTGCTCGGCTCCGGCCGCACGGCGGATGTGTACGCGCTCGACGACGAGGCGGACGAGGCGTGGGTACTGCGCCGCTATCGAGACGGCTACGGCGACGCGCCCGCCGAGGCGGCCGTCATGGAGTACGTACGCGGCCACGGCTACCCCGTACCGCGCGTACGGCCGACGCATAAGCGCACCGACCTGATGATGGAGCGCCTCTCCGGTCCAACCATGCTGCAGGCGCTCGCCGATGGCCTGATCGGACCCCGGGATGCCGGAGCCACGCTCGCGCGCCTGCTCCGCGACCTGCACGCGCTGCCGCCCCGCGTCTCCACCGACCCCACCGCCCGAGTCCTGCACTTGGACCTGCACCCCGACAACGTGATGCTCACCCCGACCGGCCCCCGAGTGATCGACTGGACCAACTCGGAGGAAGGCCCACCCGGCTTGGACTGGGGCATATCAGCAGTGATCCTCGCCCAAGTCGCAGTCGGCGACGACCCGTTGGGGGAGCCAGCCGGGGCGCTACTCGCCGCGCTGCTCGACGGCAACGAGCGCGCCATAACGGAGGAGGGCCTCGCGGAGGCCCGCCGCCGGCGTGCCGCCAATGTGACCATGACGACCAGGGAAGTCGAAGTCCTGGGCGACGCCGAGGAGTTGATACGTGGCCTGCTGTACTAGGGCCTGTTGTGAACTTTCGCAACAGACCCCAGGCGGCCTACGCGGTTGTGGCGATGCCGCCGTCGACGGGGATCACGGCGCCCGTCAGGTAGGCGCCTGCCCGGCTGGCGAGGAACACGGCGACACCCGCCATGTCGTCGTCGCGGCCGATCCGGCGTAGTGGGGCCGACGCCGCGATCGCCTCGCCGAGCTCATCGAGGGTTGCAGCCATCATCGCCGACGGGAACGGTCCCGGCGCCACGGCGTTCACTGTGACGTGCTGCGGTCCTAGTTCCCTGGCGAGCACTCTGGTGAGTTGATGCAGAGCGGCCTTGCTGCTGGAGTACGAGTAGTTGGGCCGCTGGGGGATGTGGATGGCGGCGATGCTGCCGATGTTGATGATCCGCGCGGGATCGTCGGCGGTGGCCGCCTTGCGAAGTGCGGGCAGCAGCGCCTGGACCAGCCAGAACGGCGACTTCAGGTTGAGGTCGACGACCGTGTCCCAGGCCGCGTCCGGGAACGTCGCCAGCGGCTCGTCCCACATGGCGCCTGCGTTGTTGACGAGGATGTCGAGACGCTCCGAGTCGGCGGTGACGAGGTCGGACAGTCGCCGACACTCGTCGTGGCGGGACAGGTCGGCGGGGATGGCCCGCACCTCACCGAATGTGGACAGCTGTTCCTGCGCCTGAGCGCACGCTTCTGCGTTGCGTGAGCTGATGACCACGCGGACGCCCGCCTGGAGAAGGCCACGCGCGATCATCATCCCGATGCCTCTGGTGCCACCGGTGACGAGCGCGCGCTTTCCCCGCAGATCGAAAAGTTCTGCATGCGTTGTGAATTGGTTGTCTACCACTTGCCGACTTTCTCGTTGGTCGTGCGCGATGGTGCGTCGACGCGTCGGGTGTTCGGTTCAGCTGTCTCGACGCTATGGCCGTGGAGTGCACTCCAAGCAAGCGGATCAGCCCCGACCCTCGCCCGTACGACGCCCGCCGAGCCGGTCACCACGCAGGGAGCCGACGAACACCTGCTTGTGATGGCGACGTGATCACCAAATGATCAAGATCAACTTTCGCAGCAGGCCCTAGGCGCCTTCGGCGAAAACGAGCGACAGGGTCCACGACCTCGTCACATAGCTGATCGGTACCTCGGTCGACCGCTCCCGGAGCGTCACCGTCAACCGGTCGTCCGTCAGGGAGAGTTCGCCCGAGAAGCGCCACGTCTCGCGCGGAGGTACGGGGAACAGTTCGGCCAGGACGGTGTCCTGGAGGTGGGGGTCCACCGCGTGTAGGACGCCCGCGTCGAGCAGCACGATTGTGCCGTCGGGGAGGACCACGGGGCTTGGGACCGTGGGGTCCGACAGTTGTGGGCCGCGTTCGATGGCTCCGTCCGGCAGCAGTCGTACGACGCGTGAGGCGGTGGGGAGCTTTCGGTCGCATTCCACGACGCGGACTGTTCCGTCCGGGTCGGGGACGTAGTGGCCGTAACTGCGCCACGTGGTCAGCAGGTTGCCGTCCCGGTCGTGGAGCCAGGTGTCGAAGTTGTCGTAGCCCTCCAGGCCGAGGAGGAACCGTCCGCCGTTCACGGCGACGCCTCGCTCGCCGCGCAGTTGGGCGATCAGCCGTCCGCTGTCCAGGTCGAAGAGCAGCGCGGGGCCGAGGAAACCCCAGGCGTGGTAGTCGAGCGAATACGTCAGCGCCAGCAGGCGGTCCGCGGAGACATGGGCCTCGTGCGGCTTCCCCGCACAGTGGTGACGCCACCGTCGGCGCCCGTCCGCGCCCACCCTGGCGAGGTCCTGGCCGTCCGCCACGATCCGGTCGTCGCCGTCGCCGTCGCCGACGTCGGCCAGGACCACCGGCTGCGCGCTCTGAGCCAGTGGCCGGACGGCTTCTCGCGTCTCGCCCTCGCCCCACATGGGGCCGTCCAGCAGCTGGTGATCGAGCACCTCGACCCGCCAACCACCCGTCACTGGATGCTCTGCGGGCTGTACGGCTCAAGGAGCTGGTCGACCGGTGCGTAGTCGTCGGTGAGGAGTTGGGCGTCGCCGATCCAGGACGTGAGGGTCTCGCCGGTGGCGATTTTCCAGCCGGTTTGCCGGTCGTCCAGCGCGTCCTGGGTCGCCCGTACGTCGATCGGCCGGTCGGAGGCGAGCACCACCAGGTTGCCGCCCAGGCGGGTGGCGGTCGGGTCGAGGCCGATGTCGGCGGCTTCGCCGAGGACGGCGACGTGCTCGAAGGTGTCGCTGAGGGTGGCTACTTCGGCCCGTGCGAAGGCCATGGAGCCATGGTCGATGAGGTTGGCGACGTACACGCCGTCCTCGTTGAGCACCCGCCGTACGTCCCTCATCGCCTCCACCGTGGTGAGGTGCCACGGCACGCTGACACCCCCGAAGGCGTCGCCGACGACGAGGTCACGACTGCCGTCGTCCACGCGCCGCAGGCCGAGCCTGCCGTCCTCGACGCGTACGTCGATACCGGTTCCCGGTCGCAGACCGAGTTGCTCGCGGTTGATGCGTACGACGCCGTTGTCGATCTCGGAGACGAGGCTGTGCGTCCCGGGCCGGGTGGCGGCGAGATAGCGGGGGAAGGTGAGCCCGCCGCCGCCCAGGTGGTGGGCGGTGAGTGGCTCGCGTTCGGGGAAGGCGGAATCGACCGCCGACGCGATGGCGCGTACGTACTCGAACTCTAGGAAGGTCGGGTCGTCGGTGTCGACGTAGGAGTGGCGCAGGCCGTCCAGGATGAGGGTGCGGCCGCCGTCCCGGTCGGGGTCGGCGACGACTCGTGCGCAGTGGTATTTGGTCTCCGTGTCGCAGGCACCGGGCGCGACCGTGGTGGCGAGGCCGCCGGCCACGACCACGAGGGTGAGGGCGGGGGTGCCGGTCCACCCGCGCGTACGCCACTCAGCCAGCCCGCCACCCACAACCAACAGCGTTCCGAGGCCGATCAGGATGCCGCTCACCGGCAGCCGCGACACGAGCACGAAGCCGGTGAGGACGGTGCCGACGATGGCCCCGACGGTACCGACGCCGGACAGCCGGCCGACCACCGTCCCCGTCTCGGCGAGGCTGGTCAGGCGCAACTTGGTCACGATCGGCGTCACTGCGGAGAGCAGCGCGCCCGGCACGAGGATGGTCAGCGCCGCGATCAACAAGAGCAGCGGTGCCGCCCACTCCGCGGTGCTGCGCAGCACCGCGGGGGTGAGCGCCACGACCGCTCCCGACACCCCGAGCGAAGGGCCGATGAGCCGACGCGGATCGACCTGGTCGGCGACGCGCCCACCCAGCCACGAGCCGACGGCGATCGCGGAGAGCGCGATGCCGATCACCATCGTGCTGGTCTCGAGGGTGAGGCCGAGGTAGGGGGCCAGCAGCCGCAGCGCGACGATCTCGACCACCAGGACCGCGGCCGAGGACCCGAAGACAAGGACGGCGGCGGCCCGGGCACCCAGGCCCTGGCTGCGAGGCGTGCCCTCGGCGACGGGCGAGGAAGACGTTCCGGTCACGGGCGACATCCTCGCATCGTGACGCGCAGGCCGAACAGCGTTGCGGAAATCCGCAATCCTCCAGCTACCTCGGCGAGCCCCCGCCCTCACCCCGCCACATGGGTCACCGGATCGCTACACCGCTACATACGTCACCGGATCGCTCCCCGTGACCGCCTCCGCGCGCCCCAGCTTCACCAGTCGACGCAGATGGGCCTCGGCCTCCGAGACCGCGATGTTGCGGGAGGCGTACGGGATTTCGGACCAGGGGCGGTTCCACTCCATGCGTACGGCGAGTTGCCAGGGGGTGAGGGGAGTGGCGAGGAGGGAGAGGAGGCCGGTCAGGCGGGACTCGTGGTGGGTCAGCAGCTCCCGTACGCGGGAGGGGGCGTCGGTGAAGGCGTGCTGGTGGGCGGGGAGGACCTCGGCGGGGGCCAGGCGGCCGACGCGTTCGAGGGAGTCGAGGTAGTCGCCGAGGGGGTCCATGACCGTGGCGTCGTCCGGGTCCTCGTACAGGCCGATGTGCGGGGTGATCTCCGGGAGCAGGTGGTCGCCCGAGAACAGGCGGCCCTTGCCGGGGAGTTGGGCCGGGTGGTCCTCCTCCAGGTGGAGGCAGACGTGGCCCGGAGTGTGGCCGGGCGTCCAGATCGCGCGGAGGCGGCGGCCCGCCAGGTCGAGGAGTTCGCCGGGGACTATCTCGCGGTCGGGGAGCGCGGGGGACAGGCCTGGGAGGGTGCGGGGGTGGGCCGTGCGCAGGGGCGCCACGTGCTCCTCGGGGGCGCCGGCGGCCGTGAGCTTGTCCGTCATGTACGTGAACCAGCGCTCCGGCCGCGTCCCGCGCGTGCGCCGGACGATCGACGCGTCCGCCTCGTGCATCGCGACCCAGGCGCCGGAGGCCTCCCGTACCTTGCCGGACAGCCCGTGGTGGTCGGGGTGGTGGTGGGTGATCACCACCCCGTGGATCTCGGATGGCGAAGTGCCGCACGCGGTAAGGCCGTTGGCCAGCGTCTCCCAGGACGCCGGGTCGTCCCAGCCCGTGTCGACCAGGACCGGGCCGCGGTCGGTGTCGAGGACGTACACCAGTGTGTAGCCGAGCGGGTTGTCAGGGATGGGGACCCTGATGGACCGTACGCCGCCGCCGTGGTCGGTCACTTGCGTCATGGGTTCCCCGTCCTGATCCGCATCCGGGCTCCTCTTCGGCATGGCCATTGCCCATGATAACTAGAACTGGTATCAGTTCCTCGTGCGTATCTGAAACAGCGTCAGGAAGTATCCGACGTAACAGAGATCAGCAACTGAGATCAGTAACTGGATCAGTAACTGGGATCGCCCGGCTCCGCAGGAGGCAGTCGCTCATGACCGAGCTCGTGGAACACGGACAGCTGTTCATCGGCGGGGAGTTGACGGACCCCCTGGGCCAGGACGTCATCGAGGTGGTCTCGCCGCACACGGAAGAGGTCATCGGGAGGGTGCCGCACGCCTCGCCGGCCGATGTGGACCGGGCGGTCGCGGCGGCGCGCAGGGCCTTCGACGAGGGGCCCTGGCCTCAGATGACGCTCGACGAGCGGATCGAGGTCGTCAGCCGCATCAAGGACGCGTTCGCCGTACGGCACGAGGAGTTCGCCCGTGTCATCTCCTCCGAGAACGGCACCCCGTACACCTCCTCCGTGATGGTGCAGGCGCTGTCCTCGATGATGGTGTGGGACTCGGCGATCACCACCGCGCGCGGCTTCACATACGAGGAGCAGCGTGACGGTGTCCTCGGGAAGATCCTCGTGCGGCGCGAACCCGTCGGCGTCGTCGCGGCCGTAGTGCCGTGGAACGTGCCGCAGTTCACCGCCGCCGCCAAACTCGCGCCCGCGCTGCTCGCGGGCTGCACCGCGATCCTGAAGGTGTCGCCCGAAACCCCGCTCGACGCCTACCTGTTGGCGGAGATCGCCGCCGAGGCCGGGCTGCCCGAGGGCGTGCTGTCGATCCTGCCCGCCGACCGGGAGGTCAGTGAGTACCTGGTGGGGCACGAGCGCGTCGACAAGGTGTCATTCACGGGGTCCGTCGGCGCCGGAAAGCGCGTCATGGAGGTCTGCTCGCGCAACCTCACCCGCGTCACCCTCGAACTGGGCGGCAAGTCGGCGGCGGTGATCCTTCCGGACGCCGACGCGGCGACGGCGGTGGGCGGCATCGCGCCCTTCGCCTGGATGATCAACGGTCAGGCCTGCGTCGCCCAGACCCGCATCCTCGTACCGCAAACCCGCTACGACGAGTTCGCCGAGGCATTCGCCGCCACTGCGGGCGCGTTGAAGGTCGGCGACCCGCTCGACCCGGCCACCGAGGTGGGCCCGCTCGTCGCCCGGCGCCAGCAGCAGCGCTCCCTCGACTACATCCGCATCGGCCAGGAGGAAGGCGCCAAGATCCTCACCGGCGGCGGGCGTCCGGCCGGCTTCGACAAGGGCTGGTACGTCGAGCCGACGCTCTTCGGAGACGTCGACAACTCCATGCGGATCGCCCGCGAGGAGATCTTCGGGCCGGTCATCTGCCTCATCCCGTACGGCGACGAGAGCGAGGCCGTGAAGATCGCGAACGACTCGGAGTACGGGCTGAGCGGCAGCGTGTGGACCGCGGACGTCGAGCGCGGTATCGAGGTCGCGCGGCAGGTCCGTACGGGAACGTACTCCGTCAACACCTTCAGCCTCGACATGCTCGGCCCGTTCGGCGGCTACAAGAACTCCGGTCTGGGGCGGGAGTTCGGGCCCGAGGGGTACGGCGAGTACTTCGAGCACAAGATGATCCACCTGCCCAACGGCTACGAAGGCGAGGCCTAGAAGATGGGTGACCGCTGGCACATCGAGGTCGACCGCTCGGTCTGCATCGGCTCGTCCCAGTGCGTCAACCAGGCTCCCCACGCCTTCCACCTCGATTCCGCCCGCCAGTCCCACCCCCTGGACCCGGACACGGACGCCAACGAGAAGGTCCTGGAGGCGGCGGAGGGCTGCCCGGTGGAGGCGATCATGATCAGCCTGGTGGGGTCGGGGGAGCCGGTTTTCCCGCCTGAGGAGTGACCATCGCTCGGGCTGACTCCCGCATGGCTGTCATGCGGGAGTCAGCCCTCTTCGCGCGGCTCCGTCAGGTCGATCAAGCGGCAGACCATCTCGATGTCGATCTTGACCTGGGCGATGGAGGCGCGGCCCGAGAGCCAGGTGATGAGGGCCGAGTGCCAGGTGTGGCCGATCACGCGGACCGCGGAGAGCTGGTCGGGGGTGGGGTCGTCCAGGCCCATCGCGTCCAGGATGATCAGGGTGGTCTGGCGGGAGACCTGGTCCACCTCCGGGCTGACGCTGCGATCCGCGAACGTCAGGGCACGGACCATGGCGTCGGCGAGATGCGGCTCGCGCTGCAGGGCGCGGAAGGCCCGCATCAGGGTTTCGGCGACGCGTTCCGCCGCCGTGTCACCGGCCGGGGGCTTCTTGCGGAGCGTGCCGTGCATGTGGGCCAGCTGGTCCTGCATCGTGGCGACGAGCAGGTGGATCTTCGACGGGAAGTAGCGGTAGAGGGTGCCCAAGGCGACCTGCGAGGACTCCGCGACCTCGCGCATCTGCACCGCGTCGAAACCGCCCCGGCTGGCCAGTTGCGCGCTCGCGTGCAGGATGCGCCGCCGCCGGGCCTCCTGACGCTCGGTGAGCGGCGGCGAGTCCGACTGGAGCGTTCGTACCACCGCTTGCGCGCTCTTCGCGGCGGATGGCTTGGCGACGGCGGACTTGGCGGCGGGCTTCTCGGCGTCCGTGGCCGAGCGACTGGCCTTCGTCGCCGGCTGAGCGATCGCCGGCTGTGCGGTCGTCGGCTGCGCGGTCTTCGCCGGTGGGGTGGCTTCCGCTGGCATGTGTCCCGTTCCATGACGTTCGTGCAAAAGGGTCGGGTGGGGGCGGGGTGAGCGACAGCAGAGTAGAGCCTCGTCGTGGCGTGAATCACCCGATCCACCGCTCACAGAAGGACTACCTGCCGGTAGATTCAGTGCTCCCTGAACGATCAACTCTGAAACTTGTTCTAGATTACCGTCCCGAAGTAATCTCGCGGGAAACTGCTGGAAGAAGGGGGCCCGGAGTGACCGCTGAGGCCATGGAGGCGGGTCCCGAGGAGGGCTCGGCCGCCGACGGCGACCGACCGTTGCGCATCGCGCTCCTCACCTACAAAGGGAACCCGTTCTGCGGCGGCCAGGGCGTCTACGTACGGCACCTCTCGCGCGAACTCGCCCGCCTCGGTCACCGGATCGAGGTCATCGGAGCCCAGCCGTATCCCGTACTCGATGTAGATGTACTCGACGAGGACGTATGCGGCGTGAGTGAGGGCCGCGGCGGGCTCGGGGGCCGGAGCGGGCTCGGACCGCTCTCCCTCACCGAGCTGCCCAGCCTCGACCTGTACCGCCCCGAGGACCCCTTTCGCACCCCGAGCCCCGGCGAGTTCCGCGACTGGATCGACGCCCTCGAGGTCGGCACGATGTGGACCGGCGGCTTCCCCGAGCCGCTGACCTTCTCGCTGCGCGCCCGGCGCCATCTCCGCGCCCGCCGCGGCGAGTTCGACGTCGTGCACGACAACCAGACGCTCGGCTACGGACTGTTGGGTGACATCGGCGCCCCCCTCGTCACGACGATCCATCACCCCATCACCGTGGACCGCCAGTTGGAACTGGACGCGGCGAACGGCTGGCGCGAGCGCGCCTCCAAACGCCGCTGGTACGCCTTCACCCGCATGCAGAAGCGTGTCGCGCGCCGTCTCCCGTCCGTCCTCACCGTCTCCGGTACGTCACGCCAGGAGATCGTCGACCAGCTCGGCGTACGCGACGAACGTATCCACGTCGTGCACATCGGCGCCGACACCGATCTCTTCTCGCCGGATCCGTCCGTGCCGCAGGTGCCGGGGCGGATCGTCACGACATCCAGCGCGGACGTCCCGCTCAAGGGGCTCGTCTTCCTCCTCGAGGCGCTCGCCAAGGTGCGCACCGAGCACCCCGCCGCGCACCTCGTCGTCGTCGGCAAGCGCGGCGAGGACGGGCCGGTCGCGCAGGCCATCGAGCGGTACGGGCTCGAAGGCGCCGTCGAGTTCGTGAAGGGAATCTCGGACGAGGAACTGGTCGACCTCGTACGGTCCGCCGAGGTCGCCTGCGTGCCCTCCCTGTACGAGGGCTTCTCGCTGCCCGCCGCGGAGGCGATGGCGACGGGCACGCCGCTCGTCGCCACCACCGGCGGGGCGATCCCCGAGGTGGCGGGACGGGACGGTGAGACCTGCCTGGCCGTCCCGCCGGGTGACTCCGGGGCGCTGGCCGCCGCCCTGAGCAGGCTTCTCGGCGACTCCTCGTTGCGTGCGCGGCTCGGAACTGCCGGGCGTGCGCGGGTCCTTGAGCGGTTCACCTGGGCGCGGGCGGCCGAGGGGACGGTGGCGCGGTATCGCGAGGCGATCGCCGACGCTGGGGGAGTGCGCCGGCCCGCCGTAGCACGGGCTGTTGAAGCCGAAGCAGCCGCAGAAGTAGTCGTAACCGATCGTGAAAGCAGGGCCACGTGCTGACCGTCGACTTCTCCCGGTTCCCGCTCGCCCCGGGCGACCGCGTACTGGACCTCGGGTGCGGAGCCGGTCGGCACGCTTTCGAGTGCTACCGGCGCGGAGCGCACGTGGTGGCCCTGGACCAGAACGCCGAGGAGATCCGCGAGGTCGCCACCTGGTTCGCCGCGATGAAGGAGGCGGGGGAGGCGCCGGAGGGGTCGAGTGCCGTCGCCATGGAGGGCGACGCGCTTCAACTCCCGTTCCCCGACGAGTCGTTCGACGTCGTGATCATCTCCGAGGTCATGGAGCACATACCCGACGACAAGGGCGTACTCGCGGAGATGGTGCGCGTGCTGAAGCCGGGCGGGCGGATCGCCGTCACCGTCCCGCGTTACGGGCCCGAGAAGGTGTGCTGGGCGCTGTCCGACGCGTATCACGAGGTCGAGGGCGGACACATCCGCATCTACAAGGCCGATGAACTGCTGGGCAGAATGCGCGAGGCGGGGCTGAAGCCGTACGGCACGCATCACGCGCACGCGCTGCACAGCCCGTACTGGTGGCTGAAGTGCGCGTTCGGCGTCGACAACGACAAGGTGTTGCCGGTGCGGGCGTACCACAAGCTTCTGGTCTGGGACATCATGAAGAAGCCGCTGGCCACGCGGGTCGCCGAGCAGGCCCTGAACCCGTTGATCGGGAAGAGCTTCGTGGCGTACGCGACCAAGCCGCATCTTCCAGTTGAGGCAGCTTCGACCGACGCCTCGGTGGACGCTTCGTGACGACGCCCCGTACAGAACACCTCGTCCTGTCCGGGGTGCTCACCGCGGAGCAGGCCGCCCAGACAGTGCGGGGCATGCTCGCCGTGCAGCGCCCTGACGGCGCCATACCGTGGTTCCGCGGACACCACCTCGACCCGTGGGACCACACCGAGGCCGCGATGGCGCTGGACGCGGCGGGCGAGCACGAGGCCGCCGAGCGGGCGTACGACTGGCTGGCCCGGCATCAGAACGAGGACGGCTCCTGGTACGCGGCGTACGCCGACGGGGACGCCGCCGACGTCACCGACCGCGGCCGGGAGACCAACTTCTGCGCATACGTCGCCGTCGGCGTCTGGCACCACTATCTGGCGACCGGCGACGACACCTTCCTGGACCGGATGTGGCCCACCGTCTACTCGGCGGTCGAGTTCGTGCTGCGGCTCCAACTACCGGGCGGGCAGATCGGCTGGCGGTCTGAGGACGACGGGACCGGGGCCGATGAGGCGCTGCTGACCGGGAGTTCGTCCGTGCACCACGCCCTGCGCTGCGCGCTCGCGATCGCCGAGGAACGGGAAGAGGCGCAGCCCGACTGGGAGTTGGCGGTGGGGACGCTGCGGCATGCGATACGGCGGCATCCGGAGCGGTTCCTCGACAAGAGCCGTTACTCCATGGACTGGTACTACCCCGTGCTGGGCGGCGCGCTCACCGGGGCCGAGGCGAAGGAACGTATCGAACGGGACTGGGACCGCTTCGTGGTCCCGGGAGTCGGCGTACGGTGCGTCGTCCCGAACCCGTGGGTGACGGGCGGCGAGTCCGCCGAACTCGCCCTGGCGCTCTGGGCCGTGGGCGAGTCCGACCGGGCTCTGGAGATCCTCCAGTCCATCCAGCACCTGCGCGACCCGAAGACCGGCCTGTACTGGACGGGCTACGTCTTCGAGGACGAGGCCATCTGGCCCGAGGAGTTGACCGCGTGGACGGCGGGCTCGCTGCTGCTCGCCGTTGCGGCGCTGGGCGGGGACGAGGCGACGTGTGCGGTGTTCAGCGGGGAGCGGCTGCCTTGGGGGCTGGAAACGGAGTGCTGCTAGCGCTGTTCTAGCGCCCCGTCAGGGGCGCGGGGAACTGCGCGACCAGCCACAGACGGCCTGCAGCTTTCGTACTGCGTTACCCGCGGAGCGCTCAGTGGTGGCGGTACATGCGGTTGGCGATCACGTGGCCCACGAAGAGGTACACGATGGCGGCCAGGCCGTACCCGGCGACGACTCGGGCCCAGTCCGCGTCGAAGGTGAACAGGTCGTGGGACCAGCCGGCGAGCCAGCGGGCGGCGTCCTGGATGAACTGTACGAAGTCGTTCGCCCGGTTCGCGTCCAGTAGATACATCAGGATCCACAGGCCGAGGATCGACGCCATGATGTCGGCGACGATCGCGATGGCTCTGCCTGCCTGGTTGCTGCGAGATCGAGAGGGCATGCTCATCGAGTGCCCCTTGAATCCTGAATGAAACCGCCCGGGGGTTCGATTTACCTTATGTCCAGGTCTAGTTGAGCTCCGCCAGGACTTGGAGGGTGTGGCGGTCGGGGGACAGGACCAGCAGGTCTGTCACCGGGCCTTTCCGCCACAACTCCAGGCGTTCGGCGATGCGTTCGCGAGGGCCGACGAGGGAGATCTCGTCGGCGAAGGCGTCCGGTACGGCGAGGACGGCCTCCTCGCGGCGGCCCTCCAGGAACAGGCGCTGGATCCGCCGCGCCTCCTCCTCGTATCCCATACGCGCCATCAGGTCGGCGTGGAAGTTGCGCTTTGCGTGGCCCATACCGCCGATGTAGAAGCCGAGCATCGTCTTTACGGGGAGCAGGCCTTCTGACACGTCGTCGCAGACTCTGGCCTGGGCCATGGGGGCGATCAGGAAGTCGCCGCGGACGTCCGTCAGGGACGCCTCGTACACGTCGGGGCGCAGGGGAGACCAGTACAGCGGGAGCCAGCCGTCCGCGATACGGGTCGTCTGCGCGATGTTCTTCGGGCCCTCCGCGCCCAGGAGGATGGGGAGTTCGGGGCGCAGGGGGTGCGTGATGGGCTTGAGCGGTTTGCCCAGGCCTGTGGCATCCGGGCCCTGGTACGGGTGGGTGTGGAAGCGGCCGTTCAGCTCAACGGGGGCCTCGCGGCGGAGGACTTGGCGTACGACATCGACGTACTCCCTCGTCGCCGTGAGCGGGGACTTCGGGAACGGGCGGCCGTACCAGCCCTCCACGACCTGCGGGCCCGAAAGGCCGAGGCCGAGCATCATGCGGCCGCCGGAGAGGTGGTCGAGGGTGAGGGCGTGCATGGCGGTCGTGGTGGGGGAGCGGGCGGCCATCTGGGCGACTGCTGTGCCGAGTTTGATACGGGACGTATGCGCGGCGATCCATGTCAGGGGGGTGAAGACGTCGGAGCCCCAGGACTCGGCGGTCCATACGGAGTCGTAGCCGAGGCGTTCCGCTTCCTGGGCCAGCGGGATGTGGTCCGGGTTGGGGCCGCGTCCCCAGTAGCCGAGTGCGAGACCGAGTCGCATGCTTGCCCCTTTTTGACGGTCCGTCAGCCGAGACGGTGACTGTACGACAACGGCCCCCCGCTCGGAAGAGCGAAGGGCCGTGGGCCGTCAGTCGTGCGCGGGCGGGTCAGCCGCGCTGGATTCCGCTGGTGTCCTGCAGTACGCCTCGGCGGCCGTCCTGCGTCTGGGCCACCAGGCCGGGGCCGCGCTGCTCGACGGCCAAGTACCAGGTGCCGGGGGCCAGTTCGGCGATCGGCGTCGGGGAGCCGTCCTCGCCGTACAGCGGACGCGGCACGGGCACGGCGAACCAGAACGGCGAGAAGTCCGAGGCGGGCGGCTGCTGTTGCGCCTGCGGGGCCTGAGCCTGCTGCGGCTGGGGCTGCTGCTGACCGGGCTGCGGGCCACCCTGCGCGCCGAACGGCTGGCCCGGCTGCGGCTGTCCCGGCTGACCGCCGAAGGGCTGACCCTGGCCCGGCTGGCCCTGGGCGCCGGGGGCGCCCGGGTAGCCGTAACCACCCTGTGGCTGGGCGCCGTAGGGCTGGGGGGCGGCGGGCTTGGGGGCGGGGAGGAGGGGGCCCTTCAGGGCCGGGACGAGGGGGGCGGCGATCGCGGCGGCGGCGAGGAGGAGGGTGGCGATGAGTGCCAGGATCAGGCCGATGCCCGCACTGACGCCGTTGTCCGAGCCGTCTCCGACATTGTCCGTGCCGCTGAGCGGGTCGAAGAGGTTCGCGAGCGCGCTCCAGGCGGCGAAGACCGTGAACGCGATGCCGAACGGAGCGAGGTCGAGACCCGCGACCTTGGGGGCCTGCGGCAGCCCGTGGGCGACGACGATGAGCGCGGCGCCGATGATGCCGGCAAGTACGACGCCCATCAGCACAGGCGCGCTTCCCCAGGCATTCGGGATGGCGAAGTCGTCAGGGGCCCCGTCGAGCGAATAGATGTCAAGGAACGACGCGATCAACAGCAATACCGCTGCTCCGATCACCACGCCGTCGCCTCGAGTGAGGGAGCGGATATTCACTTCAAGTCCTTCATCAGTCGTCGTCTCGTCTTCGGTGGAGGCGTCGCTGTCACCATGTCGCCGTATGGCCGCGGTGTGAAGCGCGGGGGTGGCCCCTCATCGTAGGGGCGACACTATCGTCCGCCCGTGAAGGGTGTGTGGCCGGATCCGTGCGCAGATCATTACCCGCGCAGGAAACTCACGATTCCCGCCGAGATCCCACGCGCTGCCTTCTGCCTCCACGCGCCGCTGGTCAGCAGGGCCGCGTCCTTGCTGTCGCGCATGTTGCCGCACTCGACGAACACCTTGGGAACCGTTGACAGATTGAGACCGCCGAGGTCTGTGCGGACGTCGAGGCCGGTGCCGTCGCCGATGTAGTTGGAGGGTGCGCTGCCGGTGGTGCTGACGAGGTTGCCCGCGATGCGTTCGCCGAGTTCGCGGGACGGGGCGACGATCGGGCGGGTGTCGGCTTCGCCCTCGTTCACGGCGCCCGGCAGGATCACGTGGAAGCCGCGGTTTCCGGCGCCCGAGCCGTCCGCGTGGACGGAGACCACGGCGTCGGCCTTCGCCTTGTTGCCGATGCGGGCGCGTTCGTCGACGCACGGCCCCCAGGGGCGGTCGCCGTCCTGCGTGAACTTGACCGTGGCGCCCTGCTTTTCGAGCAGCGTGCGGAGGCGGTGGGAGACGTCGAGGGTGAAACGGGCTTCTGTGTAGCCGTCGTTGGTGGACGTGCCCGTGGTGTCGCATTCCTTGGAGTTCGTACCGATGTCGACCTGGCGGTTGATCTCGGTGGTGTGGCGGAAGTTGCCGGGGTTGTGGCCTGGGTCGATGACGACGACCTTGCCCTTGAGGGGGCCGGAAGCGGCGGGGCGGGAGGTCGAGGAGCCGGAGGGGGAGGGCGACGGCTTGGCGGGCTTGGCCGGCTTCTCGGCGTCTTCCGTTCCGGGGGTGGTGCGGGAGGAGGCTTTGTCCGGTACGGGCGTGTTCGGTGACTGCGCCACCGATCCGTTCGAGCCGCCGCCTCCGCCTGGATCGCCCACGGTCTGCCACACCAGCCAGCCCACCAGTGCGCCTGGCACGAGCGCGGCGACGGCGACGGTCAGGGGGCCTCGCCGGAAGCGGCGGGGCGGGCGGGGGGGATCGAAGTCCGGGCCTACGTACGACACGGCAGCCACCTTACGGGGCTGCCGCCGGGCGCCGTCAGTTCCCCGTGCTCGTCCGTCGGAGGACGCGCAGGGAGTCCGTGGCCGAGATCTCGGTGAATGCGCCGGAGTTCAGGGCGCGGAGGTATATGCGGTATGGGGCCTGGCCGGTGAACTCGTCCTCCGGGTCGGGGAAGACGTCGTGGATCAGTAGGAGGCCGCCTTCCGCGATGTGGGGGGCCCAGCCTTCGTAGTCGGCGGTGGCGTGTTCGTCGGTGTGGCCGCCGTCTATGAAGACGAGGCCGAGGGGGGTTCGCCAGAACGTCGCGATCTGGGGGGAGCGGCCGACCATCGCGACCACGTGGTCCTCCAGGCCGGCCTTGTGGAGGGTGCGGCGGAAGGTGGGGAGCGTGTCCATTCGGCCGAGTTCGGGGTCGATCGTCTCTGGGTCGTGGTAGTCCCAGCCGGGCTGTTGTTCCTCGCTGCCGCGGTGGTGGTCGACGGTGATCGCGGTGACGCCGGTCTCGCGGGCGGCGGCGGCGAGGAGGATGGTGGAGCGGCCGCAGTACGTTCCCACTTCGAGGAGGGGGAGGCCTAGTGCTGCCGCTTCGGTTGCGGCGGCGTAGAGCGCGAGGCCCTCGTGGGTGGGCATGAAGCCCTTGGCCTGCTCGAAGGCGGCGAGGGTTTCGGGCTTGGGGGCGGCCGCGGCGGGCATGGGGGTCCTCCTGGTTGTACGTGGCTTTCGGTGGGCCCTGGCTGCTTGGGTGCCGTGGGGACCGCCCGCTTCTTTGCCAGTGTCGTGGTTCCGCGGCCCGAGTAAAGGGCGCTCCGCTGCGCTACGCGTCGGCTGCCGCCGATCGGCCTTCGGCCGACCCTTGACACGGGCCACGGAACCACGGGTGAGAAGCGAGCGGGCGGCCCGGAAGGGTGGGGGTCCACCGGGTGCAGCTGCGCTGAGGTGGGTTGGGCCGTGGGCCTCCGGCTCGCGGGCGCGAACGCGTCTCGCCAGCACGCCGGGTCGGTTTAGCGGCTAACGGTAAGTGGGTGGGTGGGTGGCTGGGTGGGGTGAGGGCGGTGGCTCGCTGGTGCAGGGGTGGGGGGAGGGGTAGGCAGTTTTGAGAATGTGACAGGTGCCCCCCGAAGTGTCACATCTTCATGCTCCAGGGTCCCGACCTCCCCGTATCGGTGGGGGACCGATCGAAGTGACCTCGGCATGGGCGCCCCGGAAGGGGAGCGGGGCTCTGTCCATTTGCGGCTCCGCCGCGTGGGCGCGCTCAGCCACAGCCGGCCGGCAGTCCTTGTACGGCGCTACCCCGCGGAGCGTGTGGCGAGGGTGGACTCAGGCGTAGCCGAGCCGCGGCTTGTGAACCGCTCTACCCGCGGAGTGCGCGGCTTGCCTTGGCGAGGCAGGAGCAGCGCGAACAGCAGCCCCACCGCCACGGCCCCGGTGGCGATCAAGAACGACACCCGGAAGCCGTGCATCGTGGGGATCGCGACCCCGTTCACCTGGTTCGCCGTGTTGGCCAGCACCATCCCGATCACGGCGCTCGATACGGACGTACCGATCGAGCGCATCAACGTGTTGAGGCCGTTCGCCGCGCCCGTTTCGGACGGGTCCACTGCCCCGATGATCAGTGCAGGGAGTGAGGAGTACGCGAGGCCGATGCCTGCTCCGAGGAGCACCGCGATGACCACCGTCTGCCAGGCCGCGCTCATCAGGCCGAGGCCGGCTCCGTAGCCGATCGCGATGATGAGCATGCCGGTCATGAGGGTTGCCCTCGGGCCGTACTTGGCGGACAGGCGGGCGTAGACCGGGGCCGTGAGCATCATCGTCAGGCCGAGCGGGGCCACGCACAGGCCCGCTACGACCATTGACTGGCCGAGGCCGTAGCCGGTCGACGTCGGTAGTTGGAGGAGTTGGGGCAGGACCAGGGATACGGCGTAGAAGGCGACGCCGACCATGATCGAGGCGAGGTTCGTGAAGAGCACGGGGCGGCGGGCCGTGGTGCGCAGGTCCACCAGCGGGGCCTGGACGCGCAGCTCCATCACGCCCCAGAGGAAGAGGACCACCGCCGCCGCTGCGAACAGGCCGAGCGTCGTGCCCGAGGCCCAACCCCAGTCGCCGCCCTTCGTGATCGGGAGGAGGAAGAGCAGCAGGCCCGCGGACAGGCCCAGCGCGCCCAGTACGTCGAAGGTGCCCTTCGCGCGCAGTGGGGACTCCGGTACGAAGATCAGGGTGAGGATGATTGACACCACGCCGATGGCCGCCGCGCCGTAGAACAGTGCGTGCCAGTCGGTGTTCTGCGCCACCAGGGCCGCCAGCGGCAGCGCCAGTCCGCCGCCTACGCCGATCGAGGAGCTCATCAGCGCCATCGCCGAGCCGAGCTTCTCGCGCGGTAGCGCGTCGCGCATCAAGCCGATGCCCAAGGGGATGGTGCCCATCGCGAAGCCCTGGAGGGCGCGGCCGGTGATCATCACGAGCAGTTCGCTGGTGGAAGCGGCGATCAGCGAACCCACCACCATCACGGCCAGGCTCGTGAGCAGCATTCGCCGCTTGCCGTAGAGGTCACCGAGGCGGCCCATGATCGGTGTGGCCACGGCGCCGGCGAGCAGGGTCGAGGTCATGACCCAGGTGGCGTTGCCGGGGGAGGTGTTCAGCAGCTCCGGCAGGTCCTTGATGACCGGCACGAGCAGGGTCTGCATCACCGCGACAACGATGCCCGCGAAGGCCAGTACCGGGACGATTCCCCTGCTGGTACCGGTACCGGCATCTTTGCCGGTCGGCCCCTGTGTGGGGTCTTGGGCCGTCGTTGTCTGGGGCTCGGGCATCGGGTGGGCCTCCGGGGGCGTGCGTGCGGTACGTGCACGGTGAACCCCGTGCGCCAAGGCAACTATTCCATTGTTTCGAGTACCTAACGAATTCTTGACCATCTGACCCGTCGTCAACTTCCGGCAGCGTCTGACCTTCCGTCAGATTGGAACGTGTTCTACTCTTTCGCCGACCTTGGGGAGGCGAGGCCGGTATGGGCATCGGGAGCATTGGGATCACGCATGAACAGCGGGAGTTGGCCGAAGCCGTGCGCGGCTGGATCGCAAGGGCCGTGCCTCCCGAGGAGGTGCGCAAACTCCTCGATTCGCCCGGCGAGGGCAGGCCACCGTACTGGGACGCGCTTGCCGCGCAGGGGCTGCTCGGCATGCATCTGCCCGAGGCGTACGGCGGCGGTGGCGGCGACGTCCTGGACCTCGCCGTCGTGGTGGAGGAGGCGGGGCGTGCCGCGCTGCCGGGGCCGTACGCCCCGACTCTGATCGCCTCGCTCGTGCTCCTCCGTGCGGGGACGGATGAGGCGGAGGAGTTGGTGCGGTCGCTGGCCTCGGGTGAGCGGGTGGCCGCCGTGGCGTTCGGGGCGGGGTCGATGACCGCTGTCTCGTGCGAGGGGGGCGGGTACGTCCTCGACGGGACCGCCCCGCCCGTGCTGTCCGGGGCTGACGCCGACCTGCTGATCCTGGCCGCCGCCTCAGACAGCGCCAGCGGTCCGGTGTGCTTGGCCGTCGATGCCGCCGACCTCGCCGTACGGCCGCATGAGAGCGCCGACCCCACGCGGGCGACCGCGGAGGTACGGGCGGACAGGGTGGGTGTTCCCGCCGACCGCGTGCTCCCTACCGCATCCATCGACTCCGCGCTCGTGCGCGATCTTGCCGCCGTCGTCCTCGCCGCGGACGCCTGCGGCACCGCCGCCTGGGCGCTGCACACCGCCTCCGAGTACGCCAAGGTCCGCGAGCAGTTCGGGCAGCCCATCGGGCGGTTCCAGGGCGTGAAGCATCTGTGCGCCGACATGCTGGTACGGGTCGAACGGGCCCGCGCGCTCACCTGGGACGCGGCACGGGCCGTTCAAGAACCGGACGGAGTAGGGGAGTTGGTGTCCGCCCTAGCTGCCGCTGACGCCCTGGACGCCGCGTACTCCTGTGCCAAGGACTGCATTCAGGTCCTCGGCGGGATCGGGTTCACCTGGGAGCACGATGCCCATCTGTATCTGCGGCGGGCGGTGGTGGCGCGGCAGTTGTTCGGCACGGGCGACGTACACCGGCTGCGCGCTGTGCGGCTCGCGGAGGGCGGCGTACGGAGGGAGTTGCGGCTGGACCTGCCGGAAGAGGCGGCGGCCTACCGTGCCCAGGCCCGTGAGGTCGTCGAGCGCGTACGCGGCCTCGAACCGGCTGCCGTACGACGCGAGTTGGCGCCCACCGGATACGCCGCTCCGCATCTGCCCGCCCCGTACGGACTCGGTGCCGGGCCCGTCCAACAGCTCGCCGTTCAGGAGGAGTTGGCCGCTGCGGGCGTACGGCTGAGTGATCTGGGGATCGCCACCTGGGTCGTACCGTCACTCATCGCGTACGGGACTCGGGAGCAGCAGGAGCGGTATCTGCTGCCGACGCTGAGCGGGGACGTGCTCTGGTGCCAGCTGTTCTCGGAACCCGGCGCCGGCTCCGACCTCGCCTCACTGCGGACGCGTGCCGAGCGGGCCGCCGACGGGCGCTGGCGGGTCAACGGGCAGAAGGTGTGGACGAGTTCGGCCCAACGGGCGGACTACGGGATCCTCCTCGCCCGTACGAATCCGGAGGCGCCGAAGCACAAGGGGCTCACGTACTTCGTCGTCGACATGAAGCACACGGACGGTATCGATGTCCGCCCGCTGAAGGAGATCACCGGGGAGTCCCTGTTCAACGAGGTCTACTTCGACGACGTCCTCCTCCCTGCCGATGCGGTGGTCGGCTCCGTCGACGACGGCTGGAAGGTCGCCCGCAACACCCTCGGCAACGAACGCGTCCACATGGCCGACCAGTTGACCTTCGGCACCGGCATCGAGGCGCTCCTGGCCAGAGACTTGGACGACGCCGTACGGCTCCGCCTCGGCACCCTGATCACGGAGGCTCACGCCCTGGCCTGCATCGGCCTCCGCACGACCATGCAACAGGTGTCGGGCATAGAGCCCGGCGCAGGAGCCTCCGTACGCAAACTCATCCAGACCACGCACCAGCAGAAGACCGCCGAACTGGCCCTCGAACTCCTAGGCCCGGAGGGCGCGTTGTACGAGGCAGCGGGGAAGCGTGCCGTACACAGCTTCCTCCTCTCCCGCTGCCTGACGATCGCCGGCGGCACCACCCAGGTACAACTGAACGTGGTCGCGGAGAGGATCCTCGGCCTCCCAAGGGACTGAGCCCACCGAGCCCCGGTGTGGGCCCCGAGCGGTTTCTTTCCCCAGCCCCGCCCCTTCCCGAAACTGGGGGATCCGCCCCCAGGCCCCCGCCTCCGGCGGGTGGGTGGGGTGCCTTCGGCGGGTGGGTGGGTTCTTGGGGTGGGCGGGGAGTCTGTCGCGGGTGGGTGGGGTGCCTACCGGGGTGGGGGGTGACAGTCGTGTCGCGGCTGCGGGTGCGTTGTGGCTTGTCGCGCAGTTCCCCGCGCCCCTAAAGGCAAAAGCCTGCGACTGCCCGCACCCCGAGGAGCAAGCGAACCGGAAAAGCCCGGCCCCGGAAGGCGCCCGCACCCGAGCAGCCTGCGGCCGGGAAGGCGCCTGCACTCGAGCAGCCCGTGCCCGGAAGGCGCCCGCACTCGAGCAGCCCGCGGCCGGGGAGGCGCCTGCGCCCCGGGCAAGCCCGCGGCCCGGAATGCCCGCCGGGAGGGAGCCCGCACCCCCATGGCCCCGCGGCCGCTCACGGCGGCAAGGGGACGGGGCGGGGGTGTGCGCCCGCAGCGGCCGGCGCGCCAACACCGGCACCCTTTACCAGCCGACAGCAACGCGCGCCGGTCCGAGGACGGACACCCCCGACGCGGCCCCGCACCCACCACAAACCCAAGGGGCGCGGGGAACTGCGCGAGCAACCACACTCAACCCGCACCCGCTAAGCCGCCGGAGGCACCCCGCCGGGACTGCGCGACCAGCCCAAACGAACCCGCAGGTTCATCACCGCTCTCGCCGAGCGCGCAGCGGCCCCGTACTGCTGCGCACCACAAGCCGCGTAGGCACAAGCGTCGTCCCATGCTCCGTCTCTTCATGCCGCATCTGCCGCAACACCCCCTCCACACAAAGCCGCCCCACTTCAGCAAAGTCCTGGTGAACCGTAGTCAAGGGCGGCAGGAACGACCCGGCCTCCGCGATGTCGTCGAACCCAATCACGCTGACGTCATCCGGCACCCCCCGCCCCCGCTCATGCAGCGCCCGCAACAACCCCAGCGCCATCTGGTCATTGGCCGCAAAGATCGCCGTGCACTCCTCCTGCCGGGCAAGCTCAAGCCCAGCCCGATACCCGGACTCGGCCGACCAGTCCCCCCGTACAAGAGGAGGAATGACCCGCCCGGCCTCGGAGAGCTCCGTGCGCCACGCCTGAGCCCGCCGCTCCGCCGCATACGACTCCTCGGGCCCGGCCAGATGCCAAACCGTCTGATGGCCGAGATCCAGCAAATGACGCACAGCGGTCCGGCTGCCCCCCGCCTGATCGGTATCGACCACGGTGTACCGATCCCCGGCATCCGAGTCGGCCACGACAATACGGACATGCGGCGGCAGCGACAGCGTCACCGCATCCAGCAGATGCACCTCGAGAATGACGATGACGGCATCGACGGCCAATTCCCCCAACCGGGAGAACGCGCCACGCACCTCGTTCTGCGTCGGCACGGCGACAGGCAGCAGCGTCACGGCGTAGCCCTCATGCGCCGCGGACGTGGCAATCGCCTCCAGCGTACGGACGTTGCCCGTCGTGGCCAGCCCGAAGGTGATGACACCGATCGTGCGGAACTCGCCGCGCTTGAGGGCCCGCGCGGCACTGTTGGGCCGGTAGCCCAGCTCCTCCATCGCCGCCAGCACCTGCCGCCGCGTCTCCTCGGTTACGCCCGTATAACCATTTGACACACGGGAGACCGTCTGTGAGGAGACGCCGGCCAGCCGCGCGACGTCCGCCATGGACGCGCTCTGTGTGCGGCGACCTGCTCTTGTTCTGGTACGGACTCGTGCCCGAGGCGCCGACGCGCCGTCCGCAGTGTCCACCCGTCTCCCTAGTCGCTCGGGGCGCAGTTTCCGCTGCCGACCCTTGACCGTCGTCATCGGGGCAGTGTAGACATTCCGCCATCAGATGTTTACGTAAACATAACAGCCCATGGACACTCGCAAACAGGAATGTTTACGCAAACATCTTCGGCGGCGCACAACGCCGGTTCCGGGATGAATTGAACGAGGAACGACATGACGACGCTAGACGCGGTGGCCGCGGACCGGCCTCCTGGACCACGGCCCCCGGCGAAACGGAACCGCCGCTCCTGGACGGGCTGGGGGTTCATCGGCCCCTTCGTGGCGGTCTTCGCCCTCGTCTTCCTGGCACCGATCGCGTACTCGATCTATCTCAGCCTGTTCCGTGACCAGTTGATCGGCGGCACCACCTTCGTCGGCCTGGACAACTACACCCAGGCCCTCGAGGACGACCGGTTCTGGGACTCCCTGATCCGGGTCTCGCTCTTCCTCGTCGTCCAGGTGCCGATCATGCTGGGCATCGCCCTGCTGATCGCGCTCGCCCTGGACAGCGGGCGGCTGTACGGCAAGGACTTCTTCCGGATCACGATCTTCCTGCCGTACGCGGTGCCCGCCGTCGTCGCCACCCTGATGTGGGGCTTCATGTACGGCACCCGCTACGGCCTGGTCGGCGACATCAACGAGGCCTTCGGTGTCACGCTGCCCGACCCGCTCTCGGCCGATCTGGTCCTGGCGTCGATCGGCAACATCGTGACCTGGGAGTTCGTCGGCTACAACATGCTGATCTTCTACTCCGCGCTGCGGGTCATCCCGCACTCGCTCTACGAGGCCGCGGAGATCGACGGCGCCGGACAGTTCCGCGTGATCACCGCGATCAAGCTGCCCGCCATCCGCGGCGCCCTCGTCATCGCGACGATCTTCTCGATCATCGGCAGCTTCCAGCTCTTCAACGAGCCGAACATCCTTCGGCAGTTGGCGCGCAACACCATCACGACGGACTACACGCCGAACTTCTACACATACTCGCTGTCCTTCAACGGCCAGCAGCAGAACTACTCCGCGGCGGTCGCCATCATCATGGGGCTGATCACCATGGTGATCGCCTACATCGTGCAGCTTCGCGGCATGCGCAAGGGAGCGTGACCCGATGAGCACCCCTCTCACCGCCGCCGCCAAGTCCCCGACCCCTCCGGCCGCCGGCTCCGGCAAGGGCACCCCCCGGCTGCGTACGCCCGGCAAGAAGCACACCCCCGGGCGCCCCAAGCGCAGTGTGCTGCTGACCGTGCTCACCGGCCTGATGCTGCTCTACACCGTGGTGCCGCTGATCTGGCTGGTCATCGGCGCCACCAAGACCCAGGAGGGTCTTGCCGACTCGTCCGGGCTGTGGTTCGCCGACGACTTCGCCCTGTTCTCCAACATCAGCGACACGTTCACGTACAACGACGGCATCTTCACGCGCTGGCTGCTGAACACCCTGCTGTACGTCGTTCTCGGCGCCGGCGGTGCCACCTTCCTGGCGATCCTGGGCGGCTACGCGCTGGCGAAGTTCGACTTCCCCGGGAAGCGCGGTGTGTTCGCCGTGGTCATCGGCGCGGTCGCGGTTCCGGGTACGGCCCTGGCGGTGCCGACCTTCCTGATGTTCAGCAAGATGGGGCTGACCGACACCCCGTGGGCGGTGATCCTGCCCTCGCTCGTCTCGCCCTTCGGCCTGTATCTGATGTGGGTGTTCGCCACCGAGGCCATCCCCGCCGAACTGCTCGAGGCAGCCCGGGTGGACGGAGCGAGTGAGGCGCGTACCTTCTTCCAGGTCGCCCTGCCGCTGCTCGCCCCCGGCATCGTGACCGTCCTGCTGTTCACCACGGTCGCGACGTGGAACAACTACTTCCTGCCGTTGATCATGCTCAAGGACCCGGACTGGTATCCGCTGACCCTGGGTCTGAGTGCCTGGAACTCCCAGGCCGAGACGATCGGCGGTGACGTGATCTTCAACCTGGTGATCACCGGTTCGCTGCTCACGATCGTGCCGCTGATCGCCGCGTTCCTGCTGCTGCAGAAGTACTGGCAGTCCGGGCTCGCCGCCGGAAGCGTCAAGGAGTGACCGCCGTTCCCGAAGGCCCCACGCCCCCACACAACGTCAAAACCCTCGCCCTGTCCCACCCACGAAGAAGTGGAAGCACCTCCATGCGCAGAACTACGAGCCGCCTGCTGCGCGGCATAGCCCTCGTCTCCGCCCTGGCCCTCGGGGCGACCGCCTGCGGCGGCTCCGACGACAGCGCCGACAAGCCGGTCTCCGCCGGGGACATCGACGCGGCCCTGGAGAAGGGCGGCACGGTCACGGTCTGGGCGTGGGAGCCCACGCTGAAGACGGTCGCCGCCGACTTCCAGAAGAAGTACCCCAAGGTCAAGATCAACCTGGTCGGCGAGCGGTCCGGCGACAAGCACTACACCGCCCTGACGAACGCCATCTCGGCCGAGAAGGGCGTCCCCGACGTCGCGCAGGTCGAGTACTTCGCGCTGAGCCAGTACGCCCTCACCAAGGGCCTCAGCGACCTGGCCCCCTTCGGTGCCGACAAGCTGAAGGAGAAGTACACCCCCGGCCCGTGGAACGCGGTGAACGAGGGTGACGCCGTCTTCGGCCTGCCGATGGACTCCGGCCCGATGGCGATGTTCTACAACAAGAAGGTCTTCGACAAGCACAAGATCGCGGTCCCGACGACGTGGGACGAGTACGTCGAGGCGGCCCGCAAGCTGCACAAGGCCGACCCCAAGTCCTTCATCGCCGCCGACGCCGGTGACGCGGGCGGCACGACCAGCATGCTGTGGCAGGCCGGTTCGCGCCCCTACAAGGTCGACGGCACCAATGTGAAGGTCGACTTCTCCGACGCGGGCGCCAAGAAGTACACCGACACCTGGCAGCCGCTCATCGACGAGAAGCTCCTCGCGCCCATCACCGGCTGGACCGACGACTGGTACAAGGGCCTCGGCGACGGCACCATCGCCACCCTGGTCACCGGCGCCTGGATGCCCGCCAACTTCGTCACGGGTGTCGCGAACGCCTCCGGCGACTGGCGCGCGGCCCCCATGCCCCAGTGGACCAAGGGTGACAAGGCCAGCGCGGAGAACGGCGGCAGCTCCCTGACCCTGCCCACGCTGGGCAAGAACAAAGAACTCGCCTACGCCTTCGTCGAGTACGCCAACTCCGGCGCCGGTGTGAAGACCCGCATCGACGAGGGCGCCTTCCCGGCGACCAAGGCGGAGCTGGAGTCCCCTGAGTTCCAGGGCAAGGAGTTCGAGTACTTCGGCGGCCAGAAGGCCAACGAGATCTTCGCCGAGTCCGCGGCCAACGTGTCCAGCGACTGGTCGTACCTGCCCTTCCAGCAGTACGCCAACTCGATCTTCAACGACACCGTCGGCAAGGCGTACGTCTCGAACACCAAGCTCTCCGAGGGCCTGAAGACCTGGCAGGACGCCTCCGTCAAGTACGGCAAGGAGCAGGGCTTCACCGTCGAGTAGTTCGGACGAGCAGCCGACGTACGCCCCCGCCGCCCGTGTCGCACACCGGAAGGACCACCATGATCTCCACCCTCCTGTCCCAGCTGCACGGGCCGGACGGTGACTTCACCCCACGCCTCGTGTTCGGTGCTGACTACAACCCCGAGCAGTGGCCTCGTGAGGTGTGGGACGAGGACGTACGGCTGATGCGTGAGGCCGGCGTCAACCTGGTCTCCGTGGGGATCTTCTCCTGGGCCCGCATCCAGCCGGCCCAGGACGAGTGGGACTTCGGGTGGCTCGACGAGATCATGGATCTGCTGCACGCGGGCGGTATCGGGGTCGACCTAGCCACCGCCACCGCGTCCCCGCCGCCCTGGCTCACCACGGCGCACCCGGAGATCCTTCCGGTGACCGCCTCCGGTGAGACGGTGTGGCCGGGGGCGCGGCAGCACTGGCGGCCCACCTCGCCGGTGTTCCGTCAGTACGCGCTCCACCTGGTGCGGAAGATGGCCGAGCGCTACACCGGCCATCCCGCCCTGGTGGCCTGGCACATCTCCAACGAGCTGGGCTGCCACAACATCTACGACTACTCCGACGACGCGGCCGCCGCCTTCCGCGACTGGCTGCGCGCCCGCTATACGACGCTCGACGCGCTCAACCACGCCTGGGGAACGGCCTTCTGGTCCCAGCGCTACAGCGCATGGGCGCAGATCCTGCCGCCCCGGCTGACCGGCTCCCACCCGAACCCCACACAGCAGCTCGACTTCAAGCGGTTCTCCTCCGACGCGCTGAAGGAATACCTGCGCGCCGAGCGGGATGTCCTGCGGGAGATCACCCCCGACGTGCCCATCACCACCAACTTCATGGTGATGAACGGCACCAAGGGCATGAACTACGCCGACTGGGCCCCCGAGATCGACTTCGTCTCCAACGACCACTACGTCCACCCAGGCCCCCAGGACCGCGACGAGCTGTCCTTCTCCGCCAACCTGACCGGCGGCATCGCGAGCGGACAGCCCTGGTTCCTCATGGAGCACTCCACCAGCGCCGTCAACTGGCAGCCCGTCAACGTGGCCAAGCGGCCCGGTGACCTGGCCCGTGACTCGCTGCTGCATGTCGCGCACGGCGCCGACGCCGTGTGCTACTTCCAGTGGCGGCAGTCGGCGGCCGGCGCCGAGAAGTATCACTCGGCGATGGTGCCGCACGCCGGGGAGGACAGCGACCTGTTCCGCGCGGTCGTGGCCCTCGGCGACAGCCTCAAGACCCTGGCCCCCGTCGCCGGGAGCGAGCGCGAACCCGCCCCCGTGGGCATCGTCTTCGACTGGGAATCCTGGTGGGCAAGCGAGCAGGACTCGCACCCCACCTCGCTGCTCGACTATCGCCAGGAAGCGCTCGACTGGTACTCCGCGCTCCTCGCCCTCGGCATCCGCGCCGACCTCGTCACCACGCGCACCGACCTCGACCGCTACCGGGTCCTGATCACGCCCGTCCTCCACGTCGTCCCCGCCGAACTCGCCAAGGAGCTCACGCGGTACGTCGAGAGCGGCGGCCACCTGGTCACCACGTACTTCTCCGGAATCGTCGACGAGAACGACCACATCTGGCTCGGCGGCTACCCGGGTGCCCTGCGCGAGCTGCTCGGCATCCGCATCGAGGAGTTCGGGCCGCTGCTCGACGGCGAGACCGTAGAGCTGGACGGCCTGGACGACGCCGGTACGGGCTCGCTGTGGACCGACCGGATCACCGTCACCGACCCGGCGGCCGAGGTACTGGCCCGCTACCGCACCGGTACGTACGCCGACCGCCCCGCCGTCACCCGCCGCGACACCGGCCGGGGTTCGGCCGCGTACGTCTCCACCCGGCTCGGCGTCGAAGGGCTCACCGCCCTGCTGCCCCGGCTGCTCGCCCCGGCCGACGTCGAGAGCGAACTGCCCGCCGACGCACGGGGGTTGGTCGAGCAGACCGTACGCCGCTCAGCCGACGGCCGCTTCGTGTTCCTGGTCAACCGGACCGACTCCGCGGTGCCGCTGACCGGCCTCGACGGAGAGGCCCTGGTCGGCAGCACCGACGCCGACGGCAGTCTCGTACTGGAACCCAGGGGCGTCGCAGTGCTGCGACAGCCCGCCACCTGATCCCCACCCACCGACCTCCTCGGACCGCACCGCACTCATCCGAGGGCCATCCCTCCTGCCAGACGGGCGGGAGGACGAGCACAGCTACCACCACCGCAGTTGGGAGCACTTGATGGCACGCCGTACCCGCAGCAGACGGCTCCTCGGAGCCGCCGGCCTCACTGCCCTGGCCACCGGGGCCGCCCTGGTCTCCGCCCCGTCGTCCACGGCACAGGTCGCCGCGGCGGACACACCCACCGTTACCGTCCGGCCTGACCCGTCGTACAAGCACGACAAGTTCGAGGGCTGGGGCACCAGCCTGGTCTGGTTCGCGAACGCCACCGGCGACTATCCGCCGGCGGTACGGGAGAAGCTGGCGAAGCTCCTCTTCGACGACAGCGGTCTCGCCCTGAACATCGCCCGCTACAACATCGGCGGCGGCAACGCCCCGGACGTCAAGGACTACCTGCGCGCCGGAGGAGCCGTCGAGGGCTGGTGGAAGGCCCCCGCGGGCACCACCCGCGAGGACACCGACTGGTGGAGCGCCGAGGACAAGAACGACTGGAACCCGAAGGCCGACGCCACCCAGCGCTGGTGGGTGGACCGGATCAAGAAGGACATCACCCACTGGGAGACGTTCAGCAACTCGCCGCCCTGGTTCATGACCGAGAGCGGCTACGTCTCCGGCGGCTTCGACTCCAAGACCGACCAGCTGAAGCCCGAGTCCGTCGAGGACTTCGCGAAGTACCTGGTGGGCGCCACCGAGCGCCTTGAGAAGGCCCACAAGATCGACGTCGACACCCTCGACCCGTTCAACGAGCCGAACACCGACTACTGGGGCACCAAGCTGGGACCCGACGGCGAGCCCGTCGGCGGTCGTCAGGAAGGCGCCCACATGGGCCCCGAACTCCAGCAGAAGGTGCTCCGCGCGCTGGCCCCGGTCCTGAAGAAGTCCCGTACCGACGCTGAGATTTCGGCGATGGACGAGACGAACCCGAACATCTTCACGCAGAACTGGCTCAGCTACCCGCAGGAGGTGCGTGACCTCGTCGAGCAGATGAACGTCCACACCTACGGCACCGCCGGCCGCACCAGCGCACGCGACCTCGCCAAGGCCGAGGACAAGCCGCTGTGGATGAGCGAGGTCGAGGGCGACTGGGGCGACGGCCAGAGCTTCACGGACATGCGGCCGGGCCTGGGCCTCGCCCAGCGCATGGTCGACGATCTGCGTGAACTGGAGCCCAGCGCCTGGGTGTTCTGGCAGCCGGTCGAGGACTACGACAACATGAAGCCCGGCGGCGAGTCCGCGAAGGGCGGCAACTGGGGCTCCATCCAGCTCCCGTTCAGCTGCACCTCCGAGGACACCCTCGAGTCGTGCCCGATCTACACCAACACGAAGTTCGACACCGCCCGGAACTTCACGCACTACATCAAGCCCGGTGACCGGCTGATCCAGGTGAACGACACCTCCAGCGCCGCCGCCGTCTCCAAGAAGGGCGACGGGGCGAGCGTCGTCCACGTCAACAGCACCACCGGCGCCCGTTCGGTCACCGTCGACCTGTCGAAGTTCGGCAAGGTCAGCAGCAAGGCCACCGTAACCCCCGTGGTGACCAGCGCCGACAACAAGCTCGAGCGGCACAAGCCCATCAAGGTCAGCGACCGCAAAGCCACCTTCACTGTGCCCGCCCAGTCGGTGACGTCCTTCGTCGTCAAGGGCGTGTCTGGTGTCGCCAAGGACGCCGCGCTGCTCCAGAAGGGCCACACCTACGAGCTGACCGGCGTGCAGAGCGGCAAGGCACTGACCGTCGCCGACAACGGCACCAACCTGGTCATCAGGTCGGCCGCCACGGGTGCCGCCGCGGCCGGCCAGGAGTGGAAGCTGCGGAAGATCAGCGGTAGCACGGACAACCGGCAGCGGTACGTGTTCACCAACCCGGTGGAGGACAAGCGCCTCGCCGTCCGTGACGGCGCCCCGATCGTGGAGCGCGACAAGGGCGGACGTGACAAGGCCACCCAGTGGATCATGTCCACGACCGGTGACGGCACCTTCACCCTCGTCAACGCCGCCACCGGCCGCCTCCTGGAGGTCGGCGGACAGGCCACCAACGAGGGCGCGGCCGTGACGCTGTGGACGCCCAACTCCGGCTCCAACCAGCGCTGGAGGGTCACGGACGTGACCGACTGATCCACTCGCACCTGTGCGTGGGGCGTGACGCCTCCGGTCCGGCGGCCGGGGGCGTCACGCTTTTTTCTGCCGTACTGGGGTGTTTTTCTGCCGTACTGGCGGGTGGTAGGTCCCACGGCCTAGGGCCTACTCGGACGAAATTCCCATGTACGGGGCGCGGGGCGGTTGAGAGCATGACTGCCATGCTCAGAGCCGCCGTGGAGAGACCCGTGTCCCGCCGTTCCGCACCGCCCGCCTGGGTGGTGGTAGCGCTCGCCTGCGCGGGCCAGTTCCTCGTCGTGCTCGACATCTCCGTGGTCAACGTGGCCCTGCCCTCGATGCGGGCGGACCTGGCGCTGAGCGCGACGGGCCTTCAGTGGGTCGTCAACGCTTACACGATCGCCTTCGCCGGATTCATGCTGCTCGGCGGGCGGGCCGGGGATCTGTACGGGCGCAAGCGGATGTTCCTGATCGGCCTCGCCCTCTTCACGCTCGCCTCGCTCGGCGGCGGGCTCGCCCAGGCGGAGTGGCAGTTGCTGCTCGCGCGGGCCGTGCAGGGGTTGGGCGCGGCGGTGCTCGCGCCCTCGACGCTGACGATCCTGACGTCGGCCGTACCGGAAGGGGCCGCACGCGCGCGTGCCATCGCTACCTGGACCGCCGTCGGCGCGGGCGGCGGCACGGCGGGTGGGCTCGTCGGCGGGCTGCTGGTCGAGGGGCTGTCCTGGCGTTGGGTGCTGCTGATCAACGTGCCCGTCGGCGCCGTCGTCCTGGCCGGCGCCCTGCTCTGGCTCGTCGAGAGCCGGGCCGGTGAGCGGCGGCGGCTCGATCTGCCGGGGGCGCTGCTGGTGACGGGGGGCCTCGCGACTCTCGCGTACGGGATCGTGCAGACGGAGGCCGAGGGCTGGACCTCGGTCGCGGCCCTCGTCCCGCTGCTCGCCGGGGCCGCGCTGATCGGGCTCTTCCTGCTGGTCGAGGCCCGTACGAAGACGCCGTTGATGCCGTTGAAGTTGTTCCGCATACGGTCCGTGTCGTCGGCGAACGTGGCGATGTTCCTGTGCGGCGCCGCCATGTTCTGCACGTGGTTCTTCATGACGCTGTACGCCCAGAACGTGCTCGGCTATACGCCCCTGGAGGCCGGCCTCGCGCTCATGCCGAGCTCGCTGGCGGTGATCCTCGGCTCGAAGGTCGCGCCCCGTCTCATGCGTCTCGTCGGGGCGCGGCATGTCGCGGTGCTCGGGACGATGGTGGCTGTTGTCGGGTTCGGGTGGCAGTCGACGATGAGCGCGGACGGTACGTACGTCACCGCGATCCTCTTTCCCGGGATCCTGATGATGCTCGGCGGCGGGTTGGCGGCGACCCCGCTTGGCTCGCTGGCCACGTCGGGGGCGGCGCCGGGGGACGCCGGGCTGGTCTCGGGGCTCGTCAATACCTCGCGCACGATGGGGGGTTCGCTGGGGCTGTCGGTGATGGCTACGATCGCGGCGGCGCGGACGGGGGGCGGTTCGTCGGCCGCCGCACTGACGGAGGGGTATGCGCTGGTCTTTCGGACGGGGATGGGGGTGCTGCTGGGTGGGGCGGTACTGATGCTTCTGTGGCTACCGAAGCGCTCCGCTTGAAGGGGCGGTTCGTATCTGCGGGTACGACTGCCCCCGGCGGTTGAGCAGGGCGCCTACCGGGAGGGTGGGTTCGGTTCGCGGGCGAGTGCGGGTGCGTTGTGGCTGGTCGCGCAGTTCCCCGCGCCCCTAAGAGGCCTGCGGCCTCCTTCGGGGCGCTTGTCGCGCCCACGCGGGGGAGCCGCACAGGGCGCCTACCGGGAGGGTGGGTTCGGTTCGCGGGCGAGTGCGGGTGCGTCGTGGCTGGTCGCGCAGTTCCCCGCGCCCCTAAAGAGGCCTGCGGCCTCCTTCCGGGCGCTGTATCGCAGCCCGACTTCAGCAGGCTAGAGCCAGCCCTGCTGTCTCGCCTCCCTCATTGCCTCCATGCGGTTGCGGGTGCCCGTTTTGCCGATTGCGGAGGAGAGGTAGTTGCGGACTGTGGATTCGGAGAGGTGGAGTCTGGTGGCTATGTCGGCGACTGTTGAGCCGTCTGCGGAGGCCTTTAGGACGTCGCACTCTCGGGTTGTGAGCGGGTTCGGGCCGGCGCTCAGTGCGGCTGCGGCCAGGGCTGGGTCTATTACCGTCTCGCCGGTCAGTACCCGGCGGATCGAGGCGGCCAGTTCCTCCACGGGGCCGTCCTTCACCAAGAAGCCTGCGGCGCCCGCCTCCATGGCCCGCCGCAGGTAGCCCGGTCGGCCGAAGGTGGTGAGGATCAGTACCCGGCAGTCGGGGACCTCGTCCCGCAACCGTGCGGCGGCGTCGAGGCCGCTGATGCCCGGCAACTCGATGTCCAGCAACGCAACATCGGGCCGCGACTCAAGCGCCGCGTCCACGATCACGTCACCCGCTGCCACCTGCGCGACCACCTCGATGTCGTCCTCAAGCCCGAGCAGTAAAGCGAGGGCGCCCCGCATCATCCCCTGGTCCTCGGCGAGCAGTACGCGGATGGACTTGGTGGGCCGGTGGTCCCGGGGCATCTCGTTCACGGCCCAAGCGTAGGCCGGGGGGACGCACTCCGATCCCTGCACTTCAGGCCGCCGTCCCCGGCAGATTCAGCACGCGCGCCCCCTCCGAAACGTCAGCCGGCTCCCCCTCCTCGCTCAACTCCGCCGTTTCCACCGGCAGTTCAGCCGTCACCACAAACCCGCCCCTCGCGCCGGGCCCCGCCTCCAGCGAACCGCCCGCCACCGCGAGGCGTTCCGTGAGGCCCTTGAGCCCCGTGCCGCCGATGGCACCCATGCCACCCATGCCACCCATGCCACCGATGGCGCCGATACCGGGGCCGGGCGGAGGCGGCCCGGCGGGCTCGGCGGGCCGCCCGCGGCCATCGTCCGAGATGCGCAGGCGGACACGCTCCTTGCCGCCCTCGACCGCGATCTCGCAGCGGGTCGCGCCGCTGTGGCGTACGGCGTTGGTGACGGCCTCACGGATCACCCAGCCCAGAAGCGCCTCCGTCCGGGCGGCCAGGGGCGGGCCCGACTGGCGCACCACCGGTTCGATGCCGACGGCCTGCAACGCCGAGCGGGCCCGGTCGAGTTCGGTGGCCAGGCTGCCCTCGCGGTACCCGGTCACCGCCTCGCGAACCTCCGTGAGCGCCTGCCGGCCCACCGACTCGATGTCCCCGACCTGGACCAACGCCGCGTCCAGATCCCGGCGGGCCAGCCGGCGGACCGCCTCAGACTTCACCACGATCACGGAGAGCGTGTGGCCCAGCAGATCGTGCAGGTCCCGGGAGAAGCGGAGCCGTTCCTCCTCGACGGCGCGACGGGCCAACTCCTCGCGGGCGGCGCGGAGTTCACGTACGGCCTCGGAGAGGGAGAGGATCGCCGCCGTCACCATGGTGGAGAGGAAGGTGCCGTACGCGACGTTCACCGCGCCCCAGCCGTCCCGGACCGCGGCTGTGGCCCCCGCGAGCAGGGTCAGGCCGACGCCGACCTTGCCGAGCCACGGGCCTCGTACGATCGCGCCCGTCGCCAGGCCCAGCAGCGGGAAGAAGAGCAGCCAGCTGCCGCCGTAGACGATGGCCAGCGTGAAGGTCACCACGCCCAGCGCGATCAGCATCAGGCGCGTGGAGCGGGCCTCGCGCACCTCCTTAACGAAGGCGCGGAACACCAGCGCGATGTAGAGGGAGTTGAAGGCCACCAGACCGATGCCGCCGATCCAGGGGTTCGGGGTCTTGCCCTGGTACAGGTTGGAGAAGGAGCCCAGGCCCATCAGGAGCCAGGGGAGGAGGGCGAAGCCGCTGGGCGGCGGGCCGAGTTCCTCCGGCGGTCGGCCGGTCTTCTTCCGGTCGGTCTTTTTCTGGCCCCGGGCCCGCTCGCAGCCCTCGGCGTGCCGCAAGGCCAGCCAGAAATTGACCCTGGTCATCCAGGACATGCCCTGCCCCCGCTCAAACGGTTCCAGATGGTTCCAGCAGATTCAGACGCTTCGCGCGGTCCTGCGGTACGAAGTAACAGCGTACGAGCCGAAGGCCAGCAGCCAGAGGCTCAGCACCAGTACCGCCCCCAGGGTCGGCGCATGCCCGTCGGCGACCGCCGTGCCGAGCTGCGCGAACCGATTCGTCGGTAGGTACGCGGACAGCGAGCGCAGCCACTCCGGGAAGAGTTCGAGCGGGAACCACAGGCCGCCGACGACGGCCAGCACCAGGTTGCAGGCCATGTTCGCGACCCCGGTGGTCTGCGCGGTCAGCCGGTAGCCGTTGCCCAGACCGAGCAGCGTGAACGGGATCGAGCCCAGCCACAGCAGCAGTGCGATCACCGCCCACTTCCACAGATCCAGCCGTACGCCGTTGACGAGCCCGCCCGCAGCCAGCACCACGACGATCGCCGGCAACACCGTCACCGCCCCCGTCAACGCCCGGCCGATCACGACCTGACGCGGAGTCATCGGCGTGATGCGCAACTGCCGCAGCCAGCCGGTCGACTTGTCCTCGGCGACCCCGGCACCGATGTTCAAGGCCGAGCCCATCGCGCCGTACGCGGCCATGCCGACCATCGAGGCCGTCTTCCAGCCGCTGTCGTCGCCGTCACCGAGATTGGTGAACAGCAAGTACATCGTCACCGGCATCACGACCGTGCCGACCACAAAGCCGGGATCGCGCAGCGTCCGCCGCACTTCGAGCCGCAGGTACTCCCACACCACACCGCTCACCCCCATCACACCCTCTCCAGGACACTCGAGGTACTCGACGAACCTGACGAACCCGACGTCAGCGCCATGAACGCGTCGTCCAGCGACGCGGGCGCCACCTCCAGGCCCCGTATGGCACCCATCTCGGCGAGCGCGATCACCATCGCGTCCGAGTCCTCCGTACGCAGCCGGGCCCGGTCCCCGCGTATCTCCACCGACACCACGCCGGGCAACAGGGTCAGGCCCTCCGTGGAGCGGCCCGCCAGGTCGAAGGCGACCAGGTTGCCGCCCGCCGACCGCCTGAGCTGCTCACCACTGCCGTCGGCGACGATGCGCCCCCGGTCGATGACCACGATCCGGTCGGCGTTGGCGTCCGCCTCCTCCAGATAGTGGGTGGAGAAGAGGACGGTGTGGCCGCGCCGCGCGTACGCCCGCATCGAGTCCCAGAAGGCATACCGCGCCTCCACGTCCAGCGCGGCGGTGGGCTCGTCGAGCACGATCAGCGCGGGGTTCCCGATGAGCGCGACCGCGAACCGCACCCGCTGCGTCTGACCCCCGGAGAGCTTGTCGACGCGCCGCCCGGCCAGCTCGGCGATGCCAGCGAGCTCCAGTGCCTCGGCGACGGGCATCGGCTCCGGATACGTACGGGCGACGAATCCGACCAGCTCGCCCACCGTCACCCGCGGCACCGGCCGCCCGTCCTGCAGCATGGCGCCCACCCGGCCCGCGCGTACGGCCACTTCCGGCGCCGCGCCGAAGAGCCGTACGACACCCTCGTCGGGCTCGTTCAGACCGAGGAGCAGCGATATCGCGGTGGACTTGCCGGCACCGTTGCGCCCGAGCAGGGCGACCGTCTCGCCGCGCGCCAACTCCAGATCGATCCCGTCCACGGCCCGTACCGAGCCGAAGGTCTTGACCGCCCCCGTGAAGGACACGGCCTGTTGTGTCCCATTCGTTTTCGTCATGGGTACGACGCTACGAATCCGGAGGCAGCGCCCGGCAGATGCGCTTGTACGGACTCGGGCGGGACAAATGTCACTGCCCAGGCTCCGGGCGTAGCCGTGTCGCAGTCCATAGCAATCGTCATAGCCCGGAGTCTGCTCATCTGACATAGCGTCAGGAGTCTTCACAACTACCGGGAGCTGGGCTATACAGAGGGTCGCCGTACTGGAACGCGTTCTAGAACGGGCGGGTTCCGCGGCCCGAGGTCGACCTCGGTGCGTCCGACGGTGCGGACGGCCGCACCGAGGTCTTCTCCGCCGAAGATCCGCCAGCAGTCAGGAGCCGCATGCCCATCGACCCCGCCAAGGCCCTCGCCGCCGAGCCCCGGACCGGCGAGATCACCTGGAACCACAAGGACGTCCAGCTCTACCACCTGGGCATCGGCGCGGGCATCCCGGCGACCGACCCCGACGAGCTGCGCTACACCCTCGAGTCCAGGCTGCACGTCCTGCCGAGCTTCGCGACCGTCGCGGGCGCGGGCTCCCCGGGCGTGATCGGCGGGCTGTCCATGCCGGGCATCGAGGTCGACCTCGCCCACGTCCTGCACGGCGGCCAGAGCATCGAGCTGCACCGCCCGATTCCCGCCGAGGGGAAGGCGCGTGCCACCGCACGGATCGCGGCCGTGTACGACAAGGGCAAGGCCGCCATCCTCGTCATGCGCACCGAAGTCGCCGACGACGAGGGCCCGTTGTGGACGAACGACGCCCAGATCTTCGTACGCGGCGAAGGCGGCTTCGGCGGCGAACGCGGCCCCTCCACCCGCCTCGACCCGCCGACCGGCGACCCGAGCAGGGAAGTAGAGCGGCACGTCCGCGAGGACCAGGCCCTGCTCTACCGCCTGTCCGGCGACTGGAACCCGCTGCACGCCGACCCGGAGTTCGCCAAGCGCGCCGGGTTCGACCGGCCGATCCTGCACGGGCTGTGCACGTACGGGATCACGCTCAAGGCGGTCGTCGACACGCTGCTCGGCGGCGATGTGGCACGGGTCCGCTCCTACAGCACGCGCTTCGCCGGGATCGTCTTCCCCGGTGAGACCCTCCGCATCCGGATGTGGCAACAGGACGGCCGGGCCCAGGTGACGGTAACGGCGGTCGAACGGGACGACGCGCCGGTGCTGGCCGACACGATCATCGAACACGCATGAACTCTTGAGGGGAGCCGCACCATGCGGGCAGCCGTACTGCACGAGATCGGCCAGGAAAAGCTAGAGGTCCTCGACGACGTAGAGGCGGCGGGCTTCGGCCCCGGCCGCGTGAAGATCCGAGTGCGGGCCACCGGACTGTGCCACTCGGACCTCTCGGGGATGTCAGGGGTCCTGCCGCAGCCCGCGCCGTTCGTGCCGGGGCACGAGGGGGCCGGCGAGATCCTGGACGTCGGCGACGGCGTCACGAACCTCAAACCGGGCGACCGCGTCGTCGTGTGCTGGCTGCCCGCCTGCAACGCCTGCCCCTCCTGCAAACGCGGCCAGACCGAGCTGTGCTTGTCCGGGTTCATGAACGCCGGCACGCCCAACTTTAAGCGCCCCACAGGCGATGTCTTCGGCATGGCGGGCACCGGAACCTTCACCGAGGAGGTCGTGGTCGACGCGGGCTGCGCGGTACCGATCCCCGACGACGTGCCCTTCGACATCGCGGCCCTCATCGGCTGCGGGGTCACCACGGGACTCGGCGCCGCCCTCAACACCGCCGATGTGGAAGCCGGTTCGTCGGTCGCCGTCATCGGCTGCGGCGGCGTCGGCATCTCCGCGATCCAGGGCGCGCGGCTCAAGGGCGCCGCCGAGATCGTCGCCGTCGACCCGGTGGCCTCACGCCGCGAGTCCGCGCTGAAGTTCGGCGCCACCAGGGCCGTATCGCCGGACGAACTCCCCGACACCAAGCAGACGTTGACCGCGGGCGAGGGCTTCGACTACGTCTTCGAGGTCGTCGGCAAGTCCGCCACCGCCCGCACCGCATACGAGAACACCCGCCGCGGCGGCACGCTGGTCGTCGTCGGCGCCGGCGCCATGGACGACTACCTGCAACTCAGCATGTTCGAGCTGTTCTTCGACGAGAAGCGGATTCTGCCGAGCATGTACGGCGGTGGGGACGTCCTTCGTTCGTACGAGCGGACCATCGCGCTGTGGCGTGCCGGGCGCATCGACCTGGAAGGGCTGATCACGCACCGGGTGCCGCTGAGCGAGATCAATGAGGCGTTGGATCAGATGCGTACGGGGGTCGCGCTGCGTACGTGCATCGAGATCTGACCCAGGGTGTGGGTGCGCGGAATGTGACACCTCGGGGTCGAGGTGTCACATTCCGCCAATCGACTGCCAGTCGACTGCCAACTGACTTCCGATGGCTGAAGGGGCCTTGATGTCACTGCCACTTGAAGGGCGAGCCGCGATCGTTACCGGTGCGGGCCGGGGGCTCGGCCGGGCCGAGGCGTTGGAACTCGCCCGGCTCGGTGCCGCCGTCGTCGTCAACGACTTCGGTCAGCCGGGGCGGGACGGTTCCGGCGAGGCGTCGGCCGGGCCTGCCCAGGAGGTCGCGGATGAGATCCGGGCGGCGGGTGGTCGCGCGGTCGCCCACATCGGTGACGTGGCGGATCACCAACAGGCGCGGGAACTGGTCGAGTTGGCGGTCTCTACGTTCGGTCAGCTGGACATCCTCGTCAACAACGCGGGCATCCTGCGCGACAAGATGGTCTTCTCGATGACCGAGGACGAGTGGGACTCCGTCATCCGCGTCCATCTGAAGGGCCACTTCAACACGACCCACTTCGCCGCCGCGCACTGGCGTAACCGCTCCAAGGCGGCGGGGGCCCCGGTGTACGGACGCATCGTCAACACCTCCTCCGAGGCGTTCCTCGCGGGGTCCGCGGGTCAGCCCAACTACGCGGCCGCCAAAGGCGGAATCGTCGGGCTCACCACCTCGACAGCGTTGGCTCTCGCCAAGTACGGCGTCACCGCGAACGTCATCTGCCCGCGTGCCCGGACCCGGATGACGGCGGACGTCTTCGCCGGATCCGGGGAGTCGAGTGAGGGCCTCGACCCGCTCGCCCCCGAGCATGTAGCCCCGCTGGTCGGCTACTTGGCCTCACCCGCTGCCGCGCGCATCAACGGCCAGCTCCTGGTCGTTCACGGGGGGATGGTCGCCATCGTCGAACGGCCGCGGGTGTCCGCCAAGTTCGACACCAAGCGGGACGCTTTCAGCTATGAGGAACTGGACACGGTGCTTACTCCGCACTATGCGGAACGGCCCTTGAACGAGACGTTCGCGGCGACGGAGGTGCTGGGTCTGAAGCGCGACACCTGACCCCTCCCGGTGTGGGGGAGGGTTTTTCTTTCCCCAGTCCCGCCCCTTCCCGAAGCTGGGGCTGCGCCCCCCAGGCCCCCCCGCCAGGGGGTGGCGAGTGACACTGCGTGTCGCGGCTGCGGGTTGAGTGTGGCTGGTCGCGCAGTTCCCCGCGCCCCTAGGTGGTTGGTGGGTGCGGGGCCGCGGTCCGGTGCGTCAGCCCGTCGCCAACGGGGCATACGGCCCCTTGCTTCCACAGGGTTCTGGTGTGCCCAGACCGAAGCTAAGCGACGGGCATAGGACGCACCGGCCCACGTCCCCTCCCCCCGGAGGGAGGGCGCCGGTTTCGTCGGGGTGCGGGCTTGTCGGTTCGCTTGCTCGTCGGGGTGCGGGCAGTCGCAGGCTGTTTAGGGGTGCGGGGAACTGCGCGACCAGCCACAACGCACCCGCAGCCGCGACACGCAGTGTCCCCCCCACCCCAGTAGGCATCCCACCCACCCGCCGAAGGCGCCCCACTCCCGGGCGGGGGCCTGGGGGCGCAGCCCCAAGTTTCGGGAAGGGGCGGGGCTGGGGAAAGAAACCCCCCAACCGCCGGAGGCACCCCGCGGGGCGGCGCGACAAGCCACAACGAACCCGCAGCTTCCAACCGCGCCCCCAGCGGAGCGCCTTCGCGGAGCGTTAGCTCTCGCTCGGCCCAGCCGGCTTCCGGTGTCGGCCCCGAGGCGCAGCCTCGTCGTCCGACACCGAAACAGGCCCCCGGTGCCGCCCCCGCCCACCATCGACAGGCTGAGACATCGCCATCCGCGGATCCCGCGAGTCGCTCCCCGCCACACGCGGATCCGTGGCTGTGTTACTTACCTCGTTCATGTAGAAATTCACCCCGTTGACAAGATCCTTCTTTGGAACGCGGGCGAGTCTAATAGGCGCTCTTCTGGCCGGTGAGAGGCGGTAGGGCTACTCAACGGTCACTTCTTCGGCACCCGCCCGGCGCGAGCCGCCCGCACGAGCCGCCTGCGCCAACCGTCGCCCGGCAAAGGCACTCGAGAGCCTCCGCACGGTGAACGACACCGCCGGCTCCGAGGAGCCCGGGAAATCGGAGGGATCGGAGGACTCGGCGTACTCCACCTCCGCCGCAATCCCCGCCTCCGCAGGACGCGAGACCAACGACACCTCGTCCACCACCTCCGCAGGCACCACCACCCGCGAAACCCCACAAGGCAACGCCCCCGTCGAGTACGGCAGCCGAAGTACCCCGTCCCGGGTCCACAACCCCGAACCCACCAACCACCCCACAGGCGCGGCAAGTTGGCGAACCCGCCGCTCAACAGGCCGCCACACCCCCAGCCAACTGCCCCCGCCAGCGCGGCCGTCACCGTCACCGTCAGCGCCGGCGACAGCGATCCGCAAAGCCACCCCACACCACTCCGGCGTCAGCATCTGCCCCGGCTGGATAGCAAATGGCGAAACCACATGCTCAGCCATCCGCAACGAGTCCGGAAAACGCACCGGAAGCGTGCTCCCCAACACGCCCCAGCCCAGCCGCTCCCGCCCCGGCGACGGCGCATCCGAGCGGATCAGCAGCAGCCCGCTGTCGGCATCCGCGAGCAGCAGCCGGTCGTTGCTGGTCTCGGCGATCTGGAGAAGCGGCGACACCTCGCCGTCGCACCCCAGGTCGACCACCACCGTCTTGGTCCGGCCGTCCAACTCCCGGTCCAGGGCGAGCAGTCGGTCGTCGCCGGACAGCCACACCCCGCCCGAACAGCGCCCCGGCACCGTAGCGAGCCGCTCGGGCCCGAAGGCGCCGCCCGCCACCAGCCACACCGTGGTGGAACTCCGGCCCACGGCAACGGCGTACGCCCGAAGGCCGCCCGGAGCGGGTGGCAGCAGCCGCAACTCCGTCGTCCCGTCCCGGCATTCCACCGCGCCCAGCGGTACTTCACCCGTCCCCGGCCCGGTGGGATACAGCAGCGCGAACGTGTGCCGCCCCTCCGGTACCCGGTGGATGAGCACCCGCCCGTCCGCCATCGGCTGCACCTCCGTGCCGGGCTCCTCGGGCTCCTTGCCGGGCAGCGGTACGGCGTACGGCTCGGGGCCGTCCAGGGTCCAGCGCTCCGGGAACCAGGAGTCGCCGCGTGAGGCGAGGCGGGCCGCGTAGGACCCGTCGGCGGTGATCACGCAACCTGCTCGCGTCCCGTTCTCTGCGGCGGATTCGATGGCACAGGCCGTCATCGTCTGGGTCACCTCCGGCCATGAAGGTAGTTTTCGTACGCACAGACGGAGCATCGACAGGCAGGCGCTTCACACATATGGGTGGCCCATCGGCGATTCGCCTGAGGAAACGAGGGTCAGTGTGCTGGCGGCTCCCCGGCACCGCCTTCCATGTCGTCTTCCATGCCTTCCGTGTAGGCCCCCCGGCGACAAGCCCCACCACCGACCGGCGCCCGGGCTCTGCCTCCCGGCCTCAGCCTTCCCGACCTCTGCCTCGACCTTTGCCTCCCTGCCTCTGCCTACGGCACACGCCGCAGGGGCGGGTAGCCTTTCCTACGTGCCCCGTCTGTCTGAAGTCATCGCCGCGCTCGACTCCCTCTGGCCCCCCGAGAGGGCGGAGGACTGGGACGCGGTGGGCACCGTCTGCGGAGACCCGGATGGCGAGGTCACGCGCGTACTGTTCGCCGTCGACCCGGTCCAGGAGATCGTCGACGAGGCGGTGAAACTGGACGCCGACCTGCTGGTCACCCACCACCCGCTCTACCTGCGCGGTACGACGACGGTGGCGGCCTCGACCTTCAAGGGCCGCGTGGTGCACACCCTGATCAAGAACGACATCGCGCTGCACGTCGCCCACACGAACGCCGACCAGGCGGATCCGGGCGTCAGTGACGCCCTCGCCGGCGCGCTGGACATCCGGGTCGTACGACCCCTCGTACCGGACCCGACCGACCCCGAAGGCCGCCGCGGCCTGGGCAGGATCTGCGAACTGGACCATCCGCTGACCGTCCGCGAACTCGCCGCGCGCGCCGCCGAGCGGCTGCCCGCCACCGCGCAGGGCATCCGGGTCGCGGGCGACGCGGAGGCGCTCGTACGGACCGTGGCGGTCAGTGGCGGATCCGGTGACAGCCTCTTCGACGACGTACGCGCCGCTGGCGTTGACGCCTTCCTCACCGCCGACCTCCGCCACCACCCGGCATCCGAGGCCCGCGCCCACAGTCCTCTCGCGCTGCTCGACGCGGCGCACTGGGCCACCGAGTGGCCCTGGTGCGAGCTGGCCGCCTCCCAGCTCGACGAGATTTCCGACCGGAACGGATGGGGACTTCGCGTCCACGTCTCCAAGACGGTCACCGACCCCTGGACCACCCACTCCCCTTCGCTTTCACCTGGAGCCCCCAACTGAACGCCGCGCCCGCCGACCAGATCCGACTTCTCGACGTCCAGGCCCTCGACGTACGCCTTCAGCAGTTGGCGCACAAGCGGAAGTCGCTCCCCGAGCATGCCGAGATCGAGTCGCTGAACAAGGACCTCACCCAGCTGCGTGACCTGCTCGTCGCCGCGCAGACCGAGGAGAGCGACTGCGCCCGCGAGCAGACGAAGGCCGAGCAGGACGTCGACCAGGTGCGCCAGCGCGCCGCCCGTGACCAGCAGCGCCTGGACTCCGGCGCCGTCACGTCCCCCAAGGACCTGGAGAACCTCCAGCACGAGATCGCCTCGCTCGCCAAGCGGCAGGGTGACCTGGAGGACGTGGTTCTGGAGGTCATGGAGCGCCGCGAGTCCGCGCAGGAGCGGGTGGCCGAGCTGACCGAGCGGGTCGCCTCCGTCCAGTCGAAGACCGACGACGCGATGGCGCGGCGGGACGCGGCCACGGAGTCCCTCGACAGCGAGATCGCGACGGCCACGAAGGAACGCGAGGTCATCGCGGGTTCGGTCCCCGCCGACCTGCTGAAGCTCTACGACAAGCTCCGCGCGCAGCAGGGCGGCATCGGCGCGGCCCGCCTCTTCCAGCGCCGCTGTGAGGGCTGCCGTCTGGAGCTCAACATCACCGAGGTGAACGAGGTGAAGGCAGCCGCCCCGGACACGGTCCTGCGCTGCGAGAACTGCCGCCGCATTCTGGTCCGTACGTCCGAGTCCGGGCTGTAGGGACCGCGCGTTGCCCGAGTCCGTGCCGGCGGCGGCTCCGAGCGTCGTCGTCGCCCCGGCCGCCGCGCCCGCTGATCTCGGGGCGCCCGTGAGCCTCGTACTGCTGCGGCATGGGGAGACGCCGCTGACGCCTCAGAAGCGGTTTTCCGGGAGTGGCGGGAGCGATCCGGGGCTGTCGGATGTGGGGCGCGGGCAGGCCCAGCGGGTGGCAGAGGCGCTGGCCGGGCGGGGGAGCGTGCAGGAGATCGCCTCGTCGCCCCTTGCCCGGTGCCGGGAGACCGCGGGGATCGTGGGAGCGCGGCTCGGGCTGGACGTGCGGATCGAGGACGGGCTGCGGGAGACCGACTTCGGGGCTTGGGAAGGGCTGACCTTCGGGGAGGTCCGGGAGCGGTATCCGGAGGAGTTGGACGAGTGGCTGGCGGCGCCGGATGCCGAACCCACTGGCGGTGGAGAGAGCTTCGCGGCGGTCGCCGAGCGCGTGGCCGCCGCCCGGGACAAGCTGCTCGCCGCCCACCTGGGCCGTACCGTGCTCGTCGTCTCGCACGTCACGCCCATCAAGACCCTCGTACGACTGGCTCTCGGCGCCCCGCCCGAGTCCCTGTTCCGTATGGAACTGTCGGCCGCCTCGCTCTCGGAGGTGGCGTACTACGCGGACGGCAACGCCAGCCTGCGCCTGCTCAACGACGCGTCCCACCTGCGCTGAGCGCCGCCGCCTCGCGGGCCAGTGCCTCCACCCGCGCCCAGTCCTTCGCGGCGATGGCATCCTCCGGCAGCATCCAACTCCCGCCCACGCAGGCGACGTTGGGCAGCGCCAGGTAGCCGGGAGCCGAGGCGAGCCCGACCCCGCCCGTCGGGCAGAACCGAGCCTGCGGCAACGGTCCGGCCAGTGCCTTCAGATAGGCCGTACCGCCCGCCGCCTCAGCCGGGAAGAACTTCATCTCCCGCACCCCGCGCTCAAGCAGCGCCACCACCTCCGACGTGGTCGACACCCCCGGCAGGAACGGCACCCCCGACCCCCGCATCGCCTCCAGCAGTACGTCCGTCCAGCCCGGGCTCACCAGAAACCGCGCCCCGGCCACCACCGACTCCGTCACCTGCTCCGGCGTAATCACCGTCCCCGCCCCGACCGTCGCGCCCGGTACCGCATCGGCGATCGCCCGGATCGCGTCCGTCGCGGCCGACGTCCGCAGGGTCACCTCGATCGCGGGCAGCCCGCCAGCGACGAGCGCCCGCGCAAGCGGAACGGCGTCGGCGACGTCCCGCACGACGACCACGGGGACTACGGGGGCGAGATCAAGCACGGAGACGGTCATGCACGACATCGTGCCGCCGCCGAGCAGCATGCGCAAAGAGCGTTGCGCATGCTGCAATGGTCAGAGCGTTAGTACGTCAATGGATCTCGTCCACCAGCACATCCAGCGCCCAAGCCGTCCCCGCCCGCCCCGGCGCCTCCGCCTCCACCGCATACCCGAGGTCCCGCAGCGCCTCCACCAGCTCCGCCGGCCCCTTCGGCGCGGCCCCGGCCAGCAGCAGGCTTCGTACGATCCGGCCCTTCGTGGCCTTGTTGAAGTGGCTGACCACCTTGCGGGTCGGTGCGTGCAGCACCCGCACACTCGCCGTACGCCCCGCCACCTCCCCCTTCGGCTTCCACGCCGCCGCGTACGCGGAGGAGCGCAGATCGAGCACGAGCCCGTTCCCGGCGGCCTCGGGCAGGACGTCGGCCATCGGCCTACGCCAGTGCGCGCCGAGCGGCCCAAGCCCCGGCAGCTTCACGCCCATCGAGCAGCGGTACGAGGGAATCCGGTCCGTCACGCGGACGGCGCCCCACAGGCCCGAGAAGACGAGCAGCGAACGCGCTGCCCGCCGCTTGGCCGCCGTATCGAGCGAGGCCAGGTCAAGGGCGTCGTACAGCACCCCCGTGTAGATCTCCCCGGCGGGCCGTGCCCCCGCGGTCCGCAGTACGGCGTTCTTGGCGATCTCGCCCCGCAGCCCCTCGCTCAGCCCGAGGACCTCCCGCGCCTTCTCCTCATCGCCCGCACACAGCTCGACCAACTCGTCGAGCACCGCCTGCCGCGCCTCCGCCAGCCCCGGCAGCGACAACGACTCCGGCTTCAGCGGCGCGCCCCGCCCGGAGGGAGCCTTTCCTTCGGACGGCGGCAGCAGCACGAGCACGGTGGTTCTCCTTCAATGCGTACGAGGGGCAGGCGCCAGCGTACGCATCTCGCGGATCGCCTGAACGAGGACGTCCGGTTCGTCGGCGTGGAAGCGGATCAGGTGTACGTACCTGGGGCGGCCGAGGAAGGTGAAGTGCCGTATGGATTCGGTGAGTTCGAGGGTGATCGTGGTCTGTGAGCCGACGGCCAGATCGAGCTCGCCCTCGCGCTTCTCGTGTGTGTAGCGCGTCTCGCGGCGTATGGACGCGATGAGGTCCAGGGGGACGCGGAGGTCGAGGTGGGCGGCTCGGCGGATGCGCAGCGCGGTGGCGTCCAGGATGTGCGGTCGGCTCACGGAGGCCGCGTGCAAGCCGACGACTTGGAGTACGCCGTAGAGGTCGAGGACGAGTACGGGCCGCTCAACGGCGGGCCAGGGCCGTAGCAGCACCGCCAGGGCGACCGTCTCGAGCACGCACACGAAGCCGAAGCCGAACATCATCGCGCCCTGGCCCCGCACATATCCGAACGCCCGCCCGCTCGTGGCGCCATGCCGCCGCCGCGCCGCCCAGAGAGCGATGCTCACGATCAGCCGCAGCTCGTGCGCGGACAGCCGCCGCACGAGTTCGACGGCCTTCACGAAGGCCGGCACGACAGCCCTCACGGCGGCCTTCACCGCGCACCGCCCGCGTGGCGCTGCACGAGCAGCCGCATCGTGCGCCGGATGGCCTCCGCCTGCGCGGGCGCGAAGTCGTCGAGGAAGGCCCGCAGGAAGCTCTGCTCCCCGGCCGCGTCCTCGATGCTCCCGATGCCGAGCCCGTCGAGAGCGGAGTCCGGCAGGCAGGAGGCGAGCAGCTCGGCGGCCTCGTCCACGCGGGGGTCGCCCGGGTCGGCGTCCACGAGGGCGTCGAGCAACGCGTACGCCTCGTGCGCCCGATCCACCGCGCCCGGCTCGTCGGCAAAGCTGCCCAGCGCGGACAGCAGCCGCTCCCGCTCCTCCGGGGGCGCGGCGGTATCCAGCAGGGCGATGATCTCGCGGTCCTTGGCGGCCATGGGGGACTCGGGCCGCCCCTGTGACCCCCGGTCCAAGTCACCGAAGAGCGCGGCCAGTTCGGGGGATACGGGCCCCTCGACGGGCAACCGCCCCGCCTCGGCATCGGCCAGCAGGGCCCGCAGCCGCGCCCGCCGCTCCCGGATGGCCTGCTCCTGCCGCGCGAGGTCGTCATCGAGCTCGGCAAGCACCTCGGCGAGCTCGCGCCCCGCGTCGTCCGCGAGCACGTCTCGCACCTCGGCCAGCCCGAGCCCCAGCTCGGTCAGCCGCCGGATCCGGGCGAGCACGACGGCGTGCCGCAGCCCGTAGTCGCGGTACCCGTTGGGGAGCCGCTCGGGTTCGGGCAGCAGCCCGAGGTGGTGGTAGTGCCGCAGGGTCCGCGTCGTCACGCCGATGGCCGCGGCCAGCTCTCCGATTCGCATGCGATCAGTAGAAACGTTGACGTTGCGGCGGGGTCAAGGGAGCGGCGCGTGGACCCAGGCGAACCCGGGCGGACGCCGCGTGCGCTGTGACACGATCGAGGGAATGGGTCCCGATCTCATGGACGGGGTGATCAGCCGATGTCCGAGCCTGGCGAGCGACAGAAGGAGGGGCGTGACATGACTGCCATGGCCCATGAGCCGCTCACGCAGGAAGAGGTCCTGCTCGAGGGCTTTCTCGCCCTGGACACCCCGGAGGGTTTCCGGGCGGAACTGATCGAGGGGGAGATCGTCGTGACACCGCCGCCGGACGGGGAGCACGAGGACTACATCAGCCTGGTCTTGGAGCAGGTATTTGAGCGGTCCCACACCAAGATGCAGTTCTCCGGCAACAAGGGCCTGAAGCTGCGGAGCCCACTCGACATCCTGAAAGATCACGTCATCCCTGACGGCACCTTCGCGCCGAAGGAGCTGCGCCTCTTCCGCAGCGGTGAGTCATGGATGCCCTGCACAGGTGTGGCCATGGTCGTGGAGGTCACCTCCTCCAAGCCGTCCGTCGACCGCGAACAAAAACGCCGCTCCTATGCCCGCAGCGGCATCCCCCTTTACCTCCTCGTCGACCGGGGCAAGTCCTCCGTGACGCTGTTCAGCGAGCCCGAGGAGGACGACTACAGGCAGCACTGCCGTATCCCCTTCGGCAAGCATCTGACCCTCCCTGAACCCTTCGGCTTCGACCTGGACACCTCGGAGTTCGTCTGAGCCGCACCGGGCATAGAAAAGGCCCGCACGGGCGTTGCACGGAGCGTGCGAGGAGAGACGGTAACCGGCCGTGAGCAGGCAGTCTGGACCAGGGCAACGCTGGGCCAGACCGGCCGTCCGCTGGATCTCCTCACCGCCCGCTTCGACCGCCACCGCTACGCACCCCACGCCCACGAGGAGTTCAGCGTCGGCGTCTGCTTCAGGGGTGCCTCTTTCATCGACTACCGGGGCGGAGGCATCCATGCGGGCCCGGGCGCGATCATCGTCCTGGCCCCCGGAGAGGCCCACACCGGGATCGCGGACCCCGACGGCTACGCGTACCGCGCCCTGTACCCGGCCCCCTCCCTCCTCGCCGACGGAACCCTCGGCAGCGGCACACCACACTTCCGGGAACCCCTCCTCCACGACCCGGACCTGGCCACAGCCCTGCTCACCGCACACGCCGAACTCAGCGCCTGCCCCGACCCCCTGGAGACCGAGTCCCGTCTCCCGTGGCTGCTCACCGCCCTCGCCCGCCGCCACTCCACGGCCCGCCCGGTCCCGGACACGGTCCCCGGCGCGGACGGCATCGCCCACGCCGTACGCGACCGCCTCGCCGACGAACTCCTCGCCCCACCCTCCCTCGCCGACCTGGCCACCGACCTGGGCCTGTCCCGCTACCAGCTCCTGCGCGCCTTCCGTACGACCATGGGCCTGCCCCCGTACGCCTGGCTCGCCCAGCACCGGGTGACCCGGGCCCGCAGCCTGCTCGAGTCCGGCCACCGCCCCGCCGAGGCCGCCGCACTCGTCGGCTTCGCGGACCAGGCGCACCTGACGCGCTGGTTCCGGCGAGTGCTGGGGGTGACCCCGGCGGCGTACCGCAACAGCGTTCAACGCAACGGCAACCGCAACCGCGTTCAGCGCGACAACGCATCGCGCAACAGCGTTCAAGACGTACGCCCCTGACCCCGCCGAGACTCCCCGCATGACTGCACGCGGCTGGCTTCTCTTCTCCCTGATGGGAGTGTTCTGGGGCATCCCCTACCTGATGATCAAAGTGGCGGTGGACGGCGGTATGTCCCCGTCCATGGTGGTGTTCGCGCGCTGTGCGCTCGGCGCGGCGCTGCTTCTCCCCTTCGCCGTCCGCCAAGGGGGCCTGATCACTGTCGTACGCACCCACTGGCGCCCCATGCTGGCCTTCGCCTGCATCGAGATCATCGGCCCCTGGTGGACGCTCACGGATGCCGAACGCCACCTGTCCAGTTCGACGGCGGGCCTGCTGATCGCGGGAGTACCGATCGTGGGCGTCGTACTGGCCCGCTTCTTCGGCGAGACGGAACGGCTGGGCGTCCGCCGCGTGACCGGCCTGGCGCTGGGCCTGGCCGGAGTGGCGGTCCTCACGGCCCCGCACCTGACGGGCGGCAACGCCCGCTCTCTCGCGGAAATGGGGGTGACGGTCGTGGGCTACGCGACCGCCCCCCTCATCATGGCCCGCTACCTCAAGCAGGTCCCGACCCTCCAACTCATCGCTCCTTGCCTGCTGTTGGCGACGGTGGTGTACGCCCCGGCCGCGGCCGCCTCCTGGCCCGCCGAGCTTCCGACCGCCGAGGTCCTGGCCTCCCTGGCCGGCCTGGGAGTGATCTGCACAGCGCTGGCCTTCGTCGTCTTCCTGGAACTGATCCGGGAGGCGGGCCCGACCCGAGCCGTGGTCTTCACGTACGTCAACCCGGCGGTGGCGGTGTCGGCGGGAGTGGTGCTCCTGGACGAGGAGCTGACCGCAGGGGTGGTGGCGGCCTTCGCTCTGATCCTCCTGGGCTCCTTCCTGGCCACGGCGGCTGCTACTTCTCCCACGGCATCCCCTGCCTCTTCTTCCACGGCATCCACGGCATCCACGGCATCCACGGCATCCACGGCATCCACGGCCTCCGCCGGCTCCAGGACCTCGGGACCGGGGCGGGCCGCACGCCCGGTACCATGGTCGACACGGCAGACGAGCCGGGCGGACGGTCGCGTGGAGGTCCCTGTGGACCTCCCCGAGGAACGTCCGGGCTCCACAGGGCAGGGTGGTGGCTAACGGCCACCCGGGGTGACCCGCGGGACAGTGCCACAGAAAACAAACCGCCCAGCGCTCAGGCGCTGGGTAAGGGTGAAACGGTGGTGTAAGAGACCACCAGCGCCTGAGGTGACTCAGGCGGCTAGGTAAACCCCACCCGGAGCAAGGTCAAGAGGAGCCGCCTCTTCGAAAGAAGGGCGACTCTGCGCGGACGCCCGAGGGCTGCCCGCCCGAGTCCGCGGGTAGACCGCACGAGGCCGGTGGCAACACCGGTCCTAGATGGATGACCGTCTCCCCGGCCGCCGCGAGGCGGTCGGGTGACAGAACCCGGCGTACAGCCCGACTCGTCTGCCATTGTTGCTCGGCCAAGAGAGGAACAGCCTTCGTCACTCTGGTGCCTGCGGGAGAGCTGGGGACTCACACAAGCACTCCGTAGGTCATCTAGGACGGGCTCATCCCTTCAACTGGTCGTGAATCTGACGACCTCGCGCAGCGAGGCGGCTGCACCGTCCAGATCGGCCAGCCGGCCTGCGAGCGTCGCCTCGGCCAGACGTGGCGGAAGGGCCGCACCGAACTTCAGCCCGGCCACTGCGCGTGGGTCCACCGTCGGGAGACACAGATGGCCAGATGCGTCCGCAGTTGCCCGTTTCCAGTCCTGGGGCGTGATGTCCTCGCGTAGCCGGACGTACGTGTCCGTGGGACGCTGAAGTGGGTCGGCGATGGCGGAGAGGGTCGCGGCCAGGGTGGCGTTGGTGCGATAGCCCGCCCACGTCCACCACCGCACATTCGTGTCGTGGCCTCCCCGCATGATGACGGTGCCGTCGTGGTACACCAGTTCGGCGCTCTCATCGCGCACGCGGGCGAGAGCGCTTTCGGCACGGCGGGTGAGCGTGACCGGCGGGGTGGCGCCGAGCAGGATTTCGCGGGCCGCCCGTGTCAGCTCGTAGGACGCGGTGCGGGTGAGGCCGACGCCGCCCCAGCGGGCCCGCCCGCCACTCTCCACCGGCTCGACGAAGCAGCGGCGGCGCGACCAGTCGATGTACGTCACCTGCCAGCTGCGCCCGGCGAGCAGAAGTCGGCGAGGGCCGACGACCTCGTCCGTGAGCAGCACGGGATCTGTGCTGCCGATCTCGGTGCGGCCCGACAGCACGGTGAACTCCGGAGCGGCGGTGAAGACCGCGGTGAGATCCATGAAGTGCCGGTAGCCGAACCGCTTTTCGGCCTCTGGGCCGATGAACAGCAGTTCGCCGTCCCGGTCCAGATAGCCCTCCTCGACCAGGTGACGCACGATCGGCTCGGCGGAAGGGCCGAACGGACCGAGGCCTCCCCACCACTCCTGCCACAGCCGGTCACCGACCCGGTGCTCCTGGAGGCAGAGCGCCAGCACCTGTTGCGCGGCGATGTGCCGGGGTTCCGGAGGAGCGATGACCGGCTCCACCCAGCCGCGCGACCAGAGCAGCAGAAGTGCCGTCGCGGACAGGAGGCCGGCGTCGTCGGTGGCGAGGAACAGGCAGTTGCGGCTGGATCCGGGCCGTCGACCGGTGCGGCCCAGTCGCTGTAGGAAAGAGGCCACGGTGCTTGGTGCGTCGATCTGGACGACCCGGTCGAGGTCGCCGACGTCGATGCCCAGTTCCAGGGTGCTGGTGGAGACGATCACGCAGTCGCGAGCCTCCGCGAAGGCTTCCTCCGCCCGCCGTCGCTCGTCTGCGGACAGTGACGCGTGGGACAGGAAAGTGGTCATGCCCTTCGCACGTAGCGCCGCGCCGAGCTCCTCGACCTGCTTGCGCGATTCGCAGAAGACCAGGCGCTTCTCGCCCCGGTGCAATGCCGCGATCACCGTCGCCGCATTGGCCAGAGACCCCACATAGTCGAGTTGGACATCCCCGGGCGGGGGCAGTTTCTGTACCTTCTCCTTCAGGTGCGGGGCGACGACGTGTGCCGTGCGCTGCCCGGCCTTTGCTCCCTGCAACCAGGTGAGCAGCTCCTCCGGGTTACCCACGGTCGCGGACAGGCCGACCCGCTGCACGGGGCGCCCGGCCACCCGCTCCAGCCGTTCCAGCACGGCCAGTAGATGCCACCCTCGGTCGTCGCCCGCGAAAGCGTGCACCTCGTCGACGACGATCGCCCGCAGCCCGGAGAAGAACGCCTGGTGGTCGACGTTGGCGCTGACCAGCATGGCCTCCAGGGACTCGGGAGTGGTCAGCAGCACATCCGGTCGTTCGCGCAGGATGCGCTTGCGGCGGGAGTGCGTGACGTCGCCGTGCCAGAGTGCGGCTGTACGTCCGAGCCAAGAGGTGTACGTCTCCAGTCGGGGCAGCAGGTTGTTGAGCAGCGCCTTCAGCGGACATACGTAGAGGACCGAGGTGCCGTCCCATTTCTCCTGCGCCATCCGCGACAGCAAGGGGAAACACGCAGCCTCGGTCTTCCCGCCTGCGGTGGGGGCGATCAGCACGGCGTCCGCCCCGTCTGTCAGGGGGGTGATCGCCTCCTCCTGGAGGAACCGCAGGCGGGGCCAGCCCAGGGTGTTCACGACGTGGTGGACCAACCCAGGGTGAAGGAGGTCCATCGGGTCGGGCGCCACATCGCTCACGGGAGGTCCAGTTCGACATCGTCGGCGCTGTCGACCGCCGCGGCGTTGCGCTCGACCTCGGTCAGCTCCGAGGAGTTCACCGTGAGTGCGTAGTGCTTGCGCGGATCGAAGTCCTCGAACTGGTCCACACGGTCGAGGACGTCGCCGACGAGTTTCTTGAGGAACAGACGAGGCGCTACCCCCACCTTGCCCCCCAGCGCTCCGCCGACGGCCTTGGCCAGGTCGGCGACATATACGTCGTCTGTGATCTCCTTGACTCGCTCGGTCGCCGAAGACCCGGACGCATACAGGTCCCGGATGGTCAGTCCTAGACCGATCAGCGAGTCAAGGGTGAAGCCCGGCAGTCTGAGCTGCACCGCACGTGGGTTGTCGAAGCGTGGATCGGTGGTGAAGTCGGTGGCCAGTCGCTGGGCCAGCGGAGCCAGACGCTGCACGCCCTGTCGTCCGTCGTAGAACGCCGGTGTGCCGGTGATCAGCAGATAGAGGCCGGGGAAGCGTCCGGAGTGCACCTCGTCGATGAGCTGGCGCAGCGCGTTCAGCGCCTTGTCACGGGCGTCGGAGCGGACTCGTTGCAGGGTCTCCACCTCGTCCAGCACAACGAACAGGCCCGCGTGCCCGGAGTCACGCAGCACGGTGAGCAGCCCCTGCAGAAACCCCAGGGCGCCGAAGTGGTCGAGGTCGCCGCGCACCCCGGCGGACCTGCGGGCCGCCGCGGCCACGTGCGGCTGTCCGCCCAGCCATGCCATGACGGCCGAGGCGGTGGCCTCGTCTCCCGACTCGAGTGCCGTTCGGTATCCGCGCAGCGCCGTCGCGAACGACGGGGCGTGCCGGGACACCTCGGTGAGCCGGGCTGTCATCAACCGCTCCACCTCTGCGGGCAGGTCCTCCTCGGACGCGCCCGCGGCGAGGGCGTCCTCCTCAAGGGCGTAGAACCAGGCGTCCACGACCGGCCGGAGCGCGCTCGGAGGGAATCCGGGCGTGGCCAGCCGCTCGGTGAGGCGGCGGTAGACGGTCTCCAGCTTGTGCAGCGGGGTCTCGGTCTCCGAGACCTGGATCTCGGCGACGGCGAAGTTGCGCCGCTTGGCCCGCTCGCCGAGCCACCGCGCGAAGAAGGTCTTGCCCGACCCGTACTCGCCGCGTACGGCCTTGAACACCGACGCGCCCGACGCCACGGCGTCGAGTTCGGAGTCCAGGGCACTCTGGAACCGGTCCAGGCCGGTGGCCAGCAGGTCGAGCCCGCTCTCGGGAACAGCTCCCCGGCGCAGCGCATCGATCACGTCACGACGCCGGGCGGCACTGACGGGTCCGTTTCGGCCAGGGTTGTCTGTACTCACCCCGACAGTCTCCCATCGGCCTGAGACCACGAGGGCGCAGGGCGAAACGAGCGGCACCATAGTGCGTTTGGACCGCGGTGCGGACGGATTGTCCGGCAGGCTCTGGATTGCCGATGATGGTGCGTGGTAGCGGCGTTGCCGGACGCCTTGACTGCCGCCAACCCCATTGATGCAATGGCATGTTCACCGCGTGAGGAGCGGTGACGCAGCGTTCAGTCCTAGACCGAAAGACATAGCGTGGCACTAGACAGTCTGAAACTCAGCGACGCCCTTGCGGACGTCGCTTCCGGCGCCTTACAGCTCCCCGACTTCCAACGCGAGTGGAAGTGGGACGACGAGCGCATCAGAGCGCTCATCGCGACGGTGACACTCGACTATCCGCTCGGGGTGGTGATGGCGCTGCAGACCAATGGCACCTCGCTGTTCCGCACTCGGACACTCAAAGGTGCCGAAGACGCGGAGGGCCGGGTGCCCGATCTCTTGCTGCTCGACGGCCAGCAGCGGTTGACCTCCCTCTTCCAGGCCCTGCACCGGGATCGCCCGGTGGAGACGGTGGATGCTCGCGGCAAGGAGCTGAGGCGCTGGTACTACGTCGACATCGCCAAGGCCATCGGGCCACCGGCCGAACGCGACGACGCCATCGTGTCCGTGCCTGAGGACAAGATCCTCAAGACCGGCTTCAACCGCAGGGACCTCATCGACCTGAGTACCGTCGAAGGTGAGTGCGCGGCAGGCTACTTCCCCCTCCACTTCGTGTTCGACACCGAGCGAGTGAATGACTGGCACCAGGAGTACGTGAAGGTCGACGTCACGAACTGGGGGCTGTGGGGACAGTTCCAGATGCACGTGCTCAACCGCATGCAGTCGTTCCAGGTCCCGATGATCAAGCTCGCGGCCTCCACGACCATGGACGCGGTCTGTGCTGTGTTCGAGCGGGTGAACACCGGTGGTGTGCCGCTCAATGTCTTCGAACTGCTGACGGCCACCTATGCGGGCAACCAGGAGTACGTGGCCGAGCATGGCGACTACTACAAGCTCCCCGACGTCTGGCTGGACATCAAGAAGGGCCTGACGTCGTCATACCCCGTGTTCGGACGTATGGAGGCCGGCGTCGAGGACGGGCTCAGCAGCAGCGACTTCCTCCAGGCCGTGGCGCTCGTCCGAACCTGGGAGCGCAAGCGCCAGGAGCCGCGGGCCGCGGTCTCCTGCAAGCGCCGTGACCTGCTGGAACTGCCGCTCGCCGACTTCAGCCTGCTCGCTCCGCGGGTGGCGAAAGCCTTTGAGTGGGTGGGGACTTTCCTGGAGCGGCAGTGCATCGTGCGCACCCCGGACCTGCCGTATCGCACCCAACTTGTGCCGCTGGCTGCCGTACGGACAATCTTGGGCGAGCAGACCGAAACCGTGGAGGCCGACGAACTGCTCACCCAGTGGTACTGGTGCGGTGTGCTCGGTGAGATGTACGGCGGTTCCACGGAGAGCCGCTTCACCCGCGACGTCGAGCAACTCATCGAACGCCTGCGGGGCAACACTGAAGTAGTCCCCGACACGATTGCCGAGGCGGCCTTCCTGGATGACCGGCTGGACACCCTCAGCACGCGCAACAGTGCTGCCTACAAGGGGGTTTACGCCCTTCTCGTCAAGCAGGGGGCAGTGGACTGGTACTTCACGGAAGCACCCCTGAACGCCGCGCGCCTGGCCGAGTACAGCGTGGAGGTGCGTCAGATCTTCCCGAAGGTGTGGATCGACAAGAACCACCGGGCCTACAGCAACAGGGCGAACTCGATCATCAACAAGACGCCCCTGTCGCTCCGGGCCAGCAAGAGCATGACTGGATCGCCCGCCGGATACCTGAAGACGCTCGCGCTCGAGTCGGGAATGCGCCCCGAGTGGTTCGACGACGTCATCGGCACTCACCTCATCGACCCTGTCGCGCTGCACTCGGGCGATTTCGAGCAGTTCTACGAGAACAGGTCCAAGCAGCTGCTGGAGCTGGTCATGTCGGCCATGGGCAAGCGCACCGTCTTCCGCGACGCGAAGGCCGGGTGACGCGGCCGTGCTCCGGACACCTTCCGACGAAGAACTGCTGGCGCTCAAAGGCCGGCGCATACCTCTCGTTGAGCTCCTGACCTGTTTCAACACCCGGTTCCGCAACGACCAGGCCATCCTGCACATCGAGCAGAAGCTGAAGGATGTCGGTCTCGCGACCCTGCCGTACTTCGCCACCTGCAGCAGCCAGTCCGAGATCCACATTGTTGCCCAGGAATCCGCAGCAGGGGACCAGGGGGACGGCGCGGACGAGGAGCAGGAGGACGAGGCGGGGCTGCTGCCCGGTGCCATGCCGCAGCAGCCCTTCCGGATCGGCGACCTGCCCTGCGCACACGCCGGAGTCGACTCGGTCACGCCTGCCTCGGACCTCACCGAGGCGACGTACATCATGCACACGAAGAACTACTCCCAGGTCCCGGTCCTGGAGGACCAGTACACAGTGGCAGGTGTCGTCACCTGGCGCTCCGTGGCCAAGATGTACGCCACGGGCGCGGAAGCGGCAATGGGCAACGCGATCGTGGAGGACCCGCCGGTCGCACACGCCCACGACGACTTCTTCGCCATGCTCTCCAACGTCTGCGAGCACGGATACGTGCTGGTCCGGGCCCACAACGGGCGCATTAGCGGCATCGTCACCGCTGCGGACATCACCCAGCGCTTTGACGCGACCGCATGGCCGTTCTTCGTGGTGGGCGAGATCGAGTTCCGGCTCCGCAAGTGCCTCGGCGCGAAGATGAGCGAGGACGCCATCCGTGCCGTGCAGCACAACGACAGGAAGACGGGGAAGATCGCGGACCTCATGTTCGGCCAGTACGTGATGCTGCTGGACGGCGATCAGCGCAACAGACAGGGTCACCGCAAAGAAGCGCTGTGCGCCGCCGCCGACCAGAACTGGCAGACCCTGGGGTGGACCGGGGTGAACCGCGTCCAGTTCGTGCACCAGCTCGACCGGGTGCGCAGCATCCGCAACCAGATCGCGCACTTCGACCCGGAGCCGCTGTCGGCGCAACGGAGCGAAGAGCTGCGCCAGTTCGCGGGGTTGCTGCGCCAGCTCACCTGAGGCATGGTGTGGTCGGTCCTGGGGCGCCCCGCGACCGACTACACCGTTTCCCTCAGCTCAACTCGAACTGGTCCCGCAGCAGTCCGGTGTGCAACCGCAGGGTCCGCCCGTCCGGCAGCGTCTCCAGCACCTGGACACCGTCGTGATTGAGCAACTGCCGTAGCACGGCGGCGAAGCCGTCGGCCGGCCGATTCGCGGGCAGGCCGACGCGCTGAGCGAGAGCAGTCATGGGCAGGGTGCCGCCCGCGTCCAGCAGAGCGTGTACGGCCTTTTCCACCCGAACAAGGTCCGGTTTACGAGCGAGCAGCTGCACCTGCGCCGCAAAGACCTCGGACTTCAGGAGGGCATCGACCAAGGCATCACCCGGAGACACCGGGGTTACGGACAACAGAGCGCCGCCCTCGGATCCCGAAGGAACCAGCGCCACGTCGAACAGCGCCTCGTGGCTCTTGGCGAGTTCCGCCTCGTTCTTGGTCTTCTTGGGCGACTTCTTCGGTACGGGTGCCGAGACCGCGGCGGCATGGGCCGCCCGCGGCGGCTGCTTCTCCCCTGGCGAGGCCAGTGACCACCAGGTCGGCTGCTGGTTCCCCAGCTCCCGCCAGCCGCTCGGCGGTTTCGCCCCGAAGGGCAGGAAGGCCAGCACCGGGATGGCGAACTCGGCCAGGGATGCGCCGCCGTGATAGCCGGCCTTGCGAGACGTGTAGCGGGTGCCGGCGTCCCAGAGTGCGACGATCTCGCTCTCCGGCTCCGGGTCGAGAACCCGAGGACCTGTCAGCACGATTTCCGGCTCGATGAGCGGACTTCCGGGGCCGCGGTGCCGCGCGGACCGCACGTCCTCGGCGTCCACCCGAGCCGTCCGCCGGTCGATGACGTGACCGTGGTCGCTGGTGAGGATCACCGCACGGCCCTGGTCCGCGGCAGACCGAAGCAGCGCTCGCAGCCCCCCTATGTGGGACAGCCGCCAGGCACCGTCACCGAGTTTCTGCTCGGAGGCCAGCCGGTCGTCCACAGTGTTGAGGACCACCGCCACATGCGTGCGGTCGCCGACGAGCGCGTCGTGCAGTTCGGGCCCGAACGGCTCACCACTGCTCTCGGCCCGCAGATCGTCCTTGTGGAAGACCGCCACGTCCTCCCCGCCCCAGAAGCGGTGAGCGGGGACCAGCCTCTTCTCGTCGGCCTGTGTGCCCTTCATCAGCCGCGCCGCGAAGAGCGAGGTCCGGGATACGGCCGTGATGGTGGGGAGCGCGGCTGCCATCGCGCGGCGCTGTGGGGCGTCCTTCGCCCCTGGCAGCGGGTCGTACTCGGCCCAGTGGTCGCGCAGTTGGTCGCCGAGCTCGGCGGCGATGGCCGCGCTCATCCCGTCGAGCACGAGGAGGAGCACTCTCCGCTCGCCGGCCTTCACTACCGGGGCGACGACCTCGGGGAGGAACGTCTCCACGGCCAGCATCGAGCCGGGGCCTCGGTCGGTCGCCGTCCGGGCGGCAAGCACCTGGGCGAAGTGCCGGTCGATCTCGCGCCGACGGTCGTGCGCCGAGGCACACAGAACGTCGTATGCGGACCGGAGCGCCGGATCGGGGTCGCCCCCGGACTCGATGTGCTCCAGCGCCAGGTCCACCCAGCCCGTCTCGGTGACGTGACGGGCGATGGCATCCGCCACCGTGTGGGTCTCCGCCGGCGGGTCGGTCGCGAGCCAACGTGCCAGCCGTTGCGCCATGCGCACCCGCTCGATACGGATGCTGTAGTCGGGATCCCGGGCGAGCCGGTGTTGGCTGAGGGCCTTGACGGCCGGTGTGATCCGCTCGGGGGCGCCGCTCGACAGCGCCTCGCCGGCAGCAGTGAAGCGTGCTTCAAGTCCTGCCGCCAGTACGGGACTCGTCCCTGCGGCTCGTTCCGCCCCGAACTGGCGCGCAAGCGCGGCCGCCCGGTCGAGGACGGAGCCGGTCAGCCGCCGGGCTTCCGCTGCCGTTTCGGCACTGTCCGACCGTCCCGTCAGCAGCAGGGCGGAGACGAACTCCTCGCAGGACCGTCCGAACGCCGCCGCGAGGACGTCCAGGTGCTGACCTTGGGCGGGCGGCTCCTCTCCGAACCAGCGCTCGGCCCGCCCCCGGGCCCGGTAGTCCTCAGCGTCTGCTGCGGCGTCGGCGTGTCCCCACAGCGCCGCGCAAACCAGCCCGAATGCGACGGCGTCCGGCCCGTGTTCCGCCGTCACCAGGGCGAGCATGGCCTGTCCCGCGCGTCCGGCCTGCTCCTCTTCGCCGAGGAACTGCACGAGCCCGGCTCGCTCGGGCGCTCGCAGCGCCAGGAGCCGTTCGGGGCCGCCAGGGGCGAGGGACCATCGCAGCAGGGTGTGGATGTCCAGTTCGTCACCGACTCCCGCCGCGGAGCGGGAGATTTCGGCGTCCGGGTCGTAGCGGCCGATTCCCAGCCTGCGCAGGGCGAGCGAGGTCAGCGCCTCGCGCCGCGACAGCACACCGCCCGCCAGCTTCGGCCACCCACCGTGCGGGGGAGCGGCGTCCAGCAGCGCCTCGGCAGCCCAGTTCTCCTCGAACAGCCGGTGGTCCGAGGCGCTTGCACCGAACGCCTCCCGTACGACGTCCCAGGTGTCGACGGCGTTGACCCGCTGCCGGTGCACCTTGGCCAGCAGATCGGGCCCGAGCTCCGCCTCCTCGCGGTCGGTGAGTACCACCAGCACGTCGGGCCCGGTGGCCGACGGCTTCTGGTGCGCGAGGAGCAGCTCGTACACGCCGAGAGGAGAGGGCGCCGCCGCGACCGTGGCCCGCCGCTGCTCACCCCACGGCAGTTCGGCCGGGCCGTCCCAGGAGGGCGCGGCCCGCAGCAGCACGACTCTGCGCTTGTCCGGCTTGAGACCGGGCTGCGACGCCAGGTACTGGGTGATGGTCGCGGCGTTCAGCCGCACCGCGCTGGTGGTGGTCACGGCCGCCGCACTCACTGGTCCCACACCTTCTTCGTTCGCTGCCTTCCGCTCATTCCACGACCCGCCAGTTGATCTCGATCTCTGCGTCCGGCTCGGCAGAGGCCAGTTCGGCCAGTTCGGCCCGCAGCCGGTCCAGCGCACGGGAGGCCGTGGTCCGGCCCCCGCCCGAGCGGCGTCCCGCACGCCGTCCGCTGCCGGTGTCAGGGTGGGTGGAGGGCACGGGCGGTTGGCTGGTGTCGGTGTTCAGACTGATCGCGTCGGGCTTTGTGAGGGGTTCGGTCGGATTGGCCGCGGTGTACGCCCTACGCGGGTCAGCGGTGTGTGCCTGGCTGCGCTCGATGACGGCGACGATCGACCGCCGTGCCTCCCGCAGCGCCTCCTTGAGGTCCTTGGTCCGCTGATCGACACGCGCCGCGCCGCGCAACTCCTCCAGCACCGCCTCGCCCTGCGGCCCGTAGTTGGGCGCGAGCTTGAGCATGTCCCAAGCGGCGGTGGCCAAGGCAGCCGCGACGGCCTCGGCCTGCTTGATCGACGCACCGTAGCGGCTCGTCGGCACCTCGCCGAGATCGAAGCCGGCGAAGGCGGAGATGATCTGCTTGGCCGCAGCGGAACCGCCTGCCGCGCCCTGATCCAGCCCGCGCAGCTCGTCCAACAGGTCCCGGGCCCGGCGGGCGATCGCCAGTCGGCCGGACTCGTCGGTGCCGTCCAGGTCGAACAGCGTCGCGTGCATCTCCAGCTGCGCCACCAGATCGGCTGCGTGCGGCTGGTACGTGCGGGCCTGCTCTGAGATCCGCCGGGCGAACTGCCCGACCATCCGGCCCCTGCGAAGCCTGGGCGGCTCCTCCCCGAAGATCTCCCAGTAGCGGCGCCCCGCCTCCTCCCAGACGTGTTCCTCCGGCAGTGGCTGGGAACGCAGCGCGTCCTGCGGCTTGATCGCCGAGAGTTCGGGCGAGGGGTCGAGCAGCGCACCCGCCCGTACCCAGACCCGGTCGTCCATCTCCGCGTACGACGCGATGACCAGGTGGGCGAGGAACGGCTCCAGACCCATCGTCGCGGGACGGTCGATCCACTCGGTGAGCTGGACGACGCTCAGATCACCGGGGCCGGCCTCGCCACGCGCCTGGAGGGCGAAGTGCTCCGGCCAGCGACTGGAGAGCCGGAAGTACGCCTCCTTCTGCTGGCCGAGCCCCAGCGGCGCGGCGATGCGCCGCATGAGCGGACGCTCCTTGGCCGGGATCTCGGCCTGCCGGTCACCGGCCTCCGCGGCGGCGCGGATGTGCCCGAACACGGTCCGCGCGTCGGCGAGTTTGACGACCGTACCCGTGCCCTCAGGGTCGAAGTCCGGATGCGCGGGGAACTGGTGGGCCAGCAGCTTGCCCGCCACATGCCTTGCCGCGTCGTGCAGGGACTGCCCGATGGAGACACGTAGATCCGGCACGTCGGGCAGCGGCTCCAAGTGCTCGTTGAAGTCCGGATTGACGTCGCCGGGCTTCTTGGCCGCAAGGCCGTAGGCCTGCTTGAACGCCGCCTTCACCGTCTTGGTGAGCGTCTCGCGCTGGTCTTCCAGCAGCGCCTTGGCACGGGCTCGGTTGTCGGCATTCAGGTGTTGCGCGTAGCTGGTGTCGAAGCGCCGCTGGTCGGCGAGTGCGTAGTGGATGACGACCAGCCGCTGGAAGTCCTGGAAGCGGCCGGTGGACAGATGCGTGGGAATCCACCCCACCGTCCGTGGCCGATTGCCGGGAAGCCGACGGAGCTCGGCCATGCGGTTGGCGTCCTCGCGCGGCCCGTACTCGCCCTCGTCGTACGGCAGATCGATGATCATCCGCCACAGCCCGTCCTGGCTGGGGGCGAACTCGTGGTCCTGCAGGTCGTCGTGGTCGGCGATGTTGCCGAAGATGACCTCCACCGTGCGGTTCGAGCCGCGCCAGACGAACTTCAGCTCGTCCGCGGTGAGCCTTTCCTGGAGGTCGATGCCCAGCTCTTCGGCGAGGAGTCGCTTGGCGAGGGAGCGGCGGTTGGAGCGGTTGTTGTTGACGTTGGCATTGGCGATGACGGAGTCCACGTCCACGCCGGCCAACTCGAGCCGTACGCCCGGGTTGACCTTGGTACCGGTGGGCTTGATCTCCGCGAAGCGCGCCGCCCACTCGTCGATCTTCGACTTGATCGCGCCGACCTCCGCCCCCGGGATGGGGGAGATGACCGAGCCGTGATTGAGGGACGCGAGCCGCCGGATCGTCAGGTCCCGCAGCGCGGGCACGCTGGGCGCCAATGCGGACAGCAGGAGCGTGCACATCAGCCGGTCGTCACCCACGAACGCCTTGCACCGCTGCAGGTGCCCTTGATCGGTGATGGTCTCGCGGCGGTGGCGGTAGCGCTCGATGTCCTCCTCGGTGACCTCGTACATCGCCAGGAGATAGGGCCGCAGTTTGGTGCGGTACAGCTTGTCCGCGGCCTGGAACTCCACCTTCAGACTGTCGACGAACGGCCGGTCGCCGCCATCGGCGATGACCGGGTAGAGGTCGCCGAGCGGGATGAGCTGTTCCAGCGTCGCGTCGTCGCGATGGTCGGCCAGCAGCTGGCCCATCAGCTTCAGACCGGTACGGGAGCGCTGCAGCGCCGAGGAGATGTGGACGAGAGTGTCCATGAACGAAGGGGAGAAGGGGTACGTCAGCCGGAACGACGCCTCGTCGGCCCCGGTCGTCCCCTCGTCGGAGCCCAGCAGCACGTCCCACACCTGCGGCCCGACCCGCTTGATCTTCGCGAACGCCGCGTCCAGCTTGGCGGCGGCCTCCGCGTTCCTGGGCTTCAGGAGACGGGCGTGGGCGATCTGCGGGAGGTTGCGGTCCTCCAGCGTGATCTTGTCGAAGCGCCCGGAAGCCAGGTTGAGACTGTCCTGGATCGCGGTCTCGGCCGCCCCGGAGACCTCCTGGCCGACCAGCTCCCGCAGATCGCGCTGCCGTGCGATGAACGACACGATCGGGATGGCGCGGCGCGAGTCGGCGCCCTCCACGAAGTTGGTGATCTTGTCGGCTTCGCGGGAGACGAACTTCTGGTCGTGGATGCGGTTGGCGAGCCAGAGGATCAGCTCGTCCATGAACAGGATCAGCCCGTCGTACTTCAGCGACTTCGCATGCTCGGCGATGACGGCGAGGCCTGCGTCGAGCGAGATGAAGCCGTGCTCGTCCTCGGCGGCGTTCTTCGCGAAACCGGGGAACCAGCTGGTGCTCGCGTCGTGCACCAGCTTGGCGCGCAGCTCGGCCGGGGTGGTCGGGTTGACCAGGTTGAGGTTGACCTCGGCGCCGTCCAGTTCCTCGGCGGTGAGGGCGGTGTCGAGGAGCGCCTGGGTCCAGGCGAAGGAGTCACCCCACTCGTCGTCGGCATCGACGGTGTCTCCGTCGGCCGCGGCTCCGGCGAGCCCTTCGATGAACTTGTCGTCGCCCATACGATCCCGCAGCGCGCGGATGTCCGCGAAGAGGGAGTCGGTCCGGTAGACCTGCGGAGTGGGCGCATCGGAATGCAGTGCCTTGACGTGGCTGACGTACCCGCCGAGCACCCGCTGCTCCAGGGACTTGGCCCCGAGCATGTGGTACGGCACGAGAAGGAACCGCTTCCCGTCGGTGCTCAGCCATTCGTGTTTGGCCAGCACCGGATCGAAGTCGGTCCGGGCGCGTGCGGCCTCGTCCCCCCGGAGCAGGGCGTGCAGCACGGCCATGAAGTGCGACTTACCGGAACCGAACGAGCCGTGCAGATACGCGGCCTTCGACGTCTGCCCGTCCAGCGCGGTCTTGATCAGACTCAGAGCCTCGTCGAAGTTCTCGAGAAGACGCTCGGTGACGACGTAATCCCGCAGCGCCCGCTCGGCGCCCTCTTTGGTGACGGCCTCGGCCAGCTTCAGGACGAAGTCCGACGTGGAGATGGACGTCTTGATGTCGATGACATCGCGGAGGAGGGGGGCCGTGGCGGCGGTCGGGGCCATCTCTGTCTCGCGTCTCCTGTTTTCCGTGTACTACGTCTGCGTCCACCGGGCAGCGCGGCGCGTCCCCCGTCGACCAGGACGGCGTGTGACGCTCAGCGCGGCCCGCTGTCCCGGAGGTACCGTCCGCCGCTGTTCACACGGCTGCGAACGGTCTTCGATCGTATCGGGTGGGTACGACGCGGAGGAGACGTCTCGTGCAGGCCGGCGCGAGCGGTGCAGGCCAGTCCGGTACGGGGTAAGGCAGTGTTGTTTCAACCCGACGGTCAGGGCATGGCCCGAGTGGCTGAAGGGACGATCAGATACTCTCCGGCTGTGTTGCCTCCAGAGGATCGCCCCATCTATCACTTCACGCACATAAGCAACCTGCCCAATGTGCTGGACCAGGGCTGTATCAACTGCGACCGCATCGTGCGTGAGGACCGCAGTCTGCAGGTGGAGTGCGGAGACCAGGCCATCAAGGAGCGGCGACGCTTGCGGAAGGTCGACCCGTTCCCGGGCGGAGTGGTCGCAGACTACGTGCCGTTCTACTTCGCCCCTCGCTCGCCCATGCTCTACAAGATCCGTAAAGGATCGGTGCCGACCTATGCGGATGGGCAGGATCCGCTGGTCTACCTGGTGACGAGTCCCCGGAGACTGGTTGAAACCGGCTGCGTCAGCGTGTTCAGCGATGGGAACTGCGCGGCGGACATCACCGCGATCGAAAGCGACCTGGCGCGTCTGGGCAGTCACGTGGACTGGTCGGTGATGGAGCGGGAACGATGGAACAATACTCCTGAAGACCCTGATCGCATGCGGCGGCGCATGGCGGAGTTCCTCGTACACGAGCGTGTTCCCGTCGCGGCCGTTACCCACTTGGCAGTGCGGACACAGTCACGGGCGGATGCTGTGCGGCAGCTCCTGGACGGTAGGAACCTCCGGCTCGACGTGATTGTCAGACCCGCTTGGTATTACTAAGACGAAGCTGTCCAGCAGGGAGAAGGAGGGAAGGTAGCCGTGATCATCTATGCGGAGGGTAACCTCCTGACTGCGCAAGTGGATGCTCTGGTCAACACCGTCAACACGGTCGGTGTCATGGGCAAGGGAATCGCTTTGCAGTTCAAGCGGGCCTACCCGGACAACTTCGCGTCGTACGAGAAGGCGTGTGCGGCGGGCGAGGTGCAGCCCGGCTCCATGCACATGCATGATCGAGGCGAGTCGGCCAAGCCTCGGTACATTGTCAACTTCCCGACCAAGCGGCACTGGCGCTCGCCATCACGTCTCGAAGACGTGCAGCACGGCCTGCAGGATCTCCGGCGCGTCATTGTCGAACGGCAGATCCGGAGCATCGCAGTACCTCCGTTGGGATGCGGTAACGGAGGGCTGGCCTGGGATGACGTCCACCCTATGATCATCGCCGCGCTGGGCGATCTGCCGGACGTCGAGGTGTGCGTTTACCCCCCGCACGGTGCTCCGCCTGCGACCGCCATGCCGAACAACCAGGAGCCTCCTGCGCTCAACCGTGAGCGGGCGGCTTTCCTGGTCGCCCTCGACCGGTACATCAAACGCGGACTTGCCGGGGGATTCTCCATCGAGCGGCAGGCGACCCTGCTGGAGGCCCATAAGCTCGTCTACCTGCTGCAACGTCTAGGGTTCGATCTCGGCCTGCGCTTCACCAAAGGCCACTATGGCCCCTACTCGGCCAGTCTGGACCGTGCCATCGCGGCACTTGAGGGCCATTACGTCAGCGGTTACGGAGACGGTACGCGAGGAGCCTCAGTCCCTCTGTCACCTGCGCCGGAAGCTGTGGCTCAGGCAGCTGAACTCCTCAGCTCGGACAGGCAGTTCAGCGCTGCGATTGAGCGCCTTGAGCAGCTCGTCGACGGATATGAGCACCCCTATGGCATGGAACTGCTCGGTACGCTCCTCTTCGCGTCGGAAGCGCTTGTGTCCGACCCGGCGACCTATGCCACGGCAGCGGAGTACGTGAAGAAATGGACACCCCGCAAGCAGCGCATGTTCACGGACGCGCACCTTTCGGCAGCGTGGGAACGTTTGACGAAATGCTCACTCACACCTTCTGCGACGCAGCCTTCACAGTAGAAGCCGTGAAATTGAGCATCGCCTTTTTCTACAACAGAGCGATGAGAAGGCCGCCCGTGTGGTTGGCGAAGGCGGCGATTTCTTTGGCCAGTTCCTCGCGTCCCTTGTCATCGGCGCTGTAGTGCGCCCGCTTGTAGTCGAGATCCTCGCTCTCGGCCGCTTCGGCGTTCCCGACCAGATCAGCGATGCTGCTGTAGTCGATGTCGTTGAGCCGCCCGCCCAGCAGGCTTTCGAGCCTGCGCAGTCGCGTCACCATATCCAGACCCTACTGTCGGGCTCGCACAGCGACGGTCCTCAAGCGGCATGGTCCACCGGTCAACGTTTGATACGTCCGCGTACGGCGAGGACGGCGAGGGCCAGGAGGGCAGGCTCGAGTAGGCGGGACGTCATCTCGATGTAGGTGCCGGCGGTGGTGAGGTCCTGTCCGCTGGAGCGGAAGACTACGGAGTTGAGGGTAACGTTGAGGGCCTTCTCGAACCGCTTGCCGGTGAACCGGTCACCGGTGGGATTTTGCGGGTCGTCCTTGTCGATGGTGAAGGTGACGGGGCCGCCGCCGGCCGGGACGATGGCGCTGGCTTCCTGCTTGGGGGAGTGCTGGGGAAGGCCGAGGCCCATGAGCAGCAGGATCGTTGAGGACATCGCCGCGAGGAGCCACAGGAGAGCGCGGGAGGCGCGCAGACCATAGCCGGACAGCAGCCAGTACCCATGGAGTAAACCGCGCTCACCGCGCGGCGTCGCGTCGTGATCGTGCCTACGCATCTCCATCTCGCCGTAGTAGAAGTCCGCGGCACCTGGTTCGTTCTTGCCGTCCTCAAATGCCTGGCGCAGCTGTCGGTAGACCGCCGCGACGTCCTCGGGATCCGGGGTACGGGCCGGGTCGCCGTGGTGCGGCCCGGTACGCCACTGCCGCGCTGGTTCACTTCCCGACTGACCGGCGATGGGTACGGCCTGATGGGCCGCCTGTGCGCGCCAGTGATGTTCTTCGGCGAGGGTGCGGCGCTGAGACCAACGAGTTGGCCAAGCATGGTTTCGGCGGTGAAAGCCTTTGGGAACGGACGGGAAAACTGTGCGGCCCTCTAGGCGGATCTGGTTGAGGTGAAAGGCTCCTGTGAACAGACAGTCTTTGAGGTCTGTATCAGTCAGCACGAGGTGAGAGGCGTCAACACCCCGGACAGAGGTCACCGATGCCGTCTGGACCCGGCCATCCAGGAGTGTCTCGTCCATGGCCCCGAAAGTTGGAACACTCGAGAATGGGACAGGCTGGGACGTCACGGCCAACGGGGCGCTGAGGACTGCGTCTGCCAGGTCGATGCTGGCGTATCTGACACGCAATACTGCTGTCGACTCCCACCGAGTTCTATTGCACACCAGATCACACGCCGAAATTTCCAGCGTTACTGGTAGAGCGAAGACTGCCCCAGATAAATCGACACAGCCTGCGCATACCAGCGGTCCCACGTCGGACACGCCAGCGAACTCCGCCCCTTGAAACCCTATATCACCTACTATTCGGGACCCATCAAAATCAACCGAATCAGCGAACTGGGCTTTACGGAAGCTAGCGCCTGCAGAGAACACGGAGCCAAGGAATAGGGTGCGGCTCAAAAATTGGGCACCGTCGAAAACGGCATGATCCATAAATTTCGCATCATCGAACGAAGGCGTGCCCGTAAAAGTCGCCCTCTGGAACTCCGCTGTGCCGGTTATGCGTACACTGGCAAAGCTAACCATCTCGTCGAACTGTGCAGTGGAAAAATCCGCATTGTGGCAGATCTCGGCATGCTCGAACAATGTAAAATCTTTGAATCGCGCTCCCAGGAACGAGGCCGAACCGCCAACCCGCGACTGCATGAAATCCACTGAACGGTGGAACACAACCTCATCGAAACGAACTACGCCGCGAACATTCGCACCGTGAAAGCTGACACTGCTATGGAACTCTGAGCCAGTGAAGAAAACGTCAGCGAACTCTGCCTCATCGAAATCGGCGTCGTACTGAAACTCTACTCTGGAGAGGTTCGTAATACCGAGGAACTGTGCTTGGTTGAGCCGCGCGTGTCCCACGCGTACCTGGCCCGTAGCGGGATCGCGAAGTGACGTCAGAAGGCTCCGGAGGAGGCTGTCTGTGAAGGGAGTTCCGCGGTGCACGAGGTCGTCACCAGGAGCCAGACTGGCGAGGTGAGCGTTGCGCTCCCCGTCCGAGACGTGAGCCAGACACGCATTGTGCCCATCCAAACGTTCACCACGACACCCCGTCGGGTCTGTAGCCGGGTCGGCGCCATGCCCGCAGTACGGCCAGTCCGGCGGAGGTGGCGGGATCATCTAGAACGTCTCCTCAGAGGGCGGGATGTGAGTGCATAGGTGATTTGTCGTCACCTGGACGTGTGGCAGGACAGTATCTCGGCCGGTCGGCGGCGATGGGCGTGCTGGGCTGGTCGCCGTGAGCGAGCGCAAGCCCTACAAGACCGGCTCCGGCTGCTCGTTCCCCACGCGCCCGCCTTGCTGCGACGCATCGACGACCCGCCGATGTTGGCTGATGCACTGGTCGTGGCGACCCGGTTGTCCGTCGCCCTGCACCGCACCGGAGACTACCTCTCCGCTTGGGAGACCGCCCGAGCCGCAGCGGACCTCAGCGAGCGGCAACTCGGCGCGGAGCACCGACTCGTACTGGCCACCCGCTCCAGGGCCGGCCGGGCACTCTTTCGTCTGGAGAGGTATACCGAGGCCGAGCTGCTGCTCGAGCGCGTCCGTGCCGCTCAGAAGCGACTATTCGGGGCCGATGATCCCGACACACTGGACAGCGGCCATGGCCTTCAACTTGTGCTCGGAAACCTTGGCAGACGGGACGACGCCCTCTCCCTTCTCCGGTCTACGATCGCCGGCCGACGCACGACGCTGGGCCACGCGCACCCTTTGACTTTGCGCTCCCGCTCAAGCCTTCTGGTACTGCTGTCAGCCTCCGAGGTTGTCACTGAAGAAGACGGCGTGTTGCTTCACCTGCCCTCGGAATGCGTCCGGTTCCTCGGCCCGGACCACACGGTGACCTTGGGTGCCCGCCACAACCGCGCCTGGGCGCTGTACCTGCTGGGCCGCTTCGACGAGGCCGACCAGGAGATACAGCTGGTCACCGAGTCGTACCGGCGACGCTTCGGCCCCGACTACCCGATCGCGCTCTCGGCTCAGCAGCTCCTCTCCTGAACTCAGGCCGCGCTTGGCCACGTGGACGCGGGGATCGACCTGATGATCGACCAGATGACGGATGTCGTGGCCAGGCGGGAACGCGGCCTGGGCCTCGACCACCCCTTCACGGTTGCCAGCCGACAGCTGCTGAGCGCTTTCACATCGGGGCAATGGCGCCCGCCCGGGGCATGACAGGCACGTCCCTGCGGCAGTTCAGGCGCGGGAGCGGGAGCGCGGCATGTGGTGAGCACGCGCACGCCCATGGCTGGGGCCCACTCCTCACCACATGAGGCTCCGCTCAACGCAGGTGGTCGAGGAACGCGGTCCAGGCGTCGGGGGTGAAGGTGATCACTGGGCCGGTGGGGCGCTTGCTGTCGCGGACGGGGATGAGGGTGGGGATGTTGTCGGCGACTTCGACGCATTCGCCTTGCCCGCCGCTGTAGCTGCTGGCACGCCATATCGCTTCTGCGGGAACGGGTGAGGGGAGGTGGTCCCGGCTCATTGTGTGTACTCCTTGGCGATGCGACGGATCAGCCTGAGCGATTCCGTTGGCGGCAACGCCGATGTGCGAGCGTCGTCGAAGAGTTCGCGGTAGTGGGCCACCTCGGACTCCTGCTCCATCCAGATGTTGCCGATCGGGGTCTCCGTCAGGACGAGGTCCAGCGCTGACACCCGCGGGAAGCTCAGCAGTAGGTATGGGCCGAACATACCTGAGTGCGCACCGCGCGAGAACGGCAGTACCTGGACGGTGATGTTGGGCATTTCGGCCATGGTCGCCAGGTGTTCAAGCTGGTCACGCATCACGGCGGGTCCCCCAACTTGCTGGCGGAGAACACCCTCGGCGAGTACGGCCCAGAGCTCCAACGGCGCCTCGCCGACGAGCCGTTCCTGCCGGGCGATCCGCACTTGCACGAACTGGTCGATCTCCTCCGCCGTCTTCCACGCGCGAGACGCCACAGTGATCGCTCGTCCATACGCGGGTGTTTGCAGGAGCCCCGGGATCAGCTGAACCTGGAACGTCTTGATGCCGTCGCAGATGTTCTCCATCTCGATGTAGTCGCGGTACGTATCAGCGAGGACGGCACCGTACTGATGCCACCAGCCTTCGCGTCGACGCCGGTTGGCTCTGCGGGCGAGGGAGCCGAGGCGTTCGCGCGTCTCCGAGTCCTCCACTTCGTACGTCTGCATGAGGGCGATCAGGTCTGGGGTGCGCACGGGCACGTGACCGTTCTCGATGCGGCTGATCTTCCCCTTGGTGCAGTCGAGCGCATCGGCCGCTTGCGTGGTGGTCAGGCCCGCGGCTTCACGCAAGCGCCTTAGTTCGTCGCCCAGTTGGCGCCCGAGCACGGTGGATGGTTTGACGTTTGGCATACGTACCTCCCTACCAGGGCTGTTGCCGGACTGCCCGCAGGTTACCCGAAAGGGTGAATTGAGGTCTGACTCTCCCTTCAACGTTGCGCCGTCTCGCTGTTTCACGGCACCCTCGTCCTGGCGGAGCCGGAACTTCCCTCGGCTCGCGGGGACTTGAACATCAGCCATCGACCCTTAGGGAGCGTCATGACAGAGAGCCTGAGCTCGAACGAAGTCACGTTCCGGCTGTCCCGTTGCCGTCGAAGCGTGCCGAGATCCCGGGCGGCGTTACATGCCGTGCTCGGCGGCTGGAGTGTGGGCCACGACGTCCTGGAGTCGGCGGAATTGGTGCTCTCGGAGTTGGTGACCAACGCGCTGCGCGTACGCGTGCCCAGTGATCGACAGGTGGGCGTTCGGATCGCGCGATCGCTGGAGGACGGGCTGCTGCGGCTGGAGGTCAGCGACGCGGGTTCAGGCAGGCCCGAAGTGCGGGCACCCGGTGACGAGGAGACCGGCGGGCGCGGGCTGTTGCTCGTGGAGGCGTTGGCTCACCGCTGGGGAGTTGAGGAGCGGGCGTGCGGGATTGGGAAGACCGTGTGGGCGGAGCTGAAGGCACCGGACATCGTGGCTGAGCCCGACATGCGGGAGGTCGCGGCGGTCATGGTTCGGGCCGGGCAGCGAGTGCGGGTGTGGGGCGAGTGGCGCGCTGTCCGTACGGTGCGTACCGAGCCGTACGCGGCTGGTGGACTCGCCGTTGTGCTCGGACTGGACGAGGGCCCGGCGCTACGGGTACACGCGGCCGAACCGTTGACCGTGCGGGACGATGGCGTGCCCTCCGTGCCGGAGAGAGGGGAGGGCACGCCGGGATGATCACCCCTTGGTCGGCTTCCTGGGACGCCACGCGCGCAAGTCGTCGTCGGTCAGCCCGTGTTCGCCCTGCTTGGTTGCTCGGTAGCCCGCGAAGAAGGCTGCGGGGGAGCCGCCGTACAGGGGGTCGAACTCGTCGTGCCACTGGGTGAGCCAGGGCTGGAGTTCGAGGAGGCCGGCGAGCAGCGGGGTCATCTGCTCGTCGGACAGCTCGTCGTGATTCGTGAAGTACGTACTGAGGGCCTGGGCCTGCTCACGGTGGTCCCAGCCCGCCCAGCCGAACAGGTCCGGAGTGCCGGAGATGGCGCCGGTGGCGTAGGAGATGAACCGCTCCTTCGGGACGTCCAGCTTCCCGCGGGCGCGCCAGTAGGACGGCTTGAGGAAGTCGGCCGACGTGTACTTCGGCGGTACGGGGATCGAGTCCCGGATCTTCCGCTTGGCGGGTTCGTCCGGGGCGGCGTCTTCCTGACGCTGGAGATCCCAGACGTGCTCCCAGTCGGCGCGCTTCCTCAGGCCGGTGGGCTTGTAGCGCAGGGTGGCGAGGAAGGGGACATGTTCGTTGGCGAGGAGATCCGCGACCACGGTCGCCAGCTCCTTGCGGGGGGCGTACAACTCGGCGACGGAGACGAAGTCCTCGTCGAGGGCGAGTGCGGAAGTGAGCTGGGCATGGGTGAGGATTGTCGGCTGGCCGTCCTGGAACCAGAGTTCGCGGTCCTCGATGCGGTTGAGTAGCCAGGAACGCAGGGCCCTCTCCTGGAGCGCGTTCCAACCCTCAGTTGTCCAGCGGCGCTTGTACTCAGGGCGCTCGACCATGCCGATGGCCCGGGACGACTCGATGACGTCGATGCGGTTCTGGACGACCAACTTGTATGAGGCAGGCCAATGATCAGGAATTTCAGTGACTGGGGTGTGACCGTGATGGCTGAACCATTTTGTCGAAACCTCCCCCTTGGCCAGTTTGCGGGCGAGGACGATTTCGAAGGCGCGCTCACCCGGAGTAATTTCTGGCACGTCGCTCAGGGGAATGGTTAGATCGGCGCTGTGCAGGTCGTAAATTGAGTACACCTGCCAATCCAGTTCCTCTTGCAGGGAGACCATGCGAGTGCGAGTAGAGTCCCACTGGGCGTGGGCTTCGCGGAGTTTAGCGGCCGTCGGTACTAGATCGGCTGATACAAGTGCTGAGGGAGTGCTTTCCGCCAGTTCTTGCGTCAAACCGTCTAGGATTATTGCGATGGCTGCAGGGTACCGAGGCGGAAGTGGAAACTCTTCAATCTTTGTGCCCGTGAACTCAAGATTCCATGACCAAGGCTGGTCTGGCATTCCACTAGCGGCCGTGGCGTTCCCCTTGCTGTGGCTAACTTGCTTAAGCCAGAAGCAGGCTGTTGAGCTGTTGAGGATTCCGACGAGTTGCTGGTGTTCTTCCTCGTTTGCCTCCCGGCGCAGTTTGACTACAGGTGCAGACCGGTTAAAAACCCTGCCACCTCGATCCAAGGAGAAATGATTATGCGTTGCCACGAAGGCGAATGTAATTGAAAGTGGGGTGCGGTATCTCTCGGGGACCCATCGGTACCAAGCCCACCAAGGCTTGCCGAGGGTCTGCTGGGTCCGGCCGTCGAAGTCAGTGGTTGAGCGGAGGTGGCTTCTCGTGATCCAAAGATGCCGGGCCCATGGGGTGTCAGCCTCGTAGCTGACTGGCTCGAGGTCTTCATTGTAGGGAGTGATCGCACTTTCAGTGCAATGGACTCCCCAGTCACGTACGACTTCCCCGATGATGAGCTGCTTTACGAGCTGCTTGCTGATCTGTTTACGGCGAAATGTTTCGGGTGTGCCAATGAAGGCCTCATCTTGGCCCGGAAAACTTGCGAAGCCAATATCCCGAGACAGCAAACTCTTCAGTTTGGCTTGGCTGGCCGTCTCGATCTGCTCATTGAGCTCCAGGCCGCCATCGGTCAGGATCCAGGGCTGCCTGGCGAAATATCGTTCGCGCTGCAGATCCTCCACGGAGACCCATGAACTAACAGATCCTGGCTTATCAATCTGCTCAATAATGGCATTCCAGACCACGCCCTCTTCGCCGTTCTCTGGTGTGGTCGGCTCACCTTGAACACTGCGCACTGTGCGGATCGTGTCCGTTCGCGCACTTCCGGAGCGTCGCCGCCCTACAAGAATCACTGTCGGCGTGCTGTGTTCGGGAATAACTGCACCCGATGTGTCGATGACCTCAGTCAATTCTACTTTGTGTGCGAAGTATTCCTCGATCAGCTTGGTGCCAAATTCTCGCTTCATGAAAGAGTTGGCTGTAATTTGGCCTACCATACCGAACTCGCGTCCGTCGTTCAGGCCCGCTTTTGCCAATTGAAAAAAACGCTCGGCGAAGGGGACGGACAGGGCGTACTTACCCGCGCAGGACGCATACAGTTCCCTGTACAACGCGTTGAGCTTCTTATCTTTGACCGTGATATAGGGCGGGTTTCCCACCACCACGTCGTAGCGTCCCTGCTCCAGAATCCCCGGATGCTCGTCCAAGTCCTCCGTGGCATAAGAGAACTCTGCCAGCGGATCCCCCGACTCCTCGTCGCCCAAAGTCAGTTCAAGCTGACGAGCCTTGATCAGCGAGTCGCCCACCGCCAGATGGATCGGCCAGTCGTACTGTCCTGCCTCGGCCAGTGTCCGCACCCCCGACACTGCCATCGCCGCCACAAGCAACCGGAACCGAGCAATAGCCACCGCGAACGGATTGATGTCCACCCCGTGCACCGAGTTCAACGCATCCCGTACCCGCTCGTGCACATCCCGCCCAGGCTCCCGCTCTGCCCAAAGCTGCACCATCCTCCGGAACGCACCCAGCACGAAGTGCCCCGACCCACAGGTAGGGTCGATCATCTTCAGCTTGCCGAACCGCCCGCCCAGCTCCCGTACCACCGGATCCATAGTCCGGTCGAGGATGAACTTCTCCACGAATTCCGGAGTCTGGAGCAGCGCATACGTCTTCCGGGCCGCCTCCGACAGATCCTGGTACAGGTCGCCCAGAAACCGCGTGTCCCACCCCTTCGTACCGTCCGCGTTCAGCGGGTCGGTGAAGTTGTGCACCAGGTCACCGTTCTCCCGCCGCTCCCGCCAGAACTCCACCAGCGCCCGCGCGCCGTCGTGCGAGACCGGGATCTGGTACAGCGGATTCCGCCGCTTGTCGAACAGCAACTTGCCAGCCTGCCCGGAGCCCAACTCAGCGAACGCCCGCTCCAGCCACCCTCGGTACGTCGGGTCCTGCTCCTGCTCCACGTACTGTCGGTACCGTGCCTCCGCCAGGTCCCGCTGCTCGGTATCCGGACCAGTGAGGTACGGCTCGGGGATCAGCCGGTTGTCCTCGCAGAACCGTACGAACACCGTACCCAGTACCCACGCTACGGCCACCTGCGTGACGCGACCCGAGACCTGCGGCGTGCCGTACAGCCATGAGGCCCACGAGTCATTAGTACGACCGAGCCTGAATGCTTCCTCGTGTTCGACCCACAGCTTCCCGGTCGCCCGCACCCGCTCAGCACGGTCCTCAGGCAGCTCGACCAGCCGTTCCTCCAGCCAGGCCTCCCACTTTGGGCTCGCCTTGGGATCGGCCTTCTGCAGCTTGCCGTACTCCGTGCGCAGCGGCTTCAGGACGGTCTCGCCGTCCCGTACCTGCTGGCCGAGGTCGACCTCGACCGCCTTCACCTGCTTGATCAGGTCCGTCAGCAGTGCCTTGGACTTGCGGTCGATCACCTGGTCACGTCTCCTGTCGTCATCCCCACCCACACGCGAGCGGCTCCGCATGCGGCGCACGCGCTCAGCGCATCATCCCCGTAGGCCGGCGGCCGCGGTACTCTCCGGCTTCGCGCGGTGCGCGTTCCGCACCCAGAACTCATTCAGCACGATCCACTCACCCAGCCCCGACTGATACGGCACCGCCACCGTCCCCAGCCGCGGCGGCCGGGCCGGGTCGCTCTGCGGACACAGCAGCCACAGCGCGCGGCCACCACCCCGCGACCGCTCCGCCAGCCGCTCCAGTGCGCCCATCGCGTCGTACCGAGCGAAGACCCCGCCGTCCGTCAGCAGCAACGGAGCAGCCAACCTGCCCCCGCCCCTGTTCTCGGAACTCACGCTCCCCGGCTCCAACAGCTCACCGATCCGAGGCTCCACCAGTCCCCACGCAGTCCCCGCGTACTCGGCGAATTTCATCGCCCCGGGCGACCCGGTCTTCGCCACATCCGCACGCAGGATCGTCTCCCACGTGGGCTTGGGCCGAGGGTCGACCAACTCGTGCAGCGCCCGCACGAACAACTCGGCTACCGACACCACCACGGCCCCACCGGCGAAGTCGTCCCGCCCAAGCTCGTCGATCGCATCCCGTGCCCACTCCGTCGGCACCGTCAGCACGCGGAAACCGTCCCGCTGCGCCGAGGCCTTCAGCCGGTCCTCGGCCGTGCCCGCCGCCGCGAGTTCCGGGTCGTCGGAGTAGCGGTGTGCGGAGACGGTGCCCGTCGGCTGCCGCCGGGCGTCCGACGACAGGTAGGCGGACACGCCATCCGGACTGCTCGGCAGGTAGCGCAGCGTTCCCGTGCTCTTGCGCGTCGACAGCACCAGGTCGAAACCGGCCTCACGCAGAGCCCTCGTCAGTGGGCCGCCCGTGGGCAGCGCATGGCCACCCCGCTCGTTCAGCAGCTCCGGGAAGCGGGCCCGTACCCGCTCGTGGACGTCCTCCCCCGTCAGGCCCGGCTGCTCGGCCTCCGCCACCCCCGGGATGAGCGGTACCAGGCCGGCCTGGGTGAGGCGCAACGCCCGCACCAGCGGCAGCTTGCGCGGATAGATCTCCAGGCGGGGCGTCGCGGCGGCATGGCGCGACGCGGCCACCGCTATCTCCACCATCCGCCGGTCGTCCCACTGCACCGCCGTGCTCGGCGGCGGTACGGCGCCCAGCTCGGCCACCACGGTCGCCGCCGTCGGCAAGGTGTCGAGCCCCGCCAGCCGGTCCGCGATACGGCCGAGCCGCTGGGCGTAGTCGAGCAGTCCGGGCGCGGACGGCGTGTCCGGCGCGTCGTCCGCGCCCACCTCCAGCGCCAACAGCCCCGCGCCCATGCTCTCGTCGGCCGCGTCACGGTTCGGGGCGTGCCCGAACTCGGCCTCGTCCGGGACGAGTTGCTCCACCTCCACCACGGCCCGTACGGCGGCCAGGGCCAGCGCCCGGCGCTGCTCGCGCTCCTGGAGCTGGGTGCCGCGCCGCACGGTCAGCGCGTCCGCGACCTCCGCGGCCGAAGCGACCCTGCCAAGGTCGTGCAGCAGGTCCAGGACCTCGGCGCGCAGTGCTCGTACCGCCGCGTGCTTCTTCCAGCGGGTCCGCTGGTTCTTCAGCATCTGAGGGATGCGGCCCCGCGACAGCCCGAGCACGTGCGCGACGTCCGTCTGCGTCGGCCAGACCCCGACCTCCGACGGCACTACGCCCTGCTCGTTTGGCAGGCGCAGCAGCAGCCGTACCATCTCGCACTCGTTGTGGTTCGAGCCGTCCTTGCGCAGCGGCGGTACGAACACCGTGGCGAGGGTGTCGAGGCTGACGCTGCGCAGCGCGCGCTCCGGCAGCGAATGCGCACCGGCGCCGCCGTTGGCCGCTACCGCGTCGGCCGCCGCGGCCTCGGCGGCCGACAACTCCTCCTTCGCGGCCTTGCGGCCCTCGGGTGTGAGCGGTGCGGCGGGCTTCTCCGCGAGCTTGAGCCGCCATTGCTTGATGCGGCCCAGGACCTCCTTGCGGGTCTTGGCGCCGAGGCCGGGGGCGTTGACGAGCTGGCGCTGGCTGTAGTCGAGCAACTCGCCGACGGTGTTGACGTCAAGGCCGTACACGAACGACTCCGCGGCCGGGCTCAGGCCGGACGACGAGATCAGTGTGTCCCGGTCGACGCGGTCTGCCAGCCGCTCGCGCTGCTGCTCGGCGCTCTCCTCCTCGGCCTCCGGGATGGCGGCGTCCGGGGCGGGCTGCGCCACCTCGCTTTGCGCGGGTGGCGCCGCGTGCTGTGACGGGCGGCGGGACGAGGGCTTCGCTTCGTCCATGGCGAGGAAGATCTTCTTCCAGGCGTCCCGCATCGGCTTGAGGTCCGGGAAGCGCTGGGAGGCGTCCCGGTGCAGGGCCTTCTGGAAGAACGCGACCAGGCCGTCCCGTACCGCCGGGTCGAAGGCGTCGGCGGCGATCCTCGGGTGCGGCTCCTTCTTCGGGTCGGTCTGGCGCGGCGAGACCTTTCCGTCGCCCCACACCGGGAGCTCGCGGGACGCCATCTCGTGCAGGGTGACGGCCAGGGCGTATCGCTCGGCGTGGGCGTCGTAGACCGAGCGGTCGGTGAGCGTGCCGATGAAGGGGTCCAGGTAGCCGTCCGTGCCGGCCGCGGTCTCGTTCACCGGGTAGCCCGCGAGCGAGAAGTCGATCAGCACCAGCTCGCGGGTGCGGTTCGGGCGGATGCGGATCGCGATGTTGTCCGGCTTGATGTCGCGGTGCCACACGCCCTCGCCCTCGAGGAAGTCCACCGCGCCGAACAGGTAGTCGCCGTACGCCTCGAGCTGGTCCACGGACAGGCGGCCGAACTCGCGCAGCTGCCGGGCGACCGTCTCCTCCCGGCGTCGGCGCTTCGCACCCGTCGCGGACGGCTCGCCGCTCTCCTCGCGCTCGTCGCCGACGTACTCCATGACCAGGACCGTGCGCGGGCCGATGCGCTGCGGCTCCGGCTCGACCAGCCGGATCACGCGGGAGTCCGGGCGCAGCCGCCCCAGCACCTCGGCCTCGCGACGCAGCACCTCGCCGCGGCTGTCCGACGTAGCGACCTTCAGCACCGCCAGGGACTTTGAGAAGCGCACATCCGGGCCGGCGGTCAGGTCCCGCACCAGGAACGCGCGGCTCGTCGAACCCGTACCGAGGCGGCGCCTGACCTCCCAGCGGCCCGCCAGCACATCGCCCGCGACCGCGTCCAGGGGGTCCTTCTCGGGTTCGGCCGGGCGAGGGGCCTCGGCCGGCGGAGGCTCGGTCAGGTCCGCCTCGACGACCTCCAGCATCTCCAGGAAGTCCTCCACCGACGACAGCCGGGCGGATACGTCGTAGGCGGTGGCCGCCTGCACCAGCTCGTCGATGTACGGGGACAGGCCGTCCACCACGGAGCTGGGGCGCAGGCCTTCGCCCGCCTCGTATCGGGCGACCAGTTCGGCCTGGCTGGCGGCCGGGGGCCTGCCGGTGGCCAGTAGATAGGTGAGCACGCCGAGTCCGTACACGTCCAGGGCGACCGGGTCGGGCCTGAGCGCGGTCAGCTCCGGGGCCAGATACGGGTCAGCGCCCTCGGCGAGATGTGCGCCCGCTCGCGAGAAGGTCGTGGGGGCGAACCGCTCGCCATTGCCCGCCACGCCGTGCTCGGAGCTGCGCTGGACGGCGACCTGCCAGTCGGAGATCTGCAGGTGCGGGCTGGACCAGGCGCCGGTCTCGCTCTCGGAGTCGCCCCGGCGGGTACGCCCGCGCGGGATGACGTGGACCGCGCGGGCCGCCAGGGTGCGGTGGAAGATCCGTCGGCCGTGCGCCGAGCGCACTGTCTCGGCGAGCTGTCGCACCAGCGCCATCCGGCTGAGGATGTCCAGCTTCTCGCCGTACTGGATCAGGTACTCGTCCAGGCGCAGGGTCCGCGGATCGAAGTCGAAGATCAGCGCGGGGCCCGCGGAGTGCCCGGAGGGGTCGTACTGCTTGAGCTGGACGACACCGGGGTGCCGGAAGTGGCGCAGCACAGCGGCCTCGCGGCGCGCAGCCCGCTCGACGGATGCGCGCAGCTCGGCGTCGGAGCCGCGCTCGCGCAGATAGACACGCACTCGGGCGGCCTCCGGCAGCTCACTGTGCTGGGCGAGGTAGTCGGCCCAGGTCGGGCCCGAGTCGAACGCCTTCCGGCTGAGCAGATACGGGCCGACCTTGTACTCGGCGTCGCTGCGCGCGATGCCGATGCGCTCCAAGGCCGCCTTGATCCGGCGCGACCGCGCGGCGTCGATCCGGCGGTACTCGTCCTTCGGCGATTCCTTCAGCATCTCGGTGAGCTGGTGGACGGTGAAGACGCCGTTGCGGTCGTGGGCGGGCAGCCTGTTGCGCAGGGAGGAGTCGGTGAAGCAGACGGCTTCCGAGACCCACACCTTCTCGCCGTGCTGTTTGAGCAGCGCGGCCAGTTCCTTGGCCTTCTTGTTGGCCAGGTGCAGTGGGTTGCCGTGGGGGATCTGCCGACCGCTGGGCTGGGTCTGCAGCCAGGTGCCGTTGCGGGACTCGACGGAGCCGTGCCAGTCCTTCAGTTCGATCAGGTGGACCCCGCCCGGGGCGATCACCAGCAGGTCCACTTCCCGGACGTGGCCGGTGTGGGCGGTGAAGGTGAAGTTTGACCAGGCCCGCCACGGATCGTTGTCCCGGAGCTTCTCGCGGATGGCCTCCAGGCCCCGGTGCTCATGCTGGAACTCGGAGTCGGTGACCGCGGTCCACCGGCCGTCCCGCATGTGCCATCCCCGCTTCGTGTCGCTCTGTGTCGATTGCTGCTGCTCAGGCAGACAAATTCCCCGCTCAGATCGTAGCGGTTGGGGTACGGAAGGTGCTGCCTCACGTCGGTGATCAACCCTCGGGCACGGGAGTGCCCGGCCGCCTCTCGAGCAAGCCGCTTGCGACTGCTGAGCCAAGTCCCTGACGGGTGACCCTCGTTAGTATGAAAATCTGATCACCATGGGGAATGAGTATGGTGACCGCTCGGTCTTCGAGGCTGGCGCAGTAACGGACAATCGGGATGGTACGGACCCCGCCAGGGAAGCCGATGCCTCGGTGCAGTGGCTGCTGCAGCCCAGGGGCGGGCCCCAAATTCGTGGGCCTCAGAACTTCGAACGCTCGATACGCCAGGGCATCCGGGTCGCGGAGTATGAGCACGTCCTGGGCGAGCACGCGGAGCAACTCAAGCAACTCTTCCCTGACGGGGTGGCGCGGCTGTGGGGGGCAACGCCGGTCAAGAAGGAGAGCCATCCCAAAGGCGCCGCACTGCGAGGGCAGAAGGTCGGCGACGAGGTGTTGTTCTACGCCGACAAGGCGTTCATCGCCAGAGCCCGCGTTCTGGGGCTGCTCCGCAATTCCGAGTTGGCCAGAGAGATCTGGGGGGAGCTCGAGGACGGGCGGACCTGGGAACACATCATGGCTCTGGGGGACATCGTCGAGTTCAAGGTCCCGGCAGCCCCGATTCTGACAGCGTTGGCCCTGCACAAGGAGGTGCGCTACCTCACGCTGGTGCGGGCTGCCGAGCGGCGGCGTCAGCTGGGGCTGCTGGACAGGCTGCTGGACGGGAAAGTGACCCCTGTAGGCCAGCCAACGAGCGGAGAGGCTGCTGTGGTGGCGGCAGTCAAGCTGGGGCGCGAGGAGCTTCTTCGCGCCCTCGGAACCTTGGACGCCAGCGTACCGGAGGAGTCACGTACGCACCACGCATCGCTGACGCTGTTGTGGTCCATCAGCCGTCTCGTATCGAGGCAGAGCCGCCTTGTGTCATGGAATGACTTCCGAACCGAGGTCGGTCCTCTCCTGGTGGAGTTCGGCGGCTCTGATACCGGAGTGGCGCCTGAGTACCCATTTCTGCACCTGCGGACCAGCGGACTGTGGGAGACAGAAGGGGTAGAGAATGAGGGGCTCGAATCGGCTTTGGCGATGAGCTCGGCCGAGTCCGGAGTCGCGGCGGGGCTTCGGCCAGAGGCAGCGAAGCTGCTGAAGCAGCCGCTCACCCGTGCCGAAGCGATCGGCTTGCTCTGCACCACCTACCTCCAGGATGTCGACCAGGGGGCTCTGCTGACGCGCCTCGGTCTAGCCGGATACGCCCATGCCAGCGGGAACGCAGGGGAGGAGGAGGCCGAGGACCGAGACGGCGCGGATGAAACCACTGGACGCGGAGCGCGTCGACAGGTGAATTCGTCGCGCCCCGATCGGGACCCTCACCTCGTCGAGGAGATCAAGCTGCTCTATCAGCACCGGTGCCAGGTATGCGGAGTGCAGTTGGAGACACGCTTCGGTCATTACAGCGAGGCCGCGCACATCCAAGGGCTCGGAACCCCGCACGAGGGACCGGACAAACTGTCCAACTTGTTGTGTCTCTGCCCCAACCATCATGTTCAGTTCGACAGGCTCTTCCTCTTCATCGACGAGGACTGGAACGTGCGGCGAAGCAGAGACAGGGAACTGATCAACCCTCTGATACGCCGTCCAGAGCACGCCATCGACGAAGAGTGCGTCGAATACCACAGAGGGCTGTGCGGCCGTGGTCGCTACAGCCCCGGCCCGGACTGATTCTCCAGGCCGGAGCGGTGGATGAGGGCTTGGCTGCGGAGTCCCGAGCTGCCCCTCTCGCTCCTCGCTCCGGTCTGCGCGGTGCGAACGGCTGCTCCCATTCGTCCGGCATCAGCCAACTCGCAGTCCAGGAACGGCTATTGCTGCATGTCCGTCTGAGGCAAGGGCTCACCGCCCAGGTCCTCGGCGATGGAGGCAAACTGGTTCAGAGCGGCCTCCAGCTCCTCGACGATCTCCCTGGCGATCACTCTGGGGGGAGGTGTGTTGTGGGTTTCATCAAGCGCTGAGTCCTCCGCCCAGGCGATGTCCAGGTTGAGATGGTCACGGGCGATCAGTTCGTCGTAGGGAAAACACCTGAAGCGTGCCGTCTCGATCCTGTCCGTGTGAGATCTTCCCGGTAGGTACGCTTCGACGAACTCGGCCAAATCGGTTTGTTGCAGTGGTCTCTGCTTGAGCGAAAATTGCATGCCAGTTCGCAAGTCGTAGACCCAGATTTTAGAGGTGTTGGGTTTTCCGTCGATGCGGGGTCTCTTGTCGAAGAAGAGGACGTTCGCCTTGACGCCACCGGCGTAGAAGATGCCGGTGGGCAGTCGCAGAATCGTATGCAGGTCGAAATCATTGAGCAGGCGACGACGCAGTGTCGAACAAATGCCACTCTCGAACAGCACGTTGTCGGGGACAATGACAGCTGCGCGCCCATTCATCTCCATCAACGACATGATGTGCTGAAGAAAGTTGATCTGTTTGTTGGTGGTGGTGATCAGGAAGTCGTTGCGTGGGTAGTGAACGTCCTCTTTCTGCGCCACGCCGTTTCTGTCGACGGCGGTTATCGCGGACTTCTTGCCGAACGGCGGATGGGCGAGGACGAGGGAAGCGTGCCGATTCGGCTGCGTGAGGAGAGCGTCCTCCGCCGTGATGAGCGACTGCCCGGCGGCGGATCCCAAGCCGTGCAGCAGCATGTTCATCACAGCCAGGCGCGCGGTGTTCGGGACCAGTTCCTGCCCCCAGATTCTGCCCGAGCCAAGGGCTCGACCTTCCTGCGCGGATAGTTCCTGCCTGTGATGCTCGAGAATGTAGTGGTACGCGGCGATCAGGAAACCACCGGTACCACAGGCAGGGTCTGTGATGGTGTCGGTCGGCCGCGGCTGCATCACATCCATTATCGCTTTGATGAGCGGGCGTGGAGTGAAATATTGGCCCGCCCCGGTCTTGGTATCTTCCGCGCTCTTGGCGAGCAGGACCTCGAATGCGTCGCCCATGGGATCGATGGCCCAGCCCTTCCAGCCCACTGTATCGATCAGATCAACGATCAATTTTCGGAGGAGGTCATCATTGGGGATGCGATTCTGGCTCCGTGTGAAGAGAGTACCAACTGTAGTGGCAGGCTCCTTCTTGGCGAGTTCGGCGAGGATGACACGGTAGTGGTCTCCGAGGTCCGAACCCGTCTTTTCCATCAGCGAGTTCCAGTCGTATCCTCCTGGCACGATGGCAGTGCGTTCCTTCGTTCCTATGACGGGCCTGGCGGCGATCTCGTCGGCCATCTTGAGGAAAATGAGATACGTGAGCTGTTCGACGAACTCGGCGGTGGATAAACCGTTGTCACGGAGAAGGTTGCAATATTCCCAGAGCTTGGCGGCCACCGGGTTGACTTTTTTGTCCGTCTGGGTAGGGAATGCGTGTGTCAAAGCTCGAACTCCAGTTGAATGGCAGGGTGGGCAAGGGGCACGGGTGATGAAGGCTCTGTCCTGCAGGGACGCCGACGTGTCGATTGCAGCCTGCGGCCATGGGCCTCCCGCTCGGCCCGGATGCGAGTGAGGTGGGCACTGGTCGGCTCGTCGGCGGGGTCCTGGTGAACGAGTTGGCCCTCGAAGGCGCGAGTCAGGAGGGACTGCCTTAGGTGCTCCGACCCAAACCGGAGTGACTCTAGTTGCTCCGCTAGCCGATCAATGCGCTCGATGTCAGTCTTGATCGCTTCGCCAATTCTTGATTGTTCCTCGCGCGACGGGATGGGGATTTGTATACGCATCAGATTCTGCTGAGTGATATTGCGCATGGACTCCAGGGCGCCAGTGGCCTTACTTGAGATCTGTCCGCGGACATAGGGTGATGAAAGAATCTGGATGAGCCATGTCTTCTCTATTCCATCCTTCGGGACAAGACGAAGGCTCTTGTCGCTGAGTAGCAGTCGCGGACGGCATTCACCTACAAGGACCGCAGCGCCTACGTGGACGGCGGTGTTGGCGCGGCTGACTAATATGTCATTCTGCTTTATCTCGTTCCGCGGGTCAATATTCGTGTCGGCCAGAACGGCCTTGTGTTCGTCATTGTCGAAATTCCCCCGCGTCATGGCGCTGGCTTTGATTACGCCCCACTCATTTTCTTTGGCGGGCCGGCGTTCGCAGCGAAGGGATCTCCCTGTCTCGATCCGTGCAATAACGTCGCCAAGTTCTCCGCATCTCCAATGGCTGGGGGTAGAGGTGGACTGGGCGAGTCCTGAAATCGCAGTATTTTGTACCGTTGAGCGGAGTTTTGGTATGAGTGAGATGCCTCGCTGGAGACTGCATTGTCCGGCATTGAGGCGGACGAGATGAGTTTCCAGTGCTTCGACGATGCGGTGCTGTTCTGCTATTGGCGGCAAGGGGATACGAATATCTGCCAAGGTGTCATGGCTGATCGTGTAGGCGCGGTGTACGGTAGTCCGCACGGCCTTCTCGATTTGGAACCGTACGAGTGGAGACTCCCAAATGCTCGCCAGATATTCGGGAGTCATGACCCCTGGATGTGGTCTGACGCGAATCATGGTACTGGGAAAGGCTACGGGAGAAGGTACATGCCGTGCGAGGGCTCCTCGTCCAACCAGCTCGAGAGATCCGTTCCCACGGCCCACAAGAAAGTCTCCATCGGAGACGATGAATGGGGTGGCTTGCTCCTTTGTCCACGCGCCATTTCTCTGTTCGGAGAAGTCCACGCCTCCTCTTTTGAGTGCCGAAAGGCGTAGAAAAGGAAATCCATCGGCCGTGGTCCTCACGGATCGACCGTTGATGAGCGGCTCACCGAGTACGTCCGCCAAACGGACCCGTGCCCATCCTGCCGGAATTTCCTTTTCGCTCACGTCGATTCTCCATTCGGTTCACCGTGAAAGAAATGATGCATCGCATGCCGTGGCAGGCGTATTGGAAGCTTCCTCGGCTCGTGCCGAATCCGGCCGCAGCCACAACTTCTGTAGTTTGTGTGGCGCACCCGTCTGCGTCGCGGCCCAGGCGTCATTCCCTGTGTCGTTCTGCTCAGCGCTCGGATTTCGTACGCCCACTGAACCCGCCACTCTCGTTCCACCTGATCGTGAGTCAACAGGGCTGGAGGAAGCGGGGTCCGCTGTTCGGGTGGGGACTCGTCACATGCGTGGTCGGATTGACGGGTTGCCGTCACCTGCAGTTCTGGGTCTCCGGCTGCGGTAGGCACTTCCGGATCCTCCTCACGATGCGGCTCCCTGAGAGATCTATCAGCAGTCACCGACAATACGACTGGAACTGTGTAACCCTAGGCTCCGCCTGTGTGGCGTGACGGCGTGTAGGGCGCCGCCTGGAAGGCCGCCGAGGGGCACCGTCGTCGCCCGCCTTGCGGTGAGTTCCTTCTCCACGGACAAGGAGACGTGCGCTCTGTTCCGCACGCTCGTGACAGGCCGGTAGACCACGGCGGCTGAGGAGCTCGGACCGGCGGACCGGACTGACCAGCAGTCATAAGCTGACGGTCGCCACGAACTACGCCAGGACAGGGTGGCAATGTGGTCTACGAGCAGCTTGTCAGCCTGCTGCTGAGCATTCCTGACTGCCGCCGCTTCCTGGGCACACCGGACGAGTTCACCGCGTACGTCACCGCCCCGCGCACCGCCCGTGCTGCGGCTGATGGAACACGGTCTGTGAGCCGGATGACGCAACGGCGGCTTACGCAGTGCCCGATGATGGCGGGCACGCAATGTGCAGGTCCTCTTGTCACCCGGAAAGACCACACAGCTCAGAGGCCCTTCTCGCACACCGCGCACCTGTCCCCGGCGTACAGCCCGACTCGTCTGCCGTTTCTCTGCCTTCGACCACCGACCCCGCCCATACGCGCACCGGGCGTTCGCCGACGCCGAGGACATCGCCGAGATGGCGGTTGACGGCCTCACGGAGGCCCGGCAGGCCGGGTGGCGCTACGAGCTCAGTCGGACGTCGGTTGATGACCTTCCATGGAGCAGTCACGGCATAGCCCCGGGCCGCCGGGAGCTGGATCGCCTCGTCGGTGGTGGATGTCATGGACGCGATTCGGGGCGAGCCCCACCATCCGGCCTCCGTGCCCGTCACGTCGCCGTACCAGCTACGCCCCCGCCCGAGCCAGCGTCTCCAAAGGCCCGACCAAGATCTCGGAGAAGGCGAGTTCCGCGGCCCCGATGAGCACCGCATCGTCGCCGAGTTCCCCCACTCGCAGCCGCAGGTTCTCGCGGGAGGCCGTGAGGGCAAGGCGGTTGATACGGCTGCGGATTTGGGCGGCCGAGCCGAGGAACACCTCGCGGAGGGTGCCGCCGAAGATGACCGTGCGGGGGTTGAGGAGGTTGACCAGGTTGGCGACGCCGATGCCTAGCCAGTCGCCGACGTCGTGCAGGGCGGCGCGGGCGGTGATGTCGCCGCGGTCGGCTGCTTCTACGACGGCGCGTACGGCTTCCCGGCCGGTGGCCGACGGGTCGCGCCGCGCGGTCTCCAGCAGGGCGCGCTCCCCGGCCTCGGCTTCGAGACAGCCGCGGGCCCCGCAGCCACAGGGCCTGCCGTCCCGCGGGTTGACGACCATGTGACCGATCTCGCCGCCGTATCCGCTGTCGCCGCCCAGCAGTTGGCCGGCGGTGATGACACCGCCGCCGATGCCTATGTCGCCATGCAGGTATACGAGGTCCTCGGAGCCGGTCCCGGCGCCGCGTAGGTGCTCCGCGAGTGCACCGAGACTGGCCTCGTTGCCCACCGAGACGGGCAGGCCGAGGCCCAGTCGGCGCATGAGGTCCTCGCCGAACTCCTCGTCCTCCCAGCCCAGATGGGGGGCGGCGCGGACGAGGCCGTCGGGGCGGCGCACCATTCCGCGGACGGCGGCGGCCACGCCGACGCAGTAGGTTCCGTGCGGGGCTGTGCCCACCATCTCCAGCGCCGAGCCGGCGAGTACCTCGGCCACCTTGTCGGCGTCGCGACGGCCGGGAAGTACGGGGATCTCCCTGCGGTCGAGGAAGACACCGCCCAGGCCGATGCGCGCGGCGGCCAGCCGGTCCACGCCCACGTCGAAGGCGAGAACGTACACGCGGTCGGACTCGGGCCGTACGACCAGGGACGGCCGGCCGGCCCTGCCGGTCTCGCGGGGCAGTTCCTCACGGACCAGGCCGGCCGAGCCCAGCTCGCTCACCAGACCCAGGATGGTGCTGCGGTTGAGCCCCATACGCTCGGCCAGTACGGCCCGCGACATGGATCCGCCGATGTGCACATGACGGAGCAGGGTGCCGAGGTTGTGCCGGCGAATCTCCTCCTGCGAGGGACCGGCTTTCATGGAGCCACAGACCTCATCGTTGTACGGCCCGGCGACGGGACAGGGCATCCACGCCTGCGGCCACCAGCAGAACCGAACCCGTGACAGCGTACTTGACCCCTGAGCTGTACCCCATCAGGCCCATGCCGTTCTGGATGACCGCGACCACCATGCCGCCGAGCACGGCGTCAACTACCCTGCCCCGCCCGCCGAACAGGCTCGTTCCGCCGATCACGGCGGCGCCGACCGCCAGCAACAGCACGTTGCTGCCACCGGTGTTGGGGTCGACCGAGTTGCCCCGGGACGCGGCGATGATGCCGCCGACCGCGGCCAGGGACGAGCAGATGACGAACGCGGAGATCCGGATGGCAGACACGTTGATGCCGGCCCGGCGGGCCGCCTCGGCGTTGCCGCCCACCGCGTAGATGTGCAGGCCGAACGAGGTGCGCTGGAGCAGGAACGTACCGGCGACGAGCAGGACGGCGATGACCGGCACCACGATCGGTACGCCCTTGAGCGAGTCGACGATGACGTTGCGGCTGCGCTCCTGGTTGAGCAGGTGGACGGCGATCGCACCGAGCACCGCCATGCCGCCGATCCTGAACGCGAGCAGGGTGAGCGGGGCGGTGGCGAGCCCGCGCTGGCGGCGGTTGCGGTTTTTCCGGAGCTGGACCGCCGCGTACGCCCCGACGCTGACGGCGAGCAGGACCCAACCCAGCGCGGGGGAGAGGTTGTTGTTGGCGACGGCCAGGATCGTCTGGTCCCGGATGGAGATGTTGGTGCCTTCCTTCAGCAGCATCAGCACGATGCCCTGGAACCCGAGGAAGGCGGCCAGGGTGACCACGAAGGAGGGGATGCCGATCTTCGCCACCAGCACGCCGAGCAGCAGGCCGATGACGGTGCCGGTGAGGATCGCGGCGCCGGCCGCGCCGTACCAGGGCCAGCCGTGGTCGGTGAGCAGGATGGCCAGGACGGCGGCGCAGACCCCGCTGGCGTACCCCGCGGACAGGTCGATCTCGCCGAGGAGGAGGACGAAGACCAGGCCCATGGCGATGGCGATGCTGCCCGCGCCCTGGGTCAGCAGGTTGGCGAAGTTCAGCTCGGACAGGAAGACCGGGCGCAGGGCGGCGAAGAACACGCACAGCACGATCAGACCGAGTACGGCGGGCAGGGCGCCCAACTCGCCGCCCCGTACCCGCTCTACGTAGTTCCGGGCGACCGAGCGCAGACTCGTGGTCCCGGCCGTTCCGTTCTTCTTCGGCATACCGGGACTGCCCGGCAGCTCGGGCTTCTCGGGGGCGACGGCGGTCATGCGGTGGCTCCGTTGCTGTGGGCGAGGCCGAGGTCCCCGCTGCGTCCTGAGGTGATGAGTTCGACGACCTGGGAGTGCGTCACGTCCGACGTGCTGACCTGGGCGGCCATACGGCCCAAGTAGAGGGCGGCGATCCGGTCGGACACCGCGAAGACGTCGTTCATGTTGTGCGAGATCAGGACCACGGCGAGACCGTTGTCGGCCAGCCGCCGGACCAGTTCGAGGACTTGTGCCGTCTGGGCGACACCCAGCGCGGCGGTCGGCTCGTCCAGCACGACGACCTTGCTGTTCCACAGCACGGCCTTGGCGATGGCGACGGTCTGCCGCTGGCCGCCGGAGAGACTGGAGACCTGCTGGCGGATGGACTTGACGGTACGGACCGACAGCCCTTCGAGGGTCTGGGCGGCCATCTCCTCCATCGTCGCGTCGTCCAGGACGATTCCCCGGCGCTTCTCGCGGCCGAGGAACATGTTCTGCACGATGTCGAGGTTGTCGCAGAGCGCCAGGTCCTGGTACACGATCTCGACGCCCATGGCCGCCGCCTCACGCGGGCTGTGCACCTGGACCTGCTCACCTTCGAACCAGTACTCACCGGCGTCGTACGGGTGGATCCCGCCGATGCACTTGACCAGGGTGGACTTGCCCGCGCCGTTGTCTCCGACGAGGGCGGTCACCTCCCCCGGGTGGACGTCGAAGGACACGTCGTGCAGCACCTGCACGGCGCCGAAGCTCTTGTCGATCCCGCGCAGTCGGAGGATCGGGGTCGCTTTCATGGAAGACGCTGTCATGGAAGACGGCTCCTTACGGTCGTGAGGGCGCGGGCCCCGGGGGGTGGGAGCCCCGGGGCCCGCGGTCGGGCAGGCCGGACCAGGTGTGACGGTCCGGCCGGCCGGTCAGGGTTACTGGATGCCGGCCTTGGTGCACAGGGCGGCGTACTTGCCCGTGCACAGCTCTGCCTTGGTGACGAAGCCGTCGTCCACGACGTCCTTGACGTTGTCCTTGTAGATGGCCACCGGCGTCTCAAGCACGGACGGGACCTTGCGCTTGCCCTCGGGGTCCTCGACGGTCGCGTTCGTCTCGCCCTTCTCGCCCTTGGCGAGGGAGATGGCGAGCTTGGCCGTGGCGTCGGCCTCCTTCTTGACGGCCTTGTAGACGGTCATGCACTGGTCGCCCGCGAGGATGTTCTGCAGGCCCTGCACGGTGGCGTCCTGGCCGGTGACCGGGACCTCGCCGTTGCGGTTCTGCTTGCGCAGGACGGCGATGGCCGCATTGCCGAGACCGTCGTTGGCGGCGAGCACGCCGCCGATCTTGGGCTCACTGGTGAGCATCTGCTCGAAGATGGTGCCGGCCTGCGCGTTGTCCCAGTCCGGGACGGACTGGTCCGGGCCCTTCACGTAGTCGCCCGACTTGTACATCGGGTCGAGGACGCCGTTGTAGCCCTCGGCGAAGAGGGTGGCGTTGTTGTCCGTCGGGGAGCCGTTGAGCGTGGCGATGATGGGCTTCTTGGCCTTCATGTCGGTCAGGCACTTGCTGAGGCCCTCGCCCTGCAGCTTGCCGACCGCGGTGTTGTCGAAGCTCACGTAGTACTGGGCGGAGCCGCCGAGGGTGAGCCGGTCGTAGTCGATCGTGGCGACGCCCTGTGCCTTGGCCTTGTCCAGAACGGCCTTGCCCGTGCCGCTGTCCAGGTTCACGATCACCAGGACGTTCACGCCGCTGGTGATCATCTGGTCCGCGATGGTCTGGAACTCCTGCTTGTCGCCCTGCGCGTTCTGGATGTCGTACTCGACGCCCGCCGCCTTGAACGCCTCGGAGAGGTACTTGCGGTCCGCGGTCTCCCAGCGGGCCGAGGACTTGCTGTCCGGGAGGATCACGCCGATCTTCGGCTTGGCGTCGGAGCCAGAGCCGGAGCCGGTGTCACTGTCGCTCGACGACGAGCCACCACAGGCGGTGAGCGAGCTGGCCAGCGCCACGGAGGCGGCGGTGAGGAGGAGTCCCTTGCGCATGGGCAGGGTCCTTTCTGGTGTTACGGCCGGACGACCGGACGCACGAGGGTGGTGAGGAGAAAGGCGAGAAGCGAGCTCTCGGCTGAATTGCCGGGTGTCGGGCGATCCGCCCGGCTGAATGTTGTGAGCGGGAACTTATGGCACTCTGGAGCCCGTGCGCCAGAGCGCGGGAGGGGCTATTTGTCATCCGCCATAACAATTAGGTGACGCTGTCGAAACGTGGCGGGTTTGGGGCTGCTGTGCGGCAGGGGTCCGTACTTGGAGTGCAGTGGGATGTGTCGGGGGTTGTCGGTCGTCCTGGCGGTCAGGTGCAAGGGCAACCGCGTCAGCACGTCGATGCTCCTGGGGCGAGCGGGTGACGGCGGTCGTGCAGCTCCACCCTGAACGGAGCGTCACCGACGACGACGTACGCGCCTTCGTGAAGGCCCGCATCGGCAGCGTCAAGGCCCCCAAGCGGGTCGAGGTGTGGCCGGACATCCCCCGGTCGAAGGTCGGCAAGGTCCTCAAGGGGGAGGTCAGATCCCGCTGGCTGCAGGGGAGTTCGCATGGCTGACAAGGTGCGGGTGGCCGGGGTCGGCATGATCCCTCTTGCAGCGGGAGCCCATGCCTCCATCAGCTGCTCAGGCCCGTACGTCGCAGCCAGCCCGTCCACCGTGACCCCCGATCGGGACACCGCGACCAGCGGAGTGTCCTCGTTGGCGCCGGGTACGGCCAAGGCGTCTCGGGCCGGGGGGCCTGTTTGCGTGCAGGCCCGCCCAACCCGCGAAGTGCCGGCCTAGAAGGTGTACCGGGTGTGGCTGAACACCTGGCCGTCGTGGCCGAAGCTGTATGCCGTGCCGGGGGCTACCGCGAACAGGAGGTCGTTGCCCTTGCGGATGCCGTCGCCGAAGCCGTAGAAGACGCCGTCCGGTGAGGTGATGTGGTCGCCGTACTGGGCCTCGAACGCGGCGATGACCTGCTCCTGCCGCGCCGGATCCGTTACCCGCTCCGCCGTGCCCTCGATCACGAGGTCGAGGCCTTTGGAGGAGAGTGCGTTGTGGCCTGTGGTGAGGGCGCAGTGGGCGTTGGCGGCCAGGTTCTTCGCCTTCTGCTCGCCCGGGCCGGTGCTGAAGTGCAGTGCCCCGTCGTGCCAGGCGGCGATCAGCGGCGTGACGTGCAGCCTGCCGTCCGGCCGGACCGTGGTGATCCAGAAGACCTCGGCGGCCCGCAGCCGGCGCTGGGCCTCGGCCCAGTCGGTGGCGGTGACGTTCTCCGCGCCGGGGCGCGGGTTGAGCGCGGAGCTGTAACGGGCGTCGAGCTCGGTCGTGGGCTGCTTCGGAGTCATGCGGAACTCCTTTCCCTCGTCTTGTGACGAAGCCTCGTCTGGTGACGACGCTACGCAGCCCGGCCCGGCGGCGCCCACTCGTCGACGGGCCCACTTCACCGCTCGACCTGGCTGGCTGGCCGATCAGCTGGCTCACGCTGGCCCGCGACGAGAACGAGGACGCCTCGGTCAAGAGCTTCCTGGGCGACAACCAACCCTTGGAGCGCATGCTGGACCGGCTGGTCAGCGAAGAGTCAGGCTGACCGCGTCCGCCCCATGGCGAGACAGCATCACACGAGCTCCCCGCTGCCCTAAGGCACCTCCCTCAGGCCCCCGCTTCCTCCGGTGCCGTCGGCGGCTCGGTGGACGTCGGCAGCGGTGGGCTGAAGAGGACGGCCCGGGCCACGGGTGGGGCGAACAGGGCGGTGACGGGCGCGGAGAGGGTGATTACGGAGCGGAAGGCGTTCCCTACGACGGGGTCGCCGGGGTAGCGCTCCTGGACCCGGCGCAGGTACCAGTCGGCGGCGCGGTCCGCGGGCGTGGTGGTGACCGCGTTGCCGATCGCGCCCGGCATCTTGCGGTCCGCGCCGGCGGAGATGTCCCAGGCCTGCCGGGACGCCGTGAGGATGGCCCGTTGCACGCGCCGCGTCGTGGGCGTTCGGCGTGGGTCGGTCAGCGCGTCGCGCAGGGCGACCGCGCTCATCGCGGCGACGGCCATGCCCTGCCCGTAGATCGGGTTGAAGGTGCACAGGGCGTCGCCGGTGGCGAGGAATCCGGCGGGGTGGCGGCCGGGCAGGTCGTAGCGGCGGCGGATGTTCGCGGTGCGCCGGTAGCCGAACGGCGGTGAGAGCGGTTCGGCCTCGTCCAGCCATCGGTGCAGGAGCGGGTGCGGCAGCCTCTTGGCGTACGTCTCGAACTCGTCGTCGTCCGTGGGTGGTTCGTCGCCGCGCAGCCCCGAGACGATGACCAGATGGCTGCCGTCCTCCAGCGGCAGCGCACCTCCGGCGTGGACCTGCTCGGGGTCGGGGTAGACGTAGTAGCCGCGGGTGTCGCCGTCGAGGACGCCGCTCTTGCCGCGGTAGACGCGGGAGGCGTACGCGAGCCCGGTGTCGATGGTCTCCTCGTGCGGGGCCTCGGCGCCGATCGCCGTCAGCCACTGCGGGGCCTTCGTGCCGCAGCCGGAGGCGTCGACGACCAGGTCGGCCTCGAGGGCGCGCTCCTCCCCGCGGGCGTCGCCGGAGCGGTCCCGCAGCAGTACGCCCCGTACGCGCGCGGCGTCACCGAGGAGCCCGACGACATCGGTCCCCTCGACCGCGCTGATCACCGGGTTGGCGAGAACCCATCGCCGCACCAGTTCCTCGAGCTGCGCGCGGGAACCGGTGTAGATGTGCGTCGACGCGGGCAGCCGCCGCAACCAGTGCCCGGTCTGCCACATCACCATGTCCGACGGCATGCCCACCCGCGGCGCCCCCGCCGCCCGCAGCTCCTCCAGGAAACCCGGCAGCAGCGACTCCAGGGCAACCTGCCCGCCCTCCAGCAGGACATGGGGATGCCGGCCCTGCGGTACGCCCGGCCGCGGATTCGTACCGTCCGGGAACCGGTCGCGCTCGACGACGGTCACCCGCTCGGCGTGCCCGGCCAGGACATGCGCCGCGAGCAGCCCCGCGAGGCTCCCGCCCACGACGACCGCATGCCGCCCGCCCCAGCCGCCGCCCACGCCCCAACGGTCCGTTTCTCCGGCAGAGTTCACCGATCCGCTCCCCTGGTCGCCACGTCGCGAGAAGACACCATTATCCCGCGCCGCAGGGGCAGTTGACCTTGTTTCAGCCGTTGTTTCGGCCGTTCTGCGCGTCCCGGACGCACCCTCCGTATCACTCCCTCACGTCGGTGATCGGGCCGGGCAGGAGAGAATGAGGACCGAATGAGGACCGTACGAAACGGTCGACCCTTGGCGGAGGAGCGGGAAATGCAGAATGCGCGAGCGGGGCAGGTCGCCGGACCCGAGGATCTCATCGATGTGGCCCGTCTGGTCACGGCGTACTACGCGCTGCATCCCGACCCGGCCGAGCCCGGGCAGCGGGTGGCGTTCGGCACCTCGGGACACCGCGGCTCGTCCCTCACGGCGGCGTTCAACGAGGACCACATCGCGGCCACCAGCCAGGCCATCTGCGAGTACCGCGCCGCCCAGGGCACCGACGGCCCCCTCTTCCTCGGCGCCGACACCCACGCCCTGTCCGAGCCCGCGCGGATCACGGCACTGGAGGTGTTCGCCGCCAACGACGTGACCGTCCTCATCGACGAGACCGACGGCTACACACCCACCCCGGCCCTCTCGCACGCCATCCTCACCCACAACCGCAACCGCACCTCCGGCCTCGCCGACGGCGTGGTGGTCACCCCCTCGCACAACCCGCCCGCCGACGGCGGCTTCAAGTACAACCCGCCGAGCGGCGGCCCCGCCGGTTCCGAGGCGACCTCCTGGATCCAGGACCGCGCCAACGAGATCATCACCGGCGGCCTGAAGGACGTACGACGCATCCCCTACACCCGCGCTCTGGCCGCACGCGGCACCAGCCGCTACGACTTCCTCGGCACGTACGTGGCCGACCTGCCGAACGTCCTGGACCTCGACGCGATCCGGACCGCCGGCGTGCGCATCGGCGCCGACCCGCTCGGTGGCGCCTCGGTCGCCTACTGGGGCCGGATCGCCGAACAGCACGGGCTCGACCTGACGGTGGTGAACCCGCTCTCCGACCCCACCTGGCGTTTCATGACGCTGGACTGGGACGGCAAGATCCGTATGGACTGCTCCTCGCCATACGCCATGGCCTCGCTCATCGAGCAGCGCGACCGCTTCGACATCGCCACCGGCAACGACGCCGACGCCGACCGGCACGGCATCGTCACGCCGGACGGGCTGATGAACCCCAACCACTATCTGGCCGTGGCGATCTCGTACCTGTTCTCGCACCGGGAGCAGTGGCCCGCGGGGGCCGGGATCGGCAAGACCCTGGTGTCGTCGAGCATGATCGACCGGGTCGCGGCGGACGTCGGCCGGCAGCTGGTCGAAGTGCCGGTCGGATTCAAGTGGTTCGTGGACGGCCTGTCCGACGGCACGCTCGGCTTCGGCGGCGAGGAGTCGGCGGGCGCGTCCTTCCTGCGCCGCGACGGCTCGGTGTGGACCACCGACAAGGACGGCATCATTCTGGCCCTGCTCGCCTCCGAGATCACGGCGGTCACGGGCAAGTCCCCCTCGCAGCACTACGCCCAGCTCACCGACCGTTTCGGCGCCCCCGCCTACGCGCGCGTCGACGCACCGGCCACCCGCGAGGAGAAGGCCCTGCTGGCGAAGCTGTCCCCGCAACAGGTCACGGCCGACACCCTCGCCGGAGACCCGGTCACTACAGTCCTCACCGAGGCCCCCGGCAACGGCGCCGCCCTCGGCGGCATCAAGGTCGGCACAGCCAACGCCTGGTTCGCGGCCCGCCCTTCGGGCACCGAGGACGTGTACAAGATTTACGGGGAGTCCTTCCTCGGGCCGGATCATCTGCGGCAGGTCCAGGAGGAGGCGAGGTCTGTGGTGCTGGGGGCGCTGGGGAGCTGACAGGGCGGGGGCGGGGTGACGGTGTCCTACACCCCCGCCGCCGCGCCATGCAGATTCTTCGCCGACAGCGCGAGGCCGTCCGTCTGGGAGTACGCCGCGTCCTCGTGTTCGATGTTGACCGCCATGTCGGGATTGATGTCGGCGAGGGCGCGCAGGAAGTCGGTCCAGTACGGGACGTCGTGGCCGAGGCCTACGGCTACGAACTTCCACGCGGGGTTCTCCGGCCAGGCGTTGCACCAGAAGTCGTAGCCCGTGGGGACCTTGTCGGGGGCGGTTGCGGGGACGCGGGTGAACGACGTGTCCAGTACGCCGCGGATGTCGGCGCCGGGGCAGAACGTGGCGTCCTTCGCCGCCGCGTGGAACACCAGCGGGCCCAGCCAATTGATGGAGGCCACGACGTCCATGCCCTGCCACATCAGGTGGGAGGGGTCCATCTCGGCGCCGAGGTTCGTCGCGCCCGTCTCGTCTACCAGCCGTTTCAAGGTCACCGGGGAGAAGACGACGTTGTGCGGGTGCATCTCGATGGCGACCCGGACGTCGTTCTCGCGGGCCAGCGCGTCGATCTCCTTCCAGAACTCGACGGCCACGCCCCACTGGTAGTCCAGTACGTCCATGTAGACGCCGTCCCACGGGTTCACCACCCAGGAGGGGTACTTGGCGTCGGGGTCGGAGCCCGGGGTGCCGGACATGGTGACGACGTGCTTCACCCCGAGAAGGCCCGCGAGGCGGATCGTACGGCGCAGGTCGTCGGCGTGCTTCGGGCCCACCCCGGGGAGCGGGTTGAGCGGGTTGCCGTTGCAGTTCAGACCCGTCAGTTCCATGCCGCGGTCGGCGAATGTCGCCAGGTACTCGGCGCGTGCGGTGGCCGAGGACAGCAGCAGGTCGACCGGGCAGTGCGGGGCGGGGATGAAGCCGCCGGTGTTGACCTCCACCGAGGTCAGGCCGTTCTCCTTGAGGATGTCGAGGGCTTCGGTGACGGTGCGGTCGTGCAGGCAGGCGGTGTAGGCGCCGAGCTTGAGAGCCACGTGTCAAGGTCCTTCTGTAGGTGGGGGTTACGTGCGGGTCAGGCGGCGGGCGGAACCGTGACGGCGGAGCCGCCGCTCCGGGAGGACTCGACGACGGCCTGGATGATCTCCATGGTCCGCAGTGCGTCGGCGAAGGTGGCGCAGGCCGGCAGCGGCTCGGTGACACCCGCGACCTGGTCGAGGAACGCCCGGGCCTGGTACGTGAAGTTGTCGGCATTGCTGGCGCCCACCCCCGGCGCCTCCATCGGGACGCCGCCCGCGAAGTACGGCAGCTGCGGCCCGGCGATGATCTGCCGGGCGCCTCGCGTACGGGCCTCGGGCTGGGCGTCGTCGAAGAGGTACTCGGCGGGCCGGTGCTGGTCGAACGCCGCCCGGCCGCCGAGGCCCAGGACGTCGAAGGCGAGCCCGTTCGGCAATCCGAAAGCGGTGCGCGACATCGAGAACGTACCGACGAGCCCGGACTCGAAGCGGGCCGTGAAGGATGCGGTGTCCTCGTTCTCGACCTCGCCGAACTCGTCGGAGACGGGCGCCGCGTTGTGCCCGACGACCGCGCCCAAGGGCAGGGGCCGCTTGGGGATCTGCGTCGCCAGCGTCGCTCCGGAGACCGAGGTGATGGGCCCGGCTACGTACTCGGCGATGTCGATGACATGTGAACCGACGTCCCCGAGCGCACCCGAGCCGGGGCCGCCCTGGAAACGCCAGGTCAGCGGGCCGTTCGGGTCGGTCGCGTAGTCGCACCAGTACCGGCCGCTGAACAGGGTCAGGTCACTCAGCTCGCCGCGCTGGACGTGCTCGCGGATCGCGGCGATACCGGGGGAGCGGCGGAAGGTGTACCCGACGGCGGTCACGACCTCGGCGCCGCGCTCCAACTCGGCCATGGCGCGGGCGTCTTCGAGCGATCCGGCCAGCGGCTTCTCGCACAGCACATGCTTGCCCGCGGCGACCAGCGCCTCCGCGATCGGGCGGTGCAGGTCATTGCCGACGACGATGCTGACGGCATCGATCGTCGGGTCCTCGACGACGGCCTCCCAGCTCGGCAGCGCCTTCTCGTACCCATAGCGACGGGCGGCGTCCTCGCCCAGTACGACATTGGCGTCCGCGATAGCGGCCAGCCGCACCGGCGGCAGACCGGCACCGAAGACCGTGTTGACGTTGCGGTAACCGGCCGCGTGGCTACGGCCTGCCATGCCGGCTCCGATGACCGCGACGGAGAGGGGCTTGGCGGATGGGGGCATGAAGGTGCCTTTCTGGAAGTGGAAGACGAGGTGATCAGGCGGGCGGATCAGCGGGTGCCCAGCGCGGCGAACTTCCCCGTCTTAAAGCGCTTTAAGTTCTCGGTACTATCAGCCCCGTTCCGAGAGCGTGTCAAGGGCTTGTGCCAGGGGATTACCGACGCGGCAGCAGACGCAGCAGGGTGGGGCCCTCCGTGTGGAGGGCCCCACCCTGGTGATGTGCGGGCGTGGTTGCGGTTTACGGGTTATGGGGTCAGGGCCTGGCCCAGGTACGCGCCCGCGGGAGTGCCCAGGGTGTCTCGGCCGTAGTAGACGCCGTACTTGGTGGCGATGCCGGTGCTGCCCGAGTCCAGTTGGTAGAGGGTGCCGTCGTAGCTGTTCTCGCCCTCGGCGCCGAAGGCCAGGTCGGCGCGGCCGAAGCCGGAGAGGTCTTGCAGGACGACCGAGGAGCCGAACTTGTCGTTGGGCTCGGTCCAGCCGGTGACGCCGGACGTGTCCTGGGAGTACCCGAGTGCGCCGGAGCCGGTCAGGCCGGTCGAGGTGCCCTTCAGGAGCAGGGTCGTGCCCGCGTTGGACTGATTGGCGCCGTCGCGGGTGATGTCCTCGTTCGGGAGGCCGGTGAGGACGTCCGCGTAGCCGTCGAGGTTGTAGTCGCCGGCCGAGACGGACCAGCCCATGGCGTCACCGGACTCGTTGGCACCCGGTACGCCCGTGGTGTCCTGGTGGACGGTGCGCATGCCGGTGGTGGTGAAGCCGGTGGATGTGCCGGGGACCATGGTGACCTGGCCGCCCGAGGCCCCGCCGGACTCCCCGGTGTACGGCTGGCCGATGACGATGTCGTCGTAGCCGTTGCCGTTCATGTCGCCCGCGGCGAGGGAGCGGCCGCCCTTGACGGACAGGACGCTGACCTTGGTCAGGCCGGTGGGCGATCCCTTGAACCAGGTGACGCGGCCGATGCCGGACGTGTCGCGGTAGTTGAGCGCCACGTCCGCGTAACCGTCGCGGTTGAAGTCACCCGTGGCGGCGTCCACGTAGCCGACGGAGCCGGTCGCGGTGGTCAGCGTGCCGTACTGGGTGGCGCCGCCGGTCAGGTGGACGTTCCAGTTGCCGCCCTTGCCGGTGCCCGCCGCGAACACGTCGGCCTTGCCGTCGGCGTTGAAGTCGCCGACCGTGACGGCCGAGCCCAGCTTGGCGCCGGCCGCGGTGACACCCGAAGTGGCGTACGAGGAGCCGGAGTTCAAGCCGGGACCGTACAAGATGGTCACCGAGCCGCGCTCCGCGTTGCCGGAGGTGTCGTCCTCGCCCGGCGCGCCGACGGCCAGGTCGGCGTGGCCGTCGCCGTTGATGTCGCCCCAGGCGGTCGACGCGCCCCAGCTGTCGCCGGACTCGGAGTCGCCGGGGACTCCCGGGCTGGACTGGGTGAGCTTCACCTTGGCGCCGGCGACCGGTCCGTCCGGGCCGCCGGGAACGACGACCACGTTTCCGACGCTGCCCGAGGCCTTCGGTACTCCGGCGACCAGGTCGGTGATGCCGTCGCGGTTGAAGTCGGCGGTCGGGACGGCGGAGTTCTTGCCGGCGCTTGCCGCGTAGCGGCGGATCTCGGCGAGCTTGGGGTAGAGGTTGGCGCCGGGGCAGGCCGTCGCGTTGGTGTCGCGGTGGCCGAAGACGCGGGGCAGCTCGATCGACGTGCCCTTCTCGACGAGGTTGCCGTCCTGGCCCTTGGGGCTGCCGGACGTCAGCGTCACCGTGCCGTTCGGGTCGAGGCCGTACATGCCGAACTTCCAGGCGACGATCCGGGAGATGGCCTCGAGGCCGGCGCGGCTCGGCTTGGCGGTCTCGTAGTTGCCGATGTACGAGATGCCGAGCGTGTTGGTGTTGAAGCCCACGTCGTGGGCGCCGATCACCGGGAGGTCCATGCCGCCGCTGCGGCCCTCGAAGATCTGGCCGCACTTGTCGACGACGAAGTTGTAGCCGAGGTCGAAGTAGTTGCGGGCGAAGTGCTCCTGCTGGATGGTCCGCATCCGGGGGCGGGACTGGCCACAGGAGATCTTGTTGTCGCTGTCCATGCCCGTGTGGTGGATGACGGCCGCTTTGATCTCGGCGCCGTACTCGGGCGTGCCGTTGTAGTCGGTCGAGGCGCCCCACTCGGCCTGGGTGATGACCGGTGGCTTGACGACCGTGGAGGGCCGGGGGGCTGGGATCGTGTCGGTGGGCGACGGGGAGGCCGTCGGGGACTCGGAGTCCGTGGGCGTGGGGGCGTCGCTGGGGGGCGTGGCCGGGTCGCCGGGGGGCTGTGTATCGGTCGGCGTGGCCGGGTCGCCCGGGGTCTGCGTGTCGGTCGGCGTGGGCGCGGCCGTGGTGTCCTCGGCGTACGCGGCGGGTTCGGCGGGCACGTCCGCGGGGCCCTTGGGGTCGGTGCCGGGGTCGAGCAGCTTGACGTCCAGGCCGGCCGGAAGGCCGGTGGTGAGCGTGCCGTCCGCGTTCACGATCCGTACCTCGAGGCCGTCGGCCTCGTCCGTCCACAGGGAGGTCGTGCCGCCGCGCATGCCGGCCCGCTCGGCCTCCGCTCCGTCGGCGGAGAACTCGACGTCATTGACCTTCTGCCACCCGGACCAGTCACCGGTCTCGGTGGCCCGGTAGCGGACCTCGGGCGTGCCCTTCAGCTTCGCGTGCGGGTTGTCCCAGGTCAGCATGACCGCGCTGTAACGGTCCGTGCCCTGCTTGTCCAGGCCCTTGCGCCCCGCCCCCTTGTCCTTCAGCTTCACGGTGTGCACGGCGGGTTTGCGCGCGGCCCGGGCGTCGTCCGGCTTCGCCGCCGGGTCTGCGATGGCGTACGTGACGGCTCCCGCGCCACCCACGAGGACGGCACCGATCGTCAGCCATGCTCTTCGCTTCAAACTCAGCGGTGTGTACGCATGGGTCTTGCGTGGACTCAACTTGCCCCACCCCTAGAAATGCCTCACATGAGAACCACCTGTCACTCAGGTAGCGATGGATCAAGCGCGCTCCATCCGTGAAACATCACTGCTCAGCAGCGAGAAGTGGCGCAGATCACGCCGATGGGGCTCTGCCCGGGCCGTACGGCCCGGGCAGAGCCCCATCGGTGCGGTCCGGCCCTCAGGGGCCCGGATGCCCCGTCACTGGACGTCGCGGTTCGCGCGGGCCCGGCGCCGTAGGAGGAGCAGGCCGCCCGCGACGGCGGTGAGGCCGGTGGCGGCGGTCCAGGCCGGGAGGTCCGAGGAACCGGTGGCGGCCAGGTCGCCGTCCCTGCCGCCCTGAGGGCTGGGGGAGGGGGACGGTGAGGTGGGGGCGGCGCCTGAGTCGGAGCCGGAGTTGGAGCCGGACGCGGGGGAAGGCGAACCCGCCGGGGAGGTTGGGGACTCCGGTTTGGTGGAGCGGTCTCGGGTGAAGGCCAGGGTGCCGAAGCCGAGTTGGTCGTAGCCGCCGCTGTTGGGGCCGTAGTCGCCACCGCCGCCCTCGGGTGCCGACTTGGCCGCGATCTGGGTCAGGTACGACGCGGACAGGCCCCGGCGCTTGGTGTAGTGGTTGGCGATCGTGGCCCAGATGGGGCGGGTATGGGCCGGATCCACGGGGGCCGCCTCGCTCACGGTCTCCGAGCCCGACCAGCCGTTGATCGCACCCTTCGCGCGGGTGTTGGGTGTGAACGGCACGTCCCCGCCCATGCTCCACTTGGCCACGTACTGGGCGGCCTTGAAGAAGCGGTTGTCGTCGTAGCCGTACAGGTCGATGCCCTGGTTCCAGGCCATCTCGCAGAACGTGCCCATCAGGCCTATGCCCAGCAGGGCGTGGCCCTGGTCGCGGCCCGCCTCCACCCACTCGGCGAGGCCGTCATCCTCATGAACGACCGGGATGGCGTTCTTGATGGCGCCCAGGCCCTCGCCGTGCTTGAAGTACTCGACCGCGGTGTCGACCTTGGCCTGGTCGTCGCAGAGGATGCCGACTGCGAGGACGCAGGCCATGTTCGCCAGGTCCCAGTTGGTCCAGTAGTTGGAGACGACGGCGCCGTTGTGGTTCCTGAGGAAGTCCTCGGCGAGCGGCGAGAAGACCTCCAGCATCATCTTCTGGAAGCGGGCCAGGTCGAAGTCGACGCGGTCGCGGACGAGTTCGGCGGCATTGGCGAACTGGTAGCCGTAGAGGCCGGACGCGAGGAAGCGGTCCGCCGAGCCCTCGACGGCGGTCAGTTTCGCGGACCAGGCGTTGAGGATGGCGACGGCGGTGTCCAGGTGCGCTTCCTCGCCGGTGACATGGCCGCGCAGGGCGTTCTGGTACGCCGCGTGGATGTCGTTGTAGAGGATCGTGTAGTTCTGCGGATGGCCCTCGCCCCGGTAGACCGTGGCCTGCGGGTTGGGCCGCCATGTGCTCTGCGAGTGGCGGTTGGCGGTGAGCTTGGCGAAGCCCGCCGTGTACGGGGCCGCGCCCGCCTTCACCTTGGCGGCCATGCGGTCGAGGTCGGCTCGGGTGTGCAGCAGGCCGGGGTGCGCGAACGCCGTGCCTGCCGCTGACGCGGAGGCCGCGGGGACGGCGGCGCCGATGGCTGCCGCGCCCGCGGCCGTCCCGGCGATCTTCAGCAAGCTCCGGCGGTTCATCTCTGCTCTCACGGCTTCGGTCCTCAGGGGGTGGGGTGCGTGCCGATGCGTATGCGTACGGACTGGAGACGCACGAGCCCGCGGGCGATAACAAAAAAGTGGCCCCTCGCATCGAGTGGCCTCTCGCATCCAGTGGCCTCTCGCATCCAAGAGAGCAGCCACACTCCGGGGAGCCGTCACGTCCCGGAAAACTGATCGAAATCAAACCCGTCGCATCCATTGACGCTCCATCCGCCTCACCTCTACCTTCTGGTCGAAGTTACGCACAGTGTTCGCGATCTCGAACGTCTGTGAACGCCTGATGTCGCCATGGTCCGGGATGCCGTTCAACTCCCGCCCCCAGAAGGGACTTACCGTGTTCCGCACACGCCACTGGTTCATCCTCGGGGCGGCGTTGCTGGCCCTGTTGGGGTCGCTCGTCACCGCTCGGCCGGGGACCGCCGCCGAGGGCCGGCCGTACACCAACCCGGTCAAGGCGCAGAAGGGCGCCGACCCGTGGCTGGAGTACTACAACGGCAACTACTACCTGGTGACGACCTCGTTCACCGGTGAGCTGACCATGCGTAAGTCACCGACGCTCGCCGGGTTGAACACCGCGCCCAGTGTGCAGGTCTGGTCGGACAACACCAGCAGCCGCAACTGGAACATGTGGGCGCCGGAGATCCACTTCTTCAACGGCAAGTGGTACCTGTACTACTCCGCCGGGCCACGCGACTCCGCCTGCTGCGACGACCAGCGCACCCATGTGCTGGAGAGCTCCGGCTCCGACCCGATGGGGCCGTACACCCACAAGAACACCTTCACCGGCTCCAACCTGGACCCCAACGGCTGGCTCATCGACGCCAGCGTGCTCAAGCACAACAACAAGCTGTACCTCGTGGGCAGCGGTTCGGCCGGCGGCAGCAAGCAGAGCCTCGTCATCGCGCCGCTCAGCAACCCGTACACCCTCGCCAGCAACAACTTCACGGTGATCTCCAGCCCGACGCTGAGCTGGGAGACACAAGGCGGCACGGTCAACGAGGGCCCCGAGCCGCTCTACCGCAACGGCCGCACCTTCCTCATCTACTCCGCCAGCGCCTGCTGGGGCCCCGACTACAAGCTCGGCCAGCTTGAACTGACCGGCTCCGACCCGCTCCTCGCCTCCTCCTGGACCAAGAAGCAGACCCCGGTCTTCCAGCGCAGCGACGCGAACAGCGTGTACGGGCCCGGCCACAACGGCTTCTTCACCTCGCCCGACGGCACCGAGAACTGGATCGTCTACCACGCCAACGACGCGGCGGGCGACGGCTGCGACAACGGCCGTACGACCCGTGCTCAGAAGTTCACCTGGAACGCCGACGGCACCCCGAACTTCGGCACCCCGGCCCGCCTCGGTACGACGATGGCCGGCCCCTCCGGTGAGACGGCCACGACCCCGAACGCCTACACCATCGTCAACCGCAACAGCGGCAAGTGCCTCGACGTCAACGGCGGCAGCAGCGCCGACGGCGCCAACATCTTCCAGTGGACCTGCAACGGCGGGGCCAACCAGAAGTGGCGCATCGAGGACCGCGCCGACGACACCAGCCGCCTCGTCAACGTCGCCACCGGCAAGGTCGCCGACATCGCCGACTGCAGCACGGCCGACGGCGCCGACGTCCGGCAGTGGTCCTGGCTGAACAACAACTGCCAGAAGTTCCGCATGGTCTACACCGGCGGCGACTACGTGCGGATCGTCAGCGCAGCCACCAACAAGGTCATGGACGTCGCCAACTGCGGCACGGCCAACGGCAACGACGTACGCCAGTGGAGCTGGCTCAACAACAACTGCCAGCAGTGGCGGCTCCAGCCCACCACCGCCTGACCGCGGCTTGACCCACCGCGTGACCTCCGCCTGACCACCGCGTGACCTCCGCCTGACCCTGTCTGATCAGGAGACCCTCATGAGACGCAGAACCTTCCTCGCCGGGGCGGCCACGGCGATGGCCGCCGGGCCGGCCGTACTGGCCGTGGGCGGCACCGCGTACGCCGCCGCCCCCGCCTCGCCCGCCGTGACCTTCACCAACCCGATCGCCTTGCAGCGCGCCGACCCCCACATCCACAAACACACCGACGGCTACTACTACTTCACGGCCACCGTGCCCGCGTACGACAAGATCGTGATGCGCCGGGCCACCACCCTCCAGGGCCTGTCCACCGCCCCGGAGACCACCATCTGGACCAAGCACTCGACCGGTGAGATGGGCGCCCACATCTGGGCCCCTGAGATCCACTTCATCGGCGGCAAGTGGTACATCTACTTCGCCGCCGGTGCCGCCGACGACATCTGGAAGATCCGGCCGTACGTCCTGGAGAGCAGCTCCGCCAACCCGCTGACCGGGACGTGGACGGAAAAGGGGCGGATCGCCCTGCCGCTGGACACCTTCTCGCTGGACGCCACGACCTTCGTCGTCGGTGGCAGCCGCTATCTGAGCTGGGCTCAGAACGATCCGGCCGTGGGCAGCGGAACCAACCTCTATCTCGCGAAGCTGTCCAACCCGTGGACCATCACCGGCACTCCGGTACGGATCTCCACGCCGACCCACGCCTGGGAGACCGTGGGCCACCGCGTCAACGAGGGCCCGGCCGTCATCCAGCGGAACGGCAAGGTCTTCATGGCCTTCTCCGCCGCCGCCACCGACGCCAACTACTGCCTCGGTCTGCTGACCGCCTCTGCCTCGGCCGATCTGCTCAACCCTGGCTCCTGGACGAAGAGTTCGCAGCCGGTCCTCCGGAGCAACGACGCCACCGGGCAGTACGGGCCCGGCCATAACTGCTTCACCGTCTCCGAGGACGGGAAGTCGGACGTGATCGTCTATCACGACCGCAACTACAAGGACATCAGCGGCGATCCGCTGAACGACCCGAACCGTCGGACTCGTTACCAGAAGCTTTACTGGAATGCGGACGGTACGCCGAACTTCGGCATTCCGGTCGCGGACGGGGTGACTCCGGTGCGGTTCTCCTCGTACAACTTCCCCGACCGGTATATCCGGCACTGGGAGTACCGGGCGAAGCTTGAGCCGAACGTTACGAATCTTGCCGACTCGCAGTTTCGGGTTGTTGCCGGTCTTGCTGGGAGCGGGACCGTGTCCCTGGAGTCGGCTAACTTTCCCGGGTACTTCCTGCGGCACAAGAACTATGAGTTGTGGGTGGAGAAGAACGACGGGTCGACCACTTTCAAGAACGACGCCACCTTCTCGCGGCGCGCGGGCCTCGCCGACACCGCGAGCGGTGTCTCCTTCGAGTCGTACAACTTCCCGGGCCGCTACATCCGGCACTACGAGAACCTGATGTACATCCAGCCGATTAGTACGAGCCTTGACCGGCAGGACGCTACCTACTATGCCGAATAGCTCCGCTGGTTAGGCAGTTCGACGGCTGCGGGTTCGTTGTGGCTGGTCGCGCAGTTCCCCGCGCCCCTGAAGGGGCGCCATACCGCAGCGCACTTCAACAAGGCCCCCCTCGGGATCCCGCCCCGCCCGGCAATCAGTGCTCAAGAGCCGGGCGGGGCGAAGCTCGTCGTCGTGAATGACACCTTGTCTTGGGTGGTCGTGCCGTCTGTGATCCACCAGTGGGTGGGGTGCTGGCCGTAGATTCCGAATAGGGAGTCTGCGGCCCAGTTGAGGATTAGTTCGTCCTTGCCGTCGGTGTCGAAGTCGGCGGCTCCTGCTGGGCGGGCGTGGCGCCATTTCGGTGGGATCTTTTTGCCGTCGGCCTTGGCTGGGCCTTCGCGTAGGACCGGGGTGCGTTTGTTGCCGTCTATGAGTGTGGCGTTTTCGTATGTGGCGACGAGGATGCCGTCGCGGCCGTCGCCGTCTGGGTCGGCGGCTGCGAAGTCGCCTGGGCCGTAGTCGGTTTCTGCGTTCTCGGGTGGCTCGGGCAGGCGGTGGGTGATCGGTGTGGCGCCGGTGCCGGGGTAGACGGTGAGTGAGCCGTCGACCTCGGGGGCCTCCGATTCGTAGCCCGGTTCGTTGTTGCGGCCGCCGTCGTCTCCGATGGTTACGTCGCGTTGGCCGTCGCCGTCGAAGTCGCCCCAGGCGTGGGCGTTTCCGCGGCGGAGTTGCCTGACGTTCGGGGACGGGCCCTCGCCTTGGCGGGCGGAGTAGAGGGTGTTGGCGGACTGTTCGCCGTCGTTCGTGCCCTGGAGGAGTAGAGACGTCGCGCGGGTCTTGCCCGTCGGGTCGATGTCGTCCGCGATGAGCTTGCCGTCCGACCAGGGGAGGGTGGTGTCGGTGCGCGCGGGTGCACCCGCGCGCGTGAACGGGCCGTACAGCACCACCAGCGACGACTCGTTCTGTGCGAGTGCCGCGAGGTCGTGGTGTCCGTCGCCGTCGAAGTCGCCGCGCTCCACGAGGCCTACGCCCAGATTGGCCACGTTCTGCGGCAGCCGTACCTCGGTTGTCTCGGCGCCTGTTCGCGGTCCTGAAGGGCTGCCCCACGCCACGTACGGGACCATGCGCTGGTCCCAGATCTGGCCCTCCTTCGCCTCCTCCCTCGCGATGCTCGTGACGAAGTCCGGGAACCCGTCGCCGTCCAGATCGGCGGTGACGAAGGACTGCCCGTAAACACTGTCGGGACCGGCCTGCCCCGGCGGCAGACCGGGCAGGCCCAGGTCGCCGCGGCCGTAGACCGTGCGGGTCGCCGGATCGAGGCCCTTGGCAGATCCGTAGACCACACCGATCCGTTCTTCGCGGCCGGGGGTTTCCGGCTCGCTGCCGACCCCGACGGGAACCAGGAGATCGCGATGACCGTCGCCGTTGATGTCGTCGGGGTCTTTCGACCCCTTCCCCGGCGTCGGTGGCCGGCTCTCGGCGGGCGCGCTGGGGACCGGGGCGGCCGATGCCCCACCGTCCGAGGGGGACGGTTCGCGGCTCGTTCCGTCGCTGCCGCATCCGGTGAGCGGGGCGAGTACGACGCACGTGGCGGCGGCCGACAAGGCGATACGCGACTTCATGCGCCTCACCGTCACATCCCGTGCCGAGCCTGCTCCAGCGAATGCGACGACCGTTGCCCAGTCGTCGCTCAGCCGTTCTGGGAACGGGACCACGGGACCACGCCCGACAGTCGGCTCGTAACCCCGTCGCCGTCAGGTCAACAGCTCGGCCAGGCGGCGCCATTCGGGGCGTGGGAGGGCAAAGCCGTCCTGGTCGGTGACGACTTGGAAGGCCACATGGTCGGCGCCCGCGGTGTAAAAGGCGTCGATCCGCTCGCGGATGCGGTCGTCGTCGCCCCAGGCGAAGAGCGCGTCGATCAGTCGGTCACTGCCGCCGTTCGCGAAGTCGTCCTCGGTGAAGCCGAAGCGCAGGAAGCTGTTGGTGTAGTTCGGCAGGGTGAGATACATGGCGAGAGCGCCGCGGGCGAGCGAGCGTGCGCGGTCCGGGTCCGTCTCCAGGACGACCTTCAACTCCGGTGCGAGCAGCGGCACTTCGCCGAGGATCTCGCGGGCGTCCGCGGTGTGCTCGGGAGTGACCAGGTACGGGTGCGAGCCGGCGGCGCGATCGCCGGACAGCTTCAGCATCTTGGGGCCGAGGGCGGCCAGGACCCGGCGCTCGGCGGGCAGTCCGGCGGCGTCCAAGGCGTCCAGATAGCCGACCATGGACGCATACGGGCGCCGGTACTGGTCCGCCAGCTTGGCGTGACTCACCCCGAGTCCGAGCAGAAACCGGCCTGGGTGCGTCGCGTCCAGCTCGGCGAAACGCGCGGCCGTGTCGGCAGCCTCGTACTGCCAGATGCTCTGGATGCCGGTCGCCACGGTCAGCCGTGAGGTCGCCTCGATGAGCGGCACGGCGTGCTGTACCGCGCTGTTGCCGCCCAACCAGGCGGCGCCGAAGCCGAGTTGTTCGAGCTCGGCGGCGGACTCGGCAATCTCGCTCCGCTGTGCCGGATCCTCCGAACGCAGCCCGGGACTCCAAATGCCGTACCGCCCGACCGCCTCCTTGGGTGAACTGCTGCGAACCCCAGTCGTGGCGCTGTCCGTCATCGGCTCCGACTCCTTCCGAGTGCTGTGCACTGTCGTACGTCTCGTACGAACCTGTCGCAGCAGCCCCAACGGGCAGCCCCTGCTGGATATTCCGTTGACCGGAAGCCGGGCGCTCCGCTTGAAGGGGCGGTTCGTATCTGCGGGTACGTCGTGGCTTGTCGCGCAGTTCCCCGCGCCCCTGAGAGGCCTGCGGCCTCCCTAGGGGCGCGGGGCTGTATCAATTTGCGGCTCCGCCGCGTGGGCGCGACCAGCCCCCACCGGCCCGCGGATGAATCACTGCACCACCAGCGGAGCTAACAGCAGCGGCTCTGCGGGTGGTTCTCCCGGTGGTGTGTCCGCAGGACCTCGTACTCGCGGCGGCTCGGCAGCGGAGCGTCCGGGTGTCGGCGGCGGTGGTGGGCGCAGTAGCGGTCGTACTCCGCCTCGCCTGTCAGCTCGCGCAGGTACCAGCGGACCCAGCGCACGCCCTTGGTCCAGTGCCGGGCGTTCATGGACGGCAGGCTCATGTACGGGCTCCCACCAGCGGTTCGTCCGCCTGCTCGGGGACGTCGATGCGGGACTCGACGTACGGAGCCTCCGTCGTCGGTAGCGAACCGGGCGAGCGGATGGCCCGTACGCAGACCACCGCCGCGTTGACGATCACCACGGCGACCAGGAGCAGGAACAGGGCGATCAGGACGCCGTCGACCGTGGAGTTGGTGACCACGGTGTGCATGTCGTCGAGGGTCTTGGCGGGCGCGATGATCTCGCCGGCGTCGATGCCGTCGGCGTACCGGTCGCGCTGGGCGAAGAAGCCGATGCGCGGGTCGTCGGAGAAGATCTTCTGCCAGCCGGCGACGAAGGTGACCGCGACCACCCAGGCCAGCGGAACCGCGGTGACCCAGGCCCAGCGCAGCCGCCCGGACTTGATCAGCACGGTGGTGCAGACGGTGAGGGCGATGGCGGCGAGCAGCTGGTTGGCGATGCCGAAGAGCGGGAAGAGCTGGTTGATTCCGCCGAGGGGGTCGGTGGCGCCGGTGTAGAGGAAGTAGCCCCAGGCGGCCACGACGAGTCCGCTGCACAGCCAGATCCCGGGCTTCCAGGTGACCCGGCCGATCGGCTTCCAGACGTTGCCGAGCATGTCCTGGAGCATGAAGCGCCCGACCCGGGTGCCCGCGTCGACCGTCGTCAGGATGAACAGCGCCTCGAACATGATCGCGAAGTGGTACCAGAAGGCCTTCATACTCGCCCCGCCGAACACCCCGGAGAAGATCTCCGACATACCGACCGCGAGGGTCGGCGCACCACCGGTACGGGCGATGAGCGTCTGCTCCTCCACGGCCTTCGCCGCCTGGGTCAACTGGTCGGGGGTGATGCTGAAGCCGAGGCCCGCCACCGCCTGCGAGGCGGACTCGGCGGTCGTGCCGAGGAGCCCGGCGGGTGCGTTCATCGCGTAGTACAGGCCGGGTTCGAGGGTGGCCGCGGCGATCAGCGCCATGATCGCGACGAACGACTCCATCAGCATGGCGCCGTAGCCGATCATCCGGACCTGCGACTCCTTCTGGATCAGCTTCGGAGTCGTACCGGAGGCGACCAGCGCATGGAAGCCGGACAGCGCGCCGCAGGCGATGGTGATGAACAGGAACGGGAAGAGGGAGCCCGCGAAGACCGGGCCCGCGCCCGAGGAGGCGAAGTCGCTGACCGCCTCCGCACGCATGACGGGCGCGGCCACGACGACTCCGACCGCGAGCAGCGCGATGGTGCCGATCTTCATGAAGGTGGAGAGGTAGTCGCGCGGCGCGAGCAGCATCCATACGGGGAGTACGGAGGCGACGAAGCCATATCCGACCAGGCAGAACACCAGGGTCGTCGGGCTCAGCGTGAAGGTGTCGGCCAGCGAGGAGTCCTGGATCCAGCTGCCGCCGATGATCGCGAGCAGCAGCAGCGCCACACCGATCAGGCTGGTCTCGACGACCCGGCCCGGCCGGATCCGGTGCAGCCAGAAGCCCATGAACAAGGCGATGGGGATGGTCATCGCGACGGAGAAGGTGCCCCAGGGGGAGTGGGCGAGGGCGTTGACGACGACCAGGGCCAGCACACCGAGCAGGATGATCATGATCGCGAACACCGCGATCAAGGCCGCCGCCCCGCCCGCCCGGCCGATCTCGTCACGGGCCATCTGCCCGAGCGACTTCCCGTCCCGCCGCATCGACAGGAACAGCACCACCATGTCCTGCACCGCCCCGGCGAAGATCACGCCGGCCACGATCCAGATCGTGCCGGGCAGATAGCCCATCTGCGCCGCGAGTACGGGCCCGACCAGTGGTCCGGCGCCGGCGATGGCCGCGAAGTGGTGGCCGAGCAGCACCCGGCGGTCGGTGGGCTGGAAGTCGACGCCGTCCTCGAGGCGTTCGGCGGGAGTGGCCCGCTTGTCGTCCGGCTTCAGTACGCGCCGGGCGACGAAGCGGCTGTAGAAGCGGTACGCGATGGCGTACGAGCCGAGGGCGGCCAGCACCAGCCAGACCGCGGAGATCTCCTCGCCCCGGGAGAGCGCGAGGACACCCCAGCAGACGGCGCCGACCAGGGCGACGGCGGTCCACAGGAGGATGGAGCGGGGGGTCATACGAGGCCGGGCGGATCCGGAGGGGGGCGGGCTTTCCGGTGCCGGGGGAGCGGATTCGGGCATGGCTGACGTAGGCATGGCGGCTCCTGGCTTTGGTGCTGGGTGATGTGTGCGGCGCTACTCAGTGGTGGTGTGCGGCGCTACTGGAAGGTGGCGTGCGGTGCTGAGTGGGCGGTGGTGCCGGGCGGTACTCGGTGGGGAAGTGGCGGGAAGGTGGCTCAGGGATCGGGCCGGTCGTGCTGGTCGTCGCGGTCGTGCCTGATCAGCGCGTACGCGGCGAGCAGGCACAGTCCGCACCCCGGCACCCAGGCGAGCTGGTACCAGTAGAAGAACGGCGTCCCGGCGATCCGCGGTTCGGCACCGGCGTACCAGGGAACCCACAGCAGTCCGGCGGCGGGCGCGAGAAGCAGTACGGCGATCGCGAAGCGCCGTAGCCGTTGATGGCCAGTGCTGCCGGTCGATGCCATGACCTGCGCTCCTCTCCCCTTGCCTCTCCCGATCGCGGTCGGTCTGTGCAAGAGTTGCCCACCCGCCGGAAGTGGTTGACAGGGAATTTCCAGAAGATTTCCCGCCGGTTTTCCGAAACCCGTGTCAACCGGACCGCACGCCCGCGCAACTCTCCGGCAAGGGCTCGGGCCATGGCCTGTCCGGCGGACAGGCCATGGGACCTCAGGCACACCAAGGACGGTGACCCATGGCGGACAGCGCCATGACCGCGACGTTTCTCGCCGTGACCGGCGGGGCGTCGCTGCTCGCCGTCACCGCGCGCCGGCTGCGTCCGAGCGATCGCCTGCCGTCCCTGGAGGGCTGGGCGCTGGCCGACCGGAGCCTGGGCCCCGTCTGGACGTGGATGCTGCTCGGCGGCACGATCTTCACCGCGTACACCTTCACCGCCGTACCGGGACTGGCGTACGGGAACGGGGCGCCCGCCTTCTTCGCCGTGCCGTACACGGTGATCGTCTGCCCGCTCGCCTTCGTCCTGCTGACCCGGCTGTGGGCGGTGGCCCGCCGGCACGGCTACATCACCGTCGGCGACTTCGTGCGCGGGCGGTACGGTTCGGCGCCGCTCGCCCTGGTGGTGGCGCTGACCGGGATTCTCGCGACGATGCCCTACCTCGCGCTGCAACTGCTGGGCATCCGCGCCGTGCTCACCGCCGGAGGCGTATACCCGCGGGGCGCGAGCGGCGACCTGGTGCTGATCGCGCTGTTCGCGGGGCTCGCGGTGGCGACGTACCGGCATGGGCTTCGGGCGCCCACCGTCATCTCGGCGTTCAAGGCGGTGGCCGTCTTCGTGTCGCTCACCGCCGTGTGCTGGCTGGTCCTCGCCCGGCTCGGCGGACCCGGCGCGGTCTTCGACGGCGCAGCACAACGGCTCGGGGGCACCGGCGTCGCGGACTCCGCCCTGCTGCTTTCCCCCGAGCAACAGCCCGCCTACGCCACCCTCGCCCTCGGCTCAGCGCTCGCCCTGCTCATGTACCCGCACGTGCTCACCGCCTCCTTCGCCGCCGACAGCCCGCGCACCCTGCGCAAGGTCTCCGTCGCGCTGCCCGCCTGGACGGGACTCCTCGCCCTCTTCGGCCTCCTCGGCATCGCGGCACTCGCGGCAGGGGTACGGGCACCCGAGGGCGGCGCCGAGACCGCCGTACCGATGCTGGTCGACCGGCTGATGCCGGGCCCGCTCGCCGGACTCGTCTTCGGGGCGATCACCGTGGGCGCGCTGGTCCCTGCGGCCGTGATGTCGATCGCGGCCGCCACCTGCTTCGTACGCAATGTGTACGTCGAGTACGTCCACCCCACCGCCACGCCCAAACGACAGGTGCGCATTGCCAAGGCGGTCTCGCTCACCGCGAAGGTCGGCGCGGTCGCGTTCGTGTTCGGGCTGCGCGACCAGGACGCCATCAACCTCCAACTCCTCGGCGGCGTATGGATCCTTCAGATCTTCCCGGCCGTCGCCATAGGGCTCTTCACGGGCCGGCTGCATCCGCGGGCGCTGCTCGCCGGGTGGGCCGTGGGCATGGTGGCCGGCACGTTCCTGGTGGTCCGCGAGGGGTTCTCGTCCATCGTTCCGTTCGGCGGCGGCGACCAGCCGCTGGAGATCTACGCCGGGCTCGTCGCCCTGCTGCTCAACCTCACCGTCGCGGTGGCCGCCACCGCGGCCCTCGAACGCTTCGGCGTCCCGCGCGGCGCCGACCTCACCGACCTACCGTCCCGCCTGACCGTCAGGCGGCGCCCCGAGACGGGAGCGAGCAACCCGTGAGACGCAGACAGCACACGCGACTGCCGGCGCCGCAGGCCGCTCCGGCCGCCGTCACCGATCCCCGCATCCCACGGCCGGCAGACACGGACCACTTCCCGCGGCCGGCCGACACCGATCGCATCCCGCGACCCGCCGCCACCGGCGCGACGGCGACGTCCCCGCCGGCCGGAGCCCCGACCGGAGACGAGGTGCTGTCCCCGCCCGTGAGCGATCCGGCCGACATCGAGCGGGAGGCCGCCCTGGCCCGCCTCTTCGAGCTGCACTACGCCTCGATGTTGCGCCTTGCCGTCCTCCTCGGCGCCGACGACCCGGAGAACGTGGTGGCCGAGGCGTACTACCAGATCTACCGCAAGTGGCGCCGTCTCAGAGACGCCGAGGCGGCGGAGGCGTATCTGCGCTCCACGGTCTGCAATCTGACCCGTATGCGCATCCGCCATCTCCAGGTCGCCCGCAAGCACGTCCAGCAGCCGCCGAGCGAGGTCGTCGCCTCCGCCGAGAGCACGGCGCTGCTCCGCGACGACCAGCGCGTACTGATCGACGCCCTGCAGCAACTGCCCGCCCGGCAACGGGAAGCGCTGGTGCTCCGGCACTGGCTCGGTCTGAAGGAGAGTGAGATAGCCGCCGCGATGGGAATCTCCGCCGGATCGGTGAAGACGCACACGTCGCGCGGTATCGCCGCCCTGACTCAGGCGATGGAGGCCCGGCGATGAACGAAGTGGACCGTAACGAAGTGGATCGTACGGAGCAGGCCCTCCGCGAAGCGCTCGGAACGCTCGCCGGCGGGGTCCAAGCCGCCCCCGACGCCTACCGCACGGCCCGCGGCGACTGGCTCCGCCGCGAACGCCGCCGCCGCGTGGTCCTGGCCGTCCTGATCGCGGTGGTCTTCACCCTCGCCACCCTGATCGGCCTCTGGGTACTGAACCAGGCGCCGTCGGATCCGAGCGTGATCTTTTCCTACGGGGTGAGTGCGCCTCCGGCGGGGGCGGGTTGGAGGTGACGGTGGCCGGGGCGGCGTACTGATGGCTCGGCCCCCCGGCCGTCGGCCTTGTCCGCAAGCCGGCCATCGCCACGCGGACGCGCATGGCACCCTGACCGCCATGAGCGATCACGACGCGACGGCGACACCAGCCACGTACGACGACATGTGGGACACGGTGGGCCGCCTCCAGGAGTGGCTCGTACGGGCGCAACCCGAGCGTCCCCCTCAAGAGGCCCTGCTCCTGCGGATGTTGAAGCTCTCCGAGGAGGTCGGTGAGGTTGCCGAGGCGGTCATCGGTGCCACCGGGCAGAACCCGCGGAAGGGTACGAGCCACACCTGGGACGACGTGCAGTCGGAGCTGTGCGACGTGATCATCACGGCGGCCGTCGCGCTGCGCACGCTGACACCCGACGCTCGTGAGGTGTTCACGAGCCACTTGGAGCAGGTGCGGAAGCGGTCGCTCGGCCCGGGTCAGCTCTCCTGAACGTCGGTCAGTTCCCCTGACGTCGGTCAGTTCCCCTGGCGTCCGCCCTCAGAAATTGATCATGTGGCCTGCGAGTCCGTGGACCGCCTCCTTGACCGCCTCGCCGAGCGTCGGGTGGGCGTGGACATTGCGGGCCACCTCATGGACCGTCAGGTCCCACTGCTGGGCGAGGGTCAGTTCGGGGAGGAGTTCGGTGACGTCGGGGCCGATGAGGTGGCCGCCGAGGAGTTCGCCGTACTTCCCGTCGCTGATCAGCTTCACGAAACCGGTGGCGTCGCCCAGGCCGTGCGACTTGCCGTTCGCCGTGAACGGGAACTTGGCCACCTGGACGTCGTAACCCTGCTCGCGGGCCTGCGCCTCGGTGTAGCCGAAGCTGGCGATCTGGGGCTGGCAGTAGGTGGCGCGCGGGATCATCACGTACTCCAGTTCCATGGTCTCCGCGCCGGCGATGGTCTCGGCGGCGACGATGCCCATCGCCTCCGCGGCGTGCGCGAGCATCAGCTTGGCGGTGACGTCGCCGATGGCGTAGATGTGCGGGACGGAGGTGCGGCAGCGGCCGTCGACATCGATGGCGCCGCGGTCCGTGACCCGTACGCCCGTCTTGTCCAGGCCGTAGCCCTCGATGTTCGGGGCGAAGCCGATCGCCTGGAGCACCTTGTCGGCCTCCAGCACCTGCTGGGAGCCGTCCTTCGCCGTCACCGTGACGCGGACCCGGGGGCCGGACTCGTCGATCGCGTCGACGCGGGTGGAGGTGAGCACGTCGATGCCCAACTTGCGGTACTGCTTGGCGAGTTCGGCGGAGACCTCGGTGTCCTCCAGCGGCGTCATACGGTCCAGGAACTCGACGATCGTGACCTTCACGCCGTAGTTGTTCAGGATGTACGCGAACTCGACCCCGATGGCTCCCGCGCCCGCGATCACAATCGAGTCCGGCAGGTCCTCGGCGAGGATCTGCTCCTCGAACGTCACCACGCGCGACGTACGGCGGGTGCCGGGCAGCAGCTTGGGGGTGGCGCCGGTGGCGATGATGCAGTGGTCGAAGGAGATGGTGCGGGTGTTGCCGTCGTAGTCGGCCAGCTGGAGGGTGTGCGCGTCGAGGAAGGTGCCGCGGCCGCTGAGCTCCGTGATCTTGTTCTTCTTCATCAGGTAGTGGACGCCCTTGACCCGGCCGTCCGCGACCTTGCGGCTGCGCCGGTAGGCCTCGCCGTAGTCGAAGGAGACCTGCCCGTCGACCTTGATGCCGAAGGTCTTCGCCTCGCGCGTGAAGATGTGCGCGAGTTCGGCGTTGCGCAGCAGGGCCTTGCTGGGGATGCAGCCCACGTTCAGGCAGACGCCGCCCCAGTACTTCTCCTCGATCACCGCGACGCGCTTGCCCAGCTGGGCGGCGCGGATGGCGGCGACGTAGCCGCCGGGTCCCGCACCGAGTACGACGACATCGAAGCGCTCGCCCTGCTCGTCCATGGGGTGTCCTTTCCAATGAGGAATGGCGACCCGGCACCTCGCCGCGACCGCCCTCGTCCTCAAAACAGCATGCGCCATCGGGGGTGACAGGCGGGTGACCCGGTCACCCGTGTGGCGCAATGGCGCTGGACACAGCCCTGGCCCGCTGACTCGTCTGGTCACGCGGGCGGCATCGGCGTTCGTATACGGGGCAGCCGTTCCGTGGCCCGGGTCTTCCCGCGGTCCCGCGCGGGAGCCCACCCCCATCCGTGCGGCCCGGAACGGCTGCCCACCCCCCATCCCCCTTGAAAGTGGATCAGGAAGTTTCGTGCTCCAAATGTGAAGCTCTGGTGGAGGAGTGTCGAGCATAAGCCTGCCACCGGCCTGAATGCCCCGGATGTTTCCATTCCGATTGTGCAGATTCCGCTTACGGCGACTTCAGCCCCGACCGATGAACGGCATCGTCGTCGCCAGCACCGTCGCGAACTGCACGTTCGCCTCCAGCGGCAACTCCGCCATGTGCCGCACCGTCCGGGCCACGTCCGCGACATCCATCACGGGCTCCGGAACCACTTCGCCGTTCGCCTGGAGTACTCCCGTCCGCATGCGCTCGGTCATGTCGGTCGCCGCGTTGCCGATGTCGATCTGACCGCAGGCGATCCGGTACGGACGGCCGTCCAGGGACAGTGACTTGGTGAGCCCGGTCAGCGCGTGCTTGGTCGCGGTGTATGCCGCCGAGTGCGGCCGGGGCGTATGCGCGGAGATCGAACCGTTGTTGATGATCCGGCCGCCCTGCGGGTCCTGCTCCTTCATCTGCCGGTACGCAGCCTGCGCGCACAGGAACGCGCCGTCGAGGTTGGTGGCAACCACGTGGCGCCAGGCGTCGTAGGGCAGTTCCTCGAACGGGACGCCGCCAGGGCCGAACGTACCCGCGTTGTTGAAGAGCAGATCGAGCCGCCCGAACCGCCTGCGCACGGCGGCGAAGAGTCCGGCCACGTCGTCGGGTTGTGAGACATCGGCGCGTACGCAGAGGGAGGCGCCCTCTGCCAGGGCGTCCGCCCGGACGATCGCCAGGTCCGCCGTCTCCTCCAGCGCGTGTGCGCGGCGGCCCGCGAGCACCACGGACCAGCCGCTGCCCATGAGTTCGACGGCCACGGCGCGGCCGATGCCGGACCCCGCCCCGGTGATCACCGCGATCTTCGTTTCCTTGCCGTCCATGTCGTCCATGGGCCCGCAGCGTACGGGAGGGCACGCCATCCGGAACTCATCCTTCGGCCATCCGTCTGTTGTGTACGCGACAGGCTGCCGTTGACCCTGACCACTCCAATGCGTTGTACAACAACCGTCAGGGGAGGGCCAGATGACACCCGCAGCCCGTCAACTACCGCCGCAGGAAAGCGTTTCACGGCACGCCCCCGAGCTTCGCGCCGCCGCCCGTCACCTCGGCCGGCGTCGCTTCCTCACCGTCACCGGCGCCGCCGCCGCGCTCGCCTTCGCCACCAACCTGCCGACCGCGGGCGTGGCCGGAGCCGCCGAACTCGACGCGGCGAAGATCACCGACGACCCCTTCACGCTGGGCGTCGGCTCCGGCGATCCGCAGCCCGGCTCCGTACTGCTGTGGACCCGCCTCGCACCGGCCCCGTTCGAAGCCGGCTCCGGACTGCCCCCGCAGCGCGTCTCCGTGCAGTGGGAGTTGGCCCACGACGCGAAGTTCCGCCGGATCGCCAGACGCGGGACGACCGCCGCGCACCCCGAGTTCCACCACTCCGTGCATGTCGAGGTGACCGGCCTCGACCCGGACCGCACCTTCTACTACCGCTTCCGTACGGGCCGTTGGGTCAGCGAGACCGGCCGTACGCGCACCGCGCCCGCGTCCGGCGCCCGCGTAGCCGAACTGACGCTGGCGGCCGTGTCCTGCCAGGCGTACCACGACGGCTACTTCACCGCGTACCAGCACCTCGCCGAGGACGACGTCGACATCGTTTTCCACGTCGGTGACTACCTCTACGAGTACGCCGTCAACTCCGTCGGCGGCGCCCGCAATTACACCGACCGCACGCTGCCCGACATCTTCAACCGCGAGACCATCACGCTGGAGGACTACCGGCTGCGGTACTCCCTCTACAAGTCCGACCCGGATCTGCGCGCCGCGCACGCCGCGCACCCCTTCGTGGTCACCTGGGACGACCACGAGACCGAGAACAACTACGCGGACGACAACCCCGAGAACGATGTCCCGCCGGAGGAGTTCCTGTTGCGCCGCGCCGCCGCGTACCGCGCGTACTGGGAGAACCAGCCGCTGCGCCGTCCGCAGCAGCCGCAGGGTCCCGATATGCGGCTCTACCGGCGGCTGCGTTGGGGCCGGCTCGCGCAGTTCGACATCCTCGACACCCGGCAGTACCGCACCAACCAGGCCAACGGTGACGGCTGGAAGACGCCCACGCCCGAGTCCGAGGCCGAGTCGCAGACACTGCCCGGCCTTGAGCAGGAGCGCTGGCTGACCGACGGCTGGAAGCAGTCGAACGCGCTGTGGAACGTCCTTCCGCAGCAGGTCGTCTTCGCCCGCCGCAACCATGCCACTGCCGGCAACACCACGCGCAGCATGGACGCCTGGGACGGTTACCCGGCGTCCCGCGAGCGGCTCCTCAAGGGGGCCGAGGCGGCCGGTGTGGAGAACCTGATGGTTCTCACCGGTGACGTTCATGTGTCGTACGGCTTCGACATCAAGCGGGACTTCGACAACCAGGGTTCCCGCACGGTGGGGACGGAGATCGTCACTACGTCGATCTCCAGCGGGCAGAACGGGGCTGCTCAGCCGCCGAACTGGGCGGGGTACTTGGCCGCCAACCCGCACATGAAGCACTACAACGGGCAGCGGGGGTATGTGACCGTTGCGCTTGGTCGGGGCGCGGCGAACGTGGACTTCAAGACTGTGTCCGCCGTTACGACGCCGGGGGCGCCGATCACGACCGCCGCGTCGTTTGTCACCGAGGTGGGGGATCAAGGGCTGAAGCCCGCGTAGGCGCTCCGCTGGGTTAGGCGGGGAACTGCGGTGCATGGTCGACTGCGGGCTCGTCGTGGTTGATCGCGCAGTTCCCCGCGCCCCTAAAGGGGCGCTTGCCTGGGCGTCCGCTGTTCAGGCTGAACCCGCCTGAAAGGGGCGCTCCCTCAGCTGGCCTCTCCCGGACAGGTCACGCCTCCCCCGGACAGGTCACGCCTCCCCGGGAAAGGTCACGCCTCCCCGGGAAGGCCACGCCTCCCCGGGAAAGGCCACGCCTCCCCGGAAAGGTCACGCCTCTCCCGGATAAGTGACGCCGACGTGCTTTCGTACTGCGTCGAGTGTTCGCATCACGGCCAGCGTGCCGTCCAGTGGGACCAACGGAGACTCTGTCTCGCCCGCGCGCAGGCAGCGCATGACCTCTATGGCCTCGTGTTTGAGGCTGGCCTTTGTTGCGTCGGCCGCGGTGAATTCCTGTGGGTCGCGGCCGTCGCGGTGCAGGACGAAGCGGTCTGCGTGGAAGAAGCCGTACGGGATGTCGATGCGGCCCTGTGATCCGGTGACCGAGGCGGAGGTGGAGGTGCCGCCGACTAGAGAGCAGTGCAATGAAGCGAGAGCGCCGCTCTCCCAGGAGAGCAGCATTCCCGTCTGGAGATCGACGCTCTCGTCGGAGAGCACTGCTCTCGCTACGACCTCCGAGGGCTCCCCGAGCAGCAGGTGTGCGAACGAGACCGGATAGACGCCCAGATCGAGCAGCGCGCCACCACCCTGTGCCGGGTCGCGCAGTCGGTGTGTGGGCGGGAAGGGGCCGGACAGGCCGAAGTCGGCCTGTACCGTGCGGACTTCACCGATGGCGCCGTCGTCGACGAGTTCCTTGAGGCGCCGGATCAGTGGATTGCAGTACATCCACATGGCCTCCATCAGGAAGCTGCCGCGCTCCTTCGCGAGGGCGACCAGCTCCTCGGCCTCACGCGCGTTGAGCGTGAACGCCTTCTCGCACAGCACATTGCGCCCCGCCTCCAGGCATAGCCCGGCCGCGGCACGGTGCGCCGAGTGCGGAGTGGCGACGTACACCACATCCACGTCTTCGTCCTGCGCGAGGGCGCCCCAGTCGCCGTACGCCCTGGGTATCCCGAACCGGTCCGCGAACGCCTTCGCCGACTCCTCGGTCCGCGACGCCACCGCCACGACCTCCGCGTCCGGCAGATCCACCAGGTCCGCCGTGAACGCAGCCGCGATCCCGCCGGTCGCCAGTACGCCCCAGCGCACGCGTTCCGCCGCCACTTCCGCCATCCCCGACCCCTCGCTCCACGGATCTGTGATTCGCCACCCTGTACGAGCTGAGAGCATAGGTCCAACGTTCAACCGGCAGGGAGGGGCATATGCCCGAGCAGGGCGGTACGAGGCGGGACGAGGATGGGCAGGACGGGCAGGGGGGCGTAAAGGGCCACATGCCAGGCGCGGCGATTGCTTCGGCTACGGAAGCGGCCGCCGCGGACGCGATCCCTGCGCCCCGGGCGAGTGTGGAACCGGGCGTACGGTCGCCGGGCACCCGCCGCTCCGTAGGCCTGCTCGTCACGCTCATCCTCGGTGGCCTCACCGCCGTACCGCCGCTGTCCATGGACATGTACCTCCCGGCGCTCCCGGAGGTCACCGACGCGCTCCACGCGCCCGCGGCCACCGTGCAGTTGACGCTCACCGCGTGCCTCGCGGGGATGGCGCTCGGGCAGCTGGTCGTCGGGCCGATGAGCGACAAGTGGGGGCGCAGGCGGCCGTTGATGGTGGGGCTGCTGATCTACATCGTCGCCACCGCCGTCTGCGCGTTCGCGCCCACCATCGAACTCCTCGTCGCCTTCCGGCTGCTCCAGGGGCTCGCGGGCGCGGCCGGGATCGTGATCGCGCGGGCCGTCGTACGCGACCTGTACGACGGCGTGGACATGGCGCGGTTCTTCTCCACGCTCATGCTGATCTCCGGAGTCGCGCCGATCATCGCGCCGCTCATCGGCGGCCAGGTGCTGCGGATCACCGACTGGCGGGGCGTCTTCTACATCCTGGCAGCCGTCGGCGTCGTACTGACCGTCGTCGTCTGGCGTTTCCTGCCCGAGACGCTCGCGCCCGAACAACGCCACACCGGCGGCGTTGCGGAAGCCCTGCGCACCATGCGCGGACTGCTCGCCGACCGCGTCTTCACCGGCTACATGCTCACCGGCGGCTTCGCCTTCGCCGCGCTCTTCGCGTACGTCTCGGCCTCGCCGTTCGTGATCCAGGAGATCTACGGCGCCTCCCCGCAGACGTTCAGCATCCTCTTCGGCGTCAACTCGGTCGGCCTCGTGCTGTTCGGCCAGATCAACGGCAAGATCCTCGTCGGCCGGGTCAGCCTCGACAAGGTGCTCGCGGTCGGCCTCGCGATCATCACCGCCGCGTCGGCCGCGCTGCTGCTGATGGCGGCGGGAGTCTTCGGCGAGGTGGGCCTCGTACCGATCTCCGTCGGCCTGTTCGTGCTGATGTCCGCGATGAGCCTGTGCCTGCCCAACACCAACGCACTCGCCCTGATGCGCACCCCACACGCTGCGGGCTCCGCGTCCGCGCTGCTCGGCACCTCCTCCTTCCTCGTCGGCGCGATCGCCACACCCCTGGTGGGCATCGCCGGCGAACACACGGCCGTCCCGATGGCCGTCGTCCAACTGGCCTGCGCACTGGTGGCCGTGGGCTGCTTCATGGGACTGTGCCGTCCCTGGCAGCGACGCGCGGAGCTGAAAGGAGAGGACAGCTGAGCGCACCGAGACTGCGCCCCGGCACACCGGAACGTGCCGGGCTCGATCCTGATGAACTGGCTCAACTCGTACGGGAGGTCCGCGAACTCACCACCGGGGACCCGCCCTGGGCCGCCGGCGCCGTGGTGATCGCCGGCCGCGGCCCCGTGATCGCCGTCGAGGAGGCCGCCGGCTGGGCGGTACGGTACGCCGCCTACGACGAGACCACCGGCCGCGGCCTCGAGCTGCCGCGCAGCGCATGGGTTCCGGCGAGCGTGCACACGCCCTTCGACCTCGCTTCCCTCACCAAACTCTTCACGAGCGTCGCCGCCGTCCAGCAACTGGAACGCGGCACGCTCGGCATCGACGCGCGCGTGGCGGCGTACCTCCCGGACTTCACGGCCGCGGCCGAACACGGCATCACCGTACGGCAGTTACTCACCCACACCTCCGGGCTGCGCCCCGAACTCCCGCTGTACGACTGCCGCAGCAACGCGGCACGGCTCGACCTGCTGCGGGCGGAGGCGCCGGTGTCGGAGCCGGGCGAGGAGCAGACGTACTCCGACCTCAACATGCTCCTCCTCCAGCACGTCCTGGAACGGATCACCGGCCGCCCGCTCGACGTCCTCGTACGGGAGGGGATCACCCGGCCGCTCGGCATGACGGCGACCCGTTTCGGGCCGTGCCCGGCTGCGGCGGCCACCGAGGACCAGCGAAGACCCTGGGCCAAGGCGGACCGCGGCATGCTGCGCGGCGTGGTCCACGACGAGAACGCCTGGGCCGTCGGCGGCGTCGCCGGCCACGCCGGCCTCTTCTCAACCGCCCGCGACCTGGCGGTCTTCTGCCGCACGCTACTCGTGGGCGGCTCGTACGGCACTGCCCGCGTCCTCGGCCCCGACTACGTCGAGCTGCTCTTCACCCCACCGGGCCTCGGCTTCGCACTCGACCAGCCTTGGTTCATGGGGGAGTTGGCGGGGCGGGGGGCGGCCGGGCATACAGGCTTCACAGGTACGTCACTGGTGCTGGACCCGGCAACGGACACCTTCCTGGTCCTGCTGACGAACGCGGTGCATCCACGACGGCGCCCCGCCCCGGACAACGGCCCGCGAGCCGCGGCGGGAACGCGGCTGGCGGGGGCGGTGCGGGGGATGTGAGCGGTGCTCTTCGGAGCGAGCATTGCGCCTGCTGATGGGCCGGAGGGACGGCCGTACGCTGCTATCGCCCCAGTATCTGGTCGAGTGCCGCGCGCCATGCGGCCTCGTCCGGCGGCGGGGCCACGTACCCGTGTGCGGCCATGTGGGCAAGGAAGCCTCCGGGGCCGATGGGCCGACGGAGTCAGCGGGAGACCGGAGGCATGCCGCCTCCTGGGGCGGGTTCCTGCGGTAGGCGCAAGGTGAACGTTGCTCCCTTGCCCAGCCCGGCGGATTCCGCGGTGATGTCTCCGCCGTGGGCTCGGGCGATGCCCCGGGCGATGGCCAGGCCGATGCCGCTGCCGCCGGCGGCAGCGGGGCGGCCGGGATGCTCAAGGCGTTCGAAGCGGTGGAAGATGCGCTCGAGGTCGTGGTCGGCGATGCCGACGCCGTCGTCCATGACACGGACGATCACGTGGTGGCCGGGAGACGGTTCAGTGTGCACGGACAGTGCTACATGCCCGTGCGGATCGGATGCGGCCAGTGCGTTGCCGAGCAGGTTCACCAGGACCTGGGTGATCCGGTCCGGATCGCAGAAGGCGCTGACAGGGGTGCCCGCGTCCACGACGAGAGTCACCGTCTGGTCGTCGTACTGGGGGCGCAGTCGCTCGGCTGTCGTCCGTGCCACCGTGGCCATGTCGGTGGGCCGGCGGTGGAGATCGAAGGCGCCCTCCTCCGACCGGGACAGGCTGGAGAGGTCGCCTGCCAACCGCTGCAGCCGGTGAAGGTCGTCGGCGAGGGAGGCGAACATCGCCTCATCGGGGGTGAAGATGCCGTCGGCCACGCCCTCGATCTGGCCGCGTAGGAGGGTGATGGGGGTCCGCATCTCGTGGGCGACCTCGGAGATCAGCCGGGCGCGGCGGCGTTCGGTGTCGGCGAGGGCTGCCGCCAGCGTGTTGACGTCTTCGACCAGCGCTGCCAGGCCCGGCTCGCTGGGGAGTTCGAGGATGTCGTCGTAGTGGCCCTCGGCGAGCCGGCGCGTGGCGACGCGCACCCTGTCGAGCGGACGCAGCAGAAACCGGGACAGGGCGAGGGACGCCGGGAAGGCCGCGGCCACGCCGAACAGGAGGCCGATCTGCAGGACCACGTCGCCTTCGATGTCGTCAAACCCGAGCCACACCTCGATCAGCGCGCTGATTGCCGCCATAGCCGCCAGTGCCATGAGAAGCACCATGACGTGCGAGAGCACCAGCCGGTTGCGGAGCGACAGCCGCTCCTGGAGTCGGCGCAGCCGCGCACGGCACCTGTGGTAGGCCGGGAAGCGGGAGGGCGGCATGGGTGGGTGTCCTTCCTGACCCGTTATGCGGGGCGCCCGATGAACCGGTAGCCGATGGTGCGGACGGTGCCCACGAACCGGGGTGCGCTCGCGTCGTCGCCCAGTGCGCGCCGCAGGGTACGGATGTGTACGTCCACGACGCGCTCGTCGCCGAAGAAGTCCTCGCCCCACACCTGCGTCAGGAGTCCGCGCCGGGTGAAGACCCGTCCCGGGACCCGGGCCATCGCGAACAACAGATCGAAGTCGAGGGCGGACAGTTCCACCGTCCGGTCGGCGTCGGCGAGGACGGTCCGTGTCCCGGGATCGATACGAAGGCCATCGAAGCGCAGCACCCCGTCCTCGTGGGCCGCCTCAGGCCGGTTGTCGGCGCGCCGTAGGATCGCGCGTACGCGCAGTGCCAGTTCGCGGGGGCTGAACGGCTTGGTGACGTAGTCGTCGCTGCCGGTGGTGAAGCCGATCAGCCGGTCGACCTCCTCGTCCCGGGCGGTGAGCAGGATCACCGGGATCCGGCTCGCTTCCCGGATGCGGCGCAGGACCTGGAATCCGTCGAGCCCGGGGAGCATCACGTCGAGCACCACGAGGTCCGGCCGGTCACGGGTGACCGCCTGGAGGGCGGACGGTCCGTCCGCGGCTTCGAGGACGTGGAACCCGTCCGCCTCCAGATAGCCGCGCACGGTCATGCGGATCTTGGGTTCGTCATCGACGACCAGAACGCGCTGCGTACTCATCGTGCTCGCTTTCCATCGCCGACGTGGGGATCGGGAGGGCCGTCGTAGCCGCGGTGTGACCGGCGGCATGGAGGTAGAGGGCCTCGAATGCGGCCAGCGTACGGGGGACGTCGGTCGGCGACGATCTCCCGGCCGGCCTCGCCCATCCGGCGCCGGGCCGCTTGGCCGCCGGGTCGTCGAGCAGTTCCATGAGGCGGGTGTCGACGGCGCGCACGTCACCGGGCGGGAAGAAGTAGCCGTCGCGGCCGAGGTGGACCAGGCGCGGCAGCGCCATCGAGTCGGCCTCGACGACGGGCTTGCCCGCGGCCACGGCCTCCATGGTGACCAGGCCCTGCAGCTCCGCGCGGCAGGAGAGACGACCCGCCACGTACGAAGCGCACCTGCGCAAACCGGCTTCCCCATCCTGCGGGCCGCGTTGCCCGGCGCCGACGCTGATTTCCGTCGACGGCCTCCCCTGCTGGCCGGCGCTGACCTTTGCACAGAGCGCCACCCGCGCCCCGTCGGCGGGGCATCGGGCGGCGGGCTTGTCGCGCGGTCGCGGCTCAGCGCGAGCTGGAGCGGCGTATACGCGCCCGCAGCTTAGGGAACTGCTCGAGGGCGTTGGTCCGCTCGAGAGCGATCCGCTGGCGCCGGCTGAAGACCTCATCGACGGTCGGTTCGGGGTCGCCTGCCTTGAGAAGCGGCAGGCTGCCCTTGAGGAAGGGCATCGTCTCGACGTTGTCGGCCGCGTAGAGGTGGCGGGTCGCCGGCCAGTCGCTGCCGAACATGATGTGGTCGGGGGGCACCAGCGACGACAGCGGCTGCAACTGTGCGGCGGTGAACGCCTGTGCGTCGTCGAAGTACATCCGCGAGAGGTACGTGAGGGGGCCTTCCGGCAGCACCTCGTTGAACGGTGGGAAGGCGGAGTGCCGGGTCGCGAGCCGGTAGGCCAGGAACGGCAGTGCCCCGCCGCAGTGCGTGAAGTGCCAGCGGATGTTCGGGTAGTCCCGCAGGACACCGTTGTAGATCAGACTCGTCATGGCGCGGGTCGCGTCGAAGGTGTACTCGAAGACGTTGTTCCCGGCCGGGATGTCGGGCCCGAAGCAGAGCTTGGGAGCCGGGTTGTTCTCCGGACCCGTCGGGTGGACGTAGACGTAGGCACCGCGGTCATTGAGGATCTCGTACAGAGGCGCGAAGGAAGGGTCGCCCAGGTAGGTGCCCTTGTAGTTGGTGAGAAGGCAGATGCCGTCGAGATCCAGTTCGCCGAGCGCGCGGTCCACCTCGGCCACCGAGCCCTCGATGTCGGGCATCGGGGTGACCGCGAAGATCCCGAACCGGTCACCACGGGTCTGCACCAGGTCGCGGGCGTAGTCGTTGACCGCGCGGGCGGTGGCGCGCCGGTCGTCGACCGGGCCGACGGTGACCTGGAGGTCGCCGAACGACAGGACGCTGGCCTGGATTCGGTACTGGTCCATGAAGGCCAGGTGCCGATCGACCGACCACGGACCGTACGCCCCGGTAATGGCGCCGAGCAGGCCATAGCGCTTCAGGTAGTCGTTGTACACGTCGGGGGCGTAGTGCGCGTGGGTATCGATACGCCAGTTGCCCTTCGGCAGGCCTTGACCGGACGGCGCCGCCTCCGGACTGGCCATGGCAGCCGGCACCGTGGCCGCCGCCGCCGTGACAAGCGCCGCGGCCGATGCCCCTTCGATCATCCTTCGACGCGAGATGTTCCGTCGCAGGTTCATTTCCAGTGCCCCTCTTCGTTCTGTGTGGGAGTCAGGTCGTATGTGTGTGCGCCACGGCGTCGTCGCCAGGCCGGGCAGGGTCTGCGCAGGACGGTGGATGGGGCCGGTGCCGTGCCAAACGGGGCGGGCCGGTGTCCTGGTTGGGCTGGGCGGCGACCGCCCCCGCCCTCGCCGTAATGGAGACCGCTGTCTCCACGGGCGTGCGTGCGCGCGGTCCACGCCGATCGGGGAGTGCCAGCGGGTAAGTCACTCCTCGGCCGGGCCGGTCGCCGCCAGCAGGCCCATGCGGTGCGCATGCGTGGGAACTCCATGGCGCCGACGTAGCCGCGCCGGCCGGCAGTCGGCTGTGAAGCGGACCCGCGAGCAACGCCGCCGACCCCGCCGCCGCAGACTCCACACAGGCCGTGAACAGGCCGGCGTTTCCTTCATGCAGCGCGTACTCGCCGACCGCCGGCCCAACGGGGTCCACGTGTCTGGCCGGCTCCAGACGAAGGAACGCGCCGACCACGACGGAACCGGACAGCGCGGTGGGAACCGCCGTAGTCAGGTGCCGCACAGCAGGGTGGTCAACGCTGTCCACCGGCGGGACGAGGAGTGCGTGCATGACCGCCAGACAACAGCCGCCTCATAAGGCACGTACCACTCAGCGCATGAAGCTTCCATGAAGCCGATCGCCGGATCGGCGCCCCTTTCCTGGCCTCGCTCAGGTCGGTGATCGACCGCACCGGCACGGTCGGCCGACCGTGCCTTTTGATCGCGGTCCACAGCGATCCACGGTTCACCGGTGCGGATCTGGCCCGGCGTATGTCCCGGACTCGGCGGGGGCGATGACGGGTTGACACGACTCCGGTTTCGCTGCCTGAACGCGGTTGTTCCGGTTGGCCTTCGTCAAGAGCTCGGCTAGTGCTACCGGGAGTCCTGGGGTGCGTCGGCATGTTGCAACGTGGTGAGCCACTGGGCCACGACAGTGTCGATGAAGGTGTCGGTGACCTGGCCGCGGTCGAGGAAGAGCCGGGCGAGGACGGGCCCGTACAGCAGGGTGAACTCGTCTTCGCTGATCTGGATGCCCGAAGGTTCCAGCAGTCTGTTGAAGCCGGTGTAGCGGTCCTCGCCGATGCGGACGAGTGCCTGGGCGCTGTCGGGGTCGTGGTCGGCCTGGGCGGTGACGGCCAGGGCCGCGGTTCGCACGGCCGGCACGCTGACGCCGGCGCGCAGGCTCTTCAGCCAGGCGGTGGCCACGTCACGCACGTCGCTGCCCGGTTCGGGGTAGGTGCCGAGGTCGGGGCCTTCGAGGATGAGGTCGAAGAGCAGTGCGGCTCGGGTGGGCCAGTGCCGGTAGAGGGTCTGGCGGGTGACGTCTGCCCGCTCGGCCAGCAGGGCATAGGTCAGGCCGGCCGGTCCGACCTGGGGCAGCAGTTCTCGCGCGACGGCCAGTACGCGGTTGCGGGTGCGCTGCACGCGCGGGTTGCCCGGGGTTGGCTGGCGGCGATGGAGGGGCTGCTTCATGCCGCCAGCCTAACGGCACATCATACGGCGCGTGTGATTGACGTCACAGGCCCGAATCATACGTGACGTGTGATAAACCTGAGGAAGTAATCACACGCACTGGATGATTCTTGCGTGTCGACGCATTCGAAAGGCAGACCGGCCATGTCACCTCGCAGCCTCACCGCACCCACCTTCGCCCGCACGCGTCTCGGCTCCGGCCCTGGCCTGCTCCTCGCCCACGGCGCCGGCAGCAGCCTGGCCGGCACCTACGGCCCCGTCCTGGAAGCCCTCGCCGCCCGCCACACCGTCGTCGGCATCGACTACCCCGGCAGCGGCGACACCCCCCGCTCCACCACCCCGCTGTCCGTCGACGACCTCGCCGACCAGCTCGTCGCCGCCGCCGACGCAGAGGGCCTCGATCGCTTCGCCGTCTCCGGCTACTCCCTCGGCGGCCCGGTCGCCATCCGCGCCGCCGCCCGCCACCCCGAGCGCGTCACCGCACTCGTGCTGACCGCCGCCTTCCCGCACCGCGACAACCGGCTCGCTCTCGCCTCCTCGATCCAGAGCAAGATCGCCGCGTCCGGCGACCGCGAGCTGCTCGCCGAATTCCTCCTCATGATGGCCCTCGGCACCCAGGCACTGGAGTCGATGCCGGCCGAGCAACTGCAGCAGACCCTCGGCTACACCGCCGCTAGTGCGGCCGACGGCAGCCCCGAGCAGACCGACCTCGTCGGCCAGGTCGACGTCCGGGACGACCTCACCGGCATCACGGTCCCCACCCTGGTCGTCTCGACCACCGACGACCGCCTCGTCTCCACCGCCCTGCACCGCCACCTCGCCGAGACCATCCCCGGCGCCCAACTCGCGGAAATCGCCACCGGCCACCTGCCGATGCTGGAGCGGACCGAGGAGTGGCTGCAGCTCATCACCGACTTCCTCGGCAAGCGCAACGCCTGAAAGCGCACCACGGGTGGGGCCACGCAGCGAACGGCGGCGTAGCCCCTTACCCGGACCGCCCACCACTTTCCCTCGAGTTCATGGAGGAATCATGCTCAAGTTCGGCAACCTCGACGAGTCCACCCCCTTCCGCGAGCAGCAGAAGGAGAAGGCCGGCCCGGTCACCATCATCAACACGTTTGTCGCCCCGGAAGGCGAGGAAGACGAGGTGGTGGCCGCCTGGGCGGACGACGCGGAGTACATGAAGAAGTCGGGGAGCCTTCTTTCGGTGCAGCTGTACCGGGGCATCGGCGGCAGCCGGCTTTTCACCAACGTCGCGGTCTGGAAATCCACCGAGCACCTCCGTGCAGCGCTCGGCACGCCGGAGTTCGCTGCGCACCTGGCGGGCTACCCTGCCGGCACCGTCGCCTACCCGCACCTGTATCAGAAGGTCGCTGTCGAGGGCGTCTGCCAAGGGGAATGATGACCGCTCCCCGATTGCGGGCTGCCGTTCGCCACGCACACGACGTGTGGCGACGTGTATTCCCTGGGCCGCAGGTACCGCCAGAGGGCCGGCAAAGCAGCTTCGACTCCCTCAGGGGAAGCGGCAGCATCACCGCAACGTCGTCGGCCCGTCCTCTGCGGCGGCGAACGCCGTCACACCGCCTCGAGGGAGTCTGCCCGGCGAATGGGCGAGGCTGTCATGGTGGAGCGCCACCGCCGACCCGCCGCTGCATCGAGCAGTCCGGGCGAGCGGGATGAGCGACGTGGTTCGAGGGGGCTGGGGCTCCGCCCGAATAATCGGTGTCTCCTGCGGCGTCCGCCCCGGTAGCGTCGCCGCCGTGACTCCAGCAGATCTCGCGGCCGTCATCTCCGACGGCGTACACACGGCCATCCAGTCCGGACGCATCTCAGCAGAGGCGCCCAAGGAGATCCGCGTGGAGCGCCCCCGCCACCGCAGCCACGGCGACTACTCGACCAACGTCGCCATGCAACTCGCCAAGTCCGCGGGTCTGCCAGCCCGTGCCGTCGCCGAAGTGCTGGCCCCATTGGTGAGCGCGGCCGCCGGAGTAGCGAAGGCCGAGGTCGCGGGCCCCGGATTCCTCAACATCACGCTGGAGAGCGCGGCGATCGGCGCCCTCGCGCGCGACATCGTCCTGGCCGGTGACGCCTATGGCCGCACGGACCGGCTCGAAGGCCTTCGGCTCAATGTGGAGTTCGTCTCGGCGAACCCCACCGGGCCGGTGCACATCGGCGGGGCCCGGTGGGCGGTCGTGGGCGATGTGCTCGCCCGGCTGCTCGAGGCAGCGGGCGCACACGTGTCGCGGGAGTACTACTTCAACGATGCCGGCGTGCAGATCGACCGTTTCGCGCGCTCGCTGCTCGCCGCGGCGCAGGGCTCGCCGGTGCCCGAGGACGGCTACAGCGGGGCGTACATCGAGGAGATTGCCGCAGCGGTACTGCGTCGGCGGCCCGCGACCCTGGAACTGCCGGAGTCCGAAGCCCTTGCCGCCTTCCGGACGGAGGGCACGGCGCTGATGTTCGACGAGATCAAGACGTCGCTCGCCGCGTTCGGTACCCGCTTCGACGTCTACTTCAACGAGAAGGACCTGCACGACCAGGGGGACCTGGACGCTGCTGTCGCCCGCCTGCGGGAGGGCGGTCACGTCTTCGAGGACAAGGGCGCGGTCTGGCTGCGCACCACGGACTTCGGTGACGACAAGGACCGGGTTCTGATGAAGAGCGACGGGTCCTGGACGTACTTCACCGCGGACTGCGCGTACTACCTGAACAAGCGGTCCCGGGGCTTCGAGCGGGTCGTCATCATGCTCGGCGCCGACCACGCGGGCTATGTGGGCCGGATGCGGGCCATGGCGGCCTGCTTCGGTGACGACCCCGACACGCACCTGGAGATCCTGATCGGCCAGCTGGTCAACCTGGTCACGGACGGGGAGCCGGTCCGTATGAGCAAGCGGGCGGGTACCGTCCTCACCCTCGACGACCTGGTCGAGGCGGTCGGCGTGGACGCCGCGCGGTATGCGCTCGCGCGGGCCAGCGTGGACGCGATGATCGACCTCGACATCGACCTGCTCACCCGGCAGTCGAACGACAACCCCGTCTACTACGTCCAGTACGCGCACACGCGGCCGTGCGCCGTACAGCGCAGGGCGGAGGAAGCCGGGATCGAGAAGGGCACACCGCAGGACTTCGACCCCTCCCTGCTCACCCACGGGCGGGAGGCCGACCTGCTGGGAATGCTGGCCGAGTTCCCGCAGGTCGTGGCCACCGCCGCCACGCTGCGCGAGCCGCACCGGGTCGCGCACTACCTGGAGCAGCTGGCCGGCACGTACCACCGCTTCTACGACGCCTGCCGGGTCCTGCCGCGGGCCGGCGAGGACCCGGACGACCGCACCCGGGCCCGGCTGTGGCTCACGGACGCCAGCCGGCTGGTGCTACGCAACGGGCTCCAGTTGCTCGGGGTCGCGGCACCGGAACGAATGTGAGCGCCCAACCGCCCTAGCCCTCAAGTCCCTCTTGACAGCAGGACGTCAGGGCTAGCCTGACGGCATGAACGATGCCGCAGACGCGTCCTCCGCTCCGGCCGCACCCGAGTTCCACAGGCTGTCGCCCCGGGACGAGTCCCGAGTCGCCCTGGCCCTCACGCTCCGTCAACTGGCCGACGCCGTACTGGATGCCGTACCGGTCGAGCCGGACCCCGAGCCTGGTGACCTGCTGCGCACCGCGCTGCGGCTCCAGCGTCGTACGGAGGACGTGGTGCGCGAGGCAGTGGTCGCCGAACGCGAACGCGGCACCACCTGGTACCAGATCGGCGAGGCCGCCGGCATCACCCGGCAGTCCGCCCACGAGAAGTGGTACCGCGACGTCCACGCCTGGGCGGCCACCGGCCGCAGCGCCCTCCCGCCGGACCTGAAGACACTCGAAGTGGCGGCGGAAGCGGACGCCCGCTACGCCGCCCTGCGCCCGGACCGTCCGCACGCGGTCACCTCAGGCCTGGACGCGGTCCGCTTCCCCGGCTCCCACGCGTACGAGGCCAGCCTGCGTACCCGCGGCCTGGCCCTGCACACCCGGCGCATGGACCTGGACGCGCGGGCCACGAAGCTCAACGACGAGTACGGCACGCTGCATGCCCAGGGCCCCGCGGCCTCACCCACCGGCGACCCCCTGGTGATCGCTGCCCACCGCGGCCACGCGAAAGCGGTACGCGCCAACCGCCTGGCCATCGCCGAGGTCCACGACGAGATAGCCACCATCTACGACCAACTCGCCACCGCCGAACCCTCCCTCGCGGAAGAACACCGCACCCTGTCCGACTGGCACTGCAACGCGTCGGAGCGGGCGCGGGGGTATGCGGACCTGCTGAAGGGCGGGGAGGGCTGAGCGGTCTGTCCGAGTCCGCTCGGTTCCTTCGGCTCCTCAGGACTGGTACGGCTGCTGCTGGTGGGGCTGGCCCTGTCCGTACGCCTGGCCGCCGGGTCCGTTCGTTCCGTGTGCCTGCAGTTGCTCCGCCTGCTCCTTGGTGATCTTCGTCTCCGCGCCGCAGAAGGTGCACTGCGTCATGTACTTCGTCGAGAACGGGAACAGCGGCACGAAGAACAGGGTGAACTTCGTGACGCGTTTCTTGAGGGTGTGCGCGGCGGGGTTGCCGCAGCTGCCGCACATCACCGTCAGTATCGCGAGCTGGTAGAGGTATCCCTTGGTGCCAAAGATGATCATGTCGGCCTGTCCTTCCCGGACTGCTCTCGGTCGTCGTCGCGGCCTCAACCGTCGTGGCCCCAACCCTAGAATCACCATGTGAACGTCCCACTATCCCCTGATGACTCCCTGCGCACCGCCCTGGCCGGGCTGGTCGACGGACTGCCGCCGCGGGTGGCCGCGCAGGCGGTCGAGCGGTTGATCGCGAACTATCGGGGGCGGACGCCGACGGATGCGCCGGTGTTGCGGGATCGTTCCGATGTGGTCGCGTATGCGGCGTACCGGATGCCGGCGACGTACGAGGCGGTGCGCTCGGCGTTGGAGGCCTTCGCGGAGGCGGTGCCCGGGTGGGTACCCGCCGGTCATGTGGATGTCGGAGGCGGGACCGGGGCGGCGACCTGGGCCGTGAGCGCCACCTGGGCGGGGGAGCGGGCGGTTACCGTGCTCGACTGGGCCGAGCCCGCGCTGGCAGTCGGGCGTGAGATCGCCGCCGCCAACCCGGAGTTGAAGGCGGCCGAGTGGCAGCGCTCTCGCATTGGAGCGGCGCTCACGATCGAGAGCGCTGATCTCGTGACGATCTCGTACGTGCTCGGTGAGCTGACCGATGGCGACCGTGCCGCCGTCGTCGACGCCGCCGCGGCCTCCGGCCAGGCGGTCGTGGTCGTCGAGCCGGGCACCCCCGACGGCTACGCCCGGGTCATCGCGGCCCGCGACCGCCTGATCGACGCCGGCTTCCACATCGCGGCCCCCTGCCCCCACAGCGCGACCTGTCCCATCGTCCCCGGCGAGGACTGGTGCCACTTCTCGGCCCGGGTCAGCCGTTCCTCCCTGCACCGGCAGGTCAAGGGCGGCTCCCTGCCCTACGAGGACGAGAAGTTCAGCTACGTAGCCGCCGCCCGCTTCCCGACGACTCCGGCTCCGGCCCGAGTGGTCCGCCGACCGCAGATCCGCAAGGGTCAGGTGCTCCTCGACCTCTGCGAGACCGAGGAGCGCCTGCGGCGGGAGACGGTGACGAAGCGCCATGGCCCGCTTTACCGGGCGGCTCGCGACGCGGACTGGGGAGACGCGTGGCCTCCCTCGGGGGCGTAGCGCCGACTCGCGGCGGGGTTTGTTTCGCCCCCGCCGCCCCTACCCGTCCCATCCTCGGGGCGTTGCCCCGAACCCCACCTGGGGCTCCGCCCCTGGACCCCGCTGGGGCTGCCGCCCCAGACCCCGCATCGGCCTGGCGGCCTCGTCCTCAAACGCCGGACGGGCTGGTTGATGCGGGCCTGCGCTGAAAAAGTTCGGCCGCGAAGACTCAGCCCCGCTGCGAAAATTCGGCCCGGCCGCAAAAATTCAGCCCCTTGGGGGCACCTCCCAGCGGTAGCTGGGGGAGTTTGAGGAGCGGGGGTTCGGGGGCTGGCCCCCGAAACGGGGTCCGGGGCGGAGCCCCGAGCGGGTCCAGGGGCGCAGCCCATGGCCGGGTCCGGGGCGGAGCCCCGTGGGGGGTCAGGGGCGCAGCCCCGAGGGGGTCTGGGGGCGCAGCCCCCAGCGGGGTCCAGGGGCGGAGCCCCTTGGTATGGGACGGGTAGGGGCGGCGGGGGCGAAACCCCCGCGCCGGAGGCGGCCCGTGGCGAGACGCCACGTCTTGCCAAGCTGGTAAATTCGGCGCATGGCCCAGAAGTCCGCCCAGCCCTCGCAGAAGCCCGCCCCCAACTCCACCCGCCGCAGCGAGCGATCCCGGCGTGCCATCTACGACGCCGCCCTCGCCCTCGTCGGCGAGGTCGGTTACGCCAAGACCACCATCGAGGGCATCGCCGCCCGCGCCGGAGTCGGCAAGCAGACGATCTACCGCTGGTGGCCGTCAAAGGCCGACGTACTCCTCGAAGCCTTTCTCGATCTGAGCGAGCAGGCCTCGGAACTGGCCGTGAAGGAAGGGCAGGCGCCCTTCGAGTTCCCGGACACCGGCGACCTCGCAGCCGACCTCAAATTCGTGCTGCGCGCCACCGTCGACGAACTACTCAACCCCCGGTTCGAGGCGCCGAGCCGCGCACTGGCCGCCGAGGGAGTCGTCAACGAACAACTCGGCGCCGTCTTCGTGGCCAAGCTCCTCGAACCCTCGCTCCAGCTCTACGTCCAACGCCTGCGCGCCGCCCAGGACCAGGGCGCCGTACGCCCCGAAATCGACCCCCGCATCGCCCTGGAGCTCTTCGTCTCGCCCCTCGCCCAGCGCTGGCTCCAGCGCACGGGGCCGATCTCGTACGAGTACGTCGAGACCCTCGTCGACTACGCGCTCCACGGCCTCGCCCCGCGATGACTCGCAATTGTGACCAGGGCGACACCGGGGGTACGTAGAACCGGCCGCCAAATCCCCTCAAAGTGCGTGATAGCGCCTGATCCCTGTGTCACGCATGCATCGCCCCACCCACCCCAGGACGGGCGCTTCGGCACCCCGTGCCGCCGAATGGTGAGACCATGAGGCATGCTGTCCGCAACACGCTGTCCGCACAACAGCGAGGCGAGGGGATAGATGAGCGCAGAGTTCGGCCGCCGTTCGAGCGGCGGGCAGGGCAGGATCTCCCAGTGGCTGCGCGGCCGCCGACGTCCCTCGACGAGCGATGCCGCCGACGACACCAGCCGTGAGGAACTGCTCCTCGCCGCCGCAGGCGCCGGGCTGCCGCTCGCGCCCGCCGCCCACCCCTCCGGCTACCGGTGCTCCTGCGACCGCGTCGGCTGTCCCACTCCCGCCCGGCACCCCGTGTCGTTCGCCTGGCAGACCCAGTCCACGACCGACCGCGCGCAGATCGAGCGGTGGGCCCGGCATCAGCCGCAGGCCAACTTCATCACCGCGACGGGGATGGTTCACGACGTACTCGATGTGCCCCTCGAGGCCGGTCGTGAGGCGCTGGAGCGGTTGCTTGCCTCCGGGATCGAGGTCGGGCCCGTCGCCGAGTCCGGCGGTGACCGGATGCTCTTCTTCACGGCGACGCGCGGTACGCCTGAGGACGAGGACGAGTGGTGGCCCTGTGAGCTGGACTGTCACCCCGAGACGATGGATGAGCATCCGGGGTTGCGGTGGCACTGCCGTGGGTCCTATGTGCTGGTGCCGCCGGCGCAGCTTCCCGGTGACCTTTCGGTCACGTGGGTACGTGGGCCCGAGTACGCGCTCCCGGACCCGCTGACCCTGCTCGAGATCCTTACGGATGAGTGCGGCCGGTACGCCGGGGCGCAGCCGGAGCAATTGGCTTGGCCCCTGCGGGGCTGACGCCGGGCGCTCCGCGGGGCTTGTGATTTAGCTGCGGGTGCGTTGTGGCTGGTCGCGCCGTTCCCCGCGCCCCTGACGGGGCGCTGCCCGGCATCCCCCGCTTCCAAAGGGAGCCATACTGGCCCCGGGCCTCCATACTCGCCCTGGCCCTCGCCTCCGAAGGGGCGCTTACTTGCCCGTCACCGCCCCCAAAGACGCCCTTACTCCCCCTTCGCCCCAGTAAGCCCCTGAATCCGCGCCAAGAACTGCACCTTCTGGTCCGCCGAGCCCGGCCCCGGATCCAGTACCGCCTGGTTCGAGACCGACTCCAGGGTGATCGACTGCTTGGCCTCGCCCGTCATCAGGGCTTTTACGTTCGCATCGGAGACGTTCAGCGGGACGCCCTGGGCTGCAGTCTGCTTCTCGTAGTGGCGCGTGGTGAAGAAGACCAGGGCGCTGCCGTCCGTGGTGCGCAGGCCGAGGGGGGCGTAGTCGCCGGAGGTCAGCGGCTCGTCGAGGTACTGGCGGACCAAGCCCGGCTTCTCCGCGTTCTTCTCGCGGAGGTCCCGCCACGCGGAGGTGTGCGGGCCCTGAGCGAAGGCGGCGCCGCCGTCCTTCAGATACGTCGCATACGTCTCGGCCAGGTCCCGCGGCGGTACGGCCAGATCCGCGGCGTTCGCGGTGACCGGCTCGGCCCAGCCGTCCTTGTCCTTCTTGAACTCCGGTACGTCGTCGGCGGCGAAGATCGTCAGATACGCGACCTCCCACACCTCGTCAGCGCCGCCCCGCGTGAAGACCAGCAGCCAACGGGTGTTGCCGGCGCCCTTGTTGGCCTTCGAGTCGGCCACGAACCAGCGCGGCCAGCCCGCCTTCTTGGGGATGGTGAACTCGGTGTCCGTCAGCTTCAGCGGGGCATAGTCGGGATTGCCGCCCGGCTGGTTCTTCGCGCCCGCCCTGAGCTTGGCGCCGTCGATGTCGGCGAGCGGGCCGGTGACCCGGGCGGCGTCGAGGGCCTGGTCGTTGGCCGCGTTGGCCTCGTTGTAGGCGGCCGTGAAGTCCTTGAGGGCGCGTGCGGCCTCGGTCTTCGTGGCCCCCGGGAGGATCTCCCGCTCCCCGTGCACCACCATGCACCCGCTCGCCGTCACCGACAGCACGGTGACCGCTGCCGCCGACGTGCTCAACCGGCCCCACCTGCGAAGTGTCTGCGGCGTCTTCATCGGATCGTCTTCACCTTCCCCTTCCCGGAGGCGAACCCTATCGGGGCAGGGAAACGCGCCGCACACGGGACCACGTACGGAGAGCCCACCTCAGGCCCCTCTCAGGCCTCCTCGACCGTTCCTCAGGCCTCCTCGACCTTCTCGCGCACCGGTGCCGGCCTCTTCGCCGGCCCGCCCCCGAGCCGCATCGGCGACAGGAAGAGTGCGAGCGTCGGCACCAAGTACAGCGCCCACACGATGACTTGGAGCACGGTCGGGTCCGGCTGGAAGTTGAAGATGCCCTTCAGGAGCGTGCCGTACCAGCTGTCCGGCGGGATGGTGGTGCTGATGTCGAAGGCCTTGTTGGTCAGGCCGGGCAGGAAGTCGGCCTCCTGGAGGTCGTGGAAGCCGTACGCGAGAACGCCGGCGGCGACGATCACCAGCATGCCGCCGGTCCAGGTGAAGAACTTCGAGAGGTTGATCCGCAGGGCCCCGCGGTAGAAGAGATAGCCGAGTACGACCGCGGTCACGATGCCCAACAGGACGCCGATCAGGGGAGCTTGGGTGCCGTCGCCCGAGGCGCGCACGGACGCCCACACGAACAGGGCCGTCTCCAGGCCCTCCCGGCCGACCGCCAGGAACGCGGTGGCGACCAGCGCACCCGTACCCATCTGCAGCGCCGCGTCCAGCTTCCCGTGCAGCTCGGCCTTCAGATGACGGGCCGTACGCCGCATCCAGAAGACCATCCACGTCACCAGGCCCACCGCGAGGATCGACAGCGAACCGCCGAGCGCCTCCTGTGCTTGGAACGTCAGCTCCTGGGAACCGAATTCGAGGGCGAAGCCGAAGCCCAGGGAGATGCCGACTGCGACGCCGATGCCGATCCAGATGGGCTTCAGCGCGTCCCGCCGCTCCGTCTTCACCAGGTACGCGACGAGGATGCAGACCACGAGACTGGCTTCGAGGCCCTCGCGCAGGCCGATCAGATAGTTGCTGAACACGGGCTACGCCTCCTCGGAGAACAGCGCCCGGCCCCACCAGTCGTCCTTGTCCCGGACGCCCGGGGGGATCGCGAATATCGCCGAACCCACATGCTGGATGTACTCGTTGAGCGGGTCGATCGCCAGGCTGCGCTGCACCGGGATGAAGCCCTTGCGCACATCACGCTGGTACGCGAGGAAGAAAAGCCCCGCGTCCAGGCGGCCGAGACCGTCCGTGCCGTCGGTGAAGGAGTAGCCGCGGCGCAGAAGCGTCGCCCCGTTGTTGGAGTCGGGGTGCGCGAGCCGGACATGCGCGTCGGGCTTCATCGCCTTCAGGAACGGCTCGTCGCGCTCCTTCGCCTTGCCCACCGGAGCACCCTCGCCCTTGTCGCGGCCGAAGATGTCCTCCTGCTCCTGGAGCGAAGTACGGTCCCAGGTCTCGACGTTCATGCGGATGCGCCGCGCTACCAGGTACGAGCCGCCGGTCATCCACGACGGCCCCTCCGAGTCCACCCACACGAACTTCTTGAGCCGGTCCGTCTCCGTGCCCGCGATATTGCGGGTGCCGTCCTTGAAGCCCATGAGGTTGCGGGGGGTCTGTTCCTCGGGAGTCGTCGACGAGGTCTTGCCGAACCCCAGCTGGGACCAGCGGATGACGACCTTGCCGAAGCCGATCCGGGCGAGATTGCGGATCGCGTGCACCGCCACCTGCGGATCGTCCGCGCAGGCCTGGACGCACAGATCGCCGCCGCTGCGGTTCTTGTCGAGGTTGTCGCCCGCGAACTTCGGCAGGTCAACGAGCGCTTCGGGCCGCGCACCCTCAAGCCCGAACTTCCCGAACAGAGACGGCCCGAAGCCGATCGTCAGCGTCAGCCGCGACGGCTTGAGGCCCAGCGCCTCACCCGTGTCGTCCGGCGGCGCCTCGGCCAGACCGCCATACGCGCCCTCACCGACCGTGTGCCCGGCAGCCATCCGCCGCGCCGCCACCGTCCAGTCCTTCAGCAACTGGACGAACTCGGCCCGGTCCTCGGTCTTCACCTCGAAGGCGGCGAAATGCAGCCGGTCCTGCACCGGTGTGGCGATACCCGCCTGGTGCACGCCGTGGAAGGCGACCGCGGCGCCCGCCGCGGCGGCGGTCGGCTCGGCGTCATCGCCCGTACGGGCCATCGCCACCGCACCGCCGGCCGCGGCGGCCCCGAGCGCGAGCCCGGCACCGCCCCAGCCGATCAGTGAACGCCGGGACGGAGCACGGGAGTTGGACTCCTCCATCCCGCCCATCGCCTCGGCATCGTCCGTGGCTTCCGTGCTGTTCGTGCTGCTCGTACTGTCCGTGCTGTTCGTGGTGTCCGTCATGGCGGCAGGCCCTCTTACTTCACGACCGCGGCGGCGAGCTTGGACAGCGGCTCCGCAAGGGCGTTGACCGCGTCCGAGAGCTCCTTGCGCTCGGCCTTGCCGACCTTGTCGTACGAGGTGAACTCGTAGGAGTTCTTGTCCGCGCGGTACTTGTCGAGCAGCGTGTTCAGCGCCGCGAACTGCGTGTCGAGCTCCTTCGTCAGCGCCGCGTCGTTCTCCGAGGCGACCGGCTTCAGCAGCTCGTACGACTTCTCGGCGCCCTCGACGTTCGCCTTGAAGTCGACCAGGTCCGTGTGCGAGTAGCGCTCCTCCTCGCCGGTGACCTTGCCGGTGGCGACCTCGTCGAGGAGTTCCTTGGCGCCGTTGCCCATCGAGGTCGGGGTGATCTCGGCCCTGCCGACCCGCTTCTGCCAGTCCGTCAGATCCGTGATCAGCTGGTCGGCGAGCTCGGAATCGCGGTCGGTGAGCTTCTTGTCCTGCCACAGCGACCGCTCCAGGCGATGCCAGCCGGTCCAGTCCTTCTCCAGGGACTGGCCCTCCTCCAGACCGTCCTCGCGCAGGTCGACCTTCGGGTCGATGTCGCCGAAGGACTCGGCGACCGGCTCGGTGCGCTCCCAGCCGATGCGCGAGTCGGCGTACGCCTTCTTCGCGGCCTCGATGTCGCCCGCCTTGACCGCCTCGGCGAAGACCTTCGCCTTGGGCAGCGTCTCGTCGGCCTGCTGCTGCGCGTACGCCCGGTAGTCGGCGACGGCCTTGTCCAGGCGCGGGTCGCGCTTGGCGACCTTGCCGCCGCCGGTGGCGGTGACGTCCTGGCGTATGCCCTTGCCCTTCATGCCCGGCTTGCAGGCGATCCGGTAGTCGCCCGCCTTCACCTCGGCGGTGACCTTCTGGCTGGTGCCGGGACCGATGTTCTCGCGCTCGGTGACGATCCGGTCGTCCGGGAAGAGCAGATAGACCTCGGTCACCTTGGAGCCCTTGTTCTCCACGTCGATCTCGACATGCCCGGCCGGGAACTCCTTTGTGGACACCTCGCACTTGGTGTCGGTAGCGGTCACCGCGATGGCGCCGTCGCCGCCCGCGGCATCGCTCTTCTCGGTGCAGCCGGTGACGGCGGCCAGCGCCGCCGCGGTGGCGGCGGCGGTGACGACGGAGAGGCGGACGGCGCGCATACGGGCTCCAAGGAAGCTCAAGGGAAGTGCACAGAGGAGCCGAAGACTCCAAGTGAGGCCGCCCTAACTTATCTGAGGCTTACCTCAGTACAGCCCGCCCGTAAAGTGATTCAGCTCTCATAAAACGCGTACAGAACAGCCAGATCACGGTGGCTCAATCCGCGCCCCACGAAACAGTCAATGCCGGGTCAAGAACCCCGTAGGGGAGTAATGAGAATCTCCCCGCTGCGCGGATGCGGGAAGACCTCGACGGGCTGCCGGTAGACGTCCGACAGCAGCCGGTCCGTGAAGACTTCGGCCGGCGGCCCGTCGGCCACGGCGCGTCCGGCGGACAGGATCACCACCCGGTGCGCGTACGCCGCCGCGAGCCCCAGATCGTGGAGTACGACCACCACCGCGTCCCCGGCGAGGGCCCGTTGCCGGCAGATCCGCAGCACCAGTTCCTGGTGGCGCAGGTCCAGTGCGGCCGTCGGCTCGTCGAGGAGCAGGAGCGAGGTGCGCTGGGCGAGTACGCGGGCGAGTGAGACCCTGGCCCGTTCGCCGCCGCTGAGCGCGGAGAAGGGGCGGGCCGCGAACTCCGTGGTCTCCGTTGCCGCCATGGCCGCGGCCACCGCCGGGTCGTCCTCGTCCTCCAGCGCCGTTCCGGCCCAGGGCGCCCGGCCCATCCGTACGACCTCCTCGACCGCGAACGGGAAGGAGAGCGTCGCGGACTGCGGCAACACGGCGCGGCGCAGGGCGAGTTCATGCGCCGACCAGGCCGACGCCGGGCGACCATGGAGTCGTACGACCCCCTCGGCAGCCGGGAGATCAGCGGCGAGCGCGCTCAACAGCGTTGACTTTCCCGCCCCGTTGGGACCGACCAGGGCCAGCACCTCACCCGCGCGGGCCGTGACGTCCACGCCGGACAGCACCTCGCGGGCGCCGAGCCGTACGTGAAGGGCCTCGGCCTTGGCGAGTACGTCGCCGGGGTGCACGGCGGCGGGAGGCGTGGGCCTCGCGCCGGGCAACCGGAGCCACCCCATGCCGCGAGTGCCGCGCATGCCGTTCATGCCCAACCCCCTTGCCTGCGGCGGGTCCTGCGCAGCAGCCAGAAGAAGAACGGGCTGCCGAACAGCGCGGTCAGTACCCCGAGCGGCAGCTCGGCGGGCTCGGCGACGGTACGGGCCGCGAGATCGCCCGCGAGCAGCACCACCGCACCGCCGAGTGCGCTGCCCGGGATGAGGAAGCGGTGGCCGGGGCCGGCCGCCATCCGCAGGAGATGCGGGATGACCAGGCCCACGAAGCCGATGACCCCGGAGACGGAGACCGCCGCTGCCGTGAGCAGCGCGATGACCAGGATGAGGGTGATCCGGAGCCGTTCGACGTCCACGCCCAGATGTCGGGCCGGACGTTCACCGAGCGAGAGGAGGTCCAACTTGCGTGCGTACAGCGGCGCGACGGCCAATCCGACGGCCGCGCACGGCAGCACGGCGAGCACCTTCGGCCAGGTGGCCTGGGCGAGCGAGCCGAGCTGCCAGAAGGCGATCTGCTGCACCGCCGCGGTGTCCGCGAGGAAGATGAACAGGCCGATCAGCGCGCCCGCGAAGGCGTTCACCGCGATGCCCGTGAGGATCAGCGTCACCACCTCCGTACGGCCGCCCGAGCGCGACATCGCGTACACCAGCAGGACCGTGCCGAGGCCCGTCACGAAGGCGAAGGCCGGGATGGTCCAGTTGCCGAGGAAGTTCAGACCGAGCGAGATCGCGGCGACCGCGCCCACCGCCGCACCCAACGAGACGCCGATGACGCCCGGTTCGGCGAGCGGGTTACCGAACACGCCCTGCATCAGTGCGCCCGCGCAGCCCAGCGAGGCGCCGATGAGCAGCGCGAGAACGATGCGCGGGAAGCGGACGTTCCACAGGACGGACTCGGGGACGCGCGCGAGCTCGCTGCCACCGAGGCCCGCGCGGTGGGCGATGGAGGTGAGGACGTCGCCGGGGGAGATGTCGTACGCGCCGAGCCCCGCGGAGGTGAGGGTGAGCAGGGCGAGGAGAGCGGTCATGGTGACGGTGAGGAGCCAGGGGGCGCCACGCCGGAGTCTTTCGCGGGGAGCCGGCGGTGCCTCCTTGGCCGGGGCCTCGGTGTCAGAGACCGCGCCCTTGTCCGTCACGGTCACTCGGCGTCCCCGTACAACTGACTGACCAGCGACTTCAGTACTTCATCCGTACGCGGCCCGTAGTTGAGGAGTACGCCGTCCTCGATCGAAACGACCCGGCGCTCCATGCCGGCCGGGGTCTGTGCGATGCCGGGGATCTTCACGAGCCCGTCGATGCCGCCGACGGACTCGAGGCCCTTGGACATCACGAGGATCGCGTCGGGCGTGGCCTGCGCGAGGGCCTCCGTGGTGATCGCGGTGAAGTCCTTCTCGAGGCCCGACTCGGCCCCGGCGTCCACCGCTCCCGCCGCTTCGAGCAGTGAGGTGGCGCCCGAGCCCTTGCCGCCGATCAGATAGACGGAGGCGGAGCCACGGAGGTAGAGGAACACGACGCGCGGCTGGTCGCCGTCCTGCGGAACTCCCTTGCGTACGGCGGCGATTCGCTGCTCGGAGCGCTGTGCCAGCTCCTCCCCGGCGGCGGGTACGCCGAGGGCGCCGGCCACCGCCGCCGACGTGGTCCTCGCCGACCTTCAGCCGGGGTCGGCGGACCTGGTCACGGAGGGCGACGTCATCACGCTGCAGGACGTCACCGCCAAGCTCACCGCGGCGGGCTCGGACGCCTTCGGCGGCTTCTACAAGGCCGGCGCCGAACTCGACCCGCTGGACCTCGCGGTAGCCCTTTCGGCTGACGCCGAGCTCCCGCCGACTGACGACCCGAGCGCTTCCGCGACCCCGACGGATGCCTCCGGCACAGCTGGCGGCACGGGCGCGGGCACCACCGGCTCCACCACGGGCGGCACCACTGGCGGCGTAACGGGCGGCCTGGCCGCCACCGGCTCCTCCGTCCCGGCCGGAGCCCTTGGCGCCGTGGCCGCCGTGACGGTCGCGGCGGGCGCTGGCGTGGTCTTCGCGGTACGTCGGCGCAGGGCGGGGGAGAAGGGCTGATCCGTAGCCGCCCGCAGGTTGATGTTTGAATGCCCGAGTGACTGACTACGACGTGCTGCGCGTGTTCTGCGGCCCCGGCGAGCGCCACGGAAACGCCCTGGCGGTCGTACGCGACGGCTCCCGAATGCCGCAACGCGACGACCGCCAGGCCTTCGCGGCCCAACTCGGCTTCAGCGAAACGGTGTTCGTCGATGACCCCGAACGCGGGGTCATCGACATCTACACCCCCAGCGCACGCCTGCCCTTCGCCGGCTACCCGTGTGTCGGGGCGGCCTGGCTCCTCGACGTGCCGGAACTCGTCACGCCCGCAGGCGTGGTGGGGACCCGCCTGGACGGCGAGTTCAGCTGGATCGAGGCCCGGCCAGAGTGGGCCCTGCCGCGCACGCTGCGCCAGTACGGCTCGGCAGCCGAGGTCGACGCGTTGGAGGTACCCCCACCAGGGGAGTGGCTCTACGCCTGGGCTTGGCAGGACGAGGCAGCGGGCCGTGTCCGAGCCCGCGGCTTCCCAGGGCGGGGCGACGGCATAGAGGAGGACGAGGCAACGGGCGCGGCAGCTCTCCAGCTGACAGCCCAACTGGGCCGAGCCCTGAACATCACCCAGGGCGCGGGCTCCCAACTCCTGACGGCACCACAGCCGGAGGGCTGGGTAGAGGTGGGCGGCAGGGTGACCTTGGAACGCTGAGGGCTACAGGGGCGCTCCTAGGGAGGCCGCAGGCCTCTTAGGGCGCGGGGCTGTGTCAATTTGCGGCTCCGCCGCGATGGGGGTCCCCCCGCTCGAGCGGAGCCGAGAGTGGGGGAGCGACAAGCCACAACGAACCCGCACGTTCAAACCGCGCCCCCCGGAGCGTTCACGCGCTGACGCGAAACTCTTCCCCCAACGCAGAAAAGACCGCGCTGTTAAGCGCAAACGCCCGCTTGCACTCAGCAACAATCCGCTGCTTCTCCAAGTCATCGGCGCGAACACCGTCCAGCAGGTCGCGGTACCCCCGCTTGAACGCCGCCGGATTAGCGATCCGCTCAAACACGTAAAACCGCACCCCGTCGCCCTTCCGCGCGAACCCCCACGTCTTCTCCGCCTTGTCCCGGATGATCTGTCCCCCGGAGAGATCGCCGAGATAACGGGTGTAGTGGTGCGCGACATACCCGCCCGGCCAGGTGACCGCGCACTCCGTCACACGCCGCGCGTACTCCTCCGTCGCCGGCAGCGCCGTAAGCCCAGCCCGCCAGTCCGCGCCCCGCAAGTGCGCAAGATCCCGCTCGAGCGCAGCAAGCCGCAGCAACTCGGGCTGGATAAAAGGCCCGGCGACCGAGTCGCCCGACAATCGCTCCGCCTCCTCCTCCAGCGCCCGATATACAAACCACAACTGCTCGGTGTAGCGCGCGTAAGCGTCCACACCGAGCCGCCCACCGAGCAGGTCGCTCATGAACGTCGACGTCTCCGCCTCCACATGCTGCTCATGCGACGCCGTGCGGATGAGCGTCGAGAACGGTGTACCCGACGAGTTCATGTGGACCTCCGAGGCCGAAGGGAAGACGAGAGCCGAGCTCATCTTCTACGGTTAGGCTTACCTAAGTCAATGGATTTCCCGACACCCTGTCGGCAAAACCCTACCCCGAATCAACAGCACACCCACATGCCGGACCACATGAAAAAGCCGCCCGCTCCCAGGGGGAGGGAGCGGGCGGCTCTCACACCTGACGCAGCAGGCCAACGGCCTAGGGCAACGTAAGAACCTCGGCCCCACTGTCGGTGACGACCAGCGTGTGCTCGAACTGAGCCGTCCGCTTACGGTCCTTCGTCACGACCGTCCACCCGTCGTCCCACATGTCGTACTCGTACGAGCCCAGCGTGAGCATCGGCTCGATGGTGAACGTCATCCCGGGCTGCATGACGGTGGTCGCGTTCGGGTTGTCGTAGTGCGGAATGATCAGCCCGGAGTGGAACGACGAGTTGATCCCGTGCCCCGTGAAGTCCCGTACGACCCCGTAGCCGAACCTCTTCGCGTACGACTCGATGACCCGCCCGATGACGTTGATCTGCCGGCCGGGCTTGACGGCCTTGATGGCCCGGTTCAGGGACTCGCGGGTGCGTTCGACGAGCAGCCGCGACTCCTCGTCCACCTCGCCCACGAGATACGTGGCGTTGTTGTCGCCGTGCACCCCGCCGATGTACGCCGTCACATCGAGGTTGATGATGTCGCCGTCCCGCAGCACCGTGGAGTCCGGAATGCCGTGGCAGATCACCTCGTTGACGGAGGTGCACAAGGACTTGGGGAAACCGCGGTAGCCGAGCGTGGACGGATATGCCCCGTGGTCGCACATGTACTCATGGGCGACCCGGTCCAGCTCGTCCGTCGTCACACCCGGCGCGATCTTCTTCGCGGCCTCGGCCAGCGCCCGCGCGGCGATCCGCCCGGCGAACCGCATGGCCTCGACCGTCTCGGGGGTCTGCACCTCCGGACCCTTGTACGGCGTCGGGGCGGGCTTGCCCACGTACTCGGGACGCCTGATGTTTCCCGGGAAGGGACGGGTGGGAGAGAGCTCCCCTGGTACGAGCAGCGACTGGCCAGACATGCCAGCGAGTCTAACCAGCGGCGGCTGGGGGACGATGACCCTGGCGAAAGGAGCCGGAGCCATGGCCCTGTTCAAGAAGCGCACGGTTGGCAAACCGGGCGAGTGGTACTACTGCCTGGAGCACAAGAAGGTCGAAGAGGGCCCCGAATGCCCCGCGAAGGACCGCATCGGCCCGTACACGTCCCGAGGCGAGGCCGAACACGCGCTGGAGATCGCCCGCGAGCGCAACGTGGAATGGGAGACGGATCCCCGCTGGCACGACGGCGCTCCGCGCGGCGGGGAGGACGACTGAGCAGGTGGTCGGGGGCCCGTCACCCCGTCACCTGCGCAGCCAGTCGCCGGCTGCCTGCAGCCAGGTGGTGAGCAGGGCCTCGTCGCCCAGGACTTCGATGCCCTGGGCAGGGGTCGGTGAGCGGCGCTGGTACAGGAGCAGCAGGAGGTCCCTGAGCGGGCCGCGCACTGCGGTGGTCGCTTTCTTGTGGGCATGGCTCCAGGTGAACGGGAGCGCGGTGAGGTCGATCAGCCACTCCCCGGTCCCCTCGGGGGCGTCCGTGGCATGGAAGTGGAGGGTCCGGTCGCCGGGGCCGATCAGCGCCCTCTGCTCGGTCGCCGATGCGTAGGCCTGCGGCAGGGTGCTGAACTCCATCCACTCGTCGAGGCCGTCGAGCGCGACGTCCGCGTAGAGGGTGTACGGCGCGGCGACCGCGGCCGTCGCGTCGAAGCGGTGGATCACCGTTTC